>NZ_CP154852.1:0-4879290 GCF_047302395.1 Pseudomonas phoenicis
AAATTTTTCGTTGTCACTTCACTCTCATTGACAGGTGGCTCTCCGTTCAAGTCAATAAAGATAGGCGATACAATAATAAGCTTCAAAGGCTCTGAGATGCCTCGTAAGTTTCGTAGCAGGTCAGAACTTGCTAAGCGATGGAAAGTTGACCATCCTTACACGCCTACCGACGCGACAGTTATAACAATCGCTATCCAAGCAAAAAGCCCCGAAGATGCGTTTCACACAGCCTTTAATGCCTTGGATTATTTAAGAGGGATTTTGGCATTACATGTCAATATGGGGATGAAACTGAACCTAACTGGGCGAATTGCAGCGCCTATGAATAGAATCCTGGTTGAGGGCATGCATACTGTCCACCATGAAAATGGAGATCTTGCAACTGATACATTCTGGTATGAGGATCGTAAAGCGGCAAAGCCATATCAAATACCGGAGGAAACTCTGGCGAGCTTGGCTAAAAATACCAAAAAGATCCTACGCAAGATTGAAAATATAAAAGACGGCAAAATAATCAGAGATGCACTAATAAGATATTCTCGAGCCTTAGATGAAAAAGACAGTGATCATGCAATCATAAGACTATGGGGCGCCCTTGAATCTGTAGTGAGCGAGAGCAACAATGCTGAGCTCGTCGTTAGGCGCTGTTCATATTTATATAATGAGCATGAATTAGTTAAGCAGATCCTTGAGTCAGCCCGCACATATAGAAATCGCAATGTTCATGCAGGCGTGACTTCACCTTTATCTGAATCTTTATCCTACCAAATAAACGACATATTCAGATCCCTGATTATATTCTATGCGAGAAATACATTTAACAGCTTGCGTGAAGCAAACTCTTTCTTAGACTCACCAATAATGGACGGCGACATTGAAAGGAAAATCAAATTATTACGGAAAGCTTCCCGCTTCCGAAACCCAGGCTTCCCCCATTGATTTAACGCCTAGGCAATGAAGTTTTAGGTCAATAGAATTGGTTAATCAGCAACCCACCTCAGTATTTCTTTAATATAACTTTGGCAAGCTTGCAACGCCCTCAATCCGTTGTCACCTTCATTTGTGATACTGACAATTCGTTGAGCATGCGTTGGGTCAAGTTCGGCTCGAATGACTCCATGAACCACGCCTGCGGCGCCGGCGGCTTCTCGCAGCCCACCGTCACAACTCGCGCCGGTAACGGTGGTTCGGTCGATAAGGACTGACAGCCGCAAATCGCTAGTGGCCAGCTGATCACGCAAGCGAGCTTGGCCTTTTTGAGCATCGTTCAACTCCTTGGAATGGGTCTTCGCCTGCAGGTCGAGGCGCTCTTCCAGCGCGCGGCGCTGGTCACGTTGCTGGGTCAGCTGGTCCAGCGCTGCAGCGGCCGCTTCTGCGCGCTCACGTCCGTACCCCTCACCCAGTTCTTTCAGTTGCCGGACGTACCCTGTCGACTGCTCGGCCAGCTGACGGGTATAGCTGTTCTCCTGCCACAGCCAGGTGCATGCACCGCCAACGACTACACCGGCCACGACGCCGGCGGCCAACGTCGACAAGGACCGCAGCCAGGCCGGGAGGATCACTGCAGCACCTCCAGCGCACGCCGATAGAGCGCCTGCCGATCCGCCAGGCCATTGGTACCGCCGTTGATCTTGCGGGTGATTTGTTCGAATACCGCGTCGTCCGCGCTTGCCACCTTATCGGCCAGGCTGTTGAGCCCCGCCCGCTGCCAGAACCATCCGGCCGACAGCGAGGCGTACACCGGCTGCTCGAACAGCTCCGGCGTGTTGAGCAAACGGCTGTCACCAAATAGCGCCTCGCTGCAGTCGCGGTAGTTGGTGCGGCCCGTGACCTGAATCAGGCCACGGCCGCGGTACAGTTGGCCGTCCCCACCCGCCTCGGGCGAGTTGCCAAGGCGCTCAGCCAAGCGCCCGGTGTCGTACTTGCCCAGGTACTTGTCGTTGCCCAGTTCGCGCACGTACTGCAGCTGTCCCGACTCATGGCCGACCTGGGCCAGAAATGCGGCCATGCGCAGCCGCGTGACGATGGCGTACTTGCCCATGGTGGCATTGAGGCCAGGAACGAAAACGCCGGCTTTGCGGCCGGCGTTCGGGAGGATTTCAAGCAACTGCTTTTCGGTAATTGGCCTTGGCCTTGCCCTTTTTGCCGCCGTTGCGCTCAACCGTCGTCGACCAGCCCGAGGGCATGAAGACTTGTTCCACGCTGTCCACCAGGTACTCGCCATCGAGCCCGTTTTTGAAGCCCTGGGCGTTGATCGATCTTTCGGCAAACAGGTCGGTGCGTCCGAGCATTTCCAACCGCACGCCGGCAGTGCTGCGGTTGAATGCCGCCAGGCGCGCTTTGGCCGCTTGCTCGGCAGCGCCCTTGTCCGGGTAGATATGGCGGTCGGTGTGTACAGCGGGCAGGCCTTCGGGCGCCTCGTCGTTGTCCAGCTCCACGACCCTCAACGCGCCGGTGTTCTTGTCTTGGTGCTGCGTCTTCACTGCCTTTTGCGTGGTGCGGTCGCCCAGGCGGAAGCTGTAGCGGTTCACGTCACCAGGCTGCAGGGTGATCGCGCCAAAGGCCTTGCCGCCGGGCGTGCTGCCACCCTGGCGCGGCATGACCAGCAACTGCCCGTCGCCCACCTTGGCCGTGCAGTCGTACTGCTTGGCCAGCCGGGTGATGAAGTTAAAGTCCGACTCGTTGCGCTGGTCGACGCGGGCCACCTTGGTCTGCACGGTGCAGCCAGGTTTCCAGCCATTGCGCGCGGCCAGATCGCTGACTGCGCAAGCGTAACGCCTTCCCAGCTTCCGCTGCGGGTAGCCTTGTCGCTGCCACGCATGTCACTGGCCTTACCGCGCAACGTGAGCGTGGCCGGCGGGCCAGTTACCTCGATTTCATCGAGTTTTTTTCGTTTCGAGTATGTAGTGCTCGATCATGTGCTTGAACGTCAATCTAGGCGCTTGGCGCGCTCAACTGCACCCAGGTCGGATGGTTCGGCTTCCCGACGCTTGGCCCAGGCCTGCGCGGTCGGCTTTGGGGCAAAGGTCCGGCTCTCTTGATAGACTGTCGCCCTGTGCGGCTGATACGAATCTGGACCAGATAACTGGGTATGCCATCAGCTTTTTTGCGCGTCCGAATGGTTGCTATAGGGAGTTGGTACACATCCTTTCAAGATTGGTACATTGCACCAACCCCATTCGAAAACGCCCTACCCCTACGAAAACCGGTACAGAACACGTTGAACGAATCCCCTACAAAATTAGCTTCAAACCCAGAAGCGCAAAGCCCTGAACCCTCCCGCCGCTTCAGCGTCGCCCCCATGATGGACTGGACCGACCGCCACTGCCGCTTCTTCCTACGCCTCCTCTCCAAACACACCCTCCTCTACACCGAAATGGTCACCACCGGCGCCCTACTCCACAGCGATCCGCACCGTTTCCTGCGCCACGACGAAACCGAACACCCCCTGGCCCTCCAACTCGGCGGCAGTGTCCCAACCGACCTCGCCGCCTGCGCCAAGCTCGCCCAAGCCGCCGGCTACGACGAGGTCAACCTCAACGTCGGCTGCCCCAGCGACCGCGTGCAGAACAACATGATCGGCGCCTGCCTCATGGCCCACCCCGCGCTGGTGGCCGACTGCGTCAAGGCCATGCGCGACGCCGTCGCCACGCCGATCACCGTCAAGCACCGCATCGGCATCAACGGCCGCGACAGCTATGCCGAGCTGTGCGACTTCGTCGGTCAGGTGCGCGAGGCCGGGTGCCGCAGCTTCACCGTGCATGCACGCATCGCCATCCTCGAAGGCCTGTCGCCCAAGGAAAACCGCGAGGTGCCGCCGCTGCGCTATGACGTCGCCGCGCAGCTCAAGGCCGACTTCCCGGACCTGGAGATCGTGCTCAATGGCGGGATCAAGACGCTGGAGGAATGTCAGGCGCATCTGCAGACCTTCGACGGCGTGATGCTGGGCCGCGAGGCTTACCACAATCCGTACTTGCTGGCCGAGGTCGACCAGCAGTTGTTCGGCAGCACCGCGCCGGTGATCAGCCGGGCCGAAGCGTTGGCGCAGTTGCGGCCGTACATCGTCGCGCACCTGGAAAGCGGCGGTGCGATGCATCACGTGACGCGGCACATCCTCGGCCTGGGTCAGGGGTTCCCGGGGGCGCGGCGTTTCCGTCAGTTGTTGTCGTCGGACATCCACAAGCATCCCGAGCCGTTGGCGGTGCTGGACCAGGCCGCTGAGCTGTTGCAGGGGCGGTGAAGTGAACCTGCTGGGGGGCGCCGACTCGAAGCCTACAGTCTGATCCGACTTGTCCTACCCGCCTTGAGCGGAGCCCGACCGTCGGGTACTGTCGAGAACTCGCAAAGGAAAGAGCACGCCATGACCTCCAAGCTGGAACAACTCAAACAGTTCACTACCGTGGTCGCCGACACCGGCGACCTGGAAGCCATCATTCGGCTCAAGCCGGAAGATGCCACTACCAACCCTTCGCTGCTGCTCAAGGCTTCTGGTCTGGAAAGCTATGCGGAGCTGCTGAAGAAGGTCAAAAGCGATGCCAAAGGCAATGTCCAAGCGGCCTGCGACCAGTTCTCGGTCAGCGTAGGCAGCGGGCTGCTGGAGAAAATTCCGGGTCGCATTTCCACTGAGGTTGATGCACGTCTGTCGTTCGATGAGCCGGCGCTGCTGGAAAAAGCGCGTCATCTGATCGCGCTGTACGACAAGGCCGGTGTAAGCCGCGACCGCGTGCTGATCAAGCTGGCCTCCACCTGGGAAGGCATCCGCGCCGCCGAGAAGCTGGAGAAGGAAGGCATCCAGACCAACCTCACCCTGCTGTTCTCCTTCGCCCAGGCGCAGGCCTGTGCCGATGCCGGCGTGTTCCTGATCTCGCCGTTCGTGGGCCGCATCTACGACTGGTACAAGAAAAGCACCGGTAAGGAATACACCGGTGCCGACGATCCAGGCGTGCAGTCGGTGGCGCGCATCTATGACTACTACAAGACCAACGGCTACGACACCGTGGTCATGGGCGCAAGCTTCCGCAACATCAACCAGATCGAGCAACTGGCCGGCTGCGACCGCCTGACCATCAGCCCGGAACTGCTGCAAAAGCTCAGCGAAGACGAAGGCGACCTGCCGCGCGTGCTCAAGCCGGGCAAAACCGGTGAAGCCAAGCGGCAACTGAGCGAAAGCCAGTTCCGCTGGGACTTGAACGAAGACGCGATGAGCACCGAGAAGCTTGCCGAAGGCATTCGTCAATTCGCCCGCGACCAGGAAAAACTCGAAGCGCTGATGGCGCAGTGAGGGTTTCGGTGCGCCGGGGCCGTGATGCGGCACCGGCGCACCTTTGGCCTTCGGCGCGCAAGCGCCCCTTCCCCTCTTCCTCGCAGTCGATAGCGCAATGACCTCTTCCCTTCCCTGCATCCTCGCCGGCCCCGTGCTGCGGCGGTCAGAACCTCAGCGCCTGGCGATCTGGCTGGTGGCGACCCGTGCGCTGGCGCCTGTCGTCCAACTGCCGAGGTACCCTTGTGAGACGGACTGCACCGTGGTCCCTATCGGCCAGCACGCGTTCGTGCATTTGCTCGACGTCACCTTCGGCACGCCGCTGCCGGTCGATACCCGGCTCGCCTACGACGTGCAGGTGCCGGGCCTGGGCGGCGTCCGGGACTGGGCGGCGCATCTGCTCTACCCCGGCGAGTCGATGCCGAGCCTGGTGCTGCGCGGGCGCTTCGACCAGTTGTTGCATGGCTCTTGCCGCAAGCCGCACCACCCGGCCAACGACGGCCTGCTGTGCGCCGACGACGTGCTGCTGGCCTGCGACGCGCCGCAGCAGTGGCCGGCGGCGCTGTTGATGACCGGGGATCAGGTGTACGTCGACGACGTGGCCGGGCCGATGTTGCAGGCTATCCACCAACTGATCGAGCGGCTGGGGCTGTTCGACGAAGTGCTGGAAGGCGCGTGCATCGAGCACAGCCAGGCGCTGCATGGGGATACGGCCAGCTATTACCAGCGGGCCGAACTCCTGCCCAGCAACCCCGGTAACGAAGGCCTGCGACGGCGCTTCTTCGGCGGCAAGCGCAAGCCGATCTTTTCTTCGAGCAATGCCGACAACCACTTGGTCAGCTTCGCCGAGGTGATGGCGATGTACTTGCTGGTGTGGTCGCCGGTGCCGTGGGCGTTGGTCGAATTGGGCATGCCGGCGGGCCTCAGCGAAGCGCATCGGCAGCGCTACGGCGATGAGCTGCCCCCTGTACAGGCGTTCAGCCGCGGGCTGGACCGGGTGGCGCGGGTCATGGCGCACCTGAGTTGCCTGATGATCTTCGACGACCACGACATCACCGACGACTGGAACCTCTCGGCGCTGTGGGAGCAGACCGCCTATGGCCACCCGTTCTCGCGGCGGATCATCGGCAATGCGCTGCTGGGCTACCTGCTGTGCCAAGGCTGGGGCAACGATCCGCAGCGCTGTGCGCCGTTGATCGAGGCGGCCAACGGGCTGCTGCACGGTGGCTCGACGTTGGACGTCGCGCAGCACGATGCGCTGATCGAGCGCCTGCTGCATTTCCAGGGCTGGCATTACCAGATCGCCAGCGACCCGCCGCTGCTGGTGCTAGACACCCGCACGCGGCGCTGGCGCAACCAGGACCATCCGCACAAACCCTCGGGGCTGCTGGACTGGGAAGGCTTGTGCGAGTTGCAGCAGGCGCTGCTGGACCATCCCTCGGCGGTGATCGTCTCGCCGGCGCCGATTTTCGGGGTCAAGCTGATCGAGACGGTGCAGCGGGTGTTCAGCTGGCTGGGGTATCCGCTGCTGGTCGATGCGGAAAACTGGATGGCCCACCGCGAAGGCGCGCAGACCATCCTCAACATCTTTCGCCATTCGCGCACGCCGGGGCATTACGTGGTCTTGTCGGGCGATGTGCATTACTCGTTCGTCTACGAAGTGCTGATTCGCGATCGCCAGCGCAGCCCGCACCTGTGGCAGGTGACCAGCAGCGGCATCAAGAACCAGTTTCCCAAGCGCTTGCTGGAGGTGCTGGACCGGTTGAACCGTTGGCTGTATGCGCCGCACTCGCCGCTGAACGGCTTCACCAAGCGGCGCAGGATGCAGATCGAGCCGCGCACGCCGAGCCATGGGCACACTGGCGAACGGCTGTGGAACAGCGCGGGGCTGGGGCAGGTGTTTTTCGATGATGACGGGCGGCCGGTGCGGGTGTTTCAGCTCAACGCCGATGGGTCGCCGAAGACGGAATTCGTGCGCAGGGGCTGACCGAGCGGACGCTGGCGCAGAAACCGACGCATCGAGTCAGCGCGCTCGGCAGGCGATCAGCTGCGCTCCAGCGCATTGACCAGATCGCGGAACGCCTCGCGGTTGGAGTCGTTCAAGCCCATCAGGATGCGGTGCGCTTCGAGCACCTTGGCGCGCACCAGGTCTTCGCTCTGGTCTTGTGGCGGCAGCTCGTCCAGGCACTCCGGGCAAGGTAACGGGTGGTCGACGATGTTGAACACCTGATCGAAGCCCATCGACTGCAACAGCCGGGAAATGTCCGGGTGCGTGGTGACCACGGTCGGCAGCAGGCCGACCTTCTGACGCGAGAGGATCGACAGTTTGGCCAGCAGCCCCAGGGTGGTGCTGTCCATGCTCTCGGTTTCGGTCAGGTCGATGACGATGTTGGAGAAACTCAACGAACTGAAGATTTTCTCGATGGTGGCGTCCAAGGCCGTGCACAAGGTCAGACGCACTTCACCGACGAACTTCAGCACGAAGGTGCCGGTTTCTTCGGCAAACTGGATTCTTCCAGTACTCATTGGAGGTTCCTGCTCAGCACCAAGAGGGCGATATCATCCGGCATCTCCCCAAGCGTAGACAATCCGAATCGTCGGCGTAGGCCATCCAGGCTGCCGCCCGCTGCCTTGACCACGTCGGGCAAGCCAGCTTCTTTCTCTTTCAGCGTACTCCCTGGCAACAGGTCCAGGATGCCGTCCGACAGCAGGGTGAGGCTGAACTGCGGCGGCAGCTCCACGACGTGGTCCTGGTAGCTCGCCTCTTCGAACAGGCCCACCGGCAGCCCGCGCCCTTCGAGGTAGCGCGCCTGGTCGGGGGTATACAAAACCGGCAGCGGCAGGTGGCCGCCGACGGCGTAGGTCAGCAGGCCCGTGTCTTCGTCGATCACGCCGCCGACCATGGTCACGTGCTTGCCCAGCTTGCAGTTGATCAGGCCGCGGTTGATGTGGCCCAGCACGTCGGACGGTTTGAAGTCGCGCAACGCGCTGTTGCGCTTGAATTCGAACAACAGGCGCGTGGTCATGAACTTGAGCAGCACGGTGACGAAGGCCGACGAGGCGCCATGTCCGGACACATCGGCCAGGTAGAAGGCGATGCGCTTGTCGTCGACACGGAAGTAGTCGACGAAATCACCCGACAGATAAAGCGAGGGGATGATCTGGTGCTCGAAGGCGAAGCCCGACGCGCTCCACGGGCTTTGCGGGAGCATGTTCATCTGCACCTGGCGGCCGGCGGTCTGGTCTTCCTGCAACAGGCTCAGGCTGGCTTGCAGTTCGCGGTTGGTCGCTTCCAGTTTTTCCCGATAGCGCTGGTTTTCGTGCTGCAGGCGCGCACGCTCGAGGGCGCGGTGCACCGAGTGCTCGAGCACGGCGAGGTCTTCCAGCGGTTTGATCAGGTAGTCGGCCGCGCCCAGGCGCAGGGCCTCGACGGCATCGCTCATCACGCCTGCGCCGGAGACCACGATGACCGGCAACTGCGGCGCGCGCTCGTTGAGCGTGCGGATCAGTTCCAGCCCGCCCATGTGCGGCATGCGCAGGTCGCAGATGACGAGGTCCGGGTTCTGCTGTTCGAAGGTTTGCAGGCCGAGCTGGCCATTGTTGGCCTGGAGCACGCGGAAGCCGCTGTCTTCGAGATAGGCGGCGAGGCTCTCGCGCACTACGTCGTCGTCATCGATGATCAGCAGCGTTGCACTGGTTTTCTGCATGTGGGCGAACGGCGCCAGAAATAGGTTGGCGTAGCGCTGCAAGGTGGCTGGCAGCCGACTACTGGAATTCTCTCTGGCCACTCACGCTGGACAAGGGTGCGAGGGGCTCGCGGGCTGCCCAGGGTAGAAGTGCCCTGTAAGGCGCAGACGGTACTCCCATCCGCCAGGCGTTTCAAGCGCGGCAGGCGCGACGTTCCCGCACTTTACAGGCGAAATCGCCGGGAGTTATAAGAAAGTTCCCAAGCCCTACCGGATGGAAGGTTGCCCCATGTCACAGACGCCCCCGAACTACAGCGAGAAACGCGATTTCATCCGTATGCGGGTCGATACGGCCGCCAGCCTGTTGCATGCCGGCGAAGTGGTAGCTGCCGTGTGCCTCGACCTGTCGAGCAGCGGCATGCAGGTGCAAGCCCCGCAGCATTTTCGGGTAGGTGACCGCATCGAAGTGCGCATCGAGTCGGAACATGCCGCGCTCAAAGGCCTGCAGGCGAGCACGGAAGTGGTGTGGATCGCCGATCAGCCCGATGGGGAGCAGAAGCTGGGGCTGCGGATCCTGGAAATGCGCTGAGCCGCGCGGTGGGTCGGCGGCTCGCTGCGCGGGTGGATCAGAAGTCGTCTTCGACCTCGCCGTCCTTGACGCGGAACTCGCGGTTCTGCAGGTAGGCGTTGCGGATGAAGATGTACTTGTCGCCGCTGATCAGCTTTTCCGCCGACAGCAGTTGGGCGCGGGTGTCGATCACGTCTGCGGCGAAGATGGTGTTGCGGGTCGGAACGTGGTCGATATAGCGATACGGCTTGGTGTAGGTGTCCGGGTAGCGCGCCAGGCCGTCACGCACGGTGCTCGGCCCCAGCAACGGGATGACCACGTACGGGCCGCTCGGCACGCCCCAGTAGCCCAGGGTCTGGCCGAAGTCTTCGTCGTTGCGGGTCAGGCCCATGTGCGTACCGACGTCGATCAGGCCGCCCAGGCCGAACGTGGTGTTGACGATCAGGCGCGCCGTGTCCACACCCGCGGCGTGGTACTTGAGCTGCAACACGTCGTTGGCCAGGTTGGTGACATCGCCCAGGTTGCTGAACACGTTGTGGATGCCGTCTTCGACGAACTGCGGGGTGATCGCCTGGTAGCCCTTGGCCAGAGGCTTGAGGGCATAGGTGTCGAGCACGTCGTTGAACTTGAAGATCGGCCGGTTGACGGCTTCCCAGGGGTCGTCCTCGGTGGCGGCCTGAGTCGCCGTGATCGGCGCCAGCAGCAAGCTGGCACAGATACAGGCCTGGGTGACGCGATCAATCACGCCGGTCCTACGCATAATGCTTCTCCATCGAGGGGTTCACGGCGGCACGCGCGGGGACGCGGGTGCCTGACAAGGCGCCAGTATAAGACCTCCGCTGCCGATGAACAGCTTTGCGATCGAGTGCCAGGCGATGCCCTGGACAGGCAAAGTGGCGACGGGTGGATTACGCTTGCCCGTAGGCCAGAAACCTTTGGCCGATTGCGTAGGTCCATGCCTTACGTCATTGAAGGAGTGCCCCCCATGTCCGCCCCCGAACTGCAAGCGCGTCTGAACAGCCTGCGCGAACAGCTGGATCGCAACGTGCCGTTGTCCGAGCAGGAAGTCGCCGACCTGCACGAAGAAGCGCGCGAGGTCGAAGCGCAGCTCAAACTCGAACAAGCCTCGGCCGACAACAATGTGGTCGACGGTGTCAACCTGGCCATCGAACGTTTCGAAGCCGAGCACCCGGACCTCACCGCCACGCTGCGCAGCATCGCCAACTCGCTGCACAGCATGGGTATCTGAGGCGGCGACCGCCCCCGGAGACGCCAGCGCTCAGGCCAGGGTGAAACCACCCGCCCGCTTCACCCTGGCCTCGATCCCCACTCCGACCACCTCGGATACGCCTTACTGGCGCACGAGGCGCAAGTTGCGCGGCGCGATGGCCTCGCTGCTACGGTACGGGTTGATGTCCAACCCACCCCGGCGCACATAGCGCGCGTAGACGGTCAGGCGCTGCGGGTTCAGCAATCGCTGCAAGTCCAGATAGATGCGCTCCACGCACTGCTCGTGGAAGTCCGAGTGCTGGCGGAAGCTCACCAGGTACGTCAGTAGGCTGGCGTGGTCCAGCGCCGAACCCTGGTAGTCCACCACTACGCTGCCCCAGTCCGGCTGGCTGGTGACCGGGCAGTTGGATTTGAGCAGGTGGCTGTGCAGCGTCTCCTCCACGATGCGCTCGGGGTTGCAGCGCAGCAGCTCGGGTTGCGGATGGTCGTAGCTGTCGATGGTCACGTCCAGCGCATCGATGCACTGGCCTGGCAAGGCGGTGGTGCCCTCCTCTTCGACTTCGGCCAACGTGCGGATGCGCACGGCGACCGGTTTGCCGGCGGCGGCGGAAAGGTCGTTCACCAGGCAGGCGCGCAGTTCGTCGCTGGTGGTGAAAGCGGTCTGATTCAGCGAGTTGAGGTAGAGCTTGAAGGACTTGGACTCGATGATGTTCGGCGAGTCGGCAGGAATGGCGAATTCGCCGATGGCCACCACGGGCTTGCCCGACGGCAGCAGCCACGACAGCTCGAAGCAGTTCCAGTAGTCCACGCCCTGCCACGGCAAGGCCTGGGCGCTGACGCCCAGCTCGGTCCATTTGGCCAGGCGCGGGATGGGGAACAGCAGCGAGGGGGTATAGGTGGCGATGTATTCGCTGGACTTGCCCAGCGGCGAATGTTCGGCGGAAGGATGCATGGAGGAAGCTGCCTGCAGAGTCAAATGCGGGCGATTCTACCGGGTTTCGGGGCGGCCGGCAGCTTGCCCGACCGGCCGCGGCTGGGGCAGCGCCGGGTGGCGCCGCGCGTTTGCCCAAGCCGCGAGCGCCACCGCTCCATCCTGCGGCTGATGCGCTGGCCAACGGCCTCACTGCCTGCGCCCGATGACGGCCTGGGCGCCGCACGTCTGTAACTGGCCCGAAGCGCTGCCCTCTATCCTGCGAATCACTCGATGGTCAACGGCCCCACCATCCCCGCCTGGTAATGCCCGGGAACGTTGCAGGCGAACTCGATGGGCGCCGAAGCGCTGAAGGTCCAGGTCAACTCGGCGCGCTGGCCCGGCTGCACCAGCACGGTGTTGCCCGCACCGTGCGCATGGGCGCCGTGGCCATGCTGCATGGCGTCATGCCCAGCGCCTTGCTGGCCGGCGCCGGCGAACGTCTGCCCCTGCATGGCCAGCATCTCTTTCTGGTGTTCGACATGCATGGCCTTGTCGCCCAGGTTGAATTCGTGGGGCAGCTTGCCTTCGTTGATCAGCACGAAGCGTACGGTCTCGCCCGCCTTGACGTGCAGGCTGGAAGGCTCGAAGGCGATGTCCTTGAGCAGCACTTCGACGGTGCGATCGGCCTGGACGGCCGGCGCCGGTTGGCCGAAGGCGAAGGTATCGGCCAGGGCCGGCAGGCTGAACAACGACAGGGCAGCGGTGAGCAACAGCGGTTTCATGGGTACTCCAACGATAAGGTGACGCGATGCAGCCACCCTATCCGCCCGCCGCTGGCGAACACCTGACACGCAGATTACAAAGCTGTCAGCTTGGCCGCCGTGCGCCTGGCTGACGTATCCTTGCCCCGCCGCGAACGCCCAGGAAACCGCCACCATGAAACTGCTGATCGTCGAAGACCAGGCCAAGACCGGCCAGTACCTGTGCCAGGGCCTGCGCGAAGCGGGTTTTGCCACCGAGCTCGCCAACGACGGCGACACCGGCCTGCACCTGGCGCTGACCGGCGACTACGACCTGTTGCTGCTCGACGTGATGCTGCCGGGGCTCGATGGCTGGCAGATCGTGCAGCGCGTGCGCCAGGCCGGCCTCGACACGCCAGTGCTGTTCCTCACCGCCCGCGACACCGTGCAGGACCGCGTGCGTGGCCTGGAGCTGGGCGCCGACGATTACCTGGTCAAGCCGTTCGCCTTCGCCGAGCTGCTGGCGCGGGTGCGCAGCCTGCTGCGCCGTGGCGGTGGCGCCACCCAGGACACGTGCCTGAGCGTCGCCGACCTGCGCCTGGACCTGATCCGCCGCCGGGTGGAGCGCGCCGACCGCCGTCTGGACCTCACCGCCAAGGAGTTCGCCCTGCTGGAACTGCTCCTGCGTCGCCAGGGCGAGGTGCTGCCCAAGTCGCTGATCGCCTCGCAGGTGTGGGACATGAACTTCGACAGCGACACCAACGTCATCGAAGTGGCGATCCGCCGTCTGCGCTTGAAGATCGACGACGCCCACACCACCAAGCTGATCCACACCGTACGCGGCATGGGTTATGTGCTCGAGGAACGCCTGGAATGAAGCTGCGCCTGTCGCTGGGCACGCGTCTGGGTTTGCTGTTCGCCGCCTGCACCGCCACGGTGTCGTTGATCGCCGGGCTGTCGTTCAGCCAGGCCAGCGCCGGCCATTTCATCGAACTCGACCAGCAGTTGCTGGCGGGGCGGTTGTCGCAGTGGCGCCAGCAACTGTCGGGGCTGCGCACGGCCGGCGACCTGCCTGCACGCCTGACCGAACTGCGTGCCGAGCTGGGCCATCAGGCCGACCTGGCGCTGCGCATCCGCAGCGCGCAAGGTGACACTTGGTTCGTCAGCCGAGCGGATCTGCCGCCCGCCCCTGCACGTGCGGGCCTGGCCACCCAGCATGCGCGTGGGGTCGACTACCGCAGCCTGGAGGCGCCGCTGCGCAGCGACGACGCCCAATCGCCACGCCTGACGCTGTACCTGGACATCACCCACCACCAGCATTTCCTGCAACGCATGCAGCAGTTGATCTGGCTGACCGTCGGCCTCTCGGCCCTGGCCACCGCGCTGCTCGGCGCCTGGGCGGTGCGCCGCGGCCTGCGCCCGCTGCGGCAGATGGGCAAGGTGGCTGCCAGTGTGTCGGCACGCTCGCTGACCACGCGCCTGCCGGCCCACGAGTTGCCGGACGAGCTGGCGGAGCTGGCCAGCGCCGTCAATGCCATGCTGCAGCGCCTGGACGATGCCTTCCAACGCCTGTCGGCGTTCTCCGCCGACATCGCCCACGAGCTGCGCACGCCGCTGTCGAACCTGCTCACCCACACCCAGGTCACCCTCACCCGCCCGCGCAGCCTGGAGCAGTATCGCGAAGCGCTGCACGGCAACCTCGACGAATTGCAGCGCATGGCGCAGATGGTCAACGACATGCTGTTCCTGGCCAAGGCCGACCACGGTCTGCTGGTGCCGGGGCAACAGCCGTTGCAACTGGAAGACGAAGTCGATGCCCTGCTGGAGTACTACGCGGTGCTGGCCGAGGACGCCGGGGTGCGCCTGGGCCGCGAGGGCCAGGCTGCGCTGCACGGGGACCGCCAGATGCTGCGCCGGGCGTTGTCCAACCTGCTCGACAATGCCCTGCGCTTCACCCCTGCGGGTGGCGAAATCCGCGTGAACCTGGCGCCCGGCGTGCGCTTGTGCGTGGCCAATACCGGGCCGGGCATCGAGCCTGAAGTGCTGCCACGCCTGTTCGACCGCTTCTACCGCGCCGACGCCGCGCGCAGCGACGGAGGGCGCGAACATGCCGGGCTGGGGCTGGCCATCACCCGGTCGATCGTGCAGGCCCATGGTGGGCGGATCTGGATGGAGAGCGAGGCAGGCTGGACCCGTGTGAACATCGAACTGCCGGTCTAGGCACGGCCAGTCGTGGGGCAAGGACCGTTGGATCCTACACCGGCACCCGTACCCAGCCTTCCATGAGCACCCGTGCACTGCGACTCATCAACGCCTTGGTCACCGTCCATTGTCCCTCCACCTGACGCGCTTCGGCCCCCACGCGCAAACTGCCGGACGGATGCCCGAAGCGGACCGCACCAGGCGCCCCGCCGCCTGCCGCCCGATTGACCAGCGTGCCGGGAATCGCCGCAGCCGTGCCGATGGCCACCGCTGCGGTGCCCATCATGGCGTGGTGCAGTTTGCCCATGGACAAGGCCCGCACCAGCAGGTCGATGTCTTCGGCCTGCACCATTTTACCGCTGGAGGCCGTATAGCTGGCGGGGGGCGCGACGAAGGCCACCTTGGGCGTGTGCTGGCGGTTCGCGGCCTCTTCCAGCCGGCTGATCAGGCCCATGCGCAGGGCGCCGTGGGCGCGCAAGGTCTCGAAGCGCGCCAGCGCGGCAGGGTCGCCGTTGATCGCGTCCTGCAGCTCGGTGCCGGCGTAGCCGAGGTCGGCGGCATCGACGAAGATGGTCGGGATGCCGGCGTCGATCAGGGTCGCCTGCAAGCTGCCTATCCCTGGCACCTCCAGGGTGTCGACCAGGTTGCCGGTCGGGAACAGAGCCCCGCCGCCGCCCGCTTCGTCGGCAGCCGGATCGAGAAACTCCAACTGCACTTCGGCCGCCGGAAAGGTCACGCCGTCGAGCTCGAAGTCGCCGGTTTCCTGCACCTCGCCCGCGCTGATCGGCACATGGGCGACGATCGTCTTGCCGATGTTGGCCTGCCAGATGCGCACGGTGGCCACACCGTCCTGGGGAATGCGCGCCGCCTCGACGAAACCGCTGGCGATGGCGAAGGCGCCGACCGCCGCCGACAGATTCCCGCAATTGCCGCTCCAGTCGACGAACGCGCGGTCGATGGCCACTTGGCCGAATAGGTAGTCGACATCGTGACCGTCGCGCTGGCTGGGCGACAGAATCACCGCCTTGCTGGTGCTGGAAGTGGCGCCGCCCATGCCGTCGATCTGCTTGCCGTAAGGGTCGGGGCTGCCGATGACGCGCAGCAGTAAGGCGTCGCGTGCAGGGCCGGGGACCTGCGCGGGTTCGGGCAGGTCTTCCAGGCGGAAGAATACGCCCTTGCTGGTGCCGCCACGCATGTAGGTGGCGGCGATCTTCAGTTGTGCTGCATGTGCCATGGTGGGTTCCTGTAGGCCAGCGCTGCCGTGGCGGACGCTGGCGGGTTGAATCGTGCGGTGGGTCGGATCAAACAGCTGCCTCCAGGAAATCCTGGGCAAAGCGCTGCAGCACGCCACCGGCCTCGTAGATCGACACCTCCTCCCCCGTATCCAGCCGGCAGGTCACCGGCACCTCCACGCGCTCGCCATTGCGCCGGGTGACCACCAACGTCAGGGTGGCGCGCGGGGTGCGCGGGCCGACCACGTCGTAGGTTTCACTGCCGTCGAGCGCCAGGGTGTGGCGGGTGGTGCCGGGGTGGAACTCCAGGGGCAACACGCCCATGCCCACCAGGTTGGTGCGATGGATGCGCTCGAAACCTTCGGCGACGATGGCTTCCACCCCGGCCAGGCGCACACCCTTGGCCGCCCAGTCGCGCGACGAACCCTGGCCGTAGTCGCCACCGGCGACGATGATCAGCGGCTGCTTGCGCGCCATGTAGGTTTCGATGGCCTCCCACATGCGCACCACCTGCCCTTCCGGCTCCAGGCGCGCCAACGAACCCTGGCGCACCTTGCCGTCGGCATCGCGGACCATTTCGTTGAACAGCTTGGGGTTGGCGAACGTGGCGCGCTGCGCGGTCAGGTGGTCGCCGCGGTGGGTGGCGTAGGAGTTGAAGTCTTCTTCCGGCACGCCCATCAGCGCCAGGTACTCGCCGGCGGCGCTGTCGCGCATGATCGCGTTGGACGGCGACAGGTGGTCGGTGGTGATGTTGTCCGGCAACACCGCCAACGGGCGCATGCCGCTCAGGCTGCGGGTGCCGGCCAGAGCGCCTTCCCAGTACGGCGGGCGGCGGATGTAGGTACTGGTGGGGCGCCAGTCGTACAGCGGTGGCACCTTGGGCCCGCTGTCGGCTTCGAGGGCGAACATGGGGATGTACACCTGGCGGAACTGCTCCGGCTTGACCGCCGCCTTGACCATGGCATCGACCTCGGCATCGCTGGGCCATAGGTCCGCCAGGCGAATCTCGCGGCCGTCGACCACGCCCAGCACGTCTTTCTCGATGTCGAAGCGGATGGTGCCGGCCAGCGCGTAGGCCACCACCAGCGGCGGTGAAGCGAGGAACGCCTGCTTGGCGTAGGGGTGGATGCGCCCGTCGAAGTTGCGGTTGCCCGACAGCACGGCCGTGGCGTACAGGTCGCGGTCGATGATCTCCTGCTGGATCTGTGGGTCGAGGGCGCCGGACATACCGTTGCAGGTGGTGCAGGCGAAGGCGACGATGCCGAAGCCCAACTGCTCCAGCTCCCGCTCCAGCCCCGCTTCCTGCAAGTACAACTGCACCGCACGCGAACCCGGCGCCAGCGACGACTTGACCCACGGTTTGCGCGTCAGCCCCAGGCGGTTGGCGTTGCGCGCCAGCAGGCCGGCGGCGATGACGTTGCGCGGGTTGCTGGTGTTGGTGCAACTGGTGATGGCGGCGATGATCACCGCGCCATCGGGCATCTGCCCCGGCACGTCGTCCCAGGCGCCGGCGATGCCGCGCGCGGCGAGGTCGCCGGTGGCGACGCGGGCGTGGGGGTTGGAGGGGCCGGCCAGGTTGCGCACCACGCTGCCCAGGTCGAAGCCGAGCACGCGCTCGTAGTGGGCGCCGGCCAGGTCGTCCGCCCACAGGCCAGCCACCTTGGCGTAGGTTTCTACGAGCTGCACCTGTTGCGCTTCGCGACCGGTCAGGCGCAGGTAGTCCAGGGTCTGTTCGTCGATGGCGAACATGGCAGCGGTGGCGCCGTACTCGGGGGCCATGTTGGAAATGGTCGCGCGATCGCCCAGGGTCAGCGCGCGGGCGCCCTCGCCGTGGAATTCCAGATAGGCGCCGACCACCTTCTGCTGGCGCAGGAACTCGGTCAGAGCCAGCACCAGGTCGGTGGCGGTGATGTTGGGCGCCAGGCGGCCACGCAGCTCGACCCCGACGATTTCCGGCAGGCGCATCCACGAGGCGCGGCCGAGCATGACGTTCTCCGCCTCCAGGCCACCCACGCCGATGGCGATCACGCCCAAGGCGTCGACGTGCGGGGTGTGGCTGTCGGTACCGACGCAGGTGTCGGGGTAGGCCACGCCCCGCTCGCTGTGGATCACCGGCGACATTTTCTCCAGGTTGATCTGGTGCATGATGCCGTTGCCCGGCGGAATCACCTCGACGTTCTTGAAGGCCTGTTTGGTCCAGTCGATGAAGTGGAAGCGGTCTTCGTTGCGGCGGTCTTCGATGGCGCGGTTCTTCTCGAAGGCCTGTGGGTCGTAGCCGCCGCATTCCACGGCCAGCGAATGGTCGACGATCAGTTGCACCGGCACCACCGGGTTGACCTGGGCCGGATCGCCGCCCTTGTCGGCGATGGCATCGCGCAGGCCGGCCAGGTCCACCAGTGCGGTCTGCCCGAGGATGTCGTGGCACACCACGCGGGCCGGGTACCAGGGGAAGTCGAGGTCGCGCTTGCGCTCGATCAGTTGTCCTAGGCAGGCGTCGAGGGTGGCCGGATCGCAGCGGCGTACCAGGTTTTCCGCCAGCACCCGCGAGGTGTAAGGCAGGCCGGCATAGGCGCCTGGCTGCAAGGCTTCGACGGCCGCGCGGGCATCGAAATAGTCCAGCTCGGTGCCGGGCAAAGGGGTTCGGTAGGCTGTGTTCATATCGTTATGGGCTCTATCACGGTCATCGGGTGCCACCTGCGGCCACCGGGGGCACTCAGCCCCCGGTGCGGCATTCAACGCTGGTCGAGCGGCACGTACGGGCGCTGCGCTACCCCGGTGTATTCGGCGCTGGGGCGGATGATGCGGTTGTTCTCGCGTTGTTCGAACACGTGGGCGGCCCAGCCGGTCAGGCGCGAGCAGACGAAAATGGGCGTGAACAGCTTGGTCGGAATGCCCATGAAGTGGTACGCCGAGGCGTGGTAGAAGTCGGCGTTGGGGAACAGGCGCTTCTGCTCCCACATGGTCTTGTCGATGGCTTCGGACACCGGATACAGCACGCGGTCGCCCACTTCTTCGGCGAGCTGGGCGGCCCAGCCCTTGATCACCTCGTTGCGCGGGTCGGACTCCTTGTAGATGGCGTGGCCGAAGCCCATGACCTTGTCCTTGCGCTCGAGCATGGCCAGCAGTTCGGCGGTGGCTTCCTGCGGGCTGGCGAAGCGCTCGATCAGTTCCATGGCCGCTTCGTTGGCGCCGCCGTGCAGCGGCCCGCGCAGTGAGCCGATGGCAGCGGTGATGCACGAGTACAGGTCCGACAGGGTCGAAGCGCAGACCCGTGCGGTGAAGGTCGAGGCGTTGAATTCGTGCTCGGCGTAGAGGATCAGCGACACGTTCATCACTTTGACGTGCAGGGCGCTGGGCGGCTTGCCATGCAGCAACGCCAGAAAGTGACCGCCAAGGGTGCCCTGGTCGCTGTCGCAGTCGATGCGCACCCCATGATGGCTGAAGCGGTACCAGTAGCAGACGATGGCCGGGAACAGCGCCAGCAGGCGGTCGGTACGGTCGTGCTGGGCGCCGAAGGTCAGTTCCGGCTCCAGGGTGCCGAGCATCGAACAGCCGGTGCGCATCACGTCCATCGGGTGGGTGTCGCGGGGGATGCGTTCGAGCACGTCCTTGAGCGCCTGGGGCAGGTTGCGCAAGCCCTTGAGCGTGGTCTTGTATTCGTCCAGCTGGGCGCCGCTGGGCAACTCGCCGTAGAGCAGCAGGTAGGCGACTTCTTCGAATTCGGCATGGGCGGCGAGATCGCGTACGTCGTAGCCGCGGTAGGTGAGCCCGGCGCCGGCCTGGCCCACGGTGGACAGCGCGGTCTGCCCGGCGACCTGGCCACGCAGGCCTGCGCCACTCAGTACTTTTGCTTCGGCCATGGTGTTGCTCCTTTTATTGAAATTGTCAGGGAGTCATCGGCTTGTCAGGTGTAGCGGGTGTCAGCCTTTCCCCGGGGAAAAAAGCGCATCCAGATGTTGCTCGAAGGCGTGGTAGCCGATGGCGTCGTACAGCTCCATGCGCGTTTGCATGGTGTCGAGCACCTGCTGCTGGGTGCCGTCGCGGCGCAGCGCGGCGTAGACGTTTTCGGCGGCCTTGTTCATGGCGCGGAACGCCGACAGCGGATAGAGCACCAGCGACACGTCGACCGAGGCCAACTGCTCGGTGGTGAACAGCGGCGTGGCACCGAATTCGGTGATGTTGGCCAGCACCGGCACGCCGACGCGGTCGACGAAGGTCCGGTACATGGACAGTTCGGTGATGGCCTCGGGGAAGATCATGTCGGCACCGGCCTCGACGCAGGCGGCGGCGCGGTCCAGGGCGGCGTCCAGGCCTTCGACGGCCAGCGCGTCGGTGCGCGCCATGATCACGAAGCTGTCGTCCAGACGCGCGTCCACGGCGGCCTTGATGCGGTCGACCATCTCCTGCTGCGTGACGATGGCCTTGTTCGGCCGATGGCCGCAGCGCTTGGCGCCCACCTGGTCCTCGATGTGCACCGCAGCCGCGCCGAATTTATCCATCGCGCGCACGGTGCGCGCCACGTTGAAGGCCGAAGCGCCGAAGCCGGTGTCGATGTCCACCAGCAGCGGCAGGTCGCAGACGTCGGTGATGCGGCGCACGTCGGTCAACACATCGTCCAGGCCGCTGATGCCCAGATCCGGCAGGCCCAATGAGCCGGCCGCGACGCCGCCGCCGGAGAGGTAGATGGCCTTGAAGCCGGCCCGCTTGGCCAACAGGGCATGGTTGGCGTTGATGGTGCCGACCACTTGCAAGGGATGCTCGGCGGCGACCGCTTCGCGAAAGCGTTGGCCGGGGGTACGCGTGCTGCTCATTGATCACCTCGGGGGCTGGGAGAGTCGGCGGCCAGTGCATGGCGCTCGATGTTGCGGCGCGACGCGCCGATGTGGCGACGCATCAACAATTCGGCCAGTTCGCCGTCTCCGGCTTCGATGGCGTCGAGGATGCGGTGGTGTTCGGCGAAAGCCTGATGCGGGCGATTGGGCGTGCTGGAGAACTGGATGCGGTACATGCGCACCAGTTGGTACAGCTCGCCGCAGAGCATCTGCACCAAGGTCTGGTTGCCGCTGCCGTGAATGATCCGGTAATGGAAATCGTAGTCGCCTTCCTGCTGGTAGTAGCCCAGCCCCGCCTGGAAGGCGGCGTCTTGCTCGTGGGTGTCGAGCACCTGGCGCAGGGCCTGGATCTGCTCGGCGCTCATGTGTTCGGCGGCCAGACGGCAGGCCATGCCTTCGAGCGATTCGCGAATCTGGTACAGCTCGATCAGCTCGCGCGTGCTCAACGACACCACGCGGGCACCGACATGCGGTACGCGCACCACCAGACGCTGGCCCTCGAGGCGGTGGATGGCCTCGCGCAAGGGGCCGCGGCTGATGCCGTAGGTGCGGGCCAGTTCAGGCTCGGAAATCTTGCTGCCGGGGGCGATGTCGCCCTGGATGATCGCTGCCTGGATGCGCCGGAACACATGCTCCGAGAGGGTTTCGACATCGTCGGCGGTGCTCTGTGGGGATACGGCGGTAGCTTGCATTATTGTCGACACCCTGGACGCTGTTAAGCGCAAAGCTAGCCATTAACTGACCACCGGTCAATGTCGATTACGCAGATTGTCGACAATCATAGCCTGGAGAAACTCCCTTCCCGCTTCGCTGTCAGAACGCCGCCCGCTGGCGTCCGCACCTCAGCGTGCTAGACTGCCGCGCCGTTTGGCGGTGCCCACCGTCCGCCCCAACTTCGCACCGCATTGCGCCAGGATTATGAAACCCACACCCGCTCTATCGCTGCTCTGCCTGCTTCTGCTGCCCGCCTTCGTCCAGGCGGCGGACAAGACCGTCTACGGTCTGAACGAGTACGCCCGCCTGGGCGGTCTCGATCTGGAAGTGGCCGCCAAGCTCGACACCGGCGCCAAGACCGCTTCGCTCAGCGCACGCGACATCAAGCGCTTCAAGCGCGATGGGGAAAGTTGGGTACGCTTCTACCTGGGCATCGACAGCGCGCACAAACACCCTATCGAACGCCCCTTGGCCAGGGTCAGCAAGATCAAGCGCCGCGCCGGCGACTACGACGGCGAATCGGGCAAGGCCTACACTGCTCGCCCGGTCATCGAACTGGAGGTCTGCATGGGCCGCACACAGCGCACCATCGAGGTCAACCTCACCGACCGCAGCGCCTTCCAGTTTCCCCTGTTGATCGGCTCCGAGGCGCTCAAGCACTTCAGCGCCGTAGTCGATCCAAGCCTCAAATACGCGGCCGGCAAACCTGCCTGTGCCCCCGAAGCTCCTACCGCAGAGTAATTCCGATGCGTTCTCTTACCCTTCACCTGAAAGTCCTGATCACCGTCCTGGTGCTGCTGGGCATCATGGTCACGGCCTATCAGATTTTCTTCCTCGGCATTCCGGTGACCGAAGACGAGACCGACGACTTGTGGAACATCGACGCCAAGGTCGAGTTCGTGGCCAGTTCCAAGGACCCGGTCAAGGTGCAGATGTTCGTGCCGCCGCTCAATCGCGATTACGTCAGCCTCAACGAGAGCTTCATCTCCAACAATTACGGCGTGAGCGTCAACCGCGCCGACGGCAACCGCAAGGTGACCTGGTCGGCACGCCGCGCCAGCGGCAACCAGACCCTCTATTACCGACTGGTGCTGACCAAGCGCTACAGCACCGAAAAGGCCAAGATCAAAGGCCCGACCTTCCGCGACAGCCTGGCCGTCGAGGGGCCGGAGAAGGTCGCGGCAGAAGCCTTGATGGCGCCGATCCGCCAGCACTCGGCCGATGTCGAAACCTTCGTCGGCGAGACCATCAAGCGCGTCAACAACCTCAACGACGACAACGTCAAGCTGCTGCTGGCCGGCGACACCTCGGCGCTGAACAAAGCCAAGGTCATCGACCTGCTGCTGTCCATCGCCCACGTGCCGATGGAAAAGGTGCATACCATCCGCCTGGTCGCCGACACGCCGCAAACACCCGAACTGTGGCTGCGCAGCTTCAACGGCAACGACTGGCTGTACTTCAACCCCGACACCGGCGAACAGGGCCTGCCCAGCGACCGCCTGATGTGGTGGAGCGGCGACGACAACCTGATCACCGTCGATGGCGGCAAGCGCGCCAACGTCACCTTCAGCCTCAACAACAGCGAGATGAACGCCATCCGCCTGGCCAAGCTGACCGACGAGAACACCGACGCGGACTTCCTCGAATACTCGCTGTACAGCCTGCCCCTGCAAACCCAGCAGACCTTCATGATCATGGTCATGATCCCCATCGGCGTGCTGGTGATCCTGGTGCTGCGCAACCTGATCGGCATCCAGACCCTGGGCACCTTCACCCCGGTGCTGATCGCCCTGGCCTTCCGCGAAACGCAACTGGGCTTCGGCATCGTGCTGTTCACGGTGATCACCGCGCTCGGCCTGTCGCTGCGCTCGTACCTGGAGCACCTCAAGCTGCAGATGCTGCCGCGCCTGTCGGTGGTGCTGACCTTCGTCGTGGTGCTGATCGCCGCCATCAGCCTGTTCAGCCATAAGCTGGGTCTGGAGCGTGGGCTGTCGGTGGCGCTGTTCCCGATGGTGATCCTGACCATGACCATCGAGCGGCTGTCGATCACCTGGGAAGAGCGTGGCGGCGGCCATGCCATGAAGGTCGCCATCGGCACGCTGTTCGCTGCGTCCCTGGCGCACCTGCTGATGATGGTGCCGGAGCTGGTGTACTTCGTCTTCACCTTCCCGGCCGTGCTGTTGATCCTGGTGGGCTTCATGCTGGCGATGGGTCGCTACCGCGGCTACCGCCTGACCGAGCTCGTGCGCTTCAAGGCGTTCCTGAAAAAGGCTGACGGCTGATGTTCGGACTGATCAAGACCTGGCGAGCCCTGGAAGCGCGGGGCATCATGGGCATCAACCGGCGTAACGCCGACTATGTGCTCAAGTACAACAAGCGCAGCCTGTACCCGGTGGTGGACGACAAGATCATCACCAAGGAGCGGGCTCTGGCCGCCGGCATCCATGTGCCGGAGATGTACGGCATCATCGAGACCGAGAAGCAGATCGACACGCTGCACGAGATCATCGGCGGGCGCAGCGATTTCGTCATCAAGCCGGCGCAGGGCGCCGGTGGCGACGGCATCCTGGTGGTCGCCGACCGCTTCGAGGATCGCTATCGCACGGTGTCGGGCAAGATCATCAGCCACGAGGAGATCGAGCACCAGGTATCGAGCATCCTCACCGGCCTGTACTCGCTGGGCGGGCACCGCGACCGCGCGCTGATCGAGTACCGCGTCACCCCCGACCAGATCTTCAAGAGCATCAGCTACGAAGGCGTGCCGGACATCCGCATCATCGTGCTGATGGGCTACCCGGTGATGGCCATGCTGCGCCTGCCGACCCGGCAGTCCGGCGGCAAGGCCAACCTGCACCAGGGCGCGATCGGCGTGGGCGTGGACCTGGCCACTGGCGTGACCCTGCGCGGCACCTGGCTGAACCGCATCATCAGCAAGCACCCCGACACCACCAACTCGGTCGACGGCGTACAACTGCCGACCTGGGACGGTTTCATGAAACTGGCCGCCAGCTGCTATGAACTGTGCGGGTTGGGCTACATCGGGGTGGACATGGTGCTGGACCAGGACAAAGGCCCGCTGATCCTGGAACTCAACGCCCGTCCGGGCCTGAACATCCAGATCGCCAACGACTGCGGCCTGACCCAGCGCACCCATGCCATCGAGGCCCACCTCGAAGCGCTGGCCAAGGACGGGCTGAGCGAAGACGCCGAGCAGCGGGTGAAGGTCGCCCAAGGCTTGTTCGGGCACGTGCCGACGCATTGACCAGGGCCGGGTTCGCCCGGCACTGCAATATGTTCGGCGGCAAGCGCGCCATGGGCGAACGGCGCGAGTGCGCGGGGCGCGCGTCAAGCGCCCAGGCGCATTGCGCAGGTGTCGATGCGCATGCGTTGAAAGAGGGTGTCGTTGCCCTGGGGACGTTGCGCCTCAATACCTTGCCGGGCCTGAACGCCTGCGCCAGGCGCCCGCCTGCATTGCTCTTGCCTGAGCGTCGCTTCAAGGCTTTTCACACAGAGCCTAGGCGCCCTTACTACAGCGGACTACAATCGCACTCCCCGCTTTGCCATCACTGTCCCGACTGATGCCGACCTGTACGCTCCATCCTCTGCCCTATCAGCCCGACCCCGCCGTGTATTTCGCCCACGTGCGCGAGGCACCGGGCGCCGTACTGCTCGACAGCGCGCGGCCCGGCGCCGAGCGCGGCCGCTTCGACCTGCTCAGCGCCTGGCCGCTGCAACAGCTGCAAGCGCGTGCCTCTGAGGTGGGCGCAACCTACCTGCGGCGCCTGCGCGAGGCCTTGCATGGATTGGGCGACGCGGCGCTGCCGGAAGGCTGCGAGCTACCCTTCGCGGGCGGGCTGATCGGCTACCTGAGCTACGACTTCGGCCGCCGCCTGGAGCCGCTGCCGGCCTGCGCCGTGGACGACCTCGGCCTGCCCGACGCGCACTTGGGCCTGTATGGCTGGGCGCTGATCAGCGACCACCGTTTGCGCACCAGCCAACTGGTCTTCCACCCGCGGATCGAAGCGCACGAACGCGCCCGCCTTGTGCGCCTGTTCGACACCAGCGCGGCGCCACAGCGCACGGGTTTCCGCCTGCTGGCAGCGATGCGCGGCGACCTCGACCGCCAGCAGTACCGCCAGGCCTTCGACCGTGTGCAGGCCTACATCCAGGCCGGCGACTGCTACCAGATCAACCTGACGCAACGCTTCCGCGCGCCATGCGCGGGCGACCCCTGGCACGCCTATCAGGCACTGCGCAGCGCCTGCCCCACGCCGTTCTCGGGTTTCATGCAATTGGCCGATGGCACGGCGCTGTTGAGCTTTTCCCCCGAGCGCTTCATCCAGGTGCGTGACAAGCAGGTGGAAACCCGGCCGATCAAGGGTACCCGCCCCCGCGCCAGCACTGCGGAGCAAGACGCCGCCAACGCCCGCGAGCTGCTCGCAAGCCCCAAGGACCGCTCGGAAAACCTGATGATCGTCGACCTGTTGCGCAACGATCTGGGGCGCAGCTGCGAGATCGGCTCGGTGCGGGTGCCGGAGCTGTTCAGCCTGGAGAGCTACCCCAACGTCCACCATCTGGTGAGCAGCGTCACCGGCCGTCTGGCGCCGGGCAACGATGCCCTGGACCTGATCGCAGGCAGCTTTCCCGGCGGTTCGATCACCGGCGCCCCGAAGATCCGCGCCATGCAGATCATCGACGAGCTGGAACCCCATCGCCGGGCGTTGTACTGCGGCTCCCTGCTCTACCTGGACGTGCGCGGCGAGATGGACAGCTCGATCGCCATTCGTAGCCTGCTGGTCAAGGACGGTCAGGTCAGTTGCTGGGGCGGCGGCGCCGTGGTGGCCGATTCGGACTGGCAGGCGGAATACGAAGAGTCGATCGCCAAGGTGCGGGTGTTGATGGAAACGTTGCAAGGGTTGTAGCGGCTGAAGGTTGCCCGGATGCTGCCTGACGCCTGCCCGAGGGAACGCTTCCCACTGCGTGGCCGCGCTTGCACCCGCCTCGCCCGGTCGTCGTTTTTTGTTACCATCGGCCCACTACGAGCGCCCAGCGCCACTTTCACGATGGAAACCGCCCGATGAGCCAACCTTTCGACGTCGCCGCCCTGGCCGCGGCCTACGCCAGCAAGTCCCCACAGGACATCCTCAAACTCGCCTTCGAGCACTTCGGCGACGACTTGTGGATCTCCTTCAGCGGTGCCGAGGACGTGGTGCTGGTGGACATGGCCTGGAAACTCAACAAGCAGGTCAAGGTGTTCAGCCTCGACACCGGGCGCCTGCACCCGGAGACCTATCGCTTCATCGAGCAGGTCCGCGAGCAATACAACCTGCCCATCGAACTGCTCAGC
Source organism: Pseudomonas phoenicis (assembly GCF_047302395.1). Taxonomy (NCBI): domain Bacteria; kingdom Pseudomonadati; phylum Pseudomonadota; class Gammaproteobacteria; order Pseudomonadales; family Pseudomonadaceae; genus Pseudomonas; species Pseudomonas phoenicis. The sequence goes on from NZ_CP154852.1 coordinate 26,725, forward strand.
CCGGACCGTGACCGGCTCGACGCCTTCGTCAAGGAAAAGGGCCTGTTCAGTTTCTATCGCGACGGCCATGGCGAATGCTGCGGCATCCGCAAGATCGAACCCCTGCGGCGCAAACTGTCGACCGTGCGCGCCTGGGCCACCGGCCAGCGCCGCGACCAGAGCCCGGGTACCCGTAGCCAGGTACCGGTGCTGGAAATCGACGGTGCTTTCTCCACGCCCGAGCGGCCGCTGTACAAGTTCAACCCCCTGGCGCAGATGACCAGCGAAGAAGTCTGGGGTTACATCCGCATGCTCGAACTGCCCTACAACAGCCTGCACGAGCGCGGTTTCATCAGCATCGGCTGCGAACCCTGCACCCGGCCGGTCCTGCCACGCCAGCACGAGCGCGAAGGACGTTGGTGGTGGGAGGAAGCGACGCAAAAGGAGTGCGGGTTGCACGCGGGTAATCTGATCAGCAAGGCCTGAGGCCCACTGCCAACGACGGTGATAGCGCCCCTTCGCCGTCAGCTGTAGGGGCGACTGGCCTTATTCTCGAAGGCTGGCGACGGCGGCCTGGATTCAGATGCCGCTTGCTCTTCATAAGATGGTGTCGCAGTCATTGGGCCGGCAATGCCGGCCAGCGCGGCTAAAGCCGCTCCAACAGAGTAATACCGGCCATCGACGCTCTGATCGGTCACGAAGGCCGGCACCGTCGGCCCAATCCAGGCACCGCGCTTCGTCAGGACCTCGCCCTCAGTGCACGGGCAGCTCTACCCCTTCGAACAGCGCCTCGAGCTCCTGCTTGTTATGGCACTGAATGGCCTTGGCCATTACCTCACGGGTCAGGTGTGGGGCGAACCGCTCGATGAAGTCGCACATGAAGCCACGCAGGAAGGTGCCGCGACGGAAACCGATCTTGGTGATGCTCGGCTCGAACAGCTCGCTGGCATCGAGCGCCACCAGATCGTTGTCGAGCTTGGCATCGACCGCCATGCCGGCCACGATGCCCACCCCTAACCCCAGGCGCACGTACGTCTTGATGACGTCGGCATCGGCGGCGGTGAACACCACTTTGGGCACCAGACCCAGTTGGTTGAACGCTTCGTCGAGCTTCGAACGGCCGGTGAAGCCGAACACGTAGGTGACGATGGGGTATTCGGCCAAGGCTTCGAGCGTGAGCTTGGGCAGCTTGGTCAGGGCATGGCCCTGAGGCACCACCACGCAACGGTTCCACTTGTAGCACGGCATCATGATCAGGTCGTTGAACAACTCCAGCGCCTCGGTGGCGATGGCGAAGTCGACGGTACCGTCTGCGGCCATTTCGGCGATCTGCATGGGCGAACCCTGATGCATGTGCAGGGCCACTTCAGGGTACTGCTTGATGAAGTTGCTGATCACGGGCGGCAAGGCGTAACGCGCCTGGGTGTGGGTGGTGGCGATGGACAGCGTGCCTTTTTTCTCGTTGGAGAATTCCTGGGCGATCTGCTTGATGCTTTCGACCTTGCGCAGGATCTCGCCTGCGGTGGTGATGATGCGCTCGCCTGCCGGGGTGACGCGGGTCAGGTGCTTGCCGCTGCGGGCGAAGACTTCGACGCCCAGTTCGTCTTCGAGCAAGCGGATCTGCTTGCTGATGCCGGGCTGCGAGGTATAGAGGCTCTGCGCCGTGGCCGATACGTTGAGGTCGTGATGCGCCACTTCCCAGATGTAGCGCAGTTGTTGGAGCTTCATAGGTATACCTCGAATCGGCGTAGGTCAGCGGCGAGCGGCACGGGTTATAACTATATGAGTGGTCAACGAAATAAATCTAGAACTTTTTCGCCCTAGTGGTAGGGAAATTTCTGACCGGTACCGTTCAAACTTTCCTACGCCCTAGGTGAGGCGAAAGCGGAACCATGTAGACCGGAACCTGGGCCAATTGCAGCAACCGTACGGCGGTGCGGCCGATCGGCACGTCCACGCCCGCACCGTGACTGTGGCTACCGAACACCAACAGGTCGGCTTGCAGACACTCGGCCTGGTCGAGGACCACCTGGGCCGGATCGCCCTGGCGCACGCGCACGGACTTGATGACCGCCAGATCGGCCGCCTCGCCCAGCTCCTCGCGAAAGCTTTCCAGCACCCGTTGCTCGATGTTGGCCAGCACCGCGTTGACCCCCTCGCTGTGCAACTGGTCGAGGGTACGGGCGTCGAGGTAGCTCTGCAGCAAGGATTCGGCGAACTGGCCCATGGGCTCGACGGCATGCACCACATACAGATTGGCGTCGAAGGTACGCGCCAGCGCCAGCGCGTGTTGCATGACGAATGGCGCGTACACGCCAAGGTCGCTGGCGTACAACAGGGAACGGATCATTCGACCTCCTCGGCTGCCGGACGGCAGCGCAAGGTTGAGCTTAGCAGCGCCTTGGGCGGCCGCAGCGCCCCATGCGGCGCCCTGCTGCCGGCAGTGCGTGGCGCCGGCTCAAGCAGCGCGATTGCTGCGATCGATGAACGCCAGGGCTTGGTACAAGGCTTCCATACGTGGCAACGCGCAGCCGGCTTCACGGGCGCGGGCCAGTGGCTCGGCATAGATCGCCTGCAACTCCAGAGGACGCTGCTGTGCGTGGTCGTGGTACATGCTCGGCCAATAGTCGGGCATTTGTTCGGTGACGCGTAGCAGGTGCGCGGCGAAGCTGTCGTCCAGATCGTGCCCGCAGGCCTGGGCGCCCTGCACCACTTCATGCATCAGCGCCTGTATCGACGCGCGACTGTCGGCATCGGCCATCAGCGGCGTGGTGCTGGCGCGCAGCAGGACCGACAGCCCGTTGTAGGGCACGTTCCACACCAGTTTCTGCCAGCGCGCCAGGCCCAGGTCCTCCATCGCCTGGGAGTCCAGGCCCGCTGCGTGGAGCAGCTGCGCTGCGGCTTCGACCACGTGCATGGCCTGGTCGCCGACGGCCGGACCGCTGTGGTAGCCCACGTTCACCGCACCCAGCGCCTGGTGGCGGACGAACCCAGGCGCCTGACGGCTGACGCAGATGAAACACAACCCGCCGAGCAGGTGCATGTCGTCGCGCAGTGCCGGACGCAGCTGCTCTTCGACGCCCAGGCCGTTCTGCAGCAGGATCACCTTGGCGCCCGGCGCAGCGGCCTGGGCGATCGAGGGGGCCAGTTCGGCGTTGCTGGTGGCCTTGGCGCCGACGAGTAGCCAGTCGCAGGGCGGCAGGTCGGCGGCGTCCTCGTACGCGCGCACCTTCAAGGTGAAGGTGCCATGCAAGGCGCTGTCGAGCGTCATGCCCTGGTCACGGACATGGGCATAGTCGCTGCGCAGCAGAAAATGCACATCGAAGCCGGCACGCGCCAGCATCAGGCCGTAAAAGCCACCGATGGCACCGCTGCCGATGATGCCGACGCGTACTGGGGTAGAGGTCATGCGGCGCTCCAGAAGGCCTAGGTCGAGCCGCCGATCTTGCCACACGCGGTCGCCAGGTTTCGAGAGCCACCCACGCCAGACGCCGGCAGCGCAACCGCTCCCTGGGCAAAAACCCCGGCACGCTTGGGGTTTGCCCATTGTCGCAGGCCCCTTTAACGCGCTAAGGTTCTGCCCTTCCCCGCTGCGAACAATCTGCTGCTGGGCCGCACGGGGTCGCTGGCGGCCAGCACCCGTGACCTGACGAGTAACACGATGGCTGATTTACCGATCGATGACTTGAACGTCGCTTCCAACGACACCCTGATCACCCCCGATCAGTTGAAAAAAGAGATTCCGCTCAGCAACAAGGCCCTGGACACCGTGACCAAGGGTCGCGAAGTGGTGCGCAACATTCTCGACGGCAAGGACCATCGCCTGTTCGTCGTCGTCGGCCCCTGCTCCATCCACGATCTCAAGGCCGCCCACGCCTACGCCGAGCGCCTCAAGGTGTTGGCCGAGGAAGTGTCCGACACGCTGTATCTGGTCATGCGGGTGTATTTCGAGAAGCCACGTACCACCGTGGGCTGGAAAGGCCTGATCAACGATCCGTACCTGGACGATTCGTTCAAGATCCAGGATGGCCTGCACATCGGTCGCCAACTGCTGCTGGACCTCGCCGAGCAGGGCCTGCCCACCGCCACCGAAGCCCTCGACCCGATCTCCCCTCAGTACCTGCAAGACCTGATCAGCTGGTCGGCCATCGGCGCCCGCACCACCGAGTCGCAGACCCACCGGGAAATGGCCTCGGGCCTGTCCTCGGCGGTCGGCTTCAAGAACGGTACCGACGGCGGCCTCACCGTCGCCATCAATGCGCTGCAGTCGGTGTCCAAACCCCACCGCTTCCTGGGCATCAACCAGCAGGGCGGCGTGTCGATCGTCACCACCAAGGGCAACGCCTACGGCCATGTGGTGCTGCGCGGCGGCAACGGCAAGCCCAACTACGATTCGGTCAGCGTCGCATTGTGCGAGCAGGATCTGGCCAAGGCCAAGATCAAGCCGAACATCATGGTCGACTGCAGCCATGCCAACTCCAACAAGGACCCGGCACTGCAACCCCTGGTGATGGACAACGTGGCCAATCAGATTCTGGAAGGCAACCAGTCGATCATCGGTCTGATGGTGGAAAGCCATTTGAACTGGGGTGCGCAGTCCATTCCGAAGAATCTCGAAGACTTGCAATACGGCGTGTCGGTGACCGACGCCTGCATCGACTGGGAAACCACCGAGAAGGCTCTGCGCAGCATGCACGCCAAGCTCAAGGACGTGCTGCCCAAGCGCCAACGCGGCTGATCGGGTAAGCACACGAGAACGCCGGGCAATGCCCGGCGTTTTTCATGGCGGCGATTCAGGCTGCAATCGATTCAGGCCTTGTTGGCATGACGCTGCTGCCGCTCCATATAGCGCTCGACATAGGAGCACGACGGGATGACGGTATAGCCCATCTGCTCGGCGTAGGCCAGCGCCTGCTGGGTCAGGGCCGCGGCGATGCCCCGCCCGCGCAGGGCGTTGGGGACGAAGGTGCGATAGATGTCCAGCGTTTGCTTGCCCAGATCCATATACGTCAGGTAGGCACGGTGACCGTCCACATTGGTCTCGAATTGATGACCGGCCTGGTCATGGTGGATGGTCAGCGCTTCGCTCATCACAACTCCTTGCAGGTCTTTGGGCAGACCCTCGCCTTATCGAGATGGTGGCTGTAGAGCAATCGGCTCGCCGGGCTGCTGCATTCGACCCTGGGCTGCGTGTCATCGTTCTACACCGTGCAACTTGTCGATAGTAGGCGCTGCGTGTCGGGTTACTCAAGCGGCGCACACTAAAAAGACAGTTCGATGTCAGGCGAAGTCGCGCAGGGCCGCCTGCGAATGTTCAACGAACATGATCGGCCAGTGACACGAAACGCCACCCTTAGTTCCACGAAAAAGTTATTGCACTAGTGCGCTGTGGGTGTTGTCACAGACCTGACGTGACCATGGGCTCACCCCCATTAAGTCAGGCGCCGGCGCACGGATTTTTTCGAGCTTCTTGCGTTCAGTCAGTTTACTTACTACAAGTAATGGGTAGTATGTACGCCGGCCAGTTTCTCATTCGAGAGATGGCTATTTAATAGATATAAAGTCCTTGAAGGGGAACACGATGAACAACGTTCTGAAACTCTCTGGTCTGGCCCTGGCCGCAATTCTGGCTACCGGTTGCAGCAGCAGCGTCACCAAAGAAACCGAAGCTCGTCTGACCGCTACCGAAGACGCAGCAGCTCGCTCCCAAGCCCGTGCCGACGAAGCCTACCGTAAGGCTGACGACGCTCTGGCCGCCGCTCAAAAGGCTCAGCAGACCGCTGACGAAGCCAACGAGCGCGCTCTGCGCATGCTGGACAAAGCCAGCCGCAAATAATAGTCCTCACGGATTATTACTAAGCCGATCCCATCCCGGATCGGCTTTTTATTGCCTGCAACATAGCGCTCGGGCATAAAGAAACCCGCACCGGGCGGGTTCTTTCAATTGCCTCGCGCTCACTGCAATTCGGGCGGCAAGCTCGATACCACAGGCGCCGTCCCGGCATTGGCATTGGGCACCGCGATTTCCACAGGCATGCCGTCTTCGGCTGCCACTACATCGCGCACCATGTCCCAGTTCATTCGCAGATTGTTGGCCAGGTCTTCGCGCTTGAGCAGAGCATTGATCACGGCCGTGTGCTTGTCGACCACCGAAGGGTTGCCGCTGTCGTCCAGAGGCGTGTGCGCTTCGAGGTAAACCTTGCCACCGCTGATGCCGAATTTGTAGGGCTCGTTGATGATCCGCACCGAAGTGCCGACCGGCACCAGTTCCGACAGTTGCAGCACATTGTTGTTGAGCATGCGGAAGCAACCGTGGCTGGTGCGCATGCCAATGCCGAACTTCTTGTTGGAGCCATGGATCAGGTAACCCGGCACGCCCAAAGTGAACTTGAAAGGCCCCAACGGGTTGTCCGGCCCCGCAGGCACCACGGCCGGCAAAATGTCGCCGTCGGCGGCATGTTCGGCACGGATGGACGCTGGCGGGGTCCAGGTCGGGTTCGGCGTCTTGGCGGTGATCTTGGTATTGGCGATGGGCGAGCCCCACCCTTCCCGACCGATGCCCAAGGGGAAGGTGTATACCACCGGCTCGTTCTTCGGGTAGTAGTACAGACGGTACTCGGCCAGGTTGATCACCACGCCTTCGCGCGGACCTGGCGGCAGCACGTAGCGGGTAGGCAGGACGATTTCGGTACCGGCACCTGGCAGCCAGGGGTCGACGCCAGGGTTGGCGGCGACCATTTCCAGATAGCCCAGGTCGTTGGCCGTGGCGATGTCAGCGAAGGTGTCTTCGTACTTGGCGGTGACGGTACGCACCTGGCCGACGACGTCCTCACCCGGTGACGGTAGTGGCAGCTCCAGCGCAACGGCCGGGCCTGCCAGCAACAGGGCAGCCAGAGACAGGCAACGGGTAACGTGGGGCAAACGCGGCGACATCCGGTGAATCCTTAACGAACGGGTTCAAGTCCGCCGATTGTACACGCGCGTTCCTACAAGCGGGAGGCGCGTGCCGCCGGCACCTGTGGTAGATGATGAAAGGCCTTCAGAGTTCCGGCCAGACCGGGCGGGTGCCGCGACGCTGGGCCTCGAGAATGGCCCGGCACAATTGGCACAGACGGGTATCGCGGTAGACGCCCGGCTCGACCGTCGACCAGCGCGGCTGTGCCGGCAACAGCCCGCCACACAGGGTGCGGTCGGCAGGCGCGCCGAGCTCCAGTTGACGGGTGACAAGGTGGACACGCACTTCCTGGCAGGCGAACAGATCGAGTTGCTCGTCGGGTTCGATCAGTTGATAGGCGTACAGGGACCAGGCAGGGCGTGGCATGGGTGGCACTCGAAACGGGGGGCGCAACATTAGCCGAAAGCCGCCCCCGATTAAAGCGTCAGAGCAAGGGTTCGATCACTGGCCAGGCATTTTCCAGCAACCGTTGCTGAGCGCCCTGCGCAGGATGGATGCCATCGGCCTGCATCAGTTGAGGCACGCCGCCGACGCCTTCGAGGAAGAACGGCACCAGTGGAACGTCTTTGGCTTTTGCCAGGTCGGTATAGACGTTGGCGAAGGCCGTCGTGTAGCGCTCGCCATAGTTGGGCGGCAGGCGCATGCCCAGCAACGCGACCTTGGCGCCGCTGTCGCGGGCCTGGTCGATCATCGAGGCAAGATTTTGTTGCAATTGATCGGGGGCCTGGCCACGCAAACCGTCGTTGCCACCCAACTCCACCACCACCAGATCCGGTCTATGCGCCTCGAGCAGCGCCGGCAGGCGTGCGCGGCCACCTGCGCTGGTATCGCCGCTGATCGACGCGTTGACCACTTGGGTGGCATTTCCCTCTTGCTGGAGGCGTTTTTGCAACAAATTCACCCAGCCCTGGCCGGTATTCAGGCCAAAACCGGCACTGATACTATCGCCCACCACCAGTACCGTTCCCGCTACCGCGGTCTGAGCCAGACAACACAGGGCCAGACCGGCACTCAACCACCACATTCGCATTGGATTCTCCATGGGCCCCAGTATTCTCGTTGCGCAGAACCTTAGCAAAGTGGTCCCCAGCGCGGAAGGCGACCTGACCATTCTCCACCCGCTGACCTTGAGCCTCACCGCTGGCGACAGCCTGGCCATCGTCGGCGCCTCGGGCTCGGGCAAGTCGACCCTGCTCGGCCTGCTGGCCGGGCTCGACCGCCCCAGCGCAGGCACCGTCATCCTCGCCGGTAAAGACCTCGCCCCGCTCGACGAAGACCAGCGCGCCCAAGTGCGTGCCGAGCACGTAGGCTTCGTCTTTCAGTCTTTCCAGTTGCTCGACAGCCTCAATGCCCTGGAAAACGTCATGTTGCCGCTCGAACTCGACGGCCGGCGCGATGCGCGGCAAGTGGCCGGCGAGCTGCTCGGGCGGGTCGGCCTGGGCCAACGCCTGACCCATACGCCGCGTCAGCTTTCGGGCGGCGAGCAGCAGCGGGTAGCCATCGCCCGCGCTTTTGCCGCGCAACCTTCGGTGCTGTTCGCCGACGAGCCGACGGGCAATCTCGACAGCCTGACCGGTGAGCGCATCAGCGACCTGCTGTTCGAGCTCAACCAGGAACGCGGCACCACTCTGGTGCTGGTTACCCACGACGACCGTCTGGCCAGACGCTGCCGGCATTCGATCCGCCTGGACGCCGGCCGTCTGGTCGCGCCGCTGGAGCCTTGATGAGCCGACTCAATTTTTCCGCCCTGCTGGCCCTCGCGGGCCGCCAATTGCGCCGCGACGCACGTGCCAGTGAAGTACGCGTGCTGTTCTTTTCGGTGCTGGTGGCCGTGGCTGCGAGCACCGCCATCGGTTATTTCGGCGCACGCCTGAACGGCGCCATGCAATTGCGCGCCACGGAGTTTCTGGGGGCGGACCTGGTGTTGCAAGGCACCTCCCCTGCCCGCCCCGGGCAGATCGACGACGGCGAGGCGCTGGGCCTGGCCCATGCGCGGGTGGTGGAGTTCACCAGCGTGGTCGGCGGCGATCAGGGTATCCAGTTGTCCAGCGTCAAGGCTGCCGACGCGCGCTACCCATTGCGCGGCGAAATCCGCAGCGCGCCCGCCCCTTACGGGGCCGAATCGCCCGGTGGCGGGCCTGGACCGGGTGAGGCCTGGGTCGAACCGCGCCTGCTGGTCGCGCTGGGCATGCAGATAGGCGACAGCATCGACGTCGGCCAGAAGACCTTGCGCCTATCGCGGGTGCTCACCTATGAGCCCGACCGTGCCAACAACTTCTACAGCCTTACACCGCGAGTGTTGATGAACCTTGCGGATCTGGCATCCACCGGCGTCATCCAGCCCGGCAGCCGCGTCAGCTATCGAGACCTCTGGCGTGGCGAGCCGCAGGCGTTGGCGGCCTACTGTAAAGGCGTCGAACAACACCTGGCCGCCAACCAGCGCCTGCTCGACACCCGCGACGGCAACCGGCAGATCGGCGGTGCGCTGGGCAAGGCCGAGCGTTACCTGAACATGGCCAGCCTGGTGGCAGTGCTGCTGGCGGGTGTCGCCGTGGCCTTGTCGGCCAGCCGCTACGCCGCACGACGGCTGGATGCCAGTGCCCTGCTGCGCTGCCTTGGATTGTCGCGGCGCCAGGCTTTGGGGCTGTACTGCCTGCAACTGGCAATGCTGGGAGTCGTCGCTGCGTTGTTCGGCGCCGGGCTCGGCTGGCTGGCGCAACTGGGGCTGTTCCAACTGCTCGAGGGCTTGTTACCGAGCACCGTGCCGCCGGGCGGTATCGCGCCGGCACTGGCTGGCATCGCTACGGGCCTGGTGGCGCTGGCCGGCTTCGCCCTGCCGCCGCTAGCCGCCCTTGGTCGGGTGCCGCCGCTGCGTGTACTGCGCCGCGACCTGCTGCCCGTGCCGCCCAGCAGTTGGCTTGTGTACGGTGCTGCCCTGCTGGCGCTTGGCTTGATCATGTGGCGGCTGAGCCTTGATTTGCTGCTGACCTTTGCCTTGCTAGGCGGCGGGCTGATCGCCGCCGCAGTGCTCGGGGGCTTGTTGCTGCTGGTTCTGCGCAGCCTGCGCCGCGCCTTGGCCGGTGCACCGCTGACCTGGCGCCTCGGCTTGGGGCAGTTGCTGCGCTATCCGCTGGCCGCAGCCGGTCAAGCCCTGGCGTTCGGTTTGATCCTGCTGGCCATGGGCTTGGTGGCGTTGTTGCGCGGCGAGCTGCTCGACACCTGGCAAGCTCAACTGCCCGCCGACGCACCGAACCATTTCGCCCTGAACATCCTGCCCGACCAGCGCGAACCCTTCGCCCAGCAGTTGCAAGCGATCGGCGCACGCTCGGCACCGCTATACCCGGTCACACCTGGTCGCCTGGTCGCGATCAACGGTCAACCGGTCAACCAAGTGGTGAGCAAGGACTCCACCGGTGAGCGTGCCGTGCAACGCGACCTGAGCCTGACCTGGGCCGCCGAGCTGCCCTCTGGCAATGCGCTCAGCGAAGGCCGATGGTGGCAAGAGGCGCCGTCGCCGCAGGACACGCCTGGCGTGGCGACACCCGACGTTCCGGCGCCCGACGTAGCGACGCCCGACGTAGCGACGCCCGACGTAGCGACGCCCGACGTATCGGTCGAAGCCGAGCTGGCCGCCAGCCTCGGCCTGAAACTCGGCGACGAACTGACCTTCGACATCGGCGACCAGCAGCACTCGGCCAAGGTCAGCAGCTTGCGTACCGTGCACTGGGACAGCTTCCAGCCGAACTTCTACATGATTTTCCAGCCGGGCACCCTGCAAGGCCTGCCCACCACCTACCTGACCAGCTTCTACCTGCCGGCCGGGCACGACAAAGACATCGTGGCGCTGTCGCGGGCATTCCCCGCTGCCACCATCCTGCAAGTCGATGCCTTGCTGAGCCAGCTGCGCAGCATCCTCGCGCAAGTGACCCTGGCGGTGGAATACGTACTGCTGTTCGTGCTCGCGGCGGGCCTGGCGGTGCTTTTCGCCGGGCTGCAGGCGACCCTCGACGAGCGCATCCGGCAAGGCGCTCTGCTGCGGGCCTTGGGCGCATCCAGAGCGCTGCTGGTACGCACGCGACGCATCGAATTCGGTTTGCTTGGCGCCGCCAGCGGGGTGCTGGCGGCGCTGGGCTGCGAACTGGTGACGTGGGTGCTGTACCGCTATGCCTTCGCCCTTACCTGGAGCCCGCATCCCTGGTTGCTGGTGCTGCCGGTGGCAGGGGCTGTACTGGTGGGCGGCGCCGGCATGCTGGGTACGCGCCGTGCGCTCAACGCCAGCCCGCTGGCGGTGTTGCGCGAAGGTTGAGACTCAATCCCCGACCGGCAGGTACCAGATCCTGTTGACGTACCAGGACGCCTCGCCGGTCGGCGTCTGCACCACCGCCTCGTCGCCCACCTGTTTCTTCAGCAGGGCGCGAGCCATAGGCGAATCGATGGAAATATAGTCGTTGCGGCCGTAGATCTCGTCATAGCCGACGACGCGGAACGTCATGAGTTCGCCCTCGTCGTTTTCGACTTCCACCCAGGCGCCGAAGAACACCTTGCCCTCCTGTTCGGCGGCGTATGCAACCACCCGTACGTCTTCCAGGCGTTTGCGCAGGTAGCGCACGCGCCGGTCGATTTCACGCAGCAGTTTCTTGTTGTACTGGTAATCGGCATTTTCACTGCGATCGCCCAGCGAAGCGGCCCATGTCACTTTCTGGGTGATCTCGGGGCGATACACGCGCCACAGATGGTCAAGCTCCTGCTTGAGCGCCCGATGCCCTTCGGTGGTGATGATGTTGGTGCTCAACAGCCCTCTCCTCACGCCATGCGAGCGGCCACGCAGGCGCGCTCGGTGGTTGCAAGCTGGGTGGAATGGATGCGCCTCAACGCCGTGTGATCAGCCCTTGCCGTGCGATGCGGGTGAGCTGGGCGATGACCTGGTCGGCCATGGCCGCTGTCGGCGCCTGGATCACGGCCAGGTCGAAACGGTCGTTGCCGTAGCGGGCCAGGTCGGCTTGTTCATGGATGTCGGCGAACTGGATGAGGAAGGCCCGCGCCTGGCCTTTGCGCCGCGACAGACCTTCGAGGTGGCGCAGCAGGGTCGGCTGGTGGGAGCCACCCAGCAGGATGCGGGGCGTGCGCGCCGCAGGCTCGATGGCCAAGGGGCTCAGACAGACACTGGTACGTGGACAACTCATGGGGTAGATCTCCGCCTCGCGAATCCCGCTGGGCAGCGGTGGGAGGCGTCACCGAACCAGCGCTTTAGCGGTATTTCGGCGGCCTTGCAGAGAGCCGTCGCGCGCCCCGCAAGTAGCTGTTTAAATCGGCGCAAGGGCCATGCTAGGGGCTTGCACGGGAAGATACAAGCGCTGCGTTACCGTAGATGTGCGCCAACACCGTCAGCGTCTGCGGGTACCTTCCAGCGCCAGCCGTTCGCGGTCGAATGCCAGGAAGTACTTGTTCACGCTGTTGACGAAGTTCACCGGCCCCATTCCCACTTGCTCCATCGCCACTCGCTCGGTCTGGAAGAACCACTGATTGGGGTTCAGACCGCGCCGCCGTGCTTCGGCACGCATGGCCTGCACCCGCTCTGGGCCGAGGTTGTAGGCGGCAAGGACGAAAGCCATGCGTTCGCGGTCGTTGAGTGCGGGGCTGGAGAAGAACTTGCGGCGGATCAGCGCCAAATAGCGTGCGCCGGCCTGCACGTTGCCCTCGACCGTCTGGATATTGCTGACCCCGACGCGCTGCGCGGCCGAGGGCGTGATCTGCATCAGACCGTGGGCCCCGCCGCCGCCACGCGCTTTGGGGTCGAGGGTCGATTCCTTGTAGGCCAAGGCCGCAAGGTTCAGCCAGTCGATCTGCTGCTTGGCGCCATGGCGCTGCAAGACCGTACGTACCGCTTCCAGACGCTGGCGCGGCTGGTTGGCCAACGGGTTGTGCATACGGTACTGGCTGCGATAGATACGCTCGAATACGGCATTCTGATTGGCCGGCGCCCGATAGCCGGCAAGGAAGCGGTTGATGCCGTCCTGCAACGCCGGCGTATCGCGCCGTACGTACCAGCGCACCGCCTGGGGTTTGCCCAACTGCACGCGGGTATCGAGCCGCAGCTTGGGCATCACCCGTGCCCAGCGCTCGGCGATGGGCCGTTCGACCACGGTCAGTGGATAAACGCCGGCCTGAACCATTTCCAGTACATCTTCGACGGCCAGGGTCGGATCGACCCATTCGACCTTGACCGGCGCTCGCTTGCGCAGGGCCAACTGCTGGTTGATCGCCTCGATCGCCGCTCCGGCGGCGCTGGCATTGACCAGCGCCACGGTGCGCCCCGACAACTGTTCTGCCCTGGCCACGCTGCGCGTGCCTTTGCGCCCGACCAGCACCAGGGCCACCCGATCGACCACCGGCGCACTGGCAGCCAGCTGTCGTACGGCCTGCGCCTCGAACAACTCCCCAGGCGCGGCGATGTCGCCCTCGCCGCGCAACAATGCACCGGGTAACTGGCCCTTGGCCTTGGGGATCAACTTGACGTGCACCTGCTGGGTGACACCTTTTTGCGTGTTGAGAAAGTGTTCGAGCGCCCGCAGGCGGTGGTATTCGACGCCGACCGGTTCACCCTTGACGGTGCCCGAACTATTGCGGCTCTGGTTGACCAGAACACGCAGCACCTTGGTTTTGCGGATGTCCGCCAAGTCCTTGGCCGGGTGGCCATGGCCCGCCTGCGCAGGGCCGGGCAGACGCGCGTTGGCCGGGCTCGCGCTCAGGAGCCCGATCAGCAACAAAACCGTGAACAAGGTGCGTGCGGTCACGTGGTATGTCCAATTGAACGGCGCGCTCGGGTGAGGCGCCTGGTTGACAACTGACATCAACAGACCGCTGCAAGCCATTGAGGTTCTGGGAATATTTCCTCTACAACCGGCTTTGCTATGCTGGCCTGCCCTTGATACGAGGCAACACCATGCAACTGATCGATATCGGCGTCAACCTGACCAACAGCAGCTTCCAGGGCCAACAGGCCGCCGTCGTCGAGCGTGCGCACGAGGCTGGAGTGGTGCAAATGGTGCTGACCGGCACCAGCCTGGAGGCCAGTGAACAGGCTTTGGAACTGTGCGAATCTCTCGACGCACAGGGCAAGGCTCTGTTCGCTACCGCCGGGGTGCATCCCCACGATGCGAGCAGTTGGCAGGCTTCCAGCGAGCAACGGCTGCGCCAGTTGCTGGCCCAGCCCAGGGTGCGCGCCGTAGGCGAATGCGGGCTGGATTTCAACCGCGATTTTTCCCCCGCCCGCAGCAGGAAAAAGCCTTGGAGGCGCAGTTGGCGCTGGCCGTGGAAACTGGCCTGCCGGTGTTTCTTCATGAACGTGACGCCAACGCGCGGCTGCTGGCCATCCTCAAGACGTACCGCGACCAGTTGAGCGCAGCCGTGGTGCACTGCTTCACGGGCGAGCGACAGGCCTTGTTCAGCTACCTCGACCTCGATCTGCACATCGGCATCACTGGCTGGATTTGCGACGAACGGCGGGGCACTCACCTGCATGAATTGGTGGGCAGCATTCCTCGCGGACGTCTGATGCTGGAAAGCGATGCACCTTACCTCTTGCCGCGTACCCTGCGGCCAAAACCCAAGAGCGGGCGCAACGAACCCGCCTATCTGCAAAGCGTGCTTGAAGAAGTGGCGCGCCATCGAGGCGAACGGATCGAGGACACCGCAGCGCACACCACCGACTGTGCGCGAACCTTCTTCGGTTTACCCGAGATTCCTTGACGGACATCAACGAATGCTCTGACGCGCGCGTACAGAATGCTGGCACCTTGCCAATGCTGTTTCCGCATATTTCAGAGAAAACCTCACATGGGTGCCTGGCTTTGCAACGTTTCACTCAAATACAAATTCTGGGCCGTCAACGCAGTGGCCTTTTTCACGACGTTGCTGCTGGTGCTATACGCCTTGAGCCTGGAACAGCAGGCCAGGCGCGACACCGCGCGCGCTCAGGCCCAGGCGCAAGCGGCGCTGTTGGCCGATTGGCCCACCGGTAGCGCACCGCCCGCCTCGTCCAATCTGCTGACGTGGCAGGTGGGGCAGACGCCCCGCTTCGAAGGCGTCGAACTGCCAGGTTTGCGCGATGCCCAGGGCTGGATCGATCTGCCCGCAGGCCTGCGCCTCGACGACGTGCCGGTCAACGGCGCGCAAGTGATTCGTATGGGCGAGAAGCATCTGGCCGTCCTTGCCCCATCGCCCGGTTTCGGCCAAGTGTTCGTCGACCGTTTCGGTCATTACGCGCTGTGCGTGCTGGTGTTGATGCTGCTCATGCTCGCCGCTTCGCAACTGCTGATTCGCTTCCTGCTGCGTCAGCTCAACACCCTGAAGAACGTCATGCTGCAGGTGGAGAAAACCGGCGATCTGTCGGCCCGGGTGCCTCTTGCCAGTGGTGACGAGGTCGGCCAGATGGCTGTCGCGTTCAATGCCATGCAGGCGACCTACCAGCGCGTGGTCGGCACCGTGGCGCAATCGGCGGCGCAACTCGACGCTGGCGCCGCGCAGTTGGCCGCCAGCATGAACGAGGTCCGCAGCGGCATGCTTGGGCAGCAGAGCGAAACCGACCAGGCGGCCACCGCGATCAACCAAATGACCGCCACGGTGCACCATATCGCCCAGCACGCCGGCGCTACCCGCGACCTGTCGCGGACCGCCGACACGCTGGCCGGCAGCGGGCAGCAGGTGGTCAGCCGTGTGCAGCTGTCCATCGCCGGCCTGTCCAGCGGCGTCCAGCAGACCGCGGAAATGATCCGTCAACTGGCCGATGACAGTCAGAAGATCACGGGCGTGGTCGGCGTCATCCACAGCATCGCCGAGCAGACCAACTTGCTGGCCTTGAACGCCGCCATCGAAGCGGCGCGGGCAGGCGAACTGGGTCGAGGCTTCGCGGTGGTGGCCGACGAGGTACGCAACTTGGCCAAACGCGTGCAAAGCTCGACCGACGAGATCACCGGCATGGTTTCCACCCTGCACAGTGGCACGCGTGACGCCGTCGACTTCATGCACGAAAGCTCGCTCAAGGCCGACGATTGCGTGCGCCAGGCCCAAGAGGCCGGTGAGGCCCTGGCCGAGATCACTACGGCCGTGGCGCAGATGCGCGAAAGCAATACGCAGATCGCCGTGGCGGCCGAGCAACAGAGCCAGGTGGCGGAGGAAATGAATCGGGTGATCGTCAGCATACGCGACGTGACCGAAGACACCGTGCAACAGACGCTAAGCTCGGCCAGCACCAGCCGCGAACTGGCGACCCTGGCCGGGCAGCTCAACCAAGCGATCGGCCGACTGGCGCTATGAAAGCGATAGCCAGCCTCGATTGGCTGACTGAGACGCAGGCCACTAGGCTCATGGGGTAGCCGAGAGGAATACCCCATGAACAAATGCCTGAACGTTTTGCTAGACCAGACCCGACGCACCTCGTCGCACTTGGCTCACCCCACGCCTGAGCACATGCTGCAACTGCTAGCGGTGTTGCTGCTGGTACCGGGCGCGCTGCTCGTGCTATCGGGTGCGTTCGCGTTCGATGTCAGCCAGCTGGCCATTGGCATCTTGGTAATGGTTGCGGGCGGGCGGCTACTGGGCCGCCACGCCGCAGGTCATGCCTGAACTTCAGTGACGGCGTCGCACCAAAGCGGCGCTCAATTGCTCCAGGGTCGCATCGGCCTTGCCTTCGAAACGGTGCAGCTCGCGTTGCCAACGCTCGGCGTAAGGCGTCAAGGCTTGCTCGCGCTCGGCCTGTAACAACCATTGCAACCGATCGTGCCAATCACCCAGATCACCTTGTGCGCGCTTGAGCAACGCACGTAGCTTCTTACCCGCATGGTCGAGCTGCGGGAAGGCCTCGTCGCCATAGCGTACTCGTTTGATCAACAGCCGCAGGCGATGACGATCGTGTGCCGGGTCCTCCAACGCCTCGCGTAGCTTGCGCCACTGCTTGCGCAGACGTTTTTCCACTTGTGCACCCGGCTTGGGCAATAGCTTGTCGCGCCGTGCCACGCGTAGCAACGCCGGCGCCGCATCGAGCACGGTCAGCAGCCGTTTCAGTTCGTCGCTGTCCGCCACCTTGGCGAACGTCTGCTCCTGTTCCGTGGGCGATGGTTGACCGGGCAGCGACTGCCCGTGTGCGGACAGGTGCGCAGCCAGCACTTCGCGGTCGCGCAAGGGCGTCGTCAGGCGGCCCAGTGCTCGTGCCGCCTCCTCCAGTTGCGCCACTGCGGGCACCTCGCGCAAGGGCCGAATCAGGCTGCGCAGCCGCCGTGTGCTGGTGCGCAAATCGTGCAAGGCCTCGCTGTCGGTGTTGGCGGCCAGCCGTTCTCGACAGGCCAATAACCGCACGTGCAGGGAAAACAGTTGGGTCACCAGGTGATCGAGCATGGCGGACATGGTCATTTTCCTCGGTCAGCGGCCGGCACGGGATTCGCGAATGTAGAAACGTGCCTTTTCGGCCTTGTTGGCGCAGCCTTCGAAGCGCTCGAATTGTTGCTGGGTCTTGGCACCGGTCAGCAGCGACAGGGCTTTGGAATAGCTGATGGTGCCGGCAAAGCCTTCTGCCTTGGCCAGGTCCAGCTCCTTCCAGGCAGCGTCGAGCTGGGCGCCACAGCTTTCACGGTAGGCCGTCTTGCCCGCGCAGCCGGCCAGCGCCAGGGCGATCAGAGGAAGGCAGATCCAGGCTTTCATCGGGTGAACCTCACAGGTTGGGACGCAGTGCCTGTTCGACGGCAACGGACGGTGAAAGTGCCGTTCCTGCGGCCAGTGCCCAGCGCCGCGATTGAATCCCCTGGCGCAGTGGTTCATTGTGGCGCGGATGTACACCAAGCGAGGGATGCTCATGCGTAAACGGGTGGCACTGGTACTGGGTTCGGGCGGCGCGCGTGGTTATGCGCACATTGGCGTGATCGAAGAGATCGAACGGCGCGGTTACGAGATCGCCTGTGTCGCCGGCTGCTCGATGGGGGCCGTCATTGGCGGCATCTATGCGGCAGGGAAACTCGACGATTACCGCCGGTGGATCGAGAGCCTGGATTACCTAGACGTGTTGCGGCTGGTCGATGTCAGTTTCCGCCTGGGCGCGATCCGTGGCGACAAAGTCTTCGGGCACATCCGCAAGATCGTCGGTGAGATCGACATCGAGCAACTGCGCATCCCTTATACCGCCGTAGCGGCCGACCTGACCCACCAGCAGGAAATCTGGTTCCAGGAAGGTTGCCTGCATCAAGCCATGCGCGCTTCGGCGGCCATCCCCAGCCTGTTCACGCCGGTACAGCAAGGCAATCGCGTACTGGTCGACGGTGGCATTCTCAATCCACTGCCCATCGTGCCGGTGGTCTCCAGCCATTGCGACCTGATCGTCGCGGTCAACCTCAATGCGACCAACCAGAGCCATTACCAGTTACCGGTAATCGAGCGCCCGCCTGCCTTCAAGATGCGCTTCGATGCGTTGATCGATTCGGTCGGCTCGCGTCTACCGTTTCGCCGCACGCCCGCAGAAAAACTGCTGCGCATCGATCAGAAGATCGCGGCCCAGCAGGCCGCCAAGGCCAATCCCTGGCTGAGCGAGGCCGACCCGGAGGGCCAGCAGCCGGCCGCCGCGCCAGAGGCTGGCGGTGCGCCCAAGTCGGCGGTGGGCTCTTTCATCATCGACAACGTGGGGCCGGCATCCCTGCTCGATCTGATCAACCAGAGCTTCGAGGTGATGCAGACCTCGTTGGCACAGTACAAGATCGCCGGCTATCCACCCGACGTGCTGGTCAACGTACCCAAGCGGGTTTGTCGCTTCTTCGAGTTCTACAAGGGTCCGGAACTGATCGCCTTGGGCCGGGAAATCGCCCGCGATACCCTGGACAGCTACGAGCACGAGCACCGCTGAGCGTTCGTCAGAAACGAAACAGGCCGCATTGCGCGGCCTGTTTCGTTTCACCCGATGACGCTTAGTAGCGCGTCACGTCGGCATTGGCTTCCAGCTGTTTGCGATAAGCGGCGAAGTCCTGCTGACCGGCACGCGAAGCGAGGTAGCGGGCGATCTGCTGCTTCTCTTCCTCGGTGGCTGCAGCGCCCTCGTTGACGCCCTTGAGCTTGACCACGACCAAGCTGCCATCCTTGAGCACCACACTGCCGTAGACCGGCTTGCCCTTGGATTGGGGCTTGGCCATGCGGAACACCGCCTGCAGCTCGACCGGGTCGATCCCTTCCTGGCTGCGAGTCACGGCTTCCTGCACCTTCCAGGCTTGGCCTTCGTAGGCGGCATCGGCTGCAACCGAACCCTTCTCCAGGTCGGCTACCAGCTTGTCGGCCTTGGCCTTGAGCTCGGCGGTCGCTTTGTCCTTCGCCAGGTGCTGACGAATGCTCTGCGCCACGGCTTCGAGCGGCAATTGCTCGGGCTTGCGATGCTCCTTGACGCGCAGCACGACGATGGTTTCCGGATCGAGTTCGAGCGCGGTGCTGTTGGCACCCTCATCCAGCACTTCTTCGCTGAAGGCCGCTTGCACGACGGCACGGTTGGCCGTGATGCCCTCGCCACCTTCGCGGCCGAACGCTGCCGAGGTCTGCACTTTCAGCTTCAGGTCTTGCGCAGGCTGCGCCAGATCGGAAGATTCGAAAGCCGCGTCTTCGAGCTGTTTGGTCGCTTCGACGAAGCGCTGTTCGACTTGCTGGGTCTTCAGGTCGCGGGTCAACTTGGGTTTGAGGCTGGCGAAGCTCGGCACCTCAGGCGCCTGCACACCCAGCAGCTTGATCAGGTGGTAGCCGAATTCGGTACGCACCGGTGCCGACACCTGGTCCTGGTTCAGCTTGTACAGCGCATCTTCGAAGCTCGGATCGTAGACGCCAGGCGCCGCGAAGCCGAGGTCGCCACCGGTGGCGGCCGAGCCTGGGTCTTGGGAAAACTCTTTGGCCAACGCAGCGAAGTCTTCACCCTTGTTCAGGCGTTGCTGGATTTCCTCGATGCGGGCCTTGGCTTGGGCATCGGTGGTCTTGTCGTTGACTTCGATGAGGATGTGCGCGGCGTGCCGCTGCTCGGCCAGGTTGGCCGTTTCCTTTTCGTACTGCGCTTGCAGCGCGTCGTCACTGACGTCGACCTGAGCGAAGAAGTCCGATTTGTTCAGCTCGATGTAGTTGATGACGACCTGATCGGGGGTCATGAACTCTTTGGCGTGCTGTTCATAGTGCGCCTTGATCTCCTCGTCGCTCACCTTGACGGCGGATGGGTCTGCCTTGAAGGTCAGCGAGGCGAAGTCGCGGGTCTGCTGTTCCAAGCGGGCGAAGGCTTCCACCTGTTTATCGGTTACGAAACTGCTGCCGGCAAGGCCGGTGCGCAGTTGGCCGATGAGCATTTCCTGGCCCAGCATTTCGCGGAATTGCAGACGACCGTAGCCCAGTTGGCGAATGACCTGATCGAAGCGCTCGGCGCTGAACTTGCCATCGACCTGGAACTCGGGTGTTTGCAGGATCACTTGGTCCAGCGCCGCATCGGAGAAGGCGAACTTGGCGTCTTTTGCGCCATCGAGCAGCAGCTTGCGTTCGATCAAGCCTTTGAGGGCTTCTTCGCGCAGCATTTTTTCGTCGAGGCGCGCGGGATCGAAATCCTTGCCCAGCTGTTGCATCAACTGACGGCGCTGCATGTCCACGGCTTGGCTCAGCTCGTTCTGGCTGATGGTCTCGCCGTTGACCTTGGCAGCGTCCTGGCTGTGACTGGCTGCTTGGAAGATGGCTTCAAAGCCGGTCAATGCCATCAGTACCACAATGAGACCGATGATGGTTTTGGCAATCCAACCCTGTGAATTGTCCCTGATATTCTGCAGCATGCGTCCCCCAGAAACGGTTGTACCACTGCGTAAACAACCGCGGAGCGTGGGTAGAGTCCAGATATAAAGAAAGGCGCATCCTGTGGATGCGCCTTCTCAAAGCGGGCGTGCCCGGTGGGAACTGTATCTCCCGCCGTCACGCGGTCGGCCCCGGTACTGCCAGGGCCGGCTGAAAAAGACGACTTAGTTGACGGCGTCTTTCAGGCCTTTGCCAGCTTTGAAGCCTGGCACCTTGGCAGCAGCGATCTGAATGTCCTTACCGGTCTGTGGGTTGCGGCCCATGCGAGCGGCGCGCTCTTTGACACTGAAGGTGCCAAAGCCGACCAGTACGACGTCGTCACCTTGCTTCAGGGCACCGGTGACCGATTCGATGACGGCGTCCAGCGCCTTGCCGGCGGTAGCTTTCGGAATGTCAGCAGAAGCGGCGATGGCGTCAATCAGTTCCGACTTGTTCACTGTAAGTCCCCTTAATTTCTCTAATTGAGTTTGTTTCTAAGTATGTAACAAAGCTTACATAAACGAGCACTGGGTGGCCTGGTGACACTCGCGAGGCGCTTTATAGCAAGGCCCCGAAAAAATTGTCAAGAAAGGCCACCCAGGGAAATACGTACTAGTGCGTGCTAATTCTTTCCTTGGCATCGCTGTCGCGCTTTTCATCTTTGGCGACAGCCTCCGGAGCCACGTCTGGCAAGGGCTCGGGCGCGTATTGCAGCGCAATTTGCAGCACTTCGTCAATCCATTTGACCGGTTTGATGTGCAGATCCTGTTTGATATTTTCAGGAATCTCTTTCAAATCGCGGACGTTTTCCTCGGGAATGATGACGGTCTTGATCCCGCCGCGATGCGCAGCCAGCAGTTTCTCTTTCAAACCACCGATGGCGAGCACCTGGCCGCGCAGGGTGATTTCGCCCGTCATGGCTACATCCGCACGCACCGGAATCTGCGTCAACGCTGACACCAGCGCCGTGCACATGCCGATACCGGCACTCGGGCCGTCCTTGGGCGTAGCCCCTTCGGGCATGTGGATATGCACGTCGTGTTTTTCATGGAAGTCGGCAGGAATGCCCAGGCTGCGCGCCCTGCTACGTACTACGGTCTGCGCGGCGGTGATCGATTCGACCATGACATCGCCCAGCGAACCCGTCTTGATCAACTGCCCCTTGCCTGGAATCACCACCGACTCGATGGTCAGTAGTTCGCCACCCACCTGCGTCCAGGCCAGGCCCGTCACCTGACCGATCTGGTCTTGCTGCTCGGCCAGACCGTAACGGAACTTGCGCACGCCCAAGAGATGCTCGAGCTGCTCGCCGGTGACCTTGACATGGAACTGCTTCTGTCCGGCATGTTCCTTGACCACTTTGCGGCAGACCTTGGCAATCTGGCGCTCCAGCCCTCGCACACCGGCTTCGCGGGTGTAGTAGCGGATGATGTCGCGAATGGCGCTGACGTCGATTTCCAACTCGGTCTTCTTCAGGCCGTTGGCCTTGATCTGCTTGACCGTCAGGTACTTGACCGCGATGTTGATCTTCTCGTCTTCGGTGTAACCCGGCAGGCGGATGATCTCCATCCGGTCCAGCAGCGCTGGCGGGATGTTCATCGAGTTGGACGTGCAAAGGAACATCACGTCGGACAGGTCGTAATCGACTTCCAGGTAATGGTCGTTGAAATTGTGGTTCTGCTCGGGATCGAGCACCTCGAGCAGCGCCGAAGCCGGATCGCCACGCATGTCGCTGCCCATCTTGTCGATTTCGTCGAGCAGGAACAGCGGGTTGCGTACGCCCACTTTGGTCATTTTCTGGATCAGGCGACCCGGCATCGAACCGATGTAGGTACGGCGATGGCCGCGGATCTCGGCCTCGTCACGCACACCACCCAGCGCCATGCGCACGAACTTGCGATTGGTCGCAGCGGCGATGGACTCGGCCAGGGAGGTCTTGCCCACGCCAGGCGGCCCGACCAGGCACAGCACAGGGCCGCGAATCTTCTTCACGCGCTTCTGAACGGCGAGGTATTCAAGGATGCGTTCCTTGACCTCTTCGAGGCCATAGTGGTCGGCATCGAGGATTTCCTCGGCCTTGCTCAAGTCCAGGCGCACTTTGCTCTGGGCTTGCCAAGGCACCTGCACCAGCCAGTCGAGGTACGAGCGCACCACAGTGGCCTCGGCCGACATCGGCGACATCTGCTTGAGCTTGTTCAGCTCGGCCTGGGCCTTGGTCAGGGCATCTTTGGGCAGACCTGCCGCTTCGATGCGTTTTTTCAGCTCTTCGACTTCGTTGTGCCCTTCGTCGCCATCGCCGAGCTCTTTCTGAATGGCCTTCATCTGCTCATTCAGGTAGTACTCGCGCTGGCTACGCTCCATCTGTTTCTTGACGCGACCGCGGATGCGCTTCTCGACCTGCAACAGATCGATCTCACCATCGAGTAGCGCCAGCACGTGCTCGACACGCTCGGGCAACTCGATGATTTCTAGAATTTCCTGCTTCTGCTCGATCTTCAACGCCATATGGGCGGCCATGGTGTCGACCAGGCGACCCGGCTCATCGATGCTGTTGAGCGAGGACAACACTTCGGCCGGTACTTTCTTGCCCAGCTGCACGTATTGCTCGAACTGCGACAACAGCGTACGCACGAACACTTCCGACTCGCGCTCGGCGGCGTCGACTTCATCGATAAGGGTGACTTCGGCACGAATGTGCCCGTCGGCTTCGGCAAAACGCTCGACCGCGCCGCGCTGCTCACCCTCGACCAACACCTTGACGGTGCCATCGGGCAACTTGAGCAACTGCAATACGGTGGCGACGGTGCCGACGCGGTACAGCGCGTCCTCGCCAGGATCGTCGTCAGCAGGATTTTTCTGGGCCAGCAGGAGGATCTGCTTTTCGCCCGCCATCGCCGCCTCGAGGGCTTCGATGGACTTTTCGCGCCCCACAAACAGCGGGATGACCATGTGCGGGTATACGACGACATCGCGCAATGGCAAAAGAGGCAAGTCGAGGGTGGTCTTCATGATTTCGCCTCTACAGCGGCCCAATGGCCGGAAACCGTGGAAATAGTGCTTGGGGTTAATGTGGGGGTAGGTCCGCAAAATTACAAGCGTTCGCGCCAGTAAATGCAGAAAGGGGCCCTAAGGCCCCTTCCGGTATCACATTCGACTCGTTACCGACTCAGGCGTCGGGTGCGGCCTTGGCTTGCGGCTCGTTGTTCTCATAGATCAACAACGGCTTGGAGCTGCCTTCGATGACGCTTTCGTCGATGACCACCTTGCTGACGTCCTTCTGCGAAGGAATGTCGTACATGGTGTCGAGCAAAATGCCTTCGAGGATCGAGCGCAGGCCACGGGCACCGGTCTTGCGTTCAAGTGCCTTGTGCGCAACGGCCTTGAGCGCATCGCTACGGAACTCGAGGTCGACGCTTTCCATTTCGAACAACTTGGCATATTGCTTGGTCAAGGCGTTCTTCGGCTCGGTGAGAATCTGCACCAACGCCGCTTCGTCGAGTTCGTCGAGGGTAGCCAGTACGGGCAAACGACCTACGAATTCCGGGATCAGACCGAACTTGACGAGATCGTCCGGCTCGACTTCACGCAGGGATTCGCCAACCTTCTTGCCCTCTTCCTTGCTGCGCACCTGGGCACCGAAGCCGATGCCACCTTTGGTCGAACGGTTCTGAATGACTTTTTCCAGACCCGAGAACGCACCACCGCAGATGAACAGGATGTTGCGCGTATCGACCTGCAGGAATTCCTGCTGCGGATGCTTGCGGCCACCTTGCGGCGGTACCGAAGCCACGGTGCCTTCGATCAGCTTGAGCAGCGCCTGCTGAACGCCCTCACCTGATACATCGCGGGTGATGGAAGGGTTGTCGGACTTGCGCGAAATCTTGTCGATCTCATCGATGTAGACAATGCCCATCTGGGCTTTTTCGACATCGTAGTCGCACTTCTGCAGCAACTTCTGGATGATGTTCTCGACGTCTTCACCCACGTAACCGGCTTCGGTCAGGGTAGTGGCGTCGGCAATGGTGAACGGCACGTTCAACAGGCGTGCGAGCGTTTCGGCGAGCAGGGTCTTGCCGGAGCCGGTAGGCCCGATCAGCAGGATGTTGCTCTTGCCGAGTTCGACTTCGTCGCCCTTCTTGTCGCGCTGGTTCAGGCGCTTGTAGTGGTTGTACACCGCCACGGCAAGCACCTTCTTGGCACGCTCCTGACCGATGACGTACTGGTCAAGGATGCCGCTGATTTCTTTCGGCGAAGGCAGTTTGTGCGCGCTGCTCTCGGCCTGGGCTTCTTGCACCTCCTCGCGGATGATGTCATTGCACAGGTCGACGCACTCGTCGCAGATAAATACCGAGGGCCCGGCAATCAATTTGCGCACTTCGTGCTGGCTTTTGCCGCAGAAGGAGCAATAGAGCAATTTGCCGCTGTCCTCGCCGTTACGGGTGTCAGTCATTCGATCGATCCAATCCGGGTAGGCTTGCAACACAAGATGAAGGCAATTGCGGTCTTTTTCAAGTCCACAGGCAGGCGCACGGGGCGCCTGCCTGCTCTGGCCCCGCGATCAGGAAACCAGTTGCCGCTTGTCGTACACCGAGTCGACCAGACCGTACTCGGCAGCGCGCGTGGCGCTCATGAAGTTGTCACGCTCGGTATCGCGCTTGATGGTTTCGAGGTCTTGGCCCGTATGGTAGGCCAGCAGCTCGTTCAGGCGCGCCTTGATGCTGAGGATTTCCTGGGCATGGATCTCGATGTCGGTCGCCTGACCCTGGAAACCGCCCAGTGGCTGGTGAATCATGACACGCGAGTTCGGCAGGCAGTGACGCTTGCCTTTGGCACCAGCGGCCAACAGGAAGGCGCCCATGCTGCAAGCCTGACCCATGCAGATGGTGGAAACGTCGGGCTTGACGAACTGCATGGTGTCGTAGATCGACATGCCTGCCGTTACCGAGCCGCCCGGCGAGTTGATGTAGAGATGGATATCCTTGTCAGGGTTTTCCGCTTCGAGGAACAGCATTTGCGCCACGACCAGGTTGGCCATGTAGTCCTCGACGGGACCCACCAGGAAGATCACCCGCTCCTTCAAAAGGCGCGAGTAGATGTCATAGGCACGCTCGCCACGGGCGGACTGCTCGATAACCATCGGGACCAAGCCACCGGCGGCTTGGATGTCAGAGCTCTGCTGAATATAAGAATTGCGGGACATGTCCTGCACTCACTCCCAAATAGTCATGGCTTGAATACGCACAAGCCAGCGCGAAGGCTGGCTTGTGGGGGTTTCTTACGAACTTGCCGTATTACTCAGCAGCAGGTGCCTGCGCTGGTTTTACCGCTTCTTCGTACGAGACCGACTTGTCGGTCACAGTCGCTTTCTGCAGGACAGTATCTACAACTTGCTCTTCCAGCACAACCGAGCGCACTTCGTTCATCTGCTGCTCGTTCTTGTGGTACCAGGCGATGACTTGCTCAGGCTCTTGGTAGGCCGAGGCCATCTCTTCGATCATTTCGCTGACTTTGGCGGCGTCGGGCTTGAGGTCGAACTGCTTGACCACTTCGGCGATGATCAGGCCCAGTGCCACACGGCGCTTGGCTTGCTCTTCGAAAAGCTCGGCCGGCAGTTGGTCTGGCTTGATGTTGCCACCGAACTGCTGGACCGCTTGCACACGCAGACGGTTGACTTCGTCTTCCAGCAGCGCCTTCGGCACCTCGATCGGGTTGGCAGCCAGCAGTCCGTCCATGACCTGGGTCTTGACCTTGGCCTTGATCGCCTGACGCAGTTCGCGCTCCATGTTCTTGCGAACTTCGGTGCGGAAACCTTCCAGCGACGATTCCTTGATGCCGAACTGGGCGAAGAACGCTTCGTTCAGCTCAGGCAGTTGCGGTGCGGCCACGGCGTTGACAGTGATGGTGAACTCAGCGGCTTTGTTGGCTAGGTCGAGGTTCTGGTAGTCCTCAGGGAAGGTCACGTTGACGACGCGCTCTTCACCGGCTTTGGCGCCTACCAGACCGTCTTCGAAGCCTGGGATCATACGGCCCGAGCCCAGCACCAGCTGAGTGCCTTTGGCCGAACCGCCCTGGAATTCTTCACCGTCGATCTTGCCGACGAAGTCGATGGTGACCTGGTCGTCGTTCTGCGCTTCGCGCTCGACCGATTCGAAACGCACGTTTTGCTTGCGCAGCACTTCGAGCATGTTGTCCAGATCGGCATCGGCCACTTCGGCGCTCAGGCGCTCGACGCTGATCGACTCCAGACCGGCCACGGTGAACTCTGGGTAGACTTCGAACGTAGCGACGAACTCCAGGTCACCGCCCTTTTCGAACGACTTCGGCTCTACCGAAGGCGCGCCAGCGGGGTTCAGTTTCTGCTCGGTGAGGGCTTCGTAGAAGGCCGACTGGACCAGTTGACCGAAAGCCTCTTCGCGAGCGGAGCCTTCGTAGCGTTGGCGGATGACGCTCATCGGCACTTTGCCAGGGCGGAAGCCTGGAACCTTGGCGCGCTTGGCAGTCTGCTGCAGACGCTTGTTGACTTCGTTCTCGACGCGCTCGGCCGGAACGGCGATGGTCATGCGGCGCTCGAGAGCAGAAGTGTTTTCAACAGAAACTTGCATGGATATTCCTCGTTGCACAGACGTTAGCCGGCGATAGCCCGACTCCAGAATCAAGGGCGAACATTCTAGTGACTCATGCGCTAGAAGTCACCCCACTCCAGACGACGGAAACAAGCGCCGAATGTTTTCTCGACAAAGGCCTGACACTCCAGCGCCAGGCCCACCTGAACCTCAGCACGCGGCGCGCTGCAGCACTCGCACGCGCACCTTGCATAGACATACTTTTCGACAACTTCCGAACACCACCAACCCTCAGGGAGCGACGGAGTCGAGCTCGTTGAAATGGCAGTACTCTTCCCACTCCAGGCCCAGCGCCTCGGCCACTTCCCAGTGGGTTTCCAGACGCATGCTGGCCAGTGCCTCGGGCGAGTCGGCGATCAGTTGCAACGCCAACTCCCAGGCTTGCAGGCCCTGAGCCTGGGCCTCATCCTCGAATGCCCACTGGATTTGCTGGGCCTGCTCGCGCGCATCGAGGGCAGCGATTTCTTCGAGCAGTTGCGGATTGGCTTCGGCGAAGCGCTGCAGCGCTACGGCCTGGCGGTCTTCCTTGGCAATCATGGAGCGTTCCTCTGCCAGTGAGATGGGCGCGCTGTGCGTCGAACTCATCGATAAGGAAACGAGCGCAGCTTGTTAGCCGAGGAAGATGGGGTGGATTTGCGGGAATTCAAGGGCTGACGAACCGCTCTTTCTATATAGAAAGAAGGATGCGCCGAAACAGCCTGCAAGGCATGCACGACCAGCAGTCGACGCCACAACCTTTTACGGCAGACTGCGCACTGGCCAGGGTCCGTCTAGCGCATCACCACGTTCACTTGATAGCCCTGGCCATTCGGCCAATCTTCGCGAACCACCTCTACCGAGCCCTTCCCTACGCGCTCGATCCCAGGCCGCCCGCCTTCGATCAAGGCCGCAGCGGCGTCCGAAAGGTCGGCGCCAAGCGCACGCAGCGCCAGCTTTTGCGCGGCCGCCACAAGTGCCGCCGTGCCGGGTGATGCATCCGTGGGTTGGTTGTAATCCATGGCCAGCCACACCTCAATCACAGAGTCGCCTGGGCCGGCAGCGTAGTACGCCAGTTGATTCGCCATACCCGCCGCAACATTACCGATGTCTTGATATGCACTAGCACAGCCCGACGAGCCATCGCCATTATCATCCCCCCAGTCGCCAGCCCTCAAACCCACGTCCTCCAGCAGCACACACGCCCTCGAGGGTTCCGGGGTCAGGATCTCAGCGCATGCCGAGGAGGCGACGAAGAGGGACGCGACGACCAGCAATGCTTTTCTCAAGACAAGCTCCTTATCTGGCCCCTGTCGACCAACCGCAATATCTCATTATGAACGAGCCTGCTCTCAGGTCGCTCGCTATGGACCGGACAGCACTCGACTGAGCATACGGCAAAACGCAAATCGCAGGCTGCACGATGCACGCCCCATGGCGCAGGCGCGCTGCACGTGAGCAGCGCCTGGGACGCGTTTTTTTGAAGAGAAAAAGCCAGGCGCTTGCGCGAGCACTCGATCGTGACCATGACGGCGCGATGGACACCCTGGGGATGGCGAGCTAGAGGATGCGCACTAAGAGTGCCAAACAGACCCGTGAACACCCAGTGTCACGTTTTGCTTGCAAAGCAACGCAGAAAATCAAGGAGGAGCGCCGTTGAGGCTGCTCATAACCCCTTGACTCAAAAGATGGTGCGGACGAAGAGACTCGAACTCTTACAGCTTGCGCCGCTGGAACCTAAATCCAGTGTGTCTACCAATTTCACCACGTCCGCATGCAACAGGTATAACAAAGGCGCCAGATTATGCAATCGAGGCGCCTTCGAAAAATATGGGGTGGACGATGGGAATCGAACCCACGACAACCGGAATCACAATCCGGCGCTCTACCAACTGAGCTACGCCCACCATATTGCGGTGTTACGCTGAAACCTTACTGCCTTGAAACTTCACTTGCTTGCCAAAGCTGCCTTAGTGGCGCACCCGGCAGGACTCGAACCTGCGACCATCCGCTTAGAAGGCGGATGCTCTATCCAGCTGAGCTACGGGCGCATATTCAATCTGCTTTCTGCTAGGATTGCAAATCAACTTTAGCCGTACCGAACAAGCCAACAAATCCGCTCATTCTGCCTGACCTTGCTAACCAGTGCTAGGCTCTGCCCGACAAGTGCGACGAATGTTATAGACGCCCCTGAAAGTCGTCAACAGTTTTTTAAAAAAAATTTAGCCTATTTAAGGGCTTAGGCCATTTGCCCGACCATGCGCCTTTTGCCGCTGCCTTATGTCGTGCGAGAATGCCGCCCCTCATATGTTCTCCTTTGATGGTTAAACACGCGTCTATGACTGCACACCTTATCGATGGCAAGGCGATCGCCGCCAACCTGCGCAAGCAGATCGCCCAACGTGTCGTTGAGCGCCGCCAGCAGGGCCTGCGCACGCCAGGTCTGGCGGTGATCCTGGTCGGTTCCGACCCCGCCTCCCAAGTCTATGTCTCGCACAAGCGCAAGGACTGCGAAGAGGTTGGCTTCATCTCCCAGGCGTTCGACCTGCCAGGCAGCACAAACCAGCAAGACCTCACCGCGCTGATCGACCGCCTCAACGACGACGCCAGCATCGACGGCATCCTGCTGCAACTGCCGCTGCCGGCCCATTTGGACGCTTCGGTACTGCTCGAGCGCATCCGTCCGGACAAAGACGTCGACGGCTTCCACCCTTACAACGTCGGTCGCCTGGCGCAACGCATTCCCCTGCTGCGCCCGTGCACCCCCAAAGGGATCATGACCCTGCTGGAAAGCACCGGTCAGAACCTCTACGGCATGAACGCCGTAATCGTCGGCGCGTCCAACATCGTCGGCCGCCCCATGGCCATGGAATTGCTGTTGGCCGGTTGCACCATCACCGTTTGCCACCGTTTCACCCAGGATCTGCCAGGCCATGTCGGCCGCGCCGACCTGCTGGTCGTAGCCGCAGGCAAAGCGGGCCTGGTCAAGGGCGAATGGATCAAACCCGGCGCCATCGTCATCGACGTCGGCATCAACCGGCAGGAGGACGGCCGCCTGGTGGGCGATGTGGTGTACGAGACCGCCCTGCCCCGCGCCGGCTGGATCACACCGGTACCGGGCGGCGTAGGCCCGATGACCCGCGCCTGCCTGCTGGAGAACACGCTGTTCGCCGCCGAAGAGCTGCACCAGTAATCGCTGGCAGCACCTTGAAGAACGGCAGCGCCCTCGGGCCTGCCGTTTTTTTTCGCCCTGGCGAAAGCGCTCGATCCCTTTTGCTAGAGCCGCCGGTTGGAATAGATATCGCAACTGGTCAGACCGGCAACGCTGAAACACCTTGCAATGCGAAAAAACTCGGGCGTAGAGTGGGCGCGCACTGGACAAACCGGTAAGACCACAATAATTAAGTCCGCGCTCACTGGCCCTTCACGACCCCGGAGCAAGGACACCGACCAAGAGACTTCCCCCATGCTCAAATGGTGCTCGCGTTCGATCTTCCTGCAAGTCGTGCTAGGCCTCGCCCTCGGCGTGATCTGTGGCCTCAGCTTCCCCGACGTTTCCCTGCAACTCAAACCCCTGGGCGATGGATTCATCAAGCTGATCAAGATGCTGATCGGCATCATCGTCTTCTGCGTAGTGGTCAGCGGCATTTCCGGCGCGGGTGACCTGAAGAAGGTCGGCCGTATCGGCCTCAAATCGGTGATCTATTTCGAAGTGTTGACCACCCTGGCGCTGATCATCGGTCTGGTGTTCGCCTTCACCAGCGGTATCGGTACCGGTGCCAACATCCATCTGGACCAACTGTCCAGCGCCGATGCCAACGGTCTGGCCGAGCGCGGGCAACACATTCATGGTACCGCCGCGTTCCTCATGGATCTGATCCCCACTTCGGTGGTGGGTGCCTTCGCCGACAACAACATCCTGCAAGTGCTGCTGTTCTCGGTGCTGTTCGGCAGCGCCCTGAACCTGGTCGGCGAGCCGGCCTCGGGTATTTCCCGCCTGATCAACGAACTCAGCCACGTGGTGTTCCGCATCATGGGCATGATCGTGCGTCTGGCACCGATCGGCGTGTTCGGCGCCATCGCCTTCACCACCAGCAAATACGGCCTGGAGTCGCTGCAGCACCTGGGCGGTCTGGTGGCGCTGTTCTACCTGACCTGCGCGGGCTTCGTGCTCATCGTGCTGGGCACGGTGATGCGCGTGTCGGGGCTCAAGCTGATCCCGCTGATCAAGTACCTGCGCGAAGAGCTGACCATCGTGCTCGGCACCGCCTCGTCCGATGCCGTGCTGCCACAGATCATGCGTAAACTCGAGCACTTGGGCATCGGCAGCTCCACCGTAGGTCTGGTGATTCCCACCGGTTACTCGTTCAACCTCGATGGTTTCTCGATCTATCTGACCCTGGCGATCGTGTTCATCGCCAACGCCACCGGGACGCCGCTGGCCATGGCCGACCTGCTGACCATCCTGCTGGTATCGTTGGTGACCTCCAAGGGCGCTCACGGCATCCC
This sequence comes from Pseudomonas phoenicis, assembly GCF_047302395.1. Taxonomy (NCBI): domain Bacteria; kingdom Pseudomonadati; phylum Pseudomonadota; class Gammaproteobacteria; order Pseudomonadales; family Pseudomonadaceae; genus Pseudomonas; species Pseudomonas phoenicis. The sequence goes on from NZ_CP154852.1 coordinate 58,582, forward strand.
AGGCTCGGCGCTGGTGATTCTCGCCGCCACCCTCACCGCCGTCCCGGCGATTCCGGTGGTGGGCCTGGTACTGGTGTTGGCGGTGGACTGGTTCATGGGCATCGGCCGCGCGCTGACCAACCTGATCGGCAACTGCGTGGCCACCGTCGCCATCGCCCGCTGGGAGAAAGACATCGACCTGGAGCGCGCCAACAATGTGCTCGCCGGTAAACCCGGGTTCGCACTGACGGCGCGCAAGCCAGGCACTGCCCATCAATAACACGACCGACAGAGCCGCCGGCGCCAGGCGCCGGCGTGCGAGGAGCCAAGATGCACCCACACCCGGAGAGCCACCCGTGATCAGCTCATCGACCGTGGTCAATGCTGTAGTGGAAAAACTGCGTCAGGCCCTGGCCCGTGGCCAGTGGCGCCGTGGCGAAATGTTGCCCGGCCAGCGCGAACTGGCCGAGCAACTGGGCATCAGCCGGCCGAGCCTGCGTGAAGCGGTGACGGTGCTGGAAACCCTGGGCCTGTTGCGCTCGCTGCCGGGCAAAGGCGTGCTGGTGCTGGACGTCGATGCCGGCGTGCTGAGCCAGGCAGGCGAACAGGTCGCCGCCGCGAGCCTGGCCGACGTGCTGCAACTGCGCTACACCCTCGAGCCATTCATCGTCGGGCTGGTGGCGCAATCGGCCAACAGCCAGGACATAGGCCAACTGCGCCTGACCCTGATGGACATGCGCGAAGCGCTGGACGCCGAAGACAGCGAAGCCGGCGTTTCGGCCTACATCGCGTTTCACCAGGAACTGTTCGCGCTGACCACCAACCCGATCTTCCAGAGCGTGGTGCAGCAGACCGGCAATGCCCTCAAGCAAAGCGCCGACATGCTGCGCAAATCGCCCGAACACCTGGCCGCGCGACTGACCGAGAACGAAGCGGTGGTGCGCGCCATTCGCGAAAAGAACAGCGCCCAGGCCAGTGCCCAGATGCGTCGACACATCCTTCAGGAAGGTCAGCGCATGGGTATCGAGCTGAACATACCGGACGAGACCCCGTCCCCCTGACCTTGGAGAGCGACCATGCCCGCCTGTGCCCACGCCGCCCCCCGCCTGCCTACCCTGCTGCTGGGCAATGAGAAACGACTGTCTGCCGAGCAGATCTACCCACGGCTGTTCGATGCCATTCTCGAGCAACGCCTGCCCCCGGGCAGCCTGCTGCCCGAGCAGGCCTTGAGCAATGCCTTCGGTGTCAGCCGTACGGTGATCCGCCGTGTGTTGGGTCGGCTGTCCGACCAGCAGGTGATCGTCCAGCGCCCCAGCCATACCGCGCACTTGGCTGCGCCCGATCCGCAGCAGGCGCGGCAGGTGCTCAGCGCACGGCGCCTGGCCGAGACCACTCTGATCGGGCTGGCCACGCAACGCGCGCGACCCGTGCAGATCCGCCAGCTACGCCAGCTGGTGGAGCGCGAACGCCAGCACCACGAGCGCGGCGAGCGCTGCGCAGCCATCCGCCTGGGCGGCGAATTTCACCTGAAGTTGGCGCAGATGGCTGACAACGCGCCCCTGGCACGCTTTCTCAACGGCCTGGTGCCGATGACCTCGTTGATCATCGCCCGCTACGAATCACCGTGCTGCGATCACTGTGCCTGGGAAGAACATGCCGCACTCATCGACGTCATCGAGCGTGGCGATGCCGAGGCTGCGTTGGGGCTGATGCACGTGCACCTGGACCGACTGGAAAACAAGCTCGATCTCGAACGGCGGCATTGAGCGACGGCGCCATCGCCAGCGCACGGCAAGGCATGCGATGGCGACCGCGCCGCAGGAAGGTAGGCGTTCAGCGCGCCGGGGCGAGATTGCCCTTGGCATCGGAAAAGACGATTTCCACCCGCCGGTTCTGTGCACGACCGCGCTCGGAGGCATTGGCCTCGACCGGGTACTGGTCGCCATAGCCCTGCACCTCGATGCGGCGCTCGTCGACCCCCAGGTCGACCAGCATGTCGGCCACCGCCTGGGCGCGATCGCGCGACAGCGTCAGGTTGTCCTCGCTCGGGCCGGTGCTGTCGGTATAGCCCTCGATGCGCACCACGCGGCGCGGGTTGAGCTGCAGGAACTGCACCAGCTTGAGCACGGTGCGGCTGGCCGAGTTCTTCAGCTCCGCACGGCCGGTGTCGAACAGCACATCGCTCAAGGTCATGACCAAGCCACGGCCATCCTGTTCGGAGGCCATTGCGGCAATCTGCGTTTCCAGCCATTTGCCCTGCTGCTGCACGCTGTCGAGCTTGGCTTCGCGCAGCGCCAGTTGCAGCCGCTGACGCTCCAGGTCGAGCTTGGCCAGGCGTTCCTGGTTCAGCGCCAAACGGCTGTGCTCGCGGGCGATTTCGCTGTAGCGCTGGCTGAGGTAGGCGTAATGGCGCACGTCGCTGCCGCTGCCGATATAGCTCGACAAGCGTTCGGCTCGGCCCAGGGACTCTCCGGCGCGGATCACGTCGCGCGGTGCGCTGCGCAGCACATCGGCATCGTCCTTGACCGCCTGGAAGGTGGCCGAAGCCTCGCTCAAGGCCTGCTCGCTGCGCTGGCTGGCGCACCCCTGCAAGCCTGCGGCGGCGACTAGCGCCAGCAACATCGCCTGTGCGCGGCTCATGGCTGCACCGCCAGTTGCTTGCGCAGTCGGTCGACGCGGGTCTGCACGGTGGCCAGTTGCGCTTCGCTCTTTTGCGTCAGCACCCGCGCCTCGGCCAGGCGTGCGTCGAGCTCGGCCTGCTCGGCGCGCAAGCGCGCGTCGCGAAATTGTTGCGCCAGCATGTTGCCGCGGGCACGTTCGAGCTTGTCCTGGGCCAGGGTGAACTCGGCGACTTCGTCGCTGGCGCCGACCGCTTTGGCCTGTTCCAGCGCTTGCTCGGACAAGCGCAGCTGTTCGATGGGTGCCGGATCGCTGGCGCAACCGGCCAGGCCGAGCACGGCCACGGCGAGGGTCAAAGTGGAAATTCTCAAACGACGGTTCCTACGGTTTGGGGGCATCCGGCATGGGCTGCATCTGCGTCTTCCAACGTTCGACATTGCGTTGCAACACGGTTTCTGAAGCGCCAGAAATGGGCAATTCTGTCAGTTTTTTCGCCAATTGTCCGCGCAACCATGGATCGTTACAGGCCGAATTGTGTGACAGCGCCACGTAAAGCCCAGGTCGGTCCACCGGCATTCCGCGGGCCTCGATATCGTTACCCACGCCCAGGCTCTGGGCCATGGCCATGCCGGCGTAGTGGCCGGCCAGCACGTAATCGACCTGGCCCAGTACCAGCTTCTGGAAAGCCTGGGTGAGGTTTTGCGCAGGGGTCAGTTTCAAATTGGCCTTGGCGAATGCCTCGAAGGCCGGCGTCAGGCGCGCCTTGGCCGAGACGCTGCCCCGATAGCGGGCCAGGTCCGCCACGCCTTCGTATACCAGGTCGGCATCGGTGCGGGCCCAGACCCGGTATTCGTTCAGTTGCAGGGGCGGATGCACATAGTCCAGGGCGGTGAGCTGTTCGACTTGCAGGGGCGCGTCGAGCAGCAGGTCCATGCGGCCGCTGCGGACTTCTTCGAGCGCCTGTTCGCGCCGGCCTGCGTGCAGTACCTGCACGCTGATGCCGAGTTCCTTGGCCGCTTGGCGCAGCAGGTCGACGTTGACGCCGATCAGGTGCTGCGGGTCTGCCGGGTCTTGCCAGGAATAAGGCGGCGCGTCGGGGCTGCCGGTCGCGACCAGGCGTTCGCACTTGCCTGCGGCCAGCGCCATGGGCGCGCACACCACCCATGCCAGAAGGCCGCCCATCATCCTGCCGCTTGCCGCCATGCCCCGCTCCTGACCTGAAAGAAACCCCAAAAAAAACCCGGCCCTCGAGGTGAGGGCCGGGCTTCTTTATAAGGGAAGCGGCTGGATCAGACCAGCTTTTCCAACTCGGGCAGCGCTTCGAACAGGTCGGCAGCCAAACCGTAGTCGGCGACCTGGAAGATCGGCGCCTCTTCGTCCTTGTTGATCGCGACGATCACTTTGGAGTCTTTCATGCCGGCCAGGTGCTGGATGGCACCGGAGATGCCCACGGCGATATACAGCTGTGGCGCGACGATCTTGCCGGTCTGGCCGACCTGCATGTCGTTGGGCACATAACCCGCATCGACGGCAGCGCGCGAGGCGCCGACCGCTGCGCCGAGCTTGTCGGCCAGGCTGTACAGGTGCTTGAAGTTGTCGCCGTTCTGCAACCCGCGACCGCCGGAAATGACGATCTTGGCGGCCGTCAGCTCAGGACGGTCGGACTTGGCCAGCTCTTCGCCGACGAACGACGACTTGCCGGCATCGTGCGCCGCCGAAACGGCTTCGACACTCGCCGCACCGCCTTCACTGGCGACCGGGTCGAAGCCGGTGGTGCGCACGGTGATGACCTTGACCGACGCCGTGGACTGCACGGTGGCGATGGCGTTGCCGGCGTAGATCGGACGCTTGAAGGTGTCGGCCGATTCCACTGCGATGATCTCGGAGATCTGGTCGACGTCCAGCAGCGCAGCGACCCGCGGCAGGATGTTCTTGCCGTTGGTGGTGGCCGGGGCCAGCACGTGGCTGTAGTTGGCCGCCAGTTCCACGATCAGCGGCGCGACGTTTTCCGGCAGGGCATGGGCGTAGGCGGCATTATCGGCCACCAGCACCTTGCCGACGCCGGCGATCTTGGCGGCCGCTTCGGCGAGGGGGCCGACGTTTTCGCCAGCCACCAGCAGGTGCACGTCGCCGCCGATCTTGCCGGCCGCCGCGAGGGTGTTCAGGGTCGCCGGGGCGATGACGCCGGCTTCGTGTTCAGCGATAACCAGGATAGTCATTGGATTACCTTCGCCTCGTTCTTCAGTTTCTCGACCAGTTCAGCCACCGACTTGACCATGACGCCGGCGCCACGGGCCGCCGGGGCCTCGACCTTGACGGTCTTGGTGGTGGAGGTGATGGCGACGCCCAGCGCGTCCGGGGTGACGGTTTCCAGCGGCTTCTTCTTCGCCTTCATGATGTTGGGCAGCGACGCATAGCGCGGCTCGTTCAGGCGCAGGTCGGTGGTGACCACGGCCGGCAGGCTCAGGGAAACGGTCTGCAGGCCGCCGTCGATCTCACGGATGACGTTGAGCTTGTCGCCTTGCACTTCCACCTTGGAGGCGAAGGTGCCCTGGGCGAAGCCGGTGAGCGCGGCCAGCATCTGACCGGTCTGGTTGTTGTCGCTGTCGATGGCTTGCTTGCCGAGGATCACCAGCTGTGGCTGTTCCTTGTCGACGATGGCCTTGAGCGTCTTGGCCACGGCCAGCGAGTTCAGCTCGTCGGCCACTTCGACCAGGATGGCGCGGTCGGCGCCCAGCGCCAGTGCGGTGCGCAGTTGCTCCTGGGCTGCGGTCGGGCCTACGGCGACGGCGACGATCTCGGTGACCACGCCCTTCTCTTTCAGACGCACGGCTTCTTCCACGGCGATTTCGCAGAAGGGGTTCATGGACATCTTGACGTTTGCAAGGTCGACGCCGGAGTTGTCCGCCTTGACGCGAACCTTGACGTTGTAGTCGACCACTCGTTTGACAGCTACAAGAACCTTCATGGATTCCTCGTTACTCTCCGGTGAAAAGAATGTCGCTCGGGACCGGCCCGGCGAATGCGCGTGGGTACAAGGGCACCTCTGAAAAACGTTTCGGCGCCAGCGAAATCAAGCGTGACGCGTTCGGCGTGCGTGCAACGGCAGGACAAAACCCGCGGGTCATTTTCGGTGGTGGCGTGTAGACTTCACTACAACACGCTCGATGGCCGGAAAACCCTGCCTGGCGCCGGGTTTTTAGAGGTGCTCCTGCGCCTGACGGACAGCCCGCAGCGAGCGTAAAAGCGCTCGTATCTTGACTGCAACACCCCCTTCGGTCAATACGCCAAATCGGCCAGTTTCCAGCCCTGCCCCTATGAATTTACAGGGCTGCGGCAAATTCAAACAAACGTTTGTATTGGACCACCGAGGTGGTGTAGATATAATGCCGGCCACGACAAAACGATGTAGTCAGTCATGCCAGAAGCTACAGCCAAGATAGCTGCGGTCGATTGCATCGATACCCGACAAGCCCCGCGAAATGCCTTGATGAGTAGGAGAGAACAGTGGAACGCGAATACATGGAATTCGACGTCGTCATCGTCGGCGCTGGCCCGGCGGGGCTGTCCGCCGCCTGCCGCCTGAAGCAGAAGGCCGCCGAAACCGGTAGCGAAATCAGCGTCTGCGTGGTCGAGAAAGGCTCCGAGGTCGGTGCCCACATTCTTTCCGGGGCGGTGTTCGAACCGCGGGCGCTCGAAGAGCTGTTCCCCGACTGGCAGGCCCTGGGCGCGCCACTCAACACCGCCGTCAAGCGCGACGACATCTATGTGCTCAAAGACGCCGAAAGCGCCATCAAGGTACCCGACCTGTTCGTGCCCAAGACCATGCACAACCAGGGCAACTACATCATTTCCCTGGGCAACCTGTGCCGCTGGCTGGCGCAGCAGGCCGAAAACCTGGGCGTTGAGATCTACCCCGGCTTCGCCGCCCAAGAGGCGTTGATCGACGACGGCGGCGTGGTGCGCGGCATCGTCACCGGCGACCTGGGCGTCGACCGCGAAGGCCAGCCCAAAGATGGCCTCTATACCCCCGGCATGGAACTGCGCGCCAAGTACACGCTGTTCGCCGAAGGCTGCCGCGGCCACATCGGCAAGCAGTTGATCAAGCGCTTCGACCTCGCTGACGAGTCCGACGTGCAGCACTACGGCATCGGCCTCAAGGAAATCTGGGAAATCGATCCGAGCAAGCATCAGCAAGGCCTGGTGGTGCACACCGCCGGCTGGCCGCTGGACGTGGTGGCCAACGACAACACCGGCGGCTCGTTCCTCTACCACCTGGAAAACAACCAGGTGGTGGTCGGCCTGATCGTCGACCTGTCCTACGCCAACCCCTATCTCTCGCCGTTCGACGAGTTCCAGCGGCTCAAGCACCACCCGGTCATCAGCCAGTACCTCGAAGGCGGCAAGCGCATCAGCTACGGCGCCCGCGCGTTGGCCAAGGGCGGCCTGAACTCGTTGCCCAAGATGGTCTTCGCCGGTGGCGCACTGCTCGGCTGCGACCTGGGCACCATGAACGTGGCCAAGATCAAGGGCAGCCACACGGCGATGAAATCGGGCATGCTCGCCGCCGACGCGGTGGCCGAGGCGCTGCTCGCCGGCAGTCAAGGCGGCGATGCGCTCACCGGTTACGTCGAGTCGTTCAAGGCCAGCTGGCTGTACGAGGAGCTGTACGCCAGCCGCAACTTCGGCCCGGCCATGCACAGGTTCGGCCCGCTGCTCGGCGCCGCCTTCAACTACGTCGAGCAGAACTGGTTCGCCGGCAAGCTGCCCTTCACCCTGCGTGACACCAAGCCGGACTACGCCTGCCTGAAGCTCGCCGCCGAGTCCAAGAAGATCGACTACCCCAAGCCCGACGGCAAGCTCAGCTTCGACAAGCTCAGCTCGGTGTTCATCTCCGGCACCAACCACGAGGAAGAGCAGCCCTGCCACCTCAAGCTGACCGACCCGAGCATTCCCATCGCCAGCAACCTGCCGCTGTACGACGAACCCGCACAGCGCTACTGCCCGGCCGGGGTGTACGAAGTGGTGACGCAGGAAGACGGCAGCAAGCGCTTCCAGATCAACGCGCAGAACTGCGTGCACTGCAAAACCTGCGACATCAAGGACCCGGCGCAGAACATCACCTGGGTGGCGCCCGAAGGGGCCGGTGGGCCGACCTACCCGAATATGTAACCGCGTCTGCCAATCAACCCCCCCGCCTTTCGGTAGTTAAGCAATCGGGGCCGCTCGGCGGCCCATCGCGGCTAAAGCCGCTCCCACAAGGTTCCATATATCTTGTTGGAGCGGCTTTAGCCGCGATGGGCTGCAAAGCGGCCCCAAGTAATGCTGTTTCGGCTTAACCGACTGGTATTACGCCTTTGATTCGGGGTTTTTCGTCTCCGGCACCAGGCCCGCCTCAGGCCGAGGCGCAGTCCGTGGCGAAGCGCAGCGACTGGCGATCGGCGAAGTACAGCGCCGTCGCCACCCCGACCGCCCCCATCACCGCACAGAACCCCACACCCACCCATGGGCTCCACGGCATCAGGGCGATCAACGCGAGCGGCGTAGTGCTGGCCCACAGCGCGTAACTGAGGTTGTAGGTGAAGGAAATGCCGGATACGCGGATCGCGGTCGGAAACAGGCCGACCATCACCGACGGCACCACCCCCACCACCCCGCACGACAAGCCCGCCAGCGCGTAAGCCAACCACAGCGGCCCCCACATTCCCACCAGGCTGGCATACAAGCCGCCGATCCCCAGCGGCAGCGACAGGCTGTAGATCGCCAGCGCGCGCCACGCACCGATGCGGTCCACCAGCAGCCCGGCGAGCACGCAGCCGAGATTCAGGAAGACGATGCCGACGCTGCTCAGGGCAAAGGTCTCGCCCGCGCCGATGGCGAAGCTCTTCTGCATCACCGTAGGCGTGACCACCACCAGCACCACGACCGCCGAAGTCAGCACGCAGGTCAGCAGCGCGGCGGGGATCAACGCCTGGCGGTGCTCGCTCAGCACCTGGCGCAGCGGAAAGGCCACAGGAGCGGCATTGCGCGCACGCAAGGCGAGGAATACCGGCGTCTCGCTCAACCAGCGGCGCAACCACAACCCCAGTACGCCGAACAGCCCGCCGAGCAGGAAAGGGTAGCGCCAGGCATGGTCGAGAATCTGCTCCGGACTGTAGAGCCTGGCCAGCAGCGTGGCCACCAGAGCCCCCAGCAGATAGCCGAAGGTCAGCCCAGCCTGGAGGAAGCCCAGCGCATAGCCGCGCCGCCGCGCCGGGGCATGCTCGGCGACGAAGGTCCAGGCGCTGGGCACCTCGCCGCCCACTGCGGCGCCTTGCAGCACACGCAGGGCGAGCAGCAGCAGGGGCGCGGCGTAGCCGATGTCGGCGTAGGTCGGCATCAGCCCGATCAGCAGGCACGGCAAGGCCATCAGCAGAATGCTCAGGTTGAACATGCGCTTGCGCCCGAGATGGTCGGCGAAATGCGCCATCAGGATGCCGCCCAGGGGCCGTGCCAGGTAACCGGTGACGAAGATGCCGAAGCTTTGCAGCAGGCGCAGCCATTCGGGCATCTCAGGGGGGAAGAACAGCTGGCTGAGGGTCAGGGCGAAGAACACGAAGATGATGAAGTCGTAGATCTCCAGCGCGCCACCCAAGGCGGCCAGGCCCAAGGTGCGGTGATCGCTGCGGTTCAAAAGCGCCGCACGGGCGGGAGCAGTGGCAGGCATGGGGCAGGTTCCGCGGTTCGACAAGCGCCGCAGGATAGCAAAAGCCTTGGCCGAAGTGACCGTCAGTGCCTTCGACGGTCGTCGGCAGTGCGGGCAGACCGGGGTCGTGAAGGTAGGCATGGGTCGAGCCCGCTCGCACAGGATCGCCCCTACGATCAGGCACGCCGTGCAGATGATCGCCCACCCAACGCCAGCCCATCGATGCAGTGATCCCGAACCCTGCATCAGCGGGACGCCACGCCGCCTGATCGACTACGGCCCCTTCCCTCCTGCCTCCGCTAAATCCGACCGCCATCACTTCGTTCAATGGGGGACTTGCGCACGCCGCCCTGCGGCGCGCGTCTTCGGCCCTCGGTTGGAAGCCCCCATGAAACGCTCCTCCACCCCACGTCGTACGCTGCTGCTGGCCGCCACCGGCCTGTTGGCCCTGGCCTGCCTGGCCGCCTGGGCCAAGCTGCCGCTGGGCCAGCCGGTGCCCAGCACCGTGGCGGTGACCCGTGGCGACATCGAAAGCAGCGTGACCGCGCTCGGCACCTTGCAGCCACGGCGCTACGTGGACGTCGGCGCCCAGGCGTCGGGGCAGATCCGCACCCTGGCGGTGGAAGTCGGCGACGTGGTGCACAAGGGGCAACTGCTGGTCGAACTCGACCCGTCCACGCAACAGGCGCGGGTCGATGCGGGGCGTTTCTCCATCGACAACCTCAAGGCCGAGCTGGCCGAACAGCGCGCCCAGTTCCAATTGGCGCAGCAACAGTACCGGCGCCAGCAGGAGCTGGCCCGCACCGGCGCCACTCGCGCCGAAGACGTGCAAGCGGCCCAGGCCCAGCTCAAGGTCACCCAGGCGCGGATCGACAAGTTCCAGGCGCAGATCCGTCAGGCCGAAGCCAGCCTGCGCAGCGACCAGGCCGAGCTCGGCTACACGCGCATCTACGCGCCCATGGACGGCACCGTGGTCGCCCTCGACGCGCGCCTGGGCCAGACCCTCAACGCCCAGCAGCAGACCCCGCTGATCCTGCGCATCGCCCGGCTGTCGCCGATGACCGTGTGGGCGCAGGTGTCCGAAGCCGACATCGGCCAGGTCAAGGCCGGCATGAGCGCCTACTTCACCACCCTGGCCGGCGGCAAGCGCCGTTGGACCAGCAGCGTGCGGCAGATCCTGCCGATCCCGCCGCGCCCGCTCGAACAGACCAGCCAGGGCGGTGGCAGCCCGGCCAGCATCGGCTCCGGCACCACCGGCAGCCAAGTGGTGCAGTACACCGTGCTGCTCGACGTCGACAACCCCGACGGCGCGTTGATGGCCGAGATGACCACCCAGGTGTTCTTCGTCGCCGGCCAGGCCCGGCAGGTGTTGACCGCGCCGTCTGCGGCACTGGACAGCACCGACGACGAGCACTTGCGCCTGGCCCAGGTGCTGCGCGACGACGGCACGCTGGAGCGGCGCGAGGTGCGCGTGGGCCTGAGCGACCGGCTGCGCACCCAGGTGCTCGACGGCCTGCGCGAGGGCGAGCGGCTGGTGATCGGCAGCACCGCCAGTGGGGGTTGAATGAGCCTGCCCCTGATCGAGCTGCGCGACATCCGCAAGGTCTATGGCGGGGTCGACGCCCCCGAGGTCGAGGTATTGCGCGGCGTCAGCCTGAGCATCCACCCCGGCGAATTCGTCGCCATCGTCGGCAGTTCCGGCTCGGGCAAGTCGACCCTGATGAACGTGCTCGGCTGTCTCGACCGCCCTACCTCGGGCAGCTACCGCTTCGCCGGCAAGGACGTGGCCGAGCTGAACGTCGACGAGCTGGCCTGGCTGCGCCGCGAAGCCTTCGGTTTCGTGTTCCAGGGCTACCACCTGATCCCCTCCGGCTCGGCCCAGGAAAACGTCGAGATGCCGGCGATCTATGCCGGTCTGGCCGCCGACGCACGGCATGCCCGCGCCGCCGCGTTGTTGGAACGTCTGGGCTTGGCCAGCCGTACTGGCAACCGGCCGCACCAATTGTCGGGCGGCCAGCAGCAACGGGTGTCGATCGCCCGCGCGCTGATGAACGGTGGCCACATCATCCTCGCCGACGAACCGACCGGCGCGCTCGACAGCCACAGTGGCGCGCAGGTGATGGCCCTGCTCGACGAGCTGGCCAGCCAGGGCCACGTGATCGTCCTCATCACCCACGACCGGGAAGTGGCGGCGCGTGCGCAGCGCATCATCGAGGTGCGCGACGGCCAGATGGTCAGCGATTCGGGCCGGGTGCCCGCCATGCCCGGCGAGACCCCTGCGGCGCGCGCGCAGGGCGTAGTCGAGGTGCGTGACGGCCAAGTGGTCGGCGTTTCGGGCCGTAAACCCGCCGCACCCGGGGAGCCCCCTGCGGCGACCGAACACCTGCAGGCCGACGACCTGCGCCAACGCCTGGACCGCGGCGCGACCCAACGTGGCGCGTGGAAGGGCGAACTGCTCGAATCGCTGCGCGCGGCCTGGCGGGTGATGTGGATCAACCGCTTCCGCACGGCGCTGACCCTGCTCGGCATCGTCATCGGCGTGGCGTCGGTGGTGGTGATGCTGGCCATCGGCGAAGGCAGCAAGCGCCAGGTGATGGCGCAGATGGCCGCCTTCGGCTCGAACATCCTCTACCTCAATGGCAAGCACGCGACCCTGCGCGAAGCGGCCGGCATCGTCACCCTCGACGATGTCGAGGCCATCGGCCAGTTGCCCCAGGTGCAGCGCGTCATGCCGGTGATCGGCGGCGAGCTGGACGTGCGCCATGGCAACAACAACCAACGTTTCTACGTAGGCGGCAACAACACGCAGTTCCCGCAGATCCTCAACTGGCCGGTGGTGCAAGGCGCCTTCTTCAGCGAGGCCGACGAACGCGCCGGCGCCGCCGTGGCGGTGATCGGCCAGAAAGTGCGCGACAAGCTGCTGCCGCCCGCCAGCGACCCGATCGGCCAGTACCTGCTGCTGGGCAACGTGCCGTTTCAGGTGGTCGGCATCCTGGCCGGCAAGGGCGCGAGCTCCGGCGATCAGGACAGCGACGAGCGCATCGTGGTGCCCTACTCCGCTGCGGCCATTCGCCTGTTCGCCAAGCCCGACCCGGAATACGTGATCATCGCCGCCGCCGATTCGGCGCGGGTGGCCGACAGCGAAAGCGCCATCGACCATCTGTTGCGTCAGCGCCATCAGGGCAAGCGCGACTACGAGCTGACCAACAACGCCGCTCTGATCCAGGCCGAAGCCCGCACACAGAACAGCCTGTCGCTGATGCTCGGCGCCATTGCCGCGATTTCGTTGCTGGTGGGTGGCATCGGGGTCATGAACATCATGCTCATGACCGTGCGCGAGCGCACCCGCGAGATCGGCATCCGCATGGCCACCGGCGCGCGCCAGCGCGACATCCTGCGCCAGTTCCTCAGCGAAGCGGTGATGCTGTCGATGGTCGGCGGTTTGAGCGGCATCGCGCTGGCGCTGCTGATCGGGGCCGGGCTGGTGCTGGCCGATGTCGCCGTGGCCTTCGCCCTGTCCGCCATCCTCGGCGCCTTTGCCTGCGCAGTGGTCACCGGCGTGGTGTTCGGCTTCATGCCAGCGCGCCAGGCTGCGCGCCTGGACCCGGTCAAAGCTTTGAACAGCGATTGAGCACGCTGCGCAGCGCTTCGACGCACTCCACCGCTGCGACCCAAGTCGCAGCCTCGACGCGCCGTAGCGTTCCGGCCCAAGTCTCAGCCCCGATGCGCCGTACCGTTGCGGCCCACGACGTAGCCTCGACCCTTGACACCGTTTCGACCCGCCAACAGCCCCGATCAGCGAAGAGACCATGACCCTGCCCAGCCGTATCAGCCTGTTGACCTTGAGCCTGTGCCTCGCCGCCTGCACCACGCCACCTACGCCCGAGGCTGGCATCCAGGCACCGGCGGGCTGGCAAAGCGCGGCGCCCGATGCGCGCCAGGCCTGGCCCGACCGGCAATGGTGGCGAGCCTTCGCCAGCCCTACGCTGGACCGCCTGGTGGAACGCGCCCGACGCAACAGCCATGATCTGGCCGCAGCCACCGCGCGGGTGCGCCAGGCCCAGGCCAATGCCGTGATCGCCGGCGCGCCCCTGCTGCCCGAGGTGCGACTGGCGCTGGACGCCAACCGTCAGCATCTGTTGCACGGGCCAGGCTATGACGGCCTCGACGTCAGCGAGGACTACCGCACCAGCAGCAGTTTCGACGCGGTACTCAGCACCCGTTACGAGGTGGATTTCTGGGGCGGCGTGCGCGGCAAGCGCGACAGCGCCCTACGCGCCCTGGAGGCCAACCGCTTCGATCGTCAGACCGTCGAGCTGACCTTGGTCGGCGCGGTCGCCGACGCTTACTTGCGCGACCTGACCCTGGCCGAACAGGCGCGCATCGCCCGCCTCAACCTGGACAATGCCACCGACGTGCTGCGCGTGGTGCAGAGTCGTCAGCAGGCCGGCGCAGCCAGCCGGCTGGAACAGGCGCAACAGTCGGGCCTGCTGGCGGCGCAACGGCGCCAGGTGCAGTTGCTCGAACAGCAGCGCCAGGACAACCGCGTCACCCTGGCCACCCTGCTCGGCGAGCCGGTGCAGGCACTGCCCGATCACGACGAGCGCATCACGGCGCTGACTTGGCCGCCGCTCGCAGGCGGCATGCCCAGCGAACTGCTGGCGCGTCGCCCGGACATCGCCGCTGCCGAAGCGCGCCTGGCCGCCGCCAGCGCCGATGTGCAGGTGGCGCGCGCGGCGATGCTGCCGGCCTTGCAGCTGGGCATCGACCTGGGCAGCGGCGCCCGCACCGCCGCCGATCTCTTGCAGAGCCCGTTCTATACCCTGACCGCCGGGCTGGCCGCGCCGATCTTCGACAACGGCCGCCTGCGCGCTGGGCGCGACGTCGCCCAGGCGCGCCAGGCCGAACTGCTGGAAGACTACCGGGCGCGGATCGTGGCCGCCTTCGGCGACGTGGAAAAGGCCCTGAACGCCGTGGCCGGGGTCGAGCGCCAGCAGCAGTGGCAGGACCAGGAGGTGCAACAGGCGCAACTGGCCTTCGACCTCGCCCAGCAGCGCTACCGCGCCGGTGCGGAAACCCTGTTGGTGGTGCTGGAGACCCAACGCACGCTGTTCGCCGCCCAGGACCAGCAGGCGCGCCTGCGCCTGGAGCGGCTGCAAGGCAGTGTGGCGCTGTACAAGGCTTTGGGCGGCGGTTGGCAAGTCACGCAGCGTCAGGAAGATGCACATTGAGGCAAAAAATGGCCTGTCGTCGGTATTTGCCGGGGACCGGCCGCTCCTGCAAGTTTTCGAGGCATTCCACAGGCATCAAGTACTTGAGTGAGCAGCACTACGCCCCCGGCGGGCCTGGCGCGAAGCGTCAGAAATCCATTCCCGCCACCGACAGGTGCCGCGCATACCACGGCCTTTTCGGCACGCGCTCGAGCAGCCCGTCGATGCCCTGCTCTTCGTCGGCGAAGATGATGCGCAAAGCCAGCTTCATGGTCTCGACGTCCATCTCCACCGATTTGCCCGGCCGCACGCCGGGGACGGTGCTGCAACCGTGGGTGTCGGGGCCGAGCCAGGGGTCGTCGACTTCGACCCAGCGGCCGGGCGCGAACCAGGGCACGCCATTGACCTCGAGCCTGCGCACTTCGCCCGGATGGAAACGTTCGTGGGCGGCGTACCAGTCTTCGATGCGGTCGTCGATCCAGCCATGGAAGCGCCAGAACACCGGGTGCACATGGGAAGAGAACGGATCGCCGAGAAAGTCGTTTTCGGCCGCGAACCAGCGCGGTGCGAAGTCGTCCTGGGTACGGCCGTAGGGCACTGGCACGCCGTTGGACGGGTCACGTGGCACCGCCGCCCAGCGCATGTGCAGCCAGTCGTGCAGGCCCAGCTCCATTTCCGAGCCGAACTGGCCCAGGGTCAACTTGGCCAGGTAGCGCGGGTCGCGGTATTGCGACTCCCACAGCGCGAAGTTGGCCTGGAAGGTCTCTTCGCGCTTGATGCCGCTCACCCATTCGCTGAATTCTTCGTCGTCCTCTGCCACCCAGGTGGGCGGTACCGAACAGCCGTCGAGGTTGTCGAAGTAGGCGGCGAAGCCCTGGCGATCGCGCTCCAGCGCCGGTTGCGGCAGCGGAAAGTGCGTCCACGACGGCAGCGGCTGCAAGGCGCGCGCGTGGGCCAGCATGTTGCGGTGCATGAAGAAGAAGTCCACGCCCGAGCCGTTGCGGTCCTTGTGCCGGCCGCGGGCATCGCGTTCGCGTTCGCGCGGGCCGGGCTGCCAGCCCAGGCCGCGCAGGCTTTCGCGGCGCTGCTCGGGCAGTTTGTGCCATTTGTCGCGGCTGGCATGCCACAGCTGGTGGAACAGCCGGTGCTCGGGCGCGATCAGCCAGTTCAGCAGAGGCGCGGCCAGGGTGATGCGCTGGCGTGCTTCGGGGAAGCGCTGCTTGGTGGCGACGAAGCGGTTGTCCTGCTCGGGCAGGGCCAGGGGGCGGGTCAGGTCGAGCAACTGGCCGGTGAAGGTGTCGCTGCCGGCGTTGCCGAAGGCGGCCCAGACTTCGTCGACCAACACGGTCATCTCATAGCGTGGCGCGGACTGCCCTTCGGGCACCAGGCGCCAATACAAGCGGCCGCCATCGTCCTGGCGTAGATCGCCGATCACGTGATAGCGCGGGTTCGCGGCGCTGCGCAGGCGCTCGGCGCCGTCCAGGCAACCGCGTAGGCCACGTCCGCGGGCGGCGATGTCGAGGAACAGCTCCAGGTCCTGTTCGGGCAGGCCCGGCAGACCGGCCTCGGTGCCGTACAGGCGCAGGCGCCAGATGCCGCGCAGGCGATTGGCCAACTGCTGCCCGGCGACGTCGGTGAGGTCTACCGTGGCCTCGCCCGGGGTCTCCGGCGGCTCGTCGGGGCGGGTCAGTTCGCGATGGCCGTAGTAACCGGCGGGTACCGCTGCGCCCACCCATGCGGCCACGGCCATGAACCCTCGTCGAGAAATCGTCATCCAGCCACCTGTGTTCCCGCCTTCAAGCGTGCGTCATCCCAGCAAGAACGTATGCGGCACAGGCAAATTTAGCGATCGGGCGCCCCGGCGCCGGACTAAATTTCCCTGCCGACCCCTCGTCCCTCCCTGGTAGCCCAAGCCCGGCATTCGCCACCCGCAGCGAGACAGCAATGACACGACCACGCTGGAAGAAGACCCTCTACCTCGGCCTGCCCCTGGCCGTGCTGCTCGGCGCGGGCGGCTACTTCGCCTGGCGTTGGTTCGACCCGGGCGCGGCCTACCCGCATCAGGTGGTCGAGCAGGCCAACGACCTGCAAGCGCGCATCGTCTCGTTCGACAGCCACATCACCTTGCCGATGAGTTTCGGCGTGCAGGGCAACGAAGCCGACAAGGACGGTTTCGGCCAGTTCGACCTGGCCAAGGCGGCCAAGGGCCGACTGTCGGGCGCGGCGCTGACCATTTTCGGCTGGCCGGAAATCTGGAACGGCCCCAACGCCCCGCACCGCCCTACCGCCGGCTTCGTAGAGGAAGCGCGCAACCAGCAGGAAGTGCGTTACAAGGCCATCACCGGCATGGTGCGCGACTTTCCCAACCAGGTCGGCATCGCCTATACCCCCGACGATCTGCGGCGCCTGCACGGCGAGGGCAAGTTCGCCATTTTCATCAGCATGCTCAACGCCTACCCGCTGGGCCACGACCTCGGCCTGCTCGACACGTGGGCCGCGCGCGGGATGCGCATGTTCGGCTTCAACTACATCGGTAACAACGACTGGTCCGACTCCTCGCGCCCGCTGCCGTTTCTCAACGACTCGCCCGACGCCCTGGGCGGTCTGTCGGACCTGGGCAAGCAGGCCGTGCGGCGGCTCAACGCGCTGGGCGTGATCATCGACGTGTCGCACATGTCCACCCCGGCGCTGGAGCAGGTCGCGGCGCTCAGCCGTGCGCCGATCGTGGCCTCGCACTCGGTGCCGCGGGCCTTCGTCGACATTCCGCGCAACCTCAGCGACAAGGAAATGCGCCTGATCCGCGACAGCGGCGGCGTGGTGCAGATCGTGGCGTTCTCCGCCTACCTCAAGCCGCTGACGGCCAAGACCCAGGACAAGCTCAACGCCCTGCGCCACGACTTCGGTCTGCCGCCGCTGCCCAACCAGGCCATGGCGCTGATGCCGGGCGACCCGGTGATCGCTGCCTGGAGCGAGCAGCAATTGGGCAGCTACGCCAGCCAGCTATACGCGATTCTCGACGAAGAGCCCAAGGCCACGCTCAAGGAATTCGGCGATGCCATCGACTACGCGGTGCGCAAGATCGGCATCGACCACGTCGGCATCGCTTCGGACTTCAACGAAGGCGGCGGCATCGAAGGCTGGAACGATGTCGGCGAATCGCGCAACGTCACCGCCGAGCTGATCCAGCGCGGCTACTCCGAAGCGGACATCGCCAAGCTCTGGGGCGGCAATTTCCTGCGCACCTGGGCGCAGGTGCAGCGTGCCGCTCAACCCACTTCGCCCTCGCAGCCGTGAACGACGCCATGACCGACCGCCGTACCTTCCTCAAACAGGCCAGCGTGCTGGCCATGGCGTTACCCCTGGGCAGCGGCCTGGCGGCCTGTGCCGCGCAAGCACAGACGCCGCCGGCGCAGGTGCACAACCCCGACAAGTGGCGCCATCTGCAAAGCCTGTTCACCCTCGACCCCGACTACCTGCACTTCGCCAACTTCCTGCTCACCGCCCATCCCAAGCCTGTGCGCGAGGCCATCGAGCGCCACCGCGCCTGGCTGGACCGCAACCCGAGCCTGGCCATGGACTGGGACCGCGAGGAAACCTGGCGGCACGAAGCCCAGGTGCGCGAGTGGGCCGGCCGCTACCTGGGCGCCAGGCCCGGACAGATCGCCCTCACCGGCAGCACTACCGAGGGCCTGGCAATGGTCTACGGTGGCATCCATGTGCGCCCCGACCAGGAAATCCTCACCACCGCGCACGAGCACTACTCCACCTACTACAGCCTGGCCTTCCGCAGCGAACGCGAGGGCACCCAGGTGCGCAAGATCCGCCTGTTCGAAGACCCGGCGCAGGTCACCCAGGAAGAGATCCTCGCCAACATCGACCGCGCCATTCGCCCCAACACCCGCGTGCTGGGCATGACCTGGGTGCATTCGAGCAGCGGCGTGAAGCTGCCGGTGGTGGAGATTGGCGAACTGGTGGCCCGGCATAACCGTGGCCGCGCCGAGGACCAGCGCATCCTCTACGTCATCGACGGCGTGCATGGCTTCGGCGTGGAAGATCTGAGTTTCGCCCGGATGAACTGCGACTTCTTCATCGCCGGCACCCACAAGTGGATGTTCGGCCCGCGCGGCACGGGCATCGTCTGCGCGCGCAGCGAGGTATTGGAAAACCTCACGCCGCTGATTCCGACCTTCTCCGAAGACCAGAACTTCGCCACGCGCATGACCCCGGGCGGCTACCACGCCTTCGAACACCGCTGGGCCCTGGACGAAGCCTTCAAGCTGCACCTGCAACTGGGCAAGGCCGACGTGCAGGCGCGCATCCACCAGCTCAACGGCTACCTGCGCGAGCGCCTGGCAGCCGATGGGCGGGTGCGCTTGGTCACGCCGCGCAGCCCGGCGCTGTCCTCGGGCTTCACCTTCTTCACGGTCAAGGGCCGCGAGTGCGACCAGGTGGCGGCGGCGCTGATCGCGCGCAAGGTCAACATCGATGCGGTCAGCCGCGACGTGGGGCCGGTGATCCGCACCTCGCCGGGGCTGCTCAACGACGAAGCGCAGATCGACCGCTTGATGGTCGAACTGGAGCGTGCGCTGGCTTGAGGTTGAGCGGTCCAGGGCCTTGGGCGTGAAGTTGGCCGCTGTGCCGTCCTGAGCGGTCGCAGCGGGCCGCGTCGACGCCCTGCACGGGCAGTGCCGCAGGCCACACTGGCGTCGATCCGAACGGAGTGGGCCGCAGGTGTCGATACAGCGGGTGCTGTCGCGCCTGGAACCTTCGCAAAGCCGCGCAGGCAGCGGCCGGCGCCGCCCGGGCGACGGTCCGTACGGCGCGCATGCCGCTAAATCCACCTGCGGATCAAACGTTCATCTACTACCAGGCCGCCCGGCCCCCACCCGCCCCTGGCAACCGCCAGCTTGCGACCGAGGTAGTTCCATGTCCGCACCATCGCGCAGCGCCTTCCACGAACTGATGACCCTGCTGCGGCCCTACCGCTGGATCGTGGCAGGTTCCATCGTGCTGGGCATCCTCGGCGGCCTGAGCATCACGGCGCTGCTGGCCACGGTCAACCGCGGCCTGCACAACGCCCAAGGCCTGAGCAGCGGCGTGATTCTGGCGTTCGCCGGCCTGTGCCTGGTGGCCCTGCTCAGCGGCATCGCTGCCGACATCGGCACCAACCTGGTGGGGCAGAAGGTCATCGCGCGCCTGCGCAAGGAGCTGGGCGCCAAAGTCCTGGCCGCGCCCATCGAGCAGATCGAGCGCTACCGTACCCATCGGCTGATCCCGGTCCTGACCCATGACGTCGACACCATCAGCGACTTCGCTTTCTCCTTCGCCCCCCTGGCGGTGTCGTGCACCGTGGTGCTGGGCTGCCTGGCCTACCTGGCCACGCTGTCGCTGCCGATCTTCGCCATGACCGTGGTGGCCATCGGCATCGGCTCGGCCATCCAGTTCGTGGCGCGCAACAAAGGCGAGCGCGGCTTCAACCAAGCCCGCGACGCCGAAGACCATTTGCAGAAACACTATTCGGCCATCGCCGAGGGCGCCAAGGAACTGCGCATCCATCGCCCGCGCCGGCATGCCATGTTCACCCGCAACATCCAGGGCACCGCCGACCATATCTGCGACACCCACATCCGCTCGATCAACATCTTCGTCATCGCCAAGAGCCTGGGTTCGATGCTGTTCTTCGTGGTCATCGGCCTGGCCCTGGCGATGCAGTCGCTGTGGCCGAGCGGCGACCCGGCGGTGATCAGCGGCTTCGTGCTGGTGCTGCTGTACATGAAAGGCCCGCTGGAAAACCTGATCGGCAACCTGCCCATCGTCAGCCGCGCGCAGATCGCCTTCCGCCGCATCGCCGACCTGTCCGAGCGCTTTTCCTCGCCCGAGCCGCACCTGCTGCTCGACGACGTCCAGCCGCCGGCCGTGACCCTGGAACGTCTGGAACTGCGCGGCGTGGAGTACGCCTACCCGACGGTCGAGGGCAGCGCCGCGTTCCGCGTGGGGCCGGTGAACCTGGACATCGCCGCAGGCGAGATCGTCTTCATCGTCGGCGACAACGGTTCGGGCAAGACCTCGCTGATCAAGCTGCTGCTGGGCCTGTACGTGCCGAGCAAGGGCCAGGTGCTGGTCAACGGCGCGCCGGTCGAGGCGGCCGGGCTGGACGACTACCGCCAGCTGTTCACCACCATCTTCGCCGACTACTTCCTGTTCGACGACCTGATGCAGCCCGACCAACGCGTGCCGCAGGATGCCACGCGCTACCTGGAACGCCTGGAGATCGCGCACAAGGTCAGCGTGCGCGACGGCGCCTTCACCACCACCGACCTGTCGACCGGCCAGCGCAAGCGCCTGGCCCTGGTCAACGCCTGGCTGGACCAGCGCCCGGTGCTGGTGTTCGACGAATGGGCCGCCGACCAGGACCCGGCCTTCCGCCGCATCTTCTACACCGAGCTGTTGCCCGAGCTCAAACGCCTGGGCAAGACCCTGATCGTGATTTCCCACGACGACCGCTACTTCGACGTCGCCGACCATGTGGTCCGCCTGCAGGCCGGGCAAGTGCTGCGTGAACCGACCCTGGCCTGACCGACGTTTTTTCTGCCGAGCCGCGCTGGCCCCGGACCGGCTAACCGATTGCAAAGAGGACACCGCAATGCCGCTGGACCCCGACCTGGAAGGTTTTCTCGAACTCGCCGAACTGGGCCGCCTGAGCGGCAAGCACAGGCCGCTGCACGAACTGGGCGTGGCAGAGGCGCGGGCGAGCTTCGAGTCGAGTTCGCAAGTGCTCGACCCTGCGCCACCGGCCGCCGTGGAGGTCAGCCAACAGCGGATCGACACTCGCGACGGCGCACGCCTTGAAGCCCGCCTGTATCGGCCGGCCGGCAGCCCGCAAGCGCTGCCGTGCGTGCTGTACTTCCACGGTGGCGGGTATGTGGTGGGCAGCCTCGACTCGCATGACTCGATCTGCCGACGCCTGGCCGCCGTATGCGGCCACGCCGTGCTGGCGCCCGCCTATCGCCTGGCGCCCGAACACGTGTTTCCGGTGGCTGCGCAGGATGCCGAAGACAGCGCCGCGTGGCTGGTTCGGCATGCGCCGACGCTGGCCGTGGACAGCGACCGCTTGATCGTGGCCGGCGACAGCGCCGGCGCCACCCTGGCCACGGTGCTGGCCATCGCCGCAGCGCAAGGCGAGTTGGCGGCAGGCTTCGCACCACGGGCGCAGCTGCTGTTCTACCCGGTGACGGATGCCTCACGGACCCGTCCTTCGCATGCGCGCTTCGGCGAGGGTTACCTGCTGGAAAGCGACACCCTGGAATGGTTCTACCAACACTACTTTCCCCACCCCGAACTGCGCCGTGACTGGCGCGCCTCGCCGCTGCTGGCCCAAGCCCTGCCGGCGCTGGCACCGGCCTACCTGAGCCTGGCCGAGTACGACCCGCTGTACGACGAGGGGCTGGCCTATGCCGAACATCTGCGGGCCAGCGGCACGCCGGTGACCCTCCTGACCGAGCACGGCCTGACCCACGACTTCCTGCGCATGTCCGGCATCACCGGGCGGATCGACGCCCTCTACAGCCAAATCGCCGACTGGCTGAACACGTTGTAGGCGCAGCGCCAGGCCGCGTAGGCCTTCGTCCCGGCAACGGCCATACGCCGCACGACCGGCCCGAGGGCAGGTTGCGGCGTATGCCGAATGCACAGGCACGTCGGCCGTGCGCCCACCTACCTTCGCCCCACAGGAGCTCTGCCATGTCCACGGCACCCGCGCAGCCGCCCAGCGCCTATCGCGCCTTCGACCTGACCCTCAAGCGCCGCATCGCCCTCAGCCCTTCCCTGCTACGCCTGGTGTTCACCGGCGCCGACGTCGCGCAGATGAACACCCTTGCGCCCGATCAACGGGTCAAGCTGCTGTTTCCCGCCGCCGACGGTTCGCTGCCGACCCTCGACCCGAGCCTGCACTGGAACGAAGCCCGGCGCCGGCTGCCGTCTGTGCAGCAACCGCCGATGCGCACCTACACCCTCCGTTCGCTGGATCGCGGTGCCCTGGAGGTGGCAGTGGATTTCGTCCTGCATGGCGTCAACGGTCCGGCCTCGGCCTGGGCGACCCAGGCCCGCCCCGGCGACTGCCTGCAGATGATCGCACCGAACCTGGCCTTCGTCGGCGATCCGGGCGGTTACGAATGGAAGCCGCCGCAGGGCGTACGACATCTGCTGCTGGTGGGCGACGAAACCGCACTGCCGGCCATTGCGGGCATTCTCGAACAGTTGGCCGATCGAACCAGCTCGGCCCGGATCGAAGCCTTCCTCGAAGTACCGTTGGCCGAGGATTGCCTGCCACTGCGACTGCCGGCCAACGCGCGGTTGCACTGGCTGGCACGCGATACCCTGGCGTGCGCCCAGGGCGAGGCCATGCGCCAGGCGGTGCGCGAGCAGGCCTGGTTGCCCTCGACGCAGGACGTTGGCGAAGGCGAGCTGGAGGACCTCGACGTCGATCGCGAGATTCTCTGGGAACGAGGCAGCGCCAACAGTGGCGTTTTCCACGCGTGGGTGGCCGGGGAGTCGGCCACGGTGATGGACATTCGGCGCTTTCTGATCAAAGAACGGGGCTTGGACCGTGGGTGCCTGAGCTTGATGGGCTACTGGCGTGCCGGGCGGGTACTGGATTGACAGGCCACGCCAGCCTGATCGGCTGCGGGCCGAGCCTGTAGCACGATGAGGCCGGCCTGGCGGCTGGCCTCGTCAAAAAGTTTCAAACCGCCAGCGCGGCGTGCACCGCCTGGGCGAAGCGCTCGGCCACTTCGTCGACTTGCTCGGCGGTGATGATCAGCGGCGGCAGGAAGCGCACCACCGCGCCATGGCGCCCGCCCAGTTCGACGATCAGGCCGCGGCGCAGGCATTCGCGTTGCACCTTCGGCGCCAGCGTGCGGCACACCGGCGGATGACCCTGGGCGTCGGGTGTGCCCTGCGGGTCGACCAGTTCCACACCGAGCATCAGACCGCGACCGCGGATGTCGCCCAGCTGCGGGCAGTCGCGCTGCAACTGGCGCAGGTGGCCGCAGAGGCGCTGGCCCATGGCTTCGGCATGGGCGGCGAGGTCGTGCTCGACTAGGTAGTTCATCACTGCGGACCCTGCCGCCATGGCCATCTGATTGCCGCGGAAGGTGCCGGCATGGGCGCCCGGGCTCCACTGGTCGAGCCACTCGCGGTACACCACCACCGCCAGCGGCAGGCTGCCGCCGATGGCCTTGGACAGGGTCACCACGTCGGGCACGATGCCGGCATGCTCGAAGGCGAACATCTTGCCGGTGCGGGCGAAACCGCTCTGGATCTCGTCGACGATCAGCGCCACGCCATGCTGCGCGGTGATGCGGCGCAAGCCCCGCAGCCATTCGACATCGGCCGGGATCATGCCGCCCTCGCCCTGCACCACCTCGACGATTACCGCCGCGGGCAGTTGCACGCCGGCCTCCGGGTCGCTGAACAGGGTGTCCAGGTAATGCAGGTTGGCGCGCACGCCGGCCTCGCCGCCCAGGCCGAACGGGCAGCGGTAGTCGTAGGGGTACGGCAGGAACTGCACGTTGTTATTGAGCAGCGCGCCCAGGGCTTTTTTCGGGCCCAGGCTGCCCATCAGGCTCAAGGCGCCTTGCGACATGCCATGGTAGGCACCCTGGAAGGCCAGCACGGTGCTGCGGCCCGTGGCGATGCGCACCAGCTTCAGCGCAGCCTCCACCGCGTCGGTGCCGGTAGGACCGCAGAACTGGATCTTCGCTTCGCGGCGCAGGCCTTCGGGCAACAGGCCGAACAGGTCCTGGACGAAGCGGTCCTTGACCGGTGTGGTGAGGTCGAGGGTGTGCAGCGGCAGCTCGTCGCTCAGCACACGCTGGATCGCCTCGATCACCACCGGGTGGTTGTGGCCCAGGGCCAAGGTGCCGGCGCCGGCCAGGCAGTCGATGAACTGGCGGCCTTCGACGTCCTCGACATGGATGCCCCGGGCGCGCTTGAGCGCCAGCGGAATACGCCGTGGATAACTGCGGGCGTTGGACTCCTGCTGTTGCTGGCGCAGCAGCAGGGGCGAGTCGGTGAATTCGTACAAGGCCTGGGGCGCACTGGCCGGCAGGACATGGGCAAGGCTCGAAGCGGTGGACATGGCAAGGCCCTCACAAGCATGGGTTCGATTCCCGCCCAGCCCTGTAACCGGATATGTGCGGGGCAATGCTTGGAGAACGCTTAGACGCCGGGCGGATTTAGCGCCTGGGCGTGGATTTTCGCAGCCGCCGCTCGCTCAGAGGCTACGCGCGGGCAACTGCAAGGAGACGCGCAAGCCGTCTTCGCGACTGTCGAAGCGCAAGCGCCCGGCGCAGCGCTGGACGATCGCCTCGACGATGGCCAGGCCCAGACCGCAACCGTTGCTGTGGCTGTGCCGCCAGAAGCGTTCGGTCAGGCGCTGGAGGTCGTCGACGGCGATGCCCGGGCCATGGTCGCGGACCACGAAGCCGATCTGGTCGTCGATCATGCGCACGTCCAGCTCCACGGGTGCCTGCGCGCCGCCATGGCGCAAGGCATTGTCGAGCAGGTTGCGCAACGCGGTGACGGCCAGGGGGGCGGGCAGGCCCAGGTAGGTGCGCGCCGCGTCGTCGGGCAGGCGCAGGTGGATGCGCTGCTGGTCCGGACCGACATCGTGCATGGCCTGGCGGGCCACCTGCTCGGCGCTGCACTGCACGCCGTCGTCGAACGACAGGCTGCCCTCCACGCGCGCCAGCATCAGCAATTGCTCCAGCGTCCGGTGCAGGCGGTCGGCGCCTTGTTCGGCGTGTTCCAAGGCCTGTTCGCGTACCGCGCCGTCGGTCATGCGCGCTACTTGCAGGTGGGTCTTGATGACGGTCAACGGGCTGCGCAGTTCGTGGGCGGCGTCGTCGGTCAGGCGCCGTTCGCGCTCCAGGGTCTGGGCGATGCGGCGGAACAGCTGGTTCTGGGTCTCGAGCAGCGGTTGCAGCTCGCGGGGCAAACCCTCGACCTGCAACGGCTCGACACTGTCGGCACGGCGCTGGCGCAAGGCGTCGCGCATGCGGTTGAGCGGCGCCAGGCCCTTACCCAGGCCGATCCACAACAGTCCCAGGCTGCCGAGCAGGGCCATCAGCACCGGCGCCGAGGCCACCAGCAGCACCGAACGGTTCAGCGCCTCGCGTTCCTGGCGGCGGTCGGCGGTGGTGATGCGCACGTCGCCGTGGCTGTAGGTGAAGCTGCGCCAGGCGGCGCCGTCGATGGTCTGGTCGTGGAAGCCGGTGCCGCGCTCGTCGAGGCTGGTGTCGTGCTGGTGGTTGCTGGCCAGGATCTCGCCGCGCAGGGAGGTGACCTGGCAGGCCATGCCATCGGGCACGCTGAGCTGGTCGGCGGCGATGTGCGCCTCCTCGCCCTTGACCCCGAGCGGCTGCGGCAACTGGTCGATCAGCCCGGCGACCATGCGCGCCGAGGCGACCAGGCGCTGGTCGAGGGAGAACATCATCTGTTGGCGCAGGTCGCACAGCATCCAGGCCGCAGCCAGCGCCCAGATCAGCACGAACACACTGCCCAGCCCCAGGGACAGCCGCAGACGCAGGCTCATGCGGCTGGCCCCAGGCGGTAACCCAGGCCGCGCACGGTTTCGACGATGCCGCTGCCGAGCTTGCGCCGCAGGTGGTGGATGTGCACGTTCAGGGCATTGCTCTCGACCTCGTCGTTGAAACCGTAGACGCAATCCTTGAGGTGCTCGCTCGACAGCACCCGCCCGGGGTTGTGCAGCAATGCCTGCAGCAGGGCCTGCTCGCGGCGCGACAGATCGACCGGCTCGCCGTGCAGGAAGGCTTCGCAACTGCTTGGGTCGTAGCGCAGCGCGCCGTGCTCGATGAGGTTCACCGCGCGGCCGGCGACGCGGCGCAACAGGGTGTGCAGGCGCGCGGCCAGCTCGCGCAGGTCGAAAGGTTTGAGCAGGTAGTCGTCGGCGCCGGCGTGCAGGCCGTCGACGCGATCGGTGACGGCGTCGCGGGCGGTCAGCACCAGCACCGGCAGGGCTTGGCCCTGCTGGCGCAGGCGGCGCAGCAGGCCCAGACCGTCTTCGTCGGGCAGGCCCAGGTCGAGGATCATCACGTCGAACCGCGCGGTGCGCAGCATGTGCTGCGCGGCGGTGGCGGTGGCGACACGGTCGACGGTCAGGCCCTGGGCGGTGAGGCCGGCGCAGATGCCGCTGGCGATCAGGTCGTCGTCCTCGCAGAGCAGTACGTGCATGGCGGGTATTCCGGTGAAGGGGGTGGCATTGCACAGGGGCTGGATTAAGGGGGAATTATGGCTTGGGCAGCGGACCTTGTGTGCATCTGGCGCAGTGCGCGTTTGACGGGCCAGCCGGCAGACATAAAAAAGCCCGCAGTGTGCGCGGGCAAGTACCTACGAAGAACGATCGTGCGGGTTCTAGCTGCCACGATAGGTCGAATAGCTGTAAGGCGAAATCAACAGCGGCACGTGGTAGTGATCCTGCGCGGCATCGATGCCGAAGCGCAGCACCACCACGTCGAGAAACGCCTGTTCGGGCAGGGGTGTGCCGCGCGCGCGGTAGTAGGCACCGGCAGCGAACTGCAACTGGTAGACGCCGGTACGGTAATCGTCGCCTTCGAGCAGAGGCATGTCGACGCGGCCGTCGCCGTTGGTCACAGCGCTGCGCACCAGCTCCAGGCGTTGGCCTTCGACACGGTACAGCTCCAGGGTGATGGCGCTGCCCGGGCAACCGTGCGCAGCGTCCAGTACGTGTGTGGTCAAGCGTCCCATCGGCGTAGCGCCTCTTGTCGAATGGTTTGGGAGGGATCAGGTCGGCCTCGGTTTGAACGGTGCGCGACGCTGTCTGCGGGAGCCATTAAGGCAGCCGGCTGGAGGATTGTACACAATTTTTTATCCGATTCTCGACATCAGCCGTCATACAGGATCTTCCGCCGGACACAATAAATACGCTGCGCCCCTAGACAATACCTGACCAATCAGGCAACTTTATGCCGCCTGCCCCAACGCCTCTGCCGGGCCGATGCCGGGAAAAAACGGGATTACAAAGGATTTCAAAACTTGTATACAATCAGGCCATCCGATGGTGCGACATCCCGACGCGGGTTCGCCCATCTCCTGCACTGAACGAACAAGAAGGAAGACTGCAGTGAGCGCTGACTACCCCCGCGACCTGATCGGCTACGGCAACAACCCTCCTCACCCGCACTGGCCGGGCAACGCCCGTATCGCGCTGTCGTTCGTCCTCAACTACGAGGAAGGCGGCGAGCGCAACATCCTGCATGGTGACAAGGAGTCCGAATCCTTTCTCTCGGAGATGGTCGCTGCCCAGCCGATCCAGGGTCAGCGCAACCAGAGCATGGAATCGCTCTACGAATACGGCAGCCGCGCCGGCGTATGGCGCCTGCTCAAGCTGTTCCAAGACACCGGCGTGCCGCTGACCGTGTTTGCCGTGGCCATGGCCGCCCAGCGCCATCCGGACGTGATCCGCGCCATGGTGCAGGCCGGCCACGAGATCTGCAGCCACGGCTATCGCTGGATCGACTACCAGAACATGGACGAGGCCCAGGAACGCGAGCACATGCTCGAAGCCATCCGCATCCTCACCGAGCTGAGCGGCGAGCGCCCGCTGGGCTGGTACACCGGCCGCACCAGCCCCAACACTCGCCGCCTGGTGATGGAGGAAGGCGGTTTCCTCTACGACAGCGACACCTACGACGACGACCTGCCCTACTGGGAACGCAACAACCCCACCGACAAGCCGCACCTGGTGATCCCCTACACCCTGGACACCAACGACATGCGCTTCACCCAGGTGCAGGGCTTCAACTGCGGCGAGCAGTTCTACCAGTACCTCAAGGACGCCTTCGACGTGCTCTACGCCGAAGGCGCCGAGGCGCCGAAGATGCTCTCCATCGGCCTGCATTGCCGCCTGGTCGGCCGCCCGGCGCGCATCGCCGCACTCAAGCGCTTCGTCGAATACGCCAAGAGCCATGAACAGGTATGGTTCGCCCGTCGCGTCGACATCGCCCGCCATTGGCACGCCACTCATCCATACGTGAAAGAAGGGCAAGCCTGATGACCGCCTTCAAGACCCTCACCCCGTCGTCTCTGGACCGCGAGGCGTTCATCGCCACCTTCGCCGACATCTACGAGCATTCGCCGTGGGTGGCGCAGCGTGCCTTCGACCAGGGCCGGGTGGCCGAGCTCGACGATGTCGAGACGCTGCACCAACGCATGAGCGACGTGCTGCTCGGCGCCAGCCACGCCGAACAGCTGGCGCTGATCAACGCCCACCCGGATCTGGCCGGCAAAGCGGCCGTGCAAGGCGAGCTGACCGCCTCCAGCACCGCCGAGCAGGCCGGTGCGGGCATTCATCAGTGCACGCCCGAAGAGTTTGCGCGCTTCACCGCGCTCAACGAGGCCTACAAGGCGCGCTTCCGGTTTCCGTTCATCATGGCCGTCAGGGGCAGCGACCGGCACCAGATCCTCGCCGCCTTCGAAACGCGCCTGCACAACGATCCCGACACCGAGTTCCAGCAAGCGCTGGTGCAGATCAACCGCATCGCCCTGCTGCGCCTGTCGCAGCTGTAAGCCGAACGTTCGACACCGTGAAACACCCTGCGGCCCGGTGCGTGAAGCGTCCGCCCCGGCCGCAGGCCAATGCCCTGGCCTTACGACAATCACAAGACAAAGAGAACACAAGCATGCGCACCCTGACGATCGAGCCCCTGACCCAAGAAGCCTTCGCCCCTTTCGGTGACGTGATCGAAACCGATGGCCGCGACCACTTCATGATCAACAACGGCTCGACCAGGCGCTACCACCAGCTCGCCACCGTCGACACCGCCGAACTGGGCGACAAGGCGATCATCAGCATCTTCAGCGCCGAGGCGCTGGAAATGCCGCTGACGATCCGCATGCTCGAACGCCATCCGCGGGGCAGCCAGGCTTTCATTCCGCTGCTCGGCAACCCCTTTCTGATCGTGGTCGCGCCCCTTGGCGATGAACCTGTATCGGGTCTGGTCCGCGCCTTCCGCACCAACGGCAGGCAGGGCATCAATTACCATCGCGGCGTCTGGCACCACCCGGTGCTGACGATCGAAAAGCGGGATGACTTCCTGGTGGTTGATCGCAGTGGTGTAGGCCACAACTGCGATGAGCATTACTTCACCGAGGAGCAATTGATGGTCCTCAGTCCCAACCAATAAGAAAGGGTCGGTCATCGTCCTGGTGACCGGCATGAGGTACATACTGTGGAAGCACACCTTCACGAGTGGCTGAACCTGAGCGTGCGCTGGGTTCACATGATCACGGGTGTCGCCTGGATCGGCGCGTCGTTCTATTTCGTCTGGCTGGAAAACAACCTGGATCGGCGCACGCCCCGCGAGGGGCTGTCGGGCGACCTGTGGGCGATCCATGGTGGCGGCATCTACCACCTGGAGAAGTACAAGCTGGCCCCGCCGAAGATGCCGGACAACCTGCACTGGTTCAAATGGGAGGCCTATTTCACCTGGATGTCGGGCATCGCCCTGCTCTGCGTGGTGTTCTACTGGAACCCGACGTTGTACTTGCTGGCCCCCGGCAGCACGCTGTCGGGCCCCGAGGGCGTGGCCATCGGCGTGGGTTCGCTGATCGCCGGCTGGTTCATCTACGACCTGCTCTGCGATTCGCCGCTGGGCAAGCGCCCGATGCTGCTCGGCGGTGTGCTGTTCGTGCTGATCATCGCCGCCTGCTGGGGCTTCAGCCTGGTGTTCAGCGGCCGTGGCGCGTACCTGCACACCGGCGCGATCATGGGCACCATCATGGTCGGCAACGTGTTCCGCATCATCATGCCGGCGCAACGCCAGCTGGTCGCCGCCATCGAGCAGAACCGCACCCCCGACCCGCTGCTGCCGGCCAAGGGTCTGCTGCGCTCGCGGCACAACAACTACTTCACCCTGCCGGTGCTGTTCATCATGATCAGCAACCACTTCCCGAGCACCTACGGCAGCCAGTACAACTGGCTGATCCTGGCCGGCATCGCCGTGGCCGCCGTGTTGATCCGTCACTACTTCAACACCCGCCACGACAGCCACAAGTACGCCTGGACCTTGCCCGCCGGCGCCCTGGCGATGATCTGCCTGGCCTACGTCACCGCCCCCAAGCCGGCGCCGACCGCCGCAGAGCAGGCCGTGCGCTACCAACCGCTGCCGGCCACCGCCGTCGGTGGCAAGACGGCCGCCGAGCGTCGCGCCGACGAGGCCGAGCAGGCCAAACTGGCTGCGGCCGCACCTGCCCAGGCGCCCGCCGAGACGGCACCGGGCACCAGCGGCAGCGTCGCCCAGGTGCATGACGTGATCCATCAGCGCTGCACCGTGTGCCACTCGGCCACGCCCACCAGCCCGCTGTTCAGCACCGCCCCCGGTGGCGTGCTGTTCGACACGCCGCAGCAGATGCACGCCCAGGCCGCACGCATCCAGGCCCAGGCCGTGGCCAGCCAGATCATGCCGCTGGGCAACATCACGCAGATGACCGCCGAAGAACGCAAGCTGGTCGGCGACTGGATCGCCAAGGGCGCGCCGGTCGAGTGAACGGCACCCGTCACACCTGAACCGTAAGTCCGAGCGACACGCAAGCACCGAGCCCTGCGCTGGGGTCGCAGCCTCCGAGCCACTGTCCGGAGGTTGCGGCCCCCGCGCACCGTCCGCGGTTTGCCAGCCGCCTGCAACAAGCAAGCATCGAGCCGCAGGCTCGCGCGTACAGCCTTCTGACGAAGCTGGCCGCCCGCCGTCTGCCGCTTGGATCCGAGAATAAAAACAAGACTCGAGGTGCTGCATGTCCACGTCCCACAAGGCCGCCGTCCCCCCGGCGCCGCCCCGTCAACCCCTGCCCGCCTTCCAGCTGTTTCTGGTCGGCCTGCAACATGTGCTGCTGATGTATGGCGGCGCGATTGCCGTGCCACTGATCGTCGGCCAGGCGGCTGGGCTGTCCCGCGAAGACGTCGCCTTTCTGATCAACGCCGACCTGCTGGTCGCCGGTGTCGCCACGATCGTGCAGTCGCTGGGCATCGGTGCGGTCGGCATCCGCATGCCGGTGATGATGGGCGCCAGTTTCGCCGCGGTCGGCAGCATGGTGGCCATGGCCGGCATGCCCGGCGTCGGCTTGCAGGGCATCTTCGGCGCGACGATTGCCGCCGGCGCGTTCGGCCTGCTGATCGCACCCTTCATGTCCAAGGTGGTGCGCTTCTTCCCGCCACTGGTCACCGGCACGGTCATCACCTCCATCGGCCTGTCGCTGTTCCCGGTGGCGGTGAACTGGGCCGGTGGCGGCCAGCAGGCCGAGACCTTCGGCTCGCCGCTGTACCTGATGGTGGCCGGCCTGGTGCTGGCGATCATCCTGCTGATCCACCGTTTCATGCGCGGCTTCTGGGTCAACGTTTCGGTGCTGGTGGGCATGGGCCTGGGTTATGTGCTGGCCGGCAGCCTGGGCATGGTCGACCTGTCCGGGTTGGCGCAGGCGCCGTGGCTGCAGATGGTGACGCCGCTGCACTTCGGCCTGCCGACCTTCAGCCTCGCGCCGATCCTGTCGATGTGCCTGGTGGTGGTGATCATCTTCGTCGAGTCCACCGGCATGTTCCTGGCACTGGGCCAGGTCACCGACCGCGAGGTCACGCCCGGCATGCTGCGCCGCGGCCTGTTGTGCGATGCCGGCGCCTCGCTGGTGGCCGGGCTGTTCAACACCTTCACCCACTCCTCGTTCGCGCAGAACATCGGCCTGGTGCAGATGACCGGCGTGCGCTGCCGTTACGTCACGGTGATGGCCGGGGCGCTGTTGATCGGTCTCAGCCTGCTGCCCAAGGCCGCCTACCTGATCGCCTCGATTCCGCCGGCGGTGCTGGGCGGCGCGTCGATCGCCATGTTCGGCATGGTCACCGCCACCGGTATCAAAATCCTGCAAGAGGCCGACATCGCCGATCGGCGCAATCAGCTGTTGGTGGCGGTGAGCATCGGTTTTGGGTTGATTCCGGTGGTGCGCCCCGACTTCTTCGCGCAACTGCCGGCCTGGATGGCGCCCATCACCCACAGTGGCATCGCCATGGCCACGCTCAGCGCGCTGTTGCTGAACGTGTTGTTCAACATCCTCGGCGGCGCCGGCCGCAGCGCGCAGCGCGAGGCCTGCCACCACCCCTGAAGCCAGGGTTGCGGCTGGCCTGGCGCGGCCGGCTAGGCGCCAGGCCGGCCGCAACAACCTGACCGAACGATCAGTCGTTCGCTTTCGCGTGCCAGGACGGCGCGCTTGAGGGTCCACGCGCAAGCCAGTAATCTGCGCGCCCCTCGAACAGGACGGTACGGATTTCGTCCGCCTCGCTCACCGGTTGCCTAGCGTAGCGGCACGACGGAGCGACGCCTGCGACCGCACCTTGAGCCCCCTCTTCATCCGTGCCCGAACGGCACCGAGCAGCGGGCGACGCGCCATCCCGACCCGATGCCGCGCCGTGTGCGATGAAGTGCGGCCCGTGGCTGCGAGTTGACTTGAAAGACAAGAAACGGCGCCAGCCGAGCGCCGCTACACGACCCAACAGGAGCGACATCCACCATGCGTACCCTCAACAGCCTGATCCTTGCCGGCGGCTTGCTGACCTGCGGCGCCAGCGTCGCCGGTGACCTGCTGCAGTGGCAGAGCAACAGCCTCACCTACCTGTGGGGCAAGAACTTCAAGGTCAACCCCGACACCCAGCAGACCTTCACCTTCGAGCACGCCGACGGCTGGAAATACGGCGACAACTTCTTCTTCATCGACCGCATCTTCTACCAGGGCAAGAAGGA
Source organism: Pseudomonas phoenicis (assembly GCF_047302395.1). NCBI lineage: Bacteria > Pseudomonadati > Pseudomonadota > Gammaproteobacteria > Pseudomonadales > Pseudomonadaceae > Pseudomonas > Pseudomonas phoenicis. Next base: position 91,896 of record NZ_CP154852.1, read on the forward strand.
CGCCAACGTCGGGCCCAACACCTACTACGGCGAATTCACCCCGCGCCTGTCGTTCGGCAAGATCTTCGACCAGGACCTGTCGTTCGGCCCGGTCAAGGACGTGCTGCTGGCCATGACCTACGAGTTCGGCGAGGGCGACAGCGAGTCGTACCTGATCGGCCCGGGTTTCGACCTGGCGGTGCCGGGCTTCGACTACTTCCAGGTGAACTTCTACCAGCGCACCACCGATGGCAGCCGGCCGGGCGACGACGTCTGGCAGATCACCCCGGTGTGGGCCTACACCTTGCCGCTGGGCTCGTCCAACCTGCTGATCGACGGTTACATGGACTGGGTGGTGGACAACGACGAGAACCGCCGCGGCACCTACCATGCCAACCTGCACTTCAACCCGCAGATCAAGTACGACCTGGGCAAAGCGCTCAAGCTCGGCGAGAAGCAGCTGTATGTGGGCGTGGAGTACGACTACTGGAAGAACAAGTACGGCATCAAGGATTCGGACGGCTTCACCACCGACCAGAACACCGCCAGCTTGTTGGTGAAAGTGCACTTCTGAGGGCGGGCAGGCGCCCGATCGGAGTTCGCTCCGTGGGCAAGCGCACACGCTCAATACCGTGACCGGCGGGCCTGACCCGCTTGTACCGCGCCTCGGTTGGCCGCCTGCAGGTCGGTCGAGGCTCATCGGGCCTGTGCAGACGGTCCGGGCCTGCCTGGCCGGGCCTGCCTGGCCGAGCTTGGCTCGGTACTGTGATCACAACGCTGGGCGGGTCAGACCCGCTCGCGCCGCGCTTCAGTTGCCCGCCCATGGGGCGGTCGAACCTGCTCAGGCCTGTGCGCGAGGCTCGAGCCTCACTTGGCCGGTTCTTCCTTGCGGACCGTGCCCACGACCTTGCCGACACCGCCCACCACCACGGCGGCGAGCATCCCGGCGATGGCACCGATCACGCCATAGGCGAACATCTTCGCCACCACCGCCCAGCCACCCAGATCGCCCACCAGCGTCTCCAGGAAATGCTCGATCGGCTGGATGCCTTCGGCCACGAAGGTGCCGCCGACCAAGAACATCGCCACCGTGCCGATCCACGACAGCGCCTTCATCAGCACCGGCGCCGAGGCCACCAGCGCGCCGCCGATCTTCTTCAGCACGGTGCCTTTGGTCTTGAGCAGCTTGAAGCCCACATCGTCCATTCTGACGATGCCGGCGACCGCACCATAGACGCCGGCCGTCATGGCGATGGAAATGACGATCAGGGTGACGATCTGCTGCATCAGCGGCGCGGCCGCCACCACGTTCAAGGTGATGACGGTGATTTCCGCGCTGAGGATTTTTTAACTACCCCTATCCTGCACAATACGGCGATTCACTGGGCCTAGCTGCCCAATGTAGGCTTGTGCATCGCCTGATTCTGCACAACACAAGCCCATTCCATCTAGAAAAAACACCCGACGGCGGTGGGGAAATCCCCGTCAGGGTCACCGCAATGGGAGATTTTCTGTAAATTGACGAAGGTGCTATACGACAGCCTGTGACATTCAATTTCTCTTGGCTGTCTCCACGCCCCACGAAAGCGCCCGCATCGCAACTGCAGCGACCATCCCAGCTAAAGCCCCAACCACACCATATGCTCCTATCTTCACAACAGGCGCCCATCCTTCAAAGGAGCTCGTGGTAGCTTCAATGAGGTGCTCGATTGGGTGAATACCTTCTGCCACAAAGGTGCCGCCAACAAGGAACATCGCGACAGTCCCAATCCACGACAGTGCCTTCATAAGAACTGGGGCTGACGCCACCAATACACCGCCAACTTTCCTCAAAACCGCTCCGGTGCCACCGTCAGATTTAGAATTGAGCAAAGCAAGACCAGCGTCATCCAACCTGACAATTCCCGCAACCAGCCCATACACGCCAACAGTCATAGCCAATGAAATTACAATCAGCGTCACAATCTGTTGTAGCAAAGGGGCAGACGACACAACATTCAAAGTTATAACTGTAATTTCCGCGCTCAATATAAAGTCCGTCCGGATAGCCCCCTTAACTTTACGCCTTTCGTAAGCTGCCAGCTCCTCCTTAGTTTTAGGCGCAGACTTGGCCTCGCTTGCACCGGACTCGTGACCACTTTGAAATAGCTTCTCCTTAATAGCTTCGAACCCTTCATAGCAAAGGTATACTCCTCCTGCCATTAGCAGCCACTTCACTGACCAAGGGAGGAACGCGCTAAGCAATAGCGCACAAGGCACCAAAATCGCCTTATTAAGGAGTGATCCTTTGAACACAGCCCAGACCACAGGGAGCTCACGATCTGCTTTGACGCCTGTAACTTGCTCAGCATTGACTGCTAAGTCGTCACTCAGCACGCTGGCCGACTTCTTGGCCGCGACCTTACTCATCAAAGAGATATCATCTAGCAGAGCCGCGATATCATCCAACAAAGCAAAAAAACTGCTGCCAGCCATTCCATTCACCCTTAGTAGATTCTTACAAACCCATCGTCCATAAGCGCCTGACCTCCCAGACTTGCTCGCAGGACTATCACGATGGCAAACAAGATGGCATACAGACCTGCTGGTGGCAAAACAGTTCTGCCTTGGTCACCCACCTTTCTTCGACGGCGGCCATCTCGCATCACCTGTTGCACTGAAATTCATAGCTGCCGAGCCCACCGGGTGGTAGCCTGCCGACAGCAAATGGCTGACGGGCTCCTTCATGTTTTTAAGACAAATCACTCAGTGGCTCTTCCCTGACAAACGGACACAGCGAGAGAAGGATCAGGAGCGAGAGTTCATTGAGGCAATTAACAACCTCAAGACTTTGTCGGTGAACGAACGCAGCATGTCAATCGACCCTGAAGAAATTCGCGATATCGTCATAGCCTCCCGCGAAAAACTGAAGCACTTGGTCAGTAAACAGCACAAAGTAACAACCGCACCAATTGCTAGCCCACTCGAAAACTTCCACCACAATCTTCATGACGGCCTAGATGCTATCCAACATGTAAGCTGGCGGCGATTAGCTGACGGTTCTTCAGTGCAGTATGTATGCCTGCAGTCCCTCACCACTGGCTTGTATTCAGTTGCGTTTGCGAGCTTATTCAGTGTTGATAGCGAGAACCTGCCACCCTGGCTTGACGCAAACATAAGTAAGCAAGTCGCTACTGCGCTGAAGACGTCCAAGCTTTACTGGTATGGAAACCTCAAGGAAGCAATGGATGCCTGGGATCGAGAGCTGTAGAGCTCGGCATGTTCAACAGATTTTGGCAGCTTGAAGCACGAATTTCAGGCATCATGCATTCCAAAAAAATCATTCATTTGATCGGTTGGATATCGCAGCAATGTGTGCTTCTAGATGCTGAACCTCAGCAGCCCACTCAAGCAAAAAATTCTTCCAGTCATTGGCGTAGAACCCTTCCACCAGTCGAGTTGATCCTGAGCTCGCTTGGAGAAAACGTTCACGCCAAGGCTGTTGAATGTCAGACTCACGGACTATTTCTTTGCCGGAGGAACTGCGTCGAGTAGGCACGCTGAGGCTAACAATATCAAGCGTCAGTGCTGGTTCAAATACAGCGTCGTTATGTTCCTCGATAGAAATGCGTTCGAGAATCGCCACCAAAGGAACTGCTTCAGGATGGCCAGGTTTAAGTGAAGCGAGCTTCCAGAGCGCTTGACGCCTTGTTAATTCTCGGGCGCGGACTTTTTCCTCACTCATCTCATTTTCCCTAGGCCATCAATGATACGTGTACAAGTAGTGCAGCGTACCACCAAGGCGAACCTCTGTCGTAGAGCGGGCCGCTCTTTGCGAGTCACGGCCCTGCATGCGTCCATCTCCCCGCATGACCGCACCTCCGCCTACGACGCCCACCAGCTTATCCCTAAACCACCTCCCCCCCGACGTCGCAGCATATCCGAGCCCGGATGCAACTTTTGAGTATGTTCTCTGCATACCGTTTATATGTGCTGGACAACCCCCACTTTCATCGTGCTAGCATTGGCAAATCGGTCAGCCTGGATCGAGCGGTCGGCGCGCATAGATAACTCACAGGTCATTCACCTGCATTTCGCAGTTCATCTGACATAAGTCCTTGCGGACAGCCGGCACCGCTTCGAACCATGGAGGATGACCATGCAAATTTCCCTGTTCGCTGCTGACTTCGTGTCGGGCAAAGGTATTTTACGGCTAGCTAGATGTCTTCAACGCGACTGGCCAGGCAACAAAAAAATTAAGCTTTCCGCTGCCCAAAATTTGATGAGCCGATGCCTTGGCTACGTAGACCTTCATGACGCCCGTAAGAGCATCGATAAAGATGATCTCCAGTTTGTATCATTAGAAGAAATCAAAGCGCAAAGCCTTCGCGTCATTGATGCTATGCTCAACAACACGTGCCCCGGTCAGAATATCGACTATGCGGCACTGAATGATCAGATCGAAAAATGGCCCTTTAAGCATCTTGCAATTTACAAGATACTTGACGCACCACCTCCCACCGAAGTATGCAAAAAAACCATTCAAAGTAAGGCTTTTGAGCTTACGACCCTATACATCAACAACTACGACAGCGTTATCTCTCGAGTCCAGAAAGCATTAGGGCATATTCCAGTTGAGACAACAAATTATTACATGAAGCACGCTATTGGGCATTGTCGGAACGACCTTAGCCCTAATCGAGTCGAAATCCCTATCGAAACCGGTGAGTGTCTGACATGTGGGCATAGCACCATCAGCACACCTCAGAAGCCGTAGCATTTCAGGCAAGTAAGCGCGCTCCGCTCAGCCTCGAGGCAGCTCGCCCGCCGAGCAGCAGCGCGCCCGAATGATCAGGGGGGAAACGGCCTCTTCCCTTCTGTTGCCGGGAGTGAACATGACAATAGTGGATGTGAAGCAGATCCTGCCCCTTGTCATCACCGCAGTCGAGCGTGCTGGGATTCTGTTAGCGCAGGAATATGTCCGACCGGACGGTCGACGCGGCTCAGGGAGCAAAGCAGATGTCGATGCTGAAATAGAACAGGTGCTGCGCTCGGAGCTTTTGAACATCTTGCCCTGCGACTTTTGGGGCGAGGAAACTGGCCATGTGCTCTCCGGTCATCGCTTCTGCTGGGTCGTCGATCCCAATGATGGAACCAGTGATTTCCTGAGAGGGCTGAAGGGATCAGCGCTGTCGATTGGCTTGCTAGAGGCGAAGGTGCCTGTACTTGGAGTAGTACACGCTCCGGTCACTCCGGAAGGAAAATCGGATTGCATCGCTTGGGCGAGGGGTATGGATCATTTGCTCCGAAATGGATTACCTGTGCGCCTGGATCTTTCCACTCAACAGCTTTCCAAATCTAGCCTGGTGATGGTCAGTACCTCAGCTGATAAAAAACCTCAAACCAATGCAGATTTATGTGCTCCTGGTGGTTTTCATCCGATGCCCTCCATTGCATACAGACTGGCCAGAGTGGCAACTGGGGAGGGGATCTGCGGAGTATCGCTTTACCCCGTTTCAGCTCACGACGTCGTAGCTGGTCATGCGCTGCTGATTGGTGCCAATGGTGTGCTCGTTGATGAGCATGGAGCTCAGATCAGCTACACGGACGAGGCAGAAATGCATCGAGTATCTAACCGGTGTTTTGGCGGAGCGCCTAGTGCTTGCGCTGAGCTTGCGGAGAGAGATTGGGAGAGAGTCTTCGCGGATGATTCTGGCTGATCATCAGTTCCATTTCGTGGCGTGTCCCGGGGGAGCGGCTGTCGTAAACCGAGCCCCTTCAGATCTCGGCCCGCTGGGCTTCCATCCTCACGCCTTCGCCATCCTGGCTGCGCGCTCCGCTTGCTTCTTGCCCGACATTACAACCCCGATAAGAATTGTCCTTCGTGCGAGCTTTGAACATGACCCAAAACATAACGTCCGTGCCCGTGCTTGAGATCGAACAATTCAGGGCTCGGTATCCACGACTATTTTCTGATCCTGGTGTGGATGACATCTACTGCAGCCCCGGATGGCGCGAGATCCTCTATGCCCTGTGCCACACGCTCCAAGCCCATCTGGATCGGCATCCAGAGGTGCCGCAGGTCGTGGTGGCCCAGGTGAAATCGAAGTTCGGTGAGCTGCATTTTTTCTACGACGGTGGCGACGCTTACTGCCAAGGTGCCGTGGCTGTAGCTGAGGAGCTGTCACTGAAGACGTGCGAGCAGTGTGGCGCGCCGGGGCAGCAAGTGAGCGGACGCTGGGTTCACACGCTCTGCCCACGACATGCTGGCAGCGGAAATCCAGGAGCTGCGTAGATGGTGACCGTCATCCCGATGAGCCAAGCCCGCAGGCGCCTGAGGCGAATCGTTGCACTTGTTGCCAAAGGCCACGTGTTTGTTGTGACCAAGAACGGCAAACCATTAGCGACGATAGAGGCGCCTGAGGAGTCAGAACAGCAAGCGGTGAAATCGGGACACTCGGACAGCTCGAAGCACCATGAGTAGGCATTTCCATGGCAGAAGTACATTTGTACTCCGCGCTAGGAACTCATACCTAGCAGGGCGGCGCACAGGAATACCTGCGAGCGAGTAGCACATTCAGCTCTTCGACTCCGCTTCGAATGAACGAAGGCTTCTGGGAAGGATGAACATGCAGATCAAAAAACCACAGCACCTCCAGGCACTCCGCGAGCTGCTGGCAGGCACCCGATATCTCCTTTGCGTAGATCTCGAAGCCACGTGCGACGAGTACCCTACAGGCCTGACCGATGAGCTAAAGCCGGAACACAAGCTTGCTGTAAGTCGTCACGAGATGGAGACAATCGAAGTCGGAGCTGTAGTTCTAGATCTGCATCGGGATTGCAAGATCGTCAGCGAGTACACCAGCTTCGTGCGCCCAGTGCTGAATCCGATTCTTACCGACTTTTGCAAGAGACTGACCACGATTGATCAAGCCGACGTCGACGGCGCAGATTCATACGACAAGGTTCGCCAGAAGCTGGATGACTACCTGAGTCCGTTTAAGACCGAAGGGCTGATTTGGTGCTCCTGGGGTGATTACGATGCCAAGCAGTTGGCAATGGATGCAGTACGGAATCGCTGCGAACCGATGCTGGCCGACCTTAGCCACACCAATGCTAAGAAATGGCACTGGAAAATACTAAGCTGCCGTGCATTGGCTCTCCGGCTTGCAGTTGAGGGCTGGGGCATCGAATGGTCTGGTCAGTACCATAGAGGGATCGACGACGCTCGAAACCTAGGGGCGCTAATGGGTGAGATCCTGCGTGCACAAGGTAAAATATCCGAGTCTTCCAGGCCGGCTCAGGAGCGTCTGTAGCGTATGCCTCATTTGCTAAAACTCCCTCAAAATCGGGCTGGCCGTGACTTCATTGTTGGTGACATCCACTTCAAAACACGAGAGCTCCATAGAGGCCTCAAGGCGCTCGGTTTCGACCAATCCGTCGACCGGCTGATTGCAGTTGGAGATCTCATCGACCGTGGCCCAGGCATGCTCGACGCACTGAAACTATTGGGCGAACCGTGGTTCTTCACGGTGAAGGGCAATCACGAGCAGATGCTCATCGACGCCTATCGAGCTAGCCCTCACCTACCCTACTCCGCTCATGGAGCGCGCTGGTGGCTCACGATTGATGACGAATCCAAGCCCATGATCGTCGACAAGCTGGATAGCTTGCCGATGGCTATCGAGGTGGAGACAGCTCAAGGCGTGGTAGGTGTGGTTCACGCTGACGTGCCCGTGGGATTGGCCTGGGATGATTTCACCCTGAGTCTCGCAAACCCACAGATTCAGGATGTGGCCTTGTGGGGCCGCGAGCGGATCAAAAAGCATCATCGAAGTGGTGTGCGGGGGGCATGGCGTGTCTGTATCGGGCACACATGGATTCCGAATGCCCTACGTCTGGGCAATGTCCTTGCCTTGGACGTAACCGGCGGTGGTGAGGGTTCCTTGGCAATCTATTCGGTGCAGGAAGACACCATCTATGTCGATGGCGAGCCGGCCAATCTTGACCAGGCCGCTCGCCTCGGTGAACGGCTAAACGAGCTCGAGCAGTCCCTGACCTCACTCAAAACCTTGGTGCATGCGAACAAGCTTATTGAGTCGCAGATCGCCAGCCGCGAAGCCGAAGACAAGGTGAAGCTGATCAGTTCAGCCTGGCTGAACATGGCTGACGAGATCTCAGCTACTCAGCAGTTGATGAATGCGCTACATGGACTCAGCCTTCTATCCAGCGAGTACCGCTCTGCCAAGCTTGAGGAGCTGCAAACGCGATACGCTGGCACACCCACAGGCGAGCTGCTCCGTCGTCTGTTTGGCACCGAGAACTAGCTGATTTCGTCGCCGGGTTAAATCCGCAAAAAAATCCGAAAAATCGGACGTACTTCCCTCTGAAGCCCGGGAATCGCAAAGGCTGTGAGACTTAGAAAATCCGCAACAAGGTGAGCCTTGCCCTGACTTTCGCCCCACTGCCCACCGAACCTCACTCACCTGCACCGGCTAATGACCTTTCTCAGCGGGGCCACCCAATGCCTGAAGCTGGTAATCAGTAACCGCTTGAAACCGGTGCTCAGCCATCAGCCTGAGACGCTCCAGCTCTGGCCCTGATATCCCTTCCGATTGTGCTTGGTGGTATCGCTTCAGAGCTTCAACCGCATCCGTGTACATGGGATGATCCGGAGGAAGCAATTTGCTCAGGTCTCTGTCCACTGCCCCACCTCAAACTCAATGATCGACACGATGCTCTGGCTGCCTCAGATGCAAGGAAGCAGGCTAGTGTTAGAACCCCATGACAAGGACGATAGCTGATGAAACGTGTACGGCTGATTCGGCACGGCCAGAGTGCAGCAAACGCGGGGCAAGCCAGTCGAGATCATGCAAGCATTCCTCTCACGCCTTGGGGCCTGGAACAAGCTCGGATGATCGCCGGATCATTTTCCGTGGCACCTGACCTGATCGTCGCATCTCCCTTCGCACGAGCGCAGGCCACCGCTCAGGCAACTGCCACGACCTTCCCCGGGACACCGTTTGAGACATGGGCTGTCGAAGAGTTTACCTACCTTGCACCCGAGCGCTGTGTCGATACGACTGTGGCCCAGAGGAAGGGCTGGGTAGATGCATACTGGCTGAAGTCCGACCCCGCCTATCGCGACGGCGCCGGCGCGGAGTCATTCCATGATTTTGTTGCCCGAGCCAGCTTTTTTGGATCGGCTTGAGCAGCATCCAGCCGGTGACATCGTCATGTTTTCTCATGGGCAATATTTGAACGCAGTCGCCTGGCTGCTGGAGAAGAAGCCTCGAGTTCTGGATGGCCAGGCGATGGATGGCCAGGCGATGGCCGATTGGCGTGCTTACGAGATCGCAAACCACATCCAGAACGCTGGAGGCTTCTCTCTATCACGAAGCGCTGGCGATGCAGTATGGGCGCTCGGTACACGCGATCACTGAAGCACTAGATTGGCTTTCATTTCGCTCACGTTGGAATTGGCAGACTGGAGTCGATGACGACGACTTGATGCTTTTCGGCACCTGGGTCATCGGGCTCCCCTTGGAACCAGGTCAGGGACTCATAGCCCATGATCCGCCCTTCGCGCACGACGTCTGGGTAACACGCAACGGCGTCTTCCAGTGCTGAGCAGTCAGATCGCGGAATCAAAACTGGTAGGTCAGGGTCGTACTTGCGGAGCTCTTCGATCAACTCGCCCACATTCACATTCTTGTCCTCGAGTAACGGCCCAGTGGAGGCCAATGGCGACGTCAATCAAGGTATACGCAAGGGCGTCCACTTTATCCAGCCGTGATAGGCTTTATGCTCACTACGTAGCCTTCTACCGAGATAGCCAATCCCCGAGACTGAAGCATGACGCTCAAAGCCTCCTTCGCCAGCGTGCTTCGTGCACTGCGCAGCAAGCGCAATATCACCCAGAGAGACTTCTCTGACACCACCAGCCGCACATACCTTTCGAAGCTTGAGCTTGGTAAATCGAGCATCACCCTGGACAAGCTCGAGCAGGTGAGTGAGCGCCTTGGGCTTAGCCCATTGACACTCATGACTCTCACACTGAGTGAAGATACAGGTGAGCCGGCAAACGACTTGATCTCGAAGCTGAGCGCAGAGCTTGCAGACCTGCAGCGAAATGGAGGTCTAACAGGTCTGAAATTTACGGTGAGCATCCCACAGGAAGCCGGCGCCCGAGCTGGTCGTCGAAGCCGTCGAGGTGCAAGGGAAGCTGTAATGCCAAACTCGTTGCAAACCGAGTTGGCATTCCTAGACTGAGCATCGGCTTCGTCAGTTTCTACAAGATGCTGCTCAGCACTTCTTCCAGGCTCTCGCCTTCGCTGCTCTCAAGTTCACCGGCCTCACCAAACAGTATCTGGAGTTGGCCTGGTCGAAGAAATCGGCTGTCGGGAATTCGGATGCAGTGCTCGCTGGTAGCACCAGGATCAGCTTGGTATCAGCAATACCGGTAAGCCGGGCGTTTGCTGTGATTACTTTCACCACCTTGTATTCCATATTTCCTTAATAGGCCATCAAGATATTTGCAAAACTCAGCGGCGGCAAAGCGCATAAAAGTAGCACTTTGCCGCTCACCGATTTTCTCGAAGCGTTTGGAGGATGCTCGTAGCAAGGTAAGCATTTTGAGGCACGTTGAAATTTGCTTCGTGCGGTCAGTTCTGGGAGAGACTATTGTGAGCAGCTTTCAAGGCCAAATGGGCAGTGCTGAAAATTCGAAAGAACCGCAAAATAAATTCACATCTCGCAGAATGCCTTATCCGAATCAGCTCCTGAATAGTTGAGATAAGCTAGAGCAGCACTGATGAGTGTAATTCTGGAAAAGTGCTCCGCCATCTCCCTCAGCGACTCAAAAGAAGTCATCCTATCAACTTTATTGCCATGCAAAATCTCAGATCTACCATTCTCATAGATTTTAGAGATAGCCTTATAAAGCGTAAGAGGTTCTCCAATATTTACAACATTGTCATCCACAGGTATCTTAGTCAGATTTGAAACCATATTTGCTATTACTGAAGTCTTCCCACCTCCGCTACTTAATACATCTAGGCAAGTCCCAAATTTTGCAATCGCTATCTGATCACTAACCTCTCGGCATGCTTCGCCGTGCCAATCAAGTGCGGTTGACCATCGCTGGCAAAGACCCGGACATCCGTCATCCAGACTCGTTAGACCTGTCAGCACTCTACCAACAGCTTCTAAAAATTTTTTCTTAGCATCACTCAAATCTTCAACACAAGGAAGGAACGGACTTACTTCATCAGAGAGCTTAGCGCCCGCAAGCCATAGAAACCCATCTGTCTCAACTAGGCTATGCGTCAAGATCGGAGGCCTTCTCTCAGTGTAAAGCATAAGACTTCTAAAGAGCTTGTATTTTCCAAAAATTAAAGATATGGAGTCAAGCGCCGTTCTCGCCATTATCGTGGAAAGTTTTTGAGAAAGACCCTCACCATAACCTTCAGTAGCCACACTAATGACACACTTAGACTTGATTAGAATCCCATAAAGCGATGCACTCAACGGTTTTAATTTTACTTCTTTATCAACCAGAGCCGACTTAAGGTTTTCACGCCAATCGGAATTGTCCACTCCTGCATAATCAAGCGCACCCGACGGATAATCAATAGAATCAATCCAATCCATACGACTATATATTTTTACTGGCCCGATCACATACGGTTCATTACGCTCCAGTCCTGTGGATGCAGCCGGCAAATGACATGTGAAATTTTTGGGCAGAAAAGACGCGAACTCCACCACGAAGGATTTAACCAAGCCTTTTAAATAGGGGTGTGAAAAGTATCTAGCCGCAACGGGTAGAGTTCCGAAATCCAAACACTGAACGTAAGCTTCAAGAATTGCTTTTTTTGTTAGTTTTTGATGCTCCGCCAGATCTAGCTTAATGCAGCCTGGCCAATTAAGCTTCAAAAGCGCCAAGGAGACCAACTTAATCTTACTCTCAGTACCAGAACTAATACTCAGCTGTCGCCCCTTACTATCCGCCTCAATACCAAAAGCAGCTGGCTCCTCACCGGTATGCGCTTTACTAAACGAGACGAAAGCCTCATAAATTAGCGTCTCCAATTTCACAAAGATCCCTCTTAATTACAAAGCTCGTAGAAAAAGCACCACTTACACTTTAACAACTAAAATTGCTGCACTCAGAGATATAATCAGGAACCTGCGACCAATCTTACGACCACGCAGAAATAGCCTTCTCCTGATATTTTCGCTCATGAATGTCGCATGTTTTACCCATTAAAACTTACCCCTTAAATCACGGGCCAGCCTCTACCAAATCCTTGCTATCAGCATCATACTCAAACTTTGTCAACTCGGACTTCAGATAATCATCATTGAGCAGCTTCATAAAGAAGTTCTGAGAAACCTTTGTATCCAGTATAATCTGAGCATCAAGAGCATTGATTTTGATCTTCTTACTTAGACTGTGATGCTGCTTGATGAACTGGATTATCTGGTCGTTAGGGACGGTATCAAGAACCCGTGAGTGTGAGATCGCCCTGATCACTTTCCTCGCGAACGTCAAATCCCCGTGAGTTGCTATCCTTTCCTCAAGCACCGCAATATCTTGAATAATATTACGAGCGGTGAGCGTCGCGAGCTTTACAGTGGCGTCAGCCTTCACTGCTTCCTTGAAGCCAAAAAACTTCTCAAGAACCTTAAAGTTTGTGACAAACACATCAGTTCCATTATAAATGAAATCGATGGTATGCCCCATCCGGATAATATCCTGATCAAGCTTCTCAAAGCGATCCTGAGCTATGCCTGCACGCAGTAGACTGAAGCCATTCCTACGATAGGTGTTGGTAGGATAGTGATGCTTGTAGACTGCGAGGCTTTCATTCCCATTCCCCAACACCACTACTATCGCCTTCAAATTTGTGACTGAATCATTTGCATGATTGAAGTCGGCAATGGTAGCCGGTGCATCAAGCGTACTTTTCAACACCTCCAGCTGAGACGGATAGTTTGGAAGGTTGTACCGAAAGATTGCATCCTGGCGTAGGTCAATCGCTGTGAGATCTCGTAAGACGTAATCCGTCTCAAAAAACTCTTGAAGTTCTAGCTTCAACTCTGCAGTCAAAGCCAGCTGAGCATCGCGTGACAGCTCCACCTTTCGAGCAACGAACGCATTTTGCTCTCGCAAAATGAAGAACATAATCCCCACTGTTTGCTGATCATTTGCCAGAGTTTGTGCGGTCAGTCGCAATGCATCTATGCTCATGCCTTCCTTCCAGATACGAATTTTTCGTCGATTGTCGTAAACACTACCTTATCCAACTCATTGATACGCTGAGTTGTGATCATTACTTTGCTGACGCCATTCACCTCAAGCTTGTAAAGCCTGAATCCGAGTATCGCCAAAGTTGGATTCGCGTAAAATTTATCTGTCTTGACGTAAATTTGGCCAATAACAAACAAGAGGATAAATAGCGCAATGATGTATCTAATATTGTCTAAATTAAAGCAGATCAGAGGAACGATATAGGTTGTAAGAAAAGTGAGATGCTCATAGCTCAAATCCTCCACTTTGCTTGCAACAGCCGGCAGACCTACATTCGACTGAATCCTGCATTTAAACCGATAATAACAAAGAGCCACGAGCCCGATGAAAACCAATGAAATTAACGGCAGGACATTAGTTCGAACAAGCGCCAGAGTTCCCACATAATGGCAATCCGCCCCAAAACAAATTGGGATGTCTACCTTAACTACAATCATCAGCACAAACAGAAGCCAAAGCGATATTATATAAAGCTCAAACTTCATTACAGTCTGGCGAAATTGTAGCTGTCGTTCCTGACTACTCATCCAGCACCCGCTCCCTAGCGAGTGGCAGCGATCGATTCGCTGCCATCAGCGGAGAGTAGCATAATGATGGCACGCAATGCGGGGGGAAGTCTCTTTTAGTGAGCCTACCTGCAATGGAAAGTGAGCGCTCTTAGGCAGCTCAATCAGAGGATGCGCCTGGTAAGAAGACACCAATCACAGCGAACAATCTCGATAGGGCTCAGGTTTCCGGCTTAAACCGTCTAGAGTACAAATGTACTCCATCATGGAAAGCCCGATGGTAGACACCTCAAATGGTGCTGTGCTAGCTTTCAGCTTCCGATGTACCTGCATCGAGCGGTCGGCACGCAAAGGCTACATCCACAGGTTGCATTACCCTCCTCTAGCACGCACTTCGACGAAGTCAGTGGGCAGCCGACACCCTGGCACCGGAGAACTGCATGCGCATTCCAATCTTTTTGATAGACCTCAACCGTAAGCATGGTTTCAAGCGCCTAGCCAAATGGGTTTTCAAGCGCTTACCAGCAGAAACGTCGATTTCTCTTACCCAAATGCACGAAATTCTTGCGATTAGCTTTGGCTACCAAGGGTTCTACGAGCTCAATAAGACTGCTCAAAACACGCCGCCAGTTCATCTCCGTAACCGTGCGGTGCCCGAAATGAATCTGGCGAAGCAGTCCATCAGGAAGACCCTTCTTTTGCGACTGGGAAATGAGGTGGACGAGCGCACGCTGGAAGAAGTCGTGCAAGGTCTCCCACTTAACGTGTTGGCTGCCTACCGGTCGGATCTTCGGCCAGAGCCCAGCAACCACATCGGCCCTAAGCAAACTTCGAGTCAGCGCGTCGCCATGTCATCTGAACAGATTCAGGCCGTCGCAAAAGTGGTTCATTCTTCTGGAGATCTCAGAGATCAGGCACTGCTGGCTTGCATGTTGACTGGGGTACGAGCTCTTGAATATCTGAGTGCCAGGTACGGCCAATCAATTTCAAGTCCCCCCAGACACATTGACTCCGGACGAACCCCACTTGCGACTATTCCGCATAGCTGCCAGCTCATCATAGAGAAATATGCAACAGCGCAAGGTTTAGTAGAAGGTGACTTTCTGTTTCCATCTCGTAGGAACTCACAGCTCCCCATGAGCCCTCATAGTCTACAGCGGCTCTGTGCCCAATGGGCTCGGGAGGCAGGCCTTGAGGAAGGCAGCTTCTCTCCGCACCGTGTGCGTATTTCGACTGCAGCCTACAAGGACTACTTGGCAATGGGGCCCAGCCGTGAGGGAACCTCTTCTAGCGCTAAGCTCTAGTTGGGCTCTAGAGACCAGAAGCGTGTGAGACTGAGTAGGTCATCGAGCCAGACTGTCTAGCTGGACTATCGAAGGCGGGGCCCGAGCAGTTGACGCCTGGGCCACGTTCTACCAACACCCTTCAGCGCTTGCTAGAGCCCATCATCTTGAGCATTCAGGTGCGCAGCCAAGACATCCCCGTGGCATGCAGCGGGCTTGCAGTGGCACGCGATTACCTTGCCGCGGATGATGCCCAGATTATGCTCGAGGTTTTCTGATGCCTTCAGAAAGCCGCGACCGAAGTCATAGGCGAATTTCCGGATGACCTCGTCTCGGTCACCGTCCTGGCCCATCTGGTATGGGTTTCCCCAGATAGTGCCTCGACCGATGTACACGTCGTAGACGTCTCCTCGATCCTTGTTTACCACCAGCGTGAGCTGCAGGGGAACAACACGGGTAGGAATTCCTGCCAGGATCAAGGCACCTCTCAACTCGGCAAAGCACTCGCGATCCTCAAATAGAATTGCGTGAGTTGATTTCTCGACAGCGCCATTCAAATCTTCCAGCAGCTCGAAGGGTATGCCCCGCTCTTCCGCATAGGCATTCACATATCCGTTGGGGTCAGACATCGCGACCAGCCGCACCTCATGGGATTGGCTGGTGTAGAACTGCACCTTCCTCTGCAGCTTAGAGAAGCAGAGGAATTCCTTCGGGTAGGCGATGAGGATGGTCTTGGTATCACTCATACGAGATGCTTGACGTCGATCGGCTCGTCGCTCCAGTGCTCTTTTAGATACTCGGTCACGAGGCGACGATGGCATTGATGAGGTTGATGCTCACTGCAGAGTAGGCAGCCTCCGTCCATCAAGTCGCGGCGCACATGCTTCTCGATGTTTCGCTTCGCCATCAGATTCATGAACTTCTCCTCGTACTGCTGCCAGGTGATGTCCTTCTTCTGGTAGGGCGAGAGGATCTCCTTGGTAGGAGCCAGGTCAGGCAGATGGACGTAATCGACGTCACAGATCTCTGTGAGGAAATACCTCAGATCGTCCCGCTTAGCGAAGCCGGAAAGCTGCGAGACGTTGTTCAGCCGAACGTCCACAACACGCTTGGCACCTGAGAGCTTGATCAGAGAGAAGAAGCGTTCAGCCTTCTTCTCGGTGAAGCCGATAGTCAGAATCTTCATGGGCATCCGTTTAGAGAATTGCTGCTACGAGCTTGTAGGCACAGTTGGTGTGAGGATCAATCTCACCCAGGCTCACCGTGAAATAGGTAATGCGGGGGGGATGATACACACCCACCCCTTGCCGCAGAAAATATGCCTTAGCACGCTCATCAGTGATGCTCAGAGCGTACTGATTACCGCTGTAGGTGAACGAGGCGCGAGCGGTCAGCTTAGGGTTGTTCCATTCAGCACTTTCGGCTGATACGGTAACAGAAATATTTTGGGGGCGAATAAGGTACAGCGTCTGTCGCCTGCCAGTTAACAGATCCTCGGGGACGCGATCGTTAACACCGCATCTGCTGCGGTGGCCCAGCTCCCATAGTTGCTCTGGGCGATCTTCAAGCGCCTCGATCTCTTCCAAGGCCAGACGACGTTCCGAAGCCCACAAGGGCGGATGGAGAATGATGTGATTTTCATTCTGATAGGGATGAGGCTGCTCAGCGGAAAACGATATTGTTGTCAGATCGAGTAACTGGGCCGGTTGGCCGTTACCATAGGTACGCTCTGCGTTAGAAATAGAGTCTTTAGGGCGATTGCTGACTGGCCGAATCCAAGAGCCAGGGTTTTGCCCATCCCAGATTTTTCCCGCGATACAGAGCCCCTCATGCTTGATTGAGCTGGCCAAGCACACGAACTGATGCTGATACGGCGGCATAACGAAGATCCCTTTCATAATGGCGAAGCGCCATCCTGATCGTATCTCCGTCGCCTAGCAATGACCGTTCATCGCCGCTTCGCTTGGCTCCAGCCTCGCTTCACACGCCTAGGTCATTTGACACGCGAGCCGTCCGCATTTGCCGCGTTAGCATAGTGACAGGCATCCTCTCCAGCAGGCCATCAACCAGGTGCTGAGCGTGCCTGCTATACAGCGTTACGCGGCTTGAGGATTCGTCTCTGAAAGGCACGACACCATCCACTTCCACCTGGGCAATTTTCAGTAAATTAATCATCTCAAGGCCTACCTCATGCTCATCGAGATGTTCGACCGTTGGCCTTGCGGGAGGCCCTGCTCCTTGCCACAGTTCGACGACGATCTGGTACAGCGCAGATTGCCCGAAATGATCCAGTGCCGCCTTCCAGAGAAGGGCCTCTTGTGAAATGTCGATGCGGTTGCCACTCATGCGAAAGGAGTCACTGCCTTGAAGCTCTACCTTGATTGCGAGTTCACCCAGCTCTCGTCGGAAGCGAAATTGATCTCGCTCGCCTTGGTTGCTGAAGACGGGAGCGAATTCTACGTCGAATTGCTCGACACATGGAGTTATCAGGATTGCAGTGACTTCGTAATCGAGATTGTACTCCCACAGCTCTGGCATGGGAGTTACGCGATGCCCGTTTTTGCCGCGCGTGACGCCCTCTTGACCTTCCTCAAAGGCTTCACGGAGACGCTAGAGATTGTGACCGATGCACCGGCATTCGATTGGGAGCTATTCTGCGAATTCGCCTACGTCGACGGACGCTGGCCTAACAACGTGCTGAACAGGCCCACTGACGCTACAAATCTGGACGCTTGCAACGATGGAGCCCCGTTGCCACACCATGCTCTCTTGGACGCTCGAATCATCGCAGGCATGTTCACTCGGTAAATGGCGAAACCTGTGCCACTTGATGTGTCCACTGACCACCACCCCAAAAGCATGAAACAGGCAATGATATGTGATCCCTGATCACGTCATCCGCTCCACTCTGCTCTCAAGTGACCCGCGTTCACTACGCTGCAATTCCTCGCTGCTTCATGCGCTCCAGGAGAGCCTCAGGGTGAACACGGTAAACCCCAGGGCTAACGCGGAGTGTCATTTTGCGATAGGTCGGGCTATGTGTAGCGCTGGAGATTTCCGAGTTCGACAGAAAGCACCTAGTGGTCGTCTCAGGATCTTCAGGGAAATAGCTAATCAGTTCTTGGCGGGTGATAACCAGGCCGCTTCCCAGATGACCATCAATTACCGCATCAAGGAATCGATCAGCAAACGCGAGGTCTGTCATTGTGCACTTCCTTACTTGAGAGAACGACGGTATACGGCTTTATTGCCGCTGTTACGTGAGACCCATTCTGCTAGACCAGCTAGGTCGACCTGCTTTCGAAACGCCTTTCCAAACGACTTCCTGTCACCAGTGGTCATCAAATGCCAAAGGTCATTTGGGATCACATCCTCAACGAGGAAGGTGTCTCCAAAAGGCACCTTCTCCACCGCTTTCAGGGTCACCTGAACGGCGTGCACCAAATCAACAGCCTCTGCCTCAGGTTGATCCAAAGCAACCGCTAGAAGGTTGTTAAGAACCTCATCTGCAGTGCTTCCCGAGCTACTGCTGAGACCCAGCACAGCAGCCATCAGGTCATCGCGAATCTCAACCAAAACCTTCATGAGCTTACTCCTTTTCTCTCCTTTCCTGGCCAAGCATAGCGATGCCTAACGAAAACCTCAAACCTTTTTACAGGAGTGGAAAGGTTTCTCGCTATCAACCATCATTAACACTGAAACCTGAGGCCTAGAGAGTAGGTTTCGACTTCCGCCCTTAGGTTGGAAAAGGTTAAGCTAAGCTGGCTATGTGCCAGCCAGCAGCAGGGACAAAGGAAAAGTTGGGTGATCAGGGACAGATATGAATGGATCTTCGTCTACAACCTTTCAGTTCGACTAGCATGGGTCACGGATCTCAGAAAAGAGATAGTGGGTACTCGCGCCTTTACATACCACTCTCGCAGCTAAAGCATGGCTCATGCCTTATTTATTTGCTGGCGATGTCTCGCTATTCATGCAAAAAACTATCTCTGACTCAGAACAAACTTGGCAGCAAGTATGTGTTTCACCTGGAGCAATGAAACGACATGAAACTAAATGAAGTTGACCTCCGGGAGCAGGCAGGCAGGGATACGATAAACCGATTTCGTGCTCAGTTCCGAGCGGCACTAATCGAAAGCCTAGCGATCCTAGAAGAAAGCGAAATTGAGCGCATATATTGCGATTACCATGAAGACTACGTCGTAAAATATGTTATTGATGGTGAAACTCGATATCGCTTTGTCCAAGTTAAAACCAAGACGAAGCTTAACGACCAGTACACGATACTTGATATCTTCGGGATCAAAAAACGCCGTAACACGGAGCACAATTTACCCGACAGCTTTGCTGGAAAGCTGTTACCCCACATCAAGAATTTTGGAAAATCATGTCACTCGGTAGAAATCCGAACCAACATTAACTTTGAAGACGAAGTGGAGCAAATCCTCGAGGAAGTAAGAGGAAAGCGCCCAGTAGGTGCGCACACAAAGACATTGATAGCAGAAACTCAAAAACTGATACCTAGCCTAGCCTTTGAATCCGAAGATGTGCATCTTCATTTTCTTTCGCACCTCTGCCTGGAACCAAGGCAACAGATTCTGAGTGAGCAAGACGATCTTTTCGTCTCAATGGCGTCCAATCAAATATATAAATTTAGCGAAGTCCACTTAAAGCCTGACGAAGTTCAAAAAATAATAGTCCGACTTCTTTCAACAATTGAATCTAAATCCGCCGAAATCTTAATTAAAGATATTTCCGCAGCCGAGTTAGATCGAAAGGCCAGTATTGGCATGAAAGATGTCTTGGATGTGCTCTCCATCTCTACATCAACTTATGAGATTTTACGAGACGGCGGTGATGAAAAAGCCATCAAGTCGGCATCAATTCTTCAGCGAACCTTGAAACGCTCGGGATTCTCTTCCAACACCATTGACGCGTTTGCGGGCTATAAGTGCCAATGGGAAGCTTGGCACAGAAAGTATCGCCATGACATACCAGACTTCCTGATGACCATAGCCATTGAGCTCGTAGTTGAAAGCGCTAGAAAACTGGCTTTAGGTGCCATTAAGACAGCAGAAATCACTACCGAAGTAACTACACTACAAACCAAGCTTTGCAACCAATTGATGCGAACTGACATAACCCTTGAACTGACCTTTGGCGCAGTCCTCTCGGAACTGGTAAGAGGCGAAGCAACATGAAACTCGTTGAAGCTATAGAAATCGCCTCCACTGAAGCCCCCTTGATCATTACTCGAAGCGCTCCGCGCTCTCGAAGGGATGCACTTCAGAACGAAAGCTTGTTCCATATGCCACTTATTGCACTTTCGATATTGAGCCTAGCCAAAGGTAGATCGAAACCTAAAGCCGATGAAATTGGCAAGCTCATAGGCCAATGCTTTGAACATAGTCTCGCAACATTCAGCGGCTCGAGCCAAGAACTAGGCTGGTCGGCCAACCTTCGAATCCGAACGGTGAAGGCCCTAACCTTTTTAGAGTCGACTAATTTAATCACCATAAATAAAAATACTTCCAGACTTGAGGCAACCTCGACTGGCAAAAAAATCGTCGATGGAGCAATCGAGTCGGAAGGTGAGCTTTGCGTTTTCCTCCTAACCATCCAACGGGAATACAGGAACATTTGCAAGGAACGCGCAGTAGAGGAAAAACTATGAGATTCGAATCCTTAGAGATTGTCGCCAATGGCCCTAATGGCTGGGGATCAGGCCTGCTTGAGTTCGGCAGTGATATAACTCAACTATTTGCAGAGAATGAAAGCGGAAAAACACCGCTCATAATGTCCACCCTATTCTGCTTGGGAATGGATGTAAAATTTCGTGCAGACATCACTAGAAATTGCAAGTCAGCAATATTACAAATCGCGATAAATGATAAAAAGATAACTCTCCAGCGCTCCATCGGAGAAAAGTTTGACCTAACTGTCCACGAAAGCTCGAAAACCATCAATCGCTTTTATAATGACGAGGATTTTTCGCGATTCTTTTTAAACCTCATAAATATCAAAACCAATAAACTAATCACCACTAGCGGCACACCTACCCTCCCATATTTTTCAAGCTTAATACCGCTTTTTTACTTAGATCAAGATCATGGATATTTGGAGTTTTACGCAGCACGTCAGTCTTTCGTCAAAGACCAATACTCCGAAATGGTTAGATTGTTGGTAGGCCTCCCACCTTTCAATTTATATGACAAGAAACGCACTGGTATAGAACTAAAAAAAGAGGCTGACTATCTCGATACATCTATCGTCTCGAGCCGAAAACTTTTGGAACGTCTACAGCAAGACTTGACAGCTCCTATCCGCACAATTGATACGCTAGAGAAAAAACTAGAACGTTCCAAAACACGACTGGAAGAGCTGAAAAACACTAAAAATGTTAAGAGCGAAGCTCTGTCTGGTCTTGACGATTTGATAGCAGAGCAACGAGTACGATACCGCGAACTTAGCAATGAATCCATACAGCTCGAGTCAAAGATATCCAGTGCCAAGCTAATTCGAGACGAAATAGAAAGCGAAATTCAAACACTAAACTTGAATGAGGACGCTCGAAGAGCCTTCATATCTTTCTCCGAGCTATGCACCACGCCGAACTGCGGCATGTTCATGGCCAGTGCCGAGTCATATGGCAAGAGCCTTCTCTATTTGAGAGACCAGATAAAGGATTTAGAGATTTCTACTGCCGCAAACATTCAAGCCGCAGAAAGATTGGAGATCGCGAAATCGCTAACCAATCGCCATATCGAATCCTTTATACACAAGCGTTCAATCGCCGAGCGCGAGGCTGGAATAGATGCATTCATTGAGGCAATTAGCACCACGACATCAGATATCTTCGAGCTTCAACTTGAGCTGGGCAAGCTAAAAAAGGTAGAAGCTCAGAAAACCAACCACGCCAATTTGCTGGCTCGTCGCGACAAGACGCTGTCACTCTTAGAGGCGGCCCAAAAACCAAGCGAACAATCTGCTGAGGTAATTACATTCCGTCTACGGCTGTCGCAGGCCATGACCAAATGGCTGGATACTTTGCATGCGCGCAATGTATCGAATCAAATCAAAATCGACTCCAACCTAAAACCAATGATGGGAGATGAGAAGCTTGAAATATTCAAAGGCAGCTCAAAGACCCGTACAGTTCTTGCATTCCACGCCGCACTATTCGAAATATGTCTAGAAGACAAAAACTCTCCTTTCAGGATATTAATCCTGGACACCCCAAAACAGCAGGACATTCCCGACATTCATCTGTCTGATTACATAGAAGAACTTAAGTCGCTCGCCTCGAAAAATAATGCCCAAGTTATATTCTCAACCTCGAGCTATAGATATCAAATCGACCCAGCAACTGACAAAGAATGGCTTCCAAAATTTGGCAATGGAGAGGATGCTATGTACCTAGGCATTCCAAACCAATAGTACCTTAGCAATTGCCAGATGTATACTGGCAACCATCATGGCGTGGTCGCAATACCTGCGTACCACGCCGATAGCTTAGCAATTAGGCAAGCCAAGACTCGACTTCATCAGCACCATATTGAGCTTTCCACTCTTTCAGGAGCTTGTGATTGCCGCCTTTGGTTTCGATTATTTCACCGTTGTGCGGGTTCTTGTACTGCTTCACCTGACGCTCACGGCGCGGCGCTTTTTCGACACCAGCAGGAGCGGCAACACGTCGGCCCGCCTGGGGATCTAGGATGTTGATGATATCGCGCAGGCTGTAGCCATACTGGCCAAGCAAATCACGCAATTTGGTCTCAAATTCAATTTCTTTCTGCAGCTCAGAGCTGCCTTTCAGGGCCTCAAGCTCTGCGAGTTGTGCAGCGAGCTGCTGCTCCAGTTGACGAAATTCTGCCAAACGGGACATAGGGAATCCTTGGTGCGGTTAGTAGAAGTCAGGCTCACATCGTAAACCATCGAGATCTATTTGTTGCTACAGGATATGGGCGCTCTAGGGGGTTCTTTTGTATCGAAGGAGGCCTGGTTGCAATCCCGCTGATGACCTTAGTCCTGGTTTTGAGCCAAATCATGGCTCAGGGTACTGCTTTAGTCATGATGGTTCCGAACGTTGCCCTTGCACTTTGGCAGCATCAGCAAATTTCGAAATTCAGGCTAGCAAGGTCACGACATTGGGAGCAGCCAATCGCTAAAAAGGGCTGAGGGAAAACTGGCTTGCTTATGGGATATTGTCGAGGTCACAGGGTATGGCTGTGCAGAATGCTTGAATCTGCATCTCAAGCCAATCTCCTCCTACTCAATACATCTCAGTGGATTGACTGGCCTAGCGTACCGGCCTTGTGCAACTGGTAGTCTATGACGGTTTGATACAGGTGATCAGTCTCAAGACGGAGCCTTTCGACCTCCTCGGCTGGTCGCCCTTCATCCATCGCCTGCTGGTGGGCCCGGATGGCTTGGAGAGCCTGCAGCAATAGCGGCTCGCCGGCTTCTGCCATACCCAGGATCGTTCTTTTCACTGCGACCTCGCACTGGATCTGTGGGCCCGATGGATGCTCAGGTGCTCAAGCTCCTGCTGCCACACCGCCACGAACTTCTCGAAGTCGCGCAGGTAGGGCCCCTCTGCCAGGCGGGTAGAGCCAACACTTGCCGCTTGGAAGCGCTGCAGCCATGGCTCGGGGATGCTGTCCTCGACGACCAGCTGAACGCCGTTGTGGAGCTTCGTATTGATCACATCGACGAGCTCCTGGGCGGAGAGCTGATCACCGCTCACGACCCCCTGCAGGCCCTGTTCAACCTCGTTGAGTTCAGTCAGCACCTTTTCAGCACGAGCGTCCCCAGGCTGTAGATCGGCAAGTGCCCACAGCGCTCTGCGCCTCGCGATCTCCAGGCTTCGTAGTCGATGATCAATCGTCACATCACTTCTCCCTGCTGGAGGTGGGCGTCACAGGCCAAGTTCGACTTCTAACTGCGATCCCCGCAAGGTACGGGTGAGCTCGCCTCTCGGCAGTCTTGCCAGGATTCCATCGGCGAGGTCATTGGCGTGCCGGGCGTACAACGTGACAACACCGGGTACAGGCACGCGATCTGGAACGAGGGCCCCGACTCGCACCTGGGCAATTTTCAGTATATTCACGACATCAGCGGGTAGCGTGTCGGTCGACAGGTGCTCGACGGTCGGCCTTGTGGGAGGGCTCGCACCGCCCCACAGATCTACAATCGTTTCCAACAGCTTTTCGGGGCCGAAATACGCCAAGGCGATTTTCCACAGGCAGCCTTCCTGGGACAATTTCAGGCGGGCCCTAGTCATTGCAGAGGTTCCAACAGATGAAGCTCTTTCTCGATTGTGAGTTCACTCAGCTCACCGCGCAGGCAAATCTGATCTCCCTGGCTCTGGTTGGCCAGGATCGCCGGGAATTCTACGTGGAAGTGATCGACGCGTGGCGAGAAGAAGACTGCAGTGATTTCGTGAAAGAGATCGTACTGCCGCAGTTGTGGGGTGGTGAGTACGCCATGCCAATCATCGAGGCCAGAGCGGCGCTCCTGCGGTTCCTGGCAACCTATGACGAAGAGCTCAAGATTGTCACAGACGCACCTGCCTACGACTGGGAGCTGTTCTGCGAGCTCGCCTATCACGATGGAAAATGGCCCCAGAACGTCAGGAACTTCCCCACCGATGCCACGACCCTGACCGCGACGAATGATGGGGAAGAACTGCCTCATCACGCCCTGCTCGACGCCAGGATCATCGCTGGGATATTTGCGTGAGGCCGTAAGTGGACAACCTTCCTAGCTCCCAGTGAGGCACTGGCATTTGGCCTCTCCACTTCACGACCTTTTCACATGCCCTATGCGAACGTCAGTAATCCCTACGTGTGATAGAAGCTCCCTTGCCCGCCCCCAGCGGGCTTTCTTTTGCCTGTATAAACTTGCAGAGCGGCTGTGTTCCTCTGAGCTTGGTAGCTGATTGCGTTGATGGTTGGAGAGCGCCGGCAGCTAGTGGGTAGGTAACAATATCTGGAAAGTGGTGCCGGATGCCAGAGTCGACTGAACGTCAATTGTCCCACCATGACGGGCCACGATTTCTCCAACGATGAAAAGTCCAAGGCCTAGCCCACCCGAAGCCTCATGGTGCTCCGAAGTCAGACGCGAGTATCGGCCTTGAGGGTCAAACAAGTGAGGCAATACGTCAGGTGGAATGGGTTTACCCCAGTTATGCACGGTGAACTCTACCGCCGCAGGGTTCTGGGTCAACGTTACGGTAATGGGCTTGGCATGATCGCCATGGTGAAATGCATTAGCGATCAGGTTGGAGAACACCTACCCCATTCGAGCCGCGTCAAACTGGCCCTGAGCCGGACTTCCCCCTTGAAGATTCACCGTGATCTCAGGTCGAGAAACACGAAGTTCCTCCACGAGCGCTTTACACACCAGAGATAAATCGACGTCCTCTTTTTGGACAGGGATACCCGATCCGAGATTCGCTTTGGCCAAATCTAGCAGATCAGTCACGATTTGCTTAGACCGTCCCACATTCGCGGCGACCTGATTTGCAACCCTCAGATCACCCTCTGAAAGATTGCCTTTACGGCACAGCATTTCTGCCCCCAAGAGGGCTGCAGTCAAAGGCGTTCGCAGGTCATGTCCGAGCACACCAAGAACCAGTTTCCGGGTAGTCTCGACGGCTATGCCGTATGAAGTGATGGACTCGCCCAAGGCTTGATCAATGGCCTCGTTGAAACGAACCATGTCGTCGACGTCATGAGGCTCCCCGGCCAATTGCTGGGATAGCCATAAGCGGATCACGCTAGCGCGCAGCGCTCGATATTCGGCAACGACCTGGTCGAGTGAGAATCCAGCTTCAAGGCGGGTCACAGCATGTAGCTGGGCGGCGGTCTCTAGCGGGTTAGGCGCCTGCATACCTCGGGACTTTTCAAACTGCTGAATTGCTGACTGAGGCGAGACCATATCAGCTGCCACGGTACGCAAAATGCCCTCTGCATGATTTCGTAGGCCAGCATCGTCAAGATCGGGCAGAGGCGTGTCTACGGTGCGCGCAAAATTCTCCCAAGCCTGCAGTATGGATTCCATCTCTTGAAGAATGAATTCGGCCAATCTCATTGGGCACTCGTGCTCACAGTACGGCACATCAGCATAGACCAGACTTATTACTGACGATCTGGTTCACGCTCCCCTCCAGCAACTAGAGCGTAACCATCTCCCGCTCAATGGATGGCCTGAGGTGCTCAGGCATGTTGTTGTGAACGTGGAAGTCGACCGGTACGCCCACCAAAGCCTGAAGCTCGTCTTCGAGCTCGGCGATGTCGAACAAGGAAATCTTGCCAGCCATTGCTGGAGGGATGGTGGCGAGCAGATCAAGGTCACTCCCTTCGTGGTCATCGCCTCGAGCGATAGAGCCGAAGAGTTTCGGCTCAATGAAGCCATAGGCCTTGATGAGGCCCCGAATCTCCCTTTCCCTTCCTCGTATCGCGTCAGTGGGCCTCATGCCTTTCTCCTTGAAACACGGTCTTTCTGGTTGAGTGAACAGACCGATTCGCCTTGGCAGATGCTCACCGATGGCCCCGGCGTATCGGCATTTTGGTGCTCGTCTTTCCGGAGCTCAAACTGCTCGTTAGACTCGGTATCACGCGTTCGACGACCAGGCGACTCCGACCACTTTTTTGATCAGGGACGACACGACTATGCCTTCCATGCGCCCCTCGCAGTACGCCATGCAACAGCGTACCGACGATGGCCCTTTCCTCTTGTTTGAACGTGAAGAGTACCTCGGTGAGTTCGAGGAAGATGTGCTATCCCCACACCATGCAGACAGTGGGTTTGAGCCTGAAGAAGACATTGAGGACTATGGAATTTCACGTGTGTTCTACAGCGATGTGCCGCTGCCGAACGACTCGCCGGATTGGCACCTGATACTGGAAGTGACTTCGGAAGATCTGACGATCTACCCCATCTACGCCCGGTCGGGCCATGCGAGATACGGCAAGCCAAAATACGACAGCATCAAGTCGATCAGGATAACTCGTTCGGTCTACCGGCCATACACCCATCCTGGCAACGAATACGATCTCGAATTGTTGCTGGGCTCGCTCCCTGAAGGTTTCGCGAAAGACTGGCGGCACGGTCTTGGGTTGCTCTACGAGTACCGCTTCATCGTTCAGGCAGTGGCCAGCATTCAAGGGGTGGAAACCATCATGCTGCACGGCCAGGATGGCCGAAACGACACCGTGGTGGAGGGAGAAACCTATCTCCTGGGGGTTGAGCAGTTCCAGCGTTTGAGGAAGCATCTGGATCGCCTGACGCAGCGTCATCAACGTGAGACTGCGGAAGACAAAAGGTTGGTCTGCTATGCCGGTCTGCTACACAAAGCTTCACCTGAGAATTACCCAGCAAGAGCAAGGCGACTTCCTCCTGACTTCCTTGCCAACCTTGTGGCTCTGGGATCCGGGCCAACTCGCCTTTCCCTGAAGGATCAAAAGCAGGCGGCGGCTCTTGCTCAGCAGAGCGTGCCGGCGCTCGCAAAAACTGCCCGACGTACTCTGTACAACCTCAAATCGGAAATCGAGCTCGTCACCCTCGGACAACTCATCGCAGCGTACCGAAGCATGCTGGACGGCAACGCCAACGAGAACAGGTGGCAGCGTTTCCTCAGTGAAAACTCGTTCGTCCTGGATATGGCGTTCGGGTATCCCGTGAAGTTGATTGCAGAACAACCCTATGTCGGTGGCAAGGACATCAATGGGCAAGGAGGCCAGTATTCCGACTTCGTGATGGCGGCAAAGGCCACCGGGAATCTTGCTCTGATCGAAATCAAACACCCTCAGCACGACCTACTGGGGAAACCCTACCGCAAGACCTACGTCCCCTCTTATGAACTAAGTGGATCCGTGGCTCAGGTGATCAGCCAGCGGAGCGTTCTGCAGAAGAACATCCTTGGGCTTACCGAAGATCTCGATGAGCGCGTCCACGCACATGCTGTGGCGGCCATCGTCATCATCGGGCGCAATCCAACAAAGGTCGTTGAGCAGCGTGCCTTTGAGCAGTACCGCAACAGCTTGAAGGATGTCCTGGTGATCACTTTCGATGAAATGCTGGAACGGCTCGAAGCCATTCACAAAGCCTTGGCACCGAAGCCCCCAGTTGTCCTTGAGCCCATTAGCGACGAAGACCTGCCCTTCTAGACTGCCGTACCGCGAGCACAATGAAGTCGCCTTCAACGTTCGCCGAAAGGCTGGGCTTCAGCCCACGAGACAAAGGCCGTCACTGGATCGGTACGGTTGATGCGGTACAGGAAGCGTTAAGTCGCTGATAGACGGGGCGCGCTCGGCCCAGCGGCTCAATGGCCGTTATCAGCGGGCATGCCAAAGGCCCGGAGTTGGTAATCCGTGACGGCTTGGAAGCTATGCTCCGCCAGAAGCCTCAGTCGCTCCAGCTCAGCCCCCGCGACTCCGTCAGCCTGAGCTTGGTGATACACCTCCAGCGCCTCAACGGCCTGGCTGTACAGAGGGTCATCAGGCAACAACACCTTGCTGAGGTCTTTCTTCATCACCCTCTCCGCTTTGTCTGACCTACCCCTTTGCGATTGGGGTGCAGTTAGCGAGCTCAGTCAGATAAGCCTGATGATCCCGGACAACCGTGTCCAACGTCTCCTGGTTTAGGAACGGTGGGCGTGGACGGGCCATCTTGCGTTCGTAGGAGCTCGGGGGAGTCTTCTTCGGCTCATGGAAAATTTGTCGAGTCACTCCAACGAATCTCAGGCAGGTCGGTTGAGGCAAGCATACATCGACATCCCTTCACCATGGCTATCCCGCACTGTTCCGTGCCAGCATTACTCGACCTAGGAAGCGTCATCAGAGAAAGATAGTCGATGAAGAATGTGAGGCTCATACGACATGGCGAGAGCGCCGCGAACGCAGGCCAGCCTACCAGGGATCACGCGAGTATTCCCCTCACCGCAAAAGGGCTGGAGCAAGCCCATATGGTCGCTAGGTCATTCACCAGAGCCCCTGATCTCATCGTTGCTTCTCCGTTTCTTCGCGCCCAGGCAACCGCTCAGGTGACGGCAGCCCTCTACCCCGCTGTTGCCTTCGAAACCTGGCCGATTCAGGAGTACACGTACTTGGCGCCGGCCCGATGCGTCGATACCACGATTTCACAGCGACGCGGCTGGGTTGAGGCCTACTGGTCAAAGGCTGATCCGGCTCTCTGTGATGGAGAAGGTGCGGAGTCATTTCTTGATTTCGTGGCCAGGGCTATGCATTTCCTTGACCGACTCGCAGACCAACCGGCCAATGACATCGCGGCGTTCGCGCATGGTCAGTTCATCAACACAGTGGTTTGGCTACTCGAGCGTAAGCATAGGGAAATCGATGGCGGAGCAATGCGTGATTGGCGGGAATATGAGATCGCCAACCACGTGGAAAACGGCCAGGGATACTCCATCTACAGATGCTCAGGCCAATGGAGAATCGGTCAGTGAGGAAGCGGGTGACCTCCCCAAAACCGTAGCCCAAAAAATTAAATCGGATTACCTGCTCGAAGGTGGATGGTTGATCGGATGACACTGGACTGGCGATCCCAATCAACAGAAACGCAGAGGTTATCCATGATCAAGAAGACCGTTTCCTTCGCCTGGACAGCTGGTGGTGACTCCTACCACTTGCAGCAGGCTCGTAAGAAGTTCTCGGAGCCCGAGTACCTGAACGCTCTGGCCCAGGCTATCCAGGACGTGAAACCCGGCACCTGCTTCCGTGACGCTATGCGCCAAGCCATCACGGTGGATGAGTACACTGTCGGCGTGCTCGGCGGCCAGGAACTGGGCAAACGCACTCGGGCAATCCTCGAAGACCAACCTGCCGCCGCTCCTGCCCGGTAATCAGATATGGGAAAGATGATGAGCGACAAAGGACAAGAGAGGCTTGCTCAAGGATATCTCGCTCGAAAAGATCGAGCAGTTCAAAGCATCCAAGAAATCCTAGGCCTCGACAAGCAAGCGTATCAAAACTGGCTTGACAGCATGACGGCAGATGACCGCTCTACCCACGACGAGGAAGTCGGACGGTACATGGAGCTTTGCACGATCATGTATGCCCTGCGTCCGCAATGGTCGGGTCAGCTTCAACTGGCTGCGCCAGAGGTGACACCAGGCAAAGATCAGGCTAGCTACATCGGCCCACTTGGAAAACTTCTGGATGGAGCCATCAAAGATGGCAAGCCTGTACCTCAATATCTGCGAGACGCAGCTGATCATATTTCCGAGCTGAACGACGCAAGAAGGCGCTTCCTCGTAGAGCTGCTGAATCAATTGCGTCCGCAAGAGAAGGAGAAATACGGTGGCCTCCTAGCTAGCTGCGAGGCGATGCTGAGTGCTCTGCCAAACATCAAGCTCGGCGAAACCCTGGAACACCTGGATCTGTGCTGGAAATTCCGATACGAAGATATTAATGAGCTGTTGGCACATGTGCCTATCTTCGACCCTCGGACTGAAGCTAAATGGCGACACCAGCGGGTCACAGCTAAAAGCAAGGAAGCGGTTCGGATTGTCCTCAAGGGCGTCGAACCCAGCAAGGACTCACTTGCTGCAAAGCTGATGTTGTCGAGCATGCTCAATCGATATCACTGGGAATTTCTGGAGCTGGAGCGCTATGAAGAAATCGCAGTTTCGAACCTGCAGCGCTTGATTGAAGGCCTACAGGCAATTGGAGACGACCGCGTCCCAGCCGACCTCGGAGAGGAAGAGTTCAGGGCTTGGCTGATGGATCGCTTTTCTGGCCCGCAATTTGGGGAAGAGCGGGCTTGGCGCTCGTTGAAGAACATGCATTTAGACCGGGCTTACGATCAAGCAAAATGGATCATGGACTGGGAAAGAATCGACTTCATCAAGCACGAGGTCAGCGAGAGCGTTCTTCATAACCTGTGCGTTCTGAACGTGGTCTGGAGCTACTGCATTCGCGAAAAGCATGACCTGCGGATTGCTGATATCAAAGACTATGACCTCGTGAATATGCGAGAGATTCAGACCGGGGAGCAGGTGCCACTGACCAGGATCAAGTACCAGCAGAGACAACTGAACACAATGCTTCGCAGCCTTCAGCATGAAGCGCTGGATACCGAGAAGCTCTGGATCCAGACCGATATCAACAGAGATCTCCGCACCCACCGAATGCAGTTCATCAGATCAAGCTTCAAGGACACTACGTTGAGCGAGTGGAAAGCACTCTCAAAATATGCAATGGGAATCGCTCTCTACAGGAGATGATCCTCAGGCAGGTTGAGTGATGCAATTGGGCTCGATACCAGCTGCAACTGGGTCTACGCCCTGCCGACGACGGGGCATGCAGAAGCGACGGTTATCGCAAAAAACAAATCGGAAACCCTGCCAAATCTGCCGAAAATCTGCTGTTTAAATACGGTTGCCCTGAAAAATGGAGGGGGGCAACCAATGATGAAAACTGATCTAAAAAGAATCGTGCGGGATGTGGTCATTGCGGTATTGAGCGCCTACATCGTGGCACTGCTGCAGGCTGGTGACCAGCCCAAATCCGACACGGATCGCCCGCCCCGAGTCATGTACGTCCAGCACCAGGAGCCGGCATATGCCGGCGACCAGGTCTTGGTGAGGATTTGATGACGGACGACCGCGCTATGCGGTCGCTGGCACCTTATCGGGGGCGACTTTGCTGCCAACGAAAAATTCGCGATTGCCACGAAGGAAATACTTGTTCGACTCCTTCTTGCGGCCTCCTTCCTCGGTCTGCTCCTTGCCGATATTCATCAGCAGCCCGGTGCTCACGAGGAAGGCGTTTGCAGCGGGGATCCGCTTCTCAGGCACTCCAGTTTTCTTGTTTATCGTTTCGAACGAACACATGCTGTGGAACGAGTAATTGTCGCGGTTCGCCGCGTAGAACAGGAACAGCTTCAGGGCATCAAGCTCGCACTTGGTGCGCTTGTGGAAAAGCTGGAAGGCCTCGATGTGCCGCGAACGTGTGTTGTACAAGGTTCGCGCTGGCAGCTTGCACCAGTTACCACCAGGTTGGAAGTCAGGGAAAATGTAGCGATTGTTGCGTCCCTCCTTCTCTACCTGAATCCGTTCTGTGAGCACTAACCCCTCGACTCCCTCGGCGACGAGCGCCCGGCTCAAACCAGTAATCTCACTAAGCCGGTTGTAAGTCTCTTCGCATACCAGTTGAAGCTGATCGTCCCTCCATACCTCTTGCTGCTGCGTCAGCATCGCTATGTACAGCTGCAGCGAGGCGATGGCCGTCGATCCACGAACGGTGGATTATGGCTCCAGCCGAAACTCTTCAGTCCGCCTTCGCGCAGCCAAACAGCTGGAGTGCGCACCCAAGGCAACATCCTCATTTCGACACCCCCAACAGACCAATGACAACAAAAGCCGCAAGCACGGCAAACGACAAGACAAGAGGAACCAGTTTGTCAGCGCGGTCAGCAAGCTTATGCAGCGAGTCCAGCAATTTTTTAACGGTGTTCATTTTGCAGCCCTCAGTTAATCGATGACCGCAGTCTGATCCTCCTTCACACGTGTTTCTAGAAACAGGTGTCCCAAAATTATCAACAAATTTTAATTTTTTATCAGTAAAATCAATATGTTACAAACGAATAAATCGGTATTCCGAAAAGGTAAATCAGTTCATAAGATCGTATTTTGGTTGATTTTTGATCATTTTCATACCCATTTTGTAGCTCATGGAACCTGCTTCGACCAAGTGCTGACTTCTTCAAATCGCCCATAACATTTGCCCCTGAGCTTCGCCTTTGAAGACCTGGAATAGCCCACGCACCATCGCTCATCAGTGAACGCTACTTACAGTAAACCGTCCAAAGCTCATCCATCTTGGTGGTGAAGCTCTGGCTCATCATTTCTCGCCGCATGCCCCAAGAAGGATTGATTGGCACGCTTGCCAGGCGCATGGTGCCGCGCCCCCAACGGGCATTCACGGTGTCCAGGACACCCATGAGTTTTTCACTCGCCTCAGGCTGTGAGGCTGTGAAGAGGTCACCTGTGATCTCCCCACGCTGGCTCAGGTCGAGCAGCAGCACCTCGGCCTTGCTGTATCGGAAGCCTTCACGATAAACACGCTCCACACCCTCTAGGGCTGCCTTGGTGAGAAGACGAGTGTCGTCGGTGGGATACGGCAACTCTACAATCACCCCGTTCGCATACTTCGCCTCGTCTGGATTGAACATGCCGGTACGGATGCTGACCCGAACGCGCTTGCACATCGACTTCTGGGCCCGCAATTTTTCAGCGGCACGTGATGCGTATGTGGAGACAGCCTCCCGGATCGGAGCCAGGTCTGTCAGTCGCTGGCCGAACATTCGACTGCAGCAGATTTCCTGTTTAGGCGGGTTCGGTTCATCCAAATCCAAGCACGTGGTGCCTGCGAGTTCTCGGGCTGTCTTTTCGACCACGACACTGAATTTCTTCCTCAGCGTCCAGGCGTCTGCATGGGCCAACTCCCAGGCGGTACGGATGCCCATCGCCTCCAGGTGCGCCGACATACGTCGACCAATACCCCAGACGTCAGACACATCGCACTTTTTGAGCACCCAGTCGCGCTTGATCTTGTCACGAAGATTGACGACGCCACCCGTGTAGCTCTGCCATTGTTTCGCCGCATGGTTAGCCAGCTTGGCCAAGGTCTTTGTTGATGCGATGCCTACACCCACCGGTATGCCGGTACGACGATACACCTCCGCTCGGATCTTCCTGCCAAGCAGCTCGAGATCTCCAGGCATGCTGGTAAGATCGGCAAAGGCTTCGTCGATGCTGTAGACCTCAGATGCCGGCACCATGGACTCGATGACGGTCATGACGCGCTCGGACATGTCACCGTATAACTGGTAATTGGACGAGCACGCCACGATACCGTGCTTGCGGAGCTTGTCCTTGATCTGAAAAAAGGGCTCACCCATTTTGATCCAGGGCTTGGCGTCAGCTGAGCGAGCGATTACACAGCCGTCGTTGTTGCTCAGAACGACGACGGGCTTGTGCCGCAGTTCGAGCCGGAACACCCGCTCACAGCTGGCGTAAAAGCTGTTGCAGTCGATCAGGGCGAATACGCGATCAGAGCTTGGCATGGCTGCGCACGCTGTACGTCACCACACCCCAGATCTCGAGCTCTTCACCCTCCAACAAATACTTGGAGGGATAGCGCGGGTTCTCCGAACGCAACACGACTTGGCTGCCCTCTCGAGCAAGGCGCTTGCACAGAGGCTCACAGTTCACCGCAGCGATCACGATGTGGCCTGGCTCTGGCGGTATGGAGCGGTCGACCAGCACAAGATCTCCAGGGTAGATTCCAGCACCGATCATGCTGTCGCCTTCAACCCTGACGAGGTAGATGTGTGGGGCTCGAATGTCGAAGAGCTCGTCCAGGGAGAGCCGCTTCTCCATGTGGTCTGCAGCAGGAGACGGAAAGCCTGCCGGCACTTGAAATGAGTACAAAGGGAGCTCTGTGGTGCTGGGGTTGAGCGAGCCAAGGAAAGTGATCATGACGAAAACGCCTTACTGTATATGCGTACAGTTAAGCGTTTTGATGGCACCTGGTCAACGTCACCTGGTCAGCTCATGAAAGCTGAGGAAAATTCAGGGCGATTTTCTGAGGGGATCTGTGATGGTTTCAGCCATGCCCTGCATAGCTCGCACCACGCGCGGCCTGCTGATTGTTTCTGCAGGAACATTCGTAATCAGCTTCGGCGCGTGTTGAGAAATTGCAGGTGAGCCGAGTTTTCTGATGGGTATCGTAAAGGTCGTAGCCTGCTCCAAGAGCGGTGGGAAGGCCGGTGCGACGAGGGAAGATTTCTTTCTCCACTGGTACAGCAGGAACCACAACAAATCGTGTCTGCATGATCATCCCTCTTCCGGCAGTATCTTAGTATTAGTACCGATATGTGAAAGCATCAAGACCGCTCATACTGTGGCTGCCGGACATACCGGGAATCATCTACAGGCGGCAACCCAGACCTGCCGAGCTAGGCTTGTTGATTGGATATTCAACAGGATGGGTGGGTGTCGCGAACAATAGGCACAACGTGCTGAACGGGGTTGTTCATACCCATGGATGCAAGGCAAAAAAATGCCCCGGCAGTACCTCACCGGGGCCAAGTTCCATATGCAACCTTTAATGGCTCCGTGCCGTTTCCAGCTCGGCTCGCAGCGAATCCACTGCCGCGACGATCACTCGCGCTGTGGATAACACTTTCGCGCCTGCAGGACTGAGCAGCGTTCGCCGTGATGCACTAACGAACAACTCGACGCCCAGTTCTGCCTCCAGCGCGTTCAGATGCTTGGTGACAGCCGGCTGACCAATGCCGAGCTGTGCCGCAGCGGCGCTCACTGTTCCCAGGTCAACAGTCGCCAGAAAGCTTTCCAGCTTGGTGACGTTCATGTGTTTCACCAGGCCTACAGGTCGAGCACGAGAAGCTTGGACTTCGCACGCGAAACGCACGCCGTCAGACAGCTACCTTTTTCGGAGTCGTCGAGGATGTAGTCCTGATGGTCGACTTCTCCTTCCAGATAACGAATCTTGCAGGTGCCACACAGCCCCGACTGGCATGAAGTCTCGACTGGGTAACCCGCATCCTGGAGCACCTGCGCGAGATTCTCGTGGGCCTGGACGACGATCTCTTCGCCAGTGCTGGCTATGCGAGCGACGAACGAACCATTGCTCTGCTCCGCGCTTGCCGGCTCAGGTGCTTTCACGGGTGCCTTGAAGTGCTCAAAGTGAACTGTGCCAGCAGGCCAATGAGCAGCGGCTTCCTTGCACGCGTTCATGAAGCCTGCAGGCCCGCAGTAATACACGTGGCAACCTTCGGGGGCGTCTTTCAGGAATGACTGTAGGTCGAAGCTCTTGGAGGGATCCCCGCCATCGAAATGAAGGACGACCTTTCCTTCCCCGATCAGCTCTTCCATCTCCTCTGAAAACGCAGCGAATTCGGGGCCTTTGCAACAGTAGTGGAGCTCATACTCCTGCTTCGCCGACTCCAGTGCATGCATCATCGATTTCATGGGCGTGACGCCGATGCCACCGGCCAAGAGGATGGACTTGCGAGCTTCCTTGCTCAGCATGAAGTTGTTACGCGGCACACTGACCCTCACGGTTTCGCCGACATGCAGCTGATGAACCGCGATGGAGCCGCCAGTCCCTCGCTCATCACGCAGTACACCAATCACGTAGCGATGAGGCTCGGCGGGCGAATTGCTCAGCGAATATTGCCTGACCATTCCATTGGGCAGATGGATGTCGATGTGTGAGCCGGCTGTAAATGGTGGAAGCGCACCACCATTCGGATCAACGAGCTCGTATGAGTTGATCCCCTGGGCTTCGCGGGTAACGCGACGGATCAACAGTTCCAGCAACGCTGGGTTGGGATTTGCTAAAGATGTCATCGTCATCACCTCTCACCAAGGCACGGGAGCCCCAGGTAGCCCAGGGCCCGCGCTTTCTTCTTATTGTTCTTTGAAGCTCTGTTCCAACTGCTCGAACCGTGCCGTGACGAAATCCGCACGCTCCTTGCCCTTGAGCTTGTCAGCTTCGGTGAGGATGGCCACTGCCTCCCTTGCGAGCTTGCGGCGATTGATAACCTCTTGTTCCGGAGTCGCGGCTCTGGGCATGTTGAACACGTTGCCGGTGCAGTAGCTGTTCGGCTCACCGCCCATGTCACGCAGCCACTGGGCGAAACCAGCTGCCGCAGCTTGCGGGTTGGTGCCACGGATGCCATCGCGCAGCATTTTGCGGAACGCATACAGGCCGGCGTCGAACTTGGTCGGGTTCTCCAGCGAGTGCACCGCAATTGGACGTTGGCTGATGATGGCCTCGTAGTCCCCTGGAGCGTACTGAGCTTCCTTGTAATTGTGACGTTCACGGTGGTTGGACGGAATCGGTGGAATGTCTTCGAGCTTGTATTTGCCGAAGCGCTCTGGACGACGCATGGCCACCTGGCCTTCCAAGAAGTCGATGGTCTCGTACCCGACCATGCTCTTGTCACCGACGCCACGGGTGTCGATGCCTGGGCCCATGACGCGCCAACCAATCATCTTGGAGTTTTCGTCATCCACAGGGACAGTCCAGCGGACGATGTGGAAGCGGCTGAACAGCTTCTTCGCCGAACCGTCTTCCGACGTGTAGGCATGCAGGCTGAGGTTCGGCAGCACCTGGTGCTGAATGCGCAGGAACATGCGGTCGTCGTTCACGCGACGAGCGCCGGCACAAGCCAGACTACGACCCTGGTGAACCGGGATGAACTGCATGTCCGGAGCGACTTCCATCGAGGCGGCGCCGACTTCGTCGAAAGTGGTGCCCTGGAACTGACCGCCCACAACGTTTTTCGCAGAGTGCAGGGCCGTGGGGTGGAAGTTGTCAGCCGCGTTGTCCTGCACCTGCAGCCAGTTGCAGTGCTGGAAGTTGCTGTATGGAACCAGCTCGTCGCCTTCCATCACAGTGAAATTCTGCTCCCATTCTGGGAACGGTGGCTCTTCATCAGGCGGGCCCATGTAGGCGAACACCAACCCGTGACGCTCGAACGCCTTATAGGCACCCTGGCGGATAGAGCAGGCATATTTCTCGCCTTCCTTTTCCTCGCCGGCAGGGAACGGGACATGGAGGCAGGCACCATCCACATCGAAGACCATACCGTGATAGCAGCACTTGATGCCCTTCTCCTGAATGGCACCGTACTCCAGCGAAGCACCACGGTGGCAGCAGTGGGCATGCAGCACACCTACTTGGCCGCTACCGTCGCGAAATGCCACCAACTCTTCGCCCATGATCTTCAGGAAGCGAGGCGTATCGGTGAGCTCCAACGACATGCAGACCGGGTGCCAGAAGCGACGCAGGTACTCGCCAGCTGGCGTGCCGGGGCCGGTTTCGGTCAGCTCTGGGTCATGGTTCGGAGTGTTGTTGGTGTAGTAGCCACCGTAAGCGATCAGCTTCTTGGGAACGGCAGCGCCGTTGCCGCCTGCACCACGTTGATCATCATGCTTATCGAATTTCTCAGTCATTTTCATTGCCTCAGGCTTATTGTTAGATACGGGATACGGTATTCGTACTCTGTATACATATTGTTCGAACGCAATGTTGCTACGGGTACTGCTTGTGTTCCTTGGGGTATCAGTTGATGGCTTTGTCGACCAGAGCGCCTGCCTGGATCCACGGCATCATGCCGCGCAGGCGCTCACCGACCACTTCGATCTGGTGACGTTGCAGCAGGCTACGCCGGGCAGTGAGCGTGGGATTGCCTGCCTTGTTTTCCAGGATGAAGTCCTTGGCGTATTCGCCATTTTGAATACTGGTGAGCAGTTCACGCATTCTGTCCTTGGTCTCAGCCGGCACGATCCTCGGCCCGCTGACGTACTCGCCGAATTCGGCGTTGTTGGAGATGCTGTAGTTCATGTTGCCGATGCCGCCTTCATAGATCAGGTCGACGATCAGCTTGAGTTCGTGCAGGCATTCGAAATAGGCGAGCTCAGGCGAATAGCCGCCTTCCACCAATGTTTCGAAACCGAGCTTGATCAACTCGACGGTGCCACCGCAGAGCACGGCTTGCTCACCAAAGAGGTCAGTCTCGGTCTCCTCGCGGAAGTTGGTTTCGATGATGCCGGCCTTGCCGCAACCAATGGCAGAGGCGTAGGCCAGGGCCAGTTCGACTGCATGGCCGGAGGTGTTCTGCTCCACGGCGATCAGTGCCGGGACACCATGGCCTGCTTGATAAGTCGAACGCACGGTGTGACCGGGCGCTTTAGGCGCGATCATGATCACATCAAGGTCGGCGCGAGGCTTTACCTGACCGTAGTGAATGTTGAAACCGTGGGCGAAGGCCAGGGTGGCGTTGCGGCGCAGATGCGGCTCGACGTCGCTGCGGTAGACATCCGCGATCAGCTCATCAGGAATCAGCATCATGACCAGGTCTGCCTGGGCAACGGCCTCAGCAACAGTGCTCACCGCGAGACCGGCATTCAGCGCCTTCTTCGACGACGCCGAACCCTGACGCAAACCGACGATGACATCAATGCCACTGTCACGGAGGTTCTGGGCGTGAGCATGCCCCTGAGCGCCATAGCCGATGATCGCCACGCAGAGCCCCTGCAGCAGGCTCAAATCAGCATCTTTATCGTAGAACAGCTTCATGTCAGTCAGACCTTCTTGTTTTTGTGTTCGGGATTTCGTGCTCTGTACTCTGTATACAGAGTTCACAGTCTTGACCTACACTGAACGGGAGTCAAGGAAAATTTGAATGACACGGGAGAAAGTGGACAATGCAGCTTTCAGTGGGGAAAGCCGATCTTCGGCGAGGTCTATCAATGACAAGCACGCTCAAGCGTATCCAGTCGCGCACGGACTACGTGGATGAGGTTTACAAGGCTCTGCTCGATGCCATCAGCGACGGCTCGCTGGCACCCGGCGCACGCCTGACGCAGGAAGAAATCGCCGAGCAGATGAACATCTCCCGGTCACCTGTGCTGCAGGCGCTGAGGTTGCTCAAGAAGGATGGCCTTGTTCAGGATGCTCCAGGGCGAGGCCTGCTGGTGACCCCCTTGACGACGGACTCGATTCGTAACCTCTACCAGATTCGAGGAGCACTAGATAACCTCGCAGCGAAAATGGCTGCAGAGCAGAAATTTCAGATGGATCAAACGTTGATCAAACGAGGCCGCAAAGCCTCGCAGGGCAGAGATATCAAGGCAATGATTGATGCTGACATGGCGTTTCATACGGCAATTTACGAAGCTTCTGGCAATCCGCTGATAGCTCAAAGCGCCCAGGTCTACTGGGTACACTTGCGCCGCGCCATGGGCGCTGTGCTGCAGTCATCAGAGCAGCGTGAGGCGATTTGGAACGAGCATGAGGCGATAGCGAAAGCTATTGCTGCCGGAGATGTAGTAGCCGCAGGCGAATTGACCGACGTACACACGACCCATGCTAGAAAAAACCTCCTTGAGCGCCTCAGCCACCTACTAATGGCATGACTGCAAAGGTGCCCAAGCTCTCGGGCACCAAGGTAGGTTTTCTAATGACGGGTCTATAGGGGTTCGAATACTGAGTTATAGCTCAGTCCTCGGGCCTGTCGGCTTCAGCCATTCCTACCTGCTTTACTCGATAGCAATCGCTCCGTCTGTATAGCTGTGCCCGCACACCGGATCCGTTGTGGAATGGTCTCCCATCTGGGGAATCCAACGCCTGCTTATTTTACAAAATGAGTCCCTAAAACTGATGATCTTGGCCTTCCATCTTTAATGGCACTGGGCTATCGTCCATGGAAACCTAAATCCATGAGTTGCAAAGGGACTGACCATGCGTTTGAGTAAGGTACGAGTTCAGAATTATCGAAGCATTATCGATACCGGCGAATTTGAGATCGAGCGGTTAAAAACGATTTTGGTTGGCCCAAACGAAGCAGGTAAAACTGCAATTCTACAAGCGATCCAGCAAATCAACGCACCAGAGGGTGTTAAAGGATTTAATCCACTTCGCGACTACCCAAGAGCAAACTACACACAGATTAGTCGAGGCGAGCTAAGCGCCGAAAACATCGAAGTAGTAAAAGCGACCTTTGCATTGGAAAAGACCGAATTAGATCACGCCCCCGAAAAAATCAAAGGACAGCCACTCAGCTACACTTTCACAAGGTACTTGGACAATAGCTGGCGGCACAGCTTAATTGGAGTCGCCACCCCCTATTTGAAAGACATCAAGAATGACCTGCTCCGGCTGGCTGCCCATCTGGATCGGGATATTGCAGAGGGCTCGCCTAAGGCCCGAACAGAAGCACTCAACAAATTAATCAATAACGTGTCTCAGTTCAGGTACTTATGGTCTGTGGCCGAGATCTTGAAGCCGTGGCTTGACGAGATGCTACCCTACGTAGATGAGGACAACGAAAAAGAGGTTGCCCGCTGGGAAAGCATCGTCACCGCCCTGGATGATGATGTAGAGATTAACAAATTCCGCTTACACCTCCAGAAAAACCGCCCAGTTTTTGTGCTTTACAGCAACTACTTCCGCGTTAAACCGATCATCCACCTGGGAAATCTAGCTAAACGGCTGGAAACCAATAACTTAGATGACGAAGCCTATGACTACGGCAATGTCTGCTTGCTAAAGCTACTTGGATTCACAGCCCAAGAGCTCTCTGACCTCGGCAAAGCATCTGACCCCAGCCATACCACTACTGACCTTGAAGCTTACCGGGCAAAACTTGATCAGCGGGGGTATGAACTGAATGCCGCGAGCGTAGAACTGACCCAGCAAATCGTTAAGGTATGGAATCCTGATGATACAAAAGCCGAGGCCAGTAGACTTAAGCTGAATGCAGATGGCCAGTACCTGAAGGTTGTAGTAGAGGACAATATCGGAGTAGAGGTGGAGCTCGACCAACGTTCCGAGGGCTTCCAATGGCTGGTCTCGTTCTTCATTGTATTCTTTGCGGAAGCGAAGGGTAAACACAAGAACACCGTCCTACTCTTGGACGAGCCTGGCGTGAGCCTTCATGCGCTGAAACAGAGAGAATTTAGAAAAACCATTTCGTTGCTCGCCGATGAAAACCAGACGATATACTCAACTCACTCCCCGTTCCTGGTTGGCCCGGACGAACTCGACTTAGTAAGAGTGGTAGAGCTGACAGATAGAGCTGTCGGCACTCAGGTTCACACAACTGTTTCCTCCAGCGATCCTGCGGCCCTGCTGCCGCTACAAGAAGCGCTAGGTTATGACTTAGCTCAAAGTCTTTTTGCTAGCCAAAGGAACCTAATTCTTGAGGGGCTCACAGATTACTGGTACGTCGAAGCGATTGCCAATCTGCTCAAGGAGGGCGGAAAAGCGGCTCTGCATGACAAGATCTCGCTAGTGCCAGCTAATACCGCGAGCAAGATCGTATACTTCGCAACCATCCTAACCTCACATAACCTTAAAGTGGCGGCGCTGCTCGATTCAGACAATGCGGGGGATCAGGCTGCCCGTCAGGAAACGTTGGTACATCGCCTTGGCAGTAAAAGGATTCTCCGAACGTCAGACTACGCAGTACCCAAGATCGAACATGCAGAGATCGAGGACTTATTGCGAGAGACATTGCCAGCGGTCGCTAAAACCGACCTCAATTGGGACATTGACAGTGCCTTGGCTAAAGCTTCCGACAAACCCATCATTGACGTTTTCCAGAGAACAATCGGCAAGGACTTTTCCAAATACAAGCTGGCAAAAGCCTTCCTCAAATGGTCGCGCGACCACTCTTTATCTGACCTGGCACCACATGAGATCGAAGGCTGTACAAACCTCATAACCGCTATCAACGCTGCGCTCAAATAACCACGGATAACAAAGGGCGCCCGTCGACCGGGTGCCCTTGGCAAAGTAGTTATCGATTGACGATGGACTTCGGCATGATGAGGCAGATGAACGCCGCGAAAATCAGCGAGCCTGCGATGCAGTACAGCGCCAGGTCAGTGGATGAGGTGACATCTTTCACCCAGCCGATCATGTAGGGGCTGATGAAGCCAGCCAGGTTACCGACCGAGTTGATCATGGCGATACCCGCCGCAGCCGCAGCACCACCCAAAAATGCGGGAGGCAGGCACCAGAACTGGCAAAGCCCGGTCATGATTCCCATGGTTGCCAACGACAGGAAGACAAGCGAAACCGCAGGGTTACCCGACGTCAGGGTGCTGAGCACCAGTCCTGTCGCGCCGAGCACTGCCGGCACAGCGGCATGCCAACGACGCTCCTTGCTGCGGTCAGCGCTACGACCGGTGAAGATCATCGCTGCGGTAGCGAACGCATAAGGGATGGTGGTGAGCAGCGACACCGTGGAGGCTTCCTGAATGCCCGAGCTTTTGATCAGCGATGGCAGCCAGAAGCTGACACCGTATAGCCCCATCATGAAGCCGAAGTAGCCTGAGCTCAGCACCCATACCCGCTTGTTGCGGAATGCGCCGAACACCGAGTGCACTTCCTTCGTCCCACCCTCTTTCTCCAAGTTACGCTTCAGCGTTTCTTTCTCGCTCGCAGACAGCCACTTGGCATCGTCGATCTTGTCCTGCAGATAGAACAGCACGACGACACCTGCAATGATCGATGGCAGCGCCTCCAGGAAGAACAGCCATTGCCAAGCCGAGTGCCCCATCAAACCATGCGTAGAAGCCATGATCCATCCAGACAGAGGGCCACCAATGACGCCCGCCATCGGTATGCCGGTCATGAACATTGCGGTGATCTTGCCCCTGCGGGACGGCGGGAACCAGTAGGTCAGATACAGAATGATGCCGGGGAAGAAGCCAGCTTCTGCTAGCCCGAGCAGGAAGCGCAACACGTAAAATTGCGTCGGCGTTTGAACGAAGATCATGCTGGCCGAAAGGATGCCCCAGCTGATCATGATCCGGGCGATCCAGCGTCTCGCACCTACCCGGTGCAGAATGATGTTGCTCGGAACTTCAAAGATGAAATAACCAAGAAAGAATATCCCGGCACCCAGACCATAAATTGTTTCACTGAACTTCAACTCATCTAACATTTGAAGTTTAGCGAAGCCAATATTCACTCGATCAAGGTAGGCAAACACATAGCAGATAAAGAGAAACGGAATAAGTCGCAAGGCCACACGGGTATACAATTGGGACTCAGCTGCTGAATCCTGGACGGCATAGGGTGCCTCTAGAGTATTAGACATGATGCCAATCTCCGAATGATTTTGTAGTTGTAGGCGTCGAATTGTGCAGCAGCGCCTTTCCAGGTTCGGCGCTGCTGCAGGGAGGGTCAGGAGAACATGTCCGGCTGTTCTGCCACGAGTTGGTCGTAGATGGGTTGGAAATGGAGCCAGCCAATGAAAGGGCTTCCCACGTTTTCACGGCTGTAACGGCAGCGCTCAGGCGA
This sequence comes from Pseudomonas phoenicis, assembly GCF_047302395.1. Taxonomy (NCBI): domain Bacteria; kingdom Pseudomonadati; phylum Pseudomonadota; class Gammaproteobacteria; order Pseudomonadales; family Pseudomonadaceae; genus Pseudomonas; species Pseudomonas phoenicis. The sequence continues at coordinate 135,832 of NZ_CP154852.1, forward strand.
TACCAGCTTCGGCGTGATGCCGCTGGCTTCGATCAGCAGTTGCTGCTGGCAGCACCGCTCCAGCGCAATGAACCAGAATGCGGCTTCGTCGATGCTATGCCGGCTGGCGGTGAGCAGGCCGTGGTTCTGGTGAATGGCCGCACGCACATCCTTGAAGTATTCGCTGACCGACTTGCCGGCCTTGGCCTCGACTGCAACGGCGCCGGCCTCTGCAGTGATGACGACGTGGTCTTCAAAGAAAACTGCCGCATCCTGGGTGATAGGCGGAAGTGGTCGCCCGGTTGCAGCCCACGCCCCACCATAGATCGTATGGGCATGGCACATGGCGACGATGTCAGGATGCGCTTCGTGAACGGCGGCGTGCAGAACGAAGCCGGCCCGGTTGATCGCGTAGGTGCCCTGTACCACCTTACCCTCGTGATCCGCGAGGATCAGATTGGACAGCTTGACCTGGGAGAAGTGGACGGCCATTGGGTTCGTCCAGTACAACTCCGGGAATTCCGGGTCGCGTACTGTCAGGTGACCAGCGAAACCGTAATCGAGACTGTGTTTCGCGAATGCACGGCAGGCTGCAACGAGATGTTTCTTACGATACTGCCGCTCTTCTTCGTAACTTTTAAAGTCGGGAATTTCCGGAAAGATCAGACCCTGCTGTTCAGGTTGATAAACCGAAATGCGGCGCTTTCCGTTAGATGCTGGTTCAATCCGCAGCAAGGGATCCATAGTGCCAACCTCATCTTTTATTGTTTTTGGAGACCCATAGTTGACTTTAGGCGTATGGATTGACAAACGAAGGCTTTTCACCCAAGGTTGAATTAAATTTAGCCTAACCTAATAATAATGAGAAAGATTCCTAACTTCGCCGCAATCAAAGCATTTGAAGCTGCTGCGCGCCTGGAAAGCTTCGTTGCCGCCGCCGATGAGCTCCATCTATCCGCCTCGGCAGTTAGCCACCAGGTCAGAAAGCTGGAGGCCACTCTGGGCATGGAGCTGTTCAAACGTCAGCCTCGCTCGGTGGAGTTGACGATCCAGGGGCGGGCGCTTGCCCAGCGCTTGACCGTCGCGCTCGACGGCCTGGAGTCTGCACTTTCTATGTGGATGCCGAGCGCCGAGCAACTGCACCTGGCCGTTCATTGCTCGCCAAGCTTTGCTTCCAAATGGCTTTCACCACGCCTCGCTCGCCTCGTCAGTGAACCCAATCCGCTTCATATCCGCCTCACTTCCAGCGCCACGCCGCCTGAGCTCACCCGACACGAGGAGATCGACATTGCGATCACCTACGGGGCGCCGATCCAGCGGGTGGGCGTGATTGCCGAACCTCTGGGGTTGGAGACTATCGCCCCAATGAGCTCGAAGCAGTTCTTCGACGCTTCCCAGACGCTCGAACCGCACCTGCTTAAGCCTGGCTCACTTATCGACTCCCAACTGAGCCCAGTGCGCTGGAGCGACTGGTTCCGCCATGAAGGGGTTGCCGAACGCGCAGACTTGGGCGGTTTGTCGTTCGACCGTGCCGCGCTCGTCCTCTCCGCCGCAGCGGATGGGCTGGGTATTGCCCTGGAGTCCACCCGTCTGGCAGAGACAGAGTTGCGCCAAGGCTCTCTGGTCGTACTGAATGGACATCAGCCTCCCTTGCAGCGGGAGATGCATTTCCTCTGCTACCGTGGCTCGATGAAAGGGAGCCGCAAAATTGAGCGGTTCAAGGAATGGATCATGAACCAGATCCATGAAGCTTGATGCTCGCCCTTCACCGCTCCACTGTCAGCAGCAACGGCTAACCCTAGGCCCCTGCAATACCCGTATTCATCCAGATCATCAGCCCGGTTAGGGTAGCCAGGGAACCCAGGGTAGAGATCAGGATGGTGCGGGAGATAAGCCCTGCCTCCCGACGATAGAACTCAGCCAGCATGAAGGGCCCAGTACCGGTGGGCAAGGCGCTGAGCAACAGCGCGGAATTGGCCCACATCGACTGCAGCGCGAAGACTTTGAACGCCAGGAACCAGGTCAGCAGCGGCTGTCCCACGAGCTTGATGGTGACCAGCGGCCAAGGGTTGCTCTTCCCTCCAGTCGACTTGACCGTTTTCTGGCCCAGGAACAGGCCAAGCGAAACGAGAGCACAAGGCGTGGTAGCCGTAGCGAGCATGTCGAGGAAGCTCATGACTGGGTGAGCCAGCGGAATACCTGTCATCGCCCAGACAGCCCCAGCGATGGGCGCAATCACCAGAGGGTTCTTGGACAGCGCCTTCACTACGACCCCTACTGCTCGGCCGAGATGCCGCTCTTCCTGCAAGCCGATTTCGATGCAGATCACCGCAATGGCGAAGAGCAGGCACACAACGATGATCGTCGAAATGAGCGCCGGTTGAAGACCTGGATGGCCGAATACAATCGCACACAGCGGAATGCCGATGTAGCCAGTGTTCGCATAACCAGCGCTCAAGCCGTCGATGCTTGAAGTGGCAAGGCTATGGCCGGTGCACAACCGCCACACCAAAGTTGCGACGAAAATGGCCAGCGTGCCGGCACCGAAGGAAATGATGAAGCCCGGCTGCCAAATTTCAGCCCACGACGCGGTCGCGGTCACCTTGAACAGCAGCGCGGGTAGGCAGAGCCATACCACCATCTTGTTGATCTCGGAGGCGGCCTGGTCTCCGAGTCGGTTGGTCTTGCGGCAGATGAAGCCTGCGAGGATGAGGGCAAAGATGGGCAAAACGATTGCAAGGACGGTGTACATGACTTCCACGTTTGGAGGGGATTTTAGGCCTGTATAGATTAAAATCGCCGACCAATGCAGTCCAATGACTATAAAGTAGTAAATCGATACCTCTGGAGCATCAATGATCGAACATCGCCATCTACGCTACTTTCTTGCCTTAGCCGACCACCTGCACTACGGCAAAGCATCAGCGCAGGTAAACGTAGCGCAGCCCTCGCTGAGTCGGCAGATTGCCGATCTTGAATCCCAGCTAGGCTGCCGGCTGTTCGCTCGCACCTCCCGGTCGGTGGAGCTCACCTCAGCAGGTTACGAATTTCAACGAAGCGCGCAGCTGGTCATACAGGCTATGGACTCGGCGATTCGCTCCACTCAAGCTGTCGCTCGGGGCGAGAAGGGAGAGTTGCGTATCGCGTTTACGTCCATGATCGCCTGGTCAGGCCTACCCAAGATGATCAAGGACTACGCCGCTAGCGCGCCTGGTGTGAACCTGGAATTGAGCGAGTTGATACCGAGTGCGCTGATGAAAGCGGTAGAGACGGGAGAATGCGACATTGGGCTTACCTTCACAGCCACGGTTCAGCCACCGTACCAATTTCGGGAATTGCAACGTGAGTCCCTCAGTATCGCATTACCGGCTGATCATCCGCTGGCGGGCAAAAAGTCGGTAACAGTCCAAGACCTTACTGATGAGCCCTTCATCTTGAGCCCTCGCGATACCGCCTCCGCCCTGCACGACACAATCTTCAAACTATGTCGAGACAGTGGATTCGAACCCCGCGTGCGGATGTACACCCAGCTGCAAGGGACGATAGTCAATCTGGTTGGTGAAGGTCTTGGCGTCTCGATCATTCCGACGTCCATGTCGAAATCGAATCCAGACTCGGTTCGGTTCATTCCAATTACCAACGCACCCGAGATCACCTTGGGGATGGTCTGGAACATGGAGAACTCCAACCCATGCCTTTCCGCCTTCATTCAATCGGTCGGCGCCCGCCTTGATCAGCCATGATAGCTCGGCGGGCATCGATACTCGATTGCTAGCGGTTCACCACCGATTTGGGCATCGCCAGGCAGACCACCGCAGCACACAGCAGCGCAGCCGCGATGCAGTAGAGCGCGATGCTGGTAGAGCCAGTGGTGTCTTTCACCCAGCCGATCAAGTAGGGGCTAATGAACCCAGCCAAGTTGCCGATGGAGTTGATCATCGCGATCCCTGCCGCCGCCGCTACACCGCCTAGGAATGCAGGCGGATAGCACCAAAACTGGCTCATAGCAGTCATCACGCCCATGGCCCCCACCGAGAGAAATGCCACCGTCAACATGGGGTTTTGCTCTGTGGTGGTGGCGAGCACCAACCCCAAGGCGCCGATCACCGCAGGCACCGCCGCATGCCAGCGACGCTCAAGCACATTGTCCGAATGCCGCCCGGTCATGACCATGGCAATCGTCGCCAGGGCATACGGGATAGTGGTCAGCAGCGAGACTTCCGCCGCACTCTGAATACCCGAGTTCTTGATCAGCGATGGTAGCCAGAAGGTGATGCCGTTCAGGCCCATCATCACGCCGAAGTAACCTGCACTCAGCAGCCACACCTTGGGGTTGGTGAAGGCGCTGAAAGCAGAGTGTCCATGGTGCGACTGGTCTTCTCCCTGAAGATTACGCTTTAGGACGGCTTTCTCTTCCGTGGTGAGCCACTTGGCATCGTCCGGATTGTCACGCAGGTAGAAGAGGACGACGAAGCCGGCAATGATCGAAGGTATTGCTTCGAGGGCGAACAGCCACTGCCAGGCTGAATAGCCATGCCACCCGTGAGTGGTCGACATGATCCACCCCGAGAGTGGCCCGCCAAGCACACCCGCCATGGGGATGCCAGTGAGGAACATCGCAGTGATTTTCCCGCGCCGGGAAGACGGGAACCAGTAGGTCAGGTAAAGGATGATACCGGGGAAGAATCCGGCCTCAGCAACCCCCAGCAGGAATCTCAGCATGTAGAACATGGCGGGCGTTTGTACGAACACCATACAGGCTGACAGTACACCCCAGCTGACCATGATGCGGGCGATCCAACGACGAGCGCCGATCTTGTGCAGCATCATGTTGCTCGGCACCTCAAAGATGAAGTAACCGAAGAAGAAGATCCCGGCCCCAAGGCCGTACACAGTCTCGCTGAACTTGAGTTCGTCGAGCATCTGCAACTTGGCGAAGCCGACGTTCACCCGATCCAGGTAAGCGAACACGTAGCAAAGAAAGAGAAAGGGAATCAGTCGCAGGGTTAAGCGCGCGTACAGCTTTGACTCGTCCGGAATGGAACGCGAATCGGGGACGCAGGCAGCATCAAGAGCATTAGGCATCTGCCTATCTCCAGTCATTGTTATTGTGCGGTAAGGAAGAGGCGCCGCCCGGACGGACAGCGCCAGAGGGCGTTACGAGAACATGTCAGGCTGCTCAGCCGCGATCTTGTCGTACAGCGCCTGGAAGTGCAGCCAGCCAATGAAGGGGCTGCCCACGTTTTCACGGCTGTAGCGGCAACGCTCTGGCGAGACCAGTTTCGGTGTGATGCCAGAGGCTTCGATCAGCAACTGCTGCTGGCAGCAACGCTCCAGGGCAATGAACCAGAATGCGGCTTCATCGATGCTGTGACGGCTCGCGGTCAGCAGGCCGTGGTTTTGGTGAATAGCAGCGCGCACGTCCTTGAAGTAATCGCAGACGGCGTTACCGGCCTTGGTCTCCACCGCAACGGCACCAGCCTCTGCTGTGATGACGACGTGGTCTTCAAAGAAAACGGCAGCATCTTGGGTGATCGGCAGCAGCGGACGCCCGGTGGATGCCCATGCGCCACCGTAGATGGTGTGAGCGTGGCACATCGCAACGATGTCTGGATGCGCTTCGTGGACGGCAGCGTGCAACACGAAACCGGCACGGTTGATGGCGTAATCACCCTGAACTACTTTGCCCTTGTGGTCGGCCAGGATCAGGTTGGACATCTTGACTTGTGAGAAGTGAACGGCCATCGGGTTCGTCCAGTACAGCTCAGGAAACTCTGGATCACGGACGGTCAGGTGACCGGCAAAGCCGTAATCGAGGCTGTGCTCAGCGAATGCGCGGCACGCTGCCACCAAGTGCTTCTTGCGGTACTGACGCTCTTCTTCGAAGTTCTTGAACTCAGGGATCTCGGGGAAGATGAGCCCTTCCTGTTCAGGCTGATAAATCGAAATGCGCTTCTTACCGCCTGCGGTTGGGTCAAGTTTGAGTACCGATTCCACGATTACCACCTCTGGTTATTGTTTGGGGTGACGTCATGGTCTCGATCTGGCGTGGGGGTGACAAACGATCCGTTTTCAAGCAAGGCTCAATAAAATTCAGTCTTGGCTGTTTGGCATCTACGGCATGAAGCTGGCGTTACGAAAACTCTCGAGGGCCTGATCGCAATTCAGCCCTTGAAACGCAAAATGCCCTGGAGCGAGTAAACGCCAGGGCACATTGCACTGATGCTGCGATGTAGCGTCGGAAGGGTGTCAGGCGTTTTGCATAGCTCTGACTTTGTCAGTGGTAATGAGCTCACCACCGATGCCCCACTCACCGCTCTTCACTTCTTCAAAGATGACCCAGGTCACACCACGCATTTTCTCGCCTTCAACCGAGACCATGGCGTCGGTGATCTTGCTGATGATCTCTGCCTTCTGCTCGGTAGAGAAAACACCTTCGATGCCTTTCACAGTTACCAATGGCATAACATACTCCTTCAGTTATTGGGTTATTGCGATGATCAATACGCCTGATTAAGCCTGGTAAGGCGCGTAGTCCGTGTAGCCTTTTGCCCCGATCACACCGTAGAACGTGGAATGATCGCTGGGGGCCAGAGGCCAACCGTTTTGCATCCGCTCAACCAGATCGGGGTTGGCGATGTAGGGGGTGCCAAAGGCGATCAGATCGTGATTGCCGTTCTGCAGCTCCGCTTCTGCCAGCTCAGCGGTAAAGCCACCTGCACCAATGACCGTGCCCTTGTAGAGCGAGCGGAACTGCTTGTAGAAACCATCCGGGAATGGAACCGCGTCCAGTGTTGGCTGGTAGTTCAGATGGACGAAGGCCAATTCGCGCTCGTTCAATTCGGCAGCAACACTGTTCCAGGTTGCTTCCTCTTCCGGGTACGGGCGAAGGTCATACAGGCGCCCAAACGGCGAGATACGAACACCGACACGGAAGCTGCCAATGGCATCAGCAATCGCGTCGACCGTTTCCAGCAAGAAGCGCTGTCGGTTTTGAATCGAGCCGCCGTACTCATCGGTACGCGTGTTGATTTGGCTGCTCAGGAACTGGTCGAACAGGAATGCGTTAGCCGCCATGAGCTCCACACCATCGAAGCCCGCATCCACTGCTCGCAGTGCGGCGGCAACGAAGTCTTCGGTCACGCGGTGGATCTCATCCACAGTTAAAGCACGCGGGACACTCGGTGCGACCGGGCCAGCCACACCGGGTGCAGTCCAGGCGTAAACCGTAGTGCCCACAGCAGGCTCGGCACTTGCCGAAACAGGCGCTGCGTTGCCAGGCTGCAGCGATTCGTGAGACATCCGGCCTACATGCCACAGCTGGGCGAAGATCTTGCCGCCTTTAGCATGAACGGCATCAGTTACCTCGCGCCAAGCGCGGGTCTGCTCGTCGGTGTAAATGCCGGGGGTGTACAGGTAACCGCGCCCCTCGTCGGAGATCGGCAGGCCTTCAGTGATAATTAGGCCCGCCGAGGCCCGCTGCGCGTAGTACAGCGCGGTCAGCTCGGACGGCACATTGTCTTCCGTCCGGGTACGGGTCATTGGGGCCATCACAACGCGGTTGGCGAGTTTGAGGCCTTCCAGGTCGTAAGGAGTAAACAGCTTTTTCATGATCTACCTCTGCAAACGACTTCGTGAATCAGGCGGCTGGTTGGCCGGCGATAACTTCCAGCTTGGGCACCATGCGGATGGCCTTCGAGAAGTTGGCGAGGTTCACGGAAGTCTTGGTGACAATGCGGTGTAGCTCTTCCACTTTTTCTGCAGGTGCATCGGTGTGGATGCGCACCACGTAGCTCATCTCGTCGAAGCCTGGGTTGACGCTCTCGTCCAGGCCCAGGAAGCCACGCAGATCCAGCTCACCACTGGTTTCGATTTCCAGACTGTGGATAGTGATGCCCATGGCCGATGCGTTCACCACATAGCCAACTGAGAGGCAGGCGTTCAGGCCAGAGATAAGTAACTCCTGCGGGTTGGGGGCAGAGTTGGTACCCAGCAGCTCCAGTGGCTCATCAGCCGCGATCTGGACGTTTCGTGGGTAGTCGGTGCCGCTCAGGTGGAAGCGGTCAATGGTCGCCACGGTGCGGGTCTGATGTTCCCACTTGGTGTTGATTTTGAAGCGTGCGTGACGCTTGGCTGGATCTTCAGCGACGCCCTGTGCAAAGGCTTGCAGAGCAGCGACATCGATACCGTTGAGATGCTTGTCCATTTTCAGTTCCTCTCAAAATCGTGGATAAAAACTCAGAATTAAAAAACAGGTGAAGGCGATGGCCTGGTCAGCTCTCGCAACCAGAAATTGAGCAACTTGCTCCACTCACGCTCTCTCCATCGTTCGAAAGATCCTCAACAGCTGATTTCAGCACCTTGGAGAACACCTCAACCTCTTGGGCCCCTGAGAGATAGCGGTTGCCATTGACAACGAACAATGGGATGCCGGTGCCAAGGCCCTTAACGGTTGCTTCATCGCTGAGAATCGCTGCTTCCGAAGAATCGAATCCAAAGAGGTCAGCAGCACCAACTTCAGCTGCAAGATCTTTAAGTGTTCGCTCATCGAAAATGTCGCGCCCCTCTGTAGTTCCAGCTGCGTAGAGTCGCTCTACATATTTCGCCTGTAGCGTCGGACTCGAAATGGCTTTCACGTACTGATGCGCCGCACTGGTGTCCCCGAAACGCATCACATCGAAGCGGTAGTCCAAGCCCTCAGGAGAGGCGACTTCCTGAATAGCTTCCATGAAGACCTGTGCACGAGCCTGGCTACCTGTCTTCAGCACCAGTGCCTTCTCGAATGCGATGGGCTGCATGCCTTTGGCCAAGCGGTAGGCCCTGGGTACAACTTCAACCTCTACGTCGCTCGGAAGAGCGCCGATTGCCTGCTCCAACCGCTTCTTTGCTATCCAGCACCAGGGACAGACAAAGTCGGAATAGACTTCAACCGTGATCTTTTTCATAACTTTCCTCTGCACCTCTGCTGTCACAAAGAACGGCCTGGGCTATCAGCTACGATCCATGGCATCCAGCACGTGGGTGCTGTAAACAACCGCCGCGCCGGCATTCAGATTCACCGCTACTCCAAGTGCCTCAGCCACTTCCTCGGTCGTGATGCCAAGCTTCTTGGCTTCCGCTGCATGGAACGCGATGCAGCCGTCACAGCGAGTCGTTACTGCCACCGCCAGTGCGATCAGCTCGCGAGTCTTCGCGTCCAGGTGATTGGTTTTGTTACCGGCGTTACCGAGCATTGCCACACCCCGCAGGGTGTCAGGCGAATGCGCACCGAACTCCTTCAGGCGGGCGCTGACGTCGGTGATGGTTTGTTCCCAATTTGGCATGCTAGACATAGTTACCACCCTACTGGTTGATAGGTAAGACATTTCAAAAAAAGGCCGACACGTGACCCGTTTCGGCCCTGTTCTCAAGCAGAGATCAATACTCTGCAACCATCCGAATGACTGACATATTCACGTGATCATCTTCGTTGGTGGCCCAATTGATGAAGCTTGAGCCTTCAAGGATGCTCAGCAGCAAATACGACTTTTCTCTGGCGCCACGACCCTCGGTAATCTCACCCGAGGTAATTCCTTGATCCATGACCTTGGTCAACCAGGACAATTGCACGTCGAAGAAACGGCGCGTTTGTCGTTGAAGCCCGTCAGGCAAAGCCGCCATCTCTGCAGCCAATGCGCCACACAGAGGCAGCAGTCCACCTTCGGTGCTTGCATGGAACAACACAAAGAACGCATGAAGCCTGTCCAATGCAGTGGGATGATTGATTTCGATGCGTTCGAACTCAGCCTCCACCCGCGATACGTACTCTTCAACGATTGCAATCCCCAGGTCTTCCTTGGTTGGGAAGTGGTAGTGGATGCTCGCCTTTCGAATACCAACCGCATCGGCAAGATCCGCATAGCTAAATGCCGCGTAACCTTTGGTACGCATCAGCCCTTCAGCGGTTTGAATTAACGCGTCCCGTGTCGCCAGTGCCATAAAATCTCCTGCCAAAATCGCTCGACCAGAAAAGCGATTCCGGCCACTACACGCTATGTTACTTGCCTTGCTTACGACCGGCCATGACTCCGCCGTCCACATCCCAGACTGCGCCGGTTACCCAAGACGCCTTGTCCGACAGCAAGAAGACGATTGAGTCAGCCACATCACGTGGTGTGCCATTGCGACCCAGCGGGTGGAAATTGTTGAAATCCTTCAGGGCACCATCCAGCTGATCACCAGGGATGAAGCGTTCGAAGATCTTCGTTTCCACGATACCGGGGCTTACCGAGTTGACGCGGATACCATGCTCTGCCAACTCTGCACCCGCATGGCGAGTGAGAGTGTCCAGGCCGATCTTGGCCATCGAGTAAGCCGATGCGGGTACGCCTTCAACAGCCTGCCGAGCAGCCGCAGCCGTTACGTTAACAATAGAGCCTGGCTTCTTCTGCGCGATCAACTCCGCAGCCACATGACGGGTCAGGAAGAAAATGGCGCGGTTGAGGTTGAGGAAGTTGTCGTAGTCCTCCAACGAGTGCTCAACGAAGGCCTTGGGGTAATAGATGCCGGCGGAGTTGACCATCAGGTCAATATCCTTGTGCTCGGCAGCCAGCTTCTCGATCAACCCCTTCACGCTGGCGAAGTCGGTGAGGTCAGCCGAATAGGCAACGACCCTACCCTCACCTACCAGGGCTGCTAGCTCTTTACGGGCCGCTTCGGCCTTTTCGGCACGGTTACCCACGATCACGACTGAGCCGCCTTGTTCCGCAACCATGCGTGCGGTTTCAAGACCGATACCGCTCGTACCACCTACAACCAGAAGCTTGCGACCTTTGAACTGCATGAGTAGTACCTCCTCGGTTTGTCTATCTACTGGTAGGTAGATTAGACCCGCGTGATTTGAGTGTCAAGCTACCGCCTGTCGTGATCGGCCAGAGGGAGTGGATGACACCGCTAGGGGCCGCTAGCCCGGGCGGATTAGAAACCGGTACAACTCAAGGAAGCTAGACCAGCCAATGACCAGCACGAAGACACCGTTCATTTGATCGTTCTTGGATTGCCCCAGCCAGGTCGAGACGGAAACAAAAAAACCGCCAACAGGCGGTTTTTTTAATGGTGTAGCTCGGGGTCTCCAACTCCCCGCGACGGGGTTTGATTTGTCGCTGAAGAGGTCTTTTCCTCAGAGAGGCTTTGGTGTCGGACACATACACGATGAGGCTACCTATCGTGTACTCATTGCGTCAAGACGCAATGTTTACTGACGCCAGGACTCGACGGTTTCAGCGCCATGCTCGGTTTTCCATGCCTTCAGAATTGCATGATTACCACCCTTGGTCTGAACCACTTCACCACTGTGCGGGTTTTTATAGATCTTCAGCTCGCGGGGCTTACGGCTGCTCTTTTCCTGGGCGGCTGGGGCCGGAGTACGTGCAGAGGCTTTGGGATCAAGAATGCTGATCACGTCGCGCAAGCTGTAGCCGTATTCACCGAGGAGAGCTCGCAGCTTCTCTTCGAACTCCATCTCAGCCTTAATGGCCGAGTCACCCTTCATGGCTTCGAGCTCTGCCAGTTGCTGAGCGAGTTTTTGCTCTAGACGACGAAATTCAGCGAGACGGGACATCGGGACGTATTCCTCAGGAGGCTAATTATTTAGCAAGATTACAGAATCGGCTGAGGAAAGTCATAGCAATCTCAGGTCGCCCAAGCCAGGTGACTACATGGAGCGGCCCATCCTTCAGAATCGAGGCTGTAACGCACATTCTGGAATGTAACAGCGTCAATGTTACATTCCCAAAACCACGTTACAAGCCCCATAAACATTGGGTTTGCGACCAAACCGCAAGCGGAGCGCGCAAGCCACGATGGCTGAAGGCGTGAGGATGGAAGCCCGTAGGGCCGTGACCGGCAAGCCGGGCACGGTTTACGACAGCCGTCCCCCACAGGGGCACGCTCAAGTATCAGCGATGCATTTTGCTGAATCGCTGTACTAACTTGTCCGGAGCAATCGACTTCCAGGTCTCAAGCGAAGTTGCCTTACGGAACAAGTTGATACCTACGCCAACGAAACCAGCGAACACCAAACCAGCAATGGTAAGTGAATAGCCAGTCAGATCGGATACAAATTGGGCAAAGCCATTGTACGATCCACCACTTGTATCAAACGCGCCGATTGCAAAAAACAACCCAATCCAGGATAGCAGAAACGCCACGCCCGCGATTACCGCACCGTTCACCCAAATACCTAACTGGCTTGTGTACTTCAAGCTAGGCTGCTCTAGGATTTTCCCGTTTTCGGCCTTTACAGCCATTACAAATCCTGTATTTTTTTGCTTATTCCTCGATTTCTGCACAAGGCCATAAAAGTCATACCGGCCACCATTCTCCAACTCCTCATAAATTCGAGTAGGCATCCGAAAATTAGGAATGAGGACGTCGTCGATTTTCATGATGACTTGCACATTATCTGAGAAGCTCTCAAAAACTCGTATGTCCTGTAGGCACCCTGAAAACTTCAGATATTCAAACTTTATAAACACTTGCAGCTCCTTGCTCAATTCCTGAATGACAGGCAGGGGAAGGCCTCGAGCACACCTCGGCATGCTCAGGCTCGATCTAAATCAGTGCAGCTGTGTATTAGGGAAGCGGTCTCCAACCAAGCGGCAGAAATCCCTCAAGCTGCGGCGCCCACCATCACGGCGGAAGGTAGCCACGACATACTTGGAGTTCATGGTCGTGATCACCCAGAACTTGCCTTCCTTCCTGACATTCACGATGTCGGATGTCTGGATCAGGTGCCCATCGGCAAAACGACCATGAGGCCCTTGCCGCACATGCCCGAAGACGACGCCAACGGCGCTCAACCGATGAATGTGGACATTCACCAGAAACGCAGTGACTTCGTCCTCATACCCCTGGCCTATAGCTCGAGCAATACGCAACAGATCGAAGTCCGAGTAGCGCTTCATGTGGTAGTCCACCTTCACCGTGTTGACCTCTGACATGCCTAAGCCCTCCGAGGCTCTGAAGCATTGGCCTGAGCCATACCGCGTCGGTACAGCTCTTTGACGTCGCTCAGGGAGTCGGCACCGAGATCAGGCTCATGCGTATCGACATACACAGCACCACCTTCTACTTCCAGAACACAGATGGCCACACCAGCCTGGTTGTGTCCCATCGAAAGCGACGTGAGCTTCTCCATCTTCCAGCAGCCATCCTTGTTCATCCAGGATGGGGTGACGGCTTGGACTTCCTGCACAACCAGACTCTCGTCCTGCGCTACCAGCAGCTCGACGAGGCGCATCTCATCGTTGAGCATCTCCTCATAATTCCTGAATTGACCTTCATGGAGACGCTGAACGCTCACGTGGTACCAGTGGGTAGCGAGAGCTCGGGAAACGCCATGCCAATGCATCAGCCCGTCGCCGAACATACCGGGGATGCCTGCCATGTCAGCTTGGTGAGAACGGAACATATCTTGATCTCTGAAACAGTCGAGTCGTCACAAGCGGGGGCCGCGACACCTAGAAGATTGAGAAGATGCCTTGCAGCGAAGACGACTTGCGTTGTCCTGGCCCTTTGAGCACGTAGACGGTGTTTCTAGTCTCGAAGAGGTAGCCTTCATTGAAGGTTCTAGCGATTGTCGACCGCACCCAATCGCCAGGCTCGAAACGGCGCTGTTCGTCATGCACGACCTTGTGGGCAAACAAGAACATGGGCTGACATCCTGCCGCAGATACCTTGGCCTGCTCATCTTCCGTGAGGATGGCATCCAAGATCACCCACTCCTCGACAACGCAAAGAGGCATCCACTTGAAGTGTTCTCGAGCTGCGAGGAGCAAGTCATCGAGTGGCAGTTCAGAGCCCACCAGATCAATGCCTCCCTCCCCCATCAGACCGTCGCTGAACGGGTCATCCATCAAGCACATCCCCGGTTCTATTTCCCATAAATTGCTGGCTAAGCCGCGCGACCGCCAAAACAACAACTATAGACGTTTGTTTGGCGGCAGGCAAACGGGGCATACCTCTTGGTTTTTGGGGATTCGTAATGTCGCTCCGTCAGTCCTTCGCGGCAGCGCTACAGGTACTGCGCCTGCGCAAAGGGATATCTCAGCCCGCGATGGCCAAGCACGTGGATCAGCGGACTGTTAGTAACCTGGAGTTGGCCAAGAGCTCTGTGACCTTGGATACGGGCTATAAGCTCGCCGCAGGACTAGAGATTGAGGCAGTGACCTTGGTCGCTCTCACCATTGCTTCGCACCACCAACGGACGGCTCGAGAAATACTTCTCGCTTCCCTCGCTGAGATAGAGGCGCTGGATCTCGCTGATGCCGCTGTCCCTGCCGAGCCGGAACGGCTGACTCCTCTGAACATTTCAGGAGCAAGGGAAAAGCTGGAAGCAGTCCAAGAGCTGAAGGCAAAAGGACTCACCCAAGCTGAGGCTGCAAGGCAACTGGGCATGCCTGAGTCGACGTTGCGTCGGTTGTGGCACCAAGCATCAAAGGGCTGATGTTCAGAGCAGCATAGGAGAAGCCACCGCTCTTAGTGCCTACCCTAGCTACAGAGATGCAAGTGTAATACAACTGCGAGGTGAGGAAGCCGGGATGGGAACTGCGAATGGCCGTCTTAGTGGGTTGCTTATTTTCAAGCCAAGCGACCGCCATTTGTGAAGGGTGGTGGCAGGCCCATAGGTGCTTTACTCCCGCTAGTCTAGACCTGTTCATTACCACCTTAAACAGTCGACACGCTCCTGCCGGGGCATTACTTATTTACAACAGCCTCACTTTACCACTTTGAGCTGCCTGAGCCGATTATTTTCTTCTGTCAAAATTTTTATGCGGGTTTCATTCCGCTGCCTCATGACATCAAGATTTTCGAGATCTCGCTTCATATCAATTACACGATGAAACCAATGCCCAGCCTTCCGACGAGCAATCTCCAACTGACTTTCTAGATGTGCAATACGATCCTTATCAGACTTTTCAAGATTAGCACTAACAACCGCACCGACCGCCCTTTCCCGCTTGATCCTTTCGAGCTCTGAAAGCGGCCACCCTAGCCCCCCCTCAATCAGACTGTTATCCTTAGATCGGTTTCGTATGGTATTTCGGTGAACCTTCGCTTGCTTAGCTAGACTGGATTGCGTAGCAGGAAGTTTGGCATCCTTCTCGATCTGCGCTAAAGCAGCTGTGATTGCCAAAGTCACCAATTCGAAGTCTTCAGAGTTCTTTGAATCAAATGCTGACATGAAGTTAACCCACAGTAAGCGACGCGATTACACCGTTGGCTTCTGCAACAGCTGCTTCAAACTGTTCTTTACCATAGAAAAACCGAGGATCATTCAGCATTTCCATATTGTGATCTCTCACAGCCTTCCATCCAGGAATATGCTCATCAGTAATCACCGCATTTTTGCATTGGTTTGGATTACACCGCAACTGACCTATACATGGCGCACCTTCTGATCCGCCTGGATCATCTTTCCGGCCTGAACAATAGCCAAGTGCAGTATTCGCAAAAACCGCGTCAGTCAGCCTGCCCAGTTCACCCATAATCTCAGGCTTTGTAAAACCAGCCCCCATCATTCCTTCGAAATAATCCTGCCTCCTCTGGGCGAATTCACGAGCGCCGCCTCCTGAGACAACCGATTTAGGGGAGAAGATTTTCTCAACCTTCTGCTTCTTAAATTCCGACAGGAAGAAACCTGCCATTTGAGACTGAAGTAACGCAGCACTGTTACCATAAACCATAGTAGCCTCTGATGGCAGACTTAGCGCTTGATCATACACATGTTTCAACTGATAACTAATATACGGCATACCTAGGTTTGCTTTGATCATTTGCCGCGTAAGTGAATGCTTAAATTGATGGGAGTTAAAAACCCAACCCGCGAACGTCTCACCACGATCAATTTTAGTGAAATACTTCTTCATGGCAACATGAAAACCTGAATATGAGTAACCTTTCTTCCCTTCTGCCCCATTGTCCATATCAGCCCCTGTCATCAGATTATTTTGTGAAAACAGGTAGCTACTACCTTTAATAGGCGCGAGCGCCTCTAATGCCTCAACCGCATCAATAACTGCATCAATAGCCACCCAGCTTTCATCACTCAAATCTGCAGCAGACTTAGTCTTAAATACTTTTCCAGTGACCACATTATAACCATCAGCTTTGCTCCGACACCCCATTCTCAAACTCGTGAGCTCTGAAAAGCGACCACCAGTATATAAACCGACAACACATTGCGAGGCCATATTAACCTCTTGCAAATAACCGGCAATCTCACCGATTGAAGTACCATGACGCCTCAATCTCTTTTCAATATAGCTTTTTCGACCACCACCGGCATAAGCAGCACGATATTCCACATACTGTCCGAACAGGTACTTCATGTCGTGATTTGCGATTGCATCACTAGGTGCGTATTCGTATACGTCCTCATTCAGTAGCGGCAACCCCATTCGAAGTAAAAAATCTTTCACTCGCGCCAATGACGAATAACTAGCCTCAGCAAATTGCTCGTCAGTCAACCATCGTACTTCCCTCCCATCACCCGTATCCTCAGGGACTACGTCTTGCTTGGGTTTAGATAGAATCTCCTTGATACGAAGATTCGTTTTGGCGTCAAATTTCATGACCCCACCAATTATTTGACCAGCGGCAGCACTAAAGACCAGGTTCAAAACTGGCTTGAGCTCACTCCGATTCCCACCATAACCAATAAGAGCAGACTCGACATCCGCCTCTGTGATATCAGCCAGAGAAACATCCAAAGAAAGGATATCATTTGCAACCAAAAACTTTTCCAGCAGCCTAAGGATTACTTTTGCCCGAGGAACAACTGTTTGTGCCTTCAAGTTCCTTTTCCCACGAAACCATGATGGGATTTTGAGGTAATATAAAAATATTGCCTGCAACTCGGCAACAATCCTAGGACTGATTTGACGCTCACCCCAATTTATCCTCAACCGTGTCGCATCAATAGAACGCGCTCGTTCTTTGGTATCCGCTACAAAATCCCAGACAAGATCTCCGACTAACGAGACCGACGAAACCCTGATATTTGCGACGAGCTCGCAACAAGCTCCCTTCTTGGCCTCATCAAGTAGAAATTGTACTTCAGCCTCTTTCATGTTTCCCCCTCACCAAGAAAGGATCCGTGTAAACTTCGAGATTTTTAGACTGCTGATTTGCCATGCAAAGAACCTCTTCAGAAAAGTCACTGTTCTCCCCTAGAATTCCATCCAGAACACTAAGATTCTGGATGAGTACAGCGCGATGCGTTGTAGCACCTGCACCATTTTCTAATGCAAACTTATAACCCCGCTGCATTGCAAATAGTCTAGGCAAGTGCTCTTCCAAAATGACAACCTTCGAACATCTCAAGCACATATTGAAATTTGTGCATGCCTGCCCTTCTACCCACCCTGTTGCCTTCTTAATTCGGGCTGGCGGGTTATACACATCGAGACAAAGCGCTGTTGCAGTAGAAAAAATAATTGCCGGATTATTAGTTTTCTTCATTGCAATTTCTTTGGGGTGCCTAATTTGCTCCTCCCTATTCTTTCGAATATTAGAAAGGCACTTGTGGAGCTCTCGCCTAGCTTTCGGAGCAAAATTATGCGCAGCAATGTATCTCATTGTAGTAACAACATCGCTATGTCCAAGAATCGCTTGAATTACGGAAATGTCTACTCCCGCCCCCAAAAGCCTGGACACTAATGATGGCCGCAACCGGGAGATGTTAATTTCAAGAGCCTCACCATGATCATCTCGCAAGTCATATTTATCAACCATATATCGGCACCATTCAAACATATACCTATTAGGCTGGAGCAAGTTTCTTACCTGCCCCGATGCAGGCCCATGTGTAGGCATATAAATGAACAGGTAGTCTTCTTCACCATCAACAACCTCAGGTCGAATAGACCCTGTGATATCAAGAACTCGATTCCAGATTTCTTCAATTTTACTAGACTGCTTAACCTCAAGAGGCATGACATCTTGCTTTTCAGCACTGACTTTATCTAAATTACCGGTCAAGAGACCCTCATGCAGATCTGTATCACCCTGCCCCCTACCTTTCCAGTAATAGATACAAGGCTTACCGGTTAGAGGATGAGATTTGATGTAGTCAGTTGTCTTAAGAGATTGCGCAGGGGTTGCATTTAAGCCTGTCCAAGTTACAAGCTTGAATAAAAAAGGCATAATCACATAAGCATCAAGCCCCATAATCACACCCCATCGAAGGAAGAGAACTCTTGTTCCGCCATGTTTCTTTGCAGCCATGTAGAATTTCTTTTGAGCATGACTCATGGTTTTAGAGTAAACAAAAGGCTCACAGTCAAGCTTATTCTCGAACCACCATTTCAAATTGTTTTCATCATCGCTCCATCCTGGAGCAAAACGAGTACCGACAAAATCCGGGGGCCGTCCACATCCGGTAGGTATGTATCCCGACATAAGCTTGCTTTCGACAAAGGTGATTTCTTCATCGAGCGCCCTATCGAAACTCTGAAACTCGCTCTCTGAGAACGAATTCCGCGTCGAAGTTTCCCGGAAGGTAGGATCAAGGACTACATCCAAAAAGCTCCGGTAATCATAAAATGAATTCACGACTGCATATGAGAGAACTCCGCGCACAGCGGATAAAACTGTCGCCCGGTATGACGAAGAGTAGGGCTGAAAATCCATGTGGTTTTTGAGATGAACCAAAAAGTATTGGTCTATCTCCTGCCCTACGCGTATCACTTTGCCTGCAAATCTGACATCGGAAGCTAGAAAGTTTATGACTAGACTTTTCGCCCCCTTGTACGTTGATTTAGTAGCTGGAACAGTGTACCTAGCTATACTTGCATCGAAGATTGCGTGAACTTCAGCCAAAGGATTATCTTGAGTTGCAATAGGCAGGCTATGTTCAAATACAGAGTAGGTCACGGCTCATTTTTTCTCTTTGCTACGCGACAGATAGGTCGCTTGATAAATTTTGCTGGCCTCAATATATCTCGGCTTTACGTACTTAACGCCTAGCTCATCAACAAACAGCATAGGAGAAACGCCTGCATAAATATTGGTCGTGGACAAAAACTCATGACCTAACTGCTCCTTAATTAATATCAACTTTTGAACGTGATCATCACCAAGCTCTCCAGTTAGGAAAGTGAGAGCCGTACCATGCCTCAATCGGTGAGGACTCACTGTTCTTGGTTTAAATCCAACTCTTTTGGCAGTGTCGGCTATGAGCTTCTGAATTCCCTTGACGGTGATCGGTTTTCCAAAAGAATTCAAAAACGCAGGCTTAGCATCCTTACAATACGCAAACCGATAACGGGAAGAACTATGGTACTTCTTGATTCTAGAATACATCGCACGAGTAATTATTACAGTTCGTTCCTTTGGAACTCCCGCGCGCCCTTTACTTCCTCGCACCGTAAGAGGAAGGTAAGCCAATTCAGCTGGCAACCCTTCTAACTCATCTATGTCATCCTTAGTAATCCTTATTAATTCTGATACACGCAGACCCAGATCATATAATGTGTGGACGGCGCATCGGTGCGATTCCCAATACATCCCTTCAAGTAACTTACAGACTTGCTCTTGAGTGACATACCTTGGCCTTTTCCTTTTCGGTTTCGGCGTGTCTAGCCCTGTATTTTCGAAGCCACTACTTTTCCTAACTCGACCACCTTCGCTCGACGCGAGCCAGACAAACAGCCCCTTTATAATTGTTTCCCGCAGCCTAATATAGGCAGCTTCGAGCCCTTGACCTTTAAGCAAGACCAAATATGCACTTATTACAGTGCGAGAAATACCGCACAAAATATCATCAACAGTATACCCCTGATAAACACCTAAACCCTCAAGATGCTCACAAAAGCCCTTGATATGATCGGCATATAAAAGGATTACCGGAAGTGGATGCTTATTAGTTTCAGCCTTAGCCTTTAAATAAGAACTTGGTAGCTCTGCAATACTTCCATCTTTGGAAAACAGCACTGGACATAACTTTAACTTACCTTGCGTTCTGATATTAACAATCTTCATGGCGCAAACGATAAAGATTAGCCTACGCCATCGCAAGAAATAATTCACCTAACTTTAGAACATTTTCTTACTGACACAACAATAAATATAACCAGCAATTTTAATTTAATTATTGATTAATTATTCATATATTGCCCAAGGCAAATAAAAGACAAGTAATCAGCGCAACGAGGGGTCGCTTCCAAGCAGTTGGTAGATGGATAACAGCCATCAAGCATGGTGCTCTCGCAAAATCGCACCAAGCGCAGGATAGGAAGGGATTTGGAGTGTGTTGCTTCGAGCTGCCTCTTAACACGCCAGCAGATTTGAGCATCGAGCCTTGCCCTAGCTATAGCAGCGGAGCATTGGAAAGGCGGTGAGGGATGGCCTCCGTGTGGAACGGGGGAGCTGCTTAAAAGGTAGGGAAGGAAGCCGTATTGTGCACTTTAGGATGGTAGACAAAAAGGATGAAGTCGGTGCGGATGGCGCCCTTGACCTTGCGCTTCTCGTAGGCCGCCAACGCTTCCGGGGTTTTCGGCACAGCCTTGGCCTCGCGCGCTTCGGCTTCTTCGCCGCCGCGCTGGAGCTTTTCCTTGATCGCCTCGAAGCCTTCGTAGCAGAGGTAGATGCCGCCGGCCATCAGCAGCCATTTCACCGACCAGGGGGCGAAGGCATTGAGCAACAGCGCGCACGGCACCAGGATCGCCTTGTTCAGCAACGAGCCCTTGAATACCGCCCAGACCACGGGCAGTTCGCGGTCGGCGCGCATGCCGGTGACCTGCTCGGCGTTCACCGCCAGGTCGTCGCTGAGCACGCTGGCGGTCTTTTTCGCCGCCACCTTGCTCATCAGGGAGATGTCATCGAGCAGTGCGGCGATGTCGTCCAACAATGCGAAGAAACTGCTGCCAGCCATGTATATGCGTCCTGAGTCGATTGAGGCGGTGCCCGCAGGCACCGTGGCCGGCCAGGCCCGGTGGGAGCCGGCGCCTGGCGGCGAGGGAATGGGATACAGACCGGGCGGGCACCGAGGAGTTCTGCACCATGGCCGTCGTGCCTGCTCAGGCTACGTGCCTGCCTGGCAACGCCGAACGTTTGCGTGCTGGTGGATGAGGCTGTTCGCATTTGCTCAGGCCACATGACTGCACAGCCAGCTCGCCCGTTTGCACGCCCATTGGTGAGCGCTTCGCATTTGCTCGGGCCGCATGACTGCGCAGCCAGGTCGGTCGTTTGCGCGCTCGTTGGCGAAGGGCTTGATGCTTGCAAGCTATTGTTCCAAGGCGCTGGCCGGGCTGGAGGCGCCGCCTTGAGCGCGCTTCCGGCACGGTGCTACCATGCCGCCCCTCTTGCCGCAGTAAGCCGATAGAGGAAGTGTCCGGACCATGAGCACCATTCGTGAGCGCAACAAGGCACTGATCCTGCGCGCGGCCAGCGAGGAGTTCGCCGACAAGGGCTTCGCGGCCACCAAGACCAGCGACATCGCCGCCAAGGCCGGGCTGCCCAAGCCCAACGTCTATTACTACTTCAAGTCCAAGGACAACCTGTACCGCGAGGTGCTGGAAAGCATCATCGCGCCGATCATGCAGGCCTCCACGCCGTTCAACGCCGACGGCGACCCCCAGCAGGTGCTCAGCGCCTACATCCGTTCCAAGATCCGCATTTCCCGCGACCTGCCGCATGCGTCGAAAGTGTTCGCCAGCGAAATCATGCATGGCGCGCCGCATCTGTCGGCGGCCCAGGCCGAGCAGTTGAACGCGCAGGCGCGACACAACATCGCCTGCATCGAGCGATGGATCGAGCACGGGCAGATCGCGCCGATCGATCCGCACCATTTGATGTTCAGCATCTGGGCGGCGACGCAGACCTATGCCGACTTCGACTGGCAGATCTCGGCGGTGACGGGCAAGGCGAAACTGGCCGACAGCGATTACGAAGCGGCGGCGCAGACCATCATTCGCCTGGTGCTCAAGGGATGCGAGCCGGACGCTGGCTGAGGGAGCGTCTCATCGCTGCTACTGATTCGTATTGTGAGCAGCATGCAGCCAACGCTCAGGTTCGGTTGCCGTAGGTAAGCGTCAGTCCACCCCTTGTAGACACTTAGCTGGCGGTCAAACCTTCGAGGCTTTTTGGAGTGAGTGCGTACTGCTGTCGGAAAGCGTCGCTGCCATTGAGCCGGCGGTGCCGGCCATCGCGGCTTAAGCCGCTCCCACAGGTCAGTCAGCTGCTTGGTGAATACACGCCCCTGTAGGAGCGGCTTTAGCCGCGATGGCCGGCACCGCCGGCCCAAGCGCCATAACGCCATCCGACAGGCCATACGCAGTGCTCGGGCTAGGCCGGCATTGCCGGCCATCGCGGCCGAACCGGTGCGCCGGCCGGCCGCTCCTACAGACCATGCGTTTTCCCGTTGGAGCGCCGAACCGGCCGCTGCAACGGGAAAACGCCCAGTCTTGAGCGTTTGGAGGTTTAAACGGGACCAGCGTATCTACAGGCCTAGGCAGAACCTTCCCTCACACCACCACCCCCGCATCCGCCTTCAACCCCACCGCCTCTATCGCACTGATGGCGCACTGCTCGTCGATGTCCGAGGTGTCGCCGCTGATGCCCACCGCACCGAGCACCTTGCCCTCTGCGTCGCGGATCAGCACCCCGCCCGGCACCGGCACCACGGGCCGTTCGCCCAGGCCGTTGAGTGCGGCGAAGAAGGCGGGACGTTGCTGCGCGTCCAGCGCCAGCAAACGCGAGCCCTTGCCCAGCGCGATCGCGCCCCAGGCCTTGCCGATGGCGATGTCGGGGCGCATCAGACTGGCCCCGTCTTCGCGTTGCAAGGCGAGCAAATGGCCGCCGGCATCGAGCACGGCCACGGTCAGCGGCGCGGCCTCGATGGTACGTCCGGCGGCCAGGGCGGCGGTCACCAGACCGACGGCGGACTTGAGCGTCAGGGGGGTCATGGGAAGGTCCTCTTATTGTTGTGGACGCCTGAAGGCGGTTGAAAACCAAGGTCGTCACTAGAACACAATAATATTGTAAATTGTATACAATATTTTCAAACGATCGTCTAAAAACCCTCCGAAACTCTATCCATTCAGTACGAATCCCAAATATTTAGCTTCCAACAAAAGGTATTGACCACCATCAGAAAGCATGAATACACTTCATCGCAACAAAAGTTGTATACAATTACAAAATCGATGAGGCACAAACCATGAGCAAAATGAGAGCAATCGATGCAGCCGTGCTGGTCATGCGCCGCGAAGGCGTCGAAACCGCCTTCGGCATTCCAGGCGCGGCCATCAACCCGCTGTATTCGGCGTTGAAGAAAGCCGGCGGCATCGATCACATCCTCGCGCGCCATGTCGAAGGTGCCTCGCACATGGCCGAGGGCTACACCCGCGCCAACCCCGGCAACATCGGTGTCTGCATCGGCACTTCAGGCCCGGCGGGCACCGACATGGTCACCGGCCTCTACAGCGCCTCGGCCGACTCCATTCCCATCCTCTGCATCACCGGCCAAGCGCCGCGCGCGCGGATGCACAAGGAAGATTTCCAGGCCGTCGACATCACCAGCATCGTCAAACCGGTCACCAAATGGGCCACCACCGTGCTCGAACCCGGCCAGGTGCCCTACGCCTTCCAGAAAGCCTTCTATGAAATGCGCAGCGGCCGCCCGGGCCCGGTACTGATCGACCTGCCCTTCGACGTGCAGATGGCCGAAATCGAGTTCGACATCGAGGCCTACGAGCCGCTGCCGGTGCACAAGCCTGCGGCCTCGCGCGTGCAAGTGGAAAAGGCCCTGGCCATGCTCAACGACGCCGAGCGCCCGCTGCTGGTCGCCGGCGGCGGCATCATCAATGCCGATGCCAGCGACAAGCTGGTGACCTTCGCCGAGCTGGTCGGCGTGCCGGTGATTCCGACCCTGATGGGTTGGGGCAGCTTGCCCGACGACCACCCGCTGATGGTCGGCATGGTCGGCTTGCAAACCTCGCACCGCTACGGCAACGCCACTCTGCTCGAATCCGATCTGGTGCTGGGCATCGGCAACCGCTGGGCCAACCGCCATACCGGCTCGGTGGACGTCTACACCCAAGGCCGGCGCTTCATCCATGTCGACATCGAACCGACCCAGATCGGCCGGGTGTTCACCCCGGACCTGGGCATCGTGTCCGACGCCGGCAGCGCCCTGGACCGCTTCATCGAAGTGGCCCGCGAGTGGAAAGCCGCCGGCAAGCTCAAGGACCGCGGTCAATGGCTCGCCGACTGCCAGCAGCGCAAAGCCAAGCTGCAGCGCAAGACCCATTTCGACAACGTGCCGGTCAAGCCGCAGCGCGTGTACCAGGAAATGAACAAGGTGTTCGGCAAGGACACCTGCTACGTCAGCACCATCGGCCTGTCGCAGATCGCCGGCGCGCAGTTCCTGCACGTCTACAAGCCGCGCCACTGGATCAACTGCGGCCAGGCCGGCCCCCTGGGCTGGACCATTCCCGCCGCCCTCGGCGTGGTCAAGGCCGACCCGTCGCGCAAGGTGGTGGCGCTGTCGGGCGACTACGATTTCCAGTTCATGATCGAAGAGCTGGCAGTGGGCGCTCAGTTCAACCTGCCCTACGTGCACGTGCTGGTGAACAACGCCTACCTGGGGCTGATCCGCCAGGCCCAGCGCGGCTTCGAGATGGACTATTGCGTGCAGTTGGCCTTCGAAAACATCAACGCCAGCGACGCCAGCAGTTATGGTGTCGACCATGTGGCAGTGGTCGAGGGCCTGGGCTGCAAGGCGCTGCGCGTGTTCGAACCGGCCGAGATCGGCCCGGCGCTGCTCAAGGCGCAGGACATGGCGCAAGCGTTGCGCGTACCGGTGGTGGTCGAGATCATCCTGGAGCGGGTGACCAACATTTCCATGGGCACCGAGATCGACGCGGTCAACGAATTCGAAGACCTCGCGCTGATCGGCAACGACGCCCCGACCGCGATTTCGCTGCTCGACTGAACCGTCCGACGTCCCGGCGCCCGTTTCGCGGCGCTGGGCCCCTATCCGCTAGGAGACCCACCATGCCTCGCTTCGCCGCCAACCTGTCGATGCTGTTCACCGAACAGGACTTCCTGGCCCGGTTCAAGGCCGCCGCCGATGCCGGCTTCACCGGGGTCGAGTACCTCTTTCCCTACGACTACAGCGCCGAAGAGATCCGTCAGCAACTGGACGCCAACGGCCTGACCCAAGTGCTGTTCAACCTGCCGGCCGGCGACTGGGGACAGGGCGAGCGCGGCATCGCCTGCCACCCGGAGCGGGTCGAGCAATTCCGCGCCGGCGTCGACCAGGCCATCGCGTATGCCAAGGTGCTGGGCAACACCCAGGTCAACTGCCTGGCCGGCATCCGCCCGCAAGGCGTGGACGAGCACCAGGTGCGCGCCACCTTCGTCGACAATTTGCGCTACGCCGCCAAGCGGTTACACGATGCCGGCCTGCGCCTGGTCATGGAAATGATCAATACCCGCGACATCCCCGGTTTCTACCTCAACACCACCGCCCAGGCGCTGGAGATCCAGGCCGAGGTCGGCAGCGACAACCTGTTCCTGCAATACGACATCTACCACATGCAGATCATGGAGGGCGACCTGGCGCGCAGCCTGGAGGCCAACCTTGCGCTGATCAACCATGTGCAGTTGGCCGACAACCCTGGACGCCACGAACCGGGCACCGGCGAGATCAACTACCACTTCCTGTTCGCGCACCTGGACCGCATCGGCTACCGCGGCTGGGTAGGCGCCGAGTACAAGCCACTGAGCACGACCGAGGCGGGGCTTGGCTGGTTGAAGACGTACAACGTGGTCTGACGGTATTTCCTGGGATGCGAGGGCATGGCACGCCAAGGCGGCAGCGCCCGTTCGAGGTACCCGCCGCGCCCTCCGGGCGCAGCCCCTCGCCCCCACTTTCCAATAAAAAAGAGGCACCTGCACATGGCTAAGATCGGTTTCATCGGCACGGGCATCATGGGCAAACCCATGGCCCTCAATTTGCTCAAGGCAGGCCACGACCTGTTCGTCTCCGAACACCACAGCAAGGCCCCGGCCGACCTGGTCGAAGCCGGCGCGGTCGCGCTGGCGAGCCCGAAAGAGGTGGCCCAGGAAGCGGAGTTCGTCATCGTCATCGTCCCCGACACCCCGCAGGTCGAGAGCGTGCTGTTCGACGACGGCGGCGTGGCGCAGGGCCTGAGCGCGAACAAGGTGGTGATCGACATGAGCTCGATCTCGCCCACCGCCACCAAGGCCTTCGCCAAGCGCATCGGCGAACTGGGCGCGGCCTACCTCGACGCGCCGGTGTCAGGTGGCGAAGTCGGCGCCAAGGCCGCGACCCTGAGCATCATGATCGGCGGTTGCGAAAAAGCCTTCGAACGCGCCCTGCCGCTGTTCCAGGCCATGGGCAAGAACATCACCCATGTCGGCGCCAGCGGCGACGGTCAGACCGCCAAGGTGGCCAACCAGATCATCGTCGCGCTGAACATCCAGGCCGTCGGCGAGGCGCTGCTGTTCGCCGCCAAGAACGGTGCGGACCCGGCCAAGGTGCGTGCGGCGCTGATGGGCGGCTTCGCCTCGTCGAAGATTCTCGAAGTGCACGCCGAACGCATGATCAAAGGCACCTTCGACCCCGGCTTCAAGATCAACCTGCACCAGAAGGACCTCAACCTGGCCCTGCAAGGCGCCAAGGAGCTGGGCATCAACCTGCCCAACACCTCCAACGCGCAACAGGTGTTCAGCACCTGCGTGGCGCTGGGCGGCGGCAACTGGGACCACTCGGCGCTGATCAAGGGCCTGGAACACATGGCCAATTTCTCGATCCGCGACGAGGACTGAGCCTTTCCGTGCAAGCGCTCGGTCAGCGCTTGCGCACCGTGCAACACCCGCCCCGGATTCGGCCTGCACGGAGGCTGCGTTCGGGGCGGTCTCGATTTCGCACAACAATAACGATTGGGAGCTTGCCATGTCGGACGATCCGCAAACCTTACTCCGCGCGCTGTTCGATGCCGCGGTCGCCGCGGCCCACCCGCGCCAGGTCCTCGAACCCTGCCTGCCCGCCGACCGCAGCGGCCGGGTGATCGTCATCGGCGCCGGCAAGGCCGCCGCGGCCATGGCCGAAGTGGTGGAGAAGCATTGGGAAGGCGACGTCAGTGGCCTGGTGGTGACCCGCTACGGCCATGGCGCCAGCTGCCAGAAGATCGAAGTGGTCGAAGCCGCGCACCCGGTGCCCGACGCCGCCGGCCTGGCCGTGGCCGAACGCGTGCTGGCGATGGTCAGCGACCTCAGCGAAGACGACCGCGTGATCTTCCTGCTTTCCGGCGGCGGCTCGGCGCTGCTGGCCCTGCCCGCCCCCGGTCTGACCCTGGCCGACAAGCAACAGGTGAACAAGGCCCTGCTCAAATCCGGCGCCACCATCGGCGAGATGAACTGCGTGCGCAAGCACCTCTCGGCGATCAAGGGGGGCCGTCTGGCCAAGGCCTGCTGGCCGGCCACCGTCTACACCTACGCGATCTCCGATGTGCCGGGCGACCAGGCCACGGTGATCGCCTCCGGCCCGACCGTGGCCGACCCGACCACCCGCCACGACGCCCTGGCCGTGCTCAAGCGCTACGCCATCGACGCCCCACAGGCGGTGCTCGACTGGCTCGACGACCCGGCCTCGGAAACGGTCAAGGCCGGCGACCCCGTGCTGTCGCGCAGCCATTTCCAACTGATCGCCAAACCACAGCAGTCCCTCGAAGCCGCTGCCGTGAAGGCGCGCCAGGCCGGCTACAGCCCTTTGATCCTCGGTGATCTGGAAGGCGAGTCGCGGGAAGTCGCCAAAGTGCACGCCGGCATCGCCCGGCAGATCGTGCTGCACGGCCAGCCGCTCAAACCGCCGTGCATCATCCTCTCCGGCGGGGAAACCACCGTCACCGTGCGCGGTAATGGCCGTGGCGGGCGCAACGCCGAGTTTCTGCTCAGCCTCACCGACAGCCTCAAGGGCCTGCCCGGCGTCTACGCACTGGCGGGCGACACCGACGGCATCGACGGCTCGGAAGACAACGCCGGCGCCCTCATGACCCCGGACAGCTACGCCCGCGCCGCCGCGCTCGGGCTGTCGGCCACCGACGAGCTGGACGACAACAACGGCTATGGCTACTTCGCGGCCCTCGACGCGCTGATCGTCACCGAGCCGACGCGGACCAACGTCAACGACTTCCGCGCCATCCTCATCCTCGAGACCCCGTACCCATGACCGTCGACAAGAAAGTCAAGATCCTCGCCACCCTGGGCCCGGCCACCCGCAGCGTCGACGACGTGCGCCAGCTGGTCGAGGCCGGGGTGAACATCTTCCGCCTCAACTTCAGCCACGGCGAGCATGCCGACCACGCCCAGCGCTACGAATGGATTCGCGACGTCGAACGCCAGCTCAACCGCCCGCTGGGCATCCTCATGGACTTGCAAGGCCCCAAACTGCGCGTCGGCACTTTTGCCGAAGGCAAGGTGCAGTTGCGGCGCGGCCAACCCCTGCGCCTGGACCTGGACGCCACCCCCGGCGATGCTTCGCGCGTCAACCTGCCCCACCCGGAGATCCTCGCCGCGCTGGAGCCGGGCATGGACCTGCTGCTCGACGACGGCAAGCTGCGCCTGCGCGTGGTGGGCAAGCACCGCGAGGCCATCGACACCGAGGTGGTGGACGGCGGCGAGCTGTCCGACCGCAAGGGCGTCAACGTGCCGCAAGCCTTGCTGGAGCTCTCGCCGCTGACCGACAAGGACCGCCGTGACCTGGCTTTCGGTCTGGAACTGGGGGTCGACTGGGTGGCGCTGTCGTTCGTGCAGCGTCCGCAAGACATCCTCGAAGCCCGTGAGCTGATCGGCGACCGCGCTTACCTGATGGCCAAGATCGAGAAACCGTCGGCGGTGACGCAACTGCAGGCCATCGCCGAGCTGGCCGACGCGATCATGGTCGCCCGCGGCGATCTGGGCGTGGAAGTCCCGGCCGAGCGCGTACCGCAGATCCAGAAAAGCATCGTCGGCGTGTGCCGTCAGTTGGGTAAACCGGTGGTGGTGGCCACACAGATGCTCGAATCCATGCGCTTCTCCCCGGCCCCGACCCGCGCCGAGGTCACCGATGTGGCCAATGCCGTGGCCGAAGGTGCCGACGCGGTGATGCTGTCGGCCGAGACCGCCTCGGGCGATTACCCGCTCGCAGCGGTGCAAATGATGAGCAAGATCATCCGCCAGGTGGAGAACGGCCCGGACTATCAGGCGCAACTCGACGTCGGCCGGCCCAAGGCCGAGGCCACGGTGTCGGACGCCATCAGCTGCGCGATCCGCCGCATCAGCGGCATCCTGCCGGTGGCGGTGCTGGTCAACTACAGCGAATCGGGCGCCTCGACCCTGCGCGCTGCGCGCGAACGGCCGCGCGCGCCGATCCTCAACCTCACGCCCAACCGCCGCACCGCGCGGCGCCTGAGCGTGACCTGGGGCGTGCATTCGGTGGTCAACGACCGCTTGCACCAGGTCGACGAAATCTGCTCCACGGCCCTGGAAATCGCCCAGGCGCAAGGCATGGCGCAGTTGGGCGACACCTTGCTGATCACCGCGGGTGTGCCTTTCGGCAAGCCGGGTACGACTAACACGCTGCGGATCGAGGTGTTGGTGTAGCGGTTTTGCTTGAGCCGACGATAGCGCCCGTATCCGCGCTCAGTAGCACGGCTGGTCGCGGTGCGTTCGTGCTGGGTTAGCTGGTTGGCTGGCTCAAATCAGGCAGGCGGCACCATGAATGTTCACACAGGCATCTCCATTCTCTTGCTGTAGGCCCATGTACACGAAGAACTTCGTCAACCCCTGCCCCGACTGGGCCACCGCCCTGCTCAACGGTTTCAGCCAGGTCTTGCTGCTGCGCAGCCCGCTGTGCGGCCTGTGCTGCCTGCTGGCCATCCTGCTCACCGCCCCGAGCCTGGTCGGCGGCGCCCTGCTCGGCGCCCTCGCCGGCCTGCTCACTGCACAACGTCGCGGCTACGATCGCGCCGACCGTCAGGCCGGCTTGTACTGCTACAACGGTGTGCTGATCGGCATCCTGATCAGCGCGGTGCTGCCGTGGTCGGCCATCTTGCCGCCGCTGATCGTCGCGGCCGGGGGGTTGTCGAGCATCGTCACGCATCAGTGGCGCAAGCGTGGGGGCAAGTTGCTGGTGGCCTACACAGCGCCATTCGTGTTGCTCGGATGGGCCACGTTGATGATGGCCGAGCCGACGGTGCCGGCGGTCGTCGAGGCGAATCCGTTGCACGGATTGTTGCGCGGCGTAGGCCAGATATTTCTGCTGGGCAATCCTTGGGCGGGCTTGCTGATCATGGTCGGCCTGTTCATCGCGCAGCCGTATGCGGCGATGTGGGCGCTGATCGGCTCGGCGCTTGGCGGCGGGGTTGCGCTGCTGGCGGGTCAGGAGCAGGCGGCATGGCTGGGACTGTACGGGTTCAATACGGCGCTGGCGGCGCTGGCCTTCAGCCGGCAAGGGGAGCGACCGTGGGTGACGCTGCTGGCGACCAGCCTGGCGTTGGTGGTGCAGCCGGCGTTCGATGCGATGCCGGTGGCCGGGTTGACGGCGCCGTTCGTGGTGGGGTGTTGGTTGATGCACCTGCGGGAGCGGTTGGCGCGGGGCCGCTTGTGCCATGTAGGTACGGATTGATTCTGTACCGACAACGTCGAGCAGAACGGGGAACAGGAAAACTGGCGCCCACATCCGTCATAATCCTCGCCGATCCCGCGCACTGCCCTTAGGCTTGCGCGGCTGGAAAGCCGCCCCCCGGCTCACTTCACCGCCCGATGGAACCCGTTCATGACCCACCCTGCGAGCCTGCGCGAGCGCCTCTATGTCATCGTCTTCCAAAGCGACACCCCGGCCGGCCGGCGCTTCGACAAACTGCTGTTGTTGGTCATCCTCGCCAGCCTGGTCACGGTCATTCTCGACAGCATCAGCGAAGTCCACCGCAACTATTCAGGTGTACTGGCCGCCATCGAGTGGGGCTTCACCACCCTCTTCCTGCTCGAATACCTCGCCCGCCTGTACAGCTCGCCCAAACCCTTGCGCTACGCCTTCAGCTTCTACGGCCTGGTCGACCTGCTGGCGATCGTGCCGGGGATCATCGCGCTGTACTACAGCGACGCGCAGTACCTGCTGATCGTGCGGGTGATCCGCATGCTGCGCATCTTCCGGGTGCTCAAGCTCAGTCCGTATCTGAGCCAGGCCGATTACCTGCTGAAGGCACTGCGCGGCAGCAAGCAGAAGATCATCGTGTTCCTGGTCAGCGTCTCGACCCTGGTGACCGTGTTCGGCACCTTGATGTATGTGATTGAAGGGCCGGAACACGGCTTCACCAGCATCCCCAAAGGGATCTACTGGGCCATCGTGACCCTGACCACCGTAGGTTTCGGCGACATCGTGCCGCAGACGCCCTTGGGCCAGGTGCTGTCTTCGCTGGTGATGATCACCGGTTACTCGATCATCGCCGTGCCTACCGGCATCTTCACCGCCGAGCTGGCCAACGCCATGCGTGGGGAGCGCTTGCAGCAGGCGTGTCCGCGCTGCGCCAAACCCCAGCACGAACAGGATGCGGCGTTCTGCTCGCGCTGTGGCAGCGGTCTGTTCGGCAAAGACTGAGTGGCTGGGGCGGCGGGCCTACCGGCCAAGCGCTGTGGGAGACTCCGTTCCCGGTAAGGCCTGACGACGGCGATGCCAGGCCTGCGGGCATCGCACCTGACCGACCGCCTACCAAGCGCACTCGTTGGCGTATACCCACCTCACTTTTTGTTCTTTAGCCCAGCCCCAGCCACCCGCTATAGTCGCAGGCGCTGTGCCATCCACCTTCCCTACAAGGATCGATCGTGAAGAAACTCCTCTGCGCATCCCTGCTCGTCGCCGGCCTGGCTTTAGGCAACCTGGCCCAAGCCGCCCCGACGTTGCTCAACGTGTCCTACGACGTGATGCGCGACTTCTACAAGGACTACAACCCCGCGTTCCAGAAACACTGGCAGGCCGAGCACAACGAGAAGGTCGAGGTGCAGATGTCGTTCGGCGGTTCGAGCAAGCAGGCGCGTGCGGTGATCGACGGTCTACAGGCCGACGTCATCACCATGAACATGGCCACCGACATCAACGCCCTGGTCGACAAAGGCCAACTGGTGCCGGACAACTGGGTCACGCGCCTGCCGAACAACAGCGCGCCCTTCACCTCGGCCACCGTGTTCATCGTGCGCAAGGGCAACCCCAAGGCACTGAAAGACTGGCCCGACCTGCTCAAGGACGGTGTACAGGTGATCGTGCCCAACCCCAAGACCTCGGGCAACGGCCGCTACACCTACCTGTCGGCCTGGGGCTACGTGCTCAAGCAAGGCGGCGACGAAGCCAAGGCCCGCGACTTCGTCGGCAAACTGTTCAAGCAGGCGCCCGTGCTCGACACCGGCGGCCGCGCTGCGACCACGACCTTCATGACCAACCAGATCGGCGACGTGCTGGTGACCTTCGAGAACGAAGCGGAAATGATCGCCCGCGAGTTCGGTCGCGATCAGTTCGAGGTCGTGTACCCGAGCGTGTCGGCCGAGGCAGAGCCGCCGGTGAGCGTGGTCGACAAGGTGGTGGACAAGAAAGGCACCCGCGCCGCCGCCGAGGAGTACCTCAAGTACCTGTGGTCCCCGGCCGCCCAGGAGATCGCCGCGCAGAACTACCTGCGGCCGCGCGATGCCACGGTGCTGGCCAAGTACACCGACCGCTTCCCCAAGGTCGATTTCCTCTCGGTGGAGAAGACCTTCGGTGACTGGCGCACCGTGCAGAAGACCCACTTCAACGATGGTGGGGTGTTTGATCAGATCTATACCCAACAGTAAAAACACCTGAAAGACACCTCGCTCGCGGCGCGTATCGCCCAGACTCCCAGGCGATACGCGATTTTCTGTTGGAGCGGTCGATTCGGCGCGCCGATCAACCGCGATGGACAGCGACATGGACCCAATCCGGGCACCGCGTTCATCTTGTGTGATTAAAGTAGAGGCCGTTGGGCCGGCCTTGCCGGTCATCGCGACTAATCGGAGCGCCGAACCGGCCGCTCCCACAGGTCATTGAACTCCCACGCGATACGCGATTTTCTGTAGGAGCCAACTGTCTTTCACCTGCCACCGATCAGCGGTCATGTTCCAGGCGTTTTCATCTTGAAAACGCCCTGAACAGGCGCCGTCACACAGGCTGATCTCGCCACGGCGTACCATCCCTGACCATTGCGTTGAGCCTCACCAACAAGACTCTCATGCACGCCACCAACGCTACCTTCTTTGCTTTACCACGGTTACACAGTCGTTCATAGCGCGCTTTGAAGTCCGGGTTATGGCGCACCATCACCAGTACGCTCATGTACGCTGCCCGTCGTAATTTCGCCCTGCCGCCGTAAATGCTGCGCTTACCACTCTTGGTGCCACTGTCGTTGTTGTAAGGTGCAACTCCGACCAAGGCACCTACCTGTTTGCGGTTCAGATCGCCTAATTCGGGCAAGTAACAGAACAGGCTGGCAATCGTGACAGGACCTATCCCTTTGATCACTTTCAATTGCTCCAGCAGTTGAGCATTTATCTTTTGCGTCTGCTGAGCGATCTGTTTATTGCAGGACTTGATCAGCATCTGCAGCTGCACCTCAAGCGTCTTGTAGGTCTGCTGCACGAACGCCGAGTCGGCCTGTTTGATCCGGCGTCGATTGTCGTCGCGTTGCTGGACCAGGCTTTCGCGCTGATTGACCAGCTGGGTCAACTCCTCGCGGTCTGCGTCGGGCTGGCAGCAGGGCTCTTCGTCAAGGTTGGCAGCGAACCGTGCCAGGATACGAGCATCGATTTTGTCAGTCTTGGCGCGCTTGTTCATTGAAAGCGCATACGAGCGGGCACGTACAGGATTGACGCGCTGAACTTTGAAGCCAGCACCCGCCAGCAACCTCACCGCCAACTTCTCATAACCGCCTGTGGCTTCCACAAGCACGCGATGGACGTCGTGCGCTTTGAAGTAATCCATGGCACTCGCCAGCCCTTCAGG
The DNA here is from genome assembly GCF_047302395.1 of Pseudomonas phoenicis. Lineage (NCBI taxonomy): Bacteria > Pseudomonadati > Pseudomonadota > Gammaproteobacteria > Pseudomonadales > Pseudomonadaceae > Pseudomonas > Pseudomonas phoenicis. The sequence goes on from NZ_CP154852.1 coordinate 169,868, forward strand.
CGTGTTGGCTACAGAGAGATCATCGGCTTGGGGATGCAGGGCAATCTGCAACGTCGCTTTAGAAACATCGATTCCGGCATAGGCAGACATGAATAAATTCTCTAGGCTCAGAAGTGAGAGATCACTCTGGCTTAGCTCCCGCTTGTTGTTCGAGGTCGGACTCAGTCAACTGTTCGAGCTTAAGGCCAGAGTGAGAAGAGTGGGCGACAGCTTGGCTCCTACACGTGCTCCAGGGCACCCCGGCGGTACAGCTGCCGCTCACTCCTCTCACCTTCGAATTTAGCTGCTTTGAAGACACAAGCGGTGGTTCGGCATTCCGATTTAGCCGCGATGGCCGGCAAGGCCGGCCCAATGGCCCCACCCCATCGAACTTCCCGCCACTAAGCCACTCAGTTTCCTGACTACCCCTGCCCGCTCACCCCGGCCCGAGGATCGATCAGTGCTGCGTTTTCTCATCCCGCTTTTGCTTGGCTGTCTGCTGAGCACCCACCTGTTGGCCGCCGACCCGGCGCCCAGCGAAGAGCCACCCGCCGAACCCGCGCCGGTCTTGCAAGGCGGCCTGCTCGGCGCCCTGGCCGACGGCCTGGACAGCGCCGGTAAAGAGCTGGACCTCGACGAGCACCTGGTCGACGCCTGGCGCCTGCGCACCGACCGCGCCAGCCAGGAAGTCGAGCGCCTGGTCGACAAGCATTCGGCCAGCGACACCCTGCAACTGTTCGTCGACTTCATGCTGCTGACCCTGGCGTGGGCCGGCAGCTTCGTGGCGCTCAACCTGCTCGGCCGCCTGCTCGCCAAGCGCCTGGCCGCCACCGCCTGGATGCGCGGGCGTGTGCGCATGCGTGCGCTGCTGGGCTACCTGCTGCCCTATACCCTGCCGGCCTTGGCCGCCTTGCCGCTGACGGTATACGCCAGCCGCTTCGTCGACCCGTCGATCGCCCGCGCCATGGGCCTGAGCCTGGCCTATGCCACCAGCAGCGGCCTGTTCTCGACCTCGATCATCCTGTGCCTGATCACCCTGTTCGACGCCGGGCACAAGCGCCGCGCCGTGGCGGCGATTCGCCGGCTCGCGCCCAAGCCGCTGTTCCTGATCGGCTTCCTGGCGGCCTGGAGCGATGCCTTGACCAGCCCGCAGATCGCCCGGCAGCTGGGCAGCAACATCACCAGCAGCGTGGCGGTGCTCACCGGCCTGATCGCCACCGCCATCTTCGCCAGCCTGGTGTTGCGCCTGCGCAGGCCGGTGGCGCACCTGATCCGCAACCGCGACCTCAACGAGCGTCTACAGCACCGCGCCGTACAGGAAACGCTGCGGATCTTCTCCAAGGTCTGGTACCTGCCGATCCTGCTGATGATCCTGGTCTCTGCCGTGCACCTGATCGGCGCGGGCGAGGAAAGCCAGAAGGCCTTGCAGAACGCCTTGCTGACCACGGTACTGCTGGTGGCTGCGGTGTTCCTCAGTACGACGCTGCAACATGTGCTGGCCCCGCGTACGCCCGACAACGGCCAACGCACCCGCCCCTATAAGGAGCTTGTGCGCAGCCTGGCCCACGCGCTGTTGCGCATCGCCATGGCCGTGGCGTTCATCGAGTTGCTGGGACGTATCTGGGGCTTCTCGGTATTGGACTTCGCCCTGAGCAACAACCTGGGCAAGGCGATCAGCAATTCGGTGTCGAGCATCGGCCTGATCCTGCTGGTGACCTGGCTGCTCTGGGTGGTGCTCGACACGGCCATCCAGGAAGCGCTCAAGCCGGCGGTGGGTCGCCGCGCGGCGCGGCAACCGAGCACGCGGGTGCGGACCATTCTGCCGATGCTGCGCAATGCGGTGAAAGTGATCCTGATCGTCATCTGCACCATCACCACCATGGCCAACCTGGGCATCAACGTGGCGCCGCTGCTGGCGGGTGCGGGGGTGATCGGCCTGGCCATCGGCTTCGGTTCGCAACAGCTGGTGCAAGATGTGATCACCGGGCTGTTCATCCTCATCGAAGACACCATTTCCATCGGCGACTGGGTGGTGCTCGACTCGGGCCACGCCGGCACCGTGGAAAGCCTGACCATCCGGACCTTGCGCCTGCGCGACGGCAAAGGTTTCGTGCATTCGGTGCCGTTCGGCCAGATCAAAGCGGTCACCAACCAATCGCGACAGTTCGCCTATGCCTTCTTCTCGGTGCAGTTCACCTACGACAGCGACGTCGATGTTTCACTGTCGCTGATCCATGAGGTGGGCCAGTCGATCACCGCCGATCCGCTGCTCAACAGCAACTTGCAAGGGCCGTTGCAGGTGTTCGGCGTCGATCGCATGGACCTCAACGGCTTCGTCCTGACCGCGCAGTTCCGCACCATTTCCGGGGGCCAGTATGCGGTGAGCCGCGCCTTCAACGAGCGTTTGAAAAAGCGTGTCGACCAGACCGACAACGTGAACTTCGCCCAGGTCTACCCTGTCCGCTTGCCAGGGGTCGAGGCCCCGGCCACGCCGGTTTAGGCGGCGACGAACACCAGCGCCTTGAGCCCGCCTTCAGGGTCGATGTCGGGAAACTCCGGCGGGTTGTCCAGACGCTCGACGAAGCGCAACTGCGGTGCCTGCTCGGCCATGCCGTCGAGCAGGAACTGCGCGCCGACACCCGGGTCGTTGACGCAGGCCAACACGGTGCCGCCTGCGGCCAGCAGCTCCGGCAGACGGCGCAGGATCTTGGCGTAGTCCTGGGTCAGCACGAAGCTACCGCGCTGGAAGGTCGGCGGGTCGATGATGATCAGGTCGTAAGGCCCGTACTTGCGCACCTTGCCCCACGACTTGAACAGTTCATGGCCCAGGTAGGCCACGCGCGAGGCGTCGTGCCGGTTCAGGCGGTGGTTGTCGCGGCCGCGGGCCAGGGCCGATTTGGCCATGTCGAGGTTGACCACCTGCTCGGCGCCACCGGCGATCGCCGCCACGGAAAAGCCGCAGGTGTAGGCGAACAGGTTCAACACGCGCTTGCCTGCCGCCTGCTCGCGGACCCAGCGCCGACCGTGACGCATGTCGAGGAACAGCCCGGTGTTCTGCCGCACGCCCAGATCGAGCAGATACGTCAGGCCATCCTCCACCACTTCGCGCTGCACGCAGGGCTCACCTAGCAGCCATTGGCCCGGGCTGTCGGGCAGGTAGCGGTGTTGCAGCAAAATCGCCTGGCCGTGCCACGCCGGCCCCTCGGCGAGCCGGCGCAACATGGCTTCGAGCTCTGTCAGTTGCTCGGGCGGCAACTCGCGGAACAGCGCCACCGACAACACGCCCTGCAACCAATCGACGGTGATCTGTTCCAGCCCCGGCCAGCAGCGACCGCGGCCATGGAACAGGCGGCGGGTTTCCGCTGGCGGCGGATCAAGGGCGATGAGCAGGTGCTGTTCGAGGGTCTGGATAGGCGAAGTCATGGCAGGGCCGCAAGCTGAAAAGCGCGCATTCTACCGGCTTTGCCGGCGGCCTTGGCGCTTCGTCGGCGCCGATCGTTCAACGGTCGAGCGCAACCGGTTTGGCTGCAGCGAACCACCACCCCTGCTGCATGCCTGCGGCGGCCAGCAGGATCAGGCCGACACCCAACCATTGCAAGGCGCCCAAACGATGCCCGAACGCCACCCAGTCGACCAGGATCGCCGCGACAGGGTAGATGAACGTCAGCGCCCCGGTGAGCGCGGTAGGCAAACGCTGAATGGCGCTGTAGAGCAGCACGTACATGACCCCGGTGTGTATCAGACCAAGCGTCACCAGACTGGCCCACTGCCCCGAGGCCTGCGGCAGGCTCACGGGCATCACCCACGGCGCCAGCAGCACTGCACCCGTCAGCACCTGTACCAAGGCGATCACGTGGGGCGGTGTGCCGCGCAGGCGTTTGATGACCACGGCAGCCAAGGCGTACAACAGCGCCGCTCCCAGTGCCAGGGCGATGCCCACAAGATAGTCGTCGCCCTGCGCTCGGCCCTGGCCATGCGCGGCAGCGATGGCCAAAACCCCGGCGAAAGCGACGGCCAGCCAAGTCAGCTTGGCCACTGTGATCTTCTCGCCGAGAAACAAGCCCGCCAGGCCAAGCAGCAGGAACGGTTGCAGGTTGTAGACCGCCGTGGCGATGGCGATCGACGCCCGCGAATAGGCGGCGAACAGCAGCAGCCAGTTGCCGACGATGGCCACCCCGCTGAGCACTGCCCAACCCAACGCGGCCCGGGTGAGCACGCCCCCGTTCAGATGCCCCAGCGCCGCACAGATCAACCCTAGTGCCAGGCTGCCGAACACACAGCGCCAGAACACCACCTCGATCACCGCCTGGCCGCTGACCAGCACGAACCAGCCGATGGTGCCCGAGATCAACATTGCCGCGACCATTTCCAACGCACCACGCCGTACTGAGCCGTTCATCCCGCACCTCCTTCGAATGGAGGAACAGTATGGGAAATGGCACGTAGCCCCTCCAGATCTTAAACAAGGTCAAACGTCGCTCTGGCCTTTACTATCAAGGCCAATACCGTTTCTCACCTGACGAGGCTCGTCATGATCGACCCAATCGACCAGCTGCTGGTCAACGCGCTGATGCAAGACAGCCGCCGCTCGCTCAAAGCGTTGGCGCAGATCAGCGGGCTCTCGGCGCCCAGCGTCGGAGAACGCCTGCATCGTTTGCAGGAGCGCGGTGTGTTGCGCGGCTTCACGGTCGAGGTCGACCCGCGCAGCTTCGGTTACCAGCTACAGGCCATCGTGCGTATCCGCCCACTGCCCGGTCGCTTGCAGGAAGTGGAACGCCATGTGATCTCCACTCCCGAATTCACCGAATGCGACAAAGTCACGGGTGAGGACTGCTTCATCGCACGCTTGCATGTGCGTTCCATGGAGCAACTGGACACCTTGCTCGATCGCTTGAGCCTGATCGCCGAAAGCAACACCGCGATCATCAAGAAGAGCCCGGTGAAACGGCGATTGCCACCGATGGATTGAGCGCGCTGTATACACGGCAGTGTGTATATGAATGGCAGCCATTTATTTTGTACACACCCCTGTAACCTAAAGTGTCAAAACTGTGTGCACTTTTTACAGCCTACGCCCCAAGATGTTACACGTTGCGCGTTCAAATAGTTGACTAAAGGATCAACTAATCGGGCTTTCAAAATTTGTGAACTAGTCCTTCTATCATTTTTTTTAACATATAAATCAATAGCTTAATCATTCAACTCAGAATTCTTCGAGTGCTTTGGGGCTCACGGTTGTCATGTCCTGGCATGGAACTCGCTTTCATGCACTCATGTTTTGTATACAACTTGAACAAAACATAAGTACAAGAACTCGCAGCGCCGACCCAATGCCGGCAGTTGCGCCCAGAACCCAGTGATGCCCACGCTGCACTGACGAGACGGCCCGCCTTGCACCGGCCCCCTCATCGCAGTCCACGCGCATCAGGAGCCTGCCGGAATGAGCACCAGCCTCAACCTTGCCCCTGAACACCCCATCGCCCCCCCGACCCCCACCTCCACCCCACTCGACGCGTTGCCGCCGGATCTGCAACTGAGCCCACGCCTGCACAACCGCGACCTTGCGCCGACCCGCCTGGCCGGTCGCCGCTGGGGCGGCTACAGCATCTTCGCGCTGTGGACCAACGACGTGCACAACATCGCCAACTACTCCTTCGCCATGGGCCTGTTCGCCCTGGGGCTGGGTGGCTGGCAGATCCTCGTGTCGTTGGCCATCGGCGCAGCCTTGGTGTACTTCTTCATGAACCTGTCGGGCTACATGGGGCAGAAGACCGGAGTACCCTTCCCGGTCATCAGCCGCATCGCCTTCGGCATCCATGGCGCGCAGATTCCGGCGCTGATCCGCGCGGTCATCGCCATCGCCTGGTTCGGTATCCAGACCTACCTGGCCTCCGTAGTGCTGCGCGTGCTGCTGACGGCGGTATGGCCACAAGTGGCCGCATACGACCACAACAGCGTGCTGGGGCTGTCGAGCCTGGGCTGGGTATGTTTCGTAGCGATCTGGGTGGTGCAGTTGGTGATCCTCGCCTACGGCATGGAGATGGTGCGCCGCTACGAAGCCTTCGCCGGTCCGGTGATCCTGCTGACCGTGGCCAGCCTGGCCTTCTACATGTACTTCAAGGCTGACGCGCGCATCGCCTGGTCGGTGGCCGAACCGCTGCGCGGTTACGAGATGTGGCGCAACATTTTCGCCGGTGGTGCGCTGTGGCTGGCCATCTACGGCACCCTGGTGCTGAACTTCTGTGACTTCGCCCGCTCCTCGCCATGCCGCAAGACCATCCGCGTCGGCAACTTCTGGGGCTTGCCGGTGAACATCCTGGTGTTCGCGATGATCACCGTGGTGCTCTGTGGGGCGCAGTTCAAGATCAACGGCCAGATCATCGACAGCCCGACGCAGATCGTCGCGACCATTCCGCACACCGCGTTCCTGGTGCTGGGTTGCCTGGCGTTCCTGATCGTCACCGTGGCGGTGAACATCATGGCCAACTTCGTCGCGCCGGCCTTCGTGCTCAGCAACCTGGCGCCACGCCACCTGAACTTCCGCCGTGCCGGCCTGATCAGCGCCACCCTGGCGGTACTGATCCTGCCGTGGAACCTGTACAACAGCCCGGTGGTGATCGTGTACTTCCTCTCGGGCCTGGGCGCCCTGCTCGGCCCGCTGTACGGCGTGATCATGTCCGACTACTGGTTGCTGCGCAAAGGCTGCATCAACGTGCCCGAGCTCTACAGCGAGCACCCGGCCTGCGCCTACCACTACAGCCGCGGCGTCAACCTGCGGGCGGTCGCCGCCTTCGTGCCGGCGGCGGCCTTGTCGATCGTGCTGGCGCTGGTGCCCAACTTCCACAGCGTGGCGCCGTTCTCCTGGCTGATCGGTGCAGGCATCGCGGCGGCGATCTACCTGCTGATCGCGCCGCGCCACCGTGTATACCAAGACGTCAGCGGCGAATGCATCGCCGTCGACCACAGCAGTCACTGAGCAAGGATTTTCCGATGCGTATTCTGATCGTCAACGTCAACACCACCGAGGCCATCACCGACGCGATCGCCGAACAGGCGCGCAGCGTGGCCGCGCCGGGCACCGAGATCGTCGGCCTGACGCCCTGGTTCGGCGCCGAGTCGGTGGAGGGCAATTTCGAGAGCTATCTGGCGGCCATCGCCGTCATGGATCGCGTCCTGGCCTATGACGAGCCGTACGATGCCGTGATCCAGGCCGGCTATGGCGAGCACGGCCGCGAAGGTTTGCAGGAGCTGCTCGACGTGCCGGTAGTGGACATCACCGATGCGGCGGCCAGCACGGCCATGTACCTGGGCCATGCCTATTCGGTGGTGACTTCGCTGGACCGCACCGTACCGCTGATCGAAGACCGCCTGAAACTGTCCGGCCTGTACGACCGCTGCGCCTCGGTGCGCGCCAGCGGCCTGGCCGTGCTGGAGCTCGAATCCGACCCTCGGCGCGCGGTGCAGGCCATCGTCGAACAGGCCGAGCGTGCGGTGCGTGACGACAAGGCCGAGGTGATCTGCCTGGGCTGCGGCGGCATGGCAGGGTTGGACGAAGAGATTCGGCAGCGCACGGGCGTACCGGTGGTCGATGGCGTCAGCGCGGCGGTGACCATCGCCGAGTCGTTGGTGCGGTTGGGGCTGAGCACGTCGAAGGTACGTACCTATGCCAAGCCCCGGGCGAAGAAGGTGATCGGCTGGCCGCCTCGGTTGGGCCGCTGACGCAGAGCATGGCCCGAACACGCGGGCGGCTGGGACGCCAGCTCGCCCGCCATGGGCAGCGACGCCGCCCTCAGCTCAGGTGTGGGTCCAGACAGAGTGGAATCAGGTCGGGCAGCTGTGCTCGCCGCCGTCCAGCCCCTGGCGTACGTTGCGGCTGAGCAGGCTGGCCTTGCCGTCATGCCAGGTCAGGGTCAGTACGTAGAGGGTGTCGAAGTCGTCGCCGCTCCAATCGTCGGTGATGGTGTGCTTCTGGCCGGTGGCCTTGTCGGCCACGGCGTTCAGCAGGTCGGGCAGATAGCCATGGGACCACGCCGTGTAGACCGTGGCGTTGCGATATTTGTCGCGCATCAGCTCGTCGGCCAGGTCGTCGACATCGTTGGCATCGAAGTCGATGTTCACCGGCAGACCCAGGCGGATCGCACTCGGGGTGATGGTCATCAAGGGACGGATGTAGCTGTAGCTCAGGTCCTGACTGCCTTCTTCGACATGCCGGGTGGGGTTGGCGGCGAATACGTAATCGGCGTCGCCGAAGCGCTCGGGCAGCACTGTAGCCAGGTCGATGGCGCGGTTGAGGCCTTGGCAGTTGAGCTGGCCCAGGCCTTCGCCGGGTTTCTCGGCGTGACGCATGAAGACCAGGGTCTGGGTACCGTCGACGGGCTCGGCGCGACGGTCATTCACATACAGCGCTGCGGGCACGCTGGCCCCTACGAGGGCCAGACCCAGTAACAGGTGGCGACGACGACGGAGAAAGGCAGGCAACGTCATAAGCAGGCTCTTGCGGCGAAAGGAGAAAGCCCACAGGCAGACGCCGTCCATTGCCAGGCGATTAGGCTGGCAGGAGAGGGTCAAGCCTCGGGTGGAACCTCAGAGTGCGATCAGCGTGTTTTGTTCCCGACCGACCTTGCCTGATTGAGTCTAATGGCCTCTCATTGCCAGAACATGACCACTCAATCGTCGCGAGTCAGCACCTGCAACACCTCGATTTCGAAGGTCAGATCGGCATAAGGTGGGATTTTGCCCATGCTGCGTTCGCCGTAGCCCAGTGCCGCCGGTACGACCAGGCGACGCTTGCCGCCTTCGCGCATGCCCATCAGGCCCTGGTCCCAGCCTTTGATCACGCGGCCGGTGCCGATCACGCACTGGAAGGGTTTGCCGCGCGACCAGGACGAATCGAATTCGCTGCCGTCGGCCAGCCAGCCGGTGTATTGCGTGGTGATCAAGGCGCCTTTGACGACCGCCTTGCCCTCGCCTAGGACCAGGTCGGTGATATGTAGTGTGTCGCTCATGCAGAAGTCTCGCGCAAGTTGGAGGGATCGCGTTCGCTGGCCGCGACTCACCATGCAGGGAGCCGCGGCCCGGGTGGCGGGCTCAACGCAAGGTGATGCGCCAGGCGCGGTGGATGCGGTTGTTGCGCGCGAAGTCCGGATCCAGGGTCTGCGCGGTGATGTCTTCCACCGCGTAGCGCTGGGTCAGATGCTCGTCGAGCTGGAACTTGCGGAAGTTGTTGGAGAAGTACAACACGCCGCCCGGCGCCAGGCGTGCCATGGCCAGGTCGAGCAGCTGCACGTGGTCGCGCTGCACGTCGAACACCCCTTCCATGCGCTTTGAGTTGGAGAAGGTCGGCGGGTCGATGAAGATCAGGTCGAAGCTGTCGGTGGCCGCTTGCAGCCAGGCCATGACGTCGCCCTGCTCCAGACGGTTACGCTCGGAGAAACCGTTCAGCGCCAGATTGCGCCGCGCCCAATCGAGGTAGGTTTTCGACAGGTCGACGCTGGTGGTGCTGCGCGCACCGCCCTTGGCCGCATGCACCGACGCCGTGGCGGTGTAGCAGAACAGGTTGAGGAAACGCTTGCCGGCGGCCTCGCGCTGCATGCGCATGCGCATCGGGCGATGGTCGAGGAACAGGCCGGTGTCCAGGTAATCGGTGAGGTTGACCAGCAGCTTGACGCCGCCTTCGCTGACTTCCTGGAAACGGCCCTCGGTGGCCTGGCGCTCGTACTGGCGGGTGCCGCTCTGGCGCTCGCGGCGCTTGAGCACCACGCGCTGCGGGTCGATGCCCAACGCCTGGGGAATCGCGGCCAGGGCATCGAGCAGACGGCCTTGGGCCTTTTCCGGGTCGATGGAACGTGGCGCCGCGTATTCCTGCACGTGCACCCAGTCCTGGTAGAGGTCGACGGCCAGGGCATATTCGGGCATGTCGGCATCGTACAGGCGGTAGCAACCGATCTGCTCGCGACGGGCCCATTTACCCAGCTGCTTCAAGTTCTTCTGCAAGCGGTTGGCGAACATCTGCGCACCTTCGGACAAGCGCGCCGGCTCATGCACGACCGGCGCCTGCGGCTGATGCGGCGCGGATGGCGCGTCGTCGGAAACGCTCTGGCGCCGCTCGCCGGTGACGAACTGATCGGGCTGCACCTTGAACAACAGCAGCTTGCACGGCAGCGCGCCGTTCCAGAAGGCGTACTGCTTGTGGCTGCGCAGGCCCATGCGCTTGCCCAGCTCCGGCGCTCCGGTGAACACCGCGGCGTCCCAACCCATGCATGCCTGGCGCAGGCGCTCGCCGAGGTTCTGGTAGAGGTACAGCAGGCTGGCTTCGTCGCCCAGGCGCTCGCCGTAGGGCGGGTTGCTGATGACCAGACCCTTCTGGTTCTGGTCGGGACGCGGCTCGAAGGTGCCGACTTCGCCCTGGTAGATCTTCACCCAGTCGCTGAGCCCGGCGCGCTCGACGTTGTTGCGTCCCGGCTGGATCAGGCGTGGGTCGGCCTCGTAACCGCGGATCCACAGCGGCGGCTTGGCCAGGCCCGCTTCGGCACGGGCCAAGGCTTCGTCGTGCAGTTTGCGCCACAAGGCCGGCACATGGCCGAGCCAGGCGCTGAAGCCCCAGCGTTCGCGCTTGAGGTTGGGGGCGATGTCGGCGGCGATCATCGCGGCCTCGACCAGGAAGGTACCGACGCCGCACATGGGGTCGGCCAGCGCGCCGCCTTCGGCGGCGATGCGTGGCCAGCCGGAACGGATCAGCACCGCGGCGGCGAGGTTTTCCTTGAGCGGCGCGGCGCCCTGCTGCAGGCGATAGCCGCGCTGGTGCAGGCTATGGCCGGACAGGTCGAGCGAGAGGATCGCCTCGCCACGGTCCAGACGCAGGTGCACGCGCAGGTCCGGGTTGAGTTTGTCGATCGAAGGGCGCAGGCCTTCGCGGTTGCGCAGTTTGTCGACAATCGCGTCCTTGACCTTCAGCGCACCGAAGTGGGTGTTGTCGATGCCCGAGCCGTGGCCGCTGAACTCCACCGCCAGGGTGCCGTCGGCCGCCAGGTGGTCCTGCCACTCGACACCATGCACCCCGTGATAGAGGTCTTCGGCATCGCGCATGCTGAAGCGCTCGAGCACCAGCAGTACGCGGTTGGCCAGGCGTGACCAAAGGCACAGGCGATAGGCGGTCTCCATGTCGGCCGCGCCGCGAATGGCCGAGGTGTGTTCGCGCACTTCGGTCAGGCCCAGCGCGCGGGCTTCCTCGGCCAGCAGGCCTTCGAGGCCCTTGGGGCAGGTGAGATAGAGTTCGATGAGGTCCGACATGAGTAATCCAGTGCCTTCAGGCTGAGTGAGTGGCAGGTCGACACAGGGTCCCCACCGAGGTTTTGCCGCACGCCTTTCAAGTGGTCGTGCGGTTGGCCATGCGCTGGGCAATGGCCAGGCCGGCTGAGCGATCGGGTTTTGGCGAGTGCCAAAGGTATTCGAGCGCCAGACAGTATGAAAAATTTCTCGACGTTACGCGTCGAGCACAACCCTTCGTCGTATTACGTCGCTTCGATAGCCACCTACGCAATAGGCTGGCCTAATGATTTCAGATGCGCGTAAGCAACTGATCGGCCGGCGGTTTTGGGGTGATGATTTTGAGTCGCATTTATTTACTTATCCCCCCACCTTCGGAAACGTTACCTTCTTATGACAAATCGATCATTCACACCCTGATCGTGTTTCGTTAGAACTGACCCCAGGCCGCTTCGCAACGCAGCGGCACTACCAGCTCGCCACGCCGGCAGCGAGTGCAAACCGGCAGAACGATTCTGCCCGACCTCCCAGAGGTCGACGGGACATTACAGTCAACAAGTGAGGGCAACACCCTATGAGAAGACTTAAGCGTGATCCGTTGGAAAGAGCTTTTTCTCGTGGCTATCAGTATGGAGTGACCGGTAAATCCCGCGAACTCTGCCCCTTCACCCTGCCTTCCGTGCGCCAGGCCTGGATCAACGGATGGCGTGAGGGCCGAGGCGACAACTGGGATGGCATGACCGGCACCGCAGGTATCCACAGACTCAACGAACTTCACGCCGTTGGCTGAACCAGAACACTGAATCCGCACTACTCCAAGCGCCCCTCCAAGGCGTCGGGCCAATGCCCAAAGGGCCTTCAGACGAGGCCCTTTTTTATGTCCGCTTTCCAGGTGTGCGTTTCAGCTGCGTTTGAGTGCAGCGATGGCGTCCACGGCTTCACGGATCAAGGCAGGGCCTTTATAGATGAAGCCCGAATAGATCTGCACGAGGCTGGCCCCGGCCTCGATCTTCTGCGCGGCATGCCGGCCTTCGGTGATGCCACCCGCTGCGATGATCGGCAGCTTGCCGCCCAGCTCCCCCGCCAGCACCTTGACCGTGTGGGTGCTCTTGTCCAGCACCGGCGCGCCTGACAAGCCCCCCGCTTCGCCCGCATTGGGCAAGCCTTCGACGCCTTCGCGACTCAGCGTGGTGTTGGTGGCGATGACTGCATCCATACCCGAAGCCATGAGCGCGGCTGCCACCAGCGCGGTCTCTTCGTCGCTCATGTCAGGGGCGATCTTGATCGCCAGTGGCACACGCTTGCCATGCTGGGTAGCCAACTGCTCGCGCCGGGCCGCCAGGGCATCAAGCAATTGCTTGAGCGAATCGCCGAACTGCAAGGTACGCAACCCCGGCGTGTTGGGCGAGCTGACGTTGACGGTGATGTAGCTGGCGTCGGCATAGACCTTCTCCAGGCACAGCAGGTAGTCGTCCTGGGCGCGCTCCACGGGGGTGTCGAAGTTCTTGCCGATATTGATGCCGAGCACACCACGGTATTGGGCCGCGCGCACCCGACCCAGCAGGTGGTCCACGCCCAGGTTGTTGAAGCCCATGCGATTGATGATCGCGTTGGCCTCGGGCAAGCGGAACAGACGCGGCTTGGGGTTGCCCGGCTGCGGACGCGGGGTAACCGTACCCACTTCGACGAAACCGAAACCCAGTTGGGCGAAACCGTCGATGGCGGTGGCGTTCTTGTCCAGACCTGCGGCCAAGCCCACCGGGTTGGCGAAGTTCAAGCCCATCACCCGTACCGGCGCCGCGACTGGCTGCTTGCACAGCTTGGCGTTGAGCCCCAGGCGGCCACCGGCACCGATCAGGTCCAGGGACAGGTCGTGGGAGGTTTCCGGAGAAAGCTTGAACAGCAGCTGGCGGGCCAGGTTATACATGGGCGGGCAAGACTCGGAAGGCGTGGGGTGGCGATTATAGCCAGCACCGGGCTCGGGCGACAGGCCCGGGCGTCCAACCCTTGCGGCTGGCGGCGATGAAACATCGTGAGGCCCAGCCTGAGGTTGGCGGGAACGCTTGGAAAATAGCCGCTAAAGCGCTGTATCTCCGGTAGCGACGGATTCGCTCGATACCTGAAGAATGGCGAACCCCATGAATAGAAAAACCCGGCCGAAGCCGGGTTTTTCATGAAGCGTCAGACCAATTACTTGGCTTGGGCTTCTACTTGAGCTTCAACGCGGCGGTTGACAGCGCGACCTTCTTCGGTGGCGTTGTCAGCGACTGGGCGCGACTCACCGTAGCCAACCGAATCAACACGGCTGGATTCTACGCCGTACTGCTGGGTCAGTACTTGTTTGACAGCGTTGGCACGACGCTCGGACAGCTTCTGGTTGTAAGCGTCTGGACCTACGGAGTCAGTGTGACCTTCCACGGTGGTGGTGGTCTGTGGGTACTGCTTCATGAAGTCAGCCAGGTTCTTGATGTCGCCGTAGCTGTTAGGCTTGACGACCGACTTGTCGAAGTCGAACTTGACGTCCAGCTCAACGCGAACGACTTCGGCAACGGCCGGGCAGCCATCAGCGTCAACGGTGACGTTGGCTGGGGTGTCTGGGCACTTGTCGACGTTGTCGCAGACGCCGTCGTTGTCGCTGTCGGTGCAGACGTCAGCAACTGGAGCCGGGGTCACTGGAGCTTCTTGGGTTTTCGGGCTGCCACCGAAGTTCAGACCAACGCCAACGCTCGGTGCCCACTCGGTGTCACCTTGGTCGATGTTGTACTGGGCTTCAACGCCGGCACGGGCGTAGAACATGTCGGTGATGTACCACTTGGCACCAGCGCCCAGGTTGGCGAAGGTGGAGTGGTCACGACCGCCGCGGAAGCTCTGGCCCAGGGACTGGTGGGAGAAACCAGCCGACACGTACGGACGGATGGCGTCGTACGGGTTGTTGAAGTGGTAAACGGCGTCCAGGGCGGTGTTCGAGCCCTTGATGTTCTTGCCGTCGTCGCCACGGGCGTTGTGCACTTCGTCGTAACCCAGACGCAGTTCGACGTCGTCGGTCAGGAAGTAGCCGATCGAGCCACCGAACAGGTTGCCGTCGTTTTTGAAGTCGCGCTGGCTGTCGAAGAATTCTTTCTTGTAGAAGATTTCGGTTTCGACAGCGCCTTGGCCTTGAGCCATAGCGCCGAACGAGGCGGCAGCTACGAGCGAGCCAATGGCCAGGCCCAGAGTATTTTTCAGTTTCATCCGTTTGAATCCCCATCTGATGGTAGTTAAGAAGTCCCTCCACCATCCGGGTGAAGGCACGACTCGACGACGAGTCTAGCAGACTCGCCAGTTGATTAGAGAGACCTGCAAGCGACTAAGTTTCAGCCAACCCTGCAAATTTTTCCCTCAATTTATCAAGTGCGCGCTTGTACCGCATTTTGGTCGCGCTCAGCCCCATGTGCATGATGTCCGCAATCTCCTGGAATTCAAGTTCCGCGACGAAGCGCAGTACCAGGATTTCTCGGTCGATCGGGTTCACGTGCACCAGCCACCTATCCAGTCCGCCTTTTTCTTCGGGCTTGGGAGCCTTGTCCTCGGACGCCTCTTCGATAGGGTCGAGACTCAAGGCATCCATCAGCCGTCGTTTGCGTCGCTCCTTGCGATACTGGGTAATGCACTCGTTGTAGGTAATGCTGTAAAGCCAGGTCTTGAATTTCGACTTCCCCTCGAAATTCTTGAGCCCGTAAAGCACCTTGAGCATCACTTCCTGACAGACATCATCGGCATCACGGTCGTTCCCCAGATAACGTGCGCACACGTTGAACAGGGTCCGCTGATAGCGCCGCATGAGCTCTTCATAGGCACGAGTGACGTGAAACAGCTCCTCATGCGAACGCGCCACCAACTCCTCGTCGGAGAGCTCGCGGGGATCATAACGCACGGGTAGCGAGTGAACTTTATTCAAAGCGAATCTGGCCGACAGTCAGGTCAATGTCGCAGCGGAGCCTTCGAGGGCCCATTTCAGCGGCGGCATACATTAACAGCTTTTGCCGGTTTAGCGGCGAGTCACGCGGTGCTCGAGCAACTGCCGGTTCGACACCGAAACCAGATCGCCCTCGTCCGTCAGCAGCGTGGTCTTGACCGTGCCGATTTCCTCGATCTGCCCCTCTATTTCGCCAATCTGCACCTGCTGGCCAACTTGGAAAAGCTCGCGGACATAGATGCCGGCCAGGATCTGGCTGGCGATTTCCCGGCTGCCCAGGCCCATGGCCAGGGCCATCGCCAGACCAACGGTAATCAGGCCGATGACGATCACGTGGTTGAGCAGGTCGGTCTTGACCTCGAGTTGGCTGATGGCGACCGAGATGGCGATGATGATCACCAGGCCCTGGGCGATGCGCCCGACGCCTGCGGCATATTCCAAGCCCACGCCTTCGGCGGCGCCCCGTACCAGGCCGTTGGCCAGTTGCGCCAGCAGTACGCCGGCCAACATCACCAGGGCAGCGCCGAACACTTTCGGCAGGTACAGCGCGAGCATGTCGAGGGTCGCCGAGACGCGCTCCAGGCCCAGCGACTCGGCAGCGGAGACGAGGAAGATCAATAGCACGAACCAGTAGACGATCTTGCCGATCAAGGTGGAGATCGGCACCTGGATGCCGACACGGCCGAGCAACTTGGTCAGGCCCGTGCCGCTCATCAGGCGGTCGAGGCCGAACTTGGCGAGCAGCTTCGACAACAAGGTATCGAGCAGCTTGGCGACCACGAAGCCCAGCAGCACCACGACCAGGGCGCCGAACAGGTTGGGGATGAAGTTCGCTATTTTGGTCCACAGCGCAGTCATCGCGGTGACCAGGCTCTGGGTCCAGAGATCGAGTTCCATAATCAATCGGCCTTATCAGCGTTGCTGCCAGCGGCAGGTGTGCGGCGCACCGGCGCGACATGCGCCGAGCCATTGTTGAGGGCGACCATCAGCGCCTGGCCGCAACGGCCGAGCAGGGTGAAGAGGTCACCGGCACCGACCTGGCGGTTGGCGGTTTTCAGCACGCGCCCCAGGCATGCGGCGTCGTCGCGGTCTTGGCCGGACGGCGCGGCATTGAGCAGGTCGCGCAAGGATTGTTCAAACGGATCGTGCATGGGCACCTCGCGTAGTGTCAGTCAAAGACGAGAGCGCTTGGCGGCAGGTCACATAACGCTGGCCCACCGACGCCCTACACCCAGCGCAGGCGACGGAACAGCCACCACTGCCCCACCGCCAGGCCCAGTACCACCAGGCTTGCGAAGACGAAACCGTTGGGGCTCTCCGACCAGGGAATGCCGCCCACGTTGATGCCCAGCAGGCCCGTGACGAAGCTCATCGGCAGGAAGATGCAGGTGATGATGCCCAAGCGGTACATGGTCCGGTTCATCCGCTCGTCACGCTTGCGGTCTTCGCTTTCCAGCACCAGCGCGGCACGCTCGCGCGTCAGCTCCAGTTCTTCGAGGTAGCGGATCAGGCTGTTGTTCAGCTCGTTCCAGTAGTCGGCGTCGGCGTCGGCGAACCAGCTCCACTTGTGCCGCGACAGTTGCGCATAGATGTCGCGCTGCGGCGCCAGGAACCGCCGTAGCGCCGCCGCGCGGCGACGGATCTGTTGCAGGCTGCCCTGGGCCGGTGAATAGTGCTCGTCGGCCTCGACCTTCTCTTCTTCCAGGTCGACCTCTTCGGTGAGGTCGCTGACCAGCGCCTGGACCTTTTCGGTCAACAGCTCGCCCATCACCACCAACAGCTCCGAAGCGGTCTTCGGCCCTCGGCCCTCGGCCAGTTGCTGGATGATTTCGTCGCTCGCACGCAGCGGCCGCAGGCGCAGCGAAATGACCCGCTGCGCTTCGCCGAAGATACGTACCGAGACCATGTCTTCGGGCTCGGCGCCGGGGTTGAGGTTGACGCCGCGCAGGAACAGCAGCATCTGCTCGTCGGCCAGCGGCAACAGTCTGGGCCGCGTGTTCTCTTCGAGCAGCAGCTCGCAGGCGAACTCGCTCAGCCCGCTGTCGTGCAGCAGCCAGGTCCGGGTTTGCGGATGGCTGCGATCCCAGTGCAACCACAAGCTCTGTTCGGCGGCCAGCTGCAGCCCGGCCAGCTCAGTGCGCGGTACCGCGCGCGCACCGCCTTTGCCGTCCAACAGCAGGGCGTGCACCAGCCCCCACTGTGCGTTGTCTTCCTCGGTCATCGACCCTCCATCCGGGTTACGCACCGCTCATTGCGGCTGGGTCAGCGGCGTGGCCGAGACCAGCACGCCATTGTTGTCGGCATACAGGTATTCGCCCGGGCGGAACGTGACGCCGGCAAAGGCCACCACCACGTTGAGCTCGCCCACGCCGCGCTTGTCGGTCTTCAGCGGATGGCTGGCCAGGGCCTGGATGCCGACGTTGGTCTGCGCCAGGGCATCGACGTCGCGCACGCAACCGTAGATCAGCAAACCCTCCCAACCGTTCTGCGCGGCTTTGGCGGCGAGCATGTCGCCCAACAGCGCGCGGCGCAGCGAACCGCCGCCGTCGACCACCAGCACTTTGCCCGTGCCGTCGAGCTCGACCTGCTCACGGACCAGTGAGTTGTCTTCGAAGCACTTGAGGGTGACGATCTGGCCGCCGAACGAATCATGGCCGCCGAAGTTGCTGAAGATCGGCTCGAGCACACGCACCTGGTCGGGATAGGCATCGCACAGGTCGGGGGTAAGGTAATGCTGCATGGCAAACTCCTGTCGTTGGCAAGCAAGGTTAGGGGTCTTGCAGAATCGCCGGCCAAGGCTACACCGTGGAGGTGGCTGCGGTCACTGGTGGCGGTTCGAGTTGCTCAGCCCCACGCACGACGTGCTGCGGATCGTGCAGCCAGGCTTCGACCAGCGGCCATACCCGGGCCTGTGCCGCTTTGCTCACCAGCATGTCGATATGCCCAAGGGCTTCGAAACCCTGGGCCTTGCCGAGGCAGAGGAACTGCCGGCTCGGCCCGGCCATCTGCTCCAGCAAACGACGACAGGCCCAGACGGGCGCGTCGATGTCTGCGACGCTGGCCACCGCCAACACCGGCGCTTCGACTTGCGCCAACCCCGCCCACCAATCGTTGCCCTTCTCGCCGAACCGCCCGAACAGGCCGTGCCAGCGCAGGGTTTCCAGGGCCAGACCGATAGGTTCGTCTTCAGGGCCGCGCTTGAGCCGCGAACCTGACAACTGAGCGAAACGGCGCAAGGCGAGACGTGCAATCCACACCAGCGGCGGCACCTTGAATGCCCAATGGGCATGGCTGACCTGGGTGCCGAACAGCGCCACGCTGGCGACCTGCTCGGCCGGCAGGTAACCGCCGCCCAAGGCGGCGGCCAACGTGGCGCCACCCAGGGAGTGACCGATCCAGTGCGGCGCACGGCCGGCTTTCTCGGTAACGAACGCTGCGATCAGCGGCAAGTCCTCACGCGCATAATCGGCCACGCGGTTGCCGCGCCATTGGCGATTGCGCGGCGACAGCCCGTGGCCGCGCATCTCGGGAATCCACACATCGAATCCGGCCCGCGCCAGGAAGGCGCCAAGGCCCAGGCCCTTGGGCGAAAACCAGAAGCGGCGATTGGAAAAACTGCCGTGCAGGAGGATGACCGGCACCCCTTGGGGCGCGGCCTGCTCGACGCGACCAAGGCGCGTCAGCGCCAGCTCGACGCTGGGGTCGGCAGCCTTGCCGGCTTTGATACGGTAGACATCTTCGCTGAGGTCGCCGCGTCGCTCGGCACTGAGCAAGGCGACGGGAAAGAGAGCACTGCTGCTTTGCATGGAATCTGGCGCACGGAAAAACGGCGAGTATAAATGCACGGCGGGCAAGGCCCAATGCCAATCGACGTCGGCATCGGAACTTGCCCGCAGTGCAAGGCGAAGGCTTGGGCAGGCCATGGTCCGCCCAGCTGGCGAATCAGTCGCCGACGCGCTCTTCGGCGAGGAAGAACCAGGTTTCCAACACCGAGTCCGGGTTGAGCGAGACACTCTCGATGCCCTGCTCCATCAGCCACTTGGCCAGGTCCGGGTGATCCGATGGCCCTTGGCCGCAAATCCCGATGTACTTGCCGGCCTTGTTGCAGGCGGCGATGGCGTTGGCCAGCAGCTTCTTCACCGCAGGATTTCGCTCGTCGAACAGGTGGGCGATGATCCCCGAATCGCGGTCCAGGCCCAAGGTCAGCTGGGTCAGGTCGTTCGAACCGATGGAGAAGCCGTCGAAGTATTCGAGGAACTCTTCGGCCAGAATCGCGTTGGACGGCAATTCGCACATCATGATCACGCGCAGGCCGTTGTCGCCACGGGCCAGGCCGTTTTCGGCGAGCAGGTCGACCACTTGGCTGGCTTCGCCCAAGGTCCGCACGAACGGCACCATGATCTCGACGTTGGTCAGGCCCATCACGTCGCGCACATGCTTGAGCGCACGGCATTCCAGCTCGAAGCAGTCGCGGAAGGACTCGCTGATGTAGCGCGAGGCGCCGCGGAAGCCCAGCATCGGGTTTTCTTCTTCCGGCTCGTAGAGCTTGCCGCCGATCAGGTTGGCGTATTCGTTGGACTTGAAGTCCGACAGGCGCACGATGACCTTTTTCGGGTAGAAGGCAGCGGCCAGGGTGCTGATGCCCTCGACCAGCTTCTCGACGTAGAAGCCGACCGGGTCGCTGTAGCCGGCCACGCGCTTGTCGACGCTGTCCTTGAGTTCGGGCGGCAGGCCGTCGTAGTTGAGCAGCGCCTTGGGGTGCACGCCGATCATGCGGTTGATGATGAACTCCAGACGCGCCAGGCCCACCCCTTCGTTGGGCAGTTGCGCGAAGTCGAAGGCGCGGTCCGGGTTGCCGACGTTCATCATGATCTTGAACGGCAGTTCGGGCATGGCATCGACCGAGTTCTGCCGTACGTCGAAGCCCAGTTCGCCTTCGAAGATGAAACCGGTGTCGCCCTCGGCGCACGACACGGTGACGCCCTGGCCGTCCTTGAGCAGTTGCGTGGCGTTGCCGCAGCCGACCACGGCCGGAATGCCCAGCTCACGGGCGATGATCGCCGCGTGGCAGGTGCGCCCGCCACGGTTGGTGACGATGGCGCTGGCGCGCTTCATCACCGGCTCCCAGTCCGGGTCGGTCATGTCCGAAACCAGCACGTCGCCGGGTTGGACCTTGTCCATCTCGGAAACGTCCTTGATCACACGGACCTTGCCGGCGCCGATGCGCTGGCCGATGGCGCGGCCTTCGACCAGCACCGTGCCCTTCTCCTTGAGCAGGTAGCGTTCCATGACGTTGGCGCTGGCGCGGCTCTTCACCGTTTCGGGGCGGGCCTGGACGATGTACAGCTGGCCGTCGTCGCCGTCCTTGGCCCACTCGATGTCCATCGGGCGCTGGTAGTGCTGCTCGATGATCATCGCCTGCTTGGCCAGTTCGGCCACCTCGGCGTCGGTCAGGCAGAAACGCGCGCGCTCGGCGCGGTCGACGTCGACGGTCTTGACCGAGCGACCGGCCTTGGCTTCGTCGCCGTAGACCATCTTGATCGCCTTGCTGCCCAGGTTGCGGCGCAGGATGGCCGGGCGACCGGCCTGCAAGGTGCTCTTGTGCACGTAGAATTCGTCGGGGTTGACCGCACCCTGGACCACGGTTTCGCCCAGGCCGTAGGCGCCGGTGATGAACACCACGTCGCGGAAGCCCGACTCGGTGTCGAGGGTGAACATGACGCCGGCGGTGCCGGTTTCCGAACGCACCATGCGCTGCACACCGGCGGACAGGGCGACCAGTTTGTGGTCGAAGCCCTGGTGCACGCGGTAGGCGATGGCACGGTCGTTGAACAGCGAAGCGAACACTTCCTTGGCCGCGCGGATCACGTTGTCGACGCCACGGATGTTGAGGAAGGTTTCCTGCTGGCCGGCGAAGGACGCGTCGGGCAGGTCTTCGGCGGTGGCCGAGGAACGCACGGCCACGGCCATGTTGTCGTTGCCGTTGGCCATTTCGGCGAAGGCGGTGCGGATTTCGCTGTCCAGGCGCGCCGGGAATTCGGCGTCCATGACCCACTGGCGAATCTGCGCGCCGGCCTGGGTCAGGGCGGCGATGTCGTCCACGTCCAGCGCATCGAGCACGGTGTGGATACGGTCGTTCAGGCCGCTCTGCTCGAGGAAGTCGCGATACGCCTGAGCCGTAGTGGCAAAGCCGCCCGGTACGGAAACGCCGGCGCCTGCGAGGTTGCTGATCATCTCGCCCAGGGAGGCGTTCTTGCCCCCTACGTGCTCCACATCATGGACGCCGAGCTTATCGAGGGAAACTACGTACTCTACCAAGGTGATCTCTCCACTAACGGTGTTTGGGAAAAGCTCAAAGAGGCGCCGCCGGTCGCTTGCGACTGGCCCGGGCGCTTGTGGCCTGGACTTGCAAAATGAGTAAGAATGCCGGACATCATGTTCGGCGAACCGAACCTAGCATATCCTGAAACATTCAGCAGCTTAAGGCTCCAGGCGCTCATGAAACGAACCGCGTTCTTCATTTCCGACGGTACCGGCATCACGGCTGAAACCCTGGGGCAAAGTCTGCTGGCCCAGTTCGATACTATCCCTTTCAACAAATTCACCCGTCCTTATATCGACACGCCCGACAAAGCCCGCGCCATGGTCCAGCAAATAAACCTCGCTGCCGAGCGCGATGGCGTACGTCCGATCATCTTCGACACGATCGTCAACCAGGACATCCGCGAGATTCTGGCGACCTCCAACGGCTTCATGATCGACATCTTCTCGTCGTTCCTCTCGCCGCTGGAGCAGGAGCTCACCGCCCATTCGTCCTATTCGGTGGGCAAATCGCATTCGATCGGCGGCAACTCCAACTACATGGAGCGCATCGAAGCGGTGAACTTCGCCCTGGACAACGACGATGGCGCGCGCACCCACTACTATGACAAGGCCGACCTGATCCTGGTCGGGGTGTCGCGTTGCGGCAAGACGCCCACCTGCCTTTATATGGCCATGCAGTTCGGCATTCGCGCGGCCAACTATCCGTTCACCGAAGACGACATGGAGCGCCTGCAACTACCGGCGGTGTTGAAGAAACATCAGAACAAGCTGTTCGGCTTGACCATCGACCCTGACCGCCTGACCGCGATTCGCCACGAGCGCAAACCCAACAGCCGGTATTCGAGCTTCGCCCAGTGCGAATTCGAAGTGCGCGAGGTGGAGGGGCTGTTCCGCCGCGAAAACATCGCCCACATCAATTCCACGCATTTCTCGGTCGAGGAAATCTCGGCCAAGATTCTGGTGGAAAAAGGCGTCGAGCGGCGCTTCAAGTAGCGGCGCAGCGTGTCACGTCGCCCTGCCCTATCCGAGCGCGCGTGCCGAGCGTGAACCCCGCCAGCACGCAGTGCTGCGCGCCGTCGACCGCTCGGTCACAAAGCGTAAAAAAACCTCAATAAAATGTCACACATGCCGATAGCTGGGGAAACCTCGCGGAATGAGCTGACATGCGCAACAACCAACCGATCACCCAGAGAGAACGGACTTTCCCTGCACAGCAGCGGTTGATTTCCACCACCAACGCCAAGGGTGTGATCACCTACTGCAACGACGCCTTCGTCGAGATCAGTGGTTTCGCCCACGACCAGCTCGTCGGTGCGCCGCACAACCTGGTGCGCCACCCGGACGTG
Source organism: Pseudomonas phoenicis (assembly GCF_047302395.1). Taxonomy (NCBI): domain Bacteria; kingdom Pseudomonadati; phylum Pseudomonadota; class Gammaproteobacteria; order Pseudomonadales; family Pseudomonadaceae; genus Pseudomonas; species Pseudomonas phoenicis. The sequence continues at coordinate 192,737 of NZ_CP154852.1, forward strand.
CCCACTGCCGTGTTCGCGCACATGTGGCAGACCCTCAAGCAAGGCCTGCCGTGGATGGGCATCGTCAAGAACCGCTGCCAGAACGGCGACTTCTATTGGGTCAACGCCTACGTCACGCCAATCTTCGAGAATAACCAGGTAGTCGGCTACGAGTCGGTGCGCATCAAGCCCAGCGCCGAGCAGGTACGGCGTGCCGAAGCGCTGTACCTGCGCCTGAACCAGGGCAAGACCGCCGTACCGCGCCGCGACACCTGGGTACCGGTGGCGCAGGCCTGGCTGCCGTTCATCCTGATCAGCCAGATCGGCTTCGTCATCGGTTCGCTACTGGGCCATGGCGCCGGCTTCGCCCTTGCCGCCCTGCTTTCGGTACCGCTCGGCCTGCTTGGCCTGAGCTGGCAGCAACGCGGCCTCAAACGTTTGCTGCGCCTGGCCGAGCAGACCACGTCCGACCCGTTGATAGCGCAGATGTACACCGACAGCCGCGGCGTGCAGGCCCGTCTGGAAATGGCCATGCTCAGTCAGGATGCGCGCATGAAGACTTGCCTGACCCGCTTGCAGGACAGCGCCGAGCACCTGAGCGACCAGGCGCGCCAGTCCGACACCCTGGCGCACCAGAGCTCTGCAGGGCTGGAACGTCAACGGGTGGAAACCGAACAGGTCGCGGCCGCCGTCAATCAGATGGCCAGCACCACGCAGGAAGTCGCCAGCCACGTGCAGCGTACCGCCGACGCCACGCAGCAGGCCAATCGCCTGACCAGCCAGGGCCGCACCATCGCCGGCGAAACCCGCGAAGCCATCGAGCGTCTGTCGAGCGCCGTGGGCGAAACCGGCCGTACGGTCACACAACTGGCTCAGGACAGCAACGAGATCGGCGGCGTGGTCGATGTGATCAAAGGCATCGCCGACCAGACCAACCTGCTGGCCTTGAACGCCGCCATCGAAGCCGCACGCGCGGGGGAAATGGGCCGTGGCTTCGCCGTAGTGGCCGACGAAGTGCGTCAGTTGGCGCAGCGCACGGCCGAGTCCACCGGACAGATCCACGGGCTCATCGCCAAACTGCAGCAGACCGCCAGCAACGCCGTGCAGACCATGGAAAACGGCCATCGCCAGGCTCAGGAAGGTGTCGAGCGGGTCATGCAGGCCGATGAAGCATTGGTCGGTATCAGCGAGGCCGTGGCCAACATCACCGACATGACCACGCAGATCGCCGCCGCCACCGAAGAGCAGACCGCGGTGGCCGACGAGATCAGCCGCAACATCAGCACCATCGCCGACCTGGCCGACGAAACCTCCGGTCAGGCCCAGCGCTCGGCGTTGCTCAGCGAAGAGCTGACCACCACGGCAGGCACCCAATACTCGCTGGTCGAACGTTTCAACCGCTAGACGATCCTGGCCCCGCGCAGGCGGGGCCTCACCGCGTGCCTTACCAATCGAGCACGATGCGGCTCTGGAAACGCCGCTCGCCGGCACCGAGCGGATCGTCGAAACGCAAGCTGTGGGCCAGCAGCTTCAACGGTTTCTGGTAGTCGTCCTGGCCATCGCTCAGGTATGGATAGAAAGGATCGTGCCGAATCGGCGCGCCCAGCGCCGCCATGTGCACGCGCAGCTGGTGCGTCTTGCCGGTCACTGGCGACAAGCCGTAGCGCCACCACGGACCATTGCGCTCCAGCACCTGGGCATGGGTTTCGCTGTTCGCCGCACCGGGCACTTCGTGCATGCGGAAAAACGGCTCGCCATGCTCCAGGCGACTGCGATGCACCAGCGGAAACTCGCGCTCGGGCAAGGCCGCAGCAATGGCCTGATAACCCTTGTCGATGCGCCGCTCCGGGAACAGGCGTTGGTACAGACCGCGGCTATCGGGGTTGGCGGAGAACAGCACCAGCCCCGCAGTGTGCCGGTCGATGCGGTGCAAAGGCACCAGGTGCGGGTTGTCGAGGCGGCGGATGAGCCGCCGTAGCAGGGTCTGCTCGACGTATTCGCCCGATGGCGTGACCGGCAGGAAATGCGGCTTGTCGGCCACCACCAGGTGTTCGTCCTGAAACAGGATGTGCTCCTGCACGGGAATCGGTTTTTCTTGCGGGACTTCGCGAAAGTAGTGAATGCGCAAGCCGCGGCGGTAGCCCTGCTCGACCGCCAGCGGCTGGCCTTGCGCATCCAGCACGCGGCCACGGGCGAACCGGTCGAGCCACTGTTCGCGGCTGATGGCCTTGAAGCGCTCGCACAGGCAATCGAGCACGGTGGCCCAGTTGCCGGGCGGCAGGCAGAAGGTGCTGGCCTGCACGCGGGCCGGATCGAAAGAAGACGTCATGACAGGTGCCCGAGGTTCAAACGCGGCATTATCGGCCAGGTCACGCGCTTCAACCAGCTTCGTCGACAGGCTCGCAGCGCGCCTTGAGCCAGCGCAGTACCTGCACCGGCTCCCAGCGCGTCGGGTCGTACAGCGCATAGGCCAGGCCCTGGTAACCGACCACGTCCAGCGCGCGGTGGTAACCCGCGCGCTGGAACAGGGCTTCGACTTCGGCGAAGCAGGTGTTGAAGTGAGTCTTGCCGAAAGGCGTGCACTCGTCGAGCACCAGGCCATCGACGTGCAGTGCCAAGGCCGCGTCGCTGATCTGCTCGATCGGCATATGGTTGACGCTGGATTTTAGTTGCTCGACGTTGAGCATGGGCCACCCGAATACTGTATTTCCATACAGCATACGAAGGCGACCTTGTGCCGTCAATCGCCAGGCTGCGCCAGAAAGGCCACCACCTGTTCGGTATCGAACGGCCAGTCCAGCTCGGCGCCAGTATCCACGCGGCGTAGAACGGGTATACGCAAGGCCAGGTGTGGGTAGTCGAGTGGAGGGTCGGCGATGTCGACCAGCTCCACCATCAGGCCATGGTCCACCAAGGGCATGAGCATGGCTTCGGCGACTTCGCACAGATGGCACCCAAGGGTGCCGAACAACTGGCATTCCGGGAGCATGGGAGGTTCCTGCCTGTAAGGGAATCGAGCGTGTAGTCTAGAACTGCGCAGGCTACCTTGCACCTGCGCTGCGTCAGGGTCGTTACTTGAAGCGAGCCTTGTAAGGAGGCGCGCGCAGATCGACCTTTTCCCCTTCCAAATCCGCGCTACGCTTGCAAACCATCCTCACCGGCCCAGCGAGGATGGTCGATCCGCTACAGGCACTGAACCTTCGGACACGGCAATCACTCGAAATAGCCACGAACACTTACCAGGGAGAGCCAACATGGCTAGCAACTCGGCAAAGACTGCACAAGACATCCTCGCGGCTGACTTCCAGGCGCTGGTGCGCGACACCGAAAAACTGCTGGCAGATACCGCCAACCTGGCGGGCGAGCAGGCCGACGAACTGCGCGAGCAGGTCCGTTCCCGCTTGCTGCAAGCCCGTGACAGCCTGCAACAGACTCAGGATGCGGTGCGTGAGCGTAGCCAGGAAGCCCGGGACAGTGTCGAGCTGTACGTGCTGGAAAAACCCTGGCATGCCGTGGGGATCGCCGCCGGTGTGGGCCTGCTGATTGGCCTGTTGGCCAATCGCCGCTGAGGAATAGTTCATGGATAAGGACGCCATCGGCACTGTCGCCACGGGCAAACGCCTGGGCGCGGCCGTGCTTGGACTGCTGCACAGCCATGTGGAGCTGCTCGGCATCGAGTTGCAGGAACAGAAAGCCCGCAGCTTGCGCCTGCTGCTCTTTGCAGGTTTCGCCCTGGTCTTCGGCCTCATGCTGCTGGTCGCACTGTCGGGCCTGCTGCTGATTCTGGTGTGGGACACCTACCGCCTGGCCGGCATCCTCGGCCTGTGCGCAGTCTATGCGCTGGCCGCGGTATTCTGCGCGCTGCGCCTCAAGGCCGCAGTGTTCGACGAATCATCACCCTTCAGCGCCACGCTCGAAGAGCTGGCCAAGGATCGGGAGCGCCTGTTGCCATGAGCCTGCCTCAAATGCCTACCAGCCGAGATCCGCGCGAAATGCGCAAAGCGCTGCTGCGCCTGCGCATGGAAATGCATCGTCAGGAAATGCGCCTGGAAGCCTCGCATCTGTTCGACCCGGTACGGCGCCTGCGCAACATGGGCAGCTCCGTGCAACATGGCCTGGACGGCCGTCGCCTGTCGTTCTGGAACCTTGCCGCCGTCGTCGCCATGGGCTTCGTCACGGGCAAAGGCGTACGCGGCGGTGGTTTGAGCCGTCTATTGGGCATGGGCACCAGTGTGGTGCCGCTGGTCAAGGCCGTACTGGAAAGCCGTCGACGCTGAACGCCCTGTCAGGCGTTCGCGCCTGGCACCGCAATCGTGCGATGCAGATCCGAAAAGCCGGCAGGGACGCTCTCGACTCGAGTCGATACAGCGTTCAGGCCGGTTTTTTCGTGGGCCTGCGTTCATCGGCGCTTGCCGACCCATGGCGCAACCGCCGACCATGCCCGACCCTACCTTTCGGGGCCACACGCCCCACTCGATGGAGCACACGTCCTTGGACTGGCACACCCTGCTGAACCGCGAACGCCTGGGAAAGGCCCATTCAAGCCCGCAGGAGATGGGCCGCAGCCCGTTCCACAAGGATCACGATCGGATCATCTTCTCAGGTGCGTTCCGTCGCCTGGGGCGCAAGACACAAGTCCATCCGCCCTATAGCAACGACCATATCCACACGCGCCTCACCCACTCGCTGGAAGTCAGCTGCGTCGGCCGTTCACTGGGCATGCGCGTCGGCGAAACCCTGCGCCCGCAATTGCCCGCTTGGTGCGAGCCGAACGATCTGGGCATGATCGTGCAGTCGGCGTGCCTGGCCCATGACATCGGCAACCCGCCCTTCGGCCATTCCGGCGAAGACGCCATCCGCTACTGGTTCCAGCAAGCGGCCGGGCGCGGTTGGCTGGACGACATGAACGACGACCAACGCGCCGACTTCCTCAATTTCGAAGGCAACGCCCAAGGCTTCCGGGTCCTGACCCAGCTCGAATATCACCAGTTCGACGGTGGCATGCGCCTGACCTACGCCACATTGGGCACTTACCTGAAATACCCCTGGAGCGCCCGCCATGCCGACGCCCTGGGTTACAAGAAGCACAAGATGGGCTGTTACCAGAGCGAGCTGCCGCTGTTACAGCAGATCGCGGGCAAACTGGGCTTGCCCCAACTCGACGAGCAGCGCTGGGGTCGTCACCCGTTGGTCTATCTGATGGAAGCCGCCGACGACATCTGTTACGCCCTGATCGATCTGGAAGACGGCCTGGAAATGGACCTGCTGCAATACGCCGAAGTCGAAGCGCTGCTGCTGGATCTGGTCGGCGACGATCTGCCCGACACTTACCGGCAACTGGGGCCGGACGACTCGCGGCGGCGCAAGCTGGCGATCCTGCGCGGCAAAGCCATCGAACACCTGACCAACGCGGCAGCCGACGCCTTCGTCGAACAGCAGCACGCCCTGCTGGGTACAGGCCTGCATGGCGATCTGGTCGAGCACATGCATGGACCGGCCAAGCGCTGCGTACTGCATGCCAAGGACATGGCGCGCAAGAAGATCTTCCAGGACAAACGCAAGACCCTGCACGAGATCGGCGCCTACACCACGCTGGAGATCCTGCTCAACGCGTTCTGCACCGCCGCGCTCGAGCAGCACGGTGGGCGCGCGCCTTCGTTCAAGAGCCGGCGTGTGCTGGACCTGCTGGGCAACCATGCGCCCGACCCCAACACCTCGCTGCACAGCGCCTTCCTGCGCATGATCGATTTCATCGCCGGCATGACCGACAGCTTCGCCAGCGAAATGGCCCGCGAAATGACCGGGCGCTCCAGCCCGGCATGAATCAGGGGGCCTGGGCCGGCCGTGCCTGGACTGGCCGTGCCTGGACGGGCCGTACCCAGCTCGTCCCTCGTGCACGCTGCCTAGGACCAGGCCTACGATATAAACAAAACCGTTAAACAACCTTCGAATTGGAACATGGCTGGCAACGATCGAGCCATTGACATGGCCGATTTCATAATCCGCGTGTAGCTACACTTCGAGTTCTTTGGAAGTAATTTCCTATATCTGCACGAATGGCCGAGCCACCATGTGCGACCATCAACAACTAGGCTAAGGTGCCGGCTGCCTCTCTTCTTGTTGCATGGAAAGCCGAATATGCACTCTGTATTTATCGTGGACGATCATCCAGTCATTCGTTTGGCCGTTCGCATGTTGCTGGAAAATCAGAATTACAAGATCGTCGGCGAATCGGACAACGGCGTGGATGCCATGCAAATGATCCGTGAGGCCAAACCCGATCTAGTCATCCTCGACATCAGCATTCCCAAGCTCGACGGCCTCGAGGTGCTCTCGCGCCTGCAAAGCATGGGTCTACCGCTCAAGGTGCTGGTGCTCACGGCGCAGTCGCCCGCTTTGTTCGCATTGCGTTGCATGCAGTCCGGCGCTTCGGGTTACGTTTGCAAGCAGGAAGACTTGGGCGAACTCTTGAGCGCGATCAAAGCGGTACTTTCCGGTTACAACTACTTCCCCAACCAAGCGCTCAACCAGACCGCCCCCGAAGAAAACAGCGACTTAGAACGCTTCCGCCTGATCAATGACAGAGAGTTGATGGTGTTGCAGTTATTCGCCCAGGGCCGCAGTAACAAAGACATCGCGCGCGGCATGTTTCTGAGTAACAAGACCGTCAGCACCTATAAGAAACGCTTGATGCAAAAGCTGCAGGTCGAAACCCTGGTCGAGCTGATCGACATCGCCAAGCGTAACGCACTGGTCTAAGGGTCGGGCATGAGCAAGTTCGTTGCCGGTATGCTCGTCGTAGTCGTTCTCAGCGCGCTGGTCAGCTACGCCATGGGCGCCGCCCACACGACGCACAGCTACATGTTGCTGAGCCGCGCCAGCACCCAAGCCACCGATTTGCCGCTCACCCCAATCCAGCGCCAGTGGATCGACAGTCGCCAGCGCCTGGTGGTAGGCACCACTGCGCCCGACAACCCACCCTTCGACATCACTCTGGGCGGGCGCGAATACCAGGGCCTGACGGCCGACTACATCGGGCTGATCAGCAGCGCCCTGGGCTTGCCGGTGGAAATTCTTCGCCTACCGACGCGTCAAGCCGCGATAGAGGCACTCAAGCGCGGCCAGATCGACCTGCTCGGTAGCGCCAACCGTTATGAAGCGGAGTCTGCCGGGCTGGTGCTGTCCAGGCCCTATGCGATCGATCAGACGGTGCTGGTGACCCGCGAGGACGAAACCCGTCCTCTGGACATGGACCTCGAAGGCATGCGCCTGAGTGCGCTCTACCATTATCTGCCCACTTCGGAGATCAAGGCGGCCTACCCCGGCGCACAGGTGCAGATGTACGACTCCACCACCGAGGCGCTCAACGCCGTCGCCTTCGAGCAGGCCGACGTATTCATCGGCGACGTCATCTCCACGCACTACCAGATCAACCAGGGCCACCTGCCGCATTTGCGCATGGCCAACTTCGGCAAGCATGAGACGGTCGGTTTCAGTTTCGCCATGCGGCAGAACGAAACCCAGCTTCTGGAGCTGGTCAACGCCACGTTGGAGCATGTGCCGCAAGCCACCCGCGGCGAGATCTCGAGGCGCTGGAGCGCGGGCTATGACAACCTGCTCACCGACCGCAAACTGCAATTGTCCAAGCGCGAAGCGCAATGGTTGCGCGACCATCCCGAGATGCGCGTGTCGGTCAACGAAAACGCGGCGCCCTTATCGTTTCTCGACAACAATGGACGCCTGCGGGGCATCACGGCGGACCTGCTGGAGCTGATCCGCTTGCGCACCGGGCTGCGTTTCAAGGTGCAACGCGGTGGCGATCTTGGCGACATGATCGATGAGCTGCACAAAGGCCAGACCGACATCATCGCCACGTTCGCCACGGACAAAGACAACGGCACCGGCCTGAACATCAGCCGGCCCTACCTGGAAACGTCCCACGTCCTGGTCACGCGCAAGGATGCCGGGCCGAGAAACACGTTCGCGCAATTGCGCGGCAGGCGGGTTGCGCTGTCCAACCATCGCAGCATCGCCAGCAGCATCGCCAGCCGCTATCCAGAAATCGTTCTGGTACCGAGCAAGAACCCGGCGCATGCGGTCGCGATGCTGCGAAGCGGTGCGGTCGACGCCATCGTCACCACGTTGATCGATGCCAATCACGCCCTGACGGGCAGCGACGAACTGGTCATCCGCTCCACCGTCGGCAGCGAACCGGCCAGCTTTGCGATGGCCACGGCGCCCGGCGCCAGTGAGTTGACCTCGATTCTCGACAAGGCATTGCTGAGCATCACCCCCGAGGAGCTGGGCGTCATCCACAGTCGCTGGCGCAGCTACAGCCTGTTCGACGACGCACGCTGGCCGATGTATCGCCGCACCATCCTGCAGGTCGTCGCCGCCACGGCTGCCCTGCTCATGCTCGCGCTGCTGTGGAACGCTCGGCTGCGACGCCAGATCAAACAGCGGCAGACGGCCGAACGGGCGCTCAACGACCAGCTGGAATTCATGGGTGCGCTGCTCAACGGCACCCCGCATCCGCTGTATGTACGCGACCGCGAAGGCCGCCTGCAAAGCTGCAACGCCAGTTACCTGCAGGCGCTCGACACCACTAGCGAGGAAGTGCTGGGCAAGCGACTGGAAGACAGCAAGATGAAGGACTGCCCCTATTCGCTACAGATCGAAGCCGATTACCAGACGGTCATGGAGCAAGGCACACCGCTGATCCTCGACCGTCCCATGCGTGTTCACGACCGGGAGCTGACCTTGTACCACTGGATGCTGCCCTATCGTGACTCGCTAGGCGAAGTGCAGGGCATCATCGGCGGCTGGATCGACATCAGCGACCGCCGCAGGCTGGTGCTGGACCTGCGCATGGCCAAGCAGCAAGCCGACGACGCCAACCGCGCCAAGAGCACCTTCCTGGCCACCATCAGCCATGAAATCCGCACCCCGATGAATGCCGTGATCGGCATGCTCGAGCTGGCCCTGCGCCGCGCCGACCAGGGCGAGCTGGATCGCCCAGCCATCGAAGTGGCGCATCAATCGGCCAAGGATCTACTGAGTCTGATCGGCGACATCCTCGACGTGGTGCGCATCGAGTCCGGCCACCTGTCACTCAAGCCCGAAGTGGTCAGCCCGATCGATCTGGTGGAATCGGTGGGTCGGGTGTTCGACGGTCTGGCCCGTGAAAGGAGCCTGGCGCTTTGGGTCGATATCGCACCAGACGCCCCCTACCACGCCCTGCTCGACCCGTTGCGCTTCAAGCAGGTGCTGTCCAACCTGGTAAGCAATGCCATCAAATTCACCGAGCATGGCCAGGTACGCATCAGCGTGACCCTACGCGACCGCACAGCCAACGCAGCCTTGCTGGATCTCGAGGTACAGGACACGGGCATCGGCATCAGCGAAGACAACCTCGCACGCCTGTTCAGCCCCTTCGGCCAAGTGAATCCGGATAGCCGACAGGCGCGTAATGGCACGGGGCTGGGTTTGGTCATCAGCCGCAATCTGTGCCAAATGATGGGCGGCAGCCTGACCCTCGAAAGCCTGCATGGGGTGGGCACCCGGGTGCGGCTGCAAATGCCGCTGCAACTCACCGAGTCCACGCCAACACCGGCAGTGTGCGAGGAGCGTTGCCTGCCCCTGGATCTGCGCCTGAAGGTCATGGTCATCGACGATCACCCCGCCAACCTGATGCTCATGACGCGACAACTGAGCGTGCTGGGCCTGCGCCATCAGCGCGCATGCGACGGGCGCGAAGCGCTGCGCAAGTGGCGCGACGGGCAGTTCGACGTGCTGATCCTCGACTGCAACATGCCGCACATGAATGGCTACCAACTGGCGCGGATCGTGCGGGCCGAAGAGCAGCTGCACAGTCGCACGCCCTGCACCATCATCGGCTACACCGCCAACGCCCAACCCGAAGCGCGCCAACATTGCCTGGAAGCCGGCATGGACGACTGCCTGCTCAAGCCCATCTCCCTGTCTACGTTGCGCCAACGTCTGGCCAGCATCCGATGCACGGAAACCTCGCCCCAGCCACGCGCCATGCCCTTCGACCTGGAAGGTTTGAGCAGTGTGGTCGGCGACAGCGCGGCGGACCGCAGACGCTTGCTGGACACCTTGCGGCTCAGCCTGCAACACGACCTGCACCTGCTCATGCAGATCGATCCGGCACTCGCCCCGCAAGCGCTGGCCGACCAGGCGCACAAAATCCTCAGCGCGGCGCGCATGCTCGAAGCACAATCGTTGATGGCCGCTTGCGAAGCGGTGCAGGCGTGCGACGGGCCTGACCTGTTGAGGCGCAAGCGTCAGTGCCTGGCGCGGCACATGCGGCGGGTGGAAAAGGCGCTGGACCGGGAGTTGTCCGACGGCGCGAAGGATTGAAACGAAAACGGCCACCGCGAGGTGGCCGTTCTACGAGGATCAGGACGCCGAATTGATCGGCTTTTCCGGATACCACGCATCGAGCAGCGGGCTGACCTCGACCTTGGTCAATTCGCTGCGGCCTTTGAGCCAGGCTTCGACAGCGGCGCGCTGTTCTTCGCTGACCGAGCCACGTTCGGCCAGGCAGACCAGACCGAAGTCATCGCCACCGACATAGTCCAGGCCATTGGCGTCCATGGCTTGGGTCAGGAAGGCATCGAGGAAAGCGTCGATGGCCTCTTCGGACAGGTCTTCCTTGAAGCCCAGGTTCAGCTCGAAACCCAACTCCTGGAATTCGTCCACGCACAGTTTTTTGCGCAGACGACGGGAACGGTTAGTGGCCATGAAACAATCCTCTTGAGTAGTAACGCGCGGCACTTTACCAGCTTCCGCGCGTCAAGACCGCTTTTGTCTCAAATCTGGTCCATGTCGCCTACGCTTGGGGCATAATGCGAACCGCTGCTTCGCGGGGCCATCATCTTATACAGCCCCTCCTGCTTTCACCTTTTCCTGCGCAGGATCTGCTCTCCCATGATCAAAACGCTCCGCCCTCTATTGTTCGCCGGCCTGCTCCTCCCCCTGGCCCTTCCCAGCCATGCCGCCCCGGTCAACACCACACTGTCGCCCAAGGTGCAGAAAGCCTTGGCCACCAACAAACTGCAGGACTCCGCCCTCTCCCTGGTGCTGCTGCCGCTCGACGGCCAAGGCACCCCGACCGTGTTCAACGCCGATGTCTCGGTCAACCCTGCTTCGACCATGAAGCTGGTCACCACCTACGCCGCGTTGGAACTGCTGGGCCCCACCTATCAGTGGAAGACCGAGTTCTACACCGATGGCGCGCTGAGCAACGGTGTGCTCAACGGCAACCTCTACCTCAAGGGTGGCGGCGACCCGAAACTGAACATGGAAAAGCTCTGGCTGCTGATGCGCGACCTGCGCGCCAACGGTGTGCGCACCATCACCGGCGATCTGGTACTGGACCGCAGCCACTTCGTGCAACCCAACCTGCCGGCGTTCGACGACGATGGCGGCGACGCCAACAAGCCCTTCCTGGTCAAGCCCGACTCGCTGTTGGTCAACCTCAAGGCGCTGCGTTTCGTCGCCCGCAACGATGGTGGCAAGGTGACCGTCGCCGTCGAACCGCCCATCGCCAGCATCCGCATCGACAACCAGGTCAAGGCCGTAGCGTCCAAGCAATGCAGCGGCGATGTGCGCTACAACCCGGTACCAGGGCCAGACGGCATGAGTGTGGTGGTCAGCGGCCAATTGGGCGATGGCTGCAACTCGCAGACCTACTTGTCGCTGCTCGACCACCCCACCTATGCCGCAGGCGCCGTACGCGCCATCTGGAACGAACTGGGCGGTACGGTACAGGGCCGCGACCGCGTCGAGAACGTGCCCAGGAACGCTCGCCTGCTGGCGCGCGCGTTCTCGCCTGACCTGGTAGAGGTGATCCGCGATATCAACAAGTACAGCAACAACACCATGGCCCAGCAGCTGTTCCTGAGCATCGGCGCGCGTTTCCGTACCGATGCCGACGGCGACGACGCCCGCGCTGCACAACGGGTGATCCGTCAGTGGATGGCCAAGAAAGGCATCACCTCGCCGCATCTGGTGATGGAAAACGGATCGGGTCTGTCGCGTGCCGAGCGGGTCAGCACCCGAGAGATGGCCATGTTGCTGCAAGCCGCCTGGAAAAGCCCCTATGCGGCTGAGTTCATGAGTTCGATGCCGCTGGTGGGCATGGACGGCACCATGCGCAAGCGCCTGAAGACCACCGCCCTGCGCGGTGAGGGCCACATCAAGACCGGTACGCTCAACACCGTGCGCGCCATCGCCGGCTTCACCCGCGACAGCAATGGCAAGACCTGGGCGGTCTCGGCCATCCTCAACGACCCGAAGCCCTGGGGCGCCGCGTCGATCCTGGACCAGATCCTGCTCGACGTGTACCAGCAACCCAAGCTGGCCAACACCACCGCGACGCTGGCGCCCTGATCGCCGAGCGCCAAACGAAATGGCCCGCCAACCGGCGGGCCATTTCATTCAAGGCGCGGAACGATGGATGGGAGACGGCTCACTGCGCGAAGGCTTTACCCAACCCGCCCGGCACACCGCTGCTGTCGGTGTCCTGCCAGGGTCCTTCGGGGTTCACCGACCAGCTCCAGCCGTTGTTCCAACGGTAGTAGGTGCGCTGGCGGTAGAAAGTGTTGGGCTGCTTCTCCAACACGTACACGCCCATTTTCGGGTCCCAGTGGCTGGCGCCACCCGGCGGTGGGGCGAAGCTGGCGGATGTGCGCGGCATGGTTTTGGGGGCCGCAGGCGGTTGGCCAGGCTTGGGCGTGCCGGGCTTGGCACCTGGCAGCGGCGTGACCACAGGACCTTTGGGCGGCGGCGCGGTTTCGATGGGCGGCGTCGGCCGCTCGACCGGACGGTGGACCGTACAGGCGCCTAGCCCCAGGGCCAGGGCGATGACGGTCAGGCGGGCGATACTGTGCATGGCGCGATGTCTCACGAATCGGGGCTGTCGATGATCAGGTGCGCAGTGGCCTGGGTGTCGCTCGCCATAGGCGCGCTCTGCCCGATCCATTCGCCCTGCATGGGCTGCCCGCTACGGGAGATGCGGGCAACCAGTTTGACTTGGCCGGCCCTGGACAGTTTCATCGGCGCCAGCATGGCGTCGGCATCGGTCAGTTCCACCTCGACGGGCAGTTGCGCAACGGTGAGGCGCTTGGCGGCCAGGGGCGCACCGGGGCCGCTGGTTGCGCGGGCGAAGACGAACACCGTGTCGTCGGCGCGTACCTTGTCCTTTAGCGCAGCAGCCAATTCCACACGCACTTTCAGACGTAGCTGGGTGGCCGGCGCGCCGCCTGCGGTGCGCAATTTTTCGGCCGCCCGGTCGATGCCGCCTTGCAATGCCGCGCGCGAAGCGTCCTCGGCCGGCAGTTGCGCCAGGAGGCGTTGCCAGTAACCGATCGCTTCCTGATAACGCTGCCCTTCGAACGCGGCGATGCCCAGCAGACCCAGGCTGGTCACTTCGTTGGGGTCGCCCTGCAAGGCCTCGGCGGTGAGCGCCTGAATCTGCGCCGTCCAGTGTTTGTCGTTGGCGAAGTACAACGCCTGCGCCCACTGCCCGAGCACGTCCGGCTGGCGCCCGGCCAACGCCACGGCGCGGGCGTACACGGCGGCCGCCTCGGCCGGGCGCTGTTCGGCCATGTAGGCGCGACCGAGGAAGTACAGGCTTTCGGCCGAGTCGGGTTGCGCCTCGACCGCGCGCTCCAGGCGCGTGGTCATCTCGGCCAGGGAAGCGGGCGGCCGGGCGAACTCCTGGGTCAGGCGGATCTGCTCGACGGCGCCGAAATGCAGGTACAGCCCCATGGCCGCCAGCGGCAGCGCTACCGCGAGGGCGACCGGCAAGGCGACGCCTAGCTTGCGGGGCGCGCCCGGCTCGGCCGATTCGGTGTCGGCCAACAGTTCGCGGGCCGCTTCGGCACGGCCGCGTTGCAACTGCTCGGCGTCGAGCAACCCGGCCTCGGCCTGGCCGCTCAGCTCGGCGACACGCTCCTGGTACAGCGCGACATTGAGCGCGGTACGGTCTTCTTCCCGTTGCTGGCGATGGCCGCGCAAAATCGGAATCAGCACAAAGCCGAGTGCCGCCACCAGCAGCAGCCCGGCGCCAAGCCAGAGTTCAGTCATGGAAAGGGTCTTGTTTCAACAGGGTGGCCAGCCGCTCGCGCTCGCTGGGGGAAAGGTCGGCGGCGGTGTCGTGCTCGCCGGCGCGACGGCGGCGCACGATCAGCGCCAGCACGCCCAGGCCGCCGACCAGCAAAATGCCGGGGCCGAACCACAGCAACCATGTGCGGGCATCGAGGGCCGGCTTGTAGCGCACGAAATCGCCGTAGCGGTCGACCATGAAGTCGACGATCTGCCGGTTGCTCTGACCTTCGCCGAGCATGCGGAAGATCTCGCGACGCAGGTCGGCGGCGATCGGCGCATTGGAATCGGCGATGTCCTGGTTCTGGCATTTCGGGCAGCGCAGTTCCTTGGTCAGCTGCTGATAGCGCTCGCGCTCGGCCTGATCACGAAACAGATAGGTGTCGATGGCGGCTTGGGCGCCTGCGCTCAGCACCAGGCCAAGCGCCAACGCGCTCATCCAGCGCTTCATGGTGTGGCCCCGTCCAACAGTTGCTGGTAACGCGGAGCCAACTGCTCGCGCCAGACGCCGGCATCCACCACGCCCACATGCTTGTAGCGGATGATGCCCTGGGCATCGATCAGGAAGGTTTCCGGCGCGCCATACACGCCAAGGTCCAGGCCCAGGGTGCCTTGCGCATCGTCGATGTTCAGCTGGTAGGGGTTGTGGAATTCGGCCAGCCATCGCTGCGCGGCGGCGTTGTCGTCCTTGTAGTTGATGCCGTGGATGACCACGCCCTGCTCGGCCAACTGGTTCAGGTAGGGGTGCTCGACCTTGCACGACGGGCACCAGGTGCCCCAGACGTTGACCAACGCCGGACGTCCGCGCAAGTCGGCCTCGGTCAGGTTGCGTGCGTCCTGCACCGCTTTGAGCGAGAAGGCCGGAAACGCCTTGCCGATCATCGCCGAGGGCAATTCGTCGGGCTTGAGGAACAGCCCTTTGTAGAGAAATACCGCCAGCAGCAGAAAAGCCGCCAGGGGCAACACCATCATCCAGCGTTTCATGCGTTCGCTCCCGCCACACCCAACACGTCGCGCACCCGCGCTTTGACTTTCAACCGGTAACGTCGGTCCAGCGCCGCGAGCACACCGCCGAGCCCGGTCAACAAGCCGCCCAGCCAGATCCAGCGCACGTAGGGTTTGATGTGCACGCGCACGGCCCAGGCGCCGTTTTCCAGAGGTTCGCCCAGGGCCACGTACAGATCGCGGGTGAAACCTGCGTCGATACCGGCCTCGGTCATCATCGAGCGCTGTACGGTGTACAGGCGTTTTTCCGGATGCAGCACCGACACTTCGCGACCCTCACGGGACACGCGCACGGTGCCCTTGTCGGAAATGAAGTTGGGCCCCTCGAAATGCTGCGCACCTTCGAACAGGAAGTGGTAACCGCCCAGTTCGATGCTCTCGCCGGGCGCCATGCGCAGATCGCGCTCGGCGCTGTTATGGCTCGACAGCACCACGCCCAAGGCGCACACCACCAGCCCCAGGTGCGCCAGCTGCATGCCCCAGTAGCTGCGCCCCAGGCCGCCCAGGCCTTTGACCAAGCCGCGATGACGGGTCTTGTCGAACACATCGCGCAGCCCGGCCAATACCACCCAGGCGGCCAGGGCGAAAGTGGCGAGCACCGGCCAGTCGAAATCCCCCACCAGCCAGCCCGCCAGCGGCGCGGCCACCACCGCGCCGAGCAGCACCGGCGTGAGCATGCTCGCCAGCCAGCGACCGGGGGTGTCTTTCCAGCGCACCAGCACGCCGATGCCGAGTACCAGCATCAACAGCGCCATCAGCGGCAGGAACAAGGCATCGAAATACGGCGGGCCGACCGACAGTTTGGCGCCGGTCAGGGCATCGAGGATCAGCGGGTACAGGGTGCCGAGCAGGATCATCGAGGCGGCCACCACCAGCACCAGGTTGTTGCCCAGCAGCAGGGTTTCCCGCGACCACAGGGCAAAGCCCACCTGGCTCTTGACCACCGGCGCGCGCCAGGCGAACAGGGCCAGCGAACTGCCCACGACGAGCAACAGGAAGATCAGGATGAACACCCCGCGCGCCGGGTCGGCGGCGAAGGCATGCACCGAGGTCAGCACGCCGGAACGGACCAGGAAGGTGCCCAGCAGGCTCAGCGAGAACGCGGCGATGGCCAGCAGCACGGTCCAGCTCTTGAACACCCCACGCTTTTCCGTCACCGCCAGCGAATGCAGCAGCGCCGTGCCCACCAGCCAGGGCATGAAGGAGGCGTTTTCCACCGGGTCCCAGAACCACCAGCCGCCCCAGCCCAGTTCGTAATAGGCCCACCACGAGCCCAGGGTGATGCCTACGCCCAGAAACGCCCAGGCCACCAGTGTCCAGGGCCGCGACCAGCGCGCCCAGGCCGCGTCCAGACGCCCGCCGAGCAGCGCGGCGATGGCGAAGGCGAAGGCCACCGAAAAACCGACATAGCCCATGTACAGCATGGGCGGATGGACGATCAGGCCGATGTCCTGCAGCAGTGGGTTGAGGTCGCGGCCATTGCTCGGCACCTGCGGCAACAAGCGCTGGAACGGGTTGGAGGTGACGATCAGGAAGCTCAGGAAGCCCACGCTGATCATGCCCATCACCGCCAGCACCCGCGCCAGCATGACCTGCGGCAGGTGCCGCGAGCAGACCGACACGGCGAAGGTCCAGCCGCCCAGGATCAACGCCCAGAGCAGCAGCGAGCCTTCGTGGGCGCCCCACACCGCGCTGAACTTGTAGTACCAGGGCAAGGCGGTGTTGGAGTTGCTGGCCACATAGGCGACCGAGAAGTTGTCGGTCATGAAGGCGTGGGTCAGACAGGCGAAGGCCAGCGCCAGAAAGGCGAACTGGCCCCAGGCGGCCGGGCGCGCCAGGCCCATCCACAGGCGGTCGCCGCGCCAGGCGCCGATCAGCGGCACGCTGGCCTGCAGCGCAGCGAAGCAGATCGCCAGGATCATCGCCAGCTGGCCCAGCTCGGGTACCAACAAGGCCGCGTTCATGGGCGGACCTGCGTGTCGGTGCCGGCCTGGCCGTTTTCCTTGAGTGCCTTGGTCACTTCCGGGGGCATGTACTTTTCGTCGTGCTTGGCCAGCACTTCGTCGGCCACCACTACACCGTCGGCGTCGAGTTTGCCCAGGGCGACGATGCCCTGCCCTTCACGGAACAGATCGGGCAGGATGCCGCGGTAGGTGATGGGCACCGACTTGTTGAAGTCGGTGACCACGAAGCGCACGTCGAGCGAGTCGCCGGAGCGCTGCACCGAGCCCTGCTCGACCATGCCGCCGGCGCGGATGCGGGTATCGCGCGGCGCTTCGCCGTTGGCGATCTGCGTCGGGGTGTAGAACAGGTTGATGTTCTGTTGCAGGGCGCTCAGGGCGAAGCCCACGGCCAGGGCCACACCGGCCACCAAGGCGAGGATGATGAACAGACGTTTCTTGCGCTGCGGATTCACGGAGTGCTCTCCCGGCGCAGACGACGCGCCTCTTCTTGCAGGTAACGCCGCTGGGCGCGCCAGGGCGCGACGACGTTGATGGCCAGCACCAGCAGGCAGAAGCCGTAGGCCGACCACACGTACAGACCATGGTGGCCCATGGCGATGAACTCAGGCAGCGAAGCGAAACTCATCGGTGCGCCTCCCGCCCAAGGGCTTTGCAGACCTCGTCCCTGACCCAACTGGCCCGCGCTTCGCGCTTGAGCACTTCCAGGCGCATGCGCAGCAGCAGCAGCACGCCGAACAGGCAATAGAAGCCCAGCGCGGTGAACAGCAGCGGCAGCCACATTTCCATGGGCATCGCCGGCTTTTGCGTGAGGGTGAAGGTGGCGCCCTGGTGCAGGGTGTTCCACCACTGCACCGAATATTTGATGATCGGGATGTTCACCACACCGACGATGGCCAGCACCGCGCAGGCCTTGGCCGCGCTGTCACGATTGCCGATCGCCTGGCCCAGCGCGATGATGCCGAAGTAGAGAAACAGCAGGATCAGCATCGATGTCAGGCGGGCATCCCACACCCACCAGCTGCCCCAGGTCGGTTTGCCCCAGATCGCTCCGGTGACCAGCGCCAGGGCGGTCATCCAGGCGCCGATGGGCGCGGCGCATTGCAGCGCGACGTCGGCCAGCTTCATCTTCCAGACCAGGCCCACGGCGCCGGCGACCGCCAGCATCACGTAGCAGGACTGGGCCAGCATGGCTGCCGGCACATGGATGTAGATGATGCGGAAACTGTTGCCCTGCTGGTAGTCCTCGGGCGCGAAGGCCAGGCCCCAGACCATGCCGATGCCCAGCAGCAACGCCGCGGCGATGGCCAGCCAGGGCAGCAGACGACCGCTGATGGCGTAGAACCATTTGGGCGATCCGAGTTTGTGGAACCACGTCCAGCTCATTTTCATCAGGGTGCATCCAAGTGTGTGCCGGGCTTTCATTGCGCGGTGCTCGTTATTCGCCGACGCTGATCTTCAGCCCGGCGGCAATCGCAAAGGGGGCCAAGGTCAGGGTCAGGGCCGCCAGGCTCGCCAGCCATAGCAGCTGGCCGGTGGCGGGCATAGTGTGCAGCGCCGCTTGCAGCGCACCACTGCCCAGGATCAATACCGGTATGTACAGCGGCAGGATCAACAGGGCCAGCAGCAGGCCGCCGCGCTTGAGCCCCACCGTCAAGGCCGCGCCCACCGCACCCAACAGGCTCAGGACCGGGGTGCCCAGCAGCAGCGAAGCCAGCAATACCGGCAGGCAGGCGCCGGGCAGGCCGAGCATCAGGGCCAGCAAGGGCGCCAACAATACCAGTGCCAGCCCGGAAAAGGTCCAGTGCGCGAGCACCTTGGCCAGCACCAGCAGCGGCAAGGGGTGCGGTGACAGCACCCACTGCTCCAGGGAGCCGTCTTCGAAGTCGCTGCGGAACAGGCCGTCGAGCGACAACAGCACCGCCAGCAGCGCCGCGACCCAGATCAGGCCCGGCGACAACGTCTGCAACTGCTGCGACTCGGGCCCCACGGCCAGCGGAAACATGGCCACCACGATGGCGAAGAACACCAGCGGGTTGGCAAGCTCCGCCGGGCGACGGCAGAGCAGGCGCGCTTCGCGGCGCAGCAGCAGGAGGAATACGCTCATGCCGCGCCCTGCCCCAGGTTCAACTCGCGATAGCCAGGCGGGCGCTCGCACAGTTCGTGATGGGTGGTGAGCACCACGGTACCGCCCGCTTCGCAATGGGCGGCCAGGTGCCGTTCGAGCTGCGCTACACCGTGTCTGTCGAGTGCGGTGAAGGGTTCGTCGAGAATCCACAGGCTCGGCCCCGGCAGATACAACCGGGCCAGGGCGACACGGCGCTGTTGTCCGGCCGACAGCGTATGGCACGCCACGTCTTCGAAACCGCGCAGGCCGATGGCGGTGAGTGCCCGGTCGATGGCCGCACTGTCGGCAGGCTGGTGCAAGGCGCACAGCCAGGCCAGGTTTTCCTGGGCGGTGAGCCTGTCCTTGATGCCGGCGCTGTGACCGATCCACAGCAGCCCGGCCCCCTGTGCGCGGCGCTGCTCGGCGAGCGGCGCACCGTCGACCAGCAACTGCCCGGCACTCGGCTGCATCAGCCCGGCGAACAGGCGCAGCAGGCTGGTCTTGCCGCTGCCGTTGGGGCCGCTGACCTGCAGCAGGTCGCCCGCGCGCAGGTCGAGGTCCAAGCGCTCGAAAAGCAGGCGCCCGTCGCGTTCGCAGGCAAGGCCAATGGCCTGGAGGTGGAAGGTCACGGTACCGCCTTATGCTGTGGTGTCATCCCGGAAACTGCGGGTTCGCTCGGTCTGCAAACGCGAGCGATGCCCTTGCGCCGCCTCAAGTCGGCAGGGCCGCTGCCGTTACAGTGGCAATGACCCGCACCGGGTGGGTCGCCGCGCGGCCGGCATTATACATAGACCGCGCCTGTCCCGACGGTCAGGTTCAGCAGGTTGTATACAATCATGACCGAGATCAATAGTCTTCCCCCCCAGGCCTCTTCGACGCCGTCGAGCGCTCGACCGGCGACGAGCGGTGAGGTCTTGCGCCTGGCCGATGTCCGGGAAGGCCTGGTGCCATCCGGCACCACCGCCCAGGCCGAAGTGCTCAGCCTGCGCCAAGTGGGCCAGACGTTTCAGATGATGTTGCGCCTGACCCTGGCCAACGGCCTGCAAACACAAGTGCAGGCCAGTGCCAACCAACCTCTGCCGCTGGGCAGCCAGCTGACGGTCAGCCAGCCCCAGAGCAGCCAACTGGCCGTGACGCTGCAATTGACGGCGAGCAACCCGCAAGCGGCGCTGACCCGCCTGGACACCCGCGAGACACCGGTGGGCAGCCTGCTGCAGGGCAAGGTGCTGACCACCCAGGCCTTGCCTGCCGTGGCCGGCCAGGCGGCCGTCTACCGCTCGCTGGTGAGTCTGCTGGGCGGCACTGCGGCCGGCGCCACGTTGGCCATCGACAGCCCCCGCCCACTGCCGCTCGGCAGCCTGCTCAGCGCCCAGGTGATGGGCGACCAGTCGCTGCGTTTCGTCCCCTTGAGCGGGCGCCAGGAGCAGTTGGCCGTCGCCCAGCAGTTGCTGACCCAACAAGGCCGCCAGGCCGACTTGAACGGGGTGCTCGGCAGCCTGCAGAGCCTGGCCGACGACCCCGACGCCGGTGCGCAGTTGCGCAGCAGCGCCGAGCGCCTGCTCAACAGCCTGCCCGATGTGCGCCAACTGAGCGACAGCAAAGGCCTGGCCCAGGCCCTGGCCAGCAGCGGCGGTTTTCTCGAAGCCAAGCTCACCGGCGGGCAGACGGCGGCGCTGGCCAGCGACCTCAAGGCCAACCTGCTGCGGCTGATGGCGCAGGTCAGCCAAGCCAGTGGCGCTACGCCGTTCACGCCAAGCAACGGCGCGGCGTTGGCACCGTTGCTGCCCGGCTTCACCCGTGCCGCCCTGGGCATGCTCGGCAATGCCTCGCCGCGCCCGCAACCCGGCGGCTTCCCCCTGCCCCCGCGGCTGTTGCAGAGCCTGGAGGCCGAAGGCGACCTGGAGCAACTGCTGCGCCTGGCGGCCGGTGCCGTCTCGCGCCTGCAAAGCCATCAACTGAGCAGCCTGCAACAGACCGGCCTGACCGAAGACGGCACCTTGCAAAGCACTTGGCAGACGGAGATCCCGCTGCGCCATGGCCAGGAATTCATCCCGCTGCAAATCAAACTGCAGCGCGAAGAGCGTGAAGACACCGCCGAGCCTCAAGCCGACCGTCGAACGGCCAATGGCGAACCGAACGAAAGCGCATGGCGCATCGAACTGGCCTTCGACCTGCACCCGCTCGGCCCGTTGCAAGTACAGGCGCAACTGAACCAAGGTCGCCTGTCGGGCCATTTGTGGGCCGAACAGCCGGCCACCGTGCGCCTGCTCGACAGCCAACTGGGCGCCTTGCGCGAACGCCTGCTGGGTTGTGGCCTGGATGTGGGCGACTTGCAGTGCCACCCCGGTACGCCGCCGCAAGGCCCGCGCACCCGCCTCGAACAACGCTGGGTAGACGAGAACGCATGAACATCCCACCCCGCCAAGCCATCGCCTTGTCCTACGACGGCGAGCAGGCGCCGACCCTGAGCGCCAAGGGCGACGACGAACTGGCCGACGCCATCCTGGCGTTGGCCCGCGAGCACGAAGTACCGATCTACGAGAACGCCGAACTGGTGCGCCTGCTCGCGCGCTTGGAGCTGGGCGAGCAGATTCCCGAGGCGCTGTACCTGACCATCGCCGAGATCATCGCCTTCGCCTGGCAACTGCGCGGCAAGGTGCCGGCCGACTTCGACGCCAGCCCAAGACAACGAGATGTCACGCCGGCTGTGCCGCGCCTGCCTTACAGCACTAAATAGCCCCTCACGTCCGTGGCCCTGACCAAGCTGGCGGCTTCGTCCACCTACGAGGCCATCCCATGCAACCACTGCCACCGGAAAACCTGCCCATGATCGCGGCGGCGCTGAAAACCTTTCCGCGTCCCGACCTGCTCGCCCAGCAAGCGTTGCGTACCTGGCTGAGCCAGCGGGGCATCGAGCGCTCGCCGCTGGAGATCGACGTCGTTACCCTGCACTACCAATACAAAGCCCTGGGCGAAGGGCGTGACCATTTCCGCGAAGACGCGCTCGTCACCCAGAAGATGAACCTGGTCGAAGCGTTGCTGGGTAACTGGCAAGGGGAAACCGCCAGCGGCTATGGCGGTTTTCACTATGGAAACTGGGCGGGAAACGCTCCAATGGGCAGCGTGCACCTGGTCGAACGCCTGGAGTTGCCCAACCTGTTCTCCAATTCATCCAGCTATGCGGTGTTCAACGGTCTGTATCGAAGCGTCACGCCCTCGCAGTACGGCCCGGACAATCGTCTGGCGATCCGCGCCGAGGATTTCCAGTCGTTCATCTGGGGCCTGCAGTTCCACCACCGTTACATCGCTCAATTGGACGCTTTCTGGAACGAGCGCTTCGACTTCTACCAGCGAGCCGTCAAGATCAACTTCATTGCCGCCTGCAACGAGCAAGTCCACCATGGCAGCCTCAGCGAAGCCGGTCGCCTGATGGCGTGGCAGACGGCGGCACTGATCGCCCGCGATCCGCACCTGCGAATTTCGCTGCTCAATGTGTACGGCTACGTCAGTACCTCGATCCTGTGCCTGCACCAGGGCGACAGTGATCGCACCCTGCTCTACATTCCGGGCAATCGCTACCCCTTCCACGAATTCGTCAGCAAAAACGCCATGCGCGATTGGGTTGCGGCGCAATGCCAGGACGACCTCAAACGCAATGCGCTGTTGCAGCATTTCAGCCCGGCGGACTGGCCGGACGGTTTGGACTTCAGTGGCTTGCGCACGGCCTTGCGCGGGCTGGGGGTCTACCCGCGACGGCATCGCCTGCCCAGCGACCATCCCGGATTTGCCACCAGTGGGGTATGGCAGCCCCACGAAATCGTCGACTATCGCGCCGAGCACTACAGCCCAGCCATCGAAGGCGATGTGTTCCTGCACATCGCGCGCTGGCATCAGAAACGCTCCTATACCGATGCCGACAGCCAGATCGTCAGCAACCACCAGATCGACAAGGCCAATTGGACCAACTACCTGAAAATCGCCATGGGCATGCTTTTGCCCGTGGCCATGGCGATACCCGCGCTGTCGCCCCTGCTGGCCGTCGGCGGACTGGCCGAATTCACCCTGGGCCTGGACAAGGTGATGAACGCCACGGCCCTCGCAGACAAAGTCGATGGGGTCGAAGGGCAGGCCTTCGGTCTGCTCAACGCACTACCCCTGTCCAGCGCACTGCAAGGCCGCACCACCGGCATGTTCGGCTACTGGCGGCGCGGGTTCTTCTCCAATGCTCGGGTGAATCGTCTTCTGGGCGAGCAGATGGGGCCCGTGGCGGCGGCCGAGGCGTTCGAGATGGAGCCGGCGGAGGTCGCCTTCCGTCCCTCCGGCGCCGCATTGCTGAACAGCCAGCCCGCGGTCATTCGGCGCATAGACTCAGGCCTGCTGCACCGCTTTTCCGCTCAGTTGGCACTGCCTGACGGGTTGAGCCGCGAGTGGGTCACCTACGAGCTCGACACCGATACGTTCATCCGCGAATCCGAAGCCGCCAGGCCGGACGCCCAGCGCTGGGTCGTCAGGGATGACGCTAGCCAGGCGCTGAGCCAGCACCCAGGCAGCACTCGTGTGGTCGACGACAGCATGCGCATGGCACGGCTTCGTAGCCTGGGCATCAACCTCGACCTACCGATCGATCTCAAACAATACGCACACCTGGCCGCCACCGACATCCCGCGGCGGATCAGCAGTATCTGGACCGGTAACCGGCATTTGAGCGAGGTGTTCCTCAAAGCGCTGGCGCATAACGCCCTCGCTCTGGAGAACAGCGCCTACGAATACGAACTGCTGCTCTCGCGACAGGACTTGACGGTGTACCAAGACAACCTCGCCCTGATCCGCAAGTGGGCCCCCTCCCTAGAGGTCGTGGCCCTGGAGGAACAACCTTTCTTCGATGCTTTTGCGGTCTCTCCTTATTACCCGCACTACCAGGCGGCGCTCGGGTTATTGCCGGGCAGCGCGAGCAATTTCAGTTCGGCCTGCGACATCCTGCGCTACCGTCTGCTGGACGCTGTGGGTGGCCTCTACATCGATGTCGACGACATGCTTCTGCCACCTGATTCGAACATCGCTTCCCTGCCACCGTTGGACCGCGTACCCCTGGCGACCACACCTGACGGCCTGCTGCTGGCACCGCCGGTCTCCAACGATCAACTGGGCATGTACATCCAGTACAACAGCAGCCTGCTCGGTAGCCATGCCGGCAACCCGACGCTCACGGCCATCTCCGATGAAATCCTCAGCCGCTATCGGCAGGGCAGCGACTTCTATTTCGACCGGCCCGATCCAGAACGTGAACCGACTCGATTCAATGTCTATGCACACCGCCTCAGCCATTTGACCGGGCCTGGTGTACTCAACGATGTGATCGACCGCCAGTTGCCCTGGCTGAGTCAATTGCGCGAACTGTGCAATCTGCTGGCCTCACCCGTGCACGACATCCATCGGCAACTGAACATGAGCCAATTCTTGCGCCTCATGCGCCAATGGGTGCCCCTGGACCGCGTCGCCTCCATAGGCAGTGCGCACAGTTGGGCCCAACCGTGACACCAGGGATGCGCGCGTGACCCGCTCCCAGCCAGCCGCGAGTCGCTGCTGCCGAATGCCCGAGGGTTGCGCTCTCGGCGCGCCCGCCTGGCAGCGGCACACTCCGAGCATTATCTAACGCCGGGTCAGCGCGTCTGGAAGGGAGGCTACCGGGCTCAGACAAACCGGAGACTTCGAATGGCCACCACTTGCCTCAACATCCAGGGCGTGCAGCGCGTACGCGACCACCTCAGCCATGTGCCGCGGCCAGACCGCGAGGCCAAGCGAGCGCTGGGCAGTTGGCTGCGCGCCCAAGGTGTCGCGACCGACCCCGATCTGATCGACGTCGTCACGCTCCACCTCCGGCCCCACGGCCCGAACCGCTATCGGGCACAGCTCATGCAGCGGGTCAGCTTGCCGCAGGCAGTGCTGATCAACTGGCAAGGTGAATCCAACAACGATGTGCTCGACGCGCTGATCGCAGCGCCCTGGGCAGGCACCCTGCCCACCGATGGCACGATCGAGCTCGTGGCGTCCCTGGAACGCAACCCGTGGTACGACAACGGCCCGGCGTACGAGGTGTTCAACGGTCTGTTCAGGCGCACCGAGCCGCAGCGTTTCGACGCCACGACCTTGGTCAACGTGCGCGCCGAGTCTTTGCAGCGCCATATCGAGTCGCTGGACTTCCATACCCGCTGCAAGCGCTTGCTCCAAGGCTACTGGCATACCCATCTTCAAACCCACCGGCTGTGCTGCAAGCTCAACTTCATCGCTGCCTGCAACGAACAAGTGGCGCAAGGCAGCCTCAGCGACGCCGCCCGCCTGCTGGTCTGGCAAGCCGCCGGGCTCATTGCCCGTGGCCCGCACATGGTGGCCAGCCCGTTGAACATCTATGGCTATGCCGCGACCGACGTGCTCTGTCTGCACGACACGCACACCGACCTGATGGTGTTGTACGTACCGGGTAACAGCTCGCCCCTGCTCGAATTCGCCAGCCAGGACCTGCTGCGCGACTGGGTCGGCGACCAGTGCAAGGACCTCGCCAAACGCCAGGCCCTGAAGCGCCATTTCCGCCTTGCCGACGCGCCGCAGGGGCTGGACTTCAGCGGTCTGGACACGGCCCTGGAAGGCATCGCGGCCTACCCCGCCAGCCACCGTCTGCCGCCGGAACACGGCTTCTTCAACGACGACGGCACCTGGCCGCCCCGTACTTATGTCAACTATCGGCCCGAGCGCTACAGCCCGCCGCTGCAGGGCGACGTGTTCAACGCCCTGGCCGAGCGCCAGCGCCAGCGCAGTCTCGACGACGCCGACTTCCTCGTCACCAGCGACCGCGAGATCGCCGAGCGGCGCTGGCGCGGCTACCTCGATACCACGCTGAGTCTGCTGCTGCCGCTGGCCTTCGTGGTGCCCGGCCTGGCGCCCGTGCTGGCGATCGGCGGCATCGTGCAGATGGGCATTGGCCTGGACGAAGCCATCAACGGCAAGACGCTGGAGGACAAGCTCGATGGCGTCGGCGACATCGCCTATGGCCTCTTCAACGCCGTGCCGCTCGCCGCAGAAGGGGCGAACAAGGTGGCGCAGGCGCTGTACCGGACCTGCCGCGAAGGGTTCGTGATGCCGACCCGGCTGAACGACCAGATCGGCTACCCGCTCAGCCCCATCGATCCACCGCGCCTGCCGCCAGCGGAGGTCGCGCCCTACTTCCATCGACCCGCTCGCATCGCCCCGTTGGCCGACGGCAATGCCGCAGTGGCCCTGGCCATACGCCGCTACCCACGCTACACGGGCGAAGTGGACCTGCTGCGCGGCACCTACGAACCGGTGCCGGGTTATGGCATCGGTCTGGAACTGGTCTACGACATGGAGACCGACCTTTTCCTGCCCATGGACGATCTCAACGCGGTCGAACCGAGGTATTACGAGCCCGATCCCGCGACGGGCAATCTGCGCCGCGCCACCGCAGGCGCGCGGCCGGTCAGCCATGCCATGCGCGTCGCCACGTTGCGGGCGCTGGGCGTGGACCTGCCGCTCCCGGTCGAGCTGCCGGCCTTCGCAGCCGAGGGCGCACAGCCCATACCCAAGCGTGTGACCGCGTTGTGGGTGGGCGACAAGCAGATCGCCGACGATGTGCTGGACAACCTCGCGCACAACGCCCGTGCGCTGGCCGATAGCCCATACCAGTACCGGCTGATGCTGTCCAAGCGCGACCCTGAAGCGTTCGCCGCCAATCAGGCGCGCCTCGCTGCCCGCGTGCCGGGCCTGCACGTGCTGCCGCTGGAGGACCAGGCGTTCTATGAAGCCTTTGCGCAGAGCCCCGCCTACGCGCAGTACCAGGCGGCGATGGCAGACGGCGGTCGTGGCGCCAGCAGCTACGCGTCGGCCGCCGATGTGCTGCGCTACCCGATGCTGTATAGCGAAGGAGGGCTGTACATGGACGTGGACGACACCCTGCTGGCGCGCCCCGACGCCAGCCAAGCAGCTCCCCACGAAGCCGCACTGAACACCGTGGAGCTGGCCGCCACGCCCGACGGCCTGCTGTTGCAGCCGCCGCTGCACAGCGAAGTCATGGGCCTGGACTCGATGTACAACAACAGCATGATCGGCAGCCACCCCAACAACCCGACATTGCTGGCGATCAGCGAGGAAATGCAGGCGCGCTACCTGCGCACGGCAGACGCCTATCCACCCTGCCCCAGCCGCACCCTCGACCCGGTAGGCTTTCGCCGTTTCGCTCGGCACGTGAGCTGGCTGACGGGCCCAGCCTTGCTGACCGACGTGGTCGACCGCCTACTGCCGGACCTGTACCGGCTCCGACAGCTGTCGCAGTTGTACATGCTGCCGCGCATCAACAGCGCGCTGTTCGTCGACATCGACACGCTCAACGCGCTACGCGAAGCACGCCTGCCCCTGATGCGTGTGGCCAAGGTGGGTAGCCTGCATTCGTGGGCGGCCGACTGAGCGACCGTCGCCCTGAAAAAAAACCGCTCTGCATGAGCGGTCTTTTCAGGTGTGGCGGTATGCCGATCAGGTAACCGGTGCCGGGGAGCGCCTGGCATCAATCACCGCGGTGCAGTCTGCTCATCAATTGCGCCTCGGCCTGGGTCAGGCCACAGGTCTGGGTCAACTGCTCGACGCTCGCCCCCATCCCCACCAGTTTGGCCGCCTGGCTGAACGTGGCGTTGCTCGGGTCGCGCTGCTCCAATTGCTGCAGTCGCTCCGGCAACGTCGACACTGCGCCGCGCAGCTCATGGATGGCTTCGCCCATGCGCACGGTACCGTTCTGATAGTCGTCCAGACGTTTGGCCAGGTCCTTGATGCGCTGATCGCGCAGCGCATCGCCCTGGGCCTGCTCGGCCACCAACTGGCGCTGGCGCTTGCTGTAGTTGAGGAACAGCCACAGGCTCACGGCCCATAGCAACGCCAGGAACAGCACCGCCACCTCGAAGATCACCTCAGATGTTCTCCAGTTCCGACCACTCTTCTTCGGTCATCATCTTGTCCAGCTCGACCAGGATCAGCAGCTCGCCGTTCTTGTTGCACACGCCCTGGATGAACTTGGCCGATTCGTCGTTACCGACGTTGGGCGCGGTCTCGATTTCGGACTGGCGCAGGTAGACCACCTCGGCGACGCTGTCGACCAGGATGCCGACCACTTGCTTGTCCGCCTCGATGATCACCACGCGGGTGTTGTCGGTCACTTCGGTGGGCATCAGGCCGAAGCGCTGGCGCGTGTCGATCACGGTGACCACATTGCCGCGCAGGTTGATGATGCCCAGCACGTAGCTGGGCGCCCCCGGCACCGGCGCGATCTCGGTGTACCGCAAGACTTCCTGGACCTGCATGACGTTGATGCCATAGGACTCATTGTCCAGGCGGAAGGTTACCCATTGCAGAATCGGGTCTTCGGAGCCCTGCGCAGACGATTTTTTCATTCCCCTACCCTCGAAATCCGCCAGTGGCGGTGTGTGCGGCTGTGTCATTGGTGTTTGGCGTGCATCTGCTTGACGGCGCCACTGGCGATCAGTTCCGCCAGTTCGGCGACGTCGAGCAAGGCGCACATGTGTTCGATCACGGTGCCGGCCAGCCACGGGCGTTGGCCCCGTTGGCTGCGCCATTTGATTTCGTCCGGGTCCAGGCGCAGCGAACGGCTGACCTGGTGCACGGCCAGCCCCCACTCGTAGCCCTGTACCGAGATCACGTATTGCAGGCCTTGGCGAAAGTCCTCGCGGTAGCGGTCGGGCATCACCCAACGCGCGGTGTCGAGCACCTTGAGGTTGCCGGCCTGGCACGTAAGGATGCCGAGGAACCAGTCGGGCTGGCCGAACAACGGTGTCAGGTCCTGGCCGGCCAGTGGATAGATCGACCCCAGGCACACCAGCGGCACGGCCAGGGTCAGCCCGGCGACGTCGAACAGCAGGCACTCGAACGGTTCGGCGGCCCAGGCCGGGCGGCCGGTGTCGTTGGCCGGCGGTTGCGGCGGCAGCACGGCAGGCCGGTGCACGTCTGCGAGCGGCGCCAGCGGCTCGACGTCGAGTTCACCGATCGGGTCGTTCAGCACGGGCACGTCGGCAACCACCGGCACCGGCCCGTCGACCAGGGTCGGCATCGGTTCGGGCAACGTCAGCAGGTTGGGCACCACCACCGGTGCCGGCTCGGCGAAGGGCCGCGACGGTACGCTGGCCAGCTTTACCGGCTGGCGACGGGCATCGCGTTGCTGCTCTTCGCGCACGGCCTGGGCGAATTCGTCGGCGTCGCCGTGCGCTTGGGCGACGGGCGCGTCCGGCGGCAGCTCGGTGGCTTCCTGCAGCAACCCATCGAGGTAGGACTGCAAGGCCAGTTGCGGCTTGCTGGCGAGCGGTCGGGGTGCGTTCATCAGGCCACCTGCAAAGCGTTACGGTAGGTCAACAGGTGCTTGAGCAGCGCGCGGTAAGCGATCAGGCCGCGGCTCTTGGCATCGTGCTGGCTGGGGGTGACACCGGCGCGGCTGGCGTCGCGCAGGCGCGTATCGACCGGGATGTAGCCCTGCCAGACGTGTTCGGGATAACTGTCGCGCAGCAGCTTGAGGGTGCCCATCGACGCCTGGGTACGGCGATCGAACAAGGTCGGCACGATCTGGTACGGCAGGGCCTGCTTACGCGAACGGTTGATCATGGTCAGGGTGCTGACCATGCGTTCCAGGCCTTTGACAGCGAGAAATTCGGTCTGTACCGGGATCACCAGTTGCTGGCTCGCGGCCAGGGCGTTGACCATCAGCACGCCGAGCAACGGCGGGCTGTCGATCAAGGCGAAATCGAAATCCTGCCACAGCTGCGCCAAGCTCTTGGCGATCACCAGGCCCAGGCCGTTCTGCCCCGGCGACTGGCGCTCCAGTACGGCCAGCGCGGTGCTCGACGGCAGCAGCGAGATGCGCTCGTCGCTGGTCGGCAGCAGCAGTTGGCCCGGCAGCCCCTCGGGCACGGCGCCCTTGTGCTGGAACAGGTCGTAGCAACTGTGTTCGAGGGCATCGGGGTTGTGCCCGAAATAGCTGGTCATCGAGCCGTGCGGATCGAGGTCGACGACGATCACGCGCTTGCCCGCCTCGGCCAGCAGGCCCGCGAGTGCGATGGTCGTGGTGGTCTTGCCGACTCCACCTTTTTGATTGGCGACTGCCCAGACTCTCATGGTGCCTTGCTTCCTCCCGGACGGCCGACAGCCTTGCCGGGAACGGTTTCTTGATTCGATGACGGAGAATTGACGGGATCAGCTGTCATTCGCCGCCGCTCCGCTCGCTGGTGCACTTTGTGTGCCAGCCCGGCGCAGCGCTGCGTCCGGCGTGGCGTTGGCCGAGCCGGTGGCGGTCAGGCTGCGACGTACTTCGAGGTTGCGCGAGATCACCAGCACCACGCGCCGGTTCTGCGAACGCCCGGCGGCGGTGGCGTTGCTGGCCACCGGCTGGTATTGGCCGTAGCCCACCGAGGCCATGCGCGCCGGGTCCACCCCGTCGAGCGCCAACAGGCGCACGATGCTCGCGGCGCGTGCCGACGACAGTTCCCAGTTGGTCGGGTACTGCGCGGTGCGGATCGGCTGATCGTCGGTGAAGCCCTCGACGTGCACCGGGTTGGCGAAGGGTTTCAAAATCCCCGCCACGCGGTCGACGATGGAAAACGCCGCATCGCTGGGCATGGCGTCGCCGCTGCCGAACAGCAACGAGGAGTTGAGCTCGATCTCCACCCACAGTTCGTTGCCGCGCACGGTCATCTGCTTGCCGGCGATCAGGTCGCCGAAGGCGGCGGTGACTTCGTCGGTGATGGCCTTGAGCGGGTCGTTGGCGGTCTGCCCCAGGCCCGCGTCGGTCTGCTCGCTGTCTTTGATCAACGGCTGCGCCGGGCGCGTGCTGAGCGGCCGCTCTTCACCGATGGGGATCGGCCGCATGCTGCGCTCGGGCGCGTTGAACACGCCCAGCAGCGCCTCGGACACCACCTTGTACTTGCCCTCGTTGACCGAGGAAATCGAATACATCACCACGAAGAAGGCGAACAGCAAGGTGATGAAGTCGGCGTAGGACACCAGCCAACGTTCGTGGTTTTCGGGTTCTTCCACATGGCGACGACGACGCATGCCTACTCCATGAAGCCTTGCAGCTTCAGCTCGATCGAGCGTGGATTCTCCCCTTCGGCGATCGACAACAAGCCTTCGAGGAGCATTTCCCGGTAACGCGACTGGCGCAGCACCAGCGCTTTCAGCTTGTTGGCCACCGGCAGGAGAATCAGGTTGGCGCTGGCCACGCCGTAGATGGTGGCGACGAACGCCACGGCGATGCCGCTGCCCAGTTGCGCAGGGTCGGCCAGGTTGCCCATCACGTGGATCAGGCCCATCACCGCACCGATGATGCCGATGGTCGGCGCATAGCCGCCCATGCACTCGAACACCTTGGCCGCTTGCAGGTCACGGCTTTCCTGGGTGAGGAAATCCACCTCGAGAATGCTGCGCACCGACTCGGGCTCGGCGCCGTCGACCAGCAGTTGCAGGCCCTTGCGGGCATAAGGGTCAGGCTCCAGATCGGCCACGCCTTCCAGGCCGAGCAGGCCTTCCTTGCGCGCCGTCAGGCTCCAGTTCACCACCCGGTCGACCCCACCGGCCAGGTCGATGTGCGGGGGAAAGAGGATCCAGCGCAGGATCTGCAACGCCCGCTTGAATGACGACAACGGCGACTGCAACAGCGCCGCCGCCAGGGTACCGCCCAGCACTATGAGCGCGGCCGGGCCGTTGATCAACGCACCGGCATGGCCGCCTTCGAGGAAATTGCCGCCGACGATGGCGACGAAAGCCAGGATCAGGCCGATCAGGCTGAGCACATCCATCAGTGGCAGGCCTCGACCAGGTGCTTGCCGATCTCGTCAAGGCTGTACACCGCATCGGCCAGGTTGGCTTTGACGATGGCCATGGGCATGCCGTAGATCACGCAGCTGGCCTCGTCCTGCGCCCACACCGTGCTGCCGCACTGCTTGAGCAGGCGCGCGCCTTCGCGGCCGTCGGCGCCCATGCCGGTGAGCACCACCGAGAGCACCTTGTCGCCGTAGGACTTGGCCGCCGAGCCGAAGGTGATGTCCACGCAGGGTTTGTAGTTCAGGCGCTCGTCGCCGGGCAGGATTTTCACCGTGCCACGGGCATCGACCATCATCTGCTTGCCGCCAGGCGCGAGCAGCGCCAGGCCAGGGCGCAGGATGTCGCCGTCTTCGGCTTCCTTGACGCTGATGCGGCACAGCTTGTCGAGGCGCTCGGCGAACGCCTTGGTGAAGGCCGCCGGCATGTGCTGGATGAGCACGATGGGCGCCGGGAAATGCGCGGGCAGTTGCGTCAGCACCCGTTGCAGGGCAACCGGCCCGCCCGTGGAGGTGCCGATGGCGACCAGCTTGTAGGCCTTGCGCCGCGGCGCGGGCGAGCTGGCGGGCGCGGCGGCGCTGGGTGCCGCAGTGCGCGACGGCAGCGGACTGCGCGCGGGGGCCGGATGGGGCGCATGGCTGGCAGGCGTGCTGGCGCTGGGGGCATGCACGGGCGCAGGGTTCGCTGCAGCGGATGCGGGGCTTGGGCTGGCGTAGCTGCCGAAACGGCGGTTGCTGCGCGACAGCGTGTGGACTTTCTCGCACAGCATCTGCCGGACCTTGTCCGGATTGCGCGAAATGTCTTCGAAATTCTTCGGCAGGTAATCGACCGCGCCGGCGTCCAGCGCATCGAGGGTGACCCGAGCGCCTTCGTGGGTCAGCGAGGAGAACATCAACACCGGGGTCGGACAGCGCTGCATGATGTGCCGCACGGCGGTGATGCCGTCCATCATCGGCATCTCGTAGTCCATGGTAATGACATCGGGCTTGAGCGCCAGCGCCTGGTCGATGGCTTCCTTGCCATTGGTCGCGGTGCCGACGACCTTGATCGCCGGGTCGCCGGCGAGGATTTCAGAGACACGGCGGCGGAAGAAACCCGAATCATCCACCACCAGGACTTTGACTACCATAAACACTCCGTTAGACGGCGCCCCTTCGCAGGCGCGCCGACGCGATCAGATACGCCGCGCGGCGTAACGCTTGAGCATGCTCGGCACATCCAGAATCAGCGCGATGCGACCGTCACCGGTGATGGTCGCCCCCGACATGCCTGGGGTGCCTTGCAGCATCTTGCCCAGCGGCTTGATGACCACCTCTTCCTGGCCCACCAGCTGATCGACCACGAAGCCGATGCGCTGGGTGCCCACCGAGAGGATCACCACGTGGCCCTCCAACTGTTCCTCGTGGGCCTGGCCCTGCACCAGCCAGCGCTTGAGGTAGAACAGCGGCAAGGCCTTGTCGCGCACGATCACCACTTCCTGGCCGTCGACCACGTTGGTGCGCGACAGGTCGAGGTGGAAGATCTCGTTGACGTTGACCAGCGGGAAGGCGAAGGCCTGGTTGCCCAGCATCACCATCAGGGTCGGCATGATCGCCAGGGTCAGCGGCACCTTGATGATGATCTTCGAGCCCTGGCCCTTGACCGAATGGATGTTGATCGAGCCGTTGAGCTGGGAAATCTTGGTCTTGACCACGTCCATGCCCACGCCACGGCCGGAGACGTCGGAAATTTCCGTCTTGGTCGAGAAGCCGGGAGCGAAGATCAGGTTGTAGCAGTCCGACTCGCTCAGGCGGTCGGCGGCGTCCTTGTCCATCAGGCCCTTTTCCACGGCCTTGGCGCGCAGGACGGCCGGGTCCATGCCCTTGCCGTCGTCGGAGATCGACAAGAGGATATGGTCGCCCTCCTGCTCGGCCGACAGCACCACGCGCCCGGTGCGCGCCTTGCCCGAAGCTTCGCGCTCCTCGGGCATCTCGATGCCGTGGTCGACCGCGTTGCGCACCAAGTGCACCAGCGGATCGGCCAGGGCTTCGACCAGGTTCTTGTCCAGGTCGGTTTCTTCGCCGACCAGCTCCAGGTTGATGTCTTTCTTCAACTGCCGCGCCAGGTCGCGAACCAGGCGCGGGAAGCGGCCGAAGACCTTCTTGATCGGCTGCATGCGGGTTTTCATCACCGCGGTCTGCAGGTCGGCGGTGACCACGTCGAGGTTGGACACGGCCTTGGACATGGCCTCGTCGCCGCTGTTCAGGCCCAGGCGCACCAGACGGTTACGCACCAGCACCAGCTCGCCGACCATGTTCATGATCTCGTCCAGCCGCGCCGTATCGACACGCACGGTGGTCTCGGCTTCGCTGGCGTGCTTTTCCGCCGGTGGCGCGGCCGGCGCACGGGCCGGGGCCGCAGGTTTGGCGGCCGCTGGCGCCGGGGCCGGCTTGGCAACGGGCGCTGGCATGGCAGAGGGGGCGACCGTTGCGGCAGTGGCGGTGTCAGCCACAGGCGCGACGCGCTCGGCGGCGAACTTGCCCTTGCCGTGCAGCTCGTCGAGCAGCGCTTCGAATTCGTTTTCGGAAATGTGCTCGTCGTTGCCGGCAGGGGCCGCTGCGACCGGGGCTGCGGTTGGCGCGGCAGCGCCCGGCGCAGCGGCGCCCGGCGTGGTAGCGCCCGACGCAGCGGCGCCCGACGCTACGGCGCCCGACAGTGCATCAGCCGTGAAGCTGCCCTTGCCGTGCAACTGGTCGAGCAAGGCTTCGAACTCGTCGTCGGTGATCTCGTCGCTGGCCGCAGCCGGTGCCGGCGCTTCGGCCGGGGCTGGCGTGGCCTTGGCCGAGAACTGGCCTTTGCCGTGCAACTGGTCGAGCAGGGATTCGAACTCGGCGTCGGTGATGTCGTCGCTTTCGCCGCCGATCGGCTCGACCGGCATCGCTTCGACGCTGGCCGCGGCGGCTGGCGACTGCGCAGCGGCGGCAGCTTCGGCCTTGACCGCGTCGAGCGAGTCGAGCAAGCGCTCGAACTCGTCGTCGGTGATGTCGCCGGCGTCGGCGGCCGGCGGCGCTTCGGCCAACGCGGCTGGAGCTGGCGCAGCGGCGACCACGGCCGGCGCCTCAGGCTCGGGCGCGGCCTGTGTTTGGGCGCCGGCCGGCTCGGCCAGGCGCGCCAGCGCCGCCAGCAGCTCAGGCGTGGCCGGCGTCACCTCGGTACGTTCGCGCACCTGGCCGAACATGCCGTTGACCGCATCCAGCGCTTCCAGCACCACGTCCATCAGCTCGGCATCCACGCGGCGTTCGCCTTTGCGCAGGATGTCGAAGACGTTCTCGGCAATGTGGCAGCACTCAACCAGCTCATTGAGCTGGAGGAAGCCGGCGCCCCCTTTTACGGTATGAAACCCGCGAAAAATCGCATTGAGCAGGTCCGCGTCATCGGGTCGGCTTTCCAGCTCGACCAGCTGTTCGGACAACAGCTCGAGAATTTCGCCGGCCTCAACCAGGAAATCCTGGAGGATTTCTTCATCGGCGCCGAAGCTCATTGAACGTGCTCCTTAAAAACCAAGGCTGGATAGCAAATCGTCTACATCGTCCTGACCGGACACGACGTCCTCACGCTTATCGGCATGAATCTGCGGACCTTCACCTCGAGTCGGATGTTTTTCTTGGTCTTTTTCATCGCGCAGTTGCTGATGGTCATGTTCGATACCGGCGAAGCGGTCGACCTGACTGGCCATCAACACCAACTTGAGCAGATTGCTTTCGACTTCCGTCACCAGCGCAGTGACGCGCTTGATGACCTGGCCGGTCAGGTCCTGGTAGTCCTGGGCCAGCAAAATATCGTTCATGTGCCCGGCGACCTTGCGGTTGCCTTCGGCGCTACTCGTCAAGAAACCGTCGACGCGGCGCGCCAGGTCGCGGAACTCGGTGGCCGACACTTCGCGGCGCATGAAGCGCTGCCAGTCGCCGCTCAGGGCCGAAGCCTGCTCGGCCATGTCGTTGAGCACGGGCGTGCTTTCTTCGACCAGGTCCATGGTGCGGTTGGCGGCGTTCTCGGTCAGCTTGACCACATAGCCCAGCCGCTCGGTGGCGTCGGTGATCTGCGAGACTTCTTCGGCCTGCGGCATGCGCGGGTCGATCTGGAAACTGACGATGGCGCTGTGCAGTTCGCGGGTCAGCTTGCCGACCTCGTTGTACAGGCCCAGGTCGCGGGTCTGGTTGAGCTGGTGGATCAGTTGCACGGCATCGCCGAAACGGCCTCGTTCGAGGCTCTCGACCAGCTCGCGAGCATGCTTTTTCAGGGTGCCTTCGAACTCACCCAGAGAGGTATCGATAGATTCCATTGCGCCCCCTGGCGGCTTAGCCGTTCACGCGCTCGAAGATCTTTTCGATCTTTTCTTTCAGCACCTGGGCGGTGAAAGGCTTGACCACGTAACCGTTGACCCCCGCCTGGGCCGCTTCAATGATCTGGTCGCGCTTGGCTTCGGCGGTGACCATCAGCACCGGCATGCTCTTGAGCGTGTCGTGGGCACGGACCTTGCGCAGCAGGTCGATGCCGGACATGCCAGGCATGTTCCAGTCGGTGACGAGAAAGTCGTAATGGCCCTTTTCCAACATCGGCAACGCCGTGGTGCCGTCGTCGGCCTCGTCGGTGTTGGTGAAGCCCAGATCGCGCAGCAGGTTCTTGATGATTCGCCGCATCGTCGAGAAATCGTCAACGATGAGGATTTTCATGTCTTTGTTCAATTAGAGATCTCCAAGCAGTCTCATCACGCGCCCGGCGCCGAGCGCGTGCGTCATTCGTTCTTAAAGCGGCAAGGTGCACGCTTCGAGGAGCAAGCCGTGCGGCGTTGCCAGTTACGCGCTTTGTAACACCACCGCGATCCGCTCTGCTCTGACAGCGAGCAGCTTGCCGCTTGCAATTCGTAGCCGGCCGCCCTAACGGGCGCGCCATTCTCCCAGGCGACTGCGCAGGCGTGCCGCGCACTGGCTGTGCAACTGGCTGACCCGTGATTCGCTGACCCCCAGCACTTCGCCGATTTCCTTGAGGTTCAGCTCTTCGTCGTAGTACAGCGCCAGCACCAGACGCTCGCGTTCCGGCAGGTTGGCGATGGCGTCGGTCAAGGCCGCCTGGAAGCGTTCGTCCTCGAGCCCGCGGCCCGGTTCCGGCGAGCCGCTGGCGCCGTCTTCGTGCAGCCCTTCGTGCTCGCCGTCCTGCAACAGGTCGTCGAAACTGAACAGACGGCTGCCCAATGTATCGTTGAGGATGCCGTAATAGTCATCCAGCTCCATCTTAAGTTCGGCAGCGACTTCATGATCTTTAGCGTCGCGTCCGGTTCTCGCTTCCACGGCGCGCATCGCCTCGCTGACCATGCGTGTGTTGCGGTGCACCGAACGCGGTGCCCAGTCGCCCTTGCGCACTTCGTCGAGCATGGCGCCGCGGATGCGGATACCGGCGTAGGTCTCGAAGCTGGCGCCCTTGCTGGCGTCGTATTTGTTGGCCACTTCCAACAGGCCGATCATGCCGGCCTGGATCAGGTCTTCGACCTGCACGTTGGCCGGCAGGCGCGCCAGCAGGTGATAGGCGATGCGCTTGACCAGCGGCGCGTAACGCTCGATCAGCTCGTACTGCGCGTCTTTGGACGCCCGGCTGTACATCTTGAATCCGCTCGCACTCATAGCACCGGCCCTGCGCTGGTCGGCTGCACCAGGCGCTCTACGAAGAACTCCAAGTGGCCGCGAGGATTGGCTGGCAGCGGCCAGCTGTCGACCTTCTGCGCAATGGCCTTGAAGGCCAGGGCGCATTTGGAACGGGGGAAGGCTTCGTAGACCGCGCGCTGCTTCTGCACGGCCTTGCGCACCGATTCGTCGTAGGGCACGGCGCCGACGTACTGGAGCGCCACGTCGAGGAAGCGATCGGTGACCTTGGTCAGCTTGGCGAACAGGTTGCGCCCTTCCTGCGGGCTCTGCGCCATGTTGGCCAGCACGCGGAAGCGGTTCATGCCGTAGTCGCGGTTGAGCAGTTTGATCAGCGCGTAGGCGTCGGTGATCGAAGTGGGCTCGTCGCACACCACCAGCAGCACTTCCTGGGCGGCGCGCACGAAACTCACCACCGAGTCGCCGATGCCCGCGGCGGTGTCGATGACCAGCACGTCGAGGTTGTCGCCGATCTCGCTGAAGGCCTGGATCAAGCCGGCGTGCTGCGCAGGCTGCAGGTGCACCATGGTCTGCGTGCCGGACGCCGCCGGCACGATGCGTACGCCGCCCGGGCCTTGCAGCAGCACGTCGCGCAGCTCGCAGCGGCCTTCGATGACGTCGGCCAAGGTGCGCTTGGGCGTCAGCCCCAGCAGCACGTCGACGTTGGCCAGGCCCAGGTCGGCGTCGAGCAGCATGACTCTGCGCCCTAGCTCGGCGAGTGCCAAGGACAGGTTCACTGAAACGTTGGTCTTACCGACGCCGCCTTTGCCACCGGTCACGGCGATGACCTGTACGGGATGCATGCTACCCATGTCTGTTATTTACCTTGTCTCGCTTGGACCCATGCCACAGTGGAGGCCGACTGCCCGCCCCGCCCTGTAGGTACTTTTCGCAGCACATCTCTCAACCCACCCGCTTGCCTGGGTGGTGGTACAGATCAGCGAACATGTCGGCCATGGCCTCTTCGCTGGGTTCGTCCTGCATCTGCACGCTGACCGCGCGGCTCACCAACTGGTGCTTGCGCGGCAGGTGCAGGTCGTCAGGAATGCGCGGCCCATCGGTGAGATAGGCGATCGGCAATTCATGATCGATGGCCAGGCTGAGCACTTCGCCCAGGCTGGCCGTTTCATCGAGTTTGCTCAGGATGCAACCGGCCAGGCCACAGCGTTTGTAGCTGTGGTAGGCGGCCGACAGCACCTGTTTCTGGCTGGTGGTGGCCAGCACCAGATAATTCTTCGACGCGATACCGCGCCCGGCGAGCGTCTCCAACTGCATGCGCAGGGCCGGATCGCTGGCTTGCAGGCCGGCGGTGTCGATCAACACCACGCGCTTGCGCAGCAGCGGCTCCAGGGCCTGGGCCAGCGACTCGCCCGGATCGACGTAGGTCACCGGCACGTTGAGGATGCGGCCCAGGGTCTTGAGCTGTTCCTGGGCGCCGATGCGGAAACTGTCCATGCTCACCAGCGCCAGGCTGCCGGCGCCGTACTTGAGCACGTAGCGCGCGGCCAGCTTGGCCAGGGTGGTGGTCTTGCCCATGCCGGCGGGGCCAACCAGAGCGATCACCCCACCCTGCTCGATCGGCTCGACGTCGGGCACCTGGATGCGCCGCGCCAGGTGCGCCAGCACCATACGCCAGGCATGCCGAGGGTCTTCGATGTCGCCGGTCAGCTCCAGCAGGTCGCGGGCCAGGGCACCGCTCAGGCCGATGCGCTGCAGGCGGCGCCAGGCGTTGGCCTGCTGCGGCTTGCTGCCTTGCAACTGGTTCCAGGCCAGCGAGCCGAGCTGCACTTCGAGCAGTTCGCGCAGGCCCGAGAGCTCGGCGCGCATGGCGTCGAACAGCCGGGGGTCGACCGCCGCCGGGGCGGCAGGCGCAGCGCTGACCGGAGCGTGCGCATGGACATCGATCAGCGGCTCGGCGGCGGTCAACGACTGGCCGGCGAACAGCTGGCTGCCTTCGTCGCCCGTATGGCGGCTGGACAGCTCGGCCTGGGCGGTGACGATACGGGTCTGGGTCTTGCGCAGTTCTTCTTCGAGCTCGGCGTTGGGCACCCGCGGTGCCAGCACCGAAGGCTTGTAGTCGAGCGCGGCAGTCAGTTCCACGCCGCCGGCGATGCGCCGGTTGCCGATGATGGCGGCATCGGAGCCCAGCTCATCCCGGACCAGCTTCATGGCCTGTCGCATATCGGCGGCGAAAAAACGCTTAACTTGCATAACCCACTACCTCAGCCGTTGGGGCCCACAGTGGCAACGATGGTGACCTGCTTGTTGTCCGGTATTTCCTGGTACGCCAGCACGTGCAGGTTGGGCACTGCCAGGCGCCCGAAGCGCGAGAGCATCGCGCGGATCGGCCCGGCCACCAGCAGGATCGCCGGCTGGCCTTGCATTTCCTGACGCTGGGCCGCTTCGATCAAGGAGCGTTGCAACTTCTCGGCCATGCTGGGCTCGAGCAGTACACCGTCTTCCTGACCTTGTCCGGCCCGTTGCAGACTATTGAGCAAAATCTGTTCCAACCTTGGTTCCAGGGTGATCACGGGCAGCTCCGACTCAACGCCGACAATGCTTTGCACGATGGCGCGACACAATCCGACGCGCACGTTCGCCACCAGCGCGGCGGTATCTTGACTCCTACCCGCGTTGTTGGCGATCGACTCGGCGATGCTGCGGATATCACGCACCGGCACCTGCTCGCTAAGCAGTGCTTGCAGGACCTTAAGCAGCCCCGACAAGGAAATGACGCCCGGTACGAGTTCCTCCGCCAGCTTGGGCGAAGCCTTGGCCAGCACTTGCAACAACTGCTGCACTTCCTCATGACCGATCAGCTCGTGACAGTGCTTCTGCAGGATCTGGTTGAGGTGGGTAGCCACTACCGTACTGGCATCGACCACGGTATAGCCCAAAGATTGCGCCTGGGAGCGTTGGCCGACATCGATCCACACCGCTTCCAGGCCGAAGGCCGGGTCGCGTGCGGCAATGCCGTTGAGGGTGCCGAACACCTGACCGGGGTTGATCGCAAGCTCCCGGTCCGGGTAGATCTCGGCTTCGGCGAGGATGACCCCCATCAGTGTCAGGCGGTAGGCGCTGGGCTGCAGGTCGAGGTTGTCGCGGATGTGCACGGTGGGCATGAGGAAGCCCAAGTCCTGGGACAGCTTCTTGCGCACGCCCTTGATCCGCGCCAGCAGTTGGCCGCCCTGGTTGCGGTCCACCAACGGAATCAGCCGGTAGCCCACTTCCAGGCCGATCATGTCGATGGGGGTGACGTCGTCCCAACCCAGCTCCTTGGTTTCCTGGGCGCGCTGCGGCGAGGGCAGCAGGTCTTGCTGGCGCTGCACTTCGGCCAGCGCCACGGCTTCGGCCTGCTGCTTCTTGCGCCATACCAGGTAGGCACCGCCGCCGGCGAGCAGGCCCAGGCCGATGAAGGCCACATGCGGCATGCCCGGCACCAGGCCCATGACGATCATCAGCGCAGCCGATACGCCCAAGGCCTTGGGCGAATCGAACATCTGCCGGTTGATCAGCTTGCCCATGTCTTCGGAACTGGAAGCCCGGGTGACCATGATCGCGGCCGCGGTGGACAGCAGCAGTGATGGCAGCTGTGCCACCAAACCGTCACCGATGGTCAGCAGGGCGTAGACCTTGCCCGCCTCGCTGAACGGCATGCCGTGTTGCAGCATGCCGATGAGCATGCCGCCGATGAGGTTGATGAACAGGATCAGCAAGCCGGCGATGGCGTCGCCGCGCACGAACTTGCTGGCACCGTCCATGGAACCGTAGAACTCGGCTTCGCCGGCCACTTCGGCGCGGCGCAGTTTGGCCTGGTTCTGGTCGATCAGGCCGGCGTTGAGGTCGGCGTCGATGGCCATCTGCTTGCCGGGCATGGCGTCGAGGGTGAAGCGCGCGCTCACCTCGGAAATACGCCCGGCGCCTTTGGTCACCACCACGAAGTTGATGATCATGAGGATGGCGAACACCACGGCACCGACCACGTAGTTGCCGCCGATCACCACTTCACCGAAGGCCTGGATCACCTTACCGGCCGCGCCGTGCCCTTCCTGGCCGTGCAGCATCACCACCCGGGTGGAGGCCACGTTCAGCGCCAGGCGCAGGAGCGTGGCCACCAGCAGGATGGTGGGAAAGGCGGCGAAGTCCAGCGGCCGCAAGGCGTAGACGCAGACCAGCAGCACCACGATCGACAGCGCGATGTTGAAGGTGAAGAACACGTCGAGCAGGAACGGCGGGATCGGCAACATCATCATTGCCAGCATGACCAGCAACAACAGGGGCACACCAAGGCTTCCCCGACCGAGACCGGCGAGGTTGTTACGGGCATGACTGATCAGATGCGAGCGATCCACCGGGCGTCCTCTTGCAGCAAAACTTTGACGCCAATGCGGCGCTTGGCGGGTGCTTTGCAAGAAGCTGTCCAACTTGGATGGGTGGGTCTGCGGGAAGGGCTCCAAGGCAATGGCGAGCCACGCAGGCGTCAGTCTTTCGCCTGCCAGATCACAGTGGCTGGATTAGGCCGGCTTCGCCGGCCATCGCGACTGAAGTCCCTCCTACAGGAGTCGTAGACCCAGTGGCAGCCCCGACGCAGACAAAGTGTAGGAGCGGCCGGCGCATCGGTTCAGTGGCGATGGCCGGCGCAGCTGGCCCAGCCCAGCCACCACCCTCCATCTGAAGCTGCCGTCAATTACAGCGAACGCGGGACTATTCACGCTAACCCGCCCTCTTCACGCATCCCGCCGCAAATCCGCCGGAATCGGCAAATCCTTCTTCAACGGCTCCGGCGCCTTCCCCCGCCCATTACGGTACTGCCGGATCTGGAACACATACGCCAGCACCTGCGCCACCGCCAGATACAGCCCCGCCGGAATCTCCTGCTCGATTTCCGTGGAGTAATAGATCGCCCGCGCCAACGCCGCCGACTCCAGCACCTGCACCTGATGCTCGTTGCCGATCTCGCGAATCTTCAAGGCGATGAAGTCCGTACCCTTGGCCAGCAGCAACGGCGCACCCGCAGCCTTCTCCGGGTCGTACTTCAGTGCCACGGCATAGTGCGTGGGGTTGGTGATGATCACGTCGGCCTCGGGCACCGCCGCCATCATCCGGCGCTGCGAGACTTCGCGCTGCACCTGCCGAATGCGCTGCTTGACCTCCGGCTTACCTTCGCTGTCCTTGTATTCGTCGCGCACTTCCTGCTTGGTCATCTTCAGCTTCTTGTGCGCCTGGAACAGCTGGATCGGCACATCCACCGCAGCGATCAGCAGCAGGCCCGCCGCCATCCACACCGCGCTCCAGCCGACCACCTGCAAACTGTGCATGATCGCCTGGTCGAGCGGCTCGTTGGCGATGGCGAGCAGTGCCTGGCGGTCGTTGGCGAGCACCATCAACGCCACCACCAGAATCACGAGAAACTTGGCGATGGCCTTGATCAGCTCGGTCAGGGCGTTCATCGAGAACATGCGCTTTATCCCCGACAAGGGGTTCATGCGGCTGAACTTGGGTTGCAAGAGGCTGCCGGAAAACAGGAAACCGCCCAAGGCGATGGGGGCGACGAACGACACTGCGAACAGCAGCACCAGCACCGGCTGGGTCGCCCAGATGGCCATCTTGCCCGAGGTCAGCAGGTAGATGCCCATGGCCCGCTCGTCCACCAGCGCCTCGCGCGGCAGGCTGAAGTTCAGGCGCATCAGTTCCATGAGGGTCTGCGCCAGGTAGCCGCCGAACATCAGCAGGGCG
Source organism: Pseudomonas phoenicis (assembly GCF_047302395.1). Taxonomy (NCBI): domain Bacteria; kingdom Pseudomonadati; phylum Pseudomonadota; class Gammaproteobacteria; order Pseudomonadales; family Pseudomonadaceae; genus Pseudomonas; species Pseudomonas phoenicis. Next base: position 236,212 of record NZ_CP154852.1, read on the forward strand.
ATGGCGCCGCCCAGGGTCACGGCGACGGTGTTGAGTTCCTTGGAACGGGCGGTCTCGCCCTTCTCGCGCGCGTCGCGTTTTTTCTTCTCGGTGGGTTCTTCGGTCTTGTCCTGACCGCTCTCGCTTTCGGACATCAGCGCGCCCTCGCCAATTCACGCAGCCATATCAGGGTTTCGCTGGCCAGGTCCTGATAATGCGAGAGGATGTCGGCCAGGCTCACCCAGAAGATCACCATGCCCATGACCAGGGTCAGCGGGAACCCGATGGAGAAGATGTTCAACTGCGGCGCGGCGCGGGTCATCACGCCGAAGGCGATGTTGACCACCAGCAATGCGGCGATGGCCGGCAGGATCAGCAGCAGCCCCGCGCCCAGCACCCAGCTCATGCGCCCGGCCAGGGACCAGAACTGGTCGACGCGCAAGGCGCTGCCCACCGGCAAGGTGGTGAAGCTCTCGGTCAGCACCTCGAACACCACCAGATGGCCATTCATCAACAGGAACAGGATGCTCACCAGCATGGTCATGAACTGGCTGACCACGGTGACGTTGACGCCATTGGCCGGGTCGACCATCGAGGAGAAGGCCATGCCCATCTGTACCGCGACGATCTGTCCGGCGATCACGAAGGCCTGGAACAGCATCTGCAAGGCCAGGCCGAACAGCGCGCCGACGATCAACTGCTCGGCGCACAGCATCAGCCCTTGCAGACTCAGCGGGTTGACCTCCGGCAGCGGCGGCAGCCCCGGCACGATGACGAAGGTGATGGCCACCGCCACGTACAGGCGCACGCGCATCGGCAGCATGCGCGTGCCGATGATCGGCATGGTCATCAGCACGGCGCCCACGCGGAACAAGGGCAGCACGAAGGTGGCGACCCAGGTCGAGATCTGCGCGTCGGTCAGCTCCAGCATGGCCATGTCAGCCGATCAGCTGCGGGATGCTGGTGTACAGGGTGTTGATGTACTCCATGAACTTCTGCACCAGCCACGGACCGGCAACGATCAGGGTGATCAGCATCACCAGCAGGCGCGGCAGAAAGCTCAGGGTCTGTTCGTTGATCTGCGTGGCGGCCTGGAACATCGCCACCACCAGGCCCACCAGCAGGCTAGGCACCACCAGCACCGCCACCATCACGGTGGTCAGCCACAGCGCTTCGCGGAACAGGTCGACGGCCACTTCGGGTGTCATGGGGAACTCTCCTGGGCGCTAGACGCCGCCGAAACTGCTGGCCAAGGTGCCCATGATCAGCGACCAACCGTCGACCAGCACGAACAGCATGATCTTGAACGGTAGCGAGATGATCAGCGGAGACAGCATCATCATGCCCATGGCCATCAGCACACTGGCCACCACCAGGTCGATGACCAGGAACGGGATGAAGATCATGAAGCCGATCTGGAACGCGGTCTTCAACTCCGAGGTGACGAACGCCGGCACCAGGATGGTCAAGGGCGCCTGATCGGGCGTGGCGATGTCGGTGCGTTTGGACAGGCGCATGAACAGGTCCAGGTCGTTCTGACGGGTCTGCGCCAGCATGAAGTCCTTGATCGGCCCCTGGGCCTTGTCGATGGCCTGTTGCGCGTTCAACTGCTCGTTCAGGTACGGCTGGATGGCCGACTCGTTCACCCGGTCGAACACCGGCGCCATGATGAACAGCGTCAGGAACAGCGCCATGCCGGTGAGGATCTGGTTGGACGGCGTCTGTTGCAGGCCAAGGGCCTGACGCAGGATCGAAAACACGATGATGATGCGGGTGAAGCTGGTCATGAGGATGACGAACGCCGGAATGAAGCTCAGCGCCGTCATGATCAGCAGAATCTGCAGGCTGACCGAATATTCCTGCTGCCCGTCGGTGCCGTTCGACAGGGTGATGGCCGGGATCGACAACGGGTCGGCGGCCATTGCCAGGGGCGCGGCCAGCAGCAGCGCCAGGGTCAACAGCATGCGCATGGCGCCACTCATCGGGGCTTGTCCTTCTGGTCCTTGCCCATCAGCTCAAGCAAGCGCTGGGCGAATTCGGGCGTGGCCGGGCGGCTACCGGTGGGCGCGGCGACCGGCTCGGTGAGCACGTGCAGCGCCTTGATGTCGCCCGGGCTGTGGCCGAGCAGGATCTGTTCCTTGCCGACCTGCACCAGCAGCAGCCGGTCGCGTGGACCGATGGCGCGGCTGCCGAGCACTTCGATCACCTGGCCGTTGCCCGGCCCTACACCCTGCACCCGGCGCAGCAGCCAGGCGAGGAAGAAGATCAGCCCCACCACCAGCAGCAGCCCCAGCACCAGTTGCAGCACCTGGCCGCCGAGACCGGCCGGTGTGGAGCCGACCGCCGCCGCGGCAGCCGGCTCGGCGGCCAGGACGACCGTGCTGGCACCGAGCGCGGTCACGCTGGCGAGGACACGGAGCGTGGGTAGGCCCAGCCTCCACGGTTGGCCGACCCGCCCGGGCGCCGCAGCGGCGGGCTGACGCATGCGCTCCATTCAGCGCAGCTTCTTGATGCGTTCGCTGGGGCTGATCACGTCGGTCAGGCGGATGCCGAACTTTTCGTTGACCACCACCACTTCGCCATGGGCGATCAGCGTGCCGTTGACCAGCACGTCGAGCGGCTCGCCGGCCAGGCGGTCGAGCTCGATCACCGAGCCCTGGTTGAGTTGCAGCAGGTTGCGGATGTTGATTTCGGTGCTGCCCACTTCCATGGAAATGTTCACCGGGATGTCCAGGATCACGTCCAGGTTCGGCCCTTCCAGGCTGACGTTCTCGTTCGGCCTTGGCGAGCTGGCGAATTCCTCCATGGGCATGCGGCCCGGACCGCTGGACTGGCCGTTGAGCAGCGCATCGATGTCGGCCTGACCGGCGTCGCCGGTTTCTTCCAGGGCCGCGGCCCATTCGTCGGCCAGGGCCTGGTCTTCGGCAGAGGTGATTTCGTTTTCGTTCGCCATAGTGTCCTCGACAGACGTTGAATGCGGTGGAATGCGGGCGCGGCGCGGTCAGCGACGCCCGATCGGATCGATGATCTGCAAGGCCAGGTTGCCCTTGTGCGAGCCCAGCCGCGCCTTGAACGACGGCACGCCGCTGGCGCGCAGCACCAGGTGCTCGGGCAGCTCGACCGGGATCACGTCGCCGGGTTGCATGTGCAGGATGTCGCGCAGCTTCAACTGGCGCCGGGCGACAGTGGCGGTGAGCGGCACGGCGACGTCCAGCACGTCCTCGCGCAGGGCCTTGATCCAGCGCTCGTCCTGGTCGTCCAGGTCCGACTGGAAACCGGCGTCGAGCATCTCGCGCACCGGCTCGATCATCGAATACGGCATGGTCACGTGCAGGTCGCCACCGCCGCCGTCGAGTTCGATGTGGAAGGTCGACACCACCACAGCCTCGCTCGGCCCGACGATGTTGGCCATGGCCGGGTTGACCTCCGAGTTCATGTACTCGAAGTTGACCGGCATGATCGCCTGCCAGGCCTCCTTGAGGTCGATGAAGGCCTGGTCCAGCACCATGCGCACCACGCGCAGCTCGGTGGGGGTGAACTCACGGCCCTCGATCTTGGCGTGGCGGCCGTCGCCGCCGAAGAAGTTGTCCACCAGCTTGAACACCAGCTTGGCGTCGAGGATGAACAGCGCGGTACCGCGCAGGGGTTTGATCTTGACCAGGTTGAGGCTGGTGGGCACGTACAGCGAATGCACGTACTCGCCGAACTTCATCACCTGCACGCCACCCACCGCCACGTCGGCCGAGCGGCGCAACAGGTTGAACATGCTGATACGGGTGTAGCGGGCGAAGCGCTCGTTGATCATCTCCAGGGTCGGCATGCGCCCGCGCACGATCCGGTCCTGGCTGGTGAGGTCGTAGCTCTTGACGCCGCCGGGCTCGGCGGCGCTGTCGGTCTGCACCAGACCGTCGTCCACCCCGTGCAACAGGGCATCGATCTCGTCCTGGGAGAGCAGGTCCTGCACAGCCATCGGGCGCTCCTACTGCAATACGAAGTTGGTGAACAGCAATTGGTCGATGACCGGTTTGCCGACTTCTTTCTGCGCCACTTCCTGCACCACCGCGGTGGCCTTCTGGCGCAGCATTTCCTGACCCACGGAGCTGCTGGCCAGGGCGTCGAAGCCCTGACCGGAGAACATCATCACCAGGTTATTGCGGATCACCGGCATGTGCACCTTGAGTGCGTCCAGATCGGCCTGGTTGCGCGCTTGCAGGCTGATGCTGACCTGCATGTAGCGCTGGCGCCCGTTCTGATTGAAGTTGACCACGAAGGCGGGTGTGAGTGCCTCGTAGATGGCCTTGGGCTTGGCATTGCCGCCCTCGCCGGCCTCGACGGGTGCCGCCGGTTCGCTCTTGTGCATGATGAACCAGGTGGCGCCCACCGACAGGCCGATGGCCAGGAGCAGACCGACCGCCGCCAGGATGATGAGCTTGAGTTTGCCTTTTTTCGCCGGGTCTTTTTCTACGTCGCTCTTGGCCATGCCAATAATCCGTCATCCGTCAGGGGTTGCAGGGTAGATGACGGGGATTGAGCAAGGGTTATGCCAGGTTGCCCTCGCACGGCGATCAGGCGTAGTAGTCCACGGCGCTGTCGCCGATCACCACCTGCTGGGTCTGCACCTGGCCAGGTTCGACGCGCGCGCCGCCCTCGCCCGCCGCGGCGCGACGCGAGGCCACGCCCGACAAGCCATCGGCATTGGCCTGTCCTTGCTGCTGCTGTTGCTGCTGTTGCTGGCGCGAAAAGTCGGCGACGCTGACGTCGGGCTGCTGCAGGCCTTGCTGGGAGAACAGCTCGCGCAAGCGGTGCACTTGGCTGTCGAGGGCGTCGCGCACACCGACGTGGCCGCTGATGAAGGTGATCTGCGTGGCCTGATCGCTGGCGACGTTGACGCGGATGTCCAGGCGTCCGAGTTCGGCCGGTTCGAGTTGGATGTCGGCGGACTTGAGGTTCTGGCTGGACAGGTACATGACGCGGTTGACCAGGCCTTCGGTCCAGGCGTTCTGGTTCATCGACAAGGGCTGCTGCAGCGGATTGGGCGCGACGGCATTGGCGGTCTTGGGGGTAGCGGCCTGGGTCAGCGCAGCCAGGCGGTTGGCGAAATCGTCGACGCGCGTGTCGCTGCTGGCCGCTTTCAGGTCCTTCAACCCATCGTCGAGCAATGCGCCGAAGGCCTTGCCGCCCGCTGCGCCGCTCTGCTCGTCGCCCTCCAATGCCGCGACCTTCTCCGCCAACGGATTGACGGCCATACGGCCTTCGCTGATTTGCGCATCGGGGTCTTGGGCATGGGCGGAGGTGCCGCCCTGGGCCTTGGCATTCTGCTCCAGCGCCAAGCGCAAGGTGGGCATGCCGGCCAGGGGATCGGCCTCGGGGTCGAAGGCTTCGCCATCGCCCTCGCCATCACCGTTGGCGGCAGCCGCTTGCAGGATGGGCGCCACGACCTGGGCCTGGGCCTGGATCATCTGCGCGCCCGGTGCGGCGTCGGTGACTTGGCCCGCCACCAGGCTGGCGTCGCGCACGGTGCCGGCGTCCTGTTCGACGGTGTCGATGTCGGCAGGCGTGTCGGCCTTGGCCGGCAAGGTTTTGCCGTCTGCGGCAAGCGCCCCGCTGCCCGGGCCTTTGGCATCACTTACGTCGGGCGTGGATGGGGCGTCCTTGTCGGCCTTGGCCGGTGCGTTGCGCGACTGCCCGGCCAAGACCTTGTCGAAGCCGCCAGCGCCCGGCTGGCGCGGTTTGTCGGCCGTAGACGCGCCTACGTTCGGCGCGGACGGCGCGCGGCTGACTTGCAATAAAGGGTTGGGTGCGACAGGCATCGAGCGATCTCCGCGCCAAAGGGCTGAACAGCATGCAGCCGTTGCAGCAAAAGTCGCGCCAACTCGCTCAGGGTGCGATCAGCCGATCCTGTTCGCCGCGGTAGAACTGCTGCACTTCGCGGTATTCGAGGTCGATGCGGTTGATCAGGTCTTCGATGCCGAACAGCGGCGGCTGGCGCACGCGCTCTTCGAGTTGGCGGCACAGCTCGGCCAGGCCCACAGCGCCCATGTCGCTGCTGCTGCCTTTGAAACTGTGCGCGGCGAGCCCCAATTCGCTGGCGTCTTTGGCCTCGTGCAACTGGCTCAGGCGCCGCTCGGAGTCTTCCAGAAAGGTTTGCAGCAACTGCGGATAGCCGTCTTCCATGACGTCGCGCAGGTCGCTCAATACGGTGTAATCGATGTGCATGTCCATCACTTGCTCACTCCTTGATCAAGCTCGATTGCCTGGCTGGGCGCCGGTCGGTCGGCCAGCCGCTTGTGTTCCGCTTCATCCTTGACGTTGCGCCGCAGCCTTGCGTGGCGCACCTTGCCGAACCCGTCGAGCATCAAGGATCAGACGCTCGACACACCATTGGGTTCCGCGAGGTGGTCGAAGTGTAGCCCATCCCACTCCCGCGTCGAAGCCGTACGCCGTTCGCTCAAGGAAACGCGTGACGCGGTAGCCGTTGCGACAACTCGTCGAGCAGCTTCTGTTCGCGCTTGTCGTCGGCGCGGCGGGCCTCGTCGAGGTAGCGCTGCACCAGCTTGCGCAGCCCTTCCACCCGCGCATAGGCCTCCTGCCAGCCCTTGCGCGCGTTGTTCAGGTTGTTCTGATGCCAGGTCAGGCTCTGGCGCTGCTGGCCCATGGCGGTTTCCAGCTGCCCGAGAAAACGCTGGTAGTTGACCAGCCAGGCGCCGTCGACGCCTTGGCCGCCGCGGTTGAGCCATTGCTGCTGGTAATCGCCGCGAAATTGCTCCAGCTCGCTGAGCTTGGCCTGGGCGACGTTCACCTGCTGCTGGAACTGGCCCAGGCGCTGGGCGGCCTTGCGCTCGGCGTCCTCGGCCATTTCCACCACCGGCAGCAACCGCGCGGCACGGCTGGGCGCGCTCATGGCTTAGCCTCCATTGGTGGGGCTGGCGAACACCGCCGCCAGTTCCGCCCGGCCCTGGGCGAGGCTTACGTTTTCATCCAGGCCCTGGCGCAGGTACGACACCAGCTTGCCCTGCAAGGCAATGGCCATGTCGGTTTCCGGATCGCCGCCTGGCACGTAGGCGCCCACGCTGATCAGGTCGCGGCTCTGCGACAGGCGCGACCACAGCTGCTTGAATTTCTGCGCCTGGCGCAGGTGGTCGATGTCCACCACCTGTGGCATCACCCGGCTGATCGAGGCCTCGATGTCGATGGCCGGATAGTGCCCTTCTTCGGCCAAGCGCCGTGACAGCACGAAGTGGCCATCGAGCACGCCGCGCGCCGAGTCGGCGATCGGGTCCTGCTGGTCGTCGCCTTCGGATAGCACGGTATAGAACGCAGTGATCGATCCGCCGCCGGCCTCGCCGTTACCGGCACGCTCCACCAGCTTGGGCAGCTTGGCGAATACCGAAGGCGGATAGCCACGGGTCGCCGGCGGCTCGCCGATGGCCAGGGCGATCTCCCGCTGGGCCTGGGCGAAACGGGTCAGCGAGTCCATCAACAGCAGGACGTTCTTGCCCTTGTCGCGGAAGTACTCGGCGATGCGCGTGCAGTACATGGCCGCGCGCAGACGCATCAAGGGCGCGTCGTCCGCAGGCGAGGCCACCACCACCGAACGCTTGATGCCCTCCTCGCCGAGGATGTGCTCGATGAATTCCTTGACCTCGCGGCCCCGTTCGCCGATCAAGCCGACCACGATGATCTCGGCTTCGGTGAAGCGCGTCATCATGCCCAGCAACACCGACTTACCGACCCCGGTGCCGGCGAACAGGCCCAGACGCTGCCCCCGACCTACGGTGAGCAAGCCATTGATGCTGCGGATGCCCACGTCCAGCGGCTGGCTGATCGGCTCGCGGTTGAGCGGGTTGATGGTCGGGCCTTCCATCGGCACCCAGTCTTCGGCCTTCATCCCGCCCTTGCCGTCCAGGGCACGGCCGGCGCCGTCCAGCACCCGGCCGAGCATGCTCATGCCCATGGGCAGGCGGCCGCTGTCGTCCAGCGGCACCACCCGTGCGCCGGGCGCGATGCCGGCCACGCTGCCCACCGGCATGAGGAACACCTTGCTGCCGGAGAAACCCATGACTTCGGCTTCCACCTCGACGGCGTGGTAGCCGTCATCGTTGATCACCCGGCAGCGGCTGCCCACCGCCGCGCGCAGACCTTCGGCTTCCAGGGTCAAACCGACCATGCGCAGCAGCCGGCCTTCGGCCACCGGCTGGGCCGGCAAGGTAATGGCCTCGGCATAGCTGCCCAGGCGCTTGGCAAAGCTGGTGCGATCAAGGCGCATGGTCGGCCTCGTGCGGGATGTTCAGATGGAGGGACCGAGCTGCCGGTACCGGATGCGCGGCCTGTTCGTGGAACCGGTCGGATCTAAGGCGCATCGTCGGCCTCGCGCGGGATGCTCAGGTGGATGGACCCAGCTGCCGGTACCGGATGCGCGGCCTGTTCTTGGAGCCGGTCGAATTCAAGGCGCATGGTCGGCCTCACGCGGCTGGGTCAGGTCGATGGACAGGTCGGCCGGTGCTGGGTGCAGGGCTTGTTCGTGGAGCTGGTCGAACAACTGCGCCACGGCTTTTTCCAGGCGCGTTTCCATGCTCGCGTCGATGCGGCTATGGGCGGTTTCGATGCGGCAGCCACCGGGCAGCAGCGCTTCGTCCTCGAGCAGTTTCCAACGCTCTTCGTGGCGCTCGCGCAAGGCCTTGGCAGCCTCGAAGTCCTGGGGGTTGAGGTGGATGCGGATGTTGTCGGCACCCATCGGCAACAGCTTGAGCGCTTCGCGCAGCACCTGGGTGATCTGGCTGGAGTCGCTGCGCAGTTCGCGGCCGATCACCTGTCGGGCCATGTGGCCGACCAGGTGCACCAGGCTGCGCTCGATCTGCGTGTCCTGCTCGGCGATGGGGTCGAACAGGTGCTGCATCAGCTGTTCCAGGCTCGCCAGTTTGGCCGCCAGGGCCACGTCGGCTTCCTGGCGCACCTTGAGCTGGGCGCTGTGGAAGCCGTCCCGCTCGCCGGTGGCGAAGCCTTCGTTGTAGGCCTCCTGACGAATGGCTTCGAGTTCTTCGAGGGTGATCGGCTGGACGTCTTCGATGGGCACTTCGGCGATTTCGTCCGCGACGGCCTCAGGCACCGGCTCGGGTTCGGGCTCGGCGACGAAGCGCGGCGCAGGATCGAAGCTGGGCAGCGCCCACACGTCCACGCCCTGCAGGTCACGGGCGCGGATCAGATCGCTGGAGGGTTGCTCTTTGCTGGACATGCAATCGGACTCTCGAAACCAGGGTCAGGCGCTATTGCCTGAGGTGGATATGGCACTGCTCGTCAGCCGATGTGGCCTCTTGTAGGAGCGGGCGGCCGATGCTGCGGTTCATTTGCGCGAGGCCGTCTGGGGGCCAATCCACTTTTAAGGAACGGTATCGCAGGGATTAGGCCGGCTGCGCCGGCCATCGCGGCTCAAGCCGCTCCTACACACGCCTACAAACAGAGGCACGGACCTTCAGAAGACCGATATCTGTAGGAGCGGCTTTAGCCGCGATGGCCTGCGCAGCCGGCCCAATCGCCCAACGACCCAACCGCCTCAAGCATACTCGGACCGATCCCAAAACGCTCCGCTCACCGCCCACCCGCGGCTCAAATCATCTCCTCGCCACCCTTGCCGCCAAGCACGATCTCGCCGGCATCGGCCATGCGTCGGGCCACGGTGAGGATCTCCTTCTGCGCGCCTTCGACGTCGCTGACGCGCACCGGGCCTTTGGCCTCGAGGTCGTCGCGCAGCAGCTCCGACGCACGTTTGGACATGTTCTTGAAGACCTTGTCCTTGACCCGGTCGTCGGCGCCCTTGAGCGCCACCACCAACACGTCGGACGAGACTTCGCGCAACAGCGACTGGATACCCCGGTCGTCGACGTCGGCCAGGTTGTTGAAGACGAACATCAGGTCTTCGATCTGCTCGGACAAGTCGCCGTCGACCTCGCGGATCGAGTCCATCAACTGGCCTTCCACGGAGCTGTCGAGGAAGTTCATGATGTCGGCCGCACGCTTGATGCCGCCCAGGGTGGTGCGCGCTGCGTTGGAGTTGCCGGAGAACTGCTTCTCCAGGATCTGGTTCAATTCCTTGAGCGCCGCCGGTTGCACGGTGTTGAGCGACGACACGCGCAGGATGATGTCCAGGCGTACCTTGTGGTCGAAGTTGCTCAGCACTTCACCGGCCTGGTCGGGATCGAGGTAGGCGACCACGATGGCCTGGATCTGCGGGTGCTCGTAGCGGATCACGTCGGCCACGGCGCGCGGCTCCATCCACTTGAGGCTGTCCAGACCGCTGGTGTTGCCGCCGAGCAGGATGCGGTCGATCAGGCCGTTGGCTTTATCCTCGCCCAGGGCCTGGTTGAGCATCTTGCGGATGTAGCCGTCCGAGCCCACGCCCAGGCTGGTCTGGTCGCCAACCGTTTCGACGAACTCGCTCATCACCTGCTCGACCTGCTCGCGGTGGATGTTGCCCATCTGCGCCATGGCCACGCCCACCCGTTGCACTTCCTTGGGGCCCATGTGGCGCAGCACCTGGGCGGCGTCGGTCTCGCCCAGCGACAGCAGGAGGATGGCAGCCTTGTCGACACGGCTGAGTTTGGCGTTCACGGCGCGGTTATCACTCATCGGCGTTGATCCAGTCCTTGACGACCTGGGCTACACGGCCCGGGTCTTCGGCCACCAGGCCCTTGATTGCGTTGAGCTGCGCCTCGTAGCCCTCGGTGGGGCTGGGCAGCAGGATGCTTTGCGGGCCACCGAGGGTGACGCGGTCGTTGGCGAGCTCGCCATCCATCCCGATCATCCCGCCCAGCTCCGTGTCGCCTGCCACAGCGGCGTCCTTGCCGCCACGGGTGATGTTGTTCAGCACCGGACGCAGCACGCCGAACACCAGCACCAGGATGAACAGCACGCCCAGTGCCTGTTTGACGATGTCCCAGAACCAGGGCTGCGAGTAGAACGGAATATCGACCAGCACTTCGCCGCGGTCGGCGGAGAACGGCACGTTGACCACACTGACGCTGTCGCCGCGGCTGGCGTCGAAGCCTACCGCGTCCTGCACCAGGCGGGTGAAACGCGCCAGGTCTTCGCTGGTCCAGGGCGTGCGCGTGGCTTCGCCGCTGGCCGCGTCGACCTTGACCTGGTCGTCCACCACCACGGCGACCGACAGACGGGTCAGACGGCCCTGCTGCTGGCGGGTGTGGCTGATCGAACGGTCCAGCTCGAAGTTCTTGGTGCTCTGTTGACGCTTGTCGCTGGGGTACGGCGCGAGCATCGGCTGGCCGGTGGCCGGGTCCATGATCTGCTGGCCGTTGGCGTCGAGCAGCGGTTGGCCGGGCTGGATCGCCCCGGCCCCGGCCGCACCGGCCACGGCGTTCTGCGGCGCAGTGGCGGCGCCTGGCGGTTGGTTGCTCAACGCACCCGGCACGCCTTGCGGGCCTTGGCTGCTGGAACGCTGCTCCTCGACCGACTGCTCGCTGCGCAGCGCCGGTTGCTCGGGATTGAATTGCTCGGAGGTCGATTCGACCGCGCTGAAGTCCACGTCGGCCGAGACCTCGGCCTTGTAGCGGTCGTTGCCCAGCACCGGTTGCAGGATGTTCTGCACGCGCTGGGTGAGCAGGCTTTCCATGCGCCGGCTGTAGTCGTACTGCTTGCCGGCCATGGTCAGGGCGGTGTCCTGCAACTGCTCGGAGAGCAGGTTGCCTTTCTGGTCGACCACGGTGACCTGGGATTTGTCCAGCTCCGGCACGCTGGTCGCCACCAGATTGACGATGGCCATGACCTGACCGCTTTCCAGGGTGCGGCCTGGATACATTTCGACCAGCACCGACGCGCTGGGTTTGCGTTCGTCGCGCACGAACACCGAGCTTTTCGGGATCGCCAGATGCACGCGGGCAGCCTTGACGTTGTTCAGGCTCGATACGGTGCGCGCCAGCTCGCCTTCCAGGCCACGGCGATAGCGGGTGGCTTCCATGAACTGGCTGGTACCCAGGCCCTGGTCTTTGTCGAGCAGTTCGAAACCGACGTTGCCGTCGTTGGCGGTGACGCCTGCGGCGGCGAGCTTCAGGCGCGCGCGGGACAGGTCGTCGGCCTTGACCAGCAAGGCGCCGGAGTTGGGCTCGACGCGGTACTCGATGTCGGAGGCACCGAGGGTTTCGATGACCTGCTTGGTGTCCATCCCGGCCAGGCTGCCGTACAGCGGACGGTAGTCCGGCTGCTGCGACCAGAGCACCACGGCGAAGCCCACCGCCACGCTGGCGGCCAACCCGACCAACAGGCCGACCTGGCGCAGCGCGGGCATGCGCGAGATGTTTTCCAGGAAACCCAGCCCCGGCAGCGCCAGCTTGGACGCAGGCTTGGCACCGGTGGTGGCGGGTGGAGTGTCGACGGCATCGGCCACTTAGTCAGCCCTCAAACTGGCATCTGCATGATGTCCTGGTACGCCTGGACCAACTTGTTGCGTACCTGCGTGAGTGCCTGGAACGACACCGAGGCCTTTTGCGAGGCCACCATGACGTCGGTCAGGTCGACATTGCCCTTGCCGATTTCGAAGGCATTGGCCAGGGCATTGGATGACTGCTGGGTTTCATTGACCTTGCCGATCGCCTGGCCAAGCATGTCGGCGAACGAGTTCTGCCCCAGCTCCGGCGCGGCCACGGCTTTGGGCTGCGACATGGCGTCGGCCTGCATGGCGCGCATGTCGAGCATCAGACGGTTGAATTGAACACCTTGGGTCATGGACTTCTCTCTGCGGCGGCCGCATTTTTTTGACACTCATGCGGCGGGTACAGGAGGACTAGCAACAAGAATGCCAGGGTGTGGGATGGGCTGGTAAAGAACCGGAGCTGGTTGCTGTGCGTGGGCGTGGAGTTGTGGCAAGGCTGGCTTTTTCGTGGGGATGGGCTGGTCTCAAGAAGCACGTGGAAGCAGGGGTTCGTCCTTCTGATCAGCGATAACGGGCCATGTAGCAGCGCTGATCCAAATGATGGGCCGCCGCCCGGCGGATGGCGTAGTGGCCATTGGGCCGGCGGTGCCGGCCATCGCGGCTCAAGCCGCTCCTACAGGGGGCCGAGGCCGGGCTACAAGAACGCTGAAGCCGCTGCTACAGGGGGTACGAATAGGCTTTTACAGGGTAGACGAATCCGATTCTGCACTTGACGATAAGGTCCGCTGATACACCTGTAGGAGCCAACTGTCTTTCACCTGCCACCGATCAGCGGTCATGTTCCAGGCGTTTTCATCTTGAAAACGCCCTGAACAGGCGCCGTCACACAGGCTGATCTCGCCACGGCGTACCATCCCTGACCATTGCGTTGAGCCTCACCAACAAGACTCTCATGCACGCCACCAACGCTACCTTCTTTGCTTTGCCACGGTTACACAGTCGTTCATAGCGCGCTTTGAAGTCCGGGTTATGGCGCACCATCACCAGTACGCTCATGTACGCTGCCCGTCGTAATTTCGCCCTGCCGCCGTAAATGCTGCGCTTACCACTCTTGGTGCCACTGTCGTTGTTGTAAGGCGCAACTCCGACCAAGGCACCTACCTGTTTGCGGTTCAGATCGCCTAATTCGGGCAAGTAACAGAACAGGCTGGCAATCGTGACGGGACCTATCCCTTTGATCACTTTCAATTGCTCCAGCAGTTGAGCATTTATCTTTTGCGTCTGCTGAGCGATCTGTTTATTGCAGGACTTGATCAGCATCTGCAGCTGCACCTCAAGCGTCTTGTAGGTCTGCTGCACGAACGCCGAGTCGGCCTGTTTGATCCGGCGTCGATTGTCGTCGCGTTGCTGGACCAGGCTTTCGCGCTGATTGACCAGCTGGGTCAACTCCTCGCGGTCTGCGTCGGGCTGGCAGCAGGGCTCTTCGTCAAGGTTGGCAGCGAACCGTGCCAGGATACGAGCATCGATTTTGTCAGTCTTGGCGCGCTTGTTCATTGAAAGCGCATACGAGCGGGCACGTACAGGATTGACGCGCTGAACTTTGAAGCCAGCACCCGCCAGCAACCTCACCGCCAACTTCTCATAACCGCCTGTGGCTTCCACAAGCACGCGATGGACGTCGTGCGCTTTGAAGTAATCCATGGCACTCGCCAGCCCTTCAGGCGTGTTGGCTACAGAGAGATCATCGGCTTGGGGATGCAGGGCAATCTGCAACGTCGCTTTAGAAACATCGATTCCGGCATAGGCAGACATGAATAAATTCTCTAGGCTCAGAAGTGAGAGATCACTCTGGCTTAGCTCCCGCTTGTTGTTCGAGGTCGGACTCAGTCAACTGTTCGAGCTTAAGGCCAGAGTGAGAAGAGTGGGCGACAGCTTGGCTCCTACACGTGCTCCAGGGCACCCCGGCGGTACAGCTGCCGCTCACTCCTCTCACCTTCGAATTTAGCTGCTTTGAAGACACAAGCGGCTTGAGCCGCGATGGCCGGCAACGCCGGCCCACACGCAAACACGCCACAGCCCCTGCGAAACACTCATCACGGTCACCCAGCCGCCTCGATTACCCGCCGAGTTCGACGTCCATCCCTGCATCGCGCATCTGCGCCAGCTTGTAGCGCAACGTGCGCGGGCTGATGCCGAGCCGCTCGGCGGCCTCCTTACGTCGCCCGCGTTCGCTGCGCAGGGCGTCGAGGATCATCTGGAACTCATGACGGCGCAGATCGTCGCCCAGCACCGCCGGCTCGGCCGCCTGCCGCTCGACGCCCACGGGTGCAGCCGGTCGTGGCGCGTTACCCGTCGCAAGCCCCGTCAGACAGAAATCCGCCGCTTCGATCACCCCACCCTGCTGCAGGATCAACGCACGCTGCACGGCATTGTCCAGCTCGCGCACATTGCCGGGCCAATCATGCTCGCGCAGGCAGTCACGGGCTTGGGGCGACAGGCGAACCGCACCGAGGCGCAGTTTGCCGGCATGCCGGGCGAGCAAACGTTCGGCCAGCGGCAGAATGTCGTCGCGTCGCTCGCGCAAGGGTTGCCAGGCCAGAGGGAAGACCGACAAGCGATAGTAGAGGTCTTCGCGGAACGCGCCCGCCGCCACCTGTGCGGCCAGGTCGCGGTTGCTGGTGGCCAGCACGCGGATGTCGAGCGGGATCGGCTTGCGCCCGCCGACCCGCTCCACCTCGCGCTCCTGCAATACCCGCAGCAGTTTGGCCTGCAAGGTCAGAGGCATTTCGGAGATTTCGTCGAGCAGCAGGGTGCCGCCGTCGGCCTGTTCGAATTTGCCGGGCTGGGCGGCGATGGCCCCGGTGAAGGCGCCCTTCTCGTGGCCGAACAAGGTGGCTTCGAGCATGTTGTCGGGGATCGCCGCGCAGTTGATGGCCACGAACGGTCCTTCGGCGCGGGTCGACTGCTGATGGATGTAACGCGCCAGCACTTCTTTGCCAGTGCCCGATTCGCCGCAGATCATCACCGTCGAATCGCTGCGCGCAACCCGCGCCGCCAATGCCAGCAACTGCCGGCTGCTGGACTCGCAGGCCACCGGGCCATCGTCGGCCAGCAGGCGATGCGCTGCGTGACGCTCGACCAGGCTGAGCAAGGCGCGCGGCTCGAAGGGCTTGACCAGATAGTCCACCGCGCCCTGGCGCATGGCCTGCACGGCGCTTTCCACCGCAGCGTGGGCAGTCATCAACAACACCGGCAGTTGCGGCTGGCGTCGACGCAGCTCGCCCAGCAACTGATGGCCGTCCATCCCGGGCATGTTGACGTCGCTCACCACCAGGCTGAAGGCCTCTTCGCCCACGGCCTGCAAGGCGAGCTCCGCCGAACCCACGGCGCGCCAGGCGAAGCCGCCCAATTCCAGGGTGTCGGCCAAGGCTTGGCGCAGGTTGCGGTCGTCCTCGACCAGCAGCACCTTGTGCGTCATGCCATGCCCTCCCCTCCCGGCATACCCAACAGCGGCAGCGTGACCGTCACGCAGGTACCACGACCCACGCGCGAACGGATCCGCACCTGGCCCTGATGAGCGCGCACCACGGCATTGACCACGGCCAGGCCCAGGCCGGTGCCGTTGGTCTTGGTGGTGAGGAAAGGTTCGCCCAGACGCGCCAGCAAAGCGGCATCGATGCCGCCGCCGGCGTCGCTGATGCACAGCGCCACCTGCTGCCCACGGCGCATCAGGTGCACCTTCAGACGCGCCGGACCGTGGCTCGCTTGCAAGGCGTTGTTGATCAGGTTGAGCAAAGCGCCGACCAGGGTGTCGCGGTTGCACAGCACTTCGCCCAGACGGGTGTCGCACTGCCAGCGTACGGCATGGCCTTCGACATGGCTGTGGGCGGCCTGCTGCAACGCCTGGAACAGCGACTTGGGGGTCAGGCGATCGGTCAGCGGCAGCTCGCCGCGGGCGAACACCAGCATGTCGCGCACTTGATGTTCGAGCTCGTGCAGGCGCTCCTTGAGCTGACCGGCAAAGCGTTGCCGGGTGTCGTCAGGCAGGGTGTGCGCCGGGTCGGCGAGATGGCCGGCATAGAGCATGGCGGCCGACAGCGGCGTGCGGATCTGATGGGCCAGTGAGGCGACCATGCGCCCCAGGCTGGACAAGCGCTCGTGACGCGCCAATTGATCTTGCAGGCGTCGGGTTTCGCTCAGGTCGGTGAGCAGCAGCAACTGACCGGGCTCGGCACCCAACGAACGGGTGGCGATCGCCACTCGGCGGCCATCGCGCAGCGAGACTTCATGGCCATCGTCGTGGCGCGGCGCGAAACGCTGCACGATCAGCTCGCGCCACAGCTCACCCAACAGGGGCTGCCCCAGCAGTTCGACTGCGGCCGGGTTGGCTTCGACCACCACGCCGCGACCGTCGAGCGCCACCACACCGCCGGGCAACGCATCGAGCAGGTTTTGCAGGCGGCTGGCCAAGCGCTCTTTCTCGTCCAGTTCAGCCATGCGCTGGGCACTGACCACCGCCAACTCGCCTTTGAGCTCGCTGACCCGTGCCTCGAGCATGCCGTATGACTCATGCAGCTGGCTGGATACCTGGCCGAACAGCGCGAACGCCTGCTCCAGGCTTTCGCGGCTCTGCTGCTCGACAGGATTACGGCGTTGCGGATCGGGGGCTCGGGAGAGGGAGGCAACCTGAGGCATCGGACATTCTCGCGTGGCTGACCGTCATAAAAACGGCCTGTTGGCGAGGTTGTAGCAAGGGGCGTGCCGGTGTGGGACATGGGCAGGCGATAGTTGGTCAACTGCCGTGCGGCGTGAGTCGTACCCATGGAGCGCTGGCCTTGCCCTTCGGAACACACCAAGCAACTCGTTAAGGTGAGTATTGCGGCCCGATCCGCAATGCCCACCTTGGGATTCAATCTTCGGCGGCCTCTTCGCCGTCGCGGCGACTCATGCCGTATTTACGCATCTTCTCCACCAAGGTGGTGCGGCGGATGCGTAGCCGTTCCGCCGCGCGCGCCACGATGCCGTTGGCGTCGTCCAGCGCCTGCTGGATCAGGCCCTGTTCCAGGCCACCGAGGTAGTCCTTGAGGTCCAGACCCTCGGGCGGCAGCATGGCTTGGTTGGCGAAATTCGGCGTGTGTCCGTTGATCGCCACCCGCTCCTCCAGATCGCTGCGCAGGCTGTCGACCAATTGCTCGTCTTCGTCTTCGACATAGCGGAATTTCTTCGGCAGTTCGGCGACGCCGATCACACCATAGGGATGCATGATCGCCATGCGCTCCACCAGGTTGGCCAGCTCACGCACGTTGCCCGGCCAGCCATGCCGGCACAGTGACATGATCGCGGCCGAGTTGAAGCGGATCGAGCCGCGCTTCTCGTGCTCCATGCGCGAGATCAGCTCGTTCATCAACAAGGGGATGTCTTCGACGCGCTCGCGCAGCGGCGCCATCTCGATGGGGAAGACGTTGAGCCGGTAGTACAGGTCTTCGCGGAACGAACCCGCATCGATCATGGTTTCGAGGTTCTTGTGCGTGGCTGCGATGATGCGCACGTCGACGCTTTGGGTCTTGTTGCTGCCGACCCGCTCGAAGGTGCGCTCCTGCAACACGCGGAGCAACTTGACCTGCATCGGCAATGGCATGTCGCCGATCTCGTCGAGGAACAACGTGCCACCGTTGGCAAGCTCGAAACGCCCGGCGCGCGTGGTGATGGCTCCAGTGAAGGCGCCCTTCTCATGGCCGAACAGCTCGCTTTCCAACAGCTCGGCCGGGATGGCCCCACAGTTGACCGGTACGAACGGCGCGTCGCGGCGCTTGGAATGGTAATGCAGGTTGCGCGCCACCACTTCCTTGCCCGTTCCCGACTCGCCGAGAATCAGCACACTGGCATCGGTGTCGGCCACCTGCTGCATCATCTGCCGCACATGCTGGATCGCGCGGCTAGTGCCGACCAGGCTGCGGAACAGATTGGGCTCGCGCTGGCGACCGCGCTCGCGCGCCTGGTCGTACATCTCGCGATAGACCTGGGCACGGTGCAGGGAGTCGAGCAGTTGGCTGTAGCTGGGAGGCATCTGCAAGTTCGACAACACCCGGCGGCGCAGGTCGTCAGGGAACTCGGCGGAAGAAATTTCACCAAGAAGCAGGACGGGAAGGAACTCATCCCACCCTGCCACGGTCCTAAGCTGCCCAAGGACCGTGCCGGGCGACGCCACGGTACCCATGAGCACGCACAACACTTCGCGGCTCGACTGCAAAGACTCCACCGCCTGCTGCCAGTTCTGGCTCGAGCAAGGCAGGTTGTCTTCGCCCAGGAAATTCAGGACCACCGCCATGTCGCGGCGGCGGTCGCTGTCGTCATCGATCAGCAGAATCTTGGTTTCACGCCACATGCAATAGCAACTTCCCTAGTCATATCGGTGCCGGGGAGGCGAATTCGACGTCGCCCTGACGTACAGTCAGCATTGAGACGTCTGAAATTCGAAAACAGCCACTAGTAAAGTAAAAAACGTATAACCAGTCAAATTTATGGCGCCGGACAGGCGTTATCTATTTACCTCAGCTGAACAGATGGTAAACCTTTGCCGCTGATTTTGCCTGGTTGATCTGCGACATTTGCTCGGCGATGGCTTGGCGTTCGCCCATTGTGGCTTCCAGCAGATTGCGATAGACCACCAGCAGATCTTCCAACTTGGCCTTGACCTGGACCTCGTCCACCACGCTTGCCGTCAGCATGTCGTCGATGCAGACCCGACAGGCCTCGTCGAGCCTGCCAATGGCATCCCAATCGCGCTCGTCCAGGGCATCGAGCAAAGCGTCACGGGTTTCGTCGAATCGTTGGATGGCAGTGTTCACGACACGCTCCTCGCGGGCTTAGCCGGCTTGTGGCACGGGCGGGATCTGATCCCAGCCGCTCTTGACGGTAATCAGCAGCCGGGCGACTTCGTCGATCATGCCGGCATCGTTGGCGATGTTCGCCTGCATCAGGCGATTGGTCATGTATACGTAGAGGCTGGCGAGCTGTTCGATGCTTTCCGGATTCTCGCTCTTTTCGGCATCCAGGCCATCGCGCAAGCCAATGATGATGTCGATCGCCTTGCCGATCATCAGGCCTTTTTCCGCCACGTCGCCACGCGCCATCGCGCCCTTGGCCTGGGCCATGCGATCCAGCCCGCCTTCCATCAGCATCTGCACCAACCGATGGGGCGTGGCCTCGGAGATCTGTGCATGGGAATTGACCTTCTGGTATTGGCGAAGGGCTCTCATGGGGTTCATCGTGCAACCTCGTGACAGAAAAAAGATAACGGCTCGATGACAGTTATGTCGGCCGAGCCGTGGATAACTTAAGCGCCGATCAGCTGTCGCTGTTGGCTTTGTTCAGGGCGTTGAGCGTGGTCATCACGCTGTCGCTCTGCGCGCGCAACTGCGCCACCAGGGTGTCCATGGCGTTGTATTTGTCCTGCAGGCTCTTCTGCAGTGCGGTCATGCGATCGTCGAGGGTGGTCTGCTCGGTCTTGAGTTTGTTGAGGTTGTCGGTCAGCGTCTTGGTGCGCTCGGCGAAGGTGCCGGTGCTGGCCTTGGCGTAGCTTTCCGTGGCGTTCTGCATGCGCGCCAGCAAGCCGTCCTTGCCGGTGAAGATGCTCGAGAGGTCGGCGATGTTGGTGGCCGCCGCAGCGCTCCACTTCTTGTCGTCGAGGCTCAGCAGGCCACCGTCCTGGGACGTGGTGACGCCGAACTGGGCCAGGGACTTGAACGTGCCATTACCCGACAGCTGGCTTATCTCGTTGCGAATCGACGAGACCAGGCCGCGCATCGTGGCGTCACCGGTCAACGCGCCGGCGGTCGGTGTGCCGTCGGTGCCTGTAGTGACCTTGGTTTCGGCATTAATGGCCGTCATCAGGGCGTTGTAGGTATCGACGAAACCCTGCACACCGGACTTCAGCGTACTGGTGCTGGTGGTCAGCGAAAGAATGGTCGGCGAAAGCTCGCCACTGTCCGCATTTTTCGACGACACACCCGTCAAGGTGATGCTCAAGCCGCTGACGGCATCGGAGATCTCGTTGCTCTTGGACGTCATGCTGATGCCGTCGAGCATGTACTTGGCGTTGGCAGGCTTGTCGATCACGGTGTAGCCGGTGTCGATGCCTGAGTTGCCGCCCAGGGTGATGTCCGACCCCTCGCCCATCTTGGTCGAGGTCAACACCAGCCGCGAACCACTGGCATCGGTGAGCACGTTGGCGCTCAGGCCTTGAGTACCGAACTGACTGTTGATGCTGTCGCGTACCTGCTGCAAGGTGGCGCCGGCCGGCACACTCAGGTCGTAGTTCTTGCCGGACTGACTGATGGTCAACGTCGTGGCGGTGCCGGTCGTGTTGACCACCGAGCTGGCGCCCTTGGCATACACCGGTGTGGAAATCTTCGAGGCCTGGGCCAGGCTTTCCACCTTCAACGAGAAAGTGCCATTGGCCGCGCCGGCGCCCGCCTTGATGGTGGCGACCTTTTCGTCGCCCGACTTCACGGTCAGACCACTGAAGGCGTTGGTGGTGGACATGGTGTCCAGGGCCCCGCGGAAGGCATCGAGCGCCGCTTGGATTTTGCCGATGGACGACAACGTCGTGGTCGCCTTCAGCGTCTGAGTGTTGATCTGGGCTTGCTTGGGCGCCTTCTGCGCATTCACCAGCGACGTCACGATCGCTTGAGTGTCGATGTTGGAACCGATCCCGCTGACGGTTGAACCTGCCATCGTTGTCTCCCTGTATCTCAGTGGCTGCCAACGGCTTGACGATCACGCTCGGCAAACGGTTGCAGCAACAAGTTTCATGCCAACCTACACTTCATCCTTGAACAGCAGACTGTTGGCGTCGTTGAGGGTTTGCGCCAGTTTCAGCGCAGCCTCGGAAGGTATCTGACGAATCACCAGGCCCGAATCGGTGGCGATGACTTTCACCACCACCCGCCCGCTGTCCTCGTCGATGGAAAAATCCAAATTACGGTGGTTGTCACGCGCGAAGTCGCGGATTTCCCCGAGCGCTTTCTCCAGATCTTCACGGCTCGCCGGCTGGCTTGTAGCAGCAGGCGGCGTCACCGCATCCGGCGCCGTGGCCAGGCTGGCGGCATCGGCGGGCGCGACGGCGACCACCGGCGCTAGCGGCGGCGTGTAGACCTGGTTCACTTTCACACTCATGTCCATGGGTGAAACTCCTCACGTCAGAACGGCAAAAGGGCACGTAGAACGCGCCCTTTCGTTGCTAGCCTGCCAGCGCGATTACTGAAGCAGTTTCAGTACCGAGGACGGCAGCTGGTTGGCCTGGGACAGGATCGCGGTGGAAGCCTGTTGCAGGGTCTGCTGCTTGGTCAGCTCGGCGGTTTCGGCCGCGAAGTCCACGTCCTGCACGGTCGAACGGGCAGCGGTGGAGTTCTTCTGGATGTTCTGCAGGTTGTCTACAGTGGTGCTCAAGCGGTTCTGAGTAGCACCCAGACCGGAACGTACGCTGTCGATCGAGCCGATGGCCTTGTCGATCACCGCCAGGGCATTCTGAGCGTTGGTGGCATCGGTGACGTCGGTTTGCGAAATGCTGGTCTTGGTCGAAGTCGCGGAAGTACCCGCAGCCGAGAACACACCCGTGACACCAGCGCCGCTCAGCGAGTAGCCTTTGGCCGAATCCAGATTGACCGCACCGGTGACGGTCAAGGCAGTGGCATCCAGCGCAGCAGCTGTGCCGTAGTCACCCGAACCGTCTTTGGCAGCGACCTGGATACCTGCAACGGCGCCGGCGTCGGCAGCGCTGAACTTGAGGTTTTCACCGGTATCGGACTTGACCGACAGCGTGCCCTTGGTTTCGTCGTAGTTGACGCTGATGCCCAGTTTGGCAGCGTTGGATTTCAGCTGGTCGGCCAGACCGGCGGTGTCCTTGACGCCGACGAACTTGACGGTCTGACCACCGACTTCCAGCTCGAAGTTGGCAGAATCCGGCGTAGCGGCGGCGATGGCAGCGGAGTCCACCGAGAACTTCACTTCGGTGCTGGCGGTCGCGGTCAGGCCGCCAACAGCGCCACTCAGAGTCTTGGCGATCTGCTTGGCCGAGGCGCCAGCGTCAATGGTCACGTCAGCGCTCTGACCGTTACCGGTCACGGTTACCGCACCGCCGGCTACGCCGGCAGCGGTTGGGGTGATACCGACGCTCTTGACCTGCTGCGAGCCGATGCTCTTGGCCGACACGTTGTCCAAGGACAGGTTGATGGTTTCGTTGGCGTTGGCGCCGACCTGGATGGCCTTGGTGCCATACGAGCCGTCGAGCAGCTTCTGGCCACCGAAGGTGGTGGTGTCGGAAATACGGTTCAGTTCCGCGGTCAGAGCCTGGTATTCGTCGTTGTTCGACTTACGGTCGTCGGCGCTGAGCGAGCCGGTGGACGAGGACAGTGCCAGGGTACGCATCTTCTGCAGGATGTCGGTCGAAGCCTGCATCGCGCCTTCAGCGGTCTGAGCGATGGAGATACCGTCGTTGGCGTTCTTCACTGCCTGGCCCAAGCCGTTGATCTGGCTGGTCAGACGGTTGGAGATTTGCAGGCCGGCCGCATCATCCTTGGCGCTGTTGATCCGCAGGCCGGACGACAGACGCTGCATCGAAGTCGTCTGGGCGTTGCTGGCCTTGGTCAGGTTGCTCTGAGTGGTGATCGAAGCAATGTTGGTGTTAACGGTTAAAGCCATGACGAAATCCTCGTTGGATGAGTTACTGCGGCTTCCGGCCTTGGCAACCGCCGGGTGTGGCCTAGAGAACCTTCGTAATGGTTATCGTCGGGAGTGGCCCTGGCTTGAGGGCGATTTGCAAAAAAAATTGCCATTACACGGCAATCTTTTTGCAAATCAAGGATTTATCGCCCGGCAGCGGCGATGAACGGGCATGAAAAAAGCGCCATGGCAAAGCCTGCTGGCGCTTTTCCAGGACCCGTCAATCAGCCTCGCTGGAAGATCCTCGGGCCAAGCATCGAGTGTCGGCAGCGGCAATGAGCAGGCAGAAAAGCGCCGGAGCAACGTCTACCCGCGCTTTTCATGACCCATCAATCAGCTTCCCAGGTAGATCCCCGGGCCAGGGATTCAGTATCGGCAGCAGCAATGATCAGGCAGAAAAAAGCGCCGGAGCGAAGCCTGCCGGCGCTTTTGCATGATGCGTCGATCAGCTTCGCTGAAGGATCGCCGAGCCCCACGACAGGCCGACGCCGAAGCCGCTGATCGCCACGCGGCGCCAGGTGCCGCCCAACATGTGCTTTTCCAGCAGCAGCGGAATGCTCGAAGACACCGTGTTGCCGGTTTCCAGCATGTCCTTGACGAATTTCTCCGGATGCTTGTGCTCCAACTCCTCCTCGAAACGCCGCGCTACGGCATCGACGATGGCGGCGCTGCCCTGGTGGATGCAGAAAGCGTCGATGTCGGACGACTGCAGGTCGCTCGCCTCGAGCAGCTCGCGCAGGTGCGCGGGCACCTTGAGCAAGGCGAAGTTGAATACCTGGCGGCCGTTCATGAAGAAGGTGCCGTCGCTGACCTTCAAGTGCGCCGCACCGGCGCCGTCGGTGCCGAAGCGCGCCTGGCCGAGTTGCCAGTCGGCGCCCTCGCCCATCCAGGTGGCGGTGGCGGCGTCGCCGAACAGCATGGTGGTGTTGCGGTCTTCGGGGTCGACGATCTTCGAATAGGGGTCTGCGGTGATCAGCAAGCCGTTCTTCAGCCCGGCCGCTTCCATGAAGCCTTTGATCGCATACAGGCCGTAGACGTAGCCCGAACAGCCGAGCGACACGTCGAAGGCAGCCACCGAAGTGCTCAGGCCCAGCTTGTCCTGGACGATGGCCGAAGTATGCGGCAGGCCCTCTTCGTCACCGTTCTGGGTGACCACGATGAGCGCATCGATCGACTGCGGGTCGAGGCTGGGGTTGTTGACGAACAGGGCACGGGCCGCTTCGACGGCGAGGTCCGAGGTTTCCTGCGTGGCCTCTTTGCGCGGCAGGAAGGCCGAGCCGATCTTGCCGAGGATGAAATCTTCGTTCTTTTCGAAACGCGCACCTTGGGCGTAGTTGTCCACGCCCTGGGCCGGCACGTAGCTGGCGATGCTTTTAATGCCAATCATTCTGGCTTCCCAATCAAAACAGCCAAAGTCCGCCGCTCATCGGATGAGGGCGCCATGAGGAGGGGTCAGGCGTGTGAGGACACGACGCGCACGCACTCGTTGCCTGTATGCCGAGAGATAAAAGGCAACAGAATGCGACAACCACCAATAGGATACAGGGAAGATGCAGGTTTTGACTCATTGGTCACATGCACAGCGCCGAATGTATGAACGGCCCAAGCCACAACGGCCCGCACAGCGCATCTCTGTAGGAGCGGCTTTAGCCGCGATGGCCCGCACAGCGGGCCTGAGGGCGTGTAGATGCTTTGCCTGAAATGACCAAGGGGGCCTGGATTGGGGCCGCTTTGCGGCCCATCGCGACTAAAGTCGCTCCTACAGGGATTGAGCTGCGCTTCGCAGTGGAGTGGGGTCCACAATTCGAGACGCAGCTCAGCTGCTGTGGGAGCGGCCGGTTCGGCGTTCCGACTAGCCGCGATGGCCCGCACAGCGGGCCCGATGGCGTGTGACTGCTCTGCCTTGTACCGAAACGATGAAAACGCCAACTCAGAGCTTGTTGAACAAACTCAACTGCGAGACCCGCGAGAAGGCCAGCTGCGAGGCCTCCAGCATGGCCTGCTGCAGGGTCAGGGTGATGACCGCCTGGGACATGTCGGTATTGCCGATGGCGCTCTGCGTGGTGGTGTTGGCCAGGCCCAGGCTGGTGTTTTCCTGGCGCTGGATCTCCAGCGAATTGCCGCGCGCGCCGATCGAGCCACGGGTGATGTCGATGCGCTCGCGGCCGCTGGCCAGGTTGGCCACGGCCGAGGCCACGGCGTTGCGCAGGTCGACGTTGGCGTTCTTGTCGTCGATGGGCGCGTCGAGCACTGCACGCAGCTTGGCCAGGGTTTGCAGCGGGTTCTGCGTCTGGTGGGTGTTGGCGCTCACGGTGAACTGGTCGCCGGCCTTGGGCGTGTCGCTGAGCTGGTAGGTCACGCCCGCCACGGTGAAGGCACCGCCGGTCACGGTGCCTTTGGCGATCGGCTGGGCGCCGTCGGTCATCGGCTGCGCGTACAGCGCGTATTCGCTGTCGCTGGTGAACCTGATCGCCGCACCGCCGCTGGGAAAGGTGCTGTGGTAGTCGGCCGCGTTGCTGATGGTGCTGCTGGTGATCTGCGCCGTCGAGGCGTTGCCGGCACCGCGGGTGGCGGTGAGGGTGTCGGGACGGATCTCCAGACGGAAAGCGTGCCCCGCCACGGCGGTGTCGGCATTCTCGCCTTCGCTCAGGGCCACGTCGATGCGGAACTCCACGCCACGCAGCGTGACTACGTTGCCACCCTCGGTGTCGGCGTCGAACTTGCCGTTGGTCGTGGTTTCGGCGGTGATGTCCTTGCCACTGGCATCGGTGATGGTGAACTCGGTGGAGCTTTTGAAGTTCAGCGAGTATGGCTGGCCGGAAGCGAAGCGGCTGTTGTAGGTCGGCGTCGAGGTCATCAGGCCCTGGGACAGCGAGACCTTGCCATCGTTGGTCGCCGGCGCGGTCAGGGTCGACTGCGTGCGTTCCTTGTTGGTCGCCTGGTCGAAGACGCTGAAGCCCGAATCGTTGGTGGCCAGGCTCAAGGTGTCGGACACCTGCAAGCTCAACTGGGTCTGGTCGCCCTGGAAGCTGTAGGTGCCGTCGGCGTTGCGCACATAGGGCTGGGTGGTGCTCTTGGCACCGCCGAACATGTAGTTGCCGTTGGCGTCGCGCGAATTGAGCAGGCCGAACACGTTGGCTTCGATTTCCTTGAGTTCGCTGCTGATGGAGGTACGGTCGGCATCGGTCAGGCCCGCGCCACCGGCGCGCACCGCCAGGTCGCTGGCGCGCTGCAGGGCCTCGGTGATGGTCGACAGCACGCTCTCTTCCTGCAACAGCGCGTTGTTCACGGTGGACATGTTGCTGTTGTACTGGCCCAGCAGCGCCTGCTGCTGTTGCAGCACCAGCAAACGCGCGGCGCCCACCGGATCGTCGCCGGCGCTTTGGATACGCACGCCCGAGTCGACCTGTTCGCGGGTCTTGTTCAGGTCGGAAAAGTTCTTCGTATAGCTGCTGGCACTGGCGTCGTAGAACTGAGCGGTGGAAATGCGCATGGTCAGCTCTCCCTTAGAGTGCGTTGATCAAGGTCTGGAAGGTTTCCTGCGCCGCCTTGATGATCTGCGACGACGCCGTGTAGTAATGCTGGAACTTCACCAGGTTGGCCGCCTCGTCGTCGAGGTTGACCCCGGACACCGAGCTGCGGCTTTCCTTGGCCGACTTGAGCACGGCATCGGTGGCGGTGCCGTCGATCTTGGCCTGGCTGGCCTTGGCGCCGACCTGCTCCACCAGAGAAGCATAGGCCGAAGTGAAACTGATGCCACCGCCCGAGCCCGTGGCCACGGTCGCCTTGGTCTGCAACGCCAGCAATTGGCTGGCATTGCGGTTGTCGGACTTGCCGTCGGTGTTGAACGACAGGGTGAAACTGTCGTTGACGTTGGGGCTGCCGCCGATGCTGGTGTCGAGGCTGAAGCTGCGCGGCTGGCCGTTGCCATCGAGGATCGGCGTGCCATTGGCGTCGCGCATCGGCACGGCGATGGTGAGCTTGTTGTCCTGCCCGGGCACGATGCTGCCGGTGCCGATGGACGTGCCCTTGGCGTCGAACACCGTATAGCTCTGAGCGCCGCCGCTGGCCGCCTGGAACACCACCCGTACCGGCATCGAGGTGCGCATGGCGTCGCGCGCCACCGCCGTGTCGCTGCCGCCGTAGATGTCCAGGCGCTCGGTCAGGGTCGGCTGGGTGATGGTCCCGGTGCCGCCGTTGCCGCCACTGGCCGCTGCGGTGACGGGCGCTGCGAACGCCAGCTTGTTGGCGTCCTGGGTCACGGTCCCTATATCGGCGGCGGCCGTGCGCGTGGGGATCACCTTGAAGCTGTCGCCGGCGGCCAATGCGCCGCCCTTGAGCGCCAGGCTGAAACCGTCGATCACTGGCGCCGGGTCGGCGTTGAGGTCGAAACTGCCCATCTCGGTGCCGTCGGAACGGCGCACGCTGTACTGCGAACCGCTGGTGAACTTGACCTCGTAGTCGTACGTGCTCAATGCACCGCTGTTGCGGATGGTCACGTCGAGGTTGCCCGACCCCGCGCTGTTGCCCGACGACGCCAGGCTACGCTGGGCAACGGCCGTAGCGCTGTTGATGCTGGTGAACAGATCGGCGCCGAACTGGCCGTTGATGTCCAGGCCCTGGCCCAGCTGCGAGTTGATGCTGTCGGCCACCACCAGGGCGACGCGGCCGAGGTCGTTCATGGCCGGGGTCAGCACTTCGTTGCGGTAGCGCAACAGGCCGCCGATCTGCCCGCCGGTGGCCACCGAGGTCACGTCGGAGCTGAAGTTGGCGTACTCGATCTTCAGGCTCGCCTGGCTTTTGTCCGCCACACCCGGCTCCACCGACAAGGGATTGGCGTGGATGCCGGTGACCAGCGCCTGACCGGTGCCGAGCGACACGTCGAAGTTGCCGTCACGCTCCTGCACCGTGACGCCGACCAGTTCGTTGAGCTGGCGTACCGCTTCGCTGCGCGCGTCGAGCAGGCTGTTGGGCGAGGTGCCCGCCGCCGACAGCTGCACGATCTGCCGGTTGTAATCGGCGATGTTGGTGGTGAGCTTGTTGACCTGCCCGGCGAGCGTTTGCAGCTGCGAGTTGATCTGCGCGTTCTGCTGGTTCATCTGCCCGGCCACGGCGTTGAAGCGGTTGCTCAGGGTCTGCGCCTGGGTCAGCAGCAGTTGCCGCGACGCCACGTCCGAGGGCGAGGCGGCCGCCGTCTGCAGCGACGAGAAGAAGGCAGTGAGCACCGAGCTGATGCCGGTGTCGCGGTCGGCCAGCAGCTTGTCCATGCCGGTGATCTGGTCCTGGAACGCAGTCGCGTCGGCCTGCAGCGAGGTCGCCGACTGCAACTGGTTGTCCAGGTACGCGCTGTAGATGCGGCGCACTTCCGACAAGGTGGTGCCGGTGCCGAGAAAGCCCACGCCGATGTTCTGCGAGGGGCTGGCGGTCTGGATCGTCTGCTGGCGCGAGTAGCCCGAGGTCGCAGCGTTGGCGATGTTGTTCGAGGTGACCGACAACGCCGCCTGGCTGGCACTCAGGCCACTCAGGCCGATCGAGATCAGATTCGTCATGCGTCAATCCTTATAGAGTCGTTGCAGAGCCGGCCATGGCGTACTGGGAAGTGGGTTGCAGCTGTCGGGCGATGCTGATGATCTTGCGGGCATAGTCCGGATCGGTGGCATAGCCGGCCTTTTGCAGCTCTCGGGCGAACTGATCCGGTTTATCGGCAGAGGCCACGGCATCTTTATAGCGGCTGTTGTCCTGCAACAGGCTGACCAGGTCGTGGAAGCTGTCTTCATAGGAGTCGTACGAGCGGAACGCCGCGCGTTCCTTGACGAATTTGCCCTCGCGGAACTCGCTGGTGATGGCGCTGGCCTCGCCGCCCTGCCACTTGCCGGTGGCCTTGATGCCGAACAGGTTGTGGCTGCTGCTGCCATCGGGGTTGCGCATCACCGACTTGCCCCAGCCGGTTTCCAGCGCGGCCTGGGCCACCAGATAGCGCGGGTCGATGCCGATGCGCTTGGCGGCTTTTTCGGCCATCGGCAGCATGGTGCTGACGAACTCGTCGCTGCCCGAGAAGGCTTTTTGCGGCGCCAATGGCGGCTGGGCCACGGCGCGGCCGAGGATCTGCGTGGCGGCGCTCGCGGTGGCGCCGATGGCAGTGGCGGACTGGACTTTCGACCGGTCCAGCTTGACCAGCGCGGGGTTGGCGGTGGCCAGCGTCGTATCGCTCGAGGAGGTGCCACCGGCTGCAGCAGCGCTGGCCGAAGCGCCACTCGCCGACGGCACGATGCCGGCCAGCAGACGGTCGGTCAGCTTGCCGGGCAGCGCCAGGCGCCGGGCATTGAGCATGGCGACGTCGTTGCGCGAGCTGGTGGCACCGCCCTCGCCCGCCGCCATTGCCGCCACCCGCGCGCCCCACAGGGCCGGCGCATGGGCGCTGGCGGCGCTGGCGGCCGAAGCGGCGCTGGCCTTCTTCTGCGACAACTGGCGCACCAGCACGTCCTGCAAACCGATGCCGCCGCCTTCGCGCGCCATGCTCACCGCCATCTGCTGGTCGTACATGTCCTGATACTGCTTGACCGTCTCGGTGTTCATCGGGTTGTCGTCGGCCATGACGTTGCTCGCCTTGCGCGAGGCCTTGAGCATTTCGCTGATGAACAGCGACTCGAACTCCTTGGCCACCTTGCGCACGTTGGCGTCGCTGTCGCGATCGCCATGCTTGAGCGAGCTGAGGCGGTTGAGGTCGGTGTACGCGCCACTGTCGGGAGTGGTCGATACCAGGCTCTTGGGCGTCATGGTCGGGGCCTCAGATCACGATCAGGTCGGCCTGCAACGCGCCGGCCTGCTTCAGGGCTTCGAGGATCGCCATCAGGTCGCCGGGGGCCGCGCCCACCTGGTTCACCGCACGCACGATCTCATCCAGGGTGGTGCCTGGGCCGAACTTGAACATCGGCTTAGCTTCCTGTTCGGCACTCACTCGCGAGCGCGGCACGACGGCGGTCTGGCCGTTGGAGAAGGCGCCCGGCTGGCTGACCACCGGGTCTTCGGTGATGGTCACGGTCAGGCTGCCGTGGGTCACCGCCGCCGGCGAGACCTTGACGTTCTGGCCGATGACGATGGTGCCGGTACGCGAGTTGATGATGACCTTGGCCACTGCCTGGCCCGGATCGATCTCCAGGTTTTCCAGGATCGACAGGTAGTCGACGCGCTGGCTCGGGTCCATGGGCGCGGTGACCTGCACCGAGCCGCCGTCCAGGGCCTGGGCCACACCCGGGCCGAGCAGCTCGTTGACCTTGTCGACGATGTGCTTGGCGGTGGTGAAGTCCGGCCGATTGAGGTTCAACGTCAGGCTGTTGCCCTGGTTGAAACCGCTCGGCACGGTGCGCTCGACCGAAGCGCCGCCCGGAATGCGTCCGGCCGACGGCACGTTGACGGTGATGCGCGAGCCGTCGCGGCCTTCGGCGTCGAAACCGCCCACCACCAGGTTGCCCTGGGCGATGGCGTAGACGTTGCCGTCGATGCCTTTGAGCGGCGTCATCAACAGGCTGCCGCCGCGCAGGCTCTTGGAGTTGCCGATGGACGACACGGTGATGTCGACCACCTGCCCCGGCTTGGCGAACGGCGGCAGGTCGGCGTGCACCGACACCGCGGCGACGTTCTTCAACTGCACGTTGCCCGACCCCGGCGGCACCTTGATGCCGAACTGGGCCAGCATGTTGTTGAAGGTCTGCAGGGTGAACGGGGTCTGGGTGGTCTGGTCACCCGTGCCGTTCAAGCCCACGACCAGGCCGTAGCCGATCAGCTGGTTGCTGCGCACGCCGGAAATGCTGGCGATGTCCTTCAGGCGCTCGGCCTGCGCGGCGAACGCACAGCACAGCAGAAGGGTCGCGGCGAGCAGCTGCCTTGGGTTGAGCATGGTCATCGTTCTCAGAAGGGCCAGAGCGGGCTGAGGAAGAAGCGGTCCAGCCATCCCGGCTGGCTGGCGTCGGCGAAGGAGCCGGTGCCCGAATAGGTGATGCGCGCATCGGCGACCCGCGTCGACGGCACGGTGTTGTCGGTGGCGATGTCGTCGGCGCGGATCAGCCCGGCGATGCGCACCAGCTCGTCACCGGTGTTGAGCGTCAGCCATTTCTCGCCGCGCACCGAGATGATGCCGTTGGGCAGCACGTCGGCCACGGTCACCGTCACCGAACCGGTCAGGGTGTTGCCCTGGTTGGCCTTGCTGTCGCCCTTGGTGGTGCGGTCGCCGTTGTAGCCGGCGTTGAGCGACAGGTCACCGCCGCCGAACGGGTTGTTGGTGGTGCCCGAGCCGCCGAACAGCGAGGTCAGGCCGAGGTTGGCCTTGCTGTTCTTGGTCAGCTGGGAACCGGCGTTCTTGCTGGCCGAGGTGCGCTCGTTGAGGGTGATGGTGATGATGTCGCCCACGCGAAACGCTTTGCGGTCGGTGTAGAGGTTCTGCTCGAACCCGGCCTGATAGATCGAGCCGTTGTTGGCTGCGGCCGGCAACGGGGTGCGCGGCAGCACCGGCGCGTAGTAAGGATCGTTGGGCTTGGCCGCAGGCGCCACGCACCCGGACAGCAGGACCACGCCCCCCAGGGCGAACACGGACAACAGACGACTCATGACGCTTACCTCACGGTGGATCGGGCGCGGGAACGGATCGGTGATCAAAGCTGCTGGGTGACGAACGAGAGCATCTGGTCGGCGGTGGAGATGACCTTGGAGTTCATCTCGTAGGCGCGCTGGGTGGTGATCATGTTGACCAGCTCTTCCACGGTGCTGACGTTGGAGTTTTCCAGGGTCATCTGCTGGGTGGTGCCCAGACCGTTGAGGCCCGGCGTACCCACCTGCGGTGCGCCGCTGGCGGCGGTTTCGAGATACAGGTTGCTGCCGATGGCCTGCAGGCCGGCCGGGTTGATGAAGTCGGCGGTCTGGATGTTGCCGATCACCTGGGCTGCGGGGTTGCCGGCGGTGGTGATCGACACGGTGCCGTCCTGACCCACGGTGAAGGTCTGCGCGTCGTTGGGCACGACGATCGCAGGCTCCAGGGCGAAGCCGCTGGCGGTGACGATCTGGCCGTCGGAGTTCAGGTGGAAGGTGCCGTCACGGGTGTACGACACGGTACCGTCGGGCTGCAACACCTGGAAGAAGCCGCGACCGTTGACCGCCATGTCCAGCGGGTTCTCGGTGGTTTGCAGGCTGCCGGCGGTGAAGCTCTTCTGCGTACCGACCACGCGCACACCGGTACCGACCTGCAAGCCCGAGGGCAGCTCGCTGTCCTGGGTCGATTGCGCGCCGGGCTGGCGTTTGACCTGGTAGAGCAAGTCCTGGAATTCGGCGCGGTCGCGCTTGAAGCCGGTGGTGGACACGTTGGCCAGGTTGTTCGATACCACGGCCAGGTTGGTGTCTTGGGCAGACAGACCGGTCTTGGCGACCCACAGTGCTGGAAGCATCTCGTTCTCCTCGTGTGCCGGATTTTCGGCACCCGTTCAGGTGTTATCAGCCTATTTGCAAAACACGCGCCATGGCTTCATCGCCTTCTTTGGCCGTGTTCATCATCTTGATGTGCAGCTCGAACTGTCGGGACAGCGCCAGCACCGAAGTCATCTCTTCGACGGCATTGACGTTGCTCGCCTCGAGAAAGCCCGACACCACCTTGACGTTGACGTCGGCCTCGGCCGCCTGCCCGCTGCTGGTGTGGATCAGGCCGTCGGTGCCCTTGACCATGCCTTTGGTGTCGGGGTTGACCAGCTTCAGGCGGTCGACCACGGCCATCACGCGCGGGTCTTCGCCCAGGCCGCGGATGCTGATGGTGCCGTCCTCGCCGACTTCGATCTTCTGTTCGGGCGGCACCGCGATCGGCCCGCCATTGCCCATCACCGCCATACCGTTGCCGGCGCGCAGCACGCCCAAGGCATCGACGTTGAGGCTGCCGGTGCGCACATAGGCTTCGCTGCCGTCCGGCGCCTGAACGGCCATGAAACCGGGACCGGAGACGCTGACGTCCAGGTCACGGCCAGTCTCGATCATGGCCCCGGCGCTGAAGTCGGTGGCCGGGCGCTCGGTCATGGCGTAGGCACGCGACGGAAAGCTGTCGCCGAACACCGGCATCGACCGCGCCTGCTCCAGATCGCGCTGGAAACCGGTGGTGGAAATGTTCGCCAGGTTGTTGGCGTGGGCCTGTTGCGCCAGGGCGTTCTGGCTGGCACCGGTCATGGCCACGTAAAGCATCTTGTCCACGGGGAATCCTCTGTGCGCGTAGCGAAACGTTATCGCCTCGTGCAAGCCTTAGCAATTATCGAACCATGTTTGCCAAGGGCCGTGTTTACAGGGGTTTGACGGGGATGGCTGAGCGATGGCGTCAGTTTGTCGGCAAAGGTTTGCCGGAAGGGAATTGCCGGGAGGGGCGGTTGTCTGGCACCGAGCGGTGGGGGTCAGGTATGGGGGGGCCGGGTCATGGCGCTGGAGGCATGAGGTTCATGGCTCAGTGTCTATGGCTCGGTGCTTACAGTGTGCCGACAGATGCTTTGTACCTTGGGGCTCCGCCGCCGCCTGCCATGCAACGATCGCAACGCTACTGCGCGCGGCAACCCGCATTGTTGAACGGGCCGGCGTGCCAGATCCAACCGTCGCCGGGTTTGTGCTGGCTGCACATGTAGCGGCCGGTGAGTTTGCTTTGCCAGAGGGAGAACGGCGCGGGGGCGGCCTGTACCCAGGTGTGGGCCAGGAGCAGGAGGAGCGCGGTAAGCGTCAGACGTTTGGACATGGTGTGGAGCTCAGGTTGGTGTCTGTCTGAGGGAGGCGTTATTGGCAGCTACCAGGGCTGCGCCCTGGATCGCGGCTGAAGCCGCTCCCACACGGGTGCGATTTGCTGAAGCCGCTCCCACACGGGTGCGGTTTACTACAGAGGCGACTTCGTTGCCGAAGCGGCTTACTGTGGGAGCGGCTTACTGTCTGTGGGAGCGGCTTACTGTAGGAGCGGCTTCAGCCGCGATGGCCGGCACCGCCGGCCTGATCCAGCCCCCGCGATCCACCAGGAAAGCGTGTCGCCCGGACGAGCCGGGACGACGCGTGCGGCCCCGCAATCAGGCCACGCGCCTCACCCACCCATCAGGCCGCGCGCCTCACCCCTCACCCACCCATCAGGTCATCTGGATAATCGTCTGCAAGACGGTGCTTTCGGTCGAGATCGTCTTGGCGTTGGCCTGGTAGTTGCTCTGCGCCTTGATCAGGTTGACCAGTTCACCGGTCAAGTCGACGTTGGAGTCTTCCAGCGAGCCGCCGGCGATCTTGCCGAAGGTGCCGGTGTCCGGCTCGCCGACCACCGCCACGCCCGAATTGTACGACTCGCGCCATGCCGTGCCGCCGACGGGGGTCAGCCCCTGCATGTTGGCGAAGGTGGCGACAGCGACCTGGCCGATGACCTTGTCGCGACCGTTGGTGAAGTTGGCGAACAGGTTGCCGCTCTGATCCACCGTCAAGCCGGTCAGCTCACCAGTGGAGTAGCCATCCTGGTCCTTGGCGGTGGTCGCCGAGGCCGCGTTGTACTGGGTGGTGGCGAGCATGTCCAGGCCGACGCCGCCGTCATTGGCGACGGCACCGTTGCTGGCCCAGGCGCCGGCAGCGTTCTTCGCGGCCGGTACCCAGTTGTCCATCTTGAACGTCTTGTCGGTGGCGATGCTCATGCCGCCCGCGACCGCACCTGCGGTCATCGAAGCGGTGTCGAGCGAGCCGTCGGACTTGAACGGCAGGGTGTTGACCAGCGGCGTGGTGTTGGTCGGGTCGGCCGGGTTGCGGCCGTTGACCGTGGTGTACATGGTCCAGGCATTGTTGGCCGTGTCGCGCACGAAGTACTGGTTCAACTGGTGCAGGTTGCCCTGGCTGTCGTACAGGTCGGTGTTGAACGTGTAGTTGTAGGTCTTGACGTCGGATGGGTCGAACGGCGTGAGCGCGGGCGCGGCTTGCGTGGAATTGAGGTTCAGGGTTTCGCTGACTTTCGACGTGGCACGCGGAGCGAGGTTACCGGTGTCGATCTTCAGGTCGGTCAGCGCACCACGCACGATCTGGCCGTTGGCATCGACCGGGTAGCCCTGCAGGGTCGCGCCGGAGGCGTTGACCACCTTGCCTTCCTTGTCGCTGTAGAAAGCGCCGGCACGGGTATAGATGCGCGAACCGTTGTCGCTCATGGCGAAGAAGCCGTCACCGTCGATGGCCAGGTCCAGGCTCTTGCCGGTACCGACGATGTTGCCGGTGGTGAACTGCTGCGACACCGCATCGGTGCGCACGCCGCTGCCGACCTGGGTACGGCCGCTGGTGCCACGTACGGAAGAAGCGTACTGGTCGGCGAACTCGGCACGCGAGGCCTTGAAGCCGGTGGTGGCGGAGTTGGCGATGTTGTTACCGGTGACGTTGAGGGCCTTGTTGGCCGCGTACAGCCCGCTCAGTCCAATATTGAAAGACATTTACTCACTCCTGCCGACGGGGTCGGCCCTCAG
This sequence comes from Pseudomonas phoenicis, assembly GCF_047302395.1. Classification (NCBI taxonomy): domain Bacteria; kingdom Pseudomonadati; phylum Pseudomonadota; class Gammaproteobacteria; order Pseudomonadales; family Pseudomonadaceae; genus Pseudomonas; species Pseudomonas phoenicis. The sequence continues at coordinate 271,768 of NZ_CP154852.1, forward strand.
ATTCCGATCATTTGTACTTTCGACAGGGCAACGCTGCCCATCCCTGCCAGGTTCAACATCATTTCGCTGCCGTTCACACCCGTGGTGACGCTGTTGACCTTGGCCGGCAAGTTGGTGGTCATGGCCGTGGCCGTGCCCTTGATGTCGGCGGTGGCCTTGAAGCTGTACACACCCGACGCCACGGCCTGGCCGGCATCGTCCAGACCGTCCCAGGTGAAGTCGGCCAGGCCGCTGGCCTTGCTGCCCAGGTCGATGCTGCGTACCACATCGCCCTTGTCGTTGTAGACGTCGACCTTCACCGAGGTGCTGGAGCCGGTGACGTTGACCGAGCCGGTCAGCGACTGGCCGGCCTCGACGCTGGCCTTGTCGGTCTGCACCACCACGTTGCGCCCCACCAAAGAGGAGGCCTGCAAAGCGGTGGACGACTGGAAGCCCTGGAGAATGCTGTTCACGGAGCTGTTGAGCGTCTGCATGCCCTCCAGGCTGCTGAACTGCGCCAGCTGCGCCACGAACTCGCCGTTCTCCTGCGGATCGAGCGGGTTCTGGTTCTGCATCTGCGTGGCCAGCAGCTTGAGGAACGCGTCCTTGCCCAGCGCGCTGCCGGCAGCGCCGGTGCTGCTGTTGGTGCTGTCGGTGCTCTTTTGCAGCGATGTCAGGTAAGCCGAGCCGGTAGCGGCGGTCGTGGTTGTCATGTCGATATCCCGATTACTGACCCAGCGTCAGCACTTTCTGCATCATGGTCTTGGCCGTGTTCATCAACTCGGCGTTGGTTTGGAACGAGCGGCTGGCCGAAATCATGTCGGCCATCTCCTGCACCACGTTGACGTTGGGGTAGTAGACGTAGCCGTCCTTGTTCGCCGCCGGGTGGTTGGGCTCGTAGCGGGCCTGCAACTCGCTCTGGTCTTCGACAATGCCGCTGACCTGCACGCCCTGCCCGGCCTGGCCCTGGTCTTCGAACAAGGATTGCCCGGCGCCGCTTTGCGCCTGCTCGAAGGTGGTGGCGAACACCGGATGGCGCGCGCGGTAGGTCTGGTCGATGCTCGAGGATACGGTTTCGGCGTTGGCGATGTTCGAAGCCACGGTGTTGAGGCGCGTGTTCTGCGCGCTCATGCCGCTACCGGCGATGTTGAAGACGTTGGCAAGGGACATGGTCACTCTCCGCGCAGGGCCGACACCAGCCCTTTGAATTTGTTGTTGAGCAGGGTGAAGCTGGCCTGGAAGTCGAGGGCGTTCTGCGCGTAGTTGGATTGCTCGACCTGAGCGTCGACGGTGTTCTGGTCGATCGACGGCTGGGTCGGAATCCGGTATTTGAGCGAATCGTCGGCGCTGGCCAGGCCTTCGGCCTCAATGTGGCGGCCGTTGGTGCGGTTCAGGGCAATGCCGCCGCTGTTCTGCTTGTTGGCCTCGGCCGCCAGCACCGAGGAGAAGTCCAGGTCGCGCGCCTTGTAGTTGGGGGTGTCGGCGTTGGTGATGTTGTTGGCCAGCACCTCGGCGCGCTGGGCACGGAAATTCATCGCCTGCTGGTGGATGCCGAGCGCTTTGTCGAAGTTGATGCTCATGTCTGGAACCTGCGCGGGTTGACCGAAGATCGTTTGAGGCTGAGATAGCAAGGGTTGTGCCAGATCGGCAAAAGCCTTGAAGCACCTGGGTTCGATGCCAGAAGCGGGCAAACCGCTGGAAGTGAAAGCGGCAAAGCGCTGCCGGCTTGGCGGCAAACAGCGGCAAATCGGGGAGGATCGCAGCGGGAAAATCAATTTTTTGACGGGCGCCGATGCGCCGGCGTGCTGACGGTTAAATGCGCACAAACGCAAAGGCCAGCGTACGGGACGCTGGCCTTGGGGTCATGAAGCGTAGGCTACTTGGCCTGGTAGATGATGCCTGGGCTGCACTGCACCATCTGGTAATGGTCCGGCAGGCCGTTGAGCGCTTCCGAAGCGCCGAGGAACAGATAGCCGCCCGGCTTCAAGGTGCTGTGGATACGCATGAGGATGTCCTTCTTCACCTGGGCGGAGAAGTAGATCAGCACGTTGCGGCAGAACACCACGTCGAACTTGCCCAGCGCCGCATAGCTGTCGAGCAAGTTGAACGAGCGGAACTCCACACGGCTGCGGATCGCCGGCTTGACCGCATAGCGCCCTGCCCCCTTGCTGTCGAAATAGCGCTGCAAACGCTCGGGCGACAAACCGCGGGCGATCGCCAGGCTGTCGTACTCGCCGGTGCGACAGTTGTTGAGCATCAGGCTGGAGAGGTCGGTGGCGACGATCTGCGCGCCCATCTTCAACTGGCCGAGGTTGCTGCGCTCGAACTCATCGAGGGTCATCGACAGCGAGTACGGCTCCTGCCCCGACGAACAGGCCGCCGACCAGATGCGCAGGCGTTGGCCGGGATTGTTCTTGATGAACTCGGGGATGACCCGGTTCTTCATCACCTCGAAGGGATAGGTGTCGCGAAACCACAGGGTTTCGTTGGTGGTCATGGCGTCGACCACCTGCTCGCGCAAGCCGCTGCGCGGTTGGGTCTGGATGCGTTGCACCAACTCGCTGAGCGACTTGATGCCCTGCTGCTCCATCAGTTTGTTGAGGCGGCTGGAGACCAGGTATTGCTTGTTGTCGCCCAACAAGATGCCACAGGCTTTTTCCAGGAAAACCCTGAATTGCTCGAAATCGGTAGTAGCCGTAGACACTGTCGCCGCCTCATTCTCAATCTTTGACGCCGGGGGCCAGGCCCCCAGCCGTTTCAGTGCGTCGCCTTGATCCGGTCGACGACCCGCTGGGCGAGGTCGTCGGGCCTGAACTTGGCGAGGAAATCGTCCGCACCGACCTTCTTCACCATCGCCTGGTTGAACACGCCGGATAGCGAAGTATGCAGGACGATGTGCAGTTTTTGCATGCGCGGATCGCTGCGGATGGCGGCGGTCAGCGTATAGCCGTCCATTTCCGGCATTTCGATGTCGGAGATCATCATCAGGAATTCCTCTTCCGGATGCTTGCCCTCGTCGAGCATCTTGTGCAGGTAGTCCAGCGCCTGGCGGCCGTCGTTGAGCGCGATCACTTCCACGCCCACCGTCTGCAGGCAGCGGCTGACCTGCTTGCGCGCCACCGACGAATCGTCGACGGTGAGCACCCGCAGCATCACGGCCTTGTCCTGCACGTCGGCGTCGATCACGCCTTCCGACACCGCTTCGGACGTCGGCGCCACTTCGGCCAGCACCTTTTCCACGTCGATGATCTCGACCATCTTGTTGTCCACCCGGGTCACGGCGGTCAGGTAATGGTCGCGACCGGTACCGCGGGGTGGCGGATGGATCTCTTCCCAGTTCATGTTGACGATGCGTTCCACCGAATGCACGAGGAAGCCCTGGGTCTTGGTGTTGTACTCGGTGATGATCACGAAGCTGTTGCACAGCTCTTCTTGCAGACCCGGCAGGCCCGTGGCCATCGACAGGTCAAGGATGGGGATGGTGGCGCCGCGGATGTTGGCAACGCCACGCACCACCGGATGCGATTTGGGCAACAGCGTCAAAGGCGGGCATTGCAGCACCTCGCGCACCTTGAACACGTTGATCCCGTAAAGCTGTGCGCCGTTGAGGCGAAACAGCAGCAGCTCGAGACGATTCTGCCCAACCAGCTGCGTACGCTGGTTGACCGAATCCATTACACCCGCCATGCCCGACTCCTTCACACCTGATGCCCTGATACCAAGTCGGCACGGGCTTTGCTTTTTTGAGCGTCATGCCTATGAAAACGACAAATTTCCGACGACTGACGCAACTGCTGAGCACCTTGCTGGCGGCTCTGTGCCTGTGGGCACCCGGCGCCAGGGTGCTGGCGCAGGCGTTTACCTCGCCTGAACAACTTATCGGCGTGACGCAGGGTTTTCTTGAGTTCAAGGTCGAGGATTATCTTGCGACCACGCAAACCCCCGGACGCTACGAGGTCGCGGTGAACCCGCTCGACCCGCGCTTGCGCATGCCCGAATGCAGCCAGGCGTTGGACGCGTCGCTGGAAAGCCCGGCAACCCCCATGGGTCGCGTCACCGTGCGCGTGAGCTGCGCCGGCAGTGGCCCATGGACGGTGTTCGTGCCGGCCACGGTCAAGCTGTTCCGCGACGTGGTGGTGATGGTACGCCCGCTCAAGCGCGAAAGCGTTGTAGGCGAAGGTGACGTCGCCTTGCGCGAGCGCGATGTCGGCGGCCTCGGCCAGGGCTTCATCACCGAGCTGGACCAGGTGGTGGGCATGAAACTGCTGCGGCCCACCGTGCTCGACCAGGTATTGACGCCGCAGCATCTGGAACAGGCCGAGCTGATCCGCAAAGGCGACCACGTGGTGATCATCGCACGCAGCGGCACCTTGAGCGTGCGCATGCCAGGCGAAGCCTTGAGCAAGGGCGGCCTGGCCGAACAGATCCGCGTGCGCAACCTCAATTCCAAACGGGTGATCAAGGCGCGGGTGACGGCGCCGGGGCAGGTCGAAGTGGCGATGTGAGTGGCGGCGTGAAGGCGCTATCGGACCGATGGGGACGAGGTCGAGGCCAATAGGCTGGCGCTGGCCTGGGGCCTTTCTTAAACTGTGCGGCACCGCACACCGTGGGTCCGCCGATGGGCGGCCGTGCACGGGTGCCTAAAGTTTTTCCAGGGGTGGCCGAAAACAAGGCAAGCGTCCATATCCCCAGAGGTTTTCGATCATGGTCATTGATTTCAATCGTTTGAACAATCCGCCGGCCGTGGCCGGTGGAACCCGCAGTAGCGCCGCCACCGGCCCTGCCGAAAAACCAGCGGTCGCCGGCCAGGCCAAGACCAGCAGCGCCAGCGGCGAAGCGGTCCATCTCAGCCAGGAGGCGCAGCAGTTGAAGACCATTACCGACAAGCTGCGCGACCAGCCCGTCGTGGACAGCGCGCGGGTAGCGCAGCTCAAGCAGTCCATCGCCGATGGCAGCTACCAGGTCGATGCGGGCCGTGTCGCCAGCAAAATGCTCGATCTCGAGAACCAGCGTTGAGTCCACTCCGCTGACTCGAAGGGCACGGCCTGTGCTTCACTTGGCCTGAGCTGCGTTCGACGGCTTGGGCATGCGGCGACGCGAACGCATCACCGGCACAAGCAGAGCCGACGGTGCCGCACGCGCATGCAGCAGATTCGAGCGAGACCGATTTCATACAGGGCCCAGCCATGCACGACACCACCATGCTGCACCTCATCGAAGACGACATCGCCCCCGCCCAGGAACTGCTCGAACTGTTGCGGGGCGAGGCCGTAGCCTTGCATGGGCGCGACATGGCCGTGCTGGAGACGATCCTGGCACGCAAGCAGTCGCTGATCGTGCTGCTCGAACAGCATGGCCGCCGTCGCACGCAACTGCTCGCCGAGCTGGGTCTGTCGGCCGATCGCCAGGGCGTACAAGCGTTGGCCGCACAATCGGCCCAAGGCGAAGCGATGCTGCAACGTCTGGATCTGCTCGGCGAACTGCTCGATGCCTGCCAGGAGGTCAACCAGACCAATGGCCGGATCATCCAGGTGCAGCAGCACATCACCAGCAATCAAGTGCGCATCCTCATGGGCGGCGACTCGCCTTCCCTGTACGACAGCCGCGGCGGTACCTCGCCCATGGCCCGACGCCGGCCGCTCAGCCAGGTGTGATCAGCCCTCTATCAAGCTGCCCTCCATACTGGCAAAATGCCGCGACCTGGATGTGACGCTTTTTGCCTGGAGATTGTTAACCCGTGTTCAATGACGCCGATGCTCCACAGCCGCCCAAAGTGCTGGCCACCCCTTTGGAGATCAACGCCAACCTGCGCCAACTGCTCGATAGCCACGACCCGCTGATCATCACCTTTCCGGAGCGCGACCAGCGCTTCCAGAGCTATGTGGTGCACGTCGACAAGGACAGCGATGTGCTGGCGCTCGACGAGTTGATGCCCCGCGACGGCGAGCGCTACATCGAGAACGGCGAGCCGTTCCGCGTCGAGGGCTTCCATGACGGCGTGCGTGTGGCCTGGGAGTGCAACCACCCTCTGACCATCACCGAGATCGACGGCCACCGTTGCTACCGTGGGCCCCTGCCTAGCGAAATCACCTACCACCAGCGCCGCAACGCCTTCCGCGCCGCGTTGAAGCTGTCGCAGCTGGTGGATGTCGTGCTCGATGGCAGGCACCTGCGTGGCGAAGGACCGCTGCGCGGCAAGCTGCTGGACATTTCCGCCACCGGCTGCAAGCTGCGCTTCGAGGGCGATGTGGAAAGCCGTCTGCAGCTCGGTCAGGTGTACGAGCGCATGAAAGCCGGCGCTCCGCTGGGCTTGAGCGAGACGATGGTGGAACTGCGCCATCTGCATTTCGAAGAGCGCATCAACACCACCTTTGCCGGCGTGCGCTTCCACAACCTCAGCGGCCAGGGCCAGCGCCGGGTGGAGAGTTTCGTGTACCAACTGCAGCGCGAGGCGCGGCGGTTCGACAAAGACGACTACTGAGTCCGGTTCGCAGAGGGCGCTGCCTGGACAGGCGCAGCGCCGCCTCCCCTGTTGGGGCGGCCGGTTCGGCGCTCCGATCAGTCGCGATGGCCGGCAACGCTGTCCCAAGGCTGAAATTGCGGTATTGCCAGTGTCAGGTTCCGCCTTCAATTAGCGCGGCTTCGCCGCCCATCGCGGCTTAAGCCGCTCCAACAGAGAACGCGTGCTCTCGGCAATGCATTCACCTGTCGGAGCGACTCCAGTCGCGGTGACCAGCAACGCCACCTTCACGTTGGAGCGACTCCAGTCGCGATGGCCGGCAACGCCACCTTCACTGTAGGAGCGACTTCAGTCGCGATGGCCGGCAACGCCGGCCCAATGGCGCTGACCCAAATTACCCAAGATTGATGCGGTGCCTAGGTTGGAGCCGCAACGGGCGGTAACGCTGCCCCGGGTCAGACGCCATGCTCTGTCTGTCGATGGGTATGGTGGTCATTGGGCCGGCGGTGCCGGCCATCGCGGCTCAAGCCGCTCCCACAGATCAGTGCACTCCTGGGGCGTACGCGCACCTTGAAGCGAGCCGCCGACTCACCCGTGCCCCAGGCTCAGTCGTTCCCTGCAAGCCTCTTTATCTCTCCCTTCAGGGTTTACCAGCGACTTCTTCCTCCACGCCCTGCGCTTCCTGCGCCTGCTCTGCAACCTCTTCCTCCTCGGTATCCTCCGCCGCCACCGGCGCCTGCATCACATCCTGCACCGTCTGTTCGTCGACCCGCGGGTCGAGCGCCGCCGACAGCGGCGAACTGGTGGCCGGCATCGCCACGTGGCTGAGCGGCGCATCTTCGACCTGATGCAACCCGGTGACCGCTTGCGGCCGAATGCGCCACACTAGCACCAGAGCGAAGAAGGCGAAGAAGGCATAGAGCATCTGCGTCCCGAACAGCTTGATCAGCACGCCTGCGGCCAACGGCCCGATGCTGGCGCCGACGCCGTAGGTCACCAGCAACATGGCCGTCAGCGACACGCGGCGTTCGCTTTCCACATGGTCGTTGGAGAACGCGACCGCCAGTGGATACAAGCCGAACTGCAGCAACGAGATCAAGAAACCCATGCCGAAGAGGATCTCCAGCGGCACCGCCGGGAAGATCGCCAAGGGCAACGCCGCCACCGCCAGGCCCACCGCCACGCTGCGGATCAGCACGGCGCGGTCGTAGCGGTCGGACAGCCAGCCCAGCGGCCATTGCACCACCAGCCCGGCGAAGATGCAGCAACCCATGAACAGACCGATTTGCTCGGTGCTCAGGCCCTGGCTGCTGGCGTACAACGGCGCCAGGCCGTAGAACGCACCGACGATCAGCCCGGCGCCGAGCACGGTCGACAACGACTGCGGCACACGTTTGATGAAGAACAGCGGATCCATCGGCGCCGGGCGCAAGGGCGCCGGGTGGATGCGCCGGGTCATGGCCACCGGCACCAGGCACAGGGCGAAGCACATGGCGACCAGCATCAGCAGCTCCAGGCCCAGTTGCGGGTGCACCACCAGAATCAGCTGGCCGAGCACCAGGCCCAGGTAGGAAGCGATCATGTAGCAACTGAACACCGCGCCGCGCTGCTTGGCGTCGGCCTGTTCGTTGAGCCAGCTCTCCAGCACCATGTACTGGCACATCATGCCAAGGCCCACCACTACCCGCAGCCCGACCCAGGCCGGCAGCCAGTCGGTCAGGCCATGGCCGAGCACGGCGGCGCCGACGATACCGGCACAAGTAGCGTAGGCACGGATGTGGCCGACCCGGGCGATGAGCCGGTGGCCCACCTTGCCGCCCAGGGCCAGGCCGAAATAGTTGGCCGCCATCAGCGCACCGGCCCACAGGCTGTCTGCCTGGTCGGCCGCCAGGCGCAGCGCCAGATAGGTGCTGAGCAGGCCCGAGCCGATCAACATCATCAGCGCGGCGAAGTACAACGAGCGGAAAGACTTCCAGATATGGCGCATACGTCCCGGGCGGGCTCCCTGGTCAGGTGGAGTACAGCTGGCAAGCTTAAACCCGCTTTCCCACTCCGCCCCAGGAAAAGGTGCCAAGGCGGCGCGGCGAGTCAAGATGTTGTCGTAGTCGGGCCGGTCGGGCCCGCAGTGCGCCTGCACCAGCCGGATGCGGGGCATGAAGCGCTCGGCAAGCGGGGCTGGGCAGCGGCACAGCGTTCGATGAACAGCGGAGCCGACAGTTCCCGGGAAGCCAGGGCAAGTCGAGAGCAAGCAGGACATTCGTTTCGGTAGCAGCTCCAGGAGCGGGCCTGAGCGAACCCGGTCCCATAGCTGCCGGTCAGGATGGCGCCTCCTTGGCCTCCCCCCTCACTCGCGCAAGGTCAGCCCATTGGCCGGCAGCGGCAGCGCGGTTTTATAGCGCACCTGCTTCAGGGCGAAGCTGGAGCGGATGTTCGCCACCCCCGGCAGCCGCGTCAGATAGTCGAGAAAGCGCTCCAGGGCCTGGATGCTCGGCAGCAGCACGCGCAGCAGGTAGTCCGGATCGCCGGTCATCAGGTAGCACTCCATCACTTCGGCGCGTTCGGCGATGGCGTCCTCGAAGCCGTGCAGCGACTGTTCCACCTGCTTTTCCAGGCTCACGTGGATGAACACGTTGACGTCCAGCCCGAGCACTTGCGGTGACAGCAAGGTCACCTGCCGACGGATCACCCCCGATTCCTCCATGGCCCGTACCCGGTTGAAACAGGGCGTGGGCGAGAGGTTCACCGAACGGGCCAGATCGGCGTTGGTGATGCGGGCGTCTTCCTGGAGGCTGTTGAGAATGCCGATATCGGTGCGATCGAGTTTGCGCATGAGACAAATTCACCGGTTTTTTATGGTTGTGCAGAATCTTTATCTCCGCCGTCGCTGAAAGGCAACGAACATCAGAGAAATATTCTCCGGCCAGCCTTCTACCCTATTAGCAAGACGGATCGGCCCGCCAAACCGTAATCCTGTTCGTTCAGTTGTGGGAGCGACTTCAGTCGCGCTGGGCTGCAACGCAGCCCCAACCAGCTCGACCGAACAGCACCACGCCAGGACTGCGCCCCTTCGCCCCCGCTTTTCAGCTCACAACAACAATGACCCGAGCGAGCGTAACCCGCATGAACGACTACGCCCCCCTGCGCCTGCACGTGCCCGAGCCCACCGGCCGGCCGGGCTGCCAGACCGATTTCTCCTATCTGCACCTGAGCGATGCTGGCCAGGTGCGCAAGCCGCCCATCGACGTCGAAGCCGCCGACACCGCCGACCTGTGTACGGGCCTGGTGCGCGTGCTCGACGGCCAGGGCAACGCCGTCGGCCCCTGGGCCGAGGACATCGACCCGCAGGTGTTGCGCCGCGGCATGCGGGCGATGCTCAAGACGCGCCTGTTCGACAGCCGCATGGTGGTCGCCCAACGGCAGAAGAAGATGTCGTTCTACATGCAGAGCCTGGGCGAGGAAGCCATCGGCAGCGCCCAGGCCCTGGCGCTCGACCGCAGCGACATGTGCTTTCCCACCTACCGCCAGCAGAGCATCCTCATGGCCCGCGAGGTGTCGCTGGTGGAGATGATCTGCCAACTGCTGTCCAACGAGCGCGACCCGCTCAAGGGCCGCCAGTTGCCCATCATGTATTCGGTGCGCGAAGCCGGCTTCTTCACCATCAGCGGCAACCTCGCCACGCAATTCGTCCAGGCCGTGGGCTGGGCCATGGCCTCGGCGATCAAGGGCGACACCAAGATCGCTTCGGCCTGGATCGGCGACGGCGCCACCGCCGAGTCGGACTTCCACAACGCTCTGACCTTCGCCCACGTCTACCGCGCGCCGGTGATCCTCAACGTGGTCAACAACCAATGGGCGATTTCCACCTTCCAGGCCATCGCCGGTGGCGAAGCCAGCACCTTCGCCGGGCGTGGCGTGGGCTGCGGCATCGCCTCGCTGCGCGTCGACGGCAACGATTTCATCGCGGTCTACGCCGCTTCACGCTGGGCCGCCGAGCGCGCCCGGCGCGGCCTGGGGCCGAGCCTGATCGAATGGGTGACCTACCGCGCCGGCCCGCACTCGACTTCGGACGATCCGTCCAAGTACCGCCCTGCCGACGACTGGAGCCATTTCCCCTTGGGCGACCCGATCGCCCGGCTCAAGCAGCACCTGATCGCCAGCGGCCACTGGAGCGAAGAGGAACATGCCGCCGTCAGTGCCGAGCTGGAAGCCGAGATCCTCGCCGCACAGAAACAGGCCGAGCAGCACGGCACCCTCGCCAACGGCCACATCCCCAGTGCCGCCTCGATGTTCGAGGACGTGTACAAGGACATGCCCGATCACCTGCGCCGTCAGCGCCAGCAACTGGGGGTCTGAGATGAACGACCAGACAAGCGTCATGCACACCGACACCGCACAAGCGACCGCCACCATGACCATGATCCAGGCCCTGCGCTCGGCGATGGACGTCATGCTCGGGCGCAACGACGACGTGGTCATCTACGGCCAGGACGTCGGCTATTTCGGCGGCGTGTTCCGCTGCACCGAAGGCCTGCAACGCAAGTACGGCACCTCGCGGGTGTTCGACGCGCCCATTTCCGAATGTGGCATCGTCGGTACCGCCGTGGGCATGGGCGCCTATGGCCTGCGCCCGGTGGTGGAAATCCAGTTCGCCGACTACGTGTACCCGGCCTACGACCAGATCGTGTCGGAGATGGCCCGCCTGCGCTATCGCTCGGCCGGCGAGTTCATCTCGCCGTTGACCCTGCGCATGCCCTGCGGCGGTGGCATCTACGGCGGCCAGACCCATAGCCAGAGCCCGGAAGCGACCTTCACCCAGGTCTGCGGCCTGCGCACGGTGATGCCGTCCAACCCCTACGACGCCAAGGGCCTGCTGATCGCCTCGATCGAGTGCGACGACCCGGTGATCTTTCTCGAACCCAAGCGCCTGTACAACGGGCCCTTCGACGGCCACCACGACCGCCCGGTGACGCCCTGGTCGCAACATCCGCAAAGCGCGGTGCCCGAAGGCTATTACCGAGTGCCGCTGGACAAGGCGGTGATCACCCGGCCGGGCAACGACGTCACCGTGCTGACCTATGGCACCACGGTGTACGTGGCCCAGGTGGCCGCCGAGGAAACCGGCGTCGACGCCGAAGTGATCGACCTGCGCAGCCTGTGGCCGCTGGACCTGGACACCATCGTCGCCTCGGTGAAGAAGACCGGGCGCTGTGTGGTGGTGCACGAAGCCACGCGCACCTGTGGCTTCGGCGCCGAGCTGATCGCCCTCGTGCAGGAGCACTGCTTCCATCACCTGGAGGCGCCCATCGAGCGCGTCACCGGTTGGGACACCCCTTACCCGCACGCCCAGGAATGGGCCTATTTCCCCGGTCCGTCCCGGGTGGGCGCGGCATTGAAACAGGTCATGGAGGTCTGAATGGGCACGCACGTCATCAAGATGCCGGACATCGGCGAGGGCATCGCCCAGGTCGAGCTGGTCGAGTGGTTCGTCAAGGTCGGCGATGTGATCGGCGAAGACCAGGTGGTGGCCGACGTCATGACCGACAAGGCCACAGTGGAAATTCCGTCGCCGGTCAGCGGTACCGTGCTTGCCCTGGGTGGGCAGCCGGGTGAAGTCATGGCCGTGGGCAGTGAGCTGATTCGCATCGAGGTCGAGGGTAACGGCAACCATACCGAAGCGGCGGCGCAGGCCGCCAGGCCGGCGGCAGGCGATACCCCACAACGGCCCGAGCCGACGGTGCCCGAAGCCAAGGCAGCGCCCACCCCTGCGTCGGCGGCACCTGCCGATACCGATTCGCTACGGCCTGCCAAAGCCGATGCCACGGCCGTTGCCCATTCAGCCTCTGCCCACCGGCCTGCCGCGCCTGTAGTGCCGCGCCAGCCCGGCGACAAACCCCTGGCCTCCCCTGCGGTGCGCAAGCGCGCGCTGGATGCCGGTATCGAACTGCGTTATGTGCACGGCAGCGGCCCGGCCGGGCGCATCCTGCACGAAGACCTCGACGCCTTCCTCCAGGCACCGCAACGCAGCGAGCCGGCGTCGGCCGGCCAGGCCACACGCACCGACAGCGAGCAGATCCCGGTCATCGGCCTGCGCCGCAAGATCGCCCAGCGCATGCAGGACGCCAAGCGCCGCGTGGCCCATTTCAGCTATATCGAAGAGGTCGACGTCACCCAGCTCGAAGCCCTGCGCCAGCAACTCAATCGTCAGCATGGCGAACAGCGCGGCAAGCTGACCCTGCTGCCGTTCCTGGTGCGCGCCTTGGTGGTGGCGCTGCGCGACTTCCCGCAGATCAACGCCACCTACGACGACGAAGCGCAACTGATCACCCGCCATGGCGCCGTGCACGTGGGCATCGCCACCCAGGGCGACAACGGCCTGATGGTGCCGGTGCTGCGCCATGCCGAAGCCGCAGGGCTATGGCACAACGCCCGCGAGATCACCCGCCTGGCCCAGGCCGCGCGCGGCAACAAAGCCACGCGTGAAGAGCTGTCGGGTTCGACCATCACCTTGACCAGCCTCGGGGCGCTGGGCGGCATCGCCAGTACGCCGGTGGTCAACACCCCCGAAGTGGCCATCGTCGGCGTCAACCGCATGGTCGAGCGGCCGGTGGTGGTCGAGGGTCAGATCGTGGTGCGCAAGATGATGAACCTGTCCAGTTCGTTCGACCATCGCGTGGTCGACGGCATGGACGCCGCCTTGTTCATCCAGGCCGTGCGCGGCCTGCTCGAACAACCCGCCTGCCTGTTCGTGGAGTGAGCATGCCCGAGACTTTGAACACCACACTGCTGATCCTCGGCGGCGGCCCCGGTGGCTACATCGCCGCCATCCGCGCCGGGCAACTGGGCATTCCTACGGTGCTGGTCGAGGGCCAGGCCCTGGGCGGCACCTGCCTGAACGTAGGCTGCATCCCATCCAAGGCGCTGATCCATGTGGCCGAACAGTTCCACCAGGCCGGCAAGCGCGCCACCGACGCCAGCCTGGGCATCAGCACCAGCGCACCGCGCCTGGACATCGGCCGCAGCGTGGCGTGGAAGGATGGCATCGTCGACCGTCTCACCACGGGCGTGGCCGGCCTGCTGAAAAAGCATCGGGTCACGGTGGTGCACGGCTGGGCGCAGATCTTCGACGGCAAGACCGTACAGGTCGGCGAGCAACGCATCCGCTGCGAACACCTGTTGCTGGCCACCGGTTCCACCAGTGTCGAATTGCCGATGCTGCCGCTGGGCGGTGCGGTGGTGTCCTCCACCGAGGCGTTGTCGCCGCAGACACTGCCTCAGCACCTGGTGGTGGTCGGCGGCGGCTATATCGGGCTGGAGCTGGGCATCGCCTACCGCAAGCTCGGCGCGCGGGTCAGCGTGGTGGAAGCGCGCGAGCGCGTGCTGCCCAGCTACGACGCCGAGCTGACCGCGCCGGTGCTGGAGGCCATGAAGGCGCTGGGCATCGAGCTCTACCTGGGTCACCGTGTCGAAGGCCACGATGACGAAGGCCTGCACGTGCGCACGCCCGAAGGCGAGACGTTGTGCCTGGGCTGCGACCGGGTGCTGGTGGCGGCCGGTCGGCGCCCGCGCAGCGCGGGCTTCAATCTGGAGGCGTTGCAACTGACCATGGACGGCGCGGCGGTCAAGGTCGACGAGCGCTGCCAGACCAGCATGCGCAACGTCTGGGCCATCGGCGACCTCACGGGCGAGCCGATGCTGGCGCACCGGGCCATGGCCCAGGGCGAGATGGTCGCAGAATTGGTCGCCGGCCACGCCCGGCGCTTCCACCCGGCTGCCATTGCGGCGGTATGTTTCACCGACCCGGAACTGGTGGTCGCCGGCCTCACCCCCGAGCAGGCCCGTGAGCAAGGCCTCGATTGCCTGGTGGCGCAGTTCCCCTTCGCCGCCAACGGACGGGCCATGACCCTGGAAAGCCGCAGCGGCTTCGTGCGCGTGGTGGCGCGCCGCGACAACCATTTGATCCTGGGCTGGCAGGCAGTGGGTGTGGGGGTTTCCGAGCTGTCCACGGCCTTTGCCCAGTCGTTGGAAATGGGCGCGTGCCTGGAGGATGTGGCGGGCACCATCCATGCCCACCCGACGCTGGGCGAGGCGGTGCAGGAAGCGGCGTTGAAGGCGCTGGGGCGAGCGCTGCATATCTAGCGGCGTGTTCGGCACGGGCGCATCGCTCGGCATGGACAAGCCCTGCATGCGGTGTTGGTACGGGTTTGGGAGTTTTGGAGGTGCCAGCGCTGTGCGAACAAAACGTCAGCGACTACCGGAACTGCTCCCTACACAACGACGAAGGCCATCTGCGCGCTTACCCGGAGATGGCCTTCGTACCCTTCACGCGCCCGTCGTACAGCGCTGCGACGCGGAATCACCCATGCCCTTGAGGTCGATCGGCGGCGCGACGAATTCCGGGCCCTGCCCGGCCAGACGCCACTTCACCTCGGTGATGCCGTAACGCTCGGCCATGGGCCGGCTGACCCGCTTGATCTGGTGCTGACCGAACCGGGGAATGATCCCCACTCCTGCATCACAACTGGCCCAATGCCAAGCTTGGGCATTGTCCATGCGCTCCAGACGGATGATGAACGTGCGCGGCTGCGCGTGAAGCGCATACTCGATTACATAAAGCTGCTGACCTGCCATTTCGGCCTCCCAAATCGTCACATGGTTATGGGAGCGGTGGGCTGCGGGAAAGATTCATTCCAATTGGCGGCTGTTTGCACAGCGTCTGCCATGCGCCATCCAGCCCGCATCGATGCAGGCGATTGGTGCCCCGCAAACACGGGGCAATGGCTCTTCCACCCGGCCATCGACGCGCTACAGTGCAAGCACCCTCAGTGCAGGAATTTCCACCATGACCCGCCTCAACGAGTACGCCCAACCCATCGGCCCGGCGATTGCCGACTGCTCTCCACGCCCGCGCCCGACCGCCGTCACCCTGGTCGGCCGCCATTGCCGTCTGCAGCCGCTCGATGCTGCGCTGCACGCCGCCGACCTGTACGCCGCCTATGCCGCCGCCAGCGACGCGCGGCATTGGACGTATCTGCCCGTCGGCCCTTTCGACACCCTGGCGCAGTACCAGGCCCATGCCGAAGCCGCCGCGCGCAGCAGCGACCCGCTGCACTTCGCAGTGATCGACCTGGCCAGCGGCAAGGCGGTGGGCACCCTGGCGCTGATGCGCATCGATCCGGCCAATGGGGTGATCGAGGTGGGGCACGTGATTTTTTCGCCGGCGCTGCAACAATCGGCGCTGTCGACCGAAGCGCAGTTCCTGCTGATGGCCTATGCCTTCGACACACTCGGCTACCGGCGTTACGAATGGAAGTGCGACGACCTCAACCTGCCGTCGCGGCGGGCGGCCGAGCGGCTGGGGTTCGTCTACGAGGGTACGTTCCGTCAGGCGGTGCTGTACAAAAGTCGCAGCCGCGACACGGCCTGGTACGCGATCATCGACAGCCAATGGCCGGCACTCAAGGCGGCGTTCGGCGCCTGGCTGGCGCCGAGCAACTTCGACGAACAGGGTCGCCAGCGTCAGCCGTTGAGCGCGTTCAAAGGCTGAGGGCGATCCTCACTCGGCGGCCTTGGCCGCCTCGGCCGTCGCCAGTGGCGCTTCCGGGCGACGGGCATAGCGTTGCGCCAAGGCGGCGCAGACCATCAGCTGAATCTGATGGAACAGCATCAGCGGCAGGATCAGCAGGCCGATGGTGCTGCCGGCGA
The DNA here is from genome assembly GCF_047302395.1 of Pseudomonas phoenicis. NCBI lineage: Bacteria > Pseudomonadati > Pseudomonadota > Gammaproteobacteria > Pseudomonadales > Pseudomonadaceae > Pseudomonas > Pseudomonas phoenicis. Next base: position 287,909 of record NZ_CP154852.1, read on the forward strand.
ACAGCACCTGGGCCATCGGCACACCCGTGGCGAGGCTTTTCTTGGAACCGCAAAACAGGATGGTGATACGGTCCTCGACGCTGAAGCCCAATACCCGACCGAGCAGCGCCGTCACGCCCAGCGAAAGCGCCAGCAGCACGCAGCAGCCCAGCACCAGCCAGCCGAGCAGCAGCGGTGGCACTTGCTGCCAGAGGCCGCCGATCACCGCCGCGCTGAAGGCCGAATACACCACCAGCAGGATCGAGCCTTGGTCGACCACCTTCAGCCAGTTGCGGTTGCGCCCTACCCACCCGCCGATCCAGCGCCGCGCGATCTGCCCGGCCACGAAGGGCACCAGCAGTTGCAGGCTGATCTTGCGGATCGCCTCGAGCGTCGAGCCGCTGTCGCCGTGCACCCCCATCAGCAAAGTGACCAGCAGCGGAGTGATGAAGATGCCGATCAGGCTCGACGCCGCCGCGCTGCAGATCGCCGCCGGCACGTTGCCGCGGGCCAGCGAAGTGAAGGCGATGGCCGACTGCACCGTGGCCGGCAACGTGCACAGGTAGAGAAAGCCCATGTACAGATCCTTGCCCACCAGCGGCAGCAGCAGCGGGCGCAGCGCCAGACCGAGCAAGGGGAACAGCACGAAGGTGCAGACGAACACCAGCCCATGCAGACGCCAGTGCCCGGCCCCGGCCAGAATCGCCTCGCGCGACAGCTTGGCGCCATGCAGGAAGAACAGCAGACCGATGGCGATGTTGGTGATCCAGTCGAAGGCCACCGCCACCTGACCTGCGGCCGGCAACAGGGTCGCGGTCAGCACCACGGCGACCAGCATGAGGGTGAAGTTGTCGGGCAGGAAACGCGAGCGGGCCATGGAAGGACATCCTGTTGTTGACGGAATTACCTGCGTGCGAGCGCCAGCGCGGCGGCCCGAACGCAGGAGCGGACGATACACGTACAGCCATGGCCGGTGAAAGTAACCGAATGTCTGCGCACGGCCCGGCCTGAGGCTAGACGCAGGGTTTGGCCAGGGTCACCGGCGCACGCGCGAGCCAAGGACGCACCACGCTCAGCAGGCCAACCGCCGCCATGGCCGCACCCACCCACAACGGCGCACGCAGGCCGAAACCGGCGTCGATGGATTCGCCGCCCGCCCAACTGCCCAACGCCAGGCCGGCGGTGATCACCGAGGTGTGCAGGGCATTGACCAGCGCGCCGGGCTCGGCCGCCTTCATCACCCGTGCCACCATCGCCGGGTTCAGCGCCACGCCGGTCAGGCCGATGGCCAGGAAGCAGGTCAGGTTCAGCCACACCACTTGCCCGGCCATGGCAAAGCCGGCCATCGCCGCCACCAACAGTACCAGCCCCCAGCCCAAGGCGGCGAAGGTGTGCCGGTCGGCGACGCGCCCCACGATCATGTTGCCGAGCAGGTTGGCCACGCCATACAGCGCCAGCAGCGGCGCCACGTGGCTGGGCAGTACGCCGACCTCTTCGATCAGGATCGGCGTGATGTAGCTGAAGCCGGCGAAGGTCGCGCCGATGATCAGACCGCTGGTGAGGTAGGCGCCCCACAGGCTCGGGTTGCTCAATGCCGCCCACTGCCGGGACAGCGGCGGTTGCCGGTCGGCAGGGTCCTGTTTCAGGCAGGTCGCCACCAGCAGCGTGCACAGCAGCGACAGCAGCACGATCGCCCAGGCGCTGGCGCGCCAGCCGAAGCTGTGCTCGACCAGATTGATCATCGGCACGCCGGCCACTGGCGACATCATCAACCCCGCCAGCACGATGGCGATCGCCCGCCCGCGCTGCGCAGCAGGCACCAGGCCGGCGCAAAGGGTCATGCACAGGCCCAGACAGGCCGAACTGGTGACGCCCATCAACACACGCGCCAGCAGCAGCACCGAATAGTCGGTGGCCACCGCCCCCAAGGCCCCGGCCAGTACGTACACCGCCAACAGCCCCAGCAGCGCACGCTTGTTGCTGACGCCACGGGCGATCAGCAGCATGGTCACCGGCGGGCCGCCCAGGGCCATGCCCAAGGCGTAGAAGGCGATCAGATTGCCGACCTGGGCCAGGCTCACGGAAAATTCCGCGGCCAAGGCCGGCATGATGCCGGCGACCATGAATTCGGCGGTGACCAGGGAGAAGATCGTCAACCCCAGTAGGTAGACGGCAGCGGGGATCGAAGCACGGTCGGTCATGGTGGTCTCGAGCAAAAAACGGGGGCGATACCCTAGGCAGGTTTGACCTGTTGGTCAAATCTTGTGGGATGAAAGGTGCCGTGCAAGGGGGTGAGCGCCTTGCTGCCGCAGGCTCCAAGGCGCGTCGGCCCATGAACTCGCCGCACGCCAGGCGGTCAATCGAGCACTCAACGGCCAGGCCCAAGGAAGACCTTCATGATCGCCTTCGACACACAGAGAATGCTGATGGGCGAGTTGCCGCTGACGTTCCTGTGGGAAGTGTCGGGCCGCGTACTGGTCGCCTTCCTGGCCGTGTTCGGCTTTCTCAAGTTCAGCGGCCGTCGTGGCATCAAGCAACTGTCGCGCTTCGAGCTGGTGGTCATCCTCACGCTGGGCTCGGCCGCCGGCGACGTCACGTTCTATGAAGATGTGCCCATCCTGCCCGTGCTGTTGGTGTTCGTGACGCTGCTGTTGCTGTACCGCGGCACGATCTACGCCATGAAACGCAGCAAGCGGTGCGAGGCATGGATCGACGGGTTGCCCATCACCGTGGTCAAGGACGGCATGTACGAAATCCACTCGTTGCGCAACCTGAACATTTCTTCGAACGAGCTGTTCATGGAACTGCGCCAGCAAGGCGTCGAGCACCTGGGCCAGGTTCGGTTGGGGCTGCTGGAGACCGACGGCGACTTGAGCCTGTATTTCTATGACCTGGAGGATACGCGGGCGGGTCTGTCGGTCCTGCCGGACGAGCATCGCGCCGAATACGTATCGCCTCCGGTGGCTGGCCTGTACAGCTGCGTGAGCTGTGGCTTCGGGGTGTATCACGAGCCGCAGGAGAAGATCGTCTGCGAGCGTTGCGGGCATCACGTCTGGTCACCGGCGCTGGATACGCCGCGCAACCGGTAAGCCGCAGACACGGCTATGCGGCCATGGAGCTGGGTGCAAGCCCCTCACCAGCCCAGTTTGTCCGCGAACAACGGGCGATAGCCGGTGGCGATCTGCGCCGGTACCTGTTGGATATAGTCGCGCGCATGGGCCTGGGTATTCGCTTCGAGGTCGTTGAGGTAGGTGATGGCCTGCACTGCCGTGGGAATACGGCTCTCGATGTTCAGGTAGCGCGGCGGCAGCGCGGTCCAGATCACCGCATCTAGACCCTGGCGCAATGCCCAGCGATTGAGACCGTCGACACCGTCGTCCTGGTGCACCAGCAAGGTGCCCACACCATCATGGCGACCGGCAGGTATGGCCTCGCGTTTCGCCAATTGCGCACATGCTTCTTCGAGCGACGACGTCGCCAACCGGGCCCACAACACATCGACGCAGGTGGCGCCTAGGCAGATGGCGGTGGACAGCTCGCCCCCATCGGCTACCCGGCAGAACTCCACAGGCACCGCAGGTCCGTCGGCATGCCATTGGCCGGCGAGTTGCAAGTCGCCAGGCTTCCAGATCAACGAGCCCCATGCCAGACAACCGATCTTCATCGTAATCACCTCTCTCCGACCCTCTGGCGATCAGTCTCGAAGGGGACTCGAGGCTGACGGGTCGCTTATGTGTTCTTCGTCTATACGTAGAACTTGGAGGTTGGCTCGGGCGGAGACGTTCCATGCACAGAAGCACGGGACATTTCGCATCTCCACGCCTCACTCACTTGCGGCAGCGTGCACCAGGCCCGAGTCAGCTCGCCCGAAGCGGCCCGATCCGAAGCAACCGCGCTGTAGCCCGAATCAGGAAAAACTGTTAACACTCATTGCCAAAACGGGCGAAGGCGCTTCAGTACCGCCCCTGCTGCAAACGCCGGCAGCCAACCCACCTGCGGATGAGTCTTTTCATGAAGCACCTCGAGCCCGTCAAAGGCTACCGACGCATCATTCCCTCGATGACGGCGTTGCTGCAGTTCGAAGCGGTTGCGCGATTACGCAGTTTCACCCTGGCCGGCGACGAACTCGGCGTTTCCCAGGCTGCGGTCAGCAAGCAGATCAAAGCGCTGGAAGACACGCTTGGCTTGCAGCTGTTTCAACGCGCCCATCGCCGCATCCACCTGACCGAAGCCGGCGAGACGCTGTTCGCCATCGTTTCCGGGTCGTTGCAGAACATCGCCAGCGGCTTCGATCAGCTGATGGAAGGCCACGAGCGCGAAGATGTGGTGCTCGCCTCCACCGCACCCGTGTCGCAACTGCGCATCATGCCGCGCCTGGGCCAGTTGGCCGACGTCCTGCCGCACGTGCGGTTGCGCCTGGCCACGCAGATGTTCACGGGAGATCTGAAAACGCCCAATTACGATATGGAGATTCGCTTCGGCCATGGTCACTGGGCCGATGGCCAGTCGATCGCCTTGTTCGAGGAAGAGGTGTTTCCGGTGTGCTCACGCGCCTGGTTGGCACGCAACCCGCTCCCTACCGACTTGGCGGAGCTGGCAGGGGCGGGCTTGCTGGAATCCGACTCGACCTCCGAGGGTTGGCTGACCTGGTCGGGTTGGTTCAAGGAACTGGGCGCCACAGTAGGCAAGCTGAACATCAACTTGCGTTGCACGCTGTACACCGATGTGATCAATGCAGCAGTGGGCGGCTACGGCGTCGCCCTGGGCTGGGGGCGGTTGGTGGATCACCTGATTGAAAGCGGCGAGTTGGTGCGGCTCGAGCCTTCGCTGGTCAAACCCCGTCAGTCCTACTACCTGGTCATTCCCAGAGGCCGGGACGTCACGCCCACCGTGACAGCCATCGTGCAGTGGTTGCAAGGCCATGCGATCGCTCGGTCGCTGCCGAGCGGCATGGGCATGCATGACCTCGCTGCCTCGGCCCGATGAGGTCAGCGACGCCCTTGGGCCACTGCGGCATTCAACTCACCGACTTGAACGCCGGCCTCCCGGAGAGACGGTCCAGCATCGTCGCGCAATACCAATCGTCGAATTGGCACACACCGTTTTCGGCGTTTTCGGAGAACGGTCCTGGTTCGTACGCAGGTGACGACACACCCGCCTGAGTGCCCTCGACCAGGCGGCGATCCTGATCGTTGGTGGCCAGCCAGACTTTGGTCAGGCGATCCAGATCGTAGTCCACACCTTCCACTGCCGAGGCAGGCACCAGCCATTTGGTGGTGACCAGCGTTTCCCCGGGACCGATGGGCAACACCCGGAAACTCAAGGCGTGGTCGCCCAGGAAGTGATTCCAGGTAGAGGGATAGTTGAAGTACAACAGCGCACCGATGTCCGCTTCTGCGCTTGCGTCCAGGCGGCCGGCGACCGCGGGTTTGCCGTCCATGGTGTAGCTCACCGCCCCTGCTGACAGCGGAATGCGCGTCATGCGGAAACGCCCGTGCGGGTCCATGTTCAGGCGGCTGGGCATGCCGGCGGCTTCGCAACGGTCCCAGTGCGCCACCAGCTGCGGATCGTCCTCGCCGCCCACCCCCGCCACCGACAGGTTTTCGACGAAGGAATTGAGCAGTTCCGGATGCGTGCCGTCGCAGTGGTAGCACTCGCGGTTGTTTTCGAACACCAGCTTCCAGTTGCCCTTCTCGATCAAGTTCGATTCGAACGCCACTTTGCAGTCGTCGAGCCGGTGCGCAGCGATGAACGGGGTCACAGCGGCGCGGAAACTCGAAAAATCCGACGCCTTTTCGGCCACGCAGACATAGATGTACGTCTCTACGATCTGCAGGTGGACCGATTTCAATGCGTAGTTGGCGCGATCGAATTCACTGCCCATATTGCCCGCGTAGAGAAGATTGCCGTCAAGTTCGAACGTCCACTTGTGATAGGGGCAGACCAGCTTGGCCACCTTACCGCTGGCGTGCTCGCAGACTTTCGCCCCGCGATGGCGGCAGGCATTGTGGAACGCCCGCACCTCGCCGTCCTTGCCACGCACCACGGCCACCGGATAGTCGCCGATCTGCAAGGTGAAGTACTGGCCGGCCTTGGGGATTTCGAAGGTGTGCCCGGCGAAGATCCAGTCCTTGTGCCAGATCTGCTCGAGGTCCAGGCGGTAGACGTCGGGGTCGAAATAAAGCGCGCGGGGCAAGACGTGGCGGGGTTTGCGTTGTTGGATCAGGGCTGTGACGGGGTCGATGCTGTTCATTATTATCCTCCGGACAGTCGGGCCATTGCGGGCCGCTACCGATGACGTGGGGGGTTATTGTTGTTTTATGCGCACCTTTTGGGGTCGTATGGCGTTCGAAGTGCGTAGGTCAACGCATTCAGGATCGGTAACACACGAAGCCAGTGCTGCATGCCGCTCGATATGTAAGCTGTGCAACTTCGGCATGGTTTCAAACAGCTTGCGATTGGTGACACGGATATCTAGCCATACATCACAACTCAGTGCTGATAGAAAAAGTCCGCGCCGCATGAGTCAAAGTTATGGGAAAAAATTGTATAACCGGCCCGGTTGACGAGAGGCTGCGCATGGCTCGGGAATGAGGGTGATTGGCAGATGCTTACGGGCAAGGTATAAACCTCGGCCAGCATCACTTTGCCACCATCTACAGATAGGACATCGCAATGAAAAAGGTAGCGGGCATGTTTGCCCTGGTCGGCGCCCTTCATGGTTGCGCTTCGGTGCCCATGGGCGACCCGGTAGCCGACAGTGAAATGAAGCGCTTCGCCAGCGTGCCTGACATGTCGAGGATCTACATCTACCGCAACGAGACGCTGGGCGCAGCCATCAAGATGAATGTTATGGTCGACGGTCGCGTGATCGGCGCCACTGCAGCGCACACCTATCTAGTCGCGGATGTACCGGCCGGCGCCCATACGATCGGGTCTGACGCCGAGAACCTGACCATGCTGAAGATCGACACCCAGCCGGGCAAGAACGTCTATGTCTGGCAAGAAGTGAAGATGGGCTTTGGCTACGCCCGCAGCATGCTTCATGTGGTGCCCGAGGCGCAGGGCAAGAAAGGCGTTCTCGAAACCAAGCTGGCAGGTTCTTTGTAAGGCGCCAGATTTTCACTGCGTAGCCCTATTACGCCTGCCATTTGAAGGGATATTGGACGTGGTTTTTGCATCGTCCAAGCAGCAGCACATGAACATTTTGGCAGGCAGCGCTACAGCGTTGGGAGGCGTGGATAAGATGGCGTCCCAGGCAGGATTTGAACCTGCAACCTTCCCCTTAGGAGGGGGATGCTCTATCCAATTGAGCTACTGAGACCCTGGTGCCGTCGGCAGACGCCAGCGGCAAGGAAGGCGTGCATGTTAACCAGCGTTCGGCCGTTTGTCATGTAGGAATCAGGCTGCTCGAGTGCAAGCTTTGATTACACGTGCTGTGAGGGGCGGCCCGCTGTGATGACGCCCTCTTCCTCCAGTACAGCCAACAGTGCACCGACCGCCGTCTCGAGCGCGCCTGAATTGTCCAGATGCCGCACATCCTTGGGCAGGGAACCGCTCAGTAGAGCATTGCGCGCCAGCCGTTGCTCCACCTCTTCGGGTCGCTCCCGACCTCGACCGAGCAAGCGCTCGCGCAACACCCCGGGCGCAACGTCGAGGCAGATGGCGAGCAGATCCGGGTACAGCGCGCGCGCTTGTTGCAGATGGCCACGCGAGCCATTGACCAAGACCGAATTGCCAGCCGCCAGCCAATCGTCCACTTCGCGCGGGATGCCATAGCACAAGCCATTGGCCTGCCAGTGCAGGGCAAACTCGCCCTGTGCCCGCATGTGCTGGAACGTCTGCGCAGACACACCCAACGCTTCCTCTCCTATCGACTCCGGGGAACGGGTAATGGTACGCCGGACGATCCTTACGCCCTGCGCTTCCAGCGCGGGCCGGGCCGCTTGCAACAGCGAATCCTTGCCCGCCCCCGACGGGCCTACCAGTAGGATGAGCCGACCCCGGTCATTTGACGAAGCGTTCACACAGGTCATGGCAGGCTCCTCGACTATTGAGCGCACGGCGTGCTCAGGGGACTCAGGTCTCTGACCCCTGTTACTCGAGCTTGGGCTCATTCTTTTCAGATGAAAATGCGTGACAGGCCTTTCACTTTTCAAACCAGTACACATTTCTGATAATCGGTGCTGGCAAAAAGCCTGCACCCAGCTCACTATTTGTCACAGATTTGACGCCAAGGAACCGACGACCCTCAGGCAATATACGGTCCTTGTCACCGCAGCGGTTGAACATTTTGCCTCGATTACGGTCGTACCTTCACCGTGCGGGCCATCTGCGAACCGCTCCCCCTGAACCAGAAGAACCGGTTAATTTATATGCGCCCATTGAAACAGGCTATCTACTCGAGCCGCACCGCTGACAAATTCGTCGTCCGCTTGCCAGACGGCATGCGTGAGCGTATCGCCGAAGTGTCGCGCAACCATCACCGCAGTATGAATTCCGAAATCATCGCTCGCCTCGAACAGACCTTGATTCAGGAAGGTGCTCTGGGTGATGAACTGAGTATGCGCATGGACAGCCCTGAGCTGACCCTGCATGAGCGCGAGCTGCTACAACGTTTTCGCCAGCTCTCCCACCGCCAGCAGAACGCGCTGGTGTCACTGATCGCACACGACGCTGAAATGGCTGCCGACGCTTCCTGATCGCTGCCGCTCAGCATTGAGCCAGCTCACGCTAGTCAGTTAGGCCGAAACACTATTGATTGGGGCTGCTTTGCAGCCCATCGCGGCTGAAGCCGCTCCAACAGAATAGGTGTGATCCTGTTGGAGCAGCTTCAGCCGCGATGGGCCGCTGAGCGGCCCTAATTGCTTAACAGGCGCATCTCCACGCTTACGCTGGCATTTTCAATGCGCTGGATGCGCGCATTCAAAGCAGGAACAGCGTAGCCAATCCAAGGAAGATGAAGAAACCGCCACTGTCCGTGACGGCAGTGATCATCACGCTGGCACCCATGGCTGGGTCTCTGCCCATGCGCATCAAAGTCATGGGGATCAGCACCCCCATCAATGCCGCGAGCAGCAGGTTGAGGGTCATGGCGCCGGTCATCACCACGCCCAGCGACCAACTGCCGTACAGCCAATAGGCGACTGCGCCAATCACCCCACCCCATACCAGACCATTGATCAAGGCGACCGCCAACTCCTTGCGCATCAATCGCACAGTATTGCCGGGGCTTACCTGATCAAGCGCCATCGCGCGCACGATCATGGTGATGGTCTGGTTGCCCGAGTTGCCCCCAATGCCGGCCACAATAGGCATGAGCGCCGCCAGGGCGACCAGTTTCTCGATGGAGCCTTCGAACAGGCCGATCACCCGCGACGCCAGAAATGCCGTGATCAGGTTGATCGCCAGCCATGCCCAGCGGTTGCGCAGTGAGCGCCAGACCGATGCGAAGATGTCTTCCTCTTCGCGCAAACCGGCCATGTTGAGCACTTCGGATTCGCTTTCCTCACGAATCAGGTCGACCATTTCGTCGATGGTCAGACGGCCGATCAGGCGATCGCTCTTGTCCACCACCGGCGCCGAAACCAGGTCGTACCGCTCGAAGGCCTGGGCGGCGTCGTAGCCATCTTCCTCGGGACGGAAGCTGACGGGGTCGGTCGCCATGACCTCCGCCACCTGCTTCTCCGGGTCGTTGACCAACAGGCGCTTGATCGGCAACACGCCCTTGAGGATGCCGCCGTTGTCGACCACGAACAACTTGTCAGTGTGGTTGGGCAGTTCCTTGAGGCGGCGCAGGTAGCGCAACACCACTTCCAGGCTGACGTCTTCGCGGATGGTGACCATCTCGAAGTCCATCAGCGCGCCGATCTGCTCCTCGTCGTAGCTCAGCGCGGAGCGCACGCGCTCGCGTTGCTGGGCGTCGAGGGTTTCCATCAGCTCGTGGACGACGTCGCGGGGCAGCTCCGGCGCCAGGTCGGCCAGTTCGTCGGCGTCCATCTCCTTGGCGGCGGCCAGCAGTTCGTGGTCGTCCATGTCGGCGATGAGCGTTTCACGGACAGCGTCGGAGACTTCGAGGAGGATGTCGCCGTCGCGGTCCGAACGCACCAGTTGCCAGACCGAAAGACGGTCTTCCAGCGGCAAGGCTTCGAGGATGTAGGCGGTGTCGGCGGGGTGCAGGTCATCGAGTTTGCGTTGCAGCTCGACGAGGTTCTGCCGGTGGACGAGGTTTTCCACCAGGTCGTGGTGCTGACCTTCCTGGCGATGGGTCAGGTCTTCGACGACACGCTGACGCTGCAGCAGCTCGATTACCTGGGCCAGACGGTCCTGCAGGCTGTCTTGGCTCTTCTTTACTTCGATTTCGGTCATAGGCGAACTCCACTCCCAGCAGCGGAGCACGCCGGGGGAATCAATCGGTCAGTTCAGGCTTGAACAAGCGTAGGGATAAGTAACTACTGGGTAAGTCCATGGTGGTATTCCACAAGCCCCGGCGGGGCTGACGGGCGCAATCATACACTGCCCAAGCGGTTGGTTCGCTTAAATTTTTGTCCAGGGTGAACGTTGTCGCGATGAGTCTATGACAACAGCCGCAGCGTTATGTGCGGCCTAGGGTGCCGGGCCTGGCAGGCCTGGTGCAGGAGAGGATGGAAACAGATTTCCATGATTGCGCGAATCGCAGACAGCAAAAAGCCCGCTTGAAAAGCGGGCTTCTTAGATATGGCGGACCCAAGAGGATTCGAACCTCTGACCGCTCGGTTCGTAGCCGAGTACTCTATCCAGCTGAGCTATGGGTCCGGGATGGTAGTTTTAGACCAGATTACCACTGGCTGCTGAAGTTGCCTTGATATGCAAAGCCACTTCAAAAGTGGCGGACCCAAGAGGATTCGAACCTCTGACCGCTCGGTTCGTAGCCGAGTACTCTATCCAGCTGAGCTATGGGTCCGTGACGGTAGTTTTAGACCAGATTACCACTGGCTGATGAAGCTGCCTTGATGTACAAAGCCACTTCAAAAGTGGCGGACCCAAGAGGATTCGAACCTCTGACCGCTCGGTTCGTAGCCGAGTACTCTATCCAGCTGAGCTATGGGTCCGTGTTTTGCAGCGCATTATAGGTCGATTGAAACGTTTGCCAAGCTATTTTTCGTTTAATTTCAACGACTTAACTACTTGGGCGATAACAACCTATATCGCGAAATAATGGCGGTGAGGGGGGGATTCGAACCCCCGATACCCTTGTGAGGTATACTCCCTTAGCAGGGGAGCGCCTTCGGCCACTCGGCCACCTCACCGCAACACGGGGCGTATATTAACCAGACCCCTCCCCGTTTGCAAACCTTTTTTTGAAAAAAACTCGATAAAAATTAAAGGGTTGGTTCGTCGTCCTTCTCTTTCTTGATCCGCAGGTAGATTTCTTCGCGGTGAACGGCCACTTCCTTAGGGGCGCTGACACCAATGCGCACCTGATTGCCTTTGACGCCCAGAACCGTGACGGTGATTTCACCGTCGCCAATGATCAGGCTCTCGGCGCACCGACGAGTCAGAATCAACATAACTTACTCCTCAAACAATTCATCAGGGATAACAGTCTAGTGGTGGGGCCATCGACCCCAAGCGATCGCATGCGCAAGGACAGGCACGTGCGCGATCGCCAGAAACGCGAAAGGGCGCGGCAAGCCGCGCCCTTCCCTACAGCGTGTTACTCGCCCTGGCGCGCGGGCGCGTCGAGCTCGAACGCGGTGTGCAACGCACGTACGGCCAGCTCCAGGTACTTCTCTTCGAGCACCACCGAAACCTTGATCTCGGAGGTGGAGATCATCTGGATGTTGATGCTCTCCTTGGCCAGCGCTTCGAACATACGGCTGGCAACGCCCGCGTGGGAGCGCATGCCGACGCCTACGATGGACACCTTGGCGATCTTGATGTCACCGATGACTTCACGCGCACCGATCTCGCGGGCCGTGTTCTGCAGCACCGACAGCGCCTGATCGTACTCGTTGCGGTGCACGGTGAAGGTGAAATCGGTGGTGTTATCGTGCGCCACGTTCTGCACGATCATGTCTACTTCAATGTTCGAAGCGCTGATCGGGCCGAGGATCTTGAACGCCACGCCCGGGGTGTCCGGAACGCCGCGAATGGTCAGCTTGGCCTCATCGCGGTTGAAAGCGATACCGGAAATGATCGGCTGTTCCATGGATTCCTCTTCGTCAATGGTGATGAGGGTACCCGGACCCTCCTTGAAGCTGTGCAGCACGCGCAGCGGGACGTTGTACTTGCCGGCGAACTCCACCGAACGGATCTGCAGCACCTTGGAGCCGAGGCTGGCCATTTCCAGCATCTCCTCGAAGGTGATCTTCTCAAGACGCTGGGCTTGCGGCACCACGCGCGGATCGGTGGTATAGACGCCGTCCACGTCGGTGTAGATCTGGCACTCCTCGGCCTTGAGCGCCGCTGCCAGGGCCACGCCCGTGGTATCCGAGCCGCCGCGGCCGAGGGTGGTGATGTTGCCGTGCTCGTCCACGCCCTGGAAGCCGGCGACCACGACGACGCGACCGGCCTGCAGGTCGGCGCGGATCTTCTGGTCGTCGATCTGCAGGATGCGCGCCTTGTTGTGCGCGCTGTCGGTGAGGATGCGCACCTGGTTGCCGGTGTAAGACACCGCCGGCACACCGCGCTCGAGCAGCGCCATCACCAGCAGGGCGATGGTGACCTGCTCGCCGGTGGAGACGATCACGTCCAACTCGCGCGGATCGGGCTTGTCGCTGATTTGCTTGGCCAGCTCGATCAGGCGATTGGTTTCGCCGCTCATGGCCGACAGCACGACCACCAGATCATCGCCTGCCTCGCGGAATTTCTTGACCTTGTCGGCAACCTGCTGGATCCGCTCGATGGAACCGACAGAGGTGCCGCCAAATTTCTGTACGATCAACGCCATTTCAAAGGTGCCTCAGCCCCGAGGGGCCCCAGTAAACAATCCATCCTGCCGGCGAGCGGAGCGCCGCCCGAGCCGCCTCCCCGAGCGGACAGGCAGACCGGGCTCAGCGTTTCACCGCCCGCGGCATCTCAAAGTCCCTGCTCGGCGAACGGCACGGCCAGGGCCAGGGCCTTGTCCAGCGCGGCGACATCGACGCCACCACCCTGAGCCATGTCCGGACGACCGCCGCCTTTGCCGCCTACCGCCGCGGCGGCTTGCTTCATCAGGTCGCCAGCCTTGAGTTGGCTGGAGAGGTCCTTGGTCACGCCGGCTACCAGCACGACCCGGCCTTCATGCTCGCTGCCCAGCAGGATCACTGCGTGGCCGAGCTTGTTCTTCAACTGGTCGACCAGCGCCAGCAGCGCCTTGCCATCCTGCCCATCCAGGCGGGCGGCGAGCACCTTGGCGCCTTTGACCTCAACGGCCGCGCTGGAGAGATCGTCCCCTGCGGCGCTGGCGGCCTTGGCCTGCAACTGCTCCAGTTGTTTTTCCAGCTGACGGTTGCGCTCGAGCACCGCCGCCAGCTTGTCGATGAGGTTGTCGCGGTTGCCCTTGACCAGCTGGGCCACTTCCTTGACCTGCTCTTCGGCAGCGTTCAGGTAGGCCAGGGCCGCAGCGCCGGTGACCGCTTCGATACGGCGCACGCCCGAAGCCACGCCGCCCTCGCTGACGATCTTGAACAGGCTGATGTCACCGGTGCGCTTGGCATGGATGCCACCGCACAGTTCCACCGAGAAATCGCCGCCCATGCTCAGCACGCGCACGGTCTCGCCGTACTTCTCGCCGAACAGCGCCATGGCGCCTTTGCGTTTGGCGGTCTCGATGTCGGTTTCTTCGGTGAGAATCTCGGTGTTGCGGCGGATCTCGCGGTTGACGATGTCTTCCAGCGCCTTGATCTGCTCCGGCTTGACCGCTTCGAAGTGGCTGAAGTCGAAACGCAGGCGCTGGCTGTCGACCAAGGAGCCCTTCTGCTGCACGTGCTCGCCGAGCACCTGGCGCAACGCTTCGTGCAGCAGGTGGGTGGCGGAGTGGTTCAGCGAGGTGGCCTGTTGCACCTGGGCTTCGACCCGCGCCTGGACCTGGGCGCCGCGCTCCAGCGCGCCGCTGGTCATTACGCCGTGGTGCAGGAAGGCGCCGCCGGTCTTGGTGGTGTCTTGCACTTCGAAACGCGCCCCGTCGACTTCGATCACGCCGACGTCGCCGATCTGCCCGCCGGACTCGCCGTAGAACGGCGTGCGGTCGAGGATGACCACACCCTCGTGCCCTTCGGCCAGGTGCTCGACCGCCAGACCGTCGCGGTACAGGGCCACGACCTGGGCCTCGCCTTCGGTGGCGGCATAGCCGAGAAACTCGGTGGGCGTGTCGACCTTGACCAGGCTGTTGTAGTCCATGCCGAAGGCGCTGGCGGAACGGGCGCGCTCGCGCTGGGCGTTCATTTCCCGCTCGAAGCCGGCTTCGTCGATGGTCAACTCGCGCTCGCGGGCGATGTCGGCGGTCAGGTCCATGGGGAAACCGTAGGTGTCGTACAGCTTGAACACCACGTCGCCCGGCACGACCTTGCCGTCGAGCTGCGCCAGGTCCTGCTCGAGAATGCGCAGGCCTTGCTCCAGGGTCTTGGCGAACTGCTCTTCCTCGGCCTTGAGCACGCGCTCGATGTGCGCCTGCTGGCTCTTGAGCTCTGGGAAAGCCTCGCCCATCTCGGCCACCAGGGCCGCGACGATCTGGTAGAAGAAGCTGCCCTTGGCGCCCAGCTTGTTGCCGTGACGGCAGGCGCGGCGCACGATGCGGCGCAGCACGTAGCCGCGGCCTTCGTTGGACGGCAGCACGCCATCAGCGATGAGGAAGCCGCAGGAGCGGATGTGGTCGGCCACCACCTTGAGCGAAGCCTGGGCCTGGTTGTCGCAGCCGATGGCCTTGGCCGAAGCGTCGAGCAGGCTCTGGAACAGGTCGATCTCGTAGTTCGAGTGCACGTGCTGCAGCACGGCGCTGATCCGCTCCAGGCCCATGCCGGTGTCCACCGACGGCGCCGGCAGCGGGTGCAGCACGCCGTCGGCGGTGCGGTTGAACTGCATGAAGACGTTGTTCCAGATCTCGATGTAGCGGTCGCCGTCTTCCTCCGGCGAGCCGGGTGGGCCGCCCCAGATGTCGGCGCCGTGGTCGTAGAAGATCTCGGTGCACGGACCGCACGGGCCGGTGTCGCCCATGGTCCAGAAGTTGTCGGAGGCGTAGGGCGCGCCCTTGTTGTCACCGATGCGCACCATGCGTTCGGCCGGCACGCCGACTTCCTTGGTCCAGATGTCGTAGGCTTCGTCGTCGGTGGCGTAGACGGTGACCCAGAGCTTGTCCTTGGGCAGGTTCAGCCACTGCGGCGAGGTCAGGAAGGTCCAGGCGAAGGTGATGGCGTCGCGCTTGAAATAGTCACCGAAGCTGAAGTTGCCGAGCATCTCGAAGAAGGTGTGGTGGCGCGCGGTGTAGCCGACGTTCTCCAGGTCGTTGTGCTTGCCGCCGGCACGCACGCATTTCTGACTGCTGACTGCACGGGTGTAGGCGCGCTTTTCCTGGCCGAGGAAGCAATCCTTGAACTGGTTCATGCCGGCGTTGGTGAACAGCAAGGTGGGGTCATTGCCCGGGATCAACGAGCTGGAGGCAACTCGGGTGTGGCCCTGCTCTTCGAAGAAGCGAAGGAAGGCTTCACGGATTTCTGCGCTTTTCATAGGTTCTTCCACGGAAACGGCGGCCCACTTGGGGGCAAACGCGTCGACGAAACGACGGCAAAGGGCCGCATTATATCGGTCCTGCAAGCTCGGTGCAGTGTGTTTTATGCGTTAGGAAGCGTCGCAGACACGGCTTTCGAAGTGGATGCGGACAAAAACGACTGGCCCGGATGCTAAATGCAGCTTCTCGCCACTGGCAAGCCCGTTGACGACACAGCTTGTGGGAAAAGAGGTCGACAGGCCCGTTAAAAGGTTTTCATCCAGCCGCTGCGGCGGCCCGCTTCGCCGCACACAGCGGCCAAGGCCGCACGATGGCACGCTATTCGAGCTCGTTCCCCGCCTCAGGCACGATGAGCAAGCCGGCGCGCAGGCCGTTCTTCACATGGGGGTTGGGAAAGATGATGCGCGCGCCCTGCTCCTCCACCACCCAGCGTGTCTGCGCCAGGTCTTCGGCCAGCAGATAGCCGGGCTCCAGCTCGGCGAAGTTCGCGATGTCGTCGGGCAGGTGCAGGCGGAAATGCTCGCTGTGCTTGATGATCTCGCGGGCCACGCCGAACAGCTGCAAGCCTTGTAGTTCAGCGTCCAGCGACGGCTCGCTGCCCTCTATGAGCTGCCACAGCCGCTGGCGCAAGCGGTCGAGGTTGACCAGGCCGTTATGCCCGAACGGCCTGGCCTTGCCCAGTTCCAGGGTGAAGGCTTCGGCGTCGAGCCGCTCGTAGGTGAAGGCGCTGAACGTGGTCGACGGCTTGCGCTGCAACAGCACCGCCTCCACGCCGGCGGCGTGTAGCCGGGCCAGTTGGCGGCGAGAGTGCCGTCGGCCCTCTTTGAACGGGTACAGGGCGAATTGCTCGATCTTCGAACCGCGGATGGCCGTGTGCAGGTCGTAGTGCAGCCGGGTGCGCCCCGGCAGGCTGAAGAACACCCGGGCGAACTGCTCGAGCTCCGCTGCGCGCAAGGCTTCGGCGCCGCTGGCGGCGGCATGCCGACCGTTGAACAGACGGTTGATGTCCTGCTCCAGGTAGCGCTCGCCCCGACGGATCGCCGGCGGATTGCCGAACAGGAACAGCACGCGGGCGCGCGGTGTGAGGGTAGCGCCGGCGATGCCGGCGATCAGCGCGTCGAGCAGTTCGATGGGGGCGGTTTCGTTGCCATGGATGCCTGCCGACAGCAGTAGGTCCAAGCCATTGTCCAAGGCTTGGGGAGGACGCACTTCGAGCGCGCCTTCGCCGAGCCAACGCAGGCGCACGCCCTCGACGGTCACTTGGGTCTTGTCGGCCGGCTCACGCCCGGCCAAGGTCAGTTCAAGCAGTTTGCCGAGCGAGAGCATGGCGCGCGTCCTTTAGTGGTGATGGCCGCAGTCGGGGCCGTGCACGTGGTCGTCGTCTTCGTCGAGTTCGGCCGCTTCCATTTCCAGTTGCAGGCTGACCAGGTTGGTGGCCATCGGCCGCAGCAGCAGGTTGGCGTACTCGCTGTCGCCCTCGGCGACGTCGACACCGATCAGCAGCTGGCCGCGGCCGTCCTGCTGAATCCACACTTCCTTGCCTTGCCAGAGCACGGCAAAGCGAGTGCAGGAGGTTTGCAGTTGGGTGCCGTCGTCATCTTCCAGCAACAGGCTCAAGGCTTCGGACATTACAGGTTCTCTCTTTCAGGGTTGGCGTTGGAACGGATAGACCGCGCCCAACTTTAGAATCCGGGTCAGCTCGTCGAGGGCGGTGCGCGACTCGTCGAGCAGTTGCGGGTCGGCAAGGTCCGCGTCGGTCAGGCGATCACGATAATGCCGCTCGACCCATTGCAACAACGTGGCATGCAGCGCGTCGTCAAGGATGACCCCAGGGTTCACCGCCGCCAGCTCGGCCGTGTTCAGCGCCACGCGCAGCCGTAGACAGGCCGGGCCACCGCCGTTCTGCATGCTCTGCTTGAGGTCGAAGGCCTTGACCTCGCGCACCGGTCCGCCTTGGGTGGTCAGGCCTTGCAGGTAGCTCCACACGCGCGGGTGGTTGCGGCATTCCTCGGGCACCACCAGCAGCATCGAGCCGTCGGCGCGGCTGAGCAACTGGCTGTTGAACAGGTAGGAGCGCACCGCATCCTCGACCGACACCAGCGCGCGCGGCACGCCGATGGCCTGCAAGCGCCCGCCCTTGGCGGCGAGCTTGGTTTGCAGCTCGGCCAGCACGGCGTCGCTGTCGAGGAAAGCGTCCTGGTGATGGAACAGCACCTCACCATTGCCCACCGCGATCACATCGTTGTGGAACACGCCCTGGTCGATCACCGCCGGGTTCTGCTGCGCGAACACCACGCCATCGGCGCTCAGGCCGTGCAGCCGGGCCACGGCCTGGGAGGCTTCGAGGGTCTGCCGCGCCGGGAACCTGGTCGGCACCGGCAAACGGTTGTCGAAGGCGCTGCGGCCATACACGAAGAACTCCACTCCGGCTGCGCCATGCTCGCGGCACAGACGTGTGTGGTTGGCCGCGCCCTCGTCGCCGAACTGCATCACCGCCGGCAGTGCCGGATGGTGGGCGAAATGGCGAGGGTCGGCGAACATGGCCTGCAACACGCGGCTGGTGGTGGGGTGCTCGATGCTGCGGTGGTATTTGCAGTTGAGGTTGGCGGCAGTGAAGTGCACGCGGCCATCGGCGGTGTCGGCGCTGGGGCTGACGGTCGCGGCATTGGCCACCCACATGCTCGAGGCCGAGCAACTGGCGACCAGCAAGGGCATGGCCTCACGGGCGGCCTGGCGAATCACCTCGGCGTCGCTGCCGGTGAAGCCCAGGCGGCGCAGACCGGCCACGTCCGGCCGCTCCTGCGGCGCCAGCACGCCTTGCCGGAAGCCCAGGTCGACCAGGGCCTTCATCTTCGCCAAGCCCTGACGCGCCGCCTCGCGCGGATTCGAACCCTGCTGGCTGTTGTTCTGCGAGGCGACGTTGCCGTACGACAGCCCGCCATAGTTGTGGGTCGGGCCGACCAACCCGTCGAAATTGACTTCGAAGGCGTTCATGACAAAGCTCCAGGTCGATGGCTCATAGGCTGACGCCCGGCGTCAGGATGCTCGGCAGGGCCAGGCTGGCGGTCTCCAGGGAGGCCACCGGGTAGGCGCAGTAATCGGCCGCGTAGTAGGCGCTGGCGCGGTGGTTGCCACTGGCGCCCACCCCACCGAACGGCGCACTGCTGGCGGCGCCGGTCAGCGGCTTGTTCCAGTTGACGATGCCGGCGCGGCTGTGCAGCCAGAACTGCTCGTAACGCGCCTGGGAGTCGGACAGCAACCCCGCGGCCAGGCCATAGCGGGTGGCGTTGGCCTGGGCCATGGCCTGCTCGAAATCGTCGTAGCGCAGCACTTGCAGCAGAGGCCCGAACAACTCCTGGTCGGGCGCAGCGGGCAAGGCCGTGACGTCGACGATGCCCGGCGTGAGCAAGGCGGCGCCCGGCTGCGGCTGGGTCATGCTCAGCAACGACACGCCGCCGCTGGCCAGCAGCTGCGCCTGCGCCGCCAGCAGCGCCTCGGCTGCGCCCAGGGAAATCACTGCGCCCATGAACGGCGCAGGTTGCGCGTCGAAGCGATCGACCCGCAACGCGCGGCTGACCTGCACCAGGCGCGCCAGCAGGCCATCGCCCCACGCCCCGCGGGGCACCAGCAGACGCCGCGCACAGGTGCAGCGCTGGCCGGCGGAAAGAAAGGCCGACTGCACGATGGTGTAGACCGCCGCATCGACATCGGCCACTTCGTCCACCACGAGCGGATTGTTGCCGCCCATTTCCAGCGCCAGAATCTTCTCCGGGCGCCCGGCGAACTGCTGGTGCAGCGCCGTACCGGTGCCGCTGGAACCGGTGAACAGCAAGCCGTCGATGCCTTCGTTGGCGGCCAGCGCGACACCGGTGTCGCGCGCGCCTTGCAACAGGTTGAGCACACCAGCGGGCAAGCCGGCGGCGATCCAGCAGCGCAGCGTCAGCTCGGCCACCTTGGGCGTCTGCTCGCTGGGCTTGAACACCACGCAGTTGCCGGCCAGCAGCGCCGGCACGATATGCCCGTTGGGCAAGTGGCCGGGGAAGTTGTACGGCCCGAACACCGCCAGCACGCCATGGGGCTTGTGCCGCAAGGCGGCAGTCGCGTCGCCCAGCGGACCGCTTTTCTCCCCGGTGCGCTCCTGGTAGCTCTGCAGCGAAATGGCGACCTTGTTGATCATGCTGGTGACTTCGGTGGCGGCTTCCCACAAGGGTTTGCCAGTCTCCTCACCGATGCAACGGGCCAGGGCGTCGGCATTGGCCTTGAGCTGCGCGGCGAAGGCTTGCAGTACCTCGATGCGTGCTGCCAGGCCCTGTCCGGCCCAGCCGGCGAAAGCGCGTCGCGCTGCCTGCACCGCCGCCTCGACCTGCTCGGCCGTGGCCGCCTGGCCTTGCCACAACGTCGCCTGGGTCACCGGGTCGAGCGACTGCAGCGGCGCGCCCTGCCCGGCCTGCCACTGCCCATCGATATAGTGCGTG
Organism: Pseudomonas phoenicis; assembly: GCF_047302395.1. NCBI lineage: Bacteria > Pseudomonadati > Pseudomonadota > Gammaproteobacteria > Pseudomonadales > Pseudomonadaceae > Pseudomonas > Pseudomonas phoenicis. Next base: position 308,048 of record NZ_CP154852.1, read on the forward strand.
CTCATGGGCGCACCTCCCGCGCGGCCGACAGCGGCACCGCACGCACGCTGTCGCCCGCGCCCAGGCGCAGGCGCTTGGCGGTCGGCGGATCGACCACCAGGGTGCCCGCGGCTAGGCGCGCAGGCGCGGCGGTGATACGGCAGTCTTCGCGCTGGCGGTTGTGGATCAGGTAAGGCGTAGCGTCGTCGCCGGGCGTGCCGACCGCCAGCACCAGTGTCTGGCTGTCGCGCACGGCGCGGATGCGCGCGGTTTCGCACTCGACCGCAGGCCCGGCATCGAAGATGTCGACATAGCCCTGATAGGTGAAGCCTTCGCGTTCGAGCATCGCCAGGGCCGGCTCGGTGTCTTCGTGCACCCGGCCGATCACCGCGCGCGCCGCTTCCGAGAGAAAACAGGTGTACAGCGGGAATTTGGGCATCAGCTCGGCGATGAAGGCGCGGTTGCCTACCCCGGTCAGGTAATCGGCCTGGCTGAACTCCATCTTGAAGAAGTGCCGGCCCAGGCTCTCCCAGAACGGCGAGCGCCCGGTCGCATCGGACATGCCGCGCATCTCGGCGATCACCTTCCTGCCGAACAGCTCGGCGAACTCGGCGATGAACAGCAAGCGCGCCTTGGACAGCAGGCCGCCGCCCAGACCGTTGCGCTGGTCGGCGCGCAGGAACAGCGAGCACAGTTCGGCGTTGCCGGTGAGGTCGTTGGCCAGGAACAGGGTCGGGATTTCGCGGTAGATCTCCAGCTCTTGCGAGGCGCTGACCGTCAGGCCCACGCGGTAGTTGTACCAGGGCCGGCGCAGGCCCACGGCGCCGGCGATGGCGGAAATGCCGACGACCACCCCATCGTCGTTTTCCAGCACGAACAGGTAGTCGGTATCGCCGCGCTCGGCCTCGCCGCGAAAGCTCTTCTCGGCCCAGGTCACCCGCTGCGCCAGTCGCTCTTCGTTGGCCGGCAAGGTGGTCAGGCCGATGTTGCCGGTGCTGCGGGCCAGCTCGATCAGCGCAGGTAAGTCGCTGCTGCGTACGGGACGGACGATCATGCTTTCTCCTTGGGCGGTGGCCTGTGCCTGCCGCGAAACTCACTGTGTGCGGGTCGCGCCCGGCACCTGACAATCGAACGGCGGGGCTTAGACGGCGACCAAGCGCACGTTGTCGTCCTCGCCCACACCCAAGGCATCGGCGGCTTCCAAGCTCAGCGCCACCGGCTGGCCCGGCGCCCAGTCCAGCTCCAGCACCACTGCGCGGAAATCCTGCAACTGGCCATTGCACACCAGGTAGGCACGCGTACCGGGCGGTGCCGTGGGCGCGATGGTCACCGCCTCGACCCGGCTCTGGGCGATCGAACGGATGCCCGAGGTGCGCGCATGCAAGGTCGGGCCGCCGTCGAAGATGTCGATGTAATGCTCGGTCTCGAAGCCTTCGCGCATGAGGATGTCGAAGGTGATCTGCGCCCGCGGGTGCACCTGGCCCATGGCTTCCTGGGCACGGTCGGGCAGCAGTGGCACGTAGATCGGGTAGTTGGGCATCAGCTCGGCGAGGAAGGTGCGGCTCTTGAGGCCGCACAGGCGCTCGGCCTCGGCGTAGTTGATGGCGAAGAAGTTGCGGCCGATCGAGTCCCAGAACGGCGAGTCGCCCTGCTCGTCGCTGTGGCCGACGATTTCGGTCACCACCGATTCGGCGAAGCGTTCGGGGTGCGAGGCCATGAACAGCAGGCGACCGCGCGAATTGAGTTCGGCCCAGGCGCTGCCACTGAGTTCGGGCTGCACGTAGAAGCTGCTGAGCAGGCTGTTGCCGGTCAGGTCATGGCACAGCGACAGCACGTGGATCTTGTTGTGGATCTTAAGCTCGCGCGAGGCATGCACGAAGGTTTCGTTGCGAAAGCTGTAGAACGGCTCGGAGTACCCCGCCGAGGCGACGATGGCCGAGCAGCCGGCCAACTGGCCGGTGCTGCTGTCTTCGAGCACGAAGAAATAACGCTCCTCGCCATTGAAGCTGACTTCGGCAGCGAACGAGGCTTGCGAAGCGGCGATCTTGTCGCCCAGCCGCCCGGCATCGTCGGGCAACGAGGTGACACCGATGGGGCTGTCGGCAGCCATGCGCTGCACTTCGTTCAGATCAGCCATCTGCGCGGGGCGCATTACCAGCATGGTGTCACTCCTTCGAGGGCAACGTGCCGCTCGCGGCGGCACGGGAAAAAACGGCCGCGCCGCCCTGGAGGCGCACGCAGCCGCTGGATCGATCGGGGTCACGCAGGCGTTGCTTGGCGCGACCGGGTATGACGGGTCAGACCTGGGTCAGGCGTGCCACGGCACGCTCGAAACGGTCCAGGCCTTCGTCGATGTCGGCGTGCTCGATCACCAGGCTCGGAGCGAAGCGCACCACGTCGGGACCGGCTTGCAGGACCATCACGCCGTCTCGCTCGGCGGCATCGAGCACGGCCTTGGCTTTGCCGGCCCAGGCTTCGCTCAGCACACAGCCGATCAGCAGGCCCACGCCGCGCACCTTGCTGAACAGGCCGTACTGCTCGCCGATAAGCTCCAGGCGCGCTTTGAAACGCGCATGCCGCTCGCGGATGCCGGCCAGGGTCTCAGGCGTGTTGACCACGTCGAGCACCGCGCAGGCCACTGCGCAACCGAGCGGATTGCCGCCGTAGGTGGTGCCATGGGTACCGGGGGCGAAATGGCTGGCCAGCTCGCTGGTGGTGAGCATGGCGCCGATGGGGAAGCCGCCGCCCAGGCTCTTGGCGCTGGTGAGGATGTCGGGGGTGACGCCGAAATGCTGGTAGGCATACAGCGAGCCGCTGCGGCCGACACCGGTCTGCACTTCGTCGAAGACCAGCAGGGCATTGTGCTGGTCGCACAGGGCACGGGCGCCTTCGAGGTAGGCCTGGTCGGCCGGCACCACGCCGCTTTCGCCCTGGATCGGTTCGATCACCACGGCGCAGGTCTTGTCGGAAATCTGCGCCTTGAGCGCGTCCAGGTCGTTGTAGGCGACGTGGCTGATGCCGGTGATCTTCGGACCGAAACCGTCGGAGTACTTGGGCTGGCCACCGACGCTGACGGTGAACAGGGTGCGGCCGTGGAAGCTGTTCACGGTGGCGATGATCTCGTGCTTCTCGGGGCCGAAACGGTCATGGGCCACACGGCGGGCCAGCTTGAACGCCGCTTCGTTGGCCTCGGCGCCGGAGTTGCAGAAGAACGCGCGGTCGGCGAAGGTCGCTTCGACCAGTTTGTGCGCCAGGCGCAGCGCCGGTTCGTTGGTGAAGACGTTGGACACGTGCCAGAGCTGGTTGGCCTGTTCGGTCAAGGCCTTGACCAGCACCGGGTGGCAGTGCCCCAGGGCATTGACCGCGATGCCGCCAGCGAAGTCGATCAGCTCGCGACCGGACTGGTCCCACACACGCGAGCCCAGGCCTCGCACCGGAATGAACGCCGCCGGCGCGTAGTTGGGGACCATCACCTGGTCGAAATCGGCACGTTGCACCGGAGCTTGCTCAACGGACATCGGAGTCTCCTGGGGAGGAACGCTTGCCGGGGGCGACGAGCGTCTGGGGATTGTAAGGACTGGGCGTCGGCCGGCCTTGCGGCCAGGCGACAACTTGTTACAGCGCCTCACCGGAGTAGGCCCGGGCTGTCGGCGATGCGACACGAACGGTCACATTTGCGCAGTGTAACGGCCTGTTGCGGTTCCGTGAACGGTCTTGTGGGAGTGGTTGGCGTGGTGTGTCGATTGCGGCGATCGCCAGTAGTGCTGGCCCAATGGCTACGGCATTTTCCTGGCAGAGGATGAGCGGCGCTTGTAATGGGGCGGCGGTGCCGGCCCAGTGAAACCACCACAGATCCGACATGGGCCCATCGCCCGCATCAGAACCGTCGCCCAAGCGATCGCGACCGTTCGGAGCACCGAACCGGCCGCGCCTACAAACCTTTCTCCACCGGCGCCGAGCTGAGTTCGAAGGGGCTGTTGTTGCGCCGCTGATTACGGTCTTCGCGCGGGGTCGCGCCGAAGAAGTTGCGGTAGGCGCTGGAGAAATGCGGGCCGGACGAGAACCCGCACGACAAGCCGATCTGAATGATCGACTTGCTGGTCTGCATGAGCATCTGCCGCGCCTTGTTCAAGCGCAATTCGAGGTAGTACTGGCTCGGCACGCGGCTCAGGTACTGCTTGAAGATGCGTTCGAGCTGGCGCCGCGACACACACACGTGCTGAGCGATCTCGTCGGTGGTCAGCGGCTCTTCGATGTTGGCCTCCATCAGCAGCACCGCCTGGGTCAGCTTGGGATGGCTGGAACCCAGGCGATTCTGCAACGGAATGCGCTGCCGCTCGCCGCCCTCGCGGATGCGTTCGACCACCAGTTCTTCGGACACCGCGCCGGCCAGCTCGGCGCCATGGTCGCGCGCCAGCATCGCCAGCAGCAGGTCGATCACGGCCATGCCGCCACAGGCGGTCAGGCGGTCGCGGTCCCAGTCGAACAGGTGGCTGGTGGCGATCGCCTTGGGGAAGCGCTCGGCGAAATCGTCCTGCCAGCGCCAGTGCACCGCCGCGCGGTAACCGTCGAGCAGGCCCAGCATGGCCAGCGGATACACGCCCGCCGACAGCCCGCCCAGCGTGCAACCGGCGCGAGCCAGTTGCTTGAGCGCGCTGGACACCGCAGCGGTGATGGCCTGGGGCGGCTCATCGGCCAGCAGGAACAGCTTGTCGCACCCCTCCAGGCGCGCGCCCCACGGCTCGCCGGGCAGGCGCCAGGCTTGCTCGGGCGTCGCCTCGGCCTGCACGAACGTCAATTCGTAGCTCACCTCCGGATGCACCCGCTGGGCGACCTGCAACACCTCCTCGGCCAGGGCCAAGGTCAGCGGCCGGGTGCTGGGCCAGATGAGAAAACCGATACGCTGGGTGGTCATAGGGTGCGGTCCGAAACCTGAAGTCGGTCGAGTCTGAGGCGCCAAGGGTAGCCCAAAGGCGCTGCGCAGGATGCCCTATTCTGGTGCAAATCCGTAGCCCTTACTTCAAGCTGCCGGAAAGGAACTGCTTGAGCCGTTCCGACTGCGGATTGGCCAGCACTTCGCGCGGATGACCGGCCTCCTCCACCAGGCCCTTGTGCAGGAACAGCAGTTGGTTGGACACCTCACGGGCAAAGCCCATTTCATGCGTCACCACGACCATGGTGCGACCTTCCTGGGCCAGGCCTTGCATCACCTTGAGCACATCGCCCACCAACTCCGGATCGAGCGCCGAAGTGGGCTCGTCGAACAGCATCACTTCGGGCTCCACCGCCAGGGCTCGGGCGATGGCCACGCGCTGCTGCTCGCCACCGGACATGTGCCCGGGGAAGGCGTCCTTGCGGTGCGAGACGCCGACCTTGTTCAGGTAGTACTCGGCTTTCTCCAGCGCTTGCTTCTTGTTCACGCCCAGCACGTGCACCGGCGCCTCGATGACGTTCTCCAGCGCGGTCATGTGCGCCCACAGGTTGAAGTGCTGGAACACCATCGACAGGCGCGAACGCAGGCGTTGCAGCTGCTTGGCATCGGCGGCGCGCAGTGCGCCGTCCTTGCCCGGTACCAGCTTGAGCGCTTCGTCGTTGAGCAGGATCTGCCCGGCGTGGGGTTGCTCGAGCAGGTTGATGCAACGCAGGAAGGTGGATTTGCCCGAACCACTGGAGCCGATGATGCTGATCACATCGCCAGCCTTGGCGGCCAGGGACACGCCTTTGAGCACTTCATGGCTGCCGTAGCGCTTGTGCAGGTCTTGGACTTGAAGTTTGTACATGCTGTCGGTTCTCACAGAGCGTTCAGTGCTTGCGCGGCGCCAGGTAGCTGAGCCAGCGGCGCTCGGCCAGCTTGAACAGGCGTACCAGGATGAAGGTCAGGCACAGGTAGAACACCCCCGCCGTGATGTAGGCCTCGAAAGGCAGGTAGTACTGGGCATTGACGGTGCGCGCCGCGCCGGTGATGTCGATCAGGGTGACGATCGACGCCAGGCTGGTGGTCTGCAGCATCATGATCACTTCGTTGCTGTACTGCGGCAGCGCCCGGCGCAGCGCCGAGGGCAAGAGGATGCGGCGGTACATCTTCAGGGTCGACATGCCCATGGCCTTGGCCGCCTCGATCTCGCCATGGGGCGTGGCCTTGAGGCTGCCGGCGATGATCTCGGCGGTGTAGGCGCTGGTGTTGATGGCGAACGCCAGGCAGGCGCAGAAGGTCGCGCTCGACAGCCAGGGCCAGAACAGGCTTTCGCGCACCGCTTCGAACTGCGCCAGCCCGTAGTAGATCAGGAACAGCTGCACCAGCATCGGCGTGCCACGGATCACGTAGGTGTAGAGCCAGGCGACGAAGTTGACCGCAGGCTGTTTGGAACAGCGCATCAGGCCCAGCGGAATCGCCGCCAGCAGACCGAAGAACAGCGAGATCGCCAGCAATTGCAAGGTGGTCAGCAGGCCATCGAGGTACAGCGGCAGCGCCTGCCCGATGACCGAGTAGTTGAAGATCATAGTTCCACCACTTTGACGCCCACCGAGTAGCGCCGTTCGAGGTACTTGAGCGCCAGCAGCGAGACACTGGTCAGCACCAGGTACATCGCCGCCACCGCGAGGAAGAAGGTGAAGGGTTCGCGGGTGGCGTCGGCCGCCTGCTTGGCCTTGAACATCATGTCTTGCAGACCGACCACGGAAATCAGCGCGGTGGCCTTGGTCAGCACCAGCCAGTTGTTGGTGAACCCCGGAATCGCCAGGCGGATCATCTGCGGCACCATGATGCGGAAGAACACCTGGCGGTTGCTCATGCCATAGGCCACGCCCGCTTCGGCCTGACCCTTGGGAATGCCGAGAAACGCACCACGGAAGGTTTCCGACAGGTAGGCACCGAAAATGAAGCCCAGGGTGCCGATACCGGCGGCCATGGGGTTGAGGTCGATGTAGTCGTCATACCCTACCAGCGGCGCGACCCGGTTGATGATGTCCTGACCGCCATAGAAGATCAGCAGGATCAGCACCAGGTCGGGGATACCGCGGACCACCGTGGCGTACAGGTCGCCGAGCCAGGCCAGCCAGCGCACCGGCGACAGGCGCAACGCCACGCCGATCAAGCCGAGCACGATGGCCAGGGCCATCGACGACAGGGCCAGCTGCAACGTCAGCCAGGCACCGTCGAGGATGACCGCCCCGTAGCCTTTCAACATGTTTGGAATTCCTCACGGCTTAGAAAAGAAAAATGGTGCAAACCACAGACCTTCTGCTGTTTGCACCATTGCACGGGCGACGCCCTTTTTGATTACTGGGCGTCTGGACCGTAGATGTCGAAGTTGAAGTACTTGTCCTGGATCTTCTTGTACTCGCCGTTGGCGCGGATGGCGTCGATGGCGGCATTGATGCGCTCGCGGTTGGCGTCGTCGCCCTTGCGTACGGCGATACCGACACCATCGCCGAAGTATTTCACGTCGGTGAAGGACGGACCGACGAAGGCGTAGCCCTTGCCGGCGTCGGTTTTCAGGAAGCCGTCTTCGAGCAGGGTGGCATCGGCCACGGTGCCGTCGAGGCGACCGGCGCCGATGTCCAGGTAGATTTCGTTCTGGGTGCCGTAGGGCACGATGGTGGCCCCTTTGGGCGCCAGCACTTCCTTGGCGAAGCGGTCGTGGATCGAGCCGCGCTGCACGCCGATCTTCTTGCCCTTGAGCTCGGCCAGGCTGTCGCTGACGGTGGTGCCCTCTTTCATGGCCAGGCGGGCCGGGGTCAGGTAGTAGCGTTTGGTGAAATCGACCGATTGCTTACGATCGTCGGTGATGGACATGGACGACAGGATCGCGTCGATCTTGCGCACCTTGAGCGCTGGGATCAGGCCGTCGAACTCTTGCTCGACCCAGGTGCATTTGGCCTTCATCTGCGCGCACAGGGCGTTGCCGATGTCGTAGTCGAAGCCGGCGATGCTGCCATCGGGCTGCTTGAAGGCGAACGGTGGGTAAGCCGCTTCGATGCCGATCTTCAACGGTTTCTCGTCGGCGTGCGCTACCAGGGACATCATGGACAGCGCCAAGGCGCCGAACAGGGCAAGTTTCTTCATCAAGTAACTCCATCGGTACGAGGCAATGCACGACAGCCCAGGACGACTGGGCATGCCAATGAGTACAGCGCGAGCCACGGGCATCGACCAAAGTCGCAGACCACGAGCGATCAGGGGGCATTTTAACGACAGAGCGAGAGACGATGTTGCGTTCAGGCGACAACTACGTACAGATGCGCTCAAAATAGCAGCAGCTGCAGTTGACAGGGGAAGCCAAATATGCTCGAAAACCCATGTAGGAGCGGCTTCAGCCGCGATGACCGGCAACGCCGGCCCAATGCCCGTCACGCCAAACGACAAGAGTCATGCAGCGCCTGAATCAGGGCTGCTTCGCAGCCCATCGCGGCTGAACCGGTGCGCCGGCCGGCCGCTCCTACAGTGCCTGCCGGCCGTGCATCCATCGGCTAGCAATAAGCGGACCTATTATTCGCAAAGCCAGGTAATACGGCAAGTCTAGCGGGGTGTGTTTACCTGCCAAACCTATCGCTGCTCCATGGAGGTGCCGCGTCTGTTTCGCGATGCCTCGCACGGGCACGGGGGCAGGCTCGGCGTGCGAACGGCGGTGTCCGCCGAAGTAACGCCACGCAAAGAAAACCCCGCCAGACATCGGCGGGGTTCAGCAGAGCGCCGACAGCCGACGCCAAACGGATCAGACGCCGGCCAGGCCCACAGACCTGGGCATGTCGATCAGGCGCTGGCCCGGCCCATCGACTTGTGCGTGTCGATCAGGTGCTGCACCACGCCCGGATCGGCCAGGGTGGAAATGTCGCCCAGCGCGTCGTATTCGCCCGTGGCGATCTTGCGCAGGATGCGCCGCATGATCTTGCCCGAGCGGGTTTTCGGCAGGCCCGGCGCCCACTGGATGACATCCGGCGAGGCGATCGGGCCGATCTCCTTGCGTACCCAGTTCTTCAGTTCCAGGCGCAGTTGCTCGCTCGGCTCTTCGCCTGCATTGAGGGTGACGTAGACGTAGATACCCTGCCCTTTGATGTCGTGCGGCACACCGACCACCGCAGCCTCGGCCACTTTGCTGTGGGCGACCATGGCGCTTTCGATCTCGGCGGTGCCCATGCGGTGGCCGGAGACGTTGAGCACATCGTCGACGCGACCGGTGATCCAGTAGTAGCCGTCTTCGTCGCGCCGTGCACCGTCGCCGGTGAAGTACATGCCGCGGAAGGTCTTGAAATAGGTGTCGACGAAACGGTCATGGTCGCCATACAGCGAGCGCGACTGGCCCGGCCAGGAGTCGAGGATCACCAGGTTGCCCTCGGCGGCGCCTTCGATGAGGTTGCCGAGGTTGTCCACCAGCGCCGGCACCACCCCGAAGAACGGTTTGGTCGCCGAGCCCGGCTTGAGCGCGGTGGCGCCCGGCAGAGGGCTGATGAGGATGCCGCCGGTCTCGGTCTGCCACCAGGTGTCGACGATCGGGCAGCGCTCCTTGCCAACGGCCTTGTGGTACCAGTTCCAGGCCTCCGGGTTGATCGGCTCACCCACCGAGCCCAGCAAGCGCAGGCTGGAGCCGTCGGCGCCGGCCACGGCGGCCTCGCCTTCGGCCATCATGGCGCGGATGGCGGTGGGCGCGGTGTAGAGGATGTTGACCTTGTGCTTGTCGACGATCTTCGACACGCGGGTGATGTCCGGGTAGTTCGGCACGCCTTCGAACAGCAGCGTGGTGGCGCCGTTGGCCAGCGGGCCGTAGACGATGTAGCTGTGGCCGGTGATCCAACCCACGTCGGCGGTGCACCAGTACACCTCGCCCGGCTTGTAGTCGAAGACCTTCTCATGGGTCAGCGCAGCGTAGACCAGGTAGCCCCCGGTGGTGTGCTGCACGCCCTTGGGTTTGCCGGTGGAGCCGGAGGTGTAAAGGATGAACAGGGTTTCCTCGGCACCCATCTCCTTGGGCAGGCACTGGCTGGAGGCCACTTTCATCAGGTCTTCGTACCAGATGTCGCGGTGCTGGTGCCAGGCGATGTCGCCGCCGGTGCGCTTGCAGACGATGATCTTCTGTACGGTCGAGGTTTCCGGGTTGGTCAGGGCCAGGTCGACGTTGGCCTTGAGCGGCGTACGACGGCCGCCGCGCACGCCCTCGTCGGCAGTGATCACCACTTTCGAGCGGCAGTCGATGATGCGCCCGGCCAAGGCTTCGGGCGAGAAGCCGCCGAACACCACCGAATGGATCGCGCCGATACGGGCGCAGGCCAGCATGGCCACCACTGCTTCGGGGATCATCGGCATGTAGATGGTCACCACGTCACCGCGGTGCACGTCCTGGCCGCGTAGGGCGTTGGCGAACTTGCAGACGTCTTCGTGCAGCTCGCGGTAGGTGATGTTGCGGTGGTCGGCGGGGTCGTCGCCTTCCCAGATGATCGCGACCTGGTCGCCGCGCGCTTCGAGATGGCGGTCCAGGCAGTTGTAGGAAACGTTCAGAGTGCCGTCGGCGAACCATTTGATGTCGACATGGTGGTCGTCGAAGGAGGTCTGCTTGACCTTGGTGAAGGGCTTGATCCAGTCGAGGCGCTGGGCCTGCTCACGCCAGAAACCCTCCGGGTTGATCACCGACTGCTGGTACATGGCCTTGTAGGTGGCCTCGTCGGTCAGGGTGGTGGCCGCTACGTCGGGGCGAACGGGATACAGTGAAGCCGCACTCATCTCTGATACCTCGGTTTAATAGTTGTTTTTGTATGGAACCGTTGTAACCGTACCAGAACGGACGCGGCCATTCGACGATGGTAGTAGCGCCGCCGGCCCATCCTGCCGAGCGGCGATCTGAAGTGCTGGGCGTTGTATCGCTGCGCCCGACTGCCAGGGACGTGGTAATGGGCAAGCCATCTGGCCCGCGCATTCTTGTAAAAAGACGAACACTCTTTATCACGATTCGCGCTGTTTCCGCCCCCGCCCCGCGCCTAGACTTTCTCTCGCCAGCAATGGCATCGAGATTGACACCAGCGACAGCCCCCACGAAGGCCGTGTCGATTGCGAGAAACTTCCAGCCACCCTGCCCGACGCAGCGTTACGACGCTGCGCGAGCCCCTGCGACTTGCAACTTCCAACTGTGCAACTTGCTATCCACTTGATAGGTAATCCGAACATGAAATATCTATTGGCAATGCTTCTGTGCAGCGCCACTGGCGTAGCCATGGCCGACGATACGGACGCCCCTGCGCCAGCCCCGGTCGAAGCCTACAGCTACGCCCAACACCTGGACATCGCCCACGTGCTGTCGGTCAGCGAAGTACCCAACGTGTGCGCCGTGGTCCCGGCACGCATGACCTACGAAGACTCCCAGGGCCAGCGGCACGTGCTCGAATACCGCGTCATGGGCAACGGTTGTTCCAACGGCTGACCACCCGCGCCAAGCCTGTACATGAGGCCGCCTGGCGGCCTTTCGGGCTCAGCCTTTGTTCAAACCATGGTCACGCAACTTGTTGGCGATGGTGGTGTGGGAAACACCCAGACGCTTGCCCAATGCACGGCTACTGCCATGTTCGGCCGATAAGTTCTGCAACACCGCCTTTTCGAACCTGCCGATGATATCGGCCAAACTCCCTTCCAGTGAAAACTCGCCCAATGGTTGTCGCGCGCCATAATCGGGCAAGCGTATATGTTCGGCTTTTACCGTGCCGCCTTCACATAATGAAACGGCCTGGAACATGACGTTCTCAAGTTGCCGTACATTACCCGGCCACTGGTAATGGGCCAACTTGTCCATGGCCGCTGGAACGACCTTGGGCAACGCGCAACCGATCTGCCGACTGGCCTGATCGAGAAAATGTTCGACCAGCCCCGGCAACCCGTCCAGGCACTCGCGCAGCGGCGGTATGTGCAACGACAGCACGTTGAGGCGGTGGTACAGGTCCTGGCGGAACTCGCCGCGCGCGCACAGCTCGGACAGGTCCACTTGCGTGGCGCAGATCACCCTGACGTCGAGGTATACCTCGTCGTCGCTGCCGACCCGGCGAAAGCAGCCGTCTTGCAGGAAGCGCAGCAGCTTGACCTGCAAGCGTGCGCTCATTTCGTCCACCCCATCGAGAAACAGCGTGCCGCCTGCGGTCAGCTCCAGCAGACCGAGCTTGCCCTCGGCGCGCGCGCCTTCGAACGCGCCCGGGCCATAGCCGAACAGTTCGGTCTCGGCCATGGACTCGGGCAGACCGGCGCAGTTGAGCGCCATCAGCGGCGAGGCTCCGCGCGGGCTGGCCAGGTGGCAGGCACGGGCCAGCAGTTCCTTGCCGGTGCCGGTCTCGCCCTCGATCAGCAGCGGTGCGTCCAACGGCGCCATGCGCCGCGCCTCGCGCACCACGGCGGCCATCGATTTCGAACTCTGGAAGATGCTGTCGAAGCCGCGCAGCTCCTGCTTGCGCACGCTATAGATGCGCTCGCCGATGCGGTCGGCGCGGTGCAAGGTCAGCACCGCGCCGGCCAGGGCTTCGCTGTCGTCGTGCTCCGATTGCAGCGGCGCGATGTCGGCCAGGAACACATCGCCTTTGACCTGTACGCGCAGGCCGTTGATGCGCGATTTGTTCGAACGCACCAGCTCCGGCAGATCGAAATCGTCCATGTAGCGCGACAGCGGCAGGCCCGGCACTTCGTCGACGCGTACGCCGAGCAGCTGCGCGGCGCTGCGGTTGGCCGCGACGATGCAGCCGGCCATGTCGATCGACAGCACTGGAAACTCCAAGGCGCCGAGCAGCGCATTGAGCTCCATGTGCCGGCGCTCGCTCGGCATCAAGCCGACGCGCTTGACCCCGAAGACCCCGCCGATGGCCTCGAACTTGGGCCGCAGGGCCTGGAACTGCAGGTTCATCAGGTTCGGGCAATGCAGGTAGATGGCGTTGCCGTGGTCGCCGCCGACTTCGCCGCGCAGCACGTTGATGCCGTATTCGACCAGCAGGTTGAGGATGTCCCGCAGGATGCCGATGCGGTTCTGACAGTGCACTTTGATACGCATGTTCGCTCTCGCGGCGCCGAAAAACCAAGCGCAGACGCCAAATAGTTGTAAAGAAAACCTGACAAAAACGACGATGCACGCCGCTTCAAGTCGGTGATTTTCCAATGCGAGGCTGGATTTGTAAAACCTGCGTTACGAAAATCGCCTTGCGCTCGGCCATGTCGACTTCTGCACCCCACCCTTTGCCGCTTGCCGTGCGCTACAACTGCATCCATGTGCAGTCCACAACAATAAAAAGCCCTCAGCAGGAGAGCGCCATGAAACAGACGCATTACGTGGCCCGCGAGCCCGACGCCCAGGGGTTCATCCACTACCCGCAAGAAGAACACGCGGTGTGGAACACCCTCATCACGCGGCAAATGAAGGTGATCGAAGGGCGCGCCTGCGATGCCTTCTTCGACGGCCTGGAGCAACTGGCCTTGCCCACCGAGCGCATCCCCCAGCTCGGCGAAGTCAACCGGGTGCTCGACGCCACCACCGGCTGGCAGGTGGCAAGGGTGCCGGCCCTGATCCCCTTCCAGACCTTTTTCGAGCTGCTGGCCAGCAAGCGTTTTCCGGTCGCCACCTTCATCCGCACGCCCGAAGAGCTCGACTACCTGCAAGAGCCGGACATCTTCCATGAGATCTTTGGCCACTGCCCGCTGCTGACCAATCCCTGGTTCGCCGAATTCACCCACGCCTACGGCAAGTTGGGCCTGGCGGCGAGCAAAGAACAGCGGGTCTACCTGGCGCGGCTGTACTGGATGACCATCGAATTCGGTCTGCTGGACACGCCCCAAGGCACGCGCGTGTACGGCGGCGGCATTCTGTCTTCGCCCAAGGAAACCCTGTATGCGCTGTCGGGCGAGCCCGAGCATCAGCCGTTCGACCCGATCGAGGCGATGCGCACGCCCTACCGCATCGATATCCTGCAGCCGGTGTACTTCAAGCTGCCGAGCCTCAAGCGCCTGTTCGACCTGGCCCATGAGGACGTCATGGGCATGGTCGCGCAGGCGACCCAACTGGGCCTGCACCCGCCTAAATTCGCACCCAAGGCCGCCTGAACGTTTTTGTCGCCCCCCTTCGATTCGAGGACACGTTTTCATGACCACGTTGAACCAGAACCACTGCGTCGCCTGCAGCGCCGACGCCCCCAAAGTCAGCGACGACGAGCTGGCCGAACTGATCCGTGAGATTCCCGACTGGAACGTCGAGGTACGCGATGGGCACATGGAGCTGGAGCGGGTGTTCCTGTTCAAGAACTTCAAGCATGCCTTGGCCTTCACCAATGCCGTGGGTGAGATCGCCGAAGCCGAAGGCCATCACCCGGGCCTGTTGACCGAGTGGGGCAAAGTGACGGTGACCTGGTGGAGCCATTCGATCAAAGGGCTGCACCGCAACGACTTCATCATGTGCGCGCGCACCGATCAGGTGGCGCAGGGGGCCGAGGGGCGCAAATAGGCCCGTGCCGTGCGCCCACGGCGAATGCATCGACATGCCGAGCCGTCGCTGCTACCTGATCCGGGGCGATTTCCTACGAACTGTCATACCCAGTCCTGTATCCTGCGCGAGCTGCGGTGTGCTTGGGGCATGCTGCGGCGTCCGTTCACCCCACTTGCGAGGACACTCGAGATGCATGAAATCCCGAACTTCCCCTTCCCAAGCCTGAACCCCGAAGAACCGACCGTTACCGTCCATGCCGAACCGACGCCCGCCGTCGAGCAGGACGACGACGAACGCTCCAGCGCCGACCAGGACTGACCGCGCACCTGCCCGCAGTGTGAAAACGGCTGAGCTGGATGCAGCGGCCTTTCGGCACGTTTTCACACCGTCCTGCGTCGATCCGCCTGGCCCATGCTTTCATCTGGCTGGTGCGCCAGCCGGCCCTGTCGCCCTGAAGGCCCATTGGACGGGCACTCACCGCACGCGTCCTCCCGACACCCCACGCCGAATTTCCCTGCGTCTGGTTCGTCATTACCTCTGATTGCACTGGAATGCCCATGCCCGCCCACAACTGGTAGGCTGTCGCGCGCAAAAAAGGCGCAATGCCCCAATGCCAGTCAGTTGAGCAATCGAGGCCGCTCAGCGAGCCATCGCGGCGCTCCGGTCAGCTGCGATGGGCTGCAAAGCAGCCCCAGTGAACACCCCTTCGACCTCATCGAGTTGCATTGCGCTATGCCCTGCCCGAACCCATCCCTGCCGCGTCGACTTCGCGACCGCCCTTAGGAGCCTGCATGCCTTCGCCCCACCCTCGCCTGCCGTTGAGCCTGTTGGCCTTGAGCATGGCCCTGCCCGCCAGCGGACTGGCCGAAGAACGTGTGCTGCTGGCCCCCGTGGAAGTGTCCGACGTGGCCTGGCAAGCGGGCTACCAGGCCAGCGAAGCACAGATCACCGGCCCCCATGCCGCGCCGCTGCTGGACACGCCGGCCTCGGTCAGCGTGTTCACCCAAGCCCTGCTGCAAGACCGCCAGGTGCGCCAGCTCAGCGAAGTGCTGCACAGCGATGCCTCGGTCGGCGAGAGCTACGCGCCCATCGGCTATTACGAGAACTTCAACGTGCGCGGCTTCACCCTCAATGCCGCCAACAGCTACCGTCTCAACGGCCAGACGCTTGCCGGCGAGCAGAACGTCGCTCTGGAAAACAAACAGCAGGTCGAGTTGCTCAAGGGGCTGTCCGGCCTGTACAGCGGCGTGTCCGCACCCGGCGGGTTGATCAACTACGTCAGCAAGCGCCCGGAGGACGTGCGCAGCGTCACCGTGTCGAGCAACGAACAGGGCGAGCGTTACCTGGCCACGGACCTGGGCGGCTGGTTCGGCAGCGAGCGGCAGTTCGGCCTGCGCGCCAACCTGGCCCACGAGGACATCCGCAGCTACGTCGACCATGCCGACGGCCAGCGCGACTTCGCCTCGCTGGCGTTCGACTGGAACATCGGCCCCGACGCCACCTTGCAGCTGGACGCCGAATACCAGCAGCGTGAGCAGCGTTCGGTGCCGGGCTATCAGTTGCTCGGCGGCAGCGCCCTGCCCCACGGCGTCGATCCGAGCGATCGCCTGGCTTACCAGGACTGGGCCAAGCCGGTCAAAAGCGATGCGCTGAACCTGGGCGGACGCTTCGAGTACCGCTTCGACGACGCCTGGACCGGTACCCTGAGCGCCTCGCGCAGCGAAGTGGTGATCGACGACTACAGCGCCTTCGCCTGGGGTTGCTATGGCGCGGCGAGCTGCGCCGAGCAAGCGCTGCCCAACCACTTCAGCCCCGAAGGCGACTACGACATCTACGATTTCCGCAGCCCCGACGACACGCGCCGCGTGGTCGAGGCGCAGGCCACTCTCAATGGCCGCTTCAAGGCATTGGGCATGGACCACAACCTGACCCTGGGCACCAGCGCCCAGCGACGCACCCTCGACCAGCGGCCCACCTACAATGAATTCGTCGGCAGCGGCAACATCGGCCAAGACGCGCCGTTCTGGCCCGCTTCCACTATGGCGCTGCAAGACAGCGAGCGACGTCTGGACAGCCGCCAGTACGGCGTATTCTTCAATGACACGCTGAGTTTCGACGAACACTGGCAAACCGTGCTCGGCGCACGCGGGGTGCGCCTCGACGAGCGCACCTGGGACGAAAGCGGCGCTGCGGGCCGGCACACCCAGCGCTACGAACTGTTGCCCAACGCCGCCGTGTTGTACAAGCCGGCACCCGACACCACCTTCTATGTCAGCTATGGCAAAGGCCTCTCCGCAGGGGGGACGGCACCGTGGTTCGCCAGCAATGCCTCGCAAATCCTCGCCCCCACCCTTTCGCACCAGTACGAGATCGGCGCCAAGCAGGACTGGCGTGGCATGAGCTTCACCGCCGCGTTGTTCCAACTGCGCCAGGCCTACCAATACAGCCGCCCGGACGGCGACGGCCGGTTCACCTACGTGCAGCAGGGCCAGCAGAAGAACACCGGCCTGGAACTGGGCGCCAACGGCCAGGCCACTTCGCGCTTGCAACTCCAGGCCAGCGTCGCTGCCATCCGCGCACGGGTCAGCGGCAGCGGCAGTGCCGAGTACGAAGGCCATCAGGCGTTGAACGTACCCAACCTGCGCGCGGCGCTGTACGCCGACTACAGCTTGCCGGTGCCGGGCCTGGCTTTGCTGGGCGGTGCACGCTATAGCGCCAGCAAGTATGCGGATCGTCTGGGCGAGGTGTCGGTGGGCGGGTATACGGTCTTCGATGTGGGCAGCCGCTACAGCACGCGCATCGGCGGCTACGACACCGTGCTGCGCCTGACCGTCGACAACCTGTTCGACAAGCGCTATTGGCGCGATGTGGGGGATTATCTGGGCGACGACTACCTGTTCCAAGGCGCGCCGCGTACGGCACGGGTTTCGGCGTCGGTGAGTTTCTGACAAGCGCCCATGCGCAGAAAAAACGCGGCCCCCGCTTTGCGTGGAAGCGGGGGCCGCGAGCGGGTGCCTGACCCGTCAGAGTCGCACCGGTAGTGCTTGGTTACGACGCATTGATCCAGATGGTCTTGAGCTCCGTGTACTGGTCATGCGCCCAGATCGACTTGTCGCGCCCGCCGAAGCCCGACTCTTTATAGCCGCCGAACGGCGTGCTCACGTCGCCCTCGCCGAAGCAGTTCACCGTCACCACGCCGGCGCGGATCTCGCGCGACAGGCGCAGCGCGTTGCGCAGGCTGCCGGTATAGGCCGAGGCCGCCAGGCCGTAGACCGTGTCGTTGGCCAGCTCGATGGCTTCGTCGATGGTTTCGAAGCTGGTCACGCTCAACACCGGCCCGAAGATTTCCTCGACGAACAGTTTGCTGTCGCGGGTCACGCCATCGACGATGGTCGGCTGCACGCGCAGGCCCTCTTCGGTCTGCCCGCCCTGCACCACGTTAAGCTTGTGCTCGGCGGCGTAGTCCAGGTACGACTTGACCTTCTCGAAGTGCGACTTGCTGACCATCGCACCGAGGCGGTTGTCCGGGTCCAGCGGGTCGCCCAGCTTCCAGTCCTTCAAGTGCTCGCCCATCAGGCGCAGCAGCTCGTCCTTCACGTCCTTGTG
This sequence comes from Pseudomonas phoenicis, assembly GCF_047302395.1. Lineage (NCBI taxonomy): Bacteria > Pseudomonadati > Pseudomonadota > Gammaproteobacteria > Pseudomonadales > Pseudomonadaceae > Pseudomonas > Pseudomonas phoenicis. The sequence goes on from NZ_CP154852.1 coordinate 326,065, forward strand.
CACGATCAGCCGCGAAGAAGCCGAGCAGTTCTCGCCCATGTTCCAGAATGCGCCGGCGGTGACGAATTCGGCGACTTCGTTGAGGTCTTCGCAGTCGTTCATCACCACCGCAGGGTTCTTGCCCCCCAGCTCCAGGACGATGCGCTTGAGGTTCGACTCGGCCGCATATTTGAGGAACAGGCGCCCGGTGTCGGTGGAGCCGGTGAAGCTCACCATCGGGATGTCCATGTGCCGGCCGATGGCCTCGCCCACTTCGCGACCACCGCCGGGCACCAGGTTGAACACGCCCGGCGGAATGCCGGCTTCATGGGCCAGTTCGACCACGCGTAGCGCGCTCAAGGTGGTTTCCTTGGCCGGTTTGACCACGATCGAGCAACCGGCGGCCAGCGACGGGGCGATCTTCCAGGCCAGCATCAGCAGCGGGAAGTTCCACGGCAGGACCAGGCCGACCACGCCGATGGCTTCGCGCACGACCATGGTCACGGCGGCGTTGCCGGTGGGCGCGGTGGCGTCGTAGATCTTGTCGATCAGCTCGGCGTGCCAGCGAATCGTGTGGATGGTTTCCGGCACGTCGACGTTCTGGCACTCGCTGACCGGCTTGCCGCTGTCCAGCGCTTCGAGCACGGCCAGTTCGTGGGCGTGGTCTTCGAGCAACTGGGCGAACTTCTGCAACACGTGCTTGCGGTCGTTGGGCTGCATCTTCGACCAGGTGCCGGCCTCGAACACGCGTTTGGCCGCGGCCACGGCGAGGTCGACGTCCTGCACGTCGCAGGCGGCGATTTCGGCCAGCTGCTGGCCGGTGGCCGGATTGGTGGTGACGAAGGTGCGGCCGGAGACGGCATCGCGGAATTCACCGTCGATGAACGCCTGGGTGCGCAGTTGCAGGTCGGCGGCGATGGCCGCGTATTGATCCTTGCTGAGCAATTCGGTCATGTTCGAGCCTCCTTATTTGATGGCGGCGATGGTGGCTTTCAGTTCGCCGACCACGCCCTTGAGGGTCTCTTTCTCGGCGTCGTCGAGGTCGTACAGCGGCTTGCGCAGGCCACCGGTCTTCAGGCCGTTGAGGGCCACGCCGTGCTTGATCGACTGGACGAACTTGCCACCTTCGAGGAAGTCCATCAGCGGCATCATGGCGGCCATGATCTTGCGGCCCTTGTCGAAGTCCTTCTCGATCACGCAGGCCTCGTACAGCGCCACATGCTCGCGCGGAATGAAGTTGGAGCCGGCGCAGACCCAGCTCTTGGCGCCCCAGGCGAAGAATTCCAGGGCCTGGTCGTCCCAGCCGCAGGACAGTTGGATGTGCGGGCGGTGGATGGCCAAGCGGTGCAGCTGCGCCATGTCACCGGAGCTTTCCTTGATCGCGACGATGTTCTTCACATCGCTCACGGCGTCGAAGAATTCCTCGCCCATGCTCACGCTCATGCGGCCGGGGTAGTTGTAGAGCATGATCGGCAGATCGGCGGCGGCGTCGACCGCTTTGACGTGCAGGGCGATTTCCTGCTGGGTCGGCAGCGCGTACGGCGGGGTGCCGACCAGCAGCGCGTCGGCTTTGATTTCGCGAGCGTGTTCGGCGAAGGCCACCGCGTCTTCGGTGCGGATGCCGCCCGTACCGACGATCAGCGGCAGGCGGCCGTTGAGCACGTCCTTGGCCTGGGCGGCCAGGTCGATGCGCTCTTGCAGGGTGTGGGCGTAGTACTCGCCCGTGGAACCGCCGATGATCACGCCATGGATCTTCGACTCGACCAGGTACTCGAGCACCTCGGCGAAGGCCGCCTTGTCGATGGCGCCGTCAGCGGTCAGTGGGGTGATGGCCGGGGTATAGATGCCTTCGAATTTCACGATGGATTCTCCAGGGGTGTGTTCAATGCAATGAAGGTCGCGGCACACCGATGCCGCGACCCGGGGTGGTTGTCGTCAGGCCAGCGAGGCGGCCTGTTGCAGGTTCATCGAGCGGGTTTCCGGGGCCAGGAAGAACGAGAACGCCAGGCCTACGAAGGTCACCGCCGCCGCGGCATACATGGTTGCGCCGATGCCATAGGTGTCCAGGGCCATGGGCACCAGCCAGGTGCCGACCGCCGCGCCGATGCGCGACATCGAAGTGCCGACGCCTACGGCGCCCGCGCGGATTTCCGTGGGGAACAGTTCGTTGGGGTAGACCAGTTGCAGCACTTGGGCGCCGCCGATGAACAGCGCGTAGGCACCGAACAACGCCAGGATGAGCATTTCCGAACCGCTGCTGAAAGCGCCCAGGCCCAGCAGCGCCAGCCCCGACCAGAAAAAGCTGTGCAGTAGTGTGGTGCGCCGCCCGAGGGTGTTGAGCAGGCGCGTGGCGACGATGCAGCCGACCACGAACAGGCAGGTGATGGCCACCGAGCCGATCGACGCCCAGTCGCCCTTGAGGTTGAGCGCGCCCAGCACCTTGGGGGCGAAGGCATACACGGCGAACACGGGGATCACCGAGCAGGTCCAGAACATGGTCACGAACAGCATGCGTTTGCCATAGCCCGAGTGCAGCAGGCTGAGGAACGACAGCGTGCGGGTCTTAGGCTCTTCGGGCAGGTTGCGCAGGGAAAAGTCCTTGCCGTACACCTGCTGGATCACCTGCTCGGCCTCGGCGTCGCGACCCTTGCTGAGCAGCCAGCGCGGCGACTCCGGGGTGCCCATGCGCAACACGAACAGCACGGCGCCCACCACGGCGGCACTGGCCAGCACCAGGCGCCATGCGTCATCGCCACCGAATTTGAGCAGCGCTTCGCCCACCATGTAGGCCACGGCGGCCCCCGCGAACCACAGCACGGTCAGCGTCGCCAGGCGCGGGCCGCGGTTCTTCTTGGGCAGGAACTCGACCAGCAGCGAAGTCGCCACCGGATACTCGATGCCCACCGCGATGCCGATGACCAGGCGCAGGAGGAACAGCGCCAGGGCCGACTCGACCCAGAACTGCGCCACCGAAGACAGAATGAACAGGATCGGACCGACGAAGAACACGCGCTTGCGGCCGAAACGGTCGGTCAACCAACCGCCGACGAAGCCGCCGAAGAAGATACCTATCAGCGCCGAAGCGGCGATCATGCCCTGCCAGAAGTTGCTCAGGCCCAACCCGACCGCCATCTGCGCCATGGCCACGCCGATGATGCTCAGCACGTAACCGTCGACGAACGAGCCACCGCCCGAGCGCGCCGTCAGCAGTTGGTGGAAGCGGTTGATGGGTACGTCTTCAATCGATACGTTCAAGCTTGTCATTCTTATACCTGAAGTTGCTTTTTGAATGTGTGTGGTACAAGGCCTGGCACGTCAGGCCGCAGGGCTCGTAGGCCTCTTGCCGTTGCGGCCGGCCCGCATGGACCGGCCTGCAAAGGTCGTGGCCATGGCCGCGCTCGACGCTCAGCCTTCCAGGCCGGCGCGGTACTGGCCCCACTTGAGGTTGAGGTTCACGCCCACACCCACCAGTGGGCGTGGCGGGTTGGCGCTGGGGCCTGCGGCGCGCAGGACGAAATCGATCAAGTCCGATTGCTGCCCCGCCAGCCAATCGGCCATCAACTTGCCGGTGGCGGTGCCACGGGTGACGCCCAGCCCGTTGCAGCACAGCGCGCCGTACACGTTGCGCCGCAACTCGCCGAAGAAGCCCTGGTGGTTGCGCGACATCGCCAGCGCACCGCCCCAGGTGTATTCGAACGGCAGCCCGGCCAGCATCGGGAAGCGTCGTTCGAAGGCGTCGCGGTGGCGCGGGCCGAAGCGATCCAGGTACTTCTGCTTGGCACGGCCGTCAGGGTTGAAGCTGAAGCTGTTGCGAATCAGGATGCGGTTGTCCGGGGTACGGCGCACGGTGGTGCCGAACGGGTCGGCGGGGATCACGCCCCAGTACGGCGCGCCGCCGAGGCGGGCCTGCTCGGCCTCGTCCAGCGGGCGGGTCAGGCTGGCGTAGGTGAACACCGGCAGCATGCGGCCCTTGAGGAAACCGAAGCTCATGCCGAAGGCATTGTTGGTCAGGATGACTTTGTCGGCCGTGATCGAACCGCCGGCGTGCTTGAGGACGGTCTTGTCGCCGTACTCGACGTCGGTGATGGCCGTATTCTCGTACAGCGTGACGTTGGCCGGCAGGCAGTCGGCCAGGCCCTTGACCAGCGCCGACGGCTGGATCAGCGACGTGCCGGGGGTGAACAGCGCCTGGCGATAGAAGCGTGTGCCGATCTTGCCGGCCAGCGCCTCGGCACCGAGCATTTCGTAGGGCTGGTCGAGCTTGTCCAGGCCGCGCCGATAGGCGTCGAGCACGGCGATGCCGCGCGGCTCGACCGCCGCCTGGTACTTGCCGCAATGCTTCATCTGGCAGTCGATGTCGAACTGCTCGACCAGTGCCTTGAGGTAGCTCTGGCCGGTGACGTTCAGGCGCATCACGGTTTTCGCCGTGGCGATGTCGCCGATGTAGTCTTCGGCGCCGATGTCATGGGGCAGGTCGATGGCGAAACCTGCGTTGCGGCCGGAGGTGCCATAGCCCACCTCCTGGGCGTCGAGCAGCACGATCGAATCGCTGGGGAAATGCTCGGCCAATTGGCGTGCCGCGGCCAGGCCCGTGTAGCCCGCACCGACGATGACCCAACGGGCGTGGCCATGCCCGGCATGGGCCGGTTTGACCACACGGCCTTTGCTCAATTGATACCAACCGCAGGTGCCGTCATCGGCAGGCAAACAGGAGACTTTCACTATTGTTATGTCCTATCTAGATCGATTCGTCTTGAACCGCGCGAACGGCGCTGGGCGCCTCGTTCAAACCGCGCTGTTGTTCCAGCCATCCTGGCGACGTTCTTGCGAGGGCGGATGTCCGAACAACGCCCGGTAATTCCTGCTGAAGTGGCTGGGCGAGACGAAACCGCAGGCCAGCGCGACATCGACGACACGATGCCCGGAGTGCTGCAATAAACGCCGCGCCTCGGTAATACGAACTTCGAAGTAATATTTCTGCGGGGTCGTACCCAGTTGTTCTTTGAACAGGCGTTGAATCTGCCGGGTGGACAATCCCACGCACTGCGCAAGTTGCCGCAACTCGAGCGGTTCCTCGACGTTGCTTTCCATCAACTTGAGCACTTCGCGGGTGGCGCGGCACAACGGCTTGTTGCCCAGGCTGGCGCGCCGACGAAAACGGCAAGCGTCGTAATCGAGGGTGTCCACCACCGCGCCCGACAAGGCGGCGCCCTGGGCCTGGCCCAACCACTTGAGCATCATCTGCAAAGCGCCGAGGGGCGTGGCGGCGGTGTAGCGGTCGCGGTCGACCACCACCGGCTCCAGGCTGACCCGCGCACGCGGCACGCGTTCGGCCAGGGCGGTGCGTTGTTCGGGGTGGATGGCGCAGCCGTAGCCATCGAGCAGGCCCGCCTCGCCCAGGTGCCAGGCCCCGTTGCACAACCCGCCCAGGGTAATGGGCAGGGCGCCGAGCTTGTGCAGCAGCGCGCTCACGCCCTTGGGCAGGCTGCGCGGCGTACGCAGGCCGCCACAGACGACCATCAGGTCGAGCCCGCGCAGGCGCACCTCGGTCAGCGGCATGCTCGGGCGGATGGGAATGGCCAGGTCGCTGGTGACCTCGGCGTCGTTGACGCTGAAGGTATGCACGCGGACACTGCCGGCGGCGATGGAGTTGGCGGTGGAGAGCACTTCCAGCGCCTGCGAAAAACACGTAAGGGAAAAGTTGTCCAACAACAGAAAACCAACTTGCACGGCCGTCTGCGCAGGTACCGAATGGGGGATGTATTTTAAATTCCGCGCAGCCAAGGGCGCGCAGAATACGCGTGAATTATTATTGATCATGCTGCCACCACCGGTTTGGCGACGCGCCGTGTTACTTGACGTCGACACCTGCTTTTATTGTAACGGCGCCCTGAGCGCCGCGACCGACTTACTTAGCAATCTAAAGTTTCGTCGGCGTGCGGTCCAACAACATTTAAAAGCGCGTTTGGATAACATGCGGTTATCCGTCATCGGCCGCTGGCATGGCGCAAATGCCGTGCGCAGGCATTGCCACGACGTCTTGGCAGCACCTCATTGCAGGAAACTGCTTTCGAACGGATAGCGGGTCAGCACTTCACAGCCGTTTTCCGTGACCAGCAATTGCTCTTCGAGCTTGATGCCGTCGCGCCCGCCGACCTCTCCCACATAAGCCTCGACGCACAGCGCCATGCCGGCTTGCAGCTCACCGTCGTAGCCATGGCTGGCGATGTCTTCCGGGTAGCGGACGCAGGGGTACTCGTCGCACAGGCCCACGCCGTGGAAGATCACGCCATAGCGCTGCGCCCGACAGGATTCGGGCAGTCGATGCGCACGTGCGGTCAGTTCGGCAAAGCTCACACCGGGTCTGACCAACCCCAGGTTGTGCTGCAGGTGTTCGTGGGCGATGCGGTACAGCCGCTTCTGCTCGGCGCTCGGCGCCAGGCCGCCACAGATCCAACTGCGCGACATGTCCACGCACATGCCGTAGGCGCCGATCAGGTCGGTGTCGAACGACAGCAGGTCGCCGTCATCGATGACCCGCGGCCCCGACTCCTGGAACCAGGGATTGGTGCGCGGCCCGGAACTGAGCAGGCGGGTTTCGATCCACTCGCCGCCACGCCGGATGTTTTCGGCATGCAACACCGACCAGACATCGTTTTCGGTCATGCCTGCGCGCAGGGTGCGCTGCATCACCGCCACCGACGCCTCGCAGGCGGCGATGGCGCAACGCATGGCCTTGATCTCGTCCGGCCCCTTGATGGCACGGGCGAACTCCATCACCGCCTGGCCGTCGGCCAGGGCGACGCCCAGGGCATCCATGGCGCGCACGCCGGCCAGCTCCATGCGGTCCACGGCAAGCCGCCGGTTCGCGCCGCCATGGGTGCGCAACACGTCGTCCACCTGGGCGCAGAAACGCCGGGCATGCTCGTCGCTGCGCGAGCCGGTTTCGAAATAGAAGAACGAAGCGCCGCTGCGCAGTTCGCTCACCAGCGGCAGGTGGGCGCTCAGGTGGTCGCAGCCATGGAAATCCCATAGCACCACATGCCCTGACGCGGCCACGAAGCAAGCCCGCGCCGGATTGTGCGTGGTCCACAGCTGCATGTTGGTGGTGTCGGTGGCATAGCGGATGTTGAGCGGATCGAACAGCAGCACGCCGGCAAGATCGCGGGCGACCAGTTGCTGCTTGATGCGCTCCAGGCGATGGCTGCGCATCGTGGCCAGGTGGGGCGGTTCGAGGCCGAGCTGTCGCCATTCTTCGAAGGCCAGGGCCGTGGGGCCGATCTCGGTGCGGTCGTTGCACGCCGGCGTGCCGTCGGGCTTGAGCGCGGTATGCCCAGGTTTGCTGGGATCGATGCGGGGCGGGGGCGTGAATCGGGGTGCGGTCGGAGAGGTCATGGGTACTGTCCCATCGAGGCTGGAACTGTGGTCAGGGATGCCGCGGTCTAGGCTTTGTACGAAAAGTGCCTGCGCGACGATCATGCTGCGTTGAAAACAGGCCGGAAGGCCGGCCCCGTCGGAATGCTCATTTGCAACCAGCAAACTCCGCTTCCTCGCCTGTTTTTGCGGGGCCGCCATCGGCCTTGCCTGATCGCCGCTCGGCGACTTTTCGTACAAAGCCTAGGGGATGGGCACGCCGACGGCGGGCAAGACGGCATTGCCGCCCTGCCCGCCTCCATCATTCGCGCCGACTCAGTTGCTCGCCTTGGCTGCGGTGCGCGACTCGTCGAGCCAGGTGTCGAACTGCTGGCGGTGCGCCGCGATCCAGTCCTTGGCGTGCTTCTCGATGTCGGCCGGTTTCTTCTCGCCTGCCTGCATCTTCAGGTTCTGCGCACTCTCGTCGGCGGTGCTGATCTGCATGACCGAGAGGAACTTGAGGGCTGCGGGGTTTTCTTCGGCGAATTCCTTGTTGAGCACGGCCTTGACCTGGTCGACGGCGAAACCGAGGTTCTTGCCCTGGTACATCGTGTCGACGTCGTTGTTGCCGTCCGGAAGGTCGGTTTTCGGCACTTCCAACCACACCACGTCCTTGCCCTCGACCAGCACCGTGGCGATCCATTGCGGCACCCAGGTGAAGTAGAGGATCGGCTTGCCTTCCTTGTAGCGGGTGATGGTGTCGGCCATCAGCGCGAAGTAGGAGCCTTGGTTGACCTTGACGCTGTTCTGCAGGCCGTAGGCCTTCATGTGGTGGTCGATGATCAGCTCGCAGCCCCAGCCCGGGTTGCAGCCGGTCATGTCGGCCTTGCCGTCGCCATCGGTGTCGAACAGCTTGGCGATTTCCGGCTTCTTCAGGTCGTTGAGGTTGGTGATGTGGTAGGCGTCGGCGGTCTTCTTGTCGATCAGGTAGCCCTGCAACACGCCCGGCATGATCGAACCGGTCTTGACCATGGCGCTGTCGCCACCGGCCTGCTGGTAGAACTTGTCGTGCAGCTTGTCCCACAGGTGCACGGTGAAGTCGGCATCGCCGTTGGCCAGGGCCATCATCATCACGCCGTATTCGGTTTCCTTGGGCTCCTGAACGCGATAGCCCAGTTCGCGCAGACCCTCCATGGCGATCTCGCCGCGGAAGCGCTCTTCGGCGATCGAAGGGAAGATCGGCGTCACCTTGACGCCTTCACCGGGTTGCTGCGGCGAAGCCTGGCTGCACAGGGCGGTGGCGGCCAGGGACACGGCGGCCACGCATTTCAGGACACTGCGGGAGAACAGAGGTTGGAACATGGTCACGTACCTTATTGTGGAGGGTGGCGTTCGACGGCATGTAGCAGGGTCTCAATGCACCGCTGGGTTGCGCGGCGCGGGGGCTTGCGAAAGACGGGTCACGCGCAGGAACAGCCCGACGGGGCCGGTGTGGTACCAGCGGCGGCTGAGGTCGGCCGCCGAGCGGGCGCCCATGGCCTGGGTCAGGCGATCGAGGAAGATGGCCAGCAGCACCAGCCCCACCCCGCCCACGGTGGCCAGGCCCATGTCCAGACGACCGATGCCGCGCAGCACCATCTGGCCCAGGCCGCCGACCGAGATCATCGAGGCGATCACCACCATCGACAGCGACAGCATCAGCGTCTGGTTGAGGCCGGCCATGATGGTCGGGGTGGCCAGCGGCAGTTGCACACGCATCAGCATCTGCCGGGGGGTGCAGCCGAAGGCGCGGGCGGCTTCGATCTTGTCTTCCGGCACCTGGCGGATGCCGAGGTTGGTCAGGCGCACCAGCGGCGGCAGGGCGAAGACGATGGTCACCAGCACCCCCGGGACGTTGCCGATGCCGAACAGCATCACCACCGGCACCAGGTAGACGAAGGCCGGCAGGGTCTGCATGGCGTCGAGCACCGGGCGCAGGACCTGCTCCAGGCGCGGGTGGCGGGCGCTGAGGATGCCCAGCGGAATGCCGATCAGGGCGCAGAAGAACACCGAGGTCAACACCAGCGACAGGGTGGTCATGGCATCGGCCCAGACACCGATCATGCCGAGCAGGGTCAGGGTGACGAAGCACAGCAGCGCCATGCGCTTGCCGGCCAGTTGCCAGCCGAGCAGCGTGCACAAGAGAATGCCGATGGTCGGCGGAATGCTGTGCAGCATCAGGTCGATGCCGTTGAGCACCTGGTCGATGGGCCAGCGAATGGCACGGAACACTTCGCGGAAATGGCTGACCAGGAAGTTGAGGGTGGTTTGCACCCAATCGCCCAGGGGAATGGTGAAGGCCTGGAACGGGTCAAGCAGGCTGAACTCGGACATGGGAATTGCCTCTTCTCAGCGTCGCGGCCTGGCTGAGGCCTGCGCGCGACGGTCGCCGCCGGTGGGATCAGTGACGGCTCAGGGTCTGTAACAGCTGGTTCTTCGACAGCGTGCCTTTGAACGCGCCATCACGGTCCAGCACCGGCACCGGGTACGGCAGGTGGGCTGCGATGTCGAGCACCTCGTGCAGGGGCGTGTCGAGGTACACCGGTTGCTGCTCGTGCAGGTTCAGGTAGGCCTGCTGCCCTGCCCCGGCGCGATCGACCACCCCGACCAAGCGGTCGTGCTCGCCCAGTACGTAGCCATAGTCGATGCCGTCGGCCAATTGCGGCAGCTTGCCGTTGGCGCGACAGGTGATCTGCGGCTCCAGCCGTGCGACGTCACCGGCCTTGAGCACCCGCGAACTGTCGAAGCCCTTGAAGAAGGTGCGCACGTAGTCGTTGGCCGGCTGGCTGATGAGCTCCTGCGGCGTGCCGATCTGCACCACGCGCCCGCCTTCCATGATGGCGATGCGATGACCGATGCGGATCGCTTCCTCGATGTCGTGGGAAATGAAGATGATGGTGCGCTTCTGCTCGGCCTGCAGACGGATCAGCTCGCCCTGCATTTCGCTGCGGATCAACGGGTCGAGGGCCGAGAAGGCTTCGTCCATGAGCAGGATCGAGGGATCGTTGGCCAAGGCGCGCGCCAGGCCCACCCGCTGCTGCATGCCGCCGGACAATTGGTGCGGGAAACAGTGGTCCTGCCCGGCCAAACCCACCTGGGCCAGCGCCTCGCGCGCCCGGCGGTGCCGTTCGGCTTCGCTGACGCCGGAGATCTCCAGACCGAACGCGGTGTTTTCCAGCACGCTCATGTGCGGCATCAGGGCGAAGGACTGGAACACCATGCCCATCTCCTTGCGGCGCACGTCCAGCAACGCTTTGTCCGAAAGGCCGGTGATTTCCTGGCCATTGAGAAAGATGCTGCCGGACGTGGGTTCGATCAGGCGATTGAACAACCGCACCATGGTCGATTTGCCGGAGCCGGACAGGCCCATGATGACGAAGATCTCACCGCGTTTGACCGAGAAGTTGGCGTCCAGTACACCCGCCACCTGGCCGGTCTTCTCGAACACGTCTTTCTTGCTCGAACCGCCTTTGAGCATGTTCATGGCGAGCGTGGTATTGGCGCCGAAGATCTTGTAGATGTTCTTTACTGAGATGATTTCATCTGGACTGCTCATGGCGTCCTCCTGAACTTACGCACTCGGGTCAACGGAATGGGTTAACGGAATGCGGCACGGGGTGTGCTGGCAAGACGGATGGGCAGTACGGGAAAGACGACTGTTCGCATGGGAGGACGATCCTGTTGTTATTGTTGTTCGGCCTCTATGGGCCTGTGTCTAAAATCTATAAGTATCCTCGGCACGGCACCAACAACATTTCCGAGGCGAGATGGATAACCTGAGGTTATTTCAAACGACTCGAACGACTTACTTACTGCGTTCGCGACTTCAACTGTAGTGGCGATGGGAAGCGCTGAGTTACGCTCAGGCACTTTCGTCGACCTCCCAAGGAATGCGGTATGGCCAGCAAGACTACCGATCCGGATACGCTGTTACTGCGTATGCCTTCGCTGCGGGCGGTCAAGGCCTTCGTCGCAGCGGCCAAGTACAGCAGCTTCACCCGCGCCGCCGAGGCCTTGTGCGTTTCCCAAGCGGCCATCAGTCGGCAGATCCGCGAGTTGGAAATCTTTCTCGACGCGCCCTTGTTCATGCGTACCGGGCGCGCGGTGACGCTGACCACCGCCGGGGCGATCTTCTTCGAAGCCGCACAGCTGTCGTTCGTCAACATCGCCCAGGCGGCCGACCGCATCCGCAATGCGCCTTTGCAAAAGCACGTGCTGACGCTGTGCTGCTCGCCAGCCTTCTCCGCGCTGTGGCTGTCGCAGCAACTGCCCGCGTTCAGGGCGCAGCACCCGGACATCGAGCTCAACCTGGTGACCACACAGAACTTCGTCAACATGGAGCCGGGGGTCATCCCCGACATCATCATTTCCAAGTTCGCCAAAGGCACCAGTGGCTACAAGACCTACCCGCTGTGCCACGACATCATCTACCCGGTGTGCTCGCCCGGCTTTCTCCAGGAGCACCCCGACATCGCTGAGCTCCACGCGCTGCGCGAATCGACCCTGCTCGACCTGAGCCCCGTAGGCCGTTCCGGCGTGGCCGAGCATGTCGACTGGGGCGTCTGGCTGGCCTTTCAAAACGTCGACATCGACGAACGCGCCAGCACCAGCCCACCGCTGTTCCATGCCAACGACTACAACCTGATCGTCAGCATGGCGCTGACCGGCCAAGGGGTGGCGCTGGGTTGGGACCAACTGGTCAACGGTCTGGTGGACAAGGGCCTGCTGGTACGCCCGGTGCAGCAGCAAGTGACCTTGCGCAACAGCCGGCACTACCTGGCCTGCCGTGAAGACACCGATTACGACGATGCCTGCATGCGGGTGCGCGACTGGGTGCTGTCGAAGTTCGCCCGCAGCAAGGGCTGAGGCGCAGGGTCGAGCAGCGGCGTCCTTCGTTTCTGCCCGCCGGATGGATCGTGGCCGACGGTATCCTTTTGACGCTCGAGCGATCGGAGGGAACGTCTGACGTACCAGGCCTCAGGAGGAACGCTCGGAACCGCCCAGGCAGTCGCGCTCCGCTGAGGCCGATCCGGCCGAACGCCAGACGACAAAAAGCCCCTGGAACCTTGAAGGCTGCAGGGGCTTCTCGTTTACGAATGTGGCGGTGAAGAAGGGATTTGAACCCTTGATACGATTTCTCGTATACACACTTTCCAGGCGTGCTCCTTCGACCACTCGGACACTTCACCGTTTTCCCTTCAAGCCATTCAGCCTGTCGAGGCGCGCTAATTTAGTGGAAGGCTTTACCTTTGGCAAGTTTTTTTTCAGATTTTTCATGTGCTTAAGCCTATGCCCTGTGCAGAGGGCAATGCTGCCAATCCCACCGCCGGTTTTTCCGGTGTGCCCGCCCTCGATCAATGCCCGGCGCAGTTGCGCCAGCGACCATGACCGCCCGGTCAACCTTGGCGCTTTACCTGCCCGCCCCCGCTGGTTAACGTCGGAGCCCCGCCACCCTCGAGAACGCCCCCATGAGCGAGTTGATCACCTACCACAGCGAAGACGGCATCGCTTTGCTGACCTTGAGCAATGGCAAGGTCAACGCCTTTTCGCCCGACCTCATCGCCACCTTCAACAGCCTGCTCGACCGCGCCGAGGCCGAGCGCGCGGTAGTGGTCGTCACCGGTCAGCCCGGCATCCTGTCCGGCGGCTACGACCTCAAGGTGATGACTGCCGGGCCGCAGCAGGCCGTCGACCTGGTCAGCGCAGGCTCCGCACTGACCCGGCGCCTGCTCGCCCACCCCTTCCCGGTCGTGGTCGCCTGCCCAGGCAACGCAGTGGCCAAGGGCGCCTTCCTGCTGCTGGCCGGCGACTACCGCTTCGGCGTCGAAGGCCCGTACAAGGTGTGCCTGAACGAAGTGCAGATCGGCATGACCATGCACCACGCCGGCATCGAGCTGGCCCGTGACCGGCTCGGCCGTGCCGCCTTCCAGCGTGCGGTGATCAACGCCGAGGTGTTCGACCCGCAAGGCGCCATGCACGCCGGATTCCTCGACCGCGTGGTGCCGGCCGCTCAGTTGCTGGACAGCGCGTTCGACAAAGCGCGCGAGTTGAAAAAACTGAACATGCTCGCCCACAAGAACACCAAGTTGAAAGTACGCAAAGGTCTGCTGGACGCGCTGGATGCCGCCATCGCCCTCGACCGGGCGCACCTGGGCTGAGCACAGGCCGCAGGCGCGGCCAGCAGGCCGTTGATTCACCGGAGAAGCACGCAATCATGGGTCGAGTCGTCGCCGCGGCGGTGTATAACGCCGGCAGGAAAGTCACTGATATCAACATCGACGAAGGCGGCAAGTGGGCGCAAAAGCCTGGGCACTTCGTCTGGATCGGTCTGGAAGAACCCAGTGCGCAAGTCCTCGAAACCTTGCAGGGGCAGTTCGACCTGCACGAACTGGCCATCGAGGACGCGCTGGAAAAGCACAGCCGTCCCAAGCTCGAGACGTTCGGTGACGCGCTGTTCATCGTCACCTACTCGCCGATACTGGAAAACGGCGAACTGGTGTTCATCGAAACGCACATTTTCGCCGGCACCGGCTACGTGATCACCTGCCGCAATGGCGATTCGCAGTCCTATGCCCAGGTGCGGCAAAAGTGCGAGGCGCGCCCGCTGTTGCTCGAGCACGGGGAAGACTTCGTGCTATACGCGCTGCTGGATTTCGTCACCGAAAACTACCAGCCGGTCAGCGAGGCCATCCACGAAGAGATCCAGGACCTGGAATGCAACGTGCTGACCAAAGCCTTGCAGGAGTGCGACATCCAGCGCCTGCACCGCCTGCGCCGCGAAGTCCTGCGCATGCGCCGCTATGTGGCGCCCATGGTGGAGATCAGCGAAGAGTTGCAACGCCTCAACTTTCCCTTCATCGACAAGCAGATGCGGCCTTACTTCCGTGACGTGCAGATCCATGTCACTCGACAGATGGAAGACCTCACCACCATCGGTGAGCTGGCCACCCAGACCATCGAGGTGGGCATGTGGCTGGAGTCTTCGCGGCAAAGCGTCACGCAACGCAAATTCGCCGCCTGGGCGGCGATCCTGGCGTTTCCGACGGCGGTGGCGGGCATCTACGGGATGAACTTCAAGAACATGCCGGAACTGAGCTGGCACTACGGCTATTATGCCGTGCTGGGCGTGATCGGCTTGGGCTGCGTGGGGCTGTACACCAGCTTCAAGCGCTCGGGGTGGCTCTGACCCCGAGGCGCCGTTCGGCTCAAGAATCGCCGGCGCAGAGCTTGCCGGTGGCCGTGTTCGATGACTTGTCGGGCGCATGGCCGACGAACCTGAGCATCCATTCGCCGACCAAGTCACCTTGGTGTGCCGTGGCCAGGCTGGCGACGGCGCGCGCGTAGACTTCGTCGCCCAGGTGCTCCTGGCGTGCGTCCAGCAGGGCACGCGAGTAGTCGTTGACGAACTCCGGGTGGCCCTGGAAACACAGGACCTGATCGCCGATGCAGTAGGCGGCGTTTGGGCAGAAGTCGCTCGAGGCGATGAGCGTCGCGCCCTTGGGCAACTCGGTGACCTGGTCCTGGTGGCTGATGAGCAAGGTCAGCTCGGTCGTTTCGGCGCCCATCCATGGCGCATGCGCAGCCAAGCGGTAGCGGTGCGTACCGACGCCCCAGCCCTGATTGGCGCGTTCGGCCTTGCCGCCCAGGGTCAGGGCTAACAACTGGTGGCCGAAGCACACGCCCAGCAACTTCTCGCCGCGGGCATAGAGTTTGAGCAGATAGGCTTTCAGCGTTGCGATCCAGGGATCGTCGGCGAACGAATCGGCTTTGCTGCCGGTCACGAGATAAGCGTCGAACGTCTCGCCATCGTCGGGATAATGACCGTTCATCACGTTGAAGACGCGAAATTGCGCAGCGATGGTCTGACGCTGGAAGAGCTGTTCGAACATCCTGCCGTAACCCTGGTACTGCGCCGCCAATTCAGGTCGCAGAACATCGGTTTCAAGGATGCAGATGCGTAACGACATGGCAGTAGTCCCGAACGACAAAAAAGAATGAAGGGCGTAGAGCCTGACGCGAAAGACACGTACAAGCAAGTAGGCGGGACTGACGAACGGGCATGCCGCTGCGCCTATCGACGAAATGCGCGACAACTGTCTAGCCTGCGCACTCCAGAGCTTCCCAGACGGTCGGCATAACGCAAAGCGATTAAAAACCCTGCAAGTAGAACAAAGGGGTCTCTGAAATGCACAAAGTTCGCCCTACTGTTGGTTATGCACCCCCGCCACAGGCTCGCCAGCCAAGGATGACGACGTCTGGCAACGCGCAGCGTTCTGCTTTGCCAGATTCGATTTCAGGAATAACAACAAGAAGGCAGTCCGTTATGTTCCGACACGCCAAGTTGCGCCAAGCTGGTCTCATCGTATTCGCCACAACCCTGCTATTGATCCTGCCGAACATGACGCGCCTGTTCGGCTGAGCTCAGGCATGGCGCCCCACGCGTCACGCGGTTAACCTGCCAGCCTCGTTCGGTTGGAGTGACACGCATGCGCCGTTGGCTGGCAGTGGGATGGTTAGCGCTTTGCTTGCCCGTTGGGGCTGCCGAGCTGGTCCTGGAAGCAGATCAGCACACGCGGCGATGGAACACCGCACAGCTGCTGGCGCACCCGCTGGCGCGCAGCATCGACATCCCTGCCGACGTTTCCTATAAACGGGCCATGCGCTACCGCGCCGTGCCCCTCGCCACCCTGCTTGAAGGCATCCGCGAAAACGACCACCTGCAAGCCGTGGCGGCGGACGGCTTCGCTGCCGAGATGCCTGCCGCGCCTTTGTTGCAGGCAGGCCCTGCCCAGGCCTGGCTGGCCATCGAAGACCCTGCCCGGCCCTGGCCGCCACTGGCCGCCGGAAAACCCAGCGCCGGCCCTTTCTACGTGGTCTGGACCCACCCGCAAGCCAGCGGGATCCGCCCCGAACAGTGGCCGTTCCAAGTCGGCCACCTGCGGCGCCTGGCCGCCGTCGAACAGCGCTTCCCGCAGATGCTGCCGGACCCTGCCCTGCCCGACGACGCCCCCGAACGCACCGGCTTCGCCCTGTTCCAGCAGAACTGCATGGCGTGCCACCGTCTGAACGGCGGCGGCGATGCCCAGGTCGGCCCCGATCTGAACCTGCCGCACAACCCGACCGAATACTTCCAGGACGGCTGGCTGCGCCGGCTCATCCGCAACCCGCAAGCCATGCGCCAATGGCCGCAAGGCAAGATGCCGGGGTTCGACGAGTCGGTGCTGGACGATCGGGCGCTGGATGCGTTGCTGGCCTACCTGAAGCACATGGCCGGCCGCAAACCTTGAGAAAAGCCGCCGGGCCGCACGGCCCGGAAGCCATGACGCGCGTCAGGCGGTCATGCGTTCCTGGCGCACGCCCCACCCTTTGCTCTCGCCGCCCAATGGCGAGATGACGCGCTCGAAGGTCTCTTCGAAGTCGCCGATACCGACGTAGGTGGCGTACATCACTTTGCTCAGTTGCAGATGCCAGGCGCCTTCTTCCAATTCGCTCAACTGGGCGTTGGTCGATTCGCCGCTAAAAGCGCCGGCGGCGCGCCGGGCGCAGGCTTCGCTGGGGAAGGTGGCGTAGAACTCGATGGGGTGGATGCGGGTGAAGTCGAAACCGCCTTCTTTCATCTGGCGCAGTACGGTGCTGCTGATGTCGTCGTCGTGGCTCATCATGAAACGTCCTCCTGCGGTGCAATGGATAGACTTTTCGTGCGTGGGGCACAGGCCCTGGTGCATGTGGAGCGGATGCAAGACGTCGCGAGGGATCGAAACGAGAGAGGCGCCTGGGACAGCCGGTGCCTGACAGGCAGCGTAGTGCCGATCAGGTCACTACGCTAGCGTGCGTACAGCTAAGGATGCTCGACGATCTCGGCGATGGTCACGCCGCTGTGCTCTTTCAGCCAGCGGGCAGTGGGAGAAACGCTTCGATCCTGGAAATCGTTGAGGTCCAGCTCATCCATGACCGGGAACAACGACGAACGGATCGCCCGTGCTGCCTCTTCCTCACCGGGCGGTTGATCGGCGGTGAGCTGCAGCGTGGTCAGTTCGCCCTTCTGATCCGCAAAGATGATGTCCCACTTCTTCATCAAATAGCCCTCTGGGAGTCAAAGGCAGCGGTCGCTGCCTGTTTAAGTGACCTTGACGCTCGGGTATTTGTTCATTCGGCATGCTGGGGCCATGTCGGCCCCAGCATCGCTTCACTTGGGCGTTGCGTGCTCCGCACCGGCGGTGTTGTCGAGCAAGCTTTGGGTGGCCGTCTGGATGTAGGCCTCGAGGGTCTTGAGCAATAGCGGTTGGTCAGCGCTTTCGATCCGCTCGGCCTTGAACTCGCGGCCCAACTGGTAGCGATACAGGCGCGGCGACATCTCCTTGGACTCGATCAGAATGCGGTCGCCACTGACCAGGCCGACCACCTGCTCGCTACCGGACGGTTTGATGATGCCCATGCCCGGATCGCCTTCCGGCAGGTTCAGCAGGTCACGCCCCCAGCACTGGTGACGCGTCTGCCCGCCCAACCGGCCCATGATGGTCGGTACGATATCGACCTGGGTACCCACGGTATGGTCGACCTTGCCGAACTTCTCCTGGATGCCGGGCGCGATCAGCAGCAAAGGTACGTTGAAGCGACCCAGATCGAACTCGGTGACCTGTTGCTGGTTGCCAAAACCGTGGTCGCCGACGATGACGAACAGGGTTTCCTTGAAGTACGGCGACTTGCGCGCCTTCTCGAAGAACTGGCCCAGCGCCCAGTCGGAATAGCGCATGGCCGTCAGGTGTTCGTCGAGGTGACCCTGGCCTGTGACGGGTTGTACCGGCAAGTCTTTGGGCAGCGCATAGGGGGTGTGGTTGGACAGCGTCTGCAGCAACGCATAGAACGGTTTCTTGCCGTCGCGCCGGGCCAGTTCCTGCGCACCACGGTCGAACATGTCCTGGTCGGACACGCCCCAGGTGGGGTCGGAGAAGATCGGATCGACGAAGTCGTTACGGCCGATGAAGGTGGTCATGCCCTGGTTGGCGAAGAAACCGGACTGGTTGTCCCAGGCGAAATCACCGTTGTACACGTACACATCGTCGAAATCGCGGGCGCTGAGCAAGGCCGGCAGGCCCGACAGCTTGTGACCGCCTTCCGGAGTCTGCATCAGGTATTCGAAGCCCGGCAGGTTAGGGAAGCAGGCCATGGTGGCGAACATGCCCTGGTGGGTATGGGTGCCGTTGGAGAAGAAGCGATCGAACAGCAGCCCTTCCTGGGCCAACTTGTCGAAGTACGGGGTGATGTTGCTCGGGCTGCCCAAGGCGCCCACCGAATGGCCGGCGAAGCTCTCCATGAGAATCACCACGACGTTCTTGATCGGCAGCGTGTTGGCCTGCGGCGGCACGAAATCGCGGCGGATGGCGGCCTCGTCGGCATCGACCAGGGTGTCGTGGGCGGTCAGCATCTGCTCGCGCACGCTCTGCAAGGCGACTTGTGGATCGAGCGTGGCCTTCCAGATGTTGGCGCGGTCCTCGCCGAAGCGGCTCTTGGCGGCATCGATCAGGGTCAGCGTGCCGTTGAGGCCCAACTGGTTCACGAAGTTCGAATCGGTGGTGTAGGCATCGCCCCAGCGCATCGGCGGGCCTTGGCGCAGGGTGCCGCGCGCGGCTACGACCGCCACCAGCAGGATCACCATGAACACCGCCAGACGGTTGTACCACGGGGTGGGACGGACAAAGGTCGCGGCCGTGTCGGCACTGCCCTGCCCTCGCGTGAGGCGGTCGATGCCCTTGAACAGCAGGCTCAGCAGCCAGGTGCCGAACAGCCAGGCCAGCAGGTAGCGCACCACGGGGAAGCCGTACCAGAGCATGCTGAGGACGGTCTTCGGGTCTTCCTTGACGTACTGGAACACCAGACCGTTCAGGCGCTGGTGAAACTCGCGGTAGAAGTCCATCTCCATCAGGCCGAGGAACATCACCAGGCTCGAGGTCAGCGTCAGCCACACGCGGAAGAACCCGCGCCGGGCCATGGCCCAGGTGCTCAAGGTCGCCAGCAGCAGCGGCACGCTGAGGTAGACCACCACGCGCAAGTCGAAGCGCAGGCCGTTGAGGAAACCTTCGGCGACGGTGGCATAGGGCGTGTCGCCGATCATGTCGCTGTTGTAGAGCAGCAGTGCCAGGCGCACCAGGCTCAGCATCAGCATGATCACCAGTGCGCAGAGCACGGTGTAGGCCAGATGGCGTTTGACGGTAGGGGTGAAGGGAGCGCGCGCGCCCTTTTGCTTCAAGGCATCGGGATAAGCCATGAACGGAAAGGTCCTGAAAGTGCGAGGTTGCGGAAAGGCCCAAAGGCCGATGACCACCAGCCACGATTGCTGGCGCAAAGCCGAGGCGGCATTGTGCGGCGCGGATTTTCATTAATCCAGTGTGAAAATTGTGTCACGTTGGCGCGCAGTGCCTGGCCGGGGGGCTGCGCAGGGTTTCGCTGGGCGCTGCCCCCCTCCATGCAAAACGGGGCCCGGCACGTGACCCGTCATGTGACGGGCACGCGCCGAGCCCCGCTTCGTCGACCGCCCGGCGTGTGCCTTGCGGTCTATCGCCCTGGGATCAGATTCGCGCGTTGCCGCGCGGCCCAGCGATGGCCCAGATGATCAGGCCCACCACCGGCAGGAACAGGATCAGCAGGATCCACAACACCTTGGCGACGCCCGAGGCGCCGCTGCGGATGACGTTGATGATCGCCCAGATGTCCAAGGCCAGAATGATCAGGCCAATCAGCCCGTTGAATGTCGAACCCATGTCACTGCTCCTGCATAGAAAGATCGGAAGGTCAGGCGCCGCGACCGTCTCGACTGCGTGCCTCACTGGGTACGACCACGCGCCGCAGCGGATGTCCCAAATGCGCTTCGCTTGAGTCCCATCGAGCCTTGATTCGACGCTGTGCCGCCCTGCTGCGCGGTGTTATGGACGCCTGTGAAGGGAATCCTTGGTGGGTGGCGTGGGTCCATCGGTAGGCTCTGTGTGAAAGGTTTGATATTCGTTCATGCTGCGTTGAAAGTCGGGCGGGCGCCCCTGGCCGGGCGCCCCTGGCCAGACGCACCTAGCCGGGCGCACCTGCCGGCTTTGCAAGTGCAGTCATGGGCTTTCGTCGCAGAACATTTCAGACAGAACACCGACTCGACACCCCCTTACCCGCTACGAGGTTCGCAATGCCACCAGCCGATTCTTCCGCGCCGACACCGGCCTCCCTGCTCGGCATCTGGCGTCAGCAGGCGCTGGGCAGTCCGTGGCTCAGCGCGGGCCTGGGCGTGAGCCTGCTGGCGATCCTGTTTCTGTTGGGCGCGAGCATCTACAACGCGGTCAACGGCGAACACGCCGACAATCTGCACCTGGCGGCACTGGGGGGGCTGTCGGGCTTCGGCGCCACGGCCCTGGGCGCGGTGCTGGCGGTGGTGCTGCGCGACGTCAGCAGCCGTAATCAGGATGTGATGCTCGGGTTTGCCGCGGGCATGATGCTGGCGGCCAGTTCGTTCTCGCTGATCCTGCCGGGACTGGATGCCGCCCGCGACATCACCGGCAACGGTTCGCTGGCCGCTGCGGTGGTGGTGCTGGGCATGGGCCTTGGGGTGCTGTTGATGCTCGGCCTGGACCGCTTCACCCCGCACGAGCACGAAAGCACCGGCGCCCAGGGGCCGGAAACCGAGCGCATCAACCGCGTCTGGTTGTTCGTGCTGGCGATCACCTTGCACAACCTGCCCGAAGGCATGGCCATCGGCGTGAGCTTCACCAACGGCGACATGAGCGTCGGCCTGCCGCTGACCAGCGCCATCGCCATCCAGGACATTCCCGAAGGCCTGGCCGTGGCGCTGGCGCTGCGCGCCACGGGTTTGTCGAGCCTGCGCGCGGCCTTGGTGGCGATCGGTTCGGGATTGATGGAACCGTTGGGCGCGGTGATCGGCCTGGGCATCTCCACCGGCTTCGCCTTGGCCTACCCGATCAGCATGGGCCTGGCGGCCGGAGCGATGCTCTTCGTGGTATCCCACGAGGTGATCCCGGAAACCCACCGCAACGGCCACCAGACCTCGGCGACGGTGGGGCTGATGGGTGGATTCGCGGTGATGATGTTTCTGGATACGGCCTTGGGATAAAGGCAAGAGCCGTGGTTCGGCGTTCCGATCAGTCGTGATGGCCGGCAACGCCGGCCCAACGAGAGTCCACCCTGTGGGAGCGGCTTAAGCCGCGATGGCCGGCACCGCCGGCCCAATGGCCGCGACACCTTTCGACAGGCAACGCGCGCCGCCCGCCCACAATTCAACGCCAACTTTCCTTGACCGGACGCCGCCGCGCACCGAGGATCGCCCAGCCCAACAAGCGCAACAGGCTCTCCACCGCCAGCGCCAACAACAGCCCTGCGCCGATGCCCCAGGCGATCGCCTCGGGCACCAGCAGGATCTGGTAGTTGTAGGCCTTGAGGGTTTCCTCGCGCATCTGCTCGTCGGGCTGGACCAGCACATGCCAGGTGCGCACCCAGACATTACCTTGCAGGAGCTGCCATTCGCTTTCCAGCGCTTGATTACGCACCAGCAGGCTTTCGATGCTGTTGGCGTCGCTGTTGAACACCGGATCGTCGCTGCTGCGGTAGTGGCGCAACAAGGCCTGCAGGTCGCCGTTGAAGAAACGCTCGGCGGTTTCCTTGAAGCCGCTCAGCGCTTCGCGCGATTCCAACATGTGCGCCTCGACCCGCTGGCTGTAACTGTCGATGTACCCCGGCACCTGGATGCCGGCCAGCAACGCCCCGGTGAACAGCAACAGACGCAGATAGCTCAGGAACATGCCGACGCCTCCTCGCTGCTGCCGTGGGCGGTGCACTCGCCGTGGCGCCACAACGCCCACTGGCCCGGCTCGTAGCGGTTCCAGGTCTCGTTTTCGGTGAGGGCTTCGGTGGCGACCACGGTGACCACGTCGTTGGGCGTGGTTTCGGTGAGGAAGTCGACGATCAGGTCGACGTCCTTGAGCCGCGCCGCGCCGAAGGGTGCGCGGCGGGTGATGTGCACCAGCTTGGTGGAGCAGAAGCAGAACAGCCAGTCGCCATTGCTCAGCAGGCAGTTGAACACGCCCTGGCTGCGGTATTCGGCACAAGCCTGCACCAGCACCGGCAGCAACTCCTCGACCGCGACCGGCTCGGGGAAGGCGTCGCGCACCCGGTTGAGCAGGTCGCAGAAGGCCGCCTCGCTGTCGGTATCGCCTACCGGCCGGTAGAAGGTTTTCTGACCTTCGAAGCCTTGCATCTGGCCATTGTGCGCGAAGCACCAGTTGCGCCCCCACAGCTCGCGCACGAACGGATGGGTGTTGGACAGGCAGACCTTGCCGACGTTGGCCTGGCGAATGTGGCCGATTACCACCTCGCTCTTGATCGGATAGCGCTGCACCAGGTTGGCGACCTCGGATTCGCTGCTCGCCGAAGGGTCCTGGAACAGGCGCAAGCCGCGCCCCTCGTAGAAGCCGATGCCCCAGCCGTCGCGGTGCGGGCCGGTACGCCCGCCACGCTGCATCAGGCCGGTGAAGCTGAACACGATGTCGGTAGGCACGTTGGCACTCATGCCGAGCAGTTCACACATGGCGGGCTCCTGGCTAGATCCTGGGTTCGATCCGACCGCTGCCGCTTTGCGCGGGCGCGGAGGCGGTGGGGGAACGGTCACGGTAACGGTCGTTGAGGTCGGCGGCCAGCGGCGCGTGGTCGAGTGCTTCGTCCTCGACCCGCCGGCGCTCGGCGGCCGCCTCGACCTGACGGCGGCGTTCGCGGGCGCGGTTTTCCAGCGGCCAGCGGACCAGCACGAACACGGCATAGAGCACGAAGGCGAACAGGCCGTACATGGCCAGGTCCGAGGCGGCGCGCCAGACGTTGCCGCCGACCTTGAAGGCGATGTCCAGGGTGCTGATGGCGATGGCCGGGGCGAAGCTGTCCTTGGCCGGATCGACGATGGTCGGGCTCAGCAGCAGCACCGCCAGCAGCACCCGCAGCGGCTCGCGCAACCAGCGCCACATCCAGCCGGTGAGCTTGCAGAAGACCAGCAGGCAGCCCAGGGCGGCGAAGGCGTACAGGCCCCAGGCGAGGAGGTAGTCGTGTTGGGTCATGGTAAGGATGCAAGCCAGGGGAAAAGGTGCCTATGATAACTGCTTTTCCGGGCGCAGGCGCGCCCTACGCCCATCCCTGGGTGAGCGCCGCAGCGTCGTTGCCCCAGCCAAGAGAATCCTATGCCCGCGAGTACCTTGCCGCCCTCCCCGCCCCGCGCCCAGCCCCATGCCGGCGCCGACCCCTACGCCTGGCTGCAAGCCCGCGACACCCCCGAAGTACTGGCCTACCTGGACGCCGAGAACGCCTATCAGCAGGCCTGCCTGGCGCACCAGGCGCCGCTGCGCGAAGCCCTGTTCGAGCAGATCAAGGGACGCATCCTGGAAACCGACCTGTCGCTGCCTTCGCCCTGGGGCCCTTATCTGTATTACACGCGCACCACGGCAGGCGACGAGTACGCCCGCCACTACCGCTGCCCGCGCCCGGCGGACGGCGGCCTGCAGGTCGACGAGCAGGCCGAGACCCTGCTGCTCGACCCCAATGCCCTGGCCGAAGGCGGGTTCCTTTCGCTGGGCGCGTTCAGCGTCAGCCCGGACCATCAGCGCCTTGCCTACAGCCTCGATACCACGGGCGACGAAATCTACACGCTGTACGTCAAGGATCTGGACAGCGGCGCGGTCGAGACCCTGCCCTTCGACGACTGCGACGGCAGCATGACTTGGGCCAACGACAGCCAGACGCTGTTCTTCGCCGAACTCGACGACACCCAACGGCCTTGGCGCCTGCGCCGCCACACCCTCGGCCAGGCAGGCGCACAGACCGTCTTCGAAGAGCCCGACGGCCGTTTCTTCCTGCACTGCTACCGCACCAGCTCCGAGCGCCAGTTGGTGCTGCTGCTCAACAGCAAGACCACCTGCGAAGCCTGGGTGCTGGACGCCGCCACGCCCCAGGCCGACTTCGCCTGCCTGGCGCCGCGCCAGGAGGGGCACGAGTATTTCCCCGACCACGGCCAGCTCGACGGGCAATGGCAGTGGTTCATCCGCAGCAATCAGCACGGCATCAACTTCGCGCTGTTCCACGCCCCGGCCGAGCAGGCGCCGCGCCACGACCAGTGGCAATTGCTGGTGCCGCACCGCGACACGGTGATGCTCGAAGACCTCAGCCTCAACGCCGGCGCCATCACCCTGAGCCTGCGCGAAGGCGGTCTGCCGATCATCGAAGTGCACCCCCAGGGCCAGCCGGCCTACCGCGTGCGGTTGCCCGATGCGGCGTACAGCCTGTACGTGCAGGACAGCCTGGAGTTCGCCGGCCCGCACCTGCGCCTGCGCTACGAAGCCTTGAACCGCCCGGCCCAGGTCCGCCAGTTGACCTTGGCCGACGGCGCGCAGACGGTACTCAAGCAAACGCCCGTGCTCGGCGCCTTCGATGCCGATGACTACATCAGCGAACGCCTGTGGGCCACCGCTGCCGATGGCACCCGGGTGCCGATCAGCCTGGTGTGCCGACGCGCCGACCAGGGGCGGTGCGTGCCGCTGTACCTGTACGGCTACGGCGCTTATGGCGAGAGCCTCGATCCATGGTTCTCCCATGCGCGGCTGAGCCTGCTGGAGCGCGGCGTCGCCTTCGCCATCGCCCATGTGCGCGGCGGCGGCGAGCTGGGCGAGGCCTGGTACCGCGCCGGCAAGCAGGCGCACAAGCAGAACACCTTCGACGACTTCATCGCCTGCGCCGAGCACTTGATCGCGCAAGGCGTGACGGCTTCCGAGCGCCTGGCGATCAGCGGCGGCAGTGCCGGTGGCCTGCTGATCGGCGCGGTGCTCAACCAGCGCCCTGAGCTGTTCCGCTGCGCCATCGCCGAAGTGCCCTTCGTCGACACGCTCAACACCATGCTCGACCCGGACCTGCCGCTGACCGTCACCGAGTACGACGAGTGGGGCAACCCCGAAGAGCCGGAGGTGTACGCACGGATCAAGGCCTATGCGCCCTACGAGAACGTCCGGGCCCAGGCCTACCCCGCCCTGCTGGTGGTGGCCGGCTACAACGACAGCCGCGTGCAGTACTGGGAAGCCGCCAAGTGGGTGGCCCGCCTGCGCACCCTCAAGACCGACGACAACCTGTTGCTGCTCAAGACCGAAATGGACGCCGGCCATGGCGGTATGAGCGGTCGCTACCAGGCGCTGCGCGACGTGGCGCTGGAATACGGCTTCGTGCTGGAAAGCCTGGGCGTGGCCTGATGTCGGCCGGTTGAGCAATTGGGGCCGCTTGGCGGCCCATCGTGGCTGATCGGAGTGTCGGACGGCAGCGCCAGTGGAATCGACGCCATCCAGTTGGCGCGACTTCAGCGGTAATGGGCTGCTGAGCAGCTCTGCACAGCACTGTCCCGGCTTGGCTGACCGGCACAAGGCCTGCCCTGGCCCGAGAGCGTGCCATACCCTGGCAGCGAGTGGCGCAAACCTGCCGTCATGCGCCTCAGCGCTTGGTTGGCAAGGTTACCGGCGGCGTCTGCACAGGCTTGGGCAGCGGCTGGTCCTTGGGCGGCCCAGGGTGCGGAATCGGCGGCAAGGACGGCCCGCCCGGCGTGCCATCGCCGGCCTTGGGCGGGTTGCTCGGGGTGATCTGCGGATAGGGCGACGGCGTTGCGGTGCCGGGTGCGCCCGGCACCGGCACGATGACTTGCGGCTGCACTTGCGGCTGCAGCCCGGCGGCCTCGGCCAGGGTCGGGCCGTTCAACAGCCAGAGGGCAAAAATGGCGAACATGGCCACCTCCGATCAGGAAACTTCCTACAGGCTACCTGCAAGTTGCAGGTCGTGCCTGTCCGACCTGCCGTTGCGCAGGCTAGACTTCGCCATACAACCGTCATTCGCCTGATCAGAATACAAAGGTAACGCCATGAGCTCGGCCTCCACCTCCACCTCCACCTCCGCCGCCACCGCGCGGCTCGACCGCATCCTCGCTGACGCCAAGCGCGACAAGGAAATGGGCTACCGCGACAAGGCCCTGAAGATGTACCCCCATGTGTGCGGCCGCTGCGCCCGCGAGTTCGCCGGCAAGCGCCTCTCGGAGCTGACCGTGCACCACCGCGACCACAATCACGACAACAACCCGCAAGACGGCTCGAACTGGGAGCTGTTGTGCCTGTACTGCCACGACAACGAACACTCGCGCTACACCGACCAGCAGTATTTCAGCGAAGGCTCGCTGAGTTCGCCGAAGACGGCCAAAGCGACGCATAACCCGTTCGCGGCATTGGGCGATCTGCTCAAGAAGTGATCTTTCCAGCGCGGCGCACGGTCGGTGATCCCGTCGACGACCGAGCGCCGCTGCCTTCATCCACTTTTTCTGCCTCCTCCAGCACTCCGGCTTTCGCCATGCCTGCATCAGCCGAGGCGAGACCCGGCTTCGGGCACCGTCGAGCGAGGCCCCGAGCGCTTTGCGCGCACTTCTCAGCACATCGGCTGAACGCTCGCGCCTCTGCTACGGTCAGCTTCTGTACCCCCTTTCAGGTTCAGGAGATTCCCCATGAGCGACAACCATTCGAACGAGAAGAACGTCAAAGGCATCGAGCGCTTCGCTTCGCTGGCAGGCGGTGTGGTGATGATCGGCCGCGGCCTGAGCAAAGGCGGCTTCGTTGGCCTGGTCCATGTGGCCGTGGGTGGTCTGGCCTTGGCCCGTGGCGTCAAAGGCCATTGTGCGGCCAAGAGCTTCTTCGAAGAGCACCGCTCCGAATACGACCGCCTGCGTTCGGGCCTGGAGCATGACGGCGCCGAGCTGGCGAAGCTCAAGGCCAGCGCCGATGCTGCTACCCGCGGCGTGAGCGTGACGGGCAAAGACCCGATTACGGGCTAAGCGACAGCGGCAGGCGATCAGGGGCGCGATAGGCGCCCCGATTTGTTTCTGCGTGAGGCAGGCGTACGGCATACGGGCCACTGCGTCATGCCGGTGGGTGATGAGCTTGCAGGACTAGGGCCGCTCTGCGGCCCATCGCGGCTGAAGCCGCTCCTACACGCCGTCCTCCACAGATGCAGCTTCAACCGCTCCACCCCCCCCCCTTCTGTAGGAGCCAACTGTCTTTCACCTGCCACCGATCAGCGGTCATGTTCCAGGCGTTTTCATCTTGAAAACGCCCTGAACAGGCGCCGTCACACAGGCTGATCTCGCCACGGCGTACCATCCCTGACCATTGCGTTGAGCCTCACCAACAAGACTCTCATGCACGCCACCAACGCTACCTTCTTTGCTTTGCCACGGTTACACAGTCGTTCATAGCGCGCTTTGAAGTCCGGGTTATGGCGCACCATCACCAGTACGCTCATGTACGCTGCCCGTCGTAATTTCGCCCTGCCGCCGTAAATGCTGCGCTTACCACTCTTGGTGCCACTGTCGTTGTTGTAAGGCGCAACTCCGACCAAGGCACCTACCTGTTTGCGGTTCAGATCGCCTAATTCGGGCAAGTAACAGAACAGGCTGGCAATCGTGACGGGACCTATCCCTTTGATCACTTTCAATTGCTCCAGCAGTTGAGCATTTATCTTTTGCGTCTGCTGAGCGATCTGTTTATTGCAGGACTTGATCAGCATCTGCAGCTGCACCTCAAGCGTCTTGTAGGTCTGCTGCACGAACGCCGAGTCGGCCTGTTTGATCCGGCGTCGATTGTCGTCGCGTTGCTGGACCAGGCTTTCGCGCTGATTGACCAGCTGGGTCAACTCCTCGCGGTCTGCGTCGGGCTGGCAGCAGGGCTCTTCGTCAAGGTTGGCAGCGAACCGTGCCAGGATACGAGCATCGATTTTGTCAGTCTTGGCGCGCTTGTTCATTGAAAGCGCATACGAGCGGGCACGTACAGGATTGACGCGCTGAACTTTGAAGCCAGCACCCGCCAGCAACCTCACCGCCAACTTCTCATAACCGCCTGTGGCTTCCACAAGCACGCGATGGACGTCGTGCGCTTTGAAGTAATCCATGGCGCTCGCCAGCCCTTCAGGCGTGTTGGCTACAGAGAGATCATCGGCTTGGGGATGCAGGGCAATCTGCAACGTCGCTTTAGAAACATCGATTCCGGCATAGGCAGACATGAATAAATTCTCTAGGCTCAGAAGTGAGAGATCACTCTGGCTTAGCTCCCGCTTGTTGTTCGAGGTCGGACTCAGTCAACTGTTCGAGCTTAAGGCCAGAGTGAGAAGAGTGGGCGACAGCTTGGCTCCTACACGTGCTCCAGGGCACCCCGGCGGTACAGCTGCCGCTCACTCCTCTCACCTTCGAATTTAGCTGCTTTGAAGACACAAGCGGCTTCAGCCGCGATGGGCCGCAGAGCGGCCCCACACCGAACACCGCCGCTTTCATGTTGATGCGCGCGCAGGCAAAGGTGCGGCTTTGCCGCCACCGCCGCTGCTCGATGCACCGAAGCCGCTTCACAGACGCAGCAATTTCGTTCTCAACACTTCCGATTCCTTCCCCAACACGCGCTCGCTCAACTGCACGAAGTCTTCCGTACGCACACCAGGCAAACGCATCAGCGCACGCGTCACATCATCGAGCGAGCGCTTGTTCTGCGTGTGAATGCGGATCTCCGTATCCAGCGCCTGCAACAGCAGCACCCCGCGGGCGATCTGTGCAGGTGACGCCTGCGCAGTGCGCAGCGTGCCCACCCCCTCGGCCTGCCTTTGCCGACGTGCGTGCAACGCACGGTCGCGGTCGTCGCTCAAGCCTCCCGCGCGGCGCAGCAGCTCGCTGGCGTAATACTCGGTCAGGCTCCTGCCCAGCCAATCGCTGTGTTCGCGGCCGTGCACCTGCGCGAACACCTGCACCAACTCGCGCAGCAAAGGACTGGTGCCGCTGTCGTTGATCAGCGCTTGATCGCTGTGCAGAAAGATCGATTGATGACCGCTCTGCGCGCCCCGCTCCAGTCCGTCGCGGGCGCCGACCACCAGCAACTTGCCGGGCGTGCGCGGGAACACCGCTTGCAGGTGCGGCCAGACGAAGGTCAGCAGGGTCAGGGTATCCATGCGGCGCATGCCCTGCCCCTGCGGCGCGGCGACGGTGACCTCGGTTTCGCCCAGGCGCGTGCGGCGGCTGCCGAGATTGCCTGCCAGCATCCATCCCGTGGGGCGGTCGAACAGCCGCGATACATCGTCGATCCGAAACTTCTGCTTGCCGATACGCGGCCAGGCGGTCTCGATGCTCTTCCAGCCTTGCGGCAGGACTACGCTCAAGCGTGCCACCAGCTCGGTACCGTCCTGCTGATCGAGGCGCGCCGGCGGCACCAGCTGCTCGCCGCGAAACACCGCCCAGTGCGGGGTGACACGGCTTTGTCCGGGCTGGGTCAAACGCACGCGGTAGTCGAGTCGGCTCTTGCCGGGCGCAGGATGCCAGACGCCGCGCGCGCCCTGGCGCGACCACTGGCCGTCGGCCTTGAAGTCGCTGTAGGCGTCGTTCTGCCCAAGATCGAAGTCCAGGCTGCGCACGGCGCTGCCTTCGACAAGGCGCACTTGGACTTCGGCTTGGCCGGTGTGCGGCAGCAAGCGCACGTGGTAGTCGAGGTCGACCTTCTTGGCAAAGGCGCAGGGGCTCAACAGGATCAACGACGACAGCAGCAAACGAGCAACCATGCGGGCATTCCTTGGACGGTGTACGAAAAGGGCTTCGTGAGGATGAGACACTGCAAGCAACGGATCGGCGCAAATCGCGAGTTCCCGAGCAATGCTTCATGCAACCTATGCCGGCCGTTGGTTGCTCAGCCGGTATCAGAGATCGAACGGTCTTCCCAATCGTCTTCGATCACCGCCTGTTCGCTGGGGATGTGCCTGGTTTGGAAACCTGATGATGTTCGTGCCGGTCGCGGACCGCTCAGCCGGCGCGAAAGATCAAATGGTCTTCCCAGTCGTCTTCGTCCACCGCCTGCTCGCTGAGCATGCGCCCGGCCTGGGAAATGCGCTGCTCGTGCACTTGGCTGCGATCGCCGCACACCAACGGGTGCCAGGCGGGCAGGTCCTGGCCTTCGCTGACCAGGCGATAGCCGCAAGTGCTCGGCAGCCATTTGAACTGGTCGGCCTTGCCCGGCGTGAGCTGGATGCAATCGGGCACGGCCTTGAAGCGGCCGGGATAGTCGCTGCACTGGCAAGTGTCGAGGTCGAGCAGTTTGCAGGCGATGCGCGTGTAGTAGATGCCGCCATCGTCTTCGTCTTCGAGCTTTTGCAAACAGCACAGGCCGCAGCCGTCGCACAGCGACTCCCATTCGCCGGGGCTCAATTGTTCGAGGGTCTTGCGCCGCCAGAAGGGCGCGCTTTCAGCGTTCATGGCTCAGAAATTCCCGCAGTGGTTCCAGGCCGCCGAGCGCGGCGGCGCCAGTCTAGAGCGCGGCCCGGCGCATTGCCAGACCGCTTGTCAGCGGCGCTGCCAGGCGCTAGCGTGCAAACGTTTACCCAGACCGCTCTTTCCAGGTGCGAACCCGCTCAAAGGACCCATCATGACCGACACCCCCCGCAGCGCCGATTACCCCATCGACGAGCAATTCACCCAGCGCTGGTCGCCACGCGCCTTTGACCCGCAACCGATCACCGAAGAGACGCTGCTGAGCTTTCTCGAAGCCGCGCGCTGGGCGCCCTCGGCCTACAACTCGCAGCCTTGGCGCTTCCTCTATGCCCGCCGCGACACGCCGAACTGGGAACGTTTCCTGGATCTGCTGGTGCCGTTCAACCGTAGTTGGGCGCAGCACGCCTCGGCCTTGGTCGTCATCCTGTCCAAGACCACCTTCACCGCCCCTGGCGCCAGCGAAGAAGGGCCCGCGCTGTGGCACACCTTCGACACCGGTGCCGCCTGGGCGCATCTGGCTTTGCAGGCGAGCCTCAGCGGCTGGCACACCCACGGCATGGCCGGCTTCGATCGGGACCGCACCCGTGAAGCGCTGAACATTCCCGAGGGTTACGACATCCACGCTTTCGTCGCCATTGGCAAGCAAGGCGACAAGGCGAGCCTGCCCGAGCAACTGCAAGCCCGCGAAGTGCCTAGCCCGCGCCTGCCGCTGAGCGCCCTGGCCGCAGACGGCGACTTCACGCTGTAACCCGACCAGCCAAGGGCCGGGCGATCAGTAGCCGCGCTGGAAGTCCACTACGCCACGCAGCGGCTGCCCCGCCCGGTAGCCCTCCAGATTCTCGAGGAACAGCCCGACCATCGCCGCCGGCGAGGTCGGCGCCGAGCTGTGGCCGGTCAGCGTCAGCCGCGGCGCGGTCCAGAACGGATGCGCAGCAGGCAACGGCTCCTCGCGGCACACGTCGATCACCGCGCCGGCCAGATGGCCTTGCTGCAAAGCCTGCACCAGATCGTCATCGACCACCGCCACGCCGCGCCCGGCGTTGAGCAACAACGCGCTGGGCTTGAAGCGGCGCAGCAGCGCGGCATCGTAGAGGTCGTGGGTGGCCGGGGTGTCGGGCAACAGGTTGATCACGTAGTCGGCCTGCGCCACCAGGTGCGCCAGCGCCTCCAGGCCGGCGACCTCCAGGAATGGCGCCTGTCGGCGCGCCGTGCTGGCCACGCCGCGCACGTGCATGGCGAAGCTGGCCAGGTACTCGGCGACGCGCTGGCCGATTTCGCCACAGCCGACGATCAGCACTTCGCGCCCCGCCAGGCTGCTGCCCGGGCGCGTATCCCAGTGCCGCTCGGCCTGGCTGCACAGGCGCGACTGCACCTGTCGTTCGTGGTTGAGCAGGTAGGTGAGCATGTACTCGGCCATGACCTGGCCGAAGATGCCCACGGCGCGGGTGAGCCGATAGTTGCGCGGCAGATCGGCCGCGAGCAGAGGCGTGATGCCTGCCCAGGTGGATTGCAGCCAATGCGGCAAGTGCCCCTGGCGCAGCAGGTCGGCCAACAGGTCGGGCTCGCCCAGCCAGACCGACGTTTCGCGGGCCATGCCGCGCAACTCGGCCACATCGTCGCTGGCCAAAAGCTGCAAGTGGGGTGCCTGCTCGGTCAATAGACGGGTGTAGAAGGCGTGATCCTGCTCGGCGATCAATACCTGCATGGCGCAGAGGTCCTTGATGTGGAGAAATGCCCGGCATTTGTATCGGGAAGGTGAGAACGCGTAGGCGCGCATGCGAGCGGTCGCAGGCCGGGGCTGCCAGGTCGGCAGCGCAAGGGCTCGCCTACCACCGCCTCGCCCAAGGCGTATCGCCGAACCCGGTCAGCACCGCGCCCCATCGCGAGCGCGGTCAAACCGGATCGTTGCGGCGCAGCAGCTCTTCGGGCAAGTGCTCGATGTATTCGTCTTCGGCGGGCGGCATTTGCAGGTGGTAGCCCTGCTGTTCCAGGTTTTCCAGCACTTTGGCGATGTCTTCGCGGGCCAGCGTGCGCTCGGGCGTCAACACCAGGTCGAAAGCATGCACCGGGGTGCCGAAGACCGGCAGCAGCCCTTCTGGCACGCGCTCCAGACCGTCGGCCTTGAGCACGTAAAGGTACATCTCGTTCTTGCGTGGGCTCTTGTAGATCGAGCAGATGCGTTTCATGCCGGTTCTCCGCTGCTCGCCAAGTCGTCGAGCAGGGCTTGGCCCATACGCTCGCGGCGCCAACCGCGCAGCGACTCGGGCAATTGATAGGGACCGTTGGGGTAGCCGCTCTTGAGCAGCGCTTCCAGGGTTTTCTTGCGCAGCATCAGCTCGGGCGCGATGCCCAGCCGCTCGCCTTCGGCCTGGCCGATGGCACGCAGGCGCTTGAGCACGCCGGAGGCTTCGATGGGCAAGGGTTCGGGTTGCGCGGGCGGCCATTGCTCGGGCGGCAGGCTGGCGGCCTGCTTGAGCAGCGCCAGCAGCGTTTCGCCGTCTTGGCGCAAGGTGCGCGGGTGGATGTCGTCGATCTTGGCCAGGGCGGTCAGGGACGTCGGCTGGGTCTTGGCCATGGGCCACAGCGACTGCTCGCGCAGGATGCGACTGCGCGGCACGTCGCGGGCACGGGCTTCGCGCTCGCGCCAGGCGCACAGTTCGCGCAGCACCGCCAACTGCTGGCAGGACAGCTTCCAGGCCAGCTTGACGTCGCGGTACAGCGTTTGCGGCGACACCTCGCGGCGCATTTGCGCCACCAGTTCGGCGCCGTCTTCCAGGACCCAAGCGTACTTGTCGTCCGACAGCCGCGGGCGCAGCGCGGCGAACAGCTCGGCCAGGTGCACGGCGTCTTCGGCGGCGTAGCTGACCTGTGTGTCGGACAATGGCCGCTGCAACCAGTCGGAGCGGGTCTCGCCCTTGGGCAGGTCGAGGCCCAGCACGTCCTGCACCAGGCGCGAATAGCCCATGGAGAAGCCGATGTTCAGGTAGCCGGCGGCCAACTGCGTGTCGAACAGCGGCTGCGGCAGTTTGCCGGTCAGGCGCAACAACACTTCGAGGTCTTCGCTGCACGCATGCAGCACCTTGACCACGGCGCCGTCTTCGAGCAGCTCGCCCAGCGGCGCCCAGTCGCGGATCAGCAAGGGATCGATGAGAAAGGCGCGTTGGCCGTCACCGATCTGAATCAGGCCAGCCTTGGGGTAGAAGGTGTCGACCCGCATGAATTCGGTGTCGACGGCCACGAAGGGCAATTCGTGCCAGTGCCGGCAGTGCTCGGCCAGGGTCTGGTCGTCACGGATCCAGTGTATTTCTATGGCCACGAGGCTCTCCACGAAGGCTCTGCTGCAAACATTGGCGCGCAGTATATACGCCACGGGCGCCGTGGGTGAAACCCGCCCCGGACCGAGGGGCTATGCATGTACCGCCATTCACCAGGCCAGTGGCGTCTGGCCACGGTCGCACACCCCGCTCACAAGGGCTATCCTCAGAAACTCAACCCTCCGCACCCCCAGACAGAGGTGAAGAAATGCCCGTTCCGCACGATCTGCTCGCCGACCTGCACCTGACCGCCGATGCCTTCCAGGCACTGATCGATCAGGACCCTGCCCTGCATAAGCTGCACAAGGACTACAACGCCACGGACAAGCAAGTGCTGGTGGCCGAGCGCAACGGCACCAGCGACGAGGCGATCAACCGTCTGCGCAAGGAGCGTCTGCTGATCAAGGACCAGATCGAACGCATCGTGCATCCGCCCGCGCATTGAGGGCGGTTCGAATGGGTTTCGGCTTGCCTATTGCGGCAGCCTATTCGACGCTTCGACGCTTCGATCAGCCGCGAAGGGTGACGTCGGCGTCGTACTCCAGGCATCGCTAGATACCTGACCCAATCGATGGTGGCCATTGGGCCTGCTGCGCAGGCCTGAAGGTTGTGAGCCGGGCCCATCGGGATCAAACCGGCGCCTGGGCTGGGACCGCTTTGCGGTCCATCGCGGCTGATCGGAGCGCCGAACCGGCCGCTCCTACAGGGGTGTATTCATCAAGTAGCTCACTGACCTGTGGGAGCGGCTTCAGCCGCGATGGCCGGCATAGCCGGCCTAATGCTAGCGACACTTACCGGCAGCAGTGCGCACTCACTCAAAGGCTCTCAGTAATGGCTTGACTGCCAACAGAGCATCTACAGAATTGGCCCCCACGAACCTACACGTGGGCGTAGGCCTCCAGCGCCGCCTGCAGGTCCTCGATCAGATCCCGGTGGTCCTCGACCCCCACCGACAACCGCAGCAGGTTCTCGCTGATGCCCATCACGCCCTTCTGCTCGGCGCTGAGCGAGCAATGCGACATGCTCCAGGAATGGTTGAGCATGCTTTCCACCCCGCCCAGCGAATCGGCCAGGACGAACAGTTGCAGGGTCTCCACCAGACGGTTGAGCGCTGCGCGGTCGCCCCTGACCTTCATCGCCACCACCGCCCCGCCGCTGCGCATCTGGCGCTGGCACAGGGCGTATTGCGGATGGCTCTCGAGGCCTGGGTAGTACACCTGCTCGATCAACGGGTGGCTTTCGAGGAAACGCGCCACCTGCAAGGCGTTGGCGCACTGCCGCTCCATGCGCACGTCGAGCGTTTTAAGCCCGCGCAGGGCCAGGTAGCAGTCGAACGGCCCCTGGATAGCGCCGATCGCCATGCTGATGCGCCGCAGGCGCTTGAGCAGCACGTCGCTGCCGGCCACGACGATGCCGCCGGTCAGGTCGGAGTGACCGCCGATGTACTTGCTCGCCGAATGCATCACCAGGTCCACGCCGAGGTTCAGCGGGCGCTGGTTCCACGGCGAGCAGAAGGTGTTGTCGATGCAGGTCAGGATGCCCCGCGCCTTGGCCAGATCGCACAGGGCCTTTATATCGACCAGGTGCAGCAGCGGGTTGGTCGGCGACTCGATCCAGATCAACTGCGTGTTGGGCCTGATCGCAGCCTCGACGGCGGCCAGGTCGTTGAGGTCGACGTAGCTGGTGGTCAACCCCGAGGTGTGGCTGCGAAAGTCTTCGAGGATGCGGAAGGTGCCGCCGTAGACCCCGTTCATGACGATGACGTGGGCATCTTTGGGCAGCAGTTCCAGCACCGTGGCGGTGGCGTTCACCCCCGAGGCGCAGGCCACCGCACCCACCCCGTCCTCCAGCGCCGCGACCGCCGTTTCGTAGGCGTCGCGAGTGGGGTTGGCGACGCGGCTGTAGGCGTATTGCGGGGCGTCGTCGAGGCTGCGCTTGGTGAAGGTGCTGGCCGTGACGATGGGCGGAAAGATGGCATTGTCGGCGACGCGGTGCTGCTCGCCGGCATGCAGGGTACGGGTGGCGAAACGCTGAGGCTTGTCGGACATGGTCGGGTCCACGGACAGGGAAAGAGCGTCACTATGGCACAACCCCGGGGACCTGCCAGCGCCATGCGGTAAGGCGTGCAATTGGCCGCCGATGCCGTAGTCTTGACGTTTTCATCGCCCGCTGCGCCCCGACATGGACCGCCCCTATGGACAGCTTCGACCAGCACATCCTCACCCTGCTCCAACGCGACGCTTCGCTGTCCCTGAAAGACCTGGCCGAGGCCGTCAACCTGTCCACCACGCCGTGCTGGAAGCGCGTCAAGCGTCTGGAGGAAGAAGGCTACATCCGTGGCCGCGTGGCGTTGCTCGACCCGGAGCGGCTCGGGTTGGGGCTGACGGTGTTCGTCCAGCTCAAGACCCAGTGCCACGACAGCGTCTGGCTCGAACGTTTCGGTGCCCAGGTCACCGCCTTCGAAGAGGTGATGGAGTGCTACCGCATGGCCGGGGATTGGGACTACCTGCTGCGTGTGGTGGTGGCCGACATCGGCGCGTACGACCGCTTCTACAAAAAACTGATCAATTGCACCGAAGGGCTCTCTAACGTGACGTCGAGTTTCGCCATGGAACAGATGAAATACACCACGGCGTTCCCCGTCCATCGCTGAGGCATACGCCCGAATGGCGCGATAGACGGGGTTGATCGAATGGTCGGAAAAAGCGATTTGACGGGTGCCTGGCGCAGGCTATAGCGTGGACTTCGACGCGGTATCGAGATATCGCCCTTTCCCTCTCTCCAGGCACAGACGTGAACGAGCCAGCGCTGATCGACAGCTTCAATCGCAAGATCGACTACCTGCGGATGTCTGTGACCGACCGCTGCGATTTTCGCTGTGTGTACTGCATGGCCGAAGAGATGCAGTTCCTGCCGCGCCAGCAGATCCTCAGCCTGGAAGAGCTGTATCAGATCGCCGAACGTTTCGTCGCCCTGGGCACGCGCAAGATTCGCCTGACCGGCGGCGAGCCGCTGGTGCGTCAGGGCATCGTCGGTTTGTGCCAACGCATCGGTGCGCTGCCGGGCCTGCGCGAACTGTGCCTGACCAGCAACGGCTCGCAATTGGGCCGCCTGGCGCAGCCTCTGTTCGACGCGGGCGTCACCCGCCTCAACATCAGCCTCGACAGCCTCGACGCAGAGCGTTTCCGCCAGCTCACCCGTACCGGCGACCTGGCTCAGGTGATCGCCGGCATCGATGCCGCGCGCGCGGCGGGTTTTCGCCGCACCAAACTCAACGCCGTGGTGCTCAAGGGCCGCAACGACCATGAGATCGTCGACCTGGTGCGTTTCGCCATCGAGCGTGAGCTGGACATTTCCTTCATCGAAGAAATGCCATTGGGCGTGATCGACGAGCATGCGCGGGCCGAATCGTTCTGCTCCAGCGATGAGGTGCGCGAGCGTCTGGCCGCGCATTTCACCCTGGTCGAATCGGCCGAGACCTCCCAGGGCCCGGCACGCTACTGGCGCCTGGCCGAAGCGCCGCACACCCGGGTAGGGTTCATTTCCCCGCATAGCCACAACTTCTGCGCCACCTGCAACCGCGTGCGGCTGACCGTCGAGGGCCGTCTGCTGCTGTGCCTGGGCAACGAGCATTCGCTGGACCTGAAACAGGTGTTGCGCGCGCATCCGGGCGACGGCGAGCGTCTGGAAAAGGCCATTCGGGAAGCGGTGCAGCTCAAGCCCTACCGCCATCACTTCGAAGTGGGTGGCGAGGTGCAGATCGTGCGGTTCATGAATATGACGGGTGGTTGATTGGGGCGCTTTCTAGATTAGCGAACCTGTCACATGGCCCTGTACCCGTTGGCTGAGCCGAAATAGCGCTATTTGGTGCTGCACTCAGGCCTTGACTTAGGTGCCGTGTGCATCCTGTAGGTATTAGGTAGAGGCCGTTGGGCCGGCCTCGCCGGCCATCGCGGCTAAAGCCGCTCCTACAGGGAACGCATATCCTGTAGGAGCGGCTTTAGCCGCGATGGGCCGCGCAGCGGCCCCAATCGCTCAACTGACCACATCGCCTCAAGGCCCACGCTTGCGCCCGATCGATCCGCTCTATTAATCGATAGCGAGACACACCAGACTTGGTTAAGGTCGAGCGCCTATGCACGCGCAGGCTTCCCCATGGACATCAAGCAGCTCAAGTTCCTCATCGCCCTCGACCAGACCCGGCATTTCGGCCAGGCGGCGGCGTTGTGCCATGTCACCCAGCCGACCTTGTCCATGCGTCTGCGCAACCTCGAAGACGAACTGGAGCTGACCCTGGTCGAGCGCGGCCAGCGCTTCGAGGGCTTCACCGAAGCCGGCGAACGCATCCTGGCCTGGGCGCGCACGCTGATGGCCGCCCACGACGGCCTGAACGCCGAGGCCGCCAGCTGCCGCGGTCAGGTGGTGGGCAGCCTGCGTCTGGGTACGGTGCCCCTCGCCAGCTTCAACCCCATGGCTTTGCTGCTGCCGCTGCGCCAGTCGCACCCCGGCTTGCAGTTCCAACTGTCGTCGCTGAGTTCCGAGCAGATCATCGACGGCCTGAGCCGCAATCAGCTGGACCTGGGCATCTGTTATCTGGACCAGGTGGACACCCGCTATTTCGAAGCGATCGAACTGGGCGTCACGACCATGGGCCTGCTGCACGATACCCGCCATTTCCCGCTCAACGGGCCGTTGCACTGGGAAGACCTGGCCGGCTTGCCCCTGGGCCTGCCGAGCAAGGCCATGCACTACCGCCAATCGCTGGACCTGAGCCTGCGCAGCCGCGGCCTGGAGCCACGCGCGGTACTGGAAAGCGACTCCACTTTCCAGTTGGTGCAGGCCGTGGGCTGCGGCTTGTGCTGCGCCGTCATGCCACTGGATTTCGGCCTGCAAGCGCTGGGCGAGCATTTGCAGATCCTGCCGCTGGAAGACGCCAGCATCCGTAGTCAGGTAGGCCTGCTGTTGCGCCGCAGCGCGCCGCGCTCGGCGATCGCCGAGCAATGCTTCGCCCAGGCGCAGAAACTCTTCGGGGCCTGATCGCGCTGCGACAAACTGCGTTAAACTCGCGCCTCTGCTGTCTGGAGTGACCTATGCGCGACGCCCTCAATGCCGGCCTGATCGATTTCCTCAAGGCCTCCCCTACCCCTTTCCACGCGACCGCGAGCCTGGCCCAGCGCCTGGAGGCGGCGGGTTACCAACGCCTCGACGAACGCGACAGCTGGGCCACGGTGCCCGGCGGGCGCTACTACGTCACCCGCAATGATTCGTCCCTGATCGCCATCAGCCTGGGCCGCCAGTCGCCCGTGCAGGGCGGCATCCGCATGGTCGGCGCGCACACCGACAGCCCCTGCCTGCGGGTCAAACCGCAGCCCGAGCTGCAACGTCAGGGTTTCCTGCAACTGGGCGTGGAAGTCTACGGCGGCGCGCTGCTGGCGCCCTGGTTCGACCGCGACCTGTCGCTGGCCGGGCGGGTGACTTTCCGCCGCGACGGCAAGGTCGAAAGCCAGTTGATCGACTTCACCCTGCCGATCGCCATCATTCCCAACCTGGCCATCCACCTCAACCGCGGTGCCAACGAAGGCTGGGCCATCAACCCGCAGAACGAGCTGCCGCCGATCCTGGCCCAGGTGGCCGGCAACGAGCGCATCGATTTCCGCGCCTTGCTCACCGAGCAACTGGCCCGCGAGCACGAGCTGATCGCCGATGTGGTGCTCGACTACGAGCTGAGCTTCTACGACACCCAGGACGCCGCCCTGATCGGTCTGAACGGCGACTTCATCGCCGGTGCCCGGCTCGACAACCTGCTGTCGTGCTACGCCGGCCTGCAAGCGCTGCTCACTGCCGACAGCGAACAGACCTGCGTGCTGGTGTGCACCGACCACGAAGAGATCGGCTCGTCCTCGGCCTGCGGCGCCGACGGCCCGATGCTCGAACAGACCCTGCAACGCCTGCTGCCGGGCCAGGACGAGTACGTACGCGCCATCCAGCGCTCGCTGATGATCTCGGCCGATAACGCCCACGGCGTGCACCCCAACTACGCCGACAGGCACGACGGCAACCACGGCCCGAAACTCAACGCCGGCCCCGTGATCAAGGTCAACAGCAATCAGCGCTACGCCACCAACAGCGAGACGGCGGGCTTCTTCCGCCACCTGTGCATGGCCGAGGAAGTGCCGGTGCAGAGCTTCGTGGTGCGCAGCGACATGGGCTGCGGCTCGACCATCGGCCCGATCACCGCCAGCCATCTGGGCGTGCGCACCGTCGACATCGGCCTGCCGACCTTCGCCATGCACTCGATCCGCGAGCTGTGCGGCAGCCATGACCTGGCGCACCTGGTCAAGGTGCTGACGGCCTTCTATCGCAGCGTCGATCTGCCCTGACGCCTCGGCCACCGCCGCATTCAACTTTTCGCGGCGCGTGCTATCCAAACTTCCAGACGCCGCCGCGTGAGTCCTTCGCCGGCGGCTTTCCTTTCCCTGGGAGGACTCATGAAAACCCGCGCACTGCTCACCCTTGGCTGTATCGCCCTCGCCCTCGTTGCCTGCAGCAACAGCGCCAAGCGCTCCACCCCACCGCCAAGCACCATGCAGGTCGACCTCGAACGCTATCAGGGCACGTGGTACGAACTGGCCCGGCTGCCGATGTTCTTCCAGCGCAAATGCGTGCAGTCAGAGGCCCACTACGGCCTGCGCGACGACGGCCGCATCGATGTGCTCAACCGCTGCCGCGAGAAGAGCGGCGAGGTCAACGAAGTCCAGGGCATCGCCGAACCGCAGGTGGCGGGCCGCACCGACAAGCTGTGGGTGCGCTTCGACAACTGGTTCAGCCGCTTGGCGCCGGGCCTGACCAAGGGCCACTATTGGGTGATCTATCACGACCCCGAGTACAAGGTGGCCGTGGTCGGGCATCCGGACCGGGATTACCTGTGGCTGTTGTCGCGTACGCCGGAGGTCAGCCAGGCTACGCGGGACGAGCTGCTGAAGGTGGCGCGTGAGCAAGGGTTCGATACGTCGGCGTTGATCTGGCGGCAGTAAAGCCCAGGAGCAAATTCTGTCTGACACTTCCAGAAAAGATGCCAGCTGATAAAATCATGCCCCTAGAGGTACATTCCGCCTTTCATTGAATAGGAGGCGGCAGGTGTCTAGCAGATTGCTTATAAAAGAACTCGAGGCTGCTGGCTGGGTGCTTCAACGCATCACTGGCAGCCACCATGTGTTCAAGCACCCTACCAATCCAAATACGATTCCCGTTCCGCATCCTAAAAAGGATCTGCCAATCGGAACGCTCAAGAGCATTAGGACGAGGGCTGGACTGGCATGAAACATCGAGAACTTGCGGCCCCGGAGGGCATTACCATGCAATACCCTATCTGCATCGAATGGGGCGACGAACACACCGCCGTTGGCATCCAAATCCCAGATATCCCGGGTGCGGTCACAGCGGGAGACGACTTCGAGCAGGCTTACGCAGCGGCCCTGGAGGTTGCGCACATCATGCTTGAAGCCCTTGCGACAGAGGGCCAGCCAATTCCTTTACCAAGCAGTGCCGCGCAACACCGCCATAACAACGATCTGGCCGGCATGGGCTGGGGCATGTTGGATATCGATATCAGCCCTTACCTGGGCAAGACCGAGAAGGTCAATGTCACCCTGCCGGGCACTGTGATCCAACAGATAGATCGCTACGTCCATCTGCACAACATCAAAAGTCGCTCCTCTTTTCTGGCCGACGCTGCTCTGGAAAAGCTCAACCGTTAACGCGCAAGCACAAAAAAACCACGGACCGCCAACCTGGCGACCCGTGGTTTTTTGATTCAACCCCTACCGCCCGAGCGGCAGCGACACAGGGCTTTACAGCGCCATGTCGGCCGACGGGTTGCTTTCCACCGGCTTGGTCGGGGCGGCGGCAGTGGCGGTTTCACCCACGCTGGCGTCGATTACCGGCGGCTTGGCCAGTTGCAGGACGTCGGCGGTGTAGTTCCACTCTTTCTGTACGGCGGCGGCCGAATCGTTGAGTTTGGTGCCGTAGCTCGGCACGATCTCGTGCAGCTTGGCTTGCCACTCAGGCGTCGCGACCTTCTCCTTGAAGATGGTTTCGAGCACGTTGAGCATGATCGGCGCAGCGGTCGAGGCGCCTGGCGAAGCACCCAGCAGGCCGGCCAGGGTGCGGTCTTTCGACGCCACCACTTCGGTGCCCAGTTTCAACACGCCACCGTGTTCGGCGTCACGCTTGATGATCTGCACGCGCTGACCGGCCTGCCACAGGCGCCAGTCTTCTTTCTTGGCGTGCGGGAAGTATGTCTGCAGGGCGGCGAAGCGGTCGTCGTCCGAGAGCATCAGCTGACCGGCGAGGTATTCCACCAGCGGGTACTGGTCGACACCGACTTTGGTCATCGGCCACATGTTGTGCAGCGTGGTGCTCTTGAGCAGGTCGAGGTACGAGCCGTTCTTGAGGAACTTGGTCGAGAAGGTGGCGAATGGCCCGAACAGAATTACGCGCTTGCCGTCGAGCACGCGGGTGTCCAGGTGCGGCACCGACATGGGCGGCGCACCGGTCGAGGCGATGCCGTAGGCCTTGGCCATGTGCTGCATGGCGACCGTCGGGTTCTCGGTGACCAGGAACGAACCGCCGACCGGGAAGCCTGCGTATTCCTTGGCCTCTTCGATGCCGGATTTCTGCAGCAGCTTGAGGGCGCCACCGCCTGCGCCGATGAACAGGAACTTGGCGTCTGTCGCGGTCTCGCTGCCATCCTTGAGGTTCTTGTACGCGACGTGCCAGGAGCCGTCGTCGTTACGGGTGATGTCCTGCACTTCGCTGGACAGCTTCAGGTCGAAGTTGTCGCGGGTTTGCAGGTGCTTGACGAACTGGCGGGTGATCTCGCCGAAGTTGACGTCGGTGCCGATCGGCGTCCAGGTGACCGCCAGTTTCTGGTTCGGGTCACGGCCTTCCATCATCAGCGGGACCCACTTGGCGATCTGCGCGTGGTCCTCGGAGTACTGCATCGGACGGAACAGCGGGCTCGCCTGCAAGGCCTCGTAGCGCTTCTTGAGGAACTTGATGTTGTCGTCGCCCCACACGAAGCTCATGTGCGGCGTGGTGTTGATGAACGAGTGCGGGTCATTCAGCACGCCCTGACGGACCTGCCACGACCAGAACTGACGGGAGATCTGGAAGGCTTCGTTGATCTCGATCGCCTTGCTGATGTTGATCTTGCCGTCTTTGTCTTCGGGGGTGTAGTTCAGCTCGGCCAGCGCGGAGTGGCCGGTACCGGCGTTGTTCCAACCGTTGGAGCTTTCTTCGGCGACGCCGTCGAGGCGCTCGACCATTTCCATCGACCAGGAGGGCTCGAGCTCAGTGAGCCAGACCGCCAGGGTGGAGCTCATGATCCCGCCGCCGACCAGCAGCACGTCTACTTTCTTGGTTTCTGCAGCCTGCGCGTGCATGAAGCCCGCGGCGACAGCCAGACCCAGCAGGGCCTTGCCAGCATGTTTGAACATTGATCAATTCCAATCGTTAGCACGTAAGGACGGCGGGTGCCTGACCTGTGATGTGTCTGTCCTTCAGCGCGCGCTTGTTATTGATCATTGGAGTCAGCAGCCAGAGAAACAGCAACGTTCGGCCGGAGGATCAGGCAACCCTGCCGGCTGAAACGTTTCGCTATTGTAACGGAAACATCAGCACAAACAAATTAAAGGGAACCGTCAAGGCGACAGGTTGTCTCATCGCACCATCCAACGCGCCACTCAGCGCCGCACTGCACATGTGCAGCCTGACGGCCGTGCACATGCGCTCAGGAATCCTGGCGCTGC
Organism: Pseudomonas phoenicis; assembly: GCF_047302395.1. Taxonomy (NCBI): domain Bacteria; kingdom Pseudomonadati; phylum Pseudomonadota; class Gammaproteobacteria; order Pseudomonadales; family Pseudomonadaceae; genus Pseudomonas; species Pseudomonas phoenicis. Next base: position 369,897 of record NZ_CP154852.1, read on the forward strand.
TGCTGGTAGATCCAGTCGACGATCTCACCTTGCGGCACATACCCGCAGACCAGTTCGCGCAGCAGCTTGCGCACACGCGGACAGTTGTTGCCCTCCAAGGCGGTCAGCAACTCGTTCAGTTGCCCTTTGAGCACGGCCCAGGTGAGGCAGTCTTCGCTCGCCGACATGATCATCGGGTGTTGCGTGGGCTCGACGTTGTCGCCGATCAGCAACTCTTCGTAGAGCTTCTCGCCTGGACGCAAGCCTGTGAACTCGATGGCGATGTCGCCCATGGGGTTGCGCTCCGAGCGCACGCTGAAGCCCGAAAGGTGGATCATCTTCTCCGCCAGCTCGACGATCTTCACCGGCTTGCCCATGTCCAGCACGAAGACATCGCCGCCCTGCCCCATCGACCCCGCCTGGATCACCAGCTGCGCCGCTTCGGAGATGGTCATGAAATACCGCGTGATCTTCGGGTGGGTGACCGACAACGGCCCACCTTCCTTGATCTGCTTGTGGAACAACGGAATCACCGAGCCGGACGAGCCCAGCACGTTGCCGAAGCGGACCATGGTGAAGCGGGTCTTGTTGACCCGCGCCACGTTGTCGGCATCGCCCAGCAACACCGGCGCCGGTTCGCGGCTCAACGCCTGCAGCGTCATTTCGGCCAGACGCTTGCTGCTGCCCATCACGTTGGTCGGGCGCACGGCCTTGTCGGTGGAAATGAGCACGAAGCTCGCCACACCGGCCTGCAACGCGGCCTGGGCGGTGCAGAGCGTGCCCATGACGTTGTTGAGCACGCCCTCGGCGACGTTGTGCTCGACGATCGGCACGTGTTTGTAGGCTGCCGCGTGATAGACCGTGTCCACTTTCCAGGTCTTCATGATGTCCAGCGTCAGCGCCTGGTTGCGCACCGAGCCCAGGATAGGGACCAGTCGGACCCTCAGGTGCGCACGGGCGATATGCGCTTCGAGCTCGGCGGCGATGCTGTAGAGGTTGAATTCGGCATGGTCGAACAGGATCAGGACCTTGGGCCGCAAATCGATGATCTGCCGGCACAGCTCGGAGCCGATCGAGCCACCGGCACCGGTGACCAACACCGACTGATCGGCGATGCAGCGCTCCAGCAGGTCGTGTTGCGCCGGGACGGCATCGCGCCCCAGCAGGTCGGCGATGTCCACCTCCTGAATGTCGTCGACCTTCACCCGCCCGCTGGCGAGGTCCATGATGCCGGGCACGCTGCGCACGTGCAGCGCGTAGCGTTCGAGGTTGCCGAGGATTTCGCGGCGGCGGCTGCGCGAGATGGACGGCAGGGCCAGGAGGATTTCCTCGGCGCCGGTAGCGTCGATCATGCGCTGGATGCGCTCGGGCTTGTAGACCGGCAAGCCGGCGATCATCCGATCGGCGATGCCGGGATCGTCGTCGATGAAGGCGACCGGCCGCATCACTTTACCCATGCGCAACGCTGCGACCAGCTGGTTGCCGGCCGTCCCGGCGCCGTAGACGGCGACCTTCGGCAAGCCGTCATCGCGCGTGGCGAAAGGCACATGCTGCGCAGTGGTGAACCAGTCGCCCATGAAGTACTGGCGCATGGCGAGGCGCAGACCGCCGACGATCACCAGGCTCAGCCACCAGTAGTTGAAGATGATCGAGCGGGGCACGACTTGCGGCGGCGCGCTGTACCAGAACACCACGAGCGTCAACAGCAAAGAGGCCAGGCTGACGGCCTTGACGATGGCCAGCAATGCATCGTTGCCGAAGTAACGCATCACCGCCCGGTACATCCCGAATCGGATGAACAACGGGATCGAGACGATGGGCGCGGCAACGAACAACCAGGGGTGGCCGAGCAACGGGTTGTACATCTCGTCCATGCCCAAGCGCACGACGAAGGCCAGCCAGAGGGCGAGCCAGACCAGGAAGACGTCGGTCGTCACCTGGATCAGGCGTTTCTTGCGACGTGGCAGATTGACGAGGTAATTGCGCAACTTGTCCATAGGTACCGGCCCGCAGGCGCGCTTTTCTCCGCTGTCGCATGCCTGGCCGTGGTCAGCGCATGCGTATGGTTGTCAATGTCCGCAGGGCTCGTACGTGTACGACGCAAAACGTGCCTCTACTCTGCTCGCCCCGCGCGGAATTTCAGTGCCAATACGACCAGCGGCACGTAGGCGATCAGCGTACCCAGCGCGCCGTCGAGGCCGAGCCAGGTCACGCACAGGGCCATCGGCAGCAGCCAGCCCAGGGTCACCGCCGCCGTGCAAAGCGTTACGGGCAGGTGTCGACCGGCACGCCGGGCCGCGTGTTGATACGCATGGCTGCGATGGGCCTCGTAGACCTTCTCGCCCGCGATCAGCCGGCGCAACAGCGTGACCGTGGCGTCGACGACGAACACCCCGAGCACGATCACCCACGCCCAGAAGTATCGACCGTCCAACCAGGCGCCTTGCAGCGACAGGCCGCCTAGGATCAGACCGAGAAACCCACTGCCCGCATCGCCCATGAAGATTTTCGCCGGCGGGAAATTCCATACCAGAAACCCCGACACCGCAGCGGCCAGCAACAAGGGTGCGGCCATCGCCTGCACGTGCCCGCCCAGGACGTAGACCACACACATGGCAGCGCACACGGACAAGGCCTCGATGCCGGCGATGCCGTCGATACCGTCCATGAAGTTGTACAGGTTCAACAGCCAGACCAGATAGACCGCCAGCAGGGGCATCAATAGCCATGCCGAGTGTACTGGAATTCCTGCCACCGTGAGCATCGGCGCACCGCCCAGGCCGATCAGCAGCCCAAGCGCCGCCGCAAAATGCCCCAGCAAGCGCCAACGGGCCGGGATGTGGCCGTGGTCGTCGACGAACCCGACGATGGCGACCAGCAGCCCGGCGCCGCCCAAGGCCAACACTTGCGAACCCGTCACCCAGCCCTGTTGCCACAGCACCAGCAGCGCCGGCAGGAAGGTCAGCACGATCGCCACACCGCCGCCGCGGGGCGTGGGTACCGTGTGCGAGCTGCGCGCGTTGGGGATGTCCATCAGGCTGCGCGCCAGGGCATAGCGGCGGATCACCGCCGTCAGCAAAAACGAAACGATCGCCACCGCGACCAGCAGCCAGGCGAAAGTCATCGACGTCGATGCTCCAGGAAATGACGGGCGGTGGCCTGCAACGCCACATCGACCGCAACGGCGGGCTGCCAGCCCAGTCGCTGCGCGTTCTTTTCGATATCGACCTGCAACGAGCCCAACAAGCGCTGGGCGACACCGGCTTTGCCCAGCAGTCGCGCCGCCAACGCCAAGCATGCAGCCGGAACCGGCAGCAACAGAGGGCGCCGCCCCAGAGCGCGCGACATCCGCCGCAGCAGATCGGTGGTGGACAGGTCTTCCCCGTCACTGACCAGAAAGACTTGATTGGCGGCCTGGGGATGCGTCACGCACAGCGCCACGAAATCCACCAGGTTCGCCAGGCTCACCAGGCTGCGCCGATTGTCGACGGCACCCAGTGGCAAGGGCACACCGCGGGCCAGCCAGCGCATCATGCTCGCCACGTTCGCCCCCACACCCGGGCCATACACCAGCACCGGGCGGACGATGACCACTTGCATGGCGGTCTCCCGGGCCAAGCGCAGCAATCCTTGCTCGGCCTCCTGTTTGGAGATGCCATAGGGATCGATGGGATGAGGCGTCTGATCGGCGCTGAATGGCTGGCCGGGCAGCGTGTGCTCGCCGTTGACCTTGATCGAGCTGACGAAGACGAAGCGCCGGACGCCAGCCTGGGCGGCCTGGCGGGCCAGCGCCAAGGTGCCGGCGGTGTTGATCTGGCGGAAGGCTTCGAGCGGATCGGCTGCGGTGTCCTGCATGACGTGCACACGTGCTGCGGCGTGGACTACGCAGTCGATGCCTTGCAAGGCGGGTGACCAGTCAGCGCTTGGGCCCAGGGCAGGCGCCGTGCGCTTGGACACTTGCGAGGGCAACGCCGTATCCATTCGTCTGACGGCAGCAATGACCGGGCGCGGCTGTGATGCGAGCAAATGCTCGACCAGCGCATGCCCGACGAAGCCATTGGCGCCGGTGACGAGGATGGCACCTGAGGTCGGTGCTGCGTCGCTCATGGACGACCGTCGAGCAGTTGCCGGTACAAGCTTACGTAGCTGTCGATCATCTGTTCGGCCGAAAACACCGATTCATAGCGCTGCCGCGCCTGGCGCCCCATTTCGGCCGCACGCACCGGGTCGTTCCACAGTTCGAGCATGGCGCGGGCCAGCTCGCCAGGGTTTCGCGGTGGGGTCACCAGCCCGGTCTGGCCGTGCAGGTTGATGAACGTGGTGCCGCTACCGATCTCGCACGAGATCATCGGCTTGCCATACATGGCGGCCTCCAGCAGCGAGATGCCGAAAGATTCGGAGCGCAGATGGGACGGAAAGACGAAGCCTTCGCACATTTGCAACAGCGCCACTTTGTCTTCGTCGTCCAGCCCGCCGACGAACTGGACGCTGGTGGCGCCCGTGGCCTGCGCCTGGGCGCGCAGCTTCTGCTCGAGATGCCCCTGCCCGACGATGACCACTGGCAGGTTCGCCAGTTTGGCCGCTTCGATCAGGCAATCGATGCTCTTGTAGTAGCGCAGGGCACCCACGAACAGGAAGAACCGTGCCCCGACCCGCTCGCGCCAGTACGCACGTTTGGCCTCGTCGACCTGCGGGTATGTCGATTGTTCGAGCCCGAAGGGAATGATGTCGACTTTGCTCTTGAAGCGCTGCAGCACCTCGCTGCTTTGCGCGTAGTTCGGCGAAGACACCACGATACGGTCGACGCTGCCGAGGAAGCGGTTCATCAGCGGCCGATAGAGCTTGAGCAGGGTCTTCTGCTTGACGATGTCGGAGTGGTAGCTGACCACCGTCGGCTTTTTCAAGCGGCTGGCGAAGTGCACCAGGTCCATGTAGGGCCAGGGGTAGTGGTAGTGGACGATGTCGGCCTCACGCGCCAGCTCGGCGAAATCCTTGAACGCCGAGCGCGAAAAACCGGTGGACGCCACATGCAGGTCGAGGCGCGAGCGGTGGGCGATGTGGTGCCCCACGGGTTCGCCTCGCACCGCGCCACGCTTGCTCAGCGACAGGACTTCAGCGTCCAGGCCGCGCGCCACGCTGCCTTCGGCCAGCTGGAAAATGACTTGTTCGACGCCACCCATGGTCTCTGGGTAATACGTCTTGAAAAAATGCAGGACCTTGGTCATGACTGAGCCATGGTGCGTCGATAGGTTTCGAGCGTGCCAAGCGCACAGCGCTCCCAGGAGAAGCGGGCCGCACGGGTTAAACCGGCATCTATGGCAGCGTGGCGCCAGGTCTGGTCTTCCAGGCCTTTGGCGATCAGTGCGGTCAGGGCGTCCACGTCGAGGGCCTCGCACATCAATGCCGCTTCCCCAGCCACTTCGGGCAACGACGAGGTCGTGGAGCAGACCACCGGCACACCCGAGCTCATGGCTTCCAACACGGGCAAACCGAACCCTTCGTACAGGCTTGGGAACGTGAACAGCCGAGCGCCAGCGAACAGCAGCGGCAGCTCGTGGCCAGGCACGAAGCCCAGATAGCGCGCCCATCCTTCACGACCTGCGGACTCCAGCCGCTGGTGGATCGCCTCGCTCTGCCAACCGTGATAGCCCGTCAGTACCAGAGGGAAACGCCTGCGCAGGGGCAACGGCAGGCGCACATAGGCGTCGAGCAACGTGTCGATGTTCTTGCGCGGCTCGATGGTGCCGACGAAAAGGCTATAGCTTCCCGGTTGCAGACCGTGGCGCGCCAGCACAGGCGCCAACTCAGCCTCGTCACGCGGGTGGAACTCTGCGGAACTGGCCAACGGCACGGCATCGATGCGTTCCAGTGGCCAATTGAAATAGGTTGCCAGCTCTTGGCGAGTGAACTCCGAATCGGTGATCAAGCGGTCGGCGCGTTGCACCGTGTGCGTGAGCTCCTTGCGCAGGAAGCGGCCTATCTCAGGCGTATGGCACTGCGACCAGGTGAAAGGTGACAAGTCGTGAAAGGTCGCGACTCGCCGCCCCTCGAAACGCGGCAGGTAGTAGTTCGGGCTGTGGTACAGAAAGTCCGAATGCTCTCGAAGTGCCCGGCTTTTGAGCAAGGGCATCAAGTGCCTGTAGGTTTCGATGGCCATCGGCAGCTTCTGCGCGACACGCCTGAGCCAGTGCGCTTTCCCGGATACATCGCTCGGACTGGGAAGGCTTGGTAGAAAGCGGTGACTCGCCATGTATCGCAGGTCGGTGATGTCCGGGCTGGTGGCGAGGCGCTGCGCCAGCTCGTAGGTGTAACGACCTATACCCGTCAGCGGAAAACGGACCGGGTCAACGGAGAGGACTATTTTCATTACACCGCATCCAGCATCCAGGCCAAGGTGTCCCGCAAAGGCGGCGTCGACCATCCCGGCACCAGATTACGCAGCCGGGCGTTGTCACCCGTCAGCGTCTTGACCTCGTTGGCCCGCACGAACGCAGGATTGACGGTGACGTCGATACAATGCCCCGTAATCTGCTCGCACAGTGCGATGACGTCGCGCAGCGAATGCGCCACGCCGGAACTGACATTGACCGTCTGGCCAATGGGCGCCACTTCCAGCAAACGACGGTAGGCCGCAACCACCGCACGCACGTCGCTGAAATCACGCCATACATCGAGGTTGCCCAATTCGATCACCGACGCCCGACGGCGGAAGTGCGACACGATCTTGGACAACAGGAAATTCTCGCCCTGCCCGACTCCCGAATAATTGAAAGGCCGGGTGATGACGATGGGCAGGCGGTCTTGCCACAGGCGGGCCATGTATTCCATGCCCAGCTTGCTTACCGCGTAGTCGTTCGCCGGCGCCGGCGGCGTGGCCTCGCTCAGCATGCCGTCGGAGGCGTTGCCGTAGACGTTGGCGCTGCTGGCGAGCAGCACGCAGTCCGGGCGTTTGCCACAGGCGGCGATGGCCTCGAGGAGGTTGCGCGTGCCGATCAGGTTGACCTGATAGAACGCATCGGCCACGCCATGGCCGACGAAGGCGAGCGCAGCCAGATGCACGACGACATCCGGCTGCAGGTCGGCCAGCAATGCACGCAGACCCACCGCATCGGTGAGGTCGGCCTGAACGTAACCCGGCTCGTTGGAGGCTTGACTGCCCGTGCCGACGACTTCGTAGCCATGGGCCTCGAGCTCGGCGGCCATGTAACGGCCGGTGAAACCGTGGATACCGGTGATCAGTGCGCGTTTGCTGGCCTGGGTCATCAGAACGAGAACCCTTGCTCGTTACGGCGCAGGTCGGCTTCGACCATCATGCGGCACAGCTCTTCGAGCGAGGTCTTCGGCTCCCAGCCCAATACTTCCTTGGCCTTGGCCGGGTTGCCGATCAGCAGGTCGACTTCGGTCGGGCGGTAGAACTTGGGATTGATCGAGACCAGCACTTTGCCGGTAGCGGCGCAGATGCCCTGCTCGGCCTCGGCTTCGCCTTTCCAGTTCAGGGTGATGTCGACCGCCTTGAAGGCCATGCTGACGAAGTCGCGCACGGTTTCGGTACGGTTGGTGGCCAGGACGAAGGTGTCCGGCTCTTCGGCTTGCAGCATGCGCCACATACCCTCCACGTACTCTTTGGCGAAGCCCCAGTCGCGCTTGGCGTCGAGGTTGCCCAGCTCCAGGGTGTCCTGCAGGCCCAGCTTGATCTTGGCGACGGTGTCGGTGATCTTGCGGGTCACGAACTCACGGCCACGCAGCGGCGACTCGTGGTTGAAGAGGATGCCGCTGGTGGCGAAGATGCCGTACGACTCGCGGTAGTTGATGGTCATCCAGTGCGCGTACAGCTTGGCGACGCCATAAGGGCTGCGCGGGTAGAACGGCGTGCTCTCGATCTGCGGAATGGCCTGGACCTTGCCGAACATCTCGGAGGTGGAGGCTTGGTAGAAGCGCACCTTCGGATTGACGATGCGGATGGCTTCGAGCAGGTTCACAGCGCCCAGGCCGGTGATTTCGGCGGTGGTCAGCGGCTGTTCGAACGACACGCCGACGAAGCTCTGCGCGGCCAGGTTGTACACCTCGGTGGCGCCGGTGGTCTGCAACAGGCGGATGCTGGCGGACAGGTCGGTCAGGTCGTACTCGACCAGGTGCAGGTTGGGATTGTTCTGGATGCCCAGTTCTTCAATACGCCAGAAGTTGACGGAGCTGGTGCGGCGGTAGGTGCCGTAGACGGTGTAACCCTTTTCCAACAGCAGCTCTGCCAGATAGGCGCCGTCTTGACCAGTGATCCCAGTGACGATTGCTTTCATGCGAATTAACCAACTCCGTTAGTACGATAAAGGGCATTCAAATGCCGATGACAAGCCCGAGGGGCGGCCAAGCAGGCCGGCGTGAACGGTGGGTGGGGAGTATACATCTACCGCAGCATCCTGCTCGACGTAGATCATGCGACAGGATTGCACAACCAGACTATGGAATAAATGCGCATGCCGGGGTAAGGACATCAGAGCGGATTTTTCGTTCTTGGAAGTCGGATAAATCCGATCTGGTTGTGAGAAGCGAGCAAACCGGGTCAGCGCATTCGCTTCGCTGTACCCGGTTAGCGGGGATATGGCTACTGGAGGGGTACGCCGCCCATCGCGACATGGTCGGGAGTGCAGCCGGGGTCGGGGCGCAGCTCAGGGTTGTGTAGGAGCGGCTTTAGCCGCGATGGCCGGCAACGCCGGCCCAACGGCCATAACACCATCACCTGGCATCAACGCACCACCTGGATCGTGGCCGCCGCGCGACCCACTGGAACCCACCGCAATCGATTACAGCCCGCTGCAGCTACCACAAACCACCGCAGCCCAGAGCAGCCACCGCATAGGCCCCTTCTGCACCTTGATTGTCAGGCACTCCCCATCCTGCCCCGCCCACTCAGCGCTTGGTATCGGCCTTGGCCAGATCCCCACCCGGCAAGCCCTTGTCCGGCTCCGGACTGAGCCAGACGTTGACGCTGTCGACGCTCTCCTGGTTCAGCTGTCCACTCCAGCGGTTCAACATGAACAGGTTGGTGATGAAGTCGTATTGCGATTTCAGCAGATCCCGACGCGCCTTGAACTCGGCCTGCACGCTGTTCAACACGTCCACCGCGTTGACCACCCCATAGGCAAAGGCCTTTTGCGCCGCGATGCTCGACTGCTGCGCCGAGGACAACGCATTGCGGTTGGCACTGATTTTCTCCACGGCGGCCTGTGCGGTCAGGTATGCCGTCTTGGTCTCCTTGACCACTTGGCGGCGCACCCCTTCCATGTCCTGCTCCGCTGCCAACTGGTCGTCGTAGAGGCCACGCACCCGCGCCGAAGTCGAGCCGCCGCTGTACAACGGCAACGAAATCCCGACGCTCGCCACATAACTGTCGCTGCGCGGCGTCTGGGTGTTGTCGTAACCCACGTCGCTACGCTGGGCGGTCAGGTTGAGCGACACCTGCGGATAGTGCCCGCCCTTGCCTTCGCGCACTGCGGCCTCGGCAGCCTCGGCACCGTACTCATAGGACTTGAGCAGCGGGTTGGAACCGATCGCCTGGGTCACATAGTTTTCCAGCGGCCGGGGCGGTGCTTCCAGCGCAACGTCGTTGCGTACCCGGCTCAAGCGTTCGGTGATCGGCCGCCCCACCAGCTCGGACAACGCCTCGCGGCTCACCTGAACCTGGTTGCGTGCTTCGACCTCCTGGGCCGCGAGGAAATCCACCCGCGCTTGCAGGTCGAGCTTGTCGGTGATCTTGGCCATCTGCTGCTCGAACATCGACGTCACACGATCGAGGTTCTTCTGCGTGGCGCGTCGCTCGGCCTGCACCAGCTCGAGTTCGTCGTCGGCTGCCAAAGCCACGAAATACCGTTTGGCCAGTTCGACGGCGGCTTCGGCGTGGGTATCTTCGGCTTGCTCGCCGCGCTGCCGCGTCACGCTCTTGGACTTCTGCCAACCTTCCCAGGCCGTCTTGTTATAGAGGTACTGGGTGAGGGTCAGCGAATTGCTTTTGTTGTTGTAGACCTCGCGCGAAGCCTCGTCCTTGCGCAGGATCCGGTTGCCGCTGCTGCTGGCGGACAGTTGCGGAAGCAGACCGCCCAACGCCGCGCGCTGCTGCTCGGTGGCCGACCGGGCGCGCAGGAAAGCCGCTTGCACACGCGGGTCTTCCAGCCGCGCCTCTTTGTACAGCGCCCCCAAATCCAACGCATAGGTGGAAGCCGACACCGGCTTGGGCGGCACGTCCTTGGGCACCACCGGTTCCGCGGCCATGGCCTGGGCGACGGCGAGACTGAGCACTACACCGGGTAACGAACGCAGCACAATCATTCCTCGATCATCGATTCGGCGAACATGTTGCGCGCCGGCTTGAGCAGGTACTGGAGCATGGTACGGTCGCCGGCATTGATCAGCACTTCGGCAGGCATACCCGGTTGCAGCTTGCGGTTGGCCAGCTTCTTCATACCGTCTTCGGTCACGTTGACGCGGACCAGGTAGTAGCCATCGCCCGATTGCTCATCGGTCAAACGGTCGGCCGAGATGCGCGTGAGCTTGCCCTCGATGACCGGAGTGGTGGCGTTATTGAAGGCGCTGAAGCGGATATCTGCCGTCTTGCCCAGTTCCAGTCGATCGATATCGATCGGCGACACCTTGGCTTCGACCACCAATTCGGATGACAGTGGCACGATATCCATCAATGGCGTAGCCGGCTGCACGACACCTCCCACAGTGTGCACCTTCATGTCCAGAACCATGCCGCTTTCCGGAGCGCGGATGACCACGCGCGAGAGCCGATCCTGCAACGCGGCCTCTTTTTCCTGGAGGTCGAAGACCTGTGCCTGCACCTGGGACAGCTCGTCGGCCACATCGGCGTTGAATTTCTTGTCCAGCTGCACGATCTGCAATTCGGTTTCGCTGATCTGCAGCTTGGTCTTGGCGATGTTCGACTTATGGTCGGCCACTTCCGTGCGCAGCATGTCGAGCTTGCGCTGCGATTCGAGCAGGCGCTGGTTGTCGACGAAGCCTTGGGCCAGCAGGTCCTTGAGCTGGACGATTTCGCCGCTGTAGGACTTCTCCAATCCTTGCTTGGTACGGATCATCTCTTCCAAACCGGCGATCTGTGCCTTGAGCTGGCTGATCTGTTCGCGATGCACCGAAATCTCGCCCAGGCGCGAAGCCTTGCGCGAGACGAACACTTGCTGCTCACCGGCGAGCGCCTCCTGGGCACGACCGGAATCGGTACCCGTGAGCTTGACCTCAGGGATGGTCTCAAGCTGATCGCGCTCGGCGCGCAGGCGCGCTTCCTTGTAACGTGCCACGATCAACTGGTTGCGCGTGGATTCGTACTCGGAGCTCAGCTGCGATTCGTCCAGGATGATGACGGGGTCGCCTTTCTTGACGCTGTCGCCGTCTCGAGCCAGGAGTTCCTTGACGATGCCACCTTCCAGGTGCTGAACGGTTTTGCGGTAACTCTGCACGGTCACGAAGCCGGAGCCGTGCACAGCATTGCTCAAAGGCGCGAAGGCGGCCCAGGTACCGAAGATACCGAAGGTCACCAGAACGATGGTCATCCCGATGCGGCGGATACCGCGGTCGGACGTAGGCATGTCATCGAAGTTGTGTTCGAACCGGGCTATGTCTTTGCTAGTCATCGATGAAGTCCTTTCACACGCCGTTCGGGTTTGCAGGGGACGGCGCGGCGGGGTTGCCCCCGGTGGGTGCGGCGGGCGGTGTAGGTGCAGCGGGGGTGGCTGGCGCGGCGGCGCCGGCTGCGGGTGCAGCGGGGACGCTCGGCGCGGCAGAACTCGAGGCAGGCGCTGCCGGAGCGTTCGGTGCAGCGGCAGCAGAAGCAGGTGCAGCGGGAGCGCCCGGTGCAGCGGCAGCAGAAGCAGGCGCAGCAGGAGCACCCGGTGCCGAAGGCGCTGCCGGAGCACCCGGCCCGGTCGGCCCGGCGCCAGGTGCCCCTTTGGCGATGCGTGGCTGGGCGCCCGCTTGCTGCTGTTGCTGTTGCGCCAACTGGGCGATGACCTTGTCACGCTCGCCATACATCGTGATGGTGCCGGCCGACATCACCAACACACGGTCCAGACGCGACAGGATGTTCGGGCGATGCGAGACGATGAACACCGTCGCACCGCTCTGCTTGACCTTCTGCAGCGCAACGCCAAGCGCCTTCTCGCCCATTTCGTCGAGGTTGGAGTTGGGCTCATCGAGCACGATCAGACGCGGCTTGCCGTACAACGCACGGGCCAAGCCGATGCGCTGACGCTGGCCGCCCGAAAGGTTGACGCCCTCGCTGCCGATGAGCGTGTCGTAGCCATCGGGCTGCGCGAGGATCATTTCGTGGACGCCGGCGGTTTGCGCGGCCTCCACGACCTTTTCCGGGTCGACTTTGTCGAAACGGGCGATGTTTTCGCTGATGGTGCCTTCGAACAGTTCGATGTCCTGGGGCAGGTAACCGACATAGGGCCCTAACGCGTGCTTGTCCCACGCCGCGATGTCTGCGCCGTCGAGGCGCACCACGCCGGACTGGGGCGGCCAGATGCCCATCAACGCACGGACCAGGGTCGACTTGCCTGCGGCGCTCGGGCCGACGATGCCGACGATGGAGCCGGCCGGCGCGACGAAACTGATACTGCGCAGGACCGGCGTTTTCGAACCGGGTGGCGCAACGATCAGGCTCTCCACCTGGATATGCCCCTCGGGCGCAGGCAACGGCATGCGCTCGGGTTCTTTTTTCAGGTCGTCCATCACGTTGCTCAAGCGATCGTACTGAACCTTTGCAGCGACGAAGCCTTTCCAGTTACCGATCATTTGATCGATGGGCGCCAGCGCCCGGCCCAACAGCAGCGATCCTGCCATGAGCAGCCCTGGGTTGATCTGGTGGGTGATCACCAAGTAGGCGCCGGTAGCGAGCATGATCGACTGCGACCAGGTACGGAAGGTTTTCGAAGTCGAGCTGACGATCCCGCCTTTATCGCTGGCTTCGGACTGCAACAACATGATGTTGCGCTTGCGCTTGGCCCAACGGTCCATGAGCGTCTCGAGCATGCCCATCGACTCGATGACTTCCGCATTACGCAGAGTCTTGGTGGTGACGACATTGGAGGCGACGTTTTCCTTGTTGGCGCTGGCCAATGCCGCGCCGGTCATCCGATGGTTGACGACCGCCAGTACGGTGAGCACAGCGCCGCACCCCAGCGTGATCCAGCCGAACCATGGGTGGAACAGGAACATGACGAGCGTATAGATCGGGAACCAAGGCGCATCGAAGAATGCGAATAGACCCGAGCCGGTGAAGAACTGCCGCAGCGAAGTCAGATCGTTGAGCGACTGGGCTGTGGCATCGGCGCCGCCACTGGTGAGCGCCTTCTTGAAGCTCGCGCGGTATACGTCGCGGCTGAGCAACACATCCAACCGGTTGCTGATGCGGACCATGATGCGCGAGCGCACCCATTCCAAGGCACCCATCGTCACCACGAGCACCGTCATGATGAGCGTCAGCATGAGCAAGGTCGAAGTGCTGCTGGACGGCACCACACGACCCGACACCTGGATCATGAAGAAGGTGGGTACCAGCATCAGGGCATTGACGAAGAAACTGAAAAAGCCTACCGAGAGGAAGCTGCTTTTGCAGGCTCTGAGGGCAGCTTGCAGGTTGTTGTCAGATTGATAACTCATGGCATCCATACTGAAGAATGGCGAAAGCGGCGGGCAGTGTAACACTCACCCAAGAGCGCGGCGCATGAGACTGCGCCAGGCGTGGATTGTTCATTTGACGGGAGAGTGTCCCAGGAAAATTTGGCGTCGAAGATGAAATTAAATAGCACACCCTTTTCATGCTTAGCGAAGGTGACCAACGGCACTACAAAACCAATGGAATGGGAAAATCGCCAAAAAAACATCAAAAGAAGTAAATTTAAACTAAATAATCACTCAAACCATTGATTTTAAACGAAATTTAAGAAATACCCTAACCCCTAGCGGCACGCTGGGATATTGCAAACAGGTCCCCCGCGACGACTGCGCTTATAACTAAGTTCCCTGATGATATTAATTTTTTTTTAGATTTCTCAGTTGACATCCCTTTCCTCTAGCGGCATCTTCGCCACTCGCAGGAAGCCTTCAATGGCCGTTTAGTGTATGCACGGGTTTGAGCAAGTTAGCTACCAGTGTTACTGCTTAAAGGAGCTTAACAACGCCATGTCTATGCCGTCACAGACCCTCGATGGCCTGAAGATCAGTTCAAGAGTCACCTTGCTCGAACCGGGCATGTACATCTTCAGGTACGCCTCTCAGCCCCCCGCTGACAAGCCCGTCTGCATCGCCCTCCAGCAAGCCCCCCTAGGCAAAGGTTCGATCGATTTCTTCCCCGGTGAAGGCGTCAGCAAGAACATGCTGACCAAGCTGGGCGACACCATCGTCGCCCGCGTCAAGGCCGGCGTCACGACGGTGCTGATCACCGAGTACCACATGTTCGACGAAGTGATCGAACCGGTGGACCTGCGCATCGATCGCATCGACACCTCGCCCGCCATCATGCGCACCTATGCCGTGGTCGCTACGCCCGACGCAGGCCAGAGCCTCGCGATAGACGCACCTTTGCCCATCACCATCACCGCGCATTTGAAAGCCGGTGGCGAAGTCGTTTCCAACGACGGTTACGTGGGTAAACCAGGCGCCGAAGATTTCGTTGAATCTTTTGCAATCGACTGGGTCGATAAACCGGTTGGGATCGATCTCGTGTACACCTGCATGGTGGCCGGCTCCGGTCCTTGCCGCAACGTCTCCACAGGCACCGCAGTCGGTGCGCGCGCTCAAGGGCTGCCCTTGATCGGCGCAGGCTTCAGCCTCGTCGGGCCGATGCGTAAGCATTACGAATTGACAGGCCTTGTGGCCTTCGGCACAGCCGAACCACAAGGCCTGGTTGCCAGTCAGATGATGCATGGCCCCACCGGCAATGAGCCGTTGGTGGCGCTGCACCTCGCCGTTACCCCCGTTACGAAGATGAACGCTGCCCGCCTTAAGTCTCCGTGGGAAAACTCTGCGTCACAGCAGAACACTATTGCAGTAAGCCAATTGGCTTGAAGTAACAGGAATACACCATGCAATACGATAGCCCCGTCTCGAGCAGCGCTCTGCAAACCAGCCTGAGCGCCACCAGCGCCAACCTGTCCGACAGCACCCTGGCAGCGATCAACAGCCTGCTGAACCTGGACACCGCTGAGAACGTCAACATCGCCGGCATCACTGGCAATGCCGTTCAACTGCCAGCCTCCGGCACTGCTGACATCGTCTACGGCGAAGTCGAAGGCGCTCAAGGTGACCAAGTCGTCGTCGACCTGGCCGCTGCAGAATCCGCTGGTGTCAACGCCTACGTTCTGCAAAGCGATGCCAACCTGGTTGTCGACCTGCAAGGTCAAACCACCGCTGGCGCTGCCGACGTACAAGTCCTGGCCGCTCAACTGGCTCCGGTCGAAGTCGACACTTCCGACATCCAACTGGTTGTAGCTACCGGTAACGGCGACGACGTCATCAACGTCAAAGGCGACCAGAACACCCTGATCGACGCTGGCGACGGCAACGACACCATCACCACCGGCAACGGCAACAACACCGTTATCGCTGGCCTGGGCAACAACAACATCACCACCGGTTCGGGCAACGACACCATCATCCTGAGCGGCTCCGACCACGCTGACATCGTCAACGCTGGCGCCGGCTACGACGTGGTGCAACTGGACGGTTCGCGCGACGACTACACCCTGACCACCGGCAACAACTTCAACGTCAACCTGACCGGCAATCAAACTGCCGCCATCACCGACGCTGAGTTCCTGTCGTTCGTCAACGGTGACGAAGTCGAAACCGTTGCCCTGGCTCACAGCGATGCAGAAGCCTCCGCTCTGCGTCTGTTCGAAGGCCTGCTGGGTCGCGACGCTGACCAAGATGGCGCCAAGTTCTTCGTTGACCAAGTCAACCAAGGCACCACTCTGGATGTGATCGCCAACCAGTTCCTGAACTCGGCCGAGTACGCTGGCGTTGCCAACGGCGACAGCATCAACGACCTGTACAACGCTCTGCTGGGTCGCGACGCTGACCAAGACGGCGCCACCCTGTTCCAGAACTACCTGGCTACCGGCGGCACCCTGGCCGACGTTGCTGGCTTCATCTCGGTTTCCGAAGAAGCTCAGAACCTCGACCAGTCGAACGGCGACTTCGTCCGTGAGCTGTACACCAGCGCACTGGGCCGCGACGCTGACGAATCCGGCCTGGAAACCTACGTTTCCGCGCTGTTCAACGGCACCAGCCGCGCAGACGTTGCCAAGTACATCGTCGGTTCGGAAGAGGCTGCTCAGAAGTCGACCAGCGAGTTCATCGATTCGCTGTACAACAACGCTCTGGGTCGCGACGCCGACGCCGCTGGCAAAGAGTTCTGGACTGCACAGCTGGAAGGCGGTCTGAACCACACCGACGTTGCTCTGAGCATCATCGGTTCGCCAGAAGCCGCTGAACACATCGACAACGTCGTTGTGCTGCACGGCCAGGTGTAACTAGCCCTGTCGTAGCGAAACGTACCTCCGGTCGCAAGGCCGGATGTATGTGAAAAGGGGCGACTTTCGGGTCGCCCCTCTTTTTATTTCTTGCCGTTAAGCCAAGCTTATGTCCAGACAACTCGACCGTGGGCGAGAGACGCTCATGGATATTTTCCACCGCCATCGTCAAGCCGATGAGCACGATGCGGCAGCCGCCGCTTTGGAACGTGCCCTGCAGGTTCCCGCCTATCGGCCGGAAGCCCTGGTGTGGAAAGGCATCGCGGCACTGCCGCAGACGCCCAAGCTGGCTTTTTTATTTTTCGCAGAAGCAGCTCAAGCTCTTCCCGAGCGGGCAGACATCCACGCTTTGGTCGGTAGAAGCCTACTGGCGCAAGGCAGTCCTTCGCTGGCTACTCGTTACCTCACTCATGCATGGAAGACGCAACCCAATGACTTGGGTCTGCGATTGACGCTGTGGGAGGCCAGAAGCCAATCGGAAACACCTGCCGAACTGCGGCGCATCATCCTCGCTCACCTGCCCGACATAGACGCGGGCAAGGAACTTGGTCTTGTGTTGAAGCTGCTGGCTGCGCAGCACGAGGCCCCACGTACCCTGGGCGTGGTGCGCTATGTGCCAGAGCATAAAGAGATTCAAGGGTGGGCGATCGACCTGCAAAACCTGCAAGTGCCAGCGGCCTTGCAGATCGAGGTTGACGGCAGAAGGATCAGCATGGTTGCCAACGCCATCCACCCATTGCTGAAAGTGGCAGGCTTGCCCGATACGCATGGCGGAATCAGAGTAAGCGTGCCCAATCCCATGCCAGCCGTGCATGTCTCGTTTGCCAACGGTACACCCCTGCTAGGAAGTCCCGTTTATGCCATGCCGGCGTTCGTACCGCCCGCCCCTGCCAGCAAGGGCGATGGCAAGAAGAACCCGGTCGACGTATTGATTCCCGTATATGACGGCCTCGAGGAAACGCTCGAGTGCATCAACAGCGCGCTCGATGCTCGCAAGCTGAACCGTACGCCGCACCGCCTGGTGGTCATAGAAGACCAAACCCCCGTACCCGCGCTGGCCAAAGCCCTCAAAGTGCTCGCAGGCAAAGGCAAGATCACGCTGGTGCAAAACAAGGTGAACCTGGGTTTCATCCGCAGCATGAATCGGGCCATGGCCTTGAGCCCCCCCAAGGATGTGGTGTGGCTCAATGCTGACACCCGGGTTCACGGAGCGTGGCTCGATCGATTGCATGCTGTGGCCTACAGCGCCAGCGACATTGCTTCGGTGACGCCCTTTACCAATAACGGCGAGTTGATGAGCTTTCCAAGCAGCCGGATCTGTCACGACATGCCGGATGCCAAAGCCCACGCTGAGCTCGACGAACTGGCGCGGCAAGTAGACAGCGCGCCGATGGAAATCGAAACGGGCTGCGGGTTTTGCTTGTATATCAAGCGAGCCGCGCTGGACGACGTCGGCTACTTGGACGAAGTGCATCTGGCGCGAGGCTATGGCGAGGAGACGGACTGGTGCTTGCGGGCACGAGGGCAAGGGTGGCGTCACATGGGGGCGCCGAACGTATTCGTGGCGCACCAAGGCGGCATTTCGTTCGGTGCCGAGAAGGTCATGCGCGTAGCGAACAACAATGCCATCCTGCGGCAACGTTACCCTGACGCTTCATCGAGTTATGAAGCGTTTTGCCTGCGCGATCCCATAAAAACCGCACGTCAAGCGCTCCAGCAGGCGCGCTTTGGGTGCTTTGCAAACAAGCCTGCGCGCGCGCGTGATGCATACTGGCAAGCGGATACCGAGAAAACGCTCCACATTCACGACGGCACTGACAAAAATGTCGAATTCGGCCTGAGCCACCATCAGAGTAGCCACCAAACATGGGTGCTGTTGACAGCGCCATTGCGCCCTGCGCCATTACAGCTTGAATTCGAACTGCCAGGCGATTTCACCCGCCTCGTTGACTGTTTGCGCGATCTACCGGTGCAGGCAATCGCGTTCCAGAACCTGACCAATTGCCCGCTAGCCTTATGCGATCTGCCGACCCTGTTGGACGTTCCGTACCGTGTCCAGCCCCAAGACGACCGTTTGCTCGACCAGCAAGGCGATTACGATTGGCAGCGTTTCGCCCGTGAAGCGGTCAGCGTTCAGCTGCTTTGGCGAACGCTCAAGACCCGCTACGACGAGGCCCTACCCGGAGCCAACCTAGTTGTCGAAACTAGCGCACTAAATACTGTGGCACCTGCCCATCCGCCGCAATCTTTCGTGATCGGTGACAGCCTTCGCGATACCGCCACTGTCCAATCCTGGCTGGACATCGCCCGGCATATCGGTCGCGCCAAGCTACCCATTCGCTTGCTCGCCCAATACGACAGTCCAGGGCTCAAGCAACTGCGGGCTGTTGGCTGCTTTCAGGTGCTGCCCGAGCTGCACGACTTCAGCGTGGCCGAGCGGGCTCGAGCTGCTGGATGCGATGCCGTGCTGAGCCTGGCTCAGGACCCTGGGGGCGATTGGATAGCGCCGGGCTTGGCAGCGCAGTTGGGTGTACCGCTGTTCGCCCGTGCCCACCCGCTGGCGAGCGAAGCAGGCGCCCACCCCCTTACCTCTTTGCCTTTTACCCAGAGCCCGTCCCGATGACCGAACACCTTCTCGATCAACCGCAGACGGCCCAGCCTCTCACCCTTCCCGCTTTCAGCGGCGCCATTCTCGGCCTTCAAGGTGATGTACTGCACGGCTGGGCAATGGACAATTCGCACCCGGAGCACCGCCCGATCGTCGAAGTGTTCATAGATGGTGCGAGCGTTGCATTGGTGCGCGCCGATCAATACGAGCCCACTGCACCTGCGGGTGATCAATACCATGGCTTCACTGTGCAACTGCGTGAGCGCTGGCTCGATGAAGCACGCTCGATCACTGCTCACATCGCCAATAGGTCTTTCGTATTGCCAGGGCAACTCACCCTTCCGACGACGCCTGGCGAAGACAGCGCTTCGATCGCATCCCAAGTCTGGCACACCGGCGGCCTACGGGTTGGAGGTTGGTGCTGGGACCCGAAGGCACCGAATCGGCATGTGGAAGTGACGATTCGTGAAGGCGGTGAGGTGGTCGGGCAGGCCTCGTGCAACGAGCACAACCAAGCCTTGGCGTATCGCGCCACCAGCGATCACGGTTTTGCCATTGACCTGCCTTGGGCACTGGCCGATGGCAAGGTGCATGTTCTGGACATCACCAACGATCTTGGAGAACCACTGGCAGGCAGTCCTATCCACTTGTGCTGCTGGCCGGAGGGTGTGGAAGGGCTGATCAGACAGTTGAACCCCACCCAGGATGCAGCGACGCTTGAGCTGTTGAGTGCAGTTGCCAAAGAACAAAGCATCCGCCTGCCCAAAAGTGCCGGCTGGGACAGCTACCCGCAGTGGTTCGAGGCGTTCCAACGTTTGGACGGAAAAGACGCGCCGCCCCTGCAAGGCAAAGTCGGTGTGCTGTTGATCAGCGGGGGGGATATTGCCCTAGAACAACGCACGCTTTTAAGCCTCGAGAGTCAGCCTGAAAACGTTCATGAACTGGCTTATGCCCCATCGGCCGATTTGGCGCCTGCCCTTGAAAAACTGATCGAGGCTGGCTGTGACCGGATTCTTCCAATACACGCTGGCGATCATTTGGCTGCCTTCGCTCTCGCGCAACTGAGCGCTTTGCTCGACGACGGGAGTGCCTGGGCTTATGCAGATTGCGACCGAGACGGCCCGGATGGCGAACGCAGTTCGCCATGGCTGAAACCGGTGTGGGACATCGACCTCTTCATAGGCGCCGATGTTTTCACCTGTGGCGCTATCTACAGCAGCAGCTTCGTCAGCCAAGCGCTGGCATTGCTCGCGGCCGATACGACGAAAGCGTCGGTGGATTGGTCCCACTTTACGGCCGGCATTGCCTTGGCTACGCAAAATGCCCAGGCCTGCGTTACACACCTCCCACTCGTGTTGTACCACCGCGCAGCCCATACCCCTGCCAGCCCCGAACAGGCGCGGCCTTGTAAACAAAGGCAGCAGGCAGTCAAATGGCTGTGCCGACAGCTAGCGCCTGGCGCTATCGTAAGCCAAGTACCGAACTACCCGGCACTGCTCAGAGCCCATTGGCCACTGCCGGCTGAGTTGCCACGGGTGAGCCTGGTGGTGCCAACGCGGGACCAGTACAAACTGCTGCATGCTTGCCTTGAGGGGCTGCTGAACGATACTGATTACCCCAACATGGAAATCATCGTTGTCGACAACCAATCAAGCGACCCGCAAACCCTGACTTATCTGACCGAGCTGGCCACGCGTGGTGTCACCGTACTGTCGCATCCCTACCCGTTCAACTACTCGACCATCAACAATCGCGCTGTGAGCCTCGCTACTGGCGAGCTGATTGGACTGGTGAACAACGACATTGAAATCATTGAAGCCGGTTGGTTGAAGGAGATGGTTGCACAGGTGCTTCGTCCTGGCGTTGGCGCTGTGGGCGCGAAGTTGCTCTGGCCAAACAGAATGGTGCAGCACGGCGGTGTGGTCGTTGGCATTAACGGGTTGGCGGCGCACACCGGCAACGATCTGGAACAGCAAGATGCTGGCTATTTGGGCATGAACCAAATTACCCGCCGACAAAGTGCTGTAACAGCAGCCTGCCTACTATTGCGCAAATCAGTCTTCGATTCAGTAGATGGATTGGACGAGCGCGCATTTCCCGTCGCTTTCAATGATGTGGATCTGTGCTTGAGGATCCAGCAGAAGGGTCTGCACTGCGTATGGAGCGCGTTTGCACAGCTGATTCATGCTGAGTCGGCGAGTAGAGGTAAAGATGCCACAGCTGAAAAGAAGGCAAGAGCAGCTAGAGAGCAAAGAAAGTTTATGGAAAAATGGGCGAATGTTAGCCTCCCCGATCCTTTCTACAACCCGTCAATATCCCTGGACTACTTGAGCGGTCCCTACGGAGCGTTAGCATTGCCGCCAAGAGGCTCAATGGAGCTCCGGAACAGCGTAAGATATTCTTTAACAGCTAACTCAGCCGCTAGGGCGAAGGAACTGTCGTGACCATCAAGAAAACATCGAATGCCCTGCAGCCAAAATCATCAAGCGCACCCGGCACACTCAAAAATTCAAGCACTGTGGGTAGCGAGACGCCTAAGCTGGAACAGGTAGCCCCACCCGTTGGAAACATCGTTGCAAAGGTGAAAACCTTGAAATTCATCCCATCGCTAGACCCTAACAAAAAATTTGTCGAACAACTGATGCGCGATCGGCAGGACATAGAACCTGACTATATTTATCGGTGCGTAATCAATCAGCAAAAATATTTTGAAAAGTACCCCGATGTTTTACAAAGTGGCATGCTGGCTGCTGACCACTATTTCACCTATGGCTTTAGTGAGTCGCGCGAGATCAAGCGACCTGGCCTGCTGAAGCATCCTCAAACATTCGATATCGACCATGAAGCAACCTTGTTTCTGTCGAGTGCTCCACGTCGCGATGGTTCTTTCGTGTACCGCTGCCTTTTTCAATCGCATAAGCTGAAGAAAAATCTGGTTTACCACGGCAAAACTGAAATCTTAAAGCTTATTCGTGCCATCTTTAACTGCAAAGAGCTGATTTTCTCACGACCCGAGCACAACGAGACTTCTTTATACCTGATCGAACTGGCTAAAAACATTGGCGTCAAGGTTATCCTCGACTACGACGATCTTCTAGTACCCGAACACGCAGAATATCTCGGCCATGTCAGGTCAAGCGACGGCCGCTCCGTCGACGCTGCAAGAAACAACATCATGGGCAAATCGGCCTTTCTGCTTTACGCGGATGGTTTTCGCTGCAGTACAGAGCTTATTGCAAAAGCCATGCAGCATTTGTCGAAGCCTGTAGAAGTCCATAAAAATCAAATCATTGCGAGCATGGTGCGTCCGAAACAAGATTGTGTGGTCAGACTGAACGACTTACCTCGTCGTAAGCTTAAGATCCTGTATCTGTCCGGTACAGCTACGCACAAAAAGGATTACTCGATTGCTCAAGGCCCGCTGGTAAAGCTAGCACAACGCTACCCCGACAGCTTTGAAATTACATTCCTGGGCAACACAGGAAGTCATTCGGCACCTATCGAGATATTCAATCCACATGTAAAGACAATTTCCCGGGTTGACTTCAATGAAATGCTAAATGTTATTTCACAGCATGACATAGCTCTTGCCCCACTGGAAAATACTGTCTTCAACAATGCCAAATCGAACATTAAATTTATCGAATGTGGTTCGCAAGGTGTTCCCGTCATCGCTAGTCCTCGTGATGAATTCAAAGAGGCGATAACGCATGGTGTGAACGGGTGGTTATGCGAGTCTCAGGGCGAGTGGTTTACCCTGTTGGAAAAGCTTGTGAAAGATCCGAAAATTCTGCATCGAGTTTCCCTAAAAGCAAGGGAATCCGTGATTAAACAACATGTACTGGGTGAACAATGAGTATCGCCATTAAATCCTACACCCCTCACCAGAAAATCTCCAAACCGACGATTCTCTACGTTACAAACAATTTCTCCCAAGTGGAACTTGCGATTCTGTCCGCCACGGGTTCAAAATTCGACTACCTGATCTACAACAACTCACCACAACGCGATTATAATTTAGTCACCGACTACAATCTTCCCTCGAATATCAAGATCACGTCAGACGCCAAGTCTGCAATCATGCTCATCGGTATTTTTTCCGCTGCAATTACGACGGTCGGGCATATCAGTCCTGTGCTGAATTCGGAAATCCTGTCGGTTCTGAAAGCTTGCGCAGTGATGAACATGCCGATCATCGAAGTGCCACATGGCCTGTTTCAAATTGGATTCAACCTATCAGACGACTCAGCATTTGTTAACACAGCGTCTCATACGTTGGGCGCAGGCTATCCAGTACCTTCTTTCGCCGATCATCAAGTGAGCTGGTTCGATAATGCCGAAGTAGGGTATCCACGTTACCGGGATGTCTCTCTAAAGAAAACAGGCACACCCGTCGTGCCTGATTACACTGTCATTACAACAAATACCAATTGGTACCTTTACAACTTCGAAGATCAACGAACCCTTGCTCAGTCATTATTTGAACTAGCAAGAGCCAACCCTCAAAATTTGTATGTGTGGGCTGCCCATCCAGCAGAACTCAACAAGCAAAATTTGATTCATTATATGCTGGACTCCAAACCTTCCAACTTACTGCGCTACGGTCACGACAAGGAAATTTATTTCCACTCGATCGATACGACAGAAGAACTCATCAAACATGCAAAGGCAGGTATATCCACCGTCTCGACCTGTGTACTTGAATACGAGATGTATGGCGTACCGCTGGCTATTTACAAAAACAAATCACTCGAAAGCGTAACAAACTCTCTTCACCATGCAGCGTTCTTCAGCTCTCCAGATGAACTAAAAAATTTAGAGCTCCAAGTACCTGTGACGGGCAAGCTGCATACTTTTAATGTGGAAGGTTTCGATCTGGCGATTAGCCAAATCCTCGCAGGCCCCCAACATCGTAATCCTATCAGGAATGTTTTGACGATATTGTAAGCAACGTAATTAAGCCAGATGGACATGTCAAATATCCATCTGGCCTGCCTGAGCTCAAAGGCATAAAGATCGTTTTTAAGCGCACTTTTATGGGGTAGCCTGATTCAGCGTCGGCAAAACTAGCTTTTTTTAAACCATGCAGCAGATATCACATCATCAGTTCAAGAAGCGGTTCTGATTCCATAGTACCCGTCTCAGGCCTGGTTCCATACAGCTCTTTTATACGGAGTAGGCTCTCACGCACCTCTGATGAAGAAGCGATGGGAAGTTCGCTCGGCGCGCAGCCGTGCTTAGCCGTAAAGGTTTGTATTGCCTGAGTGACTTGGCGCTGATGGCGCTCATCTGAGCTAATTGTTGACTGCTCAGGGCTCCACTCCTCATCCCCGATGTACTTGCCTGAATCGACGATATCAGCGAAATACCAAAAAGGTGGATGCATGGAGTGCTTGATGATATCCAGCGTATGATCGACATGCTCTAAGGCATTATGGAAGTCAACATCCATCAGCCCACTTGCTAGTAGGGAGCTTCTGGAATAATAAGAAAAGGCTCCAACGCAATGTCTGTACAACATGATCGTCGCCACGCCATCGTACACCACGCTTGCAATAGGCTTGGGTGTTCCATCACTGGCTTTATTCATCCGACCATGCTGGCTGAAGTTCAAATGCTGGACCCCAGAGCGTCTCGAGGCATCGACATAAGCCTCAAAGGCACTTTCATCCTTGATGAATATATCGTCTTCTATTAAAAAAACATGTTCACACCCTTGATCTAACAAGTACTGCAATGCTTTGTTCTTTGATTTGCCAACGCCGATATTTTCGGGGTTGTGGTGCATAGCGTGTTCGGGAATTGAGCTAAAAGCATCATACCTTTCACCGTCGTTTACTACATACACCACATCCAGAATATTGTGCGGCAGCGACTCATAAAGCTTTAGTAGCAAATGAGGGCGGTTGAACGTTAGGATACCACAGCCTGTTTTTTTCCTGTCAATCATGTTCCTTACGCCGCCTCGCTCGCTGTCAACAAAAATCAGAAGCCGTTGCAATACTTTGTTCGATGGCTTGCTGAGTTAAATTTGTCACCTTGGATGACCTCGTTTTCCCAGACTTGTCCAACTCTTGAACAGCAGTAACGAAAGCGCTTCCGTCGCCCTTTAGAAAGCAGCACTCTATATATCGTTCAGTCAAATCGACGTTGATTATCTTGCGATTAGAAAAACGCTGATACATTTCATTGAAAAGCGCGTAGTTTTTTGTTAAAAAGCAGAAATCTACAAAACTTAACAATGTCATCTTCGCTTTGGCTGAATCGAGGGTCAGACCGTTCGACTTACGCCATTCGATAACATCTATCGCTTTTCTATAGAGCTTTGTAGCGGCATTTATACGACCTCTAGCAAGTGAATTACGCGCAGCGTACATCCACGCAACACCTGACTTCGCACGGTTTCGTCTGTACTTGGAAAGCAATTCTGCGTAATCGACGTTTGCACCGAGCAACGAAAAAATGAAGTCAGATAAAATACCTGCCTCATTTAGAACTGCAAATACCTCATGCCCTGAGAACGGCAAGCTTATCAGCTTGGCATGTTTGATATGATGAGCGGCAATATCAGCATGACGGCCGTCTTCAAGGTGGTCGCGATCATAGAAGATGGTTATATTCATCGGAAAGTTTGGCTCAGCATGCCAACTGTCAGACTTATACTCTATCTTATTCCAGAACTGGAGAAACCTAGTATCGAACTCAGATTGCTTTCCTATTAGCGCAGCTTGTGGCGAAATAGAGATTACATCACAGGCATTCAAGTAGTTAGCGTATTTTAAAACGCCATACCCGCCCATGCTTACACCATACAAGACAACCTTTTTGAAATTTTTAGCCAAGATCTTAATAATTTCAAGCGCATCTTTAATGTACTCATACTGATACCAATGATTCCACGTAGGTATCACATAGATGCACGAAATTTTTTTATTCTCGAAAAACACCTTACCAAAGCCACTGTCTTTAGTCATGGCCTGCTTTTCATCGATAAGGGGGCAGAAGGAGATAACTAAAAGTTCATTATCATAAAAACTATTAGAAATAATTACATCGTCATTCTTATAAAAAATTTCCATTGCCGACCTGGACCTAATTTTTCAAACTTCAAAAATACATTACATTTGCCGCACTGGCAACGCTCAACTCCTCTCGCGTGATACATTTTTGGAATCTATCGCGCCCGCTGAGCTCCCTCGTAAATCCTGGCAGCTTTCGTCAAATTTACGTCATCCACTCCTCTTCCTCCTCTGCAGGCTCGTTGTCATATTGTCATTTTATTTACTGTGCGGGGATGTCACCGCTTTATCGAGCTTCTCGGTCTTGCCGATAACTTGGTCGCTGTCTACGTGCAAATGCCTCGCTGCACACAGAAAATGGCAGGCGACGCTCTGTCGGGTAGAGGTCAATGCCACCTCAGACGCGTAGTTGGGCTTCGCGGCCGGCAGGCTGCGTATCTCTGAAACCACGGCTTAAGAGCAACCCCCTCCATGCATAAATCAACAGCGGTTTTAGTTGCTGAGAAGCGGAACTGAGCGCCATTACCGTTGCCGAAGGGACTCGTCGATCCGGTATACTTTTGTGCGATGTGTTTTATACACAAGCCATGCGCGTATGGATTACGCGGGTTCCCACTCCCTGTCAGAACGTCAAGGTAGAAAATTCTCGTGAAGATTTTAGTAACAGGTGGTGCCGGCTTCATTGGCTCGGCAGTCGTGCGGCACATCATTTCCAATACCCTAGACTCGGTCGTCAACGTCGACAAGCTCACGTATGCAGGAAATCTGGAGTCGCTTCAGTCAGTCGGCGATTGTGATCGGTATAGCTTCGAGCGCGTCGACATCTGCGACCGCGCTGAACTCTACCGCGTGTTCCGTGAGCACCAACCGGATGCTGTCATGCACCTGGCTGCCGAGTCGCACGTCGACCGTTCCATTTCCGGCCCATCCGAATTCATCCACACGAATATCATCGGTACCTACACCCTGCTCGAAGCTGCTCGTGGTTACTGGATGGGGCTGGATGAAGACCGCAAAGCTGCGTTCCGCTTCCATCACATCTCCACTGATGAAGTGTACGGCGACCTCGAAGGCCCGGAGGATCTCTTCACCGAAACGACCCCCTACCAGCCAAGCTCGCCCTACTCGGCCAGCAAGGCCAGCTCGGACCATCTGGTCCGTGCTTGGGCGCGCACCTATGGTCTGCCTACGCTGGTGACCAATTGCTCCAACAACTATGGGCCGTTCCATTTCCCGGAAAAGCTGATCCCGCTGGTGATCTTGAACGCATTGGAAGGCAAGCCATTGCCGATTTACGGCAAAGGCGACCAGATCCGCGATTGGCTTTATGTCGAGGACCACGCCCGTGCCCTCTACAAGGTAGTCACTGAGGGTGAAGTAGGTGAAACCTACAATATCGGCGGTCACAACGAAAAACAGAACATTGAAGTAGTGCGGACAGTGTGCTCGTTGCTCGACGAATTGCGCCCCGACTCGAAATTCCGCCCTCACGTCGAATTGTTGACGTACGTTCAGGATCGGCCCGGGCACGATTTGCGTTACGCGATCGACGCCAGCAAGATCCAGCGCGAGCTTGGCTGGGTGCCGGAAGAAACCTTCGAATCGGGCATTCGCAAGACTGTCCAATGGTACCTGGACAACCCCGAGTGGGTCGCCCACGTCAAAAGCGGCAGCTACCAACAGTGGATCGATAACAATTACGCCAAACGTACGAGCCAAGCATGAGAATTCTTCTGCTCGGTAAGAATGGCCAGGTGGGCTGGGAGCTTCGGCGCGCACTGAGCGTATTGGGTGAAGTGGTGTCGCTCGACCGGCATCGTGCGGCTACGCCTTACGGGGAGCTGGCTGGAGACTTATCCGACCTCGAAGGACTTCGCCATGCCATCCGTGCCGTGTCACCACAAGTGATCGTCAACGCCGCCGCCTACACCGCAGTGGACAAGGCCGAAGGCGACCGCCAGGCCGCTCATACCATCAACGCGCTGGCCAGTCAGGTCATGGCCGAGGAGGCCAAGCGATTGGATGCATGGTTGGTTCACTACTCCACCGACTATGTGTTCGATGGCACAGGCACTACGCCCTGGAAGGAAACCGACGCGGTTGCGCCGGTCAACTACTATGGCGCAACCAAACTCGAGGGTGAACAGCTGATTCAGGGGTCGGGTTGTAAACACCTGATTTTTCGTACCAGCTGGGTCTATGCTGCCCGTGGCAACAACTTCGCCAAGACCATGCTTGGACTGGCCAAGGACCGACCCACGCTCAATGTCATCGCTGATCAGGTAGGTGTTCCTACCGGCGCGGACCTGCTCGCCGATGTGGCAGTTGTGGCGCTGCAACAGGCTTGGCACAAACCGGAACTGGCCGGGATCTATCACCTGGCTCCGGCAGGTGAAACCACCTGGCATGATTACGCCAGTTATGTGATTCAGTGCGCTCGGAATCATGGCGAGGCGCTTGCGGTCCAGGCCGTAAATCCGATCAGCACTGCCGAGTACCCGACGCCCGCCAGTCGGCCATTGAATTCACGCTTGGATACCACCAAGCTTCGCCACGCCTTCTCCGTGCACTTGCCTGCTTGGCAAAGTGGTGTAACCCGTATGCTCATGGAAGCTCTGAACAAATGAACGCAACCAATCGTAAAGGGATCATTCTGGCTGGTGGTTCCGGGACGCGTCTGCATCCTGCAACGCTTTCGGTCTCGAAGCAGCTGCTGCCTGTCTATGACAAGCCGATGATCTATTACCCGCTCGGCACCTTGCTGCTGGCAGGTATTCGCGACATTTTGATCATCTCCACACCTCAAGACACGCCGCGCTTCGAACAGCTGCTTGGCAACGGTAGCCAGTGGGGTATCAACCTGACCTATGCGGTGCAGCCGAGCCCGGATGGCCTTGCGCAGGCATTCACGATCGGCGCCGACTTCATCGGCAACGACCCTTCCGCATTGGTACTGGGCGACAACATCTTCTACGGCCACGACTTCCAGTCGCTGTTGCTCAATGCCGGTAAGCGCGATGACGGTGCTTCGGTGTTCGCTTACCACGTGCAAGACCCAGAACGGTACGGTGTAGCCGAGTTCGACG
The DNA here is from genome assembly GCF_047302395.1 of Pseudomonas phoenicis. Lineage (NCBI taxonomy): Bacteria > Pseudomonadati > Pseudomonadota > Gammaproteobacteria > Pseudomonadales > Pseudomonadaceae > Pseudomonas > Pseudomonas phoenicis. Next base: position 399,133 of record NZ_CP154852.1, read on the forward strand.
AGACCGGTCGTGTGCTGTCGCTGGAAGAAAAGCCCACCACTCCGAAATCCAGCTATGCAGTGACCGGCCTGTATTTCTACGACAACCAAGTCGTGAACCTGGCCCGCGACCTCAAACCGTCCGCACGCGGCGAGCTGGAAATTACCGACCTCAATAATCTCTACCTGCAGCAAGAACAACTGCATGTCGAGATCATGGGCCGCGGTTACGCATGGCTAGACACCGGTACGCACGACAGCTTGCTGGATGCCAGCCAGTACATCGCAACCATGGAGCGTCGCCAGGGCCTCAAAGTGGCCTGCCCGGAGGAAATCTGCTATCGCGCTGGCTGGATCGATGCCGAGCAACTTGAGCGTTTGGCCCAGCCTCTTCTCAAGAACGGTTATGGCCAGTACCTGAAAAACTTGCTCAAAGAGAAAATCTTCTGATGAAAGCGATCCCTTTGGCCATCCCGGAAGTTTTCCTGTTCACACCGAAGGTGTTTGGCGACGAGCGCGGCTTTTTCTACGAGAGCTTTAACGCCCGCCTTTTCAGTGAGATGACCGGCCAGTCAGCAGCGTTTGTGCAAGATAATCACTCTCGCTCGACGAAGGGCGTGCTGCGCGGCTTGCACTACCAATTGCCGCCGCATGCTCAGGGCAAGCTCGTGCGTGTGGTGCAGGGTGAGGTCTTCGATGTCGCGGTCGATATCCGCCGCTCATCCCCCACTTTTGGCAAATGGGTAGGCGCCGTGCTGTCCGAGCAGAACCACAACCAATTGTGGATTCCACCGGGATTTGCTCACGGCTTCGTCACACTGAGTGAAACCGCAGAGTTTCTTTATAAGACGACAGACTTCTATTCACCTCAAAGCGAGCGCTGCATCGCCTGGGATGACCCGGAAGTCGCGATCAAGTGGCCCATCGATTACACGCCCTCGCTTTCCGCTAAAGATTGCCTGGGCGTGTCATTGAGTAAGGCAGACCTCTTCGATTGAAGTGATGCCTTCTGGCGTGGTCGAGATAACGACTAATCGAAAATTTCGACCACGCCTACCACTGCGCCCTCAGCACTCGTGACCGCCAGTGCTCTGATTTTGTTCTCCAGCATGTAGGCCTCGGCCTCGGAGAGCTGCGCATCTTCAAGAATGGTATGCGGTTTCCCGGTCATGAATTGCGCTACGGTTTCTTGAGTGATGCCCGGATTGTCCAGCAACCCGCGACGCAGGTCGCCGTCAGTCACGATGCCAATCAACTGATCCTCTTCCAAAACGACTGCCAGACCAAGCCGGCTCCGAGTCATCACCAGTAGACAATCGTGGAAGTGCGTAGCGCGCGTAACAACCGGGGCGGGTGAATGCATCACATCCTTCACCCGAGTCAGCAGTTTACGGCCAAGGCTGCCTCCGGGATGGTAACGAGCGAAGTCCAAGGGTTTGAACTGGATGGCTTCGATCAATGCCACTGCGAGGGCATCACCCATGGCCATCGTTGCCAAGGTGGAAGTAGTGGGTGCCAGGTTATTCGGGCAAACCTCACGTTCAACCGAGATATCGAGCCAAATGTCGGCATGCTTGGCCAGGGTGGACTTACCGTTGCCGGTCATGGCAATGATCTTGTTGCCGAACGACTTGAGGCTCGGAATAAGCTTGATCACTTCCTCGGTTTCGCCGCTGTAACTGATGAGGATTAGCACATCCACTGGTTTCAACATGCCAAGGTCGCCGTGGAACGCTTCAGCAGGGTGCAAGAAGAAGCTCGGCGTGCCTGTGGAGGCGAAGGTCGCCACCATTTTTTTGCCAATGAGACCTGATTTCCCCATACCGCACACCACAGCGCGGCCTTCACAGCCCAGTAAAAGCTCAACAGCCTTTTGGAACTCACCGCTCAAACGATCAGCGAGTTCGTTGATGGCCTGCGCCTGAGCGATGAGCGCTTGCTTGGCGACATTTAGATGATTCATAGAATTCCGCGAAGGATTTAGCTGAAAATGAGTGTGCAAATTCTAAGGACTTTAGATAGCCGTGCAAAGCATGGCTTCGATATATTCGGATTCTAGCCGCGCTAAGAAAAAGGGCTACAGAGCTGCGCCATTTCCCCAGTCCTGCTCCTCACGGGCCACCTCATCAATTCTGCCCCGCATTGACAGCCCCCCGCACCAGTGCAAGCATTCCGCCATCACTCCATGGCGCCCCCCCCAAATGCCTGCCGCATCCCCCCCAGTCGAACGCCTCTACACCCTGGACACCTTACGCGGCCTCGCCGCACTCAGTGTCGTATTCTGGCACTGGCAACACTTCTTCTATATAGGCAACAGCCCCGCAGCCTTCGAGGTCTCACGCCAGCCCTTTTTCAGCCTGCTTACCCCGCTTTACCAATACGGAGGGTTGGCGGTTCAGCTGTTCTTCTCCATTTCGGGCTTCGTCTTCTTCTGGTTGTTCGCCCAGCGCGTAGCGGCTGGAGGCCTCGGCGCGCGCAGGTTCGCCCTGGACCGTTTCAGCCGTCTCTACCCGCTGCACTTGCTCACCCTGGGTGCGGTCGCCGCGCTGCAATGTGTCTACTCGACCGGCCATGACAGCTATTTCGTCTACCCCTTCAACGATGCCTACCATGCGTTGCTCAACCTGCTGCTCGCACCGGCCTGGGGCTTTGAGCAGGGTTGGTCGTTCAACGCGCCCATCTGGTCGGTTTCGGTGGAGGTGCTGCTCTATGCCCTGTTCTTCGTCATCTGCCTGACCGGTCGCTGGCGTTGGCCGCTGGCTGCTTTGGCCTGTGTCGCCGGTTTCATGCTGTACCCGGGCAATTACAAGATCGGCAGCGGTTTGCTGTGCTTTTTCGCCGGGGGGCTCGCCTATGGGGTGCTCCGGCAGCTGCGGCATGGGTGCGGTTCGGGTGCGGCGGTGCTGGTGTGTAGCGGCGCCGCGCTGGGCGCTTGGGCAACGCATCTGTGGCTGAGCGATGCGTTCAACTTCTATCTGGTGATGGGCCTGTGCTTTCCCCTCACCCTGGCCGCACTGGCAGCCGCAGGGCTGCACTGGGCCGGGCTGTTGCGCAATGCCGGGTGGATTGGCGACATCAGCTATTCCTCTTATCTGTTGCATTTTCCGTTGCAGATCGTCTTTGCGCTGGTTTTCGATGGGTTGGGTTTCCAGCGTGAGGTGTTCTATCAGCCTTGGGTGATGTTGGTGTTTTTTGCGGTGCTCGTGCCTATGAGTTTGGCTTGCCATCGGTGGGTGGAGCGGCCGGCGCAGGGGTGGTTGCGTAATCGTCGGGCGGCGGGCTGTGGTTCGGGTGGGGGGCTGTGGTGAAGCTTTGAGTGTGGGTGGGGGGATTGGGCCGGCTTTGCCGGCCATCGCGACTGAAGTCGCTCCTACATAGACGGCTATTGCGGCTGAAGTCGTTCATGGACGGCTATTGCGGTTGGAGTCGTTCATGGACGGCAAGCGCGGCTGAAGTTGTTTTTGCGTTGCTGGGTGTTGCGGCTGAAGTCGCTTTTCATTGCTAGGCGTTGCGGTTGAAGTCGCTCTGCATTGTTGGCCGACCAGCGTTGGGGCATAGGCTTGGTGTTTGGGGAGGGGGACGGCTGATCCTCCTCCGAACGTGCGGCGTTCTCTGGTATCCTCAGGAAATTTTTCGACAGGCTGCTCAGCGGTGGCGGACCAATGGCCCGCGCTCGGCCGGACATGGGCAGAATAAGGCCCCGCGGCTTGGCTACGATGCCATTGGCGTCGATGGCGCCTGCACAGTCCTGGTTCGGTCGGTCATCGACCACGCCTTTGGCTTGTCGGCCTGCTGTTTCCTTCAACACCCGAATCGGTCGAGGCGGCGGTCGCAGCTGCCTGTGAAAAAACTGTCGGTCGCCGGCCTGTGCCCGGCGCCCGTTCAGCAGACGCTCAGCTACCTCGACCCAAGCGAAGAACCAACGCACTGAAACGGCGTCACATGGCGCTCCAGTACCTCAAGAAAGGAGATCACATGTTTGGATTATTGAGAGGGCTATTCAGCTATCGAAGCTTTATCGCCACCTCGATCCGCAACGAGTTCGTTTCGCGGTTCTCGCGCAGCAGCCTTGGCGGGCTGTGGATGATCATCAACCCGCTGGCGAACGTGCTGATCTATGCGCTCATCCTGTCGAACGTGCTGGCGGCGAAGCTGCCGGGCATCGATAACAAATATGCGTACGCCCTTTACCTGATGGCCGGCACCCTGGCCTGGAGCCTGTTCTCCGAAATCGTCAACCGCTGCCTGACGCTGTTCATCGAAAACGGCAACCTCATGAAGAAGATGAAGTTTCCCAGGATCACCCTGCCCTTCATCGTCCTGGGTTCGGCGTTGCTCAACAATTTCCTGCTGCTGCTCTCCGTACTGGGCGTGTTCATCTGCCTCGGCCATTGGCCCACCTGGCAGATGCTGTGGGCGGTGCCTCTGATTCTGACCGTGGCGGCCTTGGCGATGGGGCTTGGCTTGGTGCTGGGTGTGCTGAACGTCTTCGTCCGGGACATCGGCCAAGTCGTACCCATCGTGTTGCAGATCCTGTTCTGGTTCACACCGATCGTGTACCCGATCACGATCATTCCCGAAGAGCTGCAATCGATGATCGGCTACAACCCCATGCTGCCGCTCGTCACCGCCTACCACGATGTCTTCGTCTATGGCGTGTCACCCAACCTCATGGGGTTGGCCGGCACCGCTGCCCTGACCCTGCTGTTGCTGGTGCTGGGCCTTTATATTTTCCGCCGCGCGGCGCCTGAAATGGTGGATGCCCTATGACCCTCTTGAGTGCCAAAGACCTTGGCAAGGCTTACCGTACCTATCGAAGCGAATGGCAGCGTATCGCACGCTGGCTGGGCATCAGAATCGCCCCACGCGAAGAGCATTGGGTGCTTCGACACATCAACTTCGAGATCAACGCCGGCGAAGCGATCGGCATCGTCGGCCAGAACGGCGCGGGTAAATCGACCCTGCTGAAGATGCTGACCGGCACGCTGCAGCCCACCACTGGCGAAGTCCGAGTCAATGGGCGGATCGCCGCCATCCTGGAGCTCGGCATGGGCTTCAACCCCGAGTTGACCGGGCGCCAGAACGTTCACCACGCCGCAGGCCTGATGGGCTTCAACGCCCAGGAGATCGAAGCCTTCATGCCTGAGGTCGAAGCGTTCGCCGAGGTCGACGAGTACTTCGACCAGCCCGTGCGGACCTACTCCAGCGGCATGCAGATGCGCGTGGCATTCGCCGTGGCCACGGCGCGACGCCCGGAGATCCTGATCGTCGACGAGGCGCTATCGGTGGGCGACAGCTATTTCCAGCACAAAAGCTTCGACCGCATCCGCGACTTCCAGGAACAAGGCACCACGTTGCTGATCGTGTCCCACGACCGCAGTTCGATCCAGGCCTTGTGCGACCGTGTGCTGCTGATCGAAGGCGGCACCGTGATCAAGGACGGTGCGCCCGAAGAAGTGATGGATTTCTACAACGCCATCATCTCCGAAAAAGAAAACGCGACCGTCAAGGTGCACACGCTGGCCGACGGTAGCGTGCAAACCCGCTCCGGCTCGGGCGAGGCGAGCATCGAAAGCCTGGCCATCTACAACGAGCTGGATGCGCCGATCGAATTCGTCAGCGTCGGCCAGCCCGTGAACCTGAAGATCAAGGTCAAGGTGAACCAGGCGATACCCGAACTGGTGGTGGGCTACATGATCAAGGACCGTCTGGGCCAACCCATCTACGGCACCAACACTCACCATTTGGGCAAGAAGATGGGTAACCTCGCGCCGGGCGCCGAAATGGAATACACCTTCGCGTTCGACGCCAACATCGGTGTGGGCTCCTACTCCATCGCAGTGGCCCTGCATACGGCCGATACCCACCTCAGCGCCAACTACGAATGGCGGGACCTCGCGCTCGTGTTCAACGTCATCAACGCAGACAAGGTGCCCTTCGTGGGCTCGGCGTGGATCCAGCCAACCGTGGAGTGCGCCCAATGAGCCAGTTCTACCGCGCTTTCGAAGATGAGCACCGTGGCTCACACGACACCATCAAACAACGCTTGCAGGTGTACCTGCCATTCATCACGCCACTGCTGGCGCTCTACCCCGAGTGCCGCGCGGTCGACGTCGGTTGCGGCCGCGGCGAGTGGCTCGAGACGCTGATCGAAAACGGTTTCGACGCGATGGGCGTCGATCTGGACGAAAACATGCTGGAGGCTTGCCAGGCGCGTTCCTTGCCTGCGCAAAAAGCGGAAGCCGTTTCGTACCTGCAATCCTTGCCCAGTGACAGCCTGACCGTCCTGAGCGGTTTCCACATCGTCGAGCACATTCCGTTCGACGCGTTGCAAGCACTGGTCAGCGAAGCGAACCGGGTCTTGAAACCCGGCGGGCTGTTGATCCTCGAAACGCCGAATGCCGAAAACCTGATCGTCGGTACCCAGAACTTCTATCTGGACCCTACGCACGAGCGCCCGATTCCGCACATGCTGTTGGAATTCCTGGTGAAGTTCAGTGGCTTCCAACGCTCCAAACTGATGCGCCTGCAAGAAAACCCACGGCTGCTCGAATCGTCATCGCCCACGTTGATGGAAGTGCTCGGCGGCGCCAGCCCCGATTATGCGATCGTTGCCCAGAAAGGCTCCGAGCAGGCTGACTTGCACGCATTCGACGCTGTGTTCGAGGGCGATTACGGCTTGAGCCTGGCGGAACTGGCGCAGCGCTACGAGGCGAGTCTGGCCAGCAAGACCGAAGAGCAGCGACTGCAGTGGGACACGGGCAACGTCGCACTCAGCCAGCGTTTGAATGCACTGGAGCACGCCAACGGAGCACTCCACGAACGCGCGGATTTCATCGAGAACGAAAACTCGGTGCTGCACAAGCGTGTGGACTTCGTCGAACACGAAAATACGCTGCTTCACGAGCGCGTGGATTTCGCAGAGCACGAACACGCGGCGTTGCTAACCCAAATGCAGGACCTGAAGGCCCATGTATCGGATCTGAGATTCGACGAGCTCAAGCTGGCCAACGAAGCGCTCCAGCGCTCGCTGGACGAGTCGCTGAAAAATGCGCACCACTGGTACACCGAAACCCTCGCCCATCAGCAACATATCGCCGCCCTCGGCGACGCCAACGCCTACCACAACCAGACGGTCGGCGCGCTGACCGAGCAGATCCAACAGCTCAGGAAAAGCACCTCATGGCGCGTGACGGCGCCCATGCGCCAGGGCGCCATCGTCACGAGAAAATTGGTCCGCTCGCCGATTCGAACGCTCAAACAACTCGCGCGCTCCGGGGCCAAAGGCGTGCTGAATCAGCCCAGGCTGCGTGTGGCGATAAAGAAGGTTCTGGTACGCCACCCGCCCACCTACGCCCGTCTGCAAAAACTCGCGGCACGCCTGCGAGCGGCGCCCGAAGCGCACTTGCACAACGTGCCGGGCACAGCGCCGCAGCCCTTCGCGGCAGTCGAGCCGAACCATGCACCGGCCGCACCGGCCCATCTCACCGAAAATGCCAAAGCGATCTACTTGCGATTGAACAGCAACGAACCACGTAAGGATGTGAATTGATGCGCGTAGTCATTGACCTGCAGGGCGCCCAGGCTGAAAACAGGAATCGGGGCATCGGGCGTTACGCGCTTTCCTTCACCAAAGCCTTCATCGAGAACGCGGGCGACATCGAAATTTTCGTCGTGCTCAACGGCTTGTTCGGCGATTCGATCGACGCGATCCGCGACGAGTTGCTGGATGTCCTGCCTCAGAGCCGGATCAGGGTCTGGACCCCTGGCGGCAAGGTCAGCGCACTGCCGCCCGAGCACCTGTGGAGCACACATGCCTCGGAGCGCGTGCGGGAAGCGTTCATCGGTGAGCTGCACCCAGACCTGGTGCTGGTCACCAGCCTGTTCGAAGGCCTGGTGGACGATGCCGTCACCAGCGTCAAGGCGCTGGACACCTCGGTGCCGACGGCGGCCATCGTTTACGACCTGATCCCGTACATCAACCCCGAGACGTACTTGAGTTCGCCGGCGGTCCGCCAATGGTACGAAACCAAGCTCAAGCACCTGCGCCGTGCAGATCTGGTATTGGCCATTTCCAATTCGTCGCGCAGTGAAGTGATCGACCACCTGGGCTTCGCGCCTGACCGTGTGGTGAACATTTCGACGGCGATCGACACCGACCACTTCCAACCTACGCTGGACGACCAGCAAGGCGCGGCGCTCAAGACCCGCCTGGGCATCGATCGCCCGTTCGTGATGTATACCGGTGGCATCGACCCCCGAAAGAACATCGAAGGGTTGATCTGCGCTTTCGCCAAACTCGACGCGACCCTGCGCCGCGAGCACCAGCTGGTCGTCGTCTGCAACATCCGCCCCGATGACCGTACGCGGCTCGAAGGCCTGGCCGTTGCCAATGGCCTGAAGAAAGGCGATGTGTGCTTCACCGGGTTCGTCAGCGAAGAAGACCTGCTCGCGCTGTACAACCTGTGCACGCTCTTCGTCTTCCCGTCCCTGCACGAAGGCTTCGGTTTGCCCGCCTTGGAGGCCATGGCCTGCGGCAAGCCGGTGATCGGCTCGAATACGTCCAGCCTGCCCGAAGTCATCGGCAATCCCGAGGCGCTCTTCGATCCGTACGAAGTGGCATCCATCACTGAAAAGCTCGAGGCCGTGCTCAGCGACGAGGCTTTGCGTGCCCAGATGGCGTCGCTGGCCTTGGAACAGGCTGGCCGGTTCAGCTGGGACCAGACCGCGAAATCGGCCGTGGAAGCGGTGCGGGCGCTGCTCGGGGAACTGACCGCCGCATCGCAGGCGCTGCGCTCCACGGGGCGCCCTCGCCTGGCCTACGTGTCGCCACTACCCCCTGCCCGCAGCGGCATCAGCGACTACAGTGCCGAGCTGCTACCCGAGCTTGCCCAGTACTATGAAATCGACGCCATCGTGGCCCAGGATTCGGTGACCACGACCAGTGCCGGCATCAACTACGCCGTTCGCTCGGTGGCCTGGTTCGAGGAACATGCGCACCGCTACGACCGCGTCATGTACCACTTCGGCAATTCCTCGTTCCATCAGCACATGTTCCGCTTGCTGGAGAAGTTTCCGGGAACGGTGGTCCTGCATGACTTCTTCCTGTCGGGCATCGTGGCCGACATCGACCTCAACCAGGGCCAGACGGGCTTCTGGACCCGTTCCCTGTACCACAGCCATGGTTACAAGGCCGTCGAGGAGCGCATCAACGGGCTCGACACCGCCGATGCCGTGTGGAAGTACCCCAGCAACCTGCGCGTGCTCCAGCAGGCCGAGGGCGTCATCGTCCACTCGAACTATTCGGTCCATCTGGCTCAAACCTGGTATGGCGAGCAGGCCGCGCACAATTGGAAAGAGATTCCGCTGCTGCGTGAACCGCGTTTCTCCGACGCCCGCAAGCGCGCTGCCGCCCGCGAACAATTGGGGCTTGGGGAGCATGACTTCGTGGTCTGCAGCTTCGGCCTGCTCGGCCCTTCCAAGCTGAACGACCGCTTGCTCGACGCCTGGCTCGACTCGGAACTGGCGAACGACGAGCGCTGCCACCTGATCTACGTCGGCCAGAACAGCGAAGGCTCATACGGCGAGCGTCTGCTCGAGCGCATCAACGCCAGCCATTGCCGCAACCGCATCAAGATCACGGGCTGGACGGACAACGATCTGTTCAAAGCCCATCTGTACGCTGCGGACGCCGCCGTACAACTGCGCACCCTGTCGCGCGGGGAAACTTCGGCAGCCGTACTGGACTGCATGAACTACAGCATTCCGACCGTCGTCAACGCCAATGGCAGCATGGCGTACCTCCCCGATGCCAGCCTGATCAAATTGCCGGACGCGTTCGACGACGCGGCGCTGTCCGCTGCGCTGAACCTGCTGCGCAGTGACGTTTCTGCACGTCGGCAGCTGAGTGCCACGGCCCAGCGTTTGATCCACACCGAGCACGCGCCACGCGCCTGTGCCGCCCTGTACCGCGACGCCATCGAGGCGTTCCACGAAGACGCCACGCATTCCATCTCGGGTGCGGTCAAAGCGATCGCGGCGCTGGAAAAGACGCACTTCACGTTCGACGACTCCGTCGCTCTCGCGCAGTCGATCGATCAAAGCCTCAGCCCGCCGATGTCGCAGCCGCAACTGCTGGTCGACATTTCCGAGCTGGTCAGTCGCGACGCCAAAAGCGGCATTCAGCGCGTGGTGAGGAACATCCTCTCCATCTGGCTCTCGACGCCCCCGGCCGGCTATCGGGTCGAGCCCGTCTATGCGACCGACGACAGTGCAGGCTACCGATATGCCCGGCACTTCACGCTGGGCTTCCTCAACTGCCCTCAGCATCTGTTGCAAGACGAGGCTGTGGTAGTGCGCCAAGGCGACCGTTTCGTCGGTCTGGACCTGCAGCCTGCCATCGTGCCGAAGCAACGGCAGGCGCTCGCCGAAATGCGGCGTCGCGGCGTGAACGTACAGTTCGTGGTGTACGACCTGCTGCTCAAGAAACTGTCGCACTGCTTCCACGAGGGAGCGGCGGACGCGCTCGACAATTGGCTGGACGTCGTCTCGCAATCGGACGGTGTCGTTTGCATCTCCAAGGCCGTGGCCGACGAGATGGCGGAATGGGTAGCCGAACACCGCAAGCCCAGCAAACGTCCGTTCCATATCTCCTGGTTCCACCTGGGCGCCGACCTTGATGCGCCTGCCCAGACCAAGCCGGCCAACGTCATCCCCAAGCAGGTGCTCTCGCAGTTGCAGGCCCGGCCTTCGCTGTTGATGGTGGGCACGATCGAACCGAGAAAGGGCCACGCGCAGGTGCTCGATGCGTTCGAGCTGCTGTGGAGCCATCAAAAGGACGTGAACCTGCTCATCGTCGGCAAGCAAGGGTGGATGGTCGACTCGCTCGTGCAGCGCTTGAAGGGCCACCCCGAGCAGGGCAAACGACTGTTCTGGTTCGAAGGGATCGATGACGACTACCTGCGCGGTTTGTACGCACAGGCCGACGCGCTGGTCGCCGCTTCGCTGGGTGAAGGGTTCGGCTTGCCGTTGATCGAAGCCGCGCAGGCCAATCTGCCGCTGATCGTGAGGGACATTCCCGTGTTCCGCGAGGTGGCGGGTGACCATGCCTTCTACTTCGAAGGCGAACAGCCAGAGGCGCTGTACGAGCACCTCGTCACTTGGCTGGACCTGCATCGGGAAGGCCGTCACCCATCGTCTGCGGCGATGCCGTGGATCACGTGGGAGCAAAGTGCGCAGCAATTGTTTGCCGCGATCGAAGCGACCGCCCGCTAGCCCTCGAAGCCAGCCTGCCCTTCCCCATGCGGGAAGGGCAGCGCTCGCTAGTTATGCCGTGACTTTGACGCTTGCGACAGAAAAATAACGCTTTTTCATGTCGAGCGCGGGCTTCTCGACCAGGTGCCACGAGGCGGCACCGACGAGCAGGGAGAGCCCCAACGACAAGAAGGTGAAGGCATACACGTCGGTGAGTTCGGGGAACAGATTGACCAACATCTGCTGGATGACGAAGCCGTAGATGTAGATCCCGTACGAATAATCGAAGCGGTTGAGGAAACTCATTTTCTTCGACAGTACGCAGATCGAAATCAGGCAATACGGCCACAACACCAGATAGAAGCCGGCGGAAAAGTGCCAATCACCGCCGTTGTTGAAGAAGGACCAAATCACCAGCGCTACGGCCGGCACCGTGATGAACCACGACATGTAGACCTTGTCTTTCAAATGCGCCAACAGCGCGCCGTACAAGAACAGGTAACCCAGTTCGTTCAAGAACAGTTTGGACACGGTGAACACGTAGCTGTCGCGCATGAACGTGTCATGCATATGCAGGCTGAACATCACCAGCATGGCCAGCAGTACGAACCGCCAGTTGAACGCCTTCGACCAGGCCAGCACCAGAATGCCCAGGTAGCACAGCACTTCCAGGGGTAACGTCCACAGGCAACCGTTCACCACCTGCACGGGATTTTCCGTGAACACGCCGGGTATGAAAGGGTGCAAGTTGAACAGGGTTGCGTTCAGAAGGTACTGCCAGGTTTCCGCCTGTCCGATGTACTGCGCATAACTGGGCGCAAACAAGCCGAGCACCAACACGGTCACCAATACCGACACGATCAAACCAGGAAAGATGCGCGTCACTCGATTAGTGAAGAACGTGACCAGGCTCTGTCCGCGGAGCATCGACAGCGTTACCAGATAGCCGGAAATAACGAAGAAGGCGTCGACGCCAATCTTGCTGAAACCGATCAATCCATTTCTTTCGAACACATCGCCGTGGTCCAAACCGAGCACGACGTAGGTATGAGTAATGATGACCAACGATGCGGCGATGAGCCTCACCATCGTGAAACCATTTCTCTTGTCAGCAATCACATTTTTTCTCCATCGGAACGCATAAAGATACCTGGCCATGCATTGTCGCGTGACCGTCAACTCTCAGGCGGTAATCTTTATACGCACTTTGGAAGCGCCGGCCAACTGACGACCGACATAGGGTGATGCGAAGCACAATTGGGACCAGGGTGAAGCCCCGGCCCCGTGCTTCGATGAAGTGGCTCAGCCTTGAATCAGACGTTCGATTTCAGCGACACGCTGGGCCACCAGTGCCTGGTCGCCGCGGCTCTCGACGTTCAGGCGCAGCAGTGGCTCGGTGTTGGAGCCGCGCAGGCTGAAACGCCAGTCGGCGAAGGCCACGCTGATGCCGTCGGTGCGATCGACTTCCGGGGCTTGCGGCAGGTAGAAGGCCAGGACCTTCTCCACCGATGCCTTGACGTCGTCGACCTGGTAGTTGATCTCGCCACTGCATGGGAACGCCGCGATGCGTTCGTCCACCAGTTGCGCCAAGGTCTTACCGCTGACGCTCATCAGCTCCGCTACCAGCAGCCAAGGGATGTTGCCGCTGTCGCAGTAAGCGAAGTCGCGGAAGTAGTGGTGGGCGCTCATTTCGCCGCCATACACCGCGTCTTCGGCGCGCATGCGCTCTTTGATGAAGGCGTGGCCGGTCTTGCTCTGGATGGCTTCGCCGCCGGCAGCCTGTACCTGCTCGATGGTGTTCCAGGTCAGGCGCGGGTCGTGGATGATCTTGCTGCCGGGGTGCTTGCGAAGCAGCATCTCGGCCAGCAGGCCGACCAGGTAATAGCCTTCGATGAAGCGGCCCTGGCCGTCGAAGAAGAAGCAGCGGTCGAAATCGCCGTCCCAGGCCAGGCCCAGGTCGGCCTGGCGCTCGAGCACGGCGTTGCGGGTCAGTTCACGGTTTTCCGGCAGCAGCGGGTTGGGCACGCCGTTGGGGAATTCGCCGTCCGGCTCGCCGTTGATGAGGTCGATATGCAGCGGCAAGCGGGCCTTGAGCAGCTCGATCACCGGGCCGACGGCGCCATTGCCTGGGTCGGCCAGGACTTTGAGCGGCTTGAGCGCCGACACGTCGATGTAGGTCAGCAAATGGTCGATGTAGGCAGTCTTGTCGAAGGCCTCGTGGACTTGGCCCTGGCTTGCGGCCAGATCGCCCAGGTCGCCGGCTTCGACACGGTCACGAATGGCGAACAGCCCCGAATCGCCGCTGATCGGCTTGGAGTGCTCGCGCACCAGCTTCATGCCGTTGTAGCCCTTGGGGTTGTGGCTGGCGGTGATCATGATGCCGCCGTCGGCCTTCAGGTGGCTGGTGGCGAAGTAGACCTCCTCGGTGCCGCACAAGCCGAGGTCCAGCACGTCGGCGCCGGCCTCGGTCAGGCCGCGGGTCAGGGCCTGGGCCAGCATGGGGCTTTCCAGACGCATGTCACGGCCCACGACGTAGCGCTTGCCGCCGAGCTCGGCGACCAGTGCGCGGCCGATGCGGTAGGCGACGTCTTCGTTGAGGTCGGCAGGTACTTGCCCACGGATGTCGTAGGCCTTGAAGCAACGGGTCTGGATAGATGGATGCATGGTTCTCACTTTGACGAGCCGCCTGGAGGCAGCGATCGATGTGGGGATTGGCCGCTTTCGGGCAGCGAATGCTAAACGGCCCGTGATGCTCCAGCGAGCATCACGGGCCGGGTGGGAGGCGCTGGGTGTCAGCCGGTGCAACGACCGTAGATGTCCTCGAAACGGACGATGTCGTCTTCGCCGAGGTAGTCGCCGCTCTGCACTTCGATCAGCACCAGGTCGATGACGCCCGGGTTTTCCAATCGGTGCGTGTGGCCTGCACGAATGAAGGTGGATTCATTGGTGTGCAGCATCATCTGCTTGTCGTCGTTGACCACCACGGCAGTACCGCTGACCACGATCCAGTGCTCGCTGCGGTGATGGTGCATCTGCAGCGACAGCGACGCCTTGGGCTTGACCACGATGCGCTTGATCTTGAAGCGGTCGCCGTTTTCCAGGGTGGTGTAGGTACCCCAAGGGCGGTGCACGGTGCGGTGCAGCTGGTGCAGGGTATGGCCCTTGCTCTTGAGCTGGCCGACGATGTGTTTGACGTCCTGGGCGTGGTCCTTGTGGGCGATCATCACCGCGTCGGGGGTGTCGATCACCAGCAGGTCCTCGACACCGACCAGGGCGGTGAGGCGGTCTTCGCTGTTGACGTAGTTGTTGCGCGAGGCGTGTGCCAGCACTTCACCTTCGAAGCGGTTGCCATCGGCGTCCGCTGGGGTCAGTTCGCTGACGGCATTCCACGAGCCGATGTCGCTCCAGCCGATGTCGCACGGCACGGTGGCGACGCGCTCGGAGCGCTCCATCAAGGCATAGTCGATGGAAATGTCCGGGACTTGGGCAAAGCTGTCTGGGTCGACGCTCAGGCAACTGTAGTCTTTGCCTTCGGCCAGACGCGACTGGCGCTTGGCGTGAGCAGCGGCTTCCAGTACGTCGGGCGAATGCTTTTCGAACTCTTCCAGCACCGTGCCGACGCGGAAGCAGAACATGCCGGAGTTCCAGAAGTAGTTGCCGGCGGCTACGTAGGATTCTGCCAACTCGAGGTTCGGCTTCTCGACGAAGCGTGCGACCTTCAAGCCCTGTGGCAGCTCGCCTGCCTGGCCCGCCTCGATGTAACCGAAGCCGGTTTCGGGATACTGGGGTTTGATGCCGAAGGTCACCAGCCAGCCATTGCTCGACAGCTCGACCGCTTTGGAGACGGCCTCGGCAAAGGCAGCCTCGTCTTGGATCAGGTGGTCGGCGGCCAGTACCAGCATGTGCGCGTCGGCACCGTGGCTGTCACGCAGCTGCAATGCCGCCAGCGCCACGGCTGCGGCCGTGTTGCGACCGAAAGGCTCGAGGATGAAGGCTTGCGCAGGGCCGTTTTGCTGGACGCCACGGTATTCGTCTTCGGTCTTGAACAGCAATTCGCGATTGGTAACGGTCAATACTTCCGACACCCCTGGCAGGCTCGAAGCGCGCAGGAACGTCTTTTGAATCAGGTTCTGGCCATCGGGCAGGGTCATGAACGGCTTGGGATGGGCCTCACGCGAAACGGGCCACAGCCGGCTGCCCACGCCGCCTGACAAAATTACGGGTATCAAGTCCATATTTATAATCCTGCTAGCCATTGGCATGGCACATAGACGAAACGCAAAGTACTTAAGCGACGAATTACCGTCTCGCGCCTTTAACGTTCAAATTTCCTTGTTGCTCCAGCTGCTTGGCTCGAAACGAGCATAGAGGCAGACACATCCCAGAATCCGAGACGACCAAGAATATCAGAGAACATTGGTCGAGGCTCGCTCGCGGGCGATCCGTTGCCGCGGCTTTGACAACAATGAATCTCATTCGATCTGAACATCCAGCGCTTTTTTCGCATACACCTCTTTCAAACGCGCCGCCAGAGTACGCCGAGCGGGCGGATCGCCGTGTACCAGACGGATACGTGCCGGCCATCGGGTCATACCGGTGACGAATTCGACCAATCCGTTCTGATCGGCATGCGCCGAGTATCCAGCCACGGTGAATACCTTGGCCCTAATTGGGTACGACTGCCCGTCCAGATCGATCGACACGAAACCAGCCGCACCCGCGCTGGCCTGGATCACCGCACCCGGCGTGCCCTGCACCTGATGGCCGACGAACACCACCTCATGCCGAGGATCGACCAGCATGGCCTTGAGGTACGCCACGATACGCCCACCCGAACACATACCATTGCCGGCGATGACGATCGCCGGCTTGCCGGTGCTCTTGAGATAGTTGACGACCTGCCGATGCTGGCCGTGGGTATCGATACCGATCAACTGTTCGAAGCCCAATGGCGCCCGCCCTGCCTGCAAGCGTTGATTGGCTTGCACGTTCCAATGATCGCTGAGCTCGCGGTAGACCTGGGTGATGCGCTGGGCGAGCGGCGAATCGAGGATGATTGGCAGCTGCGCCCAGTTCAGCACCTCCAGCGGATCGTCGGAGGGGCCAGCTTGGTTCTGCTGGTGCAGCGCCTTGTGATGCAGGATGTCCTCTAGGTCGAACAGCAGTTCTTGGGTGCGCCCCAGGCTGAACGCCGGAATCAGCACGGTGCCGTTGTCCGCCAGCGCTCTGTCGATGATGGCTTCGAGGGCATCGCGGCGCTTACCGCGAGCGCCATGCAACCGATCGCCATAGGTGCTTTCGAGCACCAGCAGGTCTGCCCGCTCGGGTGGCTCGACCGGGCGCAGCATGGCGCTGTCGCTGGCACCCAGATCCCCCGAGAAAACGATTCGAGTACCCTGCTCGCCCGCCGAACAGAGCACATCGCATTCCACATACGCCGAGCCGAGCAGATGCCCTGCACGCCGTAGACGAACACGACAGACCAAGCCCGAACGCTCGACGAGGACATGCCAATGATCGAACGGCAAGGGCCGCAAGCGCGCCTGCACGAAGGCCAAGTAGCGAGACACCTCGGCAGGATCGTCGCTGATGCTCAACCTATAGGCATCTTCCAAAACCAACGGCAGCAGCTTGGCCGAAGGCTCGCTGCAAAGGACCGGCCCGCGATACCCTGCTGCGAACAGCGCAGGCAGGCGGCCGACGTGGTCCAGGTGAACGTGGGTAAGGATGACGGCTTCTATGCCGGTGGTGTCGAAGGCAATGCTTTGTTCGTTCGGTGCGGCACGTTCGCCCTGCTCCAGACCGCAATCGATCAGCAGGCTGGTGGCGGCATCGAGGTGCAATTGATGACATGAGCCGGTGACCGTCTGGTCTCCGCCATGGTGGGACAGGCTGGGATAAGGCATCGCAGTAGGCGCTCCGCAGAAACCGGGCGCGGTATTACGGCAGAAAAGGGGATCTTGGCGAAATCAGATCCCTTTCCTAATTGCGTAAGAGCTTTCTTACTTTCCGGCGAGTGCGGCTTCGCGGGCCTGGAGACGAATACGTCGGCGCGTGCGCATCACGGCGTAGCTGCCCAGCAATGGACCGATGGCCAGGCCAACGATCAACGCCGCCAGGACCGGCACCGCTGCAGGCATGGCCGGAGACACCCAGCCGAACAATCCCAACGACACTTCCTGCTGATTTTCGAGCACGAAGAACAACACGATCGCTGCCAGCAGCAACACCAGCACTGCCACCAGGGCACGTTTGAGATTACGCATCAGGCATTCCTTGCGGCACTCAAGGCTTCTGCCTCGTGCTCATCTTCGTTGACTCGGTCCCGTAGCTCTTTACCGGGTTTGAAGTGCGGTACGAACTTGCCTTCGAGGCTGACCGATTGACCCGTCTTGGGATTACGCCCTACCCGCGCGGAGCGATAGTGCAGAGAAAAGCTGCCAAAACCACGGATCTCGATACGATCCCCTGTGGCCAGGCATTGCGACATTTGTTCAAGCATGGTCTTGATTGCAAGTTCCACATCCCGGGGCGAAAGCAGCCCCTGATGGGTAACGATGCGTTCGATCAGCTCCGACTTCGTCATGTTTTTCCCTTCGTTATCAAGCAGCTAGATCATTGCTTACTCAGGTTGTAGCACGCTCGGCCGGATTTGAACAGACCGCTTCTTGACTTAGGTGAAAATTTCAAGAACAGCGCAATGAGCGCCTGCAAACAGACCCGAATCGATAACCAAAGGTTCGCCCTTCGACGTCATATTGGTAATAAAGATCGACTGCGAACAAAACATGGCCAAAAAAAAGGGTGACCGAAGTCACCCTTTTTTCGCACCGAGCAGAACTTAGTTCTGTTTAGCCATCGCTTCGCGCAGCAGCGCAGCCATGGTGGTGTCGGCAGCGGCTTCCGGAGCGGCTTTCAGGCTCTGGATCGCTTCGCGCTCTTCAGCATCGTCCTTCGATTTGATGGACAGGCTGATGACGCGGGACTTGCGGTCGACGCTGATGATCTTGGCTTCGATCTCTTCGCCTTCTTTCAGAACGTTGCGCGCGTCTTCAACGCGGTCACGGCTGATTTCGGAGGCTTTCAGGGAAGCTTCGATGTCGTCGCCCAAGGTCACGATAGCGCCTTTGGCGTCAACTTCCTTGACGATACCCTTGACGATAGCGCCCTTGTCGTTGACAGCAACGAAGTTGGAGAACGGATCGTCTTCCATCTGCTTGATGCCCAGGGAGATGCGCTCGCGCTCTGGGTCGACCGACAGGATGACGGTTTCCAGCTCGTCGCCCTTCTTGAAGCGACGCACGGCCTCTTCGCCGGCTTCGTTCCAGGAGATGTCGGACAGGTGAACCAGACCGTCGATGCCGCCTTCCAGACCGATGAAGATACCGAAATCGGTGATCGACTTGATGGTGCCGGAGATCTTGTCGCCCTTGTTGAACTGGCCAGAGAAGTCTTCCCATGGGTTCGACTTGCACTGCTTGATGCCCAGGGAGATACGACGACGCTCTTCGTCGATGTCCAGAACCATGACTTCCACTTCGTCGCCAACCTGAACGACTTTCGACGGGTGGATGTTCTTGTTGGTCCAGTCCATTTCCGAAACGTGCACCAGACCTTCGACGCCTTCTTCCAGCTCAGCGAAGCAGCCGTAGTCGGTCAGGTTGGTGACGCGCGCGGTCACGCGGGTACCTTCTGGGTAACGCGCTTTGATAGCGACCCATGGATCTTCGCCCAGCTGTTTCAGACCCAGCGAAACGCGGTTGCGCTCACGGTCGTACTTCAGGACTTTGACGTCGATCTCGTCACCAACGTTGACGATCTCGGAAGGATGCTTGATACGCTTCCAGGCCATGTCGGTGATGTGCAGCAGGCCATCGACGCCGCCCAGGTCCACGAAGGCGCCGTAGTCGGTGAGGTTCTTGACGATACCTTTGACCTGCTGGCCTTCCTGCAGCGATTCCAGCAGCGCTTCGCGCTCTGCACTGTTCTCGGCTTCCAGGACGCTGCGACGGGAAACGACAACGTTGTTGCGCTTCTGGTCCAGCTTGATGACCTTGAATTCCAGCTCTTTGCCTTCGAGGTGGGTGGTGTCGCGCACTGGGCGGACATCGACCAGGGAGCCCGGCAGGAACGCACGGATGCCGTTAACGTCGACAGTGAAGCCGCCTTTAACCTTACCGTTGATAACGCCCTTGACCACTTCTTCGGCAGCGAAAGCAGCTTCCAGAACAATCCAGCACTCGGCGCGCTTGGCTTTTTCACGGGACAGCTTGGTTTCGCCAAAGCCGTCTTCGACCGCGTCCAGCGCAACGTGAACTTCGTCACCGACCTTGATGGTCAGCTCGCCAGCTTCGTTGAAGAACTGCTCGAGCGGGATGACGCCCTCGGACTTCAGGCCAGCGTGAACGGTAACCCAGTCGCCGTCGATGTCGACAACGATACCGGTGATGATGGCACCCGGCTGAAGATTGAGGGTTTTCAGGCTTTCTTCAAAGAGTTCTGCAAAGCTTTCGCTCATTTTCATTCCTGTAGATTTGGGCGAAACAAACGCCCATCGCCACACTCCAGACAATGTGGGTTTCGTTTAGATAAAGAAAAGCCGGCAGGACGATGACTGGTGCACCTGACGGCTTTCCTGGTGATCAGGCGAGGTCGCGAAGGGCGATCTCGCTTCTGATGCGTTGCAGCACCTGGTCGATGGACAACTCGGTCGAGTCCAGCTGTATGGCATCGGCCGCCGGCTTGAGCGGGGCCACTGCACGCTGGGTATCACGCTCATCGCGTGCCCGTATCTCATCTAGCAGACTCGACAGACTAACAGCTTCGTTCTTGCCCTTCAACTGCAGGTAACGACGGCGCGCCCGTTCCTCGGCACTGGCCGTGAGGAAAATCTTCAGTGGCGCATCGGGGAACACCACCGTGCCCATGTCCCGGCCATCGGCGATCAGCCCCGGCTTTTCACGGAACGCCCGCTGGCGCTGCAGCAGCGCGTCGCGCACGGCCGGTAGCGATGCCACCGCCGAAGCGCCGGCGGCGACGGTTTCGGTGCGGATGACGCCACTGACGTCTTCGCCCTCGAGAATGATCTGTTGCAGCCCGCCCGGCTGGGCGGCGACGAACTGCACGTCCAGGTGAGCGGCCAGGATCTTCAGCGATTCCTCGTTGGTCAGATCGACGCCGTGGTTGGAGGCATTGAACGCGAGCAGGCGGTACAGCGCGCCCGAGTCGAGCAGCCGCCAGCCCAGCTGGCGCGCCAGCAAGCCGGCTACCGTGCCCTTGCCCGAACCGCTGGGGCCGTCGATGGTGATGACGGGGGCGATCACGACTTGCCCTCTTCCGCTACGCGGATGCCCACTTCGGCGCACAGGCTGAGGAAGTTGGGGAACGAGGTAGCGACGTTGGCGCAATCGTGGATGCGGATCGGTGCGCTGGCACGCAGCGAAGCGACGCTGAAGGCCATGGCGATGCGATGGTCGCCGTGGCCGTGCACTTCGCCACCGCCGATGCTGCCGCCTTCGATGACGATGCCGTCGGGCGTGGGCTCGCATTTGACGCCCAGGGCGATCAGACCATCGGCCATCACCTGGATACGGTCCGACTCCTTGACCCGCAATTCCTCGGCGCCTCGCAGCACCGTGCGCCCTTCGGCGCAAGCGGCCGCGACGAACAGCACCGGGAACTCGTCGATGGCCAGTGGCACCAGCTCCTCTGGAATCTCGATGCCTTTGAGCTTGACCCCGCGCACGCGCAGGTCGGCCACCGGCTCGCCGCCTACTTCGCGCTGGTTTTCCAGGGTGATGTCACCGCCCATCAGGCGCAGGATGTCGATCACGCCCGTGCGGGTCGGGTTGATGCCGACATGCTCGAGGACCAGCTCCGAGCCTTCGGCGATGGACGCGGCCACCAGGAAGAAGGCTGCCGAGGAGATGTCGGCCGGTACTTCGATGCGCGTTGCGCGCAGCGCACCGCCAGAGGTCAGCGAGGCGACCGGGCCGTTCGACTCCACCGCATAGCCAAAGCCGCGCAGCATGCGCTCGGTGTGGTCGCGGGTCGGCGCAGGCTCGGTGACCGTGGTGCGGCCCTGGGCATACAAGCCGGCCAGCAGCAGGCAGGATTTGACCTGCGCACTGGCCATCGGCAGCCTGTAGTCCAGCGCCTTGAGCGTCTGCCCGCCACGGATGGTCAGCGGCGGGCGCCCTTCCGGGCCGGTCTCGACCACCGCGCCCATCTCCCGCAGCGGGTTGGCCACACGGTTCATCGGGCGCTTGGACAGCGAAGCGTCGCCGGTCATGGTCACGTCGAACGGCTGGGCGGCCAGCAGCCCGGACAACAGGCGCATGGAGGTGCCGGAGTTGCCCAGGTAGATCGGCCCGGGCGGCGGCTTGAGGCCGTGCAGGCCGACGCCATGGATGGTCACGCGGCCATGGTGCGGGCCCTCGATGACCACACCCATGTCACGGAAGGCCTGCAGCGTTGCCAAGGCGTCTTCGCCCTCGAGGAAACCTTCGACCTCGGTCGTGCCTTCGGCCAGCGAGCCGAGCATGATCGAGCGGTGGGAAATGGATTTGTCGCCCGGTACGCGGATACGCCCGGACAGGCGGCCACCCGGTTGGGCCAGGAAGATCAGGTCGTTGGCGTTCATAGCGTCCACATAGGCCCGGCGGGCCAGGATTGTACTGAAATGTTCGCGGGCGACCTTGGCGCGGGTGAATACACCCAGCAGCTGGTGCCCATCCCCAGCATCGACCGCGTCGCGCAAGGCGTCGAGGTCGCTGCGAAATGTGTCCAATGTGCGCAGGACGGCCTCGCGGTTGGCGAGGAAGATGTCGTGCCACATGATCGGATCGCTGCCGGCGATCCGGGTGAAATCACGGAAACCGCCCGCCGCGTAGCGGAAGATCTCCAGGTTTTCGTTGCGCTTGGCCAACGAATCGACCAGACCGAACGCCAGCAGATGCGGCAAATGGCTGGTAGCCGCCAGCACTTCGTCGTGACGCTCCACGCTCATGTGCTCGACGTCCGCGTCCAGCACGCGCCATAGCCGGTCGACCACCTGCAGGGCGTCATGCTCGGTATCCGCCAAAGGCGTGAGGATGACCTTGTGGCGACGGAACAACGCCGCGTTCGACGCCTCCACGCCGCTCTGCTCGGAACCGGCGATGGGGTGGCCCGGCACGAAGCGCGCCAGGCGTTCGCCCAATACCCGCTGCGCCTCGCGCACCACATTGCCCTTGGCGCTGCCGACATCGGTGATCACCGCCCGGCCCAGGTCGAGCGTGGCCAGCATGGCCAGCACCTTTTCCATGGCCAGGATCGGCACCGCCAACTGGATCACGTCGGCACCGACGCAGGCGAGCGCCAGATCGGCCTCGCAACGGTCCACCACGCCCAGGGCGACTGCCTGGCGCCGCGACTCGGCATCGAGGTCGACACCGACCACTTCCCGGCATACACCGCTTTCGCGCAAGCCCTTGGCGAACGAACCGCCAATCAGGCCGAGACCGACCACCACGAGCCGACCGACGATCGGGTCCGCTGCTTTCTTTACCGCTTCAACCACGCGTGCACATCCTGTTCCGTACGGCCATCGAGCCCCATTGCTGGCCAGCATCCAAGGGCCGGCCCTGCATTTTCACAGCACGGCCTTCGGATAAGAGCCCAGCACCTTCAAGCCCACCGCTTCCTGGCTGATGGTTTCCAGCACGGCCTTGATCAGCGGATCGCGATGGTGGCCGACGAAGTCGATGAAGAACACGTACGTCCACTTGCCGCTGCGCGAAGGACGCGTCTCGATGCGCGTCAGGTCGATGCCGTTCTCGTGGAACGGCACCAGCAGTTCGTGCAGCGCGCCGGGCTTGTTGCTCATGGAGACGATGATCGAGGTCTTGTCGTCGCCGGTCGGCGGCACTTCCTGGTTGCCGATCATCAAGAAGCGCGTGGAGTTGTCCGGGCGGTCTTCGATCTTCTCGGCCAGACGGCTCAGCCCATACAGGTTGGCCGCCATTTCACCGGCGATCGCCGCCGAGTTCCACTCGCCCTTGACGCGCTTGGCCGCTTCGGCATTGCTCGACACGGCGATGCGCTCGACGTTCGGGTAGTGCGCGTCCAGCCATTTGCGGCACTGCGCCAGGGACTGGGCATGGGAGTAGATGCGCGTGATGCTGTCGGTCTTGGTGTTCTCGCCCACCAGCAGGTGGTGGTGGATGCGCAGCTCGACTTCGCCGCAGATGACCATGTCGTGCTCGAGGAAACTGTCGAGGGTATGGCTGACGGCGCCTTCGGTGGAATTTTCCACCGGCACCACGCCGAAGTTGACCGCACCGGCGGCCACTTCGCGGAACACCTCGTCGATGGCCGCCATCGGCCGGCTGAGCACGGCATGGCCGAAGTGCTTCATGGCCGCAGCCTGGGTGAACGTACCCTCCGGACCGAGGTAGGCGACCTTCAAGGGCTCTTCCAGGGCCAGGCAGGAGGACATGATTTCGCGGAACAGCCGGGCCATTTCTTCGTTGCCCAACGGCCCCGGGTTGCGCTCCATGACCCGCTTGAGCACCGCTGCCTCACGCTCGGGGCGGTAGAACACCGGCTGCTCGCCCTCGGCGAGGCTGGCGGTCTTGACCCGGGCGACTTCCTGGGCACAGCGGGCGCGGTCGCTGATCAGCTCGAGAATCTTCTCGTCGAGGCTGTCGATGCGTACCCGCAGCGCTTTGAGTTCGTGCTCGGACATCAGGCGTGCTCCTTCTCGAACTCGGCCATGTAGGCCACCAGCGCCTCGACCGCTTCCAGGCCCAGGGCGTTGTAGATCGAGGCGCGCATGCCGCCCACCGAGCGATGGCCCTTGAGGTTGAGCAGGCCACGGGCGTCGGCGCCGGCCAGGAAGGCCTTGTCCAGACGTTCGTCGGCCAGGCGGAACGGTACGTTCATCCAGGAGCGAGCGTTGTGGCTGATGGGGTTGCTGTAGAACGCGCTGGCGTCGATGAAGCCATACAGGCGCTCTTTCTTGGCCCGGTTGCGCTGCTCCATGGCCTGCACGCCACCCTGCTCCTTGAGCCACTCGAAGACCAGACCCGAGAGGTACCAGGCATAGGTGGCCGGCGTGTTGTACATCGAGCCGTTGTCGGCCGAGACCTTGTAGTCGAGCATGGTCGGGCAGCTGCTGCGGGCATGGCCGAGCAGGTCTTCGCGCACGATCACCACCACCAGACCGCTGGGGCCGATGTTCTTCTGCGCACCGGCGTAGATCAGGCCGTACTGAGATACGTCGATCGCCCGCGAGAGGATGTCGGACGACATGTCGACCACCAGCGGCACGTCGCCGGTCGCCGGCACCCAGTCGAACTGCAGGCCGCCGATGGTTTCGTTGGAGGCGTAGTGCACGTAGGCCGCATCGGGCGTCAGCTGCCATTCGTTCTGACCGGGGATGGCCAGGTAATCGTAGGGCTTGGCGCTGGCCGCGACGTTGACGTTGCCGAAACGGCGCGCTTCGTCGATGGCCTTCTTCGACCAGATGCCGGTTTCCACGTAGTCGGCCGTGCCGTTCTCCGGCAGCAGGTTCAGCGGAATTTCGGCGAACTGCTGGCTGGCGCCGCCCTGGAGGAACAGCACCTTGTAGTTCGAGGGGATGGACAGCAGATCGCGCAGGTCTTGTTCGGCCTTCTCCGCGATGGCGACGTAGTCGTCGCTGCGGTGGCTCATCTCCATCACCGACAGGCCTTTGCCATGCCAGTCGAGCATTTCCGACTGGGCACGCTGCAAGACGGCGTCAGGAAGCGCAGCAGGGCCTGCGCAGAAGTTAAAGGCTCGTTTGCTCACATCCACTCTCGCTCTGCTCTGGTCAGTCAACGGGGCGACCTTTGTCGCCCCGTCGGGTTTGCTTCACGTTATTCCTGGCCGGGCTCTTCGGCAGCCGCCTGGCCGTCTTCGTCCTGGCCTTCGGGCGCCAACGGCTCGAGGCCTTCTTCGTCCAGCTCGATCAGCTCGTCGAGGTCTTCGGAAGGTTCCTGGATCCGCTCCAGGCCGACCAGGGTCTCGTCGCTGGCCAGCTTGATGAGGGTCACGCCCTGGGTGTTGCGGCTCAAGCTCGACACCTCGCCGACGCGGGTACGTACCAGGGTGCCCTGGTCGGAGATGAGCATGATTTCCTCGCCTTCGTGCACCTGAATGGCGCCGATCAGGTTGCCGTTACGGCCTTTGGTGCCCATGGCGATGACGCCCTGGCCACCGCGACCGCGACGCGGGAACTTGGACAGCGGGGTGCGCTTGCCGAAGCCGCGCTCGGAGGCGGTAAGGATCTGCGCGCCGGATTCGGGGATCAGCATCGAGATCACTTCGTGCCCTTTAGGCAAGCGCATGCCGCGCACGCCGCGGGCGCTACGGCCCATCTGACGCACCACGCCTTCGGCGAAACGGATCACCTTGCCGGCGCTGGAGAACATCATGACTTCCTTGGCGCCGTCGGTGATGGCCGCAGCGATCAGGGTGTCGCCTTCCTTGAGCTTGACGGCGATCAGGCCGCTGCTGCGCGGGCGGGCGAACTGGGCCAGCGGCGTCTTCTTGACTGTGCCGAGGGCGGTGGCCATGAAGATGAACGCGCCGGTCGGCTCGGCCACCAGTTCGGCGGTGTCGCCGTCTTCCTCGTCGATTTCTTCGGGCTCGATCACTTCGCCTTCGAGCACGGCGTCGTCGCCCTCCTCCAGCTCTTCATCGGGAGCTTCCTGCTGTTGCAGGGCTTCGAGGTCGATCTGCAGCATCGCGGTGATGCGTTCGCCCTCTTCGAGCGGCAGCAGGTTGACCATCGGCCGGCCACGCGCGGCGCGCGACGCTTCGGGAATGTCGTAGGTCTTGAGCCAGTACACCTTGCCCTTGCTGGAGAACAGCAACAGGGTGGCGTGGCTGTTGGCGACCAACAGGTGTTCGATGTAGTCCTCGTCCTTCACGCCGGTCGCCGACTTGCCCTTGCCGCCACGGCGCTGGGCCTGGTAGGCGGTGAGCGGTTGGGTCTTGGCGTAGCCACCGTGGGAGATGGTCACCACGCGCTCTTCTTCCGGGATCATGTCGCCGTAGTTGAGGTCGTGGCGGGCGTCGAGGATTTCCGTGCGGCGCACGTCGCCGTATTCGACGCGAATGGCTTCGAGCTCTTCGCGGATCACTTCCATCAGGCGCTGGGCGCTGCTGAGGATGCGGATCAGCTCGCCGATCTGGGCGAGGATTTCCTGGTACTCGGCCAGCAGCTTCTCGTGCTCCAGACCGGTCAGGCGGTGCAGACGCAGGTCGAGGATGGCCTGGGCCTGTTCCGGCGACAGCCAGTACTTGCCTTCATGCAGGCCGTATTGCTCGGGCAGGTCTTCCGGGCGGCACGACTCGGCGCCGGCGCGCTCGACCATGACCTGCACGGCCGAGGATTCCCAAGGCGTGGAGACCAGGGCTTCCTTGGCTTCGGACGGGGTCGGCGAGGCCTTGATCAGCGCGATCACCGGATCGATGTTGGACAGCGCGACCGCCTGGCCTTCGAGGATGTGGCCGCGTTCACGGGCCTTGCGCAGCTCGAAGACGGTACGCCGGGTCACCACTTCGCGGCGGTGGCGGACGAAGGCTTCGAGCAGGTCCTTGAGGTTGAGCAGACGCGGACGGCCGTCGATCAAAGCGACGATGTTGATGCCGAACACGCTTTGCAGCTGGGTCTGCGAGTAGAGGTTGTTGAGCACCACCTCCGGCACCTCGCCGCGGCGCAGCTCGATGACGATGCGCATGCCGTCCTTGTCGGACTCGTCGCGCAGCTCGGTGATGCCTTCGAGCTTCTTCTCCTTGACCAGCTCGGCGATCTTCTCGATCAGACGCGCCTTGTTCAGCTGGTAGGGCAGCTCGGTGATGACGATCTGCTGGCGCCCGCCGACCTTGTCGATGTCTTCGAAGCTGGAGCGTGCGCGCATGTAGATGCGCCCGCGGCCGGTGCGGTAGGCCTCGATGATGCCCTGGCGACCGTTGATCTGCCCCGCGGTGGGGAAGTCCGGACCCGGGATGAACTGCATCAGCTCATCGACCGTGATCTTGGGATTGTCGATCAGCGCCAGGCAGCCGTCGATGACCTCGCCCAGGTTGTGCGGCGGAATGTTGGTGGCCATGCCCACGGCGATGCCGCTGGAACCGTTGACCAGCAGGTTGGGGATGCGCGTGGGCATGACCGCCGGGATCTGCTCGGTGCCGTCGTAGTTGGGCACCCAGTCGACGGTTTCCTTGTGCAGGTCGGCCAGCAGCTCGTGGGCCAGCTTGGACATGCGCACTTCGGTGTATCGCATGGCTGCGGCGTTGTCGCCGTCGACCGAACCGAAGTTGCCCTGGCCGTCGACCAGCAGGTAGCGCAGCGAGAACGGCTGGGCCATGCGTACGATGGTGTCGTACACGGCCGTGTCGCCGTGGGGGTGGTACTTACCGATGACGTCACCGACCACACGGGCGGATTTCTTGTACGGTTTGTTCCAGTCGTTGCCCAGCTCGCTCATCGCAAACAGAACGCGGCGATGCACGGGCTTCAAGCCGTCACGCGCATCGGGCAGCGCTCGCCCGACAATCACGCTCATCGCGTAGTCGAGGTAAGACTGTCTCAGTTCGTCTTCGATATTGACCGGGAGGATTTCTTTGGCCAGTTCGCCCATGAGAAGCCTGATTCCTTTTTCTGGTGAAACTCCGTCAAATCCCACCTGGGACGAACGAAGCTCGCCGCCGCAACGCACGCGGGTGCGACGACTTACGACAAATCAATGAGTTGTGGCATGGATCTGCGCAATGAGGACGGCCAACATGGGCCGCCTTGGAAACTGCCGGATGTTACCACAACCACCGGGGCGATGGGAGATGCCCCCGGCATGCGAAGCCTGCCGTGCGCGCAGCGCCACCTGCCACTGCCGGCGCGTCAGTGCAGACGTTTGCGGCATATCAGCTGCGCGATCTTGGCCGTGTCGGGGCGCTCGATGACGCCGCGCTCGGTGACGATCGCATCGATCAGGTCGGCCGGCGTCACATCGAACACCGGGCTGATCACTTCGACCGCCGCCATGCGCTCGCCCGGCGCCTCCAGCAACTCGTCGGGGTAGCGCTCTTCCAGCGGGATGTCTTCGCCGCTTTCCAGGTTCAGGTCGATGCTGGTGCTGGGCGCCACCACCATGAAGCGCACGCCGTGGTGCATGGCCGCGACGGCCAGCTGATAGGTGCCGAGCTTGGCGGCGACATCGCCGTTGGCGGCGATGCAGTCGGCGCCGACGATGACCCAGGTGATGCCCTTGGTCTTCATCAGGTGCGCGGCGGCGGAGTCGGCGCACAGGGTCACGGCCACGCCTTCGTTGGCCAGCTCCCAGGCGGTCAGGCGCGAGCCTTGCAGCCAGGGCCGGGTTTCGTCGGCATAGACCCGCTCGAGCATGCCTTCGAGCTGCGCCGCGCGGATCACCCCCAGGGCGGTGCCGATGCCGCCACAGGCCAGGGCCCCGGCATTGCCGTGGGTGAAGAAGATCTGCTCGCTGCCCTGGTGCCGGCGAATCAGCTCGACGCCGTGCTGGGCCATGGTCAGGTTGGCCTCGCGGTCGCTCTCGTGGATCGCCACGGCTTCGGCCAGCAGCGCGGCGACCGGGTCTTCGCCGGGGCGCACTCGCAGCCAGCGCTCGCGCATGCGGTTAAGCGCCCAGAACAGGTTGGCGACCGTAGGCCGCGATTCGGCGAGGGCCAGGAAGTCTTCTTCCAGCGCCTGCTCCCAATCGTCGCCCTCGGCCAAGCGCTTGCGCATCGCCAGCACCAGGCCATAGGCCGCGCTGATGCCGATGGCCTGAGCGCCGCGCACGGCCATGCCCTGGATCGCCGACACCACCTGGACGACCTCGGTGCAGGCCAACCAGTGTTCCTGCGCGGGCAACAGGCGTTGGTCGAGCAGGTGCAGCGCGCCGTCGCGCCAGCGGATGCTGACCACCTTCTCTGCCGCCAAGAGTCGCTCGCGCATCGCCTTTCCCCGCCGTTCGCCTGTGAAAAACGGCGGAGTATACCGAGCTGTTTCCGGGGGTGCTCGGGAAACCGTCGAGCCGCCTCGCCTCGCGGCCTGCGCGGGAAGCTCAACCCTTTGCCATTGCGGTATACTGCGCGCTTCGCCTAGAACCAGGTACACCCTGCATGCCCAGCGCCGTACCCTCCGTCGATCTGCTGCTCGTTCCGCAATGGCTGGTACCGGTCGAACCTGCGGGTGTCGTGCTGACCGAGCATGCGTTGGGCGTGCGCGACGGCCTGATCGCCTGGATCGGCCCGCGCCACCGGGCGCCGGCGGCCGCCGAGGTGCGCGAACTGCCCGACTGCCTGCTCGCCCCCGGCCTGGTCAACGCCCACGGCCACGCCGCCATGAGCCTGTTGCGCGGCTTTGCCGACGACCTGCCGTTGATGACCTGGCTCGAACAGCACATCTGGCCGGCGGAAAGCCGTTGGGTCGACGAAGCCTTCGTGCGCGACGGCACGGACCTGGCCATCGCCGAGCAACTGCAAGGCGGCATCACCTGCTTCGCCGACATGTACTTCTTCCCCCGCGAAGCCTGCGACCGCGTGCACCGCAGCGGCATGCGCGCGCAGATCGCCGTGCCCTTGCTGGACTTCGCCATCCCCGGCGCGCGCACCCCCGAAGACGGCCTGCACCAGGCCATCGAGCTGTTCGGCGATCTGCGCCACCACCCGCGCATCAATATCGCCCTGGGCCCGCACGCGCCCTATACGGTCAGCGACGCCAACCTGGAGAAGATCCGCGTCATCGCCGACCAGCTCGATGCGCCCTTGCAGATGCACGTGCACGAGACCGCCCGCGAAGTCGAGCAGGCCGTCGAGGAGCATGGCGAACGCCCTTTGGCGCGGCTGTCGCGCCTGGGCCTGCTGGGCCCGCGCATGCAGGCGGTGCACATGACCCAGGTCAACGATGACGACCTGGCCCTGCTGGTGGAAAGCAACACCAGCGTGGTGCATTGCCCCGAATCCAACCTCAAGCTGGCCAGCGGTTTCTGCCCGGTCGAGCGGCTGTGGCAGGCGGGCGTCAACGTGGCGGTCGGTACCGACGGTGCGGCCAGCAACAACGACCTCGACCTGCTCGGCGAAACCCGCACCGCCGCGCTCCTGGCCAAGGCCGTCGCCGGTTCGGCCAGCGCCCTGGACGCCCACCGCGCGCTGCGCATGGCCACGCTCAACGGCGCCCGCGCCCTGGGCATGGAGGCCTGCGTCGGCTCGCTGGAAACCGGCAAGGCCGCGGACCTGGTGGCCTTCGACCTTTCGCGCCTGGCCCAGCAACCGGTGCATGACCCGGTTTCGCAACTTATTTACGCCACTGGCCGGGATTGTGTACGCCATGTGTGGGTCGAAGGCGAACAACTGCTCGACGATCGCCGCCTGACGCGTATGGACGCCGACGCCCTGGCCGCCATGGCGCGCACCTGGGGCGAGCGCATGCGCGCGGAACGCCCATGACCACCGCCGTTGGCCACCCTTATTAATGAAGCTCTTCCGAGGACCCTTTCCATGAGCAACGTCGATCGCGCCGAAATCGCCAAGTTCGAAGCCCTGGCCCACCGCTGGTGGGACCGCGAGAGCGAGTTCAAGCCGCTGCATGACATCAACCCGCTGCGCGTCAACTGGATCGACGAGCGCGTCGGCCTGGCCGGCAAGAAGGTGCTCGACGTCGGTTGCGGCGGCGGCATCCTCAGCGAAGCCATGGCCCTGCGCGGCGCCAGCGTGACCGGCATCGACATGGGCGAGGCGCCGTTGTCGGTGGCACGCCTGCACCAGCTCGAATCGGGCGTGCAGGTCGAATACCGGCAGATCACCGCCGAAGCGCTGGCGGCCGAGCAGCCGGGGCAGTTCGACGTGGTCACCTGCCTCGAAATGCTCGAGCACGTGCCCGATCCGTCGTCGGTGATCGAGGCGTGCAAGCGCCTGGTCAAGCCCGGCGGCCAGGTGTTCTTCTCGACCATCAACCGCAACCCCAAGGCCTACCTGCTGGCCATAGTCGGTGCCGAATACATCCTCAAGATGCTGCCGCGCGGCACCCACGACTTCAAGAAATTCATCCGCCCGTCCGAGCTGGGCGCTTGGGGCCGCAGCGCAGGTCTGGAAGTCAAGGACATCATCGGTCTGACCTACAACCCGCTGACCAAGCACTACAAGCTCAGCAGCGATGTGGACGTCAACTACATGATCCAGACCCTGCGCGAGGAATGAGCATGCGTTTGCGAGCGGTACTCTTCGACATGGACGGCACCCTGCTGGACACCGCGCCCGACTTCATCGCCATCAGTCAGGCCATGCTCGCCGACCGCGGCCTGCCGCCGGTTGCCGACAAAGTGGTGCGCGACGTGATCTCCGGCGGCGCGCGGGCGATGGTCTGCGCGACCTTCGGCATCGAAGCGCAAGACCCGACCTTCGAGCCCCTGCGCCTGGAGTTCCTCGAGCGCTACCAGCGCGATTGCGCGGTGCATAGCCGCTTGTTCGACGGCATGGAAACCCTGCTCACCGACATCGAGAAAGGCAACCTGCTGTGGGGCGTGGTGACCAACAAGCCCCTGCGCTTCGCCGAACCGATCATGCAGCGCCTGGGCCTGGCCGAGCGCTCGGCCCTGCTCATCTGTCCGGACCACGTCAAGCGCAGCAAGCCCGATCCCGAGCCGCTGACCCTGGCCTGCGCCACGCTTGGCCTGGACCCGGCCAGCGTACTGTTCGTCGGCGACGATCTGCGTGACATCGAGTCCGGCCGCGATGCCGGTACCCGTACCGCTGCGGTGCGCTATGGCTACATCCATCCCGACGACAACCCCAACCACTGGGGCGCCGACGTGGTGGTGGACCATCCGCTGGAGCTGCGCAAGGTGCTCGACAGCGCCCTGTGCGGTTGCTGAGCCGCTGCCCCTGCTGCCGACGGCCGCAACCCGTGGGGCGCCGACGCAGTGGTGAAGCATCCGCCTGAGCTACGCAAGGTGCTCGACAGCGGCCGTATGGCTGCCGAGCCCACTTCGTTCACCCGACTGCAAGGACATCTGCCATGTTCGATTACACCGCCCGCCCCGAGCTGCTCAAAGACCGCGTGATCCTGGTCACCGGCGCCGGACGCGGCATCGGCGCTGCGGCCGCCAAAGCCTATGCGGCGCTGGGTGCCACCGTGCTGCTGCTGGGCAAGACCGAGGCCAACCTGAACGAGGTCTACGACCAGATCCAGGCCGCCGGCCACCCGCAAGCGGTGGTCATTCCGTTCAACTTGGAAACCGCGCTGCCGCACCAGTACGACGAGCTGGCGGCGATGATCGAGAACCAGTTCGGGCGCCTCGACGGGCTGCTCAACAATGCTTCGATCATCGGCCCGCGCACGCCTTTGGAGCAGTTGTCGGGCGACCACTTCATGCGGGTGATGCACGTCAACGTCAACGCCACCTTCATGCTCACCAGCACCCTGCTGTCGCTGCTCAAACTGTCCCAGGACGCTTCGGTGGTGTTCACTTCCAGCAGCGTTGGGCGGGTAGGCCGGGCTTACTGGGGCGCCTATGGCGTATCGAAATTCGCCACCGAGGGCCTGATGCAAACCCTGGCCGACGAACTGGAGGACGTGGCATCGGTGCGCTCCAACAGCATCAACCCAGGCGGTACGCGCACCAACATGCGCGCCCAGGCCTACCCCAGCGAAAACCCGCAGAACAATCCGCTGCCCGAAGAGATCATGCCGGTGTACCTGTACTTGATGGGGCCGGACAGCAAGGCCGTGAACGGCCAGGCGTTCAACGCGCAGTAAACACTGGAAGTAGGCGCGCCTTTGAGTGGGTAGGAGCGACTTCCTTTTGTGGGAGCGACTTCAGTCGCGATGGCCTGCAAAGCAGGCCCAGTCCAGCCACCGCGGTTTATCAGAAAGAACGGTACGATCTGGAATGGGACGGCTTTGCCGTCCATCGCGGCTGAAGCCGCTCCTACAGAGCTCGTGGGAACCGCTTCTGTTGGGGTTGCAGGAGCGGCCGGTTCGGCGCTTCGATTGGCCGCGATGGCCTGCAAGGCAGGCCTAGTTCGGCCACCGCGTTTTGTCAGAAGAGCGGTGTGGCCCGGAACGGGACGGCTGTGCCGTCCATCGCGGCTGAATCGGAATGCCGAACTACCGCTCCTACAGAGGGAGCCGCTTCTACTGGGGTTGTCGTCCATCGCGGCTGGTTGGAGCGCTGGATCGGCCATTTACTACTTGTGGAGTTCGTTTTGCCTGCCATCGCTCTTGCCCGCCTGTTCATGCTCGCCGCCGTCTGGGGGGCGAGCTTTTTGTTCATGCGCATCATCGCGCCGGAACTCGGCACCGTGCCCACGGCATTCTTGCGCGTGTCGATCGCCGGCCTGGGCTTGATCGCCATCGTTGCCGCCTCATCGGCTGGCTGGAATTTCCAGGGCAAGCTCAAGGCCTGCCTGCTGTTGGGCATGATCAACTCCGGCATTCCGGCGACCTTCTACGCGGTGGCCGCACAAGTGCTGCCGGCCGGCTATTCGGCGATCTTCAACGCCACTACGCCGTTGATGGGCGTACTGATCGGCGCACTGTTCTTCCAGGAAGCCATGACTCCCGCCAAGCTGTGCGGCATCGTGCTCGGCCTGCTCGGCGTCGGCGTGCTCAGCGGCGCGGGGCCAGTGGCGCTGGACGCGACGCTGCTGCAAGGCGCCCTCGCCTGCCTGGCGGCGACCACCTGCTATGGTTTCGCCGGATACCTGGCGCGGCGCTGGGTCGGCGCTTTGGACAGTCGCTTGTCGGCCCTGGGCAGCATGCTCGGGGCCACCCTCCTGCTGACCCCGGCCTTCGTCTGGAGCGTCGCCACGCAGCCGCCTGCCAGTTGGGGCGGCTGGCAGGTCTGGGGCTCGCTGCTGGGCCTGGGCCTGCTGTGCACGGCCTTCGCCTATGTCCTGTATTTCCGTCTGCTGGGCGAAGTCGGTCCGGTCAAGGCCAGCACCGTCACCTTCCTCATTCCGGTGTTCGGCGTACTGTGGGGCGCCTGGCTGCTAGACGAGCCGCTGTCGCTCGGCCACCTGTACGGCGGCGTGCTGATCGCCATCGCCCTGTGGCTGGTGCTGCGCCCGGCGCGGGCCAAACGGATGGCAACGCTTTGAGCCGCCATCGCCTTCCGCCTACTCCCACACCCTGCACGCGCCAAACGGATGGCAACGCCTCGACCGCCATCGACCTTTATCGACTCCAACGCCCTGCATGGGCCAACCGCCAGGGCCGGACATGAGCGAACACGCCGATCCGCGCTTTTACAAAGTGCTGGTGCGTCTGCCGCACGATGCCAACGGCTACCCCACGTCTTCGGTGGAGGGGCTGTGGGCACAATGCCTGAAGGGTGTTTACCGGATCGACAGCCTGCCGTTCCATGCTTACGACATCGCCCCAGGCGACTTGGTCAGCGTACGCCGCGAAGGCCCAGTGCTGTGGGTGGATCAGGTGCTGCACGCCATCGGTGGCTCGATGCTGCGGGTGC
The DNA here is from genome assembly GCF_047302395.1 of Pseudomonas phoenicis. NCBI lineage: Bacteria > Pseudomonadati > Pseudomonadota > Gammaproteobacteria > Pseudomonadales > Pseudomonadaceae > Pseudomonas > Pseudomonas phoenicis. The sequence goes on from NZ_CP154852.1 coordinate 433,862, forward strand.
GGATCAAAGCGGGCGAGGAGTTGGAGGAGATGCAAGCGGCGCTGCAAGCCTTCGCCTGCCCTTGCGAACTGGAACGGTCCACACGCCTGTTGGCGATCCATGTGCCGGCACAGGTCAGCATCGACCCGCTGCTGTACTTCTTGCTGATGCAGCGCGAGGCTGGGACGCTGGATTTCGAAGAAGGCGTGCTGCGCCATGCGCTGCCGGACGGATTGCCGCTCGGCTAGCGCTGCGATTGGGCGGGATCGTTAGACAGAAGCCGCTCAGAACAACCAGCGATACAGCAAGTACGCCACCAGCACCGCCAGGATCGGCCGCAGAATGCGGTAGGCCTTGGGATTGGCGCGCTTGAACTGCTTGACCTGGGCGCTGAACCGGTTGCTGAAGCGCTTGCTCCAGGCATAGGCCTGGTTGATGCCGCCCACGCGCTCGTCGTCGGTGTTCTGCGGTGCGGTGGCGCGGCCGAGAAAGGCGCTGACCTTGCGGTTGAGGCGGGTCATGAAGGGGCTGGTGAGCGGGCGCTCGACGTCGCAGAACAGGATCACCCGGGTCATATCGGTTTCGTTCTTCACCCAGTGCACGTAGGTCTCGTCGAACATGACGTCTTCGCCGTCGCGCCAGGCGTAGGCTTGGCCGTCGACATAGATGCGGCAGTCATCGGAGTTGGGCGTGGACAGCCCCAGGTGATAGCGCAGGGAGCCGGCGAACGGATCGCGGTGCGGGTTGAGGTGGCTGCCGCCGGGCAGCAGGGCGAACATCGCGCCCTTGACGTTGGGAATGCTGCTGACCAGCTCGACGGTGCGCGGGCACAGGGCCTCGGCCGACGGCAGCGGCTTGTCGTACCACTTCAGATAGAAACGCTTCCAGCCTTTCTTGAAGAACGAACCGAAACCGGCGTCGTTGTCTTTTTCGGCGGCGCGGATGTAGCCCTCGTCGAACAGGCGCAGGGCCTCGACGCGGATTTCCTGCCAGTTGTCCTTGAGCACGTCCAGCTCGGGAAAGCGCTGGCGGTCCAGGTAGGGTTTGGACGGCACGCCGGAGAACAGGTACATCAACGCGTTGTACGGGGCGAACAGCGCCGAATGGTTGACGAACTGGCGCAGTACCGGCAAACGCGCCTTGCCGCGCAGGTGCACGTACAGCACGCTGGCGAAGAACACCAGCAGGACACCCGCCTTGGCGATGAAGGAAAACGTCATGCAACACTCCTTGGAGAGGAAAAACAGGCGATGGCTGCCAGAAATCGCCGGACATCATAAACCCATCCGCCCTGCGGCAAAACAACCGGGGACGGATGGGTCGGGGCAGGAGTGTGCGGGCTATCGACCGCTGCCGCATTGCGCCGGATCAGTGGCCTTGAGCAGTCGGGCGTGTGCGAACCCTGACTGCGCAAATGCAGGTCAGGCGAAACGGGGGGAACCGGTGCAGTGTACTGGAATACACGAACATCCCGAGGCTGGGCGCCCCGTGCGCCTCGACGCAGCCTGGGCGAGAGCAGACGTGGTTCGCACAGCGCCCAGGACCTACTGCTGGTTTTCCTGCTCGCTGAACAGGTCGCTGAACAGCATGCTCGACAGGTAACGCTCGCCGGAGTCGGGCAGGATCACCACGATCGTCTTGCCCTGCATTTCCGGCTTCTCCGCCAGACGCACGGCCGCCGCCATCGCTGCGCCGCAGGAAATGCCGCAGAGGATGCCCTCCTCCTGCATCAAGCGCAGGGCCATGGCCTTGGACTCCTCGTCGGTGACCGTCACCACCTGGTCGACGATGGACAGATCGAGGTTCTGCGGCACGAAACCGGCGCCGATGCCTTGGATCTTGTGCGGGCTGGGTTGCAGCTCCTGGCCGGCCAGGGTCTGGCTGATCAGCGGCGAACTGGCGGGCTCTACGGCCACGCTGGTGATCGGTTTGCCTTGCGTGTGCTTGATGTAGCGGGAAATACCGGTGATGGTGCCGCCGGTGCCGACGCCGGCCACCAGCACGTCGACCGCGCCGTCGGTATCGTTCCAGATTTCCGGGCCGGTGGTCTTTTCGTGGATGGCCGGGTTGGCCGGGTTCTCGAACTGGCCCGGCATGTAATGGGTAGCGGGATCGGCAGCGACGATTTCAGCGGCCTTTTCGATGGCGCCCTTCATGCCCTTGGCGGGCTCGGTGAGCACCAGTTCGGCGCCCAGGGCCTTGAGCACCTTGCGCCGCTCCAGGCTCATCGAGGCCGGCATGGTCAGCAGCAGTTTGTAGCCGCGGGCGGCAGCGACGAAGGCCAGACCGATACCGGTGTTGCCCGAGGTCGGCTCGACCAGGGTCATGCCCGGCTTGAGTTTGCCGCTGGCTTCCGCGTCCCAGACCATATTCGCGCCGATCCGGCACTTGACCGAATAACCGGGGTTGCGCCCTTCGATCTTGGCCAGGATGGTCACGCCGCGCGGCGCGATACGGTTGATCTGCACCAGCGGCGTGTTGCCGATGGAATGGGCATTGTCTGCGTAGATGCGGCTCATGCTGGGTCCTTGTGCAGGCGGTTGAGCCGCCAAGGGTAAGCCTGCCCCGGTAGCCCGTAAAGCCCGTTCGAACTCGCGCGGCGCGCCCAGGGTCAATCGCCTTGTCGCTTCACGCAATGGATGATGGAGAGGTGTCGATGAAAGCCCGCTACCGTTGGCCGCTGATCGGTGTGGCCACCCTGGTCGTGCTGTTGGTGGCACTGCACATGGCGCTGCCGATCTTGGTGCGCGACTACCTCAACGACAAACTCGCCGACATGGGCGAATACCGCGGCCAGGTCAGCGACGTGGACATCGCGCTATGGCGCGGCGCCTACCAGATCAACGGCCTGAAGATCGTCAAGACCAGCGGCAAGGTGCCCGTGCCGCTGCTCGAAGCGCCGGTGATCGACATTTCGGTGAGCTGGCATTCGCTGTGGTACGACCAGGCCGTGGTGGCCAAGGTGACCTTCGACCAACCGGTGATCAATTTCGTCGACGGCGGCAACAAGCAGGCCTCGCAGTCCGGTGGCGGCACGGACTGGCGCCAGCAGTTGGACAAGCTGTTGCCCATCACCCTCAACGAAGTGTCGATCCACAATGGCACCATCAGCTTTCGCAACTTCCAGTCCAAGCCGCCCGTACGCTTGCAGGCCACCCGGCTCGAGGCCAGCATCCACAACCTGACCAACGTACGCGACCAGCAAGGGCGCCGCGACGCCAGCTTCGACGCCAAGGCGCGGCTGTTCGGCGACGCGCGGGTGGAAAGCAGCGCCACCTTCGACCCGTTCAGCGACTTCGACGACTTCGAGTTCCGCCTGCGCGCCAGCGACATCACCTTGCGCCAGCTCAACGACTTCGCCAGCGCCTACGGCAAGTTCGACTTCAACGCCGGCCACGGCGAAGTGGTGATCGAAGCCCAGGCCGAGGACGGCAGGCTCAGCGGTTACATCAAGCCCCTGCTGCGCGATGTGGAAGTCTTCGACTGGCAACAGGATGTCGAAGACAAGGACAAGGGCTTCTTCCGCTCGATTTGGGAGGCGGTGGTCGGTGCCGGCCAGAACGTGCTGAAGAACCAACCCAAGAACCAGTTCGCCACCCGTGTGAACCTGAGCGGTAGCGTGCACCAGCAGGACATCAGTGCCTTCCAGGCCTTCCTGCAGATCTTGCGCAACGGCTTCGTGCAGGCGTTCAACGCACGCTACGAGCAGCCCAAGCCTGATACCGATTGACCGCCCCGCCACCCTCCCTGCCCAGGCCGCATTTGCAGCCTGGGCAGCGCCGGTTATAGTCGCTGCCATTGCCCATTTCCGCCCTGAGGACCGTTTCCGATGAAATTTGAAGGGACCCGCGACTACGTCGCCACCGACGACCTGAAGCTTGCGGTCAACGCCTCGATCACCTTGCAGCGCCCGTTGCTGGTCAAAGGCGAACCGGGCACCGGCAAGACCCTGCTGGCCGAGCAACTGGCCGCCTCGTTCGGCGCGCGCCTGATCACCTGGCACATCAAATCGACCACCAAGGCCCAGCAAGGCCTGTACGAGTACGACGCGGTCAGCCGCCTGCGCGACTCGCAACTGGGCGTGGACAAGGTCCACGACGTGCGCAATTACCTGAAGAAGGGCAAGCTCTGGGAGGCGTTCGAGGCCAACGAGCGCGTGGTGCTGCTGATCGACGAGATCGACAAGGCCGACATCGAGTTCCCCAACGACCTGTTGCAGGAACTCGACCGCATGGAGTTCTACGTCTACGAGACCGACGAGACCATCAAGGCGCGCCATCGCCCGATCATCATCATCACCTCGAACAACGAAAAAGAGCTGCCGGATGCCTTCCTGCGCCGCTGCTTCTTCCATTACATCGCCTTCCCCGACCGTGCCACGCTGCAACGCATCGTCGATGTGCATTACCCGAACATCAGCACCTCGCTGGTCAGCGAAGCGCTGGACGTGTTCTTCGACGTGCGCAAGGTGCCGGGCTTGAAGAAGAAGCCTTCCACTTCGGAACTGGTCGACTGGCTCAAGCTGCTGATGGCCGACGACATCGGCGAAGCCGTGCTGCGCGAGCGCAACCCGAGCAAGGCGATTCCACCGCTGGCCGGTGCTCTGGTGAAGAACGAGCAGGACGTGCAGCTGCTCGAGCGCCTGGCGTTCATGAGCCGCCGCGGCAACCGCTGAGGAACCTGGCCCATGCTGCTCAACCTGTTCACCGAATTGCGTGCGGCCAACGTGCCGGTGTCGCTGCGCGAACTGCTCGACCTGCATGCCGCCCTGGAGCGGCACGTGGTGTTCGCCGACATGCAGCAGTTCTACTTTCTGGCACGCACCATCCTGGTCAAGGACGAGCGGCACTTCGACAAGTTCGACCGAGCCTTCGGTGCCTACTTCGATGGGCTGACCGACCTCGACCAGATTCTGGAAACGCTGATTCCCGAAGATTGGCTGCGCAAGGCATTCGAACGCTCGCTGAGCGCCGAGGAGCGGGCACAGATCCAATCCCTGGGCGGCCTGGACAAGCTGATCGAAGCGTTCAAGCAGCGCTTGGCCGAACAGAAGGAACGCCACGCCGGCGGCAGCAAGTGGATCGGCACCGGCGGCACCAGCCCGTTCGGTTCGGGAGGCTACAACCCCGAGGGCATCCGCGTGGGCGATGCCGGGGAGCGCCAGGGCAAGGCGGTCAAGGTATGGGAGCAGCGCGACTACCGGAACCTCGACGATCAGGTCGAGCTGGGCACGCGCAACATCAAGCTGGCGCTGCGGCGCCTACGCAAGTTCGCACGGCAAGGCGCGGCGGACGAGTTCGACATCGACGGCACCATCGATCAGACGGCACGCGACGGCGGGCTGCTCAACATCCAGATGCGCCCCGAGCGGCGCAATGCGGTGAAGCTGCTGTTGCTGTTCGACATCGGTGGCTCCATGGACGCCCACGTGCAGGTCTGCGAAGAGCTGTTTTCGGCCTGCCGCAGCGAGTTCAAGCACCTGGAGTACTACTACTTCCACAACTTCGTCTACGAGTCGGTGTGGAAGAACAACCAGCGACGCAACAGCGAGCGGGTGGGCACCTATGACCTGCTGCACAAGTACGGCGACGACTACTGCGTGATCTTCGTGGGCGACGCGGCCATGGCGCCCTATGAAATCACCCAGCCGGGCGGCAGCGTCGAGCACTGGAACGAGGAAGCCGGGTACGTGTGGATGCAGCGGGTGCTGGAGAAATTCAGCAAGGTCATCTGGATCAACCCCTACCCCACCCGCGCCTGGGACTACACGGCCTCGATCGGGCTGGTACGCGAGATGCTGGAGGGGCGGATGTTTCCCATGACCCTGCAAGGCTTGGAGGAAGGCATCAAGCGTCTGTAGGAATGACCCGATCAGCCGCGATGGGCCGCAACGCGGCCCCTATATGGGCACCGCATTGATCCCAGGTTGACCAACGCCAATGATACCGCCCCTCTCAACTGATAGAAGCGCCGGAGCGGGCGCTCGCAAAGACGCCCTTTCAAATTTGTGCAGCTTTCAAGGCATCCAGCGCAGGCTCGGCGACGATACCCACCTCGCCCGCCAGCTCCAGCACACGCGACAAGTCATTGCGTGCCACGATCACCATCTGCAACGGGTCGTCGAGCAGTTGACTGAAGTTCAGCAACACATAACCCCCGCCCTCCTTGTTCAGCGCCGCCATCTGCACCTGGATGCGATTGAGCGCCGTCAGCGGCTCGGTGCGGGCCAGTTGCTTGGGCTTGAGGTTGAACGCCACGCCCTGGTCGAACGAGCCGCTGATGACCTCGAACAACTGCTGGTAGGTCTCGGCCTGGAACAGCACGGTGTCGGGCAAACTGCCCACCACGACCCACTCGCCCAACGGGATAGGAAAACCGTCGTCGTAGTTGATGTCAGGGTTGGCGGCGAGGAAGGCCGCAGGGTCGGCATAGGCCTGTGCCGCTTCGTCGGCGATGCGGTCGATGTCCTCATCGGGCATGCAGCCTGCACCGACGAGGCTGATGAGTTCGCGCAACGAGTTTTTCATGAAGGGGTAGCCTGGCAGAGTGAAAAAGGCGCCAAGGATACCCCTGCACCGATCAGTCGGCCAGCGCTTGCAGGCGCGCCATGGCCTCCACCGCGCCCATGGTTTGCGCTGCGACCAGGGCAGTCGCGCCGCGCGCATCGCGGTGGGCGGGGTCGGCGCCACGGCTCAGCAGAAACTCGAGGATGTCCATGCGGTTGAACATCGCCGCCAGCATCAGCGCGGTACGACCGTCGGCAGCGGCGGCATCGACCGGTACGCCATGCTCGAGCAGCAATTTGATCATCGGCAGGTCGCCTTTGAACGCGGCGCCGGCGATCGGCATTTGCCCATTGTCGTTGGCCAGCAAGGGGTCGGCGCCATGTTTGAGCAATACCTGGACTGCCTGGAAGTGACCGTGGTAGCTGGCCAGCATCAACAGACTGTCGCCCTTGCCGTTACGCAGATTGACCGGCAGCCCGCTCTGGAGCAAACGCTCCAGCAGGTCGGCATCGCCGCTGCGCGCGCAGTTGAACACCTGCTCGGCGAATGCAGCGGTCTCTTCATCGGTCATGGTGGCAGGGGCAGCGTCTTGCATCTTGTTTCTCCTGGCAGATTGTTCACCCAATGATCTGTCAGGCCACCGCGCGGAGGCAAAGGTTCAGAAACTATCGGTACGAGAGAGGGAGGCTATATGACATCGCAGCATTGCAAAATGCACTGTGCAAAATGCATGACCTTGCAGCCTGCATGGAGCGCACATTTCTGAAACATCACAAGCTCTTGATTTAAATGGATTTTTTCGTGACCGCAAAGCTGGCATGGTCACTGCAACGTTAGAGGACAGAATCTGCAACCTCTAACGCTTAGGAGTCACCATGGACCTCATTCAGCAAAAATTCACTTCCGTCTTCCCAGGCTACCAAGTCAGCACCCAGCCTCGCCCGGACGGCGGCGTGCTGCTGACTCTGCGTGCAGCCGATAACAAAGTCAGCCGCCGTGTGCTGTCTTACGCTCAACTGCACAGCGCTGAGCAACTGTCTTGGGCCATCAGTGCCATCCGCCGCGATCTGGCCGAACAAGCCAGCGAACTGCCAGTGATCTCGATGCTGCAAAGCCAACAGCGTTTCGCACTGCCGACCTACCGCTAAACATCGTTGCAATGACGTGGGGCCATTCCTATGGCCCCTTAGATGCCTCAGAGTTCATCCATCCCAGGAAATTCGCCGGCTTTGGCGCCATCGTCATCCACCGGCATGCTGTTTCCCTTCTTCTCTAGCAAGCGAACCGCGACACAGAAAGGTCGATCTCCCAGGCTTAGCCAACGGCCGCTGCCATTTGGCACACGCAGGGCATCGCCGCGCTCGCACAGCACAGCAAACACCCACTCGCCACGGCGCACGGTCAGCTGGGCACGTCCGCTGAAGACTACGAAGACTTCTTCGATCGCGTACGCATGTTCCTCCTCTCCCCCTTGCGGCCGCCCTTCCTCGCCATCGCAGTCGAGCACTTCGAACGCTGTACAACGTTGCGCGTCGAGTAGTGTTTGCAGCTCAGGGCCAAGCGCCTGGACCACTGCTTCGCGACCGCCGCCTGGGCGAGGCCGTGCGGTGAGTTCGTGCTGGCTGAAATCCAGTCCATGCTCGGCCAGGGTGGCGGCGATGTCGGTGGTATGGGTCAGGACCTTGTTCGGTTGTTCGGGCGTGCGGTGGTGGTAGACGCTGAGAATGCTCATCGCGGGGTTCTCCGGGTGGCGTTCAGGACGAACGCGGTGATCGAGGCGGCCGCCAGTGCGGCGAGGCTGGCCACGGCAAAGGTGAAGGTGGCGCCCAACAGATTCCAGGCATAACCGGCGTACAGCGCGCCCAAGGCGCCGCCGGTGCCGGACAGCGCGGCGTACAGCGCCTGGCCCTGGCCTTGCTGGCGCGCACCGAAGCTGGCCTGCACGAAAGCGATGCTGGCCGCATGGAAACAGCCGAAAGTGGCTGCATGCAGCAGTTGCGCCAGCAAGAGCACGGCCGGTACGTCGGCCAGGGTGCCGAGCAAGGCCCAGCGCAGGGCCGCCAACAGGAAACTGCCCAGCAGCAGGCGTTGAATGGAAACACGAGCGAACAGGCGGCTCATCAGCAGGAACATCAGCACTTCGGCGACCACGCCCAGCGCCCACAACAGGCCGATGGCGCTACGTTCGTAACCCAAGTGCTGCAAGTGCAAGCTGAGGAAGGTGTAGTACGGCCCGTGGCTGAGCTGCATCAGCGCCACACAGACGTAGAACGGCAATACCCCCGGGGCGCGCAACTGCTGCACGAAACCCTTGGCGCCGCGCCGCTCGCCTTGCTCCATCGGCTGTGCGTTGGGCACCCACAGGCTGGCGAGCAGAATACCGCCCATGATCGTCACCACCGCCCACGGGTAGGCGTCCAGACGCACGTGTTCGAACAACTCGCCCAGGCCGACCACCGCAAGGATGAAGCCCACCGAACCCCATAGCCGCACTTGGCTGTAGCGCCCGGTCTGCCCATGCAGGTGGGCCAGGGTGATGACTTCGAATTGCGGCAGCACCGCATGCCAGAAAAAGGCGTGCAGGGCCATCACCAGCGCCAGCCAGGCATAACTGTGACCGAAGAAGATCAGCGAGAAACTGGCCAGCGTGCACAGCGCGCCAAGGCGCACGATCAACAAGCGCCGACCGGTCCGGTCGCCCAGCCAGCCCCACAGGTTGGGCGCCAGACAGCGCATCAGCATGGGGATGGCCACCAGTTCGCCAATGCGTGCCGGGGCAAAGCCAAGATGGTCGAAGTACAACGCCAGGAATGGCGCCGTTGCCCCCAGCAGAGCGAAATAGCAGAGGTAGAAGCTGGACAGCCGCCAATAGGGAATGCTGGGCATGGGCTCCACGTCGGGGCAAGGCGACGACCGTTGCGGATCGTCGCGAGGGTGTTGCCGGCAGGCCCGACTTCGCCCGCCCTGGCGGATGCGCTCAGACCTGGCCGAGTACCGGGGTGGTGACGCGCACGTCGGCGTTCTGCCCACGGTGGCGCAGCAGGTGGTCCATCAGCACGATGGCCATCATCGCTTCGGCGATGGGTGTGGCGCGGATGCCTACGCACGGGTCGTGGCGGCCCTTGGTGACCATCTCCACGGCGTTGCCGTCGACGTCGATCGAACGGCCCGGGACGGTGATGCTCGACGTGGGCTTGAGCGCCAGGTGCGCGACGATCGGTTGGCCGGAGGAAATACCGCCGAGAATGCCGCCGGCGTCGTTGCTCAGGAAGCCCTCGGGCGTCAGCTCGTCGCGGTGCTCGCTACCGCGCTGGGCGACGCTGGCGAAGCCTGCGCCGATCTCCACGCCCTTGACCGCGTTGATGCTCATCAGCGCGTGGGCCAGCTCGGCGTCGAGGCGGTCGAAGATCGGCTCGCCAAGCCCAGGCATCACGCCCTCGGCCACCACGGTGATCTTGGCGCCGACCGAATCCTGGTCACGGCGCAACTGGTCCATGTAGGCCTCCAGCTCCGGCACTTTGGCCGGGTCGGGGCTGAAGAAGGCGTTCTGCTCGACGCTGTCCCAGCCCTTGAACGGGATTTCGATGGGGCCGAGCTGGCTCATGTAGCCGCGCACCCGGATGCCCTGGGTCGCCAGGTACTTCTTGGCGATGGCGCCGGCGGCCACGCGCATGGCGGTTTCCCGTGCCGAACTGCGGCCGCCGCCACGGTAATCGCGGGTGCCGTACTTGTGGTGATAGGTGTAGTCGGCGTGGGCCGGGCGAAACAGGTCCTTGATCGCCGAGTAGTCCTTGGACTTCTGGTCGGTGTTGCGGATCAGCAGGCCGATCGAGCAGCCGGTGGTGCGTCCCTCGAAGACGCCGGAGAGGATCTCCACTTCATCGGATTCCTGGCGCTGGGTGGTGTGCCGGCTGGTGCCGGGCTTGCGCCGGTCGAGGTCGTGCTGCAGGTCGGCCAGAGACAGTTCGAGGCCCGGTGGACACCCATCGACAATGGCGACCAACGCCGGGCCATGGCTTTCGCCTGCGGTGGTGACGGTGAACAGCTTGCCGTAGGTATTGCCGGACATGGGCGCTCCGCGAATCTGCCTGAAGTGAACGAAGCGCAGCAGTATACGGAAAATGGTCGGGATAGGCGCTAATGCCTGCGTATGCGGCGCGTTCGACGCTCCAACGAGCGTTCTATGAGAGATTCTGGGATTGCAGTCGAGTCCCTGACGCCCACTCCCGGTGGGAGCGGCCGGTTCAGCGCTCCGATTAGCCGCGATGGGCTGCGCAGCAGGGACAATGGCCACGGTCGGTTTCCGTCGGATGCTCAGCGGTGCCTGACGTGGGGCGGCGGCGCCGCCCATCGCGGCTGAAGCCGCTCCTACAGGGACTGTCGCTGGGGTTGCAGTCGAGCCGCTCAGACGACCACGCGTGCTCCCCGGCATCACAGTCAACCTGTAGGAGAGGCCGGTTCGGCGCTCCTACAGTGGCCTTAGCGGCTTGTGGCATGCAGGCAGGCCCTGGCCAGATGCATCGATACCACGCCAGAACCTTCGGCAGACGCTCCGGTCAGAACACTACCTCTCCATGTAGCGCCCTTCCATGCCTTCGCGTCTCGTCGCTGTGCTCCTGCTGTGCCTGTTCGCCTCCTTCTCCTATGCCGCGCCGACCGTGTCGCAACGCCCGATCGAGCTCGACACCGGCCAGGGCGTGCTGCATGGCAGCTTACTGTTGCCGCAGCAGGACACGCCGCCACCGGTGGTACTGATCATTCCCGGTTCCGGCCCCACCGACCGCGATGGCAACAATCCCGCTTCGGGCCGGGTCGACAACCTCAAGCGTCTGGCCCTGCTGCTGGCCAAGCAGCACATCGCCAGCGTGCGTTACGACAAACGTGGCGTCGCCGCCAGCCAGCCGGCCACACCCGACGAGCGCGACCTGAGCGTCGAACGTTACGTCGCCGACGCTGTGGCCTGGGGCCGCCAGCTGCGCGCCGACCCGCGCTTCGGGCCGCTGATCATCGTCGGCCACAGCGAAGGCGCGCTGATCGCAAGCCTTGCCGCCGAAGACGCCGGCGCCAGCGCCGTGATCACCCTGGCCGGCAGCGGTCGGCCCATCGCCCAGGTGCTGCGCGAGCAGCTGGCCAAGCGTTTGAACCCGGCCGACATGCTGCGTGGCAACCTGCTGCTCGACCGTCTGCAAGCCGGGCAGACCAGCCTGGATGTGCCCAGCCCCTTGCGCCAGGCCTTCCGCCCAAGCGTGCAGCCCTACGTGATTTCCCTGTTGCGCCAGGATCCGGCCGCCGCCTTTGGCCGTCTGAAGATGCCGGCCTTGATCGTCCAGGGCCGCAACGACGTGCAGGTCGAGGTGCTCGATGCCGAGAAGTTGCAAGCGGCCAAGCCCGACGCGCAGTTGGTGTTGATCGACGGCATGAACCACATGTTGCGCATCAGTCCACGGGACATGAGCGAGCAGCGTGACAGCTATCGCAACCCGGAGCTGCCGCTGGCCCGGGAGCTGGGCGAGCGCGTGGTGGCCTTCATCCGCGCCCTGCCCCAGGACTAAGGCGGCCCTCAGGTTGCGGCGCAGGCGGCCGATAACCCGGCATCGATGCTGGCACACCGCCTTGTCTTGCCCCACGCATCGCCGACACGTATCCGAGGACTTCCCATGACCGCCGCCCCTACCGGCGCCGAGCCTGCCGCCGCGCCGCAGGACCCGCCCAGCGCGCCCCTGCCCTGGGCCGACGCTGCCGCCGAACAATTCCAACTGCTGCGCCTGAGCCCGCTGCCTACCGATCGCCACGGCGCGCACCCGCTGCGTTTCGTGCAGTTCGGTCATGTGGAACGGCATAGCCCGGCCCACAGCTTGCTGCGCCTGGAGATCCGCTTGCCCGGGCAGATGACGCACAAGGAGCAGAACCGCTTGGACGTGCGCGTCGACCACGATCTGCGCCAGGTGCGACTGGGCGGCGGCCAGAGCCTGAACCTGGAGCCGAGCAACCGCGGCCTGGGGCGTTTCCTGCTGGCCCAGGCCGGCAAATGGCTGCAGGGCCGCTGGCCCGACTACCGGGTCGAGCCGCTCGAATTGCCGGCGCGCGACGCCATGAACGACGACTTGCGCCTGCGCCGCGATCAGGTGCTGCGCAGTTTCGGTCTGGAAATCGCCTACGCCGACGGCCAGCCGACCCAAGGCCATACCCTCGACGGCGTGGTCAGCCAGTTGCGCCCGTACTGGAACGAGGAAAAGGTACAGGCTCTGCAGGTGCTCGACAGCGCGGCGATGCTGCAGCAGGCCGAACAGCAACTGCAGGAAATGGCCGCGCAGCTGCGCGAACGCGACGAACGCATGGCCCGAGTGGAGCGCGAGGACAGCGGCCTGCGCTTCACCATCACCTGTCTGGTGGCCTTCGCGGTGTTCCAGGCCGGCCTGCTGATCTTCATCGCCACCCGCTGAAGGCTGCGCCGCGCTGGCTGCATGGGCTCGCTTGCACGGCGCCCGCTTGGGGGGCGCCCGCTTGGGGGGCGCCCGCTTGCGCGGCGCCCATCAACACAGCGAGCGCGGCAAGCGTGTCAGGCCCGTGCGCGGAACAGGTCCTGGTGCTGGCGGCACTGCTCGGCGGTGAGCATGAACACACCATGGCCGCCGCGCTTGAATTCGAGCCAGGCGAAGTCCACTTCCGGGTAGCGCTGTTCGACGTGCACCTGACTGTTGCCGACCTCGACGATCAGCAGGCCCTTCTCGGTCAGGTGGTCGGCCGCTTCGGCCAGCATGCGCCGCACCAGGTCCAGGCCATCGTCGCCACAGGCCAGGCCCAGCTCGGGTTCGTGCTGGTATTCGGCCGGCATGTCGGCGAAATCCTGTGCATCGACGTAGGGCGGGTTCGACAGGATCAGATCGAAACGCTGCTGTGGCAGGCCCGCGAAACCGTCGCCCTGTACGGTGAAGACGCGCTCTTCGAGGCCATGGCGCTCGATGTTCTGGTTGGCGACTTCGAGAGCGTCGAACGACAGGTCGGCCAGGACCACTTCGGCGTCGGGAAACACGTCGGCGGCCAGGATGCCGATGCAGCCAGAGCCGGTGCACAGGTCGAGGATGCGCGTCGGCTCGCTGCCCAACCAGGGCTCCAGGCGCGCTTCGAGCAGCTCGCCGATGGGCGAACGGGGAATCAGCACGCGCTCGTCGACGATGAACGACAAACCGCAGAACCAGGCTTCGCCCAACAGGTAGGCGGTGGGGATGCGGTCTTCGATGCGGCGCTTGAACAGGTGTTGCAAGCGCACGCGCTCGTCGTCTTCGAGCTGGCAGTCGAGGTAGGCGTCGGCCACTTCGAACGGCAGGTGCAACGCACCGAGCACCAGTTGGCGCGCTTCGTCCCAGGCGTTGTCGGCGCCATGGCCGAAGAACAGGTCGTGTTCATGGAAGCGGCTGACCGCCCAGCGAATGTGGTCGCGCAAGGTGCGCAGGCGGGAAGTGATCACAGTGGACTCCTTTGAAGGCAGCGGGAAAGTCTATCAGTCTGCGCCCGTAAATGTTTCCCCGGGCGCGCCGTCGTATAGCCACAGACCAGCAACTGCGCCGCTTGCGCTGTCAAGCATTCCCATTGTCGTCGCGGCAGAGGACAATGGCGCGCAACAGCCCTATCCCAAAGGAGCCCTTGATGTCCGTTGCAACCACGATGCTGCGTCTGAGCGGTCGCGATTACCCGCCGGCCAAGTTGAGCCAGGCCAGCCTGATCATCATCGATGCGCAGAAGGAATACCTCAGCGGTCCGCTGGCGCTGTCGGGCATGGACGAGGCCACGGCCAACATCGCCCGCTTGCTCGATGCCGCCCGCCTGGCCGGACGCCCGATCATCCACGTGCGCCATCTGGGCACCGTGGGCGGTCTGTTCGACCCGCAAGGTCCGCGCGGCGAATTCATTCCGGGGCTCGAACCGCGCGAGGGCGAAGTGGTGATCGAAAAGCGCATGCCCAATGCCTTCAAGAACACCAAGCTGCACGAAACCCTGCAGGGTCTGGGCCACCTCGACCTGATCGTCTGCGGTTTCATGAGCCACTCCAGCGTCAGCACCACCGTGCGCCGCGCCAAGGACTACGGCTACCGCTGCACCCTGGTCGAAGACGCCAGCGCCACCCGCGACCTGGCCTCCAAGGAAAGCGTGATTCCCGCCGCGCAGATCCACCAGTGCGAGATGGCGGTGATGGCCGACAACTTCGCCTGCGTGGCGCCGACCGCCAGCCTGATCTGAGGCCGACGCCCGGCACCTGCGGGTGTCGCGGCCAGACTGCCGTTGCCCTGCGCAGTGGCGTAAACTACGCCGCCTCAGGTGGAGGCAACATGCAAGACGACGATTTTTCCCTCTTTCGTAGCGAAGTGCGCGGCGTCAAGCCGATCACCCACGACCGCGCCGAAGTCGGCAAGCCCAAGGCCGACCGCCAGCAGCTGGCCGGTTTGCGCCAGAAGGCGACGGTGCGCAGCGACCAGCCGTTGGTGATCGACGGCCTGTCCGATCAGTTCGTCATCGACGTGGGCGCCGAAGACGAACTGCTCTGGCGCCGCGACGGGGTGCAGGAAGCCCAGCTGCGCAAGCTCAAGCTCGGCCAGATCGCCTTCGAGGGCAGCCTCGACCTGCATGGCATGAGCGTGGAGAAGGCCCGCGAAACCCTGTGGGACTTCATCGCCGAAGCCGCCAAGCTGGAAGTGCGCTGCGTGCGGGTCACTCACGGCAAAGCCGCGCGTCTGGACGGCAAGCGGCCGATGATCAAGAGCCATGTCAACACCTGGCTACGCCAACATGCGCAGGTGCTCGGCTTCGTATCTTGCCAGCCGCGCCACGGCGGTACGGGCGCGGTGTATGTGATGCTCAAACGCACCATGCTCGAAGGCCGCGACGAGTAACATCGCGCTTGCAGCGCTGCGTCCTCCGACTTACCCTTCATTTTTGCGAAAATTCCCACAGGTAGATCCATGTCCCTGGAACAGAACTACACCGAGATCCTTGGCCAGATCGGCGAGGACATCTCCCGCGAGGGCCTGCGCGACACGCCCAAACGGGCAGCGAAGGCCATGCAGTACCTTTGCCGCGGTTATGAGCAGACCCTCGAAGAAGTCACCAACAACGCCCTGTTCAGTTCTGATAACAGCGAAATGGTGGTGGTGCGCGACATCGAGCTGTATTCGATGTGCGAGCACCACATGCTGCCCTTCATCGGCAAGGCCCACGTCGCCTACCTGCCCAAGGGCAAGGTCCTGGGCCTGTCGAAGGTCGCGCGGATCGTCGACATGTTCGCCCGCCGCCTGCAGATCCAGGAAAACCTCAGCCGGCAGATCGCCGAAGCCATCGAGCAGGTGACCGGCGCTGCGGGCGTGGCCGTGGTCATCGAGGCCAAGCACATGTGCATGATGATGCGCGGTGTCGAGAAGCAGAACTCCAGCATGATCACCTCGGTGATGCTCGGCGAGTTCCGCGCCAACGCCGCCACCCGTACCGAATTCCTCAGCCTGATCAAGTGATCGTCCGCTGAGCGCGAGCCGGCCCTTGGGCCGATACCCGCCAGTTGAGCCGAATCAGGGTTACTTGGGGCTGCCTTGCAGCCCATCGCGGCTAAAGCCGCTCCAACAGAACAAGCGTAATCCTGTGGGGACGGCTCTAGCCGCTCCAGCAGAATAAGCGTAATCCTGTGGGGACGTAATCCTGTGGGAGCGGCCGGCCGGCGCTCCGGTTCAGCCGCGATGGGCCGCAACGCGGCCCCGATTGCTCAACTGACGGGCATTAGCCCCTTGGGTCGGCCTTTTCGTTTATCTGCTTTCAGGAGTGCCCCATGATCGTCAAAGCCCTGCGCGTCGGTCTCGGCCAGCTTATCGTCTTCGGCGACTGGATCAGCCGCCCGGCCAAGCGCAAACGCGACCCTGCCGCCCAGGCGCAGGTGGATGAGCAGGCGCGCCATCTGGCGCTGTACCAGTTCCATGCCTGCCCGTTCTGCGTCAAGACGCGCCGCGCCTTGCATCGTCTCAACGTGCCGGTGTCCCTGCGCGACGCCAAGCATGACCCGCAACACCGTGAGGCGCTGCTCGAAGGCGGCGGCCGGGTCAAGGTGCCATGCCTGCGTATCGAAGAAGGTAACGAAGTGCGCTGGATGTACGAATCCAACGACATCATCGCTTACCTGGAGCGGCGCTTCGGCACCGTCTGAGCGCGCCATCGCGGCGGTGGTCCAAGGAACACTGCCGCAGCCCCATGCCCATCGCCCACGATGCACCCCAACGCTCGAACGATGACTGTACGCCCCGAACCATGCGTCGCCACCGCCGCATGACGCTTGCCATCGCCTGTCGAGTGCGCACCCTCCCCGCCCGTCCTTGCCCGCGAACGATCACTGTACGGCCCAACCCGCACGCGGCTGTATGGCAAGCGCCGCCTGGCGAACCGTTAGGCTGGAAAGAACTGCTTACATCTGCACAGGGAACGCGCCATGTCGCTCGCCAAAACCGCCCGCCCGCGCTTGCTGGCCGACTCCTCGCCATCGGCTGTCGTGGCCGGTTTCATCGCCATGCTCACCGGCTACACCAGCTCACTGGTGTTGATGTTCCAGGCCGGGCAAGCCGCCGGCCTGACCAGCGCGCAGATTTCCTCGTGGATCTGGGCGCTGTCGATCGGCATCGCGGTGTGCAGCATCGGGCTGTCGTTGCGCTACCGCACGCCGGTGACCATCGCCTGGTCGACGCCAGGCGCGGCGCTGCTGATCACCAGCCTGGGCGGCGTGAGCTACAACGAAGCCATCGGCGCCTACATCACCAGCGCGGCGCTGGTGCTGATCTGCGGGCTTACCGGCAGCTTCGAGCGCTTGGTACGGCGCATCCCTGCCTCGCTGGCCTCGGCGCTGTTGGCCGGCATCCTGTTGCGCATCGGCAGTGAAATCTTCGTCGCCGCCCAGCACCAGACGCTTCTGGTGGTCGGCATGTTCTTCAGCTACCTGCTGGTCAAGCGCGTCTCGCCGCGCTACTGCGTGCTGGTGGCGCTGCTGGTCGGCACGGCCCTGGCCGGCGGTCTGGGCCTGTTGGACTTCAGCGGTTTCCACCTGCAATTGGCGACACCGGTGTGGACCACCCCGAGCTTTTCCCTGGCCGCCACCATCAGCATCGGCATCCCGCTGTTCGTGGTGGTGATGACTTCGCAGAACATGCCCGGCATGGCCGTGCTGCGCGCCGACGGCTACGACGTGCCGGCCTCGCCGCTGATCACCGCCACGGGCGTGGCGTCGCTGTTGGTGGCGCCCTTCGGCGGCCATGGCCTGAACCTGGCGGCCCTGAGCGCGGCGATCTGCACCGGCCCCCAAGCTCATGAGGATTCGACCAAACGCTACAGCGCCGCCGTCTGGTGCGGGGCGTTCTACGGCGTGGCCGGCATCTTCGGCGCGACCCTGGCGGCGCTGTTCGCCGCCCTGCCCAAAGAGCTGGTGCTGTCGATCGCCGCCCTCGCCCTGCTCGGCTCGATCATGAACGGCCTGCACATCGCCATGGCCGAGTCGCGCGAGCGCGAGGCGGCGCTGGTCACCTTCATGGTCACCGCCTCGGGCTTCACCCTGCTCTCGGTCGGCTCGGCGTTCTGGGGAATCGTGGCCGGTCTTCTGACCCTGCTCATCCTCAAGCCGCGCAAGGCCTGACGCCGCCTGAGCCTCACACGCTGTCGACCGGCGGCGGTGAGGTGCCGAACAGCGTGTTGAGCAGCGCAGCGTTTTCCGAGGTGACCAGATGCGCGACGTCGAACGCAGGCACGGATGCCTGGTGATGGCCAGGTTGGCCCATCGGTTCGGCACTCGCTTGCAGCGAATAGCTGGTGCGCAGCGTGAGTGGCGTGTCACTGCCAAGGGTATGCAGGTAGTGTTCCAGCGAATCGCCGTCCAAGTCCTCTGCTTGCAAGAGCTGCGACAGATCCAGCGAGTGCGCGCTGGCGAGAGCATCGTCGGCAAGCGGCCGCTCGGGTTCGGCCGGGTTCCAGACCGGAGCGCGGACGCTGGCAATGTCGTTTGCGTGATCTTGGGCGCCCAGCGTGGCATGGGTGCTGCCGAACAAACCGTCGTCTTCGTCGAAATTGAGCAGCGCATCCGAGCGCTGGGCAGTGTGCGCGTTGGCCGGTGCGCCGGAGGAGTCGGCCGTTGCGCTGACCGGGTCCGGAACGCTCTGCAACGCATCCCGAGCCATCACGGCGCCCGGTACGCCACCTTCCGGGCGGCTGGCGAGCGAGCTGCCATCGCCGACCGCGTGGGAGCCTTCTGTGCTGTCGCTGCCAGCAACGAGCGTGGAGGGATTGGCGCTGCCGTGCAGCGCGTGACCCTCCCCGGCGGGCGGGTAGCCGTCTGCACCGATGCCACTGGCGACGGGTGTCGCCACGTCGGCAGTCGATGACGCTGTGCCGGCCGAATGGGCGTTGCTCGCCTGGCCCACGTTGCCATCGGACGGTTCCGCGGCGCCCGGAGCGCTCACCACAGGCTCGCCCGTGACAGGGTGCGAGGTGGTTTCTGCGCCTTGCACCGCGCCGCTCGTCTCGCTGGGTTGCGGATGGACGACTGCCGCTGCATGTGCGACCGCTGCCGTGGCGACAAGGGCTGTGGCAGAGTGGTCATCGGCCGGGCTTGCGAGCGGCTGCGAGGCTTGATCCGCCAGGGTCGGGTGGTCGAGCACCAGGCTCAGCCGATAATCCTGTGGCACATGGCCCGCGCCGCTGTCGGCCGTGCTGGAAACCAACAGACTATAAACGCCGTCACGCGCTGCCACGAGCTGGCCGTGTTCGTCGAGGGCATGCAGTTGGCCGTTGGTGTCTTGCCAGGCCAGCGAAACCTCGCCGCTGCTCGTGTCCTGCTTCAAGCTCAGTCGTTCGCCCTGATGCAAATCCAAGGTGAAGCGTTGCGGCTCGGCCTGTTCGTGCGCCTGTGCAGCGCCAAGCAAGCCCGCCACGACCAAGACGGCGCTCAGGTTACCGGGGGTGCTGACGAAATCGCCGCGTGCGATGGGCCGGGCGAGTTCCGTGCGGTCGAGTAACAGGGGCGCCGCTTGAGCGTAGGCGATGTCGCAGAGGGGTGGCGCGCTGTCCTTCACCTCGAGCGTGACGGTGGCGGTGCTTTCGTCGCCGTCTGCGTCGCGGAGGGTGTAGACGAATACATCGCGGCCGCCTGCGCTACCCACGCTGTTGGGGTCGGCGTGGTAGGTGGCGTTGCCGTCGGCGGCGATGACGAGGTAGCCATATTGACCCTGCACCTGCGTGCCGACCTGGCCCAGGGCCGAGGTGCTGGTGTCGTTGCCGGCGCGTACACCTACCACGTATTGACCGTCGCTGCGCACGTCGGCGCCGATGATGTCATTGAGTAGGACGTTGCCGCTGACCGTGCCGCCTTCGCGCACCTGGGCCGAATCGCAATGGGCGGTGGGCACGTCGTCGACGATGCGCACGACGATGCTGCCGGTCACGTTGTTGCCGTTGGCGTCGGTGGCTTGGTAAGTGAAGGTTTCGGTCTGGGTGTCCGCGCCGTTGTTAGGGGTGCCGGGTGTTTTCGGTGCGCAGGTCAGGGTGTAGGTGTACGTGCCGTCGGGCTGGATCTGGATCTGGCCGTATTGGCCGGTAGCGCTGCCGACCAAGCTGTAACTGATCGCCGCCACCCCGCCCGATACTGCACCGACCAAGGAGCCGGTATCGGTTTCGCCACGGGAGCCAGGGTTGCTGCCGATGACGGTACCGGGGGCCAGGTCGTTGCCGTCTTTATTCAGGTCCAAGGCTTTTTCGTAGACCTTAATGTCCCAATCTGGGCAGGCAACCAAGCCACTGTCTCTGACATCGAGCGTGACGGTGGCGGTGCTTTCGTCGCCGTCTGCGTCGCGGAGGGTGTAGACGAATACATCGCGGCCGCCTGCGCTACCCACGCTATTGGGATTGGCGTGGTAGGTGGCGTTGCCGTCAGCGGCGATGACGAGGTAGCCATACTGACCCTGCACCTGCGTGCCGACCTGGCCCAGGGCCGAGATGCTGGTGTCGTTGCCGGCGCGCACGCCCACCACGTATTGACCGTCGCTGCGCACGTCGGCGCCGACGATGTCATTGAGCAAGACGTTGCCGCTGACCGTCCCTCCCTCACGCACTTGAGCCGAATCGCAATGGGCGGTGGGCACGTCGTCGACGATGCGCACGACGATGCTGCCGGTCACGCTGTTGCCGTTGGCGTCGGTGGCTTGATAGGTGAAGGTTTCGGTCTGGATGTCCGCGCCGTTGTTCGGGTTGCCTGGGGTCTTCGGTGCGGAGATCAGGGTGTAAGTGTATGTGCCGTCGGGCTGGATCTGGATTTGGCCATATTGGCCTACAGCGCTGCCAACCAAGCTATAGGTGAGCGCGCCTGCCCCGCCCGACACCGCACCCACCAGGGAACCGGTATCGGTCTCGCCGCGGGATCCGGGGTCGCTGCCGATGACGGTACCAGGGGCCAGATCGTTGCCGTCTTTGTTCAGGTCCAAAGCTTTTTCGAAGACTTTGATGTCCCAGTCCGAACAGGCAATCAGACCGCTGTGCCTGATATCGAGGGTCACAGTCGTCGTGCTTTCGTCGCCATCTGCGTCACGGATGGTATAGACGAACACGTCACGGCCACCTGCGCTGCCCACGCTATTGGGATTGGCGAAGTAAGTGGCATTGCCGTCAGCGGCGATGACGAGGTAGCCATACTGGCCCTGCACCTGTGTACCGACTTGGCCCAAGGCCGAGGTGCTGATGTCGTTGCCAGCCCGCACACCCACCACATACTGACCGTCGCTGCGCACGTCGGCACCGACGATATCGTTGAGCAGGACGTTGCCACTGACCGTCCCGCCTTCACGCACCTGGGCAGAATCAGAAGTCGCCTGCGGCACATCGTCGACGATGGTCACGTCGAGGCTACCGGTCGCCGTGCTGCCATCGGTGTCTTGGGCGATGACGCTGAATTGTTCTTGCAGGTCATTGACGCCGTTTCCAGTTGGATGCGTCGCGTTGTCCTGCAAGGTGTAGCTGTAGCTGACCACACCGGTGTCGGCATCGTAGCCGGTGATCGTCAGGCGATTACCCAAGCCTGTCAGAATCGTTTGCGGGAAACCGGCCGCTACGCCATCGCTCACCACGTCGATGCCACCCACCTTCAGCACGTACAGCCCATCAGGCGCGCTGACCCGAAACGTACCCGTCTGGGTCAGCGCGGCCGGATCCGGGCTGCTGCCGTCGGCAAGATAGCGCTCGGACAGCGTCAGTTCCCCGCCCTGCACATCCAGACCTTGTAGTTGCACCGGGTTGTCGGGGCGTAGCACGTTCAGGGTCAGGGTCGCGTTGCTGGTGTCGCCATCGGCATCGCGCAAGGTGTAGGTGAACACCTCGACCCCTCGCCCTGCGCCCGACAGTTGCTTGAAGGCCGGGGCGTTGGGGTCGAGGGTGTAGGTGTAGGTACCGTTA
The DNA here is from genome assembly GCF_047302395.1 of Pseudomonas phoenicis. Classification (NCBI taxonomy): domain Bacteria; kingdom Pseudomonadati; phylum Pseudomonadota; class Gammaproteobacteria; order Pseudomonadales; family Pseudomonadaceae; genus Pseudomonas; species Pseudomonas phoenicis. Next base: position 455,800 of record NZ_CP154852.1, read on the forward strand.
CCGGCCAGCACCAAGGTGCCGTAGGTGCCTTGGAAAGTGCCGCCGAGGATGGGCTGACCATCGCTGACCCGGTCCGCGCCTTGAACGTCGTTGTCGAGCACGTTGCCTGTTAGTTGCACCGCTGTGGGTGTAGCCAGGTCGGTATTGAAGTCGTCGACCGCTGTCGGCACGTCGTCGCGGACGATCACGTCCAGGCTACCGCTGGCCGTATCGCCATCGACATCGCTGGCGCGCACCAGAAACTGCTCGCTGAGTGTATTGCGTCCACCGCCGTCTGGATGCTGGTCGGCGCCGTTGAGGGTATAGCTGTAGCCGACCTGTCCGGTCTGCGCGTCATAGCCGGTGATGGTCAAGGTGTTGCCCAGCGCGGTCAAGAACGACTGGCCGACACCCGTCACGACGCCCGCAGCGATGACGACCAGGCCACCGACACTGAGGTCGTACACACCGTCCGGGGCCACCACGGTGAAGCTGCCACGTTGCGTCAGCGCCGCGCCATCACTGGCCGAGCCCTGCGGCAGGTTGGCTTCGTCGAGTAGCAGTTCCGCTGGTTGAATCTCCAGACCGCGCAGGATCACCGGGTGATCGGTAGGCGGCTGGGGCGGCTGCGGATCCGGGCCAGGAGGCGTTCCGGGATCGGGGGGTGTTTCAGGGCCGGGACCTGGCGGCGTCCCAGGATCGGGAGGCGTTTCGGGCCCAGGACCTGGCGGCGTTCCAGGATCGGGAGGCGTTTCGGGGCCGGGGCCTGGCGGCGTGCCTGGATCGGGAGGCGTCTCGGTGCCTGGGCCTTCGGGTGGCGACAGCGGGGGGCCATCCCGGAAGCGAGCGCTGTTGTCGCGGCCACCCAATTCGCGCCCACCGGGCTCTGGCGGGTAGGCAAACCCAGCGGTGGGGAAGCCCACCTCAGGGTCCACGCGATCACCGACCTCCGTCAGCAGCACGAAACTATGGCCACCACCCAGCGGTTGCGGCGCCCCGGCCGCAGGTGCCTGCGTTTCCCGGGTAGGGTCGGCCCCTGCGGCGATGGCTTGCTGAATACGCACGACGTCGGCTAGCGCCGCCTCGCTCGGTGGCGCATCCGGGCTGACGATGTCGGGTACGGCGTCATCCAGCAATCGGGCGGTCAGTTCCAGGCTGCTCTCGCGCCCGAGCGTCAACTGCTCGCCGTTGTCCAGACGTACCGCCACCGCACCTTCGTACCCGGTTTGCAGCTGATCGCCCACGAACAGGCGATCGCCTTCGATCAAGATGCGCCGCGCGCCGTCGATACCTATCGCAAATACTTCTCCGATGACTTGGCTGACCACACCGATCGATTTCGCCATGGCACACTGCTCCCTTGCTGTGGTTGATTCGCATCAAGGGTTGCCAGGTACTTCGGGAGCAGCCAGGCGCCAAGGCCCGACTACCGCTGCGATGGCCGGGACGAAAAGTGCCCCGGCGGCAGGTTCAACGAATACGGAATGATGGGGTGCAAATGACAATATTCTGTCGTCCAATTCCGTGCTCGCCGTCCTCCCCTGTATCCTCAGCTGCAAATTTACGAAAATTTTAATTGACGCCGGAAAACCGTTATTTACAGAGACTTGGCGTTCAGACTGAGTGAAACAATGTCCTGAATTAGCTAGATGATGTAAGTTTTTTTTGGAACAATAGTTATGCCAAAATCTTCTTATTTCCGGCGTCGTATGTTCTTAGCTGTGATGTTACAAACATGAAACGGTTACACTCATTTTTACGCCATTTTTCTGGCGAATATCGGACAATTCGAGATTTAGGGAGAAGTACCCCATGCGCGTTTTAGCCCCGCTCACCACTGCCATCTTGCTCGCCACCGCAGGCGCGTCGGTACAGGCCATGACGCTTACCGAGGCAGTGCAGAGCGCGGTCGACAAGCATCCTGAAGTCAGCGAATACCGTAACAGTCGCTCGTCGGCCGACGAAGACGTGAAGTTCGCACGCGGTGGATACTTTCCCACGGTCGACTTGGTGGCGGGATATGGGCGCCAGCGTTCCGACAATAACAATACCCGCGGTTTCAATGCGGACAATACGCGCAACCACAATAAAGAGACCTTGAACTACACCCAGTCCGAGCTGCGCCTGCGGCAAATGCTGTTCGACGGTTTCAACACTGCCAACGAAGTAGGCCGCACCCAGGCCGTGGCCAATTCCCGCGCCTATTACACTCAGGCCACTGCAGAAACCGTTGCCCTGCGCGCCATCGAGGTCTATCTCGAAGTGCTCAAGCGCCGCGAACTCGTAACACTGGCCAAGAACAACCTGCAAGCGCACTTGCGCGTCAACGATCAGATCGGCTTGCGCAGCGAGCGCGGTATCGGTAGCACCGCCGACCTCGATCAGTCCCACGCACGTCGTGCCCTGGCCGAAAACAACCTGGACACCGCCGAGGTCGACCTCGCGGATGCCGAAGTCAACTTCTTCAGCATCATCGGCGTGCAGCCCGACGAATTGGAGATGCCGACTGCCGTTAAACCCATCGTGCCTGAAACCCTCGACGAAGCCCGCCAGGGCATGCTGGAAAACAATCCGTACCTGAAGTCGGCGCAAGCGGACGTCGAGTCGGCCGAGAAACAATACGAAGTGGCCAAGTCGCCCTTCTACCCGCGCCTGGACGCGGTACTGGCCACCGGCGCCAACAACAACCAGGGCGGCGAGCGCGGCCACAGCAACAATGACTGGCAGGCCGGGGTCGAGCTGACCTACAACCTGTTCCGCGGGGGTAGCGACAAGGCGCGCTTGCAGTCCGATTCCTACAAGATCAACCAGGCCATGGACATCCGCAACAACGCCCTGCGCGAAATCAACGAGAACCTGGGCCTTTCGTGGAACGCCATGAACAACGCCCGCAAGCAGATCCCGAGTGCCCTGGAATACGCCGAAACCACCCAACGCGTGCGTGCGGCGTACCAGGACCAGTTCGGCCTGGGCCAACGTACTCTGCTCGATGTGCTCGACAGTGAGAACGAGCTGTACAACGCCAACCGTCGCTACACCGAAGTGCGCTACACCGAGGAATATTCGATGTACCGGATTCTGGCGAACATGGGCGAGTTGTTGAGCAAACAGCGGATCGTGCTGCCACCTGAGGCCATCGCCAAGACCGAAGTGCGCAATCAGGCGCGTTTGCCCGACATGCGCTGAGCACCTGTGTCTGCCGGCCTTGTAAAGTCGCCCCGCCCTCGTTGAGGCAGCGAGGCGACAGACGCCGGGCCACAGCGGTTGCATGAAAGATGTTTAATTGCGCGTTTATTTACTTAGGCTGCTATCGGACTCTATAACTGGGGTGTGCGACACAATGTCGCAATCCACCCACAGGGGAGTATGACGATGACAGTTCAAGTAACCGAACGCGACGAATCGAAAATGTCCCACGAAGGTCTGGCTGCCGGCGTGCGTATCTGGGATGTGCACCAGCAAGGGCAGTTGGTCGGCATGTTCCACGACGAACAGCAGGCCCAGCAGTACCGCAACGAATTGGCCGAACAGGAGCGTCAGCGCGACGAGACGCACTGACCCTTGCATACGTATCGTTGAACGCATCAGGGGGGTAGATCGAAACGTCGGTCTACCCCCCTGATGCGTATTGCCCTAATACCCCGGACTCAGCTTCGCATCACCACATCAGGTCATCCGGAATCTTGTACGCCGCGTACGGATCGTCCGCTTCGTCGGCTGCTTCGACATGGGTGTTGAGCAACAGGATACGGTGCGGATCGCGCTCTTGGATCTTCACCGCCGCCTCGCGCGGGATCACCTCGTACCCGCCGCCATGGGACACCACGGCCAGCGAGCCATTGCTCAGCTTGCTGCGCATCAGCGCGTTGACCGCAATGCGCTTGACCTTCTTGTCGTCGACGAAGTTGTAGTAATCCTCGGTCGTCAGCTTGGGCAGGCGGGTCGCCTCGATCAGCTGCTTGACCTGGGCCGCGCGCGCCTTGGCTTCGGCTTTTTCCTGCTGGGCGCGGTTGAGTTCCTGGTCGCGCTTGGCCTTTTCCGCCTGGGCCTCTCTGGCCAGGCGTTGCTGGGTGTCGTCGACTTCGGCTTGGCCTTTGTGGACCAGGCGTTTCTGTTTTTTCTCGGCCTTGTTGGTCTGGGAGACCTGTTTCTGGTTGACCAGACCGGCTTTGAGCAATTGGTCGCGAAGGGAAAGGCTCATGGGTTTCTACTCACTTGTGCGTCGGCTCAGCCGCAGCTGGGCAGGTTCTTTTCCTGACGCTTGGCCTCGCCCCAGAGGGCGTCCAGTTCGTCGAGGGTGCGATCTTCGATCGGCAGGCCCTGCTCGCGCAATGCCTGCTCGATGAAACGGAAACGTCGTTCGAATTTGCGGTTGGCGCGGCGCAGCGCCTGTTCCGGGTCATGCTTGAGGTGGCGCGCCAGATTGACGGTGGCGAACAGCAGGTCGCCCAGCTCGTCTTCCAACGCATCTGCATCACCGTCGGCCATGGCCTGCAACACTTCATCGAGCTCTTCGCGGACCTTGTCGAGCACCGGCAATGCCGCCGGCCAGTCGAAGCCGACGGTGGCCGCGCGCTTCTGCAATTTGGCCGCGCGCGACAGGGCCGGCAGTGCAGCCGGTACGTCGTCGAGCAACGACAGTTGCTCAGGCGCACTCTTCTGCGCGCGCTCCTCGGCCTTGATAGCCTCCCAGCGCGACTTGACCTGCTCTTCGCTCAGGTGCGGGGTGTCCAGCGGCGCATACAGCTCGCCGGTGGGGAAGACATGGGGATGGCGGCGGATCAGTTTGCGGGTGATGGCATCGACCACGCCGTCGAACTCGAAACGGCCTTCTTCACGCGCCAGCTGGCTGTAATAGACCACCTGGAACAGCAAGTCGCCCAGCTCGCCCTGCAAGTGCTCGAAGTCGCCGCGCTCGATGGTGTCGGCGACCTCGAAGGCTTCTTCCAGGGTGTGCTTGACGATACTGGCGTAGTCCTGCTTCAAGTCCCAAGGGCAGCCGTGCTGCGGATCGCGCAGGCGCGCCATCAGGTGCAGGAGGTCGGGCAAGGTATAGGTCATTGGCGCTACTCCTTCACGGCAGCGTGCCCGGCCGCGCACACGGACGACCGGGCAAGCGACCGTCTGGCTCAGGGCGTACGGTTACGCCGCGTCTCGATGATGTTGGGCAACTGCGAGATGCGCCCGAGCAGGCGCCCCAGGGCGTCCAGGCCGGGAATCTCGATGGTCAGCGACATCTGCGCGGTGTTGTCGTCCTTGTTCGAACGGGTATTGACCGCCAGCACGTTGATCTTCTCGTTGAGCAGCACCTGCGACACGTCGCGCAGCAAGCCCGGCCGGTCGTAGGCACGCACCACGATGTCGACCGGGTAGGTCTGCACCGGAATCGGCCCCCAACTGACCTGAATGATGCGCTCCGGCTCCTTGCCGCCCAATTGCAGCACCGAAGCGCAGTCCTGGCGGTGGATGCTGACGCCGCGGCCCTGGGTGATGTAACCGACGATGGCATCGCCCGGCAGCGGCTGGCAGCAGCCGGCCATCTGCGTCAGCAGATTGCCCACGCCCTGGATGCGCACGTCGCCGCGCTTGCTGGAGCGGCTGGTGGGCTTGCGGGTGACCAGCTCGACTTGCTCGCTGCGGTCCGGCTCGAGCAATTGCTGAGCTGCGTTGACCATCTGCGCCAGGCGCAAGTCACCGGCACCGAGGGCTGCGAACATGTCCTCGGCGGTCTTGACGTTGGCCTTTTCCGCCAGGCGTTCGAAGTCGACCTGGGGCAAGCCCAGCCGGCTCAGTTCGCGCTCGATGAGGGTCTTGCCGGCTGCGACGTTCTGATCGCGCGCCTGCAGCTTGAACCAATGGACGATCTTGGCTCGTGCCCGCGAGGTGTTGACGTAGCCCAGGTTGGAGTTCAGCCAGTCGCGGCTGGGGCTGCCGTGCTTGCTGGTGATGATCTCGACCTGCTCGCCGGTCTGCAGCACGTAGTTGAGCGGCACGATGCGCCCGTTGATCTTGGCGCCACGGCAGTTGTGACCGATTTCGGTATGCACGCGGTAGGCGAAATCGAGCGGCGTCGCGCCCTTGGGCAAATCGATGGCGTGGCCGTCAGGGGTGAAGATGTAGACGCGGTCCGGCTCGATGTCGACGCGCAGCTGTTCGGCCAGGCCGCCGATGTCGCCGAGTTCTTCGTGCCACTCGAGCACCTGGCGCAGCCAGGAGATCTTCTCTTCGTAGTGGTTGGAGCCGCCTTTGACGTCGGTGCCCTTGTACTTCCAATGCGCACACACGCCCAGTTCGGCTTCTTCGTGCATGCCGTGGGTGCGGATCTGCACTTCCAGCACTTTGCCTTCGGGGCCGATCACGGCGGTGTGCAGCGAGCGGTAGCCGTTCTCCTTGGGGTTGGCGATGTAGTCGTCGAACTCCTTGGGAATGTGCCGCCACAGGGTATGCACGATGCCCAGCGCGGTATAGCAGTCGCGGATCTCCGGAACCAGCACACGTACCGCACGCACGTCGTAGATCTGGCTGAACTCCAGGCCTTTGCGCTGCATCTTGCGCCAGATCGAATAGATGTGTTTCGCCCGCCCGCTGATGTCGGCATTGACGCCGGTGGCCAGTAGCTCGTTCTGCAACTGGCCCATGACGTCGCTGATGAAGCGCTCGCGGTCGAGCCGGCGCTCGTGCAACAGCTTGGCGATCTGCTTGTACTGCTCGGGTTCGAGGTAGCGGAAGGAGAGGTCTTCGAGTTCCCACTTGATGTGGCCGATACCCAGGCGGTGGGCCAGCGGCGCATAGATGTCGGCCACTTCGCGGGCGACGCGCAGACGCTTGTCGTCGTCGGCGGCCTTGACAGCGCGGATCGCGCAGGTGCGTTCGGCCAGCTTGATCAGCGCCACACGTACATCGTCGACCATGGCCACGAGCATCTTGCGCAGGTTCTCGACCTGCGCCTGCGAGCCGAGCACCATCGATCGACGCGGGCTGAGGCTGGCGCTGATGGCGGCCATGCGCAGCACGCCGTCGATCAGCTTGGCCACCACCGGGCCGAAGCGCTGGCCGACTTCGGCCAGGGTCACCTTGCCCTCGCGCACGGCGCGGTAGATGACCGCCGCTACCAGCGAATCCTGGTCGAGCTTGAGGTCGGCAAGGATTTCGGCGATCTCGAGCCCGGCTTGGAAGCTCGAGGTGCCATCGGCCCAGGAATGCTTGGCTGGGTTGCCGTTCTTCTCGACGGTCTGGGCGAATTCGCAGGCCTGGGCCAGCTCATTGCGATCGAGCGCCGCATCGACGCCGGTTACATGATCCAGCCATCCTTCGAGATTGATAGTGCCGTCGGTGTTGACCGGCTGGTGCACTCTCACCTGTACCATCTGTGTTCTACCTTTCCATACAGCGCGCCGCACGGGCGCGCTGGCTATCAACTGCGCGCCGCCCATTCCCTGGCCGACACGCCGAGGGGCCAGACTGGCTAGCCCGCTTCGAATAACGCCATGGCTTCGACATGCGCCGTTTGAGGAAACATGTCGAGAATCCCGGCTCTCGTTAACCGGTACCCCTGGTTGACCAGCACCTGAGCATCGCGCGCTAGAGTGGCTGGATTGCAAGAGACGTAAACCAACCGTTTCGCCTTGAGCTGTGCGATGTGTTGCACAACCTCGTAGGCACCGTCGCGCGGTGGGTCCAAGAGTACCGCAGAAAAGCCCTCGGCTGCCCACTCGGCGCCGGCCAAAGGCTGGGTTAAATCGGCCTGAAAAAACGCTGCATTATGCACTTCGTTGTCACGCGCATTGGCCGCTGCGCGCTCGGCCATCGCCTGCACACCCTCGACCGCCACCACCTCACGCGCCACGCGGGCCAGCGGCAGGGCAAAGTTGCCCAGGCCACAGAACAGATCCAGCACGCGCTCGTCCGATTGCGGTGCGAGCCAGTCCAGGGCCTGGGCGATCATCGCCGTGTTGACCGCAGCGTTGACCTGCACGAAATCGCCCGGACGCCACGCCAGTTGCAGTTGCCAGGGCTCCAAGCTGAATCCCAGACGGGCACCGGCCACGAATGGCGTGGGTTCGCCCTCGCCCTGCAACCAGAGCTGAGCACCTGCCTCCAGGCAAAACGCCTGCAAACGCTGCACGTCTTCGTCGGGCAATGGCGCGACGTGGCGCACCAGCAGCGCCTCGGCCGTGCCGCTGAACAACTCCACATGGCCCAGGGCCTGCGGCCGGCTCAGGCTGCGCAGCACGGTCGGCAAATGGCGCAGGATCGACTGCAAGGGCTGTACCAGCACGCGGCATTCTTCGATGGCGACGATGTCCTGGCTGGCCTCGGCACGGAAACCCACTTGCAGTTCACGCGCTTTGGCATCCCAGCGCACCGACACGCGGGCGCGCCGACGGTAGCCGAACTCCGACCCTGCCAGCGGTTCGGCCCAGGTTTCGGGTTGCAGGCCCGCCACGCGCTGCAGCTGCTCGGCCAGGGTGCGCTGCTTGAGGGCCAACTGCGCGGCATGGGGCAGGTGCTGCACACTGCAGCCGCCGCACCGATCGAAATGTCGGCACGGCGCTTCGCGGCGCTCGGCACTGGCCTCGAACAGCCGTTCCAGGCGGGCCTCGACCACTTTGCCGCGTGCGTTGAGCACCCGCGCCTCGACGCTTTCGCCGGCCAGGACGCCGCTGACGAACCAGGTGCGCCCTTCATGGAATGCGATGCCGCGACCGTCACCGGCCAAGCGCTGGATGTCCAGGCGCTGCTTCTTGCCCACCGGCACCTGCGTGGCACGTTCGCCGCCGGCGGGCTGGAAGCGCAGGCCGCCGCTGCTTTTCTTCTTCGACATCACGGCGCGTCGAACAGGCCGGTAGACAGATAGCGGTCGCCGCGGTCGCAGATGATCGCCACCAGCACCGCATTTTCCAGCTCCCGCGACAGACGCAACATGCCCGCCACCGCACCACCGGAGGACACGCCACAGAAAATGCCCTCTTCGCGGGCAAGGCGCAGCATGGTCTGCTCGGCTTCTTCCTGGGACATGTCCAGCACCTGGTCGACGCGGCTGGCGTCGAAGATGGTCGGCAGATAGGCCTCGGGCCACCGGCGGATGCCGGGGATGGACGAGCCGTCCATCGGTTGCAGGCCGACGATCTGCACCGCCGGGTTCTGCTCTTTGAGGTACTGCGAGCAACCCATGATGGTGCCGGTGGTGCCCATGGAGCTGATGAAATGGGTCACGCTGCCCTGGGTCTGTTGCCAGATTTCCGGGCCGGTGCCGTGATAATGGGCGATGGGATTGTCGCCGTTGCCGAACTGGTCCAGCACACGGCCGCGGCCCTGGGCCTGGAGCCTTTCGGCAAGATCCCGGGCGCCTTCCATGCCCTCTTCCTTGGTCACCAGCAGCAACTGGGCGCCGTAGGCAGTCATGGCCGCCTTGCGTTCGTCGGTGGAGTTGTCGGGCATGATCAGGATCATCTTGTAGCCCTTGATCGCTGCGGCCATGGCCAGGGCGATGCCGGTGTTGCCCGAGGTCGCCTCGATCAGGGTGTCGCCCGGCTTGATCAGGCCGCGCTGTTCGGCGCGGGTGATCATCGACAACGCCGGTCGGTCCTTGACCGAGCCCGCCGGGTTGTTGCCCTCGAGCTTGAGCAGCAGCGTATTGCTGGTGTCGCCGCCCAGACGCTGCAAACGAACCAGGGGCGTATTGCCGACGCAATCGGCGATGGTTGGGTACTGCGAGGTCATGGCGTATTTCGCATTCCGGGCGACAGGGGGCGCCTATCATACCGGCAAAGCCGCCAAGGCCATATCTCGCAATGGTTGGAGGTTATAGCGGCTGGCTATATGCGCGATGCAGGGCCCCGAGAGCGCCTGCCGTCCTCTCCACATCCCTGGCACAAATCAGTGCAAGCATCGGCCAGCGGGAGTACCTTTGCGCTCGCAGCGCGTTGCTTGCGCTGGCACATACAGGAGAACAATGTGCTCGATCGTCTGGGAATACGAAGCCGCGTCCTTATCCTCGCCTTGCTCCCCGCCAGCCTCATGGCGCTGGTCTTGGGCATCTATTTCAACTGGCAGCAGCAGGCCGAACTGCGCACCCAGCTGCTGCAGCGCGGCAAGCTGGTGTCCGAGCAACTGGCCCCGCTCGCCGCCTCGGCCCTGGCACGACACACCCAGGCACGCGCGCAGCTCGAGCGCATCGCCGCCGAAGCGCTGGAACAGGTGGACGTACGCGCCGTGGCCTTTCTCGCCCCGGACCGCACGCGCCTGGCCCATGCCGGCCCCAGCATGATCAACCCGCCGCCCAGCGGCGGCAGCGGCACGCAACTGCTCGAGCGCGGCGGCAAGGATGCCACTCGCTACCTGATGCCGGTGTTCGGCCACCACCGCGACCTGGTCACCGACGCCGTGCCGGCCGAAGCCGAGCGCCTGTTGGGCTGGGTCGAGGTGGAGCTGTCCCACGACGGCACCTTGCTGCGTGGTTACCGCAACCTGTTCACCAGCATGTTGCTGATCCTCGCCTGCCTGGGCCTGACGGTGCTGCTGGCGATGCGCATGAGCCGCGCCATCAACCAACCGCTCGAGCGCATCAAGGACGCCGTCAACCAGCTCAAGGACGGCAACCTGGAAGAACGCTTGCCGGCCATGGGCAGCCACGAGCTGGACGAGCTGGCCGCCGGCATCAACCGCATGGCGCAGACCCTGCACAGCGCCCACGAAGAGCTGCAGAACAATGTCGACCAAGCCACCGAAGACGTACGGCAAAACCTGGAAACCATCGAGATCCAGAACATCGAGCTGGACATGGCGCGCAAGGAGGCCCTGGAGGCCAGTCGCATCAAGTCCGAGTTCCTGGCCAACATGAGCCACGAGATCCGCACCCCGCTCAACGGCATCCTGGGTTTCACCCACCTGTTGCAGAAAGGCGAACTCAGTCCGCGCCAGCAGGACTACCTGGGCACCATCGAGAAGTCGGCCGGCAACCTGCTGGGCATCATCAACGAGATCCTCGACTTCTCCAAGATCGAGGCCGGCAAGCTGGTGCTCGACAGCATTCCCTTCAACCTGCGCGACCTGATCCAGGACACCCTGACCATTCTCGCCCCTGCGGCCCACGCCAAGCAGCTCGAACTGGTCAGCCTGGTCTACCGCGATACGCCGCTGTCGCTGGTCGGCGACCCACTGCGGCTCAAGCAGATCCTCACCAACCTGGTCAGCAACGCGATCAAGTTCACCCGCGAAGGCACCATCGCGGTCCGCGCCATGCTCGAAGACGAACAGGAAGACAGCGTGCAATTGCGCATCAGCGTGCGCGACACCGGCATCGGCCTGACTCCGACCGACGTGCGCACGCTGTTCCAGGCCTTCAGCCAGGCCGACAATTCGCTGTCGCGCGAACCTGGCGGCACCGGCTTGGGCCTGGTGATCTCCAAGCGCCTGATCGAGCAGATGGGCGGCGAGATCGGCGTCGACAGCACGCCTGGCGAAGGTTCGCAGTTCTGGATCACCCTGACCCTGCCCAAGGCCCACGACGACATCGACCAGGCACCTTTGCAGGCCCTGCTGGAGCGGCGCGTGGCGATCGTCGAAAGTCACGAGCTGGCGTGTCAGGCGCTGGAGCATCAATTGCAGGACTGCGGCCTGAGCGTGACCCAGTTCGGCAGTTTCGAGCACCTGCTCCAGGCCGTCGAAGCGGCCGCCCTGGCGGGCCAGCCGTTCGAGTTCGCCGTGCTCGGCATCAACCTGGCCAACCTGGCACCCGAGCGGCTGGGCCTGATCAACGACCGACTGGAGCAGCATGGCTGCCAGTGCCTGGTGTTCTGCCCCACCACCGAACAGGGCCTGTACCAGTCGCACCTGAGCGAGGGCCACGGCCAATTGCTGTCCAAGCCGGCCTGCACGCGCAAGCTGCGCCGGGTGCTGCTGGATCTGGTACAACCCCGTCATCAACAGCGACCGGCTTCGCAACCCCTGACCGGGCAGCGCCTGCCGCGCATCCTGTGCGTCGACGACAACCCGGCCAACCTGCTGTTGGTACAGACCCTGCTCGAAGACATGGGCGCCATGGTGGTAGCTGTGGACAACGGCCAAGCGGCCTTGCGCGCCCTCGACGAGGAGCATTTCGATCTGGTGCTGATGGATGTGCAGATGCCCGGCATGGACGGTCCGGCCTGCACCGAGCAGATCCGCCGCCGCGAGGCCGACCTGGGCCAGCCGCCCTTGCCGGTGGTGGCCCTGACCGCCCATGCCATGGCCAACGAAAAGCGCGCGCTGCTGCACAGCGGCATGGACGACTACCTGACCAAACCCATCAGCGAACGGCAGTTGGCCCAGGTGGTGCTGAAATGGACCGGCCTGAGCCTCGACACCCCGCCCCTCGAACGCGCCCAGGAGCGCGTCCCCGACAACCTCGAACTGAAAGTGCTCGATCCACAGGAGGGCCTGCGCCTCGCAGCCGGCAAGCCGGACTTGGCGGCGGACATGCTGGCCATGCTCCTGGCCTCGCTCGAAGGCGACCGCGAAGCCATCCGCCAGGCCCGTGAAAGCGGCGATCGGCAGGCGATGATCGAACGCGTGCACCGTTTGAACGGCGCCACGCGCTATTGCGGCGTGCCGCAACTGCGCGCGGCCTGCCAGCGCAGCGAAACCCTGCTCAAGCAGGAGCACCCGCAAATGATGCAGGCCATGGACGAGCTGGACCGAGCCATCGGCCGCCTCGCGACCCAGGCCCACCTGGGCGCCTGAATCGCCACCCCTCACGGGCCTGCGCATGCCGGCCCGTCTCTGCCCCAAGGAGCGCCGTGCATGCGCGTGCTGTTGTTCAGTAGCCAGCATTACGACCAGGAAAGCTTCGCCCGCGCCGGTAACGGGCTGCCCCTGGACCTGCATTACCAGGCCGCCCGCCTGAACGTCGAGACTGCCGCGCTGGCGCAAGGGTTCGAGGTGGTATGCGGGTTCATCAACGACGAACTCGACGCCGCCGTGCTCGAACGGTTGGCCGCAGGCGGCACTCGGCTGATCGCATTGCGCTCGGCCGGTTACAACCATGTCGATCTGGCCGCCGCCGAGCGCCTGGGCCTGAGCGTGGTGCGCGTGCCCGCCTACTCGCCGCATGCCGTGGCCGAGCATGCGGTGGCCCTGGTGCTTGCCCTGAACCGGCGCCTGCACCGTGCCTACAACCGTACCCGCGAGGGCGACTTCACCCTGCATGGCCTCACCGGCTTCGACCTGCACGGCAAGACCGTCGGGGTGATCGGCACCGGGCAGATCGGTGAGGCCTTCGCCCGCATCATGGCCGGCTTCGGCTGCCGGATACTCGCGCACGACCCCTACCCCCACCCGCGCCTGTTGGCCCTGGGCGCGCGCTATCTACCGCTGGACGCGCTGCTGCGCGAGTCGCGTATCGTCAGCCTGCACTGCCCGCTGACCGCCGACAGCCAGCACCTGATCGATGCCCGCACCCTGGCGCAGATGCAGGCCGGCGCCATGTTGATCAACACCGGCCGCGGCGCGCTGGTCGACACCCCGGCACTGATCGAGGCGTTGAAAAGCGGCCAGTTGGGCTACCTGGGTCTGGACGTCTACGAAGAGGAGGCGCAACTGTTTTTCCAGGACCGCTCCGACCACCCCTTGCAGGACGATGTGCTGGCACGCCTGCTGACCTTCCCCAACGTGATCGTCACCGCCCATCAGGCGTTTCTCACCCGTGAAGCGCTGGACGCCATAGCCGGCACCACCCTGGCCAACATCATCGGCTGGGCGGCAGGCAATCCGCAGAATCTGGTCGAGGGTTGATGCTAGGATACGCCGCATTTCTGGAGGACCCATGGTCGAGCACGATTTCCGCTACACCCTCTTCAACCCGCAACACACCCTGATCGAGTGCCGCGCACTGGTGCCGGGCCGTTACCAGGTGACTGGCAACGGCGGTTCGATCAGAAAGGACGATGTCCTGCTGGTCAGCCTCAAAGGCAGCAAAACCCTGTCCATGCGCCTGACGGTGCAGACCGTGCGCCACCTGATCAACCCGCAGGGGCAGTGGGTGGCCACGGCCAACGGCCCGGCGTTCAAGGAGCTGGAGATTCTGACCTGGCAGGTCAAGTGCGACGGCTGCCAGACCTCGCTGGACCTCGAGTTCGCGGTGGATTCCTCCCTGGGCAACAAGGCGCGCCAGCCAGCGGCCAACGCACGGCTCGAAGAGCTGGGCTGGAGCACCCGAGGCGAGCGTCATCTGTGCCCACGCTGCCAGGCGAGCGCGTCGTGAAAGCGCTGGCGGCCAGTGCGCTGCTGACCCTGGCGCTGGCCGGCTGCGCCAGCGCGCCCACGCCTTTGCAACAGGATCAGGCCTATACCCTGGAATGGATCGGCGAACGCCCGCTCATGGACTACAGCCACCTCAGCCTGACCCTGGGCGACGATGGCCGGGCGTACGGCAATGCCGGCTGCAACCACTGGTTCGCGCCCTATACCCTGCACGGCGAGTCATTGCACTTCGGTCCGGTAGGCAGCACGCGCAAGCTGTGCGCGCCGGCACTGATGGAACAGGAAGGGCGTTTCCTCAAGGCGCTGGAGCGGGTGCAGCGCTGGGATACGTCGCACGAAGGGCAGGTGCGTTTCTGGCTGGACGACGGCAAGGCCTTGCGTTTCTGGCCCGAGGAAAGCTGACGGCGCCACGCAGGCGCCGTCGGCAGGAAGGCGGAATCAGGCGCCGCCCTTGAGCGCCTTGAGCTTCTCTTGCAGGCCTTCGAGGGTCTGCTCGCCGAGCAGTTGCTCACGCACCTTGCCTTTGTCGTCGATGATGTAGGTGACCGGCAAGGCCTCGCTGCGCGGCAGCTCGTAGCGTTCGGCCGGGTCCTGCGCCAGCACGGTGAACTCGATGCCCAGCGCGTTCACCGCCTCTTTCAGATCGGCCCCTTGCAGGCCGTCGAAGTTCACCCCGACCACCTTGACGTTCTGCGCCTGCCACTGCTTGGCGGCGGCATTGAGCTCGGGCACCTCGGTGCGGCACGGCCCGCACCATTCGGCCCAGTAGTTGAGCACCAGCCAGTGGCCGTCGAGTTGTTCGGTCTTCACCGTCTTGCCATTCTGGTCCACGCCATAGTCCGCACCGCAACCGGCGAGCAACAGGCTCGCGGTGATGGCCAGTGCCACTGCCAAACGCCTTGCCATGGGTCAATCCTTCTCGAAGTTAACAGCCTGTGGGTCAGCATGAGCGGTTAGACTAGCCGGCATTTCCAGCTGCCTGTGGTCCCCGTCATGACTGAACTGACGCTCTATCATAACCCCCGCTGTTCGAAATCCCGCAGCGCCCTCGCACTGCTCGAAGCCCGCGGCCTTGCGCCGACCGTCGTGCGCTACCTGGACACGCCGCCCGACGCCGCCACGCTGCGCGCGCTGCTGGCCCGCCTCGGCCTCGGCGCTCGCCAGTTGCTGCGCACGGGCGAAGACGCCTACGCGGCCCTGGGCCTGGCCGACCCCGCGCTGACCGACGAGCAGCTCATCGCCGCGATGGTCGAGCAGCCCATCCTCATCGAACGTCCCATTCTGGTCGCCGGCGACAGGGCCGTGATCGGCCGCCCACCGGAAAACGTCCTGGAGATCCTGCCATGAGCACGCCTTACATTCTGGTGCTGTACTACAGCCGTCATGGCGCGACCAGCGAGATGGCCCGGCACATCGCCCGCGGCGTCGAGCTGAGCGGCCTGGAGGCGCGGCTGCGCACGGTGCCGGCGGTGTCGAGCGAGTGCGAGGCGGTGGCGCCGGACATTCCTGCCAGCGGCGCACCCTATGCCACCCTCGACGATCTGCGTCACTGCGCCGGTCTGATCCTCGGCAGCCCCACCCGCTTCGGCAACATGGCCGCGCCTTTGAAGTATTTCCTCGACGGTACCAGCAGCCTGTGGCTGGGCGGCGAGCTGGTCGGCAAGCCGGCGGCGGTATTCACCTCCACCGCCAGCCTGCACGGCGGCCAGGAGACCACCTTGCTGTCGATGCTGTTGCCCTTGCTGCACCACGGCATGCTGGTGATGGGCCTGCCCTACAGCGAGTCGGCGCTGATCGACACCCGCGGTGGCGGTACGCCGTACGGCGCCAGCCACCATGCCGGCGCCGACGGCAAACGCGAGCTGGACACCCATGAGATCAGCCTGTGCCGCGCGCTCGGCCAGCGTATCGGCACGACCGCCAAGGCCCTGGAGCCGAGCCGTGGCCAGAACGCCTAAACCGTTGCCCGGGCAAGCCTGGCTCGCTCCACGGGTGGCAGTCACCCGCGTGGCGAGCCTGGCCTGTTTTCTTGGCCTGACCGCCCTGCTGGGCCTCAACACCCTGTTCTTCGCCAACCTGCACGGTGCGCGTACCGGGGTGATCCTGGCGATCGAACTGCTGCCTTTGCTGCTGTTGCTGCCCGGCATGCTGCGGGGTAGCGCGCGCGCCCACGCCTGGACCTGTTTCGTGGTCAACCTGTATTTCATCAAGGGCGTGCTGGCGGCGTTCGATCCGGCGCGGGTCGTGCTGGGGTCGATGGAGATCGGGCTGAGCCTGGGACTGTTTCTGGCGGCACTGCTGTATGTGCGCTGGAAGTACCAGCTGGAGCGGCGGCTGGCGGGCGAAGAGCGCTGAGCGTCAGGGGCGGCGCTACCGCCTCTGCGGCCTCAGTGATTGACGGTGTGCGCCAACATCACCGACAGCTGGCACAGCGGCCGCCCGCTTTCGGCGTGCCACTGGTTGAACGCCGCCTGCACCGCAGCCTGGTCGCGCTGGCTGGTCGGGCGCTTGTCGACGATCTTTTGCGCGATCAAGGCCGCCGACACATCGTCCGAGGCCACGAAGGTGTCCTTGCCGACCATGCGCAGGAAGCGCGGCGCCGACAGCCCGCCGAGCTGGTTGCCATGCTTGATCAGGTATTTCCACAGCCCGACGATGTCGGTCACCGGCCAGTCGGCGATGAAATCACCGAAGCTGCCGTGGGTCTGCTCGACGTCGAGGATCATCTGCGCGTTGCGCGGCACGCTCTTGAGCTTGCCCAGGTGGCGGATGATGCGCGCGTCCTGCATCAGCCGCTCCAGGTGCTCGCCGCCCATCAGCACCACCTTCTCCGGATCGAAACCGAAGAACACCTGCTCGAACGCGGGCCACTTGGCGTCCACCAGGCTGTGCTTGAGCCCGGCGCGGAACACCCGCAAGGCCAGGGTGGAGAGGTAGCGGTCCGCAGGTGTGGCACGCAATTGCGCGTCCGTGCGCGGCTTGGGCAAGGACGCCTCGAAGGCTTTCACCGAGCCGAAGCGGTTCAGGCAGAACTCGTGCAGCCACTGGTAATCGCGCATGTCAGAGGTTGACCAGTTCGAGGAAGCGTGGGGTGGCGGTGTCGTCGATGCTCAGGCTGACGAAGTCGAACAGATTGCGGTCGGCCAACTGCGAGGGCGCGACGTTCTGCAAGGCGCGGAAGATGCTCTCGGTGCGGCCGGGGTGCTTGCGCTCCCACTCCACCAGCATGTCCTTGACCACCTGGCGCTGCAGGTTTTCCTGGGAGCCGCACAGGTTGCAGGGGATGATCGGGAACTGCTTCATGTCCGAATAGGCCTGGATGTCCTTCTCGTTGCAGTAGGCCAGCGGGCGGATCACCACGTTGCGACCGTCGTCGGCGCGCAGCTTGGGCGGCATGGCTTTGAGGGCGCCGTTGAAGAACATGTTGAGGAAGAAGGTTTCGACGATGTCGTCGCGGTGGTGCCCAAGGGCCATCTTGGTCGCGCCGATCTGGTCGGCGAAGGTGTACAGGGTGCCGCGGCGCAGGCGCGAGCACAGCGAGCAGGTGGTCTTGCCTTCGGGCACCAATTCCTTGACCACCGAGTAGGTATCCTTCTCGACGATGTGGTACTCGACGCCCAGCGCTTCCAGGTAGGCCGGCAGCACGTGCTCGGGGAAGCCGGGCTGCTTCTGGTCCATGTTCACCGCGACGATCTGGAAGCTGATCGGTGCCACCTTCTGCAGGTGCAGCAGCACGTCGAGCATGGTGTAGCTGTCCTTGCCGCCCGACAGGCAGACCATGACCTTGTCGCCCTCCTCGATCATGTTGAAGTCGGCGATGGCTTCGCCGGCGAGACGACGCAGGCGTTTTTGCAGTTTGTTCTGGTTGACCGAGAGGGTGCCCATGGCGATTGAATCCGCGAGGTGTGACAAAAGCCGGCTAGTTTAACCGCAAAGGTCGCGTCGGCGTAGGCCCATCCGACAAAGACCGCAAGCGAATCAGGCTGGGCGTTGACAGCGCCTTTTGCTCTAAACGCCGCCCTTGCGCTGGCCGGCGCGCACCTATACTGGCAAGCACGGCCATCCTACCGCAGCCCTGAAGGTACCTTGGCCGGGCGGCATGCGCCCACGGGCGCCGCT
The DNA here is from genome assembly GCF_047302395.1 of Pseudomonas phoenicis. Classification (NCBI taxonomy): domain Bacteria; kingdom Pseudomonadati; phylum Pseudomonadota; class Gammaproteobacteria; order Pseudomonadales; family Pseudomonadaceae; genus Pseudomonas; species Pseudomonas phoenicis. Next base: position 474,139 of record NZ_CP154852.1, read on the forward strand.
CTCCTGTGCGCAGAGGAACCACGCCATGATGCAGCACGTGCTGGGCCTGTTGATTCGTCCCGACAAGGAGTGGCGGCAGATTCGTGGCGAAGGGCTCTCCAGCGGCCACCCCTACCTCACCCATACCCTGTTACTGGCCGCCATCCCCGCCGTTTCAGCGTTCATCGGCACCACCCAGGTCGGCTGGCGACCCGTCAGCGGCGCGCCTGTGCTGCTGACGCCGTCGAGCGCGGCGGGCCTGAGCCTGCTGTCCTACCTGGCGCTGCTGCTGGGCGTCGCCGCCGTGGGCGCGTTCGTGCACTGGATGGCGCGCACCTACGACGCCACGCCTACGCTCGCACAGTGCATCGCTTTCGCCACCTACACGGCCACGCCATTGTTCATCGGCGGTCTGGCCGCGCTCTATCCGCATCTCTGGCTGGGTTTGCTGACGTTGATTGCGGCGGTGTCCTACACGGTCGTCCTGCTATACGTCGGCTCGCCGACTTTCATGGACATAGCACCCGACGAAGGCTTTCTGTTTTCCAGCTCCGTGCTGGCGGTCGGCCTGGTGGTGCTGGTGGCGATCATGGCGGTGGCCGTGACGCTGTGGGGGCTGGGGTGGGGGCTGGGGTTGGGACCGATGCCAGCCGGCTAGACCGACGAAGCCGGCAAGCCGTTTCGACGCCTGACCGGCGGTCTGGGTCGCACGCGGCGCTTGCGGCATACTGCGCGGCCAGGAGACTGCGCGACCATGCCCGAACTGCTCAAACACCGGGTCGAAGCCTGCTATGTGCAGGCCGAGGCTTTCTTCAAACGCCCTTTCCCTCGCCCTGAGGTCAGTTTCAAGCTGCGCGGCCTGAAAGCCGGCGTGGCGCACTTGCACGACAACCTGCTGCGCTTCAACCCGGCCCTTTACCAGGCCAACCAGGAAGATTTCCTGCGCCAGACCGTGCCCCACGAGGTCGCCCACCTGGTCGCCCACCAGGTGTTCGGCGGCGGCATTCAGGCCCATGGCCGGGAATGGCAGTTGATCATGCGCGGCGTCTACGACCTGGCGCCGTTGCGTTGTCACAGCTACGCCGTGCAGCGCCGTAGCGTGACCCGCTACATCTACCGCTGCCCATGCCCGGACAGCGACTTTCCGTTCAGCCCGCAACGCCATCGCCTGGTGCGCCAGGGCCGGCGCTATGTGTGCAAGCGCTGTCGGCAGGTGCTCACGTACAGCGGCGTAATCCGCCAGGAATGACTGGCCTGCCTCGCAGAAACGAAAAAGCGTGTCCAATCATTCAAACGACTAGGGCTGCTTCGCAGCCCATCACGGCTGATCGTGCGCCGGGCTGGCTGCTCCAACAAGGTTGAATGCATCCGTTGAAGCGATTAGGGCCGCTCTGCGGCCCATCGCGGCTGAAGCCGCTCCTACAGGGTTGCAGTGTCTGTAGGAGCGGCTTCAGCCGCGATGGGCCGCAGAGCGGCCCTAGGTGACACTGCTGCGGCCTAACTGATTAGCATCAGTCAGGCTTTTCATGCAGCACAGTTCAACTCAGCGAACAGGACCTTCGGCCACGCCCAGGTCGTCGGTCGGACGGTTCAGCTCCAGCGGCCCGCCACCGGAAGCCAGCTCGGACTGCAGCTTGTCGTCGTCCATTTCATTGACCCACTTGGCCACGACCACGGTCGCCACGGCGTTGCCGACCAGGTTGGTCAGCGCACGCGCCTCGGACATGAAGCGGTCGATGCCCAGGATCAGCGCCAAGCCCGCCACCGGGAGGTGACCGACCGCCGACAGGGTGGCGGCCAGCACGATGAAGCCCGAACCGGTCACGCCCGCAGCGCCTTTGGAGGCGACCAGCAACACCAGCAGCAGGGTGATCTGATGGGTGATGTCCATGGTGGTGTCGGTCGCCTGGGCGATGAACACGGCGGCCATGGTCAGGTAGATGGAAGTGCCGTCGAGGTTGAACGAGTACCCGGTCGGGATCACCAGGCCGACCACCGACTTCTTGGCACCCAGGCGCTCCATCTTGGCCAGCATGCGCGGCAGGGCCGATTCGGACGACGAAGTACCGAGCACGATCATCAGTTCTTCACGGATGTAGCGGATCAGTTTCAACACGCTGAAGCCGTGGGCGCGGCAGATGCCGCCCAGCACCACCAGCACGAACAGCAGGCAGGTGATGTAGAAGCAGGCCATCAGGTAGCCCAGCTGCACCAGCGAACCCACGCCGTACTGGCCGATGGTGAAGGCCATGGCACCGAAGGCGCCCAACGGAGCCAGCTTCATGATCATGTTGATGATGTTGAACATGACGTGGGCGAAGCGATCGATCAGGTCCAGCAGCGGCTTGCCGTAGCTGCCCAGACGATGCAGGGCGAAGCCGAAGATCACCGAGAACATCAGCACTTGCAGGATGTCGCCGTTGGCGAAGGCGCCGACCACGGTGTTGGGAATGATGTTGAGCAGGAAGCCCACGGTGGTCTGCTGCGCACCGGCGGCGGCATAGGCGGCCACGCTGCTGGCGTTCAGGGTGGTGACGTCGATGTGCATGCCCGCGCCGGGCTTGACCACGTTGACCACGATCAGGCCGATGATCAAGGCGATGGTCGACACGATCTCGAAGTACAGCAGCGCGTAGCCGCCGGTCTTGCCGACCGACTTCATGCTCTGCATGCCAGCGATGCCACTGACCACGGTGCAGAAGATGATGGGCGCGATGACCATCTTGATCAGTTTGACGAAGCCGTCACCCAAGGGTTTGAGCGCAACACCGGTTTCCGGATAGAAGTGGCCGAGCAGAATGCCGATGGTGATGGCGACCAACACCTGGACATACAGGGATTTGTACAGCGGCTGACGTGTCGTCATGGCTAGATTTTTCCTCGAGGGCACCGGCTTCGCTCTTCCCAGAGCGAGGGGCACCTGAATCGCTAACCCTCCTGCACATGGAGGGATTTGTCGTTGTGGTAGAGCTGCATGGCGCAGGCCTCTACGAGCTGATTAGCAAGGGTGATGCCAATATGCCCAGCAACGGTGCATGCCCAGGCTTTCTGCGGGCAAGGTGCGCTGCAATGACGCAAATCGAGGCGGTGGACGTGGCGGGTTTCCGCCCAGTGGCGGGAAATGAACAACGGCTGTGGCGGAAATCCGCCCTCGGCTCAGTCCAAGCGGAAGACGATAAGGAACGCCGCCCCGCCCAGGGGCGAGTCGTGCAGACTGAGTTCGGCGTCGTAGCTGTCGATGATGTCCTGGACCACCGCCAGCCCGATGCCTTGCCCAGGATGCTGACGATCCAGGCGCTCGCCCCGTTGCAGGATGCGCTGGCGTTGCTCGGCCGGCACGCCCGGGCCATCGTCTTCCACACACAGTTCGACGAACCCGACGCCTTGGCGCAGGCTCACGCGCACCCGCTCCAGGCACAGGCGGTAGGCGTTTTCCAGCAGGTTGCCGAGCAATTCGAGCAGGGCGCCCTGCTCGACGGGGAGCCACGCACGCTCGGGGAGGTCCAGGCTGGCTTGTACCGGTTTGTCGCGATAGACCTTGGCCAGGGTGCTGCACAGGCTGTCGAGCAGTGGCCGCACTTCCACCTGGTGGCGCACCAGCCCGCTCTTGCGCAAGCTGGCGCGTTGCAGCTGGTAGTCGATCTGCTGGCTCATGCGCTCGATCTGGCTTTGCAGCACCCGCGCCTGCTCGCGCTCGCCTGCGCCTTGGCCCATACCCTCGCCCACACCCTGCAACACCGCCAGAGGCGTTTTCAGACTGTGCGCCAGATCATCCAGGGAATCACGGTAACGCTGGCGCTGCTCGCGCTCGCTGTGCAGCAAACGGTTGAGCGAGCCGGTCAGGCGCAACAGCTCGCTGGGGTGCTCACGGCTCAGGCCGTCTCGTGCGCCGGCTTCCACCTGGTCGAGCTCGCGGCTCAAGTGGCGCAGCGAGCGCAGGCCCCAGGTCAGGCCTGCCCAGAGCAAACCCAGCAACGCCAGCAGCGCCGCGCCGAAGCCCAGGTAGAGTTTCTCGCGCAGGCCGTCGAGGGTGTGCTGGTAGCCGCTGACCGGCTGCAAGGCGACGATGCTGAAGGCGGCGCTCTTGCCGCCCAGCAGCTTGACCTCGACGTCGTAGACGAAGAACTCTTCGCCGTCGCCCTGGCGGATGCGGGCGAATTCGTTGCCGCGGCCGTCGTAGCGCGGCTGGTAGTTGATGTGCTGGATGTGGGTGCCGCGCGAGCGCCAGACCAGGTTGCCCTGGCGGTCGAAGATATAGCCCAGCAAGCCGCTGGCGGGCAGGTTGTAGCGTTCGTCCGGCAGCAGCGCCGGCATCCTCAACTGGCCGCGTTCGACCCGCGCGGCGGAGATCAGCGTGGTGACGTCCGACGCCAGGCGCTGTTCGATGGACTCTTGCAGCGCCAGGCTGAAGGCCTTCTGCAACGCCGGCAGCAACGCCAGCATGAACAACACCGCCAGCACCGCCGCCGCCAGCATCAGGCGCAGGCGCAGCGAGCGGATCATCGGCAGCGCTCGGTGAACAGGTAGCCCAGGCCGCGCACGGTATCGATGGGCTTGAAGCCGCTGTCGCCCTCGAGCTTGCGGCGCAGGCGCCCGACCAGCACTTCGATGACGTTCGGGTCGCGCACTTCGTCGTCGGGATACAGCTGCTCCATCAGGCGATCCTTGGCCACCACCTGCTGGTGATGGCGCATGAGGTACTCGAGGATGCGGTACTCGTAGGCGGTCAGCGCCAGCGGCCGGTCGTGCAGGCTGGCCTGCTTGCGGTTGATGTCCAGGCTCAAGGGGCCGGCGGCGATGGTCGATTGGGTGAAGCCGCTGGAGCGGCGCAACAGCGCGTTCAGGCGCGCCTCCAGTTCCTCGAACTGGAACGGCTTGACCACATAGTCGTCGGCCCCGGCGGCCAGGCCTTCGACCTTGTCCTGCCAGTTGCCGCGGGCGGTGAGGATCAGGATGGGGAAGGCCTTGCCCTGGCGACGCAGCTCGCCGATCAGTTCGAGCCCGCTCATGCCCGGCAGGCCCAGGTCGATCACCGCAAGGTCGTGACGGTATTGGTCGGCCTGATACAGAGCCTCTTCGGCATTGGCCACGGCTTCGACCACATGACCGCTCTCGCCCAGGCGCGTAAAGAGGTGATGGCGCAACAACGCTTCGTCCTCGACCACCAGCAGCTTCATCCTTTTCCCCTCCTCGCGAATGGCCGGCACAGCATATCAGTCGTTCTGGCGCTTAGAAGCGGTAGTTGGCCGACAGGTAAGTCTGGGCGCTGCTGGTCAGGCGCAGGGTGCCGGCCTTGGCTTGGTCGTGGGGCGAGACTTCCACGCTGGCGTTGCTGCGCAGGTAGCGGTAGCCCAGCTCGACCGATGCGTTGTCGGTGACCTGCTGGATCACGCCGCCTTGCAGACCGGCCGCATAGCCGTAGTCGGTGTCGCGGCTCAGGCCCGATGAGGTCTGGGTGAGCTTGGTCATGCCGAGGCTGGCGCCGCCGAACAGTTTTGTGGTGTCGCCGACCGGGTAGAACAGGTCGTAGCTGCCGAGCAGGTTTTCCTGGCGCAGTTTCAGGCCGCTGTGGTCGCCCGAGACGTTGTCGTAGGTCATGTAATAGCGGCCTTGCTCGTTGAGCTTGCCCAGACGCACGCCCCAGGTGTCGTCCTTGCCGATGATGCCGTCGGTGTCGAGGTGGCCGGTGTTGCGTTGCAGCAGGCCGGACTTGCGCACTTTGTCGCTGGTCTGGCCATAGGTGAGGCTGGCGAAGGTGTCGTCGGCCTGGGCGCTGGTGGCCAGGCCTGCGGCGCAAACGGCCATGGCGGCGATGAGGCTGTTCAGGGTTTTCATGAAGGTCACTCCCGTGTGGATGCGCTTGAGGTGTCTGCCAGCTAGAGTAAGCGGCACAGGCTGAACGACCGCTGAACCCTGGCTGAACCTCGGCTGAACGAATCTTTATAGGAGTAGTGACCATGCGTTTCCCGCTTGCCGTGGCCTTGATGTGTAGCGCTGCCTTTGCCCAGGCGGCGGTGCAGACCCGTGAAATTCCCTATCAGGACGCCGACGGCAACCGCCTGGTCGGCTATTACGCCTACGACGACGCACTGAGCGGCAAGCGCCCAGGCGTTCTGGTGGTGCACGAGTGGTGGGGTCTGAACGACTACGCCAAACGCCGTGCCCGCGAGCTGGCAGGCCTGGGCTACAACGCCCTGGCCATCGACATGTACGGCGATGGCAAGCACACCGAACACCCGGCCGATGCCCAGGCCTTCATGGCCGCCGCCCTGAAAGACCCCAAGGCCGCCGCGCAACGTTTCGACGCCGGCCTCGACCTGCTCAAGCTGCAACCGCAGACCGACAAGCACCGCCTGGGCGCCGTGGGTTACTGCTTTGGCGGCAAGGTGGTGCTGGACGCGGCCCGGCGCGGTGAGAAACTCGACGGTGTGGTGAGCGTGCACGGTGCGCTGGTCACCCAGACCCCGGCGCAGCCCGGTCAGGTGCGGGCGAAGATCCTGGTCGAGCATGGCGAAGCCGACAGTATGGTCACCGCCGAGCAGGTCGCGGCGTTCAAGCAGGAAATGGCCAGCGCCAACGCCGACCTCGAATTCGTCAGCCTGCCCGGCGCCAAGCATGGTTTCAGCAACCCGGATGCCGATCGCCTGGGCCACGGCGAGCACGGCGGGCCCGACATTGGCTACGACAAGGCTGCCGACCAGCGCTCCTGGGCTGATCTGCAACGTTTCTTCAAACAGGTGTTCCAGCAGTAGCGAGACACTGTAGGGCCGCCCGCCAAGCGGCCCGGTTCAGCCGTTGTAACGGTCAGGTGAGCAACGTCAAGTCCAACCCACGCGGCGCCGTGTACTCGGCCATGCGCCGACGCGACAGCTCGAAATGCTCGCGCACCAGCTTTCCCGCCGTATCCGCATCGCGCCGCTCGATGGCGTCGATGACTTGGTCATGCTGCTCGCAGGCGAGTTCGAGGTCGCGTTGCATGTCCTGGGTTGCCGGATGCCGATAGAAGATCTTGCCCAAGCGGGTATGGTCGATCAGCAGTCGACGCAAGCTGGGCATCAGGTAGTCGTTGTGCGCCATGCGGCCGATCTGCAGGTGGAAGGCATCGTTGTACAACACGCGGTTTTCCGCATCCCCCTGCTCCAGGGCATTGCGAAACAGCTGCTGGATCGCTCTGAGCCCTTCGATCTCCTGAGGCGTGGCGTGGGTGGCCGCCAGTTGTGTGGTGGCGGTGTAGATCAAGGGCGCGGCCAGGAAGAAACTGTGCAGCGAGTCGTGGTTCATCGCCGCCACCCGCGGCGCCCGATTGGTTTCGAGTTCGATGTAGCCTTCGGCGGCGATCTGCCGGAGCAACTCGCGCACCGGGGGGCGGGACAGGCCGAACTCGTCGCACAGGGCCAGCTCATCGACCACCGCTCCCGGCGCCATGTCCATGCTGAGGATGCGCCGGCGCAGGGCGTCGGCCAGGATCGCCTTGCGATCCAGGGGTAGTTCGTCGGTCGGAGGGCCTGCTTTGGCGACAGGTCTGGAGGCGGCTTTCTTGGTCGTCATATCGTTCTGTCTACAATTTGTAGGGCGAATATATGGGCCGTGGCAGGGGGTGTCCAGACCATCGGCGCCCGCCGTCGAACTTGCCCGTACGGTCGAGCCAGTTTTTGCTGCAACCGACCCTTTCATACCTATGAACGGCAATTCGGGTCGCCTGGGAAGGTGGCCACGATAAGCAATCGCCCACCGATCACCCCAGCGTCGGTTATTTTTCTTTGTGTATACATAAAGAATACAACCGCATTGACGACCCCTTACTCCCGTGCCAATCTCCGCCAAACAGCAGTTCCGGTGCCTGCTCGACTACCTAGACGGCACCGTCCGCAACCCAACCGACCTGCCCGTTTCCATCTGCCGCGCTCATGAGAATCCACCCTTGCGCCCGACCCGCCACTTCAGCGATGCCCTGCATGGGCATAACTCACGCTTCACCCATCAGGCACACGCGACTACGCGCGCGCAGACGCACGTCGGGTTTCTGCTGCTCGAGCACTTTTCCCTGCTGGCCTTCACCCAGGCGCTGGACACCCTGGTCACCGCCAATCTGATTCAGCCTGAGACCTGCGCGAGCACCACGTTCAGCCTCAGCGGTGAAGCGGTCGTCAGCGACCTGGGGATCGTCATCACCCCGGGGCAAGCGCTGCCTGCCAGCACGAAGCTACCGCTCGATCTGTTGGTGGTCTGCGGCGGTCTGCGCACGCCCTTGGTGGTCTCGCCCGAGATCAGCGGCGCGTTACAAACACTGGCGCGCAAGGGCACGGCGCTGGCGGGGCTGTGGAACGGCGCGTGGTTCCTCGGCCAGGCCGGATTGCTGGAGGGCTATCGCTGCGCGGTGCACCCGGAACACCGCGGCGCCGTGGCGGAAGTCGCCCGCCACAGCCATGTGGGTACCGACAGTTTCGTGGTCGACCGCGATCGCCTCAGCGCGGCCAGCCCGACAGGCGCTTTCCACATGGTGCTGGCATGGCTGGAGCAGCAGCATGGCTCGGCGCTCACCGAAGGCATCACCGCCATTCTCGCCTTCGAGGCCTCGCGTTACCGGCGTACCACCGCCGCAGCCCAGACCAACATCAGCGAGCCATTGCGCGAAGCGATCAACCTGATGAGCGCCAACCTCGAAGAGCCTTTGAGCCAAGACCAGATCGCGACCTACGTGGGTCGCTCCAAGCGGCAGATCGGTCGCCTGTTCCAGCACCAGATGAGCACCACCCCGGTGCGCTACTACCTGGAGTTGCGCATCACCGAAAGCCGGCGTCTGCTGCAGCATTCCGACCTGCCGTTGCTGGGCGTGGCGATCGCTTGCGGGTTCATTTCGGCCAGCCACTTCAGCAAGTGCTATGCCTCGTTCTTCGGCTATAGCCCGTCGAAGGAAAAACGCTTCGGCTGCGTGAAAAGCGCGCCACGCTCTACGCCTTGAGCGCTGGCGCCCGCTTGCCAAGCACCTCGGGCGATCCCTGGGCGATCAGCCACCCCGGCTCACCGGCATGGCAGCGGTGAGCCGATGGCGCCGGCTGGTGATCACACCGACCAGCAGAATCACGCCAGCCAGGGCGATGGTCAGCGACACCTCCAGCCGATGCTGCGGCATTACGAACATCACGCCCAGGGCGAACACGATGAAGGCGATCACCGCGTAGGTCAGCCACGGGTACAGCCACATCTTGAAAACGATGGTCTGCTGCTGTTTCTCCAGCGTGGCGCGCATGCGCAACCGGGAGAACGCGATGGCCAGGTACACCAGCAAGGCGATCGACCCGGAACTGGCCAGCAGAAAGGCGAACACGTGGGACGGCGCGAAATAGTTGACCACCGTGGTGATCATGCCGATCAGCGTGCTGCCCACCACTGCGGCACGCGGTACGCCGGCCGACGAAGTACGCCCCATCGCGCCTGGCGCATCGCCGCGCTTGGCCAGGGAAAACAGCATGCGCGAAGCGATGTAGATCGACGAGTTCAGGCAACTGGCCACGGCCACCAGCACCACCAGGTCGACCAGCAGCTTGGCGTAGGGGATGTTCATGATCTCCAGCGCGCGTTGGTACGAGCCCTGCACCGGCAGCAGCGGGTCGTTCCATGGCACCACCGAAATGATGATCAGGATCGACAAGAGATAGAACACGCTGATGCGCCAGATCACCGAGCGTGTGGCCTTGGCGATGTTGCTCGCGGGGTCGGCCGACTCGGACGCGGCGATGGTGACGGCTTCGGTGCCCAGGTAGCTGAACATGGTGGTGAGCAAGGCGCCGATGATGGCCGTCCAGCCATTGGGCATGAAGCCCCCGTGGCTGGCGAGCAACTGCGTCAGACCGCTGACTTCGCCGGTGGGCAGCGCGCCAGCCAGGGCGAAGGCACCCAGGGTGATGAAGGCGACGATGGCGATCACTTTGAGCATGGCGAACCAGAACTCGAATTCCCCGTACTTGGCGACGCTGAACAGGTTGGTGGCGGTCAACAGCACCGTCATCGTCAACGCGAAGAACCAGGGTTCGAGGTGGGGGAACCAGTTGTTCAGCACCACGCCGGCAGCAATGGCTTCGATAGGGATGACCAGCACCCAGAACCACCAGTACAGCCAGCCGATGGTGAAGCCCGCCTAGCGACCGATGGCGCGGTCGGCATAGGTGGAAAACGAGCCGGTATCCGGGCTGGCCACGGCCATTTCGCCGAGCATGCGCATCACCAGCGCCACCAGCGCGCCGGCCAGGGCGTAGGCCACGATGGCGGCGGGACCTGCGGCGGCGATGGCATGGCCAGAGCCTACGAACAGCCCCGCGCCGATCACGCCGGCGATCGACAACATGGTCACGTGACGGGGTTTGAAGCCTTGCGCCAGCTGGTCGCCGGCCTTTGCAGACGTGCTCGAAGTCATCCTGATCCCTGCTTTTGCTTTTGTTATTGGGTATGGCGCAGGGCCCGATCGGGCACCGCGCGAGTTCACCCTAGAACGCGCAAAAGGGGTTCGGTTGGCTAAGTCGGTCGTCGAGTTGATCCAGGCGGACGCCAGCGCCCGCCCTTCACCGCAGGCCTCAGTGCGCCGAGGCCTTGCGCCGCGCGGCCAGGACCGTGGCCAGGACCACCAGCGCAGCACCGGCGCCCATGCACAGCGACGGCTGCTCGCCGAACAGCCACCAGGCGCAAGCGATGGCGTAGACCGGCTCCAGGGCGATGATCATGCCCGCCGTACGCGCCTGCAGGCCATCCAGGCTCTTGACGAAGAGGAACTGCGAAAGGCCCGTGCAGAACACCCCCAGCAGCACCAGGTTGACCCAATCGTCGGCGCGCAGGCTGGTTTGCGGCAGATGGCTGAAGACGAACGGCACCATCAGAACGGCCACCACCACGTTCTGCCAGAAGGCCACCTGCAAGGCCTTCATGCCCGAGGTGCGGCGGCGGTTGGCCACGGCCAGCAGGGCGAACGACAGGCCCGAGCCCAGCCCCCAGAGCAAACCGACGGTGCCGCTGTCGAGCAGGTCGAACGAAGGCACCACCAGGACCAGTCCAGCCGTCACCATCAACAGCAGCACACCTTCACGCAGGCCGATGCGCTCGCGGTACAGCAGCAGGTCGATCAGCGCGATGAAGGCCGGGAAGCTGGCGAAACCCAGGGTCGCCACTGCCACACCGCCCACTTTGACGGCAATGAAGAAGGTGACCCAGTGCGCGGCCAGCAAGGTGCCCGTGAGGCCGATGACCGGCAGGTTGCGCAGCGTCAGGGCATCGAGCAGGCGCGTGCCTTTGAGGCCGGCGACGAAACCCAATGCGATGAAGGCGAAGGTCGCCCGACCGAAGGTGATGATGCTGGCATCGGCGTGAATCAACGCACCGAAGATGCCGGTGAGACCGAACAACACCGCTGCGACGTGGGCAGCGAGCATGGCATTGCGGTGACCGGTGGCAGCACCGGTACTGGAGACGGAGGTAGCGATCATGGCAGTCGATTCTTCAATAAGCGCGCGAACGCGATCCGCGCGGCGCAGCGCGGCGTTGGGTATCAAGGGATGTTTTATCGTTATGGGGTGCTACCGAGTGACCGGTGCAGGGCGCCGCAGCGTTGGAATTATGAAGTGAGGCTGCTGACTCGCGGTATCCGCAGCGGCTGCCCTTGGCGTGAGGCGAGCCGTTGGGCGAATTATCGAATGTCGCCAAGCCGTCCTGTCGTTCTGGAGCGCCATGCGCTTGTCCAAACAGGACGTCGCGTGTGTCACGAAGCGCCAAGGTCGAAAGCGGACCTTTCAAAAAGCGACCCATGCCTATCTGCTCACGTCTGAAACGCCCGTCACGCCGCCAATGGCGTTGACTTTCCCGGCAAAGCCAAGGCGCCATCAGGCGAGGCAGATTGACGCACCCGAGCGCCGAACCATGCAATCTGCATACAAATTGTATTTCACTGCTAGACGTCTTGCTCGACAGGGATCGCCAGGCCGACGTTGCCCAGTGTTTCAGGCGCCGCGACCGCTCGAGGCCGGCCGCATCAGACACCTTCGATCGAGAACGATGTAAATGGCAGTTACACGCAGGAAAGTATTGATTGGGGCCGGCGTTGGCGCCGGCGTAGTCGCGGCAGGTGGCGCCGCCGCGCTGCTCGACGACGGCATTCCCGCCGATCCGGCCTCGCTGGTGCGGGTCGACGCGTTGCCGCGCGACGACGCCTCCCCGGGCTGGTTCCACACCAGCCGTGTGCGTCAGCCCAAGGCGCCGCTGCTCGGTGACGCCCAGGCGCCTTGGGTAGTGGTCGGCGGTGGCTTCACTGGCCTGGCGGCCGCGCGCCAGCTGGCCCTGAACTTCCCGCAGGACCGTGTGATCCTGGTCGAAGCCCAGCAGGTCGGCTTCGGTACCTCGGGGCGCAACGCCGGTTTCCTGATCGACGTGCCCCACGACATCGGCGCCCCCGACTACATCGGCGACAAGGCCAACGCCAAGAACATCCTGCACCTCAACCAGCGCGGCCAAGGCATCCTTCGCGACCTGGTCGAGCAGCACAACATCGTCGATGCGCACCTGCGCCACTCCGGCAAGTACCAGGCCGCCATCGAAGACAAAGGCATCGCGGTGCTCAACGCTTACCGGGGCGGCCTGGAAGCGCTGGGCGAGAAGGTCGAACTGATCGAAGGCAACGAACTCAAGGACCACATCGGCACCTCGTTCTACCGCAAGGCGCTGTACACCCCCGGCACCATGCTCGTGCAACCTTCGGCCCTGGTGAAGGGCCTGGCCGACAGCCTGCCGGAGAACGTGTCGCTGTACGAAGACACGGTGATCACCACGGTCGACTATGGCCAGAAGATCGTGCTGCACCATCCGACCGGGCGCATCACCGCCGACAAGCTGGGCACCGGAGCCGGCTGCCGTGCACTGGTTCCTCGCCGTCGCCCCACGCGACTGGCGCGAACGCTTGCCAGGGGTCGACAGCGAGGCATTCGCGCGGCGTGTGGGCGAGGTGCTGTTCAACACCGACGCCATGCTGTTCGTGCCGAACGTCTATCTGGTGGACGACGACATCGACCCTACTTCGATCAAGGACGTGGTCTGGGCACTGGCCACCCGCACCCACCCCACCGGGCGCCGCGCCGTGTTCGAAAACCAGCCCATCGTGCGTTTGCCGCAGTGCTATCTGGAGGAGGAATACCAGGCCCGGCGTGGACCGAAAGTGGTGTTCGACACGCTACTGCCCGACGACCGGCCGGCGCATGCGTCGTTCGAGCAGGGGTATCCGCAGGCGGTGCGTGAGCGCGTGCTGGACAACTGGCCGAGCGCTTGAGACGACGCGCAGCGCCCCTGGCTGCGGGCATAGCCGGCCCGACGGTCTCAACTCAGACTATCCAGGGTGGATGCGCTAGCCAGGGACCAATGCAGCGCCTGGATAGAGCCGCTTCGCGGCCCATCGCGGCTGACCGGAACGCCGAACCGGCCGCTCCTACACAGGCTCCGAACTTCTGTAGGAGCGGCTTTAGCCGCGATGGCCGGCAACGCCGGCCCAAGGGGTCCACCTTGCGCAGCATGATGCCGACCTGCCGCGCATGCCCCGCTCGCCTGGCGCAGCTAAAGCCGCCACGACGCCTACCGTGGCGGCCAGGCGGACAGACTGGCTGGAACGTTTCGGGCCGATACCTGCAGCCGTCGGCTTCAGCGCGCCGTGATCACCGCCAGCTTGGTGATCCCGGCCTTCTCGATCGAGGCCATGGCCTTGGCCACCTGGCCGTAGTTAGCGCCATCGTCGGCTTGCAGTTGCACGCGCAGGTCCGGGTCCTTGGCCTTGGCCGCAGCCAGGTTGGTCTGCAACAGCTCGGGTGCGATCGCATCCTTGTTGATGAACCACTTGCCCTCGCCGTCGATGCTCACCACCAGCGGGTCTTTGTTCTCGACCGGTGCCACGGCCTCGGTTTTGGGCAGGTTGATGGGAATGGAATTGGTCAGCAGCGGCGCGGTGACGATGAACACCACCAGCAGCACCAGCATCACGTCCACCAGCGGCGTGACGTTGATCTCGCTGAGCACTTCGTCGCTGTCTTGAGTCGAAAAGGCCATATCAACCCACCTCTTTCACGGCTGGATGGGTCGGAACCTTGCTGCGTCCGCCAGGGATCAGGCGGAACGCGCTCTTCTGCGCCAGGCTGTAGAAGTCATGGGCGAAATCGTCGAGGTCCGCCGCCTTGAGCTTCAGCGCGCGCAGGAAATAGTTGTACACCAGCACCGCCGGTACGGCGACGGCGATACCGACACCCGTGGCCACCAGCGCCGCACCGATGGGACCGGCCACGGTTTCCAGGCTGGCCGAACCTGCGGCACTGATGCCCTTGAGCGCTTCCATGATGCCCCACACCGTGCCGAACAGGCCGATGAAGGGCGAGGTGCTGCCGATACTGGCCACCACGGCCAGACCGGTTTCCAGCGAGCGCCGTTCACGGCCGATCTGTTGGCGCAGGGCGCGTTCGAGGCGATCCTGGTGGTTAATGGCGTGGGCCAGATCGCTCGGCCCGCTGGTGTCGTGGCCGTCGATGGCGGCATAGCCACTGCTGGCCACCCGCGCTGCGGTACCGGCGTGGGTTTCGGCGAGCTGCCCACCGGCTTCCAGGGTAGGCGCGCCCCAGAACTGCTTGAGGAAGCGTTTGTCCTGGCGTTTGGTGCGGCCGAACTGCACCGCCTTGATCAGCGCCAGGGCCCAGGTGGCCACGGAAAAGCCGACCAGCAGCCAGATGACCGCGCCTTCGACGGATTCGGTAGGGGAAATAAGTGCCATGCTCTGTGTCCTCTGAAAAATGATGTGCGTTTAGCGAATCTTGAAATCGATCGGGACCGTCACCCAGCCGTCCACCGCCTGATCGCCCTGCTTGGCCGGGGCGAAGCTCCAGCGCTTGACCGCGGCCAGCGCCGCGTCGTCGAGCTGCTTGTGCCCAGCGCTCTGCTGCACCTGGATCTCGGCCGGTTTGCCGCTGGCCAGAACGTGAACACGCAGCAGCACCGTGCCTTCCCAGTTGCGGCGTTGGGCCAACGAGGGGTACTCGGGTGCCGGGTTCTTCAGGTAACCGGCACTGGCCGACGGCGGTGTGACGGGTTTGGGCGCTGGCGGTGCGGGAGGCGCTGGCGGCGCCTCAGCCTTCGGCGGTGGCGTAGGCGCGGGCGGTATCGGCTTGGCTTCCTGCTTGGGCACGGGCTTGGGCGGCGGTGGCTGCTTTTTCACCGGTTTGGGCTTGGGCTTGGGCGGTGGCTTGCTGGCCAGTTCGTCCTCGACCGGGGGCGGCGGCTCGGGAGGCTGCACCACCGGTTGCGGCGGCGGGGGCGGTGGCGGTTCGACCACTGGCGGTGGGGCCGGCTGGGCGAACTCGATGGTCATCGGAGGGATTTCCGGTGGCACCACCGGCAGGCTCGGCAGCGGGCGTTGCCAGGCCCAATACAGCAACGCCGCATGCAGCGCCAGGACCAGGGCCCCGAGCAGCCAGCCTTCGCGGCGGCTGGTGGCGGGACGTACGGGCCGCCGACGCCACACACGAGCAGGCACGCCGCTGCGTCGCACGCTCTCGGACTGCACACTGGCGCGGGGCTCGTCGCGCACCCGGCTGGCAGACGGTAACGTCATCATTGTTTGGATACTCCTCATCACGCGACCGCTTGAACGTGCGGCGCGGTGGTGAGGATGCGCAGAGTGGCTTAGACGCGAAAAATAACGATTGGCGCCTAATCGATAACATTGGGATATATCGGCGGGTCTGTAGCGCTGTAGCCCAATGAATACGGGGGTGTGTAGTGTTTCAGGAAGGCTTTTTCGGGTCTTGCAAAATACGCATCCGCATGATGCTCAAGTTGCATTGGACGGGCGCTTGGTCGATCTGCAAAGCGCTAGGTTCGCGCAATGACCGGCGAAGTCCGAACGCTCGAAATGCAGACGAAAAAAATCCCCGTAGATCAGGATCTACAGGGATTTTTCGATATGGCGGAGAGATAGGGATTTGAACCCTAGGTACTGTTGCCAGTACAACGGATTTCGAATCCGTCCCGTTCGACCACTCCGGCATCTCTCCAGTGGCGCGAATCATACCAGCGATTTTCTGGAAGGCAAATCTTTTTCTGCAAAAAATCGCGTGGTATCAGACGCTTGCGTGAACGTCCCGCTTACAGCGGCACGCCCAGGCGCTTGGCGACTTCTTCGTAGGCTTCGATCACGCCGCCCAGACCCTGGCGGAAGCGGTCCTTGTCCATCTTCTCGCGGGTCTGCTTGTCCCACAGACGGCAGCCGTCGGGGCTGAACTCGTCGCCCAGCACGATCTGGCCGTGGAACACGCCGAACTCCAGCTTGAAGTCGACCAGCAACAGGCCGGCCTCGTCGAACAGCTGGGTCAGCACTTCGTTGACCTTGAGCGACAGCTTCTTCATTTCCACCAATTGCTCGGCGGTGCCCCAACCGAAAGCGACGACGTGGGATTCGTTGATGAACGGATCGCCCTTCTCGTCGTTCTTCAGGAACAGCTCGAAGGTGGACGGCTCGAGCTTAATGCCCTCCTCCACACCCAGGCGCTTGACCAGGCTACCGGCGGCGTAGTTGCGCACCACGCACTCGACCGGAATCATGTCTAGCTTCTTGACCAGGCACTCGTTGTCGCCCAGGAGCTTGTCGAACTGCGTCGGCACGCCTGCCGCTTCGAGCTTCTGCATGATGAAGGCGTTGAACTTGTTATTGACCATGCCCTTGCGATCGAGCTGCTCGATGCGCTTGCCGTCGAAGGCCGAGGTGTCGTTGCGGAACAACAGGATCAGGCGGTCGGCGTCATCGGTCTGGTAAACCGATTTGGCCTTGCCGCGGTAGAGTTCGTCGCGTTTTTCCATGGGGGGCTCCGCTTGCAGTGTGGGTGGGCTAGGCGATGTGGCGCCAGTCGAGCCCGGTGTCCTGGTTAGCCACCTGGAGCCAGTCCGGGTCGCACCCGAGGGTGTCGACGAAGCACTGGAGCGCCAGCTGTGGCAAGTTGTTCTTGCTGCTGAGGTGGGCCAGCACCAGGTGCTGCAGGGTGCTCCAGCCCAGCTCGGCCACCAGGTTCGCGGCCTGGTGGTTGTTCAAGTGCCCCTGGCTGCCGCCGACGCGGCGCTTGAGGAACATCGGGTAATGACCACGGGCGAGCAGGTCGCGACAGTGGTTGGCCTCGATCAGCAAGGCGTCGAGTTCGCGGTAGTGCTCCAGCAGACGGGCGTCGTAGCTGCCCAGGTCGGTCAGCATGCCGAAGCGGCGTGTGCCGTCGCTGATCACGTACTGCAAGGGCTCATGAGCATCATGCTCGACACGCACCGCGCTGACCGTGAGGCCACCGATGCTCAGGCTGTCGCCACAGCCCAGAAAACCCGCCACTTCGACCGGCTTGCGCAACCCGCGCAGGGTGCCTTGGCTGAGGTAGACCGGAATGCCATAACGCCGCGCCAGCAGCCCGACGCCATGCACGTGGTCGGCATGTTCGTGGGTGACCAGCACGGCGCTCAGTTGTGAGGCCGCGACGCCGAGCAGCGCCAGGCGCCGCTCGGTTTCACGCAGGGAAAACCCGCAGTCGACCAGGATGAAGGTGTCATCACTGGCGACCAGCGTGCCGTTCCCTTGGCTGCCGCTTCCGAGGACCGCGAAGCGCACTTAGCCCAGGTTGTCCTGGATGGCGCTCAACACGCGGCGGGCGACATCGGCCGGGGCCACGGTGTTGATGTTCTTCTCGACCGTGACCTGCACGTTATCGCCGACCTTGCTCAGGCGCACCTGATAGCGCTCGGCGCGGGCTTCGCGTTCTTGCTCGGTGGCCTCGCTGCCGAACAAACGGCCGAAGAAGCCAGGCTTGCTCTGCTTGTCTTCGGGTTTTTCCGACAGGTTGATGTAGTACAGGCCCAGGCTGCGGTTGATGTCCTCGACACGCCATTGGCCCTGCTCCAGCGAACGACCGACGCCCGACCAGGCGCGGTCCAGGTCCGAGCCCACGAACAGCACCGGGTTGCCGCT
Organism: Pseudomonas phoenicis; assembly: GCF_047302395.1. Lineage (NCBI taxonomy): Bacteria > Pseudomonadati > Pseudomonadota > Gammaproteobacteria > Pseudomonadales > Pseudomonadaceae > Pseudomonas > Pseudomonas phoenicis. The sequence continues at coordinate 492,125 of NZ_CP154852.1, forward strand.
GCCGTCTTCGCTCAGCGTCACGCGGCTGGGGGTATCGAAATCGCGCTCGGCGAGCAGCGAGACCGAGCCGCCTTTCTCGGCGCTGCGGCTCATGCTGGCGAGCATTTCGTCGACCAGCAGCGCGTCGACGCCGGTGTTGGTGCTGTTGGACGGGAATTCGCCCTCGGCAGTGCTGCCGGCCGGCCGCTCGATGCTGGCGATGTAGACTTCGCTGGAGTTGCGCTGCACGCCCGGCTCGATGCGCACGCGAACGCGCACCTGGCTGTCGCCGCTGCTGGCGGAGCTGGCCAGACGCTGGCCGAGCGAGGCGGACAACTCGTCGAAGCGCTGCCAGGTGGTGTTGAATTCACCGGTCTGCGGACGCTCTTCGGCGATGCGGAAGCCATTGTCTTCGAAGAACTGCCGGGCCACCGGCCAGACTTCGGCGGGCGCGCGCTGGGCCAGTACCCAACGGCTGTTGCCACTGCGCTGCAGGCTGTATTCGCTGGCGTTGGCAACGCCATTGAGCGGCTGCGGACGCGGCACTTCGAATTCGGTCTTGGCACCTTCGTCGGCGATGTTGCGCGGGATCGGCAGCAGCGGGTCGAGGCGTTTGACGCTGGTGGCGTCTTGCGGCAACTGCATGGGCGCAGTGGTCTGCGCTTGCAGGTAGTCGCTGCCGCGATCCCGGAAATAACCTTCGTCGCCCCACAGCCAGCCGCAACCGCTGGTGCTGGAAATGATCAATGCAAGGGCGGATAAACCAGCCAATCGCTTCATGCGGTGTACTTCCTCGATTAAACCAGTACGCCGGACTGGCGCAAGGCAGTACGGACTTGTTCGTGACAACCTGCGCTGAGCCAGGTCAGCGGCAGGCGGATGCCTTGCTGCATCAGGCCCATTTCCACCAGCGCCCATTTCACCGGAATCGGGTTGGCTTCGCAGAACAGGTGCTTGTGCAGCGGCAGGAGCGTTTCGTGGATGGCGCGGGCCTTGTCGGCATCGCCGGCGAGGGCCGCTTCGCAAAGGTCGGCCATTTGCCGTGGGGCCACGTTGGCGGTGACCGAGATGTTGCCTTTGCCGCCGAGCAGGATCAGCTCGACTGCGGTCGGATCATCGCCCGAGAGCACGAGGAAGTCGGCAGGCACGCCTTCGAGGATGGCCTTGGCCCGGGTCAGGTCACCGGTGGCTTCCTTGATGCCGATGATGTTCGGCACGCTGGACAGGCGGATCACCGTTTCGGCCTGCATGTCGCAGGCGGTGCGGCCGGGCACGTTGTAGAGGATCTGCGGGATGTCGACCGATTCGGCGATGTGCTTGAAGTGCTGGTACAGGCCCTCTTGGGTGGGCTTGTTGTAGTACGGCACGACCAGCAGGCAGGCGTCGGCACCGGCATTCTTGGCGTTCTGGGTCAGGTGGACCGCTTCGCTGGTGGAGTTGGCGCCCGTGCCGGCAATCACGGGGATGCGCCCTTCGACGCGCTTGACGACGAACTCGATGACCTTGATGTGCTCGTCCACGCTCAGGGTGGCCGACTCGCCGGTGGTGCCGACGGCGACGATTGCGTGGGTGCCTTTTTCCAGGTGGAAGTCTACAAGTTTGCCGAGGCTGTCCCAATCCAGACGCCCGTGTGCATCCATGGGAGTGACCAATGCCACCATACTGCCCGCAATCATGTAACTGCTCCTGCCGGAAAAAGAGAGCGGTAATGGTACTGGCGCCTTCGGCCTTGTACAAGCGAAGCTGGCGGGTGGAGCATTCCCCTGGCGGCAGGATTTCGCTACCCTGCGCTCTTTGCTCGGCAGCGTACGGTCCACTCGGCCGCCAACGCCGTTCGACGTCCGTTCGCACCCCTTCGGGCAACGCCTGGAAGTCGGTAGCCACCGGCCTGCGCACCGACCACTCATCGCTTTAGGAATGCTGCATGTCCACCCCAACCGTTCGCGAACAATTTCTCGTCATCAGCGCCTTGGGGCCAAACCCCATGGAACTGGCCAACATCCTGAGCCGCGCCGCGTTCGACAACCGCTGCGCGGTGGTCACCTCGCGCCTGTCGCGCCACGGCGAGACCAGTGCCCTGGTCTTGCAGGTCGGCGGCAACTGGGACGCCCTGGCGCGCCTGGAAAGCACCCTGCCCGGCCTTGCCAAGAAGCACGGCATGACCATCGACGTGGTGCGTAGCGCCGAGCAGGAAGTGCGCCCCCAGGCCCTGCCCTATGTAGCCTATGTCAGCGCCGCCTATCGCCCCGACATCATCAACGAGCTGTGCCAGTTCTTCCTCGACCACCGTGTCGAGCTCGATGCCATGACCTGCGACACCTATCTCGCTCCGCAGACCGGCAGCAGCATGCTCAACGCGCAGTTCACCGTGATCCTGCCGGCCGGCACGCAAATCAGCTGGCTGCGCGATCAGTTCCTGGACTTCGCCGATGCCTTGAACCTCGATGCGCTGATCGAGCCTTGGCGCCCGCAGAACCCTGTTTGAGGACTCCAGCATGAGCGTCGCACTCGACCAGGCCGTACCCAACTTCCAAGCCCAGGCCACCAGCGGCCAGGTCATCGAACTGGCCGCGCTCAAGGGTCGCCAGGTGGTGCTGTACTTCTACCCCAAGGACAGCACGCCGGGCTGCACCACCCAGGGCCAGGGTTTCCGCGACCAGTTGGCGGCGTTCGAAGCGGCCAACACGGTGGTCTTCGGCGTGTCGCGCGACGGCTTGAAGTCCCACGAGAACTTCAAGACCAAGCAGGGCTTCACCTTCGAGCTGATCAGCGACAAGGACGAAGCGCTGTGCCAACTGTTCGACGTGATCAAGTTGAAGAAGCTCTACGGCAAGGAATACCTGGGCGTGGACCGCAGCACCTTCCTGATCGACCGCGAAGGCGTGCTGCGCCAGGAATGGCGCGGGGTGAAGGTGCCGGGGCACGTCGACGCGGTACTCGCTGCCGCGCAGAGCCTGCACCAAGGCTGAGCATGCCCTGACGACCGCGGGGGTCGGCAAGCCGACCTTCCCGCCGGCCTACCCGATGCCTACAACAGCGGTGCCACAGGCGGTTCCTGCCGGGGCCAGGCGTCGAGCACGGCCTTGCACAGGGTCGCCAACGGAATGGCGAAGAAGATTCCCCAGAACCCCCACAACCCGCCGAACAACAGCACTGCACAGATGATCGCCACCGGGTGCAGGCTGACCGCTTCGGAGAACAGCAGCGGCACCAGCACGTTGCCATCGAGCGCCTGGATGATCGCGTACACCGCCATCAGGTAGATGAACTGGTCGCCCCAGCCCCACTGGAACAGCGCGATCAGGGTCACCGGCACGGTCACCACCACCGCCCCCACGTAGGGCACCACCACCGACAACCCCACCAGCAACGCCAGCAAGGCGGCGTAGTTCAGCCCCAGGCTGATGAAGGCGATGTAGGTGGCGATGCCGCAGATCAGGATCTCGATGCCCTTGCCGCGAATGTAGTTGGCGATCTGCCGGTTCATCTCGTCGCCCACCCGGTTGAGCAGCGTGCGCTCTCGCGGCAGGTAGCCCGACACCCAACGCGCGATTACCTCGCGGTCCTTGAGGAAGAAGAACACCAGGATCGGCACCAGCACCAGGTAGATCATCGCGCTGACCAGCAGCGGCAGGCTCGACAGGGAAAAGGTCAGCGCCCACTGTCCGAACTTGCCGATCTCGCCACGCACCGATTCGATGGCGCGCAGCACCTGCTCGTCGGACACCAGGTGCGGGTAGCGCTCGGGCAGCAGCAACAGTAGCGACTGCCACTTGCCGAGCATGCCCGGCAGCTCGTTGAACAAGGTGATCAACTGATGCCAGAGCAGCGGCACCAGAATCAGCAGGAACGCGGCCAAGGCGCCGAGGAACAGGGTGAACACCACCCCCACCGCGACCCGGGTCGGCACCTTGAAGCGCTCCAGGGTGTTGACCAGCCCCTGCATCAGAAACGCCAGCACCAGCCCCGCCAATACCGGCGCCAGCATGCCGCCGAGAGTCAGGACCAGGGTGAAGGCCAGCACCAGCAGCACCGCCAGCACCACGGCCTGCTCGTCGGAGAAGTAACGCTGGATCCAGCCGCGAAGCACGTTGAACATTGAAAATCCTTGAGAGGCTCAGGCCTTGCGCAGCCAGTAGGTGTACACGCCGCCGTCGATGCGCTCGTCGACCAGGGCATGACCTGAGAGGCGGGCGAAGGTGTGGAAGTCACGTTGCGAGCCCGCATCGGTGGCGATCACCTTGAGCAGCGCGCCGCTGTCCAGGCCATTGAGCGCCATTTTTGCCTTGAGCAATGGCAGCGGGCAGTTCAGGCCACTGGCGTCGACTTCGGCGGCGCAGGTGAGGGATTCGGTCATGGGTGGCTCCGCAGGCTGGGTAGAGGGGCCGCTAGGATAGCGCCACTGGTCGGTGGCGTGTGAGCCGGCTACAGTAGGCGTCTTTTACCGACGCGAGCTGCACCCATGAATCCACTGCGCCCTACCCTGCTGGCGCTGGCCTGCCTGCTGGCCGTGCCCGGCCATGCCGACGACCTGCCGTCGCTGGGCGATGCCAGCTCCTCGATCGTCTCGCCCAAGCAGGAGCACGACCTGGGTCGGGCATGGCTAAGCCTGTTGCGCGGTAACGTCAAGCAGCTCAACGACCCGCAGCTCAAGGACTACGTCGAGACCAGCGTCTATCGCCTGGCCGAGACCAGCCAGTTGCAGGACCGGCGCCTGGAATTCATCCTCATCGACAGCCGTGAACTCAACGCCTTCGCCGCGCCCGGCGGAATCGTCGGGGTCAACGGTGGGCTGTTCCTCAATGCCCAGACCGAAGGCGAGTACGTCTCGGTGCTGGCCCACGAACTGGCGCACTTGTCGCAGCGCCACTTCGCCCGCGGCGTCGAGGCGCAGCAGCGCATGCAGTTGCCGATGATGGCCGCACTGCTGGCCGGAATCGTGCTGGCCGCCGGCGGTGGCGGCGATGCCGGCATCGGCCTGATCGCCGGCAGTCAGGCCGCCGCCATCCAGGAGCAGCGGCGCTTTTCCCGGCAGAACGAGCAGGAGGCCGACCGGATCGGCATCCTCAACCTGGAAAAGGCCGGCTATGATCCGCGCAACATGCCCACCATGTTCGAACGTCTGGCGCGTCAGTACCGTTACGACGGCAAGCCGCCGGAGTTCCTGCTGACCCACCCGGTCACCGAATCGCGGATCGCCGACACCCGCAACCGTGCCGAGCAGGCGCCCAAGGGCGGCGTCGAAGACAGCCTGCGCTATCAGTTGATCCGCGCGCGCGTGGCGCTTACCTACGAAGGCACGCCGGGCCTGGCGGCCAAACGCTTCCGCGCCCAGCTCGACGAAGACCCGACCCTCGACGCCGCCCGCTACGGCCTGGCCCTGGCGCAGATCCGCGGTGGGCAGCTCAATGAAGCGCGTGCCAACCTCAAGCCCTTGCTGGCCAAGGCGCCCAACGACATCAGCTACAACCTGGCGCAGATCGATCTGGAGATCACCAACAACCGCCTGGCCGACGCCCAGCAGCGTATCGACCGCCTGCAAGGCCTGTATCCGGGCAACTACCCGCTCAACCAGGTGCGCGCCGACCTGTTGATCAAGCAGGGCAAGCCAGCCGAGGCGGAAAAGGTGCTGGACAGTCTGTTGAAAGATCGCCCCGAAGACCCGGACGTCTGGTACGAAGTGGCCGAAGTACGTGGGCTGTCGGGTAACACCGTGGGCTTGCACCGGGCGCGGGCGGAATACTTCACGTTGGTCGGCGACTTCGACCAAGCCATCCAGCAGTTGGATTTCGCCAAGCGCCGCGCGGGCAGCAACTTCCCGCTGGCGTCGTTGATCGACCAGCGCCAGCGGGAAATCATGGAGCAGCAGCGGATGGTCAAGGACATGATGCGCTAAGAGGGGTAACGCTTCAGCGCCACGCGAGGGCGGTCGAGGCTGCCCTGCGGGACCTCATCTTCTGTGCGAAATAGCCGCAGATCGTCTCGGACAGATCGTCTCGGACAGGCCGCCTCGGGCAGACCGCCTCGGCAGCGAGCGAGCCCCACGCAGCGCCCGCGATGCCCTCCCCTATCCTTTACCGCGACCCCTGGCGCTCAAGCGTTGCCCGACAGCTTGAGCCGCGCCGCCTGGGTGAAATCGAGCATGCGTTGCAACGGTTTCACCGCGCGCGGAATCAGCGCCGCATCGACGCTGATCTCGTTGCTGCCGGTGCGCAGGCAATCGAGTGTGCGCTCCAGGGTGTTCATCGCCATCCACGGGCAATGCGCACAGCTGCGACACGCCGCGCCGTTACCGGCGGTGGGCGCTTCGATGAAGACCTTGTCCGGGCACAGCTGCTGCATCTTGTAGAAGATGCCGCGATCGGTGGCGACGATGAAGGTCGTGTTCGGCAGGGTCTGCGCGGCCTTGATCAACTGGCTGGTGGAACCGACCGCATCGGCGAGGTCGATGACCGACTCGGGCGACTCGGGGTGCACCAGGATCGCCGCATCCGGGTACAGCGCCTTCATGTCGGCCAACTGCCGCGATTTGAACTCCTCGTGCACGATGCAGGCGCCGTCCCACAGCAGCATGTCGGCGCCGGTCTGCTTCTGGATGTAGCGCCCCAGGTGCTGGTCCGGCCCCCAGAGGATGGTTTCGCCGTTGTCCATCAGGGTTTCGACGATTTCCAGCGCGCAGCTGGAGGTCACCACCCAGTCGGCGCGCGCCTTCACAGCGGCCGAGGTGTTGGCGTAGACCACCACCGTGCGCTCCGGATGCTGGTCGCAGAACGCCGAGAAGGCTTCGACCGGGCAGCCCAGGTCAAGCGAGCAGGTCGCTTCCAGGGTGGGCATGAGGATGCGCTTGTGCGGTGTGAGAATCTTCGCCGTCTCGCCCATGAAACGCACCCCGGCGACGATGACCGTGTCGGCATCGTGGTCGCGGCCGAAGCGTGCCATTTCCAAGGAGTCGGACACGCAGCCGCCGGTTTCCTCGGCCAGCGCCTGGATCACCGGATCGCAATAGAAATGGGCCACCAGCACGGCGTTCTGCGCCTTGAGCTCGGCGGCGATGGCGGCGCGGTGGTCGGCCTGCTGCTCGGGCGTCAGGGGCTGGGGCTGCTTGGCATCAAGATGGGCTTGAACCAGGAGACGTTCGGAAATCTGGGTCATGATCGCTGGACCTGCGGGCGCGTGTGCGCGTCAGTCGAGAGTAGCACCCGGCCCTGGCAAATCGGCTAGCGGTGCCGGACGGCTGCTGAGGCGCGCCGTCACGGCCCATTTGCGGGCCCGGATTGTTATGGACGCCGAAGGCTACAGAGAATCGGATCAATGCAAAAGCGATATTTCTGCTGACGCGAAAGGGGGGTTGTTGCGTGCGTTGCAGCCCGTTGGACCCGGCCGGTCCGTGCGGTTGACAGAGGCCCGATCGGGCCTCTGCGCAACCCACCGAGCGGTGGGTCGAGCAACGCTGCGGGGCCGTTCCGATGCCATGGGCATCGCGCCATCGCACGGCTGCCCGGCCCTATCCGCGCACCGGGCAGGGCCGAAGGCCGTCAGCGTTGCGGCACCATCGACGCCAGCATCATGAGGAACTGTTCGACCGGCATCTTCTTGCCGTTGAAGTCCACCGTGCCGTCGGCGTAATGCAGCGACGACACCACGTCTTCGCCCTGCACCGTGGCCAGGCCGCTTTGCAGCGCCATGACGCCGAGCATCTCGCCGGCCTGGCTCGATTGCTGGGCGATGGCCTGGGCGTCAGTCTGCCCGTCGAGCAATGCCTGCAAGGTGGCGAGGTCACCGACCATGGGCTTGGACAAGGTCAACTTGCCGTCCACCAAGGCGACCAGTTGCTTGCCCAGTTGGTCGGGCGGCAGGTCGAAGGAGGTCGGATTGGTGAAGTCCATGGCCAACTTGAACTGGCTGGTGCCACGGGCCGTCTTGAACGACAGGTCTTCGATCTCGGCCCGGGGCTTGGCGGCCAGCAGCTTCTGCAGGTTGGCCTGGACCTGGGCACGCTCGGCGTCGGTCATCTCGAACGACGGCACTGGCTGCCCTTCGGCAGCGGCCTGCTGCACCTGCGGCAGCTTGGTCTGGTACCACTCGGTCAGCGCGCGCATGGCCGGGATGTCGACGGAGCGGAAGTTGAACACCATCTGCCCGCTGCCGACGGCGCGGTCGGCGTAGGTGATGTCCGAAACCTTGTACTCCAGACGCCCGCCCAGGCGGTCCTTGCCTTCCAGGCTGTAGAGGTTGTTCTGCTCCAGCCCTTTGAGCAGCAGCACGTCCTGCTTCGGCCCCAGGGTGGCCTGCAACTGCGACAGGAACAGGTCGAGCTTGCCGACGTAGACCATCTCGTGGTCGGTCTTGGTCAGGTCGCCGCCGATCTTGAAGCCGTCGAACACCAGGGTCGCCGGCGGGCGGTCGCCCACGATCTTGACCTGCAGACGGTCGGCGGTGCCGTGGATCTTCACAGCATTACCATCGCGGTCGCCTTCGACCTGCAGGCGCATGCCGGAGAAATCGACACTGCCGCCGTCGTCCTGGGCGACTTTCATCGGCGCCGCGTGCAGCAGGCTGTCGATGCCACCGCCGTAGCCCAGGCTGACCTGTCCGGTCAGCGGCGACTGGCCGCCGGCGGCGTCGAACAGGGCGGCGGTCTGTTCGTCCTTGACCAGGGCGCTGTTGCTGACCGCCATGACCGGCAGCAGTTTGAACGACTTGACCCGCGACCAGGGGAATGGCCCATGCTCGATGTGGTCGTCGATCGCCACGTCGAAATTGATCGGCTCGCTCTGCCCGCCCAGCCACAGGTTCTTGGCACTGATGCGGTAGCGCGCGTCACTGCTGAAGAAGTGGCGATCGAGCGAGACCAGCTCGGCGGTCAAAGTGCCGCCGGTACCGGCCGCAGCGTTCTTGAACTCGGTGTTGGTGCGCGCGATCGAGCGCTCCAGCTCGGCGGGGAGCTGTTTGCCGGTGTACCAGGCGCCGGCGACGGTGACGGCGGCGATGGCGACGGCCAGACCGCAGAGAATGCCTACTGATTTCTTCATGAATAGAACCGGTTGCTGTCCATAGGGGCGACGCGCATGGCCGCGTGGGGTGGAAGAATATCACCGTCGTGCCCGGCTTGGGGCAATCGCCCCGCCGCTGTCTGAACCCGGTGACGTTCACAGCCCAGACCGCATAGCCCGGTCAAGATTCCCGCAGCGCCCAGTGACCGCCGTGCAACGATGGCCGTCAGAACACAGCCCGAGCGGATCGAAACGCGCCATGGACAGTCAACTGCCTGCGCTACCGCCCGCACTCGCTCTCGCCTACGGATGCCTTCGATGCCCTCTTCGCCTGCCCCCCAAGGCCGTTGCCAGCGCCTGAAACTGGCCAGCAGCCGTGACCACGACACCGTCGATGCCTTGGTGATGGCGGCGCGGCCGTTCGCCGACCGCGAACGCTATGCGCGCTTCCTGCGTCTGCAATATGGCTTTCACGGCAGTCTAGTGGGGTTGTACCAGGACACGACCCTCAACCGCTGGCTGCCGGGGCTGGCGCAGTTGTCGCGCTTCAACGCCGTACAGGCAGACATGAACGATCTGGGCCTGAGCCTGCCGTCCGTGCCGGCGCAGGTTGTCGTGGAGGCGCCCGAGGCGCTGGGCTGGCTGTATTGCAGCGAAGGCTCGAACCTGGGCGCGGCGTTCCTGTTCAAGCAGACCCAACAGTTGGGGCTCGACGCGGCGTTTGGTGCTCGCCATCTCGCGCCGCACCCGCAAGGCCGCGCCTTGCACTGGCGTGCGTTCGTCGAACAGGTCGATGGGCAGGTGTTGTCAGAGGCAGGGGACGCGCAGGCAGTGAAGGGGGCGATCGCCGCATTCGACAGTTACCGGGCGCATTTGCGCGCGGTCTTCGGTGACGCGCTCGACGCCTGAAGAGGCTGGCCACTGCGCCGACCAGCCCCTTGCTCTACACGGTGAGGATCACTTGCCGGTCCATTCCTTCACGCGCTCAGGGTGTTTGGCGACCCAGTCCTTGGCGGCGGCTTCGGGCTTGGCGCCCTCTTGGATGGCCAGCATGACTTCGCCGATCTCGTCCTTGGACTGCCAAGAGAAGTTCTTGAGGAATTCGGCCACTTCCGGCGCCTTGCTCGCCAGTTGCTTGCTGCCGATGCTGTTGACGGTTTCGGCTTCGCCGAACACGCCTTTGGGGTCTTCGAGGAACTTGAGTTTCCACTTGGCGAACATCCAGTGCGGCACCCAACCGGTGACGGCGATGGAATCCTTCTTGGCGTAGGCGCGGCCCAGCTCGGAAGTCATGGCGGCGCCGGAGCTGGCCTGGAGCTTGTAACCGGTCAGGTCGTAGTCCTTGATCGCCTGTTCGGCCTTGATCATCACACCGGCACCGGCGTCGATGCCGACGATCTTCTGCTTGAAGCTCTCGTCGGTCTTGAGGTCGGCGATGCTGTTGGCCTTGACGTAGTCGGGGACGATCAGGCCGATCTTGGCGTCCTTGAAGTTGGCGCCGTAGTCGACCACTTTGTCCTTGTTCTTGGCCCAGTAATCGCCGTGGGTCACCGGCAGCCAGGCCGACAGCATCGCGTCGAGCTTGCCGGTGGCCACGCCCTGCCACATGATCCCCGTGGCGACTGCCTGGAGTTTGACGTCATAGCCCAGCTTCTGCTTGATCACTTCGGCGGCCACGTTGGTGGTGGCGACGCTGTCGGCCCACCCGTCCACGTAACCGATGCTCACTTCCTTGGCCATCGCGTGCGTAGCACCCATGGCCAGTACCAGGGCCGAACCCACACCCAGCAAACGTCGCATCTTCATCAAAGCATCCCCGCGTCAGGTCTTGTTTGAGGGTTCATCATCAACCGCTGTGGCGGGTCGACCTGCTCCAGCTGCGACCCTCAACACGTCCTCAGCGACAGCACTTGGCCATTAGCGCCATTCGCTTACGCGGCCCTGCGCGATCCTTGCATGGCAAAGGCTCGACGACGGGCTACTATCACTTGGCCAAAGGTCAAGCCTGCGTCGGTAAGCACCTCGTGTGCAGCGCCCACCTGCCTTCGCCGTCATGCCACCCGCCCCGCTTTCGACGATGGACCGCCCGATGCCCAGCCCTGCCCGTTTGCCCATGCCGCTCTATGCGCTCGTCTGCATGCTCGTCCTGCTGGGCCTGGGCGCCGCGTGGCACGGCCTGGGCCAGCCGGCGGTGCTGGCCGATGCGGCAGGGCCGACGCACAAGCTGCAATGCGCTTCCTACACGCCGTTCGACAAGGACCAATCGCCGTTCGACCAGCCGTTCCAGTTGCGCCCCGCGCGCATGGACGCCGACCTGGCGCTGCTGGCTGAGCGATTCGAGTGCATCCGCACCTATTCCATGACCGGTTTGCAGGCAATTCCCGCATTGGCGCGCAAACACGGCCTGAAGGTGATGCTCGGCGCCTGGGTCAATGCCAACCCGGTCGACACCGCCCGCGAGGTGCGGCTGTTGATCGAAGCGGCCAACGCCAACCCCTATGTGGTCACGGCGGTGATCGTCGGCAACGAGGCGCTGCTGCGCAAGGAGATCACCGGCAGCGCCCTGGCCGATCTGATCGGCCAGGTCAAACGCGAGGTGTCGGTGCCGGTGACCTATGCCGATGTCTGGGAGTTCTGGTTGCAGCATCCGCAGATCGCCCCGGCGGTGGATTTTCTCACCCTCCACCTGCTGCCTTATTGGGAAGACCAGCCACGCGACATCGACGACGCGCTGCGGCACGTCGCCCGCATCCACCAGCGCTTCGTCGAGCAGTTCGCGCCCAAGCCCATCCTGATCGGCGAGACCGGCTGGCCCAGCGAAGGGCGCCAGCGCGAGACCGCCCTGCCCAGCCGGGTCAATGAAGCGCGATTCGTGCGTGGCTTTGTCGCGCAGGCCGAGGCCGGCGGCTGGCGCTACAACCTCATCGAAGCCTTCGACCAACCGTGGAAACGCGCGAGCGAGGGCGCGGTGGGCGGGTACTGGGGCTTGTACGACGCCGACCGCCAGGACAAGGGCGTGCTCGAAGGGCCGGTGAGCAACCTGGCCTTGTGGCCGCAATGGTGGCTGGCCAGCGGCGTACTGATGCTGGCGACCTTGCTGATCGCCGGACGTCCGCGCGACTGGAGGGCAGCGCTGGGCCTGCCGCTGCTGGCGGCGTTCGGCGCAGGCAGCCTGGGCCTGTGGGGCGAACTCACACGCACCCACGCGCGGTTTGCCGGTGAGTGGGTGTGGGCCGTGTCGCTGGCGCTGCTCAGCGCGGTGCTGACGGTGCACGCTGCGCTGGCCTTGAGTCAGCGCCATGGCTGGCGTGCGACGCTGTTCGCACGGTTGCAGGGCATGGGCCGCTGGCTGGTGCTGGCGGCAGGTTTCGCTGCGGCGGTGAGCATGCTGGAGATGGTGTTCGAGCCGCGCTACCGCAGTTTCCCGACGGCCGCGTTGGCACTGCCGGCGCTGGTCCTGCTGCTGCGCCCGCTGGCCGCGTCGCCACGCGAATGCGCTTTGCTGGCAGCCATCGTCGGCCTGGGCATACTGCCGCAGTTGTACCAGGAGGGCCTGCACAGCGCCCAGGCCTGGGGCTGGGCCGGGGTGAGCCTGGCGATGGCCGTGGCACTGCTGCGCTGTCGGCGTCGCGGCCTGCAACACAGTGCCAGGCTGCCGGTTTCAGGCGCGCCCGCGCACCAGGCGTAGGCCGCCCAGGACCACGGCGAACACCGCCAGGCTGGCGCTGTACAGCACCAGCGCCGGCACGCCGAAGAGCAACGCCAGCAGCGCCGACACGCGCCCGCTGCGACCGCCCAGCACCTGCGCCAGCAGCGCGAAGGCCAGCGCTGCACCGGCGATCGCCTTGAAATGGATCAGCAAGCCCAGCCCGGCCCGCACCTGGCACTGCCAAGGCCCGGCACCGCCGGTGCAGGCGCCGACCCAGCGCGCGTCCTCCATCAGCGCGTAGCGCACACCGTAGCTGGCCGCCAACAGCGCGCCCAAGGCCAACACGACGCTTACCAGCAAGGTGCCACGTGACATGCAGCGCTCCAGAGAATCACCAGGGAAACGAGGCCGGTTTACATAATCGCTACAAATACGGCCAGCGGCAGGCGGCCCATATTGCCCTAAAATAGCCACCGCCGCGTCAATGGTCGGCGCAACGGCCTTCACGGCAATAAGCGGCGCAATAAACAGTAGCGCCCCTCGGCAACTTTGCTCATGGCACGACTGTCCTACTGCACGTACCGTCTTGCTGCTCTTCCTGGGGAACCCCTGATGCTTCGATCATTGCGCCTCGCCGCCTTGCTGTGCGGCTCGCTCCTGGCTGCGGCCGCCTCGGCGCGGGACATAGACGCGGCCAGCTATGGCTATCCGCTGACCAACCCTTTCGAGGCGACCATCGCCACCACGCCGCCTGAAGACCGTCCAACGCTGCCCAGCGACGAGGACATCGATCAGAAGGACTACAGCCTCAACCTGCGCCCCGAGCGCGCCTTCACCCTGCCCGACAACTTCTGGTCGGTGAAAAAACTCAAGTACCGTATCGCCCGCCAGGACCACGCGGCGCCGCTGATCTTCATCATCGCCGGCACGGGTGCACCCTATTACTCGAGCATCAACGAATACCTGAAAAAGCTTTACTACCAGGCCGGCTACCACGTGGTGCAGCTGTCTTCGCCCACCAGCTGGGACTTCATGAGCGCCGCCTCGCGCTTCGCCACCCCCGGCGTCAGCCAGGAAGACGCCGAAGACCTGTACCGTGTGATGCAGGCGGTGCGTGCCCAGCATCCACGCCTGCCGGTGACCAGCTTCAACCTCACCGGCTACAGCCTCGGTGCCCTGGACGCGGCCTTCGTCAGCCGTCTGGACGAAACCCGGCGCAGCTTCAATTTCAAGAAAGTGCTGCTGCTCAACCCGCCGGTCAACTTGCTCACCTCGGTCAACAACCTCGACAAGCTGGTGCAGACCCGCGTCAAAGGCATCGACCGCAGCACCACCTTCTACGAACTGATGCTGGAAAAGCTCACCCGCTACTTCCAGGAGAAAGGCTTCGTCGACCTCAACGAGGCGCTGCTCTACGACTTCCAGAACTCGCGCCAGCACCTGTCCAACGAACAGATGGCCATGCTGATCGGCACCTCGTTCCGCTTCTCGGCGGCCGACATCGCCTTCACCTCCGACCTGATCAACCGCCGCGGCCTGATCATTCCGCCCAAGTACCCGATCACCGAAGGCACCAGCCTGACGCCGTTCTTCAAACGCGCGTTGCAATGCGACTTCGAGTGCTACCTCAACGAGCAGGTGATTCCCATGTGGCGCGCCCGCAGCGATGGCAACAGCCTGCCGCAGCTGGTCGACCAGGTGAGCCTGTACGCACTGGCCGACTACCTGCACAACACGCCGAAAGTGGCGGTGATGCACAATGCCGACGACGTCATCCTCGGCCCAGGCGACATCGGCTTCCTGCGCAAGGTCTTCGGCGACCGCCTGACCCTCTATCCGCACGGCGGCCATTGCGGCAACCTCAACTACCGCGTCAACAGCGACGCCATGCTGGAGTTCTTCCGTGGTTAATCGACTGCTGATCGTCACTGCCCTGCTGCTCGCCAGCTCCGTCCAGGCCGCCGAAGTCGCGCCACGCACCAGCGTGGTCGAGGCCGATGTGCTCGATACGCCGCAGCACGTGCTCACGCCCGGCCCGGACGGTTTTCTCAACCCGCTGAGCGAGCTCAAGTTCAACCCCGGCCTGAACCAGCGCGAGTTCGAGCGCTCGACCCTGACGGCGCTGAACATCTACGACCCGCTGGAATCGATCAACCGGCGCATCTACCACTTCAACTACCGTTTCGACCAGTGGGTGCTGTTGCCGGCCGTGGATGGCTACCGCTACGTGACGCCGCACTTCGTGCGCACCGGCGTGACCAATTTCTTCAACAACCTGGGCGATGTGTCGAACCTGTTCAACAGCGTACTGCAGCTCAAGGGCGAGCGCGCCGGGCAGATCACCGCGCGATTGATGTTCAACACCATCATCGGTGTGGGCGGCCTGTGGGACCCGGCGACCAAGATGGGCCTGCCGCGCCAGAGCGAAGACTTCGGCCAGACCTTGGGCTTCTATGGCGTGCACGATGGGCCTTACATCATGTTGCCGATCTTCGGCCCGTCCAACCTGCGCGACACCACGGGGCTGGTGGTCGACTACGCCGGCGAGCAGTCGATCAACTACATGAACGTGCCCGAGGAATCCAGCCGCCATCCGGAGATCTTCGCGCTGCGCGCGGTGGACAGGCGCTACAACACCAACTTCCGCTACGGCCAGCTCAATTCGCCGTTCGAATACGAGAAGGTGCGCTACGTGTACACCCAATCGCGCAAACTGCAGATCGCCGAATAACCCGCCCCAAAGCAGACCGGGGAGCGCGATGCGCTCCCCGGTATCTGGCCAGCAGGCCACCTCTCTTCTGCCGATGCGGGTCCTGCATCGCGCCCTGGACGCTCAGCGTTTCTTGCGTTTCTCGTACAACGGCGCCGCCCCTTGTGGTCGCGACTTGAAGCGCCGGTGCGCCCACAGGTATTGCTCCGGGCATTCGCGCAGCACGCCTTCCACCCACTGGTTGATGCGCAGGCAATCGGCCTCTTCGCTTTCTCCCGGGAAATCCGCCAGCGGCGGGTGCACCACCAATCGATAGCCACTGCCATCGGCCAGACGCCGCTGGGTGAAGGGAATCACCCGCGCCTTGCCCAGACGTGCGAATTTGGTGGTGGCGGTGACCGTGGCGGCAGGAATCCCGAACAACGGCACGAACAGACTCTGCTTGGTGCCGTAGTCCTGGTCGGGGGCATACCAGATGGCACGCCCGGCACGCAGCAGCTTGAGCATGCCGCGTACGTCTTCGCGCTCCACTGCCAGCGAATCGAGGTTATGCCGCTCGCGGCCGCTGCGCTGGATGAAATCGAACACCGGGTTGCCATGCTCGCGGTACATGCCGTCGATGGTGTGCTCCTGGCCCAGCAAGGCGGCGCCGATTTCCAGGGTGGTGAAATGTACGGCCATGAGGATCGCGCCCTGGCCGTCGCGCTGCGCCGCCTGCAGATGTTCCAGACCCTCGATGTGCGCAAGTCTGGCCAGGCGCGCCTTGGGCCACCACCAGCTCATGGCCATTTCGAAGAAGGCGATGCCGGTGGAGGCGAAATTTTCCTTGAGCAGGCGCTGCCGCTCGTCGTTCGAATACTGTGGAAAGCACAGCTCCAGGTTGCGCGCGGCGATGCGCCGACGCTCGCCGGCCACGCGGTACATGACCGCGCCCAGCGCCCGGCCGATAGCCAGTAGCGCCCCATAGGGCAACTGCACGACCAGCCACAGCACGCCAAGACCCAGCCACAAAGCCCAGAACCTGGGATGAAGAAATGCGGTACGAAAACGCGGACGATCCATTACAGCTTCCGGCAAGACGAAGGCCGGGCATTCTACAACCTTTGCCACCGGTTGCGGCCCATCGCGGTTTCTCGCTATAAGTCAGGGCACTTTTTCCGTAACAAGCCGTCTATGCAGACCATGAGCCTGAACCAGACCCCCGACACCTCCGCCGCCTTCCAGCTAAAGGGCAGCATGCTGGCCATCACCGTGCTGGAACTGGCGCGCAACGACCTGGATGCACTCGACCGGCAATTGGCGGCGAAAGTGGCCTTGGCGCCGAACTTCTTCAGCAACACGCCACTGGTGTTGGCGCTGGACAAGTTGCCCGCCAACGCCGGCCCGCTCGACCTGCCGGCCCTGATGCGCATCTGCCGCCACCACGGCCTGCGCACCCTGGCCCTGCGCGCCAACCGCATCGAAGACATCGCTGCGGCCATCGCCATCGACCTGCCGGTGCTGCCGCCTTCGGGCGCCCGCGAACGGCCGATCGAGCCGGAACCGGAAGTGAAGAAACCCGAACCGCCACCCGTGGTCGTGACGCTGGAACCTGAAATACGCGCCACGCGCATCATCACCGCGCCCGTACGGGGCGGTCAGCAGATCTATGCCCAGGGCGGCGACCTGGTGGTCACCACCTCGGTCAGTCCGGGTGCGGAACTTCTCGCCGATGGCAACATCCATGTGTACGGCGCCATGCGCGGCCGGGCGTTGGCCGGCATCAAAGGCAATACCCGCGCCCGTATCTTCTGCCAGCAGATGACCGCCGAGATGGTTTCCATCGCCGGTCAATACCGCGTTTCCGAAGACTTGCGCCGCGATCCTCTGTGGGGTTCGGGCGTGCAAGTCAGCCTCAGTGGAGATGTGTTGAACATCACCCGTCTTTGATCGATACTTGCCCGCATTTTAACGAACACCCTATATAGCAACTTATTCATCGTTGCCATTTTCTGTATTTGCCGGGACCCCTGTCCCCTTCATTTAGAGGTGAGATACCTTGTCCAAAATTATCGTGGTGACTTCCGGCAAAGGGGGTGTGGGGAAGACCACCACCAGCGCCGCCATCGGTACCGGCCTCGCGATGCGTGGACACAAGACCGTCATCGTCGACTTCGACGTCGGCCTGCGCAACCTCGACCTGATCATGGGCTGCGAGCGCCGCGTGGTGTATGACTTCGTCAATGTGGTCAACAATGAGGCCAACCTGCAGCAGGCACTGATCAAGGACAAACGCCTTGAAAACCTGTTCATCCTCGCCGCGAGTCAGACCCGCGACAAGGATGCCCTGACCCAGGAAGGCGTCGAGCGTGTGCTCAACGAGTTGAAAGAAACCTTCGACTACGTGATCTGCGACTCACCCGCCGGCATCGAAAAGGGTGCGCATCTGGCGATGTACTTCGCTGACGAAGCTATCGTGGTGACCAACCCTGAAGTCTCTTCGGTGCGCGACTCCGACCGCATGTTAGGACTGCTTTCGAGCAAATCGCGGCGCTCGGAAAACGGCGAAGAGCCGATCAAGGAACACTTGCTGATCACCCGCTACCATCCGGAGCGCGTGGAGAAGGGCGAGATGCTCAGCGTGGCCGACGTCGAGGAAATCCTCTCGATAAAACTCAAAGGTGTAATTCCTGAGTCCCAGGCCGTGCTCAAGGCTTCCAACAGCGGCAGTCCGGTCATCCTCGACGACCAGAGCGATGCCGGCCAGGCTTACAGCGATACTGTCGACCGTCTCCTTGGCAAAGAAAAGCCTTTGAGGTTCATCGAAGCGCCGAAGCAGGGATTCTTCGCGCGTCTGTTCGGAGGCAAATAAACCATGAACCTTTTTGACTTCTTTCGTGGCAGGCAGAAAACCACCAGCGCGTCGGTAGCGAAAGAGCGTCTACAGATCATCGTGGCGCACGAGCGCGGTCAGCGCAGTACCCCGGACTACCTGCCAGCCTTGCAACAAGAGCTGGTCGAGGTGATCCGCAAATACGTCAACATCGGCAGCGACGATGTGCAGGTGGCTCTGGAGAACCAGGGCAACTGTTCGATTCTCGAACTCAACATCACCCTGCCCGAACGCTGATCGCACCTCGAGGGGAGCGGCCCGGCGTCGCCCCGGCAGTAGCCATGGCCCCATACGGGTCGTCCCATACGGGTCGTCCCATACGGGCCGTCCCATAACGGGTATAGTGGCGAGCTGACCGGGGAGACGCCGCGCCGCTCCCCTTCCGTTTCCGCCCTCTGCCAACGCCCGTTGGCCTCTGCCGAGAGCCCGCAATGCCGCTGTCGAACGTCCAGATCCTCCACGAAGACGCCGCCGTCCTGGTGATCAACAAACCCACCCTGCTGCTGTCGGTGCCCGGTCGCGCCGACGACAACAAGGATTGCCTGATCACCCGCCTGCAGGAAAACGGCTACCCCGACGCATTGATCGTGCATCGGCTGGACTGGGAAACCTCCGGCATCATCCTGCTGGCCCGCGATGCCGACAGCCACCGCGAACTGTCGCGGCAGTTCCACGACCGTGAAACGGAGAAGGCCTACACCGCGCTGTGCTGGGGCCAGCCGACGCTGGACAGCGGCAGCATCGACCTGCCGCTGCGCTACGACCCACCGACCAAACCGCGCCACGTCGTGGACCACGAGCAAGGCAAGCACGCCCTCACCTTCTGGCGCGTGCTGGAGCGCCATGCCGATCATTGCCGCGTCGAGCTGACGCCCATCACCGGCCGTTCGCACCAGCTGCGCGTGCACATGTTGTCGATCGGCCATCCGTTGCTGGGCGACCGGCTGTACGCCAACCCCGAAGCACTGGCCGCCCATGAGCGCCTGTGCCTGCACGCCAGCCTGCTGCGCTTCACCCACCCGCGAAGCGGCGAGCGCTTGAGCTTCGAGTGCCCTGCCCCGTTCTGACCCCAGGTAGGATTTTCCGTGCCAGTTTTCCTGCGTTGCCTGACCTTGCTGCTGATGCTGTTCGTCGTCCCGGCCCAGGCGGCCGGATTGCCCGGTCTGTTGGGCAGCGGCAACAGCGGCTCGCAGCAGCCCGAAGCCAGCGAGCCGCTGGGCAAGTCGCTCGACGAGGTGATCAAGAACCTCGAGAACGACCAGCAGCGCGCCAAGCTGCTGACCGACCTGAAGAAACTGCGCGACGCCACACGCCACTCGCAGCCCACCGTCGAACAAGGGGTGCTGGGCCTGATCACCGGTGCCCTGCACGATTTCGAAGCGCAGTTCAGCGGCGAGGCCAGCCCGTTCCTGCGCTGGTCCCTGGAGTTCGAGCAAGCCAAGGCGGAACTGGTCGAGCGCGTGGTGCCGATGCAGCAATGGCCGGCCATCCTGTTCGGTTTCGCGGCCGTGATCGCCCTGTGGAGCCTGTTGGCCTACGCCTTCAACTGGGTCAGCCACCGGGTACGGCTGCGTTTCGGCCTGAGCGAAGAGTTGCCGCAACACCCGCGCACCTGGGATCTGGTGCGCTTTGCCCTGCGCAAGCTCGGCCCCTGGTTGGTGGCGCTGATCTTCACGGTCTACCTGAGCCTGGTGCTGCCCTCTTCGATAGGTAAATCGCTGGCCATGGTGCTGGCCTACGCCCTGGTGGTCGGCACCTGTTTCTCGGCCATCTGTGTGATTGCCTTTTCCCTGCTCGACGGCCCGCACCGCCACCGCGCGTTGCACATCCTGCGCCACCGCGCCTTCAACCCCTTGTGGTTGATCGGCAGCTTCGCCGCCTTCGGCGAGGCGATGAGCGATCCACGTCTGACCACCGCCCTGGGCACGCACCTGGCGCACACCGTCGCCACGCTCGCCAACGTCCTGGCGGCGCTGTGCACGGGGCTGTTCATCCTGCGCTTCCGCCGGCCCATCGCCCACCTGATCCGCAACCAGCCGCTGTCGCGTCGCCTGACCCGCCGTACGCTGAGCGACACCATCGAAATCCTCGGCAGCTTCTGGTACTTGCCGGCACTGGTGCTGGTGGGCGTTTCGCTGTTCGCCACCTTCGTCTCGGCAGGCGACACCAGCACGGCCCTGCGCCAGTCGCTGGTGTGCACCGTGCTGCTGGTGGTGTGCATGGTGCTCAACGGGCTGGTGCGCCGGCACGCCGCCAAGTCGGCGCTCAAGCAGCGACGCCACGCGGTGTATGCCGAACGCCTGATGAGCTTCGGCTACGCCCTGGCGCACCTGTTCATCTGGCTGGTGTTCATCGAGCTGGGCCTGCGCGTGTGGGGTTTGTCCATGCTGCGCTTCGCCGACGGCGAAGGCCACGACATCAGCATGCGCCTGCTGGGTCTGGTCACCACGCTGATCGTCGCCTGGCTGGTGTGGATTCTGGCCGACACCGCCGTGCACCACGCCCTGATTCGTTCGCGGCGAGGCCTGGCCAACGCCCGCGCGCAGACTATGATGCCGTTGATCCGCAACGTGCTGTTCGTGGCCATCGCCATCATCGCCTTGATCGTGGCCCTGGCCAACATGGGCATGAACGTCACGCCGCTGCTGGCCGGTGCCGGTGTGATCGGTCTGGCCATCGGTTTCGGTGCGCAGTCGCTGGTGGCCGACCTGATCACGGGCCTGTTCATCATCATCGAGGACTCGCTGGCCATCGACGACTACGTCGACGTCGGCGGCCACCTCGGTACCGTCGAAGGGCTGACCATCCGTACCGTGCGCCTGCGCGACATCGACGGCATCGTGCACACCATCCCGTTCAGCGAAATCAAGAGCATCAAGAACTACTCGCGCGAGTTCGGCTACGCCATCTTCCGTATCGCCGTGCCGCACAGCATGAGCATCGACACGGCCCTGACGCTGATCCGCGAAGTGGGGCAGAAGATGCGCAACGACCCGCTGATGCGCCGCAACATCTGGTCGCCGCTGGAGTTCCAGGGCGTGGAAAGCTTCGAGTCGGGCTCGGCCATCTTGCGCGCGCGTTTCAAGACGGCGCCGATCAAGCAGTGGGAAGTGTCGCGGGCGTTCAACCTGGCGCTCAAGCGCGAGCTCGACGAACAGGGCCTGGACCTGGCCACGCCGCGCCTGTCGGTGCAGGTGGTCACGGCCGGCGGCGGGCAGGCGCAGCCCCAGGCGCCGGTCACGGAGTGACGTGGGCGCGCAGGCGGATGGCGTCGTGCCGCCAATACTCCAGGTCGCAATCGATCAGCCGGCCATGCTGATCGCTGTTGCTGCGCACGACCTGTAGACCGGCGCTGCCGCCCGACACGCGCAAGGCACTGGCTGCGGCAGCCGGCAAGGCCGTGGGCAGGATCTCGAAGTCCACGTGGCCATAGTGGATGCCGTATGTGCACGCATACAGCCAGGTCAGCGACTGGCTCAGGTCGAGCGCGAGAATGCCCGGAAAATACTGCGGATTGAGATAGTGCTCGGCATACAGCACCGCGCGCCCGTCGATGCGCCGCAACCTGCAGATACGCACGACGCTCGACAGCGGCGGCAGTTGCAGGCGCGCGCAGATCGCAGCCGAGGCCGGTTGCAGGCAAGCCGACAACAGTTCGGTGGCCGGGCTGCGCCCCTGCCCTTGCACCATGGCGTGGAAGTGGCTGCGCTCGATCAGGTCGTAGGTCAGCCGCGGCGGGGCGACGAACCAACCGCGCCGCTCTTCCCGATAGATCAACCCCTTGGCCTCCAGTTGCACCAGCGCCTCGCGCAGGGTGATGCGGGTGGTGGCGAACACTTCGCTCAAGCGACGCTCGCCCGGCAACTGCTCGCTCGCCGCCAGCAGGCCCTGTTCGATCTGCTCCTGCAGGGCGTGGCAGATGGCTGTTACCGCGCGCGGTTGCGATGGCTGCATCACAAGTTACCTTCCTGGACTAGTCCAGCACCCAGACAGGGCCGCTGGCGAATCCTGTCAGCCTAGGCAGCGGCCATGAACAAGCTGTGACAGGGGTTACCTGCACGCCTCGTTGCCCGGCGTTGCGACGCCACAGCGTAGTCTAAGCTTGAGTTCCAGGGCGACCGCCCGCGCAGTTCGCTGCCCCGCTACATCAAACTGTCACGCAGAGGGCCTACTTTGGCCCGAGAGTTGCTGACCTAGACCAATCTGTTCGCAAGCACGCTTTCCTTCGACATTGAATGCACCGCATCCACCCAAGGAGCTTCGGATGAAACAGTTCTTCATGGCCTCACTGCTGGGCGCGAGCATCGCCCTGTGCACCTCGGCGATGGCCGCGGACACCGACCTGAAAACCCTGGAAGATGCCGCCCGCAAGGAAGGCGCTCTCAACAGCGTGGGCATGCCCGATGCCTGGGCCAACTGGAAAGGCACCTGGGACGACCTGGCGCAGAAGTACGGCCTCAAGCACAGCGACACCGACATGAGCTCGGCCCAGGAGATCGCCAAGTTCGACGCCGAGAAGGACAACGCCAGCGCCGACATCGGCGACGTGGGCGCAGCCTTCGGCCCCATCGCCCTGGCCAAGGGCGTGACCCAGCCCTACAAACCGACCACTTGGGAGCAGATCCCGACCTGGGCCAAGGACCAGGACGGCCACTGGGCGCTGGCCTACACCGGCACCATCGCGTTCATCATCAACAAGGATCTGGTCAAGGAAGACCAGCGCCCCACCACCTGGCACGACCTGGAAAAGGGCACCTACAAGGTCGCCATCGGTGACGTCGGCACCGCAGCCCAGGCCGCCAACGGCGTGCTGGCCGCCGCCATCGCCTACAAGGGCGACGAGAGCAACGTCGAGCCTGGCCTGCAACTGTTCACCAAGCTGGCCCAGCAGAAGCGCCTGTCGCTGGCCAACCCGACCATCCAGACCCTGGAAAAGGGCGAGGTGGAAGTCGGCGTGGTATGGGACTTCAACGGCCTGAGCTACCGCGACCAGATCGACCCCAAGCGTTTCGAAGTGCTGATTCCAGCCGACGGGTCGATCACGTCGGGTTACACCACGATCATCAACAAGTACGCGAAAAACCCCAACGCCGCCAAGCTTGCGCGCGAGT
Organism: Pseudomonas phoenicis; assembly: GCF_047302395.1. Taxonomy (NCBI): domain Bacteria; kingdom Pseudomonadati; phylum Pseudomonadota; class Gammaproteobacteria; order Pseudomonadales; family Pseudomonadaceae; genus Pseudomonas; species Pseudomonas phoenicis. The sequence goes on from NZ_CP154852.1 coordinate 515,439, forward strand.
ACATCTTCAGCGACGCCGGCCAGACCAACCTGGCACGTGGCCACGCCCGCCCCATCCGCGCCGAGCACTTGAAACTGCCCGAGGACGTGCAGGCCAAACTGCTGCCCAACGAGCAGTACGCGCCTGCGCAACCGATCAAGAACGCCGAAGCCTGGGAGCGCACCTCCAAGGCGCTGCCGCAGAAATGGCAGGAGCAGGTCATCGTCGAAATGGAGTGACACCCGCCTGACCCCGGAGGCGCCTCGCGGGCACCTCCGGCCCGCCCTGGTTCGGAGCCGCGCATGAAACACAACGTCATCCTGGTCCTGCTCGACGGCCTCAACGGCCAGGTCGCCCGGCATGCCACGGGCCATCTGCACGGCTACGTCGAAGCCGGCCGCGTCCACCACCCCTTGGCGTATGCGCGCTCATCGCCATGCGACCTCGCCCGCAACAGGCTCGGCGCGACGCATGACTCGCCAGTGCGCCGGGAGCTGTCGCGATGAGCGCGCGGCCGTCGGGGCGCTACCTCGCGCTGCTCTGCCTGCTGCCGTTCGCGGTGTTCTTCGTGGTGTTCCAGATCGCGCCGCTGGCCTGGGTGGCGCTCAACAGCCTGCATGGCGAAGCCGGTTGGGGGCTGGACAACTTCGGCAAGGTGTTCAGCTCCAAGTTCTACCTGCAAGCGCTGCAGCGCAGCCTGGAGATCAGCCTCTGGTCGAGCGTGTTCGGCCTGATCGTCGCGGTGCTGGGCGCTTATTCGCTGCGCCAGGTCGACTCGCGCCTGCGCGACTTCGTCAGCGCCTTCGCCAACATGACCAGCAATTTCTCCGGCGTGCCCCTGGCCTTCGCCTTCGTCATCCTGCTCGGCTTCAATGGCGCGTTGACCCTGTTGCTCAAGCAGATCGGCCTGCTGGACGACTTCAGCATCTATTCCAAGACCGGGTTGATCCTGGTGTACACCTACTTCCAGATTCCCTTGGGCGTGCTGCTGCTCTACCCGGCCTTCGACGCCCTGCGCGAGGACTGGCGCGAAGCGGCCGCCCTGCTCGGCGCCAACGGCTGGCAGTACTGGCGCCACATCGGTCTGCCGATACTGACCCCGGCGCTGCTCGGCACCTTCGTGATCCTGCTGGCCAACGCCCTGGGCGCCTACGCCACGGTGTACGCGCTGACCACCGGCAACTTCAACGTGCTGCCGATCCGCATCGCCGCGCTGGTGGCCGGCGACATCAGCCTGGACCCGAACCTGGCCAGTGCCCTTGCGATGGTGCTGGTGGGCCTGATGACGGTGGTCACGGTGGCCCATCAATGGCTGTTACGCAGGAGCTACCATGCGCGCTGAACCTGGCAAGGGCGGGCTGTACCACCGCGCGGTGGTGTACCTGCTGTTCACCCTGCTGCTGCTGCCGCTGGCCGGCACGCTGCTGTACTCCCTGGCCACCAGCTGGTCGGCGAGCCTGCTGCCTAGCGGGCTGACGTTCAAATGGTATGTGGCGTTGTGGAGCGATCCGCGTTTTCTGGCGGCCTTCGGCCAGTCTTTGCTGGTGTGCGTGGGCGCGCTGCTGCTGTCGGTGGTGCTGATCCTGCCGCTGCTGTTCGTGGTGCATTACCACTTTCCGCGCCTGGACGGGTTGATGAACGTGCTGATCCTGCTGCCCTTCGCGGTGCCGCCGGTGGTGTCGTCGGTGGGCCTGCTGCAACTGTACGGCAGCGGCCCGCTGGCCATGGTCGGCACGCCGTGGATCCTGATCGGCTGCTACTTCACCATCGCCCTGCCCTTCATGTACCGGGCCATCACCAACAACCTGCAGGCGATCAACCTGCGCGACCTGATGGACGCCGCTCAATTGCTGGGCGCCAGCACCTGGCAGGCGGCCTGGCTGGTGGTGCTGCCCAACCTGCGCAAAGGGCTGATGGTGGCATTGCTGCTGTCGTTCTCGTTCCTGTTCGGGGAGTTCGTGTTCGCCAACTTGCTGGTGGGCACTCGCTACGAAACCCTGCAGGTGTACCTCAACAACATGCGCAACAGCAGCGGCCACTTCAACAGCGCGCTGGTGATCTCCTACTTCAGCTTCGTGCTGGTGATGACCTGGATCGCCAACCGTTTGAACAAGGACAAGACCTGAATGAGCTTCGTCAGCGTGCAGCACCTGCACAAGCGTTATGCCGACAGCCCCGTGTTCGACGACATCAATTGCGAGATCGCCCAAGGCGAGTTCGTCACCCTGCTCGGCCCCTCCGGCTGCGGCAAGTCCACCCTGTTGCGCTGCATCGCCGGCCTCACGCCGGTGGACGGCGGGCGCATCCTGCTCGACGGCCAGGACCTGGTGCCGGTCAGCCCGCAGAAGCGCGGCATCGGCATGGTCTTTCAAAGCTATGCGCTGTTTCCCAACATGACGGTCGAACAGAACGTCGCCTTCGGCCTGCGCATGCAGAAAGTGGCCGGCGACGCCAGCCGCCAGCGCGTGCGCGAGGCACTGGAGCTGGTCGAGCTGGGCGCGTTCGCCGGTCGCCATCCGCACCAGTTGTCCGGCGGGCAATGCCAGCGCGTGGCCTTGGCCCGCTCGCTGGTCACCCGTCCGCGTCTGCTGTTGCTCGACGAACCGCTGTCGGCCCTGGATGCGCGCATCCGCAAGCATTTGCGCGAACAGATCCGCGCCATCCAACGCGAGCTGGGCCTTACCACGATCTTCGTCACCCACGACCAGGAAGAGGCGCTGACCATGTCGGATCGCATCTTTCTCATGAACCAGGGCCGCATCGTGCAGAGCGGCGACGCCGAAACGCTGTACACCGCACCGGTCGACGCCTTCGCCGCAGGCTTCATCGGCAACTACAACCTGCTCGACGCCGATGCCGCCAGCCGCCTGTTGCAACGCCCGGTGCAGAGCCGCCTGGCCATACGCCCGGAAGCCATCAGCCTGGGAGATGGCGGCGAGTTGGATGCCTTGATCCGCAGCCACAGCTTGCTGGGCAACGTCGTTCGGTACCGGGTGCTGATACGCGAGGTGGAGCTGGTGGTGGATGTGCTCAACCGTTCGGCCGCCGATCTGCACGCGGACGGCAAGCGGGTATCCTTGTCCATCGATCCTGCGGCGCTGCGCGAAGTGGCTTAGGCTTCGCAGTGGCGGCGCCTGGCGCGCAGGGGCAGAGTCCACACGAATCCAAGGAATTTTTCATACATGGCGTTGGCAATTTTCGATCTCGACGAGACCCTCATTCACGGTGACTGCTCGGCCTTGTGGTGTGTGCAGATGGCAAGGCTGGACTGGGTCGACGAAACGTTCCTGCGTCGCGACGCGCAGATGCAGGAGGCCTATGGCAAGGGCCATTTGCGCATGGAGGAGTACATGGCCTTCAGCCTGGAACCCATCGCGGGGCGCACGCTGGAGGAAATCGAGCACCTGGTGCAGCCCTGGGTCGAAGAGGTCATCGAGCCGATCATCTTCGGCGACGCCTGCCGCTGCATCGCCGAGCACCGTCGGGCCGGCGACCGGGTGCTGATCATCTCGGCGTCGGGCGCGCATCTGGTCGGGCCGATCGCGCAACGGTTGGGCGTCGAGGAGTACTTGGCCATCGACCTGGAGACGGCCAATGGCGTGTACACGGGCAACACGCGAGGCGAACTGAGCTACCGCGAAGGCAAGGTCACGCGATTGCTGGCCTGGCTGGACCAGGAGCAGGAAAACCTCGAAGGGGCGAGTTTCTACTCCGATTCGCGCAATGACCTGCCGTTGCTGCTGCGTGTGGACCACCCACGGGCAGTCAACCCCGACGCGGTGTTGCGCGAACATGCGCAGACCAACGGCTGGCCCATCCTCGACTGGGCCTGACCGCACCGGATGACGGCGGTGCCTGTCCCACCAGTGCGGCGGGACAGGTCAGTCCGGCGATCAGCTCAGGGACGGGTCGATCACCAGCACCAGCTTGCCCGACACCTGATTGCTTTCGAGTTCGGCATAGGCCGCTTCGGCGAAAGCGATCGGGTAGGTGTCGACCAGTTGCGGGCTCAAGCGGCCTTCGCTGAACAATGGCCAGACCTGCAGCCGCAGGTCGCTCAGCAACTGCGCCTTGTACTCGTCGCTGCGGTTGCGCAGGGTGGAGCCGGTGATCTGCAAGCGCTTGCTCAGCACTTTGGCCAGGTCGAACTCGGCCTTGCGCCCACTCATCAGGCCGATGATCACCCAGCGCCCGTCGCGCGCCAGCAGGTCCAGGTTCATGTCCACGTAGCCCGCGCCCACCGGGTCGAGCACCACGTCGAACGGGCCCAGTTCGCCCAGGGCGTCGAGGTTCTCGTTGCGCACCACACCGCCATTGGCGCCCAGCGACTCGCAATAGGCCAAACGCTGCGCCGAGCCGACGCTGACCCACAGCGGGTTGCCAAACGCCTTGCACAGCTGGATGGCCGCCGAACCCACGCCGCTGGCGCCGGCATGCACCAGCACCTTTTCACCGGCTTGCAGCCCCGCCAGCTGGAACAGGTTGAGCCAGGCGGTGGCGTACACCTCGGGAATCGCTGCGGCTTCGTGCAGGCTCAGCCCTTCGGGTACCGGCAGCACGTGGCGGGCATCGACCACCACTTCTTCGGCCATGCCGCCGCCGGCCAGCAGCGCGCAAACACGCTCGCCGACGATGAAATCGACCCCTGCGCCGACCTCTGCGATCACACCGGCGCACTCCAGGCCCAGGTATGGGCTCGCACCCGGCGGGGGCGGGTAGTTGCCCGCTTTTTGCAGCAGGTCGGCGCGGTTCAATCCCGCAGCCGCCACGCGAATGCGTACTTGCCCTGCGTCACAGGTGGGACGCGGCGCGTCCACCCAGGCTACGTGTCCGTCAACGCCTTGCAATGCCTTCACAGTGCCTCCATAGTTGATTCATGACTGAGCCCGCGGCGCCACGCCGCGGGCTTTTTGCAGTATTTGTCCGGCTCGATGGAACCGGCGCACGGAAAAGACGGCCTACTATGCGTGTTCAATTGCCCCCACGTCGAATCAGCATGAAGCAATCCCTACCTCGCACCGCACTCGCCCTTGTCATCGGTCTGGGCAGCTTCGCGCTGGTCGGTAACGCTTCGGCAGCCAACAAGTGGGATTCGTTGAAGCCCGACCGCGACGAAGTGGTCGCCAGCCTCAACGTGGTCGAGCTGCTCAAGCGCCACCACTACAGCAAGCCGCCGCTGGACGATGCCCGTTCGGTCATCATCTACGACAGCTACATCAAGCTGCTCGATCCCTCGCGCAGTTATTTCACCGCTGCGGACATCGCCGAGTTCGACAAGTGGAAGACGCAGTTCGACGACTTTCTCAAGAAAGGCGACCTCGACCCGGGCTTCACCATCTACAAGCGCTACCTCAACCGAGTGAAGGCGCGCCTGGACTTCGCCCTGGCCGAACTGAACAAGGGCGTCGACAAGATCGATTTCAACACTCAGGAAACCCTGCTGGTCGACCGTAAGGACGCGCCTTGGCTGAAGAACGACGCCGAGCTCGACGACCTGTGGCGCAAACGCGTCAAAGATGAAGTGCTGCGCCAGAAGATCGCCGGCAAGGACCTCAAGCAGATCCAGGAAACCCTGACCAAACGCTACAAGAACCAGCTGGCCCGCCTCGACCAGACCCGCGCCGAAGACATCTTCCAGGCCTATATCAATACCTTCGCCATGTCCTACGACCCGCACACCAACTACCTGTCGCCAGACAGCGCGGAGAACTTCGACATCAACATGAGCCTGTCGCTCGAAGGCATCGGTGCGGTGCTGCAGAGCGACAACGACCAGGTCAAGATCGTGCGCCTGGTGCCGGCAGGGCCGGCAGCCAAGACCAAACAGGTCTCCCCGGCCGACAAGATCATCGGCGTGGCCCAGGGCGACAAGGAAATGGTCGACGTGGTCGGCTGGCGCCTGGACGAAGTGGTCAAGCTGATCCGCGGGCCGAAGGGTTCGGTGGTGCGCCTGGAGGTGATTCCGGCCAACAACGCGCCGAATGACCAGACCAGCAAGATCGTGTCCATCACCCGTGAGGCGGTCAAGCTCGAAGAGCAGGCGGCGAAGAAGTCGATCCTCAACCTCAAACAGGACGGCCACGACTACAAGCTGGGCATCATCGAGATTCCGGCCTTCTACCTGGACTTCAAAGCCTTCCGCGCCGGCGATCCGGATTACAAGAGCACCACGCGCGACGTGAAGAAGCTGCTGACCGAACTGCAAAAAGAGAAGGTCGACGGCGTGGTCATCGACCTGCGCAACAACGGCGGCGGCTCGTTGCAGGAAGCCACCGAACTGACCAGCCTGTTCATCGACAAGGGCCCGACGGTATTGGTGCGCAACAGCGACGGTCGCGTCGACGTGCTGGAAGACGAAAACCCCGGCGCGTTCTACAAAGGCCCGCTGACCCTGCTGGTCAACCGCCTCTCGGCTTCGGCATCGGAGATCTTCGCCGGCGCCATGCAGGACTACCACCGCGCGCTGATCATCGGTGGCCAGACCTTCGGCAAGGGCACTGTGCAGACCATCCAGCCGCTCAACCATGGCGAGCTGAAGCTGACCCTGGCCAAGTTCTATCGCGTTTCGGGCCAGAGCACCCAGCACCAGGGCGTGCTGCCCGATATCGACTATCCGTCGATCATCGACACCAAGGAGATCGGTGAAAGCGCCCTGCCCGAGGCCATGCCGTGGGACACCATCCGCCCGGTGGTCAAGCCCGCCGTGGACCCGTTCAAGCCCTACCTGGCACATCTGAAGGCGCAACACGAGGCGCGTAGCGAGAAGGATGCCGAGTTCATCTATATCCGCGACCGCTTGGCATTGACGCAGAAGCTGATGACCGAGAAGACCGTCAGCCTCAACGAGCAAGAGCGCCGCACCCGCCACGATGAGATCGATGCCAAGCAATTGGCTTTGGAGAACATCCGCCGCAAGGCCAAGGGCGAAGAGCCGCTCAAAGAGTTGAAGAAAATCGACGAAGACGCGTTGCCGGAAGAAGATGAGGACACCAAGCCCGAAGACGATGCCTATCTCGCAGAGACCGGGCGCATCCTGATCGACTACCTGAGCGCCAGCGGTGCGGTTTCCAAAAAGTGATCGATAGCTAGGCAGCAGAACTGAAAAGGCCGGACATGCGAATGTCCGGCCTTTTTCGTTGTACCTGTCACCAGCGGACAGATGAGCACAGCTTCGTTGGGAGCGTGACGAACCTACGGATCGGCCGCCATCCCGTCCCTATTCCGTGTCGGGATAGCGATGTTCGAATACCCTGGCCACCTCGGAAGCATGCCATGACGCCGCCTCCAGACCATCGGCCGGCCCGTGGAAACGACCGAGCCGTTCGGCACACTCGAAAAAGCCCGTGCGCGGCAACCGGCTGGCGCCCTGGCTGATCACCAACGCGCTGCGCAGTGGCTGCTCGGCGCGGGTGTCGAGCATGGCCAGGTATTCCAAAGCGGCGGTGAGGGTCTGCATGGCCGGGGTGGGCAGTTGCAAGCGCTCGATCAGAGCACGGTACGTCAGCAGGTGGCGTTGGCGGCGGGCGAGGTCCAGCTCGTCGAGCAGGTTCTGCCAATGCTGCCGGCTGATCCTCACCTGGCTCACGGCTCATCGCTCCAGCCCGGTACGCCGAGGTGCCAAGCCAGGGCGCGGCGGATGGCCGCGCCGGGCTCGCGCTCCCCGGCCTCGATCATGCCCAGGTAGGCCGGGCTGATGCCGACGTTGCGCGCCAGGGCTTCGGGGGCGATCTGCTTGGCCTGGCGCAATGAGCCCAGTTCGATCAAGGCTGGCAGGACAGCGGGCGGCGCGGTTTCGGCGGGGCGTTGGCTGGCGGGCGCTTCGATGGGCGACTCGCCAGCCGCTTTGAGCAAAGCCTGGAACTGCGCCCAGGGGACCACGGCGTACTCGGGTTGACCGTCGCGGCTGATGACCTGGATACCCATTGCTGACCCTCGTTGACGGGGTGCCGACTGCACCCGATTGGCATGATCGAAGGGCCGATTATATCCACGCAGGCGAAGAAGGGTATGCGGCAGGCCAAATCAAGGGTCGCGTTTTTCCAACTGCAACGCCTCGGGGCTGGCGGGCAGGCGTTCGACGACGCGCAGCCGCTCCGGCGATTGACGGTCGCGCCACTCGCGAAAACGCGCCAGCTCATCGGCCACGGTTTTCATCACCCAACCCAATACGGCGATATCGTCGAGAAAGCCGACGCCCAGTATCCAGTCAGGGATGGCATCGATGGGGCTGACGAAATACAGCAGGCCAGCAACGATGGTCACCAAAGCCCGCGTGCTGATGGCGCGGTACTCGCCTCGCCACCATGCCAGGCACAGCGACTGCATCAGGCGCAAGTCGTCGCGCATCTTGCCCAGCTTCGGCCCTTTGCGCGCGACCGCGAACAACAAGGCAGGCAGTCGCCCGCGGCTGAGCAGGCGTTCGGCCAGAGGCAGAAACCGAGCGAAATTCCAGGGTGCGCTCATGAAACCTCCAAATGACGGGCGGGTTATCCACATTTTTTGTGGATAACCTTGTGAACAGGGACATGTTTTCAGCGTATTGCGCCCACGGGACAAGGGCCGCACTCAAATCGGGCATTTTTTACACAGTTATTTCAAACGTGTAACCGTTCGAAAAGCTTCAGCTAAAGCCTTTCAGCTCGCCTTGCATTGTCTGGGACCGCAGTATCCAGACAGGGTTCGCAGCGATTCACCGACGGCCAGATACGACAACGCCCCGTCGAAACGGGGCGCTTTTTGCCGCAGAAGCGATTACTGCGCAGGTGCCGGCTCGGCAGCCGGTGCTTCAGGCGCCGACTCTTGCGGCTGGGCCTGAGCCGGGTCCTTGATGCCCAGCAGTTCCAGATCGAAGACCAGGACCGAGTTGGCCGGGATCAGCGGGCTCGGGCTCTGCGCGCCGTAAGCCAGCTCGGCTGGGATGTACAGCTTGTACTTCTCGCCGACATGCATCAGTTGCAGCCCTTCGACCCAACCTGGAATCACGCCGCTGACCGGCAGGTCGATCGGGCTGCCGCGCTCGACGGAGCTGTCGAAGACCTTGCCGTCGATCAGCTTGCCTTCATAGTGCACGGTCACGACATCGGTAGGCTTGGGCTGCGGGCCGTCGGCTTTCTTGATCACTTCGTACTGCAAGCCCGACGCGGTGGTGACCACGCCGGATTTCTTGCCGTTTTCCTCGAGGAATTTCTTACCGGCGCTGGAAGCTTCTTCGCTGGCCTTGGCCAGACGCTCTTCGGCGCGTTTCTGCAAGGCGCTGAAGGCCTCGACCAATTCTTCGTCCTTCAGGCGCTGGTCTTTCTTGCCGACCGCGTCTTCGATGCCCAATGCGACAGCTTTGGAATCGAGGTCGTCCATGCCTTCCTGGGCCAGGCTCTTGCCCATGTTCAGACCGATGCCATAGGAGGCTTTCTGCGAAGGCGTCTTGAGCTCGACGTCGCTGGTCTTCGCGTCGCAGCCTGCAAGCACCAGACCTACCAGGGCAACCGCAGCCGCCAGACGATGTTGTTTCATGCTGATTCCTTGTTCATGCGCCAGAGGGGCAAATCAGGTAAGGCCGCGAGCTTAGCAGGCGGTCACGACCAATGGCTACCGGCATGAGAGCCATGGGCTGGCATGAAGTTCCTCAGGTAAAAGCTTCTTCATGGAGCGCCTGGGCAGCGCGTCGCACGGCACTGCCCCATCGATTCGCAGCGGCGGGACGTTCAGGGGTAAAGACCGGCGCGGTAAGCCTCGGCCACTTCGCGCAACACCTCGCACAACCATTGCGCCGGCAGGCTCGACGGCAGCGCCGCGTTGCGGCAGATGCCCACCGATCCGCCAGGTTCCTGGCCGCCCAGATCGAGTTGGCGCAGATCGCCCTGGCGCAGGTCGATCAAGACCGCATCGCGTGGCGCCACCCAGATCGCGTCGCTGCCCAGCACGTACCGGCGGCTCAACGACAGCGACAAGGTTTCCAGACGTTGCGCCGGCAACTCGATGGCGCACTGCACGAACAGGCTGTCGGCATGGCGGCGGATGGTGGTGCCCTCTGGCGGCAGCACCAGCGGGTAGCCGCTCACTCGCTCGCGGGCCTTGGCGCCTGCGGCCAGCAGTGGGTGGCCCGGGCGTACCACCAGGCTCATCGACTCGTTGTACAGGTGTTCGAACGACAATCCCTGGATCTGCGGGCTGTCGGTCATGCGCCCGACGACCAGCTCCAGTTCGCCCAAGTGCAACTGGCCAAGCAGTTGCGCGCCGACCCCGGTAGCCACGCTCACCACCAGCGCCTCGTGGCGCTGGTGCAGCCGACACAGCACTTCGGGCATGAGCAACCCCTCGACCGTCGACAACACACCGATGCGCACCTGCGAAGGCGCACGCGCCGCACTGCGGACACTGCCTATGCCTTCGCGCAAGGCCTGCACGCTGGGCGCGGCGTAACGCATGAAACGTGTGCCGGCCACGGTCAGTTGCGTGCCTTGGCGAGAGCGCTCGAACAGACGCGTTTCCAGCAGCGCCTCCAACTCCTTGAGGCTTTTCGAAATCGCCGGCTGGCTGATCGACAGGGCGTCCGCCGCCCGCGCCAGGCTGCCCTGGCGGGCGATCTCGAGGAAACACAGCAGGTGGCGGTATTTGATGCGGGTATCGAGGTTCATCGGCAGGTGGGCGCAGGCCAGTGGAAAGCGGCAGCTTAGCGCATCGCCGCGCTGCCCGTGAGCGACGCAGGGCTGGCATGCCAGCCCTTTTTGACGATATGCTTCGTATACGTTTCATATACCAGGAGGAGTGCCCATGGGTATCGTCAAGATCGGTGACGCCCTGCACCAGGACCTGCGCATCGCCAGTACCGCGCTGTCGCGCTCGATCAACGCCCAGGCCGAACACTGGATTCGCCTCGGCATGCTCGCTGAGCTGCACCCCCAATCCACCTACGAGCAACTGCTGCGCCAATTGCTGCGCCAGGAACAGGCCAACTTGCAGGAGCTGCTGCAATGAGCAACGTGATCATCAAGGACGCGGCGCAACTGGCGCTGATGCGCCATGCCGGCCGCCTGCTGACCCAGGTGTTCGCCGACCTCGACGGCTTCATCCGCCCGGGCGTGACCACCCTGCAGATCAACGACCGCGCCGAAGCGTTCATCCGCGCCCTGGACGCGCGCCCGGCCAGCAAGGGCCAGTACGGCTTCCCCTATGCGCTGAACACGTCCATCGACCACGTGGTGTGCCATGGCATGCCCAAGGATGACGAAGTCCTGCTCGACGGCTCGATCATCAATGTCGACATCACCCTCGAACAAGGTGGCTACATCGCCGATTCCTCGAAAATGTATTGCATTGGCCAGGTCAACGGCGAGGCCCGACGCTTGGTCGACACCACTTACGAAGCCTTGTGCAAAGGCATCGAGCAGGTCCGCCCCGGTGCCACCCTGGGCGACATCGGTCATGCCATCCAGCGCCATGCCGAAGCCGCCGGCTATAGCGTGGTGCGCGAATACTGCGGGCACGGAATCGGCAAGGACATGCACGAAGCGCCGCAGGTGCTGCACTACGGCCAGCGCGGCATGGGCATGAAACTCAAGCCCGGCATGGTCTTCACCATCGAACCGATGCTCAACCAGGGCGCGCGCGGCACCCGCACCTTGCGCGACGGCTGGACGGTGGTCACCCGCGACGGCGGCCTGTCGGCGCAGTGGGAACACACCGTGGCCGTCACCGAAAGCGGCGTCGAAGTACTGACCCTGCGCGAGCAGGAACGCGGCGGACCGCTGTCGGCGCTGTGACCCCTGTGCACGGCACCAAGCGGCGGACCGGCGGTCACAGCAGCGGGTGCTGCGCAGCCGTCCGCCCGTGCCCTTCCGTACCCATCGTCCTCGCTTGAGCCTTGCCTGGAGCCCTTTCATGGATGAACACGCGCAGCATTGGCTGCATCTGCTGTCCGCCCCCGTCGCCGCCCTCAATGGGGCGAGCTTCACCGCCGCCGAATACTACGAAGACGAAGACAAGGCCGACCTCGAACGCGGCTGGGGGATCGGCAACCGCGCGCAATTGCTCGATGCCCTGGGCATGGCCGACAGCGGCCACGCCCTGGAGCTGGCCGACGCCTATTGGCAATACGAGCGTTGCCTGCCGCTGCAATGGCAGCGCCGCCTGGCCGAGCTGACGCCACGCGAACGCATCAAGTACGAGTACGCCGCGCGCACCTATCCGGACTGCGGCCCGGGCGGCATCCGCGCCTGGGACCTGGCGCGCATGAGCTTCCTGCTGCGCAACGGCGTCAAGAAGGCCTACCTGACCCGCGAAGAAAGCCTCTGGCTGCACTACCGCCTGGCCCTGCGCGCCCGTCACTACTACGACGGCTGGGACGCTTACATCGCCGGTTATCTGGTGGGCAAGGCGTTGTGGAATGCGTCGGAGTGCAGCGATGACCAGTTGCAAGCCGAATTGCAGCGCCAGGGCAGTGAGCACTGGAACCGCTGCATCGCGCTGAACCTGCGCCTGGGCGCCGAACAGTGGTTCGCCGACGTGCCGTGGGATGCGCCGCTGCCCGAGCCCGAACGCCCGCACACATTGGAAGAGGACTGCTGGTCATGAGTTGCTGGACCCGCCTGGGCATCGAACCGACCCAAGACCTCGACACCATTCGCCTGGCCTACCGCAAGCAACTGCCGGCGCACCATCCGGAAACCGACCCGGAAGGCTTCCAGGCGCTGCGCGAGGCCTACGAACAGGCCCAACGGCTGGCCCGGGAACCGGCCCTGGCCGATGTCGAGCCCTCTGCCGACGAGGCTGCGCAAGACGATCTGCACCCGACCCTGCGGGCACTGCACCATGTGCTCGAAGAACCGGCGCTGCGCTTCGATCCACAGGCCTGGCAAGGCCTGGTCGACGAGCTCGACGACCTGCCTCTGGAAGAACTCGACACCGTCGGCTGGCAAATGCTCGCCTGCCTGCGCGAGTGCGGGCCGATCTCGCACCGCTGCGTGGGCCTGCTGGCACAGCGATTGGCCTGGGCCGATCAGCTCCTGCGCGTGGAAAACCCGCAGGAAGTCGAAGCCCTGCTGCAACACCTGCAGATCCCCGACCCCTTCGACACCGGCCTGATGCGCGACTGGCCGCCCATGGTACAGATGGAAACCCTGTGGTACTTCCGGACCCTGGAATTCATCTTCCAGCACCGCGCCCTGTTCGAATTCGAGCAGTTCGTGGACCAGCACACCTGCATGGCGATCCCGGACGACCCGGCGCTGATAGAACGCCTGTACAGGCAGACGAGCCTGGCCGGCATTCCCAGTCAGCTGGTCCACGATCATTGGCAAGCAGCGTTGCACGCCTCGCCCGACGATCCCGACCTGCTCTACCTGCTGACCCGCCAGGCCGATGCGCTGCGGCATACCGAGCAGGCCCTGGGCGGTTGGATTCGCCTGTGGCGCGAGCATTGGTACCCGCAGGCCGAGCGCTGGTTGCTGGACCACTGCGCACGTGAGCAGCCCGAGCGATTACCGCTGCTGATCCAGGCGTTCGACCGGCAGGAAGCGCCCGGACACCTGCCACAAAACCTGAGCGATCCCCTGCTGGGCGCCCCAGCGCAGAACGTCAGCACCCTGTCGCGCTGGTCCGAAGCCTCGCGCCGTCGGCTGGGCGGGATCGCCGCCACGTTCATCGACTGGCGGCTGGATGGCGACGACGAATTGCCGCTGCTGGCCTGGCTGCTCGACGAGCAACCCGACCCGGCGCTGCAACGCCGCTACTGGCAAGCCTGGGCACTGCACCGCGGCGAAGCCGGGCTGCTGCAGCAGATCCTCCAGTCCACACCCAGTGACGACCCGCTCGACGGGTTGATTCTCGAAGGTTTCCAACGCCAGGCCCGGCAGCAGATGGTCTGGTTGCAAACGTCGGCCGTGGCCTCGGCATTGAATGCGTACTGCGACAGCGACGATGCCACGCTGGACCTGCCCGAATCGCTGCTGGCGCTGGAGGTTCACCCGGCCTGCCGCGAATGGCTGCGGCGCATGCGCAGGTACTCGACGACCGCAGTGCTGAACCTGAACCGCCAGTTCCAGATGCGCAGCATGTTCACCGTGCCCTTCGCCTTGGCCCTGCAAGGCCGCATGGCCGAGCAAGGCATTGTATTGCCGCCCCTGCCAGGAGGCGAGGCGCTGTGGGACTGGCACCGTCATCAGCTGTTCATGCTGGCCATGCTCGATCAGCCGGCACGCTGGATGGACCTGGTCAGCGCGCAGGTCAGCGCGCGCCTGCAGTACCCGGCCGGGCATCCGTTCCACGGCCTGCACCGCCAGTTGCTCCTGGCCCAAGCCAGTTCCACCAGCGAAGGCCTGCTCGACTGGCTGGACCCCGACGACCCGTTGCAAAGCATGGTCGGCATCAAGCTGCTGAACCTGGCTACGGCCTTGCAGAGCGACCGTTTGCCGAGCGCCGCGCAGCTTCATTCGTTCCTGGTGCAAGAACCCTGGGTACTCGACGACTATGCACTGGGCGATCTGCTGCTGGGGGCGGTATTGCTGCATGACCGCTCGCTCAAGGCCGAGCAGCGCGGCCACATGCGCGAGCGGATGGAAAGACTGGCAGCGCCGCACGCCTGGTTCGAGACCCTGCGCCAGCACCTGGTCGCAGGTCAGTTCAAGCCACCCAAGGACAGCGAGATCCACTCCCAGGGTGTCGACGCCAAGCTGTTCAAGCAGGCGTTGCAGGCATTGCACCATCTGGTCGACGACTGCCAACCGCCCAGGACGGCCGTGCTGCAAGCCCTGCAAAAGGGCAAGGACGATGAGCGACAGGACCCTGGCCTGCGCTGCGCGATCATGGCGCTGCTGACGTGGTCGGAGCGCATGCTGGCGAACATGGCGCTGCTGACGTGGTCGGAGCGCATGCTGGCGAACATGGCCAACTACCCCAGCGAGCCTGCCTGGAAATTCTGGAAGCTCGGCAGCCGTTTGGACCGCAGGGGCTATGGCCTGCACCTGCTGGCGATGTTCGGGTTGAAGGTCGTCCCCGCCGCGCTCGGCTGGGCGGGGCTGCGCGAGACGATCGTGCTGCTGATCGTACCGTGGCTGGTGTGCGCCATGATCCGTCGGGTCCGCGATCTGGGCTACGGAGGCGTCGTCTTGGCGGTGCTGCTGGGGGTAAGCGTCGTCGTGCCCTTCATGACCCTGATCCTGCTGACGCTACCCGGCGACAAACTGCCCAACCGCTACGGCTCGCCGCCGAACGCCCCCAACCAGCTCAAGCACGGCCTGCAAGCCGCGCTGCGCCGGCTCAACGGTCAGTAGCGCAGTTCGTCCAGCGCCTGGCTCAACGCCTGGCGCTGGCGGCTGATCTCGCCGGGCTGCTGCCCCGCCAACACGCCGTTGAAGGCATCCAGCCAACTCGCGATCAACTCGCGCTCATCGCCCAACGCCTGCACCCAGGCGCGCTCCAGGCGCGCCAGCAAGGTGCGGTTGGGCAACGTATCGCGCGGGTGGATCTTCAACCCTGCCAGACGCTCGTGGCTGGCCTGGCGCGCCTGCGGATCGAGGCCGGTGGGGCTGCGGTCGATGCTGTGGCTATGCTTGAGGCCGGTGTCGATGAAGGTCACGTCCACTTCCAGCAAGCCGTTGATGTCGTAGCTGAAGCGCACGTCCAGCGGCTGCACCTGGCCGGTGGGCTGCAACGGAATTTCGAAACTGTCGACCAGGATGTTGTCGCGCACCCAGGGCCGCTCGCCTTGGTAGACGGCGATGCGCACGCTGGTCTGCTCGGCGTGGGTGCTGTAGAAGCGCTGCACCTTGGAGGTGGGAATGACGGTGTTGCGCTCGATGATCGGCGAGAACGCGCCGGAGACGTCATCGCCGCGCTGTGAGGCGACGCCCAGGGTATAGGGGCACACGTCGGTGAGGATCAGTTCGTCGATGGCTGCGTCGCGCGCCTTGCACGCCGCCTGGGCTGCGGCGCCGAGGGCGACGATGGTGTCGGGGTCCAGATGGCGATAGGGCAGCTTGCCGAACAGCTTGGCCACCAGTTGCTGCACCTGCGGCATGCGTGTGGCGCCGCCGACCAGTACCAGGCTATCGAGCTCGCGCGGGCTCAGGCGGGCATCGCGCAAGGCCTGCTCGATGGGCGCGCGGACCCGTGCCAGCAGCGGTGCCCAGATGCTTTGCAGAGCGCTGCTGTCCAACTGCCATTGACGTTGTTGACCATCGCCGCTCCAGTCGAGCACACGGCTGCCCTCGCCCGCTTCGCATTTGAGCTGCTCGATGGCGTCATGCAGGCTGGCCAGCGCCTGGGGCGCGAGGCTTTCCAACGGCAGGTCCCAGTCGCGCAGGCAGGCGGTGAGCAAGGCGTCGGTGAAATCCTCGCCGCCCAGGTAATTGTCACCGGTGGAGGCATGCACCTCGATCAGCGGCAAGGCGTATTCGAGCACGGTCACGTCGAAGGTGCCGCCGCCCAGGTCGAACACCAGGGTGCGCTCGAACTTCTGCTCATGCAGGCCGTAGGCCATGGCCGCTGCCGTGGGTTCGTTGATCAGCCGCTGCACCTTCAAGCCGGCCAGCTCTGCGGCGAACACCGTACGCTTGCGCTGCTCGTCGCTGAAATAGGCCGGCACCGAAATCACCGCTTCGCTGACGCTGCAACCCAGGTAGGCCTCGGCATCCTGTTTCAACGCACCCAGCACCAGTGCCGACAGTTCCTCGGGGCTGAAGCGGTGCTCGCCCAGTTCGAAGCGCTTGTCGCTGCCCATGAAACGCTTGAACGCGCCGACTGTGCGCTCGGGGTGGGTGGTCAGACGCGCTTTGGCCGCCTTGCCGACCAGCACACTGCCGTCTTCGTCGACACTGACCACCGACGGCGTCAGCACTTCACCCAAGGCATTGGCGATCAACCGTGCCTGACCGTCTTGCCAGACGGCGATCAGACTGTTGGTGGTGCCCAGGTCGATGCCCAGGAGCGGCGTGGTGGCGGTAACCGTGGAAACGGGGGTGTCGGCGGTGGGGGCGTCCTGCATGGGTCGGTCTCTGGCTTGCGGTGGATGGCCGCACGCAACCCGCAGGTGCGTCCGGCAGACCTGTGGGATTGTGACGCAATGGCGAGATGAGGTGAAGGCGTTCCACGGCGTTCGCACCGATGAAATCGCGGACACAAAAAAAGCGACCCTAAGGTCGCTTTCTCTGTCGTTTCCAGGTGTTCAGTGGGCCTGGAAACTCAATATGGCGCAGCGGACGGGACTCGAACCCGCGACCCCCGGCGTGACAGGCCGGTATTCTAACCGACTGAACTACCGCTGCGCTATACATCGAGTGGTGGGTGATGACGGGATCGAACCGCCGACCCTCTGCTTGTAAGGCAGATGCTCTCCCGGCTGAGCTAATCACCCTTTCGTCTCGGTGTGGCGCGCATTCTACGGAGGAGGTACTACCCTGGCAAGCACTTTTTTCAAAAAATTTTTCAGGCCTTTCAAGGACCTAGCGTGTCTGTATTTCGCCCCACCGGCAGGGCGTTCGATTGTGCGATGACAGGACTGGCCTGTACCTGCCCATCGGAGAATAATGCCCGCCTCATGCATTAAGGAGAGTTACCCCCTCATGTGGTTCAAGAACCTGCTGACTTATCGCCTGACCCAGGATGTGCCGTTCGAGGCCGAAGCGCTGGAGGCCGCCCTGGCCACCAAGCCGGCCCGCCCCTGCGCCAGCCAGGAGCTGACCACCTATGGTTTCGTCGCGCCGTTCGGCAAAGGTGAAGACGCCCCGCTGGTGCACGTCAGCGGCGAGTACCTGTTGATCGCCGCACGCAAGGAAGAACGTATCCTGCCCAGCAGCGTGGTCAACGACGCGGTGAAGGAGAAGGTCGAAGAGATCGAGACCGAGCAGATGCGCAAGGTCTATAAAAAGGAACGCGACCAGATCAAGGACGAGATCATCCAGGCCTTCCTGCCGCGCGCGTTCATCCGCCGTGCCATGATCTTCGCCGCCATCGCCCCGCGCCTGGGCCTGGTGCTGGTCAACTCGGCCAGCGCCAAGCGCGCCGAAGACCTGCTGTCGACCCTGCGCGAAGTCATGGGCTCGCTGCCGGTGCGCCCGGTCGCCGTGAAGATCGCCCCGAGCGCCACCCTCACCGACTGGGTCAAGTCGCAACAACCGGTCGCCGACTTCGTCATCCAGGACGAATGCGAGCTCAGCGACACCCACGAAGACGGCGGCACCGTGCGCTGCAAGCGCCAGGATCTGGCCAGCGAAGAAATCCAGCTGCACCTCAATGCCGGCAA
The DNA here is from genome assembly GCF_047302395.1 of Pseudomonas phoenicis. Classification (NCBI taxonomy): domain Bacteria; kingdom Pseudomonadati; phylum Pseudomonadota; class Gammaproteobacteria; order Pseudomonadales; family Pseudomonadaceae; genus Pseudomonas; species Pseudomonas phoenicis. The sequence continues at coordinate 533,653 of NZ_CP154852.1, forward strand.
GGTGGTGACCCAACTGGCCCTGGGCTGGCAAGACAAGCTGTCGTTCGTGCTCGACGACAAGACCGTCATCAAGCGCCTGAAATTCGAAGAGCTGTTGCAGGAGCAAGCCGAGCAGGACGGCGGCGAAGAAGCCGCGCAGCAATTCGACGCCAGCTTCCAGCTGATGATGATGACCTTCGCCGAATTCCTCCCGGCGCTGTTCGAAGCACTGGGCGGCGAAGACATTCCGCAAGGCGTCTGACCCTATCCAGCCATGCGGGGTGCGCGCCATGCCGGTGCCGCCCCGTGTCTCGACTCGGCCTCACCGCACCACGCGCACCTTCCTCTTCTTATAACGACAAGGACTTTCCCATGCGTGCCCTCGCCGCCCTGAGTCGCTTCGTCGGCAACACCTTCGCCCTCTGGGTATTGGTGTTCGCCTGCCTGGCGTTCCTGCAACCGCAGTGGTTCCTCGGCCTCAAAGGCGCCATCGTGCCGCTGCTGGGTCTGGTGATGTTCGGCATGGGTCTGACCCTCAAGCTCGACGACTTCGCCGCCCTGGCCCGGCAACCCTGGCGCGTGCTGCTGGGGGTGGTCGCGCACTTCGTGATCATGCCGGGCATGGCCTGGCTGCTGTGCCAAGTGTTCCACCTGCCGGCGGAGATTGCCGTGGGCGTGATCCTGGTCGGTTGCTGCCCGAGCGGCACGGCGTCGAATGTGATGGTCTGGCTGTCCAAGGGCGACCTGGCCCTGGCCGTAGCCATCGCCGCAGTGACCACCCTGCTCGCGCCGCTGCTCACCCCTGCCTTGATCTGGCTGCTGGCCTCGGCCTGGCTGCCGGTTTCGTTCATGGACATGTTCTGGTCGATCCTGCAGCTGGTGATGCTGCCGATCGTGCTCGGCGTGCTGGCCCAGCGTCTGCTCGGCAACAGGGTGCACGCGGCGGTGCAGGTGCTGCCGCTGGTGTCGGTGGTGAGCATCGTGCTGATCGTCTGCGCGGTGGTGGCGGCCAGCCAGGCGAAAATTGCCGAATCCGGCCTGCTGATCATGGCGGTGGTGGTGCTGCACAACAGCTTCGGCTTCTTGCTCGGCTACCTCACCGGCAAGTTCTGCAAGCTGCCGCTGGCGCAGCGCAAATCGCTGGCGCTGGAGGTGGGCATGCAGAACTCGGGGTTGGGCGCGGCGCTGGCGGCGGCGCACTTCTCGCCGCTGGCCGCAGTGCCCAGCGCGCTGTTCAGTGTGTGGCACAACATCTCCGGGGCACTGCTGTCGACCTGGTTCCGCAAGCTGGAAGAGCCGGCAGCGTCGAACGAACAGCCGGGCAAACATCGATAGGACAGGGTTGCCTGCTTCGTTTACGCGAGGCAGGATAGGCCCACTGTTGAGGACGACCTCACGACGCTTTGGCGTGATCATTCGGGGACGGCCCCATCTTCGACACTCAAGATGGAGGCACCCCCATGTCCTGGATCATCCTGTTCTGCGCCGGCCTGTTCGAGATCGGCTGGGCCGTCGGCCTCAAGTACACCGACGGCTTCACCCGCCCACTCCCCACTGCATTGACCATCGGCGCCATGGCCGTGAGCATCGGCTTGCTCGGCATGGCGGTGAAGGAGCTGCCGCTGGGCACGGCCTATGCCGTGTGGACCGGCGTCGGTGCGGTCGGTACGGTCATCGCCGGCATCATCCTGTTTGGCGAGGCCGTGACGCTGATGCGCGTGGCCAGCGTCACCCTGATCGTAGCCGGCCTGGTCGGCCTGAAGGTCAGCGCCGGCTGACCTCCACCCCTTTCCTTCAACGGCGGTCGCCGCGCAAGGCGGCGACCCGCTCGCGCAACACGTCCGGCTGCGCCGCCTCGACCGCGACGGCCTCCCCCGCTACCACCGTGACCCGCGACCACAACCGTTTGAACAGCCCCTTGTTCGGATCGCGACTGAAGAAGCTGCCCCACAGCCCTTGCAACGCCAAGGGGATCACCGGTACCGGCGTTTCCCGCAGGATGCGTTTGACCCCACTCTTGAACACGTCGATCTCGCCGTCGGCGGTCAGCTTGCCCTCCGGGAAGATGCACACCAGTTCGCCGTCCTGCAGCGATCGGGCGATACGGGCGAAGGCCTGCTCGTAGATCACGGCATCTTCGCCGCGCCCAGCGATGGGAATGGCGCCAGCGGTGCGGAAGACGAAGTTGAGCACCGGCAAATGATAGATCTTGTAGTACATGACGAAGCGAATCGGCCGACGAATCGCGCCGCTCAAGAGCAAGGCATCGACGTAGGAGATGTGGTTACACACCAGCAACGCCGCGCCTTCGTCCGGGATGCGCTGCAGCTCACGGTGCTCGACACGGTACATCGAGTGGCTGAGCAGCCAGATGAGAAAGCGCATGGTGAATTCGGGCACGATGCGGAAGATATAGGCGTTGACAGCGACGTTGAGCAGCGACACCACCAGGAACAGCTGAGGAATGCTCAGGTCGGCCAGGCTCAGCAGGAGGATGGTCAACAGTGCCGAGGCCACCATGAACAACGCATTGAGGATGTTGTTGGCGGCGATCACCCGCGCGCGCTGGTCTTCGGGCGTGCGCGCCTGGATCAGGGCGTACAACGGCACGATGTAGAAACCGCCGAACACGCCCAGACCGACGATCGACAGCATGATCCACCAGGCCTTGCTCAGGCCCAGCAAGGCCAGCCAGTCATAAGGCATCGCCGGCGTCGGCACGTCGCCCGAATGCCACCACCAGAGCAGGCCGAACACGGTCAGGCCGAACGAGCCGAACGGTACCAGGCCGATTTCCACCTTGCGCCCGCTGAGCCGCTCGCACAGCAGCGAACCGACGGCGATGCCGACCGAGAACAGCGTCAGCACCAGGGTGACCACGGTTTCGTCGCCGTGCAGCCAGTCCTTGGAATAGGCAGGAATCTGTGTGAGGTAGATGGCGCCGACGAACCAGAACCACGAGTTGCCGACGATCGAGCGCGACACCGCCGGCGTCTGCCCCAAACCCAGGCGCAGGGTCAGCCAGGATTGTTTGAAGATGTTCCAGTCCAGCTTCATCTGCGGCGAGGCGGCGGCGGCGCGCGGAATCCAGCGGCTGGCCAGGTAGCCCGCCAGCGCAGTGCCGACCACGGCACAGGCCACCACGGGGGCATAATGGGTCGAGGACATCATGATCCCGGCGCCGATGGTGCCGGCCAGAATCGCCAGGAAGGTGCCCATCTCCACCAGACCGTTACCGCCGACCAGTTCGTCGTCGCGTAGCGTCTGCGGCAGGATCGAATACTTGACCGGCCCGAATAACGCCGAATGCGTGCCCATGGCGAACAAGGTCAGCAGCATCAGCTCGAGATGGTTGGTCATGAAACCGGTGGCGCCGACGGCCATGATGACGATTTCGGCCAGCTTGATCGCGCGGATCAATGCGTCTTTGGCGAACTTCTCGCCGAACTGCCCGGCCAGGGCCGAGAACAGGAAGAAGGGCAGAATGAACAGCAACGCGCAGAGGTTGACCCAGATCGAGCGGTCGCCTTCCAGGCTGATCTTGTAGAGGATGGCCAGGATCAGCGATTGTTTGAACAGGTTGTCGTTGAGGGCGCCCAGCGATTGGGTCACGAAGAACGGCAGGAAGCGCCGCTTGCCGAGCAGGCTGAATTGCGAAGAGTCACTCATGGGGCTACGTCCTGGTAGGGCTCGATCATGGCACACACCGTGTCATGGCAAAGCGACGAATCTGCATGGCCTGGCGCTGTCTGGCAAGTTTTCTGGTGGTTTGTCTCGTAAGCCGCCGAACTCGAGCGAATGGTTTGGCGAGGTGTGGCCGGCGAGGTGCGGCCGGCGAGGTGTGGCCGGCGAGGTGTGGCCGACGTTGGCGAGGCGCGTTCGGCCAAGCTCCCTAACGCACCATGTAGCCTCGCTGCCAGGCAGGAGGTATCAGCACCACGATACCGGCCAGCGCCAGCGTCATCACCGCGCTTACCCCGAGTGCCTCGATCCCTAGCCGCGCCTGTAACCAAGCTCCCCACACCGCCCCCAACAGCATGCCGCTCCAAGGCACCAGCTGTACGCGCCAGCCGCTGTGGCGCTCGCCCATCAGCCAACGCCCCAAGCCGCGACCGAATCGCGACAGTGCGCCGGTGACGTAGGTGAGCCCGATCGCCATGCCATTGACCTGCTCGACCACCGCATTAAGCATGCCCATGGCGACGATGGCCAAGGCCAGCGCTACGAAGATTCCCAGCCCAGGCAATGCGGCACCGCCCAGCACCAAAGCCACGATGACCAGCAGCGGCGCAGCGCGACGCCGTAACGCACGCGCCAGCATCACCCCCAAGGCATTGCCCAGCACGAAGCAGACGATGGCCAACCCCAGACGCAGCAGGCCATGAATCTCGCCCTGGCTGATGGAAATCGCCATGCGCGTGGTGTTGCCGCTCATGAACGAGACGAAGTCGCCCGTGGCCAGAAAGCCGATGGCGTCGGTCATCCCTGCCAGGAACGACAAGGCGGCGACCAACGCCAGACCGACACGACCATTGAGCGCGCGAAGACGCGCGCGTTCTGCGCTGGAGGGCGACGAGGAGCTGGGTAACATGGGCTCGAGTCCGGATGGCGGCACAGTGGGCAGCATCGGAGTACGGATGTGGGCACGTCAAGCCATGCTGGCCTGTTCGAGCGGCCGAGGGGCTGGAGTTGAACGACACAGACGAAAAAGCCCGCCATGGAGGCGGGCTTTTCGCGGGTGAGTGCACTCGGACAGATGTCTGGTGCCGCTCATGACAGGTGCTTCAGAGGCCGATACTTGAAAGCGCTTCCGCAACCCTGCACACGCTGCTTTGAAGATGGTGGGTCGTGTAGGATTCGAACCTACGACCAATTGGTTAAAAGCCAACTGCTCTACCAACTGAGCTAACGACCCGTTGGATGGCGCGTATCTTAATGATTTCCAGAAGGAAATCAATACCCTACAGCGAAATTATTGAAAATAAGGCGTAGGGTCCTGCACCCCTGCCTGACGGAAGCCGTCGGCACGCAGCCGGCAACTGTCGCATTTGCGGCAGGCGCGGCCGTCATCGTCGGCCTGGTAGCACGAGACCGTTAGCCCGTAATCCACACCTTGGGCCACGCCCGCTTGGATGATCTGCGCCTTGCTCATGTTCTGCAGCGGTGCACGGATGGTGAAGCCGTTGCCTTCCACGCCGGCTTTGGTCGCCAGATTGGCCATGCGCTCGAAGGCCTCGACGAACTCTGGACGGCAATCGGGATAGCCCGAATAGTCCACCGCATTGACGCCGATGAAGATATCCCGCGCCTGCAGCACTTCCGCCCAGCCCAAGGCTAGGGACAGGAACACCGTATTGCGTGCCGGCACGTAGGTGACCGGAATGCCTTCGGCCGGCGCCTCGGGAACGTCGATGCTGGTGTCGGTCAGGGCCGAGCCGCCGATACCGTCGAGGTTGAGGCCGATGACTTTGTGTTCGACCACGCCCAAGTCGCGGGCAATGCGCGCCGCAGCGTTGAGCTCGGCGCGATGGCGCTGGCCGTAATCGAAACTCATGGTGTAGCACTGATAGCCTTCGGCCTTGGCCATCGCTACCACAGTGGCTGAGTCGAGCCCGCCCGATAGCAGGATGACAGCACGTTTCTCGTTCATGGTTGATGACTCCTCAATCAGCGGCCAGGTTCGTCGTTCCACAGCAGTTTGTGCAACTGCAATTGGAAACGTACGGGCAGGTTGTCGGCAACGATCCAGTCGGCCAGCTCGCGGGCGTTGACTTGACCGTGGCTAGGCGAAAACAGCACCTCGCCAGCGCGCTGCTCGAGGTTGTACTCGATCAGCTTGGAGACCGCCCAGTCATAGTCCTCACGCGAGCAGATCACGAATTTGACCTGGTCGTTGCGCGTGAGGTGCGCCATGTTTTCGTACAGATTGCGATGGCACTCCAGCGAACCTGGCGTTTTGAGGTCCACTACCCGGCTGACACGGGTGTCGGTCGCCGAGATGTCCAAGGCGCCGCTGGTTTCGAGGTTGACCTCGTAGCCGGCATCGCACAGCCGCTGCAGCAAGGGCAAGGCGTTGGGCTGGGCCAGTGGCTCGCCGCCGGTGACGCAAACGAAACGGGGCTTGAAAGCGGCCACCTGCTCGAGGATCGAATCCAGCGTACGGACGGTGCCACCGCTGAACGCATAAGCGCTGTCGCAGTACTGACAGCGCAGCGGGCAACCGGTCAGACGCACGAACACGGTGGGCAAGCCAGCCGTTCGCGTCTCACCCTGCAACGAGTAGAAGACTTCGGTGATGCGTAGTGTGTCTTGCATGGTCCGCCCAGGGCCAGGCAGCTACACAGGCTGCCCGCCTCCGTAAGGCACTGGCGCGAACTCGACATAGCGTTATCCGCGACAGCGTAGTGATTGAAAAAAGGGCGCAGAGTCTAACGAAAAAACCCGCGACAGGCGCGGGTTTCTTTCGAACGGTAGGATCAGAGCCGTTGCAAGTCGCGCTGGGCCAATTGCGCAGCGGACGTTCCTGGGTATTGGCTGACCACTTGCTGCAGGATGCCTTTGACTTTGTCGGTATGCCCCAGACGTCGCTCGACATCGGCGAGCTTGTACAGGGAATCGGGCACCTTGCTGTGTTTGGGATATTGCTGACCCACTTTGGCGAATGCCTGGCTGGCGCCCTGCAAGTCGCCTTTGGCGAGGTTGACTTCACCCAGCCAGTATTGCGCGTTGCCGGCATATTGGCTGTTGGGATACTTGCGCAAGAAGGCGCCGAAGGCCTGGCTGGCCTTGTCGAAGTCTTTTTGCTTGATCAGGTCGAAGGCAGCGTCGTAATACAGCTTTTCTTTGGCCGGATCACCCGGTTCGCTCGAAGGCGCGGGTTTCGCGCTGGCGCCACTGTCGCCACTCGCAGTGCCCGCAGCGGGAGCGCTGCCGGCAGAAGAATTGTTGGACGTCGGCGCTTGCGCAGCACTGTTGATGCGCTGGTCGAGATCCTGGTAACGCTCCAGCCCCTCTTGCTTCATGCGTGCAACATCGTTTTGCAGCTCTTCGATGATGCCCTGTTGGCGAGAGATCTGGTCTTGCATCTGTTGCAACTGCATGAACAGCTGCCCTTGTGCCGAGGCAGGGGCGGAAGCCCCTGCGCCGGCATAAGCGCCGCTCGTGCCATAACCCGCGGGCGGATAGCTGCTCGCGTTGTCACCGACGATAGGAACCGCGGCCAGTGCCGAGAACGGCAGGCCGAGAGCGAGGACGGTTACAGCAAGGCGGCACTTACGCATAGGACTTACTTACGCAGTTCTACGCGACGGTTCTGGGCCCAGCTCTGCTCGTCGTTGCCGGTAGCAACTGGACGCTCTTCGCCGTAGGAAACCAGTTCCAGCTGAGCAGGGGAAACGCCCTGCAGCACCAGGTAACGCTGAACGGCTTTGGCGCGACGCTCGCCCAGAGCCATGTTGTACTCGCGAGTACCGCGTTCGTCGGTGTTGCCTTCAAGTACGACACGGCTGCCGTTGGACTTCAGGTCCTTGGCGTGAACGTCCAGAGCGCGCATGGCTTCTGGCTTCAGGTCCGAGCTGTCGTATTCGAAGTAGAAGGTGGTGATTGCGCGCAGAGCAGCTTCTTCGCTCAGGCTGCCGTCGACAGCGCCAGTGTTGGCACCGTAACCGGCGTTAGGATCGACAGCACCAGCGTTGCTGCCTTCACCCGCATTGTCACCGCCCTTGGAGGAGCAACCTACAGCTACGGCCATGGCCAGAGCCAGCGCAGCGAATTTACCAAACTTCAGCATTTCCATCGTGAAACTCCTAATGAAACCCCAGTGTGTTAAGCAAAAGTATTACGCCGCAATCAGTTCAGGTAAGGGGACCAGGACGGTTCTCTGACTTCGCCTTGAGCGGTAGGAAGCGGGAGCCTCGTGCGTCCGTTTAGGGACACGAGCATCAAGACTCCCCGGCCCTGCTGGCGGGTGGCGTAGATTAGCATGGTGCCGTTGGGCGCAACAGTAGGCGACTCATCAAGACTGGTCTCGGAGAGAATCTTTACACTTCCGCGCTGCAAGTCCTGTGCCGCCACTTTGAAGTTGGTAAAACCTTGCTGGCGGTGAATCATGACCAACGTCTTTTCATCGGCCGACAACTTGGGGTTGGCATTGTAGTTACCCACGAAAGTAACGCGTTCTGCACCACCGCCACTGGCCGAAGTTTTATAGATCTGTGGTTTGCCGCCACGGTCGGACGTGAAGTAGATGGTGTTGCCGTCTTTACCCCAGAACGGTTCGGTGTTGATACCCGGACCTGCGGTAACGCGACTGATCTGACGCGAACCCATGTTCATGACGTAGATGTCGGGGTTGCCGTCCTTGGACAGGACGAACGCCAGGCGCGAACCATCGGGCGACCACGCCGGAGCACCGTTGAGACCTTCGAAGTTGGTGATCTGCTCGCGGCGACCGGTATCGATGTGCTGGACGAAGATACGCGGACGTTTCTGTTCGAACGACACATAGGCGATACGCTTGCCGTCCGGCGCGAAACGCGGCGAGAGGATCGGCTCACGCGATTGCAGCAGCGTCACCGCACGGGCACCGTCGTAATCCGAACGCTGCAAGGTGTAGCGGGTGTTGGTGGCCGAGAAACGTTCGGCGGTCACGTACAGCATGCGGGTGGAAAACGCGCCCTTGATGCCGGTGAGCTTTTCGAACGACTGGTCGGCGATGTAGTGCGACATGTCGCGCAGCTGGTCGGTGGTGCCCGATACGCTGCCGGTCAGCACTTGCTGTTCGGTAGCCACGTTGAACAGCGCGTACTGCACCTGCAAGCGACCGCCGGACGGTACGATGCTGCCCACCATGACGTACTGCGCACCCAAGGCTTTCCAGTCGCGGAAGATGACTTCGCTGGCCTGGCTCGGCTGGCTGATCATGTTCTGGCGCGGGATCGGCGAGTAGTAACCGGAGTTGCGCAAGTCATTGCCGATGATTTCGGCCATGTCTTCGGGCAGCACACTGCCGCCCTGCAAACCGAAGGGCACTACGGCGATGGGAGTGGCCCGGTCACTACCGCTGGTGACCAGGATGTTCTTTTCATCTGCCACTGCCATGCCTGCCACGCAGCAGAGCAAGACAAGCAGTCCTCTCAGACGTTTAATCACAACGCAAGATCCTCAGGTGTAAATGTCATCTTGAATGACCGGTACGGGTTGAACTCGTTCGGCTTCAAGCCTTGCATTTCGGTCAAACGACCAATGTTCTTCACTGCCGCAACGGCCGAACTGTCGAACGAAGCGTCACCGCTGGACTTGGCCACCTTCACGCCGGTGACGGTGCCATCGGGCAGCATGTTGATCTGCAGTACCACGGTCATGCCCTTGCGCGCGGACGGTGGACGTGCCCAACCTTCGGCGGCTCGCATACGGATCAGGTCGTCGAAATCGCCGGCCACCTGGTCGCCCTGCTCGTCGGCCAGGGCCTGCTGGCGCTCGGTGGTATCGGACAGAAGCTCGGCCAACGCCTGCGCTTTCTTGTCTTCCGCCGCCTTGCGCGCCGCATCCTGGGCTTTTTTCTTCTGAGCGTCCGCAGCGGCTTTTTTCTTGGCCTCTTCGGCTGCTTTCTTCTTCGCATCCTCGGCCGCCGCTTTCTTCTTGGCGTCCTCGGCTGCTTTTTTCTTGGCTTCTTCGGCGGCCTGCTTTTTAGCGTCTTCGGCGGCTTTTTTCTTCGCCTCTTCCGCAGCCTCTTTCTTGGCTTCTTCTTCGGCCTTTTTCTTGGCCTCTTCTTCGGCCTTCTTCTTGGCGATGTCGGCCTGTTGCTTCTCGGCGGCCTTCTTCGACGCTTCGGCTTTCTTGGCCTCGTCGGCCTTCTTGGCTTCAGCGGCTTTTTTCGCTTCGGCGGCCTTCGCTGCTTCCTCGGCCTTCTTGGCTTCGGCGGCCTCGCGTGCTTCTTCGGCTTTTTGAGCGGTATCGGCTTTCTTTTGTTCCGCGGCCTTCACGGCCTCCTGCTCGACCTTTTTCTGCTCGATCTGCTCGACTTCGGTCTGGCGTGAAGCGGTTTTCTTGGCCTCGCCGGCAATCTTCTGGTTGGTCTGGGTGGTCGCCTGGCTCTTGGACTTGAGCTGGTACAGCGTAGCCTGAACGATGGGCTTGGACGGCGGCAGTTCCGGCGTCATGGCAAAGCTGACGAACAGCATGCCGAAGACCAGCACGTGCAGACCGATGGCCCAGACGCTGGGCCAGAAGTAGCTTTCCGAGGCGGAGGGCTCTCGCTGCTGCATCAGGGCGCCTCGGTGATCAGACCAACATTACCGACGCCGGCTTGCTGCAGCCCGCCCATGGCGCCCATGACCGCACCGTAGTCAACGGCCTTGTCGCCACGAATGAACACCTGGGTCTGCTTACCCTGGTCGCGGCCGGCGGCGATGATCTTGGTCACGGCGTTGGTCATGTCCGGCAGGGTCATGGCCTTGTCCATCTGCTTGTCGGTGTCGACTTCGCTGCCGAGGTTCCAGTAGTAGGTCTTGTCGGCTTTGATGGAGATGGTGAGGATCTGCACGTTGTTGTCCTGGGGCAGCGCCTCGCTGGACACCTTGGGCAGATCCACCTTCACGCCCTGGTTGAGCATGGGTGCCGTCACCATGAAGATGACCAGCAGCACCAGCATCACGTCGATGTAGGGCACCACGTTCATCTCGGCGACCGGCTTGCGTTTGTGGCGAACTCGGGCCATGGGTTTCTACCTGATCACTCTTCGCTGGTGTGTACTTTGCGGTGCAGGATGGCCTGGAACTCGTCGGCGAACGTGTAGTAACGGCCGATCAGGGTCTCGCTGCGTGCGGCAAAACGGTTGTAGGCGATAACGGCGGGAATGGCGGCGAACAGGCCGATCGCGGTGGCGATCAGGGCTTCGGCGATACCAGGCGCTACGGTGGCCAGGGTCGCCTGCTGGGCGCTGGCCAGGCCACGGAACGAGTTCATGATGCCCCAGACGGTGCCGAACAGACCGATGTATGGACTGGTGGAACCGACGGTGGCCAGGAACGGCAGGCTCTGCTCGAGTTTCTCTTCCTCGCGGGAGATGGCGACGCGCATGGCCCGCCCTACCCCTTCCATCACAGCATCGGGGTCGACGCCCGGCTGCTGGCGCAGACGCGAGAACTCCTTGAAGCCTGCGCGGAACACCTGCTCGACACCCGAGTCAGGGTCTGGATTGCTGCCCGCCTGGCGATACAGCTTGGACAGGTCGATACCCGACCAGAACCGCTCTTCGAAGGCGTCCAGCGCGCGACGGCCGGCACGCAGCATGGTGCTGCGCTGGAAGATCATGATCCACGAGGTCACCGAGGCGGCGACCAGGGTCAGCATGACCAACTGCACCACGACACTGGCATTGGCGACCAGGCTCCACATGGAGGTATGGTCGACGACGTTTGCTTCCACGCTTATTCTCCTGCGTTCGATTGATGACCCGAACAATCCGCCAGGAACGCATCACGCAGTTCCGGGGGAATGGCTCGGGGTTTGAAAGTTTCGGCGCGCACGGCGGCGACCAGGAATCGCCCCTCGCAAAGCAAGGTCTGATCGCGCTCCCGCCATACCTGCTGGATGAAGCGCAAGCTGGCCCGATTGAGCTCACACACGTGCGCGGTTACCCGCAGTTCGTCGTCCAGCCGTGCCGGCGCCAGATAGCGCGCTTCGCTGGAGTGGACGACGAACAGAAGATCTTGTGTTGCCAGTTGTGCCTGGGAAAAGCCAAGGTGACGCAGCCGTTCGGTGCGCGCACGCTCCATGAACTTGAGGTAGTTGACGTAATAGACCACGCCGCCGGCATCGGTATCTTCGTAGTAGACGCGACAGCGGTGTGCGAACGGTTCCAGCTCATTTTGCGCGCGCATACTCTAGTGCTTACTCCTCGGCTTGCCAATCCGGCAGAACAACTGTTTTTTCGCAGGCTTCGTCGCAGGTTCGGCCCGCTCGCCGAGCGCCAGCGGTAGGACCACGCAAAAGCGGTTTTGATCGACTACTCGTCGCCTGGATCGGAAAATTCCCCACCTTCGGCGAAGCGCCCCGGAATGTTCAGGCCGAAATGCAGATAGGCATGCCGCGTGACCACGCGTCCACGTGGCGTGCGCATGATGTAGCCCTGCTGGATCAGGTAGGGTTCGAGCACGTCTTCGATGGTGTGGCGCTCCTCGCTGATGGCCGCAGCGAGGTTGTCGACACCGACCGGGCCGCCGTCGAACTTTTCGATCATGGTCAACAGCAGGCGCCGGTCGGAATGGTCGAAGCCACGTTCATCGACATCGAGCAGGTTCAATGCCATGTCGGCAATGGACTTGGTGATGTGGCCCTGGCCGCGGACCTGTGCGAAGTCGCGCACGCGCCGCAGCAGGCGGTTGGCGATACGCGGCGTGCCGCGCGCGCGTCGGGCGATCTCGAACGCGCCTTCAGGATCGATCGGTAGGCCGAGAATTCCGGCAGAGCGCGAGACGATCGTACTCAGATCCTTGTTGCTGTAGAACTCCAGGCGCTGGACGATACCGAAGCGGTCGCGCAACGGATTGGTGAGCATGCCGGCGCGGGTGGTGGCGCCGACCAGGGTGAAGGGTGGCAGGTCGAGCTTGATCGAGCGGGCCGCCGGGCCTTCGCCGATCATGATGTCGAGCTGGAAATCCTCCATTGCCGGGTACAGCACTTCCTCCACCACGGGTGGCAGCCGGTGGATTTCGTCGATGAACAGCACATCGTGCGGCTCGAGATTGGTCAGCATCGCCGCCAGGTCGCCCGGCCGCTCGAGGATCGGCCCGGACGTGCTCTTGACCGACACGCCCATTTCATGGGCGATGATGTTGGCCAGGGTGGTCTTGCCCAGGCCCGGCGGGCCGAAGATCAAGGTGTGGTCGAGGGATTCGTTGCGTCCGCGCGCCGCCTGGATGAACAGGCCCATCTGGTCGCGCACGACCGGCTGGCCGATGTAGTCGTCCAGGTTGAGCGGGCGGATCGCGCGGTCCTGGACCTCTTCGCGATCGCGGCCGCTGGCGGCGATCAGTCGGTCGGCTTCGATCACTTGACGATCATCCCTTTGAGGCTACGGCGGATCAGCTCTTCGCTGCTCAGGCCGGCCTTGTCCTTGATCGCGCCGATGGCCTTGCTGGCCTCCTGCGGCTTGTAGCCCAGCGACACCAGTGCGCTGACGGCGTCGGCCTCGGCACTGGAGTCGACCGCCAACGGCAGTGGCCCATCGGACACCAGGGTGAACATGGCCGGCGAGGTTTCCCAGGCCTTGAAACGGTCCTTGAGCTCGACCAGCAGACGCTCGGCGGTCTTCTTGCCCACACCTGGCACGCGCACCAGCACCGAGGCGTCCTGGGCCTGCACGCAGCGCACCAGTTCGTCCACCTCGAGCCCGGACATCAGCGCCAGGGCCAGCTTGGGGCCGACACCGTTGAGCCGGATCAGCTCGCGAAACAGCTCACGCTCGCGCTTTTCGAAAAAACCGTACAGCAGGTGCGCATCTTCGCGCACCACTTGATGGGTGTGCAGCGTGACCGTTTCACCGACCTTGGGCAGGCGATAGAGCGTCGTCATGGGCACTTCCAGCTCATAGCCCAGGCCATTGACGTCGATAATCAGGTGCGGCGGCTGTTTTTCCGCCAGGGTGCCGCGCAAACGTCCAATCACGTGTCGTTCCTTTAATCAGGGCGGGTGGCTCGCGACTGCCTCACCCTATCAGCAAATGCCCAGGGTAAGTGTTTCCCCAGGACGAAATATGTATCAACGCATGAGGCTTTCAAAGCCGCAAGCGACCGCCGCGCCGGCGCGCCGTGCTCAGGCCATGAGGCACCAGGCTGGAGCGGGTATGGGCATGGCACAGTGCGATGGCCAGGGCATCGGAGGCATCGATCTGCGGTTTCTGGGTCAGTTTGAGCAAGTGCATCACCATCAACTGCACCTGTTCCTTGTTCGCCCCACCGGTGCCGGCCACCGCCTGCTTGATTTGCGTAGGACTGTATTCGGCCACCTCCAGCCCGGCCTCGGCCGCCGCGACGATCGCCGCGCCTCGGGCCTGGCCCAGCTTCAGGGCGGAATCGGGGTTGCGCGCCATGAACACCCGTTCGATGCCCATGGTGACCGGCCCATGCAGGCGGATCACCTCGGCCACGCCACGAAAGACGATCTGCAAGCGCGAATGCAGCTCGCCGTCACCGGTGCGGATACAGCCCGAGGCCACGTATTCGCACCCGCGCGCCGTTTGCCGCACCACCCCGTAGCCGGTGATGCGCGAGCCGGGGTCGATACCAAGAATCAAAGTCATAACGCCTGCAATGCAAGAAAGGCGCAGGATTGCGCCGGAATATCCAGGGTGTCGCGTAACAGGCCCGGACCGGCTCGCACCCCATGGTCGAGGCACGAGCGAGCCCGTATTCGCTCGGGCGCTAGCCCAGTTGTTCCATGATCTCGTCGCTGATCTGCGCATTGGAGTAGACGTTCTGTACGTCGTCGAGGTCTTCGAGCATGTCGATCAGCTTGAGCACCTTCTCGGCGCCGTCCTGGTCCAGCTCGGCGCTGGTCGTGGGCAGCATGACGATTTCCGCGTCGGCGGCCTTGAAGCCGGCTTCCTCCAGGGCATTACGCACGGCATAGAAGCCGTTGAACGAGGCGAACACGTCGAAGGAGCCGTCTTCGTTGGCCACCACGTCGTCGGCATCGGCCTCCATCGCCGCTTCCATCAACGCGTCTTCGTCCACGCCCGGGGCGAAGCTGATCTGCCCCTTGCGTTCGAACAGGTAGGCCACCGAGCCATCGGTGCCCAGGTTGCCGCCACACTTGGAGAACGCATGGCGCACGGCGGCAGCCGTACGGTTGCGGTTGTCGGTCATGGCTTCGACCATGATCGCTACACCGCCCGGACCATAACCTTCGTAGCTGAGCTCTTCGACGTTGTCGCTTTCGTTGGTGCCGGCCCCGCGTGCCACGGCACGGTCGATGATGTCGCGGCTCATGTTGGCGCCCAGCGCCTTGTCCAGCGCCAGACGCAGACGCGGGTTGGAGGCCGGATCGCCGCCGCCCTGCTTGGCCGCGACGGTCAGCTCACGAATCCACTTGGTGAAGACCTTGCCTCTCTTGGCATCCTGGCGCTCTTTGCGGTGCTTGATGTTCGCCCACTTGGAATGACCAGCCATAACGACTCCAAATCCTTGAAACAGAAACAGCCCCGCCCCTGAACGGGGCGGAACGGGAAACCTGCGGTATGTCACAGGGGTGGCCACTGCAAGCGGCCACCCCTGGTGTCGAGCTTACTCGACCTTGGTCTGCTCGCGCAGACGGATGTGCAGTTCACGCAGGGCCTTGGCATCCACCAGACCTGGAGCCTGAGTCATGACGCAGGCCGCGCTCTGGGTTTTCGGGAAAGCGATCACTTCACGGATCGACTGGGCGCCGGTCATCAGCATCACCAGACGGTCGAGGCCGAAGGCCAGACCACCATGAGGCGGCGCACCGAACTTCAGCGCGTCGAGGAGGAAGCCGAACTTCTCTTCCTGTTCGGCCGCTTCGATGCCCAGCAGACGGAACACCGCTTGCTGCATTTCCTTGCGGTGGATACGGATCGAACCGCCACCCAGCTCGGTGCCGTTCAACACCATGTCGTAAGCGCGCGACAGCGCGGTGGCCGGGTTGGCCTCCAGCTCTTCGGGCGAGCACTTGGGTGCGGTGAACGGGTGGTGCAATGCAGTGAAGCTGCCGTCTTCGTTCTCTTCGAACATCGGGAAGTCGACGACCCACATCGGCGCCCACTCGCAGGTCAGCAGCTCGAAATCGTGACCCAGGCGGATACGCAGGGCGCCCAGCGCTTCGCTGACCACCTTGAACTTGTCGGCACCGAAGAAGACGATGTCGCCGTCCACAGCACCCACGCGATCGAGGATCACATTGAGGTTGGCCTCGGGAATGTTCTTGACGATCGGCGACTGCAGACCTTCCACACCCTTGGCGCGTTCGTTGACCTTGATGTACGCCAGGCCGCGGGCACCGTAGATACCGACGAACTTGGTGTATTCGTCGATGCGGCTGCGCGGCATGCTGGCGCCGCCAGGCAGGCGCAGGGCGGTGACGCGGCACTTGGGATCGTTGGCCGGGCCGCTGAAGACCTTGAAATCGACGTCCTTGAGCTGGTCGGCGACGTCCACCAGTTCCAGCGGGTTGCGCAGGTCGGGCTTGTCGGAACCGTAGCGGCGCATGGCTTCTTCGAAGGTCATGTGCGGGAAGTCGCCGAATTCAAGGTCCAGCACTTCCTTGAACAGCTTGCGGATCATGCTTTCGGTCAGGCCCATGATCTCGGTTTCGTCGAGGAAGCTGGTCTCGATGTCGATCTGGGTGAATTCGGGCTGGCGGTCGGCGCGCAGGTCTTCGTCGCGGAAGCACTTGGCGATCTG
This sequence comes from Pseudomonas phoenicis, assembly GCF_047302395.1. Lineage (NCBI taxonomy): Bacteria > Pseudomonadati > Pseudomonadota > Gammaproteobacteria > Pseudomonadales > Pseudomonadaceae > Pseudomonas > Pseudomonas phoenicis. Next base: position 550,053 of record NZ_CP154852.1, read on the forward strand.
GTAGTAGCGGTCGAAGCCGGCGACCATCAGCAGCTGTTTGAACAGCTGCGGCGACTGCGGCAAAGCGAAGAAGCTGCCGGCATGGGTGCGGCTGGGCACCAGATAGTCGCGTGCGCCTTCGGGCGTGGCACGGGTCAGGATCGGGGTTTCGACGTCGAGGAAGCCGTTGTCGTCGAGGAAGCGGCGAATGCTGCTGGTGATGCGCGAACGCAGACGCAGCTTGTCGGCCATTTCCGGACGGCGCAGGTCGATGAAGCGATAGCGCAGGCGGGTTTCCTCGCCGACGTCGGAGAATTCGTTGAGCGGGAACGGCGGCGTCTCGGCTTCGTTGAGCACCGTCAGTTCGTAGCCGAGCACTTCGATGGCGCCGGAGGTCATGTTGGCGTTGACCGCGCCGGCGGGACGCAGGCGGACCTTGCCGGTGATCTGCACGACGTACTCGCTACGCACGCGATCGGCAGCGGCGAAGGTTTCGGCGCGGTCCGGGTCGAAGACGACCTGGGCCAGGCCTTCGCGGTCACGGATGTCGAGGAAGATCACCCCGCCGTGGTCGCGGCGACGATGGACCCAGCCGCAAAGGGTGACTTCCTGGCCGTCCAGGCTCTCGTTCAGTTGGCCGCAATAGTGGCTGCGCATCATGATGGTGGTTCGCTTCTCGTGATCGTGTGTTCGGTAGGGGCTCGCCGGCCCAGGGGGCCATACTGCAAGACCTGCGCACTGCAATTCAACTCAGTCGGGCTTGTTGTCACCGGCCAGGTTCTTCTTGGTCCCGGTCTTGAAGTCGGTTTCGTACCAACCCGATCCGCCCAGGCGGAACCCGGGAACGGACAACTGCTTCTTGAGCTCGGGCGCCTGACAGGCGGGGCAATCGGTCAGCGGCGCTGCACTGATTTTCTGCAGCGCCTCCAGTTGGTGATTGCAGGCGGCGCATTGATAGTCATAAAGGGGCATCGACGTTTCTCATCAACACAATGCTGACTGCCGGAGCAGCCAAAAACGCCGATTATATATGGTTAAGGGGTGCCGTGCAGCTCACCGTTCATTGGGCGCCGGGCCTCGGACGTTGCGCGCCGTGCGTCGGGCGGGTCGAGCAACCAGGCGACGCAGACCACTCTGACCAATCCACTGAAATTTCTTACGCCGCCATGACGCAAGTGCACCTCGCGATCCAGGTAGGACAACACCGCACTGACCGAACACCGGTTGGCTTCGGCAATTCGATCGAGAATCCCCCAATACACACGTTCCAGCCTCAGACAGGTGGAAAAGCCGTTGAGCCGCACCGACCGCGAGACGGGACAGGCGCTTCGCATGTCGAAGTCCTCCGCAAACGGATCGATGCATTGCTTGCCTGGCCAACCGCGCTGCATGGGTGCTTGCCGAGAAACCATTCCCCTTGATTCCATTGCCTACTTCCTCGCTCGAGTTACCCGCCTCAAGCCGCGGGCGTTTTGCAATCAGGCCTCGAAGGCTGCAAGGGATGCAGCAGGAAGTAGTTGCGCCCGACGCGAAAGTGCCCGGCCCGATGACTCGGGCCGGGCACTTTCGGTGCGGCGCAAAGCGGTTGGTCGAAGCTTTATTTGCCTTCGAGCAGCGCGCGCAGCATCCAGGCGGTTTTTTCATGGACTTGCATGCGCTGGGTCAGCAGGTCGGCAGTCGGCTCGTCACTGGCCTCGTCGACTACGGGGAACACGCTACGGGCAGTGCGGGTGACCGCTTCCTGGCCTTCGACCAGCTGGCGGATCATTTCTTCGGCCGACGGTACACCCTGCTCTTCCTTGATGGTCGAATGCTTGGCGTAGAACGCGTAGGAACCTGGCGCCGGGAAGCCCAGCGCGCGGATGCGCTCGGCGATGGCGTCTACGGCCAGGGCCAGCTCGTTGTACTGCTCCTCGAACATCAGGTGCAGGGTGCGGAACGCCGGGCCGGTGACGTTCCAGTGGAAGTTATGGGTCTTCAGATACAACACGTAGGTGTCGGACAACAACCGGGACAGACCGTCGACGATCTGCTTGCGGTCCTCTTCTTTGATACCGATATCAATTGCCATGGATCTCCCCTTTTGCATAACGCTTGATGAGCAAACCGATACTGTATCAAGACTCGTACACGGATGCCGGGTTCCGCGACTCGAACGCGCCACCTGCCCCGGCCGTTTGAGAAGCCGGCGCCTTTACGGTTAAATAGGCAGCGTGCCACCCGTGCGGATCGATAATGCCGGGTGCATAGGCTGGACTGCCACGTGACCGCGCCTAATACCCCTGCGCACCGCGCCACCAGCTCTCCCTGTGATTGACCTTATCAATGTGAGCCAACCCCCATGTTCAAGATCGTCCATCTGGTGACGGGCGTTGCAGCGCTGCTGCTTGCCTCGATCCCTAGCCTCAGAACCGAAGCCATTCTCTCCCTGCAGCTACCCGAAGCGGTCTACCTGGCCCTACTCGGCCTGCTCAACCTGTTGCTGGCGCCTGTCGTGCCGTTGTATTACCGCGGTTCGCGCCAGGTCTTGCAGCGTCTGGCCAGTGCGCTGCTGGTGCTGGCCGTCATCCTGCAAACGGTCACCCTGCTGGCTCGACCAGAACTGGGCAACCTGCCAGCACTGCTCTGCGCAACCCTCGCAGTTGCCCTGCACCTGGCCGCCGGTTTCGCGCGCAAGCCGCGCAAGACCCAAAGCCAGCAGGCAGCTCCCAGCGAGGACAGCAGTCGCGATACCGGCACCGTGAAGTGGTTCAACACCTCCAAAGGCTTCGGCTTCATCTCACGCGACTCGGGCGATGACATCTTCGTGCACTTCCGCGCCATTCGCGGTGAAGGCCATCGCGTATTGGTGGAAGGCCAGCGCGTGGAGTTCTCGGTGATGCACCGGGACAAAGGCCTGCAGGCCGAAGACGTAGTGGCCATCAACCGACGTTGATCGCAGCGGCGCTACGTGGTTGCCTTCGCGTAGCGCCGCTCACCTCAATAGTGTGGCGGCGGCGCTTCGTCGCCCTCACTGCCCAACTGCCCCACCAGATCGTCATAGCGCTTGAGCAGATGCGCCATCTGCTGCTGCAGGCGCTCGATCTGCCTGGCCTGCTCGAACACCACCTCGTTCAGCGCCTGCAAGGTGTCGTCCTGAAACGCCTGACGCGTTTCCAGTTCGATGACCTGGCGCTCAAGCGTCATCGCGCACCTCCACCCACTCGCTGCCCAGCAACTGCGCGAGACGAATCCGCAACGCCTGCACTTGCGCGGGCGTGTAGGCGATCGCTGGCACTCGGCCCCACACCGGCGCAGGCCAGGCCGCGTCGTCATGCTTACGCACGATCACGTGCATGTGCAGTTGGCTCACCACATTGCCCAGGGTGGCGACGTTCATCTTGTCGGCGGCATAGGCGCCCTTCAGCCCCTCGGCCAACAACGTGGTCTCTTTCCACAGCTGTTGTTGATCGGCTGCACTCAAATCGAACAACTCACTGACGTCCGCTCGACGCGGCACCAGGATGAACCATGGATAGTTGGCATCCTTGCTCAACAGCACACTGCACAGCTGCAGACGGCCCAACTCGATCGAGTCCTGCTGCAAACGCGAATCCAGAACAAACACGAAAAACCTCCCACACCGGTATGCACAATTGGCCGCAAGGATACCTCGCTTGGCGCGCGAGCACATGGCTGCCGGCAAGCCGCCAAGCTCAGCGCACCACAAGTGTGCGAAAAAACGTTCGATGCACCCAGATGGGTAACACACGCTACTTTTCGCACCAGCCAAGTAAGGTAAATGAGACTTACCTTCAATTGGGCACGCGCAAAATACTCAACCTCAACAAGGGCCGGTAACACATTGACTTGCAACAATGTGTGCAGCGAGTGGATTCGACTGCGCATGGCGGCAGTTCAAATCGAGGCGGACCAAGCAAATACGGCGGTCTGCGACCCACGCCGGTGGCGGATGTGAAAAAAACATCAACAGAACGTGAAAATGAGCACGCTTGTTGCATTTGCATTCAATCAGTTCAGAAGGCCTCTCGCGATCCTGGGGTTAACGCAAGGGGCCATCCTGAAACGGTAGGACGCTTCACGTTTACAACGCTTGCACCGTCCATCCGCTGATCGCAGCGAGGGGCGTCAGCAGGCACGCATGGCGGTGGATTCACAGCTTGAATCCTTGCCTGTAACACAGATGGGTTGTCATCGGCATGGACCGATCCCGGTCTGCTGAAACGTACAAGTCACAGTGGCGCTAACGCCGCGGCGACATAAAAAGAAAGAGCTGCCCCAATAACTAAAAAGCCGGGTGCAGCGGACTCTTCCTAAAACCAAAGGAGCAAATCACGATGCGCGTGATGAAGTGGAGCATGATCGCCCTGGCCGTTGCGGCAGGGACCTCGCAGCTGGCAGTCGCCTCTTCGCAAGACGAATCGAAAGGTTTCATCGAAGACAGCAAGCTCAACGTCAAGACCCGCATGCTGTATTTCAGCCGCGACTTCCGTAACAACGAATCCGGCAAGAGCCGCGTGGAAGAAACCGGTCTGGGCTTCATCGGCACCTACGAATCCGGCTTCACCCAAGGCACCGTCGGGGTTGGCGTCGACGCCATCGGCCTGCTGGGCCTGAAGCTCGACAGCGGCAAAGGCCGCTCCGGCACCGGCCAGTTCCCGACCGGCTCCGACGGCCGCTCGCAAGACGAGTTCTCCGAAGGCGGTGCAGCGATCAAGTTCCGCGTTTCCGACACCGTTTTGAAAGTCGGTAACCAGTTCACCGCGATGCCTGTGTTCGCCACCGACGACAGCCGTCTGCTGCCGGAAGTCGCCGAAGGTGCATTGATCACCAGCAGCGAGATCAAAGGTCTGGTCCTGCAAGCAGGTCGCTTCACCGGCCTGAACGCCCAGAACCGTACCGGCCACGACAGCCTCAACCTCACCGAAGCCGACGTCATCGGTGGTACCTACGCGATCACCGACGGCCTGTCCGCCAGCGTTTACCACTCCAACGTCGAAGACTACTGGCGCAAGTGGTATGGCAACGTGAACTGGGCACTGCCCCTGTCCGACAACCAAGGCCTGGTGTTCGACTTCAACGTCTACAACACCAAGGGTGACGGTTCGAACAACATCAGAGCCTACGACGGCGACAAGCTCGACAACACCGCGTACAGCCTGTCGGGGGCGTGGAAAATCGGCGCCCACACCTTCACCCTGGCGCATCAGCGCGTAACGGGCGACGGCGACTACGCCTACGGCGTAGACGGTGGCGGCACTGTCTTCCTGGCCAACTCCGTGGCACGCTCGGACTTCAACGCCGAGAACGAAAAATCCTGGCAGGCGCGCTACGACCTGAACCTGGCCGAGTACGGCATCCCCGGCCTGACCTTCATGACCCGTTACGTCCGCGGCTCCGACGCCCACGTCGAAGGCACCACCAGCGGCAAGGAATGGGAACGCGACATCGACGTCAAGTACGTCCTGCAGGAAGGCCCGGCCAAGGACCTCAGCTTCCGCGTGCGCCAAGCCACCTACCGCTCCTCCGATGGCGTCTACTACGGTTCGGCTTCGCTGGACGAACTGCGTCTGATCGTCGAGTACCCGCTGAGCATCCTGTAAGCCCAGGCTTGCACCGCCCAGCACCCGAGAAAGCCCGGCCCCTGCCGGGCTTTTTCTTGGCTGACAAGGCCACGCCCCTGGGGCATCCTGTACGGCTTCGACTCACCCCCGTACAATGCGGGGTCATTTCAAACATTAGGCAATCGACACGGCTCCCCATGCGCACCAGTCAATATTTGCTCGCCACCCAAAAAGAAACCCCGGCCGACGCCGTGGTCATCAGCCACCAGCTCATGTTGCGTGCCGGCATGATCCGCAAGCTGGCCTCTGGTCTGTACACCTGGCTGCCCATGGGCCTGCGGGTCATGCGCAAGGTCGAGCAGGTGGTCCGCGAGGAAATGAATGCCGCCGGCGCTCTGGAAGTGCTGATGCCCAGCGTGCAGCCTGCCGAGCTGTGGCAGGAATCCGGCCGCTGGGAGCAATACGGCCCGGAGCTGCTGCGCATCAAAGACCGCCACAACCGCGAGTTCTGCGTCGGACCGACCCACGAAGAGGTCATCACCGACCTGGCGCGTAACGAGCTGTCGAGCTACAAACAGCTGCCGCTGAATCTCTACCAGATCCAGACCAAATTCCGCGACGAAATCCGTCCGCGCTTCGGTCTGATGCGTGGTCGTGAATTCATCATGAAGGACGCCTACTCCTTCCATGCCGACCAGGCGTCGCTGCAAGACACCTACGACCGCATGCACCAGGCCTACACCAACGTGTTTACGCGCCTGGGCCTGGATTTCCGTCCGGTGCAGGCCGACACCGGCTCGATCGGCGGCAGCTACTCCCACGAATTCCACGTACTGGCCTCGTCCGGCGAAGACGATGTGATCTTCAGCGACAGCTCCGATTACGCCGCCAACATCGAGAAGGCTGAAGCCCTGCCACGCGAAAGCGTGCGGCCGATGCCCAGCGAAGAGCTGCGCCTGGTCGATACGCCCGACGCCAAGACCATCGCGCAACTGGTCGAGCAACATGGCCTGCCGATCAAGAAAACCGTCAAGACCCTCATCGTGCGCGGCGCCGAAGAAGGCAAGCTGATCGCACTGGTGGTGCGCGGCGACCACGAGCTCAACGAGATCAAAGCCGTCAAGCTGGAGCAGGTCGCAGAACCGCTGGTCATGGCGACCGAAGACGACTTGCGTAACGCCATCGGCGCTGGCGCGGGCTCCCTCGGCCCGCTGAACCTGCCGCTCGAATGCATCATCGACCGCTCGGTCGCCCTGATGAGCGACTTTGCCGTCGGTGCGAACATCGACGACAAGCACTACTTCGGCGTCAACTGGGAGCGCGACCTGCCGGTACCGCAAGTCGCGGACCTGCGCAACGTGGTCGAAGGCGATCCAAGCCCCGACGGCCAAGGCACGCTGGTGATCAAACGCGGCATCGAAGTGGGTCACATCTTCCAACTCGGCACCAAGTACAGCGAAGCGCTCAAGTGCCAGGTGCTGGGCGAAAACGGCAAACCGGTGGTGCTGTCGATGGGTTGCTACGGCATCGGCGTATCGCGTGTGGTGGCCGCAGCCATCGAGCAGAGCCACGACGAGAAAGGCATCGTCTGGAACGATGCCCTGGCACCCTTCCAGGTCGCGTTGGTGCCGCTGCGTTATGAAACCGAAGCGGTGCGCGAGGCTACCGACAAGCTGTACGCCGAACTGACCGCTGCCGGCTTCGAAGTGCTGCTCGACGACCGTGACAAGAAGACCAGCCCTGGCATCAAGTTCGCCGACATGGAACTGATCGGTATTCCACACCGTATCGTGGTCAGCGACCGTTCGCTGGCCGAGGGCAACCTGGAGTACAAGCACCGCACCGAACAAGACGCCCAACCGCTGGCGATCGACGAGGTGCTGACCTTCCTGCAAGCGCGAGTGCGCCGCTGATAGCCAACGCCTGGGTGACCATGTTCAAACGAAGGACCTTTGCCCTGGGGGGCGCCGCGCTCAGCGGCGCCCTGTTGCTCAGCGGCTGCGCCAACCCGATGTCGCAACGCAGTGACAACGAGGACCGTGTCGAGCGTAAATTGCTCGAACACCGTCTGCATGTCGATGTGGGCGAGCCCGAAGTGATGGAATTGCCGCAGCGTCGGGTGCGCATCACCGAGCGCAAGCGTTTCGAAGTGACGGAATTCGAAGTGACCCGCCGCTACGACCGCTATACCCCCTACCAACCCTGGCGCGAACTCTACGAGATGCCGCTGGGCGCGGTGGCCGTGGTCGCCGGCGTAGGCGCCAACGTGGCCAACCTGATCGCGCTCGGCAACCTGCCCGACAGCGTGACCCATGGCTGGCTGGAATATGGTATCGCCGGGCTCAACCCATTCATGAACGTGCAGTCCAATGGCCGCGCGCAGCAGAACCTTGCGGGCATCAGCGAAGTCCGCAAAGACCAGCGCGAGGAGTCGATCAACCTGCCCTGGAGCGAGCGTCCGGTGGAGGTCAAGGCCGGCAAGGCCAACCACGAACTGAGCACCGACCAGAACGGCGTGCTGCGCCTGAATCTGCTCGACAGCCCTTTCGCCGAGCAAAACCTCGATAAGGTCGGCACGCTGCATGTGCAGGTCAGCGACGAAGACAGTGGTGTGCGTGGCGACGCCAGCCTGCTGGTTGGCAGCGGCCTGCGCGGCAAGCTGCGCGAAGCTCACGAGCTGATCTTCGATGATTTGGAAGACGACGATGTGGGCCAGTGGGTCTATCGGGTCAAGCGCCTCTCGGAGCTGGGCCTGGAAGAAGAAGCCAGCGAACTGGAACAAAGCCTGGTCGAACTGACCCGCAACGATCCCGAACTGCAAAGCGAGCTGGTTCGCGCGCTGGCCAAGCAGACCGGTCGCCTGGTCGCCGACCCCGGCGCTCAGTAACGCATCTACCCTGCGTGGGGCTCCGTGAACAGCTCGAGCTGTTCATGGGCGCCGCGCAGATCCAGCAATCTTACCCCCACCCCCAACAAACGCACCGGCTTGCCGCCGCGGGCGAACGCCTGGCTGAGCAACTGCTGGTAGCTGTGCAGGTCGCGCCCTGCCCCGGCCTGCTCCAGGGTGGTCTGGCTGAAATCGTGGAACTTGACCTTCACGAAGGGTTTGCCCGGCTTGTAGCTGCTGTCCATGCGACCCAGCCGTTCGGTCAGACTCGCCAGCAGGTCGGGAAGACGTTCCAGGCAACTGTTCAAGTCAGGCAGGTCGGTGTCGTAGGTATTTTCGACGCTGACCGACTGCCGCCTGCTGTCGGCCTGCACCACGCGGTCGTCGATGCCATGGGCCAGGCCCCACAGGCGCTCGCCGAAACTGCCGAACTCGCGCACCAGCGACAGGCGGGTCCAGGCGCGCAAGTCTTCGCAGGTCTCGATGCGCAGCCGGCTGAGTTTGTCGGCAGTCACCTTGCCTACGCCATGCAGCCGATTCACCGGCAATTGTGCGACGAAGGCGTCTACTTCATTGGGCGTGATGACGAACAGCCCATTGGGCTTGCGCCAGTCGCTGGCGATCTTGGCCAGGAACTTGTTGGGTGCCACGCCTGCGGACACGGTGATGTGCAGCGTTTTGGCCACGCGCCGGCGGATGTCCTCGGCGATGCGCGTGGCGCTGCCGGCGAACCACTGGCTGTCGGTGACGTCGAGGTAGGCCTCGTCGAGCGACAACGGCTCGATCAGGTCGGTGTAGTCGCGGAAGATCTGTTGAATTTCCCGGGAAGCCTCGCGGTAGGCTTCGAAGCGCGGCTTGACGATCAGCAGGTCCGGACACAGCTTGTGCGCATGGCGCGACGACATGGCCGAACGCACGCCATAAGCGCGCGCCTCGTAATTGCAGGTGGCGATCACCCCACGTCGATCCGCCGAGCCGCCGACCGCCATCGGCCGATCCGCCAGGCTGGGGTCGTCACGCATTTCGATGGCGGCGTAGAAGCAGTCGCAATCGACATGGATGATTTTGCGCAGGGACATGACTGACAACCGACACTGTAAATTTGTACAGATCATAGCGTAAGGGACGATTGTGCAACCAGTAGCGTGCCTGCCATGCCCGATTATCGGCAGTTCACCTGCATAGGCACTGAGCTGGGCGCCGCATTGCGCTAAAGGGTTGAGGGAAAAAGACTTTTCCACGGAAATGACTTGACACCAGGAAGGATATCCGTAAAATTCGGTTCCACAGGCGCGGGATGGAGCAGCCTGGTAGCTCGTCGGGCTCATAACCCGAAGGTCGTCGGTTCAAATCCGGCTCCCGCAACCAGATTCAAGAAAAAGGCCACTGCACAAGCAGTGGCCTTTTTCGTTGCCTGCTGAAAATATTTTTGTAGATCAATGCATTAAAAGCTTGCTAGCAACGAGCTGACGTGTAGAATGCGCCCCACAGACGCGGGATGGAGCAGTCTGGTAGCTCGTCGGGCTCATAACCCGAAGGTCGTCGGTTCAAATCCGGCTCCCGCAACCAGCTTCAAAAGAAAGGCCACTGTTCATGCAGTGGCCTTTTTTGTTGCTCGGCGTTCAGCTGGCAATCGCCGTTTTTTAACGATTCCTAGCAAACCGTTTGACACATCCGTTCGAATCTGTAGAATGCGCCCCTCTGACGCGGGATGGAGCAGCCTGGTAGCTCGTCGGGCTCATAACCCGAAGGTCGTCGGTTCAAATCCGGCTCCCGCAACCATATTCGTCAGAACAAGCCCCGCACTGTTGCGAAACAGTGCGGGGCTTTTCGTTGTGGCGGTCTTACCGCCAAACCCTCTTGTAACATCCGGCCCTGCCGATACCTGTGAATGAACTATCTTTAACGCTTCCGGCCATCGGCCGGAGTAGTATCTGGATACTTTTTCAAAGGGATTTTCACTTGGCCGCTTCTCGCTCTGCTCTCGCGCTGTTGGCACGAGGCTCTCTATGACCTCCCCCACCCCTGATTCGCCCGCACCGCTGACCGCGGCACTCCCCGCAGCGGCCAAACGCCTGCAGTGGCTCGAATGGTTCAGTACCTACCGGCAGCCCTTGGGCCTGGCGCTGACCCTGGCGCTGTTCGCCATGGCGCTGATCGCCTGCCGGCACCTGCTCAGCGAACTGGACATCTACGCCCTGCACGACGCCATGCTCAGCGTGCCGGCCAGCGTTTTGATCGGCGCACTGCTCGCTACCGTGGCAGGGTTCGTCGTGCTGCTGGGCTACGAATGGTCGGCCAGTCGCTACGCAGGCGTCCAACTGCCGCCGCGCACGCTGGTGATGGGCGGCTTGAGCGCGTTCGCCATCGGCAACGCCATCGGCCTGTCGATGCTGTCGGGGGGCTCGGTACGCTACAGACTCTATGCCCGCCATGGGCTGGGCGCCGCAGAAGTCGCACGCATGACGGTGTTCGCCAGCCTCTCGCTCGGCTGCGCCCTGCCACCACTGGCCGCATTGGCGACGCTGAGCGATCTGGGTGCCGCCTCGCGGGCCCTGCACCTGTCGCCTGTGTTGCTGGGCAGTATCGCCACGGCCGTGTTGCTGTTGAGCGTGCTATTGGTGGTCGGCCTCTACCGACGCCGTCTGCACGAACAACCCCAGCGCGACAACCTGCTGGTGAAGCTCGGTCGTCGCACCCTGCGCCTACCGAGCGGCAGACTGGCCGCCCTGCAACTGCTGATCACCGCGCTGGACGTGGCGGCTGCGGCCACCGTGCTCTACCTGCTGCTACCGGAAGCGCCGCCGTTTGGCGCTTTCCTGATGGTCTATCTGCTGGCCCTGGCGGCTGGCGTGCTGAGCCATGTGCCCGGTGGCGTCGGCGTGTTCGAAGCCATCCTTCTGGCCGCCTTCGCCGACCAACTGGGCGCAGCACCCCTGGCGGCGGCCTTGCTGCTCTACCGCCTGATCTACGTGGTGCTGCCCTTGCTGCTGGCCTGTGTGGCCCTGCTGGTCAACGAAGCGCGGCGCCTGCTGTTCGCCCAACAGGCGATTCGCGCAGCCTCGGGCCTGGCCGCACCGATCCTGGCGATTCTGGTGTTTCTCTCGGGCGTGGTGCTGCTGTTCTCGGGGGCTACCCCGGAAATCGACACCCGTTTGGAGCACATGGGCTTTCTGGTTCCGCACCGCCTGATCGACGCCTCGCACTTTGGCGCGAGCTTGATCGGCGTGCTCTGCCTGTTGCTCGCCCAAGGGCTGCGTCGGCGCCTGTCGGCGGCCTGGCTGCTGACCACCGTACTGCTGCTGGTAGGCGCGGTGTTGTCGCTGCTCAAAGGCTTCGATTGGGAAGAGGCCAGCATTCTGGTGTTCACTGCCGCGCTGCTGGCGCTGTTCCGCCGCTCGTTCTACCGTCCTAGCCGGTTGCTCGAACTGCCCTTCTCGCCAGTGTACCTGGTGGCCAGCGCGTGCGCGGTCGGCGCGTCGATCTGGCTGCTGCTGTTCGCCTATCAGGACGTGCCCTACAACCACCAACTGTGGTGGCAGTTCACCCTCGACGCCGACGCGCCCCGCGCCCTGCGCGCGGCCATGGGCAGCGCAGTCCTGCTGGTGATCGTGGCACTGACCTGGTTGCTGCGCACGGCCCGTCCGGTCATCCATCTGCCCGACGAACAAGAGCTGCTGCGCGCCAGCGCCATCCTGCAAGCCTCCGACCAGCCCGACGGTGGGCTGGCGCTGACCGGCGACAAGGCGCTGCTGTTCCACCCCGATGGCGATGCCTTCCTGATGTATGCCCGCCGCGGCCGTAGCCTGGTCGCGCTGTACGACCCCATCGGCCCGGCCCAGGAGCGCGCCGAAATGATCTGGCAGTTCCGCGACCTGTGCGACGTGCACCATGCCCGTCCGGTGTTCTACCAGGTGCGCGCCGAGAACCTGCCGTTCTACATGGACATCGGCCTGACCGCGATCAAGCTGGGCGAGGAGGCACGGGTCGACCTGCGCCGTTTCGACCTCGAAGCCAAGGGCAAGGAGATGAAGGATCTGCGCTACACCTGGAACCGGGGTGGGCGCGACGGTTTGACCCTGGAAGTGCACGAGCCCGGTCAGGCGCCGATGGACGAGCTCAAGGTGATTTCCGATGCCTGGCTGAGCGGCAAGAACGTGCGCGAGAAAGGCTTCTCGCTGGGCCGCTTCAGCCTCGACTACCTCAAGCACTTCCGTATCGCCCTGATCCGCTTCCAAGGCAAGCCGGTGGCCTTTGCCAACCTGCTGGAAACCCACAGCAACGAGCTGGCCAGTCTGGACCTGATGCGCGCCCACCCCGAGGCGCCGAAGCTGACCATGGAGTTCATGATGGTCGGCCTGATCCTGCACTACAAAAGCCACGATTACGCACGCTTCAGCCTGGGCATGGTGCCGCTGTCGGGCCTGCAGCCACGGCGTGGCGCCCCCCTGACCCAACGCCTGGGCTCGATGGTGTTCCAGCGCGGCGAGCAGCTCTACAACTTCCAGGGCCTGCGCCGCTTCAAGGACAAGTTCCAACCCGATTGGGAACCCCGTTACATGGCCGTGCCGGCCGGGCTCGACCCGCTGGTGGCATTGGCCGACACCGCCGCCCTGATCGCAGGCGGCCTGACTGGATTGGTGAAACGCTGATGATCCGACGCTACTGGATGTACCTGGTGCTGGCCTTGGCCTTGGCCCTGGCCGCTGCGGCCGCAGGCGTGGCTTTCTGGCTATGGACGCGGCCTGCCCCCGAGGCCCATGCCGAACACCTCACCTCGGCCAGCGGCGCCGCCATCGTGCGCGTGACGCCGGGTGTCAAGGCCAAGACCCGCGTGGCCATCGGCGTGCCGAAAGACCAGGCCCTGACCGAGAAGCAACTGCTCGACCTGAGTAGCGCCGGCGAGGCGCAACTGGTACAGGTCCTGCTGCCTGCCGACGATTGCGCGGCGCAAGGTAAAGCCATGCAGGAGGCCATCGCCCAGCTCGGCGGCGCACCGAACCTGGTCGCCGGTATCGGCCCGGGCGCCGCCGAGGCCTGGCGCTGGCTGGCCTCGCAAAAAGACGATCAGGCCCGCGCCATTTCCGTAGGCTTCGCCCTGGAACAGCCCGGCTGTGCCTCGCCCCTGCCCAAGCGCGCCGACCATGGCCACTGGAGCGTGGCCTGGAACGACAACCCGGACGACGCCAGCGCAGGTTTCGTGCGCGACCAGCCCAATGCCGAGACCAGCATCGCCGACTACGACATCCACTTGCCGCAAGTGCTCAAGTCGCAGCTGACCCAGGCCCTGGTCGGCCGTGACGGCACTTCGCTGAGCATCCCCGTGGTGGAAGTGCCCGCCGGCCAGGCAACCGACACCGTCACCCTGTTCCTCTCGGGCGACGGCGGCTGGCGCGACCTGGACCGCGACGTCGCCGGGGAAATGGCCAAACTCGGCTACCCGGTGGTGGGCATCGACACCCTGCGCTACTACTGGCAGCACAAGAGCCCAGAGCAAAGCGCCGCCGACCTCTCGGAGCTGATGCACCACTACCGGCAGAAGTGGGGCACCAAGCGCTTCGTACTGACCGGCTATTCGTTCGGTGCCGATGTACTTCCAGCCATCTACAACCGCCTCGCCAGCGAAGACCAGCAGCGTGTCGATGCCATCATCCTGTTGGCTTTCGCGCGCAGTGGCAGCTTCGAGATCGAAGTGGAGGGCTGGTTGGGCAAGGAAGGCCAGGAAGCGCCCACCGGGCCGGAGATGGCCAAGCTGCCAAGCGCCAAGGTGGTCTGCATCTATGGCGAGGAAGAGGCCGACGAAAGCGGCTGCACCGACAGCACGGCGGTCGGTCAACGCATGAAGCTACCGGGCGGGCACCACTTCGACGAGAACTACCCTGCCCTGGCCAAGCGCCTGACCGACGCGATCGACGCTCGCCAAGGCAAGCCCGGCACTACCCAGCCCTGAAACGACAGCGGGCCGATGCGAGGAGGACGCATCGGCCCGCTTGTCCATCGATCAGATCTCGACCTGCGTACCCAGCTCGATCACCCGATTGAGCGGCAGGTTGAAGAAGCGCAGATTGCCGTTGGCGTTCTTCAACATGAAGGCGAACAGGTTGCTGCGCCAGCGCATCATGCCTTCCAGACGTGAGGCGATCACCGTTTCGCGGCTGAGGAAGTAGGTGGTGCGCATGGGCGTGAAGTCCAGATTTTGCAGCGTGCACAGGGTCAGCGCCTGGGGTACGTCCGGCTCGTCCATGAAACCGAAGTGCAGCAGCACACGGAAGAAGCCGTCGCCGTAATCTTCGACCTCGAAACGCTCGCGGGCCGGCACCCGCGGACGGTCTTCGCTGACCACCGTCAACAACACCACCTGGCTGTGCAGCACCTGGTTGTGCAGCAGGTTGTGCAACAGCGCGTGGGGCACGGCGTCGGGCCGCGCGGTGAGGAACACGGCCGTGCCTTCGACCCGGTGCGGCGGCTGCACGCCGATGCTGGCGATGAAGATCGGCAGCGGCAAGGCGGCCTCGTCGATGCGCTCCACGAGGATCTGCTTACCGCGCTTCCAAGTGCTCATCAGGGTGAACAGCACGATCGCCGCCAGCACCGGGAAGGCGCCGCCCTGCAGCACTTTGGGCAGGTTGGCGGCGAAGAACAGGCCGTCGACCAGCAAGAAGCCGAGCAACACCGGCACGGCCAGTAGCGGCGACCACTTCCACAACAACAGCATGACCACCGCCACCAGAAGAGTGGTCATCAGCATGGTGCCGGTGACCGCCACACCGTAGGCCGCCGCCAGCGCGCTGGAGGATTCGAAGCCGAGCACCAGCAGCACCACGCCGACCATCAGCGCCCAGTTCACCGCACTGATGTAGATCTGCCCCTGCTCGTCGCTGGAAGTGTGCTGAATGTGCATGCGCGGGATGTAGCCCAGCTGGATGGCCTGACGGGTGAGCGAGAACGCACCGGAGATCACCGCCTGCGAAGCGATCACCGTGGACAGTGTGGCCAGGCCCACCAACGGCAGCAGCGCCCATCCCGGCGCCAGCAGGTAGAACGGGTTGCGCGCCGCTTCCGGGTTCTGCAGCAGCAACGCGCCCTGGCCGAAGTAGTTGAGCACCAGCGCCGGCAGCACCAGGGCGAACCAGGCACGGGCAATCGGCTTGCGGCCGAAGTGGCCCATGTCGGCATACAGGGCTTCGGCACCGGTCAGCGCCAGCACCACGGCGCCGAGCACGGCCACGCCGATGCCCGGATGGACGACGAAGAAGCGCACCGCCCAAGCCGGGTTGAAGGCCTTGAGCACTTCCGGGCTCTGCTGGATGCCGTTGACGCCCAAGGCCGCCAGCACCAGGAACCAGACCACCATCACCGGGCCGAACAACTTGCCGATCTTCTCGGTGCCGTGCTTCTGCACGGCGAACAGCGCCACCAGCACCACCAGGGAAATCGGCACCACCCAATGGTCGATGCCATCGAACGCCAGGCCCATGCCCTCGACCGCCGACAGCACCGAGACCGCCGGGGTGATCATGCTGTCGCCATAGAACAGCGACGCACCGATCAGGCCACAGGCGATGACCACTTTGCGCAACAACGGATAGGGCGCCGCCGCCCGCCGCGCCAGGGCGGTCAGGGCCATCGTGCCGCCCTCGCCCTGGTTGTCGGCGCGCAGGATGAACATCACGTACTTGAACGACACCACCCACAGCAACGACCAGAAGATCAGCGAGAGGATGCCCAGCACACCGTCATGGTTGACCGGCACCCCGTAACCGCCGGTGAAGACTTCCTTGAGGGTATACAACGGGCTGGTCCCGATATCGCCATAGACCACCCCGACAGCTGCCACCAGCAGGCCGAGCGAGCGCGTCGCCCCCTGCCCGCCCTGGGCATGACTTGCCTGAACCATCGACCACTCCCGCATCCGACCCTTGGGGCCGCTAGACATAGCACCGGGCGATCGCGCCCGAACCGCGCTGCTGCTCCGGGTCAAGGCCCGCGGCAGAACGCGGCGAAGCATAGCGCAGCGTGGCCGGATTTTCTGCTGGGATGGCGCCAGGAGGGCGTTCGGCAATAGCTGTGGACCATCGCTGCGATGCAGCTGCAAGCACAAGTCCACCATAGCCTGTCATCACTAGGCTACTGCTTGTCCCTCAACTGAGAAATACAAGCTGATACCCGTGTGGCCTTGTGCAGAAAAGAGCGAAGGCCTAGAATCCTTGTACGCCAATGACGTACAAAAGGGATAGCATGATCTTCATCGAAACCCCGATTTTCACCTCCGATGTAAAGGAGTATCTGGACGATGAAGCATACCGAGCCTTGCAAACCCATTTGGCCGACCATCCCGAGGCGGGCCCTATCATCGAAGGCACAGGCGGCCTCAGAAAAATCCGTTGGCAGCCCAGGGAAAAGGTAAGCGTGGAGGTGTTCGAGCGATTTACTATCATGTAGTCGCAGCGCAACAAATCCGGATGATCCTGATTTACAAAAAAGGAATCATGGATACGTTGACCGATCGACAGAAAGCGCAACTTTGCGAACTCAACAAAGGGTGGAAATAATGGAAAAAGGTCTCTTCGATCGTCTCGTGGAAAGTATGACTCAGATGGATGAGATCGACCGCGGCGAGCGTCAGCCATCGCGTGAATTCCACATCGATGCTCTTCAAGTGAAAAAGATTCGTCAAGCGACGGGGCTCTCGCAAGCCAAATTCGCCAAGCGTATAGATGTGGCACTGGGAACACTGCAGAACTGGGAGCAAGGTCGACGCGAGCCTGAAGGTCCTGCCCGCGCCTTGCTCCGTGCGATTCACAATGACCCGGAGCATGTTCTCGCTGCGCTAGGTTGAATTCGACTTTACTCTGAGGGTTGGAGCGAACAGTCTTGTTCAATACGAACGCCTCATGCCGCTCCGTGTGTCATTGTATTTTCCGCCGGTTCTCGCCGCGTCATACGCCGACGTCTACCAATTACATTGCGTACCTAAACACGCACGTTGAACCCTGATTCTCTGCCCTCGTTTTCAACCCGCAGTCTCTCGGGAAAGCACGAGCACTGACGTGTTGTGCAAACCCTCCCCGCACCCCGTCGATTTCCACGCTTTTTTACTGGTCAAGCCCCAAAGCTGCCGCTAGAATTGCGCACTTTTTGACCAGAGGCGCCCAAGCGCCCGTCAGGTTTGCCCGCTATCGGCGGTGCAACGGCTTTCAATACCGAGGTTAGTCATGTCCACCACTCCCGCGCCCACCACGCCCAAGGTCGGGTTCGTCAGCCTGGGTTGCCCCAAGGCGCTAGTCGATTCCGAACGCATCCTGACCCAGCTGCGCATGGAGGGCTACGAAGTCGTGCCCACCTACGAAGACGCTGACGTGGTGGTGGTCAACACCTGTGGTTTCATCGACAGCGCCAAAGCCGAGTCGCTGGAAGTGATCGGCGAAGCGATTAAGGAAAACGGCAAGGTCATCGTCACCGGCTGCATGGGCGTCGAGGAAGGCAGTATCCGTGACGTGCACCCCAGTGTCTTGTCGGTGACCGGCCCGCAGCAGTACGAGCAGGTGGTCAACGCCGTGCACGAAGTGGTGCCGCCACGCCAGGACCACAACCCGCTGATCGATCTGGTGCCGCCCCAGGGCGTCAAGCTCACACCGCGGCACTACGCCTACCTGAAGATTTCCGAAGGCTGCAACCATAGCTGCAGCTTCTGCATCATCCCGTCGATGCGCGGCAAGCTGGTCAGCCGCCCGGTCGGCGAAGTGCTCAGCGAGGCCGAACGTCTGGTCAAGGCCGGCGTCAAGGAGATCCTGGTGATTTCCCAGGACACCAGCGCCTATGGTGTGGACGTCAAGTACAAGACCGACTTCTGGAACGGCCGCCCGGTCAAGACGCGCATGCTCGAACTGTGCGAAGCCCTGAGCAGCCTGGGCGCTTGGGTACGCTTGCATTATGTTTACCCGTACCCGAACGTCGACGACGTGATTCCGCTGATGGCCGCAGGCAAGATCCTGCCGTACCTCGACATCCCCTTCCAGCACGCCAGCCCCAAAGTGCTCAAGTCGATGAAGCGCCCGGCCTTCGAAGACCGCACCCTGGCGCGCATCAAGCACTGGCGCGAGCAGTGCCCGGAGCTGGTGATCCGTTCCACCTTCATCGTCGGCTTCCCCGGCGAAACCGAAGAGGATTTCCAGTACCTGCTCGACTGGCTCAGCGAAGCGCAACTCGACCGCGTCGGCTGCTTCCAGTACTCCCCGGTCGAAGGCGCGCCGGCCAACCACCTGGGCCTCGACGAGGTGCCGGACGACGTCAAACAGGCGCGTTGGGACCGTTTCATGGCCCACCAGCAGGCGATCAGCAGCGCGCGTCTGCAACTGCGGGTCGGCCGGGAAATCGACGTGCTGATCGACGAAGTGGAAGAACAAGGCTCGGTGGGCCGCAGCTTCTTCGACGCACCGGAAATCGACGGCAGCGTGTTCATCGATGGCGACCATGGCTTCAAACCGGGCGACAAGGTGCGCTGCCGGGTGGTCGACGCCGACGAGTACGACCTGTGGGCCGAGCCGATCTGAGCCCATGGCGCTAGAATGCCCTGCCTTCGCGCAGGGCTTTTTTTGCGTTGCGTTTATCTGCCGCTCGATAAGCGGCGCCCCAGTCAAGTGAGACGGACATGGACCACCCCTCGAACGTGCTGACGCCCACGGCCAGCGACCATCCCGAGCTGATTCGGGTGTGGGAATCCTCCGTACGCGCCACCCACGATTTTCTGCCGGAGCATTACCTGCTGGTGCTGCGCGACAAATTGCTGCCCGAATACCTGAAGGCCGTGACCCTGATCTGCTGCAAGGACGATCAGGGCCGCATCGGCGGGTTCGCGGGCGTGGCCAACGGCGATGTGCACATGCTGTTCGTGGCCGATGAGTACCGCGGCCAGGGCATGGGCAAACGTCTGCTCGCCCATGCCGTGCGTCAGCTCGGTGCCACGCGCCTGGACGTCAACGAGCAGAACCCCGAGGCATTGGCGTTCTACCAGCACCAGGGCTTCGAGATCGGCGGGCGTTCGGCCACCGACGGTTTGGGCCAGCCGTACCCCCTGCTGCATCTGCGCCTGAAATCGACAGCCGACGATTGAGCGCCGGCGCCGGACAAATCCCGAGATTCCCAGCCCGATGCGCGCCGGGCCGGGTACAATGGCCGTCTTTCCGTCTTGCGAATACCTGCTCATGTCCGAACCCACGCGCCTGTCCAAACACCTGATCGAACAACTGGGTTGCTCCCGTCGCGAGGCCGAACTGTACATCGAGGGTGGCTGGGTCGCCGTCGATGGCGTGGTGGTCGAGCAGCCGCAATTCAAAGTCACCGACCAGCGTGTCGAGCTCCTGCCCGGCGCGCGCGCCGAAGCACTGGAGCCGGTCACTCTGCTGCTGCACCAGCCTGCGGGAATGGATGCCGAAGCCGGACGCGCCAGCATCGGCCTGGCTACCTTGAGCGAAGCCCATCGCGAGGGCGTACGGCCTTTGCACGGGCATTTCAACCGCCTCAACTGCGTGGCACCTCTGGAGCCGCGCGCCACCGGCATGCAGGTCTTCACCCAGGACTGGCGCGTCAGCCGTAAGATCGAGGCCGACCTGCGCAAGCTGGAGCAGGAATACATCATCGAAGTGCGCGGCGAAGCCTCGCCGCAAGCCTTGGAGCGTCTGGCCCGCGGCATCACCCGTAACGACCGGGAACTGCCCAAGGCCAAGGCCAGCTGGCAGAACGAAACGCATCTGCGCCTGGTGGTGAAGAACCCCTACCCCGGCCTCGTTTCGGAGCTTTGCGCGGCTCTGCGCCTGGAGGTGCTGGGCATGCGCCGTATCCGCCTGGGCGGGGTGTCGATGGGCAAGCTGCCGGTCGGTCAGTGGCGCTACGTCGCCGGCAGCGAACGTTTCTAAGCCGCATCGCGGTCCTTCATGCCACGCATCATCGCCGTCGCCAGCGGCTTCTGACAGGATTCTGCACCATGATTCACAACGACGTTCTGCGCAGCCTGCGCTACCTCATCAAGGCCAACGACGCGAAGATGGCCGACATCATCGCCTTGTCCGGCCTCACCGTCGCACCGGCGGCCATCGCCACTTATGTCAAGAAAGAGGACGAAGCCGGTTTCGTGCTGTGCCCGCAGCCGGTGATGGCGCACTTTCTCGACGGCCTGGTGATCGAGCGCCGTGGCCGCGACGACAGCCGCCCTGCGCAGCCGATCGAACTGCCGGTGACCAACAACACCATCCTGAAAAAACTGCGGGTGGCGTTCGAGCTCAAGGAAGACGACCTGCACGCCATTCTGAAAAGCGTCGACTTCCCTGTGTCAAAACCGGAATTGAGCGCGCTGTTCCGCAAGGTCGGTCACGACAACTACCGTGCGTGCGGCGACCAGTTGCTGCGCAACTTCCTCAAAGGCCTGACCCAGCGGGTACGCGGCTGACATGCAGTACGGCGTGACCCCGGTCGGTATCGTGCGTTCCTGCTTCAAGGAGAAGTTCGCCATTCCGCGCCAACCGCAATTGGCCCCCGCCGCCCGCGGCGTGCTTGAGCTGTTGCCGCCTTTCGACGGTGGCGAAGCGGTCGCTGGGCTGGAGCAGGTCAGCCATGTCTGGCTGTTGTTTCTGTTCCACCAGGCGCTGGAAGACAAGCCACGACTGAAGGTGCGCCCGCCGCGCCTGGGCGGCAACAAGAGCATGGGCGTGTTCGCCACCCGCGCCACCCACCGCCCCAATGGCATCGGCCAGTCGGTGGTGCGGCTGGAAGGTGTGGAGCCTGGGCGTCTGCTGCTGTCGGGCATCGACCTGCTGGACGGCACTCCGGTGCTCGACATCAAACCTTACGTGCCCTATGCCGACAGCGTGCCGGGTGCTCACAATGCCATGGCCGACGCAGCGCCTGCGTGCATAGACGTGTCCTGGGCCGAGTCCGCGCTGGCACAGGCCCAGACGCATGGCGAACGCCTCGGCGAGCCGCTGGTGGCGTTGATCGAGCAGTGCCTGGCGCAGGACCCACGCCCTGCGTATCAAGTGCCCCCGGCCGAGCGCGTGTATGGCGTCAGGTTCTGGGACGTTCAGGTGCGCTGGCGCTACCCCACCCCACGGACCATCGAGGTCATCGAGGTCTGCCGCGAGGCTTGAATCGACGGGCAATAAAAAACGCAGGCCAGGCCTGATGCCAGTCAGTTAAGCCGAGGTAGCGTTCATTGGGGCTGCTTTGCAGCCCATCGCGGCTAAACCGGTGCGCCGGCCGGCCGCTCCTACAGAACTGGCGCGGTCCTGTAGGAGCGGCTTCAGCCGCGATGGGCCGCAAAGCGGCCCTAATTGGTTAACTGACAGGCATCAGGCCTGGCCTGCGTTTTTTTGTGGGCGGCGTTTACTTCTCGACGAAAGCGCGCTCGATCAAGTAGTCGCCTGGCTCACGCATGCGCGCGGAAATTTTCAAGCCGAAGCTGTCGAGCACTTGGCTGGTTTCGTCGAGCATGCTCGGGCTGCCGCAGATCATGGCACGGTCGTCCTGCGGATTGATCGGTGGCAGGCCGATGTCGCTGAACAGCTTGCCGCTGCGCATCAGATCGGTCAGACGGCCCTGGTTCTCAAAGGGCTCGCGGGTCACGGTGGGGTAGTAGATGAGCTTCTCGCGCACCGCATCGCCGAAGAATTCGTTTTGCGGCAGGTGCTCGGTGATGAACTCGCGGTAGGCCACTTCGTTGACGTAGCGCACACCGTGGATGAGGATCACCTTCTCGAAGCGCTCGTAGGTTTCCGGATCCTGGATGACGCTCATGAATGGCGCCAGACCGGTCCCGGTGCTGAGCAGATAGAGGTGCTTGCCGGGGTTGAGGTCGTCCAGCACCAGGGTGCCGGTAGGCTTCTTGCTGATGATGACCTCGTCACCTTCCTTGAGGTGCTGCAGCTGCGAGGTCAGCGGGCCGTCTGGGACCTTGATGCTGAAGAACTCCAGATGCTCTTCCCAGTTGGGCGAGGCGATGGAGTAGGCGCGCATGAGCGGACGGCCGTTAGGCTGTTGCAGGCCGATCATCACGAACTGACCGTTCTCGAAGCGCAGACCTGGATCGCGGGTGCACTTGAAGCTGAACAGAGTGTCGTTCCAGTGGTGAACACTGAGGACACGTTCGTGGTTCATGTTGCTCATCGAGTGGGGCTCCTGGAAAAAAGACGCAGCGCGGACCAAGCACGCAGTTGCGCGATAGTGTAAGGAGGTTGAGAATATCTGTTAACTGGATTATCAAGATATATGTAATCGGTTATATAGATATGCGATTCACGCTTCGTCAACTCCAGATATTCGTCGCCGTCGCCCAGCAGCAGAGCGTCTCCAAGGCCGCCCATGTACTGGCGCTGTCGCAGTCGGCTGCCAGCACATCCATCACCGAGCTGGAACGCCAATCCAGCTGCCAGCTGTTCGACCGTTCCGGCAAGCGCCTGTCGCTCAATGCCTTGGGTCAGCAACTGCTGCCGCAAGCGGTGGCCCTGCTCGACCAGGCGAGGGAGATCGAAGACCTGCTGCAAGGCAAGTCGGCCTTCGGCTCGCTGTCACTGGGTGCGACGCTGACCATCGGCAATTACCTGGCCACCCTGCTGATCGGCAACTTCATGCAGCAGCACCCGCAAAGCCAGGTGAAGCTGCATGTGCAGAACACTGCGCACATCGTGCAACAGGTGGCACACCACGAAATCGATCTGGGCCTGATCGAAGGCGATTGCAACCATCCGGATCTGGAAGTGCAGCCGTGGGTGGAAGACGAACTGGTGGTGTTCTGCGCGCCGCAGCATCCGCTGGCGCAACGCGGCCAGGCCGACTTGCAGGCTTTGGCCAAGGAAGCCTGGATCTTGCGCGAACAGGGTTCGGGCACCCGCCTCACGTTCGACCAAGCCATGCGCCATCACCGCGCGGGGCTGAACGTGCGATTGGAGCTGGAACATACCGAGGCGATCAAGCGCGCCGTGGAGTCGGGCCTGGGCATCAGCTGCATCTCGCGCCTGGCGCTACGCGACGCCTTTCGCCGAGGCAGCCTGGTGCCACTGGAAACGCCGGAGCTGGACCTGTCGCGCCAGTTCTACTTCATCTGGCACAAGCAGAAATACCAGACCTCGGCCATGCGCGAGTTCCTGGCCCTGTGCCGCCGCTTCACCCAAGGTATGCGGCGCAGCGACGAAATCGTGCTGCCGACCATCCCCTGAGCTTTACAGCAGGATCACGCCCCAGACCAGCGCGATGGTCGTGAGCGCCACCAGTTGCGCGGCACTGCCCATGTCCTTGGCATTCTTCGACAGCGGATGGCGATCGAGGGAAATGCGGTCGATGGCCGCTT
Source organism: Pseudomonas phoenicis (assembly GCF_047302395.1). NCBI lineage: Bacteria > Pseudomonadati > Pseudomonadota > Gammaproteobacteria > Pseudomonadales > Pseudomonadaceae > Pseudomonas > Pseudomonas phoenicis. The sequence goes on from NZ_CP154852.1 coordinate 573,820, forward strand.
CGATCGCCGAATTGAGCAGCTCGACGATCAAGGCCAGCAGGCATACGGCTATCAGGACCGCCCGTTCGGCACGGCTGACCGACAGCCAGCAGGCCAGCGGAATCAGAAGCGCGTTGAGCAGCACCAATTGACGAAAAGCCGCTTCGCCCTTGAAGGCGGCGGACAACCCGTCGAACGAATAGGTGGCGGCGTTGAAGATACGTTTCAGGCCGGTCTGGCCTTTGAATGGCGACATGTCGATCATTTCACGAAGGTAAAGGCCCGCAGGCCGGTGAGCGACGTGGTGGCATGGCCCGGCTCAGTGGCCAGCCACCGATTCCAGTTGTTGCAGCAGCAAGGCCGCCTGGGTGCGGGTACGCACGCCCAGCTTGCGGAAGATGGCGGTGACGTGTGCCTTGATGGTGGCCTCGGACACGCTCAACTCGTAAGCGATCTGCTTGTTCAGCAATCCTTCGCAGACCATGGTCAGCACACGGAACTGCTGCGGGGTCAGGCTGGCCAGCCCTTCGCTGGCGGCCTTGGCCTCCGCCGACACGTCGACTTTGTCGAACGCCTGGGGCGGCCACCAGACCTCGCCGTCGAGGACTTTTTGCACCGCATCCTGCAAGGTTTCCAGGGGGCTGGACTTGGGAATGAAGCCACTGGCGCCGAACTCGCGCGACTTCACCACCACGGCGGCTTCCTCCTGCGCCGAGACCATCACCACCGGAATCTGCGGGTATTGCCCACGCAGCAGCACCAGACCGGAAAACCCGTAGGCACCAGGCATGTTCAGGTCGAGCAGCACCAGGTCCCAGTCGGACTTCTCCGCCAGACGCCCTTCCAGTTCGGCAATGCTCGCCACTTCGACCAAGCGCACGCCTTGCCCGAGGCCCAAGGTCACGGCTTGGCGCAAGGCACTGCGAAAGAGCGGGTGGTCATCGGCTATCAGGATTTCGTATGTGGCCATCGATCTGGTGATCCTGTTCTGTGTCAGGTATGCAAATGATGAAGCGCTGCGCCTGGCAGGCAATCCAAGGCGTGAAGGCAGGTTCGCCGGGGAACGGAGGCTACGAAGTCGGCGGCTGCATCACAGCACTGCGCCACGAGCGGCGCCAAGCATGCCCAGCGCACCGCAGGTGGTCAAGCCAATTACCCGCCGCGTCGGCCCTCCTCTACCGTAGAAAAGCCTGCAGACGCTGATGGGGCACATCGTGCAGGTCGAGCGGCAGGTGTCGCTTGCCGCTCAGATAATGCAGGCTGAACACGTCCAGATAGGCGTCGAGCGCTTGCGAAGCCTGGGCGTCGCCGGCCAGATCCAGGCACATGGCGGCCACCTCCGCAGTGCAGAAATGATCGTCACGTTTGGAGCGCCGCAGGCGATAGCGCGACATCTGTTCGGCTTCCAGGCTCAACACCGGGAAACGGTCCAGGTAGGGGCTTTTGCGAAACATCTTGCGCGCTTCGGTCCAGGTGGCATCGAGCAGGATGAACAGCGGGCGTTTGCCGGCCACAGGCGCCACCTCATGCACCACACGTTCGCTGGCGACGAACTCGCCTGGAAACACGATGTAGGGCTGCCACTGCGGATGCTCCAGCAACGCCAGCAAGCCGCCATCGACCTCGGTACGCTGCCAACCGAACGCTTGCGTGTCTTCGATCAGATCGGCGATCAGCCAGCCGGTGTTGGTCGGCTTCAACGGCTCGGTGTCATGCATGATCAAACACATGCCCGAACCTGCCTGCACCTTGGGCTTCAACGCACACAGGCAGTGACTGGCGATCACTCGGCAGTCGGCACAACGCACGGCGCGCGAGCCACGGGCGACGAAGGGCTTGTTGCTACGAGCCAGGCGCTCGGCGCGAAGACGCGCGACGGCATGGCTCATGCCCGCTGGCCTGAATCAAGAGGGAAAACGTACACGGTTGCGACTCGTTGGAAGGCAGGGCCGGCAGTTTACCAGAGGCCACTCGTTTTGCCGTGCGGGCCAGGCCGTCCCCCCTCTATAATCAGCCCGTCCTACCCGCCAAGGCTGCATGGGCCGGCTCATGCATCAGGGAACGCCGTCGATTGGTGCGGGTCCAACCGCCAGTTATCGAACCAGGAGAATTTCATGCTGCGCTTTATCGTCCCGACCCTGAGCCTGATGCTCGCCCTGCCCCTGGTGGCCCAGGCCGCCTCCAAGCAGGACTACGAGCTCAATCAAATGCTGCAGAAGGTCGCCAAGGAAAGCAGCGTCGGCACCCCTCGCGCCATCAACGAAGACATTCTCGACCAAGGCTACACCGTCGAAGGCAAGGCGCTGATCAACCACCTGAGCGTACGTGAAGGCCAAGCGCGTGAAATGGCGGTGAACCCGGAGAAGGTACGCGACCAGCTCGGTGCCAGCGTGTGCAACAACGGCGGTTATCGCCAACTGATGGCACGCGGCGCGGTGATGGTCTATCGCTTCAGCGAGTACAAGACCAATCGCCAGATCGGCGACCAGGCGTTCGACGCCGCCAGCTGCAGCATCACGCTGAAGAAGGGCTGAAGCACGGCTTTTCAAGCGCCGCCGTCTCCCAGGCGGCGCTCACTGCGCAGCGAATGAGGACACCTCGTTCGGCACCCCCTCCCAATGCTTCGCCTACCCGCGCACTGTCCATGTGCCTCCCGGCGTAGAACGTCCCCCGATCCTTCCTGCAACGCCCGTACAGCGCAGTGAGGCGTGCACGCTCGATGCACTTTGTGCCAAGGTCTCACCAACCATCGCGCATTCGCTGCATAAGGAGACGTTGAATGCCCTACCAGCCTAACGACCATCTGTTCAGCCACTTCCGGGAGAACGGCATCGATGTGGACAACATCGATGCACAACTGCAATTGGTCGCCCCCAACAGCGTGAACCTGCCGCTGTACCGCGACATGCTGCTGACCGTGCTGCGTATGGCGCACGAGGACAGCGATCGCTGGAATGCCAAGATCACCTTGCAGACCTTGCGTGAACTGGAGCAGGCATTTCGCACACTGCAGCGTTACAAGGGCCGGCGCAAGGTCACGGTGTTCGGCTCGGCGCGCACCCCGCTCGAGCATCCGCTCTACGACCTGGCACGACAGCTGGGCGCCGCTTTGGCGGCATCGGACCTGATGGTCATCACTGGCGCAGGCGGCGGCATCATGGCGGCGGCTCATGAAGGCGCCGGCAGCGACCACAGCCTGGGCTTCAACATCACCCTGCCCTTCGAGCAGCATGCCAATGCCACGGTGGATGGCACGGACAAACTGCTGCCCTTCCATTTCTTCTTCATCCGCAAGCTGTTTTTCGTCAAGGAGGCAGATGCACTGGTGCTCTGCCCAGGCGGGTTCGGCACCCTCGACGAAGCATTGGAAGTGCTGACCTTGATCCAGACCGGAAAGAGCCCGCTGGTCCCAGTGGTGCTGCTGGACTCGCCAGACGGCACGTTCTGGCGCGACTGTCTGGACTTTCTCAGCAAGCAGCTAAAAGACAACCGCTACATCCTGCCCAACGATCTCAACCTGATGAAGCTGGTAGCTCGGCCCGAGGAAGCGGTGGAGGAGATCAACCGCTTTTACGCCAACTATCACTCCAGTCGCTGGCTGGAGCGGGATTTCATGATCCGCATGCGACATCCCTTGAGCGAAACGGCGCTCGACGAACTGGAAGACGCATTCGTGGACTTGAGCGTCGGCGGCTATCGCCAGGCGCCCGACAGCCCTGTTGGCCATGAAAGCGCAGACTATGCTCACTTGACGCGGCTGACGTTCGCCTTTCCCGGCCGCGATCAGGGGCGCCTTCGCGCGCTGATCGATTTCATCAACCGTGAAGAAAACTGGGCGCAGTCGGCCGAAGCCTGAGGCTGACGAAAGAAGAAGGGGGATTTGACGTCGATCGAGATTCAGTCGTCGAGATCACGGCCGCTGAGCAAGCGGCCGATCATCTCCATGGAGAAACCGCGGTAGGCGAGAAAGCGCGTCTGCCGAGCGCGCGTATGCGGATCTTCGGGACGAAGCCCATCGAACTTGCGTTGCCAGACGTCTCGCAGCCTCTCGGCCCAATCGACTCCGCTTTCGCGCAGTGCCTGGTCGATGTCGCCGCGATCGAGGCCACGTTGCCCCAACTCCTCACGTATCCGCGCCGGGCCGTAACCCGAGTTGGAACGGTAACGAATGAAGCTTTCCAGATAACGCGCTTCGCTGAGCAGGCCTTCCTCCGCGAGCCGATCGAGCGCAGGCTCGATCAACTCATCGGAGGCGCCCCGCTGACGCAGCTTTCGCGTCAGCTCCACACGTCCATGCTCGCGGCGTGCGAGCAGGTCCATGGCGGTCCGCCGTACGGCGACGGGGGTGTCAAGTACGACGGACATAGCGCAGATCAGACGTCGGCTTCGGCGTCGACGTCAGCGACGTCACCGGCTTTCGCGCTGGCATCGGCCTTCGCTGCGGCTGCAGCTGCAGCGGCGGCATCGAGGTTGAGCAGCTTGTCGCGAATCAGCTTCTCGATCTCTGCACCCACCGCTGGGTTTTCTGCCAGGTACTTGGCCGAGTTGGCCTTGCCCTGACCGATCTTGTTGCCTTGGTAGCTGTACCAGGCACCGGACTTCTCGACGAAGCCATGGGCAACGCCCAGGTCGATGATTTCGCCGTTGCGGTAGATACCCTTGCCATACAGGATCTGGAATTCAGCCTGACGGAACGGTGGCGACACCTTGTTCTTGACGATCTTGACGCGGGTTTCGCTGCCCACGACTTCGTCGCCCTCTTTCACGGCGCCCGTGCGGCGGATGTCCAGACGTACGGAGGCGTAGAACTTCAGCGCGTTACCGCCGGTGGTGGTTTCAGGGCTACCGAACATCACACCGATCTTCATACGGATCTGGTTGATGAAGATCACCAGGCAGTTGGCGTTCTTGATGTTGCCGGTGATCTTGCGCAATGCCTGGGACATCAGTCGCGCCTGCAGGCCGACGTGCATGTCGCCCATTTCGCCTTCGATCTCGGCCTTGGGCACCAGCGCTGCTACGGAGTCAACGATGATGACGTCGACGGCGTTGGAGCGCACCAGCATGTCGGTGATTTCCAGAGCCTGCTCACCGGTATCGGGCTGCGACACCAGCAGGTCGTCGACGTTGACGCCCAGCTTGCCGGCGTACTCCGGGTCGAGGGCGTGCTCGGCGTCGACGAAGGCGCAGGTGGCACCGGCCTTCTGCGCTTCGGCGATGACCGACAGCGTAAGGGTGGTCTTACCCGAAGATTCCGGGCCGTAGATCTCGACGATACGGCCCTTCGGCAGACCGCCGATGCCGAGTGCGATGTCCAGGCCCAGGGAGCCGGTGGAGATGGCCGGAATGCGTTGACGTTCATGGTCGCCCATGCGCATCACGGCGCCTTTACCGAATTGCCGCTCGATTTGCCCCAGGGCCGCAGCCAAGGCGCGCTTCTTATTGTCGTCCATTGATATCCTCACGTGATCGACTGGCCCTGACGGCCGTGTACTGTATAAGTAGCCAGTATTATTCCACAGGGAAGCGTTTCCGCAAACCCCTGTGTTCGATTTACTCAACGTCAAGCTGTAACAAACCCTCCAGAGCCCGCTGCACCGTTTGCCGGCGCACCGCCTCGCGATCGCCCACGAACAGATGGCGTTCGCTGCGCACGTGCGCGCCATCGGCCCAGGCCAGCCAAACTGTGCCTACGGGCTTTTCGGCCGAACCGCCACCAGGCCCGGCCACGCCGCTCACCGCCACCGCGAAACGCGCGCCGCTGGCAGACTGGGCGCCGCGCGCCATGGCTTCGACGACGGCCTGGCTGACTGCTCCTACCTGCTCGAACAATGCCGCCGGTACGTTCAATTGCCGGGTTTTCTGCGTATTTGAATAGGTGACGAAGCCGGCCTCGAACCAGGCCGAGCTGCCTGCGACGCGGGTAATCACTTCGGCGATGCCGCCGCCGGTGCAGGACTCGGCCGTGGCGACCTGCGCCCCAAGCCGTTGCAAATGTTCGCCGAGGCGCTCGCCCAGCCGGGTGAGTGGGTCCATGATCAGGTTCCTTGGAGGGGTCGGATTACCCTAGCACTCTCCGCACAACAGACAATCGCGGGACACGCTTGGTTGCACCTTGGGTCTTCGACGATCGCGTGGCGGTTCCTGCAACTTGACCGAAAAGCCTGTAACATTCGCGCTTTTCAAAATCGCCCATCGAATCACCGCTGTAAGGCCCAGTAATGTCCGACCTCGCCGCACACACCCCGATGATGCAACAGTACTGGAAGCTGAAAAATCAGCATCCGGACCAGTTGATGTTCTACCGCATGGGCGATTTCTACGAAATCTTCTACGAAGACGCGAAGAAAGCGGCCAAGCTACTGGACATCACCCTGACTGCGCGCGGCCAGTCGGCGGGGCAGTCGATTCCCATGTGCGGTATCCCGTTCCACGCCGCCGAAGGCTATCTGGCCAAGCTGGTCAAGCTCGGCGAATCGGTGGTGATCTGCGAACAGATCGGCGACCCGGCCACCAGCAAGGGCCCGGTCGATCGGCAAGTGGTCCGTATCATCACGCCCGGCACGGTGAGCGACGAAGCGCTGCTCGACGAGCGCCGCGACAACCTGATCGCCGCCCTGCTGGGCGACGAACGCCTGTTCGGCCTGGCGGTGCTCGACATCACCAGCGGCAATTTCATGGTCCAGGAGATCAAGGGCTGGGAAAACCTGCTTGCCGAACTGGAGCGCATCAACCCCGTCGAGCTGCTGTTCCCGGACGATTGGCCGGCCGGCCTGCCCGCCGAAAAGCGCCGCGGCGCGCGCCGCCGCGCGCCCTGGGACTTCGACCGGGATTCTGCGCGCAAGAGCCTGTGCCAGCAGTTCGCGACCAAAGACCTCAAGGGCTTTGGCTGCGACAAGCTGACCCTGGCCATCGGCGCCGCCGGCTGCCTGCTGACCTACGCCAAGGAAACCCAGCGCACCGCCCTGCCGCACCTGCGCAGCCTGCGCCATGAGCGTCTGGACGACACGGTGATCCTCGATGGCGCCAGCCGTCGCAACCTGGAGCTGGACGTCAACCTGGCCGGCGGACGCGACAACACCTTGCAATCGGTCATCGACCGTTGCCAGACCGCCATGGCCAGCCGCCTGCTGGCACGCTGGCTGAACCGGCCGCTGCGCGACCTGAAAGTGCTCAAGGCCCGTCAGGACTCGATTCGTTGCCTGCTCGACGGTTTCCGCTTCGAAAAGCTGCAACCGCAGCTCAAGGACATCGGCGACATCGAACGGATTCTGGCACGCATCGGTCTGCGCAACGCCCGCCCCCGTGACCTGGCACGTCTGCGCGACGCCCTGGGCGCCCTGCCGGAACTGCAGAACGCCCTGTCGGAACTCGAAGCGCCGCACCTGGCGCGCCTGGCCGCCATCGCCGGCACCTACCCGGAACTGGCCAGCCTGCTGGAGCGGGCCATCATCGACACACCGCCCGCAGTGATCCGCGACGGCGGGGTGTTGAAGACCGGTTACGACGCCGAACTCGACGAACTGCTGGCCATCAGCGAAAACGCCGGCCAATTCCTCATCGACCTCGAAGCCCGGGAAAAGGCCCGCACCGGGCTTGCCAACCTCAAGGTAGGCTACAACCGGGTACACGGTTACTTCATCGAATTGCCGAGCAAGCAGGCCGAACAGGCGCCCGGCGATTACATCCGGCGCCAGACCCTCAAAGGCGCGGAGCGCTTCATCACGCCCGAGCTCAAAGCATTCGAAGACAAGGCACTGTCGGCCAAGAGCCGCGCCCTGGCCCGGGAAAAACTGCTTTACGACGCGCTGCTCGAAACCCTCATCGAGCACCTGGCGCCGCTGCAGGACAGCGCCGCCGCCCTGGCCGAAGTCGACGTACTGAGCAACCTGGCCGAGCGTGCCCTGACCCTCGACTTGAACTGCCCAAGCTTCGTCGAGACGCCCTGCCTGCGCATCGCCCAGGGACGCCATCCGGTGGTCGAGCAAGTACTGACCACACCTTTCGTGGCCAACGACCTGGCGCTGGACGACGACACGCGCATGCTCATCATCACCGGCCCCAACATGGGCGGTAAGTCGACCTACATGCGGCAAACGGCGTTGATCGTACTGATGGCACACATCGGCAGCTTCGTACCCGCCGTAAGTTGCGAGCTGTCGCCGGTCGACCGGATCTTCACCCGGATCGGTTCCAGCGACGATCTGGCCGGCGGCCGCTCGACCTTCATGGTGGAGATGAGCGAAACGGCCAACATCCTGCACAACGCCACCGACCGCAGCCTGGTGCTGATGGACGAAGTAGGCCGCGGCACCAGCACGTTCGACGGTCTGTCGCTGGCCTGGGCCGCGGCCGAGCGCTTGGCGCAACTGCGCGCCTACACGCTGTTCGCCACCCACTATTTCGAGCTGACGGTACTGCCCGACAGCGAGCCGCTGGTCGCCAACGTCCACCTCAACGCCACCGAACACAACGATCGGATCGTCTTCCTGCACCACGTATTGCCAGGACCCGCCAGTCAGAGCTATGGCCTGGCCGTGGCGCAGTTGGCAGGCGTACCCTCGCCGGTCATTCTGCGCGCACGGGAACACCTCGGCAGGCTGGAAACCAACAGCCTGCCGCAACAACCCCTGGCTGCGTCGTCGCCCACCCAGCCACAAGCCCCGCACCAGAGCGATCTGTTCGCAAGCTTGCCGCACCCGGCCATCGAGAAGCTGGGCAAGCTGGACCTGGACAACACGACGCCGCGCCAAGCTATCGAAATGCTATATCAACTAAAAAACCTGTTATAACGCCACGACGCGCAAGCTGGTAGAATCCGCCGCGGTTTGCGAGTGCTGCAGGTTATTAGCCTGGCCTGCAGCCCTGTTCGTAAGCCGTGCTGCCCTGGAAGGATGGGCATGCTGCCGTCGCCTGAGGAGAGAATTAGAAATGACCTTCGTCGTCACCGACAACTGCATCAAGTGCAAGTACACCGACTGCGTCGAAGTCTGTCCGGTGGACTGCTTCTACGAAGGCCCGAACTTCCTGGTCATTCATCCCGACGAGTGCATCGATTGCGCCCTGTGCGAGCCCGAATGCCCGGCCCAGGCCATTTTCTCGGAAGACGAGATTCCAACCGGCATGGAAAACTTCATCGAGCTGAACGCGGAACTCGCGGAAATCTGGCCGAACATCACCGAGAAGAAAGACGCACTGCCGGACGCTGCCGAGTTCGATGGTAAACCCGGCAAGCTCGCCGACTTGCAGCGCTAGACTTTTTCCTGCGCATACGGAAAAGGCCCTATATGGGCCTTTTCCAGTTTGCAGCGGACAAAAAAAGGGGCGGTTTGACCCGCCCACATTTTCTCCATTTGTCCCTGCTCTCCTGCACATCATCCTGATGAATCGCGTCCTGCGATGTCCTTGGCCTTCGTCCTTGAGGGCCTGTACCTGTCCGTCGGCACAGTTGAATAGTACCGTTTCCCGGAGAGAGAACAACGGCCTCGGCTTACAAGAAGCTACAGCCGAAACAATTCCACAACTCTATAAAAACCAATAAATTCATATACTTAGGAAAACCCAACACTCTCATTAGATAAGTAATTACTCTTTCCTACAGCGTTTACCTACAGCTTGAGTGCGAAAACACTTACATGCCGTGACGCACCAATGGCATTCGCCATCTATTTTCTGGGCGAAAAAAAGCCCCGGAGGCGTCGGGGCTTGGGGCATTCCAAGGGCTGTCACTGAAATAGCGACTCGCTGGAAAGACCGTTTTTCTCGAGAATCTCGCGCAGGCGCTTGAGCCCTTCGACCTGGATCTGCCGTACCCGCTCGCGGGTGAGGCCAATCTCCAGACCGACATCTTCCAACGTGCTGCTTTCGTGGCCGCGCAGGCCGAAACGGCGGATCACCACCTCACGCTGCTTCTCGGTCAGCTCACCCAGCCATTGGTCGATGCTGCGCGACAGGTCGTCGTCCTGCAGCAGATCGCATGGATCGGTCGGCCGGTCGTCGGTAAGGGTATCAAGCAGGGTTTTGTCCGAGTCCGGGCCCAGTGATACATCCACCGAAGACACCCGCTCGTTGAGCCCAAGCATGCGCTTGACCTCGGCCACTGGCTTCTCCAGCAGTGCGGCGATTTCTTCGGCCGAGGGCTCGTGGTCGAGTTTCTGAGTCAACTCGCGTGCGGCGCGCAGGTAGACGTTGAGCTCTTTGACCACATGGATGGGCAGGCGGATGGTGCGGGTCTGATTCATGATGGCCCGCTCGATGGTCTGGCGAATCCACCACGTGGCGTAGGTGGAGAAGCGGAAGCCGCGCTCGGGATCGAATTTCTCGACCGCGCGGATCAGCCCCAGGTTGCCTTCCTCGATCAGGTCGAGCAACGACAGGCCGCGGTTCACGTAGCGCCGTGCAATCTTCACCACCAGGCGAAGGTTGCTTTCGATCATGCGCTTGCGCCCGGCCGGATCGCCCTTTTGCGACAGGCGCGCGTAGTGCACCTCCTCTTCGGGAGAGAGCAGCGGTGAGAATCCGATTTCGTTCAGATAAAGCTGGGTGGCGTCGAGCGCCCGGCTGTAATCGATGTACTTGTGTTGCTTCAGCGAAGCGCTGGGCTTCGACCTGGTCCGAACCGGAGATACAGCAGGTTCGTCTGACACCACATCCGTTTGCAGAACGATGCCGGTCTCCATGAGGAGTACGTCATCGTCGATGTCAAACTTCGGCACTTCATGCGTGAGAGCCATTGTTATAGTCCCTTTGCTGAGTTCGAACTCAGACTCTAGCGACGCCTACTTCCTTGGCATCACTGGAGCCTGTCCCCTTGATAAGAAGGAACAGGCCGGGTGTTACAAATCAACGGCGTGGCAGGAACTGTAGCGGATCTACGGGTTTACCCTGACGGCGGATTTCAAAGTGCAACTTTACTCGATCAGTACCCGTGGAGCCCATTTCAGCAATCGTCTGCCCCGCTTTGACTTGCTGCCCTTCCCGAACCAAAAGCCTGCGATTATGGCCATAAGCGCTGACGTACGTGTCGCTGTGCTTGATGATGATCAGTTCGCCGTAGCCCCTCAGACCACTACCGGCATACACCACTGAACCATTGGACGCAGCGAAAACAGGCTGTCCCAAATCCCCGGCGATATCAATGCCTTTATTCAAACTGCCGTTTGAAGCGAATTTGCCGATCACCACCCCGTTGGCGGGCCACATCCAGCCCCCCGCCGTGCGCTCTGAGGCAGGCACTTGCGTGACCGTGGTGGTGGTACTGGAAGACGGCGTGGATACGGTTTTGGTCATCACCGGCGTAGGCGCGACGGTGCCCGCAGGACGCCGCGTGACGGTGGTCTTCGACGAAGGGCTGGACACCACCCGCGTGCCGCCCGATCCGCTGTTGAAGCGGATGGCTTGCCCCGGTCGAATGGTATAAGGCGCGGCGATACCGTTGCGTGCGGCCAGCTCCTTGTAGTCCCAACCGTAGCGGAAGGCGATGGAAAACAGCGTATCGCCCGGCTTGACCACGTATTGTCCGGAGGTGACCGGCGTACGTTTGGCTGCCGCTGCATTGCGGTCCACTACGCTCGCGCTGTTGGAGCTGGTACTCGAACAGCCGGCAAGTAACGTCCCCATGGCCAGCGCAATCACCAGAAGTTTGAATCCCGCCCGTTCCTTGCGCTGCCGCATGACTGTGTGAACCACCCGCCGCTCCCCTCATGCTGCCGAAATGAATGTGCCGTGGGCATAGGTTGCCCTTGTGTTTATACCCATGTGCCCTTTCGGGCGATCGATCATGGGGCGCCTTTGACTGCAGTCTGGCAGGCACACGCCAGATAGACACAACGACCCGGCGAGAATTCGCCGCCGGTGGAAATTTTCCCACGCCGTGCTTAGTTTACCGATCCGTTCAACAGCGGTACGAAACGCACCGGGCCGAGCAGCGTACGGGAGAAGCCATGCTCTTCGCGCACGATCAGCATCAATTGCTGGACGTCGCCTGCCGGGCCCACCGGAATCACCAAGCGCCCCCCCGGCGCCAGTTGATCGAGCAACGCCTGCGGCACTTGCGCCGCCACTGCCGTCACAATGATACCGTTGTACGGCGCCAGGGCCGGCCAGCCCTCGCAGCCATCGCCCCAGCGAAACACCACGTTGCGCAGGTTGAGCTCGGTCAGACGTTCCTTGGCGCGGTCTTGCAAGCTCTTGATGCGCTCCACGGAAAACACCCGCTCCACCAATTGCGCCAGGATCGCGGTCTGATACCCCGAGCCGGTGCCGATCTCCATCACCTTGTCCAGCGGGCCGGCCTGCAGCAGCACCTCGCTCATGTGCGCCACGATGTAGGGCTGCGAAATGGTCTGGTTGTTGCCGATGGGCAGTGCCGTATCTTCGTAGGCGCGGTGTGCCAGGGCCTCGTCGACGAACAGGTGGCGCGGCGTGCCGCGGATCACCTCGAGTACCTTGGGGTTGCTGATGCCCTCTTCGCTCAGGCGCTGGATCAGGCGCTCGCGGGTGCGCTGGGAAGTCATGCCGATGCCTCGGCGCATCAAGTCGTCCTGCTCTCGCATCAGAGTACCCCCTCCAGCCAGCCATCGAACTGCTCGAAGGCTTCGTTGAAGGTACGGTCCAAGCGCAGCGGAGTGACCGATACGTAGCCCTGCATCACCGCGTGGAAATCGGTGCCGGGGCCGCCATCCTCGGCATCGCCGACCGCGGCGATCCAGTAGCCTTCCTTGCCGCGAGGATTGACCACCTTGGTCGGCACCGCGGCACGGGCGCGGTGGCCGAGGCGGGTCAGGCGGATGCCGCGGATGTGTTCCAGCGGCAGGTTGGGGATGTTGACGTTGAGCACCGTGCGCGGCGGCAGACTGAGGCGCGCCTGCGCCTCGACCAGGCGCCGGGCCACGTGGGCTGCGCTGGGCAGGTTGTCGGGCAGCCGCGAGAGCAGTGAAAACGCGAGTGACGTGCCGCCCAGGAAGCGACCCTCGAAAGCGGCGGCCACCGTACCCGAATAGAGTACGTCGTCGCCCAGGTTGGCGCCCAGGTTGATGCCCGAAACGACCATGTCGGGCGTTTCGGCGAGCAGGCCATTGAGCCCCAGGTGTACGCAGTCGGTAGGCGTACCGTTGAGGCTGATGAAGCCGTTGCCCAGCCGCTGCGGATGCAGAGGCCGATCGAGGGTCAGCGAGCTGCCGGCGCCACTCTTGTCTTGCTCAGGGGCGATGACCGAGCACTCGGCGTAGTCCGCCAGTGCGGCATGCAGCGCCGCGAGACCGGGTGCCGTCACACCGTCATCGTTGGAAATCAGAATACGCATGGGCTGTCCGTCTGCCCCGCCGACACCAGATCAACGAGTTCGCGCACCACCACGGTGGCGAAGCATCCGGCCGGCAGGACGAATTCCATTTGCAAGATATCAGGCTCGGGATAATGCCACGTCAGGCGTCCGATAGGGAGCCGCAGAATGCGCCGTTCGTGCGCCATGCCCGCACGCGCCAGCCATTGGCAAAGCGCTTGGTGCTGCCCGCCGACGGCGTTTTCCAGTTCGCCCGGCGCGCCGCTCGCGGGAGACTGGCCTTCCCCCCATAGCGCGCCGGTGGGGTGCAGGTCGAGGATGGCCAGGCGCGGGTCGCTGCATTCGGCCTCGCCGGCGGCGAAAAAGCTGCGGCTGTCGGTGAACGCCAGCAGGTCGCCGACTTGCGCCCGCTGCCAGGTGCCATCGGCCACGCGCGCGGCCAGCACCTGGTTGAACAGATAGCTGCGCCCCGCCGACAGCAGCCGTGAACGGACGTTGCGCTGTTCGGGCAAGGCCTGGCGCTGTGCCCAGTCGAGCGCATCGTGCACGTTGCCGCCATCGAAGCCGAAGCGCTGCGCGCCGAAATAGTTCGGCACGCCTTCGGCCTTGAGCCGCTCCAGGCGCGCGTCGAGCGCCGAGCGATCGGCACTCAGCTGGGTCAGGCGCAGGGTGAACCCGTTGGCGGCATGGGCGCCGCGCTGCAGTTTGCGCTGATGACGGGTGCGCTCGAGGATGCGCAGGGTCGAATCCTCGGCACGCGACAGATCGGGGTCGGCCTTGCCCGGCAAGTGCAGACTGAACCATTGACGGGTCAGCGCCTGGCGATCCTTGAGCCCGGCATAGCTGATCGCGCGCAGCGGCACGCCGGCGGCGCGGGCCAGGCGGCGCGCCGCCTCTTCGGTATTGAGGTCGCGCTTTTCCACCCATAGCCAGAGGTGTTCGCCCTGGCCCGAAAGCGGAATGTCGAGCACTTCGTCGACCTGGAAGTCTTCGGCCACCGCCTTGAGCACGGCGCTGCCCAAGGCGGCGCCCGAGGCGCGCGGGCCGAGCAGTTGCGATTCGTTCATGCCGTTAGCAACAAGGCGACCGCGTGGACCGCGATGCCCTCCTCGCGCCCGGCGAAACCGAGCTTCTCGGTGGTGGTGGCCTTGACGTTGACCTGGTCGAGCTCGACCTGCAGGTCCTGGGCGATGCATTCGCGCATGTGCTGGATGTGCGGCGCCATCTTCGGCGCCTGGGCGACGATGGTGGCGTCGACGTTGCCGACCTTCCAGCCCTTGGCCTGGACGATGCCGACCACGTGGCGCAACAGCATGCGGCTGTCGGCGCCCTTGAACTGCGGGTCGGTGTCGGGGAAATGCTTGCCGATGTCGCCCAACGCCGCAGCGCCGAGCAACGCATCGCTCAAGGCATGCAGCACCACGTCGCCATCGGAATGGGCCAGCAGGCCGCGGGTGTGGGCAATGCGCACTCCACCCAGGGTGATGAAATCGCCATCGGTGAAACGGTGCACATCGTAGCCATGGCCAATACGCATAGAAAAACGCCCCGAGAAAAATCAGGGCGTGATTCTACCCGCTTTACGGCGGGGGTGGGCGACGGCCAATCGCCCAGCTTAGACGCGGCCCAGTGCCATCGCGTGATGGCGCAGGTGTTCGTCGATGAAGCTGGCGATGAAGAAGTAGCTGTGGTCGTAACCCGGTTGCAGACGCAGGGTCAGCGCGTGCCCACCTTTGCGCGCGGCCTGCTCCAGCGCCTGCGGCTTGAGCTGGTTGTCGAGGAAATCGTCGCGATCGCCCTGATCGACCAACAGCGGCGGGCATTGCCCCGCCGGGGTGGATGCGAGCAGCACGCTGGCATCCCACTCGCGCCAGCGCGCACGGTCTTCACCGAGGTAGCGCGACAGCGCTTTCTCGCCCCACGGGCAATCCATGGGATTGCTGATCGGCGAGAACGCCGACACCGACCGATAGCGCCCCGGGTTGCGCAGTGCGCAGACCAGCGCGCCGTGGCCGCCCATGGAGTGGCCACTGATGCTGCGCTGCTCGGAGGCCGGGAAATGCGCTTCGATCAACGCCGGCAGTTCGTCCACCACGTAGTCGTGCATGCGGTAGTGCTGCGCCCAGGGCTGCTGGGTGGCGTTGACGTAGAAGCCGGCGCCCTTGCCGAAGTCCCAGGCGTTGTCCGGGTCACCCGGCACCTGGTCGCCGCGCGGGCTGGTGTCGGGCGCGACGATGATCAACCCCAGCTCGGCGGCCAGGCGCTGGGCGCCGGCCTTCTGCATGAAGTTCTCGTCGGTGCAGGTCAGACCGCTCAGCCAGTACAGCACCGGCAGCTTCTCGCCCTGCTCGGCCTGTGGCGGCAGGTACACGGCGAACACCATGTCGCAGCCCAGCACCTTGGAGCTGTGCCGATAACGCTTGTGCCAGCCGCCGAAGCTTTTCTGACAGGAGATGTTTTCCAGGCTCATGGCTGACCTCAGAAGTGGATCACGCTACGGATGCTTTTGCCTTCGTGCATCAGGTCGAAGGCCTTGTTGATGTCTTCCAGCCCCATGGTGTGGGTGATGAAGGTATCCAGCGGGATCTCGCCTTTTTCCGACATCTCCACGTAGCTCGGCAGCTCGCTGCGGCCCCGTACGCCGCCAAAGGCCGAACCGCGCCAGACGCGTCCGGTGACCAGCTGGAACGGGCGGGTGGCGATCTCCTGGCCGGCACCGGCCACACCGATGATCACCGACTCGCCCCATCCCTTGTGGCAGCATTCCAGCGCAGCGCGCATCAGTTGCACGTTGCCGATGCACTCGAAGGAGTAGTCCACGCCGCCGTCGGTGAGGTCGACGATGACCTCCTGGATCGGGCGGTCGTATTCCTTGGGATTGATGCAGTCGGTCGCGCCGAGCTGCTTGGCGATCTCGAACTTGGCCGGGTTGATGTCGATGGCGATGATGCGCGAGGCCTTGGCCTTGACCGCACCGATGATCGCCGACAGGCCGATGCCGCCCAGGCCGAACACGGCCACGGTGTCACCGGGTTGGACCTTGGCGGTGTTGAGTACCGCGCCGATGCCGGTGGTGACGCCACAGCCGAGCAGGCAGACCTTTTCCAGCGGCGCCTCCTTCTGGATCTTGGCCACGGAAATTTCCGGCAACACGGTGTATTCGGAGAAGGTCGAGGTACCCATGTAGTGGAACAGCTGCTGGCCTTTGTACGAGAAGCGCGTGGTGCCGTCGGGCATCAGGCCTTTGCCTTGGGTGGCGCGAATGGCCTGGCAGAGGTTGGTCTTGCCCGAACGGCAGAATTTGCACTGGCCGCACTCGGGTGTGTACAGCGGGATCACATGGTCGCCCACGGCGACCGAGGTCACGCCCTCGCCCACCGCCTCGACGATGGCCCCGCCTTCGTGGCCCAGGATGGACGGAAAGATGCCCTCCGGGTCGGCGCCCGACAGGGTGTAGGCATCGGTGTGGCAGACACCGCTGGCGACGACGCGCAACAGCACTTCGCCCGCTTTGGGCATGGCCACGTCGACTTCGACGATTTCCAGGGGTTTTTTAGCTTCGAAGGCAACGGCGGCACGGGACTTGATCATCAAAGGTCTCCAGTAGGAAAGGGTCGATCCAAGTCGCAGTGTAATTAACCGGCTTTTGATGAATAATCCCGCCGCAGTCAAAACATTATTGCCATACGGGGACAATCATGGGCAGTCGTTGGGAAGGCATCGATGAATTCGTTGCGGTGGCCGAGCATGGCCAGTTCACCGCGGCGGCCGAGCGCCTGGGCGTTTCTTCGTCGCATATCAGCCGGCAGATCGCACGCCTGGAAGAGCGTTTGCAGACGCGCCTGCTGTATCGCAGCACACGTCGGGTGACCTTGAGCGAAGCCGGGCAGACCTTTCTGCACCACTGCCGGCGCCTGCAGGACGGCCGCGAAGAAGCGCTGCGCGCCATGGGCGATTTGTCCAGCGAGCCCAAGGGGCTGTTGCGCATGACCTGCGCCGTGGCCTATGGCGAGCGCTTCATCGTGCCGCTGGTGACCCGGTTCATGGCGCTCTACCCGCAACTGCGGCTGGAAGTGGAGCTGAGCAACAGTAACCTCGACCTGCTGCAGGAGGGCATGGACCTGGCGATCCGCCTGGGCCGCTTGCAGGACTCGCGGTTGGTGGCCAGCCGCCTGGCGCCGCGACGTATGTACGTTTGCGCATCCCCTGCCTACCTCGAGCGCTATGGCAGGCCGCACAGCCTTTCGGAGCTGGCGCGGCACAACTGCCTGGTCGGCAGTTCCGACATCTGGAGCCTGCAACAGGACGGCCGTGAGTTGAGTCAGCGGGTGCAAGGTAATTGGCGCTGCAACAGCGGCCAGGCGGTGCTGGACGCGGCGCTGCAAGGCATGGGCCTGGGTCAGTTGCCGGACTACTACGTGCTCGAGCATTTGCGCAGCGGCGCGCTGGTGTCGCTGCTCGACGCCCACCAGCCACCCAACACCGCAGTGTGGGCGCTGTATCCGCAGCAGCGCCACCTGTCGCCCAAAGTGCGGCGGCTGGTGGACTATCTCAAGGAAGGACTGGCCAAGCGGCCGGAGTATTGCCAGGCCTGAGCAGACCCCGGTTCAGCCGCGGTTGGCCCAGCGTTGGCGTAGCCATTCGAGGTCTTCGGGACGGGTGACCTTGATATTGTCGCCGCGCCCTTCGATCAGGCGCGGCGCCTGACCGGACCACTCCATGGCGGACGCTTCGTCGGTGACCGCAACCTCGGCCACCTGGCATTCGGCAAGCGCACGGTGCAAGGCGCCCAGACGAAACATCTGTGGGGTGTAGGCCAACCAGATGGTGCTGCGGTCGACCGTCGCCGCGACCCGACCATCGGCGCCGACGCGCTTGAGGGTGTCTTTGGCGGGCACCGCCAGCAGACCGCCGACCGGGTCGCCGGCCAGTTCGCCCAACAGCTTGTCCAGGTCAGCCCTGGCCAGGTTGGGCCGGGCCGCATCGTGCACCAGCACCCAGTCGTCATCCGACGCCCCTTGCGCATGCAGGTGCAGCAAGGCGTTGAGCACCGAATCGGCGCGCTCACGCCCCCCGGGCGCCCGCTGTATGCGCGGATCGCTGGCGCAACGCAAACCTGGCCAGTACGGATCGTCCTCGGCCAGGCTGACCACCGCCCCCTTGAACCGAGGGTGGTCGAGAAAACAGTTCAGCGCATGTTCGATGAGGGTCTTGCCGCCCAATGGCAGGTATTGCTTGGGCCGGTCGGCCGCCATGCGCGCGCCGACCCCGGCCGCGGGTAGCACGGCCCAGAACATGGGCAAAGGCATACTCATTTCTGTGGCAGCTGGTAAAGGGTCTCGCCTTCCTTGACCATGCCCAGCTCGTGCCTGGCCCGCTCCTCGACGGTTTCCATACCTTTCTTCAACTCCAGCACTTCGGCGTAGAGCACGCGGTTGCGCTCCAGCAAGCGCTCGTTCTCGACATGCTGGTCGTCGATTTGCTGTTTGAGCTCGGCCACTTGCGCCAGGCTGCCGTTGCCCACCCACAGGCGGTACTGCAGGCCGGCCAGCAGCAGGAGCAGAACGAGGAACAACCAATAAGGACTGCGCATCAGGATATCCAGGGGTGTGAAGGGCAGCAGACGCGTGGCCCACATAGCACGAAGCCTGGCCGAGGCCAGGCTCCGTCGACAGAGACCTTGGGAATGCCTGAGCGGTTCAACGACACCGCTCGGGCAGTTCCAGGTGCTGCCTTTTTACCATCTCTCGATCAGCCGCGAAACTCGTCGCGACCCTTGTAGACGGCCTTGGCACCCAGTTGCTCTTCGATGCGCAGCAGTTGGTTGTACTTGGAGACGCGATCGGAACGGCACAGCGAGCCGGTCTTGATCTGGCCCGCTGCGGTACCGACGGCCAGGTCGGCGATGGTGGAGTCTTCGGTTTCACCGGAGCGGTGCGAGATCACTGCGGTGTAGCCGGCTTGCTTGGCCATCTGGATGGCTTCGAGGGTTTCGGTCAACGAGCCGATCTGGTTGAACTTGATCAGGATCGAGTTACCGATGCCCTTGTCGATGCCTTCCTTGAGGATCTTGGTGTTGGTCACGAACAGGTCGTCGCCGACCAGTTGGACCTTCTCGCCGATCTTGTCGGTGAGGATCTTCCAGCCTGCCCAGTCGGACTCGTCCAGACCGTCTTCGATGGAGATGATCGGGAAGCGTTCGGTCAGGCCCTTGAGGTAGTCGGCGAAGCCTTCGGCGTCGAACGACTTGCCTTCGCCGGACAAATTGTACTTGCCGTCTTCGTAGAACTCGGAAGCGGCGCAGTCCAGGGCCAGGGTCACGTCGGTGCCCAGCTTGTAGCCCGCCTTTTCCACGGCTTCGGCAATGGCGCCCAGGGCGTCTTCGTTGGAAGCCAGGTTGGGCGCGAAGCCGCCTTCGTCACCGACGGCGGTGTTCAGGCCACGGGCCTTGAGCACGGCTTTGAGGTGGTGGAAGATCTCGGTGCCCATGCGCAGGCCATCGGAGAAGGTCTTGGCGCCGACCGGCTGGACCATGAACTCTTGGATGTCGACGTTGTTGTCGGCATGCTCGCCGCCATTGATGATGTTCATCATCGGCACGGGCATGGAGTACTGGCCTGGGGTGCCATTGAGGTTGGCGATGTGCGCGTACAGCGGCAGGTCCTGGTCCTGGGCGGCAGCCTTGGCAGCGGCCAGAGACACCGCCAGGATGGCGTTGGCGCCCAGCTTGGCCTTGTTCTCGGTGCCGTCCAGTTCGATCATGGCGCGGTCCAGCGCTTTCTGATCCGAGGGGTCCTTGCCCAGCAGCAGGTCGCGGATCGGGCCGTTGATGTTGGCGACGGCCTTCAGCACGCCCTTGCCCAGGTAACGGCTCTTGTCGCCATCACGCAGCTCGAGCGCTTCGCGCGAGCCGGTGGAAGCACCGGACGGCGCGCAAGCGCTGCCGATGATGCCGTTGTCGAGCAGTACGTCGGCTTCCACGGTGGGGTTGCCACGAGAATCGAGAACTTCACGACCTTTGATGTCGACGATATTTGCCATTGTTGTAAGCACTCCAGAATTGACGAAAACGACGCAACTAGGGAAATTCGGCTGCGGGCCAGGCAGGGATGGGACGGCAGGCCTGACGCCCGCTGCCCGCTGACTTTGCGGTCAACGGGCGAACGGGCGGTACTTTACCGGAGAAACCGGCATCATGCGGCTTCTACCGTCAGAAAACTTTTCAGCTACCTGGGCCATCGAGCAACGGCGGCGTAGGAAACGTCGCCCTTCCACCGTCAGAACGGTGGACGGACGACGTATGGGCCATTCAGGCCTTTTGCTTCTGTGCCAGAGCCGCCTTGACGAAGCCGCTGAACAGCGGGTGACCGTCACGCGGGGTGGAGGTGAACTCCGGGTGGAACTGGCAGGCGACGAACCAAGGGTGGTCCTTGGACTCGACCACTTCCACCAGCGCGCCGTCGCCCGAGCGACCGGAGACCTGCAAGCCGGCATCGATCATCTGGGGCAGCAGCACGTTGTTGACTTCGTAACGGTGGCGGTGGCGCTCGACGATCACGTCCTGGCCGTAGCAGTCGTGCACCTTGGAGTTGCCGACCAGCTGGCATTCCTGCGCGCCCAGGCGCATGGTGCCGCCCAGGTCGGAAGCTTCGGTACGGGTTTCCACGGCACCGGTGTTGTCCGACCACTCGGTGATCAGGCCGACGACCGGGTGTACGCTGTTGCGGTCGAACTCGGTGGAGTTGGCGTCGGTCCAGCCCATCACGTTACGGGCGAATTCGATCACCGCCACTTGCATGCCCAGGCAGATGCCCAGGTACGGGACCTTGTTTTCGCGCGCGAACTGCACCGCCTGGATCTTGCCTTCCACACCGCGCAGACCGAAGCCGCCCGGCACCAGGATGGCGTCGGCGCCTTCGAGCAGGCTGGTGCCCTGGTTCTCGATGTCCTCGGAATCGATGTAGCGCAGGTTGACCTTGGTGCGGTTCTGGATGCCGGCGTGGCTCATCGCTTCGATCAGCGACTTGTAGGCATCGAGCAGTTCCATGTACTTGCCGACCATGGCGATGGTGACTTCATGCTCGGGGTTGAGCTTGGCGTCGACCACCTGGTCCCATTCGGACAGGTCGGCGCTGTCGCATTGCAGGCCGAAGCGCTCGGTGACGAAGTCGTCCAGGCCCTGGGCGTGCAGCACGCCTGGGATCTTGTAGATGGTGTCGACGTCTTCCAGGGAGATCACCGCACGCTCTTCGACGTTGGTGAACAGGGCGATCTTGCGTCGCGACGAAGCGTCGACCGGGTGGTCGGAGCGGCAGATCAGCACGTCGGGCTGCAGGCCGATGGAGCGCAGTTCCTTGACCGAATGCTGGGTAGGCTTGGTCTTGGTTTCGCCGGCGGTGGCGATGTACGGGACCAGCGTCAGGTGCATCAGCATGGCGCGTTTGGAGCCGACTTCGACGCGCAGCTGGCGGATGGCTTCGAGGAACGGCTGCGACTCGATGTCGCCGACCGTGCCGCCGATTTCCACCAGGGCCACGTCGGCATCGCCGGCACCCTTGATGATGCGACGCTTGATCTCGTCGGTGATGTGCGGAATGACCTGGATGGTCGCGCCCAGATAGTCACCGCGGCGCTCTTTGCGCAGCACGTGCTCGTAGACACGGCCGGTGGTGAAGTTGTTGTTCTGGGTCATGGTGGTGCGGATGAACCGCTCGTAGTGGCCCAGATCGAGGTCGGTCTCGGCACCGTCTTGGGTGACGAACACTTCGCCATGCTGGAACGGGCTCATGGTGCCCGGGTCGACGTTGATGTACGGGTCCAGCTTGAGCATGGTGACCTTCAGGCCCCGCGCTTCCAGGATGGCCGCCAGGGAAGCCGAGGCAATGCCTTTCCCCAATGAAGAAACAACACCGCCCGTGACGAATATGTAGCGCGTCATGAAAAACCCTAGAAGTCTGCGTTAAAGCGGCCAGCGCCGCCGGAGAAAGCGAAGGAAGGCCGAAGCCCCCGATCACCCGCGTCAATCACAGTGCATCTCGAAAAACTGCCGCGTCTGTACAGACCGGGGTAGTCCCGGCATGGAGCTCGCTTGTCATTTTCAGAAATTCAGCCCAGCAAAAAACTGCTTGGTAATCGGCAACCGCTGCGTTTTCGAACAAAGCGCAGAAGTTGTATCAAGAAGGGAGGGTAGTCTACCGGAATGTCCAGATCAGCTCAAATCCTGCGCGCTGTCCGGTGGCGTCCAATGGGCTTGCACGGCGGTCCCCGCAAGCTCGGGCAGGTTGGCCACCGCCAGCAGCCGGTCGCCCTGCCAGACCAGCGGCAGGCGTTGGCGGATGAAGGTCGGCACCTGGTGCTCGTTGAGCAGGCGCTTGAGGTCGCGCCGGCCGCGTCCGGGCACTTCGAGCATTTCCCCGCCGCGCCGGTATTCGACGCGCAACGCGCCACCCAGCGGCGCACCGAGCAGTCGCAGCCGGCCGTTGTCCGGTAATGCCAGCGCCACTTCGGGGTCCGTCCAGGTCACTCCGCCTGACGGGAGCCGCAACCAGCTGCCGTGCAACCACCACACGCGGCCTTGGCTGCGCAGCAGGTGCCCGTCGGTGAGACGCCAGACCGGCTGCGCGTCGACGGCCGCATCGCGCAGCGCCTCCCAGCCTGCCCAGTGCCGTGTATCGGGGAGGCGCGTGCGCGGCGCGAGCCAGTACTGCAACGCATTGCGCTGCCTGGCGGGCGACAGGTCCTTGAGCGCTTGCAGGCCGAGTGAGTCAACACCTGACCAGGCGAAGGCCTGCCCTGCCGATGCCGTCTGCAAATCGTCCCGCGCCAGCTCGTCGAGCAGGTCCTGGGCCTCCCCCAGATGCGCGGCGCTGCGCGCCAGGCTCTGCCCGACCTGTGGCCAACGCTGGCGCAGCACAGGCAGCACCTCGCCACGCAGATAATTTCGCGCAAAACGCACATCGTCATTGGAAGGGTCTTCGATCCACGCCAGGCCCGCGCGCTCGGCATGGTCGCGCAACTGCTCACGGGAACAGTCGAGCAAAGGCCGCACCAAGTGCCCGCGACCCAACCTGCGTGCCGCCGGCATGGCGGTCAGGCCGCGTACACCGGCGCCTCTGAGCAGACGCAAGAGCAGGGTTTCGGCCTGATCATCGCGGTGCTGGCCGGTGAACAGCACCGCGCCCTCCTCCAGCTCGTCGGCGAATGCCGCGTAACGGGCGGTGCGCGCCGCCTGCTCGAGGCTGGCGCCCGCTTCGACATGAACCCGGATGACCCGCAGTTCGACGCACAACCGCTCGCACACCCGCTGGCAGTGGCCGGGCCAGGTATCGGCCGCCGCTTGCAGGCCATGGTGCACATGCACCGCGCACAGTGGCGGCGCAGCATGGCGCTGCCCGTAGGCATGCAGTGCGTGCAACAGAACGGTGGAATCGAGACCGCCAGAAAAGGCGACGTACCAGCGGGGGGCGTTCAGCCAGGGGCGAAGGAAGGGGGTGAGCTCGGGCATGCAGCCTGCTTGCGGGGCATGGCGCACTCAGGCGCCACGCTCCGGCGAGGGGTCTTACAGACCGTAGCTCATCAGGCGCTCGTAACGGCGCGCAAGCAGTGCATCGTTGTCGAACGTGGACAGGTGGTCGAGTTGCTCGACCAGGCTTTCGCGCACGCTTTCGGCCATTTTCACCGGGTCGCGATGGGCACCGCCCAGTGGCTCGCCGATGACCTTGTCGACGATGTTCAGGCTCTTCAGGCGCTCGGCGGTGATGCCCATGGCTTCGGCGGCATCGGCAGCCTTTTCCGCGGTCTTCCACAGGATCGAAGCGCAACCTTCCGGCGAAATCACCGAATAGGTGGAGTACTGCAGCATGTTCAATTGGTCGCACACGCCGATGGCCAGCGCGCCGCCCGAACCGCCCTCACCGATGACGGTGGCGATGATCGGCGTTTTCAGGCGCGCCATGACCCGCAGGTTCCAGGCGATCGCTTCGCTCTGGTTGCGCTCTTCGGCGTCGATGCCAGGGTACGCGCCCGGGGTGTCGATGAAGGTGAGGATCGGCATCTTGAAGCGTTCGGCCATCTCCATGAGGCGGCAGGCCTTGCGGTAGCCCTCGGGGCGCGGCATGCCGAAGTTGCGGCGGACCTTCTCGCGCACTTCACGGCCCTTCTGGTGGCCGATGACCATGACCGGCTTGCCGTTGAGGCGCGCGGTGCCACCGACGATGGCGGCGTCGTCGGAGAAGTGGCGGTCGCCGTGCAGTTCTTCGAACTCGGTGAAGATGTGCTGCAGGTAGTCGAGGGTGTAGGGACGACGCGGATGGCGTGCCAGGCGCGCGATCTGCCAGCTGGTCAGATTGCCGAAGATGCTTTCGGTGAGGCTGTTGCTCTTGTCTTCCAGACGGGCAATTTCATCGCTGATGTTCAGCGAATTGTCGTTGCCAACCAGGCGCAGGCCTTCGATCTTGGCTTGCAGGTCGGCAATCGGCTGTTCGAAATCAAGGAAATTCGGGTTCATAAGCATCCGTCTTGGGTCTACGGCCAGGCGGCCGGCCGGTTGATCCGTTTGGCGCCATACCTTACGGGATCAGGCGCGTTGAGGTCGAGTTTAAAGTAGGTCGGTTCAACGATATTGCAAAAAGACGTTCTCACGTCCGAACTGGTCACGCAGGGTCTGGATCAGCCCGTCCGCCGGGTCGATCCGCCACTGCTCGCCGAACTGCAACATCGCCTTGGCATCACTGCCGGTGTACTCCAGCGTGATGGGGCACCCGCCACGGTGGCGGGTGATCAGCTCGCCCAGCCAGGTGAGGCGGTCGCCCTTGAGCGTCTCATGGCTGAGCTTCAGGCGCAGGCTCTCGGCCAGGCGCGTGCGCGCATCCTCCATGGTCATCACCTGCTTGACGCGCAGACGCAGCCCGCCGGAGAAGTCGTCGTTGCTCACCTCCCCTTCGATCACCACCATGGCGTCGGTCTGCAACAGCGCCTGGGCGGCCATGAAGGCGTCGGCGAACAGCGAGGCTTCGATACGCCCGGAGCGGTCGTCGAGGGTGACGAAGCCCATCTTGTCGCCTTTCTTGTTCTTCATCACGCGCAGGGCGATGATCATCCCGGCCACGGTCTGCACTTCGCGCGAGGGCTTCAAGTCGATGATGCGCTGGCGGGCGAAACGGCGGATCTCGCTTTCGTACTCGTCGATCGGGTGGCCGGTCAGGTACAGGCCGAGCGTGTCCTTCTCGCCGCGCAGCCGCTCCTTGAGGGTCAGTTCGCGCACCTTGCGGTGGTTGGCGTAGACATCGGCGTCCTGCTCGACGAACAGCCCGCCGAACAGGTCGACATGGCCGCTTTCTTCGGTGCGGGCGATCTGCTCGGCCGACTTGATCGCCTCTTCGAGGGCCGACAGCAATACCGCGCGGTTGCTGTCGATGCTGGCGTGGTACGCCTTGATCTCATCGTGGAAATGCGGCCCGAGGCGGTCCAGGGCACCGCTGCGGATCAAGGCGTCGAGGGTGCGCTTGTTGATGCGTTTGAGGTCGACCCGCTCGCAGAAATCGAACAGGTCCTTGAACGGGCCGCCACTGGCGCGGGCTTCGACGATGGCCTCAACCGGTCCCTCGCCCACGCCCTTGATCGCGCCCAGGCCATAGACGATGCGGCCATCGTCGTTGACCGTGAACTTGAAGTCCGAGCTGTTCACGTCAGGCGCGTCGAGGCGCAGCTTCATGCTGCGCACTTCCTCGATCAGCACCACCACCTTGTCGGTGTTGTGCATGTCCGCCGAGAGCACCGCGGCCATGAACGGCGCGGGGTGGTGGGTCTTGAGCCAGGCGGTCTGGTACGACACCAGGCCATAGGCGGCGGAGTGGGATTTGTTGAAGCCGTAACCGGCGAACTTTTCCACCAGGTCGAAGATGTTGCCCGCCAGGTTGGCGTCGATGTCGTTCTTCGCACAGCCGTCGACGAAGCCGCCGCGCTGCTTGGCCATTTCCTCGGGCTTCTTCTTGCCCATGGCCCGGCGCAGCATGTCGGCCTCGCCGAGGGTGTAGCCGGCCATGACCTGGGCGATCTGCATCACCTGTTCCTGGTACAGGATGATGCCGTAGGTCGGGGCCAGGACCGGCTGCAAGCCGTCGTACTGGTAGTCGGGGTGCGGATAGGCCAGCTCGGCGCGGCCGTGCTTGCGGTTGATGAAGTCGTCGACCATGCCCGATTGCAGCGGGCCAGGACGGAACAGCGCCACCAGTGCGATGAGGTCTTCCAGGCAGTCGGGCTTGAGCTTTTTGATCAGCTCTTTCATGCCGCGCGATTCGAGCTGGAACACCGCCGTGGTTTCGGCCTTTTGCAGCAGCTCGTAGGTCTTGCGGTCGTCCAGCGGGATGAAGTCGATGTTCAGGTCGGGCTGGCCGACCTTGGCCTGCTCGCGGTTGATGGTCTCCATCGCCCACTTGATGATGGTCAGGGTGCGCAGGCCGAGGAAGTCGAACTTGACCAGGCCGGCGGCCTCGACGTCGTCCTTGTCGAACTGGGTGACCAGACCGCCGCCTTCTTCGTCGCAGGCCACCGGCGAGAAATCGGTGAGCTTGGTCGGCGCGATGACCACGCCACCGGCGTGCTTGCCGGTACCGCGGCACACACCTTCGAGCTTGAGGGCCATGTCCCAGATCTCCCGGGCTTCCTCGTCGGCCTTGAGGAAGTCGCGCAGGATCTCTTCCTGCTCGTGGGCCTTGGCCAGGGTCATGCCGACTTCGAAGGGAATCATCTTCGACAGGCGGTCGGCCAGGCCGTAGGACTTGCCCTGCACCCGTGCCACGTCGCGGACCACGGCCTTGGCCGCCATGGTGCCGAAGGTGATGATCTGGCTGACCGCGTTGCGCCCGTAGGCGTCGGCCACGTATTCGATGACCCGGTCGCGCCCGTCCATGCAGAAGTCGACGTCGAAGTCGGGCATCGACACCCGTTCGGGGTTGAGGAAGCGCTCGAACAGCAAGTCGTAGGCCAGCGGGTCGAGGTCGGTGATCTTCAGCACGTAGGCGACCAGCGAGCCGGCGCCCGAACCCCGGCCAGGGCCGACCGGTACGCCGTTGTTCTTGGCCCACTTGATGAAGTCCATGACGATCAGGAAGTAACCGGGGAAGCCCATCTGGATGATGATGTCCAGCTCGAACTTCAGCCGGTCGAGGTAGACCTGGCGCTTCTCTTCGTAGTTGGGCGTGGTCTGCTTGGGCCACAACACCGCCAGACGCTCTTCCAGCCCTTCGTAGGACACATGGCGCAGGTAGTCGTCGATGCCCATGCCGTTGGGGGTCGGGAAGTCCGGCAGGAAGGCCTTGCCCAGCTGCACGTGGATGTTGCAGCGCTTGGCGATCTCCACGGTGTTGGCCAGGGCGTCGGGCAGGTCGCTGAACAGCTCGGCCATCTCCTCGGCGCTTTTCAGATACTGCTGATCGCTGTACAGCCGGGGGCGCCGCGGGTCGTCGAGGGTCCAGCCTTCGCCGATGCAGACGCGAGTTTCGTGGGCATCGAAGTCCGATTGCTTGAGAAAGCGTACGTCGTTGGTCGCCACCAGGGGTGCGCCCAGGCGGTCGGCCAGCGCCACCGCCGCGTGTACGTATTCCTCGTCGCCCGGACGGCCGGTGCGCTGCAGCTCCACGTAGAAGCGCTCGGGGAACATCCGCATCCAGTCTTGCAGCAAGGCCTGCGCTTCCTGCTCGCGGCCGGCCAGCAAGGCCATGCCGATGTCGCCCTCGCGCGCCGCCGACAAAGCGATGAGGCCTTCGCTGGCAGGCGCGATCCAGTCGCGCTGGATGATCACCAGACCATTGCGCTGCCCTTCCACCCAACCGCGCGAGAGCAGCTCGGTGAGGTTGCGGTAGCCCTGCGGGTCCATCGCCAGTAGGCAGATGCGCGACAGCGGCGCATCCGGCTCGTTGCCCGCCAGCCACAGGTCGACGCCGCAGATCGGCTTGATCCCCGCGCCCATGGCCGCTTTGTAGAACTTCACCAGCGAGCACATGTTGCTCTGGTCGGTGATCGCCACTGCCGGCATGTCCATCGCACCCAAGGCCTTGGCCAGCGGTTTGACCCGCACCAGACCGTCGACCAGGGAGAATTCGGAATGCACGCGCAGATGAACGAAGGAGACCGGCATTGATGATCCTGTGGCAGTGTGAAACGAGGGGCGCGATTGTACCGTAATGGTCAAGCGGGCGCCGTTCCGGGAGACGAGCGTGTCGTACGGGGCGATGCTGGCACGGTGATGGGCAAGGGCCGGCTAGAGCAGCGTGCTCAAGCGCGTTTCGCGCCGTTCGTAGGCCAGGCGCACGGGCGCGAAGGAGCGTCGGTGGATCGGCGTCGGCCCCAGGCGGGCCAGGGCCTCGAGGTGCACCGGCGTGGGATAGCCCTTGTGTGCGCCGATGCCGTAGCCCGGGTACAGCCCTTCGAACACGCTCATTTCGCGGTCGCGGGTGACCTTGGCGAGGATCGAGGCGGCGGCGATGGCCGGCACCTTGGCATCACCCTGGATCACCGGCGCGGCAGGCACCGTCAGCACCGGGCAGCGGTTGCCGTCGATCAGCGCCAGTTTCGGCGTGATGTGCAGGCCTTCGACCGCCCGCTTCATGGCCAGCAGGGTGGCGTGCAGGATGTTGAGCCGGTCGATTTCATCGACCTTGGCCCGGGCGATGCAGAAGCTCAGGGCCTTTTCACGGATCTCGTCGAACAGCGCCTCGCGCTTGGCATGGGTGAGCTTCTTCGAATCGTTCAGGCCGAGGATCGGCCGCAACGGATCAAGGATCACCGCCGCGGTGACCACGTCGCCACACAGCGGCCCACGGCCCACTTCGTCGACACCGGCCACCAGGTCTTCGACCAGGCTGAAATCCAGACCCATCTGCATCAGTGCGTCTCCAGCAAAGCCAGCACCGCGTCGGCGGCCTGGTTCGAAGCGTCGCGGCGCAGGGTACGGTGGATCCGATCGAAAGGCTCGGTCTGCGCCGAGCCGTCCTGCACCAGGGGGGCCAGGGTCGCGGCGAGCGCTTCGCTGGTCGCCGCGTCCTGCAACAGCTCAGGCACCAACAGACGCTGGGCCAGAAGGTTGGGCAGCGAAACGTAGGGGCTCTTGACCATGCGTTTGAGAATCCAATAGGTCAACGGCGCCAGACGATAGGCCACGACCATGGGCCGCTTGTACAACAACGCTTCGAGGGTGGCGGTGCCCGAGGCGATCAACACCGCATCGCAAGCGGCCAAAGCCTGGTGCGATTGGCCGTCGAGCAGGGTCAACGGCAGGTCGCGGCCTCCGAGCATCTGCTCGATCTGCGCGCGGCGGGTAGCGTTGGCGCAGGGCAGCACGAAACGTACGCCTGGAAGTTGCTCGCGCAGGCGTTCGGCAGTCTCGAGGAACAACGCACCCAAGCGTCCCACTTCGCCGCCGCGACTGCCGGGCATCAGCGCCACCACCGGACCGTGGCCGAGACCAAGCGCCAGGCGCGCGGCATCGCGATCGGCCTGCAGCGGGATGGTGTCGGCCAGCGGATGGCCAACGAAGCGTACCGGCACGCCCTGCTCTTCGTAGAAACGTGCCTCGAACGGCAGCAGGGTCAGCATCAGGTCGCAGCCCTGGCGAATCTTCAGCACCCGCTTCTGCCGCCAGGCCCAGACCGACGGGCTGACATAGTGGACGGTCTTGATCCCGGCCTGACGCAGCTTGAGTTCGATGTTGAGGGTGAAGTCCGGCGCGTCGATGCCGATGAACACGTCGGGCCGTTCGCCGAGCAGGGTTTCGATCAGATCCTTGCGTCGCTTGAGCAGCTCGCGCAGGCGGCCGAGCACTTCGACCAGGCCCATGACCGCCAGGCGCTCCATGGGGAAGTAGGACTGCATGCCCTCGGCTTCCATCAAGGGGCCGCCGACGCCGATGAAGCGCACGTCCGGGTGGCGGGCCTTGAGGGCGCGCATCAGGCCGGAACCCAGGATGTCACCGCTGGCCTCGCCGGCCACCAGTGCGATGCAGAGGCGAGCCATATCAGCGCGTGATGCCGCGCGCGGAGTTCACGATCGACTGGCGGAACAGCTCGACCTCAGGGTGCCTGGCGGCGAGTTCCGCCAGCTCGGCCACCGCGTTGTCGACGGTCAGACCCTGACGGTAGACGGTCTTGTACGCGCGGCGCAGCGAGTGGATCACCTCGTCGCTGAACCCCCGGCGGCGCATGCCTTCGAAGTTCATGCTGCGCGCTTCGGCCGGGCTGCCGAACACGGTGACGAACGCCGGGACGTCCTTGCCGATCGCCGTGCCCATGCCGGAAAACGCGTGGGCGCCGATATGGCAATACTGGTGCACCAGGGTGAAGCCCGACAGGATGGCCCAATCGCCCACGTGCACATGGCCGGCCAGCGCCGTGTTGTTGACCAGGATGCAATGGCTGCCGATCACGCTGTCGTGGCCGATGTGGGCATAGGCCATGATCAGGTTGTGGTCGCCGACGGTGGTTTCCGCGCGGTCTTGAATGGTCCCACGGTGAATGGTCACCCCTTCGCGGATGACGTTGTGGTCGCCGATCACCAAGCGCGTGGGCTCGCCCCGGTACTTGAGGTCGGGCGTGTCCTCACCGATGGAGGAGAACTGGTAGATGCGGTTGTGCTTGCCGATGCGGGTCGGACCTTTGAGCACCACATGCGGACCGATCACGGTCCCCTCCCCGATTTCGACATCGGGGCCCACGATCGACCACGGGCCTACCTCGACGCCGTCGGCCAACCTGGCCGACGGATCGATGATGGCCCGTGGATCAATCGAATTCACAGGGAGCGTTCCGCGCAGGTGATTTCCGCCGAGCAGACAGTCTTGCCGTCGACCAGCGCGCGGCAGTTGAACTTCCAGATCATGCTCTTGCGGCTGTGGAAGGTGGCTTCCAGCACCAATTGGTCGCCTGGCAGTACGGGCTGACGGAAGCGCAGCTTGTCGGAGCCGACGAAGTAGTACAGCGTGCCGTCGGCCGGCTTGGCATCGAGCATCTTGAATCCGAGAATCCCGGCGGCCTGGGCCATGGCCTCGATGATCAGCACGCCCGGCATGATCGGATGCGCCGGGAAATGGCCATTGAAGAACGGCTCGTTGATGCTGACATTCTTGTAGGCACGAATGCTCTGGGCCTCGTAGTCCAGCTCCGTGACCCGGTCCACCAGCAGGAACGGGTAACGGTGAGGCAGGTATTCGCGAATCTCGTTGATGTCCATCATTTCGGGGGGAAGCCTGTAATAAGAATAGGGAGCGTAGGCGCTGACCACACGCTCCTTTTTGCCATCCAAGGAGGAGCCAGCTAGCGACGCATCACGCTTGCCAGGAAATTGCCGTCAGCCATCTGATGCCGGCTGACTCTCCGGGGTCACGGTATCGACACGTTTTTCCAGCTGCTGCAGGCGCTTGGCCATGTCGTCGAGCTGACGGATCCGCGCGGCGCTCTTGCGCCAGTCGGCCAGGGGTTGCATTGCCGTACCGGAAGAATAACCGCCCGGCTCGGTGATCGAACGGGTCACCATGGTCATGCCGGAGACGAAGACGTTGTCACACACATCGATGTGCCCGACCATACCCACACCGCCCGCGATGGTGCAGTGCTTGCCGATGCGCGTACTGCCCGAAATACCCACGCAGGCCGCCATGGCCGTGTGTGCGCCGATGTGCACGTTGTGGGCGATCTGGATCTGGTTGTCGAGCTTGGCGCCATCGTCGATACGCGTATCGGACAAGGCACCACGGTCCACGGCCGTGTTCACGCCGATCTCCACGTCGTCGCCCAGGGTCACGCCGCCGATCTGGGCGATCTTGCGCCACACGCCTTTCTCGTTGGCGAAGCCGAAGCCTTCGCCGCCGATCACCGCGCCCGACTGAATGACCACACGCTTGCCGATGGTGACGTCGTGGTAGAGCGTGACCCGCGGCGCCAGCCAGCCACCTTCGCCGATCGTGCACCGCGCGCCGATGAAACAGTGCGCGCCGATGCTTACGCCTGCTTCGATGCGCGCACCACTTTCGATGACGGCGAACGCACCGACGCTGGCGCTGGAATCGACCTGCGCATCGTCGGCCACCACGGCGCTGGGATGAATACCCGCCACAGCCTTGGGTTTGGGGTCGAAGAAATGCGAGATGCGTGCATAGGCCAGATACGGGTCGGCGACCACCAACGCATTGCCAGCGAAGGTTTCGGCCTCCGCCGCCTTGAGCAACACCGCGCCGGCCTGGGTGGTTTCCAGGTATTTGCGGTACTGCGGGTTGGCCAGGAAGCTCAACTGTTGCGGGCCTGCCTCCTGCAAGGTGGCAAGCCCGGTGATCGGCAGCGCTGCGGAGCCCTTCAAGGTGGCTCCGAGCGCTTCGGCCAGCTGGCCGAGCGTGAGGATCTGGGTCATATCAACGCGCTTGGTTCATGCGCTCGATGACTTGGCGGGTGATGTCGTACTGCGGTTTGACATCGATGACCGCACCGCGCTCCAGCACCAGATCGAAACCACCCTTCTTGATGACTTCTTCCACGGCGCCGTCGAGCTTGGGCTTGAGCTTCTTGAGCATCTCGCGATCGGTGGTGGCCTTGGCTTCGTTCAGTTCCTTGGACTGGAACTGGAAGTCGCGAGCTTTTTGCTTGAACTCGAGTTCCAGGCGCTCGCGCTCGGGCTGGGCCATTTTGTCGCCGCCTTTGATCAGGCGGTCCTGAATGCTCTTGGCGCTGGTTTCCAGGCCTTTGAGCTTGGTCAGTTGCGGGCCGAACTTCTTCTCGGCATCAACGGCATAGGCTTTTGCGGCGTCGGATTCGAGCAGCGCCATTTGGTAGTTCAGAACGGCCACTTTCATGTCGGCGAAAGCGGGGGTGGCGACCAGCGCCGCGGCCACGAAGGCCAGTTGGGTCAACTTACGCACGATGCACTCCTGAATAAACCGTTGTCGTTGAGCAAGGGCCGACCTTAGAAGGTCTGGCCCAGAGAGAATTGGAACACTTGGGTGTCGGCATCGTCGGGCTTCTTGATCGGCATCGCCAGGCTGAAGCTCAGCGGGCCGAGCGCGGTGACCCAGGTTACGCCAAGGCCGACGGAGCTGGCCATGTCGGAGAAGCCGAGTTTGGAGCACTCGACCTTCTTGCGGGTAGCCGTGGCGGGCTTGTCGTCACAGTTGCTGTCGAACACGTTACCCACATCCCAGAATACGGAGGTACGCAGGGAACGTTGGTCTTTGACGAAGGGCAGTGGGAACAGCAGCTCTACGCCACCTTGCACCAAGATGTTGCCACCGAAGGGCAGTGGATCTTGATCAGGGTCGGCGATAGTACCGGGCTTTTTACCGTTACTCGGCGTACTACGCGGCCCCAGCGTGCTGTCCTTGAAACCACGCACGGAGTTGAAACCACCGGCATAGTAGTTTTCATAGAACGGCAGCCCCGAAGTACCGCCGAAGCCGTCACCGTAGCCCAATTCGGTATGCAGGCGCAGGGTGTAGTCAGGCGTCAGCGGCTTGAACAGCTGGCCACGGTAGTCGATCTTGTAGAACGACAGGTCGCTGCCAGGAAGCGTGGTTTCCAGGGTCAGGCTTTGCGAGTGACCGCGGGTGGCCAGCACGCCCTTGTTGAGGGTCGACTCGGACCAGCCCACCGACCCCTTGAAGTTGAGGAAGTCCTCACCCTCTTTGTCGAGGAAGTCGAAGATCTCGTCGACCGTGTAGCGGCCGGTCTTGATCTCGTCCCGCTGCACGGTCAGGCCGTAGGTCAGACGCGAGGTTTCGCTGATCGGGTAGCCCAGGCTGACACCGGCGCCCAGGCTGTCTACCGCATAGCTGGCCACGTCGACGTCGAGGTCGTCGTAGTCGGTGCTGCGGTAGAACGCGTTGTAGCCCAGGCTCACGCCATCGGGCGTGAAGTAGGGGTCGACGAAGCCGAAGTTGTAGCGGGTCTGGTATTCCGAGCGGGTCAGACCGACCGACACCTTGTTACCGGTACCGAGGAAGTTGGTCTGGCTGATGGCGCCGCCCAGGATCAGGCCGGCGCTCTGGGCGAAGCCCACGCTGGCGGTGATCGAACCGGAGGCTTGCTCTTCGACCGCGTAGTTGACGTCGACCTGGTCGTCGGTGCCCGGCACCGGCGGGGTTTCGACGTTGACGTCCTTGAAGAAGCCCAGGCGCTCGAGACGGGTCTTGGACTGGTCGATCAGGTAGGTCGAAGCCCAGCCGCCTTCCATCTGGCGCATTTCACGGCGCAGCACTTCGTCTTCGGTCTTGGTGTTGCCGCGGTAGTTGATGCGGTTGACGTAGGCGCGCTTGCCCGGATCGACGACGAACATGACGTCAACGGTGTGGTCTTCGTCGTGTGCCTGCGGCACGCCGTTGACGTTGGCGAAGGTATAGCCTTCGTTACCCAGGCGGCGGGTGATCAGCTCGGAGGTGCTGGTCATGACCTTGCGCGAGAACACCTGGCCGGGCTGGACCAGCAGCAGCGACTTGACCTGGTCTTCAGGCACTTTCAAGTCGCCGGACAGTTTCACGTCACGAACGGTGTACTTCTCGCCTTCGTTGATGTTGACGGTGATGTACACGTGTTTCTTGTCTGGCGTGATGGACACCTGGGTGGAGGCGATGTCCATGTTGATGTAGCCGCGGTCCAGGTAGTACGAGCGCAGACGCTCGAGGTCGCCGGAGAGTTTTTCGCGGGCGTACTTGTCGTCGTTCTTGAAGAACGACAGCCAGTTGGACGTCTTGAGTTCGAACAGGCTGCTCAGCTCGTCGTCGTCGAACACGGTGTTGCCCACGACGTTGATGTGCTGGATGGCCGCGACCGTGCCTTCGTTGATCTTGATCTTCAGGCCGACGCGGTTGCGCGGCTCGGGCACCACTTCGGCGTCCACCTCGGCCGAATACCGGCCTTGGGCGACGTACTGGCGCTGCAGCTCGTTACGCACGCCCTCGAGGGTGGCGCGCTGGAAGATCTCGCCTTCGGCCAGGCCCGACTGCTTGAGGCCCTTCATCAGGTCTTCGGTGCTGATGGCCTTGTTGCCTTCGATCTCGATGCTCGACACCGACGGACGCTCGACCACGTTGATGACCAGGACGTTGCCGTCGCGATCGAGCTGGATGTCCTGGAAGAAGCCCGTTTTGAACAGCGAGCGGGTGGAGTCGACCAGACGCCGGTCGTCAGCCTGATCCCCGACGTTGAGCGGCAGCGCGCCGAACACGCTGCCGGCGGACACCCGCTGCAGGCCGTTGACACGGATATCGGAGATAGTGAAGGACTCGGCGTGAACTTCAGTGATCATCAGTGCGGAGAGCACCGTGGTTAGCAGCAGACGTTTCATGAAGTCCTTTATTCCAACTGGCAATAAACGACCCGCCGCGATGAGGCGGCAGGTCTGCAATTGAGCTTGATCGTTAAAGTCGACTCAGATCGTTGACCAAGGCGAGCAGCATGACGCCGATGACCAAACTGATACCGATCTGAATCCCCCAACCTTGCACCCGATCCGGCAGCGGGCGACCACGTACCCATTCGATCAGGTAGAACAGCAAATGCCCCCCATCCAGTACCGGGATGGGCAGCAGGTTCAGAACCCCCAGGCTAATGCTCAGGTAGGCCAGGAAGTTCAAGAAATCTCCCAAACCCGACTGGGCCGAAGCGCCCGCCACTTTAGCAATGGTTATCGGTCCGCTCAAGTTTTTTACCGAGAGCTCCCCGAACAACATTTTCTTCAAGGATTCGAGGGTCAGGACGCTCATGTTCCAGGTCCGCGACAACCCTTCGGCCAAGCCTTCGAGCGGTCCGTAGCGGACCTCGCGCAGCATGCTGGCCGGCCACTCACCGCCTTTCACGCCTGCCCCAAGGTAGCCGCCAGCGGCGGCACCTTCGCCGCGTTTGGCCAGGGCCACCGGTATGTCCAACAATGCGCCATCACGTTCCACGCGTACCTGAACCTGGGTCTCGGCACGGCTGCGCACGGCATCCACCACCTGTTGCCAGTCGCTCAAGGCGACGCCGTCGAGCGCCACCAGGCGATCGCCGGTCTTCAATCCGGCAGCGGCGGCCGGACCTTTCGGGTCGAGCTGGGCAAGCACCGGCACCACGCTCGGCCGCCACGGACGCAAGCCCAACGATTGGATCGGGTCCGGCTCATCGGCGCCCTTCAGCCATCGATCGAGCTTCACCTCGCGCGCCTGCTCGACACTCGCGCCCTCTTCGCGCACGCCCAAGCGTAGCGTTCCGCTTTCACCCAGCCGTCGCACCAGTTGCAGGTTGACCGCCGACCAACCATTGGTCGGCTTGCCATCGATGGAGACGATTTCCTCGCCCGCCTTCAAGCCGGCTTGGGCTGCCAGGCTACCGGACTCGACGGCACCGATCACCGGACGCACCTGCTGGCTGCCGAGCATGGCCACGCCCCAGAAGAACACGATCGCCAACAGGAAGTTGGCGATCGGCCCGGCAGCGACGATGGCGATGCGCTGCAGCACCGGCTTGCGATTGAACGACTGCGCCTCGAGCCCCACCGGGACGTCGCCCTCGCGCTCATCGAGCATCTTCACATAGCCGCCCAACGGGATCGCCGCCACCACGAATTCGGTGCCGTGGCGGTCGTGCCAACGCAGCAGGGGCGTGCCGAAGCCTACGGAGAACCGCAGCACCTTGACCCCGCAACGACGCGCCACCCAGAAATGGCCGAACTCATGGAAGGTGACCAGCACACCCAAGGCCACCAAGGTGCCGACAATCATGTAAAGCGCAGACATAGGCTTCTCCGCAAGTGGTTCAGCGCGAAACGATGGGGTTAACGACCATGGCGCGTCAGCCATTGCTGCGCCAGTGCGCGGGCGCGCTCGTCGACGGCGAACACGGCATCGAGCGACGTCAGCGCGACCACAGGCTCCTGCTGCAGCACGCGCTCGATCAAGCTGGCGATTTCCGGGAATCGGATACGGCCAGCCAGGAAGGCATCCACCGCCACTTCATTGGCGGCATTGAGCACGGCAGGTGCGCTCTGCCCGGCCTCGGCCGCTTCGCGGGCGATGCGCAGACACGGGAAGCGCTGTTCATCAGGGGCCTGAAAATCCAGACGGGCGATGGCGAACAGGTCCAGTGGCGCCACCCCCGAGTCGATGCGTTGCGGCCAGGCCAGCGCGTTGGCGATGGGCGTACGCATGTCCGGGTTGCCCAGTTGGGCCAGCACCGAACCGTCCACATAATCCACCAACGAGTGGATGACGCTTTGTGGATGCACGACCACTTCGACCTTGGCCGGCGCCGCATCGAACAGCCAGCAGGCCTCGATCAGCTCAAGCCCTTTATTCATCATGCTGGCCGAATCGACCGAAATCTTGCGCCCCATCGACCAGTTGGGGTGGGCGCAGGCCTGTGCCGGCGTGACGTCGGCAAGCTGTGCCAGGGGCGTTTCGCGGAACGGCCCGCCCGATGCGGTCAGCAGGATCCGCCGCACCCCGACCGCTTGCAAACCGCGCGCATAGTCGCCCGGCAGGCATTGGAAGATCGCATTGTGTTCGCTGTCGATCGGCAGCAGGACGGCCCCGCTGCGACGCACCGCGTCCATGAACAGGGCGCCGGACATGACCAGCGCCTCTTTGTTGGCCAGCAGCACTTTCTTGCCCGCCTCCACCGCCGCCAGGGTCGGCTTGAGGCCGGCCGCACCGACGATGGCCGCCATGACCGCATCCACTTCGGCGGCACTGGCGATATAGGCCAACCCTTCCTCGCCTTCGAGCACTTCGGTGGTGCAGCCCGCCGCCCGTAGTCCTGCGCGCAGCGTCGCTGCCGCCTCGGCGCCCGGTAGTGCAGCGTAGGCAGGACGATGACGCAGGCAAAGTGCGAGCAACTCATCGATGCGCGTATGGCCGCTGAGACCGAACACTTGGTACTGCTCAGGATGGCGGGCGATGACGTCCAAGGTGCTCAGGCCGATCGAACCGGTAGCACCCAGTACGCTGATCCGCTGCACTTGACTCACATCACACCCCATTCGGCGGCCCACAGCAGCACGGCGAACATCGGCACCGCCGCCGTAAGGCTGTCGATGCGGTCGAGCACGCCGCCGTGGCCAGGCAGCAGGTTGCTACTGTCCTTGATGCCTTCGCGGCGCTTGAACATGCTTTCGGTCAGGTCGCCGATCACCGAGGCCATCACCACCACGGCGGCGCCCAGCAGGCCGAGCAGCAGGCTGCCCAGGCTCCAGTCGCGGTACAGCGCCACGCCCAGGGTGATCAAAAGGCTCACGGCGAGACCGCCGTACACCCCTTCCCAGCTCTTGCCTGGGCTGACGTGAGGCGCCAGCTTGCGCTTACCGAAGGCCCTGCCGGAGAAATACGCACCGATATCCGCAGACCAGACCAGCAGCATGACCATCAGGATCAAACCGTTGCCTTGCGGCCAGTGCTTGAGCAACAGCAAACCCTGCCAGGCCGGCAGCAGCACCAACAGGCCGATCAGCAAACGGCAGGCGGCGCTGGTCCACAGTTCGCTGCTGCGGGGATAGGTCAGCACCAGCCAGGTGGCCAGCCCCCACCAGATGACCGAGGCGCCCAGCACCCAGGGCGCGAGCTCCTGCATGAGGTAGAGCAGCATCAGCGCCCCAGCGACCACCGCCGCATAGGCCAGACGCAATGGCTGCGCCACCAGGCCCGCCAGGCGCGCCCATTCCCAGGCGCCTACGGTCACCACCAGGCCGATGAACAGCGCGAACGCCGAGCCCTGCAACAGGAAAAAGCCGCACAGGGCGACCGGCAGCATGATCAATGCTGTAATGATGCGTTGTTTGAGCATTAGGCACGGGCTCCAGCTTCGACCTGCTCGCTGGTCTTCCCGAAGCGGCGCTGGCGCGAGGCGAAATCGGCCAGCGCATTGCGCATGGCCTCGTGTTTGAAGTCCGGCCAGAACAGGTCGGAGAAATACAGCTCGGCGTAGGCCAATTGCCACAGCAGGAAATTGCTGATGCGATGCTCGCCGCCCGTGCGGATGCACAGATCGGGCAGCGGCTGGTCGCCGGTGGCCAGACAGGTCTGCAACAGACCGGGCGTGATGTCTTCGGGCTGCAGATGGCCGGCCTGCACTTCGCGCGCCAGGCGTTGGGCGGCCTGGGCGATGTCCCACTGGCCGCCATAGTTGGCGGCGACCTGCAGGATGAAGCGGCTGTTGCCAGCGGTCAGCGCTTCGGCCTCGCGCATGGCCGCCTGCAATTCGGGGTGAAAGCGTGAACGATCGCCGATGATACGCAGGCAGATCTGATTCTCGTTGAGCCGCCGCGCCTCACGGCGCAGGGCCGAGAAGAACAGCTCCATCAAGGCGCCGACCTCGTCTGCCGGCCTTTGCCAGTTCTCACTGGAAAAGGCGAACAGGGTCAGCACCTCGACTTTGGCTTCGGCACACACTTCGATCACTGCACGCACCGCATCGACGCCGGCCTTGTGCCCGGCAACGCCAGGCAGCAGCCGTTTCTTCGCCCAGCGGTTGTTGCCGTCCATGATGATCGCGACATGACGCGGCACCGGTCCCGGTGCCGTCAGCTTGGTCTTATCCATGAAAGAGCCTCGGCCTTAGACGGCCATCAGGTCCTTTTCCTTGGCTTCCAGGGTCTTGTCCACTTCACCGACGAACTTGTCGGTCAGCTTCTGCAGCTCGTCAGCGGCGCGACGCTCTTCGTCTTCGCTGATCGCCTTGTCCTTGGACAGTTTCTTCAAATCGGCCAGGGCATCGCGACGCACGTTGCGCACGGCGACCTTGGCGTCTTCGGCGACGCCGCGCGCCTGCTTGGTGTAACCCTTGCGGGTCTCTTCGGTGAGCGCGGGCATCGGCACACGGATGGTGGTGCCGGCACTGCTCGGATTCAGGCCCAGGTCGGACGTCAGGATGGCTTTCTCGATGGCGGCGCTGAGGTTCTTGTCGTGGGCGACGATCTTCAGCGTGCGTGCGTCTTCGACGGAGATCGCAGCCACTTGGTTGAGCGGCATTTCGCTGCCCCAGGCGGTGACCTTGACGGTGTCCAGGATGCTTGGGTGGGCGCGGCCGGTGCGGATGGCCGCCAGGTTGCGACCCAGTGCTTCGAGGGACTTGCTCATGCGGTCCTGAGCGTCTTTCTTGATATCGTTGATCATGCTTGGCTTTCCTCGATCAAGGTGCCTTCGGCGCCACCTACTACGATGTTGAGCAGGGAGCCGGGCTTGTTCATGTTGAAAACGCGCAATGGCATCTTGTGGTCGCGGCACAGGCAGATGGCGGTCAGGTCCATGACACCGAGCTTGCGATCCAGCACTTCGTCGTAAGTGAGGTAGTCGAACTTCTCTGCGTGCGGGTCCTTGAACGGGTCGGCGGTGTAGACACCATCGACTTTGGTCGCCTTCAGCACCACATCTGCATCGACTTCGATGCCACGCAGACAGGCTGCGGAATCGGTGGTGAAGAACGGGTTGCCGGTACCGGCGGAGAAAATTACCACATCCCCGGATTGGAGGTGACGAATTGCTTTTCGGCGATCGTAATGATCGGTGACACCGGTCATGGAAATGGCCGACATGACCAGCGCGGTAATGTTCGAACGCTCCAGGGCGTCGCGCATGGCCAGGGCGTTCATGACCGTGGCGAGCATGCCCATGTGGTCACCGGTGACGCGGTCCATGCCGGCCGCGCTGAGGGCCGCACCGCGGAACAGGTTGCCACCGCCGATCACCAGACCGACCTGCACACCGATGCCGACCAGCTGGCCGACTTCCAGCGCCATGCGATCGAGCACCTTGGGGTCGATGCCGAAGTCTTCGGAGCCCATCAGGGCTTCGCCGCTAAGTTTGAGCAAAATGCGTTTATAGCGAGGTTGGCGACCACTCACCTGCTGAGCCATTGCGTG
Source organism: Pseudomonas phoenicis (assembly GCF_047302395.1). Taxonomy (NCBI): domain Bacteria; kingdom Pseudomonadati; phylum Pseudomonadota; class Gammaproteobacteria; order Pseudomonadales; family Pseudomonadaceae; genus Pseudomonas; species Pseudomonas phoenicis. The sequence continues at coordinate 614,939 of NZ_CP154852.1, forward strand.
TCTCTCCTGCGGCGTTTTCTAGAATTCATGCGGCCGTTGCCGGCCTGCTTACTGTAGCGCGGCGCCGTTTGGGCGCCAGCGGAGCGGGATTGGATAAACCCCCTGCCCGCTTTGACAAAGAGGCTGCGCGCGTGAGCGGGCAGCCTCTTGGGGGCGACAGACGGGTCTGTCTTACTGCTTGGCGGCAGCGACCTGTGCGGCAACTTCTTCGGCGAAGTTGTCGACTGGCTTCTCGATGCCTTCGCCGACCTTGAAGTAGGTGAAGGAAACGATTTCAGCACCGGCTTTCTTGGCCAGCTCGCCGACCTTGACTTCCGGGTTCATGACGAACGCTTGCTCTTTGAGCGAGGCTTCGGCCTTGAACTTGCTGATACGGCCGTTGACCATGTTTTCAACGATGTTTTCCGGCTTGCCGGCGATCTTGTCAGCGTTGAGCTGCAGGAAGACGCCCTTCTCGCGCTCGATGGCTTCGGCGGAGATTTCCGACGAATCCAGGAACTCCGGGTTCGAAGCCGCAACGTGCATGGCGATGTTTTTCGCCAGTTCCGTGTCACCACCGTTCAGAACGACGACGGCGCCGATCTTGTTGCCGTGCAGGTAGGCACCGACGACGTCGCCTTCGACGCGCACCAGACGACGGATGTTGACGTTTTCGCCGCACTTGGCGACCAGTGCTTCACGCGCTGCTTCGCGCGAGGCGATCAGCGGAGCGGCGTCGGTCAGCTTCTGGGCGAACGCTTCTTCGAGGCTTTCGGCGACGAAGTTCTTGAAGTCGTCTTGCAGAGCCAGGAAGTCGGTCTGCGAGTTGACTTCCAGCAGGACCGCGGCCTTGCCGTCGGTCTTGACGGCGATGGCGCCTTCGGCGGCGACGTTGCCAGCTTTCTTGGCGGCCTTGATGGCGCCCGAAGCGCGCATGTCATCAATGGCCTTTTCGATGTCGCCGTCAGCCTTTTCCAGGGCTTTCTTGCAATCCATCATGCCTTCGCCGGTACGCTCGCGCAGTTCTTTGACCAGCGCTGCAGTAATTGCTGCCATTTCAAAATCCTCTTGGAAAGTTTTTCAACCATTCCACCCGCTCATCACGGGCGTTCGTTCTGCTAATCCGCTGCCCGGGTTCAACAGCCCATGATCGCGGACCGTTGCTGACAGCAGGATTTCAAGGTGGCAAAAAGGGGGCAAAGCCCCCTTTTCGCGTGCCAAGTCAGACGCTAGGCGTCACTTACTCGGCAGCAGGTGCAGCCGCTTCTTCGACGTAGACTTCGGTACCGCCGGCAACGTTGTTGCGACCGCGGATGACGGCGTCGGCCATCGAAGTCATGTACAGCTCGATGGCGCGGATGGCGTCGTCGTTACCTGGGATGATGTAGTCAACACCTTCAGGGCTGCTGTTGGTATCGACGATGCCGATGACTGGGATGCCCAGTTTGTTGGCTTCGGTGATCGCGATGCGCTCGTGATCGACGTCGATGACGAACAGTGCGTCAGGCAGGCCGCCCATGTCCTTGATACCACCCAGGCTGCGGTCCAGCTTTTCCAGATCGCGCGAACGCATCAGCGCTTCTTTCTTGGTCAGCTTGGTGAAGGTACCGTCTTCGGCCTGAGTTTCCAGGTCGCGCAGGCGCTTGATCGAGGCACGGATGGTCTTGTAGTTGGTGAGCATGCCGCCCAACCAACGGTGATCAACGTAGGGCGAACCGCAACGAGCAGCTTGCTCGGCGACCAGTTTGCCGGCCGAACGCTTGGTGCCGACGAACATGATCTTGTTCTTGCCCTGGGACAGACGCTCTACGAACGCCAGAGCGTCGTTGAACATCGGCAGGGTTTTTTCCAGGTTGATGATGTGGATCTTGTTGCGCGCGCCGAAAATGTACTTGCCCATTTTCGGGTTCCAGTAACGGGTCTGGTGGCCGAAGTGCACACCGGCCTTCAGCATATCGCGCATGTTGACTTGGGACATGATAGTTCCTTGGTAAGTCGGGTTGGGCCTCCACGCATCCCAATGACCAACCCGCGAATCCAGTGGATCCGGGGCACCCAGGCCATCGTGTCGACACGTGTGTGGGTTTGAGCTTTCAGGGGTCCCCGAAAGCGGCGCATGTTATACCACAGGCCTGCCGGAAACGGAACTGCGACCGATGCGCCCGTCAGCCTTTTTTGCAGCGCCCGGCCATTGCCTTCAGAATGCCTGGCAGCGCCAGGGGATTCGCCGATTGGCCCGGCCAGCGTGCCGAGGCTCTGGTAGAATTTCGCGTTTCCCGTTTGCCCGCGCCTAGCCTGCGCCGTAGAGAGCCTGCAATGACCGTAACCATCAAGACTGCCGAAGAGATCGAAAAGATGCGCGTGGCCGGCCGCCTGGCCGCCGATGTGCTGGAAATGATCGAACCCCACGTCAAGCCCGGGGTGACGACCGAGGAACTCAACCGCCTGTGCCACGACTACATCGTCGACGTGCAGCAGGCCATCCCGGCACCGCTGAACTACAAGGGCTACCCCAAGTCGGTCTGCACCTCGATCAACCATGTCGTGTGCCACGGCATTCCCAACGACAAGCCCTTGAAGAACGGCGACACCCTCAACATCGACGTCACCGTGATCAAGGACGGCTACCACGGCGACACCAGCCGCATGTTCCATGTCGGCACCGTCGCACCCTGGGCCGAACGCCTGTCGGTGGTCACCCAGGAGTGCCTGTACAAGGCCATCGAGTTGGTCAAGCCGGGTTGCCGCCTGGGCGACATCGGCGAAGTGATCCAGAAGCACGCCGAAAAGAACGGCTTCTCGGTGGTCCGCGATTTCTGCGGCCATGGCATCGGCAAGGTGTTCCACGAAGAGCCGCAGATCGTCCACTACGGCAAGGCCGGCACCGGCATGGAGCTCAAGGAAGGCATGACCTTCACCATCGAACCGATGATCAACCAGGGCAAGGCCGACACCAAGGTGCTGGGCGACGGCTGGACCGCGATCACCAAGGACCGCAAGCTCTCGGCGCAGTGGGAACATACCCTGGTGGTGACCGCCACCGGCTACGAGATCTTCACCTTGCGCAAGGACGACACCATCGCCCGCACCTCCGCCTGAGTCCGACCAGGCCTAAATCCAGCACAGGAAAGCGACCCGATGCCCCAGGTGGACCCAGAGCTGTTCGACCGCGGCCAGTTCCAGGCGGAACTGGCGCTCAAGGCGAGCCCCATCGCCGCCTTCAAGAAAGCCATCCGTCGGGCCAGCGAGGTGCTCGACAAGCGCTTTGGCGAAGGCCGTGACATCCGCCGCCTGATCGAGGATCGCGCCTGGCTGGTCGACAACATCCTGCAACAGGCCTGGAGCCAGTTCGACTGGGGCGATGCGTCCGGCATCGCCCTGGTGGCGGTGGGCGGCTACGGCCGCGGCGAGCTGCACCCGCACTCGGACATCGACCTGCTGATCCTGCTCGACGGCGTCCGCCATGAGCAGTACCGCGACCCCATCGAGCGGCTGCTCACCCTGCTCTGGGACATCGGCCTGGAGGTCGGGCAGAGCGTGCGCAGCATCGAGGAATGCGCCGAGCAGGCCAGGGCCGACCTGACGGTCATCACCAACCTGATGGAAAGCCGCACCATCGCCGGCCCCGAATCGCTGCGCAAGCGCATGCTCGAAGCCACCGGCACCGAACAGCTGTGGCCGAGCAAGGCCTTCTTCCTGGCCAAACGCGCCGAGATGCAGGCGCGCCACCACAAGTACAACGACACCGAATACAACCTCGAGCCCAACGTCAAAGGCTCGCCGGGCGGCCTGCGCGACATCCAGACCGTGCTCTGGGTGGCCCGCCGCCAGTACGGCACGCTCAACCTGCACGCCCTGGCCGGCGAAGGCTTCCTGCTGGAGAGCGAAAACGCGGTGCTGGCCTCTTCCCAGGCGTTCCTGTGGAAAGTGCGCTATGCCCTGCACATGCTCGCCGGGCGCGCCGAAGACCGGCTGCTGTTCGACCATCAGCGCAGCGTGGCGACCTTGCTGGGCTACACCGACGAAAATCCCAAGCGCGCCATCGAGCAGTTCATGCAGCAGTACTACCGGGTGGTGATGAGCATCAGCCAGCTGTGCGACCTGATCATCCAGCACTTCGAGGAAGTCATCCTCGCCGATGACGACAGCGGCACCACCCAGCCCCTGAACGCGCGCTTCCGCCTGCACGACGGCTATATCGAGGCGGTCCATGCCAAGGTCTTCGAGCGCACGCCGTTCGCCATGCTGGAAATCTTCGTGCTCATGGCCCAGCACCCGGAGATCAAGGGCGTGCGCGCCGACACCGTGCGCCTGCTGCGCGAGCACCGGCACCTGATCGACGACGATTTTCGCAGCGACCTGCGCAACACCAGCCTGTTCATCGAGCTGTTCAAGTGCGAAACCGGCATCCACCGCAACCTGCGGCGGATGAACCGTTACGGCATCCTCGGCCGCTACCTGCCGGAGTTCGGCTTCATCGTCGGGCAGATGCAGCACGACCTGTTCCACATCTATACGGTCGATGCGCATACGCTCAACCTGATCAAACACCTGCGCAAGCTGCGCTACACGCCCGTGTCGGAGAAATTCCCACTGGCCAGCGAGCTCATGGGCCGTCTGCCCAAGCCCGAGCTGATCTACCTGGCCGGGCTGTACCATGACATCGGCAAGGGCCGCCAGGGCGACCACTCCGACCTGGGCGCGATCGACGCCCAGGCCTTCGGCGAGCGCCACCACCTGCCGACCTGGGACACCCGTCTGATCGTCTGGCTGGTGCAGAATCACCTGATGATGTCCACCACCGCACAGCGCAAGGACCTGTCCGATCCGCAGGTGATCAACGACTTCGCCTCATTGGTCGGTGACGACACGCGCCTGGACTACCTCTACGTGCTGACCGTGGCCGACATCAACGCCACCAACCCCAACCTGTGGAACTCCTGGCGGGCCAGCCTGCTGCGCCAGCTCTACAACGAAACCAAGCGCGCCCTGCGCCGCGGCCTGGAGAACCCGCTGGACCGCGAAGAGCTGATCCGCCAGACCCAGGGCGCCGCACTCGACACCCTGGTTCGCGAAGGCACCGACCCCGACGACGTCGAGCAGCTCTGGTCGCAACTGGGCGACGACTATTTCCTGCGCCACACCGCTGCGGACGTGGCCTGGCACACCGACGCCATCCTCCGGCAACCGGCCGACGGCGGCCCGTTGGTGCTGATCAAGGAAACCACCCAACGCGAGTTCGAAGGCGGCACGCAGATCTTCATCTATGCGCCCGACCAGCACGACTTCTTCGCCGTGACGGTGGCCGCCATGGCCCAGCTCAACCTCAACATCCACGACGCGCGGATCATCACCTCGAGCAGCCAGTTCACCCTCGACACCTACATCGTGCTGGACAACGACGGCGGTTCGATCGGCGACAATCCGCAGCGCGTGCGGCAGATCCGCGATGGCCTGAGCGAAGCCCTGCGCCATCCGGAAGACTACCCGACCATCATCCAGCGCCGCGTGCCGCGTCAGCTCAAGCATTTCACCTTCGCGCCGCAGGTGACCATCCACAACGACGCACAGCGACCGGTGACCATCCTCGAAATCACCGCCCCCGACCGCCCTGGCCTGCTGGCCCGGTTGGGCCGGATCTTCCTGGAGTTCGACCTGTCGCTGCAAAACGCCAAGATCGCCACGCTGGGCGAACGGGTCGAAGACGTGTTCTTCGTCACCGACGCCCACAACCAGCCGCTCTCCGACGCGCAACTGTGCCTGCGCTTGCAGGAGGCGATCATCCAGCAGTTGCAGGCGGGCCAAGCCGCAGAGGCCAGCCCGACCCGCGTGAACATCTAATGCCCGCCGAGACCTTGTGCCAATGAATCCTGCCTTGACCCAGTTGCAGCCCTACCCGTTCGAGAAACTGCGCGCCCTGCTGGGCAGCGTCGGACCCGCCGCCGACAAGCGCGCCATCGCGCTGTCGATCGGCGAGCCCAAGCATACCTCGCCGGCTTTCGTGGCCCAGGCCATGAGTGACAATCTCGACAAGCTGGCCGTCTATCCCAGCACCCTCGGCCTGCCCGCGCTGCGTGAGGCCATCGGCCAGTGGTGCGAGCGGCGCTTCGGCGTACCGGCCGGCTGGTTGCAGGCCGACCGGCACATCCTGCCGGTCAACGGCACGCGCGAGGCGCTGTTCGCCTTCACCCAGGCCGTGGTGGACCGCGAGGCCAACGGCCTGGTGGTCAGCCCGAACCCGTTCTACCAGATCTACGAAGGCGCGGCCCTGCTCGCCGGCGCCACCCCGCACTACCTGCCCTGCCTGAAAAGCAACGGCTTCAACCCGGATTTCGACGCGGTACCGGCCGACGTCTGGCAGCGCTGCCAGATTCTGTTCCTGTGCTCGCCCGGCAATCCGACCGGTGCGCTGGTGCCACTGGAAACACTGAAGAAACTGATCGCTCTGGCCGACGAACACGACTTCGTGATTGCCGCCGACGAATGCTACAGCGAGCTGTACTTCGACGAAGACGCCCCGCCACCGGGCCTGCTCAGCGCCTGTGCCGAGCTGGGGCGCAGCGATTTCAGGCGCTGCGTGGTGTTCCACAGCCTGTCCAAGCGCTCCAACCTGCCGGGGCTGCGCTCGGGCTTCGTGGCCGGCGACGCCGAGATCATCAAGCCGTTCCTGCTGTACCGCACCTACCACGGCTGCGCCATGCCCGTGCAGACCCAACTGGCCAGCATCGCCGCCTGGCACGACGAAGCCCACGTACGCGCCAACCGCGACCAGTACCGGGCCAAGTACGATGCGGTGCTGGAGATCCTGCAACCGGTGATGGACGTGCAGCGCCCTGACGGCAGTTTCTATCTGTGGGCCAAGGTACCGGGCTGTGATGCCGAATTCACCCGTGACCTGTTCGTGGCCGAGCATGTGACGGTGGTGCCGGGTTCGTATCTGTCGCGTGAAGTCGATGGCGTCAACCCAGGGGCTGGGCGCGTGCGCATGGCGCTGGTCGCGCCGCTGGCCGAGTGCATCGAGGCGGCGCAACGCATCCGGCGATTCCTCGCCTAGGATCGGCACTGCACGCAGCGCGGCGCTTCAATCAGCCAGATCGAAGCGCCGCCGTCTGCGGAACAAGCCGATACCAAATGATATGCAAAAGATCGACAGCAGGCCCAGGTCGAAGCCCAGTACATGCGTTTGGCTCCCCAGGAAGCCGACAACTGGGCCTACCACGGTCAGCGACAGGCCCAACCATTTGCGCAGCGGGTAGGGTTTGAGGAAGCGATCAAGCAGAGCGAACAGCGGCAGTAAAAGGATGAACTGTGTACAGTCAGACATCAGTCGCGCCCTAAGGTCTTGATGATCAAAGTGGAAGTACTGCGTTGCGGCCCGATGCCACCGTCGACCTGCGCGTCGATGCCGACCAGTACATCGCCGGCATGATAGGTGGGCAGGATTTTATTTACATACATACGCACACCGGCGCCTACGGGGGCGCCTACGAGAGAAGTTCCTACAAGAGAAGAACCCACAGCGGAGGCAGCGCCTGCAAAGGCTGAGCTCACGAGGGTGGTGACCAAGGTCCGTTGCTCATTCAGCGTATCGCCTTGTTTCCGAGTCAAGGGCAGGGATATGCCGATCGTCATCAAACATGACAGGCCTTTGGCCAGCATCTTGTCATAGACCTCGACGACCTTGTTGCTCACCTCGTAATGAGCGCCCTTCACCCCGTCGAAGTGCAGTTCGCGCAGCCGTCCGCGGTCGCTGTCGAGCAGGGTGATCCGCGAGACGTTGAAAACGATTCCGTGCTGGCCCCTGTACTGAAAACTTCCCCCGAACTTCATCGCCGCATCCTTTCGCGTCAAGAAGGAGGAATTGTCCCCAAGTGGCAGGTCTAGGTCTGCGTGAAAAGGCCGAAACGCTTGTCAGGCAAGGCGCAAACAGGCAGTTCCTGATCTAGAAAGCGCAGCACGCTACCCCTCGGAGCCGCTTGCGAAGTTATTTGCCCGAGCCCAGATTGGCCTCGCTCAAGTCAAGCTCGCCCAATATCTGCCGCACCACCTCGTCGCCGATCTGCCGTTGCCGCAGCAATTTATAGAGTTCCAGGCGTTGGGCACGCAGGGCATGCAGACGCAGACGGCGTTCCAGCGCGTCCATCTGCTGGGCGACGGCGCGTGCCTCGGCAGTGTCTTCGAAGCGGTCCAGTTCGGCACGGTACTCGGCCATCAGGCGCGCCTTGAGTTCGACGGCCAGGGTCGCCTGGGTGGCGTCCTGCGGCGCATCTTCGTCGACGACGTCCTGGGCTTCCAAGGCATGGATCGCCGCTTCGGCGGTGCGCCGCCAAGTGTCCTGCACTTCCTTTTGTCGGCGTTCGTCCGGGCTCTTGTCCACTCCGCGCAGCAGCAGCGGCAGAGCGATGCAGGCGCCGACCAGCGACAGCAGGATCACCCCGGCGGCGATGAAGATCAGCAAGTCGCGCTCGGGGAACGCCTGGTCGGCGCCGATCAACAGCGGCACCGACATGATGCCGGCCAGGGTCACCGCACCGCGCACGCCGCCCAAGGTCAGCAACCAGCAGGACCGAGCGCTGGGCAACGGCACCAGGGCCGATTTGCCACGCCAGCGCCGCCAGGCGCCGATGGCGCGCCAGATGCTCCGCACCCAGACGAAGCGCAGCGTGATCAGCACGATGAAGATGGCCAGCACGTCCAGGCAGCGGTAGGCCAACGTGGGCCACAACGACGCTTCGTGGCTCGCCACCGCCTTGACGATGTCCGGCAGCTGCAAGCCCAGCAGCAGGAAGATCAACCCGTTGAAGGCGAACTCCAGCAACGACCACACACTGCGATTGAGCAGACGCGTGCTGGTCTGGCGCGGCAACAGGTCGAGCCAGCTCTGCATCATGCCGGCGGCCACCGCCGAAAGAATGCCCGACGCGCCCAGGCGCTCGGCCAGCACATAGGCGGCGAACGGCAGCAAGAGCATGAACACCACATGGGTCGCCGGATCGTCCCAGCCGCGGGCGATCATCCACATGCGCAGCCTGCCCACCAGCCAGCTCAAGGCCACGCCCAAGGCCAAGCCGCCCAGCGCCACCAGCATGAACGTGACGCCGGCTTCGGCCAGTGAAAAAGCGCCGGTGATGGCAGCCGCCAAGGCGAACTTGAAGGTCACCAGACCCGAGGCGTCGTTGAGCAGCGCCTCGCCCTGCAGCATGTGCATCAAGGGTGCGGGCAAACGATTCTGGGTGATCGCCGACACGGCGACGGCGTCGGTGGGCGACAGGATGGCCGCCAGGGCGAAGGCCACCGGCAAGGGAATGCTGGGCAACAGCCAGTGGATGAAGTAACCCGCCCCCACCACGGTGAACAGCACCAGCCCCACCGCCAGCGCCACCACCGGCCCGCGCAGGCGCCACAGCTCGCGCTTGGGCATGCGCCAGCCATCGACGAACAGCAGCGGCGGCAGGAACAGGAACAGGAATAGTTCGGGATCCAGCGTCACGTGCAGGCCCAGCGTAGGCCAGGCCAGCAGCGCCCCGGCGGCGATCTGCAGGAGCGGCAACGGCACCGGTAACGGGATCATGCGTCCGAGCAATTTCGACAGGCTCACCAGCGTCAGCAGAATGAGGACGGTGTAGGCGGACTGCATCGGGCGGGGTTCCTTTGTGGGGTGACGGAGCGAGAACGACGGCGGGTCGGCCTGCGTGAGACGGCTGGACGACCGGTACAGGCACCTTGGGCTCGAAAGCCTAGCGCCAGCAGCGGGGAGGATACTGTTGCACCTTCGTCGAAGATGGGCAGGCGCAGGCATCGGCCTCGGCGCGCCCGTGGGTCGAACGGTGTAGAGGCCTGCCACCGGGGTTCGGTTCCCGCCCCCGTGGCGCTCGCCGACCCATTCCCGCATAATCGCCCATCTATTTTCCCCCGGAGATCGCGGGCACGCGCCACCCCGATTGGCACTGCCCTCAGCATTCAATGGCTCACACCCTCTACGGCATCAAAGCGTGCGACACCATGAAAAAAGCGCGCAATTGGCTGGAACAACAGTCGATCGACTACCAGTTCCACGACTACAAGACCCAAGGCATCGACCGTGAACACCTGAGCCGCTGGTGCGACGAGCACGGCTGGCAAACCGTGCTCAACCGCGCCGGCACCACCTTCCGCAAGCTCGACGAGGCCAGCAAGGCCGACCTCGACCAGGCCAAGGCCATCGAACTGATGCTGGCCCAGCCGTCGATGATCAAGCGCCCGGTCCTGGAGCTCGACGACCGCACGCTGGTGGGCTTCAAGCCTGAAACCTATGCCGCCGCGCTGGCCTGACCGCCAGCCGCATTTTCCTTATTTGTACGAGGTAACCCCATGTCCACTCCCCTGTTCAGCCTGGCCTTCGGCGTCGGCACCCAGAACCGTCAGGAAAACTGGCTGGAAGTCTTCTACGCCCAACCGTTGCTCAACCCCAACGCCGAGCTGGTCGCCGCCATCGCGCCGATCCTCGGCTATGAAGGCGGCAACCAGGCCATCGCCTTCAGCACCGCGCAGGCCGCGCAACTGGCCGAAGCGGTCAAGCCGCTGGATGCAGCGCAAGGCGCGCTGCTGACCCGCCTGGCCGAAAGCCACAAGCCGCTGGTCGCCACCTTGCTGGCCGAAGACGGTGCGCTGACCTCCACGCCCGAGGCCTACCTCAAGCTGCACCTGCTGTCGCACCGTCTGGTCAAGCCCCATGGCGTGTCCCTGGCCGGCATCTTCCCGCTGCTGCCGAACGTGGCCTGGACCAGCCAGGGCGTGATCGACCTCGGCGAGCTGGCCGAGCGCCAACTCGAAGCGCGTCTCAAGGGCGAGCTGCTGGAAGTGTTCTCGGTCGACAAGTTCCCGAAGATGACCGACTACGTGGTACCGGCCGGCGTGCGTATCGCCGACACCGCCCGCGTACGCCTGGGCGCCTACATCGGCGAAGGCACGACGATCATGCACGAAGGCTTCGTCAACTTTAACGCCGGTACCGAAGGTCCGGGCATGATCGAAGGGCGCGTCTCGGCGGGTGTGTTCGTCGGCAAGGGCTCGGACCTGGGCGGCGGCTGCTCGACCATGGGCACCCTGTCGGGCGGCGGCAACATCGTCATCACCGTGGGCGAAGGCTGCCTGATCGGCGCCAACGCCGGCATCGGCATCCCGCTGGGCGACCGCAACACCGTGGAAGCGGGTCTGTACATCACCGCCGGCACCAAGGTGCAGCTGCTCGACGGGCAGAACCAGCTGGTCAAAGAGGTCAAGGCGCGCGACCTGGCCGGCAAGACCGACCTGCTGTTCCGCCGCAACTCGGTGTCCGGTGCGGTCGAGTGCAAGACGCACCAGTCGGCCATCGAGCTGAACGAGGCGCTGCACGCGCACAACTGAGAACCTTGCGGTTCGAAGTGCTAAGATTCGGGGCCGGCCCATTGCCGGCCCCGTTTTCTTTCCAGGCCCCGCGATCATGTTCCAGCCCTCCCCGTGGCGCGCCGATTTTCCGGCCATCGCCGCCTTGCAAGCCCAGCAGCAGACCTACCTCGACAGCGCCGCCACCAGCCAGAAACCGCAAGCGTTGCTCGACGCCCTGGCGCACTACTACGGCCATGGCGCCGCCAATGTGCACCGCGCCCAGCACCTGCCCGGTGCGCTGGCCACCGAAGCCTTCGAGCGCAGCCGCGAGAAGGTCGCGGCCTGGCTCAATGCCGCCAGCCCCCAGCAGATCGTCTTCACCCACGGTGCCACCTCGGCGCTGAACCTGCTCGCCTATGGCCTGGAACATGGCTTCCAGGCGGGCGACGAAATCGCCGTCAGCGCCCTGGAGCACCACGCCAACCTGCTGCCCTGGCAGCAACTGGCACAACGGCGTGGTCTGCGCCTGGTGGTCCTGCCGATCGACGAACAGGGTTTCATCGACCTGGGAGCCGCGCTGCAATTGATCGGGCCGCGTACGCGGCTGGTCGCCATCAGCCAACTGTCCAACGTACTCGGCACCTGGCAGCCCCTGGCCCCTCTGCTGGCCCATGCCAGGGCGCAAGGCGCGCTGAGCGTGGTCGATGGCGCCCAGGGCGTGGTGCATGGACGGCACGACGTGCAGCAGCTGGGCTGCGACTTCTACGTACTGTCCAGCCACAAGCTCTACGGCCCTGACGGCGTCGGTGTGCTGTACGGCCGGGCCCAGGCCTTGGCGCACGTAAAGCATTGGCAGTTCGGCGGCGAGATGGTGCATTTGGCCGATTACCACGAGGCGAGCTTTCGCCACGCGCCCCTTGGTCTGGAGGCCGGTACGCCGCCGATCGCCGGGGTGATCGGCCTGGGCGCGAGCCTGGACTACCTCGCCGAGCTGGACGGCGACGCCGTGGCCCTGCACGAGGCACGTGTGCACCAGCAATTGCTGCACGGCCTGAACGAGCGCCAGGGTATCCGCGTGCTGGGCGCGCCGCAGACGGCACTGGCCAGTTTCGTGGTCGAGGGCGTGCACAATGCCGACATCGCCCATGTGCTGACCGAACAAGGCATCGCCGTGCGCGCCGGGCACCACTGCGCCATGCCGCTGTTCGCTCGGCTGGGGCTCAACGGTGCGATACGGGTATCGCTGGCGCTGTATAACGACGGCGATGACGTACAGCGTTTCTTCGCCGCCTTGGACCAGGGCCTGGAGTTGCTGCGATGAGCCTGCCGAACGACGCGCAAGCCGCGCTGGACAGCTTCGCTGCGGCGCACGGCTGGGAGCAGCGGGCACGCCTGCTGATGCAATGGGGCGAGCGCCTGGCGCCCCTGGCGGAGGCCGAGAAGACCGAGGCCAACCGCGTGCACGGTTGTGAAAGCCAGGTGTGGCTGGTGGTGCAGCGCTACGGCGCCCGACGCTACGGCGCCCGACGCGATGGCGCCCGACACGAGGACGCCCGACACGACGGCGCACAGCACGACGGCGTCCACTGGCGGTTCAAGGCCACCAGCGATGCGCGTTTGCTGCGCGGGCTGCTTGCGCTGTTGCTGGTGCGAGTCGAAGGCCTGGACCAAGATGCCTTGGCGGCACTCGACCTGCGGACCTGGTTTGCCCAACTGGGACTGGAGCGACAGCTGTCGCCGTCGCGCAGCAATGGGTTGCACGCGGTGGTGCTGCGCATGGCGGAGTTGCTGGCGAAGGGCTGAAGAAGCCTGTTGGAGCGGCTTCAGCCGCCCCAATGGCCCGAACACGGTCCCTTCAGAGATTGCGCAGCGCCTGGACAGGGGCCGCTTTGCGGCCCATCGCGGCTGAAGCCGCTCCAACAGCGTTGCCGCGCAGCAGCGCCCCTGACCGGAGACTGTGTTGCAACGGCCGGCTGCGCTGCCCTTCGCGAGTGAAGCTCACTACGCCGGCGCATCTGGCCCTTGCACCCGAACACGCTCCGATGGCCGCCGTGCGCCGGCCACCAGCTTTTCCACCGCCTTGCTCGCCGCCACCATGCCGAAAGTCGCGGTGACCATCATCACCGCGCCGAACCCGCCGGAGCAGTCCAGACGCACGCCCTCGCCGACGAAGCTCTTTTGCAGGCACACGCTGCCGTCGCCCTTGGGGTAGCGCAGTTGCTCGCTGGAGAACACGCAGGGCACGCCGTAGTTGCGGCTGACGTTGCGCGAGAAGTTGTAGTCGCGCCGCAGCGTGGAGCGCACCCGCGAGGCCAGGGGATCGTTGAACGTCTTGTTGAGGTCGCCCACCTGCACCTGGGTCGGGTCGATCTGCCCGCCGGCACCGCCGGTGGTGACCACGGCGATCTTGCGCCGCCGGCACCAGGCGATCAAGGCGGCCTTGGCCATCACGCTGTCGATGCAATCGACCACGCAGTCCATCCCCTCGGTGATGTACTCGGCCATGGTTTCGCGGGTGACGAAGTCGGCCACCGCATGCACCACACACTCGGGATTGATGGCGCGCAAACGCTCGGCGGTGGCCTCGACCTTGGCCCGCCCCACCTGCCCGGCCAGGGCATGGGCCTGGCGGTTGGTGTTGCTGACACAGACGTCGTCGAGGTCGAACAGGCTGATCTCGCCCACGCCGCTGCGCGCCAGCGCCTCGGCCACCCAGGAGCCCACGCCGCCGATGCCGACCACGCCGACATGGGCCTGGCGCAGGCGCGCCAGCCCCTGATCGCCGTACAACCGGGCCACCCCGGCGAAGCGTGGATCTTCTGTGCTCATGGCTCACCTCCGAAAAATCGGCGCGCAGTATAGGCCACGCGCGCGTTGGCCGACACCTGCCGCAGGCGCCAGCGACCGCATCGGGTTAGGAAAGACACGCAGAACCCTGCTTTAATGCCTCCTGAAGAATCAGAAATGGACGACAACAAAGCGGGATCTCGGCTACTTCTTCGGGAACGGCCTCGCGCATGTCCGCAGCCTTTGCACCCAGCCGGTCACTGACCTGACCCCGCTTCATCGGAACCGACGCACCCCTATGTCTTCACGCAAACTCGGCCTCAACCTGGTGGTGGTCCTGGCCATCGCCGCCCTGTTCACCGGTTTCTGGGCGCTGATCAACCGCCCGGTGTCGGCGCCCGCCTGGCCCGAGCAGATTTCCGGCTTTTCCTATTCGCCGTTCCGCCTCGGGGAAAGCCCGCAGCGCGGGCAGTATCCGACCGACGAGGAGATGCGCCAAGACCTCGAGCAGATGAGCAAGCTCACCGACAGCATCCGCATCTACACCGTCGAGGGCACCCAGGCCAACGTTCCGCGCCTGGCCGAGGAACTGGGCCTGCGGGTCACCGTGGGCATCTGGATCAGCCCCGACCTGGAACGCAACGAGCGCGAGATCGCCACCGCCATCGAGCTGGCCAACACCCGCCGCAGCGTGGTGCGCGTGGTGGTCGGCAACGAAGCGCTGTTCCGCGAGGAGGTCACGCCCGAGGGCTTGATCGAGTACCTGGACCGGGTCCGCGCCGCGGTCAAGGTGCCGGTCACCACCAGCGAGCAGTGGCACATCTGGAAGGAGCATCCCGAGCTGGCCAAGCACGTCGACCTGATCGCCGCGCACATCCTGCCGTATTGGGAATTCATTCCGATGCGCGACTCCATCGCCTTCGTGCTCGAGCGCGCGCGCGAGCTCAAGCAGCAGTTCCCGCGCAAGCCGTTGCTGCTCTCCGAAGTCGGCTGGCCGAGCAACGGCCGCATGCGCGGCGGCGCCGACGCCACCCAGGCCGACCAGGCCATCTACCTGCGCACCCTGGTCAAAACCCTCAACCGCCAGGGCTACAACTACTTCGTCATCGAAGCCTACGACCAGCCGTGGAAGGCCAGCGACGAAGGTTCGGTGGGCGCCTACTGGGGCGTGTTCAACGCCGCGCGGCAGCAGAAATTCAATTTCGAAGGGCCGGTGGTGGCGATTCCGCAGTGGCGCGCCCTGGCGGTCGCGTCGGTGGTGCTGGCGATGATCGCCCTGGCCGTGCTGCTGATCGACGGCTCGTCCCTGCGCCAGCGCGGCCGTACTTTCCTGACCTTCATCACCTTCCTCTGCGGCTCGGTGCTGGTGTGGATCGCCTACGACTACAGCCAGCAATACAGCACCTGGTTCAGCCTTTCGGTGGGGGTGCTGCTGGCGTTGGGCGCGCTGGGCGTGTTCATCGTCTTGCTGACCGAGGCGCACGAGCTGGCCGAGGCGGTCTGGACGCACAAGCGGCGCCGCGAATTCCTGCCGGTGGAGGGCGACTCGCCCTACCGGCCCAAGGTGTCGGTGCATGTGCCCTGCTACAACGAACCGCCGGAGATGGTGAAGCAGACCCTCGACGCACTGGCCGCACTGGACTACCCCGACTTCGAAGTGCTGGTGATCGACAACAACACCAAGGACCCGGCCGTCTGGGAGCCGCTCGAGGCCCATTGCCAGGCCCTGGGCGAGCGCTTCCGCTTCTTCCATGTGGCCCCGCTCGCGGGCTTCAAGGGCGGCGCGCTGAACTACCTGCTGCCGCATACCGCGCCCGACGCCGAAGTGATCGCGGTGATCGACTCGGACTACTGCGTCGACCGCAACTGGCTCAAGCACATGGTGCCGCACTTCGCCGACCCGAAAATCGCCGTGGTGCAATCGCCGCAGGACTACCGCGACCAACACGAAAGCGCGTTCAAGAAGCTCTGCTACAGCGAATACAAAGGCTTCTTCCACATCGGCATGGTCACCCGCAACGACCGCGACGCGATCATCCAGCACGGCACCATGACCATGACCCGGCGCGCGGTGCTCGACGAGCTGGGTTGGGCCGACTGGTGCATCTGCGAAGACGCCGAACTGGGCCTGCGGGTATTCGAGAAAGGGCTGTCGGCGGCGTACGCCCACAACAGCTACGGCAAGGGCCTGATGCCCGACACCTTCATCGACTTCAAGAAGCAGCGCTTCCGCTGGGCCTACGGCGCCATCCAGATCATCAAGCACCACGCCAGCGCTCTGCTGCGTGGCAAGGGCAGCGAGCTGACCCGCGGCCAGCGCTATCACTTCCTGGCCGGCTGGCTGCCGTGGGTGGCCGATGGCATGAACATCTTCTTCACCGTCGGCGCGCTGCTATGGTCGGCGGCGATGATCATCGTGCCGCACCGGGTCGATCCACCGCTGATGATCTTCGCCATTCCGCCGCTGGCGCTGTTCTTCTTCAAGGTCGGCAAGATCGTGTTCCTCTATCGCCGCGCGGTGGGCGTCGATCTGCGCGACGCCTTCGCTGCGGCGCTCGCGGGGCTTGCGCTGTCGCACACCATCGCCAAGGCGGTGCTGTACGGTTTCTTCACCAGCAGCATGCCGTTCATCCGCACACCCAAGCACGCCGACAGCCATGGGTTCTTCAAAGCGTTGTCGGAGGCTCGCGAAGAGGTGTTCATCATGTTGCTGCTGTGGGGCGCCGCCGGGGGTATCTGCCTGGTGCAGGGCCTGCCCAGCTCGGACATGCGTTTCTGGGTGGCGATGCTGCTGGTGCAGTCGCTGCCGTACCTGGCGGCGTTGGTGATGGCGCTGCTGTCGTCGCTGCCCAAGCCCGCGGAGCAGGCGTAGAAGCAGCCGGCCGGCCGCTTCTACAGGCGCATGGACGCGCACATTGCTATAAGATGACGCCCCCGTTTTTGCCTTGCCTTGCCCGGAGTTCTTCATGACGGCCTCAGCCGAGCGCTCACCCACCCTTCAACTGGCGTGCGACCTGATTCGCCGCCCTTCGGTCACCCCGGTAGATGCCGACTGCCAGGCGCAGATGATGCACCGTCTGGGCGCGGTGGGCTTCGCGCTGGAGCCGATGCGCATCGAAGACGTCGACAACTTCTGGGCCACCCACGGCACCCAGGACGGCCCGGTGCTGTGCTTCGCCGGCCATACCGACGTGGTACCCACCGGCCCCGTGCAGCAATGGCAACACGAGCCGTTCGACGCGCTGATCGACGCCGACGGCATGCTCTGCGGTCGCGGCGCCGCCGACATGAAAGGCAGCCTGGCCTCGATGGTGGTCGCCAGCGAGCGCTTCGTGCGCGACTACCCCGACCACCGCGGCAAGGTCGCCTTCCTCATCACCAGCGACGAAGAAGGCCCGGCCCATCACGGCACCAAAGCGGTGGTGGAGCGCCTGAAGGCACGCAACGAACGGCTCGACTGGTGCATCGTCGGCGAACCCTCGAGCACCCACCTGTTGGGCGACGTGGTCAAGAACGGGCGCCGCGGCTCGCTCGGCGCGACCCTCACCGTACGCGGCAAGCAGGGCCATGTGGCCTACCCGCACCTGGCGCGCAACCCGATCCACCTGGCCGCTGCGGCGCTGGCGGAATTGGCCGGCGAGCACTGGGACGAAGGCAACGCGTTCTTCCCGCCCACCAGCTTCCAGATTTCCAACCTCAATGCCGGCACCGGTGCCACCAACGTCGTGCCGGGCGAGCTGACGGCGCTGTTCAACTTCCGCTTTTCCACCGAGTCCACGGTCGAGGGCTTGCAGCAGCGGGTCGCCGCGATCCTCGACCGGCATCAATTGGACTGGTCGATCGACTGGGCCTTGTCGGGCCTGCCGTTCCTCACCGAACCGGGTGAACTGCTCGACGCCGTCGCCGCCAGCATCCAACAGGTCACCGACCGCAAGACCCAGCCGTCCACCAGCGGCGGTACCTCCGACGGGCGCTTCATCGCCACCATGGGCACCCAGGTGGTGGAACTCGGGCCGGTCAACGCCACCATCCACCAGGTCGACGAACGCATTCTGGCCAGCGACCTCGACCTGCTGACCGAAATCTACTACCAGACCCTGGTACGGTTGCTCGCCTGATGCTCACCTGCCCGCTTTGCCAAGGCCCACTGAGCCGCCTCGACAACGGTGTCGTCTGCCCGGCCGGGCACCGTTTCGACCGTGCCCGCCAGGGCTACCTGAACCTGCTGCCGGTGCAGCACAAGAACAGCCGCGATCCGGGCGACAACCAGGCCATGGTCGAGGCTCGACGCGACTTTCTCGACGCCGGCCATTACGCGCCGGTGGCCGAGCGCCTGGCGCAATTGGCCCAGGAACGCGCGCCCGGTACCTGGCTGGACATCGGTTGCGGCGAAGGCTATTACACCGCCCGCATCGGCCAGGCCTTGCCGTCAGCCGACGGCTATGCGCTGGACATTTCCCGCGAAGCGGTCAAACGCGCCTGCCGCCGCGATCCACGGCTGACCTGGATGGTCGCCAGCATGGCGCGCGTGCCGCTGGCCGATGCCAGTTGCCAGTTCATCGCCAGCGTCTTCAGCCCGCTCGACTGGGCCGAGGCCAAGCGCCTGCTGGCGCCGGGCGGCGGCCTGATGCGGGTCGGCCCTACCGAGGGCCACTTGATGGAGCTGCGCGAAGCGCTGTATGACGAAGTGCGCCCCTACGCCGACGACAAGCACCTGGCGCTGGTCCCCGAAGGCATGCGCCACGCGCACAGCGAAGTGCTGCAATGGCGTCTGCGCCTGAGCGAGGCCAAGGCCCGTGCCGACCTGCTGGCCATGACCCCGCACGGCTGGCGCGCCAGCGCCGAGCGCCGTACCCGCGTGATCGAACAGACCGCACCGTTCGAGGTCACGGTTTCCATGCGTTATGACTATTTCGTGCGCCAAGCCTGAGCACAACCGGAGCCCTTCCCATGCGCCAACCTGATATCGAGATCTACCTCAAGGACGCCGACGTCGGCCATCAACAGATCGCCGATTGGCTCGGACGCGCCCTCGGCCCGTGCAGCCCTTGGCAGCAGCGCGGCCATACCTGGAAATGCCAGGCCGGTAACATCCCGGTCACCTGGGTTCCCAAAGCTGTAGGAAAATGGAACAGCTTGTTGCTGGAAAGCGACCAGACCCCATGGGAGGATGACATCGCTTGCGCGCGGGCCGCCTACGCCGCCCTGGCGGTGGAAGTCCGCTGTGCGCCGGGAAGCTGGAGCGAAGCCGATGGCGAGGAAGACGCCGACCGCTGGATCCGCGTGAGCGCCGACGGTGAAGAGGAGATCACCTGGCGCACGGCGTGAGAGGCGCTTAGAAAGTGGGGGCGACGGGGTTCCGGCTGCATCGCCCCAACCTCTCTGGCCCGCTGCTTACAGACCAACCACATCCTCCGCCTGGAGGCCCTTCTGGCCCTGTACGAGCGCATATTCCACGCGCTGCCCCTCGGTCAGCGAGCGGTGCCCCTCACCGCGGATCGCGCGGTAGTGGACGAATACGTCGGCACTCCCTTCGCGCTGAATGAAACCAAAGCCTTTGGCATCGTTGAACCATTTGACATTCCCAGTCTCACGAGACGACATCTGAACTACTCCGCTTTTATTATGAAGAGCGCGTTGACTGACAGATCCAATGGGCTGATCGGCCAAGCGTGGGAAAATGCCTGCAAGTGACAGGCCGAATACCCGATGACCCGTAGAGAAAATTTACCAAGCTGACTATTTGGGCGTCGCTGAACTTATGCCGACCACGCGGACTAACTGCTTGCACCTCGACCGTACCTTATTGCCCAGGGCCTGCCGCCAATGACACGTTCCCCTCTGCGTCGCCTGATCTTCAGCGTTCTGCGCCGCATTCTGTACCTATGGGTGCGCTCCGAAACCATCAACCAGTCTTCGACCTCGTTGAACCTGGACCGCAGCCGACCGGTGTTCTACGTCTTGCCTTCGCCGGCGCTGACCGACCTGGCGGTGCTCGACCACGAATGCACCAAGGCCGGGCTGCCACGCCCGGTGCTGCCGGTCGACGTCGGCACGCTGCGCGAGCCGGCAGCCTTTTTCTACCTCACCCCCGACCCGGATTGGCTCGGCCGCCACGACAAGCGCGGCGCCCCGCCGACCTTGGAACGCGTGATCGAGGCCTTGGGCGAGCACGCCGAGGAAGACGCGCAGGTCATTCCGGTCAGCGTGTTCTGGGGGCAGTCGCCGGAGAGCGAGTCGAGCCCGTGGCGGCTGCTGTTCGCCGACAGCTGGGCCGTCACCGGGCGGCTACGGCGCTTGCTGACCGTGCTGATCCTGGGGCGCAAGACCCGCGTGCAGTTTTCCACGCCCATCCACCTGGGCGAGCTGGTGCGCCACAACAAGGGCCGCGAACGCACCGTGCGCATGGCCCAACGTCTGCTGCGCGTGCGCTTTCGCAACCTCAAGAGTGCGGTCATCGGCCCCGACCTGTCGCACCGGCGCAACCTGGTCAAGGGTCTGGTGCATGCCCCGCTGGTGCGTCAGGCCATCGACGACGAGGCGCAGCGCCAGCACAGCGGCCGGGACAAGGCCGAGGCCCAGGCGCTGCGCTACGCCAACGAGATCGCCTCGGACTATACCTACACCGTCATCCGCTTCCTGGAAGTGGTGCTGAGCTGGTTCTGGCACAAGATCTACGACGGCATCAAGGTCAACCACATCGAGCAGGTGCAGGCCATCGCGCCGGACCACGAAGTGGTCTACGTACCCTGCCACCGCAGCCATATCGACTACCTGCTGCTGTCGTACCTGTTGTTTCGCAACGGCCTGACGCCGCCCCACGTCGCGGCGGGCATCAACCTCAACATGCCGCTGATCGGAGGTCTGCTGCGCCGTGGCGGCGCGTTCTTCATGCGCCGCACGTTCAAGGACAACCCGCTGTACACGGCCGTGTTCAACGAATACCTGCACACCCTGTTCAGCAAGGGCTTTCCGGTCGAGTACTTCGTCGAAGGCGGGCGTTCGCGCACCGGGCGCATGCTGCAACCGCGCACCGGCATGCTGGCGATCACCCTGCGCAGCTTCTTGCGCTCCTCGCGCACGCCCATCGCCTTCGTGCCGGTGTACATCGGTTACGAGCGCGTGCTGGAGGGCCGCACCTATTTGGGCGAGCTGCGTGGGGCAAGCAAGAAGAAGGAGTCGATCCTCGATCTGTTCAAGGTATTCGGCGCCTTGCGCCAGCGCTTCGGCCAGGTGTACGTCAACTTCGGTGAGCCGATCCGCCTGGGCGCGTTTCTCGACGAACGCCAGCCAGGCTGGCGCGAGCAGCCCCATGGCCCGGACTTTCGCCCGGCATGGCTGAGCAAGGCCACTACCGAACTTGGCGCCACCGTGGCCCGCCGCCTCAACGAGGCTGCGGCGATCAATCCGGTCAATCTGGTGGCGCTGGCGCTGCTGTCCACCAGCCGCCTGGCCCTGGACGAACAGGCGCTGGTCCGCGTGCTCGACCTGTACCTGGCATTGCTGCGCCAAGTGCCCTACTCGACGCACACCACCCTGCCCGAAGGCGATGGCCAACACTTGATCGAGCACGTGCGCGCCATGGACCTGCTGGCCGAACAGAAGGACGCGCTGGGGCGCATCCTCTACCTGGACGAAACCAACGCGGTCCTGATGACCTACTACCGCAACAACGTCCTGCACATCTTCGCCCTGCCGGCGCTGCTGGCCAGCTTCTTCCTCAGCAGCTCGCGCATGAGCCGCGCGCTGCTCGGCCAATACGTGCGCGCCCTGTATCCCTACCTGCAAGCCGAGCTGTTCCTGCGCTGGGCGCCTGAGCAGCTGGAGGCGGTCATCGATCAATGGCTGGCGGCGCTGGTCGAACAAGGCCTGCTGCGCCGCGAGCAAGACGTGTATCTGCGTCCGGCGCCGAGCTCGCGGCCTTTCGTGCTGCTGACCCTGCTGGCCCGCACCATCACCCAGACCTTGCAGCGCTTCTACATGGCCACGTCGCTGTTGCTCAGCAGTGGCAAGCACAGCCTCAGCGCCGAAGGGTTGGAGAACCTGTGCGTGACCATGGCCCAGCGCCTGTCGATCCTGCATGGTCTGAACGCCCCGGAATTCTTCGACAAGAGCCTGTTCCGCCATTTCATCCAGACTTTGCTCGACCAAGGCGTGCTGCGCGCCGACGAGCACGGCACGCTGGACTACTCCGACCGCTTGGGCGAGTTGGCCGAAGGCGTGGCCAAACGGGTGCTGTCGGCCGAATTGCGCCTGTCGATCCGACAAGTGGCGCTGCACCGCGACGAGCCGGCGGACGTCGTGCAAGGGTAGGCTTTCTGGCTGATGCCTGGGCGCGCCGGGCATCAGCATCGGCATGCTTCATTCCCAGCACCTTACGAGGCACGATGACATGTCCGATATCGTTGGAATCAGCGGCACCCTGAGCACTCCCTCCCTACGAGCGTCCTCGGAAGGATTGCCGCGGCTGATCGTGGAGGTGCTCGATCCGTCCGGGACGCCGCTCGGCCATTGCGGGGCGCAGGTCACGGGCTCGCCCCTGCCCTTGCGCCTTCATCTCGACCGCTCGACCTTGGCGGACGATGCCAGGATCACCCTCAACGCCCGTTGCCTGTCGAGCACCGGATCGTCCCGAGTACTCCTCAGCGCCTCCCAAGACCTGACGCTGGCGCAAGCGACCGAAGCACCTGTGGAGATGGCCCTGGAAGCGTTCGAAGGTTTCGAGGCGGCGCACAACCCATATCCGCCCGAAATGCATGTGACCGAGCTGAGCGGGATGGTGAACGTTCCACACGAGGTGGCCAAGGGTACGAACAAACTCAGTGCCACCTTGCTGGTGGTTCAGGAAGATGGCGGTAGCAATCGTCGCTCCAGCAATCTGGCAGAGCATTCGATGAGCGTTTCCGGCAAACGGGCCGCGTTCTCGCTGTTCGTCGATTTGGCCAGCGTTCCCGAAGGCCGGCCGTTGCGCTTGCACCTTGGCCTGTATAACCCTGAGGGCACCGAGGTTTACGCCGGCCGGAACTTCAGGGCGTTGGACCTGAACAACCCGCCGGATCTTTCCGACATCACCCTGAAGCTGCCGCCTCGCTGATTCGCTGGGGAAAATCCGTTACAGTCCAGGGCGTTGGCCACCAGCCGACCCCTGGACACCGGAGATTCCATGAAAAAACTCTTTATGCTGTGTTGCGCCTCTTTGCTCGCAGCCTGCTCCAGCCCTACCCCTCCCGCGCAGGCCAGCCTGTATGGCGAGGTCTTTTACCTGCAACGCATGGCTCTGCCACCTGCCGCCACGCTGAGCGTGCAGTTGCAGGACGTCTCCCTGATGGATGCCCCAGCCGTGGTGCTGGCGCGCCAGGCAGGCCCGGTCAAGGGCAACGTACCGCTGCCGTTCCGGCTGAACTACGACCCCGCCCAGATCAAACCCGGCCACCGCTACGCGGTCAGTGCCCGGATCGAACTGGAGGGCAAGCTGCTGTTCATAAACACCTCACAGCAGTCCGTAGCGCTCGACGGCCACGATCCGCAGCCGCTGCGCATCAAGGTCGATCCGGCCCGCTGAAGATTTCCACCCGTTTACCAAGGACTCATCCATGATTCGTACTTCTCTGCGCTTGACCACCCTGTGCGCTGGCCTGTTGCTGTCGGCCAGCGCCCTGGCGCTGTCCCTGGGCGACCTCAGTCAGAGCGACGCTTCCAGCGGCCTCAAGGACGCCCTGAGCCAAGGCGCCCAGGTGGCCGTCAAGCAACTGGGCACGCCCGGCGGCTTCAACGACAACCCGGACGTGCGCATCGAGCTACCCGGTAAGCTGGGCAAAGCAGCCAAGGCCATGAAGATGTTCGGCAAAGGTGAGCAGGTCGATGCCCTGGAGGCCAGCATGAACAAGGCGGCCGAGGCGGCCGTACCGCAGGCCCAGGCGATCCTGCTCGATGCGGTGAAGAAGATGAGCGTGAGCGACGCCAAAGGCATTCTCAGCGGCGGCCAGGATTCGGCCACGCAGTACCTGGACAAGACCAGTCGCGAACAGATCCGCGCCAAGTTCCTGCCGATCGTCAAGCAAGCCACCGACCAGGTAGGGCTGGCCAAGCAGTACAACAACTTCGCCGGCCAGGCCATGGCCTTGGGCGTGGTCGATGCCAAGAGCGCCAGTATCGAGAACTACGTGACCGAGCAGGCCCTGGACGGGCTGTTCGAGGTCATCGCCAAGCAGGAGCAGAGCATCCGCCAGAACCCGGCCCAGGCCGCGACCAGCCTCGCCAAGAAAGTCTTCGGCCTGCTTTGAATCTCACGGCGTGGGTGTTCGCAAACGCCCACGCTGCCTTCTTCGACCCCACTGTTCGGCAGCACGGTCGACCTGCCGATCCAGCGTTTCCCGCTTGAACGCGACCTCGAAGCGATCTGCCAGGGTGCAGATCGCAGACAGGGCTTGTTTCCGAGGTTTCAGCGCGACGCGTTGAGAATCAATGCCTTCATCTGCGCCACCGCTTCCTTGAAACCGACGAACAGCGCATGGGCCACCAGCGCATGGCCGATGTTCAACTCATTGATGCCTTTGATCGCCGCGATGGCTTCGACGTTGTGGTAGTGCAGGCCATGGCCGGCATTGACGACCAGCCCTTTGTCGACACCCAAGGCCACGCCTTTGGCGATGCGCTCGAGTTCTTCGGCCATCTCGGCCGGATTCTCGGCATCGGCATAGCGCCCCGTGTGCAGCTCGATGGCCGGCGCACCGACGCGATAGGCCGCTTCGATCTGCACCGGATCGGCATCGATGAACAGCGACACCTCGGCGCCGATCCGGGTCAGCCGCTCGACCGCCGCGCTGATCCGCGCTTCTTGCCCCGCCACGTCCAGGCCGCCTTCGGTGGTCAGTTCCTGGCGCGTTTCGGGCACCAGGCAGATGTGCGCCGGACGAATGCGTTCGGCGAACGCCATCATTTCTTCGGTAACGCCCATCTCGAAATTCATGCGCGTCTGCAACACGTCCTTGAGCAACAGCACGTCGCGCTCCTGGATGTGCCGACGGTCTTCGCGCAGGTGCACGGTGATGCCATCGGCGCCCGCCTCTTCGGCATCCAGCGCCGCCTTGACCGGGTCGGGGTAACGCGTGCCGCGCGCCTGGCGCAGGGTCGCCACGTGATCGATGTTGACGCCCAGTAGCATGCGGTTGCTGTGAGTCACGGAAGGCTCTCCTAGAGTGTGAGCCGCACAGCATACGACGGGATCAGCGCTTGCGAAACAGTTCCCGGCTGACCAGGGGCTTGCTGCCCAGGTGCACCGCCAGGGCCTGGCGCATCAGGCGCTTGGCCGCGAGCAATGCGCCAGGCGCGTCCCAGTCGGCTTGGGCCAATGCCTGCAACTGCGCGCCGCTGAACAGGCCGGGTTGGGGCAGTTCCACCCGTTCCAGGCCGGCATCGACGCGCAAACGGTATTGTCCGTCGCTGGCGATGGGTTGCTCGTCGAGGTCATGCTCGAGCGAAAAGGCATAGCCCAGCTCGTCGAGCACGCGCCACTCGAAGGCGCGCAACAGCGGCTCCAGTGGGAGCCCCTCGGCCAGCGCCTGCAAGGTCAGGGCATAGTGCTCGAACAGAGCCGGGTGCGGCACCTCGGCAGGCAGCAGGCGCATGAGCAACTCGTTGAGGTACATCCCGCTGAACAGGGCGTCGCCGTGCAGCCAGGCCGCGACACCGACGGTTTCCAGCCGGTTGACGTTCTTCAGCTCGCCGCGCCCGCGCAGCTCCACCTCGAGCAGCACGAACGGCCGTACCAGGCTGCCGCCTTTGCCGCGGGCACGGCGCAACACCACACGCACCAGGCCTTGCGCGGTGAACAGGTCCACCAGCGCGCTGGTTTCCTTGTAGGCACGGCTGTGCAGCACATAGGCCGGTTGGCCGACTGGGTGTTCCATGCAAAGGCCTGCGAAAGAAAACGGCCCGGAGAGTCCGGGCCGTTCCAGGGAAGGTTACAGGTCGCCGTAGCCAAGCGAGCGCAGTGCGCGCTCGTCGTCCGACCAACCGCCTTTGACCTTGACCCAGAGGTTGAGCATCACCTTGGCATCGAACAGCTGCTCCATGTCCTTGCGCGCCTCGGAGCCGATGCGTTTGATGCGCTCGCCCTTGTCGCCGATGATGATCTTCTTCTGCCCGTCGCGCTCGACCAGGATCAGCGCGTGGATGTGCAGCACGTGGCCCTGCTGCTTGAACTCCTCGATCTCGACGGTGATCTGGTACGGCAGCTCAGCACCCAACTGACGCATGATCTTCTCGCGCACCAGTTCGGCGGCGAGGAAGCGGCTGCTACGGTCGGTGATCTGGTCTTCCGGGAAGAAATGCTCATTTTCCGGCAGGTGCTTGGCGATCAGCGCTTCCAGAGCGTCGAGGTTGTGACCCTGCTGGGCGGAGATCGGCACGATCTCGGCATTCGGCAGTTGCGTCTGCAGCCATTGCAGGTGCGGGATCAGGTCGCCCTTCTCGTCCATGCGGTCGGTCTTGTTGACTGCCAGGATCAGCGGCCCGGTGACGTACTGCACACGTTCGAGCACCAGTTGGTCCTCGTCGGTCCAGCGCGTACGGTCGACCACGAAGATCACCACGTCGACGTCCTTGAGGGCGGCCGAGGCGTTGCGGTTCATGTAGCGGTTGAGCGCCTTGTCGTTGGCCTTGTGCATGCCAGGGGTATCGACGTAGACCGCCTGCACATCGCCTTCGGTCTTGATGCCGAGCATGTTGTGCCGGGTGGTCTGCGGCTTGCGCGAGGTGATCGCCAGCTTCTGCCCGAGGATGTGGTTGAGCAACGTCGATTTGCCCACGTTCGGACGGCCGACGATGGCCACATAGCCGCAACGGGTGGGGGTGTTCTCAGTCATTGCCATTCTCCACGCCCAAGGCGATGAGCGCCGAGGCTGCCGCGACCTGCTCGGCGATACGCCGGCTCACGCCCTGGCCGCGGCTCTTGTTGTTCAGCAGTACCACTTCGCATTCGACGAAGAAGGTGCGGCAGTGAGGTTCGCCCTGGATGTCGACCACTTCGTAGCGTGGCAACTCGCAGGCGCGCGACTGCAGGAATTCCTGCAAGCGCGTTTTCGGGTCTTTGTTGGTGTCGACCAGGGTCAGGCTTTCGAACTCGCCGGCCAACCAGGCGAGGATGCGCTCGCGCACCGTTTGCATGTCGGAATCGAGGTAGATCGCACCGATCAAGGCTTCGAGGGCATCGGCCAGGATCGACTCGCGGCGGAAGCCTCCGCTCTTGAGTTCGCCCGAGCCCAAGCGCAGATAGTCGCCCAAGTCGAAACCACGGGCCAGGCGGGCCAGGGTCTCACCCTTGACCAACCGCGCGCGCAAACGCGACAGCTGGCCTTCGCGCGCCTGCGGGAAGCGCTCGAACAGCGCTTCGGCGGCGACGAAATTGAGGATCGAGTCGCCGAGAAACTCCAGGCGCTCGTTGTTGCGCCCGGCGTAACTGCGGTGAGTGAGGGCCAGCAGCATCTGCTCCTGATCCCGGAAGGTATAGCCGAGCTTGCGCTCCAGGCGGTCAAGGGGCGCGCTCATGGGGCCACCTGAGGGTTGTTCAACGCGTTGTTCAAATCGAGGTCCTGAAGACTGCCGGCCATGGCCATCGCCCGATGCGATGGCGATTCTCTGATCCTGGAGAACACAGCCTATGTCAGAAATGCATTCGGCGCTGCCGGATCGGCAACGCCGGTGGATCAGTGGATCAAGCCAACCCGCGACAGGTTGGGGAAGTGGCTGAGCTTGGGTTCGGGCCAGCTCATCCAGACCGCGAAGGCCTTACCGACGATGTTGCGGTCCGGCACCATGCCGTGCAGTTCCTTGGGAATGTTCGGGTCATCCCAGAAGCGGCTGTCGTTCGAGTTGTCGCGGTTGTCGCCCATCATGAAGTAGTGGCCGGCCGGAACCGTCCACTGCTGGTCGGGCGGCATGCGGTAGCGGCTCATTTCCTTGCGGATCAGGTGTTCGGCTTCGCCCAGTTTTTCCTTGTACAGCTCGGCGCTGCCCAGGGTACCCGGTTCGGTGCCGACCAGTTGCTCGGCGACGGCCTGGCCGTTGACGAACAGGCGCTTGTCGTTGGTGTAGCGGATCTGGTCGCCCGGCAGGCCGACCACACGCTTGATGTAGTTGACGTTCGGATCGCTCGGATAGCGGAACACCATCACATCGCCGCGCTTGGGATCACCGATTTCGATGACCTTCTTGTCGATCACCGGCAGGCGGATGCCGTAGGAAAACTTGTTCACCAGGATGAAGTCGCCGACTTCCAGCGTTGGCTTCATCGACCCGGACGGAATCTGGAACGGCTCGACCAGAAACGAGCGCAGCACCAGCACGATGAACAACACCGGGAAGAACGACTTGCCGTACTCGACGAGCAAGGGTTCCTTGTCGAGGCGCTCGACCACCGCCGGCTCGGGCTGGCTGACGCTACCCCGATAGGTGGCGATCGCCGCTCGCCGGCGCGGTGCCAGGAACAACAGGTCGATGAGCCCCAGCAAACCACAGACGGCCACGGCAAGAACGAGCAACAGCGGGAAATTTAGCGACATAGGACCTAGCTATCCAACCTGAGCACGGCAAGGAAGGCTTCTTGTGGAATTTCCACGTTGCCGACCTGCTTCATGCGTTTCTTACCGGCCTTCTGCTTCTCCAGCAGTTTCTTCTTACGGCTGACGTCGCCGCCGTAACATTTGGCCAGTACGTTCTTTCTGAGCGCCTTGACGGTGGTCCGCGCGATGATCTGGCCGCCGATGGCCGCCTGGATCGCCACGTCGAACATCTGCCGAGGGATCAGTTCCTTCATCTTCTCGGTCAACTGGCGACCTTTGTAGGCCGCGTTGTCGCGGTGCACGATCAACGCCAGGGCGTCGACCTTGTCGCCGTTGATCAACACGTCCAGCTTGACCAGGTTGGCCGACTGGTAGCGGTCGAAGTGGTAGTCCAGCGAGGCATAGCCACGGCTGGTTGACTTCAGGCGGTCGAAGAAATCCAGCACCACTTCGTTCATCGGCATGTCGTAGCGCACCTGCACCTGGCTGCCGAGGAACTGCATGTCGCGCTGCACCCCCCGCTTCTCGATGCACAACGTGATCACGTTGCCCAGGTGTTCCTGCGGCACGAGGATGGTCGCGGTGACGATCGGTTCGCGGAAGTCGGTGACCGAGGAGACGTCCGGGAGTTTGGACGGGTTGTCGACGATGATGGTTTCACCGGTCTTCAATTCCAGCTCGTAGATCACGCTGGGCGCGGTGGTGATCAGGTCGAGGTCGTACTCGCGCTCCAGGCGCTCCTGGATGATCTCCATGTGCAGCATGCCGAGGAAGCCGCAACGGAATCCGAAGCCCAGGGCATCCGAACTCTCCGGCGCGTATTGCAGCGACGAGTCGTTGAGGGTGAGCTTCTGCAAGGCGTCGCGGAAGTCTTCGAAGTCGTCGGAGCTGACCGGGAACAGGCCCGCGTAGACCTGCGGCTGGATCTTCTTGAAGCCCGACAGCACCGGCACGTCCGGAGTCGAGGCCAGGGTCAGGGTGTCGCCCACCGGCGCGCCGTGAATGTCCTTGATGCTGCCGATGATGAAGCCCACTTCGCCGGCTTTGAGGTCGGCGGTTTGCGTATGTTTCGGGTTGAACACGCCGACGCTGTCGACCAGGTGCACCTTGCCGGTGGACTTGACCAGAATCTTGTCGCCCTTCTTGACGCGGCCGTGGCGCACGCGCACCAGGGACACGACACCCAGGTAGTTGTCGAACCAGGAGTCGATGATCAGTGCCTGCAAGGGCGCTTCGATATCGCCCTCGGGTGGCGGAATGGTGTGCACCAGGCGTTCGAGCACTTCGTCGACGCCCATGCCGCTCTTGGCGCTGCACGCCACGGCGTCGGTGGCGTCGATGCCGATGATCTTCTCGATCTCGTCCTTGACGCGGTCGGGGTCGGCCTGGGGCAGGTCCATCTTGTTCAGCACGGGCATGACTTCCAGGCCCTGCTCGATGGCGGTGTAGCAGTTGGCGACCGATTGCGCTTCCACGCCCTGACCGGCATCGACCACCAGCAGCGCGCCTTCGCAGGCGGCCAGCGAGCGGCTGACTTCATAGGTGAAGTCGACATGGCCGGGGGTGTCAATGAAGTTGAGCTGGTAGGTCTTGCCGTCTTGCGCCTTGTAGTGGAGCGTGACGCTGTGGGCCTTGATGGTGATGCCGCGTTCGCGTTCGAGGTCCATGGAGTCGAGGACCTGGGCTTCCATTTCGCGCGCCGTGAGGCCGCCACAGAGCTGGATGAAACGATCGGCCAGCGTCGACTTGCCATGGTCGATGTGGGCGATGATGGAGAAATTGCGGATATGACTCAAATCACTCACAGGTCAACACTCGAAAAGGCTGCGAGCCGGACGCCCGCCAAAAATAGCCGGGAATTGTACCCCAAGCCGCAGGGTTATGGGAGATTCCCGATCAGTTAACCGGTAACCGCGTGTATGGCGCCTGACCCTTCGCGGCGCATGCCGCGCTTGTCCGGCGCATACGAAAAGGGCAGCTTGCGCTGCCCCGTTCCGCTGGTAGCCGACTTACTCGGCCAGTTTGAAGGTGATGAAGCTGGCACGCCCCTGACGCAGCACGCGCATGGACACCGAGCGGTTCTTCGGCAGCTCCTTGGCGATCTCGGTGAACTGCTTGGCCGAGAGGATGGCCTGGTTGTTCAGGTGGCTGATGACATCGCCCGGACGCAGGCCGATCAGCGCGGCTGGGCCGTCCTGCACTTCCTTGATGGTGACGCCGCCCTTGAGCTCGAGCGATTTCTTCTGCTCGGCGGTGAGGTCGGCTACGGACACGCCCAGGCGGTTGCTGCTGCGCTCGGCGCCCTGTTTGCTGCCACCCATGCCGATATCGGCATCGTCTTCGGGCAGTGCGCCCACGGCGATGTCCAGGCTCTGGCGCTTGCCGTTGCGGATGATCTCGAGTTTGACCTTGTCGCCGTCCTTCATGCTGCCGACCAGATGCGGCAGATCGGCAGACATGACGATCGGCTTGCCGTTGAGGCTGAGAATGACGTCACCGACCTGCAGGCCACCCTTGGCCGCCGGGCCGTCTTCCAGCACCTGCGCGACCAGCGCGCCGGCAGGCTTGTCGAGACCGAAGGATTCGGCCAGGTCTTTGTTCACTTCCTGGATGACCACACCCAGCCAACCGCGGCTGACCTTGCCGTCTTTCTTCAGCTGGTTGGAAACGTCCAGCGCCACATCGATCGGAATGGCGAACGACAGGCCCATGAAGCCGCCGGAGCGCGTGAAGATCTGCGAGTTGATGCCCACCACTTCGCCGTTCATGTTGAACAAAGGCCCGCCGGAATTGCCGGGGTTGATCGCCACGTCGGTCTGGATGAACGGCACGTAACTGTCGTTGGGCAGGGTGCGGCCCTTGGCACTGACGATACCCTTGGTCACCGAATGGTCGAAGCCGAACGGCGAACCGATGGCCAGCACCCATTCACCGACCTTGAGCTTTTCCGAATCACCCAGTTTGACGGTGGGCAGGTCCTTGCCTTCGACCTTGAGCAGCGCCACGTCGGTGCGCGGATCGGTGCCGACCAGCTTGGCCTGCAACTCGCTGCGGTCGGACAGGCGCACGATGATTTCGTCAGCGTCGGCGACCACGTGGTTGTTGGTCAGCACGTAGCCATCGGCCGAGATGATGAAACCCGAACCCAACGACTGCGCTTCGCGCTGGCGGTCGCCGCGAGGCGAACCCGGCTGTTGCGGCAGGCTGCGTTCGAAGAACTCGCGGAACATCGGCGGCAGGCCTTCCAGGTCGGGCATTTGCCCGGCGGCGACACGGCGTTCCGGCAGTTTCTGCTTGGTGCTGATGTTCACCACGGCAGGCGAAGCCTGTTCGACCAAGGTGGTGAAATCGGGCAGCGCTTCCTGGGCCTGGGCCACGAGCGCCTGCCCGAGCATCAGCACGGCGGCAAACATCGAAAGGTAGGGTTTCAAGCGTGGTATCGACATACGACTCCCGTCACATCGAGCGTAATTAGCAGTAAGGCTCCCGCAGACGCGGGACAGGCCAGACTTCGAAAGAACAGACCTATAGAAAATTTACCAGGGGAATGCAAATGACAATGCTTTAATTTCATTTCAGTAATGTGCGCTAACCGCCTTGCCCACATGCATTCAGCGGTTGGCCTGGACACCCCGCCATCTCATCGACAGCGCGATGCGTTCGGCAGTACCCAGCGGGATTTCGCCAACGGCCGTGACCAGCATGACGCCTCTGGCCGTCACCAGATGGCGCGAAACGGCTGCGGTGGGGCCGAGCTGGGTGCGAATGTTTTTGCCATCGGCGGCAGCGACGGGCTCGAGAAAAATCGAAAACCGCGCGAGGCCATCGTCGTACATCAAGGAACCAGGCCCCTCGCCTCGTGCCTGGGCACTGCCCACCAGTTCGAAGCCTGCGGGCAACCACTGTGCCTGCCACTCGACGACCGTCGCCGGTTTGCGGCTGTGAGCAGGTCCGAGCGGCTTGCAAGCAGCGCTGCCTTGCAGGTCAGCTGTACTAGGGGTTTGCCGAGTGTCCAGGCTGACGACTTGGTAGCGCTCGAGCATCTGACCCTTTTCGTTGACCATCAGCGAGCGCAGCGGCAGACCGGTCTGCCGGTCGATATCCAGGTCGAAGCCATAGCGGTGCGGATCGCGAGGCGCAAGGCTGAGGGTGATTGCTTTTCGTCCGGCCACGCGCGATTCGCCGATGACGCTCAAGTCGTACCAGCTCATCAATTTGAGGGGATCGAGGGTGTCTGCGGAGGATTTGCCGAGTGCGCTGACTGCCGATGACATATTCCTGGTGGCGCAGCTTACCTTGCCATCGACACGTACTACTTCCTGAACGTCACCGTCCAGGCGAAGCAAGCGCTCGGTGGAGATTCCGTCACTGACAAGGTGCCAGATGTGGTTGGACGAAAAGCTGCCGTTGCGCTCGTAGACGAACGAGGCTTGATAATTCTGCTGCCGTTCGGCCTTGGCCAGCTTCGACAGCCATTTCCCCGCCTCAGGCGAAGAATTGGCTGCCAGAACTGGTAGTGCGACGCAACTGCCGACCAATAACGGTAGGAGGGCAAGTGCGCGCATGCAGCGCCTTACTTGGCGTCGTCCATGCTGGCGGCACGTGCGTAAGGCAGTGCGGTTTCACCGCCCTTGGCAGCCGAGTCCTGCGCGTGCTGCTGCAGGTAGCCTGGCATACGCTTGTCCCAACCCGCCTGGTTCTGCATCGCGCCGTTGGCCATAGGGCCGGTCGGCTGATCGCTGCTTTCGGTGTAGCCGGCCAGCACTGCAGGGCCTTGCGCCTGTGGAGCGCTCAGCGCTTGTTGAGCGGGCTGCTGCTGAGCGAGCTCGGCACCGGTGATTTCGTCCTGGTTGTACAGGCGTACGCCCGCCAACACAGCGACGGTGACCGATGCGGCCACGGCCAGGCGACCGATACCGCGCCACGGACCTTTCTGGACCTTGGCTGGGGCAGCTTCTTCAGCCAAGGCTGCGGAAACCGCCGATGCGATGTCGAGGTTCGGCATCAGCAATTCTTTATGCATAGCTGCACGAGCGACCTGGTAACGCGACCAAGTAGCGCGGGTTTCCGAATCTTCGACGGCGCTCAGCACACGACGCAGTTCCAGTTCATCCGCTTCGTTGTCCAATACCGCGGACAGCGATTCCTGCAAAGCTTCACGACTCATGGCGGTTCCTCTCTTGGCTATCGCCGCTGTCTCAGGACTCCTGCAACAGCGGTTGCAGGGCTTTATCGATGGCCTCCCGAGCGCGAAAGATTCGAGAGCGCACGGTGCCCACAGGACATTGCATGACGCTGGCAATGTCTTCGTAACTCAGACCATCGAATTCACGTAAGGTCAGTGCCGTACGCAAATCTTCGGGCAATTGCTGGATGGTCCGATGGACGGTGCCTTCGATTTCATCCCGCAACAGGGAGCGCTCAGGAGACTCAAGATCCTTGAGGCCGTGATCGCCGTCATAGAATTCCGCATCCTCGGAACTCACATCGCTATCGGGTGGCCGCCTTCCGCGGGACACCAGGTAGTTCTTCGCCGTGTTGATGGCGATGCGGTACAGCCAGGTGTAGAAGGCGCTGTCACCGCGGAAATTTCCAAGCGCTCGGTATGCCTTGATGAAGGCTTCCTGCGCGACATCCTGTGCTTCATGGGTGTCGTGGACGAAACGCACGATCAACCCGAGAATCTTGTGCTGATACTTCAGCACCAACAGATCGAAAGCTCGCCTATCGCCGCGCTGTACGCGCTCGACAAGCTGCTGATCCTCTTCCTGGGTTAGCATGAACACTCCTCAGTGGTGTCGAAGGAGCGTTGCAAAAGCCATCGTTCAGGCTTGCAAACATAGACTCGGGCTTTAGGCAAAAGTTCTCCCCTCCAAGCAAGTTTCCTGCGGCCTTTCATCGGCTCGCATGAGCGATGGAGACGGCAAAGGCCGACTTCATCGACGTAGAATCTCGAATACGCAGGATTTCGCCCGGTAAGAGCAGCTGCCCTGCGTCGCCGCGGCAATTTTGACGTGCGGGCAGCCTTCATGGGATTTACGGCGACTGTCGAAAGTTCCCTGGAGAAACCAGCAAACCGGACAAGCGTCGTTGGAAATCAGCGGGCCGGGACTGCTATAAAGGCATCCCGGCTGCGGTCCAATAGTCTCACAGTGCCACCTACGCGGGGCTATTGTGCCGTTCACCTCATCCAGATACTAGTGTCCCGACATGAGCCAACAATTCCAACATGATGTTCTGGTGATCGGCAGCGGTGCGGCCGGCTTGAGCCTGGCGCTGAATTTGCCGCGCGATTTGCGCGTCGCGGTGCTGAGCAAAGGCGAACTGGCCAACGGTTCGACTTTCTGGGCGCAAGGCGGCGTGGCCGCCGTGCTGGACGACACCGACACCGTGCAGTCGCATGTCGAAGACACCCTCAACGCCGGCGGCGGGCTGTGCCATGAGGACGCCGTACGCTTCACCGTGGAGCACAGCCGTGAGGCCATCGACTGGCTGATCGAGCAGGGTGTGCCATTCACCCGTGACGAACAGACCGCGGACGCGCGCGGCTACCAGTTCCACCTGACCCGCGAAGGCGGCCACAGCCATCGGCGCATCATCCATGCCGCAGACGCCACCGGCGCGGCGATCTTCACCTCGCTACTGGAGCAAGCCCGGCAGCGGCCGAACATCGAGCTGCTCGAGCAGCGCGTGGCCATCGACCTGATCACCGAGCGTCGCCTTGGCCTCAACGGTCAGCGCTGTTTGGGGGCCTACGTGCTGGACCGTGGTACCGGCGAGGTCGATACCTTCGGCGCGCGCTTCACCGTGCTGGCCACCGGCGGCGCAGCCAAGGTCTATCTGTACACCAGCAACCCCGATGGCGCCTGCGGCGATGGCATCGCCATGGCCTGGCGCGCCGGCTGTCGGGTGGCGAATCTTGAGTTCAACCAGTTCCACCCCACCTGCCTGTACCACCCCCAGGCCAAGAGTTTCCTCATCACCGAAGCCCTGCGTGGCGAAGGCGCGCTGCTGCGCCTGCCCAACGGCGAACGTTTCATGCCGCGTTTCGACGCCCGCGAAGAACTGGCTCCGCGCGACATCGTGGCCCGCGCCATCG
Organism: Pseudomonas phoenicis; assembly: GCF_047302395.1. Lineage (NCBI taxonomy): Bacteria > Pseudomonadati > Pseudomonadota > Gammaproteobacteria > Pseudomonadales > Pseudomonadaceae > Pseudomonas > Pseudomonas phoenicis. Next base: position 650,711 of record NZ_CP154852.1, read on the forward strand.
ACCACGAGATGAAGCGCCTGGGCGTGGACTGCGTGTACCTGGACATCACCCACAAGCCCGCCGAGTTCATCAGGAGCCACTTCCCCACCGTCTACGAACGCTGCCTGGGCTTCGGCATCGACATCACCCGACAGCCCATTCCCGTGGTCCCCGCCGCGCATTACACCTGCGGCGGGGTGATGGTCGACGAACACGGCCACACCGACGTGCCCGGCCTGTACGCCATCGGCGAAACCAGCTTCACCGGCCTGCACGGCGCCAACCGCATGGCCAGCAATTCGCTGCTCGAATGCTTCGTCTACGGCCGCGCTGCGGCGGCGGACATCATCGCGCAACTGGGCCGTATTTCCATGCCGTGCGCCCTGCCCGGCTGGGACGCCAGCCAGGTGACCGACTCGGACGAAGATGTGATCATCGCGCACAACTGGGACGAGCTGCGGCGTTTCATGTGGGATTACGTGGGCATCGTGCGCACCAGCAAGCGCCTGCAACGGGCCGCGCACCGCGTGCGCATGCTGCTCGACGAGATCGACGAGTTCTACAGCAACTACAAGGTCAGCCGCGACCTGATCGAGCTGCGCAACCTGGCCCAGGTCGCCGAGCTGATGATCCGATCGGCCATGCAGCGCAAGGAATCGCGCGGCCTGCATTACACCCTGGACTACCCCGCCATGCTCGCCGAAGCGCGTGACACCGTACTGGACCCGACCCTGAGCCGGCACTGATCGCTCAGCGCCAACGCCGCCGGCTGTACTTGAGGCGCACACGCAGGCGGCGGTGCGCTTCGGCGGCCAGCGCATCGGCAGGGACGCACTGGCTTTCGCTCAACCAGCGACCGCGGCGCACGTAGCGCAGCACCACCAACTGCGGCAGGGCCAGGCTGTCACGGCACAACCGCGCGGGCTGCCAGCCCGATGCGCGACTGTACAGGCTCCAGCCCTGAACGTTGCGGCGCAGGCCGGTAATGGCGTGGGGATGGGTGAGCAGGATGCGCCGTGGAATCACCCAGCCTGCGTGCAGGACACAGCCCAGGCTGAGCAGGCTGGCGAGCCACAGAGGTGCGGCACTAAACCAGACGGCGCACAGCGCCAACGCCATGCATGCGAGGTAGGCCATCAGCAGCAGGCGCGAGCCCTGCCAACGGCATTCGAAGGCTTCACTTGGGTTGGACACGGTCCAGGATCATGCGCACCATGCGCTGCAGTTCCGGGTCTTCGGACTCGCAGCGTTCCATGAACCAGCCGAACATGTCCTGGTCTTCGCATTCGAGCAGGCGCTTGTAGAGTTCGCGGTCAGGCTCGCTGAGGGTGGCGTAGACCTCCTGGCTGAAGGGCACCAGCAGTACGTCCAGTTCCAGCATGCCGCGCCGGCTGTGCCAGAACAGGCGATTGAGTTCAGTTTGTTCGACCATGGGGCCCTCCTCGAATGGCCGGGCAGTATACAGCCTGGCCGGCACGGCGGCACTGGGCATTGGTCGTACCCTGTTACCGCACATGACCACTCGCCTACCTATTTGCTCGGCAGCGTTCTATGATGGCCGCCAGTCTCTTAGCTATCGCGATGTCCCATGGCCGATTCCGCTTTCTACTGCCCTCTCGATCACGAGGGCATCCTTGCCGTCCGCGGCTCCGACGCGGGCAAGTTCCTGCAGGGACAGCTGACCTGCAACCTCAACTACCTCGACGACGCGCACGCCGGCCTCGGCGCGCGCTGCATGGTCAAGGGCCGCATGCAGTCGAGCTTCCGCATCCTGCCGCAGGGTGACGGTTTCCTGCTGGCCATGGCCAGCGAGCTGCTCGAAGCGCAAATGGCCGACCTGAAGAAATACGCCGTGTTTTCCAAGGCCGTGCTCACCGACGAGAGCGCCGCCTGGGTGCGCTTCGGCCTGCACCGGGGCGAGGCCGCGTTGCAACCGCTGGGCCTGGAGGTTGCGCCCGAGGCGGGTGCCACTGCCCGCCAGCCTGGGTTGATGGCAGTGCGCGTGTCCCCCGAACGCATCGAATTGTGGGCGACGGCCGAGCAAGCCGCCGCCGTACGCCAGGCCCTGGATGCCCAGCTCGCCAGGGGCAGCTTGAACGACTGGCTGCTGGGCCAGATCCGCGCCGGGATCGGCCAAGTCGTCGGCGCCACCCGCGAGCTGTTCATTCCGCAGATGATCAACCTCCAGGCAGTGGGCGGTGTGAGCTTCAAGAAGGGTTGCTACACCGGCCAGGAAATCGTCGCGCGCATGCAGTACCTGGGCAAGCTCAAGCGCCGCATGTACCGCGTGGCCTTGGCGCAAGGCGCCCTGCCAGAACCTGGCAGCGAAGTGTTTTCCCCCACCCATGGCTCGTCGGTCGGCGAAGTGGTGCTGGCGGCGCATGCCGGTGAGGCGTGCGAACTGCTGGCTGTCATCGGTGCCGACGCCGTGGCCGACGACAACCTGCACCTGGGCGCGGCCGACGGCCCGCGCCTGAGCCTGCTCGACCTGCCCTACGAACTTGACCGCGACCGGGAAATCCAACGCTGATCAGCCCGCCCCTGCGCATGCGTGGGGCGCTCCCCTCCACAGCGGCAGAGAAACCCGATGAACAAGCTGGCCGACAAGGTGCAAGCGCAGTTGCTTGCCGCCATCGATAACGACGAACTGCTGCTGCCCACCTTGCCCGAGGTGGCCCTGAGCATCCGCGAGGCTGCCGAAGACAGCGAGATCAGCGTCGCGGCCCTGAGCCGGGTGATCGGTCAGGACGCAGCCCTGTCGGCACGTCTGATCAAGGTGGTCAACAGCCCTCTGCTGCGCGCCTCGGTGGAGGTCACCGACCTGCACACCGCGATCACCCGGTTGGGCATCAACTACAGCTGCAACCTGGCCATCGGCCTGGTCATCGAGCAGATCTTCCACGCCCGCTCGCCATCGGTGGAAGAGAAACTGCGCGACATCTGGGCGCGCAGCCTGGAGGTGGCCGGCATCAGCTACGAGCTGTGCCGCCGCCATACCTCGCTCAAGCCCGACCAGGCCGCCCTGGGCGGGCTGGTGCATCAGATCGGCGCCCTGCCGGTGCTGATCTATGCCGAAGAACACAACGAACTGCTGGCAGACCCGGTGTGCCTGCACCACATCATCGAGCAGATTCAGCCGGTGCTCGGCGACAAGCTCCTCAGCGCCTGGGACTTCCCCGAACAACTGGTCAACCTGCCCAGCCAGATCGACGACCTGCAACGCACCACCCAGCGGCTGGACTACATCGACGTGGTCCAGCTCGCTCGCCACCTGCGCCAGGGGGACCCTGCCCTGCCGCCGACCACGCTGCCGGCCTGGCGCCACTTGAAGCTGCCGGCCGACAAGCGACTAGACGTGGCCGAGCTGCTCGAAGCCCGCGGCATGCTGCGCTGAGCACGCCACCTGGTCCGCCGCTCTCTCTGACGCGCTACCTAGGTCAATCGGTGCTGAAGCCCACCCGCACCTTCAACCCGCCATTGTCACCGTCATGCAAGCTGATGGTGGCCAGGTGCGCGCGGCAGATCTCGCCGACGATGGCCAGGCCCAGGCCGGTGCCCTGCGGGCTGCGCCGGTAGAAGCGCTCGAACACGCGCTCTCGCTCCGCTTCGGGAATGCCGGGGCCGTCGTCTTCCACCTCCAGCACGGCCGGGGCCAGTACCCGCAGCACGACGGTCCCCCCCACCGGGGTATGGGCAATGGCGTTGTCCAGCAGATTGCTCAACAGCTCGTTGAGCAAGGTCGGCTCGCCTTTGAGCCACACCGGCGCTTCGGCCTCCAGCGCCAAGGCCACGCCCCGGGCATGGGCCAGAGGCGCCAGGGCCATGCCCAGTTCGCGGGCCAGTTGAGTCAGGTCCAGACGCTGCGCGCCGCCTTCGGCGATGGTGCGGGCGCCATGTTCGACTCGCGCCAGCGACAGCAACTGGTTGGCCAGGTGGGTCAGCCGATCGGTGCCCTGGGCCGCTTCGGCCAAGGTCAGCCGCCACTGCTGGGGGTCGCTGGAACGCTGCCCCAGTTCCAGACGCGCCTTGAGCGCCGCCAGCGGCGTGCGCAGTTCGTGGGCGGCATCGGCGATGAACTGCGCCTGGCGCTCGAACTGCGCGCGCAGGCGCTCGGTGAAATGGTTGAGGCCGTGCACCAGCGGGCTCAGTTCGCGCTGCACCTGCACCAGCGGCAAGGGCCGCAGGTCGTCGGGCTGGCGCTCTTCCACCGCGCTGCGCAGGCGTTCCAGCGGACGCAGCGCGGCGCTCACGGCGAACCACACCATCATCAGTGCGGCCAACGCCAGCATCCCCAAGCGCAGCAGGGTGTCGGTCATCAGTTCGCGGGCCATGCTCTCGCGCGCCTCGTCGGTTTCGGCCACACGAATTTCGGCCATGCCGTTCATGTTCGGCTCGCTGACGGCCCGCAGCAGGCTCACCACGCGCACGTCCTGGCCGCGATAGCGGGCATCGTAGAAACGCGCCAGCGCCGGGTAGTCGTCGGTACGCGCAGTGCCCGGCGGCGGTGGCGGCAGGTGCTCGTAGCCGGAGATCAAGCGTTGCTGGATATCCAGCACTTGGTAGTAGATGCGCCCGGCGCTGTCGTAGGCAAAGGTGTCCAGCGCTACGTAGGGCACGTCGGCGCTCAGCGTGCCGTCGCGCTGCGAGAGGCCGGCGGCGATGGTTCGCGCCGAGGCCAGGAGGGTGCGGTCGTACGCCGTGTCGGCCGCCGCCCGGCCGTTCCAGTAGGCGCTCAGGCCGCTGGCGCACATCAGCACCACCAACAGCAGCGCCAGGTTGCCGAGCAGGCGCCCGCGCAGGCTGCCGTCGTCACGCATCGCGGTGCTCGAGCAGATAGCCCAGGCCGCGGAAGGTGACGATGGCCACCGCATGACCGTCGAGCTTCTTGCGCAAGCGGTGGACGTAGATCTCGATGGCGTCGGGGCTGGCTTCTTCGTCCAGGCCGAACACCTGGGCGGCCAACTGCTCCTTGCTCATCACCCGCCCCGGCCGGGCGATGAGCGCTTCGAGCACGCTCTGCTCACGGGAGGTCAAGGTCAGGTGCTCGGCGTCGAGGGTGAAGCGCCGGGTGTCGAGGTCGTAGACCAGAGGCCCGCAGCACTGCTGGCGCTCACCGCCGAGCACGCTGCGGCGCAGCAGGGCCTTGACCCGGGCTTCGAGTTCGCTCAGCTCGAACGGCTTGGCCAAGTAGTCGTCGGCGCCGAGGTTGAGGCCGTGGACACGGTCCTTGACGTCGCTGCGCGCGGTGAGCATCAGCACCGGCACGGTCTTGCCGCGCCCGCGCAGACGCGCCAGCACCTCGAAACCGTCCAAGCGCGGCAGACCGACATCGAGTACCACCGCGGCATACGCTTCGCTGGCCAGGGCCAGATCGGCAGCGACGCCATCGTGCAGCACGTCCACGGTCAGGCCCAGGCCCTTCAAGGCCTGGGCCACGCTTTCGGCCAGTTGCCGGTGGTCTTCGACCAGCAATACACGCATCGCCTTCATCCCCGCATCGTTCGCTTGGCGCGGAGTGTACCCGCCCCGTCGGTTCTGTGAATCCCTTTGTAACAATCCAGTCGGCCTGAAAGGTTGCTGAAAGGTTGGTTACCTAGGATCGCACCACGGCAGCTCGATCTGCCGTGCCGTGCACCCCATCGGTGCAACCAATAAGAACAAGAAACGGAGTCATCCCATGCTGCCCGCCCAGCGACAGGCGTTCGTGCCTACCCGTTCGTTTTCCTCCAGCACTGGCAACCTCGCCAGCGCTCTAGCCTTGGCCGGCTTCGCGCCACTGAGCCAGGCCGCCTTCATCGAAGACAGCACCGCCACCTTCGAAACCCGCAACATGTACTTCAACCGCGATTTCCGCGATGGCACCAGTGCGCAACAATCCAAGCGCGACGAGTGGGCCCAGGGCTTCATGCTCGACATCCAGTCCGGCTACACCGACGGCACTCTGGGCTTCGGCCTGGACGCGCTGGGCATGGTGGGCGTCAAGCTCGACTCCAGCCGCGACCGCAGCGGCACCGGCCTGCTGCCGGTGCATGACGACGGCACCGCCGCCGACGAATACTCCAAGCTCGGCGTGACCGGCAAGGTCCGTATCTCCAAGACCGAACTCAAAGTCGGCTCACTGATTCCGGTGACCCCTGTGCTGCGCCCCAACGACGGCCGCATCCTGCCGCAGACCTTCGAAGGTGCGCTGCTCAGCTCGCGTGACATCGAGCGCGTGACCTTCATCGGCGGGCGCCTGGAAAAGGCCAAGGACCGCAACGACACCAACTGGGAAGACCTGGCGCTGAACAACAAGGGCAGCCGGTTCGGCGGCACCTTCAGCGGCGACCACTTCGACATGGCCGGGGTGGACTACGCCTTCACCAAGCGCATCACCGGCAGCTACCACTTCGCCCAGCTCGACGACGTCTACCGCCAGCACTTCCTCGGTCTGCTCGCCACCCAGCCCTGGGGCCCCGGCACCTTGGGCGCCGACCTGCGCCTGTCGAGCAGCGACGAGCAGGGCCAGGCCAGGGCCGGCAACATCGACAACACCACCGTCAACGGCATGTTCAGCTACGCGCTGAGCGGCCACAAGCTCAGCGCAGCCTACCAGCAGCTGTCGGGCGACAGCGCCTTTCCGTACCTCGACGGCGCCGACCCGCACCTGGTCAACTTCGTGCAGATCAACGACTTCGCCAATGCCGACGAGCACTCCTGGCAACTGCGCTACGACTACAACTTCGCCGCCCTCGGCCTGCCTGGCCTGAGCTTCCTCACCCGCTACCTGCGCGGCGACAACGTCAGCCGCGCCAGTGGTGGCGAGGGCAAGGAATGGGAGCGCAACACCGAACTCAAGTACGTGGTGCAGAGCGGGCCGTTGAAGAACGTCGAGGTGCGCCTGCGCAACGCCTCGTTCCGCTCCAACTTCACCCGCGATGCCGATGAAACCCGTGTGCTGGTGAGCTACAGCGTGGCCCTCTGGTAACCCATAACAACAAGTGTGACGGAGATAGACGATGACCTTTACCCTGCGCCGCCTCGTCCTGGCCACCGGCTGCCTGCTGCTGGCCGGCAATGCCCTGGCCGCTGAGCCCAAACGCCCCGAATGCATCGCCCCGGCCTCGCCCGGCGGCGGTTTCGACCTGACCTGCAAGTTGGTGCAAAGCGCGCTGGTCAACGAAAAAATCCTCAGCAAACCCATGCGTGTGACCTACATGCCCGGCGGCGTCGGCGCGGTGGCCTACAACGCCGTGGTCGCCCAGCGTCCGGCCGACGCAGGCACGTTGGTGGCCTGGTCCAGCGGCTCGCTGCTGAACCTGGCGCAAGGCAAGTTCGGCCGTTTCGACGAAAACGCCGTGCGCTGGCTGTCGGCGGTCGGCACCAGCTATGGCGCCATCGCGGTGAAAAGCGACTCGCCCTACAAGACCCTCGACGACCTGGTCGCGGCGCTGAAGAAAGACCCGAGCAAGGTGGTGATCGGCTCGGGCGGCACCGTCGGCAGCCAGGACTGGATGCAGACCGCGCTGATCGCCAAGGCCGCCGGCATCAACCCGCGCGACTTGCGCTACGTGGCCCTGGAAGGCGGCGGCGAAATCGCCACGGCGCTGCTGGGTGGGCACATCCAGGTCGGCTCGACGGACATCTCCGACTCCATGCCGCACATCGAGAGCGGCAACATGCGCCTGCTCGCGGTGTTCTCCGAAAAGCGTCTCGACGACCCGGCCATGAAGGACATCCCGACCGCCAAGGAGCAAGGCTACGACATCGTCTGGCCCGTCGTGCGCGGCTTCTATCTGGGGCCGAAGGTCAGCGACGAGGACTACGCCTGGTGGAAAGAGGCGTTCGACAAGATGCTGGCCTCGGAAGACTTCGCCAAGCTGCGCGACCAACGCGAGCTGTTCCCCTTCGCCATGACCGGCGAGGAACTGGACGGCTATGTGAAGCAGCAGGTGGCGCAGTACAAGGTGCTGGCCAAGGAGTTCGGGTTGGTGCAGTAAGCCACCGATTGTTTGGTAGGAGCGGTCGGTTCGGTGCTCCAGTTAGCCGCGATGGCTACCGTGTAGGAGCGGCTTGAGCCGCGATGGGCGGCAACGCCGCCCCAATGGCTGCAACCCTGCTCTCACTGACGCTACACGGTGGCAGAGGTGGGGCGGCTTTGCCGCCCATCGCGGCTGAAGCCGCTCCTACACCGTGCCCATCGCGGCTGATCGGAACGCCGAACCGGCCGTTCCCACACGGTGCCCATCGCGGCTGACACGGAGCGCCGAACGGGCTGCCCTACACCACGATTCAGCCTCTTCTCGATCGAGGATTCGCCCATGATCCTGCAACGCCTCTTCGCCCTCATCCTGCTGGCGGTCTGTGCCGCCCTGGCAGTGATGGCCTGGCCCTACCAGGCCGCCTTTTCCTACGAGCCGGTCGGGCCGCGTGCCTATCCGCTGCTGATGCTCGGCCTGATGAGCCTGGGCCTGCTGTACCTGGCGATCCGTCCCACGCCGATCGTGCGCAAGGACGACGAGCCCGAGCTCGACCGCGCCACGTTGACCAAGATCGCCCTCTGCGTCGGCCTGCTGCTGCTGTTCGCCTACACCTTCGAGTCGCTGGGCTTCATCCTCAGCGCGATCCTCGTCGGCATCCCCATGGCCCGTCTGTACGGTGGCCGCTGGCTGCACAGCGCGGTCGTGGTGACGGTGATGAGCGTGTTCCTCTACTGGCTGTTCGACCACATGATGGACGTGCCGCTGCCCCTCGGCCTGCTCAGCGTTCTGGAGAACTGAGACATGGATACTTTGAGCTACCTGGGCCAGGGCTTCGGCGTTGCCCTCTCCCCCTACAACCTGGTCACCGCCTTGAGCGGCACCCTGATCGGCACCGTGGTCGGCCTGCTGCCGGGCCTTGGCCCGATCAACGGCGTGGCCCTGCTGATCCCCATCGCCTTCGCCCTGGGCCTGCCGCCGGAATCGGCGCTGATCCTGCTGGCGGCGGTGTACCTGGGCTGCGAATACGGCGGCCGCATCAGTTCGATCCTGCTGAACATCCCCGGTGAAGCCTCCACCGTGATGACCACCCTCGACGGCTACCCCATGGCCCGTCAGGGTCTGGCCGGCGTGGCGCTGTCGCTGTCGGCCTGGAGTTCGTTCATCGGCGCCTTCATCGCCACCTGCGGCATGGTCCTGTTCGCCCCGTTGCTGGCGAAGTGGGCGATCGCCTTCGGACCGGCCGAATACTTCGTGCTGATGGTGTTCGCCATCGTCGCACTGGGCGGCATGGCCGGCGACAAACCCTTGAAGACCTTCATCGCCGCCCTGATCGGCCTGTTCCTGTCGGCCGTGGGCATCGACGCCAACAGCGGTGTGTACCGCTTCACCGGCGACAGCGTGCACCTGGCCGACGGCATCCAGTTCGTGGTGCTGGTGCTGGGTCTGTTCTCGATCAGCGAAATCCTCCTGCTGCTGGAGAAGACCCACCACGGCCACCAGGCAGTCAAGGCCACCGGGCGCATGCTGTTCAACATGAAGGAAGCGGCGTCGGTGTTCGCGGTGAACATCCGCTGCGGCCTGCTCGGCTTCGTCATGGGCGTGCTGCCCGGTGCCGGTGCGACCCTGGCCAGTGCCGTGGCGTACATGACCGAGAAACGCATGGCCGGTGAGAGCGGCAAGTTCGGCCAGGGCGACGCCCGCGGCCTGGCCGCACCGGAAACCGCCATCGGCGCCTCCTGCTGCGGCGCCCTGGTACCGATGCTGACCCTGGGCGTACCGGGTTCGGGCACCACGGCAGTGATGATCGGCGCGCTGACGCTGTACAACATCACCCCCGGCCCGCTGCTGTTCCAACAGCAGCCGGACATCGTCTGGGGCCTGATCGCTTCGCTGTTCATCGCCAACATCATGCTGGTGATCCTCAACATCCCGATGATCCGCATCTTCACCCGCATCCTGGCCGTGCCGAACTGGGCGCTGGTGCCGGTGATCGCGATCATCACCGGGATCGGCGTGTACGCCGTGCATGCCACCACCTTCGACCTGTTCCTGATGGTCGGCATCGGCATCATGGGCTACATCCTGCGCAAGCTGGACTTCCCCCTGTCGCCGATCCTGCTCGGTTTCATCCTGGGCGGTCTGATGGAGCAGAACCTGCGCCGCGCGCTGTCGATCTCCAACGGCGAACTGGGCATCCTCTGGTCGAGCCCGATCAGCCTGGGCGTGTGGGTGCTCACCGCGTGCATGATCTCGCTGCCGCTGATCCGCATCTGGCGCCGCCGCGCCAAGGCGCGTCGGGCACTGGCCGGTGCCTGACCGCGGTCTGCCGCTGTACTGGGCGACCGGGCTGGTCGGCCTTGCGGGCGGGTTTCTCGCCAGCAAGGTCGGCTGGCCTTTGCCTTGGATGGTCGGCGCCCTGCTGGCCATCATCCTGGTGCGTTGCCTGACGCCGTGGCAGCTGGCGGAAATCCCCCACGGCCGCAAGTGCGGCCAATGGATCATCGGCGTGGGCATCGGCCTGCACTTCACGCCGCAGGTGATCGAGCAAGTCTCCCATCATTTCCTGCTGATCCTGTTCGGTGCGCTGCTGACCACGGTGTCGAGCGTGATCGGCGTGGGGCTGCTGCGCCGCAGCGGCGAAGACCGCGCCACGGCGTTCTTCGCCAGCATGCCGGGCGGTTCGGGCGAGATGGTCAACCTCGGCGCGCGCAACGGCGCGGTGCTCAGCCAAGTGGCGGCGGCGCAGAGCCTGCGTGTGCTGGCAGTGGTGCTGTGCGTGCCGGCGTTGTTCAAGCTGCTGCTCGGCGAGGGTGTGGCGTTGAACCATGCTGGCAGCGTGAACTGGCCGTGGCTGGCGTTGATCGCGCCGCTGGCACTGGGTTGCGCGTTGATCTGGCAACGCCTGCGCCAGCCCAATCCCTGGCTGTTCGGGCCGCTTTTGGTAGCGGCGACGGTGAGCCTGGCCAGTGGCCTGCAGATATCGTTGCCCAATGGTGCCAGTCAGGTCGGCCAGTGGTTGATCGGCAGCGGCCTGGCCTGTCACTTCAACCGGGCGTTCTTTCGTCGGGCGCCGGTCTTTCTGGGCCGCACCTTGATCGCTACCGCGTTGAGCATGGCGGTGGCGGGTGCAGCGGCCTGGGCGCTGGGCGCGCTGACCGGGCTCGACGTACGCTCGCTGACCCTGGGCATGATGCCCGGCGGCATCGCCGAAATGAGCCTGACCGCCGAGACCCTGCAACTGTCGGTGCCGTTGGTGACGGCCATGCAGGTCATGCGCCTGCTGTTCGTCCTGTTCCTGGCCGAACCCCTGTTCCGCCGCTGGCAGCGCGCGGGCTGAAGCTCATGCGCCGGGGTTGGCCGGCAGCGCCCAATCGATCGGCTCGATACCGCGCTGTTCGAGGAACCCATTGGCCCGGCCGAAATGCCCGCAGCCGATGAATCCACGGTGCGCCGACAACGGTGAGGGATGCACCGACTTGAGCACCAGGTGCTTGGTGCCATCGATCAGCGCCTGTTTGCTCTGCGCATGCTTGCCCCAGAGCAGGAACACCACATGCTCGCACTGTTCGCTGACCACCTGGATGATGCGGTCGGTGAAGTGTTCCCAGCCTTTCTTGGCGTGCGAGGCGGCGTTGGCGCGCTCTACGGTCATGGTGGTGTTGAGCAGCAACACACCCTGCTCTGCCCAGCTCTGCAAGTAGCCATGGCTGGGGATGGGCAGGTTGAGGTCGCGCTGCAACTCTTTGTAGATGTTGACCAGCGACGGCGGCGTGGGCACACCCGGTTGCACCGAGAAGCACAGGCCGTGGGCCTGGCCGGGGCCGTGGTAGGGGTCCTGGCCGAGGATCACCACCTTGACCTGGGGCAGCGGCGTGGAATTGAGCGCATTGAAGATCATCGGTCCGGGCGGGTAGATCTGCTTGCCGGCGGCGTATTCCTGACGCAGGAACTCGCGCAGCTGGTGCATGTAGGGCTGGTCGAACTCGGCGCGCAGGGCGGCCTTCCAACTGGGTTCGAGTTTGATGCGATCGTCGTCGGTCATGGGGCGGTCCGAAATCAGGGGGCGCGACAGTAGAAAAGCGTCTTGCCCATGTCAACCATCCGACCGATGACCGACGCGTTCGGTTCGGCCGGTCCTGGTGGCGCGACGCCCGCGCTGAGGAGCGCGCGCATGGCCGGCGCCTGCCCTACCGACGCGGGCCGTAGTGCCCGCCATGCTGTCTCGGATCTTCGCCACGGCCCGGCCAGTTGCCGGGCCCGCCTCGGTACGGGCCGTCGCGGCCAGGCCGGGAGCGATAGTCGTACCGGTCGCGGTCGCGACCGTAGTCGTAACGTTGCCGATGACCGTAGTCATACCGCGGGCCACGCTCGCGGATGATCACCGGCGGCGGCGCGTAGGGCCGCAGGCGCGGATCGGGTACGACGCGGTAATGACCCCGTGGTGCCGGGTAATAGCGAGGCGGCGCGTCGTAGCGGTAGCGCGGCTGCGGTACCACGTAATAGCCGTCGCTCGGATACACCTCGCGCTCGACGGAATACACCTCGGTGCGGTACTGGCCGCCACCGGTGTAGGGTACGCAGGCGGCCGTCAGCGACGCCGCGAGTGCGAGGAACAGCATTCGGATTGGAGAAAACATGGGCGGCCTCCCGGACCGCTGGGTGCCCAGACCAACGACGCTGGCGGGCGTCGACCCAGGTACGTGGGTCGGCTTAGCTGAGACCGCGATTCCAGGGTTCGGTGCCAGCACCGCAACAATTTGAAACAGGTGCTTCGGCCGTGGAAAAACATGGGGCCATTTTCCCGGCTTGTCACTAGAATGGCCCGCCTAGGCAAACATCATGGGAAGATCATGCCGCCTCGCTCCGCTCTGTTCTCGCAGCGTTCGCTGATCCTCGCCTTGCTGGTGCTGCTGACCTGCGGCTTCCTGGCCACTTCGCTGCTGAGCTACCTCGCCTCGCGCAGCACCATCCGCGACAGCATCATCAACACCGAACTGCCGTTGACCTCCAACACCGTATATTCGGAAATCCAGAAGGATCTGATCCGCCCGGTGCTGATGGCCTCGATGATGGCCCAGGACACGTTCGTGCGCGACTGGCTGCAAGCCGGCGAGCAAGATCCCACGCGCATGACCCGCTACCTGCGCGAGATCGTAGCCCGGCAAGGCACCTTCACTGCCTTCCTGGTTTCCGAAGCCAGCCGCACCTATTACCAGGCCAAGGGCGTGCTGAAGCAGGTGGAGGCCGGCACCTGGCGCGACGCCTGGTATTTTCATCTGCGCGATGGGACTGCCCCTTACGAGATCAACGTCGACGTCGACATGGCCAACCAGGACGCCCTGACCCTGTTCATCAACTACCGCGTGCTCGACGACGACCAGCGTTTCCTCGGTGCGGCGGGCGTGGGCTTGAACATGAACACGGTGGTCGAGCTGATCGACGAGTACCAACGTCGCTACCAACGCTCGGTGTTCTTCACCGACGCCCACGGCAAAGTGCTGCTCACGGCCTCCGACGGCGGCCCCCATGGCTTGCACGTGGGTGACCGCATGGCGGGCAACGCCGCGCTGGGCGGCATGGCCAGCCGCATGCAGGCGCCCAGCGTCGGCAGCCACAGCTACGAAGACGCCGACGGGCACAGCCATTATCTGAACGTGCGGCTGATTCCCGAGCTGAACTGGTACCTGATGGTCGACAAGCGCGAGACCGGCGCGCTGGACCGCATCCGCGAGTCGCTGTACATCAACCTGCTGATCTGCGCGATGATCACCGTGGTGGTGCTGTTGCTGCTCAATGCCATGATCAAGCGCCACCAGGACAACACCGAGGCCCTGGCCACTCTCGACAGCCTGACCGGCCTGCCCAACCGGCGCAGCTTCGACCTGCTGGCCGAACGCGCCCTGCAACAGGCCAAGCGCGAGCAGACGGCGCTGGTGGCGCTGTTGATCGACCTCGACCATTTCAAGGCCCTCAACGATACCCATGGCCACCTGGCGGGTGACGAGGTGCTGCGTCAGTTCGCCCTGGTGCTGCAAGGCAGCCTGCGCCAGACCGATGTCCTCTGCCGCTGGGGCGGTGAGGAGTTCATCGTGCTGCTGCGGGGGGTGGCCGGCGAGGCGGCGCTGCATGTGGCCGACAAGATCCGCCTGCGCGCCGAGCAGCTGGTGTTCAGTTTCGAAGGCAGGCCGTTGCGCCTGACCACCAGCATCGGCATGAGCAGCCTGCAACCGGGCGACGACCTGCAAGCCCTGCTGGCCCGTGCCGACCACGCCCTGTACCGCGCCAAGCAAGGCGGACGCAACCGTGTCTGCGGCGAGCGCCTGGATACAGCGCATGACTGACGCTGCGTACCTCGCCCAGCAAGACGCACCCCAGCGCCTGCGCAGCGAACGCTTGGAAGCCGCACATGACTGACGCCCAGCACTGCCCCGCCTGCGGTGGCCGCAACGATTGCGCCCTGACCGACCCGCAACGCGCAGACCAGCCCTGCTGGTGCTATGGGGTCAGCATCGACCCTACCGTGCTGCTGGCCCTCCCCCTGGAGCAACGCAACAGCCGCTGTTTGTGTCCGCGTTGCGCCGGGGTACTGGCGCAGTTGGAAGCGGCATCGCCGTCCCGCTAGACCTCCGCATCGGCAGCATCACCAAGACCGTATAGAGACGCTGCGGCGTTCGCCACGGCAAAGCGCTAGACTGCGCGCCCCTGCCCACTACCTGCCGACCCCCATGCGCCTGGACCGATTTCTCGCCAACCTGCCCCAATACAACCGCCAGCAGGTGCGCCTGCTGCTGGCGCAGCGGCGCGTGTGCGTGGAGGGCCAGGCCGTGGACGACCCGCGCTGCGAGGTCAGGGTGTTCAGCCATGTGGAGGTAGACGGCCAGGTGCTGCAGGCCGGCGAGCCGGCGCGTTACCTGATGCTGCACAAACCGGCCGGCTGCGTCAGCGCCACCCGCGACCCCGAGCACCCCACCGTGCTCGACCTGCTGCCGCTCGCGCTACGCGAGGGCCTGCACATCGCCGGGCGCCTGGACTACAACACCACCGGCCTGTTGCTGCTGACCAACGACGGCCAATGGTCGCGCCGCCTGACCCAGCCGCGCACCAAGCAGCCCAAGACGTACCGGGTGCATACCGAAGACGAGATCGGCGCGCACTACGTGGCGCGCTTTCGCGAAGGGTTCCATTTCGCCTTCGAAGACCTCACCACCCTACCCGCCCAACTGGACATCCTCGGACCACGGGAGGCACGCCTGACGATCGTCGAGGGGCGCTATCACCAGGTCAAACGGATGTTCGGGCAGTTCGACAACAAGGTGGTGGCGTTGCACCGCGAGCAGATGGGGACGATCAGGCTCGACCCTGGGCTGGCGCCGGGGGCGTATCGCGAGCTGGATGCGGTGGAAATCGCTTCGGTTTGATCTGCGCGTTGGCAGGACAACCGGCGAGAGGCAGACGAGGGAATGCGGGGAAGGCGCGATGGCACGGGGCTTTAAAGGCGGTTATTTCGCAGTTCGTGCTTTCAATACCTGCCGCATTCTGGTAAAAAGTCGCCCTGCGAAGCGGGTATAGTTTAGTGGCAAAACGAAAGCTTCCCAAGCTTTAGTTGAGGGTTCGATTCCCTCTACCCGCTCCACCTCCAAGCCCCGACATACGCGGGCCCCAGCGTCAGCATCCAGTCCACTTTTCCTCTCGACTACAAGCGTCCAGCCCTGCCATCAGACACGCCTGCCCTTTTGCAGCGCCTGGCCTCAAGGCACGAATCGCCCCACCGCCCCCACAGAAAGCAAACGGCCTATGCGTTCCGAGGCCAGCCTCATGCTCTCGACCAGGGATGGGATATCACAATCTTCCTTGCGGTACTGCGGTATGGTCGCGGAAATCGATCCGGCAACGTGCCCATCGATGAAGAACGGCACGCCGATACCGAAGGCGCCCAGTACCCGTTCGCCGTCGCCCATCGACCAGCCTCGATCGCGGATCGACTGAAGGTCAGCCTGTAACTTGGCGTGCGAGGTGATCGTCGCGTCTGTGAGCTTTTCCAGCTTCAAACCCTCAGCGAACGCTGCTGGCAGATGAGCCAATACGGCTTTGCCCGCTCCCCCCGCATACAGCGGAACGTCCACCCCGGTTTCGAGCTGGTACTGGATGGGCCGCCACCCTTGAACGACCGTGAGGAACTGGGCCTTGGCAGTGGCGCGGTCGAACGACAGGTAGGCGATGGTCTCGCCCGTTTCCTTCACGAGGGCGTCGACGATGGCCTTGCAGAGTTTCACCGGGGAGTGGGTTTCGTTGCTCAGCAGCGCTGCCCATCGATAGAGGCGGGCACTGGGGTGGATCGCCTGCCCGTCGCTGTGTATCAGGCGTTCGAGCATGGCGGAGTCCATGATTTTCCTGGCAGTCGCCGCATTGCAGTGCAACTGGGCGGCCATGCCCGAACCGCACGCGTAGCCATTGGGCTCGGCGCAGACCAACTGAAGCAGCCCCTCCAGCCGGGCGACGATGGAACTGTCGCCATCGCTGACGACCTCAGGTCCAGCATCGCTTGACACGCCAACCGTCTGTGCCAGGCGGTCGGCTATCTGCTCGAGAACCGCCTGGGCCGTGTTGCGAACCTTGGCCTCGACACCGCCCAGCTCGTGTAACGACACCAGAATCAGCAACCCCGGTGCCAGTTGCCTCACCACCATCGAAACAGCCGTGGGGAACTCGATTTCGGCAATGCCCCTTGGCGGTTCGAGCGGTATTCGCTGTGGTGGGACTTCTTCCGAACAGGGATGCGTTCGCAGGTACTCGCTAAACCCTCTACCGATGTCTCCGAACGCCAAAGGGAACCGATTTCCGCGCTTGGGCCTGAAGAACAGATTGGCCGGGGCCTCGCCACAATGGAGGATGTAGTAGCCGTTCACATGCGGCGCGTACACCGACAGCACGGCTGCCTGCCGTGCGCTTTGCGCCAGATCGTCGAGCAGCTGCCGGGCCGTGTCCAACAGCGCACTGCGACGATTCAACGCGTGCATCAGCACCCTGAAGCGCGGCCCCACTCGATATTTTCCGACGCCCTCCTCGACCGCAAAGTCCCGTTCGACCAGGGCCACCAAAATGCGGTTGACGGTGCTCCGACTTTGCTCGAGTTCGTTGGCCAACTCCCTTACGCCCCAGGCTTCGCCATCCGCTCGTCTGACCAAAGCATCCAGCACCTCGATCAATCGACCGTGGCTGGACGTGGCTGCGCAGGCTTTGGAAGCCGCATGTTCAGTGGGTGCGTTAGGCATTTGATTGGCTGGCACGGCATTGGGAGATCGCCATTTTGTGCCCGTTGCAAGGTGCAGAGCAATCGCCGCCTGTTGACAGCCGGGCTGAGCGCGAGGATTCTTTAAAAAACAAAACAGGACACTGTCCCATTTTT
The DNA here is from genome assembly GCF_047302395.1 of Pseudomonas phoenicis. NCBI lineage: Bacteria > Pseudomonadati > Pseudomonadota > Gammaproteobacteria > Pseudomonadales > Pseudomonadaceae > Pseudomonas > Pseudomonas phoenicis. Next base: position 668,057 of record NZ_CP154852.1, read on the forward strand.
TAAATATGGACGTGATCCACACCGTGGAGTGACCTATGAATAACAACAATACGTTGACGGAGTCTGTCGCCCTGCCCGAGCCTGGAGTCGAGCGCAAGACGAAAGCCAAGAAGGCCACTGCGGCAGCCGTCTTCGGTACGTTCGTCGAGTACTACGACTTCAGCATCTACGGCTACCTGGCGGCCACCCTCGCCCTGGTCTTCTTCCCTTCCGACGACCCGACGACGGGCTTGCTCAACACCTTCCTGGTCTTCGGTTCGGCATTCCTCGTCCGTCCGCTCGGCGCCATAGCATTCGGCTGGCTCGGAGACAAGGTAGGACGTCGAACGAGTCTGATCGCGAGCATCACCTTGATGGGGGTTGCCGCGACACTCATCGGCCTGCTGCCAGGCTATGCGCAGATCGGCGTCTGGGCACCCATCCTGCTGGTCGCGCTGCGCATGCTGCAGGGCTTCTCTGCCGGTGGCGAAATTGGCGGTGCGGCCAGCTACATCCGCGAGTGGGCGCCCGCCCATCGTCGCTCGCTGTACATCTCCTTCCTGCCATCGATCGCACAGTTCGGCAAAGGGCTCGCCGCAGCCATCGCCGGCCTTGCGGCGGCCTGGCTGACCGACCCGCAGATGGCCGATTGGGGCTGGCGCATTCCATTCCTGCTCGCCCTGCCCTTGGGCATCGTCGGCCTGTGGATGCGCCTGGGCATCGAAGACAGCCCGGAATTCGCCTCGAAAAAAGCCGACGAGCGCCAGGCACACAGCGCACCTTTCGCCGAGCTGGTGCGTGATTACATGCGTCCGCTCACCAAGGTCATGATGATCTCCCTGGTGCAGAACATCGGCACCTACATCGGCACGGTATTCATCGCCGCCTACTTCAGCTCGATCCTCGGCTACTCGAAGGGCCAGGCTTCCACCATCGTGCTGGTGGCCGTCAGCTTCGCCGCCCTGATGATTCCACTGGCGGGCCACCTCGGCTCGATCATCGGCAGCAAGGCCGTGCTGCGCCTGGCCTATCTCGGCTACGCAGTGCTCTCCGTGCCCTCGTTCCTGTTGATGCAGCAGGGCCAGGTCAGCCTGGCCATGGCCGGTCTGGCCCTGGGCATGGTGCCTTACGCGCTGTGCCTGGCCGGCACTTATTCGGTCATGCCCGAATTCTTCCCGACCCACGTTCGCCACACCGGCGTCGCCTTCGGCCACAGCGTGGGCGCCGTCATCGGCGGCGGCATCGGGCCGTTCATGGCCACCTGGCTGATCGGCGCCACCGGCAACCAGACGGCGCCTGCGTTCATCCTGAGCGCTGCCGGTGTCTTGGGGCTGATCGTGTTGTGGACGGTGCGCAACCAAGCGGCCGACGACGACAAAAAACATCAATTCGCCTGAGTACGACAGCATGCCTCTGATCTACGTCACCAGCCCCATTCACGAAACGATTCTTGCCCGCCTTGCGCAGATCGGCGAGGTTCGTCTCGGCTACGGCCCTCATGCCGTCGCTTATGAAGAAATCCACAACCAGGTCGATGCCGTGTTTTTGCGGGGTGGCCGCATCAGCGCAGAAATGATCGCGGCCTCGCCGAAGCTGAAGATCGTCGCTCGGCATGGTGCCGGCTATGACAACGTCGACTGCGAAGCGGCCGCCGACCACGGCGTCTGGGTCACGAACACGCCGGGTGCGAACCAGCGCAGCGTGGTCGAGCATGTCTTCGCCCTGCTCTTGTCGCTGTGCCGTAAACTGCCCCTGGCGTCCGAGCAAACCCGCAACCGGATCTGGGCGCAAGACCGCCTCTCGTTGACCGGCATCGAGCTCGAAGGGCGCACGCTGGGCCTGGTGGGGTTCGGCAACATCGGTTCGAGCGTGGCGCCCGTGGCGGAGGCGTTCGGCATGAAGGTGGTCTTCACCGACCCGGCCATCGACCCGGACTCGGACAGGCGCTGGGTGGACTTCGACACCCTCCTGTCCACGGCCGATGTCGTCAGCCTGCACGTGCCGCTGCTGCAGACCACGCGCAACCTGATCGGCGCACCCGAGTTCGCCAAGATGAAAACCGGCGCGATGCTGATCAACACCAGCCGTGGCGGCGTGGTGGACGAGCAAGCCCTGGTCGATGCGCTCAAGCGCGGCAAGCTGGCCGGTGCGGGGGCTGACGTTCTGGCCGCCGAGAACATCGACATGATCCGACCCTTCGCGCACGCCGCGCCAGACATCGCCGACACGCCCAACCTGATCGTCACGCCCCATGTCGCCGGCCAGACCGACGAGTCGCTGTTGCGCGTCGGCATGAGCGCCCTGGAAGCGATCGCCGCCGTGCTCGAGGGCCGGGCACCTGCCCACCCCGTCAACCAGCCTGTGGCGAAGTCGCTCGACTAAGCCTTGTTCGAAACGGGAGGTCTGCAATGTTCATCAATGTGTCCGACGAGTCGATCCGTGTTAACGCCGCCTGGGAGCGCGCCGACCTGGCGTTGGTCGAGGACATCTCGCGCTACCCGGTGGCCCTCATCGGCGACGTGCTCGACCGCATGGGCATGATGGCTTCGGCCATTCGCCACACCGCCGGCAAGCCCAGGTTCTTCGGCACCATCTTGCCGCTGAACACGCGTGAGGGCGACAACCTCGCCATCCACCGCGCGTTGGACGAAGCGCAGCCAGGGGATGTGCTGGTCATCAACGGCAACGGCGAGGTGAACCGCTCGGTGTTCGGCGACCTGCTCGGTGAGATTTGCCTGGCCAAGCAAGTGGCGGCGGTGGTCATCGATGGCGCGGTGCGTGACGTCGAGGAACTCGACGGCATGGGGCTGCCCGTCTATGCCCGCGCGGTGAACCCGGCCGGCCCCTCGAAATGGGGGCCGGGCCAGGTGGGCATCGCCGTCGCCTGCGGCAATGTCGTGTGCTACCCGGGCGATGCCATCATCGGCGACCGCGACGGCATCATCGTGGTTGCGCGCAGCCTGCTGCCGACCCTGGCTGAGCGGGTGAAACGCCAGGACGGTTACGAAAGCAGCTTCCGCGAGAAAGTGCGGGCGAGCGTGCGCTAGGTGCGGGAAACGTGCGGGCGGCATTGGCGATGACGAGAAGCATTGGCTCCTTGTGAGCCAGGTCTCACCCAGCTGTCGCGAGGCCGTCTGCACGGTCTTGCGCCTTGCCGAGGCGACGATCGCCTGGCCGCCGTCCTTTCAGATGCGAACGGCTTTGCGCGGTTCTATGCAGCGCTTCAGGCGCCCTGCTCAGCTACGTGCCACGTTTTACGCCTTCAAGCTGCAGAAGCCGGGCAAGGTTGGGTTGCAGACCATTCACTTCTTATCGCGTTTTTTCTTCTTGATCGCTTTCAGGCGGGCAGATGCACGTTCCACCGTATCCTTCTTCTCCGACCGCTTCATGCCCTTCCACTTGCGAATCTCCTCACGGCTGCGGCCGCAGCTCAGGCACATCTCGCTGTTGACCTTGCACTCGGAAATACAGGGGTTCTTGATCTCTTTGGCCATCGTTCAGTCCTGTGTGCGCAACGCTAGCCGCTTGGGCTTGCAGAGCCGTCGTTTCAGGTTCGAGCGTAATGGCAGGCAAATCATTCCCATTGCCTCGAACACTTCCTGCCGGAACGTCGGCACACTCGATGCAGTACGATAAGGGCCAATGCTTCTATACAAGGCCTAGCGTGCGCTGACGACCACAGGCATCACAACCGATCCTTGACCTGCGCCAACGCCTGTCGGGCTTTCGCCTCGCGTCGGTTCGGGCGCACCCCGGCGTTGCTCGGCCACTCGTGCCAGAGGTGCGCCACGATCGCCGCCGCGATGCCCCCGAGCAAACCGCACAACAGCCCGGCCAACAGTGCCAGGTGCGCTTGCGCCGGCGCGGTCTGGTCGAGCACCAACGCACTAACCCCACCGGCCCAGACCAGCGCCACCGCGAACCCCAGCAGGTAACTGCGCCCTTCGCGCTTGGGTCGCTTGGCGCCGCGGTTGAGCGCGGCCAGCAGCACCAGCGCCACCACCACCGCGCAGGCCACCACCGGCGCGGCCAGCGCGCACGCCCGGCCACCACAGAAGGTGGTGGCCGCCAGGGCGCCAATGCCGGTGAGCACGAGCAGGATCACGGCCACCAAGCGGCCTTCGACGTACTGCTCCGCGCCAAGCTGTTCGCTCGCCATAGCCTGAAACCTTTCCTACCTAGAGATGAGTGGTGCGGACGATATAGACAGCCGCGCGCGACCTCAAGGACTGCCGCTCGACGCCCGTCGCTTTCGGCCGACCGGTGCCTGCCAGCCCGCGCGTTGCGCCGAGGCGACGTGTTACAGTCGCGGCGTTCATGCGACCGCCCATGGAAGTCCAATGCCCGCACGCGATGCCCACCTGCCCTCCTGGGCCGAGCTCAACGACCGCCATCCCGCCACCGCCCTGTTGTTGGGCAACGGTGCCAGCCGCGCGCTATGGAAGCCATTCGGCTACTTTTCGCTGTTCGAGCAGGCCCAGCAGGTACGCCACAAGGCGCTGGGCATCAGCGACCAGGCGCTGTTCAGGGCCCTGGGCACGGAGCTGTTCGAGCCGGTGCTGAGCGCGCTGAACACCACCGTGCGCGCCAATGCCGCCCTGGCCATCAATTCCACCGCACCGCTCAACCGCTATTACTCGATCAAACAGGCGCTGATCCATGCCATCCGCGCCGTGCACGTGCCGCTGAGCCTGGTGCCGGACGGCACGCTGGCGCAGATCAACGCAGAGCTGCGCCGCTACCGCAGCGTGTACACCAGCAACTACGACCTGATCCTGCCCTGGGCCGTGCAGCACCAGCCCGAGGGCTTCGCGGCGCTGTTCGACGAACAGGGTTTCTTCGATGTGCGCCGCACGCAAGTCGACGGTACCCGCGTGCTGCACCTGCACGGCGGCCTGCATCTGTTGCGCCAGGCCGACGGCACCACGCGCCTGCGCGCCGCCGAGGGCCGCGAACTGCTCGACGGCGCGGCGGTGAACGTGCCGGGCGAAGTGCCGCTGTTCGTCAACGAAGCGCCCAGTGCGCACAAGCTGCAGGCCATCCGCGGCAGCGACTACTTGTCATGGTGCCTGGCGCAACTGGCCGCCGAAGGCGGCAACCTGTGCCTTCTCGGCCAGCACCTGGACGACAGCGACGGGCATCTGCTCGAGGCCCTGCGCCAAGCGCGTCCGGCGCGCATCGCCGTGGCGATTCGGCCATTGGGGGAGGCCTCGGTGCTCAACCAGCAGCGGCATTTCGGCGAGCGGCTGGGCGACCTGTCGGGCACCGCGCTGGACTTCTTCGACGCCAGCAGCCACCCGTTGGCGGCGCCCGGCCTGGCCATCGAGCCACCCAAGCACCTGCGTCGGCGCTGAGCGAGCTCAATGCGCCGGCAGCAGGCCGTCGGCGCGCAGCAAGGTTTCCAGGCAGTGCTCGGTGATCGAATAGAACGCCTTCAACTGCGCGATGCGCGCCAGCAGCTCCTCGTTCGGCAGCGGCCTCTCGCGCTTCACGGCCAGGACCATCTTGTTCTTGCTGGTGTGCTCCAGGGAAACGAACTCGAACACCTTGGCCTCGTAGCCGCAGGCTTCCAGGTACAGCGCGCGCAGGCTGTCGGTGAGCATCTCGGCCTGTTGGCCCTGGTGCAGGCCGTATTGCAGCATCGGCTGCAACATGTCGGGGCTGCGCAGTTGCGGGCGCAGCTGCTTGTGGCAGCACGGCGAGCACATGATGATCGCCGCCTGGCAGCGGATGCCGGTGTGGATGGCGTAGTCGGTGGCGACGTCACAGGCGTGCAAGGCGATCATCACTTCGATGGCATCCGGTACGACGCTGCGCACATCGCCACATTCGAAGTGCAGGCCGGGGTGCTCCAGGCGCAAGGCGGCGGCGTTGCACAGCTCGACCATGTCCGGGCGCAGCTCGACGCCGGTCACCTGCGCTTCGCGGCCCAGACTGTTGCACAGGTAGTCGTGCATGGCGAAGGTCAGGTAACCCTTGCCCGAACCGAAGTCGGCCACCCGCAACGGCCGTTCGGCCGGCAGCGGCGCGCTGGCCAGGGCGTGCTCGAAGACTTCGATGAACTTGTTGATCTGCTTCCACTTGCGCGACATCGACGGGATCAAGGCGCCCTGTCCATCGGTCACACCCAGGTCGCGCAGGAAAGGCCGCGACAGCGCCAGGTGACGCTTCTTCTCGCGGTCGTGACCGCTGCTGCCGGCGACCTCACGCGGGGCCTGGACGCCATGGCGTTGTAGCATGGCCTTGCCCTTCTTGCTGAAGGTCAGCTGCACCTCGCCGTCGGCGTCGAACAGGTGGGCATTGCGAAAGGCGGCGGGCAGCAGCTCGGCGGCCAGCGCCGGGACGTCGGCCAGCGGCAGGTTGCGGGTGAGGTCGCGGGTCTGGTGCCGGTACACCAGCGAGAGGTGCGGCTGACCCTTGATCAGTACCGGTTTGGCGATGATCCGCTGCAAGCTGGCATCGCTGCCGACATGCCGGGCCAGCACCAGCTTGCTCAGGGTGTTGTCGGCCAGTGCCCGGTCGAGCAGGGCGAGAAACTGGCTGCGCGCATCGGACGCGGCAGCGGTGGGAGCGGTAACGGACATGGACAGCAGGTGCCTCGAAATGCGGGAGCGCGGGGCGCAGTGGCGCGCATTCTACGTGGCCGGCGCAAGTAGGCGAAGCAGCAGGCGATGGGCGCGGTCAATCGAGCAGGACCAGGCGCTGGGCTACCAGGCGCTGGGCTACCAGGCGCTGCGCTAGCAGGCGCTGGGCTGGCGCTACGGATTCGCTTTCCGGCGCCAGCGCTTCGAGCAGATCGGCGCAACGCTCGATGGCCAGCAGCAACCCGGGCAACAGCTGCCTCTGGGTAAGGTCCGCACGCAGACGACGTTCGATGGCCTGCCGCTCGTTCGCCGCAACAGCCGGCGCACGCGCGGCCGCGTGGAGGATCTGCACGTAGCGCTCGGCCTCGCAGACGAAGATCAACAGCCCATCCTGCATGCCAAGCAGCTCGAAGTGTCTTCTTGCCAGCCGCGCCGCCTGCCGCCGCCGCACCACAGGCGGCACCAGCCAGCCGCTCAGGCGCGGATGGCGCAGCAGCAGACACAGGCCGATGAATGACAAGCCATGCAGCAGCAACAGCATGCGGCCCAGGTGCCAACCCAAGGCCGTCTGCAACGCCCAGGGCATGGCCAAGGCCAGCAAGGCGGCCCAGAACAGCGGCAGATAAGGGTAGTCGTCGATACGGCGTGCCAGCACCACACGCAAGGTGACGGCCGTGCGCCGCTCGGCGCTGGCGACGGCCTCGACGATCTGGCGCTGTTGCAACGGGGTGAGCGAGGTCATGCCCTGGGTCTCGGTGGCTTCTTATAGTTATGGGTGCATCGTGGTTCTGGAGCCGCGGCCATTATCAGGCATAATTCGGCGCCAGCCATCGGCAGACCGGCATGCCGTGGCCCGACGCACTGTACAACAATAGCCGCCCGAACACTTAGGTTGTCCGTACTCCCCTGGAGACGGCCTGCATTACTATGGAATCGACCATGAAATTGCCTTTGCTGGGCTTGGCTTTCGCCCTTGCCAGTCAGGCGGCGCTCGCCGCCGACGCCGCTCCCGCCCTGCAAGACAAGCAGGCCTTCATCGACCACCTGCTGGGGCAGATGAACCAGGCCGAAAAAATCGGCCAGTTGCGCCTGATCAGCATCGGCCCGGAAATGACCGCGCAGAAGATCCGCGAGGAAATCGCCGCCGGCCGCATCGGCGGCACCTTCAACTCGCGCACCGCCGCCGAAAACCGTCCCATGCAGGACGCGGCCATGCGCAGCCGGCTGAAGATCCCGATGTTCTTCGCCTACGACACCGTGCACGGCGAGCGCACCCTCTTTCCCATCAGCCTGGGCCTGGCCTCGAGCTGGGACTTGGCGGCCATCGCCCAGGTCGGCCGTACCTCGGCCATCGAAGCCTCGGCCGACGCCCTGGACATGACCTTCGCGCCCATGGTCGACATCGCCCGCGACCCGCGTTGGGGCCGCACCAGCGAAGGCTTCGGCGAAGACACCTACCTCACCTCGCGCATCGGCGAAACGATGGTCCGCGCCTTCCAGGGCAAGAGCCCGGCCGAGCGCGACAGCATCCTGGCCATCGTCAAGCACTTCGCCCTGTACGGCGCGGTGGAGGGCGGGCGCGACTACAACACGGTCGATATGAGCCTGCCGAAGATGTACAACGACTACCTGCCGCCCTACCGCGCCGGCATCGATGCCGGCGCCGGTGGCGTGATGGTCGCGCTGAACTCGATCAACGGCGTGCCGGCCACGGCCAACACCTGGTTGATGAACGACCTGCTGCGCAAGGACTGGGGCTTCAAGGGCGTGACCATCAGTGACCACGGCGCGATCCAGGAGCTGATCCGTCACGGCGTGGCCCGCGACGGTCGCGAGGCGGCCAAGTTGGCGATCAAGGCCGGGATCGACATGAGCATGAACGACTCGCTCTACGGCGAGGAACTGCCGGGGCTGCTCGAGTCCGGCGAAGTGAGCCAGGCCGAACTCGACCAGGCGGTGCGTGAAGTGCTCGGCGCCAAATACGAAATGGGCCTGTTCAAAGACCCTTACGTGCGCATCGGCAAGCCCGAAGACGATGTGCAGGACACCTATGCCGAATCGCGCCTGCACCGCGACGCCGCCCGCGACGTGGCCAAGCGCAGCCTGGTGCTGCTGGAGAACCGCGGGCAGACCCTGCCGCTGAGTAAATCCGCCGCCATCGCCGTGGTCGGCCCGCTGGCCGACGCGCCCATCGACATGATGGGCAGCTGGGCCGCCGATGGCCGGCCGCAGCATTCGGTGACAGTACGCGAAGGTCTGCGCCGGGCGCTCGACGGCCGGGGCAAGCTGGTCTACGCCAAGGGCGCCAACGTCACCGGCGACAAGGCGATTCTCGACTACCTCAACTTCCTCAACTTCGATGCCCCGGAAATCGTCGACGATCCGCGCCCGCCCGCGGTGCTGATCGACGAGGCGGTCAAGGCCGCTCAGCAGGCCGACGTGGTGGTGGCGGTGGTCGGTGAATCACGCGGGATGTCGCATGAGTCGTCGAGCCGCACCACCCTGGAAATCCCGGCCAGCCAGCGCGAGCTGATCAAGGCTTTGAAAGCCACAGGCAAGCCCCTGGTGCTGGTGCTGATGAACGGCCGCCCGCTGTCCATCGCCTGGGAACGCGAGCAGGCCGATGCCATCCTGGAGACCTGGTTCAGCGGCACCGAAGGCGGCAACGCCATCGCCGACGTGCTGTTCGGCGACTACAACCCTTCGGGCAAGCTGCCGATCACCTTCCCGCGCTCGGTGGGGCAGATTCCGATGTACTACAACCACCTGAGCATCGGCCGCCCGTTCACCCCAGGGCAGCCCGGCAACTACACCTCGCAATACTTCGAAGAACCCAACGGTCCGCTGTACCCCTTCGGCTACGGCCTGAGCTACAGCAGCTTCGCGTTGTCGGACCTGAGCCTGTCGAGCAAGCACCTGCAGCGCGGCGAAACGCTGCAGGCCAAGGTCACGGTGCGCAATACCGGCAAGCGCGACGGCGAGACCGTGGTGCAGCTCTATCTGCAGGACGTGACCGGTTCCATGAGCCGGCCGGTGAAGGAACTCAAGCGCTTCGAGAAGCTGATGCTCAAAGCCGACGAATCGCGCACCGTCGCCTTCGAACTGGGCGAGGACGACCTGAAGTTCTACAACGCCCAACTGCAACATGTGGCCGAAGCGGGCACCTTCAACGTGCAAGTGGGGTTGGATTCCCAGGACGTGCAGCAGCAGTCGTTCGAGCTACGCTGACCGCAGCGCGGGGCGCCGCCGCCGCGGCGCCTCGAGTTCGAGCCATGCCCGGCTACCTTCTTCCAGGGGACCGCCCCATGCCACTGTCCTACCGCGCCCTGCGTCTGGGGCTGATGATTCTGACCATCGTCGCCGGCACCGTTCTCAGCGCTGGCTGGGCCATGCAGCATGCCCAGCGCGATGCGATGCGCGCCGACGCCGCGCGCGCCAGCGAGCAGCTGAGCCTGTACGCCACTTCCCTGCACACTTTGATCGAGCGTTATCGCGCCCTGCCCGCCGTGCTCGCTCTGGACCCGGAATTGATCGCCGCCCTGCGCGGGCCGGTCGAGGGGGCGGCGCAAGAGGCGCTCAACCGCAAGCTCGAACGCATCAACGGCGCGGCACAGTCCTCGACCCTGGAATTGCTCGACCACACCGGCCTGGCCGTAGCCGCCAGCAACTGGCGCCTGCCGACCAGCTACGTCGGTTCCAACTACGGCTTCCGTCCGTATTTCAAGCAGACCCGTAGCGAAGGCACCGGGCGCTTTTTCGCCGTGGGCGTGACCAGCGGCGTGCCGGGCTATTTCCTCTCCAGCGCAGTGAGCGACGAGCACGAGCGCTTTCTGGGTGCGATGGTGGTCAAGCTGGAGTTCCCCGAGCTGGAGCGCGACTGGCGCCAGGGCAACGACGTGGTACTGGTCAGCGATGCGCGCGGCATCATCTTCATCGCCAACCAGGAGGGCTGGCGCTACCGCGAACTGCGCTCGCTCAACCGCGACGACCGCGCCGAACTCGCCGAGACCCGGCAGTACGACAAGCAGCCGCTGCGCCCGCTGCAACACCAGGTGCTGACCCGCTTCACCGAACACAGCCGCTTGAGCCGCGTGCAAGGCCCGCAAGGCAGCCGCGACTATCTGTGGGAAAGCCTGCCGCTGGACAGCGAAGGCTGGACCTTGCACCTGCTGCGCCAGCCGCAACTGGGCGAGGACGGCCGCAACGCCGCCTTGGGCGCGGCGGCTGTGTGGCTGAGCCTGGTGTTCGCCGCACTGTTCGTCAGCCAGCGCCTGCGCTTGGCGCGTCTGCGTCAGCGCAGCCGCGAAGCGCTGGAGCGCGAGGTGGAGCAACGCACCCGCGAGCTGCGCACCGCCCAGGAAGGTCTGGTGCAGAGCGCCAAGCTGGCGGCGCTGGGGCAGATGTCGGCGGCCCTGGCCCATGAGATCAACCAGCCGCTGACCACCCAGCGCATGCAACTGGAAACCCTGCGCCTGCTGCTCGACCATGGCCGTGTCGACCAGGCCCGCCAGGCCCTGGAGCCGCTGGAGCAGATGCTCGCGCGCATGGCTGCGCTCACCGGCCACCTGAAGACCTTCGCCCGCAACAGCCCCGGCGGCTTGCGCGAGCGTTTGGACCTGGCCGGCGTGGTCGACCAGTCCCTGCAACTGCTCGACACCCGCCTGCGCAACGACGGCATCGACCTGGCCCTGTACCTGGCGCGCCCGGCCTGGGTGCGCGGCGACGCCATCCGCCTGGAGCAGGTCCTGATCAACCTGCTGCACAACGCTCTGGACGCCATGGCCGACAAGCGCTTCAAGCGCCTGGAGATCCGCATCGAGCACGCCGGCCCCGATTGGCGCCTGAGCGTGACCGATTCGGGTGGCGGTATCGCCGCGGCCGACCTGCCCAAGGTCTTCGACCCCTTCTTCACCACCAAGCCCGTGGGCGACGGGCTGGGGCTGGGCCTGGCCATTTCCTACGGTATCGTGCACGAGGCCGGTGGCCAGCTGCGGGTCGAGAACCTGGCTGGCGGCGCCTGCTTCACCCTTTCCCTGCCCTGCGATCTGGAGCCTGTATGTTGAATTCGGTGATGGTCATCGACGATGAAGCGAGCATCCGCACGGCCATCGAACAATGGCTGAGCCTGTCGGGCTTCGACGTACAGTTGCACGATCGCGCCGAAACCTGCCTGGCGCAGTTGCCCGCGCACTTTCCAGGCGTGGTGATCAGCGATGTGCGCATGCCGGGCATGGACGGCCTGCAACTGCTCGAACAGTTGCAGCAGCGTGACGCCGACCTGCCGGTGATCCTGCTTACCGGGCATGGCGACGTGCCGATGGCGGTCGATGCGATGCGCCGCGGCGCCTACGACTTCCTGGAAAAGCCCTTCACGCCGCAACACCTGCTCGGCAGCCTGCGCCGCGCCCTGGAAAAACGCCAACTGGTGCTGGAGAACCGGCGCCTGCACGAGCAGGCCGACCTCAAGTCGCGCCTGGAAGGCACCTTGCTGGGCATGTCGCACGGCCTGCAGCAATTGCGTCGACAGGTACTGGAGCTGGCCGCATTGCCGGTCAACGTGCTGATCCGTGGCGAGACCGGCAGCGGCAAGGAGCGTGTGGCGCGCTGCCTGCACGACTACGGGCCGCGGGCCGGCAAACCCTTCGTCGCCCTCAACTGCGCGGCGATTCCCGAAGCCCTGTTCGAGGCCGAGCTGTTCGGCCACGAGAGCGGCGCCTTCACCGGCGCCCAGGGCAAACGCATCGGCAAGCTCGAATACGCCCATGGTGGCACGCTGTTCCTCGACGAGATCGAAAGCATGCCGCTGGCCCAGCAGGCCAAGCTGCTGAGGGTGATCCAGGAACAGAAGCTCGAGCGCCTGGGCGCCAACCAGAGCATCAGCGTCGATGTGCGGGTGATCGCCGCGACCAAGCCCGATCTGCTCGAAGAGGCTCGCGCCGGGCGCTTCCGTGAAGACCTCGCCTATCGCCTGAACGTCGCCGAGTTGCGCTTGGCGCCCCTGCGCGAGCGGCGCGAGGACATTCCGCTGCTGTTCGAGCACTTCGCCCGCCATTGCGCCGAGCGCCTGGGCCGTCAGGCCGCGCCGCTGTCGGCCCTGCAACTGACGCAACTGCTGGCCCACGACTGGCCCGGCAACGTGCGCGAGCTGGCCAACGCCGCCGAGCGCCATGCACTGGGCCTCGATGCGCCCGACGCCCAGGCCGATGGCGGCAGCCCGTCGTTGGCCGAACAGCTCGAAGCGTTCGAAGCGCAGTGCCTGCGTGCAGCACTGCGTCAGCACCGAGGTGAGATCAAAGCGGTGATGGAAGCATTGCAACTGCCACGGCGCACGCTCAACGAAAAGATGCAGCGCCACGGCTTGTCACGTGAGGATTTCGTCGAACGCGGATAGGCGGAATCTTGCCCACCGACTGGCGCAGATAGGCGGATTTCCGCTCACGCTCGATGGGTGGCCCGTGCTGCCCGCAGCTGTGCAAGCCGATCCGATTGTGCGTCTTTTGTTGCGCAACCCCGCTAAACCAGCACTTGCGACCCATTCCAGATACAGCGCTTGCACCCTTTCGATTCGCTCTGCACCCGATTGGCACACCTTCTGCAATCGTCTGGGCCTGCCTGCCATGGCGGGCCCTAAAAAAACAATGAGAAGGTATCCCTGATGGATAACACCACTTCCCTGCCAGGCGGGGCGGCGCCCGCGCCTGCTGTTCGCAGCACCTCCAGCCGGCTCAAATCGATCTTCAGCGGCTCGATCGGCAACATGGTCGAATGGTACGACTGGTACGTCTACGCCGCATTCTCGCTGTACTTCGCCAAGGCTTTCTTCCCCGCCGGCGACACCACCGCACAACTGCTCAACACCGCCGCGATCTTCGCCGTGGGCTTCCTCATGCGCCCGATCGGCGGCTGGCTGATGGGCTTGTACGCCGACCGCAAGGGCCGCAAGGCGGCGTTGATGGCCTCGGTGCTGCTGATGTGCGCCGGCTCGCTGGTGATCGCCCTGACCCCGGGCTACGAAACCATCGGCGTGGCGGCGCCGGTGCTGCTGGTGGTCGCGCGCTTGATGCAAGGGCTGTCGGTGGGCGGTGAGTACGGTACTTCGGCCACCTACCTCAGCGAGATGGCCAGCAAAGAACGCCGTGGCTTCTTCTCCAGCTTCCAGTACGTGACGCTGATTTCCGGGCAGCTCATCGCCCTGGCCGTGCTGATCATCCTGCAGAACACCCTGACCACCGAAGAGCTGTACGCCTGGGGCTGGCGCGTGCCCTTCGTGATCGGCGCGCTGTGTGCGGTAGTGGCGCTGTGGCTGCGTCGTGGCATGGAAGAAACCGCATCGTTCACCAAGAAGGAAAAAGCCAAGGAAAGCCTGATGCGCACCCTGCTGCGCCATCCCAAGGAACTGCTGACCGTGGTCGGCCTGACCATGGGCGGTACCCTGGCCTTCTACACCTACACCACTTATATGCAGAAATACCTGGTCAATACGGTGGGCATGAGCATCAGCGATTCGACCACCATCTCGGCGGCCACGCTGTTCCTGTTCATGTGCCTGCAACCGGTGATCGGCGCGCTGTCGGACAAGATCGGCCGACGCCCGATCCTGATCGCCTTCGGCGTATTGGGCACGGTCTTCACCGTGCCGATCCTGACCACCCTGCACACCATCCAGAGCTGGTGGGGTGCGTTCTTCCTGATCATGGCGGCGCTGATCATCGTCAGTGGCTACACCTCGATCAACGCCGTGGTCAAAGCCGAACTGTTCCCCACCGAAATCCGTGCCCTGGGCGTGGGTCTGCCTTACGCGCTGACCGTGTCGGTGTTCGGCGGCACGGCCGAATACGTGGCGCTGTGGTTCAAGAGCGCGGGTATGGAAACGGGCTACTACTGGTACGTCACCGCCTGCATCGCGTGTTCGCTGCTGGTGTACGCGACCATGAAGGACACGCGCAAGCATTCGCGGATCACTACCGACTGACGTTGTGGTGCGTGGGCGCGGTGGCTGGATGCCGTGCCTGCAGCGATGCAGTCCGCAAAAGACGAAGGGCGCCTCGGCTGACGGGGCGCCCTTTTTCATGCTTTGAAGAACAGCCGTGAGCCGATTAATCCACGTATTCGGCTCATTTGGTGAGCCGAATACGTGGATTAATCGGCTCACCACACCTGCAAACTCAGCCCCAAGTCCTATCAGTGAGCACTTGCAGCCACGCCCAGCCTTGGCACACTAGACAGCCCATCCCCCGCACAAGGCTGCACCCCATGCATTTCTACGAACCCGCCAAAGGCCATGGCCTGCCCCACGATCCGTTCAACGCCATCGTCGGGCCGCGGCCCATCGGCTGGATTTCCTCGCAGGACGCGCAAGGCCGGCTGAATCTCGCGCCCTACAGCTTCTTCAACGCCTTCAACTACATTCCGCCGATCGTGGGTTTCTGCAGCGTCGGGCGCAAGGACAGCCTGAACAACATCGAGCAGACCGGCGAATTCGTCTGGAATCTGGCCACCAAACCTCTGGCCGAGGCGATGAACCAGAGTTGCGCGGCAGTGGCGGCGGACGTCGACGAGTTCCAACTGAGCGGGCTGACGCCAGCGCCGTCGCGCATCATCCAGACGCCGCGGGTGGGCGAGAGCCCGGTGTCGTTCGAATGCAAAGTCACGCAGATCGTCCAGCTCAAGCGCGCCGATCAGGCGCTGGTGCCGAGTTGGTTGATTCTGGGTGAAGTGGTGGCGGTGCACATCGCCGAGCATTTGCTGAAAGACGGCATCTACGACACGGCGGCGGGCGAGCCGATCCTGCGCGGTGGGGGACCGGCGGACTACTTCGAGTTGGGCAACCTGTTCAAGATGAGCCGGCCGCAGGTGGAAAGCTGATCACCAGACCAGCTCGGCGTCTGCGCTGACGTCTACGAGGCGCTCGAGTTCGGCGCTGGCGGCGGCGTCGGCGGCCACGGCGCTGGTGAAATGCTGGCCGTCGAGCACTTTGTGAAAGCGCGGCGCGCCGCCTTCCACCAAGTGCTTCACGGCAATCGCTGCATGGTACCCGCCGCCTTCAGCGGGCACCATGGCGGAAACGGCTTCGAACTGGGAAAAGACTCTACGGGCCACGACGGCGCTCCACGGCTGGCGAAAAGTGCCGATTGTACACCTGCCTCAGGCTCCACAAGGTCTCGAGCAGCGGCCTTTTCGCTCAGGATCGGTCTCCAGCCCCCCTTGACGCTCAGTACTCCAGCTGGAAGCCGTCGGCATCCAGGTTGGCGGGGAAGCGTGCGCGGTAGGCGGCCAGCTCCGTCGCGCGCAGTTGCACGGTGAACACGCCGTCGGCCTCGCCTGCGCTGAGCAGGCTTTCACCGTGGTAGTCCAGCACCTGGCTGTCGCCGCTATAGCCGAAACCTTTGCCGTCCGTACCCACGCGGTTGACCGCAGCGACGAAGCACAGGTTTTCGATGGCGCGCGCCGGCAGCAAGCGATTCCAGTGCAAGCGGCGAGCGGCCGGCCAGTTGGCCGTATAGAGCAGCAGGTCGGTGTCGGCAGCGTCACGGCTCCACACCGGGAAGCGCAGGTCGTAGCAGATCAGCGGGCGAATGCGCCAGCCGTTGAGCTCGAACTGCACCTGGCGCTCACCGGGGGTGTAGTGCTTGTGCTCGCCGGCCATGCGGAACAGGTGGCGCTTGTCATAGTGCAGCACCTCGCCGTCTGGCCGCGCCCACAGCAGGCGGTTGCGGTGGCTGCCGTCGGCGGCGCGGACGATCACGCTGCCGGTCACCACCGCGCCGAGCTTCTTGGCCTGGGCCTTGAGCCACTTGCTGGTCGGACCGTTCTCGGCTTCGGCCAGGCGCTCGGACTCCATGGAAAACCCGGTGGTGAACATCTCCGGCAGCACGACCAGGTCGGCACCGGCCGCTTGCTCCAGCAGCGTTTCGAAATGGTCGTAGTTGGCCTGACGGTCCTGCCAGGCCAGTTCGGTCTGCACCAGGGCGAGGGTCAGGTCGGGCAGTTGGCTCAGATCGCGCATAGTTTCTCCGCCGCGTGCTGCAGCGTTTCCTCACGTTTGGCGAAGCACAGGCGCAGCAGACGCTGCCCGGCGATGGGTTGCTGGTAGAACACCGAGACCGGAATGCTCGCCACTGCGTGCTCGCGGGTCAGCCACACGGCCATTTCCTGATCGTCGAGGTCCGGGCGGATCGCCGAGTAGTCGACCAGTTGGAAGTAGGTGCTCGGGGTGGGGATAAAGCGCAGGCGCGAGCCTTGCAGCAGGCTGCAGAACACGTCGCGCTTGTTCTGGTAGAAGGCCGGCAGCTCGTCGATGTGCTCGGGATGCGCGGCCATGAATTCGGCCAGCGCGTGCTGCAAAGGCGTCACGGCGCAGAAGTTGACGTATTGGTGTACTTTGCGCAGCTCGCGGCTCAGGGCCGGTGGCGCGACCACGTAGCCGACCTTCCAGCCGGTGACGTGGTAGGTCTTGCCGAACGAGCTGACCACGAAGGTGCGCGCGTACAACTGCTCATGGGCCAACACGCTGGCGTGCTGGGCGCCGTCATAGACCAGGTGTTCGTAGACTTCGTCGCTGATCAGGTAAAGGTCGCGCTCGGCCACCAGCTGCGCCAGCCGGTCCAGGTCGGCGCGAGTGATCAGGGCGCCGCTGGGGTTGTGCGGCGAGTTGAGCACCACCAGTCGCGTGCGCGGCGTCAGCGCGTCGCTGAAGGCTTGCCAATCGATGGCGAAATCGCCATCGCTCAGTTGCACGTGCACGCAGCGCCCACCGGCCAGGGTCACGGCCGGGTCGTAGGCGTCGTAGCACGGGTCGAAGATGATGGCCTCGTCACCGGGTTGGATCACCGCCTGGATCGCGCAGAAGATCGCCTCGGTGGCGCCAGGGGTGATGGTCACCTCCAGCTCGGGATCGACCTTGGCGCCATACAACCGCGCCACCTTGCTGGCCACCTGCTCGCGCAAGGCCGCCAGCCCGATCATGGGCGCGTACTGGTTATGGCCGGCGCCGACGTGGCGGCCCACTGCCTCGAGCAAGGGCTGCGGTGCGGTGAAGTCGGGAAAACCCTGGGACAGGTTCAGCGCACCGGTCTGCGCCGCCAACTGCGACATGGTGGTGAAGATGTTGGTGCCGACGTGGGGCAGCTTGCTGCGGATCATGTAGCCCTCTTCCTACAGGTGCGAGGGCTATAAGCTACAAGCTCTGGGCCATAAGAAAAAGCGGCATGGGTCACCCCATACCGCTTTCTTACCAATGGCCGCTGTTCGTCGATCAGCGCTTGTCGCGGCGCTTCTTCTCGGCCTTCTTGTGGTGCGACATCAAGCGGCGCTTCTTGTTGACCTGGCGATCGGTGAGGGTGTTCTTCTTGCCCTCGAAGGGGTTTTCGCCGCCCTTGTACTCGATGCGGATCGGCGTGCCGACCAGCTTGAGCACGCGCCGGTAGGTGTTTTCCAGGTAGCGCGAATACGAGCGCGGGATCTTCTCGGTCTGGTTGCCGTGGATCACGATCAGCGGCGGGTTGGCGCCACCCAAGTGGGCATAGCGCAGCTTGATGCGCCGGCCGTTGACCAGCGGTGGCTGGTGCTCGCTGACGGCGTCTTCGAGGATCTGCGTCAGACGGCTGGTGGGCCAGCGGGTCACGGCCGACTTGAATGCGGCCTGCACCGACTTGTACAGGTTGCCCACGCCGGTGCCGTGCAGCGCCGAGATGAAGTGGATGTCGGCGAAATCGACGAAGAACAACCGGCGTTCCAGTTCGGTCTTCACATAGTCGCGTTCGCCCGGCTGCATGCCGTCCCACTTGTTCAGGGCGATGACGATGGCGCGGCCCGCTTCCAGGGCGAAGCCCAGCAGGTTGAGGTCGTGGTCGACCACGCCTTCGCGGGCGTCCATGACGAAGACCACGACGTTGGCGTCCTTGATCGCCTGCAGCGTCTTGACCACCGAGAACTTCTCGACTTCCTCGTGGATCTTGCCGCGGCGACGCACCCCGGCGGTGTCGATGAAGGTGTACTTCTCGCCATCACGTTCGAAGGGGATGTAGATGCTGTCACGGGTGGTGCCGGGCTCGTCGTAGACCACCACGCGCTCTTCGCCGAGCATGCGGTTGACCAGGGTCGACTTGCCGACGTTGGGGCGCCCGATGATGGCGATCTTGATGCCATCCTTTTCGCTCGGTCCGGGAATGCGCACCGCTTCTTCGCCTTCGGCGACGTCGGCGTCCAGCGCTTCCTCCTCGGCATCACGTGGGATGTGGCCGAGCACCGATTCCATCAGCGCATTGATGCCACGCCCCTGGGCGCCGGCCACGGGTACCGCGTTGCCCATGCCCAGCGGCGAGAACTCGGCGCGGGCGACGTCGGCATCGATGTTGTCGATCTTGTTGGCGACCAGCACGGCGGATTTGTTGCGCTTGCGCAGGTGCTCGGCAATCATCTGGTCGGCTGCGGTCATGCCGGCACGGGCATCGACCAGGAACAGCACATAGTCGGCTTCCTCGATGGCCATCAGCGATTGCTCGGCCATCTTTTCGTCCATGCCGACTTCGTCGCCGGTGATGCCACCGGTGTCGACCAGGATGTAGGAGCGACCCTGCCAGCTGGCATCGCCGTACTGGCGGTCGCGGGTCAGACCCGACAGGTCGCCGACGATGGCGTCGCGGGTCTTGGTCAGGCGGTTGAACATGGTGGACTTGCCGACGTTCGGCCGCCCTACCAAGGCGATTACGGGAACCATGCGGCTCTCCACTGGTGAATTCTTGAAAATGCAAAGGCCGCTGCAGGGCAGCGGCCGGAGTTCGTGCGGCGTCGTAGGCGCCGCGGCTCAAGGTCGGCAAGACCCTGAGCATAGCGTCAGCGCAGGGTCAGTGCCTCGAGCTTGCCGCTGTTGCCGAAGACATAGATGGTGTCGTCGACCACCAGGGGCCGGGCGCGCAGGCCATCGCTGTCGATCCGCTCACGGCCGACGAAACGGCCGTCGACCTGGCTGAGCAGGTGCAGATAGCCTTCGAAATCGCCCACGGCCACGTAGCTGGAGAACACTTCCGGCGCCGAGAGCTGACGACGCGCCATGCTGTCGTTGCTCCACAAGGCACTGGAAGAACGCTCGTCGACGCTTTCCACGGTGCCCGAGGCTTCGCTCACATAGACGTTGCCGAAGCCCTGGGCCACACCCACGTAGCTGGAAGCGTCGCGCTGCCACAGCACACGGCCGCTTTCCACGTCCAGACCCGCTACGCGGCCCTGATAGGTGCTGACGTACAAGGTGCCACCGGACAGCAGCAAGCCGCCGTCGATGTCCACCACGCGCTCGAGCTCGGAACGGCCTTGCGGCACGGCCACGCGGCTTTCCCAGACCGGCACGCCGTTCTGGATGTCCACGGCCACGACCTTACCGGTCGACAGGCCGGCGATGGCCAGACGGTTGGTGACGACCGGCGCACCGGTGCCACGCAGGGTCAGTACGGCCGGCGAGCTTTCGTAGATCCAGCGACGCTCGCCAGTGGCGGCGTCCAGGCCGATCAGGCGATCGTCCTGGGTCTGCACCACGACCACGTCACCGTTGTTGGCAGGGGGCGCCAGCACTTCGCTGTTCACCCGCGAGCGCCAGCGCTCGGCGCCGGTGCTCGAGTCCAGGGCGATCACTTCGCCCTTGAGGGTGCCGAGGGTCAGCAGGCCATAGCCCACGCCCACCGCGCCCGAGACGGGCAGGTCGAGGTCCTTCTCCCAGACCACGTCGCCGGTGCGACGGTTGAGTGCGTACACCTCGCCGTTCACATCGGAGGCGAAGATGCGGTCGTTCTCGATCGCCGGCACCAGCAGGTTGTATTTCTCGCCCTGACCGTCGCCGATCGAACGGCTCCAGAGTTTCTTGAGCGCCACTTCCTCCTTGAACTGGGTCAATTCGGCCGGTGGCAGTTCTTTTTTGCCGTTGCTGCTGCAACCTGCGGCCAAAACGGCCAGGGCCAGCACTGCTGCTTGTTTCCAACCGATCACGTCACGCGTCCCCTTTGGCCAAGTCGTCCAGCTTCAATTGCAGTCCACCGGTCGCGGCGTCATCGGACAGCGCGGCCTTGGCCTTTTCGTAGGCGCCGTGCGCATCGTCGGCACGCCCCAGTTGTACCAGCAAGTCACCCTTGAGCTCCTCGCGGCTGGCGAGGAAGGCTTTCTCGGCGTCGCCGTCGAGCAGCTTGAGGGCTTCTTCGGCTTTGTCCTGCGCGGCCAGCACACGGGCCAGACGCTGACGGGAAATCTCGCCCAGGGTGGCGTCGGCCGGCTTGTCCATCACGCCTTTGAGTTCGGCGGCAGCGTCGTCGAGCTTGCCGCTTTCGACCGCGACCTTGGCCACGAACAGGCTGCCGTATTGCGCGTATGGCGTGCCACCGAAGTCGCTCTTGAGCTTGCCGGCCAGTTCCGCCACCTTGGCCGTGTCCGGTGTGCCGGTCGGCGTCAGGGTGGTTTCCAGCAGCGCCTGGTACAGGCTCGAAGCCCCCTGGGACTGGTTGGTCTGGTACTTGTGCCAGGCCTGCCAGCCCATCACCACGGCAGCGGCGAGCAAGGCACCGGTGAGCAGCGGCTTGCCGTTGCGGTTCCACCAGTCCTTGGCGCCAGCCAGGCCCTCATCATCGATACTCGACACCCCAATACTCCTTCTCAGCAATTCGGCTATTGAACCGCGTCACGCTTGCGCGATGGCGGCTTGCAGGTGCTCGGCCAGAGCATCCCAGGCAATGTTCTGTTGTTCGCCCTGGCCACGCAGGGGCTTGATACCGACGGTCTCGCCGGCCAGTTCGTCTTCGCCCAGGATCAGCGCGAACAGCGCACCGCTCTTGTCGGCTTTCTTGAACTGGCTCTTGAAGCTACCGCCGCCGGCATTGACCGCCAGGCGCAGGGCCGGCAGGCGATCGCGCAGACGCTCGGCCAGGCGCAGACCGGCCAGTTCCGCCTGTTCGCCGAAGGCGCACAGGTAGACGTCGATCTGCCGGCTGATGGCGGCGGGGACTTTGTCGAGGGTTTGCAGCAGCAGGATCAGGCGCTCGATACCCATGGCGAAACCGACGCCGGGGGTGGGTTTGCCGCCCATCTGCTCGACCAGGCCGTCGTAGCGGCCACCGGCGCAGACCGTGCCCTGGGCGCCGAGCTTGTCGGTGACCCATTCGAAGACGGTCTTGCTGTAGTAATCCAGGCCACGCACCAGTTTGGTGTTGATGACGAAGGGAATGCCTGCAGCGTCCAGACGCGCCTTCAAGCCTTCGAAGTGGATGCGCGATTCCTCGTCGAGGTAGTCCTCGAGCTTGGGCGCATCGACCAATACCGCCTGAGTGCCAGCGTCCTTGCTGTCGAGCACGCGCAGCGGGTTGCTCTTGAGGCGGCGCTGGCTGTCTTCGTCCAGGTGTTCGAGACGCGCCGAGAGAAATTCGACCAAGGCATCGCGGTAACGGGCACGCGCTTCGCTGGTGCCCAGGCTGTTGAGCTCCAGGGTGACCGCGTCACGGATGCCCAGTTGCCCCCACAGGCGCCAGCTGAGCATGATCAGCTCGGCGTCGACGTCCGGCCCGTCGAGGTTGAACACCTCCACGCCGATCTGGTGGAACTGCCGGTAGCGCCCCTTCTGCGGACGCTCATGACGGAACATCTGACCGGTGTACCAGAGCTTCTGCACCTGGCCGTTGCCGGTGATGCCATGCTCGAGCACCGCACGCACGCAGGCTGCGGTGCCCTCGGGGCGCAGGGTCAGCGAATCGCCGTTGCGGTCCTCGAAGGTGTACATCTCTTTTTCGACGATGTCCGTGACTTCGCCGATCGAGCGTTTGAACAGCTCGGTAAATTCGACGATCGGCGTGCGGATCTGGCTGTAGCCATAGCCGTCCAGCAGGCTGGCCACGGTGCCTTCGAAATAGCGCCACAGCGGCGACTGGTCGGGCAGGATGTCGTTCATGCCACGAATGGCTTGCAGCGATTTGCTCACGGAAAGTCCTTACGAATCTGTTTCTCAGCCACGGGCGATCAGTGCCGCGTCGGCGTCGGCCTTTTCGGCCGCTTTCTGACGGATGAGCCTTTCCAGCTCATCGACCAGGTTGTCGTTGCCCAGCTTCTGCGACGGCTTGCCGTCGATGTACACCAGGTTCGGCGTGCCGCCGGTCAACCCCACATGGGCTTCCTTGGCTTCGCCCGGGCCATTGACCACGCAGCCGATCACGGCGACGTCCATCGGCACCAGCAGGTCCTCCAGTCGCCCTTCCAGGTCGTTCATGGTCTTGACCACATCGAAGTTCTGCCGCGAGCAGCTCGGGCAGGCGATGAAGTTGATGCCACGCGAACGCAGGCGCAGGGACTTGAGGATGTCGTAGCCGACCTTCACTTCCTCGACCGGGTCGGCCGCCAGGGAAATGCGAATGGTGTCGCCGATGCCTTCGGCCAGCAGCATACCCAGGCCCACGGCGGATTTCACCGTACCCGAACGCAGACCACCGGCTTCGGTGATGCCCAGGTGCAGGGGTTGCACGATCTGCTTGGCCAGCTGCCGGTAGGCATCGACGGCCATGAACACGTCGGAAGCCTTGACGCTGACCTTGAAGTCCTGGAAATCCAGACGGTCGAGGTGTTCGACGTGGCGCAGGGCCGACTCGACCAGTGCCGCTGGGGTCGGCTCGCCGTACTTCTTCTGCAAGTCCTTTTCCAGGGAGCCTGCGTTGACGCCGATACGGATCGGGATGCCACGGTCACGGGCGGCGTCGACCACGGCGCGGACACGGTCTTCGCGGCCGATGTTGCCTGGGTTGATGCGCAGGCAATCGACGCCCAGTTCGGCTACGCGCAAGGCGATGCGGTAGTCGAAGTGGATGTCGGCGACCAGCGGTACGCTGACCTGCTGCTTGATGCGGCCGAAGGCTTCGGCGGCGTCCATGTCCGGCACCGAGACCCGCACGATGTCCACGCCGGCATCGACCAGGCGCTGGATCTGCGCCACGGTGGCGGCGACATCGTTGGTGTCGGTGTTGGTCATGCTTTGCACGGCAATGGGCGCATCGCCGCCTACCGCTACGTTGCCGACCCAGATTTTCCGGGATTCGCGCCGTTTGATCGGAGATTCACCGTGCATGTCTTACTGTCCCAACTTGAGGCGAGCGGTCTCGCCACTGGTGAACGGTGCCAGGTTGACCGCCTGACCGTTGTAGCTGACCTGCGCGCCGCGGGCGAAGCCCAGGCGCACGGCGAACGGCGGCTTGCCGCTGAGTTCGAGGGTATCGCCCTTGCGCTTGACCGAACTGGTCAGCACCTTGCCGGTACCGTCGGTGACCTGGGTCCAGCAATCGGCCACGAAGGTCATGGCGATCTTGCCCGCGCCATCGGGCACCGCAGCGGCGTTCTCTGCTGCGGTCACGGGTGTGGCTTGGGCGGACGCTGCCGGCGTAGCGCTGGGCGCGGTCGAAGTGGCGACCGGCGCTTGAGTGGCGGCGGGCTGGCTTGGCGTCGCGGCCGGCGCTGTCGCTTCGCTCGCCGTCTGTTCGCTGGGCGCCGGTTGCAGCGCCAACTCGGTCGATTCGGGCTGCTGCGCTGCGGAGACGGCCTGGTCTTCGGGCTCGTCGAGCGCATGGATCTGTGTGGTGCCGTCGGCGCTTTCGACTTCGACGTGCTCCAGCGCCATCTGGGTCAGGTCCTTGCCGCGCAGGCTGCCTTGGTCCTGCCACCAGACGAAGCCGCCGCCGATCACCGCGATCAGCACCAGCAGGCTGACGCCGCGCAGGATGTTCTGCGACAGACGCCGTGGCTCTTCGATGCGGCCCAGCGAATGCACGTCGCTGCCCTTGGCGTTGGAACCGGTTACCTGGTCGAACGCAGCGACCAGAGGGGCCTGGTCCATGTCCATCAGCTTGGCGTAGGCGCGGATGTAGCCACGGGCGAAGGTGTGCCCCGGCAACTTGTCGAAGGCGCCGGTTTCAAGGTTGTTCAGCGAAGTGACCGTCAGGTTGAGCCTGCGCGCGACCTCGGTCTGCGACCAGCCACGCTGCTCACGGGCCTGGCGCAAGGTGTCCCCAGGATGCTGGTGAGTCGCTGATGCTGCTTCGGGATGCACGGCGTTCATCGTTGCTCCGACACGTATTGCTGATATTCCGGCGTACCCGGATAAAGGCGTTGTAGTTGCTGCCCCAACTGGGCGGCATCGATCTCTTCGCTAAACACTCGGCCCAGGCGTGTGCCGAGCAGCAGGCTGCGGGCGTCCGGCTCGCTCAGCTGGCCGAAACGGTGGTAGTAGTCCCGAGCCGGCACATAATGCCTGTTTTCGTAGGACAACTCAGCCATTTCCAACAATGCTCTGGGCTGGCGGGGATCGAGTTGCAGCGCTTTGTGCAGATACGCCTGCGCCTGCTGGCGCTCGCCCTGCCTGAGTACGGTCAGGCCGAGGTTCTCGTAGATTCGCGAGCGCTGAGGATACAGGGTATCGCCGGCCGCTTGGCGAAACATCTGCTCGGCCTGGCGAAAATCCCCTTGGGCGTAGAGAAACGAGCCGTAGTTATTGCGGATTCGAGTGTCGCCGGGCCGCTGCTTCAGGGCCTCGACGAAATGCGTGCGGGCCAGGGTCGGCTCGCCCTGCGCCTGGAATACCAGGGCCAGGGCGGCATGGGCGTTGGCATTCTCAGCATCGATGGCCAGGGCGCGGCTCAGAGGCGCCTTGGCCTGCTCGGCGAGGCCTTGCTGAAGGTAGCCCAGGCCCAGCTGCACATAGGCATGAACTGCCCGCTCGCGCCCTTCGCGTGTCGCCAGGGGGTCGCCGGCGCCGCTCGACACGCAGCCGACCAGCAGCGAAAACCCAAGAATCGACAGCACGGCGCGCAGGCTCATGGGCGAGGTGTCCGTCAGTGACGCGCGGCGTTGTCTGACAGCTCGGTGTCGGCAGCCACCTGGCGCACGGCGATGTAGCGCTCGCTGCGGCGGGTGCGGTCCATCACCTGGCCGACCAACTGGCCACAGGCCGCGTCGATGTCCTCACCGCGCGTGGTGCGGGTGGTGACGTTGAAGCCGGCGTGGTGCAGCAGGTCCTGGAAGCGGCGGATGGCGTTGTTGCTCGGCCGCTCGTAGCCCGAATGCGGGAACGGGTTGAAGGGAATCAGATTGATCTTGCACGGCACGTCGCGCAGCAGCTCGATCATCTCGGTGGCGTGCTGGGGCTGGTCGTTGACGTCCTTGAGCAGGGTGTACTCGATGGTCAACACGCGCTTGCCACCGAGAGTGGACATATAGCCCATGCAGGACTCGAGCAGCATCTTCAGCGGGTATTTCTTGTTGATCGGCACCAACTGGTTGCGCAGCGCATCGTTCGGCGCATGCAGCGACAGCGCCAGCGATACGTCGATGTGCTTGGCCAGTTCGTCGATCATCGGCACCACGCCCGAAGTGGACAAGGTGACGCGACGCTTGGAAATGCCATAGCCCAGATCGTCCATCATGATCTTCATGGCGGCGATGACATTGTCGAAATTGAGCAACGGCTCGCCCATGCCCATCATCACCACGTTGGTAATCGCGCGGTCGACTTTGGCCGGAACGGTGCCGAAGGATTTGTTCGCAAGCCACACCTGGCCGATCACTTCGGCGGCAGTGAGGTTGCTGTTGAAGCCTTGTTTGCCGGTGGAGCAGAAACTGCAATCCAGGGCGCAGCCGGCTTGCGACGACACGCACAGAGTGCCGCGATCGTCGGTGGGAATGTAGACAGTCTCGACGCAGCTGCCGGAGGCAACGCGGATCACCCACTTGCGGGTACCGTCTGCGGAAATGTCTTCGCTGACCACTTCCGGCGCACGAATTTCGGCAACGGCCTCGAGCTTTTCGCGCAAGGCCTTGCCGACGTTCGTCATGGCGGCGAAGTCGTCGACGCCAAAGTGGTGAATCCATTTCATCACCTGACCGGCGCGGAAGCGCTTCTCTCCGATCGAATCGAAGAACTGTTCCATTTCCTGCTGGGTCAGACCCAGCAAGTTGATTTTGCCAACAGATGTCGTCATGGATTCACCCTCACTCGTAAGCTTTCGCTTAGCGAGTGGTTACCTCGTCAGCAGCGAAGAAGTAAGCGATTTCGCGAGCGGCCGCGGCTTCGGAATCCGAACCGTGGACGGCGTTGGCGTCGATGGACTCGGCGAAGTCGGCGCGGATGGTACCGGCAGCGGCTTCTTTAGGGTTGGTGGCGCCCATCAGCTCACGGTTCTTGGCGATGGCGTCTTCGCCTTCCAGCACCTGAACCACGACCGGACCGGAGATCATGAAGGCAACCAGGTCACCGAAGAAGCCGCGCTCTTTGTGCTCGGCGTAGAAGCCTTCGGCCTCGGCCTTGGACAGTTGCTTGAGCTTGGAAGCGACGATGCGCAGACCGGCTTCTTCGAAGCGCGAGGTGATCTTGCCGATCACGTTCTTGGCAACGGCGTCAGGCTTGATGATCGAGAAAGTACGTTGAACAGCCATGGAAAACTCCAGAAGTTTTAGTGTTACGAAAAATTAAACCCGCGAATTATACGCGGGTTCGAGGGCATTGCCTAACCTGCGGGTGTCGCTAATCGGCTTCTTCGATCCAGGCCGCCTGAATGGCTTCCAGAACCTTCTCGCCGCCACGCGCCGGATCGTCGCTGAAATCGGGCAATTCCTGCACCCAGCGGCTGAGGTTGACGAAATTCACGTAGCGAGGATCGACTTCCGGCTTGCTTTCCGCAAGCTGGATGGCGATCTCAAGTACATCAACCCATTTCAGACTCATGCATCGATCCTCAGTGGGGCGCTTCGGCAGCGTGGTTGAGCGAATACTTGGGGATCTCGATGGTCAGGTCGTCGTCGCCGACCACCACCTGGCAACCCAGGCGCGAGTGCGCCTCGAGGCCCCAGGCCTTGTCGAGCATGTCCTCTTCCAGTTCATCGGCCTCATCCAGGGAATCGAAGCCCTGGCGCACGATGCAATGGCAGGTGGTGCAGGCCTTGACGCCGCCACAGGCGCTTTCCATCTCGATGTGGTGCTCGTGGGCCAGCTCCAGGATGTTGGTCCCGGACGGCACGTCCACGGTCAGCCCCTCGGGACAGAACTTTTCATGCGGCAGGAATTTCACCAGCGGCATCGGTTACTCCTCGATCTCATTCAGGTTGCGCCCGGCCAGTGCGGCTTTGACCGTCGAATCAAGGCGACGGGCGGCAAATGCATCGGTCACCTGCGACAGACGCTTGGTCTGTTGCTCGATGGCGGGGCCATCGGTGCCGGCCAGCAAATCACGTAGGTCCTGCATCTGGAACTGTATGGCTTCGCGCTCTTCGGCGCTGAGCAGACGCTCGCCATCGGCGTCCAGGGCGCCTTGTACCGCTTCGAGCAAGCGCTCGGCATCGACCTGGTGCTCGCGCAATTGGCGGGCATTACGGTCGGCGCCGGCGTACTCGAAGGAATCGGTGAGCATACGGGCGATTTCCCCGTCGGTCAGGCCATACGACGGCTTGACCTGGATGCTCGCCTCCACGCCCGAACCCAGTTCGCGCGCGGCCACGCTGAGCAGACCGTCGGCATCGACCTGGAATGTCACGCGGATCTTCGCCGCGCCCGCCACCATGGCCGGAATGCCGCGCAGCTCGAAGCGCGCCAGCGAGCGGCAGTCGCTGATCAGCTCGCGTTCGCCTTGCAGGACATGGATCATCATGGCCGACTGGCCATCTTTGTAGGTGGTGAACTCCTGGGCGCGGGCCACGGGAATGGTGGTGTTGCGCGGAATCACCTTTTCCATCAGGCCGCCCATGGTCTCGAGCCCCAGCGACAGCGGGATGACGTCGAGCAGCAGCAGTTCGCCGCCTTCGCGGCGGTTGCCGGCCAGGGTGTCGGCCTGCACGGCCGCACCGATGGCCACCACCTGGTCGGGGTCGATGGAGGTCAGCGGTTCGCGCCCGAACAGCGCGCCTACCGCCTCACGCACACGCGGTACGCGCGTCGACCCGCCGACCATCACCACCGCCTGCACTTCGTCGAACTCCACGCCGCTGTCGCGCATGGCACGGCGGCAGGCCTTCAGGCTGGTGGCGATCATCGGCTCGATGAGGCTTTCGAAGGTGGCACGGCTCAGCTCACCGGCCCATTGGCCGTGGGC
Organism: Pseudomonas phoenicis; assembly: GCF_047302395.1. Classification (NCBI taxonomy): domain Bacteria; kingdom Pseudomonadati; phylum Pseudomonadota; class Gammaproteobacteria; order Pseudomonadales; family Pseudomonadaceae; genus Pseudomonas; species Pseudomonas phoenicis. The sequence continues at coordinate 696,708 of NZ_CP154852.1, forward strand.
CAACGAGACGCTGGCCTGTTCGGTCAGCGTTTCCTTGGCCTGGCGCGCGGCCTGCAGCAACAGGCGCTGGGTGGCCGGGTCGAGGTCGGCGGACAGGCCCGCTTGATCGATGATCCAACCGGCGATGGCATGGTCGAAGTCGTCGCCGCCCAGTGCGGTGTCACCGCCGGTGGCGAGCACTTCGAACACGCCAGCGGTCAGGCGCAGGATGGAAATGTCGAAGGTGCCGCCGCCCAGGTCGTAGATCGCCACCACGCCTTCGGCGTTCTGGTCCAGGCCATAGGCTACGGCGGCCGCGGTCGGCTCGTTGAGCAGACGCAGGACGTTGAGGCCGGCCAGACGCGCGGCGTCCTTGGTGGCCTGGCGCTGGGCGTCGTCGAAGTAGGCGGGCACGGTGATCACCGCCCCGACCAGTTCACCGCCCAGGCTCTCTTCGGCGCGCAGACGCAGCACCTTGAGGATGTCGGCCGAAACCTGCACCGGGCTCTTCGCGCCCTGCACGGTATCGATGAACGGCATGTGCGACTCGCCGCCGACGAAGCGGTAAGGCAGTTGCTCGCCCAGTTGCTTGACGTCGGACAGGCCGCGGCCCATCAGGCGCTTGACCGACAGGATGCTGTTGAACGGGTCGCTGGGCGCCGCATCGCGGGCACTCAGGCCCACTTCGGTGCGGTCTTCGAGGTATCGCACTGCAGAGGGCAGGATGAGGTGGCCTTGGGCGTCGGGCAGCGGCTCGCTGCGACCGCTGCGCACGGCCGCGACCAGGGAATTGGTGGTGCCCAGGTCGATCCCCACGGCCAGACGACGCTGGTGCGGCTGGGGGCTCTGACCGGGTTCGGCGATCTGCAATAGGGCCATGCTTATCTGAATACCTTAGGCGTCATCACGGGTAACGCCGGGTTAATCGTCGAGGCGCTCTTCGAGCTGGCGCACTTCTTGGGAAAGCTTGTCGAGGAACTGCATGCGGCGCATCAGACGTTCGGCCTGCTCGCGCTCGGCCGGTACGTCCCAGCACTGCGCGAACTCGTCGTCGAGCGCGTTCTGGGCAAGCTTGAGCCGGCGCTTGAACGCGCCCACACCGTCGATGTCGGCCTCGTCCTGCAGGTCCTCGAGTTCTTCGCGCAGCTGCATCTGCTGAAGCAGGAACTCGGGATCGTGCACCGTGACTTCCTGCGGCACCTCGTGGCCACCGATGGCCAGCAGGTAGCGGGCGCGGCGCGGCGCACTGCGCAGGGTCTGGTAGGCATCGTTGAGGGCGGCGGACTTTTCCAGGGCCACGCGCCGCTCGCGCTCGGAGGCGTCGGCGAAACGGTCGGGATGGACCTCGCGGGCCAGTTCGCGGTAGCGAACGGCCAGCTTGTCGAGGTCCAGGCGGAAGGCCGGCTGCAGGTCGAACAGCGCGTAATGGCAGACAGTACCCACGTCAGGCCTCAGACATTGAAGCTTTCGCCGCAGCCGCACTCGCCGCGCACGTTGGGGTTGTTGAACTTGAAGCCTTCGTTCAACCCTTCCTTGACGAAGTCGAGCTCGGTGCCGTCGAGGTAGACCAGGCTCTTCGGGTCGATGATGACCTTCACGCCGTGGTTCTCGAACACCTGGTCTTCGCCCGCCAGTTCGTCGACGAACTCGAGCACGTAGGCCAGGCCCGAACAGCCGGTGGTGCGCACGCCCAGGCGAATGCCCTCACCCTTGCCGCGCCCGTCGAGGGAGCGGCGGATATGGTTGGCGGCGGCTTCTGTCATGCTGATAGCCATCGAAACTCCTTACCTCAACATCGGTGGTCGTCTACAGGCAGCTCAGACCAGGCCTTTCTTCTGCTTGTAGTCGCGCACGGCCGCCTTGATGGCGTCCTCGGCGAGCACCGAACAGTGGATCTTGACCGGTGGCAGCGCCAGCTCTTCAGCCAGCTGGGTGTTCTTGATGGTCTCGGCTTCGTCGAGGGTCTTGCCTTTCATCCACTCGGTGGCCAGGGAGCTGGAAGCGATGGCCGAACCGCAACCGTAGGTCTTGAACTTGGCGTCTTCGATCACGCCCTGCTCGTTGACTTTGATCTGCAGACGCATCACGTCGCCGCACGCCGGGGCGCCGACCATGCCGGTGCCGACATCGGGGTCTTCAGCGTTCATCTTGCCGACGTTACGTGGGTTTTCGTAATGGTCGATGACTTTTTCACTGTATGCCATGGTGCAATTCCTTCTTCATCAGGTGAGCCGCTCTTGCCGGCGGCTGCTTAGTGGGCAGCCCACTCGATCTTCGAGATGTCGACGCCGTCTTTATACATGTCCCACAGCGGCGACAGTTCGCGCAGCTTGTTCACGGCCTGGCAGACCTGCTGCGCGGCGTGGTCGATCTCTTCTTCCTTGGTGAAACGACCGAAGGAGAAGCGGATGGAGCTGTGTGCCAGCTCGTCGTTGCGGCCCAGTGCGCGCAGCACGTAGGACGGCTCGAGCGAGGCGGAGGTGCAGGCCGAACCGGAAGAGACGGCGATGTCCTTGAGCGACATCAGCAGCGACTCGCCTTCGACGTAGTTGAAGCTCAGGTTCAGGTTGTGCGGTACGCGAGCGGTCTGGCTGCCGTTGATGTACAGCTCTTCGAGGTCCGAGACCTGCTCGAAGAAGCGGTCGCTCAGCGCCTTGACGCGGGCGTTCTCGCTGGCCATTTCCTGCTTGGCGATGGCGAAGGCTTCGCCCATGCCGACGATCTGGTGGGTCGGCAGGGTGCCCGAACGCATGCCGCGCTCGTGACCGCCGCCGTGCACCATGGCTTCCAGGCGAACGCGCGGCTTGCGGCTGACGTACAGCGCGCCGATGCCTTTGGGGCCGTAGACCTTGTGCGCCGAGAACGACATCAGGTCGACTTTCATGTTCTGCAGGTCGATTTCGACCTTGCCGGCCGACTGCGCGGCATCGACGTGGAACAGCACGCCGCGCGAGCGGGTCAGTTCGCCGATGGCGGCGATGTCGTTGATCGAACCGACTTCGTTGTTCACGTGCATCAGCGAAACCAGGATGGTGTCGTCGCGCAGCACCGCCTCGACCATGGCCGGGGTGACGATGCCGTCGGCACCGGGTTCGAGGTAGGTGACCTCAAAGCCTTCACGCTCCAGTTGGCGCGTGGTGTCCAGGACCGCCTTGTGCTCGATCTTGGAGGTGATGATGTGCTTGCCCTTGGTCTGGTAGAAATGCGCCACACCCTTGATCGCCAGGTTGTCTGACTCGGTGGCACCGCTGGTCCAGACGATTTCGCGCGGGTCGGCATGGATCAGCTCGGCGACTTGGCGGCGGGCGTTCTCCACCGCTTCCTCGGCGCGCCAGCCGAAGGCGTGGGAGCGCGAGGCCGGGTTACCGAAGTTGCCGTCCATGGTCAGGCAGTCGACCATTTTCTGGGCGACACGGGGATCGACCGGGGTGGTCGCGGAGTAATCGAGGTAGATCGGCAACTTCATTGAATCTCTCCTATCAGGCGTTGGCGTCGCTCGTCGTCACGGTCAGTCGACGGCAGACGTCTCAATCTTGTCCATGTGCGCGCTATGGCCCGCTACACGGCGCAGGTCCTGGCGATGGGCAACTTCTTGCACCTCGCGGCGCGTGACGAGGTCGGCCAGGCTGATGCCACTGAGGAACGTGTGGATCTGCTGGCTGAGGTCGCACCACAAGTGGTGGGTCAGGCAGGTATCACCGGAATGACAATCTCCGAGCCCTTGGCAGCGGGTGGCGTCGACCGACTCGTTGACGGCGTCGATGACCTGCGCCACCTCGATGGTCGCCATGGCGCGGGACAGCTGATAGCCGCCGCCTGGACCACGGACGCTGGAGACCAGGCTGTTGCGCCGCAATTTGGCGAACAGTTGCTCCAGGTAGGACAGCGAGATGCCTTGACGCTCGGAGATATCAGCCAGTGACACTGGCCCGTGCTGCGCGTGCAACGCCAGGTCGAGCATGGCGGTTACGGCGTAGCGGCCTTTGGTTGTGAGTCGCATGGCTATGGGCACCACGGGAGTTACGGGATGTGTGCGATTATGCTATTTCCGAGCATTTGAGTCAACTATAAGACCTAGCGCTTTAGTCGGGATTAGCTCGGGAAGTGGTCGCGAGTGTAGCAGACCGCGGCGCAGGTGCACACGCCGCGGTGCCAGCATGGCGAAATCAATGCGGCCTGATGTCGCTGGGCGTCGCGGCCGCAGGCTCGACGAAATCTTCTTCGGGCAAGGCTGGCAACGCTTTGCAGCTGTAGTCGCTGCCCAGCCTGGTCAAGGCGCCGCACATCCCTTCCAGGCGCTCGTCCACGGCCTGCAGGTGGTCGAGCATCTGGCCGATGGCGCGCGCCACCGGGTCGGGCATGTCGCCGCTGACCCCATAGGCGTCGAAGCCGATCTTCTCGGCCATGGCCTTGCGCTTGGCTTCGACGTCGCTGCCCTCTTCGGGTTTAACGATGATGCGCCCCGGAATGCCTACCGCCGTGGCTCCGGCCGGCACTGCCTTGGTCACCACCGCATTGGAGCCGATCTTGGCCCCGGCCCCGACCGTGAACGGCCCCAGCACCTTGGCCCCGGCACCGACCACCACACCGTCCTCCAGGGTCGGGTGGCGCTTGCCCTTGTTCCAGCTGGTGCCGCCCAGGGTCACGCCTTGGTAGAGAGTCACGTCGTCGCCGATCTCGGCGGTTTCGCCGATGACGATGCCCATGCCGTGGTCGATGAAGAAGCGCCGGCCGATGGTGGCGCCAGGATGGATCTCGATGCCGGTCATCCAGCGACCGAAATTCGACACCAGGCGCGCCAGCCACTTGCAGTCGCGCACCCACAGGGCATGCCCGACACGGTGCAGCCAGATGGCGTGCATACCGGGGTAGCAGGTCAGCACCTCGAACATGTTGCGGGCGGCCGGGTCGCGGTGGAACACGCTCTGGATATCTTCACGCAGGCGTTCGAACATGGCTTTTCAGTCCTTCCGTTTATGCGGCTCGCCGCGCGCGACTTTCTGCGTCTCGGTGAGGATGCCGCGCAAGATGCTCATTTCCGAATGGTTGACCGTGCTGCGCCCGTACAGACGGCGCAGGCGCGCCATCAGGTGGCGGGGCTTTTCCGGGTCGAGGAAACCGATCTGCACCAGGGTCTGCTGCAGATGCTCGTAGAAGCGCTCCATCTCGTCCATGGTCGCCGGCTCTTCGCTGGCGTCGGCCTTTTCCGCGACCGGCACCGCCTGTTGCGCCGCCAACCAGGCGGTGCGCACCTCATAGGCGAGCACTTGCACGGCGGCGGCCAGGTTCAGCGAGCTGAAGTCGGGGTTGGAAGGGATGTGCACGTGGAAATGGCAGCGTTGCAGTTCTTCGTTGGTCAGTCCCGCATGCTCACGGCCGAACACCAGGGCGATCTGCTCGCCGCCGGCGGCCTGCTCGACGGTCTTGGCGCCGCACTCGCGCGGGTCGAGCATGGGCCACGGCAGGCTGCGATCGCGGGCGCTGGTGCCCAACACCAGGCTGCAGCCGACCAGCGCCTGCTCCAGACTGTCGACCACTTCGGCGCCGGCCAGCAGGTCGTCGGCGCCCGAGGCACGGGCGCTGGCCTGCTCGGACGGGAAGTCTCTGGGCTGCACCAGCACCAGGCGCGACAGGCCCATGTTTTTCATGGCACGCGCAGCGCCGCCGATGTTGCCGGGGTGGCTGGTATTGACCAGAACAACACGAATATTGTGCAACAAGGCGATGTGCTCACTGTGGCGGGTTTTGGGGGCAGCAATCTTACAGAAGCGACCCCGCCAACGCCACGCAGGCTAACGCGGCACTTTTGCCGACGCGGATTTCTGATAGAATGTCCGGCTTTCTTCTTTAACATTCCAGGTGACCCGACCATGCAGCCTATGCTGAATATCGCGCTGCGCGCCGCTCGCAGCGCCAGCGAACTGATTTTCCGCTCCATCGAACGCCTGGACAGCCTCAAGGTCGACGAAAAGGGCGCCAAGGACTACGTGTCCGAGGTTGATCGCGCCGCCGAAGACGCCATCGTCAAAGCCCTGCGCAAGGCCTACCCGAACCACTCGATCCAGGGTGAGGAAACCGGTTTCCACGCCGGTAGCGGCGAAGACGGCAAGGACTACCTGTGGATCATCGACCCGCTCGATGGCACCACCAACTTCCTGCGCGGCATTCCGCACTTCGCCGTCAGCATCGCCTGCAAATACCGGGGTCGCTTGGAACACGCGGTCATCGTCGATCCGGTTCGCCAGGAAGAGTTCACCGCCAGCCGTGGCCGTGGCGCCCAGGTCAACGGCCGCCGCCTGCGGGTCAGCTCGCGCAGCAGCCTCGACGGCGCTCTGCTGGGCACCGGCTTCCCGTTCCGTGACGACCAGATGGCCGACCTCGACAACTACATGGGCATGTTCCGCGCCCTCACCGGCCAGACCGCAGGCATCCGCCGCGCCGGCGCCGCCAGCCTCGACCTCGCCTACGTGGCGGCCGGTCGTTTCGACGGCTTCTGGGAATCAGGCCTGTCCGAATGGGACATGGCTGCGGGCGTGCTGCTGATCCAAGAGGCCGGCGGCCTGGTCAGCGACTTCAACGGCGGTCACGACTTCCTCGACAAGGGTCACATCGTCGCGGGCAACATCAAGTGCTTCAAGGCCATCCTCACGGCCATCCAACCGCACTTGCCCGAGCACCTGAAGCGCTGAGCCGCCACGTAGCACCGAGCCACCGCCCAGCCCGCCTGGTCGCGGCGGCCCGGTGCAGCGGCCCATCGGTCGGACTGCAGCGCAGTCCTTGGCCGAACACCTCGCCAGACCCTTTCCCCAGATCGACCCGGCAAGCCTCGCACTGCCGGCGCGCTCGCCCGCCCGAACCCCATCGCCAATCCGACGGAATCCACCCGATCACAGGCGGTCACCTGTAGGCACCCGATGACGATCACCTACAGGACAGCATCATGACCCAACTCGCATTAGTCGTAGGCGCCAGCGGCATCGTCGGCAGCGCCACCACCCAGCTGCTGCTGGACAACCAGTGGCAGGTCGCGGCCCTGTCCCGCAAACCGTCCACCCTGCCCGGCGTGATACCGGTCGCAGCCGACCTGCAAGACCCGCAATCGGTGCGCGACGCGCTGGCCGAGCTGCGCCCCACCCATGTGTTCATCACCACCTGGTCACGCCAGGCCACCGAAGCGGAAAACATCCGCGTCAACGCCGCCATGGTGCGTAACCTGCTCGACGCCCTGCGCCCGGGCAAGAGCGTGCAGCACGTCGCGTTGGTGACGGGCCTGAAGCACTACCTCGGTCCCTTCGAGGCCTACGGCAAAGGCACCCTGCCGCAGACCCCGTTCCGTGAAACGCAGGGCCGCCTGGACGTGGAAAATTTCTACTATGCCCAGGAGGACGAGGTCTTCGCCGCCGCCAGCCGGGACGGCTTCACCTGGAGCGTGCATCGCCCGCATACGGTGATCGGCGTGGCCGTGGGCAACGCCATGAACATGGCCACCACGCTGGCGGTGTATGCCTCGATCTGCAAGCACACCGGCCGGCCGTTCGTGTTCCCTGGCTCGCGCGTGCAGTGGGACAGCCTGACCGACATGACCGACGCCCGACAACTGGCCAGCCAACTGTTGTGGGCCGCCACTATGCCCGCAGCGGCTGACCAAGCCTTCAACATCACCAACGGCGACGTGTTTCGCTGGAAGTGGATGTGGAGCCGGATCGCCGAATACTTCGACATCCCCGCCGCCGACTTCCTGACCTCCCCTGCCCCGCTGGAAACGCAGATGGCCGACGACCAGCGCGCCTGGACGCAACTGGCGGCCGAATATGGCCTGAAGGAGAGCGACATCGCTCGTCTGATCTCGCCGTGGCACACCGATGCCGACCTTGGCAGGCCAATCGAGGTGGTGACGGACATGTCAAAGAGCCGCCTGCTGGGTTTCACCGGTTATCAGGCCAGCGACCAGGCGTTCTTCGATGCCTTTGATCGGCTGCGCCGAGAAAAGCTGATTCCTTGAGCGATGCGCTGCGGCGGATCGACCCGATCCGTTACCGTCGCTGACAGCCAGGCAAAAAATCCAGCACTATGGGAGGCAGTGCCGGCTCGTTAAGCAATGGGGGCCGCCTTGCGGCCCATCGCGGCTGAAGCCGCTCCCACAAGAGAAATCTGACTCTGTAGGAGCGGCTTTAGCCGCGATGGCCTGCAAAGCAGCCCCGTCGACAATTTCGGATTGGATGAAGGGTATCGCCCTGAGACGTAACGAATCTCAACCTGCATGCTGAAATGGGCACACGGATCAGGGGCCATCCTTCCTACCAATCGGCACTCAACAGCAATCCTGCCAACCGCCTCACTGCCCCGGCTGCGCCTGGCTCAGCACCAGTTTGCCGTTCTTGTCCAGCGGGATGCTCGAGCCCGGATCGCGGTCCATCTTGATCTGCCCCGCCTGGTCGCCGATGGTGTACTTGACGTTGTAGCCCACCACCTTGTCGCTGATGTCGTTGACCGTGTTGCAGCGGGTTTGTGTGGTGGTGTAGGTGTCACGACGCTGCATGCCTTCCTGCACCTTGTTACCCGCATAGCCACCGCCCACCGCGCCAGCCACGGTGGCCAACTTCTTGCCGGTGCCGCCACCCACCTGATTGCCCAACAGGCCGCCGGCCAATGCGCCGACCACGGTGCCGGCGATCTGGTGCTGGTCCTTGACCGGCGCCTGGCGCGTCACGGTCACGTCCTTGCACACTTCACGCGGCGTCTTGATCTGCTGCTTGATCGGCTGCACGTCGGTCACCTGAGCGTACTCCGGACCTTTGTTGACCAAGCTGTAGGTAGCAAACGCCCCACCGGCCGTCACCGCCACGGCACCCAGCACCGTCCCTACCAGCATTGATTTGTTCACGTGAACCTCCTGATCTATCCAGCGGGTCCGCGCCCGCGCTTGTCCCAGCCTTGGAGCAAAAAAAAAGCGCGAGTTCAACACTCGCGCCTTTCGTTTCGCCCAATGGCGTAGGACTTTTGCTTACGGACGATCGTCCACACCTTCAGCTTTGACCGGAGGAATCAGGTCTTCACTGTTCAGGTTCAGCCAGATCAGCACCACGTTGGCGATATAGATCGACGAGTAGGTACCGGCCAGCACGCCGATGAACAGCGCCAGGGAGAAGCCGAACAGGTTGTCGCCGCCGAAGAACAGCAATGCGGCGATGGCCAGCAGGGTCGACACCGAGGTGGCGATGGTGCGCAGCAGGGTCTGGGTGGTCGAGACGTTGATGTTCTCGATCAGCGATGCCTTGCGCATGACCCGGAAGTTCTCCCGCACCCGGTCGAACACCACGATGGTGTCGTTGAGCGAGTAACCGATGATCGCCAGGACCGCCGCCAGTACGGTGAGGTCGAAGGTGATCTGGAAGAACGAGAGGATGCCCAGGGTCACCACTACGTCGTGGATCAGCGAGATGATCGCACCGACCGCGAACTTCCACTGGAAGCGGAAGGCCAGGTAGATGAGGATGCCGCCGAGCGCGAGGAGCATGCCCAAGCCGCCTTGGTCACGCAGCTCTTCACCGACCTGCGGGCCGACGAACTCGACGCGCTTGAGGGTGGCCGGGTTGTCGCCGCCGGCCTTTTTCAAGGCGTCGGCCACTTTGCTACCCAGTTGCGGATCGTCGCCGGGCATGCGCACCAGCAGCTCGGTGGTGGCACCGAAGCTCTGCACGATGGCTTCGTGGAAGCCCGAGCTGTTGAGTTCCTCACGCACGGCTTTGAGATCGGCCGGACGCTCGTAGTTCAGCTCGATCAACGTACCGCCGGTGAAGTCCAGGCCGAAGTTCAGACCCTTCTGCCACCAGCTGAACAGCGCCAGCACGGTGAGCAGTACGGTGATGGCGAACGCGCTGTTGCGCACGCCCATGAAGTTGATGGTTTTCATGGTTATTCCCTCAGACCCACAGCTTCTTGATGTCACGCCCGCCGCAGGTCAGGTTGACCATGGCACGGGTCACCATGATGGCGGTGAACATCGAGGTGAAAATCCCGAGGGACATGGTGACCGCGAAGCCCTTGACCGGGCCGGTACCCATGGCGAACAGGATGCCGCCCACCAGCAGGCTGGTCAGGTTGGCGTCGATGATCGCGGTGTAGGCACGGTTGAAGCCTTCGTGGATGGCGCGCTGGGCCGACATGCCGCTTTTCAGCTCCTCGCGGATACGCGAGAAGATCAGCACGTTGGCGTCGACCGCCATGCCCATGGTCAGGACGATACCGGCGATACCCGGCAGGGTCAGCGTAGCGCCCAGCAAGGACATCAGCGCCAGCAGCAGCACCATGTTGCCCGCCAGGGCGATGGTGGCGATCACGCCGAAGCCGCGGTAGATGGCGATGATGAACAGCGAGACGAACAGCATGCCCCACAGCGACGCATCGATACCCTTGGTGATGTTGTCGGCACCCAGGCTCGGACCGATGGTGCGCTCTTCGGCGAAGTACATCGGCGCGGCCAGGCCACCGGCACGCAGCAGCAAGGCCAGCTCGGACGATTCGCCCTGGCCGTTGAGCCCGGTGATGCGGAACTGGCTACCCAGCGGCGACTGGATGGTCGCCAGGCTGATGATCTTCTTCTCTTCCTGGAAGCTCTGGACCGGCACTTCCTTCTCGACGCCGTCGACCGTCTGCTTGACGTAACGGGTGGTCGGCTTCTGCTCGATGAAGATCACCGCCATGCTGCGCCCGACGTTGCTGCGCGTGGCGCGGCTCATCAGTTCGCCGCCATGGCCGTCGAGACGGATGTTGACCTGCGGACGACCATGCTCGTCGAAGCTGGCCTGGGCATCGGTGACCTGGTCACCGGTGATGATCAGACCGCGCTCGACCGGTGCGGAACGGCCGCCCTCACGGAACTCGAACACTTCGCTGGTCGCCCGCGACGCGCCGGGCTCGGCACCGAAGCGGAACTCCAGGTTGGCGGTCTTGCCGAGGATACGCTTGGCTTCGGCGGTGTCCTGCACGCCCGGCAGCTCGACCACGATGCGGTTGGCGCCCTGGCGCTGCACCAGCGGCTCGGCGACGCCGAGTTCGTTGACCCGGTTGCGCACGGTGGTGAGGTTCTGGCGGATCGAGTATTCACGGATTTCGGTGACCTTGGCCTGGGTCAGCGCCAGACGCAGCACGGCGAGGTCGTTGCGCTCGGAAGTGGTCAGGTCGAAATCGTTGAAATTCTTACGCACCAGGCTGCGCGCCTGTTCGCGGGTGGCGTCGTCGGCGAAGCCGAGCATGATGCCGCCGTCTTGTTGCGGCAGGCTGCGGTAGCGGATGCGTTCCTTGCGCAGCAAGGTCTTCACTTCGCCTTCGTAGACCTTCATGCGCGCGCTCATGGCCTTGTCCATGTCCACTTCCAGCAGGAAGTGCACACCACCGGACAGGTCCAGGCCCAACTTCATGGGGCTTGCGCCGATCTTGCGCAACCACTGCGGGGTGGTCTGCGCCAGGTTCAGGGCCACGACGTAATCGTCGCCGAGGGTCTTGCGCACCACATCCTTGGCCGGCAGCTGCGCTTCCTGGTCGCTCAGGCGAATCAGGCCACTGCCCTTTTCACCCAGGCTGGCGCCCTTGACCGCGATACCGGCGTCGGTCAGTGCCTTGCTCACGCGATCCAGGTCGGCCTGGTTGACCTGCAATGCCGAGCTGGCACCGCTGATCTGCACGGCCGGATCGTCCGGGTAGAGGTTGGGAGCGGAATAAATGAAACCGATCGCCAGTACCAGCACGATCAGTGCGTATTTCCACAGAGGGTATTTGTTCAGCATCACGCCGCCCGTTCAAGACGCGGGGCGCGTTGCGCGCCCCGACTGGAAAAAAAATCGCTGCCTCAGATCGCCTTGAGCGTACCTTTGGGCAGGGTGGCCGCGATGGCGCCCTTCTGGAACTTCAGTTCGACGGTGTCGGACACTTCCAGCACCACGAAGTCATCGGACACTTTGACGATCTTGCCGGCGATACCGCCGTTGGTGACAACTTCGTCGCCTTTCTGCAAGTTGCCCAGCAGGTTCTTTTGCTCTTTCGCACGTTTGGCCTGTGGACGCCAGATCATCAAGTAGAAGATGACCAGGAAACCGACCAGGAAGATCCACTCAAAACCAGCGGGGCCGGCAGCAGCGGGTGCAGCGGCGTCCGCGTAGGCGGCGGGAATCAGAAAGCTCATGTGACACTCCAGTTGCTAGCGTTATGCAAATACGGGGGTTTGCAATTCGGTGAAGAACACTTAGTCCAAAGGCGGCACGGGAAGCCCGCGCTTGGCGTAGAAGGCGTCGACAAAGGCGGCCAATTTACCCTGTTGAATAGCCTCGCGCAAACCAGCCATCAGGCGCTGGTAATGGCGCAAGTTGTGGATCGTATTCAACATGCTGCTGAGCATTTCCCCGCACTTGTCCAGGTGGTGCAGATAGGCGCGGGAGAAGTTGCTGCAGGTGTAGCAATCGCAGGTCGGGTCCAGTGGCGATTCATCGTGGCGATGGAACGCGTTGCGGATCTTGATCACGCCGGTGTCGATGAACAGATGGCCGTTGCGCGCATTGCGCGTGGGCATCACGCAGTCGAACATGTCGACGCCGCGGCGCACACCCTCCACAAGATCCTCGGGTTTGCCCACCCCCATAAGGTAACGAGGTTTGTCAGCGGGCATCTGACCCGGCAGGTAGTCGAGCACCTTGATCATTTCGTGCTTGGGCTCGCCCACCGACAGACCGCCGATGGCCAGCCCGTCGAAACCGATCTTGTCCAGGCCTTCGAGCGAGCGCATGCGCAAGTCTTCGTGCATGCCGCCCTGGACGATGCCGAACAGCGCCGCAGTGTTGTCGGCATGGGCATTCTTCGAGCGCTGGGCCCAACGCAGCGACAGCTCCATCGACGTGCGCGCCACGTCGTGCTCGGCCGGGTACGGCGTGCATTCGTCGAAGATCATGACGATGTCCGAGCCCAGGTCGCGCTGCACCTGCATGGATTCTTCCGGACCCATGAACACCTTCGAGCCATCGACCGGCGAGGCGAAGGTCACGCCTTCTTCCTTGATCTTGCGCATGGCGCCCAGGCTGAATACCTGGAAGCCGCCGGAGTCGGTCAGAATCGGGCCTTTCCACTGCATGAAATCGTGCAGGCCGTTGTGCTTCTTGACCACCTCGGTGCCTGGGCGCAGCCACAGGTGGAAGGTGTTGCCCAGAATGATCTCGGCGCCAGTGGCTTCGATGTCTCGTGGCAGCATGCCCTTGACCGTGCCATAGGTGCCGACCGGCATGAACGCCGGAGTCTCGACCGTGCCACGGGGGAAGGTCAGCCGACCGCGACGGGCCTTGCCGTCGGTGGCCAGCAGTTCGAACGACATTCGACAGGTGCGACTCATGCTTGATCCTCGGGGCCGCGCGGCGCCGGATTGCGGGTGATGAACATGGCATCACCGTAACTGAAGAAGCGGTACCGCTGTTCGACCGCCGCCGCGTAGGCGGCCATGGTCTCGGGGTAACCGGCGAAGGCCGAGACCAGCATCAGCAGCGTGGACTCGGGCAGGTGGAAGTTGGTGACCAGCGCGTCGACCACGTGGAACGGCCGACCGGGGTAGAGGAAGATGTCGGTGTCGCCACTGAAGGCCTTGAGCACGCCATCGCGCGCGGCACTTTCCAACGAGCGCACGCTGGTGGTGCCCACCGCCACCACCCGGCCGCCGCGCGCGTGGCAGGCAGCCACGGCGTCGACCACGTCCTGGCCGACTTCCAGCCATTCCTTGTGCATGTGGTGGTCTTCGATCTTGTCGACCCGCACCGGCTGGAAGGTGCCGGCGCCCACGTGCAAGGTGACGAACGCCTGGTGCACACCCTTGGCGGCGATCTGCGCCAGCAGGCCCTGGTCGAAATGCAGGCCGGCCGTAGGCGCGGCCACGGCACCGGCGCGTTCGGCGTAGACGGTCTGGTAACGCTCGCGGTCGGCGCCTTCGTCCGGACGGTCGATATAAGGCGGCAGCGGCATGTGGCCGACGCGCTCGAGCAGCGGCAGCACCTCTTCGCCGAAACGCAGCTCGAACAAGGTGTCGTGGCGCGCCACCATCTCGGCCTCGCCGCCACCGTCGATCAGCAACTGGGTGCCGACCTTGGGCGCCTTGCTGGCGCGCACATGGGCCAGCACGCGGTGGCTGTCGAGCACGCGCTCGACCAGCACTTCCAGCTTGCCGCCAGAGGCTTTCTGGCCGAACAGCCGCGCCGGAATCACCCGGGTGTTGTTGAACACCATCAGGTCGCCCGGGCGCAGATATTCGAGCAGATCGGTGAATTGCCGATGCGCCAACGCCCCGCTCGGCCCATCGAGGACCAGCAGGCGGCTGCCGTGGCGCTCGGCCAACGGATGGCGAGCGATGAGGGAATCGGGGAGTTCGAAGGAGAAATCGGCGACGCGCATGATCAGGTTCGGTTCGACAAAGCCGGGAAGTCTAGCCCACTGAGTGAAAATTGACTATGAAACACGATTGACCGACGGACGGAGCCTCTCTATACTGCGCCGCGTTGGCCCTGATGGCGGAATTGGTAGACGCGGCGGATTCAAAATCCGTTTTCGAAAGGAGTGGGAGTTCGAGTCTCCCTCGGGGCACCATGTACAACGCTTCAGACTTCCCCAGGAAGCCCGGAGCAACGAAGAAACCGGCCATCGAGCCGGTTTTTTTGTGCCTGTCGTTTTGCTGAGTTTCAGGTGATTGCCAAACCCATCGCTGTGACGTAATCCGGTGCTGACCCCACGCCGTCAGATCCCGCGCCGCCTTTGTTGCCTGGCTGACGCTCATGGCTCATGCCCTATGGAAATGGCAATCGGCAGCTAGCCTGTCACCCATGCGCCGCCGAGGTTATGGCAAAACCAAAATGTAGGCATCGTGCCCAGCAGTCGAACCTGTACAGGCCCGCTACTGTTGGGCGTTAAGGGTTGTCCTGCCTGTACGTATGACCGGGATTGATGACCACTTCCTTCGTCAGCGCGTCCAACTCGTCGCTGTGATACAGATCCAGGCATTTCAAGAAATCGAACCTGACGCCTTTGACTTCAGCCTCGACCAGTGGATTTTTATAATCCCGGGCCAGATAACTATTCACCAAGGCTTTGACCGCGTCCGGACTTTTCTCCAAGTCGTAGTACGTCCAGTCACGCAAGGCACTCACACTACTCCCGGCATCCGTCGAGGCGCCTTTCTCATTCTGGTAGGCGTTTGCCACACAGGTTGCGAACACCATGTCCTTATAGTTCTGCCCATAACTTCGCTCGTTACCCTGTGGGGACGCGTGAACATCGGTTGCGCAGGCCAGCGGGGCGGTCAGCGTACACGCCAGGAAACCCAAGAAAAGCCTCATTAAATCAAGCTCCAGAAATTCGCCCGGTCCGTACGATAATTGACACCTGGCTCATTGAAATAACAATGGTCGTAGCACGTGGTGCCATTGAACAATGTCGCATGGCCTTGCGCGTCCCCCCAGCCAGACACTTCAAAAAGGACGACCCCCTTTTTGCCAGCCAGTGCGCCGCCGTCAGAGGGGGGATATTTGACCACGTCAGGCTTGCCCCACGTGGACTCCAGGAAGGTGATCAGATTCTTCACCCGGAAAAAATATTGCCGTTGGTCCCCCCCTGACACCGTCTGCCCCGGAATCTTGGGAATGGTAAGCCCTGCCTGGTTGAGGATGTAGCTCATGCGCACGGCGCAGGTATTGCTCCACTTCTGGGAGGGGTCTGGATTATTGATATTTTTTTCGACATACCCGCCTATCAGGGTGGCAACCTTTAGCCCCGAGTTGGCAGGGTCATAGATTTTTTGAGACGCCGCCCAAGCAACTGCGAAAGAAGGCCTAGCCATTATGCATCCTTGCTGAAAAACCACTGATGACGGTAATTGGAGTGCACGGCATTAGGACTGGGGCTTGCTCAATACGACCCCACGCGCGTGACATGTGAAAATCTATCACTGCGTCCAAGAGACCGGCAAGTCGCGCGAATTGCTTCGATCCGGTCAGTACAGACCATCGGATTTGAGCAAAGACAGCCCGCGCCAACCCAGTACGCTTTGCCTATGGGGCATAACACTCTACCTGCTCTAAACCGGCCATCCGAGCAGAGGTCGTTATCAATTAGCTATGGCTGAGCGTTCGATTTCGCTAGTGCAAGCTCAAGCTGACTTGTCCTGCGCTGAACACCCGCGCTCCTTATTTCACTGCTGCCTCCATGTACTGCATTGCCTGTTGAGCATCCCTGTATTTCCAAATCGACATGCAACAGGCGACTGCGAAATCATTGAAAAGGCCAAGGGCGCGGCTGCTCTCTTGGCTCTTCGATTACTTTGCCATCCCTCGACCATTGGGCAGGGTTGACCGCAATAACGCCCTGGCGCTACTTCCCACCCCCGATCTTCCACTTGAAGTGCACCATCCCCCACACCAGGCCGATCACCGCCGACAAGGTCGACGCGCACAGCACGCTCAGTTTGGCCACTGCCAGCAGATGGGCATCGTCGAAGGCCAGGCCCGCGATGAAGATGGACATGGTGAAGCCGATACCGGCCAGCAAGCCCACCAACACCACCCCACCCCACTTCACGTTCTGCGGCAAGCTGCACAGGCCGCTGCGCACCAGAACGAGCGTGGCGAGGAAGATGCCTACCGGTTTGCCCAGCACCAGCGCCATGACCACGCCATAGGCCACGGAGAAGCTGATCGGTACGTCCAGTTGTGCGCCTTGCACGTTCACCCCGGCGTTGGCCAAAGCGAACAGCGGCATGATGGCGAACGCCACCCAAGGATGCAGGCGCTCCTGTACCCGCTGCACCGGGGGCACCACCTCGCGTTCGGCCAGGCGAATCTGCTTGAGCGGCGTGGAGACCTTCTTCTCGCCTTGGTCGACGCGGTGCAGCAGGTCGCGCAAGGCTTTGGACATGAGGTCCAGCGGCCGCTCGTGGGACGGTGCTGAACGCACCGGGGTGATCAGGCCCAACACCACGCCGGCCAAGGTCGGGTGCACGCCCAGTTTGAGCAGGCCGGCCCAGACGATCGCGCCCGGCACCACATAGGCCCAGGCCGTGCTAATGCCCATGCGCTGCATGAGCAGCACCAGCGCAAGGCCTGCGCCGGCGATGCCGAGCCCGGCGAAATCCAGACTGGCGGTGTAGAACACGGCGATGATCAGGATCGCGGCGATGTCGTCGATGATCGCCACGGCCAGCAGGAAAATACGCAGGTTGGCCGGAATCGACTTGCCCAGCAGCGCCAGCACGCCGACGGCGAAAGCGATGTCGGTGGCGGTCGGCACCGCCCAACCATGGCTCGAGGGCAGGCCCCAGTTGTAGGCGAGGTAGATGCCGGCCGGTACCAGCACGCCACCCAGGGCGGCGCCCACGGGCAGGGTGGCCATGCGTGCGTTGGACAGGGCGCCGTCCTGTATTTCCTGGCGTATTTCCATACCGACCACCAGGAAGAAGATGGTCATCAGGCCATCGTTGACCAGGAAGTGCAGGGACTGGCCCAGGCTCAGCGAGCCGATGCTGAGCACTACCTGGGTGTGCCAGAAAGCTTCATAAGAGGCGCTTGCCGAACTGTTGGCCCAGATCAGCGCGGCGATGGCGGCGATGACCAGCGCGATACCGCTGACGGCTTCGATGTGGGCGAAGCGCTCCAGCGCTGCCAAAGCCTGGCTGGTGAGACGCTGCGGACGGGGGATGACGGTGGATGCGGGGATATTGGGTGCGGGCACGTTGACGCCTCACCAGCGGCCCGACCGGTGTTGGATATTTAACCTGCGAGCCAGCGACATGCCTTACGCACCCGGAGCGCATTGTAGGCGGAGCGCGGGCTGGGTGCAAAATGTGTCGCTTGGCAATGGAGCCGATTTCCAGCCTGGAAGTTAGTTGCAGATTTTTCTTACAGAGGCATAGCTGCAAAAGCACGTGCCCGGCGATGGCCGGCAACGGCGGCTCGCTGGGCTCAGACCAGACCGCCCGTGAGGGCTTGAGCAGATACAGCGCTTCTACGAAAAATCCGTACAGCCTGCGCTCTTTGGCATATGGCATACCACTCAGCGGTTTCTATGCCTGTCATCGCCAAATTCGATTGGCAATAGCCATATGCCACCATTACTCTCCATTCCATTGGGTCTAACCCGAAAGTAATGCGTGCCGATAGCGTGTCGTCGCGCTGTCCATCCACCCTCCAGAAGCCAAACCATGAAAGCAACTGTGCCCTGCCTCGCAGCAATGATGCTGTTGAGTGGGTGCAATGGAATGCCCACCAGTTCGTTCGCTTCAAACCCCACCTACGATCAAGCGTTCGTCGTCTATTCCGGCGGCCCGGTACCGTTGCTGATGATGGCGTCGGCCATCCAGTGGAACGAGGACTACGCCGTCACGGCCAAGCACACCCCGTTTCTTCCAGGCGTCGTGCATGAAGGGCTGGGCGATATCGTGTTCTTCCGCCACAAGGCCAAGCAGATTCCGCAATGGCGCCAGTTCGTGCCGGGCGAGTCGGTCACTGCCGTAGGCTTCAATGGGCTGGCGATGCCGGTGCAGGGCCATGGCCACGCATTGACCTCGCTGGTGCGTCTGCCGGGCACCGGTGGCGGCGTGTTCTATTCCGTGCATGACGGCCCGCTGGTCAAAGGCATGTCGGGCGGGCCGTTGTTCGCCGACGATGGCAAGGTGGTCGGCATCAATGTCGCTTACATCGCCAAGGACGGTATCGATGCCGCTCGCCGTCCGGACCTGGCCAACGCCAAGCGCATCAGCGTGTTCATGCCCTATGCCGAGATAGACCGGGAATGGCAACGCTACCAGTACAAACTGGCGCACCAGGGCGCCGAGCCGAAACGGCCGCAGCCGATCGCGGCGCTGGTCGCCAAGGCGCCCGGCAGTTGATCGCCAGCGGTCGCACCTTTTCCGCAACGACGCACGGGGGCTTCAGCCCGGTGCCACCGACGTCTCGCCGGCCAGCACGAAACCGGCCAGGACCACTCGGTTGCGCCCGCCGTGCTTGGCCTGGTAAAGGGCCATGTCGGCGGCATGCAGCCAGGCGTCGGCATCTACCAGCGCCGGGCCATGGGCGGCCACGCCGATGCTCAAGGTCACGCGCAACTGTCCGAAATCCGGATGGCGGAAGTCCTCGACGGCCTCACGTAGGCGCTCGAGAATCTCTTGCGCCTGCGCGGTAGAAGTTTCCGGTAGCAATACGCAAAACTCGTCGCCGCCATACCGTCCCATTGGATCGCGTTTGCGCAATTGCGCGGCGAGGGTGGCACTGATGGTACGCAGGATGCTGTCGCCCACCAGGTGTCCGTAGGTGTCGTTGATCTGTTTGAAGTGGTCGATATCGATCAGCGCCAGGTGCGTGGGTGCCGCTTGCGCGCGGCAGTGCTCGAACTCGCGTGACAGCAAGTCCTTCAAGGCACCGTGGTTGGTCAGACCGGTCAGGCTGTCGGTCTGGCTCAGACGGGCCAGGGCTCGTTTGTGCCGATTGAGTTCAGTCATCACCTGAAAGCAGATCATGCCGACGGCTATCGGGTAGATGAGCAGGATCGGCAGGCATGCCAGCATTTGCTGCTGGGTGGTGGGTGGCAGCAGCGGCGGGCCATACAGCCCGAACCCCAGCACCACGCCGATGGCTTGCGCGGTGAAGGTTTTCGACAGCATGTGCCAGCCACCGGCGGCGATCTTGTCCATGGCGACCATCGACAGGATGATCACGCTGGGCAGCGGGTTGAGCCCCATCACGCCAACCCAGGCGCCACTGGCGAACCCGTCGAACAGCAGGCTACGTTGCTCGGTGCGAAACGGGTTGGCCGATCTGCGCGCCAACTGAAACGCCACATGCGGCCAGACGAACCCATGCGCCAGTAGCACAAGCCAAACCCAAGCACCGGGCTGCAACGGCCAAATGCCGATCGCCACGCAGAAGAAGCCCAAGCCCGTGCCGACGGCGCGCGGTAGATACATGCGCCTGGCGAACGACAGACCCTTACCGGTGGGCTGATGCATGGATGAGTACCGAGTGGATGGAGTGTCGGGGTCGACACAGATCTAGGTAAGGGTGGCTACCCCACGGGAAGGCATTGTGCCATCACCAATCGGATCGGTACACATCCGCTCAAATGCCCACGCGAACCTTGCCCATGTCTCGGCGTCCGATGCTCACCGTCATGCACACGAGGTCGTGCCTTGAAAGATTACATCGCTCGCAAATTCCGTCTGGTGACGAAAACCTTGGGCTACATCGGTTGGTCGCTGTTCTGGCTGCTGATCTGGGACGTGGTGGTCACCATCGACTTCATGCTGTTCCTGAACAGCAAGTTCAACCTGCCGTTGATTCCACTCACCCTGCTCGGCTCCGCGCTGGTGGTGCTGGTGAGCTTTCGCAACAGCAGTGCCTATAACCGCTGGTGGGAAGCGCGCACGCTATGGGGCGCGATGGTCAACAACTCACGCAGTTTCGCGCGGCAGGTGCTGACCCTGGTCGACGATGACGACAACGAGCGGCTCAACCCGGTCAAAGCCACCTTGCTGCGCCGCCAGGTGGCCTACGTGAACGCCTTGGCCGCGCAACTCAAGGGCGAGCCCTGCCGCCCGGAACTGACGGCGTTCATTCCGCACACCGAATTCGAGCGGCGCAACGGTTCGAACAACTTCGCCAACGACATCCTGGCCGGCTCTGCCGCCTTGCTGGCGAGCGAATACAAGGCCGGTCGGCTCGACAGCATCCGCCTGGCGCGGCTGGAATCGACCATGGTCGACATTTCCAACGCGCAAGGCGGCATGGAACGTATCGCCAATACGCCCCTGCCCTTTCCTTACGTGTATTTCCCCCGGCTGTTCATCAGCTTGTTCTGCCTGATCGTGCCGGTGGGGATCGTCGAGTCGCTGGGTTGGTTCACACCGCTGGCTTCGACCGTGGTCGGCTTCATGCTGCTGGCCATCGAGCGCATCGGCACCGATTTGCAGAGCCCGTTCCGCGCCAGCGAACACCAGATCAAGATGGACACCATTTGCGAAACCATCGAACGCAACCTGGAGTCGATGCAGCGCGAAGCCTTGTGCGACGAACCGGTGCCTGAGCTGGAGCGGGTCTAGCCTTCGGGGTTGGCCAGCCGTTCGAGTTCGTCGGCGCGGTCGCGGGTCATGTCCTTGACGCACATCGAGGCGTCGACCCGGGACAGCGTGCCGCCGCCCAGGCTGCCATGGAAGCTGCAGTTGGCGTCACGGTAGGCCAGCCAGTTCCTCTGGACCGCACGCAGGTTTTGCTTCTGCGCGGTGTCGAGCTTGCCCATCAGTTGTTTGTAAGCAGCATTGAGGCGCTTGTCCTGGGCCTCGTGTTCGGTCTGGATGCAGGTTTGCATCAGCATCGTGCTGGACGCGGTGTCCATGCACTGGGTGTATGCCGCGGAATCCTCTGCCGCCTGCACGCCGGTGGCGGTGAGCAACAGCGCCGCGCCGGCGCCGATCAGGGAACGAAGAATCATGTGAGCTCCTTTCGGTTGGGTGGAAGGTGCGGCCGGTCTGGCTTCACCTGGTCTGGTGCGCAAACGCAGGCGCTTGCCGACTCTGGACTGCGCGCCGCCCGAACGGTTCAAGCGGCAGCCGCTCTGGCCCGGCAGTGTAGCGCTGGCATGTACTTCACAGCACGCCTTCGAGCCGCACCGTTCAGGCCACAGGTGGTTCCAGCAACAGACCGTACAGCCCCGAATCGGACAACTCCCCCGCCACGCACCAACGCGCCCGCAAGGTGCCTTCCAGCACGAACCCCTGCCGCTCCAGCGTACGCGCCGAGCCTTCGTTGCGCGGGTCGATTTCGGCTTCCAGACGGCGCAGTTGCAGGGTGTGGGCCAGGTAGTCGATGAAGCAGGTCAGGGCTTCGTCCATGTAGGCGCGGCCTTGCACGGCAGTGGCCAGGCAATAGCCGATCTCGCCGCGGCGCGACGCCTCGTCGAGGTTGAACAGCTGCACCATGCCGATCAGTTCGCCGCTGTCGCGGCGGTACATGCCCAGCTTGAGTTGCTGGCCTGCGATGTAGGCCCGGTGGTCGTCCGCCAGCGCAGCCTGCGCCTCGGCCACGCTTTGCCACGGCGCGTGGTGCCAATAACGCATCACCTGCGGGTCGGCCATGATGGTCAGCCAGACCGGCGCGTCGGCCTGGGTCATGGGGCGCAGTTGCAGGCGTGGACTTTCCAGGCAGAGGTCGAGAGGAAAACTGCGAAGCTGGGTCAAGCCGGACCTCCTTGGC
Source organism: Pseudomonas phoenicis (assembly GCF_047302395.1). Lineage (NCBI taxonomy): Bacteria > Pseudomonadati > Pseudomonadota > Gammaproteobacteria > Pseudomonadales > Pseudomonadaceae > Pseudomonas > Pseudomonas phoenicis. The sequence goes on from NZ_CP154852.1 coordinate 718,943, forward strand.
ATGTGCGGTCGAGTGACCGGGTAGTGTCGGCCGACCGGACGCGCCGGCCCTGGTCGATGGACACGCCGATGCTACCTCGCCACGCCCCTGTCACGCCACGCGCGCGCCGTCGTCGTCCGGCCAGTGCGGCTCGTTGGCGCCGGGCGGCGTCAGCGGTGGCAGGCCGTAGGCGGCGCGTGCCTTGTCGCAATCGGAGTTGTGCGCACCATCGATCCACGACGCTTCGAACTCCCGGCAGGGCGTGGAGCGGTTGGCGTAGATGCTGCAGCCCACCTGCTTGCCGATCTCGCCTTGCAGGCTGGTGCAACGACAGGGCTTGGCGTCGGTGCCGATCATGGCCACCCGCGACGGGCTGATCTGCACCACCAGGTCGTCGGGCACCAAGCCGCCCGAAGACTGGCATTCGCCCCAGAAGAAGGACACACGGAAGTACCCGCAGCAGGCGCCGCAGTCAAGGCAAGGGTTGTTTTCGGACATGATGCCACGGAGGGGGAAGGATTGAGGGAAGCGGGTCTGGCCCGCGCGCTCTTTGTAATCCAAGCCCAGGCGGCTGAGAAGAGGGGCGATGAAAAATAAATGGGTAGCCGATGGCTGGTCGAGCCGGCCTCGCCACGGGCGGCACCCGTGGCGAGGCGAATGCTCACTTGTGGGTCAGACCGTCGGCCCGGAACATCTGCCGAATGCCGCGGATGGCCTGGCGGATGCGGTCCTGGTTCTCGATCAGGGCGAAGCGCACGTGGTCGTCGCCATAATCCCCGAAGCCGATGCCCGGCGACACGCAGACCTTGGCCTCGGCCAGCAGCTTCTTAGCGAACTCCAGCGAGCCCAGGTGCGCATAGGCCTCGGGGATCTTGGCCCAGACGTACATCGACGCCTTGGGGTTCTCGACCATCCAGCCCAGCTCGTGCAGCCCTTTGACCAACAGGTTGCGCCGCTGGCGATACTGTTCGGCGATGTCGCGCACACATTGCTGGTCGCCTTCCAGGGCCGCGATGGCTGCCACCTGCAAGGGCGTGAAGGTGCCGTAGTCGTGGTAGCTCTTGATCCGTGCCAGGGCACTGACCAGCTCCGGATTGCCGACCATGAAGCCAATGCGCCAGCCGGCCATGTTGTAGCTCTTGGACAGGGTGAAAAACTCCACCGCGATGTCCTTGGCGCCCGGCACCTGCATGATCGAGGGCGCTTTCCAGCCGTCGTAGACGATGTCGGCGTAGGCTAGGTCGTGGATCACCAGTACGTTGTACTGCTTGGCCAGCGCCACCACGCGCTCGAAGAAGTCCAGCTCGACGCACTGCGCGGTGGGGTTGGAAGGAAAGCCGAGGATCATCATCTTCGGCTTGGGGATCGACTCGCGGATCGCCCGCTCCAGCTCGTTGAAAAAGTCCACCCCTGGCACCAACGGCACCGAACGCACCTGGGCGCCGGCGATTACCGCGCCGTAGATGTGGATGGGGTAGCTGGGGTTGGGCACTAGCACCGTGTCGCCCTGGTCGAGGGTGGCCAGCATCAAATGCGCCAGGCCCTCCTTGGAGCCGATGGTGACGATGGCTTCGTCGTCCGGGTCGATGTCGACCTCGTAGCGATCCTTGTACCAGCGGGAAATGGCACGGCGCAGGCGCGGGATGCCGCGGGAGGTGGAATAGCCATGGGTGTCGTCGCGCTGTGCGACCTGCACCAGTTTCTCGACGATGTGCGGCGGCGTGGCGCCGTCGGGGTTGCCCATGCTCAGGTCGATGATGTCCTCGCCACGGCGACGGGCGGCCATCTTGAGTTCGGCGGTGATGTTGAAGACGTAGGGAGGAAGACGATCGATGCGCGCGAAACGGCGCGGCGTGGGGGTATCAGCCATGGGGGCCTCTGCAGACGTTAGCGCCCGGAACCGTCCGAGCGACGTTGGCCACTGCGGTGGCCGAAACAGACAATACTGCCGTTCGACCACCTTTGAAAAGCGATATTTCTTGTTTAGGCCTTCGATTCAGGATTTTTCATTGAAATCGGATTTATAGACAACGCTCGAATATCAACGCAGGTGCCGGTAACTGTCCACGCTGGTCTGCGTCGCGTGCAATCCCTCGCAGGGTTCGAGCGAATCGCCGGTGATCTTGCTGAACGCAGTGTCGTCGCTACCCAAGTGCACCCGTCGATCGTCCACCTTTCCCTCGGTCAACATCGTGTAGGACACCGAGCGCATGGCCACATACTGTTCGTCGTCCTGGGCCATCTGCTGGTGGTAGCCCATCAGTTGCCGATCATCCAACCCCAGCGTTTTATCCAGCTTCACCCCCCAACGGGCGAGGCACACTTCGGCGAAATGCCGCACCACCAGGCCTGGCGCTTTCAGCGCGTCGCCTCCGGCATCGCCATGTATCGAAGCATTGCCGACCAAGGTGGCATGCCGCCCGGGCATCGGGTAGACGTGCACGTGCGTCGTCGGCCGGGTCTTGGGAATCACGCAGGCGAAGCCTTTGGAGCGCTCGTCGCGCGAGTAGAAGCCTACGTATTCCTTGACGTTGTCTGCCAACTCGACCCGCTCGGTGCTGATGTTGCCCACTCCCGGCACCGGGTCGATGGCGAAGATGTTCACCGCCACCGTGCTCAACTCCGGGTCTGCGGCCATGGCGTTGGCCAGCATGTGGCAACTGATGCCACCCCTGCTCCACCCTACCAGGTTGACTTGCTCGGGTATCACCGGCTTGCGGAACTGATGGATGATCTGCTCCTGCAACTGCTGAGGCGTGGTCTTGCGTTCGCCGTAGTCGTAGGTGCGCCAGAACCAACTGCCCGTTTCGCTTGGCGGCGGGATCTCGACGCCTGCGCTCTGCAGCTTCTGGTACTCCTCTTCGCTCAAGTACTGGCGCTGCCAGTCGGCCTTGCCCTTGATCACCTGCAGGGCGTGCTGGACGTTTTCCTCCCAGCCCTTGCCGAACAGCTGGCCGGTCCAGTTGAAGTAGCGACCGGGCTCGACGAACAGCTGATCGTCCTGAAGATTGCCGCTGCCCGGCCCGTCCATGACGATCCAGTCAGCGAACTCGCGGCCCTGGTCATGGCTGGCCAGGGTCGAGACCAGCTCGCCGTTCCAGTAGCTGACGTTGTGGGCATCGAAGCTCTGCGAGCCGGTGCCACAGAAATACACGGTGAATACGCTCATGTGTTTGCGTCCTGTTCAGTGAAGAGGCGCAAGACTGAGGCGGATCGCATGGGGATCGCAGAGGGAATCGCGCGCATAAAAAAACCCTGGCACCAGGCCAGGGTCTTTCGATTGCCGCGCTGTCGTTACCGCGCGTAGGTCATCAGCACATCGGCTGCGGTTTGGCTGTCCACCGACATCATCAGGCTCAAGGCCATGACGGTGAGGATCGAGAAGCCGAACACCTTGCGTGCCCACTTGCTGTCGTCCTGGGCCTTGTAACCGCCCCAGGCCATGTACAGCCAGTACAGGCCCATCGCCGCTGCCACCACCAGGTAGCCGATGCCGGCGTAACCGCCGAGGGTCAGCATCAAGGTGGCCAGCACGAAGGCCAGGATGTACAGCAGGATCTGCTTCTTCGCCGCCAACACACCGCGTGCCACCGGCAACACCGGAATGTTGGCAGCACGGTAGTCGTTGAAGCGGAAGATGGCGATGGCGAAGCTGTGCGGCATCTGCCACAGGCTGAACATCACCAGCAAGGTCACGGCGGCCAGGTCGAAGCTGTTGCTCACGGCGCAGTAACCGATCACCGGAGGCATGGCACCGGACAGGCTGCCGACCAAGGTGCCGTGCACCGACTTGCGCTTCAACCACAGGCTGTAGAAGCCGACATAGACCACGAAACCTGCCAGCGCGCAGTAGGCCGCCAGCGGATTGGCCTGGACGTACAGCAGGCCGAAGCCGGCCACGCCCAGCAGCGTCGCGTAGACCAGCGCCACGGTCAGGGACATGCCGCCCTGGACCATGACGCGGTTCTTCGTACGCTCCATCTTCTGGTCGATGTCGCGGTCGATGCAGTTGTTGAATGCACAGCCGGAAGCCACCACCAGGCACGTGCCGACGATCACTGCCAACAGCAGCATGAAGTCGATGTGTCCCTTGGCAGCCAGAAAGAAACCGCCTGCCACGGAAATCACGTTGCCGAAAATGATGCCGGGCTTGGTGATCTGGATGAAGTGCTTCACGGACATGCAGTCTTACCTCACTTGGCCATCATTTCGAAGTGGATGCTGAAAATGATCCACAGCGACAGGCCGACCAACAATGCGATCACCATGACGGTGAAGAGGAACGTCGTCAGGTTGTTGCGTTGTTGCTTCGAGCGGTCCATGTGCAGGAAGTAGAACAGGTGAACCACGACCTGGACGACGGCGAGCGCGACGATGACCAGGATGGTCGTGCTCTTGGTCAGGTTGAACATGCCCGGGTACATCGCCATCGCGAATGGAATCGCGGTCAGGATCACCGACAACACGAAGCCGATGGCGTAAGACTTCACGCTACCGTGGTTGTCTTCGTGGTGTGTGTCGTGTGCATTGGCCATTACAGAACCCCCAGCAGGTAGACGACGGTGAAGACGCAGATCCAGACCACGTCCAGGAAGTGCCAGAACAGGCTCAGGCAGCTCATGCGGGTCTTGACGCTCGGCGTGATGCCCTGGGTCTGCAGCTGGTACATCAGTACCGCCATCCAGATCAGGCCCGAAGTCACGTGCAGACCGTGGGTGCCTACCAGGGCGAAGAAGCCCGACAGGAAGCCGCTACGGGTCGGACCGAAGCCTTCGTTGATCAGGTGGTGGAACTCGTAGACTTCCATCCCGATGAAGCCGGCACCGAACAGGAAGGTGACGGCCAACCAGCCCAGCACACCGCCCTTGTTGCCCTTGAACATCTGCAGCATGGCGAAGCCGAAGGTGATACTGGACAGCAGCAGCAACCCGGTTTCGACGGCCACGAACGGCAGTTCGAAGATGTCGTGACCCGACGGGCCGCCGGCAAAACTGCCGGACAGCACCGCGTAGGTGGCGAAGAGCGACGCAAACAGGATGCAGTCGGTCATCAGGTAGAGCCAGAAACCGAAGACGGTCATCTGGCCCGAGTCGTGGTGGTGATCGTCGTGACCATGGTCGTGACCATGATCACCAGCGTGGATTACATGACTGGACATTGATTAAACCCGTTCAAACGTTTCGACACGAGCGCTACCGGTAGGTACGCCGGCGAGCTGCAGGGCCCGTTGACGTTCACCTTCGATGCGCGCCACTTCCTCGGCAGGAACCATGTAGCCCTGGTCGTCACGTGCAGCGTGGCGAACGAAGACCGCGATGGTCGCAACCAGGCTGACGCCGACCAGCCACCAGATGTGCCAGACGAAGGCGAAACCGAAGACCGCCAGCAGCAGGCCCATGAACACACCGGTCGAGGTATTGTTCGGCATGTGGATCGCTTCGTACTTGGCCGGAGCCTTGTACGCAACGCCCGCATCCTTGGCTTCGTGCCAGGCGTCCAGGCCGACTTTTTCCGGCATGGTGGCGAAGTTGTAGAACGGTGGTGGCGACGAGGTCGACCATTCCAGGGTACGGCCGCCCCATGGGTCGCCCGACACGTCCAGGTTCTGGTTGCGATCGCGAACCGATACGTAGAGCTGGATCAGCTGGCAGGCGATACCGCAAGCGATCAGCGCGGCGCCGGCGACGGCGACGTACAGGTAGGGTTCCCACAGTGGGTTGTCGGTGTGGTTCAGACGACGGGTCATGCCCATGAAGCCCAGCGCGTACAGCGGCATGAAGGCCACGTAGAAGCCAGAGATCCAGAACCAGAACGCGGCCTTGCCCCACTTCTCGTTCAGGGTGAAACCGAACGCTTTCGGGAACCAGAACGCGAAGCCTGCGATGTAACCGAAGACGGCGCCACCGATGATCACGTTGTGGAAGTGCGCGATCACGAACAGGCTGTTGTGCAGCACGAAGTCCGCGCCCGGTACGGCCAGCAGTACGCCGGTCATGCCACCGATCGAGAAGGTGACCATGAAGCCCAGGGTCCACATCATCGGCGGGGTGAAGCGCACGCGACCTTGGTACATGGTGAACAGCCAGTTGAACAGCTTCACACCGGTCGGGATGGAGATCAGCATCGTCGCCAGGCCGAAGAAGGTGTTGACGCTCGCGCCGGCACCCATGGTGAAGAAGTGGTGCAGCCAGACCGCAAAGCCGAGGATGGCGATCGCACCCGATGCGTAGATCATCGCGTGGTGGCCGAACAGGCGTTTGCTGGAGAAGGTCGAGGTGACTTCCGAGAACACGCCGAAGGCCGGCAGGATCAGGATGTAGACCTCAGGGTGACCCCACGCCCAGAACAGGTTGACGTACATCATCGGGTTCCCACCAAGCGAGTTGGTGAAGATGTGGAAGTCCAGATAACGGTCAACGGTCAGCAGGGCCAGTGCGGCGGTCAGGATCGGGAACGAAGCCACGATCAGGACGTTGGCCCAGGTGCAGGTCCAGGTGAAGATCGGCATGTCCATCAGTTTCATGCCAGGCGCGCGCATCTTGGCCACGGTGACCAGGAAGTTCACGCCGGTGAGCGTCGTACCTAGCCCTGATAGCTGTAGCGCCCAGATGTAGTAGTCGACACCTACCCCCGGACTGTACTCGATGCCAGAGAGCGGCGGATACGCGACCCAACCGGTCTTGGCGAACTCGCCGACACCCAGGGAGACGTTGACCAGGATCACGCCTGCGACCAGCAGCCAGAAGCTCAGGGAGTTCAGGAACGGGAAGGCAACGTCGCGCGCACCGATCTGCAGAGGCAGGGCCAGGTTCATCAGGCCGGTGAAGAACGGCATCGCCATGAAGATGATCATGATCACACCGTGGGCGGTGAAGATCTGGTCATAGTGCTCTGGCGGCAGATAGCCTTCGGAGCCGCCGGTGGCGAGGGCTTGCTGGGAACGCATCATGATGGCGTCGGCGAAGCCGCGCAGCAGCATGACCATGGCGACGATGATGTACATCACGCCGATCTTCTTGTGGTCGACCGAAGTCAGCCACTCGCTCCACAAGTAGTTCCACTTGCGGAAGTAGGTGATGCCACCTGCCACAGCGATACCGCCGAGCGCGATGATGGCAAGCGTCACCATCACGATCGGCTCGTGATACGGTATCGCCTCCAGACTTAATTTACCGAACATCTCTTACTCCTCTGCCCCGGCAGCTGGTTGCTTACTCGAATCCACACCCTGGGTTGTGGCCAGATCCTTGCTGCCTTCTTTTTCGTGGCTAACACGGCCGCGGTTCATGCCTTCGTACTTGTCGACGATCAGCTGGAACTGCTCAGGCGATGCCTCGCTGTACAGCACGACTGGATTGTTTTCGCTAGGTTTGGCCAAGGCGTCGTAGGTTGCCTTGTCCAGCTTCAACGGCGAACGCTTCACTTCGGCGACCCATGCATCGAAGTCGGCCTGGGACGTGGCGGTCGCCTTGAACTTCATGCCGGTGAAACCGGCGCCGCTGTAGTTGGCGCTGATGCCGTCGAACACACCTTCCTCGTTGGCGATCAGGTGCAGCTTGGTGGTCATGCCCGCCATCGCGTAGATCTGGCCACCCAGGCCCGGGATGAAGAACGAGTTCATCACGGCGTCGGAGGTGACGCGGAAGTTGACTGGGGTGTTGGCCGGGAAGTTGATCTTGTTCACCGTGGCAATGCCTTGCTCGGGATAGATGAACAGCCATTTCCAGTCTAGCGCCACCACGTCGATCTGCACCGGCTTGACGTCGGAGTCGAGCGGACGGTACGGGTCCAGGCGGTGCGTGGACAGGTAGGTGACATAACCCAGGGCGATGATGATCAGGATCGGGATGATCCACACCGCAGCCTCGATCTTGGTCGAGTGCGACCAGTCGGGGGTGTAGGTGGCCGACTTGTTGGAAGCACGGTACTTCCAGGCAAAGGCCAGGGTCATGATGATGACCGGCACTACCACAAGCAGCATCAGGCCGGTTGCGATCAGGATCAGGTTCTTTTGCTCAATGCCGACCTGGCCCTTGGGGTCGAGCAGGGTCCAGTTGCACCCACTGAGTAAAAGCATGCCTAAAACGGGCAATATGCCAAACAGTCTGGGGTAACGCTTTTTACTCATCTCACGACCTCTAGATCAGCTTGCTTCAATGCAATTGTGTTTTGGTAGCCAGCGTTCCTTCCTGCCAAACGCCAGCATTTCTTAGCTCGAATACGCGCCGGCCAACGATCCGACTGCAGGACTTGGCGAGGAGCGTGTTCGACGGTGCTTTAGGTACTATAGGCAAACGGCCTGTGCTGCAGACCAAGTCCATTTGGTGCGAGAAAAACGCGGAGGGGTATCCGCCCGGAATCGCCGCAGGCGAAACTTGACGAAGTCAGCAAAAAGGAGCGCTGAGGCTTCCTTCTATCCTGCGACTCGCAAGCAGTTGCCGAACGGAAATTGGGGGCGATTGTAGTTAGCTAGCCAGACGGTGACTATGACTTATTGAGCAACAGTCCTTTACATAAACCGTAACAATCGGCCATGCAAAATCAACTTTGCGACAGTTTGTCGCACCCCGTCAGGAACCCCTGCAAGCCTTTGAATACGCGGCTTGCAGCGCTATCGAACAGTCCCACGGAATAGTTGCCGCAGTTGTCAGGGACTCCTTGAAAGCCCCCTCCCCTGCGGCATTTTGCCTAACCCTTGCGGCGGTTGCGCACGATGCCCAGCGGCACCAGTACCGCGGTGAGCACGAAGGCCACCAAGGCCCACTGTGCCAGCGACAAACCGAGGATGGGCGGGTAAGGCGTGCTGCAGAAACCGTCGACCTGGAACGCCAGCGGCCACAGCTTGGCCAGGGGCAGGTCGTCGACGATCGGTTGCAGGGTGTCGATACCGCAGCTGACCATGGGGTTGGCGAGTATATAGACATGGTTGCCCGCAGCAACGATCCCACCTATGGCACTGGCCACCACCAGCGCTTCACATACCGTCAGGCTGCGCCGCCCAGGCATGGCCGCACCGAGAAAGGCGAACACCGCGATGAACAGCAAGGCGTAGCGTTGCAGGATGCACAGCGGGCAAGGCGCCTCGCCCAGGACGACTTGCATGTACAACGCGCCGCCGATCAGCGACAGGCAGATGACTCCAAGCAAAACCAGAAAACGCCGTTCCCGGTTCAAGGTGGAGGAGAGTTCGTTCATTGCCGGGTCCTTCGATGGAAGAGGCTTCGGTGGAAAATCACGGCGCACACCTGAGTCGCTAGGACCCGAGGTAGGTGAATCGGTTCAACGAGGGGCCGATTCCGGATACGCCTCAGGGTCGGCAACAAAGGCTGCGACAGCGGGAGTGAAGAATACAGAGATTAATGAAGGATTAAAGGTAAACGAGAGGGATGCGCTTTCATTTAAGACGCGCAGGGGTAGAGGTGCCCATAAGGCAGCCGGAGCGGCAAGAAGGTAGAGGATCTTTGCGGGGTGTAGCTACGGGCATCGCATGTACGAGGGCCATCGGTGACGTTACCGGGCCCTCGCATGTGCGAATCTGCACTGACCAGCACCTGTCAGGCGCAAGCCGCGCCCCAGGGTTGCGATCACGGACGTTTCTCGTTCAGCGACTCCTGCAGTGCGAGGGACGCCGCCAGGCGGGTCACTTCCAGATCGTTGTCGGAATACAACCGCTGACCGGCTTCGTCTTCGATGCAAAACGCTTGGGTGACCCCTGACTCGCGCAGCTCTTCAGGGACATCGCTACCGTGAACCTTGATGACATGAATGGACATGACGCTCTCCTAACCAGGACGTTGAATCATTTGGATGGAGGCGAACGGCGATAGGTTCGAACGGGGGTGGGGGTGATCCCGACCAACGGATTTGCGGGGATAGTTCCCTTGAAAAGATGTAATGCCGAGCGCTTGGCAGGCGTGGCCAGCGTCATGTCCGCCCGCCCGTATGGGCGATCAGATAGTCGATGAGCACGCGCACTTTCGCCGGCAGGAAGCGCGTCGGGTGGTAGAGCAGCCAGATCTCACCCTGGTACTTGCCCGGATCGAGCGCCCATTCGGGCAACACGTGAACGACCCTTCCGTGCTGCAGGGCGTCCCTGGCGATGAAATCCGGAAGGTTGGCGATACCCAGACCCTGCTCGGCGGCACTCAATCGTGCGCCCGCATGATTGGCGATGTAGCGGCCGCTGACCTGAACGGACTGCGTCCGATCCCCGCGCCGTAGCTTCCAGCGATGGTCATCCGGCGTTTCTCCCAGATACACGCACTGATGCTGGGCCAGGTCCGAAGGTACGCTCGGGACGCCATGGTCTTTCAAATAGCCGGGGGACGCGCAGAGCAGCCAGCGGACCCTGCCCAGTGGCCGCCCGGCCAGTCCTTGCGGGGGGCGATCGGTAAGACGGATCACCAGGTCCAGGTCGTCTGCGAGCGGGTCGGCGTCGAGGTCGTTGAAGACCAGTTGCACGTCGATCTGCGGGTGGTGCCTGAGGAAGGTCAGTACCAACGGGTGCAGTACCGTGCGCGCGAACTGCGTGGGCGCGCTCAGCCTGACCCGTCCTCTGGGCGCAGTGACGAGCTCTGCGGCCACGTCCACCGCACTGCTGGCGGCTTCGAGCATGCGCGTGCAGTGGCGGTACACCTCCAATCCGGATTCGGTCGGACGGATCCGCCGCGTCGTACGCTCCAGCAGTTGCGCACCCAGCGATCGCTCGAGGCGCTTGATCTGCCGGCTCACCGAAGAAGGCAGGCTGCCGAGCTGGCGGGCCGCTTCCGAGAAGTTGCCCGCGTCGATGACGCGGACCAACAGCGCCATATCGGCGAGGGATTCGTGCAACTGGGCAGGGGTCATCGGCATGTCGTCAGAAGGATTTGTGCAAACGCAGCATAACTGATGTGTCGTCGCGATGCGTTGTCTCGCCCTGGGGGCGATTCGATACTGCCCGCCTCCACAACGAGACCTGCCAATGAACAGCCAACGCACATCCTTATTCGTCAGCGACCTCATGCTGCTCGCCGTGGCAGTGGTATGGGGCACCAGCTATGGGGTCGTGAAATCGGCCTTGGTCTTCTACCCAGTGCTGGGGTTGCTCGCCCTGAGGTTCACGATCACCTTCATTATCCTGAGCCCGGCGCTGCGGCAACTGGCTGGCTTATCGCTGCGTACCCATATGGGGTTGCTGAGCACGGGGCTCCTGCTGCTGGGGATTTTCCTCAGCGAGACGTTTGGACTGCTCCATACCTCTGCCACGAACGCGGCGTTCCTCATCAGCCTGTGCGTGATGCTCACGCCCTTGGTCGAGTGGGTGTGGTTGAAAAGAAGACCGACCCCGTTGGAGTGGTTGGCCGTGGGCACCTCCATGGTCGGAGCTGCGCTGATGGCACTGCACGGCCAGTTCGGCGTGAACGTGGGGGATGTACTGATCTTGCTGGCCGCAGTGTGCAGAGCCGTGCAGGTCTGTCTGATCAAGCGCGTCGTGCAGAGCAGCCAGATTCCGGCCTTGGCTGTGACCGCACTGCAGTCTGGGGTGGTCGCTCTGGGTTGCGTGCTGTTGGCGTTCATCACCCTGCCGGCGCCGGTGGAAAGCCTTGCGAAGGTCTCCGATCCGGTGGCGTTTTGGGGCTACATGGCATACCTGGTCCTGGCTTGCACGCTGTTCGCATTCTTTGCCCAGAATTACGCGATAAAGCGCAGCAACCCGACGCGGGTCTCGCTGTTGATGGGCAGCGAACCCCTGTTCGGCGGGCTATTCGCAGTGCTTTGGCTCAATGAGTCCGTGACTGTTCAGGGCTGGATAGGGGGCGGTTTGATTTTCGTGTCTTGCGTTCTGGCCAGTCGGAAATGGTCGTTCGGGCGGTTGAAGGCGGCGGCTTCCGTTGCCTGACGGCGCTTTATACCAAGCCATTGACCGACCCTGTCTTTCGCATGAGTCGCCTCTACCTCCGCAACAGGTCAGATTTTTGTGTACGGACCGATCGCGATCTGATCCCGATATATCCGGATTTAGCAGATGGGTGCGACTCACCGGTCTATGGACAGGACCGCAGTGAGGAGCGCCGTAGACGTATCACACCCGGCCGGACACGAGCAAACAGCGCCCCTGAGCCTGCTGTTTGGCCAGCCTCTGGGCCGGGGTGCTGGACCGTTATTAGAAATAGCCCTTCCCTATCGTTGTGAATGCCAAGGATCAATTGGCGCGCGCCATTGTCACTACATAATATCGCTTTGCCATTACTCGGCGTTCCACCAGTAATCGGTCCGGCACCCCCCACGCTCGCGCAGGTTTACCCAGGCATGAACAGACCCATCCCCCTCGCTACCCGTATCGGCCTTGGCTTCGCCGCCATCGTCTCGCTGCTCGTGCTGGTCACCGCCGTTGGCATCCAACGGGTCGGTTTCATCGACTCGACCCTGGAACACGTCAGCGAAAACGCCGCCAAGATCCAGCGCTACGCGATCAACTTCCGCGGCAGCGTGCACAACCGCGCCATCGCCATCCGCGACGCCGTGCTGGTCGACAACGACCGCGACCTGGCCCGCCACCTGAGCGAAATGACCGAGCTGCAAAAGGCCTACACCGACTCGGCCGGCCCCATGGACCAACTCTTCGCCGAACGCGGCGTGTCGCCGAACGAGCAGCAATTGCTGCAAGCGATCAAAGAGATCGAAGTCCGCACCCTCGCCTCCTCCAAGGCCGTGCTCGACCTGCGCCAGGCCGGCGACATCGCCGGTGCGCAAGCCTTGCTGCTGCGTGAAACCTCGGCCGACTACAGCGAGTGGCTCAAGCGCGTCAACGCGCTGATCGACCATGAAGAGGCGGCGATCAAGCAACAGTTGAACGAGGTGCAAAACACCGCCAGTCAATTCCGCGGCCTGATGCTCGGCGCCACCGGCGTGGCCCTGGTGCTGAGCATCCTGCTGGCCATGGTGATCATGCGCTTCGTGCGCTCGACCCTCGGCGCCGAGCCTACCGATGTCGGCCAGGCCATCGAGCGCCTGGCCGCAGGCGATCTGTGCCAGACCATCGACACGCCCTACCCGCGCAGCGTAATGGGGGTGCTCAAGACCGCCCAAGACCGCCTGGCCGACACCATCGCCCAAGTGCGCCTGGCCGCACAGGCGGTCAACCAGTCGTCCACCCAGTTGTCGCAGACCTCCAGCGCCAACAACGAACAGATCGGCCTGCAAACCCACGAAACCCAGCAGGTGGCCACGGCCATCGCGCAGATGGCGGCGACCGTCAACGAAGTGTCCGGCTATGCGGCGAAAGCGGCCGAGGCCACGCGCCAGGCCGATCAGGAAGTGGAGCAAGGTAACCGTTTGGTCGCTAGCTCCACCTCGGCCATCGAACAGTTGGCGACCACTCTGGCCGACACCACCGACACCGTGGAAGAAGTGTCGCGCCAGGGCGAGCGCATCGGGACGGTAGTGGACGTGATCAACTCGATCGCCTCGCAGACCAATCTGCTGGCGCTCAACGCTGCGATCGAAGCGGCGCGGGCGGGTGAGCATGGGCGTGGCTTCGCGGTGGTGGCGGACGAGGTGCGGTCGCTGGCCAATCGTACGCAGCAATCGACCGAGGAAATTCGCGAGATGATCAGCAGCTTGCAGACCGGGACCGAGGCGGCTAGCCGGACCATGCGTAGCAGCTGTGAGTTGGCGGACTCCACGGTGAGCCAGACGCGCGATGCACAGCAGGCGTTGGCGCGGATCAGTCAGGAGGTGGGGGCGTTGAACGATATGAATGCGCAGATCGCCAGCGCTTCGGTGCAGCAGAGCGCGGTGGCGGAGGATGTGGCGCAGAATCTGACGCGGATTCATGGATCGACGGTGCAGACGGCGACGGGGTCGATGCAGGTGGCTTCGTCGAGTCGGGAGTTGACGGAGTTGGCGGAGCGGTTGGCGGAGAAGGTGGCGATGTTCAAGGTACGGTGATGGGTGAAAGGCTTGGCTGCTGGCTGAGCTTGTAGGACGTGCAGCTGCGCCAGCTATGGGCTGGCGGCAGCTTGGTGGGTTCCTGATCGGTCAGATCAGGTCTTATCTCTGAGGCTGATCAGTTTTCCGCACTCTAGTCAGATCAGATCTTGTCTCTGAGGCTGATCAGCTTTCCGCACTGCTCGGCCGCTAGCTGGCTGATGATCTTGATCGCTTGGTGGATGCCTGCGGTTTTGCGGTGGGTCGAGGGAGCGTCGGGATCGCATTCCAGCGCCTCGTCGTGGTCGATCAGGGCTTCGCTTAGTAGCTCGAGCGTCCAGGCGTAGCTTTGGATTTTGGATAGTTGCTCTTGATCGGTCACGAGTCTGCCCCCCTTGATTCATAGGGAATGCGAATCAAGCAACTGGGCCGGCGGAAGCGTTGAGGCGCGAGTGCCCATGAAGAGCGACGGCGGCGAGCGGATACGGGGATTCTGAAGCGGCTTCGGGTGGTCATTCATGAGTTCCTTTCGTAGTGGAACTGCCACCGCTTGCGGCCAAGCAAGTAGAGGTGGCAGCAGTACGCGGGTTGGCCGACCGGGACGAAAGGAGCCCGGCACACCCGAAGGTGTCCCACGCACCACCGCCATAACGCGACACCGTGGGCGCAAAAAAAGCGCCTGCGGTGAAGACTGGGCGCTGCTGCGCCTTTCGTTTCCGACCGGCCAAGGTCGCATCGCCGATGCTTCGGCGACGGGGTAATTTATTCGTCTAGGTTTGGTACTGCAACCTTCTTACGGCTCACGCGTGACGGAAAAGGGTCTGCGTAAGGTCTGTGTTCGTGAGACCTGCGGCTGCGCCAGCTATGGGCTGGCGACAGCTTGGTGGGTCTCTGATCGGTCAGATCAGATCTTGTCTGCGTGGCTGATTAACTTTCCGCACTCCTCTCCCGCCAGCTGGCTGATGATCTTGATCGCTTGGTGAATGCCTGCGGTTTTGCGGAAGGTCGAAGGAGCGTCGGGATCGCATTCCAGCGCTTCGTCGTGGTCAATCAGGGCTTCGCCTAGCAGCTCGAGTGTCTAGGCGTAGCTTTGAATTTTGGATAGTTTCTCTTGACCAGCCATCAGGCGCGCGCCTTGGTTTGAAGGCAATGCGGATCAGGCTGCTGATGCTAACAAAAACCTATTTTGGGATAAACCTAAATCAGGATTATTTAGGTATCCGGTTCTGATCCGGTGCCTTTATGAAAACCATCCATTCCACGCCATACCAAAGGTTGCTTGCGCTGCTGGTGGACGCTCGCAAGGCAGCGAACATGACCCAGCAAGAGCTTTCGCAAAGGCTTGGACGGCCTCAGTCCTATGTCTCGAAGTACGAGAGGGGTGAGCGGCGGTTGGATGTGATCGAGTTTATGGATATTGCTCGATATATCCAGGCTGATCCGTATGGCTTGCTGCGTCAGGTGGATTCGATGCTGATGGACCAAAATTCTTGACGCATGGACTCAAACAAGGGCGTTTCAGGCTCGATTGGCTGGATGGCCCGGACCAGCGTGCACGGCACGGCTTGCTCAAAGCTAGGTGCCTTAGCGGCTCATTACTGGCAGAACCAGGCTAATACCAAGGCCGATCAACGCAGAGCCGATGACTTTGTCGATCACATGCTGCTTGGATAGCATGCGCTGGCGTAGCGCTTCGGCCGAAAAGAAAACGGCGACTAGGCTGAACCACAACCAGTGCGATACCGACATGAACAGGCCGTACGCAAAGTTCACGGCCAGGGTATTGCTCGCCTGCACAACCTGGCTGTAAGTGGCGACCACGAACAGCATGGTCTTGGGGTTCAACGCATTGGTCAGGAACCCCATGCCGAACGCTTTGCCCGTCGAAGGGCACGGCCCGCTTGCAGTGCCGAGCCGCAGTGTCGATGTGCTGGTAAACGATTTCCAGCCCAGGTACACCAGGTAAGCGGCGCCGAGCAGTTTCATGGCCATGAACAGGACCGGCGAGTGGGTGATGATGATAGCGATACCGAACACCGTGTAGAGAACGTGTACCTGAACGCCGCACGCAATACCCAAAGCCGCTGACAAGCCACTGCGACGTCCGTAGGAGTAGCTGTTGCGCGTCACCATCGCAAAGTCCGGGCCCGGGCTTATGACGGCCAGAACGGTAATCACCGCCACCGCTATCAATTCATTCATGGGTATGACTCCCTTTGGCGGCTTGCTCCGCATGCCTGAATGGCGCACAGCAAGCCTGCTAACTTGCAACCCGACATGCAGGAACGTTTCTGTGACTGATCGATGTTTCGGCGTAAATCTTCTACGGTGCCCATAGGGCCCCTCCTGTTGGTCAATGCTCCTCATGAGCACGTTTTCGACCAAAGCATGCTGCCTTGTGAGCTCAGGGAAAATCGATTTATAGTCGGGTGAATCTGTGAGATTTCATCGCCTATGAAACTGCCCGCGCTGACTGCCTTCCATTTTTTTACGATGGCCGCCCGAACCGAAAGCTTCGTCCATGCAGCGCGTTCGCTGCATGTAACGCATGGCGCCGTAAGTCGCCAAGTAAGGCAATTGGAGGATGCGATTGGCGTGGAGCTGTTCGAGCGCCGCAACCGCGCCATCTTCCTGAACGATGCGGGAAGACACCTCTACAACCTCACCGGCCCGTTCTTCGAGCAACTCGAAAGTACGGTGAGCGCGCTGCAACGAGAATCGCGCACAGAGACCATCGTGGTTTCGTGCGAGCCCACGATCGCGATGAAATGGCTCATACCTCGCCTGCCCGAGTTTCAGGCCGCCTACCCTGCCCTGCAAATTCAACTGCTAGCAGCCGGAGGCCTCGTCGATTTTGTCAGGTCAGGCGCAGACGTAGCGGTGCGGCGCGATGACTTTTATTGGGACGAGACGGTGCATGCACAGACCATTTGTGAGGAATGGATAGGACCGGTGTGTACGCCTGCGCAGTGGGACAAACATCGACAGCTCGATGGGATGCCGTTGTTGCGGGCCAAGACGCGTTTACAGGCGTGGGAGAGTTGGATGCGGTTGAGTGAAGTGTCTGCGCCTAATTCGCTGAAGGTGGATTACGAGCATTTCTATCTGTGTAACCAGGCGGCAGCGGCTGGGCTTGGCGTCAGTATGTCTTCGGCGTTGATGGTTCAGGATGAGCTCAAGTCCGGGCAACTGATTGCGCCTTTGGGGTTCAAACGGGATGGTTCGCGGTATTGTTTGTTGGCGCCCAGGCCGTTTGGTGAAAGTGCCAAGGCCGCGGCGTTTTGGGAGTGGGTTACGGGTCAGATGCAAGCGAGCCTTCAAGGTATAGAGGCGCTCTGAGCTGAAATCTTGCGGGGTGGTTTTGCTCCCGCTGTTGAGTGTAGGAAAGGTTTGACGATCTTAGTTAGGTTGACCCTTCCACGCGATCGGCTGAGCGGGGTTACGCCTCGAACCGCGTAGCTACCCGAAGATGAACTCAGATGGATAGAACGACAAAGCCCGCACTGGGCGAGCTTTGTTGAATGTTCCATAGACAGTCTGTGGACCTCTAGAAACCTATTTATGGTGCCGGAGACAGGAATCGAACCTGCGACCTTCGCGTTACGAGTGCGCTGCTCTACCGACTGAGCTACACCGGCGTGTTGCGCAACGTACCACTGCCGCTCACGTTACGCAAACCCATGTTTCAACTCACGAATTCCCCGCCCCACCCGCCGCCGTGCACCCACTGGGCGCCAGGTCCTCTTCCACCGTTGTCGCGCAACTCCACCCGGCGCCCGTACGGGTCAACGTCAGCGTTCTCCCAAGAATGCTCGCCGGCGCCTCGACCAGCGTGCACTCCAGGCTCCCCGTCCCCGCTGCGGCATCGCCCACCGCCGTGATCGCGCAGTGTCCGGTCGCCGCTTGGCCGCCGAGCACGGCAACGTCGGAAACGTCCTTGCCCTCCACCAAGCGCAAGTCCATGGGCGTCTTCAACGCCGAGATTTCCAACAGCGCCGCAGCCGCTTTCGAACGCGCCTGGTAGCTGGTGTAGCTGGGAATGGCGATGGTCGCCAGGATGCCGATGATCGCCACCACGATCATCAGCTCGATCAGGGTGATACCACGTTGTCGTTGCATGGCTAGCTCCTTGGTCAGTGCGTGGACCCGCAGCGTGATTTCGGGGGCGGCAGGCTTATACAGGCAGCGGCCCGGCAACCTTTTGTCACGCTCGCAGGGAAGGACTTCATGTCCGCTGCACTACTCTAGTGAGCCTCTCGCCCTGTGCACGGCACAAGCTGTTGCGGGAGTTTTCCCGGGGTTGGACCCCTGCCCTTTCACGTGATGGAAAAGGATTTCCCATGACTCGATCTCTGCCGCTGTTCGCCTGGGAAGGCGTCGATGCCAAAGGTGCGACTGTGAGCGGCCAGCATCCGGGGCGCAGCCCGGTGTTCGTGCGCGCTCGGCTGGAGGCGCAAGGCATTCGCGTGGCCAGCGTGCGGCCTGCTGGGCAGCGGGCATGGCGCTGGCCGCAAATGACCAAGACGGACCCGGCGGGCTTCAGCCGGCAACTGGCGACGTTGCTCAGCGCCGGTATTCCCTTGTTGCAAAGCTTCGAGGTGATGGGCCGCGCCGGGGCGGACGCTGGCCTGACGGCGTTGCTCAGGCGCTTGCATCAGCAGGTGTCGGCGGGGCTGTCGCTGGCCGATGCCTTGCAGCAGCACCCGGCGTGGTTCGATGCGCTGTATTGCAACCTGGTGCGGGTGGGTGAGCAGTCGGGCACCTTGGAGCGGCAGCTGGAACAGCTGGCGGGGATGCTGGAAAGGCGGCAGGTGCTGCGGCGCAAGGTGCGCAAGGCGACGACCTATCCGCTGATTCTGCTGCTCACGGGCTTGGGGGTAGCGGCGTTGCTGCTGTTGGAGGTGGTGCCACGCTTCCAGGGCCTGTTCGCCAGTTTCGACAAGGCGTTACCGGCCTTCACGCAGTGGGTGATCGACTTGTCCGAGGGGTTGACGCATTACGCGGGCGCTAGCTTGATCATCACCGCGCTGCTTGGGCTGGCGCTGCGCTGCCTGTATCGCAGCCATGCGCCAGCGCGGCAATGGATGCTCGAACGGGTGCTGGCGCTGCCAGTGCTGGGCACGCTGTTGGGCGAGGCGGCGCTGGCGCGCTTCTGTCGCAGTTTGGGTACGGCCTATGGCGCTGGCGTGGCGCTGCTGGATGCCTTGGACAGTGTGGCCAAGGCCTGTGGTTTTGAACTGCACGAACACGCGGTGCTGCGTTTGCGCCGGGGCATGGCCAACGGGTTGGGGCTGAACCAGGCGATGGCGGCGGAACGGGTGTTTCCGGCCATGCTGGTGCAGATGATCGCCATCGGGGAGAGCAGCGGCACGCTGGACCTGATGCTGGACAACGCAGCCAACCACTATGAAGCGCGGGTCGGTCAGTCGATGGATCAGTTGTCCACTTTGCTGGGGCCGGCCATCGTGCTGGTCCTGGGTGTGCTGGTCGGTGGCTTGGTGGTGGCGATGTACCTGCCGATCTTCCAACTGGGGAGCTTGTTCTGAGATGCGGGCCTGGATGTCGTTGATGGACGACCCTGGATTGTTCACCTGCTTCGCCGGCCTGTTGGGGCTGCTGGTCGGCAGCTTCATCAATGTGGTGGCGCATCGATTGCCGATCATGCTGCATTGCCGCTGGCGTGCGGAGGCGCGGGGCATGCTGGATCTGCCGATCGAGAAGCCACGCCGCTTCGATCTGGCGTGGCCGGGATCGCACTGCCCACGATGCAACCACGCCCTGCGCGCATGGGAAAACGTACCGATCCTGAGCTATCTGGCTCTGCGAGGCCGCTGCTCGAGCTGCGCCGGGGCCATCAGCCCGCGCTATCCACTCGTGGAGCTGCTGAGCGCGGTGCTCTCGGCATTGGTCGCCTGGCGCTTGGGACCGGGTGGGCAGGCATTGACGCTGCTGGTGGTCACTTGGGCGCTGTTGAGCCTCAGCTTGATCGACTGGGCGCACAAGCTGCTACCCGATGTCATCGTACTGCCGGTGCTCTGGCTCGGTCTGCTGGTCAACGCCTTCGACGTGCACGTCACCCTGCGAAGTGCGCTATGGGGCGCCGCAGCCGGCTACCTCAGCCTGTGGACACTGTTCTGGCTGTACAAACTCGTCACTGGCAAAGACGGCATGGGCTATGGCGATTTCAAGCTCCTGGCGCTGCTGGGCGCCTGGGGCGGCCTGCACATACTGCCCTTCACCCTGCTGATGGCCTCGGTCGGCGGTGCGCTGATCGGCCTCTATCTGATGCACCGACGTCGCGCCCACCCCGGCCATGAAATGCCTTTCGGTCCCTGCCTCGCCACGGCGGGGTGGATCATGCTGCTGTGGAATGATGAAATACACACTTCCTACCTGCACATGATCGGCATCTGATGAGCACTGCGGCATTTTCCCCTTGGATTCTGGGCCTGACGGGCGGCATCGGCAGCGGCAAGAGCGCGGCGGCCGAGCGTTTCGTCGAGCTGGGCGTGCACCTGGTCGATGCGGACCAGGCGGCGCGTTGGGTCGTGGAGCCGGGCCGGCCTGCACTGGCGAGCATCGTCGAGCGCTTCGGCTCGGGCGTGCTGCTGGACGACGGCCAGCTCAACCGCCCGGCCTTGCGCGAACTGATCTTCGCCGACCCCGACCAACGCCGCTGGCTCGAAGCCCTCCTGCACCCGCTGATCGGCCAGGAAATCTTCACTTACCTGGCCAAGGCCGAGTCGCCATACGCGGTATACGTCTCGCCCCTGCTGATCGAATCGGGCCAGTACGCCAAGACGCAACGCATTCTGGTGATCGATGCACCGCATGAACTGCAGATGCAGCGCACCTTGCAGCGCGACGGTACCAATCCTGCGCAGGTGGAAGCGATTTTCAAGGCGCAGCTCAAACGCGAAGACCGCTTGCGACATGCCGACGACGTCGTGGTCAATGACCGGGACGTGTTCTGGCTACGCGAGCAGATCGACCGGCTGCACCACTTTTACCTGACTTTGAAAGGAGGCCAGCCATGAGCCAGCCACTGACCGTAGACTGCCCCACCTGTGGCGCCCCCGTGGAATGGAAGGCGGCCAACACCTATCGACCCTTCTGTTCCGACCGCTGCAAGCTGATCGACCTGGGTGCCTGGGCCGCCGAGGAGCACAAGATTCCTGCCGCACCGGAAGCCGAAGACGAGTTGTATTCGGGCGACCTGGAGCCGCGCCACTGACCCACCGCGTCTCGCTCAGGCGAGGCGCTTTTTTACGCGCAAACAGCATCTTACCGTCATCGATAGCAGCTAAGCTCAGTGCATGGACGACTCAGACTACCTGCGCCTGCTCACCATCCAGGCCGAACAGGCCAACGCCTTCCTTTCCAATGCCCGCAAATGGGAGCGTGAGCGTTGGGTCTGCCAGCGTCTGCTGCAAGGCCTGAACATCGCCTACCGCAACGAAGACTTCACACCGGCCGGTCAGGAACCGCCCGACGTGCTGTTCCACGACGCCGCCTTCGAAGTGTTCTTCGTGCTCGACGAAGGCCGGCGCCTGAACGACGAGTGGCGCGAAGAGCTGCAACGTCGGCGCAGCGCCTTTTCCCTCGCGCAGCTGGTCCGCCGCGAGGCCCGCCCCCGACGCATCAGCGCCCAGGAACTGCTGGCGCGCCTGGCGCCGACCCTGCGCAAGAAAGCCCACAACTATGTCGAGCGCGGGCTGGATCTCGGCGAGCTGGACATCATCGCCTTCGCCAGCCTCAAGCGCGAAGTGCTCGACCTCAACAGCCATTTCCCGCCGCCCACCGAGTACTTGCGTCAAGGCTGGCGCTCGCTGTCGCTGGTAGGGCCGACCTTCGCCCGTGTGCTGTTCGCCCACCCCAATGCGCCGGACTTTCTGCGCAGCAACCTCGGCCGCAGCATCGTCTTCGACGTGGGCATCAGCCTCTAAGCCAGACCGGTCGTTGGACACATTTCCACGGCACGGATGAAAAGGCTTATCATCGCCCTATTGCCAGAACGCTGTGGCGTCTGCGCAGTCACATGCGTCTACCTGAGGCCTCTCCATGAGCCGCTGCCTGCATCGCCTCGATCAGTGCCGCACCGATCCGTACCTGCCAGCCCCTGTACCGTGTCGAGCACTGGCTCCACGAGCGGGCGGCTGCGGTCAACGCTCCGAGGTCGTTCAGCCGACTGCGCCGGGACTGGTGCCATGAGCCGCTTCGCGCTCGCCCTCCCCTCGCTGCGCGCTGACGCCGGCCCTTGCGGCCACGAATTTTTCAACCTTAAGGGATGTCTCCATGACTCATCGTATCGTGATCGTCGGCGGCGGCGCCGGCGGCCTGGAACTGGCGACCCGCCTGGGTAAGGGCCTTGGCAAACGCAAGCAGGCCGAAGTGACCCTGGTCGACGCCAACCTGACGCACATCTGGAAGCCGCTGCTGCATGAGGTGGCCGCCGGCTCGCTGAACTCGTCGGACGACGAACTCAACTACGTCGCCCAGGCCAAGTGGAATCACTTCAATTTCCAGCTCGGCCGCATGAGCGGCCTGGATCGCCAGAGCAAGATGATCCAGCTCGCCGCCACCCTGGACGAAGAAGGCCGCGAACTGCTGCCGGCCCGCACCTTGGGCTACGACACCCTGGTGATCGCCGTGGGCAGCAACACCAACGACTTCGGCACGCTGGGCGCCGCACAGCATTGCCTGTTCCTCGACACCCGCAAACAGGCCGAGCGTTTCCACCAGCAACTGCTCAACCACTACCTGCGTGCCCACGCCGGTGACGTGGCCAGCGAAAAGATCAGCGTGGCCATCGTCGGTGCGGGTGCCACGGGCGTGGAACTGGCGGCCGAGCTGCACCACGCCGCCCACGAGCTGGCGGCCTACGGCCTGGACAGCATCCAGCCGCAAGACATGCACATCACCCTGATCGAGGCCGGCCCGCGTGTGCTGCCGGCATTGCCCGAGCGCATCAGCAAGCCGGTGCACCGCACGCTGGAAAAGCTCGGCGTCACGGTAATGACCGGCGCGTCGGTCAGCGAAGTGACGGCCGACAGCCTCAAGACCAGCAGTGGCGAGGTCATTCAGGCGAGCTTGAAGGTGTGGGCAGCGGGCATCCGCGCGCCGGCGTTCCTCAAGGGCATCGATGGTCTGGAAAGCAACCGCATCAACCAGTTGGTGGTGCGTCCCACCCTGCAGACCACCCTGGACGACGACATCTTCGCCTTCGGCGACTGCGCGGCCTGCCCCCAGCCGGACAGCGACCGCACCGTGCCGCCGCGTGCGCAAGCGGCACACCAGCAGGCTTCGATGCTGGTCAAGAGCCTGACCGCACGGCTGGAGAACAAGCCGCTGCCGACTTACGCGTACAAGGACTACGGCTCACTGGTATCGCTGTCGCGCTTCACGGCGGTAGGCAACCTGATGGGCAATCTGATGGGCAGCGTGAAGCTGGAAGGTTGGTTGGCGCGCATGTTCTACGTGTCGCTGTACCGCATGCACCAAGTCGCGCTGTACGGGTTCTTCCGCACGGGGTTGATGATGCTGGGCAGCAAGATCGGCCGGGGCACCGAGCCGCGGCTCAAGCTGCACTGATGCCCGTACCCGCGCGGGCTGATCCAGGGCCGCGCGGGCTTTGCACGTTTCGACGGCACCCCGCCTCAAGCTGATCGTCGCACGGCCATTTCAGGGCGGGCGATGCATGCCCCTTCTGCCACTCGCCGCTCACATGGCCAAATCAGACGCTTGAACTTGAACCGTCTGGATCATGCGCCAACCTCAGCCCTCGCTAAGCTGAGCCCCATCGGCCGCCCGCCGACTGCGCAACAGCAACAGCAGGCACCATCCGGCCGTCATCAACAACACCAGGCTGGTCGCAGCGAAGACGAAACGCAGCCCCAGTGATCCGGCAGCGAACCCACCTAGCACGGGCCCGACGACTTGCCCCAGGTATTGTGCCGAAGTTGCGTAGCCCAACATCTTGCCAACCTTGTTCGCGCCGACGTTCTGCCGAATCACGGCCAGCACACAGGGAATCAATCCACCCAAGGCCAATCCCATCGCCAGGCGCAGCACGATCAGCTGCCATACCTCGGTGACCAATGCCTGTGGGATCAGCAGCAAGCCGGCGACACCCAGACACACCACCACCACGTTCAGCGCGCCGACGCGATCGGCCAGCTTGCCCAAGCGCGGCGCCGACAAAATGCTGCCCAACGCCGAGGCCGCCATGCACAGGCCCGCCAACCAGGTCACCGACTGCGTGTCGACGCCCAAGGCACGCACATACAGCGTGATGATCGGCTCGATCGACATGTTGGCCATCATCAGGATCATAGCTACCAACAACATGGTCAGGACGACGGACATATCGGGGCGCACCACCACTTCATCGACGGCCTTGGCCTTGCTGCTTTTCGGCACGCCCTTGGGCGAGGTGATGAACAGGCAGGTGGCCAGGAAATTGAAGAAGATCAGACCACTGGCGCCCAGGAAGATGGTGCGGATGTCCATGACCGTGGGCAACACACCGCCGAGCAGCGGGCCGACCAACCCGCCGGCCATGATGCCGGACGACAGCATCCCCAGCGCCCAGCCGGAACGCTCCTTGGGCGTCTGCGCCGCGACTAGCACGTAGGCGCCGGAGGTGTAGCCACCGGCGAGGCCGACCAGCAGACGCAGCGCCACCAATTGTTCGACGTTTTGTGCCATGCCGATCAGCCCCATGCTGACCACCATGCCGAAACTGGCACGGATCAGGTTCTGGCGGCTGCCGTAGCGGTCGGCCAGGTGGCCCCACAAGGGTGCGACCAAGGCGGCGCTGAGGAAGGTGGCGGCGTAGGCGATGCCGGACCAGCGAGCGACGTCGGCCTCGCCCGTCGCCCCTAGGTGTTCCACGTAGAGGGGTAGGAACGGCAGTAGCACGGTCATGGCGATGATGTTGATGAACGATCCGAAGAAACAGATTGCCAGGTTCCGTTGCCACTGCATCGCCTTCGCTCCTGCGATGGGGATTGGGAGTACGCTCGGGTGGACGTTGACGTCATGTCGCACATTGCTGTGTTCGTTTGCTCGAGTGTCACTGCATTCAAACATAGCGGGTCGGTTGGTAACATCCGGTTACTTCTTACAGGAGCACTTCAATTCAATACAGTGGAGCCGAGGGCATAGAGGTGGCCGGTGCTTCGAGTCGTTCGCGATAGTTGGTAAAGCCTTCCTGATCCTGCAAGCTTGCAGCGTCCGTTTTAGGGCTGCTTCGCAGCCCATCGCGGCTAATCGGAGCGCCGAACCGGCCGCTCCTACAAGTCGTGGCTGATCGGCACCGGGGATTAGTCTCATGCCAATGGGCGGAGTGAGTTCGTGATTTTTCGGACGCACACGAAAAAGCCCGCCATTAAGGCGGGCTTCTTCACATTTTCGGCTGACAAGCGACTCATACATCGCTTCGTCATGTTGAAAATGGTGGGTCGTGTAGGATTCGAACCTACGACCAATTGGTTAAAAGCCAACTGCTCTACCAACTGAGCTAACGACCCTGAAAATGGTCGGGGTGAGGGGATTCGAACTCCTGACATCCTGCTCCCAAAGCAGGCGCGCTACCGGACTGCGCTACACCCCGAGATTGGCTCCGCGACCTGGACTCGAACCAGGGACCCAATGATTAACAGTCATTTGCTCTACCGACTGAGCTATCGCGGAACTGAACTTCGGTACATCTTTGCTACTTTTTTACATCTTCGAAGCTTGCTTCACCTTCGATCTCTTTGGCTATCCGCTTTCGCGTTATCGCTGCTGAGGCCGGCTATTCTACATTCTTCGTTTTGCTTGTCAACCACTTTTTTTCGTTCAACTTACTGATTTCTAAGTAAGTTTTGCGATCCCCGGTGCTGCTGGTGATTCGCTTAGTGCCTGACAACGCGGCGTATATTAGGGGCACTCGAAATCGGATGCAAGCAAAAAAATCACATTTTTCAGCAAGTTATCCAAAAAATCCGCAAAGCCTCGATTTTGCGGGGTTCACACCCGTCGCACGTAGAGCGCAGACAAAAAGAACCCCGCCTCAGCGGGGTTCTTTGAGGGCCTTTGTCACTCGAAGACGATCTCGTCCGCTGCCACTTTGCCGGTAATTGCCGTACCCGGCATGAAGGCACCCGACAAGATCAGCTGCGCCAGCGGGTTTTCGATCCAGCGCTGGATCGCCCTTTTCAGCGGTCGCGCGCCATATACCGGGTCATAGCCGACGGCGATGAGTTTGTCGATGGCCTCGGGTTGCAGGTTCAGCGTCAGCTCACGCTCTGCCAGGCGGCTGCGCAGCCGGCCCAGCTGAATCTCGGTGATGCCTGCGATCTGCTCGCGGCCCAGCGGTTCGAACACCACCACTTCGTCGATCCGGTTGATGAACTCAGGACGGAAATGCGAGCTCACCGCATCCATGACCGCCGCACGCTGCGCGTCGCGGTCGCCGACCAGTTCCTGGATCTGTGCCGAGCCCAGGTTGGAGGTCATCACGATCACTGTGTTGCGGAAATCCACGGTGCGCCCGTGGCTGTCGGTCAGCCGACCGTCTTCGAGCACTTGCAGCAGCACGTTGAACACGTCGGGATGGGCTTTTTCCACCTCGTCGAGCAGCACGACCGAATAAGGTTTGCGCCGTACTGCCTCGGTCAGGTAACCGCCCTCCTCGTAACCGACATAACCTGGCGGTGCACCGATCAGGCGTGCCACGGAATGCTTCTCCATGAACTCGGACATGTCGATGCGCACCATGGCCTCCTCGGTGTCGAAGAGAAATTCGGCCAAGGCCTTGCACAGCTCGGTCTTACCGACCCCGGTTGGGCCAAGGAACATGAACGAGCCACTAGGACGGTTCGGGTCGGACAACCCCGCGCGCGAGCGGCGCACGGCGTTGGCCACGGCGATCACCGCCTCTTCTTGACCGATCACGCGCTGATGCAACAGCCCTTCCATCTTCAGCAGCTTGTCGCGCTCGCCTTCGAGCATCTTCGAGACCGGGATGCCGGTCCACTTCGACACCACTTCGGCGATTTCTTCCTCGGTCACCTTGTTGCGCAGCAACTGGTTCTCGGTCTTGCCGTGCTGGTCGACCATCTGCAGGCTGCGCTCCAGGTCCGGGATGACGCCGTACTGCAACTCGGCCATGCGACTCAGGTCGCCCTTGCGGCGAGCGGCTTCCAGTTCCTGACGGGCTTGCTCGATCTTTTGCTGGATCTGCGCCGAACCTTGCACCTCGGCTTTTTCCGAGGCCCAGATTTCTTCCAGGTCGGAATACTCGCGTTCCAAGCGCTCGATTTCCTCGGTGAGTTTTTCCAGGCGCTTCTTCGCCGGCTCGTCCTGCTCTTTCTTCAGCGCCTGGGACTCCACTTTCAACTGGATCAGACGGCGGTCGAGACGGTCGAGCACTTCGGGCTTGGAATCGATCTCCATGCGGATGCGGCTGGCGGCCTCGTCGATCAGATCAATGGCCTTGTCCGGCAACTGGCGGTCGGTGATGTAACGGTGGCTGAGCTTGGCCGCGGCGATGATCGCGCCATCGGTGATGGCGACCTTGTGATGCACTTCATAGCGCTCCTTCAGGCCACGCAGGATGGCGATGGTGTCTTCCTCGCTCGGCTCCTCGACCAGCACCTTCTGAAAGCGGCGCTCGAGGGCGGCGTCTTTCTCGATGAACTGGCGGTACTCGTTCAAGGTGGTGGCACCGACGCAGTGCAGTTCGCCGCGCGCCAAAGCCGGCTTGAGCATGTTGCCGGCATCCATCGCGCCTTCGCCTTTGCCAGCGCCGACCATGGTGTGCAGCTCATCGATGAACAGGATGATCTGCCCTTCCTGCTTGGACAGCTCGTTGAGCAGGCCTTTGAGGCGCTCTTCGAATTCGCCGCGGTACTTGGCCCCGGCGATCAGCGCGCCCATGTCCAGCGCCAGCAGGCGCTTGCCTTTGAGGCCATCGGGCACTTCGCCGTTGATGATGCGCTGAGCTAGGCCTTCGGCGATGGCGGTCTTGCCCACGCCAGGCTCACCGATCAGCACCGGGTTGTTCTTGGTGCGGCGCTGCAACACCTGCACGGTACGACGGATCTCGTCGTCACGGCCGATCACCGGGTCCAGCTTGCCTTCTTCGGCGCGCTTGGTCAGGTCGACGGTGTATTTGTCCAGGGCCTGGCGCGACTCTTCGGCATTGGCGTCGTTGACGGCCGCGCCGCCGCGCAGGTTGTTGATGGCGTTTTCCAGGGCTTTCTTGCTCACGCCTTGGCTGAGCAGCAGCTTGCCCAGTTTGCTGTTCTCGTCCATGCCCGCCAGCAGCACCAGTTCGCTGGAGATGAACTGGTCGCCGCGCTGCTGTGCCAGGCGGTCAGCCTGATTGAGCAAGCGCGCCAGGTCTTGCGACATGTTGACGTCGCCGGTGGGGTTCTGGATTTTCGGCAGTTGGTCGAGGGCACTGACCAAGGCTTGGCGCAGGGCGGTGACGTCGAAGCCGACCTGCATCAGCAGCGGCTTGATCGAACCGCCCTGCTGGTCGATCAGGGCCTGCAATAAATGCAGCGGCTCGATGGCTGGATGGTCCATGCCAACGGCCAGGGATTGGGCATCGGATAACGCCAATTGCAACTTGCTGGTCAAACGGTCTATGCGCATGTGAATACCTTCCTGATAGGGGCAGGCCGGAGCGATGGACACACCTGATGAAGAAACCTGCCAGAGATAACCAATAGATGAGGTTGATTCTGGAAGATTCAAGCGCAGTGGGATTGATGCAGGTCAGCGCGGCTCGAGCCAGACCAATGAGGCGAAGCGCCCGCCCTGTGGCGTGCGACGGTAGGAATAGAAGCGCGGGTCGGACACGGTGCACAGGCCGCCGCCGTACACGGCGGTGACGCCACGGGCGGCAAGGCGGATACGCGCCAGGGCATAGATATCGGCCAGCAGCTTGTCGGGCTGGGCACCCGGCACGAAGGCTTCATGGGCTGCCGGATGCTGACGGACGAACGCTTCGCGCACTTCCAGCCCGACTTCGAACGCCTGCGGGCCGATGGCCGGGCCGAGCCAGACCAGCACCTGGTCGGGCGCCAGTGCCAAGGTATCGAGCGTGGCCTCCAGCACACCTGCCGCCAGCCCGCGCCAGCCGGCATGAGCCGCCGCCACGCGGCTGCCGGCGCGGTCACAGAACAGTACAGGCAGGCAGTCGGCGGTCATGGCGGTACAGGCGATGCCAGGGGTGGCGGTCCAGCAGGCATCGGCCTGCCACACCTGGTCGGGATCGGCGTGCGCCACGTCCACGCCATGCACCTGTTTGAGCCAGGCCGGGCGCACCTGCAAGGCATCGCTCAGGCGCTGCCGGTTCTCGGCCACCGCCTGCGGCGCATCGCCCACATGGTCGCCGAGGTTGAAGGTGTCATAGGGCGGCAGGCTGACCCCGCCCGCGCGCGTGGTGACACAGGCGCCGACGTTGGCCGGAGCGGGCCAGTCGGGAAACAGCAGCGCCTGCGCCAGGGGTGTCATCCGATGAAGTCGCTGCGGTCTTGCTTGAGCAGCGACAGCAACCAGACGAAGTCGTCGGGCAACGGCGACTCCCAGCCGATGGTCTCGCCCGTGGCCGGGTGCACCAGCTTGAGGAAACGGGCATGCAGCGCCTGGCGCGGGAAGGTCTTGAGCGCGTCGACCAGGGTCGGGCTGGCGGCCGGCGGAATACGGAAGCGACCGCCGTAGGTCTGGTCACCGATCAACGGGAAGTTGACGTGGGCCATGTGCACGCGGATCTGGTGGGTACGCCCGGTTTCCAGCTTCACCCGCACATGGGTGTGCAGACGGAACCGTTCCAGTACACGGTAATGACTGATGGCCGGCTTGCCACCTTCGGTGATCGCCATGCGCTGGCGCTGGCCGCCGTGGCGGCCAATCGGCGCGTCGATCTTGCCGCCTGCGGTGACCACGCCCAGCACGATGCATTCGTAGACACGGCTGACGCTGCGGCGCTGCAATTGGTCGACCAGGTTGGTCTGCGCCTGCAAGGTCTTGGCAACCACCATCAGCCCGGTGGTGTCTTTGTCCAAGCGGTGCACGATACCGGCGCGCGGTACGTTGACGATGTCCGGCACATGGTGCAACAAGGCGTTGAGCAAGGTGCCGTCGGCATGCCCGGCAGCCGGGTGCACCACGAGCCCTGCCGGCTTGTTGATGACCAGGATGTGCTCGTCTTCGTAGACGATGTCCAGTGCGATGTCCTGGGGCTCCCATTCGCCCTGGGCTTCGTGCTCGGCCTCGAGCACCAGGAGCGAACCGCCGTGGACGGTATCGCGCGGGCGCAGCACCGCACCGTCGACCGTCAGACGGCCGTCCTTGATCCACGACGAGAGGCGCGAACGCGAGTACTCGTCGAACAAATGGGCGGCGACCTGGTCGAGGCGTTGACCGCCCAGTTCGGACGGGACTTCTGCACTAAGTTGGATGATCTCGGACATGCTCGATTCAGCGGGCGTACAGCCTTTGGTTTCGGCTGCGTGCTTGTGGTTAAATACGGCTTCTTTTGCCCCGGGTCTTTCCGGGGGCGCTCATCATAACAGGACGGCACCGCCCAAGACAGCGGCCGTCAAAGGGACGCAAGCCGCCATGCAAGTGAAACACCTGCTGCTGATCGCCATCCTCGGACTCACTGCTGCCTGTTCCTCGAACAAGGAAGTCATTGATGAGAACCTCAGCGAAGCCGAACTGTACCAGCAGGCGCAAGCTGACCTGGACAACCACAGCTATACCAGCGCCACCGACAAGCTCAAGGCACTGGAATCGCGCTATCCGTTCGGTCGCTATGCCGATCAGGCGCAGCTCGAACTGATCTACGCCAACTACAAGAACGCCGAGCCCGAAGCCGCCAAGTCGGCTGCCGAGCGCTTCATCCGTCTGCACCCACAGCACCCGAACGTCGACTACGCCTACTACCTCAAGGGCCTGACCTCGTTCGACCAGGACCGCGGCCTGCTAGCCCGCTTCCTGCCGCTGGACATGACCAAGCGTGACCCAGGCGCTGCGCGCGACTCGTACAACGAGTTCGCCCAGCTCACCAGCCGCTTCCCCAACAGCCGCTACGCGCCCGATGCCAAGCAGCGCATGATCTACCTGCGCAATCTGCTGGCGGCCTATGAAATCCACGTCGCCGACTACTACCTGACCCGCGACGCCTATGTCGCCGCCGCCAACCGCGGTCGCTACGTGGTGGAGAACTTCCAGGAAACCCCATCGGTGGGCGACGGCCTGGCGATCATGGTCGAGTCGTACCAGAAGATGCACCTCGACGACCTCGCCGCCACCAGCCTGGAAGCGTTGAAGCTCAACTACCCCGACCACCCGAGCCTGGTCGACGGCCAGTTCGAACCCAAACGCAAAGAAGCCGACGATCGCTCCTGGCTGTCCAAGGCCACGCTGGGGCTGATCGAAAGCGACACACCGCTGCCGCCGGGCGAAACCCGCGCCAATCAAGACGTGGTCAAGCAGTTCCAGGACGCCCGCGACGACATCCCGCGCGAACTGCTGCCCAAGGACGAGAATGGCGATCCTGTCGCGCCGGCCGGCCCGAAAGACGCCGACGCCGACCGCTCGTGGTTCAGCTATGCCACCTTCGGCCTGTTCGACTGATCGACCGCTGTGACGCGAAGGGAGGCTCAGGCCTCCCTTTTTCATGGGCTGCGCCCTAGACTGTACCTTTCCCTTCCGACAAGCCCGACACCATGATTCGTCTCCTATTCTGGATCGCCCTGATCGCCGCCGCCTTCTGGCTGTGGCGCAAGTTCAAGATCAGCCAGCAACCCAACCGCCAGGCATCCCTCGATGACCCACTGCGCATGGTGCGCTGCGCCCATTGCGGCGTGCACTTGCCCGATGACCGGGCCGTGCAGCTCGGCAGCCATTGGTATTGCAGCCAGCAGCACCTCGAGCAAGGCCCGACTGCACCGCATTGAGCCTACAGTTGCGTCGGGCGCTGTGTGCGCTGACCCAAGCCCCTTCAGCCCAGCCGGCCGGCGGGCGCGTAAGGTGTGGGATCGATGATCGGCGGCGTGCCGGTCAGCAGGTCGCAGAACAGTTGGCAAGAGGCCGGCGCCAGTACCAGGCCATTGCGGAAGTGTCCGCAATTGAGCCATAGCCCCTCGTGCTGCGGCACCGGCCCGATGAAAGGCACCCCCTCGGGCGAACCCGGCCGTAGCCCGGCCCAGTGCCCTACCACCTCTGCCTCGGCCAACGCCGGCAACAGATCGCTGGCCGACGCCACCAGGCTCGCCAGCGCGTGATTGGTGGGCTGCTTGTCGTAACCGACATGCTCCAGTGTGCTGCCCACCAGGACATGGCCGTCCTTGCGTGGAATGGCATAGCGCCCGTTGGCCAGCACCATGCTAGGCAGAAAATCCTCTTCGCACTTGAACAGGATCATCTGGCCCTTGACCGGTTGTACCGGCAGGTCGATGTCCAGGGTGCGCAGCAGGTCGCCACTCCAGGCTCCGGCACACAACACCACACGATCCGCCGACAGCACGCCGTCTGCGGTCAGCACGCCGACCACGCGCTCGCCTTCCCGAGCGAAGCCGCTGACGGGGCAATGTTCGCGCAGGGTGACGTTGGGCAAGGCCTGTAACGCTGCCGTCAGAGCCTTCACCAAGCGCGGATTGCGCACGTTGGCCACATCGGCCATGCGTATGGCCTGGGCAAAGCCCGGGCCCAGCGCGGGCACCGCCTTGTAGACCGTATCGATGGCCACCTCGGCCAGCGCACGCTGCTGTTGCGCGGCCCAGGCCAGTGCCTCGTCCTGGTCGTCCAGATCGAGCCAGTACAGCCCGGTGGTGTGCACCTGCGGGTCGATACCGGTGACCGCCAGCAGGCGCTCGGCCAACTGCGGATAGAAGTCCTGCGACCAATGCGCCAGCGCCGTCACCGCTGCGCTGTAGCGCCAGGGATAGAGCGGCGAGACGATGCCTCCGCCCGCCCATGACGACTCGCGGCCCACCTCGCCCTGGTCGCACACCGTCACATGTTCGACCTTGGCCGCCAGATTCAATGCGGTCAGCAGGCCGATGACGCCGCCACCGACAATCACTACTCGTTCGCTCATTCGCTCGGTCCAAACTCCGAAATGGTCTGCGGTGCCCCTCGCACCCTTCAGCTTCCCCAACACCCCTGCCCATCCTCGCCACCAGGGTTGGCGCGTACCCCCGCATGATCGAGCTGGAAATCGCCGCAAGCGTCATTGGCCATCATCGTCTGCGGCCGTCGGGCAGCGAGCAGCGTGAAACCCGTAGCGTGACGTTGCACACTCAACCGGTAGTAGGAGGTGCCATCGGGTAGCGCCGCCTGTCGCTGTTCGGTGTCGGCATACTGCCCGGTGATGACGTAGTGGCGTTCCAGGCGCTGCGCCGCATCGTGCAACAGCGCGACCACCTCGCTACGGGCGGCGCTGCGCAGTGACGCTTGATAGCCGGGATAGGCAATGGCCGCCAGCATGCCGGTCAGCGCCAGGACAATCAATAACTCGAGCAAGCTCAAACCGCGCTGCATGTCAGCCCTCCGGCGCGCGATGACGCCACAGGATGCGTTGGGGTGAATCGGGATGATCCAGTGAAACCGCATACACAGCTTCGAGCACCTGGCGCGCGGCAGGCTGAGCGCTGACGGCGGTGATGCGCAACAGACGCATCCGCTCGCCGGCCGGCATGTGCACGGCACGTTCGGTCACACCCAAGTCCTGCACGCTGAAAAAACCATCACGCCCGCGCTGCCATGAACCTTCGAGCGCGTGAGGCCGAGCCGGCGGTAGGCAGGCCGGGCACTCGACCTGAGGGCGATCCAGCGTGGACACAGCTTCCAGCAAGGTGGCCTCGGCCTGTTCGAACGCCTGCGCCCTGCTGAGCAGATGGCCGACCAGGCGGGTCTCGAGCAATGCGTCGTTCAGCGCCGACGCGGCCAGCACGCTCATCAACAGCGTCAGCACCAGGCATACCAGCAGCACCACACCGCGCTGACGCTTCATGGCATCGCCCGGGCGTTGCGCAGGGCAACGCTGAGGCTGTAGCGCTGGGTCAGTCGCCATCGCGGTTCGTACAGCTCCATCTCCAGGTCGATGCGTTGCTGATCGATCAGCGACACGCGCAGGCGCTGAACATGATCCAGCAAGGGTTGTTTCGAACCGGTGCGCACCAGCATGAGCTTGCCGTTCTCGAGTCGGTACTCCAACCGCCTGATCGCTAGCGCCAGAGTGCCGGAGGGCGCGACAGCAAAGCCTTCGTGCACTCGGGCCCAAGTCTGGCAATCGGTGTGCAGCGTCCAGTCCGCAGCCCCCGTGTGCCCCGGCAGTTCGGCGACGATCAGGCCCAGGCGCTCGCCATTGCCTTCCACCGGTCGTGTGAAGGCCGTCGCGGCGGTGGTGCCTGCGAAGTCTTCAGGGTTCAGGCGCAGACAACCAAACGCACCGGCCATGCGGATGTCTTGGGCGATACGGGTCAGTGCCAGTCGCGCATCGCCCTGCAGTTGCTGCGCCGCGGCCTGCAGGCGCCATGTCTGGTAGGCGGCGATGAAAACCTGGCTAGCCCCTGCCAACACCAACAGCCCAAGCGCTAGTGCGACCAACGCTTCGATCAGGCTAAAGCCCGTTTGGCGGACGCTCATCGTTCCACCCTTCCCTGCAAGCTGACGATGAGAGGACCGTCACCCTGCACGCGGCCCCAGCGCACTTCGATCTGCACACGCTCGACGTCACGGCGCACGTTGCCTTCGGCTGCGTCCCCCAGGGTGCGCTTGAGTTCGGCCTGCCATCGGCTCTGATCGATCGGCCCCACACCCGAACCGGCACGCATGCGCTCCAACCACCCTTGCGCCAGCCATGCGGCCTGGCTGTGCCCGCGTGCCTGCTCACTGGCTTGCAAAGCGCGCAACTGCATACCGGCCGCCCCCAACACACCGACCGCCAGCACCACGATGCTCAGCGTCACCTCGATCAACGTCAGCCCGCCCTCGCCTGCCCGCATCCCTGCTCCCCCTGCGACATTTCCTGCTGCAAATCAGTGTCCGGCCCGACTGACACGAGGTCGGCCGAGCGCGATGCTGAAGAAAAGCATGGGTTTGGAGAGCGCGCACGATGAAGCAACAAGGCGCAACACTGATTCAAATGATGTTGGCGCTGGCCTTGATCGGCGTGCTGACGCAGCTCGCCGCACCGGCTTACACCGCGATCAGGCATGACCTACACCTGGCTAGCGCAGCACGTGAGCTGGCCCAAGCCCTGCGTTACGCGCGCAACCATGCCGCGTTGCTGGGGCAGTCGGTGCAAGTGGCAGCGCTCGAGGGTGATTGGGGCAATGGCTGGCAGATCGTGCTGCCACCGCAACAGCAGGTGTTGCGCGAGCGTCGCTTGGCGCAAGGGTTGAGGATCGTCAGCAACGGCGGCAACCGAGTGACCTTCAGCGCACTGGGTGTGCCCTTGGGGCCTGGCGCTTCACCCTATGGCGCCACGCTGACCTTGTGTCAGCACCGCCAGGCCATCAGCGCACAGCAAGTGGTGATCGCCTTCAGCGGCCGCATAGACCTGCGCACCGAGCCCCAGACGGAGCGGCGGTGCGCGACACGGTGAGCCCTACAGCAGCGAACGCACTCGCAATTCCTTGGGCATGGAGAACGTGACGTTCTCCGCGCGACCGTCCAGCTCTTCGGCAGGGCTGGCGCCCCAAGCCTTGAGCTGGTCGATCACGCCACGCACCAGCACTTCCGGGGCCGAGGCCCCTGCCGTGATGCCGATACGGGCGACCCCGTCGAACCAGCCTCGCTGCAAGTCTTCGGCACCATCGATCAGATAGGCCGGCGTACCCATGCGCTCGGCCAGCTCGCGCAGGCGATTGGAGTTCGAGCTGTTGGGGCTACCGACCACCAGTACCACATCGCTCTCGTCGGCCAACTGCTTGACCGCATCCTGGCGGTTCTGGGTGGCGTAGCAGATGTCGTCCTTGCGCGGACCGCCGATCTGCGGGAAGCGCGTACGCAGGGCATCGATGACGCGGCTGGTGTCGTCCATCGACAGCGTGGTCTGGGTCACGAAGGCCAGGTGCTCGGGGTCGCGCACCTGCAAACGGGCGACGTCTTCCTCGTCTTCGACCAGATAGATGGCGCCGCCATTGCTGGCATCGTACTGGCCCATGGTGCCTTCGACTTCGGGGTGGCCGGCGTGACCGATGAGAATGCACTCACGGCCATCGCGGCTGTACTTGGCCACCTCGATGTGCACCTTGGTCACCAGTGGGCAGGTGGCGTCGAACACCTTGAGACCACGGCCCTCGGCTTCCTGGCGCACGGCCTGGGAAACACCGTGGGCGCTGAAGATGACGATGACGTCGTTGGGTACCTGATCGAGCTCTTCGACGAAGATCGCGCCGCGGTTGCGCAAGTCTTCCACCACGAACTTGTTGTGCACCACTTCGTGGCGCACGTAGATCGGCGGGCCGAACACTTCCAAGGCGCGGTTGACGATCTCGATCGCCCGGTCGACCCCGGCGCAAAAACCACGGGGGTTGGCGAGTTTGATTTGCATGCGCGGCTCCAGGCTCAGAGCGCCGTGACCTCGAGGATTTCCACCTCGAAGGTCAGGAGCTTGCCGGCCAGTGGGTGATTGAAGTCGATCGTGACCTGATTGTCGTCGAAGGCTTTGACCACCCCCGGCAACTCGGCGTTGGCCGCGTCGTTGAAGATCACCAGCAACCCCTCGGACAGCTCCATGTCGTTGAACTGCGAGCGTGGCATGACCTGCACGTTCTGCGGGTTGGGCTGACCGAAGGCGTTTTCCGGAGCGATGGTCAAGGTGCGGCGGTCGCCGGCCTTGAAGCCGAACAGCGCCGCCTCGAAGCCCGGCAACAGGCTGCCATCGCCGACCTTGAACGTGGCCGGCCCTTTGTCGAAGGTGCTATCGACGGTGTCGCCATTTTCCAGGTGCAGCGCGAAATGCAAGGTCACTTCGGTGTTCTGGCCAATACGGGTATCAGTCATGTGCGGGCTCCTGGGGTTTCTTGCTCTTGAACATGTCCAGCGCCAGCATCACCGCACCTACGGTAATTGCGCAGTCGGCCAGGTTGAACACGGGGAAGCGCCAGACGTCCTGCCAGTGCACGAAGATGAAGTCGATCACATGGCCGTGGGCCATGCGGTCGTACAGGTTGCCCAGCGCACCGCCCAGCACCAAGGCCAGGGCGATGGCCAACCAGGTTTCGCTACAGCCGAGGCGCTTGAGCCAGACCACCAGCACGCCACTGACCACCACGGCGATGGCCGCGAACAGCCAGCGCTGCCACCCGGCGCTGTCGGACAGGAAGCTGAACGCCGCACCGGTGTTGTAGGCCAACAGCCAGCTGAGCAGCCCTGGAATGACGCTGATCTCGCGGCCATCGGCCAGGGCACTGTCGAAGTAGACCTTGGTGGCTTGGTCGAGGACCACGACCACCACGGCCAGCCACAACCAGGCCAGGCGGCCGAACCG
The DNA here is from genome assembly GCF_047302395.1 of Pseudomonas phoenicis. Taxonomy (NCBI): domain Bacteria; kingdom Pseudomonadati; phylum Pseudomonadota; class Gammaproteobacteria; order Pseudomonadales; family Pseudomonadaceae; genus Pseudomonas; species Pseudomonas phoenicis. Next base: position 756,333 of record NZ_CP154852.1, read on the forward strand.
CCCAACGTCAGGGTTAGGCATAGTGGCGCACCTCACCGGAACCACACAGGTTGTCGACGCAACGGCCGCAGATTTCCGGATGTTCCGGATGGCTGCCGACGTCGGCGCGGAAGTGCCAGCAACGACCGCACTTGGTGTAGCCGGACTTGACCACCGTCAGCTTCAACCCTTCGACCTCGGTGAGCACCGCTTCGGCAGGCGCTTGCGCCAACGGCGCGACACTGGCCGCCGAGGTGATGAGCACGAAGCGCAGCTCGTCGCCGAGCTTGTGCAGGTCGGCCGCGACCGCCTCTTCGGCGTACAAGGTGACTTCGGCCTGCAAGTTGCCGCCGATGACCTTGGCCGCGCGCTGGTTTTCCAGCTCCTTGTTGACCGCAGCCTTGGCCGCCATGACCCGATCCCAGTAAGCGCGATCCAGCTCGAAGCCTTCCGGCAGTTCGGACAGGCCTTCGTACCAGGTGTTGAGCATGACCGACTCGTTGCGCTCGCCCGGCAGGTACTGCCACAGCTCGTCGGCGGTGAACGCCAGGATCGGTGCGATCCAGCGCACCAGCGCTTCGCTGATGTGGTACAGCGCGCTTTGGCACGAACGCCGTGCGACGCTGTTGGCACCAGTGGTGTACTGACGGTCCTTGATGATGTCGAGGTAGAACCCGCCCAGCTCCTGCACGCAGAAGTTGTGCACCTTGGAGTAGACGTTCCAGAAACGGTACTCGCCGTAGTGCTCTTGCAGTTCGCGTTGCAGCAGCAGGGTGCGGTCGACGGCCCAACGATCCAGCGCCAGCATCTCATCGGCGGGCAACAGGTCGCGCGCCGGGTCGAAGCCGGTCAGGTTGGAAAGCAGGAAGCGCGCGGTGTTACGGATACGCCGGTAGGCGTCGGCACTGCGCTGCAGGATCTGCTCGGAGACGGCCATCTCGCCGGAATAGTCGGTGGCCGATACCCACAGGCGCATGATGTCCGCGCCCAGTGTGTCGTTGACCTTCTGTGGCTCGATGGTGTTGCCCAGCGACTTGGACATCTTGCGGCCGTTCTCGTCCACGGTGAAACCGTGGGTCAGCAACTCGCGGTAAGGCGCGTGGCCATCGATGGCGCAACCGGTCAGCAGGGACGAGTGGAACCAGCCGCGGTGCTGGTCGGAACCTTCCAGGTACAGGTCGGCGCGCGGGCCGGCGGAATGGCCGATGTCGTGCGAGCCACGCAGCACGTGCCAGTGGGTGGTGCCGGAGTCGAACCAGACGTCGAGGGTGTCGCTGATCTTGTCGTACTGGTCGGCTTCGCTGCCCAGCAGTTCGGCGGCGTCGAGCTTGAACCAGGCTTCGATGCCTTGCTGTTCGACACGCTTGGCCACCTCTTCCATCAGCTCGACGGTGCGCGGGTGCAACTCACCGGTCTGCTTGTCGAGGAAGAACGGGATCGGCACGCCCCAGTTGCGCTGGCGCGAGATGCACCAGTCGGGACGGGTGGCGATCATCGAGTGCAGGCGCGCCTGACCCCAGGCCGGGACGAACTTGGTGTCTTCGATGGCGGCCAGCGCACGTTCACGCAGCGGTGCGCCGGTGTGCGGCTGTTTGTCCATGCCGACGAACCATTGCGCAGTGGCGCGATAGATCAGCGGGCTCTTGTGGCGCCAGCAGTGCATGTAGCTGTGGGTGATGGTTTCAGTGTGCAACAGGGCATCGACTTCACGCAGTTTGTCGATGATCGCCGGGCCTACCTTGAACACGAACTGCCCGCCGAAGAACTCCAGCGAAGGTGCATAGACGCCATTGCTCTGCACCGGGGTGAGGATTTCATCGTTGTGCATGCCGTAGCGCTTGCACGTGATGAAGTCGTCTTCGCCATAGGAAGGCGAGGTATGCACGATACCGGTGCCCGCGCCCAGTTCGACGTAGTCGGCCAGGTATACCGGCGACAGGCGGTCGTAGAACGGATGACGGAAGTTGATCAGTTCCAGCGCTGCACCTTTGGCCGTGGCGATGACGCTACCTTCGCGGGCATAGCGCTGCAGGCAGGCCTCGACCAGCTCCTCGGCCAGTACCAGCAGGCGGTCGCCGATGTCGACCAGCGCATAGCTGAAGTCGGCGTGCACGCTCAACGCCTGGTTGGCAGGGATGGTCCAGGGAGTGGTGGTCCAGATCACCATGGCGGCCGGCTTGGGCAACTCGGCCAGGCCAAAGGCGGCGGCCAGCTTGCCGGCGTTGGCCTGATCGATGGGGAATGCCACATCGAGGGTCTGCGACTGCTTGTCGGCATACTCGACTTCGGCCTCGGCCAACGCCGAACCGCAGTCGAAGCACCAGTTCACAGGCTTGAGGCCCTTGAACACGAAACCCTGCTTGACCATCTCGGCCAGCGCACGGATTTCTCCGGCTTCGTTGGCGAAGTCCATGGTCTTGTAGGGGTTGTCCCAGTCGCCCAGCACGCCCAGACGGATGAACTCGCGCTTCTGCCCTTCGATCTGCTCGGCGGCGTAGGCGCGGCACAGTTCGCGGGTCTGGTCGGCGGACAGGTGCTTACCGTGGGTGACCTCGACCTTGTGCTCGATCGGCAGGCCGTGGCAGTCCCAACCTGGCACATAGGGCGCGTCGAAACCCGACAGGGTCTTGGAGCGCACGATCATGTCCTTGAGGATCTTGTTCAGTGCGTGACCGATGTGAATCTTGCCGTTGGCGTAGGGCGGACCGTCGTGCAGGACGAACTTCGGACGATCCTTGCCAATTTCGCGCAGCTTCCCGTACAGGCCAATGCTGTCCCAGCGCTGCAGGATCTGCGGTTCGCGCTGAGGCAGGCCGGCCTTCATGGGGAAGGCGGTGTCCGGTAGGTTTAGCGTGGCTTTGTAGTCGATCATTTCAGGCTCTTGGTTAGCGGTTGAGCGTGCCAGTGGGCACGTGCGGCGGCGATGTCCGCGTCGATCGCCGACTTGAGCGCCTCCAGGGAGGCGAAACGCTGCTCTTCGCGCAGCTTGTGGTGAAATTGCACGGCCAGGCGTTGGTCGTACAGGTCACCGGTGTAGTCCAGCAGATGGATTTCCAGATGCGGGCGACCATCGCCAGCCACGCTGGGGCGTACGCCGATGTTGGCGATGCCGGGCCAGCGCTGACCGTCGATCTCGGCGCTGGTCAGGTACACGCCCGTCAAGGGCACATGCCGGCGCTTGAGCTGGATGTTGGCGGTGGGCGTACCCAGCTGGCGCGCCAGCTTCTGGCCATGCAGCACCCGCCCGCAGATCTGGTAAGGCCGCCCGAGCAGGTGCTCGGCCAGCACGAAGTCGGCTTCGGCCAGGGCCTTGCGCACCTGTGTGCTGCTGACACGCATGCCGTCGTACATCACCGTCTGCGCAGCCTCCACGGTGAAGCCGTGGCGACGCCCGGCGTCTACCAGGAAAGCGAAGTCGCCGGCGCGGTCGCAGCCGAAACGAAAGTCGTCGCCCACATCCAGATGCTTGATGCGCAAGCCGTCGACCATGATCGCATCGACGAAGGCGCTGGCACTGAGATTGCTCAGGTGCTCGTTGAACGCCAGGCACAGCACCTGATCGACGCCCTCGGCGGCGAGCAGCTCGATCTTGTCACGCAAACGCGACAGCCGAGCGGGCGCGGTCTCGGGCGTGAAGTACTCGCGCGGCTGCGGTTCGAAGATCACGACACAGGTGTGCAGCCCAAGAGCCTGCCCGCGCTCGCGCAAACGCGCCAGGAGTGCCTGGTGGCCGCGGTGGACCCCGTCGAAATTGCCAATGGTGGCGACGCAGCCCCGGTGCTCAGGGCGCAGGTTGTGAAAGCCTCGGACCAGCTGCATAGCGCGCTTCTTGCTCATAAAGTGGTCGATTATAACCACACCCGAGCGCTGACGACAGGCAGCAGTGTCCGGCTGTGGCATTGGATACGGGAAACCGATGCCCGGCGTGCCGAGCGCTTCAATGCAGCGCCTTGCGTGCGAACTGCCGAGGGCGCAAGCCACACAGGTAGAGGCAACCGAAGTAGGTCACCACACCCGCGGCGATCAACGCGCCCAGGCGCAGGAATCGCGCCAGCATGTCGCCTTGAGCCCAGGCCGGCATATAGTGCATGCCCGCCAGCAACACGGCCGACATCAACAGCACGGCCACCATCAGTCGGCTCAGGAAACCCAGCCAGCCCGGTTGCGGCTGGAACAGATCCAGGCTGCGCAGCCGCCAGTACAGCAGGCCGGCGTTGAGGCAGGCCCCGATGCTGATCGCCAAGGCCAGGCCAGCATGCTTGAGCGGGCCGATCAGCGCCAGGTTCAACAGTTGCGTGGAAACCAGCGTGAAGACCGCGATCTTCACGGGCGTGCGGATGTTCTGCTGCGCATAGAAGCCCGGCGCCAGCACCTTCACCAGAATGATCGCCAACAGGCCCACCGAATAGGCCATGAGGGCGCGTTGGGTCATGGCCGCGTCGAACGCGGTGAACTTGCCGTACTGGAACAGGGTGACCGTCAACGGCTCGGCCAGGATCGCCAGGGCCAGGGTGCAGGGCAGCACCAGCAGGAAGCACAGACGCAGGCCCCAGTCGAGAATCCGCGAGTATTCCTGACGATCGCGGTTGGCGTAGGTCTTGGCCAGGGTCGGCAGCAGGATGGTGCCCAGGGCCACGCCCAACACGCCGGAGGGCAATTCCATCAAGCGATCGGCGTAATACATCCACGACACCGAGCCTGCCACCAGAAAGGAGGCGAAGATGGTGTTGATGATCAGCGAAATCTGGCTCACCGACACGCCGAGAATGGCCGGCAGCATCTGCTTGAGCACCCGCCATACCCCGCTGTCGCGCAGGTTCAGGCGTGGCAGTACCAGCATGCCGATGCGCTTGAGGGCAGGCAGCTGGTACAGCAGTTGCGCCAGCCCGCCGGCCAGCACGCCCCAACCCAGCGCCATGATGGGCGGATCGAAGTACGGCGTGAGGAACAGCGCGAAGACGATCATCGCGACGTTGAGCAAGGTCGGCGTGAAAGCCGGCACCGAGAAACGGTTCCAGGTGTTGAGGATCGCGCCCACCAGCGAAGAGAGCGAGATCAGCAATATATAAGGGAAGGTCACCCGCAACAGGTCGCTGGTCAGCTGGTATTTCTCGGCACTGTCGACGAAGCCTGGCGCAGTGGCCCAGACCACCCAGGGGGCTGCCAGGACACCGAGCACGGTCACCAGCGCCAGTATCAAGGTCAGCAAGCCGCTGACGTAGGCGACGAACGTACGCGTCGCCTCTTCGCCCTGTTGCGTCTTGTATTCAGCGAGGATCGGCACGAAGGCCTGGGAGAAGGCACCCTCGGCGAAGATGCGCCGCAGCAGGTTGGGCAGCTTGAAGGCGATGAAGAAGGCATCGGTCGCGACGCCTGCGCCGAAAACGCGCGCCAGGATGGTGTCGCGCACGAACCCCAACACACGGGAAACCATGGTGATGGAGCTGACCGCAGCCAGGGATTTGAGCAAGTTCATGGAAAAGTTCACGCCAATGGACGAGGAGCGCTGCCAGTTGGCGCTCGGATGTGCGATACTCCCGCGCTCTTCGCAGGGGGAGCCAAATTTCCCGAGTTTACAGGTCGCGACGCAGAATGGAATCCACTCCATTACGCGCTACGGCCACTCAGCGGAGCCCTGCATCTGGCCTTGACAACCGATGAACTCATCGGCATGATTCGCGGCCTTATTTGCTTGTCATTTATCCAAAAGTCTTTCGAGGAGCTCGACGGTGGCCAACTCACCTTCCGCCAAGAAACGTGCAAAACAGGCTGAGAAGCGTCGCAGCCACAACGCCAGCCTGCGTTCCATGGTCCGTACCTACATCAAAAACGTAGTTAAGGCCATCGACGCTAAAGATGCCGAAAAAGCACAATCGGCTTACACCCTGGCTGTGCCAGTTATCGACCGTATGGCCGATAAAGGCATCATCCACAAGAACAAAGCTGCTCGCCATAAAGGCCGTCTGAACGCGCACATCAAGGCGCTGAAAGAAACTGCTGCTGCCTAAGCGAAGCACTTGTTCATAAAAAACCGACCCTAGGGTCGGTTTTTTGTTGCCTGTCGTTTATCGGTGTCCCTTTTGCCTGCCCCTTGAAGTGAAGCTCGACCGGGCACGCGGCCCGGTCAAGCACATGCCTTATTTGGCCAGCGGGATCTTGGGCGCCCACTCCAGCCATTGGTCCTCGGGCTTGTCGAACAATGCGAAGGTCTGCTTGGGCAATGCCTGCGTCCCCATCTGCTCCCCTTCAGGCGTCGCAAAGGCGATACCGCCATCGATGAGGGTTTCGACCGACTCCGTGCGCAAGCTCACGCCTTTGATCAACCCCCAGTCGATGCCGAAACCGCTGCTGTTCCAGAATCGGCTGCCCCCTCGCACCAGCGGAGCGTAGCGCGGCTCGATCAGGATATGGATGAGCACCCGGTTAGCGGTCTGGCCCAGCTCGTAACCGGTCACCTTGCCCACCGGCACTTCGCGGTAGGTCACAGGCACACCGGGCTTGATCGAACCGCGACGCTCGGCGCTCAACGTCAATGCCAAGCCGTTCTCGGGCTCGGTCACCTCAGGTGCCTGTGGCAGTGCGATGAAGTCGCGCTGAGGCGCGAGCATGCGCGGTGCTGGCTTGACCTCCAGGTATTGCCCGCTGATCAATGTGTCCAGATTCTCGGTACGCACCAGCCCCAAGGCCGGCTTGACCACCCAGAACTGCGTACCGGTTCGAGCGATACGCTCTGGCACTTCAGTGATGCGCGCGCGCAACAGGACTGCCTGCAAGTCGTCGGTAAGGTCGACACTTTCAATATTGCCGACTTCCAACCCGCGCAAACGGATGGGCGTACCTGGTTTGAGGCCATCTCCCGTATTGACCCGAATGGTGATGAGTGTGCCTGCACGGTTGGCAGCCTCTTGGCTCTCGTGCAACCGGAAGCGTGGGATTCGTCGCTTCAACTTCACGTTGGCCTGCGGCGTATCGAAGGTGATGCCGCCGGCCATCAAGGTCTGCAGGGATTCGCTTTGAATCTTGATGCCCGAAAGCCCTCCGGTCAGGGTAATGCCGCTGGAATTCCAGAAGCGTGTCGAGCCGTTGACCAGGTTTTCGTATTCCTTCTCGATGTGCACGCCAATCAGAATGCGTTTGCTGTCGCGGGTGAACTGATAGCTCTGCACGTTACCGACTTTGACCTGGCGATACATGACCGGGCTGCCGACTTCGACCGAGCCGAGGCGGTCTGCGAATAGCACCAGGTGCAGCCCGGGGGCCTTGAGGTCCAATGGCGGCGCTTTGGCCCGCGCTTCGAACTCGCGGGAAGGCGAGGCGCCCTTCTCACCCGGTCGGATGGCGATGTAGTTACCCTTCACCAAGGCTTCCAGACCGGTGATGCCTGCCAGGGAAATGGACGGTTTGACTACCCAGAATTGCGTGCCAGAGACCAGGAAGTCTTCGGCCAAGGGGTCCATGGTCAGCTCCGCCGTAGCACTGGACAGGTCTTCCTCGATCTTCAGCGCCTTTAGCGAGCCCACCTGGATGCCCTTGTACATCACCGGCGTACGCCCGGCTTGCAAGCCTTCGAAGTCGGCCAGCTTGAGTTTGATGCGAATGCCGGCCTGGGCCGCGTCGAAGTCTTCGTACAAGCGGAACGGCAGATTTGGATCGGTCGGTGGGCTGTCCTTACGGTGTTCGGGCGTCGCAAAGGCGATGCCGCCGGCCACGATGCTGGCCAAGGACTCGGTGCGCACCTTGACCCCTGACAGGTCGGCATTGATGCTGACACCGCTGGCGTTCCAGAAACGCGTGTGCTTGCGCACCAAGTTGGCATAAGCCGGCTGGATGAACACTTTGATTTCGACCAGGTCCTGGTCTTCGGACAGGCGATAGCTCTTCACCCGACCGACCTTGATCTGTTTGTAGAACACTGGGCTGTCGCGGTTCAGCGAGCCCAGACGATCGGCCTTGAGGGTAAGGTGCAAGCCTGGCTCGTTATCGGACAAGGGCGGTGCTTCGGACAACGCTGTGAAACGCTTGGTGGGCTCACCTTCGCCTGGATCTATGGCGATGTAGTTGCCCGAGACCAAGGTTTCCAGCCCGGAGATGCCAGCGATGGTCACACTGGGTTTGACCAGCCAGAAGCGAGTGCCGGTAGTGAGGTGCTCTTGCGCTGCTCGGTTCATCTCGATGGTGGCAATGACACCGGTGTTGCTGCCTTCCTCGTCCAGGATCAAGGATTTGACCTTGCCCACTGACATGCCCTTGTACATGATCTCGGTCTTATCGGCGACGATGCCCTCGCCCGTCTTGAAACGCACCTGAATCTCGACACCCGCATCGCGGTAGGCCTGAAACGCCAACCAGCCACCGATGATCAGCGCTATGAGCGGAAGGATCCAGATGGCCGACCAGTTGGAGGCAGGGCGGGTTTTAGCCGTAGGCAAGTCACTCATTGTCGTTATCCGACTCCGTGTTATCCCAGATCAGACGGGGATCGAAAGTTAACGCTGCAAACATGGTCAGGATGACTACCGTTGCGAAGGCAACGGCACCTAGATTGGCTTCGACATTGGCGATACGGCCGAAATTCACCACTGCCACCAGAATGGCAATGACGAAAATGTCGAGCATCGACCAGCGCCCGATGAATTCGATGAAACGGTACATCCAGATTCTCTGCCGAGCTGACAGCGGCTGATGGCGCTGAACCGAATACAGCAACAGGGCAATGCCGATCAACTTGAACGTCGGCACCAGGATGCTTGCCACGAACACCACGCCGGCGATAGGCAGCATACCGTTCTGCATCAGTTCAATGACGCCGGACATGATCGTATCAGGCGTGCCTCGTCCCAGGCTGCTGACCGTCATGATCGGCAGCAGGTTAGCGGGTATGTAGAGAATCATCGCGGTGATCAGCAACGCCCAGGTGCGAACAATGCTGTTGGGGCGCCTTATGTGTACTGCAGCACCGCATCGCATACAAGGCTGGGATTTGGCGTCCGGCTGCAGCCGGTTCAGTTGATGGCATTCATTGCATACCACCAGACCTGCATCAATCGCCCGCATGCACATCCTCCCCAGACAGCGCGCTCCAGATCTGGTGCTCGGACATCACCACCTCCAGCCATACCTGAACCAATAACAACGCCACGAAGCACACCAGACCCAATCCGACGGTGAGCTGGGCCATGTCCACCAGCTTGACGATCGCCACCAGAACCCCCATCAGGTACACCTCGAGCATTCCCCAGTCGCGCACATGGTGGTAGACCCTGTAGATGAACAGGCCATAGCGGCGTCCGGTATTGAAACGGATGCTCAACAACACAACCAATTGGCAGAGCAGTTTGAGCAAGGGTATGGCCATACTGCACAGGAAGACCACCATGGCGATGCCACGCATGTCGGACTCGTACAGCCCTACTACACCAGTCCAGACCGTGTCGTAGGAGCTCTGGCCCAGTAGATGCAGACGCATGATGGGCAGAAAATTCGCCGGGATGAACAAGATCAGCGCCGTGAGGACCAAAGCCAGGCTGCGATTCACCACATTGTGCCGATGTGCGTAGAGCTCGTAACCGCAACGAGGGCATTGCGCTTTTTCATTCTGCTGCAGTTCGGGTTTGCGCATCAGCAGATCACACTCGTGGCAGGCGATCAGCTCATTCAGCGGCAATTCTTGCAGCGAGTGCGGAGCAGCGGTATCGGACATGGGCGGCTTCTGAGGAGTAGGACGGGCCTATTGTAGTGTTCAGAACACATGCAAAGGGAAAAGACTCCCCATGGGTAGCTACTCACTATCACGCAGAAAAGACAAAACCCCTACCTGCTTGCGCAGATAGGGGTTTTGCGAAATGAATCTTGACGATGACCTACTCTCACATGGGGAAACCCCACACTACCATCGGCGATGCATCGTTTCACTGCTGAGTTCGGGATGGGATCAGGTGGTTCCAATGCTCTATGGTCGTCAAGAAATTCGGTTGCCGGTACGTCGTTGCCGACGGGCCAGCCAATTCGGATATGTGATGATCTGTGTGCGAATCTTCGGCGATGCGTCTTACACACAACCTGCGTCTTGGCAGATTGCTTGGGTGTTATATGGTCAAGCCTCACGGGCAATTAGTATTGGTTAGCTCAACGCCTCACAGCGCTTACACACCCAACCTATCAACGTCGTAGTCTTCGACGGCCCTTTAGGGGATTCAAGATCCCAGTGAGATCTCATCTTGAGGCAAGTTTCCCGCTTAGATGCTTTCAGCGGTTATCTCTTCCGAACATAGCTACCCGGCAATGCCACTGGCGTGACAACCGGAACACCAGAGGTTCGTCCACTCCGGTCCTCTCGTACTAGGAGCAGCCCCTCTCAAATCTCAAACGTCCACGGCAGATAGGGACCGAACTGTCTCACGACGTTCTAAACCCAGCTCGCGTACCACTTTAAATGGCGAACAGCCATACCCTTGGGACCGGCTTCAGCCCCAGGATGTGATGAGCCGACATCGAGGTGCCAAACACCGCCGTCGATATGAACTCTTGGGCGGTATCAGCCTGTTATCCCCGGAGTACCTTTTATCCGTTGAGCGATGGCCCTTCCATACAGAACCACCGGATCACTAAGACCTACTTTCGTACCTGCTCGACGTGTGGGTCTCGCAGTCAAGCGCGCTTTTGCCTTTATACTCTACGACCGATTTCCGACCGGTCTGAGCGCACCTTCGTACTCCTCCGTTACTCTTTGGGAGGAGACCGCCCCAGTCAAACTACCCACCATACACTGTCCTCGATCCGGATGACGGACCTGAGTTAGAACCTCAAAGTTGCCAGGGTGGTATTTCAAGGATGGCTCCATGAGGACTGGCGTCCCCACTTCAAAGCCTCCCACCTATCCTACACAAGCAAATTCAAAGTCCAGTGCAAAGCTATAGTAAAGGTTCACGGGGTCTTTCCGTCTAGCCGCGGATACACTGCATCTTCACAGCGATTTCAATTTCACTGAGTCTCGGGTGGAGACAGCGCCGCCATCGTTACGCCATTCGTGCAGGTCGGAACTTACCCGACAAGGAATTTCGCTACCTTAGGACCGTTATAGTTACGGCCGCCGTTTACCGGGGCTTCGATCAAGAGCTTCGCTTGCGCTAACCCCATCAATTAACCTTCCGGCACCGGGCAGGCGTCACACCCTATACGTCCACTTTCGTGTTTGCAGAGTGCTGTGTTTTTAATAAACAGTCGCAGCGGCCTGGTATCTTCGACCGGCATGAGCTTACGGAGCAAGTCCTTCACCCTCACCGGCGCACCTTCTCCCGAAGTTACGGTGCCATTTTGCCTAGTTCCTTCACCCGAGTTCTCTCAAGCGCCTTGGTATTCTCTACCCAACCACCTGTGTCGGTTTGGGGTACGGTTCCCAGTTATCTGAAGCTTAGGAGCTTTTCTTGGAAGCATGGCATTAACCACTTCGTCGCCTAAAGGCAACTCGTCATCAGCTCTCGGCCTTGAGATCCCGGATTTGCCTAAGATCTCAGCCTACCACCTTAAACTTGGACAACCAACGCCAAGCTGGCCTAGCCTTCTCCGTCCCTCCATCGCAATAACTGCAAGTACAGGAATATTAACCTGTTTTCCATCGACTACGCTTTTCAGCCTCGCCTTAGGGACCGACTAACCCTGCGTCGATTAACGTTGCGCAGGAAACCTTGGTCTTTCGGCGTGCGAGTTTTTCACTCGCATTGTCGTTACTCATGTCAGCATTCGCACTTCTGATACCTCCAGCAAGCTTCTCAACTCACCTTCACAGGCTTACAGAACGCTCCTCTACCGCATCACCAAAGGTGATACCCGTAGCTTCGGTACCTGGTTTGAGCCCCGTTACATCTTCCGCGCAGGCCGACTCGACTAGTGAGCTATTACGCTTTCTTTAAAGGGTGGCTGCTTCTAAGCCAACCTCCTAGCTGTCTAAGCCTTCCCACATCGTTTCCCACTTAACCAGGATTTTGGGACCTTAGCTGACGGTCTGGGTTGTTTCCCTTTTCACGACGGACGTTAGCACCCGCCGTGTGTCTCCCATGCTCGGCACTTGTAGGTATTCGGAGTTTGCATCGGTTTGGTAAGTCGGGATGACCCCCTAGCCGAAACAGTGCTCTACCCCCTACAGTGATACATGAGGCGCTACCTAAATAGCTTTCGAGGAGAACCAGCTATCTCCGAGCTTGATTAGCCTTTCACTCCGATCCACAGGTCATCCGCTAACTTTTCAACGGTAGTCGGTTCGGTCCTCCAGTCAGTGTTACCTAACCTTCAACCTGCCCATGGATAGATCGCCCGGTTTCGGGTCTATACCCAGCGACTAAACGCCCTATTAAGACTCGCTTTCGCTACGCCTCCCCTATTCGGTTAAGCTCGCCACTGAATATAAGTCGCTGACCCATTATACAAAAGGTACGCAGTCACCTAACAAAGTAGGCTCCCACTGCTTGTACGCATACGGTTTCAGGATCTATTTCACTCCCCTCTCCGGGGTTCTTTTCGCCTTTCCCTCACGGTACTGGTTCACTATCGGTCAGTCAGTAGTATTTAGCCTTGGAGGATGGTCCCCCCATATTCAGACAAAGTTTCTCGTGCTCCGTCCTACTCGATTTCATTGATAAGAGCGTTTCGTGTACGGGGCTATCACCCACTATGGCCGCACTTTCCAGAGCGTTCCACTACTCTCAAACCAACTTAAGGGCTGGTCCCCGTTCGCTCGCCACTACTAAGGGAATCTCGGTTGATTTCTTTTCCTCAGGGTACTTAGATGTTTCAGTTCCCCTGGTTCGCCTCTTGCACCTATGTATTCAGTACAAGATAACCAGCTTGTGCTGGTTGGGTTCCCCCATTCAGAGATCTCTGGATCACAGTCTGTTTGCCGACTCCCCAAAGCTTATCGCAGGCTACCACGTCTTTCATCGCCTCTGACTGCCAAGGCATCCACCGTATGCGCTTCTTCACTTGACCATATAACCCCAAGCAATCTGGTTATACTATGAAGACGACATTCGCCGAAAATTCGCATGTTGCGCTCTCGCGCAGAACTCACAAATTTTACCTTAGCCTGATCACCACCAGTGAAAGTGGCCATCAGTCTATTTCTATCACATATCCGAATTTTTAAAGAACGATCTGACAAAAGTCAGAAATCAACATTCAGCGCACCCGATGACCTGGGTGGAATGTTCATTTCTAAGTTCTGAACAGCAAACGATGCTAAAAGGTGGTGGAGCCAAGCGGGATCGAACCGCTGACCTCCTGCGTGCAAGGCAGGCGCTCTCCCAGCTGAGCTATGGCCCCAGAAGCTGGTAGGTCTGGGCAGATTTGAACTGCCGACCTCACCCTTATCAGGGGTGCGCTCTAACCAACTGAGCTACAGACCTATAACAGGGTCGCGTTACAGCATCGTCTTCGTACAATGAATCAAGCAATTCGTGTGGGAGCTCATCAGCAGGCTGATGTCGTCGATTAAGGAGGTGATCCAGCCGCAGGTTCCCCTACGGCTACCTTGTTACGACTTCACCCCAGTCATGAATCACACCGTGGTAACCGTCCTCCCGAAGGTTAGACTAGCTACTTCTGGTGCAACCCACTCCCATGGTGTGACGGGCGGTGTGTACAAGGCCCGGGAACGTATTCACCGTGACATTCTGATTCACGATTACTAGCGATTCCGACTTCACGCAGTCGAGTTGCAGACTGCGATCCGGACTACGATCGGTTTTGTGAGATTAGCTCCACCTCGCGGCTTGGCAACCCTCTGTACCGACCATTGTAGCACGTGTGTAGCCCAGGCCGTAAGGGCCATGATGACTTGACGTCATCCCCACCTTCCTCCGGTTTGTCACCGGCAGTCTCCTTAGAGTGCCCACCATAACGTGCTGGTAACTAAGGACAAGGGTTGCGCTCGTTACGGGACTTAACCCAACATCTCACGACACGAGCTGACGACAGCCATGCAGCACCTGTGTCAGAGTTCCCGAAGGCACCGATCCATCTCTGGAACGTTCTCTGCATGTCAAGGCCTGGTAAGGTTCTTCGCGTTGCTTCGAATTAAACCACATGCTCCACCGCTTGTGCGGGCCCCCGTCAATTCATTTGAGTTTTAACCTTGCGGCCGTACTCCCCAGGCGGTCAACTTAATGCGTTAGCTGCGCCACTAAAATCTCAAGGATTCCAACGGCTAGTTGACATCGTTTACGGCGTGGACTACCAGGGTATCTAATCCTGTTTGCTCCCCACGCTTTCGCACCTCAGTGTCAGTATCAGTCCAGGTGGTCGCCTTCGCCACTGGTGTTCCTTCCTATATCTACGCATTTCACCGCTACACAGGAAATTCCACCACCCTCTACCATACTCTAGCTTGCCAGTTTTGGATGCAGTTCCCAGGTTGAGCCCGGGGCTTTCACATCCAACTTAACAAACCACCTACGCGCGCTTTACGCCCAGTAATTCCGATTAACGCTTGCACCCTCTGTATTACCGCGGCTGCTGGCACAGAGTTAGCCGGTGCTTATTCTGTCGGTAACGTCAAAACAACCAGGTATTCGCTAGCTGCCCTTCCTCCCAACTTAAAGTGCTTTACAATCCGAAGACCTTCTTCACACACGCGGCATGGCTGGATCAGGCTTTCGCCCATTGTCCAATATTCCCCACTGCTGCCTCCCGTAGGAGTCTGGACCGTGTCTCAGTTCCAGTGTGACTGATCATCCTCTCAGACCAGTTACGGATCGTCGCCTTGGTGAGCCATTACCTCACCAACAAGCTAATCCGACCTAGGCTCATCTGATAGCGCAAGGCCCGAAGGTCCCCTGCTTTCTCCCGTAGGACGTATGCGGTATTAGCGTTCCTTTCGAAACGTTGTCCCCCACTACCAGGCAGATTCCTAGGCATTACTCACCCGTCCGCCGCTGAATCGAAGAGCAAGCTCTTCTCATCCGCTCGACTTGCATGTGTTAGGCCTGCCGCCAGCGTTCAATCTGAGCCATGATCAAACTCTTCAGTTCAATACTGCTTGGGTTTTTAAGAAACCCTAAACTTGGCTCAGCAATCTCAAATGACTATGTGATTTCTCGCATGGTCACTTGTGATGCTGATAATCTTGGTGACTATCAGTCCATACTCACAAGCACCCACACGAATTGCTTGATTCAAATTGTTAAAGAGCGGTTGGTTGAGCCTTTCGTCTCAACCGAGGCGCGCATTCTACGCTGCCCTCAGTGTCTGTCAAGTGTTTATTTTGAAGTGTTTTGCGAGAATCTCGTTCAACTTCAACCACTTGGCTCGCTGCGATCTCTCGTAGCGGGAGGCGAATCATACAGCGTTACAACCTGCTGTCAACTGCCTTTTTCACCGCTGCCGATCAGTAGATCGAAACGCTTCCAGCTTTCAGAAAACGTTCAACTCATTGAATCTCAAGGAGTTTTCCGTTCCGTTTGCCCCGGAAGTGGTGCGCAGTATAAAGAGATCTGAGGAGGCGTCAAGCGCTTATTTCAAAATAGTTTCAGGCCGCCCTGCCCCGGGTTCTTTTAAGGCGCCTCGCGATTACTGGCACCCTCAATACCAATAGCAACGCGCCGATGCCTGCATAGATAGCCCATTCGGCCAGATCCGAGCGCACGATCCACAGGAAGTGCAGCAGGGCCAACCCTAGAACGGCGTATGTCAATTTGTGCAGCTTCTTCCAACGCGCACCCAATCTGCGCTGACTGTAACGATTGGATGTGGCTGCCAAGGCCAATAACCCCAGGAAGGCCAACGCACCAACGATGATGTATGGACGCTTGGTGAGCTCGACGGCCAATTGCCCCCAATCGAGACCCAGAACGAACACCAGATAGGCTGAAAGATGAAGACCTATATAAGCGCATGCCCATAGGCCTATCTGGCGACGCACGATTATCCAGCCAGCCCAGCTCGTCACACGCTGCAACGGCGTCATGGCCAACGATACCAACAAGAAGATCAACCCGCCCAATCCAAGGCGGCCGACCAGAATCTTCCCAGGGTCTGGCCCAAGCAGGTTGGTCGCCGCTTCATACAACCACCATGCAGGGAAAGCCAGACCCAGAAGGAAAATCGCCAGACGCAACAGTGGATAGCGCATCAGTAGTTCTTCCGTAGATCCATGCCTTCATAAAGCCCTGCCACCTCTTCGGCATAACCATTGAACAGTTCGGTATTACGCACATTCGGACTGAACAGCCCACTCGGCAGCCGTCGCTCGCGCGCCTGGCTCCAGCGCGGATGGTCCACGGTCGGATTGACGTTGGCGTAGAAGCCATACTCGGTAGGCGCCAGGCCCTGCCAGGTGGTCTGCGGCGGCTGCTCCACCAGACTGATACGCACGATGGACTTGATGCTTTTGAAGCCGTACTTCCAAGGCAATACCAGGCGCAGCGGCGCACCGTTCTGGTTGGGCAGCTCGCGGCCATACATGCCTACCGCCAGCAGCGCCAAAGGATTCATGGCCTCGTCCAGGCGCAATCCTTCGACGTAGGGCCAGTCGATCAGCCCGAAGCTGGACCGTTGCCCAGGCATGCTCTTGGGATCTTTAAGGGTTTCGAAGCGCACATAACGGGCCTTGGACGTAGGTTCGACGCGCTTGAGCAGCTCGGCCAGCGAAAAGCCCAACCATGGAATGACCATCGACCACGCTTCTACACAGCGCAGTCGATACACCCGCTCCTCGAACTGACTCGGCTTGACCAAATCTTCCAACGCATAGCGCCCAGGCTTGCCCACCTCGCCGTCGATCACCACGCTCCAGGGTTCGGTCTTCAGGCTGCCGGCATTGGCTGCCGGATCGCCCTTGTCAGGCCCGAACTCGTAGAAATTGTTGTAGTGGGTTGCGTCTTTGTAAGGCGTGATTGCCTCGCCTTTGACCGTGACTGCCCCCCAACGGGTGCTGGCCAGCTTGTCGGTGAACCAGGCCGGCGCCTTACCGGGCTCGACGTCGGCATAACGCGAGGCTTCGCTCGCAACGCCGATACGCGGCAAACCCGCCACGGCCAGGCCTGCGAGCGAACCGCCAAGAACGCTGCGGCGCGAGAGATAGATTGATTCAGGCGTGATCTGTGACGCAGTGCAGTCGGACGACTTATGAATCTTGATGAGCATGATGGCTCCATAGCACGGGTAGCGGATGTACCTGTAAGACTATGGAGCCTGACGCTTATTCCTGCATTCGCCGGATTATTAGCGTTTGCGACGACGACTGCGCAGCAGGAACTGGATAGGGCCGGATGCAGCGTAGGCCAGGAAGATCAAGAGGAGAATTCGCGGTGGATCGCTGAATACGACTGCGAATACCAGGACGACAGCCAGAATGGCCACGAACGGCACGCGCCCCTTGAGATCCAACTCTTTGAAACTGTTGTACTTGATGTTGCTGACCATCAGCATGCCGGCCGCAGCGACAATCAACGCCACCAGGAACGACAGCTTCGAGCCTTGAATGCCGTAGTCGCTGAAGGCCCACACGATACCCGCCACCACACCCGCCGCCGCCGGACTGGCGAGACCGATGAAGTAGCGTTTGTCAGCCTTGCCGACCTGGGTGTTGAAACGTGCCAGACGCAGGGCCGCACCCGCCACATAGATGAAGGCGACCATCCAGCCGACCTTGCCCATGTCGCCGAGCGCCCAGACGAACGCCAGCAATGCCGGCGCGACGCCGAAGGCGACCATGTCCGACAGGGAATCGTATTCCGCGCCAAAGGCACTCTGGGTATTGGTCATACGTGCGACGCGGCCGTCCAGGCCATCGAGGACCATGGCGACGAAAATCGCAATGGCAGCAAAGGCGAAGTAGTTGCTGGCCTCGCGCGGATTTGCGGCACTCATGTAGCCGTGAGCGTTGATCGAGCTGATGATCGAGTAGAACCCAGCGAACAGGTTGGCCGTTGTAAACAGATTGGGTAGCAGGTAGATGCCGCGATGCCGCACCTTGTGCCCATCCGCATCGTGCCCTTCTTCGACATGCTCATCGACAGGCAACAGGCTTTCGGCGTCGGAGGGCGTATGCGGCTCTTCGGGACGTTCGCTCATGTAAAAGTACCTTGCAACAGGGTTGAAAACGTTCGACACGGACGTGCATGACCGGTTCTACCACACACGCCACCGGTCAGCTTTATACCAGATGCCGACCGCAGAACGAAAAAACGCGGCCGAGGCCGCGTTTTTCGTGTGATCGAGACCGAACTCAGTTCTTGGCCTTGTCGACGATCTTGTTCGCCGAAATCCACGGCATCATCGAGCGCAGTTGCTCGCCGATGATTTCGATGCCGTGCGAGGCGTTGTTGCGACGCTTGGCGGTCATCGATGGGTAGTTGGTAGCACCTTCGCTGATGAACATCTTCGCGTATTCGCCGTCCTGGATGCGCTTCAGAGCATTGCGCATGGCCTTGCGGGATTCTTCGTTGATGACTTCAGGACCGGTCACGTACTCGCCGTACTCGGCGTTGTTGGAGATCGAGTAGTTCATGTTGGCGATACCGCCTTCATACATGAGGTCGACGATCAGCTTCAGTTCGTGCAGGCACTCGAAGTAGGCCATTTCCGGCGCGTAGCCCGCTTCGACCAGGGTTTCGAAACCGGCTTTGACCAGCTCGACGGTACCGCCACAGAGCACGGCTTGCTCACCGAACAGGTCGGTTTCGGTCTCGTCCTTGAAGGTGGTTTCGATGATGCCGGTACGGCCGCCACCGACACCAGCGGCGTAGGACAGCGCAACGTTCTTGGCATTGCCCGAAGCATCCTGATAGATCGCGATCAGGTCAGGGATACCGCCGCCTTTGACGAACTCGGAACGCACGGTGTGGCCCGGTGCTTTCGGCGCGATCATGATCACGTCGAGGTCGGCACGCGGAACGACCTGGTTGTAGTGGATCGAGAAGCCGTGGGAGAAGGCCAGGGTCGCGCCTTGCTTGATGTTCGGCTCGATCTCGTTCTTGTACAGGGCGCCCTGGAATTCGTCCGGGGTCAGGATCATGACCAGGTCGGCCGCAGCGACGGCGCTGGCGACGTCGGCGACTTTCAGACCATGGGCTTCGGCCTTGGCGACGGTGGCCGAGCCTTTGCGCAGGCCGACGGTGACGTCGACGCCGGAGTCTTTCAGGTTGCAGGCCTGGGCGTGGCCTTGCGAACCGTAACCGATGATGGCGACTTTCTTACCCTGGATGATGGAAAGGTCGCAGTCTTTATCGTAGAAAACTTTCATGCACTTACCCCTGGTTATATCTCGGCCCCTGGAGGGCCATCGCTAATTGTATTGAGTCAGATGCTCAGGACTTTGTCGCCACGCGCGATGCCGGTCACACCGCTACGCACGGTTTCCAGAATCGAGGCCGTACCGATGGCCTGAATGAAGCTATCGAGTTTGTCGCTGGTGCCACTCAACTGCACGGTGTAGACGCTGGCGGTGACGTCGACGATCTGCCCGCGGAAGATGTCCGTGGTGCGTTTGATCTCGGCCCGCTGGGCACCGGTCGCCTTGACCTTGACCAACATCAGCTCGCGCTCGATGTGCGCGCTTTCCGAGAGGTCGACCAGCTTGACCACCTCGACCAGCTTGTTGAGGTTCTTGGTGATCTGCTCGATCACTTCGTCATGCCCGACCGTGGTCAACGTCAGACGCGAGAGGCTTGCGTCTTCGGTGGGTGCCACGGTCAGGCTTTCGATGTTGTAGTTGCGCTGGGAAAACAGGCCGACCACGCGAGACAAGGCACCGGGTTCGTTTTCCAGCAGCAGGGAAATGATGTGCCGCATATCAGGTACGCTCCGTCTTGCTCAGCCACATGTCGCGCATCGAACCGTCCTTGATCTGCATCGGATAGACGTGCTCGGTGCGGTCGATGGCGATGTCGATGAACACCAGCCGATCCTTCATCGCGAAGGCCTCTTCCAGCTTGGGCTTGAGGTCTTCGAGCTTGGTGATGCGGATACCGACGTGGCCATAGGCTTCGGCCAGCTTGATGAAGTCGGGCAACGACTCGACGTAGGAATGCGAGTGGCGACCGTTGTAGGCCATGTCCTGCCACTGACGCACCATGCCCAACACGCCGTTGTTCATGTTGACGATCTTCACCGGCAGGCCGTACTGCATGCAGGTGGACAGCTCCTGGATGTTCATCTGGATGCTGCCTTCGCCGGTCACGCAGGCCACGTCCTGTTCGGGGAAGTTGAGCTTGATGCCCATCGCCGCCGGGAAGCCGAAGCCCATGGTGCCCAGGCCGCCGGAGTTGATCCAGCGGTTGGGTTTGTTGAAGCGGTAGTACTGCGCGGCGAACATCTGGTGCTGGCCGACATCGGAAGTGATGTAAGCATCACCGCGGGTGACTTCGCACAGTGTTTCGATGACCTTCTGTGGCTTGATGACGTTGCCGTCGCCCTTGTCGTAGGGGAACAAGCCTTGGTCGCCACGCCACTCGTTGATCTGCTTCCACCAGGCGTCGGCCGCGGCCTTGTCGGGCAGCTCGCCGATCTCCTTGAGGATCGCCTGCATTTCGGTCAGGACGCTTTCGACCGGCCCCACGATCGGCACATCGGCCTTGATCAGCTTGGAGATCGAGGCAGGGTCGATGTCGATGTGGATGATCTTGGCGTTCGGGCAGAACTTGGCCGGGCCGTTGATCACGCGGTCATCGAAGCGCGCACCGACGGCGAAGATCACGTCGGCATGGTGCATGACCATGTTGGCGGTATAGCTGCCGTGCATGCCCAGCATGCCGACGAACTGGTCGTCGCTGCCGGGGAAGCAGCCCAGGCCCATGAGGGTGTTGGTGACCGGCAGGTTCAACGACTTGGCGATCGCGGTCAGGGCGTCGGAGCCACCGCCGAGAATCACCCCGCCACCGGCGTAGACCACCGGGCGCTTGGCCGCCAGAAGCATCTCGGCCGCTTTGCGGATCTGCCCGGAGTGGCCACGTACGGCCGGGCTGTAGGAGCGCAGCTTGACCTTCTTGGGATAGACGTACTCGAACTTCTCGGCCGGGTTGGTCATGTCTTTCGGAATGTCGACCACGACCGGGCCAGGACGGCCGGACTCTGCCAGGTAGAAGGCTTTTTTCAGGGTCTCGGGAATCTCGCTGGCGTGCTTGATCATGAAGCTGTGCTTCACGATGGGCCGCGAAATACCGATCATGTCGGTTTCCTGGAAGGCATCGGTGCCGACCATGGTGCTGGGCACCTGACCGGACAGGATCACCATTGGGATCGAGTCCATGTAGGCCGTGGCGATACCGGTAATGGCGTTGGTCGCGCCAGGGCCGGAAGTCACCAGCACGACGCCGGCCTTGCCCGTGGCACGGGCATAGCCATCGGCCATGTGGGTCGCGGCCTGCTCGTGGCGAACCAGGATATGTTCGACTTCCGGTTCCTTGAACAGGGCATCGTAAACATGAAGGAGAGCACCACCAGGGTACCCGTAGATGTGCTTAACGCCTTCGTCGCGCAAAAAGCGGACGACCATTTCAGCGCCGGATAAGAGCTCCACGATGTTCACCTCTAAAACGCCAGAATACCGCCCTCGATGGCGGGTCTTAATAGGTTTACTGCCAAGCAGAGCATGAGCGAAAACGTCAGCACTGACTGAGCAAGTATTGGGATCGCCCCAGAGTGTTGCGGGGGGGTCCCACCCAGCGCGAGGTAACGCGTTGCGGGGTGTAACAGGCGGCGCGGGTATGCGCCTCATGATCTGCTTGGCGGGTCTGCTTCTGGCAGTCCCCCTACAGCGGAAACTGGATTCTTCTTATTCGGCGGCTTCAAGTCAAGAAAAATTATTGCGGATAATCTCTGAAGACGATTGGTTGCCACCACGTTTTACTTTCGTTGCAGCAGGAAAATAAAGTTATTCATTAAAAAGGGCCACAAATTGCGGCCCTGAGGGTGAAAAGAGCAGAAATCAGGCGTCAGCGCTGATCGAGCGATCGAATGCTGCCAGCAGTCGGCGCAGCTCGCGACTTTGTTCCGGACGGTCGGCAAAGACCGTTTCGGCCATGACCAGGATGCCGGAAGCGTTGGGCAACGGGTGGCCGCCTTCGATGATCTGCGTCATGCGCGGCAGGAAGATCCATTGCAGCCATTGCTCGAACGCCATGGTGTCGACGGCAAACGGCTCGACGCTGGCCAGCGCCTTGGGATCGGGCGCGGTGTCCACCCACCAGCCCTGCACCTGCAACTCGCGCTCGATCAGTAGTAGCTGGTCGGCGATGTCCAGCACACGCTGCTCGACGGTCATAGATTGACCTTGGCTTTCTGCCGTGCCGCTGCCGCGCCTGCGCTGTCGCCCTGCTTTTCGCGGGCCTGGGCGATGGTGTTCCACAACTCGGCTTGCAAGCTGGGGCGTCCATTGGCGTAGGTGAGCGCGCGGCGAGCCAACTGCTCGGCTTGCGCGGCATCGCCCTGGCTCAGGCGCACCTGGGCCAGACGGAACAACACTTGCGGTTCACGTGGAGCGATGCGCTGGGCGCGCTCCAGGCTCGAGGAGGCGCCGTTGAAATCGCCACTGCCCTGTTGTTGCTGCGCGGTGGTCAGCAATGCCAGCACCGGGCCGTCGAGCTGCTCGTCGGCGGCCAGTTCCGCAGCGCGGTTGCTGCGCGGAATGCCGGTCGGCGCGCTGGAGGCAGGCGCGGACTGGGGCGCGGACATCGAAGCGATGTCGAATGGTTCGTCGGCGATGGGGTTCGGGTCGGTGGTGACGGGCGCGGTATTGACGGGCGCCGTGTCGATGGGCGTGGCCTCGATGGGCGCCGCGCCGCTACCGGCCGGGAACGACTGGATCGGCGAGGCGCCCGCGCCCTGGGGAATCATCACGGTCACGCCGGAATCTTCCGGCAGCGACTGTGCCTGGGCAGTGCCGGTGTTGGGCGTCGCAGCAGCGTGCGCACGCTGCTGGATGCGCTCGCTGTTGGACACGCGAGAGCTGGAGTCAACGACCGGAATGTTGCCGCGCGGAACGCTGGAGCAACCCTGCAGCACGGCAATGGCCGTCAAGACTGGAAACCACCACTTGTTCAATTCACGCCCTCTCATGCTCTAGTGCTCAATTCATCCAGCCCTTGACCCAGTCCATGACCGAGTCGTCCGGCGCTTGCTCGCCACCACAGACGGCACCGGCCGCAGGCTCGCTGCCGCGAATATACGGCATCTGCACGGCGCCCGGACAGCTCTGGTCCGACCCCTGCCCGCTGTTCGGATCGATCCAGGCCTGGACGATGTTGTCCGGCTGCGGCATGTCCAGGGGCAAAGGGTCGGCCTTGTGCATGAAGCTGGTCCAGACCTGCAGCGCACCGGTGGCGCCGGTGAACGGCGTCTTGCCGTTGTCGTCGCGGCCCAGCCAGACCACGGCCAGCAGGTCCTGGCTGAAACCGGAGAACCAACTGTCGCGCGAATCGTTGCTGGTGCCGGTCTTGCCCGCCAGGGTCAGCGAGTTGGGCAGCACATTGTAGACCGAGCGTCCGGTACCTTCGCGCATCACCCGCTGCATGGCGTTCTGCACCAGGTAAATGGCGCCGCCGTCGAAGGTCTGCTGAACCTGGAAGGGATAACGCTTGAGCGGCTCGCCTTCGGCGGTCAGCACGCTGCGGATGCCGCGCATCGGCGTGTTGAAGCCGCCATTGGCGATGGTCTGGTACATCGTCGCCACCTGCATGGGCGACATCCCGCCCGCGCCCAGCAGCATCGACGGGAAGGCGTCCCAGTTCACGTTCACGCCCAGACGGCCGATGGTCTTGATCACGTTCGGCACGCCCACTTGCAGGCCGATCTTGGCTGTGGACAAGTTGTAGGAATGCGCCAGCCCCTGATACAGGTAGATGGTGCCGTGGGAGCGACGATCGTAGTTCTGCGGCCGCCAGACCTGACCATCGGCGCCTTTGACCGAGAAGGCCTCGTCCTGCACCAGGCTGGTCAGGGTGAAGGTGCCGGGTTTTTCCAGCGCCGTGAGGTAGACGGCCGGCTTGACCAGCGAGCCGATCGGCCGTACGGCGTCGATGGCGCGGTTGAAACCGGCGAAACCGGACTGCCGACTGCCGATCAGCGCCTGCACTTCACCGGTTTCCGGATTGCTCACCACCATCGCCGATTCGACCTCGTCCGAGCCTTTGCGCCCGGCCAGACGTTTGAAAGTCTCGGTCATGGCGGATTCGGCTTTCATCTGCAGGATCGGGTCGAAGCTGGTGAAGATGCGCAAGCCTTCTTCGGTCAGGTCTTCGTCGCGGTAGTCTTCGCGCAACTGACGCTTGACCAGGTCGAGGAAGGCCGGGAAGGAGCTGTCGGCCAGGCTGCCGCGTTTGGTCACGCCCAGCGGCATCTTCTTCGCGGCATCGACCACTTCCTGGCTGGCCACGCCCTGCTGGACCAGCAGGTCGAGGACCAGGTTGCGCCGCTGCAAGGCACGCTCGGGGTAGCGACGCGGATTGTAATAAGAAGGCCCCTTGACCATACCGACCAGCAAGGCGATCTGGTGCAGCTTGAGCTCCGACAATGGCTGGCTGAAGAAGAACTGGCTGGCCAGGCCGAAACCATGCACGGCGCGTTGACCATCCTGGCCGACGAACACTTCGTTGAGGTAGGCCTCGAGAATCTCGCGCTTGTCGTAGTGCAGCTCCAGCAGTACCGCCATCATGGCTTCGTTGAGCTTGCGGCTCAGGCTGCGCTCGCTGGTCAGGAAGAAGTTCTTCACCAACTGTTGGGTCAGGGTGCTGCCGCCCTGGCGCATCGCACCCGACGAGGTGTTGACCCATATCGCCCGGGCGATGGACTTGGGCGATACGCCATGGTGGCTATAGAAGTCGCGGTCTTCGGTGGCGATCAAGGTTTCGAGCAGATACGGCGGCACCTGATCGATATTGATCAGGATGCGGTCTTCGAGGTTTTTCGGATAGATACCACCGATCATCAGCGGCTCGAGACGCACCACGTCCAGTTTGCCGCCGTTGGCTCCGGCAAGCCCCGCCACGTAGTCGCCCGAGAAACGCACGCGCACGAACTGCGCGGGTTCCATACCTTCATAGAACTGGAAGCCACGGGTATTGAGGTCGACGTTGTTGCCGTTGACCGATGCTTCGCCCGGGCCATTGGCGGCGGCTTCACGCCGGTAGCCCAGGGCATCGAGTTCGGTGAGGAAGTCGTTCTTGCTCAGCTTCTGGCCGACGAACAGCTCCAGCGGGCGGGCATAGACCTTGGCCGGAATGGTCCAGCGCTTGCCGGAGAATTTTTCCTGCACGGTGGCATCGAGGTACACGGCGAAGCCGGCGAGCGCGACCAGGCCTACCAGGCTGAGCTTGAGGGCCCAGCCGAGCAGGACGCGGCCGCGTCCGGGGCTGGATTTCTTGGGGGTGCGGGGCTTTCGGGATCGAGTCATGGCGGCGGATTATACGCACTTTACTTTGGCTGGGCAGGCATCCCGGCGGTTTGCAGGGAAGGCACCATTGACCATAATGGCCCCCTCGAATTCCCTGACCCTTCGAAGGATCGCTCGTGAGCCAAGCCCTGATCGACGCGCTGCAGAACAGCGCCCTGTACCCCCATCCCGTGGACGGGTTCCAACTCATCGAGACGCACATCTCCTGGGTCCTGCTGACCGGTGAATACGCCTACAAGATCAAGAAGCCGATGAACTTCGGCTTTCTCGACTTCACCGACCTGGATAAGCGCCGGCATTTCTGCAACGAGGAGTTGCACCTCAACCAGCGTCTGACCGATGGCCTCTACCTGGATGTGCTGCCGATCACCGGCAGCGTGGAAGCGCCGGTGATCGGCGGCGAAGGCGAGGCGCTCGAATATGTGTTGAAGATGCGCCAGTTTCCGCAGGCGAACATGCTCAGTGCCCTGCAGGCCAACGGCGAACTCACCGCCGAGCACATCGACCAACTGGCTCGGCAGATCGCCGCATTCCACCTCGACGCGCCCCGCGTGCCCGACACCAACCCATTGGGCTCGCCGCACCACGTCATGGAGCCGGTCGAGCAGAACTTCGAGCAGATTCGCCCGTTCCTCAAGGACAGCGCCGACCTGCAACAGTTGGACAATCTGCAAGCCTGGGCCCAGAGCACCTACCAGCGCCTGGAGTCGCTGATGCTGACGCGCAAGGCCGACGGTTTCGTACGCGAATGCCATGGCGACATCCATCTGGGCAACGCCACGGTGATCGACGGCAACGTCGTGATCTTCGACTGCATCGAGTTCAACGAGCCTTTCCGCATGACCGATGTCTACGCCGACATCGCCTTCCTGGCCATGGACCTCGAAGACCGCGGCCTGAAGTGGCTGGCGCGGCGTTTCATCAGCCAGTACCTGGAACTGACCGGCGACTACCAGGGCCTGGAACTGCTCAACTTCTACAAGGCCTACCGCGCGCTGGTACGGGCCAAGGTCGCGTTGTTCAGCCTGTCTGCCGATGCCGATGGCGTGCAGCGCGCCACCACCCTGCGCACCTACCGCAACTACGCTAACCTGGCCGAAAGCTACAGCGCCATTCCTTCGCCGTTGCTGGCGATCACCCATGGTGTCTCGGCGGTAGGCAAAAGCCATGTGGCCATGCGCCTGGTCGAAGCCCTGGGCGCCATTCGCGTGCGCTCGGATGTGGAGCGCAAGCGCCTGTTCGGCGAGCAATCGGCCCGGGCCGAGGCGCTGGCCAGCGGTATCTATGCCGAAGATGCCAGCATCGCCACTTACCAGCGTCTGCACCAATTGGCGACGACCATCCTCAAGGCAGGTTTGCCCGTGGTGCTCGATGCCACTTACCTCAAGCAGGACCAGCGCCACGCGGCGGCTCATGTGGCCAGCGAGACCGGCGTACCGTTCCTGATCCTCGACTGCCATGCGCCCGAAGCGGTGATCCTCAGTTGGCTGGAACAGCGTCGATCCGAGCAGAGCGATCCGTCGGACGCCACGCTGGAAGTGGTCAAGGCGCAACAGGCGGGGCGCGAGCCGCTCGATGAACAAGAAGCCTTGCTCAGCAAGCGTGTCGACACTCACCAAGCCAGTGCCATGGACGAGCTGATCGAGCAGATTCGCCAGCGCCTGCCAGGTCTGTAATCGGCCAATCCTTGCCATACGAGGCCGGATCACGGCCTCGTATGGCAAAAAAGGCGTACTCGCAAAATCCCGCTACACTCATCTGCTGCTCTGTCACGATTTCTACAGACGACACCGTTCAGCCGTTGCAAGGAGGCTTGATGAACGATGAGTTGCAGCACCTTAAAAACCTGGGCAAGACCTCCGCACAATGGCTTCATGCCGTCGGTATCCACAGCCTTTCCGACCTACGCCGCCTGGGCGCGGTCAGTGCCTACCGAGCGGTGAGACTTCGGGGTTTTCGCGCATCGAAAGTGCTGCTATACGCCATCGAAGGCGCTTTGCTCGACATGCACTGGAATGATTTGCCCAGCGAGCGCAAACAGGCGTTGCTACAGCAGCTGAATGCCAAACCCCTCAACCAAAAAATAATTGGATAAATACCGTACAAGGGGATTGACTACGAAATGAGAATCGTTATGATTATCACAACTGGTCGCGAGACTGGTTGGATAACCTGAAAGCCCTTGGTCGGACTCTCAGATTATCTCCTCATCAGGCTAATCACGGTTTTTGACCCGGCAATTTGCCGGGTCTTTTTTTATCGGTGCTTTTGTCGATGTCGATGAGGATGACAGGTGATCTGGTCCATCACCTGCCATAGCCAGATCGGGGGCCGCTCCCATCCGCTTTTCACGGCTTGCGGACAGGAGCGGCCCCTACGCGGGTCAGCCTTTCTCGGCGCCTCAGCGCATGATGACCAACGGGTGCCCCCGCTCGGGATGCGCCTGCACCAGCACTTCGATCTCGAACACCGCCTTCAGGGCCTGAGGTGTGAGCACCCGCGACGGCACATCCAAAGCATGGCAGCGCCCCTCCTGCAACAGCAGGATGCGATCGCAATAGCGGGCCGCCAGGTTCAGGTCGTGCAGAATCACCAGCACGGCTGCGCCGCGGTCGGCGATGTCGCGTACTGCCTGCAAGATAGTGTGTTGGTGCAGCGGGTCGAGCATCGAGGTCGGCTCGTCCAGCAACAAGGTGGTACCGGTCATTCCAGGCCATAATTGCGCCAGTACCCGTGCCAGATGCACGCGCTGACGCTCGCCGCCCGATAGTTGCAGATAGCTACGCGTACGCAGGTGCCAGGCATCGGCCGCCCGCAGCGCGGCTTCGACGATTTCGCCATCCTGCCGCTCGCCGCTGGCATGGGGCAGACGGCCCAACCCCACCACTTCCAGGACCGTGAAAGAGAAGCCCAGGCTCGACACCTGCGGCAGCACCGCCAGGCAACGCGCCCTCTCTTCCCCGCGCCAATTGCCCAGCGCACGCCCCGCCAAGCGCACCTGGCCCTGGCTCGGCACCAGCTCGCCGCACAGTACGCTCAGCAAACTGCTCTTTCCCGCACCGTTGGGGCCAAGCACGCCCATGATCTGGCCAGGTTGCAATTGCAGATCGATATCGCTCAGCACCGCTTGGTTGCCGCGACGCAGGTGCAAGGCCTCGACTTCGAGCATCAGCCACGTCCTCGGATCAGCAGGAACAGGAAGAACGGCGCGCCGATGAAAGCCGTGACGATGCCGATGGGCAGTTCGGCAGGCGCCAGCGCCAGCCGCGCGATCAAATCGGCGAACAACAACAGCGTGCCGCCTGCCAGCAGCGAAGCGGGGAGCACCACCCGGTGGTCCGGCCCGGCCAGCAAACGCACCAGGTGCGGTACCACAAGACCGATGAAACCGATCAGGCCCGCCGCCGCCACTGCCGCGCCTACGCCCAGCGCAGTGCAGAACACCAGCTCGCGCTTGAGCGCCTCCACATCGACACCCAGGTGCCGCGCCTCGGACTCGCCCAGCAGCAATGCATTGAGCGCCTGCGCCCGGCGCGGCAGCCACAGCGCTACGCCGCCGGTGACCAGCAGCAGCGGCCATAGACGCTGGTAACTGGCGCCGTTGAGGCTGCCCAGGTTCCAGAACGTCAAGGTCC
Source organism: Pseudomonas phoenicis (assembly GCF_047302395.1). Classification (NCBI taxonomy): domain Bacteria; kingdom Pseudomonadati; phylum Pseudomonadota; class Gammaproteobacteria; order Pseudomonadales; family Pseudomonadaceae; genus Pseudomonas; species Pseudomonas phoenicis. The sequence continues at coordinate 785,325 of NZ_CP154852.1, forward strand.
GCAGCGTGGCATCGTCGGCCAGGAAAGTGAACAGACCCACCGCCGAGCTGGCCAGCGCAGTGAGGGCGATGCCGGCGAGCAGCATGGTCGCCACGCTGGTCTGGCCGTCACGCCGGCCCAGGCGGTAGACCAGCGCAGTTACGCCCAGCCCGCCGAGAAATGCGCAGACCGATAGCAGATAAGGCGCGAACGCCTCATCGATACCGCCCAGCCAACTACCACCCGCGATCGCCACCGCCGCGCCCAATGCCGCGCCGCTGGCGACGCCGACCAGGCCCGGATCGGCCAGCGGATTGCGAAACAGCCCCTGCATGGCGACTCCGGACAGCGCCAGCACCGCACCCACCGCCAAGCCCAGCAAAGTGCGGGGTAGACGGATCTGCCCCAGGATCAGCTCGGCCTGCCCCAGCCCCTGGCCTGAGAGCGGCACGCCCAGCAGCCGCAGCCCCGCGCGCCCGGTATCGGCCAATGGCAGGCTGACCGGCCCCAAGGCCAGCGACAGCCATACGGCCAGCACGCAAGCCAGACCCAGCCCGATGAACAGCGTGCGCGGCGCCAGCAGCCGCCTCATCGCGCCAGACTGACCTGGCCTGTGGGATAGAAGGCTTGCGCCAGACGCTCCAGCGTGACGGGCAGTCGTGGCCCTAGGCCACCGACCAGCAGCGTCGGATCGAGGCTGATCACGCGCTGTTCACGCACCGCACGGGAGCCAGCCAGGCCCGGGTTTTCCTTGAGCAAGGCCTGCACGGCCGCTTCGCCGTCCAGCGCACGGTCGGACACCACCAACACGTCTGGGTCCATGGCCGCCAGCGCTTCCAACGACAGCGGCTTGTAGCCCTGATGGTCGGCCAGATTGCGCGCTCCGGCCTGCTTGAGCAGCCAGTCCCCAGACGTGCCCTGCCCCGCCAGCAACGGCTTGCCGCCGGCATGGCCGACCAGCAACAGCACACCGGGGGCGGCCTGCCTGGCCTGGGCGCCTTTGATCGAGGCGGTCAAGCCGTCGATCTGCCGGCGATAGTCGCCGGCCAGCGCAGCGGCCTGCGGCTCGACGCCGAGCAGACTGCCCAGGCGCTTGAGGTTGTCGTCGACCGCAGTGAGTGCCGGCTCGCTGGAAAACAACTCGACCCGCACCCCGGCGTTGCGCACTTGCGCAAGTACGGGCGGTGGCCCCATCTCATCGGTCCCGACCAGCACATCGGGGCGCAGACTGAGAATGCCTTCGGCCGACAGTTGCCGCTGATAGCCGATGCTCGGCAGCGCCTTGAGCGCTGGCGGGTGCTGGCTGGTGGTATCGACGCCGACCAGATGCGGCTCGCCGCCCAATGCGCTGATCCATTCGCTCAAGGCGCCCCCGGCGCTGACCCAACGCTGCGGCAGTTCCTGGGCCGAGGCCAGGGAAGAGAACGCCAGGCCGGCGCACAGAGCGACCAGGGCGAAGGGTTTGCGCATCATAGGGATTCCTCGCTAAAGCAGGGCACGCGCCTTGTGACGCGTGACGGAACTGCGCACCATGGAGCTGCCGGTACGACACTGGCGGCCATTTGATAATTACTCGCATTGAAGCGTCAAGCGACGCGCGCATTCCCACAAGGCTGACACCATGGATTTTCTCTGCGCTTCCGATGCTTTGCCCGAAGGCACCAGCCGCGCATTCAACCTCGCCCGGGCGACGCTGTTCGGCGTGCGCCGGCAGGGCCGCGTCTACCTCTACCGCAACCGTTGCCCGCATCGGGGTATCGGGTTGCAGTGGTCGCCGGAAGCGAGCCTGCTCGACCCCAGCGGCCAGCTCATCGAATGCGCGCACCATGGCGCGTTGTTTCGGGTGGAAAGCGGCGAGTGCGTCGCCGGCCCTTGCGAAGGGGAAATGCTCGAAGCCCTGGCCTGTCACGAAGACGCCAAGGGCCTGTGGCTCATGGATTCAACAGCACCGGCAGACGTCGATCGATGAAGATTTCCCCGGCGTCCAGCCGGGTGCCATACGCCAACACCTCGACGCCGTCGGCCACTGCCGCGCGCAGGGCCTGGGCATAGGCCGCGTCGATCTCCCCGGCCGGGCGCACCGCCTCGATCCCGCTGAGGTTGACGCAATACAGCTGCACCGCCCGCACCCCCTGACGCGCCAAAGCGGCCAGTTCGCGCAAATGCTTGGCCCCGCGCTGGGTCACCGCATCGGGGAAGGCGGCGACCGCTGAGCCCGGATAGCCCAAGGTCACGCTCTTGACCTCGACGTAAGCGGCGCCGTGCGGGTATTCCAGACGAAAGTCGATGCGGCTGCGCTCCTCGCCATAGGCCACTTCCCGGCGCAACGCAGTGAAACCTGCCAACTCGGCGATCAGACCCGCGCGCAAGGCTTCCTCGACCAACGCATTGGCCCGCCCGGTGTTGATGCAGGCCAGACGCCCCTGGGGCGTTTCGCTGATTTCCCAGGTGCCGGGCAGCTTGCGCTTGGGGTCGTTGGAACGGCTGAACCACACCTGCCCGCCTTCGACCATGCAATTGAGCATCGAGCCGGTGTTGGGACAGTGGATGGTCAATTGCTCGCCGCTGGCCAACTCGATGTCGGCCAGGAAGCGCTTGTAGCGGCGCAGCAGGCGGCCTTCTTCCAGTTCGGGATGAAAGCGCATCAGCCTTGCCAGCTACGCAAGCCGCGGGCGATACGTTCGACGGCCTGCTCCAGGCGCGGCAGGCTCTGGGTATAGGCGAAACGCACATGGTGCCCGGCCTGATGGCGACCGAAATCCAGCCCTGGGGTGAAGGCCACGTGTTCGGTTTCCAGGAAATGCCGGCAGAACTCGAAGGCATCGCCGCCGAACGCGCTGATATCGGCATATAGATAGAAGGCACCCTGAGGCTCGACGGCAATGCCGAAGCCCAGCTCGCGCAGTGCCGGCAACAGATAATCGCGACGGCGGGCGAAGGCTTCGCGGCGCTCCTCCAGAACCGCCAGCGTCTGTGGCTCGAAGCAGGCCAGCGCGGCGTGCTGGGCCATGCTCGGGGCGCTGATGTAGAGGTTCTGCGCCAATTTTTCCAGGTCGGCCACCGCGGCCGGCGGCGCCACCAGCCAGCCCAGGCGCCAGCCGGTCATGCCGAAGTACTTGGAAAAGCTGTTGAGCACGAAGGCGCCGTCGTCGACCTGCAGCACGCTCGGTGCCTCCATGCCGTAGGTCAGGCCGTGGTAGATCTCGTCCACCACCAGATGGCCCTGGCGCGCCTGCACCGCACGCGCCAGCTCGGCCAGCTCGGCGCGCTCGAGCACCGTGCCGGTGGGGTTGGCCGGCGAGGCGACCAGCGCACCGACCGTGTCCTGGTTCCAGTGGCGATCGACCAGGTCGGCGGTCAGTTGGTAGTTTTCCACCGGCCCGACCGGCACCAACTGCGCGCCGCCTTCGACCAGGCGCAGGAAGTGCCGGTTGCAGGGGTAGCCCGGATCGGCCAGCAACCAGTGCTTGCCTGGGTCCACCAGCAGGCTGCTGGCCAGTAGCAAGGCACCCGACCCGCCTGGGGTGATGAGGATGCGCTGCGGATCGATGTCCAGCCCGTAGCGCTGGGCGTAGAAACCGGCGATCGCCTCGCGCAGGGCCGGCAGGCCACGGGCGGCCGTGTAGCGGGTATGGCCCGCGGCCAGGGCAGCCTGACCGGCGGCGACGATGGGCGCGGCGGTGCTGAAATCGGGCTCTCCGATCTCCAGGTGGATGACGTCGTGGCCGGCCGCTTGCAGCTCGTTGGCGCGCGCCAGCAGGGCCATGACGTGAAAGGGTTCGATCGCGCGACTGCGTGCGCTGTAGGGTTGCGTCATGGCGTTTCTCGCTGATGACTGAACGGAATTCTTTTCTTGCGCCCGACCACCGAACGCGGCGGACACGGCGCTGTCCATAGCCAGATCGGGAGGGTAGCGCGCCCCCGATGTATCTGATAAGTTCGGCGGCTCGCAGTCGCAGGGCCGGCGGGTGTCGGATAAGGAGCAGCCTGCGCATTGGATCAGATGAGTGAGAGGCGGTCTATTCATGTCCACCGTAGAAAAGCAAAAAACCGGTCAGACCATGTACGGTGTCGAGCCTTATAAGGAAACGAAGGGCGAAGAGTACATGGGCGAGCCCATGCGCACGCACTTCACCAAGCTGCTGACCGCTTGGAAGGGTGAGTTGATGCAGAGCGTCGACCGCACCGTGGACCACATGAAGGACGAAGCAGCCAACTTCCCGGACCCGGCCGACCGTGCCAGCCAGGAAGAAGAATTCGCCCTGGAGCTGCGCAACCGTGATCGGGAGCGCAAGTTGATCAAGAAGATCGACAAGACCTTGCAGAAGATCCTCGACGAAGAGTACGGCTGGTGCGACAGCTGTGGCGTCGAGATCGGCCTGCGTCGTCTGGAAGCCCGCCCAACGGCGGACCTCTGCTTCGACTGCAAGGAAATTGCCGAGAAGAAGGAAAAGACCCAAGGCAAGGGTTGATCCTTCATCCACCTGAACGGGGCGCATCATGCGCCCCGTTTCGTTCATAAGCCCCCGCCAGACCATGACAGACACGCCTTACACCGGACGCTTCGCCCCCACCCCCAGCGGTTTCCTGCACTTCGGCTCACTGGTCGCGGCACTGGCCTCCTGGCTCGACGCGCGCGCGGTCGGCGGCCACTGGCTGCTGCGCATGGAAGACACCGACCCGCCACGCGAGATGCCCGGCGCCCGCGATGCCATCCTGCACACGCTGGAGCGCTACGGCCTGGAATGGGACGGCGAAGTGGTGGTGCAGAGCCAACGCCACGCCGCCTACGCCGCCGTGGTCGATCGCCTGTTCAGCCAGGGTCTGGCCTACGCCTGCACCTGCTCGCGCAAGCAGCTGGAGGGCTACGGCGGCCTTTATCCCGGTTTTTGTCGCAACGCCGGCCACCCGCGCGAAGGCGCGGCGATTCGCTTGCGGGTGCCGGAGCTGACCTACCGCTTCCAGGACCGTGTGCAAGGCGAATTCAGCCAGCACCTGGGCCGGGAGTTGGGCGATTTCGTCATTCAGCGCCGCGACGGGCTGTATGCCTATCAACTGGCGGTGGTGCTCGACGATGCCTGGCAGGGCGTGACCGATGTGGTGCGCGGTGCCGACCTGCTGGACAACACGCCTCGGCAACTGTACCTGCAGGAGCTGCTGGGGTTCTCGCAGCCGCGCTACCTGCATGTGCCGCTGATCGTGCAACCCGACGGGCACAAACTGGGCAAGACCTACCGCTCCCCGGCGCTCGAAGCCGACCAGGCCACCGCCTTGCTGCTGCGCGCCTTGCGCACGCTGGGCCAAGCCACCGACGCCGACATGGCGCAGGCCAGCCCTGCCGAGGTCTTGGCCATCGCCCGCCAGCGCTGGCAGGCCGCAGCGATCCCTCGGCAAACCACCCTGGCCGAAGCCGATCTGCGCTAGAACACTTGCCCCAACGCTGGAAGCCCAATAGATTCAGGCCCTCGCTCGACGACAGGGACGTCCGTCCACGGCCACCCCGCTCGCTGCGCACCACCCATTCTTCGAGGCCAGCATGTACATCTATCGTTTGGTCCTGCTCCTGGTGGTGGGGATCTATCTGTTCTCCCCCGCCATCATGGACTGGTGGATCGACCCGACTGGCGCCTGGTACCGGCCTTACCTGCTCTGGCTGATCCTAATCGTCGTCACCTTCATTCTGCAGAGCCAACGAGATGCCGATGAGCTTTAGCCTGACCCAGATGGTTCTGATCAGCGCCGGTTACCTGCTGGTGCTGTTCGGCGTGGCCTGGATCAGCGAGCGCGGCTTGATTCCGCGCGCGGTCATCCGCCACCCGCTCACCTACACCCTGTCGCTGGGCGTCTACGCCAGCGCCTGGGCCTTCTATGGCTCGGTGGGTCTGGCCTATCAGTACGGCTATGGTTTCCTGGCGTGCTATCTGGGCGTGTCGGGCGCCTTCCTGCTGGCGCCGGTGTTGCTGTACCCGATCCTCAAGATCACCCGCACCTACCAACTGTCGTCCCTGGCCGACCTGCTGGCGTTCCGCTTTCGCAGCACCTGGGCCGGCGCGCTGACCACCATCTTCATGCTGATCGGCGTGTTGCCCTTGCTGGCCTTGCAGATCCAGGCGGTGGCCGACTCGATCAACATCCTCACCGGTGAGCCGGTCAAGGCGCGGGTGGCCCTGGCGTTCTGCGTGCTGATCAGCCTGTTCACCATTTTCTTCGGCTCGCGCCACATCGCCACCCGCGAGAAACACGAAGGCCTGGTGTTCGCCATCGCCTTCGAGTCGGTGATCAAGCTGCTGGCCCTGGGCGGCATCGGCCTGTATGCGCTCTACGGGGTGTTCGGCGGGCCGCACGAACTGGAAATCTGGCTGCTGCAGAACCAGACCGCCCTGGCCGCCCTGCACACCCCGCTCCAGGAAGGGCCATGGCGCACCCTGCTGCTGGTGTTCTTCGCCTCGGCCATCGTCATGCCGCACATGTACCACATGGCCTTCACGGAAAACCTCGACCCGCGCTCGCTGGTCAGCGCCAGCTGGGGCTTGCCGCTGTTCCTGCTGCTGATGAGCCTGGCCGTGCCGCTGATCCTCTGGGCCGGCCTGCGCCTGGGCGCGACCACCAACCCGGAATACTTCACCCTGGGCCTGGGCATCGCCGCCAACAATTCGGCGCTGGCCTTGCTGGCCTATGTGGGCGGGCTGTCGGCTTCCAGCGGGCTGATCATCGTCACCACCCTGTCGCTCTCGGGCATGGCCCTCAACCACCTGGTGCTGCCGCTCTACCAGCCGCCGGCCGAAGGCAACATCTACCGCTGGCTGAAGTGGACGCGACGGGCTCTGATCGTTGCCATCATCGCGGCGGGCTTCGTGTTCTACCTGACCCAGAACAACCACCAGAGCCTGGCCAACATGGGCATCGTCGCCTTCGTCGCGACCTTGCAGTTCCTGCCCGGCGTGCTTTCGGTGCTGTACTGGCCGACGGCTAACCGGCGCGGTTTCATCGCCGGCCTGCTGGCGGGCATCGCGGTGTGGATGGTGACCATGCTGCTGCCGCTGCTGGGCAACGTGCAGGGCTTCTACATTCCGCTGCTGGACATGATCTACGTGCTCGACGACACCAGCTGGCACATGGCGGCCATCGCCTCGCTGGCCGCCAACGTGCTGCTGTTCACGCTGATTTCGCTGTTCACCAACGCCAGTACCGAGGAAGCCAGCGCGGCCGAGGCCTGCGCGGTGGACAACGTACGCCGCCCGCAACGGCGCGAACTGCATGCCGCCTCGCCCCAGGAGTTCGCCACGCAACTGGCCAAGCCCCTGGGCGCGAAAGCCGCGCAAAAGGAAGTCGAGCAAGCCCTGCGCGACCTCTACCTGCCCTTCGACGAGCGCCGTCCCTACGCCCTGCGGCGTCTGCGCGACCGCATCGAGGCCAACCTGTCGGGCCTGATGGGGCCGAGCGTGGCCCAGGACATGGTCGAGACCTTCCTGCCGTACAAATCAGGCAACGAAAGCTACGTCACCGAAGACATCCACTTCATCGAGAGCCGGCTGGAGGACTACCACTCGCGCCTCACGGGCCTGGCCGCCGAGCTCGACGCGCTGCGCCGCTACCACCGGCAAACCTTGCAGGAACTGCCCATGGGCGTGTGCTCGCTGGCCAAGGACCAGGAAATCCTCATGTGGAACCGGGCCATGGAAGAGCTGACCGGGATCGCCGCCAAGCACGTGGTCGGCTCGCGCCTGACCACCATCGGCGAGCCCTGGCGCGGGCTGCTGCTGGACTTCGTCAGCCTGCCCGACGAACACCTGCACAAACATCGCCTGGCGCTCGAAGGCCAGCCGCGCTGGCTGAGCCTGCACAAGGCGGCCATCGATGAGCCGCTGGCCCCGGGCAACAGCGGCCTGGTGCTATTGGTCGAAGACCTCACCGAAACCCAAGCGCTGGAAGACAAGCTGGTGCACTCCGAACGCCTGGCCAGCATCGGTCGCCTGGCGGCCGGGGTGGCCCACGAGATCGGCAACCCGATCACCGGCATCGCCTGCCTGGCGCAGAACCTGCGCGAGGAACGCGAGGGCGACGGGGAGATCATCGAGCTGTCGAGCCAGATTCTCGAGCAGACCAAGCGGGTGTCGCGCATCGTCCAGTCGCTGATGAGCTTCGCCCACGCCGGCGGCAGCCAGCAGAACAGCGAAGAGCCGGTGTGCCTGGCCGAAGTCGCACAGGACGCCATCGGCCTGCTGGCCCTGAACCGGCGCAATTTCGAAGTGCAGTTTTTCAACCTGTGCGACCCCGAGCACTGGGTCGAGGGCGATCCGCAGCGCCTGGCCCAGGTGCTGATCAACCTGCTGTCCAACGCCCGCGACGCCTCGCCGCCCGGCAGTGCGGTGCGCGTACGCAGCGCTGTGAGCGAAGGCAACGAACACATGGTCGATCTGATCGTCGAAGACGAAGGCAGCGGCATTCCCAAGAACATCATGGACCGCCTGTTCGAACCTTTCTTCACCACCAAGGACCCCGGTGAGGGTACGGGGCTAGGCCTTGCGCTGGTCTATTCGATTGTGGAAGAGCATTATGGACAAATCACCATCGACAGCCCCGCCGACCCCGAACGGCAACTTGGTACCCGGATCCGCGTTACCCTGCCACGGCATGTCGTAGCGACGTCCCCAGACATTCGAGACCGTCGAGAGAATTGAATCCATGCCGCATATTCTGATCGTCGAAGACGAAACCATCATCCGCTCGGCCTTGCGACGCCTGCTCGAAAGGAATCAGTACCAAGTCAGCGAGGCAGGTTCGGTACAGGATGCCCAGGCCCAGTTCAGCATCGCCACCTTCGACCTGATCGTCAGCGACCTGCGCCTGCCAGGCGCGCCTGGCACCGAACTGATCAAGCTCGGCGAAGGCACCCCGGTGCTGATCATGACCAGCTACGCCAGCCTGCGCTCGGCCGTGGACTCGATGAAGATGGGCGCGGTGGACTACATCGCCAAACCCTTCGACCACGACGAAATGCTGCAGGCCGTGGCACGTATCCTGCGCGATCGGCCCAAAGCAGCCGCCACCCCAGCCGCATCGGCCGAACCGCGCAGCACGGGCAAGCCGGCCGCCGCGGAAAAGAGCGCTGCCGGCAACGCCTCGGGCGAGATCGGCATCATCGGCTCCTGCGCACCGATGCTCGATCTGTTCGGCAAGATCCGCAAGGTGGCGCCCACCGACTCCAATGTGCTGATCCAAGGCGAGTCCGGCACCGGCAAGGAGCTGGTCGCGCGGGCTTTGCACAACCTCTCGCGGCGCGCCAAGGCGCCCATGATCTCGGTGAACTGTGCGGCCATTCCGGAAACGCTGATCGAATCCGAATTGTTCGGCCATGAAAAAGGCGCCTTCACCGGCGCCAGCGCCGGACGTGCCGGCCTGGTCGAAGCGGCCGACGGCGGCACGCTGTTCCTCGACGAAATCGGCGAGCTGCCGCTGGAGGCTCAAGCGCGTCTGTTGCGCGTTTTGCAGGAAGGGGAGATCCGTCGGGTGGGATCGGTGCAATCGCAGAAGGTCGACGTGCGCCTAATCGCCGCGACCCACCGCGACCTGAAAAGCCTGGCCAAAGCCGGCCAGTTCCGTGAAGACCTTTACTACCGCCTGCACGTCATTGCGCTGAAACTGCCCGCGCTGCGCGAACGCGGCAGCGATGTCAACGACATCGCCCACGCCTTCCTCGCACGCCAACGTGCGCGCATCGGCCGCGACGACCTGACCTTCTCCGCCGAGGCCGAGCAAGCCATCCGCCATTACAGCTGGCCGGGCAACGTGCGTGAACTGGAAAACGCTGTGGAGCGCTCGGTGATCCTGAGCGAAAGCCCGGAAATCTCCGCCGAGCTGCTGGGGATCGACATCGAATTGGCCGATCTCGAGGATGGCGACCCGCTGGATCAACTGCCATCCTCGAGTGCCGTCAGCGGTAACGCCAGTCATGACCCGAGCGAAGACCTGTCGCTGGAAGACTACTTCCACCACTTCGTGCTCGAACATCAGGACCACATGACCGAGACCGAACTGGCCCGCAAACTGGGCGTGAGCCGCAAGTGCCTGTGGGAGCGGCGCCAGCGCCTGGGCATTCCGCGGCGCAAGAGCAACGCCACCAGCGAGCAGTGATCGCCTTCCAGGTGCGGCACATGCCGCACCTGCCTCCGCCCCCTCTGCAAAAACCTGTTACCCGCCTTACACCACGTAACATCTTCCGAGGCGAACGGTAACGAATATGCTTATTCCAAACCGTCACCCCATTGGCTTGATCGACCCCAAACCCAGGTTTTACGGGCCTTGGTCAAAGTTGGCACGCTGCCTGCAATATGTTTGGTACAAGAACAATAACAAGCACCGCAACCCATAATAAAAACAACACGAAACGGCTCACGCATAACAAGAACAACACGGCGGAGGCGCAGCTAACTGATTCTTTTGGAGACGCGTTGTATCCGGGGCTTGCCCCATGACCAGGCAGAGAACAACAAAAACTGCACTAAAAAGCAGCGCCTGAACTGGTTGGACCTCTAGGTCGGTACAGCTCAACGATCAAAGCAATCCGTTTGCTCTTCATCCCTTCCGATAGGGATCGTTCACCAGCCAAGCTGGATGGACTGGGCACTCGACAAAAACAAGAAGCCCGTAAAAATAACAACAAGAGCGTACGCAACGACTTGATGGGGAGCTTAGGCTCCCCATGTCGTTTCTGCCCCTTCAGTGCCTTCAGCACACCGCCTACACCATTCTCAGAGTAAATGCTAGAATCCCCGCCCATCATGCGGCCATTCCCCTATTGCTGGCCGAACATTCCTTCAAACAGTGCATCCCATGCTGAAGAAGCTGTTCCAGTCTTTCCGCCCCCCGGTACCAGGTCAACATCACGTGCGCACCACACCCGAGGTGATCCACAAGAGCCAGCACTCGCTGCAACGCAGCCAGTTCAGCCGCCATGCGGTCGGCATCGTCGAGCGCCTGCAAGGCGCGGGCTACCAGGCTTACCTGGTCGGCGGTTGCGTACGCGACCTGCTCTTGGGCATCACGCCCAAGGACTTCGACGTCGCCACCAGCGCCACCCCTGAGCAAGTGCGGGCCGAGTTCCGTAACGCGCGCATCATCGGGCGCCGTTTCAAGCTGGTGCACATCCAGTTCGGCCGCGAGATCATCGAAGTCGCCACCTTCCGTGCGCCCCACTCCGACGAAGACCAGGCCGACAGCCACCGCTCTTCGCACAATGCCAGCGGCCGCATCCTGCGCGACAACGTGTACGGCACGCTGGAAGAAGACGCGCAACGCCGCGACTTCACCATCAACGCCCTGTACTACGATCCGGTCAACGAGCGCATTCTCGATTACGCCAACGGCGTGCATGACATCCGCAACCGCTTGCTGCGCCTGATCGGCGACCCGGCCCACCGCTACCAGGAAGACCCGGTACGCATGCTGCGCGCCGTGCGCTTCGCCGCCAAGCTCAACTTCGGCATCGAAAAGCACACCGTAGCGCCGATTCGCGAACTGGCACCCCTGCTGCGGGAAATCCCGCCAGCGCGGCTGTTCGAGGAAAGCCTCAAGCTGTTCCTGTCCGGGCAAGGCGCGATGGTCTTCGAGATGCTGGTCGATCTCGAACTGTTCGAGCCGCTGTTCCCGGCCAGTGCCCAGGCGCTGGAGGATCGTCCGAGCTATACCCACACGCTGATCAGCCAGGCTTTGGCCAACACCGACTTGCGCGTCGCACAGGGCAAGCCGGTGACACCGGCCTTCCTCTATGCCGCCCTGCTCTGGCCAGCCTTGCCCGCGCGCGCGCTGTTCCTGCAGAACCAGGGCGTGCCGCCGATTCCGGCCATGAACGGCGCAGCCCACGAGCTGATCGTCGAGCAGTGCCAGCGCATCGCCGTGCCCAAGCGTTTCACCCTGCCGATCCGGGAAATCTGGGACATGCAGGAACGCCTGCCACGGCGCAGCGGCAAGCGTGCCGACCAGTTGCTGGACAACCCACGCTTCCGCGCCGGCTACGACTTCCTGCTGCTGCGCGAAAGCGCAGGCGAGCAGACCGACGACCTCGGCCAGTGGTGGACCGACTATCAGGAAGCCCACGACGGCACGCGCCGCGAAATGATCCGCGAGCTGGGCGGGCGTAGCGAAGACGGCGCCGCCCCACGCAAGCGCAAACGCAGCAACAGCAAGCGCAAGCAAGGCGATGACGAGGTCTTCGAGTGAGCGTACGCGCCTACATCGGCTTGGGCAGCAACCTGGCCGATCCGGCCGGCCAATTGCGCAACGCCCTGCAAGCCCTGGAGCACCTGCCGCACACTCACCTGGCGGGCGTGTCGGCGTTCTACGCCAGCGACTCGCTGCTGCCCGGCCAGCCCCGCTACACCAACGCCGTGGCCGCCTTGGACACGGCACTCGAGCCTTTGGCGCTGCTCGATGCGCTGCAAGCGGTGGAAAACGAGCAAGGTCGTGTGCGCGCCGAGCGCTGGGGGCCGCGTACCCTCGATCTGGACATCCTGCTGTTCGGTGAGCAATGCATCGACCTGCCGCGCCTGCAAGTCCCGCACGTCCAGATGCACCTGCGCCCCTTCGTGCTCTACCCGCTCGCCGAACTGCTGCCCGTGCACACCCTGCTCGCCGATGGCCACACCCTCGCCCAGCGCCTCGCTGCCTGCCCTTTCGTCGGCCTCGAACGCCTGTAGAAACGCCGCGTGCGCAAGCGGTAACAGGCGTAACACCCTACCTGTGGCGCGCCGGTAACAGGTGATTGACTTCCCCCCCTCGCGTCACGACTATAGGCCTCCCGCGGCACCTCGGTGCCCACAGACTCTGGCCCCAGACGGCCTGTAACGAACATCGCGAACGACGATGTAGCGCCTTGAGCGAACGGCGGCCTGCGCACCGCAGCCGTGTTCGCAGGGCCTGAACGAGGATTTTCGACATGCCCGCTGTGACCCTGACGACCCTCAACGGCCTGAAAGCCAAAGGTGAAAAGATCACCATGCTGACCTGCTATGACGCCACCTTCGCCAAGGTGGCGAGCGAGGCAGGCGTCGAGGTGCTGCTGGTGGGGGATTCGCTGGGCATGGTCCTGCAGGGGCACGACAGCACCCTACCCGTCTCCACCGCCGACATGGCCTACCACACCGCGTGTGTCAAACGCGGCAACGCCGGGGCGCTGATTCTGGCCGACCTGCCGTTCATGGCCCATGCCACCTGCGAGCAGGCCCTGGCCAACAGCGCTACGCTGATGCAGGCCGGTGCGCACATGGTCAAGATCGAAGGCGCGGCGTGGCTGGCTGAAACCATCTCCCTGCTGGCCCAACGCGGCGTGCCCGTGTGCGCGCACCTGGGGTTGACGCCGCAAGCGGTCAACGTGTTCGGCGGCTATAAAGTGCAAGGTCGTCAGCAGGCCCAGGCCGAACAGCTGCGCCAGGATGCCCAGGCGCTGGAACAGGCCGGTGCCGCCATGCTGCTGCTCGAATGTGTGCCCAGCGCTCTGGCCAGCGAGATCAGCCAGGCGGTGAGCATTCCGGTGATCGGCATCGGCGCCGGCAGCGGCACCGACGGTCAGGTCCTGGTGCTGCACGACATGCTCGGCCTGTCGCTGAGCGGGCGCGTGGCGCGCTTCGTGAAGAACTTCATGATGGGCCAGCAGGACATTCAAGGCGCCCTTGCCGCGTACGTCGCGGCAGTCAAGGACGTCAGTTTCCCAGCCAGCGAACATGGGTTCAGCGCATGAATACAGTCAAGACCGTCCGTGAATTGCGCGCCGCCGTGGCGCGCGCACGTGGGGAAGGCAAACGCATCGGTTTCGTGCCGACCATGGGCAACCTGCACAGCGGCCACGCCGCGTTGGTGACCAAGGCCGCACAACGCGCCGACTTCGTGGTCGCCAGCATTTTCGTCAACCCGCTGCAGTTCGGCGCCAACGAAGACCTGGCCAGCTATCCGCGCACCCTGGCGGCCGACCAGGCACGCCTGTTGGAAGCCGGCTGTAATCTGTTGTTCGCACCTACCGTGGAAGAGATGTACCCCGAAGGCACCGCCGCGCAGACCCGCGTCAGCGTGGCGCAGCTGTCCGAAGGCCTGTGCGGCGCCAGCCGGCCGGGGCATTTCGAGGGCGTGGCCACCGTGGTCAACAAGCTGTTCAACATGGTCCAGCCCGATCTCGCCGTCTTCGGTGAAAAGGACTACCAGCAGCTGGCCGTGATTCGCGCCATGGTCCGTGACCTCAACATGCCCATCCAGATCTTCGGCGAGCCGACCGTGCGCGCCGAAGACGGCCTGGCGCTGTCGTCGCGCAACGGCTACCTGAGCCCGGAGCAGCGCGCGATCGCCCCGGTGGTGTACCGCACGCTTACCCAAGTCGGCGAAGGCCTGCGCCGCGGTCGCCGCGACTATGAGGCCCTGCTGGACGAAGGCCGGGCACAGCTGGAGGCGGCGGGCTTGCGCACCGACTACCTGGAAGTGCGCCATGCGCTGTCGCTGCGCCCTGCGCAACTGGACGACCGCGACCTGGTGGTTCTGGTGGCCGCTTTCCTGGGCACCACCCGGCTGATCGACAACCTGTATGTACATCTGGAACAGCCCAGCGCCTGAACCGGCATGCAGCGCATACGCACCGCGCTGCATTTCACGTTCGACCGAATCAGGATTGCCTATACTGCACGACGGCCCGCAACTGCTGAGGGCGGCCACTGTCCAACGCAGCAACTTGTACCCAGGAACTCATTCGCAATGGCGTATTACCGCACTCCTCATGATGTAACGACCCTGCCGGCCTGGCAGGCGCTCCAGCAGCATCGCGAAGCGCTGCAAGACTTCAGCATGCGCGACGCCTTCAATGCCGATCCGCAGCGCTTCGACCAGTTCTCCCTGAGCAGCTGCGGCCTGTTCCTCGACTACTCGAAAAACCTGATCACCGAGCAGACCCGTGAGCACCTGGTGGCGCTGGCCGAGCAGGTCGGCCTGGCCGATGCCATCAAGGCGATGTTCAGCGGCGAGATCATCAACACCTCCGAGGGTCGCCCGGTGCTGCACACCGCGCTGCGCCGTCCGGTGGGCGACAAGCTCGACGTCAACGGCGTCAACGTGATGCCCGAGGTGCACAAGGTCCTTAACCAGATGACCGAACTGGTGACGCGCATCCATGACGGCCTGTGGCGCGGCTACACCGAAAAGCCGATCACCGACGTGGTCAACATCGGCATCGGCGGCTCCTTCCTGGGCCCGGAGCTGGTCTCCGAAGCGCTGCTGCCGTATGCCCAACGCGGCGTACGCTGCCATTACCTGGCCAACATCGACGGCAGCGAATTCCACGAGCTCTCGGCCAAGCTGCGTGCCGAAACCACCTTGTTCATCGTCTCGTCCAAGTCGTTCAACACGCTGGAAACCCTGAAGAACGCCATCGCGGCGCGCACCTGGTACCTGGCCCAGGGCGGCTCGGAAGCCGAGCTCTATCGCCACTTCATCGCCGTGTCCAGCAACAAGCAGGCGGCCATGGCCTTCGGCATCCGCGAAGAAAACATCTTCCCGATGTGGGACTGGGTCGGCGGGCGCTATTCGCTGTGGTCGGCCATCGGCCTGCCGATCGCCCTGGCCATCGGCACCGCCAACTTCAAAGAGCTGCTGTCCGGTGCCTACACCATGGACCAGCACTTCCAGAGCGCGCCGTTCGAGCAGAACATGCCCGTGCTGCTGGCCCTGCTGGGCGTGTGGTACGGCAACTTCTGGGGTGCGGACAGCCACGCCATCCTGCCGTACGACCACTACCTGCGTAACATCACCAAGCACCTGCAACAGCTGGACATGGAGTCCAACGGCAAGAGCGTGCTGCAAGACGGCTCGCCCGTGCCGGTCAGTACCGGGCCGGTGATCTGGGGCGGCGTAGGCTGCAACGGTCAGCACGCCTACCACCAGTTGCTGCACCAAGGCACCCATCTGATTCCCGCCGACTTCATCGTACCGGTGGTGAGCTTCAACCCAGTGGCCGACCACCACCAGTGGCTGTACGCCAACTGCCTGTCGCAGAGCCAGGCGCTGATGCAGGGCAAAACCCGCGAAGAAGCCGAGGCCGAGTTGCGCGCCAAGGGCATGAACGAAGCGGACATCGAGAAGTTGGCGCCGCACAAAGTGATTCCGGGCAACCGCCCGAGCAACACCCTGGTGGTCGAACGCATCAGCCCGCGCCGCTTGGGTGCGCTGGTGGCGATGTACGAGCACAAGGTGTTCGTGCAAAGCGTGGTGTGGGGCATCAACGCCTTCGACCAATGGGGCGTCGAGCTGGGCAAGGAGCTGGGCAAGGGCGTCTACGAGCGTCTGGTCGGCGCTGAAGAGAAGCAAGCCGAAGATGGCTCGACCCAAGGCCTGATCAACTACTTCCGCAGCCGTCACCGCGGTTGAGGCGGCTGGCTTGATCGATACGGGCGCTTCGGCGCCCGTTTTCGTTTCCTACGGTCTGTTTGGCGGCTGACCGACGCGCCTGCAGCCCTCGCCTCGTGCCATTGTGAGGCGCGCGGTGAGCGCTCCACGCATCGGATGCGATGGGGTTACAAGTCTTTGTACTGTTGCCGCGGAACCGCTACCCCATGCCATACTCCAACCACTCCCGCCCGCGACCTGATGACGCCCCGCATGCTCAAAGCATTGACCCGCGCCTTTGGCACCGTGCTGGCCTTGGTGGCCCTCTATAGCCTGCTGGGCTTTCTGGTGCTGCCAGGCGTTGCCCTGCGCATCGCCAACCAGCAACTGGCCCAGTACGCCACCGCGCCTGCCCACCTGCAACGTATCGAATTCAACCCCTTCAGCCTTGAGCTGACCCTTTGGGGATTGGAGATCGGCGAACCCGGCAAACCGCAGCTGGGCTTCGAGCGACTGTACGCGAACCTGCAACTGGACAGCCTCTGGCGCGGCGTGCTGCACCTGGACGCCGTGGCACTGGACAAGCCACGCGGCGAGGTGGTGTTCGCCAAGGACGGGCGTCTCAACCTGGCGCAATTGTTCGACGTGCCGCCCAGCCCCTCCAAGCCTGACGAGCCGGCCAGCGAACCTTTCCCGCTGCGCGTTGGCAACCTGGCGATCAGCGAAGGCTACGTGCACTTCAAGGACTTGCGCCCCAGCGAGCCGATCGAGTTTCTTTACGACTCGATGAATCTCGAGCTGAAGAACCTGAGCACCCTGGCCGATGACAGCGCCGACATGACGCTGGTAGCGAAAAGCCCGGCCGGCGGACGCATCGACTGGCAAGGCAGCCTTGGCCTCGCGCCCTTCGCCTCCGAAGGCACGTTGAAGATCACCGACGCCAAGATGAAGCTGTGGTGGCCCTACGTACGCGACAGCCTGCCCCTGGTGCTGCAAGACGGCGTCCTGAGCTTCGACACACATTACCGCCTCAATTTCGCCAAGGGCACCGAGCTGCTGCTCGACAAGACCTCCCTGCACATAGCGCCATTCGCCATCCAAGCGCCCGACGGTCGTCCCCTGGCGCGCCTGGCCAGCCTCGACGTCAGCGACGCCACCCTCGACCTGGCCAAGCAGCGCGTCACCGTGGGCAAGGTCCGTAGCGAAAAGCTGGAAACCTGGGCCGCGCTCCAGCCCGACGGTCAGCTGGACTGGCAGGCGCTGTTCGCCGGCCAGCCGAGTACGCCCTCGAGCAAGGACAAGCACGCACCTGCAACGGCCGAGCCGACCCGCACCCAGGCTGCCGCGCCGGCCAAGCCGTGGCAGGTGTTGCTCAAAGACGTACAGACACGCAACGCGCTGATCCATGTGCAGGATCGTCGGCAGAAAGAGCCGGTAGCCCTGGACGTCGGCCCGCTCAACCTGACGATGCGTGGTTTCGACAGCCTGAACGGCTCGCCTTCCGAGCTCAAGCTCGACACCGGCGTCGGCAGGCAAGGCAAGCTGCAAGCGGCCGGCCAGGTCAATCTGGCGCCGATCAGCGCCAACCTTGATGTCAGCACCCAGGACATCGACCTGCGCATCGCTCAGGCCTACATCAACCCTTTCATCCTTCTGGAGCTGCGCAGCGGCATGCTCGACAGCCAGCTCAAGGTCGATCTGGCCAGCGTCGAGCCCTTGGCCCTGACCGTCAGCGGCAAGGCGCAGGTCGATCAGTTGCACACCCTCGACACCATCAAGAACCGCGACCTGGTCAAATGGCAGCGGGTCGACGCCGACGGCATCCGCTACGTGCATGGCGATGCGTTGTCGATCGACAAGGTGACGCTGCAGCAGCCCTACGCGCGCTTCATCATCAACGAAGACCGCACCACCAACATCGATGACCTGTTGATACCCCAACCTACCGGGGCCCAGGTCGCCTCCACACCCGCGCAGCCGGCCAAACCTGCCGACAAGCCGCTGGGCATTCGCATCGGTCAGATCGACATCAAGGACGGTTCGGCCAATTTCGCCGACCTGACCCTGACGCCGAACTTCGCCACCGCCGCGCAACAACTCAACGGCGTGGTCGGCACCATCGACAATCGTCGCTCGCTACCCGCCAGTGTGGATATCCAAGGCAAGGTGGACCGTTACGCGCCGGTGATCATCCACGGTGCGCTGAACCCCTTCGACCCCATGGACAGCCTCGACATCGCCGCCAGTTTCCGCCGTGTCGAGCTGACCACGCTGACGCCCTACTCGGGCAAATTCGCCGGTTATCGCATTCGCAAAGGGCGGCTCAACCTCGACTTGCACTACGTCATCACCCAGGGCCGACTGCAAGCGGAGAACACCGTCGAAGTCGAGCAGTTGCAACTGGGCGACCGGGTCGACAGCCCCGATGCGGTCGATCTGCCGATTCGCCTGGCCGTGGCGCTGCTCAAGGACAGCCAGGGCAAGATCTCGCTGAAACTGCCGGTGTCGGGCGACCTCAACAATCCGCAATTCAGCGTGATGCCGATCGTGTGGCAGACCCTGCGCAACCTGGCCCTGCGCGCCGTGCAGTCGCCGTTCAAGCTCATCGGCAGCCTGGTGGCCGGCGGGCAGTCGCAAGACCTCAGCACCGTGGCCTTCGCGCCTGGCTCCAGCGAACTGGCCGACGATGCGCGCGCCGCGCTGGACAAACTGGCTGCCGGTCTCAAGGCGCGGCCGCAGTTGCGTCTGGAGATCGAAGGCACCAGTGCGCAATCCAGCGACGGGCCGCTCTTGGCACGTCAACGCTTGGAGCGCGAGTACCAAGCCACTTGGTACAAGATCCTGCAAAGGCGCGGCGACAAGGTGCCGGCCAATGCCTCCCTGCTGGTGGTCAGCGAAGACGACAAGCCTGCCATGCTCGAAGGCATCTACCGCCTGCGCCTAAAACAGCAACCGCCGCCGCAATGGGAACAATTGAGCCGTGAGCAACGCACGCGGCAGTTGCGCGAGGCCGTGCTGAAGTTCTGGTCGGAAAGCGCCACGCTGCAGCGGCAACTCGGGCAGGACCGAGCCAGTAGCATCAAGGACTACCTGGTCGACAAAGGTGGACTGAGTGACGACCGGGTGTATTTCATCGATACGACACTCGGACAGGCACAGCGCGATGGCCGAGTGATCACACCGTTGCATCTGGATGTGCAATGAAGGCTGGAACCCTTCCCTGAGACGCAAAAAACCCGGCACGAATGCCGGGTTTTTCATGTGGCCCGATCCATCGAGCCGAGCCGGAAGCTTACTGAGTTTTCAGCGCTTCGGTGGTGACGCTCTTCACGCCTTTGATCTTCTTGGTGATGGCAACGGCGGTAGTTTTCTGAGCTTCGGTCAGGGTAACGCCATCGTTTGTGGACAATGCAACTACACCGTGGGTGGTTTCAACGGTGATGTCCGAACCTGGGATGCCTTTCTCGGTCAGCAGGTCAGCCTTGACCTTGGTGGTGATCCAGGTGTCGCTGGTTTCTTGTTTGGCCTTGGTGACTTCACCGGCCGCCATCATCAGCGGGGCCTGGGAAGTTTGCTGGGCAGCGAATGCCGCGTTGGTCATGGTCAGGGTCAGAGCGGTAGCAGCGGCGGCAGCGATAGCGAACTTCTTCATACAAGACACTCCTGTTTTTCGAAAAGTCTGCGCCGTGGTTACCGGCTGCAGGTACTTAATAGATTGCAGAGGCTGTGCCAGGTTCAAATTTTAATAAATCGCAGTAAAAACAGTTAGTTAGCGCTTTTGCGAATTGGCACGTTCGTGCATTTTGCAAGCCGCAGTCAAATCCTGCATGCAAGATGCAAGTCCACGAATAGAAACGACAGCCAAAAGAAAGGGCCCCATCGAGACAATGCCAGTCAGTTAAGCGATTAGGGCCGCTTGGCGGCCCATCGCGGCTGAAGCCGCTCCAACAGGATATGCTTTTCCCTGTAGGAGCGGCTTCAGCCGCGATGGGCTGCAAAGCAGCCCCAATGAACACAACTTCAGCTTAACTGACCGGCATTGCCCCATGGGGCCCTTCGATTTACCGCACGATCAAGCTCACACGCCGGAGGATTTCGCCGCCGCCACGTCTTTGATCGACAGTTTGATACGGCCGCGGTTGTCCACATCCAGTACCAGCACTTCGACTTCCTGACCTTCCTTGAGCACGTCGGTAACCTTCTCTACGCGCTCGTTACTGAGCATGGAGATATGCACCAGGCCGTCTTTGCCCGGCAGGATGTTGACGAAAGCACCAAAGTCGACGATGCGCTCGACCTTGCCGACATAGATCTTGCCGATCTCGGCTTCGGCAGTGATGCCCAGTACGCGCTGACGTGCCGCTTCGGCCGCGTCCTTGGTCTCGCCGAAGATCTTGATCGAGCCATCGTCTTCGATGTCGATCGACGCTTTGGTCTCTTCGCAGATGGCACGGATGGTCGCGCCGCCTTTGCCGATGACGTCACGGATCTTGTCGGTGTCGATCTTCATCGCGATCATGGTCGGTGCGTTGGCCGACAGCTCGGTACGCGACTGGCCGATGATCTGGTTCATCTGGCCGAGGATGTTCAGGCGCGCTTCCAGGGCTTGGCCCAGGGCGATCTCCATGATCTCTTCGGTGATGCCGTTGATCTTGATGTCCATCTGCAGCGCAGTGACGCCCTTGGCGGTACCGGCCACTTTGAAGTCCATGTCGCCCAGGTGGTCTTCGTCACCGAGGATGTCGGTGAGGATGGCGAACTTCTCGCCTTCCTTGACCAGACCCATGGCGATACCGGCGACCGGTGCCTTCATCGGCACACCGGCGTCCATCAGGGCCAGGGAAGCGCCGCAGACCGAAGCCATGGAGCTGGAGCCGTTGGATTCGGTGATTTCCGACACCACGCGGATGGTGTACGGGAAGACGTCGGCACCCGGCAGCATGGCCTGGACCGAACGACGGGCCAGACGGCCGTGACCGATTTCGCGACGGCCTGCACCGCCCATGCGACCACACTCGCCTACCGAGAACGGTGGGAAGTTGTAGTGCAGCATGAAGGGGTCTTTCTTCTCGCCTTCGAGGGTGTCGAGCAGCTGTGCGTCACGCGCGGTACCCAGGGTCGCGACGACCAGGGCCTGGGTTTCGCCACGGGTGAACAGGGCCGAGCCATGGGTCTTGGGCAGAACGCCGACTTCGATGTTCAGCGGACGTACGGTCTTGGTGTCACGACCGTCGATACGTGGCTTGCCGTTGACGATGTTTTCGCGAACGGTGCGGTATTCGATTTCGCCGAAGATCTCTTTGACCTGGGCAGCCGAAGGCTGGCCTTCTTCGCCGGAGAACTTGGCGATCGCCTGGTCGCGCAGTTCGCCCAGACGGGCATAGCGGTCGGCCTTGACGGTGATGGTGTAGCCTTCGGAAACCGCTGCGCCGAACTCGGCGCGGATGGCGTCGAACAGTTCGGTGTTGGCGACGGCGGGTTTCCAGTCCCAGGTCGGCTTGGCGGCTTCGGCGGCCAGCTCTTTGACGGCCTTGATGACCGACTGGAATTCGTCGTGGGCGAACAGTACGGCGCCCAGCATCTGGTCTTCTGTCAGCTCTTGGGCTTCGGATTCGACCATCAGTACGGCGTCAGCGGTACCGGCGACGACCATGTCCAGGCTCGAGGCGGCCAGTTGCTCGTAGGTGGGGTTGAGCAGGTAGCCGGTGCTTTCATGGAAGGCGACACGGGCAGCGCCGATCGGGCCTTCGAACGGGATACCGGAAATGGCCAGGGCGGCCGAGGTGCCGATCATCGCGGCGATGTCCGGATCGGTCTTCTTGCTGGTGGAGACCACGGTGCAGACGACCTGCACTTCGTTCATGAAGCCTTCCGGGAACAGCGGACGGATCGGACGGTCGATCAGGCGCGAGGTCAGGGTCTCTTTCTCGGAAGGACGGCCTTCGCGCTTGAAGAAGCCGCCTGGGATTTTGCCGGCAGCGTAGGTTTTTTCCTGGTAGTGCACCGACAGGGGGAAGAAGCCCTTGCCTGGATCGGCTTGCTTGGCCCCGACCACGGTCACCAGCACGGTGACATCGTTATCGACGGTGACCAGTACGGCGCCGCTTGCCTGACGGGCAATGCGGCCGGTTTCTAGCGTGACGGTCGACTGACCGAACTGAAATTTCTTGATTACCGGGTTCACGGTTTCCTACCTTTTCAATGGCTCTGGGGGAACTGGTTTCTTGCGAATTCTTGGGCAGAACAGGGAATCGGCCCCGTTGACCGTCCAGATACAACACGAGGCTGGGAGCCTGACTGCCGCGCGGGAGAACCGCACGACAGGTTCAGACTGCCAACCTCGAAGAGATGCCGGGCGTGTCCGACGGCAGTGCTGATGTCCAGCACTGCCGACGACGGCGACACGCCCCGCACACCACTGGCCAGGCCGCTATTAGCGACGCAGGCCCAGACGACCGATCAGGGTGCTGTAACGCGTGGCGTCTTTGCCCTTCAGGTAGTCCAGCAGCTTACGACGCTGGTTGACCATACGAATCAGACCACGACGGGAGTGGTGGTCTTTGTCGTTGGCCTTGAAGTGGCCTTGCAGCTTGTTGATGTTGGCGGTCAGCAGAGCAACCTGCACTTCCGGGCTACCGGTGTCACCGGCGGCTTGCTGATAGTCGGCAACGATCTGAGCTTTTTCTACAACGCTGAGTGCCATTTGGCGTCTCCTGATAAACGGAACCCGCAAGCGGATCCCAATAGGCCGGGGGAAAACCCCGTATTGATAAAGAAGGCATGACCGCGCCTAATAACAGCCACCCTTTCATCCACAGGTTCGGGCCGAGGCCTAAACCTGTGGTTTCGGTCTATCCGACCGAATCACTCTGATCGAATCACTCCGACCGAATCAATCGACGCGGCGCAATGCGCCCGTCTTCGCTCACTTCACCGATACCGAGGAAGCGACCGCTGTCGTCCTGTACCCGAACCATGCCGAACTGCGGCGATTCGGGTGCCCGCACGGGTTGACCGTGCAGCCAGTAAAACGCGCTGTTGGCCGACAAGCATACCAGCGGCCAGTGCAAAAGACCGCTGTCCGATGGCATCAGGAAGCGGTCGAGCGCCTCGTTACCACCTTCGGCGTGAGCTTGCTCCAACGCTTCGAGGGTAACGGTCTGCGCCAACTCGAACGGCCCGGCGTGGGTGCGCCGCAGCTCGGCGACGTAGGCACCGCACCCCAAGGCTTCGCCCAGGTCTTCGACCAAGGTGCGAATATAGGTGCCTTTGGTGCAGCCTACAGACAGCCGCGCGCGGCTGCCTTCGCTCTCGAGCAGTTCGAGGCGCGTAATAGTAACAGAACGCGGCTCGCGCTCCACCACCTCTCCGGCACGCGCCAGCTTGTACAGCGGCTGCCCGTCACGCTTGAGCGCCGAGTACATGGGCGGTATCTGGCTGATCGGCCCGCGAAACGCCGGCAGAGCCGCTTCGATGTCGACGCGACCAACGGTCACTTCGCGGGTCTGCAACACCTCACCTTCGGCGTCGCCGGTGTTGGTGGTCTGCCCCAGCTGCATGACCGTCTCGTAGCCTTTGTCGGAATCGAGCAGGTATTGCGAGAACTTGGTCGCTTCACCGAAGCACAGCGGCAGGACACCGGTCGCCAGCGGATCGAGGCTACCGGTATGGCCGGCCTTCTCCGCATTGAGCAGCCAACGGACTTTCTGCAGGGCCGCGTTGGAGGTGAACCCCAGCGGCTTGTCGAGCAGGATGATGCCGCTGACGTTGCGGCGAATACGTTTGACCTGGGCCACCGCTTACTCCTTGTTGACGTCCGGCTCGTCTGCCTGGTGCAGACGGTCTTCGGCCACGGCACGCTCGATCAGCGCCGACAGATGGACGCCGCGGCTGACGCTTTCGTCGTAATGGAAGTGCAACTGCGGCACGCTGCGCAACTGCATCGCGCGACCCAGGTGCAAGCGCAGGAAGCTGGCGGCGCTGTTCAGCGCCTTAAGGCTCTGCGCCACGGCGGTGCCATCCTCGTCATCGCCCATGACGGTGATGAACACCTTGGCATGACCGAGGTCGCGGCTGACGTCGACGGCGGTGATGGTGACCAGCCCGACACGCGGGTCCTTGACTTCACGGCGGATCAGCTCGGCCAGCTCGCGCTGCATCTGATCGCCGATACGTTGGGTACGGCTATATTCTTTTGCCATTTTTGCTACCTGTATCTAAAGCGGCAAACGCCCGGCGAGGCGCGAGCCTGACCGGGCGTTACCTGGTGAGGCGCTGCCTGCCGCTGCGATGCGGAAGCTGCGCCCGGCACGACCCTTACAGGGTACGGGCCACCTGGACTTTCTCGAACACTTCGATCTTGTCGCCGACCTTGACGTCGTTGTAGCTCTTGACGCCAATACCGCACTCCATGCCGTTACGCACTTCGGCAGCATCGTCCTTGAAGCGACGCAGCGATTCCAGCTCGCCTTCGAAGATCACCACGTCGTCGCGCAGTACGCGGATCGGACGGTTGCGATAAACGATGCCTTCGATGACCATGCAGCCAGCGATGGCGCCGAACTTCGGCGAACGGAACACATCACGCACTTCGGCGACGCCCAGGATGTTCTCGCGAACATCGCTGCCGAGCATGCCGGTCAACGCTTTCTTGACGTCTTCGATGATGTCGTAGATCACGTTGTAGTAACGCATGTCCAGGCCTTCCTGCTCGACGATCTTGCGCGCGCCAGCATCGGCACGCACGTTGAAGCCGAACAGTACAGCGTTGGAGGCCAGCGCCAGGTTGGCATCGCTTTCGGTGATACCACCGACGCCGCCACCGACCACACGCACCTGCACTTCGTCGTTGCCCAGGCCGCCGAGCGAGCCTTGCAGCGCCTCGAGCGAGCCACGCACATCGGTCTTGAGCACGATGTTGAGGGTCTTCTTCTCTTCCTGACCCATGGTCTCGAAGATGTTTTCCAGCTTGCCGGCATGCGCACGGGCCAGCTTGACCTCGCGGTACTTGCCTTGACGGAACATGGCGACTTCGCGGGCTTTCTTCTCGTCCGCCACTACCGACAGCTCGTCACCGGCTTCCGGGGTGCCATCCAGGCCGAGAATCTCGACCGGGATCGACGGGCCGGCTTCCTTCACAGGCTTGCCGTTTTCGTCGAGCATGGCACGCACACGGCCATAATTGGAGCCGCACAGGACCATGTCGCCCTGACGCAGCGTACCGTCCTGAACCAGGATGGTAGCGACCGGGCCACGGCCCTTGTCCAGGCGCGATTCGACCACGACACCGCGACCGGGCGCGGTCGGCGTGGCGTTGAGCTCGAGAATCTCGGCTTGCAGCAACACGGCTTCGAGCAGTTCGTCGACACCGGTACCCATCTTCGCCGAAACCTTGACGAATGGCGTGTCGCCACCCCAGTCCTCGGAGGTCACGCCTTCGACGGACAGCTCGTTACGGATGCGGTCGAGGTCGGCACCGGGCTTGTCGATCTTGTTCACCGCGACCACCAGCGGAACGCCCGCGGCCTTGGCATGCTGCACCGCTTCGCGGGTTTGCGGCATGACACCGTCGTCGGCCGCCACCACCAGGATGACGATATCGGTCGCCTTGGCACCACGGGCACGCATCTGGGTAAACGCGGCGTGACCCGGGGTGTCGAGGAAGGTGACCATGCCACGGTCGGTTTCGACGTGGTAGGCACCGATGTGCTGGGTGATGCCACCGGCCTCGCCCGCAGCGACCTTGGCGCGACGGATGTAGTCGAGCAGCGAGGTCTTGCCGTGGTCGACGTGGCCCATGACGGTCACGACCGGCGCACGGGACTCGACCACGCCTTCGAACTTCAGCGACTCGGCCAGGGAGTCTTCCAACGCGCTGTCGCTGATCAGCGTGACCTTATGGCCCAGCTCATCGGCGATCAGCTGGGCAGTTTCCTGATCCAGCACCTGGTTGATGGTCACCGGAGTGCCCATCTTGAACATGAACTTGACGACTTCCGCACCCTTGACCGACATCTGCTGGGCAAGCTCGGAAACGGTGATGGTCTCACCGATGGTGACGTCACGCACGACCGGACCGGTCGGGCTCTGGAAGCCATGCTGATTACGCTTCTTCAGCTTGCTCTTGCCGCCACGGCCGCGACGCGCGCCATCGCTTTCTTCGTCGGTGGTACGTGGAGCGGCGCGCGGGGTCGGCGCCTTCTCCTTTTCCTTCACCTTGACCTTGATCGACACGCGCGGCGCTTCACCACGACGCTCGCCACCACGGCGGTCGTCTTCACGGGTGCGCGTCTCGTTGCGACGGGTCTCGTCCTTCTTGCGCTCGGCGGCACGTGCAGCGGCGTCGTCGGACACCGGCGCATTGGCCACGGCAGGGGCTGCGGCCGGTGCGGCAGCAGGCTTGGCCGCAGGCGCAGGGGCCTCGGTGGCCTGACGACGGCTCTGTTCTTCGGCGCGCTGCTGGTTCTGCGCTTCGCTCTTGGCGCGCTCGGCGTTTTCCGCCGCACGGCGCTCTTCGAGCTCACGTTTCTGCTCGGCCTGGATTTCTTCAGGGCTGCGCTGAACGAATACTTTCTTCTTGCGTACTTCTACGCTGATGCTCTTGCTACCGGCTACGCGCAGGGTGCTGGTGGTCTTACGCTGCAAGGTGATCTTGCGGGGTTCCTGCGCTTTGCTTTTGTGGCTGCTCTTCAAATGAGTCAGCAGAACCTGCTTCTCATTGTCGGTCACTACCTGACCGGCGTCGGTGTGCGGCAGACCCGCCTCACGCATCTGCTGCAGCAGGCGCTCTACCGGTGCCTCGACCTCTTGGGCCAGTTCTTTCACCGTGACTTGCGTCATGCATTTCTCTCCTCAGGCCACGCCTAATTACTCGAACCAGTGGGCTCGGGCGGCCATGATCAACTTGCCGGCACGCTCTTGGTCGATGCCGTCGATGTCGAGCAGGTCGTCAATCGACTGCTCGGCCAGGTCTTCGCGGTTAACCACACCGCGCACCGCCAGTTCCGCCGCCAGGTCCGGATCCATGCCCTCGAGGGAGAGCAGGTCTTCGGCCGGATGGGCGTCTGCCAGTTTTTCTTCGGTAGCGATGGCTTTGGTCAACAAACGGTCCTTGGCACGAGCGCGAAGCTCGTTGACGATTTCTTCGTCGAAGCCATCGATGTTGAGCATTTCTTCCAACGGTACGTAGGCAATTTCTTCGAGGCTGGTGAAGCCTTCGTCGACCAGCACTTGTGCCAGCTCCTCGTCGACTTCCAGTTCTTCAACGAAATTACGCAGGATGTCGCCAGTTTCTGCTTGCTGCTTGGCCTGGATATCCTTCTCGGTCATCACGTTCAGTGTCCAGCCGGTCAATTGACTGGCCAGGCGAACGTTCTGCCCGCCACGACCGATGGCCTGGGCGAGGTTGTCTTCGGCGACGGCGATGTCCATGGCATGGGCATCCTCATCAACGATGATCGCCGCGACTTCGGCCGGCGACATGGCGTTGATGACAAATTGTGCCGGGTTATCGTCCCACAGGACGATATCGACACGCTCGCCACCCAACTCGCCGGACACGGCTTGCACACGCGAACCGCGCATGCCGATACAGGCACCTTGCGGGTCGATGCGCTTGTCCTTGGAGCGGACGGCGATCTTGGCACGCGATCCCGGATCACGGGAGGCGGCCATGACTTCGATGAGGCCTTCGGCAATTTCCGGGACCTCGATGCGGAACAGCTCGATCAGCATCTGTGGCGCGGTGCGCGACAGGATTAGCTGAGGGCCGCGGTTTTCACTGCGAATTTCCTTGAGCAGTGCGCGCAAACGCACACCGACGCGGAAGGTTTCGCGGGGAATGATGTCTTCGCGGGCCAGCAATGCTTCGGCATTGTTGCCCAGGTCGACGATGATGTTGTCACGGGTGACTTTCTTGACGGTGCCGGAGATGATCTCGTTGACCCGCTCGCGGTAAGCGTCGACCACCTGGGCACGTTCGGCTTCGCGCACTTTCTGCACGATGACCTGCTTGGCGGTCTGGGCAGCGATACGACCGAACTCGATCGATTCGATCTTCTCTTCGATCACGTCGCCGACTTGGGCTTCGGGGTGGGTCAGGTGGGCCTTGGTCAGCCAGGTTTCGATCGCCGGATCGTCCAGCGCGTTTTCGTCGACCACGGTCCAGCGACGGAACGTCTCGTAGCTGCCGGTGTGGCGGTTGATTTCCACACGCAGATCGACTTCGTCTTCAAAACGTTTCTTGGTTGCGGTCGCCAGCGCTACTTCCAGCGCCTCGAAAATCACACCAGGGGGTACACCCTTCTCGTTGGATACCGATTCAACAACCAGCAGTACTTCTTTGCTCATCGTACGCCTCGCCTTGCGCAAGCCATTGGACCCGTATGATCCAGCGGGCCCGGCACGTCTCAGTCAAAACTGGGAATAATATTGGCCTTGTCGATCGAGTCGATCGGCAACAGGAATTCGTTCTGGTCCACCTGGACCACCACATCCTGGTCCTCTACGCCGCGGAGGAGGCCTTGGAAGTTGCGACGGCCCTCGAAGGGCGTACGCAGCTTGATCTTCACTTGTTCGCCGGCATGCGAGGCGAACTGTTCCAACGTGAACAGCGGGCGATCCATACCGGGTGAAGACACCTCGAGGGCGTACTCACTGCTGATCGGATCTTCAACATCAAGCACACCGCTGATCTGGCGGCTGACGGCTTCGCAGTCCTCCACCATGATCCCGCCTTCCTTGTCGATGTAGACACGCAACACCGTGTGCTTGCCCTGGGAGATGTATTCGATCCCCCAGCATTGAAAGCCCAGACCCTCGACAACCGGGGCCAACAAGGCCTGCAACTGTTCTAGCTTGCTCGACACCTGAACCCCCTCGTGCATGCTGTGCAAATAAAAAATGGGCGAAACGCCCATCCCTGGAGACGCCATCGGGACAACGGCGTCGAAACTGTTCGGCTAGCAAAAAGCCCCTGAAAAGGGGCTTCGCTGAAGCTGGTTGCGGGGGCTGGATTTGAACCAACGACCTTCGGGTTATGAGCCCGACGAGCTACCAAGCTGCTCCACCCCGCGACAAAGCTGGGGCAAAAGTATAAGACTGAACCCTGCTCAGGGTCAATCCGACCTCCACCTGCAAGAAAGCCCGCTACAGCGGGCTCTCATGCTTCAATTGGTACCGAGAAGGGGACTCGAACCCCTACACCCTATGGGCACAACCACCTCAAGGTTGCGTGTCTACCAATTCCACCACCTCGGCAATACTACATTTGAAACCCGTGACGCTTATTGCATTGTGTAACTTGTTACTTTTGTTCTTCAGCGGGAGGAGGTACATCACCTTGTTGGGTGGTTTCGCTCTTCTGCTCTTTCAGAACAGGTACATCGTCATTGACCGCAGGCTTTGGATCTTTAACTTCAAGAACCGCTGGATCTGGCAAACCGGCTTGGGAAAGCTGGTGAGCTTGCTGCTTTGCGAAGTATCCTAACCCAAGTGCGGTCAGAAAGAAAGTAGCAGCGAGTATACCGGTCAATTTACTTAGGAACGTCGCCGAACCTTGACTTCCGAATACAGTATTAGAAGCACCTGCACCAAAAGAAGCACCGGCTTCAGCACCTTTACCCTGCTGCATCAACACCAGCGCTACTACCGACAGCGCGGCCAACAGATGAAAAACAACTACGACTGTTTCCAGCATTTCAGTTTCCTGCGGCGCGACAAATTGCACCGAATTCGTCTGCGTTCAAGGAAGCCCCACCAACGAGCCCCCCATCGATATCCGGCATGCCGAACAATTCGGCGGCATTGGACGCTTTTACGCTACCGCCGTAGAGCAGCTGGACACGAGCTGCGACTTCGGCATCTTCTTTCGCCAACTGCGCGCGAATAGCCGCGTGTACATCCTGGGCTTGCTGAGGCGAGGCCGTAAGGCCCGTGCCGATGGCCCAGACAGGCTCATAAGCGATCACCGCATTGGCAAAGACGGCAACACCGAACGTATCGATGATGCTGCTCAGTTGACGCTCGACAACTTCGAGCGTCTTGCCCGCTTCACGCTCTTCAAGGGTTTCCCCAATGCAGAGCACCGGCTTCAAACCACAGGCTTGTGCGGCTGCAAACTTCTGCTGAAGAACGTTCTCGCTTTCGCCCATGACCTGGCGACGCTCCGAATGACCTACCAGCACCAACTTGCAACCCAGTTCAGCCAATTGACTCGGAGCAACTTCCCCAGTCAACGCGCCCTGCTCGGGCTGTATTGCAGAATTCTGTGCACCTACGGTGATTCCACTGCCTTGAAGCCCATCGATTACTTGGCCGATGTGCAACGAAGAAGGAAATACCGCAACTTCGACCTCACCCGATCGAGGCAACTTTCGCAGCCCTTCGAGCAGTTCAGCGACACCGGCGCGGGTACCGTGCATTTTCCAGTTACCAGCTACCATGGGGCGGCGCATGCTTTACCTCGCAGGTCGAAGTGGGCGCAGATATTACCCAACCAGAAACGCCCTGGCAAGCGTCTTTCAAGCACAGACTTGTTCGACGAGCCTGGCCAGCGCTTCGGCATGGCGGCGCACCTGAATTTCGTCATCACCTTCGACCATCACGCGCACCAGCGGCTCGGTACCGGACTTGCGCAACAGCACGCGACCACGGCCGGCCATGGCTTCGGTAGCCTCGGCGCTGGCCTGCTGCACGGCAGGGTTTTCCAATGGATCGTCCTGACCAGCGGCGAAGCGTACGTTGATCAATACCTGCGGGCACTTGCGCACGCCTTGTCGCGCCTGAGCCAGGGTTTCGCCGCGACGCTTGAGGGCCATGAGCACCTGCAGCGCAGCGATGATCGCATCGCCGGTCGTGGTGTGGTTGCAGCACACCACGTGCCCCGAGTTTTCGCCGCCCAACTGCCAATCGCGCTCCAGCAGTTCGGCCATGACGTAACGGTCGCCGACCTTGGCGCGGGCGAAGGGAATGTCCAGATCCTTGAGCGCCAGCTCCAGGCCCAGGTTGCTCATCAGCGTGCCCACCACACCGCCTTGCAACTTGCCACGGGCCTGAAGATCGCGCGCGATGACGAACAACAACTCGTCGCCATCGACGATCGCACCGGTATGGTCGACCATCAGCACGCGGTCGCCATCACCGTCGAAAGCGATCCCTAAGTCGGCATGGCCGACCAGCACCGCGGCCTGCAACGATTCGATGTGCGTCGAGCCACAGGCTTCGTTGATGTTCAAGCCGTCCGGCTGGGCATGCAGCACGGTGACGTCGGCACCCAGTTCCTTGAACACGCTGGGCGCGACTTTGTAGGTCGCGCCGTGGGCACAGTCGACCACCAACTTGAGCCCTTCGAAGCTGGTACCGGTCGGCACGCTGCCCTTGCAGAATTCGATGTAGCGCCCGGCGGCGTCGTTGATGCGCGACACCTTGCCAAGCTTGGTCGACTCCACCACCGTCATCGGCTGGTCGAGCAGCTCTTCGATCATCAGCTCGATGTCGTCCGGCAGCTTGGTGCCTTTGCCCGAGAAGAACTTGATGCCGTTGTCGTCATGCGGGTTGTGCGAAGCGCTGATGACGATGCCCGCTTCGGCATGGAAGGTGCGCGTGAGGTAGGCGATGGCAGGCGTGGGCATCGGCCCCAACAGCATGACATCGGCACCGGCCGCGGACAGCCCGGCCTCCAGTGCGGACTCGAACATGTAGCCGGAGATACGCGTGTCCTTGCCGACCAATACGCGGCAATGGCCGAGTTTGCGGAACGCCATGCCTGCCGCCCACCCCAGCTTGAGCATGAAATCCGGGGTAATGGGGAACTGCCCGACGCGACCACGAATGCCGTCGGTGCCGAAGTATTTTCTGCTCATGTGAAACTCCAGTTGTTCTATTCGGCGTTCTGCACTGCGGCGATCATTCGCACCACGTCGACGGTTTCTGCCACATCATGGACACGCAGGATGCTCGCGCCCTTGGTCATGGCGAGCGCCGCGAGCGCCAAGCTACCGTACAGGCGCTCGTCCACAGGCCGCTGCAAGGTCAGGCCGATCATGCTTTTGCGCGACACTCCGACCAGCAAGGGGCGGTGCAGTTCCTCAAGCGCTTTCAGGTGCTTGAACAGGCTGAGGTTGTGCTCGAGCGTCTTGGCGAAACCGAAACCGGGGTCGAGGATGATCCGCTCCACTGGAATGCCGGCTGCGCCACACACCGCCATGCGCTGCTGCAAGTAGGCACGCACCTCTGCCGTGACATCGGTGTAATGGGGAGCGTCCTGCATCGTACCCGGCTCGCCACGCATGTGCATCAGGCAGACCGGCAGGCCGGTCGCCGCCGCAGCGGCCAATGCACCCTCACGCTCGAGCGCACGCACATCGTTGATCAGGCCTGCGCCCACACGCGCCGATTCGAGCATGACTTCAGGGGTCGAGGTATCGACCGAGATCACCACGTCCAGGCGTGCCGCAATGGCCTCGACCATAGGCACGACACGCTCCAGCTCTTGCGCCGCCGTGACAGGATCGGCACCAGGCCGAGTCGACTCGCCACCGATATCGATCAGCGTAGCGCCGGCCTCCACCATCGCCTGTGCGTGGAACAGCGCCTGGTCACGTCGTGCGAAGCGCCCACCGTCCGAGAAGGAATCGGGGGTGACGTTGAGGATACCCATGACATGGGTGCGGGAAAGGTCCAAAACCCGATTGCCGCAAGGCAACCGGGTGGAATACTGCGGGAAGGTCATAGAAGCCCTTAGTGATGAGCGGCTGGACCGCCAATCGGGGACTCTGGGCGATCGCCCTGGGGAGCCGGGGTACCGGAATCGCCTGCGTCGTTGTCCCAGTCGCGCGGTTCACGCGGCGTGCGGCCAGCCATGATGTCGTCGATCTGCTCGGCGTCGATGGTCTCGTACTTCATGAGCGCATCGGCCATGGCGTCGAGCTTGTCGCGATTGTCGGTCAGGATCTGCTGCGCCGTGGAATAGCACTGGTCGATGATGCTGCGCACTTCCGAGTCGATCAGCTTGGCCGTCTCACCGGACACGCTGGCCTGCTGCGAACCGCCGCCACGACCCAGGAAGACTTCGCCTTCCTCTTCGGCGTACATCAGCGGCCCGAGCTTTTCCGACAGGCCCCATTTCGTGACCATGTTCCGAGCGATCTGGCTGGCACGCATGATGTCGTTCGAAGCGCCGGTGGTGACACCATCGAAACCAAGGGTCATTTCTTCGGCGATACGGCCGCCGTACAGCGAGCAGATCTGGCTGATCAGCGCGCGCTTGGACAGGCTGTACCGATCTTCCTCGGGCAGGAACATGGTCACGCCCAGGGCTCGACCGCGTGGAATGATCGAAACCTTGTACACCGGATCGTGTTCGGGAACGATGCGCCCCACGATGGCATGACCTGCTTCGTGGTAAGCGGTATTACGTTTTTCCTTCTCGGACATGACCATGGTCTTGCGCTCGGCGCCCATCATGATCTTGTCTTTGGCCAACTCGAACTCTTTCATCTCGACCAGGCGTTTGCCGGAGCGGGCCGCGAACAGCGACGCTTCGTTGACCAGGTTGGCGAGGTCGGCGCCGGAGAAGCCGGGCGTACCGCGGGCGATGACCGCAGGGTTGACGTTGTCGCCTGCCGGCACCTTGCGCATGTGGACTTTGAGGATCTGCTCACGGCCGCGGATGTCCGGTAGCCCGACCACCACCTGGCGGTCGAAACGACCAGGACGCAGCAGCGCCGGGTCGAGCACGTCAGGACGGTTGGTCGCGGCGATGACGATGATGCCATCGTTCATCTCGAAGCCGTCCATTTCCACCAGCAACTGGTTCAGGGTCTGTTCACGCTCGTCGTGACCACCGCCCATGCCAGCGCCACGGTGACGGCCGACTGCGTCGATTTCATCGATGAAGATGATGCACGGTGCATGCTTCTTGGCTTGCTCGAACATGTCGCGGACACGGCTGGCGCCCACACCGACGAACATCTCCACGAAGTCGGAACCGGAAATGGTGAAGAACGGCACCTTGGCTTCGCCTGCGATAGCCTTGGCCAACAGGGTTTTACCGGTACCGGGCGGGCCGACCATCAGCACGCCGCGAGGGATACGACCGCCCAAGCGCTGGAACTTGCCCGGGTCGCGCAGGAATTCGACCAGTTCGCCCACTTCTTCCTTGGCCTCGTCGCAGCCAGCGACGTCGGACAAAGTGGTCTTCACCTGGTCCTCGGAGAGCAGGCGCGCCTTGCTCTTGCCGAAGCTCATCGGGCCGCCCTTGCCGCCTGCGCCGCCCTGCATCTGGCGCATGAAGAACATGAACACCGCGATGATCACCAGGATCGGGAAGCTGGCTACCAGCAGTTGGGTCCAGATGCTTTGCTGCTCGGGCTGCTTGCCTTCCACGACGACGTTGTTGTCGACAAGGTCGCCAATCAGACCGTTGTCGGCAATGGCCGGACGGATGGTCTTGAAGGTGTCGCCATCGGAGCGTTTGCCGTTGATGACGGCGCCGTCGACCGTGACGCGCTCGACCTTACCGTCCTTGACTTGCTGGATGAAGTCGGAATAGTTGAGGGTCTGCGGCTCGTTCGGGCTGGAGAAGTTGTTCATCACCGTCACCAGGACGGCTGCGATGATCAACCACAGGATCAGATTCTTTGCCATGTCGTTCAATTAGCTACCCTCTGAGGTCGGCGCACGACGCGGCCGTGCCTCGCATGATATACAGCGCCCTAACTTACTACATCGCCCACGCGTTGGCAGGCGCCGTCTGTAACCCTTTGTGAAATGAAGACTACACGAAGTTCAGACATTGCTGACGCGAGGGCCGATTGGAAATAACTATTACCTACCGAGCCTACGCCCTCCTCCTCAACCCTTGAAGCCCTTGCCGAGCAGATATTGCTCGCGGGAACGGTCACGGGAGGACGACGGTTTGCGCATCTGCACCTTGTCGAACCGGCTGCGCACATCCTTTAGATACGCGTCGAAGCCTTCACCCTGGAAAATCTTGATCAGGAAGTCGCCGCCCGGGCGCAATACCCGGCTGGCCAGGTCCAGTGCCAATTCGCACAGGAACATGGCCCGTGGCATATCGACCTCCGGCGTACCACTCATGTTTGGGGCCATATCGGAAATCACAAGGTCGACGTGCGAATCGCCGACGGCCTGCAGGATCTGTTCGAGCACCGCGTCATGGGTGAAATCGCCATGGATGAAGGTGACATCGGGGATCGAGTCCATCTCCAGGATGTCCGAGGCGATCAAACGCCCCTGCCCGCCAATCAGACGACTGGTCACCTGCGACCAGCCACCTGGCGCCGCGCCCAGGTCGATGACGCTCATGCCAGGGCGGATCAGCCGGTCCTTTTCCTGGATCTCCAGCAGCTTGTAGCTGGCCCGGGAACGGTAGCCGTCCTTCTGCGCCTGTTTGACGAAAGGGTCGTTGAAATGCTCACGCAGCCAGTTTTGACTGCTTTTGGAACGTTGCGCCACGGGGCACCTCGATGATATGCGTGGTGATTGACTGGGCGAGCCAGGGGCCCTCGGGTAAAATGCCGGTCAATTTTACAGAATCAGACGAAAAGGGTCAGATTATGCCGCTCAATAACGAGCAGAAGAAGCAGTTCAAGTCCATTGGTCACGACCTCAAGCCGGTTCTGATCATCGCCGGCAACGGCCTGAATGAGGGTGTGGTGGCCGAGCTGGAAAGGGCCCTGGCCGACCACGAGCTGATCAAAGTGGAAATCCGTTCCGAAGATCGCGAAGAGCGTGCGGCCACCATTGCCGCGCTGTGCAAGGCCGGCCGCGCCGAGCTGGTGCAGACCATCGGCAAGAAGGCGCTGGTCTATCGCAAGAATCCGCAGCCGAACAAGCAGCTGTCCAACGTCCACCGCTACAAGTAACGGCGGCCCCGATCAGCGGCGCGGACTACGCGCCCTGACCGGCACGGGCTGGGCCACCAGCACGATGCCGGAAAAGCCCAGCACCAGAAAACAGAACATCTGCCAGCGCTCGCCTACGGAGACGCCGTAGCGCAACGTGTAATACGCCACGCAGGCACTGAAACCGAGCAACAACATCTGTCCGCGGAACTGCCGCCACCAGGCCGCCAGACCTTCCACCTTCGCCAATACCGCCAGCTGGGTCAGTAGCCCGAGCAACGCCACGCCGACCAACCAACGGTCGATCTGCCCGGCGACGTCCTGCACCAGCAAGGGTGCCAGCCCGGACACCTTCAGCGCAGGCACCAACCCCACGTGAAACACCCACAGGCCACCGACCCAGAATACCTGGGCCAGTTGCCAGAGGATGCCTTCGAGCGACGGCGCCCGCAGGCGTCGATCAGATGTGCTGGACTTCGACAATCTCGTACTCGACCGTGCCGCTGGGCGTCTTGATGACGACGACGTCGCCTTCTTCCTTGCCGATGATGGCCCGAGCGATGGGCGCACTGGCCGAGATCTTGCCCTGCTTGATGTTGGCTTCGTCCTCACCGACGATCTGGTACTTCACACGGTCGTCGGTCTCGGTGTTGGCCAGCTCCACGGTGGTGCCGAAGATCACCTTGCCGGAATGCGGAATCGTAGTCACGTCGATGATGACCGCGTTCTGCATGCGGCCCTCGATGTCGCGAATCCGCGCCTCGACCATGCCCTGCTCTTCGCGGGCGGCATGGTATTCGGCGTTTTCCTTGAGGTCGCCCAGCTCGCGCGCTTCACCGATCGCCTGGCTCAGGCGCGGGCGCTCGGTCTTGCTCAGGAACAGGTGCTCCTCTTCCAGGGCGCGAGCGCCCTGGACGGTCATCGGGTACTTGGTAATGCTCATGCGTTCAACCCTGCGTGCAGATCCTGCAAGCGGCGAACGGTCTTTTCCGGACCGAATTTCAGCGCTTCACAGATGGCTTCACCCGCGGCAATGGTGGTCGTGCAGTAGATCTTGTGCTGCAGCGCATTGCGACGGATCGAGTACGAGTCGGCGATCGACTGGCGACCTTCGGTGGTGTTGATGATCAACGACACTTCGTCGTTCTTGATCATGTCGACCACGTGTGGGCGGCCTTCGGTCACCTTGTTGACACGGCGGACCTTCAAGCCGGCCTCTTCGATCACCTTGGCGGTGCCGGCGGTGGCCACGACTTCGAAGCCCAGGGCGATCAGGTCACGGGCGACGGCCGCCACTTGTGGCTTGTCGTCGTCGCGCACGCTGATGAACGCGGTACCGCCGGTCGGCAGCACTTCGCTGGCACCCATCTGTGCCTTGGCGAAGGCTTCGCCGAAGCTGTCGCCGACGCCCATGACTTCGCCGGTGGATTTCATCTCAGGGCCGAGGATCGGGTCAACCCCTGGGAACTTGGCGAACGGGAAGACGGCTTCCTTGACGCTGTAGAAGTTGGGGATGATTTCCTGGGTGAAGCCCAGTTCCTTGAGCGATTTGCCGGCCATGACGCGGGCCGCGATCATCGCCAGCGACGTGCCGATGCACTTGGACACGAACGGCACGGTACGCGACGCGCGCGGGTTGACTTCGATCACGTAGATCTTGTCGCCCTGCAACGCCAGCTGCACGTTCATCAGGCCCACGACGCCCAGCTCCAGGGCCATCTTGGCGACCTGCTCGCGCACCTGGTCCTGCACCTCCTTGCTCAGGGAGTAAGGCGGCAGCGAGCAGGCCGAGTCACCGGAGTGCACGCCGGCCTGTTCGATGTGCTGCATGATCGCGCCGATGACCACGTCGGTGCCGTCGCACACCGCATCCACGTCCATCTCGATGGCGCAGTTGAGGAAGTGGTCGAGCAGCACCGGGCTATCGTTGGACACCTGTACCGCTTCGCGCAGGTAGCGCTTGAGCTCGTCCAGCTCGTAGACGATCTCCATGGCGCGACCGCCCAGCACGTAGGAAGGACGCACCACCAGCGGATAGCCGATGTCGCCGGCCGCGCGGATGGCTTCTTCTTCGCTGCGCACGGTGGCGTTCGGCGGCTGCAGCAGGTTCAGGCGCTGCACCATCTGCTGAAAGCGCTCGCGGTCTTCGGCGCGGTCGATCGCATCGGGGCTGGTACCGATGATCGGCACGCCGGCTTCTTCCAGGGCGCGGGCCAGTTTCAGCGGGGTCTGCCCGCCGTAATGGACGATCACGCCTTTGGGTTTCTCGACGCGGCAGACTTCGAGCACGTCTTCCAGGGTCAGCGGCTCGAAGTACAGGCGATCGGAGGTGTCGTAGTCGGTGGAGACGGTTTCCGGGTTGCAGTTGACCATGATGGTCTCGTAGCCGTCTTCACGCAGCGCCAGAGCCGCGTGCACGCAGCAGTAGTCGAACTCGATGCCTTGGCCGATACGGTTGGGGCCGCCACCCAGGATCATGATCTTGTCGCGGGTCGACGGGTTGGCCTCGCACTCTTCCTCGTAGGTGGAGTACAGGTAGGCGGTGTCGGTGGCGAACTCGGCGGCGCAGGTGTCGACGCGCTTGTAGACCGGGAACACTTCCAGCTTGTGGCGGTGACGGCGCAGGTTCTTGTCGGTGATGCCCAGCAGCTTGGCCAGGCGCTGGTCCGAGAAGCCCTTGCGCTTGAGGCGCAGCATGTAGTCCTTGTCGATCGCCGACAGGCCCAGGGTCTTGACCTTCTCTTCTTCCTTGATCAGGTCTTCCATCTGCACCAGGAACCACAGATCGATGCCGGTCAGGGCGAAGATCTCGTCGCAGGTCATGCCCGAACGCAGGGCGTCGGCCACGTACCAGATGCGCTCGGCGCCCGGCACGGTCAGCTCGCGCTTGAGGATGCCGGCGGCTTCCGCGCTGGCCAGGTCGACTTTCGGGTCCAGACCGCAGGCGCCGACTTCCAGGCCGCGCAAGGCTTTCTGCAGGGATTCCTGGAAGGTACGACCGATGGCCATGACTTCACCGACCGACTTCATCTGCGTAGTCAGGCGGGCGTCGGCCTTGGGGAATTTCTCGAAGGCGAAGCGTGGCAGCTTGGTGACCACGTAGTCGATCGACGGCTCGAAGGACGCCGGAGTGCGGCCGCCGGTGATGTCGTTCTGCAGTTCGTCGAGGGTGTAACCGACGGCCAGCTTGGCGGCGATCTTGGCGATCGGGAAGCCGGTGGCCTTGGAGGCCAGTGCCGAAGAGCGCGAGACGCGCGGGTTCATCTCGATCACGACCATGCGCCCGGTATCCGGGCAGATGCCGAACTGCACGTTGGAACCGCCGGTTTCCACACCGATCTCACGCAGCACCGCCAGCGAGGCGTTGCGCATGATCTGGTATTCCTTGTCGGTCAGGGTCTGTGCCGGGGCGACGGTGATCGAGTCGCCGGTGTGCACACCCATCGGATCGAAGTTCTCGATGGAGCAGACGATGATGCAGTTGTCCTTCTTGTCGCGGACCACCTCCATCTCGTATTCCTTCCAGCCGATCAGCGATTCGTCGATCAGCAGTTCCTTGGTCGGCGACAGGTCCAGACCGCGGGTGCAGATCTCTTCGAATTCTTCACGGTTGTAGGCGATGCCGCCACCGGTGCCGCCCATGGTGAAGGACGGACGGATGATGCACGGGAAGCCGAGCTTCTCGAGCACCGCGTTGGCCTCTTCCATGCTGTGGGCGATACCCGAGCGCGGGCACTCCAGGCCGATGTCCTTCATGGCCTTGTCGAAGCGCGAGCGGTCTTCGGCCTTGTCGATGGTGTCGGCGTTGGCGCCGATCATCTCGACCCCGAACTTCTCCAGCACGCCGTGGCGCTCCAGGTCCAGGGCGCAGTTCAGCGCGGTCTGGCCGCCCATGGTCGGCAGTACGGCGTCGGGGCGTTCTTTTTCGATGATCTTGGCCACCGATTGCCACTTGATCGGCTCGATGTAGGTGGCGTCGGCCATGGCCGGGTCGGTCATGATGGTGGCCGGGTTGGAGTTCACCAGAATGACGCGGAAACCTTCCTCGCGCAGGGCCTTGCAGGCCTGGGCGCCGGAGTAGTCGAATTCGCAGGCCTGGCCGATCACGATCGGGCCAGCGCCGAGAATCAGGATGCTTTTGATGTCTGTACGTTTTGGCATGGTGGTCACTCAGTTGCGCGGGTCAGTGGGCAAGCCGTCTTCAACACTCTGTTCAGGCGCGTCCGGACGCGGCGCGAGCCGGTCCGGGGCCTGCAAGCAGGTGGCTCAGCGGCGCTTGGCCATGGCATCGATGAAACGATCGAACAGCGGCGCGACGTCGGTCGGGCCTGGGCTCGCTTCAGGGTGACCCTGGAAGCTGAACGCGCTCTTGTCGGTGCGCTCGATGCCTTGCAGGGTACCGTCGAACAGCGACTTGTGGATGGCGCGCAGGTTGCTCGGCAAGGTGGCTTCGTCGACGGCGAAACCGTGGTTCTGGCTGGTGATCATGACCACGCCGGTGTCCAGATCCTGGACCGGGTGGTTGGCACCGTGGTGGCCCAGGTCCATCTTCACGGTCTTGGCGCCGGAAGCCAGGGCCAGCAGCTGGTGGCCGAGGCAAATGCCGAACACCGGGACGTCGGTTTCCAGCACGTCCTGGATCGCCTTGATCGCGTAGTCGCATGGCTCCGGATCGCCCGGGCCGTTGGACAGGAACACGCCGTCCGGGCTCAGGGCCAGCACGTCGCTGGCTGGGGTCTGTGCCGGCACCACGGTGACGCGGCAACCGCGCGCGACCAGCATGCGCAGGATGTTGACCTTCACGCCGTAGTCGAAGGCCACCACGTGGTAGGGCAGTTGCTCGGCTTCAATGGTGGCGTGGCTGTCGGTTTTCAGTTCCCAGACGCTGGAGCGCCACTCGTAGCGCTCGGTGGTGGACACGACCTTGGCCAGGTCCATGCCCTTGAGGCCCGGAAACGCGCGGGCGGCGGCGATGGCGGCTTCTTCGGTGATGTCGTCACCGGCCAGGATGCAACCGTTCTGGGCGCCCTTCTCACGCAGCAGGCGCGTCAGGCGACGGGTGTCGATGCCGGCGATGGCGACCACGCCATTGGCCTTGAGGTAGTCCGGCAGCGACTGCTTGTTGCGCCAGTTGCTGGCCAGCAGCGGCAGGTCACGGATGACCAGACCGGCCGACCACACGCGGTTCGACTCGGCATCTTCCGGCGTGGTGCCGGTGTTGCCGATGTGCGGGTAAGTCAGGGTGACGATCTGCTGGGCGTAGGACGGGTCTGTAAGAATTTCCTGGTAGCCGGTCATAGCGGTGTTGAACACCACCTCACCAACGGTCTGGCCGTCGGCCCCAATGGCTTCACCGCGAAAAATGCTGCCATCGGCAAGGGCGAGTATGGCTGGCTTAGTCAAGAAGACCTCCCGTAGATAAAACCTGAAAGGGCGATCGCAGGTTGCAAAAAAGCGGAATGACGTATGGATACGTCACCCCGCTTTCTATGCTGATACTGGTTCATTCTGCCTGCGCGCTTTTAGTGGACACACTAAAGCTGTAGCTTACAGAAAAAGTGGTTTTGGGTCTACCGCGGATGCGTCATCAAAATGCGTTATCAGGATAACGCTTTGGAACGTGCGGTGGAGGGAGCGGCACACCCCGTACGAACGTCGCCAGGGCGTGCCGGTCAGGCGCGAAGCTCACTCAATGCAGATCGAGCACATCCTGCATGTCGTACAGGCCGGCTTCACGGCCATCCAGCCACAGCGCCGCACGCACCGCGCCCTTGGCGAAGGTCATGCGGCTCGAGGCCTTGTGGGTGATCTCCACACGCTCACCTTCGGCGGCGAACAGCACGGTGTGGTCGCCGACCACATCGCCCGCGCGCACGGTGGCGAAGCCGATGGTCTTGGGGTCACGCGCGCCGGTCTGCCCTTCGCGGCCATAGACGGCCACTTCGCGCAGATCGCGATCCAATGCCTTGGCCACCACTTCACCCATGCGCAGTGCGGTACCCGACGGCGCATCGACCTTGTGCCGGTGATGCGCTTCGAGGATCTCGATGTCGACGTCATCGCCCAGCACGCGGGCAGCGGTGTCGAGCAACTTCAGGCACAGGTTCACACCCACGCTGAAGTTGGCCGCGAAGACGATCGGAATGTCCTTGCCCGCCTCGGCCAGCAGTTGCTTTTCCGCCTCGCTGAAACCGGTGGTACCGATCACCATGGCCTTGCCCGCCTTGCGGCAGAAGGCCAGGTTCTTCAGGGTCACCGAGGGGTGGGTGAAGTCGATCAGCACGTCGAACTCGTCGCTGACCTTGGCCAGGTCGTCGGAGATCGGCACACCGATACGGCCCAATCCGGCTAGCTCACCGGCATCGGCGTTGACCAGCGTGCTGTCGGGGCGATCGATCGCCGCGGTCAGGCCGGCCTTCGGCGCCTGTTGCTGCACGGCTTCGACCAATACCTTGCCCATGCGCCCGGCGGCGCCCATCACTGCAATACGTCGCATACCCACTCCTTGTCAGAGATCGCCGAAGAAGCGCTTCACACCCTCGAACCAACCACTGGCCTTGGGCGAATGGGAGCTGTCGCCTTCGAGCGAATCGCGCAGCTCTTCGAGCAGTTCGCGCTGGCGACGGCTCAGGTTGACCGGCGTTTCCACCGCGACCCGGCACAACAAGTCGCCCGCCCCGCCACCGCGCACCGGCGCGACACCCTTGCCACGCAGACGGAACTGCTTGCCGGTTTGCGTGCCTTCGGGAATGCGCAGCTTGACCCGACCGTCGAGGGTCGGCACTTCCAGCTCGCCACCCAAGGCCGCTTCGGTGTAGCTAATCGGCACTTCGCAGTACAGATGCTTGCCGTCACGCTGGAAGATCGCGTGCTCGCGCACGCTGATGACCACGTACAGGTCGCCGGTCGGCCCACCCTGGGCACCGGCTTCGCCTTCGCCGGACAAGCGAATGCGGTCACCGGTATCCACCCCTGGCGGCACCTTGACCGAAAGGGTCTTGTACTCTTCGACACGACCTTCGCCGTGGCAGGCGCCGCATGGGTCGGTGATGATCTTGCCTTGGCCATGGCAACGCGGGCAGGTCTGCTGCACCGAGAAGAAGCCCTGCTGCATGCGCACCTGGCCGATACCGCCACAGGTCGGGCACGTGGCCGGCGTGGAACCTTTCTTGGCCCCGGAGCCGTCGCACGGCGCGCAATTGACCAACGTCGGCACACGGATGTTGACCGACGTGCCGCGCACGGCTTCTTCCAGGTTCAATTCGAGGGTGTAGCGCAGGTCGCTGC
The DNA here is from genome assembly GCF_047302395.1 of Pseudomonas phoenicis. Lineage (NCBI taxonomy): Bacteria > Pseudomonadati > Pseudomonadota > Gammaproteobacteria > Pseudomonadales > Pseudomonadaceae > Pseudomonas > Pseudomonas phoenicis. Next base: position 828,812 of record NZ_CP154852.1, read on the forward strand.
CGCGCTGCGCGCCACCGCGCCCGCCGCGACCGCCGCCGCCACCGAAGAAATCGCTGAACACGTCACCGAAGATGTCGGAGAAGTTGGCACCGCCGAAGCCCGCACCACCGGCGCCCTGCTCGACACCGGCATGGCCGTACTGGTCGTAGGCGGCACGCTTGCTGGCGTCGGACAATACTTCATACGCCTCGTTGGCCTCTTTGAAAGAGTCCTCGGCGTCTTTGTCGCCCGGGTTGCGGTCGGGGTGGAATTTCATCGCCAGACGGCGGTAGGACTTCTTCAGGTCCGCTTCACTGGCGCCGCGCTCGACACCCAGGACCTCGTAATAATCACGCTTTGCCATAAGTCATTTGCACTCTTGGGGGCGTTTGGCACATTGCCGCGCAGAACCGCGCCAGGCCACAAGCAAGCACCCGCCGCACGCACTGAGCGCGCTGACAGATGCTGTAAAAATTCTCGTATTCCAGACACGCCAACGCGGGAGCAAGCCCCCGCGCGGCGACATCCTACCAGCTCACCGCCAAAGGCGGGTCGCTGGCCGACAACTCGCAGAACTTACTGCTTGTTGTTGTCTTTGACTTCTTCGAACTCGGCGTCGACCACGTCGTCGTGCTTGGCTTCCGGCTCGGCCTGCTGGGCGCCGCCTTGAGGCTGTTCGGCCTGTTCGGCGTACATTTTCTGCGCGACGGGCGCGGAGACCTTGGACAGCTCTTCGACCTTGGCGTCGATGGCGGCTTTGTCGTCGCCCTTTACGGCAGCTTCCAGCGCAACCACGGCCGCTTCGATGGCGGTCTTCTCGTCGGCGGTGACTTTGTCCCCCGCGTCGGCGACCATCTTGCGGGTCGAGTGGACCAGCGCGTCACCCTGGTTACGGGCAGCGGCCAGCTCTTCGAACTTGCGGTCTTCCTCGGCGTTGGCCTCGGCGTCACGCACCATGCGCTCGACTTCCTCGTCCGACAGACCGGAGTTGGCCTTGATCACGATCGACTGTGCCTTGCCAGTGGCCTTGTCTTTCGCGCCGACGTGCAGGATGCCGTTGGCGTCGATGTCGAAGGTCACTTCGATCTGCGGCACACCGCGTGGCGCTGGCGGAATGTCGGCCAGGTCGAACTTGCCCAGCGACTTGTTCTGCGCCGCTTGCTTACGCTCGCCTTGCAGAACGTGGATGGTCACGGCGCCCTGGTTGTCGTCGGCGGTGGAGAACACCTGCGACTTCTTGGTCGGGATGGTGGTGTTCTTCTCGATCAGCGCGGTCATCACGCCGCCCATGGTTTCGATACCCAGGGTCAGCGGGCTGACGTCGAGCAGCAGGACGTCTTTCACGTCACCGGCCAGTACGGCGCCTTGAATGGCAGCACCCATGGCGACGGCTTCGTCGGGGTTGACGTCCTTGCGGGCTTCTTTGCCGAAGAAATCGGCTACGGCCTTCTGCACCATCGGCATACGGGTCTGGCCACCGACCAGAATCACGTCGTCGATCTTGCTGGCGTCGATGCCGGCGTCTTTCAGTGCGATGCGGCAAGGCTCGATGGTGCGCTTGACCAGATCTTCGACCAGCGATTCGAGCTTGGCACGCGAGATCTTCACGTTCAGGTGCTTCGGACCGGTGGCGTCAGCGGTGATGTAGGGCAGGTTGACGTCGGTCGACTGGGCCGAAGACAGCTCGATCTTGGCTTTCTCTGCGGCTTCTTTCAGGCGCTGCAGAGCCAGAGGGTCGTTCTTCAGGTCCATGCCGGACTCTTTCTTGAACTCATCGACGAGGTAGTCGATCAGGCGCATGTCGAAGTCTTCGCCACCCAGGAAGGTGTCGCCGTTGGTGGCCAACACTTCGAACTGGTGCTCGCCATCGACTTCGGCGATCTCGATCACGGACACGTCGAAGGTACCGCCGCCCAGGTCATAGACGATCACGGTGTGGTCGCCCTTGGCCTTGTCCATGCCGTAGGCCAGGGCCGCAGCAGTCGGTTCGTTGATGATGCGCTTGACGTCCAGACCCGCGATGCGGCCGGCGTCCTTGGTGGCCTGACGCTGGCTGTCGTTGAAGTACGCAGGCACGGTGATGACCGCTTCGGTCACCGGTTCGCCGAGGTAGTCTTCGGCGGTTTTCTTCATCTTCTTCAGGACTTCGGCGCTGATCTGCGGCGGCGCCATTTCCTTGCCGGCCGCTTCGACCCAGGCGTCACCGTTGTTGGCCTTGACGATCTTGTACGGCACCAGCTTGATGTCTTTCTGCACTACGTCTTCTTCGAAGCGACGACCGATCAGACGCTTGACGGCGAACAGGGTGTTGTGTGGGTTGGTCACGGCCTGACGCTTGGCGGACTGGCCGACCAGGATTTCGCCGTCGTTGGCATAAGCGACGATCGACGGCGTGGTGCGCGCGCCTTCGACGTTTTCGATGACCTTGACGTTACCGTTTTCGAGGATGGAGACGCACGAGTTGGTGGTCCCCAGGTCGATACCGATGATCTTGCCCATGTGAATGCTCCCGAAACTTGAATGAAGTTACAGCGGCGGCTTAGGCCAACTGCGGAAATACTTGAGTGCTTGACACCTAGATGGGGACGCCCAAAAGGATTTCAAGCCTTTTCATCGATCGAAGGTTGCGGCGCGCTCGGCGCCTTGCTGACCACCACCATGGCGGGGCGCAGCAGACGGCCGTTGAGCAGGTAGCCCTTCTGGAACACGTTGACCACGCTGTTGGGCTCGACGTTGGCGCTTTCCTGCATGGCCATGGCCTGGTGGTGCTCGGCGTTGAACGGCTGGCCGTGCGGATCCACCGCTTCGAGGTGGTGGCGCTTGAGGGTGTCCTGGAACATCTTCAGGGTCAGCTCGACGCCTTCGCGGATCTGCTTGACGTGCTCGTCGTCGGCGTTGGAGTGGGCCAGGGCCAGCTCCAGGCTGTCGATCACCGGCAGCATGTCGCCAGCGAATTTTTCCACAGCGAATTTGTGGGCCTTTTCGACATCCTGATCGGCGCGGCGGCGCACGTTCTGCAGGTCGGCGGTGGCGCGCAGCGATTGATCCTGAGCGGCGGCCAGTTGCTCCTCGAGCGTCTGTACACGGGCAGCCAGGTCGGTTGCGCCGGTGTCTTCAGCGTTGAGGTCTTTTTCATCCAACTGTTCGTCAGCCATGGAATCTCTCCTGAGCAATAAAGGGTCGGCGAGCCAGGCTCGCGGGGTCTGACAAGCTATATGGGGCTGGAAAAACCAGCTTCAAGGGGCGCCGTGTTCGACAAGCCGCAAATCGCCCGGCATCACGAGGGCATTGTCAGCCTGCGCAGGAACACTGTATAAATAAACAGACCTGAACCTTTGGGAGCGGCCCCCATGCTGGTGCACCTGTCGATCCACAACTACGCCATCGTCGAACACCTCGACCTCGAGCTTGCCCGCGGCATGTCCGTGATCACTGGCGAGACCGGTGCCGGCAAATCCATCATGCTCGACGCCCTCGGCCTGGCCCTGGGCGACCGCACCGACAACGGCGTGGTGCGCCCCGGTGCCGACAAGGCGGACATCCTTGCCACCTTCGACCTGGTCGACATCCCCGAAGCCGCCGCCTGGCTGGCCGAGCGCGACCTGAACATCGACGGCCCGTGCATCATGCGCCGGGTGATCACCGCCGAAGGTCGCAGCCGCGGCTACATCAACGGCACGCCTTGCACGCTGGGCGACCTGAAAGCGCTGGGCGAACTGCTGATCGACATCCACAGCCAGCATGAACACCAGTCCCTGCTCAAGGCCGACACCCACCGCCGTCTGGTGGACGAGTACGCCGGCGCCGTCGACCTGGCGCGCCAGGTGCAACTGGCCTCGCAGCGCTGGAAGCAGACCCGCCTAGAGCTCGAACGCCTGTCCAATTCCGGCGACGAACAACGGGCCCGCCAGCAACTGCTCAGCTATCAGCTCGAAGAGCTCGACAATCTGGGGCTGGGCGAAAACGAACTCGAGCAGATCGAGCAGGAACACAAGAACCTGACCAACGCCGAGGCGCTGTTCGGCATCTGCCGGCAGGTCATCGACCAGTGCAGCGAGAATGACTCGGGCAACGTGCTCAGCGCCCTGACCGGCAGCCTCAACCGCCTGGGCGCGGTGGCCGACGCACCGAAGGCGCTGAACGAGTCCGTCAACCTGCTGGCCAGCGCGCAGATCCAGATCGAAGAAGCAGTCGGCGAACTCAATCGCTTCCTCGACAACTTCGACGCCGACCCTGCCCGCCTGCAAGCGCTCGAAGAACGCCTCGACACCATCTATACCCTGGCCCGCAAACACCGCGTGCACCCCACCGAGCTGCCGCAATTGCAGCAGCGCCTGCTACAGGAGCTCGAAGGCCTCAATGCCAGCGACGAATCCCTGGAGCAGTTGGGCGAGGAGCTGGCGGCCTACGCCAAACACTATAAAGAGAAGGCAGGCGCCTTGAGCGCGCTGCGCAATAAAGCCGCGGTCGAACTCGCCCAGGCGGTGGAACAGGAAATCCAGCGCCTGGGAATGCCCGGCGGGCGCTTCCAGATCATGTTGCAGCCGCTCGGCGGGCAGGAACTGTCGCCCTACGGCCTGGAGCAGATCGAACTGCTGGTCAGCGCCAACCCCGGCCAGCCGCTCAAGGCCCTGGCCAAGGTCGCCTCGGGCGGCGAACTGTCGCGCATCAGCCTGGCGATCCAGGTGATCACGGCGCAGACCTCACGCATCCCCACCTTGGTGTTCGACGAAGTCGACGTCGGCATCGGCGGCCCTACCGCAGAAATCGTCGGCCAGTTGCTGCGCCGGCTGGGCGATCGCGGCCAGGTGCTGACCGTGACCCACCTGCCGCAGGTCGCGGCGCAGGGCCATCACCACCTGTTCGTGCACAAGGTGCGCAACAGCGACACCACCCACACCGCCGTGTCCCATTTGGGCAAACGTGAGCGGGTCGAGGAAGTGGCGCGGATGCTCGGCGGCATCGACCTGACCAAGGAGTCCCTGGCCCATGCGCGCAAAATGGTCGTGACCAGCAAAAGCTGAAACCATTTTTCAACAGCCGCAAACGAACAAGGCGACCCGAGGGTTAATGCTTGTCAGTTAACCAATTGGGGCCGCTTTACGGCCCATCGCGGCTGAAGCCGCTCCCACAGAATTGGCGCAATCCTGTAGGAGCGGCTTCAGCCGCGATGGGCTGCAAAGCAGCCCCAATGAACACTATTTCGGGTTAACTGACAGGCATTAACCCGAGGGTCGCCTTGTTTCTTCAGTGCCGCAGTCCGTTACTTCTTCTTGCGCACATACAGGACCAGGTTATGGTCCACCAGCTCGAAGCCGTGTTCGGCCACGATCTCTTTCTGACGGCGTTCGATCTCGGCATCCATGAACTCGATCACTTCGCTGGTTTCCACGTTGACCATGTGGTCGTGGTGGCCGCCATCGGACAGCTCGAATACCGCATGACCGCCGTCGAAGTTGTGGCGAACCACCAGACCCGCTGCTTCGAACTGGGTCAGAACGCGATACACGGTGGCCAGACCGACATCCTCGCCAGCCTCCATCAGCGCCTTGTAGACGTCCTCGGCACTCATGTGACGTTGCTCGGTAGAATCGAGCATCTGAAGAATCTTCACTCGAGGTAGGGTCACCTTGAGCCCGGCTTTGCGTAGTTCGCTATTTTCAACCATGGTCAGCTTTCTCGCCGATGCTGCTTCGCAGCTTCTCTTAATACGGGTATGATCGGGGTTTACGTTGTCCAGCCAAGATAGTGGAAGTCGCCCACCGATGCAAAACACCAAGCTCTTGCTAAACAGCCTCACCCTTGTGGGACTGCTCGCACTCGCCGGTTGCTCGTTTCCCGGGGTTTACAAAATCGACATCCAGCAGGGCAATGTCGTCACGCAGGACATGATAGACCAATTGCGTCCGGGAATGACCCGACGGCAAGTGCGGTTTATCATGGGCAACCCCCTGTTGCAGGACACGTTCAACACCAATCGCTGGGATTACCTCTATAGCCTTCAACCTGGCGGTGGCAAGCGCCAGCAGGAACGCATGAGCGTCTTCTTCAACGAAAACGATCAGTTGGTCAACCTCGCCGGCGACTTCATGCCAGGCGTCAGCCGCGACCAGGAAATCCTCGGCGGCGGCAGCGACACCACTGTGGTGCCGCAGGAAGGCTCGGGCGAAGCGCCCGTGCAGCAACCGGTCGACAAACCCGCTGCGCCAGGCTCCACCGAAGAGTCCATCCAGCGCGAAATCGATAGCATCGAAACCACGCCCGTGCCGGTCCCAGCTCCGCTGGAAACCTCGCCATAACAGGTGTGCAACGAAAAAGCCCGGGCGTTCAACCCCGGGCTTTTTTGTGCCTGTTCGACCCGTACGCGCGCCAATCAGGACGCGAGTTGTTTGGCCCTTTCGCAGAACGCGTCGACCAGCGTGTTGGCAGCCTGATTGAACAGCGGCCCCAGGGTCGCGCGCACCAGAGAACCGGCGTAATCGAACGACAGGTCCAAGCTGATCTTGCAGGCTTTGTCGCCTAGCGGCTTGAACGTCCAGACGCCGTGCAACTGGCTGAACGGGCCTTCTTCCAGGTTCATCTCGATCGACTGCCCCGGCACCAGCGTATTGCGCGTGACCAGGTGCTGGCTGATGCCACCCTTGGCCACCTCGAGCTTGGCGCGCATCTGGGTTTCGCTGGCTTCGAGCACCGTGGTGGACGAACACCACGGCAGGAATTGCGGGTAGCTGGCGACGTCGTTGACCAAGTCGTACAGCATCTGCGCGGGGTACGGCAGCAGGGCGGAGCGTTGAATATGGGTAGTCATCCAGGCATCACTTCCAGAGCGGGGCGGTAGCGCCTCGAGGCGCATCGGAAACTGGTCCTGTTCAAGGACGAGGATGGCCCATTGTCCGGCATTCAATCCACAGGCTCAAGCACACCCAAATCCCGTAGCCGCCAGCGTAACGAATCCCTATAATGCCGCCCCTATGGCTAAACAAAAGAAACATCCGACAGGGACCATCGCGCAGAACAAGAAAGCGCGCCACGATTACTTCATCGAACACAAGTTCGAGGCCGGATTGGTCCTGTCCGGTTGGGAAGTGAAAAGTCTGCGCGCCGGCAAGGCGCACCTGGTAGACAGCTACGTGCTGCTCAAGGATGGCGAAGCCTGGTTGTTCGGCAGCCACATCACGCCGCTGACCACCGCCAGCACCCACGTCATCGCCGACCCGATGCGCACGCGCAAGCTGCTGCTGAACAAGCGCGAGCTCGAGCGCCTGGAATCGGCCGTGGCGCAGAAGGGTTACACCTGCGTGGCCCTGGCGCTGTTCTGGAGCAAGCACCTGATCAAGTGCGAAATCGCCTTGGGCAAGGGCAAGAAGGAGTTCGACAAGCGCGACACCCTGCGCGAGCGCGACTCCAACCGCGAGATCCAGCGCGCCGTGCGCAGCAAGGGCAAGGACCTCTGACCCTGCCCCCGCTCACCCCAGGGTGAGCGGACGCTCAATGGCCGCTACGCCGCTCGGCCCGCGCTACCCGCTGCGCCTCTTGCTGGGCTTCGGCCAGCACTTCCTGAACGTAGAGAATGTGTCGGCTCGACACTTCCCGCGCATCCTCCGCACGCCCCTCCATGATCGCCTTGTACAGTTCCCGGTGCTGACCGATGAGCATGTCGCGCGTTTCCGCACGCTGCTGGTACATGCCGCCGATGTTGGTCACCACGTTGCGCTTGAGCAGGTCGAACAGCCCGCGAATGGTGTGCAGCAGCACCGCGTTATGGCTGGCTTCGGCAATCGCCAGATGGAAACTCGCATCCGCCACGCCTTCCTCGGCCCGACTGACGTCACCCGCCCGGCTGTAGCAGTCCTGCAATACGTCGAACGCCGCCGTGAGCCGCGCCCTATCCGGCTCGGTCGCCCGCTGCGCGGCATAGAAGGCGCATGACGCTTCCAGCGTATGGCGAAACTCCAGCAAGTCGCGCTGGGCATCGCCGTTGCGCTCGAGCAGTTGCAGCAACGGGTCGCTGAAGGTCGAACCCAAGGCCTCCGCTACATAGTTGCCGCCACCCTGGCGGCTGACCAGCAGCCCTTTGGCCACCAGCTTCTGAATGGCTTCACGCAACGACGGCCGCGACACGCCGAACTGCTCGGCCAGCGCCCGCTCGGCCGGCAGCCGCTGCCCCGAGGTCAGGGTGCCTTCGAGAATCATCCCCTCCAAGCGCTCGACGATACCGTCGGACAGGCGCCGCTGGCGGACCTGATCAAAAACCATCACATGCTCTCCACGAACTTCGGGCGACTCCCGAAGCGCTCTATTCTCGCCGATCCAGGCCAGCGCGACACGCACCAGACGACGAAATCCGCCGCCATACCCAGCGCCGCCCATCGACACTCGACCAAAGTTTGCCCCAGGACAAATTGACACACCCCGGACGAGGCTTCTAACCTAGCGACCAGCCATTGTAAATTGGTATTACCAATTATCCAGTGCCAATGCTGACCAACAACAATTAGGGGTCTCCCCATATGCAAACTTGGCAACAACTCTATGCCCCACTGGGCAGTCTCGGCCTCTCCGCCCTGGCCGCCGTGGTACCCATCGTGTTCTTCTTCCTGGCCCTGGCGGTGTTTCGCCTCAAAGGCCATGTGGCCGGCAGCATCACCCTCGGCCTGTCGATCCTGATCGCCATCTTCGCCTTCAACATGCCGGCCGACATGGCCCTGGCTGCGGCCGGCTATGGCTTCCTCTACGGCCTGTGGCCGATCGCCTGGATCATCGTCGCCGCCGTGTTCCTGTACAAACTCACGGTCAAGAGCGGCCAGTTCGAAGTGATCCGCAGCTCGGTGCTGTCGATCACCGACGATCAGCGCCTGCAGGTGCTGCTGATCGGCTTCTGCTTCGGCGCGTTCCTGGAAGGTGCGGCCGGCTTCGGCGCCCCCGTGGCGATCACCGCCGCGCTGCTGGTGGGCCTGGGCTTCAACCCGCTGTACGCCGCCGGCCTGTGCCTGATCGCCAACACCGCGCCGGTGGCCTTCGGCGCGCTGGGCATCCCGATCATCGTCGCCGGCCAGGTGACCGGCATCGACGCCTTCCACATCGGCGCCATGACCGGCCGCCAACTGCCGCTGCTGTCGCTGTTCGTGCCGTTCTGGCTGGTGTTCATGATGGACGGCCTGCGCGGCGTGAAGGAAACCTGGCCCGCCGCCCTGGTAGCCGGCCTGAGCTTCGCCGTGACCCAGTACTTCACCTCCAACTTCATCGGCCCGGAACTGCCCGACATCACCTCGGCCCTGGCCAGCCTGATCGCCCTGACCCTGTTCCTCAAGGTCTGGCAGCCCAAGCGCTCGATGGTCCAGAGCCAGGGCGGTGCGGTACTCGCCCAAGGCGGCGGCAGCCAGCCTTCGCCCTACAGCCTCGGGGAAATCTTCAAGGCCTGGTCGCCGTTCCTGATCCTCACCGTACTGGTGACCATCTGGACACTGAAGCCCTTCAAGGCCGCGTTCGCACCGGGCGGCGCGATGTATGACTTCGTGTTCAACTTCGCCATCCCGCACCTGGACCAACTGGTCATCAAGACCGCGCCCATCGTCACCACCGCCAGCGCCATGCCGGCCGTGTTCAAGTTCGACCCGATCTCGGCCACCGGCACCGCCATCTTCCTCTCGGCGCTGATTTCCATGTGGGTGCTCAAGGTCAGCTGCAAAACTGGTCTGACCACTTTGAAGGAAACCCTGTGGGGGCTGCGCTGGCCGATCCTGTCGATCGGCATGGTGCTGGCCTTCGCCTTCGTCACCAACTACTCCGGCATGTCCTCGACCATGGCTCTGGTACTGGCCGGCACCGGCGCGGCGTTCCCGTTCTTCTCGCCGTTCCTCGGCTGGCTGGGCGTGTTCCTGACCGGTTCCGATACTTCGTCCAACGCCCTGTTCAGCTCGCTGCAGGCCACCACCGCGCACCAGATCGGCGTCAACGACACCCTGCTGGTGGCGGCCAACACCAGCGGCGGCGTGACCGGCAAGATGATTTCCCCGCAATCCATCGCCGTGGCCTGCGCCGCCACCGGCCTGGTCGGCAAGGAATCGGACCTGTTCCGCTTCACCGTGAAACACAGCTTGTTCTTCGCCACCATCGTTGGCGTGATTACCCTGGTCCAGGCCTATTGGCTGACTGGGATGCTGGTTCATCACTAGGCTCGATGGCAACGCCGAACCGCTCGGGCACGCCTCGCCTGCCCGAGCGTCCAGGCTTCACATCGGCCAGGGGATCAGCGATTGTTCCTACACGCTTTGACGTGAAAGGCGCCGCACGCCCACCCCGCGTCCGGCAACCGCCTCCACCCACGCTGCGAGACACCATGATCATTTCCGCCTCCACCGACTACCGCGCCGCCGCCCAACGCAGGCTGCCGCCCTTCCTGTTCCACTACGCCGACGGCGGCGCCTACGCCGAGCACACCCTGCGCCACAACGTCGAAGACCTGGCCAGCATCGCCCTGCGCCAGCGCGTGCTCAACGACATGTCGCAACTGAGCCTGGCCACCGACCTGTTCGGCGAGCGCTTGAGCATGCCGGTCGCCCTCGCCCCGGTCGGCCTCACCGGCATGTACGCCCGCCGCGGCGAAGTGCAGGCCGCGCGCGCCGCCGCCGCCCACGGCATTCCCTTCACGATGTCGACCGTGTCGGTGTGCCCCATCGAAGAAGTGGCGCCGGCCATCGACCGGCCTATGTGGTTCCAGCTCTACGTGCTCAAGGACCGCGGCTTCATGCGCAACGCCCTGGAGCGAGCCAAGGCCGCTGGCGTGCGCACCCTGGTGTTCACCGTCGACATGCCCGTGCCCGGTGCCCGCTACCGCGACGCCCATTCCGGCATGAGCGGGCGCCACGGCCCGCTGCGGCGCATGCTGCAAGCCATGACCCACCCCCAATGGGCCTGGGACGTCGGCGTGATGGGCAAGCCGCATGATCTCGGCAACATCTCCACCTACCGCGGCAACCCCACGGGCCTGGCCGACTACATCGGCTGGCTGGGCAACAACTTCGACCCGTCGATCTCGTGGAAAGACCTGGAATGGATCCGTGAATTCTGGGACGGCCCGATGATCATCAAGGGCATCCTCGACCCCGACGACGCCCGCGACGCGGTGAAATTCGGCGCCGACGGCATCGTCGTCTCCAACCACGGCGGCCGCCAGCTCGACGGCGTGCTGTCCACCGCCCGCGCCCTGCCGGCCATCGCCGACGCGGTCAAAGGCCAGATCAAGATCCTCGCCGACTCCGGCATCCGCAGCGGCCTCGACGTAGTACGGATGATCGCCCTCGGCGCCGACAGCGTGCTGATCGGCCGCGCCTTCCTCTACGCCCTGGCCACCCACGGCGAAGCCGGCGTGAAGAACCTTCTCGAACTGTTCGAAAAAGAGATGCGCGTAGCCATGGTACTCACCGGCGCCAAATCCATCGCTGACATCACCCGCGACTCCCTGGTGCAGAGCGCCTACGCGTGACGCACCCGCTTCCCACCGCCTGATTTGCCGGGTACGCCGCGCGCCAGACGCGGCGGCTCGCGAGGAGACTGTATGACCCTGCCCGCTTCGTTCCTGCGCGACGCCGCAACCCTGATACCCGCCGACCGCCGCTTCACCGACCCCACCTCCACCCTGGCCTTCGGCACCGACGCCAGCTTCTACCGCCTCATCCCCCAACTGGTGATCCGCGTCGAATCCGAAGCCGAAGTCATCGCCCTGCTCCAACTCGCCCAACGCGACCACGTCCCCGTCACTTTCCGCGCCGCCGGCACCAGCCTCTCCGGCCAGGCCATCACCGACTCGGTGCTGATCGTCCTGGGCGACCACTGGAACGCCCGCGAAATCCGCGACAACGGCGCGCAGATCCGCCTGCAACCCGGCGTCATCGGCGCCCAGGCCAACGCCTGGCTGGCCCCCTACGGCCGCAAGATCGGCCCGGACCCAGCCTCGATCAACGCCTGCAAGATCGGCGGCATCGTCGCCAACAACGCCAGCGGCATGTGCTGCGGCACCGCGCAGAACACCTACCACACCCTCGCCGGCCTGCGCCTGGTGCTGGCCGACGGCACCAGCCTCGACAGCGAAGACCCATCCAGCGTCGCCGCCTTCGAGCGCAGCCACGCCGAGCTGCTCGCCGCCCTCGCCCACCTCGGCCGGGAAACCCGCGCCAACACCGAACTCGCCGCACGCATCCGGCACAAATACCGCCTGAAGAACACCACCGGCCTGTCGCTCAACGCCCTGGTGGACTACGACGCCCCACTCGACATCCTGCAACACCTGCTGGTCGGTTCCGAAGGCACCCTGGGCTTCATCAGCGCCGTGACCTACGACACCGTGCCCGACCACCCGCACAAGGCCAGCGCCCTGGTGGTGTTCCCCAGCGTCGAAACCTGCTGCCGCGCCGTGCCGCTGCTCAAGCAGCAACCGGTTTCGGCCGTGGAACTGCTCGACCGCCGCAGCCTGCGCTCGGTGCAGGCCATGCCCGGCATGCCGGTATGGGTCACGGGCCTGTCGGACGGCGCCTGCGCCCTGCTGATCGAATCCCGCGCCGCCAGCCAGAGCCTGCTGCACGAGCAACTGGCGCAAGTAACGGCCGCCATCGCCCACTTCCCGGTCGAGCAACGGGTCGACTTCAGCGAAGACCCAGCCGTGTACAACCAGCTGTGGAAAATGCGCAAAGACACCTTCCCCGCCGTCGGCGCGGTGCGTCAGACCGGTACCACGGTGATCATCGAAGACGTCACTTTCCCCGTAGAGCAATTGGCCGACGGCGTGAACCGCCTGATCCAACTGTTCGACAAACACCACTACGACGAAGCGATCATTTTCGGCCACGCCCTGGAAGGCAACCTGCACTTCGTCTTCACCCAAGGCTTCAACAGCCAGGCGGAAGTGGCGCGCTACCAAGCCTTCATGGACGACGTCGCGCAACTGGTGGCCGTGGAGTTCGGCGGCTCGCTCAAGGCCGAGCACGGCACCGGCCGCAACATGGCGCCCTTCGTGGAACTGGAATGGGGCCACGACGCCTACCAACTGATGTGGCAGCTCAAGCGCCTGCTCGACCCCAACGGCATCCTCAACCCCGACGTGGTGCTCAGCGAAGACCCCGACATCCACCTGAAGAATCTGAAACCCCTGCCCGCCGCCGACGACATCGTCGACAAATGCATCGAGTGCGGCTTCTGCGAACCCGTCTGCCCCTCCAAAGGCCTGACCCTCAGCCCACGCCAGCGCATCGTCATGTGGCGCGACATCCAGGCCCGCCGCCGCGCCGGCGAAAGCACCCGCGAGCTGCTCGACCACTTCCAGTACCAGGGCCTCGACACCTGCGCCGCCACCGGCCTGTGCGCCCAGCGCTGCCCGGTGGGCATCAACACCGGCGAACTGGTGAAGAAGCTACGCAGCCAAGCCGCCCAACACAGCACCACCGCCCACTGGCTGGCCGAGCACTTCACTACCACCCTGAAAGGCGCCCGCCTCACTCTGGCCACCGCCAACGGCGCCCGCCGCCTGCTGGGCGCACCGCGCCTGCAACGCCTGAGCACACGCCTGACCCAGCTCAGCCACGGCAAACTGCCCAGGTGGACGCCCGCCATGCCGCAACCCCTGCGCCCGATCAGCTTCGCCCCCAGCGCAAAAGACGATCGCCCGCGCGTGGTGTACCTGGCCGCCTGCGTGTCCCGCGTGATGGGCCCCGCCTACGCCGACCGCGAGCAAACGTCCCTGATCGAAAAAACCCAAGCCCTGCTGGAAAAAGCCGGCTACCAAGTGATTTTCCCCGAGCAGGCCGACAGCCTGTGCTGCGGCCAACCCTTCGCCTCCAAGGGCTACCCCGAGCAAGCCGAACACAAACGCCAGGAACTGCTCGCCGCCCTGCTGCTGGCCAGCCGCGGCGGCCTCGACCCGATCTACTGCGACACCAGCCCCTGCACCCTGCGCCTGACCCAAGACCTGGCCGACACCCGCCTCGACCTCTACGACCCGGTGCGCTTCATCCGCACCCACCTGCTCGAGCGCCTGACCTTCACCCCGCAGAACACCCCCATCGCCGTCCACGTCACCTGCAGCACCCAGCACCTGGGCGAAAGCCAGGCCCTGATCGACCTCGCCCGCCGTTGCAGCACCCAGGTGGTGATCCCCGAAGGCATCCACTGCTGCGGCTTCGCCGGCGACAAAGGCTTCACCACCCCCGAGCTCAACGCCCACGCCCTGCGCAGCCTGAAAGACGCCGTGCAGCACTGCGACGAAGGCATCTCCACCAGCCGCACCTGCGAGATCGGGCTGTCCACCTACAGCGGCATCGACTACCACAGCCTGGTCTACCTGGTGGACCGCGTGACCCAACCCAAGCCGCCGCACCCCTCGCCATGAATACGCCAGCATTTACACGGAACCCCTGCAATCGCCGCGCAGTCCATGCAATAGGCCCACCTTCCCGAGGCCTCAGAAGGAGACATCCATGAAAGGTACTGCGCTTTCAGCCCTGTTCGCGGCTGCCACCCTGCTGGCCTCCCCGGTCTTCGCCGCCGAAGACCTCTGTGCTGGCAACCTGCAAAAGATCGACGACACCATGGCCACCATGACCACCGCGTCCGAAGCCACCAAGATGACGGTCGGCGATCAGGTCAAAGAAGCGAAAATGGCCCAGACCAATGGCGACAAGGAGAAATGCGTCACCATCTCCACCAAGGTCCTGAGCGAACTGAACAAAACCGAAAAAGGCAGCGGCAGCGCTTCCGGCAGCGGTGGCGGCGCCTAAGGGCGGGCTAGAGCGGGCGCCTCGACGAAAATTCGACGTCGCCCGCATAAAGGCGTACACTGCGCCTTCGCATCGAAAGGTGCGGTCAGCTAGAGCTGAGTGTGGGGCCGATTAGGATTCGACGCCGGTCGCGAAACTCTAGGTGCATGCCGAGTTGGTAACAGAACTCGTAAATCCACTGTTGCAACTTTCTATAGTTGCCAATGACGAAAACTACGGCGCGGAGTACAAGCTGGCCGCTTAAGCGGTCCTCTTGACCCGTTGCTTCTGGTAGCTTCGGCTCCAGCAGTCACCAGGGGATGCCTGTAAACCCGAAGTGACTGTCATACAGAACAGGATCGTCGTGTAGCACGTTGGGGGCAAAGCGACTAAAACTTACCCAGCTCGTCCAAAGCACCCTGCCACTCGGGCGGCTGCGGATTAACTCAGTTGAGATGGCTAAGCATGTAGGACCGACAGCGGAGTACTGGCGGACGGGGGTTCAAATCCCCCCGGCTCCACCAAATCTGTGATGAAGAAGACGCCTTAGGGCGTCTTTTTTTTGGCTTGAATTCACAGACCCTGCAACTGGATTGTCAGTTATTTCTCCCTACGGCTCTCGACAAACTAGACATAGTTGTCAACCCACCGAAAAATAGGACCATTCCTACATCGGACTCAGGGAAGACCGAGTGATCGTCTACGAAGCAACCCAGCAGCAGTTCCTCTACGACACAGACAATGACGATATCGAAGACATCATCCTCGCTCGCTACAGCGCTAAAACAGGCAAAACCGTTGGGCCTTCGGAGCTGGCTTCCTGGAAAGGTTCATTGGGCTACATGGCCAAAGCGCTCAGGGCGCCAGGCATACCTGCCAATAGCGGCGTGGCGATCGAATTGCACCTCCCTCAGTCCTCGAAGCGCATTGACTTCACCTTGACCGGCCACGGACCTGCTGGCGAAAAAAATGTCGTCCTAGTCGAGCTGAAGCAGTGGAGCAGCTCAAAACAGTCCCACAAGGATGCCATTGTCGTCACAGCGCTTGGCAAAGGCATGAACGAAACCGTCCACCCGTCTTACCAGGCATGGTCCTACGCTTCCTTGCTGGAAGGTTTCAACGAAGCGGTTTATGCCCAAGGCATCACACTCCGACCTTGCGCGTATCTGCACAATTACACCCGCGATGGCGTGATTGACTCTTCCCACTACCAGCCCTACATCGACAAAGCGCCTCTGTTCCTAAAGGGCAAAGACGAGCTGGTCAAGCTCCGATCCTTCATCCAACAGTACATCCACTCGGGTGACGACAAAGCAGTCCTATACGAGCTAGCCAATGGCAGAATTCGGCCCTCTAAAGCCCTAGCCGATGCCCTGAGCGGATTGCTCAAAGGAAATCCTGAATTCGTTCTAATCGACGATCAGAAAGAAGTCTACGAAGCAGCGCTGGCAGCCATCCAAGGAGCTTCGGCGGATCAGCCAAAGGTGCTAATCATCGAGGGAGGGCCAGGCACTGGCAAAACGGTGCTTGCCCTGAACCTGTTGGTCAAACTCACCGCCAAGGGTCTGGTAGGCAAATATGTCTCGAAAAACGCTGCACCTCGGCGAGTCTATGAGACCAAATTGATCGGTACCCTCACCCGAACAAAGTTCTCACACATGTTTACCGGTTCCGGCTCGTTCATTGATGTTGAGCCAAATCTGTTCGATGCGCTGATTGTGGATGAAGCTCATCGCCTGAACGAAAAAAGCGGCTTGTATGGCAATTTGGGCGAGAACCAGATTAAAGAACTGATCGGTGCTTCCAAATGCACGGTGTTTTTCATCGATGAGGCGCAGCGAGTCACCCTAGCCGACATCGGTAGCAAAGCGACGATCCGCCGGTATGCACAGGCCAAAGGTGCAATCGTTGAAGAGTACTCGCTCGCTTCTCAATTTCGCTGCAGCGGCTCTGACGGGTACTTGGCTTGGTTGGATAATGCCCTGCAAATTCGGCAAACGGCTAATGATCAGCTGAACCCTGAAAGCTACGATTTTCAGATTTTCAACGATCCTCAGGCGCTCCACGATGCGATCAAAACCCGTAACTCGGCAAACAAGGCGCGCGTTGTCGCAGGCTACTGCTGGCCTTGGCTCAGCAAGAAAGACGCTTATGCCGACGATATAGTGATTGGGGACTACCGCCGTCAGTGGAACCTTAGTCAGGACGGTAGCCTTTGGATCGTCGCACCTCAATCAGTCGAGCAAGTGGGATGCATACACACCTGCCAGGGGCTAGAGGTCGATTACATCGGGGTGATTATCGGTCCTGACCTGATCGTTCGTAATGGGCGAGTCGTAACCGATCCGGGACAGCGAGATCGCTTCGACAAATCTATCAAGGGCTACAAAAAGCTAAGCAAGATGAATCCTGAGCTTGCGCAGCGCGAAACAGAGGCAATCATCAAAAATACCTACAGAACGCTCATGACGAGGGGCATGAAAGGTTGCTACCTCTACTGCACCGACCCTGAGACAGCCGCTTATTTTCAGCAGGCGATAGGTACTTCTGAGCCGATGCAAGACTCATCATCTGTGATGTAGGTTTTGATCATTGCGGGGCTTAGCCTGTGCTCGCACCCCGCAAGTCCTTCCGGGTCAATTCCCGTTTCAGCTCGTGGAAACAGCCCTCCCCCCATGCTCAGGAATTTGTTGGGGGCTTCACTCGCCTAGTAGTTTTTGGGGCAACATTGTGTGAAAGCACCCCTCCGAAAACGGCCGCAAAGATCAGCGAAGGCTTCGGTTATGCGTTTGCATAGCTCAAAGCAATTCTCACATCTGCCACAAGCGCCTGCCCCATGCCAGACAGCAGGTGCGCAGCCCAAACCAGCGTTTCATCCTTCTCCATAACGCCGACATAGGTCAGCCTTTGTACACACCCCATCATCACGCATGCCTGCTCAAGCGCGTAGTCCAAGGGAATACCTTGAGCGACTCGAAACAAGTCGGGCGACTGCTGGCCCTCCGAACATTTCGCGATGCCGGGCGTAACACGCGAATCCTGACTCGTGTACTTACCGCCCATGGCGATTCCCCTCCTCCACTCGAAAGTGATACCGAGCATTCATAAACGCACTACCAGTACGGCCATAAACGCTGATTGATCGGGCCGTTATCAAAGCTCCACTTAGCCGCCTGAATGTCCTGCGACCCTGCCTCGCTAACCGCTTTGTGCAAAAGGCCATCCGCCCGCTTTGCTCTTGGGCTAGAACAGGCATATGTATTAGGCGATAGAGGTATTTCAGAGGTGTGGGAAGCGGTGGATCTGGAACGATCTTGAGCATGTTCTTTCTCCAACAATGGTTGAACTGCCACCCCCGCTGTCAAACGGAAGGGTGGCAGCTATACGCGGGTTGACAGACCGAGATTGTTGGCACTCGGCGCACACAAGGTGCCCCACGTACAGCCGCCATAGAGGCGCGACGTGTGACCAACAATGCTCGGTCTGTCAAAACCGGTCGTTGTGATGCAACGACCCAGCGAGACTAGAGCGCGTGTTGGACCATCACAACGCTTTTGGAAGGGAAATAGTATCTTTGGGAAATGGACTACAGAGAAGAAGATAATTCTGACTGCTTGAAATATTCAGAAAACCGTAGAGCCAGATGTAGGACCATGCAGGTTTCGAATTTCCAATGGTTGTCGCCCAGAATTCGCCGCCCCGTTCCTGCTGCTCATAGCCTGGAGCCTCGCAACGCGATGGCCTGGAGCCTAAAATGGGACGTAGCTGCACGCCTCACCCTCACTTATACAAAATCGCCTGATGAATCTCCCCCAACGCCATGATCCGCTGAGCGGCATTAAGCTTGATGGCTTCCTTAGGCATCCCAAACACCACGCAACTGGCTTCGTCCTGGGCAACGGTCCCCGCCCCCGCCTCCAACATCTCCTTCAACCCCCGCGCCCCATCATCCCCCATCCCCGTCATGATGATCCCCGTCGCATTCCTTCCCGCAAACCGCGCCACCGACCGAAACAACACATCCACCGAAGGCCGATGCCGATTCACCAACGGCCCATCGATCACCTGCGCGTGGTAATACGCCCCACTGCGCGTAACCATCAAATGCTTCCCCCCAGGCGCAATCAACGCCAACCCCGGCAAAATCCGGTCATTGTTACGCGCCTCCCGCACCTCGATCTCGCACAGGCTGTTAAGCCGCTCGGCAAACGAAGCCGTGAACTTCTCCGGCATGTGCTGCACGATCACCATCCCCGGGCACACCCGCGGCAGCGCCGTCAGCACCGCTTCCAGCGCCTGGGTCCCACCCGTGGAAGTGCCAATCGCGACGATACGCTCAGTGGTCTGAGCCATGGCATGGCCATTCCCCGCAGGCAGAATCGCATCCGCACTGAGCTTGGTGGCCGGGGCCGGGGCCGGGCTTGCACTGCGCTTACCTAGATTCCTAACGTTGGCATTAGCAGCAGCCCGCACCGCCGCCACCAACTCAGCCGCCGACTCGATCAGAAACCCCTTCAACCCAGTGGAAGGCTTGGTGATGATCTCCACCGCCCCCGCCGACAACGCCTGCAAGGAGGTCTCTGCCCCCTTCTGGGTCAACGACGAACAGATGATCACCGGCGTCGGCCGCTCGCTCATGATCTTCCTGAGGAAAGTGATGCCATCCATGCGCGGCATCTCCACATCGAGCACGATCACGTCCGGCCATTCCCGGGCCATTTTGTCCATGGCGAACAGCGGGTCGGACGCCGCACCCATGACGTGGATGTCCGGCGTGTCGCCGAGAATCGCCTGCAGCACCTGGCGCACCACGGCGGAATCGTCGACCAGCAGCACACTGATTTTTTTGCTAGGCATGTTCTTGAAGGGTCCCCATGGGTTGGTGCCGCACCCAGACGTTGCCGTTCCACAGGTCGAACAGGATCGTGCGGTAGCCGGTGCTGCCCATGTCCTGGGCCGTCAGGTG
Organism: Pseudomonas phoenicis; assembly: GCF_047302395.1. NCBI lineage: Bacteria > Pseudomonadati > Pseudomonadota > Gammaproteobacteria > Pseudomonadales > Pseudomonadaceae > Pseudomonas > Pseudomonas phoenicis. The sequence goes on from NZ_CP154852.1 coordinate 848,504, forward strand.
CAGGTGGTGGCGCTCGGTCAGGGCCAGCGCGGCGCGGATGTTCTGGCCGGCCACGTCCTGGGTCGGCAGGCGGCGGTGCAGTTCGGGGAACATCTCGCCGCCGCCGAACAGCTTGACCTGGTAGTCCTGGGCCTGGGTGCCGTTGGCTTGGGCGTGGCGCAGCAGCAGTTCGAGGGCTTCGTCGGCATAGCGGCCATCGAGGGGCTGCTGTTTGCGCGGGCGGCCCGGCAGCATGAAGTGGCACATGCCGCCGATCCGCCGTTGCGGGTGCCAGAAGGTGATCGCCACGCAGGAGCCGAGCAAGGTGCGCAGGCGCGTTGGCCGGGTGGCGAAACTGACTTGGCCGGGGGCCAGGACCACTTCGGTGGCGCCGAGGGGCTTTTTCATGGTTTGCGGTAGATCGAGGGGGCCACCAGCTTCAGGGTGTCGTTGACCCCGTGCAGGCTTTCCGAGTGGCTGATGATCAGGTAACCGCCTTCTTTGAGCAGCGGCAGCAGACGCGCGACCACCTGGCGCTTGGTCGGCTGATCGAAATAGATCATCACGTTGCGCAGGAAGATCACGTCGAACTCGCCCAGCGCCGGCAGCGCTTCGTTGAGGTTGACCTGGATGAAGTTGACGCGGTTGCGCAGGGCCTTGTCGATCAGCACGGTGCCCGCCTGCCGCCCGATGCCCTTGAGGCAGTACTTGACCAGCAGCGGCTTGGGCAGGGTCTCGATGCGCTCCATCGAGTAATGCCCGGTGCGCGCCTTGGCCAGCACCTGGGAGCTGATGTCCGAGCCGACCACTTCCCAGGGCGTGGTCCCGAGGCTTTCGGCCAGGGTCATGGCCAGGCTGTAGGCCTCCTCGCCGGTGGAACTGGCCGCGCTCCACACGCGGAACGTGCGGCCCGGCGCGACCTGGGGCAGCACTTGCTGGCGCAGGAAGTCGAAGTGCTTGGGCTCGCGGAAGAAATAGGTTTCGTTGGTGGTCAGCAGGTCCAGCGCCACTTGCAGCTCGCCCTTGCGCTGGTCGTGCATGATCAGCTTGAAGTACTCGCCATAGCTCTGCAGCTCATAGTGCTTGAGGCGCTTGAACAGGCGCCCGGCCACCAGGGCCTTCTTGGCCGGCGACAGGTTGATGCCGGCCGCGCGGTACAGCCAGCTCTGGAACTGGCCGAACTCGCGGTCGTCGATGGCAACGGTATTGGGCATGGTCGGGCCTCAGCGCGGGTCGGGGTCGGCGGCCGGCGCCTGGCCGGCCTCGGCGAGGCTGGCCATCTCGTCGATGGACAGCACCTTGTCCACCGCCAGCACGATCACGAACTTGCCGTCGACCTTGGCCATGCCGCTGATGAAGTCGGCGCGGATGCGCGCGCCGAAGCTCGGTGGCGGTTCGATCTGCGTGGCCGGGATCTCCTGCACGGCCGAGACCGTGTCGACCAGCAGGCCGATGTCCTGGGGCTGGCCGTCTTCGCTGCTCGCTTCGAGGATGATCACGCAGGAGCGCCGGGTGATCGCCGAGTGGGCGCGGCCGAAGCGCGCCGACAGGTCCACCACCGGCACCACGGCGCCGCGCAGGTTGATCACCCCACGCACGAAGGCGGGCATCATCGGCACCACGGTCAGGCTGCCGTATTCGATGATTTCCTTGATGCCCAGAATGCCGAGGGCGAACATTTCGCCGCCCAGCATGAAGGTCAGGTACTGCCCGTCCTCGTCGACCGTCACCGTGCTCTGCCGCGTCGTCGTTACTGCGCCCATGTCGCTACTCTCCCTGGTAGGTCCGCTTCGACCGTGCGATCAGAAGCGGGTGAAATCCGACTCGTCCGGCGCGCTGGCCATGGTGTTGGCGAACGCCTTGCGCGCCGGCATGGGTTTGCTGCGGAGCGGTTGCCGGTGGGCCGTGCTGCCGGGGCTGTCCACGCCGCCTTGAACGGCGGCCTTGGGCGCCGAATCGAGCACGAAGAAGCTCATGGCCTGTTGCAGTTGCTCGGCCTGGCTGCTCATCTCTTCGGCGGTGGCCGCCAGCTCTTCGCTGCTGGAGGCGTTCTGCTGGGTCACCTGGTTGAGCTGGGTCATCGCCGTGTTGATCTGCGCGACACCGGCGGCCTGCTCTTCGGACGCGGCGCTGATTTCCTGTACCAGGTCGGAGGTCTTGTTGATCGACGGCACCATTTCGTCGAGCAGGCTGCCGGCCTTCTCGGCCATGTCCACGCTGCTCGACGACAGTTCGCCGATTTCCTGGGCGGCCACCTGGCTGCGTTCGGCCAGTTTGCGTACTTCGGCGGCGACCACGGCGAAGCCCTTGCCGTGCTCGCCGGCCCGTGCGGCCTCGATGGCGGCGTTGAGCGCGAGCAGGTTGGTCTGGTAGGCGATGTCGTCGATGATGCTGATGCGCTGGGCGATCTTCTTCATCGCCACCACCGTCTGCTGCACCGATTCGCCGCCCTCGGTGGCTTCCTTGGCGGCTTTGCTGGCCATGCCGTCGGTGACTTTGGCGTTTTCGGTGTTCTGGTTGATGCTGGCGCTCATCTGCTCAACCGACGCACTGGTCTCCTCGACGCTGGCGGCCTGCTCGCTGGTGGCCTGGCTCATCGACTGCGCGGTGGCGCTGACCTGCTCGGAGGCGCTGGCGAGGTTGTCGGCGGCGTTGCGCACTTCGCCGATGATGTGCGCCAGCTTGCCGACCATGTTGCGCATGGCGTTGAGCACCATGCCGGTTTCGTCCTTGCCGCCCGGCTCGATGTGCGCGTTGAGGTTGCCTTCGGCCAGGTGCTCGGCGGCGCTCGCGGCTTGGCGCAGCGGGCGGGAAATGATGCGCGCGATGAACAGCGCCAGGCCCAGGCCGACCAGCAGCGCGGCGACCAGCACCGCGATGATCGACACGCGGGCGCGCTCGTACAGCGCCGAGCCTTTCTCACCTGCGGCGGTGGCGCCGGCGTCGTTGAGTTCGACCATTTTCTGCAGGCGGGTGGTCACCTCGTCGAAATGCCCCTTGGCTTCACCCCTGAGCAAACCGCGTGCCTCGGCTTCCTGGTTCTGGCGGGAAAGCGCCAACACCCGTGTGCTGCTGGCGATGTAGTCGTCCCATGCGCTTTTCACGCTGAGCAGCAGTTGCCGATCCTCCTCGTTCGACACCAATTGCTCGTAGGTCTGCAAGCGGGTTTCGAACTGCTGGCGCGCCTCGGCGGCTTCGCGTTCGGCCTGGGCCTTCTCTTCGGCCATCTCGGTGCTGAGGTGGCGGTTCTCTTTCAAACGGTAATTGGCGGCGAAAAAGCGCATCCCCGACGCGGCCCGCATGGAGGGCATCCAGTTGCTCTTGATGTCCTGGGCGGCCTGGTTGACGGCGCCCAGCTGAAGGATGGCGAAGGCGCCCATGGCCCCGGTCAGCGCCAGGACCACGAGGAACGAGCTGATCAGCTTGGTGGAAATTTTAAGATCGTAGAACCATTTCATCGGGGAACCTCCATGGAATTGCAAAGACGTCAGCGGGCGGAGAGCGTCGGCGACTGAGGCGCCTGTGCCGTGCGGGCTTCCAGTTGTATGAGTTGGTTGAGCAGTGCCGGTACGTCGAGGATCAGCGCCACCGCGCCGCTGCCGAGGATGGTCGAGCCGCTGATGCCGCGCAGGGCGCCGAACAGCTTGCCCAGGGGCTTGATCACGGTCTGGAATTCGCCGTGCAGGTCGTCGACCACGAGCCCTGCCTTGTGCTCGGCATAGCGCACCACCACCACGTTCTGCCGGCGCGCGGCCGGGCCTGCGTGGTGGAAGTGCTCGCGCAGGTCCACCAGGGGCAGCACCTCGCCGCGCAGGTCCAGGTAGCCCTGGGCGCGGCCGGCCTGGCGCTGGCGTTCGTCGAGTTCGATGCACTCCTGGACCATGTCCAGCGGGATCACGTAGGTGGAGTGGTCGATGCCGACCAAAAAGCCATTGATGATCGCCAGGGTCAGCGGCAGGCGGATGCGCACCAACGTGCCCTGGCCGGGGCGGCTGTCGAGGTCGACGGTGCCGCGCAACAAGGTGATGTTGCGCTTGACCACGTCCATGCCCACGCCGCGCCCGGACAGGTTGGTGACGGCCTCGGCGGTGGAGAAGCCGGCTTCGAAGATCAGGTTGTAGACCTCCTGGTCGGTGAGCACCGCCCCGCTCGCCACCAGCCCGCGCTCCTGGGCCTTTTCCAGGATGCGCTCGCGGTTGAGGCCGGCGCCGTCGTCGGCGATTTCGATGACGATGCTGCCGGAGTCGTGGTAGGCGTTGAGGCTCAGGTGACCCTTGCTCGGCTTGCCTGCCGCACGGCGCGCCTCGGCGCTTTCGATGCCGTGGTCCATGGCGTTGCGCAGCAGGTGCATCAGCGGGTCGCCGATCTTTTCCACCACGGTCTTGTCCAGCTCGGTATCCGCGCCGTCGATGAGCAGCTCGATGTCCTTGCCCAGTTCCTGGCTGACGTCGCGCACCACGCGGCGGAAGCGGTTGAAGGTGTCGCCGATGGGGATCATGCGCAGGTGCAGTGCGCCGTCGAGGATGTCCTCCACCAGCCCCGACACTGTCGAAGTGGCCTCCTGCAGCGGGTCGTTGTCGCAGGAGCGCGCCAGCAGGCTCGCGCCGGCGCTGGCGATCACCAGTTCGCCGACCAGGTTGATCAGCGCATCGAGTTTGTCGGCGTTGACCCGCACATAGCTGCCGTCGCGGGCTCTCGCCTCACTGGTGGCCGGCAGGCGCTGGGCCGGGGTGGGCGTTGAATCTTGCTCGGCGTGCGTGACGATCAGGTCGTTGCCAATGGCCACGCCGCTGTCGGGCGTTTCGTCGAGCGCGTGGATGTGCACCTCGCAGTCGTCGCGCACGAAGTCGAACACCTCAACGAGCGTGGCCTGGCTGGCCGTCGAGCGCAGGTCGATCTCGAAGCCCAGGTAGCAGCTTTCCGGGTCCCAGTGTTCCAGGGGGGGGATGGCGTCGGTCAGGGTGGTGACCTGCACCATCTGCCCCAGGGTTTCGAGGTAGCGCAGGAACGACAGCGGGTCCATGCCGTTGCGGAACACGTCCACGCCGAAGCGCAGGGAAATGTGCCAGAGCACTTCGGCCTGCGCGTCGTCGGCCAGCACGGCCGGTACGGCATCGGCGGTGCGCAACGCCTGATAGGCGCTCAGCGCCTCGCGCAAGGCCTCGTCGCGCGCCAGCGCCGCCGGTGTCAGTGCCTCGCCGCGGCTGGCGACCACATCGATCAGTTCCAGCATGTGGTCGCCGCACCTGAGCAGCAGTGCGATCAAGGCCGCGTCCACCGCCACGCTGCCTTCGCGCAGGCGGTCGAGCACGTCTTCGACGATGTGCGTGAACCCGACGATCGAGCCGAGGCCGAACAGTCCGGCGGAACCTTTGATGGTATGCGCGGCGCGGAAGATCGCGCCGATGGCATCCTGGTCGTGCGGGTCGCTTTCCAGTTGCAGCAGGGATTGCTCCATGGCCTGCAACAGGTCGCGCGCCTCGACGATGAAGGTCTGCAATGCCTGATCGAGATTGATGCCCACGTGGACTTTCCTTGTCGAGCGATGAACGGAGCGGCGCCGATTACAGCGCGGCGCTGCGACACAGTTGGAGCGCCTGCATGACCGCCTGGCTCTGGCCGGTCACCTGCAAGGCGGTGCCGGCGATGCCGGCTTCGCGCTGGACGACGGCCAGCCATTGCAGGCCGGCACCGTCCATTTCCGTGACCTGGGACAGGTCCAGCGCCAGGCGCGGCGCCGCGCCGATCTGCGGCAGCAACGCGCCCGCCAGTTCGGCGACGGTGTAGATCGTGAGTTCGCCGTCGACGCCCACCTGGGCGGTGTCGTCGAGGGTTTCGATAGTGAGCGGCATGTCGGCCTCCCTGGCGCCGGCGGTCAGGGCAGGATCAGTTTCGAGACCGCCGCCAGCATCTGCGCCGGCTGGAACGGCTTGACCACCCAGGCCTTGGCGCCCGCGGCCTGGCCTTCGGCCTTCTTCGATGCCTGGGACTCGGTGGTCAGCATGATGATCGGCGTGAATTTGTAGCTGGCCAGCTTCTTCACCTCCTTGACGAAGGTGATGCCGTCCATGTTGGGCATGTTCACGTCGCTGATGATCAGGTGCACCTTCTGCCCGGTCAGCTTGTTCAGGGCGTCTCTGCCGTCGCTGGCCTCGATCACGTCGTAACCGGCGCCTTTCAGCGCGATGCCGACCACCTGCCGTACGCTGCTGGAGTCGTCGACCACTAATACATTCTTCGCCATGCTGGGCTCCTAGAAGAAAGTGATGTCTTGGGAATGCTGTTGCACCGCCGCCTCGCCATGGTGGAGGCGCCGTTGCTCCTCGGTGGCGTAGGTGGTTTCCATGCGCGCCAGCCATTGCCGGGCGTCGATGGCCAGCGGCTGGTCGGGGGTTTGCCTGGCTTGCACGAGGTGCTCGTGCAGGGCGTGCATGTTGTCGCGCACGTGGCTGAGGATCTGGCTGACCCGGTCCTGGAACTGCAGGTTGACCAGCACCTCGGTCATCTCGTCGCGGATGCCGTGGCTTTCCTGCCTGAGCAGGTCGGCAGAATCCACCAGGCGCCCGGTGATGCTCTGGAAGCGGGCGAGCACCACCTGGATGGTCTGTTCGGACTCGCTCACCGAATGGCTGTCCTGGTCGGCGCTGCTGGAAGCGGCCTGCACCAGTTGGGTGATGGCGTTGTTGATGATGTCGACCTTGGCCGACATCTGCTGGCCGGTTTCGCTGGATTTGCTCGACAGGCTGCGCACCGCGTCGGCCACCACCGCGAAGCCGCGACCGGCCTCGCCGGCACGCGCCGCTTCGATGGCCGCGTTGAGCGCCAACAGGTTGGTCTGTGCGGCGATCGCCGCCACATCGGCGGCCATGGTGCGCAGTTCGCCGGTGTAAGCGGTCAGGCTGCGCACCTGGGCCAGGGTCTGGTCACGGCTGGTTTGCGTGGTCTTGAGCGAATCGATCACCTGGCTCAACTCGCCGTCGCTGCGCGCCAGCACTTCGAGGGCGCCGTCGGCAGCCTGCCCGTCCAGTTCGCCGGCTGCGTGCTGCGACGCCTGTACGGTTTCCTGCAGGCGGGAGGCGATTCCGGTGAAGCGATCCGCCAGGCTGACGATGGCTTCTTCGGTCTGCTGGCGGGAGCTTTCCACTTGCTTGGCCCAGATGGGCATGGCGCCGAGCAGGACTTCGTCGAGCTGTGCGCGGGTGGCCGTGTCGTTGTCGGCGTGCGCCTTCGACTGCTCCGCCTGCGCCTGTGCCAGCGCTTGTTGCAGCGCGTTGCGCTGTGAGGACGCGCTCAGGGCACAGGCACCCAGGCCGATCGCTACCAGTGCCGCGCAGGCCAGCAGGTTGGCCGTCGAGGTCGATTGCAGGAGTAGCCAGACCACGGCCGGCACGACCGGGATGAAGGCGAACCCGCTGAAACGCGAAAAACCGGAAGGGGTAATGCGGCTGGAGGGACGCTGGGTCATGAGTTCGATCCTTGAACGGTGTAGCGGGTAGAAATGACATAGGGGTTATCAGCGTTGTTTGTAACAACTTTAGACAGTCCGCATGCCTTCCGTCCGATTCATGACCAGCGGATGACTGTGTGTTGGGAGTGCTCGCAGCGTCCTGGTTTCGTCTGGGCAAAACCAACGGCACCGGTGTTTTGGAGGCTAAGAAAATCCAGCGTGTCGAGGGCTGTGCCGCAGTTGCAGGCGGGACGCGCAAGGCGAGAGGCGGTGTGTCGCAATGGGAAGTCGCTGCGGCGACCGGGAATGGGCACCTGGATCGTTCAAGTGGACGACGAAAAGGCCATCCGCTCCGCCTGGCGACCCGTCACATGACTCGCAATGGCCTGATCTCGCAGGCTTCGCGGTCGCCGCCCATACCTTCCGGCAGGAACGCCGTCAGGTCGTAAGGCAACAGCACTGTATCCAGCACAGCCGAAAAAGGCGTATCGATCAGCAAGGGCCAGTTGTTCGACAGGCTGGGATGGTTCGCATAAACCCAGGATAGCCGCGTGCCGTGGTAGACACACCGCTCCCCGCTCAAATGCCCCAGGGTGCTGAAACAACCGCTCAACGACAATGACATTGCCAACAGCAGAATTTTCGCCCGCATGGATTTCCTTATGAGTGAGGCCGTCGTCCGTGACCGTGCGATTCCGGCGTGCCGGCAGCATACCTGCTGATCGGCAGCAGGGGCAGCCATCGCGTTCGACAGGCCCGTCGCCACCTGTCAGCCCGACGCAAACCCCATGGAATTTATCCGGCCGGGCCTGCCTCCGACTTAGAAACCATAAAACCGTGTAGGCCCCGTATGACTTCCCTGCGAAATCTCGCCCCACGCCTGACTGCCACCACGCCGCCGGAAGCCTGTACCCCCGTTTCGGTTTACCACGCCCTCTTGCGCCACCCGCACGACACCGACCTGACCCCGGTGCGCGGCTTCCTCGACGCGCAGTTGATGCAAGCCAAACGATTCGGCGACGAAGTCGAAGGCCTACCCGAAAACCTCGACGACCTGCCATCCTGGATCGAGGACAACGGCGACACCGTCGCCTGCGCCTACCGCGAATACCTCGCCGGCCGGCACGCCGGCAATGGCCGCCAATACTTCGGCAGCAAAGCCCACGCCCTGTATTTCCTCCAGCACGTGGCCCCGACCAAACTGGTCGACGGCGCTTGGCTGTACAACTCGCTGTCCCACGCTGGCGACTGGCGCTACCACAACCTGATCCGCACCTATCTGGAAGAGCTCGGCGACGGCGACCCCGGCCTGAACCATGTCGTGCTCTACCGCAAGCTGCTGGCCGACCACGATTGCGCGCCGACCGAAGTGCTCGAAGACGCGCTGTACGTGCAAGGCGCCATCCAGCTGGCGCTCGGTCACCTGGGTGACGAATACCTGCCCGAATTGCTCGGCTACAACCTGGGTTACGAGCAATTGCCGCTGCACTTGCTCATCTCTTCGTTCGAGCTGAACGAGCTGGGCATCGACCCCTATTACTTCACCCTTCACGTGACCATCGACAACGCCAGCACCGGCCATGCGCGCAAGGCGGTGGACACCGTGCTGGACCTGCTGCCCACGGATGACACGCGCGACGAATTCATCGCCAGAATGCGTGCAGGTTACTTGCTCAACGAGCTGGGCAAGGGCACCAAGGCCGTGATCCAAGGCTTCGACCTCGAGCAGGAAGTCGTAGACATGCTGGAGCGCAAACGCGCCTTCGGCCAGCACCTGCATTCCGACTACTGCCGCCTCGACGGGCGCACGGTCAATGAATGGTTGTCGGTGCCCGGGCGCTGCCGTGAATTCCTCACGGTGCTGGAGAACAAAGGCTGGATCAAACACAACCAGGACCCGGCCGACAGCCGCTTCTGGCAGTTGATGGACGGACCGGGCGCGCCGATGTTCGGCGTGTTCAACGGCTATGAGATGCAGCTGTTGCGCGACTGGATCGCCGGGGATTGGCTCGACGAGCATGCGGCCAGACGGCAGAACCCCTTCCGTGCGCAGTTCCGCCGTCGCCTGTCGGCCGATGCGGCTTCCACGACCGCGTCAGCCCGCACTGCGGTGGCGACGGACGCGTTGATCGACCTGTTGTCACCGGCACATCACGCGACGCCTGAAGGATTGAGCGCCACGCGTGTGTACGCCCGTAAACTTGCGGAAGGATCGTTGGCGGTATGAGTCCACTCGATACCCAGGCAGCCATGGATGAGGCTGCCATGTCTGAAGAGCGCGCCCATGATCTGGCATTGCTACGGATGGGCCGCACGTTGCTGGCAGACAACTACCGATTCACGACCGTCACGCCACTGACCCATCAGCGCAACAACGAAAGGGTGCAGAACCGCCAAGGGCGCGACCTGCGGGATGTGTTCGGCTGGAACCGTCCGTTCGAAACGCAAGTGCTGCCTGGCGTCGAAGCTGAAGCGATGCGGGAAAGCGGAGTCATCCGCGCCCAGGGCGACCACTGGATCAGCACGGTGCGCTATTCGAGCTTGGGCGAGCTGCTCTTCGTCCACTCGGGCTTCCCGACCACTGCGCGCGATTCGGTCTTCTTCGGCCCAGACACCTACCGCTTCGCCCAGGCCATCGAAGCGCATCTGCGCACCTCGACCCACCCCATACATACTGCGGCGGACATCGGTTCGGGCAGCGGCGCAGGCGCCATCGTGATCGCCCACGCCAGGCCTGACGCTCAGGTGCAGGCGCTGGACATCAATCCGACCGCGCTGCGTTTCACGGCCGTCAATGCGGCCTTGGCGCAGACCGAAAACGTTTTGCCTCGGTATAGCGATCTGTTGAGCGGTGCGTCAGGCCAGTTCGACCTGATCGTCGCCAACCCGCCGTACATGCAGGACACGCAAAAGCGCGCTTACCGCCATGGCGGGGATCGACTGGGGTCGGAGCTGGCCGTGCGTATCGTCGAGCAAGCACTGGACCGTTTGACGCCCGGTGGCACCCTCCTCCTCTACACAGGCACTCCTTGGGTGGACGGCACAGATCTGTTCCTGGAAAGCGCTCAGCCTCTGGTCGACAAGCCAGGGTTCACCTGGTCGTATCGCGAAGTCGATCCAGATGTGTTTGGGGAAGAGCTGGAGTTCGAAACCTACGCCTGCGCCGAGCGCATTGCTGCGGTTGTGCTTATCGTGACCAAGACTGGCGGTTTCAAAAGCTAAGTACAGCATCCTGCTATCAGCCAATGACGATGCCCCAGGGAGTGATGCATCGACTCTGGTGGACTACTACCCGCCATCGCCATTGGCCTGTACTCATCAGCAAGATCAGGGATTGATCAGGTAAGGATATTTCCTTACCATCTACCGAGCATATCCAGGAGAATGCTCATGCCTGCCATCTATGAAATCGCCACCTTGACCTCAAAAGGTCAAATCACGCTTCCCAAATCCGTTCGCCAGCTACTAGGCCTCGATACCGGTGGCAAGATCGCATTCGATATACGCGATGGTGAGGTGGTGGTCAGCCGTGTGGAAACTATTCACGAAGACCCCGCCATAGGTGCATTTCTGGGTTTGCTTGAGGCTGATATGCGCAGCGGGCGCAATCTCTCAGCTTTGCCAGAGGATCTGGCGTACAGCATGCTCTCCAACGCAGGCTGCAGTGTAAATCTGGATGACGAGATAGACGGTGAGGTTGCGCTTTGATGCAGCGACACGGCTGGACACTGTTGTTCCATGAAGGTGTGATCGCACAGTTGCGTAAGTTGCAAGAAGCTGCCGCAAGGGCCGAAAAAAATGACCCGCAAAGCTTCGAAAGCAACGCCAACGTCAAACTGTTTCGAGCCCTGAGCCAATTGATCCTGAATGTAGTGCCCGAGGATCCGGCACGCGACGAGTTCCGCCAGGGCAACACACTGGGAGCAGCCTACCGCCATTGGCGACGGGCAAAGATCGGCAGGCGGTTCCGGCTGTTCTTTCGCTACGACTCGAAATCCAGAGTGATTGTCTACGCATGGGTCAATGACGAAAACACCCTCAGGTCGGCAGGCAGCAAATCCGATCCCTATGCCGTGCTCGAGAAAATGCTTGGCCGGGGTAATCCTCCCGATGACTGGGATGCTTTGGTTGCTGCTACTAGGAGCAACTGGGAAGTATCCGAACCCTCTACTTCTTAAGCGCGGCCACTCGCGAAACTCTCAGATGCCCGCTCATGTAGGGGACTCACTTGGAAGTAGCATCGAGGCCTATAAAAGGCAGCCTGAGGCTCCCGAAACACAAGTCTTTCTAGATTTTTCGGCATTAGGCCCGTCTCATCTCCAGAAGAAATGCGCCGAGCCTGTTCTGCATAGACCGGTCTACCGTGCAGCCTCAAGATTCTTGAAAACCGCCACCACCTCACTTTCCAACTGATTGACCGCCCCCAGATACTCGATCAACTCCGCCGCCCGGCTTCCGCGCAGCCCGGCCGTAGTCATTTCGCCATCGACCACGTACTTGTACACGCCACTCACGGCGAACGCTTTCAGCGAACCTATATGCCGAGCCTGATCCGCCAAGGTGTTCTTGAAGGCCTCGCTCTCGAAGAACCGGCGCCGCGCCACCGGGTTGCCGAACGCCACTTCCATCACCACCAGTTCCGTCCGCTCCTGCGTCGCCGTATGCGCCACATCCGGCGCCGGTGGATGGTTGCCGTCGTTTTCGAACGGCGCGCACAGGTGCAGTTGCACTTTCAGCACCGAAGTATCCGCCGCCAACACGGGTGCCAGTTCGTCGCGCACGTAAGCGTGCAGAGCCTCCAATCCCTGTCGCGGGCTCAGGTGCACATGGATGCGGTCGGCGTGGTCCAGCCCATTGAGCCGCTCGTCCTGCAACCGGTTCTCCACCATCAGCGACCCTTGCGGCAGGTCGTACGCCAGCGTCTCTTCGAACATGTTCTGCTCGTCCGAAAACAGCAAAGGGCTGGCCTCTTTGAAACGCGCCTGCTGGTCGGCGGACTTGAAACCGATTTCCACGCCGCCATCGAGTTCGTAATCCGCGATCTCCCTCACGCCTTCGGCCAGCGGCCACAGATGCGCGTCCTGGTTACGCGAGAAATGGTGCTGGATGTACAGGCCCAACCCCGGCAACCGCGAACACAGCGGGCCGTGCACGTCGCGCCAGTAGTGGGCGAAGATGTCGTGCGGCACGCGCTCGCGTTTCTTCACGGTGGTATAGCTGTTGATGGTGATCGTCATCTTGAACCCCTACGCAACTCACTGGATGTTCCATTTGAGAACCGCACGAGCAAAGGGACGTTCAGCCCGACGGACTGACGACGTGGTATTGGATTGTTCAGGCGAGGCATATCGAGCGCTTCGCCCGCCATGAGGTGCTAAAGCGCGTCCGTCATCCGGCAAAGCCCTGCCTTTTCCATAGGCCCGGCCTCTGTCCAGCCCTCCTCGTACAACCGCCGCAACGCCACCACACACCCGCCGGCCTCGTAGAAGACCACCTCATAGTCCTGCCCGGCCTTGGGCACGAAGCGATACGACTGTCGGCAACTGCGCGACCGGCCTGCCGAGCCGTACCCTTCACTCAGGAAATTCAGGGTGAAGGGTTTGCCCGCCGGCACCTTGAGTTCGGCACTGGCCAAGTTCGGTTCATCCAGGCGCCAACTCCCCGCGGGCATACCCAGGCTGCGCCCGTTGTTGCGGTCGGCGAATCCGGACTTGGCCACCGCCATCACCCCGGCGCCTGGCACACGCCAGTCGATGCAGTCACTGGCGGGTACGCCGCGCACCATGCCGTTGGTGACCACGCGCAGGCGTGCGATCTCACCGGCGCTGGGTTCTAGGTAATCGGTGGAGAACGCGCGGATGTTGGAGAGGTGGCCGCAGCCACTCACGGCCACGGCCAAACCGAGGATCAGTCGTGCTCTCATGAACGCCCCTCCGATGTAATCAGCAGTGGTGAGGGCTTTCGCTCTTGAGCTCTTCACCGGTATCGGCGTTACGGATGATCACCGTGGCGTCGGGTGCGATGCTGCACATGGCGTTACGCGCGGTGTAGATGTGCCGGCCCTCGGCAACGATCTTGCCGAGTTTCGGGATCGGCTTGCCCGAGGCATCCTGGGCCGTCACGGTGTACACGCCCGACATGGTCACGCAGCCGCCCAGCCCTGATAGCAGCGCCACACACAGGCCCGATTTCAACAACACTGTCCTTGAGATTTTCATTGCGATAACTCCTTGGCGAAAGAACGGGTTTGCCACGTCATGGTTTCGCCTAGCAGGCCGGCAACGACTGCGCGTCGGGTAGCGCGCACACGTCGAAGCCATCGCGGCGGGTAAAGCCTGCGCGCTTCATGCACGTGAAGCGTTCCGCGCGCTCCTGCAAGGTTGCCTTCTGGTCGAAGCCCGCGGCATTGGGTTCGCCGCAGGCGAACATTGCATTCCGAACATCGGCTTTGCTCGCACCCGGTTTGTGCCACTGCTCGATGTCCGGTTTCGGCGGTTTGAACGCATCTTCGGTGCAGGCGGTGACGAGGGAGCTCAACAACACGGCCAGTACGAGCAGTCTGTAACGCATGCTCAATCTCCTTCTTTACGCGGGGTGACGGGTACCAGCAGGGGAATGCTGGGGTTGCTCCAGTAGCGCGCACAAGCCGATGCGCCGCTGCCGTAACAGCTGTGCACGGTGGTGGCGCCCGTGAAGACGTTGGCCAACTCCTTGAACACGTTGCTGTCTTTCGGAATAACGCCACCGGTGCCGGGATTGTTGCCCATGAAGAACCAACGGCCCACCGGATCGTTGTTGTGCACCTGGTACTTGAGCACCATGTTGGCACGCTGTTCTGGATCGGTGACGCTTGCGCGGTTCTGCAGGTAGGCCAGCTGTTCATCGGCGGTGTACACGTTGAACGCACCGCCATAGTTGTTCACGGTGGTCTTGCTCAGCATGCCCGCAGTGCCCGGCGTGTTGTATAGCGTCTGCCGGGCGTTGCCGCCGGTCATGGTGCCACGGCTGTGTTCGGTCAGGTGCAGGCCGGTGGCGCCGTATTCGATCAGCAGCTGCTGCGTGGCGGCAGTGTAGTTGGTCAGGCCGAAGAAGCTGTTGTCCATGTTCTTCTGGTACGCGGCTATCAGCAGTTCCGACAAGGCATTGCCGGCCTGGAGAAAAGACGTTCGCTAAGCAATTGCCCCGAAACACCTTGGCTTGGATGCTTGCGTCAAGGAATCAGACGCCTCGGCGAGCGTGGAATATCGCGTGTACGAAGGCGCCAGAATGTGAAACGTTTCAAAATTCAGCACACTGGCCATTATCGGGTGTTAGAGCCTGCAATCTGCAGTGCTCTCAATCTTCAATCCGGTGATTTGACAACGGCCACCACACACCAGCGAAACAACATCACCGTCTGTGCAAACATGGGAAAGTAACTTTCAAAAGACCCGTCGGTCGTTAGGTTCGCGCCTGTCCCAGTTGCAGATCGACCTGATGCCGAGGTACACGCAACGCTCTTCGTGTTGAGGTCGATGACGTTGCGACAGCCGGTCAGTGAGCGTGCCAACAACACAACTTGCGTCCCCCCTGCACGTACGTACCCCTGCTGCACGTGCGTGGGTACCCAACCAGGTAGGTAGGGTCTATCACTCACTCGCCGTCACACAAGCAGCGGCAGCTGTATAAGGGCCGACGCACCGAGGCTGCAGGGCGGCTAACCGCCCTGAACCAGGATCACCGATTCCGGGTTACCCGCCAGATCGTATTGGCCAAGTCGTCGGCAATGATCAACGCCCCTTTCGGGTCCACCGTCACGCCCACCGGCCGGCCACGGGTCTTGCCGTCTTCACCGCGGAACCCGGTGGCGAAGTCCACCGGTTCACCCGACGGCTGCCCGTTGGCGAACGGCACGAAGATCACCTTGTAGCCCACCGGGTTGTCGCGGTTCCAACTGCCGTGCTCGCCCACGAAGGCGCCATTGGCGAACTGCGTACCCATCTCCGGAATGGAGAAGTCCACGCCCAGTGCCGCAACGTGCGAGCCCAGGCTGTAGTCCGGTTTGGTGGCGATGTCGACCATTTCCGGCTTGAACGGCTGCACGCGCTTGTCGGCGTTCTGGCCCCAGTAGGCATACGGCCAGCCGTAGAACTTGCCTTCCTGGATCGAGGTCAGGTAGTCGGGCACCAGGTCCGGCCCCAGCTCGTCGCGTTCGTTGGCCACCGCCCACAACTGATTGGTTTCTGGCTGGATGGTCAGTGCCGTAGGGTTGCGCACGCCGGTGGCGTAGGGCTTGTGCATCCCGGTCGCGGCGTCGATCTGCCAGATCATCGCGCGGTCGATTTCCACTTCCATGCCGCGCTCGCCGATGTTGCTGTTCGAGCCGATGCCGACGTACAGATAGCGACCGTCGGGGCTGATGGTCATCGCCTTGGTCCAGTGGTGGTTGATCGCCGAAGGCAGATCGACCAGTTTGGTCGGCGCGCCGCTGGCCTGGGTCTGGCCGTCCTGGTAGGCGAAGCGCACCACGGCGTCCTGGTTGGCGACGTACAGGTTGCCGTTATAGAAGGCCAGGCCGTAGGGGGCGTTGAGGTTTTCGGCGAAGACGGTCTTGGTCTCGTAGGTGCCGTCGCCGTCGGCGTCGCGCAGCAGGGTCAGGCGGTTGCCGCCTTTGACCTGGGTGTTGCCCTTGGCCTTGATGTAGCTGGCGATCACGTCCTTGGGCTTGAGCTTGGCGGCGTTGCCGCCGCGGCCTTCGGCCACCAGGATGTCGCCGTTGGGCAGCACCAGGGTCTGGCGCGGAATCTTCAGGTCGGTGGCGATCGCGGTGATGCTGAAACCGTCCGGCACCGTGGGTTTCTGCTCGCCCCAAGCCTGGGGCTCGGCGATCTTCATGCTCGGCAGCAGGCCGCGCTGCGGCTCGGGCAGTTTCGGGTCGGGGCCGCGGGCCAGGGTGCTGTCGGCTTCGCCGCCGCAGGCGCTGAGCAGCAGCGCCACGCTGAGGGTGGTCAGTGCGCCTAGGGTTTTCATCGGGCGTCTCCCGTGCGCAGGTCGCTGCGTAGATTGCTCAGGCCTAGCCAGGCGGTGATCAGCACCAGCACGGCGACGATGGCCGAGAGGATCAGGCCCGCAGGCATCACGGCGTAGGCGTCCTTGGCGTGCTCGAAGGCGTTGACCAGGCCCAGCACCCAGGTGACCAGCAACAGGATGAAGTACAGCACCGGGCGGCCGCCCTTGTGCTCGGCACGGATCAGGTTGCCCAGCGCGAACAGCAACGCCAGGCCTGCGAACAGCAAGCCGCCGGCGATCAGCCAGGCGGCGAAGTTGGCCCACTGGATCTGGAAGGTGTTGTTGTAGGCGATGTCGCTCAACAAGGCGCCAAGGAACAGCGGGACGCTGCCGCCTAACAGGATCGAATGCAACGGGCCGGGTCGGCATCGGTAGTCGGGGTAGGTGGTCGTAGTCACGGCAGTTCCTTGTCGTTCGGCGATCGGGGAGTGACGGCCGGTGTGGAGGAACCGGTCCATCGGGCGGGTGCGGAATGCGCATAGAGAAGGATTGCGCTGGGGAGAGGTTAGTTCAGGTTCGCAGGGCGACTGAAACGTTTTGAGACATACCTTGGAGCCCTGCATGCCGCCAGGCGTGACGATTGATGGACTGATAGGGCCTGTTCTCCAAAAGTGAGCGTAGCGGCGGCCTGTTTCGGCCGTAACGGCTGCGGCACCACTACGACGCCTGACCCGCCAGGAGTTGCCGAATATCGCTGGCGGGTCCGAACGCGGGTCGGGCCGCCCTCACCACGTCTGGCTCGGCTGGAGAATCCTGCATAGCCCTGTCCGTCAATGGACGCCACCGCCCATCGCGGGTAAGCCGGAACGCCACTCGCTGTGGCATGGTCATCTCCCACGACACTCATCGCATCGCTCCCGGAGCCCGACATGCCCATCGAAAGCCGCCCGCCCCTGCCCCCCTTCACCCACGACACCGCCACCCAGAAAGTCCGCCTCGCCGAAGATGGCTGGAACTCACGCGACCCGGAAAAGGTGTCGCTGGCCTACACCCCCGACACCCAATGGCGCAACCGCGTCGAATTCGTCAGCAACCGCGAAGAAGCCAAAGCCTTCCTCACCCGCAAGTGGCGCAAGGAACTCGACTACCGCCTGATCAAAGAGCTCTGGGCCTTCGCCGACGACCGCATCGCCGTACGCTACGCCTACGAATGGCACGACGACTCGGGCAACTGGTTCCGTTCCTATGGCAACGAGAACTGGGAGTTCGCCGCAGACGGCCTCATGCACCGCCGCTTCGCCTGCATCAACGACCTGCCCATCAGCGAAGCCGAGCGCAAGTTCCGCTGGCCGTTGGGGCGTCGTCCGGACGACCATCCAGGTTTGTCGGAACTCGGGCTTTGAGCCCGTTTCGGCGCACTGCCTAGCGGCCAAGGCCTATGTCGACGCTGCGACCGATCTTGGCAGCACTGCCCCACTGCCCGCCGCAGACAGGCCTCGTCAGCAGTGCTGCCACTACCTACCGCAGGCCAACCTCGGTAGTGCTGGCCCGACACTACCTGCACGGCCTATCCCAGGCCCGGAGCGAAACACCCTGCGCACGGCTACTCGCCCGTTAAATCCCCCCGCCGTCCACTCGTCCTCCCAGACAACGCCAACGCCAGGTGCGTCGCTGCTGCCGCGCTGCGCATCGCCCATCGCTTCCACGTTTCGGGAACCCCTCGCCTCATGACCCTGCCCTTCTGCACCGCCCTCTCCCGCGTCGCCCTCGGCGCCCTGTTCTGCGCCCTGGCGCCCTGGTCCCAGGCAGCGCCCAGCAAAGCCGGCGAGGTCTTCACCGACTGCAAGCCCGGCTGCCCGGAAATGGTCGTGCTGCCGGCGGGCAGCTTCACCATGGGCACACCCGACGGCGAACAGGGCCGTGAAGACGACGAAGGTCCGCTGCACACGGTGACCTTCGCCAAGCCCTTCGCCGTCAGCCGCTTCCAGGTGCTCAACGGCCAATGGCAGGCTTACCTCGCCGACACTGGCTACAAGATGCCCAGCGGCGACGACCGCCCCGGCCGCGAGTGCATCGCCGGGGTCCCGCGCTACAGCGAAACCAAGGAATACAAAAGCCACGACGCCGCCCGTTACCCGGCGGTGTGCATGAACTACAGCGAAGCCGAGGCCTACGCCGCCTGGCTGTCGAAGAAGACCGGCCAGCACTACCGCCTGCTCAGCGAAGCCGAACGCGAATACGCCGCGCGCGGCGGCAGCACCGGCCCGCAGCCGTTCCCGCGCGACCCGGGCAAGCCCTACAGCATCGCCCAGCACGCCAACACCTATGGCCCCGAAGACGGCTTCAGCTACATCGCCCCGGCCGGCAGCTACGCACCCAACGCCTTCGGCATCTACGACGCCCACGGCAACGTCTACGAATGGACCGCCGACTGCCAGAACGACACCTACGAAGGCGCCCCGAGCGACGGCAGCGCCTGGAAAGCAGGTGACTGCGTGGTGCGCATGATCCGTGGCAACGACTGGACCGAAGCGCCGATCTTCTCGCGCTCGGGCAACCGCAACTATCGCCATACCGAGCGGCGTGGGGACTGGTTGAGTTTCCGTGTGGCGCGCGAGTTGTAAGCGTAGCGAGATCGACGCCCCGACCGCCGCGATGGACAGCGCAGCCGGCCCAAGCCTGCGATCTCATCCATCAGCCATGCACGCCGCCCGAGCCTGGCCGGCCCTCCAGACCGCACCCCCACCTGTAAATACCCCCGCCCGTCCTTCGTCTTCCTCGGTACTGCCCAATTCCTCTGCCGACGGCGACGAACCCGATGACCACTGCACAGCTCCCCCCTTCCGACGACGACTTGCTGGCCCTGCTGCTGGCCGACGAACAAGGCCCTGCGCCGGTCATCGCGGCTGCGGCCGGGCAGGCGCCGCAGGCGGTGTCCTTCGCCCAGCAGCGGCTGTGGTTCCTGCAACGGTTCGCCCCGCAGAGCTCGGCCTACAACCTGCCGCGCGCCTTGCAACTCGACGGCGCGCTGGACGCCGAGCGGCTGCAGGCGGCTCTGCAGCAGGTGATCGAGCGCCACGACATCCTGCGCACGCGCTTCCTCGAAGTCGACGGCCAGCCGCAGCAGATGGTCGACCCGCACGCGCGCCTGCACCTGCACCGCCAGGACCTGCGCGACCTCGACGACGAAAGCCGACAAGCGCGCCTGCAACGCTGCCTGCTCGACGAAGCCGGCACGCCGTTCGACCTGGGCCAGGCGCCGCTGATCCGCGCCACCTTGATCGCCCTGTCGGCGCAGCGCCACGTGCTGCTGCTGAACATGCACCACATCGTCTCCGACGCCTGGTCCAACCCGATCCTCATGCAGGACCTGGCCCGCGCCTACCAGGGCCAGCCCCTGCAACGCCCGGCTATCCAGTACGCCGACTACGCCCGCTGGCAGCGCGAGGACTACCCCCGCAGCGCCGCCCACGACCAGGCCGCCGCCTACTGGCAAGGTTACCTGGGTGACAGCCTGGAGCCGCTGCACCTGCCCACCGACCACTCGCGCGACGACAGCCGTGCGCCCCTGGCCGCCACTCACCGTCTGCACCTGGCGCCGGCCCAGGTCGAGCGCCTCAACGCCTTCTGCCAGGCCCAGGGCCTGACCCCCTTCGGCGTGCTGCTTGGCGCCTGGCAACTGCTGCTGGGGCGCCACGCCGGGCAGAGCGACTTCACCGTCGGCGTGCCCAACGCCAGCCGCAACCAGGCGCAGACCCAAGCGCTGGTCGGCTACTTCGTCAGCAGCCAGATCTTCCGCGCGCGCCTGGACCCGAGCCAGCCCGCCCTGGACTTCCTGCACGGCGTGCGCCGCCATGCCCTGGCCACCCTGGAACACGCCGACCACCCGGTGGAGCTGATCCTCGAACAACTGCACCTGCAACGCAGCACCCAGGCCAACCCGCTGTTCCAGACCCTGTTCAACTGGCGCGTGGCCGGTGCCGACGGCGGCCCCCTGCGCTTCGCCGACCTGGCGTTGGACTTTCTGCCCCTGGGCCAGCAGCAGGCCAAGTTCGACCTGTCGCTGGACGTCGCCTACAGCGCGCGCAACATCGAAGCCTGCCTCGAATACGACGCCACGCTGTTCACCCCCGCGCGCATCGCCGCGCTGGCCGGCCACTGGTCGAACCTGCTCGACGCCCTGCTGCGCGATCCGCAGCAGGCGCTGGGCGAGCTGGACATGCTCGACGCCGCGCAACAGGATGCCGTACGCGCCGCCGCCCACGGCCCACAGCACGACCACGACACCCTGCCCGCCGTGCACCTGCAAGTCGCCGCGCAAGCCGCCCGAACCCCCGAGCGCATCGCCGTGCGCTGCTCGGGCGTCACATCGAGCTATGCCGAACTGGAGCGCCGCGCCAACCAGCTGGCGCACCGGCTGATGGCCCTGGGCGTCGGCCCCGAAGTGCGCGTGGGCGTGGCCCTGGAGCGCAGCGTCGAACAGGTGGTGGGCCTGCTGGCGATCCTCAAGGCCGGTGGCGCCTACCTGCCGCTGGACCCGAGCTACCCCCGCGAGCGCCTCGACTACATGCTGCGCGACAGCGGCGTGGCCCTGGTGCTGCTGCAACCCGAGCAAGCCGCCGGCTTCCCCCTGCCCGAGGGCGTACAGGCGGTGGCCGTGGCCGACCTCGACGCCTACAGCACCCAGGCGCCACAGCGGCCGGTCGACTCCGAACACCTGGCCTACCTCATCTACACCTCCGGCTCCACCGGCCAGCCCAAAGGCGTGCAGGTGCGTCATGGCGGGCTGAGCAACCACATGGCCTGGATGCAGGGCGCATTGCAACTGCACGCCGATGACCGCGTGCTGCAAAAGACCGCCTTCAGCTTCGACGCCTCGGTATGGGAGTTCTGGCTGCCGCTGCAACAGGGCGCCGAACTGGTGCTGGCCAGCCCCGCCCTGGGCCAGGACCTGTCGCTGCTCTGGCAGGAGGTGCAGGCCGAAGGCATCAGCGTGTTGCAGATGGCGCCTTCGCTGCTGCAAGCCCTGCTGCCCCAGGCCGAGCCGGCGCAACTGGCCGGCCTGCGCCTGTTGCTGCTGGGCGGCGAAGCGCTGGGCGCGGAGCTGGTGGCGCAGATCCACGCGCGCTTCGACGGCCAGGTGGTCAACCTGTACGGCCCCACCGAAGCGACCATCGACAGTTGCCACCAGACGATCGAACGCGCCATCGACGGCCCCATCGCCCCCATCGGCCGCCCCATCGACAACGCCCAGGCCTGGGTCCTCGACGGCCAATTGCAACCCTGCCCGCCTGGCACACCAGGCGAGCTGTACCTGGGCGGCGCAGGCCTCGCCCGCGGCTACCACCAGCGCCCGGCGCTGACCGCCGAGCGCTTCGTGCCCGACCCCTTCGGCGCGGCCGGGCAACGCCTGTACCGCACCGGCGACCTGACCCGTCGCCGCCTCGATGCGGGCCTGGACTACCTGAGCCGCATCGACCACCAGGTGAAGATCCGCGGCCTGCGCATCGAGCTGGGCGAAATCGAAAGCCAGCTGCTGCGCCAGCCCGGCGTGGTCGAGGCGGCGGTACTGGCCCAGCCCGGCGCGCATGGCACGCAACTGGTGGCCTACCTGGCACCGGCCCAGGCGCAGTCGCCCCACGCCCTGCGCGAGGCACTGCAACGGGTGCTGCCCGACTACATGGTCCCGGCCCACTACCTGTTGCTCGACGCCCTGCCGCTGACCCGCAACGGCAAGCTCGACCGTCAGGCCCTGCCCGCCCTCGACAGCCAGGGCGGCCCGCGCGGCTACCTGGCGCCGCGCAGCGAGCTGGAACAGCGCCTCGCCGCCATCTGGCAGGCCTCGCTGAACCGCGAGCGGATCGGCATCGACGAGAACTTCTTCGAGCTGGGCGGCGATTCGATCCTGTCGATCCAGGTGGTCAGCCGCGCGCGCCAGGCCGGCATCCACTTCACCCCCAAAGACCTGTTCAAGCAGCAGACCATCCAGGCCCTGGCCCAGGTGGCCAGTATCGCCACCGACAGCCAACCGCTCGACCAGGGACCGGTCACGGGCGCAGCGCCCTTGCTGCCGATCCAGCAAGCGTTCTTCGCCAGTGCCTTGAGCGAGCGGGCGCAGTGGAACCAGTCGGTGATGCTCGAACCCGGCGCACCGCTGGACCCTGCCTTGCTCGCCCAGGCATTGCATGCCCTGGTGGCGCACCACGACGCCCTGCGCCTGCGCTTCACCGAAGGCACCGACGGCTGGCAAGCGCAACACGCCGCCCTCGACGCCGACGCCAACCTGCTGTGGCAGGCCGAAGTGGCCGACGCAGACGCGCAACTGGCGCTCGCCAACGACGCCCAGCGCAGCCTCGACCTGGCCCACGGGCCGCTGCTGCGCGCCGTACTCATGACCCGCGCCGACGGCAGCCAACGCCTGCTGCTGGTGATCCACCACCTGGTGGTCGACGGCGTGTCGTGGCGCATCCTGTTCGACGACCTGCAACAGGTGTACGGCCAGTTGCAAGCCGGCCAGGCGCCACGGCCAATGGCTAAGACCAGCGCCTTCAAGGCCTGGGGCGAACACCTGCGCCAGCACGCCCGACGCCCGGCCGCCGAGGCGGAACTGGCCTACTGGCAGGGGCAGTTGAATGGCCTCGCTGCCGACCTGCCCGGCGCCAAGGCCGACGCGCCCCTGCTGGCCCGTGACGCGCGCACGGTCGGCACGCAGCTGAGCCAGGCGCACACCCGCCAGTTGCTGCAAGTAGCCCCCGCGGCCTACCGCACGCGCATCAACGACCTGCTGCTGACCGCCCTGGCCCGCGCCGTACAGCGCTGGAGCGGCCTGCCCGAGGTGCTGGTACAGCTCGAAGGCCATGGCCGCGAAGCGCTGTTCGACGACCTGGACCTGACCCGCACGGTCGGCTGGTTCACCAGCCTGTTCCCAGTGCGCCTGTCGCCCCAGGCAGACCTCGCCGCCTCGATCAAGACCATCAAGGAACAACTGCGCGGCGTACCCGACAACGGCCTGGGCCATGGCGCGCTGCGCCACCTGGGCAGCGCCGAGGCGCAAGCCAGCCTGGCCGCGTTGCCGACGCCGCGCATCACCTTCAACTACCTGGGCCAGTTCGACGGCAGCTTCAGCGCCGAGGCCGGCGCGCTGTTCGCCCCCTGTGCGGACCCGGTCGGCGACGAGAAACACGCCAGCGCCCCGCTGGGCAACTGGCTGACGGTCAACGGCCAGGTGTTCGACGGCCGCCTGAACCTGGCCTGGACCTTCAGCGAGGCGATGTTCGAACCCGCGCACATCGAGGCCCTGGCGCAGCTGTGCCAGAGCGAACTGCTCGCCGTGATCGCCCACTGCGCCGACGGCGAGCACCATGGCGTGACCCCGTCGGACTTCCCCCTCGCCCCGCTCAGCCAGGCCCAGCTCGACGCCCTGCCGATGCCGGCGCGCAACATCGACGACATCTTCCCGCTGTCGCCCATGCAGGAAGGCCTGCTGGTGCACACCCTGCTGGAGCAGCACTCGGGCATCTACTTCATGCAGGAGTGCTACACCATCCGCGAACCGCTGGACTACGCCCTGTTCGACGCGGCCTGGCAGCAGGTGGTGCAGCGCTACGAAGCGGTGCGCGCCTCGTTCCTGTGGAACACGGGCGGCGAGCTGTTGCAGGTGATCCACCGCGACACGCCGGTACAGGTCAAGCTGCTCGACCTCAGCGACCTGCCGCTGGAGCAGGCCGAACCGCACATCCTCGAGTTGCTGCGCGAGGAGCGCGAAGCCGGCTTCGACCTGGGCCGCGAGCCGCCGATCCGCTTCCAGCTGATCAAGCTCGCCGACCACAGCCACCGCTTCGTCATGAGCAACCACCACATCCTCATCGACGCCTGGTGCCGCTCGCTGCTGATGGCCGACTTCTTCGAGCTGTACCACGCCGCGCGCGAACG
The DNA here is from genome assembly GCF_047302395.1 of Pseudomonas phoenicis. NCBI lineage: Bacteria > Pseudomonadati > Pseudomonadota > Gammaproteobacteria > Pseudomonadales > Pseudomonadaceae > Pseudomonas > Pseudomonas phoenicis. The sequence goes on from NZ_CP154852.1 coordinate 872,850, forward strand.
ACGCCCCAGCCAATTGCGCACGCCGTACCGCTTCCGGCACTTCATCGAGTGGCTGCAAGCCCAGGACCCGGAGGCCGCCGAAGCCTTCTGGCGCGCACAGCTGGCCGGCCTCGAGCAGGCCACGCCGCTGCCCACCGACCGCCCCCAGGTCAGCGGCGCGGCGCACTCGCGCATCGACGACAACTACACCTGGCTCAGCGGCGAACACAGCGCGCGCCTGCTGGACGCCGCCAACCGCCACCGGCTGACGGTCAACACCTTCGTCCAGGCGGCCTGGGCGCTGACCCTGCACCACTACAGCCGCACCCAGGACATCGTCTTCGGCGTGACCGTGTCCGGGCGCCCGGCGCACATGCCCGAGATGCAGGACACCGTCGGCCTGTTCATCAACAGCGTGCCGCTGCGCGTGCAGATGCCGACCCCGGAACAGGCCGTGTCCACCCTGGACTGGCTGCACGCCATCCTCGACAGCAACGTGTCGCTGCGCGAATACGACTACCTGCCGCTGGTGCGCATCCAGGCCTGCAGCGAACTGCCCACGGGCCAGGCGCTGTTCGACAGCCTGTTCGTGTTCGAGAACGCGCCGCTGGACGCTTCGGTGGGCAGCGACGCGCGCGACATGGGCGTGGTCTCGGAGTCGTCGCGCACCCACACCAACTACCCCATCACCGTGGTGGTCTACCCCGGCGAACAACTGGGCCTGCACCTGTCCTACGACACCCGCTACTTCGACCGCGCCATCATGGACAGCCTGCTGGCGCAGTTCCAGGCCTACCTGGAGCGCCTGCCCGAACAACTGCACCGACCGCTGCGCGAGGTCACCCGCCCAGCGCCGAGCGACCCACACGCCTTCGCCCTGCGACACAACCACAGCGCCGCCGCGCATGCCCTCGACCGCTCGTTCGTCGAGCTGTTCGAAGCCCAGGTCGAGCGCCGTGGCCAGGCCATCGCCGCGGCCTGCGACGAACAGCAGTGGAGTTACCGCGAACTCGACCGCCAGGCCAACCGTGTCGGCCAGGCCCTGCTTGCCCAGGGCGTCGGCCAGGACCAGGCGGTGGCGTTGCTGGCCGATCGCAGCCTGGCGCTGCTGGCGGGCATCGTCGGCGCCTTCAAGGCCGGCGCCGGCTACCTGCCGCTCGACCCCAGCCATCCTGACGAGCGCCTGAGCGACATCCTCGCCCGCAGCCGCACCCCGGCCCTGCTCTGCACCGCGCGGCAGAAGGCCCGCGCCGAGCAGTTGCTGGCCGGCGTCGCGCACCCGGTGCGCCTGCTGGTCTGGGAGGAACTCGAAGCCCTCGGCGCCGGCGATGGCCGCCCGGGGGTGTACAGCGCGCCCAACAGCCTGGCCTACGTGATCTTCACCTCCGGCTCCACCGGCCAGCCCAAGGGCGTGATGGTCGAGCAGGCCGGCATGCTCAACAACCAGCTGAGCAAGCTGCCGTACCTGCAACTGGACGAGCGCGACGTCATCGCCCAGACCGCCTCGCAGTCGTTCGACATTTCCGTGTGGCAGTTCCTCACCGCCCTGCTGTGCGGCGCCCAGGTGCGCATCTTCCCCGATGCCGTGTCGCGCCACCCCAGCGAACTGCTGCGCCAGGTGCGCGAGCGCGGCGTCAGCGTGCTGGAGATCGTCCCGGCGCTGATCCAGGCCCTGCTCGAAGAGACCCAGGCCGAGCTGCCCGCGCTGCGCTGGCTGCTGCCCACCGGCGAAGCGCTGCCGGCCGAAACCGCCGCCGCCTGGTTGCAGCGCTACCCGTGCATCCCGTTGGTCAACGCCTACGGCCCGGCCGAGTGTTCGGACGACGTGGCGTTCTTCCGCATCGACGCGGCCAGCACCACGCGCGCCCACATCCCCATCGGCTACCCCACCGACAACAACCGCCTGTACCTGCTCGATGACTACCTCGACCCGGTGCCCGACGGCGCGGTCGGCGAGCTCTGCGTGGCCGGCGTCGGCGTGGGCCGCGGCTACTGCGCAGACCCGGCCAAGAGCGTGGCGGTGTTCGTGCCCAACCCCTTCGCCCTGCAAGCGGGCGAGCGCCTGTACAAGACCGGCGACCTGGCGCGCCGGCGCAAGGAGGACGGCGCGCTGGAGTACCTCGGCCGCGTCGACCAGCAGGTCAAGGTCAACGGCTACCGCATCGAGCTGGGCGAGATCGAAGCGCAGATCGGCCAGTTCGACGGCGTCCGCGAAGCGGCGGTGATCGTCGCCGAGCACGCCCTGGGCAAGCGCCTGGTGGCCTTCCTCACCCTCGATGCGCCGGGCGCCGCCGGCCCCGGCGCATTGGACGCCCTGCGCGACTTCCTCAAGGCACGCCTGCCGGCCTACATGGCTCCGGCCCTGTACCAGGTGCTCGAACGGATGCCGCGCAACGCCAACGGCAAGCTCGACCGCAAGGCCCTGGCGCGCCTGGAAGTGGGCGGCCCGCAGCAATGCTTCCGCGCCCCGACCGGCGCCCTCGAACAGGCTTTGGCCAGCATCTGGCAGGCCGTGCTGAAAACCGAGCGCGTGGGCCTGGACGACAACTTCTTCGCCCTGGGCGGCAACTCCCTGCTGGCCACCCAGGTGACCTCGCGGGTGCAACTGGAACTGGCCATCGAGGCGCCGCTGGCGGCGCTGTTCGAAAGCGCCAGCCTGGAAGACTTCGCCCGCCGCCTGCCGGCGCCCGCTGCCGCCACCACCGAAACCGAACTGAACGACCTGTTCGACCTGCTCGATGAGCTGGAGACCCAATGATGCAAAGCAAAGCCCTGTCCGAGCTGATCGAGCGTTTCGTCAAACTGCCCAGCGCGCCGCGCAAGACGCTGTACCGGCAGATGCTCAGCAAGGGCATCGACGTCGCCCGCTTGCCGATCCCGGTAACCCGCCAGGCCTTCGCCCAGGTGCCGTTGTCGTTCGCCCAGGAGCGCCAGTGGTTCCTCTGGGAGCTGGACCCGACCAGCACCGCCTACAACCTGCCGACCGCCCTGCGCCTGCGCGGCGCGCTCGACGTGCAAGCGTTGCAGGCAAGCTTCGACGCACTGCTGGCGCGCCATGAGAGCCTGCGCACGCGCTTCGTGGAAAGCGACGGGGTACGCCATCAGGTGGTCGACCCCCAAGCGCGCATCGTCATCGAGCAACTGCCCCTGCCGCTCGGCCCCGGCAGCGCGGAGAGTCGCTTGCAGGCCTTCGTCGCCGCCGCCATCGCCGAGCCGTTCGACCTGCCCAACGAGGCGTTGCTGCGCGTGCGCCTGCTGCGCCTGGGCGAAGACGAACACGTCCTGCTGCTGGTGCAGCATCACATCGTCTCGGACGCCTGGTCGATGCAGGTGATGGTGCGCGAGTTGATCGCCGGTTACGCCGGCGCCGAGGCACTGCCGCCGCTGCCGATCCAGTACGCCGACTACGCGCTGTGGCAACGCCACTGGATGGAAGCCGGCGGCCGCGACGCGCAACTGGCCTATTGGCTGGAACAGATGGGCGACGAGCAACCGGTGCTGCAACTGCCCGCCAGCCGCGCCCGCCCGGCCCTGCGCGACGGCCGCGGCGAGCGGCTGACGCTGGACCTGGACGCTGCCCTGGCCCAGGCGCTCAAGGCCCTGGCGCAACAGCAGGGCGTGACCCTGTTCATGCTCTTGCTGGCCTCGTTCCAGACCCTGCTGCACCGCTGCTCGGGGCAGTCCGACATCCGCGTCGGCGTGCCCGTCGCCAACCGCAACCGGGTCGAGACCGAGGGCCTGATCGGCTTCTTCGTCAATACCCAGGTGCTGCGCGCCGAGGTCGACGGGCAATGGCCCTTCACCGACCTGCTGGCCCAGGTCAGGCAACGTGCGCTGGGCGCCCAGGCGCACCAGGACCTGCCCTTCGAGCAACTGGTCGAGGCCCTGCATCTGCAGCGCAACCTCGGCCACAACCCGCTGTTCCAGGTGGTCTACAACCATCTGGCAGCCGACCCCGCCGAGGCCGGCGCGCAGACGGCCGCCCACGACGGCCTGCGCATCGAGCCGCTCGACTGGAGCAGCCAGACCGCGCAGTTCGACCTGGCTCTGAACACCTACGATTCCCACGCAGGCATCCGCGCCACGCTGATCTACGCCACCGACCTGTTCGATGCCGCCGACGCCGAGCGCCTGGCCGCGCATTGGCACAACCTGCTACGCAGCATCGTGCGCGACCCGCAGCAACGGGTCGGCGAACTGGACTTGCTCGGCGCCGACGCCTGCCGCGCCACCTTGGCGCAGTGGAACCCGGCGCCGCAGACGTTCCCGGTCGAGCACTGCCTGCATCGGCTGATCGAGCGGCAAGCGGCCTTGCGCCCCGACGCCATCGCCTTGAGCCTGGCCGGCGAGCACTTGAGCTACGACCAGCTCAACCGCCGCGCCAACCGCCTGGCCCATCGTTTGATCGCCCAAGGCGTCGGCCCGGATCGCTTGGTGGGCCTGGCCTGCGAGCGTTCGTTCGAGATGCTGGTGGGCATGCTTGGCATCCTCAAAGCGGGAGGCGCCTATGTGCCGCTCGACCCCCACTCGCCGGCCGAGCGCTTGGCGCACATCCTCGGCGACAGCGCCGTGCTGCTGCTGCTCGGCCAAGGCGAGGTGCTGCGGCGCCTGGCATTGCCGACCGAGTTGGCCACCCTGGCGCTGGATGGCGCCGCCATCGAAGCGCCGGAACACGACCCGGACGTCGTCGTATCGCCCGACAACCTCGCCTACGTCATCTACACCTCCGGCTCCACCGGCCTGCCCAAAGGCACCTTGCTCGCCCACCGCAATGTCATGCGCCTGTTCGACGCCACCGCGCAGTGGTTCGACTTCGGCGCGCAGGACGTCTGGACCCTGTTCCACTCCTACGCCTTCGACTTCTCGGTCTGGGAAATCTTCGGCGCCTTGCTCTACGGCGGCCGTCTGGTGATCGTCCCGCAAGACGTCACCCGCTCGCCGGAAGACTTCCACGCCCTGCTGCGCGACGAAGGCGTGACCGTGCTCAACCAGACGCCTTCGGCGTTCCGCCAACTGATGCATGCGGCCTGCGCCGCGGCGAACGATGCCCAGCCGCAGCATCTGCGCTACGTGGTGTTCGGCGGCGAAGCGCTGGACGTCGGCAGCCTCGCGCCGTGGTTCGAACGCTTCGGCGACCAGGCGCCGCGCCTGGTGAACATGTACGGCATCACCGAAACCACGGTGCACGTCACCTATCGTCCGCTGTCGCTGGCCGACCTGGGCAACCCGACCTCGAGCCCCATCGGCGAGCCGATCCCGGACCTGTCGTGGTACCTGCTCGACGCCCAGCTCAACCCCGTGCCGCACAACTGCATCGGCGAGCTGTACGTCGGCCGCGCGGGTCTGGCACGCGGCTACCTGAACCGCGCCGAGCTGAGCGCCACGCGCTTCGTGCCCAACCCCTTCGACGCCGATGGCAGCCGTCTGTACCGTACCGGCGACCTGGCGCGCTTCGGCGCCGAGGGCGTCATCGAGTACATCGGCCGCATCGACCACCAGGTGAAGATCCGCGGTTTCCGTATCGAGCTGGGCGAAGTCCAAGCCCGTGTGCAAGCGCTGGACGGCATCCGCGATGCGCTGGTGCTGGCGCAACCCGGCCCGAGCGGCGACCAGTTGGTCGCCTACGTGGTGGCCGAAGGCGAACGGCCCGACCCTAGCGAACTCAAGCAACGCTTGAAGGCCTCGCTGCCGGACTACATGGTGCCGGCGCACGTGCTGCCGCTCGACCGCCTGCCGCTGACCACCAACGGCAAGCTGGACCGCAAGGCCCTGCCGGCGGTCGACGTGAGCCAGGCGCAAACGCTCTACCGCGCGCCCAACAGCACCCTGGAGCAGGCCCTGGCGGCGATCTGGCAGGAGGTGCTGCACGTCGAACGGGTAGGCCTGGGCGACGACTTCTTCCAGCTCGGCGGCCATTCCCTCCTGGCCACGCAAGTGACCAGCCGCGCCCGCCGCGACCTGGGCCTGGAGGTGCCGTTGCGCACGCTGTTCGAACACAGCGTGCTGGGCGCCTTCGCCGCCGCGCTGGCGCAAGCGGCGCCGCAGGCGCTGACGCCCATTGCCCAGGTGGCCCGCGACGCCGCGCTGCCGTTGTCCTTCGCCCAGGAACGGCAGTGGTTCCTCTGGCAGTTGGAACCCGACAGCGCCGCCTACAACATTCCGCAGGCGCTGCGCTTGCGCGGGGCGCTGGATCTGCCGGCCCTGCAAGCGGCCTTCGACGCCCTAGTGCAGCGCCACGAAAGCCTGCGCACGCGCCTGGTCGAGACCGAACAGGGCGCCTTGCAGGTCGTAGAAGCCGCCGCGCCCGTGCCGTTCGCCAAGGCACAGGTACCGGCCGGCGAAGACCCCGAGCGCTACCTGCGCGACTACGTGCAGGCCGAAGCGCAACGCCCCTTCGACCTGCGCCGTGGGCCGTTGATGCGTGTCGGTCTGCTGCGCGTGGCCGCCGACGACCATGTGCTGCTGGTGACCCAGCACCACATCGTCTCCGACGCGTGGTCGATGCAGGTCATGGTCGATGAGCTGGTGGCGCTGTACGCCGCCGGCTGCGCAGGCGTCCCAGCGAACCTGCCGGCGCTGCCGATCCAGTACGTGGACTACGCCAGCTGGCAGCGCCAGCGCATGCGCGACGGCGAACGCGAGCGGCAACTGGCCTATTGGTTGCAGCACCTGGGCCCGGACGACTACGTGCTGGAACTGCCCGGCGACCATCCGCGGCCGGCCGAACAGAGCGCCCGCGGCGCCAGCCACGCGCTGCGCATCGAGGCCCCGCTGTATCGACGCCTCACCCGCCTGGCCAGCGCCCACGGCGCCACGCCCTTCATGCTGCAACTGGCGGCGTTCCAGACCCTGCTGCACCTGTACACCGGCAAAACCGACATCCGCGTCGGCGTACCCATCGCCAACCGCAATCGCCTGGAGGTGGAGCGCCTGATCGGCTTCTTCGTCAACACCCAGGTGCTCAAAGCGCAGATCGACGCCCAGGCAGGCTTCACCACCCTGCTGGCCCAGGTGCGCCAGCACGCCCTCGACGCCCAGGCCAACCAGGACCTGCCGTTCGAGCAACTGGTCGAGGCCCTGCAACCGGAGCGCAACCTGGCCTACAACCCGCTGTTCCAGGTGATGTTCAACAGCCAGAGCGACAGCGCGCGCCCGGCCGCCGCACCGGCCGCCAGCGACCTCGACGTGCAGCCCATCGCGTGGGAAAACCATTCGGCGCAATGCGACCTGAGCCTGGACACTCGCGAAACCGAGCAAGGCCTGGAATGCGTGTTCACCTACGCCACCGACCTGTTCGAACCGGCCACCCTGGTGCGCATGGGCCGGCATTGGACGGCGCTGCTCGAAGCCATCGCCCAGGCGCCGCAACAGCGCATCGCCGAGCTGTCGCTGCTGCCCGCCGACGAACGCCAGTGCCTGCTGCACGCTTGGAGCGGGGTCGGCAGCCGCTTGCCGCTCGAGCCGGACGTCATCGCCCTGATCGACCAGCAAGCCCAACTCGCGCCCGACAAGGCGGCGGTGGTGCTCGACGGCGCAAGCCTGTCCTACGCGCAACTGCAACGCCGGGCCAACCGCCTGGCCCACCACCTCATCGCCCAAGGCGTCGGCCCCGAGGCGCTGGTGGGCATCGCGGTGCAGCGCTCGCTGGACATGGTGGTCGGCGTGCTGGCCATCCTCAAGGCGGGCGGCGCCTACGTGCCGCTCGACCCGGCCTACCCCGCCGAACGCTTGCGGCACATGATCCAGACCAGCGGCATCGGCCTGCTGTTGACCCAGGCCGAGGTGCTCGCCACCCTGGAACTGCCGGCGCAGACCCGCACCTTGCTGCTCGACGACCCGAGCGCCTGGCAGGCGCTGCCGGCCAGCGCCCCCGCGCCGAGCGCCGAGCCTGCGAACCTGGCCTATGTGATCTTCACCTCCGGCTCCACGGGCCTGCCCAAAGGCGTGGCCATCGACCGCGGCTCGCTGACCCGGCACAGCCTGGTCACCCAGGGTTTCTTCGACATCGGCCCTGCCGACCGCGTGCTGCAGTTCTCGACCATCAACTTCGACGGCTTCGTCGAGCAGCTGTTCGGCACGCTCAGCTGCGGCGCCACTTTGGTGCTGCGCGGGCCAACGCTGTGGGACGCGCCCACCTTCCTGGCCCAGGTGCGCGAACAGCGCATCACCATGGCCGACCTGACCACCGCCTACGTCAGCATGCTGGCCCGCGAATTCGCCCAGGCCGGCCCTTGCGACCTGGCCCCGCTGCGCCGAGTGCACGCCGGTGGCGAGGCGCTGGCCGGCGAAACCCTGGCCGCCTGGGCCGAGGCCGGCTTGCAGGACGTGGCGCTGGTCAACACCTACGGCCCGACCGAAGCCACCGTGACCTGCTCGACCTTCGATTGCAGCCCTCGGGTGCGCGGCTTGGCCGGCAGCAGCGGCAGCGTGCCGATCGGCACCCCGCTGCCGGGCCGTGCCTTGTACATCCTCGATCCGCACGGGCAACCGGCGCCGGTCGGGGTGGTCGGCGAACTGACCATCGGCGGCGAGTTGCTCGCCCGTGGCTACCATGGCCGCGCGGCGCTGACCGCCGAGCGTTTCCTGCCCGATCCGTTCGCCAGCGGGGGCCGGCTGTACCGCACCGGCGACCTGGTGCGCTACCGCGCCGACGGCAACATCGAGTACGTCGGGCGCACCGACCATCAGGTGAAGATTCGCGGCTTGCGGGTGGAGTTGGGGGAAATCGAAAGCCGCCTGCTGGCGCTCGACGCGGTCGGCGACTGCGTGGTGGTCGCCCAGCGCCACGGCCACGTCCATCAACTGGTCGCCTATGTGGTTCCTGCGGCCGCCGCCGCAGACGCGTCCACCACGCTGCGCGATCACATCAAGACCGAGCTGCGCCAGGGCCTGCCCGACTACATGGTGCCGAGCCTGTTCGTGTTCCTCGCGGCACTGCCGCTGAGCCCCAACGGCAAGGTCGATCGCAAGGCGCTGCCCGCGCCGCAGCGCGGCGACCAGCCGGCGCCGGGCGAAGCGCCGAGCAGCGACCTGCAACGGCGCATCGCCGGCATCTGGGAGGCCGTGCTCAAACGCCAGGGCATCGGCCTGGACGACAACTTCTTCGAGCTGGGCGGCGATTCGATCATCTCCATCCAGGTGGTCAGCCGTGCGCGCCAGGCAGGTATCCAGTTCACCCCGCGCGAACTGTTCCTGCACCAGAGCATTCGCGAACTGGCCAACGTGGCCCGCGAGCAGGACGCCCAGACGCTGGTCGAACTGCCCCCCGCCAGCGGCGCGTTGACCCTGCTGCCGATCCAACAGGCGTTCTTCGAGGAGGTCGCCGTCGAGCGCCACCACTGGAACCAGTCGGTGCTGCTGCGCCCTGCCCAGCCCCTCGACGCGGCGCTGCTGGAGCGCGCCCTGCACGCCGTGCTGGGTCAGCACGATGCCCTGCGCCTGCGCTTCGCCGAGCAGGCGGACGGCCGCTGGCAAGGCCACTACACCGAGCTTGCCGAGCTGCAAGCGCAGTGGGCCGAGCACCCTGTGCTGGAGCAACGTGCCATCGCCGCGCAAGACCTCACCCAGCAGGCCGACCGGGCGCAACGCAGCCTGGACCTCGCCTGCGGCCCGCTGCTGCGGGCGCTGCTGCTGAGCCTAGAAGACGGCAGCCAACGCCTGCTGCTGGTGGTCCACCACCTGGTGGTGGATGGCGTCTCGTGGCGCATCCTGTTCGACGACCTGCAACAGGCCTATCGCCAGTTGCGCGACGGCCAGGCCCCGCGTCTGCCGGCGCGCACCCATTCGTTGGCGCATTGGAGCCAGCGTTTGCAACGCTGGGCCGAAGAGGGCCACCTGGCCGCGGAACTGGCCTACTGGCGCCGGCAGTTGCACGACGCCCCACTCGACCTGCCCTGCGATCATCCGCAGGGCCGGCTGCTCAACCGCCAGGCCCGCCATGTGCGCATGGGCCTGCCCGCCGAGGCCACACGGCGCCTGCTGCAGGAGGCCGGCAGCGCGTACCGCACGCAGATCAACGACCTGCTGCTGACCGCCCTGGCGCGTGCGGTGTCGCAGTGGACGGCGCAGCCGAAAGTGCTGATCCAGCTCGAAGGCCACGGGCGCGAGGCGCTGTTCGACGACATCGACCTGACCCGTACCGTGGGTTGGTTCACCAGCCTCTACCCCTTGGCGCTGACGCCCGGCGCTGCGCTGGGTACGGCCATCCAGACGGTCAAGGAACAGCTGCGCGGCGTGCCGCACAACGGCCTTGGCCACGGCGTGCTGCGCCACCTGGGCAGCCTGGCCGAACGCGAGGCGCTGGCCGCCCTGCCGACGCCGCGCATCACTTTCAACTATCTGGGCCAGTTCGACGGCAGCTTCGACGACGACGCCGGCGCGCTGTTCAGTCCCTCGGGCGAAGGCAGCGGCGACGAGCAGAGCCCGGAGGCGCCGCTGGACAACTGGCTGAGCATCAATGGCCAGGTGTTCGACGGCCAACTGGGCCTGACCTTCACCTTCAGCCAAGAGATGTTCGAGACCGCCACCATCGAGCGCCTGGCGCACGCCTTCGAACGCGAGCTGCTGGCGGTGATCGAGCATTGCTGTGCCCAGGGGCCGCGTGGGTTCACCCCGTCCGACTTCCCCCTGGCCGGGCTCGACCAGGCGGCCCTGGCGCAGTTGCCGGTGCCGGTCGCACAGGTCGACGACCTCTATCCGCTCTCGCCCATGCAGCAGGGCATGCTGTTCCACTCGCTGGAAGCCGGCGACGGCGGGCTGTACATCAACCAGATGAGCGTGCCGGTCGAAGGCTTGCAGGTCGAACCCTTCCTGGCCGCCTTCGAGCAGGTCATCGCCCGCCATGACATCCTGCGCACCGGCTTCTGGGCCGCGCAGCACCTGGCCCAGCCGCTGCAGATCGTCCAGCGCCAGGCCCGCTTGCCGGTCACGCATTTGGACTGGCGCGGCCGCACCGACAGCGAAGAGGCCCTGGCGCGCCTGCTGGAAGCCGACGCGCGCCAGCCGTTCGACCTGCTGCACGCGCCGCTGATGCGCCTGACCCTGGTCGAGCGCGACCACCACCCGTTGCAACTGATCTGGACCAGCCACCACATCCTGGTCGACGGCTGGAGCACTTCGCGCTTGCTGGGCGAGGTGCTGGAGGCCTACCACGGCCAGCCGGCCAGCCCGGTGCGCGGCCGTTACCGCGACTACATCCGCTGGTTGCAGGCGCAGCCGCAAGATGCCCTCGAGCAGTTCTGGCGCGCCCGCCTGGCCGAGCTGGACGGCCCGACCATGCTCGCCAGCAGCCTGCCCCCGGTGGACGCGGGCGTGACGCCCGGCCACAGCGCGCTGTACCTGGACTGGGACGCCGAGCGCACCCAGCACCTGCGCGAGCAGGCGCAGCGCTTGCGGGTCACGCCCAACACCTTGATCCAGGCCACCTGGGTGTTGCTGCTGCAACGCTTCACCGGGCAGCGCAGCGTGTGCTTCGGCGCCACCGTGGCCGGGCGTCCGGCCAGCCTCGCGCACGCCAACGACATGCTCGGCCTGTTCATCAACACCCTGCCGGTGATCCAGCGGCCCGGCCCCGAGCAGCCGCTGGCGCAATGGCTGCATGCGTTGCAGGCCTACAACGTCGATGTGCGCGACTACGAGCACGCCTCGCTGGCCGACGTGCAGCGCTGGGCCGGCGGCGCCGGGCAGGCGCTGTTCGACAGCATCGTCGTGTTCGAGAACTACCCCGTGGACGAGCGCCTGCAACAGGCCGGCGACGGTCAGTTGCGCTTCGGCCAGAGCGAAGGCCGCGACGTCACCAACTTCGCCATGGACCTGGCGGTGCAACTGGGCTCGCGCCTGAACGTCGAGTTCCTCTACCTGCGCGAGCGCTTCAGTGAAACCTCGGTGCGGCTGATCGTCGAAAGCTTCGAATGCCTGCTGACGGCCATGCTCGACAGGCCGCAAGCGCGCCTGGGCGAACTGCCCATGCTGGACGCTGCCGGGCAGGCGCTGCTGGCCGAGCGCAACCGCTGCGCGCAGGCCACGCCGCAGCCGCTCCTGGCGCAGCAGATCCGCGCCCACGCCCTGGCCGGCGGCGAACAGGTGGCGGTGACCTGCGCCGGGCACGACCTCACCTGGACGATGCTCGAACGCCGGGCCAACCAATTGGCCCAGTACCTGATCGGCCTGGGCGCCAGGCCCGAGGTGCGCATCGGTGTGGCCCTGGAGCGTTCGGTGGAGGTGATCGTCGCCTTCTACGCGGTGATGAAGACCGGTGCGGCCTATGTGCCGTTGGACATCGACTACCCGCGCGAACGCCTGCACTGGATCGTCGAAGATTCCGGCATGGACCTGCTGCTGACCCAGGACAGCGTCGTCGAACGCCTGGCCTGCCCCGCCTCGGTCGAAGTGCTGTCGCTCGACCGCCTGGCTCTCGACGCCTTGCCGGACCTCTGCCCGCCTGCGCGGGCGCACGGCGACAGCCTCGCCTATTTGATCTACACCTCCGGCTCCACCGGCAAGCCCAAGGGCGTGGCGGTGGCCAACGAGCCGATCCGCATGCACTGCCAGGCCATCGCCCAGCGCTACGCCATGGACCGCCGGACCCGCGAGCTGCTGTTCATGTCCTTCGCCTTCGACGGGGCCCAGGAGCGCTGGCTGACCACCCTCGCCCACGGCGGGCAACTGGTGCTGCGCGACCACCGCCTGTGGACACCGGAAGACACCTGGCAGGTGCTGCATGCCCAGCGCATCAGCATCGCCTGCTTCCCGCCGGCGTACCTGCAACAGCTCGGCGAATTCGCGCTCAGCCAGGAACAGGCACCGCCACCGGTATCGATCTACTGCTTCGGCGGCGATGCGGTGGCCGAGGCCAACTTCGAGCTGGTCAAGCAGGCCCTCAAACCGCAGTGGCTGACCAACGGCTACGGCCCGACCGAAACGGTGGTCACCCCGCTGCTGTGGAAGGTCGAAGCCGACGGTGCCTGCGACGCGGTCTACGCGCCCATCGGCAGCCGCGTCGGCGAGCGCAGCCTGTACGTGCTGGACGAGGCCTTGAACCCGGTACCCGCAGGCGTCGCCGGCGAGCTGTACATCGGCGGCCAGGGCCTGGCCCGCGGTTACCATCGACGCCCGGGCCTGAGCGCCGAGCGTTTCGTCGCCGACCCGTTCGCCGAGGGCGGACGCCTGTACCGCACCGGCGACCTGGTGCGCCAGCGCGCCGATGGGGTGTTCGACTACCTCGGGCGGCTGGACAACCAGGTCAAGATCCGCGGCTTCCGCATCGAGCTGGGCGAAATCGAAGCCCGCCTGCGCGACTGCCCCGGCGTGCAGGACGCTGTGGTGGTCGCGCACACCGGCGGCACCGGCAAGCAGTTGATCGGCTATGTGGCTGCGACGGACCCGCGCCTGGGGGCCACCCTGCGCGAAGCCCTGCGCGCGGAACTGCCGGACTACATGGTGCCCGCGCAGATCCAGGTGCTGGCGCGCCTGCCGCTCAACCCGAACGGCAAGGTCGACCGCCTGGCATTGCCTGCACCGGACTTCAAAGGCCGCGAGTTCGTGGCGCCGCGCACCGCGCTGGAGGCGGGGCTGGTGAAGATCTGGCAGGAGGTGCTGGAGGTCGAGCAGGTGGGTGTGACCGATAACTTCTTCGAGCTCGGCGGCGACTCGCTGCGCGTGCTCAAGGTGCTGTCGAAGGTGCGCAGCCAACCTGAACTGGGCCTGCAACTGAAACTGCGCGACCTGATGGGCAAGCCGACCATCGCCGAGCTGTCGGGCTACTCGGCGCCGGAACGCAGTCTGGACCCGGTGCTGTCGCTCAACAGCGTCGTGCCCGACAGCACGCCGCTGTTCTGCCTGCATGCGGGCTTCGGCACAGTGTTCGACTATGACGCGCTGGCCCGCCGACTGGAGGGCCGCTGCAGCGTCTACGGCCTGCAATGCCGCATGCTGCTCGATGACCAGTGGCAGGACGAATCCCTGGAAGCGATGGCCATCGACTATGCGCAATACATCCGCCAGAAACAGCCGCACGGGCCCTATCACCTGCTCGGCTGGTCGCTGGGTGGGCCGTTGGTGTCGATGGTGGCGCAGGAACTGATCGGCCAGGGCCAGCGCGTGACGTTCGCCGCGCTGGTGGACAGCTTCGTGCCGCAGGTGACGGGTGAGCCTGGAGACAGCTTCGTGCCCCGAACGTCGGCTGAGCCTGGAGACAGCCTCGTGCCCCGAACGTCGGCTGAGCCTGGAGACAGCCTCGTGCCCCAAACGTCGGCTGAGTCGGTGGCCGACGATGACTGCTCCGATGACCTGCGCGTCCTGTTGTCGGTGGTGCTGGGCGTGCCGCTTGAGGCGGTGCCGATGCTGCAGGTCAATGCCAGCGACGATCTGCTCCGCCTGGAGCAGGTGATCGACGCTGCGCGTGAAGGGCTGCGCGAAGTGGAAGGTGACTGGCGTGAAGTGGGCTCCGAGGAACTGGCACGCACCTTCCGCACCGGCATGCGCCTCAAGGCGCTGTCGTTGCAACTGCCCCGGATGCCCGACTGCGTCGCCCACAGCCATTGCTGGTGGGCAGGCGACGCCACACCGGGCACCGACCCAGCCTTCGCCGGCAGCGTGCAGCATGGTGTGATCGACGCCGACCACTACGCCATCCTCAGCCACCCAGCGTTTCTCGCCAGCGTGCTGGAGCACTTGCCACAGCCGGAGGCGGTACTGCCCTGAGGTGCAGGGCCGGCCCCTCCTACAGACCGCACGCGCTTGTCACGGCGTCGGAAAAGCAACCGGCCGTCTGTGTGAGCAGGCGGCCCGGTTCCGGCTAGCCACAATGGGCACAGCAACAGCACTTGTAGGATTGGCCGGCTCGGCGCTCCGTTCAGCCGCGATGGACTACATCGCAGCCTTTGTGAGCAAGGCCCCCTGTAGGAACGGCTTAAGCCGCGATGGGCGGCGAAGCCGACCCAAAATGCCGGTAATGCCGGTAACGGCGGTAATGACTGCAATAACTGCCACGCCCGCGAGGGTATGCAGCCTGTGGGTTCACACAGGTGGATTCGATGGCCCTGGGTCGGCTTCGCCGCCCATCGCGGCTAAACCGGAGCGCCGGCCGGCCGCTCCTACAGGTCAGCGCGGGGCCGTCCATCGCGGCTAATCGGAGCATCGAGCTGGCCGCTCCAACAGGGCCGCCGGGGGGGGGAGTTCATCTCGGCGATGGACGTCCGTGGGGCGTTGGTCCGATTCTCGCTTCCTGACATGCGAAAGGGCCGCAATGCGGCCCTTTCGTGTGTGCGTGAACGGGGTGTCAGTGGAAGGTGCCGCGCAGGGTCAGCATGAAGTTGCGCGGTTCGCCGTAGTAGTTGCCGTACTGGCTGCTATATACCGCCGAGTAGTAGCGACGGTCGAACAGGTTGTTGCCATTGAGGGCAACGCTCCAGTTGTCGTCGACCCGGTATTCCACCATCGCATCGTAGATGGCATGTCCGGCCTGGTTGAACTTGAACGAGCGCTCGCTGAGCACGCCGCCCGTGTCCTGGTCGAGGTCGTAGGAAGTGCCGTTCACGTAGGCGGCGCTCTGCGCCCTGACGCCGCCACCGACCCGCCAGTCGGACAACTGGTCGGGCAAGGTGTAGGTGGTCCAGAGCTTGAGCAGGTGTTTGGGCGTGATGCTGCTGTAGAGGGTTTCCTCGGTGTTGTTCTCTACCCGGTTGTAGGTATAGCCCGCCAGGACTTCCCAACCCGGCATGATCTCGCCGGTCGCTTCCAGGTCGATACCCTTGCTGACGACTTCGTCCGAAGCCAGGTAGCAGCAAGCGCCGCTGTAGATCGCCCCTGCCCCTTGATAGGCCGGATCGCGCACCGCCTGGTTCTCGCGCTTGATGTAGAACAGCGCGGCATTGACGTTCAGACGCCCCCCGAACAGCTCACCCTTGATGCCGGTTTCATAGGTCTTGCCGACCATGGGCTCGATCGACGTCTTGGCCTCTTCCGGCCCTTGGAAGCTCAACGACTGCGGCTTGAAGACTTCGGCATAGCTGAGGTAGGTCGACCACTGGTCGTCCAGGGCATAGATCAGGCCACCGAACGGGACCACCTTGGTCGGCACGCGATCGAAGACATAGTCCTCGGGGTCCTTGACCCATTCACCGGTGCCGTCCGAATTACGCCTGGAGTAGTCCTGCTCGAACTTGTAACGCTGCGCACGGGCACCGACCACCAGCTTCAGCGGGTCGGTCAGTTGCAGGCGCAATGTCGAATAGAGCCCGTACTGCACCCGGCCGTTAGGCGAATAGTCGCGCCAGAACGAATGGTTGGACTCGTCGCTGGTCAAGGGCGTGGATTTCGGGTCCCAGATGTCGATCAGGCCGCCTTTGCCCACCATGCCGCCCGCCGCACGCCAGCGGCTGGACACTTTCTGCCAGTCGGCGCCGACCAGCAGTTCGTGGCGACGGTCGAAGGCTTCGAAGGCGCCGGACAGGTTGATGTCGAACACCTGCTGTTTACTGAAGCTACGCACGTAGCTGCCCCACCAGTAGGGGCTGCCGTTGGACTGGTCGATCCAGCCGTACGGGTTGACGCCTTCGGTGTTCGACGAGTTGTAGGAGTCGGTCCAGGAGGCGTTGAGCTTCCAGTCTTCGTTGAAGTGGTGGTCGACCTTGGCGAACCACTCGCGCGTGGCGCTATCGGCCCACCCTTGTTTGGTGGTGTACCAGGTGTGGCGCGGCAAGTGCGCGTCGCTGCCGTCGGGATAGCGCGGCAAGCCGTCGCCGGTGCCGGTTTCCTTCTGCTTATCGAAGCTGCCGCCGAAGGTCAGCATGGTATCGTCGGTGACGTCTGCCTCGAGGATGCCGTAGAGAAACGGCCGCTCGGTGGCGCGCACATCCTGGAAGTAGTGACGGTCGGTGTAAGCGGCCACCATGCGGCCGCGCAGCTTGCCGTCGAAGGCCAGCGGCCCGGTCACGTCGACTTCGCTGCGGTAGTTGTCCCACGAGCCGGCCGAAGTCTCGAACTTGAGCTGGTACTGGTCCATGGGGCGCTTGCGCACCAGGTTGAGGATGCCGCCCGGGTCGCCGGTGCCGCCCAGCAGGCCGGTCGCCCCACGCAGCACTTCGATGTGGTCGTAGCCGGCCAGGTCGTATTGGCGCTCGCTGTAGAAGGTGCCCACGCCGGTGCCGATGTCCATCGGCGCGGCGCCGTCGATCTGCACGTTGTCGATGCCGAAGCCGCGCGAATAGAACGCCTGGGTGTTGTAGTTGGCGTTGCGCACGGTGATGCCCGGCGCACGTTTCATCGCATCGGGCAGGCTGGTGCTGCGGGTGTCGTCGATCAGTTGCTTGCTGACGACCGACACGCTCTGCGGCGTGTCCTTGAGGCTGACCGGGGTCTTCGAGCCGATCGACACCAAACCTGTGGTGTAGGACCCTGAGTTCTCCGTGGCCTCGCCCATGCCCTGCCCGGAAATGCTCGTGGCGCCCAGTTCGATGGCGCCCGGCTCGCCCAGGTCCAAGGCCGCGCTGGCCGGGGTGATGATCACCGTGCCGTCGTCGATCCGGTACGACAGGCCTGCGTTGCGCAGCAGCAGGTCCAGCGCCTGGGTCGGCTCCATGGTGCCGGACACCGCCGCCGAGCGCTTGCCGCTGACCAGGCCCGGCTCGAACAGCAACTGCAAGCCGGTCTGGCGGCCCAGTGCGGTGAGGGCGTCGTTGAGCGAGCTGGCGGGAATGTTCACCCGGGTCGCCTCGGCCTGGGCCGGCGTACCGAAGCCCAGCGCCAAGCCCAACACCATGATCGATGCGCAAGCACGCCACTGGGTGCGGTCCCAGCGACCCAGGCTCCCCAGCCTGACCTGATCGGATTTCATATCTGACCTACTCCGTACGTTGTGATCTGGATGACCGCCGGCTCTTGTGGCAGCTGGTCGAGGATTCGCATCCATTGCGAAGCGGTTTCCTACGAGTAGACGACTCAAGTCGCACCTGCTCGGTCACTAAACGACGGGGGTCTGACTGAAATTAAAAATATTTTGCATTCACTGCGACGGTATGTGACGCACAGGAGAAATCGGGATGGCGATTCACGGCGACGCGGATGGGAAACGGTTGAGTAGCTTGTGGGAGTGCCTGTAGGAGCGACTTTAGTCGCGATGGCCGGCGTAGCCGGCCCGACCCAGCCACCGCGATATGCCAGGGAAACCGTTTCGCCTGCATGGGGCCGGCTGCGCCGGCCATCGCGGCTTAAGCCGCTCCTACGAAAGTACAAAGAGAGGTGTCTTACCCCGCAATGCAGCGACCGAGGGGGCAGCGCTACCCCGGCTGGCGCGCCTTCTCCAGCAGGCGCGCCTTCTCCTCGGGGCTCATGGCGTCCAGCCGCACGCGTGCCTGGGCCAGCTTCTCCAACTGCCCCGGTGCCACTTCCTGCAAGCGCAGCGCCTGGGCCAGGGCCGCGGGGCTCGGGTTGTCGAACACCACGCCGGGGTGCACTTCGCATTGCAGCAGCTTGCGAATGCCGGCCACCAGCTTGATCACCAGCAGCGAATGGCCACCGGCGGCGAAGAAGTCCTGCTCCACGCTCAGGCGCTCGCTGCCGAGCAGTTGCGCCATGCGCGTGGCCAGCACCTGTTCCAAGGCGTCGCGCGGGGCGACGTAGGCCTGTTGCGCGGCGGCAAGGTCCAGCGCGCTCAAGGCCTGGCGGTCGATCTTGCCGTTGCCCAGGCGCGGCATGCGCGCCAGCACCTGCACACTGCGCGGCACCATCACGGCCGGCAGACGCCGTTCGAGCTGGGCCTTGAGCAGGCTGCCCCACTCGGCTGGCGCTTCGCCCGCGGCGGTGAAGAAGGCTTGCGCTTCGCCCTGGGCATCGAGCACCACGGCCGCTTCGCCGACGCCTTCCAGTGCCGCCAGGTGCGCCTGGATTTCGCCCAGCTCCACGCGGAAGCCGCGCAGTTTGACCTGCTGGTCGGCGCGGCCTTGCAGGACGATGCCGCCCTCGGGGCGGTAACGCGCCAGGTCGCCGGTGCGGTACAGGCGCCCGCCCGCCACTTGCGGCACGTCGAGGAAGGCCTGGGCCTGCTGCTCGGCGGCATTCAGGTAACCACGGGCCAGTTGCGCGCCGGCCAAGTACAGCTCGCCCAGTTCGCCGGTGGCGACCAGTCGCTGGTGGCTGTCGAGCACCCAGGCCTGGTTGTTGGCCAGCACCTGGGTCAGGGGCACGGCAGCAGCTTGCGCATCGCGTGCGTCGATCGCATGCACCAGCACGCCGACCGTGGCTTCGCTCGGGCCGTAGTGGTTGAACAGGCGCAGGTCCGGACGCAGGTGCAGCAGGCGTTCGACCAGCGCAGGCGCTACCGCCTCGCCGCCCAATACCAGGGTTGCAGGCAGGCATGGGGCCGGGGTGTCGAGCAGGGCCGCCAAGTGCGAAGGCACGATCTTCAGGCAGTCGATGGCCTGCGCCTCGACGAAGCGGGCAAAGGCCTGGCCGTCCTGCACGGTCGCTTCATCGGCCAGGTGCAGGGCCGCGCCGTTGTACAGCGCACCGAACAGCGCGGTGTGGCCCAGGTCGGCGACCACGCTGGCACTGAAGGCGAAGCGTCGGCAGCGCGTCAGGTCCAGCGCCGCGCTGGCCGAAGCCACGTAGTTGGCCAGCGCGCCATGCTCGACGGCCACGGCTTTGGGCGTGCCGGTGGAACCGGAGGTGAACAGCACATAGGCCAGATCGCCAGCACCGAAGGTGGCGGGCTCTACCGCAGGTGCGCCCGGCGCGTCGAAGTCGCATTCGCCGACCGCCAGTTGCGCGACGTCCAGCGCCAGCGCCTGCTCGGCGAGCAGCAACGTGGCGCCCGCCTCTTCCAACAGCTGCGCCAGGCGCGCCACGGGCCACTGCGGGTCGAGCGCGACCCAGGCCGCGCCCACCTGCCAGGTGGCCAAGGCCGCCACCAGCCAGTTCGCCGAGCGCGGCAGGGCCAGGCCCACGCGCTGGCCGGGAGCGACGCCACGTTGCTTCAGGGCCGCCGCCAAACGCTCGGCGCGGCGGTGCAGTTCGGCGTAGCTCAAGGTGCTATCGCCACTGACCAGGGCCGGCGCGTCGGGGGTATGGGCCTGCCAGTGCGCGATGCGCGCAGGCAAGGTCAGGGCCGCGTCGAGGACGACAGGCGCCGGGTTGAACGCCAGCAGACGCTCCCGCTCGGCGTCGCCCAGCAAGCTGAGCTCGGCGGTGGGCGCAGAGGGCGAGGCCAGTAGGCTGCCCAACAGCACTCGATATTGCGCCAGCAAGCCAGCCATGGCTTGTGCGCTGTAACGGCGGCGGTCGAACGCCACGCTCAGTCGCTGCGCGGCGCCGGTCGCATCCAGCTCTACGTGCAGCAGCAGTTCGAAGCCTGGCGGCAGTTCGGCATGCACCTGCGCGGTCCAGTTGCCGTCTTGCGCTGGCAGACGCCCTACGGCGAAACCGCAACGCGGTTGGGTCGCCGGAGTGGCGGCCGGGCAGTATTCCTGCCAGGTGCGGTGCTGGGCGAGCACGCCGTCCAGTTGCGTCAGGCCGGTTTCGAACGAGGCTTGAGGGTCGAGCACCAATTGCAGCGGCAAGGTCTTTTCGAACAGGCCCAGGCCATGCTCGAAGAAGTCGTAGTCGGCACGACTGTCGTGGCGCCAGCCGGCGATGAAGGCCGTGCGCCCGCTGATACGCGCCAGCAGCAGCCACCAGGCGGCTTGCAACGCGGTGTCGAGGGTCGTGCCGTGGCGCTCGGCCAAGGCCTGCAGGCCGGTGCGCAGTTCGGCCGACAAGGGCGCTTCGACGTGCTCGGCCGATGTCAGGCCGCTCATTGCCCACACCGGGTGCGCGGCTACCGCCTGGTGAGCGCCACCCTGCTCGCCGACACCCACCCCAGCCAAACCAGCCCCGCCCGCCTCGCCGACCCTCACACCAGACAGGCCAGCGCCATCCGCCTCGCTGGCGCGCATTCGCGTTGCACCGGGAACAGCCTGCCCCGCCGCTTCACCTGCGCGCCGATACGGCAAATCCGCCTGGAACCCCGCCTGGCTGCCCAGGTGCGCCTGCCAATACTGCGCCGCTTGCCCGGCGTCCTCGTCGAGCACCACTTCGGCGCGCCATTCCAGGTACTGCTCGAACTGCGCCAGCTCTTCGTCGGCGCCCGCCGGGCCGTCCACGTACGCCTGGCGCACCTGTTCGAACAGCAGCGTCAGGCTGCTGGCATCGGCCAGCCCCCTGGCCAGCGCCAAGGTCAGTCGCCAGCTCTCGCCGTCCAGCGATTGCAACAAGGCGCGTAGCGGTGCCTGCTCGGGCGTGGCCTGGGCCAGCCACTGCCGGCACTGCGCGTCGGCGGCTTCGAGTGGCTGCGCTGAGCCTTCCACCCGCAACGCGACAGGCCCGCCATGGGCGCCCGGAAACTGGCGCATGCCGTGGTAGCCCGGCACCGCCGCGACGGCCGTGGCCAACACCGGCTGGCGCAGCGCCACATCGTCGAGGGCCGCTTGCAAGGCAGCCACGTCCGGCGCGCCGTCGATGCGCACCTGCACGCACTGCGCGGGCGCGCCTACGGTATCGCGCCAGTGTTGCTGTTCGGTGAGCAGCGCCAGGCCGGCGCCGCGAAGTTGCACGTGGGTATCGCTCATGCGTCAGCCTCTTGGGTCAGGGAAGCGGCGCGCGGCGCGGCCTCCAGGGTACGTCGTTCGATCATCTCGCCCATCGCCACGACGATCTTGCGCGGCCCTTCGAAGGGATCGCGGGCATGGGCGGCGAGCATGTTGTCGAGCAGGATCACATCGCCCTTACGCCAGTCGAAGCGCACCGCACAGGCTTCGTACAGTTCGCCGACCAACGCCATGCTGGCGTCGTCGATGGGCGTGCCGTCGCCGTAGTAGACGTGGCGCGGCATGCGCTCGGGGCCGAACAGCGCCAACAAGTCTTCGCGCACGTCCGGGTCCAGGCAGTGGATGTGGTGCAGCTGCACCTGGTTGAAGAAGGTCTTCTCGCCGGTCACCGGGTGGCGAATGATCGCCGGGCACGGCGTGCGGATCTGCAGCTCGTCGTTGTCGAACCAGGTCCACTGGATGCCGGCGGCCTGGCAGCGCGCCTCGACCGCGGCGCGGTCGTCGGTCTTGAAGAAGTGCTGCCACGACACGTCGAGGTTGCTGGCGAAGGTACGCACGTACAGCAGGCCCTTGCGCTCGAAGGTGTCGCGCAGCGCCTGCGGCAGGCGCTGGTACATCAGGCGGCAATCGACCACCGGCGTGGCGCCGCCGACCGGCGAAGGCTGCTCGCAGAAGAACAACTGCTTGCGCGGCCAGGTGTCCTGGTGCGAGCTCTCGTTGTGGAACAGAATCATCTTGTTTTCCGGGTACGGCGTGGAGCGGTAGGTGTTCTTGCCGCCCTCCTTCTTCGGCAGGTCGCCGTACTGGCCGTACAAGCCAGGCTGCACCGCTTCGGCGAAGGCTTCGAAGGCATGGATGTCGTGCATGGCGAAGCCGCGGAACAGCAGCCCGGCGTGGCGCGACAGCTTGGCTTCCACTTCGGCGCGGTTGGCCTCGATCCAGCTCACCAGGTCCAGGCCCGGATCGTTGGGTTCGATCAGCAGCGGGAACACCTGCGGCGCGGCCAGCAAGGATTCGCGCACCGCCGCGCCAGGCTGCGCGACGCCGGCCTTGGGTTTCTTCAGGAACTTGCCCAGCTTGTCGGCCTTGGGTGCGGCCATGGCCGGGGCGGCGGCAACGGCGGGGGGCGTGCTCATGGTGAGGTCTCCTAGTCTGATGTCCGGCTCGCGCAGGATCTGCTGCAAAAGGCCGGTCCAGTCCCTGGCCAGGTGGGCGATGCGCTCGCGGTCGAACAGCTCGCTGGCGTACTGCCAGGTGCCGCGCAAGCCGTCGCCGTCCCGGTCGAGGAACAGGGCCATGTCGAATTTCGAGTAGCTGCCGGTGGCCGGCACCACTTCCACCTCCAGGCTGGCCAGGCTGTGGTCGCGCACCGGCAGGTTGTTCATCACGAACAGCACCTGCACCAAGGGGTTGAGGCCGCGCTGGCGGCCCACGCCTGCGGCTTCGACGATCATGTCGAAGGGCAGCTCCTGATGCTCGAAGGCGGCCAGGGTGGTGGCCTGGGTCTGCGCCAGGTGCTCGCTGAAGCGCTGGGTGGCGGCGTAGCGCGAGCGCAGCGGCAGGATGTTGACGAAGAAGCCGATCAGCGGCTCCAGCTCGGGCTGCGCACGCCCAGCGACATCGGCGCCGACCAGCACGTCGTCGCTCGCCGCCACGCGGTGCAGCAGCACCTGGAAGGCGGCCAGCAACAGGCTGTACAGCGTGGTTCCGGCTTGCCCGGCCAAGGCTTGCAGGCCGCGCACCAGTTCGCCGTCGAGGTGTAAGTGCAGTTCGGCACCGGCGTTGGAGGGCTGGGCGCCACGCGGGTGGTCGGTGGGCAGGGCCAACACGCCGCTGTGGCCGGCCAGGGCCTGGCGCCAGTAGTCGCCCTGCGCGGCCAGCACACCGTCGCGCTCCAACGCCCGCTGCCAGCGCGCGTAGTCGCCGTACTGCACCGGCAGCGGCGCCAACCGTGCGGGCTTACCGGCTCGCAACAGGTCGTAGAGGGCCACCAGTTCGTTGACCAGCAGCGACATCGACCAGCCATCGGAGACGATGTGGTGCATGGCGTAGAGCAGCACGTGCTCGCGCTCGCCCAGGCGCAGCACTTGGCCGCGCAACAGCGGCGCCTGCTCGAGGTCGATGGCGACGCGGGCGTTGTCGAGCACCGCCTGGGCGACCCGCGCCTCGCGTTCGGCGCGGCCCAGGTGCGACAGGTCGCGCAGCGGCAGTTCGACGGACGCATCGCGCAGCACCACCGCCTGCGGATCGCCTTCGTCGTCGGCCACGTAGGCGGTGCGCAGCACCTCGTGGCGGCGGATCACTTCGTTGAGCGCCCGTTCCAGCAACGGCACTTGCAGCACGCCCTTGACCCGCAACGCCAGCGGCATGCCGTAGGCACCGCTGCCGCCGGACAACTGCTCGACCACCCACAGCCGGCGCTGGGCCAGCGACAGCACCGGCGCGGCGCCCTCGCCCGCCGCCACCAGGGCCGCACGCGGCGCCTGACGTTGGCCGGCACGGGTTTGCAGACGGTCGACGAAATCTTCCAGGCGCGGCTGTTCGAACAGGTCGCGCAGGCTGACCGGCAGCGGCAGCAGCCCTTGCAGGCGCGCCACCACTTGCGTGGCCAGCAGCGAATGGCCGCCCAGCTCGAAGAACTGCGCGTCCAGACCGACCGACTCGACCTCGAGCACCTCGGCCCACACCGCCGCGACTTGCCGTTCGAAAGCGGTGCGCGGTGGGCGCTGGGCGTCGTGCTCGGGCGCTTGCGGTGCGGGCAAGGCGCTGCGGTCGAGCTTGCCGTTGGGCGTCAGCGGCAACTGCGCCAGGCACACGACGAAGGCCGGCACCATGTAGCCCGGCAAACACGCGGCCAACTGCACCTTCAGCGCCGCGCCGAAGGCCGCCTGTGCCGCCGGCTCTGCGCAGCTCGCAAGCGGCGCCACGTAGGCGACCAGTTGCACGCTGCCTTGCAGTTCGCAGGCCAGCACCGCCGCTTCGCGCACGGACGGCAGCGCCAGCAGGCGCGCTTCGATTTCCCCCAGCTCCACGCGGAAACCGCGGACCTTCACTTGGTGGTCGAGGCGGCCGAGGTACTCCAGCACGCCATCGTCACGGTAGCGGGTCAGGTCGCTGGTACGGTACAGGCGCTCGCCCGGGGTGCCGAACGGGTGCGGCACGAAGCGCTCGGCGGTCAGCGCCGGGCGGCCGAGGTAGCCACGGGTCAGGCCGGCGCCGGACAGGTACAGCTCGGCGCCGACGCCGACCGGCACCGCGTGCAGGTGGGCGTCGAGCAGGTACGCGCCGGTGCCCGGCAGGGGCCGGCCGATGCTGGCGGTGCCGCCGGCCTGGCGCTGGGTCCAGGTCGAGTAGGTGGTGTCTTCGGAGGGGCCGTACAGGTCGTTGACCCGCGCCACGCCCGGCAGCCGGTACAGCGCATCGACCAGGCCCTGCTTGAGCGGCTCGCCGGCCAGGTTGACGACCCGCACACCGGCCGGAATCTGCCCGGCGCGCAGCAGCGCCGCCGCCGCCGAGGGCACGCTGTTGATCAGGCGCACGCGGTCGCGGGCCGGCAGTTCGGGCAAGGCCAGGGCGTTGCGCGCCAGCACAATGAAACCGCCGCTGGCCAGGGTGACGAAGATTTCCCACACCGACAGGTCGAAGCACACCGAGGTAGATGCCAGCACACCTTGCAGCTCGTCTGCCGTGAAGGTGCGCTGCGACCAGTCGAGCAGCGCCTGCACGTTGCGGTGGGCGATGGCCACGCCCTTGGGCCGGCCGGTGGAGCCGGAGGTGTAGATCACGTAAGCCAGGTTGTCGGGGCTGAGCGCCACGTTCAGCGGCGTGCTGGCGTAGGCGGTCAGCAGTGCGTCGGCCGTGTCCATGTCGACCACCCGCATGCCCGCAGGCAGCGGCAGAGCGTCGAGCCCGGCCTGGGTGCCGATCAGCACCTGGGCGCGGCTGTCGTCGAGCATGTAGGCCAGGCGCTCGGCGGGGTAGTCCGGATCGAGCGGCACGTAGGCGCCACCGGCCTTGAGCACCGCCAGCAGGGCGACGATCAGCTCGGCGGTGCGCGGCAGGGCGATGCCCACGCGCACTTCGGGGCCGACGCCCAGGCTCGCCAGGTGGCGGGCCAGACGGTTGGCGCGCAGGTCGAGGTCGCGGTAGGTCCAGGCGGTCTCGCCATCGATCAGCGCCACATGCCTGGGGTCGCGCTCGACCTGGGCCTGGAACAGCGCGGCGATGCTCTGCGCCGGTACGGCGGGCACGGCGTCGCGGTTCCAGTCGTCGAGCAGCAGACGACGCTCTTCGGCGCCCAGCAGGCTCAGCGCGTCCAGCGTAGCGGGCGCCTCGGCCAAGCCTCGCAGCAGGTTGAGCAGGTGCCCGGCCAGGCGCTGCACCTGCGCCGCAGCGAAATGCTGGCGGTCGTATTGCAGGTGCAAGCTCAGGCCCGCTTCGACACCCACCAGCAGGGTCAGCGGCACGCTGGTGCGCTCGCGGGTCGCTACCGCGTCGAACTGCAAACCCTGCGACGCGCCTCGTTGCAGGGCTTCGGCCACCGGGTAGTTCTCGAACACCAGCAAGGTGTCGAACAGGCCGTCGCCGCCCTGCCCGGCCCAACGCTGGATGTCGAACAGCGGCGTGTGCTCGTGTTCGCGCAGCGCCAGGTTGCGTGCCTGCAACTGGGCGAACAGCGCGGCCGGCGACTGCTCGCCGGCCAGCGGGACGATCAGCGGCAAGGTGTTGATGAACAACCCCACCTGCGCCTCGATGCCCGGCAAAGGCGCCGAGCGCCCCGACACCGTGGTGCCGAACACCACGCTCGCTTGCCCGGTATAGCGTTGCAGCAACAGCGCCCAGGCGGCTTGCAGCACGGTGTTGAGGGTGACCTTGTGGGCACTGGCCAGGGCTTTCAACCGCGTGCAGGCCGCGCTGTCGAGGCCGCACAGGTACTCGCCCTGGTCGCTCGGCGATGCCGTATCGCCAGCCGGCTTGGGCAAGGCGTCGGCCAGTCGCGTGGGCGCCGTCAGGCCTTGCAGTTGCTCGCGCCAGAACGCTTCGGTGGCCGCCGCATCGCGGCCCGCCAGCCAGGCGATGTAGTCGCGGTAGCGGCCTGGCTGCGCGGCCACCGGCTCGCCGCGATAACGCTGCAGCACCTCGGCGAGCAGTCGGGCGTTGCTCCAGCCGTCCAGCAACAGGTGGTGGCAGGTGAAGATCAGGTGGTAGCGCTCAGTGTCGAGGCGCACCAGGTGCACGCTGAGCAGCGGCGCCTGGGTCAGGTCGAAGCCTTGGTCGCGCACCTGCTGCGCCAGCGCCGCAAGGTCGGCGTCGGATGCGGCGCGGTCGCGCCAGTCGTGCTCGACGAAGGGCAGCGCGGCATGCCGGTAGACCACTTGCAGCGGCTTCTGGCCTTGCACGAAGGCGCTGCGCAGGCTGTCGTGGGCGTCCAGCGCCGCCTGCCAGGCCGCGCGCAGGCGCGCCGGCTGCACGCCGCCGACGCCGACCGCGAGCTGGTTGATGTAGGCGCCGTCGCCCGGCTGGAAGAGGCTGTGGAAGAACATGCCCTGCTGCATCGGCGACAGCGGGTAAAGGTCTTGCACGCGGCGCGGGTCCAGCGCCAGGTCGTCGAGCGCGGCCTGGTCGAGGCCGGCCAGCGGCACGTCCGACGGGGTCAGCGCGCCTGCACCCTGCTCGCAGCAATGGGCGATCAGCGCGGCCAGCGCCTGTCCGTAGTCGTCGGCCAGGGTTCGCAGAGTGGCGCGGTCGAACTGGCGCTCGCTGAACTGCCAGTCCATCAGCAGTTCGCCGCCGTACACCTGGCCGTTGAGGGTCAGCCAGTTACCCAAAGGTGCGCTGTCGGCCTGCTCCTGCCCACGCGGCCCGCCGACCGGCTGGAACAGCGCGTCGGGCTGGTCGAAGCTGCCGTCGAGCTGGCCCAGGTAGTTGAAGGTGATGCGCGGCGCAGGTTGCGCAGCCAGGGCCTGGCGCACCTCGGGCCGACCGAGGTAGCGCAGGGCGCCGTAGCCCAGGCCGTTGTCGGGAATGGCGCGCAGTTGCTCCTTGATCTGGCGCAGCGACTCGCCCAGGGTCGCGGCCGGAGTCAGCTGGACCGGGTAGAGGCTGGTGAACCAGCCGACGCTGCGGGTCAGGTCCAGCTCGCGCGACAGCGGCTCGCGGCCATGGCCTTCCATCAGCACGCTGATCGAAGCGCTGCCGCTCCAACGGCCGACCACCTGGGCCAGCGCGGTCAACAGCAGGTCGTTGACCTGGGTGCGGTAGGCCGCTGGGGCCTGTTGCAGCAGTTGCTGGGTCAGCGTGGCGTCCAGACGGGTCTGCACGTGGCAGGCCTCGCGTTGCAGCAGCGGCGTGTCGAGGGGCGCGGCCGGCAGCGCCAGGTCCAGCGTCTGGGCCTGCCAATAGGCCAACTGCGCGTGCAGGGCCGGGGCCTGGGCATCGGCCTGCAACTGCTCGGCCCAGGCCTGCACCGAATGGGTCTTGGCCGGCAAGGCCTGCTGGCGGTAGGCGGTTTGCAGGTCTTCGAGCAGGATGCGCCAGGACACGCCGTCCACCACCAGGTGGTGGATCACCAGGAGCAGGCGCTGCTCGCCATCGGCACGCTCGATCAGCACGGCGCGCAGCAGTGGCCCGTCTTCGAGGTCCAGGCTGGCTTGGGCGCGCTCGGCGACGGCCGCCTGCTCGGCATCGTCGCGCACCGCCCGTTGCCACAGCAACGGTGCCGACTCGCCGTCGGCGAAGTGCGCGTCGCCTGCATGGAAACGCAGGCGCAAGGCATCGTGATGGCGCACCAGGGTGTGCAGCGCAGTGTCCAGAGCCTGGGCGTCCAGCGGCTGCCGAGGCGCCAGCAACACCGACTGGTTCCAGTGCGCCGGCTGCGCCTGCACGTTGTCGAAGAACCACTGCTGGAACGGCAGCAGGGGCGCAGGCCCGGTCAGCGGACGCTGGTCGATGGCCTCGGCCGCCTCGCCGAGCTGCGCCACCGTCGCCAGGGCCTGCACGGTCTGGTGCTGGAACAGATCCTTGGGGCTGAAGCGAATGCCGGCCTGGCGCGCGCGGCTGACCACCTGGATGGAGACGATCGAATCGCCGCCCAGCTCGAAGAAGTTGTCGTTCAGGCCCACCCGCTCGTGCTTGAGCACCTCTTGCCAGATGGCGGCCAGGCGCTGCTCCAGGTCACTGCGCGGCGCCACGTAAGCGGCCTGCGCCTGCGGCGCGTCGGGTTTGGGCAAGGCTTTGCGTTCGAGCTTGCCGTTGGGGCTGAGCGGCATGCGTTCGATGAACAGCACTTGGCCGGGCACCATGTAGTCGGGCAAGGCCTGGCGCAGCGGCGCACGCACCGCGTCGCGCAGGCCCGCTTCGTCGACCAGGGGCCACTGGCCGGGCACCACGTAGGCCACCAGCGCCCCGTCGATGGCCAGCACCACGGCTTCGCGCACCGCATCCTGCTCCAGCAGGCGCGCTTCGATTTCGCCCAGCTCGATGCGCAGGCCGCGAATCTTCACTTGGTGGTCGATGCGTCCGCGGTATTCGATCACCCCATCGGCGCGCTGGCTGGCCAGATCGCCCGTGCGGTACAAGCGCAGGCCATCGCCCACGGGGCTGGTGACGAAGCGCTCGGCGGTCAGCGCCGGCCGCCGGTGGTAGCCGCGCGCCAGGCCCTCGCCGCCCAGATACAGCTCGCCGACCACGCCAGGCGGCACCGGTTGCAGCTCGGCGTCGAGCACGTAGGTGTGCAGGTTGGCGATCGGCCGGCCGATGGGCACGGCGTCGCGGCCCTCGTCGCGGCAGATCCAGTGGGTGACGTCGATGGCCGCTTCGGTGGGGCCGTAGAGGTTGTACAGCGCCGCCTGGGGCAGGCGCGCCAATACCTGCTCCTGGGCGTCGATGGGCAGCGCTTCGCCGCTGCAGACGATGCGCCGCAGGCTCTGGCAGGTGCCGACCGTTTCGTCGAGCAGGAACATCTGCAGCATCGACGGCACGAAGTGCAGCGTACTGACGCCGTGCCGGCGGATCAGCTCGACCAGGCGCCGCGGATCGCGGTGGTCGCCCGGCCCGGCCACCACCAGGCAGGCGCCGGTCATCAATGGCCAGAAGAACTCCCACACCGACACGTCGAAGCTGAACGGGGTCTTCTGCAACACCCGGTCTTCGGCGCCCAGGCCATAGGCCTGCTGCATCCAGCACAGGCGGTTGGTCAGCGCGCGGTGGCGGTTGCCGGCGCCCTTGGGCTTGCCGGTCGAGCCGGAGGTGTAGATCACGTAGGCCAGGTGCTCGGGGTCGACCGCCACGACCGGACCTTGCTGCACGTCCAGCGGCAGCACCAGGGTGTCCAGAGCCAGTTGCG
This sequence comes from Pseudomonas phoenicis, assembly GCF_047302395.1. Taxonomy (NCBI): domain Bacteria; kingdom Pseudomonadati; phylum Pseudomonadota; class Gammaproteobacteria; order Pseudomonadales; family Pseudomonadaceae; genus Pseudomonas; species Pseudomonas phoenicis. The sequence goes on from NZ_CP154852.1 coordinate 902,751, forward strand.
GCAGCTGTTCGGGGCACGGCAGGTGCAGGTGCGACTGGGTCAGGAGCAAGGCGATGCGGCTGTCGTCGACCATGTAGGCCAGGCGTTCGGCCGGGTATTCCGGGTCCAGCGGCACGTAGGCGCCGCCCGCCTTGAGGATCGCCAACAGGCCCACCACCATTTCCACGCTGCGTTCCACGGCGATGCCGACCAGTACGTCGGGACCGACGCCCAGCCCTGCCAGATGATGGGCCAGACCGTTGGCACGGCGGTCGAGCTCGCGGTAGCTCAGTTGGCAGTCGCCCAAGCGCAGCGCCGGCGCGTCGGGCGTGGCGTCGGCTTGTCGCTCGATCAGCCGGTGCACCGGCAGGTGCAGGGGGTAGTCGCTGTTGGCAGTGGCATTCCACTGCTCGACGATCTGCGCGCGTTCGGCGTCGTCCAGCAAGGGCAGCGTCGCGACCGTCGTCGTCGGTGCGGCGACGATGCCGTGCAGCAGGTTGAGCCAGTGGCGGGCCATGCGTTCGACGCTGTCGCGGGTGAACAGGTCGCTGGCGTAGACCAGTGCGGCGCCGAGCTGCTGGCCGTCGTCCTGGGTTTCCAGGGTGAGGTCCAGTTGCGCGGTCTCGCCTTGGCTGTGCAAAGGTTCAACGCTCAGGTTCGGCATGCTCAGGCTGGCGGCCTGGCGTACGCCATCCTGGTGCGTGTGCATGGCCTGGAACAGCGGGTTGTGGCTCAGGCTGCGCGGCACCTGCAGCGCCTCGACCAACTGCTCGAAGGGCAGATCTTCGTGGGCTTGGGCGTCGCGCACCTGTTGCGCGACACGCTGCAACAAGGCGCTGAAGGGCTCACCATCGTCGATCTGCGCACTGAGCACCTGGGTGTTGACGAACAGGCCGATCAGGCGCTCGGTCTCCAGGCGGTTGCGGTTGGCCACCGGTACGCCGACGCGGATCTGCGCCTGGCCGCTGTAGCGGTGCAGCAGGGTCTGGAAACTGCTCAGCAGCAAGGCGAACAGGCTCACGCCCTGGGCCTTGGCCAGGGCCCGCAGCCCTTGCGTCAGCGCCGCAGGCATCGGCACCGGCAGGCGCCCGCCGGCAAAGCTCAGGCTCGCCGGGCGCGGGTGGTCGGTGGGCAGTTCGAGCACCTGTTGCGGGTCGCCCAACTGGGTTTTCCAGTAGGCCAGTTGCCGCTCGCCCTCCCCCGACTCCATCCATTGGCGCTGCCAGGCGGCGAAATCGCCATACTGGACCGACAGCGGCGGCCAGGCTTGCGCAGGGTCGGCATAGGCGGCCAGCAGTTCCTCGATCATCAGCGTCATCGACCAGCCGTCGGTGACGATGTGGTGCAACACCAGCACCAACAGGTGCTCGTCGTCGGCCACCCGCGCCAGCCCGACGCGCAGCAGCGGGCCGTGCTGCAGGTCGAACGGCCGCGCCGTGAAGGCCTGTACGCAGGCGTGCAGGCGCTGCGCCAAAGGGCGTTCGTCCTGGGCCAGGGTCAGCGTTTCGAGGGTTTGGGCGGCGTGCTCGTCGACCACTTGGATGACCTGCCCGTCGCCTTCCACGAAGCGCGTGCGCAGGCTGGCGTGGCGCGCCAGCAACCCATCGAAAGCCGCTTGCAGGCGCGCGCGGTCGAGGGTGCCGCGCAGGCGCAGTGCCGTGGGGATGTGATAGGCGCCGTTGTCCGGCTCCAGCTGCCACAGGAACCACTGGCGCTGCTGCGCGTAGGACAGCGGCAAGGCCTCGCCCGTCAGTGCCGGGACGATGGGCAGGCGGGCCACGTCGATGCCCATTTCGTGCAGCTTGGCGAACAGCTGCCGGCGCTTGCCCGCACTCAGCCCGCGGATGCGCTCGACCAGTTGCTGGTTGCGTGCGGCGTTGTCAGACATTGTCCATCTCCAGTTCGTCGAGCACGCCGAAAATCTGATCCAGCTCGCTGTCGCGGGCCTGGCTCGAGGCGTCGTGGCGCAGGTGCTCGGCCAGTTCGCCGAGGGTGCGCAGGCCGTGGAAGTCGCGGATCTTCAGCTCCAGGCCGAACTCGCTGCGGATGCGCGACAGCAGCCGCACCACTTGCAGGGAATGGCCGCCGAGGGCGAAGAAGTCGTCGTTGACGCCCACCTGCGGCACCTCCAGCAGCTGCGCCCAGATCAGCGCCAGGCGCTGTTCCGTGTCGTTGCGCGGGGCGACGTAGGCTTGTTGCAGCAGGCTGGCGTCGGGCGCGGGGAGCCCGGCGCGGTCGAGCTTGCCATTGGTGGTCAGGGGCAGTGCGGGCAGCCACAGCAGGTGCGTGGGCACCATGTATTCGGGTAGGGCGCCGCGCAGGTTGTTTTTCAGGTGGTCGCGGGCCTGGGCTTGGGTGTCGCCATCGGCGTTCGCCAATGCAGGGTCGTGGGGCACGACGTAGGCCACCAGATGCAACGACTCGCCGCTGCCGTGGGGCAGCACCACCACGCTGGCGACGGTAGGGTCGGCCAGCAGGCGCGCTTCGATCTCGCCCAGCTCGATGCGGAAGCCGCGGATCTTCATCTGGTGGTCGATGCGGCCGCTGTACTCGATCATGCCGTCGGCGCGCAAGCGCGCCAGGTCGCCGGTGCGGTACAGGCGGCTGCCCTCGCCGGCGAAGGGGTTGGGGATGAAGCGCGTGGCGCTCAGGCCGCCGCGGTTCAGGTAGCCACGGGCCAGGCCTGCGCCGCCGATGTACAGCTCGCCGATGCAGCCTTTGGGTACGGGGTTGAGGTCGGCGTCGAGCAGGTACCAGGTCAGGTCGAAGATCGGTTGGCCAATGGGGCTGCTGGCGTCCTGCTCCAGGTCCGCTTTCGTCAGCGGGCGGTAGGTGACGTGCACGGTGGTTTCGGTGATGCCGTACATGTTCACCAGTCGCGGCTGGGCGTCGCCGAAACGTTCGAACCAGGGGCGCAGGCTTTTCACGTCGAGCGCTTCGCCGCCGAAGACCACCTGGCGCAGGGCCAGGGTTCGATTGCCGGCGCAGGCGATGGGCATCAGCGCCTTGAACGCCGAAGGGGTCTGGTTGAGCACGGTGACGCGTTCGGCACAGAGCAGCTCGTAGAAGGCGTGCGGCGAGCGGCTGACGTCGTGCGGCACCACCACCAGACGACCGCCGTAAAGCAGTGCGCCGAAGATTTCCCATACCGAGAAATCGAAGCCGTAGGAGTGGAACAGGGTCCAGACATCGTGTTGGTCGAAGGCGAACCACTGCTCGGTGGCGGCGAACAGGCGCTGCACGTTGCGGTGGGTCAGCAGCGTGCCTTTGGGCTGCCCGGTGGAGCCGGAGGTGTAGATGATGTAGGCCAGGTTGTCTGGGCCGACGTGGGTGACCGGGGCGTCTTCGCGTCGCCCCTCCTCGCCCAGCAGCAAGACAGGCAACTGCGCCGGCACGGGCAATTGCTCCAGCACGTTCGACTGGGCCAGCAGCAAGGCGATGCCGCTGTCTTGCATCAGGTAAGCCAGGCGCTCGTGAGGATACGCCGGATCGAGCGGGACGTAAGCGCCACCAGCCTTGAGGATCGCCAGCAACCCCACCAGCATTTCCACGCTGCGCTCGGCGGCCAGTCCTACGCGCACTTCCGCGCCGACGCCGCGCTCGACCAACGTATGGGCCAGCGCGTTGGCGCGGGCATCGAGTTCGGCGTAGGTCAGATGTTGCGCGTCGCAGGTCACGGCCACGGCGTCACCTCGAAGTCGGGCCTGCGCCGCAATGTCGTCGTGCAGGCAACGGTCGACCGGGTAGTGCTGCGATTCGCCGTTCCACGCCCGCAAGGTCGCTTGGCGCTCATCCTCAGCCAGCAATGGCAGGTCCGCCAGACGCTGCTCCGGCGCGGCGACCATGCCTTGCAACAACGTCTGCCAATGCCCGGCCAGACGCTCGACCGTGGCGGCCGTGAACAGGTCGGTGGCGTAGGTGAACAGCGCCTCCAGCCCATCGCCGGACTCGAAGGTGTCGAGCATCAGGTCGAACTGGCTGGTGCTGCCGGCCAGGCTCAGGGCTTGCAAGCGCAGCGCGCCGACCTGGCGTTGCGCCGCGCTCTGGCGAGCCTGGGCCTGGTGGTTGAACAGCACTTGGAACAGCGGGTGGTGGCCGTGGTTGCGCTCGGGCTGCAAGGCTTCGACCAGTTGCTCGAACGGCAGCTCCTGGTGCGCTTGCGCCTCCTGGCTGGCCTGACGCACCTGGCGCAGCAGGTCGCTGACGCGCATCTGCGGTTCGCAGCGCGCCTGCAGCACCTGGGTATTGACGAAGAAGCCCAGCAAGCCTTCGGTTTCCAGGGCCTGGCGGTTGGCCACGGGCACGCCGACGCGGATGCGCTCTTGGCGGCTGTAGCGGTGCAGCAAGGCTTGCAAGGACGCCAGCAGCACCGTGAACAGCGTGGTGCCGGCGGTGTGCGCCAGGTGCCTGAGCTGCGCGGTCAGGTGCGCGTCGAGGGCCAGCGCCAGGGTGGCGCCACGGCCGCTGGTCTGGGCCGGACGGGCATGGTCCAGGGGCAGTTCGATCACGCTGTGGTCGTTACCGAGCTGGGCTTTCCAATAGGCCAGTTGCCGCTCGCCTTCGCCGTCGGCCAGGCGTGCGCGCTGCCACACCGCATAGTCGGCGTACTGCACCGGCAAGGCCGGCAGGTGCGGGGCGTGGCCCTGGCTGAAGGCCTGGTAGCCGAGCACCAGCTCCTCGACCATGCGCTGCATCGACCAGGCATCGGAGACAATGTGGTGCTGCACCAGCGCCAATACGTGTTCCTCTTCCGCCAGGCGCAGCAAGGCCACGCGTAGCAGCGGGCCTTGGTCCAGGTCGAACGGTTGGCGGGCGAAGGCCTGCACCCAGGCTTCGCAGTCGCCGTCGGCGGCCAGCGTGTGGTGCTGCAGCGGCAGCGGTGCGGGCTCGGCGATCGCTTGCAGCAGTCGCTGGCCGTCGTGGTGGAAGGTGGTGCGCAGGGTTTCGTGACGGGCGACCAGCAGGTCGAAGGCGCGTTGCAGCGCCGCGCCATCCAACGGCCCGTGCAGGCGCAGCGCGGTGGGGATGTGATAGGCGCTGCTCTGTGGGTCGAGCTGCCACAGGTACCACTGGCGCTCCTGGGCGTAGGACACCGGCAACGGCTGCTCACGCGAGACCCCCTGCAACGGTGCGCGTTGCGGGCCGGCCTGGGTCAGACGGGCGGCGAAGGCGCGCAGGGTCGGGTGTTCGAACAGGGCTTTGAGCGGTACGTCCTGGGCCAGGGCCTGACCCAGGCGCGAGACTGCTTGCGTGGCCAGCAGCGAGTGGCCGCCGAGGGCGAAGAAGTCGTCTTCGGCGCCGACTTCGGCCAGTTGCAGCACTTCGCCCCAGACCTGGGCCACGGTCTGTTCCAGGTGGCCTTGCGGGGGCACGTAACGGTGTTGCAGCAGGCTGGCGTCGGGCGCGGGGAGCGCGGCGCGGTCGAGCTTGCCATTGGTGGTCAGGGGCAGTGCGGGCAGCCACAGCAGGTGCGTGGGCACCATGTATTCGGGTAGGGCGCCGCGCAGGTTGTTTTTCAGGTGGTCGCGGGCCTGGGCTTGGGTGTCGCCATCGGCGTTCGCCAATGCAGGGTCGTGGGGCACGACGTAGGCCACCAGATGCAACGACTCGCCGCTGCCGTGGGGCAGCACCACCACGCTGGCGACGGTAGGGTCGGCCAGCAGGCGCGCTTCGATCTCGCCCAGCTCGATGCGGAAGCCGCGGATCTTCATCTGGTGGTCGATGCGGCCGCTGTACTCGATCATGCCGTCGGCGCGCAAGCGCGCCAGGTCGCCGGTGCGGTACAGGCGGCTGCCCTCGCCGGCGAAGGGGTTGGGGATGAAGCGCGTGGCGCTCAGGCCGCCGCGGTTCAGGTAGCCACGGGCCAGGCCTGCGCCGCCGATGTACAGCTCGCCGATGCAGCCTTTGGGTACGGGGTTGAGGTCGGCGTCGAGCAGGTACCAGGTCAGGTCGAAGATCGGTTGGCCAATGGGGCTGCTGGCGTCCTGCTCCAGGTCCGCTTTCGTCAGCGGGCGGTAGGTGACGTGCACGGTGGTTTCGGTGATGCCGTACATGTTCACCAGTCGCGGCTGGGCGTCGCCGAAACGTTCGAACCAGGGGCGCAGGCTTTTCACGTCGAGCGCTTCGCCGCCGAAGACCACCTGGCGCAGGGCCAGGGTTCGATTGCCGGCGCAGGCGATGGGCATCAGCGCCTTGAACGCCGAAGGGGTCTGGTTGAGCACGGTGACGCGTTCGGCACAGAGCAGCTCGTAGAAGGCGTGCGGCGAGCGGCTGACGTCGTGCGGCACCACCACCAGACGACCGCCGTAAAGCAGTGCGCCGAAGATTTCCCATACCGAGAAATCGAAGCCGTAGGAGTGGAACAGGGTCCAGACATCGTGTTGGTCGAAGGCGAACCACTGCTCGGTGGCGGCGAACAGGCGCTGCACGTTGCGGTGGGTCAGCAGCGTGCCTTTGGGCTGCCCGGTGGAGCCGGAAGTGTAGATGATGTAGGCCAGGTTGTCTGGGCCGACGTGGGTGACCGGGGCGTCTTCGCGTCGCCCCTCCTCGCCCAGCAGCAAGACAGGCAACTGCGCCGGCACGGGCAATTGCTCCAGCACGTTCGACTGGGCCAGCAGCAAGGCGATGCCGCTGTCTTGCATCAGATAAGCCAGGCGCTCACGGGGGTACGCCGGATCGAGCGGCACATAGGCGCCACCCGCTTTGAGAATCGCCAGCAACCCCACCAGCATTTCCACGCTGCGCTCGGCCGCCAGGCCCACGCGCACTTCCGGGCCGACGCCGCGCTCGACCAGGGTATGGGCCAGCGCGTTGGCGCGGGCATCGAGTTCGGTGTAGGTCAGGTGCTGCGCGCCGCACGTCACCGCCACGGCGGCGCCTTGAAGCTGGGCCTGCCGTGCGATGCACTCGTGCAGGCAGCGCTGCACCGCATACTCGGCCGGTGCCGGATTCCACGCCTGCACGTGCGCAGCGCAGGTCGGCGCATCGAGCATCGGCAACTCCGCCAGCCTGCGTCGCTCGCCGCCCACCAACCCATGCAGCAAGGCGACCCAGTGCGCGGCCAGACGCTCGATCGTGCTGGCTCCGAACAGGTCGCTGGCATAGGTCAGCGCAGCGTGCAGTTCGCCGCCTGCGTGTTCGAACGTGTCGAGGGTCAGGTCGAACTGCGCGGTGCGGCTCTGCCACTGCACCTGTTCGAGCCGCAGGCCGCCGGGCAGGGTGTAGCTGGCGAGGTCGGCCACGTTCGGCTGGTGGTTGTACATCACCTGGAACAGCGGCGTGCGGCTGGCATCGCGCTCCAGGTGCAGCGCCTCGACCAGCTGCTCGAACGGCAAGTCCTGGTGGGCCTGGGCGTCGAGCACCACGCCCTTGAGGCGGCGCAGGAAGTCGTCGACCTGCAACTGGCCGTCCACCTGGGTGCGCAGCACCTGGGTGTTGACGAAGAACCCGATCAGCCCTTCGGTTTCGCGGCGGTGGCGGTTGGCGATGGGCGTGCCGATGCGGATGTCGGTCTGGCCGCTGTAGCGTTGCAGCAACAGGTTGAAGGCTGCCAGCAGCACCACGAACAGGCTCACCTCCTGGCGCCGGGCCAGGGCGCGCAATTGCTCGGCCAAGGCCGGCTCGACGGCGAAGCTCCAACGGCGCCCGCGCTGGCTGGGCTGGGCCGGGCGCGGCTGGTCGGTGGGCAGGGCCAGCGGCGGATGCTCGCCGCCCAACTGGGCCAGCCAGTAGTCGAGCTGGCGCTGCCCCTCACCCGCTTCCAGCCAACGCCGCTGCCACAGGGCATAGTCGCTGTACTGGATCGGCAGGCTCGCCCAGCTCGGTGCTTGGCCGCTTAGGGCCGCGGCGTAGGCCTGGATGAATTCGTCGATCAACACGCCCATCGACCAGCCGTCGGCGACGATGTGGTGCAGTGTCAGCAGCAACACGTGCTCGTCGCTCGACAGCGCCAGCAGGCGCACCCGCAAAAGCGGCCCCTGGGCCAGGTCGAACGGCTCCACGGCCATGCGTTCGGCCAGCGCCAGCACCTGTCGCTCGCGCTCGGCCTCGGGCAGGTGCGCGATGCTGTGGCGCTCGACCGGTACCGGCGCGTCCGACAGGGCCCAGTGCACCTGGCCCTCGGCATCACGGTCGAACACCGTGCGCAGGGTCTGATGGCGCTCGACCAGCGCGGCGAAGGCCTGCGCCAGGGCGTCGTGGCTCAGCGCGCCCTTGAGGCGTACGGCGGCCGGCAGGTTATAGGCGCCGCCGTCCGGCTCCAGCGCCCAGAGCATCCACATGCGCTGCTGGGCGAACGACAGGGCGTGGCGGTCCGGCGCCTCGACGCCCGCCGGAATCGGCAATTGCTGGAAACCGACCCCTTCCTTTGCCAGCGCGGCGAGAAACGCACGCCGCTTGTCCAGGGGCAGACCGATGAAACGGCCGGCGAGCTTGAGGGATTGATCAGCATTCATTTCGAGGCGTCCGGATTCGGGGGCGGGAGGCGCACAGGCGTGTCGTCCCTATAGAACGAATCCGGAGAGGAAAAATTAGCGGGGGCGGCCCCGTGCCGACGGTGGGTGGCGGGCCTTGGGCCGTTGCGCCGAGGGCGCGTGTCCGGGCGGCCTCGCACGGCCCCCGAGAGCGCTGACACGACGACGCGCCGCAGAAGCGGCGCGTGTCGTTGCAAGGTGTGGTCGAGCCTGGGCGAGCGACCCGGCGCATCGCGCGCCAGGCCTGCGAGCGGTCAGCCCAGCGAGCGGGCGCCCACCGGCTGCGCATGGCCACGCGTGGTGACGATGCCGAGGAACGAGATCACGATGGCCAGGCCCAGGGTGGCGCTGACTTCGGCGCGGTGCGCTTCGGTGAACATCATCACCGCCAGGGCCAGGCTGATGAACACGATCACCCCCCAGGTGAGGTACGGGAACAGCCACATGCGGAACTTGAGCTCGGTGTTCTCGCGCTCCAGGCGACGGCGCATGCGCAGTTGCGAGATGGCGATGACCAGGTACACCAGCAAGGCGATGGCCCCGGAGCTGGCCAAGAGGAACTCGAACACGCCCTTGGGTGCGAAGTAGTTGAGCACAGCGATGCCGGCGCCGATCAAGGTACTGCCGAAGACGGCGGCATAAGGCACGCCGACCTTGTTGGTGCGTTTGAGCACGGCCGGGGCGTCGCCGCGCTTGGCCAGCGAGTACATCATGCGCGAGGCGATGTAGATCGAGGAGTTCATGCAACTGGTGACCGCCACCAGCACCACCAGGTCGACCATGAAGGCGGCGTTGGGGATGTTCATGATCTCCAGCGCACGCTGATAGGAGCCCACCACCGCCAACTGCGGATCGTTCCACGGCACCACCGAGATGATCACGAAGATCGACAGGATGTAGAAGGTGCTGATGCGCCAGATCACCGAGCGGGTGGCCTTGGCGATGTTGCGCGATGGGTCGCTCGACTCGGAGGCGGCGATGGTCACCGCTTCCGTGCCGATGAAGCTGAACATCACGGTGATGAACGCGCCGATCACCGCCGACCAACCGTTGGGCGCGAAGCCGCCGTGTTCGGCCATCAGCGTGCTCAGGCCGCTGACTTCGCGCTCGGGCAACCAGCCCATCAGGGCGGCGGCGCCCACGCCGATGAAGCAGAGAATGGCGGTGACCTTGAGGATGGCGAACCAGAACTCGAACTCGCCGTATTTCGCCACGCTGAACAGGTTGGTGCCGGCCAGCAGCAGCACCGAGGCCAGGGCGAAGATCCAGCTGTCGATGTGCGGGAACCAGGCGTTGAGCACGTGCCCGGCGGCCAGGGCTTCGATGGGGATCACCAGCACCCAGAACCACCAGTACAGCCAGCCGATGGTGTAACCGGCCCAGCGGCCGATGGCCTGGTCGGCGTAGGTGGAGAACGAGCCGGTGTCGGGGTGGGCCACGGCCATTTCGCCGAGCATGCGCATGACCAGCACCACCAGGGTCCCGGCCACGAAATAAGAGATTATGGTGGCCGGACCGGCCGCCGCGATGGCGTGGCCGGAACCTACGAACAGTCCGGCGCCGATGATGCCCGCGATGGAGAGCATCGTTACGTGACGTGGCTTGAACCCTTGCGCAAGGGCATTACCATCAGATCCCACGGTGTTCATTGATATTGTTCTCTTTTTGCTGACACAGGAAAGGACGGGCAGGCGTAGGCGAACGAGGCTCCTTGGTCGGAGGGTGGATGACGGGGCACGCACGGGATGTTGTTGAGGTTCTAGCCCGTGGATCGGGGTGCCGCGTGGCGGATGACGGTGCCCATTTAAGCCCCGTGAGCCTGTGGGAATTTATGCGAGAACGCCTTGGGAGTGCGTGATTGCGACGACGGATGTCCGTTTGCGTCATGTGGCGGGATTGGCGTGTCTGTTTGCGTCATGGGAGACGATGTGGGGATTGCGGGTGTAGGGCAATTCGTTAGCTGGGCAATTAGGTGCACGGGTCGGGCGATGTCAGGACGGCTACTTGGTCGGTTACTTGTACGGTTACTTGATCGGTCACTTGTACGGTCGCGGATCCAGCAGGCATTTGAGACCTGCTTGAGTTCACCTTCGCAAAGCGTCTAGTGCAAGGCTCGGAGCAGCATGGCTGCGCTATAGCCGGCCTCGCCAGATACTGCCATTGAGACTATGTGGATTTATCTTACGAGAGTTGTAGGCTTTTCTACTTTCAGCTGTAGGACAGAATGAATAGTTTCCCCAGCTCACTGACCGGGCGGTGAAATGCAGGTAGCCGGCTTACCGAAGCATTGAATGCAAGGTGCTAGCCGGAGTGCTCGCTACGTTCACCGGCCTTCGTCCCGTTGACGGCACTCTACGTACTTTTCGAGTGCGGGTCGCCCGACGATTGATTGCCAAGCTGATGGACATTGCCATGAAAAAAGCCGCCCCTGCCCCACTCATAAACACCCCTCATTTTTCCGTTCACAGCGGCCTCAGCTGCGAGGACGCCCTCGCGTATGCCCAGCAATTGCTGCAAGGCATCGAAGACTCGCTCGACGAATACCGCACGGCCAACGCCGATACACCGGAAATGCACAACGTGCTCAGCGCTGTGCGCGCTGCGCGGACGGGGCAGACGTTGTTGGCGCACGTGATGGGGCGGGGAGTAGAAGAAGGTCGACCTTAGGTAACGGATTGGGGTTGGGTTTCAGCATTCTTCAGGGGCTGGCTTTCGATTCGCGGTCGATAGCGCCTGTCGGACATTTCCGAAATTTAACCGAATGCTTCAGCTCCAGCTCTAGAGCGACTTATCCTACGCGTGTTGCAGCCGTTTCGACGTTGTTGATCCGAGGCAAGGGGGCTAACTTCCCCGGGTCGTCTACGTGGCGATCGGGTGTGAGAGCCCAGCGAAATGTCGGAGCGCTGTCATGGCAGCCGTTCGTGGGCAGACTTCGGTCTGGCCGGAATTCCGATGTTCGCCGGTCTCTCACCCTGCGAACGGCTGCCACCCATTTCTGTGAGAGGAACTGTCTGGCAGACACCACTGCGAACACGGAGCCTTGCCATGAAAAAACCAGTCCCCGATCCACCCAGCAAAATCATCCACACCCCTTACCTCGCCATCCACGCCGACCTCAGCCCGCAAGACGCCCTCACTTACACAGAGCAACTACTGCACGCCATCGAAGCTTCCCTCGACGAATACTGTATGGCCAATGCCGGCGCGCCAGGCCTGGGCCTGTTGATCGGCGCCGCCCATGCTGCCCGGAGCGGCCAGGCGTTGTTGGCACATGCGCTAGGGCGATACGCTGCCGAATCTTGAAATGACTGATCAAGATGCTTACAGGCTCCACATTCGCCACTACCTGGGCGCAGAAGAAAGCCCGGAAATCGAACCATCTGGGCGTATCTGGACTGATGGACCGCTTACTGCGCGAGCGTGTCCGAAGATCGATCCTGGCCTAGTGGTACTGCGCCCGAACCGAGTGCCTGGTCGTGTGTACGACAACCTATCGATGCATCCGTATAGATTGACTCATCGCACCGAGTTCACCTCTCCATGCTAGCCTTGCAGCGTTGACTGGAATAGGAATTGCACCCGTCAATGCACCGTTTGCTGGAGTTGAGGGATCGAACTGACCGGGAACAGCGTCGTCTGTCACCGGGGTTCTGAGGATGGGCGATAAATCGGCTCGAACTCGAACTGTTGCTTGGGTTTGGCCTACGGTCAGGTTCAGCGCTCTGGATTCGGCTATTGCTATTGTCCAGTCTCGAGCCAGATCAACCGATCGGGCTTGATCTATAGCTTGGATTCGCTCTTGGAGTTGGTCTAGCTCTCTGGAGAAGGCTCGGTTCTGGAGCAAGGTTTCAGCCTGTACTCGGGCCTGGAACGGCGTTCGGGGCTCTTCAGCGTTGATCAAACGAAGCTCCTCGAGCAACAACCCCATCGTGTTCGGGGCTGCACCACGCTGTGGAAGGGCCCTGTGCCCACTTGGATCCGAACTCGTCAGTGGATCGCCCGCACAGTAAGCGTAAGCATTCAGCCCTCCGGCACCAAAAGGGCTCCAGCTGTCCGGCGCGACGAATCGCATCAAAGCAGGGCTGAAACCTCGGTAGCCATTGCCCAACAAGTACACACCGGCGCAACGATCCAGACGTTGGCCATTGAAGTTCATTACCGACGCGCGGCGGGCTCCAGCTTCTTGAAACCCATATGGGCTGTAGGCCTGCAGAATCAAGGACTTCATCTGAAGCCTCCTGAATGTAAAGCCTGAAGCGTCGGCGGTTTGGAAGTGGCCAGCAACTGACAGTATTACCAGTTGCCGGCTGTGGCCAAGCGGGTCGACGGGCACGGCCGCTTGCCCGTTCTGCGCTGGTCCGTCGGGCATCTCATAGGGCAGAGTCCGAGGCGCGACGCTTGGGGTATCGAGACGTCTTACGCCTGAGGCTCCGTGGTCGGCGACTCATTCTTCAGCAACACCATGCTCTGCGGCGACGACAGCGCGATCCCCTCCTCCCGCAGCGTATTGAGAATGCTGAACAGCAGATCGCTGCGCGCCCCACCCACCTGCCGCGGGCCGGCCACGTAGCCGCTGGCCGAGAGCACCATGCCCGTGGCGGTGATGTCCTTGAAGGTCACCGACGGCGCCGGGGCGTCGAGGATGCCTTCGTGGGCCTGGTAGGCCGCCAACAAGAGTTCGCGTACGCGGGTGGCGTCGGTGTCCAGGGGCAAGGTCAGGGTGATGCCGACCACGCCCAGGGCGTTGGCCATGGTCACATTGCGCACGTTCTGCGAGATGAACTGCGAATTGGGCACGATCACCGTGGAGCGGTCGGACATCTGGATTTCGGTGGCGCGCACGTTGATGCGGCGGATGTCGCCCTCGACCCCGGCCAGGCTCACCCAGTCGCCGACCTTGACCGGCCGCTCGGTGAGCAGAATCAAGCCGGAGATGAAGTTCTGCACGATCTGCTGCAAGCCGAAACCGATACCCACCGACAGCGCGCTGACCACCCAGGTCAGGCTGGTGAGGTTGATGTGCAGGGTCGACATCACCACCGAGGCGAGGAACAGGAAGCCGATGTAGCCGACCAGCGTCACCAGGGACGCGCGCATGCCGGCGTCCATTTCGGTGTCGGGCAGCAGCCGCTCGCCCAGCCAGCGCTTGAGCACGCGGATGGCGAACAGCCCGGCGAAGAAGATCGCCACGGCGAGGAAGATGTCTTGCGGCACCAGGTTGAGGTTGCCGAGCACCTTGCCGCCGCTGCCGTCCCACTCGCCCAGGCTCATCAGCAACTCGCCGGGGCTGGTGCCCGACGGCAGGAAGGCGAACATCACGGCGACGAACAGCATCAGCGTACGCCCGACCCCGGCCAGGATGGTGCTGGCTTGAGCCTGGTGGCGCTGTTGCAGGCCCAGGGCCGAGGCCAGTGCCAGGCCGCCGGGCTGGCGCGGCGACAGCAGCGCTTCGCACAGGTCGCCGAACACCGTGATCATCAGGTAGGCGCAGGTGGCGACCACGCTGATCCACAGCAGCTTGGCGGTGAGGAAGTACGACAGGGTCAGGAAGCCGGTGAGCAACGCGACGAACATCGCCGCCACCCACACCGACATCACGAACGGGATCAGTCCGGCCAGACCGGTCGGGCGCGGCAGGTTGTGCTGCCGACGGGTGCGACGGTAGCCGACCAGGGCGGCGATGAACAGGATCGATACCACCAGCGCGGTCAGGCCGTTGGTGGCCAGGGTCAGCGCCAGGCTGGTGCCGATCACGCTGTTGATGCGCTCGACGGTCAGCAGCAGCATCAAGGCCAGGGCCAGCACTTGCGGGAACCAGCCTAAGGCGCTGGCGACCTGGTCGGGGATCGGCGGCAGGCGCCAGGAGGGGCGTTGCAGCATGAGCATGGCGCGGCCGAGGCCGGCGACGAAGGCGCTGAACACCACCAGGGTGAGGATGTGGTTGGTGACGCTGGCCAGGTCGCTACTCAGTTCCGCGCTGCTTTCCAGGCCCCAGCGCACCAGCGACACGGCGCCGCCGATGGTGCTCAGGGTGGCCAGGGCCACGCCCAAGGCCAGGGCGCTGCGGCGCAGGCGGCCTTCGGGCAGCCAGCGCACCACCAGGTAGCCCAGGAAACGCTCGAGCAGGCCACGGCCCACCGTCCACACCGCCAGGGCGGCCAGCAAACTGGTGAGGAACAGCCAGCGGTGCTCGGCACTGAAGGCGCTGGCCACGGCGTCGGCAGCGTCGCTGCGCAAGCCGTCCAGGCGTGCCATGTCTTCGTCGGTGGGGCGCACCAAGGTCGACCAGAACGCCGGGCTCAGCGGGCTGGCCGCGCGGCTGCTGATCTGCGAATTGAACAGGCTGCGGCGCAGGTTGACGATCTGCGTCGAGAGGTCGCGGGCCGATTGCGCCAGTTCGGTGGCTTGCTTCTGCTCGGCTTGCAGCGACTTCTGCTGGGCAGTGAGTTGGCGCCGTTGCAGCGTCAGGCTGTCGGCCTCGTCGGCCTGGGCCGGGCCGACCACGCTGAGCTGGTCGACCACCCGCTGCACGTCGGTGCCGCGCTGGGTGGCGAGGTCGGCGGCTTGGCGCTGCACCTGCAAGGCCGCCTGACGCAGTTGCGCGAGCAGGTCGTCGTTGGCATTGCTGGTGACACCCTGACGGATCTGGTCGAGCCGGGCGTTGAGCTGGTCGAGGGTGGCGTTCTCGTCGAGCGTCTGCTGCTCGACGGCGGCCAGGCGCGGTGCAGGATCGTCCGTGGCCGACCAGGCGGGTGTGGCGACCCACAACAACAGGGCCAGCAGGCCCATGCAGAAACGGTCAAGGCGAGTGCGCCTCATGGGGGTGTCCTCTTTACAGCTTGTTGAAGTAGGGAATTCTAAGCGGCCCGGCGCAGATCCTTTATGAAAATCTTGCAGAAGCGACCGTTTCGACGCCTTCAAGTCGCGACGGGTGACAACGCCGCCTTGGATCTAGGACGCTGTATATCGGCTGCCTAGGGATGTCGCGGCCATTGGGCCGGCGGTGCCGGCCATCGCGGCTCAAGCCGCTCCCACAGGGGTTAGAACTGAAGTCTCGGATAGATGGAGCGCATCTGACTTCTGTAGGAACGGCCGGCGCACCGGTTTAGCCGCGATGGGCGGCAACGCCGCTTCGAATTCAGGCGCTGCGTACTGGGCGCTGGGTACTGACTGTCGGAAGGCGTTGCGGCAATTGGGCCGGCGTTGCCGGCCATCGCAACTAACCGAAACGCCGAAACCGGCCATTCCCAAGCATCACTTCTTCTTACGCGGACCACCGTTGAAACTCGGCACCTTACGCACCGGCTTGAGGTCGGGCGCGGCGTCCGCGCCGCTGTCCATCCACTTGCCCAACCCGCGTTTGGCGGCGCCTTCCTTCGGCTTTTTGGGCTTCTTCGGTTTCTTGATCACCTGGCCGCTGGCATCGGTCTGCGGCACGCGGTGGTCGGGGATGAAGTCCGGTTCGTCATGGCGCGGCAAAGTCTGACGGATCAGGGTTTCGATAGCGGCCAGCAGTTGCACTTCGTCGGCGCACACCAGCGAAATCGCCTCGCCCGTGTTGCCCGCACGGCCGGTGCGGCCGATGCGGTGCACGTAGTCTTCGGCGACGATCGGCAGGTCGAGGTTGACCACCAGCGGCAGGTCGTCGATGTCCAGTCCGCGCGCCGCCACGTCGGTGGCGACCAGCACCTGGATCTCGCGCTGCTTGAAGCTGTCCAGGGCACGCTGGCGAGTGGCCTGCGGGCGGTCGCCGTGGATGCCGTCGGCCTTGAGGCCCTCGGCCTGCAAGCGTTCGACCAGTTGGTCGACGCCGTTGCGGGTCTTGGCGAACACCAGCACCTGCCCCCAACCCTGCTTGCGCAGCAGGTGGCAGAACAGATCGGCCTTGCGTTTCTTGTCCACCGTCACCAGCCACTGCTTGACGGTGCTGGCGGTGGCGTTGCGCGGGCTGACTTCGATGCTCAGCGGGTCTTGCAGCGCCAGGCCGGCGAGCAGACGGATCTGCTCGGAGAAGGTGGCGGAGAACAGCAGCGTCTGGCGTTTGCGCGGCAAGGCGGCGTACACCGCACGCAGCTCTTCGGCAAAGCCCAGGTCGAGCATGCGGTCGGCTTCGTCGAGTACGAGGGTCTGCACCTGGTTGAACTTGATGGCGTTCTGCCGGAACAGGTCGAGCAGCCGGCCCGGCGTGGCCACCAACAGGTCGACGCCACGGCGCAGACGCATCATCTGCGGGTTGATGCTGACCCCGCCGTACACCGCGTAGGTGCTCACCGGCAGGTGCTCGGCGTAGGCACGCAGGTTCTCGTGCACCTGCTCGGCCAGTTCGCGGGTGGGCACCAGCACCAGGGCGCGGATGCTGTTGCTGGCGACCTTCTCGCCTTCGAGGGTCAGGCGCTGCAAGACCGGCAAGCCGAAGCCTGCGGTCTTGCCGGTGCCGGTCTGCGCCGCAGCCATCAGGTCGCGGCCGGCCAGCACGGCGGGAATGGCCTGGGCCTGGACCGGGGTGGGAGTGGTGTAGCCCAGTTCCTGCAAGACGCGCAGCAAGGGTTCGATCAGGCCGAGGGAGGCGAAAGTCATGGCAATACCGTCAGGGGTTCAGCGAAGGCGGCGAGTTTACCGCAACGCCCTGCCCTACTTGCACATTTTGCCGGCCAGCGGTGCGGCCTCGGGTGGCGGCGCCTTGCGCCATTGCGGTACGCCGATCAGCACCACCGCGCCGATGATCACCGTCATGGCCAGGCATTCTTCGGCGCCGATCCGCTCGCCGGCGAAGAGAATGCCCAGCAGCACCGCGACCGCCGGATTGACGTAGGCATAGCTGGTGGCTGCGGCCGGGCGCACGTGCTTGAGCAGGTACATGTAAGCACTGAAGGCGAGGATCGAGCCGAACAGCACCAGATAGGCCAGCGCCCCCCAACCGGCGGTAGTGGGCAGGTGCGTCATGCGCTCGCCGCTCAGCACGCTGCCGACCAGCAGGATGGCGCCACCCAACAGCATTTCGCAGGCGGCGGCCATGGCCCCTTGCGGCAGCGGCAGGCGCTTGCTCCACACCGAACCGAAGGCCCAGGCGGCGGCCGCGAACAGGATCAGCAGCGCGCCCAGGGGGCTGGCTTGCAGGTTGGAGCCGAGGTTGAGCAGCGCAATGCCCACCAGCCCCAGCAGGATGCCGGCCCACTCCAGGCGCGAATTGCGCTGGCCGAACCACAGCCCGAACAGCAAGGTGAACAGCGGCACCGTGGCGATCGCCAGTGCCGCCACCCCGGAGGCCACGCCGGCATGCTCGGCCAGGGTCACGCCGCCGTTGCCGCAACTGAGCAGCAGAAAGCCGATGGCCCCGGCAGCGCGCCACTGCGGCCAAGTCGGATTGGCTACCCCACGCCAACGCAGAAACCCATACAGCAAGGCCCCGGCGGCGACGAAGCGCACCCCGGCCATGAGCAGCGGCGGCCAGGATTCGACGCCGATGCGGATCATCAGGTAGGTGGAGCCCCAGACCAGGTACAGGGCGAGGAAAGCGCCGATCAACAGCAGCGGGAAACGACGGGAGGCAGGCATGGTGGCAGCTCGAAGTCCATTCGGGGCGTTCGAGTCTACGGCCTGCTGTGGGAAATTCTTAGTAACAATTACTGACGAAGTGGCCCGTACACCTTGGCCTTGCGAGCTTGCTCAATGCCGCAACAACAACCGCCCCTCGATCGGCTGAAAGCGGCTCGCGGCCCGAATCAGCGACATCGCCGTAAGCCCCGGCACGCCGTACACCACCGCTTCCACACCATGGCGCTGGATCACCCGTTCCAACAGCAAATCGAAATCGCCGTCGCCCGAGGCCAGCACCACCTGGTCGACCCGGCTGGCGGCATCGACCACGTCCAAGGTGATGCCCACGTCCCAGTCGCCCTTGGCCGAGCCGTCGCTGCGCTGGATGTAGGGTTTGAGCCGGACCTGGAAACCCAACTTGCGCAGGATCTGCTGAAACTGCTGCTGCTTGGCGTCGCCGCGGTCGATGGCGTAGGCCACCGCTTCGACGATCTCGCCTTCGCGGCTGAGTTCGGCCCAGAGCGCGGCATAGTTGAAGTGGCAGCCGTGGGCCTGGCGCACGGTGTAGTAGAGGTTCTGCACATCGGCGAACAGCGCGATCTTCTTCACCTGGGGGGCTCCTGGGGCGGGGGCTGCGGCGGGCTGGGCGGGGCGGCCCGTGGCGACGTGCGCGCTACGGATCGCCCGATGTCGCCGGCTCAGAAACCACCTTCACACGAATCGAGCGGGCGCCAGACGCCCGCAAACGGCCAGGGAGTATGCCAGACCTGTCAGATGAACGAGTCGTCGTCGGCGAAACCGCCGCCGTCGTCGCTGTCATAGTCCGCGTCGCTGAAGCCACCGTTGCCCTGGTCATAACCGCTGTGGTCGGCCACCTGCTGCTGGTCGCCCGAATCCTGCCAGCCGCCAGCGTCGCTGGCGGGTGCGGGTCGCTCTTCGATCACCTCGACCACCTCCTGCGGCTGCGAGCCGTGGCCGAACAGGCTGCTGATGCCCTGCGCCAACAGCACCCCACCGGCCACGCCGGCAGCGGTCTGCATGGCACCGCCGAGGAAGCTGCCCGCAGCGCCGCGGGCCGGCGCGGCATTAGCGGCAGCGCTTGGGTTGCCATAGGGCTGTGCCGGGGCACTGCCGGGCGCCGGCTCACGCCAGCCGCCACCGCTGGCGGGCGGATTGCCCGGGCGTGTTTGCGCCGGTGGGTTGCCAGACTTGGCATTGCCACCGAACAGGCTGGACAGGAAACCGCCGCCACCATTGCCGTTGTCGCTGGTCTGCCCGGACTGGGCACGGGCCTGGCGCAGGTCGGCTTCGAGCTGCTTGTTCTGCTCGTCCAGGCGCTTGAGCGCCGCTTCCTGGACCAGGATCGCCTGGGCCATGTAATAGGCGGCCGCCGGTTGCCGGCGCAGGTGTTCCTCGATACGCGCCTGGGCCTGGGCGTCGCGCGGCTCGGCGGCCGCTTCGGCCTGGCGCAGACGGTCGAACAGACCGTCGATCAGGCGTTGTTCTTCACTGTTCATGAGCTACCTCGCGGAAACTGAGTGGGCTGGCGGACCCGCTCAAAGTGGGGGGTATCCCCTACCGATTCAATCGCCCGAGCGATGAAACATTCTTTAGCCACCGGCCCCGGTGGGCTAAAGTGGCGCCTGCTTTCGGCCATGCGATATCGACTGATGAAACCCTTCACCGTTCTGCGCGACTCCCTGTATTTCTTCCGCCTGCACCTGCTCGGCATCGTCAAGCTGTGCCTGCCGGTGGTGTTTCTCGAAGCCCTGTGCACGCACCTGGTGCTGCAACAATTGGGCGAAAACGCCGGCTACGGCTACGGCATGCTGGTGAGCCTGCTGTTCTACCCCCTGTACACCGCCGGGCTGATCCTCTACCTCGACACCCGCAGCCAGGGCCAGGACGTTGCCCTGCGCAACCTGTTCGCCCGTGCGCTGCAACTGTGGCCGCAGATGGCGCTGCTGGTGCTGCTCGGCTCGTTGCTGATCATGGCGGGGCTGACGCTGTTCATCCTGCCGGGCGTGTGGATCATGCTCAAACTGGCCTTCGCCGATTTCATCGTGGTGCTGCGTGGCCGGCCGGTGCTGCAGGCGATGCGCGACAGTGCCAACCTGACCAGCGGGCACCTGCTGACCATCCTGATCTGCATGCTCTCGGTGGTGGCACCGTTGTGGTTGATCGACGGTTTGCTGCTGATGGCGTTCCCTGATGCGCAGGCGGGGGTGATGATCGCGATCGATAGCGTGGGTGGGTTCTTGCAGTTGTTCAGCACGGTGGTGCTGTTTCGGTTGTTCATGTTGCGTGAGGCGCAGTTGCCGGCGTGAGGGTTGGTGGTACTGTCGTATCCCGCCACTCGACCGCAGTGGGGATTGTCGGTTTTGTGTCTGCCGGCCAATTACGGCTTGGCGTCAGGTAGGCTTGGATTCCATCAAGTCGGCCTCATGAGCCGATCTCCATACTGAATCGCAAACGGGTTCATCGCGCTTTTCCAATCATGTGCCGCCGAGCCCGACTTTGCTGAGATGCTGCGCAGAGTCAGCCAGATCGGTTTGGTCGCCGCGCCATCGTTCGGACAGTGCTGGCGGGTCTCGATGACCTTGCGTAGCTGAGCGTTGATATGCTCGATGGCCTGGGCGGTGTAAATCACCTTAACGGGCATGAGGAAACAGAGATATTGAATCCCCTACATAATTCAATGCATACAGACGACGTTATTGTAAGGATCTCGATATTAAAATGACGCGCATAAAAATAATTGACACCCAGGGAGATCAAGTGAAATTTTCCTGTCCACTTGGCACAGGGTGGGCTAAGTGGGGCGTTGAAGCGCCGGCAATAGGTGCTTGCTATGACGTTGAATGGGATGTGGATGACGATTTTGAGTGGGGAAAAAATATAAAGGATGCGTTGGAGGCCACCTCCGCCATCGAGACGGTGGGCAGCACCCTATTTTTTGTTGCTCAGGCTTTAACTTACGAAAGCGACAGGATTTTAACGATCTCCCTAGGCGGCGATGTAATATTTCTCAATGTAAGTTCTGCACCAAGCACGAGAAAACACATTTGTTTTTTCACAAGCTCGGACAATATAACGTTGTACCCTGTTGAGCTTTAATATAGTCCTACGCAGGTTATTAGCACCGCTTTCTTGAGGCAATGAGGCCTGGCGGTCTCAGTGACTAAGTGCAACACCCGAGGTAAGGTGCTGCATGACTACTCACTATGCCCACTTGACCATCGAAGAGCGCTTAACGCTGATGATCATGCGTCTGCAAGGCTCCTCGCTGCGAGCCATGGCCCAAGTTCTTGGGCGTCAGCCCAGCACACTGAGTCGATAGGTTCGACGCCAGTTGCAGCCAGAGCGCTATGAACCCAGCGCTGCCGGTGCCCGAGCGCATGCCCTCAGACACGTCCCTTATGGCGGTTCTGCCCATAGTTTTTCACCCCAAACTGTGACCCCGATCACGCAACCCGCAAAGTCCCATTCGCGCAAACCCTCGTGCCAGAAGCTTCGCACCCGCTCCTAGCACATGCGTACTATGTTCCTGCGCCCCCACCGCTCCCGATACTCCCCTTGTTATCCCTCGCACAACGGAAATGCCTGGCCCTCGGCCCGGCTGCCACTTGCGTGGCCCTTAATGGAGTATCTGGAGTCGCCATGAACCCCTTATTCAAGCTTTCCCCGCTCGCGTTCGCGATCACGCTGACGGTGCTGCCCAACGCCCATGCGGCGGACTACGTCCTCACCAGCGGCCAGGAGACCTTCGACAGCGACCGAGCCTATGACGGCTCGGTGCTGATCCGCCCTGCCCCCGGTGGCACGGCGAGCCTCGTGGTCAACGACGGCGCTACGCTCACCAGCCGCGGCGGGCAGATCGGCGGTGGCGCGAGCAACTCAGCGGCGAACACCGCCCTGGGCAGCGTCACCGTGCAGGGTGCCGGCAGCCGCTGGCTGGTGCCGCGCACCAATGCCGTGCTGTTCAATACCGTCGTCATCGGCGGCGCGGGCCAGGGCGCGCTCAACGTGCTCGACGGCGGACAGGTGTCGGTACGTGAACTGCGCCTGGGCGACAGCGGCGCCGCCGGCAACGGCCTGTCGCGCGCCAACCTGCTGGTCAGTGGCAAAGATGCCGTGCTGGACACGGTCAACGTCAACGCCGATGCGGTGTTCATCTACGACTCGCGCATCGCCCTCAAGGACGGCGGCCGGATCAACAGCGAGCGGGTGGACATCAACTCGATCAGCGAACTGTCCGGCAACGGCACCCGTTGGGACAACAGCGGCACCTTCCGCAACCGCAACGACCTGACCCTGCGCGACGGCGCCGTGCTCACCAGCGATGCGATGTCGCTGGGCGCGGCCAATACCACGCGCAGCACCGAAGTTCGGTTGTCCGGGGCGGGCACGCGCCTGGCCACCCGTACGATGACCCTGGGCACCACAACTTCCACCACCAACCTGGTGCTGGCCGAGGGCGCCGAACTGAGCAGCACCGAAGGTATCGACATCAGCACGCTGACCAGCATCAATTCGGCCTCGCGCGGCAACCTCGCCATCGGTGGCACCGTGGTCATGGACACGTCGCGCACCGATCTCGACTCGCTCACCGCTGGCGCGGCCCAGGCTGCCGGGCGACTCGACCCACAGACCGCACTGCGCTTCGGCACCAGCCGCGGCACTCTGGCGTTCAACCACACCGACAACGCGTTGCAGATAGACAACGCCATCAGCGGCGCCGGTCGAATCTATGCCTTCAACGGCGACACCACCCTGGGCGGGGATCTCAGCGGCTTCTCCGGCAGCACTGTGGTACGCGGCGGGCGTCTGGTGCTGGCCGGCGACGTCGACCAGACCAGCACACGGGCAACCTCCCTGCTCAACGTCGGCAACGGCGCCCTGGTGGTCAACGGCACGGTCGGCCACGACCTGTCCGGCACCTACAGCAACCGCGCCCAGGTGCTGGACGGCGGCGTGCTGGCCGGCATCGGTCAGGTGGGCAGCACCCAGGTCGCCTCGGGCGGCACCCTGTCGCCGGGCGAAGCAGCGCTGGGCACGCTGACCATCAAAGGCGACCTAGACATGGCCGACGGCTCGCGCTATGCCGCTGACATTGCCGGCAACGGTGGCTCCGACCGCATCGAGGTCAGCGGTACGGCGACCCTGCGCGGCACGCGGGTCGACGTCACTACGCTGGACCAGGCGCAGAGCTACCAGACCGGGCAGACCTACACCCTGCTCGCCGCCCAGGGCGGCGTGGTGGACGGCGCTGCGACCGGCACCGCCTACGCCCAGGCGTTCAGCAAGTCGGCGTTCCTCGACGTGGGCCTGCAACGCACGGCCAATGCGTTGAACCTGACCATCGCACAGAAGGACACCAACCCACAGCCGCCTGTGGAGCCGCCTGTGGAGCCGCCTGTGGAGCCACCCGTAGAGCCACCACAGCCGCCGGTCGAACCACCTGTACAACCACCCGTAGAGCCTCAGCCTCCGGTAGAGCCGCCTGTGCAACCCCCGGAGCCGCAGCCTCCGGTCGAGCCGCCTGTGCAACCCCCGGAGCCGCAGCCTCCGGTCGAGCCGCCTGTGCAACCACCCGTAGAGCCTCAGCCTCCGGTCGAGCCGCCTGTGCAACCACCCGTAGAGCCGCAGCCTCCGGTCGAGCCACCTGTCGAACCCCAACCCCCTGTCGAGCCGCCCGTGCAACCCCCGGTTCAACCGCCCGAAACCGGCGGCACCCCTGGCATCTTCCAGACAGTGGCCCTGACCGAAAACCAGTGGAACACCGCCGGCGCCTTGGGCGCCCTGCAACAAAGCGGCGAGCCGCTGCGCCTGTACAACAACCTGCTGATCCTCGATGCCGACAGCGCACGCAACGCCATCGATCAACTCTCGGGCGACTACCACGGCAGCACCGGCACCGCGCTGATCGCCAACAGCCAGGTCGTTTCCGGCGTGCTCGGCACACGTCTGCGCAGCCTGTTGGACAATGCCAACGTAAGCATGCCACTCGGCGCCTCGAACCTCATGCCTGCCGTGCCGGTGGCACAGACCGGCGCCTGGGTACAGGCCTTCGGCAACTGGTCGAAGTTCGATGGCAACCGCGGTGCGGGTGGCTTGCAGCAGAAGACCGGCGGTGTGCTGATCGGCGCCGACGGCCGCTTCACACCCGACTGGAGCGCTGGCGTGTATGGCGGCTACAGCCGCTCGAAGTTCGACGCAGACGACCGTGACGCCAAGGGCCACAGCGACAACTACCACCTGGGCGTGTACACCGGTGCCCAGTTCGACGCCCTACGCCTGAGCGCGGATGTCGGCTACACCTGGCATGACTTGGACAGCAAGCGCAACGTGGCCTTCGCCGGCTTCAGCGACCACCTCAAGGGCAAGCGCGATGCCAATACTCTGCAGGCCAGCACCGAAGCGGCCTACCGCATCGGGTTGGGCGCGTTGGCGTTGGAACCTTTCGTGGGCGTGTCGTACGTCAAGTACGACGCCGACAGTTTCCGCGAGAAAGGTGGTGCTGCGGCGCTCCATGTATCCAGCGAGCAACAGGACACCTGGTTCTCCACGGTGGGCCTGCGCGCGTCGACCCGCACCAGCGTCGCCAATCACCAGACCGAGCTGTACGGTTCGCTGGGCTGGCGGCGTGCCTATGGCGACCTCGACCCGCGCAACGAGCAGGCCTTCGCCGGTGGCCCGAGCTTCGAAGTGCAGGGCATCGCACAGACGCGCAACGTGGCGCTGACCGAAGTGGGGGCGAAAATGCGCCTGAACAGCCAGACCGACCTGGACCTGTCGTATCAGGGGCAGTTCGGTTCGGACACGCGGTTCCATTCTGTGAATGCGGGGGTGACGGTGAAGTTCTGAAGGCCGTGGTGCGGCTCGCAAAGGCATGTCCTCACTCGGTCTGACGGGTCGGTATCGCCAGGATAGTGGCGGCGTTCTCACCCCTCGCGACTGATCGGAGCGCCGACCCGGCCACTCCTACGAATGTAGGGGCGGTGGTTCAGCAGTCCGATCAGCCGCGAGAGCCCGCACGACGGCACTATCACCACCATTACGCTGCCCTGCGCTGCCAAGGGTGCATCACTTCGATCAGAACGCCTTTCCCCTACCCCACCCTCGCTTTCACTTGCTCCAGCAACTCCATGCGCAACTCCGGCGGCCGTACCGGCTTGGCCAGCACGGCGATGTCCAGGTTGTCTACCAGGCGTCGTATCCGTTCGATCTCATGCCCGGTCAGGATCATCGCCGGCACCGCCCGACCGCGCCGTTGGCGGATCGCGGCGATGCACTCGGCACCGGAGATCTTCGGCCCCAGGTCATAGTCGGCGATGATGATGTCGCACTCGGTGACCACGTTCAGCCCATCGCTGTGCGCTTCCACCTCGCAGCCCCACTTTTCCAGCAATGCCGAGGTCGCCATCAGCACACTGGCGTCGTCCTCCACCAGGCACACCCGCAAACCTTGCAGACGGTCGTGAATCATCGGCGGCGATGGCATGTCGCGGCCCGGCGCAACGGGTTCGAGCCCCTCGATGGTGGCACGTGAGCCCCGCCCGACACGTGAGTCGAGGTACACGTTCAGATCGAGCAACTGGCCGATACGCCTGACGATGGGCAGCCCCAGCCCCAGCCCCTCCACATCCTTGTCGCGCGCATGGCGCACTCGGTAGAACTCCTTGAACACGTCCGACAGATGCTCCTGGGCGATGCCGCGACCCTGGTCGTAGATGACGATGGCCACCCCCCGACCGCGCGGGCGCACACCGATCAGCACCGGTTTGCCGGAGGCGTACTTGAGCGCGTTGGACAGCAGATTCTGCACCATGGTGGTGAGCAGTCCCGGATTGGCCTCGACCCAATACCGGCAGGGCCGCAAGCGCAATTCGACGCCGGCCCAGCGCGCGGCGGCCTGGTTCTGTTTGACCACGTCCTGCAACAGCGCATTGAGGTTTACCGCCTCGGATTGCGGTTCGAGCTGGCCGTTGTCAAGGGTGTAGATGTCGAGGATGGAACGGAACAGTTGTGACACGGTGTGCAAGGAGCGGTCGATGTTGTCCACCAGGCGCAACTCTTCCTGACCCAATCGAGCATCGCGCAGGCAGGCGGTGAACAGGCCGATGGAGTGGATCGGCTGACGCAGGTCGTGGCTGGCCTGGGCGAGAAAGCGCGACTTTTCCTGATTGGCCGCCGTGGCCTCCTGCGACGCGATACGGGTGCGTTTGAGCAGCACATGGGCATAGGCCGGCACCACGATGGTGGTCACCATGAGCATCATGAACATGTAGGGCTGGGCATGCCAGTACGGGTCGAACCAGAACACCATCGCCAGGGTCGACAACGCGATCAGGGTGGCCCAGGCCAGATAACGCGAGCCGAAGCGCATGCCGTTGCCCAGAGTCACCCACAGCAGCACTGCATAGATCGGCAACGCCGCCTCGCCGCCAAGGGCCAGGGAAAAGGCGATGCCGGCATAGTCATGGAACATGGCGAACAGCCGTCGCCAGAAGAAATGCCCCGGCCAGCGTTTGATGGCCAGGCGCAGGAAGATCGAAACGAAGATGAACGTACCGATATAGACGATGATCGGCGTGTAATGCACGGACTGGCCGACGCCCAGCAGCGCCAGGGCCAGCACATAGACCAGGGCGAAACTGCTGATGAACAGGCGCAAGGTGGCTTGGTCGAGTTCGCTGTTCTTTTCCATGGGATCCGTCTCATGAGAGGGTAATGATGCTGTTCAGGCCGGGGGCAGGAACGGATGGACGGCGCCCCTCACTAGCGACTGGTCAGCATTGTCCGCTCGTGCGCCCTTCTATTGAAGCCATGCACCCGCGCCGGTGAAATTGCTCAACCGCGCGGCGGCGGCAGCGCGCGTCGGCACGTCCAGGGCTTTGAGCAAGGTGGAGACATGAATCCGCACGGTGAACGGCGAGATGCCCAGGGCCTTGGCGATTTCCTTGTTGGTCCGGCCGGCTGCGATCAGCTCCAGCACTTGTCTCTGCCGCGCGGTGAGCGCGCCTAGTTGACCGTCGTGCAGCGGTTGCTCGGCGTTGTACAGCACCACCACTTCACCCTCGCGAATGGCCAGAATGGCTTGGCCAATGTCCGTAGGGTCGACGCTCTTGCCAATGAAGCCATCGGCGCCTTGGGCAATGACCTGGGCGACCACTTCGGCATCGTCGACCATCGACACCACGATCAAGGACGTACGCTTGAACTCGCGACGCAGTTCGCCAATCGTTTCCAGCGAAGTCAGGCCGGGAAAACGCAGGTCGAGGATCAGCGTATCGACGTCTTCGCCGCCGCGCGCCAGGGCCAGCACTTCGTCCAGATTGCCTGCCTGCTGGATGGACGCCTCGGGGATCAACCGCTGCAGCGTCCAGCGCATGCCTTCGCGAAACAGCGGGTGGTCGTCGGCTACGATGATTGTGCATGCCATCTTCCAGATCCATCCGCTCCAAGGGTTCGCGCATCCTAACGCATATCATTCGCGCTTTTCATGGAGATACGCAGCGCCACTATTGAGCCATCAAATTGGATTAAGCTCGTAGATGCAATTTTGTGTTCCACTGATGTGGATGCGCACAGTATCGTCATTTGCTCTAGCCGCTTCAGCCACCTCGACAAACTTGGCCATACTGTCGATTGAACTGACCTGAGAGAGGTACTTGAATCGCTCGATTTCAGACAATGAGCAGGCACGATGAACCTTTTTCAGGACTCCACTTTTTTCGAGCAAATCAATTTTCTCAGGCGAGATCCATGAAACAAGTTCGGTTATTTTTTCGGCCTTTTCATGCAAGTGCGCAACTGCCTGTTTTTCGTTGGTAACATTGGAGCGTTTCCAGGCTGGTTCATGGTGGAATATACGATTACGAAAGGTACGTACGAGCGCGACTCGATCCTTGCACGTCAGCAACATGTTCGCACTCGTCGGCCATGTTCCTCTAAACACCTTTCCTAAATGCTTCGGCCAAATCAAGTTATTCCCCATGAACTCGTTTTCCAGAATGAATTCCCAAGTAGAAAATTCTGTCTTGGCAACAATTTCATGATGATCAGGTTTGCCTTTGAAACGTTTACCCATTCGTTTCGAACGGTCTTTTTGAGCGCTGTTGAAAGCAGCGGCAAAATTCCCGGTTATCTGATCCAAAGGGTATGGCGCCTTGGCAGCCCCGAGAGCGAAACTTTTGTACTGCAAAGTGCCTTTCTTCCACCAATACTTCCCTAGGTCGGCAGTAAGGGCCGTATCAATGGCATTTCTCAACGTGACTTCGACAGTGCATAAAAGTGGATAAAAAGCCGCACACACGTAAGCGTTCCATAGGTAAACGCCAACCAGCTCTGCGTCGCTTTTGGTAGTGAATACTTTGCTATAGCTGGCAATTCTTTGGGCGCTAATAAGCTGATCTATCAATTGAGGTCTGTATCGAACGGTGTGCGGCATTTTTGTCTCTCTCATGACTAGACGCTGGTGCAGGCAGGGGGTTGACACCGGTGTCAACGCCTCTTACGATTCGCAAACGGTTGGCACTGAGCTCCAATGAGCGAACGCTTACGACTCCTTGCAAAGACCACGTAACACCTGCCCCGGCCTCGAGCCGGGGTTTCTATTTCTGGCATACCCACCCCAAATAATGCATTTCGATCGTACGGTTGAGTTGCATTAGTCATTTTCCCTTCGGCTTCACCCGCGCCGTCGCCTCCGCCACCAACGGATCGTCCGGCCAGTAATGCTTCGGATACCGCCCCTTCAAATCCTTCTTCACCTCGGCATAGGTCGTGCGCCAGAAGTTGGCCAGGTCTTGCGTCACCTGTACCGGTCGGCGTGCCGGCGACAGCAGGTGCAGTTTGAGCACCTGGCGGCCGTTGGCGATGCGCGGGGTGTCGGCCAGGCCGAACAGTTCCTGCAAGCGCACCGCCAGCACCGGGGGCTGTTCGCTGTAGTCGATGCGGATGTTGGAGCCTGAGGGGACGTGCAGGGTCTGCGGCGCCTGGGCATCGAGCTGTTGCGGCAACGGCCAGGGCAGCAGGTTGCGCAGGATGTTGGACAGGTCGAGCTGGCCGAAATGGCTGAGCCGGCCGACGCGCTCCAGGTAAGGCGCCAGCCAGTGTTCCAGGGTCGCCAGCAGGGTAGCGTCGCTCAGGTCCGGCCAGGTGCGCGCCTCTTCCGGCTCCAGGCTGCGCAGCAGCGCCACGCGGGCCTGCCACTGGCGCAATTCCGGGGTCCAGGGCAACAGCTCCAGACCCTTGCGCCGCACGTAGTTGACCAGCGCCTGCACCCGTGTGGCGGTGTCGAGGTCGCGCAGCGGCTCGCTCGCCAGCACCAGTTCGCCGACCTTGCGCTGGCGCTCGGCGCGCAGCACGCCTTCGCGCTCGTCCCAGTCCAGCTCGTCGACCTGGCTGACCTGCTCGCTCAACACATCGTCCAGCAACTGCGGGTCGAAGTCGGCCGCCAGGTAGATCCGCTCCTCACGCTGGCCTTGCCGGCTACCCAGGTCGGCGATCACCAGCCAAGGGTGCTTCATCAACGCATCGGGGGTGGCGAACAGCGCCGCGCGGCCATTGGCCAGACGATATTCGCCGCCGCTGGGGCGGCGTTGCTGGGCGATGCGGTCGGGATAGGCGAAGGCCAGCAGCGCGCCGACCCAGCGTGGGTGCTGCGGGTCGCAGACAGGCGTGCCGGGCGAGCCGCGCAGCTGCCCGCGGTACTGGCGCGCCAGTTGCCGGGCGCGCTGCACCCCGCCCTGCTCGCCGCGTTGCGCGCGCTGTTGGCCGCCGAGCAGGGCCAGGCGGCTGTGGATATCGGCACCCTCGGCGCCGCGTTGGATGTCGCGCTCGCCGAGCAGCGCGGCCAGGTCGCAGGCCAGGGCGCTCAGGCCCAGGTGCTGGCCGCGCAGCAGCAGGTGGGCGATGCGCGGGTGGGCCGGCAGATGCGCCATGTCCTGGCCGTGACGGGTCAGGCCGCCGTCGGCCGTCAGCGCACCCAGGCGCCGCAGCAGGTCGCGGGCCTGGGCGAAGGCGGCGGCCGGTGGCGCGTCGAGCCAGCGCAGCTCGCCGGGCTGCACGCCCCAGCGCGCCAGTTGCAGGGCGAGCCCGGCGAGGTCGGCCTGGTGGATCTCCGGGGCGGCGTAGGCGGCCAGTTGTTCGTGTTGCGCTTCGGACCACAACCGGTAGCACATCCCCGGTTCCAGGCGCCCGGCGCGGCCGGCGCGCTGGGTGGCGCTGGCCCTGGCGATGCGCTGGGTCAGCAGGCGGGTCATGCCGCTGCGCGGGTCGAAGCACGGCACCCGCTCCAGGCCGGCGTCGACCACCACGCGCACGCCTTCGATGGTGATGCTGGTTTCGGCGATATTGGTCGCCAGCACCACTTTGCGCACGCCCGCAGGCGCCGGCTCGATGGCGGCGCGCTGGGCGGCGAGGTCCAGCTCGCCGTGCAACGGGCACAGCAGGATGTCGGCGCGCTCGCCCAGGGCTTCGATCAAACCCTGATGCACGCGGCGAATCTCGGCCTGGCCGGGGAGGAACACCAGCAGGCTGCCGGGCTGCTCGTCCAACGCCTGCAAACACGCGGCGACTGCCCGTGGTTCGATGAACTCGCCGCTCTGGAACGGCGCACCCCAGCGGGTCTGCACCGGGAACATGCGGCCCTGGCTGGTGACGATGGGCGCCTCGTCGAGCAGGCGCGACAGGCGCTCGCCTTCCAGCGTGGCCGACATCAGCAGCACCTTGAGCGGCGGATCGTCGCGCAGCATCTCGCGGCCGTTGAGGGTCAGGGCCAGGGCTAGGTCGGCGTCGAGGTTGCGCAGGTGGAATTCGTCGAAGATCACCAGGCCTACGCCTTCGAGCGACGGATCGTCTTGCAGGCGACGGGCGAGGATGCCTTCGGTGACCACTTCGATGCGCGTCTCAGGGCCGACCTTGCTGTCCAGGCGGATGCGGTAGCCGACCGTCTGCCCGACCCGCTCGCCCAGTTCGCTGGCCAGGCGTTCGGCGGCGGCGCGGGCGGCCAGCCGGCGCGGTTCGAGCATGAGGATGCTTTGCCCGGCCAGCCACGGCTCGTGCAGCAGGGCCAGCGGTACGCGGGTGGTCTTGCCGGCGCCGGGCGGCGCTTCGAGCACGACCTCGTGGCGGTCGCAGAGGGCTTGGCGCAAGGCGGGCAGTACGGCGTCGATGGGCAATGAAATCATGGTGGTCCTCGGGCGGGCCAGCGAGTATAACGGCCAACCAAGGCCCATGCCTGGGGTAAGGTTTTCGAATTTGGAGGTGTGTATGCGCGTTCGTGCTCGTTTCGTCGGTGGCGTTGTGATCGCCACCTTGCTGACCCAGTTGACCGCTTGCGGCACGCTGTTCTACCCGGACCGGCGCGGCCAGATCGACGGCAAGATCGATCCGGGCATCGCCGCGCTGGATGCCGTGGGCCTGCTGTTCTACGTGGTTCCGGGGCTGATCGCCTTGGGGGTCGACTTCGCCACGGGCGCGATCTACTACAAAAACGGTGAAACTGCCCAGGTGGCGCCAGACAAGCTGCGTCGCGCCGTCGAAGCCGACGGCAAGGTCAACCGGGTCAAGTTGCAGGCGATTCTGCAAAGCGAGCTGGGCCAGCGCCTGCCGCTGAACGACCCGCGCCTGATCGAGCACCGCGGCAGCGTCGAGCAACTGGCCGCCTACGGCCTGGTGCCCGCCGCCTGAACCATCCGGCCGAGCTGGCCGGAGCAGGCGCCCGCCTGCGCCTCAGACCAGCTCGATACGCCGCAGCTCACTTTTGAGATAGGCGTAGTAGATCGGCCCGGCCACCACCCCCGGCAGGCCGAACGCGGCCTCGCAGATCAACATCGCCAGCAGCAGCTCCCAGGACTTGGCGCGGATCTGCCCGCCGACGATGCGCGCGTTGAGGAAATACTCGACCTTGTGGATGACGATCAGGTAGCCCAACGCCGCCAACGCCACCCAGACCGACAGCGACAGGCCGACGATGGTGATCAGCGTGTTGGAGATCAGGTTGCCGATCACCGGCAGCAGGCCGAGCAGGAAGGTCAGCACGATCAGCGTCTTGGTCAACGGCAGGTGCACGCCGAACAACGGCAGTACCACGGCGAGGAAGATGCCGGTGAAGGCGGTGTTGAGCAGGGAAATCTTGATCTGCGCGAAGACGATGTTGCGAAACGCCTGCACCAGCAGGCTCAAACGCTCGAACAGCGCGGCCGCCAGGGGTTTGCGCCGGGAGATGTCGGGCAGGCGCTGCAAGGCTACGATGGCACCGAGGATCATACCGATCAGCAGGGTCACGAACATGTGCGCCATGCCCTTGCCGACCAGTTGCAGCTCGCTCAAATGGCCCTTGAGCCAATCGCCGATGGCCACCTTGAACTCGGCCGCGCTGGCCGGCAGGTAGCTGTCGATGAACGGCGGCAACTGGCTACGCGCACGGTCCACCAGGGCCATGAACTTGTCCAGCGACGCGCCGGGGTTTTCCGCTTCGTGCAAGAGAAAACTGAAGGCGCCGGCGATCAACAGCGACAGGGTCAGCACCACCAGCGTGCCGAGCAGGGCCACCGACAACCAGCGCGCGCGCCGACCGGGCAGCAGCGGCTGCAGGCGTGGGGTGAGCATGTTGACCAGTTCGTAGACGAGCAATCCGGCGAGCAGGCTGGGGAGCAGTTTCAAAGGGAGCGCCAGCAATAACCCGGCGAAGACGATGATCCAACTGGCAATGGTGATCTGGCGGGGGGTGAAGGTCATACAGCCTCGACGGCAGACATCGGAAAGACCCGCAGTCTGCCAGCGTTCCGGCCGCAAACATAGTCGGCGCCGGGTACCAGGGCGAAAGGCGCGCGATGCGATCCGGCAACGTGCGTACGCATCCCGATGGCAAGACTTCGAGAGCAGATGCTGACGAGGTTTGCTGGCACTCCGATCGCGAACGGGGTCGATGCAAAGCGCCCGACCTGGTCGCACACTGGGATCTGGCTACGCGTGCCGTGTTCGGCGTTGCCTCGAAACATCTGACGGCAGGATGCCTGCCAGGCCTGCCGGTGCTCTGACGGGGACAGGAGCTGGCTTGAAAGCCTTGGGGCGATGGCCTGTTCGAACGAGGGTGACCGCGACTACATGCTGCGGTCGGCGTTGCATCGAAAGCATTGGGCGGCGCTGGGTGTTAACTGGTCGCTTCACGAAGCGACAGTTCGCTGCCCGACTACGCAGCCGCATCCACCATTCACTTCTTCAAGCACTCGCTCATGTAGGCCTTGCGTTCATCGCCCTTGAGCGTCTTCGCGCTGGCATCGGCGTTGCACGTCTTCATCTTTTCCTGCTGGGTGGCCGGTTTGGCTTTGAGGCATTTGCTCATGAAGGCCTTGCGCATGTCGCCCGTCAGCGTTTGCGCACTGGCCTCGGCGTTGCAGGTTTTCATCTTCTCCTGCTGTGGGGTGGCCGCATGGCTGGGCACGCTGGCGAGCATGGCCAGCATCAGGGCGGGGATGGCAAGGGCTTGGGGGGCGAATGTCCGGTTCATGGCGAGTCTCCTGAAGGCCGCGCGTGGATGCGCGTGCTGAGAATGAGTGTAGACAAGATTTGCAACACCTTCCCCAAACGCTCGGTATCTGAGGGGCTTGACCCAGGTGCCACTATTTTGATCGAACTCCCGTCGCGCCGTGCGGTTCAAAACCCATACAGACCTCATCACGGAGCAGGACCCATGTACAAACAGACTTTGGCACTTCTCCTGGTCGGCGCTTCCCTGGCCGCCTGCAGCAGCCACCCGGAAAATCCGGTGGACCATGTCACCTTCCGGCACGAGCCGTTGGTCAGGCAGGTCGAGGACGGCATGACCATGCAGAAGGTCATCGCTATCGGCGGTAGCCCGTCGACCGTTGTGGATTTGCCCAACGGCGGCACCTGCAACGATTACATCCTCAACCGTGACGGTAACCAGCAACCCTATTACGTACGTTTTGACGCGACCGGGCACGTCGATGCCAAGGGCTTCAAGACCTGCAAACAACGCGAAGAGGAACGCCGCAACACACCCGGCGCCTGAACCTCTCACCCCGCTACCTGAATCCTATTCCTGAGCTTTTTGGAGATATTCATGAGCAACGCTGAACTGACCGATGTACAAACCCTGCGCCAACGTGCCCGTCAGAACGTCGAAGACGGTCCGGTGACCCAGGACTACAAAGCCGACCGTGAAGAGATCATTCGCCTGCTGAACGGCTCGCTGGCGACCGAGCTGGTGTGTGTGCTGCGCTACAAGCGCCACTACTTCATGGCCAGCGGCGTGAAAGCCTCCATCGTTGCCGACGAGTTCCTCGAGCATGCCCAGCAAGAGTCCGAGCACGCCGACAAACTGGCCGAGCGCATCGTGCAACTGGGCGGCGAGCCGGACTTCAACCCCGACAACCTGAGCAAGAATTCCCACGCTCAATACGTCGCTGGCGCTACCCTGAAAGAAATGGTGCTGGAAGACTTGGTAGCCGAGCGCATCGCCGTCGAAAGCTACCGTGAAATCATCCAGTACATCGGCGACAAGGATCCGACCACCCGCCGCATCTTCGAAGACATCCTGGCCCAGGAAGAAGAGCACGCCGATGACATGGCGGATCTGCTGCAAGGGCTGTAAGTGCTTGGTGCTTCCACGCTGTAACCAAAAGGGCCGCTGATGCGGCTCTTTTTTGTGTGGGGGATTTTTTATCTGCGATTTGCTTGGAAGCCGGCTTTGCCTGTGTTGGGGCTGCGTTGCAGCCCATTGCGGCTAATCGGAGCGCCGAACCGGCCGCTCCTATAAATCCCCATACGTCCAATAAGCCGCGATGGCCTGCGCAGCAGGCCCAATGGCTGCAATCGGCTTGCGCCAGGTGCTCAACAGTGCCTGAGTGGGGCGGCTTCACCGGCCCATGGCTGCACACGGCGCAGGCTGCGATGGAACGGCGCTGAGCCTGCGCCCCCACGAACGTGCCCCACCGCCCTCGCCTACTTCTTGCCCTTGACCGCAGCCGGCGCCTTGCCCGAGCGCATTTGTTGCAGCAGCGGCTTGCACTGGTTGTCTTCGTTGTCACCTGGCGCGATCAGCGCCAACAGCCCCGCAGCCGGACCGGCCGCCACGCCCAGGGCGATCATGCCGGCGCCACGCAGCGCCAACGGCACGGCTTGCACACCGGCACTGGGCTTGGCGAACGCGCCGCGCACGTACAGTGGCGAGCGCAACGAGAACAGGCGGAAGCCCTTGGATTCAGGCGTGATCTTCAGGTCCAGGCGCTCGGTGGCGAAGTTGGCCGTGCCCTCGATGTAGATGATCGCGTTCTCGGTATCGAAGACGAACACCCGCGTGCTGCCCAGGCCATCCTTGATACCCACATCGGCCGCAGCGCAGTTGATCTTCACGTCCTCGTCGCCGAACAGCTTGTCCACCACATAGTTGCCCACGTTCAGCCCGGCGATTTCCATCAGGCTGCGGCTGATGGCGCCATCGTTGATCAGCATGCGCAGGTCGCCGTTGGCCGTGCCCAGCAATGCCGACACCGAATTGCCACGGCCGCTGAGGTCGGCATCGCCATTCAGCTCGCCGAAGCTGGTCTGCATGGGTGCGAAGGTCGGAAACAGCTGCTTGAGCTTGAAGCCGCGGGCGGTCATCTGCACATGGCCCTGCATCGGCGTGTCACGCCCGTTCAGACGAATGTTGGCCCTGAGGTTGCCGCCGGCCACGCCGAAACGCAGCGGTTTGAGCTGCAGCAGACCATCGTCGAGCACCACATGGGCCGCAAGGTCAGTGAACGGCAGTTCTTCGGCCTGCACGATGCGCTTGCCGCTGAACTCGACGTCGGCGTCCATCGCGCGCCAGCGTTCAGTACGGAATTCCTCGACCGGCAGCACCTTGTCGCTGGGCTGCTTGCTGGCACCTCCGCGTTTTTTCTGTTCGGTGTTGGAGTCGGCACCGATCAAGGGCGCCAGGTCTTTGAACAGCAACTGGTTGGACACCAGCTTGCCCGACAGCTTGGGCCGCGGCTGGCTGGCGACGTAGGCCAGCTCGCCATGGATGTCGCTGTCGCCGATCTTGCCGTTGAAGTCCTGGTACTTGAACGATGCGCCATTGGCATCGTGCAGGTTGGCTTGCAGGCGACCGTCGGTGGAGTACGGCGGCGTGTCGGGCAGGGTGACGCCGGTCAGTGGATAGAGGTTGCCCAAGCTCTGGCCCGACAGGCGCAGACGCAGGTCCAGCGCGCCGAGATTGCGTGGGTCGGTCAGAGTGCCGGCCACGCGGACGCGGGTGTCGCCGGCGCGGGCATCGACCTGCACGGGGAACGGTTGCTTGGCATCCTGCAAGGCCAGCAGGCCGCCGATCTTGCCGGTGGCGGCGACCGCCTGGCCTTTGTAACGGCCTTCGGCCTTGAAGCCGAAGGCGTAGTCCTGGGCGTCGCCGGTCTTCTCGGCGCGGGCCTTGCCGACGATGTCGCTGTAGGGGATGGGTTTGCCCAACGGGTCGATGCGCACCTTGACGCTGGTCTTCAGGGTTTCGTCGTCGAAACTGACGTTACCTTCGTCGAAGCCAATGGCGCCGATGTCCATCACCCACTTCGACGGCTCGGCATTTTCGTCCTTGGGCCCGAAATCGAAATTCCAGTTGGCGCGGCCATCGGCCAGGCGCGTCAGGCTGGCGGTCGGCTTGACCAGGTCGATGCGCGGGATGCTGATGGTCTGGGCGATCAGCGGCAAGGGCGCGAGGCGGAAGTCGACGCGTTCCAGGCCGACCATCTGCGGTTCCTTCAGCCACTCGGGGTTGCCCAGGGTGATGTCTTCGGCGGTGAAATGCGGCCATGGCACCCAGGCGCGCCAGCCGCCTTCCTCGGGCGAACGCCGCCAGTGCACGGCCAGGTTGCCGTTGATGGCAAAAGGCCGGTGCAAGGCCTCGGACACTTTCTCGTTGAGCAGCGGCTTGGCGCGGTTCCAGTCGAAGGTGGCGATGACCACGACGAGAATCGCCAGCAGGGTCAAAAGGGTGGCGAGCGTCCAGACGAGGACTCGAAGCGGGCGCGTCATTGCGGGGTTTCTCCTGACGTCGGGCCATGCAGCAGGCGGGGGTGAACTGATGTTTAGTGGGACTGATGAAAACCGCCTGGGTTTAATCCCTTCCCGCAGCATAGCGGAGAATTTTCCAGGCACTTGGGGGTTACGGCGCGATTAACGTCCTCGGCCGACGCCTCGACGGGGCGCTGCAAGCGTGCGGTTCGTCTATTCAACCTTTTGATAAATAAAGCGTTTTAAGAACCATGAAAACGAATGATGTTCACCATCAGCCTGATGAAATGGTCTCTCCCGGCAGCGCGCGTAGCATGGCCTACATCCCCACCGTCCAGCGCCCCCAAGGAGCGCAATCGCCATGAAACGCCCACTGTTGCTGACCCTGTTGCTCTCTGCTCTCGCTGCCCAGGCTTATGCGTTGCCCGCTCAGGAGCAAGGCCCGACCGCCCAGGCCCATCCAAGTGACGCGGTGATTCTCAAGCCGCTGCAACCGGTCGCCGAAGGCGGCTCCGATCGCCTGATCGAACGCGACAACCGCATCGCCGAAGGCGGCTCCGATCGCCTGATCGAACGCGACAACCGCATCGCCGAAGGGGGCTCCGATCGCCTGATCGAACGCGACAACCGCATCGCCGAAGGGGGCTCCGATCGCCTGATCGAACGCGACAACCGTATCGCCGAAGGCGGCTCCGATCGCCTGATCGAACGCGACAACCGTATCGCCGAAGGCGGCTCCGATCGCCTGATCGAACGGGGCCATGTCAGTTGAGTCGGCCGGCGTTTTCCTACCCCGTTCGCACTGCTTCCCGTCCCTCTCCCAGGTCCTGCGTCGAGCGAGCCCCGCAGGCCCTGGCCTCCCCTCCCCAACGCCTTCCGAGCGCAGCCGCAACGCCCCACGCGGATTGACCAGCCTTCCCGCTTTTCACTAGAGTGCGCTGCCGTACTTCCCAAGAATGTCGCCCATGCTGCCGCGCGCCGAACAGAAGCTCCAGACCCGTCAGGCCCTGCTCGATGCCGCCTGCGCGCTGATGCAGAGCGGGCGCGGTTTCGGTGGCATCAGCTTGCGTGAGGTGGCGCGCAGCGCTGGCATCGTGCCCACTGGTTTCTATCGCCACTTCCCCGACATGGATGCTCTGGGCCTGGCCCTGGTCGCCGAGGTCGAGGCCACTTTCCGCGACACCATCCGCCGCGTACGGCACAACGAATTCGAGCTGGGCGGCATCACCGACGCATCGGTGCGCATCTTTCTCGACGTGGTCAATGCCCACCGCACCCAGTTCCTGTTCCTCGCCCGCGAGCAGTACGGCGGTTCCCAGGCCGTGCGCCAAGCCATCGCGCGTCTGCGCCAGGGCATCAGCTCGGACCTGGCCACGGACCTGGCGCGCATGCCGCGCTGGCAGCACCTGGACAGCGCAGGCCTGGCGATGATGGCCGATTTGGTGGTCAAGACCGTGTTCGCCACCCTGCCCGAGCTGATCGACAGTCC
The DNA here is from genome assembly GCF_047302395.1 of Pseudomonas phoenicis. NCBI lineage: Bacteria > Pseudomonadati > Pseudomonadota > Gammaproteobacteria > Pseudomonadales > Pseudomonadaceae > Pseudomonas > Pseudomonas phoenicis. Next base: position 941,247 of record NZ_CP154852.1, read on the forward strand.
CGACCCCGACAGCCCCGAACCCTTCACTGCCCAGGAAAAGATCGCCCAGCAACTGCGCCTGATCTTCGTCGGTGCCCGGCACTGGCACAGCGCCAACGCCTTCGACTGACCTCCTACGGCCCCGCCGAGCCCGGCGAGCACATCTGCTACCATGGCGCCCTGCCTGATCGTGACGAGCACCGCCATGCCCCATACCCCGCCTCCATCGCCCGCGTTGGCCCAGCGCCTGGCGCGCCTACGCCAGCACTTCGACGACTGCATCGTGCCGCTCTGGCAAGGCCCGGGCTGGAACGCCGAGCTGGCGTTGCCTTTCGAGGCGCTGGCCGTCGACCATCGGCCCGAGCCGGTCAAGCGCTACCGGGCCATGGCCTGCGCACGCCAGCTCTACCTGTTCAGCAGCCGCCTGCAACGGCCCGGTGCGGCGCAGCGCGCGGCGGCGCTGTTCGATTCGCTGCAACGCCACTTCGTCGATGTCGAGCACGGTGGCTGGTTCTACAGCATCGATGCGCAAGGCCAACCCCTGGACCGGCGCAAGGACCTCTACACCCACGCCTTCATCCTGTTCGCCTGCGCGCACTACTGGGGCCAGGTGCGCGAGCCGCGTGTGCTGGCAGTGGTGGAGGATGTGCTCAGGCAGATCGAAACGCATTTGCGCCGTGACGATGGCCTGTACGAAGCCAACCTGGGCGAGGATTGGAGCGGCCTGGGCAGCGGTCCTTTGCAGAACCCCCTGATGCACTTGGCCGAGGCCTTCCTGCAGGTGCTGGCCGTGCGCGACGACCCAGCCGTGCAGCGCGCCCTGCTGACACTGTGCGACGCGTTGCAGCGCCAGTTCATCGATCCTGCTTACGGCGTGATGCTGGAAAAACCGCTGGGCGCTGTGGACAACTGGTTCGAACCCGGCCACCAGTTCGAATGGTTCTTCCTGCTCGACACTTCGCCATTGCTACGCGGCGGCGCCTTGCACCAGGCCATCGACCGTGCGTTCGCCCATGCCGAGCGCCAGGGCGTGCGAGGCACGGCGGTGGTGGCGACGCTGACGCCCGACGGCCGCGTGCTCGACGCCACCCAGCGCATCTGGGCCAAGGCCGAATACCTGCGTGCGCTGACCTTACGGCCTGAGGCGGACGAGCGTCTGCTGCGCCAGTTGACCGCCCTGGAAGCCGAATTCCTGCATGCCGGCGGCTGGCACGAATGCCGCAATGCCGATGGCGCAGTGAGCCGCCACGACATGCCATCCACCACCCCCTACCACTTGGCGACGGCGCTGGAAGGCTTGCGACGGATCGGTTGAGCACAGGCGCGGTGACTACGAATGCACCACCGCGCCAGCCGGTCTTTGAACCTGAGGATTAGCCCTTGGCGCCACGATCGATGGCGAAGCCCGCCCAGTCCTGGCTGACCGGCATCACTTCCAGGCTGTTGACGTTGATGTGCGCCGGTTGGTTGAGCACCCAGAAGATGGTGTCGGCGATGTCGGTCGGTTGGATCGCTTCGGCACCGGCGTAGGTGGCGTCGTAGCGCGACTGGTCGCCGCCGAAGCGCACCAGCGAGAATTCGCTTTCGCACAGGCCGGGCTCCAGATTGCTGACCCGCACACCGGTGCCGCGCAGGTCGCAGCGCAGGCTGAGCGAGAACTGGCCGACGAATGCCTTGGTGCCGCCATACACATGGCTACCCGGATAGGGATAGTTGCCGGCCACCGAGCCGACGTTGAGGATCGAAGCGCCACGCCCATGGGCGATCAATCGCGGGAGCAGCAGGCGCGTGGTGAACATCAGGCCTTTGATGTTGGTGTCGACCATGGTTTCCCAATCGTCGAGGTCGCAGTTCTGCGCAGCGTCCGCGCCCAAGGCGAGACCGGCGTTGTTGACCAGGCCCTGCAAGGTGTCGAAGCTCGGCGGCAGGCTGTCTATGGCTGCCCGCATGGCTTCGCGGTCACGCACGTCGACCACTAGGCCGACCACTTCGGTGCTTGTGGACAACTCGGCGCACAGAGCGTCGAGGCGATCCTTGCGCCGGCCGGTGAGGACCAGTTTCCAACCTGCCGCGGCGAAGCGCCGGGCGGTCGCCTCACCGAAACCAGAGGTGGCGCCAGTGATGAATACGGTGGCTGTCATGGGGGTTCTCCTTGGCCTGTCAGGGCATTCAACGGTCGCGCAGCATGCCCCGCCAGGTCGTGGCACGGCAAGCCGAGCCTGAGCTGTACATAAATTGATCAACACTTGCCAACCCAGGCGGCGCTTGGCATTGCGCCAGCTATGCGCATGTTATCCACAAGGCTTTCCCCACAGATTGGGGGCAATTATGCGGAGTGGCTTCAGAGCCACGCGTCTTTGTGCAATCCCGTCCACCGCTACAGCCCTGCAACGGCGAAGCATGCAGCATTTTGCACAGAGCTTTTGCACAGACTTATCCACAGATTTTCTCAATCTGGGAATAGGCGTTCGGCAAGCGACCAGACGCACGGCGAAGCTACCGATGCTCAATATGGCTAAAAAACGTACAAACCTCTGTATCCCTCATGAGACAAGGCCTACAGCCACATACCACCACGTTTTCCACAGGCAGTCCCACACAAACGGTGGACACTTCTCACCCTGTGAACAAACAGCCCCACAGCGCTGGAGACGGGCGCTGTAGGGCTTGGGTGCGACAAGTTGTCCACATCGGGCATCACATGCCTGTCAGTGCCCTCCGAGGTAGGCGTTGCGCACTTCATCGTTGGCCAGCAACTGCGCCCCGGTGCCGGTCATGCGGATCTGCCCGTTGACCATCACATAGGCGCGGTCCGACAGCTTCAACGCATGGTTGGCGTTCTGCTCCACCAGAAAGATGGTCATGCCGGTCTGCGCCAGCTCGCGCAAGGTGGAGAAGATCTGCTTCACCACGATCGGTGCCAGCCCCAGCGAAGGCTCGTCGAGGAGCAGCAAGCGTGGCCGGCTCATCAACGCGCGGGCGATGGCGAGCATCTGCTGCTCGCCCCCGGACATGGTCATGGCGCGCTGCGAACGGCGCTCCTTGAGGCGTGGGAACAGCTCGTACATGCGCTGCATGTCTTCGTCGGCGTGCTTGTCGCCGATGGGGATGGTGCCCATCATCAGGTTCTCCTCGACGGTCATGTCGGGGAACACCCGGCGCCCTTCCGGGGATTGCGCGATGCCGTTGGAGGCGATGTAGTGCGAGCTCTTGCGGGTGATGTCGGTGCCTTCGTAGAGGATCTGCCCGGAAGCCGCCCGCGGTTGGCCGAAGATCGACATCAGCAAGGTCGACTTGCCAGCCCCGTTGGCGCCGATCAGGCTCACCGTTTCGCCTGGGGCGATGTGCATCGATACGCCCTTGAGCGCCTGGATCGGGCCGTAGAACACGTTCAGGTCGCGCAGTTCGAGAATGGGTGCGGTCATACCAGTTCCTCTTCGTCGGCACCCAGGTAGGCGGCGATCACCGTCGGGTTGTCGCGGATGGCCTGGGGCGTGCCCTCGGCGATCACGTTGCCGTGGTCGAGCACCACGATGTGGTCGGAAATGCTCATGACCATGCCCATGTCGTGCTCGATGAGCACCACGGTGATGTCGTGCTGGTCGCGCAGCACGCGGATCATGCGGCTCAGGGCCTCGGTTTCCTGCGGGTTGAGGCCGGCGGCCGGCTCGTCCAGGCAGATGATCTTGGGCCGCGTGCACATCGCCCGGGCGATCTCCAGACGACGCTGCTGCCCGTACGATAGCTCACCGGCCAGGCGGTTGGCGCAATCCACCAGGTCGACCACCTCCAGCCAGTAGAAGGCGTGGTCCAGCGCGTCGCTCTCGGCCTTGCGGTAACCGGGGGTGTTGAGCACGCCGGCCAGCAGGTTGCGGTTGACCCACATGTGCTGGGCCACCAGCAGGTTCTCCACCACCGACATCTCCCGGAACAGGCGAATGTTCTGGAAGGTACGCGCCAGGCCGGCCCGGTTGACCAGGTGGGTACCGCCGAACATCTTGTAGTACAGCCGGCTGCCGAAGCGCGCCGGGGACACGAAGTCGGCGGCGCGGAAACGCTCGCCGAGCAGTTGGATCACGTCGGTGCGCGCACCGCGCACGTTCAGCTCGATGCGCCCGCCGGTGGCCTTGTAGAAACCGGTCAGGCAGTTGAACACCGTGGTCTTGCCGGCGCCGTTGGGGCCGATCAGGGCGAAGATCTGGTTGCGTTTGACCTTCAGGTTGACGTCGCTGAGCGCCTTGATGCCGCCGAACTGCATCATCAGGTGTTCGACCGACAGAATGACTTCATCGCTCATGGCGCTACCCCCTTGCGTACCGGCACGCCGGCGCGGCTGATCCGAATCAGCCCGCGCGGGCGCCAGATCATCATCAATACCATCAACACGCCGAACAGCAGCACTCGATACTCGGAGAAGCTGCGCAGCAGTTCCGGGGCCACGGTCAGCACGAAGGCCGCGATCACCACGCCCACGGTCGAGCCCATGCCGCCCAGCACCACGATGGCAAGGATCAGCGCCGACTCGAAGAAGGTGAATGAGGAAGGGTTGACGAAGCCTTGGTAGGTGGCGAAGAACACCCCTGCCAGGCCTGCCGTGGAAGCGCCGAGGGTGAAGGCCGAGAGTTTGACCAGCACGTGGTTCAGGCCCATGGAGCGGCAGGCGATCTCGTCTTCGCGCAGCGCTTCCCAGGCCCGGCCCACCGGCATGCGGGTCAGCCGGTGCTTGATGTACAGCACGGCCAGCACCACCAGAAACAGCACGATGTAGATGAACAGGAATTTCAGATTGGGGTTGTAATCGATGCCGAAGAACTCATGGAACGGCACCCCGCCATCCTTGGCCCGCCGGCCGAACTCCAGCCCCAGGAAGGTCGGCGACGGCGCCGGCATGCCATTCGGCCCGCCGGTGAACGACAGCCAGTTGTTCAGCACCAGGCGGATGATCTCGCCAAAGCCCAGGGTGACGATCGCCAGGTAGTCGCCATGCATGCGCAACACCGGAAAGCCCAGGACGCACCCGGCCAAGGCCGCCGCGATGGCCGCCAGCGGCAGCACGCTCCAGAAGCCCAGGCCCAGGTACTGGTAGCCCAGCGCCAGGCCATAGGCGCCGATGGCGTAGAAGGCCACGTAGCCCAGGTCGAGCAACCCGGCCAGGCCGACCACGATGTTCAGACCGAGGCCGAGCAGCACGTAGATCAGGCCGAGGATGACCACCGTCAGCAGGTACTTGTTGGCGAAGATCGGGAACACGATGGCGATCACCACCAGCGCCGGGATGATGTAGCGCAGCCGCGACTTGTAGTCCACCGGCCGCACGTGCACCCCGGAGCCATTGCTTTCGAAGCTTTGCAGCAGGCGTTGGCCGGGGGCGGTCTGCAGGTACAGGCTGAGCAGGAAGCGGCCGACCATCACCGCGCCCACCAACCAGGCGACGCGGGTGGGTTCGGCGTTGAAGCTGTAGCCGTCGAGCACGACGCCGACCACCGGGCCGAACACGATCAATGCCAGCAGGCCGGCGACCAGGGTTTCGATCAGGCTTTTCTTGATGTCCAGCGCGGGAGAAGCAGTATGGGCAGAAGACATGTTCACACCTTGGCCACGAGCGGGCGACCCAGCAGGCCCTGGGGTCGGAAGATGAGGATCAGGACCAGCAGCGAGAAGCTGAACACGTCCTTGTAGTCGGAGTTGATCAAGCCGGCGAACAGCGACTCCGAGACCCCGAGGATGATCCCGCCCAGCATCGCGCCCGGCAGCGAGCCGATACCGCCGAGCACCGCGGCGGTGAAGGCCTTGATGCCGATGATGAAGCCTGCGTAGAAGTCGAAGGTGCCGTAGTTGAGGGTGATCAGCACCCCGGCCAGGGCGGCCATCACGGCGCCGATGACGAACACGTAGGAAATCACCCGGTCGGTGTTGATGCCCAGGATCGAGGCCATCTTGCGGTCTTGCTGGGTGGCGCGGCACATGCGCCCCAACTTGGTGTACTTGATCACGTAGGTGAGCAAGGCCATGCCGGCGAAGGCAGCGACGAGAATGAAGATCTTGGTGTAGGTCAGTTGCACGAAGCCCGTCCCCACTTCGACGCGCATCGCGCCTTCGAGCAGGGTCGGCACGCCTTGCTGGCGGGCGCCCTGGCTGATCTGCGCGTAGTTCTGCAGGATCAGCGAAATGCCGATGGCGCTGATCAGCGGGGCCAGGCGGGTGGAGTTGCGAAGGGGGCGGTAGGCGATGCGTTCGATGGTGAAGCCGTACACGCCGGTGACCACGATGGTGAACAACAAGGTGCCCAACATCAGCAGCGGGAACGATTCAATACCGAAATAAGCCAGCAATGCCAGGCTGATCGCCGCGAGGTACGCGGAAATCATGTACACCTCGCCGTGCGCGAAGTTGATCATGCCGATGATGCCATAGACCATTGTGTAGCCGATGGCGATCAAGCCATAGACCGACCCGAGGGTCAGGCCATTGACCAGTTGCTGCAGGAAAATACCATCCATAAACGCAATCTCGCGTAGGTGAGATCGCACGCGCGCCAGGCACGCGGGGGCAGCGGCGACACGGCCCTCGCGCCCCGGCCGCGCACGTATCTCCGAGTAGAGACAGGTGACGCTGGGGCGATGGCCCAGGCGAGCGCCTAGGCCTCGGCCGTGATTATTGTTGTTTGTCCAGCTGGTGGTACTTGCCGTCTTTGTCCCACTGGTAGACCACGTAGTCGGAGACGGTCAGGTCGCCCTTCTGGTCCCACTTCTTCTCGCCCATGACAGTCTGCACCGGGTTGGCCTTGAGCCACTTGGCGGCGGCTTCGCCCTCGTTCGACTTGGCGCCGTTGAAGGCGGCCGCCAGCGCTTGCAGCGAGGCATAGGCGTACAAGGTATAGCCTTCGGGCTCGGTACCGCCCTTGCGGAACTCGTCGACCACCGCCTTGCTGTCGGGCAGCAAACGCGGGTCGGCGCCGAAGGTCATGTACACGCCATCGACGTACTGGGCGCCGCCTGCGGTGGCGACCAGTTCGTCGGTGACGATGCCGTCGTCGGACATGAACTTCACGTCCTTGAGGCCCTGCTCGCGCATCTGCCGTACCAGCGGTCCGGCCTCGGGGTGCAGGCCACCGAAATAGACGACGTCGGCACCGGTGGAGCGGATCTTGGTGACCACGGCGCTGAAGTCCTTCTCGCCGCGGGTCAGACCTTCGTACAGGACCGGCTCGACGCCGCGCTTCTGCAGCTGCGCCTTGGTCGCGTCCGCCAGGCCCTGTCCGTAGGTGTCCTTGTCGTGCAGCACCACCACCTTCTTGCCCTTGAGCACGTCGACGATGTAGTTGCCAGCGACCACGCCCTGCTGATCGTCGCGCCCGCACATGCGGAACATGCCGCTCAGGCCGCGCTCGGTGACCTGCGGGTTGGTCGAGCCTGGGGTGATGGCGATCACGCCGGCCTCGTCGTACACCTCGGAAGCAGGAATGGTATTGGACGAGCAGAAGTGCCCGACCACGCCGATCACCTTGTCCTGGTCCACCAGGCGGTTGGCCACCGAGACGGCCTGCTTGGGCTCGCAGGCATCGTCGCCCTTGACCAGCACGATCTTCTCGCCGTTGACGCCGCCTGCGGCGTTGATCTTGTCGGCCGCGGCTTGCGCACCTTTCATGTATTGCTCGCCGAACGCTGCGTTGGCACCGGTCATCGGCCCTGCGACACCGATCTTGACGTCGGCTTGTACATACGAAGAAACACCCAGGGCCATGGCGACGGCCATGGCCAGGAAACCTTTCTTGTAAAACGTCTGCGACATGAGATGGTGCTCCTTGAGGTTTTTTTATTGGTCAGCACTTGGACTTCGCTACCCTTTGCGCAGAGCAAGGGCCGTGCCATCGCCCGGACTTTGCCGCAGGTGCCCCTCTTCACCGCTCTACGACGGTCTGCCGGTCACGACCGGGCTGGCAGCGCCACCGTCTAGACAAGGCAAAGCGCCACCAGTTGCCACATCAGGCGCCACCAAGGCTCCAGTGCGGTGCAACCCCACTCGTTGCCTGCAAACGACTTCGCTGTAACAAACGACGTCACCGAACTGCACATCATCGGTGCGCGATTGCTACGCAGGGCACTGTTTCCACGCGCGACACGGCGCCACGGCGATGCATGCGCTGGCCCCAGCGTTGCCAGAAATGTCGCTCGGACGGCAAACACTGGCACAATGGCCGCTCCCCCGCGCTTGCGCCGTTCAGCCAGCGCCGCCGACCTGGAGCCCCCCCCGATGAACGAGAGCGCATTTTCCGAGCGCATCGTGCATAACCTGCTCGACACCGACTTCTACAAACTGACGATGATGCAGGCCGTCCTGCACAACTACCCCGATGCCGACGTGGAATGGGAGTTTCGTTGCCGCAACGGCGAAGACCTGCGGCCCTACCTGGGCGAGATCCGCCACCAGGTCGAAGCCCTCGCCGACCTGACCCTCGATCCGGGCCAGTTGGGCTTTCTCGAACGCATCAGCTTTCTCAAGCCCGATTTCCTGCGCTTTCTCGGGCTGTTCCGCTTCAACCTGCGCTACCTGCACATCGGCATCGACGACGACCAGCTGAGCCTGCGCATCCGCGGCCCGTGGCTGCACGTGATCCTCTTCGAAGTGCCATTGCTGGCGATCATCAGCGAAGTGCGCAACCGCCACCTGCACCCGGACATGCCCCTGTCCGCCGCCCGCGAGCAACTGCACCGCAAGTTCGACTGGCTGCAACGCAACGCCAGCGCCGAAGAGCTGGGCGCCCTGCAGGTGGCCGACTTCGGTACCCGCCGACGCTTTTCCAGCCAGGTGCAGGCCGAAGTGGTGAAGGTGTTGCGCGACGACTTCCCGGCCCGCTTCGTCGGCACCAGCAACGTCAACCTGGCCTGGAAGCTGGGCCTCAAGCCCTTGGGCACCATGGCCCACGAATGGATCATGGCGCACCAGCAGCTCGGCCCACGGCTGATCGACAGCCAGGCCGCCGCCCTGGACTGCTGGGTGCGCGAGTACCGCGGCCTGCTCGGCATCGCGCTGACCGACTGCATCACCACCGACGCCTTCCTCGGCGACTTCGATCTGTACTTCGCCAAGCTGTTCGACGGGCTGCGCCACGATTCGGGCGACCCCATCGTCTGGGCCGAGAAAGCCGTGGCGCACTATCAGAAGCTGGGCATCGACCCGATGACCAAGACCCTGGTGTTCTCCGACGGCCTGGACCTGCCGCGTGCGTTGCAGATCTTCCGGGCACTGCGCGGGCGCATCAATGTCAGTTTCGGTATCGGCACCAACCTCACCTGCGACCTGCCCGGCGTAGCGCCGATGAGCATCGTGCTGAAAATGACCGACTGCAACGGCTCGCCGGTCGCCAAGATTTCCGACGAGGCGGCCAAGACCCAATGCCGCGACGCCAATTTCGTCTCATACCTGCGTCATGTCTTCAACGTTCCGCTCAAGGAGTGACCCATGCGCGCCACCCAGCAAGAAATCGCCCAGCAACTCAACGTGCAACCGCCTTTCGCCGATGCCGAGCAGATCGACCACGAGATCGTTCGGCGCGTGGCCTTCATCAAACAGTGCCTGCTCAATGCGCACCTCAAGACGCTGGTGCTGGGCATCAGCGGCGGCGTTGACTCGCTCACCGCTGCCCTGCTCGCCCAGCGCGCCATCGACGAGCTGCGCGCCGACGGTGGGGACGACGCCTATCGCTTCATCGCCGTGCGCCTGCCCTATGGCGTGCAACGCGACGAAGACGACGCCCAGGCCTGCCTGTCCTTCATCAAGCCGGACGAAGTCCACACCGTCGACATCGCGCCAGCGGTCAAAGCCTTGAAAGCCGAAGTGCACACCCTGCAGGACGGCACCCAGGAGCACGTGGACTTCGTCATGGGCAACGCCAAGGCACGCATGCGCATGCTGGCCCAATACACCATCGCCGGCGCGCGCGCGGGGCTGGTGATCGGTACCGACCATGCGGCCGAAGCGGTGATGGGCTTCTTCACCAAGTTCGGTGACGGCGCCTGTGACCTGGCGCCTCTGAGCGGGCTGGTGAAGAACCAGGTGCGCACCCTCGCGCGGCACATGGGCGCGCCCGAGAACCTGGTGGAGAAAGTGCCGACCGCCGACCTCGAAGACCTGGCACCCGGCAAACCGGATGAAGTCTCGCACGGGGTGACCTATGCGCAGATAGACGCGTTCTTGCGCGGGGAGGAAGTGGACGAGGACGTGGCGGACACCATCATTGCCACCTACCGCAAAACCCAGCACAAGCGCGAACTGCCGTTCGCGCCGTGAGGCGTTCCGAGGAGCGGGCAGTCGCCCGCTCCTCGTGCAAGGCTTACTTGACCACCACCTTGCCTTTCATCATTGCGATGTGGCCCGGGAAGGTGCAGAAGAAGCTGTAGTCGCCACCGGCTTCGAGTTTGGAGGCGTCGAACTTGACCTCGGTTTCCTTTTCCGGCGCGCCGATCAGCTTGGTGTGGGCGATGATAGCGGCGTTGTCGGCCTTGATGTAGTCGTTGGCTTCGCCCTGGCTCATGCCTTCGGTGGCGATGGCCTGCATGTCGGCGGTCTTGCTGATCACCAGGTTGTGGCCCATCACGTTTTTCGGCAGGTTGCCCGAATGGGTGAGCTTGACGGTGAATTCCTTGCAGCTCTTGTCGACGGTGATTTCCTTGGTGTCGTAGGACATCTGGTCGGTGGAGTCGACGGTGACCGAACACTCGGCGGCGAATACGCCGGTGCTGGCGAGGGTCAGCAGGGATACCGCTACGGCTTTGGCAAACATCTTGAATCTCCTAGGCAGGGTGTTCATCGCGAGACTGCCCGGTTGCGTCGTGACCTGAGCTGATGTGCGTCAAGCGCGACGTCAAGGGGGCAGCCGGTAGAATTGTTCAATGGATTGTATACAACTTCTCTAAGTGCGCATCATGCACCTTTGATAGACGATGGGACAACCGATCATTTAGGAGCAATCGCAATGTCCCTTGGAAGCTTGATGCGCGGCATGCTCGCCGCTTATGCCTGTGGTGTCAGTGGCGCGGCGGTGTGCGAGTTCGCCCGGCCGGAGTGAGGGTGGGTTCCGACGCAATGTAGACTCATCCTGAGTCAGACCAACCTTCCTATCCATCGTGGCCGATTCCGCGTGGGCGCGACCGCTCCAACGCCCCAATCAACCGTGATGGCCTACGCAGCAGGCCCAGCTCGACTCAGTGTAGGAGCGGCTTTAGCCGCGATGGCCTGCGCAGCAGGCCCAATGGCTAGAATCGGCTTCCGCCAGATGCTCAACGATGCCTGAAGTGGGGCGGCGGCGGCGCCCATCGCGGCTAAAGCCGCTCCTACAAATCACCATACGTCCAATCGGCCGCGATGGCCTGCACAGCAGGCCCAGCCCGACCCCGTGTAGGAGCGGCTTTAGCCGCGATGGCCTGCGCAGCAGGCCCAATGGCTGCAATCCGGCTGTTTCGATAGCGTATGGGCATTCATTTGTTGAGATCTGCCAGGCGCAGCTCGATCGGGTCTGGCGCCCCGCAGCCCTCCCTAGAACAAACCCGGTCACCGCTCTACAGATACGACTCGGGGGCCGTGATGGCCCCCGAGTCGTTCGCTTAGCGTGGAATCACCGGCTGACGCGGCTTCTTGCCCTTGCCGGGCTTGCCGCCCTTGGCCGCTTCCTTGCGCTCCTTGGCCGCCTGCTGGTTACGGGCGAAGGCTTCGGCCTTGGCTTTCTCGCGCTTGTCCCACGGCTGGCTGCCGTCGCTCGCACGTGGCGGCAGGCCGGTGTGCTGGGTCAGGATCTTCTGTTCCTTGCCCACCTTGTGGCTGCCGGCCGGCGTCGAGTTCTTGCGCCGCGCGCTCTGATAGCTGTCGCTCTGCGGCTGATGCAGAGGGATCAACTGATGCTTGCCCGGCCCGATCAGGTCGGCACGGCCCATGCGCTCGAGCGCCTCGCGCAGCATCGGCCAGCCCTTCGGGTCGTGGTAGCGCAGGAAGGCCTTGTGCAACCGGCGCTGCTCGTCGCTCTTGACGATCTCCACGCCCTCGCTCTTGTAGGTGACCTTGCGCAGCGGGTTCTTACCTGAGTGGTACATGGCCGTGGCCGAGGCCATGGGCGATGGGTAGAACGCCTGCACCTGGTCGGCACGGAAGCCGTTGCCCTTGAGCCATAGCGCCAGGTTCATCATGTCTTCGTCGGTGGTGCCCGGGTGGGCGGCGATGAAGTACGGAATCAGGTACTGCTCCTTGCCCGCCTCTTTCGAGAACTTCTCGAACATGCGCTTGAAGCGGTCGTAGGTGCCGATGCCCGGCTTCATCATCTTGTCCAGCGGGCCGCGCTCGGTGTGCTCGGGCGCGATCTTCAGATAACCGCCGACGTGGTGGGTGACCAGCTCGCGCACGTATTCGGGCGATTCCACCGCCAGGTCGTAGCGCAGGCCCGAGGCGATGAGGATCTTCTTCACCCCCGGCAAGGCGCGGGCCTTGCGGTACAGCTCGATCAGCGAGCTGTGGTCGGTGTTGAGGTTCTCGCAGATGCCGGGGAACACGCACGACGGCTTGCGGCAGTGGCGCTCGATGTCGTGGCTCTTGCAAGCGATGCGGTACATGTTCGCGGTCGGCCCGCCGAGGTCGGAGACCACGCCGGTGAAGCCCGGCACCTTGTCGCGCATCTCTTCGATCTCGTGCAGGATCGACTCGTGCGAGCGGTTCTGGATGATGCGGCCTTCATGCTCGGTGATCGAACAGAAGGTGCAGCCGCCGAAACAGCCACGCATGATGTTGACCGAGAAGCGGATCATCTCGTAGGCCGGAATGCGCTCTTTGCCGTACGCCGGGTGCGGGATGCGCGCATAGGGCATGCCGAACACGTAGTCCATTTCTTCGGTGGTCATGGGAATGGGCGGCGGATTGAACCAGACGTCCACTTCGCCATGCTTCTGCACCAGCGCCCGGGCGTTGCCGGGATTGGTTTCCAGGTGCAGCACGCGGTTGGCGTGGGCGTACAGCACCGGGTCGTTACGCACCTTTTCGAACGATGGCAGGCGGATCACCGACTTGTCGCGGGTCATGCCCGGGCTGTCGAGGATCTGCACCACCTTGGCTTCGTTCGGATCGTCCACCTCGCCCTTGGCCTGCTCGATGGCGCAGGCCTGGGTGTCCTGGGTGTTGACGTAGGGGTTGATGATCTTGTCGACCTTGCCGGGACGGTCGATGCGCGTGGAGTCGATCTCGTACCAGCCCTGGGGCGTGTCGCGGCGGATGAACGCGGTGCCGCGCACATCGGTGATGCGCTCGATGGACTCGCCCTGCGACAGACGCTGGGCCACTTCGACGATGGCCCGCTCGGCGTTGCCGTACAGCAGGATGTCGGCGCTGGCATCGACCAGGATCGAGTGACGGACCTTGTCCTGCCAGTAGTCGTAGTGGGCGATGCGGCGCAGCGACGCCTCGATGCCACCGAGCACGATCGGCACGTGCTTGTAGGCTTCCTTGCAGCGCTGGCTGTACACCAGGCTGGCGCGATCCGGGCGCTTGCCGGCCAGGCCGCCGGGGGTGTAGGCGTCGTCGGAGCGGATTTTCTTGTCCGCGGTGTAGCGGTTGATCATCGAGTCCATGTTGCCGGCCGCGACGCCGAAGAACAGGTTCGGCTCGCCGAGCTTCATGAAATCGTCTTTGGACTGCCAGTTGGGCTGGGCGATGATGCCGACGCGAAAGCCCTGGGCTTCGAGCAGGCGGCCGATGATGGCCATGCCGAACGAGGCGTGGTCCACATAGGCGTCACCGGTGACGATGATGATGTCGCAGGAATCCCAGCCGAGCTGATCCATCTCCTCCCTGCTCATGGGCAGGAATGGCGCCGGCCCGAAGCATTCGGCCCAGTACTTGGGATAGTCGTAGAGTGGCTTGGCTGCGTGCATGTCAGTCACCGGTTGGGGGAGCAGGGAAAATCGCGGGCGCGGAATATAGCACAAATTTTGAGCAAATCCGACCAAAAGCGTGGGGTTTAGCTTGGATGCCAGTCGTGCGGACGAACGGCGAGCGACCGAGATTCTCGTGGCCCAATAGATCTGCCGACTAATGCGGCGGGCGAAGTTTTTACCAGATGTAATGCCTCCCCGACCCTCTGTGCCGTTCAAGTAGTTGAAAAGAATCGCTTATTGAAAGATCGGGCGTTTTTTGTAAGACCTGTACTTCATACACAGGTAACTTTTCCCACAACATACTTAATTATTATCTCGCGCACTTCCATTGAATGAGCAGAAAAGTCCGTGATAAAAAATCCCTGCACTGCAGCAGCGCACTAACCTCATCAATAAAGGAGTATCCATCATGGGACGTCGCCGCACTGAAATCGCTATTCCGCAAATCCCTCGCATTAGCAACTTCGCCTTCCTCGAAAGTGAAGTTGATTTCCTCAATCGCTTGTAACCCGTAACGCCGACCAGGAGGTGGCTCTACCTCCTGGTCGCCATTCAAGGATGCCGAGCATGACAAGCGAACGTGAGTTTCCCGTTGAACAGGCTAGACAGCGGCTCATCGAGCTGTATCGACAGTTGCATTTGCGCTCTGTACTCACCGAATGTAACAACGGCCTCGTGGCGACCTGTCTTGCATTGAATGACGCAGACGAGGAAGTGAGCAGCGGCGCCGGAAAAGGCGAGCATTGCAGCATCGGAGCAATGGCCGAATGCCTTGAGCACCTGTTCATGAGCACCTCCGTGCCGACCTTGGTCAGTAGTCAGGCGATACGCGATGCGGCTCAAGCTCATAACGATGGTTTGCTTGATGCACTCGCCGATGAGGGCCAGGTGCCCGCCCTGCAACTTCGGGCCATTGGCGGTTGGGAAACGCTATGGGTGCCTGCCATCTTGCTCTCGCCCAGTGACGCCAATCTAGCCGCCATCGAATGTACCCCAGCTGCGTTCCTGGTTAGGTATGCAAGCAACAGCGGTACGGCACTGGGTTGCAGCGAGAACGAAGCATTGCTGCATGCTTTGAACGAAGTGATCGAGCGCCACGCGCTTTCCATTTATTACATGGCGCTCTGCGGCCTGGCGCCGGCACCTGCGCTGCACCGTCCTGCCGAGTCATGGCTGGTCGAGACCTTCGGGCACGACGGCAGGCTCTTACGGCAGGCAATGCGGATGGAGATCGTTTTGAAGCAGAGCGACTTCGGCACTTGGTTCTGCATCGCAATGCCTGCCAAACCAACGGGTACCCCGCTCACCCCGGTAGGGTCCGGATGTTCGGTCTCGCCCTCAATCGCGCTCTATCGTGCGGTGACCGAGCAGATTCAGAGCGAGACACTTCACGGCCCTGACGAAGTTCAAGAAGATGCCCAGACCGCAGCGTTGCTCGAACAGTCACCCCGTTTGGCAAAACTGCGTCATCCGCGCTGGCCACATGAACTGCCAACGCTTCATCCTGTTTCGCATCAACTGGGCGTTACCGCCCAAATGACGTCCGTCTTGAAAGCCCTGCGCCAACACGGCAAAACTGCGTTCTTCCATACACTCCAAACCCATTCGAAACTTGCAACGGTCGTACAAGTTTTCATTCCCGGGCTCGAGCGTTTCCATTTGATCAGGTCGGGCGTGCCGGTCGTACCGCAACATGTTCTGCACGCGAGAACCGGGCATTGACATGGCATTTTCCAGCCCCATATTAGTTGCACTCGCTGCCACGTTATTCCTGAAAGTTGCGACGGTGATTCCCGCTCTGGTATTGGCAGACATCATCGACAACTTATCGACCGCCCCATCCTCGTATGAATTGCTCGGAGTCTTGGCATGCCTGGTCATCGTGCAAGTGTGTTTGACCCCTTTGCAAGCCTGGGCACTCGCTCGGCTTTGCCAGGAACGCGTGAGGCAGCTTTCCAGCCAGTGGTGCCAAAATCTGCTGAGCAAGCAGTTCGAAGCCTATGGACAACTCCATGGCGGAACGCTGGTCAAGGTGCTGGATAGGGGCATCACTGCCCAAGAGCGCTGGTTGAGTTTTCTGATCGGCACAGCGTGGCCGATCATGGCGGAAACCCTAGTGCTGATCGTCCTGTTCGCCTATCTTGGCGCCACGACGGTACTGCTTGGCCTGGTTCCCTTGAGCCTGGCGTATCTATGGTTCAACGACCGGTTGGTACGCTGGCGCCGGCCGCATATCGAGGCGGTCAACGCCCGGGAAGACGATCTGGCCGAACAGTGGGTCGACACCTTCGCCAGTGCCACCACCGTGAAACTGGAGCAAGCCGAAGACGCGGCGATGATTCCCGTCAGACAGACCCTGGCGTGCTATGCCGATGCCGCGGTACGGGTGGCCAGCAGCGGCGGATGCCTGCAAAGCCTGCGTATTTTGTTCATTGGTGTGGGCAGTTGTGGCCTGCTGCTGTGGGGCATGCGCGATCAGGCGAGTGGGTCGGCTCAGTTGACGGTGGGCGAACTCGTGGCTTTGTTCACCCTGGTCAGCGGACTGCTGGCAGGCGTTGCACAGCTCGCCGAAGCCTGGCGTCTGCTCGATCAGTTCCGCCTCGACAAACGCACCTTGCAAGAGTGGCTGGCGTTGCCCGTCTTCGCCCCTATCGGCATTGCCTCGTCCAAGCTCGCCAGTGAAGGCGACGCGCTGCGCCTCATGCCCTGTGAACTGCGCTCGCGCGACACGCTGCAACTGCAGGTGACCCATCCACTGATCATTGGAAAAGGCGAACGAGTGGCGCTCGTTGGCCCCAGCGGCGGCGGCAAATCCACCCTGTTGCACGCGCTTGCCGGCACGGTGAACTCACTGCGCGGGCATGTCTACCTTGACGATATCTGCCTTGAGCAGCTCGACGGCAAGCAGCAACTCACCGCGCTACGTCTGTGCCCCCAACGCGCGCACTTCGTTCCTGGACAGCTACCGCGCTCGGTGCTGTTCGACCAGCCCCATGAACAGTCGCAGGTCAACGATTGGCTAACGGCCCTTGGACTGGACACGACCTGGTACGAATTGGGATTGGACGCGCGGGCGACTTCGATTTCCGGTGGCGAAGCACGGCGCCTGACGTTACTGCGCATCCTCAACCGCCCGGGCGCTTTCAACCTGTTCGACGAACCCACCAGTGGCCTGGACAGCGACTCGGCGACACGCACCTGGGATCTACTGTTCGATTCCCTGAAAGGTCGGGGTCTGATCTGCGTGACGCATGACGAGCAGGCGCTGTACCGGTTCGATCGAGTGATTCATCTGGAGGCAGGCAGGATCATTCGGCAGACAGCCGGCAATCACTCATCATCGTCGAAGTTGTAACTACCCGGCGCCAGGTTCTCGAAGCGCGTGTACTTGCCGATGAACGCCAGGCGCACGAAGCCGATGGGGCCGTTACGCTGCTTGCCGATGATGATCTCGGCGATGCCCTTGTGCTCGGTGTCGGGGTGGTACACCTCGTCGCGGTAGACGAACATGATCACGTCGGCGTCCTGCTCGATGGCGCCCGATTCCCGCAAGTCGGAGTTCACCGGGCGTTTGTTCGGGCGTTGTTCCAAGGAACGGTTGAGCTGCGACAGAGCCACCACCGGGCAGTTGAATTCCTTGGCCAGGGCCTTGAGCGAGCGGGAGATTTCGGAAATCTCATTGGTGCGGTTGTCGCCCGAGGAACCCGGGATCTGCATCAACTGCAGGTAGTCGACCATGATCAGGCCGATCTCGCCGTGTTCGCGGGCCAAGCGCCGGGTACGCGCGCGCATTTCCGAGGGGCTGATGCCGGCGGTGTCGTCGATGAACAGCTTACGGTCGTTGAGCAGGTTCACGGCGGACGTCAGCCGTGGCCAGTCGTCGTCGTCGAGCTGGCCGGAACGCACCTTGGTCTGGTCGATGCGGCCGAGCGACGAGAGCATCCGCATGATCAGCGATTCGCCGGGCATCTCAAGAGAGAACACCAGCACGGCCTTGTCGCTGCGCAACACCGCGTTCTCCACCAGGTTCATGGCGAAGGTGGTCTTACCCAT
Organism: Pseudomonas phoenicis; assembly: GCF_047302395.1. NCBI lineage: Bacteria > Pseudomonadati > Pseudomonadota > Gammaproteobacteria > Pseudomonadales > Pseudomonadaceae > Pseudomonas > Pseudomonas phoenicis. Next base: position 959,192 of record NZ_CP154852.1, read on the forward strand.
CGAAGGACGACCGGCGACGATGATCAGGTCCGCAGGCTGCAAGCCGCTGGTCTTGCCGTCCAGGTCGGTATAGCCGGTGGAGATGCCGGTGATGTCGCTGTCGGAGTTGAACAACGTGTCGATGCGGTCGATGGCCTTGGTCAGCAGGTCGTTGACGCCGACCGGGCCACCGGTCTTGGGCCGCGCCTCGGCGATCTGGAAGATCTGCCGTTCGGCGTCGTCGAGGATTTCCGCCGCGTTGCGCCCTTGCGGGCTGAAGGCGTTGTCGGCGATGTCGGTGCTGATGCTGATCAGCTGGCGCAGCGTGGCGCGCTCGCGAATGATCGCGGCATAGGCCTTGATGTTGGCCACCGACGGCGTGTTCTTGGCCAGCTCGGCCAGGTAGGCCAGGCCGCCGATCTGCGACGACACGCCTTCCTTTTCCAACTGTTCGTGCAGGGTGACCACGTCGAACGGCTGATTCTGGTCGACCAGCTTGTGCACGGCACGGAAGATCAGGCGGTGGTCATGCCGGTAGAAATCGCCATCCGAGACTTGGTCCAGTACCCGCTCCCAGGCGTTGTTGTCCAGCAACAGACCACCGAGCACGGCCTGTTCGGCCTCGATGGAATGGGGCGGCACCTTGAGGGCGGCGGTTTGCAGGTCGAGTTGCTCGGGGGTGCTGATCTCGTTCATGGCCACGCGAAGAATCTGGGGGATGAAAACGACAAAGGGCACGACCTGCAGAACAGGAGCGTGCCCGATGTTAACCGGCCAGGCTCACCAGGAGCCAGCCGATCGTCGCAGCTTAGGCAGCGACCACAACCACACGAACGGTGGCTTCGACGTCGCTGTGCAGGTGCACGGCAACGTCGTATTCACCGACGTGACGGATGGTGCCGTTCGGCAGACGCACTTCGGCTTTGGCCACTTCGACGCCAGAGGCGGTCAGGGCGTCAGCGATGTCGTGGGTACCGATCGAACCGAACAGCTTGCCTTCGTCGCCAGCGGTGGCAGTGATGGTCACTTCCAGCTCGGCCAGTTGGGCAGCGCGGCTTTCAGCCGAGCTCTTACGGTCTGCGGCGGCTTTTTCCAGCTCGGCGCGGCGCTCTTCGAACGCGGCCAGGTTGGCGGCAGTGGCGCTAACAGCCTTGCCGAAAGGCAGCAGGAAGTTACGGCCGTAACCGGATTTGACTTTAACTTTGTCGCCCAGGTTGCCCAGGTTAGCGACTTTTTCCAGCAGGATGAGTTCCATTTGGTAAAACCTCTTAACTTTTAACCTTCACCGTTCGCAGCGTCGTCCCGCGGAGGGGGCTTGATACCACGAAAATCAATCAGGCTATCGACAATGGCCAGGACCACGAGCAACGGATACGTCAGTTGCATGAACAGCACCAGGGTGACGTACAAGCCGACCAGCCAGAATTTGGACAGTCGCTTCTGCGCTACCAGCCCATGCAGCAGGGCAATGCCCGCGAACATGAGCGGCACGCTGCACAACGGGGTCAACAGCGCCATACCAGAGCCGAAACTCGGCCCGAACAGCATGCCCCCCAGCAACAACAGTGCTGGCACCCGGTCGATCCGCAGCGCTTGAAACTCGCGGCCGAACCCACCGGGGTTGTACAACGCAGCCTGCCAGTAGCGACCCAACATCAGGGCCAACACACTGATCACCTGCAACCCTGCCGCCATCAATCCGGTCAGCACCGGCGCGACGTAGCTTTCGAGCTGTGTGCGCTCCCCTACCGACAACTTCTGATAGAGGCCGTCGAGCATCTCGGGCAGGGCTTTCGCAAGCGCCTGCGCCAGAGCTTCGATCGGTTCGCGGAACACCGAACCCAGAACCACGCCGTACACCAGACCAAGCGCGATGCTGAACAACAGCACCCGGCTCCAAGGCCGCTCGGCGCGCAACAGCGCCGCCAGCCCCAGCGTTCCCAACAGCACCATCAAGATGCGTGGATCGCCGAAGACCCACCAGGCCAGCGCGGGCAACAATGCCCAGGCGATGACCGCGGAAGCGTCCTTGAAACCGCGCCGCAGGAACACCAGGCTCGCAGCGGCGGCACTCAACCAGAACAGCAGCGGCAATGCCGCACAACCGACCACGAAGACCGTGGCCTGCACACGACCGCGCATGATGAAATCAGCTAACGCTCGCATGCGTATCCCTTGCTACCTGTCGATGACCCGGTCTCAGCGGCCGTGGCTGTCGGTGTAGGCCAGCAGGGCCAGGAAGCGGGCGCGCTTGATAGCGGTGGCCAGCTGACGCTGATAACGAGCTTTGGTACCGGTGATACGGCTTGGAACGATCTTGCCGGTTTCGGATACGTAAGCTTTCAGGGTGTTGAGATCTTTGAAGTCGATCTCTTTCACGTCTTCAGCGGTGAAGCGGCAGAATTTACGACGACGGAAGAAACGTGCCATGTAATAGGCTCCTCAAAAAGTCCGTGGATTACTCGTCAGCGTTATCGCTGTTGTCGCTGTCGTTGCTGTCGTCGCCTTCGGCGCCATCAGCAGACTCAGGACGGTCGCGACGCTCACGGCGCTCGCTGCGGTTCTCTTCGGCCTTGAGCATCTCGGACGGGCCGGTGACGGCTTCGTCGCGACGGATGACCAGGTTACGGATCACGGCATCGTTGTAGCGGAAGTTGTCTTCCAGCTCGGCCAGGGCCTTGCCGGTGCACTCAACGTTCAGCATCACGTAGTGAGCCTTGTGAACGTTGTTGATGGCGTAGGCCAGTTGACGACGGCCCCAATCTTCCAGGCGGTGGATTTTGCCGCCGTCTTCTTCGATCAGCTTGGTGTAGCGCTCGACCATGCCGCCGACTTGCTCGCTCTGATCCGGGTGGACCAGAAAGATGATTTCGTAATGACGCATGAATGCTCCTTACGGGTTAGTAGCCTGCCAGGCGCGCTGGTCAGACAAGGAGTGAATGAAACAGTGAGGCTTGCCACTAGAGCAGGCACTTGTGTACCGGCCTGCAAGGCAAGGCGCGCAATTGTAGAGAAGCCGGATGGCACAAGCAAGGCGATTGGCGATTATTTGAACAATGAGCGGGGCAGAGCGGTTTTGCCGAGCGTCATGGGCAAACCGGATCGCCGGCATACCCACGACAGGCTCTGGAGAGCTTCGCTGTCAGCGCTTGCCCTGGCGCTGGCGCACCGCTTCGAACAGACATACCCCGGTCGCCACCGACACGTTGAGGCTGCTGACGCTGCCCCCCATCGGCAGCTTCACCAGAAAATCGCAGTGCTCGCGGGTCAACCGGCGCATGCCACGGCCTTCGGCGCCCATGATCATCACCAACGGGCCGGTGAGGTCCTGCTGGTAGATTTCCTGCTCGGCCTCGCCAGCCGTACCCACCACCCAGAGGCCGCGCTGCTGGAGCTTTTCCAGTGTGCGGGCCAGGTTGGTCACGGCCACCAGCGGAATCACTTCTGCGGCACCGCATGCCACCTTGCGCACCACCCCGGTGAGGGTGGCCGACTTGTCTTTGGGAATGACCACGGCCGTGGCACCGGCAGCGTCGGCGGTGCGCAGGCAGGCACCGAGGTTGTGCGGGTCGGTGACGCCGTCGAGCACCAGGATCAGCGGCGGGGTTTCCGCGCGCTCGAGCAACTCGTCGAGCATGGCTTCGCCCCAGACCTGGCTGGGGCTGACCTCGGCGACCACGCCTTGGTGCACGCCTTCGACCCAGGCGTCGAGCTCGCGGCGCTCAGCCTGGCCGACTGCAACACGGTTTTCCGCGGCCAGGGCCAGCAGGGTTTGCAGGCGCGGTTCGCTGCGCCCCTCGGACAACCAGATTTGCTTCACCCGCTTGGGGTGGTGTTGCAGCAGCGCCTGGACCGCGTGCACGCCGTAGATCTTTTCCAGCTGACTCATGAGGTGCTCTTACCCTTGCGTGCGCTGCTCGATTTGGCGCCATTGCCTTTGCGGTGCTTGGTCTTGCCGCTGGCACCGCTGCCGGCCTTGCTCGACGACTTGCCGGCGAACTTGTCCGACTTGCCCGACGACTTGTCGGACTTGCCACCGCTGCTACGCGCATCGGTCATCAAGGCCTTCTTCATTTCCCGGCTTTTGCGCACTTCGGCATTGCGTTCGACCGCATCCTTGGGGAAATAGGCGTCGGACGCTTCGTTCTTGCGGCTACGCGGCTTGGGGTTGGCGCGCGCGGTTTCCACCGGGGCCGCAGGCTCGTCGGCCTTGGCGTTGGAGCCGCCTGCCTTGGCGGCCGAACCGCTGCCCTTGCGCCCGACCGGCGCATTGACCGCAGCCTGGGACATTTCGAAATCGATCTTGCGCTGTTCGAGGTCGACACGCATGACCTTGACTTCGATGGTGTCGCCCAGGCGGAAACTGCGACCGGTGCGTTCGCCCGACAGACGATGGTGCACCGGGTCGAAGTGGTAGTAATCGCCCGGCAACGCACTGATGTGCACCAGGCCTTCGACGTAGATGTCGGTCAGCTCGATGAACAGGCCGAAACCGGTGACCGCCGTGATCACGCCAGGGAAGGTTTCGCCGACGCGGTCGCGCATGTATTCGCACTTGAGCCAGTTGACCACGTCGCGCGTGGCTTCGTCGGCGCGCCGCTCGGTCATCGAGCACTGCTCGCCCATCTGCTCCAGCGCAGGCTCGTCGTACGGGTAGATACGCGCCTTGGGAATGCTGGCCGCGCCCGCACGCTTGACGTGCGGCGTCTCGACCCGCGAGCGGATCACGCTGCGAATGGCGCGGTGCACCAGCAGGTCCGGATAGCGCCGGATCGGCGAGGTGAAGTGGGTGTAAGCTTCGTAGTTCAGGCCGAAGTGGCCGTTGTTCTCGACGCTGTACACCGCCTGGCTCAGCGAGCGCAGCATCACGGTCTGGATCAGATGGAAGTCCGGGCGGCCGGAGATGCTCGCCAGCAGCGCCTGGTAGTCCTTTGGCGAAGGGTCTTTGCCCTTGTGCAGCGACAGGCCCAGCTCGCCGAGGAAGGCGCGCAGCTTTTCCAGGCGCTCCGGCGGCGGGCCGTCGTGCACGCGGTACAGCGACGGCACGTTGTGCTTTTGCATGAAGGAGGCAGTGGCGACGTTGGCCGCGAGCATGCACTCCTCGATCATCTTGTGGGCATCGTTGCGCACGGTCGGACGAATTTCGTCGATCTTGCGGTCGTCACCGAAGATGATGCGGGTTTCCTGGGTTTCGAAGTCGATCGCGCCACGGGTGTGGCGCGCGGCCAGCAGCACCTTGTACAGCGCGTAGAGGTGCTTGAGGTCCGGCAGCACTGCGCTGTACTCGCTGCGCAGCGCCTTGCCTTCACGGGTGCGGGCGTGTTCGAGCATGCTGCTGACCTTGTTGTAGGTCAGGCGCGCGTGGGAGTGGATCACCGCTTCGTAGAACTGGTAATCGACCATCTGCCCGGACTTGTTCATGGTCATTTCGCAGACCATGGCCAGGCGATCGACGTGCGGGTTCAGCGAGCACAGGCCGTTGGACAGCTCCTCGGGCAGCATGGGGATCACGCGCTCGGGGAAGTACACGGAGTTGCCGCGCTGCTGCGCTTCGGTGTCGAGCGCCGAGCCCAGACGCACATAGCTGGACACGTCGGCGATGGCCACGAACAGACGCCAGCCGCCGGAGAACAGCCGCAGCTTGCCCAAGGGCTCGCAGTACACGGCGTCGTCGAAGTCGCGGGCGTCTTCGCCGTCGATGGTGACGAACGGCAGGTGGCGCAGGTCGATGCGCCGCTCCTTGTCCTTCTCTTCGACTTCGGAGCGGAACTTGCGCGCCTCCTTGATCACTTCCTGCGGCCACACGTGGGGGATGTCGTAGCTGCGCAGGGCAACGTCGATTTCCATGCCGGGGGCCATGTAGTTGCCGATCACCTCGACCACGTCACCTTGCGGCTGGAAGCGCGGGGTGGGCCAATGGGTGATCTTGATCTCGACGAACTGGCCGATCTTGGCTCCGCCATTGCGCCCGGCGGTAACCAGCACTTCCTGCTGGATCTTCGGGTTGTCCGGGGTCACATAGCCGATGCCGCCTTCTTCGAAGTAGCGACCGACCACGCTTTCGTGCGCACGGGAGATGATCTCGACCAGCACGCCTTCGCGGCGGCCACGGCGGTCGACGCCGGACACGCGGGCCAGGCCACGGTCGCCGTCGAAGGCCAGGCGCATTTGCGCGGGGCTGAGGAACAGGTCTTCGCTGCCGTCGTCGGGGATCAGGAAGCCGAAGCCGTCGCGATGGCCGGACACGCGGCCGCAGATCAGATCGAGCTTGTCGACCGGAGCATAGGTGCCGCGGCGGGTGTAGATGAGCTGACCGTCACGCTCCATGGCACGCAGGCGGCGGCGCAGGGCTTCGATCTGCTCTTCCCCGTCGAGGCCGAACTCCTCAGCCAACTGCTCGCGGGCAGCGGGCTCGCCGCGCTCGTCCAGGCGTTGCAGGATCAGCTCGCGGCTGGGGATGGGGTTCTCGTATTTGTCCGCTTCACGAGCGGCCTCGGGATCGAGGGATTGCCAATCGGCCATCAGAAGGGGTTCACCTTGGTATATATAGAGAAGAAGTTTGGCATAGGCGTATTGAAACTGGAAATCTCAGCCTTGGACAACCCCCTGCCGATTGTCGTATAGGCCGAGGAAGGCCAGCGGAATCAAGGGCTTGGAAAATTTCAAATATTTTTCGCTGCGGGGGTTTACAGGTTTGGGGAGCGTCCGTATAGTGCGCACCACAACGACGGACAGCCGACGTTGTAGTCGAGATGTACGGTGTTGTAAAGCACTAGATAATTTTGACATGTGTGCCCAGGTGGCGGAATTGGTAGACGCGCTGGTTTCAGGTATCAGTGACTTAACGGTCGTGGAAGTTCGAGTCTTCTCCTGGGCACCAAATATTCGAATCGATAGATAGCAGATTTGTCTGTCGGTCAGCAACGGATTCACGCAGTACGCTGTAGATGCAAAAGCTTTGCCCAGGTGGCGGAATTGGTAGACGCGCTGGTTTCAGGTATCAGTGACTTAACGGTCGTGGAAGTTCGAGTCTTCTCCTGGGCACCATATAAAAACCCACTAGCTTGCTAGTGGGTTTTTTCTTGTCCGCGTTTTTTGTTCGAGACCTGTGGCAGGCACCCCTGTGGCAGGCACTCCTGCGCCAGCAATGGCCCCCCTCCCTTCCCCATTGAGCCATCGAGGCCGCCCGAGACGGCCCGCGTTCACGAACAGGCTCAGCGCTTGCGACCAAAGATCGACTTCGGCGTCCGTCCAAAGTAACGGGTGAAGGCCACGGTGAAGTTGTTCGGATACTTGTACCCCACCTGCCAGGCCGCCTGTGCCACCTGTTGACCGGATTCGAGCAGGGTCATGGCCTTGCGCATGCGCAGGTCGAGCAGCATCTTCGCCGGCGTACTGTCGAACAGCAGGCGGAAGCCCTCCTTGAGCTTGTGTTCGTTCATGCCTACGGAGGTGGCGAGAAACTCCACGGTCAGCGGCCGGTGCAATTGCTCGCACAGCAGATTGCGGGCGCGCTCCACGCGCTCGACCTCCTGGGCACTGAGCGGTGCGTCGGTACTTTGCTGCGGTGCCAGCAGGTTGAATTGTTCCGAGAGCAGACTGAGGGTGTGGATGTGCAGGTCCAGGCGGTTGGCCGGGTCCAGCAGACCGGGCTGCAAGTAGCGCACCAGGGCCGCGGCATGGGCCTGGGCAGCCTGGGAGCTGGGGCGAAAGTCCAGCCGATGCAGGCGCCCGCTGCCCAACACCCGTTCGGCACGGGACTGGCCGACATACTTGCACAACGTGGCCTGATCGATCACCACACGCAGCTGCGATGCGGTTTCGTTGGCTTGATAGCGCCGTTCGCCAGGCGTGGCTCGAAATGCCGTGATGGTGGTGTGCCCGGCCTCGAACGCGAGATGGCTGCCGTCCTGGCCGACGAAGCCCGACTTACCTTGCAGCCCGATCGTCACCACCATCACGTGGCCATCGTGGGGACCCCAGGTTTCCTCGATCAAGGTGCGCGTGGGGTGGTAGTGCAGACGCCCTAACGACAAGCCCTGCTCGAGCTGCAGCAGCTCGGAGTGGCATTGCCCCAGGGTTTCGTCCAACTGCATGCACAAGCGGCCATCGGCCAGCACGTTGCGGTGACGCGGTGAGTCCAGCCCGAGGCGGCAGCTCCCTTTCGATGTGTTCATGACAGACGTCCCTGAGTCGCAGCAGCCGGCGTATCGCATAGGAACGGCTCCGGCTCGCATACTTATACTGAATGATTCTCATTTAATATATATCACCTTTTTTAGTGATTAGGCCACGCGTTGTTTCCTTGAAGTCGTGGCCACGTACAGGGAGTTACCGTGCCTCAACCCTCACCGCCGACCCCGGACACTCAGGACCTGAGCCACTCGCACGCGCTGCAACCCTTCTGGAACCTGCAACTGGGAGGCTTGGGCGCCGACGCTTTACAGGCGGCGCTGAGCTGCGGCCTGTTCGATCACCTGGAGCACTTCGACAGCGCCGAACACCTGGCCCACACCCTGGGCCTGGACCCGCACAGCACCGCGCTGATCCTCGAACTGCTGTGGAGCCTGGCCCTGCTGGAGCGTGACGAGCAGCAGCCTGCGCGTTATCGCAACCTGCCGGTGGCCGATCGGCACCTGCACAGCGCCGCCAGCCAGTACTGCGGCGATGCGTTGTTGTTTCGCCACCGAGTGATGCGCCAGACCGGCAGCCAACTCAGCGACTACCTACGCAACGGTGTCGCGCCCACCTGCCCTACCGCTTCGACGCTGGGCTCGGCCTGGGCCAATGCGGCGCGGGTGCAGATCGCCCAGGAGCAACGCGCGGTCACGGGTGAAGTGGCCTGCGCGCTGCTCGAGCGCCTGCCGGAGTTTCGTCATCTGCAACGCATGCTCGACCTGGGCGGCGGTCCGGGTCTGGTCGCCATCGCGCTGGCGCAAGCCTTGCCCGCACTCGAAGGCGTGGTGTTCGAGTACCCCGAAGCAGCCGTCGTGGCCCACGACAACATCGCCCGGGCCGGCTTGCAAGCACGCTTGCAGTCCCGTGGCGGCGACCTCAACGAAGACGACATCGGCAGCGACTTCGACCTGATCTGGTGCTCCTCGGTGCTGCACTTCGTCGACGACCTACCCGCCATGCTGCGCCGTCTGCATGCCGCCCTGCGTCCTGGCGGACTGCTGGTGTGCTGTCAGGCCGAAGTGCCGCGCGAGCGGCAGGCGGCGGCGCAGGTGCTGCCCTATTACCTGCACATGCGCTTGCAAGGCCGCCACGTGCTGGACGAAGGCGCCCTGGCGCAGCGTCTGCAACAGGCCGGTTTCGGCGACGTGCAACAGCTCTGCGGCCTGCGCTTCCCGGTAACCCCGGTCAACGCCGTGATCGCCCGACGCCCCCGAGGATGAACCCATGACCCGCGCACGCAACGCCAGCCTGCAATTGCTGTTCGGCTGGCTCAACCTGGCCCTGGCCGTGCCAGGCATCTACCTGATGTTCGGCATGCCGCTGGTGATGCGCCAGTACGGCTGGAGCGGCACCGAAATCGGCCTGTTCCAGCTCGCCGCGCTGCCTGCGGTGTTCAAGTTCCTGCTGGCCGTGCCGGTACAGCGGCTGCGTCTGGGCAAGGGCCATCTGGTGCACTGGTTGCTCTTGCTGGGTACCGCGCTGCTGGTGCTGTACTGGCTGATCGGTCGGCACAACCTGATCGAACAGCGCCTACCGCTGTTCGCCATGACCTTGGCCATCAGCACCCTGGTCACCTGGATGGACATCCCGCTCAACGCCCTGGCCGTGCAGTGGCTGCCGCGCAGCGAGCAGCTGCGCGCCGGCAGCATCCGTTCGGCGGCGCTGTTCCTCGGTGCCATCGTCGGCGGTGGCGCGATGCTGCTGGTGCAGGCGCGTCTGGGCTGGCGAGCGCCTTTCCTGATCATGGGGGCGGCGCTGCTGATCGGTGCGCTGCCGCTGCCACTGCTGCTGCGCAAGCGTACTGCGGCGCCTGTGCCCGAGCGCGCGATGCCCGTAGGCACGGCTACGAGCCTGGTAGCGGACTGGGTGGGCTTCTTCGACCAACCGGCCGCCCGTCAGTGGACCTGGCTACTGCTCAGCGCCTTTCCGTTCATCGGCGCGGCCTGGCTGTACCTCAAGCCGCTGATGCTCGACCAAGGCTTGCCGATGCAGCAAGTGGCCTGGCTGGTGGGCATTCTGGGCGGCAGCGTCGGTGCCCTGGCCAGCCTGCTCGGCGGCCGCCTGATCGGCGTGCTCGGCACCGCTCGGGCCATCGTCGCCTACTTGCTGGCCGCCCTGCTGGCCCTGGTGCTGCTGACCGTCACGGTGTGGGTGCAACTGGGCGTCGCCTGGTTGATCGCCAGCACCGTGGCGCTGGCCGCGAGCATGGGCGCAGTGTCGGCGCTGATGTTCGGTCTGACCCTGTTCTTCAGCCGCCGCCAGCGCACCGCCAGCGACTACGGGCTGCAATCGAGCCTGTTCGTCATCACCCGCCTGGCCGCTCCCGTGGCCGCCGGGCTACTGCTAGACCGCTTGGGCTACCCCGGCATGCTCGCCTGCCTTTGCGCTGGCCTGCTGCTGGCCCTGCTCCTGGCTTGGCGCGTGCGCCAGAGCATCGCCGGCAGCGCCGAAATGCTGCTGGCCAGCGAACGCCAACCCGTCGTCGGCACCGTCTCGATCCTCAGCGAGGGCAAACCATGAATCCCCGTTCCGTCGGTATCTGCCTGGTCAGTCGTGATCGCCAATTGCACGCCGAAGTGCAACAGGTGCTCGACCGCCTCAATCACTGGCTGGGTCACGAAACCCCGACGCCACCCTGCCCCTGGCCGGACGTCGATCCGCAGGGCCTGTACCGCCAGGTGGCCGCGCAGGCACAGGCCTACATCCGCGGCCATGCTCGCGACCACGCGCTGCACCTGGTGCTGCAGGTGTTCGACGATGCCCCTAGCGCCCAAGCCGCGCTGGCCATCGACAGCCACGACAGCGACTACGTACTGTTCGATGCCCGCGACCAGGCCCAACCCAGCGTCTGCGACCCCCTGGTGGCGCTGCTCGCAGCGCAACCGGCCGCCAAGCGCTCGCCCAGTTCCGCGCTGTTGCTGTGCGACGAACAGAGCCTGCCGCACTGGCTCAACTGCCTGGGCGGCAACCGCCTGATCCGTGCTCCGCACGCCGACATGGCGTTGCGCTGCGCCGACTTGCTGCGGTTGTTCGTCGATCACCTCGAGCACGCCTATTTCAACCGCCTGCTGGCGCGTACCACGCTGCAGTCGAGCGAGCCGGTGGCCCTGGCCCGCGACATCTGCGTGCGCATGCAGTTACGTTGGGGCGAGCAATGGGACTGCCACTTCTTCACCGGCTCCATGGTCGCTGGCCTGATCGATTCGATGGGCCTGCTGCTCAAGGGCAGCGGCTGCGGCTTCGCCACCGCCAGCAACGAGCACGCCCTGGCGGTCAGCGCACTGGCCGGCTGGCAGCTGTACCGCCGCGCCTACGTGATCGTGGTGACTTCCGGCATGCTCGACGAAATGCGCGGCACCTTGGCCAACCTCAAGCGCGCCGGCGCTCCGGGTCTGGTGGTCTGCGCCGACTCGCCGGAAAGTGTGTGGTTCGCTTTCCAGGGCAGCCTCGATGGCGACAACGACGGCCACCAGGTCATCGCCGCACGCGGACTGTGGCAGCGTTTCATCCGTCGCCCGGAAGACGCCCGCGCCAGCGTGCAAGCGGCCTTCGCCGCACTCGACGTGCAACCTGCGCCGACCTTTCTGTTCGCCACCCAGGCGGTGCTCGAATCGCGGGTCGATGCCGGCCCTGCCGCCGACCTGGAGCCTGTGGTCACGCCAGAGGCGGACCTGGACGACGAACAGCACGCCGCATTGGAGCGCATGCTCGCTGTGCTCAACGGCGAAACCTCGCCGATACTCTGGCAATGCGGGCGGCTGACCGAGGCCGAGCGGCTGCGGGTCATGGAACTGGCGCGACGCGGCGGCCTCGCCCTGGCCGACAGCATCGTCGCCCCCGGCAGCGTCTGCGCGTACCAAGACCAGGAGCCGCTGCTCAACTATCTCGGCCCACTGTCGATGTATGGTTTCAGCCGGCGCATCCACGCCCTGCTCGAACGCCCCGAAGCCGACAGCGGTAAACCCTGGCTGTTCTTCCTCAAGAGCAAGATCGACCAGTCCGCTACGCCCTATTCCGAAGGCCGGCTCAAACGCCTGTTCCATATCGGCCAGGTCAACCAGCGGCGCGAGCACCTGGCGCCGTTCACCGAGCTTGCCCTGTGTCTACCGCTGCGCCGCGTGCTCGACTACCTCGAACCACGTCTGGCGGTGCCGGCGCCGTTGTTGCGTGCCCGTCGCGAGCACCTGCAACGCTTGCAGCGCACCCCTGAAGCGCTACCCAGCGACCGGCTGGAAACCCTGCCGATGACGCCGAACTTCTTCTTCCACCGCCTCGGGCAACTGGTGGGCGAGCTGATCGAAACCCAGGGTTACCGCTACACCGGTGTGTACGACGTGGGCCGCTGCAGCATTTCGGCGATGCGCAACCTGCCGCGCACCGACGCCGGGTTCTCCGGCTGGTATGGCCGTGCGCTGATGGGCGATGCGTTGATGTCGCTGCCCTACATCGCCCTGAACAACCGCGAGCATGTGCTGGCCTTCATCGGCGACGGCGCCCGCGCGCTGGTGCCGGACATCGAGCAGCGCCTGGCCATGAGCCTGGCCAGCGCGGCGGACGCGGCCACGCGCAACGTCACCGTGCTGTACCTGGCCAACGGCGTGCTGTCGATGATCCAGACCTACCTCGACAAGCGCTATGCCTGCCACGGGGCGGCCCAGGTCAACGTGCCGCTGGTGCCGGGGCCGGAGTGGGAAGAACGTCCCTTCGGCCCGATCACCGTATGCCGCGCCCGTTTGCTGAGCTTCTGCGCCGACACCTTGCGCCAGGCGCTGACCGCGCCAGGCCGGCTCAATTTCTTCGACGTCTGGCTGGGCCACAACTCGGAGGGCGATGGCTTGAGCCTGGTCTCCGAAACGGCCTGGAGCCGCCTCAACACAGAGACCCACTGAATGAAATTCGGATTCATTGCCCACCCCACGTCTACCGGCCTGCTGCATCAGGTCAAGCTGGTCGACCTGCTCGATCGCACCCTGGCCGAACAAGCCTGGGGGTACGACAGCGAGCGTTGGTGCCAGCGCAACCTGGTGCCGTTCGTCGACTTCGGCCGCATCAGAAGCGCCTGTGGCGCTGAATGCTCAGGGATGCTGCAATTCATGCCGCTCACCGCCGAACAGATGCTGCGCCAGCCCCGGGCCATTGCCGAACGCGTGTTGCAAGGGGCCAACCAACTCAAGGCCGAAGGCGCCGAACTGGTCGGTTTGGGCGGCTTCACGGCGATCGTCGGCAACCGTGGCCTGGCGACCATGGAGCAGGCCGACGTGGCGGTCACCACCGGTAACTCACTGACCGCCTACGCCGCCTACCGCAACCTGCTCGACAGCCTCGAACGGTTGGGCGTGGCCGCCGAAAATGCCGAGGTGGCGATACTCGGCTACCCCGGTTCCATTGCTCTAGCCGCGGCACGGCTGCTGGCGGAACGGGGTTGCCGCCTGCGCCTGGTACACCGTGGCAACGTGCGTCAGGCCGAGGCGCACCTCGACTACCTGCCGGCGCACTTCCACCGCCAGGTGACGCTGCACGACAGCATCGAGGGCTGTTACGAGCAGGTGCGTTTCTTCGTCGCAGCCACTTCCAGCGGCGGCCTGATCGATCCACGACGGCTATTGCCAGGGTCCGTGGTGATCGACGCGGCGCTGCCCAAGGACGTGATGGACGTTCCCCACACGCGCCGCGACATCCTGCTGGTGGACGGCGGCCTGGTCTCGGCCAGCCAGGATGTGCACCTGGGGCTGCGCACCCTGGGCCTGGAACCCAAACGCAGCATGAACGGTTGCCTGGCCGAGACCATCATCCTCGCCCTGGAAGGTCGCGCCGAGCCGTTTTCCATCGGCCGTGAACTGCCGGTGGACAAGGTGCTGGAGATCGGCCGCATCGCCGAACGCCATGGCTTCAGCCCTTCGCCCATGGCCAGCGACGGCGAAACGCTCGGCGCCGACGACTTCGCCCGCCTGCACCGCCATCACCATGGCGCCCGGCCGGTACGCACCAGCGATGCCCAGAGCGACCCGCTGCGCCTGCGCCGCGAGGTGCTCAACAGCTTCGGCGAGCACATCAACCCGGTGCTGCGCGAGTTCTACCAGTTCAACCACATCGAGCGGGTGTTCAGCCACGGTCAGGGCTGCTGGCTGACCGACCTCGACGGGCGCCGCTACCTGGACTTCGTCGCCGGCTACGGTTGCCTCAACAACGGCCACAACCACCCGGCCATCAGCCAAGCGCTGCAAGGCTATCTGCAACAGCAGTTCCCAACGTTCATCCAGTACATCTCCGCACCGCTGCACACCAGTCTGCTGGCCAAGCGCCTGGCGGACCTGGCACCGGGCGAGCTGCGCCGGGTGTTCTTCAGCAACTCGGGCACCGAGGCGGTGGAAGCGGCGCTCAAGCTGGCCCTGGCCGCGAGCGACAAGCACACCGTGCTGTATTGCGACAACGGCTACCACGGCAAGACCCTCGGCGCGCTCTCGGTCACCGGCCGGGCCAAGCACCGCACGCCGTTCGAGCCCCTCTTGCCACGCTGCGACAGCCTGCCCTTCGGTGACCTCCAAGCCCTGCGCGCACGCCTCGAACAGGGCGACGTGGCGGCGCTGATCATCGAGCCGATCCAGGGCGAAGGCGGCGTGATCCTGCCGCCGGACGGTTACCTGGCCGGGGTCCGCGCGCTGTGCGATGAATTCGACTGCCTGTGGATCCTCGACGAGATCCAGACCGGGCTGGGCCGTACCGGCAAGCTGTTCGCCTGCGAATGGGAGGCTACGGCGCCGGATATCATGCTGCTGTCCAAGTCGCTCTCCGGCGGCTTGGTACCGATCGGCGCCACCTTGTCACGCGAAGCGGTGTGGCAGCGTGCCTATGGCGACATCGACACCTTCGCCCTGCACACGTCGACCTTCGGCGGCAACAATTTCGCTGCCGCCGCGGCCCTGGCGGCGCTGGACGTGCTGGAGCAGGACGGCCTGACCGCCAATGCCGCACGAGTCGGCGCGCAGTTGCATGGAGGCTTGCAGCGCATCGCCGAGCGTCACCCGTTCATCAAGGCGGTGCGTGGGCGCGGGCTGATGCTGGCCATCGAGTTCCACAACAGCATGAGCGGAGCCATCGAGGCACTGGTGCGCGACATGGCCGGACGCATTCCCGGCCAGGCCGGCGCCACCTACCGCATGTTGTCGGCCAAGGCCCGGCACCATCTGGAAGCCGCGATGGAGGAACTGGAGCAGAGCCTGGAGGACATGTTCGTATTGCGCCTGATGACCAAGCTGTCGCAAGACCACGGCATCCTCACCTTCGTCACCGCCAACAACAATCGGGTGATGCGTATCCAGCCGCCGCTGGTGCTGAGCCAGGAGGACGCGCAACGCTTCCTCGATGCCTTCGCCAGCGTGTGCGAAGACCTGGCCACGTTCGAGTCCTGAAGTCGCCACGTGCCCCTGTCCGTGAAGTCACGGGCAGGCGGCATCCATCCGACGCATACCCTGTCCTCGCCATGCGCCGTGCGAACAGCGCACGACGCCCTCGCTGCCCTTGTGACCAGGCGCAATGGCCTCGAAACGCCGACCCATCCCGCTCGTGTCGAACATTTCCCGCCGCGCATAGCAATTTGCCCGTTTGCCATACGAAAGCCCCGACCCGGCACATTGAATCGACCAGCAATTCAAATGAAAATGGTTACAGTTCGTATCTACTGAATGGAAGAAAGCGATATGACCCTACCGCCACTGGTCGAACCCGGTGCCGAGCTGACGCGCGAAGAAATCAACCGCTACAGCCGCCACCTGCTGATCCCCAACCTGGGCATGGACGGACAACGCCGTCTGAAAAACGCCAAGGTGCTGGTCATCGGCGCGGGTGGGCTAGGCTCGCCCACCCTGCTCTACCTCGCTGCTGCCGGCGTCGGCACTCTGGGCGTGATCGACTTCGACCGGGTCGATGAGTCCAATCTGCAACGCCAGGTGATCCACACCGTGGAGAGCATCGGTACGTTGAAGGTCGACAGCGCCCGCCAGGCCATCGCCCGGCTCAACCCGCTGGTCGAGGTGCTCACCCACAGCGAGCGGCTGGAACCGGATACCGCCGTGGCCCTGTTCTCGCGCTACGACCTGATCCTCGACGGCACCGATAACTTCGCCACCCGCTATCTGGTCAACGACGCCTGCGTACTGGCCGACAAGCCCTACGTCTGGGGCTCGATCTTCCGCTTCGAAGGCCAGGCTTCGCTGTTCTGGGAAAACGCGCCCGACGGCCGCAGCCTCAACTACCGCGACCTCTACCCTGCGCCACCGCCCCCGGAGCTGGCGCCGTCGTGCGCCGAAGGCGGCGTGCTCGGGGTGCTGTGTGCGGCCATCGCCTCGATCATGGCCACCGAGGCGATCAAGCTGATCACCGGCATCGGTGACCCGCTACTGGGCCGCCTGATGGTCTACGACGCGCTGGACATGAGCTACCGCGAGCTGGCCATCCACCCGCTGCCGGACCGCCAACCGATCACCGCGCTGAGCGACTACGAGCACTTCTGCGGTCTGAAACGCCCGGACCCAGCGCACGCCGAACCCGTGGCGCACATCAGCGCGGCGCAGCTCAAATCGCTCAGGGACGCCGGCCAGGCGCCGGTGATCATCGACGTGCGCGAGCCTACCGAGTGGGACATCGTGCGCATCGACGGCGCCTTGCTGATGCCCAAGACCACCCAAGTCGCCGAACAGATCCTGCAACGTTTCGGCGCCGACGCCGACCTGGTCATCACCTGCAAGTCGGGGCTGCGCTCGCAAGCGGTGTCCAGCGAGCTGCGCCGACTCGGCCTGCATCGGGTGCGCAACCTCGAAGGTGGCGTGCTGGCCTGGGTGCGCGACATCGAACCTGCGCTCCCGAGCTACTGAGGCCGCGCCATGCCCTTGCACATCACCCGCGCGGCGCTTGCGCAGGTCGAGCGCCAGGCCGCTGCCGAGCATCCCTTGGAGGCCTGTGGCGTGATCGCCTCGCAAAACGCTTCGACGCTGGCCTCGCGGGTCATCCCGCTACGCAATCAGGCGGCGTCGGCCACCTGGTTCAGTTTCGAGCCGCGCGAGCAGTTGCGGGTGTGGCGCGAGCTGGACGAGCGTGACGAGCAATGCCAGGTGATCTACCACTCGCACACCGCCAGCGAAGCTTGGCCGAGCCGCGACGACATCGCCCTGGCCAGCGATCCGGCCGTGCATTACCTGATCGTTTCGACCTGGCCCCAGGCCAGGCACAAGGTCCGCAGTTTCCGCATCGTCGAAGGGCGTGTGTTCGAGGAACAGCTGGCCATCCACGCTTGAGCTGACCGCCTCTGCGGCGGCTCGGGTTACCCCATACAGGAGATTCACATGTCGGTTTCAGTCATGGTTCCAACCCTGCTGCGCCCCCTCACCGAAGGCCAGAAGAAGGTCCAGGCCCAAGGCGAGACGGTACGCCACCTGATCGACCACCTGGATGCCCACTACCCTGGCATCAAAGCCCGCCTGGTGCAGGGCGACGAGGTACACCGCTTCGTCAACCTCTACGTCAATGACGACGACATCCGCTTCGCCGAAGGCCTGGACACCCGCACTGCGACCGGCGATACGCTGACCGTGCTGCCGGCAGTCGCCGGCGGCTGATCGCTTTTTTCACCACGCGCCCCGCAGGGAGGCGCGTGCGGCCACCCGACCTTGTGTTGGACGCCTACTCCTCTCAGCCCGAGAACCTCGACATGCCCCCGATTCTGCACGACGCCGGCCTGGCCTGGCGTAGCGGCCCCTGCCTGCCTGCCTGGCAGAGCCTGAGCGCCGCGCTGGCCCACCAGGGCAACGGCCTTGGCCTGCGCCCTATGGGCAATGCCGTCGCCGGCGACGCGCCGGCGCTCAGCCTGCACCATCCCGACCTGGCGCCACTGCATGTCCGCTGGCGCGGCCTGCCGACGCTGCCGATGGGGTTGTCCACCGAGTTCACGCTCCAGGCCACCTGTGGCCTCATGTCGGTGCACGGCCGCGCCAGTGGCAGGCCCCAGGCCCTGGGCGTGAATTACCTTGCCTGCCTGAATGCCGCGTTGAGCTGGCAGGCCGCCCTGGCGGCCGCAGTCGGCCAGTTGCGCGGTGCCCCGCTGCGCGAGGTGACGCTGACCCCGGCCAGCGGCGCCTTGCTGAGCGTCGGCCAATATCTGGCAGGCGCCACCGCGCCGGAAGACGCCGAACACCTGCTGCCCGGTCGGGACGATGCCCTGGCCCGCCCGCCGTTCGTCTCCGCCGACGGCGCCCTGTTCGAACTGGAGACCCTCGACAGCCAGCCCTGGCGCCTGTTCTGGCGCACGCTGCAGGTCAGCGATGCGGTAGCCGGCAAGGCCTGGCAAGGCTTCCTGCTGCGCTACGCCCGCGCCACTGCGGCCATGCCGGCCGAGTGCCTGGAGGCCCTGGCCAGGCAACCGCTGGCGCGCTTGCAGCAGATCGCCCGCGACTGTGGCGTGGCGTTGGTGCCCCTGCGCAGCCTGGCCCAGCGCCAGGCGGACGCGGACCATCCCGCCAGCCTGGCCAGCCCCTGGCAGTACCGACGCAACCCGGCTTGCGCCACCCGCACGCTCGTGCCGCGCCAAGCAGGTGGCGCGCTGCCGCTGCACGGCATCCGCGTGGTGGAATCCTGTCGGCGCATTCAAGGACCGATGGCCGGCCACCTGCTGGCCCTGCTCGGTGCCGAAGTCATTCGTCTGGAACCACCAGGGGGCGATCCGCTGCGCAACATGCCGCCGTGCGCCGACGACTGTTCGGTGCGTTTCGATGCACTCAACCATTTGAAGCGCGTGCGCGAGGTCGACATCAAAACGGCTGCCGGCCGCGCCGAGATCCACGCGCTGTGCGCCGAGGCAGACGTGTTTCTGCATAACTGGGCGCCGGGCAAGGCCGCGCAGCTGGCGCTCGATGCCGACGACCTGCACGCCATGCACCCGCAGCTGATCCATGCCTACGCCGGCGGCTGGGGCGACGCCGCCGTGGACGCGCCCGGCACCGACTTCACCGTGCAGGCCTGGTCGGGCGTGGCTGCGCAGGTCGCCGCTGCTTCGGGCACCCGCGGCGGCACGCTGTTCACCGCGCTCGACGTACTGGGCGGGGTGGTCAGTGCGCAAGGCATCTGCGCCGCCCTGCTCGACCGCGAACTGCACGGCCGCGGCGCACGCCTGCACAGCTCGCTGCTCGGCACCGCCGACCTGCTGCTCGCCGGCCAGGCGCCCGAGCGACCGGCCGCCTACCTGCAAGGCGTGTTCGCCACTGCCGACGGGCTGCTCGCCCTCGATTGCCAGACCCGCCAGCAGCACCAGGCCCTGAGCCAACTGCTGGGCGGCCAGGCCAGCCCCGCATACCTGCGCCAGTGCCTGGCCGGTGCCCCGACCGAACACTGGGTCGACGCCTGCCTGCACGCAGGCATCCCGGCCGGCCTCGTCCACCAAGACCTCGCCCTGCTCGGTGCCGACCCACGCCTGGCGCCGTGCCTGACGCAACGCACCTACCGTTCTGTTCAATCACCGTGGAGTTTCCGATGAACACCGCTGGCATCATTGATCTGGTCCCTCTGCATACCCGTCGCCGCTGGAGCGAGGACGGCAGCTACCCCAATCAGGACGTTTTCAGCCTGTTCCGCCTGCGCGCCGCCGCCACGCCGGACAAGCCGGCCGTGCTGTCCCCGGACGGCGACATCAGCTATGCCCACCTGCTCGACGCAGCGCTGCGCCTGGCCGGCAGCCTGCGCGACAACGGCATCGTCGCCGGTGACGTGGTGGCGTATCAGCTGAGCAACAGCTGGCACTGCTGCGCCATCGACCTGGCGGTCGCGGCCCTTGGCGCCATCGTCGCGCCCTTCCCGCCGGGGCGTGGCAAACTCGACATCCAATCGCTGGTGCGCCGCTGCGATGCCCGTGCGGTGATCGTGCCGCAGCGCTACGCCGACATCGACCTGTGCGAAGTGATCGAATCGCTGCGCCCGACGCTGCTGTCGTTGCGCGTGCTGATCGTCGATGGCGAACCGCGCGCCGGGTGGTCGACCCTGGCACGCTTGCTCGACGGCGAGCCCTTGCCCACGCCCAGCCTGCCCAAGGTCTGCCCGGACTCTCCGGTGCGCCTGCTGGTGTCGTCGGGGACGGAGTCCGAACCGAAGCTGGTGGCTTATTCGCACAATGCCCTGGTCGGCGGACGCGGACGCTTCCTGCAACGCATCAGCAGCGACGGCGCCGAATTCCGCGGTCTGTACCTGGTGCCGCTAGGTTCTTCGTTCGGTTCCACCGCCACCTTCGGCGTACTGGCCTGGCTCGGCGGCTCGCTGGTGGTGCTGCCGCGCTTCGACGTCGGCGAGGCGGTCAAAGCCATCGAGCAATTGCGTCCGACCTTCATCCTCGGCGTGCCGACCATGCTCCAGCGCATCGCCGCCGACCCGGCCCTGGCGCAGATCGACAAGTCGAGCCTGCGCGGGCTGATCTGTGGTGGCTCGGTGATCGACGAAGCCACCGTGCTGCGCTGCACCGAGCGCTTCGGTTGCGGTTTCATCAGCCTCTATGGCTCGGCCGACGGGGTGAACTGCCACAACACCCTGGACGATCCGCTGGACGTGGTACTGGGCAGCGTCGGCAAGCCCAATCCGGCGGTGTGCGAGATCCGCATCGTCGACGACCTGGGCCGTGAAGTGCCACAGGGCGCGGTCGGCGAGATCACCGCGCGCGGGCCGCTGAGCCCCATGCAGTACGTCAACGCCCCGGAGCTCGACGCGCGCTACCGCGACGCCGAAGGCTGGGTGAAGACCGGCGACCTGGGCCTGATCGACCCACAGGGCTACCTGGTACTGGCCGGGCGCAAGAAAGACATCATCATCCGCGGGGGCGCCAACATCAGCCCCGTGCAGATCGAAGGCCTGGCCATGGCCCACCCCGATGTGGTGACCGTGGCCTGCGTGCCGGTGCCCGACCCGGACCTGGGCCAGCGCGTGTGCCTGTGCGTGACCCTGCGCGAGGGCGCAGCGCGGTTCGCCTTGCAGGACATCACCCAGTTCCTGCGCGAGCAGGGCCTGGAGGTGAACAAGCTGCCCGAGTACCTGCGTTTCTACCGCCACCTGCCGCTCACCCCGGCCGGCAAGATCGACAAGCGCGCATTGGCCGCCGATGCCCAGGGCCTGGTCGAACCGACCCGGCAGGTAGGTTGAACATGCAGCACGCCAGTCAGGATCTGGACGCGTTGCGCCAACGGGTGCGCCAGTTCGTCGAGCAGCAGGTGCTGCCCAACGAACTGGCCCTGGGCGCTTGCGACGAGGCCGCAACGGCCTTGACCCGGGCGTTGCAGCAGCGCGCCCGCGCGGCTGGAATCTTCGGCAACTTCTACCCGCTCGCCGACGGCGGACGGGTGGCGAGCCTGCGCGACTACCTGCCGATCGCCGCCGAAGAAGGCCGCAGCGAGTTCGCCCCGGCGATCCTCGGCGGCGATGCCACGCTCGATGCCTACATGCTGGGCCAGCACGCACGGGGCGCCTTGCGCGAGCGCTTCTTCGTGCCTCTGGTGCGTGGTGAGGCGCTGCCCTGCTATGCGATGTCCGAGCCCGACAGCATCGGCTCGATCCCGGCCACCCTCGCCAGCCGCGCGCGTTGGCAGGGCGACCACTGGCGGCTGAACGGCCGCAAATGGTTCATCTGCCGCGCCGGCCGCGCCGACTTCGCCACGGTCATCGCGCGGACGGCGGACGGCGCGCTGGATGGAGCCTTGACCATGCTGGTGGTGCCGCGCGAGGCGAGCGGCTTCGAATTCGTCCGCCCGCTGGCCTTGCTGGGCCGCCAGCAGGGCCAGGGTGAGCTGCGTTTCGACGACGTGCGGATCGAACCCTGGCAGGTGCTCGGACGACCCGGCCAAGGCCTGGCGCTGATGCAACAGCGCCTGGGCCTGGGCCGACTGCTGCGCGCAGCGCACTGGCTGGGCCTGGCGCAGCGCTGTTTCGACCTGCTCTGCGCGCGCGTGCATTCGGCCCGTGGCCAGCAGGCGCGGCTGGCCGACAAGCAACTGCTGCGGGCGCGGGTGTACCGGGTGTATCGCGACATCGCCGCTGCGCGGGGCTTGTTGCACGATGCGGCGGACGGCTTCGACCGTGGCGAGCACGACGCCATTGCCGTCAACCTGGCCAAGTTGGCGGCCTCGGACGCCTTGTCGGGCGCTGTGGATTCGGCGGTCCAGGTGATGGGCGCCGAAGGGCTCAGCGAGCTGTCGCCGCTATCGGGCATCTACCGTCAGGCACGTACCACGCACATCCTCGACGGCACCGACGACGCGCTGATCAGCACGATCGGCCGTGACCTGCTCAAGGCCAGCGCACCCGGCGCGCCGTCCCATTTGCCGGGGCTTGCCCCCACCCTCGACGAGGCCCTGGCATGACGGCGCTACGGCGCCTGGTCACGCCAGGCACAAAGCCTTTCAAGACGTTGCACACGGTCGCGGCCTGCTGCGCGGCGCCTTCACTTTGCCCATGCGAGGCCATCACATGAACAGACACCTCCCCCTCGCCGCCCTGCTCACCTGCGCCATGGGCCTGCCGATGATGGTGTTCTACGCCTTGGGCATACTTGGGCCGCAACTGGTCGCTGACTTGGGCATCGCCCGCGAGCACCTGGGTTGGTTGACCACCAGCGCCTTCGGTCTGGCCGCGCTGCTGTCGCCCTGGGCTGGCACCTGGGTGCAGCGCATCGGCTCGCGCCGTGGGCTGCTGGCGCTGTTTCTGCTGGTGGCGCTGTCGTTCGGCTTGTTAGCGGTGCTGCCAGGATTCGCCGGTGTGGTCGTCGCGCTGCTGTTCTGCGGCGTCGCCCAGGCGCTGGCCAACCCGGCCACCAACCAAGCCATCGCCCAGGCCAGCGAGGCCCCCAAAGCCACGCTGGTCGGGATCAAGCAGGCCGGCGTGCAAGTCTCGGCCCTCCTGGCAGGGCTGCTGTTGCCCTCTTTGAGCGGCTGGCTGGGCTGGCGGATGGCGCTGGCATGCTGGGCGCCCTTGGCGCTGCTGCTGGCGGCCTGGGTCATGCTGCGCTTGCCCACGGCGGCGCAGACTGCCAAACCCAGCCTGCGTTTGAGCGCTCCGAACGGCTGGCTGCGCCGGCTGATGGCGATCCAGGCCTGTGCCGGGTTGTGCCTGTCGGCGTTCATCACCTTCTTCGGCGTGTACGCCAGCAGCTTGGGCGTGTCGGCGGCGAGCATCGGTCTGATGGTCAGCACGTTCGGCGTCATGGGCATCGCCTCGCGCCTGCTGCTGACGCCGCTGGGCGCACGGCTGGCGGACGAAACCGTGCTGCTGGGCGGGCTGTTCCTGCTGGGCCTGGGCACGCTGCTGGTGATGCAGCAGGCGACGCCGTTGCGCCATTGGCCGTTGTGGTTCGCAGTGATCGGTATGGGTTTGACGCTGGTGGCGAGCAATGCGGTGGCCATGGGCATGCTGCTACGCGAGCCGGCTTTCGGTGGCGTAGCGAGCAGCGCAGGCATGCTGTCGCTGGGGTTCTTCGGCGGTATCGCCCTCGGCCCACCGCTGTTCGGCGCCATGCTGCGCCAGCCGGGCGGCTTCGCGGCGGCCTGGCTGTTGCTGCTGGCCGCACTGTGCCTGGGCGCGGGTTTGTGCCGCAGCCTGTACCGGGCACGACGTCATGGCGGGGCGCCAAGCCATGCCGGCCATGCGTGAACCCGGCACCCAGACGCCCTGGCACGTGTTCGAGGCAGACAAGGCCGAGGCGGTCGACATCCTTAACACACGCCTGGACGGCATCGCCGACCACTGCGGCGAGCTGTTTCCACTGTATCGCCCAGCCGACAGTGCCGTGTGGAAGCTGTCGCGTCGCGGCTCCTGGCTGGGCGGTCTGTGGAGCGGCTGCTGGTGGCAACGTGCGGCGCAGAGTGGCTCGCCGCGGCACTTGGCGCATGCCCGCGCGAGCTGCCAGCGGCTCGAGTCCATGCTGGCCGAGCCTAGCCTCAACCGCAGCTTCGTGTTCGCCTACGGCGCGGCCCTCGGTAGCGAACGCATGGAGTGCCCAGAGGCCCATGCGCTGGCCGTTCGCGCCGCCGCAGCGTTGGCCGAGGACTACCGGCCCGCACTAGGGGGCTGGCTGCTGGGTCCAGGCCTTGGCGCTGGCGAACATGGTGCGCGCACCCTCGACATCGACGCCCTGGCACCGACCCTGGCGTTGCTGCACCTGCCAGGCGATGATGGGTTGCAGGCGATGGCGCACAGCCATCTACGACTGTGCCTGCGCCATCTGGCGACCGCCTCCGGCGCCTGGGCCCACCAGTCCAGTATTGGCCTGGACGGCGTCTGGCAGACCGCTCGACCCGGCGCCTGGGCGCGTGGCCAGGCGTGGGCCATGCTCGGTCTGGCCGAGGCGGTGAGGCACATGGGCGATGCCTATGCCGAGCCTGCCGAGCAGGCATGCCGGTACTGGATGCGGCGCTGGGGTGAAGCGGCCTGCGGCGCGCTGCCCGATCCGGCCGAGCTGGACGGATGCGCCGTGGCAATCGCCTCCTTGGCGTTGCTGCGGCTGGCGCGCTTGCTGCCCGAATCGGCCGCCCTGCGCGAACAGGCCTGCCGACAGAATGCCCGACTGGCCGCCCAGGTCCGGGAAACGGGGTGCTTCGCCGGGCACTACTACCGCACCGGCGCACAATCGCAATGCGTCGAGTCGCCATGCGCCAGCTTCTTCCTGCTCGAAGCGTTGGCCGAGGATCTGCGTGGCGCATGAAGCCGCGCGGGTAGCCCGCCGCCGCCTCCCCAGGTCATGACGCCTCGGCAATTGCGCCGAACCACGGAAACCTGCGCGCAGCCTCGAACCCGGGCACGTGACAGGAGGGTCGCAAGACGCGAATGAATTTTCTTCCATGCGGCCACTTGAGAAACGATTTCGTTTACCATTGTTTCCAAATATGTTGCCGTAAGCGAGGAAAGACCCGCATGACGATCCGTTCGAATTCGCTGATGCGTACCCTGGCCGCCGCCGTACTGGGCCTGGCCATCGGTGCGCCAGCCGCCATGGCCGCCGAC
This sequence comes from Pseudomonas phoenicis, assembly GCF_047302395.1. Classification (NCBI taxonomy): domain Bacteria; kingdom Pseudomonadati; phylum Pseudomonadota; class Gammaproteobacteria; order Pseudomonadales; family Pseudomonadaceae; genus Pseudomonas; species Pseudomonas phoenicis. Next base: position 984,365 of record NZ_CP154852.1, read on the forward strand.
CCGGTGACGCTGACCATGTACAACGGCCAGCACAAGGAAATCGGCGAGGCCATCGCCAAGGCCTACGAGGCCAAGACCGGCATCCATATCGATATCCGCAAGGGCAGCAGCAACCAGCTGGCCAGCCAGATCATCGAGGAAGGCGACCGCTCGCCGGCCGACATCATCTACACCGAAGAATCCCCACCCCTGAACAACCTGGGCGAGCTGGGCCTGCTGGCCAAGATCGACCAGACCACATTGGACATGCTGCCCAAGGAATACGTAGCCGCCAACGGCACTTGGATGGGCGTGACCGCACGTACCCGTGTGGTGGTGTTCAACCCCAAGAAGATCGACGAGAAAGACCTGCCCAAGACGGTGATGGACTTCGCCAACCCCGAGTGGGACGGCCGCGTCGGTTTCGTGCCCACCAGCGGTGCGTTCCAGGAACAGGCCGTGGCGATCCTCAAGATGCACGGTCGGGAAGCGGCCGAAGAGTGGCTGACCGGGCTCAAGGCCTTCGGCAAGACCTACACCAACAACATGGTCGCCCTCAAAGCCGTGGAAAAAGGCGAAGTCGCCGCCGTGCTGGTCAACAACTACTACTGGTACGCCCTGGAGCGCGAGCGCGGCAAGCTCGACTCCAAGCTGTACTACCTCGAAGACGGCGACGCCGGCGGCCTGGTGACCATTTCCGGCGCTGCGGCAGTCAAGGCCAGCAAGCATCCCAAAGAAGCCCAGGCGCTGCTCAACTGGATGGCCAGCGAAGAAGGCCAGCGGGTCATCACCCAGACCACTGCCGAATACCCGCTGCACAAGGGCATGGTTTCCGACCGCGGCCTGAAGCCGTTCGAAGACCTGCGTCCGCCGAAGATCACCCCTGCTGACCTGGGCAATGCCGAAGAAGCGCTGGAACTCGAACGTGAGGTCGGTCTGCTCTGATGACTGCCGCCCTGCCTACCCGCGCCACCCTGCGTTACGTACCGCGGCGCAAGCGCCCCTCGATCTGGGTGGTGCTGCCCGTCCTGTTCTTGGTGGCGATGAGCGCGTTGCCGTTGCTGTATGTGGCCATCAAAGCGTGGGAAGCGGGTTGGCAGGAGGCGCTGCACCTGCTGTGGCGGCCCTTCGTCTGGGGGTTGCTGCGCAACACCCTGTTGTTGCTGGCAGGCGTCACCGCGCTGTGCATCGTCGTCGGCATGGCCCTGGCCTGGCTGCTCGAACGCAGCGACCTACCCGGCCGCCGCCTATGGGGTGTGGTGCTGTGCCTGCCGTTCGCGGTGCCGTCGTTCGTCAGCAGTTTCACCTGGGTGTCGCTGAGCGCTGACTTCGAAGGCTTGGGCGGGGCGATCTTCGTGATGGCGCTGTCCAAATACCCGCTGATCTTCCTGCCGGTGGCGGCGACCTTGCGCAACGTCGACACCTCGCTGGAGGAGTCGGCGCGCACCTTGGGTTGCAGCCGCTGGGGCGTGTTCTTCAAAGTCACCCTGCCGCTGCTGTGGCCGTCGATGCTGGGCGGCGCGCTGTTGATCGCGCTGCACATGCTGGTGGAATTCGGTGCGCTGTCGATCCTTGGCCTGCAAACCTTCACCACGGCGATCTACCAACAGTTCGAACTGGAATTCAGCAACGCCAACGCCGCCATGCTTTCGGCGGTGTTGCTGGCGCTGTGCCTGGTCATGCTTTGGCTGGAGCTGCGGGTGCGCGGCAAGGCCCGCCACGTGCGCATCGGCCAGGGTGTCGCGCGGCGTGCCGCGCCGGTGCGGCTCAAGGGCTGGACGCCACTGGCACAAGCGTTCTGCCTGGGGCTGGCGGTGCTGGGCAGCGGTATTCCGTTGGCCATGCTGGGCTATTGGCTGAGCGTAGGCTCCTCGGCCGCTTTCCCGGTGGCGGAGATCGGCAAGGCATTGCTCACCTCGCTGTCGGTGTCGCTCGGTGGCGCGGCGTTCTGCGTGCTACTGGCGTTGCCGATCAGTTTCCTGGTGGTGCGCTACAAAGGCCGCCTGGCGATCTGGGCCGAGCGTCTGCCGTACCTGCTGCATGCCCTGCCGGGCCTGGTGATCGCGCTGACCCTGGTGTTCTTCGCCCTGCACTACGTGCCGGCGCTGTACCAGACCACGGCGCTGCTGATCCTGGCCTATGCCCTGCTCTTCCTGCCGCTGGCCCAGGCGCCAGTGCGCACGGCCTTGAACAAGGCCTCGCCGACCCTGGAAGAAGCCGCACGCACCCTGGGCGCCAGCAGTCTGGGCGCATTCTGCCGAGTCACCCTGCCGATCATCTTCCCGGCCCTGGCCGCCGCCTTCGCCCTGGTGTTTCTCGATGCCATGAAGGAGCTGACCGCGACCCTGCTGCTCAGCCCCACGGGCATGACCACCCTGGCCACCGAAGTATGGGCGCACACCGCCAACGTCGAGTTCGCCGCAGCGGCGCCCTATGCGGCGTTGTTGATCCTGGTGTCGGGCTTGCCGGTGTACCTGCTGACTACGCGGATGTATCTGAACAGAGCCTGATGAGCCGGCGCCCAAGGGCGACGCGGTTCGAATCTCCCTTCCACGCAACGTCCGAGACGGCGCAGCCGCCTCGGACGCCTGCACCTTTCACGCCTTGAACTGCCCGAGGCTCGCCCGTAGCTGCCCTGCCAGATCGTCCAGCACTTTGCTGCTGGCGGTGGTCTGCATCACCACCGCCGCCGAACGCTCGGCCTGGGCATGGATGGTTTCCACCCGACCGCGCACCGCCTGCGCGCCGCTGGCCTGCTGCTCGGCCGCGCGAGTGGCCAGGCCGATGGCGGCGTGCACCTGCTCCACGGCCGTTTGCACCGATTGCTGACGACGCTCGTTGTCACGCAGCACCTTCAACCCTTCACTGGCTTTCAACCCGGCCTGACCGATCGTGGCCACGGCGTCCCTGGCACCTTGTTGCAGCGCGGTGATGTGCGCCTGGATATCGCCGGTGGAGCTTTGCGTTTTGCTCGCCAACGCACGCACCTCATCGGCCACCACCGCAAAACCGCGGCCGGTCTCACCCGCGCGCGCGGCTTCGATCGCAGCATTGAGCGCCAGCAAATTGGTTTGCTCGGCGATGCCGTGGATCACCGTCAGCACCACCTCGATCTGCTGGCTCTGCTGGGCCAGGCGCTCGATCACCTGCGAGCCGGTGTCCACCTGCCCTGCCAGGTTTTCGATCAGACCGGCCAGTTGCGTGGAGCTGCGGCTGTTCTCGTCGGTGGCTTGGCGAATGTCCACCACCTGCTGCAAGGCCGCTTGCATGGCCTGGCTTTCCGCTTGCGCCTCGTCGGCCATGCTCGACAGGTCGCGCAGGCTGGCCGCCACCTCGTCACGCTGCAACGCAGCAGCGGTATCGGCACCGGCGTTGCGTTGGGCCATGGCATCGATCTCGACACCGGTGCGCTGCGCGACGGCGCCCGCCTCGCGTACGATCGGTTGCAGCTTGTCGATGAAACGGTTGACCGCCGAGGCCATGTCGCCCAGTTCGTCGCGGCTGTCGAGCGGCACACGGCGGGTCAGGTCGCCTTCGCCGGCGGCCAGGTCGTCGAGCGCGGCGATCAGCAGGCGCACCTTGCTCAAGACCCGACGCCCCAGCACCACGGCCACCAGCAACAGCACACCCAGCCCGATCACCGCAAGCGTCAGGCCGATGCGCCAGCGCAGCTCGCTGGCGGCCTGGCGTACCGACTCGGCGGTGTTGGCCTGCATGGCGGCGGCGCTGGCCTGGGCTTTTTCCAGGCGCTGGCGCAGCACGTTGCCGCTGTCCGAGGCTGCGCCGGCCAGGCTGTCTTCGACCAGTTTGCCGCCGCTGCCGATCAAAGCGGCGAAACGCTGGTCGAGGGCCTTCAGTTCGTTGTCGATGGCGGCCGTGGATACACCCATCAACACTTTGCCGATCTCGACGCCGTTAGGGTTGATCGACGCCTCGACGAAGTACACCGCAGGATCGCGGCGCGCCGCCTCCAGCACCTTGTCCAGCGCGCGTTCGCCCTGGCCTTTTTCCAGCAACGCCTGGTTGATCGGGTTCTGCCGGTTGAGATAGCGGGTCAGGTGCTGGCCCTGGGCGTCGTCGTAGATCACGAACAGCACGTTGGGGTTACGCTGCGCGCGCCGGGCGAAATCCGACAGCACCGGTACGTCGTTGTCCCAGATCGCCCGCGGCGCCACCGAGGCGAGCAATTGCGCCATGTCGTTGGCCGACTCCTTGAGGTTGTTCTCCAAGGTGGTGCGCAGCTGCTGCTGTTCGCTCTGCAAACGGGCAGACAGACCGGCGCTCAATCGTTGCCGAGTGCTGTTGGACAGCCCGTCCAGGCCCGAGCGCACCTCTTGCCCGGCTTGTTGCAGCTCGTTGGCCAGCTCGCGGCTGTCATCGCCGAAACGCTTCTCCAGGTCCGATTCCAGCGAGGTGACGGTACTGCGGGTCAGCACCACCGCGACCAGCACCTGAACCAGCAGAGCGATACCCAGGGCAACAAACACAGGCCGCAACAGGCGGCTTCGTAACAATGAAAGGATGGCAGACACGGTGTAACCCTCGTGTTTCTGGCGCCACTATTTTGATGGCATCGACAGAAATTTCTTACAGCAAGGGTTATGCCGTTAACGGCGTCGTTTACACGAAGGCCTAGGGCTTGTCTGAAAAGCCGCCTTGGTCTTCGTTAGCTTGGGATTTTCCGGCACCTACGAAAACGCCGCGCCCCTTTCGGAAGCGCGGCGCCTGGTCGATCAGCCGAAGCGGATCAGGCGAACGGATGGCGCAGCACGATGGTTTCGTTGCGGTCCGGGCCGGTGGAGATGATGTCGATCGGCGCGCCGATCAGTTCCTCGATGCGGGTGATGTAGGCACGCGCGTTGGCCGGCAGGCCGTCGAGGCTCTTCACGCCCAGGGTCGACTCGCTCCAGCCCGGCAGCGTCTCGTACACCGGCTGCAGGCCGATGTAGCTGTCGGCGTCGGTCGGTGCTTCGATCACATCGCCTTCGGCGTTCTTGTAGCCCACGCAGATGTTGATGGTCTCCAGGCCGTCCAGCACGTCCAGCTTGGTCAGGCAGATACCCGAGATGCTGTTGACGTCGATGGCGCGACGCAGGATGACCGCATCGAACCAGCCGCAACGACGGGCACGCCCGGTGGTGGAACCGAACTCGTGGCCGCGCTTGGCCAGGGTGGCGCCGGTGTCGTCGAACAGCTCGGTGGGGAACGGACCGGAGCCGACACGGGTGGTGTAGGCCTTGGTGATGCCGAGGATGTAGTCGATGTACATCGGCCCCACGCCGGAGCCGGTGGAGATGCCGCCGGCGGTGGTGTTGGAGCTGGTGACGTAGGGGTAGGTGCCGTGGTCGATGTCGAGCAGCGAACCTTGCGCGCCTTCGAACATGATGTCTTTGCCGGCGCGGCGCAGGTTGTGCAGTTCGGCGGTGACGTCGAGCATCATCGGCTTGAGCTGCTCGGCGTATTCCATGCACTCGTCCAGGGTCTGCTGGAAATCGATGGCCGGCTCTTTGTAGTAATTGACCAGCTGGAAGTTGTGGTAGTCCAGCAACTCACCGAGCTTGGCGGCGAAGCGCTCGCGGTGGAACAGGTCGCCCACGCGCAGGCCGCGGCGTGCGACCTTGTCTTCGTAGGCAGGGCCGATGCCACGGCCGGTGGTGCCGATCTTGGCTTCGCCACGGGCTTTTTCACGGGCCTGGTCGAGGGCGACGTGATAGGCCAGGATCAGCGGCGCGGCGGGGCTGATGCGCAGACGCTCGCGCACCGGTACGCCCTTGTCTTCGAGCTTGGTGATTTCGCGCATCAGCGCATCGGGCGCGACCACCACACCGTTGCCGATCAGGCACTGCACGCCTTCGCGCAGGATGCCCGAAGGGATCAGGTGCAGGACGGTCTTCTCACCGTCGATCACCAAGGTATGGCCTGCGTTGTGGCCGCCTTGGTAGCGCACTACGGCAGCGGCGTGTTCGGTCAGCAGATCGACGATCTTGCCTTTGCCCTCATCACCCCACTGGGTGCCCAGGACGACGACATTCTTACCCATGATACTTGTCCTCATTCGCAAACTTGGTGCCGGCAACGGCCGACGCAGAAACTAAAGGGCGAGCGGCAGTACCTGCCAGTGCCCGTCTTGCTGAATCAGTTGCCGATCGCAATCGGCCTCCACCGCCGCGCTCAGCGGCTGGCCCGGCAAAGCCTGGACCACACGCTGGCCTTGGCCACGCAATTGGCAGACCTGCTGCCAGAGCGCAGTGTCGTTGCTGTCGGGCATCCAGATGCCACCGTTGGGCAACTGCACTTCGGCGCGACCCAGGGTCACCAGGGTCTTGAGGTCGGTGGAGAAGCCCGTGGCCGGACGGGCGCGACCGAAGTCGGCACCGATGTCGTCGTAGCGACCGCCCTGGGCGATGGACTGGCCTACGCCCGGCACGAACAGCGCGAACACCACACCGGTGTGGTAGTTGTAGCCGCGCAATTCGCCAAGGTCGAAGTACAGCGGCAGGTCAGGGTAACGGGCGGCAAGACGATCGGCGATGGCCAGCAGATCGTCGAGCGCCGCCAGCACGCTGGCCGGGGCACGGCCCAGGCGCACCCGTGCTTCGTTGAGCACTTCGCGACTGCCGCACAGCTCGGTGAGGGCGCGCAGCATGGCGCTCAGGTCGTGTGGCAGGCCGGTGGTCAGCACGTGCACTTCGTCGACCGCCTTGCGTTGCAGGGCATCGAACAGCTGTTGCTCGACCGCGCCGGACAACCCGGCGGCACGCGCCAGGCCGCGGTAGATGCCGACGTGGCCAAGGTCCATGTGCACATCGGCAACGTCGGTCAGCTGCAACGTAGCGAGCATCAGGCTGATGACTTCGACATCGCTGGTGGGGCTGGCATCGCCGTACAGCTCGGCGCCCAGTTGGATGGGGCTGCGCGAAGTGGAAAGCGCGCGTGGCTGCGCGTGCAGTACGCTACCGGCATAGCACAGGCGGCTGGGGCCTTCGCGGCGCAAGGTGTGGGCATCGATGCGTGCGACCTGCGGGGTGAAGTCGGCGCGGAAGCCCATCAGGCGACCGGACTGCGGATCGACCACCTTGAAGGTGCGCTGATCCAGGTCCTGGCCGGCGCCGGTCAGCAGCGATTCCAGGTACTCGATATGGGGGGTGACGACCAGCTCGTAACCCCAGCTCTGGAACAGGTCCAACACCTGGCGGCGCGCGATTTCGATGCGCGCCGCTTCAGGTGGCAGTACTTCCTCGATGCCATCTGGCAGAAGCCAGCGGTCTACCGTTGCCATGACGCCATTTCCCCTCTGGTCCGGGCGGTCTGCCCGTGGGCAGCCTTGATTGAAGCAGGTATTGACGCACAGCAGCGGGCAGCACTGAACCCAGCGCTGCCACCGTACCAACACCCTGTGAATACGTTGCGCCTTGACGAAGCAGGTCCGACGCGTGACGCGAATGGACCTTGCAGACGCAAAAAAGCCGGGGATTTCCCGGCTGCCTGATCATACACCCCTTTTGATTCGGGATGCACCCCGCCGGGCGTTTTAGCTGCCCGGCGGAGATGGATCGCTTACGGCTTGCTCTTGTCCAGGTAACGGAAGAACTCGTTCTTCGGGTCCAGGACCAGCACGTCGCTCTTGCTGGAGAAGCTTTCGCGGTAGGCCTGCAAGCTACGGTAGAACGCGTAGAAATCGGCGTCCTGGCCATAGGCCTTGGCGTAGATGGCGGCCGACTGGGCGTCGCCATCACCACGGGTTTCTTCCGCTTCGCGGTAGGCTTCGGCCAGCAGCACACGGCGTTGGCGATCGGCGTCGGCACGGATGCCTTCGGCCAGCTCGTTACCCTTGGCGCGGTGCTCGCGGGCTTCACGCTCACGCTCGGTGCTCATGCGGTCGAACACGCTGCGGTTGACTTCCTTGGGCAGGTCGATGGCCTTGACGCGCACGTCGATGACCTCGATCCCCAGCTCCTTGTTGGCCATGCGGTTCAGCGAAGCGGTGATGTCGGCCATCAACGCGTCACGCTCACCGGACACCACTTCATGCAGCGTGCGTTTACCGAACTGGTCACGCAGACCACTTTCCAGACGACGCGACAGACGCTCGTCGGCGATCTGCTTCATGCCGGAGGTGGCGGTGTAGTAACGCTCGGCGTCCTTGACCCGCCATTTGGCATAAGCGTCGACCATCACGGCCTTCTTCTCGAGGGTCAGGAAACGTTGGGTCGGCGCGTCGAGGGTCATCAGGCGGGCGTCGAACTTGCGCACCTGGTTGACGTACGGCACCTTCACATGCAGGCCGGGCTGGACATCGGCCTGGACCACGCGACCGAACTGCAGCATGACCGCACGCTCGGTTTGCGCGACGATGTAGAAGCAGTTCCAACCGACGATGACGACCACCACGAGGGCGATCAGGGCGAACAGCGATTTATTGCTCATCAGCGGCTCTCCCTGGTGCGTGGCGCCTGTTGCTGCGATTGCGAGTCCTGCGCGGCACGAGCGGCGGCGTCGTTGTTCGACGACGACGCACCGGCCGAGGTACTAGGCGCGTTGCGGCTGCCTTCGACCATCTTGTCCAGCGGCAGGTAGAGCAGGTTGTTCTGCCCGTCCTTGGTCGAGATCAACACCTTGCTGGTGCTGCTGTAGACCTCTTGCATTGTCTCCAGGTACAGGCGCTGACGGGTGACGTCGGGGGCCTTGTTGTACTCGGCGACCAGCTTGGTGAAGCGGTCGGCCTCACCCTTGGCGCGGGCGATGACTTCGTCGCGGTAGCCGTTGGCGTCCTCGATGATGCGCTGCGCCTGACCACGGGCCTCCGGCACCACGCCATTGGCGTAGGACTCGGCCTGGTTGCGGGCACGTTGCTCGTCTTCGCGGGCGCGGATCACGTCGTCGAAGGCTTCCTGCACTTCACGCGGAGCTGCCGCGCTCTGTACGTTGACCTGGGTGACGGTGATGCCGGTACGGTAGGTGTCGAGGAAGCGCTGCAGACGCTCGCGGATGTCCACGGCCATCTGTTCGCGGCCTTCGGTCAGCACCTGGTCCATGGAGGTCGAGCCCACCACGTGGCGCAGGGCACTGTCGGTGGCGTGTTGCAGGCTGATCTCGGGTTGGTCGACGTTGAGCACGAAGTCCTGCAGGTTGGAGATCTTGTACTGCACGGTCAGTGGCACCTCGACGATGTTCTCGTCTTCGGTGAGCATCTGCCCCTGCTTGGTATAGGCCCGCTCGCGCGTGACGTTCTCCATGTACTTGCGATCGATCGGCGGGAAGTAGATGTTCAGGCCGGGCCCCACGGTTTCGTGGTACTTGCCGAAGCGCAGCACGACGGCCTGCTCCTGCTCGTCGACCACGTACACGGCGCTGTACAGCCAGATGGCCGCCAGCACGGCCAGGCCGATGCCCAACAGGCCCAGGCCACCGCCCTTGCCAGCGTTGCGGTCGCTGCCGCCACCGCCACTGCGTTTCTTGCCGCCGAACATGCCATTGAGGCTGTCTTGCAGCTTGCGGAAGGCTTCGTCGAGATCCGGTGGTCCCTTTTTGTCGCCACCGCCGCCGCCGCCACCGCGTCGACCGCCCCAGGGATCTTGATTGTTCGAGTTGCCACCCGGCTCATTCCAAGCCATAGCGCTCTCCATCTGATAAAGCAAAGACGCGCCCACGGCGCGCCGGCCAATGCTACAGAATGCCTGATATCACTGCCCGAACACTGCTACGGGCATTTATTGCAAAGTGTGTTGCGCCACGAACGCCTGTGGCTCGTGCCCGTCGCGGGTGACCAAACGGTTGAGCTCGACCCAAGGCAGACGCACGCTCAAGAGGCTGCTACCGTCTTCGTCGTGAGTCTCGCTCTGCACGGCGCCCATGGAAAAGAACTGTGCACGCAAACGGGCGAATTGCTGCCCAAGGCGCAACGTACCGACGAACAGGTCATCACCCAGCAACTCGGCGATCGCCTGGCCCACCAGCTCCAGACCACGCCCATCGCGCGCCGACACCCAGACCCGCTCCGGCTTACCGTCGGCATTGCGCTGGATCTGCGGCTCGACCTCTTCGAGCAGGTCGAGTTTGTTATACACCTCGAGGATCGGCAAGCCTTCGGCACCGATCTCGCCCAGCACTTCCAATACCTGTTCGATCTGCTCCATGCGCTCGGGCTCATGGGCATCGATCACGTGCAGCAGCAGGTCGGAATTGCTCGATTCCTCGAGCGTCGCGCGGAACGCTTCGACCAGCTTGTGCGGCAGGTGGCGAATGAAGCCTACGGTGTCGGCCAGCACGATCGGGCCGAGGTCTTTGAGCTCCAGACGCCGCAGGGTCGGGTCGAGGGTGGCGAACAGCTGGTCGGCGGCGTACACGTCCGAGGTGGTCAAGGCATTGAACAACGTCGACTTGCCGGCGTTGGTGTAGCCCACCAGGGATACCGAAGGGATGTCGGCGCGACGCCGACCGCGGCGGGCCTGCTCACGCTGGCTGCGCACCTTCTCCAGACGCGACTTGATCTGCCGCAGACGCACGCGCAACAGACGACGGTCGGTTTCCAGCTGGGTCTCGCCCGGGCCGCGCATGCCGATACCGCCCTTCTGCCGCTCGAGGTGGGTCCAGCCGCGCACCAGACGCGTGCTCATGTGCTCGAGCTGGGCCAGTTCGACCTGCAGCTTGCCCTCATGGGTACGGGCGCGCTGGGCGAAAATGTCGAGGATCAGCCCCGTCCGGTCGAGCACACGGCACTCGAACACACGCTCGAGGTTGCGTTCCTGACTGGGGGTGAGGGTGTGATTGAAGATGACCAGATCGACGTGCTCGGCCTTGACCAGGTCGCGCAGTTCCTCGACCTTGCCGCTGCCGATGAGGAACTTGGCTGTAGGCTGATGGCGCGTCACCGTCGACAGCTGGACGATGTCGGCGCCTGCCGACAGCGCCAGTTCCTGGAACTCCTGCGGGTCTTCGCGCGCCTCAGGGTTCTGACCTTCCAAGTGAACGAGCAGCGCCCGTTCACCACCACCGTGGCGCTCAAAGAACAATGCGGGCTCCTATCAGGCGTTGCCTGGTTCGCTGTCACCTGACTCGGTATCGGACGGGCTTGGCAGACGTACCGGACGGGCCGGGACGACGGTGGAAATGGCGTGCTTGTAGACCATCTGGCTGACGGTGTTCTTCAGCAGTACCACGAATTGGTCGAAGGACTCGATGGAGCCTTGCAGCTTGATCCCGTTGACGAGGTAGATGGATACCGGGACCTTTTCTTTTCTCAAGGTGTTCAAGTAAGGGTCTTGTAGCGAATGCCCTTTTGACATATGCCGCACTCCTGTAAGGATCAATAATAGAAATTCTGGAAAAACTACGAATTCTGCCGACCTTCGCAAGGATAGCCGGCAATAGGCGGGGACTCAGCTCAATATGGAGACGCTTCCCAGGTATTTCAAGGTGCGGGACAGATTGTCGCAGGCCAGGCTGTCCAGCCAGTGTACGTCGGACCAGCCGCGCAACCAGGTGAACTGCCGCTTGGCCAATTGGCGCGTGGCGATGATACCGCGTTCCTGCATCTCATTCTCATCCAGTTTGCCATCGAGATGGTCCCAGACCTGACGATAGCCCACCGCCCGAATGGACGGCAGGCCGGTGTGCAGATCCGCTCGATCTCGCAGCTTTCGGACCTCGCCGACGAAGCCCTGTTCCAGCATTTGAGAAAATCGTAACGCAATTCGCTGATGCAGAATGTGACGATCTGTAGGCGCGATGGCCAAGCTGGCGACAGTATAGGGTAAATGCCCGGTCGCGCCTGCGTCTGCGTCGCGACTTTCAGCCAATTGACGCGCGCGGTGGGCGGTCATGCTCAGGCCACTGACGCGGTACACCTCCAGCGCCCGGATCAAGCGTTGCGGGTCGTTGGGGTGGATGCGCGCGGCCGACACCGGATCGACCTCGGCCAATTGCCGGTGCAGCGCCTCGAGCCCTTGGGTCTGCGCCAGGTGTTCGAGTTCGGCGCGCACGTGGGCGTCGGCGGCAGGCATGTCCGCCAGCCCGTCGAGCAGCGCCTTGAAATACAACATGGTGCCACCCACCAGCAGCGGAATGTTGCCGCGTGCGGTGATCTCGGCCATGGCTTGCAGGGCATCGCGTCGGAACTCGGCCGCTGAATAGCTCTGGGCCGGGTCGAGGATGTCGATCAGCCGGTGCGGGTGCGCCGCCAAGGTGGCCCGGTCGGGCTTGGCGGTACCGATGTCCATGCCGCGGTAGACCAGCGCCGAATCCACGCTGATCAGCTCGCAGGGCAGATGGCGGGTGAGTTCGATGGCCAGGTCGGTCTTGCCGGCTGCCGTCGGGCCCATCAGGAAGATTGCAGGGGGGTTGCCGCTCATGTCATCGACCGCGAAGGAACAGTTTGTCCAGATCGTCCACACCCATCTGGGTCCAGGTCGGCCGGCCGTGGTTGCATTGGCCGCTGCGCTCGGTGGTTTCCATGTCGCGCAGCAGGGCGTTCATCTCGGGCAGGGCCAGGCGGCGGTTGGCGCGAATGGCGCCGTGGCAGGCCATGGTGCCGAGCAGCTCGTTGAGGTGTGCCTGGATACGGTCGCTGGTGCCGTATTCCATCAGGTCGGCCAGCACGTCCTGCACCAGACGGTTGGCCTCGGCCTGCTTGAGCAGCGCGGGAATCTGGCGGATGGCCAGGGTTTCCGGGCCCAGGCGCTGCAACTCGAAGCCCAGGCGCTGGAACCACTGCGCATGCTCTTCGGCACAATCCGCCTCGCGCTGGCTCATGGCCAGGGACTCGGGCACCAGCAACGGTTGGCCACTGAGCCCTTCGCTGGCCATGGCCACCTTCAAGCGCTCGTACATGATCCGCTCGTGGGCGGCGTGCATGTCCACCAGCACCAGGCCCACGGCGTTCTCGGCGAGGATGTAGATGCCCTTGAGCTGCGCCAGGGCGAAACCCAGCGGGGGAATGTCGCCTTGCTGCTCGGGCAGCGCCGCCGCAGCGGGCGCGCCGTTGTCCAGGGGCGCGAAGTACTCGCGGTACACCGCCTTGGCTTCGGCCAGCGGCATCGACTGCGGCGCACGCGGGGTGTACTGGTAGCCGTAACCTGAGCCTGCGCTACCGCCGTTCGCTGCCGGTGCCGCGTAGGGTTGCACCTGGGGCTGCCCTTGGGATTGCTCCAAGGTCGCAGCGGACAGGCGCATCTCGCCCTGGCCGCCGAACTCGCCGGCTTGCAGCCCGGTAGGCCGCACCACTTCGCTGCTGGCGGCAGGTGCCGGCAGTTGGTCTTCGGGCCGCACCTCGGCGATGGCGCGATACAGGGTGCTGTAGAGAAAGTCGTGCACCATGCGCCCTTCGCGGAAGCGCACCTCGTGCTTGGTGGGGTGCACGTTGACGTCGACGCCGCTCGGCTCGAGTTCGAGGAACAGCACGAAGGTCGGGTGCCGGCCGTTGAACAGCACGTCGCGATAGGCCTGGCGCACCGCGTGGGCGACCAGCTTGTCGCGCACGGCGCGGCCGTTGACGAAGAAGTACTGCAGGTCGGCCTGGCTGCGTGAGAACGTCGGCAGCCCTACCCAACCCCACAGACGTACGCCATTGCGTTCGACGTCCACCGGCAGGGCCTGTTCCAGAAAACCCGGCCCGCAAATGGCGCCCACGCGCCGCGCGCGGCTGACTTCGTCCGACGCCTCATGCAGGCTGAGCACGCTCTTGCCGTTGTGGCGCACATGGAAACCCACGTCGAAACGGGCCAGGGCCAGGCGCCGGATGACTTCCTGCAGGTGATCGAATTCGGTTTTCTCGGTCTTGAGGAACTTGCGCCTGGCCGGGGTATTGAAGAACAGGTCGCGCACTTCCACCGACGTGCCGACCGGGTGCGCTGCCGGTTGCACCCGGGGCGCCATGTCGCGGCCTTCGGTTTCCACCTGCCAGGCTTCGCTGGCACTGGCGGTGCGCGAGGTCAGAGTCAGGCGCGACACGGAGCTGATCGAGGCCAGCGCTTCGCCGCGAAAGCCGAGGCTGAGCACGCCTTCGAGGTCTTCCAGCTCGCGGATCTTGCTGGTGGCGTGGCGCGCCAGCGCCAGCGGCAGGTCGTCGGCGGAAATACCGACGCCATCGTCGCGCACGCGCAAGAGCTTGACGCCGCCTTGCTCGACTTCGATGTCGATGCGCCGCGCGCCGGAGTCCAGGCTGTTTTCCAACAACTCCTTGGCCACCGAGGCCGGCCGCTCGACCACTTCGCCTGCGGCGATCTGGTTGGCCAGCCGCGGGCTGAGCAGTTCGATGCGCGATCCACCGCCCATCATTATTGCGCCGCCAGCGTGGTGGCGGGGATGTTCAGGTGCTGGCCGACTTTCAGCTCGTCGCTGCGCAAGCCATTGGCCGAGCGCAGGCTGGCCACGCTCACCTGATAGCGCACGGCGATCATGGCCATGGTTTCGCCAGGACGCACCGTGTGGTCGCGCGGGCCTTGTGCGATCTTGCCGCTGTCGCGCAGCCAGGCGATGTAGGTACCCGGCGGCGGGTTCTGCTGGAAGAACTGGCGAAGGCCCGTGTGGATCGAGCGGGCCAGCGCCTGCTGATGGCTGGGCGTGGCCAGCTTGTTGGCTTCGTTGGCATTGGAGATGAAGCCGGTTTCTACCAGGATCGACGGGATGTCCGGCGACTTGAGCACCATGAAGCCGGCCTGCTCGACGCGTTGCTTGTGCAGCGAGGTGATGCGGCCCATGTTGCCCAGTACCTTCTGCCCGACGTTGAGGCTGGAGCTGAGGGTGGCGGTCATCGACAGGTCGAGCAGGACGCCTGCGAGCATGCGGTCCTTGTCGTCCAGGCTGACGTTGCCAGCGCCGCCGATCAGGTCGGAACGGTTTTCCGTGTCGGCCAGCCAGCGTGCGGTTTCCGACGTGGCGCCACGGTCGGACAGGGCGAACACCGAGGCGCCGAAGGCGGCCTTGGACGGCGCGGCGTCGGCGTGGATCGAGACGAACAGGTCGGCGCCTTTCTTGCGGGCGATCTCGGTGCGCTTGCGCAGCGGAATGAAGTAGTCGCCGGTACGGGTCAGCTCGGCGCGGAAGCCTTTTTCGCTGTTGATCTGGCGCTGCAGTTCCTTGGCGATCTGCAACACGATGTCTTTTTCGTGCTGGCCACGCGAGCCGGAAGCGCCCGGGTCTTCGCCGCCGTGGCCGGCGTCGATGGCCACGACGATGTCGCGCTTGCCGTTGGGCACCGGCTGCAGCTTGATTTGCGGCCGCGCCGGGGTAACCGGCACGGCTGGGGTGTTGTCCGGCGGGATCACGCTCGTCACCGGCGCGGGCGCCGGCGTGCTGGCGGCGATGGCGTCGGCTTCCTGGTCGTACAGGTCGACCACCAGGCGATTGCCGTACTGCGCATTGGGCGCCAGGGTGAAGCTCTTGGGCGTGACCGCCTTCTTCAGGTCGATGACCACGCGCAGGTCGGTCGGGGTGCGTTGCGCCGAGCGCACGCTGGTGATCGGCGTATTGGAGGTGGCGGCATTCAGCGACCCGCCGAGGGTCGTACCGTTGATGTCGATGACCAGCCGGTCCGGGGCGCTCAGGGTGAACACGCTGTGCTGCACCGGGCCCGACAGGTCGAAGACCAACCGCGTGTTGTCCGGCGCGCGCCACAGGCGCATGCTCTTGACCTGCGTGACGGCCAACGCTTGCAGAGCCACTGTGCTGAGCAACAGCCCAACCACGGCGGCCAGTGCGCGTATGCGCATACCTACCCCACTCACTTGTGATTATCGGCGGCCAGAGCGGCACACCATGCTTGGCCACGAGGGCTGTGTGGCGCCAGAACCAGCGAGCGACCGCCCGCCTGGGCGCTCATGGTAATGGTCAGGTCAGGCTTTGGCAAAAAGCCTGCACCCTTTTCGGGCCACTCGAACAGACACAGGGCGTTTTCTTCGAAATAGTCGCGAATGCCCATGAACTCGAGCTCTTCGGGATCGGCCAGGCGGTACAGGTCGAAATGGTAGACGCGTTGCGCGCCGATCTCGTACGGCTCGACCACGGTGAAGGTCGGGCTTTTCACCGCACCCGTATGCCCCAGGCCGCGGATCAGCCCGCGCGACAGGGTGGTTTTGCCGGCGCCCAGGTCGCCCTCCAGAAAGACGATGCCGTGGCCGCCCGTGATCGCGGCCAGGCGCGCGCCAAAGGCGACAGTGGCCGGCTCGTCGGCCAGAAAAAGGGTTATGCCTGACACGTTGAATGTTCCTCTAGCAGCTCTCGAATGACCGGTATCACATCACTGGCCGCCAGCCCCCTGCCCCGCCCGCCGAGCCGTTCGCCCGCGCAGGCGTGCAGCCAGACGCCGAGTGACGCCGCCTGCCAGGCGCCCAAGCCTTGGGCGAGCAATGCGGCCAGCACGCCGGTCAGCACATCGCCGAAGCCGGCGCCGGCCATCGCTGAGTGACCACGCTCGCATAGCGCCAGTTCCCCGTCCGGCGCGGCGATCAGGGTACCGGCGCCCTTGAGCACGCACACGCTGGAGTGGCGGCGCGCCAAAGTACGGGCGGCCCAGGGACGGTCGGCCTGCACCGCTTCGGTGGAAATGCCCAGCAGCCGCGCGGCTTCGCCCGGATGTGGCGTGAGGATGCTGCCGGCCGGCAGGGCCAGCGGGGCGCTCGCCAGCAGATTCAGCGCATCGGCATCCCACACTTGCACAGGCTCGCTGCGCGCCACCGCCGAGAGCAGGCTGCGGCCCCAGGCGGCCTGGCCCATGCCCGGACCGACCACTACCACCGTAGCGCGCTCCAGCACGCCCATCAGTTGATTGGCCGAATGCACACCCAGGCACATGCTTTCCGGCAACCGCGCCAGGCTCGCCGGCACATGCTCCGGGCGCGTGGCCACGCTGACCAGGCCTGCGCCGCAGCGCAGCGCGGCCTCGGCGCTGAGCAGCACCGAGCCACCGGTGCCCAGGTCGCCGCCGACCACCAGCACGTGGCCGAAATCGCCTTTGTGGGCATCGGCCGGGCGTGGCGCCGGGCCTGCGAGGTCGTGGCCGAGCAGCACGCGAGGTGCATCATGGCTGTGTTTGGTCTGGGGCATAAGGTCAAGGGCTCCGATGTCTGGCAGAATTATACGCACCTGAGCCCGTATTGCCTTACCCATCCATGTCCGCTTCCCTGCCCGACCTCACCACACTGACCCAGTCGATCAAAGATTGGGGCCGCGAACTCGGTTTCGCCCACGTCGGCATCGCCGGCATCGACCTTGGCGAGCACGAACGGCACCTCGAGCGTTGGCTCGACGCCGGCTACCACGGCGAGATGGACTACATGGCCGCCCACGGCAGCAAGCGTTCGCACCCCGCCGAACTGATCCCCGGCACCCTGCGCGTGGTTTCGCTGCGCATGGACTACCTGCCCGGCGACACGCGCATGGCCCAATTGCTGGCGCAACCCGACAAGGCCTACGTGTCGCGCTACGCACTGGGCCGCGACTACCACAAGCTGGTGCGCAAGCGCGTGCAGCACCTGGCCGAGCGCATCCAGCAGGCCATCGGCCCGTTCGGCTACCGCGCCTTCGTCGACAGCGCGCCGGTGCTGGAAAAAGCCATCGCCCAAGAAGCCGGGCTCGGCTGGATCGGCAAGAATACCCTGCTGCTCAACCGCAAGGCCGGCAGCTACTTCTTCCTCGCCGAGCTGTTCGTCGACCTGCCGCTGCAGGTCGACGCCGCCCAGGCCAGCGAACACTGTGGGCGCTGCAGCGCGTGCCTGGAGATATGCCCGACCCAGGCCTTCGTCGGCCCCTACGTGCTCGACGCGCGGCGCTGCATTTCCTACCTGACCATCGAACTCAAGCACGCCATTCCGGTGGAGTTGCGCCCCTTGATCGGCAACCGCGTGTTCGGCTGCGACGACTGCCAGATCGTCTGTCCGTGGAACCGCTTCGCCAAGCCCACCCGGGAAAACGACTTCATGCCCCGCCACGGCCTGGACAACGCCGACCTGGCCGAGCTGTTCCTGTGGGACGAAGCGCGCTTTCTCAGCCTGACCGAAGGCTCGCCCCTGCGCCGCGCCGGCTACGAGCGCTGGTTGCGCAACCTGGCGGTGGGCCTGGGCAACGCGCCTTCGACCATTCCCGTGCTCGAAGCGCTGAACGCGCGCCGCGAGCACCCGTCGGCGCTGGTCAGGGAGCACGTCGAATGGGCGCTGGCCGAGCACCGGCGCCGTGGCGAGGGGTGACCGCCGCGCCTACTGCTGATCGTCGTAGTGGAACTTGGGCATTTCCCAGTGGAAGCGGATCGCCAGCAGGCGCAGCAGGAAGCCGCCGAACAGGGTCAGCAGCATGGACTGCTCGGCCGGCACTTGGAAGTGCACGCAACCCAGGTAGAACCAGGCCGCGGCGAAGGACACGCTGGCGTACAGCTCGCGGCGAAACACCAGAGGGATGTCGTTGCAGAAGATGTCGCGCAGGATGCCGCCGAACACGCCCGTGATCACCCCGCTGATCGAGGCCACCAGCATGCCCTGGCCCATTTCCAGGGCGGTCATGCAGCCGATCAGGGTGAAGGCCACCAGGCCGAGGGCGTCGAGCACCAGAAACAGCGTGCGCAGCCGGCGCATCAGCGGGGCGATGAACATGGTGAGGATCGCCGCCAGGCTGGTCAGCACCAGGTATTCGGGGTGCTTGACCCAGGTCAGCGGGTAGTGCCCGAGCAGCACGTCGCGCACCGAGCCGCCGCCGAGCGCGGTGACGCAGGCGATCAGTACCACGCCGAACCAGTCCATGCCGCGCCGACCGGCCGACAGCGCGCCGGTCATGGCCTCGGCGGTGATGGCGATGAGGTAGAGCATCAGCAGCATGGCGCAGGTCCGTGGGCAAAAGGCGCGCAGTCTAACCAGTCTGCCCGCGCACCAGAAGAGGGCAGCGAGACAATCGCCGCCCGTCCGGCTCAGACCTTGATGAAATGCTCGCGGTAGTGCTGCAGTTCGGCGATCGACTCGCGAATGTCGTCCAGCGCCTGGTGGGTACCGCCCTTGTGGAAGCTGTCGCGCACATGGGGCGCCCAGCGCGCCGCCAGTTCCTTGAGGGTGGAGACGTCGAGGTTGCGGTAGTGGAAGTAGCTTTCCAGCGTTGGCATGTAGCGATAGAGGAAGCGGCGGTCCTGGCCGATGCTGTTGCCGCAGATCGGCGACTTGCCCTTGGGTACCCACTGCTCGAGAAAGGCCAGGGTCTGCGCCTCGGCCTCGGCCGTGCCGATGCGGCTGTCGCGCACACGCTGGGTCAGGCCGGAATTGCCGTGGGTACGGGTGTTCCACTCGTCCATGCGGGCCAGCACGTCGTCGCTGTGGTGGATGGCGATCACCGGGCCTTCGGCCAGGGTGTTCAGGTCGCTGTCGGTGACGATGGTGGCCATCTCGATGATGACGTCGTTGTCTGGGTCCAGGCCGGTCATTTCCAGGTCGATCCAGATCAGGTGCTGTGGGTTCTGCATAGGGGCTCCTCGGGTAGCCGGTCATAGTAGCCTAGGGCCTGTACGAAAAGCCTTGATACTTGGCCCTGCTGCGTTGAAAACAGACTCAAAATGCTCACGTACTACAGTACGCTCCGCTTTTTCGCCTGTTTTCGCCTTGCTTGGCCAGCGTCTCAAGACTTTTCGTACAGACCCTAGCCGGCGTGCGGCCTGAAGCGAGCGAATCGACGCAAGGCACGCCGTGCTAGACTGCGCGCTGTTTTCTCCAAGCCGCCACAACGGAACCCTCATGGCCAAACGCCAACTCAATCGCCGGCAAAGCTGGCGCATCGAAAAGATCCAGGGCGAGCGCGCCGCGCGCGCCGCCAAACGCGAGCAACATGCACTGCAGGAACTCGAAGGCGGCGACCTGGGCCCCGAGCAGTTGGGCCTGGTCATCGCGCATTTCGGTGTGCAAGTGGAGGTCGAAGCGCAAGAGGGCGACAACGCCGGCGAAGTGTTCCGCTGCCACCTGCGCGCCAACCTGCCGGCGCTGGTGACCGGCGACCGGGTGGTGTGGCGCTCGGGCAACCAGGGCATCGGCGTGATCGTCGCGCAGATGCCGCGCACCACCGAGCTGCGCCGGCCGAACAACCATGGCCAGCTCAAGCCGGTGGCGGCCAACGTCGACCTGATCGTCATCGTCTTCGCCCCGGCCCCCGAACCGCACCCCAATCTCATCGACCGCTACCTGGTGGCCGCCGAGCACGCCGGCATCCGCCCGCTGTTGCTGCTGAACAAGGCCGACCTGATCGACGAAGACAACGCCCCGGCGCTCAACGCCTTGTTGCAGGTGTACCGCGACCTCGGCTACCCGCTGCTGGAAGTCTCGGCGCACCAGGGCGATGGCATGCAGCGCCTGCAAGCCTTGCTCGATGGGCATATCAGCGTGTTCGTCGGCCAGTCGGGGGTGGGCAAGTCGTCGTTGGTCAACAGTCTGCTGCCCTTGGCGCAGACCCGCGTGGGCGATCTGTCGGAATGGTCGGGTCAGGGCACGCACACCACCACCACCGCGCGTCTGTACCACTTCCCCAATGGCGGCGACCTGATCGACTCCCCCGGCATCCGCGAATTCGGCTTGGGGCACGTCAGCCGCGTCGATGTGGAAGAAGGCTTCATCGAGTTCCGCGACCTGTTCGGCACCTGCCGCTTCCGCGACTGCAAGCACGATCGCGAGCCCGGCTGCGCGCTGCTCAAGGCGCTGGAGGACGGGCGCATCTCGCAGCAACGGATGAACAGCTACCGTTCGATCATCGCCAGTTTGCCGCAGGAAACCTACTGAGTTCGGCGAGCTCCGTTCACTGAATGCACAACGCCCATGGCCGTGGCACGGTTCATGGGCGTTATGCATTCAAGTGCGTAGCAAAGCGAGCGCGCTGCCGGAAGTGGCCGGGTTACTCCTGGCTGTCTTCCATGCGCAGGGTGCCGTCTTCGAAAATGTTCAGCTTCTGGCGCAACTCGCGCGGCTGCAAGGGCGCCTGCTGCGCGCCGTCGAGGCTGGCGCTGGGCGGGGCCGGGGTGCCCGCCGGTGCCGCGCCAGGCGCCGTGGCACCGGGCGCCGATGTGCCTTGCGGAGTGTCGCCGGGCGCCTGGCTGCCCTGCTCGCCCTCGATGTCGCGCTGGGCCTTCTTGGTCAGCACCACGATGTCGATCCGCCGGTTGACCGGGTTGAGCGGGTCCTTGCGGTCGAACAGCGACGATGAACCGTAGCCCACCACCCGCGCCACCTGATCCTCGGAGTAGCCACCGGCGACCAGCGCACGGCGCGCGGCGTTGGCGCGGTTGGCCGACAGCTCCCAGTTGCCGAAACCGCCGCCGCCCACGAACGGCTTGGCATCGGTATGGCCGCTGACGCTGATCTTATTCGGCACCGCCTTGATGGTGTCGGCCATGGCCAGCAGGATGTCTTCGAAATACGGCTGCAAACGCGCGCTGCCCAGGTCGAACATGGGCCGGTTCTCGGCGTCCATGATCTGGATGCGCAGGCCGTCCTGGGTGATCTCGAAGAGGATCTGGTCCTTGAACTTCTGCAGCTCCGGGTTCTCGTTGACCTTGTTCTGCAACTCCTGCAACAGCAGTTCGAGACGCTCGCGCTCGACCTGCTCGGCCATGCTCTCGATCTGATCCTTGTTCACCTGCGGGTTGAGCGGCGGCGTGGATTCCATCTTGGGTTCGGGGTTGATGGTCTTGTCCGGGGCCATTTCCGGCGAGCCGCCCAGGTCGATCACGTATGGCGTGCCGCTTTCGGCAAAACCGATCGGGTCCTGGAAATAACCGGCGATGGCGATCTTCTGTTCCGGGGTGGCCGTGGACATCAGCCACAGCACCAGGAAGAACGCCATCATGGCGGTGGCGAAGTCGGCGAAGGCGATCTTCCAGGCGCCGCCGTGGTGGCCGTCGCCGAAGCGCTTGACGCGCTTGACGATGATGGGCTGGTTGTTCTCCATGACTCAGCGACCGCGCACCGACTGTTCCAGCTCGGAGAAGCTCGGACGGTGGCCCGGGTACAGCACCTTGCGGCCGAACTCCACGGCCAGGGTCGGCGGCATGCCGGAAGCCGAGGCCACCAGCGAGGCCTTGATCGCCTCGTAGACGTTGAGCTCTTCCTTGGCGTCGTGCTTGAGGCAGTTGGCCAGCGGGCCGAAGAAGCCGTAGGCGGCGAGGATACCGAAGAAGGTCCCCACCAGCGCCGCGCCCACGTGCATGCCGATGGCCGCCTGGTCGCCCTCGCCCAGCGAGGCCATGGTCACCACGATGCCCAGTACCGCGGCCACGATGCCGAAACCGGGCATGCCGTCGGCGATGCCGGTGACCGCATGCGAGGGGTGCTCGAGCTCTTCCTTCATGTTCAACAGCTCCATGTCGAACAGGCCTTCGAGCTCGTGCGGAGCCATGTTGCCGGTGGACATGATGCGCAGGTAATCGCAGATGAAGGCGATCATTGCCGTATCGCCGACGATGGACGGGTATTTACTGAAGATGGGGCTGGCGGCCGGGTCTTCGATGTCGGCCTCGATGGCCATCATGCCTTCGCGGCGGCTTTTGTTGAGGATCTCGTAGATCAGCCCGAGGATCTCCAGATAGAAAGCGTGGTTGAAGCGCGACTTGAACATCTTCAACGACTTCTTGAAGACGTGCATGGTCATGTGGCCGGGGTTGGCCTGGATGAACGCACCCAGCGCAGCACCGCCGATGATCAGCACTTCGAAAGGCTGGATCAGCGCCGCGATCTTGCCATGGGAGAGGACGTAACCGCCGAGCACGCTGGCGAATACGATGATGATGCCGATAATTTTTGCCATAAAATTCAACGTATTGACGTGGATGGTCGAGGGCCGCGAGGGGTGCTCTGAAACTCTTCTTCTACTTATCGGCAGAACTGCGCCAGACTATAGCCACTCCTAGCGAAAAGCCAGTTTGGACTGATGTCAAAATGCCCAGTGAAACCAAGGTCCCGAGTCAGGTCCCCTCGACGTTAGAGGCGTGGGTCAAGCTGCTCGATGGCGTCCGCCTGCCGGTTGCCAAAGAGAGCCACGACCGCGTGCTGTCGGCGATCAACGACAACCGCCGCTCGCTGCGCGACATCGCCGAACTGTTGCAAGGCAGCCCTGCACTGGTGCTGTCGGTGATGCGCGAGGCCAACCATTCGGCCAATGCCAGCCAGGCCGAACCTGCCGAAAGCCTGGAAGTGGCGCTCAACCGCCTGGGTCTGACGCGCTGCGCGCAGTTGCTGGCGCGGCTGCCCGCGGTGCCGAGCGGCGATTTGCCAGCGGTGCTCAACCAGTTCGTGCAGATCAGCCAGCACGCCAGCCAACAGGCCAGCGGCCTGTTCGCCAGCCGGTTGGCGCGGCTATGGCAGGAGATCCACTGGGGCAGCCTGCTGTTTCTCTCGCCCCTGTGGCCCTTGGCGCTGACCTTCCCCGCCCTGCTCGACGACTGGGAACTGCGCGTGATCCACAAGGGCGAAGACGCAGCCGAGGTGGAACAGGAGCTGTTCGGCGTACGCATCATGGCCTTGTGCCGCGCAGTGGCCGAGCATTGGCGGCTGCCCGAGTGGGTGACCCAGGGTTACCGCCTGCTGCTCGAAGAACGCGAGCCTCTGGCCCAGGTGATCAACATCTCCCGCGAGCCGGACAGCCTCGCCCAACAGCATCGGCTGGACGAAGAGCCCGGCCTGCGCCGCTGGTTCAACCAGCCGGCCAACACCGTGCTGCTGGCCAACAACCTGGCCCTGGCCGCGCAAGTGGGCTGGGACAACCCGCACCTGCTGCGCTGGCAATTGCTCACCGCGCTGTACCTGCAGACCAGCCTGGACGACGTGCAGAACCAGGTGCACCAACAGGCCGCCGCCAGCGCCCGCCGACACGCGCGCCCAGGCCTGTTCCACCCGGCCGAGGCGCTGCTCTGGCCCTGGCAGCAACGCCGCCCGCACCCCGACATGTTGACGCCACCGCCGCCCTCGGCCGAGGAACTGGCGCATTGGCGCAGCCTGTGCAACGAACTGCTGGCGCAGCACACGCGCTTCACCAATGCCGTGCACCTGGCCACCCAGGCGTGCGACGCGCTGGTCGCCTGCGGTTTCAACCGTGTCATGCTGCTGGCGTTCGACCGCGCCAACGACTGCCTGCGCGTACAGCAGATCGCCGGCCTGCCCAAGGAAATGCTGGCACTGAATCTGCCCATCACCGGCAACAAGCTGCTGGAACGGCTGGTGCGCCAAGCCGCACAACTGCGCCTGACCCCGGACAACCACCGCCAGTACGCACCTTTGATTCCCGCTCCCCTGCGCCCCTTCCTGCGCAGCGAGCATGTGCTGCTGCGCTCGCTGGCGGTCAACGGCAACGTGCTGATGCTGGTGTTGGCCGACCAGGGCGCACGCCCCTTGGCCGAGGTCGGCGTGCAGGCCTTCGCCAAGACCATGCCGTGCATCGAGCGCGCGCTGGCGAGCTTCGCCAACCGCGGCGCCTGAGGCCTCGCGCGGAGCGCCTGCACGCCTTCCCGGCCCTGCCCCACATCGTGCGATCGAGTATCGCGCCTGTACCTGGGCTACAATCGCCCCCTGATTTTTCGGAGACCCTGGATGACTGACTTTTCCGGCTTGCCCCTGGTGATCGAGGCCGCAGACTTGCTGCCGCGCCTGGATGCGTCCGAGCTGATCCTGGTCGACCTGACCAGCGCCAGTCGTTATGCCGCCGGGCACGTGCCTGGCGCCCGCTGGGTCGACAGCAAGCGCACCCAACTCGGCCAGCCGCCGGCACCGGGCCTGCTGCCGAGCCAGGCTGCCCTGGAAAAGCTGTTCGCCGACCTCGGGCACCGCGACGATGCGGTCTACGTGGTGTACGACGAAGAAGGCGGCAGTTGGGCCGGCCGCTTCATCTGGTTGCTCGATGTCATCGGCCACACCCGCTACCACTATCTCAACGGCGGCATCCATGCCTGGCCCACCGACGCGCTGTCGACCGAGGTGCCAGCCAGCGCCCCCACCGACGTAGCGTTACAGCTGCATGCCGAACCCACCGCTACCCGCGAATACCTGCAAAGCCGCCTGGGCGCAGCGGACCTGGCCATCTGGGACGCACGTGCGCCCGAGGAATTCGACGGCCGCAAGGTGCTCGCCGTCCGCGGCGGCCACATTCCCGGGGCGACCAACCTGGAATGGACCGCAGCCATGGACCCTGCCGACCACCTGCGCATCCGCCGCGACGCCGCCGAGCTGCTGAGCGCCCACGGCATTACCTCGGACAAGGAAGTGGTCACCCACTGCCAGAGCCATCGCCGTTCCGGCTTCACTTATCTGGTGGCCAAGGCCCTCGGCTATCCACGGGTCAAGGCCTACGCCGGCTCCTGGAGCGAATGGGGCAACCACCCGGACACGCCTGTAGACGTTTAAGGAAAACCCAATGAAATCCCGTCTGTTCATCCTCAGCCAGTACCTGCTGCCCCACCACCTGCTGTCGCGTCTGGCCGGCTGCCTCGCCGAATGCCGCGTGCGCTGGTTCAAGAACGCCTTCACCGCCTGGTTCGCCAAACGCTACCAGGTCGACATGTCCCAGGCGCAGGTCGAAGACCTGACCGCCTACGAGCACTTCAACGCCTTCTTCACCCGCGCCTTGAAACCTGAAGCGCGCCCGCTCGACCCTACCCCCGGCGCCATCCTCTGCCCGGCCGACGGTGCCGTCAGCCAGGTGGGCCAGATCGAGCACGGCCGCATCTTCCAGGCCAAGGGCCACAGCTTCAGCGCCCAGGAACTGCTCGGCGGCGACCCGGCCCTGGCTGCGCCGTTCATGGGCGGCGAGTTCGCCACCGTGTACCTCTCGCCCAAGGACTACCACCGCGTGCACATGCCGCTGGCTGGCACCCTGCGCGAAATGATCTACGTGCCGGGCCAACTGTTCTCGGTCAACCAGACCACCGCGGAGAACGTCCCCGAGCTGTTCGCCCGCAATGAGCGCGTGGTGTGCCTGTTCGACACCGAGCGCGGGCCGATGGCCATGGTGCTGGTCGGCGCGATGATCGTGGCTTCCGTGGAAACGGTCTGGGCCGGCCTGGTGACGCCGCCCAAGCGCGAGCTGAAGACCGTGCGCTACGACGAAGCCAGCCGCGCACCGATCCACTTGGAAAAAGGCGCCGAAATGGGCCGCTTCAAGCTGGGTTCGACGGTGGTGGTGCTGTTCGGCCCCGAGCAGATGCAATGGGGCGATGTGGGCGCGGGTTCGGCCGTGCGCATGGGCCAGTTGCTGGCCATGCCGAAGCAGGCTTGATGCGCTGCGCGGCCCTGCGGGGCTGCGCGCTCCATGCTCGTGCAGCAATGAAGACGCCCGGTATGCAGTACCGGGCGTTTTCGTTCGAGGGTGGCGCGGGTCAGACGCGGGTCTGGCGATCACGCAAGCCGAGCAGGTACAACACACCATCGAGCCCCAGGGTGGAGATGGCCTGCTTGGCCGACTGGCGGACCAGCGGCTTGGCGCGGAAGGCTACGCCCAATCCGGCCAGCGCCAGCATCGGCAGGTCGTTGGCGCCGTCGCCCACGGCGATGGTTTGCTGCAGTTGCAGCCCTTCCTTTATGGTCAGTTCCTGCAACAGATCGGCCTTGCGCTGGGCGTCGACGATCGGCTCGATGGTTTCGCCGGTCAGCTTGCCGTCGACCACGTCCAGTTCGTTGGCGAACACATAGTCGATGCCCAGGCGCGCCTGAATCTGCTTGGCGAAGTAGCTGAAGCCGCCGGAGAGGATGGCGGTCTTGTAGCCCAGGCGCTTGAGCTCGGCGAACAGGTGTTCGGCACCTTCGGTCAGGCGCAGCGAGGCGCCGATCTGGTCCAGCACACTCATGTCCAGGCCCTTGAGCAACGCCATGCGCTCTTTGAAGCTGGCGCGGAAATCCAGTTCGCCACGCATGGCCCGCTCGGTGATGGCGGCCACCTGTTCGCCGACCCCTGCGGCCTTGGCCAGCTCGTCGATGACTTCGGCCTCGATCAGGGTCGAGTCCATGTCGAACACGGCCAGGCGACGGTTGCGCCGGTAGAGGTCGTCTTTCTGGAAGGCGATGTCGACGTCCAGCTCGCTCGACAGGGCGAAGAACTCGGCGCGCAGGGCCTGCACGTCGGAAGGCTCGCCGCGCACGGAAATCTCCACCGCCGAGCGGCTCCTGTCGACCGGCGCATCCAGGGTGATGCGCGCGGACAGGCGCTCGATGCGCTCGATGGTCATGCCGTATTTGGAGATCACCGCACTGGCGCGCTGCAACTGCGCGGGGGTGATCTGCCGGCTGAGCAGCGTCACCACATGCCGCGCATCGCCATGGCCTTCTGCCCAGTGCTGGTAATCGGCCTCGGAGATGGGCGTGTAGCGGGCCTGCAGGTTCAGTTCGTGGGCTTTGGCCTGCACGCTCTGCAACAAGTGGGTGGCCACTTCGTTGTCGGGCAGATCGACCAGGATGCCGAACGACAGGGTGCCGTGCATGACGGCAAGGCCGATGTCGAGGATGTTCACTCCGCCCTGGAGCAGGACGCCGGTCAGGGCGGCGGTGAGACCGGGTCGGTCTTCACCGGTGATGTTGATCAGGACGATTTCGCGCAAGACCTGGCTCCGAAAGGATGAAAAATGCGCATTCTACCGATTTTCCGTGACCGCTGGGCACATCGCCTACTTTGCCGCCATATGACCTGTCGCTATACTCCGCCCCACACTTTTTGCCATAAAGAGCCGCGCTGTGATCCGGCCCACGCCCGTCAAACCCGACAACTTCTTCGTGATGCTCTTTCGCGCCCTGCGCCAACGTCGCATTCCCTTGGTTCTGCGCATCGCCAGCCACACCGTTTTCATGGTGGCGCTGGCGTTGGTGATCTATGCCTGCGTCATGGGCCTGCAGTTCAAGCAGGCCATGCACGACCAGGCCGACGCCCTCGGCCAGAGCCTGACGTTGCAGACCGCCTCCTCGGCCACCGAGCTGCTGGTGGCCAACGACATCCTCAGCCTCAACGTGCTGCTGGGCAACCTGGTGAAGAACCCGCTGGTGGCCCACGCCGCCATCTACAGCGTGGACAACCGCATCCTCGCCGAAGCCGGCGAACGGCCGCGCAACGGCCTGCTGGGCGAAGCCGAGGGGTTGTACCAGAGCAAGATCACCTTCCAGGACGTCACCGCCGGGCAACTGCGCATCAGCCTGGACATGAGCGAGTTCCAGCAGCCGATGCTCATCAGCTTGCAGAGCATGGGCATCATGGCCGCCATCCTGCTGTGCCTGGCGCTGACCTTGAGCCTGCGCCTGGGGCGCTACATCAGCACCCCACTGCTGCAATTGCGGGTCTGGCTGCGCGACCCGCACCACCTTACCCCCGGCACCGAGCGCCATGACGAAATCGGCGACCTGGCCCGCCAGCTGCACGCCCGCCTGGCGCCACCGGCGCCACCCGAGCCCGAGCCAGAGCCGAAACCCGAGTTCGAATACGACGACGAGGACGACGACGCGTTGACTGCCGACGACGCCCCACAGAGCTTGCGCGAACGTGCCGCCATCCCCAAGCCGAGCGCGCGCGCACAAGTGCATGCCGACGATGACGACGACGAAGCCTTCGCCGGCCTGCTCGACGACGAACAACCCGTTCCCATGGTCCAGCCGATCCACGAAGCCCCCGGCGAACCGCAGTTCACCGCCGTGCTGGCCGTGCAACTGGGCTCCCAGGAACAGCTGCGCCGCCTGCCGCGCACCCGCCTCGGCGAGCTGCTGGAACGCTACCGCGAGTGCCTGAACCAGGCGGTTTCGCTGTACGAAGGCGAGTTGCACTCGCTCAACGACGGCAGCGCCCTGCTGCTGTTCCACAGCCGCCAGTGCGGCGACGACTACCTGACCAACGCCATCTGCTGTGGCGAGTTGTTGCGCGCCCTGGGTCACGCCTTGCAGATCGAGGTGGCCGACAGCGGCATCACCCTGCAACTGCAACTGGGCCTGACGCTGGACGACGACCTCTACGGGCTCGACCAGGTCGACCTGCTCATGGCGGAGAAGGCCCAGGATGCCCTGGCGCTGTCGCAGCACAGCCGCAACCTGCTGCTGGTCGAGCGCCAGATCGGCGACGACTCGCTGATCCGCCAACGCGCGCGCATCCGCCCCATCGCCAGCCCCGAAGGCGCCTGTTGCGTGGAGCGCCTGCTGGAGCCCTACCCGTCGATGCTCGAACGCCAATTGGCGCGCATGCATGAGCACCGCAGCTGATTTCGATCGGCCAGGCACGAAAAAGCCCGCAGCGATGCGGGCTTTTTCGTTGAGGCGATTGGTCGGTGACGCGGCTTAGAAGCGATAGACTTCCATATCGGTCCGCACCGGCGACGCCATGGGAATGCGCGACTTTTCCGGCCCGCGCTTGACCTGCGCGGCAGGCTTCTTCACCGGCGTCTCGACCAGCGCCGGCTGGTTGGCCAAAGGCTTGAGTGCAGTGCTCAACTGCTCGGCCAGCTTTTGCAGCAACTGCCCTTGAGCCTGCACCTGGGCGCTTTCGCTGCCTGCGTGGGGTTGCTCCAGGTGCACGATGCGGTTGTCGCGCACCTGCCCGCGGCGATCCAGCACGCGCCACTGCGCGTCGAGCACGGCTGGCTGCTTGCTGCCCGAATCCAACCGCGTGATCGACAGCAGCACCTGCGCATCAGGCGTAAAGCCGGTGCCGGCCGGCGCCAGCACCACGCGCTGGCTGTCCAGGCGCCAGGCCAACTGGCGCACCAGCAGTTGGTCGATGTCCGACGACAAACTGCCCGCCCAACGCCCGTCGACCGCAGCGCTCAGGCTGCCGTCGGCTTGGCGTTGCAGGAAGGTTTCACGCTGCAGGTAGTCGGCCACCGACACCGGGCCCACCACCACGGCCATACCGGAAGCCTGGGTCGGCTGCCCGGGCTGGCCACTGTCCAGCTGGTACAACGCCACGGGCTGATGCACGCTGCATCCGGCCAGGGTCAACAGGCCAGTCATCAACAACGTCAATGGAAGGCGTGGAAATCTCATTCGTCCCATCCAGGCGGCCGCACGGGGCGAGCCGCAGTGATACTCAAGTAAACCTCTGGGCGCATCAGGGGCCCTGGCGCCGCGGGGGGCTATCATCCGTGAAATGGCGGCGCGACTCCAGCACTTAAAAGCCGCGGCGTCTCGCCCATTCAGGCAGGCCGTTCCACCGTCAGGCCGTCGACGCGCTGGAAGCCGCGTGGCAGTTTGCTGCCACGCCGACCGCGTTCGCCCTTGTAGTGTTCGAGGTCGTCGGGCTTGAGCGACAGAGTGCGTTTGCCGGCCTGCAGCACCAGGGTCGAACCCTCGCCCAACACCGCCAGGTCGCTGACGTACTCTTCGCGGCTGGCCACCCGCTCGCCCGGCACACCAATGATCTTGTTGCCCTTGCCTTTGCCCAATTGCGGCAGGTCGCTGATCTTGAACACCAGCAGGCGGCCTTCGGTGGTGACCGCCGCCAGCCAGTCGTTGGCGCGGTCGAGCACCGGGCGCGGCGCCATGACCTTCGACCCGTTGGGCAGGCTCAACAGCCCCTTGCCTGCCTTGTTCTTGGCTTGCAGGTCTTCGCCCTTGACCACGAAACCATAGCCGGCATCGGAGGCCACCACATACAGCGCACTGTCTTCGGGCACCAGCACACAGTCGAAGGTCGCGCCCGGCGGCGGCGTCAGACGCCCGGTCAGGGGTTCGCCCTGGCCCCGTGCCGAGGGCAGACTGTGGGCGGCCAGCGAATAGCTGCGCCCAGTGGAGTCGATGAGCACGGCGAATTGGTTGGAACGCCCGGCCGCTGCGGCCTTGAAGCCGTCGCCCGCTTTGTAGGCCAACCCCGTCGCGTCGATGTCATGGCCTTTGGCGCAGCGGATCCAGCCTTTTTCGGACAGCACCACGGTGACCGGCTCGGCCGGCATCAGCTCGTTTTCCGACAAGGCCTTGGCCTCGGCACGCTCGACGATGGGCGAGCGGCGCGCATCGCCATAGGTCTCGGCATCCTTGAGCAGCTCGCTGCGCACCAGCTTGCGCAGCTTGGCTTCGCTGCCCAGCAAACCGCTGAGTTTGGCCTGTTCCTTGAGCAGTTCGTCCTGCTCGCCACGGATCTTCATTTCCTCCAGGCGCGCCAATTGCCGCAGGCGTGTCTCGAGGATGTAGTCGGCCTGGGTCTCGCTCAGCTCGAAACGGGCGATCAGCGCCTGCTTGGGCTGGTCCTCGGTACGAATGATGTGGATCACTTCGTCGAGGTTGAGGAAGGCGGTGAGCAAGCCGTCGAGCAGGTGCAGGCGCCGTTCGACCTTGTCCAGGCGAAACTGCAGACGCCGGCGCACGGTGCCGATGCGGTACTGCAGCCATTCCTGCAACAGCGTGCGCAGGTTCTTCAGCTGCGGGCGCCCGTCCAGACCGATGATGTTGACGTTGACCCGGTAGCTGCTTTCCAGGTCGGTGGTGGCGAACAGGTGCTGCATCAGCTCGGCGGCGTCCACGCGGTTCGAACGCGGAATGATCACCAGGCGGCACGGGTTCTCGTGGTCAGACTCGTCGCGCAGGTCGGCCACCATCGGCAGCTTTTTCGCCTGCATCTGCGCCGCGATCTGCTCCATCACCTTGGCTCCGGAGACCTGGTGCGGCAATGCGGTGACCACGATGTCGCCATCTTCGACGCGGTATACCGCGCGCATGCGGATCGAGCCGCGCCCGCTCTCGTAGAGTTTGAGCAGGTCGGCGCGCGGCGTGATGATCTCGGCTTCGGTGGGGTAGTCCGGCCCCTGGATGTGCTCGCACAGCTGCTCGACCGTGGCCTTGGGCTCGTCGAGCAGGCGCACGCAGGCCGTGGCGACTTCGCGCAGGTTGTGCGGCGGCACATCGGTGGCCATGCCCACGGCGATGCCGGTGGTGCCGTTGAGCAGGATGTTCGGCAGGCGTGCCGGCAGCACCGCCGGTTCCTGCAAGGTGCCGTCGAAGTTCGGCACCCAATCCACGGTGCCCTGGCCGACTTCGCTGAGCAGTACTTCGGCGTAGCGCGACAGGCGCGCTTCGGTGTAGCGCATGGCAGCGAAGGACTTGGGATCGTCCGGCGCACCCCAGTTGCCCTGGCCGTCGACCAGGGTGTAACGGTAGCTGAACGGCTGGGCCATCAGCACCATGGCCTCGTAGCAGGCCGAGTCGCCGTGGGGATGGAATTTACCGAGCACGTCGCCCACGGTACGTGCCGATTTCTTGTGCTTGGCGTCAGCATCCAGGCCCAGCTCGCTCATGGCGTAGACGATGCGCCGTTGCACGGGCTTGAGCCCGTCGCCGATGTGCGGCAGGGCCCGGTCCATGATCACGTACATGGAATAGGTGAGGTAGGCCTGCTCGGTGAATTCGGCCAGCGAACGGCGCTCGACGCCGTCGAGACTGTCTTGTAAGTCGCTCATGCGAGCCTCGTCATTTCAAGTTCTGGCGCAGCAGCAAGGTGCCGCCGCGCTGGGTAAATTCAAGTCGTTGCAAGGCGCTCATGCCCAGCAGCACCTGGTCGCCGTCCAGGCCCGGCACCACCAGGGCGCGCAGGTCGCGCAGGCGGATGTCGCCCAGCGCCAGTTCGGCGAGGCGCGTGCGATAGCCTTCGGTGCGGCCGTTGGCGGTGCTCAGGGTCACCGGTGCGCCGCGCTCCAGGCCCAACTGACGCGCCAGCCCCTCGGGAATGGCGACGTCTGTGGCGCCGGTGTCGAGCATGAAGTGCACGGCCTGGCCATTGATCGCGCCGTCGGCGACGAAATGGCCCTGGCCGTTGCCCAGCAGCCGCACCTCGATGAAGTCGGCGCCGTGCTCGGACTGTACCTGGGTGTTGGGGTTGTACTGGCGCGCTTCCCACTGCCCGAAGAATCGCGTGGCCAGGAACAGCCCTGCGGCCCACGCCAGCAGCATCAGGATCTTGCCTGCGCGTTTGCCGGCCGGCTGGCTCATGGCTGGGCGCTCCAGCCACCGTCGGGCGCGGCGAAGCGCCAGACGATGGGCCTGAGTTCACCGTCAGCGCGATGGGCGTTGTTGTTGTCCAGGCCGATCCAGGCACCCTTGTCGTCGATCACCAAGGCCTCGGCCAGGCCGAAGGGCTGGTCGTAGCGCCGCGTGTCGGTCAACGCTTCGGCGGCGAACGACCAGCAACGCTCGACCGCACCGCTGCCCGTGTCGCGGCGACAGATGCGGTAGGCATTGCGCTCCAGGGTGAACAGCTTGCCCTGGTGGTAGGCCAGGTCGGAGAAATCGCGCGGGCGGTTGCGCGGGTGTGGCATCTGCGCCGGTTGCCTTTCGACCCCGGCTTCGCTGAGCAACACGCAACTGTGGCCGCAATTCCACACCGACTGCCGCCGCTCGATGGCTACCAGGCCGCGACGCTCGCGCTCGGCGGCCAGCCACAGGCGGTCGCCGGCGGGGTTGATCGCCAAGCCTTCGAACAGCGCATTGAAGTGCAGCAGCATGCCGCTGGCGCGGGCCTGGCGCACCATGGCCGAGTCGATCTTCAGCCAGTTCGGCTCGCCCGCCAGCGGCAATTGCAGCACCGCGGCGTGGGCCTCGCTGACCAGGTAGAGGTTGCCGGCCTGGTCGCAGGTGACGCCTTCGTAGTCCAGCGCACCGCCGCGCACCAGCGCCGCCGCCTGGTTGCGCGCCTGCAAGCCCCAGGGCAGGCCGCTTTCCGGCACCGCTGGCGGCGCGAACTCGACCGTTTCGGCAGCCCACACCGCAGGCTTCGTATCGAAGCGGTAGAGGCGGTCGTCGTCGCGGTCGGACACGCCCCACAAGGCCCCGCGGCACGCCGCCAGCCCCGACAGGTTGCCGCCGCGCATGCCCTCGATGGGGTGTTCGCTGATCAGCTTCAGTTCGGACCAATCGCCAGCCAGCGCGGCAGGCGCCAAGCACATCAGCAGCGCGGCGAGCCAGCCACGGATCACACCATGACCTCGACCAGGTTGCCCTTGGTTTCCAGCCAGCTCTTGCGGTCGCCTGCGCGTTTCTTGGCTAGCAGCTTGTCCATCAGCTCGCAGGTAGCCGCCACGTCTTCCAGGGTCAGTTGCACCAGGCGCCGGGTGTTGGGGTCCATGGTGGTCTCGCGCAATTGCGGCGGGTTCATTTCGCCCAGGCCCTTGAAGCGGGTGACCTGCGGCTTGCCGCGCTTCTTCTCGGCCACCAGGCGGTCGAGGATGCCGTCGCGCTCGGCCTCGTCCAGGGCGTAGTAGATTTCCTTGCCCAGGTCGATGCGGTACAGCGGCGGCATGGCCACGTACACGTGCCCGGCATCCACCAGCGGGCGGAAGTGCTGGACGAACAGCGCGCAGAGCAAGGTGGCGATGTGCAGGCCGTCGGAGTCGGCGTCGGCGAGGATGCAGATCTTGCCGTAACGCAGTTGCGCCAGATCGCTGGCGCCGGGATCGACGCCGATGGCCACGGCGATGTTGTGCACTTCCTGGCTGGCCAGGACTTCGCCGCCGTCGACTTCCCAGGTGTTCAGGATCTTCCCGCGCAGCGGCAGGATGGCCTGGAATTCCTTGTCCCGCGCCTGCTTGGCCGAGCCGCCGGCCGAGTCGCCCTCGACCAGGAACAGCTCGGCGCGCATCGGGTCCTGGCCGGCGCAGTCGGCCAACTTGCCAGGCAGGGCCGGGCCTTGGGTCACGCGCTTGCGCTCGACCTTCTTGCTCGCCTTCAGGCGCCGACCGGCGTTGCTGATGGCAAGCTCGGCCAGTTGCAGGCCCAGTTCGGGGTGGGCGTTGAGCCACAGGCTGAAGGCGTCCTTGACCACGCCGGACACGAAGGCTGCGGCCTCGCGGGAAGACAGGCGTTCCTTGGTCTGCCCGGAGAACTGCGCGTCCTGCATCTTCATCGACAGGACGAAGGCGATGCGCTCCCAGACGTCTTCCGGGGCCAGCTTGACGCCGCGCGGCAGCAGGTTGCGGAACTCGCAGAACTCGCGCATGGCGTCGAGCAGGCCCTGGCGCAGGCCGTTGACGTGGGTGCCGCCCTGGGCCGTGGGGATCAGGTTGACGTAGCTTTCCTGCAAGCTGTCGCCACCTTCGGGCAGCCACAGCAGCGCCCAGTCGACCGCCTCCTTGTTGCCGGCCAACGAACCGCAGAACGGCTCGTCCGGCAGGCGCTGGAATTCGCTGACCGCATCGACCAGGTAGGAGCGTAGGCCGTCCTGGTAATGCCACTCGACCTTCTCGCCGGTGCCTTTGTCTTCGAAGCTGATCGACAACCCTGGGCAGAGGACGGCCTTGGCCTTGAGCACGTGCTTGAGGCGGCTGATGGAAAACTTCGCCGAATCGAAGTATTTCGGATCGGGGCTGAAATACACGCTGGTGCCGGTGTTGCGCTTGCCGACCGTGCCGATGACGGCAAGCTCCGTGGCCTTGAAGCCGTCGGCGAAGGTCATCTGGTATTCGTTGCCGTCGCGTTTGACGCGCACGCGCACCTGGTTCGACAGGGCGTTGACCACCGAAATGCCGACCCCGTGCAGGCCGCCGGAGAACTGGTAGTTCTTGTTGGAGAACTTGCCGCCGGCATGCAGCTTGGTGAGGATCAGCTCGACGCCGGACACCCCTTCTTCGGGGTGGATGTCCACGGGCATGCCGCGGCCGTCGTCGCTGACTTCCAGGGAGTGGTCGGCATGCAGCACCACTTGGATGGAACGTGCGTGGCCGGCCAGGGCTTCGTCGACGCTGTTGTCGATGACTTCCTGGGCGAGGTGGTTGGGCCGGCTGGTGTCGGTGTACATGCCCGGCCGCTTGCGGACCGGGTCGAGGCCGGAGAGGACTTCGATGGCGTCTGCGTTATAGGCGCTAGCGCTGGGATTGGCCATGGGTTCTCGTCGTCAGTCTGGTGAATGCGGGAAAGATCAAAAGGCAGCGGCGTCGAACGCGCCGAGGCGCTCGGCGTCGATGTCGGCCAGGCGCAGCAGCGCCGGCAGGTGCGCGGCGAACCCTTGGAAGCTGTGGTCGCCACCGTTTTCGATGCGCAGGTCGCAGTGCTGGTAGTAGCGCTCGGCGTGGCGGTAGTCGAGGGTTTCGTCGCCGGTCTGCAGCCAGACCTGGATGCGCTCGACCGCTTGCGGTGGCGGCACTTCCAGTTCGGCCAACGCCTGGACGTGGTCGAGGGTCAGCTCCCAGGTTTCGTCGCTGTACAGGTTGCGCTGGGTGCCCAGGTAGCCGTCGAACAGGCGGTGCGGTGCGACCGCCGGGTTGATCAACAGGGCCTTGAGGCCATGGCGCTCGGCCAGGTACGTGGCGTAATAGCCGCCGAGCGAGCTGCCGACCAACAGCGGCGCTCCGCCCAGCTCGGCCAAAGCGGCTTCGAGTTGCGCCAGAGCCTGACGCGGGTGGTGGTGCAGGGCCGGGACGCGCAAGCGGTCGAGCAGCCCGAGGTGGCCCATGGCCGCCGTCAACTGGCTGGCCTTGCGCGACAGAGGCGAGCTGTTGAGACCGTGTATGTAAAGGATCGAACCCGACATCGTGCCCTCGGCATCTGCAATGCAGCGCCCGCTCGGCAAGCGCTGGGAAACGCGCATTGTACCGTGTTCGCGGGCATTTGGCGCAGTGGCCGACGCGTGCGGGCATACGCCGCAGGCGTGACGGCGCGTCAGTAGCCGGGGCTGTCGAAGTCCAGGGTGACGACGAAATCTTCGGCACGCCGCACACCGGTTTCGATCCGGCCATCGGCATACAGGCGCAGCCAACGGTAACCCGGCGCTTCCTGGCTGACCTCGAAGTCCGCGCTGCCGGCGGCGAACTGGATGCAGGTGGACGGCGTGGCCAGCAGGCGCAGACCGCCGCGCTGTTCGTCCCAAGGCTGGTGGATGTGCCCCCAGAGCAGGCCACGCGCCTGCGCATGGTCTTGCAGCAGCGCCAGCAGGCGTTCGCCATTGCGCAGGCCGATGGGCGCGATCCAGGCGCAGCCGACGTCCACCGGCTGGTGGTGCAGGCACACCAGGCAATGCCGCGAATCCGCGCCGTCCAGCGCCCGTTGCAACACGTCGAACTGGTCGTCTTCGAGCCAGCCATGGTTCGACCCGGCCACCGCCGAGTCGAGGGTTATCACGCGCCAGGCGCCCAGGTCGGTCACCGCCTGGGTCGCTGCAGGCGGCGCCACCTGCGCCATGACCTGCGGGGCGTCGTGGTTTCCGGGCAGCCAGCGGGCGGCATCGGCCAGGCCATCGGTCAGCGTGCGAAAGGCTTGGTAAGCGGCGGGGCTGGCGTCCTGGGTCAGGTCGCCAGTGCACAGCAGCAGGTCGATGCGCGGTTGTTCGCGGCGCACCTGCGCCAGCACATGGCGCAGGCTGTCGCGGGTGTTGACGCCCAGCAGGCCACCGGCCGGATCGGCGAACAGGTGCGGGTCGGTCAGTTGCACCACATGAATGGGTGCCAGGGCGGCGGGGCTGGACGGGAGCAACGACGCTCTCCTTGTGCGGATGAAGCGTAATTATCGTCGCCCTGTCGGGGTATGCAACGTTCACAAGCCGACCGGCTTCACATTTCAGCGAACCACGGCCAGCTCGTGCCCCCAGGCCAGGCAGTGGGTCAGCCACTCGCCGAGGAACAGGTTGAGCTGGGCCTTCTCATCGGGCTGGTGCATGGCGTCGTTGGGGTAGGGGTAAATGCTGCGCAGGCGCCGCGCATGCTCGGCGCTGACCACTTCGGCCATGCGTGCGTCGTGATACACCTGCACTTCCATCTGCGGCACCGGCAACCAGGGCAGGCTGTGCTCCTGGCGCACGCGCAAGGTGGTGGTGTATGGGCAGGCCAGCACCACCTCCAACGCCAGCACGCCGAGCATCTGGTCGCCCTGGGTCATGCCGATGCGCCGTTCGCTCTGCGTACTGCGCATCTCCGGCAGCAGGCGCATGAGCCGCGCGTAGTTGGCCTCGCAGGCGGCTTGCAAGCCGGCGAGGTCGACGCGGTAGCGCTCACGCGATGGGCTCACGACCACATCCCCCGGACTTCCGCGCGATTCAACGCCAGCCATTGCAGGGCGATGATGCTCGCGGCATTGCCGATGCGGCCGTCGCGCACCGCTTGCAGCGCGTCTTCGAACGACCACACCCGCACGCGGATGTCTTCGCCCTCTTCCTCCAGGCCATGCACCCCACCCGCCTGCTCGGTGCTGCAGCGGCCGAGGAACAGGTGCACGAACTCGTCGCTGCCACCGGGGGACGGGAAATAGCGGGTCATCGGCCAGAGTGCGGAGAAGCTCAGGCCAGCCTCTTCTTCGGCTTCGCGATGGGCGACCTGCTCGGGCTCTTCGTCCTTGTCGATCAGACCGGCGACCAGCTCGATCAGCCAGGGGTTGCTCGATTTGCCGAGGGCGCCGACGCGGAACTGCTCGATCAGCACCACTTCGTCGCGTTGCGGGTCGTAGGGCAACACGCATACCGCATCGTGGCGCACGAACAGCTCGCGGGTGATCTCCCGGCTCATGCCGCCGTCGAACAGCTCATGGCGCAGGCGCAGCTTGTCGAGGCGGTAGAAGCCCTTGAAGCACTGCTCGCGCTGGACGATCTCGACGGCTTTGGGTTCGGAATGCAAAGGGTTGGACATGAAGGTTCCTCTTACAACGTACGGCGTCATCGCGCCATCCTACTCTGCGCATCGCTGTGTTTCACTCACTTATCGTGCGCTCGACGCAGTTGCCAAAGCCCCCTGCCACTCTGTTAGCGTAGCGGCGAACCGAAGGCCGTGCCGACGGTCGAAGACCGATCATCTCGTCTTGCAAGGAACCTCAATGACGCTTGCCAAACTGACTGCCGTGGCTGCGCTGGCCTTGGCGCTGGGCGCCTGCCAGAGCGTGTTCGCGCCGAACTACCGGGCGCCGCTCGAAGTCAAGCGCGAGGCCTGGGAGCACGTCAAACCCGGCTGCAGCGAGCGCGACTGCCCGCTGGTGAACATCGACACCGTGTCGTTCCCGGCACTGCCCAAGCTCGACGGCATCGTCGAAAGCCGCCTGCTGCAGCTGACCGAAGACAACGCACGCAGCACGGCCGCGCCGTCGCTCAAGGCCTACGAACAGCAGTATCTGGCCACCGCCCAACAGCGCAACAGCAGCTACCTGCAAGCCAAGGTACGCGAGCAGCATGACGGGCTGGTGATCGTCGAGCTGTCCAGCTACCTCGACAGCGG
Source organism: Pseudomonas phoenicis (assembly GCF_047302395.1). Taxonomy (NCBI): domain Bacteria; kingdom Pseudomonadati; phylum Pseudomonadota; class Gammaproteobacteria; order Pseudomonadales; family Pseudomonadaceae; genus Pseudomonas; species Pseudomonas phoenicis. The sequence continues at coordinate 1,023,414 of NZ_CP154852.1, forward strand.
CGGCGCCCATGGCATGCCGGGCCGCGCGTTCATCAACTACTCGCGCCAGCAGGACAAGGTGCTGACCTTGCAGGACATGCTCCTGCCCGGTCAGGAAGAGACCTTCTGGAAAACCGTGGCCGAGTCGCACAAGGCCTGGCTGATGAGCGTCGAGATGGACAAGGACCCGGAGTTCATCAAGACCTGGCCCTTCCGCAAGTCGCCGCACATCGCCCTGACCTACGGCGCCTTGATCGTGAAGTACGAGGTCTATGCCATCGCCCCGTACTCCATGGGCCACGTCGAGCTGAAGATCCCCTACCCGCGCCTGAACGGTGTGCTCAAGCCCGAGCTGTTCCCCGGCCGCGGCTGAAGCCCAGCAGCGCATACAGCCCACCTGCCAGCAGCAAGGCTGGCAGCGTGGCGCCCACTTCCGCCGCCCCATGGGCGATGCCGTGGTAGGTCGCCACCCCCGCCGCCCAGGCCAGCAGCGCCCGCATGCCCATTGCCTCGACCTGCGCCGCTACGCGCCGACGCAAGACGAAATGGTCCACCAGCACCACGCCGAACAGCGGCGCGAACACCGAACCGATCAGCAGAAGGAAGTTCTGGTACTGCGCCAGCGGCGCCAGCAGGGCGATCAGTGTGCACAGTACGCCGATGGCCAAGGCCAGGTGTTCGACCTTCATGCGCACCAGCGTGCCGCTGGACACCGCCGCCGAGTGGATGTCGGCGAAGGCGTTTTCCGACTCGTCGAGCAGAATCAACAGCAATGGCAGGCCCAACCCGGCGCCGGCGAGCGCCAGCAGCAGCGCGTCGACCTCGCCACTGGGCGCGAACGCCAGGGTGTAGGCCACGCCCAGGCTCATCAGCCAGGCATTGCCGAGGAAAAAGCCTAGCGCCGTGCCGCCGAACACGCGCTCGGCACGCTGGCCGAAGCGCGAATAGTCGGCGATCAACGGCAACCACGACAGCGGCATGGCGACGACGATGTCCAGGCCCACCGCCAACGACAGCGAACCGTCGCCGGGGCGCGCCCACAAGGTCGCCAGATCCGCCTTGGCCAGCAGGTTCCAGGTCAGCCACAGGCAGGCGCCGAGCAGCAGCCAGATGCCCCAGCGGCGCAGTACCTGGCGCACGAAGGTCAGCGGCCCGCTGACCGCGAGCAGGGTGGCCAGGGCGCCGAAGCACAGGGTCCACAGCAAGGGATTGCTCCAGCCGCTGGCGGCGCCGAAGGCGCGGGTGGCCAGGAGGCTCGCGGCGTCGCGCATGACGATGATCTCGAAGGCGCCCCAGCCCACCAGTTGCAGCAGGTTGAGCGCAGCCGGCAGACGTGCGCCGTTGCGCCCCAGGGTCAGACGCAGGGTGGCCATGGCCGACAGGCCGGTGTCGCAGCCGATCACTGCCACTGACGCCAGCAACAGCACGCCTACTGCACTGCCAGCCACGATCGCCAGCAGAGCGCCGGCCAGGCCCAGGCCCGGCGCCAGCAGCGCGCCCACCTGCAACACCATCAGGCCTACGCCCAGGGAAAACCACAGCGAAAAAAGGTCCCGGCCGCCGAGGACGCGCTGGCTGGGGGGGACGGGGTGGTCGGGGGAAAACGTGCTGATCTCAGTCATGGGTGCGCTCGCGCAGGGGGTGAAGTGATAGAAGAAACCGGCCATGGCCGATCAATACGTTCAGCCACCGCGATCCGTCAGGAAAGTGGATGCGCATTTTCAAGGCTACGGCCTTCCTGTGGGAGCGGCTTCAGCCGCGATGGCCTGCAGCGCAGGCCCAACTCAGCCGCCGCGCTCCGTCAGGCCAAGGGCGGGGCCTGGAAGGGGGCTGCCCCACATGGATCAGACCTTCTGGTACAACTGGCTACCCTCCTGGCGGAAGCGTTCGGCCTGCTCGCGCATGCCCTCCTCCACCGACACGTCCACCGCGTCGATGCGCAGGTTGGCCGCGTATTCACGCACCTCCTGGGTGATCTTCATCGAGCAGAACTTCGGCCCGCACATCGAACAGAAATGCGCGACCTTGGCCGACTCCTTGGGCAGCGTCTCGTCATGGAAGGCACGCGCGGTATCCGGGTCCAGGCCGAGGTTGAACTGGTCTTCCCAGCGGAACTCGAAGCGTGCCTTGGACAGCGCGTTGTCACGGATCTGCGCGCCCGGATGGCCCTTGGCCAAGTCTGCGGCATGGGCGGCGATCTTGTAGGTGATGATGCCGGTCTTGACGTCGTCCTTGTTCGGCAAGCCCAGGTGTTCCTTGGGCGTGACATAGCAGAGCATGGCGCAGCCGAACCAGCCGATCATCGCCGCCCCGATGCCGGAGGTGATGTGGTCGTAGCCCGGCGCGATGTCTGTGGTCAGGGGGCCGAGGGTGTAGAACGGCGCCTCGTCGCAGCACTCGAGCTGCTTGTCCATGTTCTCCTTAATCAACTGTATGGGCACATGGCCCGGGCCTTCGATCATGCACTGCACGTCGTGCTTCCAGGCGATCTTGGTCAGCTCGCCGAGGGTTTCCAGCTCACCGAACTGCGCGGCATCGTTGGCATCGGCGATCGAGCCCGGCCGCAGACCGTCGCCGAGCGAGAAGCTGACGTCGTAGGCCTTCATGATTTCGCAGATGTCTTCGAAGTGGGTGTAGAGGAAGTTCTCCTTGTGATGCGCCAGGCACCACTTGGCCATGATCGAGCCGCCACGGCTGACGATGCCGGTGACGCGCTTGGCCGTCAGCGGCACGTAGCGCAGCAGTACGCCGGCATGGATGGTGAAGTAGTCCACACCCTGCTCGGCCTGCTCGATGAGCGTGTCGCGGAACAGCTCCCAGGTCAGGTCTTCGGCCACGCCGCCCACCTTCTCCAGCGCCTGGTAGATCGGCACCGTACCGATCGGCACCGGCGAGTTGCGGATGATCCACTCGCGGGTTTCGTGGATATGCTTGCCGGTGGACAGGTCCATGACCGTGTCCGAGCCCCAGCGGATGCCCCAGGTCAGCTTGGCCACTTCCTCTTCGATGGAGGAGCCCAGGGCACTGTTGCCGATGTTGCCGTTGATCTTCACCAGGAAGTTGCGGCCGATGATCATCGGCTCGAGTTCGGTGTGGTTGATGTTGGCGGGGATGATCGCGCGGCCGCGAGCGACTTCCTCGCGGACGAACTCGGCGGTGATCTCCTTGGGGATGCTGGCGCCGAAGCTGTGCCCGGCGTGCTGCTGGTCGAGCAGGCCGGCGGCGCGCGCCTCTTGCAGCTTCATGTTCTCGCGGATGGCGATGTATTCCATCTCGGCGGTGACGATGCCCTGACGCGCGTAGTGCATCTGCGACACGTTGGCGCCGGCCTTGGCCCGCCGTGGGTTGCGCACATGGTTGAAGCGCAGGCGGGTCAGTTCGGGGTCGTTCAGGCGCTGTTGGCCGAAGTGCGAGCTCAGCCCGCCGAGGCGCTCGGTGTCGCCGCGGTCGTCGATCCAGGCCGAGCGCACGTCGCCCAGGCCCTTACGCACGTCGATGATGACGCTGGGGTCGGTGTAGGGGCCGGAGGTGTCGTAGACCAGCACCGGTGCGTTGGGCTCGCCGCCGAAGTCGGTGGGGGTGTCGTCCAGGCTGATCTCGCGCATCGGCACGCGGATGTCCGGGCGCGAACCCTCGACATAGACCTTGCGCGAACGGGTGAAGGGTTGCACCGATTGCCGGTCGACCTGGGCTGATTCGCTGAGGTGGAGGGTATGTTGTTGTTTGCTCATCACGGCTTCTCCAGACGGTTTCCTGCGGGCGGAATGTCGGGGAAGAACCTGAAAGAAGCGGACGCACTTGTGGGCAAGTGCAGTGTCGGATGGGGGGCGCGATGAGCCTTGGCTGCAACGATCCCGGATTCGACACAAGATCTCGCCGGGAAAGCGAGCAATCTTGTTCCCTACGCAGGCGCTAACCTGATCAGGTTCAACGGGATCCGGAACTATCCGATCTCAGCCTTCGATTCAAGGCACCCCGACAAGAACGCGTGCAGTCTAGACTCAAGCGGCCGCCAAAGCCAAGCGGGCAAGCACATCGCTGACCGAAGGTACAGTGGCGATTGTTGCCACCCGTGCACGGCACTACACTGCGCATTTTTCCACTCTTCAACGGTTCAGAAACTCAAGGAACGCCCCATGCTGCGCAAACTTTCACTGGCGCTTGCCGTGTCTTGTGCCTCCCACGCTGCGGCCGGGGCAGCGGACGTGCCGATGACGGTGAAGACCGACCTGATCAGCGTCTACCAGCAGGCCGCCGGGAACAACGCCGACCTGGCCGCGGCCCGCGCCGACTATGGCGCCCGCCGCGAGATCGTGCCCCAGGCGCGGGCCGGCCTGCTGCCGAACCTGTCGGCCGGCGCGGAAACCATGAACACCCGCACCCAACTGGACGAACCGGCGCTCACCACCAACCGCAGCGGTAATCTGTGGTCGGCCACGCTCTCGCAGCCGATCTTCCGTGCCGACCGCTGGTTCCAGTTGCAGGCCGCGCACGCGGTAAGCGAACAGGCCGCGCTGGAGCTGTCGGCCAACGAGCAGAATCTGATCCTGCAGAGCGCGGAGAACTACTTCGGCGTGCTGCGCGCCCAGGACAACCTGGCCGCCACCAAAGCCGAGGAAGCCGCCTTCAAGCGCCAGCTCGACCAGGCCAATGGCCGCTTCGAGGTGGGCCTGTCGGACAAGACCGACGTGCTGCAGGCCCAGGCCAGCCATGACACCGCGCGCGCCAACCGGATCGTCGCTCAGCGCCAGGTCGAAGACGCCTTCCAGGCCCTGGTGACCCTGACCAACCGCGAATACGGTGCGCTGCAAGGCGTGGTGCACACCCTGCCGGTGCAGGTGCCGGTGCCCAACGACGCCAAGGCCTGGGTCGACACCGCCGGCCGGCAGAACCTCAACCTGCTGGCCACCAACCATGCCGTGGAAGCCGCCGAAGAAACCCTGCGCCAGCGCAAGGCCGGGCATGCGCCAACGGTCGATGCCGTGGCGCGCTACCAGAAGGGCGATAACGACAACCTGGGCTTCAGCAACCCTGCGCCGCTACCGGGCGTGCGCTACAGCGGCGACGTGGAGCAGACCACCGTCGGCCTGCAACTGAACATTCCGATCTACAGCGGCGGGCTGATCAGCTCGCAGGTGCGCGAGGCCTACCAGCGTCTGACCCAGAGCGAACAGCAGCGCGAAAGCCTGCGCCGTCAGGTGGTGGAAAACACCCGCAACCTGCACCGCGCGGTCAACACCGACGTCGAGCAGGTGCAGGCGCGCAAGCAGTCGATCATTTCCAGCCAGAGCGCGGTGCAAGCCACCGAAATCGGCTTCGAGGTCGGCACGCGCAACATCGTCGATGTGCTCGACGCCCAGCGCCAGCTGTACAACTCGGTGCGCGACTACAACAACAGCCGCTACGACTACATCCTCGACAACCTGCGCCTCAAGCAGGCGGCGGGCACCCTGAGCCCCCAGGACTTGCAGGACCTGGGGCGCTTCCTCAAGCCCGACTACAACCCCGACAGGGATTTCCTGCCACCGGACCTGGCGCGGGAAGCGGCGAAGAACTTCGAACGCAAGTCCTGAAGGGTCGCCGCCTGCTTGGGCGGCTCTCCCAAGCAGGTAGCCGTTCGCAGCCAGGGCTTTGGTCGATGCCCCCAGGCCGCAGGCCAATGCGTGCCAGACCAAACCCTGGACAAGGCAGGATGCCCGTCAGTTAAGCGATTGGGGCCGCTTGGCGGCCCATCGCGGCTGAAGCCGCTCCTACAGAAAAGCTTGGCGGCCCATCGCGGCTAATCGGAGCGCCGAACCGGCCACTCCAACAGGAAAGGCGCAAACCTGTAGGAGCGGCCGGCCGGCGCACCGGTTTAGCCGCGATGGGCTGCAAAGCAGCCCCAATCGACACGTTTTCCGCTTAACTGACTGGCATGGGGCCAAGGCATTCCTTTGCAGCCGGTGTCGGCGCTGCCACCTGCCTGCGAAACTAACGCAGCAGCCCCGCAATCCCCTCCAGCAACCGCCGCAACGCTCCCTGATTGGCCTGCATCACCGCCCTGCCCGCCTCGCCCATGCGTCGGGCCTCTTGGGGCGACTCGATCAGGCGCAGCACCACCTGCGCCAGGCCCTGCGCATCCTCGACCTGCTGCAACGCCCCGGCTTCGCGCAACATCGCGCCGATCTCCAGGAAGTTGAACACGTGCGGCCCCATCAGCACCGGCAAGCGCAACGCCGCCGGCTCCAACGGGTTATGCCCGCCACGGGCGATCAGGCTGCCGCCGACGAAGGCGATGTCGGCCAGCGCATAGAGAAACAGCAACTCGCCCATGCTGTCGCCGACCAGCACCTGCGTCTGCGCGAGTACCGGTTCGCCACTGGAGCGGCGTACGCTGACGAATCCTTCGCGGCACTGCGCCGCCACTGCGTCGAAGCGCTCGGGATGGCGCGGCACCAGAATCAGCAGCGCGTCGCCATGGGTCCGCAACACGCGCCGATGGGCCTCCAGGATCGACGCATCCTCGCCCTCGTGGGTGCTGGCGGCGATCCACACCGGGCGCTGGCTGGCGCCCCATTGCGCGCGCTGCGCCCGGGCACGGGGCAAGAGCTGTTCGTCGATCTTCAGGTCGAACTTGATCGAACCGGTGACCCGCACACATTCGGGCCGTGCGCCCAGGTCGCGGAAACGCTGCGCTTCGGTGTCGGTCTGCACGGCGATCAGGCTCATTTCGCCGAGCATGGGCCGGGTCAGCTTGGCGAAACGTGCATAGCCACGGGCCGACCGCTCTGACAACCGCGCATTGGCCAGCGCCACGGGAATGCCGCGTTTGGCGCATTGGTGGATGAGGTTGGGCCACAGCTCGGTTTCCATGATGATGCCCAGGCGCGGTCGCACCCGGTCGAGGAAGCCGCGCACGGCCCACGGCAAATCGTAGGGCAGATAGCAGTGCTGCACGCGGGGTTCGTCGGCGAACATCGCACGGATGCGCTCGGAGCCGGTCGGGGTCATGCAGGTCAGAGTGACCGGCAGTTCCGGGTAGGCCTCGAGCAGCGCGCGGACCATGGGCGCGGCGGCGATGCTCTCGCCCACCGACACCGCGTGCACCCATATGCCGCCGGGTGCCATGGGCGGCAGGTGGCGGGCGAAGCGTTCGCCGACGCGCTCGGCATAGGCCGGCGCCTTGCGTGCGCGCAGGTACAGGCGCAGCGCGAGCAGCGGCAGGGCCAGGTGAAACAGCAGGGTATAGAGGGTTCTGTTCATGGCGGGGAAGTCTACCCGATCGCGTGCGCAGGCAGGATGGTGCCGAGTCGAGCAGCGTCAAGCGCCATACTCGACGCTCGGCCCTTGCCTTCTGCGTCGTCTGGCCGATGGCACGCAACTGCCTGGCGAAGCCGCTGATCGCGGCGCCAGGCCAGTTCCACCACCAGCGCCGGCGGCTACCGAATATCGAGCAGCGTCCGGCGCATTACGATCGAAGCCCGACCGCTGCCTCAGCCTTGTCTAACCGATGGCACGCAAGTGCCTGGCGAAGCGCTCGGCCAGCCACTGCGCCGCCGTGCCCAGCGGCTGGTCACGGCGCCAGGCCAGTTCCACCACCAGCGCCGGCGGCCACCACTCACTGTCGAGTTCGACCATCTGCGCCTGGTACGTGGGGTACTGCACCACATGGCGTGGCAACCACGCCCAACCCAGACCGCGCATCAGCAATTCGGCCATGGCGTAGAAGCTGTCGGCACGCCACACCTGCGGGCTGATCGCTTCGCCGCCGGGGTAGCCGCTCTGCTGCGGCGTGACCAGCAACTGCCGGTGGCGGGCCAACTGCTGGCGGGTGAGGCGCCCCTGCCCGGCCAGAGGGTGCCCGACCGCGCACACCGTGACCATTTCCACGCTGCCCAGGGCACGCCGCTCGAGGGAAGCGGGAATGTGTTCGTGGTGGAAGAACAGGCCCAGATCCGCCTGGCGTTCGGCCAACTTGCGCGCCACATCGCCCTGGGCACCGCTGGCCAGCTGCACTTCCAGGGTGGGAAAGCGGGTGGCCAACTCGTCCAGGCTGTCGATCACCGGCTAGTACGGCATGGCTTCGTCCTGAGCCACACGCAACAGCGCTTCCTGGCCACGCATCAAAGCCAGGGCGTGACCTTGCAGGTGCTCGCACTGGCGCAGCAGTTCGCGCGCGTCCTCGACCAGCGCACTGCCATTTTCCGTGAGCCTGGGCTGCCGGCCGCTGCTGCGCTCGAACAAGGTCACGCCCAGGTCCGCTTCCAGCAGCGCGATGGCATTGCTCACCGCCGACTGCGCCCTGCCCTGTTCGCGTGCCACAGCGGAAAACGAACGCAACTGCGCGACGCGTAGAAACGTACGCATCTGCTCGAGCGTCCAACGTTCGATCATCTAGCTATCTCCCCATCAGATAGGTAATGACTTTACCGCACTCAAGTCCCGTCTAGAATGAGCGGCTTCCCACGGAGGACCGTCCATGAACGCCTACACCTGCCTCGCCATCGCCATCTGCGCCGAAGTCATCGCCACCGCTTCGATGAAAGCCGTCAAGGGCCTGGGCACCCCCTTGCCGTTGCTGCTGATGGTGGTCGGCTACGGCATCGCCTTCTGGATGCTGACCCTGGTGGTGCGCACCGTGCCGGTGGGCATCGCCTATGCCGTGTGGTCGGGGTTGGGCATCGTGCTGATCAGCATCGCGGCGCTGGTGATCTATGGGCAGAAGCTCGACCTGCCGGCCATGCTCGGCATGGCGATGATCGTCGGCGGTGTGGTGGTGATCCAGGTGTTCTCCAAGACCACCGGGCACTGAGCCGGCGGGAAAAGGTTGCAGGCGCAAGCGGGGCTGTATACTGCGCGCCTTGTCTTAACTGTGAGGGCCTTCCATGCCAACCGCCTTGTCCACCGACATCCTCATCGTCGGCGCCGGAGTCGCAGGCCTGTGGCTCAACGCCCGTCTGCGGCAGCTGGGCTACTCGACCCTGTTGGTGGAACGCGCCACGCTGGGCGGCGAGCAGACCATCAAGTCCCAGGGCATCATCCATGGCGGTACCAAGTACGCCCTGCACGGCGCGCTGAGCGGCGCGTCCGAGGCCATCTCGGACATGCCGCGGCGCTGGCGCGAAGCGTTGGCCGGCACCGGCGAGCTGGACCTGAGCGCCACCCGCCTGCTCTCCGAAGCCCATTACCTGTGGTCGCCCGGCACGTTGGCCGGCAACCTCACCAGCTTCTTCGCCAGCAAGGCCGTGCGCGGCCGGGTCGACCAGGTCAAAGGCGAGCAACTGCCGCCGGCCCTGCAAGACCATGCCTTCAAAGGCAAGGTATACCGCCTGGCCGAGCTGGTGGTGGACGTGCCCAGCCTGCTGAGCAACCTGGCCCACCTGGCCGGCGACAGCCTGCTGGCGGGCGAGCGGATCAGCCCTCTGCGCGAAGGCGACGAACTGGTCGGTCTGCAGGTCGACGACCGCGCGATCGAGGCACAGCGTATCGTGCTCAGCGCCGGCGCCGGCAGCGAGCAACTGCTGCGCGAGCTGGGCCTGCAACAGCCGAGCATGCAGCGCCGCCCCCTGCACATGGTCATGGTCAAAGGCCCCAACCTCAAACCGCTCTATGCCCACTGCCTGGGCGGCGGGCCGAAGCCGCGCATCACCGTCACCAGCCACCCGGCCGCCGACGGCCAGTGGGTCTGGTACCTGGGTGGCGACCTGGCCGAAGCCGAAGGCGTGGCCCGCGAACCCGCGGCGCAGATCGCCGCCGCGCAAAAGGAAATCGCCCAGCTGCTGCCCTGGGTCGACCAGGCGCCGCTGCGCTGGGCCACCCTGCGCGTGGACCGCGCCGAGCCCGCCCAGTCAGGCCTGGTGCGCCCCGACAACGCCTTTCTTGCCGAGCAGCAGCGCCTGCTGGTGGGCTGGCCGACCAAACTGGCGCTGGCGCCGGACTTCAGCGACCGCGTGCTGGCCAGCCTGCGCCGCGACGGCGTCGCGCCGAGCGCACACGCGTTGCCCGCCGACCTGCCACGCCCCGCCGCAGGCGTACCCGCCTGGGAGCAACTGTTGCCATGAGCCTGCCGACCCTGCACGACCATCACCGCCCCTTGGGCAGCACCGGCCTGCGCGTCTCGCCTCTGGGCCTGGGCACGGTCAAGCTGGGCCGCGACCAGGGCGTCAAGTACCCCACCGGCTTCACCATCCCCGACGACGATGCGGCGCGCCGGCTGCTGGCCCAGGCCCGCGAACTGGGCATCAACCTGATCGACACCGCCCCGGCCTATGGCCGTAGCGAGGAGCGTCTCGGCCCGCTGCTGCGCGGCCAGCGCGACGACTGGGTCATCGTCAGCAAGGTGGGCGAGGAATTCGACGCCGGCCAGTCGCATTTCGACTTCAGCGCCGCGCACACCCGCCGCTCGGTGGAGCGCAGCCTCAAGCGCCTGGAGACCGATCGCCTGGAGCTGGTGCTGGTGCACTCGGACGGCAACGACCTGGCGATCCTCGAGCACGAAGCCGTGTACGCCACCCTCGCGGCGCTCAAGCAGGAAGGCAAGATCCTCGGCTACGGCCTGTCCGGCAAGACCGTGGCCGGCGGCCTCAAAGCCCTGGAGCAAGGCGACTGCGCGATGGTCACCTACAACCTCGCCGAGCAAGCCGAACGCCCGGTGCTGGACTACGCTGCCGCACACGGCAAGGCGATTCTGGTGAAAAAAGCCCTGGCCAGCGGGCACGTTTGCCTGTCGCCGGGTGTCGATCCGGTACGTGCCAGTTTCGCACTGCTGTTCGCCCACCCAGGCGTCGGCAGCGCGATCGTCGGCACCATCGACCCGCTGCACCTGGCCCATAACGTGGCCACCGTGGCCCGCATCCTGGGCCAGCGCTGACGTGCCCGGACGGGCGTAGGTAAGGAGAGGCCCGTGGCAAGAACCCTGATCCGCAAGAACCCCAGCAACTTCAAGACCCTGCCCCTGCACGTCGAGGCCACCCCCGAAGGGCTGAGCTACAAAGCCTTGGGCATGCCGCTCAATTTCAGCCAGCTCCTGCAACGGCGCAAGACCATCGAAGTGGCCGATCCCGAGCGCTTCAGCGTGGATCTGGCCAACCTCGGCGTGTCGGTACGCCTGACCCTCAACTGGCAGAACCGCGACTATTGGCTGCTGGTCCGCCAACGGCGCCAGGACCGCGGCGACGTGGTGCTCAAGCTGATCTCAGGCTACGTGCCGGCCCACGAACTGAACCTGCCGCTGCACACCGCCATTCAGGAAGTGGCCGAAGAATGCCTGCTGGAAACGCCCGAAGGCTGGTTGGGTGGGCGCTTCAACGACACCTGGCTGCCGACGCCCTATGCTGCTGCCCTGCACTACCGCGAATCGCCGTCCTTCCTGCTCACCCCGGCTTCGGGCGCCGCCTTGCCGGTGCAGTGCGCCAACCTGACCCTGCAAGAGCGGCCACGCGCGTACGTGCACCTGCCCACCGCCTCGTTGCAGTTGGTCTACGACCTGCGCCTGCACGTGCCGCGCGAGGCAAAACCGCTGAGCCTGTTCCACGTCGATGAACGGCTGGTCGGCGATCAGCTGGTGGCCAGGCTCAACCGCAAGCGACCCGACCTGTACCTCATCCCGCTCGAAGACGGCCAACCGCTGGCCGAGCTGTACACCTTGCGCCGCGGCGAGCTGGTGCGCGCCAGCACCCGTGGCATGCACCTGGCCGAAAGCTTTGCCGTGCAGCAGGGTTGGGTGGTGAGGGAAGAACGCATTCGTTGGAAGGACTGGTTGCGCCAGCAGGGCCTCAGCGAGCCGGAACCGCGCTCGCCATTGCAACGCTTCAAGCTCAAGGCCAAGGCGTTGATCCGCCGGGCGCGGGGCAAGCTGCACGATTGAGCCCTGAGCGATGACGGTGTCGATCAGGGCTCCTCAGGCGATCAACGCTGGCGGATACGCTCGACGATGGCGGTGGTGGAGCTGTTTTCCACCAGGCCCAGCACTTTCACCGTACCGCCGTAGGCACTGACGAGGTCGGCACCGACTACCTGGTCGATGCCGTAGTCGCCGCCCTTGACCAGTACGTCCGGCTTGATCTGTTTGAGCAGGTTCTCGGGCGTACCCTCGGCGAAGCTGACCACCCAGTCCACCGCACCCAAGCCGGCCAGCACGGCCATACGCCGGTCGACGCTGTTGATCGGTCGGCCCGGCCCCTTGAGTCGGCTGACCGAGGCGTCGTCGTTGACCGCCACGATCAGCCGATCGCCCTGGGCACGGGCCTGCTCCAGGTAGGTCACGTGGCCAGCATGCAGGATGTCGAAACAGCCGTTGGTGAAAACGATGGTTTCGTTGTGCGCGCGGGCGTCGTCGACGGCCAGCAGCAGTTGCTCCAGGCCCAGCACACCGCGCTCGGAACCCTCCTCGCGCTGGATCGCGCGGCGCAATTCAGGCGCGCTGATGGCGGCGGTACCCAGCTTGCCGACCACGATACCGGCCGCAAGGTTGGCCAGGGCCACTGCGTGCGGCAGTTCCTCGCCGGCGGCGATGGCTGCGGCCAGGGTGGAGATCACGGTATCGCCGGCGCCGGTGACGTCGAACACTTCACGGGCACGGGCCGGCAGGTGCAGCGGCGGATGATCCAGACGCAATAGCGTCATGCCATGCTCGCCGCGGGTCACCAGCAAGGCACCGAGGTCGAGGTCGCGCAGCAGTTGCACGCCTTTGCTGACCAGCTCGGCCTCGTCGGCGCAGCGACCGACGATGTTTTCGAATTCGCTGAGGTTGGGCGTGATCAGGCTGGCGCCGCGGTAGATGGAAAAATCCTTGCCCTTGGGGTCGGCCAGCACCGGGATGCCATGGGCACGCGCGATCTGGATCAGCTGCTGGTGGTTTTGCAAAGCGCCTTTGCCGTAGTCCGACAGCACCAGCACCTTGATGCCTTCGAGCAGGGCTTCGACCTCGCCTTCCAGCGACAGCGGGTCGGTGGCGAAGGGTTCTTCGAAGTCGATACGCAGCAATTGCTGATGGCGGCTCATGACCCGCAGCTTGACCGTGGTCGGCTGGTGCGCGATGCGCTGGAACACCGAACGCACGCCGGCGGCTTGCAAGCTGTTGGCCAGACTGTCGGCCGCCTCGTCCTGGCCGGTGACGCCGACCAGGGAAGCCGGCGCACCGAGTGCGGCGATGTTGAGCGCGACGTTGGCTGCGCCGCCTGGGCGGTCTTCGATCTGGTCGACCTTGACCACAGGCACCGGCGCTTCGGGAGAAATGCGCGAAGTACCGCCATGCCAGTAGCGGTCGAGCATGACATCGCCGACCACCAGAACCGGGGCTTGATCGAAACGCGGCATGGACAACTTCATGGGCAACCCATATGTGAAAAATGAACAGGGGCGGGATATTAGCACAGGCCTGTCGGCGGCTTTACCGCCAGATCAAGCCCGTCCATTTCCCGGTGGATGCGGGGCCAGGATGGCCCCGAAAGGCAGGCTTCAGGTGATGTCGGCCTTGCTGGGCGCATCGAGGCCCAAGGTGTGCAAGCGCGCGTAGTGACCCTCTTGCGCCATCAACGTGGCGTGGTTGCCACGCTCGACGATACGGCCCTGGTCCATGACCAGGATCATGTCGGCTTTCTCGATGGTCGAGAGGCGGTGGGCGATCACCAACGTGGTGCGACCGCGCATGATGTGGTCGAGCGCGGCCTGGATATGCCGTTCGGATTCGGTGTCGAGCGCCGAAGTCGCTTCGTCCAGAATCAGCAGCGGAGCATCCTTGAGCAAGGCGCGGGCGATGGCCAGGCGCTGACGCTGACCACCGGACAACAGCACGCCGTTCTCGCCGACCTGGGTATCGAACCCTTGCGGCAACTGATCGATGAAGTCTTTGGCATAAGCGGCCTGGGCTGCGGCCTCGATCGCTTCGCGCGGAGCCCCGGCCAGGTCGCCATAGGCGATGTTGTTGGCGATGCTGTCGCTGAACAGGGTGACGTGCTGGGTCACCTGGGCGATGTGTTTGCGCAGGTTGACCAGCTTGAAGTCTTCGACCTCCACACCGTCGAGCAGAATTTCGCCGCTGCTGTGGTGATAGAAACGCGGGATCAGACCGGCCAGGGTCGACTTGCCGCTGCCCGAGCGGCCGACCAGGGCCACCATCTGTCCCGGCTCCACGGTGAAATCGATGTCCGTCAGCACCTGCCGATCGGTGCCTGGATAGGTGAAGTTCAGGTTGCGCACTTCGAGGCGCCCGCTGACGGACGCACGCTCGATGCTGCCCTCGTCCTTTTCCAGCGGTTCGTCGAGCTGCTCGAAGATGCTTTCGGCACCGGCTACCCCTTTCTGGATGGTCGAGCTGACCTCCGACAGTTGCCGGATCGGTTTGGGCAGCAGGCCGGCCAGGGTGATGTAGGCGACCATGTCGCCCGCCGAGGCGTCGCCACGCAGGTACAGCACCAGGAACATCAGGACCGCCATGGCGGTGTAGATGACCAGTTGCAGCAACGGTGTGTAGATGGCGCCTGTACGCGTCATGCGCAGTTGCTTGTCGGTGTTGCTCTGGCTGGCCTCGACGAAACGCCGGCTTTCGTAGGCTTCGCCGCCGAAGCTGCGCACCACGCGGTAGCCCTGGATGGTTTCCGATGCCACATGGGTGACATCGCCCATGGCTACCTGGATCTTCTTGCTCTGCTTGCGGAACTTGCGGCTGGCCCGCCCGACCATGAAGGCGATCAGCGGCAAGATGGCGACCATCACCAACGTCAGGCGCCAGTTCATCACCAGCAGCGAGACGAACAGGAAGATCACGGTCATGCCTTCGCGCACCACCACCTTGATGGCGTCGGTGGCTGCACCGGTGACCATGGTCACGTTGAAGGTGATGCGCGAAATCAGGTGTCCGGAGTTGTGCTGGTCGAAGTAGCGGTTGGGCAGGTTCAGCAGATTGTTGAACAACTGCACCCGCAGGTCGTGCACCAACCCGAGCGATACCTTGGCCAGGAAGAAGTTACCCAGGAACGAGCCCAGTCCTTGCCAGGCCGCGATCAGGATGATCAGCCCCGGCACCGTGTGCAGCAGATTCAGGTCGCGTAGGTAGGGAACGTTGGGAAACAGCGAGGCGTTCGGGTTGGAAAGGCCGTCGACGAAGTATTTGAGGATGTAGCCCAGCATGGGCTGCGTCGAAGCGAAGATCAGAAAGCCCAGGATACTCAGCAGAAACAGGCCGATGTAAGGCCGCACGTAGCCGAGTAGACGGAAATAGATCTTCATGCTCGATGGGCTGGCGGAGCCGCTGGCGTCTGTCATATCACGAGATGCGTCGAAAAAAGGGGGAGTGACTTTATCACAGCCAGGTTCGCACGTCGGTGAATGCGGCGAAGTGTTCGGTTCATACCCAGAGCAATGGCCTACGAGGTGAGGTAACATCGTCGCCTCTTTTTGCCTAGCTCACCCCCAGCCTATGTCTTCGATCAGTCTCAGCAGCACTGGCAATCGCGCGTTCGACTTCGTTTGCCTCTGGGTGCTGCCGGCAGGCCTGTTCCTGCTGCTCAGTGCGTTGTTCTTCCTACCTGACCGCAGCCCTCATCACAAGCTGTACTACGCCCTGTTCAGCATTCCGACCCTGCTGGCGCTGTGCGCTCGTCCGCGCGCGCTCGTGCCCTTGCTGCGAGAACCGCTAGTGCTGCTGTTCCTGCTGTTCGCAGGTTTCGCCGTGTTCAGCATCCTCTGGTCGCCTGTGGCCAACGCGGCGGACCTGGTCAAGCGGCCCCTGCATACGCTGATGCTGTTCCTGGGTACTGCCCTGCTGTTGCTGCATCGCCCGGAAACCTTCAAGCCGATTCTGCTCGGTGCTGGGCTGCTGGCACTGCTGGCCGTGTTGCGCGACCTGCCGGCTTTCGCCCTGGCCTATGTGCCGGGCACACGCTTCATCGGTGCCGGCGCCCTCGACAACCCGCTGTTGAGCTCGCACCTGTTCGGCTTCTTCTGCATCTATTGGCTGTGCATGGCGCTGGACTGCAAGCGCCTGAGCCTGGTTGCGCTGTACCTGGCCGCCTTCGCGATCATGTTCGCTGCGGTATTGGCCACCGGTTCCCGGACCCCCCTGCTGGCGTTGGTGCTGGCCGTGAACTGGGTCGCCCTGCTGCGTCGAGACCGCCGTTCCATCGCGCTGTTCGCAGCCGCGCCAGTGGCGCTTGTGCTGATCTGCGTCTACGCGCCGCAGTTGATCACCGAGCGTGGCACCTCCTACCGCTTGGACATCTGGCAGAGCTGCTGGGAGCGGTTCCTCGACCATCCCTGGATCGGCCATGGCTACGACGCGCCGCTCAGTATCGATGTCGGAATCGGCTACGTCCTGACCGAGCCGCACAATTTCGCCCTGGGCGTGCTCTATAACGTCGGCATCATCGGTTTCCTGCCATGGGTCGGCATGCTGGCCTGCGGTCTTTACTACGGCTGGAAGTATCGCGCTTCGGCGTCTTTCCGGTTGGCGTCCACCCTGCTGATGTTCGGCATCGGCGCAGGCCTGACCGAAGGTGGCGGCATCCTCTCGCGGCCCAAGGAGCACTGGTTCCTGTTGTGGATACCGCTGGCGCTGCTGGCGGGTTTGAGCATCGCTCGGCATGCCGGTCGACTGGTGCTGGCCGCACGGGTCTGGCTCGAGCCGGCGCAGGCGCTGCACATGGCCCAGGGCGCCCGCATCATCGAAGAAGACGGCCGAGGCCCGAAAGTGCTGCAACTGGACGATGGCAGTTTCCTCAAGCTGTTCCGTCGCCGCCCCTGGTACACCTGGGGCAACCTGTACCCCTACGCCCAGCGCTTCGTGCTCAACGGCCAGCAATTGCCCTTGCTGGGCATCGCAACCCCGCAAGTGCTCGAGCTGATCACCTATGCCGACGGCAGCCAGGGCGTGCACTATCGACCGTTGCCTGGACGCACCCTGCGTCAGGTGTTGCAGGACTGCCCCGAAATTGGCGAGCGAAGGGCGCTGGTCCGCCGCCTCGGACAGTTCATCGCGGTACTGCATGAGCAAGGCGTGTATTTCCGCTCCCTGCACCTTGGCAACGTGCTGCTGCTGGACGACGACACGTTCGGCTTGATCGATCTGGCCGACCTGCGCCTGCGACCTTCGCCGCTGCCGGCCGACCTTCGCCGGCGCAACCTGCGCCACATGCAACGCTACCCTCAGGACCGGCACTGGCTGTTCGAAGAAAACGTCGAGGCCCTGCTCGATGGCTATGCCAGCAAGACCGACCAGGCGCTGACCGAGGCCGTGCGTACGCACGTGCAGTCGCCGACTGGGACGGCGCAATGACATGACTTGGTTCGCCCCACTGCTTTCTGCATTGACCTATGCCTTGGCCTTTCTGGTGGCCGGCCTGATATTGCGCATGCCGATGGTGGCGAGACATCTGCAACCGACTGCCGGCCGCTGGGCGTCCCTGGACGGCCTGCGCGGTTACCTGGCATTGGGTGTGTTCATTCACCACGCCGCGATTGCCTGGCACTACCAGCTCACCGGGCAGATCGACATGCCGCCCGAGCGCTTCTTCGCGCAGATCGGTCAAGTGGGCGTGGCACTGTTCTTCATGATCACCGGCTTTCTGTTCTGGGACCGCCTCTCCAGGCAAGGACGCAGCTTCGACTGGCGCGCATTCGCCGTTTCCCGGGCATTTCGCTTGTACCCCTTGTACCTGCCGCTTGTGGTGGCGGTGCTGGTGACGGTGTTCTACCTGCAACACTGGAGCCTGCGCAGCGAGCCGTCGCGGTTGCTGGGCCAGGTGGCGCAATGGCTGATCTTTCATCGCCCGGATATCAACGGGACAAGCGGCACCGGCAACCTGATTTCCAACGTGACCTGGACCCTGCTTTACGAGTTGTACTTCTACCTGGCGTTGCCTCTGCTGGGCTTGATCTTCCTGTACCGCGGCAAACTCCGCACCACCCTGTGCTGCCTCGTCGGGCTGTACGTGCTCGCTCAAGTCGTGGGTCTGGAGCACGCACTGAAGAAGAAGTACCTGATGAGCTTTCTGGGCGGTATCGCGGCGGTTTACTGGGTCCGACGGCCTGCATTGCTGGACTGGTCGCGTAGCCGAGCTGGCACATGGACTGCGGCGGCCTTGCTCTTGATAGTGCTGACACTGTTCAACAAGACTTTCGCAACATTCCCTTTGCTGCTGCTGAGTCTGGCCTTCTGCATCATCGCCTCCGGCAATGATCTACGCGGCGCCCTGAGCCTGCGCAGTGCACGCTGGCTGGGCGAAGTGAGCTACAGCACCTACCTGCTGCACGGGTTCGTGCTGTGGTGGCTGGTGTACCGTCTATATCCGCAATCGGGCTTCGCCGCCGGCCAGCCCTGGCCGTTCGTCGGCGTCATCGCCTTGAGTTGCGTCGTCCTGGTGGTGCTGAGCAGCCTTACCTTCCTGTGGCTCGAAAAGCCCGGCATCGCGCTGGGCAAGCGCCTGATCGGTCGCTCGCGAGCGGCGAGAGCCGGTACTGCGGTGGAATCAGTCGAGCGGGTCTGAGCGACTGCCACGCAGGCGCGCATAGTCGAGAAATGCCTGGATGTCGTCGCTGCAAAGCTTGTGCGCTACTTGCCTGATCTCTTCCTGTGGCCACGACCACCAGGCCGCTGCCAGCAGCGCCTCGCGCACGTCTTGCGCGAACCGCCAGCGCAGCACGGTGGCTGGATTGCCGCCGACCACGGCATAGGGCGGCACGTCGCGGGTAACCACGGCGCCTGCACCGATCACCGCGCCGTCGCCGACCGTCACGCCAGAGAGGATGCTGCAGCCCGAACACAGCCAGACATCGTTGCCGATCACTACATCACCACGGCTGACCGCATAGCGCTGGATATGCGCCGCCTCCTCGAACATGGCTGGAAAGGGATAGGTGCTGACCCAGTCGGTACGATGATGGCCGCCGAGAAAGATCTGCACGCCTTCGGCGATCGAGCAATAGGCCCCGATGCTCAAGGTAGACCCCTCCTGCCAGTCGTGGATCTGCGGTATGCCGTAGCTGCCCGCACCGAACGCATATTGCGGATAGCGTGCGGCGAAGCGTGCCTGACCCCGTTGGTTCGCCGGCAACTTGCGAATCGCGCGCTTGGCGCGTTTTTCCTTGAAACGTGACCACCAACCCACTGCCGCGCCCTCCGTTCAGTGCCGTTCGAGCGGCGAGAAATACAACCGTCCCAGCCCTCGCCAGGTCTTGCGCGTAAAGGCACGCAAGGGAATCTGGGCCAGCAGTTCGCGAGCCAGTTGACGGTCGCGATTGGCCACCTTGAGGAACATCGAATTCAGGGCCTTGAACTTGACCTGTTCGTAAGCCGGATGATCCTGGAACAGCGCGTAGGTGCGCAGAATGTTGTCGATCATGAAGCGATGGTTCTTGTAGGAGTTGGTCGCATGCTT
Source organism: Pseudomonas phoenicis (assembly GCF_047302395.1). NCBI lineage: Bacteria > Pseudomonadati > Pseudomonadota > Gammaproteobacteria > Pseudomonadales > Pseudomonadaceae > Pseudomonas > Pseudomonas phoenicis. The sequence continues at coordinate 1,042,745 of NZ_CP154852.1, forward strand.
GCGATAGCGCGCCATCACCACGTTCAAACCATCGATGAAATATCCGGCATGGGTGATTTTCAGCTCGATCAGCAAGTCTTCCAAGCGGATCTGCGGATCGAAGCCGCCTACCTCCAGCAGTGCCTGGCGACGGAACAGCAACGTTGGCGCCGGCGGATAGGCCTTGCGCTCGAGAAACATGTCTTCGAAGTCCATACGTCGAAAAGCGATGTCCCGCCGCTGACGCTCCTCCGGAAACAGGTTGCCCTGCGCATCGATCAACTCGATGTTGCCACAGCAGATGCCGACCTCCGGCTTGTCGGCCATGTACTCGACTTGTATGGCAATGCGCTCGGGCAACATCACATCGTCGGAACCGAACGGTGCCACCAGCTCGCCACGGGCACGCTCGACGGCAGCGTTGAGCGTATGGGTCAGGCCCTGGTTGCGCTGTACACGGAAATCGAAGCCGTGCTGCGCCTGCAGGCGCTGGATGCGCTCGACGCTGTCGTCGGTCGAGCCGTCGTCGATCACCAACAGTTCGATGTTGGAATAGGTCTGGCCCAGCACACTGAGGATGCTCTGCTCGATGTAGGGGCCATGGTTGTAGGAGGCGATGATTACCGTAACCAACGGTCGATGGGTATTCATTGCGTTTCCTTGGGGGCGTGCAGACCCGACTCGATCAACCGCAGGTATTGCTGGCGGAAGACATCGATGTCGTGTTCATGGGTCAGGTATCGGTAGGCCTGTTCGCCTTTGGCGCGCAGGGTCTGATCATCGAGGGCCAGATAACTGTCCAGCGCGCCGGCGAGGCTGGCGACATCGGCGGGTTTCACCGCAAGCCCGCCCGCGCCCTGGATCAGCGGCAGCATCGCCGGTACGTCGCTGGCGATGACCGGCAGATGCCCGCTCATGCCTTCGAGCAGCGCCAGGCCAAGGCCTTCTGCCAGCGACGGCATGGTCCACAGGTCGAAGGCGCGCACGTACTGCAAGGCATTCTCGCGAAACCCCAGCAGATGCACGCGCCCCGCCAGGCCCAAGCGCTCGATCTCGGTTTGTAGTCGAGCCTGCTCGCGGCCTGCGCCGATGATCGCCACCTGCGCCTGGGGGTATTTGTCCTTGAGCGTGGCGAAGGCCTGGATCAGGTAGGTGTGCCCCTTGATAGGGACGAGCCGGCCCAGCGCACCGATCAGGCGCACGTCGTGTGGCAGCCCCAGCTGTGCCCGGGCCTCGCTGCGTGACAGCTGCAGGCATTCGGCCTGGTCGATATCGATGGCGTTGGTGATGCCGTGGGTATTGCCCCCGGTGAAACCGCATTTGCAATCGAGCAGGTACTGCCTGACTGCTGGCGATACACCGACGAACTGCCAGCGCTGGTCGATCAGACGGCGGGTTTGCCGACGTCGATAGAGACGGTCGTATTCGCCGAACCCATGGGAAATCCCGATGCACAAAGGGATTTTCAGCCAGCGATTGAGCTGCAGCATCATGTTGACCGGCTTGAAGCGGTTGCAGATCACCACGTCGAAGCGCTCCCGACGGCAGAACCTGAACAGCTGCCAGAGCGCCTTTAGGCGCATGCCTTTGAGGGCGCTGTCGGAAAACTCGAAGTACACCGAACGATCAGCGCGACTGACCGGCTGACCGGCTTCGGGCCTGCCTTTGAGAAACGCCATGGTGGTTTCGTAACGCTCCTTTGGCAGGGCCTTGAAAACCTGTTCGGCGAGATCGGCGAAGTCGTGCTGCTTGATGTTGTAGTCCGGCTGCAATTGCAGGACTTTGTAACGTTGTCTCATAAGCCGTCCTGATGGAAACCCCGGTCCGTGATGATCCAGCGCGCCGAGGCCGCTATTCGGCGAACTTCGCGTGCAGTGGGCGGTGCCTGCTTCGACCATTGGTTGCGTTTCCAACAGGCGAAATGGAAATAGGGATAGAGCCGCTGATCATCCAGGTCGTTGCTCACCCGCCCCTCGCGCCAGTACCAGCGCTTGGGAAAGCTGTGGCTACCGTCGTGCCAGGCGATGCACCCGTTCGGTGTGCTGTAGGCTTCGACGAACTCGCTGCGTCGGCGCAAAGGGTTCAATTGGCCGAGCAAGTTGAACAACGGTCTGGGTAGATTCTTGCGGCGCACGAACAAACGGCTGAAGGCGCCTTCGTCGAGCGCATGGTGGGTCTCGTCGCAAAAACGCTCGCGCCAATCGGGCATGTTCATGAATAGCGAACGCTTGCAGTCGGTGTTGCGAATCAGGCACAGATGGCCGGCCACACGACGTTCATGGGTAGAGAAGAAATCGCGGCTGGCCAAGCGCTGATTGGTGAAATAGGCACGCAGCTCGCCGTATACCAGATCGAGGTCGCCAAAGGCCCAGAAGTCGTAGCCGTGCAGATACTCCTCATGGATGTAGCCCAATGCGGGCTTGAGGTCGCACAGTTTATAGGCGTTGACCGGCGCGAAGTGGATATCGAGCCGGCGCGAGACCAGCCGGCAGTAGCTCTCGTAGTCGATGGGCTCGATGCGCACGTTGCTCGGCAGACCCTCGGGTACGCCACAATCGGTGAACAGCAGCCAGTCGACATCTGGGTTGCGCCGGCAGCTTTCCAGGAAAAACGGCATCCAGAACGGCCATTGCCCGAAATAGGGAATGATGAACAGGATACTGGGGGTAGGTAAGTGCATAGCCTTGCTACTCGTGGTGGGTATCGCCTGAATGCCCGGAGGGTTCGAGGATCCAGAACAGCTCATGTCGGCGCACTGCTTTACGGAAGAACTCGTTCTCGCCGTAGGCAGACTCGCGACGCCCAGCCAGGCCACGCTGAATCAGCCGACGCAGGCGGCGTTTGAACGGCAGGCGCGGTTGCAAGTCGTGCATCATGCCCAACGCCATCGCCTTGTCATGCTGCAACGCCGTCGGCAGACACAGGCTGTACGGTTGCCCCATGGCCTGGCGCTGCAACACCGGTGGCAAGGCCACGCCGGCGCCACTGTCGCCCATTGGCCAGCGGTCGTTGTCATGCAGGTGATTGGCGTAACCCAGCACCATCTGCGGCTGCCATTCCAGACCTTGCAGCGCCTCGCGAACCGCCTGCTGCGCGCAGACATGGTCGGGATGCGGGTCGAGCACCGGATGGGGTAGCACGATGACTTGCGGACGCGCGCGAAGCAGCAATGCACGGAGATCGGCCAGCAAGTTGTTCCAGGTCGGCACGCCATCGTCGCCCGGCAGGGCCAGCGTGTTGAATTGGCGGAACAGGCGGGTGTCGGTCAGCTCGGCTTCGCGCGAAGCAAACGGCTGGTCCGGCGTCTGGCGCATGGCGGGCAACTGCAGGCAAAAATAGCCCAACTGCACGCAGTGCGCCTCTGGCACGCCTGCCCAGCGCGGCACTGCCAGGCTGTCCCAGGCGCGTAGCCGCCCCTTGAGACGAGCGGCGTCGGCACGGGCCAGCCCCATGCGTTGGTAGTGTTCGGCTTCGATTTCGCCAGCGGTCAGGGTGACGATCCAGCTTTCGCTGGCCTGGCTGTACAGCCCGTAGGCTGCCAGTTCAGCGTCGTCGGCATGCGGCGCGATGACCATCACTCGTTGCTGGCGGGCATCGCGCTGACGGAACACCCAGAGTCGTGGCTGCCCGACTGTCCGACAGAAACGCCCGTTCACGTGGAGCGCGCCTTCGGCCAAGGCCTGGTCGCAGCCACTGAGGTTGAGATAGCGCAAGCCACGCACACCACGCTCGAACATCTGCAGGTCGTCTACACCGCCACCGCGTAGTCGTACGCCAGGGTCGAACAATCTGCCCAGCCAGCTGGCACGCAGGCCGACCTGCAGCACCAGGGTCTCGTCGCCGTGCAGGTGCAGCGGCGGCAATTCCAGTCGTCCCGCTACCAGGCTGACGCCTGCCACCTCGCAAGACGGCGCAAAGTCGTACACGTAGTCGTCATGCGGAGCGTAGAACAGGTGGTCGGCGAACCAGGCCTCGTGGGCGATCCAGAGCATAGGCAGCAAGACCAGGGGCAGCCACCAAGCCACTGCCAGGCCCGTCGCACACAGCACGACCAACGCGACAAGCAACCCCACGCGCTTGTTGCGACGATGGCGTTTGAGCAGCGCCTGTTTGCGGCTCATGACTGCAACACCGGTACCGACGTGCACCAACGGTCCTTGTATTCGCGATCGGCGCGCCCAAACGAGAAGCGCAGGGTCTTGTCGCGCGCCTTGGCGTCCGCCCAGGCGGCCTGGGTGTTCAGAAAGCTCAAGACGCTGCCGGGGCTGAAGGCTTTTGTTTCGGGATCGACACCGCCGTTGACGTATTCCACGCTGACCCAGTCGGGAGACTCGACCCGATACACCAACTGAATGGCGATGGCTTTACCGTCGAGCAACAGCACCGAGCCAATCAGCAATGCGCGCAGGCGTTCGATCACCTCACCCATGCGTTCGGCCCCCGTGGCCGCGAAGCCCCAGCGGCGCTGGAACAGATCGCAGTACATGGCGGCGATTTCACTGGAGGCGTAGTCGGTGATCGGCAACACCTGCCCGCCCGCCTCTTCCAGCAGACGCAACTCGCGGCGCTGGTTGTAACGGAATTTCTTCGACAGATCTTCGTGCGCGCGAGCCATGGCCAGTTGCTCGGGCTGCGGCTTGAGCCCGACGAAACGGTCTTGGTTGAGCTCCGACAGATAACGCGCGGCATGGCGCAAAGGCGCTGCCGCCTGAGTCGCAGCGGGCAGGATGATTTCAGCGTTGCCCAGATCGAACAGGCCTTTCTTGCCGTGGCGCTTGAGCACGTCCTTGGACAGCGCCAGGTGGCGACCCCAGGTCGGGATGGCGGCCCGCAACTCAGCACCTTGATACCAGCCCAGATAGCGCACGGGAATCTGCGCCAGCTCGGCCAGCTGGGTCACTACCAAAGGATGGGTGGCGACGCTGCCACCGTAACGATACCAGGCCTGGGCATAAGTCTCGGCGTCGATCGGGGTCCAGCCGCGTTCGCGAAAGGCTGCGATGGCGTTGAGCATCAGCGGGCGGACTCCAAGGTCTGGATCTGGGGCAACAGCCAGAACGCCTCGCGCACGGCCTGATCGGAGAAACGCTGCAGCAGACGCTGCAACATGGCGGCGGCGCAGGCTTGGCGCTGCGCATCGCTCAGCTCGCCAAGGCGCTGCAGGGCGGTGGCCAGTTGTTCGATGTCGCCCAGGGGAAACAGCTCGCCAACCCCCTCGACCACTTCCAGTGCACCGCCACAGGACGTTGCCACCAGCGGTACGCCGGCTACCATGGCTTCGAGCAGGACCATGCCGAACGGCTCATGGTCCGAACTCAGGGCGAACGCGTCGAAAGCCTGAAAATAGCGCCGGGCTTCGACCACCTGGCCGAGAAAATCGACCCGCTCGCCGATGTCCAATTCCACGGCCAGCGCCTTGAGGCGCGCTTCCAGCCGACCCTTGCCCAGCACCGCCACGCGCGCGCCACTCGGCAGCCCCGGCAAGGCGCGGGCAAAGCCGCGTAGCAGGGTCGCCTGATCCTTGTCCGGGTGCAGACGGCCGACATTGCCGACGATCCATGCCTGTGCGTCCAGACCCAGCGCCTCGCGCGCCGCCTCGCGTGGCAGCAGTGTCGCTCGCAATGCGGCTACGTCGATGCGGTTGTACAAGGTTTGGATGCGCTCGGCTGGCCAGGCGGGCAGGCAGCGGCGTATGTCGTCGCGCACTGCGTTCGATACGCCGAGCAGGCTCAGGCGCTTGCGAAACAGGTTGGCGAACAGACGCCGGCCCTTGCGCTGATAATCGCCGAAGGCGTGGTGCACACCGACCACCGGCAGCGACGTGGCCAGCAAGGCGACATAGATGGGTTTGAAACGGTGGGCGATGCAGAAGCTGAAGGCCCGCTGCGCGACGATCTTGCGCAGCGCCGCCATCGCGCCCAGTTTCAGGCCGCGCACGGCCCTGGAACTGAACTCGAGGAACAGCACTTCGTCGGACGCGCAGCCCGCTGCCACGGCAGGGTCGGCACGGCCGGTCAGAAAGACCGTGGTGACCCGATAGCCGCGCCCCTGGAACAGGCTGGCGTATTGCCGTGCGCAGTCCAGAAACGGGCCGTCGTAGCCATGGCAGAACTGCAGGACGCGACGTTCAGAGCGGCTGGTCATACGCGGCGGCGCCGTCCTTGACCACCAGAATGTCTTCCATGATCAGGTACTGCAGATCAGAACCATAGAACATGTTCAGCGCATCGGTGGGCGAGCAGATCATCGGCTCACCACGGCGGTTGAGCGAGGTGTTCAGCGACACACCGTTGCCGGTCAGGTCTTCGAGGGCCTTCATCATGTCGTAGTAGCGCGGGTTGTATTCGCGCTTGAGCACCTGGGCACGGGAGGTGCCGTCTTCGTGCACCACTTCCGGCACGCGGGTCTTCCATTCTTCGGCGACTTCGAAGGTGAAGGTCATGAACGGCGCCGGATGGTCGATCTTGATCATCTGCGGGGCGACGGTGTCGAGCATCGACGGGCAGAAGGGCCTCCAGCGTTCGCGGAACTTGATCTGCTCGTTGATACGGTTGGCCACGTCCGGCACGCTCGGGCAGCCGACGATGGAGCGGCCGCCCAACGCCCGCGGGCCGAACTCCATGCGCCCCTGGAACCAGGCCACCGGGTTGCCGTCGACCATGATCTTGGCGATGCGCTGGGGCATGTCGTCGATCTTGCGCCACTTCGGCGCGCTGGGGTGGCGCGCACAGGCGGCGATGACGTCTTCGTTGGAGTACGCAGGGCCGAGGTAGACATGTTCCATCTTCTCCACCGGCACGCCGCGGGCATGCGATATGTAGGCGGCAGCGCCCACCGCAGTGCCGGCATCGCCGGAGGCGGGCTGGACGAAAAGCTCCTTCACGTCCGGCCGGGCGATGATCTTCTGGTTCAGCTTGACGTTCAGCGCGCAACCGCCGGCGAAGGCCAGCTTGCCGGTTTCGCGCAGCACGTCGCCCAGGTAGTGGTCGATCATCTGCAACGCCAGCTTCTCGAACAACGCCTGCATGCTGGCGGCATAGTGGATGTACGGCTCGTCGGCGATGTCGCCTTCGCGCTTGGGCCCCAGCCACTCGATCAGCTTGGGCGAGAAGTAGAAACCCTTGCCCTTCTCTTTATGGCGGCGCAGGCCGATCACGTTGGCGTACTCGGTGTTGATCACCAGTTCGCCGTTTTCGAAGCTGGCCAGACGCGAGAAGTCGTACTTGCTGGCATCGCCGTAAGGCGCCATGCCCATGACCTTGAACTCGCCGTCGAGCATTTCGAAGCCCAGGAACTCGGTGATCGCACCATACAGGCCGCCCAACGAATCGGGGTCGAAGAACTCCTTGATCTTGTGGATCTTGCCGTTTTCGCCGTAGCCGAAGAAGGTGGTGGCGTATTCGCCCTTGCCGTCGATGCCGAGGATCGCGGTCTTTTCCTTGAAGCCTGAGCAGTGGTAGGCGCTGGAGGCGTGCGCCAAGTGGTGCTCGACCGGCTCGATCTTGATCTTCTTCGGATCGAAGCCCAGTTGCTCCAGGCACCAGACGATCTTCTTGCGGTAGCGCTTGTAGCGCCGGTTGCCCATGAGCAGAGCGTCCAGTGCGCGATCCGGGGCGTACCAGTAGCGCTTGGCGTAGTGCCAGCGGGCCTTGCCGAACAGGCTGATGGGAGCGAAGGGAATGGCCACCACATCGACGTCGGACGGCTTGATGCCGGCCTGCTCCAGGCAGAACTTCGCCGACTCGTAGGGCATGCGGTTCTTCGCATGCTTGTCACGCACGAAGCGCTCTTCTTCGGCGGCGGCGACCAGCTTGCCGTCGATGTACAACGCCGCGGAAGGGTCATGGCTAAGGGCGCCGGACAGGCCAAGAATCGTCAATGCCAAGGGACTCGCCTCTTCAATCGGTAAAAAATGCGCTGCGGGCGGCAATGGCCGGCGGCGGCTAAAGCGCGGGATTATAACGCAAACAATGAGGGCTGGCCCTAGCGGCGGTATCCATGTAGCACCTTGTCATGAACCTGCAGAGGCGCCGCACAAGCCAGCGTCATTCGGCGATCAGCCAGTCCATGCGCCAACTGCCGGCGGTCTGTTCGAGCTCTTGCGCCAGCCACGGCAACAGGCCGCGCAACTCGTCCTCAAGGCCCCAGGGCGGGTTGGCGATGGCCAGGCCCGAGCCGTTCAAGCCCTGCGGGCTGTCCTGGTGGTGTACATACAGTTCGACGCGCAACAGCTTGGGCGCACCGGTGCTGGTGAGGTCCTGGTAGAAACGGGTGAGCGCACGCTGGTCCTTGATCGGGTACCAGATGGCCGCCACGGTCTGGCGCATGCGCCCGATGGCTTCCTTCATTGCCTGGGTGCAGCGCCTGAGTTCGTCGGCCTGCTCGAACGGCGGATCGATGAGCATGATGGCGCGTTTTTCCTGCACCGGCAGCAAGGCCCGCGGCACGTGCCAACCTTCGCCCAGGTGCACGACCACGCGCGGGTCTTTCTTCATGTTGTCCTTGAGCAACGGTCCGTCTTCGGGGTGTTTCTCGTTGAGCAAGGCACGGTCCTGCTGGCGCATCAGCCGACGGGCCAACTCGGGAGAGCCTGGGTAGTAGCGTAGCTCACCCTCGGGATTGAGGCGCTTGATCACGCGCAGGTAATCGGCCGCCACCTCGGGCAGGTCGTCGCGGCCCCACAGCCGCGCGACGCCTTCGAGGTATTCGCCGGTGCGGCTGGCCTGGTCGCCGTGCAGGTCATACAGGCCTAGGCCGGCATGGGTATCGAGGTAGGCGAACGGCTGCTCCTTGCGCGACATCAAGGCGATGAGGCGGGTGAGCACGATGTGTTTGAAAACGTCGGCGTGGTTGCCGGCGTGGAAGGCGTGACGATAGTTCATGGCGACTCCTGCGAAGGCGGCAAGTCTACCGCTTCGCGCAGGTGGCGTCAGGCCTGGCGAGCACGCGGTGGATGAGTTGGCGACGGCCAATCACCCGGTAGAACGACCGCGCGCAAACGATGCCCGGCGCGCGGCCGGGCATCCACAACGCATCATTTGCCGCCGTGATACGCCGCATCGGCCGCTTCGAAGCGCGACAGCATGTCGTTCGAAGGACGACCCATCTTGCTCACCAGAACGATAGCGACGCTGGCCAGCAGGAAGCCCGGGATGATTTCGTACAGACCCCACGGATCGATCTGCTTCCAGACGATGACCGTGACCGCACCGATCACGATGCCGGCCAGGGCGCCGTTGCGGGTCATGCCCTTCCACAGTACCGAAATCAGCACCACCGGACCGAAGGCGGCGCCGAAGCCTGCCCAGGCATAGGCCACCAGGCCCAGCACGCGGTTTTCCGGGTTCGCGGCCATGGCGATGGCGATCAGCGCCACGGCCAGCACCATCGCGCGACCGACCCAGACCAGCTCACGCTGCGAGGCACCCTTGCGCAGGAAGGCTTTGTAGAAATCTTCGGTCAGCGCACTGGAGCACACCAGCAACTGGCAGCTCAGGGTGCTCATCACCGCGGCCAGGATCGCCGACAACAACACGCCCGCGATCCAGGGATTGAAGAGGATCTTCGCCAGTTCGATGAAGACCCGCTCCGGGTTTTCCGTGACCGGACCTGCCACTTCGGGGTGGGCCGAGAAGTAGGCGATGCCGAAGAAGCCCACGGCGCAGGTACCGGCCAGGCACAGGATCATCCAGGTCATGGAGATGCGCCGGGCCTTGGCGATGGATTTCACCGAGTCGGCGGCCATGAAGCGCGCCAGGATGTGTGGCTGGCCGAAGTAGCCCAGGCCCCAACCCATCAGCGAAATGATGCCGACGAACGTGGCGCCCTTGAGCAGATCGAAGTTGGCCGGGTTCTGCGCTTCGATGGCCAGGAAGGTGGTGTCGATGCCGCCCGTGGAAAGCAGCACGATGATCGGTGTGAGGATCAGCGCGAAGATCATCAGCGAGGCCTGCACGGTGTCGGTCCAGCTGACCGCCAGGAAGCCGCCCAGGAAGGTGTAGGCGATGGTCGCCGCCGCACCGGCCCACAGCGCCGTTTCATACGGCATGCCGAAGGTGCTTTCGAACAGCCGCGCACCGGCGACGATGCCCGAAGCGCAGTAGATGGTGAAGAACACCAGGATCACCACCGCCGAAATGATCCGCAGCAAGCCGCTGCGGTCTTCGAAGCGACTGGAGAAGTAATCGGGCAGGGTCAAGGCGTCGCCGTTGTACTCGGTCTGCACACGCAGACGACCGGCGACGAACAGCCAGTTCAGATAGGCGCCGACGGTCAGGCCGATGGCGATCCAGATTTCCGACAGGCCCGACATGTAGATCGCGCCCGGCAAGCCCATCAGCAGCCAGCCGCTCATGTCCGAGGCGCCAGCCGACAGTGCGGTGACGACGCTGCCCAGACTGCGACCGCCAAGGATGTAATCGGAAAGGTTGTTGGTGGCGCGATAGGCCGCCAGGCCTATGAGTACCATCGCCGCGATGTAGATCACGAACGTGATAGTGAGTGGATTGCTCATGTAGTGTCCTGGTGTTTGTTGTTATGGAAACAGCGAACCGTGATGGCACGGTTGCACCCAGGCCGCGAATCCTAGGTGACAACTCGAAGCGGGCGCAACCGTTTTTCACTTGACAGTTGCACCTTCAGATTTTTCTGAAAATGCCTCGCGCATTTGGCCCCTTATCCGTGCACGTTTTCAGAACATGCGCCGCAAACCGACATCTTTCCGCCGTTTTTAGGCATGTCGTCGTTCAGTCAGACGAACAGCACCCTTTTCCCTTGAAAATTCAGGTTGCACCCGGTTGCACCTCGCTCGGCCTTGGCGCTAATCTTGCCGCCTGCACAAGCCACGCCGTGGCAATAATGAGGACAAGAAATGGCGACCACCACCCTCGGGGTCAAACTCGACGACCCTACCCGTGAGCGACTCAAAAGCGCTGCGCAGTCCATCGACCGCACACCGCACTGGCTGATCAAACAGGCCATCTTCAATTACCTGGAGAAGCTAGAGGGTGGCGCCACCCTGCAGGACCTCAACGGCCATGTCGCGGCACTGGCCGAAGACATCGGCGAATTGCCTGCCGAGCACAACCATCAATGCTTCCTGGAGTTCGCCGAAAGCATCCTGCCGCAATCGGTGCTGCGCTCGGCCATCACTGCCGCTTACCGCCGCCCCGAACAGGAAATGGTGCCCATGTTGCTGGAACAGGCGCGCCTGACCAGCACCCAGGCCGAAGCCACCAACAAGATGGCCGCCGGCATCGCCGAGAAGCTGCGCAACCAGAAGAGTGCCAGCGGCCGTGCCGGTGTGGTGCAGGGCCTGCTGCAGGAATTCTCGCTGTCGTCCCAGGAAGGTGTGGCGCTGATGTGCCTGGCCGAAGCCCTGCTGCGCATCCCCGACAAAGGCACCCGCGATGCCCTGATCCGCGACAAGATCAGCACCGGCAACTGGCAGCCGCACCTGGGCAATAGCCCCTCGCTGTTCGTCAACGCCGCCACCTGGGGCCTGTTGCTGACCGGCAAGCTGGTTTCGACCCACAACGAATCGGGCCTGACCTCCTCGCTGACCCGCATCATCGGCAAGAGCGGCGAGCCGATGATCCGCAAGGGCGTCGACATGGCCATGCGCCTGATGGGCGAGCAGTTCGTCACTGGCGAAACCATCGGCGAGGCCCTGGCCAACGCCACGCGTTTCGAGTCCAAGGGCTTCCGCTACTCCTACGACATGCTCGGCGAAGCCGCACTGACCGAGCACGACGCGCAGAAGTACCTGGCGTCTTATGAACAGGCCATCCATTCCATTGGCAAAGCCTCCAATGGCCGCGGCATCTATGAAGGCCCGGGCATCTCCATCAAGCTCTCGGCCCTGCACCCGCGCTACAGCCGTGCGCAATACGAGCGGGTCATGGAAGAGCTGTACCCGCGCCTGCTGGCGCTGACCGCGCTGGCCAAGCAATACGATATCGGCCTGAACATCGATGCCGAGGAGGCCGACCGCCTGGAGCTGTCACTCGACCTGCTCGAGCGCCTGTGCTTCGAACCGCAATTGGCAGGCTGGAACGGCATCGGCTTCGTCATCCAGGCTTATCAGAAGCGCTGCCCGTACGTGATCGACTACGTCATCGACCTGGCCAAGCGCAGCCGCCACCGTCTGATGATCCGCCTGGTCAAGGGCGCCTACTGGGACAGCGAGGTCAAGCGCGCCCAGGTCGAAGGCCTGGAGGGCTACCCGGTCTACACCCGCAAGGTCTACACCGACGTCTCCTTCGTCGCCTGCGCCCGTAAGCTGCTGGCGGTGCCGGAAGCGATCTACCCGCAGTTCGCCACCCACAACGCCCACACCCTGTCGGCCATCTACCAGATCGCCGGCCAGAACTATTACCCCGGTCAGTACGAATTCCAGTGCCTGCACGGCATGGGCGAACCGCTGTACGAGCAAGTGGTGGGCAAGATCGCCGACGGCAAGCTCAACCGCCCCTGCCGCGTCTACGCGCCGGTCGGCACCCATGAAACGCTGCTGGCCTACCTGGTTCGTCGCTTGCTGGAAAACGGCGCCAATACCTCGTTCGTCAACCGCATCGCCGACCACTCGATCTCGATCCAGGAACTGGTCGCCGATCCGGTCGCCAGCATCGAGCGCATGGCCACCCAGGAAGGCAGCATCGGCCTGCCGCACCCGCGCATCCCGCAGCCGCGCGACCTGTACGGCAGCGAGCGGGCCAACTCGGCCGGCATCGACCTGGCCAACGAACACCGTCTGGCTTCGCTGTCCTGCGCGCTGCTGTCGACCGCGCACCACGACTGGCAAGCCGCGCCCATGCTGGGTTGCGAGGCCAGCCAGGAAGCACCGGCTGATGTGCTCAACCCGTCCGACCATCGCGACGTGGTCGGCAAGGTCCAGGAAGCCACGGTGGCCGACGTGGACAACGCCATCCAGTGCGCGATCAACGCCGCGCCGATCTGGCAGGCCACGCCACCGGCAGAGCGCGCCGCGATCCTGGAACGCGCCGCCGACGCCATGGAAGCCGACATCCAGCCGCTGATGGGCCTGCTCGCCCGCGAAGCCGGCAAGACCTTCGCCAACGCCATCGCCGAAGTGCGCGAAGCCGTGGACTTCCTGCGCTACTACGCGCTGCAGGCACGTACCGACCTGAGCAATGCCGACACCCGCCCGCTGGGCCCGGTGGTCTGCATCAGCCCCTGGAACTTCCCGCTGGCGATCTTCTCCGGCCAGGTCGCCGCGGCCCTGGCCGCCGGCAACCCGGTGCTGGCCAAGCCCGCCGAACAGACCCCGCTGGTCGCCGCACAGGCCGTGCGCCTGCTGCTCGAAGCCGGTATTCCTGCGGGCGTGCTGCAATTGCTGCCAGGCCGCGGCGAAACCGTCGGCGCTCGCCTGGTGGGCGATGAGCGGGTCAAGGGCGTGATGTTCACCGGATCCACCGAAGTCGCCCGCCTGCTGCAACGCAACATCGCCGGGCGCCTGGACGCCCAGGGCCGGCCCATTCCGCTGATCGCCGAAACCGGCGGGCAGAACGCGATGATCGTAGACTCCTCCGCGCTCACCGAGCAGGTGGTGGTCGATGTGGTCTCTTCGGCCTTCGACAGCGCCGGCCAGCGCTGCTCGGCCCTGCGCGTGCTGTGCTTGCAGGAGGACTGCGCGGACCGTGTGATCGACATGCTCAAAGGGGCCATGGCGCAAAGCCGTCTGGGCAACCCGGAGCGCCTGTCGGTGGACATCGGCCCGGTGATCGACGCCGAAGCCAAGGCCGGCATCGAGAAGCACATCCAAGGCATGCGCGAGAAAGGCCGCACGGTGTACCAGGTGGCCATCGCCGATGCCGCCGAGTGCAAGCGCGGCACCTTCGTGATGCCGACGCTGATCGAGCTGGACAGCCTCGACGAACTGCAACGGGAAATCTTCGGTCCGGTGCTGCACGTGGTGCGCTACAACCGGCGCAACCTCGAGGCGCTGATCGAGCAGATCAACGCTTCCGGCTACGGCCTGACCCTGGGCGTGCACACCCGCATCGACGAGACCATCGCCAAGGTGGTGGACAACGTCCACGCTGGTAACCTGTACGTCAACCGCAACATCGTCGGCGCCGTGGTCGGCGTGCAGCCTTTCGGCGGCGAAGGCCTGTCGGGCACCGGGCCCAAGGCCGGTGGCCCGCTGTACCTGTATCGCCTGCTCTCCACGCGCCCGGCCGATGCCGTCGCCCGCCACTTCGAGCGTACCGACGCCACCGGCCAGGCCGACGACGCCCTGCGCCAGCAACTGCTCAAGCCGCTGCACGCCCTGAAGGCGTGGGCCAGCAGCAACCAGCCTGAACTGGTCGAGGTCTGCGAGCAGTTCGCCCAGCAGTCGCAAAGCGGTGTGACCCGCCTGCTGCCCGGCCCGACCGGCGAGCGCAACAGCTACACCATCCTGCCGCGCGAGCACGTGCTGTGCCTGGCCGACAACGAACAGGACCTGCTCAGCCAATTGGCGGCGGTGCTGGCGGTGGGCAGTTCGGCCGTATGGCTCGACGGCGAGCCGGGCAAGGCCCTGCGCGCCCGCCTGCCGAAGGACGTGCAAGGCAAGGTCAAGCTGGTGGCCGACTGGCACAAGGACGAAGTCGCCTTCGACGCCGTCCTGCACCACGGCGACAGCGACCAACTGCGCGCCGTCTGCGAACAGGTGGCCAAGCGCGGCGGTGCCATCGTCGGCGTGCACGGGTTATCGTCGGGTGAGACGCAGATCGCACTGGAGCGCTTGGTGATCGAGCGCGCGGTGAGCGTCAATACCGCGGCGGCGGGAGGGAATGCGAGTTTGATGACGATTGGTTGACGCTGATGGGTGAATGAAAAGGAGCGCTTCGGCGCAAGACCAGTTGGTTAAGCCGAAATAGCGTTCATCGGGGCTGCTTTGTAGCCCATCGCGGCTGATCGAAGCGCCGAACCGGCCGCTCCCACAGGAAATAGCGCGTATTTCAAGAGAGCACTCCAACCTGTAGGAGCCAACTGTCTTTCACCTGCCACCGATCAGCGGTCATGTTCCAGGCGTTTTCATCTTGAAAACGCCCTGAACAGGCGCCGTCACACAGGCTGATCTCGCCACGGCGTACCATCCCTGACCATTGCGTTGAGCCTCACCAACAAGACTCTCATGCACGCCACCAACGCTACCTTCTTTGCTTTGCCACGGTTACACAGTCGTTCATAGCGCGCTTTGAAGTCCGGGTTATGGCGCACCATCACCAGTACGCTCATGTACGCTGCCCGTCGTAATTTCGCCCTGCCGCCGTAAATGCTGCGCTTACCACTCTTGGTGCCACTGTCGTTGTTGTAAGGCGCAACTCCGACCAAGGCACCTACCTGTTTGCGGTTCAGATCGCCTAATTCGGGCAAGTAACAGAACAGGCTGGCAATCGTGACGGGACCTATCCCTTTGATCACTTTCAATTGCTCCAGCAGTTGAGCATTTATCTTTTGCGTCTGCTGAGCGATCTGTTTATTGCAGGACTTGATCAGCATCTGCAGCTGCACCTCAAGCGTCTTGTAGGTCTGCTGCACGAACGCCGAGTCGGCCTGTTTGATCCGGCGTCGATTGTCGTCGCGTTGCTGGACCAGGCTTTCGCGCTGATTGACCAGCTGGGTCAACTCCTCGCGGTCTGCGTCGGGCTGGCAGCAGGGCTCTTCGTCAAGGTTGGCAGCGAACCGTGCCAGGATACGAGCATCGATTTTGTCAGTCTTGGCGCGCTTGTTCATTGAAAGCGCATACGAGCGGGCACGTACAGGATTGACGCGCTGAACTTTGAAGCCAGCACCCGCCAGCAACCTCACCGCCAACTTCTCATAACCGCCTGTGGCTTCCACAAGCACGCGATGGACGTCGTGCGCTTTGAAGTAATCCATGGCACTCGCCAGCCCTTCAGGCGTGTTGGCTACAGAGAGATCATCGGCTTGGGGATGCAGGGCAATCTGCAACGTCGCTTTAGAAACATCGATTCCGGCATAGGCAGACATGAATAAATTCTCTAGGCTCAGAAGTGAGAGATCACTCTGGCTTAGCTCCCGCTTGTTGTTCGAGGTCGGACTCAGTCAACTGTTCGAGCTTAAGGCCAGAGTGAGAAGAGTGGGCGACAGCTTGGCTCCTACACGTGCTCCAGGGCACCCCGGCGGTACAGCTGCCGCTCACTCCTCTCACCTTCGAATTTAGCTGCTTTGAAGACACAAGCGGCTTCAGCCGCGATGGGCTGCAAAGCAGCCCCGATTGCGTAAATGACTGGCACGGGCGCTTCGGCGCTCTTTCCATTCAGCAGTTCAGCTGACGGAGCTGCACGCTGCGGCGCCCATGCCGGGCGTTTTGAGTGAATGCTCCCCGGCCGCATGCGCTTGCACTCGCTCATCCCTCTGCAGATCTGGTCAAGCGATGACCCATGGTGCTATGTGGGGCAGGAGAGAAACCACGATCCATAACCCATTCCAGACGGTCAGCCGGCTGTTGCTCAGGCCCTGATCATCGCCACAAGCGCGGTTGATAGCCCGCTGCATGCCCACCACTAACCAGTACATTGGAATCAGCGATAGGGCAGCGCCTACGATCAAGACAGGTACCACCGTGCTCATGAGCACGATCCAGACTTGGGCTGCCAATATCGCTACCAACCCACAGGTCGTCCAGATCGGCGAGATCGTCGCGGGACGGCCGCTGAGGCGCAGTTGTTGATCCACCCGCGCCAGCAAGCAATAAAGCATCAAACCGCCCAGCAAAGTGCGCGCAATAGGCCAAATACGCTCCCCAGTGCTGTCTCGACAATTTCGCCAGTTACGGTAGTACCAGTAGCTCCAGTAGACGGGGCCGGCAAGGATCGTCATCAAGACCAGTTTTACAGGCGAGACGACGAAAAACATTGGCGACGCGAAGGGCTTGGTATCGGCGAGCGATGGCGAATGGACATCGGTAGTGAGGTGCATAGGATTTGTCTCAGGGAAATAGGACGCCCTATTGGATAGACTTCTCTCGGCATAGCGTCGTAGTACCGCTCCTAATTGAGGGTACGAAAGGTCTCGAAGCTACCGCCTACTCCACTCCATGACCGAGCGCAGGGCGGTGTGGACCAATGCCGCGACCTTTTCATCCAATCACACCCGTGCTCTAGAATTGGCCGAGGCGCAGATCGAGTCATTTGCGCTGCGCGCGGGTCAGAGCTTGCACAGCCTTTTCGTAGGCCTGAAGAAGCGTGCCCTGCCGCACGCGCGCACCTGTGCGAGCCCCGCCGCTCCCGGACCTGATAACCGAGGACCCCATGCCCGACCGTATCCAGCTCGACCCCACCACCGCCCGCTGGATTCCCTGGGTGATCGCCATCGCCTTCTTCATGCAGTCGCTCGACGGCACCATCCTCAACACCGCGCTGCCGTCCATGGCCCGCTCGCTGAACGAAGACCCGCTGCGCATGCAGGGCGTGATCATCGCCTACATGCTCACCGTAGCCCTGCTGATTCCGGCCTCGGGCTGGATCGCCGACCGCTTCGGCACCAAGCGCATCTTCTTCAGCGCCATCCTGCTGTTCAGTATCGGCTCCCTGCTGTGCGCCATCGCCAACACCTTGCCGATGCTGGTCGGCGCACGGGTGGTGCAGGGCTTGGGTGGTGCGCTGATGCTGCCGGTGGGGCGGCTGGTGGTGCTGCGCGCCTACCCGCGCTCGGAGCTGGTGCGGATCATGGGCTTCATCACCATCCCCGCCCTGCTCGGCCCACTGCTGGGGCCGACGGTAGGCGGCTGGCTGGTGGAAATCCTCAGCTGGCACTGGATTTTCCTGCTCAACCTGCCGGTCGGCGCGTTGGGTTGCTGGGCGGTGTGGAAACTGATTCCCGACTTGCGCGGCAGCGAACGCACCACCTTCGACGGGCCTGGATTCCTGTTGTTCGGCGCAGCGATGGTCCTCATCACCGTCGCCATGGAGGGCCTGGGCGAGCTGCACTTGCCGCACTTGCGCGTAATGTTGCTGCTGTTCGCCGGCATGGCTTGCCTGGCCGCGTACTGGCTGCGCGCCGGGCGTGACCCGGAGCCGCTGTTCTCGCCCAGCCTGTTCCGCGTGCGCACTTTCGCCATCGGCATCCTCGGCAACCTGTTCGCGCGGCTAGGCAGCGGCGCCTTACCGTTCCTGGTGCCTTTGCTGCTGCAGGTGGCGCTGGGCTATTCGCCTGTCGAGGCCGGGATGAGCATGATCCCATTGGCAGCGGCGGCGATGCTGGCCAAATGGATAGCACGGCCGTTGATCGAGCGCCTGGGCTACCGCGTGGTGCTGAGCGGCAACACCTTCCTGCTCGGGCTGGGCCTGGCCAGCCTGGCCCTGGTCGATGCCGATACGCCCTACCCCGTTCTACTGGCGCACCTGGCGGTACTGGGCGCGATCAACTCGCTGCAATTCACGGCCATGAACACGGTGACGCTGATCGACCTGGACGACGCCAGCGCCAGCAGCGGCAACAGCCTGCTGTCGGTGGTAGCGCAATTGTCGCTGAGCCTGGGCGTGGCCTGCGCCGGCGCGTTGCTCGGCGGTTTCACTGCGACCGGCAGCGGCGACGCCGTGGAAACCACTTTGGAGGCCTTCCAGCTGACCTTCGTGACCATTGGCGTGATGGCCATGCTGGCCGCTGCGATCTTCCTTCAGTTGTCGCCTACGGACGGACGGCGTGCACGGCGTCCGGAACAGGACATCGAGGCTTAGGCGCCAAGCGACGGGGCTGGTAGACTGTGCGACTTTTTTCGCTTCGCACCGCAGGCCCGCCCCGTGACCACCGACTCCACCGCTTTCGCCACACTGCCGCTGTCCACCGCCATGTTGGCCAACCTGGAGGCGCTGGGCTACACCGCCATGACGCCGATCCAGGCGCAGAGCCTGCCGGTGATCCTGCGCGGGCTCGACCTGATCGCCCAGGCCAAGACCGGCAGCGGCAAGACCGCCGCCTTCGGCATCGGCCTGCTCAACCCGATCAACCCGCGCTTCTTCGGCTGCCAGGCCCTGGTGCTGTGCCCGACCCGCGAGCTGGCCGACCAGGTGGCCAAGGAACTGCGCCGTCTGGCCCGCGCCGAAGACAACATCAAGATCCTCACCCTGTGCGGCGGCGTCTCGCTCGGCCCGCAGATCGCCTCGCTGGAGCATGGCGCGCACATCATCGTCGGCACGCCTGGGCGCATCCAGCAGCATCTGGACAAAGGCACCCTGGTGCTCAGCGGGCTCAACACCCTGGTGCTCGACGAAGCCGACCGCATGCTCGACATGGGCTTCTTCGACGCCATCGCGGCGATCATCGGCAAGACCCCGTCACGCCGCCAGACCCTGCTGTTCTCGGCCACCTACCCGGCCGGTATCGAACAACTGGCCGCCAACTTCATGCGCCAACCGCAGCAGGTCAAGGTGCAGAGCCAGCACAGCGACAGCCAGATCGAGCAGCGCTTCGTCGAGATTGCCCCCGAACAGCGTTTGGAAGCGCTGACCCGTGTGCTCGGCCACTATCGTCCGCAGTCGTGCGTAGCCTTCTGCTTCACCAAACAGCAGTGCGAAGACGTGGTCGCCCACCTCACCAGCAAGGGCATCGTCGCCCAGGCGCTGCATGGCGACCTGGAGCAGCGCGACCGCGACCAGGTGCTGGCGATGTTCGCCAACCGCAGCATTTCGGTGCTGGTGGCCACCGACGTGGCCGCTCGCGGCCTGGACATCGACGGCCTGGACATGGTCGTCAATGTGGAGCTGGCGCGCGACGCCGAGATCCACGTGCACCGCGTCGGCCGTACCGGGCGCGCAGGCGAGAAAGGCCTGGCGATCAGCCTGGTGGCGCCGGCCGAGGGCCATCGCGCGCAAGCCGTCGAAGCGCTGCAAGGCCAGGCGCTGCGTTGGGAGCAGCTCGACAACCTCAAGCACAAGGGTGGCGAGCCGCTGCTGCCGGTGATGAGCACGTTGTGCATCGCGGCCGGGCGCAAGGACAAGCTGCGCCCAGGCGATATTCTCGGCGCGCTGACCGGCGATGCCGGTATTCCCGGCACCCAGGTCGGCAAGATCGCCATCTTCGACTTCCAAGCCTTCGTGGCGGTGGAGCGTGCCGTGGCCAAGCCGGCGATGCAGCGCCTCAACAGCGGCAAGATCAAGGGCCGTGCCCTGAAAGTGCGCATTCTGTAAGCGCGGCCAAAGGATTTAGACGTGACTACCCTTGATGTGATCGTCCTCGGCGCCGGCGCTGCCGGCCTCATGTGCGCCCAGCTCGCCGCCCATCGTGGGCGGCGGGTGCTGGTGCTGGACCATGCCAACAAGCCGGGCAAGAAGATCCTCATGTCCGGTGGTGGGCGCTGCAACTTCACCAACCTGTATACCGAGCCGGGCAACTTCCTCTCGCACAACGCGCATTTCTGCAAATCGGCCCTGGCCCGCTACACGCAGTGGGACTTCATCGAACTGGTGGGCAAGCACGGCGTGCCCTACCACGAGAAGAAGCTCGGCCAACTGTTCTGCGACCACAAGGCCAGCGACATCCTCGACCTGCTGCTGGCCGAGTGCGCCCAGGCCGGCGCCGAACTGCGCATGCACACGCAGATCGAACGGATCGAAAAGACCGAGGGCGGCTACCGTTTGCACACCAGCGCCGGCCCCTATGCCTGTCAGTCGCTGGTGATCGCCACCGGTGGGCTGTCGATTCCCACCCTGGGCGCCACCGGCTTCGGCTATCAGGTGGCCAAGCAGTTCGGCCACGCACTGCTGCCCACCCGCGCCGGGCTGGTGCCGTTCACCATCACCGAGCCCCAACTCAAAGCACTGTGCACGGAGTTGTCGGGGACATCGCTGGACTGCATGGCCAGCTGCAACGGCGTGTCGTTCCGCGAAAACCTGTTGTTCACCCACCGCGGCCTGAGCGGCCCGGCGATGCTCCAGGTGTCGTCGTTCTGGCAAGCGGGCGACACATTGCACATCGATCTGCTGCCCGACCGCGATGCGCTCGACTGGCTGCAGCAGGTGCAGCGCGAGCGCGGCAACAGCGAACTGAAAACGGTGCTCGGCGAAGTCTTCACCCGCAAGATGGCCACGCTCCTGGCCGAGCAATGGTTCGAATCGCGTCCGCTCAAGCAGTACACTCCGGCGGAACTGGCGCAGATCGCCGAGCGCCTGAGCGCCTGGCAACTGGTGCCGGCCGGCACCGAGGGCTACCGCACGGCCGAGGTCACCCTAGGCGGCGTGGACACCCGCGAGGTGTCGTCCAAGACCATGGAATCGCTGAAGAGCCCGGGCCTGTATTTCATCGGCGAGGTGCTGGACGTCAGCGGCCACCTGGGCGGCTTCAACTTCCAATGGGCCTGGGCCTCGGCCTACGCGGCGGCGCAGTTCGTCTAGGGTCTGTACGAAAAGTCTTGAGACGCCGGCCAGGCAAGGCCGATGGCGGCCCCGCGAAAACAGGTGGGGGCGCCTAGCCGAAAAAGCGGAGCGTACTGTAGTACGTGAGCATTTTGTCGGGGGCGCCCAGCCCGGGCTGGCGATCCAGTCTGTTTTCAACGCAGCATGGCCAAGTATCAAGGCTTTTCGTACAGAGCCTAGGCATCGCCCCCAGCGCCTGGGGGATGCTCGGTCAAGTGGGCTCGAACCTGGAGGGCAGCACGATTGCGTCGATGAGCTGTCCATGTGCGAGCAGCCATCGCCCGATGGCTTCGGTTCGCATGCGTGCAGGCCCTGCCCAGGTAGACCTACAACCCACAGGGTGCGCGCCGTGCAAGGGATTCACTTGAGGTAAAGTAACCTTCTTCGGCAGCCGGGAACGGTTCTTGCTGAATGACACGTTCCCGATCACCGGCCCAGGTCCATCATGCCTTCGAGTTCATTGCGCCAATCCTTGCGTCGCCTGTGGGGCCAAGACAAGTTCAGCTACAGCATACGGGTCACCATCGCCCTGACCGGGAGCATGGCCTGGTGCTGGTACCAGAACGAGATGAGCCTGCTGATCCCGCTGTTCCTGGGCATCATCGCCAGCGCCCTGGCCGAGACCGACGACGGCTGGCGCGGGCGCCTGACGGCTCTGCTGGTCACCCTGGTGTGCTTCGCCATCGCCGCGCTTTCGGTGGAGCTGCTGTTCCCCTACCCCTGGTTGTTCGCCGTGGCCCTGGCGCTGTCGGCCTTTTCATTGACCATGCTCGGCGCCTTGGGCGAGCGCTACGGCGCCATCGCCTCGGCGACCTTGATCCTGGCGGTGTACACCATGATCGCGGTCGACCAGCGCGGTGGCCAGCTCACCGACTTCTGGCACGAGCCGCTGCTGCTGGTGGCCGGCGCCACCTGGTACGGGCTGCTGTCGGTGCTGTGGCAGGCGCTGTTCTCCAACCAGCCGGTGCAGCAGAGCCTGGCCAAGCTGTTCTTCGAGTTGGGCAAGTACTTGAAGCTCAAGGCCAACCTGTTCGAGCCGGTGCGCCACCTCGACCTGGAGGCGCGGCGTCTGGAGTTGGCGCAGCAGAACGGCAAGGTGGTGGCGGCGCTCAACGTGGCCAAAGAAATCATCCTGCACCGGGTCGGCAATACCCAACCCAATTCCAAAGTCAGCCGCTACCTGAAGCTGTATTTCCTGGCCCAGGACATCCACGAGCGGGTCAGCGCCTCGCACTACCCTTACAACGCCCTGGCCGAAACCTTCTTCCACAGCGACGTGATGTTCCGCTGCCAACGTTTGCTGCGCCAGCAAGGCTCGGCCTGCCAGCGCCTGGCCCATTCGATCCGCCTGCGCCAACCCTTCGAATACGAAACCCACTTCGCCGAAACCCTGGAAGACCTGCACGCCTCGCTCGATTTCCTGCGCGCACAGAACAATCCGGCCTGGCGCGGTCTCTTGCGCTCGCTGCGCGCTTTGGCCGCCAACCTCGCCACTCTGGAGCGCCTGCTGGCTGCGGCGAGCAACCCCGAAGCGCTGGCCGATGCCACCGACAGCAGCCTGCTCGACCGCTCGCCACGCACGTTCAAGGACGTGTGGAAACGCCTGCGCACCCAGCTCACGCCGACCTCCCTGCTGTTCCGCCACGCCTTGCGCCTGCCCCTGGCACTGTCGATCGGCTACGGCATGGTGCACCTGATCCACCCCAGCCAGGGCTATTGGATCCTGCTGACCACGCTGTTCGTCTGCCAGCCCAACTATGGCGCCACGCGGCGCAAGCTGGTGCAACGGATCTTCGGCACGGCCATCGGCCTGACCGTGGGCTGGGCGCTGTTCGATCTGTTCCCCAACCCCATCGTGCAGTCGATGTTCGCCGTGGTGGCCGGCGTGGTGTTCTTCGTCAACCGCACCACCCGCTATACCCTGGCCACGGCCGCCATCACGCTGATGGTGCTGTTCTGCTTCAACCAGATCGGCGACGGCTACGGCCTGTTCCTGCCGCGCCTGTTCGACACCCTGGTAGGCAGCCTGATCGCCATTCTCGCGGTGTTCCTGTTCCTGCCCGACTGGCAGGGCCGGCGCCTGAACAAGGTGCTGGCCAACACCTTGAGCTGCGCCAGCGCCTACCTGCGCCAGATCATGCAGCAGTACGCCCATGGCAAAAGCGACGACCTGGCCTACCGCCTGGCCCGGCGCAACGCCCACAACGCCGACGCGGCGCTGTCGACCACCCTGGCCAACATGCTCATGGAGCCGGGGCATTTCCGTAAGGAGGCCGATGTCGGCTTCCGCTTCCTGGTGCTGTCGCACACCCTGCTCAGCTACCTCTCGGGCCTCGGTGCGCACCGCGAGACGGCCCTACCGGCCGAGGTGCACGAACAGTTGATCGACGGCGCAGGCCTGGCGCTGGCCAACAGCCTGGAGGAAATCGCCAGCGGCCTGGAAGCGCGCACGCCAGTGGCGATCCACAGCGATGCCGAGGACGCCCTGGCCAGCGCCCTGGAGCAGATGCCCGAAGAACTCGACGAACATCAGCGCTTAGTGCAGACCCAACTGGCGCTGATCTGCCGCCAGCTGGGACCGTTGCGCACCCTGGCCGGCCACCTGATCAAGCAGGTCGGCCCGGCCGAGGCCGCTCAGGGGTAGTCGAGCACCTTGCGCAGGGTGGGCAGGTGCGCGGCGATCCAGTCGCGGTCGATCGCACCCCAGTCGCGGATGCGGTACTGCCCGGCATGGTTGCGCTCGCCTGCGGCCTGTTCGAATTCGCAGACGATGTCCAGGTCCGCCAAGGCGGCGATGGTGTCCTGTGCCGTGCGCCGCGGCATGCCCGTGGCTTCGACCAGCGCCGGTACGCTGGCGGCGGTCTGGCTGTCGATCAACCAGGCCACGTACAGCCGTCGATAGAAACTGCTCTTGGTCTTGCTTACCGGCATGCGGCTCGATCCTTTACAGAGGCCCCGGCAGTTCCCGATAGGTCAGGTACACGCGCAGGTCGAATTCCAGTTGATGGTAGGCCGGCTCCATGTGCTCGCAGAGCTGGTAGAAGGCCTTGCTGTGGTCGCGCTCTTTCAGGTGCGCCAGCTCGTGGACCACGATCATGCGCAGAAATTGCGGCGCCGCCTCCTTGAACAGCGAGGCGATACGGATTTCCTTCTTGGCCTTGAGCTTGCCGCCCTGCACCCGCGACACCGCGGTGTTGAGCCCCAGGGCGCGGTGGGTGAGGTCCAGGCGGTTGTCGAACAGCACCTTGTCCGGTGCCGGCGCATTGCGCAGGTAGCGCTGCTTGAGGTCTTGCGCGTAGGCGTACAGCGCCTTGTCGCTGTTCACCGTATGGCGCTCGGCGTAGCGCTGCTCGAGATAGGCGCCCAGGCGGTCGCTGGCGATCAACTGACGCACTTGTTCTTGCAGGTGCGGCGGATAGGCTTGCAGATAGCGCAATACGGTCATGGCGGCGGTTCGGCGAAAGGAATGGGCGATTCTAGCCAATCATTGCCATGGGCAGGGTGCGAACTGCGCAAAACCGCTGGCGTCGCCCACCGTCAGAGGGTGCGCCACCAGAAAGCCTTGCACGTAGGCACAGCCGTTGTCGCGCAGCCAACGGGCCTGTTCCAGGGTCTCGACACCTTCGGCGATCACGGTGATGCCCAGCTGCCCGCACAGCTCAATGACGCCGCGCACCCAGATGCCATCGACCGCCGACTCGGGCAAGCGCGCCACTACCTGGCGGTCGAGCTTGAGGGTATCGATCGGCAGTTCGCGCAGCATGCGTAGCGAACAATCGCCCGCACCGAAATCGTCCAAGGCCACCCGTACGCCGCGCTCGCGCAAGCGCTGCACCTGCCTGGCGGCCTCTTCGATGTTGTACATCAGCGACTTCTCGGCCACTTCCACTTCCAACTGCGAGGCCGACAAGCCATGGTCGACCACCACCCTTTGCAGCTCGTCGGCCAGCCCCGGCATGAAGAACTGCGTGCGGCTCAGGCTGATGCCCAGCACCAGCGAGGGGTCGAAACGACCCTGCCACTCGCGGCGCTGCGCCGCGCCCTTGCGGTAGATCCAGCTCGACAGGCGGTTGATCAGCCGTACCTCTTCGAGCAGGGGGATGAACAGCCCCGGCGGCACATCGCCGACGCTTGGGTGCTGCCAGCGCAACAGCGCTTCGAAACCGCGCAGGCGACCGTCGGCGAAAGCCACCTGAGGCTGATACACCAAGGTGAAGTCCTGCTGGTCGATGGCGGTGCGCACGCTGTCTTCGAGCAGCATGCGCGAGCGCGCACGGCCGTTGAGTTCGCTGTCGTAGAAGCGGTACTGCAGGCGGCCGGCGCGCTTGGCGGCATACATCGCCTGATCGGCGGCCTGGACCAACCCCTCGACCTGGGCCGCGCAGTCGGGGTAGGTGGCGATGCCGATACTGATGCCCAGCTTGACCTCCACGCCCTCGATCTGTTGAAAGCTCGACACCCGCTCGATCAACAACTCGGCGAAACGTGCCGCCTTTTCCGGGTAAGGCAGGCCGTCGAGCAGCGCGGTGAACTCGTCGCCGCCCATGCGTGCCAGCAATGCGGAGCTGCCCAGGCAGTCGCGCAATTGCTGCGCCACCCAGTGCAACACCTTGTCACCGCCTTCATGGCCCACTGCGTCGTTGATGCTTTTGAAACCGTCCAGGTCCATGTACAGCAGTGCCTGCGTGGTGTCCGGGCGCTCCAGGTGCAGCAAGGCGGTCTCGACGCATTGGTAGAAACCGCGGCGGTTGAGCAGCCCGGTCAGCGGATCGGTCACCGCCTGGTGCTCCAACTGCCGGTGCAGGTGCCGCACCAGCGACATGTCCAGCACGGTCACCACCATGGCGTCCTGCTCGACCGGCAATGGCGCACAGGACAGCGCCACCGGCAACGACTGACCGGAGGCGGTACGCAGGTAAGCTTCCGGAACGCGCAATATCTGCCGGTTGGCGTAGGCGCCGTACAGGTCGCAATCGTACCAGGCGCAGTTGCAGGGCAGTTGCAGCAGATCGAGCAGGTGCGTGCCTTGCAGCCTGTCCACGGGCTGCTCCAACAAGGCGGCGATGGCCGGATTGGCGAAACTGATGGCGCCGCTGTGTTCCACCACCAGAATGCCCTCGGCGGCGTGGCGCAAAATCGAAGCATTGAAGGCCCTGGCTTCCTCCAGCTCCCGGCTCAGTTGCTGCAGCAGGCGACGGCCGCACTGCTGCTCGAGCAAGGCCTTGACCTTGGGCTTGAGCACCTGCGGGTCGAAAGGTTTGAACAGGTAGTCGAGCGCCCCGCTCTGGTAGCCCTTGAGCACAGCGGCATCGGACTGTTCGTTGGCCGTGAGGAAGATGATCGGGGTCTGCCGTGTGCGCTGGCTGCCGCGCATCAGGCGCGCCACCTCGAAGCCATCCATGTCGGGCATCTGCACATCCAGAATGACCAGGTCGACCTCTTCGGCGAGCAAGGTTTCCAAGGCCTGCAAGCCGGAATCGGCCGTCAGGACGTGCCAGTTCTCGCGCGCCAGCAAGGCCTGCATGCTGACGAGGTTTTCCGGGTAGTCGTCCACGACCAACAGGACGGGCTTGCCGTCAGACAACTGTGCTTGAGCGACATCCATGCTGCTTCTCTTGTTATGCCCCATTACAAGAGGCCGGGCTCTGGATTACTACTCTAGCCAGTGGCCGGCAGGACGCAATGCGCCCGATAGTATTAAGCTGCCACCCAGAGAAGGAAGCGATCAACGGTCTGAAGTAGGTTTCAAAGGTAGTTCGTCAGATTATTTTTGAAAAAAGGCCGGGCAAAGCAAAACCTGGCAAAGACGCGCAACGTCCCTGAGTCAATGGGCGTTGCGATGGGGACGCCTGGCCTGGGGCACTGGCTCGACGCACCCAACGTTTCCCACATGTCCAACCTTTTTCCGCAACGTTCTGACATGGCGCTCAGTGAGAGAAAACAATGAGCTTCAGCATCGTCGGTGACGCCACACCCACTCTCTACTCCAATGCACAGCAGACTATTGGCATCGTACGAAAAGTGCCTGCGCGACGATCATGCTGCGTTGAAAATAGGCCGGAAGGCCGGCCCCGTCGGAATGCTCATTTGCAACCAGCAAACTCCGCTTCCTCGGCTAGGCGCCCCCGCCGGTTTTTGCGGGGCCGCCATCGGCCTTGCCTGATCGCCGCTCGGCGACTTTTCTTACAAAGCCTAGAGCTGAAACTCAGCGATCAGGAAGGGCCCTTTTCCACTCTCAACGCGAAAGAGCAGGGCGGTATTGCGAGAAATCAGATGTACATACGCCGAGTCCCAAATGATCAGGCTGCGGTACGTGGCGCTGCTCGAGACCAGTACGATGGAAGTATAATCTGACGTATTATCATTGAAAGTTAATAACGGTGCCCAATTACCGTCGGACATATGGTAGATATTGTAGCTCCCAGCCCCCACATATGGCCCGTGGCTGTTGGGACTTTCCCGCGTGACAAAAGCATTCCGCTTTTTGGAGCGAACCACATTGGCATGAATGACATTATCGGCTAGACGCTGACGCAGTGCCCAATCGATGGCGATAATGTAATGACTTGAGATCGGTCCACCGTCGTCGGTCGTAGCGAACCATCTCATGACGTCTTCCGACAGATCCTTAGGCACAAACATAGGCAGCGAATAATAGGCCGCCTGCACGGATCGAAGCGCTCCAAATGCCTTGTCTTCCTTACCCACCTCTTTAATGAAATCGCCTAATTTATCCTTACCGGGCGTATCGCTTCCTACCCAGCGCTGATTTACGCCTGGCCAGAAAGTACCCTGCAGACCACCGTCGTGATTATAAGCAACCACCGTATTCATGTTCAACTCCCACAACTGTACGATGGCCGCGTCTTTGCAGGAGTAAGGAACAAGCTGGGCGCCCAGCTTTCTTTTGATAAGCGCCGCCAGCTCCTGATGGGCAGCGTCGGTAAAATTCTTGAATTGGTGAAAGTCGAGGATCACGATTTCCTTGTAGGCACTGAAGCTTCTACGAAAATCCAATAGCTTATCCAGCACATCGCTTTCGATATAACGCCCATTGACCGTGGAATGGAAAATTCCAAATCTGCTGGCACCCTGATTGTTAGAAAAGAACTGGACCCTGAGGTCCAACACTCTCACACCCCACGCAAGTTGTTCTTTGATGTCCCTGTCTTGACAGGTCTCATTCGACGGCGCCCTGGGCGCACGTTTGTCATAGCCCGAATTGTGCGAGCATAATAGGATACTTTCGCCGACCGGCAAATTCTTACAAGCCCCGTACTGCTCCATCCATTTATAACGTGTGTTGTTGGACGGCGAGCAAATGCCGCCTGAGGCGCTTCCGCCTGGACACCAGGAGAATATTTCTTGATCATCGCCCTGCGTGTTTGCTAAGGGTGGAAGAATTGTTTCAAACCTGATATCCAAAAGCGCGCTGTTCGGTGTTTCCGCGTCCAAGTCCGTTGCTTGATTATTGGAATCCGCCGATTTATCGTTTTGATGTCCCTTGATAATAAAATCCGGTAATCTGATTGAGCCGTCAGTATCTAATGTCCGCCCTGTCGCGAATACTGACATTTTTATCAGGTCCATGAAGGCCAGCATCATGTATACGGTGGGCTCAAACCGCATAGAAATTATTAACTTCTGTACCGGCACCTAGGATGTTTCAGCTTCACCGCCAGGTCACTGCCTGGAGCGTTGTGGAAGGCCGATACTCATTTTCTGGGACCGGCCTCCCAAATTGCACTTGCTCAGAGGAACACTAGCTTGGGCAGCCTTGTGTGTTCGTATGCGCCACGCAAGAGATAAGGATCAGTTGACCTTCGCGGCCAGCTCACCTTTGGCGTAACGCTGGAACATGCCTTCCAAGGTGATCGGCTTGATCTTCGAGGCCTGGCCGGCAGTGCCGAAGGCTTCGTAACGGGCGATGCACACGTCGCGCATGGCCTTGACGGTTTCGGCGAAGAATTTGCGTGGGTCGAACTCGCTCGGGTGCTCGGCCATGTGGCGGCGGATGGCACCGGTGGAGGCCAGACGCAGGTCGGTGTCGATGTTGACCTTGCGCACGCCGTACTTGATGCCTTCGACGATTTCTTCGACCGGCACGCCGTAGGTCTCTTTGATGTCGCCGCCGTACTGGTTGATGATCTTCAGCCACTCTTGCGGCACCGAGGACGAACCGTGCATCACCAGGTGGGTGTTGGGGATGCGCTTGTGGATTTCCTTGATGCGGTCGATGGCCAGAATGTCGCCGGTCGGCGGCTTGGTGAACTTGTAGGCGCCGTGGCTGGTGCCGATGGCGATGGCCAGGGCGTCGACCTGGGTCTTGCTGACGAAGTCGGCGGCCTCTTCCGGGTCGGTCAGCATCTGGCTGTGGTCCAGGGTACCTTCGGCGCCGATGCCGTCTTCTTCACCGGCCTGGCCGGTTTCCAGGCTGCCCAGGCAGCCCAGTTCGCCTTCCACCGACACGCCGCAGGCGTGGGCGAAGGCGACGGTCTGCTGGGTGACGCGCACGTTGTAGTCGTAGTCCGATGGGGTCTTGCCGTCTTCCTTGAGCGAGCCGTCCATCATCACCGAGCTGAAGCCCAGTTGGATCGAACGCTGGCACACGTCGGGGCTGGTGCCGTGGTCCTGGTGCATGCACACCGGGATGTGCGGGAATTCTTCGATGGCGGCCAGGATCAGGTGGCGCAGGAAGGGTGCACCGGCGTATTTGCGGGCGCCGGCCGAGGCCTGGACGATGACCGGAGAATCGGTCTTGTCGGCCGCTTCCATGATCGCGCGCATCTGCTCGAGGTTGTTGACGTTGAACGCTGGGACGCCGTAACCGAATTCGGCGGCGTGGTCCAACATCTGGCGCATGCTGATTAGTGCCATTTTGTATTTCTCTCCAAACGTCGTTGTGTCGTGCAAGCCTGCCGCTAGAGCCTAGGGCGGTTGCTGTTCATGTTGTATGGGCCGCGCGCAATGAGCCAGCCCGGCCATTCACGGTGCCTTGCAGCCCCGCCCTATCAGATCGTCGGTCGCCACCCAGTACACCAGGCCTTCTTCGCCCTGGGTATGGAAAGCCAGCACACCGTCGCTGTACAACGCGCCAGAGCCGCTCGGCTCGGCCAGCAGGTGGTAGCCGCGGCTGCCCAGACGCACGTCGACGGCCTCGCGCGAGGCGTCGGTATAGCGCCAGAGCACTTCGGTCTGGCTGTCGCACACCCAGCGCGTCCAATCGTCCGCCACCGCAGGCGGCGGCGACTCGAGCATCGAGCAACCGCCCAGTGCCGACAAGGCCAACACGGCCATCAGCGCCTTCATCGTTTTCTCCCGGCCCATTCGCCTTGTGCCGCCTGGGTGCCTCATGGGCATCCCGGCGCCTGGCGTTGGTGCTCGTCGTCGTATTTTTCCAGCCCTTCCTGCCCCAGACGCTTGCTGATCACCGGAACCGTCTCGGCCTGCCATTGCGACTGATAGCAGCCGCCTTGGGGCGTCGGTGCCGAGTCGGCCTCGGGTGCCGGGCTGCCGGCGCAGGCACCGAGCAGAACGGCCATGAGCATCACAGGCAATTGCTTGACCATCAGGTCGCTCCCTTTGCCAGGCGCCGGCGCTATCAGGCCTCGGCCCGCGCTTCCAGAATGGCCACCGCCGGCAACACCTTGCCCTCGACGAACTCGAGGAAGGCGCCGCCACCGGTGGAAATGTAGGAGATATCGCCGCTGACGTCGTACTTGTCGATCGCCGCCAAGGTGTCGCCGCCGCCGGCGATGGAGAAGGCGTCGCTGGCGGCGATGGCCTTGGCCAACACCTGGGTGCCGTTGCCGAACTGGTCGAATTCGAACACACCGACCGGGCCGTTCCACAGGATGGTCTTGGACGACTTGAGCAACTCGGCGAACTGGGCAGCGGTTTTCGGGCCGATGTCCAGGATCATGTCGTCGGCGCTGACGTCGGCGATGGCCTTGACCGTGGCTTCGGCGCTTTCGGCGAATTCCTTGGCCACCACCACATCGACCGGCAGCGGCACGTTCACTTTGGCTGCGATGGCCTTGGCGGTGTCGATCAGGTCGGGCTCGTACAGCGACTTGCCCACCGGATGACCGGCGGCGGCGAGGAAGGTATTGGCGATGCCGCCACCGACGATCAGCAGCTCGCACACGCCGCTCAGGCTATTGAGCACGTCGAGCTTGGTCGACACCTTGGAACCGGCGACGATGGCGGCCATCGGCTGGGCCGGCGCCTTGAGGGCCTTGCCCAACGCCTCCAGCTCGGCGGCCAGCAACGGGCCTGCTGCCGCGACCCTGGCGAACTTGGCGACGCCATGGGTCGAGCCTTCGGCGCGGTGGGCGGTGCCGAAGGCGTCCATGACGAATACGTCGCACAGCGCGGCATAGCGCTGCGCCAGCTCGTCGGCGTTCTTCTTCTCGCCCTTGTTGAAGCGCACGTTCTCGAACAGGACCAGCTCGCCGGGCGCGACCTCGACACCGTCGAGGTAGTCTTTGACCAGCGGCACGTCGCGGCCCAGCGCCTTGCTCAGGTAGTCGGCCACCGGCTGCAGGCTGTTCTCGGCCGAGAACTCGCCCTCGCTCGGGCGCCCCAGGTGCGAGCAGACCATCAGCGCCGCGCCTTTTTCCAGCGCCAGCTTGATGGTCGGCAGCGCGGCCTGGATGCGCGCGTCGCTGGCCACCACGCCATCCTTCACCGGGACGTTGAGGTCTTCGCGGATCAGTACGCGCTTACCTTGCAGGTCGAGGTCGGTCATCTTCAACACGGTCATCAATGCGGTCCTTCAGGGCTGTGGGGTGCAGATGGGTGGACGACGCGCAGATAGTGCTCTGCAACGTCGAGCATACGGTTGGCGAACCCCCATTCGTTGTCGAACCAAGCCAGCAGGTTCACCAGGCGGGTGCCTGAGACGCGGGTCTGGCTGGCATCGACGATGGCCGAATGCGGGTCATGGTTGAAATCGCAACTGGCGTGCGGCAACTCGGTGTAGGCCAGCAATCCCTGCAACGGGCCGCTCAGTGCGGCCTCGCGCAACACCTGGTTGACCTCGGCGGCACTGGTGTCGCGTGCGGTATGCAGGGTGATGTCCAGGCACGACACGTTGACCGTGGGCACGCGTACCGCTTTGGCCTGGATTCGCCCGGCAAGTTCCGGAAGCAGGCGTTCGATGCCACGGGCCAGACCCGTGGACACCGGAATGACCGACTGGAAGGCCGAACGGGTACGGCGCAGGTCTTCGTGGTGGTAGGCGTCGATCACCGGCTGGTCGTTCATCGCCGAGTGGATGTTGGTGATCTGCACGTACTCGATGCCGAACGCCCGGTCGAGCACGCGCAGCAGCGGCACGCCGCAGTTGGTGGTGCACGAAGCGTTGGACACCAACCGTTCGGCGCCGGTCAGGCACTGCTGGTTGATGCCGTAGACCACCGTGGCGTCGACGTCGGCCTCGCTGGCCATGGGCTGGGAGAACAGCACCCGTGGCGCGCCGGCGTCGAGAAAGCGCTGGGCATCGGCGCGCGAGGTGTAGACGCCCGAACATTCCAGCACCAGGTCGATGTCCAATGCGGCCCAATCGACGCCTTCGGGGGTGGCGCTGCGCAGGACTTTCACGCAGTCGCCATTGATGTGCAGACAATCGCCCTCGACCCTGACCTCACCGGGAAATCGCCCGTGGGTGGAATCGAAGCGCGTGAGGTATTCGATGCTGGCCTGATCGGCCAGATCATTGAGCGCCACGATCTCGAAGCCCGCCCGCGCACCGCGCTCGACCAGGGCACGCAGGACGCAGCGGCCGATACGGCCGTAACCGTTGAGTGCAACTTTGTAGGGACGCGTGTGGGGCATTCGGGGCTCGTGGGGCAGAGAGTGGGTGGAGCGGTATCGGAAGCGTGGAACGTGGTTGGGGTCGTCTGGCATGGCCTGGAGACTGTCGCCAATGCCGTCTCGCAGGTGCTCCGCGTCGCCTGGCTTGGGCCGGCTACGCCGCCCATCGCGGCTGAAGCCGCTCCTACAGGATGAGCGAAATCCTGTAGGAGCGGCTTCAGTCGCGATGGGCCGTAGAGCGGCCCTATGTCAGCCCCAGCGGTCTTCCAGAAGACCGCCTAGGCTGGTGGCCGAGGCGACCCGATCGCTTACCCTAGCCTCAGTCCTCCAACAGCTCCTGAGCCGTCTCCACCACATTGTCCACGGTAAAGCCGAACTCCTTGAACAGTTCGCCCGCCGGCGCCGACTCACCGTAGGTGGTCATGCCGATGATGCGCCCTTCGAGGCCGACGTACTTGTACCAGAAGTCCGCATGCGCCGCTTCGATGGCGATTCGCGCGCTGACTTCCACCGGCAGCACCGATTGACGGTAGGCGGCGTCCTGGGCGTCGAACACGTTAGTGCTCGGCATCGACACCACCCGTACCTTGCGGCCTTGCTCGGTCAGCTTGGCAGCGGCGTCCGTCGCCAGACCCACTTCCGAGCCGGTGGCGATGAGGATCAGCTCAGGCTCGCCTTTGCAATCGCGCAGCACGTAGCCACCGCGGCTGATCTGCGCGATCTGCTCGGGGCTGCGTTCCTGATGCTGCAGGTTCTGCCGCGAGAAGATCAGCGCCGATG
Organism: Pseudomonas phoenicis; assembly: GCF_047302395.1. Lineage (NCBI taxonomy): Bacteria > Pseudomonadati > Pseudomonadota > Gammaproteobacteria > Pseudomonadales > Pseudomonadaceae > Pseudomonas > Pseudomonas phoenicis. Next base: position 1,076,704 of record NZ_CP154852.1, read on the forward strand.
GGCCATCGTTACGCAGCAGGGCTTCCTTCCAGCACACTGCCGATTCCACGGCATCGGCCGGGCGCCAGGTGTTCAGGTTGGGGGTGGTGCGCAGGCTGGCCAGTTGCTCGATCGGCTGGTGGGTCGGGCCGTCTTCGCCCAGACCGATGGAGTCGTGGGTGTAGACGTGGATGGCACGCTGTTTCATTAGCGCCGACATGCGCACCGCGTTGCGTGCGTATTCCATGAACATCAGGAAGGTCGCGCCGTACGGCACCAGGCCGCCGTGCAGGGCCAGGCCGTTCATGATCGCGGTCATGCCGAACTCGCGCACGCCGTAGTACACGTAGTTGCCGCTGGCATCGCCAGCTTCCACGCCCTTGCAGCCCTTCCACAGGGTCAGGTTGGAGCCGGCGAGGTCGGCCGAGCCGCCCAGCAGTTCCGGCAGCAGCGGGCCGAAGGCGTTGAGGGTGTTCTGGCTCGCCTTGCGGCTGGCGATGGTCTCGCCCTTGGCGGCGACTTCTTCCACATAGGCCTGGGCCTTGGCAGCGAAATCGGCCGGCAGCTCACCGCTGGTGCGGCGTTTGAATTCGGCCGCCAGTTCCGGGAAGGCCTGGGCGTAGGCGTCGAAGCGCTGGTTCCACTCGGCTTCGGCCTGGGCACCGGCTTCCTTGGCGCTCCATTCGTCGTAGATGTACTGCGGGACCTCGAAGTCGCCGTAGTCCCAGTTCAGGCCCTTGCGCGACAGGATGATCTCGTCGTCGCCCAGCGGCGCGCCGTGGGACGACTCCTTGCCTGCCTTGCCTGGCGAACCAAAGCCGATGATGGTCTTGCAGCAGATCAGGGTCGGCTTGTCGCTCTTGCGCGCCGTTTCGATCGCCATCTTGATTTCGTCGGCGTCGTGGCCGTCGACCTTGCGGATCACCTGCCAGCCGTAGGCTTCGAAGCGCGCCGGGGTATCGTCGGTGAACCAGCCGTGCACTTCACCGTCGATGGAGATGCCGTTGTCGTCGTAGAAGGCGATCAGCTTGTTCAGGCCCAGCGTGCCGGCGAGCGAAGCGACTTCGTGGGAGATGCCTTCCATCATGCAGCCATCGCCCATGAACACGTAGGTGTTGTGGTCGACGATGGCGTGGCCGTCCTGGTTGAACTGCGCGGCCATGATCTTCTCGGCCAGCGCGAAGCCCACGGCGTTGGCGAAGCCCTGGCCCAGAGGACCGGTGGTGGTTTCCACACCTGGGGTGTAGCCGAACTCGGGGTGGCCCGGGGTGCGGCTGTGCAGCTGACGGAAGTTCTTGAGGTCGTCGATGGACAGGTCGTAACCGGTCAGGTGCAGCAGGGAGTAGATGAGCATCGAGCCATGGCCGTTGGACAGCACGAAGCGGTCGCGGTCGGCGAACTTGGGGTTGCTCGGGTTGTGCTTGAGGTAGTCACGCCACAGCACTTCGGCGATATCCGCCATCCCCATGGGGGCACCGGGGTGGCCGCTGTTGGCCTTTTGCACGGCATCCATGCTGAGGGCGCGGATGGCATTGGCACGATAACGACGGCTGGTCATCGATGGTCTCCTAAGGGCTTCGAAAGAGGTAACACGGAAAAGAGTCGGGCATTTTCGCCCACAGGCAGTGCTCACGGCAATGACGGATGGTCAGGAGGGGAAAATTTCCCTCGTTTTGCGGTCGCACCCGCCCTGCCGCGTACCGGTGGAGCACTGTGGGGCACCTGTCGTGGGCTGTTCGAAGCGTTCGCCAGCTGCAATATCAAAACTTTTTGATATTGCAGTTGCGAGCCTCGTCCGCCCTGACTAGACTCCCGCTCCATGAACCTACCCGCGCAATCCTTCCCCACGTATCGCAGCGATGACCTGGCCGCCCTGTGCAAGGCCAGTGGCGACGCGCTGCGCCTGAACGTGCTGCGGGCATTGGCCAGCGATTCCTTCGGCGTGCTGGAACTGGCGCAGATCTTCGACATCGGCCAATCGGGCATGAGCCACCATCTCAAGGTGCTGGCCCAGGCCGGGCTGGTGGCCACGCGCCGCGAAGGCAACGCCATCTTCTACCGCCGCGCCTTGCCCGACGCCTTGCGTCTGGGCGGGCGCGTGCACGCCGCGCTGCTCGAAGAGGTCGATCAGTTGCCCTTGGCCGCTGAGGTGCAAGCGCGCATCGTGCAGGTGCAACGACGCCGCGCGGCGACCAGCCAAGATTTCTTCCTGCGCGTGGAAGAAAAGTTTCGCGCCCAGCAAGACCTCATCGCCGGCCTGCCGCAATACCGCGAAAGCCTCCTGGCGCTGCTCGACCAGCTCAGCTTCGGCGCGCAGGCCACCGCTCTGGAAGTCGGCCCCGGCGACGGCGGCTTCCTGCCCGACCTGGCACGGCGTTTCGCCCAGGTCACAGCCCTGGACAACAGCCCGACCATGCTCGAACTGGCGCGCCAGGTGTGCCTGCGCGAACGGCTCGACAACGTCACCCTGCAACTGGCCGACGCCCTCGACACCCCCCAGGGCCAGGTCGATTGCGTGGTGCTGAACATGGTCCTGCATCACTTCAGCGACCCTGCCCAGGCCTTGCGCCAGTTGGCCCTGCGCGTGAACCCGGGCGGCAGCCTGCTGATCACCGAGCTGTGCAGCCACGACCAGCGCTGGGCCAAGGATGCCTGTGGCGACCTGTGGCTCGGCTTCGAACAACAGGATCTGGCCCAGTGGGCCAGCGCCGCCGGGCTCACCCCTGGCGAAAGTCTCTATGTCGGCCTGCGCAATGGCTTCCAGATCCAGGTGCGCCATTTCCAGCGGGCTGCTGCCCACCCCTTCATCGATACCGTTAGGAACCCTTCGAGATGAGCGAATACTCCCTTTTCACATCCGAGTCCGTGTCCGAAGGGCACCCGGACAAGATCGCCGACCAGATTTCCGACGCGATCCTCGATGCCATCATCACCCAGGACAAATACGCCCGCGTGGCCTGCGAAACCCTGGTCAAGACCGGTGTGGCGATCATCGCCGGTGAAGTCAGCACCTCGGCCTGGGTCGACCTGGAAGACCTGGTGCGCAAGGTCATCATCGACATCGGCTACGACAGTTCCGACGTCGGCTTCGACGGTGCCACGTGCGCGGTGATGAACATCATCGGCAAGCAGTCGGTGGACATCGCCCAAGGCGTCGACCGCTCCAAACCGGAAGACCAGGGCGCGGGCGACCAGGGCCTGATGTTCGGCTACGCCAGCAACGAGACCGACGTGCTGATGCCAGCGCCGATCTGCTTCTCGCACCGCCTGGTCGAGCGCCAGGCCGAAGCGCGCAAGTCGGGCCTGCTGCCTTGGCTGCGTCCGGACGCCAAATCCCAGGTCACTTGCCGTTACGAAGGCGGCAAAGTGGTCGGCATCGACGCAGTGGTGCTGTCTACCCAGCACAACCCGGACGTGTCCTACAACGATCTGCGCGACGGCGTCATGGAGCTGATCGTCAAGCACACCCTGCCGGCCGAGCTGCTGCACAAGGACACCCAGTTCCACATCAACCCCACCGGCAACTTCATCATCGGTGGCCCGGTGGGCGACTGCGGCCTGACCGGCCGCAAGATCATCGTCGACTCCTACGGCGGCATGGCTCGCCACGGCGGCGGCGCGTTCTCCGGCAAGGACCCGTCCAAGGTCGACCGTTCCGCCGCCTACGCCGGTCGCTACGTGGCCAAGAACATCGTCGCCGCAGGCCTGGCCGAGCGCTGCGAGATCCAGGTGTCCTACGCCATCGGTGTGGCTCAGCCGACGTCGATCTCGATCAACACCTTCGGCACCGGCAAGGTCTCGGACGCACGCATCGTGCAACTGGTGCGCGAGTGCTTCGACCTGCGCCCCTACGCCATCACCACCATGCTCGACCTGCTCCACCCGATGTACCAGGAGACCGCCGCCTACGGCCACTTCGGCCGTACGCCGCAGCAGAAGACCGTGGGTGACGACACCTTCACCACCTTCACCTGGGAACGCACCGACCGCGCCGAGCAACTGCGCACGGCGGCTGGCCTGTAATTTCCTACAGGCTGAGCAGAAAGCCCCTGCCGAGCGATCGGCAGGGGCTTTTTCGTGACACAAGCGCTGACAATCCCCCTCCCACACCGGCGTCTGCACCCGGCTAGGCTGCTCCGCGTCTCCATTGCCGCAAGGACGCTGGCCATGCTGTCGAGAATGCTGATCGCGCTGCTGCTCTGCGCCTGTAGCCTGCCGGTGCGCGCGCAGGACTGTCCCACCTGGCCCACCGCCCAGGCCTCCCGAGAAGTCGCCGATCTGGCCCAGACCCTGGCCCGCTGGGACGACCACTACCATCGTCTGGGCATCGCGCTGGTCGACGACGAGGTGTACGACCAGAGCCGACACCGGCTGCATCGGCTACGGCAGTGCTTCGCCCTACCCGACACGGCCGACCCATTGGCCACGGCGGGCGGCCCGGTGGCGCACCCCATCCCGCATACCGGCTTGGTCAAACTGGCCGACGCGCCGCAGGTACGGCGCTGGCTGAGCGGCAAAGCCTCGCTATGGGTGCAGCCCAAAGTGGATGGCGTGGCGGTGACGCTGGTGTACCGCGCAGGCCGATTGCGGCAGTTGATCAGCCGTGGCAACGGCACGTCCGGCCACGACTGGAGCCATCACCTGCCTGAGCTCGGTCAGGTCACCCAGCGCCTGCGCGAACCCATCGACCTGATCCTGCACGGCGAGTTGTACCTGCGCCTGGACGACCATGTGCAAGCCGAACGGGGCAGCCTGAATGTCCGTGGTACGGTCGCCGGGCTGCTGGCGCGTAAACGTTTGGAACCCTTGCAGGGTCGGCGCATCGCGCTGTTCGTGTGGGATTGGCCGGAAGGGCCGGACACTCAGCAGGCCCGCTACGCGCGCCTGGCCGAACTGGGCCTGGCCGACACGCAGCGCTTCAGCCAGGCGGTGGACAGCTTCGAGCAGGTCGCGCAGTGGCGTCGGCACTGGTATCGCACGCCGCTGCCCTTCGCCAGCGACGGCGTAGTGCTGCGCCAGGATCGGCGCCCGCCGGCCACACGCTGGCAGCGTCAGGCGCCGCACTGGATCGCCGCCTGGAAGTACCCCTTCCGCCAGGTGCTGGCCGAGGTGCGCGGCGTGCAGTTCAAGATCGGCCGCAGTGGCCGCATCACGCCGCTGCTGCACCTGCAGCCGGTGCAACTCGACGACAAGCGCATCACGCAGGTCAGCCTCGGTTCGCTGGCGCGCTGGAACATGCTCGACGTGCGCCCGGGCGATCAGGTGCAGATCAGCCTGGCCGGGCTGACCATCCCGCGCTTCGAAAGCGTCGTGCACCGCGCCAGCGTACGCCAGGCGCTGCCGGTGCCCGACCCTGCCGCGTACCACGCGCTCAGCTGCTGGCGTGCGAGCGAAGGTTGCCACGAGCAGTTCGTCGCTCGCCTGGCATGGCTCGGCGGCAAGCAAGGGCTGGCTTTGCCGGGTGTGGGTGCAGGCACTTGGCGACGGCTGGTACAGGACGGGGCAGTGACCCACCTAGGCGACTGGCTGACCCTGGACGCCGACCGCTTGCGCCAGGTACCCGGCATCGGCGAAGCGCGCGCCGAACAGTTGCTGCGCAGCTTCGGACTCGCCCGCACGCGCAGCTTTTCCACTTGGGTCCGAGCCCTGGGAGCACCGCCTGGCAAGGGGCTGGTCTGGGCGCCGGACTGGGCCGGCCTCGCTGCGCGCGATGTCGCCCAGTGGCAGCGGACACCGGGTGTCGGCGCCCGAAAAGCCCAGCAATTGCACGCCTTTTTCACCCACGACGAGGTACGGGCGATCGCCGAGCAGCTGGGTCAATCGAGCCTGCCTGGCTTCCCCTCACCTTCCATGCCGAAGACGCAATAGTGAAAGGGCACATAACGCGTAAGCCAATTCTGATAAATGACTACAAAGCGTTATCAGTGCTTTCTTAAAGCACGAAACCAAGGCAGGATTTCCCCCATCTTTTTGTCACCGCGCCCCGTTCAGGAGGCTTTTCATGAAACACCTGTCGTCCCTCGCCCTGTTCACCACCCTGCTTGTGGCCGCCGCCGGCGCCCAGGCCGCACAGCCCGATGCCGGTCTCACCGGTTGCGCCGCCAAGCGCAGCGCCATCGAAAACCAGTTGAAGATCGCACGCGACAAAGGCAATTCCAGCCAGGTCGCCGGGCTGGAAAAGGCACTGCAGGAACACAGCGAGCATTGCACCGATGCCAGCCTGCGCAAAGAGCGCGAGCAGAAGGTGCTCGATGCGCGCCACGAAGTGGCCCAACGCACCAAAGACCTGGACAAAGCCATGAAGAAGGGCGACGCGGACAAGATCAACAAGCGCAAGGAAAAGCTCGCCGATTCGAAGAAGGAATTGCAAGACGCCATCGACCAGCTCGAGCGCTGAGTTTCGCGCTCGGGCGCCCGGTAGCGTTTCAGTGATTGCGAAACTCCCGATGGCAAGCCGTGCATGCCTGCTCGACCGCGTCCATCGGGGCTTGCAGTTCGCCCGCACGCAAGGGCCGATGCTGACTTTGCCCATGCAATGCAGCCGTCGCCGCCTCCAGTTGCCTGGCCAGGTCTGCGAAACGCGCCTGGCGTTGCCATACGGCGGGCTGTGCGTTGCTCCGCTCCCCCTCGGCAGGCGGCGGGAAGTGCTGCCAGGGTTGGCGAGCCAATGTATCGAGACGCGTAGCGCCTTCGCCGAACGCCTGCCCATCGAATGCCACTCTGCCGCGCAACATACCGCCCAATCGCTCGCTGGTGCGCAGCATGTCCTTGAAAATCGCTTTGCGCAGGTTCGAGGGCGAATCCGGGTCGACTCGCTCGCAGCCGCACAGCACGACGGCAACGCACAGCACGGCAGTGAAACGCTTGTACATCCTCGGCCCTCGGGCAGGTGAAAAGGCTCGCCAGTATCCGCGCCCGCGCGACAAAGACCAATCCCCTTACAAACATCAGGGCCAAGCGCTCGCCCGCCCGCAAGGACATCATCCCATGACCCATTCCCTACGCCGTCTTGCCGGCACCCTCGCGGCCCTGGCACTGCTGGCAGGCTGCAATGGCAGCGACGAGGACAAGAGACCCGCGCCCCACGCCATCGCCACCTATACCCCCGCGACCTGGAAAGACTTGCCCGCCGTCAGCGACGCGGACCTCGTGGCCGGCTTCGTCGCCTGGCGCCAAGGCTGTGAAAAGCTCGCACGCAACCCGGTCTGGGCGGCGACCTGCGATGCCGCGCAGGCCGTACCGACCGATCCGCAGCCAGTGCGCGGTTTTCTCCAGGAGCGCCTGCAGGTCTACGGCCTGCGCTCGGCGCAGGACCAGGCCAACGGCCTGATCACCGGCTACTACGAACCGGTCTATCGCGGCAGCCTGACACAGACCGCCGAAGCCTCGGTACCGGTCTACGGCATCCCTGAAGACATGATCGTGGTCGACCTGGCCGAGGTGTATCCCGAACTCAAGGGCAAACGCCTGCGCGGCCGCCTCGAAGGCCGCGTGCTCAAGCCCTACGACACCGCCGAGGCGATCGGCCGCGAAGGCGTGAAGGCACCCGTGCTGGCCTGGCTGACCGACCCCATGGACTTGCAGTTCCTGCAAATCCAAGGCTCGGGCCGGGTGCAGCTGGAAGACGGCCGGCAATTGCGCCTGGGTTATGCCGACCAGAACGGCCATCCCTATCGACCCATCGGCCGTTGGCTGATCGAGCAGGGTGAGCTGACCCAGGACCAGGTCAGCATGGGCGCCATCCACGCGTGGGCCCAGGCGCATCCGCAGCGGGTGCCGGAGCTGCTGGCGAGCAATCCCAGCTACGTGTTCTTCAGCGCCCGCCCGGACAGCAACGAAGGCCCGCGCGGCTCGCTCAACGTGCCGCTGACCGCCGGCTACAGCGTGGCGATCGACCGCAAGGTGATTCCGCTGGGCAGCCTGCTGTGGCTGTCCACCACCCGCCCTGACGGTAGCCCGGTCGTGCGCCCGGTGGGCGCGCAGGACACCGGCGGTGCGATCACCGGCGAAGTGCGCGCCGATCTGTTCTGGGGCACCGGACCGGAAGCGGGCGAGCTGGCCGGCAACATGAAACAGCAAGGGCAGATCTGGATGCTCTGGCCCAAAGGCCAGCCACTACCGGACGTACCCAAGGTGCCTTGAACTCAGACCGACACCACGAAGAAGCTGACGATCAGCACCAGCCCGGCGAAGTACATCAGCGAACGCAGCGCGGCCCAATCGGCCATATAGCAGATGATGAACAGCAGCCGGCTGGTGATGTAGAGCACCGCCAGCACGTCTTGCGTCACCTGTTCGGCATTGCCCACCACGTCGGCCACCAGCACGGCGGCGGCGAAGGCGGGGAAGGTCTCGAAACCGTTCTGCTGGGCCGAATGCAGCCGCCGCGGCAGGCCCGACAGGGTATCGAGGAAGGCGCGTGGATCGTGGTTTTCGCGAAAACCGAAACGGCCGCTCGCGACTTTGGCGCCCAAGGCGCTGAGCGGTGGCAACAACATGGCGAACAGGATGCACCACAGGGCGACGGTCATAGCAGGACCTCCAAGGTCGAATGAGTCAGAGTTTCATCACCAGCACGCCAGCTAAGACCAGCCCGCACGCCAGAAGTCTCGGCCTGCCGAAAGGTTCCTTGAGGTAGCGCATGCCCAGCAGCACCACGAGGATCACGCTCAGCTCGCGCAGGGCCGCCGCTTCGGCGATCGACCCCAGGTGCATGGCGAACAGCACCAGCGCATAGCTGAGCAGCACGCACACCCCCACCGCCAGGCCCAGCCGCCACTGCGTACGCCAGAACAGCACGAAGGCTGGTCGGCGCGCCACGCTCGCCAACAACGGGAACGGCACCGAGCAGCACAGCGTCAGCCACACCAGATAATCCCAGGGCTGGCCCCAACGTTGCACCGCCTGGCCGTCGAGCCAGGTGTAGCAACCGATGCACAGGCCGATCAGCGCCACCACCGGCAACATCGACCAAGGCAGACGCTCGCCGCCCCCGCCCTGCCACAGCAGGCAGGCCATGCCGCACGGAATCAGCAGGATACCGACGATCTGCTGGGCGCTCAGCGACTCCCCGGCGAACAGCAGCGTCAAGACCAGCACCACCAACGGCGACGTACCGCGCATCAGCGGGTAGATCAGCCCCAGGTCGCCTACCCGATAGGCCTGGATCAGCAAAACCCGATACAGCAACTCGGCCAGCGCCGAGGCGATCAGCCACGGCCAGATGTCGGCTGGCGGCACCTCGACCCAAGGTAAAGCGCATAGGGCGAACGACAAGCCGACCGTATCCATGCAGGCGATCACCAGCGAACGCTCGCCGCTGAACTTGATGAGGGTGTTCCAGGTGGCGTGCAGCAACGCGGCGAGCAGGACGAGCGAGGTGGCCAACACCGTTCGGGACTCCAGCATGCAATGAAAGGTAAACGAATGTTTCGTGATGCACCCTACCCTGCCCGTGATCAGAAAACGAGGCTCCAACGCGCCACAAAAGGAACGTTACGCCGTTTTCTGGTCAGAGCATGTGCCCGACCGCCCGGTCAGCCTATCAAACAATTGCCCCGAACCATTCGGGTTTCGACTTGGAAGCCACTGCCACAGGATTCAGGATGCTTGAACTCGTTGCTGCGTTTATCTGCTTGACCACCCTCCTCACCTACGTCAATTACCGTTTCATCGGCCTGCCGCCCGCCATCGGCGTGATGGTCACCGCCCTGCTCTTCTCGCTGCTGATCCAGGGCCTGAGCCTGCTGGGCTTCCCAGGCCTGGAAGCGCGCGTCGAAGGCCTGATGAACCAGATCGACTTCAACGATCTGCTGATGCACTGGATGCTGTCGTTCCTGCTGTTCGCCGGCGCCTTGCACGTCAACCTCGGCGATCTGCGCAGCTACCGCTGGCCCATCGGCCTGCTGGCCACCGTCGGCGTATTGATCGCTACCGTGGTGATTGGCTTGCTGGCGCACTGGGTGTTCGCCCTGTTCGGCTGGCACGTCAGCCTGATCTACTGCCTGCTGTTCGGCGCGCTGATCTCGCCCACCGACCCCATCGCGGTACTCGGCGCATTGCGTACGGCCAATGCGCCCAAGCCGCTGAAGACCACCATCGTCGGCGAATCGCTGTTCAACGACGGCACCGCAGTGGTGGTGTTCACCGTGCTGCTGGGGATCGCGCAACTGGGCGAGACGCCGAGCATGGCCGACACCGCCGTGCTGTTCCTGCGCGAAGCGGTCGGCGGCGCGGTCTTCGGCGGCCTGATCGGCTACGCCACCTACCGCATGATCAAAGGCATCGAGCAGTACCAGGTGGAAGTGATGCTGACTCTGGCCCTGGTCATCGGCGGCTCGGTGATGTGCTACGAACTGCATGTCTCGGCGCCCATCGCCATGGTGGTGGCGGGCCTGATCATCGGCAACCTGGGCCGCAACCTGGCCATGAACGACATGACCCGGCGCTACATGGACGGCTTCTGGGAGCTGATCGACGACATGCTCAACGCCCTGCTGTTCGCCCTGATCGGCCTGGAACTGTTGCTGCTGCCGTTCAACTGGCTGCACCTGGCGGCCGGCACCGTGCTGGCCGTGGCGGTACTGGCCTCGCGCCTGCTAACCGTGGCTCCGGCGATCCTGCTGCTGCGGCGCTGGCGCAGCGTGCCCAAGGGCACCATCCGCGTGCTGACCTGGGGCGGTTTGCGTGGCGGGGTGTCGGTGGCGTTGGCATTGTCGCTGCCGAGTGGCGATGAGCGGGATTTGTTGCTGTCGATTACTTACATCGTGGTGTTGTCGTCGATCCTGATCCAGGGGTTGACGGTGGGTGGGGTGGTGCGACGGGTGAGTGAGTAGCCGTAACGTTTAGAAATCCAATCGAAGAGGCCGCGCAATGCGGCCTCTTTTTTGCCGACCGTTAAGCTGCCGTCGCGCTTGTGAGATCAGATGCTGATTGGATATCGATTTATATTCTCGACACACAGCGCGCTTCAACTCGGCAGTTTGAAATTCAAACTTTCGATTTATCAAGAGTTTAGGGCACAATGTAGGAAGGCAAGCAGCTACAGACTTCAGGTTATTTAAAACATGCATTAATTTGAAACATCCAAGACGTACGACGCGTTACTAATTATTACTTGACAGATCAGAAATAAGCTCACCAAATCTGCCTTGACAGGTTCTAAATGGACTGCCATATTTTTTACCCGAAGGATTCGGGAGAAGAAAAATATGTCAGGCAAGCCCCATCAAATAAAAATTATTAGCGACTTTAGTCTTCTACCCCTAAACGAAATAACGGCACTTAACACAGTAATGGATACACCATTTTTCTATGACGTGCGCTTTCTCGAAGCCGCTCATTACTGGCCTCTGCTCCCTATACTGAAAGCGTACTACATCCTTGCCTACAGCAATACTGTACTGGTTGGCTTTACTGTTGTTTATACACAAATTTCTGCAGATCCTTTCGGATCTTTAGCTCATGCGACTGGCCGAAACTTTAATGAAGGTCTTGCTTGTATGGGCCATATCATGCACTGCTATGAAACAGAAGTCATTGTATCAATAGAGCAAGGAAACTCTATTCGAAGGGCAATCTTAAAATCCATCAGAAACCTGGGAAGTGCCTTGGGTGCCAAGCATGTTGGCCTGATCAATGTAACCAATAGAAAATTGCTATTAGCTGGCGCTCTGGAGAATTATCAGACGCGATTTATTTGGGACCGTTACCTCATGGAAATCGACCAGATCCAATCAGTGGAAGACTACATCGCAAGTCTTCCTGCTGATGGTAGACGAGAGATGAATCGCCAGCGAAGAAAGTTTCAGGCTAGTCGTGCACACACGTCGACACAGAAAATAGATATGTCTGACTTGGTACAAATCTCCGAGCTGGTTTGGTCTACTAGCGCTCGACACGGAACTCCAAACTATTATCCTAAAGCGATGTTAAAACCCTTCTTAGAAGCCTGCGGCAAGATGACTCGATTTGTCACAGTACATGAGCACGATCTAATTTTAGGAGTCATGGTGTGCTTCGTCCATAATAAAAATTTCCATGTATGGGCAGCAGGTATGTCCTATGACAGAGCTGATTTCAGTCCCTATAGTATATGCATGCTAGAGGCCTTTCGTTACGCAAAACAGGAGAAATTGCAAGTTATTGAAATTGGTAGGACAAACCATAAAATAAAGACCCGCATGGGATTCAAAGCAAAAAAACTCTTTTCCCTTATTGCCTCAAGCTAAATCATCCGACCCATCTCCATAATCGAGCGCTCGACGGCAACCAAATAAAATCGAGGTTTTATTTTGAGCACCTATGAAAACTATAACTCGACATCTATCAACTATGACAAAACGAGGACAGCGGTAGGCATTGAAATTATACTTGGGTATCTTACCCAGCTGAACAAACCAGCTCATCTGATGACCGTTTTAGATGCCGGCTGTGGCACCGGCAACTATGCATTAGAGATGGCACGCTTAGGTATAAATGTCGTCTGTATGGACCACAATGAAAATATGCTAAATCACTGCAAAAATAAAATAAAAGAAAAAGACCTCAGCAACGTGATTTGGGTTAAGCAAGATCTTTCTCTGTATCAAAGTGAGGGTGAGAAATTCGACGCGATAATGTGCAATCAGTCTCTGCATCATCTGGATCCTTCCGATGATTTTAAAGCACTGAAAAAATTTCTGTGCGAAGCAGTAGGATCTCTTAAAAAAGGTGGCGTACTTTTTATCAACACCATCACTCACAGCCAGCTTGAGGACGGTGTCTGGTGGGGCAAGCTACTCGAAAAAGCAGTAAATCGGATGAAGCCGAGAATTATTGAATATGAGCCATTGCAATTGTTCTTGCGCACGATTGGGTTTGAGATTATCCATCGCGTAATCAATGTCGATAGCATCATCCAACAATCGGGGTACTTTTATGCTAATTCCTTGCTGTCTCAAGAGTTTCGCCAAGGAGACTCACACTTCTCCTTACTTAATGACAGCGAATTGCACGACGTGTTGGAGCATGTGAAGCAGATGATAGCAGAAGGTTCTGACTTTGATTACATAGCCACTCGAGATCGATTACGTCAAGAGCTGGGCCAGTTCACATATTTCGTGATCAAAAAGATCGAGGAGTGAGCAAATTATGTCTAAGGTCATGCTGATTACAGGAGGAAGTCGCGGTATCGGTGCCGCAAGTGCATTAATGGCCATAGAGCAGGGTTACGCTGTATGCATCAACTTTCTGCACGATGCCTCTGCCGCTGACTTGCTATGCAGGAAACTTCAAGCTCTTGGTGGAAATGCCATCGCCGTACAGGCTGATGTGGGTACAGAGAGCGATGTTGAGCGATTATTTTCAAAGATTGACGATTGCTTGGGCCGACTTACGGCACTGGTCAATAGCGCTGGAACAGTAGGGCATGCGAGTCGGCTAGAAAATATGGACTGCCAGCGGATAGATAGAGTATTTGCCACCAACGTGCTCGGAACAATTTTTTGTTGCAAACATGCAATCCTACGAATGTCGAATAAGCACGGCGGTACAGGCGGCGCGATCGTAAACGTATCGTCGGCGGCTTCTCGTCTCGGGTCTGCAGGGGAATATGTAGACTATGCAGCTTCTAAAGGCGCGGTGGATAGTTTGACAATAGGTCTAGCGAAAGAGCTAGCTCCAGATGACATCAGGGTAAACGCCGTGAGGCCTGGCTTCATCCGCACAGACTTTCATGTCTTGAGCGGTGATCCTAATCGGGTAGAAAAGCTCCAATCTCGCTTGCCGATAGGGCGTGGCGGCGAGCCGAAAGAAGTAGCAGCGGCTATTATGTGGCTGCTTGGCCATCAGTCATCATATGTCAGCGGTAGCTTTATCGAAGTAGCGGGAGGATTATAAACAATCTGCCTTTAAAACACCTTGCGAGCGTCAAAAATCCTATTTATATGGAATGACTCTTTGGAGGAAATAAATGAAAAAGACTACAATTTTAAAATCATTAATCCAAGACGAAAATACCAGCTTTCTCATGGAGGCTCACAATGCACTTAGTGCTCGAATCGCTCAAGAAAGCGGCTTCAAAGGGGTCTGGGCGTCGGGTTTATCAATTTCCGCATCGCTAGGCTTATGTGATCGCAATGAAGCATCATGGACTCAGATACTGGATATTGTTGAGTTCATGAGTGATCATACAACAGTACCAATTTTAGTTGATGGCGATACCGGATTCGGAAATTTCAACAATGTTAGACGTCTGACCAAAAAACTCTGCCAGCGCGGCATTGCTGGTGTTTGTCTGGAAGACAAACTTTTTCCAAAAGTAAACTCTTTTATCTCAGACGGCAATGACTTGACTAGTGCCGATGAATTTTGCGGAAAATTACGCGCAGCTAAAGATAGTCAGCTGGATGAGGACTTTGTAGTCGTCGCACGAATAGAAGCGCTTATCAGCGGATTGGGCATGGATGAAGCACTAATAAGAGCGTACAAATACTATCATGCTGGTGCTGATGCTATTCTGATTCACTCAAAGCGGAAAGATGCCCGTGAGGTTCTTGAATTTAAGAGCCGGTGGAAAGAGTCATGCCCGGTTATCATTATACCAACTAAGTACTCAAGCGTCGAAACTAGCGTCTACAAGGAGGCTGGTATCAGTACAGTCATCTGGGCCAACCACAGCCTACGTGCCTCTATCCAAGCTATGAAGAGGATTACAGAGCAAATTCAGAAAAATGAGAGTGTCTCGTTGATCGAAAAAGACATTGCGACTCTTGAAGATATTTTCATGTTAACCGGCGAAGCAGAAGCGCGATTAGCCGAAGAAAAGTATCTCACATCAGTAACTGCCTAAGCTCTTTTAAAGCTATATTGGAATTCAATATGATTGACGCATCTGATTTTGTCGATGTATTAGTCAGTGGCGGCATCCAATATCTTACGGGTGTTCCCTGCTCATTTCTAACCCCATTAATTAACGCTAGTATCTCGCATCGAGATGCCAAGTACCTGATTGCGTCCAGCGAGGGTGATGCACTGTCTATTGCTAGTGGCTTATGGTTGGGCGGTAAGTCTGCGGCCGTAATGTGCCAAAACTCAGGATTAGGCAATATGGTCAACCCACTCACTTCCCTTAACGATACATTCCAGATAAGTACGCTTCTGTTGGTTACCTGGCGAGGCACTCCTGGTGAAAAAGACGAGCCGCAGCACGTGCAAATGGGCAAAATCACTCCTGACTTGCTGACACTTTTGGAAATTCCGTGGCAGGTCTTACCTAAGGAGCCCGAGAGCGCAATAGCGCTTTTGCGTGTCACGCAACAAGCAATCAAAGATACTGGAAAAACACATGCCCTGGTGATAAAAGCCGATACATTCGCACCTTTCAGCGACATACCCAACATTTCATCAGTGCACGCTTGCGGGCGATCGCCCAGTCGCGTCGAGGCTTTGCGCGTGATAGCTTCCACAACACCGGAAGCCAGTATTTTGATTGCAACCACAGGCAAAACGGGTCGGGAACTTTTCACCATTGATGATCGGCCGCGTAATTTCTATTGTGTCGGATCAATGGGGTACGCCAGCGCTATCGCACATGGTCTCTCATTAGCCACGGAACATCCTGTATATGTGCTCGATGGCGATGGGGCCGCCATTATGCATTTGGGTAACTTGACCAGTATTGCGGCCAGTGGGCAGCATAACCTTACCCATATAGTACTTGATAATAAAACTTACGATTCTACTGGCGGGCAAAAAAGTGCTGCTTTTAAAATCGACTTCTGCGCCATTGCATTAGCGTGCGGCTACCGCAGTGCAACTCGCTGCGACTCCATAAACGAGCTCAAAACCATTTTGTTACATCATCTAGAAGGACCGCATCTAATTCATGTGCCGGTCAATACTTGTCCGACCGAAAACGTAGGTCGACCCACCATGCCTCCGCCCGCAATCGCACAACGTCTCAGGGAAAGTTTGCTGTAGCCAAATTTAACTCCTTCTCTAGATTGGATTTATACCATGTCGAAAGCATCCAGAAATATGCCGATCAATTCTATTGCTCAGGCAATGGGGACCTACGTTTCTAAAGCTATTTCCGATGTAGCCAAAGCTGATCATTCGATTGCGGACCTGAGTTTTGGTGAACCTGTATTCGGCCCCCCAGAATATGCAATTAATACCATTAAGCATCGCAACCTGAGTTATGAGAGTTTTCTTAGCGGCGCTAAGCGCTACGATTGCTCTTTGGGTTCTTTGGGCTTGCGTCTAGCAATCTCTGACTGGTATCGCCAGCGTCACGGACTAGAAGTCAATCCACACAGTGAAATCATGATCACCCACGGTGGCGTAGAGGCAATCAACCTTGCAATACTGGCCGTAACTGGTGAAAACGACGCCATTGCGTTGGCCGATCCTTCCTACATGCTTTACTCCCGAGCGATACAATTACTCAGTCGACGAGTCGTCCAAGTCTCGCGCGTAGCAGGCGGCAACGAGGTAGCCGAGATGTTGAGCACGCAGTCAATCGAAGACGTCAAGGCATTCATTATCAATTCTCCTGAAAACCCCAGCGGCTATGTTCTAAGTTCGAAAGATTGGAGCGCGCTTGCGCAGTTCTCGACCCGCAACCAAACCTGGATCATTCATGATGAAGTGTACGACACTATGTCAATTGACCGACGGCACAAGCCAGCATTCGGCATCGAAGGTTTGCGAAATAACACCATAACCATTAACAGTTTTTCTAAAAAGTTTGGCTTACCAGGATTACGCATAGGGTGGATGATCGCTCCGCCAGGCGTGATAGAAATCGCAAAAAAAATCCATGATTATATGTACCTGGGTGTGAACATTCAGTATCAGGCCATCGCTGAAAGTTTATTACGTGATCCAGCCCGTGATACATGGTTAGAGTCATCTGCAAGAATGGTAGCTTCACGTGCAAAGCTTGGTCGCGCTAGGCTGACTTCTGAGTTTGGTTTTAATTGGAACCGTGAAACATACGGTGCTATGTTCCTTTTTCCTAACATTAGCGAATTGTATCGTGCATTGCCTTCTGGCTACAAAAAAACCGAAGTCACTGAAGGCGAAGCGGTAGCTACGTTTCTACTCAACGAGCGCAAGGTTGCAGTAGTTCCTGGGTGTGTTTACGGCAAAGACAGCAGCAGTAGCGTGCGCATGGTCTTGTGCACTACAGACAGTGTCTGGAATACAGCACTCGATCGCCTAACCTGCCCTTTATAAACATAGGGATACTTTCACCCAGCCGAGAAACCACATGTGCATATATGATGAAATTCAGCAGCAAGGCTTCACCACTTTGAGACAAACCTTACCGACCGAAGAACTGGAGCGTCTTGACGACATATGTAAGTTATTACTCAAAGCGGGGCGCGATGTATTGGCCTGTCGCAATCGAGGCCTGATAACATCAGCAAACCCAAGGCATAATGAAATAGAGCCCTTAGTAATTAGTGAATCTAACAATGCATTGGAGGTATGCCGGATCGAATGGTTAGCTGGCAGCACGCCTTATATTCGGGATCACCTGATTGGTATTTTGCAGAAATTGATCAGCGACATTACTCGTATACCTTTCCATTTATTCAAGGATAAGTGCAATTTCAAGCACCCTGGCGGTGGAGCTTTCGGTGCTCACCAAGACATCGCTGCATACCGCCATTTTGACACCCACTATCAAATTACTGCTGCGATTTCTTTAGATCCTGCCACACTGGAAAACGGCTGCCTCGAAATTGCTTCAGGTTATTTGTATCAATACGAGAATCAAGATGTAGAAGAGCTATTGGACACCCCAATGGGAATTAGGCCATTGTTGAACTACCATCACGGTGGAAAAATTAATGGAGATATCAAGGAGGAGACGAGTAGCAAATTCGACTGGTTGCCAATCACGACTGAGCCTGGCGACATAATACTCTTCGACTCTTATGTCCCTCATCGATCAGCACGTAATATTTCTACGGCTGGTCGACGCATGCTGTATTTTACCTTCGCAGCTGGAGCACGCTGTGAAGGGTTATACGATATTTATTATGCATCGAAAAGAAGCAATCCCAATAATCCTATTTTCCATATCTCGACGCCCACATTATATCGTTAAGTCGCTCTGCCACTACCACCTTGACAAGAGAACTTTAGATGCACTTCACAGACCCTCAAGTGCTTTTCACAGCTGGCCCACTTAATACCTCTTCTGCGGTAAAAAAAGCCATGCTAAAGGATATCGGATCCCGAACTGAGACAACTATCGATCTGACATCAAGAATCTGCTCTAAACTGCTGGATACATACGACATTGATGAGACTTTTGTAGCAGTCCCAATGCAGGGCAGCGGCACTTTCGGGGTCGAAGCTATGCTAACAAGCTGCCTGCCAGCAATCGATTACTGCGTAGGTGTTTTGATCAATGGAGTATACAGCCAGCGCATGTTTGAAATTTGCGAGACCCACAAAATAAGCTGCCTACCCTTACAGTGCGGCAACACGCAGGCCATCAACCCAGCCTTAGTTAATGTTTTTCTTCAACGCAATCCACACATCAGCCACCTCGCCCTGGTGCACTTCGAGACGGGCTTAGGCGTACTTAATGAACTAACGGAAATAATCAAAATTTGCGAGCAGCGTTCTGTACATCTATTGCTTGATGCCATCAGCACTTTTGGAGCAATACCCATTCAGTTTAACTCTCCAGCCATCGGCGCTGTTACCTTATCGGCCAACAAATGCCTACACTCAGTACCGGGCATAACATTCGTCATTGCTCGAAAATCTATTCTACACTCCAGTCTACGTCGTACCATGAGTTTAGATCTCAACGCACAGTGGCGTAGATTGGCGAATGACCGTCAATGGCGCTTTACCCCTCCGACCCACGTATTGCTTGCGTTTGATCAAGCGTTAAATGAGTGGGCTAAGGAGGGGAGAGCCAAGCGACGCTTAGAGCGATACCATCGACTCAATCAAAGGTTGGTGTGCAAGTTAGCTGAACTGGACATCATCCCTGTGCTAGACACAGTTGATCGAGCGCCTATGATTACTACGTTTTTACTGCCAGACAACTTTCCTCTCTCATCAGAGCAATTATACAGACGACTAGAATCCATTGGATTAATCATTTACCCCAGTACGTATGCGACGGGCCGATCTATTCGGATTGGCTGTATGGGTAAATTGGCCAGCTCGGATATTGACCGACTGACCGCCGCATTACATGAGATTTCTAACTCACTCAACGTTCCTGACTCCCATGTATGAAATCAACTTGCGTATTACTGGCCCAACTCCCTTGGCGCCACAGGTGCTCCAAGCCATGAGTCAGCAAATAATCAGCCATCGAAGTGATGAATTCAAAAGTCTCTATGCAGGTGTAGATCGCAATCTCCGAGCCCTGCTTGGAACAATTCACCCGGTGATTTTTCTTACGTCCTCAGGCACCGGTGGATTGGAGGCCACTGTGCAAAATATTCTAAGACCCTGCGACAGGGTATTATCGCTGCAGACCGGTTTTTACGGTGAGTTGTTTGCGCAAATCACCGAGCGCACTCTGGACGCACCTGAGCAATTGATTCGTCTGCGAAGTGAGCCTGGTCAATCGACTGACACACAGAAGCTATCATACATGCTGCAGCAGCAGCACTTTGATGCGGTGCTGATCACACATAATGAAAGTTCAACCGGCGTGCTGAATCCTCTTAAACATTTAGTACAGATTATAAAGGCTAACTCAGGTGCTCTGGTACTATGCGATGCCGTAAGCAGCGCCGGTGTTGTGCCTATCCATATGGACCAGTGGGGTATTGATGTTTTAATAACCGTGCCACAGAAAGGTCTTATGGCCCCGCCGGGCTTGGCAATTGTGGTGGCAAACGATCGAGCGCAGAAACGGGCTAGCAGCGCGCGCGTTGGCATGTATTTTGATTTCAAGCGAGCTTTAGCCTGCGCGCGCCTTTGTCAAACTCCGTCGACACCCTCAATCGTCTCTTTTCGCGGGCTACAGGTCAGTTTACAGTTGCTTTTTTCCGAAGGGCTGGAGCGAGTTTATTCACGCCACTCTCAAGCGCGGGCTATCTGTCAAAGCGCGCTAACGGAACTAGGGCTAGATAGCTTAGCGAAGCCGCCTTTTCAGTCTCCTGCTATGACAGCAATTAATCTACCGGCTCATATACACTCTCAACCTTTACAGCTTGCATTAGAACAATACTACAAACTCTATACTGCACAAGGCGCTGGTGACTTGCAGGACAGGGTATTACGCATTGCTCACATGGGCTGGTTCAGCCTTACGGATATCAAGTGGGCAATGGTATGCCTAAAAGATCACATGAGAAAAACTTATTGAACAATGAAATCAAGGGCCTTGCCCCCTCGTTGACCAGGGGACATTTCCTCAACGTGATATACGCTATATTGACGGCCGTCGCCATCGTCTTCCTTAGTTACGCAGGTACAGATATTCCTATGGCAGCGGCATTATTCTACATGGCGACGGGCTCCAGCATAATATTCAATTTTGTGGAAGCGTCTCGCTTTAAAAGTTCGCACTTAGCTGTATTCAGATATTGGCAAAGCTGGCTTGTAATGTCGATCGCGTTTATATTAAACTGGGTGTTTTCATATTATAGCGCCACTCATTCGGCACCAGAGTTCTATGTCTCTGTATTTTTTTTAACTTCTGCTGGCTGTGCTAGCCTCGCAGCTCGGGACGGCTGGAAAGCAATTGCATGCATGCTGGCTGCTTCTTCTGCCTACATTTTGACCCAAGCTAGTATTGCCGCACTGATGAGCACTGTGCTTGCTGGCATTTCAATATTTACCTATTTCGTTATTTCACGCAATTTAGCAATGCGGGCGAACCTTTCAGCCAACTCGATTATCGCCGTACGTTGTTACTTAATGACTCTAGGCACGTTCGGCTACTTACTTATTCATGACGAACTGGCGCATTTGGCGATACCGGCCGTTCAAGTACCTTCACTGTTGATACTGGTATTTTTTAACATGGTCATCCCCTCATTCTTATCGCAAACTTGCTTGCACTACCTTGGCATTGCACGATTCACGCAAATCAACTCATTTATCCCAGTTTTAGTATTTGTATTTCAGACGATTTTTCTCAGTGAGTGGAATATACCTCTACTATTGACCTGCATCCTCGCTACAGTCGCTCTAAATAGTCAGAATTTCATAAAAACCCCTCCCCGTTAAGAACGCTATAGTTTGCAGGGAAACTCACCCTCACCTCGTAGACTTCCTGTTCAAACCGGATTTACGAATGACGCATTAACCGTACGAAATCTGAATCTTAAGCTCTAAAATCAGAAATAAAACTACACTCAAAACCCTACTAACACGAGCCTACCATTAGTCAAAATCCTAAAAATAGAAAACTACAAGTAATCTGAATTTATTAAATCTGCAATACATTTTTTCACAAGAAAATTGCTCAAATTATTATGACTTTGACGAAAGCGATCAAGCCGCACTTGATGCTATTGGTAGTTATCAAGTACAGCAGGATCGCCTGATTTATCGCTTAAAGCCCTCACCGAACCTCTTAGCGGCAGCGATCTGATTTTCCTCTATAAAAGAGGCAAGTGGTCCTGAAGCCATCTTACATGTAATAAACTATGGCGACCCCAAGCTGGCAAGCCTAGTTTCAAACCTGCATAAATATTGGCGGCTGACCCACTACAGAATCCCACCACCTCTAGTATAAAACCTACAAGGGCCGTGAAATACGGCCCCTTTCCAATCACTCCACCGCACTATCCGGAAACTGATCCTGCAAATACTTGATCTGCGTCCGCCCATGCGCCGCCGGCAACCCATCCTCACCCAGGTTCACGAACACCATGCGATCGACGGTAAGAATGCTCTTGCGCGTAATCTTGTTGCGCACCTCACAGCGCAAGGTGATCGACGTACGGCCGAACTCCGTAGCGGTGATGCCCAGCTCGATGATGTCGCCCTTGCGTGAGGCGCTGACGAAGTTGATCTCCGACATGTACTTGGTCACCACGCGCTGGTTGCCCAGCTGGACGATGGCGTAGATCGCCGCTTCTTCGTCGATCCAGCGCAACAGGCTGCCGCCGAACAGCGTGCCGTTGGGGTTGAGGTCTTCGGGCTTGACCCATTTGCGAGTGTGGAAATTCATCGGTGCTCCTCGTGGCTGAAAGGGCGGGATCGGGATGGGGCCATGATGGCAGAGCGGTCGGCGCCCGCGCATGCATCTTGGACCATGGTCTTGAACGATTCGACAGAAAACCTTGGGCTCTGTCACCCGCACGGCTATAATCGCTGCCGTTTCACATGGTCGCCCCCTGCGCGGCCATGCCCGCCACCCGTCCGAGGGGCGCTGCAGCAGGTCTATCCTGTCAGGCTCGGATGGGGCGTTGTCCGTGCTTGCGGACGCTTAACGCACAACGGCGCCCATTCGACATGACGAATGGAGGCTCTTGATGAGCGCTGTAAACACGCCTGCCGGTTTTTCCGATTTCAAAGTCGCCGACATTTCCCTGGCCGATTGGGGTCGCAAGGAAGTCATCATCGCCGAATCGGAAATGCCCGCGCTGATGGGCCTGCGCCGTAAATACCAAGGCGAACTTCCGCTCAAGGGCGCGAAGATCATCGGCTGCATCCACATGACCATCCAGACCGCCGTGCTGATCGAAACCCTGGTCGTGCTGGGCGCCGAAGTGCGCTGGTCCTCGTGCAACATCTTCTCCACCCAGGACCAGGCCGCCGCCGCCATCGCCGCTGCCGGCATCCCGGTGTTCGCCTGGAAAGGCGAGACCGAAGAAGAGTACGAGTGGTGCATCGAGCAGACCATCCTCAAGGACGGCCAGCCCTGGGACGCCAACATGGTGCTGGACGACGGCGGTGACCTGACCGAAATCCTGCACAAGAAATACCCGGCCATGCTGGAAAAGATCCACGGCGTGACCGAAGAGACCACCACCGGCGTACACCGCCTGCTCGACATGCTGGCCAAGGGCGAACTGAAAGTCCCGGCGATCAACGTCAACGACTCGGTCACCAAGAGCAAGAACGACAACAAGTACGGCTGCCGCCACAGCTTGAGCGACGCCATCAAGCGCGGCACCGACCACCTGCTGTCGGGCAAGCAGGCGCTGGTCATCGGCTACGGTGACGTGGGCAAGGGCTCGGCGCAGTCGCTGCGTCAGGAAGGCATGATCGTCAAGGTCACCGAAGTCGACCCGATCTGCGCCATGCAGGCCTGCATGGACGGCTACGAAGTGGTCTCGCCGTTCAAGGACGGTATCAACACCGGCACCGAAGACGGCATCAACAGCGATCTGCTGGGCCGCATCGACCTGATCGTCACCACCACCGGTAACGTCAACGTCTGCGACGCCAACATGCTCAAGGCCCTGAAGAAGCGCGCCGTGGTGTGCAACATCGGCCACTTCGACAACGAGATCGACACCGCCTTCATGCGCAAGCACTGGGCGTGGGAAGAGGTCAAGCCGCAGGTACACAAGATCCACCGCACCGGCGCCGGCAGCTTCGACGCGCAGAACGACGACTACCTGATCCTGCTGGCCGAAGGCCGTCTGGTGAACCTGGGCAACGCCACGGGCCACCCAAGCCGGATCATGGACGGTTCGTTCGCCAACCAGGTCCTGGCGCAGATCTTCCTGTTCGAGCAGAAGTACGCCGAACTGGACGCCTCGAAGAAAGCCGAGCGCCTGACCGTGGAAGTGCTGCCGAAGAAGCTCGACGAGGAAGTGGCCCTGGAAATGGTCCGCGGCTTCGGCGGCGTAGTCACCCAACTGACCCCGCAGCAGGCCGAGTACATCGGTGTGACCGTCGAAGGTCCGTTCAAGCCCGAGGCCTACCGCTACTAAGCGGCCCGCTGCGAGCAGGCGCGCACCCTTGTGCGTCTGCTCGCAGTCGTATAGGCAGCATTGGAATGATGTTCAGCCAGGCCGACCCATGTCGCCCTGGCTTTTACTTGCAGCTTGCAACTAGCAGCGCGTGATTCGCTGCTCAGGAAAAAAGCCGATGTCCAAACCCCGCAATTACAGTTTCGAATTCTTTCCGACCAAGACCGAAGCCGGCCACGACAAGCTGATGAGCGTTGCCCGCCAGCTGGCCACGTACAACCCGCACTTCTTTTCCTGCACCTATGGCGCCGGTGGCTCCACCCGCGACCGCACGCTCAACACCGTGCTGCAACTGGAAAACGAAGTGCAGGTGCCCGCCGCGCCGCACCTGTCGTGCGTGGGCGACACCAAGGCCGAGCTGCGCGCCCTGATCGCCGAATACAAGGCGGCCGGCATCAAGCGCATCGTGGCCCTGCGCGGCGACCTGCCTTCGGGTATGGGCATGGCCGCAGGCGATCTGCGTCACGCCAGCGATCTGGTGGAGTTCATCCGCGCGGAAACCGGTGACCATTTCCATTTGGAAGTGGCCGCCTATCCGGAGATGCACCCGCAGGCGCACAACTTCGAGGCCGATCTGAAGAACTTCGCCACCAAGGTCAAGGCCGGTGCCGACAGCGCCATCACCCAATACTTCTTCAACGCCGACAGCTACTTCTACTTCGTCGAACGCGTGCAGAAGCTGGGCGTCGACATTCCGCTGGTGCCCGGCATCATGCCGATCACCAACTACAGCAAACTGGCGCGCTTCTCCGACGCCTGCGGCGCCGAACTGCCGCGCTGGATCCGCAAGCAGCTGGAAGCCTATGGCGACGACAGCGCCAGCATCCAGGCTTTCGGCGAAGAGGTCATCACACGCATGTGCGAACAGCTGCTGGACGGCGGCGCGCCAGGTCTGCACTTCTATACGCTGAACCAGGCCGAGCCGAGCCTGGCGATCTGGAACAACCTGAACCTGCCGCGCTAACGTCCGTTCGCACCTGTTCAGCGGGCGGTCGGGGCACGGGCAGTCAGCGCGTGTCTCGGCCGTCCCTATCACCGATGGGGCAAACACGACACCTGCACCCGAACGTCCCTCCTCTGCCGTCCCCGCACGCTTGCGACGCTCGCGGTCGCTCAGCCCTACGAAGCCTGTATCGGCGTGCCCTGCCTCCAGCCATGCGCCGCTGCGAGATAGGCGCATTTGCCAGCCCGTTCACAGCGCTGGCACCCATGCCGACCGCATGTCTGTTCATCGACGAAGCACCCAGGTAGTCTGCCGACATGCGCATCTTCCTGACCCTGTTCGGCATCTTGCTGCTTACCTGCCTGAGCCCGCTGGCCCAGGCCGAACGGCTGCGCATCGTCAGCGACGACTGGGCGCCCTACATCTATCAGGAAAACGGCCAGCCTCGCGGCCTGCACTACGAGGTGGCCAACGAAGTGTTCAAGCGTCTGCACATCGATGTGGAGTGGGGGTTCATGCCGTGGAAACGCTGTTTGGCCGTGGTCGAACAGGGCCAGGCCGACGGTATCCTGGGCGTATTCAAACTGGCCTCCCGCGAGCCCTTCATGCTGTACCCCGAAGAGCCGTTGTCGCAGGTCGAATTCGTGCTGTTCCAAGCCCGTGCACGCCCACATTCGGTCACTACGCTGCAGGACTTGAGCGGCCTCACGGTGGGCACGTCGTCGGGTTATGACTACGGGAGCGCCTTCGACACAGCCGTCAATTTCCGCCGGGAATCGGCGCCGACCCATGTCGCCAACCTTGGCAAACTCGCGCTCGGCCGAGTGGACCTGGTCGTGACCGATCGGCATGTGGGACGTTATCTGCTGCAACGCCTGGGCCTGGAGCAGCAGATCGAAGCCTTGCCGATGGTGGTGAACGATTTGCCGCAATACCTGGGCCTGGCCCGTAAACCGGGCCGTGAGGCCCTGGCCGAGGCGTTCTCGGAAACCCTGCGCGCGTTCAAGCGCGAACCGGCCTACGCCCACATCATGAGCCGTTATGGCGAACAGAATCCGCGCCTTGCCACTGCCGTTGAGCAACAGGGGGGCAGCACACGCTGATTGCTCTGTTATACTCGGGCCTTCCCGCCAGGCTCACGCCCGGACGCTCGGCCTCGTAACAGGCATCCCGATCGGCAGAAACGCAGCTCAATGCGCCTTCGCCGCTCGCCCGATGCGCAGTGCATGCCCAGCTGGACCGGACGCGATCGCATTCCTCCGATGCCCGTCGCGCCAGGCAGATCATCCCATCGGGCTCAGCCCACACGAGAACAGGATTGCCCATGTCCTTTGCTTCCCTCGGTCTCTCCGAGGCACTTGTCCGCGCTATCGAGGCCGCGGGCTATACCCAGCCCACTCCCGTGCAACAGCGGGCCATTCCCGCCGTGTTGCAAGGCCGCGACCTGATGGTCGCCGCCCAAACCGGTACCGGCAAGACCGGTGGCTTCGCCCTACCGATCCTGGAGCGCTTGTTCCCGGCCGGCCACCCCGACAAATCCCAGCGCCACGGCCCGCGCCAACCGCGCGTGCTGGTGCTCACGCCCACCCGCGAGCTGGCCGCCCAGGTGCACGACAGCTTCAAGCTGTACGCCCGCGACCTGAGCCTGGTCAGTACCTGCATCTTCGGCGGCGTCGGCATGAACCCCCAGGTGCAGGCCATGGCCAAGGGTGTCGACGTGCTGGTGGCCTGCCCGGGCCGACTGCTGGACCTCGCCGGCCAAGGCAGCGTGGATTTGTCCCACGTGGAAATCCTGGTGCTCGACGAAGCCGACCGCATGCTCGACATGGGCTTCATCCATGACGTCAAGAAGGTCCTCGCGCGCCTGCCGTCCAAGCGCCAGAACCTGCTGTTCTCGGCGACCTTCTCCAAAGACATCACGGATCTGGCCGACAAGCTGCTGCACAACCCCGAGCGCATCGAGGTCACGCCGCCCAACACCACCGTCGAGCGCATCGAACAGCGTATCTATCGCCTGCCGGCCGGCCACAAGCGCGCCCTGCTGGCGCACTTGATCACCCTCGGCGCCTGGGAGCAGGTACTGGTCTTCACCCGTACCAAGCACGGTGCCAACCGCCTGGCCGAGTACCTGGAAAAGCACGGCCTGACCGCTGCCGCGATCCACGGCAACAAGAGCCAGAACGCACGTACCAAGGCCCTGGCCGAATTCAAGGCCAACACCGTACGCGTGCTGGTCGCCACCGACATCGCCGCCCGTGGTCTGGACATCGACCAGCTGCCCCATGTGGTCAACTTCGAGCTGCCCAATGTCGAAGAAGACTACGTGCACCGTATCGGCCGTACCGGCCGTGCCGGGCGCTCGGGCGAAGCCATCTCGCTGGTCGCGCCCGACGAAGAGAAGCTGCTCAAGAGCATCGAGCGCGTCACGCGGCAGAAGATTGCCGACGGCGACTGGATGGGCTTCGACGCCAGCAAGATCGAAGTCGAAAAACCGGAAGTGCGCGAACGCGCCCAGCCCAATGCGCGCGGTGGCCGCAACGGCCAGAACCGTGGCGACGGTGCCAACGCCGGCAGCGGTGGGCGCAAGGACAAGGGCAAAGACAAAGGCAAGACGCGCCAAGCCAGTGCCGACAAGCCTGCGGAAAAGGCCAAGTCCGGCGAGCAGCGCCAAGGCCAGCAGCCGCGCAAACCGCGCGAGCAGCACAAGCCGCGTACGCAGCAATCGGCACAGGCCAGCAAGCCGGCCGACAACGGCAACCGTGACCCGGAAGCCTTCCTCGACGACGACGTGGACAACTTCGGCAACCGTGCCGACTATGTCAGCCCTTACCAGAACGCCAAGAACCAAGGCCGCAACCGTCGTCCGGGTGCAGCTGCAGGGGGTCAGACCCAGGGCCAGGGCCGCGGCCAAGGTGCAGGTCAGCGCAACAACGGCCCGCGCTCTGGCGCTGACAAAGGCCTGCGCAACAACGCCAACGCCGGTGGCGCCCGCCGCGACGGCGGTGGCCGTAACCGTCGCGACGACAGCCCTCGTCAAGAGCCTGCCGTGCGCAACCCGCGCGAGCCACAGAACCAGCCGGTGATCATCCGCAAGGAATCCAAGCTGGAGCGCTACCCCACGCCCGAGCAGCTCGACGACCTGCCGAACCGTCCACGCGGCGAACGCCCGGCGTTGCTGACGCGCAACCGCTGAATCCACGCGCCGGCCCGTTCGTGAACGGCCACCGCGCGAGGCTACTGCCAGCAGGTACCGCTGTGGCCTCGCGTTGAGCGATCGGATTCGCCGTACAACCGGTTTCTAGGGTTGGCCCATAAAAAAATCCGCAGCCAGTGATGGCTGCGGATTTTTTGTTTGCACCGATGGGTGTCAGGGGTCGCTTGATCGCTCGGCAGTAGCCTGCACCTCGCTGCTGGGCCAGGCGCCTTGGGGCGCCTAGGCCGACACGCTTACTTCTGCTTAACGCCTTCGAGGCTGATGTCCAGATCGAGGGTCTGCGAAGTCGGGCCCGGGCCCTTGATGCCGAAGTCGCTCAGGTTGAGCGTGGTGGTGGCGTTGAAGCCTGCGCGCTCGCCGCCCCATGGGTCCTTGCCTTCACCGTTGAAGGTGGCCTTGAAGGTGACCGGCTTGGTCACGCCGTGCAGGGTCAGATCGCCGGTCACGTCGGCGGTCTTGTCACCGGTCGACTTGACGGCGGTGGAGACGAACTTGGCGTCCGGGTATTTCTTCACGTCGAGGAAGTCGGCGCTGGCGATGTGCTTGTCACGCTCGGCGTGGTTGGACCACAGGCTGGCGGTCTTCAGATCGACGTTGATCTTGCTGGCTTCAGGCTTGGCGCTGTCCCAGCTGAAGGTACCGTCGAAATCCTTGAAGGTGCCGTGGATGAAGCTATAGCCCAGGTGGCTGATCTTCCAGTCGACGAAGGCGTGCTGGCCTTCCTTGTCGATCTTGTAGTCAGCGGCCATGGCCTGACCGGCTGCGAACAGGGCGGTACCGAGGGCGAGTGCGGCAAAGGTCTTTTTCAACATCCTTGGATTCCTTGCGTTGCGATTGGGTGGGTGTTTCAGGCTTTGCGACCGAGCATGCGCAGCAGAGTGGCATCACGGTCGATGAAATGGTGCTTGAGTGCAGCTAGACCATGGAGACCTGCAAAAATCACCAATCCCCAGGCCAGGTAGAAATGGACCTCGCCAGCGAGGTCGGCCTGGTCGGGCAGGTTGCTGACCAACGCCGGCACCTCGAACAGACCGAACACCGGAATGCCCACGCCATCGGCGGTGGAAATCAGGTAGCCGGCGAGCATCACGGCGAACAGCCCGGCATACAGCCCCAGATGGCCCAAGTGGGCAGCGATCCGCGTGAAGCGACCGTGGCTGGCGAGCGCTGGCGGCGGTGGGCTGAGCAAGCGCCACAGCACCCGCAGAGCCATGACTGCCAGCAGCACCAGACCGATGCTTTTGTGCAGGTCCGGGCCGGCCTTGCGCCAAGGATCGTAGTAGTCCAACCCGACCATCCACAGGCCCAGGCCGAACAGGCTGAAGACCGTGAGCGCTACGCCCCAGTGCAATACGATGCTGACCGCACCGTAGCGAGAAGATGAATTGCGAAGTTGCATGATGCTGTCGTTCCCTGTGGAAGCTGTGGCAAGACTACCGGTTAACGTATCGAATAAAAGCAGAAAAAACCGCTCTTAAATATCGAATAAACCGATAGTAATTGTCTGCAAGCACTATTAAGGAAACGTTAACCCTAGACGGTTTTTTAAGGGGTGATCCAGGGCAGTTCGGTAATGGCGATTTTGCATGGCCATTGATGGGCGATGGCCTGCAAAGCGGGGAAAGGGGCAGTGCTGGGCAGTCGGGCAATCGAGGCCGTATTGCGGCCAAATGGCCTCAACCTAGCGCGCACAGGATGAATGCAGTGCTTGGATCAGGGCCGCTTTGCGGCCCGATTGACTGATTCGGCTTGGCCGAGTGGCATTGAACCGAGGGTGCAATCGGATTCGCAAAGCGACATGGATTCGCTCGGATGTCGACGCACTGTCGCCCACTGCGGGTGAACCGGAGCGCCGGCCACCCGCATTGATCCCGAGCAGACGCCGTCAGGCGCCAGCCTGATCCTGCTTGGCCGCAGGCTTTTTCTGCGCAGGCTCTGCCGGCTTCTTGGCCGGTGTCGCCTTGGCAGGCTTGTGGGCCGGTTGGCTCTTGTGGGCTGCCGGCTTGTGTGTGGCAGGCTTGGCCGTAGGTTTGAGCGCCGGTTTGGCCGCTGGCTTAGCCGGCGTAGGCGCTGCAACCGGTGCTGGTACAGGGGCTACAGCCGGTGCCGGGGCAGGCGCTATCGCAGGTGCGGCAGGCTCCGGTTGACTGACCGGCGTGAGCTTGGCCTCAGGCTCGCCGCGGCCGAACAGGCGTGAGAAGAACCCTGGTTTGGACGGCTCGGCACCGGCCGACGGCGCTTTTGCGTCAGGCTTGACCGGCGCGTTTTCGGCCTTGTCGCCACCGCCGAACAACCGCGAGAAGAAGCCCGGCTTGCCTTGCTCGGCCTTATCCTCTGGACCCGCCTGCGGCTGTTCAGCCTTGGCCTCTGGCGCCGCCTGCGCTTTTTCGGCCTTGTCGCCCTTGCCGAACAGGTTGGCGAAGAAGCCCGGCTTGCTCGCCGCCGCCGCAGCTGCAGCCGCACTGGCAGTACCGGCCGCCGCCGTGGCCGCCACGGACTTGACCGGTTCGAACGACTTGCCCGCCGCCAGGTCCTGCACCTGGCTGGCGGCGCGCTGGCCGCTGCGCAAGGCGCCTTCCAGGGTGCCGGGGTACAGCGCATCGGTATGCTCGCCGGCGAAGGCTACACGTTGCACCGGCCGCTCCCACAGCCGCCAGTATTTGCTGATCTGCCCCGGCCCATAGGCCAGGTAGGCGCCGCCCGTGCTGGCGTCGGTGCTGTAGCGACGCACTTCATAACCGCTGAACGCACCACGCGCCTTGGGGTAGAACGCATGCATGCGGATCAGCACCTGATCGACCATCTGCTTGTCGCCGAAGGCTTGCAGCAGGCGCGCGTTGTCTCCCGAGAGGTTGATCACCACGTTGGCGCCGCCCTTGAGCGCAGGCTCGATCCACAGCATGCCCAAGCCGGCGTTGCTGTAGATCTCGCCCGACATGCGCGCGCGGCTTTCCCACACCGGCTGCTTGAACTTGAGCATGATCTGGTCGCGCCAACCGTAGTTGGTGCCTTTGATCGCGGCCATGTGCTGGTTGTCCAGCGCAGGGGTCATCTGGATCTTGGCCAGGGCGCGCAGCGGCACGGCCATGACCAGGTAGTCGGCGGTGTAGCCGACGCTGCCGGCTTTGACGGTCACGCCGCTCTTGTCCTGCACGATGGACGTCACCGCAGCGTCGGTCTTGATGGTCTTGATCTGTTTGACGAAGGCCTGGGCCAGCACCGGGCTACCGCCGGGCAGGCGTACCGCGCGTCGGTCGCGGTCGTCGACGCCGCGGTACACGCGGTTCTGCTGTGCGAAGTAGAGCAGCGACAAGCGCGACGGCTCGTCGTAGCGGCTACGGATTTCCTGGTTGATCAACTGACGTGCGGTGGTCGGCAGTTGCAGGCGGTCCAGCCAGTTGGCGACGTTGATCTGGTCGAGGGCGAACAGCGTGCTGTTGGCCGCAGGATTGAGCGGATCGTCGATCGAGCGCGCCAGGTCGTCGACGGTCTTCTCGTAACGCTTGAGCGCTTCGGCGGTGGCCGGTTGCTTGAGGGCAAGGTCCGCTTCGGTGAAGTAGTCGCCGTCGACCAGGTAGCCGGGGGTACGCACGAACTCGGGAGCCGGTAGGGTTTGCAGCTTGAACTGCTGCAGGTAGCGGTTGAGCAGCGGCTGGACTTTATCGCTACCGATCCACTCGCTGGTCGCCAGGCCCGAGCGCCCGCCCAGGTTCGCCTTGGCTTCGAGCAAGGTCACCTGCCAGCCTTTGTTCTGCAACTCGTAGGCCGCCGTCAGGCCAGCCAGGCCGCCACCGACGACGATCGCCGTCGGAGCCTTGCCCTGCCCCTGCGCAGCGGCGCTGGACAGGCCAATCATGATCACCGCGCACACGCGCACCCAAGCAGCAGCCATCGAGGCAGACTCCAGATCAGAAAAAACGTGAAGACGCGCGGGAGCGGACCGCCCTGCGCAAAGAGCCGCCTAGAATACGTGAGCCCCGGCTGCCCTGCTAGCACCCTGGCATCAGTTACATGGGTTGTTCCTACCGCCCGCTTCTCTTAGGCTTACGCGCTCTCACACCGCCACACCGCCAGGAGAACCGCCAATGGGGCTCAATCAACAGTGGATGCAACGCGACCTCGAGGTCCTGTGGCACCCCTGCACCCAGATGAAAGATCACGAGCACCTGCCGCTGATTCCGATCAAGCGCGGCGAAGGCGTCTGGCTGGAAGACTTCGAAGGCAAGCGCTACCTCGACGCGGTCAGCTCCTGGTGGGTCAACGTGTTCGGCCACGCCAACCCGCGCATCGGCCAGCGCATCAAGGACCAGGTCGATCAGCTCGAACACGTGATCCTCGCCGGTTTCAGCCACCAACCGGTGATCGAGTTGTCCGAGCGCCTGGTGGCGCTGACGCCTGCGGGCCTGGACCGGGTGTTCTACGCCGACAACGGTTCGTCGTGCATCGAAGTGGCATTGAAGATGAGCTTCCACTACTGGCACAACGTCGGCAGGCCGCAGAAGAAACGCTTCGTCACCTTGACCAACAGCTACCACGGCGAAACCATCGCCGCCATGTCGGTGGGCGATGTGCCACTGTTCACCGAAACCTACAAGGCGCTGCTGCTAGACACCCTCAAGGTGCCCAGCCCCGACTGCTACCACCGCCCCGAAGGGGTGAGCTGGGAGGAACACTCGCGCACGCTGTTCGCCGCCATGGAGCAGACCCTGGCCGAGCACCACGACACCATCAGCGCGGTGATCATCGAGCCGTTGATCCAGGGCGCCGGCGGCATGCGCATGTACCATCCGGTGTACCTCAAGCTGCTGCGCGAGGCCTGCGACCGCTACGACGTGCACCTGATCCACGACGAAATCGCGGTCGGCTTCGGCCGCACCGGCACGATGTTCGCCTGCGAACAGGCCGGCATCCGCCCGGATTTCCTCTGCCTGTCCAAGGCCCTGACCGGGGGCTACCTGCCGCTGGCCGCCTGCCTGACCACCGACAAGGTCTACCAGGCCTTCTACGACGACTACCCGACCCTGCGCGCCTTCCTCCACTCGCACAGCTACACCGGCAACCCGTTGGCCTGCGCCGCCGCCCTGGCGACCCTGGACATCTT
The DNA here is from genome assembly GCF_047302395.1 of Pseudomonas phoenicis. Classification (NCBI taxonomy): domain Bacteria; kingdom Pseudomonadati; phylum Pseudomonadota; class Gammaproteobacteria; order Pseudomonadales; family Pseudomonadaceae; genus Pseudomonas; species Pseudomonas phoenicis. The sequence goes on from NZ_CP154852.1 coordinate 1,109,847, forward strand.
CGCCGAAGACGATGTGATCGAAGCCAACAAGGCCTTGGCCAGCCGCATGGCCAGCGCCACCGCGCACCTGGCCGGGCACCCCCATGTCGGGGAAATCCGCCAGACCGGCATGGCCCTGGCCATCGAGATGGTCAAGGACCGGGCGAGTAAAACCGCCTATCCCTGGCAGGAACGTCGCGGCCTGAAGGTGTTCGAGCATGCCTTGAGCCGCGGCGCCTTGCTGCGGCCGTTGGGCAGCGTGGTGTATTTCCTGCCGCCCTATGTGATCACTCCCGAGCAGATCGACTTCCTCGCCGAAGTGGCCAGCGAAGGCATCGACATCGCCACCCGCGAGCAGGTCAGCGTGGCCGTACCGGCCGATTTCCATCCCGATTTCCGGGATCCGGGTTGATGCCCACGCCGACGACCGTCTGCACCCGCAGCACTGCGCTGCGGTCGCTCGCGGTGTCAGCCACTACGCCATGAACGTCCGCACGGTGGCAACGCCGCTGCCGGCCGCTCATGGCGCCGCCCGCCCGCGCTGACCAAAGCCTGAGCCCAAGCCTCACTATCCGAGCCTCTACATGCGCCTTTCCCGTTTCTTCATCGATGCCCCCCTCTCCCTTGGCGAGCACACCCTGCCCGAAGCCCAGGCCCATTACATCGGCCGCGTGCTGCGCATGGCCGCCGGTGACGCCGTGCAGTTGTTCGACGGCAGCGGCCAGGAGTTTCTCGGCCAGCTGCTCGAAGTCGGCAAGAAGACCGTGCGGGTGATGCTCGACCAAGCCCTGCCCGGCCAGCCCGACTCGCCCCTGCACGTGCACCTGGGCCAAGGCCTGTCGCGCGGCGAGCGCATGGACTGGGCGATCCAGAAGGCCACGGAACTGGGCGCCAACGAGATCACCCCCATCGTCAGCGAGCGCTGCGAAGTGCGCTTGAAGGACGAGCGTGCCGACAAGCGCCTGGCCCACTGGCGCCAGGTGGCGGTCAGCGCCTGCGAGCAGTGCGGTCGCTCGACCCTGCCGCTGATCCATCCGCCGCGTACCCTGGCCGAATGGCTGGGCGACGTCGACGCCGACCTCAAGCTGGTGCTGCACCCGGTGGCCGAACCTTTGACCAATCACGCCAAGCCGGCGCGCCTGGCGTTTCTGATCGGGCCTGAAGGCGGCTTGAACGATGGCGAAGTCGAGCAAGCCAGCCGCGCCGGTTTCCACGCCGCCCGCCTGGGCCCGCGTGTGCTGCGCACCGAAACCGCACCGGTGGTGGCGCTGTCGGTGGCGCAGCAGCTGTGGGGCGATTTCTAGACGCAGGCGCAGCCCTCGCGGCCCACAGCGCCAATGCCGTAGGCCGGAGGGCTTTCAACGAACGTAGAAGAACACCGCGATGAAGTGCAGCAGGCTGCCGGCGATGACGAACAGGTGCCAGATGCCGTGCCCATGGCGCAGGCGCCGGTCCAGGGCGAAGAAGATGATGCCCACCGTGTAGAACACGCCACCGGCGGCCAGCCAGGCGAAGCCCGCCGTGCCCAGGGTCGCGAGCAGCGGCTTGACCGCCACCAGCACGATCCAGCCCATCAAGGCATAGATGACGATCGACAGCACGCGCGCTTCGGAGCGCGGCTTGATCTCTTGCAACATGCCGATCAGCGCCAGCCCCCAGACCACGCCGAACAGGCTCCAGCCCCAAGGGCCGCGCAGGCTGACCAGACAGAACGGCGTGTAGCTGCCGGCGATCAGCAGGTAGATCGACAGGTGATCGAGCTTGCGCATGATCACCTTCGCCCGGCCACGGGTGCTGTGGTAGAGGGTCGAGACGCTGTAGAGCAACAGCAGAGTGAAACCATAGATGGAGAAACTGACGATCTTCCACGGGTCGCCCTGCAATCCCGCGGCAATGATCAACCAAAGCGCGCCCAACGCGGCCAGCATGGCGCCGACCAGATGGGTCCAGGCGTTGAAACGTTCACCGTGATACATCGAGCGAAGGCCTCCTGGGTCGATTATGGGTTGTACGAAAATGTGCGCGTGCGCCGGGATGGGTGCCCGCAGGTGAATGGTTTTTGGGCCATTGGGCCGGCGGTGCCGGCCATCGCGACTGAACCGGAGCGCCGGCCGGTCGCTCCTACAGGCCATTGCTGCTGAAGGCTGTCGCAGCTTATCGAAGCCTCTAGCTGACCGTGTTTGCCAAAAAGGCACCGTAGTCCTTAACGTACAAATCCCACTGTAGGAACGGCCGGTTCGGCGTTCCGATTAGCCGCGATGGACTGCGCAGCAGTCCCACTCCTGCAACCCCCCCTACCTGCCCCCTCTCCACATCACACCTGCGCATCCCGCACCAACCGCTCCAGCCCTGCCAGATCCGGCACCCGCACCACCTGTTCGGCCACCTGAACCGCAGCCAGTTCCAACGACGCCAGCGGCACGTCCACGTAATTGAGCTGGCTGTCGAGCTTGCACGAGCGCGGAATGCCTTGCAGCAGCAGCGCCAGGTAGCGCAGGCCGGTGTCGCCCAAGGCATTCAGCACCACGATTCGCGCCCGTTCTCCGCACGGCGTGTGCCCGCCGCAAGCGGCTTCGAAGCCGATCAGCGGCAGGCGGTGCTGGCGCCAGTCGAGCCAGCCCATGTGCCAGTCCACGGCGCCGCGCTCGCAACTGAGCCGGCGCTGGCCCACCAGTTCAGCGACCGCCACGTTGGGCAGCACCAGGGTGCGGTCGCCCAACGGCAGCAGCAGGCCAGTCAACTGGCTACGCTGGCCGACGATGTGTTCAAGCATGGGGCGCGCTCCAATGGGCGATGCTGTTCAGCAGAACCGACTCCTGGTAAGGCTTGCCCAGGTACTCGTTGACGCCGATGGCCATGGCGCGGTCGCGGTGCTTCTGCCCGCTGCGCGAGGTGATCATGATGATCGGCAGGTGCCTGAGGCGCTCGTCCTGGCGGATGCGGGTCGCCACTTCGAAACCGTCCATGCGCGGCATCTCGATGTCCAGCAACAGCACGTCGGGCTGGTGTTCACGCAACTGCGCCATCGCATCGACGCCATCCTTGGCCGTCAGCACGCTCATGCCGTGGCGTTCCAGCAGGCGACTGGTGACCTTGCGCACGGTCACCGAATCGTCCACCACCATCACCAGCAACGGACGCTGCGCCGCCGGCCCCGGTAGTTGCGCAGCGTTACGGCCCGCCGAGGGCAGGCGCGCCCGGCGTCGTTGCTGGCCGCGCAGCTGGCCGAGCAGGTCGAGGATCAACACCACCCGGCCATCGCCGAGCAGGGTCGCCCCGGCCAGGCCCGGCACTGCGGCGAATTGCGGGCCGAGGCTCTTGACCACGATCTCGCGGCTGGGCGACAGGCCGTCGACCTGGATGGCGAACGAGCGCTCCTGCGAATGCACCAGCAGCACCGGCAGCGGCACGCTCAGGCCCAGCAGGCTGGGGCGCGGGGCATCCTGCAGCAGTTCGCCCAGGTAGCGCAGGTCATAGCTGAAGCCGGCGTAGGTGTAGCACGGCGGATCGAGCTGATAGCAGGCATCGAGTTCGGCCGGCGGCACGCGCACCACCCCTTCGATGGTGTTCAGGCCGATGGCGTACTGCTCCTCGCCCAGGTGCACCATCAGCGCGCGGTTGAGCGACACGGTGAACGGCAAGCGGATCAGGAAGCGCGCGCCCTTGCCAGGGCTGGACTCGATGCTCATGGCCCCGCCCAGTTGCTTGACCTCCTCATGCACCACGTCCATGCCCAGCCCGCGTCCGGAAATCTGCGTGATCTTCTCGGCGGTGGAAAACCCCGGTCGCAGGATGAACTGCAACACTTCGTGGTCGCTGAGCGCTGCCTCGGGGTCGAGCAGGCCGCGCTTGATGGCTTTCCTGCGCACCGCTTCGAGGGGCACGCCGGCACCGTCGTCGCTCATCTCGATGACGATGTCGGCGCCTTCGTGCAGCAGGTTCAGGTGGATGGTGCCCTGCTCGGGCTTGCCTGCCGCGCGCCGCGCCGCGCCGGTTTCCAGGCCATGGTCGACGGCGTTGCGCAGCATGTGCTCCAAGGGCGCCACCATGCGTTCGAGCACGCTGCGGTCCAGCTCGCCCTCGGCGTTGCCGACCACCAGCTCGACCTGCTTGCCCAACTCGCTGGCCACTTGCCGGACCACGCGCTGCAAACGCGGCACCAGGCGCTCGAAGGGCACCATCAGCGTGGCGGTCAGGCCTTCCTGCAACTGGCTGTTGATGCGCCCCTGCTGCAACAGCAGGCCGTGGGTGAGCTGCGCGCGCTGGCCCAGGGTTTCCTTGAGGTCGAGCAGGTCCGAAGCCGATTCGAACAAGGCCCGCGACAGTTGCTGCAACTGCGAATGGCGGTCCATCTCCAGCGGGTCGAAGTCGTCGTAGGCGTCGCCTTCGACCGCGTGCCGACCGAGCAGACCGCTCTGCGTCTCGTTGTCCAGACGCAGCAGCTGGTCGCGCATGCGCTCAAGCGTGGTCTCCATTTCGTTGAGGGCGATCTGCGCGTCGTTGACCTGCTGTTCGATACGCCCGCGGATGATGGCATGCTCGCCGGCCAGGTTGCCCAGGTCGTCGAGCAACTCGGCATCGACCTTGACCATGTCGCCCGCAGCGCGCTCCTGGGGCGCCGTCGGCACCTCGACCGGTGCCGCTTCGCCGGCCGGCCCGTCGGTCACGCCGTCGTTGAGCGCTGCGCTGGAGAAATTGCGGATGTAGTCGATCAGCGCCGTGGCCGCGTGCAGCGGCTGGCCCAGGCGCACGGCGTCGAGCATGTGCGCCAGGCGGTCGTGGCAGTTCTGCAACAGGCTGAACAAGGCCGCGCTCGGCGGCAGGCGCCCGGCGGCCAGCAGTTGATAGAGCGACTCCAGCTCGTGGGCCAGGTCGCCGATGGCGCCGATCTGCACCATGCGTGCGCCGCCCTTCAACGTGTGCAGCTCGCGCAACAGGTTCTCGGCCTCGGTGGTGTCGCGGGGCTCGGCCTGCCAGCGGGCCAGGGCGGTGGCGGCGCTTTCGACGATGTCCGAGCTTTCTTCGAGGAAGACTTCCAGCAGCGCGGCGTCGTCCGGGGTGTCGTCCAGAACGGGCGGCTCGGGTTCGGGGTCGAGCACTGCCGGCAGCGCGTCCAACGGGCGTACGCCATGCGCGCCGACCACCCCGAGGCTGTCGGGGTCGAGCGCTTCGTCGTGGGCACCGCGCAGGTCGGCGAGCAAGGCGGCGCGCGGGGCGATGGCCTGGCCGGCCGCGAGTTCGTCGAGCATGTCCATCGACGCCGCAAGGCCTTCTTCGGCCAGCGCGAACAGCCGAGGCGTCGGCGCCAGGCTGCCTTCCTCGACGGCGCCGAGCAGGTCCAGCAAGGCTTCGCAGACCTCATCGAGGGCGGCCAGATCGGCCAGGTGCGCGGCGTGGCTCAAGGCGGTCAACTCGTCGAGCAAGGCCTCCAGGGCGTCGCGCTGCGCCGGCTGGGCCTGCCAACGGGCGAGCAGCGTTTCGGCTTCCAGCAGGCGGTCCATGGCCTCGCCGAGCAATTGCCCGGTGGCCTGCGCATCGCGGGTAGGGCCGGCGTTCGCAGGTTTGGGTGGGTCGGCCAGGCGCGCGTCGAGCGCCTGGCCGAGCGCTTCGATCAATTCGCTGGCGCCTGCCAGGCGTTGCAGCGGTGCATGCTCCACGCGCGCCAGAGCCTCGTGCAGCGAACCGCTCGCCGTCTGCAACCGCGCGAGGTCGTCGGCCTGCAATGCCCAGCCGTGCGCCTGATGCTCGCGGACCAGGCGGTCCAGCGCCGTGGCCAGCTCCGCCACCGGCAGGACGCCGGCCATGGCTGCGCTGCCCTTGAGCGTGTGCAAGGCCCGTTGCAGCTCGTCGCTGACCACGCCGGTCGCGCCTTGGGCGGCTTGCAGGAAGGCGTCGAGCTGCTGCAAATGCCCGGCCGCTTCGGCGGCGAAGATGCTCAGCAAACGCGGATCGAGGCCGTCCGCCTCAATGGGCGCGGCAGGCGCGCGGTCGGCCAGGGCATGCAGATGGGCCGCCAGGGCCTCGACCTCACGCGGCGGCGGCATGTGCCCGGCCGCGATGTCGGCCAGCATGTCCGGCAAGCGCATGAACACCTGCTGCAAGGCCGTCTGCTGCTCGTGGCCCAACTCGATGCGCCCTTGCAATACCCGGTTGAGCAGGTGCTCGCCGCCCCAGGCCAGCGCCGCCAGGGCGTCGGCCTGGACCATACGGCCACTGCCCTTGAACGTGTGCAGCGCACGGCGCAGCTCGACCAGGGCCTGGCGAGCCGAGTGGTCGGCGCACCAGCGCAACCACTCGTCCTCGCAGGTCTGCAACAGCGCGTGGGCCTCTTCGAGAAAGACCGCGCGCAGCTCGTCGTCGATACCGCCATCGGCAGGCGCTGCACCGGAGGGCGCGGACTCGCGTGGGCACGCCACGCCCAACTGCGCAAGCCGCGCACAGGCCTGGTCGAGCCAGGGCACGGCATCGGCCAGCGGGTCGGCCGAGCGCCACTGCACATAACATTCGGCCGCGCACAGCGCCTCGGCGAAGCGCTCGAGCGCCGGCGTTTGCGGCGCCTGCGGCAACTGTTCGAGCCAGCCCTGCGCATGCCGTGCGCAAGCGCCGAAGACCTCGGCGGCGTCGCCGAGCATCAACATGCTGAGCGCCCCGCGCACCTGTTGCAGCAGGCCTGGCAAGGCTTGCAGGCGTTGCCAGGACCAGTCCGCGGCCACGCACTCCTCGATCGTTTCCTTGACCTGCTGCACCACCGACAACGATTCGCTCAGCACCTGCTGGCGAATTTCCAGCACGTCCGCACCCGGCAGGCTGGTGGGGCCCTCTTCCAACGGCCCGGCCATGCCATTGAGCGTGGCTTCCACGTACAGCAAGGCGCCGGCCACATCCATCAGCAAGGCCTCGTCGGCGTCGCGACGCTGTTCGCTGACGCCTTGCAGGGCCAGCACCTGGTCGACGATCACCCGCCGCGGCTGCTGGAAACCCAGCACCGCCAAGGTGTCGGCGATTTGCCGCAATGCCGTGACCACGCTGTCGAGGGCGTTGCGATCATGGCGATCGCTGCGCACGAAATGGTCGAGCCGTTCCTTGATGCGCATCAGGTCATCGCACAGGGCAATCACCACCGAACGCAACGCGTCGTGGCCCTGCCCCGCTTGCAGGTGCTCGCGCCAGTTGCCCAGCGACAGATCGAGATCGGCCAGGTCCGCCGAGCGCTGCCCCGCCCCCGCACCGGTCAGCGGGTTTTCGTGCGCCAGGGGTTCGAGGCCGCGACAGTGCCGCAGTTGGTTGAGCAACGGCAGCATCACCAGCGGCAGGTCGTGGCGCGCGCCGCGCAGGCGTTCCAGGTAGGCGGGCAATTGCTCCAGGGCGCGGAACAGCACACCCAGGCATTCGCCACGCGGAGGTTCGGCGGCGGCGCCCTTGTCGGTGCGCACCATGGCGGCGCCGAGCAGTTGCATCTCCTCGGCCAGGTGCGCGGCACCGCGCAACTCGAGCATGTCCAGGCAGCCACGCACGCGCTGCAGACATTCGCCGAAATGCGCCATCGGCGCCGCTTCGCCCGGCTCGCGGGCGAACTGCTCCAAGGCCTGGCGTGCGTCGCCGAGGCACTCGAGCAACGCGCCCTTGGTCCAGGCCAGCGCCACGGTGTCGTGCCGCTGCAGGGTCAGCGTGGCCGCCATGTGCGCCCCCTCATGTGCGTGCGGCCTTTTCAGGCAGGTTGAAGCCCGACACCGACCGACGCATTTCGCTGGCCATGCGCGCCAGGTGGCGGATGCTGTCGGCGGTGGCGCTGGAGCCGGCCGAGGTCTGCGCGGTGATCTGCTGGATCACCGCCATGGTGTGGGAAATCTGCCCCGCCGAAGACGTCTGCAACTGCGCGGCGTCGGAAATGCTCAGGATCAGTTCGGCCAAGGTCTGCGACACACCTTCGATCTCGGCCAGCGATACCCCGGCGTCCTGGGCCAGGCGTGCGCCGCGCACCACTTCGGCGGTGGTCTGCTCCATGGAGATCACCGCCTCGTTGGTGTCGGCCTGGATGGTGCGCACCAGCGCTTCGATCTGCCGCGTGGCCGACGAGGAACGCTCGGCCAGGCGCTGCACTTCGTCGGCCACCACGGCGAACCCGCGTCCGGCTTCGCCGGCCAGCGACGCCTGGATCGCGGCGTTCAGGGCGAGGATGTTGGTCTGCTCGGCGATGTCGTCGATCAGGCTGACGATGTCGCCGATCTCCTGGGACGATTCGCCCAGGCGCTTGATGCGTTTGGCGGTGTCCTGGATCTGCTCGCGGATGTTGTTCATGCCTTCGATGGTGTTGTTCACCACCTCGTTGCCCTTGTTGGCGATGGCCACCGAGCGCTCGGCGACCTTGGCCGATTCGTAGGCATGCCCCGACACGCGGTCGATGGATTCGACCATGTCGCCCACCGCCACCGAGGCCTCGGTGATCTGTTCGGCCTGGTGCTCGGACGCCTTGACCAGTTGCCGCGAGGTGTTCTGCGTGTCCTGCACGGCGGCGGCGACCTGCTCGGCGCTGTGGTTGATGGTGGTGACCAGGTCGCGCAACTGGTCGACCGAGTAGTTGATCGAGTCGGCGATGGCCCCGGTGAAGTCTTCGGTGACCGACACGGTGACGGTCAGGTCGCCGTCGGCCAGCTCTTCGATTTCGTCGAGCAGGCGCATGATCGCCTGCTGGTTGCGCTCGTTCTTCTGCGCGGTGTCGCGCAACTGGCGGCGGGTGGCGCGCACCATGATCGAGCCGATGAGGATGATCGAGGCCAGGGCCAGGAGCACCAGACCATAGCCGCCCATGGTGTTGAACAGGCGGCTGGCGGCCAGGTTCTCGAAACTGTTGGCCAGGTGCGAGGCCTCGTCGAGCAGGGTCTGCGAGCCGTTGAAGATGTTGCCTGCCGCCTCGCGTACCCGCAGCAGCTCCGGCGAGGTCTCGATGATTTCGTCCACCGAACCTGCGACGAACTGGAACAGCTCGGCGATGTCCGCCAGCCGCGCGCGCGCATCGGCGTCTTCGACCTGGCTGATCTGCAGCGTCGGGTTGCCGTCGAGCATGCCTTGCAGCACCTGGCCGAAGCGGTTGGCGTCGCGGCCGAAAGTGGCGGCGGCCTGGGCCGTGGTGGCGTCGCCGGCCAGCACCGTGTTGACCGACCCGAGGATGCGTTCGGCCAGCAGCAACTGGCGCTGCGCCACTGCCACCTGGCTGGCCGGCGCGTCGCGCTTGAGGAGGATTTCCACCACCTTTTCGTACTCGACCTGCAACTGCGGCACGGTCTCGGCCAGGGTCGCGGCCACCTGGTGCAGCGACAGTACGGTCTGTTCGCTGGCCAGGATGGTGTCGGTGTTGTGCCGCAGGGTCTCCCAGTCCTGGTGCACGGCGGCCATTTCCTCGTGCACCCGTGCAGGCGCCGCAGGCAGGCCGGTGGCGCTGTCGCCATGGCGCAGGTAGCCCCAGCGCCGCTCGAAATCGTTGCGCGCATCGGACAGCAGCTTGAACGCCAACGCCTTGCCCGCCGCCGCCTCGGTGGCGTTCTTGGCGATGCGCTGGGACAGCACGCGCAACTCGCCGGCGTGGCCGATGTACTGCTTGTCGTAGGTCGACTGGGTGTTGAGGTAGGCGGAATTGGCGAACAGCAGCACGATCGACAGGATCAGCACCACGAACAGCACGGTGATCTGCAGGCTGCTGCGGCTGCGCTGGGTCATCGCTGGGGCACTGACGCCTGGGGTGGACTTGCTCACGAAGGCATCCTCTACAACGCCACGTCGATGAAACCTGGCGCCTGGGCCAGGGCGAATGGGCTGAAGATCGCCCAGGTGCGCTCGCCGGGGAAATGCCCCTGGACGAAACGCGCGGCGCTGCGCATCAGCGCCTGCGGGGGCGCCAGTTGCAGGCTGGCCAGGGGAAAGTGCTGCAGGCCCAGCACTTCGTCGACCAACAGGCCGACGAACAGGTCGTCGTGGTCGAGCACCATCACACGCCGCTGCTTGCCGGCCGCGACCGGGCCCAGGCCGAGGTAATGCGACAGGTCCATCACCGGCAGCAGGCGTCCGCGCAGGTTGGCCACCCCCACCACCCAGGGACGCACGCCCGGCACACGGCTGCTACGCGGCTCGCGCAGCACCTCGGCCACCTCGCCCATGGGCGCGACGAACCACTGGCCGGCGATGCGAAAGCCGATGCCGCTCCAGTCCTGCAGGGGGGCGTCGTCGAAGGGCTGGTCGGCCACCAGCAGGCGACAGCGCCGATCGATGTCCAGCAGCAGCTCGAAAGCGGTCAGCGACGCGCCCTGGGGCCGAGTGGTCAAGCGCGCAGAACCTCGTCGACGACGCTGATCAGCGCCGCCTCTTCCACCGGTTTGGTGAGGAAGGCCCGGGCGCCCTGGCGGGTGGCCCAGATGCGGTCGGTTTCCTGGTCCTTGGTGGTGACCACGATCACCGGGATGGCGCTGGTTTCGGGATCTTTGCTCAGTTGGCGGGTGGCCTGGAAGCCGTTCATGCCGGGCATGACGATATCCATCAGCACCGCATCGGGCTTCTCCTGGCGGGCCAGGGCCACGCCATCGGCACCGTTGTTGGCCTTGAACACCACGTGGCCGTGCTGTTCCAGCCAGTCGGTGAGCTTGTACATCTCGGTCGGCGAGTCGTCGACAATCAGAACTCGGGCCATGCTGTATCCCCGTCGGAAAAGAACGAGGCCGCCATGCTCGGCGGCCTCAGGAGGCGTGTTGGGGCTGCTCGACGAAGGCCGGCACATGGGCGCGGATGGCGTCGAGCAACGCTTGCTTGCTGAAGGGTTTGGTAAGGAACTGGTCGGAGCCCACCACGCGACCGCGAGCCTTGTCGAACACGCCATCGCGCGACGACAGCAGGATCACCGGAGTGTCCTTGAAGGTGCTGTTCTGCTTGATCACCGCGCAGGTCTGGTAGCCGTCCAGGCGCGGCATGAGCACATCGACGAAGATGATCTGCGGCTTGTGGTCGACGATCTTGGCCAGGGCATCGAAGCCGTCGCTGGCGGTGATCACCTCGCAGCCGGCCTCGCCGAGCAACAACTGGGCCGTACGGCGGATCGTGCGCGAATCGTCGATCACCATGACCTTCAGGGGCTGTTCCATAACGTTGTACTACCGTGGCGGCGCGCGAAGGAAGCGCAAGCCCGCATGCAGCGCGAAGGCCCTTGGGGCCCGTACGGAGCACGGCGCTTGCGGCGTGATGCTAGGGGGCATTTTTAGCACACTCCAGGAGGCCGTTCCATCTGCCCGCCCCTTGACCGAGCGAGCGCGCGGGGCCACCCTGAGCGACTTTTCATTGCCAACCTTTTCATTTCGAACCGTCGCGGCCGCGCGCCGCCAAGAGGAACTACCCCATGAGCGTTCGCCTCGGGATTGTCATGGACCCCATCGCGTCCATCTCCTACAAGAAGGACAGTTCGCTGGCCATGCTGCTGGCCGCCCAGGCCCGGGGCTGGAGCCTGTTCTACATGGAGCAAGCCGACCTCTACCAGGGCGAAGGCAAGGCCCGCGCGCGCATGCGCCCGCTGAAGGTGTTCGCCGACCCGGCACGCTGGTTCGAGCTGGGCGAAGAGCAGGACGCGCCGCTGGCCGAGCTCGACGTGCTGCTGATGCGCAAAGACCCGCCCTTCGACATGGAATTCGTCTACAGCACCTACCTGCTGGAGCAGGCCGAGCGCGACGGCGTGCTGGTGGTCAACCGCCCGCAGAGCCTGCGCGACTGCAACGAAAAGCTTTTCGCCACGCTGTTCCCGCAGTGCACCGCGCCGACCCTGGTCAGCCGCCGCGCCGACATCCTGCGCCAGTTCGCTGCGACCCACGGCGACGTGATCCTCAAGCCGCTCGACGGCATGGGCGGCGCCTCGGTGTTCCGCCATCGCCAGGGCGACCCGAACCTCTCGGTGATCCTCGAAACCCTGACCCAGCACGGCAAGCAGCAGATCATGGCGCAGGCCTACCTGCCGGCCATCGTCGACGGCGACAAACGCATCCTGATGATCGACGGCGAACCGGTGCCTTATTGCCTGGCGCGCATTCCGGCCAGCGGCGAAACCCGTGGCAACCTGGCCGCCGGCGGCCGTGGCGAGGCGCGGCCGCTGACCGAGCGCGACCGCTGGATCGCCGCCCAGGTCGGCCCCACACTGCGCGAGAAAGGCCTGCTGTTCGTCGGCCTGGACGTGATCGGCGACTGCCTCACGGAAATCAACGTCACCAGCCCGACCTGCATCCGCGAGATCGACGCCGCGTTCGACACCGACATCGGCGGCCGCTTGATGGACGCCATCGCGCGCCTGCTGGAGACGGGCGGCAAGCTGTAAGCGGTCCTCACGCGCGTTCGGCACGGGCCTGCCCTCGGCGCAGCCCATGCCGATCCGCCGCCCTCGTCCGCGTCACCGCCCGTGCGCTGGGCGCGCAGTTCATGGCGACGCGCCTGCCCTCCCCTGGCGCCGGATGACGCGCACTTGCAGCCCACGCCGAACCCCTTGAAACTTGCCGCCTCTGGCCCGCTACCGCTTCTGGACCCCCGATGACGCTGTCCGCCGACCTTTCCTCCGACCTGCTGCAACCGCGCGTGCGCCCGGTCGACCGGCTGGGCTTCACCCTGTTCCTGGCGGCCCTGCTGCACATCGCGCTGATCCTCGGGGTGGGATTCAGCGTCAGCACGCCCAAGCAAATCCGCCACACCATGGACTTCACCCTGTCCACCTTCAAGAGCGAGAAGGCCCCGGAAAAGGCCGACTACCTGGCCCAGGACAACCAGCAAGGCAGCGGCACCCTGGAAAAGAAAGCCTTGCCCACCACCACCGAAGTGGCGCCGTTCCAGGACAGCAAGGTCAACAAGATCACCCCGCCGCCGGCCGCGCGCCCCGAGGTGCCGCCCGCGCCGGCCAAGGCCGTGGTCAGCACCAAGGCGCCCAAGGCGCAGAAGGTCGAGCCGCAGCCCAAGCCGAGCAAGCCGCAACCCAAGCCGGTGGCGCCTGCGCCCGAATTCGACAGCTCGCAGTTGTCCAGCCAGATCGCCAGCCTGGAGGCGGAGCTGTCGCAGGAACAGCAGCTGTACGCCAAGCGCCCGCGCATCCACCGCCTCAACGCCGCCTCCACCGCGCGCGACAAGGGTGCCTGGTACAAGGAAGACTGGCGCAAGAAGATCGAACGCATCGGCAACCTCAACTACCCCGAGCAGGCGCGCAGCCAGAAGCTGTACGGCAGCTTGCGCCTGATGGTGTCGATCAACCGCGACGGTTCGCTGCACGAAGTGCTGGTGCTCGAGTCGTCCGGGCAACCGCTGCTCGATCAGGCCGCACAGCGCATCGTGCGCATGTCGGCGCCGTTCGCGCCGTTCACCGGCGACCTGGCCGAATTCGACCGCCTGGAGATCGTGCGTACCTGGCGCTTCGCCCGCGGTGACAGACTTTCGAGCAATTGATACCGCCATGGCGGCCGCGATTGGCTTGTCAGCCTCGCTGCCTGGCGCCACACTACCGCCCATGAAAAAACACACCCCGACTTACCTCAAGCATCAGTTCCTGATCGCCATGCCGCACATGAGCGACCCGAACTTTGCCCAGACCCTGACCTACATCGTCGAGCACAACGCCAATGGCGCGATGGGTCTGGTGGTGAATCGCCCGCAGGAACTGAGCCTGGCGGACATTCTCGAACAACTGCGCCCGGACGAGGAGCCGCCGCTCGGCACCTCCCACGTCCCCATCTACCTGGGCGGCCCGGTGCAGACCGACCGCGGCTTCGTGCTGCACAGCCCCGAATGCAGCTACCAGGCCACGGTCGAGCTGCCCGGGCTGTCGCTGACCACCTCGCAAGACGTACTGTTCGCCATCGCCGCCGGCACCGGCCCGCAGCGCAGCCTGATCACCCTCGGCTATGCCGGCTGGGAGGCCGGTCAGCTGGAAGAAGAGCTGGCCGACAACGCCTGGCTCAACTGCACGTTCGACCCCGAAATCCTCTTCGCCACGCCCAGCGAGCTGCGCCGGGAGGTGGCCGCGACCAGCCTGGGCGTCACCCTCAGCCTGCTCACCAACCAGGCGGGCCACGCCTGATGGCCGAGTTGCGTCTGCTGTTGGGCTTCGATTACGGCACCAAGCAGATCGGCGTTGCCGTCGGTCAGGTTATCACCGGCCAGGCCCGCGAGCTGTGCACCCTCAAGGCGCAGAATGGCGCGCCCGACTGGGCCCAGGTGGAAAAACTGGTCGACGAATGGCAGCCCGACGCCATCGTCGTCGGCCTGCCGTTGAACATGGACGGCACCCCCAGCGAGATGAGCGCCCGCGCCGAAAAGTTCGCCCGCCGCCTCAATGGCCGCTTCAACCTGCCCGTGCACACCCACGACGAACGCCTGACCACCTTCGAGGCCAAGGGCGAACGCCAGGCCCGAGGCGGCCAGCGCGGCAGTTTCCGTGACAATCCGGTCGACGCCATCGCCGCCGCCCTGCTCTTGCAAGGCTGGTTGGAAGCCAATACCTGACCGCTTTACGGCCGGCTGTGGCCGGCCTCTTCCAAGGAGTCCGCAATGAGCCTTCCCGACCCTGCCGCGCTGATCCGGCAGATGGCCCTCGACCTCGGCGCCCACCTTGCCCGCCGCCAGATCGCCGAGCCGCGCCTCATCGGCATCCGCAGTGGCGGCGTCTGGGTGGCCCAGGCTCTGCAAGCGGCACTGGCCGACGACAGCCCGTTGGGCACCCTGGACGTCTCGTTCTACCGCGACGACTTCAGCCAGAACGGCTTGCACCCCCAGGTACGCCCTTCGCAGCTGCCGTTCGAGATCGAGGGCCAGCACCTGGTGCTGGTCGACGACGTGCTGATGAGCGGCCGCACCATCCGCGCCGCGCTCAACGAGCTGTTCGACTACGGCCGTCCGGCCAGCGTGACCCTGGTCTGCCTGCTCGACCTCGACGCTGGCGAGCTGCCGATCCGCCCCAACGTGCTCGGCGCCACCTTGGCGCTGGCCGCCGACCAGCGGGTCAAACTGACCGGCCCCGAGCCGCTCGTGCTCGAGCTGCAAAACCTGACCACCGCATCCGCCCTTTGAGAGTCCCCGCGATGACGCCACTCGACGCTAAGCGCCCGCTGCAGCTCAACGACCAGGGCCAGCTGCGCCATTTCCTTTCGCTGGACGGCCTGCCCCGTGAACTGCTGACCGAAATCCTCGACACCGCCGACTCGTTCCTCGAAGTCGGTGCG
Source organism: Pseudomonas phoenicis (assembly GCF_047302395.1). Classification (NCBI taxonomy): domain Bacteria; kingdom Pseudomonadati; phylum Pseudomonadota; class Gammaproteobacteria; order Pseudomonadales; family Pseudomonadaceae; genus Pseudomonas; species Pseudomonas phoenicis. The sequence goes on from NZ_CP154852.1 coordinate 1,125,047, forward strand.
CGTGCGGTCAAGAAGGTGCCGCTGCTGCGCGGCAAGACCGTGTGCAATGTGTTCTTCGAGAACTCCACGCGCACCCGCACCACCTTCGAACTGGCGGCCCAGCGCCTGTCGGCCGACGTGATCAGCCTCAACGTCTCGACCTCCTCGACCAGCAAGGGCGAGACGCTGTTCGACACCCTGCGCAACCTCGAAGCCATGGCCGCCGACATGTTCGTGGTGCGCCATTCCGACTCCGGCGCCGCGCACTTCATCGCCGAGCACGTGTGCCCGCACGTGGCCGTGATCAACGGCGGCGACGGCCGCCACGCGCACCCGACCCAGGGCATGCTCGACATGCTCACCATCCGCCGCCACAAGGGCAGCTTCGAGAACCTCTCGGTGGCCATCGTCGGCGACATCCTGCATTCGCGCGTGGCGCGCTCGGACATGCTCGCGCTCAAGGCGCTGGGCTGCCCGGACATCCGCGTGGTCGGCCCGAAAACGCTGATCCCGGTAGGTATCGAGCAGTATGGCGTCAAGGTCTACACCGACCTCAGCGAAGGCCTGAAAGACGTCGATGTGGTGATCATGCTGCGCCTGCAACGCGAGCGCATGACCGGCGGCCTGCTGCCCAGCGAGGGCGAGTTCTACCGCCTGTTCGGCCTGACCACGGCGCGCCTGGCCGGCGCCAAGCCCGACGCCATCGTCATGCACCCGGGGCCGATCAACCGTGGCGTGGAGATCGAATCGGCGGTGGCCGACGGCAGCCATTCGGTGATCCTCAACCAGGTCACCTATGGCATCGCCGTGCGCATGGCCGTGTTGTCGATGGCCATGAGCGGCCAGCACACGCAACGTCAGCTCGATCAGGAGAATCCCCAGTGAGCCGTCATCCGATGATGCTCGATCAGTGCGCCTGCCCGAACGCAGCGTGGCCCCCACAACCTCGACTCGATCAGGAGAATGCCCTGTGAGCCTCAGTATTCTCGGCGCCCGGCTGATCGACCCGAGCAGCGGCCTGGACCAGGTCGGCGACCTGCACATCGACCAGGGACGCATCCTCGCCATCGGCGCCGCGCCGGCCGGCTTCACGCCCGAGCGCACCTTACAGGCCGATGGCCTGGTGGTCGCGCCGGGCCTGGTCGACCTCAGCGTGGCCCTGCGCGAGCCGGGCTACAGCCGCAAGGGCAGCATCGCCAGCGAAACCCGCGCCGCCGTCGCCGGTGGTGTGACCAGCCTGTGCTGCCCGCCGCAGACGCGCCCGGTGCTCGACACCTCGGCCGTGGCCGAACTAGTGCTGGACCGCGCGCGCGACGCCGGCAACGCCAAGGTCTACCCCATCGGCGCTCTGACCCGTGGCCTGGAAGGCGAGCAACTGGCCGAGCTGGTGGCCCTGCGCGACACCGGTTGCGTGGCCTTCGGCAACGGCCTCAACGAACTGGCCAGCAACCGCACCCTGGCCCGCGCCCTGGACTATGCCGCCACCTTCGACCTGAGCATCGTCATCCACTCCCAGGACCGCGACCTGGCCCAGGGCGGCCTGGCCCACGAAGGCCCGATGGCCAGCTTCCTCGGCCTGCCGGGCATCCCGGAGACCGCCGAGACCGTGGCCCTGGCGCGCAACCTGCTGCTGGTCGAGCAGACCGGCGTGCGCGCCCACTTCAGCCAGATCACCAGCGCCCGCGGCGCCGAGCTGATCGCCCAGGCCCAGGCCCGCGGCCTGCCGGTGACGGCGGACGTGGCGCTGTACCAGCTGATTCTGACCGACCAGGCGCTGCGCGATTTCTCCAGCCTCTACCACGTGCAGCCGCCGCTGCGCACCGCCGCCGACCGCGACGGCCTGCGCGCTGCGGTGAAAGCCGGGGTGATCCAGGCCATCGCCAGCCACCACCAGCCCCACGAGCGCGACGCCAAGCTGGCGCCGTTCGGGGCTACGGAGCCTGGCATCAGCAGCGTCGAGCTGTTGCTGCCATTGGCCATGACCCTGGTCGAAGACGGTTTGCTCGACCTGCCGACTCTGCTTGCCCGCCTGGGCCACGGTCCGGCCCAGGCGCTGCGCCTGCCGGCCGGCGAGCTGCAGGTTGGCGGTGCGGCGGATGTGGTGGTGTTCGACCCGCAGGCGTCCACGGTGGTGGGCGAGCAATGGTTCTCGAAGGGGCAGAACTGCCCGTTCGTCGGGCATTGTCTGCCGGGGGCGGTGCGCTACACCCTGGTCGATGGGCGCGTTTGCCACGAAGCCTGAGCACGCTTCCAGGGAGCCAACCGCATGGGAGCGGCCGATGCGGCACTCCGACCAGCCGCATGCCCTGCGCCAGACCCTTGTAGGAGCCGCAATGGCCTGCGCCAGACCCTTGTAGGAGCGGCTTGAGCCGCGATGGCCTGCGCAGCAGGCCCAACAGCTGCGATCGCTTTCCGTCAGGTGCCCAATGTTGCTTGAAGTGGGGCGGCGCTGCCGCCCATCGCGGCTCAAGCCGCTCCTACAGGGACCTGGCGCAGGCCATCGCGGCTAAAGTGAAGTGGCCTAATGATTTTGGACACCTTCATCGGGCGCTATGATGGCGCCCAACTGGAGGCAAAATCAGTGCGTAAATCTTACTCAAGAGAATACAAAGTCCAAGCTGCCGAAATGGTGCTGGACGGTGGTCAGTCAGTCCCCGAAGTCTGCGCGGCCCTTGGGCTTGGGCCCACGGCGTTGCGTCGTTGGGTTGAGCAGGTGCGCGAAGAGCGAGCCGGCAAGGTTCCAGTTGGAGCCAAAGCGATCACCCCCGAGCAGCAACGAATTGAAGAACTCGAAGCGTTGGTTCGGCAAAAAGATCGGGATATCGAAATCCTAAAAAAGGCCAGTGCTCTTCTGCTTCGGGACTCCAAAGATCGTTTTCGCTGATCAACGAGCTGAGTGAGCAATATCCTGTTATCGACTGCTGCCGCGTGCTTGGGGTCAAGCGCAGCAGCTTCTACGCGTGGCGCAAACGGCAAGGGCGTGAAAATCCGGCCAGAGATGCTCTGCGCCTGCTTGCAGTCAAGCATTTCAACGCGTCGCGAGGTGCCTCTGGTTCACGAACGCTGGTGCAGGAATTACGCCGTGAAGGACACGAGGTGGGGCGATACAAGGTGCGCACACTAATGCGCGAAGCTGGCCTGAAGTGTAAACAACGCAGGCCGCACCGGTATCGGTCATCCGGGGCAGAAGCATTGATCGCGCAGAATCAGCTGAAGCGCAATTTCAAGGTTTCGACGATCAATGAGGTTTGGTGTGGCGATGTGACTTACATCCAGGTTGGCAGGCGCTGGTTGTACCTGGCCGCTGTGATTGACCTCTATGCCCGTCGAGTGGTTGGTTGGGCGTTCTCGATGATTGCCGATGCCAATTTGGCTTGTAATGCCCTGCGCATGGCTGCCGAATCGCGCGGTAGGCCGGCGGGTGTGATGTTTCACTCAGATCAGGGCTGTCAGTACACCAGCCATAAATTCAGGGCCGCACTCGATGAGTACAACTTGAACCAGAGCATGAGCCATCGGGGCCAATGCTGGGATAACGCCGCTATGGAACGATTCTTCGGCGCATTGAAATCAGAATGGATGCCAGCAGGTGGTTACGAGACCGAATCTCAGGCACGAGTGGATATCCAAGCTTATCTCATGCGCTACAACCTCAAGCGCCTCCACAGCTACAACGGCTATGAAACACCGGTAGCCATGGAGGAAAAGCTTAAGATAGCGGCATGAACCTTAACCGGTGTCCAAAATTACTTGACCAGTTCAAAGCCGCTCCTACAGGGACTTGGCGCAGGCCATTGCGGCTCAAGCCGCTCCTACAGATGCTCTCGCACGGGCTTCAGTCATGATGGGAGTCAAGCCGCCCCCCTCTAGCGTGTGAGACAACCGCCGCTATTGGAACGGCGCTGTCGCCCTTTGCGCGCGATCGGAACACGCGACCGGCCGCTTCCACCCGTTGAAATCCTTCTCTGCATCCCCATATCAGTTTCCATCAGGCATTTTCGCCCCCGCTGCATGGAGACGTCCCCTTGACTACCATCGTTTCAGTTCGCCGCCACGGTAAAGTCGTCATGGCTGGCGACGGCCAGGTGTCGCTCGGCAATACCGTGATGAAAGGCAACGCCAAGAAGGTCCGTCGCCTGTACCACGGCCAGGTGATCGCCGGCTTCGCGGGTGCCACCGCCGATGCCTTCACGCTGTTCGAGCGCTTCGAAGGCCAGTTGGAGAAACACCAGGGCCACCTGATCCGCGCTGCGGTCGAGCTGGCCAAGGAATGGCGGACCGATCGTACCCTGAGCCGCCTGGAAGCCATGCTGGCCGTGGCCAACAAGGACGCTTCGCTGATCATCACCGGCAACGGCGACGTGGTCGAACCCGAAGACGGCCTGATCGCCATGGGCTCGGGCGGTGCTTTCGCCCAGGCCGCAGCCCGCGCGCTGCTGAACAAGACCGAACTGGGCGCTCGCGAGATCGCCGAAACCGCCCTGAACATCGCCGGCGACATCTGCGTGTTCACCAACCACAACCTGACCATCGAGGAGCAGGACCTGGCCGAGTGATCAGCTGTTCTGGCGCCCAGCCCCGGCGGCTGGGCTTTTCCACGCTGAACCACCGCGCACGAGGACCATCATTCTTATGTCCATGACCCCCCGCGAAATCGTCCACGAACTCAACCGCCACATCATCGGCCAGGACGACGCCAAGCGCGCCGTGGCCATCGCCCTGCGCAACCGCTGGCGGCGCATGCAGCTGCCGGCCGAGCTGCGCGCGGAAGTGACGCCCAAGAACATCCTCATGATCGGTCCGACCGGTGTCGGCAAGACCGAAATCGCCCGGCGCCTGGCCAAGCTGGCCAACGCCCCGTTCATCAAGGTCGAAGCCACCAAGTTCACCGAAGTCGGCTATGTGGGCCGCGACGTCGAGTCGATCATCCGCGATCTGGCCGATGCCGCACTGAAACTGCTGCGCGAGCAGGAGATCGTCCGTGTGCGCCACCGCGCCGAAGACGCCGCCGAAGACCGCATCCTCGACGCCCTGCTGCCCCAGGCGCGCGCCACCAGCTTCAGCGAGGAAGCCGCTCAGACCAGCACCGATTCCAACACCCGTCAGCTGTTCCGCAAGCGCCTGCGCCAGGGTGAGCTGGACGACAAGGACATCGAGATCGAAGTGGCCGAGTCGGCCGGTGTGGACATCGCCGCCCCGCCGGGCATGGAAGAGATGACCAGCCAGTTGCAGAACCTGTTCGCCAACATGGGCAAGGGCAAGCGCAAGTCGCGCAAACTCAAGGTCAAGGAAGCGCTCAAGCTGGTGCGCGACGAAGAGGCCGGTCGCCTGGTCAACGAGGAAGAACTCAAGGCCAAGGCGCTGGAGTCGGTCGAGCAGCATGGCATCGTGTTCATCGACGAGATCGACAAGGTGGCCAAGCGCGGTAACGTCGGCGGCGCCGATGTGTCCCGCGAAGGCGTGCAGCGCGACCTGTTGCCGCTGATCGAAGGCTGCACCGTCAACACCAAGCTGGGCATGGTCAAGACCGACCACATCCTGTTCATCGCCTCCGGCGCGTTCCATCTGAGCAAGCCGAGCGACCTGGTGCCTGAACTGCAAGGCCGTCTGCCGATCCGTGTGGAGCTCAAGGCGCTGACCCCGGAAGACTTCGAACGCATCCTGCAAGAGCCGCATGCGTCGTTGACCGAGCAGTACCGCGAGTTGCTCAAGACCGAGGGCCTGAACATCGAGTTCGTCGATGCGGGTATCAAACGCCTGGCCGAGATCGCCTACCAGGTGAACGAAAAGACCGAGAACATCGGAGCGCGTCGTCTGCATACCCTGCTCGAGCGTCTGCTCGAAGAAGTGTCGTTCAGCGCTGGGGATCTGGCCAGCAGCCACACCGAGGCACCGATCCGTATCGATGCCGACTATGTGGACACGCACTTGGGCGACCTGGCGCAGAACGAAGATCTGTCGCGCTACATCCTGTAGCAGCGGCTTTCGACCCAGAGGAGCCGCTCAGCGGCTCCGACGCCGTGCAGGAGAAACTTCTCGTCGCCCCATCGAGGCTGCCTTGCAGGCCATCGCGGGCGAAATGGGGCGACGCCTACTCGCCTGCGGGCGACATCGCCGCTTTGCACCCTACTTCCCAATCTCCACCGCAACGCTGGAATTGCGCGTATTCCGCACCTGGCCGCTTCGCTGCACAGCTGCGCCGAATCCGTTGAGCACGTCGCACGACAGCTTGAATCTCCCCAGCCGAACCCCGAAGCTTGGCCATCCGTTTCCTCAGAGACCGCCGCCATGCCGCGCCTGCCTACCGCGATCAACCTGCACAAAGCCTCCAAGACTTTGTCACTGACCTACGCCCCGGACGAGGTGTACCACCTGCCGGCCGAATTCCTGCGGGTGCATTCGCCGTCGGCCGAAGTGCAGGGCCACGGCAAGCCGATTCTGCAGTTCGGCAAGATCGGTGTAGGGCTCACGGGTTTGGAACCGGCCGGGCAGTACGCGTTGAAGCTGATCTTCGACGATGGCCACGACAGCGGGCTGTTCACCTGGGAATACCTGGAGCAGTTGTGCCTACGCCAGGAGGCGCTGTGGGAGGACTATCTGGAGCAATTGCGCCTGGCCGGGAAAAGCCGCGACCCGGTGGAGTCTGTGGTGAAACTGATGCTTTGAGGCGCCTGCCCTTCACGCCAATGCCTTGTCCAACGCCCGCTCGATCTCGCCCTCGATGGTGCCGCTCAGCATCGACAGCATCATGCCGAGCTTCAAGTCCACCCGAATCGACTCGTCGCCGATGTGCACGCTGCCCTTGGCGCCGCTGCGCGCGATGTCGACGCGGTCGCCGTCCCAGCTCGCCTTGAGGTCGTATTTGCTGGAAAGTTTCTCCACCAGGGCTTCGGCCTTGGCGCGGGCCGCTTCGCGGCCGAGGCTGTGTTTGCGTTCGACGCTGATCTGGGTCATGCGTGGGGTCCTGAAGCTGAGACAAGCTGGCCATTATGCCTGCCCCTGCCAGAGGGCACACCCCGCCAAGACAAATCCGCCGGTTCGCCCTAGAATGGCGGTAATTTTTCCCCGGTGAGCGATATGAACGATCAGCGCAAAGGCGATGCCGCCGAACCCACCACCCATTTCGGTTACAGCGACGTTCCGGAAAGCCAGAAGGCCAAGAAGGTCGCCGAGGTCTTCCACTCCGTCGCGGCCAAGTACGACCTGATGAACGACGTGCTCTCCGGCGGCATGCACCGCCTGTGGAAGCGCTTCACCATCGAGCTGTCGGGCGTGCGCAGCGGTAACCGGGTGCTGGACATCGCCGGCGGCACGGGCGATCTGGCGGCCAAGTTCTCGCGCCTGGTCGGCCCGACCGGCCAAGTAGTGCTGGCCGACATCAACGAATCGATGCTCAAGGTCGGCCGCGACCGTCTGCTCGACCGCGGCGTGGCGGGCAACATCGAGTTCGTCCAGGCCGACGCCGAGAAGCTGCCGTTCCCGGACAACCACTTCGACTGCGTGACCATCGCCTTCGGCCTGCGCAACGTCACCCACAAGGACGCCGCCATCCGCTCTATGCTGCGCGTGCTCAAGCCCGGCGGTCGCCTGCTGGTGCTGGAATTCTCCAAGCCCACCAACAAGCTGATGTCCAAGGCCTACGACGCCTATTCCTTCGCCTTCATGCCGCTGGCCGGCAAGCTGATCACCAACGACTCGGAAAGCTACCGCTACCTGGCCGAATCGATCCGCATGCACCCCGACCAGGAAACCCTCAAGGGCATGATGGTCGAGGCCGGCTTCGACCGCGTCACCTACCACAACATGACCAGCGGCATCGTGGCCGTGCACCGGGGGATCAAGCCCTGATGCTGCTGGCCGGGGTGCTCGCCAGCGTCGAGCATGGCCTGAACCGCGTGCTGCGCATGGACAGCACGGCGCTGCCGCGTCTGGCCGCGCTGGAAGGCAAGGTCATCGCCATCGACTGCCGGCAACCTGCGCTGCGGGTGTTCGTGCTGCCCGACGAAGACGGCCTGATGCTCGCCGGCCACTGGGAGGGCGAAGTGCATTGCACCCTGCGCGCACCGGCCAGCAGCCTTGCGCGGCTGGCCTTGAGCCGCAACAAGACCGCCGTGCTGCATGGCCCCGAGGTCGAGCTGCACGGCGACAGCGCCGCACTGCTCGACCTGTTCGGCGTGCTGCAAGACCTGGAACTGGACTGGGAATACGAGCTGTCGCGCTGGCTGGGCCCGGTGCCCACCTCGCTGCTGGCCGGGCACCTGCGCCAGCGCGCGGGCTGGACGCGCCAGGGCCTGGCGCGCTTCGGCCAGAACCTTTCCGAGTACCTGGCCGAAGAATCGCGCACCCTGGTGGGCCAGCGCGAAGCCGAAGCGGCCTTCAGCGAACTCGATGCGCTGAAGCTCGACATCGAACGACTCGAGGCGCGCATTCGCCGCCTTTCCCGCTCCCTTGATACCAGCGATAACGCATGAAGCTGCTCGCCGTCCGCCGTCTGTTTCGCATCCAGCGTGTGGTGATTCGCTACCGCCTCGATGACCTGCTGTTCGCCATGCCCCTGCCCTGGTGGCTGATGAGCCTGCGCCTGCTGATGCCCTGGCGCTGGCTGCCGCGCAAGCCCGCCGAGGCCTCCCGCGGTGCGCGCCTGCGCATGGCGCTGCAAGACCTGGGGCCGATCTTCATCAAGTTCGGCCAGTTGCTCTCGACCCGCCGCGACCTGCTGCCTACGGACGTCGCCGACGAGTTGATGCTGCTGCAGGACCGTGTGCCGCCGTTCGACCCCAAGCGCGCCGTGGAGCTGATCGAAGGCCAACTGGGTGCGCGCATCGAGCAGGTGTTCAGCCGCTTCGACGTCGAGCCGCTGGCCTCGGCGTCGGTGGCACAGGTGCATGCGGCCAAGCTCAAGACGGGCGAGGAAGTGGTGGTCAAGGTGGTGCGCCCCGGCCTGCAAACGGTGATCGCCCAGGATCTGGCCTGGCTGTTCCTGATCGCCAAGGCCGCCGAGCGGCTGTCGGCCGATGCCCGTCGCCTGCACCCGGTGGACGTCGTGGGCGACTACGAGAAAACCATCTACGACGAGCTCGACCTGCTGCGCGAAGCCGCCAATTCCAGCCAGTTGCGGCGCAACTTCGAAGGCTCGGACCTGATGTACGTGCCTCAGGTGTACTGGGACTACTGCCGGCCCAAGGTACTGGTGATGGAGCGCATCTACGGCGTGCCGGTCACCGACATGGCGACCTTGGCCGACCAGGGCACCGACATGAAGCTGTTGGCCGAGCGCGGTGTGGAAGTGTTCTTCACCCAGGTGTTCCGCGACAGCTTCTTCCATGCCGACATGCACCCGGGCAACATCTTCGTCAGCACCGTGCGCCCGTGGAGCCCGCAATACATCGCCATCGACTGCGGCATCGTCGGCAGCCTCACCGACGAAGACCAGGACTACCTGGCGCGCAACCTCATCGCCTTCTTCAAGCGCGACTATCGCCGTGTAGCGCAGTTGCACATCGATTCGGGCTGGGTGCCGGCGCACACCAAGGTCAACGAATTCGAGGCGGCGATCCGCACGGTCTGCGAGCCGATCTTCGAAAAGCCGCTCAAGGACATTTCCTTCGGCCAGGTGCTGATGCGCCTGTTCCAGACCGCGCGGCGCTTCAACATGGAAGTGCAGCCGCAGCTGGTGCTGCTGCAGAAAACCCTGCTCAACATCGAAGGCCTGGGCCGTCAGTTGCACCCCGAGCTCGATCTGTGGACCACCGCCAAACCGTACTTGGAGCGCTGGATGCGCCAGCGCATGAGCCCCAAGGCGGTGCTCAGCAACGTCTATAGCCAGGTCGAGCAACTGCCGCACCTGGCCGGCATGACCCGCGACCTGCTGGAGCGCCTGTCGCAGCCGCATCGCAAGGACCCGCGCCTGCCCGACCAACGCAACCGCGGCGACCATTGGGCCCTGCGTCTGCTCGGCGCGGGCCTGCTCGGCGGCGGCGCGACCCTGGCCGCTGGTGCGGCCAGCCTGACCGCCCCGGCCGTGTGGCCGGCGTACCTGATGCTCGCGGCGGGGTTGTACCTGATCGTGCGTCGATAGCCAGGGGCCGCAACGGCTGGCACACTAGCCCGCCTGTAGCAGCGCCTGGAGGAGCGACCGGCCGGCGCTCCGGTTCAGTCGCGAGGGCCGGCAAAGCCGGCCCACCTGCAAGAGCGACCTGAATTCGCGATGGCCAGCAAAGCCAGCCCGGCCCCAACGAAAGCGGACAAGGCAGCGCACCGATTGCCTCCGGCTGGTAACCCGGGATCGCGCGCCTTGTACGCCGCGACCGATGCACAAGGCCCCCTCGTCTCCTGGGGCCTGTTCTGGAGTGAGAGATGAAAGACTGGTTGGACGAGATCAACTGGAACAGCGACGGACTGGTACCGGCCATCGCCCAGGACCACAAGACCGGGCGCGTGCTGATGATGGCCTGGATGAACCGCGAAGCCCTGGCATTGACCGCCGCCGAGCAGCGCGCCATCTACTGGTCGCGCTCGCGTGGCAAGCTGTGGCGCAAGGGCGAGGAATCCGGGCACGTGCAGAAGCTGCACGAGATGCGTCTGGACTGCGACGCCGATGTGATCATCCTGATGGTCGAGCAACTGGGCGAAATCGCCTGCCATACCGGTCGGCAGAGCTGCTTCTATCGGGTCTACGAAAACGGCCAATGGCACATCGTCGATCCGGTGCTCAAAGACCCGCACGCCATCTACCACGCAGGACACTGACATGAGCGACACCCTCACCCGCCTGGCCGAAGTCCTCGAGGCCCGCAAGCACGCCGCCCCCGACAGCTCCTATGTGGCCAGCCTGCACCACAAGGGCCTGAACAAGATTCTGGAAAAGCTCGGCGAAGAGTCGGTGGAAACCATCATCGCCGCCAAGGACGCCGCCCTCAGCCACGACTGCAGCGACGTCATCTACGAAACCGCCGACCTGTGGTTCCACAGCCTGGTCATGCTCAGCGCGCTGGGCCAGCACCCGCAGGCGGTGCTCGACGAACTGGAGCGGCGCTTCGGCTTGTCCGGGCACGAGGAAAAGGCCGCGCGCCAGCCGTCGGCCTGATACCGGCAACGGGCCTAGCCCGTGCGGGTCTGAATGCGAGCGCGAGGAGGCGATGCGCCTCCCGCGACACAACCGATACGTCTGTTCCTGGAGTACGCAATGGGTATTTTCGACTGGAAACATTGGATCGTCCTGCTGATCGTGGTGGTCCTGGTCTTCGGCACCAAGAAGCTGAAGAACCTCGGCGGCGACCTGGGTGAATCGATCAAGGGCTTTCGCAAGGCCATGAGCGACGAAGAGCACAAGCCCACCGAGCAGACCCCGCCGGTGCACACCGCGCAGCCCGTACCGCCTGCGCAGCCCGCGCCGGTCCAGCCACAGGTGGCACCGATTCAAGCGGCACCGGCCCAGCCCCATGCCGCCCCGGCCCAGCCCTACGTGGCGCCTGCCCAGCCTCAGCCAGCGCCTGTCCAGCCAGCGCCTGTGCAACCCCAGGTGGCACCGACTCAGCCAGCACCCGCCCAAGCGCCGGCAGTACCTGTCCAGCCGGCACCGGCGCAGCCCCACGCGAGTCCTGTTGCGCCGGCCCCCGTGCAGCCCGAGGCAGTGCCCGCCCAACCGGCCCAGCCCCACGCGCCGTTGCCTCCAGGCCAGACCTTCGAAGGCCAGACCACACCCGCTCAAGATCCATTGAGGAAAGACTGAGCCATGTTCGGCATCAGTTTTGGCGAACTCCTGCTGGTAGGCCTGGTAGCCCTGCTGGTACTCGGCCCCGAGCGCCTACCGGGTGCGGCGCGCACCGCAGGGTTGTGGATCGGCCGTCTGAAGCGCAGCTTCAACAGCATCAAGATGGAAGTGGAACGCGAAATCGGCGCCGATGACATCCGCCGCCAGTTGCACAACGAGCACATCCTGTCGATGGAACAGGAAGCCCGGCGCATCCTCGACCCGAAGAACGCTGTGGCCCCTGCCGATGCGCCGCCTGCGCCCCCGGCCGATGCCACGGCTACGGCAGCGCCGAACCAGAGCGTTCCCTTCGTGCCGCCCGCAGCCGTAGCCTCGCCCGCAGCTGATACCTCGTCCGCCGTGCCGACGCCAGCAGTGCCCGCATCACCGACCACGCCAACCACGCCCTCCGACCAGCCACAGCCACCACGAGCCCCATGAGCGAAATCCCGGACCACGACCAGCCCATGCCGCTGGTCTCGCACCTGACCGAACTGCGCACCCGCCTGCTGCGCTGCGTGGCCGTGATCTTCGCGATCTTCATCGGCCTGTTCTCCTTCGCCCAGCAGATCTACACCCTGGTCTCGGCGCCGCTGCGCGACCACTTGCCGGCCAACGCCACGATGATCGCCACCGACGTGGCCTCGCCGTTCCTGACGCCGTTCAAGCTGACCATGATCGTTTCGCTGTTCGTGGCCATGCCGTTCATCCTTCAGCAGGTGTGGGGGTTCATCGCACCGGGGCTGTACCGTCATGAGAAGCGCATCGCCATTCCGCTGCTGGTCTCGAGTATTTTCCTGTTCTACGCCGGCATGGCCTTCGCCTACTTTCTGGTGTTCCCGCTGATCTTCGGCTTCTTCGCCGCCGCCACCCCCGAAGGCGTGTCGATGATGACCGACATCGCCAACTACCTCGACTTCGTCATGACGCTGTTCTTCGCCTTCGGCGTGGCCTTCGAAATTCCGGTGGCCGTGGTGCTGCTGGTGTGGATCGGCGTGGTCGATGTGAAGTACCTGAAGAAGATCCGCCCCTACGTGATCATTGGCTGCTTCGTGGTCGGCATGGTCCTGACCCCGCCCGACATCTTTTCCCAGACCCTGCTGGCCGTGCCGATGTGGCTGCTGTTCGAGGTCGGCGTGCTGTTCGCCACCTTGGTGCGCAAGCGCAAGGAAGCTGCCGAGAGCGAGGTCGACGCGCCTCAGCCACCTGCGAAACAGCCATGAACCTGTTGCTCCTGGAAGAGGCCGACTTCGTCGCGCCCGACCGCGTCGTGCTGAGCGACCGGCGCCTGACCCACCTGCAAGAGATCCACCGCGCCTGCGTGGGCGACACCCTGCGCGTGGGCCGCATCGGCGGCCTGACGGGCAGCGCCACCCTGCTGCGCCTGGAAGCCCGCGAAGCCGAGCTGCAGGTCGGCTTCGACCAGCCGCCGCCGGCCAAGCTGCCGTTGACTTTGGTGCTGGCCGTGCCGCGGCCGAAAATGATGCGCCGCCTGCTACAGACCGTCGCCACCCTGGGTGTGCCGCGGCTGATTCTGCTCAACAGCTACAAGGTCGAGAAAAGCTTCTGGCAGACGCCCTTCCTGCAACCGGCGAGCATCCGCGACAACCTGATCCTGGGCCTAGAGCAGGCACGCGATACGGTGCTGCCCGAAGTGATCATCGAAAAGCGCTTCAAGCCCTTCGTCGAAGACCGTTTGCCGGGCATCGCCCAGGGCACCTTGGGCCTGGTCGGCCATCCGGGCGATCATCCGGCCTGCCCGCGCGGCGTGGAGCAACCGGTGACCTTGGCGATCGGCCCCGAGGGCGGCTGGATTCCCTATGAAGTCGACTTGTTGGGGCGGGCAGGCTTGCAGCCCGTGCAACTGGGCGCGCGTATCCTACGGGTCGAAACGGCGGTCACCGCGCTGCTTTCGCGCCTGTTCTAAACCACTACTGGTCGTGTGGTCATAAAGTTTATTCCCCGAAGGCCGATGAACCTGACAGCCCGCCAAGGACGTCCGGCAGCCAATGAACAAGGGGTAATAGGCCATGAGTCAACGTTTAAGCCAACTGTTAGGCAACATCAGCGTCAACCGCAAACTCGCCATGGGCTTCGGCCTGGTCCTGCTATTGACCCTGGTCGCCGCCGCCACCGGCTGGATAGGCCTGCGCAACGTCATCGAGCGGGGCGACAAGTTGGGCCACATTTCCGAAGTCCTGCAACTGACCCAGGACCTGCGCATCGCCCGCCAGCAATATCAGCGCAAGGCCAACCCGGACGCCATCACCCAGATGGACGCCACCCTCGACCAGCTCGAACAACGCCTGCAAGGGGTGTCCGAGCGTCTGGCCCAGCCGGCCGACCTGCAACGGGTCGAGCGCCAACGTGCCGCCGTCGTCGAATACCGGCAGGTCTTCGATCAGCTCAAGCAAGCCGCACAGCGCCGCGAAAGCAGCCGTGCCGTGCTCGGCGACAGCGCCGACCAGGCCGCGGCCCTGCTCGCCACCCTCGAACAGCGCTTGCAGCAAGGCGGCGACATCGGCCAGTACGCCAGTGCCGTGCTGGCCGGTCAGGAGCTGCAACGCGCCCGCTTCGAAGTACGCGGCTACACCTACAGCGGCGAGGCCGAGCGCCAGCAGACCGCGCTGGTGGCCATCGACAAGGCCTCGGCGGTGCTGAGCGAGGTCGCCACGCGCCTGCCCGCCAGCTACGCCGCAGACTTGCAAGCCGCCGGCCAGGCCCTGGCCACCTACCGCGACGCGGTGAACCAGGTGGCCAGCGCGCAGAGCGCCAGCGAAGAGGCGCTGCAACACATGGCCGACCAAGGCCAGGTGATGTTCGACAACAGCCGCCAGCTCACCGAAACCCAGACCCAGGTACGCGACCAGGATGCCCAGCAGGCGCGCCTGCTGTTGGCCCTCAGCACCCTGGTGGCGGTGGTGCTGGGCATCATTGCCGCGTGGATCATCACCCGGCAGATCACCGTACCCCTGCGCGAAACCCTGAGCGCCGCCGAGCGCGTGGCCAATGGCGATCTGAGCCAGCAGTTGCAGGTCGACCGGCGCGACGAGCTGGGTCAGTTGCAGGCCAGCATGCAGCATATGACCCAAGGCCTGCGGCAACTGATCGGCGGCATCGGCGACGGCGTCACGCAGATCGCCAGCGCCGCCGAACAGCTGTCGGCGGTCACCGGCCAGACCAGCGCCGGGGTCAACAGCCAGAAAGTCGAAACCGACCAGGTGGCCACGGCCATGAACGAGATGGCCGCTACCGTGCAGGAAGTGGCGCGCAATGCCGAGCAGGCCTCGGAGGCGGCGTTGATGGCCGACCAGCAGGCCCGCGAGGGCGATCGGGTGGTCGGCGAAGCCGTCGCGCAGATCGAGCGCCTGGCCCATGAAGTGAACAACTCCAGCGAGGCCATGGGCGAGCTCAAGCAGGAAAGCGACAAGATCGGCAGCATGCTCGACGTGATCAAGTCGGTCGCGCAGCAGACCAACCTGCTGGCACTCAACGCCGCCATCGAAGCCGCTCGCGCCGGTGAGGCCGGGCGCGGCTTCGCCGTGGTCGCCGACGAGGTGCGCAGCCTGGCGCAGCGCACTCAGCAGTCCACCGAAGAGATCGAAGAGCTGATCGCCAACCTGCAACAGGGCACCCAGCGTGTGGCCGACGTGATGGACGCCAGCCGCGGCCTGACCGACAGCAGCGTCGAGCTGACCCGTCGCGCAGGTGGTGCGCTGGGCACCATCACCCGCACAGTGTCGTCGATCCAGGCGATGAACCAGCAGATCGCCACGGCCGCCGAGGAGCAGAGCGCGGTGGCCGAGGAGATCAACCGCAGCGTGATGAACGTGCGCGACATCTCCGATCAGACGGCGGCGGCCAGCGAGCAGACCGCCAGTTCCAGCGTGGAGTTGGCGCGGTTGGGCACGCACCTGCAAGGCCTGGTGGCGCGTTTCCGGTTGTAGATGACTTGCACGGTAGGGCTGCGCGCAAGGCAGCCCTACTTCCTACAAACCATGCGGAAATTTCCCACAGCATTTGCAGGTCCAGTCTGACGCGCTTCCCGCCGATGAGTAAGACTCGACGCCACGTCTGATCGCTGGCGCCTTCCGACTCATTTCTGGAGAAGCGCTCATGATAGGACTACTGGACAGATTTCTCGGCAACCTCAGCGTGCGCCTCAAGCTCGCCCTGGGCTTCGCCACGGTGCTGCTGTTCACCCTGGTCACCACCCTCAGCGGCTGGCTGGCCTTGGACGACGCCATCGAAAGCTCGGAAAAGCTCATCCAGATCGGTCATTTCAGCGACTACAGCAAGGATCTGCGCAGCGAACGCATCACCTACCGAGTGCTCGCCGACGAGGTCAGCCGCAAGCAGATCGACAGCACCCTGGGGCGTCTCGATGCGCTGGCCGAAGACATGCAACGGCGTTACGACGACGCCGATGTACAACGTCTGATCGCCGACAAACAGCGCGACTTGCAGACCTACCACACGGCCTTCGCCACCCTGCAACAGCAGGTCGTCGAACGCCAGCAACTGCAACAGGCCCAGGCGCAACAGGCCGACCGCCTGACCGCCAGGCTCGATGCCTTGCAGGAGCGTCTGATGACGCTGCTGGGCGAGTCCAGCGCGCCCACCGCCCTTGAACAGGTCATCGGCCTGATCGACAGCCTCGCCCGGCATCTTGAAGTGGCCAGCGAGCAAAGCCTAACTGCGGCCTATCTCAGCGATCCGCTGGAAAACTTCGAACAGGTCGGCCAAGCGGCGCTGGCCAGCGCCGTCACCCAGATGCAGCAGATCGAGGTAGCCCTGGCCCACGCCAACCTCGATCTGCCCAACGCCGCCACGCTGCCTGCCGCCATCGAGGCCTATCGCGCCGCCTTGCTCGACTACGCACGCAAGGCCATCGACGTGGAGCGCATCCACAACGAGCTGGAAACCCTGGGCCTTCAGTTGATGGACTACAACCAGCACATGGGCGAGCTGCAGGCGCAGTTGCGCGACCAGGAAGCGGTGGCCGCGCGCAGCCTGATGACGGTGATTGCCGTGCTGGCGCTGGCCATCGGGCTGCTGGCGGCATGGGTCATCAGCCTGCAGATCACCCGCCCCCTCGATGTGGCCCTGGCCCAGGCCGGGCGCATCGCCCAAGGCGACCTGGCGCCGCTGCACAGCGGTCCGCGCAGCGATGAGCTGGGCCAGTTGCAGCACAGCATGGGCGACATGACGGGTGGCCTGCGCGAGCTGATCGGCGGGTTGGAAGGCGGCGTCGAGCAGTTGTCGCGGGCCGTGCACGAACTGGCCACCGTCAGCGAAGCCACGCAGTTGCAGGCCAGCCAGCAGCGCGAGGAAACCGAGCAGGTGGCCACGGCCATGAACCAGATGAGCGCCACCGTGCACGAAGTGGCGCAGAACGCCGAGCAGGCGGCGTTGGCGGCGAGCCGCGCGGACCAGCAGGCGCAGGCCGGGGATCAGGTGGTCACGCAATCGATCGCGCAGATTGAGGAGTTGGCCGGGCACATGGACGCCTGCCTGGCGGCCATGCACCACCTGGCCGACGAGAGCCAGCGCATCGGCAGCATCCTCGAGGTCATCACCGCCGTGTCGCAACAGACCAACCTCCTGGCGCTCAACGCCGCCATCGAAGCGGCGCGCGCCGGCGAGGCCGGACGCGGTTTCGCCGTGGTCGCCGACGAGGTGCGCGGCCTGGCCCAGCGCACCCAGCAATCGACCGAGGAAATCGGCCAACTGATCGCCAGCCTGCACAGCGGCACCGAGAACGTCACCCACCTGCTCGACCACAGCAAACGTCTGACCGAACAGAGCGTGGCCCTCAGCCGCAGAACGGGCGAGGCCCTGGAGCAGATCACCGAAACGGTGTCGAGCATCCAGGGCATGAACCAGCAGATCGCGACCGCCAGCGAAGAGCAGAGCGTGGTGGCCGAGCAGATCAACCGCAGCGTGATGGGCGTGCGCGAAGGCGCCGACCGCACCAGCGCCACCAGCGAGCAGACTGCCGCGGCCAGTGGCGCACTGGAGCAACTGGGTCAGCAACTGCGGGCGATGGTCGGCAAGTTCAGCCTGTGAATGCCGCGAGCAACCGGTCCGGGCTTGGCGGGCTTAGCGTCGGCGCCGAACGCATAGCAGCATCGACGATGAGCGATGGCGTGCAGGCCTACTTGTGAGCGCCGACCGGCCAGGGCCGGCGCTCGGGCCGCTCACAGCACTTGACGCAGGAAGCTCTGCGCGCGCGGGTCCTGCGGGGCGTCGAAGAAGGCGCTGGGCGCGGCGTCTTCCAACAGGCGGCCATGGTCGAAGAACAGCACGCGGTCGGCCACTTCGCGGGCGAAGCCCATCTCGTGGGTCACGCAGACCATGGTCATGCCCTCCAGGGCCAAGGTCTTCATCACGTCCAGCACTTCGCCGACCATCTCCGGGTCGAGCGCGGAGGTGGGTTCGTCGAACAGCATCACCTTCGGGTCCATGGCCAGGGCGCGGGCGATGGCCACCCGCTGCTGCTGGCCGCCCGAAAGGCGCGAGGGGTATTCGTTGGCCTTCTCGCTGATGCCGACCTTGAGCAGCAAGGCGCGGGCACGGTCCTCGCGCTCGACCTTGCTGCGCTTGCGCACCACCTTCTGCGCCAGGCAGAGGTTTTCCAGCACGGTCATGTGCGGGAACAGGTTGAAGTGCTGGAACACCATGCCCACCTCGCGGCGGTAGGCGTTGATGTCGGTCTTCGGGTCGTCGAGCTGCACGCCGTTGATGGCCACGTGGCCGGCGTCGAAACTCTCCAGGCCGTTGAGGCAGCGCAGGAAGGTCGACTTGCCCGAGCCCGACGGGCCCAGTACCACCACCACTTCGCCCTTGCTCACCTGGGTGGTGACGTTGTCGACCGCGCGCACCACCTGGCCGCGGGTATCGAACACTTTCAGCAGGTCACGGACTTCAATCACTTTGCGCAAGCCTCCGCTCGAGCCGGCTGGCCAGGTGCGACAGCGGCAGGTTGATCAGCAGGTACAGCGCGGCCACGCAGAACCAGATCTCGAAGGTCGAGAACGAGGTGGTGATGGCCTCACGCCCACTCTTGGTCAGCTCGGTGATGGCGATCACCGACACCAGGGAAGTGTCCTTGACCAGGCTGATGAACTGCCCGGCCAGCGGTGGCAACACGCGCTTGAAGGCCTGCGGCAGGATCACGTGGCGCATCGACTGGCTGGCGTTGAGGCCCAGCGAGCGCGCTGCCTCGTTCTGCCCGCGGGCGATCGACTGCACGCCGGCACGCACGATCTCGGCCACGTAGGCGCCGGTGAACAGCGCCAGCGCGGCGACGCCGGCGAACTCGCGGGACAGGTTCAGCACCGTGCCGATGAAGAAATAGAAGATGAAGATCTGCACCAGCAGCGGCGTGCCGCGCACCAGCTCGACGTACACCGTCGACAGGTCGCGCAGGGTCGGGTTGTTCGACAGGCGGCACAGCCCGGCGAACAGGCCGATCACCAGGCCGAACGCGCCGGACACCACCGACAGCCACAGGGTGGTCCACAAGCCCCAGGCCAAGGGGCCGGCCGCCCAGTGCCGGGTCACGCCCAAGGCGTCGCCCTCGGCCACGTCGTCGCCGCGGCTGAGCAGCACGCTGTCGGCCTGCACCTGCACATGTTGTACGTCGCCGTCCTCGGTCTTCACCGTGAGGGTGGCCTGGCTGCCGGATACGGCGATGTCCTGCACGGTGCCAAAGCCTGTGGCGCGTTGGGTTTCTTCGGCCTGGTAGGCGAAATACTGCGGCACCCGGTTCCAGCGCCATTCGTAGGACATCATCGAAGTAGCCAGGTACAGGCTGATCGCCAGGCCCACCAGCACGAGCGCAGTGAGCCCATGCCAAGGCCACTGGGCTTTTTTATGTTTGATCAAAAAGGTGCTCCAAAAAACGAGACGCCGAGCGGGGCTCGGCGGTTCAGCGGCGAGCGACGCGCACCAACGCAGGGCAGTTCGCCTCCGATGGCAGCACGCCGCAGATTGCCTGCCGCCAGCGCGCGGCGCTTATTCCATTTCTTTCAGCCAGTCCTTGTTCTTGAACCACTTGTCGTGGATCCGATCGTAGGTGCCGTCGTGCTTGATCTGGTGCAGGAAGTTGTTGATGAAGTTGATGCTGTCGTAGTCGCCCTTCTTCAGGCCGAAGGCCAGCGGTTCGAAGGTGAAGGGTTCTTCGAGGAACAGCAGCTTGCCGGCACCGGCCTTTTCCACCGCGACCACGTTGTACGGCGCGTCGTAGACGAAGGCGTCGGCCTTGCCGTTGACCACGTCCATGACCGCTTCCTGTTCGTTGTCGTAACCGTGGTACTGGGCCTTGCCGATCAGCTTCTTGGCGATCATTTCGCCAGTGGTGCCGAGCTTGGACGTCAGACGGTACTTGTCGCTGTTGAGGTCTTTGTAGGACTTGATCTCGCCTTGCAGCTCCTCGCGGATCAGCAGGGTCTGACCCACCACGATGAAGGGTTCGCTGAAGTTCAGGCGCAGGTTGCGTTCCTGGGTCAGGGTCATGCCGCTGCCGATCATGTCGAACTTGCCGGTGATCAGCGCCGGAATGATGCCATCGTAGGCGGTGGAGACGGTTTCCAGTTTGACGCCCATGGACTTGGCCATGGCCTTGAGGATGTCGACTTCGAAGCCGATGATTTCGCCGCGCTTGTTGGTCATCTCGAACGGCATGTAGGTCGGGTCCATGCCCACCCGCAGCGTGCCGCGCTTGACGGCGTCGTCGATGGCGCCAGCCTGCGCACAGGCCACTGCGGCCAGCGCCGTGACGCCCACGAGCAGGCGCGAAAGATAGTGCTTGATCATTACCAGGTTCCCCAGCGAGAAAAGAAGCGAGTCTTATTGTTGGCGCGGCCGTAAACCCGCGCGGCGCGACGGACAGCGATGCTAACGCATGGCGGCCCTGCAAGTCACTGCAAGACCCGCGCCGGCCGGCGCTCGGGTCTGGCCGCAACGGGCGGCCACTCGCTCCAGCCCGCACGTGAAAACGCCTGGGGCCTGCATGTGCAGGCCCCAGGCGTCAGACAGGACCGCCGTGGATCAGGCGCCGACCAGGCCGGCTTGCGCTTGTGGCGGTAGCGCGTGCGGGTCGCTGGCGACCGAGCTGCGCCAGGCTTCGATCCAGCCTGCGTTCTGTTCGGCCCAGACACGCTCGTGCAGGCGCGACAGGGCGACCGGGTCGCTGAGCAAGGCCAGGCGGGTCGCCAGATCGATGCCTTTCGGCCCCACTTCCAGCGCCTTGGCGATGCGCTCGCCGCGCAACTGCTCGATGGCGGCCGACTGCCCGTGACGCGCCGTGCCCATGGCGCAGGCCAGAGCATTCTGGCGTGGATCGACCACGGCGCGCACGAAGCCGTCACGCAGCGCGTGCCAACGGTTCTCGTGGGCGTACTGGTCGGTGGCCAGCAGTTCGGCGGGCGTTGCGTATTCCTCGGGGATCAGGAACAGCTTCTCGTCCTTGGCCTTCAGACCCAGGTTGGTGCGGCTGGAAATCACCGACACCGGGATCGACAGCACCAGGGAACCGACGATCGGCGCCAGCCACCACAGGAAGCTCGGGTTCAGCCAGGCCACCAGCCCGGCCCAGGCGAAGCCCAGCAAGGTCTGCGGGCCGTGACGACGTATCGCTTCGCTCCACGGGGTGGAGTCGTCGTCACGCTGCGGCGAGTTCCAGGTCGCAGCCCAGCCGAGGAACGCGGCCAGTACGAAGCGCGTGTGGAAGATCATCCGCACCGGCGCCAGGAGCATGGAGAACAACATCTCCAGCAGCATCGACAGGGTGACCTTGATCCGCCCGCCGAAGCCCACTGAGCCCTTGGCCCAGATCAGAATGACGCTGAGCAGCTTGGGCAGGAACAGCAGCACCACGGTGGTGGAGAACAACGCGATGGCTTTCTCCGGGTGCCATTGCGGCCACAGCGGATAGAGCTGGAACGGTTCGAGGAAGTATTGCGGTTCCATCAGGGTGTTGGTCGCCAGCAAGGCGGTGGACAGCACCAGGAAGAAGAACCACAACGGCGCCGACAGGTAGGACATCACGCCGGTGAGGAACACCGCACGGTGCACCGGGTGCATGCCCTTGACCAGGAACAGGCGGAAGTTCATGAGGTTGCCGTGGCACCAACGCCGGTCGCGCTTGAGTTCGTCGAGCAGGTTCGGCGGCAGTTCTTCATAGCTGCCCGGCAGGTCATAGGCGATCCACACGCCCCAGCCGGCGCGACGCATCAGCGCGGCTTCGACGAAGTCGTGGGACAGGATCGCACCGGCGAAGGCGCCCTTGCCCGGCAACGGCGCCAGGGCGCAGTGCTCGATGAAGGGCTGCATGCGGATGATCGCGTTGTGCCCCCAATAGTGCGATTCGCCCAACTGCCAGAAGTGCAGGCCGGCGGTGAACAGCGGGCCGTAGACGCGGGTGGCGAACTGCTGCATGCGCGCATACAGCGTGTCCATGCCCGAGGCACGCGGCGCCGACTGGATGATACCGGCGTCCGGATTGGCCTCCATCAGGCGTACCAGGCTGGTCAGGCAGTCGCCGCTCATCACGCTGTCGGCGTCGAGCACCACCATGTACTTGTAGGCACCGCCCCAGCGACGGCAGAAGTCGTCGAGGTTGCCGCTCTTGCGTTTGACCCGACGGCGCCGGCGCCGATAGAAGATGTGCCCGAAGCCTTTGGCCTCGCGGCACACCTCCAGCCAGGCCTTCTGTTCGGCCACGGCGATGTCGGTGTCGTTGGTGTCGCTGAGCACGAAGAAGTCGAAGCGGTCGAGGTTGCCGGTGGCGGCCACCGATTCGAAGGTCGCGCGCAGACCGGCGAAGACCCGCGGCACGTCTTCGTTGCAGATCGGCATGACGATCGCGGTGCGCGCTTGGGCGTCGATCGGCTCGTTGCCGGCGCTGCTGCCGGAGATCTTGTACTTGTCGCGTCCGGTGAGCAGTTCCAGAAAACCCATCAGGGCGGTCCAGAAACCCGCCGACACCCAGCAGAAGAGGATGCCGAAGAGGATCAGGATGGAAGTCTGCAAGGCATAGGGCCAGACCTGGACGATGGTGTCCCAGATCGGCTGCGAAGTGATCTCGTCGAGGTCGACGAACGACCAGCCCTGGTACGGCAGGATGCCTTTCATGTACCAGCCGGCGACCAGCGTCTGGCCGATCATCAGCGCCAGCAGAATGTAGCGGCGGATCGAACCGACGGTGCGCCAGCGCGCCACCGGCAGCTCGCGTTTGGGCGGCTGCGGGGCGTTGGTGCGGCCGGTCATGCGCCGCCAGATGCGCACCAGAATATTGGTGCGCCAGGGCTCGGGCAGTACCCGGGTACGCTGGATCGGCGGGGCGATCTTCAGGCTCAAGCGGCCGCTGGCGTCGACGCCGAGCATTTCGGCGTCCTCCAGCTCGGCGGCGCTGCCCGCCGTCAGGCGCGCCGCGACCGAGGCCTGGGCGGCTTCGCCAGGTTCGGCCAGGGGCTGCGCGGCGAGGCGCTGGTGCAGCTCACTGAAGGAGGTGCAGCTGGCGAGTTCCGCCCGCTGCTCATCGTTCAGTGGCAGGTGCGCCAGGTACTCGCTCAGCGGGACCGGTGTAGCGTTCGGGTTACTCATCGGCAGGCAACTGATAGGTCCAGGTCTCGGTCAGCACCTTCTCGGTGGTGGCCGGTGTTTCTTGGCTAGCGGCAGCATCGGCGGCAGGCTGTTCGGCGGCCGCGTGTTGCTCGGCGGCCTTGGCGTGCTTGCCGGTGGCTTTGGCTGGCTTGGTTTCCTTGGCCGGCTTGGGCGCTTCGACCGGTACGTCGCGCACCAGCGCCGCGCGCATTTCGGTGGACTTGTTCGGGTCTTTGACCTTCAGGCGCAGCGTGAGGCGCCAGCCCTTGGTTTCAGGGTTGTAGCGCAGGTTGTTCTCGGCCACTTCGGCGTTGTCGCCGACGCTGACCTGGCTGCGCACACCGCTGTCTTCGGGCAGGGCGGCCAAGGCGGGACCGGCGAAATCGACCAGGAACGCGACGCTGCCATCGGGTTGGCGGATCAGGTTCGACTGTTTGACGTCGCCGGTCGAACGCATGGTCTGCTCGACCCAGCCCAGGTCCGGAGCCTGGAACTTGGGCTCTTCCATGGTGAAGTGCAGGCGGTAGTCGTGGTCGATCGAGGTACCGGGCTCCGGACGCTTTTCCGGGCTCCAGTAAGCGACGATGTTGTCGTTAGTTTCGTCGGCGGTAGGAATCTCCACCAGGTCGACGGTGCCCTTGCCCCAATCGCCTACCGGTTCGATCCAGGTGCTCGGACGCTTGTGGTAGTTGTCGTCGAGATCTTCGTAGTCCTTGAAGTCGCGGTGACGCTGCATCAGACCGAAGCCGCGCGGGTTTTCCACGCTGAAGTTGCTGACGGCCAGGTGCTTGGGATTGTTCAGCGGGCGCCACAGCCATTCGCCGTTGCCGCCATGGATCGCCAAGCCCTCGGAATCGTGCAGGGCCGGACGGTAGTTGAGCACTTTGGACGGCTGGTTGGGGCCGAACAGGTACATGCTGGTCAGTGGCGCGATGCCCAGGCGGGTGACCTGGTCACGCAGGAACACGCGGGACTTGACGTCCACCACGGTGTCGGTGCCCGGACGCAGGGTCAGCTTGTAGGCGCCGGTGGAGCGCGGCGAATCGAGCAGCGCGTAGATCACCAGGTGCTTGTCGGTCGGCTTGGGCTTCTCGACCCAGAACTCGGTGAAGCGCGGGAACTCTTCGCCCGACGGCAGCGCGGTGTCGATGGCCAGGCCACGGGCCGACAGACCATACGCCTGGCCCTTGCCGACCACGCGGAAGTAGCTGGCGCCGAGCAGGGTCATGATTTCGTCCTGCTTGTCGGCCTGGTTGATCGGGTACAGCACGCGGAAACCGGCGTAGCCGAGGTTTTCCGTGCTCTTGGCATCGTGCTGCACGTCACCGAAGTCGAAGCGGCTCGGGTCGTACTTGATTTCCTCGACCTTGCTGGCAGTGACTTCGTTGATTTTCACCGGCGTGTCGAAGTGCATGCCCTGGTGGTAGAACGACAGCTTGAAGGGGGTCTTGTCCGCGCTCCACTCGGCTTTTTCCTGAAGGAAGCGGATCTTCTGGTAGTCAGCGAACTTCATGTCGCGGAACACCGCAGGCAGATTGCTCTTCGGTGCTTCGTACTTCTGACCGGCCAGGTCCTTGGCTTTGGACGCTACGTCGTCCAGGTTGAAGGCCCACAGCTGACCGGCACTCATCAGGCCGACCAAAGCGGCACCGGCCATGACGACCTGGCGCAACCGTTTGCTGGAAATTCTGGGTGAACCACAGGGACTTACGATCACGAGCAACCCTCGCCGAAAACAGATCATGAAACCAACGGCCAGCGACAATTGCCGGGTTGGCGAGCACTGTTCGGACCCCGTAAGGGCGCAATGATTCCCCAGACGGATTCCAGACAGCACTCGAGTCAAAGTCAAACGAACCCGCGGACGCGGATTCTTACAGCGCGCGATTATCTAGCAGGCCGCGTTACAACGCATCAGGCCAGCAGAACTATTTATCGTAGGAAACCCCGTGTTTTCCTAGAAACGAGGGGTTTTTTCCGATCAGATTTGTAACATGAATGTTACCGGGCCATCGTTGACCAGATGGACCTGCATGTCGGCACCGAATCGCCCGGTCGCCACGTCTTCGTGTCCACCCCGCGCCTGCTGCATCAGGTAGTCGAACAGCTCCGCACCCAAGGCCGGCGGCGCGGCGCTGGAGAAGCTCGGGCGCAGACCGCTGCGGGTGTCGGCGGCCAGGGTGAACTGCGAGACCAGCAGCAGGCCGCCGGCCACCTCCTTGAGCGATTGGTTCATCTTGCCCTGGGCATCGCTGAACACCCGGTAGTTGAGCAGCTTGTGCAGCAGTTTGTCGGCATGCTCGCGAGTGTCGTGCGGCTCCACCGCCACCAGCACCAGCAAGCCCTGGTCGATGGCACCGACCACCTCCCCCGCCACTTCGACGCGGGCCGAACGCACTCGTTGCAGCAGGCCCTTCATGCTTCTTCCAGGGGCAGGTCGAGCAGGCGCCGGGCCATCTGGTCGGCGGCGCGCACCAGGGCGTCGGTGATGCCGGGTTCGGACGCGGCATGGCCGGCGTCGCGGATGACCTTCAGTTCGCTGTCCGGCCAGGCCTGGTGCAAGGCCCAGGCGTTGTCCAGCGGGCAGATCACGTCGTAGCGACCATGCACGATCACCGCCGGCAGGTGGGCGATCTTGTGCATGTCGCGAATCAGCTGGTCGGGTTCGAGGAAGGCGTCGTGCATGAAGTAGTGGCATTCGATGCGCGCGATCGACAGCGCCCGCTGCGGTTCGGCGAAGCGGTCGACCACCAGCGGGTTGGGCCGCAGGGTGGCAGTGCGTCCTTCCCAGGTCGACCAGGCTTTGGCCGCGTGCATCTGGGCGATCTGGTCGCTGCCGGTCAGGCGCTTGTGGAAGGCCTTGACCAGGTCGGTGCGTTCCTCGGCCGGGATCGGCGCCACGTAGTCCTGCCAGTAGTCGGGGAACAGGCGGCTGGCACCGGCCTGGTAGAACCACTGGATCTCCTGCGGGCGGCACAGGAAGATGCCGCGCAGGATCAGCCCGAGCACACGTTCGGGGTGGGTCTGGGCATAGGCCAGGGCCAGGGTCGAACCCCAGGAGCCGCCGAACAGCACCCACTTGTCGATGCCCAGGTGCTCGCGGATGCGCTCCATGTCGGCGACCAGATCCCAGGTGGTGTTGTTCTCGATGCTGGCGTGCGGCGTGGAGCGCCCGCAGCCGCGCTGGTCGAAGGTGACGATGCGGTACAGGTTGGGGTCGAAGTAGCAGCGGCTCTGGGCATCGCAACCCGACCCCGGCCCGCCGTGGATGAACAACACCGGCAAGCCTTCGGACGAGCCGCTTTCATCGACGTACAGCACATGCGGCGCATCCACGGCCAGATCGTGCCTGGCGTAGGGTTTGATCTGCGGGTACAGGGTCTGCATTGCGCACTCCGTGTGAGGATTGGGCTGGGTACGAGCCTGTCTGTGCCAGGGCCGAACGAGATGAATGGGTGGCGCCGTCAGCGACGGGGCGATGCCTTGCGACGCTTCTTGCCGACCTGGGGTCGGTTCGCCGCTTCACGCAGTATGGCCGAGTATGGCGATATTTCGTACACCGCGTGGGTCGACCGGCGGCAATCATAAACCCGAATCGCGGCTTTGGGGATCATACGCTGCACCGCGCAGCGGTCTCGACGAAGACCGCGCTGCGACAGACCTCGGGCCGCGCCTGGCAGGCGTGCCACGGCATACGGCGGTGCCGTCCATTGCAGACGGCACCCGGTGCCGATCAATGCATCTTGGCGATGTTGCGGTCGGGCATGCGCCAGATCAGGCGAGTGGTGTCGTAACCCTGCTGGCGCGCCTTGGCCAGCAGGCTCTCGCGCTCCCAGGCCGACAGATGCTGGGCGCGCGACAGAATCCACAGGTGCTTGCGGTCGGGGCTGCCGACGATGGCCGTGCGGTAGCGTTCGTCGACGTAGAGAATCCAGTAGTCGGCCCGGGTCATGCCCGGCAGCAGGCGACTCAGGCTGTTGTCGAACTCGACCCACAGCTTGTCGGTGTGGCCGCTGGCCTGCACGCTGGCATGACCTTGCGCGCGCAGCCACTCGTCGCCCAGGGTGCGGCACCGGTTGAGCACGTCGAAGCTGCCGTCGGGCTTGAGGTTGTAGTGCGCCTCGGACTGGGCGCAGGCGTCCTGGTGAGCCATGGGCAGACGTGCCAGCTCGTACCAGGTGCCCTGGTAACGCTTGAGGCTGACATTGCCCGCCGTCTTGGGCGCGAGCGGGTCGCTGGCCGGGCTGGCGCAGCCGCCGAGCAGGGCCAGGCAACAGGCAGCCATCAGCGCTGCGAACGCCCTCATTTGAGGCCCTGCCCCGCATACATCACGACCTTGTCGGCGGCGTACTGCACGCTGATGAAGCTTCTTTCGTCGCCCCAGGTGCAACTGGACATGCCCAAGGCACCCGAGCATTCGGTAGGCGTGCCCAGCAACTGCTCGACCTCGGCCTTGCTCATGCCGGCCTGGAGGCGGGCATAGTTTTCCTGGTTGATCTTGCTGCAGGCGGTCAGGACCACGCAGAGGGTCAGCAAGGCGAAACGACGAAACGACATGACGGGGCAACTCCTGGACAAGGGCTCAGGTTGGAAACCTGCGGAGTGCTTGGAGGGCGAAAAGTCGATCCGGTTCCCTGACCGCCGAGCGAACCGCAAATGCCACCGGTCGCCATGGCCAGAATGCGCAAATCAAAAGGCCAGGCCGCATCGGATGATGCGGCCTGGCCTGGATGACGCTTGGCTGCGTGGAACCTTAGGCTCTGCCTGAAAAGTCCTGATACTCGTCCATGCTGCGTTGAAAACCGGCCGGAAGGCCGGCCCCGTCGGAATGCTCATGTCCTCCAGTACAGTCGGACGCGACCCCGGCCGTTCCTCGCCGGTTTTCGCGGGGCCACCTTGGCGGGGCCGCCTTCGGCCTTGCCTGGCCTTCGTCTCAGAACTTTTCAGACAGAGCCTAGAAGCGCGAACCTGGCTCGAGCAGGAAATCCATTTCCTCGTCGGTGCTGGGCCGGTCGAGTTGCAGGTTGCGGTGCGGGAAACGTCCGAACCGCTCGATCACCCGTTGATGCTGCTGGGCGTAATCGAGAAACCCTTCGAACAGCTTGCGATTGGCTTCGGGCTGTTCGTCGAGCAGGGTCTGGTAGCGCTCGACACTGAGGTTCTGCCAATCGAGCACCTCGGCATGCTGCAGCACCAACAGCACGAACACCCGCTGGATGGGCAGCAATTGATAGTCGAGCTGCTTTTGCAGACCCTGCATCGCCACCACCTGGGCACGCCGGTCACCGTCGAAGGCGCGAGCGGTGTCGCGGTACAGCATGCGTGGCAACTGGTCGAGCAGCAGGATCAAACCCAGCCAGCCTTGCGGGCTCTGCTGCCATTCGTCCAGACCGCCTTCGAGCGCCTGCTCCATCAGCGGCCCGAACAGCGCGCCGGCTTCTTCGTCGTGCTGCTTGCCGAACCACAGCAGGCTTTTCTCATCCGCCACGGCCTGGGCCGTGGTGCCCCAACCGAACCACCATTCCAGCAACGGCTGCCAAGGTGCGAGCATGACTTATTCCTTGTGGTAGGCCGTGACGCGCTCGACCTCTTGCTTCGAGCCGAGGATGACCGAAACCCGCTGGTGCAGGCTCTCGGGCTTGATGTCGAGGATGCGTTCGTAACCGTTGGTGGACGCGCCGCCGGCCTGCTCGATGATGAACGACATCGGGTTGGCTTCGTACATCAGGCGCAGCTTGCCGGGCTTGCTCGGCTCGCGCGAGTCGCGCGGGTACATGAACAGGCCGCCACGGGTCAGGATGCGGTGCACGTCGGCCACCATGGAGGCGATCCAGCGCATGTTGTAGTTCTTCTTCAACGGGCCGGTCTCGCCGGCCAGCAGCTCGCCCACGTAGCGCGTGACCGGGGCTTCCCAGTGGCGCTGGTTGGACATGTTGATGGCGAACTCGGCAGTGGTTTCCGGCACCTTGATGTCTTCGTGGGTGAGCACGAAACTGCCCAGCTCACGGTCCAGGGTGAAGCCCTTGACGCCGTTGCCCAGGGTCAGCACCAGCATGGTCTGCGGGCCGTAGATGGCGTAACCGGCGGCCACCTGCTCGGTGCCCGGCTGGAGGAAGGCGTTTTCGTTGAGGGTTTCGTTCTGGCTGAGGTATTCGTTCGGGCAGCGCAGCACCGAGAAGATGGTGCCGACCGAAACGTTCACGTCGATGTTCGAGGAGCCGTCGAGCGGGTCGAAGACCAGCAGGTAGGCGCCTTTGGGATAACGGCCCGGGATCTGGTAGGCGTTGTCCATTTCCTCGGACGCCATACCGGCCAGGTGGCCGCCCCATTCGTTGGCTTCGAGCAGGATGTCGTTGGAGATGACATCGAGCTTCTTCTGCACCTCGCCCTGCACGTTTTCGGTGCCCATGCTGCCCAGCACACCGCCCAAGGCGCCCTTGGAGACATGGTGGCTGATTTCCTTGCACGCACGCGCCACCACTTCGATCAGGAAGCGCAGATCGGCAGGAGTGTTGTTGCTGCGGGTCTGCTCAATCAAATAGCGACTCAGGGTAACGCGAGACATGTATGGCTCCGACGGGATTGGGGGAGAAAAACCCCCGCAGTTTACAGGGAGAGCGGCACGCTAGCGAGCAAAGCGACGCGCCTGGGCGATCAGACGGCGCTTCGCGGAGGGAGTTCATCCACCCCCGCAGCACGGGACTGCGGAGGTGAAACGGTTCAGTCCAACGCCTTCCAGATTTCGCTGGCGTATTCGCCGATGGTGCGGTCGGACGAGAACCAGCCCATGTGCGCGGTGTTGAGCACCGCCATGCGCCACCACTGCTCGGGCGTGTTCCACAGCGCGTCGACGCGGCGCTGGGCGTCCCAGTAGGCGTCGAAGTCGGCGCACACCAGGAAACGGTCGTAGTCGACCAGCGCGTCCATGAAGCCTGCATAGCGCGACGGATCGTCGGGCGAGAACACGCCGCTGCGGATCGCCTGGAACACGTCGTTGAGCCGGTGCGAAGCGCTGAGAGCGGCGCCGGCGCCGAAGTCGTTGTCGCGCTTGCGCGCCTGCACCTGTTGCGCGGTGAGGCCGAAGATGAACATGTTTTGCGCGCCGACGTGCTCGCACATCTCGACGTTGGCGCCGTCCAGAGTGCCGATGGTCAGCGCGCCGTTGAGGCCGAACTTCATGTTGCTGGTGCCCGAGGCCTCGTAGCCAGCCGTGGAGATCTGCTCGGACAAGTCCGCCGCCGGGATGATGCTCTCGGCCAGGCTGACGTTGTAATTGGGCAGAAACACCACCTTCAGCAGGCCGCGCACGGTCGGGTCGTTGTTCACCACCCGAGCGATGTCGTTGGTCAGCTTGATGATCAGCTTGGCCTGGTGGTAGCTGGCCGCAGCCTTGCCGGAGAAGATCTTCACCCGCGGCGCCCAGTCGCCGCTCGGCTCGGCGCGCATGGCCTGGTACAGCGCCACGGTGTGCAGCAGGTTGAGCAGTTGGCGCTTGTACTCATGGATGCGCTTGACCTGCACATCGAACAGCGCTTCGGGGCTGACGGTGACGCCGACCCGCTCCTGGATGATGCTGGCCAGGGCTTTCTTGCTGTGCAGGCGCTGGGCGGCGAAGCGGGCGCGGAAGGCCTGGTCGTCGGCCTTTTGCGCGAGCTTGGGCAGGTGCGTTTGCGGATCGTCCAACAGCTCCGGGCCCAGCGTATCGACCAGCATCTCGGTGAGCTGTGGGTTGGCCTGGTACAGCCAGCGGCGGAAGGTGATGCCATTGGTCTTGTTGTTGATACGGTCCGGGTAGAGCTTGTGCAGTTGCGCGAACACCGTGCTCTTCATCAGCTGGCTGTGCAGCGCCGATACGCCGTTGACGCTGTGCGAGCCGAGGAACGCCAGATTGCCCATGCGCACGCGCCGGCCGTTGTCTTCTTCGATCAGCGACACCGCACGCAGTACGTCGAAATCGTGCTGCCCTTGGGCGCGCAGCGAGTCGATGTGGTGGGCGTTGATCAGGTAGATGATCTGCATGTGCCGCGGCAGCATGCGCTCCATCAGCGCCACCGGCCAGGTTTCCAGGGCCTCGGGCAGCAGGGTGTGGTTGGTGTAGGCCAGGGTGCCGACGGTGATCTCCCAGGCTTTGTCCCACGGGATTTCGTGCTGGTCGACCAGCAGGCGCATCAGCTCGGCCACGGCGATGGACGGGTGCGTGTCGTTGAGCTGGATCGCTGCGCAATCGTGCAGGTTGAGCAGGCTGTCGTGCATGTTCAGATGCCGGCGCAGCAGATCCTGCAAAGAGGCGCAGACGAAGAAGTATTCCTGGCGCAGGCGCAACTCCTGGCCAGCCTCGGTGCTGTCGGCCGGGTACAGCACGCGCGAGATGCTTTCGGCGCGGGCCACTTCGGCTACGGCGCCCAGGTGGTCGCCGGCGTTGAAGCGCTCCAGGTGCAGCTCTTCCAGAGCGCGGGCACGCCACAGGCGCAAGGTGTTGACGCTCGACCCGCGCCAGCCCACCACGGGCGTGTCGTAGGCCACGGCGCGCACGGTTTCGCCGGGTGTCCAGACCTGGCGCTGCTCGCCTTTGTCGTCGGTCAGGGTCTCGACACCGCCACCGAAGCTGATCGGGTAGATCACCTCGGGCCGCTCGAACTCCCAAGGGTTGCCGAAGTCCAGCCAGTTTTCGGTCTGCTCCTGCTGCCAGCCGTCGACGATGGCCTGGCGGAACAGGCCGTGTTCATAGCGGATACCGTAACCGTGGGCGGCGATGCCCAGCGTCGACATGCTTTCCATGAAGCAGGCCGCCAGCCGGCCCAGGCCGCCGTTGCCCAGCGCCGCGTCGGGTTCGAGCAGGCGGATGCGCTCCAGGTCCACGTCCAGACCGACCATGGCCTCGCGGGCGATGTCGAGCAGGCCGAGGTTGCTCAGGCTGTCGTACAGCAGCCGGCCGATGAGGAATTCCAGGGAGAGGTAGTACACCCGCTTCTGGTTGCGCCGGTAGGCACGCCGGGTGTGGTCCATCCAGTGCTCGACCATGTGGTCGCGGGCCGCCAGCGCGACAGCTTCGAACCAGTCGTGCTCACCGGCGTGTTCGGGGTCCTTGCCGACCGAGTAGGTCAACTTGTCCAGTACGGCGGCGCGAAAATCGGCCACCTCGGCGTCACGTGTTGTACGGTCCTGGGGTTCCTGGGGCATACGACATCCTCGGAAAGATTGACGGAGGCTTCGAGAAAGGAAGAGTGATGAGACTAGACGCTTCGACCCAGAGCGCCGCCGACGGTTCGTCCGGGTTGCCGGCCTGAGGCCATTCGGGCGAAAGGTTGTTCACATTTTGAGCAACTCCGGTATGATCGCGCGCCCTGGACCCCGATCCGCCTACCTGTACGCCCTGAGCCAATGAAAAGCACCCTGATTGCCGCCGCCGAAGTCGATCGCCTGGAAACCTGGCAGCGCTACACCAGCCACATGTGCGGTGGCTGCCACTCGACCTGCTGCACCCTGCCCGTGGAAGTGAAGATCAACGACCTGGTGCGCATCGGCGTGGTCGACGAGTTCGAGAAGAGCGAGCCGCCCAAGGCTATCGCCAAACGTTTGCAGAAAGATGGCATCGTCGAGCGCTTCAACCAGAAGTCCGGCATCTTCACCCTCACCCGCATGAGCAACGACGACTGCCTGTACCTGGATCGCAAGAGCCGCCTGTGCACCATCTACGACAAGCGCCCGGATACCTGCCGCAACCACCCGCGGGTCGGGCCGCGGCCGGGGTACTGTGCGTATAAGCCCAAAGCGCAGGTGCGCTGAGGACGGGCAGATACGATCGTCGCCGCGTCGCCTGAGGCGAGCAACAAAAACCCAGACAAACAAAAACGCCCCCGGCCTTTCGACCGGGGGCGTTTTCATTCAGCCAGAACTAACTCAGTTCTTGGCTTTCTTGGCAGCGCGGGTACGCTCGCCTTCGTCCAGCAGCTTCTTGCGCAGGCGGATCGACTTCGGCGTGACTTCGCACAGCTCGTCTTCCTGGATGTACTCCAGGGCCTGTTCCAGGGTGAAGCGAACCGGCGGCACCAGGGCGATGACTTCGTCTTTACCCGAAGCACGCATGTTGTCGAGCTTCTTGCCCTTGGTCGGGTTGACGCCCAGGTCGTTGTCGCGGCTGTTCTGACCGATGATCTGGCCACCGTAGATTTCCTGGCCGTGCTCGACGAACAGCTTGCCGCGCGCTTGCAGGGTTTCCAGCGAGTAGGTCAGCGCCTTGCCGGTCTCGACCGAGACCAGAACGCCGTTGAGGCGACCGGACATGTGGCCGGACTTGACGTTGTCGTAGCGATCGAAGATCGAGGTCAGGATGCCTGCACCGTTGGTCAGGGTCAGGAACTGGTTACGGAAACCGATCAGACCGCGAGCCGGGATGTTGTATTCCAGGCGCACACGGCCCTTGCCATCCGGGACCATGTTGGTCAGGTCGCCTTTACGCAGGCCCATCTCTTCCATGACCTTGCCCTGGGCTTCCTCAGGGATGTCGATGGTGACGTTCTCGAACGGTTCCTGCTTCACGCCGTTCACTTCGCGGATGATCACTTCCGGACGGCCCAGGGCCAGCTCGAAGCCTTCGCGACGCATGGTTTCGATCAGTACCGACAGGTGCAGCTCGCCACGGCCCGAGACCTTGAACTTGTCTGGGGAATCGGTTTCTTCAACGCGCAGGGCCACGTTGTAGAGCAGTTCCTTGTCCAGACGGTCTTTGATGTTGCGGCTGGTGACGAACTTGCCTTCCTTACCGCAGAATGGCGAATCGTTGACCTGGAAGGTCATGGAAACGGTCGGCTCGTCGACGGTCAGCGGCTTCATCGCTTCGACGGCGGTCGGGTCGCACAGGGTGTCGGAGATGAACAGCTCGTCGAAACCGCTGATGCAGACGATATCGCCGGCTTGGGCTTCTTCGACGTCCACGCGGTGCAGACCGTGGTGGCCCATCAGCTTGAGGATACGGCCGTTGCGCTTCTTGCCGTCGGCATCGATGGCAACGACCGGGGTGTTCGGCTTGATGCGACCGCGGGCGATGCGGCCGACGCCGATGACGCCGAGGAAGCTGTTGTAGTCCAGTGCGGAGATCTGCATCTGGAACGGGCCGTCACGGTCGACCGCCGGGGCTGGCACGTGGTCGATGACCGCTTGGTACAGCGGGGTCATGTCTTCGGCCATGGCGGTGTGGTCCAGACCGGCGATGCCGTTCAGGGCCGAGGCGTAGACGACCTGGAAGTCCAGTTGCTCGTCGGTGGCGCCGAGGTTGTCGAACAGGTCGAAGATCTGGTCCAGCACCCAGTCAGGACGCGCGCCCGGACGGTCGACCTTGTTGATCACCACGATCGGCTTGAGGCCGGCTTCGAAGGCCTTCTTGGTCACGAAGCGGGTTTGCGGCATGGGGCCGTCTTGCGCGTCGACCAGCAGCAGCACGGAGTCGACCATCGACATCACACGCTCCACCTCGCCACCGAAGTCGGCGTGGCCGGGGGTGTCGACGATGTTGATGTGGTAGCCGTTCCAGTTGATGGCGGTGTTCTTC
This sequence comes from Pseudomonas phoenicis, assembly GCF_047302395.1. Classification (NCBI taxonomy): domain Bacteria; kingdom Pseudomonadati; phylum Pseudomonadota; class Gammaproteobacteria; order Pseudomonadales; family Pseudomonadaceae; genus Pseudomonas; species Pseudomonas phoenicis. The sequence continues at coordinate 1,159,936 of NZ_CP154852.1, forward strand.
GCCAGAATGGTGATGCCGCGCTCTTTTTCCTGGTCGTTGGAGTCCATGACGCGCTCGTCGTTGAGCTCGCCGCGCTCCAGGGTGCCGGACTGACGCAGGAGTTTGTCTACCAGGGTGGTCTTACCATGGTCGACGTGGGCAATGATGGCGATGTTACGCAGATTTTCGATCACAAAAGCATCTCGAGCAGAGGATTCGGTTGCCGCCAGCTTAGCGGCCAAATATGAAGCGATATGACTCAGTGGGCCCGTTGGTCGGGAGGGCGATGGCGGATGCTGCCGCCATACAGCCCTGGAGTCTTATGCCGGACGATAAACACGCACATTGGCATGTCCCTCACTGAGCAGGTGGTGTGCGTGCAAACGGCTCATCACACCCTTGTCGCAATAGAGCAGGTACTGACGGGTCTCGTCGAGCTGCTTGAAGCGACTGTTGATTGCGTAGAACGGCAGGGCCTGCACCTCGATGCCGTCGATTTCCAGCGGCTGGTCTTCCAGGGCGTCGGGGTGGCGGATGTCGATGACGATCTGGCCCGGCAGCACCTGGGCCACTTCCTCGATCTCGATGTCCTTGCCCAGTTCGTCGATCACGTTGTCGATCGATATGAAGCGGGCCCGCTCCAGGGCGTTGTCGAGCACGGCCATGTCGAAATGCTGTTCTTCGTGCACGACCCGGTCCGGTTTGGCGCGGGTGGTCGGGTTCACCGAGATAACGCCGCAGTACTCGGGCATGTGCCGCGCGAACTCGGCGGTGCCGATCTGGTAGGCGGTGTCGATGATGTCCTGCTTGTGGCTGGCCAGCAGAGGGCGCAGCACCAGCTTGTCGGTGGCCTGGTCGATCACCGAGAGGTTGGGCAAGGTCTGGCTGGAGACCTGGGAGATCGCCTCGCCGGTGACCAGCGCGTCGATTTCCAGGCGGTCGGCGATGCGGCTCGAAGCGCGCAACATCATGCGCTTCAAGGTCACGCCCATGTAACGGTCGTCGACCTTGCCGAGGATCTCCCCGACCACTTCTTCGAACGGCACGCTGATGAACAGCACGCGCTGGCTGCTGCCGTACTTCTTCCACAGGAAATGCGCAACTTCCATCACGCCCAGTTCGTGGGCGCGGCCGCCGAGGTTGAAGAAGCAGAAATGCGTGACCAGGCCGCGGCGCATCATCTGGTAGGCCGCGACGGTGGAGTCGAAGCCGCCGGACATCAGCACCAGGGTCTGCTCCAGGGCGCCCAGCGGGTAGCCGCCCATGCCCTGGTGCTGGCCATGGATGATGTACAGGCGCTGGTTGCGGATTTCGATGCGCACCAGCACTTCGGGGTTCTTCAGGTCGATGCCGGCGGCGCCGCACTGTTGGCGCAGCTGGCTGCCGACGTAGCGGTCGACGTCCATGGAGCTGAAGTCGTGGTGGCCGCCGCGCTTGCAGCGCACGGCGAAGCGCTTGCCGGCCAGCAGATGGCCGAAATGCGCCCGGCACTTGGCGACGATGTCGTCGAAGTCGCCCAGCGGGTATTCCTCGATGCGCAGGCAATGGGCGATGCCCGGCGTGCAGCTCAGGCGCTCGATCATTTCACGCAGGACCTTCTCGTCCTCGAGGCGGGTGACCACTTCGAGATTGTCCCAGACACCCTCCACCACCAGCTCGGGATCCAAGTCCTTGAGCACGGCACGGATGTTCTTCGCGAGCTGGCGGATGAAGCGCATGCGCACCGGCCGGCTCTTGATGGTGATTTCTGGGAAGACTTTGACGATCAGTTTCATGGTCACAGCGCGCGATGGGCTCACCGAAAAATGAGGGGCGCGGATTATATCGGAAATGCACGGATGTTTGAGCATTTTTTGCACAAGATCTGCTTCCGTATGACAGGAGGCTCCCATGCGATGAGCACTCTGTAGGAGCGACTTCAGTCGCGATGGGCCGCGCAGCGGCCCCCAACGCCTACGCCCCCTTACGACAGAAAATCCATGGACTACCCGACTTCGGGCCACGTTGCGGCCCATCGCGGCTGAACCAGAGCACCGGCCGGCCGCTCCTACAGGTGCACTTTATTGGTGCGCAAGGCGCACTTTGTGTATCGAATAGGTGCGTTATTCACTGTTTATGCATTTCTAAATGCCCCAATCCGCCGCCTTCTATCCCGCCCTCGCCATTTTCGGGCACTGGCATGCAAATTGCTCCCTTGTGAGGCAGGTAAGCTTGGCCGACTATCCGTGCCCGGCAACACCCTTTTCCAGGTCGCGGCCAACCGCGTTCCAGACCCTCCGGAGGACAGCATGTCGAAGTCGGTTCAACTCATCAAAGATCATGACGTCAAGTGGATTGATCTGCGTTTCACGGACACCAAAGGCAAACAGCACCACGTCACCATGCCGGCTCGCGACGCGCTGGAAGACGACTTCTTCGAAGCCGGCAAGATGTTCGACGGCTCCTCCATCGAAGGCTGGAAAGGCATCGAAGCCTCCGACATGATCCTGCTGCCGGACGATACCTCCGCCGTGCTGGACCCGTTCACCGAAGAGCCGACCCTGATCCTGGTCTGCGACGTGATCGAGCCGTCCACCATGCAGGGCTACGACCGCGACCCACGCGCCATCGCCAAGCGCGCCGAGGAATACCTCAAGACCACCGGCATCGGCGACACCGTGTTCGTCGGCCCGGAGCCCGAGTTCTTCATCTTCGACCAGGTCAAATTCAAGTCGGACATCTCCGGCTCGATGTTCAAGATCTACTCCGAGCAAGGCTCGTGGATGACCGACCAGGACGTCGAAGGCGGCAACAAGGGCCACCGCCCTGCCGTCAAAGGCGGCTACTTCCCGGTTCCGCCGTGCGACCACGACCACGAAATCCGTACCGCCATGTGCAACGCCATGGAAGAGATGGGCCTGGTCATCGAAGTGCACCACCACGAAGTGGCCACTGCCGGTCAGAACGAAATCGGTGTGAAGTTCAACACCCTGGTCACCAAGGCCGACGAAGTCCAGACCCTGAAATACTGTGTGCACAACGTGGCCGATGCCTATGGCAAGACCGCCACCTTCATGCCTAAACCGCTGTACGGCGACAACGGCTCGGGCATGCACGTGCACATGTCTATCTCCAAGGAAGGCAAGAACACCTTCTCCGGCGAAGGCTATGCCGGCCTGTCCGACATCGCCCTGTACTTCATCGGCGGCATCATCAAGCACGGTAAGGCGCTGAACGGCTTCACCAACCCGGCCACCAACTCCTACAAGCGTCTGGTGCCAGGCTTCGAAGCGCCGGTGATGCTGGCCTACTCGGCACGCAACCGTTCCGCTTCGATCCGCATCCCGTACGTGTCGAGCCCCAAAGCCCGCCGTATCGAGGCGCGCTTCCCGGACCCGGCAGCCAACCCGTACCTGTGCTTCGCCGCGCTGCTGATGGCCGGCCTGGACGGCATCCAGAACAAGATCCACCCAGGCGATGCCGCCGACAAGAACCTGTACGACCTGCCGCCCGAAGAGGCCAAGGAAATTCCACAGGTCTGCGGCAGCTTGAAAGAAGCCCTGGAAGAGCTGGACAAGGGCCGTGCGTTCCTGACCAAGGGCGGCGTGTTCTCCGACGACTTCATCGATGCCTACATCGAGCTGAAGTCCGAAGAAGAGATCAAGGTCCGCACCTTCGTCCACCCGCTGGAATACGACCTGTACTACAGCGTTTGATGCGTTAGACGCCCGTCGTCTAACCTTCATCCACAACGGCCTTCTTCGGAAGGCCGTTGTTGTTTCAGCTGTCACGCATATGGGAAGGCTCCTACAAAGGCGCTTTACCAGAAGCAGGCACACTCGGTGGCCCACCACTCGAGGAAGCCTTTCATGCATTCCATCACGCTCGTCCTGCTCCTGGCCCTCAGCCTGTCCGGCTGCGCCTCTGCGAGCAAACCCAAGACCCCGCTGGACCTCCTGCTCGATACCATCGAGCGCCGCCTGGCCCTGGCCGATGGCGTAGCCCTGCTCAAGTGGGACCAGAACCTGCCCGTGCAAGATTTGCCACGCGAACAGCAGATCCTGGCCCAGGTCCGCGAAGCGGCCGCCGACCACAACCTCGACGAACAGCGGGCCGTGGGCTTCTTCGCCGACCAGATGGAAGCCGGCAAACTGGTGCAGTACGCCCTGCTCAATCGTTGGGAGCGCGAGCAGCAAGCGCCTGACACGCCGCGGCTGGACCTCAAGAACGCCCTGCGCCCTCAACTCGACAACCTGCAGCATCAACTGTTTGCCAGCCTGCAACGCTTCGATCGGCAACGGCCTGAAGACTGCAAACGGGTCTTGGCCGATGCGCTGGCCGAACGCGCAGATACCGCGCTGCACCAGTTGGCCCTGCAACGCGCAGCGGGCAGGCTCTGCGACCCGCTCTGACAAAACGCTTCATATTGGTGCATCCTAGGGTTCATGACCGGGGCAGACGGTCCACTTCGTTCCAGCGGCCGCCTGATTCCTGGTCTGAATCGCCCGATTTCAGGGCCTGACTCAGAAAATACCGCTTCTTTTCAGAGCCTTGGTTTGTTTCTTGCATTTTGCAGCTCCATGCCGAGCCCTTGCGCTCTCACCCTGGCCCGATCGGGACATCACGCGCCCAATGCGCCCGCACTGCGGTAATAGAGGTCACCCTTGCCATGACCATCAGCGACGCGCAGCACCGACTGTTGCTGGACAACCTGACCACCGCCACGCTGTTGCTCGATGCCCAATTGCGCCTGGAGTACATGAACCCTGCGGCCGAAATGCTGTTGGCCGTCAGCGGCCAGCGCAGCCATGGGCAATTCATCAGCGAGCTGTTCACCGAATCCGCCGAAGCGCTCGGCGCCCTGCGCCAGGCGGTCGAGCACGCGCACCCGTTCACCAAGCGCGAAGCCCTGCTGACCTCGCTCAATGGCCAGAGCATCACCGTCGACTATGCCGTAACGCCCATCCTGCATCAGGGCACCACCCTGCTGCTGCTCGAGGTGCACCCGCGCGATCGGTTGCTGCGCATCACCAAGGAAGAGGCCCAGCTGAGCAAGCAGGAAACCACCAAGATGCTGGTGCGTGGCTTGGCCCACGAGATCAAGAACCCCCTGGGCGGCATCCGTGGCGCGGCGCAGTTGCTGGCCCGCGAGTTGCCCGAGGACGGCCTGCGCGACTACACCGACGTGATCATCGAAGAAGCCGACCGTCTGCGTAACCTGGTCGACCGCATGCTCGGCTCGAACAAGCTGCCTTCGCTGGCGATGACCAACATCCACGAGGTGCTGGAGCGCGTGTGCAGCCTGATCGACGCCGAGAGCCAGGGTGGCATCACCCTGGTACGCGACTACGACCCGAGCCTGCCCGACGTGCTGGTCGACCGCGAGCAGATGATCCAGGCGGTGCTCAACATCATGCGCAACGCCATGCAGGCCATCGGCCACAAGAACGAGCTGCGCCTGGGCCGCATCAGCCTGCGCAGCCGTGCCATGCGCCAGTTCACCATCGGCCACGTGCGCCACCGCCTGGTGGCGCGGGTCGAGATCACCGACAACGGCCCAGGCATTCCTGCCGAACTGCAAGACACCCTCTTCTACCCTATGGTCAGTGGGCGTCCGGACGGCACCGGGCTGGGCCTGGCCATCACGCAGAACATCATCAGCCAGCACCAGGGCCTGATCGAATGCGAGAGCCATCCCGGCCACACCACCTTTTCGATATTCCTGCCGCTGGAACAAGGAGCCACCGCCTCATGAGCCGAAGTGAAACCGTCTGGATCGTCGACGATGATCGCTCCATCCGCTGGGTCCTGGAAAAAGCCCTGCAACAGGCCGGCATGGCCACCCAGAGCTTCGACAGCGCCGAAGGCGTGATGGGCCGTCTGGCCCGCCAACAACCGGACGTGATCATTTCCGACATCCGCATGCCGGGCACCAGCGGCCTCGATCTGTTGGCGCAGATCCGCGAGCAGCACCCGCGTCTGCCGGTGATCATCATGACCGCCCACTCCGACCTGGAGAGCGCCGTGGCTTCGTACCAGGGCGGCGCCTTCGAGTACCTGCCCAAACCGTTCGACGTCGACGAAGCGGTGGCCCTGGTCCAGCGCGCCAACCAGCATGCCCAGGAACAGCAAGGTTTGGCCGCACCGCAACCGCTGACCCGCACGCCCGAGATCATCGGCGAAGCGCCGGCCATGCAGGAGGTGTTCCGCGCCATCGGCCGTTTGAGCCACTCCAACATCACCGTGCTGATCAACGGCGAGTCCGGTACCGGCAAAGAGCTGGTGGCGCACGCCCTGCACCGCCACAGCCCGCGTGCGGCCTCGCCGTTCATCGCGCTGAACATGGCGGCGATCCCCAAGGACCTGATGGAGTCGGAGCTCTTCGGCCACGAGAAAGGCGCCTTCACCGGTGCGGCCAATCTGCGCCGCGGCCGCTTCGAGCAGGCCGATGGCGGCACCTTGTTCCTCGACGAGATCGGCGACATGCCGGCCGACACCCAGACCCGCCTGCTGCGGGTGCTGGCCGACGGCGAGTTCTACCGCGTCGGCGGCCATGTGCCGGTCAAGGTCGATGTACGCATCATCGCCGCGACCCACCAGAACCTGGAATCGCTGGTGCAGGCCGGCAAATTCCGCGAAGACCTGTTCCATCGCCTGAACGTGATCCGCATCCACATTCCGCGCCTGGCCGACCGTCGCGAGGACATCCCCGCCCTGGCCCGCCACTTCCTCGCCCGCGCCGCCCAGGAGCTGGCCGTCGAACCCAAGCTACTCAAGCCCGAAACCGAGGCCTTCATCAGCAACCTGCCGTGGCCGGGCAACGTCCGGCAGATGGAGAACACCTGCCGTTGGATCACCGTCATGGCTTCGAGCCGCGAGGTGCTGATCGGCGACTTGCCACCCGAACTGCTCAACCTGCCGCAGGACGCCTCGCCCGTGACCAACTGGGAGCAGGCGCTGCGCCAGTGGGCCGACCAGGCCCTGGCCCGGGGTCAGACCAGCCTGCTGGACAGCGCGGTACCGAGCTTCGAGCGGATCATGATCGAGACTGCCCTCAAGCACACCGCCGGCCGACGCCGCGACGCCGCGCAACTGTTAGGCTGGGGACGCAACACCCTGACCCGCAAGATCAAGGAGCTGGAAATGAACGTTGCCGGTGGTGAGGAGGACGACGGCGAGGAGCACTGAGGCCAGGCACGTGCCTGCAATGTGCGCAAGGACGTTGAGTGACAGGGCCGGCGCCTTCGCTGTCGATAGACACCGGGGCGATGCCTGGACGCGATGGATTTAGGTTCCAGCGGCGTAAACGCGCCAACGCCTGTTCCAGCTTTCCGTGTAATCGACGAGCCTTGACTCGCTAAACCCACGATTGCAGACACCTGGGGAATTCGTCGGCCTGCCGAGGCCGATGCGCTAGCATATGGCTCCCGCCGAGGAGGCCGCATGCCCGACACCACCCGCCACCTGCACCTGCCCAACGGCCTGCAGGTGACCCTGCGCCACGCCCCACACCTCACCCGCGCCGCGGCGGCGCTGCGGGTGCGGGCAGGCAGCCACGACGCACCGGAGCGCTGGCCAGGCTTGGCGCACTTGCTCGAGCACCTGCTGTTTCTCGGCACCGCGCGCTTCCCGTTGCCGGACGGGCTGATGCGCTTCGTCCAAGGCGTGGGCGGACAGGTCAATGCCACCACCCGCGAGCGCACCACCGATTTCTTTTTCGAAGTGCCCTGTCCGGCCTTTACCGGAGCGTTGGAGCGCCTGTGCCAGATGCTCGCCGAACCCGAGCTGGACGCGGCGCGGCAACAGGCCGAACGCGAGGTGATCCATGCCGAGTTCATCGCTTGGTCGCGCGACGCCCAGGCGCAACGCCAGTTCGCCTTGCTGCAAGGGCTGTCGCCGCGCCATCCGCTGCGCGGCTTCCATGCCGGCAACCGCTATACCCTGAACGTTCGGGCGCCGACGTTCCAACGAGCGCTGCAGCAATTCCACCAGCGCTTCTATCGTGGCGCGCAAATGACTTTGAGCTTGTGCGGCCCGCAGCCTCTGGACACGTTACAAGCGCTGGCCGAGCGGTTCGGCAGACTGTTCGCGCCCGGCCCGGCCTATGACCAGGCCGCGCCACCGAGGCTGCTCGAAGGGCCTTTGCCGACACCTGAGACCCTTGCCCAAGGCTTGCTGTTGGCCCACGAAGGGCTTGGACCAGGCGCCGAGCAGGCCATGGCACTGCTGTGCAGTCACTTGAACGAGCCGCACCCCGTCGGTTGGTCGACCACCTTGCGTCAAAGAAGCTGGCTGCGCGACTGCAAGGCGCAACCGCTGTACGCCTTCGGTGGACAGGCGCTTTGGCATGTGGAACTCGACGCATATGCAGGGGCACCCGCCGACCAGGTGCAACATGCATTGCATGACTGGTTGGCTTGGTTGGGCCAGGTCGAACCCGCTCAGCTCGACGCCCATTTCGGCGCGCTACAGGCGCGCAAGGGCCTGACCGCCAGCGCCTTGCAATGGGCCCGCAGCGACAGCGGCGGCCTGCCGTTCACCGGGCTCGACGCCGATGGTTTCACGGCGCTGGCACGCCTGTTCGACGGCTTGCCCGATCGTTCGCGGGAACACTGGCAACTACCACCGTCCGACCCCTTGCTGCTCGACACCTTGCCCGAGGCGACCGTCACAGCGGTCGACGTTTCGGTGGATGAGATCTTGGCGGCCGGCGCTCCGGCGGCCGGCACTCCGGTGGCCGGCGCTCCGGCGGCCGGCACTCCGGTGGCCGGCACTCCGGTGGCCGGCACTCCGGCGACCAGCACTCCAGTGGCCCGTACCCCGATAGCCGGCACCCCGGTAGCCAACACCCCCCCCACCGCCATCCCACCGGCCGAGACCCTTGCGCACGCCGCTCTGCACATCGACCCCATCCTCCCCGCCCAGCGCCACTTCGCCAGCCTGCGCCTGCGCTGGCGCTTGCCCGAGCCGGCGCCTACCCTGCAAGGCGTTCTGCAACGGGCACTGGCGCCGTTGCAGGCCCGCGCCGAACGTGCCGCAGTCGCTCTGCGCTTCGACGGCGTAGGCCATTGTCTGGACTTGGCGTGCAGCGGCCCGCCCGCCGCAGTGATCCGCACCACAACCTTGGCACTGGCGGCTTTGCGCCAGCCCGCCAGCGAGGCTTGGCAGCCAGCACCGCAAAACACGCTTCCGCCGATACCGATCCGCGCCCTGCTCGCACGACTGCCTCAAGCGATAAGCGGCGAGAACCTGCCACCGAGCGATGCCACGCCGGCCACCCCGACCTCGCTGCAAAGGCTGTGGGGCGCCGCGCATTGGCAAGGCCAGGCCACCGGCTTCGATCCCGACGGGCTGCGCGCACTCAAGCCTGCGCTGCAGGCCATGCCCGGCCGGCCGACCACCCGGTCCTGGCCGCCGCCCAGCCAACACCGCCGCTGGTCGCCGTGGTTCGCTGCCAGCGGCGAACACGCGCTGTTGCTGTTCTGCCCGGTCGACCCCGTGCAGCAACCCGCCGCGCGCCTGCTCGGCCATCTGCTGCAAGGGCCGGTGTACCAGCGCCTGCGCGTCGAATTGCAAGTGGGCTATGCGGTGTTCAGTGCCTTTCGTCAGGTCGAAGGTGTGGCCGGGCTGTTGTTCGGCGTGCAGTCGCCCCAGACCGAGGTCCGGCAGACCCTCGTACACCTGCAAGACGTGCTCAGGGCTGGGGTGACGTTGACCCCGGCGGCTCGCCAAGACCTGGCGGCGCAGTTCGAGCCCAGCCACATGCCACCAGAAGACCTCGCGCACCACGCCTGGCAGGCCTATCTGTCAGGCGCAGCCAGCGACCTTGGGCGGTTGCGGGCAGCGATCGACGGTTTGCAACAGGCCGACCTCGACGCCCTGTTGGCCGTGTTGCTCGATCCCGCCGCCCCTTGGTTGTGCCTGGCCAATCGCCCAGCGCCCGGCCAAACCTGGCCATGATCGATTGTTACCCAGGCTGCAAGAGCCCTTATCCAATAATTAACCGTTTAGAACAGACATTTCTTGTAGGATATCTGCCTTAAGGTTGTGGGAACCTCGCGCTCCAATAGCCACCCAATGACTGGCGACACCCGCCGCCCCCTTTCCAAGGAGTACGCCCATGTGGACCAAACCTGCCTACACTGACCTGCGCATCGGTTTCGAAGTGACCATGTACTTCGCCAACCGCTGAGCTGCCATGCGGTTCGACGCCTCGGCCTGCCGGGGCGTTTTCGTTTTTGCCTAGGAGTAGTCATGTACATCCAGATCCTCGGCTCCGCCGCTGGCGGCGGCTTCCCGCAATGGAACTGCAACTGCGTCAACTGCAAGGGCTATCGCGACGGCACGCTCAAGGCCACGGCGCGCAGCCAGTCGTCCATTGCCCTGTCCGACGACGGTGAGCACTGGATCCTATGCAACGCCTCCCCCGACATCCGCGCCCAGTTGCAGGCTTTCGCGCCCATGCAGCCGGCCCGTGCGCTACGTGACAGCGGCATCGACGCGATCGTCCTGCTCGACAGCCAGATCGACCACACCACCGGCCTGCTCAGCCTGCGCGAAGGCTGCCCGCACGCGGTGTGGTGCACCGACATGGTCCACCAGGACCTGACCACCGGCTTTCCGCTGTTCACCATGCTGAGCCATTGGAACGGCGGCCTGGACTGGAACCGCATCGAGCTCGACAGCAGCTTCGTCATCCCAGCCTGCCCGAACCTGCGCTTCACCCCCTTCCCCCTGCGCAGCGCCGCGCCGCCCTATTCGCCGCACCGCTTCGATCCGCACCCCGGCGACAACCTGGGCCTGCTGGTGGAAGACCTGCGCACCGGCGGCAAGCTGTTCTACGCACCGGGCCTGGGCCAGGTCGACGACGCACTGCTGGAGATGATGCACGGTGCCGACTGCCTGCTGGTCGACGGCACCCTGTGGGAAGACGACGAGATGCAACGCCGCGGCGTCGGCACCCGTACCGGCCGCGAGATGGGCCACCTGGCGCAGAACGGCCCGGGCGGCATGCTCGATGTGCTGGACGGTTTCCAACGCCAACGCAAGGTGCTCATCCACATCAACAACACCAACCCGATCCTCGACGAAGACTCTCCCGAGCGTGCCGAAGTGCTGCGCCGCGGCGTGGAAGTGGCCTTCGACGGCATGAGCATCGCGTTGTGACCGCCATTGCCGGAGCTTCGATGAACGAGCGTACGCCGCTGTCCCCTGCCCAATTCGAGCAGGCCTTGCGCGCCAAGGGCGCCTATTACCACATCCACCACCCCTACCATGTGGCGATGTACGAAGGCCGCGCCAGCCGCGAGCAGATCCAGGGCTGGGTGGCCAACCGTTTCTACTACCAGGTCAACATCCCGATGAAGGATGCGGCGATCCTGGCCAATTGCCCGGACCGCGAGGTCCGCCGCGAATGGATCCAACGCCTGCTCGACCACGACGGTGCCCCCGGCGAAGACGGCGGCATCGAGGCCTGGCTGCGCCTGGGCCAGGCCGTGGGCCTGGACCCGGACCAGTTGCGCTCCCAGGAGCTGGTGCTGCCCGGCGTGCGCTTTGCGGTCGACGCCTACGTCAACTTCGCTCGCCGCGCCAGTTGGCAGGAAGCGGCCAGCAGCTCGCTGACCGAGCTGTTCGCCCCACAGATCCATCAATCGCGCCTGGACAGTTGGCCGCAGCATTACCCCTGGATCGACCCGGCCGGCTACGCTTACTTCCGTACCCGCCTGGGCCAGGCCCGGCGCGACGTCGAGCACGGCCTGGCGATCACTTTGCAGCACTACACCACCTGGGACGGCCAGCGGCGCATGCTGGAGATCCTGCAGTTCAAGCTGGACATCCTCTGGAGCATGCTCGACGCCATGAGCATGGCCTACGAACTGCACCGCCCGCCCTACCACAGCGTGACCCAGGATCGGGTCTGGCATAAAGGAGTTCCACTATGAGCATGGACCGCACCCTGATCCCGAGCTGGCGCCCCGGATACCGTTTCCAGTACGAGCCGGCGCAGAAAGGGCACGTGCTGCTCTACCCCGAAGGCATGATCAAGCTCAACGAGAGCGCGGCGCTGATCGGCGGGCTGATCGACGGCCAACGCGACGTCGCCAGCATCATCGCCCAGCTCGAACAGCAGTTCGCCGATGTCCCGGAAGTGGCCGAGGACATCGAACAGTTCATGGAGGTGGCCCGTGCCGAACACTGGATCGTCCTCGCCTGACGCGGCCGGCAAGGCCGAGGTCGGCCTGCCGCTGTGGCTGCTCGCCGAGCTGACCTACCGCTGCCCGTTGCAGTGCCCCTACTGCTCCAACCCGCTGGACTTCGCCCGCCAGGGTGAGGAGCTGAGCACCGCGCAGTGGTTCGAGGTGATGGCCCAAGCGCGGGAAATGGGCGCCGCGCAGATCGGCTTCTCCGGCGGTGAGCCGCTGGTGCGCCAGGACCTGGCCGAACTGATCCGCGAAGCGCGCCGGCTGGGTTTCTACACCAACCTGATCACTTCGGGCATCGGTCTCACCGAAGGCAAGATCGCCGCGTTCAAGGACGCCGGCCTCGACCATATCCAGATCAGCTTCCAGGCCAGCGACGAGCAGGTGAACAATTTGCTGGCCGGTTCGCGCAAGGCGTTCGCGCAGAAGCTGGAGATGGCCCGGGCGGTCAAGGCCCATGGCTACCCGATGGTGCTCAACTTCGTCACCCACAAGCACAACATCGACCGCATCGACCGCATCATCGAACTGTGTCTGGCCCTGGAAGCCGACTTCGTCGAGCTCGCCACCTGCCAGTTCTACGGCTGGGCCGAGCTCAACCGCCTGGGGCTGTTGCCGACCCGCGAACAGTTGCAGCGCGCCGAGCGCGTCACCAACGAGTACCGCGAACGGCTCAAGGCGCAAGACCACCCGTGCAAGCTGATCTTCGTCACCCCCGACTATTACGAAGAGCGGCCCAAGCCGTGCATGAACGGTTGGGGCAGCCTGTTCCTGACCGTCACCCCCGACGGCACGGCGCTGCCCTGCCACGGCGCGCGGCAGTTGCCGGTACAGTTTCCCAACGTGCGCGACCACGACCTGCGGCACATCTGGTACGACTCGTTCGGCTTCAACCGTTTCCGCGGTTTCGACTGGATGCCCGAGCCGTGCCGCAGCTGCGACGAGAAGGAAAAGGACTTCGGCGGCTGCCGTTGCCAGGCCTTCATGCTCACGGGCGACGCCAGCAAGGCCGACCCGGTCTGCGCCAAGTCGCCGGACCACGGCATCATCCTCAAGGCCCGCGAAGAATCGGAGCACAGCGCATTGACCATCGAACAACTGACCTTCCGTAACGAGCGCAACTCACAGGTGATCGCCCGTGGCTGAGTTCAGCGCCGTCGACGCGGTGGCCGCCGGCACCGACTACGCTGAGCTCGAGTGCGGGCCGGCAGGCCTGGTCTGGAACGAGTTCAGGCCGGCCGACGGCGCCTGCCGGCTGTGGCACTGGCAGCGCCAGCAGGCGCGCTGCGTGACGCCGGACGGCTTCAGCGTGCGCAGTCGGGTCTATGAATACGGCGGCGGCAGTTTCTGCCTGAGCGACGATGGCGTGGTGTTCGTCAACGAAAGCGATCAACAGATCTATATCCAGCGCCTGGACGGCAGCGCGCCGCAGCCGTTGAGCCACGCGCCGGAGCGCCGCTATGGCGACGTGCGCTGGCACGACGGCACCGTGCTGGCGGTGGAGGAAAGCGCAGGCTCGCCGGTGCGCCACCGTCTGGTGCGCTTCGTCGACGGACAGCGCCAAGTGCTGGTCGAAGGCGCCGACTTCTATGCGGCGCCGACCTTGAGCGCGGATGGTCGACGCCTGGCCTGGATCGAGTGGGACCGACCCGAACAGCCCTGGACGCGCACGCGCTTGATGAGCCGTACGTGCGGCGCCGACGGCGTGTGGCAGGCGCCGGTGTGCGTGGCCGGTGGCGATTTGCGAACCCGTTCGGCCAAGGCCGGTGGCGCCTTGGCAAATGAAGCGCATGCGCACGAGATTCCGCTGGCCCTTTCCCAACGGCCCGAGCGCGTCGCCAAGGGCGTGGCCGGCGCTACTTCACAGCCAGATCCGCGTACAGACGGTGACGCAAGCGATGCCCATGCTGGGCACGGCAAGGTGTTGCAGGCCGGCGCCAGTGCCGCACAATCCTTGCAACAACCGCGCTTCGACGGTGCAGGCCGGCTATGGGCGCTCAGCGACCTGAACGGCTTCTGGCAACCCTGGGGTGAGATCGACGGCCAGTGGCAAGCGGTACAAGCATTGCCCGCCGATCACGCCGGCGCACCGTGGCAGTTGGGCGCCTGCACGTGGCTGCCGCTGGAGCGCGAGGATTTTCTCGCCGCTTGGTTCGACGATGGCTTCGGCCGCCTCGGCATCCAACGCGCAGGTCACGCACCGCACCGGCTGGCCGAAGGCTACAGCCGCTTCCGCTGCCTGGCCGCCGACGCCGAGGCGGTCTACACCGTAGCCGCTTCGCCCACCCAGTTGCCCGCCGTGTTGCGTATTGATCGCGTCGACGGCAGCGTACAGGTACTGGCCGGTGGCGCCAGCAGCCTGGCCGCCGAGCGCATCAGCCAGCCGCAACCGATCAGCTACCCCAGCGGCGAGGCGACCGCCCATGGCTTTTTCTATCCGGCATCGAACGGCGAAGGCCCCTCGCCCTTGCTGGTGTTCGTCCACGGCGGGCCGACCTCGGCCTGCCACCCGGCGCTCGACCCGCGCATCCAGTACTGGACCCAACGCGGTTTCGCCGTGGCCGACCTCAACTACCGTGGCAGCACCGGCTATGGCCGTGCCTACCGCCAGGCCCTGCATCTGCGATGGGGCGAGAGCGATGTGGAGGATGCCTGCGCGGCCGTCGCGCATTTGGCCGAACGTGGCTTGATCGACAAGGACAAGGCGTTCATCCGCGGTGGCAGCGCGGGGGGCTACACCACCCTGTGCGCGTTGGCATTGCGCTCGGTATTCCGCGCCGGTGCCAGCCTGTACGGCGTCAGCGACCCGCAGGCGCTGGCCAAGGCGACGCACAAGTTCGAGGGTGATTATTTAGACTGGCTGATCGGCGATCCCGAACGGGATATCGAGCGCTATCGACAGCGCACGCCGCTGTTGCATGCGGCCGCCATCGAAGTGCCGGTGATCTTCTTCCAAGGGGAACTGGACGCGGTGGTCGTGCCTGAGCAGACCCGCGCCATGCTGGCTGCGCTCAAGGCCAACGGCATCGAAGCCGAAGGGCATTTCTATGCCGGAGAACGCCATGGCTTCCGCCAAGCCCGACACTTGGCCCATGCGCTGGAAGCGGAGTGGGCGTTCTATTGCCGGGTCTTGGCGCAATGACGCCCGCTGCTCTGGATCGCAGGCGGGCGCTCGGCCTCAACGCTTGGCGATGATGTACACCGCGTGGATGATGCCTGGAATGTAGCCCAGCAAGGTCAACAGGATGTTCAGCCAGAACGCGCCGCCGAAGCCCACTTGCAGGAACACGCCCAGTGGGGGCAGGAGGATGGCGAAGATGATGCGGATCAGGTCCATGCGAAATACTCCGTGAAGGGGTTTCAACACAGACTCGCAGCGTTCGGCAGAGGTTCCGCCCTGTACCCAAACACAAATCGCGCGCATAGAGAAAACCCCGCATAAGCGGGGCTTTCAGACTGTTTCCCTGACATCCGTTTCGACTCGCAATCCTGGCGAGCAATCCTTCGTAGTCCGTGTTCTGTCCTTTGCGCTTCCTGCGCTACGTCCATGTGGTAAAGATTACGCCTGGAATAAATCTGAACATAGTGGCGAAAAGTCACCGCGCTCTGTAGGAAAAAGCTTACAAACGACAGTTGTTCGCATCTGACCCTACGCTGGCGTAATGACTCACCTGCTCAGAATTGCTCGGCATCGAGCAGATACAGCGACTCGCTGCCGGCCTTGACCGACGCCACCAGCGAATCCATCCGCGGCAGCAAGCGGGCGAAGTAGAAGCGTGCCGTGCCCAGTTTGGCAGCATAGAACGCCTCGTCGCCCGTGCCTTGCTGCGCGGCGCCGGCCATGCGTGCCCACATGTAGGCATAGGCCACGTAGCCGAAAGCATGCAGATATTCCACCGACGCGGCACCGATTTCGTTGGGGTCGTTCTTGGCCCGTTGCAGCACCCAGGCGGTCAAGTCGTCCAAGCGCTGCAAGGCAGTGGCCAGCGGCTGGGTGAACTCGCCCAGTTCGGCGCCGTGGGTGTCGACGAAGGCTTGCACCTCCTCGGAGAACACCTGGTACAGCGCACCACCGCTGCCGACCACCTTGCGGCCCATCAAGTCCAGCGCCTGGATGCCGTTGGTGCCTTCGTAGATCTGCGTGATGCGCACGTCGCGCACCAGCTGCTCCTGGCCCCATTCGCGGATGTAGCCATGGCCGCCGAACACCTGCTGGCCATGCACCGTGCACTCCAGGCCCAGGTCGGTGAGGAAGGCCTTGGCGACCGGCGTGAGCAAGGCCACCAGCGCTTCGCTGCGTCTGACCTGCTCGGGGTCGGCGCTGTATTTGGCGCTGTCGAGCTGCATGGCCACGTAGGTGGAGAACGCCCGACCGCCTTCGATCAGGGCCTTCATGGTCAGCAGCATGCGGCGCACGTCGGGGTGCACGATGATCGGGTCGGCCAGTTTGTCCTTGGCTTGCGCACCGCTCGGCGAACGGCTTTGCAGACGCTCGCGGGCATAGTCGACGGCGTTCTGGTACGAGCGTTCGGCCGACGCCAGGCCCTGGATGCCGACACCCAGACGCTCGTAGTTCATCATGGTGAACATGGCCGCCAGGCCTTTGTTGGCCTCGCCCACCAGGTAGCCGGTGGCGCCATCGAAGTTCATCACGCACGTGGCCGAAGCCTGGATGCCCATCTTGTGCTCGATCGAACCGCAGCTCACCGCGTTGCGCGCGCCCAAATTGCCATCGGCATCGACCATGAACTTGGGCACCAGCAGCAGCGAAATGCCCTTGGGACCGGCCGGCGCATCGGGCAACTTGGCCAGCACCAGGTGGATGATGTTCTCGGTGAGGTCGTGTTCGCCGCCAGTGATGAAGATCTTCGTGCCGCTGACTTTGAAGCTGCCGTCGGCCTGGGGTTCGGCGCGGGTGCGGATCAGGCCGAGGTCGGTACCGGCATGGGGTTCGGTGAGGCACATCGAACCCGACCAGACGCCCGCGTACATATTCGGCAGGTAGGCCTGCTTGAGGGCTTCGCTGGCGTGCGCATGGATCGACAGGCAGGCCCCGGCGGTGAGCATCGGGTACAGACCGAACGACAGGCTGGCGGCGTTGACCATCTCCTCGACCTGGGCCGAGATGGCCTTGGGCATGCCCATACCGCCGAAGGCCGGATCGCCGCCGCCCCCCACCCAGCCGCCTTCGGCATAGGTGTCGTAGGCGCCGATGAAACCTGCCGGCGTACGCACCGCGCCTTCTTCCCAGTGGCAGCCTTCTTCGTCGGCGGCGCGGCTCAAGGGTGCGATGCTGCGCGCGGCCACCTTGCCCGCCTCCTCCAATACGGCCATGGCCGTGTCGGCATCGACCAGCTCGGCCAGTGCCGGCAGTTCGGCCCACTGCTCGGCGGCACGGAACACTTCGTTGAGGACGAACTGCATATCGCGCACGGGCGCTTTGTAGTCAGCCATGACAACCTCTCGCGGTAGGGGGCAACGGCGTCGAAGCCGTTGCTTGGGAATGGGATGGAGTCTAACTCAAGAAAAAAGCGACCGATCGGAGCGAAAAAAGACTGGTGAGACAGTTATGGTCACAGCACGTCTTCGCTCAAAAAAACGCCTGCCACATGGGCAGGCGCCTGATTCGACCCGACCGACCGCTTAGATCGACAGACCGAAGGCTTCTTCGTCCATCGCCATCAGGTTGCCAGCGCCGGACAGAATGGCCGCGACATGGGTGCGGGTGCGCGGCAGGATGCGCTGGTAGTAGAAGCGTGCGGTCTGCAGCTTGGCGGTGTAGAACGCCTCTTCGCTGGTGCCGGCCGCGAGCTTCTCGGCCGCCAGGCGGGCGATGTCGGCCCAGAAGTAGGCCAGGCACGCGTAGCCCGAGTACATGACGTAGTCCACCGACGCGGCGCCGACTTCCTCGCGGTCCTTCATGGCGGCCATGCCGATCTTCATGGTCAGCTCGCCCCACTCCTTGTTCAACGCGGCCAACGGCTCGACGAACTCCTTGACCGCTTCGTTGCCTTCCTGGGCCTGACAGAACTTGTGCACGATGCGGGTGAAGCCCTTGAGCGCCTCGCCCTGGGTCATCAGCACCTTGCGCCCGAGCAGGTCGAGGGCCTGGATGCCGGTGGTGCCCTCGTAGAGCATGGAGATGCGGCTGTCGCGCACGTTCTGCTCCATGCCCCACTCGGCGATGAAACCGTGGCCGCCGTAGATCTGCACGCCATGGTTGGCCGCTTCGAAGCCCACCTCGGTCATGAAGGCCTTGGCGATCGGGGTCATGAAGGCCAGCAGCGCGTCGGCCTTCTTGCGCGCCTCTTCGTCCTGGCTGTACTTGAGGATGTCGACCTGCTTGGCGGTGAAGTAGACCATCGCCCGGGTACCCTCGGCGAAGGCCTTCATGGTCAGCAGCATGCGCCGCACGTCGGGGTGCACGATGATCGGGTCGGCGGCTTTTTCCGGCGCTTTGGGGCCGGTCAGGGCGCGCATCTGCAGGCGGTCGCGGGCGTATTTCAAGCCGCCCTGGAACGCCACTTCGGCGTGGGCCAGGCCTTGCAGGGCGGTGCCCAGGCGCGCGGTGTTCATGAAGGTGAACATGCAGTTCAGGCCTTTGTTGGCCGGGCCGATCAGGTAGCCGGTAGCGCCGTCGAAGTTCATCACGCACGTGGCGTTGCCGTGGATGCCCATCTTGTGCTCGAGCGAACCGCACTGCACGGCGTTGCGCTCGCCGACGCCGCCCTGGGCGTTGGGCAGGTGCTTGGGCACGATGAACAGCGAAATGCCCTTGGTGCCGGCCGGCGCGTCGGGGAGACGGGCGAGCACGATGTGTACGATGTTCTCGGCCATGTCGTGTTCGCCGGCGGAGATGAAGATCTTGGTGCCGCTGATCTTGTAGCTGCCGTCGGCCTGGGGTTCGGCCTTGGTGCGCAGCATGCCGAGGTCGGTGCCGCAGTGGGCTTCGGTCAGGCACATGGTGCCGGTCCATTCGCCGGTGACCAGCTTGCTCAGATAGGTGTGCTGCTGCTCGGGGGTGCCGTGGGCCGACAAAGTGTTCATCGCGCCGTGGGACAGCCCGGGGTACATGCCCCAGGACCAGTTGGCCTCACCGACCATTTCGCTGACTGCCAGGCCCAGGGACTCGGGCAGGCCCTGGCCACCGTGGGCCAGGTCATGGGCCAGGCTCGGCCAGCCGCCTTCGACGAACTGCTGGTAGGCCTCCTTGAAACCGGTAGGCGTCTTCACCCCGCTCTCGCTCCAGGTACAGCCCTCGCGATCGCCCACCTGGTTCAGGGGCGCCAGTACCTGCTCACAGAACTTCGCGCCTTCTTCGAGAATCGCATCGACCATGTCGGGCGTGGCGTCTTCGCAGCCTGGCAGGCTTTGATAGTGCGCTGCGTAACCCAGCAGCTCGTCGCGCACGAAGCGGATATCACGCAAGGGGGCTTTGTAATCAGGCATGGCGATCGACCTCTAGTTATGCGTTCGGTACCGAAGAAAGCCGGCAGGCTTTCGGTCAAACAAGTGTTTGAAACTTACGTTTAGAGGGGAAGCTTGTCAAGGTGGCACGCTAGTGCCATTCACGCCGCCGATGGTGACGAAAATGCCCTCGCTTTGAGGTATGAGTTCTGGGGCTTTGGCGCGATGCCAGTCAGTTGAGCCGAAACAGGGTCGATTAGGGCTGCTTTGCGGCCCTAGTCGCTTAAATGACAACCATGAGGCTCCGGCGCGGTGTGCACGCCAGAGCCTAGGTTTGTCTATAGGGGTTATGAGGTGGCTTACGCCCAGGTGTCGATCAGGCGGCCGAGCATTTCGTCGGAAGCCTTGGCCACTTTGGCGCCTAGCTCGATCTGCTGCGCTGCCAGCGCCTGCTCCACCGTTGCGGTGGGCAGGTCCATCTGTTGGCTACGGTCGACGCTGCGCAGACGCTCG
This sequence comes from Pseudomonas phoenicis, assembly GCF_047302395.1. NCBI lineage: Bacteria > Pseudomonadati > Pseudomonadota > Gammaproteobacteria > Pseudomonadales > Pseudomonadaceae > Pseudomonas > Pseudomonas phoenicis. Next base: position 1,180,014 of record NZ_CP154852.1, read on the forward strand.
GCCTGGTAGTCGCTCGATTGGCTGGTCGCAGCGCGCTCGGCGCTGAGATTGGCCACTTGACTGGCAGCCTGGTCGAAACGGCTCTGCCCGGCCTGGATGGCACCCAGCCCTGCGTAGAACGCGGAATTACCAGTGATTTCCATGTCAGGACTCCATGACGCTGGATGGACGAACACGAGCCATTAAAGCAGTGTCGCGGCGAAAACGCCCGTACAAATCCCTAATGGCCCGGTGCCACCTCATAGACAGGGTCGATCCTGCCCAGATTCGGGAAAGCAGGCTCAGGCCAGCAGATGCAGGTGCAGATGCCCGGCCACGTCCCTGGCCCTGGCCTGCTGCAACCTCGGCACCCGCCCCAGACACGGCGCGCCCAGGCGGTCGGCCAGGCTGGCGAGGTTTTCCTCGAGGCGCGAGGTCTGCGGATCGATGACATTGGCGACCCAACCGGCCAGGTGCAGGCCATCACGGGCGATGGCTTCGGCGCTGAGCAGCGCATGGTTGATGCAGCCCAGACGCACACCTACCACCAGGATCACCGGCAGTTGCAGGGCCACGGCCAGGTCCGACAGGGCGGCTTGGGCCGACAACGGCACCCGCCAACCGCCGGCACCCTCGATCAGGGTGAAATCGGCGCCCTGCACCAGTACATGGTGCATCGCCGCGGCGAGGGTCTCGACCTCCAGCGTCATCCCGGCTTCGAGGGCGGCCAGGTGCGGGGCGATGGCCGGCTCGAAAGCGAACGGATTGACCTGCTCGTAGGGCAGTCGCAGCGTGCTCTGTTCGATCAGCGCCAAGGCATCGGCATTGCGCAAGCCGGCGGCGGTGTGGTCGCAGCCGGAGGCCACCGGTTTGGCACCCAGGGTGGTCAGACCCGCGGCCCGCGCAGCCTGCAACAACCCGGCGGCGATGGTGGTCTTGCCGATATCGGTATCGGTACCGGCGATGAAGTAGGCGGGATGCATGTCAGTGTCCTTACTCGTCGGGTTTGCGCAGCACGCCGTAGACGACTTGGTAGGTGGCGGGCAGTCCCCGCTCGTCGCGCCAGCTTTCGTAAGCTTGTAGCAGACTTTGCAGGCGGGCGCGCCCGGTCAGGCCCGTGGGCCGCCCCGGATTGAGGTTGTGTGCGCCCAAGGCCTTGAGCTCATGGGTCAGGCTGCTCAGCTCGGGGTAATGCAACACATGGGGTTGGCGTTGCAGGTCGAGTACCTGCAAGCCACTGGCGGCGGTCAGCCGCTGGTAATCGGCGAACTGCCGGAAGCGGTTGACGTGCACGCTGCCGTCGACCGCCTCCCAGCTGGCGCGCAGCTCCTCCAGCGTACCCACGCACAGACTGCTGAACGCCAGCACGCCGCCTGGGCGCAACACCCGTGCCGCTTCGCTCAGCACACTGGAAAACTGGCTGCACCATTGCACCGCCAGGCTGCTGAACACCAGATCGACGCAAGCGTCGCGCAGCGGCAGGCGTTCGGCGTCGCCGGCCACATGGTGGCGCGCACCGCCCAGGGCCTGGGCATGGCGCAACATGCCCTCGGCCAGATCCAGGGCGATGCCGCTGGCAACGGGGAAGCGCTCGGCCAAGGCCCGGCTGAAGCAGCCGGTGCCACTGCCCAGGTCGAGCCAGCGGTCGACCGTGACATCGCCCGGCAAGCGCGCGAGCAGGTCGAGCCCGACCGCCCGTTGCAGCGCCGCGACGCTGTCGTAGGTGCTCGCCGCCTTGGAAAACGAAGCCGCGACCTGGCGTTTGTCCGGCAGTTGGCCGGGCAGGTGCGGCTGGGATAGATCAGTCATCGCCACTCTCATGCAGGAAACTCTTGATGCCCTCGGCCAACGCCTCCGGATACTCCAGCAGGAAGGCATGGGAACTGTCTTCCACCAGACCGACCTCGACGTCCGGCAGTAGCTCGCTGAGCGCCTGGGCCGCCTCGGCCGGCACCAGCGCATCGCTGCCGGCGAACAGGTGCAGTTGCGGCCCGCTGTACTGCTGCAAGGCCAGACGCGTATCGAGCTGTGCCAGCACCTTCAGGCCGTTGGCCAGGTACAGCGGGTCGGTGTCCGGCACGCCGACGCCCAATTGGCGCGACAGCGTGCGCGGTTGCAGGGCGCCGTCACTGCACAGCGAGCGAAAGCGCTTGAGGGTCACCTGAGGGTGGTGCTGGCAACCGTCGAGGAAGGTGCCGAAGGTGTCGGGGGCCATGCCGTGGCGCCAGTCGCCACGGGCGACGAAGCTGGGGTTGCTGGCCAGGGTCAGCAGCCCGCAGCAGTGCTCGTCACGCCGCGCCGCCAATACGCTGGCGAGCATGCCGCCGAGCGACCAGCCGCCGAGCCAGACGTCCTTGGGCAGGCGTTTGTCGAGGTAATCGATCCAGGCGTCGGGCTCGCTTTCGGCAAGCTCCGGCAGCGGCACCAACTCGACGTGCAGGCGTGGGTCCTGCCCGCGCAAGCTCGCTGCCAAGGGTTCCAGGGAGGCGGTGCCCAGCCCCCAGCCCGGTAGAAGAATCAGTCGATCACGCATGCGCAGCCTCCTGCGTCGGATGGCACTCGGCCAATACTTCCAACAATAGCTGCACCTGCGCTGCGCTGTGGGCCGCGCTCAAGGTGACGCGCAAACGTGCGCCCCCCGCCGGCACCGTAGGCGGGCGAATGGCCGTGACCAGCACGCCGCGCGCGCGCAGGCGCTGCGACAGCTCCAGGGCACGCGCGCTGTCGCCGACCAGGATCGGCTGGATCGGCGTGTGGCTGTCCATCAGTTGCAGGCCGATGGCCTGGGCACCCTGGCGGAACTGGGCGATCAGGGCCGCCAAGTGCTCGCGGCGCCAGGTCTCGCGGCGCAGCAGCTCCAGGCTCTTGAGCGTGGCGCAGGCCAGCGCCGGCGGCTGGCTGGTGGTGTAGATGTACGGCCGGGCGAACTGCACCAACGCCTCGATCAGCGCTTCGCTGCCAGCGACGAAGGCGCCGGCGGTGCCACAGGCTTTGCCCAGGGTGCCGACCAGCACCGGCACCTGATCCACCCCCAAGCCAAAGTGTTCCACCACCCCGCCGCCTTGCCGACCCAGAGTACCCAGCCCATGGGCGTCGTCGACCATCAGCCAGGCCCCGCGCGCCTTGGCCACCGCAGCCAATGCCGGCAGGTTGGCGACATCGCCATCCATGCTGAACACTCCGTCGGTGACTACCAGCGCGTCGCCCACGGCCTTGTCCAGGCGTTTGCCCAGGCTGGCGGGGTCGTTGTGCAGGTAACGGCTGAAGCGTGCGCCGCTGAGCAGGCCGCCGTCGAGCAGCGAGGCGTGGTTGAGGCGGTCTTGCAGGACGCTGTCGCCCTGCCCGACCAATGCCGTGATGGCCGCCAGGTTGGCCATGTAGCCGGTGGAAAAGAGCAAAGCGCGCGGCCGCCCGGTGAGGTCGGCCAGCGCCTCTTCGAGGGCGTGGTGCGGGGTGCTGTGGCCGATCACCAGATGCGAGGCGCCGCCGCCGACGCCCCAGCGCTCGGCGCCGGCACGCCAGGCCGCGATCACCTCGGGATGGTTGGCCAGGCCCAGATAGTCGTTGTTGCAGAAGGCCAACAGCGGCTGGCCATCGACCACCACCTGTGGCCCCTGCGGGCTTTGCAGCAGCGGGCGCTGGCGATAGAGGTCCGCGGCGCGCCGCTGGGCCAGGCGCGCCGTGAGGTCGAACGCCATGCTCAGGCCGACGCTGCGTCGTAGAACAGTTCGCTGCTGCGCTGCTCGACCAGCGCTTGCTCGATGGCCGCCTGGTGCACCTCGTCGCCGTGCTCTTCGCGGGCTTCGGGCTTGATGCCCAAGCGGGCGAACAGCTGCATGTCCTTGTCGGCCTGGGGGTTGCCGGTGGTGAGCAGTTTCTCGCCGTAGAAGATCGAGTTGGCGCCGGCCATGAAGGCCAGGGCCTGCATCTGCTCGTTCATCTGTTCGCGACCGGCCGACAGACGCACATGGGACTTGGGCATCAGCAAGCGGGCGACGGCGAGCATGCGGATGAAATCGAACGGGTCGACGTCCTGCTCGTCGGCCAAGGGCGTGCCGGCCACCTTCACCAGCATGTTGATCGGCACCGATTCGGGGTGCTCGGGCAGGTTGGCGAGCTGGATCAACAGACCCGCGCGGTCGTCCAGCGACTCGCCCATGCCGAGGATGCCGCCGGAACAGATCTTCATCCCGGCGTCGCGCACGTACGCCAGGGTTTGCAGGCGCTCGCTGTAGGTGCGGGTGGTGATGATGCTGGTGTAGAACTCGGGCGAAGTGTCGAGGTTGTGGTTGTAGTAGTCCAACCCCGCCTGGGCCAGAGCGGCGGTCTGCTCCTGGTCGAGCTTGCCGAGGGTCATGCAGGTTTCCAGGCCCAGGGCCTTGACGCCTTTGACCATCTGCAACACGTAGGGCATGTCCTTGGCCGAGGGGTGCTTCCAGGCCGCGCCCATGCAGAAGCGCGTCGAGCCGATGGCTTTGGCCCGCGCCGCCTCTTCCAGCACCTTCTGCACTTCCATCAGCTTCTGCTTTTCCAGCCCGGTGTTGTAGTGGCCGGACTGCGGGCAGTACTTGCAGTCTTCCGGGCAGGCGCCGGTCTTGATCGACAGCAGCGTGGAGACCTGCACCTGGTTGGGATCGAAATGCGCGCGATGCACGGTCTGCGCCTGGAACAACAGGTCGTTGAACGGTTGCTGGAACAGCGCCTTGACCTCGGCCAGGGACCAGTCGTGACGGGTGGTTACAGTTGTGCTCGCGCTCATCGGCGTTTCCTTGTCTAGGGTGTTGCTGGCGCTGCCACATGGCGGAACGGCGGCGCCTCACGGGTAGCGCGCATAGTCATGGATGGCCTATGAACTGTCAACTCAGCTTAAAACGCCTGGTCAACAAGTGTTTAAATAACAACCAAATGTGTTCGCTGTGCGATGCGCAGGCCGTTCGAGCGCGACCGCTGTGCCACGCCTGCGAAACCGATCTACCCTGGCTGATCCGAGCATGCAGCCATTGTGCCCTGCCCCTGTCAGGACCGGAGCTGACCTGTCTGCGCTGCACCTTAGCGCCAACGGTCTTCGATCGCGTGGTAGCGCCTTGGCAGTACGTCTTTCCCATCGACACCCTGATCAGCCGTTTCAAGCACCAGCGCCAGTGGCCGTTGGGCCGCATGATGGTGGATTCGCTGGCCCAGGGACTGAACCACCGCTACGGCGACGGCCTGCCACGTCCCGACCTGCTGCTGCCGATTCCCTTGGCCAAGCGCCGCCTACGCCAGCGCGGCTTCAATCAGGCGGCGATGCTGGCGCGCTGGTTGTCGCGCCAGCTGCGCGTACCCTGCGAGCAAGGCTGGTTGCAGCGCACGCGGGAAACGGCCGCGCAACAAGGCCTCGACGCCCAGGCGCGCCAGCGCAATCTGCGCGGCGCCTTCGCGTTGACGCCGCAGGCGGCGCCGGCCGGCCTGCACCTGGCGCTGGTCGACGACGTGCTCACCACCGGCGCCACCGCCCAGGCCTTGGCAACCCTGCTGCGCCGGGCCGGAGCCAGCCGTGTCGATGTCTACTGCCTGGCACGTACGCCGCGGCCCGGCCGGAGTTGAGGGGCCCCATGCGCTGCGACCGGTCGCCCCTGGTGTCTCCTGCCCCCCTCCGTGCCGCAACCGAACTTGACTTGCCCGAACGCCGGAGGCACCGTCGCCGCTCCTGCCTTCGTCCTGCCAGGCCCCGCCATGCCCCTGCCGCCCTCGCTGACCCAGCACATCGCCCGCCGTCCGCAACGCATCGCCCTGCTGCAACACATCGCCGAACAGGGTTCGATCACCCGCGCCGCCAAGGCGGCCGGCGTCAGCTACAAGGCGGCGTGGGACGCCATAGACGAGCTCAACAACCTGGCCAGCCAGCCGCTGGTCGAGCGCAGCACCGGCGGGCGTGGCGGCGGGGGCGCGCGCCTGTCGAGCGAAGGCGCGCGAGTGCTAGGTCTGTACCAGCGCCTGCAAGCGTTGCAGGCGCAATTTCTGCAAGCGGCCGACAGCGGCGACGACCTCGACCTGCTCGGTCGCCTCATGCTGCGCACCAGCGCGCGCAACCAGCTGCAGGGTCGGGTCAGCGGGCTGCGCCGCGAGGGGCGCCACGATCGGGTCAGCCTGGCGTTGGGCGGCGGGCTGGAGATCGACGCGCTGATCACCCCAGACAGCACCGAGCGCCTGGAACTGGCCCTGGGCCGCATGACGGTGGCCCTGCTCAAGGCCGGCTGGGTACGCCTGCTGGCCAGCGACGAAACCGCCGAGCCGGGCAGCAATTGTTTGCAGGCCAAGGTCGAGGAGGTACAGATGGAAGACGACGGCAGCGCCGAGGTGCGCTTGGCATTGAGCAATGGGCAGACGCTGTGCGCGCTGGCCGAGACCCAGTGGCTGAGCGCGCAGGCCATAGAGGTGGGCTGGACCCTGCGGGCCCAGTTCCACCCCGCCTACGTGCTGATCGGTGTCCCGACCTAGACGACGCGGACAGCCGGCGTTCCATTTGGCCCATGATGGCGACCAGGCCTCTTCCCGGCCTCATCGCATCCGAACGGAAAGGCGGCACCCTGCGCATCGAACCGGGCCTCGACCGCCTTCTGCAACGTCACAAGCGTTACCATGGCACCTCGCCGTTCAGCTCAGGAGCCCACCATGTCCCACCCTTTCGATGCACTGACCCCCGACCTGGTCCTGGACGCCGTGGAAAGCCTGGGGTTTCTCAGCGACGCCCGGGTGCTGGCCCTGAACAGCTATGAAAACCGCGTCTACCAGGTAGGCATCGACGAAGCGCAACCCCTGATCGCCAAGTTCTACCGCCCAGACCGCTGGAGCGACGCCGCCATCCTCGAAGAGCACCAGTTCACGGCGGAACTGGCCGAATGCGAAGTGCCTGTGGTGGCGCCGATGCTGCACGAAGGGCGCACCCTGTTCGAACACCAGGGCTTTCGCTTCAGCCTGTTCCCACGCCGCGGCGGGCATGCGCCGGAACCGGGCAACCTGGACCAGCTCTACCGCCTCGGTCAGCTGCTCGGGCGGCTGCACGCGGTGGGCGCCACGCGTCCGTTCGAGCACCGCGAAGCCTTGAGCGTCGAAGGCTTCGGCCACGCTTCGCTGCGCACCTTGCTCGACGGCAACCACGTGCCCAAAGAACTGTTGCCGGCCTTCGAATCGGTGGCGCGCGACCTGTTGCAGCGTGTGGAGGCCGTCTACGCCCGCACGCCCCACCAGGTCATCCGCCTGCACGGCGACTGCCACCCCGGCAACCTCATGCACCGCGACGAGGCCTATCACGTCGTCGACCTGGACGACTGCCGCATGGGCCCAGCGGTGCAGGACTTGTGGATGATGCTCGCAGGCGACCGCGAAGAGCGCCTGGGGCAGTTGGCCGAGCTGATCGACGGCTACAACGAATTCCACGACTTCGACCCGCGCCAGCTGGCCCTGATCGAACCCCTGCGCGCCTTGCGCCAGTTGCACTACAGCGCCTGGCTGGCGCGCCGCTGGGACGACCCGGCGTTCCCGCGCAGCTTCCCCTGGTTCGGCCAGCCGCGCTACTGGGGCGACCAGATCCTGGCGCTGCGCGAGCAATGCGCGGCCTTGGACGAGGCGCCGCTGAAACTGTTCTGAAGCCTGTGGCGAAGGTTTGCGCACACCGGCAGACCTCGCCATCGGCTTCGAATAGGCCGGACCTCGATAGCTCATCCGGTCAGGCATCCTTGCCGCCATGCTGAGGCACGGCATGCTGGCCGGCCTGGGCATCGTTGACACGCAACGCGCCGAATTGCCCCACAAGCCGTCTACAATACGCCGGCGTTTTGCACCCAATCTCTGCAAGGACCCACCATGCACGCTGCAAACCCGCGACGCGGGTATTTCCTGGGCCTGACGGCCTACATCATCTGGGGCCTGTTCCCGCTGTACTTCAAAGCGATCCAGAGTGTGCCCGCACTGGAGATCATCGTTCATCGCGTGCTCTGGTCGGCGTTGTTCGGCGGCGTGCTGCTGATGCTCTGGAAACATCCGGGCTGGTGGCGCGAGCTGCGCCAGCACCCGCAGCGCCTGGCCATTCTGGCCCTGAGCGGCAGCCTGATCGCGCTCAACTGGCTGACGTACGTGTGGGCGGTGAACAGTGGGCGCATGCTCGAAGCCAGCCTGGGTTATTACATCAACCCCTTGGTCAACGTACTGCTGGGCATGCTGCTGCTCGGCGAACGCCTGCGCCGCCTGCAATGGCTGGCCGTGGGCCTGGCGCTGGCGGGCGTGGCGCAGCAGGTGTGGCAGGTCGGCAGCCTGCCATGGGTGTCGCTGGTGCTGGCGCTGACCTTCGGTTTCTACGGGTTGATCCGCAAGCGGGCGCCGGTCGCAGCGCTACCGGGCCTGGTGGTGGAAACCTGGATGTTGGTGCCGGTGGCGCTGGGCTGGTTGCTGCTGCACCCGCACGCCGTCAGTGCGCAACCGGCGTTCTACACCACCTCCGAAGCGCTGTGGCTGATGGCCGCCGGGCCGGTGACCCTGGTGCCCCTGGTGTGTTTCAACGCGGCGGCGCGGCACTTGCCCTACACCACATTGGGCTTTTTACAGTACCTGGCGCCCACGCTGGTGCTGCTGCAGGCGGTCTGGCTGTTCGACGAACATCTGAGCCCCAACACGCTGTTGGCCTTCATGTTCATCTGGGCAGGATTGGCGTTGTACAGCGTCGACATCGCACTGAACCTGCGCAAACGCTGATCAATAAATGACCGAAACTCTGTAAGGCACGTATGTACTGGCCTGCAGAGACATCTCCCAAGGTTATGCACAGGCTCATCCCCGCGAAATCTGCATAACCTGCCTGTGTATAAGCGATGTTGCAGCGCTCAATCCTCCGCGCGCAGGTGCAGCTCCACCATCAGATCATCGGCCAGGCTTTCCAGACGCTGCTGCAAACGTTCGAGGGTGAGCGCCGGCGGCAAGGCCAGCGAGGCCTCGGCGCGGAACAGCGGCTCGTTGCTCATCGGCGCGGGCTGCACCTGGGTGCTGAGCCGCTCCACGTTGACGCCCAATTCGGCCAGCACCCGGGTGATGTCGCGCACGATGCCCGGCCGATCGTTACCCACCAATTCCAGGGTAGTCGATGGGCCGTCGGCCAGCGGATCGCTGCCGCTGCGGGCCACCTGCACCCGGATGCCCTGCCCTTGCAAACCTTCCAGCGCCTGCACCAATGCGTCGTGGCGGTCGCTGGGCACCGCTACGCGCAAGATGCCGGCGAACTGCCCGGCCATGCGCGACAGCCGGCTGTCGAGCCAGTTGCCTTGCTGGTCGGCGATGCACTGGGCGATGCGTTCGACCAGCCCAGGGTGGTCGGGGGCGATCATGGTCAGTACCAGTGTGTCCACGGTGTGCTCCTGCAAGCGGTGCGGCGAGCCCGCACGGTGAATGGGCGTAGAGATCGAGGCAGAAGTATAGGTACTGCGCGACAACCTGCCACAGCGAGAATCGCACCCAAAATCGTGTACCGTTTTTAGATTTATCTGGAACAATTAACTCTTTTTTTGCGAACATGCACCTTCCTGGCGCGACCTGCTGCGGCCCGAAGGGCGCAGAACGGCGTTCTTAGTCGCATGTTCACCCGCGTACGGCTTCATGTAGTATGCGCCGAGCTGGACTACAAAACGTCGTCCGGTGGTCTGCCGAGGCGCCTGTGCCCAATCTCCAGCCCTCGCCCCCGCCGCCTGTCGGGCATGTACGGACGCGAGCCGGAGCAAGCGCTACGGGCTTTTTACGATGAGCGATATCGCTGAGCAGAGTGAGGCAAGCAATGACTGAACACGTTCGAGTCGGTGGCCTTCAGGTCGCCAAGGTCCTGTATGACTTCGTCAACGACGAGGCCATTCCCGGGACCGGTATCGTCGCCGAGCAGTTCTGGGACGGTGCGCAAAAGATCATCAACGACCTCGCTCCAAAGAACAAAGCCCTGCTGGCCAAGCGCGACGAGCTGCAAGCCCGTATCGACGCCTGGCACCAGGAACGTCAAGGCCAGGCCCACGACGCCGCTGCCTACAAACGTTTCCTCCAGGAGATCGGCTACCTGCTGCCACAAGCGGACGATTTCCAGGCCACCACGCAAAACGTCGACGAAGAAATCGCGCACATGGCCGGTCCGCAACTGGTGGTGCCGGTGATGAACGCCCGCTTCGCCCTCAACGCTGCCAATGCCCGTTGGGGCTCGCTGTACGACGCGCTGTACGGCACCGACGCCATCAGCGACGAAGGCGGCGCGGAAAAAGGCCAAGGCTACAACAAGGCTCGCGGCGACAAGGTCATCGCCTTCGGCCGCGCTTTCCTCGATCAAGCCGCGCCGCTGGAAAACGGCTCGCACGCCAACGCCACGGCCTATCGCATCGAAGCCGGCAAGTTGGTGGTCGCCCTCGAAGGCGGCAGCAGCGGCCTGCGCAATCCGGGCCAACTGCTCGGCCTGCACGGCGACGCCGCCGCGCCCACCGCGATCCTGCTCAAACACAACGGCTTGCACTTCGAAATCCAGATCGACGCCAGCACCCCGGTCGGCAGCACCGATGCCGCAGGCGTGAAGGACATCCTCATGGAGTCGGCGCTGACAACCATCATGGACTGCGAAGACTCGGTCGCCGCCGTCGATGCCGACGACAAGGTGCTGGTCTACCGCAACTGGCTGGGCCTGATGAAGGGCGACCTGGCAGAAAACGTCAGCAAAGGCGGCAAGACCTTCACCCGCACCATGAACCCGGACCGCGAATACAGCGCGCCCAATGGCGGCACCGTTACCCTGCACGGCCGCTCGTTGCTGTTCGTGCGCAACGTCGGCCACCTGATGACCAACCCGGCGATCCTCGACGCGCAGGGCAACGAAGTGCCCGAAGGCATCCAGGACGCGCTGTTCACCGTGCTGGCCGCAGTGCACAACCTCAATGGCAACACCCAACGCAAGAACACCCGCAGCGGCAGCATCTACATCGTCAAACCGAAAATGCACGGCCCGGAGGAAGTCGCCTTCGCCGCCGAGATCTTCGCCCGCGTGGAGCAACTGCTGGGCCTGCCGAGTAACACCCTGAAGGTCGGCATCATGGACGAGGAACGCCGTACCACGGTCAACCTCAAGGCCTGCATCAAGGCCGCAGCCGAACGCGTGGTGTTCATCAACACCGGTTTCCTCGACCGCACGGGCGACGAAATCCACACGTCCATGGAAGCCGGCGCCGTGGTGCGCAAGGGCGCGATGAAGAACCAAGCGTGGATCGCCGCCTACGAAGACAACAACGTCGACGTGGGCCTTGCCACCGGCCTGCAAGGTCGTGCGCAGATCGGCAAGGGCATGTGGGCCATGCCCGACCTGATGGCGGCCATGCTCGAGCAGAAAATCGCCCACCCCATGGCCGGCGCCAACACCGCCTGGGTGCCCTCGCCCACTGCGGCGACCCTGCACGCGCTGCACTACCACAAGGTCGACGTGCAGGCGCGTCAGGCCGAGCTGGCCAAGCGCACGCCGGCGTCGGTAGACGACATCCTGCGTATTCCGCTGGCCGGCGATACGCAGTGGTCGGCCGAGGACATCCGCAACGAGCTGGACAACAACGCCCAGGGCATCCTCGGTTATGTGGTGCGCTGGATCGACCAAGGCGTGGGCTGTTCGAAGGTGCCGGACATCAACGATGTCGGCCTGATGGAGGACCGCGCCACATTGCGGATTTCCAGCCAGTTGCTGGCCAACTGGCTGCGCCATGGTGTGGTCAGTCAGGAGCAGGTGATGGAGAGCCTCAAGCGCATGGCCGCCGTGGTCGACCGGCAGAACGCGAGCGATGCCCTGTACCGTCCGCTCGCTGCTGACTTCGACAACAACATCGCTTTCCAGGCGGCCGTGGAGCTGGTGGTCGAAGGCGCCAAGCAGCCCAACGGCTACACCGAGCCCGTATTGCATCGTCGTCGTCGGGAGTTCAAGGCGCGCAACGGGCGGTAAGCCGTTGCGCCGGCCCGTGGGTACGCGAAGGCGTGCCTATGGGCTGATGGCCTGAGAGATTGAGTCGTTGGGCCGGCGTTGCCGGCTATCGCGGCTAAAGCCGCTCCTACAAGAGCGTTGTAGGAGCCAACTGTCTTTCACCTGCCACCGATCAGCGGTCATGTTCCAGGCGTTTTCATCTTGAAAACGCCCTGAACAGGCGCCGTCACACAGGCTGATCTCGCCACGGCGTACCATCCCTGACCATTGCGTTGAGCCTCACCAACAAGACTCTCATGCACGCCACCAACGCTACCTTCTTTGCTTTGCCACGGTTACACAGTCGTTCATAGCGCGCTTTGAAGTCCGGGTTATGGCGCACCATCACCAGTACGCTCATGTACGCTGCCCGTCGTAATTTCGCCCTGCCGCCGTAAATGCTGCGCTTACCACTCTTGGTGCCACTGTCGTTGTTGTAAGGCGCAACTCCGACCAAGGCACCTACCTGTTTGCGGTTCAGATCGCCTAATTCGGGCAAGTAACAGAACAGGCTGGCAATCGTGACGGGACCTATCCCTTTGATCACTTTCAATTGCTCCAGCAGTTGAGCATTTATCTTTTGCGTCTGCTGAGCGATCTGTTTATTGCAGGACTTGATCAGCATCTGCAGCTGCACCTCAAGCGTCTTGTAGGTCTGCTGCACGAACGCCGAGTCGGCCTGTTTGATCCGGCGTCGATTGTCGTCGCGTTGCTGGACCAGGCTTTCGCGCTGATTGACCAGCTGGGTCAACTCCTCGCGGTCTGCGTCGGGCTGGCAGCAGGGCTCTTCGTCAAGGTTGGCAGCGAACCGTGCCAGGATACGAGCATCGATTTTGTCAGTCTTGGCGCGCTTGTTCATTGAAAGCGCATACGAGCGGGCACGTACAGGATTGACGCGCTGAACTTTGAAGCCAGCACCCGCCAGCAACCTCACCGCCAACTTCTCATAACCGCCTGTGGCTTCCACAAGCACGCGATGGACGTCGTGCGCTTTGAAGTAATCCATGGCACTCGCCAGCCCTTCAGGCGTGTTGGCTACAGAGAGATCATCGGCTTGGGGATGCAGGGCAATCTGCAACGTCGCTTTAGAAACATCGATTCCGGCATAGGCAGACATGAATAAATTCTCTAGGCTCAGAAGTGAGAGATCACTCTGGCTTAGCTCCCGCTTGTTGTTCGAGGTCGGACTCAGTCAACTGTTCGAGCTTAAGGCCAGAGTGAGAAGAGTGGGCGACAGCTTGGCTCCTACACGTGCTCCAGGGCACCCCGGCGGTACAGCTGCCGCTCACTCCTCTCACCTTCGAATTTAGCTGCTTTGAAGACACAAGCGGCTTTAGCCGCGATGGGCCGCGACGCGGCCCTCATTCAGGCGATGCATCGATCTTGGGGTAATTTAAGTAAATCCATTGGGCCGGCTGTGCCGGCCATCGCGGCTTAAGCCGCTCCTACAAGGGCGAGAGCGTCAAGCTGGACGCGTCTACAGTTCCTACACGCTCAATTCCTTGCTCACGATTTCCAGCAAACGGGTCAGATCGACCGGTTTGAGCAGCACGTCGAGGACGCCCAAGTGCATCGCCTTGACCGCTTCCTGCACATCGGTGTCGCCCGACACCACGATGATCGGCAACTCCGCGCGCTCCGACGCCCTGACATGTCGGATCAGCGCCAGGCCGTCTTCTGGCTGCATGCGCAGATCGGTGACCATCAGGCCGATGGACGGCCGCATCATCAGGGCCGCGCGCGCCTGCTGCACGCTTTCGGCCACACTGCACTCCCAGCCGCGACTCCTCAGGTACGCCGCCAGCGCTTCGCGATTGATCGCGTTGTCGTCCACGACCAATACGGATGGGGCCGGACCCACCGGGGCGCTGACATCGGCCAGCGCACGGCGCTCGGCGTCACTCAGGATGTCGTCTTGCTCAGCCATGCTCATCTCGTCAAAAAAATCCCTTCAAAACAGTTAAGACCGCAGTTTTGAGCATGAACGACTGCCTTTCGTCGGAAATTTGACGCTAAAGGTACCGAAGTCTGCTTCACATCAATGCTGAAGATCCGTAACTGGGTTATGCGTCCGTTCACACCTGATGGGTTACCGACGACGATCTGCCTGTAGGTCGGCACAGCGGCAAGCCCCGTAACGCTCGACCGGTACCCCGCAGCATGCGATGCGGCAAGCACCCTCATGACAGGCATAGACTTACGTCCAATGTGAAGCTTGCCCGCATCGTCCGACCATGGGCCTTACAACAACAAGCGATAACAAGGATTGTGCCAAGTGCGCCGTCTCATCCTGCGACCGATGCCATGAACCAGAAGGACGCCTTCGACCAAGCGGGCAAGACCGCCGTGCGGCAGAACGTTCTGGGCATGCTGCAGTTCCTGCAACGCTTCCCACCCTTCAACCAGATGGAACATGGCCACCTGGCCTACCTGGTGGAACAATGCCAGCTGCGCTTTTACGCAAGCGGCGAAAGCATCGTCAAGCCCGCCGATGGCCCGGTGACGCATTTCTTCATCGTCAAGCAGGGCCGCGTGGTCGGGGAGCGCCAGCAGGCGCCAGGCGCCGGTGGCACACCTACCTTCGAAATCACCACCGGCGAGTGCTTCCCGCTCGCCGCTCTGCTCGGCGAGCGCGCCACACGCACCGAGCACCTGGCCGGCGAGGACACCTTCTGCCTGCAACTGCACAAAGCGGCGTTCGTCCGCGTGTTCTCGCTGTCGGAGGTGTTCCGAGATTTCGCCTTGCGCGGGGTCAGCAGCCTGCTCGATCAGATCAACCAGCAGGTGCGCCAGCGAGCGGCGCAGACCCTGGGCACGCAATACTCGTTGAACACGCCCCTGGCCGAACTGGCCATGCGTCACCCCGTGATGTGCGCCGCCGACACGCCAGTGCGCGACGCCGTGCGGCACATGCACGAACAACAGGTGGGCAGTATCGTCATCGTCGATGGGCAGCGCACCCCCTGTGGCATCTTCACCCTGCGCGACCTGCGTCAGGTAGTGGCCGATGCCAGCGCCGAGCTGGACGCGCCCATCGCCCGCTACATGACTGCCGCGCCGTTCTGCCTGAACGCCCAGGCCAGCGCTTTCGACGCGGCGCTGGCGATGACCGAGCGGCACATCGCCCACGTCTGCCTGGTCGACCACGGGCGCCTGTGCGGCGTGGTCTCCGAGCGCGACTTGTTCTCTCTGCAGCGGGTCGACCTGGTGCACCTGGCGCGTACGATCCGCCATGCCGCGCGCTTGGAAGTCCTGATTGCGCTGCGCGGCGAGATCGGCCAGCTGGTCGAGCGCATGCTGGCCCATGGCGCGTCCTCGACGCAGATCACCCAGATCATCACCCTGCTCAACGACCACACCGTGTGCCGGGTGATCGAGCTGGCCCTCGCCGAACAGGGCGACCCGGGCGTGCCCTTCACCTGGCTGTGCTTCGGCAGCGAGGGGCGGCGCGAGCAGACGCTGTACACCGATCAGGACAATGGCATCCTCTTCGAAGCGGCCGACGCGAGCGAAGCCGAGGCCGTGCGACTGCGTCTGTTGCCGCTGGCGCGGCTGATCAACCAGCAGTTGGCGCGCTGCGGCTTCAGCCTGTGCCCCGGCAATGTGATGGCCGGCAATCCCGAGCTGTGCCTGTCGCGCCACGAATGGGCACGGCGCTTCGCCAGTTTCGTGCGCGAGGCCAGCCCGGAAAACCTGCTGGGCTCGACCATCTACTTCGACCTTCGCGCGGTGTGGGGCGACGAGCAAGGCTGCGAACAGCTACGCCAAGGCATCCTCGCCCAAGTCGCGGACAATCGCCTGTTCCAGCGCATGCTGGCCGAAAATGCCCTACGCCAGCGGCCACCCGTGGGCCGGCTGCGCGACTTCGTGCTGACCCGCCGGGGCAACGACAAAACCGCCACCCTCGACCTCAAGGTGCAAGGCCTGACACCTTTCGTCGACGGCGCACGGCTGTTGGCCCTGGCCCATGGCATCGGCGCCAACAATACCCTGGATCGCCTGCGCCAACTGGCCAAGCGCGAAGTGATCGACGCCCTGGACGCCGCCGCCTTTGAAGAGGCCTACCACTTCATCCAGCAGACCCGCATGCAACAGCACCAACGTCAGAGTCGCGACAACCAGCCTTACAGCAATCGTCTCGACCCGGACAGCCTCAACCACCTCGACCGGCGCATCCTGCGCGAATCCCTGCGCCAGGCGCAACGCCTGCAAAGCAGCCTGGCGCTGCGGTATCGGCTATGAACCCGTTCGCCTGGCTGCGACCGGCCAGCCCCTTCGTGCCCGAGGCCCTGAAAGCGCGCCTGGCACGCCTGCCGTTGCCTGCCCCCTGGCGCGCCTGCAGCCTGCGCGAACAGCGCTGGGTGGTGCTGGACCTGGAAACCAGCGGCCTGAACTTGAATCGCGACCAGGTGCTGTCGATCGGCGCGGTGGCCATCGACGACGGTGCCATCGATTTCAGCCAGCAGTTCGAACGTACCCTCCACCGCCCCGAACAGATGACCACCGCCAGCGTGCTCATCCATGGCCTTGGCCCCAGCGCCCTGGCCGCCGGCTGCGATCCGGCCACCGCCTTCGTGGAACTGCTCGAGTTCATCGGCGACAGTCCGGTGCTGGCCTTCCACGCCCCCTTCGACCAGCACATGCTGACGCGTGCCTTGAAGCACAGCCTGGGCCACCGGCTACGCTGGCCCTTCGTCGACGTGGCCGAACTGGCGCCGATGCTCAACCCCGAAGCGATGGCGCGCGACGCGGGGCTGGACGCTTGGGTCGCGCATTTCGGACTGGAAGTGGCCGAGCGCCACCACGCCAGCGCCGACGCCCAAGTGACGGCCGAGCTGATCCTGATCCTGTTCAGCCAGGCGCGCTGCCAACGGCTCGACAGTCCCGAAGCGCTGCTCAAGCGCTTGCACGCTTGGCGCCGACACAAGGCCCATCCACACGGGCTCTAGAGATCCTGTACCCGGCCAAGCCCCTACCTACTTCCCTCCGCTAAAGAGCCTGGCCGCAGCGAAGGCCTGGATCAGGTCCGCGTCGCGGCCCATCGCGACAGAGGCACCACCGTGGGAGCGACTTCAGTCGCGATGGCCGGCATGGCCGGCTCCATCCAGGCCACACCGTTTTCCTGGTGGACCGCGGCGATCGGGTTGGGCCTGCGCTGCAGGCCACCGCGGCTAATCGGAACGCCGAACCGGACGCCCCCACACTGTCGTACCCGCCTGAGAAACTTGTCTGCAACCACACTGTTGGAGCGACTTCAGTCGCGATGGCCGGCACCGCCGGCCCACTACCCCTCCATACCCGATTACCACACCCAGACCCTGCGAAAACCCCAGCGTGCCCAGCTCAATCACTGCGGAGCCCGCCATGAGCCTGGAACACTTCAAATCCTTCAATCTGCCTTTGAGCGCCCTGCTCACCCCACCGCCACCGCCCGACCCGACGCTGCCACCCCTGAACGCACGCCAACGCTATTTCGCCGACCTGGCCGACTACTGGCTGTCCGGCGCCCCACCTGAGACCAGCCGCCAGGCCCGGTTGAGCGAGATTCTGCGGCAGCAATTGCTGGCGCAAATCGCGCTGCGCGAGGGTGACCACACCCTGGGCTCCGGCCACGCCGAGCTGATGTCCAGTTGCGTGACCCTGCCGCTGCCTTCGCAACGCCAGCACCTGCCGGCGGCGCAGCGGCCGCAGGTGTACCGACCGGTGCTGAGCATCACCACGCCCCATTGGCGTAGCCCCTTGCGCGGCGCTTTCGTCATCGTCGAAGGCGGGCCCGAAGGCGGTACCCCCGACCCTCGACAGCCCGGCGAATACGCCCTGCTCTGTAGCCTGTCGCATGGCATCGAGGCCTTCGACAGCCTGGCCGAACTGCATGTCGAGCTGTGCGAACGGCTCGACGACCCGCAACAAAGCCGTCCGCTGTTGCGTCACCTGCACAGTGCCGAAGATCGCGAGCGGGCCTGCAACGCCGAACGGTTGCGTTACGAGTGGTTCAACGACGATCTGGTCCAGGCTCAGGTACAGGACTTGATCGACGGGCAACGTGCTGCACTGACCGCTCTCTGGGATAGCGCCGCGCGGTCGCCGTCGACGGACCTGTCGGTTCTGGCCGAAGACCTGCAAACGGCCGCCGATGTCCTGCCTTGGATCGACAGCCGCTCGGCCCTGCGGACCCGTTACGGTCTACTGCTGGAACGCAACTCGCCCGCTTGGCTGCGGCATGCGTCGGCCCAAGGTCTGACGCACATCATGCAAACCATGCAGGAACTGGTCGTCGCCATCGACCGGGCATCCGCACCGGGCATTCTCAACCGCCAGCAGTTCGTCGACCGCAATGGCCTGCTGAGCTGGACCCGCGACCGTTTGCGCGTGCTGTTGCGGCAACGCCATCAACTGGATCTCGACCCGCTCCACCTGTACGTCAGCGTGACCCTGGCCAGGCAAACCGGGCCGGTGCTGCATCCGGGCATCACCACGGCCTGGATTCCAGTGGCCAGCCGTCCGCAGCTGGGCGACAGCGTCGAGTTGGTACGTCGCACCTACCGTTTCGATGAGCTGGCGCTGCTCAACGTCAGCCTGCTCGACATCGACTACTGGCTGACCGCCAGGGTGCACGACGAACACGATCGAACCGTGCCCGGCATCACCCCCAGCCAGGTTCGCTCCATGGTGCGCGAATTGAACGTGGGCGAGAGCTACAGCCGTTACCTGCGCACCCACCTGCTGACGTCGGCCCAGGCACAGTGGCGCCGCGACCGCTACGTCGATGTCAGCCGCGCACGCATGCGCGCCGAGCTGGCCAAGGCGCATTACGCCGGGCATTTGCTGGAGGACCCGTTCGAACGCGGTTTCAAGTGGGCGTCGCTGGTACTGGACAATCCCGACGCACAGGTGCGCAAGCGGTTGCCCGTGCAGCGCTTGAGCGTGCGCCAGTTGCTGCTGGCCGGGCACAGCCTGCACGACGTCATGCTGATCACCCCAGACGGGGCTGGTTTCTCGCGCGTGCTGGTGTACACCCCGGATGCGCCCGACCGACGCGCCTGGCGGGAGTTTCGCAACATCCGCCACCTGCTCAGGACCCTGCGCAGCAAACCCGCGCTGCGCGAATACGTCAAGGAACGCCTACCTTTGCTCGACCCCGAACAGGTGGAGCGCTGGCTGACCAAGGGCGGCCTGGGCGCCGCGACGCAGCGCCCGGAAATCACCGGCGACTTCCAGCACGCCCGCTACCTGGCCGAGGTCAACGCGACCCTCGCCCGCGTCGATGCCAGCACCCACACCAAGCTCGAACTGCTGGGCGAGCTGACCTTGCACGCGCTGTCGATCCTGCTCGACCTCATCAGCCTGGTGATCCCGGCGCGGACCTTGGTGCCGGTGGCATTGGCGCGCTCGATACTGTCGGTGATCGACGCCAGTACGGCGTTCAAGGAAGACGACCGCATCGGTGTGCTCAAACATCTGGTCGAGTCGTTCACACACGTCAGCGATGCCGTCAACAACATCGGCGGCACCACCGTGATGCGCAGGGCCATCCGCGCCATCCCGCCGACCCCGCCGTTGAAGCTGCCACCGGCCGCCGCCATCAGCATCGACAGCGGCAAGCTGCACTACCGGGTCGATGGCATTCACAAGGAGGGCATCTACGAGCAACCGTCGGCATACCCCGGCTTGTCGCTGTACTACATCAAGGATGCCAGCGGTGCGAGCTATCAGGTGGCCTTCGACGGTTATCGCTGGCGGGTGGTCGATCCGCGCATGCCGGACGCCTACATCAAGTTGCCGGTCAAGCGGCGCGAGGATGGCGAGTGGGTCGTGGACTCACCCGTGGTGTGGTACGACGGTCTGCCCGACCTGACGATGCTGCTCGCCGATTGCCAATTGGCTGAACTGCCCGTGGCTGGACCGCCCGTGGCTGGACTGCCGGGCTGGGTTCCATATCCGGGTGGCGACGGCTTGTTCCAATCCGATCGGCAGTTGTACCTGCTCGCCGGCGAACATGCCCTGCCGCTGCGCGCCCACCTGCTCGACGACCACTACCACCTGTTGATCCCCGGCCAAGCGAACAGCGCCGCCACGGCCTGGGCCATTTTGCGCTGGCAGGACGGGCAATGGCGCATCCGCGTGCGCCAGGCCGGGCGCAGCAGCGACTGGCTGGCGTTGCCGGCGGCCTATTCGGTCAGACGGGGTAGCAGCGCGTCCAGGCGCTGATGCAAGGCGCTGCCACTCGGCCAATTACGCAACAGACGCGCCCGGTCACGGGCGTAGGCGACGGCGAAGCTGCGCTGGGTGGCATGCTGGCACATGGCGTCGAGGTCGATCAGCGACCACTGGCCATCATCCCAGAACAGGTTGTGGCCTTTGAAATCGCCATGGCTGATGCGTTCGCGGATCAACTGTCGCATCAGGCTTACCAGCGCATCGACCTGCGCCTGCGGCGCCTGCCCGTCGTCCACATAGGGCGCGAAGCATTCGCTCAGGTCCGGACCGTCGACGTATTCGGTGATCAGGTAGGCGCGGCCACGTAGGCCCAGCATCCGCCGCTCCAGCACGGCCAATGGACGCGGGGTGGCGATGTCGAGAAACGCCAGGCGCTGGCCTTCGATCCAGGAATGCCAGGCCCGGCTCGGGCGCCAGAAACGCTTGATCCAGTGCGCGACGTTCTTGATGTTGTAACGCTTGATCACCAGCGCGCGGCCGCCCACCTCGACCCGCGCCACGCTGGCGGCGCCGCCGGTCTTGTACAGATGGCCTTGGTCGATCAGCGTGTCGGCCTGCTCCAGCACCGGCGACAGGGCGTCCACTTCGCTGCGGCGGATCGCCTGCAACTTCGACAGGCTGCGCTCGACGCTGAACAGGCTGCACTCGCGGCCGGCCTTGTCCAGGTAGTCCCTCTGCCGCCAGGCGCGCACCTTGTCGACTTGCTTCTGCAACGCTTCGAGCGGCAGCGCGTGTTCGGCGTTGGCCAGCAGGTAGTGCACCAGCAGCTCTTCGAGAAACGGCTCCAGGCGCTTGGGCAACTGGGCGAAGAACACCCCAAGGTTTTCCAGCACGCGCTGGCGCGACAGGGGCTTGCCGGGAGTTTCGGCCTTGATGCCGGCGCCGTCGATCAGGTACAGGCGCTCATCCTGGCGCAGCAGGTTGTCCAGGTGCAGGTCGTCTTGCCACAGGCCCACCGTATGCATGCGCGCCACAGCCGCCAGGGCCTCGCCGATCACCTGTCGTTGGCCGTCGCTCAATGCGGGCTGGGTCGCCACCTGCTGCCAGGCATCGTCCAGGCTCTGCGCCCGGTCGAGAAATTCGAACAGCAACCAGCCGCCCTGGCCGTCGATCAGACCATCGGCGAGCAGGGTCGGCGTGGTCAGGCCTTGGGCGGCCAGCAGGCGTACGCCTTCGAGTTCGCGCTGGAAGTGCCGCGCCGCGTTGCCGCCGACCAGCAGCTTGGCCAGCACCGGCGTGCCGCGCCACAGGGCCGCGCCCACGTAGCGCTGGCCGGGCAACACGCGCAGCAGGCTGAGCAACTGCAGTTCGGCAGGCCCGGCGGCATCGGCCAGGGTCAAGGTCAGCGGCAGGCTCGGGTTGCGCCCGGCCTGTTTGAGTTCGGCCAGTTGCATCAGCGCGCCTCCTTTTCGCGATGGCGGTGCATCAGGCGCCGTTGCCAGTCGCCCACCACTGCGCTATCGGTGGGCTGGTCGAGGTAGGCGGCCAGCAACAGGCGCAACTCGCCTTGGTTCCAGACGCGGGCGCGGCGCATCAGTGGCTCGAGGTCCTTGAGGCGGTCACGGCGGCCGAACAGCAACGGCCGGGTCTTCTCCAGGTCGATCAGCTGCGCCTGCCAGCCGCTGCGCCGCTCGCGCAGAAAGATGTGCTTGGGGTAGAAGCAACCATGCACTTGCCCGGCGCCGTGCAGAGTGCGCGCCAACTGACCGCAGGCGCGCAAGATGCCATCGCGCTGCGCGTCGGCCAATTCGGGCCACTGCGCCAGCAGGCCGTCCAGGTCACGCCAGTCGTCCAGAGCACGGGTCAGCAGGATCGCCCGGTGTGCTTCTCGATCCTTGCGTTGGCCGTAGAACACCGCCTGCAACGCCGGGATGCCGAGCGACTGATAGCGGCGGATATTGCGGAATTCGCGGCTGAAGGTCGGCTCGCCGAAGGGTGCGTGCAGGGTGCGGGTCAGGTAGTCGGCCTGACGCTTGAGGTAGTAGCCCTTGCCCTCCAGCTCCAGGCGATAGACGCTGCTCCAGCCGCCGCGCCCGGTGTTGGGCTCGTCGACGGCATCGAGCTGCAACGTCCACAACGCTTCGAAATCGTTCAGGCCGTGACGCTGCAACAAAGCGACGTCCTCGCTGGCCAGGTAGTCGGTCATTCCCTTCCCTCGAAAAAGCTCAGCACCTGGGCAATGCGCTGCTTGTCTTTGCCATTGAGCCGCGCATGGTCGCGGTAGTGCAGGTAGAAGCGCAGGCGCTGGGTCGCCGAGAGGTGGTACTTGGCCACCTTGTCCAGGCAGGCCAGGTCCTTGATCACCCGGTGGCGCAGCATGAAGCCACGCCAGAAGTCGCCGGTCGGGCAGTCGATGAAGAACACCGTGCCCTGATCGTCGACCAGCAGGTTGCGCCACTTGAGGTCGTTATGGGTGAAATGGTGGTCGTGCATCACCCGCGTGTGGCGGGCCACTTGCCGACATAGGTGCTCCACCCAGGCGCGGTCGGCCAGGCGCGGATCGTTGCGCTCGGCCAGCACCGAGAGGTCTTCGGTGCGCGGCAGCTCGCGGGTGATCATCGCGCCACGGCCAAAGGCCAGGCCCTTGCGCTCCAGGCCCCAGGCGACCACTTCGGCGGTGGGAATGTCCCATTTGGCGAACTGCTTGAGGTTCTGCCACTCGGCCTTGATCCGCGGACGGCCCAGGTAGCGCCGCAAGCCTTTACCGGCGCCGGTGTAACGCTTGACGTAGTAGTTGACGCCGTCGCGCTCGACGCGCACCACTTCGCTGAGCGGATCGCGGGTCAGACGCTCGCCTTGCAGGGCGAACACCGCCTCCAGGCTGCCGAAGTCCGCGGCCAGGTGTGCATACCCCGGCTCCAAGGTCCAGCCGGCCATCAGAGAGCATCCCCGTAACGCTGCTTGCGCTCGTAGAGCTTGTGCGCCTTGCGTTGCAGGTAGGCGAGCAAGGTGGCTTCGTCGCGCAGTATCTGGCGCAGCGGGCGCTGGAAGTAGCCGCGCAGGAAGCGCAGCTCGTCACGCCGGGTCAGGCCGATGTCCAGCGCCGAGAAGTACAGCGCGGCCAGGTCCTTGTCGCGCCAGCGGCGACTGATGCGCGTGCGGGTCTGCGCGCGGTGCAGGTCGATCAGCGACAGTTTCAGCGTGCCCGGAGCGATCGGCCGGTCGGTGTGCAGCAGGAAGTGGCAGATGTAGCAATCGCGGTGGTTGACCCCGGCGCGGTGCATGGTGCCGGTCATGCGCGCCACCTCGGCGATCAGCGCATGCTTGAGGGCCGGCGCCGGCGGCTGCTGGCGCCAGTGCAGGCTGAAGTCTTCCAGGCTGACGGTCGGGGCCAGCTCTTGGGTGACGATGAACGAATGCTGGTGCGCCGGGTTGCCGCCGCGCTCGCCGTAGGCCACGGCGGTCATGGTCGGCACGCCGGCCTGGTGCAGGCGCTCGATGGCGCGCCATTCCTGGCCGGCGCCGAGCACCGGCAGCTTGGCGCTGAACAGGTTCTTGAACACCTCGCCCCAGCCGATGCCGCGATGGATCTTGACGAAGTAACCGGCGCCCGCGACTTCGGTACGCAGCGTGCGCCGCCCTTCGAGCTCGCGGTACACCTCGCCCTGCAAACCCTCGACGGCCTCGAACGGGTCGCGCCCGGCCCACAACTGCTTGAATGGCTCAGCCAGAATCAGCTTCATGGGCGGGGCTCCGCGAGGATCACGTCGGCGGCATGCTGCGGCATGCTGTAGAGGTCGGCGCTGTCGGCGAAGGCCAGGCCGTTGCGCGACCAGACGGCACGCCGGTCGGGCGCTTGCAGCATGCGCGCCAGGTAGTCGTCGAGCTGTGCCTGGGCGAAAGGCTCGTCGAGCACCAGGCCGCAGTCGGCTTCTTCGATGTAATGGGCATAGCCACAGACCTTCGACACCAGCACCGGCAACCCGGCCACCAGGGCTTCGAGCAGTACGGTGCCGGTGTTTTCGTTATAGGCGGGGTGGATCAGCAGGTCGGCGCCGAGCAGAAAGCGCGGGATGTCGCTGCGCCCCTTGAGGAACTGCACCTGCTCGCCCAGGCCCAAGGCCGCGCTTTGCAGCTGGAACACCTTGGGGTCGTCCTGGCCGATGACCAGCAGCCGTGTGCGCTTGCGCAACTCGCCGGGCAAGGCGGCCAGCGCCTTGAGGCTGCGGTCCACGCCCTTGGTCTTGAAGCCCGAGCCGATCTGCACCAGCAGCAGTTCGTCGGCGCCGACGTCGAACTCCTGGCGCAGGCCCGCACGAATGTCCTCGGCGTTGGCCGGTGCCCGGCGGTCCTGGGAAATGCCCGGCGGCAGCAGATGGAAGCGTTCGGCCGGGGTGCCGTAGTGCTTGACGAACAGCGGTTGCTGCACCTCGGAGATCATCAGTACCTGGGTCCTGGACTCGCGGGCGAACACCGCGCGTTCGTAGTCGGCGAAATGCCGATAGCGGCCCCAGCGGCGGTACAGGTTGCCGCGCAGGGTCTGGGCTTTGTCTTCGAAGCAGCCGTCGGCAGCGTAGTACACGTCCAGCCCCGGCATCTTGTTGAAACCGATCAGGCGATCGACCGGACGCTTTTCCAGGTCGGCCGCCATCCACGCGCTGAGCTTTTCGTTGCGGCGGTGGTTGAACAGCGCCTTGACCGGCGCGACCAGCACTTCGAAACCAGGGGGAATGTCGCCTTCCCAGATCAGGGTGTAGACGCGAATCTGGTGCCCGCGTCGTTGGCACTCCAGGGCGATGCGCATGAAGTCGCGCTGCAGGCCGCCGAAGGGAAAGTATTTGTAGAGCACGAAAGCCAGTTGCATCAACGGACATCCTCAGCCAGCAGCAGCGCGCTCAGGCGGCTCGCTACATGCTCGGGATTCAGGCGAGTGAAGCACAGCGGCCACTCGCGTTTGAGATCGAACCGGCGCAGGTCCTCGGCGCTCGGCTTGTAGGTGCATTTCTTCTGCAAGCACGGGGCACAGGGGAAATCGCTGGCCTGGTGTACCTGGGAGCGACCGTAGGCGCCGGTCAAGCCCGGGTTGGTCGGGCCGAACAGGGAAAGGGTCGGCACGTCCAGTGCCGCGGCCAGATGCCCAAGTCCGGTGTCGACCGCCACACAGGCCTTGGCCGCGGCCAGCACGCGGGCCACTCCGACCAGGTTCAGGCGCGGCAGCACCTGGCAGTGGCTCAAACCCTGGGCGATGCGTTCGGCGCGGGCCTTCTCAGCCTCGTTGCCCCACGGCAGGCGGACCTGCAGCTTGCGCCGCCCCATGCGCTCGGCCAGCTCGCGCCAATAGGCCTCCGGCCAGTGTTTGGTGGCCCAGGTGGTGCCATGCAGGAACACCACGTAGGGCGCGGTGGGCGGCAATTGCAGGCGGGTCAGGTCCAGGCCGTAGTCGCCCAGGCCCTCGGGCAGGTCGTAGGCCAGGGCCATGGCGAACAGTTGCCGCGTGCGTTCGACGGCGTGCTGGCCCACGGCGACCGACAGGCGCCGGTCGTAGAAACGGCTCGATAGCCCCTCGCGCGCCGAATAGCGGTCCAGCCCGGCTACCGGGGCCTTGACCAGGCGCGTCAGCCAAGCCGATTTGAGCAGGCCCTGGGCATCGATCACCAGGTCGTAGGTGTGCTCGCGCAGGCGCTGCCTGAAGGCTTTGAACTCACCGCCTCTGAACGTTTGCCAGAGGTTCTTGCGCCAGCGGCGGATGGCCACCGGGATCACCCGATCGACCGCCGGGTGCCAGCTCGGAATCTCGGCGAAGCCCTCTTCGACCACCCAGTCGAAGCGGATGCCGGGGATGGCCTGCGCGGCGTCGGTGAGGGCCGGCAGGGTATGGATCACATCGCCGAGCGACGATGTCTTGATGATCAGCACCCGCACTCAGTCGACCTCGGCCAGCAGATTGATCGGCTGGGCGCCGTCGAGGCGTTGCAGGGCCGCGACCACCGCCTGGGGTTCGAGCAGGCGCAGGCAGTTGTAGTGGCCGAACCGGCACGTGCGGTCGAAGCAGGGGCTGCACTCCAGCCCCAAGCGCACCACTTCCACCTGGTCGGCCAGCGGCGGCGTGAAGCCTGGCGAGGTCGAGCCGTACACCGCCACCAGGGGCCGGTTGAGAGCGGCGGCGACGTGCATCAGGCCCGAATCGTTGGACACCACCGCGTCGGCGCACGACATCAGATCGATGGCTTCGGCCAGGGAGGTTTCGCCGGCCAGGTTCACCGACTCTTCGCGCAGGCCGGGTATCAAACGCTCGCGGATCGCTTCGCCGACCGGATGGTCCTTCTTCGAACCGAACAGCCAGACCTGCCAGCCTTGGCGTACCAAGGCATCGGCCACTTCGGCGTAATGTTCGGCCGGCCAGCGCTTGGACTCGCCGAACTCCGCGCCGGGGCACAGCGCCAGCACCGGACGGTCCAGCGCCAGGCCGAATTTGGCCAGGGCAGCGTCGCGGCTGGCCGTTTCGATGCGCAGGGCGGGCTTGGGATAGGGCTGCGGCAGTTCGGCGCCCTTCGCATAGGCCAGGGCCATGAAACGCTCGATCATCAGCGGGTAACGCACCTTGTCGAGCTTGCGTACGTCGTTGAGCAGGCCCCAGCGCATTTCGCCACGCCAGCCGGTGCGGGTGGGAACCCCGGCGAAGAACGGTACCAAAGCCGATTTGAGCGAGTTGGGCAGCAGAATCGCCTGGTCGTATTGGCCCTTGAGCGACTTACCGATGCGCCTGCGGGTGCCCAGCTCCAGCGCGCCATGGCCGAGCGGAAAGCTCAAGGCCTGGCGCACTTCGGGCATGCGCTCGAGGATCGGCCGGCTCCAGTCGGGGGCCAGCACGTCGATGACGCAGTCGGGGTGGCGCTGTTTCAAGGACTGGAACAGCGTTTGCGCCATCACCATGTCGCCGACCCAGCTCGGCCCAATGATCAGTATTCTCATGCTTTTTCCAGAACGCTCGAAAAAGGCCAGCACCTAACGGGGGCCGGCCCTTGCAGAAGTTGGCCGACCCGCCGTGCCACGCTAAGGGCATAGTGGTGGGGCGCCGGTCTTCTTTCTTTATATTCAGGCTATGTGGCGCACAGTGTACCACCCGTGTCCGGGAGCTGGGTGAAGGCCATCATGGGTGCCCGACGGCATTGGCAGCGGCCGGCGCTCCGGCTCAGCCGCGATGGCCGGCAACACAGCCCTCTGTAGGAGCGGCTTGAGCCGCGATGGCCGGCAACGCCGGCCTGCATCAGGCGCTACGGTTTGCCAGGAAAAACGGTGGGGCCGGACTTGGGCCGGCATCGCCGGCCATCGCGGCTCAAGCCGCTCCTACAAGGTGGCGCGTGCTATCCGGGCTGCAGTGGCCTTGTAGACCAGCCGGTTCGGCGCTCCGATCAGCCACGATGGCCGGCACGACCGGCCTGATCCAGACGCTGCGGTCTGCCAGCAAAAAAGTCTGCGCTTGGCAGAACAGCTGGTCGCCTCGCCACAACACCATCACGCCAACCCCAACGCCCCCCAGATCCGCCGCACCTCACGGCGCTCCTCGGCGAACTGGCTTGCGTCCACCACGCCGGCCTGCTTCTGCAACGCCTGGCGGTGCGAGGCCGAGCGGAACGTCTTGTACGCTTCGCGCAGCAGCGCGGCGTCGCCTGCGGGCATCAGCCCGGCCTGTTCCAGCTCTTCGAGCAAGCGGATGTTGTCGGTCCAGTGCAACAGCGTCGGATGGTCGTGGGACCAGGCCAAGGCGGCGTACTGCACCATGAACTCGATGTCGACGATCCCCCCGGCGTCCTGCTTCAGGTCGAACGGCAAACCTGGTTCGTAGGCGTTGGCCGCCGTGCCGGCTGCGGTACCCTTGCTGCCCAGGCTGGCGCGCATCTTGGCGCGCATGTCGCTGACGGCGGTGCGCAAGGTCGCGACATCGCGCGCCTGTCCCAACACACCTGCACGTACGGTTTCGAACGCTTCGGCCACCTGCCGGCAGCCCACCAACACCCGTGCCCGGACCAGGGCCTGGTGTTCCCAGGTCCAGGCTTCGTTGCGCTGGTAGCGCTCGAACGCGCCCAACGAGCTGACCAACAGGCCCGCCGCCCCCGACGGGCGCAAGCGCATGTCGACGTCGTACAGCTGCCCGGAGTTGGTCTGGGTGGTCAGCAGGTGGATGATGCGCTGGCCCAGACGGGTGAAGAACTGCGCGCCATCGATGGGCTTGTCGCCGTCGGTCTCGGCATGCGGGTCGCCGTCGTGGATGAACACCAGGTCCAGGTCCGAACCATGGCCCAATTCGATACCGCCGACCTTGCCGTAACCGACGATGACGAACGCCGGGTCGCACAGGCTGGCGTCGCTGCGCTTGGGCTGGCCATGCCGGGCGACCGTATGCCGCCAGGCCAGGGCCAGCACCTGGTCGAGGATCGCCTCGGCCAGCCAGGTCAGGTAATCGCTGACCTTCATCAGCGGCAGGTTGCCGGTGATCTCGGAGGCCGCCACGCGCAGGCTGTGGGCCAGCTTGAAATGGCGCAGCGCCTCCATCTGCTGCTCCAGGTCGTCCTCGGGAATGCGCATCAGCCGCTCGCGCAGTTCCGAACCCAGTTCCGGGGCCAGCGGCGGGCTGAACAACCGGTCTTCGTTGAGCAATTCGTCGAGCAGCAGCGGGAAGCGGGTGATCTGCTCGGCGATCCACGGGCTGGCCGCACACAGCGTCAACAGGCGGCGCAGGGCACCGGGGTTTTCCGTGAGCAGCACCAGGTAGGCCGAGCGCCGCGCCACCGCCTCGACCAAGGGCAGCACGCGTTCCAGCACCAGATCGGGGTCTTCGTGCTCGACCGCCTGCGCCAGCAGGCGCGGGATGAAGGCGTCCAGGCGCTCGCGGCCGATGCGCTGCATCGAGCGCAGCGACGGGCTGGCGCGCAGGGCGGTGAGTCGGCGCAGGGCTTCGGCGGGGTTGCGCAGGCCGGCTTCCTGCAATTGCCGACAGGCCGCCTCTTCGTCCTGGGCCTGTTCCCACAAGGGCGACCACTCGCCGCCTACTACCAGCTCACCTTCGGTTTCCTCCTCGTCCGGGTCGGCGATGACTTGGCGGAAATGCCAGTCGATCCGCTCGCGCCACTGCATCAACTGCGCATGGAAGGCGTCCCAGTCGGCGAAGCCGAGCATGTAGGCCACGCGCGCGCGGTCCAGCGCATCGTCGGGCAGCATCTGTGTCTGGCGGTCGGCGATGGCCTGGATGGCGTGCTCGGTATAGCGCAGGAACGCATAGCCGTCGCGCAGCTCGGCCACCACCGCCGGTGGCAGGTAGCCCTGCCCTTCCAACGTCGCCAGCACCTTGAGCAACGGCCGCTGTTGCAGGCTCAGGTCGCGCCCACCGTGGATCAGTTGGAACGCCTGGGCGATGAATTCCACTTCGCGAATGCCGCCGGCGCCCAGCTTGATGTTGTCGGCCATGCCCTTGCGCCGCACCTCCTGCTGGATCAGCTGCTTCATGGTGCGCAGCGCTTCGATGGCCGAGAAGTCCAGATAGCGGCGGTACACGAACGGCCGCAGCATGGCCTGCAACTGCGCGCCGGCGGCCTGGTCGCCGGCCACCACGCGGGCCTTGATCATGGCGTAGCGCTCCCAATCGCGGCCCTGGTCCTGGTAGTAGTGCTCCAGCGCGTTGAAGCTGAGCACCAGCGCGCCGGAGGAGCCATAAGGGCGCAAGCGCATGTCGACGCGGAACACGAAGCCATCGACCGTGACCGGGTCGAGCGCCTTGATCAGGCGCTGGCCCAGGCGGGTGAAGAACTCCTGGTTGTCCAGCGCGCGCTTCACGCCCTGGGTTTCGCCGCCTTCGGGGAAAGCGAAGATCAGGTCGATGTCCGACGACAGGTTCAGTTCCACCGCGCCCAGCTTGCCCATGCCCAGCACCACCATGGGCTGGGCCTCGCCGCTGCGCGCGCCGATGGGCGTGCCGAACTGCTGGCAGTGGCGTGGGTACAGCCATTGGTAGGCCTGGTCGATGCAGGCGTCGGCGAGGTCCGACAGGTCGCGGCAGGTTTCCTCGAGCTCGGCCTGGCGGGTCAGGTCGCGCCAGACGATGCGCACCTGCTGGCGATTGCGCTCGCGGCGCAGCTGCCGTGCCAGCGCGTCTTCGCTGGCGGCGGCAGCTGCCATCGCCGCGATGCGCGCGCGCAGCTCGCCCGGCGCCAGCGCCCGTTGCAACTCGCCGCTGCCCAGCAACTCGCAGAATACGGCCGGCTCGCGCAGCACCTGTTCCATGACGAACTCGCTGGCCGCCGTGACCTGCTCGAACTGACGACGCTGCGTAGCGCTCCAGGCCGCAGGATCGAGGGCCGGGTGGCGGGCGACGGCGTCCAGCAAGGCTTGTCGATGGCGGGCGACGATCGGTTGGAGAACGGCAGGCAGATCGGGCGGCAAAGGCTGGCGCATGGGCTATCCTTGATCGGCGTTTGGCGGGGAGGCGTCCAGAACCATGAAGACGGCCGGACGGAAGAAATTGTATACAAAAGTTTTAAATAGCTGAAAAATGCAATATGGCAGCAGGAATCTTCAAAAAATCACGTCAATCATCGTATTTTTAACGCACAAAATCGATTTTTCCTACACGCCAGAGTGCGACCGAATGTCGCTTATCTGTAGTTTTGCCACTACCCCTTCTCTGCAAAAGCATGAAATCAAAATGCATTTGTAGTAAAACTACACGCCGCCGGATCAGACCCCCGGCAATCCAAGAATTCACGACGTCTGCCCATAAGGCCAGTCGCAAACTCAGGCTCCCGATTCTGGTTGCCTTTCCGCCCTGGAGCAAGCCATGCAAGACCTCGATCCAATCGAAACCCAGGAATGGCTGGATGCCCTGGAGTCGGTCCTCGACAAAGAAGGCGAAGACCGCGCTCATTACCTGATGACCCGTATGGGCGAGCTGGCCACCCGTAGTGGCTCGCAGCTGCCGTATGCCATCACCACGCCGTACCGCAACACCATTCCCGTGACCCACGAAGCACGCATGCCTGGCGACCTGTTCATGGAACGCCGCATTCGCTCGTTGGTCCGCTGGAATGCGCTGGCCATGGTCGTGCGCACCAACCTGAAAGACTCGGACCTGGGCGGACACATCTCGAGCTTCGCCTCCAGTGCGACGCTGTACGACATCGGCTTCAACTACTTCTTCCAGGCCCCGACCGAAGAACACGGCGGCGACCTGATCTTCTACCAAGGCCACGCCTCGCCTGGCATCTACGCCCGCGCCTTCATGGAAGGCCGCATCAGCGAAGACCAGATGAACAACTTCCGCCAGGAAGTCGATGGCAACGGTCTGTCGTCCTACCCGCACCCCTGGTTGATGCCGGACTTCTGGCAGTTCCCGACCGTATCGATGGGTCTGGGCCCGATCCAGGCCATCTACCAGGCACGCTTCATGAAGTACCTGGAAGCGCGCGGCTACATCCCGGCCGGCAAGCAGAAGGTCTGGTGCTTCATGGGCGACGGCGAGTGCGACGAGCCGGAATCCCTGGGCGCGATCTCCCTGGCCGGCCGCGAGAAGCTGGACAACCTGATCTTCGTCATCAACTGCAACCTGCAGCGCCTCGACGGCCCGGTGCGCGGCAACGGCAAGATCATCCAGGAACTCGAAGGCGTGTTCCGTGGCGGTGGCTGGAACGTCAACAAAGTTGTGTGGGGCCGCTTCTGGGACCCACTGCTGGCCAAGGACACCGACGGTATCCTGCAGCGCCGCATGGACGAAGTCATCGACGGCGAGTACCAGAACTACAAGGCCAAAGACGGCGCCTTCGTGCGTGAGCACTTCTTCAACAGCCCAGAACTCAAGGCCATGGTCGAGCACCTGTCCGACGACGAGATCTGGAAGCTCAACCGCGGTGGCCACGACCCGTACAAGGTCTACGCGGCCTACCACCAGGCGGTGAACCACAAGGAACAGCCGACCGTCATCCTGGCCAAGACCATCAAGGGCTATGGCACCGGTGCCGGCGAAGCGAAGAACACCGCGCACAACACCAAGAAGGTCGACGTCGACAGCCTGCGCCACTTCCGCGACCGCTTCGACATCCCGGTCAAGGACGAAGAGCTGGAGAACCTGCCGTTCTTCAAGCCCGAAGCCGACAGCGCCGAAGCCAAGTACCTGGCCAAGCGCCGCGAAGCCCTGGGCGGCAGCGTGCCACAGCGTCGCGCCAAGAGCTTCACCATCCCCACCCCTTCCCTGGATACCCTCAAGGCCATCCTGGACGGTTCGGGCGACCGCGAAATCTCCACCACCATGGCCTTCGTGCGCATCCTGGCGCAGCTGGTCAAGGACAAGGAAATCGGCCCGCGCATCGTGCCGATCATCCCGGACGAGGCGCGTACCTTCGGTATGGAAGGCATGTTCCGCCAGCTGGGCATCTACTCGTCGGTCGGCCAGCTCTACGAGCCCGTCGATAAAGACCAGGTGATGTTCTACCGCGAGGACAAAAAGGGCCAGATCCTCGAGGAAGGCATCAACGAAGCCGGCGCCATGTCGTCGTTCATCGCCGCCGGTACCTCGTACTCGAACCACAACCAGCCGATGCTGCCGTTCTACATCTTCTACTCGATGTTCGGCTTCCAGCGCATCGGCGACCTCGCCTGGGCCGCCGGCGACAGCCGTACCCGTGGCTTCCTGATCGGCGGCACCGCCGGCCGTACCACCTTGAACGGTGAAGGCCTGCAGCACGAAGACGGCCACAGCCACCTGCTGGCCGGGACCATCCCGAACTGCCGCACCTACGATCCGACCTACGGCTACGAGCTGGCGGTGATCATCCAGGACGGCATGAAGAAGATGACCGAAGAGCAACAGGACATCTTCTATTACATCACCGTGATGAACGAGTCGTACCAGCAGCCTGCCATGCCGGCCGGCGCCGAGGAAGGCATCGTCAAGGGCATGTACCTGCTCGAGGAAGACACCCGCGAAGCCGCGCACCACGTGCAGCTGATGGGCTCGGGCACCATCCTGCGCGAAGTGCGCGAAGCGGCGAAGATCCTGCGCGAGGACTACAACGTCGGCGCCGACGTGTGGAGCGTCACCAGCTTCAACGAACTGCGTCGCGACGGCCTGGCCGTGGAACGCGCCAACCGCCTCAAGCCTGGCCAGAAGCCACAGCAGACTTACGTCGAGCAGTGCCTGAGCGGTCGCAAAGGCCCGGTGGTGGCGTCTACCGACTACATGAAGATCTTTGCCGAGCAAATCCGTCAGTGGGTGCCGAGCAAGGAGTTCAAAGTCCTGGGTACCGATGGCTTCGGTCGCAGCGACAGCCGCAAGAAGCTGCGTCACTTCTTCGAAGTCGACCGCCACTTCGTCGTGCTGGCCGCCCTGGAAGCCCTGGCTGACCGTGGCGAGATCGAACCCAAAGTGGTGGCCGACGCCATCACCAAGTTCGGTATCGACCCGGACAAGCGCAACCCACTGGACTGCTGAGGAGTATCTATAAGTGAGCGAACTCATTCGCGTACCTGACATCGGCAGCGGTGAAGGTGAAATCATCGAGCTGTTCGTCAAGGTCGGCGACCGCATCGAGGCCGACCAGAGCCTGCTGACCCTGGAGTCCGACAAGGCCTCCATGGAGATCCCCGCGCCCAAGGCCGGTGTGGTCAAGGAGCTGAAGGTCAAGCTGGGCGATCGCCTGAAAGAAGGCGACGAACTGCTGGTGCTGGAAGCCGAGGGCGCCGATGCGGCGCCTGAGGCTGCGGCCGCCGAGGAAAAACCGGCTGCCACCGAAAAACCGGCCGAGCAGTCGGCTGAAAAGCCTGCCGAAAAAGCCGCCGAGCAAGCGGCCCCTGCCGCTGCCAGCGTGCAGGACATCCACGTGCCGGACATCGGCTCGTCGGGCAAGGCCAAGATCATCGAAGTGCTGGTCAAAGCCGGCGATACGGTCGAAGCCGACCAGTCGCTGATCACCCTGGAGTCCGACAAGGCCTCCATGGAGATCCCGTCGCCTGCTGCGGGTGTGGTCAAGGAAGTGATCTGCAAGCTGGACGACGAAGTCGGCACCGGCGACCTGATCCTGAAGCTGGAAGTGGCCGGCGCCGCTGCGCCTGCCGCAGCTCCGGCCCCGGCCGCCAGCGCACCGGCCAAGGCCGAGGCACCCGCCAAAGCCGAAACCCCTGCGGCCAAGCCTGCTGCTGACCAAGCGCCGGCGCCTGCCGCTGCTGCCCCGGCGGCCGCGAGCAACGCCAAGGTCCATGCCGGCCCGGCCGTGCGCCAGTTGGCCCGCGAATTCGGTGTCGAGCTGGGCGCGGTCAGCGCCAGCGGCCCGCACGGTCGCATCCTCAAGGAAGACGTGCAGGTCTACGTCAAGGCCATGATGCAGAAGGCCAAGCAAGCACCGGCCGCCGCCGCTGGCGCTACCGGTGGCGCGGGCATCCCGCCGATTCCGGCCGTGGACTTCAGCAAGTTCGGTGAAGTCGAGGAAGTCGCCCTCACCCGCCTGATGCAGGTCGGCGCCGCCAACCTGCACCGCAGCTGGCTGAACGTGCCGCACGTGACCCAGTTCGATTCGGCCGACATCACCGAGCTGGAAGCCTTCCGCGTCGCGCAGAAAGCCGTCGCCGAGAAAGCCGGCGTCAAGCTCACCGTGCTGCCCCTGCTGCTCAAGGCCTGCGCCTTCCTGCTCAAGGAAATGCCGGACTTCAACAGCTCGCTGGCGCCAAGCGGCAAAGCGATCATCCGCAAGAAGTACGTCAACGTCGGTTTCGCCGTGGACACCCCGGATGGCCTGCTGGTCCCCGTGATCAAGAACGTCGACCAGAAGAGCCTGCTGCAACTGGCTGCCGAGGCTGCGGCCCTGGCGGAAAAAGCCCGCACCAAGAAGCTGTCGGCCGACGACATGCAGGGCGCGTGCTTCACTATCTCCAGCCTCGGCCACATTGGCGGCACCGGCTTCACGCCGATCGTCAACGCACCGGAAGTGGCGATCCTCGGCGTGTCCAAGGCCACCATGCAGCCGGTCTGGGACGGCAAGGCCTTCCAGCCCAAGCTGATGCTGCCGCTGTCGCTGTCCTACGATCACCGTGTGATCAACGGTGCCGCCGCCGCCCGCTTCACCAAGCGTCTGGGCGACGTGCTGACCGACATCCGCACGCTGCTGCTGTAACGCTGGAAAAAGGGCGGCTGCTGGGATATGCCCGACAGCCGCCTCCATCGCTTCATCGAGCTGCCACGCTCGTACCTCGACCCCGCCTTCCGGCGGGGATTTTTTTGTCGGCCGCCTGTCCGCGCGGTGGTGTACCGCCTGCCGACAGACAGCACGCCATGCGACACCTGGCTGCTTGCCAGCTCATGGCACTATGATGCAACCTTGCCACATGCTCTGCCGCCAAGGCGTACCCTCCTGAAGTGAGTCTTCGATGAAAAGCCAACCCGATGCCGCCAGCCGTACGGTGGCCGAGGTCGTGACGCCACTGCCTGTGCCCTCGCGGCTGGGCATGCTGCGTTTCGAACGGCTCAACGAAGCGAACTGGGCCATGCTCTATCTGGACCCTGCCTGCGAGCGTCTGCTCGGCCTGGTCGATGGCGAACTCGGCAGCATGGTCGGCTCACCCTTCGCCAGTTTCATGGAACCCGAAGCCCGCTACCGCCTGCACGACGAAATCCAGTTGCAACTGAGCAGCCGCGCCTACTACCGCGTGCGCTATACCCTGCACGGCCAGCCGGGGCCGTTGCGCGTGCTGGAGGTGGGCGAAGCGTTCAAGCAGCGCAACCGTCAGCTGTTGCGCGGCTACCTGACCGTGCTGGACGACCTGCAGGACGATGCCGACCTCGACGCCCAGGCCCTGGAAACCCGCAACAACCGCCTGCAGCTGGCCCTGCAACTGAACCAACGGGCGCAACAGGAGCAGCTCGAACAGCTCGACCGGGTACGTGCCCAGCAAGACCTGATCCTGCGTCTGGCGCGCCAGCGCTATAGCGTCGGCAACTCCCAGCTGGAGGCGGCCGAGCTGATCACCCGCAGCGCCTGCGAGATCTACCAGGTCGACTCGGCGAGCATCTGGCACCTCAACGAACAACGTCTGGAGCCGATCAGCGCCTGGCACCAGGCCGAGGCGCAACACCGCGTGCTGGCACCCATCGATGCCAGCCGCTTCCCCGACTACCTCGACGCCTTGCACACCAGCCGCGCCATCGACGCGCACAACGCCAGCCATGACCCGCGCACCCGTGACCTGGTCGACACGCTGTACAGCGACAACAACGCCATGCTCGACGCCAGCATCCGCGTCGACGGCCAGGTGGTCGGTGTGCTGTGCCTGGAGCAGACCGGCAAGCCCAGGGCCTGGCAAGCCGACGAAATCGCCTTTGCCGGCGAACTGGCCGACCAGTTCGCGCAGGTCATCACCAACCACAACCGGCGCACCGCCGCCAATGCCCTGCACCTGTTCCAACGCGCCGTCGAACAGAGCGCCAGCGCTTTTCTGCTGGTCAATCGCGAGGGTGTGGTGGAGTACGTCAACCCCAGCTTCACCGCCATTACCCAGTACACCACCGAAGAGGTGCAAGGGCGCCACGTCAGCGAGCTGCCGGCCTTGGAGAACCTCAACGAGATCCTCTTCGCCTCGCCGTCGAGCCTGGAACTGGGTAACAGCTGGCAGGGCGAGTTCAGAAGCCGGCGCAAGAACCTGGAACCCTACTGGGGGCAACTGTCGATCTCCAAGGTGTACGGTGACCACCGCGAACTGACCCACTACATCGGCATCTACGAAGACATCACCGAGAGCAAACTGGCGCAGCAACGCATCGAACGCCTGGCCTACACCGACAACCTCACCAGCCTGGGCAACCGTGCGGCCTTCATTCGCAGCCTGGAACAGCGCCTGTCGCGCCAGGACGCCAGCCCCATCTGCCTGCTGCTGGTGGACATCGACAACTTCAAGCGCATCAACGACAGCCTCGGCCACCACACCGGCGACAAACTGCTGGTGAGCCTGGCACGGCGTCTGCGCAACAGCCTCGACGGCGCCAGCAGCCTCGCACGCCTGGCCAGCAACGAATTCGCCGTGCTGCTCGACGACACCAGCATCGCCGACGGACAGAACCTGGCCCAGCGCCTGCTGCACACCCTCGACAAGCCGATGTTCGTCGACAACCAGTTGATCAACATCACCGCCTCCGTGGGCCTGGCCTGCGCGCCGCTGCACGGCAGCGATCCGCAGACCCTGATGAAGAATGCAGGCCTGGCGCTGCACAAGGCCAAGGCGGCCGGCAAGCACCAGTTGCAGGTGTTCACCGAGGTGCTCAACGCCGAGGCCAGCTACAAGCTGTTCGTCGAGAACAACCTGCGCCGCGCCCTGGCGCAAAACGAACTGGAGGTGTTCTACCAGCCCAAGCTGTGCCTGCGCAGCGGGCGCCTGTTGGGGCTGGAGGCGCTGCTGCGCTGGAACCACCCGGAGCGCGGCATGATCCGCCCCGACCAGTTCATCAGCGTAGCCGAAGAAACCGGAATGATCATTCCCATCGGCAAATGGGTGCTGCGCGAAGCCTGTCGCCTGACGCGTCATTTGCAAGGCGCGGGCCTGGGGGCCTTGCAGGTGGCGATCAACCTGTCGCCCAAGCAGTTTTCCGACCCGGAGCTGGTCAGCTCGGTCGCCAGCATCCTCGAACAGGAAGCGGTGCCGGCACAGTTGCTGGAACTGGAACTGACCGAGGGCCTGCTGCTCGAAGCCACCGAAGACACCCGTCGCCAGCTCGACGAGCTCAAGCAACTGGGCCTGACCCTGGCCATGGACGACTTCGGCACCGGCTACTCCTCGCTCAGCTACCTGAAGAAGTTTCCCATCGACATCCTCAAGATCGATCGCAGCTTCATCAACGACATTCCGGGCAATCAGGACGACATGGAAATCACCTCGGCGGTGATCGCCATGGCCCACAACCTCAAGCTCAAAGTGGTCGCCGAAGGCATCGAGACCCCCGAGCAACTGGCCTTCCTGCGCCGGCACCGCTGCGACGTCGGCCAAGGTTACCTGTTCGACCGTCCGATCCCCGGCCGCGAGCTCGAAGCGCGCCTCAAGCGCTACCCGCGCGGCCCGGTGACCTGACAGCGGCCCACCGACTCGGGCACACTCACGCAAAGGTTCTTCGTTGGTACGGCCCACCGACGCTGCGGCGCGGTCGCCAAGCCTTTCCTCCCAGCACAACTTTCCAGAGGTGTATCCATGGTCCTGCGTTCGGAAATCCTGGTGAACAAAAACGTCCTGCCTACCGCCGAGCAAGCGCTGCCGGGGCGCGAAACGCCGATGGCGCTGCCCGAGAAGCACTTCGTCTTCGAGGACACCCCGCTGCTCGGCCCCTTCTTCGACGACGTCGACTTCGCCATCTTCGGCCTGGGCTGCTTCTGGGGCGCCGAGCGGCGCTTCTGGCAGCGTGAAGGGGTGGTCAGCACCGTTGTCGGCTATGCCGGCGGCATCACCCCCAACCCCACCTACGAAGAAGTCTGCTCCGGCCTGACCGGCCACACCGAAGTGGTGCTGGTGGTGTTCGACAAGGCCAAGGTCAGCTACCGCGAGCTGCTGGCGATGTTCTGGGAGCTGCACAACCCGACCCAGGGCATGCGCCAGGGCAACGACGTCGGCACCCAGTACCGCTCGGCGATCTTCTGCACCAGCTCCGAGCAACTGGAGCAGGCCCAGGCCAGCAAGGCGGTCTATCAGGCCGAATTGGACAAAGCCGGTTTCGGCGCCATCACCACCGAAATCGAGCGGGCGCCGACCGTGTACTTCGCCGAGGCCTACCACCAGCAGTACCTGGCCAAGAACCCGCAAGGCTATTGCGGCATCGGCGGCACCGGCGTGTGCCTGCCGCCCAGCCTGCAAGGCAACTGAGCCATGGCCGGCATGACGCTGTTCCACTCGCCGCTCTCGCCCTTCGTGCGCAAGGTCATGGTGGTGCTGCACGAAACCGGCCAGCTCGATCGCGTGACCTTGCACGGGGTGAACATCAGCCCCGTGCAGGGCGATCCGCAGCTCGAGCAGGGCAACCCCATCGGCAAGATCCCGGCCCTGCGTTTGGCCGATGGCACGGTGCTGCACGACAGTCGGGTGATCTGCGAATACCTCGACCAGCAACACGTCGGCCAGCCATTGCTGCCTCGCGAGGGTTCGGCACGCTGGCGGCGCCTGACGCTGGC
Organism: Pseudomonas phoenicis; assembly: GCF_047302395.1. Taxonomy (NCBI): domain Bacteria; kingdom Pseudomonadati; phylum Pseudomonadota; class Gammaproteobacteria; order Pseudomonadales; family Pseudomonadaceae; genus Pseudomonas; species Pseudomonas phoenicis. The sequence goes on from NZ_CP154852.1 coordinate 1,219,323, forward strand.
GTCGCAAGCCGATGCCATCCTCGATGCCGCCGTGTCGAGCCGCTACGAAGTGGCCGTGCGGCCCGAAGACAAGCGCTGGGACAGCTGGCTCGACGCGCAAAGCGAGAAGATCCGCCGCAGCCTGGACAACCTGGAGCGCGAGCACCTCGCCGAGCTGGCTTCCGGTTTCGACCTGGCCGCCATTGGCCTGGCTTGCGCCTTGGGCTACCTCGACCTGCGCCAACCCGAGTTCGGCTGGCGCGAGCGGCAACCGGGCCTCGCCGCCTGGTACGCCGAAGTCGCCCAGCGGCCTTCGATGCTGGCCACCGTGCCGCAGTAGCAGCGGCCCGCCTACAAGTGTTCACAGACAAGCAGCCGGTTCGGCGCTCCTGCGCAGCTCACCAATCTGTAGGAGCGGCTTCAGCCGCGATGGGCTGCGTAGCAGCTCTGATCCTGGCTATGCGCGGCTATCCGGTCAATGGCGTTGCAGCCATTTGGGCCGGCGTTGCCGGCCATCGCGGCTGAAGCCGCTCCTACAGATGAATGAGCTGTGCCTTGAATGTTGGAGCGGCTTGAGCCGCGATGGCCGGCAGCGCCGGCCTGACGGCAACGACTTCATCGGTCTGGCATTAGCTCCTCCGCTGGATCAACGTTGCCGCGCCCGTCTGGGGGCCAGCAACGACGCTATCCTTTCCGCCAGCCACCGCCCCATCGCTCTGTCCTCCCTCATGCCGCCCTCCCTACCCGCGACCAGTCCAGCCGTCGGGTCAGCACCATGAACACGCCCAGCAGCGCGAAGCACAGCAACGAGCCCATCAGCAGCGCATAGTCTTCCGCGCCCAGCAGCCCGTACAACAGCGCATAGAGCAAGGCCAGCCCTGCCGCAAAGCCCACCCCGCGCCACAGGCTGCGCAGCACATGGCTCAGGTAGAAGCCGATCAGCAGTACGCAGCCGCCAGCCGACAAGCCATAGGCGGCGGTAAAACCCAGGTGCTCGGACAACGACAGCAACAGCAGGTAGAAAAATGCCAACGCCACCCCGACCAGCGCGTACTGCATTGGATGCACGCTCAGTTGCTTGAGCACTTCGAAGAGGAAGAAGGCAGCGAAGGTCAGGCCGATGAACAGCACCGCATATTTGATCGCGCGCTCGCTCTTCATGTATTGGTCCACCGGATCGATGAAGCTCACACCGAAGGTGCGGCCTTCGAAGCCTGCGCACTCCTGTTGTGCGGTGCAGCGGCGCAGCACGTCTTCCAGGTTGGTGGCGAAGAACGAGGTCTGCCATTGGGCGGTGAAGCCGCTAGCGCCGACCTCGCGGCGGTTGGGCAGGTAACTGCCGATGAAGCTCGGATGCGGCCAGTCGGCCTGCATGGCGACCGTGCTGCTGCGCCCGACCGGCACGACCTGCAACTGGCCGGTGCCTTGCAGTGCCAGGTCAAGGGCGTAGTCGAATTCCCCGCCCCGCTCGACGTCCACCGCCGGCAGCGGCGCATGGATACCGCCCTGCAACCAGTCCAGCCCCGTCCCGGCTTCGAACGGCACACTGCGCTCGCCCATCCGCAGCACGGGCAGGTTGGCGATGCCACGGATGTCGCTGATCCCGACTACCAGGAACGGCGTGTCGAAGCGGTAGTCGTCGCGATCCCCGTCCATGCCCCAGTTGGCCGGCAGCTTGAAGCGGCCGCTGAGCGTGCCTTTGGCATGGAACAACCGCGCTTGATAGATGCCGCGCGAGCGCAGCTCGGTGTCCACCTTCAGCGTGCTGTCGAAGGTTTCCGGCAATACGTACAACTGGCCGCCGACAGTTCGCACCTCAGGCACACGTTGACCGTCTTTTTCCACCCAGCGCCGTTCGAGCTTGCGGTAGGGCACCACGACCATGGGCCCGGCGATCTGCTGCTCGAAGCTGGCGCTCTGGGCGATGTCGCGCAATACGTTGTCGCGTTGCGCCTGTCGCTCGCCGATCAACCCGCCGATCATCAGCAGCGGGACCAGCAGCAACAGCATCAGCAAGGCAATGGTGCCGAGTTTGAATCCTAGGGTCTTGGTCATGGCGATGGCTCTATGGAGGCGATGGGCGCAGCATGCATCGCCTCCATGGAGCCTTTGCGCAGGGTGTATGGAGAGTGCGTGGAGATTGTGTGGGCCGCTGCTTCAACTCACCCGGCGCAAGGGCAGGCACAGGCTCACCCGCACCCCCTCGGCCACGTTCTCGACACGCAGCTCGCCGCCATGCAGTTGCATCACTTCGGCCACGAAATTCAGGCCCAGGCCGGTGCTCTTACGCCCGCTGGCCGGGCGTGGCAGGGAGTAGAAGCGCTCGCTGACACGGCCCAAGGCATAGTCGGGAATGGCCGGCCCCTGATTGAACAGGCTCAAGGCGGCGCGCTGGCCGTCGCGGCTGAGTTCGAACAGCAACGTACCGCCTGGGGGAGTGAAGTCCAAGGCGTTGTCCAGCAGGTTGCTCAACGCCTGGCGCAGCAGGAAAGCATCACCCCATACCCGTGCTTCGGCCGGCACCTGCTGACGTACCTGCACCCCGGCCGAAGCGATGCGCGGCGCGTGGGCCGACAGCAGTTCGTCGAACACCTCGCGCAAGGTCACCTGCTGCTCGTCTTCCAGGCGCTGCATCTGCTCGACCCGCGCCAGGTCCAGCAAGCGTTCGATCATCTGCTGCAAACGCTCGCTCTCGCCCTCGATGTTGCTGGCGAAACGCGCGCGCTGCGCTGGCGGCATGTCGCCCTGCAACAGTTCGGCAGCGCCGCGAATCGCCGCAAGCGGGCTTTTCAGCTCGTGGGTCAGGGTGTGCACGTAACGCTCCACATAGGCCTTGCCTTCGAGTTCGGTGCGCATGCGCTCCACGGCATGGGCCAGCTGCGCCAGTTCGCCGCCCTTGTAATGGGGCAACTCGGCGCGCTCGCCGGCGCTGACGGTCTGTGCGTAACGGGTGAGCCTGCGCAGCGAGCGCGCCAGCCACCACGACAGCGCCGCGCCGACCAGCAACCCCAGCGCGATCAGCGCCAGCCCCAGGGTGAAGAGGTGGCGCTCGGAACGGTCGATGTAGGGTTGCAGCGAGCTGTTGGGCTTGGCCACGGTCACCACACCGATGATCTGCCCTTCGTCGAGAATGGGCGCGGCCACATGCATCACCGAGCTGCTCTCGTCGCGCTCGTCGCTGCGCGTGGAGCGCGCGCCGTACTGCCCGCGCAGGGTCAGGTACACATCGTTCCAGCGCGAATAGTCCTTGCCCATCGCCTCGCCGCTGGAGTCGAGCAGCACCACGCCATGGGCGTCGGTGACGTAGATGCGGTGGCTGACCTGGTGCTTGCCCAAGCCCCAGATCTGCGCCTCGGGGCTGCGCAGGCCGTAGGCTTTCAGCACCTCGGGTAGACGGCCTTGGGCCAGCGTGCCGGCCTTGAGGTCGTCGTGGAGGATTTCGGCCAGCAGGTTGGCGGTGTCGACCAGCGTCTCTTCCGACGACTGCCGCACCACCGGACGAATCTGCTCGCGCACGGTGCTGAGCAGAAAATAGCCGGCCAGCCCGACGAACAGGAAATACACCAGGAAAATACGTATCCCCAGGCGCATTCAGGCCTGCTCCGGGCAATAGCTGTAGCCCAGGCCACGGTGGGTCTGGATCGGTTCGGCAGCTCCGGCCACCTGGCGCAACTTGGCGCGCAGGCTCTTGATGTGGCTGTCGATGGTGCGCTCGTACCCCACGTCGGCGGCGACGCCCAGCGCATCGAGCAGCTGCTCGCGGCTGAACACCCGCTGCGGCTGCTCGATCAGGCATTGCAGCAGGCGAAATTCGTGGCGGGTCAGGGCCAGGGGCTGGCCGTGGTAGGTGATCTGCATGCGCAGGGTGTCGAGGTGCAGCGGCGCTGTCTTGATCGGTTCAACGGCGCTGTCTGCGCGCGGCGCCATGCGTTTGAGGATGGCGCGCACCCGCGCCGTGACTTCGCGCGGGCTAAAGGGCTTGACCACATAGTCGTCGGCGCCGATCTCCAGACCCACCACGCGGTCGATCTCGTCGTTGCGTGCGGTGAGAAACATCACCGGCACCTCGGTGAAGCGGCGCAGTTGCCGGCAGGTGTCGAAGCCGGTGATGTCGGGCAGGCCGATGTCGAGGATGATCAGGTCCGCCGGCTGCGCGCGCTGGCGATCGACGGCGGCGCTGCCCAGGGTCACCCATTCGGTGCTGTGGCCATCGGCTTGCAGCGCGTAGATGAGGGTGTCGGCGATGGCGGCTTCGTCTTCGACGATGAGGATGTGGGGCATGTCAGGTGTCTACCGGTGCGCTGCACGTCGCAGCAGATCCCATGCTTTATCACGGATCTGCTGGCACATGCAGCCCGGCGTGGTTTAGCAGCTCGGTTTGCCCGCCGTGTATTTCTCGGCCGGGTTGATCGCCGCCTTGAACTCGCGCAGGGCTTTGGCCCCGATCAGCAGCGGATAGTTGAAGCTGCTGCGGTCGACCAGGTTGACCTCCACGGTGCGTTTCACTTCGCCCAGGCACAGCTCCAGGTCGACGACCGGGCGGCTCGAGGTCTCGGGCGAATCGCCTTCGCTGTCCTCTTCGGTGCGGTTCTTGATTTTGCTGATGCGCGCGACCTTGTGTTCGTAGACCTTGCCGTCGGCATCCTCGGTGGCCAGGCGGAAGCGCACCCATTGCTCGCCATCGCGGGTGAAACGCTCGATGTCCTTGGCCGACAGGGACGCGGTGTAGGCGCCGGTGTCCATCTTAGCTTTGAAGGTCTGGCCGATGTCCGAGACGGTGATGTTCTCGTAACGGCCGTACAGGGTGGGTTCGGCGGCGAACGCTGGCAGGGCCATCAGCGACAAGAGGGCGAGCAGTGGTTTCACGGGGCAGGCTTCCTTGAAAGGGTTGCAGGCTTAGAGTACCGAGACCTTAGAGGTTCGGCGCGCCCTTGGCAAAAACATAGTCTGAAACATTTACGCGCCATAACCGTCTCTGCACATTTGGCGGATGGCACCTCGCTGCTTATCATTGCGCACTGCCACTTTCCTACAACAAGGTTCACTTATGCGTCGCCTGCTGACCGGCACCTGTGTCGCCCTTCTGCTGCTGCTCAACACCTTGGTGCTGATCGTCCCGCTGCTGATCTGCGCGCTGACCAAGCTGGTGCTCAAGGGCCGCTACCGCGATTACGCCTCCGCCGGAGTGATGTGGGTGGCCGAGACCTGGGCCGAGATCGACAAGCGCATTTTCGCAGCCTGCGTACCGACCCAGTGGGACATACGCGGCGCGGAAAACCTGCGGCGCGATACGTCGTATCTGACCATCAGCAATCACCAGAGCTGGGTGGATATTCCCGCGCTGATGGAGGCGCTGAATCGGCGCACGCCGTTTTTCAAGTTCTTCCTCAAGAAAGAGCTGATCTGGGTGCCGTTGTTGGGGTTGGCTTGGTGGGGGCTGGATTATCCGTTCATGAAGCGGTACAGCAAGGCGTTTCTCGCCAAGCATCCAGAGCTGAAGGGCAAGGATCTGGAAATCACCAAGGCGGCGTGTGAGCTGTATAAGCGCCAGCCGGTTAATGTGGTGAATTATCTGGAAGGAACGCGGTTTACGGCGGCCAAGCATGCGCAGCAAGGCTCGCCTTATCGGTACTTGCTGAAGCCCAAGGCGGGGGGCGTTGCGTTCGTGTTGGCGGCGATGGGAGCGCAGCTGGATGCGTTGTTGGATGTGACGATTGTGTATCAGAGCAATCGGGCGCCAGGATTCTGGGATTTGTTGAGCGGTAGCATCTCGCGGGTCATCGTAGACATTCAAGTGCGGCCCCTCGAGCCGACGTTGTGGGCTGGGGATTACGAAGGCGATCCGGCGTTTCGTCAGCATGTACAAGAGTGGGTAAACCAGCTGTGGCAGGAAAAAGACGCGTGCATTGGCAGGCTACGGGATGAGCTGAAATGAGACAGTCATGCCTTCCTGAGAAAGACCTAGTAATTATGTCAGTTGGCAGGCTGTTAACAAACCCATAATATTTTCTAAAAGCCCCTCGCAGCGGTGTGAAGGGTACGGCATTGCGCGCTCTCCCATAAAATAGGGAATTACGCACATTAAAAAGTTAATAAAATTTTTAGACAGCGCCCCACGCGTGATACGCACAAAACTGATTGAGCGGCGCTGCATATTGAGGAAGTTTGACCAAGCATCAGCAGAATAATAAATAGCGAATCATGATCTACTAGCGAGCATTTATAAATCTTGGTATTGGCTTGGCTTATACGTTACGAATACTCGGACCTCACCTGTTTCAGTGGCAGAAACCTCGACGCTGGCGGACCTCCTACATCCGGTGCGCAGGTATTCACAATCACGTTCGCCTGCTTCAAGGCAAGGGCCGTATTGGACCGACCGCTCCATGTGCAACCCGCCCATACGGCGCCGTAAGCCTCAAGAGAATCAATAGCCATGGCCCACTCCTTCAGCATCGAGAGACGCTCATGAACTCGAACCACGTTTTCTATCGCCATGATCGAATGACTACGATTAAAAACGATTTACTAGACCGTTCGATCTTTGAACACAGCCATGCGCTACTTGGTGAAATTCAAACAGGCATAAAAGACTCTATCAACCTATTGACAACAGATTACGCAGGCTCTGTAGCTGTTGTAATGAGTGCAGCAGCCGACGAAAGGCATAGTTATTCGCCCTATGGCAATGCTTGCACGCTCCCGTCGTCCAATACCTTGTTGGGCTACAATCAGGAATGGATAAATTCGCACGGCTCGTATTTTTTAGGCAATTATCGCCTCTACTCGCCTACGTTGATGCGTTTTTGTTCGCTTGATACATGGGCGCCCTTTGGCAAGGGTGGAATCAATCCATATTCTTATTGTGCAGGCGACCCCATCAATCGCAGCGATCCCACTGGCCACATGCCGAAATCGATGTATGCAAGAAATAAAAAAATGCCTCATAGGTATCGAGTTGAAATGCATGAATCTGGGCGCCTTAAGTCACCACTAGGCGTCTTTGGCAAGAAAGGGATGGGTGATGTTATGGAAACGCTGATCAAATACTTACCCCCTCAAGATCTTACTAGACTTTCGCTTACGTCGACCTCCATGAATACATTGGTTCAAGCGACCTCTGAGAGGTTAGCCCATACAGGGATACAAGGCAAAAACCCATTACTCTTTCTTGGGGCGATTTCCGACAAACGATTGGCCAAACGACTTCCTGGCGTCTCTAGACGCGCGCTCAATCTTATAATACCCGAACTGCCCGAGCCTAGCCTTGATGATCGCATCAGATATCGCGTGCTGGAGGACAGAGAAATTGAAATTGATTCACTCAAGAAAGGCTATCATGTATTTAGTCAAACTACAGGCCGCCGCAAGGCACTGCGAGACTTACGTGAAACCGACGGCGATATCACATTGGCACCGTGGGAACGTGGATTTATCAGGCGCAATTCGATTTAGTCCAGTGGAAATCGCCGTGATGTTCGCAGGGCTTTTGTCAGCTATCCAGGGCGCCTTGAATCAAGGAATCATTTGAAACAAACGAGGTCGTACCTTTACCCGTCAACCTTGCCTTAGTGATGCCCGAATGTAGTGGTCTACCAATCACGGACATGCATTTAGCCGAGAACGCTCGCCACAGAGAGGGTCTGATGACCAAGTAACGCCGTACCTTCCTCCGAGTTCAAGCACATAGCAGCCTGCCGGGTGCTCGATCAAGGCTACAGTTGCCCAGAGGCCGCCAGATCTCTCTATGTAGGTGAGAGTTTATTGCGGCGCTGGGTTACCCAGTTGCAGCTGGAGCGCAGGGGCGTTACGCCCACTGCCAAGGCGCTTACGCCGGAGCAGCAGACCATTCAGGAGCTTCAGGCCCGTATCAACCGCCTAGAGCTTGAGAAGAAAATATCAAAGGAGGCCACTGCGCTCTTGATGGCCGAGGAATACGGGCGCAGACGTTGAAGTCGATTCGGCGGTTGGCAAAGCACTACCCTATTCAACTGTTGTCTTCAGTCTTCGAGCTACCCCGGTCTTGTTGTTACGCCCACTTGGCCCGGCGGCGTCATATCGATGCCCGCCGAGTGAACCTGCGCAGTCGTGTCAACGAGCTGTTCAACCAAAGTCGTGGCTCAGCGGGCAGCCGCAGTCTGGTTGCCATGCTGCGGGATGAAGGCGTCAACGTCGGGCGTTTCAGAGTCAGAAGATTGATGAAGGAGCAAGGGCTGATCAGCAAACAGCCCGGTTCTCATGCGTACAAGAAGGCCACGGTCGGGCGACCCGACATTCCCAATGTGCTTGATCGCAAGTTCACCGTGGCTGCGCCGAACAAGGTCTGGTGCGGCGACATCACGTATATCTGGGCAGAGGGCCGATGGAGCTATCTGGCGGTGGTCTTGGACTTGTACAGCCGCAGAGTGGTGGGTTGGGCGATGTCCGCCAAGCCTGATGCTGAACTCGTCGTCAAAGCGCTCGACAGGGCTTACGAGATGCGTGGCAGACCACAAGGCGTGCTATTTCACAGCGCCCAGGGCAGCCAATATGGTAGCCGGAGTTTCCGCCAGCGCCTCTGGCGCTACCGGATGATTCAGAGCATGAGCCGCAGGGGAAATTGTTACGACAATTCGCCCATGGAGCGGCTGTTTCGTAGCCTGAAAACGGAGTGGGTGCCGACAGTCGGTTACATGACGACAGCGTTGGCCGAGCAGGACATCGGCCGCTACCTCATGCAGCGGTACAACTGGATAAGGCCGCATCAGCACAACGGTTTCGTACCGCCGGCGGTTGCGGAAGAAAAACTCAATTTTGTGTCCGGGAATTGTTGACCACTACAACTGAGGGGCGGGCATCACTCACCTGTCCTGTTTGCAATGTCCTGGATTATACGGAAAAAGAAGCCCCTCCTTATAGCAGGGGCTTCAGTCGACAGCTCACATCACGCCGCACTGAACGTCTTATGCGGGTCAATCACAAACTTCTTCGGCACACCCTTATCGAACTCGCCATACCCATCCGGTGCCTTGTCCAAACTAATCACCTCGACCCCCACCACTTCAGCGATGTTGATCCGGTCCCACATGATCGCCTGCATCAGCTGACGGTTGTACTTCATGGTCGGGGTCTGCCCAGTGTGGAAGCTGTGCGATTTCGCCCAGCCCAGACCGAAGCGTACGCTGAGCGAGCCTTGCTTGGCTGCGGCATCCACCGCGCCTGGGTCTTCGGTTACGTACAGGCCAGGGATACCGATCTGGCCAGCTACACGAGTCACCTGCATCAGCGAGTTGAGCACCGTGGCCGGGGCTTCGTGCTTGGCGCCTTCATGGCCGTGGCCACGGGCTTCGAAGCCGACGGCATCCACAGCACAATCCACTTCCGGCTCGCCGAGGATGTCGACGATCTGCTCGTGCAATGGGGTGTCTTTCGACAGATCGACCACTTCGAAGCCCTGCGACTTGGCGTGGGCCAGGCGCAGTGGGTTGAGGTCGCCGACGATCACACAGGCGGCTCCGAGCAGACGCGCGGATGCTGCGGCGGCCAGGCCGACCGGGCCGGCACCGGCGACATAGACGGTGCTGCCTGGGCCTACGCCTGCGGTAACGGCGCCGTGGTAGCCGGTTGGCAGAATGTCGGACAGGCAGGTCAGGTCACGGATCTTCTCCATGGCCTTGTCGCGGTTGGGCAGTTTCAGCAGGTTGAAATCGGCATAGGGCACGAGCACGTACTCGGCCTGGCCACCGGTCCAGTCGCCCATGTCGACGTAACCGTAGGCACCGCCTGGGCGGGCCGGGTTGACGGTCAGGCAGACGCCGGTGTGCTGTTCCTTGCACGAGCGGCAGCGGCCACAGGCGACGTTGAAGGGTACGGACACCAGATCACCGATCTGCAGACGCTCGACGTCGCTGCCCTTCTCGATCACTTCACCGGTGATTTCATGGCCCAGCACCAGGCCGAGCTGTGCGGTGGTACGGCCGCGCACCATGTGCTGGTCAGAACCGCAGATGTTGGTGGAGACCACCTTGAGGATCACACCGTGGTTGATCTTCCTGCCACGCGGGTCTTGCATCTTGGGGTAGTCAATCGTCCGTACTTCGACCTTGCCAGGTTCGATGTACACCACTCCGCGGTTACCAGACATGCTCATACCTCGCTTGATTTGTACTTATGTCGCGTTGGGTAGCGCCGTCCTCCGTGGACAGCATGTGTTGCTGGAACTGATCGGGCCAGGCAGCCCGTTGAGCTGGGTTCGATTGTGGTCTTGTCGAAGGGGGTGGCCCTGACTGGAAGCGACAGGGGGATGTCTTTTTACGTCAAGGTTGGGTTGGGTTTGAGGTGCGGCGGGGCGTTATGGGAATGCAGTTTCATTCCTGCCGAGGCATCAGAGGACACCAGGTCTGAGTTGCGGGATTTTTTGATGGTTTTGGAGTGTCTGGGTTGGGGCGCTGCGTCGCCAATAGCGGTTGAAGCCGCTTGCGTCTGGCGCACAACTTTGCCAGGCACCTGAAGGCTTCACGATGGCGCGTACCATTCAAAGTAATCTGTAGGGCTTGGACGAAAAGCGCAAAGCGATTCGCGTCGATTTGTATTCTCTGATTGCAGGACCATACAGATCGCCATTTAGCCTGCCGGCTGAACTCTACACAAATGGCTATGTGGGGCTAATCAGCCATTTTGCGAAAATGTCGTCCTGCGCTGCATTCCTCGTGCTCATACCTAACATAAATGTCAGTTGCGGCTCGACGTAAAATCATCAAACCTGAGCTTCCAAGCTTACGTAATTTTCCCGTGACTTAGGATTGAACAGCTTACTTACCTGGAGGCACCATGAAAACGGTGATAACTTGCTACTCACCCTATGGCCAAAAAGAATTCAGTGGTGAGATTCTGGGGTTCAATAGGTACGTACGGTCGATTAAAAATACATACGCGCTCGGCAACGGACATCGCTTGCTAAGCTCGGTATTAATGCGTTTTTCGTCCCCTGATACACTAAGCCCTTTCAAAGAGGGGGGACTGAATAGCTACGCTTATTGTAGCGGTGATCCAATCAACCGTAGTGATCCAACAGGTCATTTTTTCCAGTGGATTTTAAAGCGCAACAAGCCAACCTACTTATCCAATCACTATCCGAAAATCTTGAAACGCGAAATCGCCCTTGTCAGAAAAATAGAAAACTCAACTGGCCAGGACCCTAGACGTCTCGTTACTCAGGCGTCCGACGTGACCAAGGCAGGCGTGGGCGTAGAACAAAAATATGTGTTGACCAAGGGCAATCAGCTCATTGTTGCTGCATCGGGAGATAAAAAGTCCTCGAACTATATATCGCACCCCACATTGGCAGAACTCGCTGCCAGCAAAAAAGTCATCAGCGCGGGTACCTTCAGAACTGGCAGCCTAGGCGAAGTCTTTATCTACAATCGATCAGGGCATTATCGTCCCACATTCGATGATTTATCCACTGCTGTAGAAAAATTTAGAACGCTGGGGTTCGAGCCCAGCGCTGTCGAACTGACTTTTTAAATCCTGAAGTCCTGCACGGACCTGCAAATCTGCGCACGTAATCGGGGTGCGTACTTCAGTGGTTTATACATCCAGTGTCACACTTTGGAGCTTTTGATCATTTGACAAAATCGACCTGTTTTAGAGCACCACTGTCCGATTAGCATTTAAGAACACCCGCCGTTCGATGTGGTACCCCACCGCCCGCGCCAAGGTCTGGCACTCGATGTCGCGCCCTTTGGCGATCAGATCTTCGGGGTAGTGCGTGTGGTCCACCACCTCCACGCCCTGGGTGATGATCGGCCCTTCGTCCAGGTCGTTGTTGATGTAGTGCGCCGTGGCGCCGACCATCTTCACGCCCTTGTTGTAGGCCTGGTGATATGGCTTGGCGCCCTTGAAGCCGGGCAGCAACGAGTGGTGGATATTGATCGCCCAGCCGTCCAGCCGCCGGCACAGCTCCGGCGACAGCACCTGCATGTAGCGCGCAAGGACCACCAGCTCGGCACCGGTGTCTTCGATCACCTGCAACACCTTGCGCTCTTGCCCAGCCTTGTCCTTGGGGTCGAGGGCGAAGTGGTGATAGGGAATCTTGTGCCACTGCGCCAGGTGTTCGAGGTCGGGGTGGTTGGACACCACCGCGACGATGTCCATGCCCAATTGGCCGATGCGTTGGCGATACAGCAGGTCGTTCAGGCAGTGGTCGGCCTTGGAGACCATGATCACCACCTTGGGGCGGTGGTCGGGCGCCGTCAGCTCGAAGGCCATGCCGAAGCCCTCGCTGCGCTCGGCCAGGCCTGCGCGGAATGCCGCTTCGTCGAAGCCGTCCGGCTGGCGGAATTCGACGCGGATGAAGAAGCGCCCCGACAACCGATCGTCGAAAGAATGGTGTTCGGTGACATAGCAGCGTTGCTCGAACAGGTGCCGCGTCACGACATCGACGGTGCCGAGCATGCTCGGGCAGTCGGCGGTGAGGATCCAGGTGTCCGGTGCCCGACTCATGCGCGTTCCCCTTAGGCTTCGATGGCCAGACCGTACTCGGACGAGGCGTCTTGCAGCCACATCCACCAGTAGTCGGCGAAGCTGCGGCGGATCACCAGCTCCCAGCTTTGCTCGCCGGTACGGCGAATCACCAGCTGCGATTTGGCGAAGACGGTGCCCACACCCTTGCCGACCGGGAAGTTGTTCGGATGCACGTCGTAGCTGGTGGACTTCATCAGCACGTCGCGCACGTTGGGGCCGTGCAGTTCCAGCAGGCTCTGCCCGCCGCTGACGTTGACCACCTGGATGTGCAGGCCGGCGGCGGCATCGCGCAGTTTCTGCTCGAAGGCCACTTCTTCGCCTTGCGGCACGATCAGCAGCCATTCGTCCGGGCCCATCCATTGCAGCGAGGTGTCGCCGCTGGAAACCACTTTCAACGGACTGGGCAGTTCCAGGCCGACGGCCATCTGCACGGCGCTGGCGAAGGCGGCGTCGTGGCCGTCGCCGCGAAGGGTCAGGTGGCCGAGGAATTTGCGTTCACGCAGCGTGACGCCGGCATTCTGCCGGCCTTTGCCGACCAGGCTGCGCAGATCGGCGTGGTGCAGCGGCGACTCGGCCTTGGCGGAGCCGCTGGGGTTTTGCTCGAAAACGTTGATGGCGCTCATGGGTTACCTGCCTTGAATTCTGTGGGGCGCATGGACTGCGGGGGCAACACTGGAACCGATAGGAGCGGCTGGACCGGCGTACCGGTCGACCGAGACGGGGATGGTGGATTCACCGGCCTCATCGCGGCTGAAGCCGCTCCTACATTGATCGTGTTGCCTGTCCCGCAGCGTGTGCTGGCCGGGCTTAGACGTTCTGCTGCTCGCCCTTCGGATCGAAGAACACCGAAGACACGATTTCCGCCTCGATCACGCTGCCATCGGCCTGCGGGGAATAGACCCGCTCGCCCATGCGCTTGAGACCGCCCTTGACCACACCCATGGCGAACGAATAGCCCAGGGAGTTGAACGCGTAGCTCGACGTCACGTGGCCCACCATGTCCATCGGGATCGGCTGGTTCGGGTCGTTCACCAGCTGGGCGCCTTCCGGCAGCCAGACCTTCGGATCGACCGGCTTCAGGCCGACCAGTTGCTTGCGGTCTTCGCGCAGGCAGTCTTCGCGGTTCATGCCGCGCAGGCCGATCCAGGGGAACGGCTTGTTGCGGCCCACGCACCAGCTCATGTTGAGGTCGTCCGGGTTCATCGAGCCGTCGGTGTCCTGGCCGACGATGATGAAGCCCTTCTCGGCGCGCAGCACGTGCATGGTCTCGGTGCCGTACGGGGTCAGGTTGTACTTCTTGCCGGCCTCGACGATCTGCTCCAGCACGCCCATGGCGTAGTTGGCCTGCACGTTGACTTCGTACGACAGCTCGCCGGTGAACGAGATGCGGAACACCCGCGCCGGTACGCCGCCGACGTTGCCTTCCTTCCAGGTCATGAACGGGAGGGCGTCCTTGTCTAGGTCGATGTCGGTCAGTTCGGCCAGCAGCTTGCGGCTGTTGGGGCCGGACAGGGTCATGGTGGCCCAGTGGTCGGTCACGGAGGTGAAATACACCTTCAGGTCCGGCCATTCGGTCTGGTGGTACAGCTCCAGCCATTGCAGCACACGGGCGGCGCCGCCGGTGGTGGTGGTCATGATGAAGTGGTTGTCGGCGACGCAGGCGGTCACACCGTCGTCGAAGACCATGCCGTCTTCCTTGCACATCAGGCCGTAGCGGGCCTTGCCCACGTCGAGCTTGGTCCAGGCGTTGGTGTACACGCGGTTGAGGAACTCACGGGCGTCCGGGCCCTGGATGTCGATCTTGCCCAGGGTCGAGGCGTCGAGCAGGCCGACGCTGGCGCGCACCGCCTTGCACTCGCGCTCCACGGCGCGGTGCAGGTCTTCGCCAGGCTTGGGGAAGTACCAGGGACGCTTCCACTGGCCGACGTCTTCGAACTCGGCATTGTTCTTCACATGCCAGGCATGCAGGGCGGTGAAGCGCACGGGCTCGAAGATGTGACCGCAGTGCCGACCCGCTACGGCGCCGAAGGCCACCGGGGTGTAGTTGGGGCGGAACATGGTGGTGCCCATCTGCGGGATGGTCACGCCGATGGAGCGTGCGGCGATGGCCAGGCCGTTGATGTTGCTCAGCTTGCCCTGATCGGTGCCGAAGCCCAATGCGGTATAGCGCTTGACGTGCTCGACCGACTCGAAGCCCTCGCGGGTGGCCAGCTCGATGGCCGCAGCGGTGACGTCGTTCTGCTGATCGACGAACTGCTTGGGCGCACGGGCCGTGCCTTTGTCATGCGGCACCTGGAACAGTGCCACGGTGGCCTCTTCCTGGCGCGAGACGGTTTTCGGCAGGCTGCCGGTGGTGGGCTGGAAACCGGCCTCGGTGGCTGCGCGTACGCCGCCTTCGAAACCGTCGGCCAACGCATCGCCCAAGGCGTACACGCCGTTGATGCCACCGACGCACACGCGTTTCTGCGGTGCATCGCCCGGCACGAAGCCGAGGATGTCGTCGCGCCACACCGGACGGCCACCCAGGTGGGAGGCCAGATGGACCACCGGGCTATAGCCGCCGGAGCTGCCGATCAGGTCGCATTCGAGCCATTCGCCAGGGCTGGTGACCTTGTGCGCCACCGTGTCGATGGCCGCGACACGCGCGCCGGTGACGTGCTTGGTGCCTTTGGCTTCGATGATGGCGCTGGAGGTGAGGATGCGGATGCCTTTGGCACGTGCTTCCTCGACCAGCGAACCACGCGGGTTGTGCCGCGCATCGGCGATGGCCACCACTTGCAGGCCGGCGTCGTGCCAGTCCAGCGCGGCGCGGTAGGCGTAGTCGTTGTTGGTCGACAGCACCAGTTTGCGGCCCGGCGCTACGCCATAGCGGCGCACGTAAACCGAGATGGCGCCGGCGAGCATGTTGCCCGGCACATCGTTGTTGCCGTAGACCAGCGGACGCTCGTGGGCACCCGTGGCCAGCACGACGCGCTTGGCACGGACACGGTGCACACGGTGGCGTACCTGGCCCAGCGGCGCGTGGTCGCCGAGGTGGTCGGTGAGGCGCTCGTGGATGGTGAGGAAATTGTGGTCGTGGTAGCCGTTGACCGTGGCCCGTGGCAGCAGGGTCACGTCGGGCAGGCCCTGCAGCTCGGCGATGACGCTGGCGACCCACTCGGCGGCCGGTTTGCCGTCGAGGGTTTCACGGGTGTCGAGCAGGCTGCCACCGAACTCTTCCTGTTCGTCGGCGAGGATCACGCGGGCGCCGCTGCGGGCGGCGGCCAGCGCAGCCGACAGGCCGGCAGGGCCGGAGCCGACGATCAGCACGTCGCAGTGCTGGTTCATGTAGTCGTAGGTGTCGGGATCGTTCTGCAACGGCGAACGGCCCAGGCCTGCGGCCTTGCGGATGTACTTCTCGTAGGTCATCCAGAAGGATTTGGGGTACATGAAGGTTTTGTAGTAGAAACCGGGCGGCATCATGCTGCCGCCGACCTTGCCCAGAATGCCCATCATGTCGCTGTTGACGTTCGGCCAGCCGTTGGTGCTGGTGGCGACCAGGCCCGAGTACAGCGGCTGTTGGGTCGCGCGCACGTTCGGGATCTGCGTGGCTTCGCTCGAACCCAATTGCAGGATGGCGTTCGGCTCTTCGGTACCGGCGGCGATGATGCCGCGCGGGCGCGAGTATTTGAAACTGCGGCCGACGATGTCGACGCCGTTGGCCAGCAGGGCGGCGGCCAGGCTGTCGCCGGCGTAACCCTGGTAGCTCTTGCCGTTGAAGGTGAAGTTCAGCACCTTGCTGCGGTCGACGCGGCCACCGCTGGAGAGGCGATAGGTCTGGCTCATGCGTTTTCTCCCCGTTCGTTGACGGCCGCCGATTTCGCGGGTGTGTGTTCGCGCGCGGTCACCTTGGGCTGTTCGCCGATCTTGTAGGTTTCCAGGATCTCGTAGGTCTCGGTGTCGCGGGTCATGTTGAAGTACTGGCGGCAGCCGGCGACGTGATCCCACAGTTCATGGTGGATGCCGCGGAAGTTGTCGCGGAAGAACATGTAGGTGCCCCACTCTTCGTCGGTGCAGGCAGCCGGGTCCAGCGGGCGGGCGATGTGCGCCTGGCCAGCCGGGTGGAACTCTTCCTCGGAGCGCAGCTCGCCGCAATGGGGACAGAAAATGTGCAACATGAAGGTTGTCTCCGAATTAGTGGGCGACGGCCGCAGCGCCGTGTTCGTCGATCAGCGCGCCGTTGTAGAAACGGTCGATGGAGAACGGCTTGGCCAGCGGGTGCATCTCGCCTTTGGCCAGGCTCGCGGCGAAGACGTTGCCCGAACCGGGCGTCGCTTTGAAGCCGCCGGTGCCCCAACCGCAGTTGAAGAACAGGTTCTTGACCGGGGTCTTGGAGATGATCGGGCAGGCGTCCGGGCAGGTGTCGACGATGCCGCCCCACTGCCGGTTCATGCGCACGCGCGAGAGGATCGGGAACATCTCCACGATCGCCTGCATGGTGTGCTCGATCACCGGATACGAACCGCGCTGGCCGTAGCCGACCCAGCTGTCGATACCGGCGCCGATCACCAGGTCACCCTTGTCGGACTGGCTGATGTAGCCGTGTACGGCGTTGGACATGATCACGCTGTCGATGATGGGCTTGATCGGTTCGGAAACCAGCGCTTGCAGCGGGTGCGACTCGAGCGGCAGACGGAAGCCGGCCAGCTTGGCCATGTGCCCGGAGTTACCGGCGGTGACCACGCCGACGCGCTTGGCGCCGATGAAGCCCTTGTTGGTTTCCACGCCGATCACCGCGCCGTTTTCCTTGCGGAAGCCGATCACTTCGGTCTGCTGGATCAGGTCGACGCCCAGGGCGTCGGCGGCACGGGCGTAGCCCCAGGCCACGGCGTCGTGACGGGCCACGCCGCCACGGCGCTGGATGGTCGCGCCGAGGATCGGGTAGCGGGTGTTCTTCGAGCAGTCCAGGTACGGGATCTCGGCCGCCACCTGCTCGGTGTTGAGCAGCTCGCCGTCCACGCCGTTGAGGCGGTTGGCGTTGACCCGGCGCTCCGAATCACGGATGTCCTGCAAGGTGTGGCACAGGTTGTAGACGCCGCGCTGGGAGAACATCACGTTGTAGTTGATGTCCTGCGACAGCCCTTCCCACAGCTTCATGGCGTGCTCGTAGAGCTTGGCCGATTCGTCCCAGAGGTAGTTGGAACGCACGATGGTGGTGTTACGGGCGGTGTTGCCGCCGCCCAGGTAACCCTTCTCGATCACCGCCACGTTGGTGATGCCGTGTTCCTTGGCCAGGTAGTAGGCGGTCGCCAGACCATGCCCGCCACCGCCGACGATGACCACGTCGTAGACCTTCTTAGGGGTCGGCGTGCGCCACATGCGCTGCCAGTTTTCGTGGTGGCTGAGGGAGTGCTTGAAGAGGCCGAAGCCTGAGTAACGTTTCATGGTGTCTTGCTCCCTCAGCGGTAAACCGGGAAATCGGCGCACAGGTCGGAGACGCGCTTGGCCACGTCGGCTTCGATGTCTGCGTCACCCAGGTGATCGAGGATGTCGCAGATCCAGCCGGCCAGGAGCACGCATTCGGCGACCTTGAAGCCACGGGTGGTGACGGCCGGGGTGCCGATGCGCAGGCCCGAGGTCACGAACGGCGATTGCGGATCGTTGGGTACGGCGTTCTTGTTGACGGTGATGTGGGCACGGCCCAGGGCGGCGTCGGCGTCTTTGCCGGTCAGGCCCTGACGGATCAGGCTGACCAGGAACAGGTGGTTGTCGGTGCCGCCGGAGACCACGTCGTAGCCGCGCTCGACGAACACCTTGGCCATGGCCTGGGCGTTGTCGATCACTTGCTGCTGGTAGGCCTTGAAGCCTGGCTCCAGCGCTTCCTTGAAGCACACCGCCTTGCCGGCGATGACGTGCATCAGCGGACCGCCCTGGGCGCCGGGGAATACGGCGGCGTTGAGCTTCTTCTCGATCTCTTCGTTCGACTTGGCCAGGATCAGGCCACCGCGCGGACCGCGCAGGGTCTTGTGGGTGGTGGTGGTGACCACGTCGGCGAACGGAATCGGGTTGGGGTACAGGCCGGCGGCGACCAGGCCGGCGACGTGGGCCATGTCGACGAACAGCAGCGCCCCGACCTTGTCGGCGATGGCGCGGAAACGTGGGAAGTCGAGGGTTTTCGAGTAGGCCGAGAAGCCGGCGACGATCATCTTCGGCTTGTGTTCGACGGCCAGGCGCTCGACTTCGTCGTAGTCGATCAGGCCGGTGGTGGTGTCGATGCCGTACTGCACGGCGTTGTACAGCTTGCCCGAAGAAGAGACCTTGGCGCCGTGGGTCAGGTGGCCGCCGTGGGCCAGGCTCATGCCCAGGATGGTGTCGCCGGCTTGCAGCAGGGCCAGGTACACAGCGCTGTTGGCCGAGGAACCCGAGTGCGGTTGGACGTTGGCGTAGTCGGCGCCGAACAGCTGTTTGGCACGTTCGATGGCCAGCGCCTCGACCTTGTCGACGTGCTCGCAACCGCCGTAGTAACGCTTGCCTGGGTAGCCTTCGGCGTACTTGTTGGTCAGACCGCTGCCCTGGGCCTGCATCACACGTTTGCTGGTGTAGTTTTCCGAGGCGATCAGCTCGATGTGGTCTTCCTGACGCTGTTCCTCGGCATCCATCGCCGCCAGCAGTGCATCGTCATAACCCTGGATCTGGTCTTGCTTGCTGAACATCGTGTATCTCCCGGCAGCGATCGTTTTTTGTCTTGAGGGTTCAATGACCCTTTGTGGCGATGGTATGGCCGGGACGGGCGAATCAGATGCCTGCGCACGCCTTGCAATGGCGCGTTTACGACATTGCCGAACGGAACCTTTTTTGCCGGGGCTGTGCCTGGGTGCCGCACGGATGGTTTAGAGTGCTGGCTGCCTCGCTCACAGGACAAGGCCATGCCAGATAACAGCCAACAATTTGCCAGCGATAACTATTCGGGCATCTGCCCAGAGGCCTGGGCCGCCATGGACCGGGCCAACCAGGGCCATGAACGCGCCTACGGCGACGACCAATGGACGCAGCAGGCTGCCGACCATTTCCGCCGCCTGTTCGAAACCGACTGCGAGGTGTTCTTCGCCTTCAACGGCACTGCGGCCAACTCGCTCGCCCTGGCGTCGCTGTGCCAGAGCTTTCACAGCGTGATCTGCTCGGAAACCGCCCACGTCGAGACCGACGAATGCGGCGCGCCGGAGTTCTTCTCCAACGGCTCGAAGCTGCTCACGGCGCAGACCGTGGCCGGCAAGCTGACGCCCGAGGCGATCCGCGAAGTCGCGCTCAAGCGCCAGGACATCCACTATCCCAAGCCGCGCGTGGTGACCCTCACCCAGGCCACCGAAGTGGGCACCGTCTACCGTCCCGACGAACTCGCGGCGATCAGCGCCACCTGTAAGGAACTGGGCCTGCACCTGCACATGGACGGCGCACGCTTCACCAACGCCTGCGCCTTCCTCGGCCATTCGCCGGCCGAGCTGACCTGGAAGGCCGGGGTCGACGTGCTGTGCTTCGGCGGCACCAAGAACGGCATGGCGGTGGGCGAAGCGATCCTGTTCTTCGACCACGACCTGGCGCGGGACTTCGACTACCGCTGCAAGCAGGCCGGCCAGCTGGCCTCGAAGATGCGTTATCTGTCCGCGCCCTGGGTGGGCATCCTGGAAGACGGCGCCTGGCTGCGCCATGGCACCCACGCCAACCACTGCGCGCAGCTGCTCGCCTCGCTGGTCAGCGACTTGCCTGGTGTGGAACTGATGTTCCCGGTGGAGGCCAACGGCGTGTTCCTGCAAATGCCGGAAGCGGCGCTGGAGCGTCTGCGCGAACGGGGCTGGCGCTTCTACACCTTCATCGGTAGCGGCGGCGCGCGGTTCATGTGTTCGTGGGATACGCGGGAAGACCGCGTACGGGAACTGGCGGCGGACATCTGCGCGATCGTCGCGGGCTGAGACACTGCCTGGGATCGTTCAGCCGCACTCTGCGCGGCAGGTTTTTGCAACGGGATGGCCTGAACGACTCAGGCCGAATCCCTATCGGTAGCGCGACCCATGCTCACTGGTCGGCGATGGTACGGCTGATGGCATTGACCGTGGCGTCGAGCTGCGCCTGGGTCCGCGCCAGGGTCTGCTGATGCGCCTGCTGCAGTTCGAGCTGTTGCGAACAGAGGTTCAGTGCCGCCAGCACCAGCAGCTTGTCGCCGATCAAGGTCGGGTATTGGCGCTTGGTGTCGCTCAAGGCGGTGTTGAGCATACGCGCCGCTTGGCTGAGGGTGTCTTCCTGCCCCTCCGGCGCCTTGATCGAGTAGTCGACGCCCAGGATCGACACCACGTTCACCGGCTGCTCCTGACGCGAGTAGTAGCTCATGCGCCGACGGTGCCGGCACCTGCGCGCTCGAGCAACGCTTGCAGACGCGAGGTAGTGGCGCCCTGCTTTTCTTCCTGCTCCATCAACGACAGCTGCAGGGTTTCGTTCTCTTCCTTGACCTGGGCCAGCTCCTGGCCGAGCGCGGCGTTCTGCTCGGTCAGTTGGGTGTTCTTGTGCAGCAGGTCGTTGACCAGTTGCTCGATCTGATTAAGGGAGGCTTCCAACATGGCTCTATCTCGGGGTTGTTGCAAAGGGCGCCTACGATAAAGAAAAGTGCGCGGCCTCGCCAATTAATATCGGTACGACGGGTTCAAGCGGCCCATTGACCTGACATCGCGCAACATGTTCCCGAAAAGCGCCACCATTGATCGACCAGTTGCGACGGGCGGCAGCGCCGCCCCACTTCAGGCGTCGTTCAAGCATCTGACCGAAACCGATCGTAGCCATTGGGCCTGCAGGGCAGCACCAGGCGACAACGGACTGCTGACCTCAATAGTCGATACGCACATCACCCTTGGGCACGCTGCAGCAGGACAGGATGTAACCCTCGGCCTCGTCTTCCTCGGTGATGCCGCCGTTGTGCTCCATCTCCACCTCGCCACCCAGCTTGAGCACCTTGCAAGTGCCGCAGATGCCCATGCCGCAGGCCTTGGGGATCATCAGGCCGACTTTCGCCGCAGCCGCATGCACGGTTTCGCCGGGAGCGATGCGGATGCTCTTCTCGCTGCCGATGAACTCCACCAGATTCAGATCGGAATCGTCCACTTCCGGCGCATCGGCAGCCTGCTCGGCCTGTTCGACAGCATTGGCCTTGTCTTCGGCCGGCGTCGCACCGAAGGATTCCTCGTGGTAGCGGCTCATGTCGAAGCCGACGCCTTCGAGCATGCGCTTGACCGCGTTCATGTACGGCGTCGGACCGCAGCAGAATATTTCGCGCTCCATGTAGTCAGGCGCCATCAGCTCCAGCAGGCGCTGGTTGAGGTAGCCGCGGTAGCCGGCCCAGGGTTCGCCCAGGCCATGTTTCTCGCAGATGATGTGCAGCCCGAAATTGGGAATGCGCGAGGCCATCTGCTCGAGTTCGCGGTGGTAGATGATGTCTTTGGGCGTGCGCGCGCTGTGCACGAAGACCATGTCGACGTTGGCGTTGGTGTCGTAGAACCAGCGCGCCATGGACATCACCGGGGTGATGCCGACGCCGCCGGAGAGGTAGAGCACCTTGCTGGCCGGGAAGTCGATGGCGTTGAACAGCCCCACCGGGCCATGCACGGCCAGCTCCTGGCCTTCGTGCAGAGTGTCGTGCAGGTGGTTGGACACGTGCCCGCCTGGTACCCGCTTGACGGTGATGGAGAAGCTGTAGGGCACGGACGGCGAGCTGGAGATGGTGTAGGAGCGCATCACCTGCTTACCGTCGATCTCCAGCTCCAGGGTGACGAACTGTCCGGGCTTGAAGAAGAACATGATCGGCGCGTCGGCCATGAAGCAGAACGTGCGCACGTCCCAGGTCTCTTGGATGACCTTGACGCAGCGCACGGTGTGGCGGCCGTTGACCCAGGTCTGCGTGGTGACCGGATTGAGGAAGGTTTCGGACATGATCATCTCCAGCGGCCGACTACCGGCCTTTTTATGGTTGCGATGATGCTCAAGCCCGAAGGGTCGCACTTTCCTATCTGCGACATCGGCGTGCTTATCGCGACCAGCCCCGTGAGACAAGGCCTGGCGCGTCGGAATCAGATTGGGCCATGTCGTCCATGGATACGGTTCGCGTCGGCACTAATCGCACACTCCACCGCAAATGCACCGGCTGCTGCACACGAAGACGGCCGGGCCGATGGCAACGCAGCACCACAACGATTAGCCACCTTTCGCCGGCCGTTTCAGGCCATGAGGAACCACATGATGGACGTCACCGCAACCCTGAGCCTGGGCGATCCACTCGAACCTGCACGCAAGGCCACCGCCGAGATGCTGCAGAACCGCGAGCGTACCTATTCGCTGCCCCAGCCTTTCTATACCGACGAGCGTCTGTTCCAGATCGACATGCAGGAGATCTTCCACAAGGAATGGCTGATCGCCGGCATGACCTGCGAAATCCCGGCCAAAGGCAATTACCTGACCCTCGAGATCGGCAAGAACCCGATCATCGTGGTGCGCGGCACCGAGGGTAAGGTGCACGCCTTCCACAACGTCTGCCGCCACCGCGGTTCGCGCCTGTGCGTGCACGAAAAAGGCAAGGTGGCCAAGCTGGTGTGCCCGTACCACCAATGGACCTACGAACTCGACGGCCGCCTATTGTTCGCCGGCACGGAGATGGGCGCGGACTTCGACATGAAGCAGTACGGCCTCAAGCCGATCAACGTGAAGACCGCGGGCGGCTACATCTTCATCAGCCTGGCGGAAAACCCGCCGGCCATCGACGAGTTCCTGGCGACCCTCGAGCACTACATGGAACCGTACGACATGGAGAACACCAAGGTCGCGGTGCAAACCAAGTTGTACGAGAAGGCCAACTGGAAACTGGTGCTGGAAAATAACCGCGAGTGCTACCACTGCAACGGTTCGCACCCCGAGCTGCTGCAGAGCCTGCAAGAGTTCGACGACACCAACGATCCACGTGCCAGCCAGGACTTCAAGGACCAGGTCGCCGCCTGCTCGGCCGCCTGGGAAGCCGAGAAGATTCCGTACCTGCACAAGAGCCATGGCCTGCGTAACCGCATCGTGCGCATGCCGCTGCTCAAGGGCACCGTGTCGATGACCATGGACGGCAAACAGGCGTGCAAGAAACTCATGGGCCGCATCCAGAACCCGGACCTCGGCTCGATGCGCATCCTGCATCTGCCGCATGCCTGGAACCACTGCATGGGCGACCACATGATCGTCTTCACCGTATGGCCGATCAGCGCCCAGGAGTCGATGGTCATCACTCGCTGGCTGGTGCACAAGGATGCGGTCGAGGGCGTCGACTACGACCCGGAGAACATGCGCAAGGTCTGGGACGCCACCAACGACCAGGACCGTCGCCTGGCCGAAGAGAACCAGCGCGGGATCAACTCTACGGCCTATCAACCGGGGCCCTACTCCAAGACCTACGAGTTCGGCGTAGTGAACTTCATCGACTGGTACAGCCAGCGGGTGTTGAACAACCTGGGCGCAGAGCCGGCGCCTTATCTGAAGGAAATCAAGGCGCAGTAAACTTTCCCACGGGTGGTGATCAGGACCATCCGGTTTCATGCGGTGGGCCCGCACAGCCTACCCTTGTCCTCATGCAGACTCATGGGTGTGGCTTGCGGTCTGCGACCCTGCACGTGTGGCGCTCACTGCCACACGCATTGCCTGATCAAATCCGCAGCACTGTTCGCCCCCGAAGCGTCAGAGAGGCGAACGCATTTACGCTGGGTGTGCCAGGCCATCACCGCCAAATGCAGTCAGGCAATGGGCCTACACGATCACACCTGTAGCGCCAGTCGCAAAGACCGATCGCGCGAAAGGACGCCTGTCTTATACAGGCGCCCCTGTCACCTGCTGAAGGTGAATGTTGTAACGGCTATCCATAGGCAATCTGGCGATCGTGACGAGCTCATACGCAGACATTGCGGTAGCAATCATGGCGAGTGATGTGTCTATCCACATCAGCGCGTCCGAACCCTGTGTCGACAAACGCCCTATCGACGTTCCGATGCCCATCGTTGCAGTGATACTGCCAACGGCCGTCACTACGGTGTCGCGAGTGCTCCATCGGGGAACCATGTTCTCGGACATCAAGCTAGGCACCACTCCACTGCGAGTCCCTGGATATCCTGTGTTGAGATTAAAGTCCTGCGCTTGCATATACCCCCTGAAGGCCTTCACCACACTGATACCAAGGTTCAGGACGCCACTAACGATGTTCCGCACGGGCGAGAGCCAAATGGGGAAGCGGCCGGACGGATCAGTGCAATTGATGGGGTCGTTAAGGCAATACGCGTAGGCATTGATCCCACCCTTACCGAAAGGACTAAGCCGGTCACTCGAGACAAACCGCATCATCACGGGGCTGTACATTCGATGGCCATTGCCCAGATGGTAGCCTCCCGCGTGGCAATCGTGCCGTTCGCCAGTGAAACCCAACAACGGACCCGCACAATGTGATTGCACGCCATAGGGGCCATAAGCTCCAGGTGCACGACGTCTGCCGCTCGAGCTCGAGCGCTGCAAGTCGATTTGGCGCGTCGTGTGTGCCTCGATCATGGCAGAAGATTCCTGTTCGCTTGAAAACCCTACGCTATCAAAAAGGTTTCGAACGGATAACTGCCAAAAATATTAGGTATTTCGCAAACGCCCGGAAAAGGCAGGCAGAAAACGCTGACGCACAAATTGATGTTTGTGCGATCAACCACCTTGATGAACGACACTCTCGAACACGACGTCAGATGCCTGCTTGCTTTCTATTCAACGCAAGACGCCCTCTTCCACCAACAATTTTAAGATGGCCTCGGCGCCTTCCTGCGCCGTCACGCCTTTCAAGACCTTGCCGCCACCACCGCTGGCCTTTGCCGTGGCCGCCTTCATCCGATCCGCGCCGCTCTTGGCCTTGATCACCTTCAAGCGCTTGGGCCTTGGCCGGGCCGGTTGCAGTTGCGCGTCGGCAAGCAAGTCGTCTTCGACCACCTGGACTTCCCGCGCCGCCAGCACGCCACGGCGCGCCGGACCGAACGCGCTCTGCCGTGGCGTCGGTGCGGCGTTGTCGACGGTCGCCAGCAACGGCAAGCGTACTTTCAGGCGACGCCGCTGTCCGCGCGGCAAGGCCTGCAGCACCAGGGCGGTGCCGTTGTCGATGGACTCGACGGCCGCCAGGCCGACGATCAACGGCCAGCCCAGTCTTTCCGCCAGCAGAAACGGCAGCATGCCCGAGCCTTCGCCGGTTTCCGCCTGGCTACCGGTCAGCACCAGCTGCGCACCCGCGTCGCGCAAGTAGTCGCCGAGCACGCCGACGACATCGGCGCCGGCCGGCTGCTCCAACACGTCCAGATGGTCCAGCCCCATGCCCAGATAGGCGCGCAGGGCTTGCTCACGGTGATCGCCCGCATGCACCACTTGCAGGTGCTCGCCAGCCAGTTGCAAACCCAGCTCCACCGCGCGGGCATCCTGCTCGGCGCGGCGGGTACGCCCGGAACCGGGGTGCGCGCCGATGGAAACCAGGCTGATGACTTTGGTACTCATGCTCGTCCCCTCAAGCCGCATCGCGCTGGCCGCCGCTGCGGAAGTTTTCCACCGCTTCGATCAGTGCCTGGAGAATCGCCGTGCTGTCGCCAATGATCGACAGGTCGGCGCGTTTGATCATGTCGCAGGCCGGGTCCATGTTCACCGCCACCACCTTGTCGCAGGCCGCGATGCCCTGCAAGTGCTGGACGGCGCCGGAGATGCCGACGGCCACGTACACCCGTGCCGTGACCCAGGTCCCGGTCGCCCCGACCTGGCGGTTGCGCGGCATGAAACCATCGTCCACCGCCACCCGCGAAGCGCCTTCGGTGGCGCCGAGTACGGCGGTGGCGCGGTGGTACAGGTCCCAGTCCTTGATGCCGCTGCCGCCCGAGACGATGAACTCGGCTTCGGCCATGGCGATGGCGGCCGGGTCGACCGCTACCGAGCCCAGGTCTTCGATGCGCGACAGGCTGCGCGCCACCGATGCCGACAGTTCCACCGGCAAGGCTTCGTGGCGGGTGTCGCTGACCGGGTCCGAGCATTCCGACGAGGCCAGGATGATCCGTGCGATGCCACGTTGCAGGTCCTGCTGGCCGGCACCGGCACGGCCGATGCACTCATCGTCCTTGACCTGCCATACGCGGGTCGCCGGGCGCTCGCCCATGGCCGCGGCCAGACGCCGGCCCAGCTCGCCACCGCCGTTGCGGGTGTCGGGCAGCAGCCAGTGACGCGGCGCGAACTGCGTGTCCACGGCGCGCAGGCCCTGCACCAGTTGTTCCGGGGCATAGCCTTTGTAGGCATCGCCCTCGAGCACCAACAGGCGGTCCACGCCGGCAGTGTCGAAGGCGGTTTCCTTGTGCTCGCCGAAGACGATGGCCAGCACCGCGCCGTCCTGACCGGCCAGGCTGTGGGCCAGGCCGAGCAGGTCGCGGTCGTGCGGACCGAGGCGGCCACCGACCATGTCCGGCACCACGGCGATGTAGAAGGCCGGCTCCAGCACCTGGTGCAGCGGCAGTTGCACCTCGGCGGCGGCGCTGCGCCGGCCCCCGGTGGCCGTGCCCTGCTGGGCGCCGCTGCGGTCGATGCGCTTGAGGCCGTTCGGCCCCATGAAGCCGGCGGCGATGGCGTGGGTGTTCTTGCGCATCAGGCCGTTGGGGCCCATCCAGCTAGTCTGCTGGGTCTGCATCGCCGCATGCAGCGGATGCAGACGGTTACGGGCGATCCACTCGGCACGTGGGTCGCGGCGGATGAGGTCGCTCATCAATGCACCTCCGCAGGTTCACGTTTGGCCGCTTGCGGCTTGGCCGCGGCGGCAGGGGCAGGCGCTTCCAGCAGCACGTCGGCCACCAGTTCCGCCAGGTCCTTGATCAAAGGGCGTGGCTCCACCACACCTTCGAGCATCGCCGTGCATTGCGGGCAACCCACGGCGACCACTTCGGCCTCGGTGCTGCGGATGTCGTCCATGCGCATGTCAGGAATCCGTTGCTTGCCGGGGATGTCGGTGATCGGCGCGCCACCACCACCGCCGCAGCAACGCGAGCGGAAGCCTGAACGCTCCATCTCGCGCACTTCGATGCCCAGAGCCCTGAGCACCTCGCGCGGCGCTTCGTACTCGCCGTTGTAGCGGCCCAGATAGCACGGATCATGGTAGGTGACACTGCCGCCCTTGTGCTGGCCGAGATCGAGCTTGTTCTGCGCGATCAGTTCGGCGATGTAGGTGCTGTGGTGCTGCACCAGGTACTCGCCGCCCAGCGCGCCGTATTCGTTCTTGAGCACGTGGAAGCTGTGCGGGTCGCAGGTGACGATGCGCTTGAAGCGGTATTTACCCAGGGTCTGGATGTTGCGCTTGGCCAGCGACTGGAAGGTCGCTTCATCGCCCAGGCGTCGGGCCACATCGCCACTGTCGCGCTCTTCCAGACCAAGCACGGCGAAGTCCACGCCCGAAGCCTTGAGCACCTTGACGAAGGCACGCAGGGTGCGCTGGTTGCGCATGTCGAAGGCGCCGTCGCCGACCCAGAACAGCACCTCGGTGCTTTGCGCATCGGCCAGCAGTGTCAGGTTGAGGTCGGCCGCCCAGTTCATCCGCCCACCGGGGTTGAAGCCGCCGGGGTTGTCGGTGGCGATCAGGTTGTCCAGCACCTCGGCGCCCTTGTTCGGCGTGGCGCCTTTTTCCAGGGTCAGGTGACGACGCATGTCGACGATGGCATCGACGTGCTCGATCATCATCGGGCATTCCTCGACGCAGGCGCGGCAGGTGGTGCACGACCACAGCGTCTCGGCATCGACCAGGCCGTTGACGATCGGCTGATGGGGATGGCCGCCGTGCTCGCCAATCGGCTTACCAGGATACGGGCTGCCGGCGAACTTGGCGTCGGTGCCACCGGCCAGGCCTACGACCATGTCCTGGATGAGTTTTTTCGGGTTCAGCGGCTGGCCGGCGGCGAACGCCGGGCACATGGCCTCGCACTTGCCGCACTGCACGCAGGCGTCGAAGCCCAGCAGTTGGTTCCAGGTGAAGTCGGCCGGCTTTTCCACGCCAAGGAGCGCGTCCGGGTCTTCCAGGTCGAGCGGCTTGAGGCCGGTCGAACGGCCGCCGCCGAAGCGCTCGCTACGGCGGTGCCAGGCCAGGTGCAGGGCACCGGCGAAAGCGTGCTTCATCGGCCCGCCCCAGGTCATGCCGAAGAACAGTTCCGACACGCCCCACAGCACGCCCAGCCCGAGCACGGCGACCATGATCCAGCCGCCGGTATTGGCCGGCAGAATGCCGGCCACCGGCAAGGTTGCGATGAAGAAGCTCGCGGCGAACACCAGCAGGCTTTTCGGCAGGCGCATCCACGGGCCTTTGGACAGGCGCGCGGGCGGATCGATACGGCGGCGGTAGACGAAGATGGCACCGGTGAACATAACCAGCGTGGCCACCAGCAGCGCGTAGCCGAGGATCCTGCTCTGCAGGCCGAAGCCGTGCACCAGGATCGCCAACGCTGCCGACAGCACGAAGCCGCCAGCGGTGGCCACGTGGGTATTGGAGATGTACTTGTCGCGCCCGACCACATGGTGCAGGTCCACCAGATAGCGGCGCGGCATGGCCAGCAGGCCGCCGATCAGGTTGACCGGCGAAGGCCTGCCGCGGCGCCACATGCGCACGCGGCGCACGGCGCCGAGCACGGCCAGGGCGAGCGCCGCGAACAGCAGGATGGGTATCAGGGTGTTCAACATGGGTAACTCCCACAACAGCTGGTTGCTTGCGCCGCCCTAAAACGCGGCGCGGACCCTGTGGGAGCGGCTTCAGCCGCGAAAGCGTCAGATCAGACAACAGCGTTTTCAATGCTGACGCTTTCGCGGCTGAAGCCGCTCCTACAGGGAGCCAGTTCCGCCAGTGATGGCGATATGCATAACGGTGGACGCGAACCCTGAAGCCGCTCCCACAGGGGGCCAGTTCCGCCAGCGATGGCGGCGTTCGCGCGGGCCGCAGCAGCAGGTGAACCCGCTCACTCGAAAGTCCGCCCCGCCAAGCCGGGCTCGATCAAAAGTCCTTGCACAGGCGCAGCGCGTCATAGATCGCCGCATGCACGTTACGCTGCGCCACGCAGTCACCGATGCGATACAGCAGGTAGCCCTCGCCCGGCTGGCTGAGGATCGGCTGCGGCTGGATCGCGAACAGGGCTTCGACGTCGATCTGGCCCTTGTTGCGCGAACCTTCCTTGAGCGCGTAGTACAGCTGCTCGTCGGGACGCACACCGTTCTCGATCACCACCTGGTCGACCACCCGCTCTTCGCGGGCGCCGGTGTACTCGTTCTCGAGCACCGCCACCAGCTTGTCGCCCTCGCGGTAGACCTTTTCCAGCATCATGTCGCCGGTCATGATCACTTCCTTGGGATACATGCTGCGGTAGTAGGTCGGGAAGGTCGTACCGCCCATGGCCACGCCCGGCTTGATGTCGTCGGTGACGATCTCGACCTGGCTGCCCTTGTCGGCGATGAAGTCGGCCACCGACATACCGGTGAACTCGCAGATGGTGTCGTAGACCAGCACGTTCTTGCCCGGCGCGACCTTGCCGTCGAGCACGTCCCAGCTGCTCACCACCAAACCTTCGGCGGCGCCCCAGTGCTCGTTCTGCTCGACGAACGGATGGCCGCCGTTGGCCAGCACGATGATGTCCGGGCGCAGGTCCTGGATGGTCGCCACATCGGCGGCCGTGCCCAGGCGCAGGTCGATCTTCAGGCGGGCGAACTCCAGCTGGTACCAGCGGGTGATGCCGGCGATCTGGTCGCGCTGCGGCGCCTTCGAGGCGGTGATGATCTGCCCGCCGATCTGTTCCTTCTTCTCGAACACGGTCACGTCGTGGCCGCGCTCGGCCGCCACGCGGGCCGCTTCCATGCCGGCGGGGCCGCAACCGACCACCACCACTTTGCGCTTGGCGCCGCTGCTCTTCTCGATGATGTGCGGCACGCCCATGTACTCACGGGAGGTCGCGGCGTTCTGGATGCACAGCACGTCCAGGCCCTGGTATTGGCGGTCGATGCAGTAGTTGGCGCCGACGCACTGCTTGATCTGGTCCACCTGCCCCATCTTGATCTTGGCGATCAGGTGCGGGTCGGCCATGTGCGCGCGGGTCATGCCGACCATGTCGACGTAGCCGCCTTCGAGGATGCGCTGGGCCTGGTTGGGGTCCTTGATGTTCTGCGCGTGCAGCACCGGCACCTTGACCACTTCCTTGATGCCGGCCGCCAGGTGCAGGAACGGTTCGGGCGGGTAGCTCATGTTCGGGATGACGTTGGCCAGGGTGTTGTGGGTATCGCAACCCGAGCCGATCACACCGAAGAAGTCGACCATGCCGGTGGCGTCGTAGTACGCGGCGATCTGCTTCATGTCCTCGTGGCTGAGGCCGTCGGGATGGAATTCGTCGCCGCAGATGCGCATGCCCACGCAGAAATCGTCGCCGACCTCGGCGCGTACGGCCTTGAGCACTTCCATACCGAACTTCATGCGGCCTTCGAAGCTGCCGCCCCATTCGTCGGTACGCTTGTTGACCCGCGGGCTCCAGAACTGGTCGATCATGTGCTGGTGCACGGCCGACAGTTCGACGCCGTCCAGGCCGCCTTCCTTGGCCCGGCGCGCGGCCTGGGCGTAGTTGCCGATCACCCGCCAGATCTCTTCCGGCTCGATGGTCTTGCAGGTGGCACGGTGCACCGGCTCGCGCACGCCGGAGGGCGACATCAGGGTCGGCCAGTTGAAGCCGTCCCAGCGCGAGCGCCGGCCCATGTGGGTAATCTGGATCATGATCTTGGCGCCGTGCTTGTGCATGGCGTCGGCGAGGTTCTGGAAGTGCGGGATGATGCGGTCGGTCGACAGGTTGACCGAGGCCCACCACTCCTGCGGGCTGTCGATGGCCACGACGGACGAGCCGCCGCAGATCGCCATGCCGATGCCGCCCTTGGCCTTCTCTTCGTAATACTTGACGTAACGGTCGGTGGTCATCCCGCCGTCGGTGGCGTACACCTCGGCGTGGGCGGTGCTGAGCACGCGGTTACGGATGGTCAGTTTGCCGATCTGGATCGGCTGGAACATTGCTTCGAAGGCCATGACGGTTTCTCCGGCTTACAACGGCTTTGTAACGAACAGGCCATCTTCGTGGCCTTCTTCGGACCCGCCGTAGACCTGTTCGGCTACGGTGCGGATGTTGCTGCCACGGGCAGCGAGGATCTGGTCCATGGCGCCGGCGAACCAGCCGGTGAACATGTAGTCGACCTTGCGGCCGCACTTGCCATACACGTAGACGAAGGCCGAGTGCTTGAGCTTGACTTCGCAGGTGCCCTTGTCGAGGTCGATGGACTGGATCTCGAACAGGCCCCAGCCGCGCTGGCTCAAACGCTTCATGTAGTGTTCGAATACCGCCTTGCCTTCCAGGCCATGGCATTCGGCTTCCTTCTCGCACCAGTGCCAGGCGGACTTGTAACCGGCCTTGTAGAGGATATCGGCGTACTTGTCGGCGCCCAGGACTTCTTCGATGCCCATGTGGTTGTTGACGAAGAAATGCCGCGGCACGTACAGCATCGGCAAGGCGTCGCTGGTCCAGACACCGGTCTCGCTGTCGACTTCGATTGGCAATTGCGGGGCGATCTTGGCCATGGAAACTCAACTCCAGAAATTTTTATTGGGGTGCAAAAGCCGGTGTGGCTTTTGGTTTGAAGCGGTGTTCGGGGAGGCGCTTGCGTGGGTTCGGCTGGGGTTATCGAGGTGGCTGTTCTGGGGCCGCTGTGCGGCCCATCGCGGCTGAAGCCGCTCCTACAGTGATCTTCATATGGCTCCACGGCTACGGTGCCGCTCTACGCCACTGAAGCCACCACGCCGATTCTGTAAGAGCAGTCCAGCCCTACTCGGACCTGTGGGAGCGGCTTCAGCCGCGATGGGCGGCGACGCCGCCCCAACGCGCCTATTCCCCCCACACATCCTTAAGCACATTCACCCAGTTCTCGCCCATGATCTTGCGCACCACGCGCTCGGAGTGGCCGCGCTTGAGCAGGGTCTCGGTCAGGTTGGGGAACTCGCCCACGGTGCGGATGCCCAGCGGGTTGATGATCTTGCCGAAGCTGGTCAGGCGGCGGGCGTAGCCCTTGTCGTGGGTCAGGTATTCGAAGAATTCCTTGCCATGACCCTGGGTGAAGTCGGTGCCGATGCCGATGGCGTCCTCACCGACGATGTTCATGGTGTACTCGATGGCCTCGGCGTAGTCGTCGATGGTCGAGTCGATGCCCTTGGCCAGGAACGGCGCGAACATGGTCACACCGACGAAACCGCCGTGGTCGGCGATGAACTTCAGTTCTTCATCGGACTTGTTGCGCGGGTGCTCCTTGAGCCCCGACGGCAGGCAATGCGAGTAGCAGACCGGCTTCTTGGATTCGAGGATGACCTCCTCGCTGGTTTTGGAGCCGACGTGGGACAGGTCGCACATGATGCCGACGCGGTTCATCTCGGCGACGATCTCGCGGCCGAAGCCCGACAGCCCGCCATCGCGTTCGTAGCAGCCGGTACCGATCAGGTTCTGGGTGTTGTAGCACATCTGTACGATGCCCACGCCCAGCTGCTTGAAGATCTCCACATAGGCGATCTGGTCTTCGAAGGCATGGGCGTTCTGGAAGCCGAAGAGGATGCCGGTCTTGCCCTGCTCCTTGGCTTTGCGGATGTCGGCGGTGGTGCGCACCGGCATCACCAGGTCGCTGTTTTCGCGAATGAGTTTCTGGCTCGCCGCGATGCTGTCGACGGTCGCTTTGAAGCCTTCCCAGACCGATACCGTGCAGTTGGCGGCAGTCAGGCCGCCCTTGCGCATGTCTTCGAACAGTTCGCGATCCCACTTGGCGATGATCAGGCCGTCGATGACGATGCTGTCGGCGTGAAGTTCGGCTGGGCTCATCAGGCTGTCCCCTTTTATCGAGTGTTGGCGCCAAGGCTTGTGCCGACGCTTTGGGGGCAGCATATGCCTGTCACTTGCGACGCCCCGATGCAAAAACGACAGGGGGTTTGCCGAAAGCGTCAAGGCCCGACAAAGGGCGCTCCGGCGCGGGCTGCGGCGATGAGAGCCAGTCTCGATAACGCCTCTGAGGTCGTTTTCGATGAAGATTGGCCATGTCGTCTACCGGCCTTGCCGACCCTCTGCCAGAATCGCCCGACCGCTCACCGATGGACCTGGAGAAACCCGATGAAAGCGATGGCATGGCTGGCTCTGATGGGCGTGATGATGGGTGCCCAGGCCGGCGAGGAAGACAGCACGCCGTGCGACACCGTCGACACCGAGCAGCAGGCCCAGGCCTGCGCTGCGTTCAACCGGCAGACGGCCGAGCGCGAATTGAAGACGGCGCTCGACGAACTGCTTCAACGCGTCAACGAACAAGCGGACGGGCAGCCTTCCCAAGCGCGCGAACTGGCCATTCGCCTGCAAGCAGCGCAGACGCTGTGGACACAGCTGCGCGATGCCGACTGCAAGGTCGAAACCTATGCCGAAAAGCCCGGCAGCGAGGCTTTCGAAGCGGCGTGGAACACCTGTCTGGCGCAGCGCAGCGACGATCGTTCCGAATACCTGCAGTCGCTGGGGCAGCCGTAGCCGGTCCGCTTCACATGGAAACGTTTGGTGCTTATGGTGCTGGCCGTCGCTTCCTAGGATGCGCTCCTGGCACGTCACCCGAGGTGCCTTCACTCCATGACCGGGAAGCAGAACATGACAACGAGCCTCAGCAAAAACGATATGGACAGCGCCATCGCCGCCTTGAAAAAAGAAGGCGAAGCGCGTGCCGTGATGGTCGCCAACACCGTATGCATCTTCGCCCCTGACGTACCTGCCAGCGTGGCCGAAGACGTCCTCGACGGCATGCGCCTGATGAACCTGTCGGCGAACAAGAAGTTCGACAAGGAGACCCAGCAACGCGAGTGGTACAACTTCTACAACGATGGCCTGGGCAAGTTCGGCTGGACCCTGACCGGCGCTGCCCACGTCGAAGAGGCCCTGGACAAGGACACCCACACCCTGGCGACGCTGCTGCCGCAAATCGTTACGGTGCAGATAGGCGCTTCGCATCGCCTGTGCCACAGCGTGCGTCGCTCGTTCGAAGTGATCGTGCGCACCCCCAAGGCTCAGCAACTGCTCGAACAAAGCAGCCTGAGCGTGTCGGGCAAATCCAGCACCGTGCAGATTTCGGCATGCGAGATGAGCCCGCAGGGCTTGCCGATCATGCACATGACCAGTGTTCAACTCAGCTACGAGAAGGCCGAAAAAACCGGTGACCTGGCCGGCCGCCTCATCGACAAGTCCAATACCCGCGTCTACCGCGCGTCCCAGCAGGGCTCGTTCAGCGTTCGTCACTTCGACGCCATGCGCGACGCTGTGCGTCAGAAGCTGGCCAGCCAGGCAGCGGATATCCTGGCACTGGATATCTGAAGCCCCTGACTTGGCGCCTTTCGGGGCGCCAAGTACCCCTTCGCACAAAGGCACCTACCTGCATGCCGCCGTCATCTTTCTCGGAGCACCACGAGGGCTTGCACAGTTGCTTGCGCCTGGCACAACTGACGGCCGACCAGGCCTTCGATCGGCAACGCGAGGGTAAAGCCTGGTTCGAGTGCTATTTGCAGACATTGGAAAGCAGTGAGGTCACGCTATTCGAGCGGACCGTCCGGCGTCTTCCCTTCACCCCGACCGATGCCGTATTCGAAGACGTCTTCGCAGGCCTGATTCCGGCACCCCAGCCAGCCAACCTGGCTTTCGTGCGGGTCGCCAGCGACCTCATGGCAGGGTTGCGCCAAGCCGACCTCGCCCTGCTCACCGCGCGGACAGCCTGCTCGCGGTTGAACATCGATTTCGACATGCACAGCGACGACACACCCGTGGCAATCCTCTTCCATATGCACTGCAAGACCGATCCCGAGCGCCCGCGCACACGGCTGATCGTCGAACTGGAGCATTTGGGTGCGAAGCTCGAGCGGCCGGCGTTCGAGCGCTGGCGCGAAAAGCTCGAAGCGCGCTTGCAGGCGCTATCGAACCTCGACGAGCTTTGACGTCGCGACCGAAGTCAAGCCTCCCTGCCGCCCCACACGCGGGCAGTGCCCGAAACGTCGCTTGTAACATCGCGTGAAGTACGACGGCAGTTCGAAACCGCACGCCAGGCTGATCTGGGTGATGCTCATCTGCGTCTGCGCCAGGAGCAGCCGCGCCTTGTCCAGCCGCAGGCCGAGGTAGAAACCGCTGGGCGTTTCGTCCAGGTGCAGCCGGAACAGACGCTCCAACTGGCGCCGCGTGATCAACGCCCGGGCGGCCAGTTCCAGCGTGCCCAGGGGTGTCTCGAGATGCCTTTCCATTTCACCGATCACCTGTACGAGCTTGCGGTTACCGATGCCGTAGCGGGCGGCGATTTCCATGCGTTGGTGGTCCTGTCGTGGGCGGATGCGCCCGAGCACGAACTGCTCCGACACCTGCACCGCCAAGGCGCTGCCATGGGCCTGGGCGATGAGGTCGAGCATCAGATCGATCGATGCCGTGCCACCCGCGCACGTGATGCGCCGACGGTCGATTTCGAAGAGTTCCTGGGTGGCCTGCAAGCGCGGATAGCGCTCACGGAAAACCTCGAGCGCCTCCCAGTGCAAGGTCGCGCGGTGGCCATCGAGCAGGCCGGCTTCGGCCAGCACCATCGCCCCGGTGTCGATGCCGCCGAGCACCACGCCAGCATGGTCACGCTTGCGCAGCGCCTGCTGCAACGCCGGGCCGAAATGGCGCAGCGGCTCGAAGCCGGCGATCACCAGCAGCAGGCGCCCCGCGTCGCCCTCCTCCAGTGCCTGGTCGGCGTTCACCGACATGCCGTTGCTGGCCTCGATCGCGCCACCGTCCAGGCTCAGCACCCGCCACCGGTACAGCGCACCGCGAAAGCGATTGGCCACGCGCAATGGCTCGATGGCGCTGATGAAGCCCATGGCCGAGAAGCCCGGCAGTAGCAGCAAATCGATGGTGTCGGGCATCTCGGCCTCTGAGGTGTGTCGGTGGAGGGGCACGGCTGCGCCAGAACGATTGACCACACCGGTCCAGGCCGTTCGCTGGCGCGTTCGGATGGGTCTTCAGGCCACACCGAAAACACAAGTGGTCGCCACAGTGCAAATCCTCGTCGCCAGCGTGCGCTTGCCCGTCGAGTTGCCAGCGTAGCGTGTATTCACGGTCCGCAGAGGCCGGTCGCACAAAAACGCCCTGCCGATGGAGAGCCACCATGCACCGCTCGATCCGCCGCTATTGCTTACCCCTTGTCCTGGGCAGCCTGTTGTCCGCCCCATCATTCGCCGCCGAGCCCGCCGTGTGCAAGGACGTGCGCATGGGCGTGGTCAACTGGACCGACGTCATCGCCACCAGCGCCATGGCCCAGGTGCTGCTCGACGATCTGGGCTATCGCACCAAGCAGACCAGCGCTTCGCAACAGATCATCTTCGCCGGCATCCGCGACCAGCGCCTGGACCTGTTCCTGGGTTACTGGAACCCGATCATGACCAAGACCATCACCCCCTTCGTCGACGCCGGCCAGGTCAAGGTGCTCGACAAGCCCAGCCTGGACGATGCCCGCGCCACCCTTGCCGTACCGCAGTACCTGGCCGACAAAGGCCTGAAGCGGTTCGCCGACATTCAAAAATTCAAGCAGGAGCTGGGCGGCAAGATCTACGGGATCGAACCGGGTTCGGGGGCCAATACGCAGATCAAGGCAATGATCGACACGAATCGGTTCGGCCTGGCGGGGTTCACCTTGGTCGAGTCCAGCGAGGCCGGCATGCTCGCCGCGGTGGACCGTGCGATTCGGCGCCAAGAGGCGGTGGTGTTCTTCGGCTGGAAGCCGCACCCGATGAACGTCAACGTCAAGGGCGGCATGGTCTACCTGGCCGACAGCGAAGGCGCGATGGGGCCCGACGAGGGCCGTGCCACGGTGTGGACCGTCACCGCGCCGGACTATGCCGAGCGCTGCCCCAACGCCTACCGTCTGCTGAGCAACCTGACCTTCAGCGCCGAGGACGAGAGCCGCATGATGCAGCCGCTGCTCGACCGCAAGAACCCGCTCGACTCGGCGCGCCAGTGGCTCAAGGACCATCCGCAGGACAAGACCCGCTGGCTCGAAGGCGTCACCACCTTCGACGGCAAACCGGCGCTGTAGCTCGCCGTGCCTGGAAGTGCACCCAACACTTGGCAACGCTGCCCCCGTGGAAGCGGCCAGTCCGGCGCTCCGATTAGCCGCGATGGCCGACAACGCCCCACCTGTAGGAGCGGCTTTAGCCGCGATGGCCG
The DNA here is from genome assembly GCF_047302395.1 of Pseudomonas phoenicis. Taxonomy (NCBI): domain Bacteria; kingdom Pseudomonadati; phylum Pseudomonadota; class Gammaproteobacteria; order Pseudomonadales; family Pseudomonadaceae; genus Pseudomonas; species Pseudomonas phoenicis. Next base: position 1,257,143 of record NZ_CP154852.1, read on the forward strand.
GCAACGCCGGCCCAGTTCAAGCGATGCATTTCTACAGAGGAATCGCGGTAACTGATGTGGGCCGGCGTTGCCGGCTGTCGCGGCTGATCGGGGCGCCGAACCGGCCCCCTCCACAGGCGCGTGACTGCGCCGCTGAGAGCGCACTGCCCTTACACCCGGACCACGACCATCTTTTCCCCGACACGCACCCGACCGCGCCAAGGAGTTCGCCCCATGAACCACGACATCATCATCACCTGCGCCCTCACCGGCGCCGGCGACACCGCCAGCAAAAGCCACCTGGTGCCCGTCACGCCGCAACAGATCGCCGCCGCCGCCGTGGAGGCGGCCAAGGCCGGCGCCACCGTGGTGCACTGCCATGTGCGCGACCCGCACACCGGCCGCTTCAGCCGCGACGTGGCGCTGTACCGCGAGGTCATGGAACGCATCCGCGAAGCCGACGTGGACATCATCGTCAACCTCACCGCCGGCATGGGCGGCGACCTGGAGATCGGCCCGGGCGAATCGCCCATGGACTTCGGCAGCGGCACCGACCTGATCGGCCCACTGGAGCGGCTGGCCCACGTGGAGGCGCTGCTGCCGGACATCTGCACGCTCGACTGCGGCACCCTCAACTTCGGCGATGGCAACTCGATCTACGTCTCCACCCCGGCGCAACTGCGCGCCGGTGCCAAGCGCATCACCGAACTGGGGGTCAAGGCCGAACTGGAGATCTTCGACACCGGCCACCTGTGGTTCGCCAAGCAGATGATCAAGGAAGGCCTGCTCGACGACCCACTGTTCCAGCTGTGCCTGGGCATTCCCTGGGGCGCACCGGCCGACACCGCGACCATGAAGGCGATGGTCGACAACCTGCCGGCCGGCGCCACCTGGGCAGGCTTCGGCATCGGCCGCATGCAGATGCCGATGGCGGCCCAGGCCGTGTTGCTCGGCGGCAACGTGCGGGTAGGCCTGGAAGACAACCTGTACCTGGACCGCGGCGTGCTGGCCAGCAACGGCCAACTGGTCGAACGCGCGGTGGAGATCGTCTCGCGCCTGGGCGCCCGCGTGCTCAGCCCTGCCGAAGGCCGGGAAAAGATGCGCCTCAAGCGCCGCTGAACGCTACTCACCCCCATTGACCGATGACCCTGCCGTGCGAGCGGGCCCGCGCCCGCTCGGCCGGCGCTCGTCCCTGCCACCGCTTCGCTAGAGGATTCGCCATGCCTTTCATCTCCACGATCAACACCTTCGCCGCCCTGGGTAGCGGCGTCATCGGCAGCGGCTGGGTCGCCCGCGCCCTGGCCCACGGCCTGGACGTAGTGGCCTGGGACCCGGCCCCTGGCGCCGAACGAGCCTTGCGCCAGCGCATCGCCAACGCCTGGCCGGCGCTGGAGAAACAAGGCCTGACCCCCGGCGCCGCGCAAAGCCGACTGACCTTCGTGGACACCATCGAAGCCTGCGTACGCGACGCCGACTTCATCCAGGAAAGCGCGCCCGAACGCCTCGACCTCAAGCTCGACCTGCACGCCCGCATCAGCGCCGCGGCCAAACCCGACGCGATCATCGCCTCCAGTACCTCGGGATTATTGCCCAGCGAGTTCTACGAATCGGCCACCCGTCCCGAACGCTGTGTGGTCGGCCACCCGTTCAACCCGGTGTACCTGCTGCCGCTGGTGGAAGTGGTCGGCGGTCGGCACACCGCCCCCGAAGCCATCGAAGCCGCCAAAGCGATCTACACCGCACTCGGCATGCGCCCGCTGCACGTGCGCAAAGAGGTGCCCGGCTTCATCGCGGACCGCCTGCTCGAAGCGCTCTGGCGCGAGGCCTTGCACCTGGTCAACGACGGCGTGGCCAGCACCGGCGAAATCGACGACGCGATCCGCTTCGGCGCCGGCCTGCGCTGGTCGTTCATGGGCACCTTCCTGACCTACACCCTGGCCGGCGGCGATGCCGGCATGCGCCACTTCATGCAGCAGTTCGGACCTGCCTTGCAGTTGCCCTGGACCTACCTGCCGGCGCCCGATCTCACCGAGCGCCTGATCGACGACGTGGTCGACGGCACTGCAGCGCAACTGGGCGAGCGCAGCATCGCCGCGCTGGAACGCTACCGCGACGACACCCTGCTGGCCGTACTGGACGCCGTTAAAACCAGCAAGGCCAGGCACGGCCTGGCCTTCGACGAGTGAGGAACGCAACATGAGCGCAGCGATCACCTACCGCACCGCCATCGGCGAAGACTGGGTCGATTACAACGGCCATTTGCGTGACGCCTATTACCTGCTGATCTTCAGCTACGCCACCGATGCGCTGATGGAGCGTATCGGCCTGGATGCCGACAGCCGAGGGCAAAGCGGCCATTCGCTGTTCACGCTGGAGGCGCATATCAACTACCTGCATGAAGTGAAGCGCGGCACCGAGGTCTGGGTGCAAACCCACATCGTCGAGTTCGACCACAAGCGCTTGCTGGTCCTCCACACGCTGCACCGCGAGGGTTTCGATGACGTGCTGGCCGCCAGTGAGCAGATGCTGCTGCACGTGAGCCTGGCCGGGCCGAAGTCGGCCCCGTTCGGGGAGCGTAGCCTTCAGGCTTTGCACGCGCTGACTGCCCCGCAGCCCGAACGAGCCGCCCTGCAATGGCGTGCCCGAGCGCTGAGCCTTTCGCGCTGAGGGTCGCCGCGAGCAGGCAAGGCGGCCGCGCAGGGCGGGCCGGTCGTACGCAGCATTGGCCATCCCAGTGCCGCAAAAAAAACCCCGGAAAGCCGTGAGCATCCGGGGCCAAGCGCGAGCATCCACTGTGTGTGAGGGCGGGTGACCAAACCTGCCGAGGACCGTGAATGGATTCAGTGTGGCCGATTTGCAGGGCGCATGATTTAGCCGGAAACGACCTGCTCTTAGCCAAAGCGGCCATGCTCCGGCGCGCCCCTTGCGAGCCTGTCGCAGGCGACACAGAATCGGTCGCAAACCTCATAACAAGGAACCACGACCATGATGCATGCGGACTTGATCGATCAGGACGACCTGGCAGGCTTCCTCCGGGCACGCGGCTTCGACGTGCCGGCCGGCGCCAGCGCCGAGCAGGCCTGCAACGCCGCCGTGCGTGGGCTGAACGCACCCAATGCCAGGTCGCTCAAGAGCATGGTCGAGGAGATGTACACCGGCAGTGCGACCATCCTGCCGGCCGTGCGCCAGGCCATCGACAAGCAACTGTTGCCTGCGCTGGCGCAGTTCAAGCCGCAACAGGCTTGAACGACGACGCTTGGCCCGGCGCCCGCAGCGAGCGCCGCGGCCGGGCCTTCAGAGTCTACAGACGAACGCTGGCGAAGGTCGATTCGTTGCGCGCCTGGCTCAGGGCCGCCATCGGGCCGCTGTGCGGCGACAGCACCATGGCCTGCGGGATCGGCATCATCGCCACCTGCTGGGTGGTGTTGGAGCCGACACGCTCGTCGCGCGGCGGAATGCCGAAGTACTCGCGGTAGCACTTGGAGAAATGCGGCGTGGAGACGAAACCGCACACCGATGCCACCTCGATGATCGACATCGGCGTCTGCTTGAGCAGTTGCCGCGCGCGGATCAGGCGCAGCTTGAGGTAGTAGCGCGACGGCGAGCAGTGCAGGTATTTCTGGAACAGGCGTTCGAGCTGACGGCGCGAGACGGCGACGTATACGGCCAGTTCGTCGAGGTCGATCGGCTCTTCCAGGTTGGCTTCCATCAGCGCGACGATTTCCTGCAACTTCGGCTGGTTGGTGCCGAGCATGTGCTTGAGCGGCACGCGCTGGTGGTCCTGTTCGTTACGAATGCGCTCGTAGACGAACATTTCCGAGATCGCCGCCGACAGTTCGCGGCCGTGGTCGCGACTGATCAGGTGCAGCATCATGTCCAGCGGTGCAGTGCCGCCGGAGCTGGTGAAGCGGTTGCGGTCGAGGGTGAACAGGCGTGTGCTCATGTTGACCCGCGGGAAGGCTTCCTGCATCGAGGCCAGACATTCCCAGTGCACGCTGCAATCGAAGCCGTCGAGCAGGCCGGCGCAGGCCAGCGCCCAACTGCCGGTGCACACCGCGCCCAGACGGCGCGATTGACGGGCCTGGGTCTGTAGCCAGGTCACGTGTTCGCGGGTCACGGTGCGCTGGATGCCCACCCCGCCGCAGACGATCACGGTGTCCATGGTCGGCGCGGCGTGCATGGCCGCGTCGGGGGTGATCTGCAATCCGTCGCTGGCCCACACCTGCCCGCCGTCGAGGGTCAGGGTGTGCCAGCGATACAGTTCGCGCCCGGACAGCTGGTTGGCCATGCGCAGCGGTTCGACCGCCGAGGCCAGGGAAATGAGGGTGAAGTTGTCCAACAGGAGGAACCCGATGGATTGGGGCGTTGTGCGGTTCTGGGATTGGGACCCGGAGGTGGACGATGTCATCGTGATTTCTCCTCACACAAATGCAGGGTGTGCCTCAGGCGAGCACTGGTTCTTGTAATGGCCCCGATTCGTTGGCGGAGCTTTTGCCAATTACAACGCAATTGGCATGCCTGAATTGGTCGAGCGTTCAACAAAGTCGAAAAACGACCTCTAAGTCAGTGGATTAGGCGCTTTCTGAAAGGCTTGTAAGAAATCGGAAAGCGCCGAGTTAGCGCGTTTGCTTATAGGCACTGAGCATTTCGGTATCACTCCTGGGAAACGTGTCCAGAAACGACATCTGGACTGTCACCGACACGTGCGCCGACGGCGGTAGCAAGTACCGGTCGGCGCGTGGCAAAGGTGTTCCAAAAAGGGGCAGTTCACAGAGGGGCGGACCCGATAACGGGCATCAGCACTCGATGGCGCTGACGGCCAGGCCGCCGCGGGAGGTTTCTTTGTACTTGTCGTGCATGTCGGCGCCAGTGTCGCGCATGGTGCGGATCACCTGGTCGAGAGAGATGAAGTGCTCGCCGTCGCCGCGCAGGGCCATCTGCACGGCGTTGATCGCCTTGACCGCTGCGATGGCGTTGCGCTCGATGCACGGCACCTGGACCAGGCCACCGACCGGGTCGCAGGTCAGGCCGAGGTTGTGTTCCAGGGCGATTTCCGCGGCGTTCTCCACCTGCGCCGGCGTGCCGCCGAGGATGTCGGCCAGTCCTGCGGCGGCCATGGCGCAGGCCGAGCCGACCTCGCCCTGGCAACCCACTTCGGCACCGGAGATCGAGGCGTTCTTCTTGCACAGGATGCCCACCGCCGCGGCGGCCAGTAGGTAGTCGACGACGTTGCTTTCGTCGACCACATCGGAAAAGCGCACGTAGTAGTGCAGCACCGCCGGAATGATGCCAGCCGCGCCATTGGTCGGCGCGGTGACCATGCGCCCGCCGGCGGCGTTCTCTTCGTTGACCGCCAGGGCGAACAGGTTGACCCACTCCATGGCGCTCATGGTCGAGCCGATCACGTTGGGCTTGCCGATTTCCTGCAGGTTGCGGTGCAGCTTGGCGGCACGGCGACGCACGTTTAGACCGCCAGGCAGCGTACCTTCGTATTTCAGACCGTTGCTCACGCATTCCTGCATGGCGTGCCAGAGTTTCAGCAGACCGGCGCGGATGTCGGCTTCGCTGCGCCAGGTCAGCTCGTTGGCCATCATCAATTGCGACACGCGCATGTCGTTTTGCTTGCACAGCGCCAGCAGCTCGGCGGCGCTGTTGAAGTCGTAGGGCAGCACGGTCTGGTCGGCGTCGAGCACACCGCTGGCGGCCTGGGCGGCGTCGACCACGAAGCCGCCGCCGACCGAGTAGTAGGTGTCCTGGTGCAGCTCGCCCTGGTCGTCGTAGGCGACCAGGGTCATGGCGTTGGGGTGGTATGGCAGGTTCTCGTCGAGCAGCAGCATGTCGCGCGCCCAGACGAAGCCGATCGGCAAGCGGCCGTCGAGCTGCAAGGTGTCGGTTTCGCGCAGCGCGGCGATGCGCGGGCCGATCTGCGTGGGGTCGATCTGGTCGGGCCACTCGCCCATCAGGCCCATCACCGTGGCGTTGTCGGTGCCGTGCCCCACACCTGTGGCCGACAGCGAACCGTACAGACGCACTTCGATGCGCCGTACCCGTTCCAACGCGTGCCGCTCGCGCAGCCCCTGCACGAACAGGGCGCCGGCGCGCATGGGGCCGACGGTGTGGGAGCTGGAAGGCCCGACACCGATCTTGAACAGGTCGAACACGCTGATGGCCATTGTCGGATCACCTCTTGATGGGCTTGTCTGTGCGCGTCATGCGCGGCGCGGCGCACCCGTCAGGCTCGGCGGGGGCCACTGGAGAGGCGTGCATCATCAAGCTTTTACCCGCCCGCTCGCCGTCTGCAACGGACGTAGTCTTGTCCGCCAGCGCCTTCACCAATGCCCCCTGCACACGCCTGCGATGGCCGCTTTCAGGGCGTCCGACGGCGCAAAACAACCACCGCAAGGGTGGAAAAATCCCTAAGCGACATTGCGCGTACTGGATGCGACCTATGCTGCACTGGTTGCGACCCTGGCAGTAGGCGAATGCCCAGCGCTGGTGGATTATCGAAACCGACTCGTATTGCACGGCCCCGCAACCTGCACCCGGCAGGCCCGGACGACCGGCGCCCATCAGAAGGCGCGGCGATCCACGCGAACCCGAAGAAAAACTACAGGAGTCCACCCATGAAAGCCTCACCCTCGCTGTTGCTGGCCGCTGTGCTATGCGCACCGCTGCTGGCCCAGGCCGCCGAACCCGAGCAGTGCCACACGGTGCGCTTCTCGGACGTCGGATGGACCGACATCACCGTGACCACCGCACTCACCAGTGCCGTGCTCGAAGCCCTCGGCTACCAGACCAAGACCACCCTGATCTCCGTGCCCATCACCTACAAGTCGCTCGCCAAGGGCAAGGACCTGGACGTCTTCCTCGGCAACTGGATGCCGACCATGGAGAACGACATCAAGCCCTACCGCGAAGCCGGCACCGTCGACACCGTGCGCGCCAACCTGGAAAACGCCAAGTACACCCTCGCCGTGCCCCAGGCACTGTACGACAAGGGCCTGAAGGATTTCGCCGACATCGCCAGGTTCAAGAAGGATCTGGGCGGCAAGATCTACGGGATCGAACCGGGCAACGACGGCAATCGCACCATCCAGAGCATGATCGACAAGAACGCCTTCGGCCTTAAGGGCGCCGGCTTCAAGGTCGTGCAATCGAGCGAGGCGGCCATGCTCGCGGCCGTCGACCGTGCCGGCAAACGCGGCGAGGATGTGGTGTTCCTCGGCTGGGAACCGCATCCGATGAACAACCGCTTCAAGATGCAGTACCTCACCGGCGGCGACGAATTCTTCGGCCCCGACTACGGCAAGGCGACCGTCTACACCAACACGCGCAAGGGTTACGTAGAGGAATGCAGCAACGTTGGCCAGTTGCTGAAGAACCTGGCGTTCACCCTGCCGATGGAAAGCACCCTGATGGGCAATGTCCTGGACGACAAGATGAAAGCCGACGCGGCCGCCAAGGCCTGGCTGAAGAACAATCCGGATGTGCTCGACACCTGGCTGGCCGGGGTGACGACCGTCGATGGCAAACCGGGGCTGGAGGCGGCCAAGGCCAAGCTCACGCAATAACGACCCACGCAATAGCAGGCGGCCGCCCTGGCCGCCAGGCACTACCGCGGGGTGGGACCGTGCCCGCCCCGGACTGATTTCAATCTTTGCAGGTGGAAGCTCGCTATCATGCTCATCGATCAGAAAATACCGCTAGGCCAGTACATGGCATCGTTCGTCGAGTGGCTGACGCAAATCGGCGCCAACTACTTCGACGCCATCGCCAAGGGCCTGGAGTTCATGATTTTCGGGGTCACCAATGCCCTGACCTGGTTCAACCCGCTGGTGCTCATCGCCCTGTTCGCAGCGCTGGCGCACCTGATCCAGCGCCGCATCGGCCTGACCCTCTTCGTCGCCCTGTCGTTTCTGCTGATCCTCAACCTTGGGTACTGGCAGGAAACCATGGAAACCCTCGCCCAAGTCACCTTCGCCACAGTGGTGTGCGTGGCCATCGGCGTGCCACTGGGCATCCTCGCCGCGCACAAGCCGATGTTCTACACCGCCATGCGTCCGGTGCTGGACCTGATGCAGACCGTCCCCACCTTCGTCTACCTGATTCCGACCCTGACCCTGTTCGGCCTCGGCGTGGTGCCGGGCCTGATCTCGACGGTGGTGTTCGCCATCGCCGCGCCCATTCGCCTGACCTACCTGGGCATCTGCGACGTGCCGCAAGAGCTGATGGACGCCGGCAAGGCTTTCGGCTGCTCGCGCCGCCAACTGCTGACCCGCATCGAACTGCCGCACGCCATGCCGAGCATCGCCGCCGGCGTCACGCAATGCATCATGCTGTCGCTGTCGATGGTGGTGATCGCCGCCCTGGTCGGCGCCGACGGTCTGGGCAAACCAGTGGTCAACGCCTTGAACACCGCCGATATTTCCCTGGGCTTCGAAGCGGGCCTGGCGATCGTCCTGCTGGCGATCATGCTCGACCGTATCTGCAAGCAACCCGAGCTGCCGGCAAGGAGTGAAGCATGAGCATCATCCGATTCGAAGACGTCGACGTCATCTTCACCAACAAGCCGCGCGAAGCCTTGAGCCTGCTCGACGAAGGCAAGACCCGCGAACAGATCCTCAAGCAGACCGGCTTGGTAGTCGGTGTGGAAAAGGCCAACCTGGACATCAACAAGGGCGAAATCTGCGTGCTGATGGGCCTGTCCGGCTCGGGCAAGTCGAGCCTCTTGCGCTGCATCAACGGCCTCAACACCGTGAGCCGCGGCAAGTTGTTCGTCGAGCACGAAGGCAACCACATCGACATCGCCCATTGCTCGGCGGCCGAATTGAAGATGATGCGTACCAAACGCATCGCCATGGTGTTCCAGAAGTTCGCCCTGATGCCCTGGCTGACAGTGCGCGAAAACATCAGCTTCGGCCTGGAAATGCAGGGTCGGCCCGAGAAGGAGCGGCGCAAGCTGGTGGACGAGAAGCTCGAACTGGTGGGCCTGGCGCAGTGGCGCAACAAGCGTCCCGATGAGCTGTCGGGCGGCATGCAACAGCGGGTGGGCCTGGCCCGGGCGCTGGCCATGGACGCCGACATCCTGTTGATGGACGAACCCTTCTCGGCGCTCGACCCGCTGATCCGCCAGGGGCTGCAAGACGAGCTGCTGGAACTGCAACGCAAGCTGAGCAAGACCATCGTGTTCGTCAGCCACGACCTGGACGAAGCGCTCAAGCTCGGTTCGCGCATCGCCATCATGAAAGACGGACGGATCATCCAGTACAGCAAACCCGAAGAGATCGTGCTGAACCCTGCCGACGAATACGTGCGCACCTTCGTCGCCCATACCAACCCGCTCAACGTGCTGTGCGGGCGCAGCCTGATGCGCACCCTCGACCAGTGCAAGCGCATCAACGGTTCGGTGTGCCTGGACCCAGGCGACGATGCCTGGCTGGACTTGGGCGAAAGCGGTTCGCTGCAGCGTGCACGCCAGGGCCAGAACGGTCTGGACATGCAGCACTGGGCGCCGGGGCAAGCGGTCGAAGCGCTGGGCCGCCGGCCGACCCTGGTGCACGCCGACATCGGCATGCGCGAGGCGCTGCAGATCCGTTACCACACCGGCAACAAGCTGGTGTTGCAAGAGAACGACCGGGTGGTGGGAATCCTGGGCGATACCGAGCTGTACCACGCCCTGCTCGGCAAGAACCACGGGTAAGGCTCGCTTGAGGGCCGCATTGCGGCCCATCGCGGCCCATCGCGGCTAAAAGCCGCTCCCACAGGGTGCGACGATGCTGCGCGCGGTCGTGTAGGAGCGGCTTTAGCCGCGATGGGCGGCAAAGCCGCCCTAATGGCCCCAGTGCCGACCCACTAGGGATTGCGCGGCGCCTGAACTAGGGCCGCGCTGCGGCCCATCGCGGCTGAACCGGTGCGCCGGCTGGCCGCTCCTACAGAGGGTTCAGCGTATGACGATACCGCGTGCAGCCATGTAGGCCTTGGCTTCCGGCACGGTGTATTCGCCGAAGTGGAATATGCTCGCCGCCAGCACTGCGCTGGCGTGGCCTTCGGTGATGCCGTCGGCCAGGTGCTGCAGGTTGCCGACGCCGCCCGAGGCGATCACCGGGATACCCAGCGCGTCGCTGATGGCGCGGGTCACGCCCAGGTCGAAGCCATTCTTCATACCGTCCTGGTCCATGCTGGTCAACAGGATCTCCCCCGCCCCCAACGCTTCCATCTTCTTCGCCCACTCCACGGCGTCCAGCCCAGTCGGCTTGCGCCCGCCATGGGTGAAGATTTCCCAGCGCGGCGTCTCGCCCGGCGCGGAGACCTTCTTCGCGTCGATGGCCACCACGATGCACTGCGAACCGAAGCGCTCGGCGGCCTCGCCGACGAACTCCGGATTGAACACCGCGGCGGTGTTGATCGAGACCTTGTCGGCGCCGGCGTTGAGCAGGTTGCGGATGTCCTGCACGCTGCGCACGCCGCCGCCTACGGTCAGCGGGATGAACACCTGGCTGGCCATGCGTTCGACGGTGTGCAGCGTGGTGTCACGGCCATCGACGCTGGCGGTGATGTCGAGGAAGGTGATTTCGTCGGCGCCCTGCTCGTTGTAGCGACGGGCGATTTCCACAGGGTCGCCGGCATCGCGGATGTTCTCGAACTTGACGCCCTTGACCACCCGGCCGTTGTCCACGTCCAGGCAAGGGATGATGCGCTTGGCCAGTGCCATGGTTCGCTCCTCAGCCTTGGTAGGTGTCGCAGAAGGCCTGGGCCTCGGCGACGTCCAGGGTGCCTTCGTAGATCGCCCGGCCGGTGATGGCGCCGACGATGCCAGGCGTTTTGGCCTCCAGCAAGGCTTTGATGTCGCCCAGGTTGTGGATGCCGCCCGAGGCGATCACCGGAATGCGCGTGGCTTCGGCCAAGGCTTTGGTGAAGGGCACGTTGCAGCCTTGCATCATGCCGTCCTTGGCGATGTCGGTGTAGACGATCGCCGACACGCCATCGGCCTCGAAGCGCTTGGCCAGGTCGATCACCTGCACGCTGCTGACCTCGGCCCAGCCGTCGGTGGCGACGAAGCCGTCCTTGGCGTCCAGGCCGACGATGACCTTGCCCGGGAAGGCCTTGCACGCTTCGGTGACGAACTCGGGCTGCTTGACCGCCTTGGTACCGATGATCACATAGCTGACGCCGGCCTTGACGTAGTGCTCGATGGTTTCCAGCGAGCGGATGCCGCCGCCGATCTGGATCGGCAGGTGCGGGTAGCGCTTGGCGATGGCGGTGACCACTTCACCGTTGACCGGCTGGCCTTCGAACGCGCCGTTGAGGTCGACCAGGTGCAGGCGCCGGCAACCGCCGTCGACCCACTTGGCGGCCATGCTCACCGGGTCGTCGGAAAATACCGTGGAATCTTCCATACGGCCTTGGCGCAGGCGCACGCAGGCACCGTCTTTCAAATCGATAGCAGGGATGATCAGCATTGCAGGTTCCTTTTTAGCGGCGAGCTGCCAGCGACAAGCTGCAAGCAGTGCGCGTCATAATCGGTTCAAGCGGGTTCGGCTCGTCGCTTGAAGCTCACTCTTTTTCCAAGGCCCGGGTTGCGGCCCCCCTTCTTGGCGGCAGGCTGCTAGCGACAAGCTGCAAGCAATGCGCGTAGTAACCGGTTCAGACGGGTTTGGCTTGCCGTGTGAAGTTCACCCTTTTTCCAGCGCCCACAGATCGCTTTCGATGCTTTCGAAGCGTTCCTTGAGGTGCAGTTGGATATCGGCGACAGCCCGGTTGTAGTAATGCGGTGCGATGTCCTTGGCGAACACCTCGAGCACCTCGGCCACCTCGAACGAACCCAGCTCCAACTCGAAGCGGTCTTCGAGAAAACGCTTGAGGGTATCGAGCGCCTCGCGTTCCTGTTCGGGCGCGAGGGTCAGGACGGGTGCCTTGGTACGCGAGGCCGCCATCTACCAGCGTCCGTCCCAGGCGACGAAGTTCTGCAGCAGTTGCAGGCCATGGGTGTGGCTCTTCTCGGGATGGAACTGCACGGCGAAGCGCGAGCCCTCGGCCAGGGCGGCGGCGAAGTCGACGCCATAGTGGCCGCGACCGACCACTTGCCCAGGCTTGCCAGCCTCGATGTAGTAGCTGTGCACGAAATAGAAGCGGGCACGCTCGGGAATGTCGTGCCACAGCGGGTGGGCATTGGCCTGGCTGACTTCGTTCCAGCCCATGTGCGGCACCTTCAGGTGCTCGCCCTGCTCTTCCAGGCCCTTGCCGAAGAAGCGCACCTGGCCGGGGAACAGGCCGATGCAGTCCACGCCCTGGTTTTCTTCGCTGCGGTCGAGCAAGGCCTGCATGCCGACGCAGATGCCGAGGAAAGGACGGTCCTGGCTGACTTCGCGCACCAGGCTGTCGAAGCCCAGACGGCGGATTTCGGCCATGCAGTCGCGGATCGCGCCGACACCCGGAAAGACCACGCGGTCGGCTTCACGGATCACGTTGGCGTCGCTGGTGACCAGCACCTTGCCGGCGCCGACATGCTCCAGGGCCTTGGCCACCGAGTGCAGGTTGCCCATGCCGTAGTCGATTACCGCTACCGTCTGCATTACAGGCACCCTTTGGTCGACGGCATCTGCCCGGCCATGCGCTCGTCCTGCTCCACGGCCATGCGCAGCGCGCGGCCAAAAGCCTTGAACACGGTTTCGATCTGGTGGTGGGTGTTGTGCCCGCGCAGGTTGTCGATGTGCAGGGTCACCTGGGCGTGGTTGACGAAGCCCTGGAAGAATTCCTGGAACAGGTCGACGTCGAAGCCGCCCACGCTGGCGCGGGTGTAGGGGATGTGCATCTGCAGGCCCGGACGGCCGGAGAAGTCGATGACCACGCGCGACAGCGCTTCGTCGAGCGGCACGTAGGCATGGCCGTAGCGGCGGATGCCTTTCTTGTCGCCGACGGCCTTGGCGAAGGCCTGGCCGAGGGTGATGCCGACGTCTTCGACGGTATGGTGGTCGTCGATGTGCAGGTCGCCCTTGCACGCGATGTCCAGGTCGATCAGCCCGTGTCGGGCGATCTGGTCGAGCATGTGCTCGAGGAAAGGCACGCCGATATCGAATCGGGCCGTACCCGTGCCATCCAGGTTGATCGAGGCCTTGACCTGGGTCTCCAGGGTGTTGCGCTCGACGGACGCCATACGTTCAACCATCACCAGCTCCGCAGAATCATTGGGCGAAAAGGCCAGCATTATAGGCGTAGATGACGTTGGCTTGATATGCGCGTGACAGGTGGCGTGTGGAAAAGGGCCATTGCAAATCGATCGTGGATCGGGGCCGCGTCGCGGCCCATCGCGGCTAAAGCCGCTCCCACAGGTAAATTTCCATGTAGGAGCGGCTTTAGCCGCGATGGGCGGCAAAGCCGCCCCGGTTCAGGCCCTGCGCACTCTGCAGATAAGCATTTGCCGCATAGGCCCTGCCGTTCCGGTCAGCCCGAGCAAGCCTGACCGGCCGTAGGCTGAACCGCCCCTATCCTTTAGTGGAACAGCACGGCGGTTTTCTGCAAGGTGATCCACACCCCCCAAGCCAGCGGAATCACCACCACGGCCCAGGCCAGCGCCACCAGCGGCGCGCTGCCCGGCGCGGCGCGCCATTCCAGCGACTGTGCGCCGTCGGCGCCCTTGTCGTGGCTCAGGGCGCGTTCGGCGGCCAGCTCTGCGTCGGTCATGAAGTACTTCTCGTTGACCGGACGGATCAGCGCGTTGCAGACGAAGCCCAGCACCAGCAGGCCGGCGAGGATGTACAGGGTCATGTCGTAGGCGGCCGCACGCTCGACGCCCGCCGCCAGCTGCGACTCGCGCAGGTAGGTGATCAGCACCGGCCCCAGCACCCCGGCGGCTGCCCAGGCGGTCAGCAGGCGACCGTGGATGGCGCCGACCATCTGCGTGCCGAACAGGTCGGCCAGGTACGCCGGTACCGTGGAGAAACCGCCGCCGTACATCGACAGGATGATGCAGAACGCCGCCACGAACAGCGCCACGTTGCCCAGGTGGCCCATGTTCGGCACCAGGCTGTAGAGCGCCACGCCCAAGGCGAAGAAGGCGAAGTAGGTGTTCTTGCGCCCGATGTAGTCGGAGAACGACGCCCAGAAGAAGCGCCCACCGATGTTGAACAGGCTCAGCAACCCGGTGAAGCCCGCAGCGATGGCGGCGATCTGCGCCAGTTGCGCGGCGTTCAGCTCGCTGAAGCTCAAGCCGTTGCCCAGCAGCTTGCCGGCGAACACTTCCTGCAACAGGGGCGAGGCCATGCCGAGGATGCCGATACCGGCCGACACGTTCAGGCACAGCACCAGCCAGACCAGGACGAACTGCGGCGTTTTCCAAGCCACGCTGACGTGCACGTGGCGGTCGGTGACCATGCCGTTACCGGCCTTCTTGGCCGGCGCCACCCAGCCTTCGGGTTTCCAGCCGGTCGGCGGCACGCGGTAGGTCAGCGCGCCGGCGGTCATGAACACGAAGTAGATCGCCGCCATGACCATGAAGCTCTGCCACACGCCCACCTCTTGCGCATTGCCGAAGTGGCCCATCAGCGCCGTGGCCAGGGGAGCACCGACCATCGCGCCGCCGCCGAAGCCCATGATCGCCATGCCGGTGGCCATGCCGCGCTTGTCCGGGAACCACTTGATCAGGGTCGAGACCGGAGAAATGTAGCCCAGGCCCAGACCGATACCGCCGATCACGCCCGAACCCAGCCACATCAGCCACAGCTGGTGGGTTTTCACGCCGATCGCCGAGATCAGCATGCCGCCGCACCAGCACAGCGCCGAGACCAGACCGGCTTTACGCGGCCCCGCGTGTTCCAGCCAGCCGCCGAGCACGGCCGCCGAGCAGCCGAGGAAGACGAAGAACAGGGTGTAGATCCAGCTCAGCATCGAGATCGGCCAATCGCACTCGTTGGTGAACAGCTTGGCGATGAAGCCCATGTCTGGCGAGCAGGCGATCGGCGCGGTGATCCCCAGCGACTGCGACAACGGCAGCCAGAACACCGAGAAGCCGTAGGCCATGCCGATGCACAGGTGGATGGCCAGCGCGGCCGGTGGAACCAGCCAGCGGTTGAAACCGGGCCGGGCGATGATCCGCTCCTTGGACAGGAAGCTCGGCGCGTGCGCCGGAGCTCCTGCAGTGGTGCTGCGAGACATAGGTCGTTCCTTTCGTAAGTGGGCTGCGTTCGCCAATTGAATGCCCGGCTCTGGGTGCTTGCATGCAAGGCGGCACCGGCCTTTGGGGGCAACGTCTGCGACATCTCGCCGCATTCGCTGCGAACGCGTGGCAAGGGTAGCAGTTAACCTGCTCCGTGAAATCACCTTGCCATCGTCCTTTACCTTTCCAGCAGACGAACGCGCATCCCTTCGTCAGGCCTGCATTGCGAAAAACCGCACGGCGGTCGTGTCGCCGCTGTCCATCGAACGGGCCGCAGCCGTACCCGATGCCCAGAGAGGCTGGCCACGGCGCTATACTCTGCCGCTTCACTTTTTCACACACTGAACTACAAGGACTTGCCCATGAAAGCGTTCGGCAAAATCCTGGGATTGGGCCTGCTCGGGTTGCTGCTGATCATCGTGGCGCTGGGTTTCGCCCTGACCCACCTTTTCGATCCCAACGACTATAAAGACGAAATCCGCCAACTGGCCCGGGACAAGGCGCACGTGGAGCTGACGCTCAACGGCGACATCGGCTGGAGCCTGTTCCCCTGGCTGGGCCTGGAACTGCACGACGCCAGCATCGCCACCCTGAACGCCCCCACCACGCCCTTCGCCGACTTGCAGATGCTCGGCCTGTCGGTGCGCGTGCTGCCACTGCTGACCAAAGAAGTGCAAATGAGCGACGTGCGCGTCGAGGGCCTGAACCTGACCCTGAGCCGCGACGCCGACGGCCACGGCAACTGGGAAGACATCGGCAAGCCGCTACCCACGGCAGGCAGCGACAGCGCCCCGGCGTCCACCCCGGCCTCGACCGAATCCGGCGAGCCGAGCAACGAACGCCAGGTCAAACTCGACATCGACAGCCTCACGGTGAACAACGCGCGCGTGCAGTACACCGATGCCAAGAGTGGGCAGACCGTGAGCGCCGAGAGCATCCAACTGAGTACCGGCGCAGTGCACCAGGGCGCGACCATTCCGCTCAAGGCCAGCGGGTTCTTCAGCATCGGCCAGCCCAACCTCAAGGTGCGCAGCGAGCTGACCGGCGATTTGCGTTTCGACCGCCAGGCCAAGCGCTACAACCTCGACGACCTGCGCCTGTCGGGCGAGACTTCGGGCGAGCCGCTGTCGGGCAAAACCCTTTCCTTCGTCGCCCAAGGCCAGATCATGGTCGATCTGGCGGCCAACGTCGCCGAATGGAGCGGCTTGAAAGTATCGGCCAACCAACTGCGTGCCCTCGGCGAATTGAGCGCCCGCGACTTGAACACTACGCCGCACGTCAACGGCGGCCTGTCCATCGCCCAGTTCGACCTGCGCACCTTCCTCGACGGCATCGGCCATCCGCTGCCCCCCAGCACCGACCCCAGCGCGTTCGGCAGGCTGGAGGTGGTCACCCGTGTGCAGGGCAGCCCGACCAGCCTGACGCTGAGCGACTTGAACGTGAAGCTGGACGACAGCACCTTCAGCGGCCAGGTGGCCGTGGAAGACTTCGCCCGCCAGGCCCTGCGCGTGACCCTCAAGGCCGACCGCTTCGACGCCGACCGCTATCTGCCGGCCAAGAGCGATGGGGCCAAGGGCGCCAAGGCCGCACGCGACGCCCAGGTGCAACAGCAGGAAGCCGGCGCCGTTGCCGGCGCTGGCACCACGCCGTTGCCCGACGCGCCGACCCAGGTGGCCTGGAGCACCGACAAGCTGCTGCCGGTCGATCGTCTGCGTGCCCTCGACCTGCAAGCCGACCTCGCCTTCGACGCCTTGACCCTGAACACGCTGCCGATCAAGCAGGCGCAGCTCAAGGCCAGCGGCCAGGGCGGGCTGCTGAGCGTGCAGAACCTGAGCGGCAACCTCTACAACGGCACGTTCCTGGCCCATGGCAATGTCGATGTGCGTCCGGCCGTACCGCAGATCGGCTTCGATACGCAGATCACCCGCGTGCCGGTCGAGCACTTCATCAAGGCCCAGCACCCGGACAAGACGCCGCCGCTCAGGGGCCTGCTGACCCTGTCGAGCGACCTCACCGCCAGCGGCAACAGCCAGAAGGCGCTGGTCGACACCCTCAACGGCAACACCCGCTTCAACATCGACAACGGTGTGCTGATCGACGCCAACATCGAGCAGCAGCTCTGCCAAGGCATCGCCACCCTCAACCGCAAGCAACTGAGCGGTGAGCCACGCGGCAAGGACACCCCGTTCAACACCCTGCGCGGCAGCCTGGTGATGCGCAACGGCGTGGCCAGCAACCCCGACCTGAAAGTCGCCGTGCCCGGCCTCACCCTGAACGGCCATGGCGACGTCGACCTGCGCGTGCTGGGCATGGACTACCGCGTCGGCGTGATCGTCGAAGGCGACCAGCGCGCCATGCCCGACCCGGCCTGCCAGGTGAACGAGCGTTACGTGGGCGTGGAACTGCCGCTGCGCTGCCGCGGCCCGCTGGAGCTCGGCGCCAAGGCCTGCCGCCTGGACCAGGAAGGCCTGGGCAAGGTGGCCGCGCAACTGGCCGGCAACCGCCTCAAGGACAAACTGGATGAAAAACTCGATGAAAAACTCGGAGACAAAGTGAGCCCTGAACTCAAAGACGCGCTCAAGGGGCTGTTCAAGCGATGACCCCTGCGCAGTTCTCCAGCGCCGTGCTGGACTGGTTCGACCGCCACGGTCGGCACCACCTGCCCTGGCAACAGGGCATCAACCCCTATCGGGTGTGGGTGTCGGAAATCATGTTGCAGCAGACCCAGGTCAGCACCGTACTCAACTACTTCGACCGCTTCATGCAGGCCCTGCCCACCGTGCAGGCGCTGGCCGAAGCGCCGGAAGACGAAGTGCTGCACCTGTGGACGGGGCTGGGCTACTACACCCGCGCGCGCAACTTGCAGAAGGCGGCGAAGATCGTCATGGCCGAGCATGGCGGCGAGTTTCCGCGCAGCGTCGAACAGCTGACCGAACTGCCGGGCATCGGCCGTTCCACGGCGGGCGCCATCGCCAGCATCAGCATGAACATTCGCGCGCCGATCCTCGACGGTAACGTCAAGCGCGTGCTGGCCCGCTATACCGCGCAGGGCGGCTACCCCGGCGAACCCAAAGTGGCCAACGCGTTGTGGGCCGCCGCCGAGCGCTTCACGCCGATGACCCGGGTCAACCACTACACCCAGGCGATGATGGACCTGGGCGCCACGCTGTGCACCCGCAGCCGCCCCAGCTGCCTGATCTGCCCGTTGCAACAGGGCTGCGAAGCGCACCTGCTGGGCCTGGAAACCCACTACCCCGAACCCAAACCGCGCAAGGCGCTGCCACAGCGCCGTACGCTGATGCCGCTGCTGGCCAACGCCGAGGGCGCCATCCTGCTCTACCGTCGCCCACCCACCGGGCTGTGGGGCGGGCTATGGAGCCTGCCGGAACTGGACGACCTGGCGCAGCTCGACGATCTCGCCTACCAGCACGGCCTGGACCTGCGCCAACGCCATGCCCTGCCCGGCCTGACCCACACCTTCAGCCATTTCCAGCTGGCCATCGAGCCCTGGCTGATCGAGACGGAGCAGGCCGTGGGCCACGTGGCCGAGGCCGACTGGCTCTGGTATAACCTCGCCACCCCGCCGCGCCTGGGCCTCGCCGCCCCGGTCAAGACTTTGCTCAAACGCGCAGCCGACCGACTGGCTGCAGGAGACGCCCCATGACTCGCACCGTGACGTGCCGCAAGCTCAAGCAGGACCTGCCCGGCCTGGATCGCCCACCTTTCCCGGGCGCCAAGGGTCAGGACATCTTCGAAAACATTTCTCGGCAGGCTTGGGAAGACTGGCAGAAGCATCAGACCATGCTGATCAACGAGAAGCGCCTGAACATGATGAACGGCGACGATCGCAAATTCCTTCAGACGGAAATGGACAAGTTCTTCGCCGGCGAAGAATACGCCCAGGCTGAAGGCTACGTACCGCCGAGCGAGTGAGCGAAAAACCGTAAGCGACGGAATTAATTTAAAAAATTTTCAAAAAGTCGTTGACGCCTCCTCTGAAAACCTTTTTAATTCGCCCCGTCGCCCAGATAGCTCAGTCGGTAGAGCAGAGGATTGAAAATCCTCGTGTCGGCGGTTCGACTCCGTCTCTGGGCACCACCTTCAGCTTCTGGTGGTTCCAACGTCACTCGAAGCGACACAAGAAACCCGCCCAGTGCGGGTTTTTTGTTGTCTCGATTTTCTTGATCGATGTCATATGGCCATCAATCGCACGTCCCTAGACTGTCAGGTTCACCCTGCCTGTACGAGGACCCCACATGAGCGATGAAGCCACCCCCAGCCAATCTCCCCTTGCTGCTAAACCACGCACGCGCCGCCCACGCCAGCGCACACCCGACGCCACCATCACCCAGGTCAGCCAGCAGCCCACCGCTCTGGAGGTCGCCACGGCACGCAAGGGCAGCAACGAAGACAGCAGCTCCGCACGCCTGCCCGCCAACTACCCCTACCGCACGCGCCTGCGCCGCGCCGAGTACGAAAAGGCCAAGCACGCCTTGCAGATCGAACTGCTCAAGGTGCAGAACTGGGTCAAGGAAACCGGGCAGCGGGTGGTGATCCTCTTCGAGGGCCGTGACGCGGCCGGCAAAGGCGGCACCATCAAGCGCTTCATGGAGCACCTCAACCCCCGTGGCGCACGGATCGTGGCGCTGGAAAAGCCTTCCGGCCAGGAAAAGGGCCAGTGGTACTTCCAGCGCTACATCCAGCACCTGCCCACGGCCGGGGAAATGGTGTTCTTCGACCGCTCCTGGTACAACCGCGCCGGCGTCGAACGGGTGATGGACTTCTGCACGCCGCCGCAGTACCTGGAGTTCATGCGCCAGGCGCCGGAGCTCGAACGCATGCTGTGCAACAGCGGCGTGCTGCTGTTCAAGTACTGGTTTTCGGTGAACCGCGAAGAACAGCTGCGCCGCTTCATCTCGCGCCGCGACGACCCACTCAAGCATTGGAAGCTCTCGCCCATCGACATCAAGTCGCTGGACAAGTGGGACGACTACACCGCCGCCAAGCAGGCCATGTTCTTCCACACCGACACCGCCGATGCGCCATGGACGGTGGTCAAGTCCGACGACAAGAAGCGCGCGCGCATCAACTGCATCCGCCACTTCCTGCATTCGCTGGACTATCCCGACAAAGACCTCAGCGTGGCCCATGCGCCCGATCCCCTGCTGGTCGGCCGCGCCTCGCGGGGCTTCGAAGAGGACGAAGCGCCGACGACGGCAGGTTGAATCCGCGCAGGCGCTGCGCTTCAATACGCGCCCTCACGCCCGCCCCCTTAAGGATTCGCCCGATGGCCACCTCCAGCAAACAACAGAAACGCGCCAAGCGCGCCGCCAGCAAGGCCAAGCAGAACCGCATGGTGCGCAGCGGCCAGGCGGTCAAGGCCAGCAGCGGCGACAGCGCCAGCGTCGAGCAGGTGTACACCAAGGCCATGGATTCGGGCAGCTACGACGCGCTGTTCGAGAAGATGAAGACCGCCCAGCAGGACGGCCTGGTGCCGATGATCTCGGTGTTCCTGGTCGACCCATTGCTGGCGCTGGTGCTCAAGGGCCACAAGGAAGAGCACGCCACCGACTACATCGTCATGGTCTTCACCGCCTACCGCGACTGGCTGGACGGCACCGATGCCGACACCACCATGGCCTGGCTGGAGAGCGACGAGTTCCAGGCCGCTTATGTGGAGGCCTCGGAAGGGGTGGCGCGCTTGCAGCAACAGCAGAAGCAGTTCGGTTAAGGCCGCCAGGGCCGCCCAACGAAAAAGGCCGCGCCCCTCACAGGACGCGGCCTTTGCATTTTCTACACCCTCACGTGCTGGCGCCTCAGCGCTCCATCGCCACCTTGCCCGCCACCCCACGCTTGCGGTGCAGCAGCAAACCCGTCGCCACTACGCCAATGCTCAGCAATGCCGTGGCGATGATCTCGGCGCGGTGGTCCTCACGCAGCGCCATCACCACCAGCACCGCAACGATGAACGCGATGGTCAGCCAGGTCAGGCCCGGGAACAGCCACATCTTGAACTCGATCCGCTCGCCACGCGCTTCGCGCTGGCTGCGCATGCGCAGTTGCGACACGGCGATCACCAGGTACACCAGCAAGGCGATGGCCCCGGAGCTGGCCAGCAGGAACTCGAACACCTGCGCCGGCGCGACGAAGTTGGCGAATACGGTCAGGAAGGCCGCGGCAGTGGACAACAGTACGGCCCAGTGCGGCGTACCGGCACGGGTGGTGCGTTGCGCGACGGCCGGAGCGTCACCGCGCTTGCTCAGCGAGAAGAGCATGCGCGAGGAGGTGTACAGCGCCGAGTTCAGGCAGCTGGTCACGGCGATCAGCACCACGATGTCGACGATCAGCTTGGCGTTCGGCACACCGATGCGGCTGAGCACGGTCTGGTAGGAACCGGTCTCGGCCAGCGCCGGGTCGTTCCACGGCACCAGGGCCACGACCAGGAAGATCGACACCAGGTAGAACAGGCAGATCCGCCAGATCACCGAGTTGGTGGCGCGGGTGATCTGCTTGGCAGGGTCTTTCGATTCGGCCGCCGCGATGGTGACGATCTCGGTGCCCATGAACGAGAACATGGTGGTCAGCATGGCCGCGAGCACTGCGCCCAGTCCGTTGGGCATGAAGCCTTGGGTGTCGAACAGGTGGCTGACGCCGCTGACCTGGCTGTCCGGCACCAGGCCGAACATCGCCACGCAGCCGACGACGATGAAAGCGATGATCGCCAGCACCTTGAGCAGGGCGAACCAGAACTCGAACTCGCCGTAGTTCTTCACGCTGAACAGGTTGGTGCCGGTCAGGGCCAAGGTGATCAGCAGCGAGAACATCCACAGCTCGACGGCCGGGAACCAGGCATGCAGGATCGCCGCCGCGGCGTTGGCTTCCAAGGGAATCACCAGCACCCAGAACCACCAGTACAGCCAGCCGATGGTGAAGCCGGCCCAGCGGCCGATGGAGCGGTCGGCGTAGGTCGAGAACGACCCGGTGTCGGGCGAAGCGATGGCCATCTCGCCGAGCATGCGCATGACCAGAATCACCAGCGTACCGGCCGCCGCGTAGGACAGCAGCACGGCAGGGCCGGCCGCTGCGATGGCATGGCCGGAGCCGACGAACAGACCGGCGCCGATCACGCCGGCGATCGACAGCATGGTCACATGCCGTTGTTTGAGCCCCTGAGCGAGGTCGTTGGAATTGTGCTTACCGCTCATAAAACTACCTTTGTAAGGAGTGGATCTGTACGAACCTGGATGCCCTGATCAGCGCCGGCTCCTGTAGGAGCGGCTTCAGCCGCGATGGCCGGCATCGCCGGCCCAATGGCGACCCTGCCGCCTGACAGGCGGATCCGCAGCGCCTCAGTTAGGGCTGCTGCGCAGCCCATCACGGCTGAACCGCTACGCCGGCCGCTCCTACACAGCCAGCAGCAGGTTCGGTTAACTCGGTATGGCAATAAGCGGGCCAAGGCCGTTGAACGCTTGACTGCAACATCCTGAAACCTCCAGCCAGCGCGCCCTACAGGACTCTGGCCACATCATGACCGAAGCGTCACCAAATCCCGCCATTTCGTCCGGATTACAGAAATACCCACTTACAACTGCACCAAAGGTGCCCCTTGGTAACACCGTTGCACCCAAACGCAGCAAAAGGGAGCAACCGAAAGTTGCAACCCGTATGGGCCCACGGTCACGAGCAGGTGCCACCCTGCCTCAAACCGCTTCCCAGGCCCGATCAAAACTGGCACCATCGCGCCTTTTTTCGTCGAGGCCGAGCCGTCGGCCGCACCGTGGCGGTCATCCTCGCGACAGTCCGCTGCAACGATGCGACACACTGCCGCGCCGACGCGCTTCGTCCCCTGCACCCTGGTTGGCTGTCACAGCGCCACATGCTAGCGTTGCGCAGGCCCGGAAGGCCGCCAAACAGCTGGGACTGCACCCGAACACATGAGGACCGCACATGGCTCAGGCCACGCCCGCGCTGGAAATCCGCAACCTGCACAAACGCTACGGCGACCAGGAGATTCTCAAGGGCATCTCCTTGACCGCCCGCGACGGCGACGTCATCTCGATTCTCGGCTCGTCCGGCTCCGGCAAATCGACGCTGCTGCGTTGCATCAACCTGCTGGAACACCCGCACCAGGGTGAAATCCTCCTGGCCGGCGAATCGCTCAAGCTCAAGGCCGCCAAGAACGGCGACCTGATCGCCGCCGACAATCGCCAGATCAACCGCCTGCGCAGCGAGATCGGCTTCGTCTTCCAGAACTTCAATCTGTGGCCGCACATGTCGGTGCTCGACAACATCACCGAGGCCCCGCGTCGCGTGCTCGGCCAGAGCAAGGCCGAGGCGGTGGAAGCGGCCGAAGCCCTGTTGAACAAGGTCGGCATCTACGACAAGCGCCACAGCTACCCCGCGCAGCTCTCCGGCGGCCAGCAGCAACGCGCCGCGATCGCCCGCACCCTGGCTATGAAGCCCAAGGTCATCCTGTTCGACGAGCCGACTTCGGCGCTCGACCCGGAGATGGTCCAGGAAGTGCTTAGTGTCATTCGCGCATTGGCCGACGAAGGCCGCACCATGCTGCTGGTGACCCACGAAATGAATTTTGCCCGCCAGGTGTCCAGTGAAGTCGTCTTCCTGCACCACGGCCTGGTAGAAGAGCAAGGATCGCCGCAGCAGGTCTTCGAAAACCCGACCTCGGCGCGTTGCAAGCAATTCATGTCCAGCCACCGCTAACGGAGCAACACATGCAGACCTACAAGAAATTCCTCCTGGCCGCTGCCGCCACGCTGGTCTTCTCCGCCAACGCCATGGCCGCAGAAAAACTGCGCATGGGTATCGAAGCGGCCTACCCGCCGTTCAACAACAAGGACGCCAGCGGCAACGTGGTGGGCTTCGACAAGGACATCGGCGACGCCCTGTGCGCCAAGATGAAAGTCGAGTGCTCGGTCGTCACCTCCGACTGGGACGGCATCATCCCGGCCCTGAACGCCAAGAAGTTCGACTTCCTGGTGTCGTCGCTGTCGATCACCGACGAGCGCAAGCAGGCCGTCGACTTCACCGACCCCTACTACTCCAACAAGCTGCAGTTCATCGCCCCCAAAGGCGCCGACTTCAAGACCGACAAGGCCTCGCTCAAGGGCAAGGTGATCGGCACCCAGCGCGCCACCCTGGCCGGCACCTGGCTGGAAGACCACTACGGCAGCGATGTCGAGGTGAAACTCTACGACACCCAGGAAAACGCCTACCTCGACCTGGTCGCCGGGCGCATCGACGGCATCCTGGCCGACAAGTACGTGCAGTACGAATGGCTCAAGGGCAAGGAAGGCCAAGGCTTCGAGTTCAAGGGCGAGCCGGTGGAAGAAAGCGACAAGATCGGCATCGCCGTGCGCAAGGGTGACGACCGCCTGCGCAATGACCTGAACGCCGCGCTGAAGGAAATCAAAGCCGACGGCACCTACAAGAAGATCAACGACAAGTACTTCCCGTTCAGCATCGAATGATCCTCCCCGACCTGCGCGCCTGAGGGCGCGCGGGTATCTGGAAAGCACCTGCCCATGAATATCGACTTGCACGGATTCGGCCCGGCCCTGCTGGCTGGCATGCTGATGACCGTAAAACTCGCGCTTTGCGCGCTGCTGCTGGGCCTGGTGCTCGGCCTGCTCGGCGCCCTGGCCAAGACTTCCCCCGCCAAGCCCCTGCAATGGCTGGGCGGCGCCTACTCGACCCTGGTCCGCGGCGTACCCGAACTGCTCTGGGTACTGCTGATCTACTTCGGCACCGTCAACCTGGTCAGCAGCCTGGGCGAGGCTTTGAACATGCCCGGCCTAGAGCTGAGCGCCTTCGCCGCCGGCGTGATCGCCCTGGGGCTGTGCTTCGGCGCCTATGCCACCGAAGTGTTCCGCGGCGCCATCCTGGCCATCCCCAAAGGCCACCGCGAAGCGGGCCTGGCGCTGGGCCTGTCGCGCGGACGCATCCTCTCGCGCATCATCCTGCCGCAGATGTGGCGCATCGCCCTGCCGGGCCTGGGCAACCTGTTCATGATCCTGATGAAGGACACCGCGCTGGTCTCGGTGATCGGCCTGGAAGAGATCATGCGCCACGCGCAGATCGGCGTGACGGTGACCAAGGAGCCGTTCACCTTCTACATGGTCGCCGCCTGCATGTACCTGGCGCTGACGGTGGTGGCCATGACCGGCATGCACTTCCTGGAAAAACGCGCCGCTCGCGGCTTCATGAGGGCCGGGCAATGAGTCGGGATGTGATTGGCAAGTATCTGCCGCAGTTGGTCTCTACCTGGGCCGTCATGCAACCCGCCGTTCACGGCTTCATGGAGGCCGGCCAATGAACTGGGACGTGATCATCAAGTACCTGCCGCGCCTGGCCGACGGCGCGCTGTTGACCCTCGAGCTGGTGGCCATCGCCGTGGTCGCCGGGTTGATCCTGGCGATCCCCATGGGCATCGCCCGCGCCTCGCACAAGCCCTGGCTGCGCGCCCTGCCCTACGGCTACATCTTCTTCTTCCGCGGCACGCCCTTGTTGGTGCAGCTGTTCCTGGTCTATTACGGCCTGGCGCAGTTCGACGCCGTGCGCCATAGCGCCTTGTGGCCTTACCTGCGCGATCCGTTCTGGTGCACCGTGCTGACCATGACCCTGCACACGGCGGCCTACATCGCCGAGATCCTGCGCGGAGCCTTGCAGGCCATCCCGCGTGGCGAAGTGGAAGCGGCACGGGCGCTGGGCATGTCCAAGGCCAAGGCCATGTACTACATCCTGCTGCCACGCGCGGCGCGGATCGGCCTGCCGGCGTACAGCAACGAAGTGATCCTGATGCTCAAGGCCAGTGCGCTGGCCAGCACGGTGACGCTGCTGGAACTGACCGGCATGGCGCGCACGATCATCGCGCGGACGTACCTGCCGGTAGAGATCTTCTTTGCGGCGGGGGTGTTCTACCTGGTGATCTCGTTCGTGCTGGTGCAGGGGTTCAAGGTGCTGGAGCGGTGGTTGCGGGTGGATGCGTGCCAGGGGCGGTGAGCTGATCCGCGCCTGATCCGTACCCTGCGTGAGTCCCGTCTCAAGCTTCCCGGCAAGCGACCCACAGCCCCTACAAGGTACGCCTCAATCGCTGGACACCCTCCACTTCTGGAGCCCGACACAAGCCTCCTGTAGGAGCGGCTTCAGCCGCGATGGGCCGCAAAGCGGCCCCAATCCCGCTGACACCTTCCACCCCCGCCCACTGCAACCGCACTACGGCCCATCGCAGTCAAACCAGCATCCTGCCGCCTAGCCCTTTCTCCAGACACCCCATGACCAACCCCCAAACGCTCCAAGGCCCCCAACTCCTCACCCGCTTCCAAGCCCTGGACCGCTTCCTGGTACGCCACCAATCCCTATGGCGCCCTCGCCCCTTCCACCACCTGCAACTCCCCTGGGAAGCCGACCACCCGGAACTGGCCGATTACCTACGCCACTGCACCCTGACACAGGCCGAAGCCGCCGAGGCTGATCCAAATGCCTCACAACCACCCACCCCATTTCCCCAATGGGCCAACGAAGCCCACGAGCTCTCGCAAACCTCCGACCTCCCCGACATCGGCCTACCGCCCGCCATTCCCCGCCTCGACGTCAACGTCCCCGGCCGCAAATGGCAGCAGATCGAAGCCTTCGGCCGCCGCCTCGACTACCGCACCACGCCCACCCACTGGATCGACTGGTGCGCCGGCAAAGGCCATCTCGGCCGCCGCCTCTTGCAACCCGGCCAACGCCTGACCTGCCTGGAATACGACCCCGCCCTGGTAGAAGCCGGCCATGCGCTGAGCCACCACCACCAGTTGCCGGCCAAGCATCGCCACCAGGACGTCATGGCGCCCGACTGCGCAGCACAACTCCCCGACCAAGCCAGCGTAGTCGCCCTGCACGCCTGCGGTGACCTGCACATACGCCTGCTACACCTGGCCAACGAACGCGGCTGCCCACAGATCGCCATCGCGCCGTGCTGCTACAACCGCATCGCCGGCCAGCGCTACCAGCCGATCTCCGCGCCCGCCCAGGCCAGCCCCCTGACGCTGAGCCTCGACGACCTCGCCTTGCCCCTGAGCGAAGCCGTCACCGCCAGCGCGCGCGTACGCCGGCAGCGGGATGCGTCCATGAGCCGGCGTTTGGCGTTCGACCTGTTGCAGCGCACGCAGCGTGGCGTCGACGAGTACCTGCCAACGCCTTCGTTGCCGGTCGAATGGCTGCACAAACCCTTTGCCGACTATTGCCAGGATTTGGCCGCGCTCAAGGGTGTGGCGCTCACGGGCAGGATCGATTGGTCGACCTTGGAAGCCAACGGCTGGCAGCGCCTGGCCCAAGTGCGCAATCTGGAACGGGTCCGCAACCTGTTCCGGCGGCCGCTGGAGCTGTGGTTGGTACTGGATCGGGCGTTGTTCCTGGAGCAGAACCACTATCGCGTGCGGGTAGGGAATTTCTGTGAATACGGTCTGACTCCACGAAACCTGATGGTGATTGCGGAGCGGTGAATGCAACCAAGCCTGTGGATAAGTCTGTGCAAAAGCTTGTGATGAAAAATGGCAGGACTGTTACGTGTGCCATTTCGCACAAAGGTCTTCGAGTCGATATTCTGTCTTTGGCTCAACGAAATCAGTGACTTGAGCAAAGCACCGCCCTTGCGACCAACGGCACTCCATGTGCGTAACTTTGGCACACCCCTTGTGAATAACAGGCCCAGCCGATACGCCGAAAAGGCCTAAAGGTTGCTTGAAACAATCTAAATTCAAAAGAAACAATTACGCCTTCAAACTGTCATGAAGCCCTGCAAAACCCGGGCAAAACACCGTAAAATTGGCGCCATTCCCGTTATCGTCCGAAGAATCGCCACCGTGACTACCCTCAAAGTCCTCGCCCTTCCCCTGTTCGCCCTTCTGCTCACCGCCTGTGCTGCCCCAGCGCCTCACAACCCCGGCACCTCGGCTGACTGGCCCGTGCCCACCATGCAGCTAGGCGACAAACGCGGCCTACCGCAAGACTTCGAACCCTGCCGCAAGCGCGGTTGCGACAACGACAAGCTCTTCTTCAACCCCGCCCAACCCGAGCCAAGCCCCACCACGCTGCACCGCGGCTGGTAGGAAAATTCTCCTTTTCTAACGCGGGGTTAGGTTAATTTCGCCGGAATGCGAGGAAGTGGTTTACACCCGCCCCGCGATGGCTATAATGACGCCCCATTGCCGGTATAGCTCAGCTGGTAGAGCAACTGACTTGTAATCAGTAGGTCCCGGGTTCGATTCCTGGTGCCGGCACCATATAAGGTTTCAGAGAAGGCCTTCAAAATCTCTGGAAACCCCGAAAAACCCGCCTTCTGGCGGGTTTTTTCGTTTTGGCGTTCTGCTGGATTCACAGGGCAGCCAGGATTAACAAGGGTGGTTTCAAGGATGAAGATCCGTTTCGATGTTGGAGACTACTCTTATGACCCGCACCATTGCCCCGCTTACCGACGCCGCCTGTCGCATGGCAAAGCCCAGGGAACGCTGGTACAAGCCCTTCGACGGCAACGGTCGGCATCAGTTGTCTGCTTGAAATGTGGGCTTCATGGAGCGGATACGAAGGAAACGTCGGTGGCGGCGGGCAACTCGACGATACCGAAGCGCATCAAGCGCGTGTATGACAGTTAAAGAGGCCACGCGGAAGACGGCTGATCGAGAATGGAAGAAGCTCCAAGAGATGAAATTCTGATCGAAAGAAACCCAGTATAGTGCCGGGTTTCCACTACAGAGCCTTACTCAGTTGATCGCAGAACTACCTCCATTATCATGATCACATCCTTCCGCCGCTGCTCGTCAAAACCGCGCAGCAGGTCGAGAAACAGATGTTGCAGCTGGGAAGGTTTGCACTACAGGCCGCATACTGATGAGAGGCGCCATGCCATCAGCGAGACACAATGCAGACGCCAGGTAACCAAACTCTAAGCTACGTATACTCTTAAAACCCCTGCCGAACTTAACTCAATCAGGCAATTGTCCCGGCCGTGCTCTAGCAGACAACACCTGATTTTGCTCGGGGTCGAAATCACATTCATAAATGTGCTTCTGGAATGCACCGAAGCCATTCTGAAACTCAATCTTGTCACCTATATACGTGATCGTTCCAGCATCCTTATCCAGCCATTTAAGTCGGCTCAACTTGCTTTCAAACGTGCCATCAGTCCACCGGGAACTGTATTTCCCTAATTTTGCTATCGGATCTTTGCAATAAACAGCAGCAGAAATAGAAAATTTTTCGCCCCAACATTTCAAATTTTTCTTACACGCTGCGTCATCCAGAACGGGAGCGACGGCATCTTTGGGCTCTTCGTCACTCCCACCAGAGCACATCTTGACGCCAAAAAAAATTATTCCGGCCAAGAAAATAAATCCAATCAGATAATGACCTGCCGTCACCCCAGGATTTGCAACGCCACAGTTCGGACAAACGTTCGCGCTTGAATCAACCTTGTGTTTACACGACTTGCAGGGTGTCAATGCCATTTACAACATCCTTTGACTTGTCCAATGTAACACCTCCCCACTATGGGTCGGCTTACTGAATCCTGTCGGATGGTTTGGCTGTGGTCTGTACGAAATTCTTGAGATGCTGGCCAGGAAAGGCCGATGGTGACCCCGCGAAAACAGGTGGGGGCGCCCAGCCAGTGCTGGGGCGCCCCCGACTGCTTTCAACGCAGCTTGGTCAAGTATCAAGGCTTTTCATACAGAGCCTAAGTTACTTATACCGAGTCCCAGCGAACGCTTGTGCTGTCCTGCTGAGAATTGCTCGATCGCTCTGATCCATGGAGCGCAGTAGTGTTACGAACTCGGCCTCTTCGATGGTGATGCTCTCGAAAGCTTGGGGTGACCGCAAACCCGTCACTACGTAAGCCACATCTACGCCATGAAGCGCAGCGGCTGCTAGGTAGTTAGCGTCCGGACTCCGACCACCTTTTTCGTAGTTGCACTGAGTATTCCTTGAAGCCCCTGCCAGAGCGGCAAAGTCAGTCTGGTTGAGACCCAAGCGCTCGCGCTCCTCTTTCAGGCGGTCGCCGATGCCTACAAATGTCTTCATAATGGTTGAATTCCTCTCAATCGCTGAAAATAATCACCGCGCTTTCACACGAATCGAGACTATGCCCAACCTTTGCCCCCTCTGAGCAAGCGTGTCAGGCGGCGCACGCTCTGATCTCGTATCAAGGCATTTC
The DNA here is from genome assembly GCF_047302395.1 of Pseudomonas phoenicis. Taxonomy (NCBI): domain Bacteria; kingdom Pseudomonadati; phylum Pseudomonadota; class Gammaproteobacteria; order Pseudomonadales; family Pseudomonadaceae; genus Pseudomonas; species Pseudomonas phoenicis. The sequence goes on from NZ_CP154852.1 coordinate 1,287,484, forward strand.
AAGCGAAGAGGAGGCCGTCCAGCACGGTCTCGGCTCATCCACGGTTTACCGTCCTCAATGGGCAAAAAAATTTGCCCTAGGCTCTGTACGAAATTCGTAGAAACCCAGTTATTGCCCCTCGCCCCCGAGGATTTTATACATTCCCCGGCCATCAACGGAAAGGAATCCTGTGATGGCAAAGCGGTACGAAATCTCGGATGAGGCCTGGGATGTGGTCTCCGATCTTTTCATCGAAACCCGTAGGCGTAGTCGGCCTCGAGTAAGTGACCGGCTGATGCTCGATGGCGTGCTTTGGGTACTTTGTTCCGGTGCTGCCTGGCGTGACATGCCGGAGCGTTTCGGCCCCTGGTCGACCGTGTATCAACGGTTTCGGGACTGGCGAAACAACGGGGCATTCGATCGGATGCTCAAGCGCTTGCACCTGAAGCTGAACGAGCAAGGTTTGATTGATCTGCAGACCTGGATGATCGACTCGACCGCAGTGCGTGCCACTCGGGTCTCCTCAGGTGCTCGAAAAAAGGAATCTGACGAGCCTGCCGATCACGCTCTAGGCCGCAGTCGAAGTGGCCTGACGACCAAGATCCACATGCTCTGCGACGCCAACGGGGTACCGTTGCACTTCCTCCTTTCTGGCGGTCAAGCCAGTGATATCAGCTATGCACAGCCGCTGCTCGATGGTGTCAGCATACCTTCCGCCCAGCGCGGGCGACCTCGTAAACGCTGCAAGTGGCTGCTCGCCGACAAAGGCTATGATGCAGAGGCACTGCGCCAATACTGCGACCGCTGCCGCATACAGACTGTCATTCCGATGCGCTCGATGAAGCGCAAGCCTAAGCCAGGCTTGTCCAGGTTGTTCGACCGGCCCAAGTATCGACAACGAAATGTCATCGAGCGCATGTTCGGCTGGCTGAAAGAAAATCGCCGGCTCGTAACGCGCTTCGACAAACTCGCAAAAAGTTATGCAGCGATGGTCTCGCTGACTTGCGCCATGCGGGGTCTACAGCGCCTCATTTCGTACAGTGCCTAAGAAAGTGCGATAGGTCAATTTGCGATTTCGTACGGAGATCGGTTTATTAGACCACATTGGTGAAATCAAGACCTGCCTGGTAGCAGGCCCCTATCGGCTCGCACACAAAAAACTTAGACTCACGACAGAAAAGAGGCAATTCGCCAAACGGCCGCAACCGCCAAATCAACGGAATCACGATGAGACTTTCAAAAAACATACTTGTGCTTCTGACACTTTCCGCCCTGGCCGGCTGCGGGGAGCAATTGGTTGAGTCTTGCCCTGATGCGGGAAGAGCATTCATAGAAGACTCGGTGCGCACATACTTTGCGAATACGTACCCACCGATTGACGGAGCGTCGCTCGATATCGCTTCAGACGAATATTACGAACCGGCGGCAAAGATATGGTCGGTATCTGCCAACACACCAGATAAAGATTACTTCGCCTTGGTTTCCTGCAATGGCTGCGTAGAGCTGTCAGGAAAAACGCTGCGGGCATTACAGGCGCCGAAGTCCTGATCGTTTTGGGGGGCGGGATTGGATACAGAGCTCTGGCAGCTTGATGTTCATTAGTTGGGCAATTGGGGCCGCTTTGCGGCCCATCGCGGCTGAAGCCGCTCCTACAGGGTGAAACTCATTTTGTTGGAGCGGCCGGTTCGGCGTTTCGATTAGCCGCGATGGGCTGCGAAGCAGCCCTAGGTGACATTGCTTCGGCTTGATTGACTGGCATTCCCCTGACAGCCCCGCCTTTTCAAATCTCCAGCGGCCGGGGCTGCTGCCTATGCAGCCGCGGTCTGCGGTCTCAGCTCGCGGCAACCGTCCTCAACCCAGCAACGACCTCAATACTTCCAACTCACCGTCGCCATCAAATTCCGCGGCGCCCCATAGTTGGTCGACCCCGCCGACTGATACAACGAAAGCAGATACTTCCGATCCGTCACATTGTTCACGTTCAACCCCAACGTCCAATGCTCGTCCACCTCATAACTCGCCATCACATCCACCAACGCATACGCCTCCTGGCTCACCCGGCTGTTGGTATCCAGTTCCGTCCCACTCTGCCACTGCACCCGCGTCCCCACCTTGGCCTTGGGTAGCATCGGCAACCGGTACGTCAGGCTGCCGCGCAGCGAATGGGTCGGGATGTACTTGCGCGCATGATCGCCATCGTCGTTCTCGATATCGACATAGGTATACCCGCCCGACAGGTCCAACCCCGTCAGTACTTCACCCGACGCCCCCAACTCCACGCCACGGCTCTTGAAGTTGGTGCCGCGGTACAGGTACTGCCCACCGACGATCTCGCCGGTCAGCTCCGCCACGTTGTCCTGCTCGGTCTTGAACGCCGCGGCCGTCAGTGTCAGGCGCTCGTCCAGCAGCAGGCCCTTCACCCCCACTTCCAGGCTCTTGCCATCCAGCGGCTCGACCACGCCGCCGCTCGTGCTGCGCACGTACTGCGGTTTGAAGATCTTGGTCCAGCTGGTGTACAGGCTCCACTGCGGGGTCAGGTCGTAGACCAGGCCAGTGTAGGGCGTGACCTTGCCATGCACGCGGGTGTCGTGGGGCGAGCCGTAGCCTGCCCCGTCGCCGTCGGCACTGAGCATGCGCGCGCCGGCGATCCAGTGCAGGTCGTCGGCCAGGCTGAAGCGGGCGCCGGCGAACAGGCTCTTTTGCCGGTCGGTGAAGAGCTGGGTGTTGATGTCGTCGGTGTAGGTGAAGGGCGGCTGCACAACGTTGCCGGCCAAGACGTCGGCGAGGCTGGCGGAGATGGAGCCGGCCTGGCTGAAGTAATGGCCGCGCTCGTCGTGGCGGGTGCGGCCGTAGTTGGCGCCGACGGTCAATTCGTGCTCACGCCCGAGCAACGCGAACGGCCCGGACAGCTTGGCTTCGCCGGTCACTTGGTGTTCCTTGCTGGTGGTGCGGTTGACGTAGGCGTAGACGCTGTCGGCGGTCGCCGGGATGGCGTACAGCATCTTGGTGTCGGAGTCCTGCTTCATGCCGGTCAGGGTCAGCGTGCCGTTCCAGCCGTTGTCGAACGCGTGGGTCAGCTCGGCGAAGGCCCGCTGGGTGTGCACGTCCCAGTAGGTCCAGGGCTGGCCGACGCTGGAACTGCGGCTGCTGTAGTGGATGCGATTGCCGGCGTAGTCGGCGATCGGCAAGGCGCCCCAGGTGCTGCCGTTGGAGTAGCTGTTCTGCTGGGTGAAGCCCACCGTCAGGGTATCGGCGTCGGTCAGGTCGAAGGCCAGCAGGCCGGCGGCGACGTTCACTTCGTGGCCGTACTGGTCGAGGTAGGAGTTGCCCTTGTCGTGGGAGGTGACGAAGCGGCCGCGCACGTTGCCGCTGTCGGTCAGCGGGCCGGACAGGTCCAGCGCCAGGCGGCGGTTGTCCCACGAGCCGATGCTCGAATCGACGCGGGCCTGGAAAGTATCGGTGGGCCGTTTGCGCACCAGATTGACGGTGGCCGAGGGGTCGCCGGTGCCGCTCATCAGGCCGTTGGCGCCGTGCAGCACGTCGACCTGTTCGAATTCGGTCAGGTCCTGGTCGCCGACCAGCACGCCGCCGGAGAACGGCAGGCTCATGCCATCGAACTCGAAGTTCTCGATCTTGAAGCCGCGCGAGGTGAAGGCCGTGCGGTCGGTCTCGAACTGCTCGACAGTGACCGAGGGCGCGTTGCGCAGCGCGTCCTTGACGCTGTTGAGCTGGAAGTCGTCGATCTGCTCGCGGGTCACCACGGTGATGGCCTGTGGGGTTTGCTTGTCGGTCAGGCCCAGGCGCGTGGTGCTGGAGGCGGCTTCGCCGCGGTAGCTGCGTGCGGGGACGATGCTGCCGCTCAGTTGCTGCTGGATTTGCGTGGGCGCCAACATGACTTCGTTGCTTGCGCCCGCAGTCTGCGCCGGCACCAGGTACAGGGTGACCGCGTCGGTGCGCGAGAAGTTGTAGCCGCTGCCGCGCAGCAACTGGCTCAGGGCTTCTTCGGCCGAGTACTGGCCCACCACCCGCAGGCTGCGCAGGGTGGCGTCGAGGTCGCCGTCGAGCATGACGTTCTGCCCCGACTGCTGGCTGAACTGCAACAGCGCCTGGCGCAGCGGTTGCGCCGGGATGTTCAGCGCAAGCTTCTGCGCGGAGGTGGCGGCGGCCGGTGGCGTGGCGCCCTGCGCCTGCAACGTACCTATGAGCAGGCTGCACGCCAGTGCGGTGCTCAGGGCGCTGCGCTGCCAGCGACCATCGGTTCTGGAGACGGGGGTGTGTTGCAGGGCCATTGCGGGTGTTCCTCGAAGAAGGCGCGGGATGCGAATACCAATCAGTCAGGCGAAGACGCACGAGTGCGCGCGATTTCTGGAGGCGTGGCGAATTATTTCTGCGCAGGCGCGATCAGGCGGGGTGGATCAGGGTGACGAGGTCGGTATAGCGCTGGGCGCGGATCGACAGCGCCGAGGTCATGGCGTCGAGCATGCGCTCGGGTTGGTCGAGGTTGAGGATCAGGCTCACGCGGCGCGCGGCGAGCCGTTCGTCCATGACGAAGATGCGGCCCGGGCGCCAGCGTTGCAGCTGCTCGACCACGCTGGCCAAGGGCTTGTCGAAGAACACCAGGCGTCCGCTGCGCCAGGCCAGCACCTGCTCCAGCTCGGCGTGCTGGATGGGGCCGGCGTGGTGGCGGGTGAAACGCAAAGACAGCCCTTCGTCCAGATCGGTGCGTTGATTGGCGGTGACTACGCTGGCCGTCTTGCGGCTGACCGCCAGCAGCGCCGACGCGCTGTCGCACGCCAGGCAGAACTCGCCGTCGGCCGCCAGCACGCGCCCAAACGGTGTGCTGACCGCGAACTCGCCGCCGGCGCTTGGCTGCACATTGAAATAAGCCTCGCCTTGCAGCAGTTCCACCGAACGCTTGCCGGACGAGAAGTCCAGGTTCAGTGCGGTGTTGCCGGCCAGCTCCACCGTCGAGCCGTCGGGCAGTGCGACGCTGCGCCGTTCGCCTATGCCGCTGCGCACGTCGGCGAACGGCGAGCCCATACCGCTGAACCACCAGGCCGAGGTGGAAGCGGTGACCGCCACAGCGCTGGCGGCGATGCCCAGGCCGACGAAGCGGCGACGTGACAGCGGCGCGGCGGCCTTGGGCACAGCCGGGTGCAACTGCGCGGTCGCTGCCCATAACTGTTCGAGTCGGGTGTAGGCGGCGCGATGCCTGGGATCGGCATCGAGCCAGGCGGCCAGCCGCGCGCGCTCGGCATGGGTAGGCTCGCCGGCCTGGATCAGGGCGAACCAACGGCTCGCCTGATGGCTGACGTCATCGGCGTGCGGCGGTGGGGCCTGGGGCGGTTCGGCGCTCATAGGGCTGGCGATGGGCTGCAGTGGTCTCGGGCGGCAGAGTGTAATGCAGCGCGGCCGTGTGCGCCTGTCGGTTGGGTAGATGCCGCGCTCATTCGGCCATGCCGTGCTTGAGCAGATCCAGCGCACGAACCATGCGGCTGTAGGCGGTTTGCGTGGGGATGCCCAAGCGTTGGCTGATTTCGGCGTAGGTCAGGCCTTCCACACGCACCAGCAGGAACACCTCGCGGCACGGGGGCGGCATGTTTTCGATCACCGCGTTCAGCGCGGCCAGTTGCTGTTGGGCGATGGCGGCCTGTTCGAGGGTCGGAGTGGCCGGTTCGAAGGTGGCTGCCGTGTGCTCGTCCATCGGCTTGCCCTTGCGGTGTGCCTGGCGCCGGGTGTGGTCGATGAACAGGTTGCGCGCGGCGGAGAACAGGTAGGCGCGGAAATTGGCAATTGGGGTGTGGGTCATCTGCTCGGACAGGCGGATGAAGGTGTCTTGGGTCAGGTCGGCGGCGGTTTCCTTGCAGCGCAGGCGGCGGTCCAGGTAATCCTGAATTTCGCTGCGATGGGCGAGGTACAACGCCTTGAGATCTGAGCCAGACATGAAAGCGACCTTGGGAGGCAGGGAAGCAGGCGCAGGAAAATAGCACAAAAGAGAATCATTTGCGCTTGTGTTCGAGGGGTGCAGCCGTTCTCTTCCGACAGGCGACGAATCGCTCAGTAGCGCCGGTTGCCCATCAACTCGCCGAGCACTTGATTGGGGATGCGAAACGGCACGGAAGCGTGATCTTCACCGGCTTCGATGCGAAAGCCCGTACGCAGGCCCGTGCCGGACAACGCCTGCAAACGCGTGGACAAGGCACGGGCATCCTCGACCATCTGCAGCGAATCGCGCTCGCCCATGACGAGGCTCAGGCTGGTGTTGGTCAGCATGAGTTGCCCGGCCAATGCGCGTTGGGTGAAGGCCCGCTCGGGCGCCAGCAGGTGCTGATCGCGCCACCACAGGCTGGGGCTCACCGCGACCACGTGCTGGAACAGCGTGGGGCGGGTGAACAGCGCGTAGATACCGAGCATGCCGCCGAACGAATGCCCGACCAGGCTGCGCTGGTCCGGGTCGACCTTGAAGCGTTCGGCCACTTTGGGCATGAGCCGCTGTTCGATGAAGTCGAGGAACAGGTCCTGGCCGCCCTGGGGTGGCGTGTTGCGCTCGGGTGGCGCGGGCGGCGTCAGGTCGAAGGCCCTGCGGGTGAAGTCCAGCGGCGTGTCGCTCGGGTAGCCGATGGCCACCAGGATGGCGCCGCGCAATTTCGGCTGTGCGCGTTTGGCGGCGTGGAAGGCGGGGAAGTAGGCGTTGCCGTCGAGCAGGTAGATCACCGGGTAGCCGCCGGTGTAGGGCACATCACCTTCGGGCAGGCTGACCATGATGCGGTAGTCGCGGCCAGCGGCGCTTTGCATCTGCCATTGCTCGGTGCCGTCGAGGGTGACGGGGGTGGCGTGGCAAAGCGTGGTGGCGGCGAGCAGGTAGGTGCCTAGCAGTGCGAAGAGTTGGCGGATCATGGGTTCAGGTTCTATTCAGATCAGGGGGACGCCCGAATGCCCATGGGCTGGACATGGATTGCTCGAGCACTGATAAGACGCATCGGAAGGCAAGTTTTCTGAAGGGCTCGCGTAGCGGCCACGCGGATGGCCACTGTCACCTTCTCAGCTACGCAAAGGCCTTTAGGGCTGCCGTGCAGCCCATTGCGAGCGAAGGGAGCGAGGCGTGGGCCGCGCGTGCTCACCCTATCACTCACCGAGAAATGTGTCGTTGTCCATGTAGAAATTCAGCGCACGCACATGGTCGCCGTGTTCAGCTGCCGGTTTCTGCGCCATCAGCACCATGACTACATCGGCGAACTGCTGCCCGGAATACAGATAATTCAAACCCGCCACCCGGACTGACTCGGGATACACCTCCTGATCATCGACCACGTCGGGGTAGTCGGCGATCAGATAGACGCCGTGCAGGTCGAGTTCGTCTTGGTCTTCTCCGTAAAGGCAGAAATCGTCGCCCAGATCCGGGTCTTGTTTGACGCTCTCGATGATTTCGCCAAGTGTGTGCCGGTGGTTCGTCTTTAGCATGTGTCCCGCTCCTGTCGCTCGCTGTATATCCTTTCCATGGCCGAACGCCAAGCGTCGACCCCTTCCCACTCAGACCCGCGCTCGATCGACGCTCGGCAGTACCGCACTGCCCTCGAAAATCACCTCAAGCGCTCGTCTGATAACGGCCAGGTGCGTCGCTACCGTCTCGGCGTCGCCGGCTATGTCCGCCTCGATCGCCGAAGCGCCGAAGTGGACCACAAACGCCTCCTTCACCTGCACTTGCAAGCGGTTTCCCACAAGCTTCACGGCGCTGATCGCATGAGCCGCTTCGTAGTCCGACTCGCTGGTTTGCAACCCAATGCCGTCGTCGACCGTGGCATGCTCGTCTTCGTCCAGCCGGGCGATGATCAGAAACCGTTCAGGCGCTGCCGGGTCGTCCCCCAGTGCCAGCACCTTCACCTCATCTTCTTCGTAGTGCTTCACGGTGGTTGCACGAAACGCTGTGGTGGCCATCGGTTTGCACCGCTCCTCTGAGATTGGAATGTCGAGCCTCGACAACGATCACCTCATATCTCGCCCCGCTCGCGCAACCGCGCCATCGCCCCCTCCATCGTCACCATCCCCACCCCCGCCCCCATCTGCATCGCCGACTGCACCTGCGCCAGCCGCCCTTCGCGAATCAGATTGCGCACCGCCGGCGTACCGATGAGTACCTCGCGTGCCGCCGCCCGTCCGCCGCCCTTGCGCTTGACCAACACCTGCGCGACCACCACGCGCAGCGAATCGACCAGCATGGCGCGCACCAGCGCCTTTTCCTCCGCCGCGAACACCTCCACCAAACGTTCGATACTGCTCACCGCCGAGCGTGTATGCACGGTGGCCAGTACCAGGTGCCCGGTTTCGGCGGCGCGCAGGGCCAGGCGGATGGAGTCGAGGTCTCGCAGCTCGCCGAGCATGATCACGTCCGGGTCCTGGCGCAGGGCGCTGCGCAGCGCCTGGCTGAAGCCGGCGCTGTGGCGGCCGACTTCGCGCTGGTTGATCAGGCTGCGCTGGCTGGTGTGAAGGATTTCGATGGGGTCTTCGAGGGTGAGGATGTGCAGCGGCCGTTCGCGATTGAGCTGGTCGATCAGTGCGGCGAGGGTGCTGGATTTGCCGCTACCGGTCGGGCCGCCGACAATCACCAGGCCGTCGTTCAGCGTGGACACGGCCTGATACACCGCATGCAGGTCGAGCTGTTCGAGGCTGGGGATGGTATTGGCGATCAGGCGCAGGCTGGCGGCAGGGCCGTGGGCCTGGCGGAACAGATTGAGGCGGGCGCGGTGGCCGTTCGGTAGGTCCAGCGCCAGATCGAGTTCGTCGCCCTCGCGCCATTGGCGTCGCTGCGCTTCGCCGAGCCAAGGGTCGATGCTTTGATACAAATCGTTGCTGCCCAGCGGGGGCAGGTCGAGGCGTTGCAGCTCGCCGTCGATACGCAGCAGCGGGGGTTGGCCCGCCGCCAGGTGCAGGTCGGAGGCGCCCGCGCGGGCGGCCTCGGCCAAGTGTGCAGTCACGTCCATGAGACTCCCCAATGGCAACAGAGCAGGTAGAATGCGCCGACCCTCGAGCCGCCGGCGTTGAACCATGTCCACCCTAGCAGACAACCTGAATGCCCTCGAAGCGCGCATCCGCGACGCCGCCCAAGCGGCCGGGCGCGCCCCTGCCAGCGTGAAACTGCTGGCGGTGAGCAAGACCAAACCGGCCAGCGCCATTCGCGAGCTGCACGCTGCCGGTGCTCGCGACATCGGCGAGAACTATTTGCAGGAGGCGCTCGGCAAACAGGCCGAATTGGCCGACCTGCCCTTGACCTGGCACTTCATCGGCCCCATCCAATCGAACAAGACCCGCGCCATCGCGGAACATTTCGATTGGGTACACGCCGTGGACCGCTTGAAGATCGCCCAGCGCCTGTCGGAACAACGCCCCGCCGGCCGCGAGCCGCTGAACATCTGCCTGCAGGTCAACATCAGTGGCGAAGCCAGCAAGTCCGGTTGCAGCCCGCACGAGCTGCCGGCGCTGGCCGAAGCGGTGAAGGCGCTGCCCGGTGTGCGCTTGCGCGGCCTGATGGCGATTCCCGAACCCACCGACGAGCGTGCCGCCCAGGAGCAGGCCTTCGCCCAGTTGCGCGAACTGCTCGAACGGCTCGACCCGGCGCTGGACACGCTGTCCATGGGCATGAGCCACGATCTGGAAGCGGCCATCGCCCAGGGAGCGACCTGGGTCCGCATCGGTACCGCCCTGTTCGGCGCCCGCGACTATGGGCCCGTCTGAATCCATGTTTCACTCACCCTTTCCCGCAAGGACCTGACATGAGCAAGACACGTATCGCCTTCATCGGCGCCGGCAACATGGCCGCCAGCCTCATCGGCGGTCTGCGCGCCCAAGGCCTGGACGCCGCGCAGATCCGCGCCAGCGATCCCGGCGCCGACACCCGTACCCGCCTCCAGGCCGAGCACGGTATCGAGGTCTTCGAAGACAATGCCCAGGCCGTGGCCGACGCCGACGTGATCGTGCTGGCGGTCAAACCACAGGTCATGAAGGCCGTGTGCCAGGCCCTGGCCCCGGCGCTGGGCAAGCACCAGCTGGTCGTCTCCATCGCCGCCGGCATCACCTGCGCCAGCCTGCAAGCCTGGCTGGGCGATGTGCCGGTGGTGCGTTGCATGCCCAACACGCCGTCGCTGCTGCGCAAGGGCGCCAGCGGCCTGTACGCCACGGCAGAGGTGTCGGCCGAGCAACGCGAACAGGCCGAAACCCTGCTGTCGGCCGTCGGCACAGTGCTGTGGGTGGAGCAGGAACGGCAGATCGATGCCGTGACGGCGGTGTCCGGCAGCGGCCCGGCGTATTTCTTCCTGATGATCGAAGCCATGACCGCCGCCGGCGAAAAGCTCGGGCTGAGCCGTGAAGCGGCCTCGCAGCTGACCCTGCAGACCGCCCTGGGCGCCGCGCATATGGCCGCGGCCAGCGAGCACGACGCCGCCGAGCTGCGCCGCCGCGTCACCTCCCCGGGCGGCACCACGGCGGCGGCAGTCGACGCCTTCCAGAACAATGGTTTCCAAGCGTTGGTCGACAAAGCCCTGGAGGCTGCGGCGCAGCGCTCTGCGGAACTGGCCGAACAACTGGGCAAATGAGGAGCTGTCGATGAATGCACTGTCCGGCGCCGCGATCTTCGTGGTGCAAACCCTGGTCAGCCTATACCTGGTGATCGTCCTGCTGCGTTTCGTGCTGCAACTGGTCAAGGCCAACTTCTACAACCCCCTGAGCCAGTTCGCGGTGCGCGCCACCCAGCCGCTGCTCAAGCCCATCCGCCGCATCATCCCCAGCATCGGCGGCCTCGACACTTCGTCGCTGCTGCTGGCGGTGGTGTTGCAGGCGCTGTTGATGGCCTTCGTGCTGATGGTCACCTACGGCACCTTCGGCAACGTCCTGCAGCTGTTCCTGTGGGCCCTGCTGGGTGTGGCTTCGCTGTTCCTGAAGATCTTCTGGGTGGCGATGATCGTCATGGTGATCGTCTCGTGGATCGCGCCGAACAGCCACAACCCGGCGGCCGAACTGGCCTACCAGATCGCCGAACCGGTGCTGGCGCCCTTCCGACGCATCGTGCCCAACCTCGGCGGCCTGGACATCTCGCCGATCTTCGCCTTCCTGGCGATCCAGGTGCTCCAGTCGTTCGTGCTGCCGCCGCTGGCCGCGCAGATCGGCATGCCGCAGGAACTGTTCCGCATGATCTGACCCTCGCAGCCCCCGGCGGCTTGCCGCTGGGGGTGGCGCTCTTTAGACTTACGCCTCATTCACGCGTGAGCAGGGTCGATGTCCATTGCCTTTCCCGAAGACTCCGTCGGTCTGGTAACCCCGCAGGTTGCCCGCTTCGACGAGCCGTTGCCGCTGGCCTGTGGCCGCTCCCTGGCTACGTACGAACTGATCTACGAAACCTACGGCACCCTCAACGCCCGCGCGAGCAATGCGGTGCTGATCTGCCATGCCCTGTCCGGCCATCACCACGCCGCGGGCTACCACAGCGCCGACGACCGCAAGCCGGGTTGGTGGGACAGCTGCATCGGCCCTGGCAAGCCGATCGACACCGACCGTTTCTTCGTGGTCAGCCTGAACAATCTCGGCGGCTGCAACGGCAGCACCGGCCCCAGCAGCCTCAACCCGCTCACCGGCAAGCCCTATGGCGCCGATTTTCCGGTGCTCACGGTGCAGGACTGGGTGCACAGCCAGGCGCGCCTGGCCGACCGCCTGGGCATCGCGCAATGGGCGGCGGTGGTCGGTGGCAGTCTGGGCGGCATGCAGGCGCTGCAATGGACCATCACCTACCCCGAGCGCATCCGCCACTGCGTCGACATCGCCTCGGCGCCCAAGCTCTCGGCGCAGAACATCGCCTTCAACGAAGTGGCGCGCCAGGCGATCCTCACCGACCCGGAATTCCATGGCGGCTCGTTCCAGGACCAGGGCGTGATCCCCAAACGTGGGCTGATGCTGGCGCGCATGGTCGGCCACATCACCTATCTGTCGGACGATTCGATGGGCGAGAAATTCGGCCGCGAACTCAAGAGCGACAAGCTCAACTACGACTTCCACAGCGTCGAGTTCCAGGTGGAAAGCTACCTGCGCTACCAGGGCGAGGAGTTCTCCGGCCGCTTCGACGCCAACACCTACCTGCTGATGACCAAGGCCCTGGACTACTTCGACCCGGCCGCCGACCACCGCGGCGACCTGGCCGCGACCCTGGCCGGGGTCGAGGCCGAGTTCTGCATCATGTCGTTCACCACCGACTGGCGCTTCTCCCCGGCCCGCTCGCGGGAAATGGTCGATGCGCTAATGGCCGCGCGCAAGAACGTCTGCTACCTGGAAATCGACTCGCCCTATGGCCACGATGCCTTCCTCATCCCCACACCGCGCTACATGCAGGGGTTTGCCAACTACATGAACCGCATCGTCATCTGAGGACCGCATGAGAGCCGACCTGGAAATCATCCACGACTGGATCCCCGCCGGCAGCCGCGTGCTCGACCTGGGCTGCGGCAACGGCGAACTGCTGGCCTCGCTGCGCGACCGCAAGCAGGTGCACGGCTACGGCCTGGAGATCGACGCCGACAACATCGCCGCGTGCGTGGCCAAGGGCGTCAACGTCATCGAGCAGGACCTGGACAAAGGCCTGGGCAACTTCGCCAGCAACAGTTTCGACGTGGTGGTCATGACCCAGGCCTTGCAGGCCGTGGAGTACCCCGACCGCATCCTCGAAGAGATGCTGCGTGTGGGCCGCCAGTGCATCATCACCTTCCCCAACTTCGGCCACTGGCGCTGCCGCTGGTACCTGGCCACCAAGGGCCGCATGCCGGTGTCGGACTTCATGCCCTACACCTGGTACAACACGCCCAACATCCACTTCTGCACCTTCGCCGACTTCGAGGCGCTGTGTTTGGAGCGCGACGCCAAGGTTATCGACCGTCTGGCGGTCGACCGGCTGCATCGCAACGGCTTGGGGGGTAGGATCTGGCCTAACCTGCTGGGGGAAATCGGTATCTACCGTGTCAGCGGCCCCGGCCTGGACGCCCATCGGGTCGCCGTCTGATCGAGGCGCGGTGGCGGTTTCCCCCTCACCGCGCTTCCCACTGGAGTGACTGACCCATGCGTCGTCTAGCCGTATTCCTGTTCAGCCTGTGCCTGGCCGTACCCCTGTTCGCCGCCGATGCCGCCCGTCCCGAACGCAAGCAGGCGTTCGGCGACGTGACGGTGTTCTACAACGCCTTTCCTTCGAGCATGCTGCAAGCGCAGGTGGCCGCCGACACGGGCCTGACCCGCAGCAAGCAACTCGGCGTGCTGACCGTGGCCGTGCTCAAGGCCGACAAACCCGGCATGGCGGTGGTCAGCGGCACGGTGAAAGACCTCACCGGGCGCAGCAGCCCGCTGTCGTTCCGCCAGACCAGCAGCCAGGGCGCGATCTCCTACGTGGCCCAGTTCAAGGTCGAGCAGGCGCAGCGCATGGTCTTCGACCTCGACATCGAGACCGGCGGCGTCAGCCACTCTCTCAGTTTCAACCAGGACATTTTCCCAGGCGAATGATGAATCTTCAGCAGCTCGTATTGGCCAGCCACAACGCCGGCAAACTCAAAGAACTCCAGGCCATGCTCGGCGAATCGGTGCGACTGCGCTCGATCGGTGAGTTCAGCCAGGTCGAACCCGAGGAAACCGGGCTGTCGTTCGTCGAGAACGCCATTCTCAAGGCGCGCAATGCGGCGCGTATCTCCGGCCTGCCAGCGCTGGCCGACGACTCGGGGCTGGCCGTGGACTTCCTCGGTGGCGCCCCTGGCATCTACTCGGCGCGTTACGCCGACGGCCAGGGCGATGCGGCGAACAACGCCAAACTGCTCGATGCTTTGAAAGACGTACCGGCCGAACAGCGCGGCGCGCAGTTCGTCTGTGTGCTGGCATTGGTGCGGCACGCCGACGACCCGCTGCCGATCCTCTGCGAAGGCTTGTGGCACGGGCGCATTCTCACCGCCGCCAGTGGCGAGCACGGCTTCGGCTACGACCCGCTGTTCTGGGTGCCCGAACGCAACTGCTCCAGCGCCGAGCTGGCGCCTTTGGAAAAGAACCAGTTGAGCCACCGCGCCCGCGCCATGGTTCTGCTGCGTCAGCGTCTGGGCCTGGCATGACCGAGCAGCCTTCCGCGCCCTTGCTCTACCCCGCAGCGACGCGCATCGCACTGCCCGAACTCCCGCCGCTGGCGCTGTACATCCACATTCCGTGGTGCGTGCGCAAATGCCCGTATTGCGATTTCAACTCGCACCAGGCCGGGCCCGACCTCCCGGAAGCGGCTTACGTCGACGCGCTGCTGGCCGACCTCGACCAGGAACTGCCCGCCGTACAAGGCCGGGCGATCGGCTCGATCTTCTTCGGCGGCGGTACGCCGAGCCTGTTCAGCGCAGCCGCCTTGGGGCGCCTGCTGCGCGGCGTGGAACGACGCATCCCCTTCGCCAGCGACATCGAGATCACCCTGGAAGCCAACCCCGGCACCTTCGAGCAGGACAAGTTCAAGGCCTACCGGCAACAGGGGATCAATCGTCTGTCCATCGGCGTGCAGAGCTTCCAGCCGGAAAAACTCGAGCGCCTGGGGCGCATCCACAATGGCGACGAAGCGGTGCGCGCGGCGGGCATGGCGCGGGCGGCGGGTTTCGACAACTTCAACCTCGACCTCATGCACGGCCTGCCCGAGCAATCGCTGGACGACGCCTTGGGCGACCTGCGTCAGGCCATCGACCTGGGACCGACGCACCTGTCGTGGTACCAGCTCACCGTCGAGCCCAATACGGTGTTCTGGAACCAGCCGCCCGAGCTACCCGAAGACGACATCCTCTGGGACATCCAGGAAGCCGGCCAGGCACTGCTCGCCAGCCAGGGCTTCGCCCAGTACGAGGTGTCGGCCTATGCCCAGCCCGGCAAACCGGCGCGGCACAACCTCAATTACTGGCGCTTCGGCGATTTCATCGGCATCGGCGCCGGTGCCCACGGCAAGCTGTCGCTGGCCGACGGGCGCATCGTACGCACCTGGAAGACCCGCCTGCCGAAGGACTACCTCAACCCCGACAAGCCCTACAAGGCTGGGGAAAAGGCCTTGCCCATCGATGAGCTACCGTTCGAGTTCCTCATCAATGCCCTGCGCCTGACCCAGGGCGTGGAGGCCGACCTGTTCACCCGCCGCACCGGACAACCCCTGGCGCAACTGGCCGACGCCCGCCGCAACGCCGAACAAAAGGGCCTTTTACGGGTCGAACCGGATCGACTGGCCGCCACGGCGCGCGGCCAACTGTTCCTCAACGACCTGCTGCAATACTTCCTGACCTGAGGATGATCCATGGACATGGTACTTGACCTGCTCGCGACCGTTTCCCGCTGGAGCCGCGGCCATCTCTCCGAGATTTCGCTGGCGTTCGTCGGTTGCCTGCTGGTGCTGTTCGGCACCGACATCAAGGCCTGGGCCGAACAGCGCCTGGGCAGCGTGGCGGGCGCCCTGCGGGTGCCGGCCATGGCCCTGCTGGTGATGATCGGCAGCGGTGCCGCGCTGATCTACGCGACGCCCTGGGTGATGAAGGGGTTGAGCCAGTTCAACAACTACGCGTTGGCGCCAGTGTTGTTGGTGGTGTTGGCGTTGGTGGGGATCGTGGCGGATCGGCGGGGTTGAGGGGCTTGGGTTGACACTCTGATATACCTGTAGGGCTGCGAAGCGCTCTTTGCACAACTACCGAGCAGTATTTTCAGCATGCGGCTGCGGACATGGGCAGGCTTGGCCGGCCATCGCGGCTGAAGCCGCTTGTGTCTTCAAAGCAGCTAAATTCGAAGGTGAGAGGAGTGAGCGGCAGCTGTAACGCCGGGGTGCCCTGGAGCACGTGTAGGAGCCAAGCTGTCGCCCACTCTTCTCACTCTGGCCTTAAGCTCGAACAGTTGACTGAGTCCGACCTCGAACAACAAGCGGGAGCTAAGCCAGAGTGATCTCTCACTTCTGAGCCTAGAGAATTTATTCATGTCTGCCTATGCCGGAATCGATGTTTCTAAAGCGACGTTGCAGATTGCCCTGCATCCCCAAGCCGATGATCTCTCTGTAGCCAACACGCCTGAAGGGCTGGCGAGTGCCATGGATTACTTCAAAGCGCACGACGTCCATCGCGTGCTTGTGGAAGCCACAGGCGGTTATGAGAAGTTGGCGGTGAGGTTGCTGGCGGGTGCTGGCTTCAAAGTTCAGCGCGTCAATCCTGTACGTGCCCGCTCGTATGCGCTTTCAATGAACAAGCGCGCCAAGACTGACAAAATCGATGCTCGTATCCTGGCACGGTTCGCTGCCAACCTTGACGAAGAGCCCTGCTGCCAGCCCGACGCAGACCGCGAGGAGTTGACCCAGCTGGTCAATCAGCGCGAAAGCCTGGTCCAGCAACGCGACGACAATCGACGCCGGATCAAACAGGCCGACTCGGCGTTCGTGCAGCAGACCTACAAGACGCTTGAGGTGCAGCTGCAGATGCTGATCAAGTCCTGCAATAAACAGATCGCTCAGCAGACGCAAAAGATAAATGCTCAACTGCTGGAGCAATTGAAAGTGATCAAAGGGATAGGTCCCGTCACGATTGCCAGCCTGTTCTGTTACTTGCCCGAATTAGGCGATCTGAACCGCAAACAGGTAGGTGCCTTGGTCGGAGTTGCGCCTTACAACAACGACAGTGGCACCAAGAGTGGTAAGCGCAGCATTTACGGCGGCAGGGCGAAATTACGACGGGCAGCGTACATGAGCGTACTGGTGATGGTGCGCCATAACCCGGACTTCAAAGCGCGCTATGAACGACTGTGTAACCGTGGCAAAGCAAAGAAGGTAGCGTTGGTGGCGTGCATGAGAGTCTTGTTGGTGAGGCTCAACGCAATGGTCAGGGATGGTACGCCGTGGCGAGATCAGCCTGTGTGACGGCGCCTGTTCAGGGCGTTTTCAAGATGAAAACGCCTGGAACATGACCGCTGATCGGTGGCAGGTGAAAGACAGTTGGCTCCTACAGTGTAAGCAGGCGCAACTGCAATTGCTGCAAGAGCAGTTTTAGCCGCAGCCGCACTGCGGGAGCAGTCTTAGCCGCGAACTGTGGAAGCGGCTTTAGCCGCAATTGAACTGTAGGAGCGGCCGGTTCGGCGCTCCGATCAGCCGCGATGGGGCGCGAAGCGGCCCCGGATCGGCCACCTCGCAATCACATCAGGCCAGCTTCTCGAACTTCAAATCCCACACCCCATGCCCCAACCGCTCGCCGCGGCGTTCGAACTTGGTGATCGGGCGTTCTTCCGGGCGCGGCACGTAGGCACCGTCGGTCGCCTGGTTGCGATAGCCGGGCGCGGCGCTCATCACTTCGAGCATGTACTCGGCGTAGGGCTGCCAGTCGGTGGCCATGTGGAACACACCACCGGGCTTCAACTTGCTGCGCACCAGTTCGGCGAATTCCAGCTGCACGATGCGGCGCTTGTGGTGGCGCGCTTTGTGCCATGGATCGGGGAAAAACAGCATCAGACGGTCGAGGCTGTCGTCGGCCACGCAGCGGTTGAGCACTTCGATGGCGTCGCAGTCGTAGACCCGCAGGTTTTTCAGGCCTTCGGTGAGCACGCCGTTGAGCAGCGCGCCCACGCCCGGACGGTGCACTTCGACGCCGATGAAGTCCTGCTCCGGCGCGGCGGCGGCCATCTCCAACAAGGAGTGGCCCATGCCGAAACCGATCTCCAGGGTGCGCGGCGCGCTGCGGCCGAACACCTGGTCGTAGTCCACCGGCGCATCGGCCAGCGGCAGGATGAACTGCGGGCCGCCGATGTCGAGGCCGCGTTGCTGGCCTTCGGTCATGCGCCCGGCGCGCATCACGAAACTCTTGATGCGGCGGTGCGGGCGTTGTTCGCCGTCGGCGGGGATCGGCGTTTCTTGCGATTCAGTCATCAGGGGCTCTTACTTGATCAGACCATCCAGCGGCGACGAGGCGCTGGCATAGAGTTTTTTCGGCATGCGCCCGGCGAGGTAGGCCAGACGCCCGGCGACGATGGCGTGCTTCATGGCTTCGGCCATCACCACCGGCTGTTGCGCGTGGGCGATGGCCGAGTTCATCAGCACCGCTTCGCAGCCCATTTCCATGGCGATGGTGGCGTCCGAGGCGGTGCCCACACCGGCGTCGACCAGTACGGGCACTTTGGATTCTTCGAGGATGATCTGCAGGTTGTAGGGGTTGCAGATACCCAGGCCGGTACCGATCAGACCGGCCAGCGGCATGACGGCGATGCAGCCGGCTTCGGCCAGCTGGCGGGCGATGATCGGGTCATCGCTGGTGTAGACCATCACGTCGAAACCGTCCTTGACCAGCACTTCGGCGGCTTTGAGGGTTTCGATCACGTTGGGGAACAGGGTCTTCTGGTCGGCCAGCACTTCGAGCTTGACCAGGTTGTGGCCGTCGAGCAGCTCGCGGGCCAGGCGGCAAGTGCGCACGGCCTCGACCGCGTCATAGCAACCGGCGGTGTTCGGCAGGATGGTGTAGCGATCCGGCGGCAGCACGTCGAGCAGATTCGGCTCGCCAGGGTTCTGACCGATGTTGGTGCGGCGCACGGCAACGGTGACGATCTCGGCGCCCGAGGCTTCGATGGCCTGGCGGGTTTCGTCCAGGTCGCGGTATTTGCCGGTGCCCACCAGCAGGCGCGAGGCGAAGGTACGGCCAGCCAGGGTGAAGGGCTTGTCAGTGCGAACGTTGCTCATCGGGACTCCTCGGGTAAAGGTTGCGGGACGTGCGAAGGCGGCGCAGGTTGCGGTTAGCCGCCGCCGATGGCGTGGACCACCTCGACCTGATCGCCTTCGACGAGCAGCGTGCCATCGTGCTGGCTGCGCGGCACGATGTCCTGGTTCAGCTCCACCGCGACGCGGCGCCCGGCCAGCTCGAGCCGGGCCAGCAAGGCCGCCACGCTTTCGCCACTGGGCAATTCGTAAGGTTCACCGTTCAGTTGAATGCGCATGCGCACGGCCACCGTTGTGCTTTGGGGGCCCGCATTCTAGCCCCTGACGGGGTTTTTACCCAAGCCTGATGGGTCGCATTCGGCCCAATGGCGAGCGCTCGGTCAGCCCAGGCGCCAGGCTGCCAGGCCCAGGCACAGCCAACCGGCCAGCAAGCATGCGCCGCCGATGGGGGTGACGATCCCCAGCTTGCCGATGCCGCTCAGGGTCAGCGCGTAGAGGCTGCCGGAGAACAGCACGATGCCCAGCGCGAACAACCCACCGGCCCAGCCTACAAGGCGGCCGGGCAGATGCACGGCGAGCGCGGCCAGGGCGAGCAAGGCCAGGGCATGCACCAACTGGTAGGTGACCCCGGTGTGGAAGATGGCCAGGTACTCGGCGCTCAAGCGATTCTTCAGACCATGGGCGGCGAAGGCGCCCAAGGCGACGCCGGTGAAGCCGAAGAAGGCGGCGAGCATGAGGAAGCTGCGAAGCATGGGACGACTCCTGCGAAGGGGCCTGTATAATGGCCGCTTCCCTCGGTCGGGCCAAGCCATCCTCATGTTGTCATCGTTCCTCCGCCGCTTCGCGCGGGTCCTGCTGTGGTGTGCCGTCGGCAGCGTATTGCTGGTACTGGTGTTTCGCTGGGTGCCGCCACCGGGCACGGCGCTGATGGTCGAGCGCAAGGTGCAGTCGTGGTTCGGTGGCGAGGCCATCGACCTGCAGCGCGACTGGCAGCCCTGGGATGCGATTTCGGACAACCTGAAAGTGGCGGTCATCGCCGGCGAAGACCAGAAGTTCGCCAGCCACTGGGGTTTCGACGTATCGGCCATCCAGGCCGCCATCAGCCACAACGAGCGCGGCGGCAGCGTGCGCGGCGCCAGTACCCTGACTCAGCAGGTGGCCAAGAACCTGTTCCTCTGGCCGGGCCGTAGCTGGCTGCGCAAGGGCCTGGAGGCTTGGTTCACCGGCTGGATGGAGCTGTTGTGGTCCAAGGAGCGCATCCTCGAGGTGTATCTCAACAGCGCCGAATGGGGGCCAGGCGTGTTCGGCGCCCAGGCGGCGGCGCGTTACCATTTCGGCGTCGATGCCAGCCGCTTGACCCGTCAACAGGCGGCACAGCTGGCGGCGGTGTTGCCCAGCCCGATCCGCTGGAGCGCCGGCCGCCCCAGCGCCTATGTGGCGGGCCGTGCCAGTTGGATCAATCGGCAGATGAGCCAATTGGGCGGTGACGAGTACCTCAAGCGTCTGGAGTCGGGCGAGCGCTTCTAGGCATTGCCCGAAGAGCGCCGATGCAAAGCCCAGGCTGATCGAAAACGGGCGAGGCAAATGCCCGCTGGCTTCGTGCACCGCATGGACGAGCATCAGGATCTTTCAGACCAGTGCCTGGTCATTGCTTTGGAGACCAAGCGCCCAGGCCCTGGAACCACCCATACACGAAAAAGCCGCGGCCCTTGCGGGCAGCGGCTTTTTTGCGAGCGTGGAGCGTAGATCAGGCGGCGATCAAAGCCTTGACCTTGTTCATCGCGTTCTTTTCCAACTGGCGGATACGCTCTGCCGAGACGCTGTACTTGTCGGCCAACTCGTGCAGCGTGGCCTTTTCCTCGGCCAGCCAACGCTGGTAGAGGATGTCGCGGCTACGGTCGTCCAGGCCGCTGAGCGCCTGGTGCAGGTTGCTCGACGCGTTGTCGCTCCAGTCGGCGTCTTCCATCTGACGGGCCGGGTCGTAGCGGTGGTCTTCCAGGTAATGCGCGGGCGACTGGAAGGCGCTGTCGTCGTCGGCCTCGGCGGCCGGATCGAAGGCCATGTCGTGACCGCTCAGACGGCTTTCCATCTCGCGCACTTCGCGCGGTTCCACGCCCAGGCTTTCGGCGACGCGGTGCACCTCGTCGTTGTTCAGCCACGCCAAGCGCTTCTTCTGGCTGCGCAGGTTGAAGAACAACTTGCGCTGCGCCTTGGTGGTCGCCACTTTGACGATGCGCCAGTTGCGCAGGATGAACTCGTGGATCTCGGCCTTGATCCAGTGCACGGCGAACGAGACCAGACGCACACCCATTTCCGGGTTGAAACGCTTGACCGCCTTCATCAGGCCGACGTTGCCTTCCTGGATGAGGTCGGCCTGGGCCAAGCCGTAACCGGCATAGCTGCGGGCGATATGGACAACGAAACGCAGGTGGGCCATCACCATCTGGCGGGCGGCCTCGACATCCTGTTGGTAATAGAGACGCTCGCCCAGATCACGCTCCTGCTCGACCGTCAGCAGCGGGATGCTGTTGACCGTGTGCACATAGGCTTCCAGGTTTGCACCCGGTACCAAGGCATACGCAGGTTGCAACGATGTGGTCATTCAAGAACCTCCAGCTTTCGAAATTGTGCCTCGTGAGCACTGCCAACATTGACCCTGAAACCCAGGGTCGAGTTCCAAGATGAACAAAATGCAACGTTGGCGATTGTTACTACGATGATGGCGACTAACGTGGCGCCAGCTCGTTCAAATGGCGAGCCACGGCGATCCACGCACCGATATACCCCAACAGTACAGCACCGATCAAGAGCGAGAGTCCATCCGACCCTGGCACACCTGCGAGGCCGAAATCGCTGCCATACAAGCCGGACAGCCCTACCACGGCCTCGTTGAGCCAATTCAGGCCGAACGCCAGGATGCCCCATGCCAGCAGGCCGGCACTCAGGCCGTACAGCGCGCCCATGTACAGGAAGGGCCGGCGCACGTAGCTGTCGGTACCGCCCACCAGCTTGATCACCTCGATCTCGGTGCGGCGGTTCTCGATATGTAGACGAATAGTGTTACCAATTACTAACAACAAAGCCGAAATCAGCATGACCGCCATGCCGAACACGAAGCGGTCGCCCAGCTTGAGGATGGCTGCCAGACGCTCCACCCAAAGCAGGTCGAGCTGCGCCACCTCGACCCGTGGCAGCTCCGCGAGGCGCTGGCGCAAGGCTTCTAGGGTCGGCTTGTCGACCTCCTCCGGGGTCACCACCACCACGCCGGGCAAGGGGTTTTCCGGCAGTTCGCGGATCGCCTCGCCCAGGCCCGACTGGTGTTTGAATTCTTCCAGCGCCTGGTCGCGGCTGACGTACTGTGCCTGGGCCACGCCCGGCATGTCGGCGATCTGCTCGCGCAGGGCCTCGCCATCCGCGCTGCTGGCATCCATTTTCAGGTACAGGGAAATCTGCGCCGCGCGCTGCCAGGAACCGCCGAGCACTTCGACGTTCTTGAGCAACAGCGACAGGCCCATGGGCATGCTCAACGCCACCGCCATCACCAGGCAGGTGAAGAAACTGCCGATCGGCTGCTTGGCCAGGCGGCGCAAGCTGTCGGCCAGGCTCGCACGGTGGCTTTCGCCCCAGGCGCGCATGAGGGTGCGCAGGTCCGGGCCGTCGTCGTCGTGCTGACCGGGTTTCTTCTTCGGCGGCTCGGCACCCTTGGGCGCGACGCGTTCGGACACTTTACGCGTGGATGTGCTGCTCATTGGCCGGCCTCCCCGTCGCCGATCAGTCGGCCGCGTTGCAGGGTCAGCATGCGGTGGCGCATGCGTGCGATCAGGGCCAGGTCGTGACTGGCGATCAGCACCGTAGTACCGAGGCGATTGATGTCTTCGAACACGCCCATGATCTCCGCCGCCAAACGCGGGTCGAGGTTACCGGTGGGTTCGTCGGCCAGCAGCAGCGCGGGCTGGTGCACGATGGCGCGGGCAATGCCGACACGTTGCTGCTGACCGGTGGACAGGTCGGCCGGAAACAGCTCGCCCTTGTCGGACAACGACACGCGTTCCAGCGCCGAGTCGACGCGCTTGGCGATCTCCGGCTTGGACAGGCCGAGGATCTGCAGCGGCAAGGCGATGTTGTTGAACACGGTACGGTCGAACAGCAGCTGGTGGTTCTGGAACACCACGCCGATCTGCCGACGCAGGAACGGAATCTGAGCGTTGCTGATCTGCCCCAGGTCCTGTCCGGCCAGCAGCAGCTTGCCGCTGGTGGGCCGCTCCATCGCCAGCAACAGGCGCAGCAAGGTGCTCTTGCCGGCGCCGGAGTGGCCGGTGACGAACAGGAATTCGCCCCGGCGCGCCCGGAAACTCAACTCGTGCAGGCCGATGTGGCCGTTGGGGTAGCGCTTGGCGACCTGTTCGAAGCGAATCATGGAACGTCCCGTTCGGCGAACAGCGCCTTGACGAAGGGTTCGGCCTCGAAGGTGCGCAGATCGTCGATGCCTTCGCCGACACCGATGAAGCGGATCGGCAGGTTGAATTGCTTGGCCAGCGCGAAGATCACCCCGCCTTTGGCGGTGCCATCGAGCTTGGTCAGGGCCAGGCCGGTCAGCTCCACGCTCTGGTGGAAGTACTTGGCTTGGCTGATGGCGTTCTGCCCGGTACCGGCGTCGAGCACCAGCAGCACCTCATGGGGCGCGTCGGCGTCGAGCTTGCCGATGACCCGACGGACCTTCTTCAGCTCTTCCATCAGGTTGTCTTTGGTGTGCAGCCGGCCGGCGGTGTCGGCGATCAACACGTCGGCGCCGCGGGCCTTGGCCGCCTGCACGGCGTCGAAGATCACCGACGCGGAGTCTGCGCCGGTGTGCTGGGCGATCACCGGGATGTGGTTGCGTTCGCCCCATACCTGCAACTGCTCGACCGCAGCGGCGCGGAAGGTGTCGCCGGCCGCCAGCATGACCTTCTTGCCTTCGAGCTGCAGCTTCTTGGCCAGCTTGCCGATGGTGGTGGTCTTGCCAGCGCCGTTCACGCCGACCACCAGAATCACATAGGGCTTGCTTTGCGAGGTCACGGTCAGCGGTTGCTCGACCGGGCGCAGCATGGCGGCCAGTTCCTCTTGCAGCGACTTGTACAGGGCGTCGGCGTCGGTCAGCTGCTTGCGGGCGACCTTCTGCGTGAGGTTGCGCACGATCACCGAGGTGGCTTCGACCCCGACGTCGGCGGTGAGCAGACGGGTTTCGATCTCTTCGAGCAGGTCGTCGTCGATGACCTTCTTGCCCAGGAACAGGCTGGCCATGCCTTCGCCGATGCTGGCGCTGGTCTTGGTCAGGCCTTGCTTGAGGCGGGCGAAGAAGCCGGGTTTGGCGGGCTCGGCGGCAGGGGTTTGCGACGCCTGAACGGGCGGCTCGACCGGGAGCGCGGCTTCGGAGGGCGCAGGCGTCGGAGCGGGAGTTGTCGCAGGCACTGGAGTTGGAGCCGGTGCAGGCGTCGGCGCAGGCGCTGGGGTAGGTGCCGGTGCTGGCGTCGGCGCAGGCGCTGGGGTCGGTGCCGGTGCTGGCGTCGGCGCAGGCGCTGGGGTCGGTGCCGGTGCTGGCGTCGGCGCAGGCGCTGGGGTCGGTGCCGGTGCTGGCGTCGGCGCAGGCGCTGGCGTCGGTGCGAGTGAAGGCGTTTCTTCACGCTCCGGAATCGCAGGCGGCGGAGCAGGCTGCAAGTCCGGCACCAGGGCCACCGGCTCTTCGGCCACCGGCAGCACCAGGTGGTTGGCAGGCGCCTCGACGCCTGGGGCGACCGCCGGCTCCGGCACGACCGGCGCCTGCTCGGCCTCGACCGCTACCGCTTCGGCGGCTGGCGGCTCGACGACACTGGGTTCGTCGGCGGCAGGTGCCTGCGGCTTCTTGCGAAACCAGCTGAACAGGCCTTTCTTCTGACCAGCCTCGGCCGGCGCTTTCTTGTCGTCGTTGGAACCAAACATGGAGACGGCTATCTCAAGGCAGCGATGCGCCAGCAGTGGCGCATCAGGAATTCAATAGACGCAGAACAGACTATCTTCGATCCGACTGGTTCATGCGCAACGTTTTGTCTTAAGGGCCCGCAGGCCAGAACGGCGACAGGCATGGTCGCCAGGCGACCGGATCAGTATCCTAGCACCTCCAGGCCCGCCGACGCTAAACCCAAGCGGGCCGCCGAACAGGTTGAACCCCCTATGAATGCTCTAGCCCGCCGCGCTGCCGGCCTGCTGCTCGGCACCCTTTGCCTGCCGCTCGCCGCCGTGGCCGCCGACACCCAGGCCACCCACGAATTCACCCTCGACAACGGCCTGAAAGTGGTCGTGCGTGAAGACCACCGCGCGCCCGTGGTGGTCTCGCAGATCTGGTACAAGGTCGGCTCCAGTTACGAGACCCCAGGCCAGACCGGCCTGTCCCACGCCCTCGAGCACATGATGTTCAAGGGCAGCGCCAAGGTCGGCCCTGGCGAAGGTTCGCGCATCCTGCGCGACCTCGGCGCCGAAGAGAACGCTTTCACCAGCGACGATTACACCGCGTATTACCAGGTTCTGGCCCGCGACCGCCTGCCGGTGGCGTTCGAGCTCGAAGCCGACCGCATGTCCAGCCTGCGCCTGCCGGCCAACGAGTTCGCCAAGGAAATCGAAGTCATCAAGGAAGAGCGTCGCCTGCGCACCGACGACAAGCCCAACGCCAAGGCCTTCGAGCTGTTCAGTGCCATGGCCTACCCCGCCAGCGGCTACCACACCCCGACCATCGGCTGGATGGCAGACCTGGAACGCATGAAGGTCGAAGAGCTGCGCCACTGGTACGAATCCTGGTACGCGCCGAACAACGCCACCCTGGTGGTGGTCGGCGACGTCACCGTCGATGAGGTCAAGACCCTGTCGCAGAAATACTTCGGCGCCATTCCCAAGCGCGTCGTGCCGCCGGCCAAGCTGCCGCTGGAACTGGCCGCACCCGGCCAACGCCAACTCACCGTGCATGTCGCCACGCAACTGCCGAGCCTGATCTACGGTTTCAACGTGCCGGGCCTGGCCACCGCCGAAGACGCCCGCAGCGTGCACGCCCTGCGCCTGATCTCGGCCTTGCTCGACGGCGGTTACAGCGCACGCCTGCCGTCGCGTCTGGAGCGCGGCCAGGAACTGGTGGCCGGCGCGTCGACCGGCTACGACGCCTTCACCCGCGGCGACAGCCTGTTCCTCATCTCGGCCACGCCCAACGTGCAGAAGCACAAGACCCTCGCCGACGTCGAAAAGGGCCTGTGGGCACAGCTCGACGACCTCAAGAACAACCCGCCCAGCGCCAAGGAACTCGAGCGCGTGCGCGCCCAGGTGATCGCCAGCCTGGTCTACGACCGCGACTCGATCAGCAGCCAGGCCACCACCATCGGCCAGCTGGAAACGGTCGGCCTGTCCTGGAAACTCATCGACAGCGAACTCCAAGCCCTCGAGCGCGTGACGCCCAAGGACATCCAGGACGCCGCCCGCACCTATTTCACCCGCGAACGCCTGAGCGTTGCCCATGTACTGCCCGAGGAGTCCGCTCATGAGTGATCGTCGCGCACCGCGCCAGACCTCGATCGGCGCCGGCCTGATGGCCCTGGCCTTGACGCTGTCCGCCGTGCTGGCCAATCCGGCCCAGGCCGCCGACAGCGCCCAGCCCGCCCAACCCACGCTGCAATCGCTCGCCGAGCTCGACGGCAAGGCGCCCAGCGGCCGCAAACTGAACGTGCAGGACTGGAAAACCGCCGAAGGCGCGCGCGTGCTGTTCGTCGAAGCCCGCGAGCTGCCGATGTTCGACCTGCGCGTGACCTTCGCCGCCGGCAGCAGCCAGGACGCCGGTACTCAGGGCCTGGCGGCGCTGACCAACGCCATGCTCAACGAAGGCGTGAAAGGCAAGGACGTCACCGCCATCGCCGAAGGCTTCGAAGACCTCGGCGCCGACTTCAGCGGCGGTTCGTACCGCGACATGGCCGTAGCCAGCCTGCGCAGCCTGAGCGCCAGCGACAAGCGCACCCCGGCCCTGGCGCTGTTCGCCGACGTGGTAGGCAAGCCGACCTTCCCGGAAGAATCGCTCAAGCGGGTCAAGAACCAGCTCCTGGCCAGCTTCGAGTACGAAAAGCAGAACCCTGCCCGCATCGCCGGCAAGGCCCTGTCCAGCAAGCTCTACGGCAGCCACCCCTACGGCACGCCCAGCGAAGGCACGGCCGAAAGCATCCCCGGCATCACCCAGGCGCAGTTGCGTGAATTCCACGCCAAGGCCTACGCCGCAGGCAATGCCGTGATCGCCCTGGTCGGCGACCTCAGCCGCAGCGAGGCCGAAGCCATCGCCGCCCAGGTCTCGGCCAACCTGCCCAAAGGCCCGGCGCTGCCGGCCCCGGCCCAGCCTAGCGAGCCGAAGGCGAGCGTGCAGCACATCGATTTCCCGTCCAAGCAGACCCACCTGATGCTCGCCGAGCTGGGCATCGACCGTAAGGACCCGGATTGGGCCGCACTGTCGATGGGCAACCAGATCTTCGGCGGCGGCGCCTTCGGCACCCGCCTGATGAGCGAAGTGCGGGAGAAACGCGGCCTGACCTACGGCGTGTATTCCTCCTTCACTCCAATGCAGGTGCGCGGCCCGTTCACCATCGACCTGCAGACCCGCGCCGAACTCAGCGAAGGCACGCTCAAGCTGGTGCAGGACCTGCTCGGCGACTACCTCAAGACCGGCCCGACACAGAAAGAGCTCGACGACGCCAAGCGTGAACTGGCCGGCAGCTTCCCGCTGTCCACCGCCAGCAACGCCAGCATCGTCGGCCAATTGGGCGCGATCGGCTTTTACAACCTGCCCCTCACCTGGCTGGAAGACTTCATGCAGCAGTCCCAGGCCCTCACCGTCGAGCAGGTCAAGGCGGCCATGAACAAGCACTTGTCGGCCGACAAGCTGGTGATCGTCACCATCGGGCCGAAAGTGCCGCAGAAACCCCTGCCCCCGCCCACCGAGAAACCTGCCGACCAGCCACTGGGCGTACCGGAGCATTGATGGCACGAAACACTCCCCCCTCCAGACAGGCCAGCGCCAGCAAAGGCTCGGGTCAGCTACGCATCATCGCCGGCGAGTGGCGTAGCCGGCGCCTCGCCGTGCCCGACGGCGAGGGCCTGCGCCCTACTCCCGACCGGGTGCGCGAGACCTTGTTCAACTGGTTGGCGCCGCATATCGAAGGCGCCCGCGTGCTGGACGCCTTCACCGGCAGCGGTGCGCTGGTGCTCGAAGCGCTGTCGCGCGGCGCCGAAGACGCGGTGGCTCTGGACAGCAACCCCGCCGCCATCGCCAACCTCAAGGACAACCTCGAACTGCTGCGCTGCCCACGTGGGCAGATCCTGCAAACCGATGCCCTGCGCTACCTGCAAGGCCCGGCCAAGCAACAGTTCGACGTGGTGTTCCTCGACCCGCCGTTCCATCAGGACCTGCTGGCCAATACCTGCGAACTGCTGGAAAGCCAGCAGTGGTTGCGCGCACAAGCCTGGATCTACACCGAGAGCGAGGCCGCGCCATCCACCCTGCAGATGCCGGCCAGCTGGCGCCTGCACCGCGAGAAGAAGACCGGCCAGGTGCACTACGCGCTTTGGCAACGCGGCTAAGCCCTGCGGAGCTGGAGCGCGTGCTCAACCTGCGCGCCGTACCGCTACTGCTCCAGGCAGCACGCAACGACCAGCGTGCGGCCTGGCTGGTCGAGCATGGCCAGTTGGGCTTACCTGCCGATCACCTGGCCGAGCACCTCAAGCGGCTGGCCGCCGTAACGCCGCAACAGGTCGCACCCGCGCTACGGCGCTGGATCGACACCCGAAGCATGATTTTTTCAGCTTCGGCCCGCAGGTAGCGCAACAGCGACTGCCGTACCCTGACGACGCATAGCAGCACGCAAGGGCGGTGTTTCGTGGCAAGCTGCGCAGGCTTATCCGGAGCCTTTCGACATGCCCACCTGCACCGCCCCCTTTCGCCCTGCCACCGGCCTGACCAACCCGCACCTGCAAACCCTCTGGGGCCCGCTGTGGCGCAAGCTCGCGCCGCTCCCGCGGGAGCGCGAGCGGCTGTGGCTGGCCGATGGCGACTTCATCGATCTCGATTGGCATGGCCCGCACCAGGCCGAAGCGCCGCTGGTGCTAGTGCTGCACGGCCTGACCGGCTCGTCCGACTCGCCTTATGTCAAAGGGCTGCAACTGGCGCTCAGCGGTCAGGGCTGGGCCAGCGTGGCGGTGAACTGGCGCGGTTGCTCGGGCGAGCCGAACCTGCTGTCGCGCAGCTACCACTCCGGCGCCAGCGAAGACCTGGCCGAAATCATCGCCCTGCTGCGCGCCAAGCGCCCGCTGGCGCCGCTGTATGCGGTCGGGTATTCGCTGGGTGGCAACGTGCTGCTCAAGTACCTGGGCGAAAGCGGTACGGCCAGCCAGTTGCAGGCCGCCGTGGCGGTGTCGGTGCCGTTTCGCCTCGACCAGTGCGCCGACCGCATGGGCCAGGGATTTTCCAAGGTGTACCAAGCGCACTTCATGCGCGAGATGCTCGCCTATGTGCAGAACAAGCAGCGCCACCTGCGCGCCAGTGGCCACCACGAAGCGGTACAGACCCTCGACGGCTTGGGTTCGCTGCGCAACCTCAAGACCTTCTGGGAGTTCGACGGCAAGGTCACCGCGCCGCTCAACGGCTTTCGCGACGTACACGACTATTACCGCCGCGCTTCAAGCGGCTTCTATCTCGCGGAAAACCGCACACCGACCTTGATCATCCAGTCCAGCGACGACCCTTTCGTGTTCACCCACAGCCTGCCCGATGTCCAAACGCTGCCGCCGCTGACGCAGTTCGAACTGCATCGGCGCGGCGGGCATGTGGGCTTCGTCGAGGGCAGTGTGCGCAAGCCCGGCTACTACCTGGAGCGGCGTATTCCGCAATGGCTGCTGGAAACGTTCGAGCACCCGCCCCGGTAAGCCCTCGGGTCAATCGCCCGTGGCGATGGCGCGCTGCGGATCGGTGATCCATTCGCTCCAGGAACCGGGGTATAAGCGCCCCAGCGGATAGCCGGCCAGGGCCAGGGCGAACAGGTTGTGACAGGCCGACACCCCGGAGCCGCAATAGGCCACCAACTGCTCAGCCGGACGCTGTCCCAGGGCGCTCGCGAAGCGTGCCCGCAGCTGCTCCACAGGCAGGAAGCGCCCCTCGGCGTCGAGGTTGTCGTTGAAGGCCTGGCACTGGGCGCCGGGAATGTGCCCGGCGACCGGGTCGATGGGCTCGACCTCGCCGCGGAAGCGCGGCAACGCACGGGCGTCGATCAGGGTCAGGTCAGAGCTGTGCAGGCGTTTGAGCAGGTGCCTGGCATCGATCACCAGACCAGGGTCGGCGTCGCCAACGAACGTACCCTCGCGTTTGACCGGCGGGTCGAGGCTCAGCGGCAGGTGCGCGGCATGCCAGGCCTTCAGGCCGCCATCGAGCAGCGCCACGCCGTCGCGCTTGCCCAGCCAGGCCAGCAACCACCAGGCCCGCGCCGCGAACAGCCCTGGCCCGTCGTCGTACAGCACCACTTCGCTGTCGGCGTCGATGCCCCACTCCCTCAGCCGGGCCGACAACCGCGCCGGATCGGGCAGCGGATGGCGCCCGGTACGGCCCTTGCTCACCGGCCCGCTCAAGTCGCGCTCGAGGTCGGCGAACTGCGCGCCGGCGATATGCCCTTCGGCGTAGCTGCGCTGCCCGTAGTCGGCATCGTCCAAGGCAAAACGGCAGTCGAGGATCACCACCTCCGGCGTCTCCAGACGCTCGGCCAACTGCTGCGGGGTGATCAATTGCGCAAGCGGCATGACTAACTCCTTATCGATGACGGGATGGACGTGGGCCGTTGTCATCTTACGGTCATCCGACGGGCCCTGGGTATCCGCGCGCAGCCCCGATGCGCATCTGTCCGACCTGCGCGCGCGAGCGCGATCCGGCCGGCCGACGCGCTGGCAGGCGATGACGGCATGGTCGAGGGTGACCACGTTGGTCCACGCGACTTGGCCGGGCGCAGTCGCTGCGCTACCATCCGACTCCCTAACGCACTCCTGCCAGGATCAAGCGATGAACCGAGTGTTGTACCCGGGTACTTTCGACCCGATTACCAAGGGCCATGGCGATCTGGTCGAGCGCGCTTCACGGCTGTTCGATCACGTGATCATTGCCGTGGCGGCCAGTCCGAAGAAAAACCCGCTGTTCCCGCTGGAGCAACGCGTGGCGCTGGCCCAGGAGGTGACCGGCCACTTGCCCAACGTCACCGTGCTCGGTTTCTCCACGTTGCTGGCGGCGTTCGCCAAGGAACAGGGCGCCAACGTGCTGCTGCGCGGGCTGCGCGCCGTGTCGGACTTCGAGTACGAATTCCAGCTGGCGAACATGAACCGGCAACTGGCCCCGGACGTGGAAAGCCTGTTTCTCACGCCCTCCGAGCGCTATTCGTTCATCTCCTCGACGCTGGTTCGGGAGATCGCCGCGCTGGGCGGCGACATCACCAAGTTCGTGCACCCGGCGGTGGCCGACGCGCTGACCGAGCGCTTCAAGCGCTGACCGGCCGCGCCGCTCGACGCGCCCGCGTGCACTGCGGGCGCGAATACGGCACAATTGCGCCCTTGCTCAGTTAGCTACAGGTCCGGGCGCGCTGCCCCCGGTCGGAGTCCCCATGTCCCTGATCATCACCGACGATTGCATCAACTGCGACGTCTGCGAACCCGAGTGCCCGAACGCGGCGATCTCCCAAGGCGAAGAGATCTACGTGATCGATCCCAACCTGTGCACCCAGTGCGTGGGCCATTACGACGAGCCACAGTGCCAGCAGGTCTGCCCGGTCGACTGCATCCCTTTGGATGAAGCCCACCCGGAAACCGAAGAACAGCTGATGGCCAAGTACCGCCAGATCACCGGCAAGGCCTAGGCCGCGCCGGCACCGAGCTCAGCGCTGGCAGCGCAGGCAGTACACGCTCGCACGCTGCCCCAGCTTGACCTCGCGCAGGGTCGTACCGCAGACCTTGCACAATTGGCCGCCGCGTCCGTAGACGAACAGCTCCTGCTGGAAGTATCCCGGCTGGCCGTCGCCGCCGATGAAATCGCGCAAGGTGGTGCCGCCGCGCTCGATGGCGGCAGCCAGGATACGCTTGATCTCTTCCGACAGCCTCAAGTAGCGCGCCCGGGAAATCCCGCCTGCTTCGCGCCGCGGGTCGATGCCCGCCGCGAACAGCGCCTCGCTCGCATAGATGTTGCCAACCCCCACTACCACCGCGTTGTCCATGATGAACGGCTTGACCGCCATCGAACGGCCGCGCGAGAGCTGGAACAGCCGCTCGCCATCGAAGAGGTCGGTC
This sequence comes from Pseudomonas phoenicis, assembly GCF_047302395.1. Lineage (NCBI taxonomy): Bacteria > Pseudomonadati > Pseudomonadota > Gammaproteobacteria > Pseudomonadales > Pseudomonadaceae > Pseudomonas > Pseudomonas phoenicis. The sequence continues at coordinate 1,319,498 of NZ_CP154852.1, forward strand.
AACGGCTCCGGTCCCAGGCGCAGCAGCAGCTCGTGGTTGTGCGGGTCGAGGCTCCAGAGCATGGCGCCGAAACGGCGCGGGTCGGTGTAGCGCAGGATCAGTCCCGACTCCAACTCGATGTCGACATGCTCGTGCTTACCCACCGGCGAGCCGCCCTCGACCAACCGCAGGTTGCCCGACATGCCCAGATGGCTGATCAGGGTGCCGACCTCGGCGTTGATCAACAGGTATTTGGCGCGCCGCTGTACGGTGACGATGCGCTGCCCGGACAACCGTGTGTCCAGGTCTTCGGGAATCGGCCAACGCAGGCGGCGGTCGCGCACCACCACTCGGCTGACGCGCTGGCCTTCGAGAAATGGCGCTATCCCGCGCCGGGTGGTTTCGACTTCTGGCAGTTCCGGCATGAATCAGTGCCCGCTCGACTCTCGGAGATTCTGTTTGAGGCTGTCGAAGTCGTACTCCGACAGCCCGATGTAGTCCAGCACCAGCGGCGCGATGGCGTTCCATTCATGGTCGACGGTCTGGTTGCCCAGCACGCGATACGAAGCGCAGATGTGTTCGGCCATCTTGAGCACCGCCAGCAGATTCTTCAACTGCGGCTGCGCATTGTGCGACGACTCGTCGCTGAACACCGCCAGGGCATTGTGGTGGTTGGCGATGGCCATGCTCAGGTGCTCAGGCAGACGCCAGGAACGTGCAGTGTAGTAGCCGACCACCGAATGGTTGGTGTTGAGCGCACGGTTTTCCGTATCGACTACGCGCCACCCCTCGTTGGCCTCGGCATAGGCCTCGACCAGCACGTCCATGTAGTTGGGGAAGCGCTTGAGCATCAGCGGCACGCCGCAGTCGTGGAACAGCCCCAGGGCATAGGCTTCGTCCACCGCCTGGATGCCGGTGCGCTTGGCCAGGGTCAGGCAGGTATTGGCCACGTCCTGGGCGGTGTCCCAGAAACGGTTGAGGATGACGATGGTTTCGTCACTCATCTCGCCCTTGATCGACTGCGCGTTGATCAGGTTGATGATCGAACGGCTGCCGAGCAGGTTCACCGCTTTCTGGATCGAGCCGATCTTGTTGCTCAAGCCGAATTGCGTGGAGTTGACCAGTTTGAGCAAGGCCCCGGAAAGCCCCGGATCCTGAGCGATCAGACGAGCGATGGTGCCCAGGTCCGGGTCCGGCATGTATTGCTCGAACTGCAGGTCGACCAGAATCTGCGGCTGCGGGGGAATGCTGATGCCTTGCAAGGCTTGCTGGATCTGCTCTGGAGTGAGTTCAGGAGGCATGTGGATGTACTCGGAAGGATCCGTCGATTCTACCTGTAGGCAAAGCAATCGTTGAGTGCAACTTCACTGGATTAACCATTTGTCACGGCCCGGCCTCGGGGCAGCACCTCGCCCGGCCGACAGGCTATACTCCCGCTCTTTTTTCCCGGAGCGACGTCATGTCCCTGCCCAGCCTTCGCCTCAAAGCCAACGCCGACCGCCGCCTGCGCGCCGGCCACCTGTGGGTCTACAGCAACGAGATCGACGTTGCCGCCACCCCGCTGCAAGGCCTGAGCGCCGGCCAGCAGGCCATTCTCGAAACGGCCAGCGGCAAGCCTCTGGGCGTGGTCGCGGTAAGCCCCAACAACCTCATCTGCGCCCGCCTGCTGTCGCGCGACGCCAAGCTGGCGCTGGACAAATCGCTGCTGGTGCACCGCCTCAACGTGGCGCTGTCGTTGCGCGAGCGGCTGTTCGACAAGCCCTGCTACCGCTTGGTGTATGGCGATTCCGACTTGCTCCCAGGCCTGGTGGTGGATCGCTTCTTCGACATCCTCGTGGTGCAACTGGCCTCGGCGACCATGGAAGCGCACAAGGACGACGTGATCGCCGCACTGGTACAAGTGCTCAAGCCCAGCGGCATCCTGTTCAAGAACGACTCGGCCGCACGCGACGCCGAAGGCCTGCAGCGCTACGTCGAGACCGTCTACGGCGAAGTGCCGGACTGGGTCGCCCTGGAAGAGAACGGCGTCAAGTTCGAAGCCCCGGTACGTGAAGGGCAGAAGACCGGCTGGTTCTACGACCACCGCATGAACCGCGCGCGCCTGGCGCCCTACGTCGCCGGCAAGCGCGTGCTCGACCTGTTCAGCTACATCGGCGGCTGGGGCGTGCAGGCCGGCGTATTCGGCGCCAGCGAAGTGTTCTGCGTCGATGCTTCGGGCTTCGCCCTGGACGGTGTGGAGCGCAACGCGGCTCTGAACGGCATCGGCGAGAAGCTGACCTGCATCGAAGGCGACGTGTTCGAAGCCCTCAAGGAACTGAAGGCTGCCGAAGAGCGCTTCGACGTGATCGTCGCCGACCCGCCCGCCTTCATCAAACGCAAGAAAGACCTGAAAAACGGTGAAGGCGCCTACCGCCGCCTGAACGAGCAGGCCATGCGCTTGCTGAACAAGGACGGCATCCTGGTCAGCGCCTCGTGCTCGATGCACCTGCCCGAAGACGACCTCAACGGCATCCTGCTGACCAGCGCCCGCCACCTGGACCGCAACCTGCAACTGCTCGAGCGTGGCGGCCAAGGGCCGGACCATCCGGTGCACCCGGCGATTCCGGAGACGCGTTACATCAAGAGCATCACTTGCCGGTTGTTGCCCAACGGCTAAGCGGCGCCAGTTGCAGGCTCACCCACGGCCTGACGCCGCTTGCGGTCCCCGAACAGTGGTCGCAAGCGGCCGGCTGTTTCAGATCTCCAGAACCTGCGACGCAATACCGAAATACACCAAGACCCCCACCGCATCGGCGATCGACGTGACCAGCGGGCCACTCGCGGTGGCAGGGTCGAGCTTGAGCCGGCTGAGCAGGAACGGCAGGCTCATGCCGATCAGGCTGCCCATCAATACGATCACCAACATGCTGCTGGCGACGATCACTGCGATGTCCGCGCCGCCGCGCAGTATGCCGAGCCCGGCGACCGCTACGGCCATGGTGCCGCCCAAGGCCAAGGCGACGCCACACTCACGCTTGAGCAAGTTCAGCCAGTCGCGCAACACCACTTCACCCGTCGCCAGAGCACGGACCATCAAGGTAGCGGACTGCGCCCCCGCGTTGCCGCCGCTGTCGACCAGCAGCGGCAGGAAGAACACCAGCGCAATGTGCGCTGCGATGGTGTCTTCGAAGGCCGCGATTCCGGCGCCGGAAAACAGGTTGCCGAAGACCAGCAGAACCAGCCACAGCACGCGCTTGCGATAGAGCAGGCCGAGGGTGGCGTCCTTCAGGTTGCCGATGTGGGTGGTGATCGACGCGCCCTTGTGGAAGTCTTCGGTAGCGGCATCGACCACCACGTCCATCGCCTCGTCGCAAGTGATGATGCCTACCAGGCGCCCGGCTTCGTCGATGACCGGCACGGCCAGCAGATCGTGCGTGCGAATCAATCGCGCCACCTCCTCCTGCGCCGTGGACACGCACACGCTGAGTACCTTGCGCGTCATGATCCGTTCCACAGGGCAGTTCGGCGCAGCCAGGATCAACTCGCGTAGGGACACGGTGCCGAGCAGGTTGCGTCCGCTGTCCAGAACATAGGATTGATAGATGGTTTCGGCATCGGCGGCCTCGCGGCGCAACATATCGATGGCCTGGCTGGCATGCAGGCCATGGTCGAGGCTCGAATACTGGCTGGTCATGAGGGCGCCGGCCGTGCCTTCGCGATAGCGACCGAGTTGCAGGAATTGGTCGCGACGGGCCTGGGCGGCCTGACGCAGATGGTCCGGGGAAGTGCTGGTGTGAAGATCGTTTTGCATGAGAGTCTCCAGGCGCCGTCCAGGCACCTGCGGACCTCACCCTGACGGGCTCAAGCCTGAGGTAGCCCTGGCGACGGCGCGCTCAGTGCCAGATGACAGATTCCGGGGGAACTGAAACTGGGAAGGTCCATTGGGGTGTTTCTCGTGGAGCCGCACATGCGGCGCGGCAATCATAGGGAGGGGCATACACGAAGTCAGCCCCGAGCTCGCCAATCCGGATATTTTCGGAAGCGTCCTACATAGCCTTCGAATCGTGACCGGCGCAGCACCTCGCCAAGCCACAGCGTCCGGACGTCCAACTCGCCATGCCTTCCCTGCCCTGGCGGTGTAGAATCGGGCCTATTCATCGCCAGTCATCCCCGGCGGGTTTATGAGCTCTGGTCGAGCACGCGGCGATCCCGTGCTGTCGTCGACTTCATCCGTGCCAACGGCAACCGACTTTCGGCGCAATGGACAAGAGAAGCTCACTTCCCCTTCACGTGACCTGATCAAGCCGCCAGGAGTGCTTCATGCCTGATTATCGTTCCAAGACTTCCACCCACGGCCGCAACATGGCCGGCGCCCGTGCCCTGTGGCGCGCCACCGGCATGAAAGACGACGACTTCAAGAAACCGATCATCGCCATCGCCAACTCCTTCACCCAGTTCGTTCCGGGGCATGTGCATCTCAAAGACATGGGTCAGTTGGTCGCCCGCGAAATCGAGCGCGCCGGTGGCGTGGCCAAGGAATTCAACACCATCGCGGTCGACGATGGCATCGCCATGGGCCACGACGGCATGCTCTATTCGCTGCCCAGCCGCGAGATCATCGCCGATGCAGTGGAATACATGGTCAACGCGCACTGCGCCGACGCCATCGTCTGCATCTCCAACTGCGACAAGATCACCCCCGGCATGCTCATGGCCGCACTGCGCCTGAACATCCCGGTGATCTTCGTTTCCGGTGGCCCGATGGAAGCCGGCAAGACCAAGCTGGCCAGCCATGGCCTGGACCTGGTCGACGCCATGGTCATCGCCGCCGACTCCACCGCGTCCGACGAAAAGGTCGCCGAGTACGAGCGTAGCGCCTGCCCGACCTGCGGTTCCTGCTCGGGCATGTTCACCGCCAACTCGATGAACTGCCTGACCGAAGCCCTGGGCCTGGCCCTGCCCGGCAACGGCTCGACCCTGGCGACCCACTCCGACCGCGAGCAGCTGTTCCTCACCGCCGGGCGCACCATCGTGCAACTGTGCAAGCGCTACTACGGCGAGAACGACGAGTCGGTCCTGCCGCGCAGCATCGCCAACTTCAAGGCGTTCGAGAACGCCATGATGCTCGACATCGCCATGGGCGGCTCGACCAACACCATCCTGCACCTGCTGGCCGCGGCCCAGGAAGGCGAAGTCGAGTTCGACCTGCGCGACATCGATCGTCTGTCGCGCAAGGTGCCGCAGCTGTGCAAGGTGGCGCCGAACATCCAGAAGTACCACATGGAGGACGTGCACCGTGCCGGCGGCATCTTCAGCATCCTCGGCTCGCTGGCCCGTGGCGGCCTGCTGCACACCGACCTGCCGACCGTGCATAGCCTGAGCATGGCCGACGCCATCGCCCAATGGGACATCACCCAGACCGACGACGAGGCCGTGCATACCTTCTTCAGGGCAGGCCCGGCGGGCATCCCGACGCAAACCGCGTTCAGCCAGTCGACCCGTTGGGACACGCTGGACGACGACCGCCAGAACGGTTGCATCCGCAGCTTCGAGCACGCCTATTCCCAGGAAGGCGGTCTGGCCGTGCTGTACGGCAACATCGCTCAGGACGGCTGTGTGGTGAAGACCGCCGGTGTCGACGAATCGATCCACGTGTTCGAAGGCAACGCGAAGATCTTCGAGAGCCAGGACAGCGCCGTGCGCGGCATCCTCAACGACGAAGTGCAGGCCGGTGACATCGTCATCATCCGCTACGAAGGCCCGAAAGGCGGCCCGGGCATGCAGGAAATGCTCTACCCGACCTCGTACCTGAAGTCCAAAGGCCTGGGCAAAGCCTGTGCCCTGCTCACCGACGGCCGCTTCTCGGGCGGCACCTCGGGCCTGTCCATCGGCCATGCTTCGCCGGAAGCGGCAGCGGGTGGTGCGATCGGCCTGGTGCGCGATGGCGACAAGGTGCTGATCGACATCCCCAACCGCTCGATCAACCTGTTGGTCAGCGACGAAGAGCTGTCGCACCGCCGCATCGAACAGGACAAGAAAGGCTGGAAGCCGGTGGAAGTGCGGCCGCGTAAAGTGACCACGGCGCTCAAGGCCTACGCCCTGCTGGCGACCAGCGCCGACAAGGGCGCGGTGCGCAACAAGGCGATGCTCGACGGGCTGTGAGGCTTGGCGGGCATGCAAGAAAACCGGCGCCAAGTGCGCCGGTTTTTTTGGTTTGGCTATTGGAGTGAGATAGAAGGGTTCGACGTAAGCGCTACAAGCTTATGCAAGGCAATCTCGATCGACTCGTCATCGAACAGCTGACTCTTGCGAGATGCGGTAGCGGCAGATCCTGACCAGTGCTCAAGTCGCTTCCGTATTGCTGAGACCGTAGGCTCGATCGCTTCTTGAGAGAGCAGCCAGTCAACCGTTGCCAGTAACTCCATGCCGAACGGTGACTCGAAGCCGTCGATCAAATCAGCAGTGAATTCCAGAGCGGGAAGATAGGCTTTCGCCTCCCCATTCAAATAGGCGTGTATAAAGCTTTTGCGCCCTTCGTCAAACCAGATCACATCGTAGGGCCCGGCATCGCTGATGCGTTTGCCGCAGTGCAGGTAACTGCCGTCAAGGTGGTTCAGCAAGTGCTCGAGCCGGTTGGCGTAGGGGCCATATTTATGCGCGACGAATTTGAGCTGCAATGGATTATCGCCTGGGGTAAATCGCTCGATGGATCGCTCAAGAAACCACGCCAGCTTCTGGATTTCGAGCAGACTGCATTCCATCCCCAATACCCAGTAGCGACGCACTAACTCTGCAATCAGTGCACGCGCGGGTGTTAATTGTTCCACGCCACTACGTTTGGAGACATTCTGATAGTTCGCGGTTGGCTCGAAAACCAGAATATCCGCCTGTAGATCACTGAGTACATGTTCTATCTGGTCGCGTACCGCTGGCCAAGGCAAACCGCCATTGCCTGCCCCAAGTGGCGGTATGGCGATCGAGCTCAACTGATGCTCAATGATGAAGCTGCGAAGATCCCGCAAGCCCTCTGTAATCCAGTCAATGTGCGACGGCGAACGCCAATGCCGCTTAGTAGGGAAGTTCACGATCCACTTTGGCCCGCCTAGCTCGTTCGCTGGCGTTACGAACATTTTGCCAATAACCACTTCTTGAGCCTGACAGGCTGCGCGATACAAGCGATAGTTCTCGGCGAAGCGCTCTTTGAACATGAGTGCAATACCTTTGCCCATCACGCCAACGGTATTGACCGTATTGACCAACGCTTCAGCGTCAGCCTCAAGAAGATTACCCTGCACAAAACGTATCATCAGAAATACCACTTGGGTCGAGCATAGACAGGAATATTCAGCTGACGCTGTCGAACTTCTCTATCGACACGACTGCTCAGCAGTTCGTCATAGCAAACAATGCCTAGCAACGCTTCTACTGGAACATGCTTGTGAAGAAGCGCCTCAGCCTGGTAGCGCTCCATTTTTCTCGGGTCATCCGCATCCCGCTTGAAATCCCTACGCTGTAGAATGTTCCAGTCGACTCTATCCAACTGCTGAAGATCGTCGTAATAGCCAGTCCAATGCGGATAGGCATGAGCGTCGGTAAAGACGAAGCGCAGGCCGAGCGACTGTGCACGGTATAGGCTGGAGACTAGAATCACGATTTCCTCGTTGCGCCTTTGCTGCACACTCCATCCTGAGTGGATGTTCTTCATCATGACCGAGAAGGGCGTGAAGTAGAAAGGCACATAGTCAGCAAGCGTGCCCCCAGGTTCGAGAGGCACGCATCGCTGAGCTCGTTTGCTGATCAGATCCGGATTGCCGATTTCTACGTAACTGTTGAACACCTCTCCCGACGAAACCGCAGGCAAACCGTGATCGAGAATCCACGGCAGGTTGTCACGATGCACGATTCGCCAGATGAGCGCTTTTGAAGGTTTTAGATTGGTGTAGATCATCTGGCAGGAAACACATTTGGATTCGAGTCGACCCACAGATTCGTAAGGCTTTTCGCCTTTGCTTCGCTCAACACAATCTGTCGAATGCTTTCAGTGGGCGTTAAAATTTTCGCAAAATTTGCTACCGCTACCTCGCCTGGGGCTAAGCGCTCAGCCATGCAAACATGCCTGGGCGCCGAATAGAGGTACTCTCGTCAGCCCATGGTATCCCAGTGTATCTGGTTAAATCCTGTGTCGTAGTAAAGCAATTCGCCAACCCCGCCTGCCAGCGGGAGGTTAGCGATCAGCCTTCACTTATCACAGGCGGCACCTTGGGCCTGTCCATCGGCCATGCTTCGCCGGAAGCGGCAGCGGGTGGTGCGATCGGCCTGGTGCGCGATGGCGACAAGGTGCTGATCGACATCCCCAACCGCTCGATCAACCTGTTGGTCAGCGACGAAGAGCTGTCGCACCGCCGCATCGAACAGGACAAGAAAGGCTGGAAGCCGGTGGAAGTGCGGCCGCGTAAAGTGACCACGGCGCTCAAGGCCTACGCCCTGCTGGCGACCAGCGCCGACAAGGGCGCGGTGCGCAACAAGGCGATGCTCGACGGGCTGTAGGGCTCGGCAGGCATGCGAAAAACCGGCGCCTGGTACGCCGGTTTTTTATGCCTTGGAAAACAGTCTGCGCCAGGCACCTACTGAATCTCCTCCGGCGTCACCACCACCCAATTCTTGTCGGCCGTCACCGGCAATCCCTCCTTGGCCTGGGCCGCAGCGTTGCTGGCGATCATGCCGTTGAGCTGCTCCAGGTACTTGGCCTTGCGGTTTATCCACAGGTGCACGCCGCCTTTGTTCACATCCACCCCGTGGAACTGCATGTAGCCATCGCTCGATGGTGTGTCGCCGCCGACCAGTACGGGGCGCTTCCACTGGTCGATGTAGGTGAGGATGGCGGCCTGTTTGCCGGCCATCCAGGTGGCTGGTGTCCACAGGTACGGGGTCAGTTCCAGATCCTGGTTGGCCTTGGCGTCGTAGTGGCCGGCGGCGATCTGTTTGCGCGCGGTGGTCAGGCTGCCGGTGGCACGGTCCTTGAGCAGCAGGCTGACGCCGATGACGTTCTGCGGTTTGACGTTGTAGCCGTACTGCGGGTCGGAGGCGACCATACGCACCAGCTCTTCGCTGGCGGCGCTGACCACGTAGACGTCGATACCGTTCTCCATCAACTTGTTGTACAGCTCGGTCTGCCCGACAAAGACCTTGGGCGGCTGTACCTCCATCGATTTGACCTGGTCGCCTTCGAAATACGTGGTCGGTATCGGCTTGCCCGAGGCCATCAACTCGTCGACCTGCACCTTCAGCTCCTTGAGGGTGAAGCCGGAGAACACCTGCGCGACCCAGGGATAGCAGACCATGTCATCGATCTCGCACAGCCGGTAGTAGTAGCTGAACAGGCTCTCCTTGTGCTCGGCGCTGTCCTTGAAGGCGATCGGCTTGAGCGAAGGGTCGAGCTTGTCGCGGGTCAGCAGGCCTTTGTTCTCCATGAACGGCAGCAGTGCCTCTTCGAGGTCGTAGCGGTAGCTGGTGTTGTCCATGTCGAAGACCGCGTAGTTACCTTTGTTGGCGTTGGCGGCGATCATCGCGTCCAGTTGCTTGGCGGCCTCGACGGGCCAATGTGCGAGTTCGGTCGCCGCCCAGGTGCTGGCGCTGAGCAGCAAGGCAAGACCACCGATCAGGTATTTCGAAGCAGGCATCGTGAGGCGCTCCAGAGGCATGGGCGCCAAAGACTAGACCGCCTGTGTGACGGGTGAGCGATCGTATCGACGCAGTTGTCGCGAATGGACCAGACCCGTCGTTATTTCCAAACCGACTATGGAAATAACTTTTGGGTATAAATTCCTGTGTTTTCAGCCTGTTAGCATTCGCGATTGCCTTCGCTCATGTCAGCGTCGGCCACGTCTCGCTCGAACGGGTGCCTCAATGAATCTTCCGCTGTCTCTTAACCTGCTGGCGTTCCTCGCGCTGCTGCTGGGCCTCGCGCAGACCCGCCGCACCGACTGGAGCCTGGCGAAAAAAGTGTTGTTGGGCCTGGTGCTCGGCGTGCTGTTCGGGCTGGTGCTGCATACCCTGTATGGCGCCGGCCATCCCGTGCTCAAAGCCACCATCGGCTGGCTCGACCTGGTCGGCAACGGCTATGTGGGCCTGTTGCAGATGATCGTCATGCCACTGATCTTCGCCTCGATCCTCAGCGCCGTGGCGCGCCTGCACAATGCCTCGTCCCTGGGCCGGATCAGCGTGCTGAGCATCGGCACGCTGCTGATCACCACGGCCATCGCCGCCCTGATCGGCATCGTGCTGACCAACCTGTCCGGCCTCACCGCCGACGGCCTGATCGCCGGGGTGCAGGAAAGCGCGCGGCTGCAAGCCATCCACAGCGACTATGCCGGCAAGGTCGCCGATCTCAACATCCCACAGCTGCTGCTTTCGTTCATCCCCAGCAACCCGGTGGGCGACCTGGCGCGGGCCAAACCGACTTCGATCATCAGCGTGGTGATCTTCGCCGTGTTCGTCGGCATGGCCGCCTTGCAGCTGATTCGCGACGACGCCGAGAAAGGCGGCCGCGCGCTGTCGGCCATCGACACCCTGCAAGCCTGGGTGATGCGCCTGGTACGCCTGGTCATGAAGCTCACGCCCTACGGTGTGCTGGCGTTGATGGCCAAGGTGGTGGCCAGCTCCAACCTGGAGGACATCCTCAAACTGGGCAGCTTCGTGCTGGTGTCGTACCTGGGCCTGGGGCTGATGTTCGTGGTGCACGGCCTGATCCTCGCCGCCACCGGCGTCAGCCCGCTGCGTTTCCTGCGCAAGGTCTGGCCGGTGCTGACCTTCGCCTTCACCAGCCGCTCCAGCGCCGCCAGCATTCCGCTGAACATCGAAGCGCAAACCCTGCGCCTCGGTGTGCCACAGTCGATCGCCAGCTTCAGTGCTTCGTTCGGCGCCACGCTGGGCCAGAACGGGTGCGCTGGGCTGTACCCGGCCATGCTGGCGGTGATGGTCGCACCCACCGTAGGCATCGACCCGTTCGACCCGCTGTGGATCGCGACCCTGGTGGCCATTGTCACCCTGAGCTCGGTCGGCGTGGCCGGTGTGGGCGGCGGTGCGACCTTCGCCGCGCTGATCGTGCTGCCAGCCATGGGCCTGCCGGTGGAACTGGTGGCGCTGCTGATCTCGGTGGAGCCATTGATCGACATGGGCCGTACGGCGCTCAACGTCAACGGTTCGATGACCGCGGGCATGGTCACCAGCCAGTTGCTCAAGCAGACCGACACACAGGTGCTGGCCAGCGAAGAGCGGGCTCAGCTCAGCCACGTCTGACCCTGTCCGGGCGCGCCGTCACGGCGCGCCCAACCCCTCCTGCAGCAGCTCGGCGAACGCCTTGGCCATTGCCGAGCCGCCCCGCTCGCGCTGCACCAGCAACACCGCAGTGACCGCCGCTTCGTCCAACAGGGTGCGATACACCACGCCTTCGATGCGCATGCGCTGGAACGACGCTGGCAGCACCGACACCCCCAACCCCGCCGACACCAGGCCGATGATGGTCATCGCCTCCCCGGCTTCCTGGGCGAAATGCGGGCTGAAGCCTGCACTGCGCGCCAAGCTGAGCAACTGTGCATGCAGGCCGCTGCCGTAACTGCGCGGAAAGAACACGAACGGTTCGTCGGCCAGTTGCGCCATGTACAACCCTGCCTCGCTGCCGGAGGCCAGGGGATGGGAGGCATTGATCACTGCCACCAGGGGTTCGCGCAACAGTTCGGTGGCGACCAGCCCCTCGGGCAACGGCATCGGCCGCATCAGGCCCACCTCGATGGATTCGTCGAACACCCCCGCCGCGATATCACGGCTGCTCAATTCTTTGAGGTCGAGGTGCACGGCGGGAAAGCGCTGGCGAAAGGCATGCAGCGCCTTGGGTATCTTCGACGTGAACGGCGCCGAGGAAGTGAAGCCGATCTTCATCTCGCCCAGCTCGCCCAACTGCGCGCGGCGGGCGACATCGGCCGCCTTTTCCACCTGGGCCAGCACCTGTCGAGCCTCCTCGAGAAACAGCCGCCCGGCTTCGCTCAGCTCGACGCGGCGGTTGGTGCGCTCGAACAGGCGCGCGCCCAGTTCCTGCTCCAATGCCTGGATCTGTTGGCTGAGCGGCGGCTGGGAAATGCCCAGTTGCTGGGCGGCGCGACCGAAGTGCAGCTCTTCGGCCACGGCGATGAAGTAACGCAGGTGACGCAGTTCCATACCCACCTCCGAATAGGTCGTGAAAGCTCTTAAATAGGTCGAACAATATATTGGAAGTAATAATTAGGCAGCTATATGCTTTTTTCCTACTGCATTGGCCACCATCGCCACTCGAGGTCCCCGTTTCGTGAAATCCGCTGTCGCGCCCCTACCCTCCCGCCCTACCGCTGCCCAGGCCGAGCTACCCCCTGCGCTGTGGATCGAAAAAGGTACGCCCGCGTTCATGCGTACCGTCCTGGCGCTGTTCAGCGGCGGTTTCGCCACCTTCGCGCTGCTGTATTGCGTGCAGCCGATGATGCCGTTGCTGTCGCACGAGTTCGCCATCAACGCGGCGCAGAGCAGCTTGGTGCTGTCGATTTCCACGGCGATGTTGGCCATCGGCCTGCTGATCACCGGCCCCATTTCCGACCGCATCGGGCGCAAGCCGGTGATGGTCTTCGCCTTGCTGTGCGCGGCGCTGGCGACCTTGGCCAGCGCCGTCATGCCGACCTGGGAGACGGTGCTGGCCACCCGCGCCTTGGTGGGCCTGTCGCTCAGCGGGCTGGCGGCCGTGGCGATGACCTACCTCAGCGAAGAAATCGCGCCGCAGCACATCGGCTTGGCCATGGGGCTGTACATCGGTGGCAACGCCATCGGTGGCATGAGCGGCCGGCTGATCACTGGGGTGTTGATCGATTTCGTCAGCTGGCACACCGCCTTGCTGGTGATGGGTGGCCTGGCCTTGGTAGCGGCACTGGTGTTCTGGCGGGTGCTGCCCGAATCGCGCAACTTCCGCGCCCAGTCGCTCAAGCCGCGCAACCTGCTCGACGGCTTCGTGCTGCACTTCAAGGACGCCGGCCTGCCTTGGCTGTTCCTCGAAGCCTTCCTGCTGATGGGCGCTTTCGTCACGCTGTTCAATTACATCGGCTACCGCCTGTTGGCAGAGCCGTATCACATGAATCAGGCGCTGGTGGGCTTGCTCTCGGTGGTGTACCTGTCGGGCATCTACAGCTCCGCGCAGGTCGGCGCGCTGGCCGACAAGCTGGGCCGGCGCAAGGTGTTCTGGGCCAGCATCCTGGTGATGGCGGCGGGCATGGCGTTGACCATGGCGACGCCACTGACGCTGATCGTGGTCGGCATGCTGGTCTTCACCTTCGGCTTCTTCGGCGCGCATTCGGTGGCCAGCAGCTGGATCGGGCGACGGGCGCTACGGGCCAAAGGGCAGGCGTCGTCGCTGTATCTGTTTAGCTATTACGCCGGCTCCAGCGTGGCGGGTACGGTGGGTGGGGTGTTCTGGCACCACTACGGCTGGCACGGCATCGGCGCGTTCATCGGCTGCCTGCTGGCGATCGCGCTGGGCATTGCCGTCCACCTGAGCCGCCTGCCGCCCAAGAGTTGAGCGTCACAGCCACATGCGGCGCAAGATGGCGTGTCCACGTGACTGGTGCAAGACCACGGCGGCGAGGTGCAGCGCCACCACGGCCGCAAGCGCGAAGCAACTGGCGATGTGCACCGTGAACCAGCGTGCTTGCCAAGCGGCGTCGGTTACCGGGGCTGGAATGTGCCACCAGCCAAAGACGTCGATAGCGCCTTTCATCATCAGTACGCCCGACAGGAGTACCAACGCCGTCAGCCAGTAAAGCGCCTGGTGCGCGATGTGCGCCGCCAAACGGCTCCTTGGATTCCGGTCGAGGCTGGCGGGAACGGATTTGAGCATGCGCACCACACAGCGCAGTACGAAGATCGGGATAAAGAGTGTGGTGGTCGAGACATTGACCCAGCCCACCCACGCGTGGGTAGCGTCGTCGACCTTGGCATAGGCCACATAGAACCCGCTGCTCAATGTCCAAAGGATGACGACTGCCGAGATCCAATGCAGCAGCACCTGCTCCCAGCTGTACCGTTCTACTTTGCTCGCATTCATGACACTTTCTCCTAAACGAAGCGCACGCTGCAGGCTTGGGCGCTGAACGTCGCCGGCGCAGCCCAGAAAGCGTGGGTTGATAGCGCGGCAGCTTAGGGAGAGCGGTGGATGCGAACCGTAAGGGAAGGTGGCTTTGCGGGAAGGATTGTTCGGCAATCGGTGGAAGGCTCTTGCCAGCCCATTGCAGGCTGGCAAGGCGCATGCAGTCGCGGGTTTCAGCCGTGGTACTGGGCCGACAGCTCGTGTACCGCTTCGATGAACACGCCGGCATGGGCTGGGTCGACTTCCGGCGTGATGCCATGGCCGAGGTTGAACACGTGGCCGCTGCCCTGCCCATAGCTGGCCAGGATGCGCGCCACTTCCTTGCGGATCGCGGCAGGATTGGCGTACAGCACGGTCGGATCCATGTTGCCTTGCAGGGCCACCTGGCCACCGACCCGGCGACGGGCTTCGCCGATGTCGCAGGTCCAGTCCAGGCCCAGGGCATCGGCCCCGGCCTCGGCGATGCTTTCCAGCCACAGGCCGCCGTTCTTGGTGAACAGGATCACCGGCACCTTGCGCCCGTCATGCTCGCGGATCAGGCCGCTGACGATCTTGCGCATATAGGCCAGGGAAAACTCCTGGTAGGCCGCCGACGACAGGTTGCCGCCCCAGGTATCGAAGATCTGCACGGCTTGCGCGCCGGCCAGGATCTGCCCGTTGAGGTACGCGGTGACCGACTGCGCGAGCTTGTCGAGCAGCAGGTGCAGGGCCTCGGGGGTGTCGTAGGCCATGGCCTTGATCTTGCGGAAGTCTTTCGACGAGCCGCCTTCGACCATGTAGGTGGCCAGCGTCCAGGGGCTGCCGGAGAAACCGATCAGCGGCACGCGGCCGTTGAGCTCACGACGGATGGTGCTGACCGCGTCCATTACATAGCCCAGGTCTTTCTGCGCGTCGGGCACCGGCAACGCTTCGATGTCGGCCAGGGTGCGCACGACGTTCTTGAAGCGCGGACCTTCGCCGGTTTCGAAGTACAGGCCCAGGCCCATGGCGTCGGGGATGGTGAGGATGTCGGAGAAGAGGATCGCAGCGTCGAGCGGGTAGCGCTCCAGCGGCTGCAGGGTGACTTCGCAGGCGAACTGCGGGTTCATGCACAGGCTCATGAAATCGCCGGCCTTGGCGCGGCTGGCACGGTATTCGGGCAGGTAGCGACCGGCTTGGCGCATCATCCAGACAGGGGTGACGTCCACGGGTTGCTTGAGCAGGGCGCGCAGGAAACGATCGTTCTTCAGGGGAGTCATGTCGGCATCCGAAAACAGAATGCAGGCATCTTGTCAGACGCCAACGCAAAAGGCACGGATGGGACGGGGTGATTCGTTCATTGGGTGCCATGGGTCAAGCTGGGAATGGGGGCCTGTTCTGTTAGGCGTCTTTGAGGCGGCCTCGAAGCCTGTGCAAGGACCTTGGGTTATGGCAGGTCGGAATGCTTTGTCTGGATTGGGCCGGTTTCGCCGGCCATCGCGGCTGAAGCCGCTCCTACAGGGTCGTAGTTTTCTGAAAGACTTGGCTACGATCAAAGAATCCTCTGCAGGAACTCTTGTAGGAGCGGCCGGTTCGGCGCTCCGATTAGCCGCGATGGGCGGCGGAGCCGCCCCACCTCGGGCATCGTTCAAGCACCCGACGAAAACCGATTGTAGCCACCGGTCTGCCAGGCCGGCCAGCATGACCAAGCAGAGCGCCGAATCTGCCGATCGCACGAGCCCGTGGCCAGCCCTGCTCCGGCACAACCGGAGTCGAAAGTCGCTGCAATGCGGGAGAAGCGCAGGCACGTTCGCTCAAGATCCGCTGAAGCCCCGACTGGCCGTCGAGGCTTCAGCAAGCCGCATCAGACTTCCAGGTAATCCAGAATCCCTTCGGCGGCGGTGCGGCCTTCGAAGATGGCCGTGACCACCAGGTCCGAACCGCGCACCATGTCGCCACCGGCGAAGATCTTCGGGTTGCTGGTCTGGTGCTTGAAGCGGCTCTGCTCGGGCGCTACCACACGACCCTGGCTGTCGGTCCGGATGTCGAACTGCTCGAACCAGGATGCCGGGCTCGGGCGGAAACCGAAGGCGATGACCACGGCGTCGGCCGGCAGGATCTGCTCGGAACCGGGAATCGGCTCGGGGCTGCGTCGGCCACGGGCATCGGGTTCGCCCAGACGGGTCTCGACCACCTTGACGCCTTCGACCTTGTCTTCGCCGACGATGGCGATCGGCTGGCGGTTGTAGAGGAACTTCACCCCTTCTTCCTTGGCGTTCTTCACCTCTTTGCGCGAGCCGGGCATGTTCGCCTCGTCGCGGCGATAGGCGCAAGTGACGCTGCTCGCGCCCTGGCGGATCGAGGTGCGGTTGCAGTCCATCGCCGTGTCGCCACCGCCGAGCACGACCACGGTCTTGCCCTGCATGTCGACGAAATCTTCCGGCGACTTCTCGAAGCCGAGGTTGCGGTTGACGTTGGCGATGAGGAAATCCAGCGCGTCGTGCACGCCCGGCAGGTCTTCACCGGGGAAGCCGCCCTTCATGTAGGTGTAGGTGCCCATGCCCATGAACACCGCATCGTATTCGGCCAGCAGCTGCTCGAGGGTGACGTCGCGGCCCACCTCGGTATTGAGGCGGAACTCGATACCCATGCCGGTGAACACTTCGCGGCGGTTGCTCAGCACACTCTTTTCCAACTTGAACTCCGGAATGCCGAAGGTCAGCAGGCCGCCGATTTCCGGGTTCTTGTCGAACACCACGGGTGTTACGCCCGCACGCACCAGCACGTCGGCGCAGCCCAGGCCGGCCGGGCCGGCACCGATGATGGCCACGCGTTTGCCGGTCGGTTTGACCTGGGACATGTCCGGGCGCCAGCCCATGGCGAAGGCGGTGTCGGTGATGTATTTCTCGACCGAACCGATGGTCACTGCGCCGAAGCCGTCGTTCAGGGTGCAGGCCCCTTCGCACAGACGGTCTTGCGGGCACACGCGACCACAGACTTCGGGCAGCGTGTTGGTTTGGTGCGACAGCTCGGCGGCCGCGAGGATGTTGCCCTCCGACACCAACTTCAGCCAGTTGGGAATGAAGTTGTGCACCGGGCATTTCCACTCGCAGTACGGGTTGCCGCAGCCCAGGCAGCGGTGGGCCTGTTCGACCGACTGCTGGGGCTTGAACGGCTCGTAGATCTCCACGAACTCTTTCTTGCGCTGGCGCAGCAGCTTCTTCTTCGGATCCTTGCGCCCTACTTCGATGAACTGGAAGTCGTTACTCAGACGTTCAGCCATTTTTCAAAACCTCTTCACGGCAGTTGCGCGCTACACGCTGCAAGCTGCAAGACGATCACGTAAGCCGGGCGCACCCCGTGCGGCTTCTGTTTGCAGCCGGGGGCGCCACGTGCAGCTGCTCTTACTGCGGGTTGGCGCGGGTGCTGGACAGCAGTTGCTTGAGGTTGGCCGCCTTGGGCTTGACCAACCAGAAGCGTCGCACGTAGTCGTCCAGGTTCTCGGAGAGCTCGCGCCCCCACTCGCTACCGGTTTCTTCCACGTATTCGGCAAGGACCCGCGCCAGGTGGGTGCGGTAGGCCTCCATCGCTTCGCCACTGATGCGCTGGATTTCCACCAGTTCGTGGTTCAGCTTGTCGACGAACGCATTGTCCATGTCGAGCACGTAGGCGAAACCGCCCGTCATGCCGGATCCGAAGTTGTAACCGGTCTTGCCCAGCACGCAGACGAAACCGCCGGTCATGTATTCGCAGCAATGATCGCCCGTGCCCTCGACCACGGTGTGGGCACCGGAGTTGCGCACCGCGAAACGCTCGCCCGCGGTGCCGGCGGCGAACAGCTTGCCGCCGGTGGCGCCGTACAGGCAGGTGTTGCCGACGATGGCGCTGTGTTGCGTCTCGAACGGGCTGCCCGCAGGCGGCACGATGGTCAGCTTGCCGCCGGTCATGCCCTTGCCCACGTAGTCGTTGGCATCGCCTTCCAGACGCATGTGCAGGCCGCCGGCGTTCCACACGCCGAAACTCTGCCCCGCCGTGCCTTTGAAGCGGAAGGTCACAGGCTTGGCCGCCATGCCCTGGTTGCCGTAGAGCTTGGCGATCTCGCCCGAGATAC
Source organism: Pseudomonas phoenicis (assembly GCF_047302395.1). Lineage (NCBI taxonomy): Bacteria > Pseudomonadati > Pseudomonadota > Gammaproteobacteria > Pseudomonadales > Pseudomonadaceae > Pseudomonas > Pseudomonas phoenicis. The sequence goes on from NZ_CP154852.1 coordinate 1,337,683, forward strand.
GGGCGCCGATGGAGCGGTCGCAGTTGCAGATGTCGAGGTCGAATTCGCCGCCGGCCTGGTCGCGGATGGCCGGCAGGGCCATTTCGACCATGCGCTCGGCCAGCTCGCCCTTGTCGAACGGCGGGTTGCGGTCGACTTCGCAGAATTGCGGCTTGTCGGCCGGAATGTGCGAACTGCCCAGCAGCGGCGTGAGGTCCAGGTACTGCTGGCGCTCGGTGTCGCCCGGCAGCACGTCGAGCAGGTCGGTGCGGCCGATCAGCTCGCCCAGGCTGCGCACGCCCAGCTTGGCCAGCCATTCGCGGGTTTCTTCGGCGACGAAGGTGAAGAAGTTGACCACCATGTCGACGGTGCCGATGTAGTGGTCCTTACGCAGCTTCTCGTTCTGCGTGGCCACGCCCGTGGCGCAGTTGTTCAGGTGGCAGATGCGCAGGTATTTGCAGCCCAGGGCAATCATCGGTGCGGTGCCGAAGCCGAAGCTTTCGGCGCCGAGGATGGCCGCTTTGATCACGTCCAGGCCGGTCTTCAGGCCGCCGTCGGTCTGTACCCGCACCTTGCCGCGCAGGTCGTTGCCGCGCAGGGTCTGGTGGGTTTCGGCCAGGCCCAGTTCCCACGGTGCGCCGGCGTATTTGATCGAGGTCAGGGGCGATGCGCCAGTGCCGCCGTCGTAACCGGAGATGGTGATCAGGTCGGCATAGGCTTTGGCCACACCGGCGGCGATGGTGCCCACGCCGGCTTCGGCGACCAGCTTGACCGACACCAGCGCCTGCGGGTTGACCTGCTTGAGGTCGTAGATCAGCTGCGACAGGTCTTCGATCGAATAGATGTCGTGGTGCGGCGGCGGCGAGATCAACGTCACGCCAGGCACGGCGTAGCGCAATTTGGCGATCAGGCCGTTGACCTTGCCGCCCGGCAACTGCCCGCCCTCGCCCGGCTTGGCGCCCTGCGCCACCTTGATCTGCAGCACTTCGGCATTGACCAGGTATTCGGGGGTGACGCCGAAGCGGCCGGTGGCGACCTGTTTGATCTTCGAGCTGCGCACGGTGCCGTAGCGCGACGGGTCTTCGCCGCCCTCACCGGAGTTGGAGCGCGCGCCCAGGCGGTTCATGGCCTCGGCCAGGGCTTCGTGGGCTTCGGGCGACAGCGCACCGAGCGAGATGCCTGCCGAGTCGAAGCGTTTGAGGATGGCCTCCAGCGGTTCGACCTCGGCCAGGTCCAGCGCCTGTTCGGCGACCTTGACCTTGAGCAGGTCACGGATCATCGATACCGGGCGCTTGTCGACCAGTGCGGTGTATTCCTTGAAGCGGGCGAAGTCGCCCTGCTGCACGGCCGCTTGCAGGGTGTTGACCACATCGGGGTTGTAGGCGTGGTATTCGCCGCCGTGGACGAACTTGAGCAGACCGCCCTGCTGGATCGCCTTGCGTGCGCTCCAGGCTTCGGCGGCCAGCAGTTTCTGGTCGTTTTCCAGGTCGACGAAGCGTGCGCCCTGGATGCGGCTCGGTACGCCCTTGAAGCTCAGGTCAACGACTTCGCTCGACAGGCCGATCGCTTCGAACAGTTGGGCGCCGCGGTAGGAACCGACGGTGGAGATGCCCATTTTCGACAGGATCTTCAGCAGGCCTTTGGAAATGCCCTTGCGGTAGTACTTGAACACTTCGTCCAGATCGCCCAGCACTTCGCCGGTGCGGATCAGGTCGGCGAGCACTTCATAGGCCAGGTACGGGTACACGGCCGAAGCGCCGAAGCCCAGCAACACGGCGAAGTGGTGCGGATCGCGGGCGGTGGCGGTTTCCACGAGGATGTTGCTGTCGCAGCGCAGGCCCTTTTCGGTCAGGCGGTGATGCACCGCGCCGACGGCCAGGGAGGCATGCACCGGCAGACGGCCCTGGGCGATCAGACGGTCGCTCAGCACCAGTTGGGTCTTGCCGCCGCGCACCGCTTCCTCGGCCTGGTCGGCGATGTTGCGCACGGCTGCTTCCAGGCCGAGGCTGGCGTCATAGTTGAGGTCGATGTGCTGGCGCTCGAAGCCTTCGCGCTCGAGCGTCATCAGCGTGCGCCATTTGCCAGGCGAGATGACCGGCGAGCTGAGGATCACCCGCGAAGCGTGCTCGGGAGATTCCTGGAAGATGTTACGCTCGGCGCCCAGGCAGATTTCCAGGGACATGACGATCGCTTCGCGCAGCGGGTCGATCGGCGGGTTGGTGACCTGGGCGAACTGCTGGCGGAAGAAGTCGTAGGGCGAACGCACCCGCTGCGACAGCACGGCCATGGGCGTGTCGTCGCCCATCGAGCCGACCGCTTCCTGGCCCTGCTCACCAAGCGGGCGCAGCACCTGGTCGCGCTCCTCGAAGGTGACCTGGAACATCTTCATGTACTGCTTGAGCTGGTCGGCGTCGTAGCTGGCCACGCCTTCATCGCCTTCCAGGGTGCCCTGGATGCGCGTGGCGTGCTGGCGCAGCCAGCGCTTGTAGGGGTGGCGCGACTTCAAACGGTTGTCGATGGCGTCGGTGTCGAGGATCTGCCCGGTTTCGGTGTCGACGGCAAAGATCTGCCCTGGGCCTACACGGCCTTTGGCGATGACGTCTTCGGGCTGGTAGCCCCACACACCGATTTCCGAAGCGATGGTGATGTAGCCATTCTTGGTGGTCACCCAGCGTGCCGGGCGCAGGCCGTTGCGGTCGAGCAGGCACACCGCGTGGCGGCCTTCGGTCATGACGATGCCGGCCGGGCCGTCCCACGGCTCCATGTGCATGGAGTTGTATTCGTAGAAGGCGCGCAGGTCGGCGTCCATGGTTTCGACGTTCTGCCAGGCCGGTGGTACCAGCATGCGCACGCCACGGAACAGGTCGATACCACCGGTGACCATCAGTTCGAGCATGTTGTCCATGCTCGATGAGTCCGAACCCACGCGGTTGACCAGCGGGCCGAGCTCTTCGAGGTCGGGGATCAGGTCGTTGGCGAACTTGGTGCGCCGGGCCATGGCCCAGTTGCGGTTGCCGGTGATGGTATTGATCTCGCCGTTGTGGGCGAGGAAGCGGAACGGCTGGGCCAGCGGCCATTTCGGCAGGGTGTTGGTGGAGAAGCGCTGGTGGAACACGCAGATGGCGGTTTGCAGGCGCTCGTCACCCAGGTCTGGATAGAAGGCCGCGAGGTCGCGCGGCATCATCAGGCCTTTGTAGATGATGGTCTTGTGCGAGAAGCTGCAGATGTAGTGGTCGCTGTCGTGGGCGTTGGCCACCGACGAACGGCGGCGGGCGCTGAACAGCTTGATGGCGAAATCCTGATCGCTCAGCCCTTCGCCACCGATGAATACCTGCTCGATCTGCGGCAGGCGCTCCAGGGCCAGGCGGCCCAATACGCTGGTGTCGATGGGCACTTTGCGCCAGCCGACCAGCTTCAGACCCGCCGCCAGGATCTCGCGGTCCATGTTGGCGCGCGCAGCTTCGGCTTTGCTCGGGTCCTGGTTGAAGAACACCATGCCCACGGCGTATTGCTTGGGTAGCTCGACGGCGAAATGCTGCTGAGCCATGGCCCGCAGGAACTGATCGGGCTTCTGCATCAGCAGGCCGCAACCGTCGCCGGTCTTGCCGTCGGCATTGATGCCGCCGCGGTGGGTCATGCAGGTCAGGGCCTGCATGGCGGTTTGCAGCAGGTGGTGACTGGGCTCGCCCGTCATATGGGCGATCAGGCCAAAACCACAGTTGTCCTTGAATTCTTCGGGGCGGTACAGACCTGTTTTCATAGACACTTTCTCACCAGGTTCGCCTCTCGACGAAGGCTAAACTCTTTTTAGAACAATCACTTGGCCGCCACTCTGGTCGATTGCCAGCTTTTTTCGTGGGGTCATTGAAATCCATTGTTGCACAGCGACAGTAACGCCCACAAATTTTCATGACTCCTAATCGAAAATTTATGTCGCTAATTTGAATGTTTTTTGCGCGGATAGCCCAGGTCGGGCACGGCAAGGCCTGAAACGCTTCAGTCGCGGCTGCGTGAGGGCTTGTGGCCGGCAGTCTGAGACGCAGAAGCCTGCCGCATGTGCATGCAGCAGGCTTGGAGATTCAGGAGTCGCTCAGCAACTGGGCGGCGGGGGTGGAGCCGCCCGGAAGGATCAGCGGGCCGAGGCCAGCTCTTGTTGGACGCTGGCGACGGAACGAGGCCAAGGTTTACCAGCCTGGACCTTGTCTGGCAAGTTCTTGATGGCGGCGACGGCGGCATCGCGGTTGGCGAAGTTGCCGTAGGTGACCACGTACAGCGGCTTGCCCTGCAAGGTCTTCTTGAAATAGCGGTACTCGCCGCCCTGGGCCTTGACGAAGGCTTGGGCCGAGGCTTCGGAGCTGGTGCCCAGAATCTGCACGACGTAGTTGCCGGCCTTCTGACCGCTGTACCAGCTGCTGTTGCCGTTACCCCCGGTGGCAGCGGCGGGTTTCTCAGCGGGTTTGGCGGCAGGCGCGGCCTTGGCCACTTGCACCGGTGCCGACGGCTGCGCGGGTTTGGCGGCTGGGGTGGCAGGCTTGGCGGCCTGGGCCGGCTGGACGGGCTGAGTGACGACCGGCTTGGGCGCAGGCGCGGTGGTCACGGGTTGGGCTGGCGTTGGCGCCGGCCCGGCAGCCATGCCTTGGGGTGGCGCTGTGGTGGTGACCGTCGGTGGGTTGGACGGCTGCAGCGTGGTGTCGCTGGCAGGCCCACCCTCTTCGCCGTCGCCCATGCCGGCGGCTTCGGCCAATGGCTCGCGCATGACCGGTTGCTGGCCGCCCAACGGCAGCGGCTTGGTGGTGCCGGAAAATTCGATGGATGGGTTGCCCGCTGCATCTTGCTGCTGGCTCTGAGCGACCGGTTCTTCGCTCGGCTTGTCGCCCTTCTTCGGCATCAGGACTGCGGCGGCGACCGCAACCACGACGACGGCGGACAACGCCAGGACATGTTTCTTCGGCATAGTGAACCCCATGGTTGGTCGCTTCACCGCGGTGCGGCTGGCGATCATGGCTTCGATCAAGGTATCGCGGGCGACCTGGTTGATAGCGCCAGGCCAGCCGTCCGAGTTTTCATGGATATCGGTCAACTGCTCACGGGTGAACACGTCGATACCTCGGCCTGCGCCTTCCAGGCGCTGCTCCAGGTATTCGCGGGTCTCGTCTTCGCTGTACGGCTCCAGTTCGATGACGTGGAAGCGTTCTTCCTCGGCACTGAACTCGTCAAGGCGCGCGATCAGCGACGGCTCGGCGAACAGGAACACGTGCGGACGACCTTGCGAGACACCGGCGGCCAACTCCAGCAACGCTTGGAGTGCCGACTCGTCGAGTTGTTCCGCATCGTCCACCAGCAGATAGACTTCCTGGCCGGTCTGCGCCAACTGCACGACCTTGGACAGAATGGCCTGGACTTCGGCCTTGGCCACATTGAGCGATTGCGCCACCTGCCCCAATACGCTGGCGGCATCCGCCGCACCGCGGGCGGAGACCACCACGCTCTGCACCGACTGCTTGTTGGTGCTGGCGACCAGCGCCTGGCGCAGCAGGGTCTTGCCGCTGCCCAGGGGGCCTGTGACCACCAGCAGCAGGTGGCTGTAACGGGCCAGGTGGTGCAGTTGGCCCAGCACCGGCTTGCGCTGGGCAGGGAAGAACTTGAAGCCTGGGACCCGCGGTGCGAAGGGATCGTGGCTCAACTGGTAATGGTCGAGGAAGGCCTCGTCGGCATGCAAACTGGTCATTGCGCTGTCACAACCTCAAAGCTGGGACACGATGGCGCGGTAATCCGCCGCCAGGGTGGCCTGGAGAATCTCTGTCGAATAGTCGTCGGTCACTACGGCTTCGCCCATGCGGCGCAGCAGTACCAAGCGCAGACGTCCATCCAGCACCTTTTTGTCGACCGCCATGTGTTGCATGAAATCGGCAGGGGTCATTGCCGTGGGTGGCACCACCGGCAGCCCGGCGGCCTGCATCAGACGAATGCCGCGGTCGCGCTCGGCGCGTTCGATCCAGCCCAGGCGCATGGACATCTCCAGCGCCATCACCGTCCCGGCCGCCACGGCTTCGCCGTGCAACCACACACCGTAGCCCATATGGGTTTCGATGGCGTGGCCGAAGGTGTGGCCGAGGTTGAGGGTGGCGCGCACGCCCGACTCGCGCTCGTCGGCACCCACCACCGCAGCCTTGGCCGCGCAGGAGCGGCCGATGGCTTCGGTCAGGGCAAGCGGGTCGAGTTCGCGCAGGGCCGACATGTGCTGTTCGAGCCAGGTCAGGAAAGGCTCGTCGCAAATCAGGCCGTACTTGATGACCTCGGCCAGGCCGGCGGAGAGTTCGCGCGCGGGCAGGGTCTTGAGGCTGGTGGTGTCGATCAGCACGGCGTTGGGCTGGTAGAACGCGCCCACCATGTTCTTGCCCAGCGGATGGTTGATGCCGGTCTTGCCGCCGACCGATGAGTCGACCTGGGACAGCAAGGTCGTGGGCACCTGGATGAAGTCGACGCCGCGCTGATAGCACGCCGCTGCGAAGCCGGCCATGTCACCGATCACGCCGCCGCCCAGGGCCACGACCGTGGTGCGACGGTCGTGCCGCGCGGTGAGCAGCGCATCGAAGATCAGTTGCAGGGTTTCCCAATTCTTGTGCGCTTCGCCGTCGGGAAGCACCACCGGCAAGACCTTGTAGGCGCCCAGGGTCTGGGTGAGGCGTTGCAGATACAGCGGCGCGACGGTGTCGTTGGAGACGATCGCCACTTGCCGTCCGGCGATGTGCGGCGCGAGCAGTTCGGGCTGGTCCAGCAGACCTTCGCCAATATAGATCGGGTAGCTACGCTCGCCCAGGTCGACCTTCAATGTCTGCATGTGTCCCCACAAGTTGTAATGCGCGGCATCGCTCGGGCGACTCGCGCGATAGCGTTTGACCCATTTTGGCGGTGGCCGCCGAGCATAGACCCGGCTTACCGGGGCGGCAACTTTTCAAGGCGCTCGAGGATGTCGAGCACAACCATGCGCGGCGGCCGCTCGTCGGTTTCCACCACCAGGTCGGCGATCTCGCGGTACAGCGGATCGCGCAGCGCCAGCAAGCTGCGCAGGGTGGCTTCGGGGTTGCTGGTGCGCAATAGCGGCCGGTTGCGGTCGCGGGCGGTACGCCCGACCTGCTGTTCGACCGAGGCATGCAGATAGATGACCCGTCCGCCCTGGCGCAGCGCGGCGCGGTTGGCATCGCGCAAGACCACGCCCCCGCCGGTTGCCAGAACCACGCCCTCGAGCTCGCAGAGTTCGCAGATCATGGCCTGCTCGCGATCGCGAAAACCCGGCTCGCCTTCCTTGTCGAAGATCCACGGAATATTGGCACCTGTGCGCAATTCGATTTCCTTATCGGAATCCTTGAACAACAGGCGCAATTCTTTGGCCAACAAGCGTCCGATGGTGCTCTTTCCAGCGCCCATGGGCCCCACAAGTATCATATTTCGCACAGAATCAACGACTCACAGCAATCGCCTGGTCTCCCATGATACGCGGAGTCAGAAAGACCAGCAGCTCGGATTTTTTCTCTTGTAATGCATCGCGTCGAAACAGCCGCCCAACATACGGCAGATCGCCGATAAATGGCACCTTGTCGACCGTTTTGTTTTGCGAGGTCGAATATACACCGCCAATCACCACCGTATCGCCATCGGCCACACGAACTTTGGCATTGACTTCGTTCTTGCGGATCGGCGGTACGTTGTTCAAGGCGTTGACGAAGTCCGGTTCGTCCTTGGTCACCCGAACCGTCATGATGACGCTGCCGTCGGGCGTGATCTGCGGCGTGACTTCCAGCGACAGCGAAGCCTCGCGAAACGAAGTGGATGTCGCACCGCTCTTGCTGGTCTCCTGATAGGGCACTTCGGTGCCTTTGAGGATGCGCGCCGTTTCCTTGTCGGCGGTGAACACCTTGGGCTGCGAGATGATCTCGGCAGTGCCGTTCTTCTCCATCGCGCTCAGCTCCAGATCGAGCAGGATGTCGCTGCGCAGCAAACCCACGCCCAATACCGCCGCCGGCCGCTGCACACCCAGGTCAACGAACAGCTCTTTGCCAGGCCGCACATCGGCCTTGTACAAGCCGCCACCCCAGCGCACGCCGAGCCCCTGCTCGTGATCCACGCTGACCTCCACGATACGCGCCTCGATCATGACCTGCCGCACCGGCACGTCGAGTCGTTCGACCAGCGAGCGCAGCGCCTCCATGCGCTCGGCAGGCTGATGGAGGATCAGCGTGTTGGTGCGCACATCGACGTTCAGGCTGCCAGCGCTGGCCTCGGGCTCGCTCGCCAATGTCGTCAGCAGCAGGTCGGCCAGGTCTGCGGCATTGGCGTGGCGAATCGGCAACAGTTCGCGCTGCATGGGTTGCGTCTGCGCCTCCAGCACTTGTCCCAGGCGCGCCTCCTTGGTCTGCTCGATCAGTTCCGCAGTAGGCGCCACCAACAGCACATTGCCCTCCTGGCGCCGGCCCAAGCCCTTGCTGCGCAGCACCAGGTCCAGCGCCTGATCCCAATGCACCTGCTCCAGGCGCAGGGTGACGCGCCCCTGCACGCTATCGCTGGCCACCAGGTTGACGCCGGCGTGCTCGGCCAGCACCTGCAGCACCGAACGCACTTCGATGTCCTGGAAATTCAGCGTCAGTCGCTCGTCTTCGGCTCTGACCACCTGCACACTACCGATCGCCAACAGCCAGACCAGCGCCCACCCCATCCTTGTCTTCGACATCGCCCCTCCCTTGTGCTGCAACGTTACGAAGCGACAGCGTCCTGCTGCGCTCCTGCCAGGCGTCACCGACATATAGCCGCTTACGCACTTGCACATGCCGCTCCTCCAGCGCCACTACCCTGCCCTCGTGCCGGCCCAGGCGGTCGCCGAGGCCTACCCGGTACAGCCGCCCCGCCGAGGCCAGCAGCGCGTGGCGTCGCCCGCCCTGCAGCAGGCTACCGACCATTTCGATTTGCTCCAGCGGCACCTGGGCGAGACCGAGGCCAAGCTGCTGCTCAGACCACGGCGCGAACAGGTCGCGCGCGACCGCCTGCGTGACGCCGCGCGCCGGCTCATGGGCCAACGAGCGGGGCACGGGGATGTCTTCACCTGGATCGAACAGCTCCACCTCGAACTGCGCCTCGACGTGTCGACCGGCCGGCACCGCCGGGGCCAATACCAGCGTGCGCACGCGCAGCACGCGCCTCTGCGCCAACCATTCCTCCAACCACGTGCGTAGCGCGGGATAGGCGCCGCGCACGCGTAACTGCAGCAAGGCACGGCGATATTCGTCGGCGGGCGCCTGGGGCGTGACGCCGATCTGCTCGAACAGCAACCCATGCTCGTGCGCTGCCAGGGTCAGTCGTTCGACCAGATCGCCGACCTCCTCGCCGGCCGCCAGTCGCCAGCGTATGTCCTGCAAGCGCACCTGGGCCTGTTCCAGGTGTCGCCGCTCCTCGGCCAAGCGCTGCATGCGGATGCCGACCTGTGCCTGGCGTTGGCCCAGTTCATTTGCTTCGAGATGCGCCTGGTCGATGTCGGCTTGCAAGCCGTACAGGCGCGCCCAATAGCCGCCTAGGGCGATCGACAGCACCAGCCCGATCGCAAGCCCGGCCCGCAGCGCTCCGTGCAGGGTCGCCAGCGCGGACCAATCCAATGGCAATGCCATTTTCATGATCCTTGCAACGGCAGCCTGGCCACCAGCTCGAAACGATCGCCCTCGGCACTGCTGCGAATGTGCCTGACTTCGACATCACGCAACACCGCCAGCGGCTGCATGTCGCGCACCAGACGCGCGACCAGCGCCGCATTGGCCGCCAGCCCGGTCAAGGTCAGCTGGCCCTCCTGTACGCGCAGCCCGCTCACCTGCAAGCCGTCTGGCGCCGTCTGCTCCAGTGCCGCCAGCACACTGGGCACCGCCCGCTGACCTGCCCTGAGCCGAACCAGCGCGGCATGCCGCCGCTCGACCTGCGCACGTGCCTCGAGCACCTCGTCGAGTTGGCGCAACGGCTGCTCGGCGGCCTCCACCTGTGCACGCAGGGCGAGATTGGCCGACAGCTGTTCGCGCAGGCGTGCCTGGGCCAGTTGATCGACCACCAGCACCAACGCCAACGCCGCCACGGCGCTGCCCAGCAACGACGCCTGGAAACGCCGCACCGCCGCCACGCGCCGGCGCTCGCGCCACGGCATGAGATTCAATCGCACCCTCACTGCAGACCTCCCAGTGCCAAGCCATAAGGCAATGCCATGCACCCTGCCTGGGTCTCGTCCATGTCTGTGCCCAGGTCGAGGCCTTGCAAGGGCGCGAGCGGTTCGCACGGCATCGCCAGCTCACCCGCCAGTCGCTCGGCAAGATCAGCCGAGGCCAGCGCGCCGGTCAGGCACAGGCGCTGTGCATCGCCACCCAGCACGGACCCCAGATGTGCGCTCCAGCCCATGTCGTCCAAATCGAACGGCGACTGGACCAGGCACCGATGCACGGGCGCCGCGGCCTCCGGCCAGCGGTGCAGAACGATGTCGTCCCTTTCCAGCACCAGGAGCGCCCTGCCCTGCGCGGGCATCAGGCGGCGCAGGGCCAGGCTGTCGATTTCCATGGCCACCATCTGCAGGCCAGCCGACGCGCATAGCTGCTCGAACGGGTCCAGCACACTTTGCCGGCAGGCTGCGACCAGCACGTCCAGCTCGCCAGGCGTAGTGGCCGGCCCGAGCACCTGGAAGTCCAGCGCCAGATCGTCCAGCGGTACGGGAAACAATTGCTCGGCCTGGGCCAGCAGCTGCCGCTCGAGGGCGTCGTCTCGCAGGCCGGCGGGCAGCACGCAGCGTTTGCACATCACCTGACCCGCCGACAGCGCCATCGCCACTTGACGCTGACGGCTGGCGCAGCGGTTCACCGCTCGTCGTAGCGGTGCTTCAAGGGCTGCGAGGCATTGCTCGGCACCCACGGCCAGAGCGGGTCGCTCCAAGGGTTCGAGCGCCCAGGCACTGACCCTGGGCCGGCCGCGATGGCGGCTCAGCTGCAGGATTCGAATGGAATCGTGGGCGATTTGTACTGCCAAGGGTGAACTGGCATCCCTGCCTATGCGTCCAAGCATTGCTGTTTCCTTCTATGAGTCGGTGCGGCGCCCATCCACTGGGGCCGATGACACGGGCCGGCTTGACCCGCAGACCGCCCAGGCGGTCCCCCGGTCAAGCGAAAAATGCTTATAATGCGCGGCGTTTTTTTCCTGTCCGCCGGTGCGCGCAACCCATCCCTCAACCTGGACACCCCAAAGCCTTGATACGCCTGTTGAAGTTCTGCTGGTGGTCTTTCGTTGCAGTGACCTGTTCGCTCGTGCTCGGTCTGAGCGGCGCGTTTCTGTATCTTAGTCCCAACCTCCCGTCGGTCGAATCGCTGAGAAGCATCCAGTTGCAGATACCCCTGAGGGTGTACAGCAGCGACGACAAGCTGATCGCCGAATTCGGCGAAATGCGGCGCTCTCCGATCCGTTTTGCGGAAATTCCCCCACAGTTCATCCAGGCGCTTCTGTCAGCCGAGGACGATAATTTCCTCAACCACTATGGCGTCGACCCGGCCAGCCTCATGCGCGCCGCCACGCAACTGCTCAAATCCGGGCACATCCAGACCGGTGGCAGCACCATCACCATGCAGGTGGCGAAGAACTTCTTCCTTACCAGCGAGCGCAGCTTCTCGCGCAAGACCAACGAGATCCTCCTGGCCCTGCAGATCGAGCGTGAACTGACCAAGGACGAGATCCTGGAGCTGTACGTCAACAAGATCTACCTGGGCAACCGTGCCTACGGCATCGACGCCGCCGCGCAGGTCTACTACGGCAAATCGATCCGCGACGTCAGCCTGGCGCAGATGGCCATGATCGCTGGCCTGCCAAAGGCGCCGTCGCGCTTCAACCCGCTGGCCAACCCGGTGCGCGCCAAAGAGCGCCGCGACTGGATCCTGGGGCGCATGTACCGCCTGGGCAAGATCGACCAGACCAGCTACCAGAACGCCCTGGCCGAGCCGCTCAATGCCAGCTACCACGTGCCGACGCCGGAGGTGTACGCGCCGTACATCGCCGAGATGGCCCGCGCCGAAATGGTCGGCCGCTATGGCAGTGACGCCTACACCGAAGGTTTCCGCGTCACCACCAGCGTGTCCAGCGACATGCAGGACATGGCCAGCCGCGCCGTGCTCGACGGCTTGTCCGAATACGACGAGCGCCACGGCTACCGCGGCCCGGCCGCCCGCTTCCCGGGCAAGAGCCGCAGCGAGTGGCTGACCGAGCTGGGCAAGCAGCGCACCCTGGGCGGCCTGGAGCCGGCCATCGTCACCCAGGTCGAGAAGACCGGCCTGAGCGTCATGACCCGCGCCGGCCGTGACGAACACATCGCCTGGGACACGCTGAAATGGGCGCGCCCTTACATCAATACCAACGCCCAGGGCCGCGCACCGCAGTCGCCGGCCGACGTCGCCCAAGTCGGCGACCTGGTGCGCGTGCAGCGCCTGACCGATGGCAGCTTGAAATTCAGCCAGGTGCCCGTGGCGCAGAGCGCACTGGTATCGCTCGACCCGACCAGCGGTGCCATCCGCGCGCTGGTCGGCGGCTTCTCCTTCGAGCAGAGCAACTACAACCGCGCCACCCAGGCCAAGCGCCAGCCCGGCTCGAGCTTCAAGCCCTTCGTCTACAGTGCGGCGCTGGACAGCGGCTACACCGCGGCCAGCCTGGTCAACGACGCGCCGATCGTGTTCGTCGACGAATCGGTCGACAAAGTCTGGCGGCCAAAGAACGACACCAACACCTTCCTCGGCCCGATCCGTATGCGCGAAGCGCTGTACAAGTCGCGCAACCTAGTGTCTATCCGCCTGCTGCAAGCCATGGGCGTGGACCGCACCATCGACTACATCGCCCGCTTCGGCTTCAACAAGCAGGACTTGCCACGTAATCTGTCGCTGGCCCTGGGCACCGCCACACTGACGCCGCTGGAAATCGCCACCGGCTGGAGCACCTTCGCCAACGGCGGTTACAAGATCAGCCCGTACCTGATCGAGCGCATCGACAGCCGCAGCGGCGAGACGCTGTTCACCGCCAACCCACCGCGGGTGCCGCAAGGCGCCGAAGACCAGGCCGGCATCGCCGCGCCGGAGCAGCCGATCGACACCACCGGCCTGCCAGGCGAAGCGCCCGCCGCCACGGGCGAAGGCGCAGCCGCCATCGCCGCGCCCGGCGCGCCGGCCGTTGCCGAGCGCATCATCGATGGCCGCACCACCTACATCCTCACCAGCATGCTGCAGGACGTCATCAAGCGCGGTACCGGCCGCCGCGCGCTGGCGCTGGGCCGCACGGACCTGGCGGGCAAGACCGGCACCACCAACGAGTCCAAGGACGCCTGGTTCTCCGGCTACAACGCCGACTACATGACCACCGTCTGGGTCGGCTTCGACCAGCCCGAAAGCCTGGGCCGCCGCGAATACGGCGGTACGGCGGCGCTGCCGATCTGGATGAAGTTCATGGGCGCCGCGCTCAAGGACAAGCCCAGCCATGCCCCGGCCGAGCCGCCTGGCATCATGAGCCTGCGCGTCGACCCGGTCAGCGGCCGCGCCGCCTCGGCCAGCACGCCCAACGCCTACTACGAGCTGTTCAAGGCCGAAGACTCGCCGCCCAACGGCGACGAACTGGGCAACGGCGCCGCGCCCGGCAGCCCGCTGCCAGCGGACGAAGCGACACCGATGGACCTGTTCTAACGGCAGACAGCGGACGGCGCCCGTTCCAGGGCGCTTTTCCAGACACAAAAAAACCGGCCCATGGGAGCCGGTTTTTTCTGGCCGCAAGATCAGCCGTTGAACACGTCGTCCACGCTCTTGAGCGGGTAGTGCTTCGGATACGGCAGGGTCGCAACGCCCGATTCGATGGCGGCCTTGGCCACGGCATCGGACACCAGGGTGATCAGGCGTGGGTCCATCGGCTTGGGAATGATGTACTCACGACCGAACTCCAGCGCATCGACGCCATAGGCATCGCACACTTCCTTCGGCACGGGCTGCTTGGCCAGGTCCTTGAGGGCGATGGCGGCGGCGATCTTCATTTCTTCGTTGATGCGCTTGGCGCGAACGTCCAGGGCACCACGGAAGATGAAGGGGAAGCCCAGGACGTTGTTGACCTGGTTCGGGTAGTCGGAACGACCGGTGGCCATGATCACGTCGCTGCGGGTTTCGTGGGCCAGCTCCGGCTTGATTTCCGGATCGGGGTTCGAGCAGGCGAAGACGATCGGATTGGCCGCCATCGACTTCAGACCTTCGGGGCTCAGCAGGTTCGGGCCGGACAGGCCGACGAACACGTCGGCGCCTTGCAGGGCGTCGGCCAGGGTGCGCTTGTCGGTCGGGTGGGCGAACTGCGCCTTGTACTGGTTCAGGTCGTCACGGCCGGCATGGATAACGCCGCTACGGTCGATCATGAAGATGTTCTCGACCTTGGCGCCCATGCTGATCAGCAGCTTCATGCAGGAGATGGCGGCAGCGCCGGCACCCAGGCAGACGATCTGCGCGGTTTCGAGGGTTTTACCCGCGATCTCCAGGGCGTTGATCATGCCGGCCGCAGTGACGATGGCGGTGCCGTGCTGGTCGTCGTGGAAGACCGGAATGTCGCACTGCTCGATCAGGGTTTTCTCGATCTCGAAGCACTCGGGCGCTTTGATGTCTTCGAGGTTGATGCCGCCAAAGGTGATGGAGATGCGGCGGACGGTGTCGATGAAGGCCTGCGGGCTTTCCGACTCGACTTCGATGTCGAACACGTCGATCCCGGCGAAACGTTTGAACAGAACACCCTTGCCTTCCATGACCGGCTTGGACGCCAGCGGGCCGAGGTCGCCCAGGCCGAGGATGGCGGTACCATCGGAGATCACGGCAACCAGATTGCCCTTGCCGGTGTACTTGTAGGCAAGCTCCGGGTCACGGCCGATTTCGCGTACCGGTTCAGCCACGCCTGGGCTGTAGGCCAGCGCCAAGTCACGGGCGGTGGCGGTGGGCTTGGTGAGCTCGACGCTCAGTTTTCCCGGACGAGGCTGGGCATGGTATTCGAGAGCGGCGGTTTTAAGATCTGACATTGTAGGCATTCCGCTGTTAACTGTTCTGACGGGCCGCCGAGGATACGCAATGTGCCTGGGAGCGACAAGACTGCCCAGTCACGACTGTCAAGGCCCTTGGTCTACGACTTTGCGCTAGGCCCCACGGTGGACGAGCTGAAGAGTGTGTACAATTGACGGCTTTAGTGTCTACAAATTTCTAGTTCGGACTGCGATCAAGCATGCTTGGATCGCTCACGACGACCTGCCAGCGCACCTTGCCTGAACCGATGGCCGCTGAGCGACGCGCGCGGGTGATCCAGCCACGCACTTCCAAGGTTCGGCCATCGAGATTATCGACAAATCCGCGCGGTGCTGCGCGCAACAGACGGGCAGGAAGGCGCACGCGCAACGCATCGTCGAGCAGCAGCGAAACCGCACCGTTGCTGCGCCGCACCTGCGTCACCCGGCCCTTGATCAGGGCGAAGCCCGAGCGGCGCAGCGACCGCGCCGGCAGTACCGGGCTGCCCTGCCACAGGCCGAGGCGAGCGCGGCGTGCGGCCTGTTCGGCCTGTGCCAGGCAGGTGGCGAAACGGCCATTGGGCGCGATGGCCGTGTGGTAGCCCAAGCCCTCGCGCAGCAACCGCGCTTGCAGATTGTCGCCATTGCGCCCGTAGGCATACGCCAACATACGACCGTGACGATCACGGGCTTCGACTCCGCGTACCAGCCCTACCGCCCCACCATTGGCCTCGACCAGCGCCGCCAGGCGACGCCTGGCAGCTTCGGCATGGGGTTCGCTGGCGCGTCCGGCACGACCCAGCTCCGGGGCGTTGATGCCGATCAAACGCACACTGCGGCCATTGCCCAGGCGCAAGGTGTCGCCATCGACGACCTGCGCGACCTGGTACGTGGCAGCCGCATCACGGCTCGGGCAGAGCGCCAGCGCCGCACACTGCCAAAACGCGCCCACAAAAAAGGCGCCCACCAGGGACGCCTTTTTCTGCCACGACGCGAACCCCGGAGGCTTCGCCATACGCAGTCTTACTTCTTGGCACCGAACATGCCGAAGCGATCTGCGAACTTCTGTACGCGACCACCGGTGTCCAGCACTTTCTGCTTACCGGTGTAGAACGGGTGGCACTGCGAGCAAACGTCGATCGACAGAGGCTTGGCCAGAGTCGAACGGGTTTCGAAGGTAGCACCGCAGCTGCAAGTGACTGCAACTGCTTCGTAATTCGGATGGATATTGTCTTTCATCGTCATTTCCTCGAGCTGCGTGCCGCCACCCAACACCATTGTTGAATACCGCACGTAATTAGGCGGGGAATAATACCAGAGCGGCGGATGAGCGCAAGTTGTCGCTTGCACCGGCGGTCGTCTGATAGGCTCGCTGCATTCTGTTACACCCCCTCCCAGAGACCTCCCGCGTGTCCGACGTCATCCTGCGCATCGCCTTGCCCTCGCCGCTGCGCCGCCTGTTCGACTACCAGGCGCCGCCGCGCCTGGCCAAGCAGCACCTCGCCCCCGGCATGCGCGTGCGCGTGCCGTTCGGGCGGCGCGAGATGATCGGCGTGCTGGTCGAGGTCACCGACCGCACCGAGGTGCCGGCCGACAAGCTCAAACCGGCCAGCGCCCTGCTCGACGAGGTCTCGCCGCTGCCGCCGGCGTTCTTCCGCCTGTGCCTATGGACCGCCCAGTACTACCAGCACAGCCTGGGCGACACCTTCAACTGGGCCTTGCCCAACCTGCTGCGCCAGGGCGAAGCCGCACAGGCCCGCCAGGAGCGCTTCTGGCATGCCGCGCCCGGTGCCAGCCTCGACGACCCACGCATCGCCCGTGCGCCGCGCCAGCGCGAGGCGCTGCAAACCCTTGCCCAGCACCCCCACGGCGTGGCGCACGGCCTGCTGAGCAAGCTCAAGCTGAACAAGGACAGCCTCGACCTGCTGCTGGCCAAGGCCCTGGTCGAGGTGGAAGTGCGCCGTCAAGGCCCGGCCGCGCGCCACGAGCACTGGCTGGCGCAACCGGAACTGGCGCTCAACCCCGAGCAACAGGCCGCGTTCGATGCCGTGCGCTCGGGCTTCGGCGCCTTCCATGCGTTTCTCCTGGCCGGGGTGACCGGCAGCGGCAAGACCGAGGTCTATCTGCAACTGATCCGCGAAACCCTGGAGGCCGGCAAGCAGGCGCTGGTGCTGATCCCGGAGATCAACCTGGGGCCGCAGACCCTGGCGCGTTTCGAACAGCGTTTCAACGCACGCATCGCCCTGCTGCACTCGGCAGTCAACGACCGCGAGCGGCTCGACGCCTGGCTGGCGGCGCGCGACGGCGAGGCCGACATCATCATCGGCACGCGTTCGGCGCTGTTCACGCCGATGAAGAACCCCGGCCTGATCATCATCGACGAAGAGCACGACGGCTCCTATAAACAGCAGGAAGGCCTGCGCTACCACGCCCGCGACCTGGCGGTGGTGCGCGCCCATCAGGAACAGGTGCCGATCCTGCTCGGCTCGGCCACCCCGTCGCTGGAGAGCTTGCACAACGCCCACACCGGGCGCTACGGCCTGTTGCGCATGCAGCAGCGCGCCGGTGGCGCCAAACAGCCACGCCTGCTGCGCCTGGACGTGCGCAGTCTGCCGCTGGACAGCGGCATCAGCGGGCCGCTGCAACAGGCCATCCGGCAAACGCTGGAAGCCGGCCAGCAGGTGCTGGTATTCCTCAACCGCCGCGGCTTCGCGCCGACCCTGCTGTGCCACGACTGCGGCTGGCTGTCGGGCTGTCCGCGCTGCGACGCGCGCATGACCGTGCACCAGCGCTCGGCCATGCTGCGCTGCCACCACTGCGGCCATGAAGAGCGTCTGCCGCACCAGTGCCCGCAGTGCGACCATGTCGACCTGCGCCCCATCGGCGCCGGCACCGAGCGCGCCGAGGAGCGCCTGAAAGTGCTGTTTCCCGACTTCCCGGTGCTGCGCGTCGACCGCGACAGCACCGCTCGCAAGGACGCCATGCAGGCGCTGTTCACTACCATCGGCCGCGGCCAGCCGAGCATCCTGGTCGGCACCCAGATGCTGGCCAAGGGGCATCACTTTCCGCGCGTTACCCTGGTGGCCGTGCTCAACGCCGATGGCGGGCTGTTCTCCGGCGATTTCCGCGCCAGCGAACACATGGCGCAGCTGATCCTGCAAGTGGCCGGCCGCGCCGGGCGCGCCGAAGAGCCGGGCAAGGTGATCATCCAGACCCACTTGGCCGAACACCCGCTGCTGGTGCAGCTCACCGAACAGGGCTATTTCGCCTTCGCCGAGCAGGCCATGAGCGAGCGTCGCGCTGCGGGCCTGCCGCCCTTCTCGCACCTGGCGCTGCTGCGCGCCGAAGCGCACAAGCCCGGCCAGGCCGAGGGTTTCCTCGACCAGGCCTGCAGCGCCGCCGAGGCCTGGCTGGCACAGTACCCGCAAGCGGGCCTGGAACTGCTCGGTCCGGTGCCGGCGCCGATGGAGCGTCGGGCCGGGCGCTTCCGTGCGCAGTTGCTGGTGCAGGCCGCGAGCCGCGCGGCTTTGCATCGCCTGCTCAGCGCCTGGCTGGGGCAGATCGAACAGCTGCCGAGCGGCCGCCAGGTGCGCTGGTCGCTGGACGTCGACCCGGTCGACCTGTACTGACGCCGCCGAGCGGTTGTCCCAGAGGTTGGCAACCCGCACCTAGCCACGGATAATGCGCAGTTTTTCCACCCGCGCCTCCAAGCGCCCCGCCGCGCTTGCGGTCGAAAAGAGATCCCGATGAAAGACACCATTCGCCAGCTGCTCCAGCAAGCCCTCACCCAACTCGTCGCCGACGGTGTGCTGCCTGAAGGGTTGTCGCCGGCGATCCAGGTGGAAAACGCCCGCGACAAGACCCACGGCGACTTCGCCAGCAACATCGCCATGATGCTGGCCAAGCCTGCGGGCCTGAAGCCGCGCGACCTGGCGGAAAAGCTGATCCAGGCGCTGCCGGCCAGCGACGACGTCAGCAAGGTCGAAATCGCCGGCCCCGGCTTTCTCAACTTCTTCCAGAACACCGCCGCCCTGGCCAACCGCCTGGACGCTGCGCTGGCCGACGCGCACCTGGGCGTGCGCAAGAGCGGTCCTGCGGAAAAAGTGGTGGTCGACCTGTCGGCACCGAACCTGGCCAAAGAAATGCACGTCGGCCACCTGCGCTCGACCATCATCGGCGACAGCGTGGCGCGCATTCTCGAGTTTCTCGGCGACCAGGTGATCCGTCAGAACCACGTGGGCGACTGGGGCACGCAGTTCGGCATGCTGCTGGCCTACCTGGAAGAAAATCCGATCACCAGCGACGAGCTGTCGGACCTGGAAAACTTCTACCGCGCGGCGAAGAAACGCTTCGACGAATCGGAAGCGTTCGCCACCCGCGCGCGCAGCCTGGTGGTCAAGCTGCAAGCCGGCGACGCCGACTGCCTGGCGCTGTGGACGCGCTTCAAGGACATTTCCCTGTCGCACTGCCAAAAGACCTACGAACTGCTCAACGTCAAACTGAGCATGGCCGACGTCATGGGCGAAAGCGCCTATAACGACGACCTCGCCAACGTGGTCGCCGACCTCAAGCACAGTGGCCTGCTGGTCGAAAACCAGGGCGCGCAGTGCGTGTTCCTCGACGAGTTCAAGAACGCCGAAGGCGACCCGCTGCCGGTGATCGTGCAGAAAGCCGACGGCGGCTATCTGTACGCCACCACCGATCTGGCCGCCGTGCGCTACCGCAGCAACGTGCTCAAGGCCGATCGCGCACTGTATTTCGTCGACCAGCGCCAGGCGCTGCACTTCAACCAGGTGTTCGAAGTGGCACGCCGCGCAGGCTTCGTCGGCCACCCGATGCGCATGGAGCACATGGGCTTCGGCACCATGAACGGCGCCGACGGCCGCCCGTTCAAGACCCGCGACGGCGGCACGGTCAAGCTCATCGACCTGCTCAACGAAGCCAAGGAACGCGCCTACGCGTTGGTCAAGGACAAGAATCCGACGCTGCCCGAAGACGAACTGCGTCGCATCGGCGAGGTGGTGGGCATCGGCGCGGTGAAATACGCCGACCTGTCCAAGCACCGCACCAGCGACTACAGCTTCAACTTCGAGCTGATGCTCAACTTCGACGGCAACACCGCGCCTTACCTGCTCTATGCCTATACCCGCGTGGCCAGCGTGTTCCGCAAGCTGGGCAAGGGCTTCGAAGAGGCCACCGGCACGATCGTCCTGCAGGCACCCCACGAGCAGGAGCTGGCCGCGCGCCTGGCGCAGTTCGGCGAGGTGCTCAACAGCGTGGCCGACAAAGGCACGCCGCACGTGCTGTGCAGCTACCTCTACGACATCGCCGGGCTGTTCTCCAGCTTCTACGAGAACTGCCCGATCCTTGCGGCCGACACCGCCGAGCAACAGCAAAGCCGCCTGCGCCTGGCCGCCCTGACCGGTCGCACCCTCAAACAGGGCCTCGAACTGCTTGGCCTGGAAACCCTGGAGCGCATGTAACTTGGCTGCCAAGAAGAAACCCGCCCCCAAGCGCGGCGCCAGCCGCCAGCAAGCCCCGAGCAAGAAGCCGATCCCCGGTTGGATCTGGCTCGCGGTCGGCCTGTCGATCGGCGCCTTCGTGGTGTTCCTGATGAAGCTCGAGCCGGGCTCGGGCGACATCCAGCGTGCCAAGCCCGAGCAGCAGAAGCCGAGCAAGACCGCCGAGGCCAACCAGACCGCGCCGTCGCCGCAGCAGCCGGTCAAGCCCAAGTACGACTTCTATACCCTGCTGCCCGAATCGGAAGTGATCGTGCCGCCCGAAGCGGTGCCGGAGAAGACTCCACCGGTGCCGGCGCAACCGGTCACCCCGGTGACGCCGACGGAAGCGGCGAAGATCGACACCGCCCGTGCCCAGGCCGCACTGGCCGGGCAGACGCCACCGCCCGCCCCGCCCGTGCTCAAGCCGGCCGCGACCACCCAGTACTTCCTGCAAGCCGGCTCGTTCCGCAAGCAGGCCGATGCCGACAAGGTACGCGCGCAGATCATCCTGCTCGGCCAGGCGGTGAAGGTGGAGTCGGGCACGGTCAAGGAAGAGACCTGGTACCGCGTGCTGGTCGGCCCGTTCAGCAACCGCGAACAATTGACCGTGGCGCAGAAGCAGTTGGGCGGCGCCGGCTTCAGCAACTTGCTGTTGCAGCAAAGGCAGATCCGCCAGTGACGAAAAAGGCCTTGCCCGTATACGGACAAGGCCTTTTTTCTGCCTCGCTGCTTTAGCGGCGGCCGGCGTTGAGTTCGGAAACCTGCCGGTTGAGCGTCCAGAAGTCGTACAGCACGCCGAGCAGGAACACGCCGCCGGTGAAGAAGTAGATGACCGCGCTGATCCACTTGCCCTGATACAAACGGTGCACGCCGAAAATGCCCAGGAAGGTCAGCAGAATCCAGGCGAGGTTGTAGTCCACGCGACCTGGCTGGAAGCGTGCGTCGGCCTCGCGATCCATCGCCGGAATCAGAAACAGGTCGATGATCCAGCCGATACCCAGCAAGCCCAATGTGAAAAACCAGATCGTGCCGGTTACAGGTTTGCCGTAGTAGAAGCGATGCGCGCCCAGAAAACCGAAGATCCACAACAGGTACCCCAGCACTTTGCTGTGGGTATCGTGGGCGGGCTGCCCATTTCCATAACCATTCATTTGTAAAACCTCGCTGCTTATGCAGAAAATTTTCTAAAAAAAGTTGTGACTTTTTTCAGGATGACCGACGGGCGGTAGTGCCCGATTCGACCAACGGGGTCAGATTGGAGGAAAAAGCTGTTATAAAGTTGCGCGCCAATCAACACAACTTTTTATAAGAGCTTCATCTATGCCAACTTTTTTCAAGACATGGCTGACCCTCTGTCTGTTATTACCCCTGGCCGCCCACGCCACCAACCGTGAGCAACGTCTTCCCAACGGCTTCACCGGTCAGACCGTGCACAGCGCAAGCGCTGCGGTCAAACGCCCTCAGGTCAAGCACGTCACCGCCTACCGCGCCCGTTCGGTCAGCGGCAAGGCACAAGGCCTGACCACCGCCGCCGTCGCACCCAAGCAAAGCAGCGCCGTGCTCAGCCGCGCCGTCAACGCCCTCGGTACGCCCTACCGCTGGGGCGGTAGCAGCCCGAAGAAAGGCTTCGATTGCAGCGGCCTGGTGCAATACGCTTTCAACGATGTGGCCAACGTCGACCTGCCGCGTACTTCCAGCGCCATGGCCCAAGGGCATGGTGTGAAAGTGGCCAAGAGCGACCTCAAGCCCGGTGACCTGATCTTCTTCAACATCAAGAGCCGTCGCGTCAACCATGTGGCCATCTACCTGGGCAACGACCGCTTCATCCACGCGCCACGGCGTGGCAAGAAGGTGAGCATCGATACCTTGAAGAAGCCCTACTGGCAGCAGCATTACGTGGTCGCCAAGCGCGTACTGCCCAAGGAACCGCTCAACAGCCAGGACCTGCGGGTCGCCAAGCGCTGAGTGTACGCAAGCAAGAAGATGGCCCGCTTATGCGGGCCATTTTCGTTTGTGTCAGAACGCGGTGTTCACCGTCAGCGACAGGCTGCGCGGTTCGCCGTAGATGGCGCCGGCATAGAAGCCGTAACGGCTGTAGTAGTGCTTGTCGAACAGGTTGTTGGCGTTGAGGCTGACGCTGGTGTCGTCGGTGACCTGGTACTTGGCCAGCGCGTTCCAGATCGCATAGCCCGACCAGTTCACGTCCGTGCTGCCACGGCTGACGCCATTGGTCGGCTGCCCCGCCGGTGAGGACAGCGCGCGGATGTTGCTCTGCGCGGTGACGCCGGCGCCCAGGGTCAGACGCTGCAACGGGCCAGGCAAGCGGTAGGTGGTCGAGGCCTTGAACAGGTGCGACGGGTCTTGCCGGCCGTCGCTGTCGACCCGGCGGAAATGCAGATAGGTATAGCCGGCATAGACGTTCCAGTCCGGCGTCAGCGAGCCTGCCAGCTCCAGGTCGATGCCGTCGGTTTCCTGGCCGGTGCCGGCCTTGTAGGCCTGCGCGTTGGTCGGTGTGGTCAGGTCGCCGTCCATCACCGCCTTGTTTTCCTGTTTGGTGAGGAAATAGGCGGCGGACGCATTCAGACGCCCATCGAACCACGCCCCTTTGACACCGGTTTCGTAGCTCTGCCCACGGATCGGCTCGACCCTGCCGCCACTGGCGGTTTCCTGGGTCTGCGGGGTGAAGATGTCGGTGTAGCTGGCGTACAGCGAATAGGTGTCGTCCAGGTCGTAGACCGCGCCCAGGTAAGGGGTGACCACGCCGCTGTTGTGCTGGCTGCTGCGCCCGCCGTTGACGTCGCGGGTGATCGCCGAATAGTCGCTGGTGCGCGCGCCGACGATCACCGACAGCGGCTCGGTGATGCTCAGGCGCGTGGCGGCGTAGAGGCCTTGCAGGCGCGTGGTGGTCTTGCTGTGCAAGCCGGTTCTGGACACCAACAGGGCGAAGTCGTCGTCCACGCCGTCATGCCAGTTGCCGATCGCCGGGCCGTTGTTCGCGCGGTACATGCAGCCGGCGGTGGTCGGGCCGACTCCGGCGGCGCTGAGCAGGTTGCAGTTGTACTGCGGCGTCCAGGCCACGGTACGGCTGTCGCTGTAGCCGAACATGGCTTGATGGCTGCGGCCCAGCAACTGGAACGGCCCGGACAGGTCGAACTGCGCGCTCTGCTGAGTGGTGTCGGTCGAGCTGTACAAGCCGTTGAGCACCGCGCCGCTGCCATCCTGGTTCCAGTAGCCGCCGTACACGCCGCGACCGGTCGAGTTGACCTTGGCCAGGCCACGCTGCCCCACTGCGTCGATGGTGCTCTGCGAACCCTTGAGGTCGAGGGTCCAGTCGTTGTCGAAGCGATGCTGCAATGAGGCGAAGGCGGTACGCGTATCGACTTCGCCATAGCTCCAGCTGGGCACCAGGTTGGTGCTGCGCGGCAAGTCGGTCTTGCTGCCGTCGCCGTACCAGATCGGAATGTTGGCGCCCCAGCCACTGCCCACCGTCTTGCTGTACTCGTACTGGAAGCCCGCGCCCAAGGTGGTGGCGTCGTCGAGGTCGAAGGCGAAGTTGGCCAGCGCCGCACGGGAGCGCTCGGCCTGGTTGTCGCGGAACGAGTTGGCTTCTTGCTGGGTGACCACGAAACGCGAGCGCAGCCGACCGTCTTCGGACAGCGGCAGGTTGAGGTCGGCGCCCAGGCGGCGGCGATCCCAGCTGCCATAGGTGGCATAGGCGCTGCCGCCGAAGGTGCGGCTCGGGGCCTTGCGGATCAGGTCGACCGTGGCCGAGGGGTCGCCGGTGCCGCCCAGCAGGCCGTTGGCACCGCGCACGATGTCGATGCGTTCGTACAGGTCGGTGTTCAATGCCGCGCCACCGCCGCTGAAGTCGGTGCCGCCGGGAAACTGCAGGCCGTCGACCTTCCAGTTGGTGACGCCGTAACCGCGCGCACGAAACTCGGTGCGCCCGCCCACTTCCATCTTGCTGATGCTGACCCCCGGCGTGGTCTCCAGGGCCTGCTCGATGCTATGGATGTCGCGGTCCTGCATCTGCTGCCGGGTGATGGTGGTGACCGATTGCGGCGTCTGTCGGGGGGTCAACGCGAAGCCGGTGGCGCTACGGGTGCTCTCGACGGTGTACCCTAGCTGGCCGCTGGGATCGGCACCGAGGGCGCTGTCTTCGATATTGGTGGCATCCAGCTCGAGGACGCCCTGGTCGGCGGCCGTGGCATGAGCGGAAATACCCAGGGCGATGGCCAGGGCAAGGGGCGCGAGGCGTTTGTCGCTTGGGCGCAGGCAGGGGATTTGAGTCATGATGCTCTTGGATATCATTTGTGAAAGCGTCTTATTCGCAGATAATTTTTGCCTGCGATTCTAGGGCGCTCCCCCCTGTACTCCAGCGCAGCTTTGTACGCGCATGTAATCGGACGTAACGAGCGACGCAGGCGCTCCTTTCATACAGGTAACCGGCTTGATGGCTACGACATTGCTGGTCGTCGACGATGACGACGAGATTCGCGAACTGCTGTGCGACTACCTGAGCGACGCGGGTTACCAGGTGCTTGCCGCCGCCAATGGTGAGCAAATGCGCCAGCACCTGGCCGCCCAGCCCGTGCGCCTAGTGGTGCTCGACCTGATGCTGCCCGGCGAAGACGGTCTGAGCCTGTGCCGGCAGCTGCAGGCGCAACCGGAACTGGCGGTGATCATGCTGTCTGCCAAGGGCAGCACCTTCGATCGCATCATCGGCCTGGAGGTGGGCGCCGACGACTACTTGAGCAAACCGTTCGAGCCACGCGAGCTGATCGCGCGGATCAAGGCCGTGCTGCGCCGTCAGCAGCGCCCGGAGCTACGCCATTCGACGGTCCCGCACCAGCCCCGACACTTCGCCGGCTTTCACCTCGACCCCATCAAGCGCGTGCTGACCTGCCCCGACGGCGAGGCGCTGAGCCTGCCGCGCTCCGACTACCGGGTGCTGTGCGAACTGCTCGAGGCGAACAACCGCGTGGTCTCGCGCGACCACCTGACGCGCAGCGCCTTCGGCCGCGACCATTTGCCCGACGACCGTTCGGTGGACATGTGCGTCAGCCGACTGCGCCAGTACCTGCGCAAGGCGCCGGACGCAGCGGCGCAGATCCTCACCATCCGCAACGAAGGCTATCTGCTCAGCCTCGAGCGTAGCGGCGCGGGCGCCTGAGGTGCACCGGCTGCGCCGCCTGTGGCCGGGCACGCTGTTCGGCCAGCTGCTGCTGATCATGGTCAGCGGCACGCTGCTGGTGCAGTTGATGTCCAGCAGCATCTGGTTCGACGTGCGCTTCGCCCAGGTCCTGGAAGCGCCGGTCCGTCTGATGGCGGCGCGCAGCGCGCCGCTGATCGCCCAGGCGCAGTGCCATGCCGAGCCGCTCCAGGTGCCACGCGGCTATCGCCTGCACTGTACCGAAGCGCCGCCCGAGGTGCCGGTGGACGAGCGCCGTGGGCGACGGCGCATCGAACTGCTGCTGCATCAGGCCCTGCGTGTCGAACTGGGCCACAGCCAGCATGCGCGCCTGCTCAAGGTGCAGCTGACCGACGAGCTGGGCCAGCCGCTGGTGTGGCGCAGCCTGTTCGGCCTGCGCACCGCGCAGGCGCATCTGCAGTTCGCCGTGCCGCTGGCCGACGGACACTGGCTGACCATCGACGGCCAGGAGATGCAGGGTTGGAGCGGTGAGTCGGCCTGGGTGCTGATCAGCGACTATGTGCTGCGGGTGTATGCCCTGCGCATCGTCGCGGTGCTGTTGGTGTGCCTGGTGGCGGTGCGCCTGTGCTTGCGCCCGCTGCGCCGCCTGGCCGAGGCCGCACGCGGGCTGGGCGACGACCTGGAGCAGGCGCCGCTGCCGCTGGACGGGCCGCAGGAGGTGCGTCAGGCCGCGCACGCCTTCAACGTCATGCAGCAACGGCTGATCGCCCTGGTCAACGACAAGGCCTACTTCCTCGCCGCCGTCTCCCACGACCTGCGTACCCCGCTGACGCGCATGCGCCTGCGCCTGGAGCGCCTGCCCGAAGGCACCGACAAGGCGCGCTTGCAGCACAACATCGCGCAGATGGACGACATGATCCAGCAGGTGCTCGACTACCTGCACGCAGGCGAGCAGTTGCAGTGGCAAAACGTGGACCTGGACCGCCTGGTCGCGCGGCAGTGCGCGGAGCTGGCCAGCGACGCAGAACCTCTCCCCGTCCAAGGCCAGGCCGGCCTGGTGCGGGCCGACGTGCTGATGCTGCAACGCTGCCTGCAGAACCTGCTGGGCAATGCCTTGCGCTATGCCCGTCAGGTGTCGGTGCGGCTCGAACGCGATGCCGAAGCGGTGTACATCCATGTCGAGGACCGCGGGCCAGGCATCGCGCCCGAGTTGCTGGCGACCATCGCCGACCCCTTCGTGCGCGGCGAAGCGTCGCGCAGCCAGGCCCTGGGCGGTTACGGGCTGGGGCTGAGCATCGTGCAGCGGATGGCGGGTAGCCATGGTGGGGGGTTGCGGGTGGAGAACCGCGTGGACGGGGGGTTGCGGGTCAGTGTGTGGCTGCCGGTGGGTTGACAGCCGACGACATGCGCGACTGCAACGTTCCAAACGCGACACCCCTGTTCAAGTCTCTCCAGGCCCCGCCGATAGTCCCTTAGCCAACCGCCATTTTCGGGGCCTCGCAATGACCTTGATTCCTGTCCGTATCTCGCAGCGCATGACGTTGGCCATCCTGGCCTTGCTGGCCCTCACTGCGGTCGCGATCTTCAGCGTGATCACCCTGGGCGGCAAACCCCGCTTGCTGGCGGCCGGAACCGAAGCGGCCGAGCAGTCGGCCAAGGCCCTGACCAACGAGTTGGCGCTGCCGCTGAGTCGCATCGAAGGCACTGCCTCGGCCATGGCACTACTGGCCCAGACCCTGCCCCACGACGCAGCCCTCTTCCAGAGCAACCTGCCAGGCATCATCGACAGCCAAGGCAACGCGGCCATCGCAGGCGGCGGCATCTGGCCGGAGCCCAACGCCTTCGAGGCGGGTACCGAGCGACGCAGCTTCTTCTGGGCGCGCAACGCCGGCAACGAGCTGATCTTTTCCGACGAGTACAACAAGGCCGGTACGCCGCCCTATCAGGCGGAGTCCTGGTACACCGGGGTCAAATCCACGGCGCCCGGTCGTTGTGTCTGGTCCGATGCCTACCAGGATTCGGTGAGCGGCGTGGCGATGACCACCTGCAGCGTGCCCTATCGCAACGGCGCCGCCTTCGCAGGCGTCGCCACCATCGACCTGAAGCTCGATGGCCTGGCGACCTTCCTCAAGGAAAAAGGCGGCATCACCGACGGCTATGCGTTCGCGGTGGACGCCTCGAGCAACGTGCTGTTCTTCCCCGATGCCAAAGCCGGCAAGGGGCTGCTGACCGTCGCCGCCTTGAGCCAGGAGCACGCCTGGCTCAAGCCCGTGGCCGAGCGCCTGGCTGGCCAGTTGCCTGCGGTCTCGACCTTCAAGCTCGACTACGATGCGCGGCTGGAAACACCGGCCTACGTCACCCTGGCGACGATGGACGGCACGGGCTGGAGAATCGGCCTGGTGACGCCCGAAGCCCGCGTCGTGGGCTTGGCCAACCATCTGACTGCGCAGATCCTGCTGTTCCTGTTGCCGCTGATGGGCATCCTCCTCGGCCTCGCCTGGCTGGCCGGCAAACGGCTGCTGGTACAACTCGAAGAAACCACTCGGCAGATCGACACCTTGGGCCAAGGCGGCCAGGCCGGGGCACGCCTGGACATCCTGCGCGCCGACGAAATCGGGGCACTGCGCGGCTCGGTCAACCGTTACGCCGGCTCGCTGCGCGACATGCTGCACCGTATCGCCGAAGAATCGGTCTCTCTGGAGCGCCAGGCCGACGACTTGGCGCAGCTGTCGCACGGCCTGGCCGAGCGCGCGGAAGCGCAACGGCAGGACAACACCCTGCTGGCGGCAGCCATCACCGAAATGTCGGCCAGTGCCAACGAAGTCGCGCACAACACCTCCGACTGTTCCGACACGGCCCAGCGCTCGTTGGGCGAGGCGCAGCACAGCCAGAACCAGGTCAACGCCAACAGCGAGTTCATCGGCGGCCTGGCCACCGACATCTCCGGGGCGGCCGACGCCATCACGCAACTGGGCGCGGACATCGAGCGGGTCGGCAGTGTGCTGGAAGTCATCAAGTCCATCTCGCAGCAAACCAACCTGCTGGCCCTCAACGCGGCCATCGAAGCGGCGCGCGCCGGCGAGCAGGGGCGCGGTTTCGCCGTCGTGGCCGACGAAGTCAGAACCCTGGCCGGCCGCACGCAAACCTCTGCCAACGAGATCCAGGAGATGATCGCCCAGCTGCGTCAGGCGTCCAGCTCGGCGGTGGCGACGATGCAGAACGGTGCCGAACGCACGCGCTCGTCGGTGCAGCAGGCGGTCGGCGTCGCGTCCACCTTGGGTACGACGGTCAAAAGCTTCGACGACATCGTCCAGCGCGCACAGCAAATCGCCGTGGCGGCCCAGGAGCAGAGCCATGTGACCCATGAGATCAACGAGCTTGCCGTGCGCATCCATGCGTCCAGCGAGCAGGGGGCCCGGGATGCCAATGCGTTGCGCGAGCTGGGCAAGGGTATGCAGTCGATTTCGGGACGGTTGGGTGAGTTGAGTCGTGGGGGCTGACTCCTCTCAAGCGCGGCGGCGCTCGATGCCTATCTCGATCAGGCGGGCACGCATTTCGCGGTGGCGATGGCTGTTGAAGATCAGCAGCGAAATCAGCTGTAACACCAAGCCGACGCCCAACAACACGAAGAACTGGCCTGAGCCCAGCACGATCAGGCCTAACAGCAGACTTAAACCCACGGCCGCCCAGTTCACCCACATACCCCAACTGTAGCCGCGCACCATCACGAAATGGCCTAGGCACCAGATCAATGCCCAGACTGCGCCCAGAATCACATCGTATTGGTCAGTACTGGGTACGCTACGCCGGTACACACTCCCCCATAGCGCCGTGACGATGGCCATTCCGAATAGCGCAGAGAAATAACCTGCCAGAAACGTAGGAAAGTAACGCGTCATGAATGTGGAAAGCTCGGCAATCTTCATTCCATTTCCTCATAAAGCCCTACTGCCACACTCTGTATTTGACTATTACCGACAAACCCGAACAACGCGCTTACCGAATCTTTGATCATCGTTTGAGTGGCATGGCTGACTTGCGTGGGGGTATAGCGCTTGGTCAAAGTGCCAGCGGCTTGCGCCAGCTTCAATTGCTTGGCAGTAAGTTCAGGGTACTTTAGGGATAACAGCTCGTCGGTGAGCGCTTTACGTTGCTGCCGGCTCAAGGTCTTGCCCAGTTCATACCAACTACGACCCGTTTGAGCCTTCAACAACCTTAAATACTTGATGGTCGTTAACGTCGAAGCACCAACGCCAAGTAACGACACGCCATCGAGCACCAGCGACGCCGACTGGTACCATGCCTCGCTGTCCAATCTGTCGTTGGCGGCAGGATCGGTGACCTCACGCACGGTGCGCACACCACCGACAATACATTGCACAGTACTGGCGGCGGCTGCAGCGGTACCAATATAGGTAAGTACCAGGCTGGCACCTGCGGAAAAGGGCGCGGCGATGCTACCGCTGACCACGACAATCCAGCCCAATACTGCCCCAGCACAGGCCAGTGAGGTGTTCACCGCTTCTTTGATGACCTTCGACTCCCGAGCGTTGTTCTGTAATTGCTCGGTGTACTGATCCGGTGTTTGGTACTTATTGATCTCACGCAGAACCACCCGTTTGGGACGAATGCTGCAGATGGGTCGGAATTCGCGCAGCGTGACGATGTTGTACTTGGCATCGATATATACGACGCCTGCCCCGACAATGGCGGGATCCGCATCGATGGCAGCAAATAGCTTTGGCAGATCGATCATCGACTCGACACGCTGGCGTGCGCCGAATCGCGTAAAGGTGTTCAGCGAATCAGGTAACAGACTGTTCACAGAGGCTGTCCTTGCAAGGGTTCCGGCCAGCGCCATGCGCCGACCCTAGGCCCGGTGGGGACGGACCGATCCGCCCTCACCGCAGGATGTGCGCCGCCAGAAAGCGGCGCGACACGTCTGCCCTTACACGTTCGGGCAAGGCACCGGTGCCCAGTCGCCGACATCGGCGCTGCGGCACATGCCTTCGACCTTGCTCTGGCCGGCCTTGGCCACGGCGGTGGCCTGGGCTTTCTTGGTGCTGGCCTGCTGCAGGGTCTTCTCGGTGTTCACCGCTTCTTTCGGCACGGCCTTGGCCTTGGCCGTGGTGGCCTTGTTGGTCTTGGCGACCTGGGCCACGTCGGTGCGCTGCACGCCGACCTGCTTGAGGTCCTGCTCGTAGGCTTGGGTGTAGTTGTTCAGGTCTTCGCCGACCCGGCCATTGACGGCCGCCAGCAGGTTGTTCGACTCCTGCAGGCCCGAGACGATCTCGGCCAGGCGCTTGCGGCCTTCGGCGGCGTCGATGCGGTTGGCCTTGCGGCCCTGGATCAGGTTGGTGAATTCGCGCTGGTAGCAGGTTTGCGAAGCCTGGGCGTAGGCGCTGGTGCGGTCCAGATCGGCGCTGCTCTTGTCGATGTCCGTTGCGTACGAAGCGATGCGCTGCTTGTCGTCGCTGATCTGCTTCTGACGCTCGGTGTAGTAACCCGCCGCACCACCGGCCAACGCGCCACCGGCAGCGCCGATGGCGGCATTGCGGCCACGGTTGTCCTTGTCGGTCAACGCGCCGGCCAGGGCACCGCCGACGGCACCGAGCATGGCGCCGGTGGCGACCGACTTGGTCATGTCGCCATCGGTGGAGCGCAGGTGCTGCACCGGCTCGTAGCAGCTGGGGTAGTACTCGACCTTGGTGGTGGCGCCGACCTTGTCGGCGGCCGAGGTGGCGCAGCCCGACAACAACACGGTGCTGAAGCCAGCGGCCAGCAGCAGCGCGCTGCGGGCGTGAGTGACGTTGAACAGCGGGTTACGGGTGAAAAGCATGGTCAGTTCTCTCTTGGGTTTTCAGATGCCCGGCCAGCCTCATGCCGACCGGTGTTCCTTTCAATGACACGGTCCTTGCACGTCAGCGCGTGGCCGACGCCAACAGCTCCTTGAGCACCGTCGCCGGGTCCGCGCGACGGTTCTGCCGGTACTCGCCCACGTGCTTGACGAACAGCGTCGCGCGCGCGGTCAGGCTCTTGCCCAGCACCGGGTTGCGGGCCAACTCCGCCTTGACCCGCTGGAACTGGGCCTGGATCACGGCATCGGTGTAGCGCGTGCCGCTGGCCAGGTTGTCGATGTAGATCGCCACGGCGCCGTTGAGTGCCGTCTGCCCGTTGTTCATGGCCAAGCCGAACATGCGCGCGGTAGGCTGGTCGCCGGCGGCCCGGGCGTCGGCCTGGCTCTTGCGCATGTTGCTCAGGCGGATGTTGTAGTTGTTGATGGTTTCGGCCACCAACGCGGCCGACTGGATCAGATTGCCGGCGGCGTCCTCGCGCTGGCGGGCGATCAGCGACACGGTGCGCTTGAGCTCTTCGTTGACCACGCCCAGCTCGGCCTGCAAGCGCGGGTCGGTGGTGGCGGCGATGATGCTGTCCAGGCGCTGGGTGGGATCGTCGGCGGCCTGGATGTCGTCGGTCAGGTTGGCCAGCCGGCCCTCCTTCTGCCACTGCTCGAACAGTTCCGGGTAACGCGAGCGCGGCGCCGACAGCGCGCCGAGGGCGACGCGGAAACCGGTAGTGGCGTTGTGCTGCTCGCTGCCGTCGGCGGCGAACAGCGGGTACTCACGGCGCATGCCGGTGAACAGCGTGCCCTCGCCTTCGAGGTAGTTGCCGCCCTTGACCACGAAACCGCCATAGGCGCCTTGGCGACGCCCGGCATGCACCAACTGGAACGACTCCTGCACCATCTCGGCGGCGTTGCCGATGACGTCGAACAGCCCCAGCGGATTGGGCTGGCGCGTGCCGATCGGCATCAGCCGCGCGGCCTGGCCGCTACCGCCGGCCACCTGGTTGAACACTGCCCAGTCGGCCAGCGGGCCGTCGCTGTCGCTGCCTTCGAGCCTGCGCGGGAACAGCCGCCCTTCCAGGTCCTGACGGCTGACCGCCGAACCGCCGCGGGCGGCGAACTCCCACTCCACTTCGGTGGGCAGGCGGACGAAGCCGATGCCGCCCTCCTCGGCATTCTGTCCGCGCCCGCTAACCGGCAGCAGGTCGCGGTGATGCTTGAGCAGCCAGGCGCTGTACACCGCCGAGAAACGCTCGGCCTCGAAGCGCGACAAGTCGACTTTGGGCAGGCGCCCGGCCATGCCGCCGTCGGCCTCGCAGGCCGGGGCCGGCGCGCCGCTGGCCAGCGACTGCGCCTGGCTCATGACCTGAGCGTATTGGCGAGCGGTCACTTCGTACTTGCCGATGAAGTACATCATCGGCTTGAGCGGGCTGCCGGCTTCCAGGCTCGGCAGGCTGGCGCCGATGCGCTTGCGCCACTGCGGCGCCAGGTCGTCGAGGCTGAACTGGCCGTTGATGAAGTCGCGTCGGTAGCCGGAAATGAACGACTGCTTGTAGCCCGGCTCGCCTTCGCTGAACGGGTAGCCCAGGTTGACCTCGCGGTCGTCCAGGGTGCCCTCGGCCAATACGTAGACGTGACGGAACA
Source organism: Pseudomonas phoenicis (assembly GCF_047302395.1). Classification (NCBI taxonomy): domain Bacteria; kingdom Pseudomonadati; phylum Pseudomonadota; class Gammaproteobacteria; order Pseudomonadales; family Pseudomonadaceae; genus Pseudomonas; species Pseudomonas phoenicis. The sequence continues at coordinate 1,370,865 of NZ_CP154852.1, forward strand.
CCATCTGCCCGCCACAGGGCAGCGGCAGGCTGATGTCATCGGGCAAGGGCTTGGGGTTGTCGAGCTTTTCGCCGTCCACGGCCGGCGCCGCGGCGCCCGGCGTTGTCGCCGAGGCCGATGACGTGGCGGCCGCGGTCTTGACCTTCGGCGCTTGGGCCTCGTCGCCCGGCGAGCAGGCGCTCAAGCCCAAGGCGGTGAGCAGCAGGGCCATGGCCCGCATACGGCATTCAGACATCTCGGATTCCTTGCGAAGGGTCGATACGCGCCACGCGCCAGCCGCCCAGGGCCGCAGCGCAGGCGCTGGCGCCGAGCACGGCGGCCAGGGCGATGGCGTAATGCACAGGCAGCAGACGGCTGGCGTACTCGCCCGGCGCCTGCACGAACAGGTGGTTCAAGCCGCGCTCGGCCAGCGCGTAGAGCAGCGCCGCCACGCCTGCCGCCAACAGGCCGCTGTACAGCGCTTGCGCCACCACGAACAGCAGCAGCGCCGCGGTGCCCAGCCCCAGCAGGCGCAGCACCGCCAGCTCGCGGCGCTTGCGCTGCACCGCCGCCACCGCGCCGGCCGCCACCGCCGCCACGGCACCGGCTACGGCCAAGGCGGCCACCAGCCAGAACACCAGGTCGAGGTTACGGCTGAGCGACTGCACCTGGGCGATCTGCGCGGCCTGGGTCGAGACCAGCAGCTGGCGGGCGGCGAACCATTGGCGCAGCGGCTCGACGTCGTCGAGCTGGCGCGCATACAGACGAAACGCCGGATACACCCGTGGCGCATCGGCGTCCTGGTCCTGCCCCAGCCAACCCAAGGCCGGCACGGCGCGCCCGTCGCGGTAGTCTTCGACCGCTTCGAGCAGCGCCAGGGGTGCGAACAGCGCGTCGCGCTCGAACGCGCTCAAGGGCAGCACCGCCTGCACCTGCAAGGTCAGCCCCTGCCACTGCACCTCGCCGTTGCGCTGGCGGCCGAAGCTGGCACGCAGCGCGGTGCCGGCCTGGGCACCCAGGGTTTGCGCGGCGGTAAAGCTGAGCACCACCTGATGCAGCTCGGTCGGCGCGGCCAAGCCCTGCAACAGCGGATCGCCCTCGGCGGTGGGCAGCATTTCGGCGGTCACCCCGCGCTTGGCCCCAGGCACCAGCAAATCGGCGGTGGCGGCGATCTGCCGGGTGCGCGCGATGGCGAAAGCCACCTCGCGGCGCTCGGCGAGCCGGGCGATGAAATCGGCATCGAAGCGGCCACCGCCCAAGGGAATGATTTCGCGCACCGAGGGCTCGCGCTGCAACCGTTCGGTGAGGCTGCCGACCAGCCCGAACTTGAGCCCGAACAGCACCAGCAGCGGCGCGACCACCGCCACCAGGGCCAGTACCTGACAGGCCGACAGCCGCGCTTCGCGGCGGTAGTCCTGCCAGGCCAGACCAGCGATCAGCCGCAAGCGCCTCATGGCACCGGCTCCAGGCGCGCGGTGACGCCGCCGTCGGCATCGCGCTGGCAGCCGATGCGCACCACCGTCAGCCCCGCTTCGCGCATCAAGGCTTCGTCGTGGCTGGCGACCACGCAGGCGATGCCCTGCGCACGCACCTGGCGCAGCAACAGGTGCATGACGCGCTGGGCATTGACCGGGTCCAGCGCTGCGGTCGGCTCGTCGGCCAGCAGCAGCTGTGGCCCGTGGGCCAAGGCACGGGCGCAGCCGACGCGCTGGCGCTGCCCGACCGACAGCGTGTCGGGATAGCGCCCCAGCAGTTCGTGGATGTCCAGGTCCTGGGCCAGCCGCTCGACGCCACCCTCGGCGGGCAACCCCGACAGGCGCCGGGGCAGTGCGATGTTGCCGCGCACATCGAGAAAACCGAGCAGCCCGCCCGCTTGCAGCACGTAGCCGATGTGGCGGCTGCGCAATTGCGTCAGCCGGTCGCGCCGGCCTTGCCGCCAGTGCGCCGCCACGTCGTACGCAACGCCTGCCGGGGCGAAGTCGAAGGTCGCCGCCGTGTCGGGGGCCAGGGTCAAGGCCAGCAGGTCGAGCAAAGTGCTCTTGCCACAGCCGCTGGGGCCGACGATGGCCAGCGCCTGGCCGGCGCTCAGGTGCAACCGCTCGACCTGCAAAGTGAAGCGCTGCTCGCCGTCGCCGCGGCGCTTGCCCAACTGGCGCACGGCGATCATGGCAAGGTCGACAACGGCACGCGGTACAAGGCATCGCCCGGTGCCGCGTTACCGAAACGGACCCAGTTGCCGAGGTCGTTGTGGAAGGTTTCGTACAGACGAATCTTCGAGTCGAGCTCGTCGATGAAGTCCTCCTGTTCGGCCACCGACAGCGACAGCCACAGCTCCTGGGTCATGCTCAACGACTTGCTGCGGTACGGCAGGCCCTCCAGATACTCGCCCAGCACCCCACTGGCAGCCAGGTTGGCGCCTTGTTTCAGGGCGCCGGGGTCGCGGCTCATGTAGGCGCTGGCACTGGCGATCTCGTTGAAGAAGTCGCCGGGCGAGCTGCGGGTCTTGCGCGCGGCGTCGACGATCAGCTTGAGCGACTGCTGCAAGTCGTTGAGCTGCAGCTTGGTCAGCATCACGCACACTTGCAGGGCCGGCAGCGCCGGGTTGCTCAGGTCGCGGTCGGCGGTCCAGGCGCTGACCAGTTGCGGCGCCTGGCTGGCATGCTGGCGGCCGAGAAAATCCATGTGCATGGCGTAGCCGATGGCCTGGGTCTTGGCTGCCAGGCTCGGCGCGGCGCCCAGTTGCGGCGCGGCTTGCGCCTGGCCTTCGCGCACCTGGTGGGCCAACTCGGCGAAGGTCGAACCGATCTCGCGCACGCGCTCGCCGAACTGCGTCACGTCGCCCCCGGGCACCGACACGTAGAGGTCGCCGATCTGCGGGTTGGCGTCGGCGGTCAGCACCCGGTACTGGGTTTCGGCGCTGGCATGGTTGTTGGCGCCGGCCGGGGTGCGCAGGTGCAGGGCATAGACCTTGATCTGCTTGCTCAGCGCCGCCTGGCGCACCTCGGCTTCGTTCATGTGCGTACTGCTGAATGGATCATTCTTGCGCAGCGCCCCGGCGTCGCTGACCAGCAGCACGATGCGCCCGCCGTAGCCGGACCAGTCCATGCCTTCGACGGCCTGCATGACGCCGGCGAAGGCGTCTTCGTTGAAAGACTGGCTGGACACCGTGGTGGCCTTGACCGTACTGGCCGCGCGCAGGAAGCGCGCCGGATCGCGGCCCTGTTCCAGGCTGACCAGAGTCTTGCTCAGGTATTCCAGGCCCGGTGTGCGCTCTACGCTGTTGCGAAAGCCCACCAGGCCGAAGCTTACGTTGTCCAGCTCGCCACGGGCGGCCAGTTGCCCTTGCAGTTCGCTGACCACCTGGCGGACCCGGTCGATGTAGGGCTGCATCGACACCGAGGTGTCGACCACCAGGACGATGCCGGTGCGGAAGGCATTGTCGCCCGCCGGCGCGGCGCTGACGGCTCTTGCCGTGGCAGCGGGCGCAGGTTCGCGCGTACCGCTGGCGCCGCTGCCAGGGTCGATGGAGGCGATGTTGAGCAATTGCACGGGCTGGCCGTTGGCGTCGAAGCTCTCGCGGAAGTCGAAGATCGGCATCAGGTAGAACTGGCTGGCGGCCACCGCGCTGGTCACAGGCTCCAGGGCCATGACCTCGGGCACTTGCTCGGGCGTGCTCTGCGCCTTGGCCAGCACCGCCTCGGCCTGCTGCGGCGCGTCGAGCAGACGCTGCACGTCGTCGGCCTGGCGCAGGAACATCGACGGCGCGCGCCCGGAGCGCTCGGTGAAGGTCAGCACCAGGCTCTGCTTCCAGTCGCTCAACCGATCGGCGGCGATCCAGCCTTCGCGCTGCCCGTCGCTGGCCGCGCCCACCTGTACCCAAGGCTGGCCGTCGACGGTCTTGCGCTGGTAGACGTACAGCACGGAAAACGCCGGCACGACGCTGCCGTCGCTGGCCCCGGGCGCATCGACCAGGCGTGCGTCGGGCTTGCTCAGCACGCGCTGGAACAGGGTCTTCTTGCCAGGCATCAGCAGCGGGCGGTCGCCTTCGGCATCGGCGTCGGCCAAGGGCGTGGCGGTGCTTTGGGCAGGCTGGGCGGTGCTTGGTGGCGCGGGTTCGGACGTGTCGCGCAGCAGCCAGTAACCGCCGGCGGCCAGGCAGCCCAGCGCGGCGGCGATGGCCAGGCCCAGCAACGCCTTGCGCGCAGGCTTGGGCGCAGCGCTGGCAGGTGCGGGGCCGGACGGCGACGGCGTGCTCCAGTCGGCCGGACCGCGCTTGCCCACCGCGGACGCAAGCGACGCAGGATTTTGCGTGGCGGAGGCATTGCCGGACGGCGCGGCCGGCTTGTCCAGGCTGTATCCGGGTGTCAGCGGTGCAGCCGCGTCGGCTTGAGGCGAATTCGCGGCCATGCCTGCCGAAGCGGCCGCCACCTGCGCCGCCATGCCTTCCGGCGTCAAGGGTGCCAGCGCCTCGTGGGCGCTCAGCGGACGGAACACCGTGGCGCCATCGTCCTGCACCGGCAGACGGTCGAGCGCCGCCAGCAGCGCGGCGGCGTCGCTGAAGCGTTCGTCAGGCGACTTGGCCAGCAGGCGGCTGAGGATCGGCTGGTAGCGGCCATGGCGCACGGGCAGCTCGGGCAGCGGCTCGGTGAGGTGCGCCAGCGCGGTCGACAAAGCGTCCACGCCGGCATAGGGCAGCTCGCCGGCCAGCAGTTCGTAGAGCACCACCCCCAACGCATAGAGGTCGGCACGGCCGTCGATGTCCAGCCCTCGGGCCTGCTCGGGGCTCATGTAGCTCGGCGTGCCGACGGCGAAGCCGGCCTGGGTGAACTGGGTACGGTCGTCCAGCGACTTGGCGATGCCGAAGTCCGACAGCACCGCCGTACCATCGGCGCGGAACAGGATGTTGGCCGGTTTGACGTCGCGGTGCACCAGGCCCTCGCTGTGGGCATAGCCCAGCGCCTGGGCGATCTGACGTACGTACAGCAGCCCTTCTTCAGGGGCCAGGCCGGCGTCCAGACGCTCCTTGAGCGTGCCGCTGGGCAGAAACTCCATGGCCATGTAGTACAGGTCGCCGACGTTGCCGATGTCGTGGATGGTGGCGATGTGCGGATGGGACAAGCGCGCCAGGGTGCGGCCCTCGCGCAGGAAGCGCTCGCAGAAGGTCGGGTCCTGGGCGAGGCTCGCGGCCATGACCTTGAGCGCCACCTTGCGCTGCAAGGAACGCTGGGTCGCCAGGTACACGCTGGCCATGGCGCCTTGGCCGATCTCGCCCTCGATGTCGAAGCCGGGGATGTGCATGTCGGAGGTCATCGGCCGGTGCCTGCCTTGATCACGATGGCGGTGATGTTGTCGGGCGCGCCGCGGGTCAGGCCGAGGTGTACCAGGCTGCGCACCACCTGGTAGGGGTCGGGGTGGCCGAGCACGCCGGCGATCTCGTCGTCTTCGGCGGTGCGGGTAAGGCCGTCGCTGCACAGCAGGTAGGTGTCGTTGCGCTCGATGTGCAGTTCCACGCTCTGCAACTCCAATCGCTCCTGTACGCCGATGGCACGGGTGATGATGTTGCCGCGTGGGTGCTCGCGGGCCTCGGTCTCGCTCAGCAGGCCGCTGTCCTGCAATTCCTGCACGTAGCTGTGGTCGTGGGTGAGGCGCTGCAGGCGGCCACCGCGCAGGCGGTACAAACGACTGTCGCCGGCCCACAGGGCCACACCCCGATCGCCCTGCACGCTCAGCACCACCACGGTGCTGCCCATCAGGCGCACGCCGCGGCGCAGGGTTTCGGCGCGTACCGCGCAGTTGACCTGGGCCAGGCTGTCGCGCAGCGCCTGGGTGCGCGCGTCAAGGTCGTACGCGGTGGGCAGGTGGCGCAGGCTGTCGACCGTCAGGCTGCTGACGTAGTCGCCCGCCGCATGCCCGCCCATGCCGTCGGCCACGGCCCACAGGCCTTCGGCGGTCAGCTCCAGGCAGGCGTCTTCGTTGATCTGGCGAACCATGCCGGTGTGGCTGTAGCTGGCCGCGGTGTACTGCAGGGCGGTCATGTGCACGCTGCCTCTTTACCCAGGATGAACCCGGCGAAATCTTCACTGCGCGGCAACCCCGCGCAACGCATCAACCCCGGCGCGATGCGCGCCGAGCCCTGCCCCCACCACAGGCTCATGCCAATGCAGGCAGCCTCGGCCAGGGCCAGTGTGCGCGTCTGAGGCTGCTCGGCCGGCAGCCGTTCGAGGCCGCCCGGTACTGTCTGCGCAACGATGCGCGCCGGCACGTCGAACACGCCCAGGGCATCCACCGCTGCGATGAAGGCTTCGAAGCTCGCGTCTGATTCGAGGCTGGCGAGCAACAAGGCCTCGGCCCGCTCGAACCAGTCATCGTGGCCACCGACCACGGCGGCCAACGAGGCCTGCGGGCCCAACGATTGCGCTACGGTCAGGGGAAAATAGCGCCCCACCCGGTCGATGCTTGGCATCACCACTCCCACCATCGCCTGCGGCCCACACACGCCAGGCGCCAGGGCGAAACGCCACAACGGGCTGACCAGGTAGGCCTCCAGCCAGGCTTCGCCCAACTGCCGGCGGCAGGTCTGTAGCCCAGCGGCCAACCACTGGTCCCAGGGTTCGATGAAGCTCGCACTCAGGCCGCGGCTGACGAAGTCGCCGCGGCAGGCCAGCTTGCCGTAGAAACCCACTCCGCTCACAAACGCTCCGGCAGGCTGAAGCCGTTCAGCACGCGGGCGCGGAACGGGTTGAAGGCGCTGCTTGCACGCAGCTCGTAGGACACGCTCAGGCCGTCGACCCGCAAGCGCAGATTGAAGCGCTCCGGGGAGCCGGCACTGACCAGGTCGGACTGCTCCAGCAAGCGGAACCAGGCCCATGGCCCCTCCAGCGTCTTGCCCGAGCGGCCGCTGGCCGCAGGCGGGGTGATCGACAAACGCACCACGCCGATGCCGTTGTTGTTCGGCCATTGCACCGCGACCGGCCGGCTGGGGCCGTGGTCGTAGCTGACCTGCTGGCCGTCGAGGTCGAGAAGGAACTGGGTGATGGACGCGTCCATGGCCACCGGCTTGAGCTCGAAGCGCACCAGCGGCTGGGTGCTGCCGGTGTTGCGGAAGAACGCGTCGCGGATGTTCGCCGCACGTTGGAAGGTGCCCAGGACGTTGGCGCTGATGCCCAGCTTCTGCGCCGCACCCGGCTGCCAGCTCCACGGCGAGGTACTGCTGTTGACGTAGGGTTGCAGGTACTTGCGGAAATAGTTGTCCATCACCCCGCCGACCCCGAAGAACAGGCCGAAGTCTTCCAGGGTGGCGTCCTGGCTACTGCCGGGCGCCAGCGGATAACGCCCGCCCAGCGACTGCCGATAGACGTTGACCACCTCGCTCTTCCAGGCCGCATTGAGCTGATTGCGCACGCCGCCCATGACCACCGCGTTGGTCGAACCGACCACCGAGCCGACCATGTCCTGGACCACTTGCGGCTGCCGCGCCGCGCCCGATGAGACGCGCTGCGCCGCGGCCTGGGCTTGGTTCTTGGCCTCGCCCAGCAACGCATCGCCGCTGGCGCCGACCATGGCGCTGACCTGCACGTACAGGGCGTTGAGGTCGGTGAGCAGACCGTCGATGGGCACCGCCCCGCCTTCGCCGCCCTCGACCAATGCGGCCAGCGGCGCGAAGTGCTCGGTGACCGGGTCACGGGGCGCCACCTGGGCCGGCGCATCGGCAGCCGGTGCCTCGCCGAGCAGACCGCCCAAGCGCTGGCGCAACTGATCGACCCCGGCCTCTTCGACCTTGGTCTTGGCTTTGTCGAGGGCGTCGGGCTGTTGCAGGTTGGTTTCCACGGCCACCGTCTGCAACAGCTTCTTCAGCGGCGAGGCCGGGCCGGAGAGCACGCGCAGCACGTCGGCGGCCTGCGCGACGCTGGTCACCGGCACTACGTCGAGATCGGCCAGCAAGGCGTCCCACTGGCGGATGTAGTCCTGGTAATAGAGTTGGCGCACATCGTCGGCCAGGCGCTTGGCATCGCCGGCATCGCTGATCTCGCGGCCCAGCACCCAGCGCTCTTCGGCCAGGGTGGTGCTCTGCGCCAGGCTGGCGGCGAGAAACGCCTGGCGGTAGCCCTTGACCGTGAACAGCCCCGGCAACGGCTCGCCCAGAGGCTTGCCGCTCTTGCGCCGCAGCACCAGAGCGGCATCGCGCCCGGCCGCTTCGCTCAGGCGCACATCGCTCACCCCAGGCGGTAACGGCTGGCGCTTGACCCGGTCGTACACGCGCTGGGCCACCGGCAGTTGCTGCAACTGCCGGCGCACATCGTCGATCAGATGCTGGTCGAGCCGTGCATTGGGCGGGCGCCGCTCGAACAGCGCATCGAGGTGCCGTTGCAGGTCCTGGCGTTGTTCGGGGGCCAGGTCGCGCGGCAAGGCGCGCTCCCAGTCCAGCAGCACCCAGGCCCTGATGAAGTCGGCGTCGTAATGGTCGCTGTCGGCGAGCATCAGATAGGCCTTGAGGCCTTCGTAGAGGTAGTCCGACGACTGCGCGCCGTACAGTTGCTCTTCGATGCGCGTCACCAGACGCGGCGCGAACACCGCGATCAGCAGCTTGCGGTAGACGCTGGCCGATTCGCTTTCGAGCATGTCGCCCTGATACAAGCCCAGCCCCTTGGCCCAGGCCGGCGGATCGTCGGCCAGGTGGCGCGCGGCGTTGAGCAGCGGCAACACGTCGAGCACGCTGCGCTGCGCCGGGCTCAGGGCCTGCACGCTCTGCCCCACCGGTTGCAGACGCTGTTCGACTTGGGCGATGTAGGCTTGGTTGGCGCGGTAGCTCAAGGCCCACAAGGTGCCGACCACCAGCACCAGCAGCACGCTCAAGGCCAGCGCGCCACGGGTCAGCCAACGTCGCCTGCGCTCGACCTTGGGGTTGCTGCCGGCAAGGCCACGCTCGGCGAAGGCGACGTCACTGAACAGGCGCTGGATGAAATAGCTGCGTCCGCTGCCGCTCTGGCGCGCCAGTTGCGCGCGGTCCAGGCCCATGCTCTGCGCCATGCTGCCGATCAGCCGGTCGATGGGGCTGCCTTCCTGGGTGCCGCTGGTGAAGTACACGCCGCGCAGCAGCGCGCGGGTTTCGAAGGCGTTGGGCTTGAACACGCCGTCGAGCAAGCGTTCCAGGCTGCCGCGCAAGGCCGCGAACTGTTGGGCGAAGCCGTATACCAGATCGCGTCGGCTGGGGTCGCGCTCCTGCTGCAGGCGCTCGATCAGGCGCTGGTTGAGGCGTTGTTCGAGCAAGGCGAACTCGCCGGCGAACTGCCCCAGCGGGCCTTCGCCCTTTCCGCCGTCGTCGTCGAGGGCAAAGGTCATGCCCCAGACCTGGGCGCGCTCTTCCTTGCCCAGGTTGTCGAAGAACTCCATGAAGCCGGGTACCAGGTCGAGCTTGGTCAGCATCAGGTAGATGGGGAAGCGCACTCCCAGCCGTTCGTACAATTCCTGGATGCGGGCGCGGATCGCCGCGGCATGGGCAGCGCGCTCGGCCTCGCTGGCCAACAGCAGGTCGGACAGGCTGATGGCAATGAACGCGCCGTCGATGGGCCGGCGCGAGCGCTGTTGGCGCAGCAGGTCGAGAAAGCCCAGCCAGGCTGCCTTGTCGACCTGGGCATGGCTGTCCTGGGTGGTGTAGCGCCCGGCGGTGTCGAGCAGCACGGCCTGGTCGGTGAACCACCAGTCGCAGTTGCGGGTGCCGCCCACGCCGCGGATGGCACCTTCGCCCAGTTGCGCGGCAAGGGGGAAATGCAGGCCGGAATTGACCAGCGCGGTGGTCTTGCCCGAACCCGGCGGGCCGATGATCACGTACCACGGCAGCTCGTACAGGTTGCGCCGCTCATCGCCGCCCAGGCGCGCCTTCTTCAGCAGCGCCAGAGCCTCGTCCATGCGCTGGCGCAGAGTGCTCAGCTCTTGGGCAGTGGCCGCGCTGGCAGGGTCTGGCGGGGTCTGTGCAGCCAGGCTTTGCAACACCTTGGCCGCCTGCCGCCGGGCTTTGACGATGGCGTAGACACGCCAGGCCAGCCAAGCGGCGAACAGCAGGCCGATCAGCGTCCAGCGCGCCGCAGGGCTGGCCAGCACGTCGAACAGCGGGCCGACGAACCAAATGAGCAGGCTCAGCGCCACCAGACCCAGCAGGGGCACGAGCCAACGCACCACGAATCCGAACAACGCCTTCACTCCACACCCTCCGCCAGAACAGTGATTTCAACCCGGCGGTTCTTCGCCCGCCCTTGCGCGGTAGCGTTGGAGGCCAAAGGTTCGGTGTCGCTCAAGCCCTTCGCGGTGAAGCGTTCGGGCTGCCCGGTGCGCGCGGCGAGCATGGCCCGCACTTCCTCGGCGCGAGCTTGGGACAGTGCCCAGTTGGACGGGAAACGCAGCGTGGCGATCGGCTGGTTGTCGCTGTGGCCGGTGATGCGCACGTCGCCCTTGACCTTGTCCACTGCGGCGGCGATACGCGTCAGCAAAGCTTGGTAGTCGCCCTTGATGCTGGCGCTGGCGCTGGCGAACAGTTCGTCGCCACGGATGGTCACCACCGAGCGGTCGACCGCGTCTTCCACGGCTACCCGGCCGGCCTTGATGTCCTCGGCCAGGAAGCCGGCCAGGCGCGGCCGTTCGATCGGCTTGGGCTGGGTCACCGGGCGGTCCATGGCCTGTACCGGAATCTCGCCCAAGGCGTGGATGCCACGGAACACCGGCTCGGCGTCGGAGGCCAGCATCAGGCGCAGACCGAGCAGTGCCAGCAGCAGCAAGGCCAGGGCGCTGGCCAGCGCGACCCAGGCCGGCACGAACTGCGCCAGCCGATCGCGCTTGGCCATCACGCCGCGCCAATGCGGCGACAGCTCGCGCTCGGCCTCGCCACGGGCACCGCGGATCGCCGCCGCAGTGCGCTCGCGCAGGGCGTCGAGCTGGGCGCGGCCACCGGGCATGACCCGGTAACGGCCTTCGAAGCCGAGGCTGGTGCACAGGTACAGCAATTCGAGCAGGTTGAGCCGCTCACGCGGGCTTTGCAGGCAGTGCTCGAGCAGCTGAAACACTTTTTCGCCGCCCCAGGCCTCGTTGTGCACGGTGATCAGCAGGCTCTGCTTGCCCCAGTCGCTGCTGCTGCCCCAAGGCGTGCTCAGCACCGCTTCGTCGAGCGCGGTGCACAGCGCATAGCGCGCCAGCAGCACTTCGTTGCGCGGCACCCCGGCTGCTTCGGCGCGGGCTTCGAACTCGCGCAGGTAGGCCAGCAACTGCGCGCGCAGGCTGGCCGGGGCCGGATGGGCCAGGGTGTTGCGCAACCGCGTGAGCAGGCTCAGCAGCGGGCCGGCTGCCTGCTCCAGCGGGTTGAGGCCTTCGCCCTGGCCGGGCGCCAGCGGCTCGCCGGGCATGCTCAGGGGCACGGCCGGCGCGGCGTGGGCCGGTTGCGGCGCACGGCCACCGGGGCGCGGCATGAACTGGGTGCGGTCGTTGCCGCTCGGCTCGTCGGGCTGCATCGGTGCTTATCCTCGGATGGCCCAGAAGGCCAGGCTCAAACCTGGGAAATCGCCTGCCACGTAGAAGGCGAAGCCACCACTGTTCTGCAGCATCTGCCAGTGCTCGCTGCCACGGTCGAGCTCGAAGTAGGTGGAGCCGGCATGGAACGGAATCTGCCGTGGCGCCACCGGCAGCGGCAGCAGGCCGATGCCCGGCAGTTGCAGGTTGACCAGATCGCGGATGCTTTCCACCGCACCGATCTTGCTCTGCTGGCCGAAGCGGCTGCGTAGGGTTTCGCTGGGCACGTCGGCACGCACCACGAGGATGAAACTGGCGCTGTCGAGCAGGCTGCGGTCGGCCAGCATCGCCACGTGGATGCCGTAGGCCTTTTCGACGATGGGGATGGCCACTGCCTTGCTGTCGATCAGCATCGACAGGGCTTCGCGCAGCGCGGTCATGACCGGCGTGAAGGTGGCCAGCAGGTCGTCGTGCTGGTACATCGGGAAACTGTCCGGGCGCCGTGCGTCGCGGGTGAAGGTGGCGAACTCCCCGGCCAGCGCCAGCAGTTCGCTGTACAAGCGTTCCGGGTGCACCGGGCTCAACTGGTTGAGGTGCTCGATCAGCGGCTGGGCGCGGTTGACCAGTTGCAGCAGCATGAAGTCGGCGATTTCCGAGGCGCCGCCATTGGCCGAGGCCACCACGCGGCCGGCCAGTGCCTCGCCACGCTGGTGCAGCAAGCCCAGCAGCTCGCTGCGAAAGCCCGACAACTGGGTGTTGGCGGCCACGTCGAGCAACGGTGGAATGTAGCGCTCGTCGAGCACCAGGGCACGGTCGGCGCGGCGTTCGCGGATGCGCACCACACCGAGCGCGGCGTGGTCGCTCAGGCCGTCTTCCTCGCGCAGCAGGCGCAGGGCGCGGCTGCCCAGGGCTAGGGCGGCACGGTTCTCGAATGGCGCATTGTCGTCGCGCACTTCGCTGACGCGGCTGACGTAACGCGCACCTTCCATCGGCTCGCCGGCCTCGACGGTGTCGCGCGCGCCGGCGCGCTTGAGCGCCAGGCCCAGGTACACCACACCGTCGCGCAGGTCTTCGGGAATCTCCAGAGGCGGCGGCGGCAGGTCGTCGCGGGGGATGTCGAAGGGCGTGCCGTCCGGCAGCAGGCCGCGGGCGCTGAGGATGGCCAGCTTGCCCTGGCTCAGCAGGCCCTGGTCGACGAGCAGCTCGGAAAAGCCCCAGGCCGCCGCCTGCAAGGGCCGGCTGCGGGCATCGACGAAGTTCTCCAGGTAGCGGTCCTGCTGCTGGAAATGCTGAGTGGTGACGAACATGCCTTCCGACCAGACGACACGATTGTTCCAGGACATGAGAGCTCCGGTGGCCTAACGGGCAGGCGCAGGTTGGGGGGCGGCTTCGGCGCTGCGCACGGCGCGCACATCGAGGCTGATCTGATAATCGCGCGGCGGCACGGGCAAGACGCTGCGCCATTGGGCGCGGTCGATCTCGCGATAGCCCACCACCAGCCCGACCTGACGCGTGGCCGGGTCCAACGGGCGGCGCAGGTGCATTTGCTGGCCGGGGCGTAGCAGCACTTCGTCCTGGTCGATGAGGTCGGCGCCGAGGGTGGCCTGGGCGCGCTCGGCCAGGGCGAAATAGTCGGCGCGCTCGAAGGCGGCGGCGTTCTTCAACTCGAACAGGCGCACGCGCACCGGGGCCGGCTCGCCACCGCCGCCGGGGTTGAGCCCGGCGGCGGCGCTGAAGTACAGGCTCACGTCGGACGCGGCGGGTGCCGTAACCTCGGCTTGCGAAGCGTCCTTGCTGCACGCGGCGAGCAGCGACAAGCCCGCAATGGCGGCCCAGCGGGTGAGGTGCATCTTGGTAGTGGTCACGGGGTGGGGATCATCCTGATCGGCAGGCTCGTTCAATCGCGCGCTGGGCGAGTGGTATGGGCTTCGTAGGCGCGACTGAATTCGCGGCCGAACAAATCGTGGAAATCGTCTTCGGCTTCACGGGACATCTGCTCGTACAGCGCGGTGAACTGTTGCCAGCAGTGGGCCTGGCGCGAGCCGCCGAAGACCTTGGCCAGGCCCGAGGGCGGGGCCAGGCGTGCTTCCAACTGGCCGGGCTCGAAGCGCGCCAGCAGGTGCTCGATGGCCGCCTGCATACCGGCCATGACCGCCAATTGGTGGGCGCGCAGGTCGTCGAAACTGTCGCGCACTGCCTGGTCCGGGGCCATGAACGCGGCATTGCCGTGACGCAGCAGCAACAGCAGCGCTTCGTCGGCGTTGGGGGCGAACTTCAGCGGGTTGTTCTGCACCGGGGCGATGCTGGTCTGTTGCAGGCGGAACTCGCCTTTAAGGCTGCTGCGCGCGCGCAGCACGTCGATCAGGCCCTCGACCATCAGCCGGTAGCTGCGGCCCAGCGCTTCCATCTGCGCCTGGGCCTGGGCGGCGTCGATGCGCAGGTGTTCGATGCCTGCGCCGCGCAGGAAGGCGGTGAGTAGGTCGTCCGGGTTGGCGGTGGCCGGCGCGGCCGGTACGGGGGCCGGCTGTGGGTTCGACGCGGTGGCTGGCGCTGGCTCGGGCTGTGGACTCGACATGACGACCGGCGCTGGCTCGGGCGGCGCTTCGGGGACGGACGGCGGCTGTGGCGTCGGTGCCGTCCACGGCTCGGGGCCAGCGGTGGCCGATGCGGGCGGCGTGGCGACGTCGGGCGGCGCGATGTCGGGCATGGGCGCAGGTGCAGTATCGAGCTCGGTCGCAGGTATTGCAGGCGCGGCGGCAGGTGCCAGCGCATCCCAGTCTGCCGGAATCAAACCAAGCGGTCCGGGCGCGGAGACGACAGGTGCCGGCGGCTCGACGATCGGCGCAGACGCAGGGAGCGGCGTAGGCGGCCGGAAATCGTGCTGCTGGGCCGGCACATGGTCGGGTTGGCTAGGCGCGGGCACGCTGGAAGGGCCGAGGAAGTCGAACAGGTCGGGCAAGGTCTGATGGCTGCGGGCGCTTGGCGCGAACGCTGCGGCGGGTGTCGCAGCGACCCCTGCCTGATGAGCCATGAGGGCCTCGAAACTGGCTGGCTCGGCCTGTCCCGGCAACGCGCCAGCCGGCGCTGAATCGATTCTGGCTTGTATCTCGTAATCACCGATACGAATAACTTCGCCATGTTGCAACGGCTCGCTGTTTCCGCGTCGCAATTTGACGCCGGCATTCACCAGTTCGCTGCCGTTGGTACTGTCATCAGTCAAGTAATACCGCCCGTCGCGGTATTGGATGGTGCAATGCCGCGACGACACTAAACGCTCCGGATCTGGCAAAACCCAGTCGTTGTCCGAGTTTCTGCCGATCGTGATAGCACGCTCGCCCACCGTGAACTCCGAGGTTTGTCCCGGGGTTATCTTGTGGTAACTGGTGATGGTAAGGCAAAGTGCCATCGCGCCTCCTGCATGCGATTCAATATACCGTCCGCCAATGGGTGCGAATCAGCTACAAGGCCAAGAAATACTTAGCTCGGTATTTAACCAGCCGGTTAAAGGTTAGCGAGTGACATCAATGAGTACGGCGCTGAAACTAACCTGTGACACCGCCCCCGGTAATGCCCCAAAAGCGTTACGCAATTTTTAAAGGCGCGTCGGGCCGCGCTAGCTTACCTTGACAGCATTTACGAAATAAACCATAAATGCGCAACTTCACCACCGCGGCATGATATCACTTGGATATCATTTTGCTTTAATTAATCGAACTGCGCACACGTTCACAAAAAATCCATCTAGCACTTCAAAAACCTTCATCACGAACTGACAAGGACGGCGTTCTTCGGTGAATAACTCGCAGCTCTTGGCGCCTGTTTCCGATGACTTCCCGTGCGGAACAGACCTCGAATACGACGCACAATTCCTTCAGCTCGAGCGGGATGCGCAAGGCCGCCCCGAGCGCGTCATGGGCGATGCCGTGCAGCCTGCCGAACCGCCCGACTGGCGCCAGATCGAGCAAGCCTGCCAGGCGCTGCTCGAACGCAGCAAAGACCTGCGCATCACCCACTTCCTGACCCAAGCGCGCCTGGCCCTGCACGGCGTGCCGGGACTGGCCGCCGGCCTGGAACTGATCCGCGCACTGCTCGCCGACTACTGGCTGCACCTGCATCCGCAGCTCGATGCCGACGACAGCAACGATCCCACCGTGCGCATCAATGCGCTGGCCGGCCTGACCAGCGACAACACCCTGAGCCTG
This sequence comes from Pseudomonas phoenicis, assembly GCF_047302395.1. Taxonomy (NCBI): domain Bacteria; kingdom Pseudomonadati; phylum Pseudomonadota; class Gammaproteobacteria; order Pseudomonadales; family Pseudomonadaceae; genus Pseudomonas; species Pseudomonas phoenicis. Next base: position 1,386,539 of record NZ_CP154852.1, read on the forward strand.
CTGCGCGACGCCGTGCTGGCCCGTTCGCGCACCTTCGGCCAGGTCAGCTTGCGTGGCGCCGTACAGGCCGCCGGTTTCCAGGCCGGGGCGCAAGCGCCTCTGAGCGTCGAGGAACTGAGCGCCGCCCTGCGCGACACCGACCCGGCCCTGCTGGCGCAGACCCGCGATGCCCTGGATACGGCCCTGAACGCCTGCGAGGCCATCGAGCAACGGGTCAACGAGCAGGTCGGTTCGGCCAGCGGCGTCGACCTTACCCCGCTCAGCCAGTTGCTGCGCCAAGGCCGCCAGGTGCTGCTCGACTACGCCAACCTCGATGCCCCCGGCCCCGACCACGCTCCGGCCGCCGTCCAAGCGGCCGACGCGCCTGGCGCCGATGCCCCGGCCGCTGCCCGCCCCGCCGCCCGCGCCGGCGAGATCAACAGCCGCCAGGACGTGCGCGCCAGCCTCGACAAGCTGCTGCAGTACTACGCCCGCCACGAGCCCTCCAGCCCCCTGCCGGTGCTGTTGCGCCGCGCGCAGAACCTGGTGGACGCCGACTTCGCCACCATCGTGCGCGACCTGATCCCCGATGGCCTGTCGCAGTTCGAGAACCTTCGTGGCCCCGAGCCCGACTAATACCAGCCAACCCCATTGCGTAACGCCCGCACCCACACCACACCGCCTCGAAGGCGACCAGGAGGAACAACGTGGCGAAAGACAGCTCCCAGAAGTTCATTGCGCGCAACCGTGCGCCGCGGGTGCAGATCGAATACGACGTCGAACTGTACGGCGCCGAGAAGAAGGTCCAGCTGCCGTTCGTCATGGGCGTGCTGGCCGACCTCGCTGGCAAGCCGGCCGAGCCGCTGCCGGCGATCGAGGAGCGCAAGTTCCTGGAGATCGACGTCGACAACTTCGACGCGCGCCTCAAGGCCATGCAGCCGCGGGTGGCCTTCAACGTGCCGAACGCGCTGACCGGCGAAGGCAACCTGAGCCTGGACCTGACCTTCGAAAGCATGGACGACTTCAGCCCCGCCGCCGTGGCGCGCAAGGTCGACGCGCTGAACCAACTGCTCGAGGCACGCACCCAACTGGCCAACCTGCTGACCTACATGGACGGCAAGACCGGTGCCGAAGACATCATTCTCAAAGCCATCAAGGACCCTGCCCTGCTGCAGGCCCTGGCCAGCGCGCCCAAGCCCGCTGACACCGAGCCCAAGGCCTGAGGAGCCCCGCCATGAACGACGCCCAGCGCGACAACCAGGCCCAGCCGGCCAGCACCGAACAGACCAGCGACTTCGCAGCCTTGTTGCTGCAGGAGTTCAAGCCCAAGACCGAACGCGCCAAGGAAGCCGTCGAGAGCGCCGTGCGCACCCTCGCCGAGCAGGCCCTGGCGCAGACCAACCTGGTCTCGGACGATGCCATCGGTTCGATCGAACAGATCATCGCTGCCATCGACGCCAAGCTCACTGCCCAGGTCAACCAGGTCATCCACCACCCCGACTTCCAGCAGCTGGAAAGCGCCTGGCGCGGCCTGCACTACCTGGTCAACAACACCGAGAGCGACGAGCAGCTGAAGATTCGCGTGCTCAATGTGTCGAAGAAAGACCTGCACCGCACCCTGAAGAAATTCAAGGGCACCGCCTGGGACCAGAGTCCGGTGTTCAAGAAGCTCTACGAGGAAGAGTACGGCCAGTTCGGCGGCGAACCCTATGGCTGCCTGGTGGGCGACTACTACTTCGACCAGTCGCCGCCCGACGTCGAACTGCTCGGTGAGATGGCCAAGGTCTGCGCCTCGATGCACGCGCCGTTCATCTCGGCCGCCGCGCCGACCGTGCTGGGCATGGGTTCGTGGCAGGAGCTGTCCAACCCGCGCGACCTCAGCAAGATCTTCACCACCCCCGAGTACGCCGGCTGGCGTTCGCTGCGCGAATCGGAAGACGCCCGCTACATCGGCCTGACCATGCCGCGTTTCCTCGCCCGTCTGCCCTACGGCGCCAAGACCGATCCGGTTGAGGCCTTCGATTTCGAGGAAGACACCGACGGCGCCGACAGCAGCAAGTACACCTGGGCCAACGCCGCCTACGCCATGGCCGTCAACATCAACCGCTCGTTCAAGCACTACGGCTGGTGCTCGCGCATCCGCGGCGTGGAATCGGGTGGTGAAGTGCAGGGCCTGCCGGCGCACACCTTCCCCACCGATGACGGTGGCGTGGACATGAAGTGCCCAACCGAAATCGCCATTTCCGACCGTCGCGAGGCGGAGCTGGCGAAGAACGGCTTCATGCCGCTGCTGCACAAGAAGAACACCGATTTCGCCGCGTTCATCGGTGCGCAGTCGTTGCAAAAGCCCGCCGAATACGACGATGCCGACGCCACTGCCAACGCCAATCTGGCGGCGCGCCTGCCGTACCTGTTCGCCACCTGCCGCTTCGCCCACTACCTCAAGTGCATCGTTCGCGACAAAGTCGGCTCTTTCAAGGAAAAGGACGAGATGCAGCGCTGGCTGCAGGACTGGATCCTCAACTACGTCGACGGCGATCCGGCGCACTCCACCGAAACCACCAAGGCCCAGCACCCGCTGGCCGCCGCCGAGGTCGTGGTCGAGGACGTCGAGAACAACCCCGGTTACTACAACTCGCGCTTCTACCTGCGCCCGCACTACCAGCTCGAAGGGCTGACCGTGTCGCTGCGCCTGGTATCGAAGCTGCCTTCGGCCAAGGGCGCCTGAGGCATCCCCCCGGCCGGCGCGGCCACATCCGCACCGGCCTAATGCACCCCGAGACGAAACGCTGGAGACATCATGGCAGTAGACATTTTCATCAAGATCGGTGACATCAAGGGCGAGTCCATGGACAAGACCCACAAGGACGAGATCGACGTGCTGAACTGGCACTGGGGCATGGCCCAGTCCGGCAACATGCACTTGGGCGGCGGCGGCGGTGCCGGCAAGGTGAACATCCAGGACCTGTCGCTGACCAAGTACGTCGACAAGTCCAGCCCCAACCTGATGGCGCACTGCTCAAGCGGCAAGCACATCGACAAGGTCAAGCTGACCGTGCGCAAGGCGGGCGGCGAAAGCCAGGTCGAATACCTGGTCATCAACCTCGAAGAAGTGCTGATCAGCTCGCTGAGCACTGGCGGTTCGGGCGGCGACGATCGTCTGACCGAGAACATCAGCCTGAACTTCGCCAAGGTCACGGTCGACTACCAGCCACAGAAAGCCGATGGCAGCAAAGACGGCGGCGCGATCAAGTACGGCTGGAACGTACGCCAGAACGTGAAGATCTGACCTTCCGTTTCGCCGGTCGCCCCGCCTGCGTAGGCGCGGGCAGCCGGCGCTCCGATCCACCCGCCAAGGCCCCCACGCACACCGCCGCCTCGCCAAAGGACTTCCTCCGTGCTCACCGACCTCGCCGCGCGTGACCGCCTGCAACCCTCGCTGCTCGATCGTCTGACCGACGACGACCCCGGCAATCCGCAGGAAGCTCCCGACAAGCGCGTGCTGTCGCTGCAGCAACTCAAGGCGTCGGTGCTGCGCGACCTGACCTGGCTGCTCAACACCACCGCCCTGCTCGACGCCGACACCACCCTCGGCACGCCCGCAGGCGCCTCGGTGCTCAACTACGGCCTGCCGGCACTGGCCGGCAACAGTGCCTCGAGCATCGACATCGGCCTGCTGGAACAGATCATCCACCAGGCCATCGTCACCTACGAACCGCGCATCCTCGCCCATACCCTGCGCGTGCGCGCCCAGGCCGCGCCCGGCGAGATGAACGCCAACGCCCTGAGCTTCGAAATCGAAGGCGACCTGTGGGCGCAACCCGCCGCCCTGCCTTTGCTGTTGCAGACCGACCTCGACCTGGAGTCGGGTCAGGTCCGCGTGGCGCCGCTGCTGCGCAGGAGGCGCGCATGAACCCACGTCTGCTGGAGCTGTACAACCAGGAGTTGCAGCACATCCGCGAAGGCGCGGCAGAGTTCGCCAAGGAATACCCCAAGATCGCCGGGCGCCTGACCCTGTCGGGCATCGACTGCGCCGATCCTTATGTGGAGCGCCTGCTCGAAGGCTTCGCCTACCTCACCGCGCGGGTGCAGCTCAAGCTCGACGCCGAGTACCCGACCTTCACCCACAACCTGCTGGAAATCGCCTACCCGCACTACCTGGCCCCGACCCCGTCGATGACCGTGGTGCAGTTGCAGACCGACCCCAACGAAGGCTCGCTCGGCGAAGGCTTCCCATTGCCGCGCGGCAGCACCCTGCGCGCCAACCTCGGCCGCGACTCGCAGACCCCGTGCGAGTTTCGCAGCACCCAGGACGTTACCCTGTGGCCGCTGGAAGTGGCCCGCGCGCAGTATTTCGGCAACCCCGGCGCGGTGCTCGGCCGCCTGGCCAGCAGCGCGCCCACGGCCCGTGCCGGCCTGCGCCTGACCCTGCGCAGCGGCGCCGAGATGCCGTTCGCCAGCCTGCCGCTCACGCATTTGCCGCTGTACCTGCACGGCAACGACGAGACCCCCTATCGCCTCTACGAGCAACTGCTGGGCACCGCCTGCGCGGTGTTCGTGCGTCAGCCGGGCGCCGATTGGGTGGAACGTCTCGACCCGCAACAGGCCCTGCGCCCGTGTGGCTTCGACGACCGCGAAGCGGCGCTGCCGGTGGTGCCGCAGGCGTTCCAGGGTTACCGGCTGTTGCAGGAATACTTCGCCCTGCCGCAGCGTTTCCTGTTCGTCGACTTCGCCGGCCTTGGCGCCGCCGTGCAGCGCTGCGACGGCCATGAGCTGGAAGTGCTGGTGCTGTTCGAGCGCTTCGACGCCAGCCTGGAAAGCGGCGTCGGCAGCCAGCAGTTCGTACCCTTCTGCACCCCGGCGATCAACCTCTTCCCACGGCGCCTGGACCGCATCCACCTGAGCGACAAGGTCAACGAACACCACGTGGTCGCCGACCGTACCCGGCCGGTGGACTTCGAGATCCATTCTCTGCAAGAGGTCACCGGCCACGGCACCGGCCCGCAGCAACCGTTCCTGCCCTTCTATGCCGTGCGCGACCCGTCGCGCTACGGCCGCGACCAGGCCTATTACGTGGTGCGCCGCGAGCCGCGGGTGCTGTCGAGCGAGCAACGGCGCAACGGCACACGCTCCAGTTACGTGGGCAGTGAAACCTTCATCAGCCTGGTCGATGGCCAGCAGGCGCCCTACCGGCACGACCTGCGCCAACTGGGCCTGAGCGCGCTGTGCAGCAACCGCGACCTGCCGCTGTTCATGGCCGTGGGCGATGCGCGCAGCGACTTCAGCCTGGCCGACAGCGCGCCGGTCAGCGCCATCCGCTGCCTGGCCGGGCCCAGCCGGCCGCGGGCCAGCCATGCCCACGACAACCGTGCCTGGCGCCTGATCAGCCAGCTGTCGCTCAACTACCTGTCGCTGACCGAGCAGGGCCAGGGCGCGGCGGCGCTGCGCGAACTGCTGCGCCTGTACGGCGACAGCCAGGACAGCGCGCTGCAATTGCAGATCGAAGGCCTGCGCGAAGTCAGCTGCACGCCCTGCACGCGGCGCCTGCCGATGCCCGGGCCGATCGTCTTCGGCCGCGGCCTGGAGATCGTCCTGACCTTCGACGAGAACGCCTTCCGCGGCACCGGCGTGTTCCTGCTGGGTGCGGTGTTCGAGCGTTTCCTGACCCGCTACGTGTCGATCAACAGCTTCACCGAAACCGTGCTGCGCACCACCGAGCGCGGCGAGATCATGCGCTGGACGGCCAAGCCCGGCCGCAGGCCCACCCTGTGAGCGGCCAAGCCGAGCGTGATGCGGCGGGCACGTTGGAGGCCATGCAGGCCGAGCCCTGGCAGTACGATTTCTTCCAGGCCCTGCGCCGCCTTGAGAACGAGCACCGCCACCTGCCGCGCTTCGGCCATTCGCGGCGCCTGGCCGACGAGCCGGTGCGCCTCGGGCAGCGCCTGGACTGCGCCTTCGCCCCGGCCACCCTGGCCGCGGTGACGCCCGCCGCGGTAACGACCGCCGGCGAACATGCGCCGGCACGCCTGGAACAGTTCTTTTTCGGCCTCGGCGGCCCCAACGGCCCGCTGCCGCTGCACCTTACCGAGTACGCCCGCGAGCGCCAGCGCAACCATGCAGACGCCACCAGCAAGGCCTTCATGGACGTGTTCCATCACCGCCTGCTGAGCCTGTTCTACCGCGCCTGGGCCGAGGCCCGGCCGACCGTCAGCCACGACCGCCCCGAAGACGACTATTGGGCCACGCGCCTGGCCGCTCTGAGCGGTCGCGGGCAACCTGCGCTGCAAGGCCAGGGGCCGCTGCCGGATACCGCAAAGCTGCACTATTCCGGGCACCTGGCCGCGCAGACGCGCTACCCCGACGGCCTGTGCGGCATCCTGTCGAACTACTTCGGCGTGCCGGTGCGCCTGGAGGAGTACGTCGGCCAATGGCTGGCGCTGCCCGAACGCAGCCAGCTCGGTGTGCGCGCCAGCCGCCTGGGCGCCGATCTGTGCCTGGGCCGCCACGTGTGGGACCGCCAGCACAAGTTCCGCCTGTGCCTCGGCCCGCTGACCCTGGCCCAGTACCACGCGCTGCTGCCCGGCGGCCGGGCCTTCGTCGAGCTGGTGGCCTGGGTCGCCGAGTATGTCGGCCAGGAACTGGACTGGGACGTCGAGCTGACTCTGCAACGTGAACAGGTGCCGGCGCTGCGATTGGGCAGCGGTCGGCGCCTGGGTTTCGACACCTGGCTCGGCGAGGTCCGCCGCGACGCCAGCGACCTCAAGCTTGCCCACCACTACGCCACGCTGCCCGTCCCCGACACAAGGAGTCCACACCATGGGTGAAATCAGTCGCGCCGCGCTGTTCGGCAAACTCAACCCGCTCGCCTACAAGGCCATCGAGGCCGCCACGGTGTTCTGCAAGCTGCGCGGCAACCCCTATGTGGAGCTGGTGCATTGGCTGCACCAACTGCTGCAACTGCAAGACAGCGACCTGCACCGGCTGATCCGCCAGTTCGACCTCGAGCCGGCGCGCCTGGCCGCCGACCTCACCGCCGCACTGGACCGCCTGCCGCGCGGCTCGACCTCCATCACCGACCTGTCCTCGCAGGTCGAAGAAGCGGTCGAGCGTGGCTGGGTGTACGGCAGCCTGATGTTCGGCGAAAGCCAGGTGCGCAGCGGCTACCTGCTGCTCGGCGTGCTGAAGACGCCCAGCCTGCGCAATGCCCTGCTGGGCCTCTCCGGCGAGTTCGCCAAGCTCAAGGTCGAGGCCCTGAGCGAGCGCTTCGCCGAGTACGTGGGCGACTCGCCGGAAAACAACTTGGCCGCCAGCGACGGCTTCAGCGCCGGCGCGCCGGGCGAAGCCAGCGGCGCCGTGGCTCCGGCCGCACTGGGCAAGCAGGAGGCCTTGCAGCGCTATACGGTCGATCTGACCGAACAGGCGCGCAGCGGCAAGCTCGACCCCATCGTCGGGCGCGACGAGGAAATTCGCCAACTGGTCGACATTCTCATGCGTCGCCGGCAGAACAACCCGATCCTCACCGGCGAGGCTGGCGTGGGCAAGACCGCCGTGGTGGAAGGTTTCGCCCTGCGCATCGTCGCCGGCGATGTGCCACCGGCGCTCAAGGACGTCGAGCTGCGCAGCCTGGACGTCGGTCTGTTGCAGGCCGGAGCCAGCATGAAGGGCGAATTCGAACAGCGCCTGCGCCAGGTGATCGAGGATGTGCAAGCCTCGCCCAAGCCGATCATCCTGTTCATCGACGAAGCCCATACCTTGGTCGGCGCCGGCGGCGCGGCCGGCACGGGCGATGCCGCCAACCTGCTCAAGCCGGCCCTGGCACGTGGCAGCCTGCGTACGGTGGCCGCCACGACCTGGGCCGAATACAAGCAGCACATCGAGAAGGACCCAGCCCTGACCCGCCGCTTCCAGGTGGTGCAAGTGGCCGAGCCGAGCGAAGCCAAGGCGTTGCTGATGATGCGCGGGGTGGCTTCGACCATGGAACGGCATCACCAGGTGCAGATCCTCGACGAGGCGCTGGAAGCGGCGGTCAAGCTGTCGCACCGCTACATTCCGGCGCGCCAGTTGCCCGACAAGTCGGTCAGCCTGCTCGACACCGCCTGCGCCCGTGTGGCCATCAGCCTGCACGCAGTGCCGGCCGAGGTCGACGACAGTCGCCGCCGCATCGAAGCCTTGCAGGTGGAGTCGCAGATCATCGCCCGCGAACACAGCATCGGCGTCGCCATCGGCCAGCGCCAGGCGCACACCGAACAGGCCCTGGCCGATGAGCGATCGCGTCTGCAGCAGCTGGAACAGCGCTGGGCCGACGAGAAAGCCCTGGTCGAGCAGCTGCTCGCCATCCGCGCCCAACTGCGCGAGCGTTGCGGCGAGGTCGAGCAGGCCGACGACGCCCTGCGCGACACCCTGACCGATCTGCAACGGCGCCTGAGCGCGCTGCAAGGCGAAACGCCGCTGATTCTGCCCACCGTCGACTACCAGGCCGTGGCCTCGGTGGTGGCCGACTGGACCGGCATCCCGGTGGGGCGCATGGCGCGTAACGAGATCGAGACCGTGCTCAACCTCGACCGCCACCTGGCCCAGCGCATCATCGGCCAGGACCATGCCCTGCAAATGATCGCCAAGCGCATCCAGACCTCGCGCGCCGGGCTCGACAACCCCAACAAGCCCATCGGCGTGTTCATGCTCGCCGGCACCTCCGGGGTGGGCAAGACCGAGACTGCCCTGGCCCTGGCCGAAGCGCTGTACGGTGGCGAGCAGAACCTGATCACCATCAACATGAGCGAATTCCAGGAACCGCACACCGTCTCCACCCTCAAAGGCGCGCCGCCCGGCTATGTGGGTTACGGCCAAGGCGGAGTGCTGACCGAAGCGGTACGCCGGCGTCCGTACAGCGTGGTGCTGCTCGACGAAGTGGAAAAGGCCCACCCCGACGTGCACGAGCTGTTCTTCCAGGTGTTCGACAAGGGCGTGATGGAAGACGGTGAAGGCCGCCAGATCGATTTCCGCAACACGCTGATCCTGCTCACCACCAACGCCGGCACCGATTTGCTCGCCCAGCTGTGCAAGGACCCGGCCGCCCTGCCCGACCCCGACAGCGTGGCGCGCCAGCTGCGCGGCCCGCTGTTGGAGATCTTCCCGCCCGCCTTGCTCGGCCGCCTCGTGACCATCCCCTACTACCCGCTCAGCGACGCCATGCTCAAGGCCATCACCCGCCTGCAGCTCGAACGTATCCGCGCACGGGTCGAGCACACGCACAAGGTGGCGCTCAGCTACGACGAGGCCGTGGTCGATCTGATCGTCTCGCGCTGCAGCGAAACCGAAAGCGGCGGCCGGATGATCGACGCCATCCTCACCAACGGCCTGCTGCCGGACATGAGCCGCGAATTCCTCACGCGCCTGCTCGACGGCCATCCGCTGGGCAACGTGCACATCGGCTGCCGCGACAACGCGCTGCACTATGATTTCCGTGCACTGTGATTTCCGTGCCGCCTGACAGGACCTGACATGCTGTTCACGCAAATCACCCGCCTGGCGCAGGTCACCAGCCCCCTGGGAGCCAATGCGCTGATCCTCGCCGAGATGACCGGCAGCGAAGAGCTGGGCCGGCTGTTCGAGTTCGAGCTGCAACTGACCAGCGACGACCCGGCCATCGACCTCAACCAACTGCTCGGCAAACCCATGTGCCTGAGCGTGCAGTTGGGCGTGGGCGCGCAGCGCTACTTCCACGGCCTGGTGGCGCGTTGCAGCCAGTCGGTCGACCGTGGCCAGTTCGCCAGCTACCGCGTTACCCTGCGCCCCTGGCTGTGGCTGCTCACGCGCACCAGCGACTGCCGCATCTTCCAGAAGCAGAGCGTCCCGACCATCGTCAAACAGGTGTTTCGCGACCTCGGCTTTTCGGACTTCGAAGAGCAACTGAGCCGCAGCTACCGCGAGCGCGAGTACTGCGTGCAGTACCGCGAGACCAGCTTCGACTTCGTCAGCCGTCTGCTCGAAGAAGAAGGCATCTACTACTTCTTCCGCCACGAACAGGACCGCCACGTGCTGGTGCTGGCCGACGCCTACGGCGCCCATCAGCGCGTGCCGGGCTACGAAACGGTGCCGTTTTTCCCGCCCGACGGCCAGCACCGCGAGCGCGACCACATCAACGACTGGTATCTGGCCCAGGAAGTCCAGTCGGGCTCGCTGGAGCTGAACGACTACGACTTCCAGCGCCCCAGCGCGCGCATCAACGTGCGCTCGGCCATGCCGCGGCCCCATGAAGCCGGCGACTACCCGCTGTTCGACTACCCCGGCGAATACGAACAGGCCGAGCATGGCGAGCACTACGCCCGGACGCGCCTGGAGGCCTTGCAGACCCAGCACGAACGGGTCGAACTCAGCGGCAACGCCCGCGGCCTGGGCAGCGGCCACCTGTTCAACCTCAGCGGTTTCACCCGCACCGACCAGAACCGCGAATACCTGATCCTGGCCGCGCGCTACCACGTGTTCCAGGAGCGTCTAGAGACCGGAGGCGGCAGTGGCAGCGCGCAGTTCCACAGCAACCTCAGCTGCATCGACGCGCAGCAGAGCTTCCGTCCCCTGGCCAGCACCCACCGGCCGCAGGTACGCGGTCCGCAGACGGCCATCGTGGTGGGGCCGGCCGGCGAAGAGATCTGGACCGACCAGTATGGGCGGATCAAGGTGCACTTCTATTGGGACCGCCACGACCAGTCGAACGAGAACAGTTCGTGCTGGATTCGCGTCTCGCAGGCCTGGGCCGGCAAGAACTGGGGCTCGATGCAGATTCCGCGCATCGGCCAGGAGGTGATCGTCAGCTTCCTCGAGGGCGACCCCGACCGGCCGATCGTCACCGGCCGGGTGTACAACGCCGAGCAGACCGTGCCCTACGACCTGCCCGGCAGCGCCACCCAGAGCGGCATGAAGAGCCGTTCGAGCAAAGGCGGTTCGCCGGCCAACTTCAACGAAATCCGCATGGAAGACAAAAAGGGCGAAGAGCAGCTGTACGTGCATGCCGAACGCAACATGGACAGCGTGGTGGAGCAGAACGAAACCCTGTCGGTGGGCGCCAACCGCACCCAGTCGGTGGGCCAGATGGAGCAGATCACCATCGGCGCCAGCCGCCTGCGCGCGGTGCGTTTCGACGACGTGACGCTGGTCGGTGCGAGCAAGTCCGACAGCGTCGGCGTCAGCTACCTGCTGGAAGTCGGCAACGTGCTGCGCCTGGTGTGCGGCAAGAGCGTCATCGAGCTCAACGCCAGCGGGCAGATCAACATCAGTTGCGAGCAGTTCAGCTTCCATGCCAAGCAGGACGCCGAGATCAATACCGGCGGCACCCTGGACCTCAACCTCGGCGGCGAAGCGCAGACCAGCGCCGAAGGCCAGGGCGTCCAGAAAGACATCGAAGCCGCGGTCAAGGGCTTGTTCCCCGATAGCGGCCAGTGACGAGACCCCCATGACCTACCGCCTCAACGAGTTCCGCTTCGACCTGCCCGATGCCACGTGCCATGACACCAGCATCAACATCCTGCGTTTCGACGCCCTGGGCACATCGTTGATCGTCAGCCGCAGCCTGCTGGGCGAGGACGAAACCCTGCAAAGCAATTTCGACGGCCAGTTGCAGCGCCTGCAGCAACAGGTCAAGGACCTGCGCTTGCAGCCCGTCACCGCAATCAAGGTCGGCCAGGCCCAGGACGTCGACGCCCTGGAACTGGGCAGCCAGTTCAGCAAGGGTACGGACAAGGTCTACCAGTACCAGCTGGCCTTGCTGCTGCCCGGCACGCGCAAGTTGTTCGCCTTGAGCTACGTCAAGGCCCAGCCGTTGGGCGACGTCGAGGCCGCGCATTGGGCGCAGATCAAGCGTTCGCTCGACTTCGACAATCTGAGCTGACGAGCACGCCGATGTCCGACGCATTCTGGGCCGCCCGCGAAGGCGATGCGCTGCTGCACACCTCGATGCTGGCCGACGTCGTCGGTGGCGTGCTGGAAATCGCCGCCACCGCCGCCATCGGCGCCCTGGCGACCGCCGCCGTGGCCGCCGCGTTCGGCCTGACGGTGGCCACCGGCGGGCTGGGCTGTTTCGTGCTCGGTGCGGTGGTGGGTGTGGTGGTCGGTGTGGCGATGGCCAAGACCGGCGCCGACACCGGGCTCAGTCGATTATGCGAAGGCATCGGCAATGCCCTGTCGCCGCCGACCGTCCAGGCCACCATCGCCACCGGCTCGCGCGACACCCACATCAACGGCAAGCCCGCCGCACGCGCCGCCGGCATCGTGCTGGCGCCGCTCACGCCGCTGCAGAACGAGCAGGCCGTCGACCAGGCCCAGGCCAATACAGAGGAGGAAACCTTCCTCGACATGGCCAAAGGCTTTTTCTCGCAGCTGTGGCGCCCCACCGTCGCCAGCCCCGCGCCCAACACCCAGGAAGCCAACGACGACAAGGTCCTGTGCAGCAAGCACCCGCCCATGCCGCCGCAATACCTGGCCGAAGGTTCGAGCAAAGTCATGATCAACGGCCACCCCGCCGTGCGCAGTGGCGACCGCAGCACCTGCGAGGCGGTGGTGGCGGACGGCGGGCTGGTCTCGGACAACGTGCGCATCGGCGGGGAGCCGATCGTGGTGCGCGAGATCCGCAGCGGCAAGACGCCGGGGGTGGGGCTGGCGGTGTCGGCGTTGATGCTGTTGCGTGGGCGGGGGAGCAAGTTCTTCAGCCGCTTCGGCTGCATGGCGATCGGCGGTGCGACCAGCTACGTCACCGGGCAGGTCAGCGGCGCGCTGACCCGCGCCATGAGCGCTTCGCCCAATCCGGTGCACGCCGCCACCGGGGCCAAGGTGCTGTGTGGCGACGACGACCTGGACTTCAGCGTGCAAGCGCTGATGCCCATCGACTGGCAGCGCCTCTACAACAGCCTCGACGAGCGTGCAGACACCCTGTTCGGCAAAGGCTGGAGCACGGCCTATGAAGTCGGCATCGTCATCGCCCACGACGCAGACGGAAACGAACTGCTGACCCTGCACGACGAACAGGGCCGTGAGGTCGACATGGGCGCCATCGCGCCGGGCGAAGCGGTGTTCAGCGCCGGCGAGGGCCTGAGCGTGCGGCGCGACGTTGGCGGCGACGTGCTGACCGAAAGCCGCGACGGCCTGTACCAGCTGTTCCAGCCCACGCCCGGCCAGCCGAACGTCCTGCGCTTGAGCCAGATGGGCGACCGCAACGACAACCGCATCCACCTCGACTACGACGACCACCAACGTCTGAGCCAACTGCGCGACCGCTTCGACACCGTCTGCGTGCGGCTGCACTACAGCGCGCAATGGCCACGCCGGGTCGCGGAGGTGGTCGAGTGCGTCGCCTCGCAGGTGCCGCGGCGGCTGGTCGGCTATGGCTACGACCAGGCCGGCAACCTGGCCCAGGTGGTCGATGGCCAAGGCCAGGTGCTGCGCACGTTTGCCTACGACGCCGCCCAGCGCCTGAGCGAACACCGCACCCGCAGCGGCCTGCGCTGCTTCTACGAATGGGCGCCGTGTGGCGACCGTGCGCGGGTGGTGCGGCACTGGACCGATGCCGGCGACAGCTACCGGATCGAGTACGACACCCAGGCCGGCACCACCACGGTCACCGACGGCCTGCAACGCACCAGCGTGCACACCTGGAACGCGCAGTACCAGATCACCTCGCACATCAACGCGCTCGGCCAGTGCTGGCGCTTCGAATGGGACGAAGAGCGCCAGTTGCTCGGCGCCATCGACCCGGGCGAAGGTATGTGGCGTTTCGCCTATGACACGGCGGGCAACCTGCTCGAACGTCTTGACCCGCTCGGGCGCAGCGACGCCACGACCTGGCTGGAACACTGGTCGTTGCCGCGCACGCAGACCGATGCTGCCGGCAACGTCCAGCGCTTCGCCTACGACCAGCGCGGCAACTGCATCGCGCACACCGACCCACTGGGCGGCAAGACGCTGTACCGCTTCGACGCCCAAGGCTGCGTCACCCAGATCATCGATGCCCTGGGCGCGCGGCAGACCCTGGAATGGGACCTGCGCGGCCTGCTGCTGCGCCAGACCGATTGCTCCGGCCATGCCACGCGGCTACGCCATGACGCCAACGGGCATCTGCTGAGCATCACCAATGCTCTAGGCGAAACCACCCTCTACCAGCACGACCCCTCGGGTCGGCTGTTGCAGATCACCCAAGCGGATGGGCGCATCGAGCGGTACCAGCACGATGCGGCGAACCATCGGCTGCGCTACGTCGATCCTGCCGGGCACGTCACCGCCAACACTTACGACCGCCGTGGACAGCTGCTGACCTCGCGCGATGCGTTCGGGCACTGCGTGGAGCATCGCTACGACGACTACGGCCGGCTGATCGCGACCCGCAACGAAAACGGCCAGGCCTATCGCTTCGAGTGGGACGCCGCCGACCGGTTGATCGTCGAGCACAACCTCGACGCCAGTTGCCGGCGCTACGCCTACGATCTGCAAGACAACCTGGTGCGCGTCGACTTCCTGCCCGTCCCCGGCAGCCCCGACGCGCCCATCGTGCACGAGATGCGTTTCGATGCCGCAGGCCGGTTGCTGGCACGCACCACGTCCGATGGCTGTACCGAATACGCCTATGACCCCCTCGACAACCTGTTGCGCCTGCGCTTCACCGACAAGCATGGCGTCAGCCAGCCGTTGGCGTTCAGCTACGACGCCCTGGGCCAGGTGCTCGAAGAACGGGCCGCCTCCGGCACCCTCGTCCACGAATACGACGCGGTGGGCAACCTGGCGCGTACCGGGCTGGCGGACGGGCGCTGGATCAATCGGCTGTACTACGGCAGCGGGCACCTGCACCAGGTGAACGTCGACGGCAGGCTGGTCAGCGACTTCGAGCGCGACCGCTTGCACCGCGAAACGCTGCGCACCCAGGGTGCCCTGGTTACCCACAGCGAGTACGACAATGCAGGCCGCCTGCGCGCACGGCTACGGCGCACCGCCGGGCAGCCGGTGCAGCGCCTGCCGGTGGCCGAACGACGCTGGGCCTACGACCTGCTGGACAATCTGGCCTCGCGCTACACCCGCAACGGCGCCGGCGACGCCTGGAAAACCCTCAACCACGATGCCACTGGCCGTATCGTCGCCTGCGAAGAGACCCGCCGGGGCCGCCCCGAACACCTGCGTTACGACCCGGCTGGCAACCTGCTCGACCCTGCGCAACCGGGCGCGGGCCGAGTACAGGACGATCGCCTGCTGGCCTTCGAAGACAAACGCTACCGCTACGATGGCTTCGGCCGGCTCAGCGAAAAGCGCAGCCGCCAGTACGGCATCCAGCACTTCGAGTACGACGCCGAACACCGGCTGATTCGCATACGGACCCTGCAACCGGGCCGCGAGCGGCTGCTGCACCTGCGCTACGACCCCATGGGCCGGCGCATCGCCAAGACCGAAACGACGCTCGACGGGCTGGTGCTCGGGCACACCGACTTCGTCTGGGACGGGCTGCGCTTGATCGCCGAGCGGCGCAACGGCCACTTCACGCTGTATCTGTACGTCGACGACGGCCATGCGCCGTTGGCACGCATCGATGGCATAGGTGCCCACCAATGTCTGCGCCACTACCACACCGACCTCAACGGCCTGCCCGAGCAACTCACCGACGATCAGGGCGAGGAGCAGTGGCGCGCCAGCTATGCCACCTGGGGCCGCAGCTACGAAGAACACCGCGCGGCGGGCTTCGCCGACGAGCAGAACCTGCGCTTCCAAGGGCAGTACCTGGATCGGGAAAGCGGGCTGCATTACAACCTGTTCCGCTACTACGACCCGGATGTGGGCAGGTTCACGCAGCCTGATCCGATCGGCTTGGCGGGTGGCTTGAACCTGTATGCGTATGCGCCGAACCCGTTCACCTGGATCGATCCGTGGGGGTTGCTCAACGAGGGGGAGACAGCGGGGTATGGGGCCAAGGCGCACAGGAACGATGGGCGTGACGCGCATGAGGTCATGCGCAACAAATTCCTCGAGGACAAGGGCCTCATCAAGAAAAAACGGCGTATGCGTGGCAATCCCTCCATTGCCCTCAGCCCGGCGAATCACAAGGACGTACATAAGGAAGAGCATCGCTTGCGCGGACTGATGGGGCTCAAACCCAACCAAATGCTACGCAGTGGCAAACTTGAGATCAGGCTCATGTCCCAAGCGATTTACAACTCCATGGTCTTGACCAACAAGATGACCACTCAACAACTACGAACCGCCAGGCGGTACGCCACGTCATTCGCTAAAAGCAAGGGGTGCTATTGAATACCAACGCCAACAAGATCGTATGGTCCGACCAGGATGCCGGTTTCGGCCAAGTCGGCGGAGGCGCTTTTCTAGAAGACATCGCGCTGTGGCCGCTGGCGCCATCTTCAGGAAAGATGATGACGCCATTGATCACGCTCAGAGAAAATTTTCTACCTGTCCGGTTTCTTCCCGAAGGCATGGCGCTGACGGTGTTCATTGCGGTGGATGCACGCGATGGCACATTCGATTCGTCCATCCAGCACCGCTATACCGTCAACCTGCAAAGCGAACTGGAAGCGGTTCGCCAAGGGGGTTACTCGCGTGTCCTTTTACACAAGCTGAGTGAGCAGGCTCTTTGGCCAACCTCGGACACAGTGGTCATACCCCCTAAGTTCATTGACTTCGTGGAGATGACTGATACAGAGGTTGAGGCCGATCTGGTAGATGACCGTAACGGTCTTTGCATCAGCAGGCCGGTGGGTCGTCGCTTCTGGCTCCAGGAAGCGATTGGCGAGTCGAGTCGATACAGCTTTCTCATGCAATTGATGGAATACGACATCGCTGAGTGGAGCCCTGTGCATGCCGGCCTGATCGGTAGGGGCATCGGCTATTTGTACGTGGACCGACAAGCCCGCCGTGGAAAACAAGGCGACGAAGGCGGTTATTTCTTCATCCAGCCTGCGCTGGAGAACTGTCCGACCCGCCCAGAGTTTTCTTCGGGCCGGGACCAGCATCTTTCCGCTATTCCTGCCTACCAGCGACCCTATCCGGTCATCTACCAGGACCGGTCGATGCCTGAAATCCTGAACCCCAACAAGATCGTCTTTTCCGATCAAGACGCCGGACTCGGTCAGGTCGGCGGCGGTGCTTTCCTCGAAGACATCGCGCTCTGGCCGCGGGTGCCCGACACTGGCCAGTTGATGACGCCGCTGATGACGTTGGGCGCACGCTTCCTACCGGAAGACTTCGTGCCCAAGGGCATGGCCATTTCAGTCTTCATTGCGGTCAAGGAAAACGACGGCTATTTCAACGAGTCGGTGCAACGACGCTATACCGCACACCAGCAAAGCGAATTGAAAGAGGTAATAGAGCGCGGTTACTCGCGTGTCATTCTGCACACATTGAGCGAAGAGGCATTATTGCCGCCCTCCGAGACGATGATCCTGCCCAGCCGGTTCATCCACTTCCAGGCCATGAGCGAGGAAGAACTCGCAGAAGAAGTGCAAGAAGAAGACTGCGGCCTGGAACTGAGCAAACCCCAAGGCCGCGCTGGCTGGTTGCAAGATCCGATCTTCCCACCTGAGCATCACAGCCTGTTAATGCAGTTGGCGGAATACGACATCGCGCAGTCAAGCCCGGCGCTCGAAGGGCTGTTCGTCGATGGCATCGGCTACTTATATCTCGACGACCGCGTGCGGCAGGGTCAGCAAGGCGATGAAGCCGGTTACTTCTTCATCCAGTTCACCTGAGCGCCTGCTTTGCGCTTGAAACGAAACAGCCCCGGCATTTACCGGGGCTGTTTACGTATCGCCTGAACGCCTATCAGAAAATGCTGATCGGATACTCGACGAACACGCGCACTTCGTTGCCGTCGTCGTTGTAGCCGTTCTGGCGCACGCTCTCGGACGTACGCAGGATCGAGCTGCGCAGTTTCACCGAGAGGTCCTTGGCCGGGCCTTCCTGGACCACGTAGCGCACCTGGTTGAAGAATTCGCGTTCCTTGCCTTCGCCGAAGCCGTGGGTGTTGATGTTGTCGCCACGCACGTAGGCCACTTTGTAGGTCAGGCCGGGGACGCCCAGCTCGGCGAAGTTCAGGTCGTAGGACACCTGCCAGGAGCGCTCGTCTTCGGCGTTGAAGTCCGACCAGTAGGAGTTGGCCAGGTAGATGCTCGACCCGCCGTCGCCGACGCCGCCGCGGTTCTGGTACCAGCCGTAGTTGTAGCCGGTGCTGCCAGTGCTGCGCTGGTGCGCCAGGGTCAGGGCGTGCGGGCCGAAGGCCCAGGTGGCGGCCAGGCTCCAGATGGTGTTGCGATCGCCCGTCAGGCCGGCGGCGTTGACGTAGCGGTTGTTGATGTCGCTCTTGTAGCCGTTGAAGTCCAGGGTCAGGGACTGGTCGTCGGCCAGGGGGTGCACGTAGTTCAGGCCCAGGTAGTGCTTGCGCAGCACGTCTTCGACTTGCGAGGTGTACAGCGAGCCGGTCAGGCGATCGTTGAAGTGGTAGGTGCCGCCGAGCACGTCGATCGACTTCAGGCCACCGCTGTCACGGCCTTCCATGCTCTTGCGCGCTTCCTGGGTGAAGTGGCCGGCGTTGACTTCCAGGCCTTCGATTTCCTTGGAGGTGATCAGCGTGCCGGTGAAGCTTTCCGGCAGCAGGCGGGCGTCGTCGTGTTGCAGTACCGGCAGCGACGGCATCTGGTCGCCGTACTTGAGCACGGTGTTGGAAACACGGAATTTCACGGCGGCACCACCGCGCGCCAGGTTGTGCGGCGAACGACCCGAGCCGTCTTCGCTGGGCTTGAAGAAATCGATGCCGGCGCCGCCGTTGCGGCCACGGCCGCCGTCCAGGCGCAGTGCGTACAGGCCGAAGGCGTCGACACCGACGCCGACGGTGCCTTGGGTGAACCCGGAGGAGAAGGTGCCGATGAACGCCTGGCCCCACTCGGCCTGATCGGAGCTGCCGTGCTTCTTGTCACGGTTGATGTAGGCGTTGCGCAGCAGCACCTTGGCGTGGCTGTCCTCGACGAAGCCGGCGCTGTTGGCCTGGTCGTTGGCCTGGGCCTGGGTGGCGCCGAGCAGGGCCAGGGCGAGAAGGCTGATCCGGGTATTGAACATGGTGTTTTTATCCTTAATCACGAACAAGACAGGCTGTGCCCGACAGGCCGGCATCGAGACCTGCGCGAAAGCATGGCAGCGCAACGAACGACAGGCTGGACCGACTCGGCCATCCAAGAGGGGTGGCATCCTAGGCCAGGGTTATCGGGAATGTCAAAAAATCGTGAAAAGCATAACTTTATAACCAGATAGCGTTAGGCGGGCAGTGGATTTGAATGGGAAAAGGACTTGGAATGGGTAATTTTCTCCAGTGGAGAATTCCGAAAGCAGGGTAGGAAGCTTCGGAACGATAAGTAGGGCTTAGGCAGTGGCGTACGAATTGACCCGCTGATGGCCCGCACAGCGGCGCTTCTCGGGCAGCGATCGTAGTGCAGGTGCGACTGCCTTGCCTGCGGCGGGCGGTTGCGCGGCGGATGCGTGGAAAGCACAACGCCGGCTACCCATCGCTACAGGCAGCCGGCGTTGCAGATTGCGAAACGGCTAGCGACTCAGCGCTTCACCGGTGCCGGCTGCTGCTGCGTCAGGCAGTGGATGTTGCCGCCGCCCAGCAGCAATTCACGCCCCGGGATCATCACCACCTCGTGGTCCGGGAACAGCGCGGTGAGGATTTCCAGCGCCTTGTCGTCCGCCGGATCGTCGAAGCGCGGGGCGATGATGCCGCCGTTGACGATCAGGAAGTTCACGTAGGAGCCGGCCAGGCGCACCGACGGATCGCGCTCTTGGCTGCCGACCACTTGATCGACGCCTGCGCACTCTTCTTCGGTGGCGAACAGCGGCCCCGGAATCGGCATTTTGTGCACCAGCAAAGGCCGGCCCTTGGCGTCGCGGCTGTTCTCCAGCACCTGCAGGGCGGCCTGGCAGCGTGGGTAGTTGGGGTTCTCGGGATCGTCGGTCCAGGCCAGCAGCACCTCGCCGGGGCGCACATAGCAGCAGAAGTTGTCCACGTGGCCGTCGGTTTCGTCGTTGTACAGGCCGTCGGGCAGCCAGATCACCCGCTCCACCGCCAACTGTTCGGCGAGCACCGCTTCGATCTGCTCGCGGGTCAGGTGCGGATTGCGGTTGCGGTTGAGCAGGCACTCTTCGGTGGTGATCAGCGTGCCCTCGCCATCGACGTGGATCGAGCCGCCTTCGAGCACGAAGCCTTCGGTGTGGTAGCGCTGGCAGCGCTCCATCTCCAGCACCTTGGTGGCCAGTTCCGAATCGCGGTTCCACGGTGCGTACAGGCCGCCGTCGAAGCCGCCCCAGGCGTTGAAGTCCCAGTCCACACCGCGCACTTCGCCGTGGTCGTCGATGACGAAGGTCGGGCCGGTGTCGCGCACCCAGGCGTCGTCGCTGCTCATTTCCACCACACGGATGTTGGGCAGGTCGAGCTGACGCTGGGCATTGCGGTATTGCGCGGCCGACACGGCCACGGTCACCGGCTCGAAGCGGGCGATGGCCTTGGCCAGGGTGACGTGGGCGGTCTGCGCCGGCTTGCCGCCCAGGCGCCAGTTGTCGGGGCGCTCCGGCCAGACCATCCAGACCTGGGTTTGCGGCGCCCATTCGGCAGGCATGTGGAAACCATCGGCGCGCGGCGTTGTGATGCGGGTTTTCATGGGTGACCTCTGCAATGCCGGCGCCTTGGCCCCGGAAGGATGAGTGAAGTGAGCCACTTTATAGTCGATAAATATCTGCTTTTGAAGCCTGCATATCGATTACTGGAGAGTCGATCCAAAATCCTGTTCGATTTTTATCGATCGGTGCTGATGTTGGACCTATTGGGCTAGAGCGGCTTTCTCCAGCATTCGATCCATTCGGTCGACGAAAACCGTTTCCCTGGCCCGTGTACCCACAGCAGCGGCGAGATTCGAGGTGCGCAACGAAGTGGCGCATAATGGCCGCCTCTTTGACTGGCAAACCTGGCGATGATTTCCACCTCTACCTCTCCCCGTCGCCCACGCTGGCGCAGCCTGGCCCTGCTGGCCCTGTGCCTGGCGCCGCTGCTGTGGCCGCTGCACCACTTGGCCGAGCGTTATTACCAGGACCAGCTCGCCTCGCAGAACCGCCAGACCCTCGACCTCTACGTCGCCAACCTGCTCGGCACCCTGCACCGCTACGAAACCCTGCCGCAGATCCTCAGCGAACTGCCGGCGCTGCGCGGCGTGCTGGACGACCCCTTCCGCCTGGAATCGGTGACCAACGCCAACCGCCTGCTCAAGGAGATCGCGCAGCAGACCGGCGCCGAAGTGATGTACCTGATGGATGTCAGCGGCAACACCCTGGCCGCCTCCAACTGGGACAAGCGCGACACGTTCGTGGGCCGCAACTTCGCCTTCCGCCCGTACTTCATCGAGGCCATGCAGGGCAATCTGGGGCGCTTCTTCGGCCAGGGCACCACCTCGGCCAAGCGCGGCTATTTCTTCGCCGCCGCCGTGCGCGAACGCGGCCGGGCGGTCGGCGTGCTGGTGGTCAAGGTCGACCTGGACCACACCGAAACCCTATGGGGCCGCACGCCTGAACAACTGCTGCTGACCGACCAGAACGGCGTGGTGGTGCTGACCTCGCGCCCGGACTGGCGCTTCCGCGCCACGCGCCCCCTGAGCGAAGCCGAGCGCCAGGCCATCGTCGCCATCCAGCCCTACCCGACCCAGGCGCCGCAGCCGCTGGTGCTGGGCCCCGGTACCTGGATCAGCCAGACCCGCGACATCCGCGAGACGGGCTGGCAGGTCAGCATCCTGGCGCCGCAGCAATTGGTCGACCGTTCGGTGCAGACGGTGATGGCCATCGGTGGCGCGGCCTTGCTGGTGCTGATGCTGCTGGCCGGATTGGTGATGCAGCGGCGGCGCCACTACATCGATCGCATCGGCTTCGAGGCCCATGCCCGGCAGGAGCTGGAAAAGCGCGTGATCGAACGCACCGCCGCCCTCGAAGGGCTCAACACCCGGCTCAAGAGCGCAGTGCTGGAGCGCGAGAACGCCCAGCAGGAGCTGGTCCAGGCCCAGGACGAGTTGGTCCAGGCCGGCAAGCTGTCGGTGCTCGGCACCATGTCGGCGAGCATCAGCCACGAGCTCAACCAGCCGCTGGCGGCGATCCGCAGCTATGCCGAAAACGCCGAGGTGCTGCTCGACCACCAACGCACCGAGGATGCGCGCGGCAACCTCAAGCTGATCGGCGAGCTGACCGGGCGCATGGCCTCGATCATCGCCCACCTGCGCGCCTTCGCCCGGCGCGACCGCCATGCCCCGGAAAGCGTGGCCCTGCAACCGGCCCTGGACGATGCCCTGGCGTTGCTGGCCAAGCGCCGGCGGGCGATGGCGGTGGAACTGGTGCGCGACCTGCCCGACGCCACGCTGTGGGTGCAGGCCGGGGAAACGCGTCTGCGCCAGGTGCTGGGCAACCTGCTGGCCAATGCGCTGGACGCGCTCACCGAAAAGGCCAACCCACGCACGCTGTGGTTGAGTGCCGAAACACGGGAAGAGCACGTCCATCTACTGATCCGCGACAATGGTCCGGGCTTCAGCAGCCAGGCCCTGGCCCACGCGCGCGAACCTTTCTTCACCACCAAGACCCGTACCCAGGGCCTGGGCCTGGGCCTGGCGATCTGCGACAGCCTGATGCGCACCCTGGGCGGCGAGCTGCTGCTGGCCAACCATCCCGAGGGCGGTGCGTTGTTGACCCTGCGCCTGCGTGTCGCCCCAGCGGGCGTGAACCTGCAATCTTCGGAGGACCCTTCGGCATGACCGACCCGATCGACAGCCAGACCCAGGTGATCCTGGTCGACGATGACCCGCACCTGCGCCAGGCCCTGAGCCAGACCCTGGACTTGGCCGGGCTCAAGGTCACCGCGCTGAGCGACGCCCAGGGCCTGGCCGAGCGCATTGCCGCCGACTGGCCGGGAGTGGTGGTCAGCGACATCCGCATGCCGGGCATCGATGGCCTGCAGCTGCTGGAGCAATTGCACGGTCGCGACCCGGAGCTGCCGGTGCTGCTGATCACCGGCCACGGCGACGTGCCGCTGGCAGTGCAAGCCATGCGCGCCGGGGCCTACGACTTTCTGGAAAAGCCCTTCGCCAGCGACGCTTTGCTCGACAGCGTGCGCCGCGCCCTGGCCCTGCGCCGGCTGGTGCTCGACAACCGCAGCCTGCGCCTGGCCCTGAGCGACCGCCAGCAGTTGTCGACGCGCCTGCTCGGGCAGTCGCCGACCATGCTGCGCCTGCACGAGCAGATCGGCGCCCTGGCCGGCACCCGCGCCGACGTGCTGATCCTCGGCGAGACCGGCGCGGGCAAGGAGGTGGTGGCACGCGCGCTGCACGACCTGTCGGGCCGCCGCGATGGGCCGTTCGTGGCGATCAACGCCGGTGCCCTGGCCGAGTCGGTGGTCGAGAGCGAGCTGTTCGGCCATGAGCCGGGCGCCTTCACCGGCGCGCAGAAGCGGCGCATCGGCAAGTTCGAGTTCGCCAATGGTGGCACGCTGTTCCTCGATGAGATCGAGAGCATGAGCCTGGACGTGCAGGTCAAGCTGCTTCGCCTGTTGCAGGAACGGGTGGTCGAGCGTCTGGGCGGCAACCAGCTGATCCCGCTGGACATCCGCATCGTCGCCGCGACCAAGGAAGGCCTGCGCCAGGCCGCCGACCAAGGACGTTTCCGCGCCGACCTCTACTACCGGCTGAACGTGGCGTCGCTGCGTATCGCGCCCTTGCGCGAGCGCGGCGACGACATCCTGCTGCTGTTCCAGCACTTCGCCGATGCCGCCAGCCAGCGCCATGGCCTGCCCGTCCACGGCCTGCAACCGGCACAGCGGGCGATGCTGCTGCGCCACGACTGGCCGGGCAACGTGCGCGAGCTGCAGAACGCCGCCGAGCGTTTCGCCCTGGGTCTGGAACTGGCCTTGGACAACCCGCCCGCCGCGCCCGCCAGCGCCGTTCCGGTGCTGCGCAGCGGCCCGCTCAGCGAGCAGGTCGAGCAGTTCGAGCGCTCGCTGATCGCCGCCGAACTGGGCCAGCCGCACAGCTCCATGCGCAGCCTGGCCGAAGCCTTGGGCATGCCGCGCAAGACCTTGCACGACAAGCTGCGCAAACACGGCCTGAGCTTCGAAGGCAGCAGCGGCCACGACGACCACGAGGAGCCGCGCCCATGAGCCAGCCCGCGTACGACTTGCAGCAGGTGCTGCACCACGACATTCCGCTGACCCGCGAGATGGGCCTGGAGGTGCTCGACTGGCAGGCCGGCGTCCTGCGCTTGCAGCTACCGCTGGCGGCCAACGTCAACCACAAGCACACCATGTTCGGCGGCAGCCTGTATTGCGCGGCGGTGCTGGTGGGCTGGGGATGGCTGCACGTGAGGCTGCGCGAGGCAGGCATCGACGACGGGCACATCGTCATCCAGCAAGGGCAGATCGACTACCCCTTGCCGGTGACCACGACAGCGGTGGCCCACTGCGACGCTCCGGACGAGGCTTCGTGGCAGCGCTTCGTGGCGATGTACCAGCGCCGTGGCCGGGCGCGGCTGACGCTGCACACCACCGTCGCCAATGCCGGCAGCGAGACTGCGGCGGTGGAATTCACAGGGCAGTACGTGTTGCACCGTTGATGCCGATCCGAGCGCGGATTGGTACGGGTGCGGTGAGGGGTAGCCTTTGGGCCGGCGTTGCCGGCCATCGCGACTGATCGGGGCGCCGCATCAATTCTGGATAGTTCGGGTTGAGTCTAGCGGGCCGGCGTTGCCGGCCATCGCACCTAGCCGGAACGGCAAACCAGCGTCCCTCATACCGTCGACGCCAACCTCACCAGCGCCTCACGCCAACCCGCCGCCGCCGGCAAGGCCAGGAAGAACGGATTGAGCAGCGAGTCGCGTGCGGGGTAGGTCAAGGGCAGGCCGTCCAGGCCCAGCACCACGCCGCCAGCGCCTTCCACCACGCCCTGCGCCGCTGCCGTGTCCCACTGCGAGGTGGGCGCCAGGCGCGGGTAGCAGTCGGCGCTGCCTTCGGCCAAGAGACAGAATTTCAGCGAGCTGCCGATGTTGGCCAAGGTCAGCGCGCCGACGGCGTCGGACAAGCCATCGAGCAGTATCTGCTGCTGTGGGCTGCTGTGCCGGCGGCTGGCGACCACGGTGAAGCGTTCGCCCACGTTCGGCATGCCACGCACGGCGATGGGTTGCGCTTGCTCGCCGGCATCGGCGCGCCAGGCGCCGAAGGCCAGGCCGCCGAAATAGCAGCGGCCGCTGGTAGGCATCGCGACCACGCCGAACACCACCTCGCCGCGCTCGATCAGCGCGATGTTGACGGTGAACTCTTCGCTGCCGGCGATGAATTCCTTGGTGCCGTCCAGCGGATCGACCAGCCACCAGCGCTGCCAGCGCGCGCGTTCTTCCAGGGCGATGCCGCAGTCTTCCTCGGACAGCACCGGAATGTCCGGCACCAGCGCCTTGAGGCCGTCGAGGATGACGTGGTGGGCGGCGAGGTCTGCCGCGGTGACCGGCGAATCGTCGGGCTTGGCGCTGACCGCCACCTCGGTGCGCCAGAACGGCAGGATCGCCTCGCCCGCCACACGGGCGAGCACCACGACTTTATGCATCAATTGGGTATCGTTCATGCGCTGAGCAGCCCTCGCTGGGTGAGCAGATCACGTACCAGGTACAGCGCCGCCAGGGCGCGGCCTTCGGAGAACTGCGGATGGACGGCGAGCGCGGACAGCTCGCGCAGGTTGACGGTGTCGACGCGCATCGGCTCGGGCTCGTCGCCCTCCAGCCGCTCTTCGAAGAGGTCGGTGGCCAGCACCACTTGGATCTTCTGACTCATGTAGCCCGGCGACAGCGACAGCTCGGTGAGGTGTTCCAGCTCGCGGGCGCCGTAGCCGGCCTCTTCCTTGAGCTCGCGGTTGGCGGCGGCCAGCACGTCTTCGCCCGGCTCGATCAGACCCTTGGGCAGCGACAGCTCATAGGCGTCGGTGCCGCCGCAATACTCCTCCACCAATAGCGCACGCTCGGCGTCGAGCATGGCCACGATCATCACCGCGCCACGGCCGGTGCCGCTGCCGACCAAGCGCTCGTACGTGCGCTCGACGCCGTTGCTGAAACGGAGCGCCACGGACTCGACACGGAACAGACGGCTGCTGGCGACGATCTCGCGGCTCAGCACGGTGGGTTTCTGGCGCATGGGAGGCTCCTTGAGATGAACGGGTTACTATACCGTGGCTGGCCTACCCTACGAGAGTTTCCCATGGCACTTCTTCCCTGGTCCGACATCGACACCGTGCTGCTCGACATGGACGGCACCCTGCTCGACCTGCACTACGACAACCATTTCTGGTTGCAGCACCTGCCACAACGCTATGCAGAGTTGCATGGGGTGAGCCGGGCGATGGCCGAACTGGAGCTGCAACCGCTGTTCGAACGCAATGCCGGCACCTTGAACTGGTACTGCCTGGACTTCTGGAGTCGCGAGCTGAAGCTGCCGATCCGCGAGCTGAAGCAGGAGCTGGCCGAACTCATCGCACTGCGCCCCGATGCGCCGGCGTTTCTGACGGCGATCCGCGATGCCGGCAAGCGCGTGGTGCTGATCACCAACGCGCACCGCGATTCGCTGTCGCTGAAGCTGGAGCGGGTCGAGCTGGCGCCGTATTTCGAGCGGCTGATCAGCTCCCACGACTATGGCTACCCCAAGGAAAGCCCGCAGTTCTGGGACGCCTTGCACGCCGATTTGAATTTCGACCCGGCGCGCAGCCTGTTCATCGACGACACCCTGGCGATCCTGCGCAGCGCGCGACGCTTCGGCGTGGCGCATCTGCTGGCGGTGCTCAGGCCCGACAGCAAAGCGGCGGTGCGCGACACTCAGGAGTTCGCGGCGGTGGACGACTACCACACGCTGTTGCAGGGCCTTTGATCGCCTATGGTTCGGCGCCCCGATCAACCGCGCTGGACCGCAGTGCAGCCCCGTTTGGGGCGCAGCTCACTGACCTGTAGGAGCGGCTTCAGCCGCGATGGGCCGCGACGCGGCCCCACTGTCTGCAATCGCATTCCGTCAAGCCCAACGCATCGCCCGACCCGAGCCGTCTCCGGCCAGTGCGGCCACCCCGAAGCGCCACCCGGCACCCCTTACCGGCGCAACAACCGCAAACCGTTGAACACCACCAGCAAACTCACGCCCATGTCGGCGAACACCGCCATCCACAAGGTCGCCATTCCGGCGAAGGTGATCGCCAGGAAAATCGCTTTGATGCCCAGGGCCAGGACGATGTTCTGCACCAGAATCGCACGGGCCTGGCGCGACAGCCGCACGAACGCCGGGATCTTGCGCAGGTCGTCGTCCATCAACGCCACGTCGGCGGTTTCGATGGCGCTGTCGCTGCCCGCCGCGGCCATGGCGAAGCCGATTTCGGCGCGGGCCAGAGCCGGGGCATCGTTGATGCCGTCGCCGACCATGCCGACGCGATGCCCTTGGGCGTACAGCCCTTCGATGGCTTTCAGTTTGTCTTCCGGCAGCAGATTACCCTCGGCGCGGTCGATGCCCACCTGAGCGGCGATGGCCTCGGCCGTGTGCGGGTTGTCGCCGGTCAGCATGAGGGTCTTAATACCTAGCGCGTGCAGCTCGGCGATCGCCTCGCGGCTGCTGGGCTTGAGCGTGTCGGCCACGGCGAACAGCGCCAGCGGGCCGCGCTCGTCGAGCAGCAGCACCACGGTTTTGCCCTGCCGCTCCAGAACGTCGAGGCTCGCCTCAAGCGTAGGCGAGCACAGGCCCAGCTCTTCCACCAGACGATGGTTGCCCAGGTGATAGCGCTGGCCGCCGATCTCGCCGCGCACCCCGCGCCCGCCAAGGGCTTCGAACTGCAGCACTTCCTGCACGGGCAGGCCCTGCTGCTCGCCGGACTGGGCGATGGCACGCGACACCGGGTGATCGGAACGCGCACCGAGGCTGGCCGCGAGTGCCTGGGCCTGGTGTTCGAAGGCTGGATCGAGCACTTGGAAGTCGGTCTGCACCGGTTTGCCGTGGGTCAGCGTGCCAGTCTTGTCCAGCGCCAGGATGTCGAGCTTGCGCCCGCCTTCGAGGTACACCCCGCCCTTGATCAGGATGCCTTTGCGCGCCGCCGCGGCCAGGCCGCTGACGATGGTTACCGGGGTGGAGATCACCAGCGCGCACGGGCAGGCCACCACCAGCAGCACCAGTGCGCGGTAGATCCAGTCGAACCAGGCCGCGCCGCCGAACAGCGGCGGCAGCACGGCGATGGCCAGCGCCAAGGCGAACACCACCGGGGTATACACGCGCGAGAAGCGGTCGACGAAGCGCTGGGTCGGCGCACGGCTGCCCTGGGCCTGCTCGACCGCCTTGATGATGCGCGCCAGGGTCGACTGCCCGGCCAGTGCCGTGACCCGGTACTCCAGCGCGCCGGCCTGGTTGATGGTGCCGGCGAACAGCGTATCGCCCACGCCCTTCTCCACCGGCAGGCTTTCGCCGGTGATAGGCGCCTGATCGACGCTCGATTGGCCGCTGAGTACCTGACCGTCCAGGCCGATGCGCTCGCCGGGCTTGACCCGCACCCGCGCCTCGAGCGCCACCTCGCGCACGTCCACCTCGCGCCATTGGCCGTCGGGCTGCTGCACCGTGGCGCGGTCGGGGCTCAGTTGCAGCAAACCGCCGATGGCGTTGCGCGCGCGGTCCAGCGAGCGCGCTTCGATCAGCTCGGCGACACTGAACAGCACCATGACCATGGCCGCTTCCGGCCATTGCCCGATCAGCACCGCACCGGTGACGGCGATGCTCATCAGCGCGTTGATGTTTAGGTTGCGATTCTTCAGGGCGATCCAGCCCTTCTTGTAGGTGCCCAGACCACAACCGAGGATCGCCGCCAGCGCCAGCAGCGCCACCAGCCATTCGGGAGCGGTGCCGGTGAAGTGCAGCAACTCCGCCGCCAGCGCCGCCACGCCCGATAGCGCCAACGGCCACCAGGGGGTGCGCGGGATGGCGCCCATGGCGGCGCCCTCGTCGCTGTCCGCCAGGGGTTCGGCGTGCATGCCCAGGCTGGCGATGGCGCTCTCGATGGCGGCCGTGTCGGCAAGGGTGTGGCGTACGCCGAGGATGCGGTTGATCAGGTTGAACTCCAGTTGCTCGACGCCGGGCAGCTTGGCGAGCTTGTCCTGGATCAGGGTCTGTTCGGTGGGGCAGTCCATGGCTTGGATGCGGAAGCGGCTGAGCTGGGCATCGTCGCTGGTGCGCTCGGTCAAGCGGACCTGGGCGGGAGCTGACGAGGCGGCGCAGGTATCTACGCCGTGGCCATGAGCGTGCCCGTGGCCATGGCCATCGAATTCGGCAGGTACCTCGCGCGCCGCTGACGACCGGCTGCCGCAGCAAGCTGTCGCCGTCTGTAAGGAATCGGCGCCAGTGTGCTCGTGCGTGGCAGTCGATTGGGTACCGTCACCGCCGCAGCGCTTGGCTGCGGTGTGATCATGGCCAGGCTTGGCGTGGTCGTGGTCGTGGTCGTGGCGATGCTGGGGCTGGTTGGGCAGGCTCATTCAGGGGTCCTCAAGGGCGCTTGTTGCCAAGTGGACACCCTGTAGCCACTATAGGGTCAAGCCTTACAGGAGAATGTCGATGAAGATCGGTGAACTGGCCAAGCTGACCGACTGCGCGGTCGAGACCATCCGCTACTACGAGCGCGAGCGCCTGCTCCCCGAGCCCGCGCGCAGCGAAGGCAACTACCGGCAATACACCCAGGCCCACGCCGAACGCCTGACCTTCATCCGCAACTGCCGCACCCTGGACATGACCCTCGACGAAATCCGCAGCCTGCTGAACCTGCGCGACAGCCCCGAAGGCCAGTGCGGCAGCGTCAATGCGCTGATCGACGAGCACATCGAGCATGTGCAGGCGCGTATCGATGGGCTGCAGGCGCTGCAGCGGCAATTGGTTGAACTGCGCCAGCGCTGCAGTGAGCAAGGCGCGGAATGCGCGATCCTGCAGCGGTTGGAGGTCAACGGGGCGGTGACGGCGCCGGAGGGGGAGCCTTCGCATGTGGGGCGTAGCCATGGGCATTGAAGGTATCTCTCAGGCCTGACGATCATCGCCTCGACGGGTGCGCAAGAATTTCTCCAAAGACCTCATCTCCCTCCTCCTTAGTGATCCCTGCCGGCCCCGGCGCGCCAAGGCTTCAAGCGAATCGAGCATAAACCTGCTCGCCATTGCGCAAGGTGTTGCGCGTTTTCGTTCGGGTTTTTTCTGCAAACGCCCAGGCGTAGACATTCGAGCGCCCGTCCTCCGTGCTCCCGGCCACCCTGGCACGCTCCTTGATAAAGCTCCTTTCGAAAGCTTCTTGAGAACGCTCACTGCCAGTACGCCTGACGGCTCTGAATTAGAGCACCCTGCTGGCGGTGAGCGCGACGCGTGCGCAAGCACCTGTCAGAACCCGCCTGAGCACACTCGTCGAGCACCGGCCCACTGCCCTCTCGCCCCACGCTCAGCGGGCAAGGACTCAGCACCCTCAAGCCGACAAGGACGTGCCATGCCTCACCCTACAACCGGGAATTATTGACCACTACACATATCACCTAGCGTTGCCTAGCCTATGCAGCGCGCCTCCAATCACAGCACCAGAAGCACTTGCCTAGCCCGGTCGACAGTCAAGCCGACTGCAGGGATGTTCACCTTCCCGGCTCACCTCCCCACCTCTAGCTCTTCAAGCCGAAAGTAACGATCCCCTGATTTCAGCGCCGTATAGATCTCGCATTCAGCATACGGCTCACTATATTGGACGTTTCGTCCCTGGATGTTGAAAACCTGCTGGCGAGCTCTCCCGTAGCCTTGTGCGTACTTGAGCTCATCAAGTGAATCAGGCGCTTCGCCATTCTCCTCAGAGCTCCGGATAACCACCTGGCGTACGGTGGCAGGTTCGTCATCTGACACTTCTGCCAGCAGCTCAAACCTTCTCCCGAAGCCCCTAGCCACCCCGGTACGGCCAACAGTGCCAATGTGGTTCAGCTTAATGCGTACGATCGTAACTACTTCGATCCCCGTCTCCTTGATGATTCATCTCTTCAGATATGCGGTGCAGCCAGACGTAGATTGTAGACCTCACATCTGATCGACCTGCGGCTTTGGAAATTGATGGTGCAGGCCTTAAGATCCATAAAGCCCAGATTGCCCAGGAGTACCTGCTGTGCCGAAATTATTCTTCTCGTACTGCCATGTTGATGAGCCACTGCGTGACCAGCTGGAAATACAACTTGCGATGCTCAAACGGCAAGGCGTTATCGAGACGTGGCATGACCGCAGGATTGGCGCCGGGCAGGAAATCGACGCCAGCATCGATGAACACATCAACAGCGACGAGATAATCCTGCTGCTGGTCAGCCCCGATTTCATCGCCTCCAACTACTGCTATGACATCGAAATAAAGCGTTCCATGGAGCGACACGACGCCAAAGAGGCGATTGTCATTCCTGTGATCCTTCGACCCTGTGACTGGCACCATGCGCCTTTCGGGAAAATCTTGGGCACACCGAGAGACGGAAAGCCAGTGACCCTCTGGCCTGACCGAGACGAAGCATTTCTGCAGGTTGCCAAGGAGGTTCGCAAGGCGGCTGAACGCTGGGTTTCTAGTCATCCAGCCAACCCATCGGAACCACGTTCAGCCGTTGCTCCCGCGTCGATGTTTGGCACACCATCGATCACTTCTCAGCTGCCGCGGACTTTGGCTGTACCTAGCCCGCGCTCAAGCAATCTTCGAGTGGCGAAAAGCTTCACTCAGCGCGATAAAGACCGGTTCCAGGTCGAAACCTTCGAGTACATCGCTCGCTACTTTGAAAACTCGCTTAGGGAGCTTCAGGATCGAAACGAGGGATACGAGGGTGTGTTTCGCCAGATCGATGCCAACCGTTTCTCGTCCACCATCTATAGAGATGGTAACGATGTCGCTAGAGCTACGGTGTACACGGGATCGACCGTGGGGGCCGGCGTCTATTACAGCCAGGGTAACGACTACAGCACCAGCTCTTTCAACGAAGCGCTCACAGTCCAGGCGGACGAGCAATCGCTGTACCTCACGACCTATGGGATGTCATTTCAGTCACGCTCAGGCCACAAGCTAACCCAAGAGGGAGCCGCCGAGACCTTTTGGGCTATGCTGATAGCCCCCCTACAAAGCCGAAGGTGATGCCAGGACACAGTGGTCGGGAGTAGGCGCCTACCAATCCTTCAGTCTTCTTTGGGTGTGTCCAGATCACCTTGCCCCAAGCACTTGGCGACTCAAGCCACACCCTAAACTCGCCGGGCCGCAGCCGCTGGTCGCCTTCAGTGACATATTGCACACAAACCTCTGCATGGCCCTCTGATATCATCCATTGGCATGCACAGTTGAGAAACGCCCTCAGGCCCTGAAGAGCGCCTCAATTGACTAACACCTCCAGCAAGGGAAGAGCGTAGGGAAGGATGCAGAAAAGCTCAGCAAATCCAGCATCGGCACCAGGCCAATACTATGGATACTCCATCCAGCCCACGCGCCAATGCCTGCGTCTACTTCTTGCCCCTGCAGGCTCAGTCGTCGCCTTGGAGGTGCTAGATGATGTCGACGTCGCTCAGCCTGACGGCAAGGTAACTGCAGAGCAGGCAAAGAGCGGTATCGCAACAAACCCGATCTCGGACTGGTCGGTCGATCTCTGGAAAACCTTTGCCAACTGGATTGATGCGATTAAAAAAGGCCTCCTTGAACTTTCATGCACCAGCTTCCACCTGTATGTCGTGCAGAAGAAAAAGGGGGCGATCGCTGATAAGCTGAAGTATGCGCACACGCAAGAAATCGCTATGAAGGCTGTCGCCGAAATCAGGGCTGAATACGAGGCGCAAGGGCCTACTGGCTGTAAGAGCTACATAGAGAAGTTTCTCTCTTACGAGCCAGAGAAACTGGGACAGCTGATTTGCCAGTTCGACTATGAGGCCGGTGACAGTGATCCGGTAAAGCCGATCGCAGACTACCTTCGGGCTACAGTGCCTGACGTCTTCCTAGAGAACGCCTGCGTTGCAGCTATAGGCTGGGTGAAGACCCGATCTGACGCATTGATTGGTGCTGGAAAGCACCCTGGCATCCAGAGGGACGAGTTTTCAGACTGGCTATCAACCTTCTGCTCTGCGATCGACTATGACCATTTGTTGACCTATTCAGCGGCTGCACCAAAACAGACAGATGTAGAGTCCAATATATTTGAATTCCCTGTGATGATGCGTCAACTCGATATTATCGAAAGAAGGTATCGGGATAAAGTAAAAGCCCTGACCGACTTCCTGCAGACCAAGGCAACCAAGATCAAATGGGCTGAGAAGGGATTGATCGTAGAAGACCAATTCAAAGAATTTGAATATAGCCTTCTGGATCACTGGGAGCTCAATAGCTTAAAACTAAAGACGCAGAACAATCTTACAGATGTTGATAAGGGCCAGAC
This sequence comes from Pseudomonas phoenicis, assembly GCF_047302395.1. Lineage (NCBI taxonomy): Bacteria > Pseudomonadati > Pseudomonadota > Gammaproteobacteria > Pseudomonadales > Pseudomonadaceae > Pseudomonas > Pseudomonas phoenicis. Next base: position 1,420,007 of record NZ_CP154852.1, read on the forward strand.
ACTTTTTCTTGAATGCAGTTTGCTCTCACCAAAAATCAACGGAAAAGAGATACCGCCGCACTTTACAAATGGAACTTTCCAGCACTTATCGAACAACAAGATAATTGGCTGGCATCCAAAATACAAAGAGCTTCTCTAGCATTTAGAATGCCAATTTAGCACTAGACAAATAAAGACCAACAGATTAAGAGCCGTCGAATGGAAGCGAGCACAAGGCGATCTACTCAAGATCCTAGTGAGGATATATATCTAGTCCAAAATCCAGCGCTAGGTGCAGCGCTCGTATGGCGGTTTGTTGAGGCTTACGCGCCTAAGGCCGCAGGCAAACTTCCGGTACTACCACTCTTATTCCTAGTCCTCCCAATTGTTTACCGAAAGGAGCTGCGGGATGTAGCGGTAAGTACTCAGATTTCGTCAGGACTAAGACTATTTGCAGGAAAGTTCAAAAAAGAACAGGAAGTACTTTATGGAATCCAAAGTAGGATGCTGCGCCTAAAAAAGCTAAGTCTATCGTCAATTTCCATTGCATTACATTGCGGACTAATCAGTATAAATACTGAATCTGCTGAAATTTCATCGTTGCGACAAAAGGCGCCCAAGCACGATGACGACGATATCAAACACATGATGAGGACTGCCGAGAAACTTGGCCATTGGTGTAAAGAACTGACACTACCGGAAGTGCAAGCGATTTTAAGGATAAAACTCTAATGAAGCTTCAGGTTCTTAGACTCATTCTGTGGCCCCGAAACGGGGGTAAGTATCGTGACGTCGAGTTCACGCCAGGAAAAGTCAACATCATCAGTGGATCTTCGAAGGCTGGTAAATCGGCAGTTATCCCTATCATTGATTATTGCCTTGCATCTGACAGTTGCGCCATACCTGTAGGTACCATCCGTAAAACGTGTGCGTGGTTCGGCATACTTATAGATACTGAAGAGGGCAAGAAGCTGATTGCCAGAGCGGAGCCTGGCGATCAGAAGTCGACCAATGATATGTTCATCGTTGAGGGGCGAGAGATTGAGATTCCGCAGAGGATTGACAGAAAGAACACAACGCGTGACGCAGTAAAAGAAAAGCTAAGTCTCTTATCGGGCTTGCCCAATATTGGCTTCGGTGAAGACACCGGTGAGTTTGGATTCAAAACCAGGCCTAGCTTTAGAGATCTGATGGCGTTCTGTTTTCAGCCTCAGAATATCGTGGCCAACCCGGACGTCCTTTTCTACAAGGCGGATAGCTATGGCAACCGCGAAAAGTTGAAAAGTATCTTCCCCTTTATCCTGGGGGCCATTGACTCCGATTCGCTGTTAATTGTTTGGGAGCTGAAGGAGCTACGTAAGCAACTCAAGATATTGCTGGCTGAGCAGGCTGCGGTGACGGCAGTTTCCAAGCGCTGGCAAGCCGAAGCCAACGTCTTGTTCTATCGCTCCCGAGAATACGGGCTGATCGACACGAGTGCTCAGCCTGGGGGCGAATGGCCAAAGCTGCTGGCTCAGCTAAGCCAGATCGCGGTCAAGAGCTCCAGGGATGCGTCGGTCACACCAGCAGCGGTGGAGTCTAACTCTGCGGTTCTGGAAGCGCTTCGCGCACGGGAGGCTGTCATCGCCGAAAATCTTTTCATAGCCAAGCAGAAGCTAGAGGAGCTCAAAGGCGTCAAACAGGAAGCTGAGCTGTACGCTAGCTCCCTCCGCAGTACCGCTCAGCGACTGTCACTCTCAAGCTGGCTCAACGAGCTGGCACAGGAGAGCCAAACTGCAAACCCACTGGCCTTCCCAACACTAAGTGCATCGATACAGCTCAATGAGCTATGCATAGCGCTGGCCAAGATTGAGCAGGTGGCGGCAGAAACGCCAGTGGTATCAGCGTCCATCCAGAGTGAGGTCATTCGTCTCCGGGAGCTCATTCGCAAGGATAGTGAGACGCTCACTGCCATTCAGACTGAGATCAAGGGCATTGAGGCAAGGGACGCGTTGGCTGCCCAGCAGGCGTTAAAAATGACAGACATCGACCGCTTCCTAGGTGGCCTCCAGCAGTCACTCAACACTTATGCTGAGGCACAAAAGGACTCAGATCTTGCAGAGCGTATTAAAGCGCTGCAGGAACGGATCGGCCAACTAGAACCAAAAATTTCGGACGAGGCAGTCAAGCAAAAGACGGCTCAGATCCTGAGCTCTATCACCAAAGTCTGTACCCGCATTACTCCTCATCTAGACGCGGAGTGGGCAGATGCAGAGATCGCTCTGTCGATCCAAGACCTCGCCATCAAGGTTCGCCACGAGGGAAGAGATGATTTCCTATGGGAGATCGGAAGCGGTGCAAATTGGCTGGCGTATCACATCGCTATGCTTCTGGCGCTGCAGCTTTTCTTTCTCAAGTCTAAAAATCACGCGGTACCTCACCTACTGATTTTCGACCAGCCCAGCCAGGTCTACTTTCCAATCAAGCGTGCTACAAAACGAAGCGATGAAGACGCAGTAGAGGATGAACCAGGCTTGGATGACGAAGATCGCAATGCTGTTCGCAAGGTCTTTAACGTTCTTGCAAGGGCAGTCAATGGGTCAAAGGGCCGCCTGCAGATCATCGTTCTTGACCATGCAGGTGACGAGGTCTGGGATGGCATTGAAGGCGTAGTGCTCTCGGAGGAATGGCGCAATGGTCTGAAACTCGTTCCCCCAAGGTTCGAGGCGTGATCGTGACAGGCATGCGTCACTGAAGCACGTCACCACTGGGCACCTTGTTAGAACGGTGCCTAGGTGTATGGTCCCGGAACGAGATGGTGCGGCTTGATAGTGAATCGCTATCGGCTTTTCGTCCAGGCTTCACAGATCACCTCGAATGGAGTGCGCCATCGCAAGGCCTTGAGGTGTCTGGCGAAGTTGTACGCCGTTACGAAAGCCATTACGTGCGCCTTCAGTGCGGCGAAGTCGGGGTAGTGGAATGCCTTGATAGCGGCGTCTTTAATCGTACGGTCATACGCTCGACTTGGCCGTTGGTCCATGGGTGGTAAGCCTTGGTAAGTCGATTTTTTATGCCGTGCTCGTAGCAAACGCGATCAAAAATGTGCCCCCCGAACCTGTTGGTAGCCCCGTTGCGATACCGGGCCTGGTCGGTGAACGCTGCACCGTTGTCAGTCCGGACGGTGATCTTGTAGGGGAAAGCCTGCACGACCTGACGCAGAAACTCAGCGCCATTGCGCTTGGTAGCGGCGTCGAAGAACGCGGCGTAGATAAACTTCGTAACGCGATCAACCGCTACGAACGGTGCTGCTTGCCCGTTTCAAGGCGTAGCTCACAGCTATCGATGTGCAGATAGCCCATCTCTGTTTTGTCGAATTTACCGCGCTTGGCTGCGGTTGCGCTTTTGGGTGCTTGGCTGATCCCATGACGCATCAGGCAGCGGTGCAAGGCACTGCGGGTCAGTTGCGGAAAGTCATCGAGTAGGTGTCCCAGCATGTTGTCCAGAGGCATCATCGTGCGCCGCCGAAACTCCACTACCATAGCCTCTTCGGAGGCTGTTAGTTTGGCACTGCGCGGGTTGGCAGGCCCCATGCGAGCGTCCTGCGTCGTGGTTCTTGCCCGCCACTTGGCGACAGTCTTCACGTTCAACCGGTAGCGGGCGGCAAGCTTTCGATTCGACTCTTTCGATGCTTGGAGCTCGGCTCGAATTCGCGGCGTTGTACGGGCTGAACCATGGATACGTCCTTCCAAAATGCATTCTCCTCCTGAGGGGTTAAGGATGCACCATGACTTTCTGGGACTGAACACCTAAGCTGAAGTTGGTCAGGCCCTGGTGTAGAAACCACGGTCTCGCCGCACACACTTCAGACACAGCGTTACCATCACCTCCCATCACGCTCCCATTCGCGGCATGAATGTAGCCAAGGAGCGCCAACAGGCCGCCCCTGCATCAGCTCAGACCGCCATTGGCGCCGTCAACGGCGGATGGTGCTCATAGCCTTCAAGCGTGAAATCGCTCGGTTCGATCTTCTCCAGCCACTCGGGTTCGTACTTGCCCGTCTCGGCGAACGCCGGCACGCGGTCGCTGATGCGCAGCGTCGGTGCCGGCAGCGGTTCGCGGGTGAACTGCTCGTTGAGCATGTCCAGGTGGTTTTCATAGACGTGCGCGTCGCCGATGAAATAGGTGAACCAGCGCGGCGTGTAGCCGGTCAGGCGCGCGAACAGCGACAGCAGCGCCGCGCCTTCGGTGAGGTTGAAGGGTGTGCCCAGGCCCAGGTCGTTCGAGCGGATGTACAAGGTCAGCGAGAGCTCGCGCTTCGCCACGTCCGGGTGGAACTGGTACAGCAGGTGGCACGGCGGCAAGGCCATTTCGTCGAGCTGCGCGCAGTTCCAGCCGTGGAACAGGATGCGCCGGCTGCCGGGGTCGTTGACGATGGTGTCCAGGCACTGGCGCACCTGGTCGATGGCCTTGTAGAGGATGACGAACGCCTGGCCGTCTTCTTCGTCTTGGGCGATCTGGCGATAGCCTTGGGTCTCGGCCATGGCGATGGCGTCGGGGTTGCTCAGCGCGATGCGCTTGTAGCCCGGCCATTGCCGCCATTGCACGCCGTAGATCTCCCCGAGGTCGTCTTCGCCCTGACGGAACGGGTTGGCCAGCCACTGCGCGTTCTCGTTGGCGTTCTGGTCCCAGACCTTGCAGCCCAGATCGCGGAACTGACCGGCGTTCTTCACGCCGCGCAGAAAGCCGACCATCTCGCCGATGGCCGATTTGAAGGCCAGGCGGCGGGTGGTGATGGCGGGGAAGCCTTGCTGCAGATCGAAGCGCAGCATGGCGCCAGGTCGGCTGATGGTGCGCGTGCCGGTGCGGTTTTCCTGCAGCGTGCCGTTGTCGATGACGTCACGCACCAGGTCTAGATACTCTTTCATGGCTTACCCGTAGCAAAGCGGCCGGGACATGGCCCGGCCGCGGGAATCATTTGACGGCCGTTGCCGTGGGCTGGCGATTATACGCCCACCAGATCAGCCCCAGACCGCCGATGATCATCGGCACGCACAGCACCTGACCCATGGTCAGCCAACCGAACGCCAGATAGCCGAGCTGGGCGTCGGGCACGCGCACGAATTCGACGATGAAGCGGAAGATGCCATAGAACAACGCGAACATGCCGGAGACGGCCATGGTCGGGCGCGGCTTGCGCGAGTACAGCCAGAGGATGGCGAACAGCGCCACGCCTTCGAGGGCGAACTGGTACAGCTGCGAAGGGTGGCGCGGCAATTGCGCGGGGTCGCTGTAGGGTGGGAAGACCATGGCCCATGGCACGTCAGTCGGTTTGCCCCACAGTTCGGCGTTGATGAAGTTGCCGATGCGCCCGGCGCCCAGGCCGATCGGCACCATGGGCGCGACGAAGTCCATCAGTTCGAAGAACGACTTGTCATGCCGTTTGCCGAACCACACCGCAGCGAGCATCACACCGATGAAACCACCGTGGAACGACATGCCGCCTTTCCATACTTCGAAGATCAGCAACGGATTGGCGATATAGGCTTCCAGGTCGTAGAACAGCACATAGCCGAGCCGCCCACCGACGATCACGCCCATCGACAGCCAGAACACCAGGTCGGAAAGCTTTTCGCGGCTCCAGGTGGGGTCGAAGCGGTTCAGTCGGCTCGCGGCCAGTAGCCAGGCGCCGCCGATGCCCACCAGGTACATCAAGCCGTACCAGTGGATTTTCAGCGGCCCGATGGCCAGGGCCACGGGGTCGATCTGCGGGTAAGGCAGCATGGTGATTCCTCTTGATTCAAATCGAAAGGCCGACGCCGGCGAAGGCTCGGCAGGCGGCAAGGCCGCCACTGGACAGCACAGCACAGCACAGCACAGCACAGCACGTAGAGTGCGAACGCCAAACGGCGTTCCCTGGGGAAATCAGTGCGGCATGGTAGCGGAAGGCGGCCCTGTCGCTCCAGGCCTGGCGGCAAATGTGCCGGCGTCGGAGATGGCCCGTACCCGGCAGGCTGGGTAGAGTGGTGCAAACCCTTGGAGGCGACCCATGTGCCTGATCGTATTCGCCTGGCGGCCGGGGCATGCCCTGCCGCTGATCGTGGCGGCCAACCGCGACGAATTCTATGCCCGCCCTACCCAGCCACTGGCCGCCTGGCGCGACGCGCCGGGGGTGTACGCCGGGCGCGACCTGCAAGCCGGCGGCAGCTGGCTGGGCGTAGGGCCCGACGGCCGCTTCGCCGCGCTGACCAACATCCGCGACCCCGACCAGCCCCCCGGGCTGCGCTCGCGGGGCGAACTGGTGGCGGGCTTTCTGCGTGGCCATGACCCGGTGCCCAACGCCCTGGCGCGGTTGGCCGAACAGCACCGTGAATACGCGGGGTTCAACCTGCTGCTGGGCGATAGGCAGCACCTGGGCTACCTCAACGCGCAGCAGGCGCAGCCGCAGCTATTGGAACCGGGCGTGTATGGCCTGTCCAACGCGTGCCTGGACACGCCCTGGCCCAAGCTGACCAAAGCACGCGAACGTCTACGCGCGCAACTGCACGCCCCCGACCCGGCGCAACTAATGGCGCTGCTGGCGGACGCGCAAGTCGCAGGCGACGGAGAATTGCCCGAAACGGGCGTAGGTCTCGAAACGGAGCGCCTGCTGTCGAGCGTCTTTATCGCCAGCCCGCATTACGGCACCCGCGCCAGCACCGTGCTGATCGTCGACGCACAGGGTAATCGGCGCATGGTCGAGCGCAGTTTCGGGCCTTATGGCGGGCATTTGGGGGATGTCGTGCTGGAAATGGGCGGGGTTTGAATCTGGCTGAGCGAGCCGACGAGGCCGGCCCGCGCCCAGCCTTCCACTCAGCAATCCATGGAAAACGCCTACAGCGGTGTCTTCGCCCCTGGCGCGATCATGCGCGACAAGCCCAGGTTCTTCAGCGCCAGTTGCAAGGCGCTGTGGGTCAGCTGCGGGTTGTCGTGACTCATGGCGTCGGCCAGCAACTCGCGGGCCTTCTCCAAACTGACCTGGCGCAGCATCCACTTGACCTTGGGCAGGTTGGTGGCATTCATCGACAGGCTGTCGAAGCCCATGGCCATGAGCAGGATGGCTGCGGCCGGATCGCCCGCCATCTCGCCGCAGATGCTCACCGGGCGGCCTTCGCCATGGGCGTCGCGCACCACCGTCTGCAAGGCCTGCAACACCGCCGGGTGCAGATAGTCGTAGAGGTCGGCGACGCGCGGATTGTTGCGGTCCACCGCTAGCAGGTACTGGGTCAGGTCGTTGGAGCCGACCGAAAGGAAATCGACCTGGCGCGCCAGCTCGCGGGTCTGGTACACGGCGGCCGGAATCTCGACCATCACCCCCACCGGCGGCATCGGCACGTCGGTGCCTTCGTCGCGCACCTCGCCCCAGGCCCTGTGGATAAGGTGCAGCGCCTCTTCCAGCTCATGGATGCCGGAGATCATCGGCAGCAGGATGCGCAGATTGTTCAGACCCTCGCTGGCCTTGAGCATGGCGCGGGTCTGCACCAGGAAGATTTCCGGATGGTCGAGGGTGACGCGGATGCCGCGCCAGCCGAGGAAGGGGTTCTCTTCCTTGATCGGGAAGTACGACAGCGCCTTGTCGCCGCCGATGTCGAGGGTACGCATGGTCACCGGCAGCGGATGGAAGGCCTGCAACTGCTCGCGGTAGATCGCCAACTGCTCCTTCTCGCTGGGGAAGCGCTGGTTGATCATGAACGGCACTTCGGTGCGGTACAGCCCCACCCCTTCGGCGCCACGCTGCTGGGCGCGGGCCACGTCGGCCAGCAGGCCGGTGTTGACCCACAGCGGCATGCGGTGGCCATCGGGGGTCACGCAGGGCAGTTCACGCAAGGCGTCGAGGCCCTGGGCCAGCTGCCGCTCCTCCTCCACCACTTCGCTGTACTGTTTGCGCAGCACTTCGCTGGGGTTGGTAAAGACTTCGCCCTTGTAGCCGTCGACGATCAGCTCGATGCCGTCGACCTTCGAATACGGCAGGTCGACCAGCCCCATGACCGTGGGGATGCCCATGGCCCGGGCCAGGATCGCCACATGGGAGTTGCCCGAGCCCAGCACCGAGACCAGCCCGACCAGCTTGCCCTCGGGCACCTCGCCGAGCATGGCCGGAGTCAGCTCCTCGCTGACCAGGATGGTGTTGTCGGCGTATACCAGCGACAGCGACCGGGCTTCTTGCAGATAGGCCAGCAGGCGTCGACCGAGGTCCTTGACGTCGGAGGCGCGTTCGCGCAGGTAGTCGTCGTCCATCAGTTCGAAGCGGTTGACGTGCTCGGTAACCACTTGGCGCAGCGCGCCCTGGGCCCACTGGCCGGACTTGATGACGGCGACCACTTCGCCACCGAGGGCGGCGTCTTCGAGCATCATCAGGTACACGTCGAACAGCGCTCGTTCTTCGGGGCGCAACTGGGTGGCGAGCTTGGCCGAGAGCTTGCGCATGTCGGCGCGTACGCCTTCGAGCGCATTGCTGAACAGCGCCAGCTCGGCGTCGATGTCTTCGACGGTCTTGTCCGGTACCACGTCCAGGTCCGCCGGCGGCAGCATCACCACCGCACGGCCGACCGCCGCACCGGGCGACCCCGGCACGCCGACGAAGCGCGCTTCCTGGATGCCTTTGCCCTGGCGCCCCAGGCCACGGATCGAGCCGGTGGCCTCGGCATGGGCGATGACCCCGGCCAGTTGCGCGCTCATGGTGACCAGGAAGGCCTCTTCACCTTCGTCGAACTGGCGGCGCTCCTTCTGCTGGATGACCAGCACGCCGACCACCCGGCGATGGTGGATGATCGGGGTACCGAGGAAGGAGGCGAAACGTTCTTCACCGGTTTCGGCGAAATAGCGGTAGCGCGGGTGGACGGCGGCGTCTTCGAGATTGAGCGGCTCCTCACGGGTGCCGACCAGGCCGACCAGGCCCTCGTTGGGCGCCATGCTGACCTTGCCGATGGAGCGCTTGTTCAGGCCCTCGGTGGCCATCAGCACGAAGCGGTTGCTGTCCGGGTCGAGCAGGTACACCGAGCAGACCTGGCTGGCCATGGCTTCCTTGACGCGCAAGACGATGATACCCAGCGCCGTCTTGAGATCTTTGGCGGAGTTCACTTCCTGGACGATCTTGCGCAGCGTATTGAGCATGGCTCGGGGTCGGACTCCGTGGTCAGTCGCGCATCAGCAAGCGCGGGGCAAGCTCTTTTAACGCGCGGCGGTAAACCTCGCGCTTGAATGTCACCACCTGGCCCAGCGGATACCAGTAGCTGACCCAGCGCCAGCCGTCGAACTCCGGTTTTCCGGTCAGGTCCATGCGCACCCGCTGCTCGTTGGTGACCAAACGCAGCAGGAACCATTTCTGCTTCTGGCCGATGCACAGCGGTTGGCTGTGGGTCCGCACCAGACGTTGCGGTAGACGATAACGCAGCCAGCCGCGCGTGCAGGCAAGGATTTCCACGTCATCACGGTCCAGGCCGACTTCTTCATTCAGCTCGCGGTACAGGGCATCTTCCGGCGTTTCGTCAGGGTTGATGCCGCCCTGAGGAAATTGCCAGGCATCCTGGTTGATCCGCCGAGCCCATAGCACCTGTCCGACATCATTCGTAAGAATGATCCCGACATTGGGACGAAAACCATCCGGGTCGATCACGGCCGCAACCTCGAAAACGCATGTCGCCGCATTGTTCCACAAAGCTTGCGAGCGCAGCAACGCGCCCGCTGCGCTTATCTGCGGCAAGCTCGATGGCGAGCGATTGGAGGCCTGAGCGCCGGCTTGCGCGCGTCGGGCGGCTACCCGTCGAGCGGGGCTGCGGTACATCTATAGCCCCTGTCGATGAACGCCCGATGACAACGCCTCAGAGCGGCTTGATACCCATCAATGCGGCGATGCCCAGCAGGCAGGCGCCGCTAAAGACGGCCAGGGCCAGGGTCAGGCGCGACCGGCGGACTTGGACACGGCGCAGGCGCAGCGCGAGCCAGGCCAAGGCGAACAGGGCCAGGCCATACAGCACGCTGGAAGCCAGCAGCCAGGTCTGCCCCAGTGGCCAGCCGATCAGATGCACCAGCCACCAGCCACTGACCGGCAGGCTGAGCAGGCACAGCCCCAGCCCCAGGCCGGCCCACCACTGTGGCCTGCGCAGCGCCGGGGCTGGTGCCGCCGCAGGCGCGCGCCAGGCCCACAGCGCCAGCCCGAGGGCGAGGCCCAGGGTCAGCAGCGCGGCCAGCAGGTGCAGAGCCTTGATCGTGCTCAGATGCTCCATGGCCAGCCCGCCTTCTAGCCCAGGAACAGACGGTAGGCCGGATTCTCGGTCTCGTCCCAGTACGGATAGCCGATCTTGGCCAGCGCCGCCGGCACCAGGTGGCGCTCGTCTTCGGGCACCTGCAGACCGGCGACCACCCGACCGTCGGCCGCGCCGTGGTTACGGTAGTGGAACATGGAAATGTTCCAGCGCCCGCCCAGTTTGGTGAGGAAGTTGAACAGCGCGCCCGGCCGCTCGGGAAATTCGAAGCGCAGCACGATTTCGTCGTGGGCCTTGGCCGAATGCCCGCCGACCATATGGCGGATGTGCAGCTTGGCCAGTTCGTTGTCGGTCAGGTCGGTGACCGGGAAGCCCTGATCGCGCAGGTGCTGCACCAACGCCGCGCGGGGGTCGGTATCGGGGTGGGTCTGCACGCCGACGAAGATGTGCGCTTCGTCTGCGGTGTGCTTGCGGTAGTTGAACTCGGTGATCTGGCGCTTGCCGACCGCCTCGCAGAACGCCCTGAAGCTGCCTGGCCGCTCGGGGATGGTGACGGCGATGATCGCCTCGCGCTTCTCGCCCAGCTCGGCGCGCTCGGCCACGTGGCGCAAGCGATCGAAGTTGACGTTGGCGCCCGAATCGATGGCCACGAAGGTGTGGCCGGTGAGGCCCAGGGTCTCGACGTACTTCTTGATTCCCGCCACGCCCAGAGCGCCGGCGGGCTCGGTGATCGAGCGGGTGTCGTCATAGATGTCCTTGATCGCCGCACAGATTTCGTCGGTGCTCACCGTCAGCACTTCGTCGACGTGCAGGCGGCAGATGTCGAAGGTGTGCTGGCCGATCTGCGCCACCGCCACGCCGTCGGCGAACAACCCCACCTGCGGCAGCACCACGCGCTCGCCGGCGGCCATGGCCGCTTGCAGGCAGTTGGAGTCGTCCGGTTCGACACCGATGACCTTGATCTCCGGGCGCAGGTATTTCACGTACGCGGCGATGCCGGCGATCAGCCCGCCGCCGCCGACCGGCACGAAGATCGCGTCGAGCCGGCCCGGATGCTGGCGCAGGATTTCCATGGCCACGGTGCCCTGCCCGGCGATGGTGTGCGGGTCGTCATACGGGTGGATGTAGACGAAGCCTTTCTCTTCGACCAGTTTCAGCGAGAAGGCCAGCGCTTCGGGGAACGAGTCGCCGTGCAGCACGACTTTGCCGCCGCGCGAGCGCACACCCTCGATCTTGATCTCCGGGGTGGTCTTGGGCATGACGATGGTGGCCTTGATGCCCAGCTCCCGCGCCGCCAGGGCCAGGCCTTGGGCATGGTTGCCGGCCGAAGCCGTCACCACGCCACGCGCCAGTTCCTCGGGGGTCAGCTGCGCCAGCTTGTTGTAGGCGCCGCGAATCTTGAAGGAGAACACCGGCTGCAAGTCTTCGCGCTTGAGCAGAATCTGGTTGCCCAGCCGGCGGCTGAGCTGCCCGGCACTGTGCAGCGGAGTTTCGACCGCAACGTCGTAGACGCGCGAGGTGAGGATCTTCTTGACGTACTGTTCGAGCATCTTGGAAGCACACTGGTCGGCGGGGCGGGGCCTAGGAGTCTACCGCAGCGTCCCGTCGGGGGACCACAGTAACGGTCGGCAAGTCGCTATACTGCGCGCCTTCGAATCCACCCCCGCCCCTCACGGAGCCCGCATGACCCAGGACCAACTCAAACAGGCCGTCGCCCAGGCCGCCGTCGACCTCATCCTGCCCAAACTGGACGCGCGCAGCGTGGTCGGTGTCGGCACCGGTTCCACGGCCAACTTCTTCATCGACGCCCTGGCTCAGCACAAGACCGCCTTCGACGGCGCCGTGGCCAGCTCCGAAGCCACCGCCGTGCGGCTAAAGAACCATGGCATCCCGGTGTACGAGCTCAACAGTGTCGATGCCCTGGAGTTCTACGTCGACGGCGCCGACGAGAGCGACCGGCACCTGAACCTGATCAAGGGCGGTGGCGCGGCCCTGACCCGCGAGAAGATCGTCGCCGCCGTGGCGCGCACCTTCGTCTGCATCGCCGACGCCAGCAAACTTGTGCCGGTACTGGGCGCCTTCCCGCTGCCGGTCGAGGTCATTCCCATGGCCCGCAGCCACGTGGCGCGCGAGCTGGTCAAGCTGGGCGGCGACCCGGTCTATCGCGAAGGCGTGGTGACCGACAACGGCAACCTGATCCTCGATGTGCACAACTTTGAGATCACCGACCCGCGATTGCTGGAAACCCAGATCAACGCCATCGTCGGCGTGGTCACCAACGGCCTGTTCGCCGCCCGCCCGGCCGATGTGCTGCTGCTCGGCACCGAGCAGGGCGTGCAGACCCTCAACGCCGAGTAAGCCCGAAGGTTCGAGCCGCGTTTAGTCCGCCTGCGGCTCGAACACGTAGAACAGGTTGGGCTCGCTGACCAGATAGATCGTCCCCGCCGCATCCATCGCCAGGCCTTCGGCCTGCGGCACGGTGCGCTTCAAGCCGTTATAGCCCTTGCGCAGCGACAGCGTGCTGAGCGGCTTTCCTTCGACGCTCAGTTCCAACACCAGGCGCGACTCGTCCGAGAGCGCCAACAGGTGGCCGCTGCGTTCGTCGAACTGCAAGCTCGACAGGTCGCGCACGAACAGCCGCGAATCGCGCTCGCGGTCCTGCACCACGTGCACAGCGTAAGGCTGCTCCGGGTTCTGGCTGGGGAAGCCGCGCACTTCGTAGATCACCATCGGGTCGCGCTCCTTGGCCACGAACAGGCGCTTGCCCAGCGAGTCGTAGGCCAGGCCCTCGAAGCCTTTGTTGCCGTTGAGGCCGATGCCCAAGGTCAGCTGCTCGGCGTTGGCGGCATCGAGCGTGGTGGTGTGCGCGTCCAGATGCACCAGGATCAGCCGCTGCTGGCGCTCGTCAGTGATGACGAAACGGTCGGGGCCGACGTACTCGACCGCTTCCGGGTCGCCGAAACCGACCAGCGCCACGCGCCGCAGGATGCGGCCGTCGAGCGACAGTTCGATGAGTTCGGAACGGGCATTGGTGACGGTGAAGAGGGTCTTGCGCTCGGGGTCGTAGGTCAGTGCCGAGACGTCGTCTTGCAAACCTTCGATGGGCTGCGCCTGGACCGTGGCGCGGTAGCGCTGCAGGGCGATGCCTTCCGGCGCCGGCTGCCACCAGGTCTTGACGTTGAACCAGCCGCGCTCGAACAGGCGGAATTCCTGGGCGGCCGCGCCCAACCCCAGCAGCAGGCACAGCCCGATGATCGACAACAGCACAGGCAAACGGAAAAAACGACGCATGGACGGCGACTCGACGGAAAAGGTGACGAATCTAACCACGGACAGCTGAAGCAGGGCTTAAGTTTTGCGTAGGAAAACTCAGCAGAAGCGATCAATTCTTCTTGAAGCGGTAGAACAGGTCCGGCTCGCTGACCACATACAAAGTGCCCTCATCGTCCATCGCCACACCCTCGCCGCGCGGAACGTGCGACGCCAGGCCGTTGAAGCCGCCCAGCAAGGTCATGAAGCTGACCTGTTCGCCCTCTTCGTCCAGCTCCAGCAGCATGTGCGAGTCGGCCGACAGGGCCAGCAGGTGCTGCGTACGCGGATCTACCCCGACCGCCGACAGGTTGCGCAGGTCCAGCTCGTCGCTGGGCAGCGGGTACTTGGCCCCGCGCAGCGAGCCGTGTCCGTCGGTGTCCCAGGCGTACAGTTGCGGCGGGCGCTCCTCACCGATCACCAGGCGCTTGCGCTGGGCGTCCCAGGCGACGGCTTCGAAGCCCTTGTTGCCCTCGGGCGAGACGCCGAGGTCGTAGGCGGGGAAGTTGGCGCGGTCGAGCTCGCGGGTCTGCGCGTCGACCTTGACCAGCACCAGGTCGTGCTGGCGCTCGTCGACGATGGCGAGCTGGCCGTTTTCCATCACCGCCACCCCTTCGGGGTTGCTCCAACCGCGCAGAGGTATCTTGCGCAGGACGTCGCCGTCGAGGCTGAGCTCGACCAGGAACGGGTGCTTGCCCATCACCGAAAACAGCGTGCGCGTCGCAGGGTTGAAGGCCAGGTCCGAGGCTTCGTCGTCGCCGATGCCGTCGAGCACCTTGGCGTCGATGTCGGCCACATAGTCGGGCAACCATACGCTTTCCTGGCGCTCGGCCGAGCTTTGCAGGCTCTCCTGCACCCACAGCAGGGCACGGTCGTCCCAATGCATGGCCACGGCCAGACCGGCGCCGATCACGGCCGTCACCGCCAGCCAGAACGGCCAACGACGCCAGGCGGCACGGCCGGGCTGGGACGAGGCATGCGGAAGGGAGGAAGCGCTGGGCATGGTTGCATTCACCTGAAACGTGCGCACTCCTGCGAACGCGAAGGCCGCACGACGGCCCCCGCACTGCCATGGAGCGCCTGGGAAAGGACCCGGCGATTATCCACAACGATTGTGAAAAAAGGGTAAAGCGGCGCATGGCGCGCCGCAGGACTACAGCACGCGGGTTTCGAAGCGGCTGACGCCAGGCAGTTCCAGCACCAGCTCGTCGCCCGACTCGAACGGCCCGACACCGGCCGGCGTGCCGGTCAGGATCACGTCGCCCGCCTGCAGGTAAAACTGCGCGGCCATGTGCTGGACGATCGCCACGATGGGGTTGAGCATCATGGCGCTGTTGCCGTCCTGGCGCACTTCGCCGTTGATGGTCAGGCGGATCGGAATGTCGTTGACGTCGGCGAAGGTGCCCGGCGAGACGAAAGGCGGCAGCACGCAGGCGCCGTCGAAGCACTTGGCCAGTTCCCAGGGCAGACCCTTGTCCTTGAGCGTGCCTTGCAGGTCGCGCAGGGTCAGGTCGAGGGCCGGCGCGAAGCCGGAAATGGCATCGAGCACCTGCTCGGGACTGGCACCGGCCGAAAGCGGCTTGCCCAGCAGCACGGCGATTTCCGCCTCGTAATGCACCGAGCCGCGGCCTTCGGGGATCTTGAAGCCGCCCTCGGCCGGCACCACGCAGCTGCCCGGTTTGATGAACAGCAGGGGTTCGCTGGGAATCGGGTTGTTCAGTTCCTTGGCGTGTTCGGCGTAGTTGCGTCCCACGCACACCACCTTGCCCAGGGGAAAGTGGCTGCGCGTGCCGTCTACGTACTGGTGCTGGTAACTCATGGCCGACTCCATTTTGCTGATTGTCATTCGGGAGCGAAGATCTTACCCGGATTCATGATGCCGTTCGGGTCGAATACCGCCTTGATGGCCTTCATGCAGGCGATCTCCTCGGTGGAACGGCTGTAGTGCAGGTAGTCGCGTTTGGTCATGCCCACGCCATGCTCGGCGGAGATCGAGCCCTGGAAGCGTTCGACGATCTCGAACACCCACTGGTTGACCTTGGCGCAGCGGGCGAAGAACGCGTCCTTGTCCATGCCCGTGGGCTTGAGGATGTTCAGGTGCAGGTTGCCGTCGCCGATGTGCCCGTACCAGACCACTTCCAGATCGGGGTAGTGCTGCGCGACCACGGCGTCGATCTCGCGCAGGAAGGCCGGCACCTTGGCTACCGTCACCGAGATGTCGTTCTTGTAGGGTGTGAAATGCGAGATGGTTTCCGATAGGTACTCGCGCAGTTTCCACAGGTTGCGCAGTTGGGTTTCGCTCTGGCTCATGACGCCGTCGAGCACCCAACCCTGCTCAACGCAGTGCTCGAAGGTGGCCAGCGCCTGCTCGGACACCGCTTCGGTGCTGGCCTCGAATTCCAGCAGGGCATAGAACGGGCAGGCACTGGCGAACGGCGCCGGTACGTCGCCACGGGCAAGAATGTGCGCCAGGCCTTTGTCGGAAAAGAACTCGAACGCGGTGAGATCGAGCTGGCCTTGGAAGGCGTGCAGCACCGGCATGATGGAGTCGAAGTCCGGCGTACCCAAGACCATGGCCGTGAGGTTGCGAGGCGCGCGCTCCAGGCGCATGGTCGCTTCGACCACGAACCCCAGCGTGCCCTCTGCCCCGATGAACAGATGGCGCAGGTCGTAGCCGGTGGCGTTCTTCACCAGGCCTTTGTTCAGGTCCAGCAATTCGCCGGTACCGGTGACCACCTTCAGGCCAGCGACCCAATTGCGCGTCATGCCGTAGCGAATCACTTTGATGCCGCCGGCATTGGTGCCGATGTTGCCGCCCAGCTGGCTGGAGCCGGAGGAGGCGAAATCCACTGGATAGTACAGCCCCTGCTCTTCGGCGAAGCGCTGCAGTTGTTGAGTGACGACGCCGGGCTGGCACACCACGCTGCGGTCCACGCCATCGAAGGCGAGGATCCGGTTCATCTGGTCGAACGCCACCACCACTTCGCCTCGGGCCGCCACGGCGGCCGCCGACAGGCCGGTGCGCCCGCCCGAGGGCACCAGCGCCACCTGATGACGGTTGGCCCAGCGCACGATGGCCTGCACCTGCTCGACGGTCCTGGGCAAGACCACGGCGCTGGGCGCAGGGGCGTAATGGTGGGTCCAGTCCTTGCCATAGGCCTGTAGCGAGGCAGGGTCGGTGAGCACGTGGGCGGGAGCGACCAGGGCGGTCAGTTCCGTGAGGGCTGCGGCATCGGTCATGGCGGATCACTCGAACTATTCATGGTCACCCTGAGCACGCTTCATGTGGCGCGTTCAGTTCCTATCGTGTCGCGTATGGTAGCATCTGGCCCCCGTTGTCCGTGCTAGGCACCGCCTGAAGGGCCCCGTCGCCGCGCCGCCGCAACGCTCGCCATTTTTTCTCCGGGATACAGGTTCACGCACATGAGCAAGACCTCTTTGGAAAAGAGCAAGATCAGGTTCCTTCTGCTGGAAGGTGTGCACCAGAACGCCGTCGACGTACTGAAGGCCGCTGGTTATTCCAACATCGAGTACCTCACCGGTTCGCTGCCTGAAGCCGAACTCAAGGAAAAGATCGCGGACGCCCACTTCATCGGTATTCGCTCGCGCACGCAACTGACCGAAGAGATCTTCGACTGTGCGAAGAAACTGGTCGCGGTAGGCTGCTTCTGCATCGGTACCAACCAGGTCGACCTCAATGCCGCTCGCGAGCGCGGCATCGCGGTGTTCAACGCGCCCTACTCCAATACCCGTTCGGTGGCCGAGCTGGTGCTGGCCGAGGCCATCCTGCTGCTGCGCGGCATTCCCGAGAAAAACGCCTCCTGCCACCGTGGCGGCTGGATCAAGAGCGCGGCCAACTCGTTCGAGATCCGTGGCAAGAAGTTGGGCATCGTCGGTTACGGCTCGATCGGCACCCAGTTGTCGGTGCTGGCCGAAAGCTTGGGGATGCAGGTCTACTTCTTCGATCCGCTGACCAAACTGCCCTTGGGCAACGCCACCCAGGTCGGTTCGCTGAACGAGTTGCTGGGCCTGGCCGACATCGTCTCGCTGCACGTGCCTGAGCTGCCGTCCACCCAGTGGATGATCGGCGAGAAGGAAATCCGCGCCATGAAGAAGGGCGCGATCCTGATCAACGCCGCCCGCGGCACCGTGGTCGAGCTCGACCATCTGGCCAATGCCATCAAGGACAAGCACCTGATCGGCGCTGCCATCGACGTGTTCCCGGTCGAGCCGCGCTCCAACGACGAAGAGTTCGAAAGCCCGCTGCGCGGCCTGGACAACGTCATCCTCACCCCGCACATCGGCGGTTCGACCGCCGAGGCCCAGGCCAACATCGGTCTGGAAGTGGCGGAGAAGCTGGTCAAGTACAGCGACAACGGCACCTCCGTGTCGTCGGTCAACTTCCCCGAAGTGGCCCTGCCGGCCCACCCGGGCAAGCACCGTCTGCTGCACATCCACCAGAACATCCCGGGCGTGCTCAGCGAGATCAACAGCCTGTTCGCGGAAAACGGCATCAACATCTCCGGCCAGTTCCTGCAGACCGATGACAAGGTCGGCTACGTGGTCATCGATGTCGACGCCGAATACTCGGACCTGGCGCAAGAGAAGCTGCAACACGTCAAAGGCACGATCCGCTCGCGCGTATTGTTCTAACGCCTTGCCAGAGCGGCTGGACCGGGGCTCCGGTTCGGCCGTTGCGGTTCGCGCAGCGGGCCCCATGCCCATCATCGAACCTCGCCAGGCAAGGCGCGACATCCGAATCGTCGCGGCTACCGACGCTCGGCCGACCTTGCCCATGTGGCAGCAAAAACTGCGCCGCCGGGCAAACCTAACCCCACCTCCACTGTCATAGGCTGCGCTCGACCGGGCCGGCCACGCTGTGCACAATGCCCGGCGCTACCCTCACACGACAGTAAGGAACTCCCCATGCGTTCATCCCTAGGCGTACTGCTCGCAGTACTGATCAGTCCGTTGGCCCAGGCCGAGCTGCTGGACGAAGTCAACGACCGGGGCGAACTGCGTATCGCGGTGCAGGCCGAGCATGCGCCCTACGTCTTCAAGGACGGCGAGCACCTGAACGGCTTCGACGTCGAGTTCGGCCAGGCCCTGGCCGGCGAGCTGGACCTGCGCGCCACCTTCATCGAGACGCCGGCCAATGAGCGGTTGGAGGGGGTCGAAAGCGGCCTGTACGACATCGCCCTGGACGACCAACCGCTGCCCGCCGCAGCGGCGGTCGGCAGTAGCCAACCCTACGGTGCGGCCGCGCGGACGATCCCGTTCCAGAAGGACAACCCTGCCTTCGAAAGCGCGCTGAACAATGCGCTGCAACGACTGGACAAGAACGGTCGGGTGGGTGAACTGGAAACCAAGTGGCTCAAGCCTGGGGCCATGGCCGCCGAAGCGGCGAACGCGTCCAAGACTCCGGCTGCGTCCTCAGAAACGACGCAGACACCGGTGATGCCGGATACGTCCTCCGAGGCAGCGCAGACACCTGAGACCCCGACTGCGTCCCCAGAAGCGGCGAAAGCACCCGAAACGCCAGTTGCCGCGCCGTCTACGGACGCAGAGCCTCGCTGACCCCGACGGCCGGCGCCAATAATGCCTCGGCCGCCTCCTCCAACTGCAATTCGCTGAACACCCGCACCCCTTCGCGGCGCAGCAGCGCCGCCGTGACGCCCTCTCCCGAGACCTTCACCCCACTGAAGCTGCCGTCATAGGTCAGCCGATTGCCGCACGACGGGCTGCCGGCCTTGAGCACGGCCAGGGTGATGCCGTGCTCGCGCGCCAGGGCCAAGGCGCGCTCGGCACCGGCCAGGAAGGCGGCGGTCAGGTCGTCGGCCGCCTCGGTCAGTACCCGCGCCTGGCCATCGAGCACCTGCCCACCCTGACCGCCGGGAATTTCCGCAGCCGGCCGTGGCGTCGGCAACCCGCCGGCCACTTCCGGACACAGAGGCACCACACGGCCCTCGGCCTGCCAACGCTGCAACAGGTCGGGATAGCCGCTGGCGCGGCCGTCGTAGCGTACCGGACGCCCCAGCAGGCAAGCGCTGACCAGCACCTTTTCGAGCGGTGGGTGGCCCATGTCAGAACGGCTCGTTGCCACGGCGGCGGAACCAGCCGGTGAGCGACAGCCGCTCGCGCTGGGTCGCCAGCACTTCGTGGGGGACTTCGCCAGACAGGAACACCACCAGCGAACCTGCCACCGGCGCGACGTCGTGCACGTCCTGCTCGCCCAGAAACAGCCGCAGCTCGCCGCCATCGCCGGGCTGCCACGCCTCGTTGAGGTAGAGCACCGTCGAGACCATGCGCCGGTCGTCGTCGCGGAAACGGTCCAGGTGACGCCGATAGAAGGCACCGCGCGGATACAGGGCGAAGTGGCACTCGAAATCTTCCAGGCCCAGGAACAGGCCGCGATTGAGGTCCAGACGCAAGCTGTCCATGACCGCCAGGTAACGGTCGCAGGCTTGGGTCTCGCCTGGCTCGAGCCATTGCGTCTGATCGCCGCGCACGGCCTCGCGCACGGTTTGGGCGTCGCCCCGGCCGATCGCCGCGGGGCTCAGCTCGCCCTGGGCCGAACGGCGCAGGCAATCGGCGGCCAGGGCGCGGGTCAGCTCGGCGGGCAGGAACAGGGGCTGCCGCGACCAGCCACACTGGGCCAGGTCGTCGACGATGGTCGATGACATC
The DNA here is from genome assembly GCF_047302395.1 of Pseudomonas phoenicis. NCBI lineage: Bacteria > Pseudomonadati > Pseudomonadota > Gammaproteobacteria > Pseudomonadales > Pseudomonadaceae > Pseudomonas > Pseudomonas phoenicis. Next base: position 1,440,199 of record NZ_CP154852.1, read on the forward strand.
GGGTGTTCGAGAGGTAGGGTCATGGCCGGCATCATAGCCTCAAGCCCGGCTGCCGCACAGCACCGTCGCAGGCGCCGTCGGCCTGCCGCTGGGCCGACGGGCGCGTCGGGCATCTCGACAAACCGCGCCACTGCCACGGACAATGGCGCACTGCCGACAGGAGTCTTGAATGCGCCGTCCGTTTTCCCTGCTTGTGCTGATGATCTGCGCGCTGCCTGTCTGGGCCGACAACCTCGATCAGCTGTACAAAGTCGCCGGCTGGCCCGACCAGCGCGCGCATTTCACCGATGCCCTGAGCGCCGCCCAGCAACGCTACCGCAGCAGCCTGCCACCGGCGGTGTTCCAGGCGCTGGTCGACAACAGCAACCAGCGTTTCCAGGCCGCGGCCATCGACCGTCGCGCCCTGGCGCAGTTGCGTGCGACCCTGTCCGATCCCTCCCCGGCCCTGACGTTCTTCCAGTCGCCCTTGGGCCGGAAGATCGTCGCCGCCGAGTTGTTGGCCACGCGCAAGGACCAACTGGCGAAGAACGCCCAGGGCCTGCCGAAGATCCAGGCCAGCGACGACCGCCTGCTGCTGATCGGCCATCTGGCCAAGGCCCTGCCAGCCCGCGAAGCCGGGGCCGAAGTCAGCCTGGCGATCGCCGGCGTGGCTGCCGACAGCCTGAGCTCGATGCTCCCCGGGCTGTTCGGCGGCGGTCAGGCCCAAGGCATGCTCGACGGTCAGCGCCAGCGCCTGATGCAGCAGATCGGCGCGGACCTCGACAACACCTTGCTGTATGTCTACCGCGAACTGTCCGACACCGAACTGGAAGCGTTCGCCACTTTCGCCGAGTCGCCCGAAGGCCAGGCCTATTACCAGGCCGCGGTGGCGGCGGTGCGTGCAGGGCTGGCGGTCGGCCAGAACGGTGCCGACCTGCGCTAGGCGCTTTGCGAAGGCGCCCGGTCAGTCCAGGTGCTGGCCGAGGAACTCGAAATAGCGCTGGCGAACTACTGGCAGCTCGTTCACCAGATGATGCCGCGCCTCAGGCAGCATGAGGATCTGCGGCCCGCTGAACTTGCGTTGCAGCACCCGCAGGTTGTGCGTCCAGTCCACCGTCCCGTCCTGCTGGCCTTGCACAATCAGCACCGTGCGATCGCTCGCCGGGGCCGCCTCGATGCGGGTGATCCACGACGCCAGCGCCCCCACCCAGGCCGTGGGCAGGCGCCGCGGCTGCAACGAATCGGTGCGCAGGAACGGCAAAAAATCCGGGTCGGAACTGTTGTCGGTGAAGCGCCGCTCGATGCCGTCGACGAAATGCCGCATCACCTGATAGCTGAGCTTCGACCAGCCCCACGCTCGCGGGCGTACCAGCGGCGCGAGCAGCATCGCCTGGCCGTCGATCGGGCTTTGCCCGGCACAGTGCAATAGATGATCGACCACGATGGCGCCCCCGGTACTCTGCCCGCACAGGTGCCAGGGCCGTGGCAGGTCCAGGGCCTGGGCCTGCGCGAACAACGCCGAGAGCACCTGTTGATAGACCGCAAAGTCGTCGATGCTGGCCCGTGCGCCGCTGGACAGGCCATGGCCGGGCAGGTCGCAGCTGATCACCGCATAGCCGCGGCCCAGTGCCCACTCGATCAGGTGGCGGTACAAGCCCATGTGGTCGTAGAAGCCATGCAGCATGAACAGCGTCGCCACCGGCGCCACGGGCATCCACACCTGGCCGACCACCTGGAAACCGGCCACCTCGAAAGTGCCCAAGTGCTGCGCGCCCGGCAGCGCCAGGCCATAGAAGCGTTGATAGCTCAGGGCCGGCTCGTCCAGCGCGGCGCGCTCGGCCAGGGGCACCAGGCGCGCGCGCAGTTGATCGGGGTGGAAGGTGGCAGGCATTGGGTGAATCCACGGCAAACGAGTATTGACCTGCGATATTCAGCTCATGCTCGCGCCGTGGCAAGCTGGGCGCCCCTTCATTGCCCGCAGCGTGCGTGGCGTTCATGGATCGATCATGCCCAGTCGCCCTTGCCCTACTCCGTGGATCGTCTTGCTGGCCCTGGCCTGCGCCGTCGTCGCCTGGCTGGCCTACACCCAGTTCCAGGCCCGCTACCTGCGCAGCTTCGACGACCGCGCCACGCTGTTCTCGGGCGAGGCACTGCGCCTGCCCGCCCAGCTGGCCGGCCCCGGCCCCATCCGCGTGGTGCACTTCTGGGACCCAGCCTGCCCCTGCAACGTCGGCAACCAGCAACACCTGGCCGAACTGCTGGAGCGGTTCGCGGGCGCCGAAGTCGTCTTCTATGCGGTACGCAAACCCGGCAGCCAAGGTCGGTTGCCGGCGTCGCTGAAGGCTCTGCACGAGTTGCCCGGGCTGCCGGGCGGCGCGACCCTGCCGGCCAGCCCGGCCGTGGCCATCTGGGACCGCCAGGGCGCATTGGTGTACGTTGGGCCGTACAGCGAAGGCGCCGTCTGCACCTCGGGCAACAGCTTCATCGAACCCATCCTCACCGCCCTGCACGCCGGGCGCTCGGTGAGTGCAACCAACACCTTGGCCGTGGGCTGCTACTGCCCCTGGTCGGACCGCGAGGCCGCATTGTGAAACGTCGTTTGCTCATCGGCGCCTTGGGCGCGACTTTGATCCTGATCGCCGCCAGTGCCTGGTACTTGCACAGCAAGCAACCGCAGCGTAGCGGCGAGCGTGCACTTGCCGGCCTGCAGGCGCCGGTCAGCGTGCGCTACGACGACCGCGGCGTGCCGCACATCCAGGCCGACAACGAAGCCGACCTGTATCGCGCCCTGGGCTACGTGCACGCCCAAGACCGCCTGTTCCAGATGGAAATGGTGCGGCGCCTGGCCCGTGGCGAACTGGCCGAGGTGCTGGGCAGCGCGCTGGTGCCCACCGACCGCCTGTTCCGCAGCCTGCGCATTCGCGAACAGGCGGCGCGCATGGTCGCGCGCGCCGACCACCAGGCGCCGTCCTGGCAAGCGTTGGAGCGCTACCTGGACGGTGTCAACGCCTGGCAGGCCAGCCACCCCAGGCCTGTGGAGTTCGACCTGCTGGGCATCGCCGAGCGCCCTTTCACCGCCGAAGACACGTTGAGTGTGGCCGGCTACCTGGCCTACAGCTTCGCCGCCGCTTTGCGCACCGAGCCTGCGCTGACCTATGTGCGCGATCGGCTCGGCACCGAGTACCTGGCGATCTTCGACCTCGACTGGCAGCCTGGCGGCGCCCTGCCGCCCACGCTGGCCGCCCAGGACTGGCGCAGCCTCGAAGGCCTGGCTCGGCTCAGCCGGCAGGCGCTGGGCGAGGCCGGCATCGCCCAGTTCGAAGGCAGCAACGCCTGGGCCGTGGCCGGCAGCCGCACCCGCAGCGGCTACCCATTGCTGGCGGGCGACCCGCACATCGGTTTCGCCGTGCCGTCGGTGTGGTACGAGGCCGAGCTGTCGGCACCGGGCTTCAACCTCCATGGCCACTTCCAGGCGCTGAACCCCTTCGCCCTGCTCGGGCACAATCGCGAATTCGGCTGGAGCCTGACCATGTTCCAGAACGACGATGTCGACCTGATCGCCGAAAAGCCCAACCCCACCGACCCGGACCAGGTGTGGGTCGACGGCCGCTGGCAGGCGCTGCAACACACCCAGCAACAGATCGCGGTCAAGGGCGAGGTCGCGGTTACCCTCGACCTGCGCCGCTCGCCCCACGGCCCCATCGTCAACGATGTGCTGGGCGAGGCGGCAAGTGTTGCGCCCATCGCTCTGTGGTGGGCCTTTCTGGAAACCGAGAATCCAATTCTCGAAGCCTTCTACCAGATCAATCGCGCCGACAGCCTGGACAAGATGCGCACGGCCGCTGCGCAGATCCACGCGCCCGGGCTCAACCTGGTATGGGCCAACGCCCGCAGTGACATCGGCTGGTGGGCGGCGGCGCAGTTGCCGGTGCGCCCGGCGGGCGTGAACCCGACGTTCATCCTCGACGGCAGCAGCGCCCAGGCCGACAAGCTCGGTTTTCTGCCGTTCAGCGCCAACCCGCAGCAGGAGAACCCCGAGGTGGGCTACATCGTTTCGGCCAACGCGCAACCCGCCGCCGCCCAGCCCATCCCCGGCTACTACAACCTGCCCGACCGCGGCCGGCAATTGCAGCGCCAGCTCGCCGACCCGCAAGTGGCCTGGGACGTGCACAACAGCCAGGAACTGCAACTGCAAACCGCCACCGACTACGGCCCACGTACCCTGGCGCCGCTGCTCGGCATCCTGCGCCAGGTGGCCGAAGGCGCCGAGCAACGCGAGCTGGTCGAGCAGTTGGCGGGCTGGACGGGCGACTACCCGCTCGACTCGACCAGCGCCACCCTGTTCACCCAGTTCCTCTACGAACTGGCCTACGCCGCTTTGCACGACGAGCTGGGCGATACCTGGTTCGACATGTTGCTCAGTACCCGCGCCATCGACGCCGCGCTGCCGCGCCTGGCCGCCGACGCCGACTCGCCCTGGTGGGCCTCGCGCGGCAGCGCCCAGGCCACCGACCGCACCGCCGTCGTGCGCCAGGCCTGGCAGCGCAGCCTGGCGCACCTTGGCGAGCTGTACGGTAACGACCCCAACGGCTGGCAATGGGGCAAGGCGCATACCCTCACCCACCACCATCCCTTGGGGCAGCAGAAGCCGTTGAACCTGCTGCTCGATGTGGGACCCTTCGCCGCGCCCGGCAGCCATGAGGTGCCGAACAACCTCTCGGCCAGGCTGGGACCGGCGCCCTGGCCGGTGAATTACGGCCCTTCGACGCGGCGCCTGATCGATTTCGCCGATGCCGGCCAGGCCTTGAGCATCAACCCGGTGGGCCAGAGCGGCGTGCCGTTCGATAGCCACTATGCCGACCAGGCCGAGGATTATGTGCAGGGGCGTTATCGCACGGTGCGGATGGGGGTGATCCCGGCGCAGAGTACGTTGCGGTTGGTACCTGAAAAGCACTGAAGCGGTACAGGCTTGAATAGGGCCGGCTGTGCCGGCCATCGGCTAAACCGGAGCGCCGAACCGGCCGATCTCACTGTGGTTGTGCGGGCCGGTGTGACAGTACTGTAGGAGCGGCTTCAGCCGCGATGGCCGGCGCAGCCGGCCCAACCGCCGCAGCGCACTATCCTTCAGCCGCTATCACCCCTGCCACTTACCCCCTTCGACGATCACGCTTTCCGGCTTGGTATCGTCGCTCAACTCCTTGCGCACATACTGGTCGTACAGCTTGAGCAGAAACTTCTCCTCGCCCAGCTTGGCCAGCTCGGCATTCACCCAATCACGCAGCTCCGTATTGCCCTTCTTGACCGCCGGCGCGATCGGCGCTTCGTCGCCCAGCAACTGCGGCAGCACGCGATACCCTGGGTTCTGCTTGGCCCAGCTGAACAGGATCAGGTTGTCCTGGGCATAGGCATCGCCACGGCCGTTGGCCAGCGCTTGCAGCGACTCGCTGTTCTTTTCGAACTTGAGCAGTTTCCAGTCGGGATGGTGCTTGGTCAGCCAGATATCGGCCGTGGTGCCGGTGGTGACGATGGTGGTCTTGTCGGCCAGGTCGTCCAGGGATTTCACCGGGCTGCCGTCGGCGACCAGGGCCTGCACCGCCACGCGCAGGTTGGGGTTGGTGAAGTCCACCGCTTCCTTGCGCTCCGGGGTGACGGTCATGTTGGCCAGGATCAGATCGACTTTGTCGCTTTGCAGGAACGGGATGCGGCTGGCCGGTTCCACGGCCACGAACTCGACCTTGTTCTCGTCGCCGAGCAGGTCCTTGGCCAGACGCCGGCCGATGTCGGTGTCGAAGCCTACGTAACGGCCCTTCTCGTCGACGAAGCCGAACGGCGGTTTGTCGGTGAAGACACCGACGATCAGCTTGTCGCGGGCCTTGATGGTCTCCAGGTAGCTGGTCGAGGCAGCCGGCTTGGCCGCAGCCGCAGTATCGCTTGACGCCGGTTTGTCGCAGCCGGCCAGCAGGGCCAGGCCGAGCAGCGAGAGCAGCAGTTTGCTGAAGGGGGCAGTTTTCATGACAGTTCCTTGTGTGGTGTCTTCGGCAGGCTTTCGACAAAGGAGAATTTGTCCAGGAACTGCTGCGCGCGTGCGGTTCGCGGTTGGCTGAAGAAGCTCTCGGGGTCGCTGTGTTCAAGGATCCTGCCGGCCTCCATGAACAGAATGCGGTCGGCCATCGCACGGGCGAAGGCCATTTCGTGGGTGACGATGAGCAGGGTCATGCCGTCGCGGGCCAGGCCCTGGATCACCTGCAGCACTTCCTTGACCATTTCCGGGTCCAGGGCGGCGGTGACCTCGTCGAACAACATCACCTGCGGGTTCATGCACAGCGAGCGGACGATGGCGATGCGCTGCTGCTGGCCGCCCGACAGTTGCCGGGGAAAGGCGTCGCGTTTGTCCAGCAGGCCGACCCGGGCCAGCAGCGCTTCGGCCTGCGCCAGGGCCTCGGCACGCGGACGCCGCTGTACCTTGAGCGGGCCGAGCAACAGGTTGTCGATCACGCTCATGTGGCCGAACAGGTGATAGCTCTGGAACACCATGCCCACCCGCTGGCGCACCTGACGCCAATCGGTGCCGGGGCGCAGCAGCTCCTGGCCGTCGAGGCGCAGGCTGCCGCTGTGGGCCTGCTCCAGGCCATTGAGGCAACGCAGCAAGGTGCTCTTGCCACAGCCGCTGGGGCCCAGAATCACCACCACCTCGCCGGCCTGCACCTGCAGGTCGACATCCTTGAGCACCTGGTGCTCGCCGAAGAACTTGTTGAAACCCTGGAATTCGATCAATGCGCTCATGCGTGGGCCCAGCGCCGTTCCAACGCGCGCGAGGCGGCGGAAAGCGGATAGCAGACGAAGAAGAAGAACAGAAACAGCACGCCGTAGATCAGCACCGATTCGTAGGTACGCTCGATGATCTGCTGGCCGGCCTTGATGACCTCGACCACGCCGATCAGCACGGCCAGGGAACTGGTCTTGACGATGCGCGTGTAGATGTTGATGGTCGGCGGGGTCATGCGCTTGAGCGCCTGGGGCAGCAGCACGAAAGCGTACAGCTGTGGCCCCGACAGCCCGATGGACAAACCCGCCTCGCGCTGGCCGCGCGGCAGCGAGGTCAGCGCGCCGCGCACCACCTCGCCGATTTCGCTGGCGCCCCACAACCCCAGCACCAGCACTGCGCACCAGAAGCTCGGAATGCTCAAGGCGAAGAAGATCGGCAAGCCGAAGAACACCAGGTACAGCCAGACCAGCACCGGAATGGCGCGAAACAGCTCCAGATACACCTGCAAGACGATGTTCAGCCAGCGCCTGCCCAGTGTCGCCAGCACGCCGTACAGCACGCCGCCCAAGGTCGCGAAGACGATGCCCAGGGCCGAGATGGCCAAGGTCTGCGCCGCGCCCCTGGCCAGTTGCGGCAGGGACACCAACAGCAACTCAACTGCCGAACTGGCCATGTTGCAACCTCCTTTCGACATGGCGCAGCAGCAGCGACAGGGGCAGGAACAGCAGCAGGCACAGCAGCGTCAGCACTGTGAGCATTTCGTAGGTCTTGTAGTACAGGGCGATGTAGTTCTTGGTCGTGTAGAGGATTTCCGGCACCGCCACCGCCGAGACCACGGTGGTTTCCTTGAGCAGGAAGACGAAGTTGGCGAACAACGCCGGCAGGCTCAGAATGCCCGCCTGCGGCAGGATCACGTGGCGCAGCAGCTGGCCTTCGGACAGGCCGATCGAACGGCCGGATTCGAGCTGCGCGCGCGGCACCGCCTCGACCCCGGCGCGCAGCACCTCGGTGAGGTAGGCGCCGCCCATGAAGGTCATGGTGATGATCGCCGCAGTGAAGCCCGACACCTTCACGCCCAGGCTGGGCAAGGCGAAGTAGACGAAGAACAGCTGGATGAGCAGCGGCGTGTTACGCGCCAGCTCCACGTAGCCTTTGACCAGACGTCCCAGGTACGGCGTACGCAGGACCAGGATCGCCGCGTTGAGCACAGCCACCAGCAACGAGGTGCAGATGGCGATGAGCCCTACCTGCAAGGTGACACCGACGGCGCTGAAGAAGGCTGGCAAGGTGCTGAGCACGAAGGCGGTATCGAACGTCATGGCAGGCGTCTCGACACACGTTGGATGGGGTACGGCATGGCAGGTATTCCAGAAGCGGCGCGAAGGTGGCTCGGCATCGCGAGTAATCGTGGGAGCGGGCCGATGGGCACCGTGGAGTAGACTCTAAAGGCATAAGAATTTTTTTATAAATACCTTTATCGCATATCCATATCGCCTGGATCTCGCTATTGAAATTGCCTTTCCACGTCTGATGCCGGCCAGCTGAGCAATCAAGGCTGCTTGGCAGCCCCAAGTATCACCACACCCTCTTTCGCCTTGAGCTCACACCTCCAAGTGCATGGCTCTACCCCGCTTTCAAGCCGCTCGAACCGCCACAAACGAAAACGCCGACGCAAAAGCGTCGGCGTTGTCCACAGGCAGGTTCGAACCGGCGAATCAGAATGCCGGCAATACCGCGCCTTGATATTTCTTCTCGATGAAAGCCTTCACTTCCGGGCTGGTCAATGCCTTGGCCAGTTTCTGGATGGCGTCGCTGTCCTTGTTGTCGGGGCGCGCCACCAGGAAGTTGACGTAAGGCGAGTCGCTGCCTTCGATGACCAAGGCGTCCTTGGCCGGGTTCAGACCCGCTTCCAGCGCGTAGTTGGTGTTGATCATGTCCAAATCGACCTGGTCCAGCACGCGCGGCAGCATGGCCGATTCCAGTTCGCGGAACTTGAGGCCCTTCTTGTTCTCGGCGATGTCTTTGGGCGTCGCCAGAGCGTTGGTCGGGTCTTTCAGGGTGATCAGGCCGGCCTTCTGCAACAGCAACAGGGCGCGACCGCTGTTGCTGCCCTCGTTGGGGATGGCGACGGTAGCGCCCTGCTTCAGCTCGTCCAGGCTCTTGACCTTTTTCGAGTAGCCGCCGAAGGGTTCGACGTGTACGCCGACCACGGTTTCCAGGTGCGTGCCTTTGCCTTCGTTGAAGCTCTTGAGGTACGGCAGCGTCTGGAAGTAGTTGGCATCCAGGCGCTTCTGGTCGACCTGCACGTTGGGCTGGACGTAGTCGGTGAAGACCTTGATCTCCAGGTCCACACCCTCTTTGGCCAGGGTCGGCTTGATCAGTTCGAGGATCTCGGCATGCGGGATCGGCGTGGCGGCGACCACCAGTTTCTCGGCGGCACTGGCAAGGCCGGCGAACGACAGAGCAGCGGCCAGGGCCGTGGTCAACAGGGTCTTGTTCATAGTGTTCCTTAAACGATCGATGACCATCGACGATGGCGGAGTCAGATACCGACCCGAAGCTGCGGGCGGCGTGAAGCGGAAGATACCGGGATTACTTATGCCTTCACAATCTATTTCAACCAGCCTTTTATGCCAAAAAAGCACAGCTTTATAACCGCTTTCACATACCCAAGCGCTAGAGCACTCGGCCGCTGCCTCAGCCCAGCGCCGCCAGGGCCTGGGCCAGGGTTTCGCGTAGACGTGCCAGCGTCTGTGGCTCACGGCTGCGCGCGATTTGCGCGGCATTCGTGGCCAACGCCGTGATCGGATCGTGCCGGGTCAGACCCAGGTCCTGAGCTTGGATTTCATCGTCGCTGCTGGTCAGCAAAGCGAAATGGATGACGTTTTCCAGCTCGCGGGTGTTGCCGGGCCAGTCGTGGGCTTCGAGTGCCAGTTGCGCCGCTTCGCTGAGCAGCGGCAAGGGCCGGTCCAGCCGCGCGCTATAGATGCCGACGAAATACTCGGCCAGCGGCAGAATGTCGCCCACTCGCTCGCGCAGGGCCGGCAAGACCAGCTCGCCTTCGTGCAGATACCGGTACAGGCCTTCGTTGAAACGGCCGGCGCGCACGGCGCCGGCCAGTTCGATGCTAGAAGCCGCCACCAGGCGTACGTCGACCGCTTGTGGCTGCTGCGCACCGACCCGGGTCACCTCACGGTTTTCCAGGGCGGCCAGCAGCTTGCCCTGTATGGCCAGGGGCAGGTCGGCGATTTCGTCCAGGTACAGGGTGCCGCCGTTGGCCGAGCCGAACCAGCCGGCACGTCCACTGGCGGTGCCACCCTGGCTACCGGCGCGGTAGCCGAACAGCTCGGCATCGGCATAGGTGGGGCTGATCGCAGCGCAGTTGACCGACACGAACAGCCCGCTGCGATCGCTGGCCCGATGCACGTGCCTTGCCAGCAGCTCCTTGCCGGTGCCGGTCTCGCCACGGATCAGCACCGGCACGGGCAGCGGCGCCAGACGCTCGAGCTGCTCACGCAGCTGCTGGGAGCGGGCATCGACGAACACCAGCGCCTTGGCGCGGATGCTCAGCGGGCTCTTGTCGAGTTCGGGAAAGGTCAGCAGCGGCTGGCCGAACGTATGTTGCAGGCTCATGGAGGTGCTCCAGGCAGACGCTCCGTACACGGCGCCTGCGGCGATGCGGAAGATGGCGGCGTCGTTCAGGCGCGGCGCAACAGGCGTTGCTCGGCGCGGCCCTGAAGACGGTAAAGAAAGGCGAAGCCCTGCTCCCAGCGCTCGTGGCCGGACTTGACGTTGATGTGCCCGGCGCCGGGTAACAGCCCCATCTCGGCGCCCCAAGCCTGGGCCAGAAACACGGCGCGTGGCACGCTGACCGCCGCGTCGTTGTCGGCGCTCACCACCTGGGTGGCGAACGGCAGGCGCTGCAACGGAATCGGCGCGAAATTGCGCAATGCCGGCGCGCAACCGTCGCGCTCGACGTCGGCCGGCGCCACCAGCAAGGCGCCACGCACCTGTTGCAGCAGCCGGGCATCGGCTTGGGCGGTCCAATGGGCCACGGTGACGCAGCCCAGGCTGTGGGCCACCAGAATCACCGGCGAAGCATCGGCGAGGATGGCCTGCTCCAGCGCGGCGACCCAATCGTCGCGTTGCGGCGTGACCCAATCGGCCTGCTCGACTCGGTTGCTGTTGGGCAAAGTGCGCTGCCAGTGGCTCTGCCAATGGTCGTCTGGCGATCCTTGCCAGCCCGGCACGATCAAGTAGCGGATCGTTTCGTTGCGCATGGGGAGACTCCCTGGAATGTGGCGATTTCGGGGGAGTATAAAGCTGCTTTTATATACTTAAAGGAATAATGGGCTATTTATTAATAACCAGAATATCTATTTGAGAATGTTCGTCGTCAATTGGGAGGTTTGGGCTGGATATGAAGAAGCTACCTCGAAGGGCGGGATGCTATGTATTTGAACGACTAGGGCCGCCCTGCGGCCTATCGCGGCTGAAGCCGCTCCTACAGGGTAAGTGTTTCCTGTAGGAGCGGCTTCAGCCGCGATAGGCCGCAGGGCGGCCCCAATGAACATCACTTCGGCTCAACCGACTGGCATCGCCTCGAGGGACGGCTCTCTTCCAGCGCTGACGCGCCTTACAGCTGAGGGCCTGCCGCGACGATGGCGTCGGAGACGTCGAACTTCTTGAAGTTCTCGACGAACAGCTTGGCCAGGCCTTTGGCGGCCTCGTCGTAGGCCGCTTGGTCAGCCCAGGTGTTGCGTGGGTTGAGCAGCTCGGTATCGACGCCCGGAACGGCTTTCGGCACGTCGAGGTTGATGGTGGCGACGTGCTCGGTTTCGGCACCGATCAACGCACCGCTCTGGATCGCAGCGATCACGGCGCGGGTGGTCGGGATGTTGAAACGCTTGCCCACGCCATAGCCGCCGCCAGTCCAGCCGGTGTTGACCAGGTAGACCTTCGAACCGAAGCCGTTGATGCGCTTGATCAGCAGCTCGGCGTACTCGCCTGCCGGACGCGGGAAGAACGGTGCGCCGAAGCAGGTGGAGAAGGTCGACTTGATGCCGCTGCCCGAACCCATTTCGGTGGAACCGACCAGTGCGGTGTAGCCGGAGAGGAAGTGGTAGGCCGCCTGTTCGTTGTTGAGGATCGACACGGGCGGCAGTACGCCAGTCAGGTCGCAGGTCAGGAAGATCACGGCGTTGGGTTCGCCGCCCAGGTTCTGTTCCGAACGCTTGGCGACGTGTTCCAGCGGGTAGGCCGCGCGGCTGTTCTGGGTCAGGCTGACGTCGGTGTAGTCGGCGTGCTTGGCCTCGTCGATGATGACGTTTTCCAGTACCGCGCCATGCTTGATGGCTTTCCAGATGACCGGCTCGTTCTGCTCGGACAGGTCGATGCACTTGGCATAGCAACCGCCTTCCATGTTGAACACCACGCCCTCGCCCCAGCCGTGCTCGTCGTCACCGATCAGGTAACGACTTTCGTCAGCCGACAGTGTGGTCTTGCCGGTGCCCGACAGGCCGAAGAACAGCGTCACGTCGCCGTCTTCGCCGATGTTGGCGGCGCAGTGCATGGGCAGCACGTCGGCGGCCGGCAGCAGGAAGTTCTGCACCGAGAACATGGCTTTCTTCATTTCACCGGCGTAGCGCATGCCGGCGATGAGGACTTTTTTCTGCGCGAAGTTGATGATCACGCAACCGTCGGAGTTGGTGCCGTCACGCTCGGGCACGCACTCGAAGTTGGCGACGTTGAGCACTTGCCATTCGTCGCGGCCCGCCGGGTTGTACTGCTGCGGGTTGATGAACAGGCAACGGCCGAACAGGTTCTGCCAGGCGGTTTGCGTGGTCATCTTGACCGGCAGGTAGTGCTCGGCGGAGGCCCCTACGTGGACGTAGGAAACGAAGTGGTCCTGGGCATCGTTGAAGGCCTGCACGCGGTCCCACAGGGCATCGAACTTGTCGGCCGGGAACTTGCGGTTGATCGGGCCCCAGGCAATGGCTTCTTGCGTGGAGGGCTCTTCGACGATGAAACGGTCAGCCGGCGAGCGGCCAGTACGGTGGCCGGTTTCCACAACCAGCGCGCCTGTATCGGCCAGCACGCCTTCACCGCGGGACAGCGCTTCTTTTACCAGGTCATCGACGCTCAGGTCGGTGTGCACGGTGTTGTTGGCTTGCGTCATGAGGCTTCCTCATCCGGCCCGAGGCCGAGTGCTCCGAACGTTTTTGTAGTCGTCTGTAAATAACTACTACAGTGGAAAAAAGTGGCCGGATTATGCCAGAAACGCCCAAAAAAAGTAGACCCCTCCTGTCAGAACGGGGGTTTAGCGCAATTCGACAGGAGAATGTCTCGGGCTTAAACGTTTCAGTGGCGAGTTTCTGAGGGGGTCTCGGTGCCGCCACCGTGGAACAGCTGCTCCACGTCGCTGATGTCGAAGACGTAACGCTCGTTGCAGAACTGGCAATCGACCTCCACCTGCCCACCGCACTCCTGCGCCAAGGCCAAGGCGTCGGCTTCGCCCAGGCTCGCCAATGCATTGCCGGAACGTTCGCGCGAGCAGCTGCAATGGAAGCGCAACGGCTGACCGTCGAACAGGCGCACGGCATCTTCGTGGAAGAGGCGGTGCAGCAAGGTTTCGTTGCTCTCGGCCCATTCCTCGGCCTTGAGCGTGCTGGCCAGGGCCAGAGCGTGCTGCCAGCTTTCCTCGCGCTCTTCGTCATCGGGCTGACGATCCATCGGCAGTTGCTGCAGCAACAAGCCACGGGCCTTGCCCTGGCTGGCGTCGAGCCAGAAGCGGGTGTTGAGCTGCTGCGACTGCAGGAAGTAGTTGGTGAAGCATTCGGCGATGTCGGCGCCGTCGAGGTCGACCGTGCCCTGATAGCGCTGGCCCTTGATCGGGTCGATGGTCAGCGTCAGGTGCCCGTCGGGCATCAGCTCGGCCAGGGACGCCTGCGCCGGGATCTGCTCGGCTTCGTAGCGGGCGACCCCGCGGATCTCGTGCGCGCTCGAGCACTCGACCATCAGCAGCGGAATCGGGCCTGAAGAGCGCGCTTGCAGGATCAACAGGCCGTCGAACTTCAAGGCGCCGATCAGCAGGGCCGTGGCCGCCATCAGTTCGCCGAGCAAGGCTGCGACCGGCGCAGGATAGGCATGACGGGCCAGCACCTGGGCGTAGCTGTCGTCGAGCGATACCCATTCGCCGCGAATGTCGCGGTCGTCGAAAAGGAAACGCTGGGTGAAATCGGTGTCAGGCATATCGCTCATAAATTCCGCAGTTCGGCTATCTGAAAATAATGTCAAAATATTGTGAAGCGGAGGAAATCCCGCCACCGAGCGCTGTCACAAGCGCTCTCATTTTTTGCTGCTGATTAGAAGGTATCTTATGGACAATCAACCACTGTTCCAAGCCAGGTGGCGTTGGGGCCCATTGGCAGCCTGCACCGCGCTGCCCATTGCCTTACTGTGTTTCTGGTTGTGGCCGTTTGGCCAGATCCTTTGCCTGACTTTCGACGAGTGGCTGTTCCACACGCTCAACGCACCGTTGGCGGACAACACTACCTGGCGCCTGATCTGGACCGTAGGCAGCCTGCGCCCCTTCGACATCGTCGTGGGCCTGATCATGCTGGCGCTGCTGATCCGCGGTGATTGGGTGTTCAGGGCTTTCCAGGTACGCGAAGCCTTCTTCGGCTTTCTGGTCACCCTGCTCCTGTTAGTGGTGATTCGTGCGCTGTTTTCCAAGTGGGTCGACGCCATGGGTTGGCAACACGAGAGCCCGTCGATGCAGTTCGACAGCGCCGTGCACCTGAGCGACTACTACCCGAACCTGGAAAAATCCTGGGAGCTCAAGGACCGGTCGAGCAAGAGCTTCCCCGGCGACCACGCCTCGGTGCTGCTGATCTGGGCACTGTTCATGAGCCTGTTCGCCCGCCGTTCGCTGCACCATGTGGCGATCTGGGCCTTGGCGCTGCTGTTCATGATGCCGCGCCTGGTCGCCGGTGCCCACTGGGGCCAGGACGACTACATCGGCGGTCTGTTGATGGCCGTACTGGCCCTGGGCTGGAGCTGCTTCACCCCGCTCGCCGCAAGGGCCAGCGCGGCCCTGGTGCGCTGGACGGCGCCGCTGTTCCGCGGCTTGCAGAAACTGCCGCTGATCAGGGGCATGAGCATCGTCAACCGCGTCTGAGGCTCGCAGGCGGGGCGCTGCGGCATCGCCGTCCCGCTTGGCTCGCCACTGCCAGTCGCGTCAGTCGAAATGGCCGTGCAGTTGGTGGATCTGCCGCCGCTGTTTCTTGTTCGGCCGCCCGTCGGTGGTCATGCCCACGGCGCCTGCCTTGCGCAGTTCGGCGGCCTTTTCGCGCTGGCGGATGCTCTCTTCGGTTTCCTCGTACAGCGTTTGCGCCTCGGGCGCGCCACGGCGCACCGCCGACAGCGCCTTGACCACTACGGTCTTTTCGTCGAAGCCCATGCGCAACACGAACTGATCGCCAACACGCGGTTCCTTGCCCGGTTTGCAGCGCTCGCCACGGCAGTGCACCTTGCCGCTTTCGATGGCGGCCTTGGCCAAGGCGCGGGTTTTGTAGAAACGTGCGGCCCAGAGCCATTTGTCGAGGCGAACTTTGTCGTCGTCTTCGGCCTTGTTCGTCATCTTTTTCCCTCTAACTCTTTGGTTCGAAGAACTGTACTACCTTCACTTGCGGATGCAAAAAGTCCGTACGGTGCTTACAGTGCAGCACCTTATCCGCAGGGCGTGCTTCGTGAAGACATTTGACCATCTGAGTGTGATCGGCCTGCGCGAGTGGGTCGCCTTGCCGGGCCTGGGCGTCGCCGGCCTGCGGGCCAAGATCGACACCGGCGCCAGCACTTCCAGCCTGCATGCCACCGAGATCGAGCCGTTCGAGCGCGACGGCCAGCCATGGGTGCGTTTCATCGCCCATCTGGGCACCCTGGAACGCCAGCGGCATCACCCGTGCGAAGCACCGCTGGTGTCGATCAAACGGGTCAGAAGCTCCAACGGCCACACGCAAACGCGCTACGTCATTCGCACCTCCCTGGCCCTGGGCGATCGGCTATGGGAAGTGGAGTTCACCCTCACCTGCCGCAAAAGTATGCGATATCGACTTTTGATTGGCTCGAAAGCCCTCGTGCACGGTCAATTGGTAGTGAACCCAGGATTGAAATACGTTCAGGACAAACCGGCCTATCCGGCCGCTACTTTCCCCGCCACAGGTGTCGCATGAAGATCGCCGTGCTTTCGCGCAATCCGCGTCTGTATTCCACCCGCCGTCTGGTCGAGGCTGGCACCCAGCGTGGCCATGAGATGGTGGTCATCGATACGCTCCGTGCGTATATGAACATCGCCAGCCATAAACCGCAGATCCACTACCGGGGCAAGCCCCTGGAAGGCTTCGATGCGGTCATCCCGCGCATCGGCGCGTCGGTGACGTTCTACGGCTGCGCGGTATTGCGCCAGTTCGAGATGATGGGGGTCTATCCGCTGAACGAATCGGTGGCCATCGCCCGCTCGCGCGACAAGCTGCGTTCGCTGCAACTGCTGTCGCGCCGCGGCATCGGTCTGCCGGTCACAGGCTTCGCCCACTCGCCCGACGACATTCCCGACCTGATCCAGATGGTCAACGGCGCGCCGCTGGTGATCAAGGTGCTCGAGGGCACCCAGGGCATCGGTGTGGTGCTGTGCGAAACCACCAAGGCTGCCGAATCGGTGATCGAAGCCTTCATGGGCTTGAAGCAGAACATCATGGTCCAGGAGTACATCAAGGAAGCCGGTGGCGCCGACATCCGCTGCTTCGTGGTGGGCGACAAGGTCATCGCCTCGATGAAGCGTCAGGCCAAGCCCGGGGAGTTTCGCTCGAACCTGCACCGCGGCGGTGTGGCCAGCCTGATCAAGATCACCCCCGAAGAGCGCATGACGGCCATTCGCGCGGCCAAGGTCATGGGCTTGAGCGTGGCCGGGGTCGACATCCTGCGCTCCAACCATGGTCCGTTGGTGATGGAGGTCAACTCTTCGCCCGGCCTGGAAGGTATCGAGGTCACCACCAGCAAGGACGTGGCCGGCATGATCATCGAGCACCTGGAAAAGAACGGCGGGCCCAACCAGACCCGCACCAAAGGCAAAGGCTGAAAACGACGGGAGCCGATACGGGTCGTAGTGCCGGTCAGTTAAGCCGAAACAGTGTTAATTTGGGCCGCCTTGCGGCCCTAGCCGCTTGAATGAACAGCATTACGATACGTATCGGGCCTTTTCATTGCCGCAGCGGATCAGACAGCGTTGCGTGGCAGCATCAACCCCAGGGGTAAACGCACCCGCGCTTCGATACCGCCGCCCGAGCGATTCCGCAGCTCGACATTGCCGCCATGCTGCGCGGCGATCCGCTTGACGATGGCCAGCCCCAGGCCGGTGCCCTTGCCGCCCCGCGCCCGGTCGCCACGGATGAACGGGTTGAAGATGCTTTGCAGTTCCGATTCGTCGATGCCGGTGCCGCGGTCGAGCACGCTCAGCACCACATAAGGCGCGCTGTGGTCGCCGGACACATAGGCCGCGACTTCCACGCCCTGCCCGGCATGATGCAGGGCATTGCCGATCAGATTGTCGAGCATGCGCTTGAGCGATATCCGCCGCAGCGGGAACGGCGGGATCGGCTCCAGGCACAGCCGCACCCGCTCCTCGGGTTGGTTGTAGGGGTCGACCACGTCGTGGATCAGGTCGTTGAGGTCCAGTTCTTCGACCGGCTCGTCGCGGCCGTCGCGGATGAAAGCCAGGAACTGATCGAGGATGGCGTCCATGTCTTCGATGTCGCGCACCATGTCGTCGGCCAGGTCGCCCTCCGAGCCCATCAGCGACAACGACAGGCGCAACCGCGTCAGCGGTGTGCGCAGGTCGTGGGAGACTCCGGCCAGCATCAGTTCGCGCTCGCGCCCGGCTTGTTCGACGTCTTCGGCCATCTGGTTGAACGAGCGATAGACCTCGGCCATTTCGCTGGGCGTGTCGCTGATCGGCAGGCGCACGCTGCGCCCCTGGCCCAGTTGCCGGGCGGCGAACACCAGGCGCTTGAGCGGCTGGTTGAGCTGACGCACGAAGATCCAGGCCGATGCCGTGGACAACAGGCCGATGGCCAGGAACCAACCGAGCACGTTCCAGATCTTCTGCCCGCGCAGCGGATGCGGGTACAGCGGCACCTTGAGCCAGCCCGGCCCCAGGCTCGGCGCGTTGACCCACAGCGCGGGCGGCGCGTGGATGCGCAGCCGCACCTCGGTGTCGTCGCCCAGTTCGGCCTGCATCTGGCGCTGGTAGATTTCGCTGTACGGCCAGTGTTGCTCGCCCTCGGGCACCCCGGCCCCGGTCACGCGGATCAGCCCGGCCGCTTCGGCGATGCGGTCGCGGTTCTCTTCGTCCGCCGCCCAATACGCGCGCAGGGTCAGGGCCACACCGTGGCTGTACTGGCGGTCGACCAGCACGTCCTCGTTCATCAGCAGGTACACCAACGTCAGCGCCTTGGAGAACAGCACGACGATCAGCACCAGCCAGAGGGTGCGGGAGAAGAAGCTTTGCGGGAACCAGAGGGGCGTTTTCATCGGTACGACTACTGTGGGACAAGGCCGAGACGCGCTCGACGAAATGGCAGGATGGATGCAGACGCAAGCAGGGCGACCCCTGGGGATCGCCCTGCTACTGGACCGTCGCCCTGCCGGCGGCGCTTCATTTGCCGGCGTTGCCGTCCGGCACGAACACGTAACCTACACCCCAGACCGTCTGGATGTAGCGCGGCTTGGACGGGTCGGGCTCGATCATGCGGCGCAGGCGCGAGATCTGCACGTCGATGGAGCGCTCCAGCGCATCCCATTCACGGCCACGGGCCAGGTTCATCAGCTTGTCGCGGGTCAGCGGCTCGCGGGCGTGCATGACCAGCGCCTTGAGCACGGCGAACTCGCCGGTGGTGAGCATGTGGGTCTCGTCGCCGCGCTTGAGCTCGCGGGTGGCCAGCGACAGCGCGTAGTCGCCGAAGGTGACGGTTTCGTCTTCGCTGCCTGGCGCGCCCGGCACGCTGGGCGACTGCCGGCGCAGCACGGCCTTGACGCGGGCGACCAGCTCGTCGGGGTTGAACGGCTTGGCCAGGTAGTCGTCGGCGCCCAGCTCCAGGCCCTTGATGCGGCTCAGCTCGTCGCCTTTGGCGGTGAGCATGATGATCGGGATCTGATTGTTCGAGGCACGCAGCCGACGACAGGCCGACAGACCGTCTTCGCCGGGAAGCATGAGGTCGAGCACCACCAGGTTGAAGACTTCGCGCGCCAGCAAGCGGTCCATTTGCTCGACATTGGGCACCGCACGCACGCGATAGCCCTTGCTGGTGAAGAAACGCTCGAGCAGGCTGCTCAGCCCGGGATCGTCATCGACGATGAGAATCTTCTCGCCTTCAACGTTGTTTGCAGTGCCACTCATGGATAGCTCCTCTGTTGTCGGCGCGCATTATGGCGTAGCCACTAAAGCCACGTGCTCGGTGCATTGTTAACAGATTTTTCCCCAGGTGCCACTTCCCCGTCTCGGGCGCTGGCCCGAGGCTATCACCGCACGCTGGACGCGATGGGTATAATGCGCCGCTTTCATCGCAGCGGCCGGCGCCGGGCGCCTTTCGCGGCCTTCAGTATTCACACATTGTCAGGTGGTTTTCATGGACAGCATCAACAGCCGTATCGCCGAGGAACTGGGCGTTCGCCCACAACAGGTCGAGGCGGCCGTGGCCCTGTTGGACGAAGGCTCGACGGTGCCCTTCATCGCCCGTTACCGCAAAGAAGTCACCGGCAGCCTCGACGACACCCAGTTGCGCCACCTCGACGAACGCCTGCGCTACCTGCGCGAGCTCGACGAGCGCCGTGCCAGTATCCTGTCCAGCATCCAGGAACAAGGCAAGCTGACCCCGGAGCTGGCCCGTGACATCAACCTGGCCGACACCAAGACGCGCCTCGAAGACCTCTACCTGCCCTACAAGCAAAAGCGCCGCACCAAGGGCCAGATCGCCCTGGAAGCGGGCCTCGGCGAGCTGGCCGACACCCTCTACGACGATCCGCAACGCGGGCCGGAAAGCGAAGCGGCCCGCTTCGTCGACGCGGACAAAGGCGTGGCCGACGTCAAGGCCGCCCTGGACGGCGCCAAGTACATCCTCATGGAGCGTTTCGCCGAAGACGCCGCGCTGCTCGAGAAGCTGCGCACCTTCCTCAAGCAGGAAGCGGTGCTCAGCGCCCGTCTGGTGCCCGGCAAGGAAGAGGAAGGCGCCAAGTTCCGCGACTACTTCGCCCACGACGAAGTGCTGCGCAACGTCCCCTCGCACCGCGCCCTGGCGATCTTCCGCGGACGCAACGAAGGCGTGCTGGGCGCGGCGCTGAAAGTCGGCGAAGAGCTGCCCGGCACGCTGCACCCGTGCGAGCTGATGATCGGCCAGCACGTCGGCATCGAGCAGCAGGGCCGCCCGGCCGACAAATGGCTGGCCGAAGTGGTGCGCTGGACCTGGAAGGTCAAGCTCTACACCAGCCTGGAAACCGACCTGCTCGGCGAGTTGCGCGAGAAGGCCGAAAGCGAGGCGATCAGCGTCTTCGCCCACAACCTGCACGACCTGCTGCTGGCCGCCCCCGCCGGCCCGCGCACCACCCTGGGCCTGGACCCGGGCCTGCGCACCGGCTGCAAGGTGGCCGTGGTCGATGCCACCGGCAAGCTGCTCGACACCGCCACCGTCTACCCGCATGCGCCGCGCAACGACTGGGACCGCACCATCGCCGTGCTGGCCGCGCTGTGCGCCAAGCACTCGGTGGAACTGCTGGCCATCGGCAACGGCACCGCCAGCCGCGAGACCGACAAGCTGGCGGCCGACCTGATCAAGCTTTACCCGGCCCTGAAAATGACCAAGGTCATGGTCTCCGAAGCCGGCGCCTCGGTGTATTCGGCCTCGGAACTGGCCGCCCGCGAGTTCCCCGACCTGGACGTGTCGATCCGTGGCGCGGTGTCCATCGCCCGCCGCTTGCAGGATCCTCTGGCCGAGCTGGTGAAGATCGACCCGAAATCCATCGGTGTCGGCCAGTACCAGCACGATGTGTCGCAATTGAAGCTGGCGCGCGGCCTGGACGCGGTGGTCGAAGACTGCGTGAACGCCGTGGGCGTGGACGTCAACACCGCCTCGGTGGCGCTGCTCACGCGCATCTCCGGGCTCAACGCCACCCTGGCGCAGAACATCGTCGCCCACCGCGACGCCAACGGCCCGTTCGCCACCCGCGCGGCGCTGAAGAAAGTCAGCCGTCTGGGCGAGAAGACCTTCGAGCAGGCCGCGGGCTTCCTGCGCGTGATGAACGGCGACAACCCGCTCGACGCCTCGGCGGTGCACCCGGAGGCCTACCCGCTGGTGCAGCGCATCGCCGCCAACACCGACCGCGACATCCGCTCGCTGATCGGCGACAGCGGCTTCCTCAAGCGCCTGGACCCCAAGCGCTTCACCGACGAGACCTTCGGCCTGCCGACCGTCACCGACATCCTCCAGGAACTGGACAAGCCCGGCCGCGACCCGCGCCCGGAATTCAAGACCGCGACCTTCCAGGACGGCGTCGAAGACCTCAAGGACCTGCAACCGGGCATGATCCTCGAAGGCGTGGTGACCAACGTCACCAACTTCGGCGCCTTCGTCGACATCGGCGTGCATCAGGACGGCCTGGTGCACATCTCGGCGCTGTCGGAGAAGTTCGTCAAAGACCCGCGCGAAGCGGTCAAGGCGGGTGACGTGGTCAAGGTCAAGGTCATGGAAGTGGACATCCCGCGCAAGCGCGTGGGCCTGTCGATGCGCATGGGCGATACCCCCGGCGAGAAGGTCGACGGCCCGCGCGGCGGCAACCGTGGCAGTGCCGGCAACCGCCCGCAGCAGGCGCCGCGCCCGCGTGAAACCGCCACCCCGGCACCGGCCAACAACGCCATGGCGTCGCTGTTCGCCAATGCCCGGCAACTGAAGAAGAAGTGACCCTCGACGCCGACGTGCCAGCATGCGACAGGCACGTCGGCGACGCGTGGGGAACCTTCTTCTGCCGCTAGCTCACCAACGGGTATCTACGGTACTTTTCGAGGGTACGCCCGATGGTGCTGGGGCACTGCTGGAACACGTAATCAGGCGACCACGCCAGTTCCTTTTTACCTACCCTTGTAGACCGTCACCTCTACCCCCATATTGGGGCGACTGACGCGTGAAGGAATTCATCTTGAGCGACCTCCTCAACCGCCGCCTGAGCCTGCTCGGCGCCAATCTTCCTCTGCTCGCGCAGTGCCTTCACGGCATCGAACGTGAATGCCTCCGGGTGACCGCCGACGGCCGCCTGGCCCAGACGCCGCACCCGCACACCCTGGGTTCGGCGCTGACCAACGAGCAGATCACCACCGACTACTCCGAGTCGCTGCTCGAATTCATCACCCCCGCCCTGGCCGATCCGGCCCAGGTGCTGGACCAGCTCGAAGAGATCCACCGTTTCGTCTACACAAGGCTCGGCGACGAGTACCTGTGGAGCCCTTCGATGCCCTGCCCGTTGCCGACCGAGGAAAACATCCCGATCGCCGAGTACGGCACCTCGAACATCGGCCAGCTCAAGCACGTGTACCGCAAGGGCCTGGCCCTGCGCTACGGCCGCACCATGCAGTGCATCGCCGGCATCCACTACAATTTCTCCTTGCCCGAAGCCCTGTGGCCGCTGCTGCGCGCCGACGAGGGCAGCGCGCAAAGCGACCGCGATTTCCAGTCGCGCATGTACATCGGCCTGATCCGCAACTTCCGTCGCTACAGCTGGCTGTTGATGTACCTGTTCGGCGCCTCGCCGGCGTTGGACGCAGGCTTCCTGCGCGGCCGCGCGCACCAGCTCGAGACCTTCGACGCCAATACCCTGTACCTGCCCTACGCCACCAGCCTGCGCATGAGCGACCTGGGTTACCAGAGCGAAGCCCAGGCGTCCCTCACGCCGTGCTACAACGACCTGGAAAGCTACACCGACAGCCTGCGCCGCGCCGTGGCCACGCCCTATCCGCCCTACGTCGAGGTGGGCACGCACAAGGACGGCGAATGGGTACAGCTCAACACCAACGTGCTGCAGATCGAAAACGAGTATTACTCCAACATCCGCCCCAAGCGCGTCGCCTACACCGGCGAACGCCCGATCCAGGCCCTGGTCGCACGCGGCGTGCAGTACGTCGAAGTACGCTGCCTGGACATCAACCCCTTCCTGCCGACGGGCATCGACCTGCCGCAATCGCGTTTCCTCGACGCCTTCCTGCTGCTCTGTGCGCTGGACGACAGCCCACAGCTGACCAACGGCGAATGCGCACAGTGCTCGAACAATTTCCTCGCCGTGGTCAAGGAAGGTCGCCGCCCGGGGCTGGAACTGCACCGCGACGGCCAGGCGATCGCCATGAAGCAATGGGCCGACGAGCTGCTCGCGCGCATCGCGCCGTTCGCCAAGCTGCTGGACCAGAGCCAAGGCAGCGACGAGCATGTCAACGCCCTGGCCCTGCAACAGGCCAAGGTCGAAGATGCCTCCCTGACCCCATCGGCGCGTGTGCTGGCCGCCATGCAGCAGCACGGCGAAGGCTTCAGCGCGTTCTCCATGCGCCAGACCCTGGCCCACGCCGAGGCCCTGCGCAGCAAGCCGCTGGATGCCGAGCGCCAGCAGCACTTCGAAGCCCTGGCACGCAATTCCCTGGTCGAACAGACGCGCCTGGAGCAGGAGGAAGTCGGTGATTTCGACCTGTTCGTCGGCTCCTATCAGGCCAGCATCCTGGCCATCAGCACCTGATGAACCGCGTTGCGGGCCTGCGCCGGCCGCGGGCCAGCAGCCAGGCGAGGATCGAGACGATCCTCGCCGCGGCGCGCGAGCTGTTGTCCGAGCAAGGCGTCGGCGGTTTGTCGATCTACAGCGTGGCTGAACGCGCGCAGATCCCGCCTTCGTCGGTGTACCACTTCTTCGCCAGCGTTCCGGCCCTGCTGCAGGCCCTGACCGCCGATATCCACCGCGCCTTCCGCGCGGCCCTGCAAGCCCCCATCGAACCCGACACCCTGTACACCTGGCACGACCTGGCACGCCTGATCGAGCGCCGCACCCAGGCCATCTATGGCGAGGACGCCGCCGCACGCCAGTTGATCCTGGCCCAGCATGGCTTGAGTGAGGTGAGCAGTGCCGATCGGCAGCATGACGTGGAACTGGACGGCTTGATGCGGGCCGTGTTCGACCGGCATTTCCAGCTGCCGGCGCTGCCCGAGGACATGGACGTGTTCGCCTTGGCGATGGCGCTCAGCGACCGGGTCTATGCACGCTCGATCCAACTGCACGAACGCATCACGCCGCGCATGGCCGAGGAAGGGATGCGGGTATTCGAGGCGTATCTGGGCTTGTACCTTGCGCCCCACCTACCCAAACGCTAGCCACGCAGGCGCGGCCGGACCGGCCACGCCCACAGGCCCGCGCTCACAGTTTGGCGATGGACACTTCGGTCGATTTGACGAAGGCGATCACCTCGCTGCCTACCTGCAATTCCAGCTCGCGCACCGAGCGGGTGGTGATCACCGAGGTCACCACGCCGGAGGCGGTCTGCACGTCGATTTCCGACAGGACCGGGCCTTCGAGGATTTCCTTCACGGTGCCTTTGAACTGGTTACGGACGTTGATCGCTTTGATGGTCATGACGGTATTCCTTGAGTAGGGAAACAACGGGAGTGATTCAGAGCGCCCAACGCAACTGCGTGGGCAAAGGCGCGACAGGTTCTGCGGCAGGCTCGGCGCCCGGCAGCGACATGACGCGGTTCAACACTTCGCTTTCCAGCTCCGCCAGGCGCGGCGAGCCGTGCTGCCTGGGGCGTGGCAGGTCGATTTCCAGGTCCAGGCCGATGGCGCCGTCTTCGATGAGGATCACCCGGTCCGCCACGGCCACGGCTTCGTGGACGTCGTGGGTGACCAGCAATACGGTGAAACCGTGTTCGCCCCAGAGCCGCTCGATCAGTTGCTGCATTTCGATGCGGGTCAGCGCATCCAGCGCGCCGAGCGGTTCGTCGAGCAACAGCAGGCGCGGTCTGTGGATCAGCGCGCGGGCCAGCGCCACACGCTGCTTCTGGCCACCGGACAGCGCCGCCGGCCACTCGTTGGCGCGCTCTTCCAGGCCTACCGCCTGCAAGGCTTGCAAGGCCTGGGCGCGCCAGTCGCCGCTCAGGCCCAGGCCGACGTTGTCGATGACTTTCTTCCAGGGCAGCAACCGCGCCTCCTGGAACATCAGCCGGGTTTCCTCGCGGGCTTGGGCCAGTGGCGCGGCGCCGGCCAGCAATTGCCCGGCGGAGGGTTGGTCGAGACCGGCCAGCAAGCGCAGCAGGGTGCTCTTGCCGCAGCCGCTGCGCCCGACGATGGCGACGAACTGCCCGGCCGGAATCTGCAGGTCGATGCCTTGCAGCACGTCGCGTTGGCCGAAGGTCTTGCGCAGTTGCTGGACCGCCAGGGGAATGCCGCGCAGCAGCTGCGCCGGTTGTGATTCGAGCACGGTCATGCGCCCTCCTTCTTCTGCACTTGGTAGGCCGGATGCCAGCGCAGCCAGGCCCGTTCCAGGCCGCGGGCGGCGAGGTCGGCGAGTTTGCCGAGCACGGCGTAGAGCACGATGGCCAGCACCACCACGTCGGTTTGCAGGAACTCGCGGGCGTTCATCGCCAGATAACCGATGCCGGCATTGGCCGAAATGGTTTCGGCGACGATCAGGGTCAGCCACATGAAGCCCAGGGCGAAGCGCACGCCGACCAGGATCGACGGCAGGGCTCCGGGCAGGATCACCTGACGGAACAGGCCGAAGCCCGACAGGCCGTAGCTGCGCGCCATCTCCACCAGGGCCGGGTCGACGCTGCGAATGCCGTGGTAGGTGTTCAGGTAGATCGGGAACAACGTGCCCAAGGCGACCAGGAAGATCTTCGCCGACTCGTCGATGCCGAACCACAGGATCACCAAGGGGATCAACGCCAGGTGCGGCACGTTGCGGATCATCTGCACGGAGCTGTCGAGCAGGCGCTCGCCCCAGTTCGACAGGCCGGTGATGAAGCCCAGCACCAGGCCGATGCTGCCGCCGATGAAGAAGCCCAGCCCGGCGCGCCAGCCGCTGATGGCCAGGTGCGTCCAGATCTCGCCGCTGCGCACCAGCTCGACGCCGGCGCTGACCACCGCGCTCGGCGCAGGCAGGATGCGCGTCGACAGCCAGCCGGCGGTCACCGCCAGTTGCCACAGCGCCAGCAGCAGCACCGGCAGGGCCCAGGGCGCCAGACGCTGGGCGAGCGTGTTCGTAGTCGTTCGGCTCATGCTCGGCCCCTCAGCTCTGCGACGCGGCTTTGGGCAGGATGTCGTTGGCCACCATCTCGCCGAACGGGCTCACGTAGCCGCCCGCCTTGGGTTGCTCGGGGCGCTGCACGTCCAGATGCGGGAACAGCAATTCGGCGACCCGGTAGGATTCCTCCAGGTGTGGATAACCCGAGAAGATGAAGGTGTCGATGCCCAGCTCGGCGTATTCCTTGACCCGCGCCGCCACCGTCGGCCCGTCGCCGACCAGCGCGGTGCCGGCGCCGCCACGCACCAGGCCCACGCCGGCCCACAGGTTGGGGCTGACTTCCAAATTGTCGCGTTTGCCGCCATGCAGGGCGGCCATGCGCTGCTGGCCCACCGAGTCGAAGCGCGACAGGGACGCCTGGGCACGGGCGATGGTGTCGTCGTCCAGGTGCGCGATCAGACGGTCGGCGGCAGCCCAGGCTTCGGCGTTGGTTTCACGCACGATCACATGCAGGCGGATGCCGAAGCGCACCTCGCGGCCCTGGGCGGCGGCCTTGGCGCGCACCTGGGCGATCTTTTCCGCTACCGCCGCCGGCGGCTCGCCCCAGGTCAGGTACAGCTCGACCTGCTCGGCGGCCAGGTCCTGCGCGGCGGCCGAGGAGCCGCCGAAATACAGCGGCGGGCGTGGTTGCTGTACCGGTGGGTAGAGCAGCTTGGCGCCTTTGACCTGGATGTGCTTGCCGTCGTAGTCGACCGACTCGCCTTCGAGCACCTTGCGCCAGATGCGGGTGAACTCGACTGATGCCTCATAACGCTCTTCGTGGTTCAGGTGCAGACCATCGCCGGCCAGCTCGTCCGGGTCGCCGCCGGTGACCAGGTTGAACAGCGCGCGGCCGTTGGACAGGCGGTCGAGGGTCGCCGCCTGGCGCGCGGCCACGGTGGGCGAGATGATGCCGGGGCGCAGCGCGACCAGGAACTTCAGGCGCTGGGTCACCGGAATCAACGACGCGGCCACCAGCCAGGAGTCTTCGCAAGAGCGCCCGGTAGGGATCAGCACGCCGCCGAAGCCCAGACGGTCGGCGGCCTGGGCCACCTGTTGCAGATAGCCGTGGTCGACGGCGCGGGCGCCTTCGGCGGTACCCAGGTAATGGCCGTCACCGTGGGTGGGCAGGAACCAGAAAATGTTCAGGCTCATTGGAGCGGTCTCCTCAAGAGTGGCCCTGCCGACAGCGCGCCGCAGGGCAGGATCGAATCAAGGCGCAGTGGCGACCTTGGCAGGTGGGGTCCAGATCACGTCCTTGATGCTCAAGGGCTTGGGAATCAGCTTCAGGGCCTGGAAGGTGTCGGCGATCTTCTGCTGCGCGGCGACCACTTCAGGGGTGATCAACCGGGCACCGAAGCCTTGGCGCTCCATCGAAGTCAGGGTGATGTCGGCAGGCAGGCCCAGCAGCGGAGCGACCTGCGCGGTGACTTCCTGCGGATGGGCCTGGGCCCATTGGCCGACGCTGTTCACTTCTTCGACCAAGGCGCTGATCACGGCGGGATGCTGGTTCGCGTAGCTGCGCGAGGCCAGATAGAACTGGTGGTTGTCGACCAGCTTGTCGCCGTCGCGCAGGGTGCGTGCCTGCAGCTGTCGCTCGGCGGCAGCCTGGTACGGGTCCCAGATCACCCAGGCGTCGACGCTGCCGCGTTCGAAGGCGGCGCGGGCATCGGCGGGAGGCAGGTACACCGGCTGGATGTCGCTGTATTTCAGGCCGGCGTCCTGCAGGGCACGCACCAGCAGGTAGTGCACGTTGGAGCCTTTGTTCAAGGCGACTTTCTTGCCCTTGAGCTCGGCCACCGACTGGATCTTCGAATCCTTCGGCACCAGGATCGCCTCGCTATGCGGCGCGGGCGGCTCGTAGGCCACGTAGAGCAGGTCGGCGCCGGCGGCCTGGGCGAACACGGGCGGGGTTTCGCCGGTCACGCCGAAGTCGATCGAGCCGACGTTGAGCCCCTCGAGCAACTGCGGGCCGCCGGGAAATTCGTTCCACTGCACCTGGATGCCCTGCTCGGCCAGGCGCTTTTCCAGCGTGCCCTTGGCCTTGAGCAGTACCAGGGTGCCGTATTTCTGATAGCCGATGCGCAGGGTTTCGGCCTGGGCTTGGGTGATGACGCCGAAGGACACGGCCGCCGCAAACAGGGCGACCAGACCACGACGCAAGAAGACGGTGCGCATTGGCGCTCTCCTGTACGAGTGAGGTTCGGGTTGCACCTGCTTGCCCGTTGGCGGGCGAGTAAGGTGGAAAAACAGTGTGTGGCGGTCAGATGCTCCAGCGAGCGCTGATCAGCCGTTCGTTCAGCGCGCCTGGCGCGACCGGTCGCGGACGACGGGCCAACGCCTGGTGGAAGGTTTCCAGCGAATCCAGCAGGCGAGCCTGCAAGGCGCCGTCCAGGCGCACCGGGGTGTCGCCTTGTGCGTAGCCGATCTGGCTGTCGTCGGCGAAGATCCCGTGCAGGGTCTCCTGCGCCTTCAGTGCAGACAGCACCGGTTTGAGGGCGTAGTCCACCGCCAGCATGTGGGCGATGCTGCCGCCGGTGGCGATGGGCAGCACGATGCGGTGTTCCAGAGCACGTTCGGGCAACAGGTCGAGCAGGGTCTTCAAGGCGCCGGAGAACGAAGCCTTGTACACCGGCGTCGCCACGATCACGCCATCGGCCTCGGCCACGGTGTCTTGGAAGTGCTTGACCTGTGGGCTGTCGAAGCGGGCGTGGAGCAAGTCTTCGGCAGCGAAATCACGTACCTGGAACGTCACCACTTCGACGCCGCGCTCTTGCAACCAACGTTGCGTCTGCTCGAGCAGTACGCCTGTACGTGAGCGGGTGCTGGGGCTTCCCCCGATGGCGACGACTAACATGGCAACGCTTCCTCAAGTAGATGGTGCTGACGTTACCAGCCCGCGTATATATCTAGAAATCATATTTATTCATTTGGTTATTCTTTCAAGATCTATGCGACGCCGCGTTTCGCCCAAGCAAAAAAAAGGGCCGTTGAAACGGCCCGAAAATCCCTGTTTGGCTTGAAGCGGTACCACGGTGCAGCGATCAACGATCCGGTTGCGGGGTCAGGCGCAGGTAAGGTTTGACGGCGCGATAGCCTTTGGGGAAGCGTCGTTTGATTTCGTCTTCGTCCTTCAGCGAAGGCACGATCACCACGTCGTCACCTTGTTGCCAGTTGCCCGGCGTCGCCACCTTGTGGCTGTCGGTCAGTTGCAGCGAATCGATCACCCGCAGGATTTCGTGGAAGTTGCGTCCGGTACTGGCCGGATAGGTGATGGTCAGGCGCACTTTCTTCTGCGGGTCGATGACGAACAGCGAGCGTACGGTGAGGGTGTCGTTGGCATTGGGGTGGATCAGGTCGTAGAGGTCGGACACCTTGCGGTCGGCGTCGGCGATGATCGGGAAGTTGACCTGGGTCTGCTGGGTTTCGTTGATGTCGTCGATCCAGCGATGGTGGGACTCGGCCGGGTCGACCGACAGGGCAATCGCCTTGACGCCGCGCTTGTCGAATTCTTCCTTCAGTTTGGCGGTCAGGCCAAGTTCGGTGGTGCACACTGGGGTGAAGTCGGCCGGGTGCGAGAACAGCACGCCCCAGCTGTCGCCCAGCCACTCGTGGAAGCGCAGGTTGCCGAGGGTGGAGTCCTGTTCGAAATCGGGGGCGATGTCGCCGAGTTTGAGGCTCATGGAGGCGTTTCCTGTGCTGTTCTCTACCAGATGGAAAACACTTTGCCTGAACCCAAGTTAAATAAAAAAGAATCAATAAAGATTTGCTTATAGCTTTTGGCGATATAAAACTCGACCCGTAAAAAAGCCCTGCAGCGAGCACAATTCTGTTCGATTAAGCTGAGTCGCTGCCATTGGGGCTGCTCTGCAGCCCATCGCGGCTGAAGCCGCTCCTACAAGGAACGCATCTTCTGTAGGAGCGGCTTCAGCCGCGACGGCCGCATACCCTGTAGGAGCGGCTTCAGCCGCGATGACCGCATACCCTGTAGGAGCGGCTTCAGCCGCGATGGGCCGCAAAGCGGCCCTAGTCGCTTAGATGAACAGCATGATGCACCCGGCAGGGCTTTTCGCTTTCCAACTACGCCTTACAGGAAGTTGTAGGTGTAGTTGAAGATCAGACGGGTCTGGTCCTGGTCCGCCAGGGAGCTGGTGCCAGCACCGCGGTAGACACCGTGGCGCAGGCTGGTACCCAGGCCTTTGAGCGGGCCTTGCTGGATCACGTAGTCGATCCGCGCATCGCGTTCCCACTCGCTGAAGGTACCGTTGCCGTTGGCGTTCTTGCCGTCTTCGCCCTTGAGGTAGGAGACCGACGCCTTCAGGCCCGGAACGCCCAGGCCTGCGAAGTCGTAGGCGTACTGACCGAAGGTGGTGTTCTCACCGGCCTTGGCGAACTGGTTGATCATGCTGTCGGTGAACAGGTAGAAGCTCGAACCGCCCGCGCCTTCGTTGGCCAGGCTGCCCTGGTTGAGCCAGACGAAGCCGCCGTCGTCGTTGACGCGCTGGTGGCCCAACAGGAACGAGTTGCCGCCCAAGGTGTAGGTGAAGATCGCCGACCAGGTCTTGTTGTCGACCTCGCCTGGCGTCTTGCCGTAGCCGCCGTTGTTGTTGAAGCGGTAGCCGGCTTGGCCGTTCTTGCCATCGCTGCTGCTGTCGAACCAGCGCAGATCGGTCTTGAACGACTGGTCCTTGTCGATTTGATAGAGGTACGTCGCGCCGAGGAAGTGCTGTTTGTAGAAGTCTTCCAGGTTCGAGTAGTAGTACTGCAGGGTCAGGTCTTTGGTGAGCTTGTAGTCCAGGCCACCGTAACGGAATTTGTTGCTGTCTTCGGTAGCGCCGGCGACCGACAGACCCGTGTGGTTGCTCGACGCACGGCCCATGGCGTGGGTCAGCTGGCCGGCGTTGACGGTCAGGTTGTCGATTTCCTTCGACTGGATGGTGGCGCCTTCGAAGGTCTGCGGCAGCAGACGACCATCGTTCGAGACCAGGATCGGCAAGGCCGGTGCCAGCGCGCTACCGAAGTGCGCCTCGGTCTTGGAGAAGCGTGCCTTGGCGTTGCCGCCGATGCGCGACCACTGATCGACCGCCGAGCCATTGCTCTCGCTCGGGAAGAACGAGCTGTTGTTCGGGTGATAGCCACGGCCGCCGTCCAGGTGGATACCCCACAGGGCCTGAACGTCGACACCGAAACCGACGGTGCCTTGGGTGAAGCCGGACAGGTAGTCGAGCTTGAAGCCCTGGCCCGACTCACGGTTGTCGGCACCGCCGTCGCGGTTGTCGTTGTTGAAATACATGGTGCGCGAGCTGAGCGACAGTTTGCTGTCTTCGACGAAGCCCGCTGCGGCAGCCTGTTGCGCAAAAATCCCCAAGGTCACGGCCAGGGCCAGACTCGACTTGTACATGAAGTGCTCCTCTACGTTCTAATTTTTGTGCTTCGCGAAGGCCGGGTCTGTTGCCAGGCTCATCGTGGTTGGCGATTAGCGCCAAAGCATCCGGGCGAAGTCAATCGTTACAGATCGTTTCGCGACTTTGGTCTAATACGCCAATTGCGCTACAGAATAATGACAATCCAATAAAACCAGAACGCTTGTTACGATAATCGGTAAGATTTTTCTGGAATAAGGTCGGAACGCTTATAGAGAAGCGGTTTAAGCAAGAATTGATTTATTCCAAAAACTCACTACCACCGTCACTGTCCACGGCCACCTTGACTCTTTTCAACCCACCTGACGCCCGTCTTCCGATAGGCATCCCGCCTTCGAAGCTATGCCTAAGCTAATTCTTAAAAGTTATTTATTAAGCATTTCTTAGATCATTTAGTCTCATCGCCATTGCACCCCCGCCCACGATGAGGAATGCTCGATGATCGCCTTCGCCCCCTTGCGCCTGTTCGCCACCCTCAGCCTGCTCGGCGCCAGCTGGATGGCCCAGGCCGCCGACCTTACCGTGGCGTACCAGACCACCGTCGACCCTGCCAAGGTCGCTCAGGCCGACGGCGCCTATGAGACATCCAGCAAGGCCAGCATCGACTGGCGCAAGTTCGACAACGGCGCCGACGTGATCACCGCCGTGGCCTCGGGCGACGTGCAGATCGGCTACCTGGGCTCCAGCCCCCTGGCCGCCGCCGCCACGCGCAAGCTGCCGATCGAAACCTTCCTCATCGCCACCCAGATCGGCGCCGGCGAGGCACTGGTGGCGCGCAACGGCATCGACAGCCCACAGGCATTGATCGGCAAGAAGATCGCCGTACCCTTCGTTTCCACCGGCCACTACAGCCTGCTGGCCGCGCTCAAGCAGTGGAACATCGACCCGGCCAAGGTGCAGATCCTCAACCTGGCGCCGCCCGCCATCATCGCCGCCTGGAAGCGCGGCGACATCGACGCCACCTACGTGTGGGACCCGGCCCTGGGCGTGGCCAAGGAAACCGGCAAGGTACTGGTGACCTCCGGCGAACTGGCCAGCAAGGGGGCGCCGACCTTCGATGCGTGGATCGTGCGCAAGGACTTCGCCGCCCAGCACCCGGACGTGGTCAAGGCTTTCGCCAAGGTCACCCTCGATGCCTACGCCGCCTACCGCCAAGACCCGAACGCCTGGCTGGCCAACCCCGACAACGTGAGCAAGGTGGCGCGCCTGTCCGGGGCCAAGCCGAGCGACATTCCGCTGCTGTTGCAGGGCAACGTCTACCCGCTGGCGGCCGACCAGGCCACGGCGCTCGGTGCGCCCACCACCCAGGCGCTGACCGACACCGCCACCTTCCTCAAGGAACAGGGCAAGGTCGACGCCGTGCTGCCCGACTACGCACCCTACGTCAGCGCGCAGTTCATTCCCCACTGACCACGCATCTACCGCAACCGACCGGGAGCCCGCCATGGCCTTGCTCGAACTGACGCACGTCAGCGCCCAGTACCCCGGCGCCGCCACCCCGGTGCTGGACGACATCAACCTGAGCCTGGGGCCGCGCCAGTTGCTGGTGGCCCTCGGCCCGTCGGGCAGCGGCAAGACTTCGCTGCTGAATCTGATCGCCGGCTTCGTCGCGCCCAGCGCCGGGCGCATCAGCCTGGACGGCGTACCGATCGACGGGCCGAGCGCCGAGCGCGGCGTGGTGTTCCAGGCCCACGGCCTGCTGCCCTGGCAGGATGTGCTGGGCAACGTCGCCTTCGGTCTGGCATTGGCCGGCGTGCCGCGCGCCGGGCGTGAAGCCAAGGCGCGCGAAATGCTCGATCTGGTGGACCTGGCCGGCGTTGCCGAGCGGCGCATCTGGCAGCTGTCGGGCGGGCAGCAGCAGCGCGTGGGGTTGGCCCGCGCACTGGCCGCCGACCCACGGGTGCTGCTGATGGACGAGCCGTTCGGCGCCCTGGACGCCTTTACCCGTGAGCAAGTGCAGGAACTGCTGCTGCAAATCTGGCAGCGCACCGCCAAGCCGATCTTCCTGATCACCCACGACATCGAGGAAGCGGTGTTCCTGGCCACCGACCTGGTGCTGCTGGCGCCCGAGCCTGGGCGCATCGTCGAGCGCCTGCGACTGGACTTCGGCCAGCGCTACGCCGCCGGTGAGTCGGCCCGGGCGATCAAGTCCGACCCGGCCTTCATCGCCACCCGCGAACACGTGCTGGCCAAGGTCTTCGATCAACGCCTCGAAGCACGTCGGCAGGAGCGCGCATGAACAGCCTGGAACTGCCCTTGACCCGCGCCACCGACACGCCCCGGCCCGCCGCCGCGCGACGTCGGCGCAGCCTGCCCACTCGCTGGATCAGCGTGCTCACCGTGCTCAGCCTGTTGGCCAGTTGGTGGCTGGTCACGGCTGCCGGCTGGGTGGAGCCGTTGTTCCTGCCCTCGCCCGGCGATGTCGTCGCCAAGGCCGGGCAGTTGCTCAGCCAGGGCTACATGGAGGCCAGCCTCTGGCAGCACCTGGGCGCGAGCCTGGGACGCATCGGCCTGGCCCTGCTGCTGGCCACGCTGAGCGCGATCCCGATCGGCATCGCCATCGGCTACAACCGCGTGGCGCGCGGCATCTTCGACCCGCTGATCGAGTTCTACCGGCCGATCCCGCCCTTGGCCTACCTGCCGCTGATCGTGATCTGGTGCGGCATCGGCGAGCTGTCCAAGGTGCTGCTGATCTACCTGGCGATCTTCGCACCGATCGCCATCGCCACGGCCACCGGCGTGCGCACGGTCGACCCGGTCAGGCTGCGCGCGGCGCAGTCGCTGGGCGCCACTCGGCTGCAACTGATCAAACACGTGATCCTGCCCAGCGCCCTGCCCGACATCCTCACCGGCATCCGCATCGGCCTGGGTGTCGGCTGGTCGACCCTGGTGGCTGCCGAGCTGATCGCCGCCACCCGCGGCCTGGGCTTCATGGTGCAGTCGGCGGCGCAGTTCCTGGTCACCGACGTGGTGGTGCTGGGCATCGTGCTGATCGCAGCGATCGCCTTCGCCCTGGAGATGGGCCTGCGCGCCCTGCAACGCAAGCTGGTGCCCTGGCACGGCGCCACCCATTGACGCATCGGGCGCTGGCACCAGCTTCGACGAGCGGGCCAAGGCTGCGGACAACGCAGCAGGCCCGGGCCGCCAACGCCCTTTCGACACCTCGACCCCCATCCTGACGACGCTGGAGACTTCCATGGCACTGAGCATCACTCCCCTGGGCACCGCCCTGGGCGCGCAGATCAGCGGTGTCGACCTGGCCGCGGACCTCTCCCCGGCGCAGCGCGATGCCATCGAGCAGGCTCTGCTCGACCACCAGGTGCTGTTCTTTCGCGACCAGCCGCTGACACCCGAGCGGCAGGCGCGCTTCGCCGCCCAGTTCGGCGACCTGCACGTGCACCCGATCTACCCGAAGGTCGCCGACACCCCGCAAGTGCTGATTCTCGACACCGCCGTGACCGATGTGCGCGACAACGCCATCTGGCACACCGACGTGACCTTCCTGCCGACCCCGGCCCTGGGCGCGGTGCTCGCCGCCAAGCAGGTGCCGGCCTACGGCGGCGATACCTTGTGGGCCAGCGGCATCGCGGCGTTCGAAGCGTTGTCGGCGCCGTTGCGCGGCTTGCTGGATGGGCTGACCGCCACCCACGACTTCACCCATTCCTTCCCGCTGGAGCGCTTCGGCAGCACCGCCGAGGACCTGGCGCGCTGGGAAGCCACCCGTCGCGACCACCCGCCGCTGTCGCACCCGGTGGTGCGTACGCATCCGGTCAGCGGACGCAAGGCGCTGTTCGTCAACGAAGGGTTCACCACACGCATCAACGAGCTGGCGCCGAGCGAAAGCGAGGCCCTGCTCAAGCTGTTGTTCGCCCACGCGACGCGCCCGGAGTTCACCGTGCGCTGGCGTTGGCAGGCCGACGACGTGGCGTTCTGGGACAACCGCGTGACCCAGCATTACGCGGTGGACGACTACCGCCCACAGCGGCGCGTGATGCACCGCGCGACGATCCTGGGCGATGCGCCGTTTTGAGCGAGGTGCGGGCCCCGCGGCAAGGCCGCGACGCGGAAACGAAGCGCGGGTGACCGGTCTCCCGAATCACCCGCGCTGGCCTGCAGGGCAGGCCGGAGGGAAAACGCCAGGCTGCCGCTGGCCTCAACGCACCAGGTGCAGGAACTGCATGTGCCGTTCGTACTGGTCGAGGATGTCGTTGATGATCTGTTCCTTGCTGTAGCCGACCAGATCGTAGTCCTGGCTGCCTTCGGACAGATGCACCTCGGCGCGGTAGTAGCGGCGGTTCTTCAGTTCCTGCGAACCCAGTCCACCCAAAGCGAACGACGGCGTGAAATAACCGCGCATCTGCACCTGGTAGGTGAACGGCTGTTCCTCACCGTGGCCGACCTTGAGGCTGACGTTATCGTGCGCCGGATCGTCCTGGGTGATGATGGTCAGACCCTTCTGCTCGAACACTTCCGTGACCTCGCCGATGGCCGGGCGCACCACGTCGTCCATGAAGCGGTACACCTCGTCGCGCGACGGGAAATGCACCACCTGGCTCAGGCGCTGACGCCAGCCGCCGCGGCCTTTGCCGCGCCGCGCCTGGGCCACCGGTGCCAGCGAATGCATCTGTGCGATGCGCCGCTGCGATTCGAGGTAGAAGGCCTTGTGCAGCCCCCACATCATGCACAGCAGAATCAGCGAGAACGGCAGCGAAGTCAGCACCACCGCCGACTTCAGCGAGTCGATGCTGCCGGCGAACAGCAGGCTGATGGTCACCAGCGCGGTCATGCCGCCCCAGAAGATGCGCAACCAGTTCGGCCCGTCTTCGTCGGCGCTGCCGCCTTTGGCCGACAGCGTCGAAAGCACCACGGTGCCCGAGTCGGCGGAAGTGACGAAGAACACGAAGCTGATGAACACCGTGACGGCGATCACCGCCTTGCTCCACGGGTAGGTTTCCAGCAGCAGGTAGAGGGTCATCGACGGGTTGTCCAGGGCCGACTGGCCGAGCGCCGCCATGCCGTGGTTGATCACCTGGTCGAGGGCGCTGTTGCCGAAGATCGACATCCAGGCCAGGGTGAAACCCAGCGGAATCAGCAGCACGCCGAAGACGAATTCGCGGATCGTGCGGCCACGGGAGATGCGCGCGATGAACAGCCCCACGAAGGGCGCCCAAGCGATCCACCAGGCCCAGTAGAACACCGTCCAGCCGCCCAGCCAGTCGCGGTTGTCACCGTAGGCGTAGACGTCGAAGCTCTTGCTCGGCAAGGCGCCCAGGTAATCGCCCAGGTTCTGGATCAGGGTGTTGAGCAAGTGCTGGGTGGGGCCGGCGAACAGCACGAACAGCAGCAGCGCGCAGGCCAGGAACAGGTTGATGTCGGACATCACCCGCACGCCCTTCTCCACCCCGGCAACGGCCACCGCCACGGCGGCGCCGACCATCAGCACGATCAGGCCCACCTGCACCCATTGGCTGTGGCTGATGCCGAACAGGTAGTCGAGCCCGGAGTTGAGGTGCAGCACGCCGAAGCCCAGGTCGGCGCCCAGGCCGAACACCGTGGCGATGATGCCGAAGCCATCGACCGCATAGCCGATCGGGCCGTTGATGCGCTTGCCGATCAGCGGATACAGCGCCGAACGCAAGGCCAGCGGCAGGTTGTGGCGATAGGCGAAGTACGCCAGAGCCATGCCGACGAAGGCGAACACGCCCCAGCCGTGCAGGCCCCAGTGCAGGAACAGGATCTGCATCGCCTGGCGCCCGGCTTCGACCGTGCCGCCCTCGCCCTGCGGCGGTTGCAGCATGTGGGTCAGCGGTTCGGAGACGCAGAAGAAGAACAGCGTGATGCTGATCCCGGCGGCGAACAGCATGCCGGCCCAGGACAGGTAGCTGAACTCGGGCTCGTCGTGGTCGGCACCGAGCTTGATCTTGCCGTAGCCGGAAATGGCGGTGACCACCACGAAGACCAGGTACAGCGTCATGGCCAGCATGTAATACCAGCCGACCGTGTTGGCCGCCCAGTTCTGCGCCGCCAGCAGCCAGTCGCCGGCCGCTTGCGGGAAGCTGATGACCACCAGGCCGAACAGCAGGATGACGCTCGCCGCGAAATAGAACACCGGCGGGTTCATGCGGACTTTTTCGGAAACGGTTTCAGGGACCGATGCACTCATGGGCAGTGCACCTCGAAGAGGGGTGGAACGTTCGGAGTGAACGGGTTCAGCAAAGGGAATCCTCCTGTTGAACACCGGCAACAGACCAGCGCGTTTATATTGAACAAGCGTTCAAGTTAAACATGGATCGCCCGCCATTGCGACCCGAGCGGGCCGAACGGCAAGCCGGCGTCACGTGTCGATGTGAGTGTCAGAGAGGCGCCGCGACGGGCAAGTTCCGTACTTGCTCGAATGGCTTCAGCCCCCTTGTGGCGGGGGCTGAGGACGCGCGGCGGGTCAGCGCGTGCTGTCGCAATCGAGTTGCAGGTTGGCCTGGGTGATGTTGCTCTGTGCAGGCACGCTGCGGGTCAGCCAGACGTTGCCGCCGATGGTCGAGCCCTGGCCGATGGTGATACGTCCGAGGATGGTGGCACCGGCGTAGATCACCACGTCGTCCTCGACGATCGGGTGGCGCGGCTGGCCCTTGTGCAGCATGCCGGTTTCATCGGTCGGGAAGCGTTTGGCGCCGAGGGTCACGGCCTGATAGATGCGCACCCGCTCGCCGATGATGGCGGTCTCGCCGATCACCACGCCCGTGCCATGGTCGATGAAGAAGCCCGGGCCGATCTGCGCACCGGGATGGATGTCGATGCCGGTGGCCGAGTGCGCCAGTTCCGAGCCGATGCGCGCCAGCAGCGGCAGGCCGGCGCGGTACAGGTGATGCGCCAGGCGGTGGTGGATGATGGCCAGGATGCCGGGGTAGCACAGCAGCACCTCGTCGACGCTGCGGGCTGCGGGGTCGCCGTGGAAGGCGGCCAGCACGTCGGTGTCGAGCAGCACGCGCAGGTGCGGCAACTCAGCGGCGAACCCCTGGATCAGGCTCAGGGCACGGGCATCGGTGCTGGCCACGTCGCTCTTCTCTTGGCGCGCGGCGTAGCGCAGCTCCAGACGGGCCTGGGTCAGCAGCAGGGTCAGGGCCGTGTCTAGGGTGTGGCCGACGTAGAAGTCTTCGCTTTCCTCGCGCAGATCGACCGGCCCCAGACGCATGGGAAACAGCGCGCCGCGCAACAGCTCGAAGACCTCGCCGATGGCTTCGCGCGAGGGCAATTCGCGGCCGCCCTTCTCGCCGCTGCTGCGGCCGTTCTGGGTGCGCCACTGGTCGCGGGCGTTGCGCAGCCCGCTGACGATGGTCGGAAGCTGCCACTGGCTGGTCGAAGGGTGTTGGCTCACGGTGTGCTCCTGCCGCAGGTCGGGGGCGATTGTTGGAAAGTGGCCATTACTCTACGACAATCTAGCCTGTAGGCGCGCCGGTCGCGCTCCGATGAGAGCCGCGCTATCCAGATGCCACTCAATGCCAGACTCCATCCAGCAACAGATATGAGGTGTCGTCGCCCATGACGGACAAATCGCAATATCGAACCGTCTTTACAGCCGTCGGCATTTACTGGTCTACGCTACGGCCAGTGAAGAATGCAGCGGCGCGTGCATAAGCACAGATCGATTGCGTCTTTCCCGCCCCCGGACACGGCGCTGTATCGTCGCCAGCCACTTCTACCTCCCATACGCAGGGCACTCCATGATCAGACTCGGCAAACCGCTCCTCACCACCGCCTTGGCCCTGCTGTTGGGCGTCGGTCTGGCGGGCCAGGCCTCGGCCGGCGAACAGCTCAAGACCATCCAGGACAAAGGCGTGCTCAACGTCGGCCTGGAGGGCACCTATCCGCCGTTCAGCTTCGTCGACGAAAAGGGCAAGCTCAGCGGCTTCGAAGTGGAGCTGTCCGAAGCATTGGCCAAGCAGATGGGTGTCAAGGTCAAGCTGCAACCCACGCCCTGGGACGGCATTCTCGCCGCCCTCGCTTCCAAGCGTCTGGACGTGGTGGTCAACCAGGTGACCATTTCCGATGAGCGCAAGCAGAAGTACGATTTCTCCACCCCCTACACGATTTCCGGTATACAGGCCCTGGTGCTGAAGAAAAACCTCGACACGCTGGCCATCAAAGGCGCCGCAGACCTGAACGGCAAGAAAGTCGGCGTGGGCCTTGGCACCAACTACGAGCAATGGCTGCGCAAGGAAGTGCCGAAGGCCGACGTACGCACCTACAACGATGACCCGGTCAAATTCCAGGACCTTGCGGTCGGCCGCATCGACGCCATCCTCATCGACCGTCTGGCCGCGCTGGAATACACCAAGAAGGCGCCGAACACCGCTTTGGCAGGCGAAGCCTTCTCGCGCCTGGAATCGGGCATCGCCGTGCGCAAGGGCGAGCCGGAGCTGCTGGACGCGCTGAACAAGGCCCTGGCCGCGCTCAAGGCCGATGGCACCCTGGCGGCGCTGTCGCAGAAATACTTCGGGGCTGACGTCACGCAATGATCGAGCAAAGCCTGCAGCTGGCCCTCGACTCGCTGCCGTTTCTGCTCAAGGGCGCGTACTTCACCGTCATCCTCAGCGTCGGCGGCATGTGCTTCGGGCTGCTGCTGGGTTTTGCCCTGGCGCTGATGCGCTTGTCGCGCCTGTGGCCGGTGAGCTGGCTGGCGCGGATCTACGTGTCGTTCTTTCGCGGCACGCCGCTGTTGGTGCAACTGTTCCTGATCTATTACGGCCTGCCCCAGGTCGGCATCGAGCTCGACCCGTTGCCCGCCGCGCTGATCGGCTTTTCCCTGAACATGGCCGCCTACGCCTGTGAAATCCTGCGCGCGGCCATCGCTTCGATCGACCGGGGCCAGTGGGAAGCCTGCGCCAGCCTGGGCATGACTCGCGCCCAGGCGCTGCGCCGCACGATCCTGCCGCAGGCCATGCGCACCGCCCTGCCGCCGCTGGGCAACAGCTTCATCTCGCTGGTCAAGGACACCGCGCTGGCGGCCACCATCCAGGTGCCCGAACTGTTCCGCCAGGCCCAGCTGATCACCGCACGCACTTTCGAAGTGTTCACGATGTACCTGGCCGCCGCGCTGATCTACTGGGTGCTGGCCAGCCTTCTGGCGCACCTGCAACACCGCCTTGAGGCACGCGCCAACCGCCATGACCGGGAGCATTGAGCGATGATCGTCGTCGAAGGCCTGACCAAGCGTTTCAACGGGCAGACGGTGCTCGACCGCATCGACCTGCGTGTGGAGGCCGG
This sequence comes from Pseudomonas phoenicis, assembly GCF_047302395.1. Taxonomy (NCBI): domain Bacteria; kingdom Pseudomonadati; phylum Pseudomonadota; class Gammaproteobacteria; order Pseudomonadales; family Pseudomonadaceae; genus Pseudomonas; species Pseudomonas phoenicis. The sequence continues at coordinate 1,480,979 of NZ_CP154852.1, forward strand.
TGAAGTGGTGGCCATCATCGGCCCCAGCGGTTCGGGCAAGACCACCTTCCTGCGTTGCCTGAACCTGCTGGAAACGCCCGATGCCGGCAAGGTGCGCATCGGTGACATCGGCATCGATGCCGACCGGTCACTGGGCAACCAACAACGGGCGATCCGTCAACTGCGCCAGCAGGCCGGGTTCGTCTTCCAGAACTTCAACCTGTTTCCCCACCGCACGGCACTGGAAAACGTCATCGAAGGCCCGGTGGTGGTGAAGAAGATGCCACGCGAGAGAGCCTTGGCCCTGGGCCGCGCGCTGCTGGCCAAGGTGGGCCTGGCCGGTAAGGAAGACGCCTACCCACGCAGATTGTCGGGCGGCCAGCAGCAGCGCGTGGCGATCGCCCGGGCGCTGGCCATGGAGCCTGAGGTGATGCTGTTCGACGACCCCACCTCGGCGCTCGACCCGGAGCTGGTCGGCGAGGTGCTAGCGACCATTCGCGGCCTGGCGCAGGAGCGGCGCACGCTGATCATCGTCACCCACGAAATGAGCTTCGCCCGCGACGTGGCGAACCGGGTGATCTTCTTCGATCACGGAGCGATCGTCGAACAAGGCGAGGCCAAGGCCCTGTTCGCCAATCCACAGCAGCCACGTACGCAGCAATTCCTGAGCAAGTTCCTGGGCACTGCCGCAGCCGGTTGAACAGGCTTTTTCCAGCTTGGCATTCACACTCGGGAAAGCTCGGACAGGTAAACGCTGCCCTTCTATAGATATTCGAAAAAGCTATTTCATAAAGATTTAATAAGCCACTAGGGTATATCCACCGGACCACCGGACCAACAAACGTCTGTCGCTCGAAGCGACCTATTCATTTTGTGAGGTCAGGAATGGTCAAGGTCTCGATTACCCCAGTGCATAACGCCAGGGCATTGCGTGCAGCCAAGGAGCGGCGCTAATGTCCAGCCAATTCGATCCAGTGTTCCACGTGGAACATGACGTTGCTCCCGCTCTGCTGTCTGCCAAAATATTGCGCAATGACGATGAAGCCCTGCAAGCAGCCCACGAGCTGGCGCAAGTGGCTCGGCAACAGGCCGCGCAGCGTGACCGTGAACGTGTCCTGCCTTGGAATCAAATCGAGCTGTTCACCCGCAGTGGCTTGGGCAGCATCAGCGTACCCAAGCAGTACGGTGGTCCAGACGTTTCCTTCGCTACCATCGCCGAAGTGTTCCGCATCATCAGCGCGGCGGACCCGGCCCTGGGGCAGATTCCGCAGAACCAGTTCGGCATCCTGCAACTGCTGCGCCTGACCGCCACCGAGGAGCAGCAGGCCGTGATCTTCCGCAGCGTGTTGGAAGGTGCGCGCATCGGCAACGCCGGCCCTGAGCGCGGCAGCAAAGACACCCTGACCTTGAAGGCGCGCATCACGCGCAGCGACGACGGCTATCGTCTGAGCGGTGAGAAGTTCTACTCCACCGGCGCCTTGTTCGCCCATTGGGTCGCCGTCAAAGCGCTGGACGACCAAGGCTTGCAACGCCTGGCTTTCGTACGCCGTGGCAGCCCGGGCCTGCGCATCGTCGATGACTGGTCGGGCTTCGGTCAGCGCACCACCGCCAGTGGCACCGTGCTGCTGGATGACGTACCCGTCGAAGCAGCGCTGGTCATCGACAACTGGCGCCAACGCGACCTGCCCAACACCCAGGGCGCCAGCTCGCAACTGATCCAGGCCGCCATCGACGCCGGCATCGCCGAAGCAGCCATCGACGACGCCATCGCCTTCGTGCGGGAAAAGTCCCGCCCCTTCATCGAGGCCAAAGTTGAACGTGCCAGCGACGACCTGTATGTGATCGCCGACATCGGTCGCCTGAAGCTGGAACTGCATGCGGCCCAGGCACTGCTCGGCAAGGCCGCGCGCGTGCTCGACGACGTACACGCGGCGCCCATCGATGCCGCCTCTGCGGCGCGGGCATCGATTGCCGTAGCCGAGGCCAAGGTGCTGACCACCGAAGTGGCCCTGCAAGCGAGCGAGAAACTGTTCGAGCTGGCCGGCAGCCGCGCGACCCTGGCCGAGTTCAACCTCGACCGGCACTGGCGCAATGCCCGGGTGCACACCCTGCACGACCCGGTGCGCTGGAAGTACCACGCGGTCGGCGCCTACCACCTCAATGGGACATTGCCGGCACGGCACTCCTGGATCTGATCGCAAGGCCGCCCATACCTGGCGGCCCTCCCCATGCCCTTGCAGGTGGCGGCCGACGCCTGGTCCATCCACGAAGCGCGAACGCCACCCCGGCCCCGGAGCACACCATGACTGCACCCATCATCACCAGCGACGTCCAAGCGCTAGCCGTCGCCGAACAGATCGCCCAGCGACTGCAAACAGGCAGCAGCGAACGCGACCGCGAGCGTCGCCTGCCCCATGCCGAACTGGCGCTGTTCAGCGGCTCGGGCCTTTGGGCCATCAGCGTGCCCAAGGCTTTCGGCGGCGCCGGCGTGTCCAACGTCACCCTGGCCCAGGTCGTCGCGCGCATTGCCCAAGCCGACGCTTCGCTCGGACAGATTCCGCAGAACCATTTCTATGCCTTGGAAGTGCTGCGTGTGAACGGCAGCCCCGAGCAGCAACAACGCTTGTACGCCGAAGCCTTGGCCGGCCGGCGTTTCGGCAACGCGCTGGCCGAACTGGGCACCAAGACCGCCCATGAGCGCACCACCCGCCTGACCCGCGACGGCGCCGGCTATCGCATCGACGGGCGCAAGTTCTACGCCACCGGCGCGCTCTATGCGCAGCGCATCCCCACCTCGGTGGTCGACGACGAGGGCCGCCAGCACCTGGCCTTCGTACCCGCCGACGGTCGGGGCGTGCAAGTGATCGACGACTGGAGCGGTTTCGGCCAGCGCACCACCGGCAGCGGCTCGGTGCAGTTCGACCATGTGTACGTCGAGGCCAACGACGTGGTGCCGTTCGACACGGCTTTCGAGCGCCCTACCCCGGTCGGCCCACTGGCGCAGATCCTCCATGCCGCCATCGATACCGGCATTGCCCGCGCCGCGTACGAGGACACCTTGAAGTTCGTACGCACCCGCAGCCGGCCCTGGATCGATTCCGGATTGAGCAGCGCCAGCGAAGACCCGCTGACCTTGAAGAGCGTCGGCCATCTGGCGATTCGTCTGCATGCCGCCGAAGCGCTGCTGGAGCGGGCTGGCGAACACCTCGACCGTGCCCAGGCCGACACCACTGCCGAAACCGTGGCCGCCGCCTCGATCGCCGTGGCCGAGGCCCGCGCGATCAGCACCGAGATCGCCCTGGCCGCCGGCACCACGCTGTTCGAACTGGCCGGCAGCCAGGCCACCCTGGCCGAGCACAACCTCGACCGCCACTGGCGCAACGCCCGCGTGCACACCCTGCACGACCCGGTGCGCTGGAAGTACCACGCCATCGGCAACTACTACCTCAACGACGAGCGCCCACCACGCCGGGGGACGATCTGATGGCCAAGCAGCTGTTGCTCAACGCCTTCAACATGAACTGCATCGGGCACATCAATCACGGCCTGTGGACGCACCCGCGCGACACCTCGACCCAGTACAAGACCCTCGCCTACTGGACCGACCTGGCCAAGCTGCTGGAGCGCGGGCTGTTCGACGGGCTGTTCATCGCCGACATCGTCGGCACCTACGACGTCTACGGCAACTCCGTGGACGTGCCGCTCAAGGAGTCGATCCAGCTGCCGGTCAACGACCCGCTGCTGCTGGTGTCGGCCATGGCCGCCGTCACTCGGCACCTGGGCTTCGGCCTCACCGCCAACCTCACCTACGAAGCGCCCTACCTGTTCGCCCGGCGCCTTTCCACCCTCGACCACTTGAGCGACGGCCGGGTCGGCTGGAACATCGTCACCGGCTACCTCGACAGCGCCGCCCAGGCCATGGGTCTGGAGCGCCAGCCCGAGCACGACCGCCGTTACGACCAGGCCGACGAGTACCTGCAAGTGCTGTACAAGCTGCTCGAAGGCAGTTGGGCCGACGACGCTGTGGTCAACGACCGTGCGCGGCGGGTGTACGCCGAGCCGTCCAAGGTGCGCAAGGTGCGCCACCAGGGCGAGTTCTACAAAGTCGAGGGCTACCACCTGTGCGAGCCCTCACCGCAACGCACGCCGGTGCTGTTCCAGGCCGGTACTTCCTCACGCGGCCTGGCCTTCGCCGGCAACCATGCCGAATGCGTGTTCATCGGCGGCCGCGACAGGACCGCCACCCGCGCCCAGGTCGACAAGGTGCGCGCTGCCGCCCAGGCCGCAGGCCGCGACCCGCAGGCGGTGAAGGTATTCCTCGGAATAACGGTGATCGTCGCGCCCACCCAGGCCCAGGCCGAGGCCAAGCACGCCGAATACCTGCGGCATGCCAGCCCCGAGGCAGGCGTCGCGCATTTCGCCGCCTCCACCGGCATCGACTTCGCCACCTACGCCCTGGACGAACCCATCACCGCCAGCAACGGCAACGCCATCCAGTCGGCCACCCGCCAGCTGCAGGAAGACGCCTGGACGCGCCGCCGCCTGCTGGAGCAGCACGCCTTGGGCGGGCGCTACCTGACCCTGGTCGGCGACCCTGCGCAAGTGGCCGAGCAGTTGATCGGCTGGATCGATGACACCGGACTGGACGGCTTCAACCTGACCCGCACCGTGACCCCGGAAAGCTTCGAAGACTTCATCGACTTGGTAGTGCCGCAACTGCAACGGCGCGGCCGCTACAAAACCGCCTACGCCGAAGGCACCCTGCGCGAAAAACTGTTCCGCAGCGACCGCCCGCACCTGCCTGCCGACCATCCCGGCGCGGCCTATCGCCATACCCCTGCCCCGACTGGAGCCCTGCACCATGCTTGAGAAACTGTTCCGGCCCGTCGCGGCCATCGCTCTGACCCTGACCTTTGGCGCCAACGCGCTGGCCGCCGAGCCGCTTAAGGTCGGCACCACGTCGGCCTTCGCCATCCCGCTGGAGGCGGCCGTCGAAGAAGCGCACAAGCAAGGTCTGGACGTGAAGCTGATCGAGTTCAGCGACTGGATCGCGCCCAATGTCAGCCTCAACGCCGGCGACATCGACGTGAACTACTTCCAGCACATCCCCTTCCTGGAAAACGCCAAGGCCGCGGCCGGCTTCGACCTGGTGCCCTATGCCTCAGGGATCATCAACAACGTCGGCCTGTATTCGAAGAAATACACATCCTTCGCCGAACTGCCCGAAGGCGCCAGCGTGGCCATCGCCAACGACCCGATCAACAGCGGCCGCGGCCTGCAACTGCTGGCCAAAGCCGGGCTGATCACGCTCAAGCCAGGCGTAGGCTACAAGGCCACCGAAGAAGACATCACCGCCAACCCGAAGAAACTGAAGATCCTTCAAGTCGAGGCCGTGCAACTGGTACGCGCCTATGACGACGCCGACCTGGTGCAGGGCTACCCGGCCTACATCCGCCTGGCCAACAGCTTCGACGCCACCTCGGCGCTGCTGTTCGACGGCCTGGAAAACAAGGAATACGTGATCCAGTTCGTCATCCGTCCGCAGAGCAAGGACGATCCGCGCCTGGCCAAGTTCGTCGACATCTACCAGCACTCGCCTGGCGTACGCGCGGCCCTGGACAAGGCCCATGGCAGCCTGTACCAGGCCGGCTGGGAAGGCTGACATGGGCCAGGCCAGCGCGCTCAAGGCGCCCCTCCCCTTGCCGGCAGCACTCACCGCCCATGCACCGGTTCGCCCTCAGGCGCGAGCCGAGGCTCCGCACTTCGAGGCCGACCAGGCGCACGTGCGCTTCGTCGGCCTGGGCAAGACCTACCCCGGTCAGGCGCAGCCGGCCTTGCAGGGCATCGACCTGAACATCCGCCGCGGCGAGATCTTCGGCATCATCGGCCGCAGCGGTGCCGGCAAATCTTCGCTGCTGCGCACCATCAACCGTTTGGAGCTGCCGAGCCTTGGGCAGGTGCTGATCGACCAGGTGGACATCGCGCCCTTCGACGAAGACCAGCTCGTGGCGCTGCGCCGGCGCATCGGCATGATCTTCCAGCACTTCAACCTGATGTTGGCCAAGACCGTGTGGCAGAACGTCGAGCTGCCCTTGAAGGTGGCCGGCGTGGCCAAGGCCGAGCGTCACCGCAAGGTGCGCGAGCTGCTGGAGCTGGTTGGATTGCACGACAAGCAGCATGTCTATCCCGCGCAGCTGTCGGGTGGACAAAAGCAGCGCGTGGGCATCGCCCGGGCATTGGTGCACGACCCGCAGATCCTGCTGTGCGACGAGGCCACCTCGGCCCTGGACCCGGAAACCACCGCCTCGATCCTGGCGCTGCTGCGCGACATCAACCGGCGCCTGGGCCTGACCGTGGTGTTGATCACCCACGAGATGGCGGTGATTCGCGACATCTGTCACCGGGTGGTGGTGCTCGAACGCGGTGAAGTGGTCGAACAGGGTGAGGTGTGGCGGGTGTTCGGCAACCCACGCCATGAAGTCACGCGTACCTTGCTGGCACCGTTGCAGACTTGCTTGCCCGACGCGTTGCTGGCCAAGCTGCGCGCCGGTCCCGGCGAGGGTCAGGGCGCCGTGGTACTCAAGCTCAGCGTGCTCGGCGAGCCGGCACTGAGCGAGCTGTTCGCCGACCTGGGCGGGCGCGTGCGCCTTCTGCAGGGCGGCGTGGAGACCATCGGCGAACATGTGCTGGGGCAACTGATCCTGGCGGTGCAGGACGCACCCTACGACACCGAACAACTGCGCGAGCGCGCCGGCCGCTGGGCCGAGCGCGTGGAGGTACTCGGCCATGGGCTTTGATCGTTTGCTCGAAGGCTTGCTCGACACCTTGCTGATGGTCGGCGTGTCGTCCTTGGTCGCGCTGTTGGTGGGGGTGCCGATGGCGGTGTTGCTGGTCACCAGCGACAAGGGCGGCATCTACGAGGCGCCGCTGCTGAACCGGGTGCTGGGCGCCTTCGTCAACCTGTTCCGCTCGATCCCGTTCCTGATCCTGATGGTGGCGCTGATCCCCTTCACCCGCCTATTGGTGGGCACCACCTATGGTGTGTGGGCCGCCGTGGTGCCGCTGACCATCGCCGCGACGCCGTTCTTCGCCCGCATCGCCGAAGTGAGTCTGCGCGAGGTCGACCACGGCTTGGTGGAAGCGGCCCAGGCCATGGGCTGCCGGCGCTGGCACATCACCTGGCACGTGCTGTTGCCCGAGGCGCTGCCCGGCATCGTCGGCGGCTTCACCATCACCCTGGTGACGCTGATCAACTCGTCGGCCATGGCTGGCGCGATCGGCGCCGGTGGGCTGGGCGACATCGCCTATCGCTATGGCTACCAACGTTTCGACAGCCAAGTGATGCTGACCGTGATCGCCATGCTGGTGGCACTGGTGGCGGTGATTCAACTGGGCGGCAACCGCCTGGCGAAGCGCTTGAACAAGCGTTGAAGGTTCGGCGGCGCGGGCTGCCAAACGCGGTGGCATCGCTCGGGCGATGGCGCCGCCTTCCGCCCGGCTTCGACTGGCATGCCCCAGACGCGTGCCGTTGCGACGCGCACTGCCTTCACTGGCCGTTCAGGTCCGCCGCAGACATCGGCCGCCCGAACCAGTATCCCTGCCCCAGCTCGCAGCCTTGTTCCAACAGAAATTCCGCCTGCTGCGCCTGTTCGATGCCCTCGGCGTGCACCTGCATGTTCATGCTGCGCGCCAGGGCGATGATCACGCGCACGATGGCGATGTCATCGTCGTCCTCCGGCAAACCGGCGACGAAGCCTTGGTCGATCTTGAGCTTCTGTACCGGCAGACGCTTGAGGCGCAACAACGAGGAATAGCCGGTGCCGAAATCGTCGATGGCCAGACGCAGGCCCAGCTCACGCAGACGGTGCAGTTGTTCGAGCGAGATTTCCGGATCGTCCATGACCGCGCTCTCGGTCACTTCCAGTTCCAGCAACGCCGGGCTCATGCCGGTTTGCGCCAGCACCTGCGCGACGTCCAGGTACAGACCACGCTGGCTGAACAGCCGGCTGGAGATGTTCACCGCCACGAACTGCAAGGCCTGGCCTTCGGCCTGCCAGCGCACCATCTGCCAGCAGGCCTGGCGCAACACCCACAGGTCGATTTCGGCGATCAGCCCGGTGCGCTCGGCGACCGGGATGAACTCGCCCGGTGGCACCAGGCCGCGTTCGGGGTGCTGCCAGCGCACCAGCGCCTCTACGCCGACCCGCGCGCCGCTGGTCAGGTCGTGCACCGGCTGGAAAAAGACGCGCAGCTCGTCCTGCTCCAGGGCGCGGCGCAGCTCGCTTGCGGTTTCCACGCGCTGCTGGGCATGGGCGGTCAGTTCCTCGGTGTACAGCGCGTAACCCGCACGGCCATTGCCTTTGGCCTTGTACAGCGCGGCATCGGCGTTGCGCAGCAGTTGCTCGGCGCTGCGCGCGTCGTTGGGAAACAGACCGATGCCGATGCTGACGCTGATCGACAAGCGGTGCCCGTCGCAATCGAACGGGGCCTTCATGTGCTCGAGGATGGTACGCGCCAGGTCCGCCGCCTGGCTCACCTGTTGGCAGCGCTCGAGCAGCACAGCGAATTCGTCGCCACCCAGCCGCGCCAGGGTCACACCGCTGCCGAGCAGTTCGCCCAAGCGTTCGCCGACGCGCTTGAGCAACTGATCGCCCAAGGTGTGGCCCAGGCCGTCGTTGATGCTCTGGAAATGGTCGAGGTCCATCAGCAACAGGGCGCAGCACCGCTTGTGGGTCTGAGCGGCGCTCAGGGCCTGTTCGACGCGGTCGTTGAACAGCAGGCGGTTGGGCAATCCGGTGAGCGGGTCGTGGTGGGCCAGGTAGGCCAGTTCCTGCTCGGAGTGCTTGATGGCGCTGATGTCGCTGAACACGGCCACGTAATGGCTGACCTGCCCCTGCTCGTCGCGAATGGCACGGATGGTCTGCCACTGCGGATAGATCTCGCCCGACTTGCGGCGGTTCCAGATCTCCCCGCTCCACTCGCCGGTGGCCTCGAGCGCCGCGTAGATGCCTTGATAGAACACCGATCCATGATGGCCGGATTTGAACTTGCTCGGCCGCTGACCCAGCACTTCGTCTTCCCGGTAACCGGTGATGCGCATGAACGCCCGGTTGACGTGCACGATCAAGCCATCGCGATCGGTCACCAGTACGCCTTCCAAGGTACTGTCGAAGACCGCTTCGGCCATACGCAGGCGTTGCCGGTCTTCGCGGCGCAAGCGCGCGCCCCGACCGATGGAGCCGAGCAGGCGGGCGCGATTGACGAAGAACAACACGGTGCTCGCCAGCAGCCACAGCGACACGCTGACGTTGTGGCCAAAAGCCTGGGCCTGGGGATCGTCGAACAGGTGATCCAGCACCTGCCCGGCCAGTACCAGCCAGAGAATCGAGAGCACCAGGTAGAGCGCAGCCATGCGCAAGGCGTCGCGAACGGAAACGGACATAGCGGGTGGGTTGGCCCAAGCTGAGTGGAAGCGCCAGTATAAGGGCACAATGCTGTCATGGCTGCCCATCTACGCGACGCGCTTGGATTTTCACCCGACGGAACGCCTCCAGCACCCCGGAACTAAATCCGACCCACCCACTCATAAGTGGCACATCGCTTCTGTAGCGGGCCGGGTCGCGCCGCACGCTCTTCGCAATCCGACGATCCGTACCGATGCCCAAGAACTTCGACCCGCCCTTGTCAGACGCTTCCCCGCCAGACACCGCCGAAACCCTCCTCGCCCTGCTCCATGCCCAAGCCGAAGTCGCGCGCCTGAGCGAACGCGAGCGGCTGTTCAGCTCGCTGTTGGAAAGCGTCAACGCCGCGCTTTGGGCTTTCGATTGGGAAACCCGCCAAGTGCTGTACGTCAGCCCTGCCTATGAGCGCATCTTCGGTCGCGCAGCCGCTTTGGTGATGGCCGACTTCAGCGAATGGCGCGACGCGGTCTATCCCGACGACTTGGCCTATGCCGAACAGAGCCTGGCGGACGTGCTGACCAGTGGCGCCGTCGAGGACCGCGAATACCGCATCATCAATGCGGCAGGCGAAGTGCGCTGGTTGAGCGACAAATGCTTTCTCAAGCAGGCCCGCGAGGGCGACCAGCGGGTCATCATCGTCGGCATCGCCGAGGACATCACGGAGAAGAAGCAGCTCGAAAGCGAGTTGCAGCGCCTGGCCACCATCGACGTGTTGACCCAGAGCAGTAACCGTCGGCATTTCTTCGAGTGCGCCCATCAGGCGTTCGAAGACGCCTGTGCCGACGACACCCCCCTGTCGTTCCTGCTGCTGGACATCGACGACTTCAAGCAGATCAACGACAGCTACGGCCACCAGGAAGGCGACCAGGTATTGCAGCGCATCGCCGACAGCGGCAAGAACGCCTTGCGCCGCGGCGACCTGTTCGGGCGCATCGGCGGCGAGGAGTTCGCAGCGGTGTTTCCGGGCTGCACGGCCGAGGCGGCGCAGCAGATCGCCCAGCGCCTGCAACGGGAGATCCAGCGCTTGAGCTTCAGCCATGGCCAGCAGGTGTATCGGGTCACCGTCAGCCAGGGGCTGACCGACCGCACACAGAACGACGAACTGCTCGACAGCCTGTTCGCCCGTGCCGACGAGGCGATGTACCAGGCCAAGCGTCAGGGCAAGAACCAGATCGTGCAGGGTTGAAAGCAGGCTATGGTCCAATGCCGGTCAGTTGAACTGGAATCGTGTCGATTAGGGCTGCTTTGCAGCCCATCGCGGCTGAAGCCGCTCCTACATGCAGGGTTACGCCCTGTAGGAGCGGCTTCAGCCGCGATGGGCCGCTAAGCGGCCCCAATTGCCCGATGACCGCCACCAGGCCGCACTTTTTCTCGGGCACAACCTTGGCGCGCAACCATTCTCCAGACATGAAAAAACCCGCCGAAGCGGGTTTTTTCATGAAGCGAGACAGCGATCAGGCGAGTTCGGCGAAGCACTCTTCGATGATCGCCAGGCCTTTGTCCAGCAGCGCGTCTTCGGCGGTCAGCGGAACCAGGATACGCAGGACGTTGCCGTAGGTGCCGCACGACAGCAGGATCAGACCCTTGTCACGCGCTTTGGCAACCACTTGCGCCACGGCAGCGGCGTTCGGCGTGTGGGTGCCCTTCTCGAACACTTCCACGGCGATCATCGAGCCCAGGCCACGGACGTCGCCAATGATCGGGTGCTTCTGCTGGATGGCACGCAGGCCGGCGGTCAGGTGCTCGCCAACGGTGCGGCTACGCTCGAGCAGCTTCTCTTCTTCGAACACTTCGATCACGGCCAGGGCCGCAGCGCAGGCGATGGGCGAACCGGCGTAGGTGCCGCCCAGGCCGCCCGGTGCGATGGCGTCCATGTACTCGGCCTTGCCGCAGACACCGGCCAGCGGGAAGCCACCGGCGATGGACTTGGCGAAGGTGGTCAGGTCAGGCGCGACGCCCATCTGCTCCATGGCGAAGAACGTACCGGTACGGCCAGCGCCGGTCTGCACTTCGTCGGCGATCAGCAGGATGCCGTGCTGGTCGCACAGTGCGCGCAGACGCTTCATCAGTTCGACGGGCGCGGGCAAGAAGCCGCCTTCGCCTTGCACAGGCTCGAGGATGATCGCGGCGATGTCCTTGGGCTCGGCATCGTTCTTGAAGATGCGCTCGACCGAAGCGATGGCCTCGTCGACGCTCACGCCGTGCAGTTCGTTGGGGAACAGCGCGCGGAACACACCGCCTGGCATCAGGCCCATGCCGGCCGAGTACGGCACGACCTTACCGGTCAGGCCCAGGGTCATCATGGTGCGGCCGTGGTAGGCGCCGGTGAAGGCGATGACGCCGGCACGGCCGGTGGCGGCACGGGCGATCTTGATGGCGTTCTCGACCGCTTCGGAGCCGGTGGAGACCAGTAGGGTCTTCTTCTCGAAGTCGCCGGGCACCAGGGCGTTGATCTTCTCGCACACTTCCACGTACGGCTCGTAGGCCAGGACTTGGAAGCAGGTATGGCTGACCTTGGTCAGCTGTTCCTGGACGGCGGCGACCACTTTAGGGTGCAGGTGGCCGGTGTTGAGGACCGCGATGCCGCCCGCGAAGTCGATCAGTTCGCGGCCTTCGACGTCGATGACCGTGGCGTTCTTCGCCTTGTCGACGAAGATCGGGTGGATCTGGCCGACGCCACGTGGGACGGCGGCGACGCGACGTTGCATCAAGGATTCGTTGGTCTTGCTCATAAAGCCCTCTTTGGCGCCCATAGGCATGGCGCGCTTATCGAGGGTGGCAGGAACGGCGGCGCACAGTATTCGTTGATCGACTGCCGCACGCGCTCCTGGCCACCAGGTACTGCGCTGTAAAAAAGGCCAGCGAGACGTCGCTCTCGCGCCCCGCTGGCAGAGGTGAAGCGTGTCAGTGCATCAGACGCTCAGGCACAGGTACTTGATTTCGAGGTAGTCCTCGATGCCGTACTTGGAACCTTCGCGGCCAAGGCCGGAAGCCTTGATGCCGCCGAACGGCGCGACTTCGTTGGAGATCAGGCCGGTGTTGATACCCACCATGCCGTATTCCAGCGCCTCGGCGACGCGGAACACGCGGCTCATGTCACGGGCATAGAAGTACGACGCCAGGCCGAATTCGGTGTCGTTGGACATGGCGATGACTTCGGCTTCGTCCTGGAAGCGGAACAGCGGCGCCAATGGGCCGAAGGTCTCTTCCTTGGCCACGGCAGCGGACTTGGGCACATCGACCAGGATGGTCGGCTCGAAGAAGTTGCCTTCGATCAGCTTGCCGCCCGACAACACCTTGGCGCCTTTGGACACGGCGTCTTCGATGTGTTCCTGGACCTTGGCCACGGCCTTGTGGTCGATCAGCGGACCCGTGGTGGTGCCCTCTTCCAGACCGTTGCCGATCTTCAGCTTGGCCACGGCAGCCTTGAGCTTCTCGGCGAAGGCATCGTAGACGCCGTCTTGCACGTAGATACGGTTGGCGCAGACGCAGGTCTGGCCGTTGTTGCGGTACTTGGAGATGATCGCGCCTTCGACAGCCTTATCCAGGTCCGCGTCGTCGAACACGATGAACGGTGCGTTGCCGCCCAGCTCCAGCGACACCTTCTTGATGTCCTTGGCGCACTCGCGCATCAGCTGGACGCCGATCTCGGTGGAGCCGGTGAAGGACAGCTTGCGCACCAGGCTGTTGCCGGTCAGTTCGCCGCCGACTTCGCCAGCGCTGCCGGTGACCACGCTCAGCACGCCTTCCGGGATGCCGGCACGGTGGGCCAGCTCGACCAGAGCCAGGGCGGAATACGGGGTCTGCGAAGCGGGCTTGACCACCATGGTGCAACCGGCGGCCAGGGCCGGGCCGGCTTTGCGGGTAATCATCGCGGCCGGGAAGTTCCACGGGGTGATGGCCGCAGTGACGCCGATCGGCTGCTTGATGACGATCAGGCGCTTGTCGGGCTGGTGGCCCGGAATGGTGTCGCCGTAGACGCGCTTGGCTTCTTCGGCGAACCACTCGATGAACGAGGCGGCGTAGGCGATTTCACCCTTGGCTTCGGCCAGCGGCTTGCCCTGCTCGGTGGTCATCAAACGGGCCAGGTCGTCCTGGTTCTCGATCATCAGCTCGAACCAGCGGCGCAGCTTGTTGGAACGCTCCTTGGCCGTCAGCGCGCGCCAGGCCGGCAGCGCCTTGTCGGCGGCCTCGATGGCGCGGCGGGTTTCGGCGGTACCCATTTTCGGTACGGTGCCGATGACTTCGCCGGTCGCCGGGTTGGTCACGTTGAGGGTCTGGCCATTGTCCGCATCCAGCCACTGGCCATTGATGTAGGCCTGCTGACGGAACAACTGAGCGTCTTTGAGCTGCATGTCGACTTCCCGGATTGTTGATGGTGGAAAAAACGCCCGGTATCGGGTACCAGGCGTTTGAAATCTCAAACGAATGCTAAGCGGCTGCTGGGGTGTAGGACAATAGGCCGTTCAGAAAAAAGAACGAACGGCAGTTGGCGATGTGTATGGGCGATGCCAAGACTCTGCTTGCCCGCTATCGCTACCCGCAGCGCCACACGGGTTATTCGCCTATCGCCGCCTGGTAGCCTGCCGCGTCCAGCAGCTTGTCCAGCTCGGCGCTGTCGCTCGGCTTGAGCTTGAAGATCCACGCCTCGTAAGGGGTTTCGTTCAAGGCTTCGGGGCTGTCGGCCAGCGTCTCGTTGACCGCGATCACTTCGCCGGCCACTGGCGAATAGATGTCCGACGCTGCCTTCACCGACTCGACTACGCCTGCTGCGTCGCCTGCGGCGAACACCTTGCCGACTTCCGCCAGCTCGACGAAGACCACATCGCCCAACGCATCCTGGGCGTGGTCACTGATGCCGACGGTGACCGTGCCATCGGCTTCCAGGCGGGCCCACTCGTGACTTTCGGCAAAACGCAGTTCGGCAGGGATGTTGCTCATGGGGTGTTTTCCTCAAATAGGCTCAGCGGTCGGCCCGCCGTGGGGGTGTTCAGATCAGGATCTTGCCGTGGCGCACGAAGGTCGGCTTGACCACGCGCACCGGGTACCACTTGCCACGGATTTCCACCTCTGCGCGCTCGCCGGTGGCGATGGGCAGGCGCGCCAGGGCAATGGATTTGCTCAAGGTAGGAGAGAAACTACCACTGGTGATCTCCCCTTCGCCAACCCCAGCGACGCGCACCACCTGGTGGGCGCGCAGTACGCCGCGCTCTTCGAGCACCAACCCGACCAGTTTTTCCTGCACGCCGCGGTCGATTTCCGCCAGCAGACCGGTACGGCCGATGAAGTCGCGGCCGGCCGGTTCCCAGGCGATATTGGCGTCGAGGTTGGAGGTCAGCGGGGTGTGCGCCTCGTCGATGTCCTGGCCATACAGGTTGAAGCCGGCCTCCAGGCGCAGCGTGTCACGCGCGCCCAGGCCGCTGGGGGCGATGCCGGCACCGACCAGGTCGTAGAACAGGCTCGGCGCGTGCGCGGCGGGCAACGTGATTTCCAGGCCGTCCTCGCCGGTGTAACCGGTGCGGGCAATGAACCATTCGCCGTCCGCCACGCCCTCGAACGGGCGCAGTTGGCGCACCAGCGTGGCGCGTGCGCTGCTCAGCAATTGGGCGATCCGGTCGCGTGCCCGAGGGCCTTGAATGGCCAGGATGGCCAGTTCGGGGCGGGGCTGGATCGACACGTCGAAGCCGTTGCCGCGTTTGTGCAGCCAGGCGATGACTTTCTCGCGCGTGGCAGCGTTGGCCACCAGGCGATAACCGGCTTGAGTGCGGTAGACGATGAGGTCGTCGACCACGGCTCCGTGCTCGTTGAGCATGGGGCTGTACAAAGCGTTACCTGGCGCTTCCAAGCGCGCAACGTCGTTGGCCATCAGGTATTGCAGACACAGGGTGGCATCGTTGCCATCGATGTCGATCACGGTCATGTGCGAAACGTCGAACACACCGCAATCGCTGCGGACCTGATGATGCTCCTCTACTTGCGAACCGTAGTGCAGGGGCATGTCCCAGCCACCGAAGTCGACCATCTTGGCACCCAGGGCCAAGTGCAGGTCATACAGGGGCGTACGCTGTCCCATGGGTTTCTCCTTCCGGGCGTGGCGGGCAACGGCGCGTGGTGACGTTGAATCGTTACCCGACTTTGTAGGGCGCGCCGCTGCGAGTGCGGCGCATTGTAGCCACATGCACACGGCCTGACACCCTCAGCGAGCAAGCCCCGGCCCGCGCGCAGAGCGTCGGATCAATCCGACGACCGGCAGCAGCCCCACCAGGACCAGGCTCAGCGCCGGCAACGACGCGCGTGCCCACTCGCCTTCGCTGGTCATTTCGAAAACCCGCACCGCCAGGGTGTCCCAACCGAACGGACGCATGAGCAGGGTCGCGGGCATTTCCTTGATCACATCGACGAACACCAACAGGCCGGCGCTCAAGGTGCCAGGCAGCAACAGCGGCAGGTAGACCTTGCCGAACAGCCGCAGGCCGCCGACGCCCAGGCTGCGCGAGGCTTCGGGCAGCGACGGTCGGATGCGCGCCAACGTGCTTTCCAGCGGGCCGAACGCCACCGCCATGAAGCGCACCAGGTAGGCCAGCAGCAAGGCCCACAGGCTGCCCAGCAACAGCGGTTTGCCGGCACCGCCCAGCCACTGCGAGAGAGGAATCACCAGCTGGTTGTCCAGGTAGCTGAAGGCGAGCATCAACGCGACCGCCAGTACCGAGCCGGGCAAGGCATAGCCCAGGTTGGCCAGGCCTACGCCGCTGCGGATCAGCGGGGTCGGCGCCTGGCGCCGGGCGAAGGCCAGGCACAGCGCCACGCCGACGGTGAGCAACGCCGCCACCGCGCCCAGCGACAAGGTGTGCCAGACCAGCCCCAGATAGCGCTCGTCGAGGTCGTGCCGGCCACGCTGGTAGAACCAGACCAGCAGTTGCAGCAACGGAATCACGAAGGCGCAGGCGAACACCAGCAAGCACCAAGCGCTCGCCGCCAGCGCCCTGACGCCGCGCAGCCGATACAGCGGCTGCACCCGCGCCCGCTCGCCACCCGTACGCCCGGCACCACGGGCGCGACGCTCGGCGTACAGCACCAGCATGACGAACAGCAGCAACAGGCTGGCCAACTGCGCCGCGCTGGACAGGCTGAAGAAGCCGTACCAGGTCTTGTAGATGGCCGTGGTGAAGGTGTCGAAATTGAACACCGCCACCGCGCCGAAATCCGCCAGGGTTTCCATCAAGGCCAAGGCCAGTCCGGCGCCGATGGCAGGTCGCGCCATGGGTAGCGCCACCCGCCAGAAAGCTTGCAGCGGCGACAGCCCGAGCACCCGTGCCGCCTCCATCAGGCCGCGCCCCTGGGCCAGGAAAGCACTGCGCGCCAGCAGGTAGACGTAGGGGTAGAAGACCAGCACCAGCACCACGATCACCCCGCCGGTGGAGCGCACCCGCGGCAGGCGCAGCGGGCCGAACGCCTCGCGCAGCGCGCTTTGCACAGGGCCGGCGAAGTCCAGCAGGCCGACGAAGACGAAGGCCAGCACATAGGCCGGAATGGCGAACGGCAGCATCAGCGCCCAATCGAGCCAGCGTCGGCCGGGGAACTCGCACAGGCTGGTCAGCCAGGCCAGGCTCACACCCAGCAGCAGCACGCCGATGCCCACCCCCAGCACCAGCGTCAGGGTGTTGCCCAGCAGGCGCCGCATCTGGGTGTCGAGCAGGTGCGACCAGATCTGCATGTCGATGCTTTGCCACGACAGCGCCAGCACGCTCAGCGGCAGCAGCACAAGCGCGGCGCACAGGGCGACCGGTACGTACCAGCGGCGTTGTGGGGTATGGGACACGACGGCTTCTCGGTCGGCGTGACGCTGCCGTGGCAGGTCGCAAAAGGATCGGAATTGCCCGAAGCGCGAGGCTTCGGGCACGGGGCCAAGTCAGTGCCAGCCGGCGCGGTCCATCAGGCGGATCGCCTCGGCCTGGCGCTTGCCGGCCACCTCCACCGGAATGCTGTCGGCCTTGAAGCGGCCCCAGGCCGCAACTTCGGCGGACGGCTCGACGTTGGGGTTGGCCGGGAATTCCTGGTTGAGGTCGGCGAACAGTTTCTGCGCCTGCTCACCGGTCATCCACTCCACCAGGCGCACGGCCGCCTCAGGGTGTGGCGCATGCCGGGTCAGGCCGATGCCCGACAGGTTGACGTGCACGCCACGGTCGTTCTGGTTGGGCCAGAACAGCTTGAGCGGCACTTGCGGGTTGGCCTTGTGCATGCGCCCGAAGTAGTAGGAATTGACCACACCGACGTCGCATTGGCCGGCCTCGATGGCCTGCAGCACGGCGTTGTCATCGGAGAATACGTCGGTAGAGAGGTTGTCGACCCAACCCTTGACGATGTCCTCGGTCTTGGCCTCGCCGTGGGTTTCGATCAGCGTGGCGGTCAACGACTGGTTGTAGACTTTTTTCGCCGTACGCAGGCACAGGCGCCCTTCCCACTGCTCGTCGGCCAGCGCCTCGTAGGTGCTCAGCTCCTCGGGCTTGACCCGCTCGGTCGAGTAGACGATGGTCCGCGCGCGCAGGCTCAGGCCCGTCCAATCGCCGGACGAGGCGCGGTATTGGGAGGGAATGTTCTGCTCGATGACGCCGGATTTGATCGGTTGCAGGATGCCCATGCGCTCCGCCTGCCACAGGTTGCCGGCATCCACCGTGAGCAGCAGGTCGGCGACGCCGTTCTGGCCCTCGGCCTTGATGCGCTGCATCAGCGGCGCTTCCTTGTCGGTGATGAATTTGACCTGTATGCCGGTCTTGGCCGTATAGGCGTCGAACACCGGTTTGATCAGCTCGTCGATGCGCGAGGAATACACCACCACCTCGTCCGCCGCCTGGGCCGTGCCACCGAACAGGGAAAGGGCCAGGACGGCCCATGCGGGCTTGCGTGACAACATGGGAAAGCGCTCCTCTGGACTTGAGAGGCGCAAAGGGTAGTGGTTCTTATTTGCCTACTCACCCCTGGAGCAGTTACCGGATGTTGCCAGGACGCGGCAACCTACCGCGTCCAGCGTTTCAAGGCCGCGCCAGTGCCGGCAGGTCGCCGCTGAGGCCGAGCGCCTGGCGCACGAACAACGCCTTGGCGTCAGGCAACCCTTCCACTGCCTTGAGCCCGGTATTACGCAGCCAACGCAGCGCCAGGCGGTCGGACTGGAACAAGCGCTCGAAGCCTTCCATGGCCGCCATCAGGGCCAGATTGTGCGGCATGCGCCGCCGCTCGTAACGGCTCAGCACTTTGAGGTCGGCCAGCCGTTCGCCACGGGCGCTGGCGTGCAGCAACTCTTCGGCCAGCACCGCAGCGTCGAGCAGGCCCAGGTTGACGCCCTGCCCGGCCAGCGGGTGGATGGTGTGGGCCGCATCGCCGATCAAAGCCAGACCCGGCTCGACGTAACGCTTGGCATGCCGCTGACGCAGCGGCACGCACACGCGGGGATCGGCCTCCAGCACCTGCCCCAAACGCCCTTCGAACGCCGCTTGCAGGGCCTTGCAGAAATCCTGGTCGTCCAGCGCCATGGCCTTTTGCGCCTCTTCCGGCGTGGTCGACCAGACGATCGAACACCAATCCTGCGCGCCGTCGCGCTCCAGGGGCAGGAAAGCCAACGGGCCGTGGTCGGTGAAACGCTGCCAGGCGGTGCGCTGGTGGCCCTGGCTGCAACGCACACTGGTGACGATGGCATGGTGCAGGTAATCCCATTCACGGGTTTCGCTGCCCGCCAGGCGCCGCACCGCCGAATGCGCGCCATCGGCGGCGATCACCAGGGGCGTGCGCAGGCGCCGGCCGTCGGCCAGGGTCAGCAGCCAATCGTCGCCCGAATGACGCAACTGCTCCAGACGTGCATTGGCCAGCAGGTTGATATCGCTGTCGTGCAACTGCTCGAGCAGCGCGTCCTGCACGATACGGTTCTCGACGATGTGGCCGAGCACCGGGGCATGCACGCTGGCGGCGGAAAAGTGGATCTGCCCGGTGCCGGTGCCGTCCCATACGCGCATGTCGGTGTAGGGCGAGGCGCGCCGCGCGGCGATGCCCGGCCAGGCGCCCAGGCGTTCGAGCATGCGCTGGCTGGCGGCCGACAGGGCGCTCACACGCGGTTCGAAGCGGGCGGCGGCCGAGAACGGCGCGACGCTCAGCGCACCGCCGTCGAGCAGGTACACCTGTAAGCCGCTGTGGCGCAAGGCCAGAGCCAAGGCGCTACCCACCATGCCGGCACCGACAATCAACAGATCTGCGCGCATTTCCATGCTCTACGCCTGCCTCGTTTGCGGCTTGAGCCGCACGTATAGGGTTTTGTCGACCCGCGCGACCAGCTCGCCGGCTTCGTCGCGGATGTCGACCTGAAGCCGGGGCAGGTACTTCTTGCCCGTGGCGGTCTGCTGGCGGATCTCGTCGAGCAAGGCGTCGTCGATTTCGAATTCGGCGTATACCGGGCCTTTGCCGGGGGCGATGAAATCGATGCTGGCGGCCTTGTCCCAGACGATGTAGCCGCTGCCCAGCTGTTCGATCAGCAATAGCATGTAGAACGGGTCGACCATCGAGTACAGGCTGCCGCCGAACTGCGTGCCCACGTAGTTGCGGTTCCAGAAGGTGAGCTTCATGCGCACCGCGATGCGCCGCAGGTCGGGGCTGATCGACAGCACACGGATACCGGCGCCCAGGTACGGCGGGTAGCAGTTGAGCAGCCAGCGCAGCGTCCGCGCGCGCCGTGCGCGCTTGCGCGGATCGCTCATCGAGCGCCTCGCGGATCGGGGCGTGTGCCCAGGCCCATGGCCTGGCGGGCGAACCAGCGCTTGGCCGGCGGCAACAGATCGAGACCGAGCAGGCCCAGGTTGCGCCCGGTGGTCAGGAGCGTGCCGGTACTGCCGAACAGCCGCGTGACCTGGTCGGAGAAGCCGACGGTCAAGGCTTGGTCGAGGCGCTGGCGGCGCAGGTAACCCTCGAGGGTGGCCAGGTCGCCGGGTACCGAGGGGCCGGCGAGCAAGGCATCGGCCAGCGATTGCACGTCACGCAACGACAGGTTGAAGCCCTGTCCGGCGATCGGGTGCAGGCTGTGTGCGGCGTTGCCCAGCACCACCAGATGCGGGCGCACCTGCTCTTGGGCCTCGATCAACGACAGCGGATACAGATGCCGCGCGCCGACCTGGCGGAAACCGCCCAGGCGATAGCCGAAGGCGGCCTGCAGTTCGTCGAGGAACGGGCGCTCGTCGAGTTCCGCCAGGCGCTTGGCATCCATGCCGCGACGGGTCCAGACCAGCGCGCAGCGGTTGTCGGGCAACGGCAGCAAGGCCATCGGGCCTTGCTCGGTGAAGCGCTCGAAGGCCTGGCCGCCGTGGCGTTGGCCGGGTGTGACGTTGGCGATCAGCGCGCTCTGCTCATAGGCGCGGTGGCGCACATGGATGCCAAGCTGTTCGCGCAGCGCCGAGCGGCCACCGTCGGCCAGCACTGCGAGGTCGCATTCGAGTTGGGTGTCGTCGTCCAGGCGCAGGCGATAGCCCTGTTCGACGGCCTGTAGCGAAGTCACTTCGGCCGGGCAGCGCCAGGTCACCACCTCGGGGTCCAGCGCCTGCCACAGGCATTGGCCGAGCCAGGCGTTCTCCACCACGAACCCCAATGCCGGCACGCCTTCCTCGCTGGCCTCGAGGCGGGTCGAGCCGAAGCGGCCACGGTCGGACACCTGGATCTGCAGGATCGGCTCGGCGCGCACGGCGATTTCTGGCCACAGCCCCAGGTGCTGGTAGATCTGCTGGGTGCCGTACGACAACGCCGAAGAGCGGGCATCGTAGCTGGGCTGGAAGCTGTCGCCCGGGGCGAAGGGCTCGATCAGCACGATGCGCCAGCCGCGCGCCTTGGCCCCGGCTTGCAGCGCCAGGGCCAGGCTGGCGCCGACCAGGCCGCCGCCGATGATCGCCAGGTTGACCCGGCTCATGCCGCTTCACCGCGGGCCGCGGCCATCAGCGCTTCGATCTCGGCAACGGTCTTGGGCACGCCATGGGTGAGGATTTCGCAGCCGCTGCGGGTCACCACGACGTCGTCTTCGATGCGCACGCCGATACCGCGCCATTTCTTGGCCACGTTCTGGTTGTCGGCGGCGATGTAGATGCCGGGCTCGACGGTCAGGGCCATGCCCGGTTCGAGCACGCGCCACTGGCCGCCGACCTTGTAGTCGCCGACATCGTGCACGTCCATGCCCAGCCAGTGCCCGGCGCGATGCATGTAGAAGGCGCGGTAGGCCTCGCTGTCGATCAGGGCCTGCACCTCGCCCTTGAGCAGGCCCAGTTCCACCAGGCCTTCGGTGATGACGCGCACGGTCGCCTCATGGGCGTGGTTCCAGTGCTTGCCCGGGGCGATCTGGGCGAAGGCCGCTTCCTGGGCGGCGAGCACCACCTCGTAGATGGCTTTCTGTTCCGGTGAGAAACGTCCGTTGACCGGGAAGGTGCGGGTGATGTCGCTGGCGTAGCAGTCGATTTCGCAACCGGCGTCGATCAACACCAGATCGCCGTCCTTCAACAGGGCGTCGTTCTCCTGGTAATGCAGGATGCAGCCGTTGCGCCCGGCCGCGACGATCGAGCCATAGGCCGGCATCTTCGCGCCGCCACGGCGGAAGGCATAGTCGAGTTCGGCTTCCAGGCTGTATTCGCGCAGCCCCGCACGGCATGCCTGCATGGCGCGGACATGGGCGCCGGCGGAGATCTCGGCGGCCAAGCGCATGACCTTCACTTCGGCGGCCGACTTGTACAAGCGCATGTCGTGCAGCAGGTGGTCCAGGGCCACGAACTCGTTGGGCGGCTGCGCGCCCAACCGCGCCTTGGAGCGGATGACGTTGATCCAGTCCATCAGGCGCCGGTCGAATTCGGGGTTGCTGCCCATGGCGCTGTAGACCCGCTCGCGGCCTTCGATCAGGCCCGGCAGGATTTCGTCGATGTCGGTGATGGGGAAGGCGTCATCGGCGCCGTGCAGGCTGATGGCGCCTTCCTGCCCGGCACGCAGGCCGTCCCATTGTTCGCGCTCGGCGTTGCGCTCGCGGCAGAACAGCACGTACTCGCCGTGCTCGCGCCCGGGAATCAGGGCGATGACCGCTTCGGGCTCGGGGAAGCCGCTGAGGTACTGGAAGTCGCTGTCCTGACGGTAGACGTGCTCGACGTCACGGTTACGGATCGCCAGGGCCGCTGCGGGCAGGATGGCGATGCTGTTGGGGACCATCTGCGCCATCAGCGCCTTGCGCCGACGGGCGTATTCGGCCTTGGGTATGTGGCTCATGGGCAATACGACCCCCGGTTCGATCAGTGCAGAGCGGGCTTGGGCGCAGGCGCGGCAGGCTTGGCCAGCTCGGTGAACAGCAGCAGTGGCGCCACGCGCAGGTATTCCATGACCTGCATGTAGTCGCTCTCGCCGTCTTCGGATTCTTCCAGGGCTTCCTGCACCTGGGAAATGGCGACCAGGTCCTTCAGCACTTCCTTGGCGTCGGTGCTCAGCTCCAGGCCGCCGGCGTTCTGCCCGAACCCGGCGAGGAAGCCCTGGCACCATTGGCCGAGGGCGATGGCGCGGGTTTCCAGCGCGGCTTCGTCGCCGGGCAGCAGCAGCACGATGGCGATGTCTTCGCCGGTCAGCTCGCCTTTGACCATCTCTTGCAGGCCAAGCAGGGCGTTGCGCACGCTGTCGACGGGCTCGTTCTCGAGCAGTTGCGCGGCATCGGCCAGCCAGGCCTCGGCCTCGAACCCGGCGCCGGCGCAGCAACGCCCCAGCAGCAGGCCATGCAGCTCGGCGGGGGAAACGGGGTGGCCGTTGCTGGAAAGCAGATTGGCGAAGGCGGTGTATGGCGAATTGGTATTGGGCATGGGCAACTAGGCGCCAGACGGCGCGATGTCTAGAATGGAAGGCTCGTATCCTAGCACCGGCAGGCGCGCCAAGACCATCGGCGATGGCCGGCACGGCAGGCCCAGAGGCATGATCGTCGGGCGACTCAACAACGGAGTGAAGCGAGTGGAACCCACTCAAGAGAACGACCTGCAACGGCTGATGAGCCGCTTCGAAGTCCTGATCGACCGGGTCGAGCAACTAAAACGGCGAAATGCACTCCTAATGGCTCAGGAAAAATCCTGGCGCGAGGAACGCGCGCACCTCATCGAAAAGAACGAGATCGCCAAGCGCAAGGTCGAATCGATGATCGTGCGCCTCAAGGCCCTGGAGCAAGACTCATGAGTTCACCCAACAGCGTCACCGTGCGGATCCTCGACAAGGATTACTCCATCATCTGTCCGCCCGAAGAGCGCAACAACCTGGTCGGAGCCGCCCGCTACCTGGACGGCAAGATGCGCGAGATCCGCAGCAGCGGCAAGGTGATCGGAGCAGACCGCATCGCGGTCATGGCCGCACTGAACATCACCCACGAATTGCTGCATCGTCAGGAGTCGCCCGCGTCCGCCCCGGCAGGCACCACGCGCGAGCAGGTACGCGATCTGCTCGACCGTGTCGATCAGGCACTCTCCGACGACACGGGTACCAAAATCGACTGAGGTAGGTATACTGGCGCCACTCCCTGGTGGATGCGCCAGTCGGTTATGTCCCTGAGCCGATACGCTTAACCACGGGGGTTGCACGCTGAGGTGGGTGTGCATGTCCGCTCGACGGAAAGCCTTAACGCCTCCTGCAATCTCCACCTTGAACTTTCGGGTTCAAGGGCTACACCGATAGCGGTCCTATCGGGGAGCCCGAATTTCTTCGCCCGCCTACCCTGGCGGGCGTTTCGTCTGCGCCGCCAATGCCGGCCGCTTCCGGGACCGCCAGTGCCATGACCGACACCGCGCCGCTCACCCGCCCCCAACTTCGACGTCAGTTGCGCAAGGCCCGCCGCGCCCTCAGCGCAGCGCAGCAGCGCGACGCCGCGCGGGGCCTGTACCGACAACTGGCCCAGCACCCGCTGTTCCGCCATGCCCGGCACATTGCCCTGTACCTGCCCAACGACGGCGAAATCGACCCCAAATGGCTGATCCGCGAGGCGCACAGGCGCGGCAAGCATGTGTACCTGCCCATCCTGCACGCCTGGCCGCGCACGCACATGGTCTTCCAGCGCTTCGAAGCGGGCGAATCGCTGCGCCGCAACCGCTTCGGCATTGCGGAACCTGTGGTCAACCGCAAACGCCAACGGCCGATCTGGGCGCTGGACCTGATCCTGTTGCCATTGGTGGGTTTCGATGAAGACGGTGGCCGGCTGGGCATGGGCGGCGGCTTCTATGACCGCAGCCTGGCGTATCGGTCGCGGCGCACGACATGGAACAAGCCGCTGTTGCTGGGGCTGGCCCATGAGTGCCAGAAGGTCGAGCGGCTACAACAGGCCAGCTGGGACGTGCCGCTGGCAGGCACGGTGACGGACAGCGCCTGGTACCTGGCCGCCGCCGAAGCGTCGCAAGGCCCGACTTAACGCGGCGTTTGCACCTGCGCTACAGGGGTTTGGTAGGCTGCGTCGAGCTTGCGCTCCCACAGGCTTTGCGCATAACCGGTGGTCACGACGCCGAGGCCGAAAATGAAGACCAAGACCCACAGCAGATCCGGTTTGCGTTTGTTCATCGATTGCCCCCCAGGCAAACAGAAATGCCCTATTGCGCAGTGCGTCATGAGGGCAGCTAGCTTGAAAATCGGGCGCATTCTGCGCTAACCCAGGCCGCCAGGCAAATGCTGAAAACGACCGGTGGTCGGTTTCATGAAACAGATTATTACCACGATTGTCCGGAGCACTTCTCATGGCCCATTGGCTGATGAAATCCGAGCCCGATGAGCTCTCCATCGAAACGCTGGGCCAGTTGGGCGATGCCCGCTGGGATGGCGTGCGTAACTATCAGGCGCGCAATTTCCTGCGGGCGATGAGCATAGGCGACACCTTCTTCTTCTACCACGCGAGCTGCCCACGGCCAGGCATCGCAGGTATCGCGCAGATCATGGCGGCGGCGTATCCCGACCCTACCGCACTGGATGCGAGCAGCCCGTACCATGACGCCAAGGCCAGCGCCGAGAAGAATCCGTGGAGCGCCGTAGATGTGAAGCATGTGCGCACTTTTGCCCACGTATTGGACTTGGGGCTGCTCAAGCAGCAGAGCGCGCTGGCCGAACTGGCCTTGGTGCAAAAAGGCAGCCGCCTGTCGGTGATGCCGGTCAGCGAAGCCCAATGGGCGGCGGTGCTGGCCCTGGCGACCTGAGCGAGCCCGCCCAGCCGATCACTGCACGATGAGGTTGTTGAACAGCAGGTCCTCGACGATCGGCTTGCCCTCTTCGGCTTGTAGTACTTGCTGCACCTGCTTCAGGGCTTCTTGACGCAAGTGCTCCTTGGCCTCGACGTTGCTCATGCCGTCGACCGTCTGCTGGGTGAACAGCGCCACCAACTGGTTGCGGATCAAGGGCTCGTGCAACTTGACCGCCGCTGCGGCCTCGGCACCGGTCACGCGCAGGGCCACATCGGCCTTGTAGACATGCAGCTTGGCGCTGCCGTCCAGCGCGTAGTTGCCCACGAAAGGCGGTGTCAGGCTGTAGTAGGCCACTTTCGCCTCGCCTTCCTTGGCCTCTTCCTCGGCCAGGGCCGCCATGGGCAGCATCAGGGCCAATACCATCAAGATCCACGCTTTCACCAATTCCGCTCCTTCCTCAAGATGGCCCCCAGCTTAACCAGCGGGCCAAGCAAACCCAAACCCCAGCTTATGCGACACCATCAGTTGCGGCCATGCTCGTTGACCGGACCTGGGGCATTCCTACACTTATCGGCCACGACCCGCAAAGGAAGAGTCCGATGAAAGCGCTGAGATGCAAAGCCCTGGGGCCGGCCAGCCAACTGCTGCTCGAAGACGTCGCCGAGCCGGACCTCGGGCCGAATCAGGTGTTGCTGCGCGTGCATGCAGCCGGGGTCAACTTCCCCGACACGCTGATCATCGAAGGCCGCTATCAATTCCAACCGCCATTGCCTTTCTCGCCCGGTGGCGAGGCGGCAGGCGTGGTGGCCGCAGTCGGCGGGCAAGTCACGGGCTTGAAAGTCGGCGATCGGGTCATGGCGTTGACCGGCTGGGGCAGTTTTGCCGAGTACGTGGCGGTCGACCAGCATCAGGTGCTGCCGATGCCGGCCGCCCTGGATTTCACCACCGCCGCCGGTTTCGCCATGACCTACGGCACCGCCCTGCACGCGCTGACCCAGCGCGG
Source organism: Pseudomonas phoenicis (assembly GCF_047302395.1). Taxonomy (NCBI): domain Bacteria; kingdom Pseudomonadati; phylum Pseudomonadota; class Gammaproteobacteria; order Pseudomonadales; family Pseudomonadaceae; genus Pseudomonas; species Pseudomonas phoenicis. Next base: position 1,507,606 of record NZ_CP154852.1, read on the forward strand.
CCGCCTGCAACCTGGGGAAACCCTGCTGGTGCTGGGCGCTTCGGGCGGCGTGGGCCTGGCGGCGGTGGAGATCGGCAAGGCCCTGGGCGCACGCGTCATCGCCGCCGCCAGCCATCCGGACAAATTGGCCGTGGTCCGGCAGGCCGGAGCCGATGAAGTGGTCGACTACAGCCAAGCCAGTTTGAAAGACGAGATCAAGCGCCTGACCGCCAGCCAGGGCGTGGACGTGGTGTTCGACCCGGTCGGCGGCGCGCTGACCGAGCAAGCCTTGCGCGGTCTCGCCTGGGACGGCCGCCTGCTGGTGGTCGGTTTTGCCAGCGGTGAGATCGCCCAGCTCGCCGCCAACCTGACCTTGCTCAAAGGCGCCGCGGTGGTCGGCGTGTTCTGGGGCGCCTTCGCCCAACGCCAACCGCAGGACAACGCCGCCAATTTCCAGCGCCTGTTCGCCTGGCACGCCACCGGCCAGCTCAAACCCCTGGTGTCGCAGACCTACAGCCTGGCTGACGCCGGCCAGGCCATCGAGCGGCTGGCCCAGCGCCAGGCCGTGGGCAAGCTGGTGGTGCAGGTGATCGCAGACGCTCAGGCCTGACGCAGCGTGTGGCAGCGCTTGAAGCGCGCCTCCAGGTTGCGGTCGGGCATCTGGTGCGTACGCAAGGCTTGCAGTGTTTGCTCGACGTAATCGCGGGTCGTGCCGAAATGCCCTTTGGCACAGGCGAGAATTTCCCCGAGCAACGTGTCCGGCAGGTTGCCGGCATAGCACGGCAAATGCCGTTCCAGCACGAAGCCTAGCGCCTGTACCCGGCTGCCGTCGGCCAGACGGCAATTGAGCCAATGCGGCCGATAGGCCGGGAACGGCATCTCACGCCGCCATAGCGCCAACAGCGAGTCGTGCAGACCGACGTCGTCCAACCGATAGGCGAAACCGCTGCACGAACCGCCGCGATCCAGGCCGAACACCAGCCCCGGCGTCTGCGGCGTACCACGATGCGCGTGGGACCACAGATACAGGCCACGGTGATAGCCATGCACCCGCGCCCGTTGGCGCTCCAGCGCATGGCATTCGGGCCGCCAGATCAATGAGCCGTAGGCGAACAGCCAGACCGGCCCGCCGGCATGGCGCGCCATGGTGGTCGTCATCGAATGAAGCAGCTGCTCTTCGGTCAGTTGCTGACCGAAATCGAGCCGCGGAGGGTAAGACACTTGCCAAGGACCGGATTCGATTGCCGACATGGTGCGCCGCCACTGTTTCCCAGAAACCACAGAAGGTTCCAACTCTAACGCAGTGATGCGCTAACAGATTCGCCGTTAGGCAGAAAGTCGGAACTTTCATCGAAAGCGGGGTTACGCCTCGCGCTCGATCGAGGGAAAACCGGCCTCAGCCACGCGGCGCGTAGGCGAACACATCGGCGCGCATCTGGTGCGCGTCCATTCCCGCTTCGACCAGGGCATCGAGGGTGGCGTAGACCATGTTGGGCGACCCACTGGCGTAGACGTGCACTTCGCCAAGGTCGGCGATGTCTTCGCAGACTGCCGTGTGCAGCAGCCCGCAGCGCCCTTCCCAACCACACACGTCGCTGACCACCTTGTGCAGGAACAGGTTGGGCCGCTGCGCCCATTCGTGCCAATGCTCGATGTGGTAGAAGTCTTCGGGCTGGCGCACGCCCCAATACAGATGCACCGGGTGCTCGAAGTCCTGCGCCCGGCAATGCTCGAGCAGGCTGTGCATCTGCGCCATGCCGGTGCCAGCGGCGATCAGCACCAACGGCCCGTCGGGCAGCTCGGCCAGGTGCGCATCGCCGAACGGCATCTCGATACGCGCCAGACGCTCGCGCCTGAGCTGCTCGATCAGCGCCTTGGCGCCTGCCTCGCGGGCCAGGATGTGCAGCTCGAGGTCACGCCCACCATGGGGCGCGGACGCCAGGGAAAATGCGGCCTTGTTCGCGCCTTCGCGCTCGATCATCAGGTACTGCCCGGCGTGGTAGCGCACGGTTTTGCCGGCCGGGCCACGCAGGCGCACACGCCACACGTCGCCGCCGACCTCCAGGCATTCGCTGAGGGTGCAGGTCAGCTTGCGCACCGGCAGCTCGCCCAGAGCCAGCACCCCGTCCCAGAGCAACACGCAGTCTTCGAGCGGCTGCGCGATGCAGGTGAACAGCTCGCCATGGTCGCGAACCTCGCCGTCCTGGCGTACCCGCCCCTCCACCAGCAACGCCGCGCAGACGTGGCAGTTGCCGTTGCGGCAGCTGCTCGGGCAGTTGTAGCCCAAGCGCCGCGCCGCCTCCAGAATCCGTTCTCCGGGCTCGAGCGAAAGCACGGCCCCGGATGGCTGCAAGGTCACCTGCATCAATCTATTCCCAACTGGTCCCACAGCTCATCGATACGTCGGGTGACGGCCTCGTCCTTGACGATGGCGCGCCCCCATTCACGCGTGGTCTCGCCTGGCCACTTATGCGTGGCATCCAGGCCCATCTTCGACCCCAGCCCCGACACCGGCGACGCGAAGTCGAGATAGTCGATCGGGGTGTTGTCGATCAGCACCGTATCACGCTTGGGGTCCATGCGCGTGGTGACGGCCCAGATCACATCGTTCCAGTCGCGGGCGTCGATGTCGTCGTCGGTGACGATGACGAACTTGGTGTACATGAACTGTCGCAGGAACGACCACACCCCCAGCATCACGCGCTTGGCGTGCCCCGGATACTGCTTCTTGATGGTCACCACCGCCATGCGGTACGAGCATCCTTCCGGCGGCAGATAGAAGTCGACGATTTCCGGGAACTGCTTTTGCAGGATCGGCACGAACACTTCGTTGAGCGCCACGCCGAGAATGGCCGGCTCGTCCGGTGGCCGGCCGGTGTAGGTGCTGTGGTAGATCGGGTTGCGGCGATGGGTGATGCGCTCGACGGTGAACACCGGAAAACTGTCCACTTCGTTGTAGTAGCCGGTGTGGTCGCCATATGGCCCTTCGGGCGCCATCTCGCCGGGGTGGATCACGCCTTCGAGGATGATTTCCGCCGTGGCCGGCACTTGCAGATTGTTGCCCCGGCACTTGACCAGTTCGGTACGGTTGCCGCGCAGCAGGCCGGCGAAGGCATATTCGGACAAGGTATCGGGCACGGGCGTCACCGCGCCGAGAATGGTCGCAGGGTCAGCGCCCAGTGCCACGGCCACGGGGAAGGGTTCGCCCGGGTGCTTCTCGCACCAGTCGCGGTAGTCCAGGGCGCCGCCGCGGTGGCTCAGCCAGCGCATGATGACCTTGTTGCGGCCGATCACCTGCTGACGGTAGATGCCCAGATTCTGGCGCTCCTTGTGCGGCCCCTTGGTGACCGTCAGGCCCCAGGTGATCAACGGCGCGACGTCGCCCGGCCAGCAATGCTGCACGGGCAGCATGCCCAGGTCGACGTCGTCGCCTTCCAGGACGATCTCCTGGCAGGGCGCGTCCTTGGTCACCTTGGGCGCCATGGAAATGATCTTCTTGAAGATCGGCAGCTTCGACCACGCGTCGCGTAGCCCCTTGGGCGGCTCGGGCTCCTTGAGAAAGGCCAGCAGCTTGCCGATCTCGCGCAGCTCGCCCACCGATTCGGCGCCCATGCCCATGGCGACCCGCTCGGGCGTGCCGAACAGGTTGCCCAGCACCGGGATGTCGAAACCAGTGGGTTTTTCGAAGAGCAACGCCGGCCCTTTTGCGCGCAGGGTGCGGTCGCACACCTCGGTCATTTCGAGCACCGGCGAGATGGGCACCTGAATGCGTTTCAACTCTCCGCGCTGCTCAAGCTGCTGCACGAAATCCCGAAGATCCTTGAATTTCATCGACCATGCCAGTTAGAAAATAGGCGTACATCCTACCCGCTCTGACGGGCAAACAGCAGCCCGTCAACGCCCGGCATCGCTCAGTCGTGGCGCGTGCCCAGCAACACGGGCGCAAACAGTGGGCCGAGCCTGGCGCTCCCTGCATCGGACAAGTGATCTTCGTCTTTGTACTGCGAAGCTCCGTCGACCTCGATGCTGCAAACGCCATCGGTGCACATCAGCGGCGTCGGATCGATGACATGGACTCCCGGATCGGCTTCGCTCAAGGACGCAAACAAGCCGCCGATGAACCGCTGCCGCGCTAGATGCTCCTGGATCGGGCGCCCCAAGCCGTCGGCCGATCGCCCGACCCGCGCCAGGCTGGTCAGACGGTTGATGCTGCCCTTGCGCTGCAGCGGCACCTCCTTGAACAGCCAGACCTGCATCCCGGCCTCTCGCAACGCAGCCACGCGCGCCCTGACGGCGGCGGCCATGCGTTGCTCGGCCTGGGCGCTATCGTCGTGGGCGTCGAGCAGGAGCGTTCTGTCGCCATCCTCGCGTCCGTAGACATACAAGCTCCAATTGGACGCCAACACGACATCCTCGATCCCGAGACCGAGCATCTTGTCCATGGTCTGCCGATTGAAATCCCGACAGTGCTGGCTGGGCTCATCGCTCAGAATCGGTGGGCAGCCGCCCATGCTGAACAGCCACACCGACCGGCCTCCATCACGGGCATTGCGCTCGATGGCCGGCATCAAGGCGGCAGCGTGGCTGTCCCCCCAAAATGCCTGGGTCGGCGGCTTGGCCTGCTCTCCGCCAACCAGGCACGCTTTGTCTATCGATTCGTCCTGCGTCGCCGCCATGCACGTCATCTGCCCGGCTCGCCATTCACGGGCCTGCGCGTATTCCAGCGCCTTGCCGCTCAGACGGCCTGGCACACCATCGGCGGCGCGAATCGCCGAACCGATCGCCACCAGTACGACGATGGTCGCCAAGCCACCGGCCAATATGGACGTACGCCCTGCCAGCAAACGTCTTTCCCGAAACGGTAGTTCGACATAGCGCAGGCTCAGCCAGGCCAGGCCGAGTGCCAGGCCCATCCAGCCCAAGGCCTCAAGCGGCTGGATCCCGTCGGTGGAAACGGTGTTGGCATATACGTAGACCGGCCAGTGCCACAGGTACAGCGAATAGGACAGCAACCCCACCCAGACCAACGGCCGCAGACTCAGCAGCCGCACCGCCGGGCCTGGCCCCTGCGCGCCGGACCAGATCAGTGCGGTGGTGCCCAGAACTGGCAACAGGGCCGCCCAACCCGGAAACAGCGTAGAGCGGTCGAACGTGAACACGGCCACGAGGACCGCCACCATGCCGGCGAGTCCGATCATCTGGTATATCCAGGGGCGCACAGCTTGCCTGGGCGCAGGCAGCACCGCGAGCATGGCCCCGCACAGCAGTTCCCAGGCGCGGGTGGGCAGCGAGAAGAAGGTGAATGCCGGCTTGTGCTCGATACAAGCGATGTTCAGGCCGAACGAAACCAGCAACAAGCCCAGCAACATCCAGCGCCAGTGTCTGAGAAAGCGCAGCAGCGCCACCATGATCAGCGGAAAGAAGATGTAGTACTGCTCTTCGACCGCCAACGACCAGGTGTGCAGCAATGGCTTGAGGTCAGAGGCAGGCTCGAAGTAGCCGTGCTCGCGCATGAACAGAATGTTGGCGATGAACAGCGACTGATACCGCACGGTGCGGCCCAGCTCGGAAAAGTCCTTCGCGCCCAGCAACAGCCAACCCATCGCCAGGGTCGCCAGCACGACCACGCTCAAGGCTGGAATGATGCGGCGCGCGCGACGCGCCCAGAAGTCGATGAAACTGAAGCGTCCCGTGCTGATTTCGCGCAGGAGGATCGAGGTGATCAGAAACCCCGAGATGACGAAGAACACATCCACACCGACGAAACCGCCGCTGAATGCATCGAATCCAAAATGAAACAATACGACGGGAATCACCGCCAGCGCTCGCAATCCATCGATATCGCGGCGATTACCAAACGTGTGCATGAAATAAACCTCAGCTGCTTTCGAAGCAGCGTTCCTTGGAGGCGCGAAGTCATCAGCCGCGCCAACACCCGTCCAAATGCAAACAATAGGGGGCGAAAAGCGTCCTTGCGGTTAATGCCGGTCATTCAAGCAATTGGGGCCGCCTGGCGGCCCATCGCGGCTGAAGCCGCTCCTACAGGATTGCGCCAGTTCTGTAGGAGCGGCTTCAGCCGCGATGGGCTGCAAAGCAGCCCCAATCAACACTATTTCGGCTTAACTGACGGGCATTGCCCTTCCAGGCGCCTTAGACAGCCAATGTCACTTGCGCTTCATCGACAGGAAGAACTCGTCGTTGGTCTTGGTCTGCTTGAGCTTGTCGATCAAGAACTCGATGGCGGCGATTTCGTCCATCGGGTGCAGCAGCTTGCGCAGAATCCACATGCGCTGCAGCTCGTCGTCGGCGGTCAGCAGCTCTTCGCGGCGGGTACCGGAGCGGTTGATGTTGATGGCCGGGAACACGCGCTTCTCGGCGATGCGACGGTCCAGGGGCAGCTCCATGTTGCCGGTACCCTTGAACTCTTCGTAGATCACTTCATCCATCTTCGAGCCGGTCTCGACCAGCGCGGTGGCGATGATGGTCAGCGAACCGCCTTCCTCGATGTTGCGCGCGGCGCCGAAGAAACGCTTGGGCTTCTCCAGGGCATGGGCGTCGACACCACCGGTGAGGACCTTGCCGGAGCTCGGGATCACGGTGTTGTAGGCTCGCGCCAAACGGGTGATGGAGTCGAGCAGGATGACCACGTCCTTCTTGTGCTCGACCAAACGCTTGGCCTTCTCGATGACCATTTCGGCGACCTGCACGTGGCGGGTCGGCGGCTCGTCGAAGGTCGAGGCGACCACTTCGCCACGCACGGTGCGCTGCATTTCGGTCACTTCTTCCGGGCGCTCGTCGATCAGCAGGACGATCAGGTGGCACTCGGGATTGTTGCGGGTGATGTTGGCCGCGATGTTCTGCAGCATGATGGTCTTACCGGCCTTGGGCGGTGCGACGATCAGGCCGCGCTGGCCTTTGCCGATGGGCGCGCAGAGGTCGATCACGCGGCCGGTCAGGTCTTCGGTGGAACCGTTGCCGGCTTCCATCTTCAGGCGCTTGTTCGGGAACAGAGGGGTCAGGTTCTCGAACAGAATCTTGTTCTTGGCGTTTTCCGGGCGGTCGAAGTTGATGGTGTCGACCTTCAGCAACGCGAAGTAACGCTCACCTTCCTTCGGCGGGCGAATCTTGCCAACGATGGTGTCACCGGTGCGCAAGTTGAAGCGGCGGATCTGGCTCGGCGAGACATAGATGTCGTCGGGGCCGGCCAGGTACGAAGCGTCTGCCGAACGCAGGAAACCGAATCCATCCTGGAGAATCTCCAGCACGCCGTCACCCGAGATCTCTTCGCCGCTTTTCGCGTGTTTTTTCAGCAGGGAGAAGATCACGTCCTGCTTGCGCGAACGGGCCATGTTTTCGATGCCCATCTGCTCGGCCATTTCCAGCAGATCGGTAATCGGCTTTTGCTTGAGTTCTGTCAGATTCATAGAGGGAGTGACGTAATCATGTAAGAAGGGGGGAATTAAGCTTCTGGCTTAATGAAGCCGCGCCGCAAGATTGGCGACAGGATCGCGTACTGATTCGAATTGGGAGTGCGTCGGCGACGGCGTGCAGGGGGCACTGGAGAAGCAGTGCGAGGCCGAATGTAACACTTGCTTTTTTCGGCGTCTAGGGGACGGAAAAAGAAAAGCCCCGGGATTCCGGGGCTCTCACTGCATCACAGATTGGCGTCGAGGAAGGCTGTCAGCTGCGATTTGGACAGGGCGCCGACCTTGGTCGCTTCGACGTTACCGTTCTTGAACAGCATCAGGGTCGGGATGCCGCGCACGCCGTGCTTGGCCGGGGTTTCGGCGTTTTCGTCGATGTTCAGCTTGGCGACGACCAGCTTGCCTTCGTAGGTGCTGGCGATGTCGTCCAGTACCGGCGCGATCATCTTGCAGGGGCCGCACCATTCGGCCCAGTAGTCGACCAGCACCGGCGTTTCGGCCTTCAGGACTTCGGCCTCGAACGTGGCGTCGGTGACGTGTTTGATAAGATCGCTGCTCATGGATATCTCCAGGTCATAAGGCAAAATCGTCGTCCATCATAGCTGGCCCCACGTTTTACCGGAAGTGACGTCCGATTGACTATGACTATCGCGACGCAAGAGCGGACGAATCAAGCGTGGACACGGTTGTCACAACCCAGACTCCATATTCTTTCGCCGAGACGAATGGACGGATGTGCCCTTTCGCACGCACGGCGTCGAACGCTGCGCAGGCCCTCATGCGCTTGTCCTGCATCAAGGCACGATGCATGGTGCGTTGGCGAAGGCCGACGATCGTGGCACGATTGCCGAGTTATCGACCGAGAATCCCCAGATCATGCCGCATAAAAACGCGAAGAGCTTGTCGTTGATCGCCGCCATCGACCTCGGCTCCAACAGTTTCCACATGGTAGTGGCCAAGGCACACCATACCGAGATCCGCATTCTCGAACGCCTGGGCGAAAAGGTGCAGCTCGCCGCCGGCATCAGCGAGGAGCGCCTGCTCAGCGAAGAGGCTATGGAACGTGGTCTGGAGTGTCTCAAGCGCTTCGCCCAGCTGATCCATGGCATGCCGCCGGGATCGGTGCGCATCGTCGGCACCAACGCCCTGCGCGAGGCGCGCAACCGGGCGGTGTTCATCCAGCGCGCCGAAGCCATCCTCGGCCACCCGGTGGAAGTGATCTCCGGGCGCGAAGAGGCGCGTCTCATCTACCTGGGCGTGTCCCATACCCTGGCCGACACCCCCGGCAAGCGCCTGGTGGCCGACATCGGCGGCGGCAGCACCGAATTCATCATCGGCCAGCGCTTCGAGCCGCTACTGCGCGAAAGCCTGCAGATGGGCTGCGTGAGTTTCACCCAGCGCTATTTCCGCGACGGCAAGATCACCCCGGCGCGCTATGCCCAGGCCTACACCGCCGCGCGCCTGGAGCTGATGAGCATCGAGAATGCCCTGCACCGCCTGACCTGGGACGAAGCCATCGGCTCGTCGGGTACCATCCGCGCCATCGCCACCGCCATCAAGGCCGCAGGGCAAGGCAGCGGCGAAGTCAATGCCGACGGCCTGGCCTGGCTCAAGCGCAAACTGTTCAAACTCGGCGACATCGACAAGATCGACTTCGACGGCGTGAAGCCCGACCGGCGCACGATCTTCCCCGCAGGCCTGGCGATTCTCGAAGCGATCTTCGACGCCCTGGAACTGGCGCGCATGGAGCACTGCGACGGCGCCCTGCGCGAGGGCGTGCTGTTCGACCTGCTAGGGCGCCACCACCATGAGGACGTACGCGAACGCACCCTCAATTCGTTGATGGAGCGCTACCACGTCGACCAGGACCAGGCGGTGCGCGTCGAGCGCAAAGCGCTGCACGCCTTCGACCAGGTCGCCGGTGCCTGGCAACTGGACGACGGCAACTGGCGCGACCTGCTCGGCTGGGCGGCGAAAGTGCACGAGGTGGGCCTGGACATCGCCCACTACCACTATCACAAGCATGGCGCCTATCTGATCGAGCACTCGGACCTGGCCGGCTTCTCCCGCGAAGATCAGCAAATGCTGGCCCTGCTGGTACGCGGCCACCGGCGCAACATCCCCAAGGACCGCTTCGCCGATTTCGGCGAGGACAGCGTGCAGTTGATTCGCCTGTGCGTGCTGCTGCGCTTCGCCATCCTGTTCCACCACATCCGTGGCACGCAGCAGATGCCCACCGTGACGCTGCAAGCGGGCGAGCGCAGCCTGGAAGTGATTTTCCCGCAAGGCTGGCTGGAACAGCACCCGCTGACCCAGGCCGACTTCGCCAACGAGGCGCAGTGGCTGACCCGGGTCGGCTTCGACCTCAGCGTACGTTGAGGACCGGGTTGCTCAGGCGCTCCAAAAGAGTCGCCTGGGCGTTGCGCGAGTTCTGGTTGCCGGTCGGCGTGCTGCGCACGTAGCGCCCGTCGGGCTGCAAGGCCCAAGCGTGGGTGTTGTCGGTCAGGTAGCTTTCCAGCTCCTTCTTCACCCGCAGCAGCAGCTTCTTGCCCTCTACCGGGAAGCAAGTCTCGACGCGCTTGTCGAGGTTGCGCTCCATCCAGTCGGCACTGGACAGGTAGATCTGCTCTTCCCCGCCATTGAGGAAGTAGAACACCCGCGTGTGTTCCAGGAAGCGGCCGATGATCGAGCGCACGTGGATGTTGTGCGACACCCCTGGAATGCCAGGCCGCAGGCAGCACATGCCGCGCACCACCAGATCGATGCGCACGCCGGACTGGCTGGCCTTGTACAGCGCCTTGATGACCTTGGCATCGGTGAGGGAGTTGAACTTGGCGATGATGTGCGCCGGTTTGCCGTCCAGGGCGAACTGGGTTTCCCGGGCGATCATGTCGAGCATGCCCTTCTTCAGGGTGAAGGGCGCGTGCAGGAGCTTCTTCATGCGCAGTGTCTTGCCCATGCCGATCAACTGGCTGAACAGCTTGCCGACGTCTTCGGTCAGCGCCGCATCCGAGGTGAGCATGCTGTAGTCGGTGTACAGGCGGGCGTTGCCGGCGTGGTAGTTGCCGGTGCCCAGGTGCGCGTAACGGACGATGTCGCCCTGCTCGCGGCGCAGGATGAGCATCATCTTGGCGTGGGTCTTGAAGCCGACCACACCGTAGATCACCACCGCACCGGCCGCTTGCAGGCGGCTGGCCATCTGCAGGTTGGACTCTTCGTCGAAGCGCGCGCGCAGCTCGATCACCGCGGTGACTTCCTTGCCGTTGCGCGCGGCATCGACCAGGGCGTCGACGATTTCCGAGTTGGCACCGCTGCGGTACAGGGTCTGGCGCACCGCCAGCACGTGTGGATCTTTAGCGGCCTGGCGCAGCAGGTCGACCACCGGCGTGAAGGATTCGAACGGGTGCATCAGCAGCACGTCCTGCTTGCTGATGACGCTGAAGATGTTGTCGGCGTTCTGCAGGATTTTCGGAATCGCCGGAGTGAACGGGACGTATTGCAGCTGCGGGTGGCTGTCCAGCCCGGTGATGCTGAACAGGCGGGTCAGGTTGACCGGGCCGTTGACCTGGTACAGCTCGCTTTCGCTCAGGTTGAACTGCTTGAGCAGGTAGTCGGACAGGTGTTTGGGGCAGGTGTCGGCCACTTCCAGGCGCACCGCATCGCCATAGCGGCGCGAGAACAGCTCGCCGCGCAGGGCGCGGGCCAGGTCGTCGACGTCTTCGGAGTCCAGCGCCAGGTCGGCGTTGCGGGTCAGGCGGAACTGGTAGCAGCCCTTGACCTTCATGCCCTGGAACAGGTCGTCGGCGTGGGCGTGGATCATCGACGACAGAAACACATGGTTGGCGCCCGTGCCGCCCACCTCTTCCGGCACGCGGATCACCCGCGGCAGCAGGCGCGGCGCCGGAATGATGGCCAGGCCCGAGTCGCGGCCGAAGGCGTCCACCCCTTCCAACTCGACGATGAAGTTCAGGCTTTTATTCACCAGCAGCGGGAACGGGTGGGTCGGGTCCAGGCCGATCGGGGTGATGATCGGCGCGATCTCGTCGCGGAAGTAGCGGCGCACCCAGCTTTTGAGTTTGGGCGTCCAGTAGCGGCGGCGGATGAAGCGGATCTGATGCTTTTCCATTTCCGGCAGCAGCACGTCGTTGAGGATGGCGTACTGCCGGTCCACTTCGAAGTGCACCAGCTCGCTGATGCGCGCCAGGGCCTGGTGCGGTTGCAGGCCGTCGGCACCGGCCAGTTCGCGGGCGAAGGTGATCTGTTTTTTCAGGCCCGCCACGCGAATTTCGAAGAACTCGTCGAGGTTGCTGGAGAAGATCAGCAGGAACTTGAGCCGCTCGAGCAGCGGATAGCTCTCGTCCAGCGCCTGTTCCAGGACGCGGATGTTGAACTGCAGCTGCGAGAGTTCGCGATGAATGTACAGGCTGCTGTCGTCCAGGCTCGGCACGCTGATCACCGGCGCGGGCACCGTTGCGACGACCTCCATGACCGGCTCGGGCGTCGGCGTCAGGTCCGGTGGGGTCTGCGTGAGTTCTTCGGGAGCGGCTCGCAGGCTTTTGGCTTCGACCGGGCTTGGCACTTCGTTATTCATCGCTAATTCCTGTAGGACGGCCCATGGGGACGCGCCGGTGCGGGCTTACTGCCCTCTGAGCAATTGCGCCGCACGCACGGCGAAGTAGGTCAGGATGCCATCGGCCCCTGCGCGTTTGAAAGCGGTCAGCGATTCGAGGATCACCGCCTCGCTGAGCCAGCCGTTGTCGATGGCGCCTTGGTGCATGGCGTACTCGCCGCTGACCTGGTACACGAAGGTCGGCACCTTGAATTCGGTTTTGACCCGATGAACGATGTCCAGGTACGGCATGCCCGGTTTGACCATGACCATGTCAGCACCTTCGGCCAGGTCCGTGGCCACTTCGTGCAGGGCCTCGTCGCTGTTGGCAGGGTCCATCTGGTAGGAGGCCTTGTTGGCTTTGCCCAGGTTCAGCGCCGAGCCGACCGCGTCGCGGAACGGGCCGTAGTAGGCGCTGGCATACTTGGCCGAGTAGGCCATGATGCGCACGTTGACGTGACCGGCCACTTCCAGGGCTTCGCGGATCGCGCCCAGGCGGCCGTCCATCATGTCGGATGGCGCCACCACCTGCGCACCGGCCTCGGCGTGGGACAGCGCCTGGCGCACCAGCGCGTCGACGGTGATGTCGTTCTGCACGTAGCCGTCTTCGTCGAGGATGCCGTCCTGGCCATGCGTGGTGAACGGATCGAGCGCCACGTCGGTGATCACGCCCAGCTCCGGGAAGCGCTCGCGCAGGGCTCGGGTGGCGCGCTGGGCGATGCCGTCCGGGTTCCAGGCCTCGGCGCCGTCGAGCGATTTCTTTTCCGTCGGCGTGACGGGGAACAGCGCCAGGGCCGGGATGCCCAGTGCCACCCACTCCTGCGCCGCTTCGAGCAGCAAGTCGATGGACAGACGCTCGACGCCCGGCATGGAGGCGATGCTTTCGCGGCGGTTTTCGCCGTCGAGCACGAACACCGGCAAAATCAGGTCATCGACGGTCAGGACGTTTTCACGCACCAAGCGACGGGAAAATTCGTCCCGACGGTTACGGCGCAAACGGGTGGCAGGAAACATACGGTTGGCGGGGGTAAAGCTCACGGCAGACTCCTGAGCCCGCGCAGGCGGGCGGCGCGACAGTTATAAGCGGCCATTATGACCCCTGCATGACAGGGAAGGACAACCCTGCGACTCGTGGACGCATGCCGCAAGCGTGTAGGAAATGTTCACGTCAGGACACATTTGGACACTTTCCCCCACGTCCACTAAGGGGTAGGCTGCGCGTTCATTTCGCCAGCCCCCCCATGCCATGCTTCAACAATTCCTGCACGATTTTGGCTACTTTGCCCTATTTCTCGGCACGTTTTTTGAAGGCGAGACCATCCTGGTGCTTGCGGGATTCCTCGCGTTCCGCGGTTACATGGACATCAGCTGGGTAGTGGTGGTTGCGTTCTTCGGCAGCTACGCCGGCGACCAGCTGTGGTATTTCATGGGCCGCCGCCACGGTCGCGCCATCCTGGCGCGCAGGCCGCGCTGGCAGGCCATGGGCGACAAGGCGCTGGACCACATCCGCCGCCACCCCGACATCTGGGTGCTGAGCTTCCGCTTCGTCTACGGCCTGCGCACGGTCATGCCGGTGGCCATCGGCCTGTCGGGCTATCCGCCGCGCCGCTATCTGCTGCTCAACGGCATCGGCGCCGCCGTCTGGGCCCTGGCGCTGGGCGCGGCGGCCTATCACTTCGGCGCCATCCTCGAAGGCCTGCTGGGCAATGTGAAGAAGTACGAGCTGTGGGTGCTCGGCATCCTGCTGGTGCTGGGCCTGGGCCTGTGGATACGCCGCTACGTGCGCAACCAGCGGGCCGAGCGCGCCGAACGTGCCGCCGCAGCCCTCGCGGCCCAGGCCGAAGACACCCGCCCCAAACGCCCCGATGCGGATACCGAGCACGAGCAGCGCTGAGCGTGTGACTGAACACCCTTAGGCGTTTGCGTTCCAACGGGATACAGTCAGCGGCCCGTCCCGGAGATGAAAACATGAGCAAAAAAGTTGCGGTGATCCTGTCTGGCTGCGGCGTCTACGACGGCGCCGAGATCCAGGAAAGCGTCATCACCCTGCTGCGCCTCGACCAGCGCGGCGCCCAGGTGCAGTGCTTCGCGCCGAACGTGGCGCAGATGCACGTGATCGACCACCTGACCGGTGAAGAAATGGCCGAAACCCGCAACGTACTGGTGGAGTCGGCGCGCATCGCCCGTGGCGAGATCAAGGATTTGCGTGAGGCCAAGGTGGAAGACTTCGACGCGTTGATCGTGCCTGGCGGCTTCGGCGCGGCGAAGAACCTGTCGGACTTCGCCGTGAAGGGTACCGAGTGCACCGTTCACCCCGACGTCCTGCACGTCGCCGAGGCCTTCGCCGCGGCGAACAAGCCGGTAGGGCTGATCTGCATCTCACCTGCTCTGGCCGCCAAGATCTACGGGCCTGGTGTGGTGTGCACCATCGGCAACGACCCGGGTACCAGCGAAGCCGTGGTGAAGATGGGCGGCACCCACGAAGAGTGCGACGTGCACGACATCGTCGAAGACGTGCAGCGCAAGCTGGTGACGACGCCGGCTTACATGGTCGCCACCAACATCAGCGATGCGGCCAGCGGCATTTATAAATTGGTCGACCGGGTGCTAGAAATTACCCACGAAGGCGATCAGTAACGACCGCGACGCCCACAGCGGGTTTGAAGAATTGACCATCGATTTTTAGTCAAACCCTTTCCAACCGGTATCCCGCTGTTGGAGCCGGTTCGGCGCTTTGCTCGGCCGCGAAGCTCGCTACGAACTTGTTGGAGCGGCTTTAGCCGCGATGGCCTGCGTAGCAGGCCCAAAAGCTGCGATCGGTTTTCGCCAGATGCTCACAAGGTGCCCGAAGTAGGGCGGCGCTGCCGCCCATCGCGGCTCAAGCCGCTCCAACGGGGCTGGCGCAGTCTGCGAAGGCTTGGCTGAAGCCAAACGATCTCTGATAACACGCATGCTCGCGCAATGCGTTCTCTGCGCTACAGCTCTCCCCCGACAGTCCCGACAAGCCAATACCCGTCAAGTCCTGATCAGACGAGTAAGGATCCGATCCAGTGCATTGGCGAAGGCCTGTTTGTCGCGCTCGCCATAAGGCGCCTGCCCTCCTCTAACCTGGCCCAGCTCGCGCAACTCGGTGAACAGGTTGCGTGCCGCCAGACGGTCGCCCATGTTGCGCTCGTCGAACTCGCGGCCCCGTGGGTCGAGGGCAGCCACACCCTTCTTGACCAAGCGGTCGGCCAACGGCACGTCGCTGCAGATCACCAGTTCGCCGGGCTCGGCATGCTCAACCAGGTAATCGTCGGCCGCGTCCGGGCCACTGGGTACCACGATCAGTTGCACGATGGCGAATGCGGGCTTGGCGACGGCCTGGCCAGCCACCATGATCACTTGTAGCTGGCGCTTGAGGGCGAACTTGACCACCAGGTCACGGGCGGGACGGGGGCAGGCGTCGGCGTCGATCCAGATGCGCATGGGTTTGTTCTCTACTAATCAGATGGAGGCATTATGGCGTGTCGCAGTCGATGCTTGTAGCGACTGTACTGAGCATCAGACACAGCGGGCCATTTAGCCAATCCCATGATTGATCCCCTACCACCTGAACGACATCGGGACGAACGCCAACTGTTGCCTGCCGATCTGTGAGCAAAGATTCGCGGTGAGCTGGAAGCAGCTGAAAAGACGCCCGCTGCGCGGAGCGCCGAGCGCCTTCATGAGCGAGGGTTACGTGTGAAGTTTCTGCGAAGCGTGCATCAGTAGCGCAGCGGCAATCAGCGTGGAGTCCATCACTGAATCAAGGACCTTGGCCGACTCATCGGGCTGTTGGATGCGGTGAGCTTCAGCGGTCTCATAGATGTCTTTGAGCAGGGTGTCAGCGTAGGCCAAAGCTTCTTGAACGCTGAGGTAGGGAGGGAATTCAACGGGGGAAGACGGCGGATCGGGGACGATTTTCTTTATTGCACAGCTCCCAATTTATTGAAGGAACTGCCATCCACACCTTTCTCACGAGACAAGGGTGGCAGCCGTACGCGGGGTGAGAAACCGGTAAATATGGGAAACCCGGCCAGACCGAAGCCTGCCCGCGCACGGCCGCCATGACATTACTGCCGACATATTTACAGCAGGGTTCTCACACCCTGATCGCCTTGAGGGCGAACGAGGGACGTTAGCTATGAAATTCATCCCTATCAATTCTGAAATCGCGGCAGCAGTCGTAGGATAATTCCTAAAGCCTATCAGAGCATCTTTTTCGAAAGCTATGGCAACTGTTCAATCGATGTGCTTTCTTCACCTGACAAATTTGTCAGTTGTCTAAAAGCGTTGCTGAACTCAAGCTCATACTCAGCTACCACCTGAAAGCCTATGTCCACAAGGTTCGAGAATGAAGACAACGACCAAGACCGAACGTTTCTATCAGAACGACCATTTTCAGACCGAATCAGGTGAACGCGGTCACATAAGTATTTTTCGTAATCAGCTATTCCCACTGGCGCAAATCCACGGTGATACTCAGGCAGCTGCTAATATTTTGGCAACCGACGTTTCAAAAACCGTGATAAAAGTGACGGCCGCACTCACATCATTGCAGATCAGCTACACGCCGTATGGCCACAATCCAAATACATGTGCTGATGAAACAAAACTAGGCTTCGCCGGACAACTCCGCGAAAATTTAGAAAACAACTATCTATTGGGAAACGGGTATAGAGCATTCAACCCTAATCTAATGCGCTTCAACTCACCTGACAACCACAGCCCTTTTAGCAAAGGTGGAATAAATAGTTACGCCTATTGCGCAAGCGATCCTGTAAACCGTTCGGATCCTTCCGGACATATGTATAATCACCACACAGGAAAAACTTACCCTGGTCTTCATAAAATGATGAACCTGGCAAGTCCAGCACAAAGCTTTCTTCCTCCTCGAACACTTAGCACATCTACGGCTTCACACCCAAAAACTAAACGATCCAATATCTCGACCTCTTTAGTTGGTTCGCCTCTATACGTATCCCTAGGCGGTTCGGGGAGTAAAAACTATAAAAAAATGACTGCCTCGCGGACTGTAAAAATGATGTTGGACACTGCTGAAACTGAAGCTTGGAGAATTTTTCATCCTCCACAGGCACCTAGACCTTACCATATAAAAAACATGCAATATCTGCTTATAGGATCCGAACTAGAAGATTTAGGCTTGATTCATGCAGCGGAGTACGCTTACGGTTTCGCCAACAGCGTTCTCCCCGGGAGGCTCAAAAAATTTGGAGTTCCGAAAAACCTGCAAGAGAGCACGATCGCCACATGGGAAACATTAAATCAAAAAACAGAAGCAGAAATTTTAGATCTGTTGGCTAATGAAATCAGGACGGAGTTCCCTTCCACAAACTAAAACGCTGTTTTACAGATAAGCGCTCGCTTGACGCCAATGCTTCACATGGTGCCGCCCCATAGCAACCTTAAATTAGATATTTTCTATGGTGCCACCGTTTCCACCTTGCGCGTTCTTCCACCCCCCACCCAACGCCAAAAACACCCCCACCTGCCCCATCGCCACCTGCGCATCCGCCGCCGCCAACTGCGCGCGCATGTCGGTGTAGGTGCGCGTCGCCTGCAGATCGGCCAGGAACGACGCCCGCCCTGCCTCATAGAACCGGTGCGTCTGGTCCGCCGCATCCTTGGCCGAGCGTTCGGCATCCCGCAACGCCTCGCGTCGCTCCAGCAGCGCGCTGTACTGTGCCAGGCGGGTCTGGGTTTCGCGGATGGCGTTGAGCACCACGCCGTCGAAGCGGGCCAGCGCGCCCTGGGTCGAGGCTTCGGCCTCGCGGATGCGCGCGCGGGTGGTGTTGGTGGGGATGGTCCAGCTCACTTGCGGGCCGAAGCCCCAGCGGTTGGTCGAAGGTTTGCCGAGGTTGTCGACCAGGCCGATGGTGCCGATCTGTGCGCCGAAGCTGATGTCCGGGTACAGCGCCCCCGTGGCGACGCCGATGTTGGCCGTGGCCGCCGCCAGTTGGCGCTCGGCCTGGCGCACGTCGGGGCGGCGCTTGAGCAGGGCCGCGCCGTCGCCCACCGGCAGCAGTTGCGCCAGGTGCGGCAGCTCGGCGCAATCGGCGACGCCGGCCGGCAACTGCTCGACCGGCTTGGCCAGCAATGCCGCCAGCGTGTACAACCCAGCTTCGCGCTCGGCCTTGAAGCGCGGCAGTTCGGCGCGCAGCGACTTGAACTGGGTCTGCGAGCGGGTCACCTGGGTTTCGTCGCCACGCCCCGCGTCGCGCAGGCGCTGGTTGAGTTGCACGCTCTGTTCCTGCAAATCCAGCGACTCGCGGGCGATGTGGTATTCCTCGTTGGCCGAGCACACTTGCGTGTAGGCCTTGACCACGTCGGCCACCAGGGTGATGCGCGCCGTGTCGGCAGCGGCCTGCACCGCGTCGGCATTGGCCTTGGCCGCTTCGGTGCCGCGCTTGAAGGTGCCCCACAGGTCGAACTGGTACGAGGCGCTGATCACGGCGTCGGCGACGTTGTCGACCGGCACTTTTTCCGGCTGCAGGAAGGCCTCCCCCGACTCCTGCAAGCGCTGCGCGCCCAGCTTCACGCCGCCTTCGAAACCACCGCGGCCTTCTGCCACCTCTACCTGGGCACGGGCTTTGGCGATGTTCGCTGCGGCCACGCGCAGGTCGGTGTTGGCGGCCAGGGCCTGCTGCACCAGCGCATCCAGTTGCCGGTCCTTGTACAGCCGCCACCAGTCTTGCGGCACTGGCGCCGATACCACGCTGTCGGCGTCCTGGCGCAACGGCCCGTTGAGGTCCTCGCGCTGTACGGCCGCGTCCTTGGGCGGCTTGTAGTCCGGCCCGACCGTGGCACAGGCCGCCAGCGAAGCGGCCAGGCCCAACACGATCCACTG
Organism: Pseudomonas phoenicis; assembly: GCF_047302395.1. Lineage (NCBI taxonomy): Bacteria > Pseudomonadati > Pseudomonadota > Gammaproteobacteria > Pseudomonadales > Pseudomonadaceae > Pseudomonas > Pseudomonas phoenicis. The sequence goes on from NZ_CP154852.1 coordinate 1,526,507, forward strand.
CTTCATGGCCGCTGCCCCTCGACGATCGACACCGTGGCGGTGCGCCCGGCGATCATGCGGAAGTCCGCCGGCACCTCGTCGAAGGCGATGCGCACCGGAATGCGCTGGGCCAGGCGCACCCAGCTGAACGCCGGGTTGACGTTGGGCAGGAGGTTGGCGCCACTGCTGCGGTCGCGGTCCTCGATGCCGGCGGCCAGGCTCTGCACGTGGCCGCGCAAGGGCGTAGCATCGCCCATCACGCGGATGTCCACGGCATCGCCGACGCGGATGCCGCTGAGCTTGGTTTCCTCGAAATAGCCATCGACGTGGTAGGAGGCGCTGTCGACCACCGCCAGCACCGCGCGGCCGGCGGTGACGAATTCGTGGGCGCGCGGTGCGCGGTCGTTCAGATAGCCGTCGACCGGGCTGCGGATCACCGAACGGTCCAGGTTGAGCTGCGCCGAATCGACCGCCACCTGCGCTTCGTTGACCGCCGAGCGGGCGCGGGCTTCGCGCGACTGGCTCTCTTCGAGCTGTTCGGCGGCCACCAGGTTGCCCAGCTTGCGGTTACGGCGGGTTTCGCGCGTGGCCTGGGCCAGGGTTTCCTGGCGCTCGCCGAGGGTGGCCCGGGCCTGGCGCAGCGCCAGGCGGAAGCGGTCCTGGTCGATGGTGAACAGCACGTCGCCGCGTTTGATCACCTGGTTGTCGCGCACTTCGACCTTCTGGATCAGGCCGGAAACGTCCGGGGCGATCTGGATCACGTCGGCGCGGATGTGCCCGTCGCGGGTCCAGGGGGCGAACAGGTAGTAGTTCACCATCTGCCACACGAGCACGGCGGCGAAGCTCACGACCAGCAAGGTCAGGACCACACGGCCCAGGGTCAGCATTGGTTTTTTCATGGCAGCATCAGGCTTCGGCAAAAGTGGTCGACCGCGCTCAGGAGCACGGCGTACAGAGCAACGTTGAACAGCGCCCGGTGCCAGACCAGGCGGTAGAAATGCACGCGCACCAGCAGCGCATGCAATCCGAGAAACAGCACGTAGGTGAACACCATCATCACCAGCAGCGTGGGCAGGAATACCCCGCTGACATCGACATCACCGATCACAGCGGCGCTCCATCCAGGCCAGGTGGCAGTTCCAGCGGCTCGCTGGGCTCCAGGGTCACTTCCACGCCGGGCAGCAAGGCCAGGCGCAACCCGCTCAGGGCGTACAGCAAGTGCGCACGGGCCTCGCCGCGCTCGTCGCCCGGCTCCAGCACCAGGCGCTGGCGCGCGCGTTCCATGTTGCGCAGCAAGGCGGGCGAAGCGTGCAGCCGCTCGCCGGCGCGCAGGCAGGCGGCGTAATGCCCGCCCACTTCCGCGATGACCGTCAGCAGGCGCTCGCGCGAATCCGCGCCGACCCGCGGCAAGTACGCCTGCAGGTCGAGCAGGTTCAGGCCGACGCGCAGGTCGCGCAGCGCCACGCCTGTGTCCTGGCCGGTCTGCGCCAGACGCGGCAGGTGCTGCATCAAACGGTCGAGCATCTGCACGCCGACCTTGCGTTGCTCGGCCAGGGTGGCGGGTACGGTCATCTCGACGATGTCGCGCCAGGCGAAGCGCGTCATGCGCTTGGCCGCCAGCTCCACACCGAAGGGGCGCAGCACCAATGTCCAGATGAAGGCGAACAGCAGCCCCACGGGACCGGCCAGGTTGGCGTTGATGAAGGCCAGGAAATCTGCGTCGTAGGCGCCCTGGATGCTGATGAAGGTGGAGGTGTTGACGATGGTCAGCAGCGTGCCCAGGTAGAAGCGCGGTTGCACGGTCAGGGTGCCGACGCAGATGAAGGGCACGGCGAAGGCCAGCACCAGCATGGGGAAGTCGTGCAGGTTCGGCAGCACCAGGAACAGGTACAGGCTGGAGAAGATCACCGACATCAGCGTCCAGAAGAAGAACCGGTAGATCTGCGGTGCCGGGTCGTCCATGGCGGCGAAGAAGCTGCACGCCACGGCGGCGAGGATCACCGCGCTGGCGCCGTCGTGCCAGCCCAGGCCGATCCACAGGCCGCAGGCCACCAGGATCGCGGTGAAGGTGGAGAACACCGAATAGAACATCAGCCCGCGGTCGAAGAAAGGCGTCAGGCGGGCCAGGCGCCAATGGCGGTAGACCGCGCGCCAAGGCGTGGCGTCGTCCTGGCGCAAGGCGTTTTGCAAGGTGCAGCAGTCTTGCCAGAGGTCGATCCACTCGCCCAGGCGGTACAGGGCGTTGGACAGCAGCAGTTGGTCGCGCTGGGCCAACGCCTGCGGTGCCGGTTGCAAGTGCACGAGGGTGGCATGCAGGTCTTTCCAGCGCGCCAGCGAAGGCTGCTCGGCGCTGGCCTGCAACCACTCGCGCGCCTGCGCCAGCGCCGGCAGCAGTTCGACGAAGCGCGCCGGCGCGCGGCTTTCCAAGGCGAGCAAGGCGTCGTCCAGGGCGTCGATCACCGGCAGCAGGTGGATCATGCGTCCGCGCAGTTCGCGCACGTTCTTCAGCAAATGCGGGCCGGCACCTTCATGGCCGAGCTGACCGATCATCACTTCCAGGCCGTTGAAGGTGGCGACCATGGCCGTGCGCATGCCCGCTGCCTGTTCGCCATCACTGGCACGGGCCAGGTAGTGGTCGCTGTAGCGCTTGGCCTCGGTGAACCAGTTGCCGGTCGAACCGACCACCACCGGCGCCAGGCGTCGCGGCCAGAAGATCGCCCCGACCACGGCGGCGCAGACGATCCCCAGGCAGATTTCCTGGGCCCGCGACGAGGCCACATCGAACACCGCAGTGGGGTTGTCGACCACCACCAGAGCGATCATCGGCAGGGTGTAGCCAGCCAGCATGAACACGTAGCTGTTGGCGGTGCGCAGGTTGAGCGAGAGGTACAGCAAGGTGCCGGTCCACAGCGCCACCGCCGCGCTCAGCAGCAAGGGCGACTGCACCAGCGGCGGCACCAGGAAGATCGCCCCGCCGGCACCGAGCAGGGTGCCCAAGGCGCGGTACAGTGCTTTGGAGCTGGTCGGGCCGACGAACGGGCTGGAGACGATGTACACCGTGGCCATCGCCCAGTAGGGCCGTGGCAGTTGCATGAGCAAGGCGATGTACAGGGCGATCATCGATGCGGCGAAGGTGCGTACGCCGTAGAACCAGTCGCGAGCCGGGGGAACCGAGCTGAAGAAATCCTTCACAGCGCTCCCCCTGCGGTCTCGAAGGCGCGCAGTACGCGCAAGGCGGCCTCCAGGTCGGCCTGGTCGATGTCCTTTAGCGCAGCGCGGCGCAGACGTACCAGTTCCTGCTCGATGGATTCGGCCAACGTGCGGCCGCTGGCGGTCAGGCTCAGGGCTTTGGCGCGGCGGTCGTGGGGGTCGGCACTGCGGCGGACCAGGCCGGCGCTGCACAGCTGGTCGAGCAGGCGCACCAGGGAGGGGCCTTCGAGGCCGGCAGCCTGGGCCACGGCCACCTGGTGCACGCCGTCGCCCAGGCGCACGATCATCAGCAGCGGCATGGCGCAGGCTTCGGAAATGCCGTAGCCGGTCAACGCGCTATGGCACAGCCGCCGCCATTGCCGGGCGGCAACGACCATGCCGCTGCTGACGTTGAGGCGCAGGGAGTCGAGATTCATGGGATAGGATTTAATTCATAGTTTGCTAACTATTAATATACGCCTGCCCGACCCCCTGTCGTCAACCACGGAGGGCTGGATGGCGAGACGCAGGCGCTGCGTCGTCGAGGGATGAGAGCTCGGAACCAGGGTGTGGGTTCAGGGAAGGTGATGGGCTTCGTGCAGTGCTCGCAGGATCTGGGGCGCCATCGTTGCTCGAGCTAGTTTCCAATCGCGAGTGGATCGACGCGCCAGCCGTCCGTCCCACCCGGTCAGCACCAGGGCACCCGGGCTTTGCCTGAACGATCGCCCTTCACCCCCCTGCCTGGTCCTCGACCGGCCTAGCCCCGGCCCGGCGCCTGCCCAACTCGATCGCCCGCTCCCGCCAATGCTGTGACCGCGCCGCATTGTCGCAACTGAAATACAGCGCCAGTTCCTCGGCCGCCTGCACCACCCCCGCCGTGCTGGCCAGTTCCAGCCAGTGCAGCGCGGCCAGCGTATCGACCTCGACCTGCACGCCGTGCAGCAACCGGTAGCCCACCTCGAAACGGCAACGCGCATCGCCCTGCTCGGCCCCGCGCAGGAACCACCGATGGGCGGCGGTCAGGTCGACGCTCCAGGCCTGGTCGCCGTCGCACACCTCTTCTTCGTAGAGATCGCCCAAGGCTGCGGCGGCATGGGCCATCCCGCAGGCGAAGGCGCGCTGGTAACAGTCGACGGCATCGACATAGGAAATGTCCAAGCCTTTGCCGAAGTAATGCTGCTGGCCCAGGTTGAACCAAGCGGTGGCACAGCCTTGCAACGCCGCCATGCGCAGCAGGTGGTTGGCCAGCAAAGGGTCGGCACGCCAGTACTTGCCGTTGAGCCACACCCAGCCCAGGTCGTTGAGTGCCGCCACGTCCCCTTGTATGGCGGCGTGGCGCAGGTCACGGTACAGCGCCTGTGGCTCGTCGCTCTCGTCGAGCCGCCGCACCCGCGCGCAGCGCACACCGTCGACCGGCAGCCCGACGCCTGCGAACAAGGGCGAGCGACGCCCCAAGCGCGGGGTCACCGGGCTGACGGATAACGGCAGCAAACGTTCGAGCAGCGAGTGGATGTTGCTGGCAGGTGACATGTTCATCCCCATTGAACAGACCGCGACGCAACCCCGACCTCGACTGCGATGGTCTTTGATTCTTGCGCGATGTCGCGACGAAACCTGTCGCGAACGATCCCTTGGCAGGCAACCAAATGCCGGTTACTTGATCTGAGCGAGACGTGGCTAATTGCCATGCCTTCCCGCTGCCGCCATGCTATTGCGGCAAGCCTAGACAAGGACGTTCCAATTTGCCGTTCGCCACGACCCGCGCCACCCTCAGCCGCCAATGGGCGCTGCTGCGACAGTTGCCGAGCCGCTCGCCGGGCATTACCAGCGCCGAACTGGTCGAAAGCCTGCGTGACGTAGGGTTCAACGTCAGCAAGCGCACCGTCGAGCGCGACCTCAACGAGCTGTCATTGATTTTCCCGCTCGAGCGCAACGACAAGAGCATTCCGTTCGGCTGGCACTGGTCGGCCACGGCGGGTAGCGAGCTGCGCGGCAGTTTCGACCTGCAAGGCCATCTGCGCACCGATGCCCTGCAGACCGGCACCGAGCCGGGCCTGCAGCTGCAAGCCTGGATCAGCGACGCCCTGGCCCGGCAACTGCGTCAGGCGCCATTGAGCGCCGACATGCGGCTCACCGCGCTGGAAAACGGCCATCGCCTGCGCGCCACGGTCAGCGATGGCCTGCCGCTGCGCTGGTGGTTGTTGAGCCAGGGCGAGGGACTGCTGGTGGAGCAGCCGCTCAGCCTGCGCCAGGAAATCGCCCGTACCTTGAGCAGCGCGGCGGCGCGCTATCAAGTCTGAGGGATTCTGCTGCCGGGGCGTTGGCTCAGCGCTGCATGCCCCAGCGCCGCACGGTCCAGCGTTCGAGGGTATCGAACACCAGCCCTTCGACCAGCAAGCCGATGAGGATCACCACCGCCAACCCCGCGAACACCTTGTCGGTGTACAGCTCGTTGCGGTTCTGGAACACGTACCAGCCCAATCCGCCCTTGCCGCTGCTGGCGCCGAACACCAGCTCGGCGGCGATCAGCGTGCGCCAGGCGAAGGCCCAGCCGATCTTGAGCCCCGAGAGGATCGACGGCAGCGCCGCCGGCACCAGCACGTACAGCACCAGGCGCAGACCGCGCAGGCCGTAGTTGCGCCCGGCCATGCGCAAGGTCTCCGACACGCCGAGAAAACCTGCATAGGTATTGAGCGCCAGCGCCCACAGCACCGAGTGCACCAGCACGAAGATCAGGCTGCCGTCGCCCAGGCCGAACCACAGCAGCGCCAGCGGCAGCAGGGCGATGGCCGGCAAGGGGTTGAACATCGACGTCAGAGTGCCGAGCAGGTCGCGGCCCACCTGGGTCGACACCGCCAGGCTGGTCAGGCCGAAGGCCAGCACGATGCCGATCAGGTAGCCCTTGAGCAGCACCACCAGCGACACCGCCACCTTGGCCGGCAGTTCGCCGCTGAGCATGCCGTCCCAGAACGCCACCAGGGTTTGCAGGAAGCTGGGCAGCAGCAGGTCGTTGTCGGTGTAGCGTGCGGCGATCTCCCAGAGCAGCGCCAACAACGCCAGGATCACCGCCTTGCGCAGCCAGCCGTGCTGCCACAGGCGCTGGGCGAAAGGTAGCGGACGTTCCAGAGGCACGCTGTGCAGCGGCTCCAGGACATTCTCGAATTCAGGGCGCACGGGTGTGGTGGTCATGTCCGCTGCTCCTTGAGTGAAGCGGTGATCGGACGGCGCACCTGATCGATTGCCTGCGGTGTGAGGGTCATCTTCAGGCTCCCGTCAGTAAGCGATGCGCACGTCGTTGAAATCCAGGCCGGACGCCACTGCGGGCGCCTCGCCTTCGTCGAACAGCAGGCGGTGGATCTTGCGGGCGCTGGCCTGGAAATCCGCTGCGCCCAGGCTGCCCTGGTGGTACTGGTGGCTGTGCACCTCGGCACGCACCCGCCCAGGGTGGGGCGAGAGCAGCAGGATGCGGTTGCCCACCACCAGCGCCTCCTCGATGGAGTGGGTGACGAACAGCAAGGTGAAACGGACCTCTTCCCACAGCAGCAGCAACTCTTCCTGCATCTTGCGTCGGGTCAGGGCATCGAGCGCGGCGAACGGCTCGTCCATCAACAGCACCTTGGGTTGGGTGGCCAAAGCACGGGCGATCGCCACCCGCGCCTTCATGCCGCCCGACAGCGTATGCGGATAGGCGTCGGCAAAGGCCGCCAGCCCCACCTTGTCGAGGTAATGCAGGGCACGCTCCTCGGCCTCGGCACGCGGCAGGCGCCCGGCGATGCGCAGCGGAAACATGACGTTCTGCTTGACCGTCTTCCAGGGCGGCAACTGGTCGAACTCCTGAAACACCACGATGCGGTCCGGCCCCGGGCCACGTACCGGCTCGCCCTGCAGGAGGATCTGCCCTTGCTGCGGCGCGATGAAGCCGGCCACCGCCTTGAGCAGGGTCGACTTGCCGCACCCCGAAGGCCCGAGCAGCACGAAGCGGTCGGCCTGGTCGACTTCGAAGCTGACCTGATGCGTGGCGCGCACCACGCGCTGCCCGGTGCGGTATTCCAGGCTGAGGTTGTCCACCGCCAGCAAGGGCGGTGTCGTGCGGTGTTCCTGCGTGCTGGCCACGTGGCCTGGCAACGGCGCGTTCATGGGCGGTCAGCTCCCTTGCAGGGGTTGGGGATCTTGGAAGAAGTAGTCTTTCCAGGATTCGGGTTTGTGCTTGAGGGTGCCGATGCGGTACATGAATTCGGCCAGCGGGTAGGTGTTCTTCGGCGTGATGGTGAATTCGTACTTGGGGTTGTCGATCAGACGAATCAGCGTATCGCGGTCGATCTTGGCCTTGGTCACGCGGATGTAGGTGTCGGCTGCGGCGGCCTTGTCGTTCTGGGCGAAGTTCGCGGCTTCGGCCAGGGCCTGGACGAAGGCGTGGTAGGTTTTGGGGTTGTCCTGGCGGAATTTCTCGGTGGCGAACAGCAGGGTCGGCGAGTTGGGGCCGAGCAGGTCGTAGCTGTCGAGCACCACGTGCACGTTGGGGTTGGCCAACGCCTGATCCTGGAACGGCGGGTTGGAGAAGTGCCCGTTCAGCTCGGTGCCACCGGCCAGCAGCGCGGCGGTGGCGTCGGGGTGCGGCACGGCCAGGGTGTAGGCGTCGAGCCGTGCGTAGTCCTTGTCGCCCCACTGCTTGGCAGCGGCGTATTGCAGGAAGCGCGACTGCACCGACACGCCCACCGCCGGTACCGCGATGCGGTCCTTGGCGGTGAAGTCGGCGATGGTCTTGACCGCAGGATTGCTGCTCAACAGGTAGTACGGGAAGTTGCCGAGCGAGGCCACGGCCTTGACGTTCTGCCGGCCTTTGGTGCGGTCCCACACGGTCAGCAGCGGCCCGACACCGGCGCCGGCGATGTCCACCGAGCCCGACAGCAATGCGTCGTTGACCGCCGAGCCACCGGACAGCTGCGTCCAGTCGACCTCGATGTCCAGACCCTCGACCTTGCCGTACTTCTCGATCAGGTGCTGGTCGCGGACTACGTTGAGCAGCAGGTAGACGATACCGAACTGCTCGGCGATGCGGATCTTGCCTTCGGCCTGGGCCACGGCGGGCGCGGCGAGGCTGCCGACGAGCAGGCTGGCGCCCAGGCCCAGGCTGGCCGCCAGGCGGGTGATGGAGTTGCGCATGGTGGAAATCCTTGTCGTCAGAACGGGGCATCGCCCTGGATGGTGGTGCGGTACAGCTTGCGCCGCAGGTGCGCCGGGCAGCCGGCGGCCAGGTGGATCAGCGAGCGGTTGTCCCAGAACACCAGGTCGTGGGGCTGCCAGCGATGGCGGTAGACGTTCTGCTCCAGCACGCTCAAGGCGTACAGCTGTTGCAGCACGTCACGGCTCTCATCCTCGGGCAGGCCGATGATGCGCGTGGTGAAGCCTTCGCTGACGAACAGCGCCTGGCGGCCGGTCTCCGGGTGGGTGCGCACCACCGGGTGGATGACTTCCTGCACCTGCGCCAACTGCTCGGCCGTGAGGGTCGGGCGCCAGTTGCCGGTGAAACGGTCTTCGGCGTAGCGCGCTGTGTAGGAATGCGCCGCCTCGCGGCCCTTGACCACACGGCGCAGCGCGTCGGGCACGGCGTCCCAGGCTTTGTGCATGTCGGCGAACAAGGTGTCGCCGCCCTCGCTGGGCAGCTCCTGGGCGTGCAGCATCGAGCCCAGGCTTGGCAGCAGCTTGTAGGACAGGTCGGAGTGCCAGAACTTGCCGGCATCGCCCAGGCCGAGGTTGCGGCCGTCTTCGACGATGTTGGAGACGATGAGGATTTCCGGATGCTGTTCGAGCAGGAACTGTTTGAGCACATGGATCTGCAACGGGCCGAAGCGCCGGCTGAAGGCGATGTGCTGCTCGGGGGTGATGCGCTGGTCGCGCATGACCAGCACGGCGTGGTCCAGGTGGGCGCGGTGCAGGCGCTGGAAGTCATCGCCGTTGAGCGGCTGGCTCAGGTCCAGGCCGAGGACCTCGGCACCGACCGCACCGTCGAAGGGCACGATCCGAAAGGGTTGTGGTGGCGCGCTGTCGACCGACAGCAGGGCACTCGAAGCGACGGACATGTTTTCACTCCCACGCAGCGCGACTTCAGGCGCGCATCGATCAAAAACGCACGGGGGCTTCCCGTGTGGGTTCTGGGTCGTGCGGCGCGCCGATTGGTCGGCAGGTACGCAGTGGGGAGGGAATTTAAGGGAATAAGCAGATTTATTTAAATACCTTTATGGAATATCCATAGAGGCGGTATTTGCTTTGTCTATTGACCGGCTGGCGGTGATGGTGCCGTCCAGTCGAGCCAGGACAGCACCACTTGGGGCTGCTCCGCAGCCCATCGCGGCTGAAGCCGCTCCTACAAAAACAAGCGCAACCCTGTGGAGGCGACTTCACTCGATCCAACAGAACAAGCGCAATCTTGTAGGAGCGGCTTCAGCCGCGATGGGCTGCAAAGCAGCCCTAACCGTCCAAATCAACGACATTACGGCCAATGATTAGGATCTGGCGCAGCGGCGTGTGATGAACCCGCTGCGCGCTACCTATCGGCAAGACTTCAGTTCGACTCCCCCGCCTCGCCCGCAGTGAACCGCACTTCATTCGACAGGAACGCCAGCAGGTCTTCGTTCAACTGCTGGGCGTGGGTGACGGCAAAACCATGGGGGGCGCCGGAATAGACTTTGAGCTGCGCATTGCGAATCTGCTCGGCCGCGCGCTTGCCGGTGGTCTCGAACGGCACCACCTGGTCGGCATCGCCATGGATCACCAGGGTCGGCACCTCGATCTGCGCCAGGTCCTGGCGGAAGTCAGTCTGCGAGAAAGCCGTAACGCAAGCCAGGGTGGCGTGGATCGAACCCCGCAGGGCCATGTTGAGGGTCTGCGCCTTCACGCCATCGGAAACGTGCTGGCCTTCGTTCAAGCCATAGAACTGCGTGGCGAAGTCGCTGATGAACTGGGCACGGTCGGCGCGCACACCGGCTTTGATGTCTTCGAACACCGCGTTCGCGACGCCTTCGGGATGGTCGTCGGCCTGCCCCAGCATCGGCGTCACCGACCCCAGCAGCACCAGCCCGGCCACACGCTCGCCGCCCAGGCGAGCCACATAGCGGGCGACGTCGCCGCCACCCATGGAGAAGCCGACCAGGGTCACTTGTTGCAGATCCAGGTGGTCGATCAGCTGGGCGATGTCGTCGGCCAGGGTGTCGTAGTCGTAACCGTCCCACGGCTGGCTGGAACGGCCGAAACCGCGACGGTCGAAGGCGATGGCGCGGTAGCCGCGGCTGGCCAGGAACTCCATCTGCGAATCCCACATGTCGGCGTCCAGCGGCCAGCCGTGGCTGAACAGCACGGGTTGGCCGCGGCCCCAGTCCTTGTAGTAGAGGGCGGCGCCGTCACGGGTCACGAGGGTACTCATTGCGATGTCTCCAGGAACGTTGGCAGGTGTTGGTCTTGAGTTCGCAAGGTGACGAACGTTCAGATTGGCGACTGCCTGGCGCTCGATGCGCAGCGTGCAGGCGATGCCCGCCAGGCGTGGCAAAGGCCTTCATACGGGTAACGCCACGCCCTTGTAGCGCGATGGTCAGGCTGGCCTGGCGCCTAGAGCACCACCCGCAAACACTGCCCCGCGTGGTACAGCGAAAACCCCGACTCGTAGAACGCCGTACGCAGGCCTGGCGTGCTGACCGGCCTGGCCGTGGAAAAGCCGACGGGCAGGCGTTCGGCCTCGCCGCTGAGCAGAAAATCGGCCAGGGCCTTGCCCACCACCGTGCCAGTGGTGTTGCCGCGGCCGTTGTAGCCGGTCACCGCCACCAGGCCGGGGGCCGGTTCGAACAGGCGCATGAGGTGGTCGGGAGTGAAGTCGATGCAGCCGGTCCAGTGCAGCTGCCAGTCGACCTTGCCCAGCGCCGGGAAATAGTGGCGCTGGATGCGGTCGGCCCAACGGCGCACGAACCAGGCCGGTTTGTTGTCGACCCGCCCCAGGCTGCCCAGCAACAGGCGGCCCTGGTCGTCGCGGCGGATGCTGCTGAGCACGGTGCGGGTGTCCCACGAGCCTTGGCCGTGGGGTAGCACGGCGTCGGCGGCGGCGCCGTGCAGCGGTGCGGAGGCCACCTGGTAGTAGTAGCCGCGGAAGTACTGCTGGCGCAGCGCATTCCAGTCGCCTTCGGTGTAGGCGCCGGTGGAGATCACCACCTGCTGGGTCTGCACCGAGCCCGAGCCCGTCTGCACTTGCCAGTGGCCGTCGGCGCGGGTCAGGCGTTGCACGGGCGATTGCTGGAATACCCGACCGCCCAGGCGCGCCACAGCAGCGGCCAGCCCCTGTGTATAGGCCATGGGGTTGATCGTGCCGGCGCGGTGATCGAGCAGCGCGGCGGCGATCTTGTCAGTGCCGCAATACGCTTGGCAGCGCGCGCCGTCGAGCAGTTCGACCGGCGCGCCGCGGCGCGTCCACTGGGCGTGGCGGGCCTGCAAATCGGCGATGCCGGCGGCGTTGTGCGCCATGTGCAGCGTGCCTTCGTGCCGCGCCTGGCAGTCGATGCCCAGGCGTTCGATCAGCGCGAAGACCTGCGCCGGCGCCTCGCCGAGGGCGGCGTTGAGACGGCTGCCGGCTGGATGGCCGAGGGTGGCTTCCACGTCGTCGGGGCGAATCCAGGTACCGGCATTGACCAGGCCGACGTTGCGTCCCGAACCGCCGTGGCCGATGGTGTGGCCTTCGAGCAGCACCACCGAGCGGCCTCGTTCGAGCAGGTGCAGCGCTGCCGACAGCCCGGTGATGCCGCCGCCGATCACGCAGACGTCGGCTTTGTGCTCGCCGGTTAGGCGGTGCACGGGCATGTTCAGTGGTGTGACGGACTCCCATAGACAGCCTTGACGCAATTGGGACATGGTCGGGCTCCAGCGATGTTGTTTTTGTCGTGGTATGGGTCGCAGCGTTGGGGTTGGTGTATGGCAGGGGTTGTGTGCTGCCTGGGTTGGGGCGGCGTTGCCGCCCATCGCGGCTGATCGGAACGCCGAACCGGCCGCTCCTACAGTGAGGGTTCATTGCGGCTGAAGCTTACGAGTACTGTAGGAGCGGCTTCAGCCGCGATGGGCCGCGCAGCGGCCCCAAGTGCCCGCTTGCCCGACGCCCGGCATCACACAGCTGGCTCCTCAAGACACGGCCCACTACTCAATCGAAGACGATCCCCTGCGCCAACGGCAGCTCACGCGAATAATTCACGGTATTGGTCTGTCGACGCATGTACCCCTTCCACGCATCGGAACCCGACTCGCGTCCGCCGCCGGTTTCCTTCTCGCCGCCGAACGCCCCGCCGATCTCCGCACCGCTGGTGCCGATGTTGACGTTGGCGATGCCGCAATCGCTGCCCGCCGCGCTCTGGAAGCGCTCGGCCTCGCGCAGGTCGGTGGTGAAGATGCACGACGACAACCCCTGCGGCACCTCATTGTTCAGGCGCAGCGCCTGCTCGAAATCGTCGTAGGCCAGCACGTAGAGGATCGGCGCGAAGGTCTCGTGGCGCACCACCGCGCTCTGCGCCGGCATCTCGACGATGGCCGGCGCCACGTAGTAGGCGTTCGGGTATCGCTCGGCCAGTTGCCGGGCGCCACCGAAGACTTCGCCGCCCTCGTCACGTGCCTGGGCCAACGCACCCTGCATGGCTTCGAAGGACTCCCGGTCGATCAGCGGACCGACCAGGTTGTCTTCGCGCGGGTCGCCGATGCGCACCTTGGCGTAGGCGGCCTTGAGGCGGGTCAGCACCTCGTCCTTGACCGAGCGATGCACGATCAGCCGGCGCAAGGTGGTGCAGCGCTGTCCGGCCGTGCCGACCGCCGAGAACAGAATGCCGCGCACGGCCAAGTCGAGGTCGGCGCTGGGCGCCAGGATCATCGCGTTGTTGCCGCCCAGTTCGAGGATGCTGCGGCCGAAGCGCGCCGCCACCCGCGGCCCGACTTCACGGCCCATGCGCGTGCTGCCGGTGGCGCTGACCAGCGCCACCCGGGCATCGTCCACCAGCGCTTCGCCGGCTTCACGACCGCCGATCACCACCTGCGCCAGGCCCTGGGGCGCATCGCCGAACGCTTTCAGCGCCTGCTCGAACAGCGCCTGGCAGGCCAAGGCGGTCAACGGGGTCTTTTCCGACGGCTTCCACACCACGGCATTGCCGGCCACCAGCGCCAAAGTGGTGTTCCACGCCCATACCGCCACCGGGAAGTTGAAGGCGCTGATCACCCCGACCACGCCCAGCGGGTGCCAGGTCTCGCGCATGTGATGGCCCGGACGCTCCGAAGCGATGGTCAGGCCGTACAACTGGCGCGACAGGCCTACGGCGAAGTCGCAGATGTCGATCATCTCCTGCACTTCGCCCAGGCCTTCCTGGGTGATCTTGCCGGCTTCGACCGACACCAGCTCGCCCAGGTCGGCCTTGTGCCGGCGCAGCACCTCGCCGAACAGCCGCACCAGCTCGCCGCGACGCGGTGCCGGCACATTGCGCCAGGCTTCGAAGGCGCGTTGGGCATGGTCGATGGCCGCCGTGGTCTGCGCTTTGCCGACCAGCTCGACCGAGGCGATGCGGCTGCCGTCGATGGGCGTGTGGACCGGGTGATCACCGCGGCCATGAGCCTGTTCGGCAACGCCCAGACGCTTGAGCAGTGCTGCGACCATCGTGTTTCTCCTACATCGGTGGAATGTCGTGGATTTCAGTATTCATCCGATTGCATCGGCGCAACAAACGACCTTTACTCCGCTTGTCATTCCTCCAACGACTGTTCCAACCTGCCAGAGACGAGCGATGTCCAAACGTTTGATGCCCACCATGGCAGCCCTGCAATGCTTCGAAGCCACGGCTCGCCACCTGAGCTTCACCCGTGCTGCTGATGAACTGCACCTGACCCAGAGCGCGGTCAGCAAGCAGGTCGCGCACCTGGAAGAGATGCTCCACCAGCGTCTGTTCCTGCGCATTCGCCGGCGCCTGCAACTGACCCCGGCCGGCAGCCTGTACCTGGCCGAGGTCAGCAAGATTCTGATCCAGGTGGACATGTCGAGCCGCTACGTCCTGACCTACGGCCAGCAGACCGAAGTGCTCAAGGTCGCGACCCAACCCAGCTTCGGCGTGCGTTGGCTGATCCCGCACCTCAAGGGCTTTGGTCGGCGACACCCGAACATCCATCTGGACATCCGTAACGAGATGGAGCCGTTCGCGTTGCTGCAAGGCGCGGCGGACGTAGTGTTCTTCTTCGGCCAGGGCAGTTGGCCAGGCGCCGCCTGCCTGGAACTGTTCGGCGAAGAAGTGCTGCCGGTATGCGCGCCGGAGCTGCTGGCGGGCGGCGCGGTAGACAGCGTCGAGGCGTTGGCGCGCGAGGTGCTGCTGCAGAACGCCTCGCGGCCCGAGGCTTGGCACGAGTGGTTTCAGCAGCAGGGGGTGCAGGCGGTCAACAGCTACCAAGGGCCGCGCTTCGACACGTTCTATATGGCCCTGAGCGCTGCGCAATCGGGCTGCGGGGTGGCGCTGGTGCCGCGCTATCTGGTGGCCAAGGAGCTGACCGAAGGCAGCCTGGTGCTCGCCTGGAACCATGCCATGCCCAGCAAGGGCGCGCATTACCTGGCCTATGCCGAGCATTCGGCGGAGGTGCCGAAAGTGCGGGCGTTGGTGGAGTGGGTGCAGGCACAGTTGCGCGTATAGCCGTCCAAGACCGGCTCGAGGCACGCCGACCAGCCACGATGACCTACGCAGCAGCCCCAACCCAACCCCACAACTGCCACAACGCTGTCTCTGTAGGAGCGGCCGGCCGGCGCACCGGTTCAGCCGCGATGGCCTGCGTAGCAGGCCCAACCCAGCCGCCTTGACCTGCCAGGAAAACTTCTTCGCCTAGACGGAGCCAAGTTTCAAGCCAGAAGCACCAGACAAAGGCTTGAGCGGAAACTGAGCAACGACAGCATTCATACAAGAGGGAATGACAGACGCACTTTTTTTCGCTTGTAGGCGCGATGCATTCCCAGCTTTCATACTCTGGTCCCTTCCGCCGACCCAGGAACCTTGCGATGGCTACCCAGGACTTCGTCAGCCCCGACCAGATTCGCGCGCAGTTCTCCGCCGCGATGTCGCTCATGTACAAACGAGAGGTGCCACTGTACGGCACACTGCTGGCGCTGGTGGGCGAGATCAACCGGCAGGTGCTGGTCGAACGGACGGAGGTGGCGCATGCCTTGGCCCGCACGGGTGAGCTCGAGCGCCTCGACCAGGAACGCCACGGCGCCATCCGCGTCGGCACTGCTGAAGAACTGGCCACCCTCGCCCGGCTGTTCGCGGTGATGGGCATGCAACCGGTGGGCTACTACGACCTCAGTTCGGCCGGGGTGCCGGTGCATTCCACTGCGTTCCGTGCGGTGCATGAAGCGTCGTTGCGCATCAGCCCGTTCCGCGTGTTCACCTCGCTGTTACGCCTGGAACTGATCGACAACCCTGGGTTGCGCGAGCTGGCGCAAGGCCTGCTGGCCCAACGCCAGATCTTCACGCCGGCCACCCTTGCCCTGATCGAACGGTGCGAGCGCGAGGGCGGACTCGGCCCTGCCGATGCCGAGCGTTTCGTGCAAGAAGCGTTGCATACGTTCCGCTGGCACCCCGAGGCCACCGTCACCGCCGAGCAGTACCGGCAGTTGCACGAGCAGCACCGCCTGATCGCCGATGTGGTGGCCTTCAAAGGCCCGCACATCAACCACCTCACCCCGCGCACGCTGGACATCGACGCCATCCAGGCCGGCATGCCGGTCAAGGGCATCGCGCCCAAGGCCGTGATCGAAGGCCCGCCCGCCCGGCGCCATCCGATCCTGCTGCGCCAGACCAGCTTCAAGGCCTTGCAGGAACGGGTCGCCTTCCTTGGCCAAGGCGACATGGGCAGCCACACCGCGCGCTTCGGCGAGATCGAGCAACGCGGCGCGGCGCTCACGGCCCATGGCCGTCGGCTCTACGACCGGTTGCTCGATGCCACCCGCACAGCCCTCGGCGGCGCGCCGGCCGAAGCCAATGCAGAACGCTACCGCACGCTGCTGGCCGAGACCTTCGCCGCCTTTCCGGACGACCTGAAGCAGATGCGCGAAGAGCACCTGGCCTATTTCCGCTATTTCCCCACCGAACGCGGTCTGGCTGCGCGCAGCGATCCCAACCGGCCGCTGACCTGGGGGGCGCTGATCGCGGCCGGGCATGTGCAGGTCGAGCCACTGGTCTACGAAGACTTCCTGCCGGTCAGCGCTGCCGGCATCTTCCAATCCAACCTGGGCGACAACGCCCAGGCCGAATACGGCGGCAACGCCAACCGCGAGGCGTTCGAAGCCGCCTTGCAGATGCCTGTGCTGGACGAGCTGGCGCTGTACGCGCAGAGCCAGTACCGCTCCATGCAAGCCTGCGCAGCGGCACTGGATCTGCCCAACCTGTAAGCGTTGAGGGCGCTCGTATGGGGGCTGCGTAGTAGCGCTGCACATGATTGCGCAGGCTCGCCCGTCCAATGGGCCTGGCGTCGCGCCTGGGCATACGGACCCGCGCCGCATGACCCCGATGCCAGGACGCGGTGCACAATTGCTTTTGTACAACGCCGGCCCAAGCCTCAGAATCGGCGGTCCGCCCCGCTCACTCGAAGGCCATCATGCACGTCGCTCCGCTCACCGAACTCAAAGCCCTGTTGCGTCTGGCGGGGCCGCTGATCGCCTCGCAACTGGCGCACATGCTGATGGTGCTGACCGACACCTTGATGATGGCCCGCATCAGCCCCCAGGCCCTGGCCGGCGGCGGCCTGGGCGCGGCCAGCTATTCGTTCGTGTCGATCTTCTGCCTGGGCGTGATCGCGGCCGTAGGCACCCTGGTGGCGATCCGCAAGGGCGCCGGGGACATCGCCGGCGCCACACGCCTGGCGCAGAACGGCCTGTGGCTGGCCTGGGGCCTGGCCCTGCTGGCCGCCCTGGCGTTGTGGAACCTCGAGCCGCTGTTGCTGCTGTTCGGCCAGGATCCGCAAAACGTCGCCAGCGCCATGCAGTTCATGACCGTGCTGCCCCTGGCCCTGCCCGGCTACCTGACCTTCATGGCCTTGCGCGGCTTCACCAGCGCCTTGGGCCATTCCACCCCGGTGATGGTCATCAGCCTGGTCGGCACCGTGCTCAACTATCTGTTCAACCACGCGCTGATCGAAGGTTCGTACGGCCTGCCGCACCTGGGGCTGATGGGCATCGGCCTGGTTACTGCGGTGGTGTCGCTGGGCATGGCCATCGCCCTGGCGCTGTACATCCGCTGGCACCCGATCTACGCCCCCCACCCGCTGCGCCAGGGCCTGGCGCGGCCGTCGCTCAAGGCCCTGCGCGAACTGCTGCGCCTGGGCCTGCCCATCGGCGGCACCTACATGGTGGAGATCGGGCTGTTCGCCTTCGCCGCGTTGTGCATGGGCGTACTGGGCAGTACCGAACTGGCGGCACATCAGGTGGCGTTGCAGATCGTCTCTACGGCCTTCATGGTGCCGACCGGCCTCTCCTATGCGGTGACCATGCGCGTGGGCCTGTACTTCGGTGCTGGCCGATTGCTCGCCGCGCGCAGTGCCGGGCGGGTCGGCATCGGCTTCGGCGCCGCGCTGATGTTCGGCTTCGCCGCGTTGTTCTGGCTACTGCCCGAGGCGCTGGTGGGGATCTTCATCGACCGCGACGATCCGGCCTTCGCGGCCATCTTCGAACTGGCCGTGGCGCTGGTGATGGTGGCCGCCTGGTTCGAGCTGTTCGACGGCGTGCAGACCATCGCCATGGGCTCGATCCGCGGTTTGAAGGACGCCAAGACCACCTTCCTCATCGGCCTGGGCTGCTATTGGCTGGTCGGCGCGCCCTGCGCCTGGCTGTTCGCCTTCACCCTCGGCCACGGCGCGGTCGGCATCTGGTGGGGCTTGGCGCTGGGCCTGGGTTGCGCTTCGGTGGCGCTGACCTTCGGCTTCGAGTGGCGCATGCGCCGCTTGCTGGCCCGCCAGGCTTAGTTGGCCAGCGCGCGGCTGGCGCCACTGAGCAGGTAGGCCTTGAGCGCGTCGATCGGCAGCGGTCGGCTGACCAGGAAGCCTTGCACCTGGTCGCAGCCGAAACCGCGCAACCACTCCAGTTGCTCGTCGCTTTCCACGCCCTCGGCCACCACTTCCAGGTTGAGGTTGTGCGCCAGGTTGATCATGGCCGGCACCAATTTGCAGTTGTCCTTGTGGGCGCCCATGCCGGCGACGAAACTGCGGTCGATCTTGAGCAGGGTGATCGGCAGACTGTTCAAGTGCACGAACGACGAAAAACCGGTGCCGAAGTCGTCCAGCGAGAAGCGCACGCCCAGGCGCCCGAGGGCATCCATGGTCTGGCGCACCTGCTCGTTGCGGCGCATCACTGCGGTTTCGGTCAGCTCGAACTCCAGCCAGCGCGCATCCACGCCATGTTCGGCGATCAACCGGCTCAGGGTCGCCAGCAACTGGCTGTCCTGGAACTGCCGGAAGCTCAGGTTCACCGCCATGTGCAGCGGCGCCAGGCCGCTGTCTCTGAGGTGTTGCATATCACGCAGGGCACGCGAGATGACCCAGTAACCCAGCGGTACGATCAGCCCGCTCTGCTCGGCCAGGGGCACGAACTCGCTCGGTGGCAGCAGCCCGCGTTCGCCGTGGCGCCAGCGCACCAGCGCTTCCAGGCCGACGATGCGTCCATCGCCCAGACTCAGCCGGGGCTGGTAGTGCAGCTCCAGCTCGTCGCGGCGCAGCGCCCGGCGCAGTTCGCTTTCCAGGTCGGCCAGGCTGCGCGCGTTGCTGTTGATGCGTTCGTTGAACAGGTGGAAGGTGCAGCCCTGCACGGCCTTGGCCTGGCGCATGGCGATGTGCGCGTGCCACATCAGCGGGTCGGCGCCGCTTTGCGCGCGGGCATGGGCCAGGCCCAGGCTGCTGCCCAGCAGCAGGCTTTCGCCGTCGATCCAATAGGGTTCGGCCAAGGCCTCGGTGATGCGTTCGGCGATGCGCTGGGCGCGGTCGCCGTCGTGCCGGGTGTCGATCAGCAGGGCGAACTCGTCGCTGCCCAGGCGCGCCAGTCGATCGCCAGGCTCCAGCTGCTTCTGTAGGCGCGCCACCACTTGCAGGATCAGGCGGTCGCCGCCTTGGTGGCCAAGGGCGTCGTTGACGTGGCGAAAGTTGTCCAGATCGAGGTGGCCCAGGGCCAGGCCATGCCCTTCGTTCTGCGCCAGGCGCGCGCTGAGCAGGGCCTGGAAGCCCTGACGGTTGGCGATGCCGGTCAGGGGGTCCTGCTTGGCCAAACGCTGCAAGGTACTGAGCAGCAGGCCGCGCTCGCGCACATGGCGCAACGAACGGCGCATCACATCGCCGTCGAACTGGTCGCGTACCAGCCAGTCGCTGGCCCCGACCGGCGCGGTCGAGGGCTCGGCGTCGAGCAGCAGGATCGTCGGCAACGCGCAGCGCCCCGGCGCCGGTTGCAGGCTGGGGGTGGCCAGCAGGATGGCCTGGCGATCGTCGGCGAACAGACGGTCGACCGCGTCCCAGCTCGGCGCCTCCAGCAACACCATCCGGCCTTCGAGCCCCTGTAGGCAAAGGCGCAATTGCACGGCCCATTCCGGGTCATCGGCCAACAACAGCAAACGCAAGGGTTCGGCAGGCGCAGACACGCAGGCTCCTTAGACGCAAAAGGCATGGCGACGGACGACCGTATGCTACTCCACAACTGGAAATGGTTCTCAACAAAATAGAGGCACATTGCCGCATATCGCGTCGCATTCTGTCGTGCATGCTGCGCCAAAGCGCACGCGGCGGCAAATGTCATTTGCACGGCGGACGGTCGCGCCATGGCCGTGCATGCCTGCTAGAATGCGCGGCTATTTTCTGGCCACCCCCGGTTTACCGCATGTCCCGACTCAACCCCCGGCAGCAGGAAGCGTGCGACTACGTCGGCGGCCCCCTCCTGGTCCTCGCCGGCGCAGGTTCGGGCAAGACCAGCGTGATCACCCGCAAGATCGCCCACCTCGTACAGAAGTGCGGCATCCGCGCCCAGTACATCGTCGCCATGACCTTCACCAACAAGGCCGCGCGCGAAATGAAGGAACGGGTCGCCACCCTGCTGCGCCCAGGCGAAGGCCGCGGGCTGACGGTCTGCACCTTCCACAACCTGGGCCTGAACATCATCCGCAAGGAGCACGCGCGCCTGGGCTACAAGCCCGGCTTCTCGATCTTCGACGAGACCGACATCAAGGCCTTGCTCTCGGACATCATGCAGAAGGAATACGCGGGCGACGACGGCATCGATGAAGTGAAGAACATGATCGGTGCCTGGAAGAACGACCTGATCCTGCCCGCCCAGGCCCTGGAAAAAGCCCGCAACCCCCGCGAGCAGACCGCCGCCATCGTCTACACCCACTACCAGCGCACGCTCAAGGCGTACAACGCGGTGGACTTCGACGACCTGATCCTGCTGCCGGTCAAGCTGTTCGAAGAGCACCGCGACGTGCTCGAACGCTGGCAGAACCGCGTGCGCTACCTGCTGGTGGACGAATACCAGGACACCAACGCCAGCCAATACCTGCTGGTGAAGATGCTCATCGGCCAGCGCAACCAGTTCACCGTGGTCGGCGACGACGACCAGTCGATCTATGCCTGGCGCGGTGCGCGTCCGGAAAACCTGATGCTGCTCAAGGAGGACTACCCCTCCCTGAAAGTAGTGATGCTCGAGCAGAACTACCGCTCCACCAGCC
Source organism: Pseudomonas phoenicis (assembly GCF_047302395.1). Lineage (NCBI taxonomy): Bacteria > Pseudomonadati > Pseudomonadota > Gammaproteobacteria > Pseudomonadales > Pseudomonadaceae > Pseudomonas > Pseudomonas phoenicis. The sequence goes on from NZ_CP154852.1 coordinate 1,547,413, forward strand.
GCATCCTGCGCTGCGCCAACGTGCTGATCGCGCACAACCCCCACGCCTTCGAAAAGCAGCTGTGGAGCGAGATGGGCGTGGGCGACGAGATCCGCGTGATCCGCTGCAAGAACGAGGACACCGAAGCCGAGCGCGTGGCCATGGAAATCCTCACCCTGCACTTGCGCACCGACCGCCCCTACAGCGACTTCGCCATCCTCTACCGGGGCAACTACCAGGCCAAGCTGATCGAGCTCAAGCTGCAGCACCACCAGGTGCCGTATCGCCTGTCGGGCGGCAACAGCTTCTTCGGCCGCCAGGAGGTCAAGGACCTCATGGCTTACCTGCGTCTGCTGGTCAACCCCGACGACGACAACGCCTACCTGCGGGTGATCAACGTGCCGCGTCGGGAGATCGGCTCGACCACCCTGGAGAAACTCGGCAACTACGCCACCGAACGCGGCGTGTCGATGTACGCCGCCAGCGAGGAGCTGGGCCTGGGCGAACACCTGGATGCGCGCTATACCGAACGCTTGCAGCGCTTCAAGCATTGGCTCGACGGCGTGCGCCACAAGGTCGCGCTGGACGATCCGATCGCCGCGCTGCATGCCATGGTCCGTGACATCGACTACGAAAACTGGATTCGCCAGAACACCGTCAGCGACAAGGCTGCGGAGTTCCGCATCAGCAACGTCTGGTTCCTCATCGACGCCCTGAAGAACACCCTCGAAAAAGACGAAGAGGGTGACATGACCATCGAAGACGCCATCGGCAAGCTGGTCTTGCGCGACATGCTCGAGCGGCAGCAGGAAGAGGAAGACAACGCCGAAGGCGTGCAGCTGATGACCCTGCATGCGTCCAAGGGCCTGGAATTTCCGTACGTGTTCATCATGGGCATGGAGGAGGAGATCCTCCCGCACCGCTCCAGCATCGAAGCCGACACCATCGAAGAAGAACGCCGCCTGGCCTACGTGGGCATCACCCGTGCCCGGCAGACGCTGGCCTTCACCTTCGCCGCCAAGCGCAAGCAATACGGCGAGATCATCGATTGCACCCCCAGCCGCTTCCTCGACGAATTGCCGCCCGAGGATCTGGCCTGGGAAGGCTTGGACGACGCTCCGGTGGAGGTCAAGGCCGCGCGCGGCAATACTGCCCTGGCCGACATCCGAGCCATGCTCAAACGCTGACCGAGCGCCGAATTCGCAACTGAACCCACACGACGTCGCGACCCCGGTCGAGACGCACTTGAAGCATTCAACCTTTGCCCCGGCATCATGGGCCGGGGCCATTTTCGTGACATCGAGGACACCACCGTGGAAGCACTGCAGCAGAAGATTCGCGACGAAGGCATCGTGCTTTCCGACCAGGTTCTGAAAGTCGATGCGTTTCTCAACCATCAGATCGACCCGGCCCTGATGCAGTTGATCGGCGACGAATTCGCCCGCCTGTTCGCCGAGGCGGGCATCACCAAGATCGTCACCATCGAAGCTTCGGGCATCGCCCCGGCGGTGATGACCGGTCTGCGCCTGGGTGTGCCGGTGATCTTCGCGCGCAAGCACCAGTCGCTGACCTTGACCGAGAACCTGCTGACCGCGTCGGTGTATTCGTTCACCAAGCAGACCGAGAACACCGTGGCCGTCTCGCCGCGCCACCTCAACAGCAGCGACCGTGTGCTGGTGATCGACGATTTTCTGGCCAACGGCAAAGCCTCGCAGGCGCTGATCTCGATCATCAAGCAGGCCGGCGCCACCGTCGCGGGCATCGGCATCGTCATCGAGAAGTCGTTCCAGGGCGGTCGCGCCGAGCTGGACAGCCAGGGCTACCGCGTGGAATCGCTGGCGCGGGTGAAATCGTTGGCAGGTGGCGTGGTGACGTTCCTGTAAAAAGAGCGGGTGAACCCACCTCTTTAGCTGCGTCGAACCTGTTGTGCCATAGGAACGGCCGACCCGCGCTCCGACAGACCGGTGCTTCGCCGACGAGATACGCGTTTGGTGCAGGAGCGGCCGGTTCGGCGCTCCTGCACGGATTTGCGAAGGCCAGCGTGATTACACGGAGCACCGAACCAGCCGTGCCTATGGATGGCTGGTCGCTTGCAATGCGGCCAACAGCAAACGCCGTTGCAGCTTTTGCTTGAAGCCTTCGGGTGCCTCCAGCTGCATGCGCCGCACATGCGCGGCATAGGCCTCCGGCAGCGGCGCGCTCAGCGCAGCCTTGGCCAGCTCCAGCGCCTTGCCGGGTTTGGCCCGGCGCTTGAGCCAGTCCAGCGCCCGCAGCAGATCGGCCTCTTCGTCGGTGAAGTCGCTGCCCAACGGGAAGTCCGAGAAGAACTGCGCGTGGCGCGCACGAATCCGCTCCAAGCGTTCGGGGTAGTTGTCGGTGAACCGTGCAGGGAGTCGAAAATCCTTGGCCAATTTGCCGGCTTTCTTGGCCTGGTCCATGAGGCCCGCTTGGAAACGCGAATCGCACACTGCCAGCAATCGCGCGATCACCTCGCTGTCGGTCTGCCCGCGCAGGTCGGCGATGCCGTACTCGGTCACCACGATGTCGCGTAGATGGCGCGGGATGGTGCAGTGGCCGTACTGCCAATACAGGTTCGAACTGACCTTGCCCTGCGCCTCGCGCCAACTGCGCAGCAGCAATACCGAGCGCGCGCCCTCCAGCGCGTGGGCCTGGGCGACGAAGTTGTACTGCCCGCCCACGCCGCTGAGCACCCGACCGTTTTCCAGTTGGTCGGCCACACCGGCGCCCATCAGGGTCGCGGCGAACACCGTGTTGACGAAACGCGCGTCGCGACGCTGACGCCGCTTGCGCGCCTCGTCGCCGTGCAACTCGTTGATGAAGCTGATGGCGGTCATGGCGAAACGTTCGCGCTCGGCCAGGGGCATGTCGCGCAGGTGCTGGTAGAAACGTCGCGGGCCGAGGAAGAAGCCGCCATGCACCAACGCACCGTCTTCGTCGGCCGGGCGCCTTACGATGCCGGCCTCGGCCAGCACCAACAGGCCGTTGACGAACATTTCGCTGCAACCGTACAGCCCCTGCGCAAAGGGTTCGAGGCCGCCCTCTTCGTCGATCAGCGCTTGCCAGGGGCTCAGGTCCAGCGCTTCGAGCAAGCTCCGGTACCCGCCGTTGTGCTGCTCGCGGGCCAAGAGCGCCGCAGCCACCGCATCGCCCATGGCGCCGATGCCGATCTGCAAGGTGCCGCCATCGCGTACCAGGGCGCTGACGTGCAGACCGATGCAGTGGTCCTGGGTGGTCACCGGCATGTTGGGGGTGGAAAACAGACGGCGCTGCTCGGGTTCTGCGATCAGCAGGTCGAACTGGCTTTCGCTCAGCTCGGCATCGCCCGGCATGTACGGCAGCTCGGCGTGCACTTGACCGAGCACGAGAATGGTTTCGCCTGCCGCGCGGCGCTTGGCGACCATGGGCAGCAGGTCGAGGGTGATGTCCGGGTTGCAGGCCAGGCTCAACTGGCCCGGCCGTTCGGGCGTGGTCGCCACCAGCTGCGCCACCAGGTTCAGGCCCTTGGCGTTGATATCGCGGGCAGCGTGGCTGTAGTTGCTGCTGACGTAGTCCTGCTGCGCGGCGTCGCTGTGCAGCAAACTGCCGGGCTGCATGAAGAACTGCTCGACACGGATGTTGCCCGGCAGACGGTCGCGGCGCAGGTCGGCCAGGTATTCCAGTTCCTGGTAGTCCGCGAAGACCCGTTCGACGAAGGCCTCGAGAAAACGTCGCTGCAAGCCATCGCCCAAAGGCGGGCGCCCCAGGCTCAGGGCCGTGTAGATCGTGAGGCGCCGTTCGGGGCAGTCGCGGATGCGCGCATACAGCGCGTTGACGAAGGCGTTGGGTTTACCCAGGCCCAGGGGCAGGCCCATGTGGATGTGGGCCGGAAGCTGCGCCAGCACTTGGTCTACCGCCTGATCGATCGAGCACCGTTGCGCCATCGTGGCCTCCATGAGCGTCCGGGGATGCGCACGTTGGACCCATGTTCAGGCGCTTTTGCTGCACGCTTGCTCGATGTGTGCGCCGCCCGTGCGTATGTCATCCGTCGCAGCGAGCGGCTGGCGATGCAGTCTCCCTGCGAGGGTCGGTGCAACCTCGGACAGGCACTGCGCGGCGTCTGGACAGATTGCGCCAGACGTTGCGGTTACAGGCCCGACATCTTCTGGATCGCCTGCTTGAGCTCGGCGTCCGAGCAATCGGCGCACGTACCGCGGGGCGGCATGGCGTTGAGGCCGGTGATGGCCTTGGCGAGGATGCCGTCGAGCCCCCCCTGATGGTCGGCCCGTTCCTTCCAGGCGGCAGTGTCGCCGATCTTCGGCGCACCGAGCAGGCCGGGGCCGTGGCAGGCGTTGCAGTGCTTGGTGATCACCTCATCGATGTTCTTCGCACCGCCCGCACCGCCGGCCGTCGCCGCCACCTCCATGCCTTTGCATTCCTGCCCCTGGACGCACACCTGCCCCACGGGCGCGAGGCGCCTGGCAAGGTCGTCGTCGGTCGTCGCCTGGGCACCGAGCGCCCACAGGGCGAGCATAACGGCTGGGAGGGCCAGCCTCTTCTTGATCTGGTTCACGCATACACCCTCATGGTGGCTGATCTCGCCCACGGCCACGGTCCACGCGGGCGCCGGGAGTATAACGACAAGCCCCGGGCGCCGGAACGACCCCACATTGCAAAGGGCTATCGAACCGCCGATAGCCTGCGCCAGATCAAAAGTTCGAGGGGGTGGCAGCGCTGATCAGCCGCGCAGGTTCTGCGAAGGGATTGCGGAAACGATGCGGACGGGTGCTTTCGAAGTAATAGCTGTCGCCGGCTTCGAGGATGAAGGTCTCGTGGCCGACCACCAGTTCCAGGCGCCCTTCGAGCAGAATGCCGGTCTCCTCGCCATCATGGGTGAGCATCTCGATGCCGGTGTCGGCACCTGGCGGATAGATCTCGTTGAGCAAGGCGATGGCGCGATTGGGGTGGGATTTGCCGACCAGCTTCATGGTCACGGCGCCGTCGGAGATGTCGATCAGCTCGTCGGCCTTGTAGACGATCTGCGCGGTGCTTTCCGGCTCCAGCTCGACGGAAAAGAACTCGACCATCGACATGGGAATGCCGCTGAGCACCTTGCGCAGCGAGCTGATGGAAGGGCTGACGCTGTTCTTCTCGATCATCGAGATGGTGCTGTTGGTCACCCCGGCGCGCTTGGCCAACTCTCGTTGGGAGAGGCCCTTGAGCTTGCGAATGGCTTGCAGTCGTTCGCCAACGTCCAAAGCGGAGCCTCCTGAAACGGTCGAATAGCGGCAAATGTGGCCGATATGATGGCGACCGCGTTCAGGATTTACAACACCGCTGCCTGTGCGTCGGCTGCGTCACTCGCCCGCGTAATCGCGTGGCACGCGCTTGAGGTTGCAGAAGATCTGATACGGGATGGTGCCGGCCTGGATCGCCACGTCGCTGGCCAGCACCTGCTTGCCCCACAGTTCCACCGGGCTGCCGACCACCGCCTCGGGCACGTCGCTCAGGTCGACGCAGAGCATGTCCATCGACACCCGCCCGATCAACCGCGTGCGCTTGCCGGCCACCACCACCGGCGTGCCCGTGGGCGCCTGTCGGGGGTAACCGTCGGCATAACCCATGGCCACCACGCCGACGCGCGATGCCTGCGGCGTGGTGAAGTGGCCGCCGTAGCCCACCGGCTCGCCGGCTGGCAGTTCGCGCACGCTGATCAGGCGCGATTGCAGGGTCATCACCGGTTGCAGGCGCGTGGCTTCGGCCTGGGGCACCTCGAAGGGCGTGGCGCCGTAGAGCATGATGCCGGGGCGTGCCCAGTCGCTGCGCACCTGGGGCCAACCCAGCACGGCCGGCGAATTGCTCAGGCTGCACTCGGCCGCCAGGCCCTCGCGGGCGGCCTGGAACACCGCCAGCTGCTGCGCGGTGGTCTCGACGTCGAGCTCGTCGGCGCGGGCGAAGTGGGTCATCAACACGATGCGCGCCACCTTGCCGCTGGCCAGCAGCCGCTGGTAGCCGTCGCGGTATTCGAGCGGCGACAAGCCGGCGCGGTGCATGCCGCTGTCGAGCTTGAGCCAGATCTTGAGGGGCTTGTGCACAGGCGTTCGTTCGATGGCCTGCAACTGCCACAGTGAATGCACCACGCACCACAGGTCGTGCTCGGCGATCAGCGCCAGCTCGCTGGCCTCGAAAAAGCCTTCGAGCAGCAGCACCGGTGCCTCGATCCCCGCCGCGCGCAGTTCCAGCGCCTCTTCGATGCAGGCCACGGCGAAGCCGTCCGCCTCGGCTTCCAGTGCCAGCGCGCAACGCACCGCGCCATGGCCATAGGCATCGGCCTTGACCACGGCCAACGCCTTGGCGCCAGATAGCTCGCGGGCGAGACGGTAGTTGTGGCGCAAGGCCTGGAGGTCGATCAGGGCACGGGCGGGACGCATGTCTGCAGCCTTCTGGCAGGTCGGGTGGAAAGACGAACCCAGGCACGCCATGGCCCGGGTTTGCAAAGGCCGGCATGCCGGCGCTGGTTTCGCAGGGCCGGCACACCGGCCCTGTAGGCGATTACGAGTGGGCCGGCGTCGGCTGGCCCTGGCGAGCGGCGCTCTGCCCATGGCCATAGCGCGAGATGTCCAGCCCCGCCGCACTGATCTGCGGCGTCTTGCGCGCGATCAGATCCGCCAGCAAACGCCCGGAACCGCAGGCCATGGTCCAGCCCAGGGTGCCATGGCCGGTGTTGAGGAACAGATTGCGCAGCCGGGTGGCGCCGACGATGGGCGTGCCATCGGGGGTGGCCGGACGCAGACCGGTCCAGAACTCGGCCTGGCGCAGGTCGCCGCCGCGAGGATAGAGATCGTTGACGATCATCTCCAGCGTTTCTCGTCGGCGCGGGTTGAGACCGAGGTCGAAACCGGCGATTTCGGCCATGCCGCCCACGCGGATGCGCTCGTCGAAACGGGTGATCGCTACCTTGTAGGTTTCGTCGAGGATGGTCGAGGTCGGCGCCATGGCCGCATCGGTGATCGGCACGGTCAGCGAATAACCCTTGAGCGGGTAGACCGGCGCCTTGATGCCGAGCGGCTTGAGCAGCTGCGGGGAGTAGCTGCCCAGGGCCAGCACGTAACGATCGGCGGTCTCCAGCTTGTCGTCGATCAGCACACCGTCGATGCGCTCGCCGCTTGCCTGCAACTGCTGGATGTTCTGCCCGAAACGGAATTCCACACCCAACTGCCGGGCCATCTCGGCCAGGCGCGTGGTGAACAGCTGGCAGTCGCCGGTCTGGTCGTTGGGCAGGCGCAGCGCGCCGGCGAGGATGTCCTTGACCCCGGCCAGGGCCGGCTCGACCCGGGCGATGCCGTCGCGGTCGAGCAACTCGAAGGGCACACCGGAACGTTCCAGCACGGCGATGTCCTTGGCGGCGGCATCGACCTGGGCCTGGGTGCGGAACACCTGGGTGGTGCCCAAGGTGCGGCTCTCGTAGGCGATGCTGGTTTCGGCGCGCAGCTCGTCGAGGCAGTCGCGGCTGTACTCGGACAGACGCACCATGCGTTCCTTGTTCAGGGCATAGCGGCTGGCGGTGCAGTTGCGCAGCATCTGCGCCATCCACAGGTACTGGTCGACGTCGCCGGTGAGCTTGATGGCCAGGGGCGCGTGGCGTTCGAGCAGCCACTTGATGGCCTTGAGCGGCACTCCTGGCGCGGCCCAGGGCGAGGCATAGCCGGGCGAGATCTGGCCGGCGTTGGCAAAGCTGGTTTCCATGGCCACCGCCGGCTGGCGATCGACCACGGTCACCTGAAAACCTTGCCGGGCCAGGTAGTAAGCGCTGACGGTGCCGATCACACCGCCACCCAGTACCAGAACTCGCATTGTCGCTTCCTTTGCGCGGCGTGCCGCGGGCATTCGCTGAGGTGGATGAGAATGGGCGCAGTATAAAAACTACCCGCCAGTGCATTCCACTGTATAAACGCCTATATTTGGCGACAATTCTCGGCACTTTCGCCTTTCACGGAGGGGCATCCCCTATGAGAACCCAGCATCAGAGCAAGCGCGAACTGGACAAGATCGACCGCAACATCCTGCGCATCTTGCAGAACGACGGACGTATCTCGTTCACCGAGCTGGGCGAAAAGGTCGGCCTCTCCACCACGCCCTGCACCGAGCGCGTACGCCGCCTGGAGCGCGAGGGCATCATCATGGGCTACAACGCCCGCCTCAACCCACAGCACCTGAAGGGCAGCCTGCTGGTGTTCGTCGAAATCGGCCTGGACTACAAGTCGGGCGACACCTTCGAGGAATTCCGCCGCGCCGTGCTCAAGCTGCCCCACGTGCTGGAGTGCCATCTGGTGTCGGGTGACTTCGACTATCTGGTCAAGGCGCGGATTTCCGAAATGGCCTCCTACCGCAAGCTGCTCGGCGACATCCTGCTCAAGCTGCCCCATGTGCGCGAGTCGAAGAGCTACATCGTCATGGAAGAAGTCAAAGAGAGCCTGTGCCTGCCGATTCCGGATTGAGCCTCAGACCAGCACCTGCCGGGTGCTGGCGATGAAGCGGTGCACCAGGCGCTCGGCCTCGGGTTCGATCGGCGTCTTTGGCCCGCGGCCGCGGGGGCAGGCCATGCGCGGCGTGGTGCCGAACAGTCGGCAGATCATCGGTCGGTTTTCGTACACGGTGCAGCCATCTGGCCCAAGATGCACGCAGTCCAGGCGCTCCAGCGCCGCCGCCTGCTCGGCCGCCGACTTGCGCGGCAGGCAGGCCATTTCCTCGCTGGAAGTGGTCACCGGCCCGCAGCAGTCGTGGCAGCCGGGTTCGCAGGCGAAGGTGGGGATCAGCTCGCGCAGAAAGTGGATCTTGTGGCGGTTGTCGGGCATCGGCAAAACACAGGGTCGGGAAAATGGCCCGCCAGTGTAAGGCAAGCGTCTGGCCTACCCAATCGCCCAGGGGTTGGCGCGGTGCAAAGGCAGCGCTTATCCTCGCCTCCTCGCCTTGCCCAGGACATACCCATGCCACACGCCGCTTCCTATTACGCCGCCAGTAGCGTGGCCCAACCCGATCATCCTGCGCTCAGTGGGATGCAACGCGCCGACGTCTGCATCGTCGGCGGCGGCTTCTCCGGGGTCAATACCGCCATCGAACTCGCCGAGCGCGGCCTCTCGGTGATCGTACTGGAAGCGCAGCGCATGGGCTGGGGCGCCAGCGGGCGCAACGGCGGACAACTGATTCGCGGCGTCGGCCATGGCCTGGAGCAGTTCCGCAAGACGCTCGGCGACGACGGTGTGCGCAGCTTGAAGCTGATGGGCCTGGAAGCGGTGGAGATCGTGCGCCAGCGTGTCGAGCGCCATGCCATCGCCTGCGACCTGACCTGGGGCTACTGCGACCTGGCGAACAAACCCGGCGAGCTGGACGGTTTCGCCGAGGACGCCGAGGAACTGCGCGGCCTGGGCTATGCCCATGAGCTGCGCCTGGTCAGCCAGGCCGACATGCACCAGGTGGTGGGCAGCCAGCGCTATGCCGGCGGCCTGATCGACATGGGCTCGGGGCACCTGCACCCGTTGAACCTGGCATTGGGCGAGGCGGCCGTGGCCGCGCAACTGGGCGTCGGTCTGTACGAGGCATCGCCCGTCACGCGCATCGACTACGGCCCGCAGGTGGTGGTGCACACCGCCCAAGGCCAGGTCCGTGCCGACACGTTGGTGCTGTGCTGCAACGCCTACCTCAACGGCCTCAACCGCGAGTTGGGCGGCAAGGTGCTGCCGGCCGGTAGCTACATCATCGCCACCGAGCCACTGGGGGAAGAACGCGCCCGTCAGTTGCTGCCGCAGAACATGGCGGTGTGCGACCAGCGGGTGGCCGTGGACTACTACCGACTGTCGGCCGACAAGCGCCTGCTGTTCGGCGGCGCCTGCCATTACTCGGGACGCGACCCGCAGGACATCGCCGCCTACATGCGGCCGAAGATGCTCAAGGTGTTCCCGCAACTGGCCGATGTGCGCATCGACTACCAGTGGGGCGGGATGATCGGCATCGGTGCCAACCGTCTGCCGCAGATCGGTCGCCTGGCCAGCCAGCCCAACGTGTTCTACGCCCAGGCCTACTCCGGGCATGGCCTGAACGCCACGCACCTGGCCGGGCGCCTGCTTGGCGAGGCCATCAGCGGCCAGGCCGGCGGGCGCTTCGAACTGTTCGACAAGGTGCCGCACATGACCTTCCCCGGCGGCCAGCACCTGCGCTCGCCGCTGTTGGCGCTGGGCATGCTCTGGCATCGGCTCAAGGAGCTGGTGTAGTCAGCCCTTCCAGAACGGTTTGGCGGCTTCCGCGTGGGCCTGTTGCAGGCTCAGGCCCACATCGCGCAGTTCCGCCTCGGTCAGCGTCAGCAGGGCCTGGCGGGTGTGCCAGCGGCGCAGCAGGCGCTGCAGGCGTGTCGGCCTGGGTTGGGCGCCGCGCTCGTCGAGCGCGACGGGCTGAATGTCCGATGTCGGCGAAACCTCGCTGAACCCATTCATGGTGGCTGCTTCCTGATCGTGGCTGGACAGGAGCATAGGATGCCGCGCGCCGCGCCCGAGGATACAGATCCAATCAAAGACGATTAAACCCACACAGATCGCGCCGAAGCAGGCATGAATGCTGTATTTTCCTGCGATCTGTACCGGTTTCTCCCGTTCACCCCAGGAGCGTGTCATGACGCTGTACGTCAACCTCGCCGAATTGCTCGGCACCCGCATCGAGCAGGGCTTGTACCGTCCGGGCCAGCGCCTGCCCTCGGTGCGCGCGCTGAGCCTGGAACATGGCGTGAGCCTGAGTACCGTGCAGCAGGCCTACCGCCTGCTCGAAGACAACGGCCTGGTCTCACCGCGGCCGAAGTCCGGCTACTTCGTCAACGAGGGGCGCAGCCAGGCGGCGCTGCCTGCGGTCAGTCGGCCGGCGCAACGGCCGGTGGAAATCTCCCAGTGGGAGCAGGTGTTGGACCTGATGAGCAGCACTCCAAGCCGCGAGGTGATCCAACTGGGGCGTGGCATGCCCGACGTCGACACCACCACTCTCAAGCCCCTGCTGCGCAGCCTGGCGCAGCTCAGCCGGCGCCTGGACATGCCTGGGCTGCATTACGACACCATCCACGGCAACCTGCGCCTGCGCGAACAGATCGCCCGCCTTACCCTCGATTCCGGCTGCCACCTGGCCGCCACCGACGTGGTGGTGACCACCGGTTGCCACGAGGCGCTGTCGTGCGCCATCCGCGCGGTGTGCGAACCGGGCGACATCGTCGCAGTGGAGTCGCCGAGCTTCCACGGTGCCATGCAGACGCTCAAGGGCTTGGGCATGAAGGCCATGGAGATTCCCACCGATCCACTGACCGGGATCAGTCTCGAAGCGCTGGAGCTGGCGTTGGAGCAGTGGCCGATCAAGCTCATCCAGGTCACCCCCAGCTGCAACAACCCGCTGGGCTACGTCATGCCCGAGGCGCGCAAGAAAGCCCTGCTGAACCTGGCCCAACGCTTCGATGTGGCGATTCTCGAAGACGACGTGTATGGCGATCTGGCCTACACCTACCCCCGCCCACGCACGATCAAGTCGTTCGACGACGACGGCCGCGTGCTGCTCTGCAGTTCGTTCTCCAAGACCCTGGCGCCGGGCCTGCGGGTGGGCTGGGTGGCACCTGGGCGTTACCTGGAGCGGGTGCTGCACATGAAGTACATCAGCACCGGCTGCACCGCCGCCCAGCCGCAGCTGGCGATCGCCGACTTCATCGCCGAAGGCCATTACCAGCCGCACCTGCGCCGCCTGCGCAGCCAGTACCAACGCAGCCGCGATGTGATGAGCGATTGGGTGGCGCGGTATTTCCCGGCCGGCACCCGCGTCAGCCGTCCACAGGGCGGGTTCATGCTGTGGGTGGAATTGCCCGAGCACTTCGATACCTTGCGGCTCAACCGGGCGTTGCTCGAACAAGGGGTACAGATTGCCGTGGGCAGTATCTTTTCCGCCGCCGGCAAATACCGTCACTGCCTGCGCATGAACTACGCCGTGCGCCCCTCGGCCGAACTCGAAGCCGCAGTGTGCCGTGTGGGTGAAACCGTGGGGCGTCTGCTGGCAGAAGACGACAGTGCCGGGTAACTTTGTGCTGCCCTGCAGGGTCAATACCTGCGGACTCACCGCGTACAGGACGCCTCCATCTTGAAACTCCAGCGAGCACTGCCTCTCGTACTGGCGCTGCTGTTCGGCCTGGCCGGTTGCGCCAGCGTCAGCCCACCACGCCAGACCAGCCAGGCCCTGCCCGCCGAGCAATCGCCATTCGGCCGCTCGGTGCTGAGCCAAGCGGCGGTCCACGACGGCCGTTCCGGTTTCCGTCTGCTGCCCAACAGCACCGAAGCCTTCCATGCCCGCGCCGAGCTGCTGCGCAACGCACAGACCAGCATCGACCTGCAGTACTACATCGTCCATGACGGCCTCAGCACCCGCGCCCTGGTCCACGAACTGCTCGCTGCCGCCGACCGCGGTGTGCGCGTGCGCGTGTTGCTCGACGACACCACCAGCGACGGCCTGGACAGCCTGATCGGCACCCTCGCCGCCCACCCCAACATCCAGATCCGCGTGTTCAACCCGCTGCACCTGGGCCGCAGCACGGGCTTGACGCGCACCGCCGGGCGCCTGTTCAACCTGTCGCTGCAGCACCGGCGCATGCACAACAAGTTGTTCCTGGCGGACAACAGCATGGCCATCGTCGGTGGTCGCAACCTGGGCGACGAATACTTCGACGCCGAGCCCAACCTCAATTTCACCGACATCGACATGCTCGGCATCGGCCCGATCGCCGACCAGTTGGGCCACAGCTTCGACCAGTACTGGAACAGCGCCCTGAGCCGGCCAATCATCGATTTTCTCTGGCGCGAACCCGACGCCGACGCCCTCAAGACCAGTCGCCAGCGCCTCGACGCCTCGCTGGCCAAGGCGCGGGTCGAGCGCAAGGCACTGTACGACCGGCTGATGGCCTGGCAACGGGCACCGCGCCTGGCGCAGTGGCGCAAGGAGCTGATCTGGGCACATGGCCAGGCGCTGTGGGATGCGCCGAGCAAGGTGCTGGCCAAGGACGAACCCGATCCGCAATTGCTGATGACCCAGCAACTGCTGCCCGAGCTACAGCAGGTGCAGCACGAGCTGATTCTGATCTCGGCCTATTTCGTGCCGGGCAAGACGGGCTTGGTCTACCTCACCGGCCGCGCCGACCAGGGCGTAAGCGTCAAGCTGCTGACCAACGCCCTGGAAGCCACCGACGTGCCAGCGGTGCATGGGGGTTACGCACCCTATCGCCGCACCCTGCTCGAACATGGCGTGCAGCTGTTCGAGCTGCGCCGCCAACCCGGCGACCCCAGTTCCACGCACGGCTTGAATTTCCGTGGCAGTTCCGATTCCAGCCTGCACAGCAAAGCGATGGTCTTCGACCGGCACAAGACCTTCGTCGGCTCGTTCAACTTCGATCCGCGTTCGGTGCTGTGGAACACCGAGGTAGGCGTGCTGGTGGACAGCCCGAAACTGGCCGAATACACCCGTGCGCTGGCCTTGCAGGGCATGGCCCCGGACGTCAGCTACCGACCCGAATTGCAGGACGGCAAGCTGGTGTGGATCACCGAGGACAACGGCCAGATCCATACCCTGACCCGCGAGCCCGGCGGCCTGTGGCGACGCTTCAACGCTTGGGTGGCCCAGGCGGTAGGGCTGGAGCGGATGCTCTAGCGCGGCCGGCTCATGCCTTGGCGGCGGGCGCGAACGCGCCGGGGCGCTGGGTCAGCCAGACCAGTCCCGCAGCGCCGGCGGCCATGATCCACAGCAGCGCATGGCCGCTGATCCACTGGCTGCCCGCCCCGGCCAGCAATGGCCCGAGCAGGCAGCCGATGCCCCACAGCTGGGCCACGTGGGCATTGGCCCTGACCAACGCATCGTCCCGATAGCGCTCGCCGATCAGCACCAGCGACAAGGTGAACAGGCCACCGGCGCTGGCGCCGAACAGCACCCACAGCGGCCAGATCGCAGGCGTATGCAGCAGTAGCGGGATCGTCAGGCTGGCGATCAGCAAGATCACCGCGCAGCCGGTGAACAGCAGACGCCGCGACAGGCGATCGGCCAGCGCGCCGATCGGCAGTTGCAGCACCGCATCGCCCACCACCACGGTACTGACCATGAACAGTGCCAGCTCGGCGGTGAAACCTTGCTGCAGGCAATACACCGGCAACAGCGTCAGAATCATCGCCTCGAAGGCGGCGAACAAGGCGATGGCCCAGGCGATCACCGGCAGGCTGCGGCAGAAGCCGGCCAGGTCGCGCAGGCCGACACTGCACGCTTCGGTGACGGGCGCGCCGTCACGGCCCAGCAGTATCAGCGGCGACAGCAGCAACAGCCCGGTGGCGGCCCAGAAACCGAAATCGTCGCCCGAGCCCAGTACGCCCAGCAGCAGCGGCCCGGCCAACTGGCTAAGGGCGTAGCTGCTGCCATACAGCGCCACCAGACGCCCACGCCACTGCTCGACCACCAACTGGTTGATCCAGCTCTCGCCCAGCACGAACACCACGGTCAGCGACATGCCGATCAATAGGCGCAGCCCCAGCCACAAGGGGTAGCTGGGCAGCACGGCCACCAGCGCGATCGACAGCGCCCCGCCCCAGAGGCACAGACGCATCGCTGCCGGCACTCCGACCCAACCCGCCAGCCGGCTGGCGAAGCTCGCCCCCAGCAGCACGCCCAGCGCCGGCATGGCGGCCATCACGCCGATGGCGAAGCTGCCGTAGCCCTGCTGCTCCAGGCGCAGCGACACCAGCGGCATGCTCACGCCCAGCGCCAGGCCCACGCTCAAGACGGCCGACAGTACGGCGAAATAGGTTGCCCAGCGCATGGCGGTTCCTTGGCAGAAGTGTGCGAACGACAGAAACGGCGCAGCCGGACCGACGTATCGGCCCGGCTGCGGGTACGGCCTCAGGGGCTTGGACTGGGCCGTTAGAGCTTGATCCAGGTAGCCTTCAGCTCGGTGTATTTCTCCAGCGCATGCAGCGACTTGTCACGGCCGTTGCCCGACTGCTTGAAGCCGCCGAACGGCGCGGTCATGTCGCCGCCATCGTACTGGTTGACCCACACGCTGCCGGCGCGCACGGCGCGGGCGGTCTTGTGCGCCTTGGAGATGTCCGCCGTCCAGATGCCTGCGGCCAGACCATAGGGCGTGTCGTTGGCGATGGCGATGGCTTCTTCGGCAGTGTCGAAGGTGATCACCGACAGCACGGGGCCGAAGATCTCCTCCTGGGCGATCTTCATGGCGTTGGTCACGCCGTCGAAGATGGTCGGCTCGACGTAGGTGCCGCCGGTCTCTTCGAAGATGCGTTTGCCACCGGTGAGCAGCGTGGCGCCGTCCTGATGGCCGGCATTGATGTACGACAGTACGGTGTTCATCTGCTGGGTATCGACCAGGGCGCCGACGGTGGTCGCCGGGTCCAGCGGGTTGCCCGGCTTCCAGGCCTTGAGGGCCTCGACCACTTTTGGCAGGAACTGGTCGCGGATCGAGCGCTCCACCAGCAGCCGCGAGCCGGCGGTGCACACTTCGCCCTGGTTGAAGGCGATGGCGCTGGCCGCTGCCTGGGCGGCGGCGTCCAGGTCGGGGGCGTCGGCGAAGACGATGTTCGGGCTTTTGCCACCGGCTTCCAGCCAGACGCGCTTCATGTTCGACTCGCCGGCATAGATCATCAGCTGCTTGGCGATGCGGCTGGAGCCGGTGAACACCAGGGTGTCGACGTCCATGTGCAGGGCCAGGGCCTTGCCCACCGTGTGGCCGTAGCCGGGCAGCACGTTGAGCACGCCGGCGGGGATGCCCGCCTCGATCGCCAGCTGGGCGATGCGGATGGCGGTCAGCGGGGATTTCTCCGACGGTTTGAGCACCACCGAGTTACCGGTCGCCAGGGCCGGGCCGAGCTTCCAGCAGGCCATCATCAAGGGGAAGTTCCAGGGCACGATGGCCGCGACCACACCGACCGGCTCGCGGGTGACCAGGCCAAGCTGGTCGTGGGGCGTGGGCGCCACCTCGTCGTAGACCTTGTCGATGGCTTCGGCAGTCCAGTGCACGGCATTGGCCGCGCCGGGGATGTCGATGCTGGAGGAATCGCCGATCGGTTTACCCATGTCGAGGGTTTCCAGCAGCGCCAGCTCTTCGACGTTGGCGCGCATCAGCTCGGCGAAGCGGATCAGACGCGCCTTGCGTTTGGCCGGGGCCAGTCCCGACCAGACGCCGGAATCGAAGGTGGCGCGGGCGTTTTCCACGGCCCGGTTGGCGTCGGCTACGTCGCAACTGGCAATCTTGGCGAGGAAGCGACCATCGACCGGGCTGAGGCAGTCGAAGGTTTCTCCGGCGCTGGCGTCGGTGTACTCGCCGTTGATGAAGGCGCGGCCTTCGATCTTCAGTTGCTGTGCACGTTGTTCCCAATCCGCATGCGTCAGGGTGGTCATACCCAAATCCTCCTCTTGTAAGGGTGCAACGCCGCACTGAGGGCGCGCAGGCGTTGTCTGAAAATACTGGCCGGGCAACGAGTGCGCACAGGCGCTAGCACCCTAAACCAGGCCGATCAAACTATCAATATATTTGACATGATCGGCATTTAAGACCTCATATGTTCATTTTATTAAACATTCACGGGGATCCATCATGAGCATCGCCACCATCATAGACTTCGCCCAGGCCCTGACCGAGGCCGAGCGCTACCGACCGGCCGCGGAAAAAATTCTCGCCGGCGATCCCGACCAATTGATCTATAACCACTATGCCAGCCCATGTGGCCAGTTCGCTGCGGGCGTGTGGGAAGGTGCCATAGGACGCTGGACGGTCAACTACACCGAGCACGAGTACTGCGAGATCGTTCAAGGCGTGTCGGTGCTGCGCGACGAAGCCGGCGATGCGAAAACCCTGCGCGCGGGTGATCGCTTCGTGATTCCCGCCGGCTTCAAAGGTAGCTGGGAGGTGTTGGAGCCGTGCCGCAAGATCTATGTCATGTTCGAGGCTACTTAGGCTCCACACCGAGCTTTGACATACCCGTCAGGCGAGACGGGAACAGGTGGTCGCGCAGGGTTCGGGTTCGTGCTGCAGGCCAGGCGCTGCAACGGTTTCGGCAGCCTGACGCAGGCTGCAGCCTTCCGCACAAAGCCTGGCATTGAGTACGCTGTGCCATTTGTCTGATGCAGTCTGCAAGCGACTGCGCTCGACCATCGCGCCGCTCACTCGGAGCACGTCACTGAAGGAGATAGGCCATGGCTACAGATACCCTTGTTTCGGCCAAGCACCTGCTTGGTTCGGTGTATGGGAAAGTGTCAAACCCTACGTCCGCGAGCTGACGGGCCTGCGCAGGGCCATCGAAGCTGGCGAGACGGCGACCGAGCAATGGCCAATGATCGCGTCTCCCACGTCGTTGACGACGCAGGCCGCATCACCGACCCGTACATCGCATGACCCCGAAACCGCCAGCGTCATTTTCGAAAGACCCGCGTTCGCAAGACCGCGGGTCTTCCATGTCCGCGACGCCCTCTTCTTCTCTGCGAACGGGCGTGCCTCACCTCACGGGCATGCGGTCAGGCTCTCGATGCCCGATGCTCCAGGCGTATATGACAGGCACTGAAGCGGTGCCGTCCTAAATACCTAACGCGGGCTGGCGCTACGAGCGCTGGATCATGGGCGCGCTCAATGTCGAGCACTTCTTGTACAGGAGAAACACCATGACCACAGATCCACTCGCTCCAGCACGCCATGTGATCGGCTCGCGTTATGTCGCAAGTGTCAAACCCTACATCCTTGAGTTGACCGGTCTGTCCCAGGCCGCAGGCCCCGGCGATGTGACCACCATGGACATCCGCAGCGACCGCGTTCTTATCCAGGTGGACGACGGCCAGATCGCCGAGTTGGTGATCCGCTAAGTCGGCTCCGCATTCGAGCGCATAAAAAAACCCGCCTCCTTTCGGAGGCGGGTTTTTTTCAAGTCGCCGATCAATTACTTGATCTTGGCTTCCTTGTAGGTCACGTGCTTGCGGACGACCGGATCGTATTTCTTGATCTCGATCTTGTCCGGGGTAGTACGCTTGTTCTTGTCGGTGGTATAGAAGTGGCCAGTGCCAGCGCTCGATACCAGACGGATCAATTCACGCATGATGCTCTCCCTTAAACCTTGTTGCCGGCGCGACGGATGTCGACCAGGACGGCATCGATGCCGCGCTTGTCGATGATACGCATACCTTTGGCGGAAACGCGCAGACGCACGAAACGCTTCTCGGATTCAACCCAGAAACGGTGATGCTGCAGGTTCGGCAGGAAACGACGACGGGTTTTGTTGTTTGCGTGGGAAATGTTATTCCCGGTTACCGGACCCTTACCGGTAACTTGACAGACTCTCGACATGCCTCAGCCCTCTAAAACCACATGCCCAACCCGGCATGGGTTGGCCGCTTAATCTCTCAGTCTTGGCGCCAGGCGCCGTATTTCAGGGGTCTTATTCGACCGGACCCGCTTGCGCGGCAGACCGAGCCCCTAGAAAAGAGCGCTGCTTTATACCAGAAAGACTTGTGCACAACAACTCTCCGCGTACATCGGAGCACGCCAGCACGGCTGCGGTCGGCCCGTGCGCAAGGCTGACGAAGCTTGCGCCGTTCGTCGCCGAATTAATCGCCAAGGCTGTGGTCATTTGCAGGCATCACCCCTACTGTAGGACGTTTCCAGCCAGAACCGGCCGATAGCCACCGACCCATCGAGGATTCCCCATGCGTGCCGCCGCGCTTTGCTTCGCGTTTTCTTCACTGTTTGCCGCAGGCATCGCTCAGGCCGCCCCGCTGGTGGTGTGCACCGAAGCCAGCCCCGAAGGGTTCGATGTGGTGCAGTACAACTCGCTGACCACCACCAATGCCTCGGCCGACGTGCTGATGAACCGCCTGGTGGAGTTCGACGCCGCGCAAGGCAAGGTCGTGCCGAGCCTGGCGCAGAGCTGGAACGTCTCATCCGATGGGCTGACCTACGACTTCACCTTGCGCAAAGGCGTGAAATTCCACAGCACCGCCTACTTCAAGCCCAGCCGCGAGCTGCAGAGCGACGACGTGCTGTTCAGCTTCCAGCGCATGCTCTACCCGGCCCACGCCTGGTACAAGACCGCGCCGGGCGGCTACCCGCATGCCCAGTCGCTGCAACTGGGCAGCCTGATCAAGTCGGTCGAAGCGCCTACGGCCGATACCGTACGCTTCACCCTCGACCACCCCGACGCCACCTTCCTTGCTACCCTGAGCATGGGCTTCGCCTCGATCTACTCGGCCGAATACGCAGACAAACTGATGAAGGCCGGCACGCCGGACAAGCTCAACAGCCAACCCATCGGCACCGGTCCCTTCGTGTTCCAGCGCTTCCAGAAGGACGCCCAGGTGCGCTACCGCGCCAACGCCGACTATTTCGCCGGCAAACCGGCCGTCGACCCGCTGATCTACGCGATCGCGCCGGATGCCACCGTGCGCCTGCAAAAGCTCAAGCGCAACGAGTGCCAGGTGGCCTTGTCGCCCAAGCCGCTGGACATCGCCGAGGCGCAGAAGGACAGCACCTTGCAAGTGGCCAGCACGCCGGCCTTCATGACCGCCTTCGTGGCCTTCAACAGCCAGCACCCGCCGCTGGACAAACCCGAGGTGCGCCAGGCCATCAACCTGGCGTTCGACAAGCACGCCTACCTGCAAGCCGTGTTCGAGAACACCGGCACCGTGGCCGACGGGCCTTACCCGCCGACCACCTGGAGCTATGCCAAGAACCTCCCCGGCTACCCCACCGACCTGACCAAGGCCAAGGCGCTGATGACCAAGGCCGGCCTCGCCGACGGCTTCAGCACCACGATCTGGACGCGTCCGTCCGGCAGCCTGCTCAACCCCAACCCGAGCCAGGGTGCGCAGATGTTGCAGAAAGACCTCGCCAAGCTCGGTATCAAGGCGCAAATCCGCGTGATCGAATGGGGCGAGCTGATCCGCCGCGCCAAGCAGGGCGAGCACGACCTGCTGTTCATGGGCTGGGCCGGCGACAACGGCGACCCGGACAACTTCCTCACGCCGCAGTTTTCCTGCGCCGCCGTGCAGTCGGGCACCAACTTCGCGCGCTTCTGCGACCCGCGCCTCGACCAGCTGATCAGCGCCGGCCGCACCACTGCCGACCAGAGCGTGCGTAGCCGTCTGTACCAGCAGGCGCAAACGCTGATCCAGCAACAGGCGCTATGGTTGCCGCTGGCGCACCCGTCCGCTTCCACCTTGCTGCGCAAAGGTGTCGAGCACTATCAGGTAAGCCCGTTCGGACGCCTGGACTTCACCAAGGTCAGCGTCGACTAGGATTCAGTCGGTCGAAAACCAGCCGTGCTCGACCATCGAGTACGGCTCTTCGTCGCCGACGATGATGTGGTCGAGCACGCGCACATCGATGACCCGCAACGCCGATTTCAACGCCAAGGTCAGACGCAGGTCGTCCTGGCTGGGCTCGGGCACGCCCGAAGGGTGGTTGTGACAGAGGATGACGGCCGCCGCATTGCGCGCCAGCGTGCGGCGGATCACATCGCGCGGGAACACGTTGGCGCGGTCGATGGTGCCTTGGAACAGCACGTCGAAACCCAATGGACGCAAGCGAATGTCGAAAAACAGACAGGCGAACACCTCGCTGGCCTCGTGCCGCATCATCGACTTCAGGTAGCGCCGGACCTGGCTCGGCGATTCCAACGCCGGCCCGCGCTCGATGGACTCGGCCAGGTGGCGTCGGCCGATTTCAAGCAAGGCCTGAAGCTGGGCGTAACGTGCCGGCCCCAGCCCCATCTCGCCGAGAAACGCCGCCCTGTCGGCTTCGAGTACCTGACGCAGGCCACCGAAGCGGGCGAGCAAGCCGCGCGCCAGATCGACCACGTTGCGGCCGGGCAACCCCGAACCGAGCAGCACCGCCAGCAGTTCGGCGTCCGACAGCGTATCGGCACCTTTTTTCAGCAGTTTTTCCCTCGGCCGCTCCGCCAACGGCCACTCCCTGATGTTCATCGTCGCTCCTTGTGTGCTAATGCGGCGTATTTGGGCGCTGTGTTAACCTATTTCGTCCCGTAAATGCGACGATCCGCCGCAGGCAGATTCGTCGCCGCATGCTTTCTCTGGAAAAAGGCCTTTCTATGCAGCGGCTGTATCGCAAGCGCATCGTGCTCGGCGTGGGAGGTGGCATTGCCGCCTACAAAAGCGCCGAGCTGATTCGCCGGCTCCTGGAACACGGTGCGCAGGTGCGCGTGGTCATGACCCGCGGCGGTGCCGAGTTCATCACCCCGCTCACGCTGCAGGCGCTGTCGGGCCACCCGGTGCACCTGGACCTGCTCGACCCTGCTGCCGAAGCTGCGATGGGCCACATCGAACTGGCCAAATGGGCGGACCTGGTACTCATCGCGCCCGCCACCGCCGACCTGATGGCGCGCCTGGCCCAGGGCATGGCCAACGACCTGCTGACCACCCTGGTGCTGGCCACCGATGCCACCGTGGCGGTTGCGCCAGCGATGAACCAGGCCATGTGGCGCGATCCGGCCACCCAGGCCAACCTGGCGCTGCTGCAACAACGCGGCCTCCAGGTGTTCGGCCCGGCGTCGGGCAGCCAGGCCTGTGGCGATGTCGGACTCGGGCGCATGCTCGAGGCCACCGACCTGGCCTGGTGCGCGGCAGAAAGCTTCAAGCGCCAGTCGTTGACCGGCAAGCATGTGTTGATCACGGCAGGCCCTACCCAGGAAAACATCGATCCGGTGCGCTACATCACCAATCATAGTTCCGGGAAGATGGGCTTCGCCTTGGCCGAAGCCGCCGCCGAAGCCGGGGCCAGGGTGACCCTCGTCACCGGCCCCGTGCACCTGCCGACGCCCGACCGCGTCACGCGCATCGACGTGGTGAGCGCGCGCGACATGCTCGCGGCCTGCGAAACGGCCATGCCGTGCGACCTGCTGATCGCCTCCGCTGCAGTCGCGGACTACCGCCCTGAAGTCATCGCCCCGCAGAAGCTCAAGAAAGATCCCACAACCGGTGACGGCATGCTGCTGCAGATGGTGCGCAATCCGGATATCCTCGCCACCCTGGCCGGTCGTAGCGACCGCCCCTTCAGCGTAGGCTTCGCGGCCGAAACCGAACATTTGCTCGACTACGCCACGCGCAAGCTCAAGGACAAGAACCTCGACCTGATCGTCGCCAACGACGTGGCCAATCCCAGCATTGGCTTCAACAGCGAGGAAAACGCCTTGACCGTGATCGACCGCCAGCAGCAAACCCTCTTCGCGCAGACCAGCAAGGGCAAGATCGCCCGGCAACTGGTCGGCTTCATCGCCGAACGACTCAATCAGGTTCAATAAGCTCCATGCACGCTCTCCAAGCCAAGATCCTCGACCCCCGCCTGGGCACCGACTTCCCGCTGCCGCAATATGCCACGCCCGGCTCCGCCGGCCTCGACCTGCGCGCCCTGCTGCAGCAGGACACCGTGCTCGAACCCGGCCAGACCCTGCTCATTCCCACGGGCCTTTCGATTTTCATCAGCGACCCGACCCTGGCCGCGCTGGTGTTGCCGCGTTCGGGCCTGGGCCACAAGCACGGCATCGTGCTGGGCAACCTGGTAGGCCTGATCGACTCGGATTATCAGGGCGAGCTGATGGTCTCGTGCTGGAACCGCGGCCATGCGCCCTTCACCCTCACCGTCGGCGAGCGCATCGCCCAGCTGGTACTGGTGCCGGTGGTGCAGGCGCAGTTCGAGATCGTCGAGGACTTCGCCGCCACCGAGCGCGGCGAAGGCGGCTTCGGCCACTCGGGCACCCGATAGCGCCACGCTTGGCCGACAAGGCGCCCGTGTTCGAACCGATCGACGACACTGGCGTCAAACGGCGCTCCGCGCCACGAGCGATTTGCCAGAGCACAGCCCATGAGCCCTATGCCTCCCACTCTGCCGGCCAGTATCTTCCGCGCCTACGACATCCGTGGCGTGGTCGGCCGCGACCTGCACCCCGATACTGCCTACTGGATCGGCCGCGCCATCGGCGCGCAGAGCCTGGCCCAAGGCGAGCCGCAGGTGGCGGTGGGCCGCGACGGGCGGCTGTCCGGGCCGCTGCTGGTCGAGCCGCTGATGCGTGGCCTGGCCGAAGCCGGTTGCCAAGTCAGCGACGTCGGCATGCTGCCTACGCCCGCGCTGTACTACGCAGGCCACGTGCTGCCCGGCCGCTCGGCGGTGATGCTCACCGGCAGCCACAACCCGCCCGACTACAACGGTTTCAAGATCGTCATCGCCGGCGACACCCTGGCCGACGAGCAGATCCAGGCGCTGCTGACGCGCGTGCAGACCAACGACCTGAGCCAGGGCGAGGGCCGGGTGCAGCGCGTCGACATCCTCGCGCGCTATCAGCAGCGCATCGTCGACGACGTGCGCCTGGCCCGGCCGCTCAAGGCCGTGATCGACTGCGGCAACGGCGTGGGCGGCGTCATCGCCCCGCAACTGCTGAGCGCGCTCGGCTGCGCAGTCACGCCGCTGTATTGCGAGGTCGACGGCACCTTCCCCAACCACCACCCCGACCCCGGCAAGCCCGAGAACCTCCAGGCGTTGATCGCCAAGGTCCGGGAAACCGGCGCCGACATCGGCCTTGCCTTCGACGGCGATGCCGACCGGGTGGGCGTGGTGACCAACCGCGGCACCGTCATCTATCCCGACCGCCTGCTGATGCTCTTCGCCCAGGACGTGCTGGCACGCCATGCGGGCGCCGGGGTGATCTTCGACGTCAAGTGCACCCGGCGCCTGCCTGCCCTGATCGAGGCCTGCGGCGGCCACGCGGTAATGTGGAAGACCGGGCATTCGTTGATGAAGAAGAAGCTGAAGGAAACCGGTGCCTTGCTGGCCGGCGAGATGAGCGGCCACTTGTTCATCCAGGAGCGTTGGTACGGTTTCGACGACGGCCTGTACGTCGCCGCGCGCCTGTTGGAGATCCTCAGCCACAGCGAGGTCGATGCCGAAACGCTGTTCGCAGCGTTTCCCGACGATGTTTCCACACCGGAAATCCACATCGATGTGACCGACGCGAGTAAATTCAGCATCATGGCTGCGCTGCAACGCGACGCCGATTGGGGCGAAGCACGCCTGACCACCCTCGACGGTGTGCGCGTGGACTACCCCCATGGCTGGGGCCTGGTGCGCGCCTCCAACACCACACCGGTGCTGGTGCTGCGTTTCGAGGCCGACGACCAAGCGCAGTTGCAACGCATCAAGCACATTTTCCGCACGCAGTTGCTGCGGGTCGCACCCGACCTGCAACTGCCATTCTGACCGACTCTCTGTCCTGCCTGGAGCCCCGCATGACCCTCGAACGCGATGCCGCTTCCCAAGTCGCCAAGGTATTGTCCGAAGCGCTGCCCTACATCCGCCGCTTCGTCGGCAAGACCCTGGTGATCAAGTACGGCGGCAACGCGATGGAGAGCGAAGAGCTCAAGACCGGCTTCGCCCGCGACATCGTGCTGATGAAGGCCGTGGGCATCAACCCGGTGGTGGTGCACGGCGGCGGTCCGCAGATCGGCGACCTGCTCAAGCGCCTGTCCATCGAGAGCCACTTCATCGACGGCATGCGCGTGACCGACGCCGCGACCATGGACGTGGTGGAAATGGTCCTCGGTGGCCAGGTCAACAAGAGCATCGTCAACCTGATCAACCGCCATGGCGGCAGCGCCATCGGCCTGACCGGCAAGGACGCCGAGCTGATCCGCGCCAAGAAACTCAAAGTCAGCCGCCAGACCCCGGAAATGACTTCGCCGGAAATCATCGACATCGGCCACGTCGGCGAGGTGGTCGGGGTCAACACCGAACTGCTGAACATGCTGGTGCGCGGCGACTTCATCCCGGTGATCGCGCCCATCGGCGTGGGCGCCGACGGCGAGTCGTACAACATCAACGCGGACCTAGTCGCCGGCAAGGTGGCCGAGGCGCTGCAAGCCGAGAAGCTGATGCTGCTGACCAACATCGCAGGCCTGATGGACAAGCAAGGCAAAGTGCTCACCGGCCTGACCACCGAGCAGGTCAACGAGCTGATCGCCGACGGCACCATCTACGGCGGCATGCTGCCGAAAATCAAATGCGCCCTGGAAGCGGTGCAGGGCGGCGTGACCACCTCGCACATCGTCGATGGCCGCGTACCCAACGCCGTGCTGCTGGAAATCTTCACCGACAGCGGGGTCGGCACCCTGATCACCAACAAGCAGCAGGCGCCGAACGCCTGATCGCTCAACGCCCCGGGTCCGCCCGGGGCTCGCACTTCGCAAACCCTGGAGAAACAGCGTGAAATACGCATCACATGGACTCGTGATGGCAGCCGCCATCGCTATCGGGTCGTTGGCTGGCTGCGCCACCGAAACCTCTACCGCCGTCGCCGTACAGCAGGTCGAAAGCGTCAACCGTCCCTACAGCGGCGTGCGTGCGCCCATCGCCGTGGGCAAGTTCGACAACCGTTCCAGCTACATGCGTGGCATCTTCTCCGACGGCGTCGACCGCCTCGGCGGCCAGGCCAAGACCATCCTCATCACCCATTTGCAGCAGACCAACCGCTTCAGCGTGCTGGATCGCGACAACATGAGCGAAATCCAGCAGGAAGCGTCGATCAAGGGCCAGGCCCAGCGCCTGCGCGGCGCCGACTACGTGGTGACCGGCGATGTCACCGAGTTCGGCCGCAAGGAAGTCGGCGACCACCAGCTGTTCGGCATCCTGGGCCGCGGCAAGACTCAGATCGCCTACGCCAAAGTGGCCCTGAACATCGTCAACATCAGCACTTCGGAAGTGGTGTATTCCACGCAAGGCGCAGGCGAGTACGCCCTGTCGAACCGCGAGATCGTCGGCTTCGGCGGCACCGCGAGCTACGACTCCACGCTCAATGGCAAGGTGCTCGACCTGGCCATGCGCGAGGCGGTCAACAAATTGGTCACGGCCGTGGACAACGGTCAATGGAACCCCCGCGCCCAGTAAGCGGCGCTGCGACAAGGAAGCCTTTCGATGAACATCGCCCCCGTGGCCTGGCGCAATGGCGCCGGCCTCGTGCTGGCCAGCCTGCTGCTGGCCGGCTGCAACGCACCCAAACCGCTGTACCAGTGGGAAAGCTACCAACCGCAGGTCTATCAGTACTTCAACGGCCAGTCCAAGGAAGAACAGGCCCTGGCGCTGGAGCGCGACCTGGAGAAGATCAAGGCCAAGAACGGCGCCGTGCCGCCGGGCTATCACGCACAATTGGGCCTGCTGTATTCGGGGCTGGGCAAGGACGATCAGATGGTTCAGCAGTTCGTGACGGAAAAGGCGCTGTTTCCTGAGTCGGCGGCCTACATGGACTTTCTGCTGAGCAACGCCCGCCAAGGAGCCAAGCCATGATCGAGCGATTCGCCGGTTGGATCGCAGGGATCTGCGTGCTGGCCTTGTTCGCCGGTTGCGCCGAGCGCCAGAGCGTGGACTATTCGGCCTACAAACAGAGCCGTCCCAAGTCGATCCTGGTCCTGCCACCGCTGAACCAGTCGCCTGACGTCAAAGCCACCTACAGCATGCTGTCGCAGGTCACCTATCCGCTGGCAGAGGCCGGTTATTACGTCATGCCGGTGGCCCTGGTGGCCGAGACCTTCAACCAGAACGGCATGACCCAGCCCGATGACATCCATCAGTTGCAGCCCCGCAAGCTGCACGAAATCTTCGGTGCGGATGCCGGTCTGTACGTGACGGTGAGCGACTACGGTACGAGCTACATGGTGATCAGCAGCGCCACCACCGTGACGGCGAGCGCCAAGCTGGTCGACCTGAAGACCGGATCGACCTTGTGGACCGGCAGCGCGACGGCTTCAAGCGCGGAAAACCAGCAGAACCAGGGGGGCTTGATCGGCATGCTGATCATGGCGGCGGTCAACCAGATCGTCAGCAGCGCCCAGGACGACGCCGGTTATCCGATCGCCGGCATCACCAGCGCACGCCTGCTCTCGCCCCACCCCAACGGCGGCATCCTCTACGGGCCACGCTCGCCGAAGTACGGCACGGACTGACGTGGCATGAGGCAATGAAAAAGGCGACCCGTAGGTCGCCTTTTTCATTGCCCGGACTCAGATGCCGTAACGCGCGCGGTAGGCTTCCACCGCCGGCAGATGCTGCTTGAGCTGCGGATCGTCGGCCAGGAATTCCAGCACCTGGGTCAGCGAAACGATGCTGACCACTGGGATGGCGAAGTCCCGCTCGACTTCCTGAATCGCCGACAGCTCGCCGTTACCGCGCTCTTCGCGGTTCAGGGCGATGAGGACTCCAGCCGGCTTGGCGTTCTGCGCCGAAATGATCTGCATCACTTCGCGAATGGCGGTGCCGGCGGTGATCACGTCGTCGATGATCAGCACGTCACCGGCCAGCGGCGCGCCGACCAGGCTGCCGCCCTCGCCGTGGTCCTTGGCTTCCTTGCGGTTGAAGCACCAGGGCACGTCGAGCTGATGCTGCTCGGCCAGCGCCACGGCCGTGGCCGCCGCCAGGGGGATGCCTTTGTAGGCGGGGCCGAACAGCACGTCGAAGGGGATCTTGCTGTCGACGATGGCGGCGGCGTAGCAGCGACCCAGTTGCGCCAGGGCGGAGCCGCTGTTGAAGAGGCCGGCATTGAAGAAATAAGGGCTGGTACGCCCCGATTTCAACGTGAACTCACCGAAGCGCAGAACACCGCGATCGATGGCAAAACGAATGAAGTCCCGCTGATACGGTTGCATGTAAGTCCCGAATATTACGGATTTAGCTAAATGGGTTGAGCTCGGGTATCATACACGCACGAGATTTATGGGGCCATTTATGCGGATCATCAGTGTGAACGTCAATGGCATTCAGGCGGCGGCCGAGCGCGGTTTGCTCAGCTGGCTTCAAGCCCAGAATGCCGACGTCATCTGCCTGCAAGACACCCGCGCCTCGGCCTGTGAACTCGACGACCCAGCTTTCCAGCTCGATGGCTATTTCCTTTATGCCTGCGACGCGGAGGTGCCTGCCCAAGGGGGTGTGGCGCTCTACTCGCGGATGCAGCCCAAGGCAGTCATCACCGGCCTGGGTTTCGAGGCAGCCGACCGTTACGGGCGTTACCTGCAAGCGGATTTCGACAAAGTCAGTATTGCCAGCCTGCTCTTGCCTTCGGGCATGAACGGCGACGCGGACTTGAACCAGAAGTTCAAGTTGATGGACGACTTCGGCAAGTACCTGGATAAGCAACGGCGCAAGCGCCGCGAATATATCTATTGCGGCTCGTTGTATGTGGCGCAGCAGAAGTTGGATATCAAGAACTGGCGCGACAGCCAACAGTCACCCGGTTTCCTGCCACCCGAGCGCGCCTGGATCGATTCAATCGTGGGCGACATGGGCTATGTGGATGCGCTGCGCGAAGTCAGCCGCGAAGGCGACCAGTACAGCTGGTGGCCGGACAACGAGCAGGCCGAGATGCTCAACCTGGGCTACCGGTTCGACTACCAGTTGCTCACGCCGGGCCTGCGCCGCTTCGTACGCAGCGCACGCCTGCCGCGCCAGCCACGCTTCTCGCAGCATGCGCCACTGATCGTGGACTACGACTGGACGCTGACCATCTAGGCCTTTCGCACAGCGCCCAAGGCCGCTCCAGATACGAAAAAGCCGACAGCGATGTCGGCTTTTTCGTGTCTGCCAAGGGCTCAGTCGGCCAGTGCGGCCGTCTGCAGTTCGAAGATCTCGTTCATACCCTTCTGCGCCAGGGCCAACATGGCATTGAAGTCTTCTGGCTGGAACGGCGCGCCTTCGGCGGTGCCCTGGACTTCGATGAAGCCGCCGGCACTGGTCATGACCACGTTCAGGTCGGTCTCGGCGGCGGAGTCTTCGAGGTAGTCGAGGTCCAGCACCGCTTCGCCTTTGTACATGCCCACGGAAACGGCCGCGATCATGTGCTTGAGCGGGTCGCCGCCCTTGAGCCCGCCGCGCTTCTTGATCACGCGCAGGGCATCGACCAGGGCCACCATGGCGCCGGTGATCGACGCGGTGCGGGTGCCGCCATCGGCCTGGATCACGTCGCAGTCGACGTACAGGGTGATGTCGCCGAGCTTGCTCATGTCCAGCGCCGCGCGCAGCGAACGCCCGATCAGGCGCTGGATTTCCAGGGTGCGGCCGCCCTGCTTGCCACGGCTGGCTTCGCGCTGGTTACGCTCGCCGGTGGAGCGCGGCAGCATGCCGTATTCGGCGGTCAACCAGCCTTGGCCCTGGCCCTTGAGGAAACGCGGAACGCCGTTTTCGACGCTGACGGTGCAGATCACCTTGGTGTCGCCGAACTCGACCAGCACCGACCCTTCGGCGTGCTTGGTGTAGTGGCGGGTGACGCGGATCGAGCGGAGTTGGTCGGCGGCGCGACCACTTGGACGTTTCATCTGGAGTTCCTGTACCGGGATTCGAATCTGCCGAGCATTATAGGGATGCGCGCCCGATGGCGACATGCCTATCGTCGCGGCGCGCTACCCCACCCCTCGCCAGCGCCCCACTCGACTGGCCGTCGCGGCGCCCCAAGGGCCGCTTGGGCGCCACTGCCGCACTGCGCTACAATCCCGCGCCTTGCAGCCCGAACGCTTTCCTCTTTCCCTACCCTTCGCGAGGTCGTTTCCCATGGTGCACAGCATGACCGCTTTTGCTCGCGTCGAGCGCGCCGGCAGCCAAGGCACCCTGGCCTGGGAGCTGCGCTCGGTCAACCACCGCTACCTCGAACCCCACCTGCGCCTGCCCGAAGCCCTGCGCGACCTCGAAGGCGCGGTGCGCGAAGGCCTGCGCCAAAGCCTGTCGCGCGGCAAGGTGGAATGCACCCTGCGCCTGGCCGAAGAAACCGCCGGCAAGCCGCTGCAGGTCGATCGCGAGCGCGCCGCGCAGCTGGTCGCCGCCGCCGAAACGGTGGCCGGCCTGATCCGGCAGCCGGCCCCGCTCAACCCCCTGGAAGTCTTGGCTTGGCCTGGCGTGCTGGTGGCCGACGCCAGCGATCCGCAAGCGCTCAATGCCGAGGCTTTGGGCCTGTTCGACGAAGCGCTCGAGGAGCTGCTCGCAGGCCGTGTGCGCGAAGGCCGGGAACTGGCCCGCCTGATCGGCGAGCGGCTCGACGCCATGGGCCAAGAGGTCGCCACCCTGCGCACCCTGGTGCCACAGATGCTGGCCGCCCAACGGCAAAAGGTGCTCGACCGCTTCCACGACATGCAGGCCGAGCTCGACCCGCAGCGCCTGGAACAGGAGATGGTCCTGCTGGCGCAGAAAAGCGATGTCGCCGAAGAGCTCGACCGCCTCGAAACCCACATCACCGAAGTGCGCCGCGTGCTCAAGTCCGCCGGCGCGGCCGGTCGGCGCCTGGATTTCCTGATGCAGGAGCTCAACCGCGAAGCCAACACCCTCGGCTCCAAGGCCTTCGACCCGCGCAGCACGCAAGCGGCCGTCAACCTCAAGGTGCTGATCGAACAGATGCGTGAACAAGTACAGAACATCGAGTAAGGCCATCCCACGATGAACCACAGCAGCGGCACTCTCTACATCGTTTCCGCCCCCTCCGGGGCCGGCAAGACCAGCCTGGTTTCGGCGCTCACCGCGCCTGGCAGCGGCGACGCGAACATTCGCGTCTCGGTCTCGCACACCACCCGTGCCATGCGCCCGGGCGAGCAGCACGGGGTGAACTACCACTTCGTCGACCAGCCACGTTTCCGCTCGATGATCGAGCAAGGCGATTTCCTCGAGCATGCCGAAGTGTTCGGCAACTTCTACGGCACCTCGCTCAGCGCCCTGCAGCAGACCCTGGACGAAGGCTTCGACCTGATCCTGGAAATCGACTGGCAGGGCGCGCAACAGGTGCGCAAGCTGATGCCCGAGGCGCTGTCGATCTTCATCCTGCCGCCGAGCAAAGAGGCGCTGCGTCAGCGTCTGGACGGCCGCGGCCAGGACAGCGAAGCGATCATCGCCGGGCGCATGAGCGAAGCGGTCAGCGAGATGCGTCATTACGACGAATTCGACTACGTGATCGTCAACGACGACTTCCAGACTGCTCTGGAGCAGCTCAAGGCGGTGTTCCTGGCCAATCGCGTACGCCTGCGCAAACAGCAGCAGCGCCACCGGGCGCTGCTCGAACAACTGGTCAGCTGATGGACACGAGGGGCTCGCCAGAGCCCCTCGTTCATTCCGGCAGGTGCAGCGTCGCCTGCTGGCGCAAGGTGGCGCCGAGGAAGTAGGCCGGCGCCCGCAGCCGCGATAGCACCATCAACACGATTCCCAGCAGCGAGATGATCGCCGCGATCACGAACACCAACCCCAGGCCGCCCACGTGCGAACCGCTGCCGAAGTCCGGCGAAGCGCTGTCGATGGCCGTGCGCACGAAGATCACCGAGAGGATGGCGCCGCCCAGCAGCGGGCAGAGGCCGCGCATCACGAAGTGCCGTACACTGCTGAACAGGCTGCGGCGGAAGTACCAGACGCAGGCGAAGGCCGTCAGCGAGTAATAGAAGCAGATCATCATGCCCAGCGCGGTGATGGTGTCGGCCAGCACGTTCTCGCTCAGGCTGCGCATGGTGACGTAGAACACCGCCGCCGCGACGCCGGCGCAGATGGTGGCGTAGCGTGGCGTCTGCGAGCGTGGGCAGACCTTGGCGAAACGCCGTGGCACCGCGCCGTAGTAACCCATCGCCAGCAATGTGCGCGCAGGCGACACGAAGGTCGACTGCAACGACGCGGCGGTACTGGCCAGCACCGCCACCGACATCATGATCGCCAGCGGCCCCATGACCGGCCCGGCCAAGTGGGCGAAGACGTTCTCCTGAATGCGCGGATTGCCCAGGCCCAGGCCGACCTCGCTGATGCCGGCGAACTGCAGGGTGGCGATGCCCGTCAGCAGGTACAGGCAGAGGATCAGCAGCACCGTCCAGGTGGCTGCCTTACCGGGCACTTCCTCGCTGCCGACGGACTCTTCGCTGACCGTCAGGCAGACGTCCCAGCCCCAGAAAATGAAGATCGACAGCGACAACCCAGCGGCGAAGGACGAGAAGTTCTCGACGCCGAACGGGTTGAACCACGACAGCTCGAACGCCAGCGGTGGCGGCGCCGTGGTTTCACCGAAGGCGGCGAAGGCGAAACCGATCAGCACCAGCAGCTGCAGGGCCACCAGCCCGTACTGCACGGTCATGGTGGTACCCATGCCGCGGCAACAGATCCACACCGCCAGGGCGATGAAGGCGCAACAGGTACCGATGTTGATCAGCAGATTGTCCGCCAGCGCGGCCAGGCTTTGCTCGCCGGTGATCTGGGCGAGGAACAGGTAGAAGAAGTCCACCGCCACACCGGCGAGGTTCGACAACACGATGGTGGTCGCCACCACCAGGCCCCAGCCGCCGATCCAGCCGATCATCGGCCCGAAGGCACGCGCCGACCAGGTGAAGGAGGTGCCGCTGTCGGGCTCGGCGGCGTTGAGTTCGCGGTAGCCCAGGGCGACCAGCAGCATCGGCAGAAAGCCGACGATGAACACCGCGGGCAAATGCGCGCCGACCTCGCGCACGGTCGGCCCGAGCGCGCCGGTCAGGGTGTAGACCGGCGCGATGGTGGAAATGCCCAGCACCACACTGGCCAGCAGGCCCAGGCTGCCTTTGGCCAGCCCTTTGCCAGACGAGGCAGTGGCGCCGCCGGCTTGCCCGGACGCAGCCGGAGGACGATCGGCGTGTGTGTAGTCGCTCATGAGTCCCTGCCATTGCTATGGGTAGTGTTTTCACAGGCCCTGCATGCAGGCGTGCGCTCGGGTATCGGGAGTTGCTGGCTCGACGCTGGCACGGTCATCGACCGGCTTCAGCGCGCGGCGCGGCGTGGGGCTTGCGCAGCGTCGCAGTGCGGCGCGCAGGCATGGCCCACACCGGGGGCGTCATTGTAATGATGCAGCTCGGCCTGTGAAGGCGAGTCGATGAAAAGAGCGTAGGGATAGGTGATGCGGCCAACGCATGGCGCGCAGCGATTGAGGCGAACAGGGTCGTAGACAAGGGATACCACCGTCATGGCCGTACGGCCTCCGATTCGCAGCCGTGTCGCGGAATACGCCGAGCGGCACATGCGACAAGGGGGAGGACGCGGGGTGTTGTTATTGTTCAGTGCCCGTCGAGGGGCGTGGGCCCGTGGCCCGCCGATTGATTCCCGGATGCGGTTTCACTATAAAATGGCCCCCGCGCAACAGACACTGGCATTTAGGCAAGCAGAGCGTGCATCCATGCAATATCAAATCACCCATGCCGACCTCTCGCTGGTCCTGGCCCTGGAGCGTGGACGCTCGCTGGCCAAGGCGGCGGAGTTGCTCAAGGTCGATGTCTCGACGGTGTTTCGCTCCATAAGGCGACTGGAGTCATCGCTGGGCACCGCACTGTTCGTCAAGAGCCGCAAAGGCTATCTGCCCACTGACACGGCGCAGGCCTTGGCCGAGCAGGCCGAACGCGCGGAAGTGGCGCTACAGGCGGCACGCATCGCCCTGACCAGCGGCGAACAGGTGGTCAGCGGCACGGTACGCCTGACCTGCACCGAGGCGGTGCTGCACGGGCTGCTGCTGCCGGCACTGGCCAGCTTCATGCCCAACTACCCGGCGCTGTCGCTGGAACTGGGCACCTCCAACACCTTCGCCAACCTCAGCCGGCGCGACGCCGACATCGCCCTGCGCCTGACCAACGCGCCGCCGGAGCATCTGGTCGGGCGCTGCCTGGGCTCGACCTCGTATGTGCTGTGCGGTCGTCCGGAGCTGCGCGAACCCTTGGCGCAGGGCGTGCACCACGTGCCATGGATCACCCCGGACGACTCGATGCCCGATCACCCCACGGTGGCCTGGCGCAACCAGCAGCATCCCAGCCTGATCCCGCGCTACCAGTGCAGCGGCATGTCCACCGTGGCGCAACTGGTCAGCAGCGGCATGGGCGTCGCGGCGCTGGCCGATTTCACCGTGCCGACCCTGCCGGGCATCGAAGCCCTGAGCGGGCCGCTGCCGGGTTGCGATACCCAGCTGTGGCTGCTGACCCGCCCCGATTGCCGGGCCTTGCGCTCGGTGCAGACGCTGTTCGAAGAGCTGACCCCACGGCTGCGCGAGGCCTTGCAACGTTAGACGGATGCCCCGATGTTCATCGCACGCCGGCGGAGACCGCCCTGCAAAACAGCGCTTCCCTATTGGCTGGTGATTTTTTAAACTACCCAGTCCGCCCGCCCAACCTGGGCACGCCCACCGTATTTGCTACCGAGGAACACCATGGCCCGCGTAACCGTAGAAGATTGTCTTGAACACGTGGATAACCGCTTTGAGCTGGTCATGCTGTCGACCAAGCGCGCTCGCCAGCTGGCCACCGGTGGCAAAGAGCCTCGCGTGGCGTGGGAAAACGACAAGCCTACCGTCGTTGCCCTGCGCGAAATCGCCGAAGGCATCATCACCAACGAATTCCTGGCCGCTGAAGAAATCGTCACCGAAGACCCGGTATTCGCCGCCTTCGAAGACGAGTCCAACGAGGCCGTCTGATTGAAGCCAGGTCGACGCCGAATGCTGTGCCAGAGGTGAACCCATGCCGAGCATAGACGCCCTCGCCGATCGGCTGTCGAACTACCTTGGGCCCGAACAGGTCAACCTGGTCCGGCGTGCCTATTTCTACGCCGAACAGGCCCATGACGGCCAACGCCGTCGCAGCGGCGAGCCCTACGTGACCCACCCCCTCGCGGTGGCGAACATCCTCGCCGAAATGCACATGGACCATCAGAGCCTGATGGCCGCCATGCTGCACGATGTCATCGAAGACACCGGCATCGCCAAGGAAGCCCTCAGCCAGCAATTCGGCGAAACCGTCGCCGAGCTGGTCGATGGGGTCAGCAAGCTGACCCAGATGAACTTCGAGACCAAGGCCGAAGCCCAGGCCGAGAACTTCCAGAAGATGGCCATGGCCATGGCGCGCGACATCCGCGTGATCCTGGTCAAGCTGGCCGACCGCCTGCACAACATGCGCACGCTGGAAGTGCTGTCGGGCGAGAAACGCCGCCGCATCGCCAAGGAGACCCTGGAAATCTACGCGCCCATCGCCAACCGGCTGGGCATGCACACTGTGCGCGTGGAATTCGAAGACCTCGGCTTCAAGGCCATGCACCCGATGCGCTCCTCGCTGATCAACCGCGCGGTCAAGAGCGCGCGGGGCAATCGCAAGGAAATCGTCGCCAAGATCGAGCACTCGCTGGCCAACTGCCTGGCCGAAGACGGCATCGAAGGCGAGGTCAGCGGCCGGCAGAAGCACCTCTACGGCATCTACAAGAAGATGCGCGGCAAGCGCCGCGCCTTCACCGAGATCATGGACGTCTATGCCTTCCGCATCGTCGTCGACAAGGTGGACACCTGCTATCGCGTGCTGGGCGCCGTGCACAACCTGTACAAGCCGTTGCCGGGGCGCTTCAAGGACTACATCGCGATTCCCAAGGCCAATGGCTACCAGTCGCTGCACACCACGCTGTTCGGCATGCACGGCGTGCCCATCGAAATCCAGATCCGCACCCGCGAAATGGAAGAGATGGCCAACAACGGCATCGCCGCCCATTGGTTGTACAAGTCCAATGGCGACGAGCCGGCCAAGGGCAACCATGCCAGGGCGCGGCAGTGGGTCAAGGGCATCCTCGAACTGCAGCAACGCGCCGGCAACTCCCTGGAGTTCATCGAGAGCGTCAAGATCGACCTGTTCCCGGACGAGGTCTACGTCTTCACGCCCAAAGGCCGGATCATGGAGCTGCCCAAAGGCTCCACGGCGGTGGATTTCGCCTATGCGGTGCACACCGATGTGGGCAACAGCTGCATCGCCTGCCGCATCAACCGCCGTCTGGCGCCACTGTCCGAACCGCTGCAAAGCGGCTCCACGGTCGAGATCGTCAGTGCTCCAGGCGCCCGGCCCAATCCGGCCTGGCTCAACTTCGTGGTCACCGGCAAAGCGCGCACGCACATCCGCCATGCCCTCAAGCAACAGCGCCGCTCCGAGTCGATCAACCTCGGCGAGCGCTTGCTGAACAAGGTCCTGACCGGCTTCGACAGCAGCCTGGACCAGATCGCCCCCGAGCGCGTCCAGCCGATCCTCGACGAGTACCGTCTGGAGCTGCTCGAAGACCTGCTCGAAGACATCGGTCTGGGCAATCGCATGGCCTACGTGGTCGCGCGGCGTCTGCTGTCCACCGAAGGCGAACCGCTGCCGGCCCCGGAAGGACCACTGGCCATTCGCGGCACCGAGGGCCTGGTGCTCAGCTACGCCAGGTGCTGCACGCCGATTCCGGGCGATCCGATCGTCGGCCACCTGTCGGCAGGCAAGGGCATGGTCGTGCACTTGGAAGACTGCGGCAACATCAGCGAAATCCGCCACAACCCGGAGAAATGCCTGCAGCTTTCCTGGGCCAAGGACGTCACCGGCGAATTCAACGTCGAACTGCGCGTGGAGCTCGAACACCAGCGCGGCCTGATCGCCTTGCTGGCCAGTAGCGTCAACGCCGCCGACGGCAACATCGAAAAAATCAGCATGGACGAGCGCGACGGTCGCATCAGCGTGGTCCAACTGGTGGTCAGCGTGCACGACCGCGTGCACCTGGCCCGCGTGATCAAGAAGCTGCGTACCCTGACCGGTGTGGTGCGTATCACCCGCATGCGTGCGTAGTCCGTCAACCGCAAGGAGTCATCATGACCAAGACTGTCATCACCAGCGACAAGGCCCCGGCCGCCATCGGCACCTACTCCCAGGCGATCAAGGCCGGTAACACCGTGTACATGTCGGGCCAGATTCCGCTCGATCCCAAGACCATGGAGCTGGTCGAGGGCTTCGAAGCCCAGACCGTGCAAGTGTTCGAGAACCTCAAGTCGGTGGCCGAAGCCGCCGGCGGCTCGTTCAAGGACATCGTCAAGCTGAACATCTTCCTCACCGACCTCAGCCACTTCGCCACCGTCAACGAAGTGATGGGCCGCTACTTCCAGCAGCCCTACCCTGCCCGCGCCGCGATCGGCGTGGCCGCCCTGCCCAAAGGCGCGCAGGTCGAGATGGACGCCATCCTCGTCATCGAGTGATGCCCCCGCTGACGGGCCGCAGCGTCCGTCACACCCTCTGCAATAAGGTCCCTACCATGAAACATGCCCTGTCCCTCGCACTGGCAGCCCTGGTTCTGAGCGGCTGCGCCAGCCACAAACCCGAAGATTTCAAAGGCACCTGGATCAACCAGCACGCCATCGATGTCGCCAGCAAAGGCACCAGCCTGCGCAAGGCCCTGTCCGAAAACGGCCCGGTGCTGGAATGGCGGATCGATGTCGACCAGCAGAAAGCGTCGCTGAGCAACGGTTTCGAAGCCGCCGACGGCCACCTGGTGGCGGACAAGAACGACTGGCAGGTCACCTTCGACGCCGGCCAACGCGAATCACTGAGCATGGACGGCCAGGAGCTGGTCCAGGCGCCCGGCAAACTGGGCGGCAAGCAGGTCTTCGAACGTAGCAGCGCACCGTCCAACACGCCGCTGGGCGGCGCGTTCGAGAAAGCCCTGTACCAGGGCTACCTGGGCGGCAACTGGAAGATCGTCGAGGGCCCTGGGCAAGGTAACTACGCTCAGTTCCGCGACGACGGCATGGTCACCGGCCTGCCGGGCCCCGACCGCTACGCGCTGTGCCTGGCCGGCGACTGCGCGACCATGAGCGGCGAAAACGACAGCCTGTGGCTGGAGCGCGAACAGCGCGGCTCGCCGTGGATCTTCAAGCGTGACGGCAAGACCCTGGAAATCTTCCAGGCTGTGAACCGCGCGCAGCCCAACGAAATGCCGCAACTGGCGGCAGGCGAACGTCGCTGGGTGCTGGAAAAGCAATAACGTCGAGATGCGCGCCGAGCTTGGCCAGGTGAAAGCCTGGCCAAGCTCTGATGCCACTCAGTTGAGCAGAAGTCGTGTCACCTGGGGCTGCTGCGCAACTCATCGCGGCTAAACCGGTGCGCCGGCCGGCCGCTACGACATGATTTGTGATAGCGGCTTTAGCCGCAACGGGCTCCTACAGAATTTGTAGGAGCGGCTTTAGCCGCGATGGGCTGCGCAGCAGCCCCAATGGCTTAGCTGACGAGTATCAGGCCAGGTCCTGCCCTTCATTGCCTCGCAGAATCGCCGCATAGCCTTCTTTATAGCTGGAATACTGCGGCGCCCAACCCAAAGCACGGGCGCGGACGTTGCTGCAACGCTTGCTGCCGGAACGCCTGACGCGCTGCTCGTCGGACCAGTGCGTCACCTCCAAATACTCGCGCAGCCACGCGACCACCTCGGCCAGCGGCGCCGGCGCGTCGTCGACGCCCAGGTAGTGCTCGTCCAATGCCACACCTTTGGCGTCCTGCTCCAGCAAAAAGGCCAGCAGACCCGCAGCATCGTCGGCATGGATGCGGTTGCCGTACAGCGGCGGCTCCTGCGCCACCTGGTAGCCCTGGCGCACCTGATTGAGCAGCCATTGTCGGCCTGGACCATAGATGCCGGTCAGGCGTACCACGCTGGCCGGGATGCCGCTGTCCAGCGCCAGCCGCTCGGCTTCGAGCATCAAGCGTCCCGAATAGCCGTCGGGTTCGGTGGCAGATGTTTCGTCGACCCATTCGCCATGCTGCTGGGCATACACGCTGCTGCTGGAAACGAACAGCAGGCGACGCGGGCGCTGGCCCTGGTCCGCCAACCAACCCAGGACCCGGCGCATGCCCTCGACATAGGCCGCCTGATAACCGGCCTCGTCGTGCTGGTTGGCCGACACGCAATAGATCAGGTAGTCGGGGCAACGCGCCGGCCACGCTGGAGGTATTTCAGGCTGCTCGAGGTCGCCGCGGATCGGCATGACGCCTTCCGGAAGCCGCTCGACGGAGCGCCGAAGCCCGCTCACCGCCCAGCCCTTGGCCAGCAGGCGACGCGCCAGGCGCCCACCTACATCGCCGCATCCTACAAGCATCGCGTAAAGCTCTGACATGGTGCCGCTCCAAAATCCAAAGGTTGAGCCTAGCCACACCTGAGGTTCCAGGTCCAACGATCCGACAAAAAAGAAACCTTATTACTTTTGTTAACAAGAATTAATTGCAATAATGGCGCCCTCTTTGTTCTCGGCCTTCCGCGAGGCCGTGGTGACGTCAATTCTTCTTCATCAGGTCCGGCCAGCATGAAACCTATCTCCCCTTCCGCTTCGCCAACCCCGTCGCGTGCCTGGCGCGCCATCGCCGCGCTGATGTTCAGCCTGGTCGTGGCACCCGCGGCACTGGCCGATGAACCTGCCGCGAACACCGCTCCGGCGGCCACCAGCGCCCCGGCCGCCGCCGCGCAAACGCCCGCCGCCGATGCGCCGGTCGCTCCGGCAGCAGGCGACACCGCCGCACCTGCCAGGGACGCCGACACCCAGGCTCTGGTCGAAGACACCAGTTTGGGCATGGCCCACGACTTGTCCCCATGGGGCATGTACAAGAACGCCGACATCGTGGTGAAGATCGTGATGATCGGTCTGGCCATCGCCTCGCTGATCACCTGGACCATCTGGATCGCCAAAGGCTTCGAGCTGATGGGTGCCAAGCGCCGCCTGCGCCGTGAAATCGCCGCGCTGAAGAAATCCGCCACCCTCAAGGAAGCCAGCGACGTTTCCAGCAAGGAAGGCACTCTGGCCCATACCCTGGTGCACGATGCCTTGGAGGAAATGCGCCTGTCGGCCAATACCCGCGAGAAGGAAGGCATCAAGGAGCGCGTGAGCTTCCGCCTCGAGCGCTTGGTCGCCGCCAGCGGCCGCAGCATGAGCAGCGGCACCGGCGTGCTGGCCACCATCGGTTCCACCGCGCCGTTCGTGGGCCTGTTCGGCACCGTGTGGGGCATCATGAACAGCTTCATCGGCATCGCCAAAACCCAGACCACCAACCTCGCCGTGGTCGCACCCGGCATCGCCGAAGCGCTGCTGGCCACCGCCCTGGGCCTGGTCGCCGCGATCCCGGCCGTGGTCATCTACAACGTCTTCGCCCGCTCCATCGCCGGCTACAAGGCGCAGGTGTCCGACGCTTCCGCGCAGGTGCTGCTGCTGGTCAGCCGCGACCTCGACCACCAGGGCGAGCGCACCGTCCCCCACATGGTGAAAATGGGGTAAGCCATGGGCCTGCATCTTAACGAGGGCGGGGACGACCTCGCCGAAAACCACGAGATCAACGTCACGCCGTTCATCGACGTCATGTTGGTGCTGCTGATCATCTTCATGGTCGCCGCGCCCCTGGCCACGGTCGACATCAAGGTCGACCTGCCGGCCTCGACCGCCAAGCCCGCGCCAAGACCGGAGAAACCGGTGTTCGTCAGCGTCAAGGCCGACCAGAAGCTGTACGTCGGCGACGACCAGGTACCGACCAACGCCCAGCTCGGCCCGATGCTCGACGCCAAGACCAAGGGCGACAAGGAAACCACCATCTTCTTCCAGGCCGACAAAGGCGTGGACTACGGTGACCTGATGGAAGTCATGAACACCATGCGTGCGGCCGGCTACCTGAAGGTCGGTCTGGTCGGTCTAGAGACGGCAGCGAAGAAATGACGAAGACGCGGCGAACACTGGCGCGTTATGGCGGCAGCCTGGCCCTTGTGCTCGGCCTGCATGCCGTTGCCGTGCTGCTCCTGCTCGACTGGTCGGTGCCCCAGCCCATCGAACTGCCGCCGGCAGCGATGATGGTCGAACTGGCGCCCCTGCCCGAACCGGCGCCACCACCACCGCCCAAAGTGGTGCCACCGCCACCGGCACCGGTCGAGGAACCGCCGCTGCCGAAGGTCGCCGAGGCGCCCAAGCCCAAGATCGCGATTCCCAAGCCGCCCAAGCCCAAGCCCAAACCACAGCCGCCCAAGCCTGTGAAAAAGCCTGAGCCGCCCAAGGAAGAGCCGCCCAGCGAACAAGTGGCCGAGACGCCGCCCAGCACCGAGCCGCCGAAGAAATCGGCCGCACCGGCGCCGAGCATCGCCTCCAACAGCAAAGCGCTACCGACGTGGCAGAGCGACCTGCTGCGCCATCTGGCCCGCTACAAGCGCTATCCGGAAGATGCGCGCCGCCGTGGCTTGCAGGGCATCAACCGCCTGCGCTTCGTGGTCGATGCCGAGGGCAAGGTGTTGTCCTTCTCGCTGGCCGGGGGTTCGGGTAGCGCAGCGCTGGACCGCGCCACGCTGGAGATGATCCGCCGGGCGCAACCGCTGCCCAAACCGCCCGCCGAGCTGCTGAACAACGGCAGCATTGAGGTGGTGGCGCCGTTCGTCTACTCCCTGGACCGGCGCTGAAACACAGGTTCTGTCATCCGTTGGCAGGTCTGATAACGTGCGTCTATCGATTGCAGCCGCTATGCTGGCCTCGCAACTTCATGGACGCACGTTATGACCCTCACTGAACTCCGCTACATCGTCACCCTCGCCCAGGAACAGCACTTCGGCCACGCCGCCGAGCGCTGCCACGTCAGCCAGCCGACCCTGTCGGTAGGCGTGAAGAAACTCGAGGACGAACTCGGCGTATTGATCTTCGAGCGCAGCAAGAGCGCCGTACGCCTGACCCCCGTCGGTGAGGGCATCGTCGCCCAGGCGCAGAAGGTCCTGGAGCAGGCCCAGGGCATCCGCGAGCTGGCCCAAGCCGGCAAGAACCAGCTCACCGCCCCGCTCAAGGTCGGCGCCATCTATACCGTCGGCCCGTACCTGTTCCCGCACCTGATTCCGCAACTGCACCGCGTCGCACCGCAGATGCCGCTGTACATCGAGGAAAACTTCACCCACGTGCTGCGCGACAAACTGCGCAACGGCGAACTGGACGCGGTGATCATCGCCTTGCCGTTCAACGAGGCCGACGTACTGACTCTGCCGCTGTATGACGAGCCTTTCTACGCCCTGATGCCCAGCGACCATCCGTGGACAGCGCGCAAGACCATCGACGCCGCGGAGCTCAACGACAAGAGCCTGCTGTTGCTGGGTGAAGGCCACTGCTTCCGCGACCAGGTG
Source organism: Pseudomonas phoenicis (assembly GCF_047302395.1). Taxonomy (NCBI): domain Bacteria; kingdom Pseudomonadati; phylum Pseudomonadota; class Gammaproteobacteria; order Pseudomonadales; family Pseudomonadaceae; genus Pseudomonas; species Pseudomonas phoenicis. The sequence goes on from NZ_CP154852.1 coordinate 1,589,384, forward strand.
CTGGAAGCCTGCCCCACCTTGAGCAAGGGCGGCGACTCGCGCCATACCACCGTGGAGTCCAGCTCGCTGGAGACCATTCGCCATATGGTGGCCTCGGGCCTGGGTGTATCGATCCTGCCGCTGTCGGCGGTCAACAGCCACCATTACGCACCCGGTGTCATCGAAGTTCGGCCTCTCACGGCGCCGGCGCCGACGCGCACCGTAGCCATCGCCTGGCGCGCCAGCTTCCCACGGCCCAAGGCGATCGAGATCCTTGCCGACTCCATCCGCTTGTGTTCGGTGGTCAAGCCGGCGGCAGAGCAGTCGGCCTGAGCATGAGCGAGCTGTCGAACGTATCGGTCACCGCGCTGAAGGGCGTCGGCGAGGCCATGGCCGAAAAGCTGGCCAAGGTCGGCCTGGAAAACCTGCAGGACGTGCTGTTCCACCTGCCCGCGCGCTACCAGGACCGCACCCGCGTGGTACCCATCGGCGAGTTGCGTCCGGGCCAGGATGCGGTGGTCGAAGGCGTGGTCAGCGGCAGCGACGTGACCATGGGCAAGCGTCGCAGCCTCGTGGTACGCCTGGGCGACGGCAGCGGCACGCTGACCTTACGCTTCTACCATTTCAGCAATGCGCAAAAGGAAGGCCTCAAACGCGGTACCCACCTGCGCTGCTACGGCGAAGCGCGGCCCGGTGCTTCGGGCCTGGAAATCTACCACCCCGAGTACCGCGCGCTGACCGGCGACGACACCTCGCCACCGGTGGAACAGACCCTCACACCGATCTACCCGAGCACCGAAGGCCTGACCCAGCAGCGCCTGCGCGCGCTGTGCCAGCAGAGCCTGTCCATGCTCGGCCCGCGCAGCCTGCCCGACTGGCTGCCCGCCGAGCTGATCCGCGACTACCACCTGGCGCCGCTGGATGAAGCCATCCGTTACCTGCACAACCCGCCCGCCGACGCCGACGTCGACGAGCTGGCCGAAGGTCACCACTGGGCCCAGCATCGCCTGGCCTTCGAGGAACTGCTGACCCACCAGTTGTCGCAGCAACGTCTGCGCGAGAGCCTGCGCAGTCTGCGCGCCCCGATCCTGCCCAGGGCCACGCGCCTGCCGGCGCAGTACCTGGCCAACCTCGGTTTTACCCCTACCGGCGCGCAGCAGCGGGTGGGCAACGAAATCGCCTACGACCTCAGCCTGCACGAGCCGATGATGCGCCTGGTGCAAGGCGATGTCGGCGCCGGCAAGACCGTGGTGGCGGCACTGGCGGCGTTGCAAGCGCTGGAAGCCGGCTACCAGGTGGCGCTGATGGCGCCGACCGAGATTCTCGCCGAGCAGCACTACATCACCTTCAAGCGCTGGTTCGAACCGCTGGGCCTGGAAGTCGCCTGGCTGGCCGGCAAGCTCAAGGGCAAAGCCCGCGTCAGCGCGCTTGAGCGGATCGCCAGTGGCGCGCCGATGGTGGTCGGCACCCACGCGCTGTTCCAGGAAGAGGTCAAGTTCAAGCGCTTGGCCCTGGCCATCATCGACGAGCAGCACCGCTTCGGCGTGCAACAGCGCCTGGCCCTGCGCAAGAAAGGCGTGGACGGCGAGCAGTGCCCGCACCAGTTGATCATGACCGCCACGCCCATCCCGCGCACCCTGGCCATGAGCGCCTACGCCGACCTCGACACCTCGGTGCTCGACGAGCTGCCGCCCGGACGTACGCCGGTCAATACCGTGCTGGTGGTCGACAGCCGGCGTTTCGAAGTGGTCGAGCGGGTACGCGCCGCCTGTGCCGAGGGGCGCCAGGCCTATTGGGTGTGCACGCTGATCGAAGAGTCCGAAGAGCTGACCTGCCAGGCGGCGCAGAGCACCTTCGAAGAGCTGGGCAGCGCCTTGGGCGAGCTGAGCGTCGGGTTGATCCACGGTCGCATGAAGCCTGCGGAAAAAGCCGCGGTGATGGCCGAGTTCAAGGCCGGCAACCTGCAGCTGCTGGTAGCGACCACGGTCATCGAAGTCGGCGTGGACGTGCCCAATGCCAGCCTGATGATCATCGAGAACCCCGAGCGTCTGGGGCTGGCGCAATTGCACCAACTACGCGGCCGCGTCGGTCGAGGCAGCGCCGTGAGCCATTGCGTGCTGCTGTACCACCCGCCGCTGTCGCAGATCGGCCGCGAACGCCTGGGCATCATGCGCGAAACCAACGACGGTTTCGTCATCGCCGAGAAAGACCTCGAATTGCGTGGCCCCGGCGAGATGCTCGGAACCCGCCAGACCGGCCTGCTACAGTTCAAGGTTGCCGACCTGATGCGCGATGCCGACCTGCTACCGGCCGTGCGCGACGCGGCGCAGGCCCTGCTCGCACGCTGGCCCGAGCATGTCACCCCCCTGCTCGACCGCTGGCTGCGCCACGGCCAACAGTACGGCCAGGTTTGACGGCCATCTCAGACTCGATCCAGCCGGGTGATCGGCTGCTCACATTTCGCGATTGTAGGAACATTCTGGACCCGACCATGACTGAAGCTGCCCTCGACACCGCAACTCCGCGCGCGCCATCCGTGATCCGGCTGTTGCTCGACAAACTCGGCGTGGCCTACCGTGAGGTGCAGGACCACCCCTCGCTGCCGGCCGAGCGCAGGGTGCAGGCGATCCTGCTGGACGACGAGGTCGGCGCCTTGATGGTGCTGTTCGCCCAAAGTCAGTTGCTCGACCTCAAACGCCTCGAAGAGCTGACCGGGCGCAAGCTGGTGGCGGTGTCGGGTTCGCGGCTCAAGACCATGCTCGACAAGCACGCGCTCAAGGCGCTGCCCGGCATTCCGGCACTGACCAGTTCGCCCTGCCTGTACGAGCAGGACCTGCTCAAGGGCGAGTCGGTATTGCTCGAATCGGGAGAAACCGGGCTGCTGCTGGAGCTGCCGCGCGAAGCCTTCGAACGCCTGCTGACCAAGGCCAGCGCCGGCCGCTTCGGCCAGAACGTGCAGTGCATCCAACCCAACTTCGACCGTCCCGGCGACGACTCCAGGGAAATCTTCCAGGCCGTGCAGGCCTTCACCGCGCGACGTATCCAGCAGCGCCTGGAACAGACCATCGAAATCCCACCGCTGGCCGACACTGCGCAGAAGATCATCAAGCTGCGTGTAGACCCCAATGCCAGCGTCGACGACATCACCAGCGTGGTCGAGACCGACCCGGCCCTGGCCGCGCAGGTGGTCAGTTGGGCAGCCTCGCCCTACTACGCCTCGCCCGGCAAGATCCGTTCGGTGGAAGACGCCATCGTCCGCGTGTTGGGTTTCGACCTGGTCATCAACCTGGCCCTGGGCCTGGCGCTGGGCAAGACCTTGAGCCTGCCCAAGGACCAGCCGCAGCAGATGACGCCCTACTGGCAGCAGGCGATCTACACTGCGGCCGTCATCGAAGGGCTAAGCCGCGCCATGCCGCGTGACGGCCGCCCGGAAGTCGGTCTGACGTACCTTGCCGGGCTGCTGCACAACTTCGGTTACCTACTCCTGGCCCACGTCTTCCCGCCGCATTTCTCGCTGATCTGCCGCCATCTGGAAGTGAACCCGCACCTGTCGCATACCTATGTGGAGCAACACCTGCTGGGTATCAGCCGCGAGCAGATAGGCGCCTGGCTGATGAACCTGTGGGACATGCCCGAAGAGCTCACAGCAGCACTGCGCTTCCAGCACGACGCCAGCTACAGCGGCGAGCACGCCGCCTATCCCAACCTGGTCTGCCTGGCCAACCGTCTGCTGCGCGAGCGCGGCATCGGCGCCGGCCCGCAGGCACCGATTCCGGACGAGCTGCTGGCGCGCCTGGCGCTAACCCGGGAGAAAGCCAACGAGGTGGTCAATCGGGTGCTCGACGCCGAAGCACTGCTGCGCGAACTGGCCTCGCAGTTCAACGCGCCGCATTGAGCCGAAGCCAACGCGCTTCAGCTTCTTTTCTTGGGCTTGAGGTACTTCATCAGGCCCTGAAACCACATCACCAGGGCCGGGTTGCCCTTGATCTGAATGGCTTTGTCCTGAATGCCCTGCATGAATGCCAGCTGCTTGTTGCCGGCTTGCAGGGTGGCGAAGCCGTAGGCAGCATCCTTGAAGGCGATGGCGAATGCGGGCGCGGTGTGCAGGCCCGCGCGGCTGGTGATGCGTTGGTCGCGGACCTGGAAGTGTCGGCCGATCCTGCCGTCCAGCGTCTGCATCTGAAAAATCAGGTCCTTGCCTTCGAGCTGCTTCTGGAAGGCGGGATTGTTACGGCTGGCGCGCGCCATGAGCAGTCCCATTGCCCATAACAGAAAACGAAACTTCATTGACGCTTCTCGACTAGAAAGTGACTAGAGATCGCATTCTATCCACAAAAAATTGAATGCGCTCCAGTTTGCTGGGGCGTTCGTATACGAAAGAATGGCTCGCTCGTAAGCGTAATGTCGGTCAGTCAAGCAATCAGGGCCGCTTGGCGGTCCATCGCGGCTAAAGCCGCTCCAACAGGAAACGCACGGTCTGTATCGGTAGGAGCGGCCGGTTCGGCGCTCCGATTAGCCGCGATGGGCTGCAGAGCAGCCCTAAGCAACACCGTTCCGACCCAACGGGCTAGCATTGCGCCCGTAGGCGCCCTTCCTGCTTGTGTGGTAACGCCCGATTTACTTGCTAGCCCGGTTGCTGGCCTTGCTAGCGGATGCGGGCTTGGCCTTGCCGGCAGCCGGGGCGGCGGTTTTGCCGCTGGCCTTGGCGTCTGCCTTGCCGGCAGCCTTGGCAGGCGCGTCGCTGGGCACATTGATCAGTTCGCGCAGGTTCTTGCCGGGCTTGAAAGCGACGGTGTTGGTCGCCTTGATCTTCACCGGCTCCCCAGTTTGCGGGTTCTTGCCAGTGCGCGCGCCACGGTGGCGCTTTTCGAAGGTGCCGAAACCGACCAAGGTGACGGAGTCCTTGTCCAGCGCGCCAGTGATCGACTCGAGAATCGCGTTGAGTACCCGATTGGCCTTGTCTTTGGTCAAATCGGTTTTTTCAGCGATCACAACGGCGAGTTCGGGTTTACGCATAAATGAAGCCTCATTGACGGGATTTTTTTTGTTATGCCGTGCTGCCCGGGAAGGCAGCGCCAAGGCACCGTAGGCTCTAACCTGCGGTAGTCGGCAGTGAGGATGGCACGCTACCCCCACCCACGCCAGTTCCGAAAACGGCATTGTCGCCCGAAGGTAATGCCATAGCTGCCATACCCGACAGCTTTAGCGCCAATACGCGAAGTTATGGTGCTGCAGAGGGCATGGCACGGGCCGTAGCGCGTCCCGGCCATGGGCTGGAAAATTTCGCAACCATGCTAAGCTCGGCGCCTTTCCAGCCTGTTATCAGCGTACCGACGTGCCTCACACCACCCCGCAAGCAGCCACTGCCGCGTGGCTGACCCAACTGCCGCCCGCTACCGCGCCGGCACTCCTCGACTGGTTGTTCGACCAAGGGTCGCTGACCCGTCGGCTCACCGCATTGTCGGCCCAGCATTTCTCCGTCACGCCGCTGAACGAAGGCTGGCAGCCATTGCGCGCCGATGAGTGCCAGGCCCTGGGCCTTGCGCCCGGCGCCGAGGGTTGGGTGCGCGAGGTATACCTGCGCGGCCACGGCCAGCCCTGGGTCTTCGCCCGCAGCGTGGCGGCGCGCGCGGCCCTGGAGCGTGGCGGATTCGACCTGGAAACCCTGGGTTCGCGCTCGCTGGGCGAGTTGCTGTTCAGCGACGACGCCTTCATCCGCCACCCTTTGCAGGTGTGCCGCTACCCAAGCGCCTGGCTGCCCGCCGAGGCCCGCCACGAAGGGCTGTGGGCGCGCCGTTCGCGTTTCGAGCGCGACGGCCTGAGCCTGCTGGTCGCCGAGATCTTCATGCCTGCCCTGTGGCAGGCCGCCGCCAAGGAAGCCCGCTGATGTACCTGCAGCTGCTCAAGTCGCTCAATCGCCTGCACCCCCGCGCGTGGGACTTCATCCAACTGAGCCGCATGGACCGCCCGATCGGCATCTACCTGCTGCTCTGGCCCACGCTGTCGGCGGTGTGGATCGCCGGCGACGGCGCGCCGAGCCTGGCCAACGTGCTGATATTCGGCCTCGGCGTGGTGCTGATGCGCGCCGCCGGCTGCTGCATCAACGATTTCGCCGATCGCAAGGTCGATGGCCACGTCAAGCGCACTGCCGACCGGCCGCTGGCCGCCGGGCGCATCCGCTCGCGCGAAGCCCTGGCCCTGTTCGCCACTTTGGTCGGGTTGAGCTTCGCGCTGGTGCTGTGCACCAACGCCACCACGGTGTGGCTGTCGTTCGGCGCCCTGGCCCTGGCCGCCTGCTACCCGTTCATGAAGCGCTACACCTATTACCCGCAGGTGGTGTTGGGCGCGGCCTACGCCTGGGGCATCCCCATGGCCTTCACCGCCGCCAACGGCGAACTGCCCGCTGCCGCCTGGCTGCTGTACATCGCCAACCTGTTGTGGACGGTCGGCTACGACACCTATTACGCCATGGTCGACCGCGACGACGACCTGAAGATCGGCGTGAAGTCCACGGCGATCCTGTTCGGCGAAGCCGACCGGACGATCATCCTCAGTTTGCAGTTGCTGTCGCTGGGCTGCCTGCTGCTGGCGGGCAACCGCTTCGAGCTAGGCGGCTGGTTCCACCTGGGCCTGCTGGGCGCGGCGGCATGCTTCACCTGGGAGTTCTGGTCGACCCGCAGCCTGGAGCGCGACGCCTGCTTCAAGGCCTTCCTGCACAACCATTGGGCCGGGTTGCTGGTGTTCGTCGGCGTGGTGCTGGATTACGCACTGCGCTGATGGCCAAGGGCCTGGACCCAGGGCGTTTGTCACACAGCTGCAATAATTCCGTTATCTAATGCGCTGCACGACACAGTCACCCCAGGAGAGGTCTCGAGCATGGCAGGCAGAAGCATTCTGATCGTCGACGACGAAGCGCCCATTCGTGAAATGATCGCCGTGGCGTTGGAAATGGCCGGCTATGAATGCCTCGAGGCCGAAAACTCGCAGCAGGCCCATGCCATCATCGTCGACCGCAAGCCCGACCTGATCCTGCTCGACTGGATGCTGCCCGGCACCTCCGGCATCGAGCTGGCCCGGCGCCTGAAGCGCGACGACCTGACCGGCGCCATTCCGATCATCATGCTCACGGCCAAAGGCGAAGAGGACAACAAGATCCAGGGCCTGGAAGTGGGCGCCGACGACTACATCACCAAGCCTTTCTCACCCCGCGAGCTGGTCGCCCGGCTCAAGGCCGTGCTGCGCCGCACCGGGCCTGCCGACAGCGAGTCACCCATCGAGATCGGCGGCCTGCTGCTCGATCCGATCAGCCACCGTGTGACCATCGATGGCAAGCCCGCCGACATGGGCCCCACCGAATACCGCCTGCTGCAGTTCTTCATGACCCATCAGGAGCGGGCCTACACCCGCGGCCAGTTGCTCGACCAGGTGTGGGGCGGCAATGTGTACGTCGAAGAGCGTACGGTCGATGTGCACATCCGCCGACTGCGCAAGGCGCTGGGCGAAGTCTACGAAAACCTGGTGCAGACCGTGCGCGGCACGGGCTACCGCTTCTCGACCAAGAGCTGACCTGCGGCGCGTGCCGCCCGCCTACCGTGCAAGGACCGTCCATTGAACCAGAACTGGCATGCGACCCTGATTCGCCATCTGCTCGTGCTGATCAGCCTGTGCCTGCTCGGCGGGTTGATCAGTGGCGAATATGGCTGGAGCCTGGCGGTCGGGCTGGCGCTGTACCTGGGCTGGACCCTCAAGCAGCTGCTGCGCCTGCACGCCTGGCTGCGCAACCACCAGCCCGACGAAGCGCCGCCGGACGGCTACGGCCTGTGGGGCGAGGTGTTCGACAGCATCTACCACCTGCAACGCCGCGACCAACGCGTGCGCGGCCGCCTGCAAGCGGTGATCGACCGCGTCCAGGAGTCCACCGCAGCGCTGCGCGACGCAGTGATCATGCTCGACAGCGACGGCAACCTGGAATGGTGGAACCGCGCCGCGGAAACCCTGCTCGGCCTCAAGACACCGCAGGACGGCGGCCAGCCGGTGACCAACCTGGTGCGCCACCCGCGCTTCAAGGAATATTTCGAAGGCGAAAACTATGCCGAGCCTCTGGAGATCCCGTCGCCCATCAACGACCGCCTGCGCGTGCAACTGAACATCACCCGCTACGGCAACAACGAACACCTGATGCTGGTGCGCGACGTGACCCGCATCCACCAGCTCGAACAGATGCGCAAGGACTTCGTCGCCAACGTGTCCCACGAACTGCGCACCCCGCTGACCGTGATCGCCGGCTACCTGGAAACCCTGCTCGACAACGTCGACGAGGTGAACCCGCGCTGGGCCCGCGCGCTACAGCAGATGAGCCAGCAGGGCGCGCGCATGCAGACGCTGCTCAACGACTTGCTGCTGCTGGCCAAGCTCGAAGCCACCGACTACCCCTCCGACAACCAGCCCGTGGCGGTCGATGCGCTGCTCAAGACCGTCCAGGCCGACGCCCAGGCGCTGTCCGGCCCGCGCGGCCAACGGATCAGCCTCGATGCCGAACCGGGTGTACGCCTCAAGGGCAGCGAGTCGGAGCTGCGCAGCGCCTTCTCCAACCTGGTGTTCAACGCCGTCAAGTACACCCAGGAGGGCGGCAGCATCCGCATCCGCTGGTGGGCCGACGCCCAGGGCACGCACCTGACGGTACAGGACTCGGGCCCCGGCATCGAAGCCAAGCACCTGCCGCGCCTGACCGAACGCTTCTACCGCGTCGACTCGAGCCGCGCTTCCAACACCGGCGGCACGGGCCTGGGCCTGGCGATCGTCAAGCACGTCCTGCTGCGCCACCGGGGGCGGCTGGAGATCAGCAGCGTGGTCGGCCATGGCAGTACCTTCACCTGCCACTTCCCTTCCAGCCAGATCGCAACCCTGTAGGAGCGTCCGGCCGGCGCTCCGGTTTAGCCGCGATGGCCGGCAAAGCCGGGCCAAAGGTCTATACCTGACCTACCTGAAAAAACTCGACCCACGGTAAGCAAACCCCTGCACTACCCCTCACAGGTGAACCGGAGCGCCGTCTGCCCGCTCGTATATGCCTGTGTGGGCACCATGCTTTGCTTTTACAGTCTCAACCGCTACATTGGATCTCTTGTGCCAGCCCGTGCTGGCACTTTTTGTCTCTTCCCACTACCGACGGACCCCGTAAAAAATCCATCATGGACCCTTCCCCTGCGTTTAGCCTTTCCTCGTTGTTTGCCGATTTCGGCATGATTCTGTTCGCACTGTTCCTGGTCTTGCTCAACGGCTTCTTCGTCGCCGCCGAGTTCGCCATGGTCAAGTTGCGTGCCACCCGCGTCGAGTCGATCGCCGAACTGCACGGCTGGCGCGGCGGCATCCTGCGTAAGGTGCACAGCCAGCTCGACGCTTACCTGTCGGCCTGTCAGTTGGGCATCACCCTGGCGTCCCTGGGCCTCGGCTGGGTCGGCGAACCGGCGTTCGCCCACCTGCTCGAGCCGCTGTTGGCCTATTTCGGTGTCGATAGCCCGGAATTGATCAAGGGCATCTCGTTCTTCGTCGCCTTCTTCGTCATTTCCTACCTGCACATCGTGGTCGGCGAACTGGCGCCCAAGTCCTGGGCGATCCGCAAACCCGAGCTGCTGTCGCTGTGGACGGCGGTGCCGCTGTACCTGTTCTACTGGGCCATGTACCCGGCCATCTACCTGCTCAACGCCAGCGCCAACGCCATCCTGCGCATCGCCGGCCAGGGCGAGCCCGGCCCGCACCATGAGCACCACTACAGCCGCGAAGAGCTCAAGCTGATCCTGCATTCGAGCCGCGGCCACGATCCGAGCGACCAGGGCATGCGCGTGCTGGCCTCGGCCGTGGAAATGGGCGAATTGGAAGTGGTCGACTGGGCCAACTCGCGCGAGGACATGATCAGCCTCGACTCGCGGGCGCCGCTCAAGGAAATCCTGGCGATGTTCCGCCGCCACAAGTTCAGCCGCTACCCGGTATACGACACCGAACGCGGCGAATACACGGGCCTGCTGCACATCAAGGACCTGCTGCTGGACATGGCCGAAGCCGATCATGTGCCGGAGACCCTCGACCTGGAAGACCTCACCCGCCCGCTCGAGCGCGTGTCGCGGCACATGCCGCTGTCGGAGCTGCTGGAGCAGTTCCGCAAGGGCGGCGCGCACTTCGTGCTGGTGGAGGAAGCCGACGGCAAGGTGATCGGCTACCTGACCATGGAAGACGTGCTGGAAGTGCTGGTCGGCGACATCCAGGACGAACACCGCAAGACCGAGCGCGGCATCCTCGCCTATCAGCCCGGCAAGTTGCTGGTGCGTGGCGACACACCGTTGTTCAAGGTCGAGCGGCTATTGGGCGTCGACCTCGACCACATCGAGGCCGAAACCCTGGCCGGTCTGGTCTACGAGACCCTCAAACGCGTGCCTGAAGAAGAAGAGCTGCTGGAGGTCGAAGGCCTGCGCATCATCATCAAGAAGATGAAAGGACCGAAGATCGTGCTGGCCAAGGTGCTCAAGCTCGATTGATCTGCAGTAACCCCAGATGGCCATGGGTCGGCTGCGCCGCCCATCGCGGCTGATCGGAGCAGCGAACCGGCCGCTCCAACAGGAAACGCGTATTTCAAGGGAGCACTCTGACCTGTAGGAGCGGCTTTAGCCGCGATGGGCGGCAACGCCGCCCCGCGGCGGCAATGCATGCTGCCGACGAGAACGCCGTTGCAGCGCCACCGGCTCAGGTGCGCTCGAAGTGTGTCACCCTCACCCACCGCCCTACCGGTCAAGCGCCCGGCGTGAAGTGTTTCTGTGCGGTACCGCGAGCGATCAGGCGGGAGATGTAATCGAGCTTCTGCGCATCCTGGTCGACGAACTTGAACGTCAGTTGCAGCCAGTCGCTGTCAGGACGGGCTTCGAGCGCGGCGATAGCATGCAAGTAGCCGTTCAAACGCGCCACCTCGGCGCTCTCGCCCTGCTCCAGGTCGAGCACGGCGCTTTCCAGCACCTGCGGTAAGGTTTCGCCGCGGCGTACCACCAGCAAGGCTTCCTTGAGGCTCAGTGCCTTGATCACGCAGCCCTGCGCGCCACTGGCCAAACGCAACTGCCCCTGGCCACGGCCCGTCGGGGCTGGCGTCGGCGCGCTGGGCGCACGCACGGGCGCCACCGACGCCTGCGGCGAAGCAACGGCGGCGGCCTTGACCGTTTCCGGACGCCCGCCGGTCAATGCGCTCAGCGAATCGTTGGCGAACGCGGAACTGGCCCGCGCCGGCACGCCACTGAGCAGCAGTTCGAGCTTGCCGGTCTTGCTCAGGGCCTTCTTCACCTTGGTCAGCAACTGCTCGTTGGTGAACGGCTTGCCGACGAAGTCCGACACACCGGCCTGGATGGCCTGGATGACGTTTTCCTTGTCGCCACGGCTGGTGACCATGATGAACGGCATACCCTTCAGGGTCGGCTGCTGACGGCACCAGGCGAGCAGCTCCAGGCCGCTCATTTCGGGCATTTCCCAGTCGCACAGGACCAGGTCGAACGGTTCCTTGGCCAGCAGGGTCATGGCCTTGCGGCCGTTGACGGCGTCTTCCACGGCGATGCCGGGAAAGGCGCTGCGCAGCGCCTTTCTGACCAGATCGCGGATGAACGAAGCGTCGTCCACCACCAGCACTTTGACTTTACTCATCGAGACTCCTCATCTACCCCGCTAGCATACCGCTCAATAGTGGCATTTTGCCAAAATCGCGTTCGAACGGGCCGCGCGTCCAGCGCTTGCCCAAGCGTCGATGCCGGGCCGGAAACGACGACGCCCGGCATGGGCCGGGCGTCGTGACACACGCGCAATACTATTTATCGTCAGGCGACGGCGGAACATTAGCCAGCAGCGCATCGTCGGCCGCCTCGCCCTGCACTTCGGCGGTCATGCGTTTGAGGCCCATGTGCCGCACGTCGGTGCCGCGCACCAGGTAGATCACCAGTTCGGAGATGTTGCGCGCATGGTCGCCGATACGTTCGAGCGAGCGCAGCGCCCAGATCACGCTCAACACCCGCGAGATCGAACGCGGGTCTTCCATCATGTAGGTCACCAGCTCGCGCAGCGCAGTCTTGTACTCGCGGTCGATGGTCTTGTCGTATTGCGCCACCGACAGCGCCAGATCGGCGTCGAAGCGGGCGAAGGCATCCAGCGCGTCGCGCACCATGTTGCGCACCTGGTCGCCGATGTGCCGGACCTCGACGTAGCCGCGGGGCGACTCGCCCTCCTCGCACAACTGGATGGCGCGGCGGGCGATCTTGGTGGACTCGTCGCCGATGCGCTCCAGGTCGATCACCGACTTGGAGATGCTGATGATCAGGCGCAGGTCGGAGGCCGCCGGCTGGCGCCGGGCGAGGATGCGCACGCACTCCTCGTCGATGTTGCGCTCCATCTGGTTGATCTGCACATCGACGTCGCGCACCTGTTGCGCCAAGCCCGAATCGGCTTCGATCAGCGCGGTGACGGCATCGTTGACCTGTTTCTCCACCAGCCCACCCATGGCCAGCAGGTGGCTGCGCACCTCTTCGAGTTCGGCGTTGAATTGCTGGGAGATGTGGTGGGTGAGGCTTTCTTTGTTGATCATGCTATCGCTCCGCGATGAAGCTTCGAGCAGCAAGCTTCAAGCTTCAAATATGTCCGTGTCGTACCTGAGAAAAGTGCCCACCGCCATGCCGACAGCCCAGCGACGTGCAGCGGCCACTAGCCATAGCGGCCGGTGATGTAATCTTCGGTCTGCTTCTTCGACGGGTTGGTGAACAGCGTATCGGTATCGCCGAATTCCACCAGCTTGCCCATGTACATGAAGGCCGTGTAGTCCGACACCCGCGCGGCCTGCTGCATGTTGTGGGTGACGATAACGATGGTGTACTTGGACTTGAGCTCGTAGATCAGCTCTTCGACCTTGAGGGTCGAGATCGGATCCAGGGCCGAGCAAGGTTCGTCGAGCAGCAGCACCTCAGGTTCCACGGCGATGGTGCGGGCGATCACCAGACGCTGCTGCTGGCCGCCGGACAAGCCCAGCGCCGAGTCATGCAGACGGTCCTTGACCTCGTCCCACAGCGCCGCGCCCTTGAGCGCCCACTCCACGGCTTCGTCGAGTACGCGCTTCTTGTTGATGCCCTGGATGCGCAGGCCGTATACCACGTTCTCGTAGATGGTCTTGGGGAACGGGTTGGGCTTCTGGAACACCATGCCGACGCGGCGGCGCAGCTCGGCCACCTCCTCGCCCTTGCGGTAGATGTTGTTGCCGTAGAGGTTGACCTCACCCTGCACGCGGCAGCCGTCGACCAGGTCGTTCATGCGGTTGAAGGTGCGCAGCAGGGTCGACTTGCCGCAGCCGGATGGGCCGATGAAGGCAGTCACGCGCTGCTTGGGAATGTTCATCTTCACGTCGAACAACGCCTGCTTGTCGCCATAGAACAACGACAGGCCCGGCACTTCGATGGCCACGGTCTCTTCGGCCAGGCGCAGGCCCTGCTTGTCGCGACCCAAGGCAGACATGTCGATGCCGTGGTTGTGGGATTCGTGCTGCATGGTCTAACTCCGTCTTTAGCTGCAAGCGGTGAGCTGCACGCTGCAAGTTGGGGCACAAGCGGCAATCGGCTTGCCGCTTGTGGCAAATAGATATTGGCTGCGACTCAGCTGTCGAGGGCCTTGTACTTCTCGCGCAGGTGGTTGCGAATCCATACCGCCGAGAGGTTGAGGGTGGCGATCACCAGCACCAGCAACAGCGCCGTGGCGTACACCAGCGGCCGCGCCGCTTCGACGTTGGGGCTCTGGAAGCCGACGTCGTAGATGTGGAAGCCCAGGTGCATGATCTTCTGGTCCAGGTGCAGGTACGGGTAGTTGCCGTCGAGCGGCAGCGACGGCGCCAGCTTGACCACACCCACCAGCATCAGCGGCGCCACTTCGCCGGCGGCGCGCGCCACGGCGAGGATCATGCCGGTCATCATGGCAGGGCTGGCCATCGGAATGACGATCTTCCACAGCGTCTCGGCCTTGGTCGCACCCAGGGCCAGGGAACCTTCGCGCACCGTGCGCGGGATGCGCGCCAGGCCTTCCTCGGTGGCCACGATCACCACCGGCACGGCCAGCAGCGCCAGGGTCAGCGAGGCCCACAGCAGCCCGGGCGTGCCCAGGGTCGGCGCCGGCAGGGATTCGGGGAAGAACAGTCGGTCGATCGAGCCGCCCAGCACGTAGACGAAGAAACCCAGACCGAAGACGCCGTAGACGATGGCCGGCACGCCGGCCAGGTTGTTCACGGCGATGCGGATCAGCCGCGTCACCGGGCCCTGCTTGGCGTATTCACGCAGGTACACCGCCGCCAGCACGCCGAACGGGGTGACGATCACCGCCATGATCAGGGTCATCATCACCGTGCCGAAGATGGCCGGGAAGATGCCGCCTTCGGTGTTGGCTTCGCGCGGGTCGTCGCTGAGGAATTCCCATACCTTGCTGAAATAGGTCGCCAGCTTGGTGGGGATGGACATGGCATTGGGCTGGATGGCGTGGACCACCTTGCTCAGGTTGATCTCCACCTCGCGGCCGTTGCCGTCGCGGGCCACCAGGCTGTCGCGGGCGAAGGCCTGGTGCAGGCTGCCTAGACGCTCCTCGATGGCCTTGTAGCGGTTGTTCAGCTCGGCGCGCTCGGACTCCAGGTCCGCCTGGGCGGCGGCGTCCAGCTTGCCGTCGAGTTCGAGCTTGCGGCCTTGCAAGCGCAGGCGTTCGAGGCCGTGGTTGATGGCACCGATGTCTTTCTTTTCGAGACTCTGCAACTCGTCGTTGAGCTGGCTGGCGCGCTTGAGTCGCGCCTGCAGCTCGTTCCAGGCCTGAGCGCCTTGGGCCACCACGCGGTCGCCTTCCTTGACGCTGACCAGGTAGCCGTAGAAGTTGCCCCACTCGCGGCGCTCCAAGGCCATCAGGCCGGCGGGCTTTTGCTGGTCGACCAGCCATTCGCCGACCACCCAGCTGAAGTCGTTGCCATTGAGGTCGCGGTTACCGATCTTGATCAGTTCGCGGGTCATGAACTCCGGGCCTTCGTCGGGCACCGGCAGGCCGGCACCCTTGAGACGGGCGCGCGGCACCTCTTCCTTCTGCACCACTTCGCCGACCAGCACGTGATCAGCCTGGCCCGGCACCTTGTAGGTGGCCTGGATCAGGTCGGCCGGCCAGAAGTGCGCCAGGCCGCGCACGGCGATGACCGACAGCAGACCGATGGTCATGATCACCGCGATGGCTACGGCGCCACCGCTGATCCAGACGCCGGGGGCGCCGCTCTTGAACCAGCCTTTGAGGGAATCCTGTTTCACGGATCTCTACCTTCCTATCAAAGCGACGAGTATTTCTTGCGCAGACGCTGGCGAATCAGCTCGGCCAAGGTGTTCATGACGAAGGTGAAGAGCAGCAGCACCAAGGCGGCGAGGAACAGCACGCGGTAATGGCTGCCGCCGACTTCGGACTCCGGCATCTCCACCGCCACGTTGGCGGCCAGGGTGCGCATGCCTTCGAACAGGTTCATCTCCATCACCGGAGTGTTGCCGGTGGCCATCAGCACGATCATGGTTTCGCCCACCGCACGGCCCATGCCGATCATCAGCGCCGAGAAGATGCCGGGGCTGGCGGTCAGGATGACCACGCGGGTGAGGGTCTGCCACGGCGTGGCGCCCAGCGCCAACGAGCCCAGGGTGAGGCTGCGCGGCACGCTGAACACGGCGTCTTCGGCAATGGAGTAGATGTTCGGGATCACAGCGAAGCCCATGGCGATGCCCACCACCAGGGCGTTGCGCTGGTCGTAGGTGATGCCCAGATCGTTGCTGATCCAGTGGCGCATGTCGCCGCCGAACAGCCAGTTTTCCAGGAAGGGGCTGACGCCCAGGGCGAACCAGCCGATGGCGACGATCACCGGGATCAGGATCGCCGCTTCCCAACCGTCGGGCACGCGCAGGCGGATCGACTCGGGCAGACGGCTCCAGGCGAAGCCTGTGAGCAGAATGCCCAGGGGCAGGATCATGAACAGGCTGAACACACCCGGCAGGTGCCCTTCCAGGTACGGCGCCAGGAACAGGCCGGCGAAGAAGCCGAGGATCACCGTCGGCATCGCTTCCATCAGCTCGATCACCGGCTTGACCTTGCGGCGCATGCCGGGGGCCATGAAGTAAGCGGTGTAGATGGCGGCGGCGATCGCCAGGGGCGCGGCCAGGATCATGGCGTAGAAGGCCGCCTTGAGGGTGCCGAAGGTCAGTGGCGACAGGCTCAGCTTGGGTTCGAAGTCGGTGTTCGAAGCCGTGGACTGCCAGACGTACTGGGGCGCGTCGTAGTTCTCGTACCAGACCTTGCCCCACAGCGCGCTGAACGACACTTCCGGGTGCGGGTTGCGCAGGCTCAGCGGCAGCAGCTTGCCGCCTTCCTCAATGACGATGCGGTTGGCCCGTGGCGACAGCGCCAGCACGCCCGCGCCCTCGGCGACCGGCTCGACCAGCAGGGTGCGGTGCGCGGTGCTGTGGAACACGCCCAACTGGCCTTCGCTGTCGAGGGCGACGAAGCCCTTGCGGCGCTCTTCGGCGTCGATCTGCACCACTGGCGCCTTGCCCAGCTGGAAGCTGCGGATCAGCTTCAGGCGCTGTTCGCCGTCGGGGTCGCGGGCCATGAACCATTGGCTGAGGCCGCCTTTGGAGTCGCCGAAGATCAGCGAGATGCCGCCGACCAGCTGGCCGCTGGCGGTGATTTCGGCCTGGCCGTCTTCGAGCAGCTTGTAGCGGCCGTTGAGGCTCTTGTCACGCAGGCTGAACACGTCGGCCGTGGCACGGCCGTTGACCACGTAGAGCCATTGCTGGCGCGGATCGACGTAGAGGGCTTTGACCGGCTCGGACATCTGCGGCAAGGCGATGCGGTTCTGCTCGCTGGTGACCTCGCCGGTCATCATGTTTTCTTCGCGGGTGATCTGCACCACTTGCAGGCTGGCGCCGACCGAACCTGCCAGCAGCAGGTTCTCACCGTTGAGGTTGACGCTGACGTGCTCCAGCGCTCGGCCCTGCTCGTCGAGCACGAACGGCTGCTCGCCGTAGGGGAAATCGACGCCGGGGGCGATGGACTTCTTGCCGTCCGGGTAGGTGATCTTGTAGCTGTGGTGGAACAGCAGCGCCTGGCCGTTGGACAGGCCCAGAGCGACCAACGGGCTACCGGGCTGGTCGCTGCCGATGGAGGTGACCTGCACACCGGCCGGAATCGGCAGGTCGACGCGCTTGAGCTCGGCACCGCTTTTCGTGTCGAAGAACAGCACCTGGCCCTTGTCGGAAACGCGCATGCCCACCAGGTTCTGCTCTTCGAGGGCGATCATCAGCGGCTTGCCGGCGTCCTGCTGCAGCCAGGTCGGTGTGAGGGCGTCCTTGCGGGTCAGCTCGGCGCCTTGGAACAACGGCAGCACCACGTAGGCCAGGTAGAAGAAGATCAGCGTGATGGCGGCCAGTACGGCCAGCCCGCCGACCAGGACGTACCAGCGGGTCAGGCGGTCCTTGAAGGCCCGCACACGGCGTTTGCGTTGCATTTCCGGCGTATTGAAATCAATCCGCGCGGGAGGGGAATTTTGGGTCATGGTGGAGTTGGCCAGATCATTCATGCGCACACCCTAGCGGTCCCGTATGACAGAAACATGACAGTGCAGTGACGCAAAAAAGCCCGCGGCTCAGGGGTGCTGGCTGCGGACTGAAGAAGAGGTGGAAGGGCCCGCCAGGCGGCCCTTCCGGGGTGCTCGATTACTTGGCGTGGGCCAGGCCCAGATCGTTCAGGGTCTTCTCGACGACCTTGGCCGGCAGCGGGATGTAACCGTCCTTGACCACCACCTGCTGACCGGCCTGCGACAGCACCAGCTTGATGAACTCGGCGTCCAGCGGGGCCAGCGGCTTGTTCGGCGCCTTGTTGACGTAGACGTAGAGGAAGCGCGACAGCGGGTACTTGCCGTTCAGGGCGTTCTCTTCGTTGTCTTCGATGAACTCGCCGCCGTCTTTCTTGGCCAGCGGCACGGTTTTCACGCTGGCGGTCTTGTAGCCGATGCCCGAGTAGCCGATGGAGTTGAGCGAGCTGCTGATCGACTGCACCACCGAGGCCGAACCTGGCTGCTCGTTGACGTTAGGCTTGAAGTCGCCTTTGCACAGGGCTTCTTCCTTGAAGTAGCCGTAGGTGCCCGACACCGAGTTACGGCCGAACAGCTGCAGCGGCTTGCCAGCTAGGTCGCCGGTCACGCCCACGTCGCCCCAGGTCTTGACGTCGGCCTTGGCGCCGCACAGGCGGGTGGAGGAGAAGATGGCGTCGACCTGGGCCATGGTCAGGCCCTTGATCGGGTTGTCCTTGTGCACGAACACGGCCAGGGCGTCGACGGCCACTGGGATGGCGGTGGGCTTGTAGCCGTACTTCTGCTCGAAGGCCTGCAGCTCGACGTCCTTCATCTTGCGGCTCATCGGGCCAAGGTTGGCGGTGCCTTCGGTCAGCGCCGGCGGCGCGGTCGAGGAACCGGCAGCCTGGATCTGGATGTTGACGTTCGGGTATTCCTTTTTGTAGGCCTCGGCCCACAAGGTCATCAGGTTCGCCAGGGTGTCGGAACCAACGCTGGAGAGGTTGCCCGACACGCCAGTGGTCTTGGTGTAGGTCGGGATCGAGGGATCGACAGCGGCGACCGCATTGGCGGTGGCAACGCCAGCGGCGGCGAATGTCAGGGCCGCCATCAAACGCTTCAGTTTCATGCCTTGCTCCTAGCAGAATATCGAGGGGTTCAGGTCAGAACGGGGGCCAGTATCGGAGGGCCGTGTGACCACGATATGACTCCTATGTGACAAATAGATGAAAGGCCATCACCTGGTGTGGGGATGGCCTTTCATCTATTCAGGCAGCGGTCAGAACTCGCGGCGATCTCTGAACATCAGGTAGATCGGGTCGATGCCAGCGTCGGGAGCGTATGTCGATGTAGCGCCATCGGAGAATCCCTTCCATGAGCATCAAGAATGCTTAGGTGGCTTCATAACTTGCTCAACACCCCAAATTGATTCTATTTACAAATAAATTTTACGTAACACTCTAAAACCCCGCCCTCTGCGCCTGATACAAATTCATTAACAATCTGCCACATCCTCTTGCATAAAAGAAAATACAACGGGTGGCATGAACTCTTCGTTAGTGCAAAATTGAAAGCGTTCCCTCTCTACTTACCGAACTAGCAAGAGCCCAACTCCATGCCGCCCAATTCGTCCATCGAGTGCTTCACGGTGCCGATCATTTTTCCTGAAGCGTTGATCATTGCTCTACAGAAAAAATGCCCGCTGATCAGCCATGCCAAAGCTAACGAGATATTGCTCAACGCCCCGTCAATCGCCCTGCCTGTTGACTTCCTGCCTCGATTCCATCTGGCAGCGAACATAGTCAGACAAGAGAAAGATACCGTGGCTGAAGAAGCCGAAAACTTACCGTTCGGTATCGACCTTTTCTTCACAGCTTTAAAAGTTTCATGGACAGATTCCGAAATCGATATCGATGATTTAAAAGAGCAAGTTACCAACCTGTATCGAAATAACGGGTGGCTGGAATAAAATGCATGTACTCGAACATTGGCTACAGCACCTGGGAAAAACGCACTCCGAACTCATACAGCAAGGCGTGCTACCGGACCGACCACGCGAAATACTGTTTGATGGATTCGATGCCGAAACCTGTTTTCCATTGCCAGGCGTGGAGCTGGAGTTTTCAACTGATGCCGCTCGACTGACGTGTATACATGCGAACGTCATCAGTACATTCGATGGCGAACCTGCCTACGGCGGCCCACTTCCCGCGCCGCTACAGCAGGTCAGAACACGCCAGGCCGCCATCGATCTGCTCGGCGCGCCCCTTCGATCGCAGTCTCCGTTCAGACTTCCTAAGCCCATAGGTCGTACTGGAGGATGGGACACCTTCAGCTTCGACGAGACCTATGACCCGCCTACTTCGGTGATGTTTCTGTACACACCCGAGCTGAACGTGTCCTGCCTGAGTTTCTTCTTGGGTAGATTGCAGGCTGAGCCGGATCCGGGAAATACCGGCCTCCACGGACACGACTGAATCGGCGGGCTGGTTATTCGGTTGAAACCATAGCCATCAACGTTTCTGAGCCAACAGATACAGCCCGATCGCCAACCCCAACCCACACAACCCCGCCACGTAATACGCCGGCGCCATGGGGCTGAACTTGAGCAGCGCGGTCACCACCATCGGCGTCAGGCCGCCGAAGATGGCGTAGGCCACGTTGTAGGAAAACGACAGCCCGGTGAAGCGCACCGCAGCCGGGAACGCCTTGACCATGACGAAGGGCACCGCCCCGATCACGCCGACGCACAGGCCGGTGACGGCATACAGCGCGAACAGCAGTTCGGGGTGCGTGGCCAGGCTGTGGTAGAAGGTCCAAGAACTGGCCAGCAGCAGCAAGCTGCCTACAACCAGCACGCGCCCGGCACCGAAGCGGTCGCACAGCCAGCCGGTGCCGATGCAGCCCAGGCTGAGCAGGATGATCGCCAGGCTGTTGGCCTTCAGCGAGTCGGTGGGGCTGACGCCGTAGAAGGTCTGCAACAGCGCAGGGGTCATGAGGATCACCACCACGATGCCGGCCGACAGCAGCCAGGTCAACAGCATCGACAACAGCACCGCACGCGGGTGGTCGCGCAGCACCGCGCGCAACGGCAGTTCCTCGGCCAAGGCCTTGCGTTGCTGCATCTCGGCGAACACCGGGGTCTCGTGCAGCCAGCGGCGCAGGTACACCGAAAACAGGCCGAACACCCCGCCCAGCAGGAACGGGATACGCCAGCCGTATTCGGCCACCTCTTCGGCGCTGTACACCGAGTTGATCAGCGTGGCCACCAGCGAGCCCAGCAGGATGCCAGCGGTCAGGCCTGCGGTCAGGGTGCCGCAGGCGTAGCCGGTGTTGCGCGCCGGCACGTGCTCGGACACGAAGACCCAGGCCCCCGGCACTTCACCGCCGATGGCCGCGCCCTGGATCACCCGCATCAACAGCAGCAGCATCGGCGCCCACAGGCCGATCTGCGCGTAGGTGGGCAGCAAGCCCATGATCAGCGTGGGCACGGCCATCATGAAGATGCTCAGGGTGAACATCTTCTTGCGCCCCAGCAGGTCGCCGAAGTGGGCCATGACGATGCCGCCCAGGGGGCGCGCCAGGTAACCGGCCGCGAAGATGCCGAAGGTCTGCATCAGGCGTAGCCATTCGGGCATCTCCGGCGGGAAGAACAGCTTGCCGACCACCGTGGCGAAGAACACGAAGATGATGAAGTCGTAGAACTCCAGCGCGCCGCCCAGGGCCGAGAGGGACAAGGTCTTGTAATCGTTGCGGGTGAGCGGGCGCGCGGGCTGCTCGTTGGAAAGGGGCACGCTGGTCATCGTTTGGCACTCTTGTTGGGCATGCAGGCCGCGTAGGCCGCGGCTTCTGGAATGGGCGAGCGAGGAAGATAACAAATTGATCGCACCGACTCATAGGAAGCTAACGAGATGAATGCTTTTCATGAAGAAGCGGTCTTTTCTATTGGAAACGCTCTATATACTCAGCAGCTTGTAGGAAAAGGTTATTTTTGGTGTGGGACGTTGCGTGAAAACGTCGGTCGGTATGCTCAGGCGTGTCGCGCTGTTTCGCTCCAGCCCGCTCGCTGTAAAGAAATGGGCGTAGTATGTGACCGCCCTCGTCGTTCACACCGCGCCTTCGAGGCTTGCCCGAACAGTCGCCCCGTAGCGATCGCGCGTTCCACACAGCACCTGCTACGCCCTCTCACGAAGCGTCACGGGTCAGAGGCCCCTCGGCATGATTGAGCTCGAACAAGAAGATCCCATCCCGCAAGGCGACCTGGCCTTGCAGATCACCGCACTACCGCGGGAAACCAACGGCTTCGGCGACATCTTCGGCGGCTGGCTGGTGGCGCAGATGGACCTGGCCGGCACAGCCATGGCCAGCCGCATCGCTGGCGGCCGCGTGGCCACCGTGGCCATCGACCGCATGGCGTTCCTGGTACCGGTCGCCGTCGGCGCGCAGTTGTCGTTCTACACCCAGACCCTGGAAATCGGCCGCAGCTCGATCCAGATGATGGTCGAGGTGTGGAGCGACGATCCGCAGTCCGGCGAATGGCGCAAGGTCACCGAAGCCGTGTTCGTCTTCGTCGCCATCGACAGCAGCGGCCGCACCCGCGCCGTACCGCAACGCTAGGCGCTGGCCCATCAACCGACAGGACCGCGAATGACCTCTGCCAACATCGAAACTCTCACGCTGGGCGCACTCGCGTGCTGGCGTATCACCACCGCCCAGGCCGAACTGGTCATCGCCCGGCAGGGTGCGCAGATCCTGCGCTACCAACGGACCGGCGAAGCGCCGCTGCTGTGGCTGAGCGAAGAGGCCCTGTTCAAGCAGGGCAAGTCGGTACGCGGCGGAGTGCCGGTCTGCTGGCCGTGGTTCGGCGATCTGCGGCGCAATCCCCAGGCCGTGCAGGCGATGTACGGCGGCGAGCCGCCACCGGCGCATGGTTTGGTGCGCGGCCGCGACTGGCAACTGCTTGGCGTCGAGGAGCATGGCGACATCCTGCAGCTCGAATTCGACCTGCCCGAGGCGCAAGGCGCGCTGCCCGACTGGCCGCACAGCGTCGAACTGCGCCTGAAGGTGACGTTGGGCGACACCCTGCAAGTGACCTTGAGCAACCGCAACCTCGGCCCGCAACCGGTCACCCTGAGCCAAGCGCTGCACACCTACTTCGCCGTGGGCGACGTGCGCCAGGTGCAGGTGCACGGCGTGGAGGGGCTGGCCTACATCGAGACCCTTGCCGACTGGGAACAGCGCACCCAGCCAGGCGCCCTCACCTTCGCCGGCGAAACCGACCGCATCTACCTGGACCCGCCCGAACGCTTCAGCATCGTCGATCCACGGCACGACCGGCGCATCACCTTGCACACCCAGGGCTCGCGTTCGGCCGTGATCTGGAACCCCTGGACGGAACGCGCGAAGGCCCTGCCCGACATGGGCGACGAGGCCTGGCAAGGCATGCTGTGCATCGAGACCGCCAACGCCTGGCACGACGTACTCACCCTCGCCCCCGGCGCCCATCACAGCCTGTCGGTCACGATCGGCAGCGAATCGCTGTAACGGCCCCAAGCCGCATCGCGGGCCTCGCTCAGAGGTCCGCGTCTTCCACCACCCGTACGTTCTGCGCGTCCAGCGCGTAGGCCGCGTCGGCCAGGTCGTTGTTGACCTTCTCCACCTTCAACGGCCCGGTGACCCACAGCGGCGTGTAGATGTCGTCGATCTTCAGTCCTTTCGGATAACGCACCAGCACCAATTGGTTGGGCGGCGGTGGCGGGACGTGGATGCAGGCGCCCGGATAGGGCACCAGGAAGAACAGCGTGCTGTTGCCCTTGGCGTCGCTTTCCAGCGGCACCGGATAGCCGCCCAGGCGGATGCGCTTGCCATCCATCGTGGCGACGGTCTTGGTGGAATACATCACGGCGGGCAAGCCCTTGCTCTGCTTCAAGCCGCCCTTGGCGGTGAAGGTACCCATGGCCTCGGGCGAGTCATGGTCGATCTCGGGCATGGCTTCGAGGGCTTTCTGGTCCGACTTGGGCATCAGTTCCAGCCAGTCGGTTTCGGGGAGTTCGGCGTGGACCAGGGTGCTGGCCAGGATAAGCGGGAAGAGCAGGAACGCGCGCATGGAATGCTCGGCAACTCAGTGGGATGAATTGCCGGGCATTCTATCTGCAATCAGCGCTTCTTGATGAAGCCGTAGATCACCAGCAGGATGATGGCGCCGACCAGCGCACCGAAGAAGCCTGCCGCTTCGCCCGCGTGGTAGATGCCCAGTGCCTGGCCGCCGTAGGTGGCGACCAGCGAGCCTGCGATACCCAGCAGGATGGTCATGATCCAGCCCATGCTGTCGTCGCCGGGCTTCAGAAAGCGTGCCAGCAGGCCGACGATGAAGCCGATGAAGATAGTTCCGATGATGCCCATTGGCGATCCCTCCTAGATAAATGAAACGCACCGACGGCCGCGTGGGCCGTTGGCGTGTGTCATCTCAGAGGGCAGGAAGGCCGACGAGGTTCAATTCGCCGCGATCAAAGCCTCTACCTCGGCGATCCTGGCCCGCAGGGCAGGCATGTCCGCGCAGCGCAGGGTGGCATGGCCGACCTTGCGCCCGGCCTTGAAGGCCTTGCCGTAGTGGTGCAGGTGGCAATCGTCGATGGCGACGGCCTTGGCCACATCGGGCACGCTGCCGATGAAGTTGAGCATGGCGCTCTCGCCGACCTTGGCGGTCGAACCCAGCGGCAACCCGGCCACGGCGCGCAGGTGGTTCTCGAACTGGCTGCACTCGGCGCCTTCGATGGTCCAGTGCCCTGAGTTGTGCACGCGTGGCGCGATTTCGTTGGCTTTCAGCCCACCGTCGACCTCGAAGAACTCGAAGGCCATGACGCCGACGTAGTCGAGTTTTTCCAGCACCCGGCCGACGTAGTCTTCGGCCAGCGCCTGCAAGGGGTGCGCGTCGCTCGCCACCGACAGGCGCAGGATGCCGCTGTCGTGGGTGTTGTGCACCAGCGGGTAGAAGCGCGTTTCGCCGTCGCGGCCGCGTACGGCCACCAGCGACACTTCGCCGGTGAACGGCACGAAGCCTTCCAGCAGGCACGGTACGCTGCCCAGTTCGGCGAAGGTGTCGACCACGTCGGCGGCGCTGCGCAGCACCTTCTGGCCCTTGCCGTCGTAACCCAGGGTGCGGGTCTTGAGCACGGCCGGCAGGCCGATGCTGGCGACCGCGGCTTCGAGGTCGGCCTGGGAGAGGATGTCGGCGAAGGCCGGGGTGGGAATGCCCAGGTCGCGGAACAGGCTCTTTTCGAACAGGCGGTCGCGGGCGATGCGCAAGGCGTCGGCACTGGGGTAGACCGGGACGAACTGCGAGAGGAAGGCCACCGTTTCGGCCGGCACGCTCTCGAATTCGAACGTTACCAGGTCGACTTCATCGGCCAGTTGGCGCAGGTGGTCCTGGTCGCCGTAGTCGGCACGCAGGTGCTCGCCCAAAGGGGCGGCGCAGGCGTCCGGCGCCGGGTCGAGGAAAGCGAAGTTCATGCCCAGCGGAGTGCCCGCCAGGGCCAGCATGCGGCCGAGCTGGCCGCCGCCGATTACACCGATTTTCATGGATGTGAGCCTCAGGCCTGACGCGGATCGGGATGGTCCAGCACGGTGTCGGTCTGCTCCGTGCGGAACTGCTTGAGCGCGGCGTGGAACTGCGGATGCTTGGCGCCCAGGATGCTGGCCGACAGCAGCGCGGCGTTGACCGCCCCGGCGCGGCCGATGGCCAGCGTCGCCACCGGCACACCGGCGGGCATCTGCACGATCGACAGCAGCGAGTCGACGCCCGAGAGCATCGAGGACTGCACCGGCACGCCCAGCACCGGCAGGTGGGTCTTGGCCGCGCACATGCCCGGCAGGTGCGCCGCGCCGCCGGCACCGGCGATGATCACCTCGATGCCGCGGCCTTCGGCCTCTTCCGCGTACTGGAACAGCAGATCCGGCGTACGGTGCGCCGAGACCACTTTCACCTCATAGGGAATGCCGAGTTTTTCCAGCATATCGGCGGTGTGGCTAAGGGTGGACCAATCGGACTTGGAGCCCATGATCACGCCAACCAGTGCACTCATCGTCGAGCCTCTCCTGCAAGCGCCTGCCGGCGCGCTAAAAGCAACAAGCCACGCTGGGAACCGGCGTGGCTTGTCGTATGGATTCTGATCGACCGGTGCGGCCGAAGGCGCGGGATTATAGCCTAGTGCGGTGCGGGCCGCACACCCCCGCAAGCACAGAGCGGATCAAAGGGCAAGCTGTCTCGCGAGACAACTTTTCTCCCTTCGCCACCGCGCCTCAACCCTGGTTGCCGGCCGATTCCAGCTTGCGCCACAACAGACGCACGTTGGCCTTGCGCACCAGGGCGCAGCGGTACAGACGAATCTCCAGCGGTACGTGCCACTGCGCCGCGCCGCAGATGGCCAGCTCGCCGCGCTCCAACTCACCGCGCATCGACAGGCGCGGCACCCAGGCCACGCCCATGCCTTCCAGCGCCATGCTCTTCAGGCTGTCGGCCATGGCCGTCTCGCACACCGTGGTGTAGCGCAGGCTGCGCTGGCGCAGCAGCAGGCTGACCGAGCGCCCGAGAAACGCGCCGGCGCTGTAGGCCAGCAATGGCACGCTGGTGTCGCCCTCCAGGTCGAACAGCGGTTTGCCGTCGTCGCCCACGGCGCACACCGGCAGCATTTCCGTGGTGCCCATGTGCAGCGAAGGGAAGATCTCGGCGTCCATCTGCAAGGCGGCATCGGGGTCGTAGAAGGCCAGCATCAGGTCGCAGCCGCCCTCGCGCAGGGCATGCACGGCTTCGCCGACGTTGGTGGCGACCATGCGCGTGGCGATGTTGAGGCCGTCGTTGCGCAGTTGCGCCACCCAGTGCGGGAAGAACCCCGAGGCCAGCGAGTGCGCGGCGGCGATCTGCACCACCTCGCCCTGCCCGCCTTCGAGGTGGTGCAAATGGCGCAGCACTTCGCCCAGCTGATCGACCACGGTACGCGCCGTGACCAGAAACAGCTGCCCGGCTTCGGTCAGCTCGATGGGCGTGCGCGACCGGTTGACCAGGGTCAGGCCCAGCGCGGCCTCCAGGCTGCGGATACGGCGGCTGAAGGCCGGCTGGGTGACGAAGCGCCGCTCGGCGGCCTGGGAAAAGCTGCGGGTGGCCGCCAAGGCGCTGAAATCTTCCAGCCATTTGCTTTCGAGGTTCATGAAGCTCGTCTCCCGCGCGCACCAAAATGGAACACGCTCGTTGATCAATCCGCGTCACATCAATCGGTATGCCGTTTGTGCATAGGTTAGCGTGCATCAGCATTGGCCGCAAAAACCGCGCAGGCCTAGGATTGGCGGCATTCCGGCACATGCCGGGGCCAACTCGAGATGATATCCATCATGTCCGCTGCTGCATCGTTCCGCGTCGAAAAAGATCTGCTTGGCACCTTGGAAGTCCCTGCCGATGCCTACTACGGCATCCAGACCCTGCGCGCCGCCAACAACTTCCACCTCTCCGGCGTGCCGCTGTCGCACTACCCGAAGCTGGTCGTGGGCCTGGCCATGGTCAAACAGGCCGCCGCCGACGCCAACCGTGAGCTGGGCCACCTGAGCGATGCCAAGCACGCCGCCATCAGCGCCGCCTGCGGTCGTCTGATCAAGGGCGACTACCACGAGCAGTTCGTGGTCGACATGATCCAGGGCGGGGCCGGCACCTCGACCAACATGAACGCCAACGAGGTAATCGCCAACATCGCGCTGGAGGCCATGGGCCACCAGAAGGGCGAGTACCAGTACCTGCACCCCAACAACGACGTGAACATGGCGCAGTCGACCAACGACGCCTACCCCACCGCGATCCGTCTGGGTCTGCTGCTGGGCCACGACGCGCTGCTGGCCAGCCTCGACAGCCTGATCCAGGCCTTCGCCGCCAAAGGCGAGGAGTTCAACCACGTCCTGAAGATGGGCCGCACCCAGCTGCAAGACGCCGTGCCGATGACCCTGGGCCAGGAATTCCGCGCCTTCGCCACCACCATGACCGAAGATCTCAACCGTCTGCGTTCGCTGGCACCGGAACTGCTCACCGAAATCAACCTGGGCGGCACCGCCATCGGTACCGGCATCAACGCCGACCCCGGCTACCAGGCTTTGGCCGTGCAGCGCCTGGCGCTGATCAGCGGCCAGCCGCTGGTGCCGGCCGCCGACCTCATCGAAGCCACCTCCGACATGGGCGCCTTCGTGCTGTTCTCCGGCATGCTCAAGCGCACGGCGGTCAAGCTGTCGAAGATCTGCAACGACCTGCGTCTGCTGTCCAGCGGCCCGCGCACCGGCATCAACGAGATCAACCTGCCGGCGCGCCAGCCGGGCAGCTCGATCATGCCGGGCAAGGTCAACCCGGTGATTCCGGAGGCCGTCAACCAAGTGGCCTTCGCCATCATGGGCAACGACCTGGCGCTGACCGTGGCGGCCGAAGGCGGCCAGCTGCAGCTCAACGTGATGGAGCCGCTGATCGCCTACAAGATCTTCGACTCGATCCGCCTGCTGCAACGCGCCATGGACATGCTGCGCGAGCATTGCATCGTCGGCATCACCGCCAACGAACAGCGCTGCCGCGAACTGGTCGAGCACTCCATCGGCCTGGTCACCGCGCTGAACCCGTACATCGGCTATGAAAACGCCACCCGTATCGCCCGCGTCGCCCTGGAAACCGGCCGCGGCGTGCTGGAACTGGTGCGCGAGGAACAGTTGCTGGACGAAGCGATGCTCGACGACATCCTGCGCCCGGAAAACATGATCGCTCCACGTCTGGTGCCGCTGAAAGCGTAACCGACCGCAACACCCGTCTCACCAGGTCGGGGGGACTAGACACCTCCTCACCTTTCGAGGGCCCGCGCACATGCGCCGGGCCCTTTTTTTATTCTTTGCGAAACCCTGGAAACACAAGCGATATCGCTGTCGGTTGGGCTTGGGTTGAAGGTTGTGACTAGGCGCCCGCAAGATTCACAGCCTGTACGTACGGGAACCGTACACGCTTTACAAGCGATTTCGGTACGGGTATCGTACGTACGAAGTCCAAAGACTTGTTCAATTCCATGGAGAGGAAAATGTAATGTGTAATACCCCAGCCTCGGGACGCAGAGTTGCGCACTCTGGAATTAACTAGAAAAAGGAATTCTAATTTTACTTGATACCTCTGTAGGTGAAAAATATGGCAACCCCCGTCGATAGCTTAGACGCTAGCAAAAGCGCTCGTTTAGATCTGAAAACGACCGAATTCGCAAAGGAGTTCATCCGTAAAGCTGCTGCTATCTCAGGCTTGGACATGACGTCGTTCATCATGTCGTCTGCCTTTGAAAAAGCAGAAGCTGTCATGTCGAGTTACAACAGGCTCCAGCTCTCCAGTAGAGCGTTCGAGAGACTGCATGAGGTTTTACGAGACAGTGAAACCGATGCAACGCCAACCGATGAATTGGTGCGATTGATGAGGCTGAAAAATGAGCGCACAAGCGCAAGAGAACGAAAATTACGTAGTTGACAATCAACTCAAAGACAATATCGAGAACTACAAACTCTCGAAAAGCTTTTCTTGTGGCCAGCCCGCCCTTGATAACTACTTCTTTTCCAAATTGAAGCGTGCACTGAAAAGCGAGAATGTGGGAGCGCTGGGCGTTGTCAATGAACAGGGCGAGCTTTTCGGATTTTGCACGTACACGTTCGAATTCCTCGTCCGTAAGGCAGTGGCCGCGGTGGCCCCGCAGAGCAACCAGCCCCGTGAGGTTCCGGCCGTGAAGCTGAGCGTGCTGGCTGTGGATGGCAAGTATCAAGGTCTTGGTATTGGTACTGAGTTGCTGATGCATACGCTGGAAAATACACTGCGTGTCCACGAGATCATTCCTGTAAAGGGCTTGTATCTCGACGCGGTGGAAAGCGCGGAAGCATTTTATGCTAAGTTGGGATTCAAGAAGTTGGACAACCCCTCGGCTCCAGCCGGATGTATTCCGATGTTCCTACCTATCAAAGTCATCGCGAATGCTGTGTCACTGAGCTAGCGGTCACTGTCAGTCAGACACTGTCCAAGACTGATGTACCGCAGGGTGTCTTTGTCTTTCCGGGATTAGTGAATACGCGTACTCGCTGCTGCAATTGAAAAACGCTAGCCTGGCGGGTAGGCTCCTCCGGCTTCTGAGCACTGGTCAGGTCAGGCGAGTTTTCCTTATAACAATATTTATTTCCAGACCCACGCTGGCCTGCAGGGTCACTAGGCGTTGTCTGAAAATTCCTTATGCTTTTCCATGCCACTTTGAAATCGCCTGTGTCGCCATTCCAGGCTCGGCACCCCCCCTACTTTTACAAGGCCGCCATCGGCCTCGCTTAGCCTTCGTCTGAGTAATTTTCAGAAAAAGCCCCCGATCGTAGCGAAACAGATCACGGATCTCCTCTCTTCGTCATCGGTAACCACCCACCCGGCATACAACTTGCTCTCCTATGGCTTCCAGCCCCCTCGGACAGCCAGCATGCTGCACAGCCACCTCACCACCCTCAACGCGGTTTCGCTGATCCTCACGACGTTCGCAGCGCGCGGCGTCGATGCGCGTCTGCTGCTCGACGGCAGCGGCATCACCCCCGCCGACCTGGGCCGCGCCGACGCGCGCATCACCACCCAGCAGGAGTTGCAGGTGTGCGCCAACGCTGTGGCCCTGCGTGCCGACATCGGCCTGGAACTGGGGCGGCGCATGCATGTGTCGAGCTACGGCATGCTCGGCTATGCCCTGCTCTCCAGTGCCACTTTGGGTGACGCCCTGCGCCTGGCGCTGCACTTTCCGGCACTGCTGGGAACAATGTTCCAGCTGCGCCTGATCGAAGACGGACCCCGGGTCTGGCTCAGCGCCAGCGAACACCATGACGCGCCGGGCCTGGCGGCTTTCAACGCCGAGTTCTGCCTGGTGTCGCTCAAGGTCATCTGCGACGACCTGCTCGGCCGCCCGCTGCCGCTGCTGGGCGCGCGCTTCCAGCACCCGCGCCCGGCCTATCGACCGGCCTACGCACAGACCTTCGCCGGCCCGCTGACCTTCCAGGCCGACGACAACGCCTTCGCTTTCGACCGTCATTGGCTGGACACCCCGCTGCCCCTGGCCGACCCCATCACCCACCAGGCCATGGCCGAGCGCTGCCGACGCCTGAACCTGGAATTCACCGGCCGCCAGGCCTGGCTCGGGCGCATCCGTCTGTTGCTGCAGCAGCAGCTCGACGCCGCGCCCGGGCTGGAGGGCCTGGCGCGGCAGATGAACTGTTCCTCGCGCACCCTGCGCCGGCACCTGCACAGCCTGGGCAGCAGCTACCAACAGTTGCTCGACGAGTTGCGCTTCGAACGTGCCAAGCAATTGCTGACCGAAGCCCAGGTGCCGATCCACCGCATCGCCGAGGCCCTGGGCTTCAGCGAGACGGCGAGCTTCCGGCACGCCTTCCAGCGCTGGAGCGGCATGGCGCCGCGGCACTACCGAGGCTGAAGGTCAGGCACACGGCTTGGCCATATCCATCCCTTTTTGGCCGCACGCACCGTCCAGGCTCGCCTGTCGCACCCAGCACAATGGCCGCACGCCAGTGAACCGGAGACCCCACATGCTGACGATCTATTCGGATGACCACCGCCTGCACCACGGCCGCTGCGAGTTGATGGACGGCCAGCTGATGCCGTGCTTCGAAATGCCGGCGCGGGCCGACCACGTGCTCGAACGGGTCAAAGCGCGCCAATTGGGCGAAGTGCGCGGCCCCACCGATTTCGGCCGCGCACCGCTGCAACGCGTCCACAGCGCCGCCTATCTGGACTTCTTCGAGGGCGCCTGGGCGCGCTGGGCGCAGCTGGGCCGCGACGGCGACCTGCTGCCCTTCACCTGGCCGGCGCGCACGTTGCGCTCGCTCAAGCCCACCAGCCTGCTGGGCGAACTGGGCTATTACAGCTTCGACGCCGGCGCGCCGATCACCGCCGGCACCTGGCAGGCCGCCTACAGCGCCGCGCAAGTCGCGCTGACCGCCCAGGCTGCCATCGAACGAGGCGCCTCTGCCGCCTTCGCCCTGTGCCGCCCGCCGGGGCACCACGCCGCTGCCGAAGTCATGGGTGGCTACTGCTACCTGAACAACGCCGCCATCGCCGCCCAAGCCTTTCTCGACCAGGGTCGGCGCAGGGTGGCCATCCTCGACGTCGACTACCACCATGGCAACGGTACGCAAGACATCTTCTACGCCCGCAACGACGTGCTGTTCGCCTCGATCCACGGCGATCCCCAGGCGGAATTCCCGTTCTTCCTCGGCTATGCCGACGAGACCGGCGAAGGTGCAGGCGTTGGCTACAACTTCAACTACCCACTGCCGGCCGGCAGCGACTGGGCGGCCTGGAGCGTCGCGCTGGACCAGGCCTGCGAACGCATCGCCGGCTTCGACGCGGATGTGCTGGTGATTTCCTTGGGTGTGGACACCTTCAAGGACGATCCCATCTCGCAGTTCAAGCTCGACAGCCCCGACTACCTGGCCATGGGCGAGCGTATCGCCCGGCTCGGCAAGCCGACCCTGTTCGTCATGGAGGGGGGTTACGCGGTAGCGGAAATCGGTATCAACGCAGTCAATGTGCTGGAAGGTTTCCAGCGCGCGCAATCGGGAGCCTGAACATGCTGCGACGCACCTCTGTCTTCGCCCCGCTCCTCGCCGCCGGCCTGCTGCTGGGCGGCGCGCTTGACGCCCAGGCCGAACAGCGCACCCTGCGCGTGTACAACTGGTTCGACTACATCACCCCGCAGACCCTCACCGACTTCAAGCAAGGCAGTGGGGTCAACCTGGTCTACGACATCTTCGACACCAACGAAGCCTTGGAAGCCAAACTGCTGACCGGTAATTCCGGGTACGACGTGGTGGTGCCGTCCAACGTGTTCCTCGCCAAGCAGATCGAGGCCGGGGTGTTCCAGCCGCTGGACCGCAGCAAGCTGCCCAACTGGCAGCACCTGGACCCGGCCCTGATGAAGCTGATCGAGGGCAACGACCCGGGCAACAAGTTCGCCGTGCCCTACATGTACGGCACCGTGCTGATCGGCTTCAACCCGGAGAAGGTCAAGGCCGCGTTGGGCGACGCCGCGCCAGTGGACAGCTGGGACCTGATCTTCAAGCCGGAGAACCTCTCCAAGCTCAAGGGTTGCGGCGTGGCGTTGCTCGACTCGCCCTCCGAGATCCTGCCTCTGGCGCTGGCGTACCTGGGCCTGGACCCCAACAGTGCACAGCCCGCCGACTACAAGAAGGCCCAGGACCTGCTGCTGAAGATCCGCCCCTACATCACCTACTTCCACTCCTCCAAATACATGGCCGACATCGCCAACGGCGACATCTGCGTGGCGGTCGGCTACTCGGGCAGCTTCTCCCAGGCCGCCAACCGCGCGCGCGAGGCCGGCAACGGCGTGGTGGTGGACATGCGCCTGCCCAAGGAAGGCGCGCCGATCTGGTTCGACATGCTGGCCATTCCAAAGAACGCCGCCAACCCGGACGACGCCCACGCCTTCATCGACTACCTGCTGCGCCCCGAGGTGATCGCGCCGATCAGCGATTTCGTCGGCTACCCCAACCCCAACAAGGACGCCACAGACAAGGTCAGCCCGGCCATCCGCAACAACCCCAACCTGTACCCGAGCGCCGAGACGATGGCCAAGCTGTACACCTTGAAGCCCTTGCCGCGTGATGCCGAGCGGGCGCGGACGCGGGCTTGGACGCGGATCAAGTCGGGCACCTGAAGCACAGCGCTTGGTGACGGCTCGAAGGGGTATGCTTGGCGCACGACATCGAGCCGCCAGCAGACGCGTTCGATGTGCATCAGGCACCTAAGGACGTAGTCGCCGAGGTCAGCGGGTATTGCCCGCAGACTCCGGTCACCTACCTGCGCCAGGCCTTGCGCAAACGCATCAGGGCCTCGGCGATCTGCCCTTCCGGTACCGCCGCAAAGCCCAGCACCAGGCCTGCCCGGGCGTCGAGCGGCGCGTCGCTGTCTTCGAGCCAGTAACCGCTCAAGGGATTGATCTCGACGTCTACCCCAGCCGCCCGGGCCACCAGTTCCTGCTCTCTGGCAAAGTTATCCACAACCAGCCGGACGTGCAGCCCTGCCGCGATCTCGGGCATGGCCGCCAACCCCGGTACGTCCGTCGGCCAGCCCGCCTTGAGCACGTTGCGCCGGCTCAGCGCCGCCTTGCGCATACGGCGGATGTGCCGCTGGAAATGCCCCTGGGCCATGAATTGCGCCATGACGCATTGGCTGCCGACCTCCGAATGTCGCACGGCCAACGCCTTGGCCTGGCTGAACGCCTGCACCAGACGGGGCGGCAACACCAGGTAGCCCAGGCGCAAGGCCGGAAAGGCGACCTTGCCGAAGGTGCCGACGTACAACACGCGGCCATGCCGGTCCAACGCCGCCAATGGCGCCAGGGGCGCACCGCTGTAGCGGTACTCGCCGTCGTAGTCGTCTTCGACGATCCAGCCGTCCTGGCGTTCGGCCCAGGCCAGCAGCGCCAGGCGCCGGGCCAGGCTCAGGGTGACGCCGGTGGGGTACTGGTGCGCAGGCGTGACATAGGCCAAGCGGCAATCGCCGAGCGCAGCCAGGTACGCGCAGTCCATTCCGTCCTCATCGACCGGTACGCCCAGCACACGAGCCCCGGCCAGGGCGAAGGCATTACCCGCAGCGCGGTAGCCTGGGTTTTCCACAGCGATGCGGTCCCCAGGCCGTACCAGCAGCTGTGCACAAAGGCTGATGGCTTGCTGCGAGCCGCTGGTGATCACAATTTGTTCAGCAGTGCAGGTGAGACCACGCGAGCGACGCAAGTAGGTAGCGATCAATTCGCGCAGGGCAGGTTCCCCTGCCGGGTTTCCATACCCGAGCTGCGCAGGGTCAGGGTTGCGCCAGAAACCCGCTTGCAGCTTGGCCCACACGTCGAACGGGAACAGATCGAAGGCCGGCACGCCGACGCGAAAAGCCCTTGGTTGACCCGTGCTTGGCAGTGGCAGGTGATGGTTTTTTAGCCGGTTCAAAGGGTCGATGAGGTCGCTCGAGCTGGATGAATGCTCAGTATCAGATGTGCAGAATGTGGATAAACCTGTTGATAACCTACGGGATAACCCTGTGGACAGATGTGTGGATAGTTTTTCGAGGTGGCTGACGTAAGTGCCGTCGCCTACCCGGCTTTCGATGAAGCCCTCGGCATACAGCTGATCGTAAGCACGCATCACGCTGTTGCGTGAAAGCCCCAGCATCTGCGCCAGGTCGCGAGTGGCAGGCAGCCGCGTGCCGCTACCCAGACGCCCATCCAGCACACGCTCGCGCAGGGCTTGGTAGAGCTGTTGGCTGAGACCACGACGGCGGTCGAGCACGAGCCCCGCCGGGTCGAAGGGCAACGCATGGGTAGGCTGGCGCACAGGATTGGTCCTATGAAATCGATAGGTAATGGTGCTTATAACGAACCATTAGCCTGCCTAGGATGGCCGTACTCCACAAGGATCAGCGCCATGTACGCGAGCAAACCCCACCAGGAACACGATCTCGAACTTCTGCACGGACACATGCTGGACACACGCTTGGCGATACTCGTCAGCCAAGGGCCCGCAGGGTTGCAAGCGACCCACCTGCCCGTCCTGGTGAAAACCGACGAAGGCCCGTTCGGCATGGTCTATGCGCACCTTGCCCGTGCCAACCCGCAGTGGCGCGATTTCGCGCACGGTCTCGAAGCGCTGCTGGTGTTTCCCGGGCCCGACGCTTATGTCAGCCCCGGGTACTACCCCAGCAAGGCGAGCAACCCCAAGGTGGTGCCCACTTGGAACTATACCGCCGTGCACGCCCATGGCCCGGTCGAGGTGATCCACCAGGCGGCGCCACTGCTGGCCATCGTCAGCGAATTGAGCGAGCGCCATGAACGCTCGCGGCCCGTGCCGTGGCAGGTGGCGGACGCACCTGCCGACTACCTCGAAGGCATGCTGCGCGCCATCGTCGGCATTCGCCTGCCCATCACCCGCTTGCAGGGCACGCGCAAGCTCAGCCAGAACCGCTCGGCCGCAGACCTCGCCGGTGTGCGTGAGGCACTGGGCGCCAGCTCCGATCCTTCGAACAATGCACTCGCAGCGCAGATGCGCGCCCTTTAAGGAGCACCAACATGCCGAACGTCACCCTACGCCCCGTCACCGCCGACGACCATGCCGCCTGGCTGGCCCTGTGGCAGGCGTACCTGAACTTCTACGAAACCGATCTGGCCGACGAGATCAGCGCCAGCACCTGGCAACGCCTGCTCGACCCCAGCGAACCGACCCATTCGGCGCTGGCCTGGGTCGATGGCAAGGCCGTGGGGATGGTCAATTGGATCTACCACCGCTCGAACTGGAGCATCGGCAACTCGTGCTACCTGCAAGACCTGTACGTCGATGCTCGGCAGCGCGGCCTGGGCATCGGTCGGCAGTTGATCGAGCACGTCTACCACACGGCCCAGGCGGCCGGCTGCGGCAAGGTGCACTGGCTGACCCACGAAACCAACGCCACCGCCATCGGCCTCTACGAGCAGGTGGCGGAGCGGCCGGGATTCATTCAGTTCCGCCGCAACCTGTAGGGCTCAGCGCAGGTTGGCCTTGAGTTGGGCGATGTGCTCGGGGCCGATGCCGCAGCAACCGCCCAGCAGGCTGGCGCCGCGGGCGCGCCAGTCTTGGGTCCAGCGCAGGTAGCCGGGTGGGTCGAGGTCGTCGCGCAGTTCGTCCAGGCCATCGTTGGCCGTGGCGTCCTTGGGTTGCGGCGGGAAAGCGTTGGCGTAGGCACCGATGGCGATGTCCACGCCCAGGCGCGCGAACACCGCCTTGGCCGCATCGATGGCCGCGCCGATGACTTCGGGCTGGCTGCAGTTGAACAGCAAGGTCTGCACGCCCAACGCGGCCACCGCCTCGGCCGCTGCGCTGACCGGCTCGCCGGAGCGCAGGCGCGGGTTGTCGTCGGTGTCTTCGTCCTGCAAGGTGAAGGACACCCAGAACGGTTTGCCGTCTTGCGGCAGGCGCGCGCGGATGGCCTGCACCTCGGCGATGGCGCTCTGGGTTTCGGCCAGCCACAGGTCCACGTAGGGCGCCAG
The DNA here is from genome assembly GCF_047302395.1 of Pseudomonas phoenicis. Classification (NCBI taxonomy): domain Bacteria; kingdom Pseudomonadati; phylum Pseudomonadota; class Gammaproteobacteria; order Pseudomonadales; family Pseudomonadaceae; genus Pseudomonas; species Pseudomonas phoenicis. The sequence continues at coordinate 1,626,095 of NZ_CP154852.1, forward strand.
ACCGCGCAGCAAAGGCGTCAGCACCTCGTCGACCCGCTCTGCGGTGTACAGGTCGGGACGGTAGGAGCCGAACAGCGGCGGCAGCGAGCCGGCCACGCGCACCGGCTGCGCGCCGATGTCGGCGGCGCTGCGGGCCAATTGGCCCGCCGTCGCGGCCAGGGCCTGGCCTTCGGCGGCGAAACGCTCCTCACCGATGTGGAACGGCACCACCGCGTAGCTGTTGCTGGTGATGACACTGGCGCCCGCTTCGATGTACGCGCTATGCACGGCCACCACCGCTTCCGGTGCCTCGCTCAAGGCCAATGCCGACCACTCGGGCTGACGGAACGGTGCGCCACGGCGCTGGAGTTCGCGGCCCATGCCACCGTCGAGAATGATTAACGGACGTTCGCTCATATAATTTCCACTGCTATCGATATGAATAAAATTCACTAGTGACTTAATAGTTATAACTATTAAATATCGCCATTCGAATTTTTTAAAACTATTTCAGGTATATCCATGCGTTTTCCCGCCCTTCTGAGTGCAGGCCTGCTGGCCTTGAGCGTCGTGACCCAAGCCCATGCGGGCGAAACGCTGGAGCGGGTGGAATCGCGCAAGGAGCTGGTCAACGTGTTGATGGAGAGCTATCCGCCGTTTTCCTTCCTCAACGCGCAGAACCAGCTGGACGGTTTCGACGTGGACGTCGCCAAGGCCGTGGCCGACAAGCTGGGCGTCAAGCTGCGCCTGGAAACCCCTTCCTGGGACGTGATCGCCGCCGGGCGCTGGAGCGGCCGCTACGACATCTGCATCTGCTCGATGACACCGAGCAAGGCGCGCGCGCAGGTGTTCGACTTCCCGGTGGAGTATTACGCCTCGCCTGCGGTGATCGTAGTCAACACCAAGGACGAGCGCATCCATTCGGCCAAGGACCTCGACGGCCTGAAGGTCGGCCTGACCAGCGCGTCGAGCTATGAGAGCTACCTGAACAAGAACCTGGTGATCGAGGGCGCCGAAGACAAGAAGATCGACTACCCCTTCGACATGGTGCAGATCGCCCCCTACGACACCGACAACGTAGCCTTCCAGGACCTGGGCCTGGGTGCCGGCGTGCGCCTGGACGCCATCCTCACCAACCTGGTCACCGCCCAGCCGCGCCTGAACCAGGACAAACGCTTCAAGCTGGCCGGTGCGCCGTTGTACGAAGAGCCCAATTCGGTGGCCATCGAAAAAGGCGACCCGGAGTGGGACGCCAAGGTTCGCGCGGTGTTCGCCGAACTCAAGGCCGACGGCACCCTGGCGCGCCTGTCGCAGAAGTGGATCGGTGCCGACATCAGTAAATGAGTAGCCATCGACCTGAATCGGGGCCTAACACGCATGCGCCAGGCCCGCGCCTGTTCGGCTTTCGCACGCGCCTGTACCTGACCTGGCTGGCTTTGCTGGCGGTGTTCGTGGGGTTCTTCCTCAGCTTCGATCTGCAGTTCGCGATCATCGTCGAGAAGTTTCCCAACCTGGCAGGCTTCAGGCTCGGCCCCAACGGCTTTCTGCAAGGCGCGGCACTGACGCTGTTCCTGTGCCTGTGTTCGATCGTGGTGTCGGTGGCCCTGGGCTTCGCCGCGGCGCTGGCGCGCTTGTCGCGCAGCGCGGTGCTGCTGGGCATCGCCAGCTTCTACACCTCGTTCTTCCGCGGTACGCCACTGCTGATCCAGATCCTGCTGATCTACCTGGGCCTGCCGCAGATCGGCCTGGTGCCGGGCGCGATCAGCGCCGGCATCATCGCCCTGTCGCTGAACTACGGCGCCTACCTCAGCGAAATCTTCCGCGCCGGCATCATCGGCGTCGCCCAGGGTCAGCGCCAGGCCGCCCTGGCCTTGGGCATGCGCCCCGGCACGATCTTCTGGCACGTCACCCTGCCCCAAGCCATGCGCACCATCATTCCGCCCACCGCCAACCAGTTCATTTCCATGCTCAAGGACTCGTCGCTGGTGTCGGTGATGGGCGTGTGGGAAGTGATGTTCCTGGCGCAATCCTACGGCCGCTCCAGCTACCGCTATCTGGAAATGCTGACCACGGCGGCGGTGATCTACTGGCTGCTGTCGATTGCGTTGGAGTTGGTGCAGGCGCGGTTGGAGCGGCATTTCGGCAAGGGGTATCAGCGCTAGGCGCTTATGTCCGACTGGACTTTATCGGGTACGGCCAGGCCCCTTCACTATGCCTATCTGCAGGCCTAAGGGTGCGAATACGGTGTTGAGCGGCGTACAGCTTCCGCCTACTCCTCTCGCCTTCGGATTCAGTTGCTCCAAAGACGCAAGCGGCGGGTTGAGTACAGGTCAGTGTATTCCTTGGGGCCTGTGTTTCTAGTTGGCACGCGTCTTAGTGTGGGAGCGGCTTCAGCCGCGATGGCCGGCAAAGCCGGCCTAATCCAGGCGACACGACCCCTGACAGATCGCGGTGGCTGGCTTGGGCCTGCGGTGCAGGCCATCGCGGCTCAAGCCGCTCCTACAGGGTAAGCAAGCCCTTGAGGATTACGCGTTCGTTAAGCGACCGGCTTGGCGCGTCAACAAGGGGTAGAACTCAAATTCTGGATGGGGGTCGCCAGTTCTTAACGATCAGCCGCTTGATACGGCCAAGCGCTTCAGCGAAAAGCATCTGCTGGAGGCTTGACCAGAAACAAAGCATCAATACGGTTTCAACTGACCGGCACTAGCCTGCGCTTTCCCTTCATGACCTTTAGTGCAGGCCGCTATCAGCCTTCCACCTCCACCAGAATTTCCCCCGGCGTCACCCGATCGCCCTTGGCCACATGGATGGCCACGACCTGGCCCGCGATCGGCGCCTGCACTTCGGTTTCCATCTTCATGGCCTCGGTGATCAGCACCGCCTGGCCGGCCTTGACCGTGTCGCCTTCCTTGACCAGCACATCGACGATGTTGCCCGGCATGCTGGTGCTGACGTGGCCTGGAGCGCTAGCCTGCTTGCGCTTGCTGCCACCGCCGCCGACGAACTCGTTGAGCGGCTCGAACACCACTTCCTCGGGCATGCCGTCGATGGACAGGTAGAAGTGGCGCTTGCCCTCGGCCTTCACGCCGACGCCGGTGATGTCGACGCGGTAGGTCTCGCCGTGCACGTCGATGACGAACTCGGTTGGCACGCCCTCGCCGTCCGGCGCAGCCACGGCGCCGGCTTCCGGGATCGGCAGCAGCACTTCGGGGGTGAGGGTGCCGGCTTCGCGCTCTTCGAGGAACTTGCGCCCGATGTCGGGGAACATGGCGAAGGTCAGCACGTCTTCTTCAGAGCGCGCCAGGGCGCCGATGTCGCCGCGTAGCTTGGCCATCTCCGGCTTGAGCAGATCGGCCGGGCGCACGTCGATCACCTCTTCGCTGCCGATGGCCTGGCGCCGCAGGCTTTCGCTGACCACGCCCGGTGCCTTGCCGTAACCGCCTTGCAGATACAGCTTCACTTCGTTGGTGATGGTCTTGTAGCGCTCGCCGGCCAGCACGTTGAAGAAGGCCTGGGTGCCGACGATCTGCGAGGTCGGGGTCACCAGCGGCGGGAAGCCCAAGTCTTCGCGCACCCGCGGGATCTCGGCCAGCACTTCGCCCATGCGGCTCAACGCGCCTTGCTCCTTGAGCTGGTTGGCCAGGTTGGAAATCATCCCGCCGGGCACCTGGTTGACCTGCACGCGGGTGTCCACGGCGGTGAATTCGCTTTCGTACTGGTGGTACTTCTTACGCACGGCGTAGAAGTACAGGCCGATTTCCTGCAACAGTTCCAGATCCAGGCCGGTGTCGTACTCACTGCCCTTGAGCGCCGCGACCATCGATTCGGTGCCGGGGTGGCTGGTGCCCCAGGCGAAGCTGGAAATGGCGGTGTCGATGTGGTCGGCGCCGTTTTCCACGGCTTTGAGCTGGCACATGGCGGCCAGGCCGGCGGTGTCGTGGGAGTGGATGAACACCGGCAGCGACTGCTCGGCCTTGAGCGCCTTGACCAGTTCGCCGGTGGCGTAGGGCGTGAGTAGGCCGGCCATGTCCTTGATCGCGATCGAATCGCAGCCCATGGCTTCCATCTGCTTGGCCTGGGTGACGAAGGCCTCGATGGTGTGCACGGGGCTGACGGTGTAGGCGATGGTGCCCTGGGCATGCTTGCCGGCGGCCTTCACCGCTTCGATGGCCACGCGCAGGTTACGCACGTCGTTCATGGCGTCGAAGATGCGGAACACGTCGATGCCGTTGACCGCCGCCTTGGCCACGAAAGCCTTGACCACATCGTCGCTGTAATGGCGGTAGCCGAGCAGGTTCTGCCCGCGCAGGAGCATTTGCAGGCGCGTGTTGGGCAGCGCGGCGCGCAGCTTGCGCAGGCGCTCCCACGGGTCTTCCTTGAGGAAGCGCACGCAGGCGTCGAAGGTGGCGCCGCCCCAGACTTCCAGCGACCAGTAGCCGACTTTGTCGAGCTTCTCACAGATCGGCAGCATGTCTTCGGTGCGCATGCGCGTGGCCAGCAGCGACTGGTGGGCGTCACGCAGGATGGTGTCGGTTACGTGGATCTTCTTGGACATTCTTATCTCCTTTGAGCGGCAGGCTCTTCAGCTGCAAGCGGCCGGTGAAGGTGGACCGGCTTCGACTTGCGGCTGGACGCAGGCCGCTCGAATTTCAAAGGCCTGCGTGGGCGGCGATGGCGGCGGCGATGGCCAGGGCCAACTCTTCGGGTTTGCGCTTGATCGAGTAGTTGGTCAGTTCAGGGTGGGCTTCGACGAAGCTGGTGTTGAACTGGCCGCTACGGAATTCCGGGTTGCGCAGGATTTCCTGGTAATACGCGGCGGTGGTCTTGACCCCTTGCACGCGCATGTCGTCCAGGGCGCGCAGGCCGCGGTCCATGGCTTCTTCCCAGGTCAGCGCCCAGACCACCAGTTTCAGGCACATGGAGTCGTAGAACGGCGGAATGGTGTAGCCGGTGTAGATCGCCGTGTCGGTGCGCACGCCCGGGCCGCCGGGGGCGTAATAGCGGGTGATCTTGCCGAAGCTGGGCAGGAAGTTGTTCTTCGGGTCTTCGGCGTTGATGCGGAACTGCAAGGCGAAGCCGCGGTGGACGATGTCTTCCTGCTTGACCGACAGCGGCAGGCCCGAGGCGATGCGGATCTGCTCGCGGACGATGTCGATGCCAGTGATTTCTTCGGTGATGGTGTGCTCGACCTGTACCCGGGTGTTCATCTCCATGAAGTACACCTCGCCATCGGCGAGCAGGAACTCCACGGTGCCGGCGTTCTCGTAGTTCACCGCCTTGGCCGCGCGCACCGACAGGTCGCCGATGTAGGCGCGCTGTTCGGGGGTCAGCTGTGGGCTGGGGGCGATCTCGATGAGCTTCTGGTTACGTCGCTGGATCGAGCAGTCGCGCTCGAACAGGTGCACCACGTTGCCGAAGCTGTCGCCGAGGATCTGCGCCTCGATGTGCTTGGGATTGACGATGCACTTTTCCAGGAACACTTCGGCCGAGCCGAAGGCCTTGGTGGCCTCGGAAATCACCCGGGGGAAATTCTGCTCCAGCTCTTCGCGGCTGTTGCAGCGGCGGATGCCGCGCCCGCCGCCGCCGGAGGTGGCCTTGAGCATCACCGGGTAGCCGATGCGCTCGCCTTCGCTCAGGGCCTCGTGGATGTCCGCCACGTTGCCTTCGGTGCCGGGGGTGACCGGCACGCCCGCCGCGATCATGGCGCGGCGCGCTTCGGTCTTGTCGCCCATGCGGCGAATGACTTCGGCGGCAGGGCCGATGAACTTGATCCCGCGCTCGGCGCAGATTTCCGCAAGTTCCGCGTTTTCCGAGAGAAAGCCGTAACCCGGATGCAGCGCATCGCAGCCGGTTTCCACCGCCAGGTTCACCAGCTTGCGCGGGTTCAGGTAACCGGCCAGGGGCTCGGCACCGATGCTGTAGGCCTCGTCGGCACGCTTGACGTGCAAAGCATGGCGGTCGGCATCGGAATAGATCGCTACCGAACGGATACCCATCTCGGCGCAGGCCCGCACGATACGGACCGCAATTTCACCCCGGTTGGCGATCAGGATTTTTTTTATCACTTGGAGTCTTCCCAAAGCCGTGGAACGTAACGAGCCGCATCAGGGGCTCGACGCGTGACCGGATGTTTCAGCCGGTCGCACCTGCAACGTAGCGCCGTAGGATGATAAACAAAAATCAATATTTGTTAGGACGTGCATTAGGCAAAGCTTATAGTTGCCACACCGTTCATGGCCCAAGGTTCGCTGAATATGCGTAAGTCATTGATGCGCATGACATTGCGTCAATTACAGGTTTTCAACGAAGTGTGCGACTTGCGTTCCTACAGCCGCGCCGCTGAAGAGATGTCGCTGACCCAACCCGCCGTGAGCTTGCAGATCCGTCAGCTCGAGGAGCTAGTCGGGCAGCCGCTGTTCGAGTACGTCGGCAAGAAGCTCTACCTCACCGAAGCGGCCGAAGCCCTGCAACGCGCCAGCCGCGACATCTTCGGCCGCCTGGAAAGCCTCGACATGCAACTGTCGGACATGCAGGGCTCGCTGCAAGGCCAGTTGAAGCTGGCGATCGAATCCAGCGCCAAGTACTTCGTGCCGCACGTGTTCGCCGCCTTCAAGCAGCGCAACCCGGAAGTGAACCTGACGCTGACGGTGGTCAACCGCGCGCAGGCCATCCGGCGCCTGTCGGACAACCGCGACGACCTGCTGATCATGTCGATGGTGCCCCAGGACATGGGCCTGGATTTCCTGCCCTTCCTGAACAACCCGATCGTCGCCGTGGCGCCCAACGACCATCCGCTGAGCCAACGCCAACAGCTGCGCTTGCAAGACCTGGAACCCTACCCCCTGCTGGTGCGCGAGCAGGGGTCGGGCACGCGCAAGGCCTGCGAGGAGTACTTCAAGGAGAAGCGCGTGCACTTCGCCGAAACGCTGGAAGTGGCCTCCGGCGAAGCGCAGCGCGAGTGCGTGGTGGCGGGGCTGGGCATCGCCCTGCTCACCCGCCATGCGGTGAGCCTGGAGCTGGCGCGGGGCCTGCTCACGGAGCTGCCGGTGGAGGAGCTGCCGTTGTACCGCAGTTGGTGCGTGGTGCAGTCCAAGGCCAAGCGCCAGTCGCCGGTGGCGCTGGCCTTCGCGGCGTTCATTCGCAGCGAGCGTGCGCTGATCAGTGAGATTGTCGAGCGCTTCTCGGGGACGCCGCCGTCACCTGCCAGGGGCTGATCTCGGGGGAATCGGGAAAACAGGCGATGTCGCGCAGCAGTTGGCGCTGGTCGCAGTAGCTTTCGATGGCGCGGCGATATTCCATGCGGCGCTGGTCGCGTTCCTGCTGCTTGCGCGACTTGGCGTTGGGTTGGTACGAACCGTCTTGTTCACGAATCATGACCTGTCTCCCAGACTGGATGCGGGAATCCAGCCTGGCGCGAGCCCTTGACGGTTTGATGCCAGGCGGATGACAGAATCGTGAAATTCGCCGTGTGAGCAGGATTTGACGATCAGGTGTGTCGGATCAATCTTCAGCCGTCTTGATCGACTTGGGCGACAGCCGCAGGCTGCGCAAGCTGCGCTTGACGCTCTTGAGGTGGTTGACCAGGTTCGGCCCACGGGCCATGGCTACGCCCATGGCCAGCACGTCGATGACCACCAGGTGGGCGATGCGCGAGGTCAGCGGAGTGTAGATTTCGGTGTCTTCATGCACGTCGATGGCCAGGTTGACCGTGGACAGCTCGGCCAGCGGCGTTTGGCTCGGGCACAGGGTGATCAGGTTGGCGCCGGTTTCGCGCACCAGGTTGGCGGTGATCAGCAAATCCTTGGAACGGCCGGACTGGGAAATGCACACCGCGACGTCGCCGGGTTTGAGCGTGACCGCCGACATCGCCTGCATATGCGGGTCGGAATAGGCCGCGGCGCTGAGCAGCAGGCGGAAGAACTTGTGCTGGGCATCGGCCGCCACCGCGCCGGAGGCGCCGAAACCGTAGAACTCCACGCGCTGGGCATGGGCCATGGCCTGCACGGCCCGTTCGAGGGCCTCGGGGTCCAAGTGCTCGCGCACTTCCATCAGGGTATGCAGAGTGGTGTCGAAGATCTTCAGGCTGTAGTCGGCGACCGAGTCGTCTTCGTGGATCGCGAACTGCCCGAAGCTGGCGCCCGCCGCCAGGCTCTGCGCCAGCTTGAGCTTGAGGTCCTGGAACCCGGTGCAACCGATCGCCCGACAGAAACGCACGATGGTCGGTTCGCTGATGCCGACGCTGTGCGCCAGATCGGCCATCGAACTGTGCATGACGGCGGCGGGGTCCAGCAGCACGTGGTCGGCGACCTTGAGCTCCGATTTACGCAGCAGATGGCGCGATTGGGTGATGTGTTGCAACAGATTCACGGGCGGGACTCGTAAAGGATCGACAGGCAGAATGTAGCTTTCTTGTAGTTATACTACATGCCTGCCGAAGCGCCCAGTTAAACCCACCTGGCACTTTGTCCAGACCCTGCGGCCTGCGCCCGCCGACATCGGGGCGATCAACGGCTACCTCCTACCGCGAATTATTCGTCTCCGGGCGTTTGCCCCGCCCCTGCCCCGGCCCTAGAATGGCCGGATGCCTAACGACGACCTCTCTCTGCTCCTCAACTCCCTCAACGACGCCCAGCGCCAGGCCGTAGCGGCCAAGGTCGGGCGGCAACTGGTGCTGGCCGGTGCCGGCTCCGGGAAAACCCGCGTGCTAGTGCATCGCATCGCCTGGCTGATCCAGGTCGAGCACGCCTCGCCGCATTCGATCCTGTCGGTGACCTTCACCAACAAGGCCGCTGCCGAAATGCGCCAGCGGATCGAACAGCTGATGGGTATCAACCCGGCCGGCATGTGGGTCGGCACCTTCCACGGCCTGGCCCATCGCCTGCTACGCGCCCATTGGCAGGAAGCGCGCCTGGCGCAGAATTTCCAGATCCTCGACAGCGACGACCAGCAACGCCTGGTCAAGCGGGTGATGCGCGAACTGGGCCTGGAAGAGCAGAAATGGCCCGCGCGCCAAGCGCAATGGTTCATCAACGGGCAGAAGGACGAAGGCCTGCGCCCGCAGCACATCCAAGCCGGCGGCGACCTGTTCCTGGCTACCATGCGCGAGGTCTACACCGCCTACGAATTGGCCTGCGAGCGCGCCGGGGTGATCGACTTCGCCGAACTGTTGCTGCGCGCCCTCGACCTGTGGCGCGACAACCCCAGCCTGCTGCAGCACTACCAGCGGCGCTTCCGCCACTTGCTGGTGGACGAGTTCCAAGACACCAACGCCGTGCAGTACGCCTGGCTGCGCCTGCTGGCCAAAGGCGGCGACAGCCTCATGGCGGTGGGCGACGACGACCAGTCGATCTACGGCTGGCGTGGCGCCAAGATCGAGAACATCCACCAGTACACCGCTGACTTCCCCGACGCCGAGCTGATCCGCCTGGAGCAGAACTACCGCTCCACCGGCGGCATCCTCAAGGCCGCCAACGCCCTGATCGTCAACAACAGCGGACGCCTGGGCAAAGAGCTGTGGACCGACATGGGCGAAGGCGAGCCGCTGACCCTGTACGCCGCCTACAACGAGCACGACGAAGCGCGCTACGTGGTCGAGACCATCGAGAGCGTCATCAAGCAAGGCAGCAAGCGTAACGACATCGCCATCCTCTACCGTTCCAACGCCCAGTCGCGGGTGCTCGAAGAGGCGCTGCTGCGCGAGCGCATCCCCTACCGCATCTACGGTGGCCAGCGCTTCTTCGAGCGTGCCGAGATCAAGAACGCCATGGCCTACCTGCGCCTGCTCGAAGGCCGTGGCAACGATGCGGCCCTGGAGCGGGTGATCAACGTGCCGCCGCGCGGCATCGGCGAGAAGACCGTCGAGGCCATCCGCGAACATGCCCGCCACAGCCAGGTGTCGATGTGGGAGGCCATGTGCCAACTGCTCGCCGGCAAGGGCCTCAAGGGCCGCGCGGCCAGCGCTCTGGGCGCCTTCATCGAGCTGCTCGAGCAACTGGCGGCGAAAGTGGCCGACATGCCGCTGTACCTGATGACGCAAACGGTCATCGAGCAGTCCGGGCTGATCGTGTATCACCAGGAAGAGAAAGGTGAAAAGGGCCAGGCACGGGTGGAAAACCTCGAGGAACTGGTCAGCGCGGCGCGCAACTTCGTGCCCAGCGCCGAAGACGCCGAACTCACCGAGCTGTCGGCCTTCCTCGGCCATGCGTCGCTGGAAGCCGGCGACGCCCAGGCCGAAGAGCACGAAGACAGCGTGCAGCTGATGACCCTGCACAGCGCCAAGGGCCTGGAGTTCCCCCATGTGTTCCTGGTGGGCCTGGAAGAAGGCCTGTTCCCGCACAAGATGAGCCTGGAAGAACCGGGGCGTCTGGAAGAGGAGCGTCGTCTGGCCTACGTGGGCATCACCCGGGCCATGCGCCAACTGGTGATGACCTATGCCGAGACCCGCCGGTTGTATGGCAGCGAAACCTACAACAAGGTGTCGCGTTTCGTACGCGAGATCCCGCCTGGGCTGGTGCAGGAAGTGCGCCTGTCGAACTCGGTCAGCCGGCCCTTCGGCGCCACCGCCACGCCGGCCAGCAGCCTGTTCGCCAACGCCAGCATTCCGCAGACCGCTTTCACCCTGGGTCAGCGCGTGCAGCATTCGGTGTTCGGCGAGGGCGTCATCCTCAACTTCGAAGGTTCCGGTGCCCAGGCGCGGGTGCAGGTCAACTTCGAAGAAGGCAGCAAATGGCTGATGTTGGGCTACGCCAAGCTCGAGCCGGTCTGATCCTATTACAGGGGCCGAGGAGTTTTCCTACGGCCCTGTCAGATTGGCCCTTCACAAATTTAGGCAAAAGCTCGTAACACTCCGGCGCTGGTCAGCGGTCTAGCAACCTGTGCACCATTCGCGCGTGCAATCCACAAGACGGGAAATCCCACTTATGCAACGTTTTCTTAGCATCGCCCTGGCCCTGTGCCTTGGCCTGACGCTGAGCCTCGATGCCAACGCCAAGCGTTTCGGCGGCGGCAAGAGCTCGGGCTCGGCGCCCATCCACCAGACCCGCCAGGCGGCGCCTGCCTCGCCAACCCCAGGCGCTGCGGCCACCGCGCCAGGCCGCGCCCCCGCTGCGGCCAGCGGTGCTTCGCGCTGGCTCGGCCCCCTGGCCGGCATCGCCGCCGGCGGCCTGCTGGCCTCCATGTTCATGGGCGACGGCTTCCAGGGCATGCAGCTGTTCGACATCCTGATCATGGGCCTGATCGCCTTCCTGGTGTTCCGCTTCATCGCCGCCCGCCGCCGCAAGCAGCAGGCCGACATGGCCCCTGCCGGCCACGCGCCGTACCAGCGCGAAGTGCAGCAGCCCGTGCAGCAGCCCACCTTCGGTGGTGGCACCGCTGCCCCGGCGCCGACGATCAACGCGCCGGCCTGGTTCAACGAAGCCAGCTTCCTGGCCGCTGCCCGCTCGCACTTCCAGACCTTGCAACAGCATTGGGATGGCAACGAGATGGACAAGATCGCCGAGTTCGTCACCCCGCAACTGCTCGAGTCGCTCAAGCGTGAACGTGCCAGCGAAACCGAGGGCTTCAAGTCGACCTACATCGACGACCTCGACGTACAGCTCGACGGCGTCGACGATCGCGCCGACATGACCATCGCCACCCTGACCTTCCGCGGCGTGGCCAAGACCTCGCGCTTCGAGCAGGGCGAGGCGTTCAGCGAAAGCTGGCACATGCAGCGCGCGCAGGGCGAAAACCAGCCTTGGCTGCTCGCCGGTATCCGCCAGAACGGCTGATCCAGAGCGCTTCATACAAAACCCCCGGGTCGCTCCCGGGGGTTTTTTGCTTTAAGCCCAGCGTGTGACTAGGGTATAAACCGCTGCATTGCCAACAAGGTTAGAGGATGTAAACCGTGGAAGAAGTGATCGAACAGCTCCGTGAAGCCAACGAGCCTGTGCCCGTGCCCCTGGAGCTTCCTGACGAAGACCAGCTGGTCGAAATCGAAGAACAACTGTTCATCAACATTCCTTTCGTGTTCAAGGAGTTCCTGCTGCACGTCAGCGATGTCGTGTATGGCTCCCTCGAGCCGGTCACCGTCACGGACCCGCAGTCGCACACCTATCTGCCCGACGTCGCCTCCAATGCCTGGGACGCCGGCGTGCCACGCGACCTCATCCCGCTGTGCCAGGACGGGGACGACTACTACTGCGTGGAAGAAGACGGCACCGTGGTGCTGTGGAGCGGTGAAGAGGAACTGGTCCTGGACGAGAGCTGGGAGTCGGTCTGGCACTGGGCGCGGGACGTCTGGCTGGAAAGCTGATACTCCGCACTACTACATACAAGGCTCCGTAGCACGGTAATGCCGGGTCGTTAGCAATTGGGGCCGCTTTACGGCCCATCGCGGCTAAACCGGAGCGCCGGCCGGCCGCTCCTACGGGGTACGCCTACCCTGTTGGAGAAGCCGGTCGGCTCCGGTCAGCCGCGATGGCCCGAAGAGCAGCCCTGTAGGAGCGGCCGGCCGGCGCTCCGGTTTAGCCGCGATGGGCTGCAGAGCAGCCCCAATGGTGACTGAACAGCATTGCCATACCACAAGGCCTTCGCGCCTCTCAGGAGTGGGACTGGTCGCGGTTGTTCTCCAGCGTCTCCAGCAAGGCGATCTGCATGCGCGTATGCACGCGGATGAACCAGCGCCACAGCACTGCCACCACCACGGCGGCCACCACGGCGATGATCAGCAGCAGCTCGTTGGTCGGCAGAATGCTGGCCGACAGCGCCGACAGCAGGAAGAAGATCACCAGCAACGACAGCAGCGGAATGACTTCGGCGACCACTCGCCGCACCCGTTGCGTATGCCGTCCCGCCATGTCGGGCGTGACGCCCATTTCCGCCAGCAGCATCGACAGCGCCTTGAGCTTGCGGTACGCGGCGATCAGGAACGGCAGCGATAGCAACAGCGCCGCGCCCCAGATCAACCCCTTCTGTTGCCCGACATCGCTCACCCACTGGCTCAACCACAGGCCCAGGCGGCTGGCGAAGTAGCCACCGCTGAAGAAGATGGCGATCACCAACGCCAGGTTCACCCCCACCTGCAACAGGATGCGCCGGATCATCGCCGCCAGCATCGCGCCCTCGCCCTGCGGCTGGATGCTGCGCAGCCACTCGCCGTACAGCGACAGCACCCGGCCGAGACGCTTGGGCATCACCCTGCCCAGCTTGAGCGACAACGGATCGGCGGCGCGGATCAGGTAGGGCGTGAGCAGGGTGGTGATGGCCGACACGGCCACGGCCACCGGGTAGAGAAAGTCGCTGGTCACTTGGAGCGTCATGCCCAGCGCCGCGATGATGAAGGAAAATTCGCCGATCTGAGACAGACCCATGCCCACCCGCAGCGAAGTGCGGCCATCGTTGCCGGCGATGAACGCGCCCACGCCGCACGACAGCATCTTGCCCAACACCACCGCGCAGGTGATGACCACGATCGGCCAGGCGTAGTCGACCAGCACCTGCGGATCGATCATCAGGCCGATGGCGACGAAGAAGATCGCGCTGAACAGGTCGCGCACCGGCTCGATCAACCGTTCGATCTTCAGCAACTGCCGCGACTCGGCCATGATCGCGCCGATCAGGAAGGCGCCCAGCACCATGCTGTATTCGAGCTTGACCACCAGCAGGCAGAAGCCGAAGCACAGGCCCAGCACGGTGATCAGCAGCATTTCGTTGCTTTCGAACTTGGCCACGTAGGCCAGCAGCCGCGGCACCAACAGGATGCCGATGACCAACGCCACGATCATGAACAGCGACAGCTTGCCGACCGTGGAGAACACCTCGCCGGAGCTGACCGTGCCGCTGACGGCGATGCCCGAGAGCAAGGCGATGATGCCGATGCCGAGAATGTCTTCGACGATCAGCACGCCGAAGATCAACTGCGCGAAGCGCTCGTTCTTCATCTTCAGGTCGTTGAGCGCCTTGACGATGATGGTGGTCGAGGAGATCGCCAGGATGGCGCCGAGGAACAGCGAATCCATGGTGCTCCAGCCGAACCAGCGGCCGATCTCGAAACCGATCCAGATCATCAGGACGATTTCCAGAAACGCTGCGATGAACGCCGTGGCGCCTACCTTGAACAGTTTGCGCAGGCTGAACTCGAGCCCTAGGCAGAACATCAGGAAGATCACCCCCAGCTCGGCCAGGATCTTGATGGTGTCTTCGTCGTGGATCAGGCCGAAGGGCGGAGTGTGCGGGCCGATGATGAAGCCGGCGACGATGTAGCCGAGCACGACCGGTTGCTTGAGCCGGTGGAACAGAATCGTCACCACCCCGGCGACCAGCATGATCACCGCCAGATCCTGAATGAAGCTGATGGCATGCATGGCGTGGTTCTCCTTGTTCGATGCACGGGGCCGGTCCCGGCGCTGCCCAGGCCATGGGCAATGCCGAGTACGGAATGTTCTGGAAGTGGTAAGCCCATGTTGCATGGGCGCAGTCAGGGTAACATCGCACCCTGCCGCGAACGGTCGGTGCAATATGCCGAAACAGATCGCCCGCCCAGGGCCCTCGAACGGCCGGGCGTGACGCGCCCGCGACGCTCAGCGTCCGGTAACCGAATCCACACCCTGAAGGGGAAGACCGTGCCTTCGACAACCCACCAAGAGCCGCTTATGGAACCTGGAAACGCCCAGTTGACGATGACCGTCCTGATGACACCGGACATGGCCAACTTCTCCGGCAACGTCCACGGCGGCACGCTGCTCAAGTACCTCGACGAAGTGGCCTACGCCTGTGCCAGCCGCTATGCCGGCAGCTATGTGGTGACCTTGTCGGTGGACCAGGTGATCTTCCGCGAGCCGGTGCACGTCGGTGAACTGGTGACCTTCCTGGCCTCGGTCAACTACACCGGCAACACCTCGATGGAAGTGGGGATCAAGGTGGTGACCGAGAACATTCGCCAGCGCTCGGTGCGCCATTCCAACAGCTGCTTCTTCACCATGGTCGCGGTCGACGACCAGCGCCGCCCGGTGCCGGTGCCGCCCCGCCAGCCCCAGGACAGCGAGAGCAAGCGGCGTTTCCTGCAAGGCCAGCAGCGCCGGCAGATCCGCCAGGAACTGGAGCAGCGCTACAAAGACCTGAAAACCGACGGCGTTTAAACCGTCAGCGGCGTGGCCTCGAAGCGCACCCGCGGGTGCGCGATGCGGTCCTGGGCGCGCACCAGTTGCAGCTCGTAGCTGGCGCAGGCCTGGGTTTCCAGCAGCACTTCATGCACGGCCGAAGCGGCGAACTCGAAGGCCTGCAGCCAGGTGTCGCCGAGCAGCACACGGGCCAGGAACAGGCCTGAGGTCAGGTCGCCCACGCCCACCGGCTGGCGCGGGAAGGCCAACAGCGGCCGGCGCAGGTGCCAGGTGTGCTCGGCCGTGACCAGCAGCATTTCGAAGGCATCGGCGGCGCGCCCCGGATAGGCCAGGTGTTTGACCAGCACCACCTGGGGGCCGCGCGCCAGCAGGCTGCGGGCCATGCCGACGCAGTCTTCCAGGGATTGCGCGCGGCGGCCGCAGAAGGTGTCCAGTTCCAGTTGGTTGGGGCACAGGATGTCGGCCTTGGCCAAGGCATGCTGCAACAGGAAGTCGCTGACCGCGGCCGGCACGCTGCAGCCCTTCTCGGCATGGCCCATCACCGGGTCGCACAGGTACAGCGCCTTGGGATTGCTGGCCTTGATGCGCTCGACCCCGGCCAGGATCGCCCGGCCCTGCTCGGCGCTGCCCAGGTAGCCCGACAGCACGGCGTCGCACTCGCCCAGCTCGCCGATGGCGCTGATGCCCTCCACCAGCGCCGGAATCTGCGCCGGCGCCAGCACTTCTCCGGCCCAATGGCCATACTGCGTGTGGTTGGAGAACTGCACGGTGTTGAGCGGCCAGACGTTCACCCCCAGGCGCTGCATCGGGAACACCGCCGCGCTGTTGCCGGCGTGGCCGAACACGACGTGGGACTGGATGGCGAGCAGGTGCGGTGTACGTTTCATGCAGGGATTTTCCAAAACGGTAAGGATTCGCGCCGCGCAGTATGAACCCCAAGACCACCTGTACGACAGGCCGACGACGCAGTTAAGCTGCGCCGTCCCGTTTGGAGCCGAGCCCATGTTGACCCTGGAAAACCTTTTCGTCCTGATGCTGCTGGCCAGCGCCGGCGCGTGGATCTGGCACAACCACGGGCTGCGGGAGAAAGCGCTGGAACGGGTCAAGCAGCATTGCGCCAAGCTCGACCTGGAATTGCTCGACGATGCCGTGGCGCTCAAGCGCATCGGCTTCGCCCGCGACGCCAAGGGCAGAAAGCGCCTGGCGCGCATCTACAACTTCGAATTCACCGTGACCGGCGAGCAGCGCCACCCAGGGGTGGTCACGCAGTTCGGTGCCCACACGATGCAGATCGAACTGGCGCCCTACCCCTTCGACGTCCAGACGCCACCCGCCAGTGCGCCCAAGGCCGACAACGTCGTGGAGATGCAGCAATGGCGTCGCCAGCACGACCGTTGGCATCCCTGAGGGTTACGCCAGCAGGCAGGCGCTGAAAGCCTGGGTCAGACGTTCGGCCTCCTGGGGCTGGTCGAAAATCAGCTCGAGGCGGGTGTCTTTGCGCCAGTGGCTGGTCTGCCAAGCGACAGGGTCGGGCGCCAATCCGTTACAGGATGTCCAGCCGGCTTCGCTGTGGATGACGCCCTTGGCGCGTTTCCAAGGCTCTCGCTCGAGCATGGCTCGAATGCGAGCGCTGGAAAATTGCAGGCTGGGATGCCAGCGCCAGCCTATGCTCCAACCGCCCTCGCCCTCGGCGGCTTGCAAAATCGGGCTGTGGATATCTTTCCAGAGCACGCCCATGTTCGCATCAGTATCCACAGGCCGATCAAATGCAGAATTCTCCACGGGATGAATCGATTCTGCGAACGGCAAGTTGTGGAAAACTATTTCGCCATGATTTGTCCACAGCCTCTCTATCTCAGGCAGTTTAGAGGTTATCAACAGCCGCTGGGAATCACCCACAGTTGCTGACTTGTTGATAACTAACAGGCCCGCCTCGCTCAACGCGCACGTATGGACTTCTGGTAAGGCTTCGCCCCGTGCCAATGCCTGCGCATCCAGCACCATGACCATCGGCTGAACCGCCAGCACCCCGCGCCAGGGCGTCTGGCGCAGCTGTTCCAGCAATTGCAGGGGGTGGCCGAGGCCGGAGGGCTCGATGAACAGGCGGTGCGGCTCGATGCGCCGCAGAAGTCGGCCCAAACCGACCTGAAACGGCACACCGTTGACGCAGCACAGGCATCCGCCCGCCACTTCCGCGATTTGCAGCCCTGGCTCGTCGCGGCTGAGCAAGGCGGCATCCAGCCCCACTTGGCCGAATTCGTTGATCAACACCGCCCAGCGTTCCTGCGCCGGACGCTGCGCCAACAGGCTGCGCAATACGCTGGTCTTGCCGGCCCCCAAAGGGCCGGCGATGAGATGGGTCGGAATGTTCTGGAGCATGGTCACAGCCGTGGATAAAGTTATCCCCAACTATGGCGGATCACGCCAGCCAGTCAAGGCTAAGCAGCAAACGACGTTCGCCCACAGCGGTTTCGGGCGACCTGTGGATAATTCCATACCCTTCATTTCCCTGGAATTTTTCGCCTTTAAGGATGCCCACATCGCCCGTACACAACCGTTGAATTTTATCCACAGGGGCCGAAAAGGCGTGCAAACGCGTACGGTCCAGGCACCCTTCAGGCAACCACTCGCTGCCCGCCCCGGCATAAGTGCTCAGCAATCGCAGAGGGACATGGTCAACGTGGAAGCGCGGACACATCGCGCCTTCCAGCACTTTCAAGCGCAGCCCCACCCGCCGTGCACCGAGCAGGCAGGTATAGGCTGCCACCAGCCAGGTGATGTCGGCGACGAACGCTTCGTAGCCATGCACATCGGCAGCGCCTGGGAGCAGCCCCGACAACACCGGTGTGCGCTGTTCGTCGACCTCGATGACGCGTTCGTCGGCCAACGGCCGCTCCAAGCCGACCACCAGGGCGGCGAAGTCTTCCACCTGGGGCGGCAACTGGCGCTGCCAGACCGCCAGGTTGACTTCGTCGCGCAAGATTTCGGCCAGTACCTGCGGCGAGCGATCGAACACTTGGTAGACATCGCGGCAACGTGTTTGGGCGATCATGCGGCGGCCTCCTCGGTCCAGGGCCCGAAGGGGTCGTCCAGGCGCAGCCAGCCCATGGGGCCGGCCGCCATTTCGCTTTCGCTCAACAGGCAGGCTTCCAGGTCGGTGGATAACCGTTCGAAGTCGATGCCCTGGCCGATGAACACCAGTTCCTGACGGCAATCACCCACCTCAGGCGTCCAGTGCCTGAAGACCTCGGCGGCCTCGTCGCGGTCCTGCGGCCACTGCGTACGCGGCACGAAGCGCCACCAGCGTCCGGCCAGACCGTGCCGCATCATGCCGCCGGCCTGCGACCAGCTACCGGCTTCCTGATACTTGCTGGCCAGCCAGAAGAAACCTTTGGAGCGCAGCAGCCGACCGTTCTGCCACGGCTGGTGGATGAAGTCGTAGAAGCGTTGCGGGTGGAAGGGACGGCGGGCCTGCCAAGTGGTGGCGGCGATGCCGTAAGCCTCGGTCTCGGGCACATGTTCGCCGCGCAGCTCCTGCAGCCAACCCGGCGCCTGCGAAGCCTGCTCGAAGTCGAACAGCCCGGTGTCGAGAATCCGCGCCAGCGGCACCTGGCCCATGAGCATGGGCAACACCTGCGCACGCGGGTTGAGGCGCTGCACGATGGCGGTGAGTTCTTCGCGCTCGTGCTGGCTGACCAGATCGATCTTGCTCAGCAGAATCACGTCGGCGAATTCCACCTGCTCGATCAGCAAGTCGCTGATGGAGCGCTCGTCGTCTTCGCCCAGGGTTTCGCCACGGCTGGCCAGGGCGTCGGCGCCTTGGTAGTCGGCCATGAAGTTGAGCGCATCGACCACGGTGACCATGGTGTCTAGCCGAGCGAGGTCCGACAGGCTGCGGCCCTGTTCGTCGCGAAAGGTGAAGGTCTCGGCCACCGGCAGCGGTTCGGAGATGCCGGTGGACTCGATCAGCAGGTAATCGAAGCGCCCCTCCTGGGCCAGGCGCGCCACTTCCTCGAGCAGGTCTTCGCGCAAGGTGCAGCAGATGCAGCCGTTGCTCATCTCCACCAGCTTCTCTTCGGCGCGGTTGAGGCTGACGTTGCGCTGCACGTCGCTGGCGTCGATGTTGATTTCGCTCATGTCGTTGACGATCACGGCTACGCGCAGTTGCTCGCGATTGCGCAGTACATGGGTGAGCAGCGTGCTTTTGCCGGCGCCGAGAAAGCCGGACAGCACGGTGACGGGTAGACGGTTGGACATGGTTGGGCCTCATCGACAGGCGCATTCGAACGATGCGTTTGTAATACGTTATATTATAACAATACAATGGCGCAAAGCCGTTTCTGTCCCTTCGGTGTCAAAATGATCCTCCGTCTTTTGCTCGTATCGCTGCTGGTATCGCTGTGCCCGTTGGCCCACGCCTTGCCGCACGCCGATCTGTCGTTGTGCACACGGTCTGCCACCTTAGTGGCCTGTAAGGATGGCCACGGCAATTACTACAGCGTGCGCAGCGTCGGCACCACGCTGTACCTGCGTGGTTACGACGCTGCGGGCAGGCGCTTATGGGCGCAAACCAACGAGCGCTACGGCCCTCTGACGTTCTTCACCGGCCTTGCTTCCAACGGGGAGGCCTGGGTGGGTTACAGCCGGCGCGTTGGCTGGACGTCCATCAGCCGTGTCTCGAGCTCCAGCGGGCAACGTTTCAATCTGCATTGCAGCTTGATCGGCGGCTGCCGCTGATTTTTCCTTTTCGTAGCAGGTGTTCCCATGACCAGCCTCGTACTCCCCGACATCGCCGCACAAACCACCCCCTCCGCCACGGCACTGAGTTGGGTAGGCATGTGTGGAATCGCTTTACCGATCCAGTTGCAAGGCCAACGCATGAACGCCACGGCCGACGCCGGCGTCAGCCTCGACGATACCCAAGCGCGCGGTATCCATATGTCTCGTCTGTATCTGGCATTGGAAACCCTGGAAGCCGCCGAACTCACGCCTGACCACTTGCGCAGCCTTCTGCAGACTTTTCTTCACAGCCATGAAGGGCTATCTAAAGCTGCCTACGTGCGCCTGCGTTGCGAGCTCATGCTCAAGCGTCCCGCCCTGATCAGTCCTTTAGCGGGTTGGAAGCACTATCCCGTCGAGATCGACGCGCGCTTGGTCGATGGAATGTTCCACGTGGAACACACTGTGGAAATCGCTTACTCCTCGACTTGCCCGTGCTCGGCAGCCCTGGCGCGACAACTGATCCAAGACCGCTTCGTCGCACGCTTCGGGACCAGCGACCACTTGTCCCACTCAGCCATCGTGGATTGGTTGGGCACCAGTGAGGGCATTGTCGCCACCCCCCACAGCCAACGCAGCCGGGCGGTCATCAAGGTGCGAATGGCAGAATCGGCCGTGTCGTTACCGACGGTAGGGTTGATCGACACTCTGGAGCAGGCATTGGGCACGGCCGTACAGACCGCTGTGAAACGCGCAGACGAACAGGCGTTCGCCCTGGCCAACGGGCAAAACCCAATGTTCTGTGAGGACGCAGCGCGCCGGCTGCATAAGGCGTTGTCAGGTGAGCGAACGCTGCAAGCGTTTCACCTGCGCGTGGAACATGCAGAAAGCCTGCATGCCCACGATGCGGTGGCGGAAAGCCAATGGCGTTGGTAGATCAAGTACGGGGGCGGATGTTGCCGCAGTCGCTGCCCTGCCAGGTGGCACGGGTGTTCATGCTGCCCTTTTGCTGCACGCCCGACGCGTTGAACGTACCGCTCACTTGCGTGACGAATTCACGGTCGCTGAGGAAAGTCGCCGTGCCGGTACCTTGCGCACGCGGGCAGCTGAACTGGAACTTCCACACGTTGCCCTGACGGTCAGTGATCTTTTGCGTGCAGCCGGACTGTGGGTCCTGCAAAGGAATGTCGTTGGTGTTGACCTGCTGCTGGGTCAGGCACGAGCGCACGCCCTTGCCGGCAACCGTGATGCCCTGCTTAGCCAACGCGCCTTCCATCATGGCCCGCTGCTCAGGCGGCAGATTTTTCAGCTGGCCGAGCATGAAGTCCATATCAGGCAGTGGCTTGCCATCGACTTGCATGTTGCTGGTGGTCAGTTCCCACAAGCCTGGCTGCAGCATCTGGGCCTGCAATGCAGGTGAGGAAAGGCCCAAGGCCAGGGCTAACAGTGGCAGACGCATGTTCATGGATGAAAGCTCCTCAAAAGTGCCGGCCCCAAGCCGGACCCAAGCTTAGACGCCGTTTCGGCGTACGGGTTGCACGCCGCCCAGGGTTCGTGGTCAGTAGATCATCGTCCACGGATTGCAGACTCTACATGGATTACCACAGCCCGTACTTCTTCGGTTATCTGCTCGGCTTCGTCCACGTGTGCGGCGGCGCCGCCGCGCTGCACGCGCTGTTCACGGTGCGCACCGCCCAAGGCGCGATCGCCTGGGCCATGTCGTTGCTGTTCATTCCTTACCTGACGCTGATCCCCTACCTGATCTTCGGCGCACGCTCGTTCCCGGCCTACGTCAAAGCGCGGCGCCAAGCCAACCAAGAGTTGCACGCCGCCATGGCCGACCTCGACTGGCGGCCCTGGGTGGAGGAAGCGCTGGCGGCGCGCGAGTCGGAAAGCTACCGCGCCCTGCGTGCCATGCCGCGCCTCAGCCGCATGCCCTGCCTGGCCAACAACCAGATCGCATTGCTGGTGAACGGCAAGGCCACCTTCGAAGCCATCTTCCAGGCCATCGAAAATGCCCGTGACACGGTGCTGGTGCAGTTCTTCATCATCCACAACGACATCATCGGCAAAGAGCTGCAGCAACTGCTGCTGAAGAAAGCGGCCGAGGGCGTACGCATCTTCGTGCTCTACGACCAGGTCGGCAGCCACGCCCTGCCCGGCCGCTACGACCAGACCCTGCGTGACGGCGGCGTGGAAGTCGCCTCCTTCGCCACCCGCCGTGGCTGGTTCAACCGCTTCCAGGTCAACTTCCGCAACCACCGCAAGATCGTCGTGGTCGACGGCAAGGTCGGCTTCGTCGGCGGGCACAACGTGGGCGACGAATACCTGGGCGGCAACCCGAAGCTGTCGCCGTGGCGCGACACGCACGTGGAGGTGACCGGCCCGGTGCTGGCCTGCTTGCAGGAATCGTTCGCCGAAGACTGGTATTGGGCCACTCGCCGCTTGCCGCCACTGATCCTGCAAGACAGCTACCCGGACGATGGCGTGCTGTGCCAGGTCCTGGCCAGCGGCCCGGCCGACCCGCAGGAAACCTGCGCATTGTTCTTTCTGGAAGCCATCCACTCGGCGACCAAACGGGTGTGGATCACCAGCCCCTACTTCATCCCCGACGAGGGCATTTCCGCCGCGCTGCGCCTGGCCGTGTTACGTGGCGTGGACGTGCGCATCCTGATCCCGGCACGCCCCGACCACCGCATCGTCTACGCCGCCACTACGCTGTACGCCCTCGAAGCCGTACGCGCCGGCGTGCGTGTCTTCCGCTACCAGCCAGGCTTCGTGCACCAGAAGGTGGTGCTGGTCGACGACGAGATCAGCGCCATCGGCAGCGCCAATCTCGACAACCGCTCCTTCCGCCTGAATTTCGAAATCATGCTGCTGACCATCGACCGCCAGTTCGCCGACGAGGTGGAACACATGCTGCTGGAGGACTTCGAACACTCCCACGAGATCAGCCCGCAGGAGCGTCGCGACACGCACCGCCTCGACCAATTGGGCATGCGCATCGCGCGGCTCATCTCTCCGATCCTCTAACGTCAGCGGTACAGGTCGTCACGGGTCCAGGGCAGATCGTGACGGCCATCGGCATAGGGCTTCACGGCCAGCACCTGGTGCAGGTTGATCCAGCCCCGGGCGAAGGCATGGGCACAGCCGGCCAGGTACAGGCGCCAGATCCGCAGCGTCTGCTCAGGTACCAAGGCCGCGGCGCGGTGCAATTGGTTCTCCAGGTTCTGGCTCCACAGGCTCAAGGTGCGCGCGTAGTGCAGGCGCAGGCTTTCCACATCGACCACCTCCAGGCCCGCCTCGCCACAGGCCTGGCTGATCATGCACAGGTGCGGCAGCTCGCCGTTGGGGAACACATAGCGGTTGATGAACGCGCCCGCGCCCTTGCCCACCGGTCGGCCGTCCACGCATCTGGCGGTGATGCCGTGATTCATCACCAGGCCGCCCTCGCGTACTGCGCCGAACAGGGTTTTGCAGTACAGCGCCAGATTGGCATGGCCGACGTGCTCGAACATGCCGACACTGACCACCTTGTCGAAACGACCGTCCTGGGGCAGCTCGCGGTAGTCGAGCAATTGCAGCTCGACCTGGTCCGCCAACCCCTCCTCGTCCACCCGCTGTCGCGCCAGCGCCAACTGCTCCTTGCTCAGGGTGATGCCGAACACCCGCGCGCCATATTCGCGTGCTGCGAAACGCGCCAGGCCACCCCAACCGCAACCGACATCCAGCAGGTAGTCGCCCGCTTGCAGGCGCAGCTTGCGGCACAGGTGGTCGAACTTGTGTTGCTGCGCTTCGTCCAGCGTGTCGTCCGGCTCGCGGAAGTAGGCGCAGGAGTAGACCATGTCGCGGTCCAGCCACAGCTGGTAGAAGGCGTTGGAGACATCGTAGTGGTAGGCGATGGACGCCGCGTCGGTCTGCTTGTCATGGGCAGCGCGTACCGGTAGCGGATCGTCACCCTCCTTGAGGAAGGCTTCGCTCAGCTCGTCGCACACGCGCACCGCTTCGCCGATGTCGCCTTCCAGCTCCAGTTTGCCGTCGACGAAAGCGGCGCCCAGGGTGTCCAGATTGGGGTGGGTGAGCAGGCCGATGAGCTGCGGTTCCTTGACCAGCAAGGTCACTTGGGGGTCAGGGCCCAGATCGAAATGGTGGCCGTCCCATAACTTCAGGCGCAGCGGCAGGTGCAGCGTTTGCAGCGCAGGTGGAAGTTGCCCAAACATGAATCTCCCCTCCCATGAATGAACGGGCGCCCCTGCCAGCGGGACGCCTCCGGGAGTGAGATTAGTTCATTGGTGCGGACTTTCCCGTATGTCCACTCAGGCCGGAGCGGCCACCTTGGCGAAACGCCGCGCCAGGAACGGCGTGATGTCCAGCGGCAACGCTTCATCGTGCAGGGCCTTGTCCAACATCACCCCGGTGATCGCCGAGGTCAGCATGCCGGTGCGGAAATGCCCACAGGCGTTGTAGTACCCCGGCATGTCGTCCACCGGTCCCAGGATCGGCAGCTCGTCCGGAGAACCGGGCCGCAGGCCAGCCCAGGTGCGCTTGAGGTTGACCTGCTCCAGCGCCGGCACGCAGCGGATGGCGCCCTGCACCAGGCTGCCGATTTCGGGAAAGGTGGTGGTGACGTCGAAGCCCTTCTCTTCGGTGGTGCTGCCGATGAGGATTTCGCCGTTGTCCTTCTGCGCCATGTAGCAATCGCTGGTGGTGATGCAGCCGTCGAGCAGCTTGGGCAAGCGTTCGGTGAGCACGATCTGGCCTTTCACCGGCTTGACCGGAATGGCCGTACCGGTGGCCCACTCGCTGAGTTCGGCGGCCCAGGCGCCGGCGGCGTTGATCAGGGTGTCGCAATGGAAGTCGCCGGCCTGCTCGGTGCGCACGCCCTTAACCCGCCCGCCATGGTGCAGCACATCGGTGACGCGGGTATTGAGGTACAGGTCGACGCCGTTCTGCCGCGCCGCCTCCATGTACGCATCGCCCAGGCGGAACGGGCTGAGCTGGTGGTCGCAGAGAAACTCCAGCGCGCCTTTGGCCTGCTCGGTGACCGCAGGCTCGCTGTCGCGCAGGGCCTTGCGGTCGAGCCAGCGGATCTGGTCCTGCAAGTGTGGGATGTGCTTGACGATGTGCTCGGCGTAGAGCTGGTCTTCGTCGTCCTGGATCACGTATTTGAGGCCCGTGCGCTCGAACTTGAAGTCCATGCCGTGGCGCTCGATCAGCTCCTGGTGCAATTGCGGGTACAGGGCGTTGGACTGCAATGCCAGGTCGAAAAAACACGGCGGCAGGATGTGCGGCGTGCTCGAGTCCACCGCCACCGCCGCACCCTGGGCCTGGCGCTTTGCCTGCGACGAGAGCATGCGGAAGAAGATCACCCCGCAGCCCAGGCCCACCGATTCGCCGATGGCCCACAGCCCGCCGGCCGAGGCGCGGGTGGCGTTGCCCGGGCGCTTGTCGTCGATCAGGGCGATGCGCAGGTTGCCGCGCTTGGACAGTTGGTAGGCGCAGGAGGCGCCGATCACCCCGGCGCCGGCGATCACGATGTCGTAGGTCTTGTTCATGTCAGGCCTCCGTGCCCAGGTCTTTGAATGCCGAAAACGGTACCGGATCGACCGGAAAACGCGGCCGCAGCCAGCCCACGTCGGCGCGCCCGGTGGCGGCGCGCAGGCGGTCGCTGCAATAGCCCACGCACATCCGCCCCTGGCAGTCGCCCATGCTCACGCGGGTGCGCATCTTCAGCCCGGCCATGTCTTGCACGCCCTGCTCCAGCGCGAGATCGATGGCCTCGCGGGTAACCTGCTCGCAGCGGCAGATCACCGTGTCGGCCTGCGGCAGCTCGATCTGCGCCGGCCCGCGCGCGGTATAACGCTCGACCCCGGAGCGGAAGCGCTTGATGCCCGCCAGTTGCCCCAGGTAGCGCTCGCGCCGCTCGATGGCCTGCGCAGCATCGAGCACACCGCGCTGCTGCAGGATCGACACCGCCGCCAGGCGCCCGGTGAGCATCGCCGCCTCGCCGCCGCGGATGCCGGCCATGTCCCCGGCCAGGTGGATATGCGGCAGGCTGCTCTGCTGCCACACGTTGCACTCGGCGCGCAGGTAGCCGTCGGCGCTGAAGCCATGGGCCAGGCCCAACTGCTGGCTGAGTTGCGTGCGCGGGATGAAGCCGTAGCCCACCGCCAGGGTTTGCACCGACTCGCGCTGCACCCGGCTCAGGTCGGCTTTCCACGCCTGGTCGTAGGGTGCCACGCTCACCTCGCTCAACTCGCCTTCGCCCCGCGCCTCGACCACCCCCCAGCCGTAGTGCATGGGGATGCCGTGCAGCTTCAAGTACGCCAGCATGCTCAAGCCATCGAGGAACAGTTGCGGTTTGTTCATCAGCGCCAGGCTTTCCCGCGCGATGCGGTGGAAGGCGCACGCCTCGTACACTCCCGCCACCTTCGCCCCGGCCGCATGCAGCTGGCAGGCCACCAGTGGCAGCAACGGCCCGGTGCCGGCGATCAAGGTGCTGCCCAGCGGCTTGACCACGTTGCTCTTGATCTGCAACTGCAAACCACCGAGCAGGATCACCCCCGGCAAGGTCCAGCCGGGAAACGGCACGTTGCGCTCATGGCACCCTGCGGCCAACACCACCTGTTCGTAGGCCACCGGCTGCAAGCGCTCGTGTTCGTCGAGCACCATCAGGCTGTGCTCGTCGCCGCCGACCACTCGGCTGTTCAAGCGCAGGTCGACGTGCTCGGCGCAGGCTGCGAACTGAGCATGCAACGCTTTTAACGCCTTGCTATAGCGCGCGCCCAGATACCCCAGATCGACCCCGGCCCGCAGCGGCCCGCGATACACCACGCCACCCGGGCGCGACGCTTCGTCGATGAGCACGCACCCCACCCCCTCCCCCGCCAACTCGATGGCCGCCGCCATCCCCGCCGACCCACCGCCGACGATCACCGGACGCACGTTCATGGCCGCACCTCCCCGATGATGGCATTGACCTGGGTCTCCACACGCATGCCGGCACGCACCAGGGTCTGACACGCGCGACGCTTGGGGCGGCCGTCGATAGCGACCAGACAGCAGTGGCAAACGCCCATGCCGCAGAAGGCACCGCTGACCTGCCCATGGTCGTTGCGCGCGAGCTGGCGCAGGCCGACGGCGTTGAGGACGCTGAGGACGGTTTCGCCGGGGGTGGCGGTGACGGGGGTGCCGTTGATGTTGAGGGGGATTTGGTCGGTTGGGAGAGGTTGGATGTCGAGGGTTCTGTCCATGAGGGGGCTGCCTTGCCGTTGGTTTGAAAGGAGGGGCAAGGGTACGGGGGGGCGGCGAGGGAGGAATTGACTTGGAGCGGGGGATTGGGTGGATAGGCGGTAGTGGGGTGTTGGCGGAGGGCAATCTATGAGGCGAAGGGAGTACTTGGGCGGGTTTAGGAATCGCAATCCTGTTGGCAAACCGTGGACTGCAAGTCCTCCGCCATTACTGAGAACATCCTCGACGAACGTTGTCATGTTCTGCTGTCGTACGGAAAGATCTTCTACATTCCCCGTCCGCGAAGTTTTTACTTCAGTGAACGCAAGACGTCCGTCTGGCGTGCGGCTGACGATGTCGATGCCGTTACCACTGCGGTTCTGCACAGCGAAGATGTTAGTATGGTTGTTGTCGCGCAAGAAGACTTTAGAGATATCTTCACCTAGGTCACCAACCTGCTGATTGGTTAACTACAAATGGTCTATCCAGTCGCCAGACTTGATGGTAGATCTGCTCTTCACGTAATCGCTGTACTGAGCTTTGTACTTCTCAATATTACCCTCAATATCTATAGAAATAAATCCGCCCCCCCTTTCCTCTACGGACAGAGCCGTCGGCTTGATCTTCATCGGCGTAAACTCCGTCAAGACCCCTAAAACCTTTGACCTATGAAATATAAAACTTTTTCCTCCACCTAACGGAAGAATCCTATCTATTACACAGAAAATTATTTCAGGATTTTCTATCTCGACCTTTTCATAATTTTCGTAATTTTCATAATTTTCTGAGCAACCCCCAGTTATGAGGAAAGGCTTATAGTCAATAATAACAAGCCATCCCTCCAACTCAACTTCATCCCCAATATTCACTACTACCTCTCTATCACCATAGCATTGACACCTGTTGACATAGCACCATCTAACAGGCCTTTTTGTACGCCTCTGGGACCTACGTACGGGTCTCGCGTCATGTAATAATTTACGCCATCGATCGACTCAACACTATCGACAATAATGAAGTGCCTTCCTTGGCCGGCAGGAACTTGAACAATAACGCTTGCCCCTTCTATCAGCGCCTTGTTCAATTGATCAGGTAGCATTGTTTTATTAACGGTGTTCTTCACTTCCGCTTTAGATATAACGTTCGATAGCTCCATAGTATTGACACCGGTTGGCCTGACTCCATTTGCGAAGCTTCCGATTACCTCATCAAGGCTAACGGTTGCACCTGTTTTGTCAGTAATCGTCATTGCTGCGCAGGCTGGTCCGCATACAGGCGCATCACCTTGTAGAACAACCGAGCCTTTTGGTTGATATGGGATTGTTTTAGGCGCTCCAGCGATACCGCCTGCACCATCAACAGAAGTATCTGTTATCGCTCTCGTTCCGCCTCCGACTTCCCCCGCAGTGAACCCCAGCAACCCCGTCGCATTGAGCACCGCCTGTGCCCCATACACGCTCTCTGAGCAGGCGTCGCCTCCTTACCGGTGATAGGATCCACACCACTCAACGCCATCCAGCTCTGGCAGCCAATCCCTACCGGGCCCATTCCGGCGCAACCGGTGCCTGGTTTCTTTTAGAAGTTTTGTCCTAAAAAATCGAGAACCCAAGTGCCCTTAGTTATTCGGCCTTGAGATCTCGCAAGTATTGCAGCTGAGTTTCACTCACACTATCTTGGAAAAAAATTTATGACTTTTATAGACCAGACCTCGTTCTACAGAGATACCTGCGGGTTCGCATCTAATCATCGAGATGAAATTGATCAGAGGATAATACAAGCTGCGCAACTGTGCACCCGTGCTCGTCGCAAAACTCTATTTCATAGCCCTCAACTGGCTGGCTATATATTTCAATAATCGCCCCTTTCATCCTAGCAAACACCCCCTCCTCTGGTGTATCCTCAACTAAGACAATCACATCAAAAAGCGAATAATTCAACTTATAGCTCTCACTTGACATAAAGGATCGCTATTTTAGGGGTAGCGGAGCGCGAATCGTATATCCAACCTGTACGGACGGTCGCCGTATTCCCGTTTGGTCCCGTTATGGGCATATCTATAGTTCTGCGCTGACCAAATTTATCTGAAGCGCCTGACTTGGCAGGATAAATATTTGTACCTTCCCAAATTTTCGCTATCAAAATTTCAGCATTCGACTGGTTATAGCCCAGCACCGACTCAAAGACTTTCGTTTTGTTACCACTTACAGAATGCGCTGTATTCGATGCATCGGATTTCACTTCTCCCGAATTAATCACCGCTTTTTCTGCATTTATTAACCGGCCCGGTGCTTGGGTCTGAAATGCCTGCAGCTCAAGTGTGCCTACAGTGTAGATAAGCTGATCTTTACTTATCGCAACAGGGATACTGGAAAATATATGAGCGGAAGCTTACCCTTACGCCATCAATTATTTTGCTTCAACGTTTTTATTAAACTATCAAATTCTTGAGCAACGAATTCCTTTTCCTCTGGCGAAAGCAATACATTCATAATCTGGTTATCAGTAACACAGTCATATACATCTATGCCAATCCAACCTTTAGACCAAAACTCTACAGTTCCCAGCTTATTGAACCCTTCTAATTCTATCCTTTCAAGGTCACCAAAATCCCCATCAGTAAATGATGTGTAGGTTAGAGAAAAACCCTTTAAAATTGGTTTTACTCTTTCATCAAACCAAGACCTATCCATAAGACTTTTCACTTCTCACCTAGAATTTCAATATTCTTGATGGCCGGCAAGTGCTCGCCGCCCTGCTTATTAAGCAAGAACTGCTGAGACTTACCTGTATCAGGACCGATCATCTTGAACCAACCATCCTTCCCGCCTTGCAGCAAACTGTTAGCTGGAACATCAAACTCAACATAGACAAAGCCTTTGGGAGCAGCCCCTTTAAAGTCAGCGCTGCCGTTGGTCGAAATGAAGGTTTGTCCTCCACCGCCTTGCACCGCTTTATTTGTATTTTGCATTTGTGCCAGCTCGCTACGAGACATCCATCTTCCTACACGAGTGATGCTGACACTGTCGATGACCTTGGTTTCGCCAAGCTTTAATGGAGTATTGACTGTCGCTTTTGCAACACCTCCAACCCCCGTAGTCAACCCCAGCAACCCCGTTGCATTGAGCACCGCCTGTGCCCCATACAACGCTCTCTGAGCAGGCGTCGCCTCCTTACCGGTGATAGGATCCACACCACTCAACGCCATCCAGCTCTGGCAGCCAATCCCTACCGGGCCCATCCCTGCGCAACCGGCGTCGAATTGCTCCTTGGCCGTATCATCCAGCCAGACCTTGGTGGCCGCCACTTTCGCAGCAGTTTGCGCTTTGAAGGTCTCTGTTTGCTCAGGACTGGCCAACTCTAACAAGAACTCACGGCCCAAATTCGTCTCGGTGGTCTTGCTCGAAACGACACAGCCGCCACATCCCGCCCAGCCTGCAACGTGCCGTAATTGGTCACATCCCGACCCGCCGACACCGCCAGATCCTGCCGAGCGCTCACGCCACTCCCAGCATCCGTCACCGTGCGGTACCCCGCCCCATCGCGCACCTGGATCGCCGTACGCTCGTTGGTAACATCGCCACGCACCGCCGCCAGGCTCACGTTCTCCCCGCGAATCTGCCCCGCCATGGCGTTGCGGATGCTGTCCTGCGCAATCAACTGCAGGTTGTTGCCCGCCTCCACCAGGCCGCCCTGGTAGATGCTGCCGCCACTGCTCACGCTCAGGTCGCGGCTGGCGCGCAGGGTCCCGACGTTGACCAGATCCCCGCCGCTGATCAGGTTCAGATCGCGGCCCTGGATCAGGCTGCTGCCGCGCACGTTGCGGGCGTCCACCTGGGCCAGGTACAGGGTCGACACCAGCACGGTCTGGCCCTCGACGCCGCGGTTTTCCATCCACACGATGTCATGGGTCAGCGCGCCGACCTGAGCGCCGGTCAGGGTCACGCCCAGGCTCAGGTTGAGGGCGTCTTTGCTGGCCAGGGCGTTGTCTATTAGGTACTGGTCGTAGTCGCTGACCAAGCCGTCGGCGAGGAAGCGCTGGGCGTTTGGTGCGTTGAGACGTGTAGGCGAAGGGTTTATAGTCCGCCCGTCGCTCACAGGCGACTCAGGTTTGGCGACCTGACAGTAGAGAGATGCGCAAGCTCGTAGCTTTTTTGCAGCTAGCTGTGCGCCTGCAAAGTCGTTTTATGACGGCTGTGCGTGGGAGACCTTTGGGTCTGCCGGTTTTCTCTACTGCCGGTTCGCCAACCTACGTACAGCTGTCACCCATTCGTTTGGCGACGTTTGAGTGATGGCATTCATCACTCAGGTAGAGAGTCTCAGCATGAATCGATATATTCCGCTTACCGGCCTTGATTCGAATGTTCCTGCGCTGTTGATTGATGCGCAGGCGCCAATTCATGTTCTTCATGATGCTGCTGTATATCGTATTCGTACGGTGACCGAAGCGTTGGAAAGTTTTGCATGCCTCGAAGGCATAAATGAAGACATGAATTTTATAGATTCTTGGGTAAAGCTACTAGCGACTCAATTGAGAGACGGCTGCGACTTGCTGGATGTAGTCAATAGAAAGCTCAACTCTGAGAGTTAACTTCAGAATGGGCAGTCGAAATATTACTGCCCACCTACCTAGGCTAGGTTGTTAAAGAACAAAATCCCATCAATCAAATCAAGGGTTAGAGTAGATCATTCACTAGAAATCCGCAAACAAGCACCTAAATAAACTGACACTCTCGAGACAGAATCTCATTGGCAAAAATATTTTCTCTAAACTCAAAAATTACCCATAAGCATTAAAGCTGAAAATTGGTTTAGAAAGTCGAACGACTAGCATTCTCAAAATTCGATCTCTATATCCAAAGTTAATAATAATCGGAAATCCTCCATCAGCTTTCAAACTCTAGTACAGGCATGTACAGCTAGATGCAAGAGAGGCGTGTTTTGTATTTAAGCTTTGCTCCTGCTGAGAAACGGAAAAACTTTCTCCATTCCCCTTATGCTATCGCTCCTGTCCTGACAGGGCGCGGTCAGTAAGGTATACAGTCCAGATGATGCGTGCTCGTGTAATGGAACAGTCCCAACGCTGGCTTTCAAATGCCCAACTTCGAAAAGGGACGCCTTAAAGCAGAGTAGCCTCTTTCAACTCAATAGCTTTAAGCTGACATCGCCTGTCAAGAAAAACGTACTAAACGCTTCTTTTACGATGGCTAAATCCAAGCAGACTAACTCACCGTTCCAAAGATTACCTAAAATCTCACACTCAGTGCCTTTTAGTGCCGGATTAGAATAGGAACGCATAACGTAATCCAACCCATCATCTGCACCTAAGGATAAAATATACCTACCATTGTCACACAAGACCTGCAGAATTTGCGGGCCTATGTCTGGGCTATCAACAATACTTAAAGTGAGGGAACCACCCTTCTTTTTAATTTTATCAAGATAGTGTTCAATGTCACGCCAGTCCGGGAAATTGTTATGCCCCCCGTGAGCCTGATCACCCATCCCAATCACCCAAGACAAAGAATATTTTTTCATCAGTTTAATTCTTTAATGGAGCGCATGCCGGGTTTCCAATACAGGGTTTTGCCTGTAACAACCTCATTAACCTCAAGATACTTCAAGCCGGCTTTTTCGGCCGCCGCTGCAATATCCCCTCGACAATAACCACAAACCGCCTGACCCTCAACCTTGAGAGACATTGTTGCCCCTTGGGTTTTTCCAGCATTATAAGTTTGCTGTATGACCCCAATTTCAGCATGTGCAGTTGCCATGTTTGCATTTGGCAAAGGTTTACCAGATGAACCTATCTTTGCATTTACACGATCAGCTATAAGGGTCGGCTGATCAAATTTTGCTTCAAAACCGGGTCTTGCCGTCTGGTTTACATCAGTGAACGTCTGATCGCCAATTTTAACTTCCGCTTTTACTTTCGGAGCAATTGTTTCCGGGCTACCTCCAATCTCCGCTTTAAACCCCAGCAACCCCGTCGCACTGAGCACCGCCTATGCCCCATACAACGCTCTCTGAGCAGGCATCGCCTCCATACCGGTATGGGACCCACACCGCCCAATGCTATCCAGCTCTGTCAGCCAATCCCTACCGGACCCATCTTTGCGCAATCGGCGTCGGGTCGCTCCTCGGCCGCATCATCCAGCCAGGCCTTGGTGGCCGCCATGTCCGCATCGATTTGCGCTTTTAAGCTTTGAAGCTTTGAAGCTTTGCCTATCCCATCTGAACCGCGGTCAGTAAGGTAGGCAGTCCAATCTAACAAGGACAATTCCTGAATTCTAAATTTTAACTAAAGAAACTTCTGAAGGCGCCCTCAACTTTTACACAAATATTATCAGGCTTGAAAATTAAATTATCTAATTCAGAAATCTCAAAATTTAGTAAGGGATTTGCAACTACAGGCGACCTCAATCCGCACTTTTGGCGAACTTTAATAATTGCAAAAACCTCAAAAGGAATTAAGTCAAACGGTGGGTTTTTGAACTCAGGATCCCAAGCCCCACCTTTGTCTTCGGAGTTAGCCAAGTGATATTGACATACCGCATCCAACACACTGGCAAGCTGTTTCTCATCTGACCAGCTATCTATAACGCTCTTATAGATGCCGAGATCCATAGACTCAATCAGAGCAGGTGCACTTCTACCCGAATAGACAGAATAGAGCCACAGCATGAAAGGTTCAAATCGACGATTTTTGAGATAGCCGTGATCAACAGCTCCATCAGCAGTTAACATTCCGACAAGCACATCGGCGACCGACTCCGCTAGATCGCACTTATCCGCAGCAATGAAGCATGCGAGTAGGCAACCTGCGCTGCTCAACTGATTAGTCAAATTCGGGGCCCTTCTAATATTTTGAAGGAAACTCGTAGTCGAAAAAACCTTAGCCCTGAGCATTAACACCCAATAACGGTAAATAATCGCTCGGGACGTTTCCTCCCAGCCAGAAATATCATTGGCATAAATAGAAACCTCTCCCTGTATACCGTGACAAGCTGCAAGTATGCTCAATGAATCAGACACATTGCCCAAACCCTCTAACGACTCACAGGCAAGATCTTCTTTAAGATACTCAAGCTCTTGAGCTACCATCCCATCCGACTGAGACAGCCAGTGCCGATGCTGCTCAAGGATTCTTTCTATTTTTTTCACCCTAATAGACCCCTCAGTCAATTACGCGCCCAAGGTGAGACCCGCAATACTTCACCCTGTAAGTCAACGCCGATCAAATTACCACTCACGTTTTCAGGCGAACGTCTGAACTCTCTAAGCATCTGCCTAGCCTGCTGCTGCTCTACCACGCTAATGCTCTTGTAACGTCCTTGTCGACTGGCCGCCTGACCCAGAACATCCTCGACGAACGTTGTCATGTTCTGCTGTCGTACGGAAAGATCTCCTACATTCCCCGTCCGCGAAGTTTTTACTTCAGTGAACGCGAGACGTCCGTCTGGCGTGCGGCTGACGATGTCAATGCCGTTGCCACTGCGGTTCTGCACAGCGAAGATGTTAGTATGGTTGTTGTCGCGCAAGAATACTTTAGAGATATCTTCACCTAAGTCACCAACCTGCTGATTGGTTAGCTTCGAAAGATCCTTGCCTCGGATAGATGAAAACAGATCAAGTGTCGTACCCGAAGTAACGGCCACATCTGTCTGACCTAGTCCCTTAGCAACACCTCCAATCCCCGCAGTCAACCCCAGCAACCCCGTCGCATTGAGCACCGCCTGTGCCCCATACGACGCTCTCTGAGCAGGCGTCGCCTCCTTGCCGGTGATGGGATCCACACCACTCAACGCCATCCAGCTCTGGCAGCCAATCCCTACCGGGCCCATCCCTGCGCAACCGGCGTCGAATTGCTCCTTGGCCGTATCATCCAGCCAGACTTTGTTGGCCGCCATGTCCGCAGCAGTTTGCGCTTTGAAGGTCTCTGTTTGCTCAGGACTGGCCAATTCTAGCAAGAACTCACGACCCAGGTTCGTCTCGGTGGTCTTGCTCGAAACGACACAGACTTTATTACCGATGGAGCAGGCCACCAAGTCGCCTGGCTGGTGGCTGACAGCTGGAGTCTTGAGGAAGTCATCCTCAGTCCCCGCTGTTTCAGGTAATACTGAACTCGCTTTCTTCAAAAGCTCGCTGATGTCTTCAGACAGCGCTTGGCAGTTCGCCGAAGACACGCCTTTGCAAGACTCGGCAAACTCTTTCTGCTTCATCTGCAGCGTGATGTCTTCGGCGCCGCGCAACTGATTGTTTTCGACCGCATTTTTGGCTGCCTCAGCCCCCGCCAATGCATTGGCCGAGTCGCCCCCAGCGATACCGCCGGCCAAACCTCCCGCCAACGTCGACAACGCAGAAATCTGCTGTTTCTGGGTTTCGGTAAGTTGATCGGCAGGTGTGTCAGGGTACAACTGCGAGGCAACCAACTCACCGATGCTGGCGCCTGCGGCCCCCGCAACGGCGGAGTTCTGTTGGGACTTGGCGAGTACCGCGCCAAGCACGGCATGGGCCATCAGTCGTGCTTGAAGATCGTCACCCGTGTTGTCTTTGATGATGCCGGCGATGTACGGCGCTGAGGCCCCTACCGCCGCCTGGCCCAAGTTACCCGCAGCAAGCCCCTGAACTGCGGCCGTAACTGCTTGGGCCGCGCGTTGCAAGCTGCTGCCGGTACCATAGGTGTCCATGGCCTTTTTATAAGCGCTGGTACCTTGCAGCGCCTCCACATACGCAAGACGATCTTCATAGGAGGCATTGGGATCAGCGCCAGGCATGTTCTTGTCGCTCAGCTCTGCCTGTGCCGCTTTGGCCGCTTCGATGGACCCCTCTGTCCGGATGATATCCATCGACTGGCTGGCAATATCGGCAATCAACTGAGCCTGACGTAGGCGCTTTTGCTCTTTTTCCTTGTCGAAAATAGGGCTCAATGCGTTATTGGCGTGCTCTACATCGCGATTCAAAGCAGACACATCCTGCTGCTGCCCTTGCGCGTTACGGAT
This sequence comes from Pseudomonas phoenicis, assembly GCF_047302395.1. Taxonomy (NCBI): domain Bacteria; kingdom Pseudomonadati; phylum Pseudomonadota; class Gammaproteobacteria; order Pseudomonadales; family Pseudomonadaceae; genus Pseudomonas; species Pseudomonas phoenicis. Next base: position 1,662,120 of record NZ_CP154852.1, read on the forward strand.
GTTGATCGCGCCTTCCGATATCGCTGAATAGGTTGTGCTGCTGGCGTCGCCTTGATGCTTGGAACCGGAGAGGAACAGGCTACTCATGTTGCCCGTGAACGGCGTACCGCTAGACCCGCCCGTACCGCCGGTCACACTTTGCGACTGGCTTGTGAAGTCGGCCTTGTTGCTGATGTTCGACCAACCCAGGGTGCCAGTGCTCAGGCTGTTCTTATCAGCACTTGCAGTGCTACCGATAACGCTGCCATCAAGCTGGGTGTGGTTGCCCACGTTGAGCTGATAGCCGTCTTTGCCCGCAAAAAGCCCCGTCTGCTCCGAGACGCTATCGAAGTCCGACTTGATCTTGTTCTGGCTGACGCTCAGTGATCCACCGCCCGTCATGGTGCCGAACGTGAAGCTGGCGCCTCCGCTGACATTGGCCTGTTTGCTGTCGTAGCGATCCGTATCCTGCTGACTGCTCAGCGTCAGATTTCTTTTCACGTCCGCGACGATTCGCTGCGCGCTCGCCTGGGCACCTTCCAAGGTAGTGTCACGGCCACTGTTGATCGTCAGCTGGTTCCCGGCATTGACGGTAGTTTCCGTCCAGACCGTACCGTTACCCTGCTGCTTTCCAGAACCGGAGTTGCCGTTGGCGAATACGCTCAAACCAGCGCCACTGGAGCCAAACCCAAAACTGAGCCCGACTGCGCCACCGCTGCTTTTGTTGCTGCCGTCGAGCATCTGCGTATTGAGGCCGGAACGTAGATCGATATCCCTGGCCGCAGACAACAGAATGTCGTTGCCTGCTTGAAGCTTGCTGCCCTGGATGACGATATCGCCGCCAGTATCGCTCGACTGCTGATTGCCAGTGGCGACTATGCTGAGATTATTGCCAGCGGTGAGGCTGCTGCCCTGGCTGACGACTTGTTCTTCAAGTTGCTTGGAACTGGACTTCTGACTGCCCAGCGAGAGTGCCAGGCCAAAGAAGCTTCCCGCTTGTGCACCGGACTCCAACGCCTGTGCCGCCTGCCACGACTGATACCCAGACAGGCCTGCCTTGACGCCTTGCAGCGCAGTGAGGCGGCTGTCCTCTTCGCGTTTGGCCTCCTGGACGTTTTGTACGGTGGTGTTCACCGCCTCGCCGACTACGCCGGAGAGCGCCAGGGTCAAACCAGACTTCTTGCTTTCGCGTTGCGATTGCGTGGATGCCTCGTTGGCGGCATCGGTGATGCGCACGTTCTGGCCGCCGAGCCTGATGTCCTTCCCTGCCACGATATCCGATGCGATGACATCGACATTCTTGCCCGCCGAAACATTGACATCGCCTAACACACTGCCGACCGTACTTCCCCTTTGCGTCTGGCTGACAGTGCCTTGCTCAAAGGAGTCTTTTGCCGAACCCAGCGTAATGCCGATACCGCCACTTTCCATAAGGCCCGACTTTTTCGTGACCTGACGATGCTGCGCCGTAAAGTTTTCGGCGGCGCTGTCAATCCGCACGTCGTTGCCTGCGCGGATGTTGGTTTCGTTTGTCGACACCACGTTGCTGCCAACAATCGAGACGTTACGTCCAGCCTGTACCGATGTGGTATCACCGCTCAACGTCGAACCGTTTGTGGAAGTAGTAGTCGCCGAATCGCTGCTCATCTTGCGGGTCGTGGAAAAACCGAATCCGCTCGACTTGGATTTTGCAGTCTGGGTGAAGTGGGTGTTCTGGGCTGCGTCGAGATTGACGTCATTGCCTGCCAGGACCGCGACTCCACCGTCTGTGGTCTTGACGGCGGAACCGATGAAATTCACATCCCTTGCTGCAGCAACCGTGCTGCTTCCTTGGGACTCGATGACAGACCCAACGGCTTGCGTGGTGTTGTCCTCGGACATCTTCGAACTTTTCTTACCCCAAGACCCCTTTTTGGTTTGAGCGTAATACGAAGACTTCGAGGTTTCGCCAGCCTCCAAGTTGATGTCGTTATTGGCATACAAATACGCCTCATGCCCTGCAACGACCTTGCTTGCAACCAATGTGGTATCGCGGCCGGTAATGCTGGTGAAGTCTTGTCCTGCCGTCAAAACACCATTGGCGCGAGTCGTCTCTCCATTCGAAGACGCCGTCCGTTTTTTCCCACTCTTTTCCTTCACGTCCACGTTATGCACATCGATCCCGGATACCACAGACAGATCGCGGCTTGCTTGGACGTTCAAGTCTTTGGCAGCGGTGGCATTGGCGGCCCGCACGTTGATATCCCGCTGGGCATCTACACCGATATCGCCTTCTGCGGTGACATTGGAGCCGAGATTTTTTATATCCGTCGTTATGACCGACCGATGCCCGCCTTGAAAAATCTCGTGCTTCTCGCTGGAATCCGTCTTCGCCAGCAAATTAACGTCATTACCCGCCTGCAACGCCACATCCCGCCCAGCCTGCAACGTCCCATAGTTGGTCACGTCCCGACCGGCACTCACAGCCAGATCCTGCCGAGCACTCACCCCGCTCCCGGCATCCGTCACCGTGCGATACCCCGCCCCATCGCGCACCTGAATCGCCGTGCGCTCGTTGGTAACATCGCCACGCACCGCCGCCAGGCTCACGTTCTCGCCGCGAATCTGCCCCGCCATGGCGTTGCGGATGCTGTCCTGCGCAATCAACTGCAGGTTGTTACCCGCTTCCACCAAGCCACCCTGGTAGATGCTGCCGCCACTGCTCACGCTCAGGTCGCGGCTGGCGCGCAGGGTGCCGACGTTGACCAGGTCGCCGCCGCTGATCAGGTTGAGGTCGCGGCCCTGGATCAGGCTGCTGCCGCGCACGTTGCGGGCGTCCACCTGGGCCAGGTACAACGTTGGCACCAGCACGGTCTGGCCCTCGACGACGCGGTTTTCCATCCACACGATGTCATGGGTCAGCGCGCCGACCTGCGCGCCGGTCAGGGCCACGCCCAGGCTCAGGTTGAGGGCGTCTTTGCTGGCCAGGGCGTTGTCCATCAGGTAGCGGTACTGGTCGTAGTCGCTGACCAGGCCGTCGGCGAGGAAGCGCTGGCCGGTCTGGGCCAGCACGGCGTCGCGGATCAGGCGTTGTTCATAGAGGCCGTCGCCCAGGCGCCGCCAATTGGCGTCGGGGCCGATGTCCAGGCGGTCGAGCAGGTAGTCGGAGCCGAGGAAGCGTGACAGGTCGGTGAGGTTGGGGTTGGTTTCGATCAGGTAATGGCCGTTCGGGTCGGGGTTGCGCACGAACAGGCCGTAGTCGCCCTGGGGCAACTGGAACGTAGGGCCGGCGGTAGGGTCGACCGCTGCGAACGGAATGCCGCTGTAGTCCACCGGTGTGATGGTGGTCTGGCCATTGGCGTCGGTCACGCGCTGCACGCTGGGCAGTGCGCCCACAGTAGCGGCGCTGGCGTCGACGGCCTGTTTGTTGAGGGTGATGTCGATGCCGCCGACCGGTACGCCGGTCTGGTCGTCGCCCAGCTTGCCGGTAAGGATTTCCAGGGCGTTGTGCTCGCTCACCGAGCCGTTCTGCACGCTGCGGGCGACGTTCAGGTTGACCGTGCCGCCGGCTTGCAGGGTGGCGGCATAGAGCGGCTTGGTGCTGTCGCTCCAAGTCGTGACGTTGCTCTCTTCGCTGAAGCGTGCGTCGGCCGAACGGGCCTTGAGCAGCTCGAAGCGCGCCAGGTCGAAATTGCCGGCGGCTACGGCAGCGTTGAAGGCCGGGACGTCGATGTATTCCATCTGGTCCCAGTAACCGGTGTCGATGCGCCCGGGCGTGCCGATGACGATCTTCTGCTGGCCGGTGCGCTCGGTGGCGCCGAGGTTGAGCAGGTCGTTGGCAGTGATGCTCAGGTTGCCGTTGGCCGCCAGCAGGCTGTAGCGGTTCTGCACGTCGCTGGCTTGGATGGTGAGGTCTTTACCGGCCACCAGACGCGCGCCGGGGCTGTCCTGGATGGCGCGCTCCAGCAGGGTTTGTTCGATGGTAATGGTGCCGCGCTTGAACGAGTCGTGGCCGCCGCAGTGCTGGCCGCACACCCAGCTCAGGCTGCCGCTGACGATCGACTCGCCCAGCTCGAAGCTGGCCTTGGCGTTCTCCACGCTGGCGGCATTCAAGGTGATGGCACCTTCGCTTTCGACGGTGCCGGACAGGTTGCTGAAGCGCTGCGCGGCGCTGCCGTCGCGATTGGCGACGCTCAGGTCGCCACGGCTGTACACGTCGCCATAGAGGTTGCTGAACACCTGCGCACGCAGCGCCATGGCGCCGCCGCTGAACAGCAGGGTGTCGGGGTCGTTGCTGATGCGCTCGGCGTTGAGCGTGACCGCGCCTTGGGCGCCGAGGGTGCCGCGGTTGAGGATCTGCGCGGCGTCGATGGCCAGGGCCTGGCGGGCGGTGAGGTAGCCGAGGTTGTCGAGGCTGCCGGTCAGGCTCAGGCGGGCGTCGCTGCCGGCGCCGATGCGGCCACCGTTCTGCGTGACGTTGGCGGCGCTGATGGCCACCAGGCCTTGGGCCGACAGACGCCCGCTGTTGTTCAGGTCGCCGCTGAGGTTGAGGGTCAGGTCGCCGTCGCTGAGCAGCTCGCCGCCGTTGTCGAGGCTGGCGAGGTTCAAGGTCAGGCCGCTGGCGCTGGCCAGGCGGTCGCCGGCTTGCAGGGCCAGCGTATCGCTGGTGTAGGTCAGGGCGCGGTTGAGCTGCACGCTGCCCAGGCCGTCGACCTGGCCGAACTGCCAGTCGCCAGCGCCCAGCGCGGTGATGCGTCCGCCGGCACCGCTGACGCGGTCGAAGGCCAGGCTCAGCAAGCCTTCGCCTGCGTGTTCGATGCGCCCGCCGCGGTTGTCCAGCAGGGCGGCTTTGAGGCTGAAGTCGGTGCTGCCAGCGGCGATGCTGCCATTCTGGTTGAGCAGGCTGCCGGTCAGTTCCAGGCGGCTGAGGTCGTTTGCCGCGGCCTGGGCCGTGGCGAGGCCCACAGGGGAATTGCCGAGGGCGCGCAACTGGCCGTCACGGTTGTCCAGGGTCGCAGCGCTGAGCGTGAAGCGGTCGTTGGCTTCGATCAGGCCGCTGCGGTTGTCCACCTGGTCGGCAGTGAGGTCGAGGATCTCGCCGCTGATCTGCCCGCCTTGGGTGTTGGTCAGGGTAGTGCCGGTCGAGCGTAACGCGGTCTTGGCGAACAGGGTGCCGCCAGTGTTGTCGAGGGTGCCTACGTTCAGCGTCAGGCCGCCGACCAGGCTGGCCACGGAGCCGGCCTTGCCGTTCTGGCTGCCATTGTCCAGGCGCCCGGCCGTGATCTCGACGCTGTCGCCCTGGACGATGCCGCCCAGGTTGCTCAGCGCCGCCTGGCCCAGTTGCAGGGCGGTGGTGCCCGCAGTGGCGAGCACGATGCCGGCGTCGTTGTTCAGCGCGCCGCCCGTGTAGCGCAGGCCGTCGCTGCCGGCGACCAACTGGCCGCCCTGGCCGTTGTTCAGGGTGTCGGCGTGCAGGTCCAGGCGCTGGCCGCGCAAGCTGCCGCCACGGTTATCCACAGCCGCGGTGCCGTCCAGCGCAATGCTGTGCTGGCCGGCGTCGACGATGCCGGTGAGGTTGCTCAACACATCGCTGACGCGCAGCTGCACGTCGCCGCCGTCGCTGACCAGCGCGCCTTTGCCGTCGTTGTACAGGCGCTGGGTGTCGAGGCTCAGGCTACGGCCGATCACCGTGCCGCCGCTGTTGTCCAGCCAGGCGCCGCGCAGCAGCAGGCTGCCGTCGCTCTGCACCCGGCCGCCGTCGTTGAGCAACTGGGCCTGGGTGGCGCTGCGGGCGAAGTCCAGGCTCAGGCCCTGGATGCCGGCGGCCAGCAGGCCTTGGTCGCGGTTGTCCAGGCGCGTGGCGGTGATGGCGAGCTGTTCGCCGACGATCTGCCCTTGGCGGTTGTCGAGCTGGCCGGCGCCGAGGTCGAGACGTTCGCCGATGATCTTGCCCTGGCGGTTGTCGAGGTCGGCCTTGGGCGCGGTCACGCGGATGTCGGTACCGAGCAGGCTGCCGTTGCGGTTGTCGAGGCCGGTGGTGGCGAGGTCGAGGTTGCCGGTGACGGCCAGCAGGCGCCCGCCCTGGTTGTCGACTTGGCCTGTGGACAAGTCCAGGTGCCGCTGGGCCTGCACCGTGCCGTCGCGGTTGTCCAGACGCGTGCGCGCAGCGATCTGCGCGTCGCCGCCGCTGGCCGAGAGCAGGCCGGCGCGGTTGTCGAGGGTGTCGCTGCTCACGTTCAGCGTTTTGGCGTCGATCTGCCCGGCGGCGTTGTCGAGGGTGGCGGCGTTGAGGGTCAGCTGGCCGTTGACGACCTGCAGCAGGCCTTCGCGGTTGTCCAGCCGCGCCAGGTCGAGGGTGACGTCCTGTCCGTTGCCGAACAGCAGCACCCCGCCCAGGTTAACGATGGCGGGCGCCGCCACGAACAGCGCCTGTTCGCCGACCACGCGGGCGGCCTTGCCTTGGTTGTTCAGGGTGGCGCTGGTCAGCTGAGTGCGCTGGGCCTGGAGCACGCCGCTGTTGTCGATGCGTTGGCTGGCCTCGACGGTCAGGTTGCGGCTGGCTTGCAGGGCCCCGCCGTTGTCGAGCGAGGCGGCGCGCACGGTGACGTCGCCAATGGCGTTGCGGCTGTTGTCGTTTTCGATGCCGGCCGCGACGGTGCCGGGGTTGCTGAGCGTGCCGGCGTCGATCTCGACCCGCTCGCGGGCCGCCAGGCTCTGGCGGTTCACCAGCTCGCCGGGGGTGCGTACGTTGACGCTGTTGGCGTAGGCCTTGCCGGTCATTTCGACACTGGGGGCGGTGACGTTCAACGCACCCTTGGCCGAGGCCTGGGCCATGTTCAACTGGCCGTTGGCGTCGATCTGGATGTCGCCGGCGCTGGCGGCCAGGTTGCCGGCGGTCTTCACGCCCACGCCCTGCTCGGTGCCCACCAGCTTGATGGTGTCGGCGTACATGCCGCCAAGCGCCGAGGAGTCGATGGCCAATTGCGGTTTGTCGGCCGGATCGCCCGGGCGCGGGGTGGCGGCCAGGGTGTCGGCGTCGACGTCGTTGGCGCCGGCGACCACGTTGAGCCGCTTGGCGTAGAGGTCGGCGTTGAGCTTGGCCGAGCGGGTGATGAGGTCGAACTGGTCGATGTTGCTGGCGTCCAGCCCCTGCCCTTCGATGCTGATGCTGCCGCCATCGACCGCGAAGTGGTCGAGCTTGCCGGTCGCGTCCAGCACGGGCTTGCCGGTGCTGAGGGTGACCCGCGGCGTGTTGATGAAGCCGCACCCGTTGCACGTCACGCCATGGGGGTTGGCGACGATGACCCGCGCCGACTGCCCGGCCACTTCGGTGTAGCCCTTGAGCTGGGTGGCGTTGGCGCCGTTGACTTCGTTGAGGATGGTGCTCGCCGCACGCCCGCCCAACTGCTGGTTGCCGAGGATGTTGCCGCCCAGTTGCGTGCCCTGGATGGCTTGGGTCGAGTTGTTGAGGATCAGCCCCTGGCTGTCGACGTTGTAGCGCTGGTACTGGTTGTGCGACAGGCCCGCGGCATTGGGCGCGGCGATGTTGACCACCGGCACACCGTTGCCGGCCTGGCCGACGCTGGTGTGGGTGGTGCCGCTCACGGCGATGCCGTCGGCCATCGCCCAGATCGGTTGCCAGAACATGACGTTGGCCAGCAGCACGGCCAGCAGACGCTTGGGCAGGCCAAGGAAGTTCGGCCGGTCGGCGAGTGCGGCGGTGGGTTGGGCAGCCAGGGCCAAGTGGCGAACGTCCATGTGGGCAACCTCGAAGCTACGTCGTCGACGAGCGAAAATTAAAGATAGAAATCCATGCGGAAGTAGATTGGTGCTTCGCGGTCGAGCACGTCCGGACGTTCCAGGGAATGGGCAAAGGTGACCGAGGCGGCGACGTGCTCGCCGCGGGCGAACAGTTCCAGCGAGTTGCTGCTCAGGCGGCCGTGCTCTTCGCCGTTGTAGCGGTCGTTACGAATCACGCCCTGGTCGTAGCCGAGGGCCACGCCGTATTCGCCGAGCACCGGGCGCAGCGCGTCGAAGGTCACCGGGCGGGTCCAGCGCAGTTCGTTGCGCCAGTAGCCGCCGCTGTCGCCGGTCAGGAACTGGTCCTTGTAGCCGCGTACCGACGACGACCCGCCCAGGCTCAGGCGCTGCGGGCTGAAGAGCGCGTCTTCGCTGCGCTGGCCGGTGGCCAGGCTGGTGAAGGCCAGGCGTTCGCCCCACAGCTCGAACGGCTGCAGGTAGCTGAGGGTGCCGGTGTACTTGCGGTAGCGCGCGTCGGCCTCGCCCGGGCCCGGATCGTGGCTGCCCTGGGCGTCGAACAGGCCGATGCCCTGCTGCATGCCCAGGTCGAGGTTGACGAAGGCCGAGCCGATGCGCCGGCCGTGGTTGATGCCCACCTGCGCTTCGCTGATGCGGTTGCTGCTCAGGTCCAGCCGGGTGTCGCCGAAGAAGTTGTTGGTGCGGATGTGCGCCAGGCCCAGGCTGACCGAGGTCTTGCTCAGCGTGTCGCGGTGGATCACCCGCTCGGCGCTGAACTGGTGGGTCTGGCTGTCGCCGTCCTGTTCCACTTCGCTGCCTTGCACGTCGATGCGCGAGCGGTAGTGGCTTTCGCTGTAGAAGTAGCTGAAGGTCCACCAGCCCCAGGGAACGTTGTATGCCAGCAGGCCGTTGCGCGAGCTGCGCTGGTGGTCGCTGACCGCGTCGTGGCCGCCGCGCACGCTGAACTGGTCGGCCAGGCCCAGCGGGTTGTCCCAGTCGAGGCCGGCGTTCCACTGCTGCTCGCCGGTGCTGCGCAGGCCGTCGTTGTTGCGCGACAGGCTCGCCCGCCAGGGCTTGTCGGCTTCGTTGCGCACCAGCACGTCGCTGCCGCCGACGTTCTGCCCAGGGCTCAACTCCATCTGCACCCGGTTGGACGGCAGGCGGTTGAGCTGGTCGACCATCTGCTCGATCTCGCGCAGGTCGAGGGGTTGGCCCTCTTCGCCGGGAAAGGTCATCGCCAGTTCGCGCTCGGACAGGCCGCTGCCGGCGTCGCCGCGCAGCCTTTCCAGGGTGCCTTCGACCACCAGCACTTGCAGCCGACCTGTGGATAAGTCCTGCTGCGGCAGGTAGGCGCGGGTGGTGACCCAGCCTTTGTCGAGGTAATGGTCGGTGATGGCCTTGAGCAGCCCGTTGAGCTGCGCCACGCCTAGGCATTGGCCTTGGTAGGGCGCGGTCAGCGCCTGGCGCTCGCGGTCGCTCAGGGCCTTGGCGTCTTGCAGTTCGATCCGTTGGATGTCGAAGCAGCGGGTGTCGGCGGGCGCTTCGGGCACGGCGGGGGCGGCCTGTTTGCCGGGCAGGTCTTGCAGCTCCTGCAGGCGGCGGCGTTGCTCTTCGAGCAGGCGGTCCTGGCGGTCGCGGATGAGGTCTTGTTCGCCCGGAGTCGCGGCGAAGGCGGAGAAAGACGCTGCGAGGCTCAGCAAGGCCACAGCGGGGGCCATCCACATCCTTGTAGAAACGGGCATAGAAATTCCATTGGAAATGCGGGAGATGCGCGCAGGAGGCGTCAAGATGGCAGCGGATGCCAGCGATCTGACATCATCTGTAACATTGGTGACACTGACCGTTTTCGGCAGGAAAAATTCCCCGACGCGTGAGTACGGGGAACTGGGTACGCAAGAATGCGACGCGCGGTACATGTGAAAAGGGGCAGACCGAGCGTACGTGCAGTGGGTCGATATGCCCTCTTTCTAGAACAAACCGCCCAATGTAACGGTGACCCCACCCCCCGCCTGCACCCCAGCGTTGACGCCCGCCGTGAGGATCACCCCCTTGGCCGAGCGCAGCAGGCGCACCGCGCTGTCGTGGGGCAGCAGCAGGTTACCGATGGGCGTAACGGTGGCGACGGTCATGGCCAGCAGCTTGGCGTCCAGCCCGAACAGCATGGCCGAGCCGCTGGCACCGGCGAGCAGGCCCACGCCTCCTTCGAAGAACACGCAGGCCCCGGTAAAGTCCTCACGCTGCAAGCCGCGCTCGGCAACGGCATCGGCGACCAGGATTCGGCCGACGGCCGGAAAGTCTTCGGTGGCCCCTGCCCCGCCTACGCTCTTGCCGCGGATGTTCAGGTTGATCTTGCCGAAGCGCGGCAACCGCGCGCCGAGCCCGGCACCTATCCCCACCGAGCCGTAGCGGAACTGGTGGTCCTTGCCTTGCGGATCGATCACGGTCAGCGCGCCGCCAGAGGCCGCGGCGAACAGCACGGTCAGGCCGCCGCCGGTAGCAGTCTTGTAGCGCCAGTCGCTGACGTTGACCGGAAGTGGAATGTGCATAGGTACGTCCTTGTCAGGGCCGGGCCGAACGGCGCCGGCGAATCCATGTGGCCAGGTGGTAGCCGCCGCCCATCGTGGCGGCCACGGCGAACGACCCCACCAGCAGGCTGGCGCCCCACAGCGCGCCGCGGTCTTCGATGATGGCCGTGCGGGCCGGCGCTTCGGCCTGGTAGCGCACGCCGACCGGGTCGCCCACCGCATAGCCGAAGATCAGCCCATCCTCGGGGTAGCTGAACGCTTGGCCGGTGGCGTCGGTGAAGTCGATTTGCGGGTGGCTGCCGCCAGCGTTCAGTGCGCTGACGTGGCCGTCGGCGCGCAGCGCCTGGGCGAGAAAGGCGTGGCGCGCCTCGACCATCGAATAGGTGGCGAGCAGCAGGCACAGGCCCAAGGGCAGAAAGATCGCCGCGCGCAACAGATCGCCGCGAGGTTGGGTTGGCGGGCTTGCCATGAAAGATTTCCCTACATCGTCCGTGAGTGGGGCGTATTGCAATCAATCGATGGAGCAAATGCAAGCGGCCCGGTGTGAGCGCCTTGGCAAAGGCTGCAATCGATCGGCGCCGACGGCGGGCATCTGGGCTGGCCTGCTTGGCGAGCACGGTGGATGGCAACCCCCCTTCGCACACGGCGTGCGAGGCATTGTGCCTGCATCGTCCGCTCGCCTGCGCCGACGGCTATTCCTTCATCCCTCGCCTGCCTTCTAGAATGGCCGCTCCTGGCCCACTAGAAAGCCCGCCAATGACCTCAACCCAACCCGGCGCCACCATCGTCGCTGCCCTGCACGCCACGGCCCAACAACGCGGCTATAGCCTCGACCCCTTCCAATGCTCGGCCATCGAGCGCTTGGGGCAGATGGCCGACGCGCTGCTCGCGCCGCGCCGTCGCAGTGCCGCACGCAGCGTCTACCTGTGGGGCCCGGTGGGCCGCGGCAAGAGTTTCGTACTCGACGGTTTCTTCGATGCCGTCGCCCTGCCGCACAAGCGCCGTGTGCACTTCCATGCCTTCTTCCGCGAACTGCACCAGCGCCTGTTCGACCACCTCGACAGCGGCCAGGCCATGGACAAGGCCTTGGACGACCTGCTCGGCGACTGCCGGCTGCTGTGCTTCGACGAGTTCCACCTGCACGACATCGGCGACGCCATGCTCATCAGCCGGCTGTTCAAGGCCCTCTTCGGCCGGGGCATAGCGCTGTTGGTCACTTCCAACTACGCGCCCGGACAGTTGCTGCCCAATCCGCTCTACCACGAGCGTTTCCTGCCCACCATCGCGCTGATCGAGCAGCACATGGACGTGCTCGCCGTCGCCGGCGAAGTGGACTACCGCGGCTTGACCAGCGCCGAACCGGACCCGTTCCACCAGGGCGCCTACCTCTGCCCCGGCAACCCGGCCCAGCGTCAGGCCCTGGGCCTGCCGCAGCGCCCCGCCCGCGCCCACGACATCAAAGTCGGCCACCGCCTGCTGCGGGTGCTGGGCGCCGAGGGACGGACCCTGCACGGCTCGTTCAAGCACCTCTGCGAAGGCCCGACCGCCACCATGGACTACCTGGCGCTGGTGGCCGACCACGACCGCTGGATTCTCGAAGACCTGCCGCAGCTCTCCAGAGCTTCGGCGGCCGCGCAGCAGCGCTTCATCAACCTCATCGATGTGCTGTACGACCGCCGCTGCCAGGTGTTTCTGATCAGTGCGCTGCCCTTGCACGAAGCCTTGAACAGCGCGGAAGCGGCCGATCTTTCCCGCACCCGCAGCCGCCTGTCGCAGTTGCGCCAGATCGCGGCGCTGGACGATGCACCGGTGTGCGCCGATCCTGGCTGAGCCGGCGCCATCGAGCCGAACGACCGGTTTTTCGTTCGGAAAAAACAGGCCCGAGACCGGACCATTCACCACAGGAAGTCGTCTGCCATGGAAGAAGCGTTGTCGTTGGGTGGGTCGAGTTACGCCGTCGTGTTCGCAACGCTGTTGGGCGCCTACGTCATCTTCGGCATCGCCGGGTTCGGCTCCGCGCTGATCGCCAGCCCCGTGCTGGCGCTCTACATCCCCATCGCCAAGATCGTGCCGCTGCTGGCGCTGATGGACCTGTGCGCCGCCTGCATCAACGTCAGCCGCGACGGACGCAAGGCCGACTGGCGCGAGCTGCGCCGGCTGGTGCCGATGATGGTGCTGGGCAGCCTGGTGGGTGCGGCGATCCTGCTCACGGCACGGCCCGAGGGCCTGTTGCTGGCCCTGGGGCTGTTCGTGGTCGGCTATGCCTTGTATTCACTCAGCGGCCTCAAGCCCCAACGCCGCTTCGGGCCGGCCACGGCCATTCCCTTTGGCGGCGTGGGCGGGGTGTTCAGCGCGTTGTTCGGCAGCGGCGGCTTCATCTACGCCATCTACCTGAGCGGCCGGCTCGACAGCAAAGACGCCTTGCGCATCACCCAGACCACCCTGATCGGCCTCAGCACCCTGACCCGCGTGGTGCTGTTCGCGCTGGCCGGGGTGTACCTGGACACTTCGCTGCTGTGGCTGGCGCTGTCGCTGGCGCCGGGCATGGTGCTGGGGATTACGCTGGGGCGGCGGATGACTTTGAGGATGTCGCGCGAGCAGTTCCTCAGGGTCATCAACCTGGTGGTGTTGGGGTCGGGCATCGTGCTGATTCTGCGCTACTGCCTGTAGCCGAAGGTCGCCGACGCTGTGTCCGCCCAGGGATTCACTGGCTGGCCTTCTTCGCCGAGTCCTGGGAGGTGATCGCGGCAACAGGTGGCACCAGCTCCAGCACGCGATCGCGCCCTCCTTCGGCGAGCAGATAGGTGCCTTCGGCAGTGCGCACGATGGATTGCGGCGCCTTGAGGAACGACAGGATGGTCTGCCGCCCGCCCTGGGGGTCGACCAGCAGCAGGCGGGCGCGGTGGGTGGCGTCTTCAGTTATCCACAGGCCGCGTTGGTCGCACATCAGAAACGTCGGCTGGTTCAGGTTGGCCAGCACGACCGGGTCGCGGCGGTCCTGGGTGAGTTGGCGGACCTGGCCGGCCTTCTTCTGCGTGTAGAGCAGGCGGCCGTCCGTGCAACGGGTGATGGATTCGGCCTCGTCGAGCCGGTCGCGCAACACGGTCAGCGAGCGGTCGCTCCAGCGGTAGCGCAGCAGGCGGCCATCCTCTTTGCGGTCCTCGATGGCATACAGGTCGTCGCCATCGTTCCATAGCCCCTGGACGTTGTGGCCTTCGAACAATGGGGTGACCTTGCCTTGCTTGAGCAGGCTGACCATGGCGCCCCCCACTTCCTGGCTGAACACCCATCCGCCCTGGGCTGCCGCCATGCCGTCGGGTTTCGACAACTGGCTCACCACGCTCTGGCGCGTGCCATCGGCATGGATGCGCACGATGCTGCCTTTGCCGTCGCGCAGTTCCTGGCTGACCATCAGCGAGCCGTCGGCCAGCGGCGCCAGGGACGCGGCCTTGGGTACGTTCGTGTGGTTGACCTGAACGCGCCAGCCGGCAGCCGCTTGCACCGGGTAAAAGCTCTGCCAGGCGAAGAAACCCAGCGTGGCGACGAGCAGTACGCCAACGACGCACAGCAGGGTTCGGAAGAGGGGGAAAAAAGTGCTCAAAACGATGATCCCGTCGGGCTGTGGATCAACGACGCCACCACACGCCCGACGTTAGGCATGGAAGCGTCGTTGGTCTTGCCAACCCGAAGGTGTCTGCGCCACGGCGGATGCCGAGCATGTTGACGCAGACGCTCTGTGCCCAAGCCCAGAGCCGGCTACTCCCCAACGAAGGTGCGCCACTCTAGCGGCTCGGATGTCAAAAAAGGATCAACGCCGCGCGCAGTGCCGGTTTTCGAACGCGAGCGCCGCAAGGCACGCTCGTCCGGTGGGCGGCCTGCACGATCAATACTTCCAGGTTACCGACGCCGTCAGGTTGCGCGGCGCGCCGTAGCTGGCGGTGGTGGCGTTGTTGTACAGCGACAGCAGGTATTTGCGGTCGGTGAGGTTGTTCAGGTTGAGCGATGTGCTCCAGTGGCTGTCGATGTCGTAGCTGCTCATCAGGTCGACCAGGCCGTAGGCGTTCTGCGCAATGGCACCGTTGTTGTCGTTCTCCACTTTGGTCTGCCAGCTGACCCGCGCACCGACCTTCATCTGCGGCAGGCTCGGCAGGCGGTAGGTGGCCATGGCGCGGATCGCATGGGCGGGCACGTACTTGCGGGCGCGGTCGCCGTCGTCGTTGTCGATGTGTACGTAGGTGTAGCCGGCGAGCAGGTCCACGCCTGGGGTCACTTCGCCCGAGGCTTGCAGCTCGACGCCGTGGCTCTTCACGTCGCCTGGGATGGACAGGTTCTGGCTGCCGTCGAACACGGTGCTCACGACCACGTTGCGCTGCTCGGTCTTGAACAGTGCGCCGGTCAGGTGCAGGCGCTGGTCCAGCACACTGCCCTTGATGCCGACTTCCATGCTCTTGCCTTCCAGCGGGTCGAGCAGGCGACCGTCCAGGCCGACCGCGTTGTACTGCGGGCTGTAGATCTGGGTCCAACTGCCGTAGACGCTCCAGGCGTCGTTCAGGTCGTAGACCAGGCCGGTGTAGGGCGTGACCTTGCCGTGTTCGCGGGTGTAGTGCTCGGTGTCATAGCTGGTGCCCTTGCCGTCGGCGCTGAGCATGCGCGCACCGACGATCCAGTGCAGGTCGTCGGCCAGGCTGAAGCGGGCGCCGCCGAAGATGCTTTTTTGTGTGTCCTGGAAGTTTTGTCCCAGCGCTTCGCTGGTGGCACCGAACGTGGGCATGGGCGTGGCGCCCGCCAGAATCCCCGAGAAAGAGGTGCCGAAGGCGCTACCATTTTCGAGGTCCTCGTCGTACTCCTGGCCCTTCTGGTGGGTGCGCCCATAGGCCGCGCCGAAGGTCAGTTGGTGCTCGCGGCCGAACAGGCTGAAGGGACCTTGCACCTTGGCTTCACCGATCAGCTGGTGCGCCTCGCTGCGGGTGTGGTTGGCATAAGCACCCGCCACATCGTCGGTGACCGAGCCGACATACAGCATGTTGGTGTTCTGCTTTTCCTGAATGCCGGTGGCGGTCAGGGTCGCACTCCAATCATTGCCGAAATCGTGCTTGAGCTCGGCGAAGGCGCGCTGGGTGTGCAGGTTCCAATAGGTCCACGGCTGGCCGATGTTGCTGCTGCGGCTGCTGTAGTGGATCGGATTGCCGCTGCTGTCGACCAACGGCAGGTTGCCCCAGGTGCTGCCGTTGGCATCGCTGTTGTGCTGAGACAAGCCTAGGGTCACGGTGTCGGCGTCGGACAGGTCGAACGCCAGCAAACCCGCCGCGATGTTGCGCTCGTGGCTGTAGCGGTCCATCCACGAGTTGCCCTTGTCGTGGGAATAGATGAAGCGGCCACGCACGTTGCCGCTGTCGGTCAGCGGGCCGGCGACATCGACGTCCACACGGCGGCCGTCCCAGGAACCGACCGAAGTCTCGACCTGCGCCTGGAAGGTATCGGTCGGGCGCTTGCGCACGAAGTTGACCGTGGCCGAGGGGTTGCCCGCCCCGCTCATCAAGCCGTTGGCGCCGTGCAGCACGTCGATCTGCTCGTATTCGGCCAGGTCCTGCTCGCCCACCAGCACGCTGCTGACGAAGGGCATGCCCACGCCGTCGTACTCGAAATTGTTGATGTCGAAACCGCGCGAGGTGAACTGGGTGCGGTCGGTCTCGGTCTGCTCGACGGTCACCGACGGCGCGGCGCGCAGGGCGTCCTTGATGCCGGTGATCTTGAAGTCGTCCAGTTCCTGGCGGGTGATGGTGGTCACGCCCTGCGGCGTCTGCTTGTCGGTCAGGCCGAGCTTGGTGGTGCTGGACGACGCCCTGCCTTCATATCCTTCGCTCGGGCCTTCGTCGCGGTTCTGCACGCTTTCGACCTGGATGGCGGGCAGCGTGAGGTCGTCGGCCGCGTGAACGATGGGCATGGCGCTGCACGCGCCGACGAGCAGCAGGCGGGCAGGAAGATGAGTTTTCAAGGCGGTGTCCTGGGCAGGGCGAATGGAAATGGGAGGCGTTTCTGTTAGGCCTGGGAAACTACCTTAAATGGGAAAGTTTCTTGATAAATAATTTTTCATGTTCACCCGTGTCAGCTTGTGGCATCTCAGGCTGAAACTCCCGGGCTGTGCGGCATGCAAGGCTCAGCGGTCGGGGAACACATCGCGGGCCACTTCCGGCGCGGCGAACAACCGGGTCGCGTCGTGGCCCACGCCGTCGATCTGCCATTGCCGGTGTCGGATGGGCAGTTGCCAGCGCCGCGCCAGGTCCGCTTCGTAACGCAGGTAGTCGAGCTGCCGCTCGACGCGGGTGCGGCCCTGGAGCTGCGCACCGCAGGCGCGGTCCATCACCCGGTCGTCGGGGTGGTCGTCCAGGCGCCCGACCAGGTAGGTGACGTCGCGGGCGGCATAGCGCTGGAACACCTGCCGCGGGCTCAGGCCCTGGGACGTGAAGTAGTCGGGCGCGCCGTTCAGGCCATAGCGGTACTGGTCGTAGTCCGGGCACGCCTGCAAGGAAGCCGTTTCGAAGCGCTCGCCTTGCAGGCGCGTGGCGTCCAGGTAGAGGTAGGACGATGGGCTGGACACCACGTAGCGCACGGCCAGGCCAGGGCGCAACGTCTGGTCGCCGCTGCCGAGCAGGGCGTAGCGTTGCATCAGTTGGCCCCCGGCCGAATGGCCGATGAGCACGATCTCCTGGAGTGCCGGAAAGCGTTGGCGGTCGCCGAGGTAGGTCAGCAGGTCGTCGAGCACCGTGAAACCGGCGATGCCGGTTCGGCCGCTCGACGAGGGCGTGCCGTGCATCCAGCGGTTCCTGGCCCACAGCGGCATGGTGGGCGTGGCGGCCCGGTCGTTGGGCGTGAGGAAGCGAGGCGCCAAGAGGAGCGTGTCGGCCGGGGTGAAGCCGGCGTGCTCGAGCAGGGTCTGGCCACTGGCGTAGTAAGCGTCGGCGTTGCGCTGCACGCCATGCACGATGACCACGGCACGCCGCACGGGAAGGCTGGGGCGTTGCAGGTCGGCGTTCGCGAAGGCCTGCAGGTCGTAGGGTGCTGGAGCGCCCAGGTGCAGGGTTTGCGGGGCGGCAAAGGTATGCGCGGTCAGCAGGCTGGTGAGCAGCACCAGGCAAACGCGTATGAAGGTATGCACGGCGCGCGGAGGCATGGGGCTACCTGCTGCTGGGGGTGGGCCGAGGGCACCTGCCGCGTTGCCAGTGATTGGGCTGGCGCCGCGAGATGAGTGACGAGCAGGATGGCAGCAAGCCGGCCGCGAGTGCCAATGAAACCTATCTCAAGGGGCACGCGTTCCCTTGGGCGATTTCGGTGTCGTGGCAGCGAACCGGCCGCTCCAACAGGAAGCGTGTATTTCAAGCTCACTGACCTGTGGTAGCGGCCGGTTTGGCGCTCCGATCCATTGTCTTCATAGCACTGCGGCCCTTCAGACACTTCAACACACTCACCAAATTGATGCGCATGCCCTCACGATGTGCACGCCTGGTGGGTCAACGCAGTCGGCTTCGACGGAAAAATTCGATAACCACCTGTTTACATTGAACATTCCATAATTGGCCCAATGCTTGCTGAGTCGGTTGCATAACTTGGATACAACATGGAATCCGCTATGCACATCGAACGATCACCCTGCTTCGGTTGGACGGTCAGCGAATGGATCGCAGCCTATCGGAAGCAGTCGCTGACCCCAGAGAGTCTACTGGCGCTGCTGGATGCATTCCCAAGTGACGACCGTGCCTGGATCAGCCTGGTCCAACGCGAGCAATTGACCGCGCAATTGGCGGAGCTGGAGCAGCGCCTCGCGGCAGTCGAGGGCGACCTCGACCGGTTGCCGCTGTACGGCGTGCCGTTCGCGATCAAGGACAACATCGATGCGGCAGGCTGGCCGACCACGGCCGCCTGCCCGGCCTTCGCCTACGTCGCCGCAAGCGACGCGGCCGTGGTCGGCAAGCTGCGTGCCGCCGGGGCGATCCTGATGGGCAAGACCAACCTCGACCAGTTCGCCACCGGCCTGGTGGGCACACGCTCCCCCCATGGCGCAGTGCCCAACAGCTTCGACCCCGACTACGTCAGCGGCGGGTCGAGCTCCGGCTCGGCGTCGGTCGTCGCGCGCGGGCTGGTGGCGTTTTCCCTGGGCACCGATACCGCAGGCTCCGGGCGGGTGCCCGCCGGCTTCAACAACATCGTGGGCCTCAAACCCACCAAGGGGCGGCTGTCCAACACTGGCCTGGTGCCAGCCTGCCGGACCGTCGACTGCATTTCGGTGTTCGCCTTGACCGTCGACGATGCGCAAACGGTGGCCGCCATCGCGGCCGGCTTCGATGCGACTGACGCCTATTCGCGGCCCAACCCCAATACCGCACCGGTTGCCATCGGCAACAAGCTTCGCCTCGCGATCCCGGACAGGCTGGAATTCTTTGGCGACGGCCAGAACCAGGCGGTGTTCGAACGGGCGTTGGCCACCTTCGAAGCGCTGGGCGCAGACATCACCCCCATCGATTTCACGCCCTTCCGCCAGCTGGCCGAGCAGCTCTATTACGGCTCCTGGGTCGCCGAGCGCACCGTCGCGGTGGAGGACATGCTGGCCCGCGCCCCCGAGGCGATCGACCCCGTGGTGCGCGGCATCGTCGAAAACGGCCTCGCCTACACCGCGCGCGATGCGTACAAGGCCGAGTACCTGCGCGCCGAGCTGAGCCGCCGGATCAACGACGGCCTGGCCGGCTACGACGCGCTCCTGGTGCCGACCTCGCCGACCCTGCGCACCTTGGCGGAAATGGACGCGGAGCCGGTGCTGTTCAACTCGCAGTTCGGCTACTACACCAACTTCACCAACCTGGCGGACCTCTCGGCGCTGGCGCTTCCGGCAGGCCTGCGCAGCGATGGCTTGCCCGCCGGCATCACGCTGATCGCCCCCGCCTGGCACGACCTGGCGCTGGCCGATGTGGGCAAGCGTTGGCAGGCCCACCTGAACCTGCCGCTCGGCGCAACCGGCCGTGCTTTGCCCGAGCCCACGCACGCCCCAGCGGCCCAGGCGCCGGGCAGCGTGCGCGTTGCCGTGGTCGGCGCCCATCTCACGGGCATGCCGCTGAATTTCCAACTGACGACCCGCAATGCGGTGCTGGTCGAGCAGACCCTGACGGCCGACCACTACCGCCTCTATGCCCTGCCCGGCACCGTGCCGCCCAAGCCCGGCCTGGCACGTGCGGACAGCGGCGGCCCGATCGTCGTTGAACTCTGGGACATGCCCATCGCACGTTTCGGCGAATTCGTGGCCGAGATCCCCGCCCCGCTGGGCATCGGCAACCTGACCCTGGCCGACGGCCGCACGGTGAAAGGCTTCATCTGCGAGCCCTGGGCACTGGCCGGCGCCCGCGACATCACCGACTTCGGCGGCTGGCGCGCCTACATCGCCAGCGTGCAGAACGCCTGACCACGCGCCTCCCGGCAATCGGGAGGCCACCCCCGCCATTCGCGCCACTACAGGGAGCGCAGCATGTTCCAGACCGTCCTGATCGCCAACCGCGGTGAAATCGCCGTGCGTGCCATTCGTACCCTCAAGGCTCTGGGGGTCAAAGCCGTCGCCGTCTATTCCGAGCCGGACCGCAATGCCGCGCATGTGCTGATGGCCGATGTCGCTGTCGCCCTGGAGGGCGAAAAAGCCGCAGACAGCTACCTGCGAATCGACAAGATCCTTGCCGCCGCCAGGCAAACGGGCGCCCAGGCGATCTACCCCGGCTATGGCTTCCTGTCGGAAAGCGCGGAGTTCGCCGACGCGTGCGAAGCGGCCGGCATCGCCTTCATCGGCCCGACGGCCGAGCAGATCCGCGAGTTCGGCCTCAAGCACAGGGCCCGGGAGCTGGCCGCTGCCGCAGGCGTGCCCATGACCCCAGGCACGGCCTTGCTGGACAGCCTGGAGCAGGCCTTGCAGGAAGCCGAGCGCATCGGCTACCCGGTGATGCTCAAGAGCACGGCGGGCGGCGGTGGCATCGGTCTGACCCGCTGCGACGACGCCGCCAGCCTGCGCGAGGCCTACGACGGCGTGAAGCGCATGGGCGAGCAGTTCTTCCGCGATTCGGGCGTGTTCCTCGAGCGTTTCATCGATCGCGCACGGCACATCGAAGTGCAGGTGTTCGGCGACGGCAAAGGCCGCGTCGTGGCCCTGGGCGAGCGCGACTGTTCCTTGCAGCGGCGCAACCAGAAGGTGGTCGAAGAAACCCCGGCGCCGCACCTGCCGGCCGCGACCCGCGAAGCGCTCCATCGCGCGGCGGTGAAGCTGGGCGAGTCGGTGCACTACCGCAGCGCCGGGACCATGGAGTTCATCTACGACGGTGCCTGTGACGCGTTCTACTTCCTGGAAGTGAATACGCGCTTGCAGGTCGAGCACCCCGTGACGGAGATGGTCACGGGCCTGGACCTGATCGAGTGCATGCTGCGGGTCGGCGCCGGCGACGCCCTCGATTGGGCTGCGATGGCGCGGGCGCCGCAGGGCTGCGCCATCGAAGTGCGTATCTATGCGGAAGACCCGCTGAAGCACTTCCAACCCAGCCCAGGCGTGCTGACCGAGGTGTTCTTCCCCGACGATGTGCGCGTCGACGGGTGGGTGAGCACGGGCACCGAAGTGTCGGCGTTCTACGACCCGATGATCGCCAAGCTGATCGTGCATGCCCAAAGCCGGGAACAGGCGATCGCCAAGTTGCAGGCCGCCCTCGGCGCGACGCGCTTGCACGGCATCGCCAGCAACCTCGACTACCTGCGGCAGATCGTTGCCGAGCCGCGCTTCCTGGCCGGTCAGGTGTGGACACGGCTGCTCGACGACTGCGCGTTCAAGGCCAGCGTCATCGAGGTGCTCGAGCCTGGCACCTACAGCAGCGTGCAGGACTATCCCGGGCGCCTGGGCTACTGGAGCATCGGCGTGCCGCCCTCCGGGCCGATGGACGATTACGCGTTCCGCCTCGGCAACCGCATCGTCGGCAACCACGAAAGTGCGGCCGGTCTGGAATTCACCTTGCAAGGGCCGACCCTGCGCTTCCACTGCGATGCGGTGGTCGCGCTGACGGGCGCGCAGTGCCCGGCCGAGGTCGACGGCGAGGCGGTACCCTATTGGGCGCCGATCCACGTCAGCGCAGGGCAGGTGCTCAAACTCGGCCGCGCGCTGGATGGCTGCCGAACCTACCTGGCGGTGCGCAACGGGCTGGATGTGCCGGTCTACCTCGGCAGCCGCTCGACGTTCGCCCTGGGTCAGTTCGGCGGGCATGCCGGACGCACGCTACGGCCTGCCGACATGCTGGCCATCTCGCAGCCCGATCTGCCGGCGTGCACCACCCCGGCGCCGGTCGGCGCGCCTTGTGCGGCGCCTGCGCAATTGATTCCCGAGTACGCCACAGCCTGGGACATCGCCGTGCTCTACGGCCCCCATGGCGCGCCGGACTTCTTCACCGCCGAGTCCATCGATGCGTTCTTCGCCACCGAGTGGGAGGTGCACTACAACTCCAACCGCCTGGGCGTGCGGCTGTCCGGCCCCAAACCCACCTGGGCGCGGGTCGATGGCGGCGAGGCGGGCTTGCACCCGTCGAACGTGCACGACTGCGAGTACGCGATCGGCGCCATCAACTTCACCGGCGACTTCCCGGTGATCCTGGCCAAGGATGGCCCGAGCCTCGGTGGCTTCGTGTGCCCGGTCACGATCGCCAAGGCCGAGCTGTGGAAAGTGGGCCAGATCAAGCCGGGCGACAAGCTGCGCTTCCACCCCATCAGCTTCGAGCAGGCCCAACTGCTGGAGCGCGCTCAAGAGCAAAGCCTGGCCACCCTGGCGCCGGCCAAGGCCGAGCGCTTGCCAGCGCCGTCGCTCGTGCCAGGGGCGACTTCGTCGGCCACCGTACTGGCGGAGATGGCTGCCGACGGCACCCGTCCGCGCGTGGTCTACCGCCAGGCCGGCGACAACTACGTGCTGATGGAGTACGGCGACAACGTGCTCGACATCGCCTTGCGCCTGCGCATCCACGTGCTGATGGCGGCGCTCGAGGCCAATCCGCTGCCAGGGCTCGAGGAACTGGCGCCTGGCGTGCGTTCCCTGCAACTGCGTTACGACAGCCGGGTGCTGCACCAGCGCACGCTGATCGAGCGCCTGATCCAGCTCGAACATGAGTTGGGCGACGTCACGCGCTTGAAGGTGCCGACCCGTATCGTCCATCTGCCCATCGCCTTCGAAGACAGCTCGACCCTGAGCGCCGTGGAGCGTTACCGGGAAACCGTCTGCGCCGAAGCGCCCTGGTTGCCCAACAACGTCGATTTCCTGCAACGCATCAACGGCCTGGCGCACCGCGATCAGGTCAAGGACATCGTCTGTCAGGCCAGTTATCTGATCCTGGGGTTGGGCGACGTGTACCTCGATGCGCCCTGCGCCGTGCCGCTCGACCCTCGCCATCGCCTGCTCAGCTCGAAGTACAACCCGGCCCGCACCCATACGGCCGAAGGCGCCGTGGGCATCGGTGGGATGTACATGTGCATCTACGGCATGGACTCTCCCGGCGGCTACCAGTTGGTCGGGCGCACCCTGCCCATCTGGAACAAGTATTCGAAGAACGCCCAGTTCAAGGACGGCCAACCCTGGCTGCTGCACTTCTTCGACCAGGTGAAGTTCTACCCGGTCGAGGAGGATGAACTCAACGCCTTCCGCGAGGCGTTCCGC
Source organism: Pseudomonas phoenicis (assembly GCF_047302395.1). Classification (NCBI taxonomy): domain Bacteria; kingdom Pseudomonadati; phylum Pseudomonadota; class Gammaproteobacteria; order Pseudomonadales; family Pseudomonadaceae; genus Pseudomonas; species Pseudomonas phoenicis. The sequence continues at coordinate 1,685,067 of NZ_CP154852.1, forward strand.
GAAGGGCGCGCGCAGATCCGCATCGAGGAGACGCAATTCGATTTCGCCGAATACACGCAATTCCTCGCGGCCAACGCGCCCAGCATCGCCGACTTCCAGTCGCGGCAGAAGCAGGCCTACGAAGCGGAGGTCGAGCGCTGGAAAGAGGCTGGCATCGGGCAACCGCAGGCCCTCGCCGAGGCCGCGGTGGCACAGGCGCCGGAGCATCCCGGGCAGCGGGTCTGCGCCGACCTCAACGGCAACGTGTGGAAGGTCCTGGTGGAGGAAGGGCAAGCGGTCGAGGCCGGGGAAAAGCTCGTCGTCATCGAGGCGATGAAGATGGAGCTCGCCGTGGTGGCGCCCGTCGCCGGCACGGTGGCGGCGATCGGTTGTGTGCCTGGTAGGCCAGTGGTGCCGGGCGATGTCCTGGTCTACATCGACGCGCACGAAACGGCCGACGTTTGAACATGATCCGGACACGCCGTGAAGGCGTGTCCGTCACTGGATAGCCGACATGCAGATTTCATCCCCGAACATGACCAAAGATCGCCCCGACAACCTGGTCGAGCGGATCTACCAGCAGCTCAAGAACGATATCTTCGAGTTCCGCCTGCTACCGGGCGACCGCTTCAGCGAGGGTGCGGTGGCACAGCGCATGGAGGTCAGCCGCACACCGGTGCGCCAGGCGCTCTATCGGCTCGAGCGTGAAGGCTATCTGGAGGTGTATTTCAGAAGCGGCTGGCAGGTCAGGCCTTTCGACTTCAACTACTTCGAAGAGCTGTACGACGTGCGCATCGTGCTGGAGCTGGCGGCCGTGGGTCGCCTGTGCCAGCTCGAAGCGCAAAGCCATCCGCTGCTGGAATCGCTCAAGGCGACCTGGCTGGTCGCAGAAAACGACCGTCTGGACGACAGCAAGACGGTCTCGGCGCTGGACGAGCGTTTCCATTGCGCACTCGTCGAAGCGACAGGGAATGGTGAGATGGCGCGGCTGCATTACGAAATCACCGAGAAGATCCGCATCATCCGGCGCCTCGACTTCACCCAGGAGCCGCGCATCGCCGCGACCTACGAAGAGCATGGACGCATCCTCAGCGCGATCCTGCAGCGCCGCACGGACAACGCGCAGCAGTTGCTCAAGGCCCACATCGAGGTCAGCAAGAAAGAAGTGCGCAAGATCACCCTGCACATGCTGCACGTCGCACGGCAGCGGGCGCAGCTGAAGTCGGTGAATCCCTGAAGCGTCGATTCGACTGCCCAGATGTACCCACACAACAACACTTCCCAACGTACTGGAGCGCCTGCATGAAACGTCGCAGTCTGATCAAAGCTTTCACGTTGTCCGCCTCGATCGCCGCCCTGGGTTTGACCTGGACCGTCCAGGCGGCCGAGACCATCAAGGTCGGCATCCTGCACTCGCTGTCCGGGACCATGGCGATTTCCGAGACCTCGCTCAAGGACATGGCGTTGATGACCATCGAGCAGATCAACGCCAAGGGTGGGGTCAACGGCAAGCTGCTGGAGCCGGTGGTGGTCGACCCGGCCTCGAACTGGCCGCTGTTCGCCGAGAAGAGCCGGCAGTTGCTGACCCAGGACAAGGTCGCGGTGGTGTTCGGCTGCTGGACGTCGGTGTCGCGCAAATCCGTGCTGCCGGTGTTCGAGGAACTCAACGGCCTGCTGTTCTACCCGGTGCAGTACGAAGGCGAAGAGATGTCGCCGAACGTGTTCTACACGGGGGCCGCGCCCAACCAGCAGGCGATCCCGGCGGTGGAATACCTGATGAGCGAGGAAGGCGGCGCGGCCAAGCGCTACTTCCTGCTCGGCACCGACTACGTCTACCCGCGCACCACCAACAAGATCCTGCGCGCCTTCCTGCACTCCAAAGGCGTGGCCGACAAGGACATCGAAGAGGTCTACACCCCGTTCGGCCATGCCGATTACCAGACCATCGTCGCCAACATCAAGAAGTTCTCCGCGGGTGGCAAGACGGCGGTCATCTCCACGGTCAACGGCGATTCGAACGTGCCTTTCTACAAGGAGCTGGCCAACCAGGGCCTGAAGGCCACCGACGTGCCGGTGGTGGCCTTCTCCGTGGGTGAAGAGGAACTGCGCGGCATCGACACCAAGCCACTGGTAGGCCACCTGGCCGCATGGAACTACTTCGAGTCGGTACAGAACCCGGTCAACGCCCAGTTCGTCTCCGACTGGAAAGCCTACGCCCAGGCCAAGCACCTGCCGGGCGCCGACAAGGCGGTGACCAACGACCCGATGGAAGCCACCTACGTCGGCATCCACCTGTGGGCCCAGGCCGCCGAGAAGGCGGGCAGCACCGATGTCGACAAGGTCCGCGAGGCGCTCGCCGGGCGGACCTTCGACGCACCCTCGGGCTTCACCCTGACCATGGACAAGACCAACCATCACCTGCACAAGCCGGTGATGATCGGCGAGATCCAGGACGACGGGCAGTTCGACGTGGTCTGGCAAACCGAGCAGCCGCTGCGGGCGCAGCCGTGGAGCCCGTTCATTCCGGGCAATGACAAACGCCCCGACCATGCGGTGAAGGGCAACTGATCCCTGCAGCCCCGTCGCTGGCGAGCCGGCGATGGGGCGCTGGAGCGCACCACCCACCGTTACCCAAAAGGGACCCTGTTCCATGCCCAAGGCCCTCTACCGACTCCTGCTTTCCCTGTGCCTGCTGCTGCCCTGCGCCACGCACGCCAGCGAAGCCGACTATTTTGCCGCCGCCAAGCCCAACGAGCAGGCGCGCCTGCTGCAAGACTGGGCGGCGCTGCCCGACCCTGCCCGGCTGGGCCTGCTGGCGTCGTTGCAACAAGGCCGCCTCGGCGCCGACGACACCCGCAAGCTGCGCTTGAACAACCGCCTGCGCGGGCTGGTAGCCAACGCCCTGGCCAGCCACCAGTTGCTCAGCGCCGATGCGGCCGTGCGCCTGCAAGCCGCCCAGCAATTGCAGAAGAGCGCGCAACCGGCCCAGGTCGCGTTTCTCGACCGTCAGTACGCCCAAGAGCGGGACGACAGCGTGCACGCCGCCCTCGGCCTGGCCCTGGCCAACCTGCAACTGGGCGCCGCCGAACCCTCCGTGCGCCTGGCTGCCGTACGGTTGCTCGGCGAGACCGGCGACCCCATGGCCCGCACCCGCCTCGAGGCCCTGCTCGACCCGGCCGTGGAAAGCGACGCCGGCGTGCGCACCGCCGCGCAAACCAGCCTGGCCCAGGTCGAGCGCAAGCTGCTGATCGGCGAAATCCTCGGCCAGGCCTTCAGCGGCCTGTCTCTGGGGTCGATCCTGCTGCTGGCCGCCCTGGGCCTTGCCATCACCTTCGGCCTGCTCGGGGTGATCAACATGGCCCACGGCGAGATGCTGATGCTTGGCGCCTACACCACCTACGTGGTGCAGATCGCGGTCCAGCGCTACGCCCCCGGCGCGCTGGAGTTCTATCCGCTGCTGGCCCTGCCGGTGGCGTTCGCCGTCAGCGCCACAGTCGGCATGGCCCTGGAGCGCACGGTGATCCGCCACCTCTACGGCCGCCCGCTGGAAACCCTGCTCGCCACCTGGGGCATCAGCCTGATCCTGATCCAGGCCATCCGCCTGGCATTCGGCGCGCAGAACGTCGAGGTGGCCAACCCGGCCTGGCTGTCCGGCGGCATCCAGGTGCTGCCGAACCTGGTACTGCCGTGGAGCCGCATCGTCATCATCGGCTTCGCCCTGTGCGTGGTGCTGCTGACCTGGCTGCTGCTCAACCGCACGCGCCTGGGCCTCAACGTCCGCGCGGTAACGCAGAACCGCAACATGGCCGCCTGCTGCGGTGTGCCGACCGGCCGTGTGGACATGCTCGCCTTCGGCCTCGGCTCGGGCATCGCCGGGCTCGGTGGCGTGGCCCTGAGCCAGGTCGGCAACGTCGGGCCGGACCTGGGCCAGAGCTACATCATCGATTCCTTCCTGGTGGTGGTGCTCGGCGGCGTCGGGCAACTGGCCGGCAGCCTCTGGGCCGCCTTCGGCCTGGGCATCGCCAACAAGCTGCTGGAACCGCAGATCGGTGCGGTGCTCGGCAAGATCCTCATCCTTGCGCTGATCATTCTGTTCATCCAGAAGCGTCCGCAAGGCTTGTTCGCCCTCAAGGGACGGGTAATCGACTGATGAACCAGCCACTGCTTGTCACCGCCACGCAAAAGGCCGGCGCGAAACTGTCCCTGGCCCTCGGCGCCATCGTCCTTGCCGTGCTGCTCGCCCTGCCGCTGCTCTCGCTGCTGCCGGAAGGCCATACCCTGCACGTCTCGGCCTACACCCTGACCCTGGTCGGCAAGATCCTCTGCTACGCCATCGTCGCCCTGGCCCTGGACCTGGTCTGGGGCTACGCCGGCCTGCTGTCGCTCGGCCATGGCCTATTCTTCGCCCTCGGTGGCTACGCCATGGGCATGTACCTGATGCGCGAAGCCGCCGGCGACGGCCTGCCGGCGTTCATGAGCTTCCTGTCGTGGAGCGAACTGCCCTGGTACTGGGCCGGCACCCAGCATTTCGCCTGGGCCCTGTGCCTGGTGGTGCTGGCGCCCGGGCTGCTGGCCCTGGTGTTCGGCTACTTCGCCTTCCGCTCGCGGATCAAGGGCGTGTACTTCTCGATCATGACCCAGGCCCTGACCTTCGCCGGGATGCTGCTGTTCTTCCGCAACGAAACCGGCTTTGGCGGCAACAACGGCTTCACCAACTTCCGCACCCTGCTGGGCTTCGACATCACCGCGCAGGGCACCCGCGCGGTGCTGTTCCTGCTGACCGTGGCCCTGCTGGTGGGCAGCCTGTTGCTGGGCTGGCGCCTGGCGCAAAGCAAGTTCGGCAGGGTCCTGACCGCACTGCGCGACGCCGAGAACCGGTTGATGTTCTGCGGCTACGATCCGCGTGGCTTCAAGCTGTTCGTCTGGGTGCTGAGCGCCGTGCTCTGCGGCCTGGCCGGGGCGCTGTACGTGCCGCAGGTGGGCATCATCAACCCCAGCGAGATGTCGCCGACCAACTCCATCGAAGCTGCCGTATGGGTCGCTCTGGGCGGGCGCGGCACCCTGATCGGCCCGCTGCTCGGCGCCGGTCTGGTCAACGGTATGAAGAGCTGGTTCACCGTGGCGTTTCCCGAGTTCTGGCTGTTCTTCCTGGGCGCGCTGTTCATCCTGGTCACCCTGTACCTGCCCAAGGGCGTGGTCGGCCTGCTGAAGAAAAGGGGCGAACAATGAGGTTCCCGTCTGTCCATCCCGAATTCATGCTGGAGCCGATCATCGACGAGGGCCGTGGCCGCGACGCCATCGGCCTCGGCAGGGGCGTGTCTGCGGGCCTCGACGCTCGCCACGGCACGGTGCTGACCCTGGAGGACATCAACGTCAGCTTCGACGGTTTCAAGGCCATCGATGGCCTGAACCTGTACATCGGCGTGGGCGAGCTGCGCTGCATCATCGGCCCCAACGGCGCCGGCAAGACCACCCTGATGGACGTGATCACCGGCAAGACCCGCCCCAGCAGCGGCAAGGCCTGGTTCGGCGACACCCTCGACCTGACCCGCATGAGCGAAGTGCAGATCGCCCAGGCCGGCATCGGCCGCAAGTTCCAGAAGCCCACGGTGTTCGAAGCGCTGACGGTGTTCGAGAACTTGGAACTGGCGCAGAAGACCGACAAATCGGTATGGGCCTGCCTCGGCGCGCGGCTCAGCGGCGAGCAGCGCACGCGGATCGATGAAGTGCTGACCACCATCCGCCTCGAGGCCTCGCGCCACCGCCCGGCCGGCTTGCTGTCCCACGGGCAGAAGCAGTTTCTCGAAATCGGCATGCTGCTGATGCAGGACCCGCACCTGCTGCTGCTCGACGAGCCGGTGGCAGGCATGACCGATGCCGAAACCGAGTTCACCGCCGAGCTGTTCAAGCGCCTGGCCGGCAAGCACTCGTTGATGGTGGTGGAGCACGACATGGGCTTCGTCGGCAGCATCGCCGACCAGGTCACCGTGCTGCACCAGGGCAGTGTGCTCGCGCAGGGGTCTTTGGCGCAGGTACAGGCCGATGAACGGGTGATCGAGGTCTATCTGGGGCGATGAGGACAACACCATGCTGAAAATCGATTCGTTGCACCAATACTACGGCGGCAGCCACATCCTGCGTGGCGTGTCGTTCGAGGCCAAGGTCGGCGAAGTGACCTGCCTGCTCGGCCGCAACGGCGTGGGCAAGACCACCTTGTTGCGCTGCCTGATGGGCCTGGTGCCGGCTCGCGAAGGCAGCATCCACTGGGAAGGCCAGGCCATCACCCCGCTCAAGCCGCACCAGCGGGTGCAGGCCGGTATCGCCTACGTCCCACAGGGCCGCGAGATCTTCGCGCGCCTGACCGTCGAGGAAAACCTGCTGATGGGCCTGTCGCGCTTCGGCGCCGGCGAAGCCAAGCAGGTGCCATCCTTCATCTACGAGCTGTTCCCGGTGCTGTTGCAGATGAAGCACCGCCGTGGCGGCGACCTCTCCGGCGGCCAGCAGCAACAGCTGGCCATCGGCCGAGCCCTGGCCAGCCGGCCGCGTTTGCTGATCCTCGATGAGCCTACCGAGGGTATCCAGCCTTCGGTGATCAAGGAGATCGGTGCGGTGATCGGGAAGTTGGCGGCGCGGGGGGACATGGCGATTTTGTTGGTGGAGCAGTTCTATGACTTCGCTGCGGAGTTGGCCGACCAGTATCTGGTGATGTCGCGGGGGGAGATCGTTCAGCGGGGGTGTGGGGAGGATATGGAGGTTGAGGGGGTGCGGGGGTTGGTGGCGATCTAGGGGGGGGACAAGGCTTGGACTAGCCTGGTCGATGGCTAATCGACCTCAATTTCCGTATCAAGCCGTCCATCTGTAGCCGGCCCGGCTCATATGCATTCTGCACACCACGAGAGGCGCAAAGCATGGAGAAAGTAATTGCGCGACGATTTTCGGTTAAAATTTTCTAAGCGTTCGGACCGAATTTTAAAAAAATCTTCGTGCGGTTAAGAAAATCTGGTCATCGGTGGGGGAATGAATGGGAAATCTGGTGGGTTACGCCCATTTGATCGATGCGATGGGGCTGAAGGCTATCGCGGTAAAAAGGCCTGCACTTGTTCAACCCGTCACTCGCATCGAGCGGATCAACGGTGCGCTCGCAGTGCCGCAGACGGTGGCACCCGAGGCGGGTGATTTTCTTGCCCACATCATCTTTGCCCTCAAACATGAGGGCGTTGACCTCTCTATTTTGGCGCAGGCTCTGCCTCGCATTGAAGGCCGATTGCTCGTACAGGCCATAACCCAATCCCCCAGCAGCGGCTATCTGCGCAAAATCTGCTTTCTCTGGGAAGCTTATTCCGACCGTTCACTGGACTATACGGATAAGCCTCGAGGCTCCAGCGTCCTGCTTTTTGATCCGGAGCGATACATCACGGGCCCATCGGTGCGAAACAACCGATGGCGCGTGGACTTCAATGGTTTAGGGACGCTCCAGTATTGCGCAACTGTAGAGCGCACGCCTGAGGTCCAAGCCCTGCTCAAATACGACATTCTAGGGCGTTCGAAGGAATTCATTGCCTCCCTGCCGAAGGGGATGATGGACCGCGCCATCAATTGGGCGTACTTGAGCGAGACAGATTCCTCCTTCGCGATTGAAAAGGAAGCACCTAGCCAGCAGAAGTCAGAGCGTTTTATCCAGTTGCTGCGCCAGGCGCATGACCGCCAGCCGCTCACTGAAGACTACTTGGTTTCACTACAAAACAATGCGATTTCCCAACCGCTTGAATGGGCAGTGGCTTTCCGGCATGAACAGAATCACCTGACCAACTCCTTTCGTGGAGCGGCAGGGGTGACCTATGTCCCGCCGCCTCCAGAGCTTTGTCGGGATCTGATGTTCGAACTCATGGCCTTTGCAAACCGTGCGCCTCTGGAACTTGATCCTTTAGTGGCCGCTGGCATTACCTCTTTCGGGTTCGTTTTCTTGCACCCCTTCATGGATGGTAATGGTCGACTGTCGCGCTTCTTGATACACCAGGCGTTATGCTGCAGCGGTGCACTGGAGAACGGTTTATTACTGCCGGTTTCCGTCGCCATGAAACGAGAAGAGCAACGTTATCTTGAAGCGCTGCAAAGCTTCTCGAAACCCGCGCGGCAATTCTGGGACGTTCGTTGGATTGATGCCGACAACATGTCACTCGACTTCATCGGCGACCCAAGCCTCTACCGCTATTGGGATGCGACCGAATGTGTGGCCTTCACGCTGGAAATGGCCAAGCGCGCATTGGAAATCGAGTTGAGGGAGGAAACCGAGTACTTGCAACGCTACGACACGTTGTTCAAGGTGGTTAATGACAACTACGACGTGCGCGGTAGCCTCTTGAGTAAGCTGATCATGCAGTGCTTGGACCAGAACGGGGTCGTATCGAAGGGCCGGCGCAAGCAATACAACGGGTATATTCAAGAGGAGGTTTTCGACTTCCTAGAAGAGCACGCCCAGGCCCTTTTGGCAGAGGCCGATGCAGAGCCGGATGAGCGATAGTCCGGCAACTGCGGCGACTGAATGGCTAACAGCGAGCGTCATCTAAACGTTACGGGGTATCGAAAGCCGATGCGCGCCAGTGACCGCTATTGGCTGAAAGCGGACATTCGCTGATCGCTGATCTGTCGTAGTCGTTTGAAATCAAAACATGGGTTGCCATACAAAAAGCTTGGGGAATGGACATCCGAATTTCTGTCAGGACGGGCGTGCTCATGGTCAGGAAAAAACGGGAGATCGTGATGATGCGGAGCAGAGTCAGCCCGATACACCTGCTTTTTCTCAAAAGGGCTGAAAAACATGTAAGAGTAATTCGTCAGCGATTGCAGCCGCAGTAACCACCACCAGCCGTGCGGTAGATCAATCCTGAGGTGCCATCCCTTTTCACGCTTCTCCAAACTCGCAGCGGTGCCTCCAAGCTCCTCAGCGACCATGGCATGAAGGTATGGGATCAATTCGTCAGGGATGGATTCGCTTCTACCGAATTCTGGAGTATCTATCGACAAGGAAAACAATGTGCCCACGAACTTCAGCACATTCGGCTGTTGTTTAGCCTGCTCCAGGTGTTGCCCACACAGCGGCAACTGAATGAGAGTCCCGCTACCAGGCACGCTGGCGATTGTGGTTCTAGCGCCTACACTACCCCCACCAACGAGCGAGGCTGCCGATCTGGGCTAACGGGTATGCCCAGAAACGGTAAACCCCCGTAATCACGGGGGTTTGCGCATTGTGTCAATCTATAATCCGTGCAACCAACGCTGTACTGTCTACCAGCGCCTCACTCCACCGTCACCGACTTCGCCAAATTCCGCGGCTGATCCACATCCGTCCCTTTCAACACCGCCACGTAATACGACAGCAACTGCAACGGAATCGTATACAGGATCGGCGCCAGCGCATCGATGATGTGCGGCATGTTGATCACATGCGTGCCTTCGCCATTGCTCATCCCCGCCTGCTCGTCGGCGAACACCACCAGCTCGCCGCCCCGCGCGCGCACTTCCTGCAAGTTCGATTTCAACTTCTCCAGCAGTTCGTTGTTCGGCGCTACGGTAACCACCGGCATATCGGCGTCGACCAGGGCCAGCGGGCCGTGCTTGAGCTCGCCGGCTGGGTAGGCTTCGGCGTGGATATAGGAGATCTCCTTGAGCTTGAGCGCCCCTTCCATGGCCACCGGGTACTGCGCGCCGCGGCCGAGGAACAGGGTGTGGTGCTTGTCGGCGAACAGCTCGGCGGTCTTCTCGACGGTGCCGTCCATGGCCAGGGCTTCGCCCAGGCGGGTCGGCAGGCGGCGCAGTTCTTCGACCAGCTCGGCTTCGACGCCGGCTTCGAGGGTGCCACGCACCTGGCCCAGGGCCAGGGTCAGCAGCATCAGCGACACCAGCTGGGTGGTGAAGGCCTTGGTCGAGGCCACGCCGATCTCAGGTCCTGCCAGGGTCAGCAGGGTCAGGTCGGATTCGCGCACCAGCGAGCTGATGCCGACGTTGCAGATGGCCAGGCTGCCGAGAAAGCCCAGGGCCTTGCCGTTGCGCAGCGCGGCCAGGGTGTCGGCGGTTTCGCCGGACTGCGAGATCGAGACGAACAGGGTGTCGGGCTGCACCACCACCTTGCGGTAGCGGAACTCGCTGGCCACTTCGACCTGGCAGGGAATGCCGGCCAGGCTTTCCAGCCAGTAACGGGCGACCATGCCGGCGTGGTAGCTGGTGCCGCAGGCGACGATCTGCACGTTGCGCACCTTGGTGAACAGCTCGGCCGCTTGCGGGCCGAAGGCCTGCACCAGCACGTGGTCCTTGCCCAGCCGGCCTTCGAGGGTGCGCTGCACCACGTCGGGTTGCTCGTGGATTTCCTTGAGCATGAAGTGCCGGTATTGGCCCTTGTCGGCCGCTTCGGCGCCTTCGTGGTACTGCACGGTCTCGCGCTGCACGGCCTGGCCGGCCTGGTTCCAGATGCTGACCTGCTCGCGCTGGATTTCGGCGATGTCGCCTTCTTCGAGGTACACGAAGCGATCGGTGACCTGGCGCAGGGCCAGTTGGTCGGAGGCGAGGAAGTTTTCCCCGATGCCCAGGCCGATGACCAGCGGGCTGCCGCTGCGCGCCGCCACCAGGCGATCGGGCTGCGCGGCGCTGACCACGGCCAGGCCGTAGGCGCCGTGCAGACGCTGCACGGCGGCCTTGACCGCATCGGCCAGGTCCGGGGTGGTCTTCAGGATGTTGTGGATAAGGTGGACGATGACTTCGGTGTCGGTCTCGGACGCGAACACGTAGCCCAGGCCCTTGAGCTCTTCGCGCAGGGCTTCGAAGTTCTCGATGATGCCGTTGTGCACCACCGCTACGTCATGGCTGGAGAAGTGCGGGTGGGCGTTACGCTCGGTCGGCGCGCCATGGGTGGCCCAGCGCACGTGGGCGATGCCCAGTTGGCCGGCCAGCGGGTCGGCGGCGACGGCGCTTTCCAGCTCGCGCACCTTGCCGGTGCGGCGGCAGCGCTGCAAACCCTGCTGGGCACCGTAGACCGCCAGGCCGGCGCTGTCGTAGCCGCGGTATTCCAGGCGCTTGAGGCCTTCGATGAGGATGGTCGAAATGTTGCGTTCGGCGATGGCGCCTACGATTCCACACATGGTCATTGCTCCTGGCTGATCGTGGCGCAGATCAGGGTCACGCCACGGGCTTTGATCTGTTCGCGTGCCTCGGCGGGCAGGCGGTCGTCGGTAATCAGGGTGTTCACTCGGCCCCACGGCAACTCGAGGTTGGGAATCTTTCGCCCGACCTTGTCGGACTCAACCATCACAATCACTTCACGGGCCACTTCGGCCATCACCCGGCTCAGGCCCAGCAGCTCGTTGAAGGTGGTGGTACCGCGTTCCAGGTCGATGCCGTCGGCGCCGATGAAGAGCTGGTCGAAGTCGTAGGAACGCAGCACCTGTTCGGCGACCTGGCCCTGGAAGGATTCGGAATGCGGGTCCCATGTGCCGCCGGTCATCAGCAGCACCGGCTCGTGCTCCAGCTCGCCGATGGCGCGGGCCACGTGCAGGGAATTGGTCATCACCACCAGGCCTGGCTGGCGGCCGAGCTGGCCGATCATGGCAGCGGTGGTGCTGCCGCTGTCGATGATGATGCGCGCGTGCTCGCGAATGAGCCCCACTGCGGCACGGGCGATGGCCTGCTTGTAGGCCGAGACGGGTTGCACAGGCTCGGCCAGCAGTTCCTGCGGCACGGTCACCGCGCCGCCATAGCGCCGCAGCAGCAGACCGTTGGCTTCCAGGGCGGCGAGGTCTTTGCGGATGGTGACTTCGGAGGTTGCGAAGCGTTTGGCCAAGGCATCGACACTGACCTCGCCCTGCTCGGCCAGCAGGGCAAGGATGTTATGGCGACGTTGGGGCGTGTTACGTTTCGACATTGGAATTTTAAGTTTCGATTCGAAAGATAATGGTCGCAATCAAAACTCAGATGGGTGGCTTCGTCAAGGACAGTTTGCTTGTGGATATCTGTCTTAGCCTGAGTTGCGGCTAACCCATTAACGATGAAGCCGACTTATCCACAGTCGGCTCCATTTACAGCTGATGCCCGATCAAGGCTTCTTGATCTTCTCCGGGCGCTTCCACCCGTCGATATTGCGCTGCCGCGCGCGCCCCACCGCCAACTGCGCGGCTTCGACGTTCTGCGTAATGGTCGAGCCCGCCGCCGTTGTGGCGCCCGAGCCGATATCCACAGGCGCCACCAGGGCGCTGTTGGAGCCGATGAACACGTCTTCGCCCAGCACGGTGCGGAATTTGTTCGCGCCGTCGTAGTTGCAGGTGATGGTGCCGGCGCCGATGTTGCTGCGCGCGCCGATCTCGGCATCGCCCAGGTAGCTCAGGTGCCCGGCCTTGGCGCCTTCGCCCAGGTGCGCATTCTTCAGTTCCACGAAGTTACCCACATGGGCCTTGGCCTCCAGCACGCTGCCCGGGCGCAAGCGTGCGAACGGGCCGGCATCGCTGCCCTCGCCCAGCACCGCGCCGTCGAGGTGGCTGTTGGCTTTGACCACCGCGCCTTTGCGCAGGGTACTGTCCTTGATCACGCAGTTGGGGCCGATCTGTACGTCGTCTTCGATGACCACGGTGCCTTCGAGGATCACGTTGATGTCGATCAGCACATCGCGGCCGACAGTGACTTGGCCGCGTACGTCGAAGCGCGCCGGGTCGCGCAGGGTGACGCCCTGGGCCATAAGGCGGCCGGCTTCGCGGAACTGGTAGTGGCGCTCGAGCTCGGCCAGTTGCCGACGGTCGTTGGCGCCCTGCACTTCCATGGCGTGGTACGGCTGTTCGGTGGCGATCGTCAGGCCGTCGCCGACGGCCATGGCGATCACGTCGGTAAGGTAGTACTCGCCTTGGGCGTTGTCGTTCGACAGACGATCCATCCAGTCGGCCAGACGCGCGGCCGGCAGCGCCAGGATGCCGGTGTTGCCCTCGCGAATGGCTTTCTGCGCTTCGCTGGCGTCCTTGTGCTCGACGATGGCGGTCACCTGGCCTGCGTCGTTGCGCACGATGCGGCCGTAGCCGGTGGGGTCGTCCAAGGTGACGGTCAGCAAGCCGAGCTGCTGCTCGGTGACTTTGGCCAGTAGGCGCTGCAGGGTTTCGACTTCGATCAGCGGCACGTCGCCGTAGAGCACCAGCACCGTATCGGCGGTGATCGCCGGCAGCGCCTGGGCGACGGCGTGGCCGGTACCCAGTTGCTTGTCCTGCATGACGAAATTCAGGTCGTCGGCCGCCAGACGCTCGCGCACCTGCTCGGCGCCATGGCCGATCACCACGTGGATGCCCTGGGGCTGCAACTGGCGTGCGCTGTGGATAACGTGGCCGAGCATGGAATTGCCGGCGACCGGGTGCAGTACCTTGGGCAGCGCCGAGCGCATGCGGGTGCCCTGGCCTGCGGCGAGAATGACGATATCGAGGGACATGGAAACTACCAATGCTGGGCGGTCAGGCGCTGACCGATGGGAAATGGGACCGCGCAAAAAGAAAAAGGGTAGCCGATGGCTACCCTTTTTCTCAATCTGCCTGAAGCGTGCGGGATTAACCGCCGAACTTCTTGCGGATCTGCTGGACGGTGCGCAGCTGCGCTGCAGCCTCGGCCAAGCGCGCGGATGCGGCGCTGTAGTCGAAGTCGGCACCTTTTTCGTTCAGGGCCTGCTCGGCTGCCTTGACGGCGTTCTGAGCAGAAGCTTCGTCCAGGTCTGCAGCACGTTGCACGGTATCGGCAAGCACCTTGACCATGTTCGGCTGCACTTCGAGGAAACCACCGGAGATGTAGAACACCTCGCGGTCGCCGCCCTGCTTGGTCAGCGTGATCGGACCAGGCTTGAGATTGGTGATCAGCGGCGCGTGGCCCGGAGCGATACCAAGATCACCCAGGTTACCGTGCGCAACTACCATCTCGACCAGGCCGGAGAAGATCTCTCCTTCCGCGCTGACGATATCGCAATGGACTGTCATAGCCATCTGCTTGCCTCAACCTGATTAGCGCCCCTTGCGGGGCGCCGGGATTACAGTTTCTTGGCTTTCTCAACCGCTTCTTCGATGCCGCCGACCATGTAGAACGCTTGTTCTGGCAGGTGGTCGTAGTCACCTTTGAGGATGCCGCTGAAGCCAGCGATGGTGTCTTTCAGGGAAACGTATTTGCCCGAGGCACCGGTGAAGACTTCGGCCACGAAGAACGGCTGCGACAGGAAGCGCTGGATCTTACGAGCGCGCGATACCAGTTGCTTGTCGGCTTCGGACAGTTCGTCCATACCCAGGATGGCGATGATGTCTTTCAGCTCTTTGTAGCGCTGCAGGACATACTGGACGCCACGGGCGGTGTCGTAGTGCTCGTTGCCGATCACGTTCGGGTCCAGCTGGCGCGAAGTCGAGTCCAGTGGATCGACCGCTGGGTAGATACCCAGGGAGGCGATGTCACGGGACAGTACGACGGTGGCGTCCAAGTGGGCGAAGGTGGTCGCAGGCGATGGGTCGGTCAAGTCGTCCGCTGGTACGTATACCGCTTGGATCGAGGTGATCGAACCTTGCTTGGTGGAGGTGATGCGCTCTTGCAGAACGCCCATCTCTTCGGCCAGGGTCGGCTGGTAGCCTACGGCCGACGGCATACGGCCGAGCAGTGCGGACACTTCGGTACCGGCCAGGGTGTAACGGTAGATGTTGTCGACGAACAGCAGAACGTCGTTACCTTCGTCACGGAACTTCTCGGCCATGGTCAGGCCAGTCAGTGCCACGCGCAGACGGTTTCCTGGCGGCTCGTTCATCTGGCCGTAGACCAGAGCAACTTTGTCCAGAACGTTCGAGTCCTTCATCTCGTGGTAGAAGTCGTTACCCTCACGAGTACGCTCACCCACACCGGCGAACACGGAATAACCGCTGTGCTCGATGGCGATGTTACGGATCAGTTCCATCATGTTGACGGTCTTGCCGACACCGGCACCACCGAACAGACCGACTTTACCGCCCTTGGCGAACGGGCAGACCAGGTCGATGACCTTGATGCCGGTTTCCAGCAGGTCGTTGCCGCCCGCTTGTTCAGCGAAGGAAGGCGCGGCGCGGTGAATGCCCCAACGCTCTTCTTCGCCGATCGGGCCAGCTTCGTCGATCGGGTTGCCCAGGACGTCCATGATGCGGCCCAGGGTGGCCTTGCCGACTGGCACGGAGATGGCGGCACCGGTATCGGTGACGTCCAGGCCGCGCTTCAAGCCTTCGGTGGAGCCCATCGCAATGGTACGAACCACGCCGTCGCCCAGCTGCTGCTGAACTTCGAGGGTGGTTTCCGCGCCTTGTACTTTCAGCGCGTTGTAAACACTCGGCACGACATCACGTGGGAATTCCACGTCGATGACGGCGCCGATGATTTGAACGATACGTCCGCTACTCATAGCTGGATCCTCTGAATATGTGAACCGTTAAACCGCGGCAGCGCCGCCGACGATTTCCGAGATCTCCTGGGTGATCGCAGCCTGACGCGCCTTGTTGTAGATCAGCTGGAGTTCGCTGATCAGGTCACCGGCGTTGTCTGTGGCGTTCTTCATGGCGATCATCCGGGCCGCTTGTTCAGCGGCGTTGTTCTCGACCACCGCCTGATAGACCTGCGATTCCACGTAACGCACCATCAGGCCGTCCAGCAGCTCTTTGGCATCGGGTTCGTAGAGGTAGTCCCAGTGGTGCTTGAGTTCTTGATCCGGGGTTGCAACCAACGGTACCAACTGCTCGACCGTAGGTTTTTGCGTCATGGTATTGATGAACTTGTTCGACACCACGCTGAGACGGTCGATACGGCCATCGAGGTAGGCATCGAGCATCACTTTGACGGAGCCGATCAGATCGTTGATCGATGGCGCCTCGCCCAAGTGGCTGATGGCTGCTACGACGTTGCCGCCAAAGCTGCGGAAGAACGCCGCACCCTTGCTGCCGATCACGCACAGGTCGACTTCGACGCCCTGTTCGCGGTTGTCGTTCATGTCCTTGACCAAGGCCTTGAACAGGTTGGTGTTCAAGCCGCCGCACAGACCACGGTCACTGCTCACCACGATATAACCGGCGCGCTTCACAGGGCGGTCGATCATGAACGGGTGGCGGTATTCCGGGTTGGCGTTGGCCAGATGACCGATCACCTGGCGGATACGCTCCGCATAGGGACGGCTAGCAGCCATGCGCAGTTGAGCCTTGCGCATTTTGCTGACCGCCACTTTTTCCATGGCGCTGGTAATTTTTTGCGTGCTTTTGATGCTCGCAATCTTACTGCGAATCTCTTTTGCGCCTGCCATGTATCACCTATCAGGTTAGCAAGCGGGGGCACGAAGCCCCCGCTGCGGCTTACCAGGTCTGGGTGGCCTTGAACTTCTCGATGCCGGCTTTGAGGCCTGCGTCGATTTCGTCGTTGAAGTCGCCCTTGACGTTGATCTTGGCCATCAAATCGGCGTGATCGCGGTTGAAGAAGCCGATCAGTGCTTGTTCGAAGCTGCCGATCTTGGCGATTTCGACGTCGGTCAGGAAGCCACGCTCAGCGGCGTACAGCGACAGCGCCATGTCCGCGATGGACATTGGGGCGTATTGCTTCTGCTTCATCAGCTCGGTAACGCGCTGGCCATGTTCGAGCTGCTTGCGGGTCGCTTCGTCCAGATCGGACGCGAACTGGGCGAAGGCCGCCAGTTCACGGTACTGAGCCAGCGCGGTACGGATGCCGCCGGACAGCTTCTTGATGATCTTGGTCTGAGCGGCACCACCTACACGCGATACCGAAACACCGGCGTTCACTGCAGGACGGATGCCCGAGTTGAACATGGCCGATTCCAGGAAGATCTGACCGTCGGTGATGGAAATCACGTTGGTCGGAACGAACGCGGAAACGTCGCCAGCCTGGGTTTCGATGATCGGCAGTGCGGTCAGCGAGCCGGTTTTGCCGACTACGGCACCGTTGGTGAACTTCTCGACGTACTCTTCGGAAACGCGCGATGCACGCTCCAGCAGACGGGAGTGGAGATAGAACACGTCGCCTGGGTACGCTTCGCGTCCTGGCGGACGGCGCAGCAGCAGGGAGATCTGACGGTAGGCCACGGCCTGCTTGGACAGGTCGTCGTAGACGATCAGGGCGTCTTCACCGCGGTCACGGAAGTATTCGCCCATGGTGCAGCCGGCATAAGGTGCCAGGAACTGCAGTGCGGCCGATTCCGAGGCGCTGGCGGCAACGATGATGGTGTTGGCCAGGGCACCGTTTTCTTCCAGCTTGCGCACGACGTTGGCGATGGTCGACTGCTTCTGGCCGACGGCCACGTAGACGCAGAAGATGCCGCTGTCTTTCTGGTTGATGATCGCGTCGATCGCCAGAGCGGTCTTACCGATCTGACGGTCACCGATGATCAGCTCGCGCTGGCCACGGCCGACCGGGATCATGGCATCGACAGCCTTGTAGCCAGTCTGTACAGGCTGGTCTACCGACTTACGCCAGATCACGCCAGGTGCGACTTTCTCGACGGCGTCGGTTTCGGTGGTGGCCAGTGGGCCCTTACCATCGACCGGGTTGCCCAGGGCGTCGACGACGCGGCCCAGCAGGCCTTTGCCGACCGGCACTTCGAGGATGCGACCGGTGCACTTGGCGCTCATGCCTTCGGCCAGGGTGGTGTATGCACCCAGGATGACGGCACCAACGGAGTCTTGTTCCAGGTTCAGCGCCATACCGTAGACGCCGCCTGGGAACTCGATCATTTCGCCGTACATGACGTCGGCCAAGCCGTGGATCCGGACGATACCGTCGGAAACGCTGACTACGGTGCCTTCGTTACGGGCTTGGGAGCTGACATCGAGTTTCTCGATGCGGCCCTTGATGATTTCACTAATTTCGGAAGGATTGAGTTGCTGCATTGCTCTGCTGCCCCTTCAAACTCAAGATTTCAATGCTTCGGCCAGTTTCGCGATCTTGCCGCGAACAGAGCCATCGATTACCAGGTCGCCTGCGCGGATGACGACGCCGCCGATCAGGCTGGCATCCTCCGACGCGTGCAGGCGAACTTCCTGGCCTAGCCGTGCACTGAGAACCTTGGCGAGTTTGTCTTGCTGTTCTTGGTTCAATGCAAACGCACTGGTGACTTCCACATCGACGGATTTCTCCTGTTCGGCCTTGTACAGGTCGAACAGCGACGCGATCTCCGGCAGAAGCAGGAGGCGGTCGTTTTCCGCAACGACGTGGATGAAATTACGTGCTTGTGCATCGAACTTGTCACCGCACACGTCAATGAACGTGGCGGCCTTTTCTGCGCTCGTCAGTCGCGGGGCCTTGAGCAGGCGCTGCATCGTATCGTCTTCCGATACCGCAGCAGCCAGGCCGAGCATGGCTGACCAATTGGCCAGTTGCTGCTGGGCCTGGGCATGCTCAAAGGCAGCCTTAGCGTAAGGTCGGGCCAACGTGGTCAGTTCTGCCATGATCGCCCTCGCTTAAATTTCAGCGGCCAGTTTGTTAACCAGCTCCGCATGCGCGTTTTGATCGATTGTGGCGCCAAGGATCTTTTCAGCACCGCCAACGGCCAGGGCACCCACTTGGGCACGCAGGGCGTCTTTGACGCTGTTCAGTTCCTGTTCGATCTCGGCCTGAGCCTGAGCCTTCACGCGGTCAGCTTCGACACGGGCCTGTTCACGGGCCTCGTCTACCAGCTGAGCAGCACGTTTCTTGCTCTGCTCAATGATTTCAGCCGCCTGTGCTTTTGCTTCGCGCAGTTGCTGACCCGCTTTTTCTTGGGCCAGCTCCAGGTCACGAGCAGCGCGGTTGGCAGCGTCCAGGCCGTCGGCAATCTTCTTCTGACGCTCGTGCAGAGCAGTGATGACCGGAGGCCATACGTACTTCATGCAGAAGACGACAAAAATCAGGAAAGCAACGGATTGGCCAATCAGGGTTGCATTAATATTCACGCCAACACCTCGCTCGGTCTTCGTTCATCACAGCCATTCACTCGTTGGAAACGAGTGATCAGCCGGCGATCTGACCAACGAAGGGGTTTGCGAAGGTGAAGAACAGAGCGATACCAACGCCGATCATGGTTACGGCGTCGAGCAGGCCCGCAACGATGAACATCTTGACCTGCAGCATCGGAACCATTTCTGGTTGACGAGCAGCGCCTTCCAGGAATTTGCCGCCCAGCAGGCCGAAACCAATGGCGGTACCCAGAGCACCCAGACCGATCAGCAGAGCAACAGCGATAGCGGTAAGACCAACTACAGTTTCCATCTTTCCTCCCGACTTTTACGTCGTATTGGTTAGGTTTTTCAGTTTGAAGCGATAAACGGGATCGTTCGGTACAACTGCCCTTGCGGACGTTTTAAGCCCTCCCCCCCAAACAGCGGGGGGAAGACTATCAGACACGCCAGGCGGTCTTAATGATTATCTTCGTGGGCCATCGACAGGTAGACGATGGTCAGCATCATGAAGATGAAAGCTTGCAGGGTGATGATCAGGATGTGGAACACCGCCCACGCCCACTGCAGCACCACACCCAGGCCGCTCAGCCAGAGCAGGCCGGAACCGAACATGACCGCGATCAGGATGAACACCAGCTCGCCGGCGTACATGTTGCCGAACAGTCGCAGTGCCAACGAGATCGGCTTGGCGATCAGGGTGACGAACTCGAGCAGGAAGTTGACCGGAATCAGCAGGATCTGCAGGAAGATGTTCTTGCTGCCGAACGGGTGCAGGGTCAGCTCGCCGATGAAGCCGCCCAGGCCCTTGACCTTGATGCTGTAGAAGATGATCAGCGCGAACACGCAGAAGGCCATGGCCAGGGTCGCGTTCGGGTCGGTGGTGGAGACGGCGCGGAACGGAATGTGCGGATCGCCCGAGATCAGGATCGCCAGTTGCGGGATCCAGTCGACCGGAATCAGGTCGACGGCGTTCATCAGGAACACCCAGACGAAGATGGTCAGCGCCAGCGGTGCGATCACCGGGCTGCGGCCGTGGAAGGAGTCCTTCACGCTGCCGTGGACGAAGTCCACCATCACTTCGACGAAGTTCTGCAGGCCGCCAGGCTGGCCGGAAGTGGCCTTCTTGGCTGCCAGACGGAAGATGAACAGGAAGATCAGACCCAGGGCGACCGACCAGCCGAGCGTGTCCACGTGGAACGCCCAGAAGCCCATCGCTTTGGCTTCTGCAGCCGAATGGGCGAAGCCCCAGGTGCCGTCTGGTAGTTGACCGTAGGTCAGGTTCTGCAAGTGGTGCTGGATATAGCCCGAAGCGGTTTCTGCTGCCATGGTTGCCTCAAACGCCCTAAGGTCTCGAAAGTCTTTTATTCATGAGCAGGGGTGCGAACCAACTGACCAGAAGGGTCAGTACGAAGACGCCGAATACAGCCAGCGGCTCCAGGGGTTTCACGCCTGCGAAGGTCAGTGCGAACAGCACTGCCGTCAAAATCATCTTGCCTGCTTCGCCCGCATAGAACGACTTGACGATGGCCTGTGCTGCCCTGGCACCGCTGAAGCGGAATGCCTTCCAGGCGAAGTACAGATTCGGTAGCCAGGCAATCAGCCCCCCGCAGAGACCTGAATAACCACTGACCGCGCCTTGCCACAGCCACAACACCAGAGTCGCCAGCAGGAAAACGATGCATTGAGCCAGCAGTACCGGAAAAACCGCCCAGCGATGGAAAGGCAGGCGGTTTGGCGTGCGGATTTCCATCACAACTGCTCCTCGAAAGTCGACCGTCAAGCCAGCAACGACTTGGCATAATTTGTGCCGACAAAATGCGCGCAGAGTATAGGGGTGGATTAACCCCTATTCAACTCTTGGTAGTGATTTCCGCCTACACGCTACAACCGCAATTGTTTCAGCGAATGTGGGCAAGTACACCTTGCAACTCGTCCAGGGAGTTGTAACGAATCACCAGCTGGCCTTTGCCCTTGTTGCCATGGCGAATCTGCACCGCAGACCCCAAACGCTCTGCCAAACGCTGTTCGAGGCGGGTGATGTCCGGATCGGACGGGCTGGCTTCGACCGGCTCACTTGGCCCGTTGAGCCACTGGCGCACCAGTGCCTCGGTTTGGCGCACGGTCAGCCCACGTGCGACAACATGACGCGCCCCTTCCACCTGCCGTTGTTCGTCCAAACCGAGCAGCGCACGGGCATGGCCCATTTCCAGGTCGCCGTGGGCCAGCATGGTCTTGATCGCCTCGGGCAGCGAAATCAACCGCAGCAGGTTGGCCACGGTCACCCGCGACTTGCCTACGGCGTCGGCCACCTGTTGCTGGGTCAGTTCGAATTCCTGCTGCAAGCGCTGCAGCGCCATGGCCTCTTCCAGAGGGTTGAGGTCTTCGCGCTGGATGTTCTCGATCAGCGCCATGGCGATGGCCACTTCGTCGGCCACCTCGCGGACCATGGCCGGCACGCTGTCCAGACCGGCCAGCTGGGTGGCGCGCCAACGCCGTTCGCCGGCGATGATCTCGAAGCGCGATTCGCCGATGGGGCGCACCACGATCGGCTGCATCACCCCATGGGTACGGATCGACTGGGCCAGTTCCTCGAGCGCCTGCTGGTCCATGTCGCGGCGCGGCTGGTACTTGCCGCGCTGGATCTGCTCCACCGGCAGTTGCTGCAGTTCCTTGCGGTCGATCTGGACAGCCTGCTCTTCGAGCGCGCTGACGGACGGACCGCTGAGCAGCGCATCCAGCCCACGTCCCAGACCTCGTTTCTTAACGGCCATGCGCGATCCTCAGAGTGCCTTCGCAGTGCGTGATTGACGTTGCCGACGCACCAGCTCGCCGGCCAGTGCCAGGTAGGCCTGGGCGCCGCGCGACGACTTGTCGTAGGCCAGGGCCGGCATGCCGTGGCTCGGCGCCTCGGCAAGGCGGATGTTGCGCGGAATGATGGTGTCGTAGAGCTGCTCGCCGAAGTGTTCCTTGAGCTGCGCCGAGACTTCGTTGTTCAGGCTCAGGCGCGGATCGTACATGGTCCGCAGCAGGCCTTCGATGCGCAGCTCCGGGTTGAGCTTGGCGGCGATGCGCTTGATGTTGTCGACCAGGTCGCTCAGCCCTTCGAGTGCGTAGTATTCGCACTGCATGGGGATGATCACGCCGTCGGAGGCCACCAGCGCATTGAGCGTCAGCATCGACAACGAGGGCGGACAGTCGATGAGGATGAAGTCGTAGTTGTCGCGAATCGGCGCCAGCGCATTGCGCAAGCGGCTCTCCTTCATCTGCATTTCCAGCAGCACCACTTCGGCTGCGGTGAGGTCGCGGTTGGCCGGCAGCAACTGGAATTCGCCATGCTCGGAATAGTGAATGGCCTGGCTCAGGTCGCACTCACCGATCAGCAGGTCGTACACCGAGTGTTCGAGCTCATGCTTGTCGACGCCGCTGCCCATGGTGGCGTTGCCCTGCGGATCGAGGTCGATCAGCAACACACGGCGCTTGGTCGCTGCCAACGAGGCAGCGAGATTGATACAGGTGGTGGTCTTGCCTACGCCACCTTTCTGGTTCGCGATCGCGAATACCTTAGCCATTATTGCGCGTGTTCCCTGTCATGCCTTGCGGCGCAGTGTCAGTAAATGGCGCTGGCCCTGGCAACCGGGGACGGTCAAGGCCTGTTCGCTTTCCACTGTGAAGTCAGGCGGCAATGCTACCAGTTCATCGGCAGGATGCAGCCCCTTCATTGCAAGCCATTGCGTGGAGAGGTCGCCGAGGTGGCGCGTCCAGTTGGTGAAGTTCTCCATGCTGCTGAACGCACGGGAGACGATGCCACTGAACGGTTCGGCAGGCTGGAAGGCTTCCACGCGGCTGTGGACAACTTGCAGGTTGTCCAGCTTCAGCTCCATTTTCACCTGGGTCAGGAAGCGGGTTTTCTTGCCGTTGCTGTCCAGCACCGTGACCTGTTTGTGCGGATGCAGGATGGCCAGCGGAATGCCTGGCATACCGCCGCCGCTACCCACGTCCAGCCAACGCTGGCTGTCGCTGTGGATAAACGGCATGACGCTCAGGCTGTCGAGCAGGTGGCGCGACACCATTTCGTCCGGGTCGCGTACCGCGGTCAGGTTGTAGGCCTTGTTCCATTTGATCAACAGGCCCAGATAGGCCAGCAGCAGTTCGTGCTGACGCGCGTTCAGGGCAACGCTCAGTTGCTCGGCACCTGTGGACAACTCTCTGGCGTGTTGCGGGGAAACCTGCTCGCTCAAACGTTCAACTCCAGTTCGCGACCGGCGCCGCGTTTCTTCAGATGGATCAGCAACAGGGAAATCGCCGCCGGCGTGACGCCCGGAATGCGCGAGGCCTGCCCCAGGGTTTCGGGGCGGGTCTGGCCGAGCTTGCCCTGGATCTCCTTGGACAGCCCGGAAATCCCGGTGTAGTCGATATCCACAGGCAGGCGGGTGTCTTCGCTGGCGCGCAGGCGGGCGATTTCGTCCTGTTGGCGGTCGATGTAGCCGGCGTACTTGGTCTTGATCTCGACCTGCTCGGCCACCTGCGCCGGTACCGCCTCGCCGCCGGTCACTTCGATCAGGCCGGCGTAGTCGACTTCCGGGCGGGTCAGCAAGTTGAGCAGGCTGTACTCATGGCTCAGGGGCGTACCGAATTTTTCCGACACGGCATCGCCCTGCGGGGTATTGGGGCGTACCCAGGTGCTCTTGAGGCGCTGCTCTTCGCGCTCGATGCCTTCGCGCTTGGCGCAGAACGCGGCCCAACGTGCGTCGTCGATCAGGCCTAGCTCGCGGCCCTTTTCGGTCAGGCGCAGATCGGCGTTGTCCTCGCGCAGGATCAGCCGGTATTCGGCGCGCGAGGTGAACATGCGGTACGGCTCCTGGGTGCCGAGGGTGATCAGGTCGTCCACCAGCACGCCGATGTACGCCTCGTCCCGGCGCGGGCACCAGCTGTCCTTGCCCTGCGCACGCAGCGCAGCGTTGGTGCCGGCCAGCAGACCTTGCGCGCCGGCTTCTTCGTAGCCGGTGGTGCCGTTGATCTGCCCGGCGAAGAACAGACCGGCGATGACTTTGGTTTCCAGGCTGTACTTGAGGTCGCGCGGGTCGAAGTAGTCGTACTCGATGGCATAACCCGGACGCACGATGTGCGCGTTCTCCATGCCGCGGATCGAGCGCACCACTTGCAGCTGTACGTCGAAGGGCAGCGAGGTGGAGATGCCGTTGGGATACAGCTCGTGGGTGTTCAGGCCCTCGGGCTCGATGAACACCTGGTGGCTGTCCTTGTCGGCGAAGCGATGGATCTTGTCTTCGATCGACGGGCAGTAACGCGGGCCGATGCCTTCGATCATGCCCGAGTACATGGGCGAGCGGTCGAGGTTGGCGGCGATGATCTCGTGGGTACGTGCGTTGGTGTGGGTGATCCAGCAACTGACCTGACGCGGATGCAGTTGCGCGTCGCCCATGAACGACATGACCGGGATCGGTGTGTCGCCGGGTTGCTCGGTCATTACCGAGAAGTCCACCGAACGGCCGTCGATGCGCGGTGGCGTACCGGTCTTCAGGCGACCGACGCGCAGCGGCAGTTCGCGCATGCGCTGGGCCAAGGCCATGGCGGGCGGATCGCCGGCGCGACCACCGGAGTAGTTCTGCATGCCGATGTGGATAAGTCCGCCGAGGAAGGTGCCGGTGGTCAGTACCACGGCATCGGCATGGAAACGCAGACCCATCTGCGTGACCACGCCTTTGACCTCGCCCTGTTCGACGATCAAGTCGTCGCAGGCCTGCTGGAATATCCACAGGTTGGGCTGGTTTTCCAGGATCTCGCGTACCACCGCCTTGTAGATGGCACGGTCGGCCTGAGCACGGGTGGCCCGCACCGCAGGGCCTTTGCGGTTGTTCAACACGCGGAACTGGATGCCACTCATATCGGTGGCCAACGCCATGGCGCCGCCGAGCGCATCGATCTCTTTGACCAGATGGCTCTTGCCGATGCCGCCGATGGCGGGGTTGCAACTCATGTGACCGAGGGTTTCCACGTTGTGGGTCAGCAACAGGGTTTTCACACCCATGCGTGCTGAGGCAAGCGCAGCCTCGGTACCGGCATGGCCGCCGCCGATGACGATCACTTCAAAACGGGAAGGGAAATCCACCACGCACCTCGTGCCTGTTTTTGCGAATAAAGAAGGTAAGCCGGCAAGTATAGGGAATTCACCCCTCGCAAAGAAACCGTCTGAGCAAAATTTGATCAGGCTGTGGATGAGTGGCAGTTATAGAAATTAACAAGGTAGATATTTAAAAAGCTTTACTGCTGTTACTACTCTTATGCACACCGCGATCTGTGGATAGATTCACATAAGTCTTTAAATACGTGGCATGCAGCGTTTCAAAACCCTGTGGCTCACTACCTATGAGCTATCTGCATAAGCCTGTGTAGGCTGTGTATAACTAGCCTATTTACACACAACGTGTTTTTTCCTTAGGCAAAGAGCCTGCTTATCAACTGAGCTTAGGCGCAGTTTTCCACAGGGCTTAGCTGGGCATAATTGTTAAGCAATGGGAGTCTGGAAAGGGGCAACGAGAGGAAGAAACGTGGCGTGCCTGTGCATAAGCGGCACGTATCGGCGCTGCCCCCTCACGGACGAAGGGGGCGAATGGCACCGAAGGTCATTTACCGATACAGAAGCTCGAGAAGATGCGACCGAGCAAATCGTCCGAGCTGAAAGCGCCGGTGATTTCGCCCAAGGCCTGTTGAGCCTGTCGCAGGTCTTCGGCCAGCAGCTCGCCAGCGCCTGCCAGGGTCAGTTGGGCGTGCCCGTGCTGGAGATGGTCGCTGGCCAGGCGCAAGGCTTCCAGATGGCGACGACGGGCGCTGAACCCGCTCTCTGCGGTCTGCTCGTAGCCCATGCAGGCCTTGAGGTGTTCGCGCAGCAGTTCCAGGCCCTGGTCGCCCTGCTTGGCGCTCAGGGTGATGGTGACATGGCCGTCTGCGCTTCGCTGCAAGCCAACCGCCTCACCGCTCAGATCGGCCTTGTTGCGAATCAGGGTGACCGTACCCGGCGCAGGCCGCTGCGTCAGGAACTCCGGCCATAGCGCGAACGGATCGGCCGCTTCCGGCGCCGTGGAGTCCACGACCAGCAGCACCCGATCGGCCTCGCCGATGGCCTTGAGGGCACGCTCCACGCCGATACGCTCGACCTGGTCGCTGGTGTCGCGCAGTCCTGCGGTATCGACCACATGCAGTGGCATGCCGTCGATGTGGATATGTTCGCGCAGGATGTCCCGTGTCGTGCCGGCGATGTCGGTGACGATCGCCGCTTCGCGCCCTGCCAGCTGGTTGAGCAGGCTCGACTTGCCGGCATTGGGCCGGCCGGCGATCACCACCGTCATGCCGTCGCGCAGCAACGCGCCCTGCCCGGCTTCGCGCTGCACTGTGGACAACTCGCGGCGCACCGCTTCGAGCATCGACAACACATGGCCATCGGCGAGGAAGTCGATTTCCTCTTCCGGGAAGTCGATGGCGGCCTCGACGTAGATACGCAGTGCGATCAACGCCTCGGTCAAGGAGTGCACGCGCTTGGAAAACTCACCTTGCAACGAACGCAGGGCGTTGCGCGCCGCCTGTGCCGAGCTGGCTTCGATGAGGTCGGCGATGGCTTCGGCTTGGGCCAGGTCGAGCTTGTCGTTGAGAAAGGCCCGTTCGCTGAACTCGCCGGGCCGCGCCAGACGGCAGCCCAGCGCCACGCAGCGCTGCAGCAGCATGTCCAGCACCACAGGCCCGCCATGGCCTTGCAGCTCCAACACGTCCTCGCCCGTAAAGGAATTGGGGCCAGGGAAGAACAGCGCGATGCCTTCGTCCAGTACCAGGCCATCCTCGGCGCTGAACGGCCCGTAGTGGGCATGGCGGGGCTTGAGCGCCCGACCGGTGATGACCTCGCCGGCTTTCTTGGCCAGCGGCCCCGACAGCCTGACGATGCCGACGCCACCACGACCTTGAGCGGTCGCGATGGCGGTGATGGTTTCACGCGCGGTGTGCATGCTCGAACGCCTCCATTGGCTGAATCTCAGATAGCAAAACGCCCCACGATGGGGGCGTTTTTATTCACAGGTTAGACCGCAGCCTGTCAGACGACCGCTTTCTTGTTGGCCGCCTCGATGCGACGGGTGATGTACCACTGCTGCGAGATCGACAGGCAGTTGTTCACAACCCAGTACAGCACCAGACCCGCCGGGAACCACAGGAAGAAGAAGGTGAAGATGATCGGCATCATTTTCATCACCTTGGCCTGCATCGGATCCGGCGGCGTCGGGTTCAGGCGCTGCTGGATGAACATGGTGGCGCCCATGATGATCGGCAGGATGAAGAACGGATCCTTGATCGACAGGTCGGTGATCCACAGGATCCACGGCGCCTGGCGCATCTCGACGCTTTCCAGCAGCACCCAGTACAGGGCCAGGAATACCGGCATCTGCACCAGGATCGGCAGGCAGCCGCCCAGCGGGTTGATCTTCTCTTTCTTGTACAGCTCCATCATCGCCTGGGACATCTTCTGGCGATCGTCGCCGAAGCGTTCCTTGAGCGCGGCCAGTTTCGGCGCCACGGCGCGCATGCGGGCCATGGATCGGTAGCTGGCGGCGGACAGCGGGAAGAACAGGCCTTTGATCAGCATGGTCAGCACGATGATCGACCAGCCCCAGTTACCCAGGATGCTGTGGATATGTTGCAGCAGCCAGAAGATCGGCTGGGCGATGAACCACAGGAAGCCGTAGTCGACGGTCAGCTCCAGGCCTGGGGACAACTCTTTGAGTTTGGCCTGGCTCTTGGGGCCGGCGTACAGCACGGCGCTGGTTTCGGCCTTGCCGCCGGCTGGCACGCTGATGGCAGGACCGGTGTAACCGATGATGTAGTTGCCTTGGCTGTCTTTGCGCGTCTGCACCACGTTGTTTTCGGACTTGGCGGGAATCCACGCCGTCACGAAGTAGTGCTGCAGCCAGGCGACCCAGCCACCGGATACGGTTTCTTGAAGGCTGCCCTTGTCCATGTCTTTCATCGACACTTTCTTGTAGGGCTCTTCCTTGGTCCACAGCGCAGCACCCAGGTAGGTGGCGGTGCCGGTCGCGGTGCTCGAAGAAGGATCGGAGCTGGCGTCACGCTTGAGCTGGGCGAACAGGTTGCCGTTCCAGGCCTGAGCGCTCTGGTTGTCGATCAGGTAGCTGACGTTGAGGTCGTACTCGCCGCGCTTGAAGCTGAAGCGCTTGATGTAGTTGACGCCATTGTCGCTGAACTTGAGATCGACCACCAATTGCTGCTGGCCATCAGCCAGTTGGTAGCTCTTCTGCTCGGCCGCGTACAGCGGGCGACCGCTGCTGCGGGCGTCCGGGCCGTTGGCACCGGTCAGGCCGCTTTGCGCGAGGTAGACGCGCTCACCGCCGTTGTCGAACAACTGGAAAGGAATTTCCGGGTGGTCTTGGCGACGCGGGTAAGTGGGCAGGGTCAGCTGGACGATGTCGCCACCGACCGGGTCGATAGCCAGGTTCAGGACATCCGTCTTGATCCGGATCAGGTCCTTGCTGACCGCCGCAGGGGCCAGTTCGGTCGGGCTGGATTCAGCAGTGGTGCTCGGCACATCGGCATTGGCACCGCTGTTACCGGTCGCCGTGGTGTCCGGCAAAGCCGGTGCGGCGTTATTGGCAGCAGCATGCTGAGTCGGCAAGGCGGCCTGCCCATAGTTCTCGTTCCATTTCAGGACCAGAACGTAGGACACGATTGCCAGGGCGACGATCAGGATCGTGCGTTTAATATCCATGATTACTCGGCTATCGAAGAAGTTCGGGAGGAAGGCGCTGGCGGAACGGGATCATAACCACCGTCGTTCCACGGATTACATCGCCCCAGGCGACGAACGGTTAGCCACCCACCACGCAAGAGGCCATGGCTTTCGATGGCTTCATAGGCGTAACAGGAGCAACTGGGGTAGAAACGACAGTGACTGGCCATCAGTGGACTAATGGCGTAGCGGTAAAACTGGATCGGGACGAGTGCCAGTTTACGCATCGTGACTGTCTACCCCTGCGGTGTCGGCAGTGACCGCTGGAGAGGGACGACTGCGTACGAGCCGTTTCCAGAGCTTGCCAAAATGTTGGTGCAATTCTGGGTTTTCTATCTCGCCCAACCCCTTGCGCGCGACGATCACGATGTCGAGACCAGCAAGGCTCTGCTGGTTCCGGCGAAAGGAATCACGCATCAAACGTTTGAGGCGATTGCGCTGAACGGAGAGCTTGACGCTCTTTTTCCCGATCACCAGGCCTAGCCGTGGCAGGTCGAGACCGTTTTCACGCGCAAGGATCAGCAGGTTTTTCCCTGGAACCTTGCCGGTTGGGGAGTCGAAGACCGCTTTGAAGTGCCGAGGTATAAGCAGTCGCTTATCCCGACTGAAGTCCTGACTCACCACCTGTGCCGGAGAATCAAACAGCCAGACGCTTACGGCCTTTGGCACGACGACGCGACAGGACGGCACGGCCGTTCTTGGTGGCCATGCGAGCACGGAAGCCGTGGGTGCGAGCGCGTTTGATGGTGCTGGGTTGGAAAGTACGTTTCATGGCGTGTTACCTGGTTTGTAGACAACGGGTCGGAATGACCCCTTTTTAAGAGACCGGCGATTCTAGAGAAAGCAAGGCCATAGGTCAATTTCCAACCAACCTTTACTTGTGACCTGTGGTCGGCGAACCGGGCGTGGTTCGAGGCTGATTTCTCCCCGAGCCCTCAGCGTGGACAACATTGAAAATAAAGAGAGACATATAAAAAGCTTTTTTAAAGAATCTATAACTCTTAGCTAGCCTCCGCTCTGTGGATAACTGCCGGAGGCCCAGTAAAAACAAGCTGTACAGCGAATGACAAGTCTGTCTGTAATCGGTGCTGCAGGTGTGCTGCGCCTGAGTTCAACCTGTGGATATCTTGGTGGTTTACCCACAACTGAGTTATGCACAGGCTAATGCCCAGGGTTGTGCATAGACCTCAATGGCGGTTATCCACAGAGCTTATGCACAAGCTTAAAAGGCATATCCGTCGAAATATGGCGTATTCGTCTTATCCGAACTGGCGGTGCCGTGTGGATAAGTTTCCCTCGTATCGGTACAATAGCCGGCTTGTTTTGGCCTAGCGGCTCTCAAATTCAGGGGATACCTGTGTCAGTGGAACTTTGGCAGCAGTGCGTCGAGCTCTTGCGCGATGAGCTGCCTGCTCAACAATTCAACACCTGGATACGTCCACTACAGGTCGAAGCCGAAGGCACCGAGCTGCGCGTCTACGCGCCCAACCGCTTCGTGCTCGACTGGGTGAACGAAAAGTACCTCGGCCGCTTGCTCGAGCTGATCGGTGAGCATGGCAATGGCATGGCCCCTGCCCTTTCCTTATTAATAGGCAGCAAGCGCAGCTCTGCGCCTCGTGCGGCGCCCAATGCGCCGGTCAGCGCGGCCATGGCGGCAGCCAATCAGCAACAACAGGCCGTTACCCCAGCCAGCGTGCCGGCCAGCGAACCTGTGAGTAAGCCGACCGTGGAGTTCGGTCAGGGCAACCAGGTAGACCACGCCTCGTCCCGGGAAAGCTTCGACGCCATGGGCGACAACGCGCCTGCGCCGGTGCCGAGCCCGCGCACCGAGCAGCGCACCGTGCAGGTCGAAGGCGCCCTCAAGCACACCAGCTACCTGAACCGCACCTTCACCTTCGAAACGTTCGTCGAGGGCAAGTCGAACCAGTTGGCGCGTGCCGCCGCCTGGCAGGTCGCCGACAATCCCAAGCATGGCTACAATCCACTCTTCCTTTATGGCGGCGTGGGTCTGGGCAAGACGCACCTCATGCACGCTGTGGGTAACCACCTGCTGAAGAAGAACCCAAATGCCAAGGTCGTGTACCTGCACTCCGAGCGCTTCGTCGCGGACATGGTCAAGGCGCTGCAGCTGAACGCCATCAACGAGTTCAAACGGTTCTACCGTTCGGTGGACGCCTTGCTGATCGATGACATCCAGTTCTTCGCGCGCAAGGAACGGTCACAGGAAGAGTTCTTCCACACGTTCAACGCCCTGCTCGAAGGCGGTCAGCAGGTGATCCTCACCAGTGACCGTTACCCCAAAGAGATCGAAGGTCTCGAAGAGCGTCTGAAGTCGCGTTTCGGCTGGGGTCTGACGGTCGCAGTGGAACCGCCGGAGCTGGAAACCCGGGTTGCCATTCTGATGAAGAAGGCCGATCAGGCGAAGGTCGACCTGCCCCACGATGCGGCGTTCTTCATCGCCCAGCGTATCCGTTCCAACGTACGTGAGCTCGAAGGTGCCTTGAAACGGGTGATCGCCCATTCGCACTTCATGGGCCGCGACATCACCATCGAATTGATCCGCGAATCGCTCAAGGATTTGCTGGCGCTGCAAGACAAACTGGTCAGTGTGGATAACATCCAGCGTACCGTGGCGGACTACTACAAGATCAAGATCTCCGATCTGTTGTCCAAGCGTCGCTCGCGCTCGGTGGCCCGTCCTCGTCAAGTGGCCATGGCGTTGTCCAAGGAGTTGACCAACCACAGTCTTCCCGAGATCGGCGATATGTTCGGCGGCCGCGACCACACCACGGTGCTGCATGCCTGCCGCAAGATCAACGAACTCAAGGAATCCGACGCGGACATCCGCGAGGACTACAAGAACCTGCTGCGTACGCTGACCACCTGATGCGTATGCGCACCGCTTATTGAAGGCAAGGGACTAGACCATGCATTTCACCATTCAACGCGAAGCTTTGTTGAAACCTCTGCAACTGGTCGCAGGGGTCGTCGAGCGCCGTCAGACCTTGCCGGTCCTGTCCAACGTGCTGCTGGTGGTCCAAGGCCAGCAGTTGTCGCTGACCGGTACCGACCTCGAGGTCGAACTGGTCGGTCGCGTCCAGTTGGAAGAGCCTGCCGAGCCCGGCGAAATCACCGTTCCGGCGCGCAAGCTGATGGACATCTGCAAAAGCCTGCCCAGCGACGTGCTGATCGACATCAAGCTCGACGAGCAGAAGCTGCTGGTCAAAGCGGGCCGCAGCCGCTTCACGCTGTCGACGCTGCCGGCGAACGATTTCCCCAACGTCGAGGAAGGTCCTGGTTCGCTGACCTGCAATCTTGAGCAAAGCAAACTGCGGCGTCTCATCGAGCGCACCAGCTTCGCCATGGCCCAGCAGGACGTGCGCTACTACCTCAATGGCATGCTGCTCGAAGTATCTACCGATACCCTACGCGCCGTGGCCACCGACGGTCACCGCCTGGCCCTGTGCGCCATGCAGGCGGCGATCGGCCAGGCCGAGCGGCATCAAGTGATCGTGCCGCGTAAGGGCATCCTCGAACTGGCACGTCTGCTCACCGATCCCGAGGGTATGGTCAGCATCGTGTTGGGTCAGCATCACATTCGCGCCACCACGGGGGAATTCACTTTCACCTCGAAACTGGTCGATGGCAAATTCCCCGACTACGAGCGCGTCTTGCCCAAGGGTGGCGACAAGTTGGTGATCGGCGATCGCCAGGCACTGCGCGAAGCGTTCAGCCGTACCGCGATTCTATCCAACGAAAAGTACCGCGGTATCCGTCTGCAACTGGCCAGTGGGCAGTTGAAGATTCAGGCCAACAACCCCGAGCAGGAGGAAGCCGAGGAAGAGATCAGCGTCGATTACAACGGTGCTTCGCTGGAGATCGGTTTCAACGTCAGTTACTTGCTGGACGTGTTGGGCGTCATGACCACTGAACAGGTGCGTCTCATCCTGTCCGATTCCAACAGCAGTGCGTTGCTGCAAGAAGCCGGCAACGACGACTCGTCCTACGTCGTCATGCCGATGCGCCTGTAACTGCCCAGACGCCTCTATGTCGCTTCTACGCGTTTCAGTCACCGCGGTGCGCAACCTGCACCCGGTGACCCTTTCTCCGTCCCCACGCATCAACATCCTCTACGGCGACAACGGCAGTGGCAAAACCAGCGTGCTGGAAGCCGTGCACCTACTAGGCCTGGCACGCTCGTTTCGCAGCACGCGACTTACGCCAGTGATCCAGTACGAGCAGCCGACTTGCACGGTATTTGGCCAGGTGTCGCTGGAGAGCGGTTCCACCAGCAGTTTGGGCGTATCCCGGGAGCGGCAAGGTGACTTCACTATCCGTATCGACGGGCAGAACGCACGAAGCGCCGCACAGCTTGCAGAATTGTTGCCTCTGCAACTGATCAACCCCGACAGCTTCCGTCTACTCGAAGGCGCCCCCAAAGTTCGCCGGCAGTTCCTGGACTGGGGAGTGTTCCACGTGGAACCTCGCTTCATGGCCACCTGGCAGCGCTTGCAGAAGGCCCTCAGGCAGCGGAACTCATGGCTGCGGCATGGTACACTCGACAGTGCATCGCAAGCCGCCTGGGACCGCGAACTGAGCGCTTCCAGCGACGAGATCGACGAATATCGCCGTAGCTATATCGCCGCATTGAAGCCTGTCTTCGAAAAGACCTTGAGCGAGTTGCTCGACCTTGAAGGCCTGACACTCAGTTACTACCGAGGTTGGGACAAAGACCGGTCGCTTGCCGAAGTGCTCGCTACCTCCCTTCAGCGCGACCAGCAAATGGGACATACCCAGGCGGGGCCGCAGCGCGCCGATCTGCGCTTGAGACTGGGCGCACACAACGCTGCCGATATCCTTTCTAGAGGCCAGCAGAAGCTGGTCGTATGTGCCCTACGGATCGCACAGGGGCATTTGGTCAACCAAGCTCGTCGCGGACAATGCATCTATCTGGTCGATGACCTGCCCTCCGAGCTTGATGAGCAACACCGACGCGCATTGTGTCGGTTGCTCGAAGAATTGAACTGCCAGGTGTTCATCACCTGCGTAGACCACGAATTTCTGCGGGAGAGCTGGCAGAAGGAAACGCCAGTCGCTTTGTTCCACGTGGAACAAGGCCATATCACCCAGACACACGTCCATCGGGAGTGAAGGCATGAGCGAAAATCAAACGTACGACTCTTCCAGCATCAAGGTGTTGAAAGGGCTGGATGCCGTGCGCAAGCGTCCCGGCATGTACATTGGCGATACCGACGACGGTAGCGGCTTGCACCACATGGTGTTCGAAGTCGTGGATAACTCGATCGACGAAGCCCTGGCCGGCCACTGCGACGACATCACCGTCATCATCCACCCGGATGAGTCCATCAGCGTCCGTGACAACGGCCGCGGCATCCCGGTCGATGTGCATAAAGAAGAAGGCGTCTCGGCGGCCGAGGTCATCATGACCGTGCTGCACGCCGGTGGTAAGTTCGACGACAACTCGTACAAGGTATCCGGTGGCCTGCACGGCGTGGGCGTGTCGGTAGTGAATGCCCTGTCCGAAAAACTGATTCTGACCGTACGCCGCAGCGGCAAGATCTGGGAACAGACCTATGTCCACGGCGTGCCCCAAGAACCGATGGCGGTCGTAGGCGAAAGCGAAACCACCGGTACCCACATCCACTTCAAGCCCTCGGCCGAAACCTTCAAGAACATCCACTTCAGCTGGGACATCCTGGCCAAGCGGATTCGCGAGCTGTCGTTCCTCAATTCGGGCGTGGGCATTCTGCTCAAGGACGAGCGTTCGGGCAAGGAAGAGTTCTTCAAGTACGAAGGCGGTCTGCGCGCCTTCGTGGAATACCTGAACACCAACAAGACGCCGGTGAACAGCCAAGTCTTCCACTTCTCGGTACAACGTGATGACGGCGTAGGCGTCGAAGTGGCGTTGCAGTGGAACGACAGCTTCAACGAGAACCTGCTGTGCTTCACCAACAACATTCCCCAGCGCGACGGCGGCACCCACTTGGTGGGCTTCCGTTCCTCGCTGACCCGTAGCCTGAACAACTACATCGAGCAGGAAGGCCTGGCGAAGAAGAACAAGGTCGCCACCACCGGTGACGATGCGCGTGAAGGTTTGACCGCGATCATCTCGGTCAAGGTGCCGGACCCCAAGTTCAGCTCGCAGACCAAGGACAAGCTGGTTTCCTCGGAAGTCAAAACCGCAGTCGAACAGGAGATGAACAAGTATTTCTCCGATTTCCTGCTGGAAAACCCGAACGAAGCCAAGGCCGTGGTCGGCAAGATGATCGACGCGGCACGCGCCCGTGAAGCCGCCCGCAAAGCCCGCGAAATGACCCGTCGCAAAGGCGCGTTGGACATCGCCGGCCTGCCGGGTAAATTGGCCGACTGCCAGGAAAAGGACCCTGCCCTTTCCGAGCTGTACCTGGTGGAAGGCGACTCGGCAGGTGGTTCGGCCAAACAAGGTCGCAACCGCCGCACGCAGGCCATCCTGCCGCTCAAGGGCAAGATCCTCAACGTCGAGAAAGCTCGCTTCGACAAGATGATCTCCTCCCAGGAAGTAGGCACGTTGATCACTGCCCTGGGCTGCGGCATTGGCCGCGACGAGTACAACATCGACAAGCTGCGCTACCACAACATCATCATCATGACCGATGCTGACGTCGACGGTTCGCACATCCGTACCCTGCTGCTGACCTTCTTCTTCCGTCAGTTGCCGGAGCTGGTCGAGCGCGGCTATATCTATATCGCTCAGCCGCCGCTGTACAAGGTCAAGAAAGGCAAGCATGAGCAATACATCAAGGACGACGAGGCCATGGAGGAATACATGACCCAGTCGGCCCTCGAGGATGCCAGCTTGCACTTGGACGAGTCGGCACCGCCGGTGTCCGGCGTACAGCTCGAAAGCCTGGTGAACGACTTCCGTGCGGTCACGAAGACCCTCAAGCGCTTGTCGCGTCTGTATCCCGAAGCGCTCACCGAGCACTTCATCTACATGACGGAGATCACCCAGGAGCATCTGGGCAATCACGCGCACATGCAGGCTTGGCTGGCTAATTACCAAGAGCGTCTGCTCAATACTCAGCGCTCTGGCCTGGTGTACAAAGCCAGCCTGCGCGAAGACAAGGAGCGTAACGTTTGGCTGCCTGAAGTCGAGATCGTCTCGCACGGAACTTCGAGCTACGTGACCTTCAACCGCGACTTCTTCGGCAGCAACGACTACCGTTCGGTGGTCAACATCGGTAACAAGCTCAGCTCGTTGTTCGGTGAAGGTGCCTACGTGAAGCGTGGCGAGCGCCGCAAGGCGGTCTCGGAGTTCAAGGAGGCCCTGAACTGGCTGATGACCGAGTCCACCAAGCGCCACACCATCCAGCGCTACAAAGGTCTGGGCGAGATGAACCCGGATCAGTTGTGGGAAACCACCATGGACCCAACGGTGCGTCGCATGCTCAAGGTGACGATCGAAGACGCCATCGGTGCCGACCAACTGTTCAATACCCTGATGGGTGATGCGGTCGAGCCACGGCGCGACTTCATCGAGAGCAATGCGCTGTCGGTGTCCAATTTGGACTTCTGATTCAGATCGCAGCCAGACAAAAAGCCCCGGTCAGCCGGGGCTTTTTTTGCCTGAAAAGTCATCGTATAGGCTGACCCTGCCCTACCGAATCCCCAGTAGGCAGGGACAGGCTGCCCTTGACTGGTCACCGACTATCGTCTGTGGGTAAACGGCAAAAAACAGGTAAGAAAAAACCGGCATAAAAGCCGGTTTTTTTAAACGCATAAAAAACTTATGCACGATTTCCCGAAAATCTGGATTTCTTGAAATATCTATCTATTTCAATGACTTATCTATTGGATGGGCAGCTTTTCAGAATAGTTGCTCACATCTTATCCACAGAATGGTCAAGCGACCTGCTCGGCACCGGAATCGGCCATCGCTGGCAGTGAACCCAATGCCCTTTGGGTCGCCTCGTTCCATGCCTGAGCACGCTCGTTGAGCTCTGCGATGGCGCGCGGTCCGCTTCCGTTGGCGTACATCGGCTCACCAATCACCACCTCGATCACCCCTGCCCGCTTGTTCCAACCGGTCTTGGGCCAGAACTTGCCCGCGTTGTGCGCGATAGGTAGCACTGGCAAGCCCGCGTTGACCGCCAGCGCCGTGCCGCCGCGGGAGAACTTGCCGACTTCGCCAAAGGGCACACGCGTACCTTCCGGGAAGATCAGTACCCAAATGCGCTGCTTGAGCAGTTCGTCGCCCTTCTTGGCCACCTGACGCAGGGCTTCCTTGGGGTTGTCACGGTCGATGGCGATGGGGCGCAGCATGGCCATGGCCCAGCCGAAGAATGGCACGTACAGCAGCTCACGTTTGAGCACCTGACTCAGTGGCGAGAAATAGGCCGAAAGGAAAAAAGTTTCCCATGTGCTCTGATGGTTGGACAGGATCACGCAAGGCGTGTCGGGCACATGCTCGGCGCCGGTGATCTTGTAACGGATGCCCAACACCACTTGAGCCAGCAACACGGCGAAGCGACACCAGTAGACGTTGATGAAGCGGTAGCGCTGGCGGAACGGCAGGAACGGCGCGATGAAGAAACTCAGCGTGCACCACAGCAATGAGCTGCTCCCCAGCAGCAGGTAAAAAAGAAAGATTCTGATCGCCTGCAGGATCGACATAGTGGCATGTACCGTTGCGGGGCCTGCCCGCCTGAGAAAAAGTGCGCCTCGAGGCGCACCGTTTAAATTAGGGCCTGGGCCACGCAGGCCAGGTCGTCGTAAATCAGGGTGCCGGTCGGCACGCCCTTGGCCAACGTGCGTTCGCCTTTGCCGGTCTTGACCAGCACCGGCTGGGCGCCGACCGCCAGGGCCGCCTCCAGGTCGCTACGGCTGTCGCCGACGAACCAGACCCCTTCGAGCGGCTGCCGATAGTGCTCGCCGATCGTCACCAGCATGCCCGGCTTGGGCTTGCGGCAGGCGCAGTTTTCGTCGGGACCGTGCGGGCAGTGGACGACCAGCCCAAGCGAACCGCCCTGCCCGGCCACCAACTCGCGCAGACGCGCGTGCATGGCGTCGAGGGTTTCGAGCGGGTAATAGCCGCGCGCCAAGCCCGATTGGTTGGTGGCGACCGCCACCGTCCAACCGGCCTTGCTCAACTGCGCGATGGCCTCGATCGAGCCGGGAATGGGGATCCATTCCGACAGCGACTTGATGTACGCGTCGGAGTCGAAATTGATCACCCCGTCCCGATCAAGTATCAGCAGCTTCAAGGCTCACCCCAGCAACGAGATGTCGGCCACGCCCAGGAACAGACCGCGCAGGCGGCTGAGCAGGGCGTAACGGTTGGCGCGCACCTTGGCGTCCTCGGCGTTGACCATCACCGCCTCGAAGAAGGCGTCCACCGGCTCGCGCAGCGCGGCCAGGCGCGCCAGCGTTTCGCTGTACTGGCGGGCTTCGGCCATCGGTTGCACGGCATGGTCGGCCTGCTGGATGGCCGAGTACAGCGAGAACTCATTGGCGTTGTCGAAGTACTTGGGCTCGACCTGGGGCGAGATCGCGCCTTCGGCCTTGCTCAGCAGGTTCGACACACGCTTGTTCACTGCGGCCAGCGCCTCGGCTTCGGGCAAGCGGCGGAAGGCCTGCACGGCCTGCACACGCTGGTCGAAGTCCAGCGCCGAGGTGGGCTTGAGGGCGCGCACCGAGAGGTAGGTGGCGACGTCGATGCCTTCGTCTTCGTAACGCGCGCGCAGGCGGTCGAAGATGAACTCCAGCACCTGGTCGGCCAAGCCCTGGACCTTGACCGTGCTGCCGAACTGGGCGACGGCGTACTGTACGGCTTCGATCAGGTCGAGCTCGAGCTTCTTCTCGATGAGGATGCGCAGCACACCCAGCGCGGCGCGGCGCAAGGCATAGGGGTCTTTGCTGCCGGTGGGCAGCATGCCGATGCCGAAGATGCCGACCAGGGTGTCGAGCTTGTCGGCGATGGCGACGGCGGCACCGGTCAGGGTTTCCGGCAGTTCGGCGCCGGCACCGCGCGGCATGTACTGCTCGTTCAGCGCCAGGGCGACGTCTTCCGGCTCGCCGTCGTTGAGGGCGTAATAGAAACCGGCGATGCCTTGCATCTCGGGGAACTCGCCGACCATTTCGGTGGCCAGGTCGCATTTGCTCAGCAGGCCTGCGCGGGCGGCGCGCTGGGCGTCACCGCCAATGCGCGGAGCGATCAGCGCCGCCAGCTTGGAGACGCGCACCGCTTTGTCGTAGACGCTGCCCAGTTGCGCCTGGAAGACCACGTTCTTGAGGCGCTCGTTGAAGGTTTCCAGCGGCTGCTTCTTGTCCTGCTTGAAGAAGAACTCGGCGTCGGTCAGGCGTGGGCGCACGACTTTCTCGTTACCCTGCACGATCTGCTGCGGGTCGCGACTGTCGACGTTGGCCACGGTGATGAAGCGCGGCAGCAACTTGCCGTCGTCGTCGAGCAGGCAGAAGTACTTCTGGTTGTCCTGCATGGTGGTGATCAGCGCTTCCTGCGGCACTTCGAGGAAACGTTCCTCGAACGAGCACACCAGCGGCACGGGCCACTCCACCAGAGCGGTCACTTCATCCAGCAGCGCAGGCGGTACGATGGCACTGCCGCCCTGTTGACGGGCCAGCTGGTGGGTACGTTCGGCGATCAGTTCGCGGCGCACGGCGAAATCGGCGATGACCGAGGCTTTCAGCAAGTCTTCGGCATAGTTCGCCGGGCTGGTGATCAACACCGGCTCCGGGTGGTGGAAGCGGTGGCCACGGGAGTGGCGGCCGGCCTTTTGCGACAGCAGGGTGCAGTCGACGACGTCATCGCCCAGCAGCATCACCAGCCACTGCGGCGGACGCACGAACTCTTCACGGCTGGCGGCCCAGCGCATGCGCTTGGGAATCGGCAGGTCGTTGAGCGAGTCTTCGACGATGGTCGGCAGCAGGTCGCGGGTGGCCTTGCCGGGAATGTGCTGAGAGAAGCGCAGTTTGGGGCCGCTCTGGTCGATCTCGGCCAATTCCACGCCACATTTCTTGGCGAAACCCAGCGCCGCTTGGGTCGGGTTGCCGTCGGCGTCGAAGGCGGCCTGGCGCGGCGGACCGTCGATGTTGATGCTGCGGTCGGGCTGGTGCAGGTCGAGCGCACGGATCAGCACGGCCAGACGGCGCGGCGCGGCGTACACGTGCTTGCCGGTGAAGCTCAGGCCGGCGGCCTGCAGGCCTTTCTCGATACCGGCCAGCAACGCATCGCCCAGGGCCGCGAGGACTTTGGGCGGCAGCTCTTCGGTACCCAGCTCAACCAGGAAATCTTGGGTACTCATTCTGTAATCTCCAGCTTGGCCAACACTTCGTCGCGCAGTTCGGGGGTCGCCAGGGGGAAGCCCAGGCGCGCACGCGCCATCAGATAGCTCTGTGCTACGTCGCGGGCCAGGGTGCGCACGCGCAGGATGTAGCGCTGGCGTTCGGTCACCGAGATGGCACGGCGGGCGTCGAGCAGGTTGAAGGTGTGCGACGCTTTGAGGACCATTTCGTAGGTCGGCAGCGGCAGGTCGAGCTTGATCAGGCGGTTGGCTTCGCTTTCGTAGAAGTCGAACAGTTCGAACAGCTTCTCGACGTTGGCGTGCTCGAAGTTGTAGGTCGACTGCTCCACTTCGTTCTGGTGGAACACGTCGCCGTAGGTGACCACGCCGAACGGGCCATCGGCCCAGACCAGGTCGTAGACCGAGTCGACGCCCTGGATGTACATGGCCAGACGCTCCAGGCCATAGGTGATTTCACCGGTGACCGGGTAGCACTCGATGCCGCCGGCCTGCTGGAAGTAGGTGAACTGCGAGACTTCCATGCCGTTGAGCCAGATTTCCCAACCCAGGCCCCAGGCGCCGAGGGTCGGCGATTCCCAGTTGTCTTCGACGAAGCGGATGTCGTGGACTAGCGGGTCCAGGCCGATCGCCTTCAACGAGCCGAGGTACAGCTCCTGGAAGTTGGCGGGGTTGGGCTTGAGCACCACCTGGAACTGGTAGTAATGCTGCAGGCGGTTGGGGTTCTCGCCGTAGCGCCCGTCGCCGGGACGGCGGCTCGGCTGCACGTAGGCCGCGTTCCAGGTTTCCGGGCCGACGGCGCGCAGGAAGGTGGCGGTGTGGAAAGTGCCGGCGCCTACTTCCATATCGTAGGGCTGAAGCACCACACAACCTTGCTCGGCCCAGTACTTCTGCAGGGCGAGGATCAGGTCTTGGAAGGTACGCACGGCTGGCGTAGGCTGGCTCACGAAATTCACCTGTATCTGGGGATGCGGATGTAAAGAGCGGGAGTATAACCCGTTTCGCCTCGCCCTCTACGTATTGGAGCCTTATGCCACGCTGCTTTTGGTGTACCGACGATCCGTTGTATCAGGCCTATCACGACCATGAATGGGGTACGCCGCGGCGTGATCCGGCGTTGCTCTTCGAGATGCTTTTGCTCGAAGGGTTCCAGGCGGGGCTGTCGTGGATCACCATCCTGCGCAAGCGCGAGCGCTACCGCAAAGTCCTGTACGGCTTCGATCCGGTGCGCCTGGCGCAGATGAGCGATGCGCGCATCGAGGCGCTGATGCAGGACGCGAGCATCATCCGCAACCGCCTCAAGCTCAACGCCGCGCGGCGCAACGCCCAGGCCTGGCTGGCTGTGGATAACCCCGCCGAGTGGTTGTGGTCGTTCGTCGGCGGCGAGCCCAAGGTCAACCATTTCGCCAGGCACAGCGACATTCCCGCCTTCACCGAAGAATCGGTGGCCATGAGCAAGGCGTTGAAGAAAGCCGGCTTCACCTTCGTCGGCCCGACCATCTGCTATGCGCTGATGCAGGCCACCGGCATGGTCATGGACCACACCACCGATTGCGATCGCTACGCCGAGCTGGTGCGCTGACAGGTACAATGCGCCGCTTGCAGCTATGAGGAATGCCCTGTGGAAAAATTCAAAGGCGCCGTGATGGTCGGAGCCTTGCGCCTGTTGGCCAAGCTCCCGTGGGGCGGCGTACAGCGGGTGGGCGCCGGTCTCGGCTGGTTGATG
This sequence comes from Pseudomonas phoenicis, assembly GCF_047302395.1. NCBI lineage: Bacteria > Pseudomonadati > Pseudomonadota > Gammaproteobacteria > Pseudomonadales > Pseudomonadaceae > Pseudomonas > Pseudomonas phoenicis. The sequence continues at coordinate 1,726,833 of NZ_CP154852.1, forward strand.
TGGAAACTGCCCACCGGCTCGCGCAACGTGGTGCGCATCAACCTGGCCAAGTGCTTCCCGGAGATGGACCCCACCGAGCGCGAGCAGTTGGTCGGCCGCGCCTTGCGCGACATCGGCAAATCCTTCGTGGAAAGCGCCTGTGCCTGGATCTGGCACCCGCAACGCTCCATCGACCTGGTCAAGGAAGTCGAAGGCCTGGAAGTGCTGCAACAGGCGTTGGCTTCGGGCAAGGGCGTGGTGGGCATCACCAGCCACCTGGGCAACTGGGAAGTGCTCAACCACTTCTATTGCAACCAGTGCAAACCGATCATCTTCTACCGCCCGCCCAAGCTCAAGGCGGTGGACGACCTACTGCGCGAGCAGCGGGTGCAGATGGGTAACCGCGTGGCGCCGTCGACCAAGGAAGGCATCTTGAGCGTCATCAAGGAAGTGCGGCGCGGTGGTCAGGTGGGTATTCCCGCCGACCCGGAGCCGGCGGAATCGGCCGGCGTGTTCGTGCCTTTCCTCGGCACCCAGGCGCTGACCAGTAAGTTCGTGCCGAACATGCTCGCCGGCGGCAAGGCGGTCGGGGTCTTCCTGCACGCCTTGCGCCTGCCCGACGGTTCGGGCTTCAAGGTGATTCTGGAAGCGGCGCCCGAGGCCATGTACAGCCTGGACGTCGCCGAGTCGGCGGCGGCCATGAGCCAGGTGGTGGAGCGCTATGTGCGGGCGTACCCGAGCCAGTACATGTGGAGCATGAAGCGCTTCAAGAAGCGGCCGGCGGGTGAGGCGCGCTGGTACTGAGGGCGGCATGGCCGATCGCGAGCCACAGGGCTCTTCCTGTCAGCCACTGCGATTCAGCAGGTTGACGATGTGGCCCGATTCGGGCCGGCTGCGCCGGCCATCGCGGCTAAAGCCGCTCCCACAGGGGGCTGGCGCTGCTACCAGCGCCGGTTTCGCATTCCTGAGAGGCCGGCATCGGCGTTTACCGGGTCTTGTTCAGCTTCTTGAGAAACACCGACATCTCTTTCTCGGCCTGCTTGTCGCCGTGGGCCTGGGCCGCAGTGACCCCCTCCTCCCACGCCTGGCGCGCTGCGTCCAGGTCGCCTTGCACTTGATGGGCCTTGCCGAGCAGCTTCCACGCCGCCGAATACTTCGGGTCCTGCTCCACGCAACGGGCCAAGTGCAACGCCGCTTCGGCGCCGTTGCCCTCGTCGAGCCAGGCCTTGCCCAGGCCGAAACGCAGCAGCGGGTTATCCACACCCTTGGCCAGCATCTTTTCCAGCGACTCACGCATTTTTCCGACTCCTGCTAGAAGAAACTCAACCCTACGTGGAACAGCTTTTCCACGTCACGTATGTGCTTCTTGTCCACAACGAACAGGATCACGTGATCGCCACTCTCGATCACCGTGACGTCGTGGGCGATCAGCACCTGTTCGGCGCGGATGATCGCGCCGATGGTCGTCCCCGGCGGCAGCGTGATCTCGGCGATGGCCTTGCCCACCACCTTGCTCGACTTGGCGTCGCCATGGGCCACGGCCTCGATGGCTTCGGCCGCGCCGCGGCGTAGGGAGTGCACGCTGACGATGTCGCCACGACGCACGTGCGCCAGCAGCGTACCGATGGTCGCCAGTTGCGGGCTGATGGCGATGTCGATCTCGCCGCCCTGCACCAGGTCCACGTAGGCCGGGTTGTTGATCAGCGTCATCACCTTGCGCGCGCCCAGGCGCTTGGCCAGCAGCGACGACATGATGTTGGCCTCGTCGTCGTTGGTCAGGGCCAGGAAGATGTCGGCTTCGGCGATGTTTTCTTCGAGCATCAGATCGCGGTCGGAGGCGCTGCCCTGCAGGACCACGGTGCTTTCCAGGGTGTCGGACAGGTGCCGGCAGCGCGCCGGGTTCATCTCGATGATCTTGACCTGGTAGCGGCTTTCGATGGCTTCGGCCAGGCGCTCGCCGATCTGCCCGCCGCCTGCGATCACCACGCGCTTGTTGCTCTCGTCGATGCGCCGCAATTCGCCCATCACGGCGCGGATGTCGCGCTTGGCAGCGATGAAGAACACCTCGTCGTCGGCTTCGATCACCGTGTCGCCTTGCGGCTTGATCGAACGGTCGCGGCGGAAGATGGCCGCCACGCGGGTGTCGACGTTGGGCATGTGGGCGCGGATCTGGCGCAGTTGCTGGCCGACCAGCGGCCCGCCGTAATAGGCCTTGACCGCCACCAGCTGAGCCTTGCCGCCGGCGAAGTCGATCACCTGCAAGGCACCGGGCTGCTCGATCAGACGCTTGATGTAGTTGGTCACCACCTGCTCGGGGCTGATCAGCACATCGACCGGGATGGCCTCGTTGTCGAACAGCTCGCGGCGTGTGAGGTAGGCCGCTTCACGCACCCGGGCGATCTTGGTCGGGGTGTGGAACAAGGTGTAGGCCACCTGGCAGGCGACCATGTTGGTTTCGTCGCTGTTGGTCACCGCCACCAGCATGTCGGCGTCTTCGGCGCCGGCTTGGCGCAGAACCGTGGGCAGCGAGCCGCGGCCCTGTACGGTGCGGATGTCGAGGCGGTCGCCGAGGTCGCGCAGGCGCTCGGCGTCGGTGTCGACCACGGTGATGTCGTTCGCTTCGCTGGCCAGGTTCTCCGCCAGGGAACCGCCTACCTGACCGGCACCGAGGATGATGATCTTCATCGGCTGTCTTGCCCTTCGTGGTTATCCGCGCGCGGCGGCGATCTTGATCAGTTTGGCGTAGTAGAACCCATCGTGGCCGCCTTCCTGGGCCAGCAGCTGGCGGCCATGGGGTTGGCGCAGGCCGGCGTCGGTGGCCAGGTCCAGCTTGCGGGCACCGGGGGTACGGGCGAGGAACGCGGCGACCACCTCGGTGTTCTCGGTGGGCAGGCTGGAGCAGGTGGCGTAGAGCAGCATGCCGCCCACTTCGAGCGTGGGCCACAGGGCGTCGAGCAGCTCGCCTTGCAGGCTGGCCAGCGCCGGGATGTCGTCGGCCTGGCGGGTCAGTTTGATGTCCGGATGGCGACGGATCACGCCGGTGGCCGAGCACGGGGCGTCGAGCAGGATGCGCTGGAACGCCTTGCCGTCCCACCAACTGGCGGTGTCGCGGGCATCGCAGGCGATCAACTGGGCGTCGAGCTGCAAACGGTCGAGGTTCTCGCGCACGCGCGTCAGGCGCTTGGCTTCGAGGTCGATGGCCACCATCTGCGCCAGGCCCGGCTCGGCTTCGAGCAGGTGGCAGGTTTTGCCGCCCGGGGCGCAGCAGGCATCGAGCACGCGCTGGCCGGGGGCCAGTTCCAGCAGGTCGGCGGACAGCTGCGCGGCTTCGTCCTGCACGCTGATCCAGCCTGCGGCGAAGCCCGGCAGGCCGCGCACGTCGCACGGCGTTTGCAGCACGATACCGTCTCGGCTGTAGCGGCAGGCGCTGGCGGCGATGCCGGCTTGCGTGAGCAGGGCCAGGTAGGCGTCGCGGCTATGGTGGCGGCGGTTGACCCGCAGGATCATCGGCGGGTGGGCATTGTTGGCGGCGCAGATGGCTTCCCACTGCTGCGGCCAGAACGCCTTGAGCGACTTCTGTAGCCAACGTGGGTGGGCGGTGCGCACCACCGGATCGCGCTCGAGTTCGGCGAGCAGGGCTTCGCCCTCGCGTTGCGCGCGGCGCAGCACAGCGTTGAGCAGGCCTTTGGCCCAGGGCTTTTTCAGCTTGTCGGCGCAGCCGACGGTTTCGCCCAGCGCGGCGTGGGCCGGGATGCGCGTATAGAACAACTGGTACAGGCCCACCAGCAGCAGCGCCTGCACGTCGGTGTCGGCGGCCTTGAACGGCTTTTGCAGCAGTTGCGCAGCGAGCAGGTCCAGGCGCGGCTGCCAGCGGGCGGTGCCGAAGGCCAGGTCTTGGGTGAGGCCGCGGTCGCGTTCCTCGACCTTGTCCAGTTGCGCGGGCAACGAGCTGTTCAGGGACGCTTTGCCGCTGAGGACGGCGGCGAGTGCGCGGGCGGCAGCCAGGCGTGGGTTCATTGGCCGAGCACCTTGCCGTCGGCGAATTGCTCGCGGCGACTGTTGAACAGGTCGCTGAAGGCCAGGGCCTTGCCGCCGGGCAGTTGCAGGCGGGTCAGGCTCAGCGCCTGTTCGCCGCAGGCGACCACCAGGCCCTGCTTGCTGGCGCTGAGGATTTCGCCTGGCGCGCCCTGGCCTGTGCACAACTGCGCGCCGAGCACCTTGAGGCTTTGGCCGTCGAGCGTGGTGTGGCAGATCGGCCAGGGGTTGAAGGCGCGGATCAGGCGTTCCAGCTCCACGGCCGGGCGGCTCCAGTCCAGGCGCGCTTCGTCCTTGTTGAGCTTGTGCGCGTAGGTGGCCAACGCGTCGTCCTGCACCTCGCCGTGCAGCGAGCCGTCCGCCAGGCCGGCGATGGCGTGCAAGACGGCGGGTGGGCCCAGCTCGGCCAGACGATCGTGGAGGCTGCCGCCGGTGTCATCGGCAGCGATCGGCGTGACCACCTTGAGCAGCATGGGCCCTGTGTCCAGGCCGGCTTCCATGCGCATCACCGTCACGCCGCTTTCGCCGTCGCCGGCTTGCACGGCGCGCTGGATCGGCGCCGCGCCACGCCAGCGGGGCAGCAGCGAAGCATGGCTGTTGATGCAGCCCAGGCGCGGGATGTCGAGCACGGCTTGCGGCAGGATCAGGCCATAGGCGACCACGACCATGAGATCGGGCGCCAGCGCTGCGAGCTCGGCCTGGGCCTCGGCGTTGCGCAGGGTCGGCGGCTGCAGCACGGGAATGTCGTGGGCCACGGCCAGTTGCTTGACCGGGCTGGGCATGAGTTTCTGCCCGCGCCCGGCGGGGCGGTCCGGTTGGGTGTAGACGGCTACCACTTGGTCAGGGCCGTCGAGCAGGGCCTTGAGGTGTTCGGCGGCAAACTCGGGGGTGCCCGCAAAGACAATGCGCATCACGTTCTCGCTTCGGAAAAGAAAAAGGCTTGCCGCAGCAAGCCTTCTGGAAGGTAGGGGCTCAAGCCTGCTGGCGGTGCTGTTTTTCCAGCTTCTTCTTGATCCGGTCGCGCTTGAGTTGCGACAGGTAGTCGACGAACAGCTTGCCGTTGAGGTGGTCCAGCTCGTGCTGGATGCACACCGCCAGGAGGCCTTCGGCTTCGAGCTCGTAGGGCTGGAAGTCGCGGCCCAGCGCTTTGATGCGCACGCGCAGCGGGCGGTCGACGTTCTCGTAGAAGCCGGGTACCGACAGGCAGCCCTCCTGATACTGGCCCATGTCGTGGGTCAGTTCTTCGACTTCGGGGTTGATGAAGACCCGCGGTTCGCTGCGGTCTTCGCTCAGGTCCATCACCACCAGGCGCAGGTGCACGTTGACCTGCGTGGCGGCGAGACCGATGCCCGGCGCTTCGTACATGGTTTCAAACATGTCGTCGATCAGCTGGCGCAGGTCGTCGTCGAACACGGTCACCGGTTTGGCGAGAGTGCGCAGGCGCGGGTCCGGAAATTCGAGGATGTTCAAAATGGCCATAGGGTCAGGCAGTCACTGTGCGTTTGGTTGAAAACTGAACACACATAATAAAGGGAATCGTGGCGTTCGGCACCTGGCAAAGGTCGGCTAGGGTGTCACAGGTCGTTTTGGCACCCATCCAATCGACAGGTTTTCAGACCATTATCAACAGAGTTATCCACAGGTTGTGCCTTCCCGCTCGGCCTCTCTGGATCAAGGAAGATCACCCATGCCACCTGCGTTTTCCCCGACTTGCCCACCGGCCGAACTGGAGGCGCGTCTGCGTCTGCATAGCTTGCCTGAGATCGGCCCGCGGCGCTTCCAGATGCTGATCGCTGCCTTCGGCGATGCCGCTTCGGCACTCTCGGCACCTGCTCTGGCCTGGCGTTCGTTGGGCATTCCTGTCACCAGCAGCGAAGCGCGGCGCAGCCCGGAACTGCGCGCGGCGAGCCGTGCCGCAATGGCCTGGTTGGAGCGTCCGGCCCAGCATTTGCTGATGTGGGACGACATCCGCTACCCGGCGTTGCTGCGCGAAATCGACGATGCGCCGCCGCTGATTTTCGTCGCGGGCGATCCGGCGCTGCTGGAAACCCCACAGCTTGCCGTGGTCGGCAGCCGCCGCGCCACGCCACCGGCGCGAGATACGGCCACCGCATTTTCGCGCTGCCTGGCCAAGGCCGGATTCACCATCACCAGCGGCTTGGCGCTGGGTATCGACGGCGCTGCGCATCAGGCGGCGATGGACGTCGGCGGGCGCACGTTGGCGGTGCTCGGCAGCGGTCTGCAAAAACTTTATCCACAGCGCCACCGCGAGCTCGCACGCCGCATATCCGAAAGCGGTTCGGCCCTGCTGTCGGACTATCCGCTCGACGCCGGTCCCATGCCCGCCAACTTCCCCCGGCGCAACCGCATCATCAGTGGGCTCTCGCTCGGCGTACTGGTGGTCGAGGCAGGGCTGGCCAGCGGTTCTTTGATCACCGCACGGCTCGCCGCCGAGCAGGGCCGCGAGGTGTATGCCATTCCCGGCTCGATCCACCATCCAGGCTCCAAAGGCTGCCACCAGTTGATTCGCGACGGCGCACTGCTGGTGGAGAACGTCGAGCAGATCCTCGACAGCCTGCGCGGCTGGCAGAACCTGCCGCCGGCACCCGTACCCACGGCCCTACCCGCGAAATCCAAGGCTCATCCTCTGCTTGCGCTGCTGCATGCCTCCCCGCATACCAGCGAAGCGTTGGCCGCGAGCTGCGACCAGCCGCTGAGCCAAGTGCTGGCCAGCCTCAGCGAACTCGAGATCGACGGCAAAGTCAGTTGTGAAGCCGGTCGTTGGTTTGCCCGCTCCGGCTAAGTAAACTGCGCCTCGGCCTTGAATGCGGAGAGACAGCAATGGTGAGCAGTTGGCGTGTGCAACAAGCCGCGCGCGAGATTCGGGCGGGCGCGGTGATCGCCTATCCGACCGAAGCGGTCTGGGGCCTGGGCTGCGATCCTTGGGACGAAGAGGCGGTGTATCGCCTGTTGGCGCTCAAGTCGCGGCCTGTGCACAAGGGCTTGATCCTGGTGGCCGACAACATTCGCCAGTTCGACTTCCTTTTCGAAGACTTCCCCGAAGACTGGATCGAGCGCATGGCCGCGACCTGGCCAGGGCCCAACACCTGGCTGGTGCCGCATCAGGATCTGCTGCCCGAATGGGTCACCGGCGAGCACGACAGCGTGGCCCTGCGCGTCAGCGACCACCCGGTGGTGCGCGAACTGTGCGCATTGGTGGGGCCGTTGATTTCCACCTCAGCCAACCCTGGCGGTCGCCCGGCGGCGAAGACACGGCTGCGGGTCGAGCAGTATTTCCATGGGCAGCTCGACCATGTGCTGGGCGGTGCGCTGGGCGGGCGCAAGAACCCGAGCGTGATCCGCAACCTGATCACCGGCGAAACCGTACGGCCGGGCTGACGGTGCGGAGGTGATCGGTTCGGCGCTCCGATCAGCCGCGATGAACGGTACGCTGCCCCAACGAGCAATTCACTGTGCCCGACGGAGCGCAGTTGTAGTTATCAGGGTGGCTGGTCTGGATCTGGTGGAGCGGCTTAAGCCGCCCCGACGAACACTTCGCTTATACCTGATGGGGCGCGATTGCGGCCGTTTGGGGCGGCGGTGCCGCCCATCGCGACTGAAGTCGCTCCTACAGTAGTCGCTTCCACAGTCGTGACCCCCGCACCTCAAGGCAGCAGAATCGTGGAACCCACCGTACGCCGTGCCGACAGCTCGGTCTGTGCCTTGGCCGCTTCGCGCAGCGGGTAGCGCTGTTGGATGTCCACGCTGAGCTTGCCGCTCTCGATCATGGCGAACAGGTCATCGGCCATCGCCTGGGTGTTTTCCGCCGTATTGGCGTAGGTCGCCAGGGTCGGCCGGGTCACGTACAGCGAACCCTTCTGTGACAGAATCCCCAGGTTCACGCCCGTGACCGCCCCCGAAGCATTGCCGAAGCTGACCATCAAGCCGCGTGGTTGCAGGCAGTCGAGCGAGGTCAGCCAGGTATCGGCGCCGACGCCGTCGTACACCACCGGCACCTTCTGCCCGTCGGTCAGCTCCAGCACGCGCTGGGCCACGTCTTCCCGGCTGTAGTCGATGGTCGCCCAAGCGCCCAGGGACTTGGCCCGTTCGGCTTTCTCGGCGCTGCCGACGGTGCCGATGACCCTAGCTCCCAGTGCCGCCGCCCATTGGCAGGCCAACGAGCCGACGCCGCCGGCGGCGGCATGGAACAGGATGGTCTCGCCGGGTTTTACGGCATGGGTCTGCTTGAGCAGGTACTGCACCGTCAAACCCTTGAGCATGACGGCCGCCGCCTGCTCGAAGCCGATGCCGTCCGGCAGGTGCACCAAGTTGGCTTCGGGCAAGGTGTGCAGTTCGCTGTAAGCGCCCAAGGGCCCTGTGGCATAGGCCACGCGATCACCGACCTTGAAACGGGTGACGCCCTCACCGACGGCGTCGACCACCCCAGCGCCTTCGGTGCCCAACCCCGACGGGAGTGAGGGCGGCGCATACAGCCCGCCGCGGAAATAGGTATCGATGAAATTCAGACCGATGGCGCGGTTGCGCACACGCACCTGCTGAGCGGCCGGTGGCGCAGGGTCGAACTCGACCCATTGCAGGACTTCGGGGCCGCCATGCTGGCTGAACTGGATTCGCTGGGCCATCGTGCACTCCTGAGTAGAGGGGAAACGAGCCCTCTATCGGACGCCTTTGCTTGATGTCCGTCAACTGCGACGCGTCTTGGCCGGGTGGTATGCTACCCGGCGAAATTTTCTGCCCCTGCCAGGTGATCCGATGTCCAGCCGTACCGAGGCCGTGAAGGCCTACCTGCTCGATCTGCAAGACCGCATCTGCGCCGCCCTCGAACACGAAGACGGCAAGGCCCGCTTCGTCGAAGACGCCTGGGTGCGCGAAGCGGGCGGCGGCGGCCGAACCCGTGTCATCGGCGAAGGCCAACTGATCGAAAAGGGCGGGGTGAACTTCTCCCACGTGTTCGGCAACGGCCTGCCCCCTTCGGCCAGCGCCCATCGCCCGGAATTGGCCGGGCGCGGTTTCGAGGCGCTGGGCGTGTCGCTGGTGATCCACCCGTACAACCCGCACGTCCCCACCTCGCACGCCAACGTGCGTTTCTTCATCGCCGAGAAGGAAGGTGAGGAAGCCGTGTGGTGGTTCGGCGGCGGCTTCGACCTGACCCCGTACTATGGCCACGAAGAAGACTGCATCCACTGGCACCGCGTCGCCGAACAGGCCTGCGCGCCTTTCGGCGCCGACGTCTACCCGCGCTACAAAGCCTGGTGCGACCGCTATTTCCACCTCAAGCACCGCGGCGAGCCGCGTGGCATCGGCGGGCTGTTCTTCGACGACCTGAACGAATGGGGCTTCGACACCTGCTTTGCCTTCATCCGTGCCATCGGCGATGCCTACGTCGAGGCATACCTGCCGATCGTGCAGCGCCGCAAGCACCTGCCCCATACCCCCGAGCAGCGCGAATTCCAGGAATACCGCCGTGGCCGTTACGTGGAATTCAACCTGGTCTACGACCGCGGCACGCTGTTCGGCCTGCAATCGGGCGGCCGCACCGAATCGATCCTCATGTCGCTGCCGCCGCAGGTGCGCTGGGGCTACGACTGGAAACCCGTGCCCGGCAGCGAGGAGGCTCGGCTGACCGAGTACTTCCTGCAAGACCGCGACTGGCTCGGTGAGCCCAACTGTGGATAACCAAGGAACCCTGCCCATGGATCAATACGTCGTCTTCGGCAACCCGATCGGCCACAGCAAATCGCCGCTGATCCAGCGCCTGTTCGCCGCACAGACCGGCCAGGCCCTCGAATACAGCACCTTGCTGGCGCCACTCGACGAGTTCACCGACTGCGCCTTGGGCTTCTTCAAGCTGGGCAGTGGCGCCAACGTCACTGTGCCGTTCAAGGAAGAAGCCTACCGCCTGTGCGACAGCCTCAGCGCCCGCGCCCAGCGTGCCGGTGCGGTGAACACCTTGAGCAAGCGCGAAGACGGCGGTGTGCATGGGGACAACACCGACGGCGCCGGCCTGGTCCGCGACCTGACCGTCAACGCCGGGCTCGACCTGACCGGCAAGCGCGTCCTCATCCTCGGTGCGGGGGGCGCGGTGCGTGGCGTGCTGGAGCCGATTCTGGCGCTGCGCCCGCAATCGCTGGTGATCGCCAACCGTACGGTGGAAAAGGCTGAGCAACTGGCCCAAGCCTTCGCCGATCTGGGACCGGTGGTGGCCAGCGGCTTCGCCTGGTTGCAAGAACCGGTGGACCTGATCGTCAACGCCACCTCGGCGAGCCTGGCCGGCGAGCTGCCGCCGCTGGCCGACAGCCTGGTCGAGCCGGGGCGCACGGTGTGCTACGACATGATGTACGGCAAGGAACCGACGCCCTTCTGCCAATGGGCCGAGCGCCTGGGGGCGGCGAAGACGCTCGACGGCCTGGGCATGCTGGTGGAGCAGGCGGCCGAAGCGTTCTACCTGTGGCGCGGCGTGCGTCCGCAGACCGCGCCGGTGCTGGATGAACTGCGTCGGCAACTGACGCGTACCTGATGAACCCAGCCCCCGGCCCTGATGCCAGTCAGTTGAATCGGAATGGTATTGATTGGGGCCGCTTGGCGGCCCATCGCTCCGATCAGCCGCGATAGGCGTCCAACATCAAGGGTTGTCCACCTTGTGGGAGCGGCTTTAGCCGCGATGGGCTGCAAAGCAGCCCCAATCACTCAACCGACGGGCATTGATCCTGGCCCCGTCAGCCCTCGAACCGGACCGGACAGCCCGCCGCGCCTTCGAGCTTCTGCAATTCCTCGACCACCTGCACCGGCGCGCAGCGCAGGGTCAGGCTGCCCCCGGCGCGCTGCAGGCGGCGTGCCTCGCGGTGCAGCATGTCGACGCCCGAATAGTCGATGAAATTGATCTGCTGCGCCTCGATCACCACGTGCGGCCCTTGGCAGCGTTGCAGCCGCACTTGCAGGTAATGCGCCGCGCCGAAGAAGATCGACCCGCCTACGCGCAGCACGTCCACCTCGCCGTCGCGGCGCTGCTGCAAACGTGGCCGCGAGGTGCGCTTGAGGTAGAAGAACAGCGACGCCAGCACACCGGCATAGATCGCGGTCTGCAGCTCCAGCAGCAAGGTCGCCGCGGCGGTCAGGGCCATCACCAGAAATTCCGAGCGGCTGACCCGGAACAGCGCACGCACGGCGCGAAAGTCGAGCAAGCCCCAGCAGATCAACAGGATGCTGCCGGCCATCGCCGGAATCGGCAGATGTGCGATCAACCCGGCGCCCACCAGCGCGAACAGCCCTACCCACAATGCGGAAAACACCCCGGCCATGGGCGAGCGCGCACCGGCGTCCAGGTTCAGGCCCGAGCGGGTGAAGGAGCCGGCCGACAGGTAGCCGGAGAACAAAGGGCCGACCATGTTGGAAAGCCCTTGCCCACGAATTTCCAGGTCGGCGTCGATCAACTGCTCGGAGCGCGCCGACAGCGAGCGGGCGATGGACAGGCTGGTGACCAAGCCGAGCATGCCGACCGCCACCGCACTGGGCAGCAGGCGCAAGATCAGCTCGACGTCGAGCAATGGCAATGGGCTCAAAGGCGGCAACTGACCGCTGAACGCCGGCACCCGCGGCACCTGGCCGAACCAGCCCGGCAGCAGCCAGGCCACCAGGCTGACCGTGACCAGGCTTATCAACAGGCCCGGCCAGCGTGGACGCAGCAGCTTGAAGGCCAGCCCCATCAGTAGCGTTGCCAGGCCCAGCGCCAACGAAGGCCCATCCACCTCGCCGGCATGGCTGAGCAAGGCCTGCAACGATCTCAGCGCCGTGCTCTCGCTCGGCAGGTCCAGACCCAGCAGGCTGGGCAACTGGCCCAGGGCGATCACCACCGCCGCGCCCAAGGTAAAGCCCAGCACCACCGACTGCGAGACGAAATTCACCACCGTGCCGAAGCGCAGCAGGCCCAGCAGCCACTGGAACACTCCCGCCAGGAAAGTCAGCAGCAGTACCAGGGTGACGTAGTCGGCGCTGCCGCTGACCGCCAACGGCCCGATGCTGGCGTACAGCACGATGGAAATCGCCGCGGTCGGGCCGCAGATCAAGTGCCAGGACGAGCTCCACAGGCAGGCCACGACCACCGGCACGATGGCCGCATACAAGCCGTATTCGGCGGGCAGGCCGGCGATCAACGCATAGGCGATCGATTGCGGCAGCGCCAGAATGGCGCCGCTCAGGCCCACCAGCAGGTCCTGGGCCAGGCTGCGGCGGTTCTGGCGCGGCAACCAGGCGAGAAACGGCAGCAGTCGGGTCAGGCGGGGCATGGCACGGCGATCCGTCGGGCAGGGGTAGGCGGAGGGTGAACGGCGCACGCCATTCGGGCAAGCCGGATGTGTGCGTCGGCCAGGATCAAAGGGCCGACTTCACCGCGCTCAGCCCTTCCCCGCCCGCTTTACGGGTCACCCCCGCCAGCCAGGCATCGAGCACGTCGGGATGCGCCTTGATCCAGTTTTTCGCCGCCGCGTCGAAGCTGACTTTCTTCTCCACCACCTCGGCCATGATTGCGTTCTCCATGTGGAGGGTGAAACGCAGGTTGCCCAGCAGCTTGGCAGGGTTTGGGCACTGCTCGGCGTAGCCGTTGCGCACCAGGGTATGCACCTGGCCCTTGCTGCCGAACCATTTTTCGCCACCGGTGAGGTAGCGCATCTGCAACTGCACGTTCATCGGGTGCGGCGTCCAGCCGAGGAAAGCGATGAATTTCTTGCCCTTCACGGCGCGGTCGACCTGGGTCAGCATCGCCTGCTCGCTCGACTCCACCAGCTTCCACTTGCCCAGTGCGAAATCGTCGTGGTCGATGATTGCCTTGAGCGAGAGGTTGGCCGGTGAGCCGGCGCTGATGCCGTAGAGCTTCTGGCCGAACTGGTCGGCATGCTTGTGCAGGTCGGCGAAGTCCTTCACGCCGGCCTCCCACACATACTCCGGCACGGCCAGGGTGAACTCGGTGCCGTCGAGGTTGCGCGAAAGCTGCTGCACCTGGTGGCTTGCGACGAACTTGTCGTAGAAGCCTTGCTGCGCGGGCATCCAGTTGCCGAGGAAGGCGTCGACTTTGCCGTCCTTGAGCCCGCCGTAGATGATCGGCACGGCCAGGCTGTCGATCTTGACCTGGTAGCCGAGGTTTTCCAGCAGCAGACGGGCGATGGCGTTGGTCGAGGCGATGTCGCTCCAGCCGGGGTCGGCGAGTTTCACCGTAGCGCATTGCGCGGCTTCGTCGGCCTGGACGGCGGTGGCACCCAGGCCCAGGGCCAGGGTCAGCAAAAGGGTGGAACCTGCGTTCATGGGAGTCTCTCTGTTCAATCCAGGGGGGCGGGCTGTGGATAACGTGCCTTGCGCTCGAGGTCGTCGAGATCGATGTGGTTACGCATGTACTGCTGGCTGGCGTCGACCAGGGGTTGATGGTCCCAGCTGGTCAGCGTGCCGATGGCCAGCGCCTCGCCCACCAGGCGCCGGCGGCGTTGGCTGGCCAGCACCTGCTGGCGCAGGGCGGGCACGTCCCAACGCTGCCTGGCCTCGTCGATGAAGGCGCGCAGCAGTACCTGGTGATCCAGGCTGTCGGACAGATTCTCCCGCTCGTGCGGGTCGCGTTTGAGGTCAAAGAGTAGACAAGGGTCGTCTTCGCTGTAGACGAACTTGTAGTCGCCACGGCGAATCATCAGCAAGGGGCCGAGCGTACCTTCGGCCATGTACTCGCCGAACACCTCGTCGTGCCCGCCCTGCCCTTGCAGATGGCCCAGCAATGAGCGGCCGTCCAGGGGCAGGTTCGCCTCTACCCTGCCACCGGCCAGTTCCACCAAGGTGGGCAGCAGGTCACAGGTGGACACCGAAGCGGCGACCCGGGCGGCGGCGAAGCGCTTGGGCGCGTGCACCAGCAGCGGTACGCGGGCGGACATCTCGAACCAGTGCATCTTGTACCACAGCCCCCGCTCGCCGAGCATGTCGCCGTGATCGCCCGAGAACACGATCAGCGTGTCGTCGGCCAGGCCGCATTCTTCGAGGGTGCGCAGCAGCTTGCCGATGTTGTCGTCGATGTAGCTGCAGGCGCCGAAGTAGGCACGCCGCGCGTCGCGGACCTTGTCTTCGGGCAGGGGTTTGTCCCACAGGTCATAGACCTTGAGCAGGCGCTGGGAATGCGGGTCCTGCTGGTCTTGGGCCAAGATTTCGCGGGGCATGGGGATGTCTACGTCCTGATACAGGTCCCAATAGTGGCGCGGGATGGTGTACGGGTCGTGGGGGTGGGTCATCGATACCGTGAGGCAGAAAGGCCGGCCGCTGTCTTCGCGCACATGGTCGTAGAGGTACTGACGCGCCTTGAACACCACTTCTTCGTCGAAATCCAGCTGGTTGGTGCGCACGCAGGGGCCGGCCTGCAGCACCGAAGCCATGTTGTGGTACCAACTGGGACGCACGTCGGGCGCGTCCCAGTTGACCGCCCAGCCGTAGTCGGCCGGGTAGATGTCGCTGGTCAAGCGCTGTTCGTAGCCGTGCAGTTGGTCGGGTCCGCAGAAGTGCATCTTGCCCGACAGCGCCGTGTGATAACCCAGGCGGCGCAGGTAGTGGGCGTAGGTGGGGACGTCGGCCGGGAAATCGGCGGCGTTGTCGTAGGCGCCGATGCGGCTGGGCAACTGGCCGCTGACCAGGGTGAAGCGCGACGGGGCGCACAGCGGGCTGTTGCAGTAGGCCGAATCGAACACCACGGCCTGTTCGGCCAACTTGGCCAGGTGCGGCATCTTGATCGGTGAGGCGCCATGGATCGGCAGCAGGGGCGCGGCCATCTGATCGGCCATGATGAACAGGATATTGGGTCGCTTCACGGCTGCCTTCCATCGTCGAGGGTTATGGGGAATGCTTGCCGACGAGGATGGAGCTGTGGATAACTGCGGTAAACCCCTGCGCGGGCAATGACTGGGATTAGCCATGCTTATGTTCGAACACCTTGCCGGGCTCTCGTTGGATACCTTGCGTGTGTTCGAAGCCGCCGCCCGCCTGCGTAGCTTCACCGCCGCCGCCGTGGCGCTGGGGACCACGCAGCCGGCCGTCAGCCAGCAGATCAAGCGCCTGGAGGCACAACTCGACACGCGGTTGTTCGACCGTATCTACCGCGGCATCGAGCTGACCGAAGCGGGAGAAGCCTTGTTCGAGCAGATCCACCTGGGCTTGCAGACCATGGACGAGGGCGTGGCCAAGGCCTGCGGCCGCGGACAGCGCGAAGTGCTGCAGGTGGCGACCGACTTCGCCTTCGCCGCCTTCTGGCTGATGCCGCGACTGGCGCGCTTCCATGCGGCTTATCCACAGGTGGACGTCAGCCTGGTCACCGGTGAGCGCGGCCAGGCCATGCTGCGGCCCGACATCGACGTGGCGGTGCTGTTCGGCGACGGACGGCCGCACCAAGGGGAAAGCCGCTGGCTGTTCGACGAAGAGGTCTACCCCGTGTGCAGCCCGCGCTTGAGCGGCGGCGAGCCGATGTCGGCCACCGCCTTGCAGCGCTTGCCGCTGCTGCACCTGCGCGGCGAGCAGGCCAGCCGCTGGTTCGACTGGGCCGGCCTGTTCCGCGGTTACGGCGTCACCACCCCGCCGCCGCCGGGGCAGCTACGCTTCGACAACTACACCCTGCTGATCCAGGCGGCCATCGCCGGCCAGGGCGTGGCCATCGGCTGGCGGCACCTGGTGGATGGGCTGGTCGAGCAAGGCTTGTTGTGCAGGCCCTTGCCCGGCAGCTTGCGCTCGGCGCGCGGCTATTACGCACTGCTGCCACCGCGCAAGCGTCGTGGGGCGCTGATCGAACGCTTCGTCGACTGGCTGGAGCAGGAGCGCGCGCTTCAGTGATACTGGCGTGCGGCCATGGACTTGAGGAGCGACCGTGCAAAGAATCCAGGGCTATCACGCCCACGTGTATTACGACGCCTCGACCTTCGACCAGGCACGCGCCTTGTGCGAAGAAGCCACCCGCCTGTTCGCGGTGGGCATGGGGCACATGCACCAGCGGCCCGTGGGTCCGCACCCGGACTGGAGCTGCCAGTTGTCGTTCGCGCCGGAGCTGATCGGCGTGGTGCTGCCATGGCTGGCGCTCAACCGCGGCGGGCTGGTGGTGTTTCTGCACCCGCTGACCGGCGACGACCTGGCCGACCACCGTGACCATGCCATTTGGATGGGCGCGGTCAGGCCGTTGAACCTGGCGCTGTTCACGCGCTGAAACGACACGGGGCGGGCAACCCTGAACGTTGCCCGCCCCGTGCGAGGACGCAAACGGCCTAGCGTGCGTTGCGCACACCTTTGGCCAGCGCCGAGCACAGGCTCAACACATCGTCCACCGCCTGGTCGGCGTTGCCGGCCTGGGCGATCTTGTCGACCAGGGCCGAGCCCACCACCACGCCATCGGCCAGCCGCGCGATGGCCGCTGCCTGCTCAGGTGTGCGGATACCGAAGCCGACGCTGATCGGCAAGTCGGTGTGCCGACGCAGACGGGCGATGGCGCGCTCGACGTGCTCGCTGGTGGCCGAGCCCGCACCGGTCACACCCGCCACCGACACGTAGTAGACGAAGCCCGAACTGCGCTCGAGCACGCGCGGCAAGCGCGCATCGTCAGTGGTCGGTGTGGTGAGGCGGATGAAGTCGATGCCGGCGGCCTGGGCGGGGGTCGCCAGCTCGCCGTCGTGCTCGGGCGGCAGGTCGACGATGATCAGGCCATCCACGCCGGCGTCCTTGGCATCGGCGACGAAGCGCTCGACGCCGAAGCGATGGATCGGGTTGTAGTAGCCCATCAACACGATCGGCGTGGTCTGGTTGCCGACACGGAATTCGCGAACCATCTGCAGGGTTTTCGCCAGGTTCTGGCCGGCTTCCAGGGCGCGCAAGGTCGCCAACTGGATCGCCACGCCGTCGGCCATCGGATCGGTGAAGGGCATGCCCAGCTCGATCACGTCGGCACCGGCTTCGGGCAGGCCCTTGAGGATGGCCAGGGAGGTGTCGTAACCCGGGTCACCGGCGGTGATGAAAGTGACCAGTGCCGCACGGCCTTCGGCCTTGAGCTCGGCGAAGCGTTGTTCGAGACGGCTCATGCCTGTTTCTCCTGGGCGGCCATGTGGTTCATCACGGTTTGCATGTCTTTGTCGCCGCGCCCGGACAGGCACACCACCATCAGATGGTCTTTGGGCAGGGTCGGCGCGCGGCGCATGGCTTCGGCCAGGGCATGGGCGGTTTCCAGCGCCGGAATGATGCCTTCCAGGCGGCAGCTGGCGTGGAAGGCGTCGAGCGCTTCGTCGTCGGTGATGCTGACGTATTCGACGCGCTTCACTTCGTGCAGGAAGGCATGCTCCGGGCCGATGCCGGGGTAGTCCAGACCTGCGGAGATCGAGTGGGCGTCGGTGATCTGACCGTCGTCGTCCTGCAACAGATAGGTGCGGTTGCCGTGCAGCACGCCAGGTACGCCACCGTTGAGGCTAGCCGCGTGCTTGTCGGTGCTCACGCCATGGCCACCGGCTTCCACGCCGATGATGTCGACGCTGGCCTCGTCGAGAAACTCATGGAACAGACCCATGGCGTTGGAGCCGCCGCCCACGCAGGCGACCAGGCTGTCGGGCAGGCGGCCTTCCTTTTCCTGCATCTGGGCACGGGTTTCCTTGCCGATGATGGCCTGGAAGTCGCGGACCATGGCCGGATACGGGTGCGGGCCGGCCACGGTGCCGATCAGGTAGAAGGTGTTGTCGACGTTGGTGACCCAATCGCGCAGCGCCTCGTTCATGGCGTCCTTGAGGGTGCCGGTGCCGGAAGTGACGGGCACGATCTCGGCACCCAGCAGCTTCATGCGGAACACGTTGGCCTGCTGGCGCTCGATGTCGGTGGCGCCCATGTAGATCACGCAGGGGATACCGAAGCGTGCGGCGACGGTGGCGGTGGCCACCCCGTGCATGCCGGCGCCGGTTTCGGCGATCAGGCGCTTCTTGCCCATGCGCCGTGCCAGCAGCACCTGGCCGATGCAGTTGTTCACCTTGTGCGCGCCGGTGTGGTTGAGCTCTTCGCGTTTGAAGAAGATCTTCGCACCGCCGCAGTGCTCGGTCAGGCGTTCGGCGAAGTACAACGGGTTGGGGCGGCCGATGTAGTCGCGCTGGAAATAGACCAGTTCTTCGAGGAAGGCCGGGTCGGCCTTGGCCGCTTCGTATTCGCGGGCGAGGTCCAGCACCAGTGGCATCAGGGTTTCAGCTACGTAGCGGCCACCGAACGAGCCGAACAGGCCGTCGGCATCGGGGCCGGCGCGGTATTGAGTCTGGGTCATGGGTGCTCCGGGGCGTGATGACTTGAGTGATGGGCTTTACTCTAACCACACCGGCATCCGCTGAAAACCGATAAGATTGCACGCACCTGTCAGGAAAACTCACCTATCCATGCGCGACGAACTTCCTCCGCTCAATGCCCTGCGGGCCTTCGAGGCGACCGCCCGGCTGAACAGCGTCAGCCAAGCGGCCGAGGCGCTTCATGTGACCCATGGCGCAGTCAGCCGACAGATCAAGGTGCTCGAAGAGCATTTGGGCGTGGCTCTGTTCGTCAAAGACGGACGCGGCATCAAACTCACAGATGAAGGGCGGCGGCTACGCGACGTCAGCAGCGAAGCGTTCGACCGTCTGCGCAACGTCTGTGCGCAATTAGGGCGGGACGAGCGCGACGCACCGTTCGTGCTGGGCTGCTCGGGCAGCCTGTTGGCACGCTGGTTCATTCCACGCCTGGGTCGGCTCAAGGCGGATTTGCCCGAGCTGCGCCTGCACCTGTCGGCAGGCGAAGGCGACCTTGATCCGCGGCGGCCGGGTCTGGATGCGCTACTGGTCTATGCCGAACCGCCGTGGCCGGCCGACATGCAGGTGCACGTGCTGTTGGAAGAGCGCATCGGCCCGGTACTGAGCCCGCATTTCACAGGCTTTGCGCGGTTGCACGACGCAGCGCCCCACGCCTTGCTCGAACAGCCGCTGCTGCACACCACCTCACGGCCCCAGGCTTGGCCGAACTGGGCCGAGCAGCAAGGACTGGCAAGCGCGGATCTGCAATGGGGGCAGGCTTTCGAGCATCTGTACTACCTGCTCGAAGCGGCAGTGGCGGGATTGGGCGTGGCGATCGCGCCGGAGCCGTTGGTAGCGGACGACATCCGTGCAGGAAGATTGGCTGCACCTTGGGGCTTCACCCCTACCCGTGCAGCCTTGGCGCTATGGGTGCCACGGCGCGCCGCAGACGGGCGCGCCGAGCAACTGGCGCAGTGGCTGCGCTGCGAGCTGCAGCGCCAGCTCGATTAGTTGCGACGGCAGACCAACCAGGCGGCCAGCAAGCCCAGTACGCCTACGGCAACGCCTGCGGTGACCACCGGATTTTCCTTGGCATAGTCGCGGGTGGCGATGCCGGTTTCCTTGGTGCGGGTCTTCACTTCTTCGTAGGCGTCGCCGATCACGCTGCGCGAGTGGCGCAGGGCGCTTTCGGCGTTGCTGCGCAGCGCCTTGAGGGTTTTCTGCGATTCTTCGGTGGCATCGCCTTTGAGACTTTCCAGGGTGCTGAGCAGGTTTTCGATCTCGGCCTGCATGCTTTCCAGCGAAGTGTTGCGCACGGATTTGCGGGACATAGTGGTGCTCCTTAGCGGTGATGGGCTGTAGGCATTGCGACTGTGGCCTTGGCGGAAAGTGCAATCGAACTTTTCCCCTCGGACACGGCTCGCAGATAAACCAGGCCTGCACGATCAGGCACTAGTCAACGCCACCCCAAGGAGCATGTTCATGAGTGATCATCACACTTACAAGAAGGTCGAATTGGTAGGTTCTTCGCGCACCAGCATCGAAGACGCGATCAACAACGCGTTGGACGAAGCCAGCAGCAGCCTGAAGAACATGGAATGGTTCGAAGTGACCGAAACCCGTGGCCACATCGAAGACAACAAGGTCGGCCACTTCCAGGTCACCCTGAAGGTCGGCTTCAAAATCGCCAATAGCTGAGACCGGCCAAGCCGCGCTCGGCAAGCCGGTTGATGTGCTGCCATACGGCAGCGTCTTGACCCCCATCTCATCCGTTCAAGGAAAACAGCGATGAAGAAATGGCTCGTGGCCTCTGGCCTGATGATGTTGGCGACCGGTGCGATGGCAGCGGGCAAGCCGTGCGAAGAGCTCAAGGCGGAAATCGCCGCCAAGCTCGATGCCAAAGGTGTGCAGAACTACACCCTGGATGTGGTCGATAAGGGCACGCCGGAAGGCAAGGTCGTAGGCAGTTGCGAAGGCAACACCAAGGAAATCGTCTACCGCCGCGACTGAAACGAATGGCCGGCCCGTAGTCGAAAAACCACGGGCCGGCATTCAACCGTTATCAACGCTGCTTCAGCACCTCAGCCAACAATTCGTACGACCGGATCCGGTCGGCATGCTCATACAGATCGCACGTGAAGATCAGCTCGTCCGCGCCGGTCTGCTCCAGCAAGACATCCACCTTCGCCTTGACCTTCTGCGGGCTGCCGATCATGGCCAGGCCCAGGAAGCTGCTGACTGCTTCGCGTTCGTGAGGCAGCCAAAGGCCGTCCATGCTCGCCACCGGCGGGCGCTGCATCAGGCTCTGTCCGCGCATCAGCGCAAGAATGCGTTGGTACACCGACGTGGCCAGATACTCGGCCTGTTCGTCGGTGTCGGCCACCACCATCGGCACACCGAGCATCACGTAAGGCTTGTCGAGCACGGTCGACGGCTTGAAGTGGTTGCGATAGGTGCGAACGGCCTCGTGCATCAAACGCGGGGCGAAATGCGAGGCGAAGGCGTAGGGCAAGCCACGCATGCCGGCCAGTTGCGCGCTGAACAGGCTCGAACCCAGCAGCCACAGCGGCACGTCGGTGTCGTAGCCTGGCACGGCGATCACCCGTTGGTCGTCGGTGCGCGGGCCGAGGTAGCGCGACAGTTCCTCGACGTCGTCGGGGAAATCGTCGGCGCTGCCTGAGCGCTCGCGGCGCAGGGCACGGGCGGTCATCTGGTCGGAACCGGGCGCGCGACCCAGGCCCAGGTCGATGCGATCCGGGTACAGGCTGGCGAGCGTGCCGAACTGCTCGGCGATTACCAGGGGCGCGTGGTTGGGCAGCATGATTCCGCCCGAGCCGACCCGAATGGTCGAGGTGCCGCCCGCCAGGTAGCCGATCAGCACGGCGGTGGCGGAACTGGCGATGCCGTCCATGTTGTGGTGTTCGGCGACCCAGAAGCGGTTGTAGCCCAGACGCTCGGCGTGGCGCGCGAGGTCGAGGGAGTTGTGCAGTGACTGCGCCGGGCCTGCGTCGTCGCGCACGGGCACAAGATCGAGCACTGAATATTTGAAGCCGGACGATGCCGTCATGAAAGCCTCCGCTGGAAATGGTTGGCCTGAGGCCTTATGACGTTGTATGGGCGGAATCGGTCGATTCAATGGCCGAACGGGGATTGCTCTGAACTTGCCGTAAGCGATGTCCTCAGAATTTGGGTACCTATCCATGCCCAGGAGGCATCATGAAAAAGACAGCATCGGCGGTTTGGCAAGGCGGCATCAAAGACGGTAAAGGCACCATTTCCACCCAGAGCGGCTCGCTGAAGGAAAACCCCTACGGCTTCAATACCCGCTTCGAAGACGTGCCGGGCACCAACCCCGAAGAATTGATCGGCGCTGCGCACGCCGGCTGCTTCTCCATGGCCCTGTCGCTGATGCTCGGTGAAGCCAGCCTGACGCCAGAGCGTATCGACACCAAGGCGGAAGTGACTCTGGAAAAGCAAGGCGAGGGCTTTGCCATCACCGCCGTGCACCTGATTCTCAAGGCCAAGGTGCCAGGCGCGACCGAGGAGCAGTTCAAGGAGATCGCCAACAAGGCCAAGGAAGGTTGCCCGGTGTCCAAAGTGCTCAACGCCAAGATCAGCCTTGACGCCAGCCTGGTCGTCTAAGGCATCGGTATAGGGCTCAAGGCCCGCAACTGGAACGGCTCCCCGTGGTCTACACGGAATCGGCAGCCAGACTGCCATCACCGGAGCCGTTCCATGACCCGCCTCGCATTCGCAGTGCTGGCCTCTCTGATGTCCACCCTCGCCGTAGCGGCGCCCAAGCCGTGCGACGAACTCAAGACCGAAATCGAAGCCAAGATCCAGGCCAGCGGTGTGGCGTCCTACACCCTGGAAATCGTGCCCAATGGCGAAGTGACCGACCCCAACATGGTGGTGGGCAGCTGTGAGAACGGCAGCAAGAAGATCATCTACCAGAAGAACGATCAGTAACGCCCGATCGGGCCTCTCCAAGGCGTGTCGCACCCTGCGTGGCCAGGCTCAAGGGATGCAGAACACCCGGTTTGGCTCGTCGACCAGCACCCGCCGTTGCGCATCGTACAGGTAGACGCGCGGCTGCATGGCCGGCGCGCGGGCTTCCAGGCGGTAGCGCTGACCGGCTTCGAAGCGGTCGAAGCGCACGGTCAGATAGCAGGTACGGTCGGTGGGATCGAGGGAAAAACCGCCCGAATTCATCTCGTAATCGAAGCGCACGACCAGTTCGTGCTTGCCCGGGCTCATCTGGAAATACCGGCCGTCCCCCAGCCGCTCCCCATCCAGGCGGTCTGCCATCAGCAGCCGGCCGGGCGTGATGGTGTACAGGTCGACCCACGCCTGCTGCGGATCGACGGGCGGCAGCGGGCTGGCGCACCCTCCCAATACGGTTAAAGCGATCAGCATGATGGGCTGGCGCATGGTCAAGTTCCTGAACGGCAAGGTGCTGAGCATAGCGCCTGGCGCGTGCCTCAAGTGCGTTGACAACCGGCCGGGGAGCCCTGGCCGATCATTTGCTGGCGCTCGTCGTACAGCTTGATCCATGGATGGAAGCCGGTACTGCCGGCTTGCAGACGATAGCGCTCGCCAGCGTTGAAGTCGGCGAACGACAGGTTGAGCTGGCAATCGCGCTGCAACGGCGCTTCGCCGGCGCCGATGTTGCTCGGCGAGACGGCGAACTGATAGCGCACGGTCAGTTCGTGCTTGCCGGGTGGCACTTCGAAGTAGCGGGCGTCTTGCCAGTCGCGGTCGTCTACCTGCACGGCGTCGAGCGAAGTATCCGCGTGCGGTGCGAGGTCGATCCAGGCTTGCTGCGGATCGGGATCGGGCAACGTGGAGCAGGCGCTGATCAGTAGCAGGCCGCTGGCGGTGATGAGCATACGCATGGCAAAGCTTCCCCAAGGCAAGATAGTCTTCGATGCATTGGCCATTGAGCGGGATCGACACCCTTGAAACTTCGTCGCGTTGCGTTCGAGCGCCCTGGCCGCGGGCTTCTGGACTACGTTTTCAGGGGCTTTGTTCCCGGCGTGGCGCTGCTTCTGCTGAGCGGTTGCAGCTCGGTCGGCTATTACGGCCAGCTGGCTCAAGGCCAGTGGCAGCTGTTGCGTGCCCGCCAGCCAGTGGCCCAAGTGATCGACGATCCACACACCCGCCCTGCCCTGCGCCAGCATCTGCAACGGGCGGAAGCTGCGCGCGCGTTCGCCAGCGCGCAGTTGCAGTTGCCCGACAACCAGAGCTATCGGGTGTATGCCGACCTGGGCCGGCCCTTCGTGGTGTGGAACGTGTTCGCCACGCCCGAGCTGTCGTTGCAGCCGACCACCCACTGCTTCCCCATCGCCGGCTGCGTGGCCTATCGCGGCTACTACCGCCAGGGCGCGGCGCGCGGTGCGGCGGCGTTGCTGCGCCAGCAGGGGCAGGACGTCTACGTGGGTGGGGTCGAGGCCTACTCGACCCTGGGCTGGTTCGACGACCCGATCCTGTCTTCGATGCTCGGCTGGGGTGACGAGCGTCTGGCCACCCTGATTTTCCATGAGCTGTCGCACCAGCAGGTGTACGTGCAGGACGACACCGCCTTCAACGAGTCTTACGCCACCTTCGTCGAGCAGGAAGGCACCCGCCAATGGCGCGCCGCCCAAGGGCTGGCGGCGCCCAACGACAGCGCACGGCAGCAGCGCGAGCAGTTCGTCGCCCTGGTGCTGCGCAGCCGCGAGCGCTTGCAGGCGATCTATGCAGGCTCCGCCAACGACCCGGCCAAGCGTGCGGCCAAGGCGGCAGAGTTCGCCCGCTTGCGCGCCGAGTACCGACAGCTGCGCGATGGACCCTGGCATGGCGATGGCCGCTACGACGCCTGGGTCTACGGCCCGCTGAACAACGCCAAGCTATTGCCCTTCGGGCTGTACGACCAATGGGTACCGGCCTTCGCGGCGCTGTACCGCCAAGTGGGCGGCGACTGGCGCCGTTTCCACCAACAAGTCGCCGCCCTGGGTCGGCTACCGGCCGCAGCGCGCAATGAGCGGCTGCAAAGGCTGGCACCGCCGCACGAAGCGCTTAGCGACTGACGAACGCCTGGTGCATCTCGGCCAGGGTGGCGAAATGGAAGGCCGGGGCCTGGGCCTGGAGCTCTTCCGGGCTGCCGAACCCGTAGCCCACGGCGATGGCCTGCAAGCCGTTGCTGTGGGCGCCGATCAGGTCGTGCTTGCGATCGCCGATCATCAGGGTGTGCGCCGGGTCTAGGCCTTCTTCGTCGAGCAGATGGCGGATCAGCTCGACCTTGTTGGTGCGCGTGCCGTCGAATTCGCTGCCGTAGATGACCTTGAAGTGCTGGTCGAAAGCGAAATGCCGGGCGATCTCGCGGGCGAATTCCCAGGGTTTGGAGGTGGCGATGTACAACGTACGATCCTGCTCGCCCAGTGCTGCCAGCAGTTGCGGCACCCCGGCGTAGACTTGGTTTTCGTACAGGCCGGTGACGCGGAAGCGCTCGCGGTAGAAATTCACCGCCTCCCAGGCCTTGGCCTCGTCGAAGCCGTAGTTGTGCATGAAGGCCTGCAACAGCGGCGGGCCGATGAAGTGCTCCAGGCGCGCCAGGTCGGGCTCGTCGATGCCCAGCTTGGCCAGCGCGTACTGGATCGAGCGGGTGATGCCCAGGCGGGGGTCGGTGAGCGTGCCGTCGAGGTCGAAGAGGATGTTTTGCTGATGCATGGGGCGTGTCCAATCGTTGAATGCGTCGACGCCTGGGGCGTCACTCGGGCCGGTCGAAACCTTCGGCCAGGTGCTGGTCCTTGAGCCTGACGTAGTTGCCGGCGCTGTAGGTGAAGAAGGCCCGCTCCTTGTCGTTCAGCGGGCGCACTGCCTTGGCCGGGCTGCCCACGTAGAGAAAGCCGCTTTCCAGGCGTTTGCCCGGAGGCACCAGGCTGCCGGCGCCGATGATCACTTCGTCTTCGACCACGGCGCCGTCCATCACCGTGCTGCCCATGCCCACCAGGATGCGGCTGCCCAGGGTGCAACCGTGCAGCATGACCTTGTGGCCGATGGTCACGTCGTCGCCGATCAGCAGCGGGAAACCGTCGGGGTTGAAGGGGCTGGCATGGGTGATGTGCAGCACGCTGGCGTCCTGCACGCTGGTGCGCGCGCCGATGCGGA
This sequence comes from Pseudomonas phoenicis, assembly GCF_047302395.1. Lineage (NCBI taxonomy): Bacteria > Pseudomonadati > Pseudomonadota > Gammaproteobacteria > Pseudomonadales > Pseudomonadaceae > Pseudomonas > Pseudomonas phoenicis. The sequence goes on from NZ_CP154852.1 coordinate 1,752,296, forward strand.
TGCGGTGCATGTCGCCGCGAATCACGACCAGCGGCCACACCGAACTGTCGGCGCCGATCTCTACGTCACCGATGACGACCGCCGAACGGTCGACGAAGGCGCGGGCGCCCAGAACCGGGGTGTGCTGGGAAAACGAGCGAATGGCCATGGAAATAGTGCCTCTCTTGCGAACTCATAGGCAGGCTGCTTGCTGCGGTCGGCGTCGATTGTAATTAAGATGGGGCAGTGTTTCTTCTGCCAAGGTGCCAAACCGTGAGTGCGACCAACCCGCTTCTGCAGTCCTATGACCTGCCGCCCTTCTCGTCGATCCGCGCAGAGCACGTGCTGCCAGCGGTCGAGCAGATCCTGGCCGACAACCGCGCGGCCATCGCGCGCCTCCTCGAAAGCCAGGGCCAACGCCCCACCTGGGAAGGCCTGGTATTGGCGATGGACGAACTGAACGACCGCCTGGGCGCCGCCTGGAGCCCGGTCAGCCACCTCAACGCCGTGTGCAACAGTGCGGAACTGCGCGAAGCCTACGAGGCCTGTCTGCCCGCCTTGAGCGCCTATTCCACCGAACTGGGGCAGAACCGCGCCCTGTTCGACGCCTATCAGGCCTTGGCCAACAGCCCCGAAGCCGCCGGCTTCGACGCGGCGCAGAAGACCATCCTCGAACAGGCCCTGCGCGACTTCCGCCTCTCGGGCATCGACCTGCCTGCCGACCAGCAGCAGCGCTATGCCCAGGTGCAGAGCAAGCTCAGCGAACTGGGCAGCCGCTTCTCCAACCAACTGCTCGACGCCACCCAGGCCTGGAGCAAGCACGTCACCGACGAAACGGCGCTGGCCGGCCTGCCGGATTCGGCCAAGGCGCAGATGGCCGCCGCCGCCCAGGCCAAGGGCCTCGACGGCTGGTTGATCACGCTCGAATTCCCCAGCTATTACGCGGTGATGACCTACGCCAGCGACCGCGCCCTGCGCGAAGAGCTGTACGCCGCCTACAGCACCCGCGCTTCCGACCAGGGCCCGAACGCCGGCCAGTTCGACAACGGCCCGGTGATGCACGAACTGCTCGACCTGCGCCAGGAACTGGCCCAGCTGCTTGGCTACGGCAACTACGCCGAGCTGAGCCTGGCCACCAAGATGGCCGAGAGCAGCGATCAGGTGTTGAGCTTCCTGCGCGACCTGGCCAAGCGCAGCAAACCCTTCGCCGCCCAGGACCTGGCCCAGCTCAAGGCCTATGCCGCCGAGCAGGGCTGCGCGGAGCTGGCCAGCTGGGACGTCGGCTACTACGGCGAGAAACTGCGTGAGCAGCGTTACAGCGTTTCGCAGGAAGCGCTGCGCGCCTACTTCCCCATCGACACGGTGCTCTCGGGCCTGTTCGCCATCGTCCAGCGCCTGTACGGCATCGAGATCGCCGAACTCAAGGGCTTCGACACCTGGCACCCGGACGTGCGCCTGTTCGAGATCACCGAGAACGGCCAGCACGTGGGGCGTTTCTTCTTCGACCTGTACGCCCGCGCCAACAAGCGTGGCGGCGCCTGGATGGACGGCGCCCGCGACCGCCGTCGCACCGCCGCTGGCCAGTTGCAGAATCCGGTGGCGAACCTGGTGTGCAACTTCACCCCGGCCGAACCCGGCAAGCCCGCGCTGCTGACCCACGACGAAGTCACCACGCTGTTCCACGAGTTCGGTCACGGCCTGCACCACCTGCTGACGCGCATCGAACATGCCGGCGTTTCGGGCATCAACGGCGTGGCCTGGGACGCGGTCGAGCTGCCCAGCCAGTTCATGGAGAACTGGTGCTGGGAGCCCGAAGGCCTGGCCTTGATGTCGGCGCATTACCAGACGGGCGCCCCGCTGCCCCAGGACCTGCTGGACAAGATGCTCGCGGCGAAGAACTTCCAGTCGGGCATGATGATGGTGCGCCAGCTGGAGTTCTCGCTGTTCGACTTCGAGCTGCACGCCACTCACGGCGACGGTCGCAGCGTGCTGGAAGTGCTCGAAGGCGTGCGCGACGAAGTCACGGTGATGCGCCCACCGGCCTATAACCGATTCCCCAACAGCTTCGCGCACATCTTCGCCGGCGGTTATGCGGCCGGTTACTACAGCTACAAGTGGGCCGAAGTGCTGTCGGCCGACGCCTTCTCGCGCTTCGAAGAAGATGGCGTGCTCAACGCCGAGACCGGTCGCGCGTTCCGTGAAGCGATCCTGGCCCGGGGTGGGTCGTTGGCACCAATGGTGCTGTTCGTCGATTTCCGCGGACGCGAGCCTTCGATCGATGCCCTGCTGCGTCATTGTGGGCTGAGCGAGGCCGCGGCGGCATGAGCGAGGGCGATGCCATGAAAACCAAGAAACGCTTCATCGCCGGGGCGGTCTGCCCGGCGTGCAGCGAGCCGGACAAGCTGATGATGTGGAACGAAGACGGCACGCCGCACCGTGAATGTGTGGCCTGCGGTTTCAGCGACACGCTCAACGAGCAAGGCTTGTCGGTGCCAAAGGAGCTGGGCACGCGGGTCAACCATCTGGCGCCCAAGGCGGCGCCGGTGCAGGTGCAGGCCGTGCAGTTCTTCCCCAATCCGAAGCTGAAGAAGCCGCAGTGAGCCATGCAGGGTCGCCCCCGTGGGCGGCCCTTTTCCCATCGCGCGCCTTTGCCCCAGGTGACATATAGTCACCGCGGCCCTATGCACATGCTCATCCAGGCTCTCGCGCTCCTTGATCCAGACGAGCGAGCTTGCCCATGACCCACGACAACCCTCTCCTGCAACCCAGCGACGTACCGGTCGACTATCCGGCCGTGACCCTGGGGAACGCCCGCGAAGCGTTCGAGTACGCGCTCGACGCCCACCGCGAAGGCATCGCCCGCATCATCGAAACGCAAAGCGCACAGCCCACCTGGGACGATCTGGTGTTGGCCGTCGACGCTCTCGATGCCCAGCTGTTGGCGGTGCTGATCGGCCTGTCGCCCCTGACCTACCGCGGCCAGGACTGGGTCGCGCTGTTCCAGCAAAGCTACCCGCGCCTGCTCGGCCGGTTCGACGAGAAGCTGGCCGGTGGCGAGTTGCGGGCGTTGTACCAGCAGTTGGCCGACAGCCCGTCCGGGCAGGGCCTGGACGCCCATGAGCGAGCCGTGCTGCATTGGTACGGGCAGGCCTTCGTCCTGCAAGGCGCGGCCCTCGATGAACCGAAGAAGCAGCAAGTCGTGGATTTGCAGCAACAGGTGTTGCAGCGGGCCATGCAGTTCGCGGCCAACCTGCAATTGGCCGGCACCTGCGTGACCGAGGCCGATCGCCTGCAAGGGCTGCCGGCCAGGGTGCTGGAGGAACTGGCAGGCAAAGCGCGCCAGGCCGGCGTCGAAGGCTGGTTGATCGGCACCGACAAGGCCACCACCCAGGCGATCCTCGAGCAAGCCGCCGACCGCGACCTGCGCGAAGCGGTGTACCGCCGCCATCACCAGCGTGGTCTCGGTGCCGACGGGCAGACCGACAATGGTCAGCTGCTGCTGGAGATGGCCGACTTGCGTGACCGACGCGCCAAGCTGCTGGGCTTCGCCGACCACCCGACGCTGAGCCTGCAGAGCAAGAGCGCAGGCTCGCTCGAAGCGGTGCTGGCGTTGCTCCACGATCTGGCCGATCGCATGCGGCCGCTCATGCTGCTGCGTCGCGCCGAGCTGCAGAGCCTGGCGGACGAGTTCGGCCTCGACACCTTGCAGCCTTGGGACCGGCACTACGTGCAGACCCTGGCGCATCGGCGCACCGAGCTGTTGGACATGAACGTGCTGCGCGAGCATTTCCCCTTGTCGAAGGTGGTCGAGGCGCTGTGCGCACTGGCCGATCGTCTCTTCGGGCTGCAATTGGTGCGTCCGGACGTGGCGATTGCGGTGTGGCAGGACAGCGTGCAGGCCTTCGAGGTCTGGCTCGAACATGCCCATGTGGGCTACCTCTACCTCGATGCGGTGCAATACCCCGGCAAGCAGGCCGACCTGGTGGAAACCCGCTACGTGCACAATCGTCGGGTCGATGCCGAGGGAAAATTCCACCCAGCGGTGGTCATGGTGTTCAACGACGTGCCAGCGGCGGTCGAGGGCGGCGAGCCTTTGCTCGACCACTTGGCGCTGCGCAAGGTGTTCCACGAATTCGGCCATGCGCTACAGCACCTGCTGGTACGTACCACCAACCACGTCAACTCCGACGTGACCGGCCTGGGCGCCGATGGCGTCGAGGTGATCAGCAAATTGATCGAGCGCTGGACCTGGGACCCGACCTACCTGGTGTCGATCTCGAGCCACCATCAGCACGGTGGGCAGTTACAGCAGACGCAGGTCGCTGCGCTGCTGGAAAGCCTGCGCCGCGCCGAGTTCGACAAGGCCGTCGAAGACCTGAGCCTGGCACTGTTCGACCTCGACCTGCACGCCACCCCGCACGATGGCCGCAGCCTGGAAGAGCGCTTGCGGCAGGCGCGCGACCGCTGTGGCTACTGGCCGCTCGAAGAGCATGAACACCCGGCGCACGGCTTCGACCACCTGTTGGGCTACTACGATGCTGGCTACTACGCCTATGTCTGGTCCGACGTACACGCATTCGACCTGTTCTCGCGCTTCCAAGCCAACGGCCTGCTCGACCGGCCCACGGGGCGGGCCTTGCAGAACGCGCTGCTCGACGCGGGCGCGGCCCAGCCACTGCGCGAAGGCATGCGGGCGTTTCTGGGACGCGAAGCCAACGCCGACGCATTCATGGCCTGGCACGGCCTGGCACCGGCTGAGTGAAAGTCGTCGCCTGAGCCAGGGGCGAGCTGATCGACGGGGCTGGAGGGTATGAGCGATACTCGCTACTGTATGTGCATACAGTCAGAGGTCGACATGAACCCTCCCGCTCCGCAAAAAGGCCGTGGTACGGCCCACAACCCGCACAACCGTTTCGCGCCCAGCCAGTCCCACGCCGTGGACGACGGTTGGCATCAGGAAGTGCCGCTCACCCAGGGCACCGAAGTGCGCATCGAGCAGGCCAAGACCATCATCGCCCGCAACACCTCACCCGACCTGCCGTTCGATCGCTCGATCAATCCCTATCGGGGCTGCGAGCACGGCTGCATCTACTGTTACGCCCGCCCCAGCCACGCCTACTGGGACCTCTCGCCGGGGTTGGATTTCGAAACCAGGCTGATCGCCAAGAGCAATGCCGCCGAAGTCCTGGAACGGCAACTGAGCAAACCCGGCTATGTCTGCGCGCCGATCAACCTGGGCGCCAACACCGATCCCTACCAGCCCATCGAGCGTGAACATCGGCTCAGCCGGCGCCTGCTCGAAGTGCTGCTGCGCTTTCGCCATCCGGTGACCATCGTCACCAAAGGCTCGCTGGTACTGCGCGACCTCGACCTGCTGGTGCAACTGGCGCGCCTGCGCCTGGTGCGGGTGATGATCAGCCTCACCACCCTGGACGACGGCCTCAAGCGCGTGCTCGAACCGCGTGCCGCCGCACCCCAGGCACGCTTGCGCGCCATTCGCGTGCTGCACGAAGCGGGCGTGCCGGTGGGCGTGATCTGCTCGCCGATGATTCCGATGATCAACGACAGCGAACTCGAACACCTGCTGCAAGCGGCCCGCGACGCTGGCGCGCAGAGTGCGGCCTACATGCTGCTGCGCCTGCCGCTGGAAGTGGCGCCGCTGTTCGAGCAATGGCTGCACGACCATTACCCGCTGCGCGCCAACCACGTGCTGAGCCTGATCCGCCAGAGCCGCGGCGGTGAGCTGTACGACAGCCGCTTCGGCGCACGCATGCGTGGAGAGGGGGTGTTCGCGCAATTGCTCGAGCAGCGTTTCAGCAAGGCGTCGCGGCAGCTGGGGTTCGCCGGGCGTGAAGCGTTGAAGCTGGACTGCTCGGCGTTCGCGGTGCCGGGGGAGCAGATGGCGTTGTTCTGAGCCAGGTCGATAGGGCTGAGCAACGGCGTGGTCGATCGCACCTGGTGCTTACAGAGGCCCATCGTGGGCAAGCAGGTGCCTTGGGCTCGACTTTGAGCACTCAAGGTCACCCGCATTCACGGTCAACTCATTGCCAATTGGCCGCGAGCACCGGCTGCACCGTTTGTGCGTGCGTCGCGTCGAAGTTGGGCAGCGCCGGGGGCGCGGGAGCAAAGGCGGCCATGGCCTGCACCAGCTGATCGGCAGTCAGCGCCAGATCTTCCGGGCGCCCTCGAGCGATGTCTACACCGCCCGACGTTTTCGTCCAAGCCTCGGCCCGTAATTTATCGAGCCGCAGCGGATCCAGCGGGGTGCTAGCAGTCTTGGTGTCATCGAACGGTACCGCTTCGAGAGTTGGACCCACTCTGCCGATGTCCCTATGGGCGAGCACCTCGGGTCCAATCGGCCTGAGCGCACGCAGCTCGGCAAGGCGCTCTTCGATCGACTGGTGGGTAGGTCGTACACGTGTCGCCGACTCGATTCGCTCGTTCACAGCGGCCAGTCGCGCTGCAATGTCCGATCGCATTTCGATATCGACCGGAAGGTTGCGAATCCCATCTGCAAGCTCGAACGTTGCGGGGCGGTCGCGAGCAACGGCTGCGCCAAGAAGCCTTTGCTCTGGTGCCGGCCCATCGACAGGCTGAAGGCCAGGTATCTCTGTAATCTCGGACGTCTCAGGCTGTACGGGTGTGGCGATTGCGTGTTGCAGCGGTGCCGACTCGGGCTGCTCGCCTTCCAATGGCAGGTGCGCGGTTGCGAAGATGAAGTCGTTGGCATCGAGTTGCGAGACTTCGAGGGTGTCGAGGTAGAGCAGCTTCACCGGCTGTTCGGCGCCTCTGAGCACCTGCGTGCTGACATCGACCCCATGGATCTGCGGCAGACCGTTGAAGTTGCCGCGTTCCTGCTTGACGATGCTCAGCTCTTCGAAGCGCGTCACGCCAATCTGGCTCAAGTCGATCTTGTCGATGCCATGGCGGAAACCGCGCAAGACATTGCCATAGTCTTTGGCCTCAGGTTGATGGCTGATGACGAAGCGGTCAGCGGACGCTCCATCCGGGCCATAGACCGTACCGGCCAAAGCAAATACGAACTGCCCGTCGGGCCCGGTCGTCAAGCTGATCCCTTCTGCGCCACCGTTGAGCACGACGGTTCCGGTTTGCAGATTTTGTTCGGTTTTCGCTTCCAGGCTATTGATGTAACGCGCAGGAGGGGAAAAGCGATCTTGGAAACCGAAGTGGGCTGCGCTGAGGCTTTCCACAGTTTGGCCGCTGAGCAGAAGCTGTTGGCCACCTCCAAGGTCGACTCGAACGTCTGTGTCCTGCTGCGTCATGACCAAGTCAGCGAATGATTTGTCAGCAAAGCCCACCAGATTGATCACTTCAGGCTTGTTGGTTTCGAAGCGATGAATGGTGTCCTGGCCGCCCTCACGCCGCTGTACCACGAACAGGTCCTGGCCGCTGCCGCCGGTCAGGCTATTGATGCCGCGACCGCCATGAAGCAACGCGTCCTCAGGCCCGGCCACCAGGGTGTCGTTGCCATCGCCGCCGATCACGTTGTGTACGGTGGCTGGGTTGGTCAAGGTTAGCGCCGCTCCGGCCACATGGGCCAAGCCGGTTTCCAGCGACACCTCCACATTGCCGCTGACTGCCGCGAAGTTCAGCGTGTTGCGCCCGCCTGCCGTGCCATTGACCGCATCGTCCAATACACCGCGCTCGGCTTGGCTTTGCTGGGCGACGGGGAACTCATCGGTATAGAAATAGGTGTCGTCAGCATTGTCGGAGCTGCCGTACAAACGCAGCGCCCAGTTGTTGAGGGTGACAGGCTCACCGCCAGCGGCATCCGTCAGCTCCAGCGCCCAAGTGCCGGCGGAACGCTCGCCCAGGTGGTGAGTGCTCATGAAGCTGTAGACGAAGGCGCCGGAGCGGGTGCTGCCGACGTCGGTATCGCTGGCGCCGGTCGTGCCTTGGGGTACCTTGCCATGGCGGTCGAGCAGCACGCTGCGCTGGCCGCTCGGCGAAACCAGCACCAGACCGACATCGCCCAACCGACCCAGGGTCGCGTCCAGCTCGACCTCGACATGCTCGACTTTCAGCCCAGCCGCCACCTGCAGTTCGTTGCGCAGACTGCCGCCGGCGCTGAGTGCTTGGGCCAGCTCCCCGCTGCTGGCAGTCAGAACGCCCTCATCGGCGCCAACCTGTTTCGCGGTCCAGCTCTCTGCCAGCCGAACCGCCGCACGGGCGTCCACCTTGCCGAAACCGTAATCGTGGCTGGCATGCAGGCCGCCGCCGTTCCAGTGACGTGCTCCGTTATGCGTCCACTGCGTGGCAGGGTCGTCGAGGCGTGCGGCCGATAGCGCCAGGATCTGCTGCACGTCGCGGTAGCCCAGATTGGGGTTGGCTTGCAGCATCAGCGCGGCGATGCCGGAAACGATCGGCGCGGCGAAGCTGGTGCCCTGCATGCTGCTGTAGTCATTACCGAAGGTGGAGCCACGTTCGGTCTGCAATTGCCGGCTGGTGGACAGCACGTTGCTGCCGGGCGCCGATACCAGCAAGCTGGCGCCAGGGTTGGAAAACGGTGCCGAACCCAGCTGCAAAGTCGACAGGTCGGCCTTGGCATTGATGGCCCCGACCTGGATCGAGAAGCGGTTGTTGTTGGTCAACGAGCCCTGTGCGCTTCCTCCCGCCGCCCGCTGGTTGCCACCGGCGGTGACGATCACGGTGCCAAGACCGCCGCGGCCGTTGTGGGCGGCAGAGCGTACGGTGGACAACAACGCACTGGCGGTGTTGAGGCTGCCGCGCGACACATTGCCCAGGGCGAAGTCGGTCTTGAACCCCCAACTGTGGTTGGCCACGTCGAAGTTCACCATGTTGCCCAGCCCGGTCAGGTCGTCGCCTCGGTTGGCCAGGTAGAAGCCGCCGAGGGTCGCGCCATGGGCGACGCCCACGCCGCCCTGTTCGTTGCGCCCCGCGACCATCACTCCAGCGACCATGGTGGCGTGGTTGGAAGCCAGGGCGGGAAGCACGCCTTTTTCGCGTTGCGAGACGAGCCAAGGCTGATCGACATTGGCGGCGAGGTCAGGGTGCTGGATGTCGAAGGTTTCCGGTGCCGTGGCGAACTCGCCACCCGGCTCGAACATGCCGATGCGTACGCCCTTTCCCGTGTAGTCCTGCCAGACCGGCAGGATGTTGGTGTCGCTCAAGTACCACTGCTGCGCTGCCAGCGGATCGCCGGGCAGCTGCGCATCCAGCAGCGCAACGCTGGCGCGCATTGGCGCGGTTTCGCCACTGCTCAACGCCACCACCGAGGCCGCTGGATTGCCTTGGGCATCGACGATGCCGTATTTGAAGCCCATGGTGCCGGTGTAACCGGGTTGCGGGGTGAACAGCACATCGCCCTGCTCGTTCAGGCTCACCGTACCCCCTACGGCTTCACCAACACCGTCCAGGCGCAGGCCGCCTTGGCTGCCCAGCAGCAAATCATTGGCCAGCAGGCTCGCTGCACTGATCAGGTGCGCCCGTGTGCGCTCGAAGGGAACCCCTTCGTGATCGACCTTCAGTACGTCCGGCACTGGCATGGCGTTGGGGGTTTGCAAGTCGACAGCGGAAATGTTCGAGAAATTGAGCTTCTGGACGTTCTTCAAGGTGACGGTGCCGTCCCGACCAGCCACCTTGTCGGCCACCACATAGCCTTCGGCGCTACGCGTGATCTCGTATTCGCCGTGGGTGCCGTGCAACGTGACCAGATTGGTCCCACCGTCGCCATCGATGCTGGCATTACCATGGCCCACTTCGATGACGTCGTCACTGGCGCCGCCGTAGATCTGGTCTGCCCCGGCCCCGGCATGGATCACGCTGCCGCTTTGCGCGCCGTAGATGGTATCGCCGTTGGGGCCGGCGTAGATGACTGCTTTGCCGCTGCCACCGATGATGGTGTTGTGTCCGGTGCCGCCCACCAGCACGTCCGTGCCGGCACCGCCGACCAGTGTCGAATGGCCCGTGCCGCCTTTCAAGAACACGCCGAGATGGCCGCCGCTGATGAGCCTGTCGTTGCCGTCACCGCCTTGGGCGATGGTCAATCCGGCCTGCGCCAGGTTCAACGTGGCGCCTTCCTTTCCCACTACGATGGCCGTGTCGCGACCGCCATTGCCGTGGATATTGGCTGGGTCGTCCGAGGCACTGATGACGAAGACGTCATCTCCGGCCCCGCCGTTGTACGTGTTGCTACCTGCTCCGCCTGCCAACCAGCTGCCAGCGGGCGCGGCATTCAAAGTGTCGTCGCCTGGCCCGCCGAGCAGGTTGTCCACACCCAATGCGGCCGCATCCAATGACACTCCGGTAGCGCTCAGGCTGGAGAAGGCCTTGGTGGTACGGCTGTTGGCGCCCGAGGTGGTGGAGGTGATACGCAGCGCCCCCTCCTCATGGGCGACGGTGTTGCTGATCGACTCACCGAGGAAGTCCACCGCCAGCATCTCCTGCTGGTTGCCATTGAGCGTGAAGGTGCCGCTGGCGAGCACACGGTTGCCATCGAGCGCTCGTTGTTCGGTCGACGCCGGTCGCACGCTGATCTGGGTGATGCCCAGTTCGTCGAGCGTCTTGAATTCGCCGGCATCGACCTTGGCGTCATGGCTGGCGTCGACCCACACGCGCAACTGCTGCCAGACCGGATCGCTGGCGTCGATGACGCCATCCTGGTTGCCGTCTTCGCTGGCCAAGGCATCGAAGCCATGCTTGAAGCGCTTCTCACCCGCCGCGCCCTCGGCGCCTGCCTGGCCTTTGTAGTACTCGGAGAACATCTGGCTGACATTGCCGATCTGCCCGCTGCCGTCGTCGATCACCAGCATCCCGGTGGCGCGGTCCGCCCAGCCACTGCGTTTGAGCGTGCCACTGTGGTCGGTGTCAAACAGCACGGCGTCGGTGAGATCGCTCATGCGCACGCCGCTGCCGGTGAGGTCGAGCAGCAAAGGGTCGACGTAGGTATTGAACGCCGCCATGGACGACAAGCCGTTGAGGACCATGGCGTTGCGCAGGCCGAAGTTGGGCTGTTGCGCTTCGGGGGTGGTGTAGAACGAGGACAAGTGCGCGTTGGGCCGCACGTTTTCGTCGAGCTGAACTTCACCTGGGCGCACCCCACCGGTAGCGAGCCCGGCCATTTGGGTGGAGGCGAAGTCGGTCGCGTTCAGCAGGCCGCCGGGCGCGGAAATGCGGTGGGTGGCGGAACGGGATACGTGGCCGTTGGCGACGTCGTCCTGGGCTTGGGTTTCGTTTTCGATGTGTTGTTGGGGTTGCGGGGAGGGGGTGATGTCGTGCTCGATTGACGGGTTGGCGTCCGTCGTTGGGGTCTCACCCTCACCGGCGCCGAACAGTTGGAATACTTTATAGGCGTTGTCTGCGGCGTAGCGATTGAGCTCTTTGGCGAGCTTCCACGGCGGAATGGCGTCAAACAGTTCGAAACTCCATAGGTAGCGTTGTAAGCCTGCAGCGTTTTGCAGGATTGCAATAGTCAGGTTTTTAGCGTATTCCGAGCCTTCGCCTGGGATTTGTACAAAAATCACGGCCAAGGCCTAGTGTCTCGATCGGCAACTGGTCGGCAATGGTGCCGGCCCAATTCCAGTTTTCAAGATTCAAGTGTCTAACCGCCGACTGTACGTCCTTGTTTATAACTATATCAACTGAAGGAAATCCGCCGTTTGAAATAACCGTCTCGGCGACATCGATAGCTAGTTTATTCGATGCTACTTGAAAGTCTTCATCAGTCAGCGAGCGTCCTTGGCTGGCTGCTGCAAATACCATCGATCCTCGTACGATCTCGTTGAAAGCAGTTCCGTCATTGGAATTTATCGAGCTGGCGCTTTTGAGCCAGTTGGACGCAATGGTCAGGTCCTCTAAAGCTGCTCTGTCGCTTGTCGCGAATCTTTCGGCATCGACAATATTTTTTAAGTACGAATACATTTCTGGATATTTTGCGTTGTCTTTCAGTGCCTGAAGTTCTGAGATTTGCGCGGGAGACAAGGTGACGGTATTCATTTACTTTTCCTTTTGATCCATAATTTTGTTCACGTAGGTATAAACAAAGTCATCCATTTTTTTTAGGTCTGTATATCTGGTTTCATACTGGTAATTCACAATCGCGCCGTTAATTAGTCGCTCTGCAAGCCAGGTGCGACCCCGTTTCTTGACAACCACAAGTTCGGCACCTTGGCCGATAAATGTATACTTGGTTTCATGGGGTGTATTGTAAACCTTGAGTCCGCCATTCTCTCTTGAAAAGTATATTTCATTTATATTTGCCGAAAGGTCATAGTGACCCTCTATAAAAACTAATCTGAGGTCTATTTGGTCAGGCTCTCTTCTATAATCAATAGCTGCGACTTCCAGAAGGCTTAGTCGAATTGATATTGTGTTTCCCTCCATATAGCTAATCGTTTTGCATTCTTTTTCCGTTAAGTTAAGTGTGTAGGTTTTATCGTTTCTCGCGTCATGCAAGGAACAAGCTATTGCGGTATAGCTGGTCAGCATGGCTGTTGTAAAAAGCACCGTCTTCTTGCGCATGTGAAGTCCCCTACATAAATAAACTTGCCCTCGGCTCCGCCTGCCTGTTGGTTTATCTGTAAACAAGCGCTCGAAATTTTTCATTCGACGAATTTTGGCGTGAACTAAGGGCTATAAGTCGCATAAAATAAAATTGCAGCTCCCTGGCCTCGTCTGAAGTGGTTTGGCTTCTTTAAGCATGTCAACGCACTATGCTAGTGAGCCGCAAGAAGATGCTGGGTTATACTTTTTGGTAAGCGATGTTTTAGTGTGAATTTTGGTAAATGCAACATGATTTCTGCCAATAGGTATGTAATTAACATCGGTGAGATCAATCATGTGTACGCCGCTGCCGGTGAGGTCGAGCAGCAAAGGGTCGACGTAGGTATTGAATGCCGCCATGGACGACAAGCCGTTGAGGACCATGGCGTTGCGCAGGCCGAAGTTGGGCTGTTGCGCTTCGGGGGTGGTGTAGAACGAGGACAAGTGCGCGTTGGGCCGCACGTTTTCGTCGAGCTGAACTTCACCTGGGCGCACCCCACCGGTAGCGAGCCCGGCCATTTGGGTGGAGGCGAAGTCGGTCGCGTTCAGCAGGCCGCCGGGCGCGGAAATGCGGTGGGTGGCGGAACGGGATACGTGGCCGTTGGCGACGTCGTCCTGGGCTTGGGTTTCGTTTTCGATGTGTTGTTGGGGTTGCGGGGAGGGGATGATGTCGAGTTCCACCGGGCTGGAAGACTCAGGCGGTTTGCGTACGTCGGAAGCATTGAGCCAGATGCATTTTTGGCCTTCTTTGTCTTCGTAGTAATCGCCGCGGCGGACCAGGTCGTCACGGATGATATTGGCGCCGTGGGTGTAGAAAAGGTCTTTGATGTTATCGTCGTTGAAGACTGGGAGTATGTCACCCTGCTCATTTTCGGGGTTTAGCCCAATAACGGTAAGCGCGGCATAAGTATAATCTATACAGCTATTAGTTAGGGCGTTATACCGGCTAGTATCAAATCCATAGTTTTCTGGATGTTTTGAGAAATCGATAAGTTTAGTGTACTGGGATGCACTTATGCCGATAGTTATTTCTTTCGTCGTCTCTCGATAAGCTTGGTCATCGTAGATAGATACATCTCCTGCGCCATACGGGGTTCCAGATTTAGATTGGAATCCGGAGCTTACAGACGAACTCACTCCATCATTAAAAGAGTACCACATATGACCGGCTGTCGATTTGGTTATATCCCCTTTTTTGTGATTTTCGCTGTCTGCTTGATGTTCGTATCCTGCTCCAATTGTCGCTATTTTTATCGTTAGAGAGTGGCTTTCTTTGCTCATTTTATTCTCAATTAACCAGTTTTATGGGTTGAATCATTGAGTTGTTGATATGCTTAAGGGAGTGCTTGATTGGTTTCGATGTGATGTGAGTGTTAGAGCGTTTGTGGTGCCTTATTATGGTTTCATAGCGATCCTATAGGGGGCTTTGGGAGTGGGTGAAAGTGAGAGCTAGATTACTAGACTCAGCCTTTGCTTTATTCAATACGACCAAACTGTTGTGAGATGATTTTCTCGATCGGGCGTTTGCTGTAAAGAAGTCATAACGGCCAAGAATTTTAGAGGGCCGACTATTCATGAGGCGCATCTTCACTATGAGAGGGTGATATGCCTACTCGACCAAAAGTAATCCGGGTCTAATTTTTATTTGAACGGAAGCTCCTGTATAAACCATGCATTTCGATATTTTCAAATTTCAGATTTTTATCTATAAGTCTCATAACCACTTTGTAATTACCAGGTGGTAGTTTGACTGTATGGACCTGCCTCATGTCAGCATGAAACGTACGTCCGCCAAGCGAATAGGTTCGAGTCCAGTAAGTGCCATCGACAGAAAATTCTCGATTGAGATATATTCGGTTATCTCTATGCACCGTAATTTGAACATTAATGGGAGTGCCGTTGTCATGAGCCGTGCCGGTGATCTTTTCTTGCTTATCGATGTCGCTTAGTTTTTCAGGCCGAACGAACGCTAAAGAAAACGCATAATGTTTTTCCCTGTGTGCAACAAATTCGGCGCTGCTCACCCGTGCATCTTCTATCTTCTCAAACGGCTGCAGGATGTCTAGCGGTGCAGGCAATATCAGCCAGAGAAATGTTTCTTTAATTATCCACAGCCAAAAGTATGTGTATTCGATCATTTAAAACTCCTGGGTCTTGAATTGCTTGTGGTTGGATGCCGTGTAGCTTTTTATAACCATTGATGCTTGATCAAAACCATCAAGATCGTTGATAAAAACGCTCGTTGGGCTCACCGCTCCCGCAAACTTTCCTGCACATGCTGTTGCAACGGGCTCAGGAAATAACTGATCACACTTCGCTGGTCCGTCTTGATCTCCGCGCTTACTGCCATACCTGGCGTCAACGGCACTTCCTTGCCCTTCACCTGCAAGTGGTCCTGCGCCAGCCGAATCCGGCTGCTGTACACCAGGCCTTTGCGCTCATCTTCGATGGCATCGCGCGACACGCTCAGCACCTCGCCCTCGACGGTGCCGTAGCGGGTGTAGGTGAAGGTCTCGACCTTGACCGTCACGGTCTGGCCGGCCTGGACGAAGCCGACGTCTTTGTTCTCAAGTAGCGCCTGGACCTCGACCGGCTGGTCGTGCGGGACGATGACCATCAACGCCTGGGCGGGGGTAGCCACACCGCCGACAGTATGTACGGCCAGCTGCTGCACGGTGCCTGCCACGGGCGCGAGCAGTTGTGTGCGTGCTTCGTGGTAACGCGCTTTGGCCAGCGCCTGGCGCAGGCTGGCAACGTTCTGCCCGGCGGTTTGCTGCAGATCGAGCATGCTGCGCCTGGCCTGCGCGACCACGCCTTCGCGGCGTTTGCGGGCTTCGGCCTGGGCCGCATTGGCTTGGCGCACGCTGTCTTGCTGCATTTGTAACTGGCGCTGTAGGTCGAGATGGGCCTGGTGCTTGTCGAGGTATTCGTGGCGAGCGACGTATTGCTGCGCCAGCAAGTGACGGTAGTCCTCGGCCAGTTGCGCAGCGATCGGCAGCGTTTTGCGCAGCCCGGCAACTTGGGCCTGGGCCGCCTGGATCTGCACGCCATGGCGCTGCACCTCGGCTTCGGCTTGGTCAAGGTTGTTACGGTATTCCTGGTATTGGCCTTGCACCCAGTACAGGGCATCGCGAACCGCAGGGGTGTCGACCGTGGACAAGTCGCCTTGCAGGGCTTGAGGCGCCCGGCCATTGGCGATCGCGTCGAGCAGGGTCGTGCTACGGGCGACGTCGATGCGGGCGGCCATCAGCTCGCTTTCGCTGCGGCGCACCTCGGCATCGGCGGTGGTCGGGTCCAGCTCCAGCAGCAACTCACCGGCCTCTACGCGTTGGCCGTCGGTGACGTGGATGGCTTTGACCACAGCAGTTTCACTGGGCTGGATCAGCTTGGTCCGACCGCTGGGGACCACCTTGCCACTGGCCACCGCGACCACATCGATTCGGCCCAGGCACGCCCACAGCAGCGCCAGGCCTGCGAACGCCATGATGCCCCACGCGAACCAGCGCGGTGCGGGGTGCGGCGGCGCGTCCTGAAGCGCCAACGCGGCGGGCAGGAAGTCGATCTCATGGCGCAGCCGAGCGGGTGCGGCGCCGGTTTTGCGCTGTGCCCAGGCCTGTTTCCAGGCGAAGCGGTAACGTTGCCAGAGTGTGGTCTCGATCGTCATGGGCGTGCCCCGCTGGCCATCGCTGGCGCATCGGCATGTTGCAGCCGGTGCAAGTGCGCGTAATGGCCGGCCTCCAAGGCAAGCAGCTCGGCATGGCTGCCTTGCTCGACGATCTGCCCACGCTCCACCACGACGATGCGATGGGCTTCACGCACCGCCGAGAGGCGATGGGCGATGATCAGCACGGTGCGACCCTGGCAGATCGAGCGCATGTTCTGTTGGATGATGCGTTCGGACTCGTAGTCCAGCGCACTGGTGGCTTCGTCGAAAATCAGAATGCGCGGGTCGCCGATCAAGGCGCGGGCAATGGCGATACGCTGGCGCTGGCCACCGGACAACGAAGCGCCGTGCTCACCTACCAATGTGTCGTAGCCTTCGCTGAGCTCCAGGATGAAGTCATGTGCTCCGGCCAAGCGTGCGGCCTGCATGACCTCTTCCAGCGGTAGGCCAGGGGCGCTGAGGGCGATGTTGTCGCGAATACTGCGGTTGAACAGCATGTTGTCCTGCTGGACCACGCCGATCTGCCGCCGCAGGGAACTGGGCTCGGCGAGGGCGACGTCCATCCCATCGACCAGTACTCGCCCCCGCTCGGGCACGTATAAACGCTGCAGCAGCCGAGTCAGCGTGCTCTTGCCGGAACCGGAGCGGCCAACGATGCCGATCACCTCGCCCGCTGCGATCTCCAGGCTCACCCCACGCAGGACTTGCGAGCCATCGGCGCGGTAGCGGAAGTGCACTTGGTCGAATTCGATGCGCCCTTGCAATGGCGGCAAGGCGCTGCGCGCCGAGGTCGAGCATTCGCTGCGGGCATTGAGGATGTCGCCCAGGCGTTGCACGGCAACCCCGGTTTGCTGGAAATTGCTCCACAACTGCGCCAAACGCATGATCGGCTGTGCCGCACGGCCTGCCAGCATGTTGAAGGCGATCAATTGGCCGACGGTCATCTGCCCTTCGATGACCAGTTTCGCGCCCAACCAGAGAGTGGCGACGGTCACCAGCTTACCGATCAGCCCCACGCTTTCGTTGACCAGATTCGACAGCAGTTGAGTCTTGAAGGCGGCCGCCACGTAGGCCGCGAGCTGGCCGTCCCAACGCTTGAGCACCAGGGGCTCGACCGCCATCGATTTGAGGGTGTCGATGCCGGTGACTGTCTCGACGAGAAACGCCTGATTGTCGGCGCTGCGGTTGAAGCTCTCCTGCAACCGCTGGCGCAGTATCGGTGTCACCAACAGCGAAATCAGCGCATACAGCGGTAGGGAGGCGACCACGATCAAGGTCAACCAGCCGCTGTAATGGAACATCACGCCGATGAAGACCAACGAAAACAGCACGTCGATCATGACGGTCAATGTGTTGCCCGTGAGGAAGTTGCGGATGGTTTCGAGCTCGCGGACCCTTGCCACCGAATCGCCGACCCGACGCGCCTGGAAGTACGCCAGCGGCAGATGGATCAGGTGCTGGAACAGGCGGGAACCGAGTTCGACGTCGATGCGGCTGGTGGTGTGGGCGAAGACGAAGTGCCGCAGCCCGCTGAGGGCCGTTTCGAACAGCATGATGCCCAGCAGCCCGAGGGCGATCACATCCAACGTGGTGAGGCTCTGGTGCACCAGTACCTTGTCCATCACCACTTGGAAGAACAGCGGCGTGAGCAAAGCGAACAGTTGCAGCACGAGCGAGACCAGCAGGACTTCGGCCAGCAGCTTGCGATGCTTGACGATGGCGGGAATGAACCAAGTGAAGTCGAAGCGCGAGGCCGGCCCGCCAGGTGCAGTCGCTTCGGTTCGTACCATCACCAGCGTGCCGTCCCATCGTTGCTCCAGGGTGGCCTGGTCGATGACTTGAGGGCCATGTGCTCTCGGATCCTGAATCAGGATCTGTTGCTGTTCACAACGAGCGATGATGAAGAATTGGCCATCACGGTCCATGGCGATGGCGGGCAGGGGCGTGGTGGATAAGCGTTGCGGGCAGGTCTCGACACGCTTGGCTTTGAACCCGACTTTGCCCGCTGCGGTTAATAGCCCCGCGAGGTCCAGGCAAGCGCGGTCAAGGCCGAGCTCATGGCGAAGCTGGTCTGCGCAGGCTGCCAGGTCGTGAAAGCGAGCCAGGATCAGCAGGCAGGTAAGGCCGCTGTCTTGAGGGGCGATAGGGTCTTCAGTCATGAGACGTCCATGTAGAACGGTACGGTTTGGTAGGAAACGAAGGGTTAGCCGGAGCGGCTGGTTTCAGGCGGCTCGCCTGCCTGTGCAGGGGGCAGCAGCAGGTCATGCGGGCGATCGCTGTGCGCACGCAAATGTCGGGAAAGTTCGACCAGGTCTTGGTGAGCAAGGCTGCCCGCCGCCTGTCTGAGCCTCAGCGTGTCGAGGATGTAGGCGTAACGGGCATCGTTGTACTCACGCACGGCGCGGTACAGGCGGCGCTCGGCATCGAGCACGTCGGCGGTGTTGCGTGAACCAAGCACCTGACCGACCTGGCTGGCTTTCAGCGACGCCTGACTCGAGCGGATGCTCTGCCGACGCGCGTGCACTTGCTCGATGTCGGCGTTGACTGCGCGATGGAGGTTGCGGATTCGCAGGACGAGCTCGCGGCGCAGGTCTTCATGCTCGTGCTGGCGTTGCGCCAGACGCTCGGTGCTCTGGCGTACCTGCGAAACGGTCAGACCGCCGAGGTAGAGCGGAATATTGAGTTCGACGGCCAAGCGGGTTTCGGCAAAGGGGCCGCTATAGCCGACCTGGCCGAGCGTGCTCTGACGCCACGACACCACAGCATCGAGCGTAGGGGCATGGCCGGCCTGCCGCTGGCGAATGCGCTGCTCGGCAACGCCGAGGGCTTCGGTGCTGGCCAGCAGACCAAGGTTGCCACGCAGCCCCTGCTCGACCCAGGCCCCAGGGTCATTGGGCTCAGGACGCTGGATGGGCAATGCGTGGGTAATGCCGACGATCTCGGTATAGGTCTGCCGAGTCAGGCGGTTGAGCGCTTCGAATGCATCGGCCACTTTGCGCTCGGCGCGCTTGTGATTGGCCAGAGCGTTGTCGTAGGCCGCCTGAGCGTCCAGTACATCGGTAATGTTGGCAGCACCATCGGTCAGCCGTGCACGGGCCTGGTCTTGCTGGCGTTGGAGGGCTTTGACTTCGGCCGTATTGGCGGCCAGGGCATCGATGGCCCTGAGCGTGTCGAAATACACTTCGGCCGTTTGCAAGATCAGAGCTTGCTCTTTGTCGGCGAGCTCCAGTTGTGCCTGGTTTGTGGCAGCCTTGGCGGCTTTGAGGCCATACCAGCGATCGAGACGAACCAGAGGCTGAGTCAGATTTGCCTGATACCCGATGCCTTTACGCGTCTGCGGACCTGCTACGAGGTCGTCTTGGGCGGTCTCGGCAGTGGCACCGAGCGTAAGCGCAGGGAGAAGACCTGCCTGCGCTTGTGCGACATCTTCACGTTGCGCCTGGAACTGATGGCGCGATGCATTCAGCCGGGCGTCTTGCGCTACGGCCTGTGAATAGACACGTAACAGATCGACCGGCTCGGCATAGGCCAAGGGCGGTACCACGAAGACTGGAAGGCCGCGAAGCATGACTTGAAGCAGGATGGCATATCGAGTCACGGCAGTTCACGCTTGGCTGAGCAATAGGGAATGTCAGCTTAGGGCGATGAAAAGTCTGCTAGAAATCAGAAAACCACCTCGTGATTTGTGGGGAATTTCCCAACGTCCCATTTCGCTTACATGCCACCGGTGATACCTGTGTTGGCACTATTACCAACCAACAATTTCACTCATACCCCTTGGCATCTGATACTTTTTTGCTATTATCAAATTCCCGCCAAAACGCTCTAGGACGCACGTTCCAGAGTCGTCGCAATTAAGTTTCAGTTAAGTTTTCTTCTATAGCGTAGGAAATCAGTCCCAAGCGGCTGTGATTAATTACCTGTGCGTGTCATCTAAATCCCCGCATAGCACTCATTTTTCCCCGGTAACATGGACTGTACGCCCACCGCCTAGAGGATGAACCATGCCCGTCAAAGACCCCAACAAGGCCGTTCCGGCCGCTCCGGTCGAAAGCGCCGAGAGCGCGATGAAACACATCGTCGACGGCTTCCTGCGGTTCCACACCGAAGTCTTCCCCGAGCAGCAAGAGCTGTTCAAGAAACTGGCCACCGCGCAGAAGCCGCGCGCCATGTTCATCACCTGCGCCGATTCGCGCATCGTGCCCGAGCTGATCACCCAGAGCTCGCCAGGCGATCTGTTCGTCACCCGTAACGTCGGCAACGTGGTGCCGCCCTATGGGCAGATGAACGGCGGTGTTTCCAGCGCCATCGAATACGCGGTCATGGCCCTGGGCGTGCACCACATCATCATCTGTGGCCACTCCGACTGCGGCGCCATGCGCGCGGTGCTCAACCCGCAATCGCTGGCCAAGATGCCCACCGTGTCCGCCTGGCTGCGCCACGCCGAAGTGGCCCGTACCGTGGTCGAAGACAACTGCTCTTGCGGCACGGAGCACGAAAGCATGCAACTGCTGACCCAGGAAAACGTCATCGCCCAGCTGCATCACTTGCGCACCCACCCTTCGGTGGCGTCGCGCCTGGCCGCAGGCCAGCTGCACATCCATGGCTGGATCTACGACATCGAGACCAGCCAGATCAAGGCCTACGACGCTGCCGGCGACCGCTTCCTGCCGCTGACCGAAGGCGACTCGATTCCTTGCGCCACTCCGAGAGGCCGCTACTAAGCGACCCACGTTGAACATGCCTTGATAGCCGGCCGTACCCTGTGGGTACGGCGCGGTCATCGCTTTCCCCGAAACGACCCTGTTCGTGCTGCCGGACTTTCCCCTGGCGGCTTGCGCCTGCGCGCCGTTCGGGAACCTTGTGTGCGACCGGCCAGTGGAATGGCTGGGAAATTGGAAAGGAAAGGAGCGTCATGGTGAACGTCACACAGATCAAAGCGGCCCTGCCGCGCGAGTTATTGGCTTCGGTCGTGGTCTTTCTGGTGGCCCTGCCGCTGTGCATGGGCATCGCCATCGCTTCGGGCATGCCGCCGGCCAAGGGCCTGATCACCGGCATCATTGGCGGCCTCGTGGTGGGCTTCATCGCCGGCTCACCGCTGCAGGTCAGCGGCCCGGCCGCAGGCTTGGCGGTGCTGGTGTTCGAACTGGTGCGCGAACATGGCATGGCCATGCTCGGCCCGATCCTGTTGTTGGCCGGCGTGCTGCAACTGCTGGCCGGGCGTTTGCGCCTGGGCTGCTGGTTCCGGGTGACAGCGCCGGCGGTGGTGTACGGCATGCTCGCCGGTATCGGCGTGCTGATCGTGCTGTCCCAGGTGCATGTGATGTTCGATGCTTCTCCACAGCCCTCGGGTATGGCGAATCTCGTGGGCTTCCCCGCCACGGTGATGGCGGCGCTGCCGCTGGAAAGCCCGGGCGCCGGCTGGCAGGCCGGCCTGTTGGGCCTGGGCACCATCGCACTGATGTGGGGCTGGGAACGCTGGCGGCCGCAACGCCTGCGCTTCGTACCGGGTGCCCTGCTCGGCGTGGCGGCGATGACCGGTTTGAGCCTGTGGCTGGCGCTACCCGTCAACCGGGTGGTGGTGCCGGCGGACCTGTCCGAAGCGATCGACTGGCTGCGCTTCGACGACCTGCTCAAGCTCGCCGATCCTTCCCTGCTGATCGCCGCCTTCGCCCTGGCCTTCATCGCCAGCGCCGAAACCCTGCTGTCCGCCGCCGCAGTGGACCGCATGCACAGCGGCCAGCGCTCGGACTTCGACCGCGAACTGTCGGCCCAGGGCGTCGGCAACATGCTCTGTGGCGTGCTCGGCGCGTTGCCGATGACCGGTGTGATCGTGCGCAGCTCGGCCAACGTTCAGGCCGGCGCGCAGACGCGGGCTTCGGCGATTCTGCATGGCGTCTGGCTGCTGGCCTTCGTGGTGGCGCTGAGCAGCGTACTGCAGCAGATCCCCATCGCCAGCCTGGCTGGGGTGCTGGTGTACACCGGCGTCAAACTGGTGGACTTCAAGGCCTTGCGCAGCCTGGGCCAGTACGGCCGCATGCCGATGCTGACCTACGCCGTGACCGCCCTGGCGATCATCTTCACCGACCTGCTGACCGGCGTGTTGCTGGGCTTCGCCATGACCCTGCTGACCCTGGCGCTGAAAGCGGCGCGCCTGAAGATCAACCTGGTCGAGCTGGACCGGCCCGCACACATGGAACTGCGTCTGACCGGCGCCGCGACCTTCCTCAAGGTGCCGGCGCTGACCCAAGTGCTGGAAACCGTACCGGCCGGGACCACGTTGCACGTGCCGTTGGGCAATGTCACCTACATCGACCATGCCTGCCTGGAATTGCTGGAGGATTGGGGGCGCAGCAACCAGGCCCACGGTTCGCGCTTGTGGATCGAGCAGCGCCGCTTGAAGCGGCGCATCGAGGGGCAGATGCGCAGTTCGGCGGGGGCCTGATCGGCGTCGACGATGGCGCCGAATGAGAAGGGGCTGATGTCAGCCGGGCCGCTGGGCACCGGCTGACGATCGCACCTCAGGCCATTGATTCCAGCGCCACGCCCCACTGGCGCGACAGGCACGGCCAGCGCTTCCAGGCCGCGCCGGTCTGTGGGCTGCACAGCGTGTCGCGGTACTGCTCGACCGACTCAACGGCAAAACTGTCTTCGTCGAGCAACTGCTCGACCGAATGGTGCACCACCTCGTCCAGCTGGTTGGCGAAGGTCTCGCCGATCAGCTGGTGGGCGATCAGGTTGGCGACCGTGGTGTCCAGAGGAATCAGCGGCTGGCTGAAATGGCGGATGTACAGGTCGTTGACCTCCTCCACCAGACGGTGCGCCAGGTAGGCCTCGTCCAGCAGGCATTCCAGCCCGACATGGCCCTCGATTTCGCTCGGCGGCAGTAGAAAGTAAGCTTCGGCGATCTTCAGGACCGGTTTGATCTGCGCCTCGATACCCGCTTCGCGCGACACCGCATGCGCGGCTTCGAGCAACTCGGGGACCTGCTCGATGTAAGCGCTGACGAAGCGCGCCAGCGTGCCGCGCGCGTCTTGCTCGGGCAGTTGGATGAGCGGGTGCAGGTGGGGCAATTGCTGTTCCAGGCGTTGCTCGAGCTGGCCGGTCAGGCGCTCGTGTCGATGGGCTTGGGTGATCTGCTCGCGTAAAGCGGCAATGTTCATGACAACTCCAGGGGTAGGGCAGGACATACGGAAGCCACTAAGGTAGCTCGGTATGCCAAATGCTTAAGACCGATTAGTCATAACGCTTTGCACCATTTAGGTGCTGAGATATATAGCGTTGCAGTTTTTGAGCTGAAACCCAGTAATGACGGGGCCTGTAGCCTATTCTAGAACGGCTGAGAACCATTCTTGCTCACGCGATCGAATGGATTTGTTCACAATCGATACACCGTTTTGAAATCTTTCCTGTGATAGCAGACCACTTTTCGCTCTTGGGCGAAGCACGTTGGATGACCTGCTGCGCACCTGATTTTCCCTCTCTGCGGTACTCCCGGTATCTACCTCTACGGCGCTCATGCCTGGCCCGTCGCGCCTGGCTCAGGTACCGTGTCGCGCGTCCCCCCATCCGGTAGCCCTTGCCATGAGCCGAACCCAGAAAACCGTCGTCGTCCTCGTCGCCCTGGCAGCGCTGATCGCCGGCCTGATCGTCAACCAGGCGCTCAACGGCAAAGCCCGTTTCAATCCCGAAGCACTGACCGCAGCCGGCATCATCCTGCTGCCGCAAAGCCGCGCGCTGCCGGAGGTCGGCATGACCGACCAGGACGGCCAGCCGGTGAACCTTGCTCAGCTCACAGGCAAGTGGTCGCTGGTGTTCTTCGGTTACACCTATTGCCCGGACATCTGCCCGACCACCCTGGCGCAGCTGCGCGAGGTGAAGCGACAACTGCCCGAGCAGGCGCTGGAGCGCTTGCAGGTGGTGCTGGTGAGCGTCGATCCCGAGCGCGACACCGCCACCCAGCTCAAGCAGTACCTGGCTTATTTCGACAAGAACTTCATCGGCCTGCGCGGGTCGATTGGCGATACCCAGACGTTGGCCAATGCCTTGAGCATTCCGTTCATCCCAGCCGACACGCGCAAGCCGGGCTATACCGTGGACCACAGCGGCAACCTGGCGCTGATCGGGCCGGACGGACGGCAACGGGGCTTCGTTCGGGCGCCGTTCAGCACGCAGAAACTGGTCGAGCGTCTGCCCGACTTGTTAGAGCACGACTGAACATCACCGCCTGCGTGGGCAGACGATCATTTTCACAGCAAGGAGCAGAGCATGGCATGGCAATGGGGCAAGGGCGGGGGCTATGGCCATGACGCATGATCAACGAATTCTGGGCTGGCGACTGGTGTTGCTGCCTTTACTGTTATTGCTCATGGCCCTGTGGCAAGGCCAGCGCGCCGACACCTCGCGCACCGAGAGCCTGGAGCTGCAAAGCGAGCTGCAAGGCTTCGTCCTCAACATGCAGCAGTTGCAGGCCGAGGGCTCGCGCCAGCGCATCGACATCGGCGGTCAAGCGCATTCCCCAGCGCTGGCCGAGGCGTTGGCCCAACGCAAGCTGCACCAGGTCGACCGCGAGGTCACCATCGCGCGCATCGGTGGTTGGCTACCGGGCGTCTCGCAAGGTTTCGCAGGCCTGTTGCTGCTGCTCGGCGCGGCATCGTTGCTGGCGCTGCATTGGGCGGGCAAGGCCGCGTTGCGCTCCAGGGATCGTCTGGTCAGCCTGTTCTATGTAGGCCGGCAGGTGCTGCCTACGGTGCTGATGGCCTCGATGCTGCTGCTGACCGTCACGGTCGTGCTGGAAATCGCCTACGAAGCACTGTGGCTGTTCACCCTCGAACAGAGCTCGTCGGGGGTGATGAAGCTGCAAATGCTGGTGGGCATCGTCATGCTCGTCATGCTCTGGCCGTTGTACCGCTTGCCGTGCCAGCTCAAGGCCATGAGCCAAGTGTTCGACAGCGAGCCGCACGCCATTTTCGGCACCTCGTTGGCCGAGGCCCAGGCACCGGCCCTGTGGGCACGGGTGCGCGGGTTGGCGACGCGCCTCGACGCGCTGTTGCCGGACCACATCGTGGTGGGCTACCTCGACGGCTTCTACGTGACCTCCAGCGACGTCGAACTGAGCCCGAGCGCGCAGCGCCTGCAAGGGCGCACCCTGTATGTGCCGCTGCCGCTGTTGGCGCTGCTCGACGCCCACGAGACCGATGCGGTGCTCGGCCATGAGCTGGCGCACTTCTCGGGCCAGGACACCGACTACAGCATCCGCTTCATGCCCATCTACGACGGCGCCTGGCGCAGCGTGGGGGTGCTGGGCGAACGGATGGAAGGCGGTTTTCTGCAAGGCTTGCTGACCATGCCGGCCTATGGCTTGGCGGTGCACTTCATGCAGTGCTTCGACCGGGCCGTGAGCCATTGGAGCCGCAACCGCGAACTGTTGGCCGACGCCACCGCCGCGCGCTTGGAAGGCGCCCAGGCCGTAGTCGATTCGCTGGTGCGCACCACTGCCTTGGGCTCGGTGGTGGAGGCTTGTCTGGACGACTGGTGCCAGCAGCCCGAAGCCTGGCCCGACGACGTGTTGCAGGCCCTGTTGCAGCGCTTGGCCACGCAGCCCCCACGCTTGCCCGAAGGCGAGCTGGACACCCAGCTCCCCCACCCTAGCGACACACACCCGCCGACCATCCAACGTATCCAGGCGCTGGGCCTGAACCTGGGCGCAGTGCACGCCGGCAACGGCCTGCGTCCGGTAGTGCCGCAGGCGGCCCTGGCCACTCTCGAGCAGGCGCTGCCCGGCGCGCCGATACTGGCGCGGCAATTGAGCGTCGAACTGGGCGAGCGCCTGGTGCAGAACCGCACGGAGCTGCGCCAGGACCTGCAAGCGCGCGTGGAGGCGGTGCAGGCGCGCTGCGTGCTGCACGAAGGCGCGCAGGTACGCGGGCGGCTGGTCATGGCGTTCAGCCTGGCGTTCGGCATCGGCGGCCTGGCCGTGGCGCTATGGCCCCACGCCCATACCGCCAAACCTGCTCTGCTGACCTTCTTCCACATCCTGGGCGGGACGTTGTTCGTGCTGGGCGTGCTGTTCGCCGCGATGGGCTGGCGTTTGGTGCGCCGCGCAGACACCCCCGCGCTGATCTTCGATGCGCACACCGTGCGCTTCGCCAATGCCCCGGAACCGTTGCCGCTGCATCTGATCGACGGTTTCCGCTTGCTGGTCGGCAGTGGCGTCGGCGTGCAATTCAAGCTCGACGACCAAGCCCCTCTACCGCTGTTCCACAAGCCGCGCTTCTTCGCCCCCGATGCCAAGTTCAAGCCCAAGACGCGCCTGATCACCGTATTGCTGACGGGCTGGCGCGTGGACGGCAAGGCGCTCAAGCCCCAGGCACTGGCGGAGCTGGTAGGCAAATATGTGGAAGGTGGGCATGCGCATCGGGCGCTGCATGCGCTGGACCAGCCGGCGCCTGTGGCGGCCAGCGCGCTGGCCGACGCCGAACGCTGAGGAGGGCTGCTCACGCGGGCGCGTGAGCAGTGCAAGCGAGCTTCAGAACGCCGGGATCACCGCGCCTTTGTACTTCTCGCTGATGAATTGCTTCACTTCGGGCGAGTGCAGCGCCTCGGCCAGCTTCTGCATGTCGGCCGAGTCTTTGTTGTCCGGGCGCGCGACCAGGATGTTCACGTAGGGCGAATCCTTACCTTCGATGGCCAGGGCGTCCTTTTCCGGGTCGAGCTTGGCTTCCAGGGCGTAGTTGGTATTGATCAGCGCCAGGTCGACCTGGGTCAGCACACGCGGAATGGTGGCCGCTTCCAGTTCACGGAATTTCAGGTTCTTGGCGTTGCCGGTGATGTCCTTGACCGTAGACGTGATGTTGCCGTTGTCCTTGAGCGTGATCACCCCGGCCTTGGCCAGCAGCAGCAAGGCGCGGCCGCCGTTGGTGGCGTCGTTGGGAATCACCACGGTAGCGCCGGTAGGCAGCTCATCGAGCTTTTTCAGCTTGTCCGAATACGCGCCCAAGGGCTCGAGGTGCACGCCGGTGACGCTGACCAGATCGGTGCCACGGGCCTTGTTGAACTCGTCCAGGTACGGCTGGTGCTGGAAGAAGTTGGCGTCCAGGCGTTTCTCGGCCACTTGCACGTTGGGCTGGATGTAGTCGGTGAACTCTTTGACCTTGAGCTCCACACCCTGCTTTTCCAGCAGCGGTTTGACCACATTGAGGATCTCGGCGTGCGGCACCGGGCTGGCGGCGACGGTCAGGGTATCGGCCTGGGCCGAGAACGCCGCGACGGCGGCGGCCAGAGCAAGCAGTTTCTTCATCAATCACTCCTCATGGGGGCCAGGGCGGCCGACGGACGTCGGCCGATCCGAATCCGCTTATTTGCGGGAAAAATGCACGACCAGCCGGTCGCCGACGCTTTGCAGCACTTGCACCAGCAGCAACAGCAGCACCACGGTCACGACCATGACGTCGGTCTGGAAGCGCTGGTAGCCGAAGCGGATGGCCAGATCACCCAGCCCGCCCGCACCGACCACAC
This sequence comes from Pseudomonas phoenicis, assembly GCF_047302395.1. Classification (NCBI taxonomy): domain Bacteria; kingdom Pseudomonadati; phylum Pseudomonadota; class Gammaproteobacteria; order Pseudomonadales; family Pseudomonadaceae; genus Pseudomonas; species Pseudomonas phoenicis. Next base: position 1,779,978 of record NZ_CP154852.1, read on the forward strand.
CGGCCATCGCGGTATAGGACACCAGCGTGATGGCAGTGACGGTGATGGCGGCAAAAATACCTGGACGGGCTTCGGGCAGCAGCGCGTTGGTGATGATCTGCCGGGTGGTGGCGCCCATCGACTGCGTGGCCTCGATGATGCCGCGGTCCACTTCGCGCAGCGCGGTTTCCACCAGGCGGGCGAAGAACGGTGTGGCACCGACCACCAGCGGTGGAATGGCCCCGGCCACCCCCAGCGAAGTGCCGGTGATGAGCACGGTGATCGGAATCATCACGATCAGCAGGATGATGAACGGCAGCGAGCGCAGCACGTTGACCACCAGCGACAGCAGCGCGTACACCCCCTTCTGCTCGAACATCTGCCGCGGCCCGCAGAGGAACAGCAGCACGCCCAGCGGCAGGCCGAGCAGCACGGTGAACAGCAACGAGCCGAACAGCATGATCAGGGTGTCGCCGGTGGCGAGCCAGATCTCGCTCCAATCGACGTTGGCGAAGAAATTCATGGCGTCCATCAACGCAATACCTCCATGTGGACATCGGCAGCGGCGAAGCGGGCGAACGCGGCGTCCATGTCACCGCCGGTCACGGCCAGGGTCAGCTGCCCGTAGGGCACGTCTTTGATGCGGTCGATGCGCCCGGCCAGGATGCTGTAGTCGACCCCGGTCTCGCGGGCCACGGTGCCCAGCAGCGGCGCGTAGGTGGCCTCGCCCTGGAAGGTCAGGCGCAGGATGCGGCCCGGCACGTGGGCGAAGTCGTCGCGCTGTTCGTGCTCGTCGACCTGCTCGTCTTCCTGCACGAAACGCTTGGTGGTGGAGTGCTGCGGGTGCAGGAACACATCGGCGACGCTGCCCTGTTCGACGATCTGCCCGGCGTCCATCACCGCCACGCGGTCGCAGACTCGGCGGATCACGTCCATTTCATGGGTGATCAGCACGATGGTCAGTTTCAGCTCGCGGTTGATCTCGGCCAACAGTTGCAGCACCGAAGCGGTGGTTTGCGGGTCGAGGGCGCTGGTGGCCTCGTCGCACAGCAGGATCTTGGGGTTGGTGGACAACGCGCGGGCGATGCCCACCCGTTGCTTCTGCCCGCCCGACAGTTGCGCCGGGTATTTCTTGGCATGCTCGGACAGGCCGACGCGCGCCAGCAGCTCGGTGACCCGCTGGTCGATAGCGCCGCGCGACAGTTCGCCGCCCAGGATCAGGGGCAAGGCGACGTTGTCGGCCACGGTCTTGGACGCCAGCAGGTTGAAATGCTGGAAAATCATGCCGACCTGCTGGCGGAACCGGCGCAGACCATCGGCGTTGAGGGCGGTGACGTCTTCGCCGTCGACCACGATCTTGCCGCCGCTTGGGTTCTCCAGACGGTTGATCAGGCGCAGCAAGGTGCTCTTACCGGCGCCGGAATGGCCGATCAGGCCGAACACCTGGCCGTTTTCGATACGCAGGTCGGTGGGATGGAGGGCGGGGATGTCCCTACCGGCGACGCGGTAGGTCTTGTGCACATGTTGGAACTCGATCACGTAGCGAACCTTGTGGGGCGCAGGGAAGGGTTGTACGGCGGTGAGCCGAAACCGCGCATTTTAGCCTTTTCCGGGTAGCGTTCTTAGCATTTATTTCACCGATCACCTAACCGACCGTCATATCGCGACCCTTGGTAAATCCGATGGAACGACGGCGGAACCCCCTCAGTCACTAGCTGAACGAGCCCGAATGGGCAGCCTGATAATGATGAGGAGTACCCGAGATGCCGACCAACAAGACGCCGGATTCCAAGCACAGTGAGGTTGCCGGGGTCGACACACCCGACAAGGCCAACACCAACGCCAAGCTGCAGAGCCTGGGCGATGTGCGCAGCGACGCGACCGGCCAGGCCCTGCGCACCAACCAGGGCGTAAAGATTTCCGATAACCAGAACACCCTCAAAGCGGGTGCGCGCGGGCCTTCGCTGCTCGAAGACTTCATCATGCGCGAGAAGATCACCCACTTCGACCACGAGCGCATCCCGGAGCGCATCGTCCACGCCCGCGGCACCGGCGCGCATGGCTATTTCGAGAGCTATGGCGACCACAGCGCGCTGTCCAAAGCCGGTTTCCTGAGTGAAAAAGGCAAGATCACTCCGGTGTTCACGCGCTTCTCCACCGTGCAGGGCCCACGCGGCTCGGGCGACACCGTACGCGACGTGCGCGGCTTCGCCGTGAAGTTCTACACCGACGAAGGCAACTTCGACCTGGTGGGCAACAACATGCCGGTGTTCTTCATCCAGGACGCGATCAAGTTCCCGGACTTCGTGCATGCCGTGAAGCCCGAGCCGCACAACGAAATGCCTACCGGCGGTTCGGCGCACGACACCTTCTGGGACTTCGTCTCCCTGGTGCCGGAATCGGCGCACATGGTGGTCTGGGCGATGTCCGACCGCGCCATTCCGCGCAGCCTGCGCATGATGGAAGGTTTCGGCGTACACACCTTCCGTCTGATCAACACCGAGGGCAAGGCGAGCTTCGTCAAGTTCCACTGGAAGCCCAGCAACGGCGTCAACTCGGTCCTGTGGGACGAGGCGCAGAAGCTGGCCGGTAAAGACACCGACTACCACCGCCGCGACCTGCGCGAAGCGATCGAAACCGGTGACTACCCCGAGTGGGAGCTGGGCGTGCAGATCGTGGCAGAAGAAGACGAGCACAAGTTCGACTTCGACCTGCTCGACCCGACCAAGATCATTCCGGAAGAACTGGTACCGGTGACCCCGCTGGGCAAGATGGTGCTCAACCGCAACCCGGACAACTTCTTCGCCGAAGTCGAGCAGATCGCCTTCTGCCCGGGCCACATCGTGCCGGGCATCGACTTCACCAACGACCCGCTGTTGCAAGGTCGTCTGTTCTCCTACACCGACACCCAACTGAGCCGTCTGGGTGGGCCGAACTTCCACGAGATCCCGATCAACCGTCCGGTCGCGCCGAACCACAACAACCAGCGCGACGCCATCCACCGCCAGACCATCCACAAGGGCCAGGCCTCCTACGAGCCGAACTCGATCGACAGCGGCTGGCCGAAGGAAACCCCGGCCGGCCCGAAAGACGGTGGCTTCGAGACTTATTACGAGCGCGTCGACGCGCACAAGGTGCGTGAACGCAGCGACTCGTTCTCCGACCACTTCTCGCAGGCGCGCCTGTTCTACAAGAGCATGAGCAAGAACGAGCAGCAGCACATCATCAAGGCGTACAGCTTCGAGTTGGGCAAGGTCGAGCGCGAGTACATCCGTGCGCGCCAGGTCAACGAGATCCTGGCCAACATCGACCTGGAACTGGCGGCGGCCGTGGCGGCCAACCTGGGTTTGGAGGCGCCGAAGAAAGGCACCGTCGAGGTCAAGGAATCGAGCACCAAGACTTCGCCGGCCCTGAGCCAGATGAACCTGCCCGGCACGGTCGGCATCAAGGGCCGCAAGATCGCCCTGCTGGTGGCCGATGGCGTCGATGGCGCCAGCGTCGACCGCCTGACCAAGGCCTTCGAAGCGCAAAGCGCCCGCGTTCTGCTGCTCGGCCCATCCAGCGCCCCGGTGAAAACCGCCGACGGCAAGGAGCTGAAAGTCGATGCGTCGATGGAAGGCATGCCTTCGGTGATGATCGACGGTCTGTGGGTACCGGCCGGCAAAGCCGCCCTGGAAGCACTGGGTAAGAGCGGCCTGGCCAAGCACTACCTGCTCGAGGCGTACAAGCACCTCAAGCCGATGGGCCTGGCTGCCGACGGCAAAGCCTTGCTGACCACTCTGGGCCTGGCCGAAGACAAAGGCCTGCTGTTGGGCGATGACAAACAGGCTGTGGACAGCTTCGTGGCCGTGCTCAAGGAGCACCGCGTGTGGGAACGTGAGGCTGCTGCCGAAGCGATTCCTGCCTGATAGCGGGCTTGGCGGCGCTGGCTCGGGTCAGCGCCGCTGCGGGTCAGGGATGACCTGAATTCAGTAGCGAAAAAAGGGGCAAACCGAATGGACGGTTTGCCCCTTTTTCGTTGTCGATCGGGCTTAGGGCTTCGGCGTGATCAGCACGGCCCGCGCCGACAGCTTGCGCTGGATTTCATGGCGCTGCTCGAGGGCAAAATCCGGGTCCAGGCTGTGCACACGTTTGGCGAGCAGCGTTTTCAGCCAAGGCGCGTCCTGGCTGCGCGGCACCTGGAACACCACCTGGCAGTGGTAATTGACCACATCGGCAGCGATGTCGTCGAGCTGGCGGCGCATGGCTTCGATGTCGGTGGTGTGCAGAGCGATCACCGTGCTTGGTGCGGTGGGGTCGATGACGCGCGCCTTGGGCTTGGCTTCGGCGGCCTGCAACGCAGCCTCGGCCTTGGCCAGTTCGACCTTGCGCGCCTGCGCGACCGAATCGCCACCGACCACGGCAGGCGCCTGGGGCATCAAGGCGCGGGCACGGGCCAGGGCAGTGGCAGCAGCGTTGACATCGCCCTTCTGCAACACGATCTGGCTGCGCTGCAGATACGCCTCGGCCAGTTGTCGCTGGAACGGCTCGATACGGGCGTCGTCCGGCGTCTTGGCCTGCAAGGCACTGAGCTGGTCTTCGGCCGTGGCCAGTTCGTGGCTGGCGATGGTCTGTTGCAGTTGCGCCCAGGCATCGGGCTGGGCCGCCACGCTCGGCGGCTCGGCGGGCTGATGGGAACAGGCGCCGAGCATCAGCGAAAAGACGGCAAGGAGTAGGTAACGGGTAGCGAACGGCTTCATTCCTGCGACTCTCTGATTGCGCAAAAAAGCGAGCAAGTCTACACCCAGGTGCGCACGCTCGAAAACAGCTCTTACAGACCCTTTACCCAGGCAAAGGTTGCAGGGTGTGCGGGCGCACACCTCGGCACCTCAGCGTTTCGGCAGGGCCAGGCTCAGCAAGAATAGCACCGCCGCACAGACCACGATGGAGGGCCCGGCCGGCGTGTCCTTGAACCACGACATCGCCAGGCCCGCGCAGACTGCAACGATACCCAGCAGGCTCGCGCCGACCGCCATCTGCTCGGGCGAGCGCGCGTGGCGTTGCGCGGCCGCAGCGGGAATGATCAGCAGCGAGGTGATCAGCAGCACACCGACGATCTTCATCGCCACGGCAATGACCACGGCGATCAGCAGCATCAGCGCCAGGCGCAGGCCGGCCACGGGCAGACCTTCCACGGTGGCCAGCTCTTCGTGCACGGTCACCGCCAGCAGCGGACGCCAGAGCACGGCGAGCAGCACCAGCACCAGTGCGCTACCGCCGACGATCCAGGCAAGGTCCGTGGGGCTGATGGCCAGCAGGTCGCCGAACAGGTAGCCCATCAGGTCGATGCGCACGTCGTGCATGAAGCTCAGCACCACCAGGCCCAGCGACAACGTGCTCGGCGCGAGGATGCCCAGCAGCGTGTCGGAGGCCAGCGGCTGGCGTTGCTGCAGGGTCACCAGCAGGATCGCCAGCAGCAGGCAGCCGACGGTGACGGCGAGGGTCGGGCTCACGTCCAGGGCAAAGCCCAGCGCCACTCCGAGCAGCGCGGCGTGCGACAAGGTGTCGCCGAAATAGGCCATGCGCCGCCACACCACGAACGAACCCAAGGGTCCGGCCACCAGCGCCAGCGAAAGACCTGCGAGCAGGGCGTAGAGAAGAAAATCAGCCATGCTTGCAGTGCGCTCCGTGGACGTGGTGGGCTGGGGTGACGACCGCGCCGTGCAGGTCGTGGCTGTGGTCGTGGTGGTGGTGGTAGACGGCAAGGTTCGGCGCGGTCTGGCCGAACAGCTCGACGAAGGCCGGATCGCCGCTGACCTGCTCCGGATGGCCCGAGCAGCAGACGTGGCGGTTCAGGCACACCACCTGGTCGGTGGCGCTCATCACCAGGTGCAGGTCGTGGGACACCATCAGCACGCCGCAGCCGTAACGGTCGCGCAGACGGGTGATCAGACGGTACAGCTCGGACTGACCGACCACGTCCACCCCCTGAACGGGCTCGTCGAGCACCAGCAGCTGCGGCTTGCGCAGCAAAGCGCGGGCCAGCAGCACGCGCTGCATTTCGCCGCCTGACACGGTCTGGATCGGGCTGTCGATCACCTGTTCGGCGCCCACTTCCTGCAACGCCGACAACGCGGTGGCACGGTCCACGCCCGGCACCAGGCGCAGGAAGCGCAGCACCGACAGCGGCAGGGTCGGGTCCACCTGGATCTTTTGCGGCATGTAGCCGATGCGCAGGCGCGGTTGGCGCCACACCGTGCCCCGGTGCGGTTTGAGCAGGCCGAGCACGGCGCGCACCAGGGTGGTCTTGCCGGCGCCGTTGGGGCCGATCAGGGTGACGATCTGTCCCGGCGCGACCGTCAGGTCGATCTGGTCGAGCACGGTTTCGCCGGCAAAGCTCACGCCCACCTGCTGCAGCCGGATCAGCGCCTCGCTCATGCCGCGCTCCGGCAGTTGCCGCACAGCCCGACCACTTCCACGGTCTGGTGCTCCACGCTGAAACCGACTTCGGCCGCGCTGGCCAGGATCGCTTCGCTGATGCTCGCCTGCTCCAGCTCCAGCGCCACATGGCAGCCCTTGCAGATGAGGAACTGGCCCTGGTGCGCATGTTCGGGGTGGGTGCAGCCGATGAAGGCGTTGAGCGAGGCGATGCGGTGCACCAAGCCGTTTTCCAGGAGGAAATCCAACGCGCGGTACACGGTGGGCGGTGCGGCGCGGCGGCCGTCCTGTTCGCTCAGCACGGCGAGGATGTCGTAGGCACCGAGCGGCTTGTGGCTTTGCCAGACCAGCTCCAGCACACGCCGACGCAAGGCGGTCAGACGCAGGCCTTGGCGCGCGCAGAGCTCGTCGGCTTCGGTCAGCGCGCTGTGCACGCAGCGGGAGTGGTCATGGGGACGATGGGCCAGCGGGGTCATGGACATGGGCAGCGACGGTTCTGGATAGAGACGTTATTATGTTACCTCTTATGCACAGTCGAGTATTCACCATGGCCCGATTCCTGGCTTTTTTTGTCGCTTTCATCACTTTCACAGCCCACGCCGACGTGCGTGTGCTGACCAGCATCAAACCCTTGCAGCAGATCGCCGCCGCGATCCAGGACGGCGTGGGCAGCCCCGATGTGCTGTTGCCGCCCGGTGCTTCGCCGCACCATTACGCCCTGCGTCCTTCCGACGTGCGCAAAGTCGCCAATGCCGACCTGCTGTACTGGATCGGCCCGGACATGGAAAACTTCCTGCCACGGGTCGTCGGCTCGCGTGACAAGCCGACCGTGGCGGTGATGACGCTCAAGGGCATACGCCTGCGCCACTTCGGCGAAGACAGCCAGAGCCATGCCGACCATGACGACCACGATGCCCATCCAGCCTCCGACAGCGCCGACGAGCACGACCACGACCACCGTCCCGGCAGCGTGGACGCCCACCTGTGGCTGTCCACCGCCAACGCCCGCGTGATCGCGGCGAAAATGGCCAGTGACCTGATGCGTGCGGACCCGGCCAATATCCCGCGCTACCAGGCCAACAAGAAAGCTTTCGTCGAACGTCTCGATGCCCTGGACGCCCGGATCAAGACCCGCGTGGCGGGCATCGCCGACAAACCCTACTTCGTCTTCCACGAAGCCTTCGACTACTTCGAAGAAGCCTACGGCCTCAAGCACACCGGCGTGTTCAGCGTGGCTTCGGAAGTGCAGCCCGGCGCCCAGCACGTCGCGGCCATGCGCGAGCGCCTGCAGGCGGTGGGTAAGACGTGCGTGTTCAGCGAACCGCCGATCCGCCCGCGCCTGGCCGAAACCCTGACCGCCGGTCTGCCGGTGCGCCTGGCCGAGCTGGACGCGCTGGGCGGCACCGACCCGGTCGACGGTCACGGTTACGAGCGCCTGCTGGAAAAGCTCGGCACCGACCTCGCCGGTTGTCTCGAGCAGTTGTAAGCCCGAGCGCTGGGAAACGGCCGGGCGCGCCAGGCGCCCGGCCTGTCCTTTACAGGGCGAAGGGCAGTGTCAGCGTCACCTGTTGGCGTTGTGCCAGACGCACCTCGAATTCGCGGGGGTCGTGGATCATCACGTCCCGCCCGGCGAACGACTTGGCGGCGATCAGCCGCGACAGCCAGAAGCGCACGCAGGCTACACGCAGCATCACCGGCCATAGTTCGGCTTCGCCTGCGGTGAAGGGCCGCAGCGCCGCGTAGGCGCCGAGCAGCGCTTGGGCGCGGGGCAGGTCGAGGGCGCCGGCGGCGGTGCTGCACCAGTCGTTCAAGGCGATCGCGATGTCGTACAGCATCGGCCCGGAGCAGGCGTTGTAGAAGTCGATCACGCCGGTCAGATGGGTACCTTCGAACATGACGTTGTCGCGGAACAGGTCGGCGTGCAGGTTGGCCTGCGGCAGGGCCAGGATCGACCTCTGGTGCGTGGCGATCTCTTGCAGTGCCGCTTCCAGCAATTGCCGTTGCTTGGCGTCCAGTTCCGCGGCGAGTTCGGCGCCCGAGGCCAGCATCCACTCCAGGCCTCGATCGGTGCGCCGCTCGATGGGGCGCTCGCGGGTGGCCAGGTGGATGTGCGCCAGCAACTCGCCGACCTGTGCGCAATGCTGGTTGTTCGGCGTCTGGATGTGCTTACCCGACAGCCGCGGCTGCAACAGCGCCGGCTTGCCGCACAGATCGCGCAGGGCGGTGCCGTGGCAGTCGCGCAGAGCGTAGGGTACGGGCGTATCGGCGTCGTGCAGCACGTCGAGCAATTCGATGAAGAACGGCATGTCCTCGCTCGGACCGCGCTCGATCAGCGTCAGCACGAATTCACCCTGCTCGAGGCTGACGAAGAAGTTGCTGTTCTCGGTCCCGGCGGCGATGCCTTGGAAGTCCAGCAGACGGCCCAGTTGATAGGGTGCCAGAAAGGTTTCCAGCTCGGGCCGGGTGACGGGGGTGAAAACTGACATGATGAACGTTTGCCCATGCGGGCACTGCCGCTGGGCAGTGCCGGTTGATGTGAAGGGTGCGGATCAGGTTACCACTCGAAGATTTTCCACGACGGGATCAGCATGTCGGGCTGGTCGGAGCGGATGAAGTTGCCGTCCGAGCCGTCTGCGCGCACCAGAAAATAAGGTTTGCCGTGTTTCGGCGTGACTTTGATCGCATACAGGAAACCGTTCTGTCGGTATTCCTGGATGGTGCGGTCGCCTTCCGTGCGGATGGTCACTTCGGGATCGGCCGAAGGGGCGTCGTCCGCCGCCAGGGTGACGACAGGCATGGTTGCCAACAGGCCGAGCAGTAACAGGCGATTGAATGTCCGCATGATAACCTTGTCCCTTTATCGTCAATGATCCTGGCTATTCTAGCGCCGGACCCGTCGAAAAGGTTGATTGCCCTCATGAGCCTAGCGCCCCTCGTCCTGGTGGACGGTTCCTCCTACCTGTACCGCGCGTTCCATGCGCTGCCGCCACTGACCACGTCCAAGGGCAAACCTACGGGGGCGGTCAAAGGCGTGCTGAACATGCTCAAGAGCCTGCGCCGACAGTACCCCGACAGCCTCTTCGCCGTGGTCTTCGACGCCAAGGGCGGCACCTTCCGCGACGCTCTGTTCGCCGAGTACAAGGCCAACCGTCCGAAAATGCCCGACGACCTGCGCGTGCAGGTCGAGCCATTGCATGCCAGCGTGCGCGCCATGGGCTATCCGCTGCTGTGCATCGAAGGCGTGGAGGCCGACGACGTCATCGGCACCCTGGCCCGCAGCAGCGCGGCGCAGGACCGCCCGGTGATCATCTCCACCGGCGACAAGGACATGGCACAACTGGTCGACGGCCACATCACCCTGGTCAACACCATGACCGGCAGCGTGCTGGACGTCGCCGGCGTGCACGAGAAGTTCGGCGTGGGCCCGGAGCACATCATCGACTTCCTGGCGCTGATGGGCGACAAGGTCGACAACATCCCAGGCGTGCCCGGTGTAGGCGAGAAGACCGCCGTAGGCCTTCTGACCGGCATCGGCGGCGGTCTGAGCGAGGTCTACGCCAACCTCGACAAGGTCGCGGGGCTGTCGATCCGCGGCGCCAAGACCCTGGCCGGCAAGCTCGAAGAGCACCGCGACGCGGCGTTCATGTCCTACGAGCTGGCCACGATCAAGATCGACGTGCCGCTGGACATCGAAGTCGAGGCGCTGGTGTGTGCCGAGCCCGACCATGAAAGCCTGATCGCGTTGTACACCGAGATGGAGTTCAAGAGCTGGATCGCCGACCTGCAACGCGACGCGGCCCGGGCCGGCGCAGCGGTGGCGCCGGCCAAGGCGCCGGTGGAGAAGGTCGAGGCCAGGTACGAGGTCATCCTCGACCAGGCGCGCTTCGAGCACTGGCTGGAGCGGTTGAACAAGGCCGCGCTGTTCGCCTTCGACACCGAGACCACCAGCCTCGACGCGCAACAGGCGCAACTGGTCGGCCTGTCGTTCGCCATCGAGCCGTACGAAGCGATCTACATCCCGCTGATGCACGACTACGAAGGCGCACCGGCGCAACTCGATCGCGACACCGTATTGCTGGCGCTCAAGCCGTTGCTGGAAAACCCGGCCAAGGGCAAGGTGGGGCAGAACGCCAAGTACGACATCAACATCCTGGCCAATTGCGCCATCGGCGGCGACCCGGACAACGGCATCGAAGTGCGCGGGGTGGCCTACGACACCCTGCTCGAATCCTACGTGTACAACTCCACCGCCACCCGCCACGACATGGACAGCCTGGCCCAGCGCTACCTGGAACACACCACCATCACCTTCGAAGACATCGCCGGGCGCGGCGCGAAGAAGCTCACCTTCAACCAGATCCCGTTGGAGAAGGCCGGCCCCTATGCCGCCGAAGACGCCGACATCACCCTGCGCCTGCACCATGCCCTGCAAGCCCTGTTGGCGCAGACCCCCAGCGTGCAGCCGGTGCTGATGGACATCGAAATGCCCCTGGTGCCGGTGCTGGCCAAGATCGAGCGCCAGGGCGCGCTGATCGACCCTGACCTGCTGCACGTGCAGAGCGGCGAACTGGGCACCAAGATGGCCGAGTTGGAGAGGCGCGCCTTCGAGCTGGCCGGTGAAGAGTTCAACCTCGGCTCGCCCAAGCAGTTGGGTATGATCCTGTACGACAAGCTGGGCATGCCGGTGCTGAACAAGACCTCCAAGGGCCAGGCCTCCACCGCCGAAGCAGTGTTGGCCGAACTGGCCGAGATGCAGTACCCGCTGCCCGAAGTGCTGATGCAATACCGCACCATGAGCAAGCTCAAGAGCACCTACACCGACAAGCTGCCCGAGCAGATCAACCCGCGCACCGGGCGCATCCACACCTCCTATCAACAGGCGGTGGCGGCGACCGGGCGCTTGTCGTCCAGCGATCCGAACCTGCAGAACATCCCCATCCGCACCGCCGAAGGCCGGCGCATCCGCCAGGCGTTCGTCGCCCGGCCCGGCTACACGCTGCTGGCCGCGGACTATTCGCAGATCGAGTTGCGCATCATGGCCCACTTGGCCAAGGACGAAGGCCTGCTGCACGCCTTCCGCAACGACCTGGACGTGCACCGCGCCACCGCCGCCGAGGTGTTCGGGGTGGAGCTGGAGGCGGTCAGCAACGACCAGCGGCGTAGCGCCAAGGCGATCAACTTCGGCCTGATCTACGGCATGAGCGCCTTCGGCCTGGCGCGGCAGATCGGCGTCGACCGCAAGCAGTCGCAGGACTACATCGACCGCTACTTCGCCCGCTACCCAGGCGTCTTGGCCTACATGGAGCGCACCCGTACCCAGGCGGCCGAGCAGGGCTTCGTGGAAACCCTGTTCGGCCGCCGCCTGTACCTGCCCGACATCAACGCGAAGAACCCGGCGCTGCGCCGCGGCGCCGAGCGCACTGCGATCAACGCACCGATGCAGGGCACGGCCGCCGACATCATCAAGCGGGCGATGGTCACCGTCGACGCCTGGCTGACCGAGAGCCGGCTGGATGCGCGGGTGATCCTGCAGGTGCACGACGAACTGGTGCTGGAGGTGCGCGAAGACTTGATCGACGAAGTGTCCGAGCAGATTCGCCTGCACATGAGCGGGGCCGCGCAGCTCGATGTGCCGTTGCTGGTCGAAGTGGGCGTGGGCGCGAACTGGGACGAGGCGCATTGACAGGAGTGGGTTCGATGTCGATCGGCTAGACCCAAGCAGTGTCATTTGGGGCCGCTATGCGGCCCCAGTTACTCGACTGACAGGCGTCGGGAACGAATCTGCATCTGGCAACACAGCTTTCACACGTTTGCACGAAACATTGAAATTGTTCGAACGACCCAGGAACTAAATCGGTGAAACGCGACTCAGACGCACTGAATGGCTGAACAAGCCGTTCATGCTCCTATGTTGTGTTAAGTGTTGGCAGATATCCGGACCCCGCCCTAGCGGTCCGGGCTTGGACCCCGAACTTCCCCCTCCCCCTATGAAGTCCGGGGTTTTTTTTGCCTGCGATTCGGCAGCCGGAGCACGCCGGGCGCTCTGAAGACGCCCGTTCGCAACCTCATTCGGCGATCTTGTCTTCCAGCTCCATCCACCCGGCCAGCACGCCGTAGGCTTCTTCCAGACCCTGGCGCTTGGGTGCCGAGAACAACTGGATGGTGACGCCCTCGCCCCAGCCCTTGCGGATTTCCGACTGGACCTTGAGCAACGTGTTCTTCGCCGCGCCGAAGGTGAGCTTGTCGGCCTTGGTCAGCAGGATGTGCATGGGCATGCCGCTGGCGCGCGACCAGTCGAGCATCATCTTGTCGAAGTCGGTCATCGGGTGGCGCACGTCCATCATCAGGATCACGCCGCGCAGGCATTCGCGCCCGCCCAGATAGGCTTCGAGGTGGCGCTGCCAGTGCTGCTTGAGCGGAATCGGCACCTTGGCGTAGCCGTAGCCGGGCAGGTCGACCAGGCGGCGTTCGTCGTCCAGGGCGAAGAAGTTCAGCAACTGGGTGCGGCCCGGGGTTTTCGAGGTGCGCGCCAGGCTGGCGTGGGTCAGGGTGTTGAGGGCGCTGGACTTGCCGGCGTTGGAGCGGCCGGCGAAGGCCACTTCGTAACCCTGGTCGGTCGGGCACTGGTCGACCTTGGCGGCGCTCAAGGCGAAGGTGGCTTTCTGGCACAGGCCGAGGATGGGGTTCTTGACTTGCATGGGATATCCGATGTGGGTGTTGCCGAGGCCAGGCGTCGTGGCCCCTGCGGCAAGCGGTGTCGTTTCCGTTTGGCGGGCGGAAGTATATAATGCCCCAGTTTTTGTGTGCGCATTATCCCAGCGTAGGGTGATGCGCAGGGGGCGCCGAACAACAGCTAGCGCGTCAGAACGCAGCCGGTCCCCAATCCTGAAGGTCATCGCGCACGATGAAATGGCTACGGGTCACCCGTCCATGCCATCGTTTTCGGCGCTCAGGCTACACAGGGTCCTACGGCGTTGTACAACCGCACGTGTGCGGTGCGCACGCCAAGCAGGCTCGCCGGCACCCGAAAAGGCTGCCAGGCTGGCCGGGAACCTCGGCCGACGCGGGATACGTGGACATCGGTGATGCAGCTCACCCAGGGTTTCAAGGCTATGCCGCGTGTGGATTGTGCACGGACTGCAGTACCGAGGACTACCGATTGGTCATCCTCCGGATGATCGGCAGTCCCGATACCTAACATTTCACCCTTAGCCGTGTTGGATGAGCTGATGAACAAACTATTCGCGAGTCTGCTGTTGACCCTGGGCGTCACCGGTGCAGCCAGTGCTGCGCAACCGATCACCGGCGATGCCGCCGCAGGCCAGGGCAAGACCGCTCTGTGCGGCGCCTGCCACAACCCCGACGGCAACAGCCTGGCGCCCAATTTCCCGAAACTGGCCGGCCAGGGCCAGCGCTACCTGGAAAAACAGCTGCACGACATCAAGAGCGGCAAGCGCCCGGTGTTGGAAATGACCGGCATGCTCGAAGGCTTCGACGACCAGGACCTGGCCGACATCGCCGCCTATTTCGCCAGCCAGAAGGGCTCGGTGGGCGCCGCCGATCCCAAGTTGGTCGAACGTGGCCGCGCGCTGTTCAACGGCGGCGACCTGGACAAGGGCATGCCCGCCTGCACCGGCTGCCATTCGCCGGATGGCGCGGGGCTGGCCCTGGCCGGTTTCCCGCACCTGAGCGGGCAGCACGCGCAGTACGTGAGCAAGCAGCTCACCGACTTCCGCGAAGGCAACCGCACCAACGACGGCGATGCCATGACCATGCGCACGATCGCCAGCAAACTCAGCAACAAGGACATCGAAGCCATTTCCAGCTACATCCAGGGGCTGCATTAACCTTGGGTTAATGCGCGGCAGCGAGCATCCGCAGGTTCGGCCTCGTCCGGCGGCTGGGTCACCGACCCTTTTTCCGCGCGCTGCCGGTACACTACAGAACTCGTCCCGTCCCGACCTGTCACAGCACGGTCGGCTACGAGGCGACCCATGACTGCCCAGGAGTGAAGCATGCGTAAACTGATTCTCAGCGCCACGCTGGTCGCCGCCAGCGTATTCGGTATGGCCAGCGTCCAGGCCGCGGAACCTGCCAAGGCAGGCGAGCAATACATCGAGCTGAGCAACCCCGTTCCCGTTTCCCAGCCTGGCAAGATCGAAGTGGTCGAGCTGTTCTGGTACGGCTGCCCGCACTGCTACCACTTCGAGCCGACCCTCAATCCCTGGGTCGAGAAGCTCCCAGAAGACGTCAACTTCAAGCGCGTGCCGGCCATGTTCGGCGGCCCTTGGGACGCCCACGGCCAACTGTTCCTGACCCTCGAAGCCATGGGCGTCGAGCACAAGGTGCATGCAGCCGTGTTCGATGCCATCCAGAACCAGCGCAAGCGCCTGACCGATCCGAACGACATGGCCGAGTTCGTGGCCACCCAGGGTGTCGACAAGGACAAGTTCCTCGCCACCTTCAACTCGTTCGCCATCAAGGGCCAGGTCAACCAGGCCAAGGAACTGGCGAAGAAGTATGAAATCACCGGCGTGCCGAGCATGGTCGTCGATGGCAAGTACCGCTTCGACCTGGGCACCGCCGGCGGTCCGGAAGGCGTGCTGAACGTGGCCGACCAGTTGATCGCCAAGGAGCGCGCCGCCAAGTAGGTGGCGATGCCATGCGCCGCACCAGCCCCTTGCGCGGTATCGGCCTGCATCAGCCACAGGTCAACGAGCATCACCTGCAGGCCACCGGCCTGCCGGCGGATGGTCGCCTGCGGCTGCTCAGCTTCAACATTCAGGTGGGCATCAGCACCGAGCGCTACCGGCACTACCTGACCCGCAGCTGGCAACACCTGCTGCCGCACACCGGGCGCGCCGGCAACTTGCAGAAGATCGGCCAGCTGCTGGCCGATTTCGACTTGGTGGCCTTGCAGGAAGTCGATGGCGGCAGCCTGCGCTCGGGCTACGTCAACCAAGTGGAGCACCTGGCACAGCTGGGCGCCTTTCCCTACTGGTACCAGCAGCTCAACCGCAACCTCGGGCGCTTCGCCCAGCACAGCAACGGCGTGCTCAGCCGGCTCAAACCGCAGCAGCTCGAAGACCACCCGCTGCCCGGGCCTTCCGGGCGCGGTGCGATTCTGGTGCGTTTCGGCGAGGGCGAAGAAGCCTTGATCGTGGTGATGATGCACCTCGCGCTCGGTGCCAAGACCCGCGCCCGGCAACTGGCCTACGTGCGGGAACTGATCGGTGGCTATCGGCACCAGGTGCTGATGGGCGACATGAACACCCATGCCTCCGACCTGCTCGAACATTCCCCCCTGCGCGATCTCGGCCTGGTCGCACCCCAGGTCGAGGCCACCTTCCCCAGTTGGCGCCCCCAGCGCTGCCTGGACCACATCCTGCTCAGTCCCTCGCTGGCCCTGGAGCGCGTCGAGGTGCTGGCCCAACCGATCTCCGACCACCTGCCGGTGGCCGTGGAGATTCGATTGCCCGACGCGCTGACTGTGGATAACCTGCCGGCTTTGAGCCAGACCCTGTCTGAAAAGTCCTGATACTCGTCCATGCGGCGTTGAAAACCGGCTCGGAATGCTCATGTACTCCAGTACACTCCGCTTCCTCACCGGTCTTCGCCTTGCCTGGCCTTCGTCTCAGAACTTTTCAGACAGGGTCCGGCAGGCCACGCGCCTCCCGCCACCCTCCCCTCGCGGACCTTGGGCATGACAGACGACGCCGAGCGTTGGAAAGAGAAGTACTTCAAGAGCCTCGAGCAGCAGGAGAAACTCGAACGTCGCTGGGATGCCCGCCTCGACCTGTTGCGTCGAGGGCTGGTGCGCAGCTCGCTCGCCGCCGAGGGCAGCGACCAGGCCGTGGACCAGTGCATGAAGGAAATGCGCGAGGTCATTCGCAGCGACAGCATGGACGGCGGTCTGGCCGCGCTCATTCCCCGTCTCGAAAAAGCTGTGCTCGACTCCGAACACCGTCGCGAAACGCGGATGAACCAAGTGCGCGAGGCGTTGACCTCGCTGGTGCAACAGCTGCAAAGCCTGCCGTTGCCAAGCGAACAGCTGCGGGCCCTGAAAAAGCTCAGCAAGAAGCTCGATGGCGGGGTCAGCCAATCCCGTGAACTGCCGCCGTTGCTGGGCGAGCTCAGCGGTTTGCAGGAGCGCGCCCTGGCCTCGCTGCACAAACAGGCGGACGAGGCGCGTCCGGGCTTTTTGCAGCGGCTGTTCGGCACGCGCGAAGCCGAACCGGCGGCGTCGGAGCCTGGGCAGCCGAACGTGGCGCAAGCGGCGGTGGCCGCGCCAGAGGTCAGCGAAGTTGTCGCCCCCCTGGCGCCCGTGCCTGCGCCTGCACTCGAAGCCGCTGCGCCGGCCTCTGGCGAAGGGCTCGCCGTTGCCTTGCCCGACGCGAAAACGCCCACTGCCGTAACCGGGTCGGCTGTATCCGAACCGGTGCCGGCTGCTGTCGTAACGGCAACGTCGCCTCCCAGCGCACCCGCGAGCGTCGAGCGAGCCAAGGCGTCCGGCGCCCAACCTTCCGCCCCGGCCCCGCTCGATGCGGATGTCACGGCGCCGGCACCTGGCGCCGCCCCATTGCCCCCGCCCGCCGATGCAGCGAGCGATGATCTACCCTCCCCGGCTACGGCATTACCCACCGCATCTACCGCTGACGAAGATGCTGGCGAGGTCAGTCAGCCCGCAACGCAACCCGAACCGACGCTCGCCCCCATTGCAACGCCATCGGTGGTGTCCAGTCCTACCGTCGAGCCACTGTCGCTCGCCGATATCGAGCCCATACCGGCACCTGCGCAGACCGTTGCGCTGGCGCCCTTGACCGACGCCTTCACCGACGCAAGCGGCGAAGACGCCCTCTACGCCCTGCCCCACGCCGTCGAGCCGCCCTATAGCCAAGTGGCCGCGCACATCGAGCACACCCTGCTCGGCCTGCTCGACGACCTCAGCCTGCCCGAGCGCTACAAGGACCAGGCCCTGGCCATGCGCGAGCGGGTCGCCCGAGGCTTGAACTGGTATGAACTGATCCCGATCCTCGACGATCTCGCCGTGCTGATGCTGGCGATCAACGACAGCGGTCAGCACGAATTCGAAGCCTATCTGCAAGCGCTCAACGCCCGACTGGAGGCCTTCCATGCCCACCTGCGCGACGCCAGCGCCGGGCATGCCGACAATCAAACGGCCGCGCGCCAGCTCGACAGCCAGTTGCGCGAACAGGTCGACGGCCTGCAGCACAGCGTGCAAGGCGCACAGGACCTCGACAGCCTCAAGCAGGTGCTCGATAGCCGGCTCGAAGGCCTACTCGGCACCCTCGACCAGCATCGACAGGCCCGCGACCACCGCGAGCAGGATCTGGCCGAACGCCTGCAAGGCTTGGCCGCACGCGTGGCGGGCATGGAGCAGGAAGCCCTCGGCTACCGCGAACACCTCGAAGAGCAACGCCAGAAAGCCTTGATCGACCCGCTTACCGGCCTGCCCAACCGTGCCGCCTGGAACGAGCGCCTGGCCCAGGAGATGCACGTCTGGCAGGCCCGGGGCGGGCACTTGTCGATGGCCATTCTCGACCTCGATCACTTCAAGCGCATCAACGATGGATACGGCCATCTGGCCGGCGACAAAGTGCTGAAACTGGTCGCCAACGTGTTGCGCAAGCGTCTGCGTGGGAGCGATTTCATGGCGCGTTTCGGTGGCGAGGAATTCGTTCTGCTACTCCCGCAGACCCCGCTGGAACAAGCCATGCAGCAATTGCAAAGCCTGCGCGCGGCGGTCGAAGCCTGCCCGTTCCACTTCAAGAGCGAGCCGGTCACCATCACCACGTCGATCGGTTGCAGCGTGTTCCGTTCGGGGGAGTCTGGCGAAGCGGTGCTGGGCCGCGCCGACAAGGCGCTGTACCGGGCCAAGGCCCAGGGCCGCAACCGTGTGGAACAGGGCTGAGCGACGCGCAGGCTTGCGCTATGCTAGTGCGCCCTGACCTCTGCAGGCCTACGCCAAGCCATGAAAGCCCTGTTCACCTCCCTGCTGCTCCTGCTCCTGGCCGGTTGCTCCACCGGCCTGCGCATCGACCGCGACCACGTCTCGGCGAACCAGGACAACCGTATCCAATTCGTCGTCCTGCACTACACCAACGCTTCCCTGGAGCGCTCGCTGGCGCTGCTGACCCACGGCGAAGTCAGCAGCCACTACCTGATCGGCGACGGCCCGGCCACGGTCTACCAGCTGGTCGACGAAAGCCGCCGCGCCTGGCACGCCGGCGACAGCCAGTGGGACGGCCGCACCTGGCTCAACTCCACCTCCATCGGCATCGAGATCGTCAACCCAGGCTTCACCGACACACCACAGGGCCGCGTCTGGCACCCCTACAGCGAGGCGCAGATCCAGTCGCTGATCGCCCTGCTCAAGGACATCGTCAAGCGCAATGGCATCCAGCCGCGCTACATCGTCGGGCACAGCGACATCGCACCGCTGCGCAAACAGGATCCGGGACCGTTGTTCCCTTGGAAGCGCCTGGCCGACGCCGGCCTCGGTGTCTGGCCCGATGCCAATGCGGTGGCCCAGCAGCAAGCCTGGTTCGCCAGCAACCCGCCGTCGATCGCCTGGTATCAGCAACAACTGGTCCGCTTCGGCTATGCCGTGTCGCAGACCGGCGAGCTGGACGAGGCCACCCGCCACGTGCTGGCCGCGTTCCAGATGCGCTTCCGTCCTCAACGCTTCGACGGTCAACCCGACGCGCAGACCGCCGCCATGCTGCAGGTGCTCAACCGCACGCGCTGAGGCGCCATGTTGCGAGTATGGGGTGCGAGGGGCTTCCACCTGCTCAGCGGGGCCATCGGCCTGATGGCCGTAGCGGCGGTCGGATTGAGCGGCGTCGAGCGAGGGGGCGTGGGTGGGGCCTTTGCGAACCCCACCGCTTCACTTCAAACCGGCAGTGCCATATAGAACTGGGTGCCTTGGCCGGGACGCGAAAATACACCCATGCGGCCACCGTGCAACTGCACGATTTCCTTGCACAGGGCCAGGCCCAGGCCCGCGCCGCCTTTCTTGCGCCCCACCTGCACGAACGGCTCGAAGATCCGCCCCTGCTGGCCATAGGCGATGCCCTCGCCGCTGTCCTCGACACTGATGATCACCCGCTCGGCGTGCCGCCGCGCGTGCAGACGGATGTGCCCATCGCTCGGGGTATGGCGGATGGCGTTGTGCAGCAGGTTGTCCAGCACCCGGTCGAGCTGGCCGACGTCGGCCTGAATGCGCGGCAACGGCAGCTCCATGTCGATCACCAGCTCGATGCGCTTGTCGCTGGCCGACGCCTGGAAACGCTCGTGCGCGCGCGCCAGTAGGGTTTCGACGTCGCACGGCGCCACGTCCAGTTTCTGCAAGCCGTTCTGGTAGCGGGAGAAATTCAACAGGTCGTTGATCAGTTGGGTCAGGCGCTGCATTTCCTCGCCGATGGTGTCGAGCAGATCGCTCTCGCGGGTATCGGCGGGAAACTTGATGCGTTCGCGGAACAGGCCGAAGGCCATGTGCATGCCGGTGATCGGCGTGCGCAGTTCGTGGGAGGCACGCAGCACGAACTCGCTGCGCACCCGTTCGAAGGCGCGTTGCTCGGTCACGTCGCGCAGCACCATGACCGCACCCAGGATCGGCCCTTGCGGGTGGCTGACCGGGGTCAGGCTGTAACTGAGCAGGCGCGTGTCTTCGTCGATCTCGAAACTCAGGTCGTCGGGCGGCCGGTCCAGGTTGCCGCCGCGCAGCACCTGGCGCAGTTGCTGCTGCAGCTCGGGACGCTCCAGGGCCTCTTCCAGCGGAGTGCCGATACGGCCGCTGTCCCAGCCCAGCTGGCGCTGGGCCACGGGGTTGAGATGCGCCAGGCAGCCCTGCGGGTCGATGATCAGCAAGCCGTCGTCGATGCTGTCGAGCACCGCCTGCAAGCGTTGCTGGCCGGCCAGCAGCTCGTCGATGTTGGTGGCCTGGTGTTTGCGCAGGGCATCGGCCATCAGCCCGAAGCGGCGGGTCAGCTGGTGCATCTCACTGCCTTGGGCGATCGGCAGGGTCACGTCGAAATTGCCACGCCCGACCTGATCGGCCGCGCGCGCCAAGGCCTCGATGGGCAAGCCGAAGCGCCGGGCGATGCTGTGCGCCGTAATGAACCCCAGTACTAGCACGGCCAGGCCCATCAGGCCCAGCACACCGCCGACCAGCCAAGCCTGGTCGTGGTTGCGTTCTTCGCTGCGGTTGATTTCGTCCAGGGCTTTGGTGCTGGAGGCGATTAGGCTACGCCGCACGCCGTCGAAGGCCATACCCAACGGCTGTTCCAGCCCCATCTCGCGCCATGGCGTGGCGCTTTGCCGATAGGCCTGGAGAAAACCCAGGTAGCTGCTGCGGACCTGTTCCAGGCCGCTGCGCCCTCCGTCCTCTTGCAAACCTTGGTCCACCAACTGCTGGAACTGCGTTTGCAGGTCGCCGAGGCTTTCCCGGTTGGGCGATTCGTCGAGGATCTGGCTCAACTGCTCGCCGAGGTTCTGCCGCAGCTTCACGCCCAGTTCCAGGACATGGCGGGTGTCGCTCAGCAGGCGCTCCTGCATCGAGGCCATCTGCACCACGCTCACCAGCCCCAGCAGCAGGCCCAGCAAGGCCACGGTGATCAGCGCCGAGATGCTGAGGAACATCCGCGTGCGCAACTTCATCGTCCACTTCACAGGTTGTACTGCTTGCGCTTGCGGTACAGCGTCGAGGCATCGATGCCCAAGGTCTTGGCCGCTTGGTCCAGGGTGTCGCTGGTGGCCAGCACCGCGCCGATGTGGGCGCGCTCCAGTTCGTCCAGGCTCAAGGCCGCACCCACGCGAGGCGCGTTGCCCGTGGGCTGTTCGCCCATGCCCAGGTGGCTCACCTCGACCCGCTCTTGCGGGCAGATGATGCTGGCACGCTCGATGACGTTGCGCAGTTCCCGGATGTTGCCCGGCCAGCGGTAGTTGAGCAGCGCCGCACGGGCCTCGTCGGAGAAGCCGCGGGCCGGGCGCGAGTAGTCCTTGACGAAGCGCGCCAGGAAACGCTCGGCCAGGGTCAGGATGTCTTCGCTGCGTTCGCGCAGCGGCGGCAGGTGCAGGGTGATGACGTTCAGGCGATACAGCAGGTCTTCGCGGAAACGCCCTTCGCGCACCATCTCCTCGAGGTTGAGGTTGGTCGCGGCCAGAATGCGTACATCGGCGCGGCGAGTGACCGGGTCGCCCACGCGTTCGTATTCCTTGTCCTGGATGAAGCGCAGCAGCTTGGGTTGCAGGGTCAGCGGGAAATCGCCGATCTCGTCGAGGAACAGCGTGCCGCCGTCGGCCTGGTTGACCCGGCCCAGGGTGCTTTCGCTGGCGCCGGTGAACGCCCCGCGGCTGTGGCCGAACAGTTCGCTTTCCATCAGTTCTGCGGTCAACGACGGGCAGTTGATGGTCACGCACGACTTGCGCGCGCGCTTGCTCCAACCGTGGATGGCGCGAGCCAGCTCGCCTTTGCCGGTACCCGACTCGCCCAGAATGAGGATGTTGGCATCGGTAATGGCCACCTGACGCGCGGTTTCCAGCACCACCATCATGGCCGGGCTGTGCGAGTCGAGACCGTCTTTGGGCTTGCGCACCTCGCCTTCCAACGCTTCCAGGCGCGCCGACAGCTGACGCACTTCCAGTTGCTTGGCGGTGGCCAGGCGCAGTTGGTCCGGGCTGCAGGGTTTGACCAGGTAGTCGGCAGCGCCGGCCTGGATGGCATCGACGGCAGTGTCGATCGCCGAGTGGGCGGTGACGATCACTACACGCATCCAGGGTGCCTGGATGCGCATCTGCGCCAGCACGTCCAAGCCGTTGTCTTCACCTAGACGCAGGTCGAGGAAGCACAGGTCGAACACCTGGCGCTGCAACAAGGTTTCGGCCTGGGACGCGCTGTTGGCCGTGGCGACGCTGTACCCCTCATCCTCAAGGCAGTAGCGGAAGGTACGCAGGATGGCGGATTCGTCGTCCACCAGCAGAATGCGGCCTTGGTTATCCGGGGCGGATTCCATTTTTCCTACGCTCCTTTGGGAATAGTCAGACTTAGTGTCGGAAATATCGGGCAAGTTGCATGGTCTTTTTCTGACATATGCGGAGTTTGCAATGCTAGCTGGTTGCCCGTGTGTTGGCTAACTCGTTGAAACCTTGAAGTTTTTCAGCGATTTCCGCGCATGGCATGGCAGTTGCGCCGTCCGCCGGTTCGAAAATATTTAGAAACGACAGGAGATTTACATGAAGCGCGCCCCTTTCGCCCTCCTCGCCATCGGCCTGCTGGCCAGCGCCACTGCACTTGCCGACCCCGTGCAAAACGCCCGGTTGGAAGGCAGCGTGCAGACGGCGCTGTCGCTCAACCGTGTGTTGAATCCATTCAGCATCCAGGTCGCCATAGAAGAAGACCAGGCGCGTCTCACTGGCGAAGTCGAGAACGAGGTCGAGCGGGGTCTGGCCGAGCGCGTGGCGTTGGCCACCAAAGGCATTTCCCAGGTCGACAACCAACTGAAGGTCAACCCGGAGCTGGTCGAACACCCGCTCGAAGCCCGCGCCTATGCGCAACGCCTGGACGACGCGACGCTGGCAGCCATGGTGCGCGCGCGTCTGGTGTGGAGCCGAGTGACGGAAAAGGCGCCGATCGAGGTTGAAAGCCGTGACGGTGTGGTGACCCTGCGTGGTCGGGTCGCCAGTGCCGAGGCCAAGGAGTTGGCCGGGGTGGTGGCCCGCACCACCGAAGGCGTGCACCTGGCCAACAACCTGGTCAGCCTGGACAGCGCCGCCATGGCCGAAGCGCGCAATGCCCCGGTCGACGCTCCCTCCGGACCCCAGCCCAGCGACAGTTGGATCATCGACAAGATCCAGAACAGCTACCGCTTCAGCCGCAACCTGGACGGCGCGACCATCCGCGTGGTGAGCGAGGAAGGCATGGTGCGGTTGTCGGGCGATGTCGTCAGCCAGGCACTGAAGACCGTCGCGGTCGATATCGCCCGGCAAATCGTCGGAGTGCGCGGCGTGGACGCCGACATGCTGAAGGTGTCGACCAAGGTAGAAGGCTGAACCGTGCAGATTGCACGTGCAAAATGCACGACCCCTGGGAGGGTATCGTGCAGGATACATTCTCGGGAACTTTTCAGAAGTGGGTTAAGCCCTTGATTTATAAGTAATTTATTTGTTTTCAAAAGCTGGCATGCAGGCTGCAATCATCTGGATACGTTCGAAAAGAAAAATTTCAGTAGGAGCAGCCGGCATGACTCGCCAGACCACCCACACCAAGCAGACCGCCAACACCTTGCCCATGGGCAAGCTCCTGCTGCTTGGCGTCGCGCTGGTACTGACGGTGGTCGCCGGCCAGTTCTACCACAGCGTGCAGACGGCCCGTCTGGCCGACCAGGTCGCCGCGCAAACCGCTCTGCTCGCCAAGATCCAGGCCACTCGCACCCAGTCGCTGGTACAGGCTGCCGAGACGCCGACCCAAGCACCGCAAGCCAAGGCTTCGCCTGCCACCATCGACACCGTAGTTCCTCAGGAACGTTGGGTCTTCTGAAGGCCCGACTCACTGATCTCATAAAGACAGATAGGAGAATCACCATGCTGAGTTGGGCCATTACCTTCTTGATCATCGCCATCATTGCCGGTTACTTCGGTTTCGTAGCAGTCGCTGGCGCCGCCACAGGGATCGCCAAGATCCTGTTCATCCTTTTCCTGGTGCTGTTCGTCGCTTCGTTCTTCTTCGGCCGAGGCCGTGGCCGTCCATGAAGACCTTGCTCAAGCGCACGCTGGCCGCTGCCCTGTTGTTGGGTAGCGGTTCAGCCGTGTTCGCGGCCAACGACGGCCAGGTGTACCTGAACCAGTTGCTCGGCTCGGATGCCGAGTACCGTGAGGCCTGGAAGGATGCCATCGACAATCAGGAGCGGTTGCCGGACTGGGTGGTCAACCTGTCGGGCAATACTCAGCAACAGATGTCGGCTGTGATCGAAGAAGGTGACAGATACCTGGTCGGCTCGCTTTGCGAGACCCAGGAGACGTGCGCCTCGAAACGCTTGGTCGCAGCGTTCAGCTGGGACAAAGACGACGCATACGGTTTGCTCGTCGAGGGCCCGAAAGCGGTATCGCCCAGCAGCGAGGTGAATTACCGCTGGATCGGCAAGCCCGACGAAGGCATGAAAGCCCTGCTGCGCGAGCAGCTTTGAAGACCAGGGCGGTTGCCGGCCTAAGCACTGCGACCGCCCGCTGTAATCATTTGGAAGCGGAACTTCCTTAACGTTTTAGCTTCCATGATGCGCCGCACCGGTGAGGTGCGGCACATGACCAGGGGGTCGGGCTGTTCTGGCGGTGGCTGAGCCGGAGTGGCCTAGGGGTACAGGGAGTGCCTCCGTAAAGGGCCGGGTCAGGAAAGGCAGCATCGGATGGTTCAGGTCATAGCCGCAGGCAGACCTGACCTCCGAAGCTCCAATAATCGGCACAAACTCAATCGACGCTGTGTAGCGTTTGAGTAGGAAAGGTCCGATCAGAGATTTTTTCCTGCCACACATCGATTTTTTTCGCTCCATTCGCATCCCTTCTTCTGCGGCTCGACGACCATTCGGATTGTCGAACAAGCAGCGTACGCTTTCCGCCATCTCGCCTGAACGTTCGCCATGCGACTCTCCGTACCTGTTCGGTAATCCGAACAGCGTCCCCAAACCTTCCAAAAAGCCGATTTTCGAGCACATTTGCTTATGCCGATTCGGCATGGGGTAATCGTTTCCGGCATTAGACTGGTCTGCCCACCGTGGCAATAGTTGCGGCCTTTTCGCGGGAGCGAGCCACGACCCGGCCGCCTGCGGTGATCTCTCATGGAGCCCGCCCAACGGAGCAGCAGCTTACTCGTGACCCGGCCAGATGGCTCTGGCACGGGTGTTTCCAGCCGGCGCCCATGTCCACTACAACAAAGGGTAACGACATGAAGAAGGCAAAACTGAGCCTTGCCTGGCAGATCGTCATCGGCCTGGTGCTGGGTGTTGCGATCGGTGCGGTGCTGAATCATTTCAGTGCAGAAAAGGCATGGTGGATCAGCAACGTCCTGCAACCGGCCGGTGACATCTTCATTCGCCTGATCAAGATGATCGTGGTGCCCATCGTGGTCTCCTCGCTGATCGTCGGTATCGCCGGTGTGGGCGACAGCAAGAAACTTGGCCGGATCGGCCTGAAGACCATCGTCTATTTCGAAATCGTCACCACCCTGGCCATCGTCGTCGGTCTGGTGCTGGCCAACGTCTTCCACCCGGGCACCGGCATCGACATGAGTACCCTGGGCACCGTAGACATCTCCAAGTACCAGGCCACCGCAGCCGAGGTGCAACATGAGCATGCCTTCGTCGAGACGCTGCTCAACCTCATCCCGTCGAACATCTTCGCCTCGCTGATGCGTGGCGAAATGCTGCCGATCATCTTCTTCTCGGTGCTGTTCGGCATGGGCCTGTCGAGTTTGCCGAGCGACCTGCGCGAGCCGCTGGTTCGCACCTTCCAGGGCGTATCGGAAACCATGTTCAAGGTCACCCACATGATCATGAACTACGCCCCCATCGGTGTATTCGCGCTGATCGCGGTGACGGTGGCCAACTTCGGCTTCGCCTCCCTGCTGCCGCTGGCCAAGCTAGTGGTGCTGGTGTACTTCGCCATCGCCTTCTTCGCCTTCATGGTGCTGGGCCTGGTGGCGCGCCTGTTCGGCTTCTCGGTGATCAAGATCATGCGCATCATGAAAGACGAGCTGATCCTGGCCTACTCCACCTCGAGTTCGGAAACCGTGCTGCCACGGGTGATCGAGAAGATGGAAGCCTACGGCGCGCCGAAGTCGGTGTGCAGCTTCGTGGTGCCCACCGGCTACTCGTTCAACCTCGACGGCTCGACCCTGTACCAGAGCATCGCCGCCCTGTTCATCGCGCAGCTGTACGGCATCGACCTGTCGATCGGCCAGCAACTGCTGCTGGTGCTGACCCTGATGGTCACCTCCAAGGGCATCGCCGGCGTGCCGGGCGTATCCTTCGTGGTGCTGCTGGCGACCCTGGGCAGCGTGGGCATTCCGTTGGAGGGCCTGGCTTTCATCGCCGGCGTCGACCGCATCATGGACATGGCGCGCACCGCCTTGAACGTGATCGGCAACGCCTTGGCCGCCCTGGTCATCGCCCGTTGGGAAGGCATGTACGACTCGGCCAAAGGCGAGGCGTACTACAACTCGCTGCCGCACATGGCCGGTAAGCAAGTTGCGACCGGCGCCGCCACCCGCTCCTCGCAGGCGGTAAAGCAGTAAGCCACCTCTGTGCGGGTTCGCCCGCATTCTGAAAAGCCCCGGTGGGTCGTCACAGCGTTCGTTCGTCCGAACCGTGACGTCCCATCGGGGCTTTTCCGTGCCATGCCGATGGCGACAGGCGCGTGCCCCGGTGGTGGTGGCGACTGCGCTATGATGCGCACTTTTTCCAGGGAGACTCGTAAATGCTCAACGGCCTGTGGCTCGGCTTTTTCCTGGTAGGCGCCATCTCCGCCTTGGGGCAGTGGCTGATCGGCGGCAACGCCGGGATTTTCGCGGCCATGGTGGAAAGCATCTTCGCCATGGCCAAGCTGTCGGTGGAAGTGGTGATTCTGCTGTTCGGCACCCTGACCTTGTGGCTGGGCTTCTTGAAGATCGCGGAAAAGGCCGGCATCGTCGAATGGCTGGCCAAGGTGCTCGGGCCGCTGTTCGCCCGGCTCATGCCGGAGGTGCCCAAGGGGCATCCGGCGCTGGGCCTGATCACCATGAACTTCGCCGCCAACGGCCTGGGCCTGGACAACGCCGCCACGCCCATCGGCCTGAAGGCCATGCGTGCCCTGCAGGAGCTCAACCCCAGCAGCACCACGGCGAGCAACGCGCAAATCCTCTTCCTGGTGCTCAACGCCTCCTCGCTGACCTTGCTGCCGGTGACCATCTTCATGTACCGCGCCCAGCAAGGCGCGCCCGATCCGACCATGGTCTTCCTGCCGATTCTGCTGGCCACCAGCGTCTCGACCCTGGTGGGCCTGCTGTCGGTGGCGGTCATGCAGCGCCTGCGCCTATGGGACCCGGTGGTGCTGGCTTACATGATCCCCGGCGCCTTGCTGCTGGGCGGCTTCATGGCCTTTCTCGGCACCCTGTCGGCCGCGGCGCTGGCCAGCCTGTCGTCGATCCTGGGCAACCTCACGCTGTTCGGGGTGATCGTCACCTTTCTGGTGATCGGTGCGCTGAAGCGGGTCCAGGTGTACGAAGTGTTCGTCGAAGGCGCCAAAGAGGGCTTCGACGTGGCCAAGAGCCTGTTGCCGTACCTGGTGGCCATGCTGGTTGCCGTCGGCGTACTGCGCGCTTCCGGCGCCCTGGAGCTGGCCTTGGACGGCATCCGCCATGCGGTCGGCTGGATGGGCCTGGATACGCGTTTCGTCGACGGCCTGCCCACGGCGCTGGTCAAGCCGTTCTCCGGCAGCGCGGCACGGGCGATGATGATCGAGACCATGCAGGCTCAAGGTGTGGACAGTTTCCCGGCGCTGGTGGCCGCGACCATCCAGGGCAGTACGGAAACCACCTTCTACGTGCTGGCGGTGTATTTCGGCGCGGTCGGCATCCAGCGCGTACGCCATGCCGTGGGCTGCGCCTTGCTGGCCGAGTTGTGCGGCGTGGTGGCGGCGATCTGCGTGTGCTACTGGTTCTTCGCCTGAGCGTCGGCGATCACCTTGAAGCGCAGCACGCCGATCACCTGGCCGTCTTCGGTCAGTACCCGCACCTGCCAGCGGCCGACCGGGTCGGGTGGGAAATTCTGCTTGTGGCTCCAGGCGCGGTAGCCTTCCTTGCGCCCGCCGCGGATGTCCAGGGCGATGCGGTCGACTTCTTTACCGTCCTTCTGCCACACGTGGTAGATGCGTTCGTTGAGCCCGCGCGGCGCATTGATCGAGGTGTAGGCGTACAAACCATTGCCGCCGATGCGGCTGGCCGGTACCTCCTTGAGCGAGTCGCCCGGCTCGCGGTTGTTGACCTGGGTGCTGACGGCCACCTCGGTCATCCACAGCGTCGCCGGCGGCACCCACGAACGTAACAGCCAGCCCCCAGCGCCCACCGCCAGGGTGATCGTCACCAACGCCACGGCATTGCGCCAGTTGTTGATCGGAAAGCTGCTGACCAGGCTGGGGAAGGACAGCGCCATGGCGGCCACCAGAGCCAGCTTGAAGCTTTGCGCGGTGGTCAGGTGCAGGATGATCGGCAAGGCGGTGAGCAGGGCGGCGAACAGCGTCAGCATGTGCAGCGCCATGAACAGCCAGCGCCGTGGCGCCAGCCAGCGGTAGTACAGCGGATCGACGATGGAGATCAGCCCCGCAGCCGCCAGCAGCCCGGTGAACACCGACTGGCCGCTGTTCCAGGTAGTGGTGACGAAGAAGAACGGCAATACGAAGAACAGGCTTTCCTGGTGGATCATCTGCGTCGCGTAGCGCAGCAGCGGCTGAGGGATCTCGCGCTTGAACAGGCGTGCGAACAGTTTGGTCAGGCTGTTCTCCAGCATCAGCCAGACCCAGCTGACCAGCAGCACGATGGCGATCCAGCTCGCCAGGCTGGCCTGGCGGTCGACCAGAATGAAGCTGCCGATACCCGACAGGAAGCCGCCCAAGGCGATCACGCCAGGGTAGCGTTTGAGCAGTTCGATGACGCGTTGCACGAGGCGAGGAATGGGCAGCATGGGTTAGCGACAAGACCCTGAAAGAAGAGCTGCGTCGGCGCGAGTGCCGACGCTGGCCGAAGGATAGCGCCGAATCATCGTTGCCGTGTAGCGCCGCTGGGGCGGGGCGCCGGTTGGCGTCGCCGGCGGCGCAAAAGACCGATGGCCAGGGCCGGTAGCAGCATCAAGGCCAGCAGCAGGCCGATCCAGCCATACAGGCCGTCGTACCCCAGTAACGGCTGCTCGATGCGTAGGTAGCCTGGGGACTTGAGCAATTGCGCCAAGGCGGCGTTGGTTTCTTTGAGGCTGACCTTGCGCAGTGCGGCGATCGGGTCTTTGTAGCGACCGTCTTCATAGTTGTTGAGCCCGCCCCAGTAATAGTCGGCCAGGGCGCTGTTGCCCTGGGTGGTCCAGCTTTCCCGGGCGATGGCCGCTTCCTTGATGCGGGCGAAGGTGGCAGGGTCGAGCCCGTCCTTGCGCAGTTGCTCGAACAGCGCTTCGAAAGCGCTGACGGCCGCATCGACGTCGTCGCGCTCCAGGTCCGCGGTGAGGCTGAGCATGCCGCTGTCGCCGTAGCTTTCGCGCTTCACCGAGGGGCCATAGGACAGCCCGTGGCGCAGGCGCAGCTGCTGATACAACGCCCAGTCCAGATAGCGCGACAGCAGCTCCAGGGTCTGGTCATGGTCGGTATCGAGTACCGGTTCGATGAATAGCCAGCTCAGTTTGGCGGTGTCGCCCAGCCAGCCCCGGTTGAGCGTGCGCCTGGCCTCGGCCTGATGGGTGATGGTGTCCAGATCGCGACGCTCGCCGGGTTCGGTGGCCGGCAGTTCGGCGAAGGTGCGCTCCAGGTAGGCGGGTAGCAGCTTGTCCAGGCCGCCGACGACGATCAGGGTCATGTTGTTGGCGGCGTACCAGTGCTCGCGCGCCTGCGTGACCTGCTCCAGGCTGAAATCGGTCACGTCGGAGCGTTCCGGGCATTTGAGGCCCAACTCCTGCGCCACCTGTTCGGTGGCGCGCTGGCCGATGTCCTGGCGGTCCAACCAGCGCTGCAGATGGCCGTAATGGCCGCCGTCCTCGCGTTCGATGATGGCTTTGGCGGTGGCCAGCGCTTTGGCGTCGATGTGTGTGTCGCGCACGATCGCCAGCAGCAGGTCGAGCACCTTGCGTTGATTACGCGCCGGGGCCTCGATGACGAACGTGGTGTCGGCGCTGCTGGTGAAGGCGTTCCATTCGCCGCCCAGCGCTTGCAGGCGCTCCTCGAGACCGCCTTCGCCGGATGCGTCGATGCCGCTGAACAGCAAGTGTTCGATCAAGTGCGGCAGCTCGCGCTGCTCGCAAGGGAAGTCGTCCAGGCCCACGCCGACCACCAAGCGGATCGACACATGGTCGCGCTCGTAACCCGATTTCAGAATCACCTGCAGGCCATTGGGCAACAAGTAGCCTTCGACCTGGGAGCGGTCGAGCGCCAGTGATGGCAAGGCGGCGAGCAACAGGCAGACGAACATCAGGTAACGCATGGGCAGGTCCGGCACTCTCCGAGATGAGCGGGTTCAGGCTTGACGGGGCTCCTCGGCCTCGTTGTCGAGCAGCAGCCCGCCGGTATCCGAGCCGCCCAGTACCACATAGGCACTGCTGCAGAACAAAGAGTTCAAACGCTTCATGTCGGCGATCAGCTCCAGGTGCAGCGAACTGGTCTCCAGGCTTTGCACCACCTTGCGCTGCAGACGGCTGACATGGGCGTGGGCCAAACGCCTTTCCTGGGCACGGAAACGGCGCTTTTCGCGCAGCAGCAGGCGCGCGCTTTCCGGATCGGCGCTGAGGAATACCGAGAGGCCGAGGCGCAGGTTGGCCAGCAGCTGCTCCTGCAAGCCGGTCAGCTCGTCCAGGCCCACGGCGGAGAACTCGCGGCGCTGGCTGGTCTTCTGCTGCTGGACCTTGCGCAGCATGCGTTCGATCAGGTCGCTGGACAGCTTGAGGTTGATCGCCAGCTCGATGATTTCGGCCCAGCGCCGGTTGTCGTGCTCGCTGAGATCTTCGCGGCTCATCTGCGCCAGATACAGCTTGATGGCGCTGTACAGCGCATCAGCGTCTTCGCCCAAGGCCCTTACCCGTGGGGCCATTGCCGGCTGGGTGCCGCGCAGCGCGCCGAGCATGGCGGTCAGCAGGTTGTCGACGATGTCGCCCAGGCGCAAGGTTTCCCGCGCCGCGTTGGCCAGGGCCAGGCTGGGCGTTTCCAGGGCCGAAGGGTCGAGGTGGCGCGGCAGGGTCTGGCTGTCGCCGCTGTCCTGCTCGGGCAGCAGGGTGTCGCAGATGCGCCCCATGTACTTCACCGTGGGCAGCATCAGCAGGCAGCGCAGGGTGTTGTAGAGCAGATGGAAGCCGATCACCAGTTCCTGGGGGCTGTAGCTCAGGCTGTCCATCCAGCCCACCAACGGGTTGAGCACAGGGATGATCAGCACCAGGCCGATCAGCTTGTACAGCAGGCTGCCCAGGGCCACGCGGCGCCCAGCGGTGTGCTGCATGCGCGCACTGATGAAGGCCAGCAGACCACTGCCGATGTTGGCGCCGACCACCAGACCGATGGCTACCGGCAGGCTGATCAGCTCCGAGCCGGCGAGCGTCGCGGTCAGCAGCACGGCGGCCAGGCTGGAATACGAGATCATGGCGAACAGCGCACCGACCAGGGCGTCGAGCAGGATGTCGCCGGTCAGCGAGGCGAACAGCACACGCACGCCTTGCGCCTGGGTGATGGGCGCTGCGGCCTGCACGATCAGCTCCAGCGCCAGGATGATCAGCCCCAGGCCGATCGCTACACGGCCCATCTGGCCGATGCGCGTCTGCTTGCGCGACAGGAAGAAGATCACCCCCACGAAGATCAGCAGCGGCGACAGCCACGACAGGTCGAAGGTCAACACCCGGGCCATCAGCGCCGTGCCCACGTCGGCACCGAGCATGATCACCAGCGCCGGGGTCATGGCCATCAGGCCCTGGCTGACGAACGAGGTGACCAGCATCGCCGTGGCGTTGCTGCTCTGCACCATGGCCGTGACCACGATGCCGGCGATGAACGCCAGCGGACGTTTGTCCATGTTCTGGCCGATCACCCGGCGCAGGTTGGAGCCGTACACCCGCAGGATGCCGGTGCGCACGATGTGCGTGCCCCACACCAACAGGGTGACGGCCGATAGCAGGTTGAGCAGGGTCAGCATGGGCAAGCCCCCCTTCGAACGATGCCCTGAGCGGGCCAATGGATGACGCGGTGAGCCTGGCCCTGGACGGGCGATTCTGGCAGGTCTCACTCAAGCTGTAGTTGCCTTGGGCAATGGCTGCCAGCTTGGCATGGCTGAAATATATTTGAAACATTTGCGGCGGTGGAGGCCGCATCGAAGCGGCCGGCACGCCTTCAGCCCAGGCGCGCCGGTGCGGGGAGGGCGTCTCAGAGGCTCCCAAACAGCGGGAAGATACCCATCAGCAGCGCAGCCAGCAGAATGCACAGGCACACCAGAACGGCCCATTTCAGGGTGAAGCGCTGGTGGTCGCCGAACTCGATGCCCGCCAGGGCCACCAGCAGGTAGGTGGAAGGCACCAATGGGCTGAGCAGATGCACCGGCTGGCCGACGATCGACGCACGGGCCATTTCCACCGGGCTGATGCCGTAGTGGCTGGCCGCTTCGGTCAGTACCGGCAGCACGCCGTAGTAGAAGGCGTCGTTGGACATGAAGAAGGTGAACGGCATGCTCACGATGGCGGTGATCACCGCCAGGTACGGCCCGAGCGCCTCGGGAATGACCGCCAGCAAGCTCTTGGACATGGCCTCGACCATGCCGGTCCCGGACAGGATGCCGGTGAAGATACCCGCTGCGAAGATCAGCCCGGTGACCGCCAGCACGCTGCCGGCATGGGCGGCGATGCGGTCCTTCTGCTGTTGCAGGCACGGATAGTTGACGATCATGGCGATGCTGAAGGCCACCATGAACAGCACCGGCAGCGGCAGGAGCCCGGCGATCAGCGCCACCATCAAGGCGGCGGTCAGCGCACCGTTGAACCACAACAGTTTCGGCCGCCGCGCTTCGGGAAACTGCGAGACGCTGATGTCGCCGTGGTCGATGTCGTCGGTCGGCAGGCGCAGCTCGCCGAGCCGGGCACGTTCGCGCTTGCCGTAGGCGTAGGCGATGGCGAGGATCGCCAGCACACCGGCGACCATGGCCGGGATCATCGGCACGAAGATGTCCGACGGATCGACCTGCAAGGCACTGGCCGCACGGGCGGTGGGGCCGCCCCACGGGGTCATGTTCATCACGCCACCGGCGAGGATGATCAGCCCGGCCATGATCCGCGGGCTCATGCCCAGGCGGCTGTACAGCGGCAGCATGGCCGCGCAGCAGATCATGTAGGTGGTGGCGCCGTCGCCGTCGAGCGAGACCACCAGCGCCAGCACGGCGGTGCCGACCGACACCTTCAGCGGGTCGCCCTTGACCAGCGCGAGGATCTTGCGCACTGCCGGGTCGAACAGGCCCGAGTCGATCATCAGCGCGAAATAGAGGATGGCGAACATCAGCATCACGCCGGTGGGCGCGAGCTTGCTGATGCCCTGCAGCATCATCGGCCCGATATCGCCGGCGAAACCGCCGAACAGGGCGAACAGAATCGGCACCAGGATCAGGGCGATCAAGGCCGACAGGCGCTTGGTCATGATCAGGTACATGAAGGTGATTACCATGGCGAAGCCGAGGAAGGTCAGCATGGCGGTACTCCAGGCGTAGGGATGCGAACGGGCAAGACGCGTCGGGTCAGCGCGGGACGGGCGGGGCCGGGAGTAGCGGAAGGGGAAATGCGGGCGCGTGGGCACGGAAGGACATCGAAATCACCATTTTATTGTTGTTGGAGTGGCCAGGCGCGAGGCCTTGGCGGACCGGTCTATTGCCGGTCATGGCGACATCCTAGTGGGCGAAGCTTTCAACCAGCTTTCGCGCCGAACGCTGCGACGGAAGGTCGGCGCCGCTTGTGCGGCGCTCAAGGTGGATGCTCAGGGCAGTTGCAGACCGCCTGCGGCCTTGTGCAGCGAACGCAAATGATCGCCGATCAGGCGGGTATTGGCTTCGACCGCCGAGATTTCCTTGGCCCGGTCCGGCGAGAGCAGGGCGCGTACTTCCTTGTCCAGGTTGGTGCTCAAGCGCAGCAACTGGGCCTGGCGCTCGCCGGCGGTCTTCTCCAGGTAGGCGCGTTCGGCCGGCTGCGGCAGGCCGTAACCCTGGGTGCCGAGCAGTTCTGCGGGGCGGCTGAGGAAGCCGCTGTTGGCCAGCATCTGTTGCAGCACGTCGTTGGCGTTGTCGACCGAGCCGTCCTTCGACGTGCTGGCGTTGAGGTAGCGCTGCTTGACCTCGTCCTGGGCCAGCAGCAGCTGGCGGCGCAGGCTGGCCTGCTCGAGCAGCAACAGGGCCGCGCTGGTACGCAGGTCGGCCTTGGGGAACCAGGCACGGCGTTTTTCGGCATCCTGGGCCAGCCAGTCCTCGACGTTCTTCTGCGGCACCGGCAGCTGTTTGCGCAGCACTTCGAACATGGCTTGGAAACGGTCGCGGTAGGAGTCGAAGCGATAGCCCAGACGCAGGGCGCGGCGCGGATCGTCGAGCACGCTGGTATCGGCCAGGCCACGGCCCTTGAGCACTTCCAGCAAGCCGTTGGGCATGATGCTGTCCAAGTCGTTGAAACGTGGATTGCCAGTGCCGCTACGTAGCAGCTTGAGCGACTCCACAGCGCAGTTGTTGGACAGGAAGTAATAGTTGCCGTCGTAGCTCCAGTGCATCTCGGCGGCCTGACGTACCACGTTTTCCACCTCTGTGCGGCTCAGCTTCAAGGGCACGGAGGCCAGGCTGCGCAGTTCGGTCTTAGTGTATTCGTCGATCACCTGGCCCAGCGGCAGCACGAACAGCCGCGACGGGTAGTTGCCGACCAGGCCGTCCCAGCTCGACAGCTGCACGTCGTTGACGAAGGCGCGGTACGACAGCACCAAGTGTTGGTCGAGGTCCAGCCGGCAATCCGGACCGCGTGGCCGGCCCGGGGCGCAGATGACCAGGCGCAGCATGCTGTGGCCCCAGCGGCTGACCCAGTTCTGGTTGGCCTCGGCCAGCAGGTAGTCGACTTCGTAGACGCGCTCGGGGTCGATCTCGCCCAGAGGCTGGCGGGCGAAGTCGTTGCCGGCGTTGATGAAGGGCAGGCTCTTGGCGCAGGTGTCCTGCTCAGGCGCCCAGCCGAAGTGCTCGCGCAGGTACTGGTTCAGGGCCGGGCGGCGGCAGCCGTAGCTAGGGTCGAGGAGGAAGTACTCCATGTTCACCGCCACGAACTCCTTCGGGCTGCTCAGTTCGTAGGCATCCGGGCTGCGCACGTTCTGGCCGTTCCTGTGCTCGCGCTCGCCGCGGCGGCCGACGTACTGCTGCCAGCCGGCAAGGTCGAGCAGGCGCGGGTCGTCGCTCAAGGTGAAGCGGCGCTCGGTCTGGCCGCGGCATTGCTCGGGCAGGCCGATCTTGCCCAGGCTGCCGAGCTGGCGTTGGCAGCGGTTGAGCAGCGGGCGTTCGGCGGCCGACCACAAGCGTGCGCGGTCGTAGATATGGGTGAGTTCGTGCAGCACGGTGGCCAGCAGCTCCTCGCGCACCGTACCGTGCGGGCGCTGGGTCTTCTGCGTGGCGGCGCTGCCGTCGACCAGGCCGGGCAACAGGCGCTGGTTCAGATCGAGGGTGTCGACCAACGAGGCCTGACCATAGGCATCGGCCGGCATGCTCACGCTCCAGCTGACGCGCACACGGCGGTCGAGTTGCTCCTTGAAGCGCGGCGGCAGCTTGCTCATGGCTTCGTCGAGCAGGGTCTGGGTGGCCTGGCGCTGCGCGGCATCGAGGCCGGTGTCTTGCAACTCCAGACGTAGATCGGCCAGTACGGGCGTGCCCAGTAACGTCAGTGCGCAACCGAGAAGCCAGGCACGCACGCCCTTCACAGTGCCAGGATGGCTTCTGCGAGCGCCTGGTCGCTGGCTCCGCGTGCCTCGGGCAGGCGTTCGCGCAAGGTGCCGAAGGCGGCTTCGAGCTGGGCGCCGCGGATGTCGCCATTGGTGGCGACGAAGCTGGCAGCGTCGTCATGGGCCTCGCGTACGATTTTGGAGTCGCGGATCGAGGTGGTGGTGTCGGAGGTGAAGTCGATCGAACGGCCGAAGGCGCGGACGATGATGTTGCTGGTGGCCACCAGCGTTTGGGCCTGGGCCAGGTCGGCCAGCAGGAACAGCCCCAGGGTGGCGGCGATCAGCGGTTTACGCATGGAGCATCTCCAGAAAATACGGTGGCATCGAGGATGGGGCATTGGACGAGGATTGCGCGCGCCAGTTCAAGGTCGTCGGCAGATTGTGCGGGCCGGGCCTGGCGCAACGCCAGCAGTGCTGCTTCGAGGCGCGCGCCGCGTATCCGTCCGGCACTGGCGACGAACGCCGCAGCATCGTCACGGGCTTCGGACAGCAGCTTGCGGTCGAAGGGTGCGGTGGTCAGTTGGCTCGTGCCGTAGCTGCCGATCACCAGCCCTTGGGTAGTGGTATCGAAGGCGAAGGCCTGGGGCAGGGCCAGTAGACAGGTCAAGGCAAACGGATAACGCATGGGCGCTCTGGGTGGCGGCGGTTGAGCGGGCGCGGCCGGTCCGCCGCACTGGTTTTAGCCAGCGCGGCGATGGCGGCGTTACAGCGCGAGGATGGCCTGGGCCAATTGCGCGTCGCTGGCCTGCAGGCTGGGCGCCTGCTGACGGATGAAGCTGAACGCGCTTTCCAGTTTCGCTCCGCGGATCTCGCCTTGGCTGCCGACGAAACTGGCGGCATCGTCACGGGCGGCTCGAACGATCTTGTTGTCGCGCAGCGAAGAAGAGGCGTCGGACGTGGCATGGGTGGAGGCGGCGATGCCGTCGACCACGGCGTCGGTAGTGACGATGAAGCTGGAGGCATGGGCAGTGCCGGCCAGGGTGAGCAACAGCGCAGCGCCGAGCAGCGTTTTACGGGACATGGGAAGAGACTCCTGACTAAGTCGAAGATCGATCTGCGTATCGGACGCTCGCAGTGGCCGTTAGGGTACGTCTGCCACAAGGCTTTCTGGCAGAGGCGCAACGGCAACATAGCACGTGGAGTTATTTCCAGATGTAAGTTATCTAGAACTGTACCTGCATAAAATTGGTTTCAGGAAACTGTACTTGTCTTGGCTCTGATCTTCCCAGTTCGGCTCTTGGAATGAAAAAACCCGTCGCAGTTCCCTGCGACGGGTTTTCAGAAGCGCTGCCGGCAAGCCGGCCAGCCGGGGCTCAACGCCAGAACGGCTTGCCCAGCTCTTCATAACGTTGCGACTCGCTAATACCAGCATCGGCCAGCAGGCGCGCGTCGAGACGGGCCAGTTGGCGACGGCTGGACAGACGGCGCTGCCACAACATCAGGGTAGAAAAAGCACGCAGCGGCAGCGAGGCCTGGGCGTTGGAGGATTGTTCGAAAGCCAGATCGGAACTGAGTGTACGTTCCATGATGTCGTCCTTCCGCTTATGGCGGGATTAGATAGTGATTAACTGGTGCCAATCATCCTCCTCCCGTGTCCAGAACAGTAGGTACAGTTCATGGGTATTGCGTACGTTCAGTTAACTGTGAAATGCGGCTGTTGCACCTGAAAACGGCAAAACTGTACTGGTCTGCACTAATTAAGTGCAAAATCATCTTCACCGTTCGTTGTTGATGGCGCTAATCACTGGATTGATAAGTACAGTAGAACAGTTTCATGGAGTTTGCAGCGTACAGTACACGCACAAAAATAAAACCCGCCAAACACGCCGTTTCAGGATCCGGCATGTCAGGCGGGTCCGCTTTCTCGAGGGTGCCTACACCGCCAGCATGCGCCCCCCCTCCTCGAGGTTTTCATGCCAGCTCAACGCCTCGCGCAGAATGTGCGGCGTGTGCCCACCGCGCTCGCAGGCACGGGTGAAGTAGTCGTCGAGGGCAGCGCGGTAGTCCGGGTGCACGCAGTTGTCGATGATGACCCGTGCCCGCTCGCGCGGCGCCAGGCCGCGAAGGTCGGCCAGGCCTTGTTCGGTGACCAGAATGTCGACGTCGTGCTCGGTGTGGTCGACATGGCTGACCATCGGCACCACGCTGGAAATGGCGCCGCCTTTGGCGATCGACTTGGTGACGAAAATGGCCAGGTGCGCATTGCGGGCGAAGTCGCCCGAGCCGCCGATGCCGTTCATCATTCGCGTGCCGCACACGTGGGTGGAGTTGACGTTGCCATAGATGTCGAACTCCAGCGCCGTGTTGATTCCGATGATGCCCAGGCGCCGCACCACTTCCGGATGGTTGGAGATCTCCTGCGGGCGCAGCACCAGCTTGTCCTTGTAGCGCTCCAGGTTGCCGAACACATCCGCGTTGCGTCGTTCGGACAGGGTGATGGAACTGCCGGAGGCGAAGCTCAGCTTGCCGGCATCGATAAGGTCGAAGGTAGAGTCCTGCAGTACTTCGGAATACATGGTCAAGTCTTCGAAGGGCGAGTCGATCAGGCCGCACATCACGGCGTTGGCGATGCTGCCGATGCCGGCCTGCAACGGGCCAAGACGGTTGCTCATACGCCCGGCGTCCACTTCCTGTTTGAGGAAGGCGATCAGGTGATCGGCGATGCCCTGGGTTTCGTGGTCCGGCGGCAGCACGGTGGACGGCGAGTCGGGCTGGTCGCTGATGACGATGCCGACGATCTTCGCGGGGTCGATGGGGATGGCGCGGCTGCCGATGCGGTCGTCGACCTTGACCAGCGGAATCGGCGTACGGGTGGGCCGATAGGTCGGGATATAGATGTCGTGCAGGCCTTCCAGGTTTGGATTGTGCGACAGATTGATCTCGACGATCACACGCTTGGCGAAAATGGCGAAGCTGGCCGAGTTGCCCACTGAGGTGGTCGGCACGATATGCCCCTGCTCGGTGATCGCCACCGCCTCGATGACGGCGATGTCCGGCAGCTTGAGTTGCTGGTTGCGCAGTTGCTCCACGGTTTCCGACAGGTGCTGGTCGATGAACATGACTTTGCCGTCGTTGATCGCGCGGCGCAGCGTGCTGTCGACCTGGAAGGGCATGCGCCGGGCCAGCACGCCGGCCTCGGTGAGTTGCTTGTCGAGGTCGTTGCCCAGGCTGGCGCCGGTCATCAGGCTGATCTGCAACGGCGATTGGCGCGCGCGCTCGGCCAGCGCATGGGGCACGGCCTTGGCCTCACCGGCGCGGGTGAAGCCGCTCATACCGACGGTCATGCCGTCTTCGATCAGGCCAGCGGCGTCGGCTGCACTCATTACTTTGCCGTGCAGGGAGGACAAGCGAATACGATCACGGTACATGGGTTTTTTCTCAGGCTACTCAAGCAAGATGCGCAGTCTAGTGCGTTCGCCGAGTGCCGTCCCACGACCAAGGTCTATGAAAGGTGGGGTTTTGGGAGCTGTTCGTCAGATGAAGCCTCCGTCCCACCGCTTTGCGCAAAAGGGCGGATATGCCGGTGGAAACGCCGCAGGCTGCGATACGACCGACCGCGACCCGGCGCTGCTTCTCTTC
Organism: Pseudomonas phoenicis; assembly: GCF_047302395.1. Taxonomy (NCBI): domain Bacteria; kingdom Pseudomonadati; phylum Pseudomonadota; class Gammaproteobacteria; order Pseudomonadales; family Pseudomonadaceae; genus Pseudomonas; species Pseudomonas phoenicis. The sequence goes on from NZ_CP154852.1 coordinate 1,819,662, forward strand.
TATATATAGAAGAGAAGCAGCCTGGGCTCACTCCACCGCCTTGACCATGTCCTCGATGACCTTCTTGGCATCGCCGAACACCATCATGGTCTTGTCCAGGTAGAACAGCTCGTTGTCCAGGCCCGCATAACCGCTGGCCATCGAGCGCTTGTTGACGATGATGGTCTTGGCCTTGTAGGCCTCCAGGATCGGCATGCCGGCGATCGGCGACTTCGGATCGGTCTTGGCCGAAGGGTTGACCACGTCATTGGCGCCCAGCACCAAAACCACGTCGGCCTGGCCGAACTCGGCGTTGATGTCCTCCATTTCGAACACCTGGTCGTACGGCACTTCGGCCTCGGCCAGCAGCACGTTCATGTGCCCTGGCATGCGACCGGCCACCGGGTGGATGGCGTATTTCACCGTCACGCCGTTGTGCACCAGCTTTTCGGTCAATTCCTTGAGCGCATGTTGGGCACGGGCCACGGCCAGGCCGTAGCCCGGTACGATGATCACGCTGTCGGCGTTGCTGAGCAGGAAGGTAGCGTCGTCGGCCGAACCCGATTTGACCGGGCGTTGCTCGCTGGAGCCCGCTGCAGCCGTGGTACCGGTATCGCCGCCGAAACCGCCGAGAATCACGTTGAAGAACGAACGGTTCATCGCCTTACACATGATGTACGACAGGATCGCCCCGGACGAGCCTACCAGGGAGCCGGCAATGATCAGCATCGAATTGTTCAGGGAGAAACCGATTCCGGCTGCCGCCCATCCCGAGTAGCTGTTGAGCATCGATACCACTACCGGCATATCGGCACCGCCGATGGGGATGATGATCAACACGCCCATGACGAAGGCCAGCGCCAGCATCAGGGTGAAGGCGCTGTAATGGCCGGTGAAGGTGAATACCAGGCCCAGCGCCAGTGTGGTCAGGCCCAGAATCAGGTTCAGCTTATGCTGGCCGACGAACTGTACCGGCGCACCTTGGAACAAGCGAAACTTGTACTTACCTGACAATTTCCCGAAGGCGATCACCGAACCGGAGAATGTCACGGCCCCGATGGCTGCGCCAAGGAACAGCTCCAGGCGGTTGCCGGTGGGAATCGGGTCGCTGATCGACGCGACGATGCCCATCGACTGCGGCTCGAGCACCGCCGCGATGGCGATGAACACCGCAGCCAGGCCGATCATGCTGTGCATGAAGGCGACCAGCTCGGGCATCTTGGTCATTTCCACGCGCTTGGCCATGACCGAGCCCGCCGTACCGCCGAGCAACAAGCCGACGAGCACATGACCGATGCCTGCGGTGACCCCGCTGTTGCCCAGAGAAAGTGCGCCCAGCTTGTAGATCAGGCCGACGGTGGTCAGGATCGCGATGCCCATGCCGAGCATGCCGAAGAAATTGCCCCGGCGTGAGGTGGTCGGGTGCGACAGCCCCTTGAGCGCTTGAATGAAGCAGATCGAGGCGAGCAGATAGAGAACGGTGACCAGGTTCATGCTCATGGTTGCGTGCGCCCCTCGGTTTTGACTTTCTTCTTGAACATTTCCAGCATGCGCCGGGTGACCAGAAAACCACCGAACACATTGACGGCCGCCAAGGCCACGGCCAGGGTGCCCATCACTTTGCCGGCCGGAGTCACGGTCAGTGCCGCGGCCAGCATGGCGCCGACGATGACGATGGCGGAAATGGCGTTGGTCACGGCCATCAAGGGGGTGTGCAGCGCCGGAGTGACGTTCCACACCACGTGGTAGCCCACGTAGATGGCCAGCACGAAGATGATCAGGTTGTAGATACCATCGGAAATCAGCATGTGTTCCATTGCCTTGCTCCTTAGCCGTTCTTGCGCACGACCTGGCCGTCGCGGCACATCAGGCATGCGGCGACGATGTCGTCTTCGAGGTTGATCACCAGGGCACCGTCCTTGTCGAACAGCAGCTTCATGAAATCCAGCAGGTTGCGGGCGTACAGCGCCGAGGCGTCGGCCGCTACCTGGGCGGGCAGGTTGGTCGGCCCGACGATGGTCACGCCGTTGGCGTCGATCACTTGATCGGCCACGGTCAGGGGACAGTTGCCGCCCTGTGCGGCCGCCAGGTCGATGACCACAGAGCCCGGCTTCATCTGTGCCACTGTGTCGGCGCCGAGCAAGGTCGGTGCCTTGCGTCCGGGGATCAGAGCGGTGGTGATGACGATATCGGCCTGTTTGGCGCGCTCGTGCACGGCCTGGGCCTGGCGCTGCATCCAACTGGCGGGCATGGGGCGGGCATAGCCACCCACGCCTTGGGCGCAATCGCGCTCCTCATCGGTCTCGAACGGCACGTCGAGAAACTTCGCGCCCAGGGATTCGATCTGTTCCTTGACCGCAGGGCGTACGTCGGACGCTTCGATCACCGCACCCAGCCGCTTGGCCGTGGCGATCGCCTGCAAGCCGGCGACACCGGCGCCGAGGATCAGCACACGCGCAGCTTTCACCGTGCCAGCGGCTGTCATGAGCATGGGCATGAAGCGCGGATAGTGGTGAGCGGCGAGCATGACTGACTTGTAGCCGGCAATGTTGGCTTGCGAAGACAACACATCCAGGCTCTGCGCCCGCGAGGTGCGCGGCGCGGCCTCCAGGGCGAAAGCGGTGATGCCTTGCGCGGCCATCTTGGCGATCAGCTCGTCATTGAACGGGTCGAGCATGCCGACCAGCAGCGTACCGCTGCCGATCTGTGCCAGTTCCTGATCGCTCGGGGCGACCACCTTGAGCACCAGTTGCGCGCCGAACGCATCGCCGGCAGTGCCCAGGGACGCGCCTATGGCCTCATAGGCACTGTCCTGGATACTGGCCTTGAGACCGGCACCACGCTGGACGGTGACCCGATGGCCTTGGGCGATCAGTTTTTTGAGGGTTTCCGGGATGGCGGCGACGCGCGTCTCGCCCGAATGCGTCTCGAGAGGGATACCAATATGCAAGGCATGTCTCCTGCAGTGACCTTGATCTTGTTCGAAGCCAGCCCACTGCGATTGGTGTGGCTGGGGTGTCCATTGGCCGTTACACCGCCGAATCCGGGGCGGGCGAAGCATTTTGCAGAGGTCGCGGCAGGCCTTCAACCGGTTTTGGAGTGAGACCATATCAAAACTACAAGTCAGGCTGTGACCGTATGTCGCATCTTGTAGCACGCGTACCAGTAGCGGCAGGCGTTTCAGAGAATACGTCGTAAAACAGGGCATAACCGAGAAAAAATCTGCTTTCAGTCAAAGATTTCAAAAAAAATTATCAGCTAACGCTATCGGCCTGTCAGTTTTTGACCGATCGGGCTCTGCATAAATAATTTCTTAGAGGCGACATAAGCGTACATATGTAGGTTTAAATATATTTTGACTACGAGGTTAGCTTTCTTCTCGAGTGTTACCGCAAGCCACGTATTGCTTGGCGTTGTCGACCAGCCACCGACGAAACGCGCCGAGCGATTCGGAGGCCACCTTGCGCTCGGGAATCATTAGATAGTAGGCCTTGTCGCTGGTCAGAACATGCCTGTGAGCGACCACCAACCTACCCTCCAACAACTCTCGCTGGATGAGAAAAGGCGGAATCAGCGCAATGCCCATCTGGTGCATGGCCGCCTGGGCCAGCATGGAAAACAATTCGTAACGCGGGCCGGCCAGATCCTGGGCGATGCTCAAGCCCAGCGAGCCGAACCACTGCCGCCAGGCGTAGGGGCGGGTGGTCTGTTGCAGCAGGGGCAGGGCGGCGATCTGCTCGGCTGACAGCGTGTCCTGGCAGCCGAGCAGATCGGGGCTGCATACCGGCAGCGGGTTTTCGCTCATCAACCGGTGTGCCTGGGTACCTGGCCAGTCGGCGTCGCCAAAATAAATGGCGGCGTCGAACGTGGTGTCGGCGAACAGGAAGGGGCGGGTGCGGTTTGTGAGGTTGACGGTGATCTGCGGGTGCTCGGACTGGAAATCCTTCAGCCGCGGCAGTAGCCATTGCGTACCGAAGGTCGGCACCACGGCCAGCTCGATCACGCTCGCGCCCTGCTGACGCATGACCGACAACGTGTCGCGCTCGACCGCATCCAGCTGCGTCGCGACTTGGCGACTGTACGACAGGCCGGCCTCGCTGAGCTTCACGCCGCGCTGCGAGCGTCGGAACAGTTCGACGTTCAAGAGCGCCTCCAGCCCGGCGATCTGTCGGCAGACGGCGCCTTGGGTCAGGGACAGCTCCTGAGCCGCCTTGGTAAAGCTCTCGTGGCGCGCAGCGGCTTCGAAGCAGATCAGTGCGGTGGTACTGGGGATGGTACGTCGCATGTACGTTGGGCTCACTCTCTAGAAGCGCTTATGGATGAAAATTTCGATTTCCGAAGTGAGAAATTAGCACTGATGGGTGTGTATTCGTGGTTTGTCGGATGGGCCGATCGGGCCTAGCATCCATCCACTTCAACACTTTTCTCACACCTGAGGATTTCGCCCATGGCCGACAAGGCGCATTTCAACTGGATCGATCCGTTGCTGCTCGACCAGCAGCTCACCGAAGAAGAGCGCATGGTGCGTGACAGCGCCTTCCAGTTCGCCCAGGACAAGCTGGCGCCACGCGTGATCGAAGCCTTCCGCCACGAACGGACCGATGTTGCGATCTTCCGGGAGATGGGCGAAATCGGCCTGCTCGGCGCGATGATTCCGCAAGCCTACGGCGGCAGCGGCCTCAACTACGTGTGCTATGGCCTGATCGCCCGGGAGGTGGAGCGCATCGACTCGGGCTATCGCTCGATGATGAGCGTGCAGTCATCCCTGGTGATGGTGCCGATCAACGAATTCGGCAGCGAAGCGCAGAAGCAGAAATACCTGCCCAAGCTGGCGAGCGGGGAGTGGATCGGCTGCTTCGGCCTGACCGAGCCCAACCATGGGTCCGACCCAGGCGCCATGATCACTCGGGCGCGCAAGGTCGACGGCGGCTATCGCTTGAGCGGCGCGAAGATGTGGATCACCAATAGCCCCATCGCCGACGTGTTCGTGGTCTGGGCCAAGGACGATGAGGGCGATATCCGCGGTTTCGTTCTGGAAAAGGGCTGGGAGGGGCTAAGCGCTCCAGCGATTCACGGCAAGGTCGGGCTGCGCGCGTCCATCACCGGTGAGATCGTCATGGACAACGTCTTCGTGCCCGAAGAGAACCGTTTTCCCGAAGTGCGCGGCCTCAAAGGTCCGTTCACCTGTCTCAATTCCGCGCGCTATGGCATTTCCTGGGGTGCACTGGGGGCGGCGGAGGCGTGCTGGCACACCGCTCGCCAATACACCCTCGACCGTCAGCAGTTCGGCCGGCCCTTGGCGGCCAACCAGCTGATCCAGAAGAAGCTGGCCGATATGCAGACCGAGATCACCCTGGGGTTGCAGGGTTGTCTTCGTTTGGGGCGAATGAAGGATGAGGGTACGGCGGCGGCGGAGATCACCTCGATTATGAAGCGCAACTCCTGCGGCAAGGCGCTGGACATCGCACGGCTGGCGCGCGACATGCTCGGCGGCAATGGCATTTCGGACGAGTTCGGCGTGGCCCGTCATCTGGTCAATCTGGAGGTGGTCAACACCTATGAAGGCACCCATGACATCCATGCGCTGATCTTGGGAAGGGCGCAGACCGGTATTCAGGCGTTCTATTGATAGAGGAGCGGATATGGGCGCGCTATCGCATGTACGGGTGCTGGACCTGTCGCGGGTATTGGCCGGGCCGTGGGCTGGGCAGATCCTCGCCGACCTTGGCGCAGACGTCATCAAGGTGGAGCGGCCAGGCAAGGGTGACGACACCCGTGCCTGGGGGCCGCCCTTCCTACAGAGCGCCAACGGACGCAGCACGGGCGAGGCGTCCTATTACCTTGCGGCCAACCGCAACAAGCGTTCGGTGACCATCGACTTCACCCAGGCGAAAGGTCAGGCGCTGGTGCGGGCCTTGGCGGCCGAGTCGGATATCGTCATCGAAAACTTCAAGGTCGGCGGGCTGGCAGCCTATGGACTGGACTACGAAAGCCTCAAAGCGATCAATCCCAAGCTCATCTATTGCTCCATTACTGGGTTCGGCCAGACCGGGCCCTATGCCAAGCGCGCGGGATACGACTTCATGATCCAGGGCTTGGGTGGGTTGATGAGCCTGACCGGACGGCCGCAGAGTGAAGCCGGTGCGGGGCCGGTGAAGGTGGGGGTGGCATTGACCGATATTCTTACGGGACTCTACTCGACGTCTGCGATCCTGGCCGCCCTGGCCCACCGTGAACGGACCGGAGCCGGTCAGTGCATCGACATGGCGCTGCTCGACGTACAGGTCGCGTGCCTGGCCAACCAGGCCATGAACTACCTGACCACGGGCAATGCGCCACAACGCTTGGGTAATGCCCACCCGAACATCGTTCCTTATCAGGACTTTCCTACGGCCGATGGTGATTTCATCCTGACGGTGGGCAACGACGGGCAGTTCCGCAAGTTCGCCGAGGTGGCAGGGCAGCCGCAGTGGGCCGATGACCCACGGTTCCACAGCAATGCCTTGCGCGTTGCTCATCGCGCTGAGCTGATCCCGCTGATTCGGCAGGTGACGGTGTTCAAGACCACGGCGCAGTGGGTAGAGCAGTTGGAGCGTGCGGGGGTGCCCTGTGGGCCGATCAATGACCTGGACGGGGTATTCAAAGATCCGCAGGTGATTGCGCGTGGGCTGGCCATGAGTCTGCCCCATGCGCTGGGTGGAGTGGTGCCGCAGGTGGCCAGCCCGATTCGCTTGTCCGAGACGCCGGTGGAATATCGCCGTGCACCCCCTTTGCTGGGTGAGCACACCGAGTCGGTGTTGAAGGACGTGCTTGGATTACACGAGGGCGAACTGGTCGAGCTCAGGGCGGCGGCTGTTATATAGGAGGGATTTAAGGCGTTGAAGGTAAAAGACATTTATTTCAAATAAGCGCTTGACGCCTCCTCAGATCTCTTTATACTGCGCACCACTTCCGGGGCAAACGGAACGGAAAACTCCTTGAGATTCAATGAGTTGAACGTTTTCTGAAAGCTGGAAGCGTTTCGATCTACTGATCGGCAGCGGTGAAAAAAGGCAGTTGACAGCAGGTTGTAACGCTGTATGATTCGCCTCCCGCTACGAGAGATCGCAGCGAGCCAAGTGGTTGAAGTTGAACGAGATTCTCGCAAAACACTTCAAAATAAACACTTGACAGACACTGAGGACAGCGTAGAATGCGCGCCTCGGTTGAGACAAAAGGCTCAACCAACCGCTCTTTAACAATTTGAATCAAGCAATTCGTGTGGGTGCTTGTGAGTACGGACTGATAGTCACCAAGATTATCAGCATCACAAGTGGCCATGCGAGAAATCACATAGTCATTTGAGATTGCTGAGCCAAGTTTAGGGTTTCTTAAAAACCCAAGCAGTATTGAACTGAAGAGTTTGATCATGGCTCAGATTGAACGCTGGCGGCAGGCCTAACACATGCAAGTCGAGCGGATGAGAAGAGCTTGCTCTTCGATTCAGCGGCGGACGGGTGAGTAATGCCTAGGAATCTGCCTGGTAGTGGGGGACAACGTTTCGAAAGGAACGCTAATACCGCATACGTCCTACGGGAGAAAGCAGGGGACCTTCGGGCCTTGCGCTATCAGATGAGCCTAGGTCGGATTAGCTTGTTGGTGAGGTAATGGCTCACCAAGGCGACGATCCGTAACTGGTCTGAGAGGATGATCAGTCACACTGGAACTGAGACACGGTCCAGACTCCTACGGGAGGCAGCAGTGGGGAATATTGGACAATGGGCGAAAGCCTGATCCAGCCATGCCGCGTGTGTGAAGAAGGTCTTCGGATTGTAAAGCACTTTAAGTTGGGAGGAAGGGCAGCTAGCGAATACCTGGTTGTTTTGACGTTACCGACAGAATAAGCACCGGCTAACTCTGTGCCAGCAGCCGCGGTAATACAGAGGGTGCAAGCGTTAATCGGAATTACTGGGCGTAAAGCGCGCGTAGGTGGTTTGTTAAGTTGGATGTGAAAGCCCCGGGCTCAACCTGGGAACTGCATCCAAAACTGGCAAGCTAGAGTATGGTAGAGGGTGGTGGAATTTCCTGTGTAGCGGTGAAATGCGTAGATATAGGAAGGAACACCAGTGGCGAAGGCGACCACCTGGACTGATACTGACACTGAGGTGCGAAAGCGTGGGGAGCAAACAGGATTAGATACCCTGGTAGTCCACGCCGTAAACGATGTCAACTAGCCGTTGGAATCCTTGAGATTTTAGTGGCGCAGCTAACGCATTAAGTTGACCGCCTGGGGAGTACGGCCGCAAGGTTAAAACTCAAATGAATTGACGGGGGCCCGCACAAGCGGTGGAGCATGTGGTTTAATTCGAAGCAACGCGAAGAACCTTACCAGGCCTTGACATGCAGAGAACGTTCCAGAGATGGATCGGTGCCTTCGGGAACTCTGACACAGGTGCTGCATGGCTGTCGTCAGCTCGTGTCGTGAGATGTTGGGTTAAGTCCCGTAACGAGCGCAACCCTTGTCCTTAGTTACCAGCACGTTATGGTGGGCACTCTAAGGAGACTGCCGGTGACAAACCGGAGGAAGGTGGGGATGACGTCAAGTCATCATGGCCCTTACGGCCTGGGCTACACACGTGCTACAATGGTCGGTACAGAGGGTTGCCAAGCCGCGAGGTGGAGCTAATCTCACAAAACCGATCGTAGTCCGGATCGCAGTCTGCAACTCGACTGCGTGAAGTCGGAATCGCTAGTAATCGTGAATCAGAATGTCACGGTGAATACGTTCCCGGGCCTTGTACACACCGCCCGTCACACCATGGGAGTGGGTTGCACCAGAAGTAGCTAGTCTAACCTTCGGGGGGACGGTTACCACGGTGTGATTCATGACTGGGGTGAAGTCGTAACAAGGTAGCCGTAGGGGAACCTGCGGCTGGATCACCTCCTTAATCGACGACATCAGCCTGCTGATGAGCTCCCACACGAATTGCTTGATTCATTGTACGAAGACGATGCTGTAACGCGACCCTGTTATAGGTCTGTAGCTCAGTTGGTTAGAGCGCACCCCTGATAAGGGTGAGGTCGGCAGTTCAAATCTGCCCAGACCTACCAGCTTCTGGGGCCATAGCTCAGCTGGGAGAGCGCCTGCCTTGCACGCAGGAGGTCAGCGGTTCGATCCCGCTTGGCTCCACCACCTTTTAGCATCGTTTGCTGTTCAGAACTTAGAAATGAACATTCCACCCAGGTCATCGGGTGCGCTGAATGTTGATTTCTGACTTTTGTCAGATCGTTCTTTAAAAATTCGGATATGTGATAGAAATAGACTGATGGCCACTTTCACTGGTGGTGATCAGGCTAAGGTAAAATTTGTGAGTTCTGCGCGAGAGCGCAACATGCGAATTTTCGGCGAATGTCGTCTTCACAGTATAACCAGATTGCTTGGGGTTATATGGTCAAGTGAAGAAGCGCATACGGTGGATGCCTTGGCAGTCAGAGGCGATGAAAGACGTGGTAGCCTGCGATAAGCTTTGGGGAGTCGGCAAACAGACTGTGATCCAGAGATCTCTGAATGGGGGAACCCAACCAGCACAAGCTGGTTATCTTGTACTGAATACATAGGTGCAAGAGGCGAACCAGGGGAACTGAAACATCTAAGTACCCTGAGGAAAAGAAATCAACCGAGATTCCCTTAGTAGTGGCGAGCGAACGGGGACCAGCCCTTAAGTTGGTTTGAGAGTAGTGGAACGCTCTGGAAAGTGCGGCCATAGTGGGTGATAGCCCCGTACACGAAACGCTCTTATCAATGAAATCGAGTAGGACGGAGCACGAGAAACTTTGTCTGAATATGGGGGGACCATCCTCCAAGGCTAAATACTACTGACTGACCGATAGTGAACCAGTACCGTGAGGGAAAGGCGAAAAGAACCCCGGAGAGGGGAGTGAAATAGATCCTGAAACCGTATGCGTACAAGCAGTGGGAGCCTACTTTGTTAGGTGACTGCGTACCTTTTGTATAATGGGTCAGCGACTTATATTCAGTGGCGAGCTTAACCGAATAGGGGAGGCGTAGCGAAAGCGAGTCTTAATAGGGCGTTTAGTCGCTGGGTATAGACCCGAAACCGGGCGATCTATCCATGGGCAGGTTGAAGGTTAGGTAACACTGACTGGAGGACCGAACCGACTACCGTTGAAAAGTTAGCGGATGACCTGTGGATCGGAGTGAAAGGCTAATCAAGCTCGGAGATAGCTGGTTCTCCTCGAAAGCTATTTAGGTAGCGCCTCATGTATCACTGTAGGGGGTAGAGCACTGTTTCGGCTAGGGGGTCATCCCGACTTACCAAACCGATGCAAACTCCGAATACCTACAAGTGCCGAGCATGGGAGACACACGGCGGGTGCTAACGTCCGTCGTGAAAAGGGAAACAACCCAGACCGTCAGCTAAGGTCCCAAAATCCTGGTTAAGTGGGAAACGATGTGGGAAGGCTTAGACAGCTAGGAGGTTGGCTTAGAAGCAGCCACCCTTTAAAGAAAGCGTAATAGCTCACTAGTCGAGTCGGCCTGCGCGGAAGATGTAACGGGGCTCAAACCAGGTACCGAAGCTACGGGTATCACCTCTGGTGATGCGGTAGAGGAGCGTTCTGTAAGCCTGTGAAGGTGAGTTGAGAAGCTTGCTGGAGGTATCAGAAGTGCGAATGCTGACATGAGTAACGACAATGCGAGTGAAAAACTCGCACGCCGAAAGACCAAGGTTTCCTGCGCAACGTTAATCGACGCAGGGTTAGTCGGTCCCTAAGGCGAGGCTGAAAAGCGTAGTCGATGGAAAACAGGTTAATATTCCTGTACTTGCAGTTATTGCGATGGAGGGACGGAGAAGGCTAGGCCAGCTTGGCGTTGGTTGTCCAAGTTTAAGGTGGTAGGCTGAGATCTTAGGCAAATCCGGGATCTCAAGGCCGAGAGCTGATGACGAGTTGCCTTTAGGCGACGAAGTGGTTGATGCCATGCTTCCAAGAAAAGCTCCTAAGCTTCAGATAACTGGGAACCGTACCCCAAACCGACACAGGTGGTTGGGTAGAGAATACCAAGGCGCTTGAGAGAACTCGGGTGAAGGAACTAGGCAAAATGGCACCGTAACTTCGGGAGAAGGTGCGCCGGTGAGGGTGAAGGACTTGCTCCGTAAGCTCATGCCGGTCGAAGATACCAGGCCGCTGCGACTGTTTATTAAAAACACAGCACTCTGCAAACACGAAAGTGGACGTATAGGGTGTGACGCCTGCCCGGTGCCGGAAGGTTAATTGATGGGGTTAGCGCAAGCGAAGCTCTTGATCGAAGCCCCGGTAAACGGCGGCCGTAACTATAACGGTCCTAAGGTAGCGAAATTCCTTGTCGGGTAAGTTCCGACCTGCACGAATGGCGTAACGATGGCGGCGCTGTCTCCACCCGAGACTCAGTGAAATTGAAATCGCTGTGAAGATGCAGTGTATCCGCGGCTAGACGGAAAGACCCCGTGAACCTTTACTATAGCTTTGCACTGGACTTTGAATTTGCTTGTGTAGGATAGGTGGGAGGCTTTGAAGTGGGGACGCCAGTCCTCATGGAGCCATCCTTGAAATACCACCCTGGCAACTTTGAGGTTCTAACTCAGGTCCGTCATCCGGATCGAGGACAGTGTATGGTGGGTAGTTTGACTGGGGCGGTCTCCTCCCAAAGAGTAACGGAGGAGTACGAAGGTGCGCTCAGACCGGTCGGAAATCGGTCGTAGAGTATAAAGGCAAAAGCGCGCTTGACTGCGAGACCCACACGTCGAGCAGGTACGAAAGTAGGTCTTAGTGATCCGGTGGTTCTGTATGGAAGGGCCATCGCTCAACGGATAAAAGGTACTCCGGGGATAACAGGCTGATACCGCCCAAGAGTTCATATCGACGGCGGTGTTTGGCACCTCGATGTCGGCTCATCACATCCTGGGGCTGAAGCCGGTCCCAAGGGTATGGCTGTTCGCCATTTAAAGTGGTACGCGAGCTGGGTTTAGAACGTCGTGAGACAGTTCGGTCCCTATCTGCCGTGGACGTTTGAGATTTGAGAGGGGCTGCTCCTAGTACGAGAGGACCGGAGTGGACGAACCTCTGGTGTTCCGGTTGTCACGCCAGTGGCATTGCCGGGTAGCTATGTTCGGAAGAGATAACCGCTGAAAGCATCTAAGCGGGAAACTTGCCTCAAGATGAGATCTCACTGGGATCTTGAATCCCCTAAAGGGCCGTCGAAGACTACGACGTTGATAGGTTGGGTGTGTAAGCGCTGTGAGGCGTTGAGCTAACCAATACTAATTGCCCGTGAGGCTTGACCATATAACACCCAAGCAATCTGCCAAGACGCAGGTTGGGTGCAAGACGCATCGCCGAAGATTCGCACACAGATCATCACATATCCGAATTGGCTGGCCCGTCGGCAACGACGTACCGGCAACCGAATTTCTTGACGACCATAGAGCATTGGAACCACCTGATCCCATCCCGAACTCAGCAGTGAAACGATGCATCGCCGATGGTAGTGTGGGGTTTCCCCATGTGAGAGTAGGTCATCGTCAAGATTCATTTCGCAAAACCCCTATCTGCGTGAGCAGGTAGGGGTTTTGTCTTTAAGTAGAGACTACAGAGATTCGCAGGTACGTCCCTCGGACGGGCCCGCACACAGAATTTCTTGACGACCATAGAGCATTGGAACCACCTGATCCCATCCCGAACTCAGCAGTGAAACGATGCATCGCCGATGGTAGTGTGGGGTTTCCCCATGTGAGAGTAGGTCATCGTCAAGATTCATTTCGCGAAACCCCTATCTGCGTGAGCAGGTAGGGGTTTTGTCTTTTCACGGCTTTGAAAATCCTAGAAGCAGCTCCGAAAATAAAACCGAAAACGAACCTATCATAGGGCTAGCGAATCTAGAGGCTCAGGGGAATGGACTGAGCCAGGACCGCCCCAGGCCACACCGTTAGTCGAAACACCCCAAGATGATGGCTAAGTGCGATTGCGTTCTAGCGAAGCCGGTCGCACCATCGCTGCACTCGATGTTTTGAATGGATTCCTCAGTGGCGATCACCAGGATGCTCACAGCTGCCGCGCGGCGTTGCGGCCTTGCCGTACTGCTAGGCTGTCTGCTGCTGAGCGGGCTGCATGCGGAATGGGACTTCTCGCTGATCAGCCGCCGCGCCGAAGCCCTGTACGGGCCATTAGGCACAGGGCAGGGTCGGATCGATGCTTGGCAAGCCATGTTGGATGACCCTCGCTCAGGCAGCGAGCAGGCGCGTCTTGAGCAGGTCAACAGCTTCTTCAACCGGCAGTTGCGTTATGTCGAAGACATCGACCTGTGGCATGAAACCGATTACTGGGCCACTCCTGTGCAATCGCTGATGAAGGGTGCTGGAGATTGTGAAGACTATGCGATCGCCAAATACTTCAGCCTACGGCATATGGGTATACCTAGCGAAAAGTTGCGTATCACCTACGTTAAAGCGCTGCGGCAAAACCGTGCGCACATGGTACTCACCTACTACTCGACGCCCCAGGCACAACCTCTGGTATTGGACAGTCTGATGGATGCCATCAAACCCGCCAGCCAGCGGCCCGATCTGCTTCCCGTGTATGCATTCAATGCCCAAGGCCTTTGGCTACCGGGTGCGGGAGGCAACCGCAAGGTCGGAGATACCAAACGCTTGTCGCGCTGGCAGGACGTCTTGAAGAAAATGCAGGCCGAAGGATTTGCGGCCGACTCGATCGATTGAAGGAGCGCGGATGTCCCTGTTCAAACAATTGCTGTTGGCAATCTGCCTGTTTCTGCTGATCGCCTTCAGCGGCAGCTTCATCGTCAGCCTGGAGAGTTCGCGTAGCCAATATGTGAACCAACTGCGTTCACATGCACAAGACGCGGCTACGGCGCTAGCGCTGTCACTGACGCCCAACATCGACGACCCGGCCATGACCGAGCTGGTGGTCAGCTCGCTGTTCGACAGCGGCTATTACGCCAGCATTCGTGTCATCGACCTCGATACCGACAAGGTCCTGGTCGAACGCCAGGCCGAACCTGACAGCGGCGGTGTCCCACGCTGGTTCGTCGGCTTGATCGGCCTGGGCGCTGAAGGGGGCGATGCGATCGTCAGCCGCGGCTGGCAGCAGGCTGCACGTGTCGAGGTGGTCAGCCACCCCATGTTCGCGTTGGCCAAGCTCTGGCAGAGCGCCCTGGGCAGCCTGGCCTGGCTGCTGCTATGTGGCGTGATCAGCGCCGTGCTCGGTGCGCTGCTGCTGCGGCGTCAACTGCGCCCTCTCGATGCCATGGTCGCGCAGTCCCAGGCCATTGCGCGTCGCGAGCTGGTGAGCATCTCCCCGATACCGCGTACGCCCGAACTGCGCCGTGTGGTGCTGGCCACCAACCTCATGGTGGAAAAGCTCAAAGCCCTGTTCGCCGAACAAGCCGAACGCACTGAGAAGCTGCATGCCGAATCGTATCAAGACAGCCTCACGGGCCTGGCCAATCGGCGGTACTTCGAGATGCAGTTGGCGGCGAAGGTCAGCAACCTCGAAGAGACCCGCGCCGGCTACCTGCTGCTCTTGAGGGTCATGGACCTCAGCGGCCTGAACCTGCGCCTGGGTGGGCAGCGCACCGACCAACTGCTGCAAGCCGTCGGTCAGCAGCTGCAACGCGCCTGCGCCCGGCACCCGGAAACCCATGATCTGATCACCCGCAGCCGCGGCGGTGAGTTCGCCGTGCTGGCCCCGGGCATGGTGCACGAAGATGCCGTACGCCTTGCCCAGGCGCTGACCGCCAGCCTGCAGGACCTGCATGCCACCGGTGCTAGCGACATCAGCCCGATCGCCTGCATAGGCGTCGCCCCTTACAATCCAGGCGATGCGCCCCAGGCGCTCCTGAAACTCGCCGACGAGGCCCTGGCGCGTGCGGAGAGCCAGCCCGAGCCCGGCTGGGTCTGCCTGGAGCAGGGAATGTCGACACAAGCGGCCGACAGCCAGCACGCTTGGCATGAGCGCCTTGACCGTGCATTGGACGAGGGGCTGTTCGCGCTGTTCCTGCAACCGGTAGTCGACGCCGGCAATGCCGAGCGGGTGCTGCATCACAAAGTCATCTCTCGTCTGGACGACGGTGCCGAAGTGCTGGCCGCCGGCCGTTTCCTACCCTGGCTGGAGCGTTTCGGCTGGACGCCCAGGCTGGACCTGTTGGTGATCGAGAAGGTCCTGCAGCACCTGCGCGAGCATCGTCAGCCGCTGGCCCTTAACCTGTCGGGTGCGATCCTGACCGATCCCGTAGCCCTGCAACGCGTGTTCGACTTGCTGGGCAGGCACAGCGCCGTCGGTCCGCACCTCACCCTCGAAATCGGCGAAGAACAGCTGCCCGAGCAGGCCAAGCTCGAGGAGCTGACACGTCGTCTGCACGCATTGGGCTTCGCCGTGGCCTTGCAGCGCTTTGGCGGTCGTTTCAGCATGATCGGCAACCTCTCCGATCTGGGGCTTGCTTACTTGAAGGTCGACGGCAGCTACATCCGCAACATCGATACCGAACCGCACAAGCAGCTGTTCATCGAGGCCATTCAGCGCGCAGCCCACAGCATCGACATTCCGCTGATTGCCGAGCGGGTCGAAACCGAGGGTGAGTGGCGGGTGCTCAAAGAGATGGGTGTGCAAGGCATCCAAGGGCAACTGACTGGTGAGCCGGCGCCCTGGCGTTGAGCGACGCAAGCGCGGGTTCGGCCAAGGTGGCTTGAACCTGCGCCGTGCAGGGCGTCGCAAGCATCAGATCAAACCGCTGTCGGCATCCTCCTCGATGAGATCGGTGAGGCTGCCAAGCGCCTTACGTGCCTTCTTGCGTTGATTGAGCTTGGTCTGCGCGCCTTGTGGCAAGTCGCTCAGATGAATCACACCCTTGGTGGTCAATACCTCGATCAGGTCTTCCAGTACCCGAATCATGTCCAGATCGCTCTGCTTGAGCTGTTTCAAGCCATTCTGCAGCTGATCGTCGGAGAACCACTCCTGAATCTCGGCATGGTCGGCCGGCAACTCCTCGGTGTACCCCTCATAAGGTGTGGCTTGCACCTGTTGCAGCTTGCCCCGCGCATTGCGGTGGACGTAGAACATGGCGAATCCTCAAGACGATGGTGCGTTGTTGTAGTGATCAGCATAGGCAGGCTGTGCGCGCCTGCCCGGGTTTCGCCGATGCCAGCGACCCTGAGGCCGCCGGCCTGCGGATCAAGTGTTGGAGTTGTCGATCTTGATGGTCGGGTCCGCGCCGCTGATCAGCGAGTTGATGGACGTGTTCGACCAGTTGACACCTTCGAGCTTGATCGACACATCGGCGTTGGCCAGGCCCCCTGCCGCGTTGAGCTTGCCGTCGCTGCTGATCTGCAAGGTCGACTCCCCTCCGACCGTGGTGATCTTCAGATAGTTGTCGATGGTGCTGCCACGCTCGCCCTGCAGCAAGTCGCTGAGGTCGAGGCGATCGCCTTCGCTAGGTTTGAAGTCCTTGATCACGTCGTTGCCGACGTCGCCGGATTTCCACACGAAGGTATCGGCGCCCGAACCACCGCTGAGGATATCGTCGCCCTTGCCGCCCACCAACACATCGTTGCCGCTGCCACCGAACAGCATGTCATTGCCTTCGCCGCCGTAGAGGGTATCGTTGCCGCTGCCGCCGAGCAGAATATCGTTGCCCTTGCCGCCGTCCAACGTGTCATCGCCGCCTTGGCCGAAGATCAGGTCGTTGCCGGCGCCACCCATGAGGGTGTCGTTGCCGTCGCTGCTGCGCGAGACGTCGAACTCGGTGTAATGCTCGGACACGTATTGGTGCATCATCCGCGCATCCACATCGCCTGCGTCCACGCCCAGCTTGTTGGCCACGTAGTTCTGAATGGCCTCCACGCCCGAACCTGGGATCGAATCGAAGCTCACCAAGTCGCCGAAGATGATGTCGTTGCCGTCACCACCGTTGACCTGGTCGTTGCCCGGCTGGATCACCTCGGTATGGCCGAGGATGGCATCGGCGAGCTTGCTCGAGTCGATGTTGTATTGCGGCACGCCATCGGTGTCGTACTTGGCCAGATCGCTGGCCTTGAGTTCTGGCCCAAGGCCGATCGCCTCCACCGAGCTCAGCGCCGCGAGCAGCTTGTAGCCTTCCAGCGAGTTGCTCAAGGTGGCGTCATTGGTGCTGCTACCGGCACCTGCACGGGTCGACAGCTCGTAACCACCGTTGCCTTCGGCGCGAACCATGCCCGTGGTCACGTTGCTCCAACGATAACCGAACCAAGTCAAGACAAGCGTTTGCGCAACCAAGTTGCCGCTACTGTCGATCGAAACCCGGTTGCTGGAATCGAGTTGATAGTTCGTGACTGTATTGCCTGCCTTGTAGCTGATGGTGGACAGGAAGGAATCCAGCGTGACCGAGCTGTTCGCCAGCGTCGGGTTACCCTGCTCCCCAGTCTGGTAGTAGGTCGGCTGTCCGTCGGTGATGAAGAAGGTCTGGTTGGTACCGGTGCTGCCCGCATCCTTGAGGTTCTGGAACCAGTTGGCGGTGGTCTTGAACGCATCTTCGTAGTTAGTGCCGCCATCGGAACTCAAGGTCTGCAGGGCTGTGAGCAGGGTCTGCAGGCCGGCGTCGTTGAGTTTCACCGCAACGGTGCTCTTCACCTGTGTGGCGAAGTCCACCAGCAGGACGTTCACGGTGCCCGACAGGTCGCCCTTGACGCTTGCGGCCAAGGTCTGGAACACCGACTTCAATGACGCTTGGGCATCCGACACGCCTTTGCTACCCATGCTCCCCGACGTGTCGACCACGAAGGCAAGGTTGTAGTCCTTGCCCTTGACCACGTGCAGACCAGTGACATCCGACACGATGATGTCGCTGGCAACGGTACCGGTGCCCACATCGTTGCCGGCGCTGAGGTTGCTGGTGGCATAGGTGTCCGGGTACACGGTGACCTTCAACGAGCCCTCGGTGGTCGCAGTGCTGCCGCCAACGCTTTCGCTGGAGACCGACGTCACCTTCACGTCGAACTGACCGTAGTAGTAGGCCGGTGGCTTGATGACCAGGCTGGCCATGTTCCACCCGCTGACGTCCACGGCGGTCGCGCCCACGGTCAGGCTGTGGCCTGCGTTGTCGCTGACCACGGAGCCGGCCGGGATACCGCTGAGTTTGACCGACAGGGTTTCCGAACCGTCGGTGTCGGTCAGCGTACTGGTGATGCCGACCAGTTTGACGCTGCCGTTCTCCGGCCCTTCGTTGAGCTTGTAGCCGTCGTAGTAGCCCTGGCCGCTGCTGCCGTGCAGGTCCGAAACGCTGACGCCTGCGTTGATCAGCGCGGTGACGTTCTGGTACATCGGCACCGCAGCGCTGTTCAAGTCACCGGCCGTGCCGTTGCCGACCTTGACGTTGATGTCGTAGCTGCCCGGACCTGCCTGGTTGGCGTGGTAGATCTCCACGGTGTAGTAGCCGTTGGTGGTCGGGGTGTAGCTGCCCGACACCGTGCCGCCGCCGCCCCAGGTCGAAGTGACCACGTTCTTGCCGCCAATGGTGACCAACACGCTGTCGTCGGCCACGCCGCTGAAGGTGTAGGTCTTGCCGGCTTCCAGGTAGATCAGGCCCGACGTTTTCGAGCCGGTGTTGGGGCTGACGTTGGCATCGGACTGCACGTTGGTGACGGACTCGCTTTTGCTCGCCGCACCGGAGTTGGCGAACACGGTTTTCAACGCGTCGCCCGTGATGCCGTTGCCGTTGGTGCCCAGGCCGTTGAGGCTGTTCCACGTCTCTTTGGTCAGGCCCAGCGAATTGACGTTGTTGGTACCGATGCTGAGGGTCGGCGCGTCGGCAACCGGTGTGATGTCGACTTTCAGCGTGGCTTCGCTGCCCGGGGTGATGCCGTCGGTAGGCTTGAACTTGACCTGCGCGTAGTCCGCCTGCTTGTTGCCGACGCCGCTGCCGCCGTAGGCGTCCACACCCGACTGGTTGGCCAGCGGCACGAACTTGAGCTTGCCGGCGGCGATGTCGGCCTGGCTGATGGTCTGGTTCAGCGTCACGTTTACCCAGGCGGTGCCGTTGTTGTATTTCAGGCTGCCCAGGTCAGGCAGTTTGGTGATGGTCACACCCAGGCTCGACACCGGGCTGTCGACGTCGCTGACGTTGAAGTTGCTCCAGGTCAGCACCAGGTCGGTGTCTTCGATGCCGGTGACGGCGCCGCCGGCCGAGACCGGTGCGTCGTTGACCGCGATGACGTTGACCGTGGTGGTGGCGGTGTTGGAGACGTTGACGCCGTCGGTCACGGTGACGGTGATCACGCGCGGTGTGGTGCTCGGGTCCTCGCTGGAGTTGTAGAACGAGATGTTCTTGATCGCCTGGGCATAGTCGGCCAGCGAAGCGTTGCCGCTCAGGGTCAACACCACCTTGCCGTCGGTGCTGCTGGCGCTGATGGTGATGCCGTTGACGCTGTTGCCCAGGTTGAGTGCGTCGCCTGCCTGGCGGTTGGTCAGCGTAATGGTCGCGCCGGTCAACTGGGTGCTGTCGAAATCGGTGATCGAAAGGTCGACATCGCCGATCGACACACCACTGGCCTGGTTCTCGGTGAAGGTGACCTGATAGTCGCCGCCGGTCTTGCCACTGGAGTCGTTGGCGTCCAGATCCAGCACCGGTGCCGGCTCGAACAGTTGCGTCGTGACGCTGCCCGCGGTGCCGCTGACCACCAAACCTTCGAAGTTGCCGCCCGTGGTGGAGTCGACCTTGACCGTGAAGGTCTCGGTGCCTTCGGTGATGTTGTCCTTGATGGTCGGCACGCTGAAGGTGGCCTGGGTACTGCCGGCCTTGATCACCACCGAGGCAACGCCCACGTAGTCGGCGCCGTTGGTAGCGGTGCCACTGTAACTGAGCTTGACCGTGACATCGGTCTGCGGCGCGTTGCTCAGGGTCAGCGTGTAGGTCGCGTTGTTGCCCTCGGCGACCTGGCTGCTGCCAGTGATGCTCAGCGTGGTGTTGTTGATCGTGTCGGTCACCGAGGTCACGGCCGGGGTGCTGACGTAGGTCAGGTTCTCGAAGTTGCCACCTGTGGCATTGGTGATCTGGGCGCTGACGGTGGAAGCACCGATGTACACGTCGTCCGCCGGGGCCGCGACGGTTACGCTGCCGCTGCTCTGGTTGGCGGCGATGGTGATGGTCTGGCCGTTGCTGAGGGTGACCGTCACAGGGGTGCCGGCCGGGTTGCTCAGGGAAGCGGTATAGACGATCGAACCACCCTCGGCCACGGTCGGCGTCGCGCTCAGGGTGAGCGTGGTGGTGTCTTGCACATCGGTGACGGTAGTGGTGGTGATCGCCTTGTTGGCCACCAGATTTTCGTAGTTGCCGCCGCTCACGGTGCTGATGCTGTTGGTGACAGGCGCGTGGCCTTGGTAGACATCGTTGCTGACCGGCGTGCTGACGGTGCCCGAGCTCTGGCCGACGGCAATGGTGATGGTTTCGCCGTTGGCGAGTTTCACCACGACAGGCGTGCCGGTGACTGGGGCGCTGACGGTCGCGGTGTAGACGACCGAGCCGCCTTCGGCGACCGATGGGGTAGCAGTTAGGGTTACGGTCGAAGTGTCGACTACGTCGGTGACGGTGGTCGTTACAGCGGCTTTGTTAGCGACGAGGTTTTCGTAGTTGCCGCCAGAGACGCTGCTGATGTTGTTGGTGACAGCGGCGTGACCGACATACACGTCGTTAGTGACCGGGGTCGTGGCAGTGCCGGAGCTCTGGCCGACTGCAATGGTAATGGTCTCGCCATTGGCGAGTTTCACCACGACAGGCGTGCCGGTAACCGGTGCGCTGACGCTAGCGGTGTAGACGATCGAGCCACCTTCGGCGACCGATGGGGTGGCGGTCAGGGTTACGGTCGAAGTGTCGACCGTGTCGGTCACGGCCGTGGTCACGTTGCCTTGGGTCGCGATCAGGCTTTCGTAGTTGCCTCCCGCGACGTTGCTGATGCTGTTGGTGACAGCAGCATGGCCGACGTAAACATCATTAGTGACCGGGGTCATGACGGTGCCGGAGCTCTGGCCAACGGCAATGGTGATGGTTTCGCCATTGGTGAGTTTCACCACAACCGGGGAGCCGGTCACCGGCGCGCTGACGCTGGCGGTGTAAACGATCGAACCGCCTTCGGCTACCGACGGGGTAGCAGTCAGGGTCACGGTCGAAGTATCGACTGTGTCAGTGACTGTGGTGGTTACAGCGCCCTGATTAGCAACCAAGTTTTCGTAATTACCACCCGACACCGTAGCGATGTTGTTGGTTACAGCAGCATGGCCCACATAGACGTCGTTGCTAACCGGAGTCGTGGCGGTGCCGGAGCTCTGGCCAACGGCGATGGTGATGGTTTCGCCATTGGTGAGTTTCACCACAACCGGGGAGCCGGTCACCGGCGCGCTAACGCTGGCGGTGTAAACGATCGAACCGCCTTCGGCTACCGATGGGGTGGCGGTCAGGGTCACGGTTGAAATATCGATTGTGTCAGTGACTGCGGTGGTTACAGTGCCCTGATTAGCGACGAGGCTTTCGTAGTTGCCGCCCGAGACGTTGCTAATGCTGTTGGTGACAGCAGCATGGCCAACGTACACATCGTTAGTAACTGGTGTGGTGGCAGTGCCGGAACTCTGGCCAACGGCGATGGTAATGGTTTCGCCATTGGCGAGTTTTACCACAACCGGAGAGCCAGTTACCGGGGCGCTGACGCTGGCGGTGTAAACGATCGAACCGCCTTCGGCTACCGACGGGGTAGCGGTCAGGGTCACGGTCGAAGTATCGACTGTGTCAGTGACTGTGGTGGTTACAGCGCCCTGATTAGCAACCAAGTTTTCGTAATTACCACCCGACACCGTAGCGATGTTGTTGGTTACAGCAGCATGGCCCACATAGACGTCGTTGCTAACCGGAGTCGTGGCAGTGCCGGAGCTCTGGCCGACAGCGATGGTGATGGTCTCGCCGTTGGCGAGTTTCACCACAACCGGGGAACCAGTTGCCGGAGCGCTGACACTAGCGGTGTAAACGATCGAGCCACCTTCGGCGACCGATGGGGTGGCGGTCAGGGTTACGGTCGAAGTGTCGACTGTGTCAGTGACTGCGGTGGTTACAGTGCCCTGATTAGCGACGAGGCTCTCGTAGTTGCCGCCCGAGACGTTGCTGATGCTGTTGGTGACAGCAGCATGGCCAACGTACACATCGTTAGTAACTGGTGTGGTGGCAGTGCCGGAACTCTGGCCAACAGCAATGGTGATGGTCTCGCCATTGGCGAGTTTCACCACAACCGGAGAGCCAGTCACCGGCGCGCTGACGCTGGCGGTGTAAACGATCGAACCGCCTTCGGCTACCGACGGAGTAGCGGTCAGGGTCACGGTCGAAGTATCGACTGTGTCAGTGACTGCGGTGGTTACAGTGCCCTGATTAGCGACGAGGCTCTCGTAGTTGCCGCCCGAGACGTTGCTAATGCTGTTGGTCACAGCAGCATGGCCAACGTACACATCGTTAGTAACTGGTGTGGTGGCAGTGCCGGAACTCTGGCCGACGGCGATGGTGATGGTCTCGCCGTTAGCGAGTTTCACCACAACCGGGGAGCCGGTCACCGGCGCGCTAATGCTGGCTGTGTAAACGATCGAACCGCCTTCGGCTACCGACGGAGTAGCGGTCAGGGTCACGGTCGAAGTATCGACTGTGTCAGTGATTGTGGTGGTTACAGCGCCCTGATTAGCAACCAAGTTTTCGTAATTACCACCCGACACCGTAGCGATGTTGTTGGTTACAGCAGCATGGCCCACATAGACGTCGTTGCTAACCGGAGTCGTGGCAGTGCCGGAGCTCTGGCCAACAGCAATGGTGATGGTCTCGCCATTGGCGAGTTTCACCACAACCGGAGAGCCAGTTACCGGCGCGCTGACGCTGGCGGTGTAAACGATCGAACCGCCTTCGGCTACCGACGGAGTAGCGGTCAGGGTCACGGTCGAGGTGTCGACTGTGTCAGTAACAGTGGTCGTTACAGCACCCTGATTAGCGACGAGGCTTTCGTAGTTGCCTCCTGAGACGTTGCTGATGCTGTTGGTGACAGCAGCATGGCCAACGTACACATCGTTAGTAACTGGTGTAGTAGCAGTGCCGGAACTCTGGCCGACCGCAATGGTAATGGTCTCGCCGTTAGCGAGTTTCACCACGACAGGCGTGCCGGTAACCGGAGCGCTGACGCTAGCGGTGTAAACGATCGAGCCACCTTCAGCTACCGATGGGGTGGCGGTCAGGGTCACGGTCGAATTATCGACCGTGTCGGTCACGGTCGTGGTCACGTTGCCTTGAGTCGCGACCAGGTTTTCGTAGTTGCCACCCGAGACGTTGCTGATGCTGTTAGTCACAGCAGCATGGCCGACATAAACATCATTAGTGACCGGAGTCGTGGCGGTGCCAGAGCTCTGGCCGACGGCGATGGTGATGATTTCGCCGTTGGCGAGTTTGACTACGACAGGCGTGCCGGTAACCGGAGCGCTGACGCTGGCGGTGTAAACGATCGAGCCACCTTCAGCTACCGATGGGGTAGCGGTCAGGGTCACGGTCGAATTATCGACCGTGTCGGTCACGGTCGTGGTCACGTTGCCTTGGGTCGCGACCAGGTTTTCGTAGTTGCCACCCGAGACGTTGCTGATGCTGTTAGTCACAGCAGCATGGCCGACATAAACATCATTAGTGACCGGAGTCGTGGCAGTGCCGGAGCTCTGGCCGACGGCGATAGTGATGGTTTCGCCGTTGGCGAGTTTGACCACGACTGGGGAGCCGGTAACCGGTGCGCTGACGCTGGCGGTGTAGACGATCGAGCCACCTTCGGCGACCGACGGGGTAGCGGTCAGGGTCACGGTCGAAGTATCGACTGTGTCAGTGACTGTGGTCGTTACAGCACCCTGGTTAGCAACCAAGTTCTCGTAGTTGCCGCCTGAGACTGTGGTGATGTTGTTGGCGACGGCGGTGTGGCCCACATAGACGTCGTTGCTAACCGGGGTCGTGGCAGTGCCGGAGCTCTGGCCGACGGCGATGGTGATGGTTTCGCCGTTGGCGAGTTTCACCACAACCGGGGAGCCGGTAACCGGTGCGCTGACACTGGCGGTGTAAACGATCGAGCCACCTTCAGCTACCGATGGGGTGGCGGTCAGGGTCACGGTCGAATTATCGACCGTGTCGGTCACGGTCGTGGTCACGTTGCCTTGGGTCGCGACCAGGTTTTCGTAGTTGCCACCCGAGACGTTGCTGATGCTGTTAGTCACAGCAGCATGGCCGACATAAACATCATTAGTGACCGGAGTCGTGGCAGTGCCGGAGCTCTGGCCGACGGCGATAGTGATGGTTTCGCCGTTGGCGAGTTTGACCACGACTGGGGAGCCGGTAACCGGTGCGCTGACGCTGGCGGTGTAGACGATCGAGCCACCTTCGGCGACCGACGGGGTAGCGGTCAGGGTCACGGTCGAAGTATCGACTGTGTCAGTGACTGTGGTCGTTACAGCACCCTGGTTAGCAACCAAGTTCTCGTAGTTGCCGCCTGAGACTGTGGTGATGTTGTTGGCGATGGCGGTGTGGCCTACATAGACGTCGTTGCTAACCGGAGTCGTGGCGGTGCCAGAGCTCTGGCCGACGGCGATGGTGATGGTCTCGCCGTTAGCGAGTTTCACCACGACAGGCGTGCCGGTAACCGGTGCGCTGACGCTGGCGGTGTAAACGATCGAGCCACCTTCAGCTACCGATGGGGTGGCGGTCAGGGTCACGGTCGAATTATCGACCGTGTCGGTCACGGTCGTGGTCACGTTGCCTTGAGTCGCGACCAGGTTTTCGTAGTTGCCACCCGAGACGTTGCTGATGCTGTTAGTCACAGCAGCATGGCCGACATAAACATCATTAGTGACCGGAGTCGTGGCGGTGCCAGAGCTCTGGCCGACGGCGATGGTGATGATTTCGCCGTTGGCGAGTTTGACTACGACAGGCGTGCCGGTAACCGGAGCGCTGACGCTGGCGGTGTAAACGATCGAGCCACCTTCAGCTACCGATGGGGTAGCGGTCAGGGTCACGGTCGAATTATCGACCGTGTCGGTCACGGTCGTGGTCACGTTGCCTTGGGTCGCGACCAGGTTTTCGTAGTTGCCACCCGAGACGTTGCTGATGCTGTTAGTCACAGCAGCATGGCCGACATAAACATCATTAGTGACCGGAGTCGTGGCAGTGCCGGAGCTCTGGCCGACGGCGATAGTGATGGTTTCGCCGTTGGCGAGTTTGACCACGACTGGGGAGCCGGTAACCGGTGCGCTGACGCTGGCGGTGTAGACGATCGAGCCACCTTCGGCGACCGACGGGGTAGCGGTCAGGGTCACGGTCGAAGTATCGACTGTGTCAGTGACTGTGGTCGTTACAGCACCCTGGTTAGCAACCAAGTTCTCGTAGTTGCCGCCTGAGACTGTGGTGATGTTGTTGGCGACGGCGGTGTGGCCCACATAGACGTCGTTGCTAACCGGGGTCGTGGCAGTGCCGGAGCTCTGGCCGACGGCGATGGTGATGGTTTCGCCGTTGGCGAGTTTCACCACAACCGGGGAGCCGGTAACCGGTGCGCTGACACTGGCGGTGTAAACGATCGAGCCACCTTCAGCTACCGATGGGGTGGCGGTCAGGGTCACGGTCGAATTATCGACCGTGTCGGTCACGGTCGTGGTCACGTTGCCTTGGGTCGCGACCAGGTTTTCGTAGTTGCCACCCGAGACGTTGCTGATGCTGTTAGTCACAGCAGCATGGCCGACATAAACATCATTAGTGACCGGAGTCGTGGCGGTGCCAGAGCTCTGGCCGACGGCGATGGTGATGATTTCGCCGTTGGCGAGTTTGACTACGACAGGCGTGCCGGTAACCGGAGCGCTGACGCTGGCGGTGTAAACGATCGAGCCACCTTCAGCTACCGATGGGGTGGCGGTCAGGGTCACGGTCGAATTATCGACCGTGTCGGTCACGGTCGTGGTCACGTTGCCTTGGGTCGCGACCAGGTTTTCGTAGTTGCCACCCGAGACGTTGCTGATGCTGTTAGTCACAGCAGCATGGCCGACATAAACATCATTAGTGACCGGAGTCGTGGCAGTGCCGGAGCTCTGTCCGACGGCGATAGTGATGGTTTCGCCGTTGGCGAGTTTGACCACGACTGGGGAGCCGGTAACCGGTGCGCTGACGCTGGCGGTGTAGACGATCGAGCCACCTTCGGCGACCGACGGGGTAGCGGTCAGGGTCACGGTCGAGGTGTCGACTGTATCGGTCACGGTCGTGGTCACGTTGCCTTGGGTCGCGACCAGGTTTTCGTAGTTGCCACCCGAGACGTTGCTGATGCTGTTGGTGACAGCAGCATGGCCCACATAGACGTCGTTGCTAACCGGAGTCGTGGCAGTGCCGGAGCTCTGGTCGACGGCAATGGTGATGGTCTCGCCATTGGCGAGCTTGACCACGACCGGGCTACCAGTAACTGGTGCATTAACGCTCGCGGTGTAGGTAATCGAGCCGCCTTCAGCAACAGACGGGGTCGCCGTCAGAGTTACAGTAGTCGTGTCCTGTACGTCGGTGACTTGCGTGGTGACCGGTGCCTGATTAGCTACCAAGTTCTCGTAGCTGCCGCCCGATACGGTGGTGATATTTGCCGTGACAGGTGCGTGGCCTTGGTAGACGTCATTACTTACTGGAGTGTTAACCGTGCCCGAAGTCTGGCCGACCGCGATGGTGATGCTCTGACCATTGCTCAGCGTGACCACTACCGGCGAGACAGTTACAGGCGAAGCGACAGTCGCGGTGTAGACGATCGTGCCGCCTTCAGCGACGGATGGGGTGGCCGACAGCACCACAGCGGTGGTGTCTTGAACATCAGTAACGGTTGTGGTGACCGGTGTTTGATCGGCGGCCAGGTTTTCGTAGTTGCCACCCGAGACGCTAGCGATGCTGTTATCGACCGGCGCATGGCCTTGATAGACATCGTTGCTGACCGGAGTCGTAACGGTCCCCGCGCTTTGACCGACGGCAATGGTAATGGTCTCGCCATTGGCGAGCTTGACCACGACCGGGCTTCCAGTAACCGGTGCATTGACGCTGGCGGTGTAAGTGATCGAGCCGCCTTCGGCAACGGACGGTGTTGCTGTCAGCGTTAAGGTAGTGGTATCGATCGTATCGGTAACAGCGGTAGTGACGGCCGCTGGATTAGCTACCAAGTTCTCGTAGCTGCCGCCCGATACGGTGGTGATATTTGCCGTGACAGGTGCGTGGCCCTGATAAACGTCGTTGCTAACCGGAGTGTTGACGGTACCGGAGGTCTGGCCAACCGCGATGGTGATGTTTTGACCGTTGCTCAGGGTGACCACTACTGGCGACCCAGTTACAGGCGAAGCGACAGTCGCGGTATAGACGATGGTGCCGCCTTCGGCGACCGAAGGGGTAGCCGACAACACTACGGTGGTGGTGTCCTGAACATCGGTAACTTGTGTAATGACTGGTGCTTGGTTAGCTACCAAGTTCTCATAGTTGCCACCGGCGACATTGGTAATGTTGGCGGTTACTGGGTCATGACCTTGGTAGACGTCATTGCTGACCGGGGTATCAACGGTACCGGAAGTCTGGCCAACCGCAATGGTGATGCTCTGGCCGTTACTCAGCGTGACGACTACTGGCGAGTCGGTTACAGGCGAAGCGACGGTTGCGGTGTAGACGATCGTGCCGCCTTCGGCGACCGATGGGGTGGCCGAGAGCACCACGGTAGTGGTGTCTTGAACATCAGTGACCTGCGTAGTGACTGGCGCTTGGTTGGCCACCAAATTTTCGAAGTTGCCGCCGGAAACGTTAGTGATGTTAGCGGTTACCGGGGCGTGGCCTTGGTAAACATCGTTGTTAACCGGCGTGCTGACACTACCTGAAGTCTGACCAGTCGCGATGGTGATGCTCTGACCATTGCTCAGCGCGACCACTACTGGCGAACCAGTTACAGGCGAAGCGACAGTCGCGGTGTAGACGATCGTACCGCCTTCGGCGACCGACGGGGTGGCCGACAACACCACGGTAGTGGTGTCCTGAACATCAGTGACCTGCGTAGTAACTGGCGCTTGGTTGGCTACTAGGTTTTCGTAGTTGCCGCCTGAAACGCTAGCGATGCTGTTATCTACAGGCGCATGACCTTGGTAGACATCGTTGCTGACCGGAGTCGTGACGGTCCCCGCGCTTTGACCCACAGCAATAGTAATGGTCTCGCCATTGGCAAGTTTGACCACGACCGGGCTACCGGTAACCGGTGCATTAACGCTCGCGGTGTAGGTAATCGAGCCGCCTTCAGCAACAGACGGAGTCGCCGTCAGAGTTACAGTAGTCGTGTCCTGTACGTCGGTGACTTGCGTGGTGACCGGTGCCTGATTAGCTACCAGGTTCTCGTAGCTGCCGCCCGATACGGTCGTGATGTTTGCCGTGACAGGTGCGTGGCCCTGATAAACGTCATTACTTACTGGAGTGTTAACCGTGCCAGAAGTCTGACCGACTGCGATGGTAATGCTCTGACCATTGCTCAGCGTGACCACTACTGGCGAACCAGTTACAGGCGAAGCGACAGTCGCGGTGTAGACGATGGTGCCGCCTTCAGCGACGGATGGGGTGGCCGACAGCACCACAGTAGTGGTGTCTTGAACATCGCTAACGGTTGTAGTGACTGGGGTTTGATCGGCGTTCAGGTTTTCGTAGTTGCCACCCGAGACACTAGCGATGCTGTTATCAACCGGCGCATGGCCTTGGTAGACATCATTGCTGACCGGAGTCGTGACGGTCCCCGCACTTTGACCGACGGCAATGGTGATGGTCTCGCCATTGGCAAGTTTGACCACGACTGGGCTACCAGTAACGGGTGCATTGACGCTGGCGGTGTAGGTGATCGAGCCGCCTTCGACAACGGACGGGGTTGCCGTCAGGGTTACGGTAGTAGTGTCTTGGACATCGGTCACTTGTGTAGTAACCGTTGCAGGATTTGCTTCTAGGTTCTCAAAATTGCCGCCGGAAACACTGGTGATGTTGGTAGTTACCGGAGCGTGACCCTGATAAACATCGTTGCTAACCGGAGTGTTGACGGTACCGGAAGCCTGGCCGACTGCGATGGTGATGCTCTGACCATTGCTCAGCGTGACCACTACCGGCGAGCCAGTTACAGGCGAAGCGACGGTCGCGGTGTAGACGATCGTGCCGCCTTCGGCAACCGACGGGGTCGCTGTCAGAGTTACAGTAGTCGTGTCCTGTACGTCGGTGACTTGCGTGGTGACCGGTGCCTGATTAGCTACCAGGTTCTCGTAGCTGCCGCCCGATACGGTGGTGATGTTTGCCGTAACAGGTGCGTGGCCCTGATAAACGTCATTGCTTACTGGA
This sequence comes from Pseudomonas phoenicis, assembly GCF_047302395.1. Classification (NCBI taxonomy): domain Bacteria; kingdom Pseudomonadati; phylum Pseudomonadota; class Gammaproteobacteria; order Pseudomonadales; family Pseudomonadaceae; genus Pseudomonas; species Pseudomonas phoenicis. The sequence continues at coordinate 1,849,063 of NZ_CP154852.1, forward strand.
GTGTTAACCGTGCCAGAGGTCTGGCCTACTGCGATGGTAATGCTCTGACCATTGCTCAGCGTGACCACTACTGGCGAACCAGTTACAGGCGAAGCGACAGTCGCGGTGTAGACGATGGTGCCGCCTTCAGCGACGGATGGGGTGGCCGACAGCACCACAGTAGTGGTGTCTTGAACATCGGTAACGGTCGTGGTGACTGGGGTTTGATCGGCGTTCAGGTTTTCGTAGTTGCCACCCGAGACGCTAGCGATGCTGTTATCAACCGGCGCATGGCCTTGGTAGACATCATTGCTGACCGGAGTCGTGACGGTCCCCGCACTTTGACCGACGGCAATGGTGATGGTCTCGCCATTGGCGAGCTTGACCACGACTGGGCTACCGGTAACCGGTGCATTAACGCTGGCGGTGTAGGTGATCGATCCGCCTTCAGCAACAAACGGGGTCGCCGTCAGGGTTACGGTAGTCGTGTCCTGTACGTCGGTGACTTGCGTGGTGACCGGTGCCTGATTAGCTACCAAGTTCTCGTAGCTGCCGCCCGATACGGTGGTGATGTTTGCCGTAACAGGTGCGTGGCCTTGGTAGACGTCATTACTTACTGGAGTGTTAACCGTGCCCGAAGTCTGGCCGACCGCGATGGTGATGCTCTGACCATTGCTCAGCGTGACCACTACCGGCGAGACAGTTACAGGTGAAGCGACGGTTGCGGTGTAGACGATCGTGCCGCCTTCGGCGACCGACGGGGTGGCCGAGAGCACTACCGCAGTGGTGTCCTGAACATCAGTGACCTGCGTAGTAACTGGCGCTTGGTTGGCTACCAAGTTTTCGTAATTGCCACCCGAGACACTAGCGATGCTGTTGTCGACCGGCGCATGTCCTTGGTAGACATCGTTGCTGACCGGAGTCGTAACGGTCCCCGCGCTTTGACCGACGGCAATGGTGATGGTCTCGCCATTGGCGAGCTTGACCACGACTGGGCTACCGGTAACCGGTGCATTAACGCTGGCGGTGTAGGTGATCGATCCGCCTTCAGCAACAGACGGGGTCGCCGTCAGAGTTACAGTAGTAGTGTCCTGTACGTCGGTGACTTGCGTGGTAACAGGTGACTGATTGGCTACCAAGTTCTCGTAACTGCCACCCGATACGGTGGTGATGTTTGCCGTGACAGGTGCGTGGCCCTGATAAACGTCGTTGCTAACCGGAGTGTTAACCGTGCCAGAGGTCTGGCCTACTGCGATGGTAATGCTCTGACCATTGCTCAGCGTGACCACTACTGGCGAACCAGTTACAGGCGAAGCGACAGTCGCGGTGTAGACGATGGTGCCGCCTTCAGCGACGGATGGGGTGGCCGACAGCACCACAGTAGTGGTGTCTTGAACATCGGTAACGGTCGTGGTGACTGGGGTTTGATCGGCGTTCAGGTTTTCGTAGTTGCCACCCGAGACGCTAGCGATGCTGTTATCAACCGGCGCATGGCCTTGGTAGACATCATTGCTGACCGGAGTCGTGACGGTCCCCGCACTTTGACCGACGGCAATGGTGATGGTCTCGCCATTGGCGAGCTTGACCACGACTGGGCTACCGGTAACCGGTGCATTAACGCTGGCGGTGTAGGTGATCGATCCGCCTTCAGCAACAAACGGGGTCGCCGTCAGGGTTACGGTAGTCGTGTCCTGTACGTCGGTGACTTGCGTGGTGACCGGTGCCTGATTAGCTACCAAGTTCTCGTAGCTGCCGCCCGATACGGTGGTGATGTTTGCCGTAACAGGTGCGTGGCCTTGGTAAACGTCGTTGCTTACCAGAGTGTTAACCGTGCCCGAAGTCTGGCCGACCGCGATGGTGATGCTCTGACCATTGCTCAGCGTGACCACTACCGGCGAGACAGTTACAGGTGAAGCGACGGTTGCGGTGTAGACGATCGTGCCGCCTTCGGCGACCGACGGGGTGGCCGAGAGCACTACCGCAGTGGTGTCCTGAACATCAGTGACCTGCGTAGTAACTGGCGCTTGGTTGGCTACCAAGTTTTCGTAATTGCCACCCGAGACACTAGCGATGCTGTTGTCGACCGGCGCATGTCCTTGGTAGACATCGTTGCTGACCGGAGTCGTAACGGTCCCCGCGCTTTGACCGACGGCAATGGTGATGGTCTCGCCATTGGCGAGCTTGACCACGACTGGGCTACCGGTAACCGGTGCATTAACGCTCGCGGTGTAGGTTATCGATCCGCCTTCAGCAACAGACGGGGTCGCTGTCAGAGTTACAGTAGTCGTGTCCTGTACGTCGGTGACTTGCGTGGTGACCGGTGCCTGATTAGCTACCAGGTTCTCGTAGCTGCCGCCCGATACGGTAGTGATGTTTGCCGTGACAGGTGCGTGGCCCTGATAAACGTCATTACTTACTGGAGTGTTAACCGTGCCAGAAGTCTGACCGACTGCGATGGTGATGCTCTGACCATTGCTCAGCGTGACTACTACTGGCGAACCAGTTACAGGCGAAGCGACAGTCGCGGTGTAGACGATGGTGCCGCCTTCTGCGACCGATGGGGTGGCCGATAGCACCACAGTAGTGGTGTCTTGAACATCGGTAACGGTCGTGGTGACTGGGGTTTGATCGGCGTTCAGGTTTTCGTAGTTGCCACCCGAGACACTAGCGATGCTGTTGTCGACCGGCGCATGTCCTTGGTAGACATCGTTGCTGACCGGAGTCGTAACGGTCCCCGCGCTTTGACCGACGGCAATGGTGATGGTCTCGCCATTGGCAAGTTTGACCACGACCGGGCTACCAGTAACCGGCGCGTTAACGCTGGCGGTATAGGTGATCGAGCCGCCTTCAGCAACAGACGGGGTTGCCGTCAGGGTTACGGTAGTCGTGTCCTGCACGTCGGTGACTTGCGTGGTGACCGGCGCCTGATTAGCTACCAAGTTCTCGTAGCTGCCGCCCGATACGGTAGTGATGTTCGCCGTGACAGGTGCGTGGCCTTGGTAGACGTCATTACTTACTGGAGTGTTAACCGTGCCCGAAGTCTGGCCGACCGCGATGGTGATGCTCTGACCATTGCTCAGCGTGACCACTACTGGCGAACCAGTTACAGGCGAAGCGACAGTCGCGGTGTAGACGATCGTGCCGCCTTCTGCGACCGATGGGGTGGCCGATAGCACCACAGTAGTAGTGTCTTGAACATCAGTAACGGTTGTGGTGACCGGTGTTTGATCGGCGGCCAGGTTTTCGTAGTTGCCACCCGAGACGCTAGCGATGCTGTTATCGACCGGCGCATGGCCTTGATAGACATCGTTGCTGACCGGAGTCGTAACGGTCCCCGCGCTTTGACCGACGGCAATGGTGATGGTCTCGCCATTGGCGAGCTTGACCACGACTGGGCTACCGGTAACCGGTGCATTAACGCTGGCGGTGTAGGTGATCGATCCGCCTTCAGCAACAGACGGGGTCGCCGTCAGAGTTACAGTAGTAGTGTCCTGTACGTCGGTGACTTGCGTGGTAACAGGTGACTGATTGGCTACCAAGTTCTCGTAACTGCCACCCGATACGGTGGTGATGTTTGCCGTGACAGGTGCGTGGCCCTGATAAACGTCGTTGCTAACCGGAGTGTTAACCGTGCCAGAGGTCTGGCCTACTGCGATGGTAATGCTCTGACCATTGCTCAGCGTGACCACTACTGGCGAACCAGTTACAGGCGAAGCGACAGTCGCGGTGTAGACGATGGTGCCGCCTTCAGCGACGGATGGGGTGGCCGACAGCACCACAGTAGTGGTGTCTTGAACATCGGTAACGGTCGTGGTGACTGGGGTTTGATCGGCGTTCAGGTTTTCGTAGTTGCCACCCGAGACGCTAGCGATGCTGTTATCAACCGGCGCATGGCCTTGGTAGACATCATTGCTGACCGGAGTCGTGACGGTCCCCGCACTTTGACCGACGGCAATGGTGATGGTCTCGCCATTGGCGAGCTTGACCACGACTGGGCTACCGGTAACCGGTGCATTAACGCTGGCGGTGTAGGTGATCGATCCGCCTTCAGCAACAAACGGGGTCGCCGTCAGGGTTACGGTAGTCGTGTCCTGTACGTCGGTGACTTGCGTGGTGACCGGTGCCTGATTAGCTACCAAGTTCTCGTAGCTGCCGCCCGATACGGTGGTGATGTTTGCCGTAACAGGTGCGTGGCCTTGGTAAACGTCGTTGCTTACCAGAGTGTTAACCGTGCCCGAAGTCTGGCCGACCGCGATGGTGATGCTCTGACCATTGCTCAGCGTGACCACTACCGGCGAGACAGTTACAGGTGAAGCGACGGTTGCGGTGTAGACGATCGTGCCGCCTTCGGCGACCGACGGGGTGGCCGAGAGCACTACCGCAGTGGTGTCCTGAACATCAGTGACCTGCGTAGTAACTGGCGCTTGGTTGGCTACCAAGTTTTCGTAATTGCCACCCGAGACACTAGCGATGCTGTTGTCGACCGGCGCATGTCCTTGGTAGACATCGTTGCTGACCGGAGTCGTAACGGTCCCCGCGCTTTGACCGACGGCAATGGTGATGGTCTCGCCATTGGCGAGCTTGACCACGACTGGGCTACCGGTAACCGGTGCATTAACGCTCGCGGTGTAGGTTATCGATCCGCCTTCAGCAACAGACGGGGTCGCCGTCAGGGTTACGGTAGTCGTGTCCTGTACGTCGGTGACTTGTGTGGTGACCGGTGCCTGATTAGCTACCAGGTTCTCGTAGCTGCCGCCCGATACGGTGGTGATGTTTGCCGTGACAGGTGCGTGGCCCTGATAAACGTCATTACTTACTGGAGTGTTAACCGTGCCAGAAGTCTGACCGACTGCGATGGTAATGCTCTGACCATTGCTCAGCGTGACCACTACTGGCGAACCAGTTACAGGCGAAGCGACAGTCGCGGTGTAGACGATGGTGCCGCCTTCAGCGACGGATGGGGTGGCCGACAGCACCACAGTAGTGGTGTCTTGAACATCGCTAACGGTTGTAGTGACTGGGGTTTGATCGGCGTTCAGGTTTTCGTAGTTGCCACCCGAGACACTAGCGATGCTGTTATCAACCGGCGCATGGCCTTGGTAGACATCATTGCTGACCGGAGTCGTGACGGTCCCCGCACTTTGACCGACGGCAATGGTGATGGTCTCGCCATTGGCGAGCTTGACCACGACCGGGCTACCAGTAACTGGTGCATTAACGCTGGCGGTGTAAGTGATCAAGCCGCCTTCGGCAACGGACGGTGTTGCTGTCAGCGTTACGGTAGTGGTATCGATCGTATCGGTAACAGCGGTAGTGACGGCCGCTGGATTAGCTACCAAGTTCTCGTAGCTGCCGCCCGATACGGTGGTGATGTTTGCCGTGACAGGTGCGTGGCCTTGGTAAACGTCGTTGCTTACCGGAGTGTTAACCGTGCCCGAAGTCTGGCCGACCGCGATGGTGATGCTCTGACCATTGCTCAGCGTGACCACTACCGGCGAGACAGTTACAGGTGAAGCGACGGTTGCGGTGTAGACGATCGTGCCGCCTTCGGCGACCGACGGGGTGGCCGAGAGCACTACCGCAGTGGTGTCCTGAACATCAGTGACCTGCGTAGTAACTGGCGCTTGGTTGGCTACCAAGTTTTCGTAATTGCCACCCGAGACACTAGCGATGCTGTTGTCGACCGGCGCATGTCCTTGGTAGACATCGTTGCTGACCGGAGTCGTAACGGTCCCCGCGCTTTGACCGACGGCAATGGTGATGGTCTCGCCATTGGCAAGTTTGACCACGACCGGGCTACCAGTAACCGGCGCGTTAACGCTGGCGGTATAGGTGATCGAGCCGCCTTCAGCAACAGACGGGGTCGCCGTCAGAGTTACAGTAGTAGTGTCCTGTACGTCGGTGACTTGCGTGGTAACAGGTGACTGATTGGCTACCAAGTTCTCGTAACTGCCACCCGATACGGTGGTGATGTTTGCCGTGACAGGTGCGTGGCCCTGATAAACGTCGTTGCTAACCGGAGTGTTAACCGTGCCAGAGGTCTGGCCTACTGCGATGGTAATGCTCTGACCATTGCTCAGCGTGACTACTACCGGCGAACCAGTTACAGGCGAAGCGACAGTCGCGGTGTAGACGATCGTGCCGCCTTCAGCGACCGATGGGGTAGCCGATAGCACCACAGTAGTAGTGTCTTGGACGTCGGTAACAGCTGTGGTGACCGGCGTTTGATCGGCAGCCAAGTTCTCGTAGCTGCCGCCGGATACGGTAGTGATGTTTGCCGTAACAGGTGCGTGGCCCTGATAAACGTCATTGCTTACTGGAGTGTTAACCGTGCCCGAAGTCTGTCCGACCGCGATAGTGATGCTCTGACCATTGCTCAGCGTGACCACTACTGGCGAACCAGTTACAGGCGAAGCGACGGTCGCGGTGTAGACGATCGTGCCGCCTTCAGCGACCGATGGGGTAGTCGATAGCACCACAGTAGTAGTGTCTTGGACGTCGGTAACAGCTGTGGTGACCGGTGTTTGATCAGCGGTCAGGTTTTCGTAGTTGCCACCCGAGACGCTAGCGATGCTGTTATCGACCGGCGCATGGCCTTGATAGACATCGTTGCTGACCGGAGTCGTAACGGTCCCCGCGCTTTGACCGACGGCAATGGTAATGGTCTCGCCATTGGCGAGCTTGACCACGACCGGGCTACCAGTAACCGGTGCATTAACGCTCGCGGTGTAGGTGATCGAGCCGCCTTCTGCAACAGACGGGGTAGCCGATAGCACTACAGTGGTGGTGTCTTGAACATCAGTAACGGTTGTGGTGACCGGCGTTTGATCAGCGGTCAGGTTTTCGTAGTTGCCACCCGAGACGCTAGCGATGCTGTTGTCGACCGGCGCATGTCCTTGGTAGACATCGTTGCTGACCGGAGTCGTAACGGTCCCCGCGCTTTGACCGACGGCAATAGTGATGGTCTCGCCATTGGCGAGCTTGACCACGACTGGGCTATCAGTAACCGGTGCGTTGACGCTGGCGGTGTAAGTGATCGAGCCGCCTTCAGCAACAGACGGGGTCGCCGTCAGGGTTACGGTAGTCGTGTCCTGTACGTCGGTGACTTGCGTGGTGACCGGCGCCTGATTAGCTACCAAGTTCTCGTAGCTGCCGCCCGATACGGTGGTGATGTTTGCCGTGACAGGTGCGTGGCCTTGGTAGACGTCATTACTTACTGGAGTGTTAACCGTGCCAGAGGTCTGGCCGACCGCGATGGTGATGCTCTGGCCATTGCTCAGCGCGACTACTACTGGCGAACCAGTTACAGGCGAAGCGACAGTCGCGGTGTAGACGATCGTGCCGCCTTCGGCAACCGACGGGGTAGCCGATAGCACCACGGTGGTGGTGTCCTGAACATCAGTGACTTGCGTAGTAACTGGCGCTTGGTCGGCTACTAAGTTCTCGAAGTTGCCGCCCGATACGGTGGTGATGTTTGCCGTGACAGGTGCGTGGCCTTGGTAGACGTCATTACTTACTGGAGTGTTAACCGTGCCAGAAGTCTGACCGACTGCGATGGTGATGCTCTGACCATTGCTCAGCGTGACCACTACCGGCGAGCCAGTTACAGGCGAAGCGACGGTCGCGGTGTAGACGATCGTGCCGCCTTCGGCGACCGACGGGGTGGCCGAGAGCACTACCGCAGTGGTGTCCTGAACATCAGTGACCTGCGTAGTAACTGGCGCTTGGTTGGCTACCAAGTTTTCGTAATTGCCACCCGAGACGCTAGCGATGCTGTTATCGACCGGCGCATGGCCTTGGTAAACATCATTGCTGACCGGAGTCGTGACGGTCCCCGCGCTTTGACCCACAGCAATAGTAATGGTCTCGCCATTGGCGAGCTTGACCACGACTGGGCTATCAGTAACCGGTGCATTAACGCTCGCGGTGTAGGTTATCGATCCGCCTTCAGCAACAGACGGGGTCGCCGTCAGGGTTACGGTAGTCGTGTCCTGTACGTCGGTGACTTGCGTGGTGACCGGCGCCTGATTAGCTACTAGGTTCTCGTAGCTGCCGCCCGATACGGTGGTGATGTTTGCCGTGACAGGTGCGTGGCCCTGATAAACGTCGTTGCTCACTGGAATGTTAACTGTGCCAGAAGTCTGACCGACCGCAATAGTGATGCTCTGGCCATTGCTCAGCGTGACCACTACCGGCGAGGCAGTTACAGGCGAAGCAACAGTCGCGGTATAGACGATGGTGCCGCCTTCAGCGACCGATGGGGTGGCCGAAAGCACCACGGTAGTGGTGTCCTGAACATCAGTGACTTGCGTAGTGACTGGTGCTTGGTTGGCCACCAAATTTTCGAAGTTGCCGCCGGAAACGTTAGTGATGTTAGCGGTTACCGGGGCGTGGCCCTGGTAAACATCGTTGCTAACCGGCGTGCTGACAGTACCTGAAGTCTGACCAGTCGCGATGGTGATGCTCTGGCCATTGCTCAGCGCGACCACTACTGGCGACCCAGTCACAGGCGAAGCCACAGTCGCGGTGTAGACGATCGTGCCGCCTTCGGCGACCGACGGGGTGGCCGAGAGCACTACCGCAGTGGTGTCCTGAACATCAGTGACCTGCGTAGTAACTGGCGCTTGGTTGGCTACCAAGTTTTCGTAATTGCCACCCGAGACGCTAGCGATGCTGTTATCGACCGGCGCATGGCCTTGGTAAACATCATTGCTGACCGGACTCGTAACGGTCCCCGCGCTTTGACCGACGGCAATGGTGATGGTCTCGCCATTGGCAAGTTTGACCACGACCGGGCTACCGGTAACCGGTGCATTAACGCTCGCGGTGTAGGTAATCGAGCCGCCTTCAGCAACAGACAGGGTCGCCGTCAGAGTTACAGTAGTCGTGTCCTGTACGTCGGTGACTTGCGTGGTGACCGGTGCCTGATTAGCTACCAAGTTCTCGTAGCTGCCGCCCGATACGGTAGTGATATTTGCCGTGACAGGTGCGTGGCCTTGGTAGACGTCATTACTTACTGGAGTGTTAACCGTGCCCGAAGTCTGGCCGATGGCGATGGTGATGCTCTGACCATTGCTCAGCGTGACCACTACCGGCGAGACAGTTACAGGTGAAGCGACGGTTGCGGTGTAGACGATCGTGCCGCCTTCTACGACCGACGGGGTGGCCGACAACACTACGGTGGTGGTGTCCTGAACATCGGTAACTTGCGTAGTGACTGGCGCTTGGTTGGCTACCAAGTTTTCGTAGTTGCCGCCCGATACGGTAGTGATGTTTGCCGTAACAGGTGCGTGGCCCTGATAAACGTCATTGCTTACTGGAGTGTTAACCGTGCCCGAAGTCTGGCCGACCGCGATAGTGATGCTCTGACCATTGCTCAGCGCGACCACTACTGGCGACCCAGTTACAGGCGAAGCGACGGTCGCGGTGTAGACGATGGTGCCGCCTTCTGCGACCGATGGGGTGGCCGATAGCACCACAGTAATGGTGTCTTGGACGTCGGTAACAGCTGTGGTGACCGGCGTTTGATCAGCGGTCAGGTTTTCGTAGTTGCCACCCGAGACGCTAGCGATGCTGTTGTCGACCGGCGCATGTCCTTGGTAGACATCGTTGCTGACCGGAGTCGTAACGGTCCCCGCGCTTTGACCGACGGCAATGGTGATGGTCTCGCCATTGGCGAGCTTGACCACGACTGGGCTACCGGTAACCGGTGCATTAACGCTCGCGGTGTAGGTGATCGATCCGCCTTCAGCAACAGACGGGGTCGCCGTCAGGGTTACGGTAGTCGTGTCCTGTACGTCGGTGACTTGTGTGGTGACCGGTGCCTGATTAGCTACCAGGTTCTCGTAGCTGCCGCCCGATACGGTGGTGATGTTTGCCGTAACAGGTGCGTGGCCTTGGTAGACATCATTGCTTACTGGAGTGTTAACCGTGCCCGAAGTCTGACCGACCGCGATGGTGATGCTCTGGCCATTGCTCAGCGCGACCACTACTGGCGAACCAGTTACAGGCGAAGCGACAGTCGCGGTGTAGACGATCGTGCCGCCTTCGGCAATTGACGGGGTAGCCGATAGCACTACAGTGGTGGTGTCCTGAACATCAGTGACCTGCGTAGTAACTGGCGCTTGGTTGGCTACCAAGTTTTCGTAATTGCCACCCGAGACGCTAGCGATGCTGTTATCGACCGGCGCATGGCCTTGGTAAACATCATTGCTGACCGGAGTCGTGACGGTCCCCGCGCTTTGACCGACGGCAATGGTAATGGTCTCGCCATTGGCGAGCTTGACCACGACTGGGCTACCAGTAACCGGTGCATTAACGCTCGCGGTGTAGGTGATCGAGCCGCCTTCAGCAACAGACGGGGTCGCTGTCAGAGTTACAGTAGTCGTGTCCTGTACGTCGGTGACTTGTGTGGTGACCGGTGCCTGATTAGCTACCAGGTTCTCGTAGCTGCCGCCCGATACGGTGGTGATGTTTGCCGTAACAGGTGCGTGGCCTTGGTAGACATCATTGCTTACTGGAGTGTTAACCGTGCCCGAAGTCTGGCCGACCGCGATGGTGATGCTCTGACCATTGCTCAGCGTGACCACTACTGGCGAACCAGTTACAGGCGAAGCGACAGTCGCGGTGTAGACGATCGTGCCGCCTTCTGCGACCGATGGGGTGGCCGATAGCACCACAGTAGTAGTGTCTTGAACATCAGTAACGGTAGTGGTGACCGGTGTTTGATCAGCGGTCAGGTTTTCGTAGTTGCCACCCGAGACGCTAGCGATGCTGTTATCGACCGGCGCATGGCCTTGATAGACATCGTTGCTGACCGGAGTCGTAACGGTCCCCGCGCTTTGACCGACGGCAATGGTAATGGTCTCGCCATTGGCGAGCTTGACCACGACCGGGCTACCAGTAACCGGTGCATTAACGCTCGCGGTGTAGGTAATCGATCCGCCTTCAGCAACAGACGGGGTCGCCGTCAGGGTTACGGTAGTCGTGTCCTGTACGTCGGTGACTTGTGTGGTGACCGGTGCCTGATTAGCTACCAGGTTCTCGTAGCTGCCGCCCGATACGGTGGTGATGTTTGCCGTAACAGGTGCGTGGCCTTGGTAGACATCATTGCTTACTGGAGTGTTAACCGTGCCCGAAGTCTGACCGACCGCGATGGTGATGCTCTGACCATTGCTCAGCGCGACCACTACTGGCGACCCAGTTACAGGCGAAGCGACAGTCGCGGTGTAGACGATCGTGCCGCCTTCGGCAACCGACGGGGTAGCCGACAGCACCACGGTGGTGGTGTCCTGAACATCAGTGACTTGCGTAGTAACTGGCGCTTGGTTGGCTACCAAGTTTTCATAGCTGCCACCCGAGACGCTAGCGATACTGTTATCGACCGGCGCATGGCCTTGGTAAACATCATTGCTGACCGGAGTCGTAACAGTCCCCGCGCTCTGACCCACAGCAATGGTGATGGTCTCGCCGTTAGCAAGTTTGACCACAACCGGGCTACCGGTAACCGGTGCATTAACGCTCGCGGTGTAGGTAATCGAGCCGCCTTCAGCAACAGACGGGGTCGCCGTCAGAGTTACAGTAGTCGTGTCCTGTACGTCGGTGACTTGCGTGGTGACCGGTGCCTGATTAGCTACCAAGTTCTCGTAGCTGCCGCCCGATACGGTAGTGATATTTGCCGTGACAGGTGCGTGGCCTTGGTAGACGTCATTACTTACTGGAGTGTTAACCGTGCCCGAAGTCTGGCCGATGGCGATGGTGATGCTCTGACCATTGCTCAGCGTGACCACTACCGGCGAGCCAGTTACAGGCGAAGCGACAGTCGCGGTGTAGACGATCGTCCCGCCTTCTGCGACCGACGGGGTGGCCGACAACACTACGGTGGTGGTGTCCTGAACATCGGTAACTTGCGTAGTGACTGGCGCTTGGTTGGCTACCAAGTTTTCGTAGTTGCCGCCCGATACGGTAGTGATGTTTGCCGTAACAGGTGCGTGGCCCTGATAAACGTCATTGCTTACTGGAGTGTTAACCGTGCCCGAAGTCTGACCGACCGCGATGGTGATGCTCTGACCATTGCTCAGCGCGACCACTACTGGCGAACCAGTTACAGGCGAAGCGACGGTCGCGGTGTAGACGATCGTGCCGCCTTCAGCGACCGATGGGGTAGCCGATAGCACCACAGTAGTAGTGTCTTGGACGTCGGTAACAGCTGTGGTGACTGGCGTTTGATCGGCAGCCAAGTTCTCGTAGCTGCCGCCGGATACGGTAGTGATGTTTGCCGTAACAGGTGCGTGGCCCTGATAAACGTCATTGCTTACTGGAGTGTTAACCGTGCCCGAAGTCTGGCCGACCGCGATAGTGATGCTCTGACCATTGCTCAGCGTGACCACTACCGGCGAGTCAGTTACAGGCGAAGCGACAGTCGCGGTATAGACGATGGTGCCGCCTTCTGCGACCGACGGGGTAGCCGACAGCACCACGGTGGTGGTGTCCTGAGCATCGGTAACTTGCGTGGTAACTGGCGCTTGGTTGGCTACCAAGTTCTCGTAGCTGCCGCCCGATACGGTGGTGATGTTTGCCGTGACAGGTGCGTGGCCCTGATAAACGTCATTACTTACTGGAGTGTTAACCGTGCCCGAAGTCTGGCCGACGACGATAGTGATGCTCTGACCATTGCTCAGCGTCACCACTACCGGTGAGCCAGTTACGGGCGAAGCGACAGTGGCGGTGTAGACGATCGTGCCGCCTTCGGCGACCGACGGAGTAGCCGACAACACCACGGTGGTGGTGTCCTGAACATCGGTAACTTGCGTGGTAACTGGCGCTTGGTTGGCTACCAAGTTCTCGTAGCTGCCGCCCGATACGGTGGTGATGTTTGCCGTGACAGGTGCGTGGCCCTGATAAACGTCATTGCTAACTGGGGTGTTAACCGTGCCAGAAGTCTGGCCGACGGCGATGGTGATGCTCTGACCATTGCTCAGCGTCACTACTACCGGCGAGCCAGTTACGGGCGTAGCGACAGTCGCGGTATAGACGATGGTGCCGCCTTCGGCGACCGACGGAGTAGCCGACAACACCACGGTGGTGGTGTCCTGAACCTCGGTAACTTGCGTGGTAACTGGCGCTTGGTTGGCTACCAAGTTCTCGTAGCTGCCGCCCGATACGGTGGTGATGTTTGCCGTGACAGGTGCGTGGCCCTGATAAACGTCATTACTTACTGGAGTGTTAACCGTGCCAGAAGTCTGACCGACTGCGATGGTGATGCTCTGACCATTGCTCAGCGTGACCACTACCGGCGAGCCAGTTACAGGCGAAGCGACGGTCGCTGTGTAGACGATCGTGCCGCCTTCTGCCACTGACGGGGTAGCCGACAACACTACGGTGGTAGTGTCCTGAACATCGGTAACTTGCGTAGTGACTGGCACTTGGTTGGCTACCAAGTTTTCGTAGTTGCCGCCTGACACACCTACGATGCTATTGGTGACTGGCGCGTGACCTTGGTAGACATCATTAGTGACTGGAACATTGATGGTCCCCGAGCTTTGACCAACAGCGATGGTAATGGTCTGGCCGTTCGCCAAAGTCACCAGGACTGGACTGCCAGTTACCGGCGCGCCCACCGAAGCGGTGTAAGTAATGACACCACCTTCAGCAACCGACGACGCAGCCGTCAGCGTGACGGTGGTCGTATCGATGGTGTCTGTGACGGAAGTAACTGCCGGTGCACCATTGACTGCCAAGTTCTCGAAGTTGCCGCCGGTAGCATTGGTGATACGTGCACTAACGTTGCCGCCGTCGACGTACGGATCATCGCCCGGTGCAGCGACAGTAACGCTGCCCGAAGTCTGATTGGCCGCAATGGTAATGACTTGGCCGTTGCTCAAGGTGACGGTAACCGCCGTACCGGCCGGGTTGCTCAGCGTAGCGGTGTAAACAATCGAACCGCCTTCAGCGACCGAAGGTGTAGCCGCAAGCGACAAAGTCGTCGTCGTGGCCACATCTGTAACGGCGGTTGTGACCGTCGACTGATCAGCTACCAGGTTTTCGTAATTGCCACCCGAGACGTTGGTAATGTTGGTGCTTACTGCAGTGTTGCCTTGGTAGGCGTCGTCAGCCACCGGAACGTTAACGGTCCCCGAGCTTTGACCAACAGCGATGGTAATAACTTGGCCATTGGCAAGCGTGACAATCACAGGCGTGCCTGTGACGGGCGCGCCTACCGAAGCGGTGTAAGTAATCACGCCGCCCTCAGCAACCGACGACGCAGCCGTCAGCGTGACGGTAGTCGTGTCGATGGTGTCGGTGACCGCCGTAACCGCCGGTGCACCATTGACCGCCAAGTTTTCGAAGTTGCCGCCAGTAGCATTGGTGATACGCGCACTAACATTGCCGCCGTCGACGTACGGATCATCGCCCGGTGCAGCGACAGTAACGCTGCCCGAAGTCTGGTTGGCGGCAATGGTAATGACTTGACCGTTGCTCAACGTCACCGTGACTGGAGAGCCCGCTGGGTTGCTCAACGTCGCCGTGTAAACGATCGAACCGCCTTCAGCAACGGACGGGGTGGCTGCAAGCGACAAAGTTGTAGTGGTGGCTACGTCAGTAACAGTCGTCGTGACCGGCGATTGGTCAGCGACCAGGTTCTCGTAGTTGCCTCCCGAGACGTTGGTGATGTTGGTAGTGACCGGGGCATTGCCTTGGTAGGCATCGTCAGCCACCGGAACGTTAACGGTCCCCGAGCTTTGACCAACAGCGATGGTAATAGCTTGGCCATTGGCAAGCGTGACAATCACAGGCGTGCCTGTGACGGGCGCGCCTACCGAAGCGGTGTAAGTAATCACGCCGCCCTCAGCAACCGACGACGCAGCCGTCAGCGTGACGGTAGTCGTATCGATGGTGTCGGTGACCGCCGTAACTGCCGGTGCACCATTGACTGCCAAGTTCTCGAAGTTGCCGCCAGTAGCATTGGTGATACGCGCACTAACATTGCCGCCGTCGACGTACGGATCATCGCCCGGCGCAGCAACAGTGACGCTACCCGAAGTCTGGTTGGCCGCAATGGTAATGACTTGGCCGTTGCTCAAGGTCACTGTGACTGGGGAGCCAGCCGGGTTGCTCAACGTCGCTGTGTAAACGATCGAGCCGCCTTCAGCGACCGCAGGTGTAGCCGCCAGCGACAAAGTCGTCGTTGTGGCCACATCTGTAACGGCCGTTGTGACCGTCGACTGATCAGCTACCAGGTTTTCGTAATTGCCGCCCGAGACGTTGGTGATGTTGGTGCTTACTGGAGCGTTGCCTTGGTAGGCATCATCAGCCACAGGAACGTTAACAGTCCCCGAGCTTTGACCAACAGCGATAGTGATGGTCTGGCCGTTCGCCAAAGTCACCAACACCGGGCTACCAGTTACCGGCGCGCCTATCGAAGCGGTGTAGGTGATGACACCACCTTCAGCAACCGACGATGCAGCCGTCAGCGTGACGGTAGTCGTGTCGATAGTGTCGGTGACTGCAGTGACTGCCGGTGCACCATTTACTGCCAAGTTCTCGAAGTTGCCACCGGTAGCGTTGGTGATCTGCGCGCTGACATTGCCGCCATCTACATACGGATCATCGCCCGGCGCAGCAACAGTAACGCTGCCCGAAGTCTGGTTGGCGGCAATGGTAATGACTTGACCGTTGCTCAACGTCACCGTGACTGGAGAGCCCGCTGGGTTGCTCAACGTCGCCGTGTAAACGATCGAACCGCCTTCAGCAACGGACGGGGTGGCTGCAAGCGACAAAGTTGTAGTGGTGGCTACGTCAGTAACAGCTGTCGTGACCGGCGATTGGTCAGCGACCAGGTTCTCGTAGTTGCCACCCGAGACGTTGGTGATGTTGGTAGTGACCGGGACATTGCCTTGGTAGGCATCATCAGCCACAGGAACGTTAACAGTCCCCGAGCTTTGACCAACAGCGATAGTGATGGTCTGGCCGTTCGCCAAAGTTACCAACACCGGGCTACCAGTTACCGGCGCGCCTATCGAAGCGATGTAGGTGATGACACCACCTTCAGCAACCGACGATGCAGCCGTCAGCGTGACGGTAGTCGTGTCGATAGTATCGGTGACCGTGGTAACTGCCGGTGCGCCATTGACCGCCAAGTTCTCGAAGTTGCCGCCGGTAGCGTTAGTGATCTGCGCGCTGACATTGCCGCCGTCGACGTACGGATCATCGCCCGGTGCAGCAACAGTAACGCTGCCCGAAGTCTGGTTGGCGGCAATGGTAATGACTTGGCCGTTGCTCAACGTCACCGTGACTGGAGAGCCCGCTGGGTTGCTCAACGTCGCTGTGTAAACGATCGAGCCGCCTTCAGCGACCGCAGGTGTAGCCGCCAGCGACAAAGTCGTCGTTGTGGCCACATCTGTAACGGCGGTTATGACCGTCGACTGATCAGCTATCAGGTTTTCGTAATTGCCGCCCGAGACGTTGGTGATGTTGGTGCTTACTGGAGCGTTGCCTTGGTAGGCATCATCAGCCACAGGAACGTTAACAGTCCCCGAGCTTTGACCAACAGCGATAGTGATGGTCTGGCCGTTCGCCAAAGTTACCAACACCGGGCTACCAGTTACCGGCGCGCCTATCGAAGCGGTGTAGGTGATGACACCACCTTCAGCAACCGACGATGCAGCCGTCAGCGTGACGGTAGTCGTGTCGATAGTATCGGTGACCGTGGTAACTGCCGGTGCACCATTTACTGCCAAGTTCTCGAAGTTGCCACCGGTAGCGTTGGTGATCTGCGCGCTGACATTGCCGCCATCTACATACGGATCATCGCCCGGCGCAGCAACAGTAACGCTGCCCGAAGTCTGGTTGGCGGCAATGGTAATGACTTGACCGTTGCTCAACGTCACCGTGACTGGAGAGCCCGCTGGGTTGCTCAACGTCGCCGTGTAAACGATCGAACCGCCTTCAGCAACGGACGGGGTGGCTGCAAGCGACAAAGTTGTAGTGGTGGCTACGTCAGTAACAGCTGTCGTGACCGGCGATTGGTCAGCGACCAGGTTCTCGTAGTTGCCACCCGAGACGTTGGTGATGTTGGTAGTGACCGGGACATTGCCTTGGTAGGCATCATCAGCCACAGGAACGTTAACAGTCCCCGAGCTTTGACCAACAGCGATAGTGATGGTCTGGCCGTTCGCCAAAGTTACCAACACCGGGCTACCAGTTACCGGCGCGCCTATCGAAGCGATGTAGGTGATGACACCACCTTCAGCAACCGACGATGCAGCCGTCAGCGTGACGGTAGTCGTGTCGATAGTATCGGTGACCGTGGTAACTGCCGGTGCGCCATTGACCGCCAAGTTCTCGAAGTTGCCGCCGGTAGCGTTAGTGATCTGCGCGCTGACATTGCCGCCGTCGACGTACGGATCATCGCCCGGTGCAGCAACAGTAACGCTGCCCGAAGTCTGGTTGGCGGCAATGGTAATGACTTGGCCGTTGCTCAACGTCACCGTGACTGGAGAGCCCGCTGGGTTGCTCAACGTCGCTGTGTAAACGATCGAGCCGCCTTCAGCGACCGCAGGTGTAGCCGCCAGCGACAAAGTCGTCGTTGTGGCCACATCTGTAACGGCGGTTATGACCGTCGACTGATCAGCTATCAGGTTTTCGTAATTGCCGCCCGAGACGTTGGTGATGTTGGTGCTTACTGGAGCGTTGCCTTGGTAGGCATCATCAGCCACAGGAACGTTAACAGTCCCCGAGCTTTGACCAACAGCGATAGTGATGGTCTGGCCGTTCGCCAAAGTTACCAACACCGGGCTACCAGTTACCGGCGCGCCTATCGAAGCGGTGTAGGTGATGACACCACCTTCAGCAACCGACGATGCAGCCGTCAGCGTGACGGTAGTCGTGTCGATAGTATCGGTGACCGTGGTAACTGCCGGTGCGCCATTAACCGCCAGATTCTCAAAGTTGCCGCCGGTAGCATTTGTGATGCGTGCGCTGACATTGCCGCCATCTACATACGGATCATCGCCCGGCGCAGCAACAGTAACGCTACCTGAAGTCTGGTTGGCGGCAATGGTAATGACCTGACCGTTGCTCAAGGTCACCGTGACCGGAGAGCCGGCCGGATTGCTCAAGGTCGCGGTATAGACAATCGAGCCGCCTTCAGCAACGGACGGGGTGGCTGCAAGCGACAAAGTTGTAGTGGTGGCTACATCAGTAACAGCCGTCGTGACCGGCGATTGATCGGCGACCAGGTTTTCAAAATTACCACCCGTGGCACCGGTGATGCTGACGCTGACCGGAGCCTGCCCAGCGTAGGCATCGTCAGCCGGGGCCGGAGCATCGATACTGGCAGTGGATTGGCCCGCCTGGATGACCAGCGTCTGGCCATTGGACAAGGTAACGGTTACCGGGGTTTGCGCCGGGTTGGTCAGCGCCACGGTATAGGTGATTACGCCACCCTCGGTCACGCTGGGCGTAGCGCTCAGAGTAAGCGTGGTGGTGTCGATGGTATCGAGAATCTGTGTCACGGCCGGTGTGGTATCGGCTAGCACGGGTTCGCCGCCACCGCTGCCGCTGACGATGCTGGCCGAGACATCGCGGTCATCGACGTAGACGGTGTCGCCGGGATTGACGTTGACGTTGACGGTACCCTGGCTTTGCCCGGCCGGGATAAGAATTACGGCGCCGTTGGACAGCGTCAAGCTCAGGTCCGAGAGCGGAGGACGGTTGACCGTGGCGGTATAGATGATCACACCGCCAGCTTCGCTGACGGTAGGTGTTGCGGCCAGCGTCACCGTGAGGGTAGTAGGGTCTGTGGCAGTATTCCCGCCTCCAGTCCCTGTATCGGTCCCGGTTCCAGTCCCGCCCCCGGTTCCGGTCCCTGTACCGGTCCCGCCCCCGGTTCCAGTCCCTGTACCGGTCCCGCCCCCGGTTCCAGTCCCTGTATCGGTCCCGGTTCCAGTCCCGCCCCCGGTTCCAGTACCTGTATCGGTTCCAGTCGCATTCCCCGCGCTAGTATCCTGCCCAGCAGTCTGTACATCGTCGGCGGCAGCCGCGAACTGCAGCGGTTCGGTCGGGTAGCCAATGGTCGGATCGACCTCACCGCCCACCTCGCTCAGCAGCACGAAGCTGTGACCGCCACCCGCAGCACCGCCTGGGTTTCCGGTCTGTCCGGCGGCAGGTGCTTCCAGCTCAGTGGTCGGGTCGAGACCGGCGGCGATCGCTTGCTGCAGCTCTTGCACCGATGGCGCGGACTGCGCGGTGGCCTCGCTCAGCTCGGCCGCTTGGTCAGGCACATTGGCAGACCACTGCGTATCGCGGCCAAGGTCCAGCATGCGGCCATCGGTGAACTCCAGGGTGACGGCACCCGCTTCGCCAGTGAGGATCTGCTCGCCGGCATAGATCCGGTCGCCTTCGATCAAAAACCGCCGTACACCTTCTGCCGAAACGGCAACAACTTGACCTACGATGGTTTTGACGATGGCGACGACACTGCTCATTGGACCTTCTCCGGTTGGATCCTCTGTCGGCCGGTAGGCCTCGCACGTCCGCGTGCGCGTATGAACAGAAGAGAGTTGCAATGCCGCTGATAGCGGCAAACTGCTTAAAGTGTGGTTAACGCGCTAAATAAACGTGTCGCGGAAAAAAGCGTGACCCAGTCGAAATTTCACGCAAATTGGGAACATGACATATCGAAAATCTGGTAGCTGCCAATTCTTACTTTTGCACTAGCTGGGATGCAATAGCTCAGACGGTGTAATCGGTAAGTAAATCACCTCTGCCACCACGCTGGGTTTCCCAGCATAGCCGCTCTGCAACGGGACGCGCGGGCAGAATTCCTCGATATTTCTGGCGTGATGCCTCTATGATGGCCATTCCAGGTACGTCACACCGCTGCAGGATGCGCGATCCTGAAAAAAATCGCCTTGCATCCACTTGATCTACGGTTAGGCTTGAGGCATTGAGTGACGAATATTTCATATTTCGGCATCGACGCTTCGAAGTTTAGGCGCTGGTAAATGAGATTGTTTTTCCGCTTGACGAGCCGTGGCGAGGTTTGAACTTTGCCATAAAACGCAGCGTCTGCACTGTGCAGTTGTTATGAACCGAATCTTGGGGTGTGCGCGATCGTTGCGGTGCCCTTTTGAAGTCCCAGATTCCGCCGCCATACGTTGCCACGGCGTCTGGTCGAACCCCGCAAGCTTGGAGTGAGTGCCCGCGTGGAATCCGAAGTCAGTCGAGTGCACCTCAGCCATGACCCCCGCAGTCAACATGACGATCCGCTGCTCGACAGCCTGTTGACGCTGTGCGTCCTGCATCAGAAACCCGCCAGCCGTGCCATGCTCACGACCGGCCTGCCGCTTCCCGCGCAACGTCTGAGCCCGGAACTGTTGCCTCGTGCTGCGGCCCGTGCGGGGCTGCAAGGGCGTCTGTTGCAGCGCAAGCTTCAGGACATTCCAACGATCGCCATGCCTGCCATGCTGCTGCTCAAGCGCGGCCGCAGCGCCGTGCTGTTGGGGTGGGAGGGCGAAGACACGGCCCGCTTGCTGCTCAGCGAGAGCGACGGCGGCGAAGTGCGCATCACTCGGGAAGCGTTGGAAGACGACTACAGCGGCAAAGTGTTTTTCGCACAGCCCCAGCACAAGTACGACGTCAACCATGGCAACCTCATCCCGCGTGCCAAATCCTGGTTCCGCGACACCCTGCTGCGCAGTAAATGGCTCTACGCCGACGCCATCGCCGCCAGCTTGATCATCAACATCATCGCCATGGCGGCGCCGTTGTTCGTCATGAACGTGTATGACCGCGTGGTGCCCAACCAAGCCACTTCGACCCTTTGGGTGCTGGCAGTGGGCATCGGCCTGGCCTATGTCTTCGACCTGGTCCTCAAAGGCTTGCGCAGCCTGTGCCTGGACCTGGCCGGCAAAAAGACCGATTTGATCATCTCTGCCACGTTGTTCGAACGCATCGTCGGCATGGCCATGAAATACCGCCCCGCGCGGGTCGGCAGCTATGCGCAGAACATCCATGAGTTCCAAGGGCTGCGCGACTTCCTGGCATCCTTGACCCTGACCAGTCTGATCGACCTGCCGTTCACCCTGCTGATCCTTATGGTGATCGCCATCATCGGCGGTCATCTGGTGTGGATTCCGGTCCTGGCCTTCCCGCTGGCGCTGGGCATCGGCTACGCCTTGCAAAAACCGTTGATGGCGACCATGGAACGTACCATGGCGTTGGCCTCCGAACGCCAGTCGAGCCTGATCGAAACTCTGGCGGGTCTAGATGCTATCAAGGTCAACAACGCCGAGAGCGAACGCCAATACCTGTGGGAGCAGACCCTGGGCACGCTCAGCCGGCTCGAATTGCGGGTCAAGGTGCTGTCGGGCCTGGCCATGAACATCACCATGCTGATCCAGCAACTGGCCGGTGTGGCGATGATCTGCGTCGGCGTCTACCTGATCATCGCTGGCGATCTGAGCATGGGCGGCCTGGTGGCCTGCTACATGCTCAGCGGTCGTGCGCTCGGCCCGCTGGGCCAACTCAACGGGCTGCTGGCGCGCTATCAGCAGGCCAAGGTCACCATGACCGCCACCGACCAGATGATGAGCCTGCCGCAGGAGCGCAATTTCGAAGAGCGCCCGCTGAGCCGCCAAGTGCTACAGGGCGCTCTGGAGTTCCGTGGTGTGGACTTCACTTACCCCAATCAGCAGAACAAGGCGCTCAAGGGCATCAATCTGATCATCCGTCCTGGCGAGAAGGTCGGCATCATCGGCCGTAGCGGTTCCGGCAAAAGCTCGCTGGCCAAGCTGATCGTGGGCTTGTACGAGGCCGAAAACGGCTCGTTGCTGGTCGATGGTGTGGACATTCGGCAGATCGACGTCAGCGAGCTGCGCCATAACGTCGGCTATGTGCCGCAAGATATCCAACTGCTGGCCGGCACCCTGCGCGACAACCTGGTCAGTGGCGCGCGCTATATCGAAGACGAACTGATCCTGCAAGCCGCCGAGCTGTCGGGCGTGCACGAGTTCGCCCGCCTGCATCCGGACGGCTATGAGCTGCAAGTGGGTGAGCGCGGGCAAAACCTGTCCGGTGGCCAACGGCAGAACGTCGCCCTGGGCCGCGCGCTGTTGCTCAGCCCGCAAATCCTCTTGCTCGACGAGCCTACCAGCGCCATGGACAACACCGGCGAAGAACGCCTCAAGCAACGGCTACAGGCGGTCATCGAAGGCCGCACCGTCTTGCTGGTCACCCACCGCGCTTCCTTGCTTTCGCTGGTAGACAGGCTGATCGTCATCGACCGCGGCAGCGTAGTGGCCGACGGTCCGAAAGCGGCTGTCATGGATGCACTGAAGAAGGGGCAGATCAGTGTCGCTTAAGTTCGATATCGGCCAGTTCAAGAACGGCCTGCGCGAGTACTTCAAGGGCAAGCGCTCGCTTGCCGGGCAACCTCTGCCAGAGGTCAACAAGGCCCTGATCGAGGATGCTCCTCGCGTGGTGCGCCTGACCATCTGGGGCATTTTGCTGTTCTTCCTGTGCTTCGTGCTGTGGGCCTGTTTTGCACCCATCGATGAAGTGACCCGAGGCGAAGGCAAAGCCATTCCGTCCTCGAAAATCCAGAAGGTGCAAAATCTCGAGGGCGGCATCGTCGCCGAGATCTTCGCCAAGGAAGGCGAGGTGGTGGAAATCGGTCAGCCTCTGCTGCGTTTGGACGAAACCCGCTTCGTTTCCAACGTTGGTGAAACCGAAGCCGAGCGTGTGTCCATGGCCTTGCGCGTCGAGCGCCTGAGCGCCGAAGTCGAAGGTCGGCCGTTGCAGATCGACGACAAGCTGCGCCAAGCCGCCCCGAGCCAGGCCGCCAGTGAAGAGTCGCTGTACCAGAGCCGTCGCCAGCAACTCAACGATGAGCTGGGTGGTTTGCAGCAACAGCTCGTGCAGCGCCAGCAGGAACTGCGTGAGTACGGTTCCAAGCGTGCGCAATACGCCAACAGCTTGCAGCTGCTGCGCCAGGAAATCGGCATGTCCGAACCCTTGGTGGCCAAGGGCGCGGTATCGCCTGTGGAAATCCTGCGCCTGCGCCGTTCGGAGGTGGAGATCCGTGGCGAAATGGACGCCACCGCGCTGGCCATTCCCCGTGCGGAAGCCGCCATCAAGGAGATCCAAAGCAAAGTCGAGGAAAGCCGCGGCAAATTCCGTAGCGATGCGCTTACCCAGCTCAACGAGGCGCGCACCGACCTGAACAAGGCTACCGCGACCAGCAAAGCGCTAGACGATCGGGTCAACCGCACCATGGTGACCTCGCCCGTACGCGGGATCGTCAAGCAGCTGCTGATCAACACCATCGGCGGGGTGATCCAGCCGGGCAGCGACATCGTCGAGATCGTCCCGCTGGACGACACGTTGGTGATCGAGGCGAAGATCCTGCCCAAAGACATCGCCTTCCTCCATCCCGGGCAGCACGCCACGGTCAAATTCACGGCCTACGACTACACGATCTACGGCGGGCTGGATGCGACCCTCGAACAGATCGGCGTCGACACCATCACCGACGAAGACAAGAAAACCACCTATTACCCCATACGCCTTCGTACCGAGCGCAGCCACCTGGGCAGCGACACCAAGCCGTTGCTGATCATTCCAGGCATGGTCGCCACGGTGGATATCAAGACCGGCAAAAAGACCATCATGAGCTACTTGCTCAAGCCGATCATCAAAGCGCGGGACGAGGCGTTGCGCGAACGTTGATGAGGGTGTAGCGCTTGAGCGAACGCCCCTTGATTGGGGCATTTTCTTAGTCATCGGTGTAGCTGGGCCGGTGCGATGGCTGCGCGCATGCGGCTCAACTCCCCGGCCGGTATTGCAGCGCTTCACCGAGGTGCGTGCGGCGGATGCTGGGCGCTCCGTCGAGGTCCGCCAGGGTGCGCGCCACCTTGAGCAAGCGATGCGCCGCGCGCAACGACAAGCTCAAACGCTCGCAGGCGTTTTCCAGCCAGGCCTGGTCATCGCTGCTCAAGGCGCAATGGGCGTGCAGGCCCTGCATGTCGAGAAAGGCGTTGGCACGGCCTTGACGCTGCTGTTGCAGGTTGCGCACTTCGGCCACCCGCTTGGCGATGTCGGCGCTGCGCTCGCCGCTGGGGGCCTGGCTGAGCACGGTGCTTTCGCGGGCGACGGTGAGGTGCAGGTCGATGCGGTCGAGCAAGGGGCCGGAAAGCTTGTTGCGATAGCGCTGGATCTGCTCGGTGCTGCAACGGCAACGACCGCTGGGGTCAGCCAGATAGCCGCAGGGACAGGGGTTCATCGCCGCCACCAACTGGAAGCGCGCCGGGAAGCGGGTTTTGTCGCGCGCCCTGGCCACCACGATCTCGCCCGATTCGAGCGGCTCGCGCAGCACCTCCAGCACCCGCCGCTCGAACTCGGGCAACTCGTCGAGAAACAGCACGCCGTGGTGCGCCAGGGTGATTTCCCCAGGCCGTGGCCGGCTACCGCCGCCGACCAGTGCCGGTCCCGACGCGGAGTGATGCGGATGGCGGAACGGACGCTGTGGCCAAGCGTTGAGCGGGCCATGGCCGCTGACCGAGCGGATGGCTGCCACTTCCAGGGCCTCCTGCTCGTTGAGCGGCGGCAACAGGCCCGGCAGGCGGCTGGCCAGCAAGGTCTTGCCAGTGCCGGGAGGGCCGGTGAACAACAGATTGTGTGCCCCGGCCGCCGCCACGGTGAGCGCCCGCTTGGCCGCCACTTGCCCTTGCACGTCGCACAGATCGGGGTAGGGGTGGCTATGGAGGATCAGACCGTTGGCCGCGTAGGGCGTGAGCGGCGTCTGGCCCGTCAGATGCCCGACCAATTCCAGCAGGTGGCCGATCGCATAGACCACCAGGCCACTGGCCAGGCTCGCTTCCTCGGCGTTTTCCTTGGGCACCACCAGCGCGCGCCCGGCCTCGCGCGCGGCCAACGCTGCCGGTAACACGCCCTGCACTGCACGCAGCGCGCCCGACAATGCCAGCTCGCCGAGGCACTCGTATTCACCGAGGTGGACGGCCGGCACCTGGCCATTGGCAGCGAGAATGCCCAAGGCGATGGCCAGGTCGTAGCGACCGCCGTCCTTGGGCAGGTCGGCGGGCGCCAGACTGAGGGTGATACGCCGGGCCGGATACTCCAGCTGGGAGTTGACGATCGCGCTGCGCACCCGGTCTTTGCTTTCCTTGACCGTAGCTTCCGGCAGACCCACCAAGGTGAGGGTCGGCAAGCCGTTGGCCAAGTGGGTTTCGACGCTGACGGCAGGCGCCTGGACGCCCACCTGGGCGCGGCTGTGGACGAGGGCTAGGGCCATGGACACTCCGTTGTCACCAAGGGGAACCGCTTCCTGCGGCAGGGCAAGCATAGGCGGCGCAGCGGTTGCGGGAGGTGGCCAATCGAGACAAAATTTTGCGCGTCTGTCGCATTGCGCGCCCAACGCCGGGCCGCGGCTCTATCGGGCCTGGTCTATCGAGCGGCACCAGCGCGCCGGTGAGACGCCGAAGGCTTTCTTGAAGTGCCTGGTCATGTGGCTTTGATCGAAGAAGCCGGCCTCCATCGAGGCATCGACCAATGATTTGCCTGCGAAAACCGCAGCCTTCATGCGGTCGAGGCGGCGCATGGTCAGGTAGCGGTGGGGGCTCGTGCCGAAATAGACGCGATAGTCCTTCGACAGGCTCCATTTGTCTCGGCCAGTGCATTCGGCCAGATCGTCCAGGCTGATCGGCCGCTGAAGGTTGTCGAGCATGTACTCACGGGCACGGTCCGCGGCCTTGAAACAACTGGCGCCCGCAGTGGCACGTTCGCCGCATACCGCCTGCAACGTGGTGAACAGTTGGAAAATGGCGTCGTCCTCTTCCAGCGGATCAAGCGGCACGTCCAATGCGCAAAGGATGTGGTCGGTCGCGGCGGCGACCCGAGGATCACTGGAAATGCCCCCTTGCAAGAAAGGCAGTGGCTTGCCATGCAGCACCTGCTGAGCCAGTTCGGGCGTGATGTACAGCATCCTGTAACGGAAACCCGAATCGTTGCCGGCGTGACCGTCGTGCTCTTCGTCGGGGTGCAGAACGAGGGTTTCTCCAGGCAGGCTGTTTCGCTGCTCGCCGCGATAGCGAAAGCTTTGTACGCCCGACAGGGTTCGACCGATGGCATAGGTGTCATGTCGATGGGGGGCGAAACCGTGCGCGCTGAAGAACGCTTCCAACCGCTCGAGTTTCGAGGTGTGGGGCGAATGCCGTACCCAATCCTTGGTGGATGGAAGCTCGATCACGATGGTTGCTCCAAGCGTTCGGGTGCTTTGGCATGGCGTCGACCGCCAGCCTGGTCGGATGTTTGGCAGTGTATGTCTTCCATCCTCAGACATGAATCCAGAAATCGTGGAGCATCAAGGCCGCGCATACCGCCAGCACACAACCCATCAAGCGATTGAACAGATTGAAATAAGCATCCTTGGTGATTCGCCTGCCAAGAACGGCACCTAGCAACGAGTAGCTTCCAGGGGCGCCGGCGCCGCCAAGTGCAATCATCATCGATACCACGGCGATGGTCACTCCAGTGATGTGGGCCGCCGGAAACATCACGGTAGTAATGGGCAGCACCACCATCATGCCTTTGGGGTTCAAGGCCTGAATCAGAAACCCGTTCCAGAATGTCAGTGGTTTTTCCGCCGGCCATACCTGTTCGGTTTTGCCAGGCAAGACCACGTGTGAAGTGAATACCTTGAATGCCAGGTACAACGTGTAGAGGCCGCCGACGAGTGCCAGATAGGGCAGTGCACTGCGCGATAGCAACGCCTCGCCGGTGTAGCCGAACAACAGGAGCAACGTGAACATCGCGCAGCCTACGCCCATGAAAAATCCAAGGGTTCGGCGAACTTGCCCCGTCAATCCGGCATTCAGCCCCATCACATTGACGGGCCCTGGGCTGTACATGACGCTGAAGGCGTACAAAAATATTTCCATGTCGTGCTGTCCTGGTCGAGTGCTGTGCACGCACCTTAAGACGAGGCATCGAGCCTTTCTTGTACGTTCTTGGGTTGAGCGGGCAAGGCAGGAAAGCTGTCGACACAGGACGCATCGATAGACACGTTTTTCGCTTGAACGTCGAGGCCACATTCGCCGCGCAAGGCCGCGATGAATATGGCCTGGGTGTTGCCGCGCAGGGTTCGCTGGTTCAGAACCACTGGCCGAAACGGCGGATATACAAAGCTTTCATGCCTTGGGAAACCAGGCAATAGCTCAGCAAGGTCGCGACCAGCCAAGGGAAGTAGTCCCACGGCAACGGCACTAGCCCGATTGTCGTGCCCAACGTCGAGAACGGGATGTAGATGCCCACGCACATCACCAGACCTGTAGCCAGAACCACCGGCCAGGCCGCCGTGCTTTGGAAGAACGGGACCTTGCGGGTACGCAGCATGTGCACCACCAGGGTCTGCGACAGCAGGCCTTCGATGAACCAGCCTGACTGGAACAGCGCCTGCATCTCCACGCTGTTGGCGGCGAACACGTACCACATCAGGGCGAAGGTGGTGATGTCGAAGATCGAGGAGGTGGGCCCGATCCACAGCATGAAACGGCCAATGTTGCTGGAGTCCCAATTGCGTGGGCGGCTGAGGAATTCCTTGTCCAGCTTGTCCCAGGGCAGCGACAGCTGCGAGAAGTTGTAGAGCAGGTTCTGCAGCAACAGGTGCAAGGCCAGCATCGGCATGAACGGAATGAACGCACTGGCTACCAGTACCGAAAACACGTTGCCGAAATTGGAGCTGGCGGTCATGCACAGGTACTTCATGATGTTGCCGAAGGTTTCGCGACCTTTGACCACGCCTTCTTCGAGCACTAGCAGGTTCTTTTCCAGCAAGATGATGTCGGCCGACTCCTTGGCGATGTCGGTGCCGCTGTCGACCGAAATGCCCACATCGGCGTCGCGCAGGGCAGGTGCGTCGTTGATGCCGTCTCCGAGAAAGCCAACCGTGTGGCCATTGCCCTGCAACGCCTTGAGCACGCGCGATTTCTGTAGCGGGGTCAGTTTGGCGAATACCGTACGCCGCTCCACTTCGTTCTTGAGCTCGGCATCGTCAAGGCGGTCGAGCTCATGGCCCAGCAAGGGCTCACCTGGCTCGAGGCCGACCTGGCGGCAAATCGTGCCGGTGAGCAGTGCGTTGTCGCCGGTCAGTACCTTCACTGCCACGCCCAGGTTCTGCAAGGCGGCGATGGCCGGGCCGGCGGTGTTTTTGGGCGGATCGAGGAACGTCAGTAGCCCCTGCACTACCAACCCGTGTTCGTCGTCGGTCGAGTATTGATCCTTGGTCTGGTCGGCCGGGATCTTTCGTGTGGCCAGCAGCAGTACGCGCAAACCCAGGGCGTTGAACCCGTTTGCCTGGTCGAGCAGCATTTGCCGGTGCGCATCGTCGAGCGGCAGGGTATGACCGTCGCGTCGCACATGGTGGGCGACGGCAAGCATTTCTTCCACAGCGCCTTTGCTGACCATGAGGTGCCGGCCGACACCGTCATCGACCACTACCGACAAGCGCCGGCGGACGAAATCGTAGGGCAACTCGTCGACCTTGGCGTAAGTCACCGGTGGCTGGAAGTGGGCCGCAGTCTGCGCGAAGCTCAACACCGCTCGGTCCATCAGGTTGCGCACGCCGCTCTGGTGATGGCTGTTCAACCAAGCCAGTTGCAACAGCTCGGGGTCTGGGCGGCCATCGGGGTCGACGTGCTGTGCGAGCACGATACGATCCTGGGTGAGAGTGCCGGTCTTGTCCGTGCAGAGTACGTCCATCGAGCCGAGGTTCTGAATGGCGTTCAGGCGCTTGACCACGACCTTGCGGCGGGCCATGGCCATGGCACCTTTGGCCAGATTGGCGCTGACGATCATCGGTAGCATTTCAGGGGTCAGACCCACGGCGACCGCCACGGCGAACAGGAACGCTTCGAGCCAATCGCCCTTGACCAGGCCGTTGAGCATGAACACCACTGGCACCATGACCAGCATGAAGCGGATCAGCAGGCGGCTGACGCTGTTGACGCCGCGGTCGAAGGCGGTCGGAGGGCGTCTGCCACTCAGCGACTTGGCCAACGAGCCGAAGTAGGTCCGTGCCCCGGTCGCCACGACCACGGCACGCGCACGGCCGCTGATGACGTTGGTGCCCATGAAGCAGACGTTGGGCAGGTCGAGCAGATGGCTCGTGTCGTCGGGGCTGTGTTCGGCCCATTTTCGCGCGACGTTGCCAAGCGCATCGTACTTCTCGACCGGCAGGGCTTCGCCAGTGAGCACCGCTTGGCTGACGAACAGATCGCGCGATTCGATCAAGCGCACGTCGGCCGGAATCATGACGCCTGCCGACAATTGCACGATATCGCCGGCCACCAGCTCGCTCATCGGCACATCACGCAAGGTGGGCGCTTGAGAGCCATGCTCGCGGCGCTGCACGGTGGCAGTGGTGCGCACAATGGCCTTGAGCGCTTCGGCGGCCTGATTGGAGCGGTATTCCTGCCAGAAACGCAGCACGGCACTGAAATTGACCATGCTCATGATGATGATGACTTTGGTGAGGTCGGCCTCGTCGTTTTCACCGGCGCGCATCGGCAGCCAGTAGTCGGTGACGAAGCTGATGCCGGCGAGGATCAGCAGTACGTAGATGAAAGGGTTGTGCAGCGCTAGCAGGAACTGCAAGGCCGGTGCTGGCGGCTTGCCGCTATCGACCTGATTGCGGCCATCGCGCTGCAAGCGCTTGGCGGCCTCGCCATCACTCAGGCCTTGCTCGCTGGCGTCGAGATTGGCATAGGTCACGGCCAGCCCGTTGTAGGCCTCACGGGCGACATGCATGGAGAGTTTTGGGGAAGAGACAATGCAGTTTTTTACGGCCATGGGGGTGCTCCTGTCACAAGAGGCGGCGCGACGAGATGCACACACCATTCTGAGATGAACGCAGGTCGCGACGCCTATAGCCAGTTGAAATAAGTAACGCTTGCTCGAAGAGGGAAGCTCGCCAGCGAGTTTCGAAAGCATTGAAAATGTCGAAGTGCCTGCCAGGTATTTCCACGGCTGCGCGCTCGTTCCATGAAGTCAAACTAATGAATGACCGCACACTTCCGTTAAAAGAAAACGCCTATGATTTTATCTTTATGGGCTTCTAATGTTCGGTTACTTAATTAAAATGTCACCCATAGAACATTGAATCGACCCGTAGGTCGTTCATGGGCAGGCATTGCGGTTTCAGGCCGAGGGGACGATGGTCATGAGCAATCTGCCAGATGGCACAAGGCCCGCAATGATCCGCCATGGGCAGGTTCGAACCCGCCGCTAGCGGGCTTGCACGGGTCAGGAAGGGGGGAAGCGGATGACCGCGGAGCCAGTCGAGTACGAAAAGTGCGAAGTGCATTGGCCTGCCTCCAGCCAGTCCGATACCGGAAGGCGAGCACGAGCGAGCGGCAGGCGCTAACTCGAATTTACCGAGCGAGGTATCAGGATCGGGATGTTTATCTGAGCGTCTGACCGTTGCAATGTGCAAGGGCCAGCCTCCGTCTGTTGACCATGTCCATTGAACGCTTCGATTGATAGGTAATTTGCTTTGCTAATGAAGTGGGGGAACTTTAGTAACGGGCAGTACGGACGTCAACCCGAAGAAGTTGCTTTAAGTGGAATAGGGTGGAATTAGTAGTCTGAAAAGTTTGTAGGAAACTTTCCCAAGCGGAATACCGTGCCGATCGAAGTGCAGGCAAGCAGCGCCAAAAGCCTACAGCGTGGGCGGACTGGATGCCCATTCGTTAGCCATGGGCCGCTTGGCAGCCCTGATCCGGATCACCGTATCCGAATACGGCGGCTTGTCAGTCCTGTTCCGGCGTAGCGGGTGTAAGGCGTGTCTCGAGTTCGGCCACTTGCTGTTCGAGCTTCTCGAGGCGGGCTCGCGTGCGTGCAAGCACTACCATTTGGCTATCGAATTCTTCCCGACTGACCAGGTCCAGCTTGCTGAACGCACCCTGCATCAACGCCTTGAACTGGCTTTCGATTTCGCCGCGAGGTTGTGTGGCGTCGCCGCTGAACAGGCGTGAAGCCTGATCGCTGAGGGCGTCGAGAAAGGCTTTGGGCGCGAGCATGATCGAGCTGTCCGTGAAGGGAGTGAGAGGCGCGAGTGTAGCATGGCGAATTCCATGCTTCAGGCTGCACGGTTTTTGCGCACTGATGCCCTTTGCTGTGCACTGCAATTGTGCATGCTCAACGCCAATAACCAGTGGCCCTTGCTCGATCTCGCCCCGCAATGCTCCTAACTCAAGGGCTTGGTCGATTTGGCAAGGTTTCTGCAATGCCATCCCATGACAGGCACCGGAGTAGGCCCAACACGACGTCAATCGGTTACTGAGTCGGCAGTGAACGGGACGACGCCATCGACGCGTTACAAAGCCAAGCGCTGCGCTTAGACTTGAGACGGGTTTGTTTTCCTGGGGCAAGTCCATCAAATCGGGAGAGAGTTGCATGAAACTAGTCACTGCCATCATCAAGCCGTTCAAGCTGGACGATGTCCGCGAATCGCTGTCGGAAATCGGCGTACAGGGCATCACCGTCACCGAAGTCAAAGGTTTCGGTCGGCAAAAAGGTCACACCGAGTTGTACCGCGGCGCCGAATACGTCGTCGACTTCCTGCCCAAGGTCAAGATCGACGTCGCCATCGACGACAAGGACCTGGACCGGGTCATCGAAGCCATCACCAAGGCGGCCAACACCGGCAAGATCGGTGACGGCAAGATCTTCGTGGTCAATCTGGAACAGGCGATCCGTATCCGTACCGGCGAAACCGACACCGACGCGATCTAACGCCGCAGCACCGCCTCAGCAAACCCCAACGCCCCAGGAGATAACAACATGACTCTGCGTCAGATCGCAGGGCTTGGCGCCCTGTTGCCGCTCGTAATACCAGGCCTTGCCTTGGCCGACGAAACTGCCCCGGTGCTCAACTCCGGCGATACCGCCTGGATGCTCACCGCTACCGCCCTGGTGCTGTTCATGACCATTCCAGGCCTGGCTCTGTTCTACGGCGGCATGGTGCGTTCGAAGAACGTGCTGTCGGTCATGATGCAGTGTTTCGCCATCACCGGCCTGATCAGCCTGCTGTGGGTCATCTACGGCTACAGCCTGGCGTTCGACACGACGGGCATGGAAAAAGGCGTGACCAATTTCAGCTCCTTCGTAGGTGGCCTGTCCAAGGCGTTCCTGAGCGGTGTCACCCCTGCCAGCCTGACCTCGGCCACGGCGCTGTTCCCGGAAGCGGTGTTCATCACCTTCCAGATGACTTTCGCCATCATCACCCCCGCACTGATCGTCGGTGCCTTTGCCGAGCGCATGAAGTTCTCCGCCATGCTCGTCTTCATGGCCATCTGGTTCACCCTCGTCTACGCACCGATCGCGCACATGGTCTGGAGCGGTGACGGTGCGCTGATGTGGGATTGGGGCGTGCTGGACTTCGCCGGCGGCACTGTGGTGCACATCAATGCCGGTATCGCCGGCCTGGTCTGCTGCCTGGTGCTGGGCAAGCGCAAAGGCTACCCCACCACGCCCATGGCGCCGCACAACCTGGGCTACACCTTGATCGGCGCGGCCATGCTGTGGATCGGCTGGTTCGGCTTCAACGCAGGCTCTGCCGCGGCTGCCAATGGCACCGCCGGCATGGCCATGCTGGTCACTCAGATCGCCACTGCCGCTGCGGCGCTGGGCTGGATGTTCGCCGAGTGGATCGGCCACGGCAAACCGAGCGCTCTGGGTATCGCCTCCGGCGTGGTGGCGGGCCTGGTGGCCATCACCCCGGCGGCCGGTACCGTCGGCCCGATGGGCGCCCTGGCGATCGGCTTGATCTCGGGCGTGGTGTGCTACTTCTGCGCCACCAGCCTGAAACGCAAGCTTGGCTATGACGACTCCCTCGACGCCTTCGGCGTACACGGTGTGGGCGGCATCGTCGGCGCGATTCTGACCGGTGTGTTCGCGGCACCTGCCCTGGGCGGCTTCGGCGCGGTCACCGACATCGCTGCGCAAGCCTGGGTGCAGACCAAAGGCGTGCTGTTCACCGTAGCCTACACCGCTGTGGTCACCTACGTGATCCTGAAAGTGCTGGACAAGGTGATGGGGCTACGGGTCAACGAAGAAGAAGAGGCAATCGGTCTCGACCTGGCTCAACACAACGAGCGCGGCTACAACCTGTAAGCGCGATGCCACGACAATCAGCCCGGCTCGCCGGGCTTTTTTTTATCGAAGTGTTCAACAATCCAGGTTGCGCTTCGCCCTGTGCCTCGTCGCGCCCATGCGGTCAAAAAACTTACAGGTCATGGCGCCTTCAGAGCGCTTTGCTTTTTCTGCGGGCGCGCTAGAATGCGCGCCACAGTGCATTTCGCGGTACGGACGAATGGTGTTCGTCGAGTGCACAACGGGCATTGGGACGGGCGCTTCGAGCCAGCCTCGAGCCGCTGCGACACGCATACACCACCTGAGACGGGCACACCCCTTTTGCGACAATCCACCGCTCAGCGCCTTGCGCCCAACAGGCGCTGCTGAGCGTGCAAATCGGGGCGCACTGCGTGGAATTATTTCTGTTGATCGCCTGTCTACGGCGTCAACAGGCGAAAAAACCAACTACATCTGCTTTTCGCAAGTCATGAGGCACATATGAGCGACGACGATCTGGAAAACGACGAACTCGAAGTAGGCGACGAGGACGAGGCTGACGAGGGCCTCGAATCCGCCGCCGAAGATGGCGCAGAAGACGCAGCTGTCGACGACAGCCCCGCACCGGCCGCCAAAGGCAAGGCCAAGGCCGTTTCGGTAGAGGAGCTGCCCAGCGTCGAAGCCAAACAGAAGGAGCGCGATGCGCTGGCCAAGGCCATGGAGGAGTTTCTGTCCCGTGGCGGCAAGGTGCAGGAGGTCGAGGCCAACGTGGTCGCCGATCCGCCCAAGAAGCCGGACAACAAGTACGGCAGCCGCCCTATCTGAGTTGTGCTGCACCCGAAAAGCCCGCCGTCGCTGCGGGCTTTTTCATGCCTAGCGGATTCGTGCCCGTCAGGCCCAGCGCGCAAGCACGTCCGGCAATTGCGACAGGCGCTGGATCTGCGCATCCGGCGCGACCGGCCCTTTCCAGGGCAAGCCCCGTGGGTTGAACCACACCGCTTTGAGACCGGCACGTTGCGCTCCGGCGATGTCGTCGCCCGGGTGGTCGCCTACGTGCACCGCGCCCGAAGCAGCCACGCCGCTACGGCGCAAGGCTTCGAGAAAAGGCGCTGGGTCGGGCTTGCCGATGCCGACGTCCTCGGCGCACAGAGCGAAATCGAAATAATCCGCCAGGCCCAGTCGCCGTACATCGGCATTGCCGTTGGTGACCACACCCAAGGCGTAACGCTGGCCGAGCAGCTCCAGCATGGGTTGCACCTCGGGGAAGATCTCCAGCTGGTGCCGTGCGTGCAGGAAGGTTTCGAAACCCTCGGCGGCCAATGCTTCGGCGGTCTGCTCGTCGTAACCGGCGTCAGCCAGGGCATGGAACAGCACCCGCCGTCGCAGCTCGCTGATGCGATGCTTGAGGCCAGGCTCCGCCAGCACCAGCCGAGCGCGCACGTCTTGCAGGTGCTCGACCGGCATTGCCGCCAGCTTGGGCGTGTTGGCCTGCAGCCAGTCGCGTAGGACGACTTCGGCGCTGGCGATCACCGGGGCGGTGTCCCACAAGGTGTCGTCGAGGTCGAAGGTGATCAGCTGGATGCTCATGGGTCTGTGCCTTTCGTGCGTTTGGCCCGGGGGTGGGCGCTGTCGTACACCGAGGCCAGGTGCTGGAAGTCCAGGTGGGTATAGATCTGCGTGGTGCTGATGTCGGCGTGGCCGAGCATCTCCTGTACGGCGCGCAGGTCCTGGGACGATTCCAGCACGTGACTGGCGAAGGAGTGGCGGAGCATGTGCGGGTGCAAGTGTTGGCCCAGCTCGCGCTCGCCGGCGAGCTTGAGGCGCATCTGAATCGCGCGCGGGCTGAGGCGTCGACCCTGGCGGGTGATGAACAGCGCGTCGTCCAGCGGAGCGCCGAGCCCGCGTATTTTCAGCCAGATGTGCAAGGCTTCGCGGGCCTTGCGGCCCACCGGTAGGATGCGCGTCTTGTTGCCTTTGCCGAGCACCTGGACCAGGCCGTCGCCCAGATCCAGATGGGCGCGGTCCAGTTGCACCAGCTCGGACAGGCGCAGGCCGGAGGAATAGAACAGTTCGAGAATGGCCTGATCGCGGCGGGCGATGAAGGTGTCGTCGACGCCGCCGTCGAGCAGTTGCACGGTGCGGTCGGTGTCCAGGGTCTTGGGCAAGCGCCGTTCGCCCTTGGGCGGCGACAGGCCTGCGGCGGGGTCGTGCTGGCACAGGTCCTCGCGTACCAGATAACGGTACAGGCCGCGTATGGCCGACAACAGCCGGGCCAGGCTGGCGGACGACTGCCCGTCGTGGTGCAGCCGTGCCACGAGCTGACGCACTTGCTGCAACTGCAGGTCGGTCCAGCGCTCGATACCCTGCTTGGCGCAGTAGTCGAGCACCTTCTGCAAGTCGCGTCGATAAGCCAGGCGCGTGTGCTCCGACACCTGGCGCTCATTGCGCAGATGCGCGCAATAGGCGTCCAGCTCGACGTTCATCAGCGCACCGAGCGCAGGGTTTGGGTGAAACGCGGAATCACGCGACCCAGTACGTCGGCGATGTGGCTGAGAAACAGCGAGCCGACGCTGCTCTTGTAATGCTGGGGATCACGGCTGCCGAGGGCCAGTACCCCATGCAGGCCCTGGTGTTCGAGGGTGGCGACGGCGCTGGAGCCGACATCCTTGCGCTGTTGCTCGCCGAACAGGAACGTCAGCTCATGCTCGCGCAGATTGCCGCTGACCGGCTTGCCACCACCCATCAGCGCACCGATGGCCACCTGCGCCTCGCTGCTGGGGACCCACCGACCCACGGGCGTGGCGTGCTCGCTGAACAGGATCAGGCTGACGAAGGGTACCTTGAAGTCCTGGCGCAGGCTGTCTTCAACGGCGATCACCACTTCTTCCAGGCTGCCCGCATCGAGCAGGTCGAGGATCAGGCGGCGGGTCTTGTCGAACAGCCGGTCGTTGTCGCGAGCGACGTCCATCAACTGGGACAGCCGATGGCGCATCTCGATGTTGCGCTCGCGCAGCAGCTTGAGCTGGCGTTCCACCAGCGACACGCTGTCGCCGCGCTGGTGGGGAATGTGCTGTTCGAGCAGCAGTTCGTCGTGTTCGGCGAAGAACGTCGGGTGTTCGCGCAGGTAGGCGATCACCGCTTCGGTATCGAGGCTCGTGGCCTGGGGTACTGGCTGATCGGTCATGGGCGCTTACTCGGTTAGAGGCGAACCTGTCCTTCATAGACACGCACTGCAGGGCCGGTCATGCGCACCGGCAGGCCCGGGCCGGCCCACTCGATGTGCAAGCGGCCGCCGGGCAGGTCGAGGCTCACCGGCGAATCCATCCAGCCTTGGCTGATCGCCGCTACGGCGGCAGCGCAGGCGCCTGTGCCGCAAGCCTGGGTTTCCCCGGCGCCGCGTTCCCAGACCCGCAGTTTGGCATGGTGGCGGTCGACGACCTGGATGAAGCCGGCGTTGACCCGTTGCGGGAATTGCGGATGGTGTTCGATCTTCGGCCCCAGGCCGTGCACCGGCGCGCTGTCGATGTTTTCGACGCGCAGCACCGCGTGGGGGTTGCCCATCGACAGCGCGGCGATCGGATACGCCTGGCCGTCGATTTCCAGCGGATAACTCAGCGCCTGGGCCGGTGCCACGAACGGGATGTCGGTCGGCACGAAGCGCGGCGGCCCCATGTCGACGCACACTTGGCCATCGTGCTGTACGTCGAGTTCGATGATGCCGCTCTTGGTTTCGACACGGATCAGCTTCTTCGCGGTCAGGCGCTTGTCCAGCACGAAGCGCGCGAAGCAGCGCGCGCCGTTGCCGCACTGCTCGACCTCGGAGCCGTCGGCGTTGAAGATCCGGTAGCGGAAATCCACTTCCGGGTTGCTCGGCGCTTCGACGATCAGCAGTTGGTCGAAGCCGATGCCGGTATGTCGGTCACCCCATTGCCGGGCGTGCTTGGGCTGGATATGCGCGTGCTGACTGACCAGGTCGAGGACCATGAAGTCGTTGCCCAGGCCATGCATCTTGGTGAAACGCAGCAGCATGGGTTCACTCCGGCAGCAGGCTTTCGCCGGCGAACAGTTCGGGGATGGTCTCGCGGCGACGCACTTCGAAGGCTCGGTCGCCGTCGACCAGCACTTCGGCGCAGCGGCCACGGGTGTTGTAGTTCGAACTCATGACGAAGCCATAGGCGCCTGCCGACCCCACCGCCAGCACGTCGCCTTCGGCCAGGGCCAGAGTACGCGACTTGGCGAGGAAGTCGCCGGTTTCGCAGATCGGCCCGACGATGTCGTAGTCGCGGCCGGGCTCGGTGCGCGGAACGACGGCGCTGACGTCCATCCAGGCCTGGTACAGGGCCGGGCGGATCAGGTCGTTCATCGCTGCGTCGACGATGGCGAAGTCCTTGTGCTCAGTGTGCTTGAGGTATTCCACGCGGGTCAGCAGCACGCCGGCATTGGCCACGATATAGCGGCCCGGTTCGAACACCAGGGCCAGATCGCGCGTACCGATACGCTCGCGTACGGCTTGGATGTAGTCGGCCACCTGCGGCGGCTGCTCGTCGCGATAGCGCACGCCGACGCCGCCGCCGAGGTCGAGGTGGCGCAGGTGGATGCCGCACTCGCCCAGGCGGTCGATCAGCATCAGCAAACGGTCGACCGCGTCGAGGAAGGGCTCCAGCGTGGTCAGCTGCGAGCCGATGTGGCAGTCGACCCCGACGACGTCCAGGTTCGGCAACTGCGCCGCACGTACGTACAGCGCTTCGGCGTCGCCGATGGCGATGCCGAACTTGTTTTCCTTGAGGCCGGTGGAAATGTACGGGTGGGTGCCGGCGTCGACGTCGGGGTTGACGCGCAGCGACACCGGGGCCTGCTTGCCGAGTTCGGCGGCGACCACTTGCAGGCGCTCGAGCTCATCGGCCGATTCCACGTTGAAGCAGTGCACGCCCACTTCCAGGGCGCGGCGCATGTCGTCGCGGGTCTTGCCTACGCCGGAGAAGACCACGCGATCGGCACGCCCGCCGGCAGCCAGCACACGCTCCAGCTCGCCGCCGGAGACGATGTCGAAGCCTGCGCCCAGTCGCGCCAGGACGTTCAGCACGCCCAGGTTGGAGTTGGCCTTGACGGCATAGCAGACCAGGTGCGAAGTGCCCTGCAGGGCATCGACATAGCTGCGGTACTGCGCTTCGATGTGCGCGCGCGAATAGACGTAGGTCGGCGTACCGAAACGCTCGGCGATGGCCGACAGCGCGACGTCTTCCGCGAACAGTTGACCGTCGCGGTAGTTGAAAGCGTCCATGGAAACCCCTTAGTGCTGGTGCGACGTGTGCTTGCCTTGGCCGTCTTTGCTGTCGTCAGGCAGGTACAGAGGACCTTTCTGGCCGCAGGCCGAAACGAGGCAGGCCACCGCGACCAGCGCCGCGAGGGAGGAAATCAGACGCTTCATGGGCGAAATCCTTTGAAATAAGCAGTATTTGCGCCCGAGTATACCCAGCACCCGGCACCTTGCCTATGTGAGCGCCCGTCGGCCTGACGGCCTGATCCGTGGCGATCGGCGCTAATCTTTGCATTCCCGGCAAAGCGCCCGTATCTTGCCCGGCTTGCCTGTCAGCCGCCCTTTCCGAGGTTCCCGCAATGAGTTTGAGCGAAGCACATTTCCACGATCTGGTCGACGCCACGCAGCAGGCGCTCGAAGACCTGTTCGACGAAAGCGGCATGGACCTGGACATGGAAAACTCCGCGGGCGTACTGACTGTGACGTTCGAAAACGGCAGCCAGCTGATCTTCAGTCGTCAGGAGCCGCTGCGCCAACTGTGGCTAGCCGACCGTTCCGGTGGTTTCCATTTCGACTACGACGAAGAAAGCGGCAAATGGACCTGCGAGAAAAGCGAAGAGCTGCTGGGTGAAATGCTCGAACGCATCGTCTGGGAGCGGGCGGGCGAGAAACTGGATTTCTCCGAGATCTGACATGAGCACGCCTGTCCGCCCTCCCAAGCCGCTCTACAGCAACGTCAGCCCGGCGGTGAAGTCGCCGTGCATCAGCATCTGCCGACTCGACGAACACAAGGTGTGCACCGGCTGCCAGCGCCCGGTCGAACATATCCGCGAGTGGCGTTCGGCCGACGACGCCCGGCGCCGGGAAATCTGCCGCCAGGCCGAGGCACGCCGCCAAGCCTGAGGCGTGGGGTTGAGTATTCGCCCGGCTGTGTTAGGGTCGGTCGATGCATCGCTGACGCCATACGTCTCCATGAACCCCGCCCTTGGGCGGGGTTTTGCTTTATTCGCCGGCTGATATTTCCGTTCAAAGGAGCCTGACTGGATCATGAGCACCAAGCCTTCCCTCATTCTCACCCGACTGGACGTACAGCGTCTGGAGCAACTCATCGACAGCCTCGACGAATCCGTGCCGGGCGTGCTCGCCCTGCAGGAAGAGATCGACCGGGCCGAGCAGGTGGTGGGACATGAGGACGTGCCGACGGGTGTGGTGACCATGAATTCCCGGGTGCATTGCCAGGAGCAGGGCAGCGGCAAGGACTATCACTTGACGCTGGCCTACCCCAGGGACGCCGGCAAGGAGCACCACGTATCGGTGCTCGCGCCTATCGGTGGGGCGTTGCTGGGGTTGTCGGTAGGCGATGAGATCGACTGGCCAGCGCCCGGTGGCAAGACGCTCAAACTCAAGCTGCTGGCGGTAGAGTATCAACCAGAGGCAGCAGGCGATTACGCCCTGTGAGTGGATGGGAGGCCCGGCGCCTTGGGCCTCCTGCAAGCCGGTCAGTTGCCGCGCATTGCCTGCGCGCGCAGTCGGCAGGCATGGATGCAGTTGTCGACCAGCCGACTACGCAGCGTCCAATCGGTGTTGATGATGGCGAATTTCTGGATATAGCTCTGCAGATCCCGAGACTCGAACCACAAATCTAGCTTGTCGCTGAAGTCGTCGGGGGTGAACACCCCTTTGTTGTATTTGGCGCATTGGATCGACCAGAGCTTGCCACTGCGATTCCGATCCGCTGCCTGATCCATGAACGTCTTGAGCTCGTCGGTCGAAGGCGTGTTTTCACCCATCCATACCTGTTCCACACCCGGCCAATGCTCACCACGTTTGGCATGGTGGTAGGCGATGACCACGGTTTTTCCAGGATGCTCGTGCCAGAGTCGGTCCAGTGTCAGGTCACGCAACGCGTGCGGGATCAGGCGCTGACCCATGTGCTTTCGCAACATGTCCTGCAGCCATGTGTGCTCGTTGTCGCCGAAGTTGTCCAGTTCGTGGAAATCGAGGATGACGATTTCCCGCTGATTGGCGGGATCGTCGTAGAAGTGGTTCAGCCGGTTGATCACATCGCCAAGCAGCGTGCGCCCCGATGGATTCAGATGGTAGAGCTTGTAGCGGCCGATTTCGTCCGGGGTGTACTCGCGGTTGGCGCGCACCCGCAGATCGAGCACCCGGACGCCGTTCCGGATCTGATCGATACACGGCACATCCTGGGTCACTTCCTGGGGTACGGTCAAAGTGTCGGCTTGTTTATCCATGCCCGAGTCGTGGCTGCCGGGCAGGATCAACTGGTCGATGCGCAAGCAGCCGATTTCGGGCGAGTCGCCCATCCAGTGTTGGTGATTCATAGAGCGCTCCTCGAGGGTTCATGAGGGCGCAAGCATTGGGCTTCGCTGGTCCACGGTGCAGTGGGAAACGGCACCCGGATGGTGCGCGCTCGGCATGCTGCTTGCCGATTTGACAAGGCTCTATCGAACCTGGCCTTCAGTCGCTGCTCGGAGGGCGGGCCATTTCCCGAATTCAACGCTGTCGAGCAGCGCTTCGATGCGGTGCTCGATAGCCTTTGCGTGGAGAGGACAGAAGCAGCGTACTTTCAACCGCGGCCGCCGTCGGTCCTGGCCCAGCTCCTCGTGCAAGTCGCGCAGGTACCGCACCAGAGCATCCTTGCCGTGATAGCGCTGCACCAGCACTTCGTTCCAGCTGTTGAGGGTGACCTGATCGAGGCTCGACACCCAGTGTCCGCATGAGCCTGCATTGCTCGACACGCCGGGGCGCGGGTTCGTTTTCGGTGCATGGCAGGCGCGGTCTGGTTGCAGCGGGTCGATCCCGACATTGACCAGCAACAGAACCTCGTTCGCCACGCTGGGCTGTAGCAGGTCCGTGTCGCTGATGGCCGACAGTGGCAGCGGCAGATGCTGGCGCAAGCAGCTCAGGATATGAGACAGCTCTCGCTCGTCCAGATCGCTGGTGCCTGGGTGCAGCGCCAGACGTGTGCCGCTGTCGATCACGCCGTTGCGGTGCGCCCAAGTGAGCAGCTCGACCAGCCCGCGATTGCGTTTGATAGGGGTGATGGCCAGCCATGCATGCGCCGTCAGGTTGCCGGGATACAGCGCCCAATGATGGCTGCCGGGGTCCTGTCGGTTGGGCGAATGCACCAGGGTCAGAGCGCTCTCGGCCAGATCCGGCGCAATGCCGGGGTTGATGACTTCGATCTTGCCGGCGCGGCGCTCGAAGGCGGCATACAGGCGGCGCCCCAGGACGTCCAGATCACGCTGTTCGGCGCGGCTGTCGGCCCTGCTGTCACGGGCATAACGGGTCAGGAAACGGTAGGCGTGATTCAGTTCCATCACCAGTTCGCTGCGCGACTGCAGCACCTGGCCGACCTTCCACTGGCTGCGGCTGTCGAGCAGCCGTAGCGTGCGTTCGTCCCAGCCCCATTCCTCGGTCAGGCGCCGCAGCAGGTTGCGCTGCCAGCCGCTGCAGCCTTGTTCGGCGCTGCCGAGCTTCAGGTCGACCTTGAGGTAGAGGCTGCGCCGTACCAGTTCCAGACGCCGGGTTTCACCACGGCTCAGCAGGTATCGCTCGATGCGCCTGTACACCATCACGTAGGGGTCGAGCTCGTCGAGGTCGAGACGGTTGGCGTACACCGCAGCCTTGAAATCCAGGCTCAGGCAGCGCAAGGCGGGATGATCGCCGGCGTAGGCTTCGGTCAGGAGCAGTTTGAGCAATGACTTGTACGGCGATTCGAGGCCCTTGTAGAGCTGCCAGAGTCCGGCACCGACGAATTCCTTGGGCGGAATCCATGCCAGATGGCCCAAATCGAAATGTTCGTGGCGATGGATGAGGCGTTTGTCGAGCAGTGCCTGGACGTAGGCCTGGTAGCGACCCTCTTCGCACATCGGTATCAGCCACCACAGAGGCGTCTGTCCGGCCAGCCAGATGGCAGTGCGGTAGAACTCGTCGAGCAACAGATAGTGCTGGGTATGGCCGCAATCGTCGGAGCTCAGTGTGCCCGCGCGCGCTCCGCGGGCAAAGCCGGCGCAGTCGATCAGGAACAGATGGGCGTCGGCGCCCTGGGTCGCGGCCCAGCTTTCCAGCACCTGACATTTGTGCCGCAGCTCGGCCAGCGCTTCGCCATCGAGGTCGGCGCGGTGGCACACCCATACGTCCATGTCGCTCTGCTCGGCCTGCGCCAGGGTGCCGAGGCTGCCGATCAGGTAAAGGCCCAGAAGCGGGCGAAGGGCATCGCCGCGCTGTGGCCCGTACTCGAAAGCGCGGGTCAGGCGCCGGGCCTCGGCCAAGGCGTCGAGCCCCGGCTCGAAGCCGGCGATGCCCGCAGGGGTGGTGCCCGAAACGTAGCCGGGCAGCAGCGGGTGGTTGATGTGCAGCAGGAGCGGCAGCAGGGTCAACACGCGCTGCTGGCGGCTCGACAAGCCCTCCCGAGCACGCCATAGGCGCCCCTGACTGAGCTGCAGGAA
Organism: Pseudomonas phoenicis; assembly: GCF_047302395.1. Classification (NCBI taxonomy): domain Bacteria; kingdom Pseudomonadati; phylum Pseudomonadota; class Gammaproteobacteria; order Pseudomonadales; family Pseudomonadaceae; genus Pseudomonas; species Pseudomonas phoenicis. The sequence goes on from NZ_CP154852.1 coordinate 1,891,921, forward strand.
GCGCGCACGCAGAGTGGCCAGCACCTTGCGATCGATGCCTTGGGCAAGGTCTGTGCGAATCTCGTGGGGATGATCCATTGCGCACTCGGCGGCGGGGGCTGCGCGAGTTTAGCCTGAGTGGCAGGTAGGAATAAGAGGTCGGTGAAAAATTGGCGTCATTTTTACAGCGATGCGGCCAAGCCGCTGTTACCTGGCTTGGCCCGTTTTGCGCGGCGACCCGTCAGGCCGGCTGTGCGACGCCGAGGATGGTCAGCAATTGCTGCGCGCTTTGCGCAGCGTCGATGCCCAGGCTGGTCAGATAACCGCCATCGGGCTGGCTGAGCAGTTGTTTGTCATGCAGGCGCTGGGCAGCGTCGATCAGAACGGGAGAAGCGTTGCTGTGAACTTTGATGCCTTCTTGAGTGCTATCGAGGTTGAACAGAGCGAGGACTTCGAGTTCAGCGATCAGGTCAGGGGTAAAGGACATGGCGACTCCAGACTTCCGAGGATGGAGGACGGCGCCGCCTGCGGTTGGGCAGCGCCTGAGCCTGGAGTGTAGTCAGACTTATTCGTCGTCGCCTTGATCGATCGCAGCGACCAGTTCCGGGGGCAGCTCGGGTAGCGCGCGCAGAGCCTGCTCGTACCAGGCGGTGTCGAACGGGCGGTCGTCGGCCAGCATGTTCTCGATCTCGAAGGTCAGCACCATGGCCATCAGTATCAGGCTGTCTTCGCGCGGCACGCCTACGAGGGTCAATTTGTTCAGCGTGGCCTTGGTTGCTGGCGGTTCGCCGCTGGCGATCTGGTTTTCGATGACTTCGATCAGCGCGTCTTGTGCGGAGGGTAGATCATCGTCGTTGTCGAAATCGTCGGACTGGTTCATGGCAGTGCTCCTGAAAGGTGAAGGCTCAGTCTGCCATGCCTGTCCTGGCAATGTCCGCCCATCGATCGCAGGCATGACGCTGGTCAGCGCCACGGCGACGGGCTATAAACCCCCGTTCCCACCCCACACGGCCTGGAGGCTGTTCCAATGCTCAAGCTGCATGGTTTTCCGGTAAGCAACTACTACAACATGGTCAAGCTGGCATTGCTGGAGAAGGGCGTACCCTTCGAGGAGGTGCAGTTCTTCCCGGGGCAGACGTCCCAGGCGCTGTCGGTCAGCCCGCGCGGCAAGGTGCCGGCGCTGGAGACCGAGCACGGGCTGCTCAGCGAGACCAGCGCGATCCTCGACTACATCGAACGCACCCAAAGTGGCACGCCGCTGCTGCCGAGCGACCCTTTCGCCCAGGCAAAGGTGCACGAACTGATGAAGGAAGTGGAACTGTACATCGAGCTGCCGGCACGCACCTGCTACGCCGAATCCTTCTTCGGCATGCCGGTGGAGCCGCTGGTGAAGGAAAAGGCCCGTAGCGAGCTGCTCGCAGGCTTCTCGACGGTCGAGCGCAATGGCAAGTTCGCCCCCTATCTGGCAGGCGAGCAGTTGACCTTGGCCGACGTGATGTTCGCGTTTTCCGTGGACCTTGCGGCCGCGACCGCGAAGAAAGTGCTCAACCTCGATCTGCTGGCCGATTTCCCGAAAATCGCCACCCTGCTCGCCAAGCTGGGCGAGCATCCGCACATGGCGAAGATCCGCGCCGACAAGGATGCCGCCATGCCCGGGTTCCTGGAGATGATGCGCAACAAGAAGTGATGCGTCGCACAAGCGATGCGAAGGCGGGGGCGCTGGCGCCCCCAGGCTTCAACGCGCGGCCAGAAGCGCCTGGCCGCGCACGACGGCGGCGCGGACCTGCGCCGGTGCGGTACCGCCGATGTGGTCACGGGCATTGACCGACCCTTCCAAGGTCAGCACCGCGAACACGTCCTGCTCGATCTGGTCGCTGAACTGGCGTAGCTCGTCGAGGCTCATCTCGGCCAGGTCCTTACTGCTGTCGACCCCGTATCTGACCGCATGGCCGACGATCTCGTGGCAATCGCGGAAAGGCAGGCCGCGGCGCACCAGATAATCGGCCAGGTCGGTGGCGGTGGAGAAGCCGCGCAGTGCCGCTTCGCGCATGATGGCATGGCGTGGCTTGATCGCCGGGATCATGTCGGCGAAGGCGCGCAGCGAGTCGCGCAGGGTGTCGGCGGCGTCGAACAAGGGCTCCTTGTCTTCCTGGTTGTCCTTGTTGTAGGCCAGCGGCTGGCCTTTCATCAGGGTCAACAGGCCGGTCAGTGCACCGAAGACACGGCCGCTCTTGCCACGCACCAGTTCCGGCACGTCGGGGTTTTTCTTCTGCGGCATGATCGAGCTGCCGGTGCAGAAACGGTCGGGCAGTTCGATGAACTGGAACTGCGCACTGGTCCACAGCACCAGCTCTTCGGAGAAGCGCGACAGGTGCATCATCGCTACGCTGGCCGCAGCGCAGAATTCGATGGCGAAGTCGCGGTCAGAAACGCCGTCGAGCGAGTTGCCCGACACCGCTTCGAAGCCCAGCAGCGAGCAAGTCAGGTTGCGGTCGATCGGGTAGGTGGTACCGGCCAGCGCTGCGCTGCCCAGCGGCATGCGGTTGGTGCGCTTGCGGCAGTCGACCAGGCGCTCGTAGTCGCGGCTGAGCATTTCGAACCAGGCCAGCAGGTGGTGGCCGAAGGTCACCGGTTGCGCGGTTTGCAGATGGGTGAAACCGGGCATGATGGTGTCGGCTTCGCGTTCGGCCTGCTCCAGCAGACCCTGCTGCAGGCGGGTGATTTCCGCCAGGATCAGGTCGATTTCGTCACGCAGCCACAGACGGATGTCGGTGGCGACCTGGTCGTTGCGGCTGCGTCCGGTGTGCAGTTTCTTGCCGGTGATGCCGATGCGGTCGGTCAGGCGCGCTTCGATGTTCATGTGCACGTCTTCGAGGTCCACGCGCCAGTCGAACTCGCCGGCTTCGATCTCGCACTGGATGGTCTGCAGGCCGTCGACGATGGTGTCGCGTTCGGCATCGGTCAGCACGCCGACTTGCGCCAACATGCTGGCGTGGGCGATCGAACCCATGATGTCGTGGCGGTACAGGCGCTTGTCGAAGTCGACCGAGGCGGTGAAACGGGCGACGAAGGCGTCGACCGGCTCGCTGAAGCGGCCGCCCCACGACTGATTGGTCTTGTCGGTGGTCATGGATTCACTCATTGCAGGCGTGAAGAAAAGTGCCGCCGATGATATCAGGGGTTATCCGGCCTGTCGCAGGACGCGGGACCGGGTAACGGTCGGCCATTTATGTGGATCGACTTCACAACGATCGATTCATGGATTGAACGGCAGCGTTCCAGGGAGCGTCTACAGTTGCACAGAGGCTCGGCAGAAACTGTCCGGTCGCTGAATCTTTGGCCATTGCATCGGTCTAGAGCGTGATTGCGGTGCCGGTCTGCCGCCACCTGTCTACGCATCGCCCGTGCGAGACTCACTCAGGAATCCAGCGTAATCATGAATGTCCTGATCGTTGACGATGAATCCCAGTCCCGCGACCGTCTCAACCGGTTGTTAGGTGAATTAGAGGGTTATTCCGTGCTGGAGCCGAGCGCCACGAATGGCGAAGAGGCTCTGGCGCTCATAGACAGTCTCAAACCCGACGTCGTGCTGCTCGACATCGGTATGGAGGGGCTTGACGGCCTGCAGGTGGCAGCACGACTGTGCGAGCGCGAAGCGCCGCCTGCAGTGGTGTTCTGCACAGGCGACGACCAATACGGCAGCGAGGCGTTTTCCGACAGCGGTTTGAGCTATGTCACCAAGCCCGTCGAATTGGCCGCACTGCGCGACGCCCTGCGCAAGGCCGAGCGGCCGAACCGTACGCAGTTGGCCAAGCTGACCCGTCCGGCCAATGAAGCGGGCGGCGGTCCGCGCAGCCACATCAGCGCGCGCACGCGCAAAGGCATCGAGCTGATTCCTCTGGCGCAAGTGGTCTACTTCATCGCCGATCACAAATACGTGACCCTGCGCCATGAAGGCGGCGAAGTGCTGTTGGACGAGCCGCTCAAAGCGTTGGAAGACGAGTTCGGTGACCGCTTCGTGCGCATCCATCGCAATGCGCTGGTATCGCGCGAGCGCATCGAGCGGCTGCAACGCACGCCGCTCGGCCATTTCCAGCTTTACCTCAATGGCCTGGACGGCGATGCATTGACCGTCAGCCGGCGGCATGTCGCCGGCGTGCGCAAGATCATGCCGCAGCTCTGAAGAACGTAACCCAGGGCCCCTTTGTGCGCCAAGGAAGGCGTGCCATGACCTGGGTCTGCTGGCCAGGCCAGGTGATTTGCTATCATCGGCAGCATTTCCTTTGCCTCGGTGTGCTCCATGTCTACCCGCGAAATCCGCATCGCCACCCGTAAGAGCGCGCTTGCCCTTTGGCAGGCCGAGTATGTGAAGGCACGTCTGGAGCAGGCTTATCCCGAGTTGCACGTGTCTCTGGTGCCCATGGTCAGCAAGGGCGACAAGCTGCTCGACGCGCCATTGGCGAAGATTGGCGGCAAGGGCTTGTTCGTCAAGGAGCTGGAAACGGCATTGCTGGAAAACCAGGCAGACATCGCTGTCCATTCCATGAAGGACGTGCCGATGGATTTCCCCGAAGGTCTGGGGCTGTTCTGCATCTGCGAGCGGGAAGACCCGCGCGACGCATTCGTGTCCAACCGTTTCGACAGCCTGGATGCCCTGCCGGCCGGCAGCGTGGTCGGCACATCCAGCCTGCGCCGCCAGGCCCAGTTGCTGGCACGCCGGCCCGACCTGCACATCCATTTCCTGCGCGGCAACGTCAATACCCGCCTGGCCAAACTCGATGCCGGCGAATACGACGCCATCATCCTGGCAGCGGCGGGCTTGATCCGCCTGGGCTTCGAAGGCCGCATCACTTCCACCATCAGCGTCGAAGACAGCCTGCCGGCCGGTGGTCAGGGCGCAGTGGGTATCGAATGCCGCAGCGAAGACACCGAAATCCATGCCTTGCTGGCGGTGCTCGACCATACCGACACGGCCGATCGGGTAAGCGCCGAGCGCGCCTTGAACAAGCGTCTCAATGGCGGCTGCCAAGTGCCGATCGCCTCCTATGCGGTGCTCGAAGGCGAGCAGCTGTGGTTGCGTGGGTTGGTCGGCCAGCCAGATGGCGGGCAGTTGCTCACCGCACAGGCCCACGCGCCGCGCACCGATGCCGAGGCGCTGGGGGTGCAGGTGGCCGAAGCGTTACTGGCGCAGGGTGCGGGTGAGATCCTCAAGGCCGTTTACGGTGAGGCCGGCCAACCTTGAGCGGCTGGCGTCTGCTGCTGACGCGCTCGTGCGAAGACAGCCAGGCGGTGGCCGATTATCTGGGTGCGGCCGACATCTTTTGCAGCAGCCTGCCGTTGCTCGACATCGAGCCGGTGCCCTTGGCCGCAGCGCAACGGGCTTGCCTGGACAGGCTGCGCGACTATCGGGCGCTCATCGTGGTCAGCAAGCCGGCAGCGCGGCTGCTGTTGCAGCATCTGCACGGCGCTGGGCTGCAAGCACCCATGCAGGCCTGGTTTACCGTGGGCGAAGCGACCGGACACGTCCTAGGGTCCCATGGCCTGCAGGTCAGCTGGCCGAACGACGGCGACGACAGCGAAGCGTTGCTGGCATTGCCAGCGCTGGTCCAGGCGCTGGCGACGGACCGGCCGCGGGTGTTGATCGTGCGCGGAGTGGGAGGTCGCGAACTGCTGGCCGAGCGTCTTGCCGAGCAAGGTGCTAGGGTCGATTATCTGGAACTGTATCGCCGTGGCCTGCCGCCTTATGGCCCCGGCGCGCTGACCGAACGGGTCGACGGGGAACGCCTCAATGGCCTGGTGGTCAGCAGTGGGCAAGGTCTTGAACATTTGCACCGACTGGCGGGCGTCGATTGGCCTCGTCTGTCAAGAATGCCGTTATTCGTGCCTAGCCCACGTGTTGCCCAACAGGCGCGCGAGCTGGGTGCGCAACAGGTTGTGGAATGCCGTGGCGCCAATGCCGCGGCCTTGCTGGCAGCCGTGCAGCGCAGTGCTGTACCTGCCTTGTCAGGGTGCTAAGCCATGGGCGGCGCCCCTCTGCGAAGGATGGATACGTGAGCGAAACTGTCTTGTCCAAGAACGATCAGCCCTCGGCGCCGGAAACGCCGAAAGCCCCGCCGGTCAAGCCTGCCAAATCCGCCAAGCGCTCGGGCGCAGGCGTTGCGACCCTGGCCCTGTTGTTGGGGGTGGCGGGTGTCGCCGCTGGCGGTTGGAGCGTATGGCAGGTGCGCCAGTTGCAAGGCAGCGAGCAAGGGCAGGGGCAGAGCCTGCAAGCGCTCAACGAGCGAGCCAACGCCCTGCAGCAACGCGAACAGCAGATCACCACGCAGTTGGCCAGCCTGCCGGCGGCCAATGTCCTGGAAGACCAGCGCCGCCTGGTGGCGCAGCTTCAGGGCGATCAGCAGCGGCTGGGGCAGCGTGTCGAAACCGTACTGGGCGAAAGCCGCAAGGAGTGGCGCCTGGCCGAAGCCGAGCATTTGCTGCGTCTTGCTACCTTGCGGCTGTCGGCCTTGCAGGACATCGCCAGCGCCCGCGCCCTGGTCGAAGGCGCGGACCAGATCCTGCGCGAGCATAGCGATCCGGGCGCCTTCGCTGCCCGTGAGCAGCTGGCGCGCAGCAAGGCTGCGCTCGACAGCATCGAACAACCCGACCGCACTGGCCTGTTCCTCGAACTGGCCGCGCAGCGCGAGCAAGTGGCACGGCTGAGCGCGCAAACCCCCGAATTCGACGCCAATGCCGATGCCATGGGCGCCCTGAAGGGCGAGGGCGACGTGGCGACCCGGCTATCGCGCTGGGGGCAGCAGGTTTCGAAGTACTTCCAGGTCGAGTTCGACGCCGACAAGAACGTCAAGCCGCTGCTCGCCGGACAGTCGCTGAACCAACTGCGCCTAGCGTTGAGCCTGACCCTGGAACAAGCCCAGTGGGCTGCGCTCAATGGCGAGGCCAGCGTGTATGACAAGGCCCTGGACGAAGCGCGCAGCGTGCTGGTGGCCAACTTCAACCCCGACAACCCGCAAAGCAAAGCCATGCTCGAAAGCCTCAACCAACTGGCCGAGCAGCCTGTCGCAGTCAAGGTGCCCGACCTGAGCGAAAGCCTGGCGGCCGTGCAGACCTACATCCAGCGTCGCAACCAGCCAAGCGAGAACGAAGGGGCCAAGCCATGAAGCGCGCTTACCTGCTGACGGTCTTCGCGATCGTCGTTGCGGCGGCGCTGGGCATCGCCATCGCCAAGCACAGCGGCTACGTAATGATCGCCTACGGCGGCTTCCGCTATCAGTCCGGCCTGTGGGCGGCGCTGGGCGCGCTCTTGGTGGTGGTGCTGGTACTCGGATTGCTGCGCTATCTGATCGGTCTGTTGCTGACCTCCACCGGCGTGATCAACCCCTGGTCGCGCCGCAACCGCAGCCGCCGCACGCGCATCGCCATCGAGCAAGGTCAGTTGGACTTGGCCGAGGGTCGCTGGGCCAGTGCCCACAAGCACCTGCGCCGTGCTGCCGAAGCCGAGCGCCAGCCCCTGCTGTTCTACCTCGGCGCTGCACGGGCCGCCAACGAACTGGGCCAGACGCAAGAGAGTGACGCTCTGCTCGAGCGTGCCCTGGAGCGTCAGCCCCACGCAGAACTGGCCATCGCCCTTGCCCATGCGCAATTGCAAATGGACCGTGCCGACAACGACGGTGCCCTCGACACGCTGCAGGCCATGCAGGAGCGACATCCCAATAATGTGCAGGTGCTGCGCCTGTTGCAGCGGCTGTACGTGGAACGTGGTGACTGGCCTGCGCTGGTGCGCCTGTTGCCCGACCTGCGCAAGCACAAGGCGCTACCCGCCAACGAGCTGGCTTTGTTGGAACAGCGCGCTTGGGGCCAGAATCTGGGCCTTGCGATCACCCGCGGCAAAGAGGGCAACACGGCACGTCAGTCACTGGAGCGCACTTGGCAGCAACTCACCGCCGCGCAGCGCCAGGAGCCGCAACTGGTATTGGCCTATGCCGAGCAGATGCGTCAGGCCGGTGCCCAGGAAGAGTCGGAGCGGGCACTGCGTGCCGCCATCAAGCGCCAATACGAAAGCCATCTGGCGCGCTCGTACGGGCTGGTCCGCGGCGAAGACCCGGTGCGCCAGTTGCAAACGGCCGAAGGCTGGCTGAAAGACCATCCGCAAGACCCTGGTCTGCTGCTGACCTTGGGCCGGTTGAGCTTGCAGAACCGCTTGTGGGGCAAAGCGCGCGATTACTTCGAAAGCAGCCTGCGCCTGGAGCGCAACCCCGAAGCCTGCGCCGAGCTGGCCCGCCTGCTGGGCGCCTTGGGTGAAACCGAGCGTAGCAACCAGTTGTTCCAGGAAGGGCTGAACCTGCTGGACGAGCGCCTGCTGGCATTGCCACTGCCGGAAACGGTTCGTGCCTGAGCGAACCTCTCGGCTCCCCAAGCCAGGGGAGCCGGGACCTGTTTATTTTTCCTAGGCGTATTGCAATGAGTTACCTCTTGTCCTAGGCCACTTCTTACATTTGTTTACCTCCTTTCTCGATAAATTAAGCGACTTGTCCGCTCTGTAGTGCCTTGAAACAGAGGACACCTTTCCTTACCGTCTCAAGCCACTGACTCATCTCCGGGAATGTCACCTCCTATGTCGCTGTTTCGGCTGCGCACTTTATTCTTGCCCGCTGTACTGGCCTCGCTGACGCTGCTGGTCGGTTCGTTGAGCCTGCTTCCCCAAGCCGGTCTCGAACGATGCGCATTGTGCTATAGCCAGCGTTTCCTACTCGCCAGTTATCTTGTGTTGGGCGTATGCGCGATGATCCATGCGCCGGATCGGCGCAGCGCACGGCGCTATGCGCTTGGCCTGTTGGGGTGCGCGGCACTGGGGGGCTGGTTGGCGGCGCGCCAGGTCTGGTTGCAGGGCAGCTATGAAACGGCGCAGGCCTGCTCGGTGCCGCTCACGACCCTGCTCGATCTGCCTGTGGGGCAACTGCTGCAACAGCTGTTGCTGGGCGTGCCGAGCTGCTCGCCGATCCGCTGGAGCTTCCTCGATCTGACCTTGCCGGAATGGAGCCTGCTGGCATTTCTCGGCTTGGCATGCCTGCCTTTGTCACACCTGCTGAGCTACCGCTTTCGCCGTTTGACCAACCAATTCACCTGAGCCGTTCGGGCCAGAGCGGTCGACCGGCGGTGCCCCTCGCCCGGATTAAACGCTTGTATGAAGTTAGTGCGCTGCGTACCTTGATGGCCGTGACGTGCGGGAATAATCTCCCACATCGCATACTGAAAAATACACGTGCTCGATGTCCTTTTACTGATGTTATTCATGTGCTGCACGGTGGCAGCACCCAGTGCGAGGGCATCCATCCACAAGGGACGAGACCGCCATGTTAGAGAGTTGTCAGAACGCCCAGGAACGCTGGGGTGGGGTTCACCAGCTGATCGACCGCTGGCTGGAAGAACGCCACGAGCTGGTCAAATCCTTCAGAGCGCTACGCGACGCCAAACCGGCTTTCGCCGATAAACAGCACAACACCGGTTTCTGCGAAATCCTCGTCGACTATGTGTCCGGTTGGCATTTCGGTATCTGCGAACAGCTGATCAACGAGGCCAAGGCATTCGGTGACGACCGCGCTTTGCGTCTGGCCGACGAGATCAACCCGCGCATCGACGAAATCACTCAGATCGCCCTGGCGTTCAACGACCATTGCGAGCAAGCCGCATGCACGGACAACGAGCGTTTCGCCAAAAAGCTGGGTGAGCTGGGCAGTTTGTTGCGTGAACGCTTCGAGCTCGAAGACTGCCTGATCGAAGTGCTGCACAACGCACACAAGGAAGAAGAAGCGTTGAAGGTGTAGCGCTAGCCCGCGACATCCAGCAATTCGATTTCGAATACCAGAGGTGTATAAGGCGCGATGAGGTCTCCCGCGCCTTCGGCGCCATAGGCCAAGGGCGAAGGCACGACCAGACGCCACTTGGCGCCCACTTGCATGGCTGGAAGCGCCACCTGCCATCCCTCGATCACCGAGCTCAGGTTGAACCACTGCGCTGCGTGGCTCTGATCGAACACACTGCCATCCGGCAACCTTCCTACATAGCGTACCTGGACCCGCCCATTGGCCTGCGGCTGCGCGCCTGTGCCGGGCGTCAGCACCTCATACAGCACGCCCTTGGCCAGTGCCTGTGTGCCGGGGCGGGCACGCTGCTCGGTCATGAAGCGTTGCTCGCTTGCCTGGGCCTGGTCGATCCGCGCCTGTTCGGCCAGCGCGGCGGCCTGTGCTTCATGCTGTTCGAGCAGCCCTTGCATGCGTGCCTGGTCGAGTTTGGGCGGCTGGCCACGGTACGTGTCGCCGAGCCCTTCGAGCAGCGCCTCGATCTGCAGGTCGGGCACTTCCTGGCGTAGCCGCTCGCCCAGGCTGGCGCCCAGGCTGTAGGCCAGGTCATGCCGATCGGTTTGCTGGGTATCGGCGGCGACTGCTGCCAGAGGCATGAATAGGCACAGAGCGAACATCGGATGACGGGACACGGCGAGCTCCTCGAATCGAGCGGCAAGTATGCCAGCGTTATTTCACATTGAGTGCAGGCCCATTGCGGTCGGGCTCTAGCAGGCCAGGCAGCAGAGGCTTAGTATGAGTCGCACTTTCGTCAGCCAGGATGTCCATCATGTCGGCAAAGAAGAAACCCGTAAGTACGCCGTTGCACCTGCTTCAACAACTGTCGGACAGTTTGTTGGAACACTTGGAAGAGGCCTGTGCGCAAGCCCTTGCCGACGCCGAGAAACTGCTGAGCAAACTGGAGAAACAACGGGTCAAGGCCCAGGACAAACTTCACGACGCGCGCGCGAAGTTGCAGGATTCGGCTAAGGCGGGCAAAGCCAAGGCACAGGGCAAGGCACAGAAAGTTGCTGGCGAATTGGAAGAACTGCTCGATTCGCTCAAACAGCGCCAATCGGAAACCCGCACCTACATCCAGCAACTCAAGCGCGACGCTCAGGAAAGCCTGAAGTTGGCCCAAGGTGTCGGCAAGGTCCGCGAAGCGGCGGCCAAGGCCCTGGAACAACGGGCAGCCGATGCCAAGGCCGGCCCTGCCGACGTTTCGAATAAAGCCGCGCCAGCACCGGGCAAACCCGCACCTGCCAAGCCCGTGCCACGCAAGCCGGCCCCTGGCAAGCCGGCAGCCGGCAGAACGACCGCCAGCACGCCGACCTCCAGCGCTGCTGCGGTGCCAGCCGCGGATCGACCGGCACCGCGTAAGCCTGCGGTGAAGCGCGTACCGCGTCCTGCGCTCGACGAAGTGAGCGAAGCCGCCGGCCCATCCGCAGGATCTGCGGGCCAAGCCTCGGCGAAGCCGACACCACGTAAGCCGGCGCCGCGCAAGCCTGCTGCCAAGCCCCTCGCAGCAGAACCCAAGCCGGCTGACAGCCAAGCCGCCACGCCTGCGGGCGAGACTCAGTCCTCCGACGCGTGAAGGGTCTGCGCCGCGACGCGCAGCACCGCTAGCGCGTCGTGGTGCTGGCTGGCTGGCGGTGCCAGCCACGCCAGCCAATCGCTCCCTCCGCCATCGCCCGTCGGCCACTGGCTGGAGCAGCACGCCAGACGCTGCAACAGCGTCCGTTCCGCATCCAACTCCAACTGTTTGACACGCTCGCGCAGGCTGGCCAGCGCCGAGTCCTCCTGCGCCATCGCTTTCCAGCTTCGCCGCAGCTCCCGTAACGGCGCCACGACCTGCTCCTGCCATGGCGTGCAGACCGCACGCAGCGCCTGCACACGATCCTCGCTCGGCGCCACGCGGCGCGCTTGCAACCAAGTGGCGCACAGCAGCAGGCAGACATCGGCGCCTTGTTCCTGCAACGCCAGACAAGCCGCTTCGACGCCATTGCGGCCATACAATGCCAGGGCGAAATTCCATAGATCGGTAGGCATGTCGGGCCTCGCACTAAAGGGCCGAGGAAGCTGGTAGACTCCGCGACCATCATGATCAGACTATCGAACCTCACTTTACAGCGTGGTCCCCAGCGCCTGCTAGACAGCGCCGAAATGACCCTGCACACCGGCCACAAAGCCGGCCTGATCGGCGCCAACGGTGCCGGCAAATCCAGCCTGTTCGCCTTGCTGCGCGGCGAGCTGTCGCCCGACGGCGGCGACTGCCAGGTGCCGGGCGACTGGCGCATCGCGCACATGCGCCAGGAGGTCGACACCCTCGACCGCGTGGCTGTGGACTACGTGCTCGACGGCGACCTGCGCCTGCGCCAGGTGCAGCGCGAGCTGGAGGCTGCCGAGCAAGCCCACGATGGCACCGCTCTGGCGCGCCTGCACAGTGAGCTCGACAGCGCCGACGGCTATACCGCCGATGCCCGTGCGCGCAAGTTGCTGGCGGGATTGGGCTTCAGCAACGAGCAGATGGACCGGCGCGTCGGCGACTTCTCCGGTGGCTGGCGGATGCGTCTGAACCTGGCGCAGGCATTGATGTGCCCGTCCGATCTGTTGCTGCTCGACGAACCGACCAACCACTTGGACCTCGACGCCATCCTCTGGCTCGAAGACTGGCTCAAGGGCTACCCCGGCACACTGCTGCTGATTTCCCACGACCGCGATTTCCTCGATGCGGTGGTCGACCACGTGTTGCACGTCGAACAGCGCAAGCTCAACCTCTACAAGGGCGGCTACAGCGCGTTCGAGCGCACCCGTGCCGAGCGCCTTGCACAGCAGCAACAGGCCTACGAGAAGCAACAGGCCCAGCGCGCGCACATGGAAAAGTACATCGCCCGCTTCAAGGCCCAGGCCACCAAGGCCCGCCAGGCGCAGAGCCGGATCAAGGCGCTGGAGCGCATGGAAGAGCTGTCCGCCGCCCATGTCGATTCGCCCTTCGACTTCGTCTTCCGCGAATCGCACAAGCTGTCCAACCCGCTGCTCGACCTCTCCGAAGGCCAACTCGGCTATGCCGACAAAGTGGTGCTGGCCAAGGTCAAGCTGCAACTGGTGCCCGGTGCGCGCATCGGTCTGCTGGGCCCGAACGGCGCAGGCAAGTCGACCCTGATCAAGAACCTGGCCGGTGAGCTGCAACCCATCGCCGGCCGGCTGGTGCGCGGCGAGAACCTGGCCGTAGGCTACTTCGCTCAGCATCAGCTCGACTCGCTCGACGACAAGGCCAGCCCCTTGCTGCACCTGCAGCGCCTGGCTCCCAGCGAGCGCGAGCAGACCCTGCGCGATTTCCTCGGCGGCTTCGATTTCCATGGCGACCGTGTCGATGAGCCGGTACTGAACTTTTCCGGCGGCGAAAAGGCGCGCCTGGCCCTGGCCCTGATCGCCTGGGAACGGCCCAACCTGCTGCTGCTCGACGAACCCACCAACCACCTCGACCTGGAAATGCGTCTGGCCCTGACCATGGCCCTGCAGGAATTCAGCGGCGCTGTGGTGGTGGTTTCCCACGACCGGCATCTGCTGAAAAGCACCACCGACGACTTCCTGTTGGTGGCCGAAGGCAAGGTCGAGCCGTTCGATGGCGATCTGGACGACTACAGCCGCTGGTTGCTCGACTACCGCCAGCGCAGCGCGCCGGCCGCGACCGGCACCGTCAATCCGGACAAGACCGACAAGAAGGCCCAGCGCCAGGCCGCCGCCGCTCTGCGCCAGCAACTGGCACCGCACAAGAAGGCCGCCGACAAGCTGGAGACCGAACTGGGCAAAGTGCACACCCAGCTCGCCGAGATCGAAACCGCGCTGGGTGACAGCGGCCTCTATGAGGCGGCGCGCAAGGACCAACTGCGCGAACTGCTGGCGCGCCAGACCACGCTCAAGCAGCGTGAGGGCGAATTGGAAGAGGCGTGGATGGAAGCCTTGGAAACCCTGGAGTCGATGCAGGCCGAACTCGAAGCCTTGTCGTGAAATCCACCCCGTTGCCGCTGCGGTCGGCGGAACGGGGCAGACGGTTACTAAAAAACTGGCGGTTTTTTCTGCGGCCGCTTAGCGTAACGTCCTGTAAAAATTTCAGACGAGGTATGCGATGTCCATTGAAACCTGGTTGGCGTTCTTCGCCGCGTCCTGGGTGATCAGCCTTTCGCCAGGTGCGGGTGCCATCGCCTCGATGTCCAGTGGCCTGCAATACGGCTTCTGGCGCGGCTATTGGAATGCGCTGGGCCTGCAACTGGGGCTTTTGATGCAGATCGCCGTGATCGCCGCTGGCGTGGGCGCCATCCTCGCGGCTTCCGCCACCGCATTCCAAGTGATCAAGTGGTTCGGCGTGGGTTACCTGGTCTACCTCGCCTACCGTCAATGGCGCGCCCTGCCCATGGACATGAGCGACGATACCGGCGTCCGCCCGCTGGGCAAGCCACTGGTGCTGGTGGCACGCGGCTTTCTGGTCAACGTCAGCAACCCCAAGGCCCTGGTGTTCATGCTGGCCGTGCTGCCGCAGTTCATCGATCCGCATGCTGCGTTGCTGCCGCAGTACCTGACCATCGCCGCCACCATGGTCTGTGTCGACCTGCTGGTCATGGCCGGTTACACCGGGCTGGCCTCGCGGGTGCTGCGTCTGTTGCGTACGCCGCGCCAGCAGAAACGCCTCAACCGCACGTTCGCCGGGCTGTTCCTGGGCGCCGCGACCTTCCTCGCCACCCTGCGCCGCGCGCCGCTCTGATCCGTCCGATCGGCTGCGCCGCCGAAGATTTCAGGAACCTGCGCCCACTGCGCTGCTGTCTACGTTGAAGTGGGTGTGGCAATCGCCCGCCTCGACGTCAACCAGCCGGCGTAATCCAATCCCCTCGGGCCGGCGCAGAGGAGGCAACATGGACGCACCAATTCATCCTTTTTCCGAAATCTTCCAGCAACTGGGTCTGGATGACGACCCGGTCGAAATCGACCGCTGGCTGACCACCCATGGCCCGTTGGACAACGACGTCAAACTGGTCGACGCACCGTTCTGGACCGATGCCCAGCGCGCGTTTCTGAAGGAAAACTACATCGCCGACTCGGACTGGATCGTGATGATCGACCAGCTCAACGTGGCGCTGCACGAGCATAAAGACTGATTTTCTACCGGCATGTCGATCCATTACCCTGAGCGACCGAGCCGTCGCTCCGACCGATGGGTGTAGGAGGATCCAGAGTCGCGGACAGGATTCTCAGACAGTCACGACCGTCTGCGCGGGGCCGGTTCGACGCTTCGATCAGCCGAAATTCGGCCCAGCCCGACTACGGTAAGCTGCCAAAAAAAGCTGTTTATCCCGAAGCGGGCCGGCCAAGCCGGCCATCGCGGCTAATCGGAGCGCCGAACCGGCCGCTCCTAAAAAAGCGTGGCCTCCCTGCATCATTTGACGATAGAAAGCAGCGCTGGCTCAGGAATGATCACCCTGTGGGAGCGGCCGGCCGGCGCACCTGTTTAGTCGCGATGGGCGGCGAAGCCGACCTGTTACAAACAACGCCACCTAATTTCGTGAAGCTGCATAGGCTGCTTGGGTAGCTGCAGCGACCCTTGCAATCGACCTCGAACGCCATTGAGCAGCCTCCAAAGCCCGAAACCTACTTTCACTCCCCGCGAATATACTGCTCCAACTGCGCAATCAGCCCCGCCTGCTCGGCAATGGTCTCCTTGACCAGGTCGCCAATGGACAACAACCCCAACAGCTCCCCGTTGCTCACCACCGGCAAGTGGCGCAAATGGCGGTTGGTCATCAGGTTCATACAGTATTCGAGGTTCTGCTTGGGCTCCACCGTCACCACGGGTGAACTCATGATTTCGCGCACCGGAGTCGCCGCCGACGAGCGACCTTTGAGCACCAGTTTGCGCGCATAGTCGCGCTCACTGACGATGCCGACCACCTGACCGTCTTCCACCACCGGCAAGGCACCGATGTTCTTCTCCGCCAGCAGCTTGAGCGCCTCGAGCACCGACTCGTCCGGCCCGATGGTGTAAGTGGTCTGGTGTTCGGATTTGGCCTTGAGGATTTGTTCGACGTTTTTCATGGGGGCCTCTGCGGAAGTGGAATCGACGAGCGCTCGCCGGTTGCGCAAGCATCGTGCACGGCGCGCCAGGGGGCAACGCAGAAAACGGCATCGACCCGATTGAAAAACGCCATGAGGTTTCGATTGTCGGATTCTGCCCCGAACGCCTCTATGCGCACCGCTCAGGTGAAGACCAGGCTGAACACGATCATCAGCAGCAACCCGCCCAACATGATCAGCCCCTGCTTGAGCACAGAGTCGCTGAGCGGCACATGCCACCATGCACGTTGCAGCCAGGCGGCAGGCGAGTCGCCGCGCGTCACCACATCGACGAAGCGGACCGCGCCGAGCAGCGTCAACGGCCCCAGCAGCCAGCCTACAGGTGGCAGTTGCAGTGACCAGACGGACACCAGTGCAGTCGGCAACAGACAGGGCAGCAGGTGACGCAGCACGAGTACGCCATTGCCCTGGCGTACCAAGTTCCTGGGCAGCAGGCGCAGGCTGAGCTCGACATCGGCCGACACACGTGCGCGCGCCACCTTCGCCCATAGGCGCAACACGTAATGGCCTACCCCCACCAGCAACGAGGCGAACGCCAGCGGTATGCCGACCGTCAACAGCAGGCTGTCGTCCCCATCCGCACGGGTCACCATCATCGCGCTCAATACGGACCACAGCAGCAAGATCGTGTACATGTGCGCCCAGCCCCAATAACCGCGCGGCGACCAGGCGCGCCAGTCGACGAAGGCTGTACGTCGCAAGCGCTCCGGTAATTGCGGGTAGATCGCCAGCACCTCTTCGAGGCCTGCGCAGGCTTGCCAGTCTTCGAGCGTGAAACGATCGGCCCACTGTCGACGTTGCGCCGGCGCAAGGTCGGCGAACAGGAACCAGGCGGCTCGCTGCGCTGCATCGGCGGGCGGCAGGGCAAGACGCTCGCGCAACGACGCTTCCCACTGGAAGCCCGCTTGGCGCTGACTCAAGATCTGCCACTGGCCGGCATCACCCGGCAGATGGCCAAGGGTTTCGTCCCAGCCGTTCAACGCACAGACCTGCTCGAAGAAGGCCGGTGGCCAACCTTCGGCGTGCAGCAGCAGGTCGGCGAGTCGTTCCTGAAAGCGCGTGCGGCGGTCAAGAGGCGCCAGCCAGGCGCTTGCCAAGGCCGTGCGCATGAGTTCGAGCGCGTGCGGATGCCGACCTTGCGCCATCGCCTCGCGCAACTGGCCGAGCAGGCGCGTTGCCAATCGATCGGCGAGCGCTTCCAGCTCGACCATGGGCAGATGGGGCGCCTGCATGGCGCTCAGCCAGTCCAACCTGGACTGCGCCCAGTCGAGCGCTGCGAAGTCCATGCGTTGTACGCAGCGGCGTAGCAGGTGGCGCTCGAACGCATTCTCCAAACCAGCTTGACGAGCCTGGGCCAAACCCAGGTCGAGATCCCCGTCGAGCAGCGTTTCGATCGATGCCGCGATGTCCAGCGCAGCCGTGGCTGTGGCTGTTGCTGGCGCTGGTGCTGCGGCAGGCAGCGGCTTGTCGACATCATCCATCGCTTCGATGGGATGGGCAGGGGCGGACAGGGGCGGCGGCACCTCCAGATCCATGGCGCCGCTCACTGGGCGCGGTCGTGCACCATTGACATCGACATCGACATCGACATCGTCCTCGGCCTCATCTTCGGTATGTCGCTCGCGCCAACGGGCCTGCTCCAACGCTCCTTCGTAGGCCTCGCGCAGCCGCTGGAACGCGGCCGGATCTTCGTCGGGGCGATGGATTTTCAGCAGCCGTGCGTAAGCGCGCTTGATGGCGCGCTCGTCGGCATCGCGGGCCAGCCCCAAGGTTTTCCAATGCATGGCCGAGCCTCACAGACGACGTTCGAGGTATTCGAGCTGCTCTACTAGCCTGACCCGCGCTTCGCGCAACGCTCGCTCGTCCTGACGCTCCAGTACGTATTGGAATTGCTTGGCCAGATCGGCGACATGCTCGCGGGTATCGCCCAGACTCTCTTGGTACAACCGCTCCAGGCGAGCCATCAACAGGCTGTTCACCTGCTGGTCGCGCGGGTGCACCTTGAGGGCCGCCAGGGCCTGGAGACGCTCGGCGACCTCTTCGGGACTGAGCACGCCGGGATTGTTCTCGATCACCAGGGTGCGCCGTTCGCCGGTCAGCGGAATGTGCACCTGCGCTTCGAGCAAGCCATTGATGTCGTAGGTGAAGCGCACCTGGACGCTGACCTCGCCACGTTTTTTCGGTGGTACCGGTACTTCCAGCTCGCCGAGAAAGATGTTGTTGCTCACCAGGCGGCTCTCGCCCTGAAAGATGCGCACCCTGACCACCGTCTGCGCCTCGTCGAGGGGGTACACCGTCTGCTCGCGGCTGACCGGCACCACGCTGTTGCGCTCGATGATCGGCAGGTACAGGCCGTCGATGCGGCGCTGACCTTCGCTGGACGTGGTCTCGATCCCCAGGGTGTAAGGGCTGACGTCGGTCAGCACCACCTCTTCGAGCGAAGCATGCCGAGCTTTGAGCGCTGCCTGGATGGCCGCGCCCTGGGCCACGACTTCGTCGGGGTTGAGCTGCATGGCCGGAAAGCGCCCGAACAGGCTGGCGACCAAGCGCCGCACCAGTGGCATACGCGACGTCCCGCCGACCAGCAGCACCTCGTCCAGATCGGCAGCCTTGATGCGCGCATCGCGCAAGGCCCGCTCGATCGGCGCGCGCAGGCGGTCGAGCAAGGGTTGGTAAAGGCGGGCGAGATCGTCCTGGGTGATCGCCAGGCTCCATTCATGTCCGCCGTCGCGTACCGTGAAGGTGGTGTGCGGTTGCTGGCCTAGTGCGTGGCGTACCCGCTGCGCCTCGCGCCGCAGGCGCTGGACCAGTGCGCCTTCGGTCGCCGTCGGCAGGGGTTGGGCGTGCGCGGCCGCGCGCACATGAGCGACCAGCAAATCGTCGAAATCCTCACCGCCGAGGAAGTTGTCACCGGCGCTGGCGCGCACCTCCATGACCCCTTCGAACAGTTCGAGCACCGAAACGTCGAAAGTGCCGCCGCCCAGGTCGAAGACCAGGAACGTGGCCTCTTCCTTATGGTGCAACCCGTAGGCGAGCGCCGCCGCTGTGGGTTCGTTGATCAGCTTCTCGACCTTCAGCCCGGCCAATTGGCCGGCGACGCGCGTGGCCTTGCGCTGCGCATCGCTGAAATAGGCGGGCACGCTGATCACCGCCTCGGTCACCGGCTCGCCCAGGTAGCGTTCGGCGTCTTCCTTGAGGCTGCGCAGCAGCAGGGCCGACAGCTCTTCGGGGCGGTAGGCGCGTTCGCCCACCAGGGTCTCGCGGGCGCTGCCCATGTGCCGCTTGAACAGCGCGGTAGTGGCCTGCGGATGCGTCTGCAAGCGCTCGCGAGCAACGTCGCCGACGATCAGTTCGCCGTTGTCGTCCAGGCCGACCACGCTGGGTGTGAGCAACTTGCCGAGGGCGTTGGGGATGAGCTGCGCGGTGTCTGCGTTCCAGACCGCCACCAGGCTGTTGGTGGTGCCCAGGTCAATGCCGATGATCATGTCCACTCCTTGTTTGTACGCGGCACATCGGTGGTGCCTCGTCGACATGGGGTATTAGAGCGATAGGCGGGTAAAGGTTCGATGAGCGGTTGATTCGAGGGGGTTATAGGCTCGGCATAATCCGCTTAATTGATGGCATTAAGTCATCATTGCTGTTGTCGGATTTTAACTTCCCTACCTCCACTGGTGCAGCATGTCCACCCCCGTTCCCGACCGCCCTTGCCCGCAAGACCCAGGACTGCTCGAAGCGGTCGAGCGCAGAATGGTTTCAGGCGGCGCGGCACTTCGATTCGACGATGAGCTGGAACGCCGCTACGAAGCCGACACGCAGAAACGACGCCTGCGCTTTCTGACGTCCGTCGGCATTGGCGGCGCCTGCGTCTATAACGTATTTCTGCTCAGCGACTGGCTGGCCCTGCACGATATGTTCGCGTACGTCGCATTGGGTCGCGTAGGCCTGATCACGCCGATGATCGTCCTGCTGCTGCTGCTGAGCCAGCGGTTGAGCGCCCGGTGGGCACTGGAAGCGGTCGCTGCCACCGGTACCGTACTGGCGTCCCTGATGCCGTTGCTGGTGATGATCCATAGCGAAAGTCCTTACCGACTCCACTACCAACTGGGCATGCTGCTGCTCATGGTCTACTGCACCGTGATTCAACAGTTGCCCGTGCGTTATGCCTCGCTAGCCTTGGGATGCATGCTGACGATCCAGTTGGTGACGACTTGGATAGCCGGGTTCATGGACGTAGTGACCTGGCAGGCCAACGCGATGTTGTACTTTTCAACGGCGGTCCTGCTGTTGATGGCTTCCTACTTTCTGGAGCGGGGTAGCCGCTTGAGCTACTTGTTCGCCCTACGCGGACGGTTGCTGCAGGAGCAGCTGACCGAAATGGCCCGAACCGATCCGTTGACCCGATTGTTCAACCGCCGCTATCAAGGTGAAGTCATCGCCTCGACCTGGGAACAGGCGCTGCGCACGCCGACCCGCGTGGCCGTGATTCTGCTGGATATCGACCACTTCAAGACCTACAACGACAGCTATGGGCACATGCAGGGCGATACCTGCCTCAAGTTGCTGAGCCATACCATCCACCACGCTGCCCAGGAGGCAGGGGCGCTGACGTTCCGCTTCGGCGGCGAGGAGATGCTGATTCTGATGGTGGGTGCGCAGGCGAACCAGGCGCGTGATCTGGCCGAGATAATTCGCGCAGCGGTGCACGAGCTGAACGTGCCTCATCCGGTGCTGGGCCACCAGGCACGGGTGAGTATCAGTTTGGGCTTGGCTGAGGGCGTGGCGCCCTTTATCAGTGCAGGCGCATTGATCGGCTCGGCCGACACGGCGCTGTACGCTGCCAAGGGTGCTGGGCGTAATTGCTTGAGGTGTGCGTAGTCCGGTCGTTGCCGGTCCTGCCATGTTCAAAGCTGGGCGATGCGTGGCAAAACGGCGGGACAGGCTGGGCAGGGATGCTGTCAGAAACGCTGACCCCTTGTGACACAAGGGGAGGAAAGATGGCGCACTCGGCGGGATTCGAACCCACGACCACTGCCTTCGGAGGGCAATACTCTATCCAGCTGAGCTACGAGTGCAACGGGGCGCAATCATACCCATGTCTGCCCATGGCGTCCATTGCCTTGATTCGTGGGCCTTTTCCCTAGTCGTTGTCAGGCGAGAGCCTGCACACAGCCCTTCACAGCGCGATCAACTCCGGCCGCAACCCCTCCACCCGCGCCGGCTGCACCTGCCGATACCCCTCATCCCCGGTGATTTGATGCAACACCCGCTCGCGCAGCCCATGCAAGGCCACTCCCGTACGCTGCCTGGGGTGGGGCAGGTCGATGTCGACCACCGACTTGATCCGTCCCGGCCGGGGTTCGAGCACCACTACGCGGTCGGCCAGGTAGGTGGCTTCTTCGGCGTCGTGGGTCACCAGCAAGGTGGTGATCCCCGAGCGTTCGCGGATCGCCAGGAGTTCGTCCTGCAACTGCTGGCGGGTGAGGGCGTCGAGGGCGCCGAAGGGTTCGTCGAGCAGCAGGATGCGTGGGCTGGCCACCAGGCCACGGGCGATGGCCACGCGCTGGGCCATGCCGCCGGAGAGTTGGTGCGGGTAGGCCGTCTCGAAGCCCGACAGCCCGACCAGCAGCACGTGTTCGTGGATGCGTCGGGCGCGCTCGCCCTGAGTCAGGCGCTCGTTGACCAGGCCCAGGCCGATGTTCTGCTCGACGCTCAGCCAGGGAAACAGGCGATGCTCCTGGAACACGATGCCGCGTTCGGCGCCGATGCCTTGCACGGGCTGGCCGTCGATCCGGATGCTGCCGCTGAAGTCCGTGTCCAGGCCCACCAGCAAGCGCAGCAGGGTCGACTTGCCGCAGCCGGAGGCGCCGACGATGGCGATGAATTCGCCTTCGTCGATGGCCAGGTTGAAATCGCGGATGGCTTCCAGCGCCTGGCCATCGACGGTGAATGACTTGCCGACCCGTTCGAAGCTCACCAACGGCGGGATATTGTGCTGCTGGTTGGCGGCGGTCAGGGTCGAGGTGTTGAAAGCGTTCATACGGTTCTCCAGCGCGTGGCGCGTGATTCCAGGTGTTGGCCCAGGTAGCCCAGTGCGGCGCCGATCGCGCCGATCAACACCATCGCGGCCATCACCTGGTCCATGCGAAACAGTTGTTGGGCGCCCAGCATCAGGCTGGCGATGCCGCCGTTGGAGGGCATGAAGTATTCGGCGCCGATGGTGCCCAGCCAGGCATAGATCAGTGACAGGCGCAGGCCGGCGAAAATGGCCGGTGCCGCGCCCGGCAGCACCAGCAGGCGCAATCGCGCGGGCAATCCCAGGCGCAGCGCACGGGCGGCTTCGTCCAGTTGCGGCGAAAGGCTGGCGATGCCGCGCTGGGTGGCGATCAGCAGCGGGAAGAAGGCGGCCAACGCCACGAACACCACTTTGGCCCCTTCGCCCAGGCCGAACCAAGCGGTGAGCAGCGGCACCCAGGCGAACAGCGCCACCTGGCGCAAGGCCGACAGGCTGGGGCCGAACAGGCGCTCGGCGGTGGACGACAGCGCCAGCAGCAAACCCATCGCGAGCCCGGCGCTGCCGCCGAACAGCAACCCGGCCAAGGCGCGTTGCAGGCTCAGGCGCAGCGCCTCGACCAACGTGTCGTCGGCCAGGCCCGTCCACAGGCTGTTCAGCACATCGAGCGGCGAGGCGAGGATGTTGCGGTCGATCCAGCCGAGGCTGACCGTCAGTTGCCACGACACCAGCAATGCCACCGGCACCAGCAAACCCAAGCCACCTCCTGTCGCCAGGCCCTGAGGCCGCTCGCCGGTGGCCGGCTGCGGCCAGTACAGCGCGCGCCGTTCGAGTGCCGAAAAGCCGCGTTCCATCAGCGCACCGAGCACGCCGATCACCAGGATGCACAGCAGCACCAGGTCGAGCATGAACAGTTGCCGGCCCCAGACCATCAGGTAGCCGATGCCTTCGCTGGAGGCCAGCAGCTCGACCGCCAGCAGCGACGTCCAACCTGCCGCCAGCGCCTGGCGCACACCGGCGAGGAACGAGGGCAGGGCCGCCGGCAGCAGCAGACGCAGGAACACCAGGTGCGCGGGCAGGCGCAAAGTGGCCGCCGCTTCGCGCAGTTTTGGCTGGGCGTCGCGCACGCCGACCAGGGTGTGCAGGGTCACCGGCACCACCACGGCCTTGACCAGCACCACCAGCTTGAGCAGCTCGCCGATGCCGAAGAACAACATGAACAACGGAATCCAGGCCAGGGTGGGAATCTGTGCCAAGCCGATGAAGGTCGGCAGCACCAGGGTTTGCGCGCGCCGCGAGGCGCCCAGCCAACTGCCCAGCAACAAACCTGCGGCGACGCCCGCCGCCAGCCCCCAGGCCAGCCGTTGCAGGCTTATCCACAAGTGCTCCCATAGCTCACCGGCACCGAATTCCAGCGCGCTCTGCCACACCAGCGATGGCGCCGGCAGGATCTGCTCGCTCATCCAGTGATCGCGGCTGGCCACCCACCACAGGGCCGCCACGGCCAACGGCAGCAGCCAAGGTAGCAAGCGGCTCGGCACCTGCACGCGGTGCCAGGGCGATGACCCGCCATAACCGGGTGCAGGGGTGGATAAGGTTCGGCTCATCAGGACCTCGCGAACGCGCACTAGCTTATGCGTTTTAGTAATTAAAAAATCTGATTAATACCCTCAAGGGATAAGAGCATGGCTTTCATACGGCCGGGAAGGGCAGCGGCTTTGCGTATTTCTCATATTTTTCATGCGTCGCTTGCATGCGCAGCGCAAGGCCGCGTGGCTGCTCATTTATGCGAAAGGGTTATTTGAAAATAGGCTTTTGGTCTTTGTGGGTGATCGGCCGGCGAGCCTAGTTTCTGTCCGTCACACCGGTGCCGCCGGTAGCCGATCGCCAGGAAGCCAGACCATGCACAGACCCCTTCGCCACCTCGCCAGCGCTTTCGCCCTGGCCCTGCTCGCCACCGCGCCTTGGGCGGCCCTGGCCGCACCCGCCAAGCCCGAGGCCATTCGCATCGCAGTGCCCGACCTCAGCGCCGGCAGCAAGCACAGCGCCGCCGGGGTGGTGGACGTGCTGCGCGACCAGCAACTGCTGGAAAAGGAGTTCGCCCGCGACGGGATCCTTATCGAATGGCTGTTCTTCAAGGGCGCCGGCCCCGTGGTCAACGAAGCCTTGGCCAACAAGCAGGCCGACTTCGCCTACCTGGGCGATCTGGCCGCGATCATCGGCAAGGCCAGCGGCCTCGATACCCGCGTGCTGTCGGCCGGCGTGCGTGGCGTGAAAAGCTACCTGGGCGTGGTGCCGGGCTCGGGCATCAAGACCCTGCAAGACCTCAAGGGCAAGCGCGTCGCGGTGTTCCGCGGCACCGCCAACCAGCTCTCGTTCGCCAGCGCCCTGGCCAGCCAGGGGTTGTCGGAGCGCGACCTGAAGGTCATCAACCTCGACTTCAACGCCTCCAATGCCGCCCTGGCCGCGCGCCAGATCGACGCCACCTGGGGCCTGTCCAACATGATCTCGCTGCGCGACCGCGGCCTGGTCGAACTGCCGGTCAACTCCCGCGATCTCGAAGGCGCAGGCAGCACCCAAGCGGTGCTGCTGGGCACTGGCGACTTCATTCGTCAGTACCCCGACCTCGTGGCGCGCCTGGTCAAGGCGCAAGAACGCGCGGCGCAGTGGCTGCGCGACGAGAATAACCGCGAGGCCTATGTCGATTTGGTCGCCAGCAACGCCAGTTGGCCCAAGAGCATCCTGCAAGGCGAGCTGGCTGACGAAAACCTCGCCCATTACTTCGATCCGCGCCTGGACGCCGAATTCGTCGGCCTGCTCCAGCAAGGCGTGGACCTGGCCGCCAAGGAGCGCCTGATCCGCCGCAGCTTCAAGGTGGCGGACTGGATCGAACCGCGCTTTCTCGATGCCGCCCTGCAACAGGACCAGGCCGCCCAGGCCGCCCGCTGAACCCGAACGCCCCCAACGACCCGACCCTGAGGAACATCGCAATGAGCAATGCCGCACTCGCTACCGTACCCACCACCCTCGACCTGGACATCCACCCCATCGGCGGGCGCATCGGCGCCGAAATCCGCGGCGTCAAACTGTCCGCCGACCTCGACGCCGCCACCGTGGAAGCCATCCAGGCCGCTCTGTTGCAGTACAAGGTGATTTTCTTCCGGCAACAGCAGCATCTGGACGACCAGCAGCAGGAGGCTTTCGCCACCTTGCTCGGCGATCCGGTCGCCCATCCCACCGTGCCCGTGGTGGACGGCACCCATTACGTGCTCGAGCTCGACGGCGCGCAGGGCCAGCGCGCTTCGTCGTGGCACACCGACGTGACCTTCGTCGACGCCTACCCCAAGGCCTCGGTGCTGCGCAGCGTGGTGGCCCCAGCCGCGGGCGGCGACACCGTGTGGGCCAACACCGTCAGCGCCTACGAGGGCCTGCCGGCGCCGTTGCGCGATTTGGCCGACAAGCTCTGGGCGGTGCACAGCAACGACTACGACTATTCGGTGATCCGCCCCGACGTCAGCGCCGACAAGCTCGAGCGCTACCGCAAGGTGTTCACCTCCACGGTGTACGAGACCGAGCACCCGGTGGTGCGCGTGCACCCGCTCAGTGGCGAGCGCGCCTTGCAGCTGGGGCATTTCGTCAAGCGCATCAAGGGTTATTCGGCCACCGATTCGGCGCACCTGTTCGGCTTGCTGCAAAGCCATGTGACGCGCCTGGAAAACACCGTGCGCTGGCGTTGGCAGGCGGGCGATGTGGCGATCTGGGACAACCGCGCCACCCAGCACTACGCCGTGGACGACTACGGCACCCAGGAGCGCGTGGTGCGCCGCGTGACCCTGGCCGGCGAAGTGCCGGTGGGCGTGGATGGGCAATTGAGCCGAACGACGCGCAAAGGCTGACGGCAGACGCTGTGCGCTGAGAGGGACATCGGCGCTGCCTGGATTGGGCCTGCTGCGCCGGCCATCGCGGCTAAAGCCGCTCCTACAGAATGGCGTCGGCCACCCCAGCCTTCGCGGCTCCTACAGGAGGGCACGGTTGTTCCGTACAACACACATCCCTTGTAGGAGCGGCTTTGAACTGGTCAAGTAATTTTGGACACCGGTTAAGGTTCATGCCGCTATCTTAAGCTTTTCCTCCATGGCTACCGGTGTTTCATAGCCGTTGTAGCTGTGGAGGCGCTTGAGGTTGTAGCGCATGAGATAAGCTTGGATATCCACTCGTGCCTGAGATTCGGTCTCGTAACCACCTGCTGGCATCCATTCTGATTTCAATGCGCCGAAGAATCGTTCCATAGCGGCGTTATCCCAGCATTGGCCCCGATGGCTCATGCTCTGGTTCAAGTTGTACTCATCGAGTGCGGCCCTGAATTTATGGCTGGTGTACTGACAGCCCTGATCTGAGTGAAACATCACACCCGCCGGCCTACCGCGCGATTCGGCAGCCATGCGCAGGGCATTACAAGCCAAATTGGCATCGGCAATCATCGAGAACGCCCAACCAACCACTCGACGGGCATAGAGGTCAATCACAGCGGCCAGGTACAACCAGCGCCTGCCAACCTGGATGTAAGTCACATCGCCACACCAAACCTCATTGATCGTCGAAACCTTGAAATTGCGCTTCAGCTGATTCTGCGCGATCAATGCTTCTGCCCCGGATGACCGATACCGGTGCGGCCTGCGTTGTTTACACTTCAGGCCAGCTTCGCGCATTAGTGTGCGCACCTTGTATCGCCCCACCTCGTGTCCTTCACGGCGTAATTCCTGCACCAGCGTTCGTGAACCAGAGGCACCTCGCGACGCGTTGAAATGCTTGACTGCAAGCAGGCGCAGAGCATCTCTGGCCGGATTTTCACGCCCTTGCCGTTTGCGCCACGCGTAGAAGCTGCTGCGCTTGACCCCAAGCACGCGGCAGCAGTCGATAACAGGATATTGCTCACTCAGCTCGTTGATCAGCGAAAACGATCTTTGGAGTCCCGAAGCAGAAGAGCACTGGCCTTTTTTAGGATTTCGATATCCCGATCTTTTTGCCGAACCAACGCTTCGAGTTCTTCAATTCGTTGCTGCTCGGGGGTGATCGCTTTGGCTCCAACTGGAACCTTGCCGGCTCGCTCTTCGCGCACCTGCTCAACCCAACGACGCAACGCCGTGGGCCCAAGCCCAAGGGCCGCGCAGACTTCGGGGACTGACTGACCACCGTCCAGCACCATTTCGGCAGCTTGGACTTTGTATTCTCTTGAGTAAGATTTACGCACTGATTTTGCCTCCAGTTGGGCGCCATCATAGCGCCCGATGAAGGTGTCCAAAATCATTAGGCCACTTCACTTCAGCCGCGATGGCCGGCGCAGCCGGCCTGATCCAGCCACCGCGATCCATCCGAAAAAATGCGATGCCTGAATAACGTCGGCCATCCCAGACTCCGCGGCTCCCACAGGGGGCAGGGTTATTACCTGGAACGCCAAGTCCTTGTAGAAGCCGCCGGTTCGGCGCTCCGATCGGCCGCGATGATCGACGCAGCCGGCCAGAACCGCTTCCGGAAAGTCCCTGACCGCACCCCTCGCGACCAGGGGCTTTTTCCTGGAAGCGAGCAATCTGCGTCGGCCTCTAGCCAGCGTCCTGCCCATCACAGGCGATCAGATGCCCGACCAGCCCCAGGGCCAGCGGCGACAGTCTGTAGCGGGCGCGGGTGACGATGCCGTAATGGGTGTAGAACGCCGCGTCCTGCTCGGCCGTGAGGTCGGCCAGGGTCAAGGCCACCAGGCCCTGTTCCATCTGGTACGGACGCAGGTTGCCCTGGCAGGCGATACCCAGGGTGTCGGACTGCAGCACCACATTGAGCAGCGCATAGCCATGCTCGCATTCCACCGTGGGCAGGAAATCCTGGCGGCCGCTCAGGTCGCTGAGCACCTTGCGGATGGCCGGAGGGCGAAAGGTCGTTGCCAAGGGGTAGTCGAACAAGTCCCGTGCCAGCACCTGGGAGCGTTGCGTCAAGGGATGGCCCTGGCGGCAGCAGAAGTGCCAGCGCTGGGGTTGCAGCAGCTGTACCTGGTAATCCGGGTCGCTGTCGAACTGGCGCGTGTCGGCGACGAAGAACTCGATCTCCTCGGCCACGAGCTTTCGCTGCAAGGCCTGCCAGTTGTCGACCTGAAAGCAGGTACGCGCCGCCGGGTACTGCCCGACGAAACGCGCCACTGCCCGCGGTACCAGACCGCCGGCCGGCGCAGGGCCGGAGCCGAAGCGCACCACCCCGGCATTGGCGCCGTTGAACTGGCTGATCTCGGTGGTCAGGTCATGCACGCCATGCACCAGCCGCCGCGCGTGTTCGAGCACTAGCAGGCCTTGGTGGGTAGGCTCCAGATCGCGACTGCCACGGTCGATCAAACGACAGCCGACGTTGTGCTCCAAGGTCTGGATGCTACGGCTGAACGCCGATTGCGACAGGCTCACCGCCGTAGCCGCAGCCACGAAGCTGCGGTGCTCGACGAGGGCGATGTAGTGGCGGAGTTGGCGCAGGTCTATATGCATTTTCTACATGGAAACTTTCGGTGGAATGCAATTGAAGAGAAGGGTCTGGAAACTTATAAAGGGTCTCTATTATTCCTAGAAATATGATTTGAAAATATTTATAGACCCAAATCGAATATAAAAAGCCAACGCCGCGATTCGGTTCCGCCAACGGAAATGCTCGCCAGGTGCCCATGCCTCAAGGAGCATGCAATGTCCCGATTTGACCCGCGGCCGAGCCGTACCGCGCTATTCGCCTTGCAACCGCTGACCGCCGCCGTGCTGGTCGCAGCGCTGAACCCCGGGCAGTCCATCGCCGCCGAAGCGAACGTGGCCGCAACCGCCGCCACACAAGCCAGCCCCACCCAGGCCTCCACCGTGAGCGCCACCCCGGCCGCCAACCAGGCCTCGCAGCTCGGCACCGTGACCGTCAACGCCCGCCGCCGCGAGGAGACTTCGCAAAGCGTGCCTACGGCCATCAGCGTGCTCGGCAGCGAAACCCTGGAAACCCAGCGCATCTACCGCGTCCAGGACATCCAGCAACTGGTGCCCAGCACCAACGTGTCGTATTTCCATGCGCGCCAGTCGAGCATCTCCATTCGCGGGCTGGGCAACAACCCGGCCAGCGACGGCCTGGAAGGCAGCGTGGGCGTGTACCTGGACAACGTCTACCTCGGCCGCCCCGGGATGGCCGTGTTCGACCTGCTCGACGTCGACCAGCTCGAAGTGCTGCGCGGCCCGCAAGGCACCCTGTTCGGCAAGAACACCACGGCGGGCGTGTTGAACATCACCACGCGCAAGCCCACCTTCCAGCGCGAAGGCAGCGTGCAGTCCTCGCTCGGCGAAGACGGCTACTGGCAGACCCAGGGCAGTCTGTCCGGGCCGATCACCGACACCCTGGCCGGGCGCATCAGTGCCTACCGCACCGAAGACGACGGCTATGTGAAGAACGTCCACAACGGCGATGACCTCAACGGCGGCAAGTGCCAGGGCTTTCGCACCCAACTGCTGTTCCAGCCCAGCGACACCTTCGACCTGCGCTGGATCGGCGAGTACAACGAAGAAGACTCCGACAACGGCACCCTGGCGCTGTTCAGCACCGGCCCCACCATCAACGGCGTGAACCGCTACGAAACCCTGGCCGCGCGTGCCGGTGCCACCCTGGTGGACGGCAAGAAGCGCAAGGTCAACCTCGACTCCAAGCAGCAGGTCACAGTGTTCCAGGGCGGCACGTCGGTGGAGGCCAACTGGACCCTGCCCAACGACTTCACCCTGACCTCCATCAGCGCCTACCGCTGGTGGGACTTCACCCCGCGCAACGACGATGGCTTGAACGTACCGGTCTATTACAACGCCGGCGTCTCGGTACGCGACAAGCAGTACTCGCAGGAAATCCGCCTGGCTTCGCCCACCGGCGGCGCGTTCGACTACGTATTGGGCGCCTATTACTTCAAGCAGGATCTGGACAACCAGCTGGCCTATGCCTATGGCCCACTGGCCGACATCTGGAGCGCTACCCCCAACGGCGCCCTGGCCAATGTCGACAGCCTCAGCGACGGCCACATCGACACCGACAGCTACGCGCTGTTCGCCCAGGGCACCTGGCACCTGACCGACCGCCTGGACTTCACCGCCGGCATCCGCGGCACCTACGAAGAGAAAAGCGCTTGGGTGACCCGTGATGCGCCCACCGGTGGCGCGGCGGTGACCGGCGCTGCGGCGACGGCGCGCCGTGGCCGTGTCGGGGTCTACGATTCGGGCGACCTCAACCAGTACAGCTTCAGCCCCTCCGGCCTGCTCAGCTTGAGTTACCAGTTCACCGACGATGTGCTGGGCTATGCCAGTCTGTCCCACGGCGAGAAGTCGGGCGGCGTGAACCTCAGCGTGGGCGCCGCACCGACCGCCGGCACCGACTCGCTGATCGTCGGCACCGAGCGCATCGACAACACCGAACTCGGCGTCAAGAGCACGCTGCTGGACCGCCGTCTGCTGCTCAACGCCAACCTGTTCTGGGCCGACGTGCACGGCTACCAGGCCAACGTCTACGACCAGGTCAACCGCGTGCAGTACCTGGCCAACGCCGGCAGCGTGCGCTCGCGGGGGCTGGAGTTGGAGGCCACGGCACTGCCGATTCGCGGCCTGACGGTGAACGTCAACGGCTCCTGGAACGATGTGCGCTACACCGACTACGAAGACGCGCCCTGCCCGCCGGAAGTGAGCTTCGCCACCGGCGCGTCCAGTTGCGACCTGACCGGCCATCAAGTGGTAGGCGCCTCCAAGTACATCGCCAACGTCAACACCCAGTACAAGTGGCAGGTGAACGAGCGCATCGAGCCGTACGTCACCGCCAGCTACGCCTGGCGCTCCCGCGCCGTGGGCACCCTCGACGACTCCGAATACGGCCAGATCCCCAGCTACGCCGTGGTCAACCTGTCCGGCGGCGTGCGCCTGAACCAGGACGACGGCGTGCTCGACCTGTCGCTGTGGCTGAAGAACGCCGGCGACAAGACCTATTTCACCAGCCTCTGGAATTCCGCCAACGGCGGCTACTCCGGCGTGCTCGGCACCCCCCGCACCCTGGGCGCGACCGCCCGCTACGACTTCTGAGGAGCTGTTCGATGAATGCCAAGACGCAAACCCCCGACCTGCCCGAAGGCGCCTGCATCACCGCCCGCGTGCCCGAGCGTGGCCAGGCGCTGCTCGGCGACGTGGTGGTCAACCCCTACCGGCTGGCGCCGCTGACCGCCGTGATCCGTGATGGCGGACGCGTGCTGAGCGATGTGCACGTGCGCGTGCTGGGCCGCGGCGAGCGCGGCGTTGACATCGCTTATGCCGTGTCCAACCGGTCGCTGTGGACCTATGGCGGCATTCCGGTGTTCGGGCTTTACCCCGACCACGTCAACCAGGTGGACGTCACCTACAAGCTCGACGGCGAGCGGCTGCGCGAGCGTTACGCGATCTACGCGCCTGCCGTGCGTCTGCCGGTGGTGGCCAGCCAGACCGCCGCGCTGCCGGAGGTGGAGCCGATCAAGGTGGCGCCCGGTTTCGAGCGGCGGCTGTATCTGTTCAACCATCTGCTGGGCGATATCCCCGGTGGCCGCGCCTTCAAATGGAACGGCCTGGGCGGTGCGGCGGAGTGGGACCAGGTGGGCAACAACTGGATCGCCGACAGCAACGGTGACGTGCGCTGGTACCTGGACATCGAGCAGATCCACGATTCCAACCGCCGCGACGGCCTGGGCGGCACCATGGGCTTCCAGCAGACCCGCGACGGCAAGCTGATCTGGGGCCAGGGCCAGACCTATTCGAAGTTCGACCTGCTCGGTCGACGCATCTGGCAGCGCAACCTGCCCGACAAATTTGCCGACTTCTCGCACGAAATCCGCGAAACGGCCCATGGCACCTACCTTTTGCGGGTCGGCACCAGCGACTACCGCCGCCCCGACGGCAAGCGCGTACGCTCGATCCGCGACCACATCATCGAGGTCGACGAGGCGGGCGACGTCGTCGACTTCTGGGACTTGAACCAGATCCTCGACCCCTATCGCGGCGACCTGCTCGGCACCCTGGGCAAAGCCGCGCTGCAATTGCCCCACGGTGTGACCAAGCAGGACGATCGCCTGGCCAACGAGCTGGCCGAAGGCGATCTGCCGTTCGGCGACACACCGGGCGTAGGCACCGGGCGCAACTGGGCGCACGTCAACGCCATCGACCACGATCCGGCGGACGACAGCCTCATCGTCTCGGCGCGTCATCAAGGAGTGGTGAAGATCGGCCGCGACAAGACCGTGAAGTGGATTCTCGCCTCGCCCCAGGGTTGGCCTGCGCGGCTGCAGGACAAAGTGCTCAAGCCGTTGCAGAGCCAGGACTTCGATTGGTCGTGGACCCAGCACACTGCCTGGCTCACCGGCAAAGGCACGCTGACGGTGTTCGACAACGGCTGGGGCCGCGACTTCGCGCCGACCAAGCTCACGGGCAACTACAGCCGCGCAGTGGAGTACCGCATCGACGAGGCGCAGGGCACGGTCGAGCAGGTCTGGGCCTATGGGCAGGAACGTGGCGACGAGTGGTACAGCCCCGTCACCTCAGTGGTCGCCTATCGGCCCGAAACCGACACCCAGTTCATCTACTCGGCATCGGTCGGCTTTCTGACGCCGGAGAAGCTCACCACCACGGTGCTCAACGAAGTGCGGCGGGGCACTCAGGAGGTGTTGGTGGAGCTGAAGGTGCACAGCCGACAGCCCGGAAGCGTGGGTTACCGCGCGCTGATCATCGATCTCGACAAGGCGTTCTGAGCTGGCGAGGCTGCGACCTGGCGCTCCCCGCACCAACATGGCTGACTTGGAATCTCTCGATTGTTGGAGCGGCTTTAGCCGCGATGGGCGGCAGCGCCGCCCCAGCACAGGCACCGCCAAGCACCTGACGGAAACCGATCATAGCCATTGGGCCTGCTGCGCAGGCCATCGCGGCTGATCGGAGCGCCGGACCGGCCGCTCCCACAGGGGAGCGTGCCTTCTGCGAGCAACGCATATCCATATGCAAACTCGGTATTTCTCACCTCGGAACGCGCAACGGTACTCCCCGGCCATAACTTGTCATAACAAGTCGAACCATCCGTGAAGAGTCCCATGGCCGAACTGCTCCCTCTCTCGCCCGTACCGCTATATACCCAACTCAAGGGCTTGCTGCGCGAGCGCATCCTCGACGGCACCTACCCGCCGCACAGCCGCATGCCCTCGTAGCCGCGCGCTTGCAGGTCGAGGAGGGCAGCCTGGTCACCGAGATTCGCCGGGTGCGGCTAATCAACCGCGAGCCGGTTTCGCTCGAACTGACCTGGCTACCCAAAGCGGTGGGCGAGCGTCTGGAAAAAGCCGACCTGGTCACCCGCGACATCTTCCTGCTGCTGGAAAACGATTGCGGCATCGCTCTCGGCCATGCCGACCTGGCCATCGACGCGGTACTGGCCGACAGCGACCTGACCCAGGCCCTGGATGTGGAAGAAGGCTCGCCGATCATGCGCATCGAACGCTTGACCCACACCGCCGACGGCACGCCGCTGGACTTCGAACACCTCTACTACCGCGGCGACGCCTTCCAGTATCGCCTGCGCATCGACCGCCAGAAGGGGGCCAAGGCATGACCATCCAGACTCAGGACTACGACATCATCGTGATCGGCGGCGGCACCGCCGGGCCGATGCGGCGATCAAGGCCAAGGAGCACGACAAGCATCTGCGCGTGCTGCTGCTGGACAAGGCCAACGTGCGCCGCAGCGGCGCCATCAGCATGGGCATGGACGGCCTCAACAACGCGATCATTCCCGGCCACGCCACGCCGGAGCAGTACACCAAGGAAATCACCGTGGCCAACGACGGCATCGTCAACCAGGCCGCGGTGTACGCCTACGCCACCCACAGTTTCGAGACCATCGAGCAGCTCGACCGCTGGGGCGTGAAGTTCGAAAAGGACGAAACCGGTGACTACGCCGTAACGAAAGTCCACCACATGGGCGCCTACGTGCTGCCCATGCCCGAAGGCCACGACATCAAGAAGGTGCTGTACCGCCAGCTCAAGCGCGCCAGGGTCGAGATCACCAACCGCATGGTCTGCACCCGCGTGCTGCTCGACGACCAGGGCGCGGCGGCCGGCGTGCTGCTCGGGCCACTCGACTTCCGGGGTGTGGGTCAACGAGAAGGCCGAGACCAGCGTCCAGGGCTTGCACGCCGCCGGTGACATGGCTGCCGTGCCGCACAACTACATGCTCGGCGCCTTCACCTACGGCGGGTTCGCCGGGGCCGGCGCAGCGCGCTATGTGGCCGGTCGCGAGCTGGCCGCTGTCGATACCGAGCAGGTCGAGCGCGACCTGGCGCAGATGAAAGCCAACGACCCCCACGAGCCGATGCGCGCCATGGAGATGACGGCGATCCGCGACTGCGCCGAGATGGCCGCACGGAGCGTCTCGAATTGCAGGGGGTACGGCGTGCAATTGGTGTTCAGCGACGGACACGACTGCGGCATCTACCCCTGGGATTACTTGCGCGAGCTGGGCAGTACGCCGGACGAATCGGCGCAGGCCCGGGTGGGTGGCTGAAGTCACGCGCATACCCTCAAGACCTCCTGCTCGCTGGTGACACCGGCCGCCACCTTGTCTTCACCGCACTGGCGCAGACTGCGCAGCCCTTCGCTGGCCGCCAGCTGACGCAGACGCTGCACGTCGGCGTCGGCGTCGAGATGCTCGCGTAGCGCGTCGCTCATCACCAGCAGTTCGAACAGCCCAGTGCGCCCGTGGAAGCCAGTGCCGCGGCACTGTGCACAGGCGCCGCTCCCCGGAAACGTCCGGGCCAGGCACTGTTGGCACAGCATGCGCACCAGCCGCTGGGCCATGACCC
This sequence comes from Pseudomonas phoenicis, assembly GCF_047302395.1. Taxonomy (NCBI): domain Bacteria; kingdom Pseudomonadati; phylum Pseudomonadota; class Gammaproteobacteria; order Pseudomonadales; family Pseudomonadaceae; genus Pseudomonas; species Pseudomonas phoenicis. Next base: position 1,926,763 of record NZ_CP154852.1, read on the forward strand.
CGACCAACGTGGCCTTGATCAGGTAGGTGGCCACGCCCAGCTCCTGCAAACGGGTGATGGCGCTGCACGCGTCGTTGGTGTGCAGGGTCGAGAGCACCAGGTGCCCGGTGAGCGCCGCCTGGATCGCCACCTGGGCCGTCTCCTGGTCGCGGATCTCACCGATCATGATCACGTCGGGGTCTTGGCGCAGCAAGGCGCGCACGCCGCTGGCGAAACCCAGATCGAGAGCGGCGTGCACTTGCAGTTGGTTGAGCGCCGGGTGCAGGCGCTCGATGGGGTCTTCGATGGTGCACAGGTTGACCTGTGGCGAGGCCAGGCGGTCGAGGCTGGCGTACAAGGTCTGGGTTTTGCCCGAGCCGGTCGGGCCGGTGACCAGGATCATGCCTTGGCGTTGTCGCAGCAGGTGTTCCCAGCGTTGCAGCACCACCCCTTCCAGGCCCAGACGGGTGAAGTCCTGCTGTAACTGTTGCGGGTCGGACAGACGCAGTACCAGTTTTTCCCCGAACGGCGTAGGCAGGCTCGACAAGCGCAGTTCGATCTCCTGGCCGCTCGGCAGCCGGCTGTGCAGGCGGCCGTCCTGGGGGCGGCGCTTCTCTGCCACGTTCATTCGCCCCAGGTGCTTCAGGCGGCTGGTGACGGCCAGGGTCACACCCGTGGGGAAGGCATAGACCGGGTGCAGCAGCCCGTCGATGCGGTAACGCAACTGGCCTTTGTCGCGCCGCGGCTCCAGGTGGATGTCGCTGGCGCGCTGTTCCACGGCGTACTGCAGCATCCAGTCCACCAAGGCCACGATGTGCGCGTCTTCGGCGCTGGCGGTCTCGAGGGTGCGGTTCTTGGCGAGCAGTCGTTCGAGCTGCGCCACGCCTGCGCCATGCTGATGGTCGGCACCGGCCACTTGCCGCGCCAGTTGCCCGCAAGCCGCACCGATCTGGCGGATCGACACCGGGTTGGCCATGACCCTATGGATCGGCCGGCCCAGGCTGCGCAGCAGGTCGGCTTCCCACTCACGTTGGTAGGGTTGGGCGCTGGCGATGGTGACGCCGCTGGCGTCGGCAGCGACCGGCAGGATGCCGTGGCGCTGGGCGAACGCCGTGGAAACCAAACCTGCGGCGTGGCTCAAGTCCAGTTGCAACGGGTCGAGGTGCCGGTAAGGCTGGCCGACCTTGGTCGCCAGCCATTGGCACAAGCCGTCGAGGTCCAGGGTGGCGCTCGGGTCGTTCTGCGCCAGGCTGGCGATCAGTTCCAGCGGATGCGTCTGTGCCTGGTGCTTGGCGGCGTCGAGCACCGCCAGCGCGGTGGTGGCCGACAGGCGCTGCTCGGCCAGCAAGGTGTCGAGCAGGCGGTTGAGGTCGAGGTTGTGGTCGGGCGTGGCGAACATCGCAGGCATCCTTGCCGGGAAAGGGTCGGCCAAAGGTAGCCCGCGTCACGCGGTCACATGGCGCAATGGCTTTGCCGAATCTTGCCGGGCTCTTGAAGGGTCACCTCAGCCACGCAGACGAGGTTGCGCATCTTCTGCGCGATCAGCTCGGCACGTGGCCAGCTCAAACCGCCCACTTCGATACCCACGGTGAGCAGATCGTCCTGCTGGCTGGCCTGGATCGCGTGGGGCGTCAGCGATTGCAAGGCGAACAGGTTGAGGATGCGGCACAGGCTGTCGGGTTCGGCTTCGACCGTTACGTGGTAGCTCACGCACAGGGGCGCAAGGCTGGGTGCGAAATGGTCGGGGCGGGTGGGGGTGTCGAGTTGGACGAATGCGTTCATGGCGATCTCCAGAAGTCGGGAGCATTCTGGCATGCGCCATTTGCAATTATTTCGCTATGATTCGTCTGATTCTAGGGGTCGACAGATCGTCTGATTCGCAGAAATACGTTTGGAGAATCGATCATGCAAAGCGAGCTGGATGCCTACGACCGCCGCATCCTCGAGGTGCTGCAAGAAGATGCTTCGCTGTCCAGCGCGCAAGTGGCCGAACGCGTGGGTTTGTCGCAATCGCCTTGCTGGCGGCGCATTCAACGCTTGAAGGAAGAGGGCGTGATCCGCGCGCAGGTGACGCTGCTGGATCGCAAGAAGGTGGGGTTGAACACGCAGATCTTCGCCGAAGTGAAGCTCAACGCCCACGGTCGCTCGAACTTCGCCGAATTCACCGACGCGATTCGGGAATTTCCGGAAGTGCTGGAATGTTACGTGCTGATGGGATCGGTGGACTTTCTGTTACGCATCGTGACCTCAGACATCGAGGCCTACGAGCGTTTCTTCTTCGAAAAGCTGTCGAACGTGCCGGGCATCCAAGAGGTGAACTCGATCGTCGCGCTGTCGGAGATCAAGTCCACCACCTGCCTGCCATTAGCGCGTTGAGGCGGATTTGAGCAGGTACTTCCAGCCGCGGCTCTGATCGACTGCGCGCGCCTGTTCGATGCGGGCTTGGAGCAGTTGCTCGCGCACCTCGGCTTCGTCGTCGCCCAACGGCTGCTCGGCCAACTGCTGCAGCTTGTTGAGGTCGCCGTACAGGCGGTCGAGCTGCGGCGCCTCGAGCACTTCGCGGGCATGGTGCAGCCAGCTTTGCAGGCGCTCGATGCGCGGCAGTTGCTCGCCGAGGTCTTCGGGGCGCTGTACGTAAAGCGACAGTTGCAGGTCGCGGCCTTCCTCGCCCAGCAGGTGCATCAGCCAACTGGCCAATTGCGCCTTGCCCTGGCGCTCGCCGCGCTTGCTGCGCTCGACGGTCCAGCTGCGGGCCAGCAACCAGCGCGAGGTTTCCAGCGAGAACTGACCCCAGCGCGGGTCTTCCAGCTCTTCGGCGAACTGCTCGGGCGCGGCGCGGCGGATGTCTTCGTCGTTGTTGCCGGCCTGGACCAGTGGGCGCCAGTCTTCAAGCAGTGCGTCGAGGCTGGTGCGCAATGCGCGTGTGGTAGGGCGTGGCGCGGCCTGGCCAAGGCTGGCGACCAGCGCACGCAACTCGGCCAGGCACTTGACCCAGTCTTGCAGCAGGCTCCAGTGGCCATTGTGGCGGTATTGCTCGGCCAGGCGCTGGCTGCTGCCCAGCAGCTGCCAGGCCAGGGCGGCGAAGGCGTCGTCCAGGGCCATGTCCGACGCCAGCTCGGTGGCCGGCAGGTTCAGGTCGTAGCTGGACGGGTCGAGCAGGCGGTAGCCGCGCTCGGCCTTGCTGATGTCGCACGGCATCAGGGCATGCGTGGCGGCCAGTTCGGCGGCCAGTTCCAGCAGCGCCTCGGCGTTGCCCTCACGCAATTCCAGCTCGACTTCGCAGATCTCTTCCTTGCGTTTGCCCGCCACGACCGAGCCCTGGTCGAGTGCGACTTCGATCACCACTTTCGCCTTGCCGCGACCCCAGGCGATTTCGGCGTATTCGCGGGTGAAGTCGGTGCTGAACAGCGGCTTGATGGTTTTCTTGTCGAGCGCGGCCAGCGCCTCGGGCCAGCAGCTGGCGTCGAGTTTTTTCAGGTCGAGCTTGGGTTTGTCCAGCTGCCATTCGAACTCTTGGCGCTCGGACAGCCCGGCCACGCTGCGGCCGCGGCATTTGAGGGTCTGGATGACGACCTCGCCGTCGCGGCGCAGGCGCAGCGCCACTTGAGCGGCGGACAGCTCGCCTTCGGCGGTGTCGAAGTATTGGTTGGTCAGCTCGCGGGTCTGCCAGCCGGACTTGTTGCGCTTTTTCAGCAAGGGGTGCTCGCGCAGGGCGGCAAGGGTCTCGCGGCTGGCGCGGAGTTTGAGTTCGGTTTCTGTGGGCATCGCGGGGCTCGGAGCAGGGGCGTGAATGTTCGCCAGTCTACAGCAGTCGCGCGCCCACCGCTGCGCCGGGCCGTCGGTCAAGCGGGAAGCCTTGCCCCAAGCGCTACCCGCGTTGCTATGATGGCCGCAGATCATCAGGAGAGCGCGCATGCCACTGCCATCGTTGAAAGAACAGTTCGCCGCGCTGATCGCCGCGCCTTCCGTCAGTTGCACCCAGCCGTCGCTGGACCAGTCCAATCGTCCGGTCATCGACCTGCTCGCCGGCTGGCTGGGCGACCTGGGCTTCACCTGTGAAATCCAGCAGGTCACCCCCGGCAAGTTCAACCTTCTGGCCACCCGCGGCAGCGGCCCGGGCGGTCTGGTGTTGGCCGGGCACAGCGATACCGTGCCGTTCGACGAGCAGCTGTGGCGCACCGACCCGCTCAAGCTGACCGAGCAGGACGGTCGCTGGATCGGCCTGGGCAGTTGCGACATGAAAGGCTTCTTCGCTCTGGTGATCAAGGCCGTGCAGCCATTGCTGGCGCACGATTTCAAGCAGCCGCTGCTGATCCTCGCCACGTGCGACGAAGAAAGCTCGATGTCCGGCGCCCGCGCCCTTGCCCAAGCCGGGCAACCGCTCGGGCGCGCCGCAGTGATCGGCGAGCCCACCGGGCTGCGGCCGATCCGCATGCACAAGGGCATCCTCATGGACCGCATCGACATTCTCGGGCGCAGCGGCCATTCCTCCGACCCGAGCCTGGGCCACAGCGCGCTGGAAGCCATGCACGCGGTGATGGGCGAGTTGATGGGCCTGCGCCAGCAATGGCAGAACACCTACAGCAACCCGCAGTTCTCGGTGCCCACACCGACCCTGAATTTCGGCTGCATCCACGGCGGCGACAACCCCAACCGCATCTGCGGCCAGTGCTCGCTGGAGTTCGACCTACGGCCGCTGCCCGGCATGGACGTCGAGCAACTGCGCGCGGCCATCGGCGCCAAACTGCGGCCCGTGGCCGAGCGCCACGAGGTGAAGATCGACTACGCGCCGCTGTTCCCCGAGGTGCCGCCTTTCGAACAGGCCGCCGATACCGAACTGGTGCGCCTGGCCGAACGTCTGACCGGGCATGCCGCAGAAGCCGTGGCTTTCGGCACCGAGGCGCCGTACCTGCAACAGCTGGGCTGCGAGACCATCGTGCTCGGTCCGGGCGACATCCGCTGCGCCCACCAACCGGGCGAATACCTGGACATGTCACTTCTGGACCCGACCGTGCGTCTATTGCGGGATCTGATCCAGCACTACTGCCTGCACTAAACCACCCGCCACCGTTTTTCGTCTTGCCACAAGGAGCGTACGCGTGACCGCAAGCCTGTTCCGACGATGATCCTGAACGCCGTTCGCATCTCCGTTCTCCGTCCACTTAGCCACAGGCCCCGTCATGCCCGAATACGTCAATTGGTTGCGCCATGCTTCGCCCTACATCAATGCCCACCGCGACTGCACCTTCGTGGTGATGCTGCCCGGTGAAGGTGTCGACCACCCCAACTTCGGCAACATCGTCCACGACCTGGTGCTGTTGCACAGCCTGGGCGTGCGTCTGGTGCTGGTACACGGTTCCCGGCCGCAGATCGAAAGCCGCCTGGCCGCCCGTGGTCTGGCCCCGCGCTACCACCGTGGCCTGCGCATCACCGACGCGCCGACCCTGGAATGCGTGATCGACGCCGTGGGCGCGCTGCGCCTGGCCATCGAGGCGCGCCTGTCGATGGACATCGCCGCCTCGCCCATGCACGGCTCACGGCTGCGCGTCGCCGGCGGCAACCTGGTCACCGCACGGCCCATCGGCGTGCTGGAAGGCATCGATTACGTACACACCGGCGAGGTGCGGCGCATCGACCGCAAGGGCATCGGGCGCCTGCTCGACGAGCGCTCCATCGTGCTGCTGTCGTCGCTGGGCTACTCGCCGACCGGCGAGATCTTCAACCTGGCCTGCGAGGACGTCGCCACCCGTGCCGCCATCGAGCTGGGCGCCGACAAGCTGTTGCTGTTCGGTGCCGAGCCGGGCCTGCTGGACGAAGGCGGCAAGCTGGTGCGCGAGCTGCGCCCGCAACAGATTCCGCCGCACCTGGCGCGGCTGGGCAGCGACTATCAGGGCGAGCTGCTCGATGCCGCGGCCCAGGCGTGCAAGGGTGGGGTGATGCGTAGCCACATCGTCAGCTATGCCGAAAACGGCGCGCTGCTGACCGAGCTGTTCACCCGTGACGGCAGCGGTACGCTGGTGGCGCAGGAGCAGTTCGAGATCGTCCGCGAAGCCACCATCGAGGACGTCGGCGGCCTGCTCGATCTGATCAGTCCATTGGAAGAACAGGGCATTCTGGTGCGGCGCTCGCGGGAGGTGCTGGAGCGCGAAATCGAGCAGTTCAGCGTGGTCGAGCGCGAAGGCATGATCATCGCTTGCGCGGCGCTCTACCCCATCGCCGACTCTCAAGCCGGGGAGTTGGCTTGCCTGGCGGTGAATCCCGAATACCGCCATGGCGGGCGCGGCGACGACTTGCTCGAACGCATCGAAAACCGCGCGCGGCAGTTGGGGCTGGACACGCTGTTCGTGCTCACCACCCGCACCGCACACTGGTTCCGCGAACGCGGCTTCGCGCCCAGCGGCGTGGAGCGGCTGCCGGCGGCGCGCGCGTCGCTGTACAACTTCCAGCGCAATTCGAAGATTTTCGAGAAGTCGATTTGAGGGCGAGGGGCGCGGGCTGTAAAAAGAGGCGTTGAGGCCGTTCAATCCAGCTCAGCGAGGACGCTTTGGCACCCTCGCTCACCTTCTGGCAGAGCAGAACGCCGCTTCCGGGGGTAATGCTGAATAGTTGAGCAGTTGGGGGCCGCCTTGCGGCCCATCGCGGCTGAAGCCGCTCCTACAGGATAAGCATGACCCTGTTGGAGCGGCCGGCCGGCGCTCCGGTTTAGCCGAGATGGGCTGCAAAGCGGCCCCAATTAACACTGTTTCGGCTTAACTGACCGGCGTTGTCCCCGACGACGGCGTTTCCATTCGCATCAGACCGTATGCAAGTACCAGTTGTACTCGAGGTCGGAGATGGAATGTTCGAACTCCTCCAGCTCGCTTTCCTTGCACGCGACGAAGATGTCGATGTACTTCGGATCGATGTACTTGTTGAGGATCTCGCTGTCGTCCAGCTCGCGCAGGGCGTCGCGCAAGTTGTTCGGCAGGCTCTGCTCGAGCTGCTCGTACGAGTTGCCTTCGATCGGTGTGCCGGGCTCGATCTTGTTGGTCAGGCCGTGGTGCACGCCGGCCAGGACGGCGGCCATCATCAGGTACGGGTTGGCGTCGGCGCCGGCCACGCGGTGCTCGATGCGCACCGCGTCGGGCGAGCCGGTGGGCACGCGCAGGGCCACGGTGCGGTTGTCCAGGCCCCAGCTCGGCGCGTTGGGCACGTAGAACTGCGCGCCGAAGCGGCGATACGAGTTCACGTTCGGGCACAGGAAAGCCATGGATGCGGGCAGGGTCTCGAGCACACCGCCGACGGCGTGACGCAACGCGGCGTTCTGCTCGGGATCCTCGCTGGTAAAGATGTTGTTGCCGTCTTTGTCCAGGATCGAAATGTGTACGTGCAAGCCGTTGCCTGCCTGGCCCGGATAGGGCTTGGCCATGAAGGTGGTGTCCATTTCATGGTCGTAGGCGATGTTCTTGATCAGACGCTTGAGCAGTACGGCGTAGTCGCAGGCCTTGAGCGCGTCGGGCACGTGGTGCAGGTTGACTTCGAACTGCGCCGGGGCGCTTTCCTTGACGATGGCGTCGGCCGGAATGCCTTGCTCCTTGGCGCCTTCGAGGATGTCCTGCAGGCAATCTGCGTATTCGTCGAGATCGTCGATCAGGTAGACCTGCGTGGACTGCGGACGCTTGCCGGAAATCGGCGAGCGCGGCGGCTGCGGCCGGCCGTTCACGTTCTCCTGGTCGATCAGGTAGAACTCCAGCTCGAACGCCGCGCAGATGGTCAGGCCCATGTCGGTGAACTTGCTCACCACTTGGCGCAACACTTCCCGCGGGTCGGCGAAGAACGGCTCGCCTTCGATTTCGTGCATGGTCATCAGCAGTTGCGCGGTGGGGCGCTTCTGCCAGGGTTCGTTGGAGAGGGTGTCGGGAATCGGATAGCAGATGCGGTCGGCATCGCCGATGTCCAGGCCCAGCCCCGTGCTTTCGACGGTCGAACCGTTGATGTCGAGGGCGAAGAGGGAGGCCGGCAGGTTGATGCCTTTCTCGTAAACCTTGTGGAGGCTGGTGCGCTCGATGCGCTTGCCGCGCACCACACCATTCATATCTGCAATCAGAAGGTCAACGTAGAGAACCTCAGGATGTTCCTTAAGGAACGCGTTCGCTTCGTTAAGCTGAACGGCACGCGGGGGTACCGACATGATGCAACACCTTTGTTGTTAAAAATATCAATCAAGGGGGGCTTGCCAACTCAGTCAATCGGAAAGCGTTTGCCAAGTCAAGCCAGGCCCCTGATGCCCTTAAATGGCTCATCTGCGGCAGATTTGCTGCAATTTGGGGCTCGGCATTATGTGCCATTTTAGTCGAGAACGGATATAGCGCCCTTGGCGTATTCTATTTTTTACAGGGTAGTTGTATAAAAAAATGGACACCGCTAAGCTCCGACTCACCCAGAACAGAACAATACGAGGGTGTCATGGTCCGCGTCCGTCGACCTGAAAAATCCGTCTGTCCATCGTCGGCAGCGGGCTGGCACGCAGGTGGTGGCATCGTTGCCAGGCAAGCGCCGGCGCGCTGCGCACTGACCACAATAGTTGACGTTGCCGTGCGCTCACCTCGCGCCGGGGGTATGCGCCTTCCCTCTGCCCACAGGCTTTGTCTCGATGATGGCTCATCATGCAGGCCGTTTTGCTTTAGCCATACTGTGCAGCCAGAATCAAAACGCAGGCCCGTCCAGGCGGTCTGATGCAGCGTGCCGGCCTTCGTCGGCAGCCGCATGACCCCACCCTGCGCGTATTCGCCGGGTCATACCATCCTCTGAGGTATTTATGAGTAACAACCTCGACCAGCTCACCGATTGGTTGAAAGAACACAAGATCACCGAAGTCGAATGCCTGATCAGCGACCTGACCGGCATTACCCGCGGCAAGATTTCACCCACCAACAAGTTCATCGCCGAAAAAGGCATGCGTCTGCCCGAGAGCGTGTTGCTGCAGACCGTGACCGGCGATTACGTCGATGACGACATCTATTACGAGTTGCTCGATCCGGCCGACATCGACATGATCTGCCGCCCCGACGAGAGCGCCGTCTACCTCGTGCCCTGGGCCATCGAACCCACCGCTCAGGTGATCCACGACACCTACGACAAGAAAGGCAATCCGATCGAGCTGTCGCCGCGCAACGTCTTGAAGAAAGTGCTCAAGCTTTACGCCGACAAGGGCTGGCAGCCCATCGTCGCGCCGGAGATGGAGTTCTACCTGACCAAGCGCGCCGAAGACCCGGACTTCCCGTTGCAGCCGCCGGTCGGCCGCTCCGGCCGCCCGGAAACGGGCCGGCAGTCGTTTTCGATCGAGGCCGCCAACGAATTCGACCCATTGTTCGAAGACGTCTACGACTGGTGCGAATTGCAGGAGCTGGACCTCGATACACTGATCCACGAAGACGGTACCGCGCAGATGGAGATCAACTTCCGTCACGGCGACGCACTGCACCTGGCCGACCAGATCCTGGTGTTCAAGCGCACCATGCGCGAGGCCGCGCTCAAGCACAACGTGGCCGCGACCTTCATGGCCAAGCCCATGACCGGCGAGCCGGGCAGCGCCATGCACCTGCACCAGAGCGTGATCGACCTCGCCACCGGCAAGAACATCTTCGCCAACGACGACGGCAGCATGAGCGCGCTGTTCCTCAACCACATCGGCGGCCTGCAGAAATTCATCCCCGAGGCGCTGCCGCTGTTCGCGCCCAACGTCAACTCGTTCCGCCGCTTCCTGCCCGACACCTCGGCGCCGGTGAACGTCGAGTGGGGCGAAGAGAACCGCACCGTCGGCCTGCGCGTGCCGGATGCCACGCCGCAGAACCGCCGTGTCGAGAACCGTTTGCCCGGCGCCGATGCCAACCCCTACCTGGCCATCGCCGCCAGCCTGCTGTGCGGCTACATCGGCATGGTCGAGGGCATCGAAGCCAGCGCCCCGGTGGTGGGTCGTGGCTACGAGCGGCGCAACCTGCGCCTGCCGCTGACCATCGAGGATGCCCTGGAGCGCATGGAAAACAGCCGTGCCCTGGAGCAGTACCTGGGCAAGAAATTCATCGCCGGCTACGTCGCCACCAAGCGCGCCGAGCATGAAAACTTCAAACGCGTCATCAGTTCCTGGGAGCGCGAGTTCCTGCTGTTCGCAGTCTGATCAATCCTGGGCCGCTGCGGCGGCCCGTGGCCCAATGGAGAAGCACATGAGCGTCGTCAACCCGCAAACCCGTGAATGGCAAGCCCTGAGCGGCGAGCACCACCTTGCGCCCTTCAGCGACTACAAGCAGCTGAAGGCCAAGGGCCCGCGCATCATCACCAAGGCCAAGGGCGTGCATTTGTGGGACAGCGAAGGCCGGCAGATCCTCGACGGCATGGCCGGGCTGTGGTGCGTCGCCGTCGGTTATGGCCGCGAAGAGCTGGTGCAGGCCGCCGAAAAGCAGATGCGCGAGTTGCCGTACTACAACCTGTTCTTCCAGACCGCCCACCCACCGGCGCTGGAGCTGGCCAAGGCCATCACCGAGGTGGCGCCAGCGGGCATGAGCCATGTGTTCTTCACCGGCTCCGGCTCCGAAGGCAACGACACCGTGCTGCGCATGGTCCGCCACTACTGGACGCTCAAGGGCAAGCCGCACAAGCAGACCCTGATCGGCCGGGTCAATGGCTACCATGGCTCGACCGTGGCCGGCGCGAGCCTGGGCGGCATGAGCGGCATGCATGCCCAGGGCGGTCTGCCGATTCCCGGCATCGTGCACATCGCGCAGCCCTATTGGTTCGGCGAAGGCGGCGACATGACGCCAGAGGCATTCGGCACCTGGGCCGCCGAGCAGCTCGAGCAGAAAATTCTCGAAGTGGGCGAAGACAACGTCGCGGCCTTCATCGCCGAGCCGATCCAGGGCGCGGGCGGGGTGATCATTCCGCCCGACACCTACTGGCCGAAGATCAAGGAAATCCTCGCCCGCTACGACATCCTGTTCGTGGCCGACGAAGTGATCTGCGGCTTCGGGCGCACCGGCGAGTGGTTCGGCTCCGACTACTACGACCTCGAGCCCGACCTGATGACCATCGCCAAAGGCCTGACCTCTGGCTACATCCCCATGGGAGGGGTGATCGTGCGCGACGAGGTGGCCAAGGTGATCAGCGAAGGTGGCGACTTCAACCACGGCTTCACCTATTCCGGCCATCCGGTGGCCGCCGCCGTGGGCCTGGAAAACCTGCGCATCCTGCGCGACGAGAAGATCATCGATAAGGCCCGCAGCGAAGCGGCACCGTATTTGCAGAAACGTCTGCGCGAATTGCAGGACCACCCTCTGGTGGGCGAGGTCCGCGGTCTGGGCCTGCTCGGCGCCATCGAGCTGGTCAAGGACAAGGCCACGCGCAGCCGCTACGAGGGCCAGGAAGCCGGGATGATCTGCCGCAACTTCTGTTTCGACAACGGGCTGATCATGCGCGCCGTGGGCGACACCATGATCATCGCGCCGCCGTTGGTGATCAGCCATGCCGAAATCGACGAGCTGGTCGAGAAGGCGCGCAAGTGCCTGGACCTGACCTTGCAAGCGCTCGGTTGAAGCCAGGCTTTTTCAGGCAGCACTCAGCGAAATGGCACTAACCGCTTGGATTGCCCGTCTTGGTTGAAACGGCGCGGGTTAACTTGCCAGACTATGTCTGTAAGAAAAGCGCCGAATGCAGGGTCGATAAATACGCAGCCAAACGCAGCGACGCGTTTGCCTGCGAGCCGATCCAACCCTCATTCGGCGTCTTTTCGGGCAACACCTGGTGACGTAGGGCTGTTGAACCACTGAACACGACAAAAAATCTGGAGCACTACACATGAAGAAAATGGGCAAGACGCTGCTGGCCGCTTCCCTGATGGGCGCCGTGGCCACCTCTGCCATGGCGGACGACAAGGTGCTGCACGTCTACAACTGGTCCGACTACATCGCCACCGACACCGTGGCCAAGTTCGAGAAGCAGAGCGGCATCAAGGTCGTGTACGACGTGTTCGACAGCAACGAGACCCTCGAAGCCAAGCTGCTGGCAGGCAAATCGGGCTATGACATCGTAGTGCCGTCGAACAACTTCCTGGCCAAGCAGATCAAGGCCGGCGTCTACCAGGAACTGGACAGGTCCAAGCTGCCGAACTGGAAGAACCTCGACGAAGACCTGCTCAAGGCCGTGGGCGATGCCAGCGACAAAGGCAACCAGCACGCCTTCCCGTACATGTGGGGCTCGATCGGCATCGGCTACAACCCGGAGAAGGTCAAAGCCGCGCTGGGCGTGGACAAGATCGATTCGTGGGACGTGGTGTTCAAACCCGAGAACATCGCCAAGCTCAAGAGCTGCGGCGTGAGCTTCCTCGATGCGCCGACCGAGATGATCCCGGCCGCGCTGCATTACCTGGGCAAGCCGACCGACAGCAAGGACAAGGCCGACCTCAAAGCAGCCGAAGACCTGTTCCTGAGCATTCGCCCGTCGGTGAACTATTTCCACTCCTCCAAGTACATCTCGGACCTGGCCAACGGCAATCTGTGCGTTGCGGTCGGCTACTCGGGCGACCTGGAGCAGGCCAAGACCCGCGCCCACGAAGCGGGCGACAAGGTCAAGCTGGCCTACAGCATTCCCAAGGAAGGCGCCGGCACCTTCTACGACATGGTCGCCATCCCCAAGGATGCCGAAAACGTCGAAGCCGCCTACAAGTTCATGGACTTCCTGATGCAGCCGGAAATCATGGCCGAAATCACCAACGCCGTGCGCTTCCCGAACGGCAACAAGGCCGCGACCCCGTTGGTGGACAAAGACATCACCAGCGATACGAGCATCTATCCGTCGGCTGACGTGAAAAAACACCTCTACGCGATCAGCGACCAGGACCAACAGACCCTGCGCCTGATGACCCGCAGCTGGACCAAGATCAAATCGGGCAAGTAAGCCCGTTCGGCACCCTCTGGGCCGGGGCTTTCCGGCCCGAGCGGTGAGCAAGGCACATGAATATTGCGGCAGCCGGCCTACACAGGTAAGTTGCGCGCCGGTTTAGGCTCTGTACGAAAAGCCTGCGCGGATACGTTGGCCGTGACCCTGGGCACACTTTGCGAGGACCACCCACTTGTCTATTTCTATGTTGCGCAAGGCCTTGATGGCCGGCGCGGGGCTGACGCTGGCATGCAGCGTCCAAGCGGCGGGCACGGTACACCTGTACAACTGGTCCGACTACATCGGGCCGACCACGTTGGCGGATTTCGAGAAAGCGACCGGTATCAAACCGGTGCAGGACGTGTTCGACTCCAACGAAACCCTGGAGGGCAAACTGCTGGCCGGTCGCACCGGCTATGACGTAGTGGTGCCGTCCAACCATTTCCTCGGCAAGCAGATCAAGGCGGGCGCGTTCCAGAAGCTCGACCGCGACCTGCTGCCCAACTACGCCAACCTCGACCCGGCGTTAATGAAACGTCTGGAGAAGAACGACCCTGGCAACCAATATGCCGTGCCCTATCTGTGGGGCACCAACGGCATCGGCTACAACGTCGACAAGGTCAAGGCCGTGCTCGGCGTCGACAAGATCGACTCCTGGGCCATGCTGTTCGAGCCGGAAAACATGAAGAAGCTTTCGCAGTGCGGGGTCGCCTTCCTCGACTCGGCCGACGAGATGCTGCCTGCCGTGCTCAACTACATGGGCCGGGACCCCAACAGCAGCAACGCCAAGGACTACCAGGCCGCCGAGAAGAAACTGCTGGCCGTGCGTCCGTACGTGACCTATTTCCACTCCTCGAAATACATCACCGACCTGGCCAACGGCGACATCTGCGTGGCCGCCGGTTTCTCCGGCGACGTGTTCCAGGCCAAGTCTCGCGCCGAAGAAGCCAAGAAGGGCGTGCACCTGGCCTATGCCATTCCCAAGGAAGGCGGCAACCTGTGGTTCGACGTGCTGGCGATCCCCAAGGACGCGCGCAATGCCGAGCAGGCCCATACCCTGATCAATTACCTGCTCGAGCCCGAAGTGATCGCGCAGGTGAGCGACTACGTCGGCTACGCCAACCCCAACCTCAAGGCCAAGGCCCTGATGGACCAGGCGGTGGCCACCGACCCTGCCGTGTACCCGGCGCAGGATGTGCTGGACAAGATGTTCGTCAACGCCGAGTTGCCCCCCAAGGTGCAACGTCTGATGACCCGCAGCTGGACCAAGGTCAAGTCGGGCAAGTAACCCTCCGGGCCCGTCCCTGAAGCGGCGGGCCGTCACATCCTGTTGGGAGTTTCCATCCATGCCACTCGCCTCCGGCGCCCACAAGAAAGCCCTCGAAGGCGCCCAGCAGCCCAAGCAGGTGCTGGTCAAGATCGACCGGGTAACGAAAAAATTCGACGAGACGGTCGCCGTGGACGATGTGTCCCTGGAAATCCGCAAAGGCGAGATCTTCGCCCTGCTGGGCGGTTCCGGGTCCGGCAAGTCGACCCTGCTGCGCATGCTCGCCGGCTTCGAGCGCCCCACCGAAGGGCGGATCTTCCTCGATGGCGTCGACATCACCGACATGCCGCCCTACGAGCGGCCGATCAACATGATGTTCCAGTCCTATGCGCTGTTCCCGCACATGAGCGTGGCGCAGAACATCGCCTTCGGCCTGCAACAGGACAAGATGCCCAAGGCCGAGATCGACGCGCGCGTGGCCGAGATGCTCAAGCTGGTGCACATGACCCAGTACGCCAAGCGCAAACCCCACCAGCTTTCCGGTGGCCAACGCCAGCGGGTGGCCCTCGCTCGTTCGCTGGCCAAGCGCCCCAAACTGCTGCTGCTCGACGAACCGATGGGCGCGCTGGACAAGAAATTGCGCTCGCAGATGCAACTGGAACTGGTCGAGATCATCGAGCGGGTCGGCGTGACCTGCGTCATGGTCACCCACGATCAGGAAGAGGCCATGACCATGGCCCAGCGCATCGCCATCATGCACCTGGGCTGGATCGCGCAGATCGGCTCGCCGGTGGACATCTACGAGACGCCCACCAGCCGTCTGGTGTGCGAGTTCATCGGCAACGTCAACCTGTTCGACGGTGAAGTGATCGACGACGCCGAAGGCCACGCGCTGATCGCCTCGCCGGAGCTGGAACGTGCGATCTACGTCGGCCACGGCGTCAGCACCTCGGTGGAAGACAAGCACATCACCTACGCGCTGCGCCCGGAGAAGCTGCTGATCACCACCACCCAGCCGACCTTCGAGCACAACTGGTCGCGCGGCAAGGTCCATGACATCGCCTACCTGGGCGGACATTCGGTGTTCTACGTCAAGCTGCCCAGCGGCAAGGTCGTGCAGTCGTTCGTGGCCAACGCCGAGCGCCAGGGCGCGCGGCCGACCTGGGACGACGAAGTGTACGTGTGGTGGGAAGACGACAGCGGCGTGGTACTGCGCTCATGAAAATCCGCAAGCTCAAGCGAGCCTTCAAACGCCTGGTGCCGGAAGGTCGGCATCTGGTCATCGGGGCACCGTTCCTCTGGCTGTTCCTGTTCTTCATGCTGCCGTTCTTCATCGTGCTGAAGATCAGTTTCGCCGAAGCCGACGTCGCCATCCCGCCCTACACCGAGATCTACACCTTCGTCGAAGACAAGATCCAGATCGTGCTGAACCTGGCCAACTACGGCCTGCTCGGTGAAGACGAACTGTACCTGGCGGCCTACCTCGGCTCGCTCAAGGTGGCCTTCATCAGCACGCTGCTGTGCCTGTTGATCGGCTACCCGATGGCCTATGCCATCGCCAATGCGCGCAAGGACATCCAGACGGTCCTGCTGCTGCTGATCATGATGCCGACCTGGACGGCCATCCTCATCCGCGTCTACGCCTGGATGGGCATCCTCAGCAACAACGGGCTGCTCAACAGCTTCCTGATGTGGCTGGGGCTGATCGACCAGCCGTTGCAGATCCTCAACACCAACCTGGCGGTGTACATCGGTGTGGTCTATTCCTACCTGCCGTTCATGATCCTGCCGCTCTACGCCAACCTGGTGAAACACGACCAGAGCCTGCTGGAGGCGGCGTCGGATCTGGGGTCGAGCACCTTCAACAGCTTCTGGAAGATCACCGTGCCTTTGTCGAAGAACGGTATCATCGCCGGCTGCATGCTTGTGTTCATTCCGGTGGTGGGCGAGTTCGTCATTCCCGAACTGCTCGGCGGCCCGGAGACCCTGATGATCGGCAAAGTGCTGTGGCAGGAGTTCTTCAACAACCGCGACTGGCCGGTGGCGTCCGCCCTGGCGGTGGTGATGCTGGCGATCCTGATCGTGCCCATCCTGCTGTTCAACCGTAGTCAGGCCAAAGAGCTGGAGGGCAGGGCATGAAGCGTTTCGGTTTCTCGAAGCTGATGCTGGTACTGGGCCTGGTGTTCATCTACCTGCCGATGGTCATCCTGGTGATCTACTCGTTCAACGCTTCCAAGCTGGTGACGGTGTGGGGCGGCTGGTCGGTGAAGTGGTACGTGGGCCTGCTCGACAACACCCAGCTGATGGGCTCGGTGATGCGCTCGCTGGAGATCGCTCTGTACACCGCCGTGGCGGCGGTGGCCCTGGGCACGCTGGCGGCCTTCGTGCTCACCCGCATCACGCGCTTCAAGGGTCGCACGCTGTTCGGCGGCCTGGTCACCGCGCCATTGGTGATGCCCGAAGTGATCACCGGTCTGTCGCTGTTGCTGCTGTTCGTGGCCATGGCACAGATGATCGGCTGGCCACAGGAACGCGGCATCGTCACCATCTGGATCGCCCACACCACGTTCTGCGCGGCCTATGTGGCGGTGGTGGTGTCGGCGCGTCTGCGCGAGCTGGATCTTTCCATCGAGGAAGCGGCGATGGACCTGGGCGCGCGGCCGTGGAAGGTGTTCCTGCTGATCACCATTCCGATGATCGCGCCGTCGCTGGCGGCGGGCGGCATGATGTCGTTCGCGCTGTCGCTGGACGACCTGGTGCTGGCGAGCTTCGTTTCCGGGCCGGGTTCGACGACCTTGCCGATGGAAGTGTTCTCGGCGGTGCGCCTGGGCGTGAAACCGGAGATCAACGCAGTGGCCAGCCTGATCCTGCTGTCGGTGTCGCTGGTGACCTTCCTGGTCTGGTACTTCAGCCGTCAGGCCGAAGAGCGGCGGCGCAAGGCGGTGCAGTTGGCGATCGAAGAAGGCGCCATGGCCAATGCCGGCCAGGCTGGGAACTAAGGTCGACGCGAGTCGTAACGCCGTTTGGTTGAAACCCTTCGCGGGCAAGCCCGCGAGGGGCTCGAAGCTGAAGCCAGGGCGTTTCCCCCCTTCTGGACAGCTCTGGATTGCTGCTTTCCAGGCGTCTCGAGAATCCCCGTTCTGGTGCGACTGGCATTTCTGCCAGTTTTCGCCGATTGATGTTTCGCTCAGAGTTCTTTATGGACGAGCACTCTTTAGCGACGTCAATAAATCATTCAGGGCGGTAATGTCATGAGCACCTGCACACCAAAAGAGCGAGCGGAAATGCCTATAAGCTACACTGCATATGGATACGCGGATTGCGCTGAAAATGAAAGGGCACTGCGCTATGCGGGCGAACATACGTGGGGTCGAACCTACCTTCTAGGCAATGGCTATCGAAACTACAGTCCGATGCTGATGCGTTTTTTCTCCCCAGATGAATACAGTCCTTTCGCCCAAGGTGGGATCAACGCGTATGCTTATTGCTCGGGTGATCCGGTCAACTTCTCCGACTCGAATGGACGCGTGCGAACCAGAATTGCCCATGTGCCTCAACAAAAAAAGGTCGAATCATTGCCTGAAAGGCCGGTTGGAAATGTGCAGCCGCAGCCAGGCCAACAGAATCGGCAGCCCGCTGCCGAAGGGAACCAAGCACCTCGTCCTGCCAATGCGAACTACCGAGCGCGTAAGAATCGCACTCGCCACGTCGATCCAGTCTCGAGAGCGCGCTATCGTCTGAATGTAGGCTTGCGGGAAGGCAGCATTGATCCGCAGATAAATAACCGTGGGCGTCCAACGATTAAAAAGTCCGAGGCCGAAATTCTACATGTCCTCAACAAAATGAGTAGACACACATTCAAACATTTGAATGCTGATAAAAGCCGACTTGCGCGCTTCATCGTTATCGAGAGCAAGCTCATTGGGGAAAATCCACTCGCTAACTTACGTGCGGCTTTTCCCAAGATGCCCAATGACAGGACTGAGAGAATGGCCTACTCTGTAGATCGTCACTTGGCTCAAATCAGATCGGAGCAATGACAAGCTAATGTTCTATGGTCGTCCACACTCCGCCCCGCGCTGGCTGTCAGGTGGCTGATTGACGGCATGCGCTGATGTGGTTGACAAAGCGACTGCGGGTTACGCTGCGTAACCCGCAGGCTGAATAACGTTTTGCCTGCTTGCGCACCGGACTTGCCGGAGTGCATGCCTGATACAGTATGGGCCCTGCCGGCTTTAGAAAAGCTAATGGCTCGTCCCTCACGACTCCCGCCGTACTCGGCTGTTAGTTACTGATAAGTTTTGCGTCTGTTGGGGATTTATTTGGCTAGACTGTGATTGGCTGTAAGTAGAGAACTGAGCGTTTTCCGAAGCTATTGCTTGCCGATAGGTCGGGAGAGGATTCAATATAACATGTGCTTGAGGACGATTGAGCAACATCATTCCTTCTCCCATCGAGTTCTGAACTGCTAAGTTGAAAGCTGTAAGATTGGCCCGCATGAGAGCGTCAGGGTCGCCACGTCCAATGGCGTCATGGAATGCTAATGTATCCGACGGGTTGTCAGAAAGCACAGTGTTCAAGCGTGACTGTCTATGCACCAAATTCTTCAGTTTAGGTGCTGCAAAGTGGCCCAGCGACAATCCACCGACAAGCGCGCCTATCACATATAGCGATGCCCGTGTGACTTTGGAATCTACTAAGCTCCCTGCAACAACGCTCGCCACCGCAGCCGCTCCGAGCAGCACGCCGATTCCATAGCTGTAAATGCTCCTGAAGTATCGACCTGAGGGATCGACTCTATTGACTGGATCGTTCGCGCAATAGGCGTAAGCATGTATGCCGCCTTTATCGAACGGGCTGAAGCCGTCGGGCGTAACGAACCGCTTGAGGCCTGGGCTGAATTGGCGATGGCCATTACCGAGAAATTAGCCGTCCGTGACTCGGTCCAGAAGCTCGCCGTTGAATGCCAGAGGGTCGAGTGGGCGAGCTACGGCAGGGCATTGACCATAAGGGGTATACGAAAAGTTACGCATGCCCGTGTCACAGTGCCCGCTCATTACGGAATTGGAGTTGCCCACTGCCAACAGGGTATTTGGCGTCGCGTTGGAGAAGCACTGCGCGAGCAGTCCGTCCTGGTGACGAAAAATCGAGCGAGCCATGGATGTGGCTAGCTCGGTTGCCAGTCGATTGTTTTGGTAAAAACGACGAACTTGGTCCTTGGACATGCATGGATCCTTGTCACGTGGTTGAGAGGGGCTCGCCAGCGCGTTACGAGCAGGGATGCAGTGGCATTGTCGATTGAGGGCCGCTAGCGGACCACTGGCATAATTGTCAGTAACGCTGTTACCGTCCAACGTTGTCGATATTCCGGTCGAACTGCAGGATCATCGAACCTTGAACCGGCATGACAGTCGCATGCCACGAATCTTTTGCGCGCAAACAAGGAGCGAGCATGGCGGTGATGCGTCCAGTGCTGGTCGTGTGCCTCGGGCTGGCGTTCGTGCTGTCCGGCTGTGAGCGGGAAGCCGAAACCCCGCAGTTGCCCAGGGTGGGCGTCATGCGCGTCGAGCCGCAGAATTTTGCGGCGTCGGTGGTGCTGACGGGCGACGTGCAGGCACGGGTGCAGACCGACCTGTCGTTCCGCGTCGGCGGCAAGATCGTCTCGCGCAGCGTCGATGTGGGCGACCACGTCAAGGCCGGCCAGGTACTGGCACGGCTCGATCCCAAAGACCTGAAGAACAACGTCGAGTCGGCCAAGGCCGAGGTCTTCGCCGCCCAGGCGCGGGTCGCGCAAAGCTCGGCGGCCTTCGTGCGCCAGGAAAAGCTGCTGCCCAAGGGCTATACCAGCCGCAGCGAATACGATGCCGCGCAAGCGGCCGTGCGCGGCAACCAGAGCGGCCTCAAGGCCGCCCAGGCGCAATTGGCCAACGCCAACGAGCAGCTGAGCTATACCGCTTTGGTGTCGGCGGCCGATGGCGTGATCACCCAACGCCAGGCCGAAGTCGGCCAGGTGGTGCAGGCCACGCAACCGATGTTCCGCCTGGCCGCCGACGGCGACCGCGATGCGGTGTTCAACGTCTACGAGTCGCTGCTGATGACCCCGGCCAGCAATGCGAGCATGACCGTGCACCTGCTGGAAAACCCCAGCGTGCAGGCCCAAGGCGCCGTGCGCGAAGTCACCCCGACGGTATCGGCGCAGAGCGGTACGGTGCAGGTCAAGGTGGCGCTGCGCGACGTGCCCGCTGCCATGCCGCTCGGCGCGCCGGTGACCACCAACGCCAACAGCCAGGGCCAGTCGAGCATCGAGCTGCCCTGGTCGGCGCTGAGCAAGACCTTGCGCGAGCCGGCGGTGTGGGTCGTCGGCGAAGGCGACAAGGTCGAACTGCGCCCGGTGCGCATCGCCCGTTACCTGACCGGCAAGGTGATCGTCAGCGCCGGCATCAAAGGCGGCGAAACCGTGGTCATCAGCGGTGCGCAACTGCTGCACCCTGGCATGCAGGTCGAACAGGTCGCGGCCAAGGACGGAGGAGCGTTGCCATGAAGCCTTTGTTGTGGATGTGCGCCAGCCTATGCCTGCTGGCCGGTTGCGGTAAGGACGAAGAAAAACCCGAGCCCGTGCGCCCGGTGCTCTCCACCGTGGTCGAGGAACAATCCCAAGCGCAGCTCGGGCGTTTCGCCGGCACCATCCAGGCGCGCTACGAAAGCACCCTGGGCTTTCGCGTGTCGGGCCGCATCGCCCGCCGCTGGGTGGATGTCGGCGCTTCGGTGAAGGCCGGCGAGACCCTGGCCACCCTCGACCCGACCGACCAGCAGAACCAATTGCGCGCCGCCGAAGGCGACCTGGCGCGGGTGCAGGCACAGCAGATCAACGCCCAGGCCAACGCCGGCCGCCAGCAGCAGCTGTACGACCGTGGCGTCGGTGCCCAGGCCCAGCTGGACATCGCCCAGACCGACCTGAAAACTGCCGACGCCTCCATGGCCCAGGCTCGTGCCTCGGTCAGCCAGGCTCGCGACCAGTTGGCCTATGGCACGCTGAAGGCCGATCACGCCGCCGTGGTTACCGCCTGGCACGTCGAAGCCGGGCAAACGGTGAGCGTCGGCCAGGAAGTGGTGACGCTGGCACGCCCCGATGTGAAAGAGGCGGTCATCGACCTGCCCATCGCCCTGGCCGAACGCCTGACACCCGCCATGACCCTCACTGTGGCTTCGCAACTCAACCCGGCGCTCAACACTACCGCCAGCCTGCGCGAACTCGAACCCCAGGCCGACGCCACTACGCGTACGCGTCGCGCGCGTCTGAGCCTCACTTCCACGCCCTCCGGCTTCAATCTCGGTACCTCGGTGAGCGTCAGCCTGACCGCGGCGATCAGCGCGCGCAGCGAGCTGCCGCTGACGGCACTGCGCGAACGCGACGGCAAGGCCCAGGTGTGGGTGGTCGACACCGAACGCAAAACGGTCGACCTGCGCGATGTGACCGTGCTGGAGCGCGGAGAAAAGACGGCGGTGCTGAGCGCAGGGGTCAAGCCTGGCGAGCGCGTGGTGATCGCCGGCGTCAACAGTCTCAAGCCAGGCCAGCAGGTCACGTTCGGTGAGGAAACACCATGAAAGGCGGCTTCAACCTCTCCGACTGGGCGCTGCGCCATCAGTCGTTCGTCTGGTACCTGATGTTCGTCGGCCTGTTGATGGGGGTGTTCTCCTATTTCAACCTGGGCCGCGAAGAAGACCCGTCGTTCACCATCAAGACCATGGTCATCCAGACCCGCTGGCCCGGTGCGACCCAGGACGAAACTCTGTACCAGGTCACCGACCGCATCGAGAAGAAGCTCGAAGAGCTCGACTCGCTCGACTACGTCAAGAGCTACACCCGCCCCGGCGAGTCGACCATCATGGTGTTCCTGCGCGACACCACCAAAGCCGGGGACATTCCGCAGATCTGGTACCAGGTGCGCAAGAAGGTCCAGGACATCCGCGGCCAGTTCCCCCAAGGCATCCAGGGCCCCTCGTTCAACGACGAGTTCGGCGACGTGTACGGCTCGATCTACGCCTTCACCGCCGACGGTCTGACCATGCGCCAGCTGCGCGACTACGTCGAGCAGGTGCGCGCCGAGGTGCGCGAGGTGGAG
Organism: Pseudomonas phoenicis; assembly: GCF_047302395.1. Taxonomy (NCBI): domain Bacteria; kingdom Pseudomonadati; phylum Pseudomonadota; class Gammaproteobacteria; order Pseudomonadales; family Pseudomonadaceae; genus Pseudomonas; species Pseudomonas phoenicis. The sequence goes on from NZ_CP154852.1 coordinate 1,949,038, forward strand.
AACATCGGCAAGGTCGAAGTGGTCGGCACCCAGGACGAGGTGCTCTACCTGAACTTCTCGGTGCGCAAACTGGCGGCCTTGGGCATCGACCAGCGCCAGGTCATGCAGGCCCTGCAAGCGCAGAACAAGGTGACCCCAGCCGGAGTCATCGAGGCCGGGCCCGAGCGCATTTCGGTGCGCACCACCGGGCAGTTCGCCTCGGAGAAGGATCTGCAGAACGTCAACCTGCGCATCAACGACCGCTTCTTCCGCCTGGCCGACATCGCCACCATCGAACGTGGCTACGTCGATCCGCCGGCACCGATGTTCCGCTATAACGGCCAGCCCGCCATCGGTCTGGCCATCGGCATGCAGAAGGGCGGCAACGTGCAGACCTTCGGCGAGCAGCTCAAGCTGAAGATGGACGAAGTCACCGGCGAGCTGCCGGTCGGTGTCGGCGTGCACAGCGTCTCCGAACAGGCCGAAGTGGTGAAGAAGGCCGTCGGCGGCTTCACCAGCGCGCTGTTCGAAGCGGTGATCATCGTGCTGGTGGTGAGCTTCGTCAGCCTCGGCGTGCGCGCGGGCCTGGTGGTAGCGCTGTCGATTCCGCTGGTGCTGGCGATGGTGTTCGTGTTCATGGAGTACAGCGGCATCACCATGCAGCGGATTTCCCTGGGCGCGTTGATCATCGCCCTGGGCCTGCTGGTCGACGACGCCATGATCACCGTGGAGGTGATGGTCACCCGGCTGGAGGCCGGTGACAGCAAGAAAGACGCCGCCACCTTCGCCTACAAGTCCACGGCCTTCCCCATGCTGACCGGCACCCTGGTCACCGTCGCCGGCTTCGTGCCCATCGGCCTCAACGCCAGCTCGGCCGGCGAATACACCTTCACCCTGTTCGCGGTGATCGCCGTGGCTTTGCTGGTGTCGTGGGTGGTGGCGGTGTTCTTCTCGCCCGTGCTCGGCGTGCACATCCTAAGCGATGCCAAGGGCAAGCAGCACGAGAACAAGCCGGGGCGCATCGCCCGTGGTTTCGAGCACGGCCTGTTGTGGAGCATGCGCCATCGCTGGCTGACGATCATCCTCACCATCGTGCTGTTCGCCCTGGCGGTGCTGGGCATGCGCTTCGTGCAGAACCAGTTCTTCCCGTCTTCGGACCGGCCGGAAATCCTCGTCGATCTGAACCTGCCGCAGAACGCTTCGATCGAGGAAACCCGCCGCACCGTCGACCGCCTGGAGGCCACGCTCAAGGACGACAAGGACATCGACCACTGGAGCACTTATATCGGCCAGGGCGCGATCCGCTTCTATCTGCCCCTCGACCAGCAGTTGCAGAACCCCTTCTATGCCCAGTTGGTGATCGTCAGCACGGGCCTTGAGCAGCGCGGCGAGCTCATCGCGCGGTTGAAGAAACGCCTGCGCGAAGACTTCGTCGGCATCGGCAGCAACGTACAGTCGCTGGAGATGGGGCCGCCCGTGGGCCGGCCGATCCAGTACCGGGTCAGCGGCAAGGACATCGACCAGGTGCGTCGCCATGCCATCGAGCTGGCCGGGGTGCTCGACGCCAATCCCAACGTCGGCGACATGATCTACGACTGGAACGAGCCGGGCAAAGTGCTGCGCGTCGACATCGCCCAGGACAAGGCGCGGCAACTGGGCCTGTCGTCCGAAGACGTGGCCAACGTGATGAACAGCATCGTCAGCGGCGCGCCGGTGACCCAGGTCAACGACGAGATCTACCTGATCGATGTCGTGGCCCGCGCGCAGGACAGCGAACGCGGCTCGCCCGATACCTTGCAGAATCTGCAGATCCTGACCCCCAACGGCACGTCGATCCCGCTGCTGTCCTTCGCCACCGTGCGCTACGAGCTGGAGCAGCCGCTGGTGTGGCGCCGCGACCGCAAGCCGACCATCACTCTCAAGGCCTCGGTGCACGGCGACATGCAGCCCACGGACCTTGTGGCCGAACTGCAACCGAAGATCGACGAGTTCGCCGGCAAGCTGCCCACAGGCTATGAAGTGGCGGTGGGCGGCACGGTGGAGGAGAGCGGCAAGGCGCAAGGCCCGATCGCGAAAGTGATTCCGCTGATGCTGTTCCTGATGGCGACCTTCCTGATGATCCAGCTGCACAGCGTGCAGAAGCTGTTCCTGGTGATCAGCGTGGCGCCGCTGGGCCTGATCGGTGTGGTGCTGGCGCTGGTGCCGACCGGCACGCCCATGGGCTTCGTGGCGATCCTGGGGATTCTGGCGCTGGTCGGCATCATCATCCGCAACTCGGTGATTCTGGTGACCCAGATCGATGCCTTCGAGGCCGAAGGTTACACGCCATGGGATGCGGTGGTGGAGGCCACCAACCACCGTCGCCGCCCCATCCTGCTCACCGCCGCCGCGGCCAGCCTGGGCATGATCCCCATCGCCCGCGAAGTGTTCTGGGGGCCGATGGCCTACGCCATGATCGGCGGCATCATCAGCGCCACGCTGCTGACGCTGCTGTTCCTGCCGGCGTTGTATGTGGCTTGGTACAAGATTCGGGAGCCGCAGAAAGGAGCTGAGTGACGGATGGCGGTATTGCTGTTGAGCAAGCGCTAGAGGGGGGCGCTTGATGCTCAATGATTCATCATGAGTATCAATACTTCATTGAGCGCAGATCAGACGAAGGGGCTGTTTGGCCCCTTCGCTGTGTAGGCTGCATGGTGTAGGCATATGATCTGGCGTGCGCCAGATGCTAAAAATGCTTAGCCCTACCAGTAGTCAGGCTTGTCAGCAGGTTTCTTGCGGGTGGGTACACGGGCGGAAATTGATGTGCGGCCAGCTCTTCGTTTGTCACCACGTGCCGCATCCAATCAGCATATTGTTTCAGCGACCCCGGCACCGTTCGTTTGATTCCTTCGCGGTGCGGCAGGATCACACCCACACGCATCGTTGGGAAATCTTCGCGGATGGCCCTAAGCGCTGGAGTCATATCGGTATCGGCCGAGACTAGAACCAGCTGCTCAATACGCTGTTCGGGTGGTAGCGCCGCTTGATGTACCGTGAGTCGATACATGCTGATTGCGATATGTACGTCCGTTTCTTTTTCCTCAAGCTTCCAGATTTCGACCTGATTAGCTCGGGAGGCCGGCGTCTGCTTGTCGACAAAGCGCGGCGCTTTACCGGATTCGAGCTGGTGACGGCCGTACAACACATTGACGTTGCGAGCAATCAAAGCTCTTAGGTAGGTGTCCTGTGCCTCTTTCGAAACCGAGCCTCGGCTCGCTAGAGAAGGTTTGACGCCAGAAGTGAAAAAACTGACGGCCTCCACCGTGCTGCCGGGGTGCTCTACATGAACGATATGGCTCAGCAGCGCTTGAATATCGAGCCACTTGTATTGAGTGCCTGCCAAGAGGCCATAAAACATGTTGTGACCGTCCACAAAGCAAGCAGTGCGCAAAATTTCTCTTCCCTAGAGACGAAAAAACCGGCCAGAGGCCGGTTTTTTCACCCCAACGGCCAGCGAACTGAATCGCTGCGTACGGGGCTGAGTAGTGCCTGAATAGTTCCTCATTCTCGCAGCAAACACAATACCGGATGATCATTTATTCAAGATCTACTGCCTCCGCTACAGCGCATCACGCTAAGGCCAGCAAAAACGGCCTGCGCAGCGTTGACTCGCCAGATGATGGGCCAAGAAACGGCGTCATTGCACCAATTCGGCTTGCAATGACACACCCTGCGGTCATCTTGTCAATTACTGCGGAGCAAATGGAATCGAAGCATACCAACAAAACGGTTATATAAAAATTCTTAAACAGTATTTTTAAGAATAAATCGCGCTCATTACTATAGCCCCCACGCCAGGCGCCATTTCCTACGACACTGCCCGGCATTCACGACTGGAGAACGAGCATGAGTGCCAATCTGCGCAGCATCGACGGACAAGACGAAGCCACCCTTCTGCGGGAAATCCAGAACGCGCTGCGCAACCTGCGCTTCGGCGCGGTGGAGATCACCGTGCACAACGCCCAGGTGGTACAGATCGAGCGCAAGGAAAAATTCCGTCTGCAACAGCCCGGCGGCAAACCGAGCTGATCACCAGTAGCCCTGCCTAAAACAACATGCACAACATGCCTATCGGGAGCTTCACCATGTCCATCCGCCGTTACGCCCTGGCCGCCCTGGCCAGTGCCGTGTTTGCCGGTTCTGCCATCGCCAAGGATTACGAACTGCTCAACGTGTCCTACGACCCGACCCGTGAGCTGTACCAGCAGTACAACGCCGAATTCATCAAGCACTGGCAGCAGAGCCACCCGGACGACAAGGTCAAGATCCAGCAATCCCATGGCGGCTCGGGCAAACAGGCCCGTGCGGTGATCGACGGCCTGCGCGCCGACGTGGTGACCCTGGCCCTGGCCGGCGATATCGACGAGGTGGCCAAGCTCGGCAAGACCCTGCCGGAGAACTGGCAGACCCGTCTGCCGGACGCCAGCACCCCATACACCTCGACCATCGTGTTCCTGGTGCGCAAGGGCAACCCCAAAGGCATCAAGGATTGGGGCGATCTGATCAAGAAGGACGTCTCGGTCATCACCCCGAACCCCAAGACCTCCGGCGGCGCCCGCTGGAACTTCCTCGCCGCCTGGGCCTATGGCTTGAAGGCCGGCGGCAGCGAAGACAAGGCCAAGCAATACGTGCAGGAGCTGTTCAAGCATGTGCCGGTCCTCGACACCGGTGCCCGTGGCTCGACCATCACCTTCGTCAACAACGGCCAGGGCGACGTGCTGCTGGCCTGGGAAAACGAAGCCTTCCTGGCGCTCAAGGAAGACGGCGGCGCCGACAAGTTCGACATCGTCGTACCGTCGCTGTCGATCCTCGCCGAGCCACCGGTGGCCGTGGTCGACAAGAACGCCGAGAAGAAAGGCAACACCGAGATCGCCACCGAATACCTCAAGCACCTGTACAGCCCGGCTGGGCAGGAGATCGCTGCGCAGAACTTCTACCGCCCGCGCGACGAGAAGGTCGCCGCCGAGTTCGGCAAGCAGTTCCCGAAACTCGATCTGGTAACCATCGACAAGGACTTCGGCGGCTGGAAGACGGCGCAGCCCAAGTTCTTCAACGACGGCGGTGTGTTCGACCAGATCTACCAGGCGCAATGACCGGCTGATCCAAGCCACACCCTTCAGTAGCCTGTACCGGCCCGGGATTGTCCCCGGGCTTGGTGCGTTCAACCAGGGACTTTTATGTCGCGACGTATTTCCCCCGTCATACCCGGCTTCGGGCTGACGCTGGGCTACACCTTGGTGTATCTCAGTCTGATCGTGCTGATACCGCTGGCCGCCATGTTCATCCATGCCTCGCAGCTGACCTGGGAGCAGTTCTGGGCCATCGTCACCGCGCCGCGGGTCATCGCCGCGCTCAAGCTGAGCTTCGGCACCGCCTTGCTCGCCGCCATCCTCAACGGTCTGATCGGCACCCTGTTGGCCTGGGTGTTGGTGCGTTACACCTTCCCCGGGCGCAAGATCATCGATGCGATGATCGACCTGCCGTTCGCCCTGCCCACGGCGGTGGCCGGCATCGCCCTGACGGCGCTGTACGCGCCGGCCGGCTGGGTCGGCCAGTTCGCCACCGACCTGGGCTTCAAGATCGCCTATACCCCACTGGGCATCACCCTGGCGCTAACCTTCGTCACGCTGCCGTTCGTGGTGCGCACGGTGCAGCCGGTGCTGGCCGACATTCCGCGTGAAGTGGAAGAAGCTGCCGCCTGCCTGGGGGCGAAACCCTTGCAGGTGTTCCGCCATGTGCTGGCACCGGCGCTGCTGCCGGCGTGGCTGACCGGTTTCGCCCTGGCTTTCGCCCGCGGTGTGGGCGAGTACGGTTCGGTGATCTTCATCGCCGGCAACATGCCGATGAAGACCGAGATCCTGCCGCTGCTGATCATGGTCAAGCTCGACCAATACGACTACACCGGCGCCACCGCCATCGGCGTGCTGATGCTGGTGGTTTCCTTCATTCTGCTGCTGCTGATCAACCTGTTGCAGCGGCGCATCGAAACCCCGTGAAGGAGGCTTGCCCATGTCCGCTTCATCCTTAGGCCACGGCGCCTCCGCCAACGCCAATGCCGCCCGGCGCGGCAGCGCCACCGCCCGCCGCGTGCTGATCGGCTCGGCCTGGTTGGTGTTCACCCTGTTCCTGCTGCTGCCGCTGTTCATCGTGGTTTCGCAGGCCCTGAAAAATGGCTTCGGCACCTTTTTCGAAGCGATCTTCGAACCTGATGCGCTCGCCGCCCTGCGCCTGACCTTGCTCGCCGTCGTGATCTCCGTGCCGCTCAACCTGGTGTTCGGCCTGAGCGCCGCGTGGTGCGTGAGCAAGTACGACTTTCGCGGCAAGAGCATCCTGGTCACGCTGATCGACCTGCCGTTCTCGGTTTCGCCGGTGATCGCCGGCTTGGTCTACGTGTTGATGTTCGGTGCCCAAGGGCTGATCGGCCCGTGGTTGCAGGACCACGACATCCAGATCGTGTTCGCCCTGCCTGGCATCGTGCTGGCGACCATCTTCGTCACCGTGCCGTTCGTGGCCCGCGAGCTGATCCCGCTGATGCAGGAGCAGGGCACCCAGGAAGAAGAGGCGGCGCGTCTGTTGGGCGCCAACGGCTGGCAGATGTTCTGGCACGTGACCCTGCCGAACATCAAATGGGGCCTGATCTACGGCGTGGTGCTCTGTACCGCGCGGGCGATGGGCGAGTTCGGCGCGGTGTCGGTGGTCTCCGGGCACATCCGCGGCGTGACCAACACCCTGCCGCTGCACGTCGAGATCCTCTACAACGAATACAACCATGTCGCGGCCTTCAGCGTGGCCAGCTTGCTGCTGATCCTGGCGCTGTTCATCCTGCTGCTCAAGCAGTGGAGCGAATCCCGCATTAACCGCCTGCGCCACAACGCAGCGGAGGACTAATTCATGTCGATCGAAGTTCGCAACGTCAGCAAGCGTTTCAACAGTTTCCAGGCCCTGAACGCCATCAACCTGGACATCCACAGCGGCGAGCTGGTGGCTTTGCTCGGCCCGTCCGGCTGCGGCAAGACCACCCTCTTGCGCATCATCGCCGGGCTGGAAACCCCGGATGACGGCAGCATCGTCTTCCACGGCGAGGACGTCTCCGGCCACGACGTGCGCGATCGCAACGTCGGTTTCGTGTTCCAGCACTACGCGCTGTTCCGCCACATGAGCGTGTTCGACAACGTCGCTTTCGGCCTGCGCATGAAGCCCAAGGGCGAACGCCCCAATGAGAGCCAGATCAAGGCCAAGGTCCACGAGCTGCTGAGCATGGTGCAGCTCGACTGGCTCGCCGACCGCTACCCCGAGCAGCTCTCCGGCGGCCAGCGCCAGCGTATCGCCCTGGCCCGTGCGTTGGCGGTCGAGCCCAAGGTATTGCTGCTCGACGAGCCGTTCGGCGCGCTCGACGCCAAGGTGCGCAAGGAGCTGCGCCGCTGGCTGGCGCGGCTGCACGAGGACATCAACCTGACCTCGGTGTTCGTCACCCACGACCAGGAAGAAGCCATGGAAGTGGCCGACCGCATCGTGGTGATGAACAAGGGTGTGATCGAGCAGATCGGCTCGCCGGGCGAGGTGTACGAGAAGCCGGCCAACGACTTCGTCTACCACTTCCTCGGCGACTCCAACCGCCTGAGCCTCAGCGAGGGCCAGCACGTGCTGTTCCGTCCGCACGAGGTGTCGCTGTCGCGGCACGAAACCGAAGGCCACCATGCCGCAGAGGTGCGCGACATCCGCCCGCTGGGCGCGACCACGCGCATCACCTTGAAGGTGGAAGGGCAGAGCGAGCTGATCGAGGCCGAAGTGGTCAAGGACCACGACAGCTTGACCGGCCTGGCGCGTGGCGAGACGCTGTTCTTCCGGCCCAAGGTCTGGCAGCAGGTGCAGGACGTCTGAGGCGGTCGATGGGCTAAGCGATGACGGGACAAGTCGGGCGCCGTCAGCGATTGGCCCCTATCGGTCGCAAGGCCGACGCCGCTGAGAACACCAACGCCGGAGCCGCTCACGCTGCTCCGGCGTTGGTGCGTCCAGGGCCGGGCTTCGTCGAGGGGGGTTTTCGCAACGCTGCGGATTCTGCTTCACTTGACGGCTCATCGCCCACGGACGACAGCCACCATGACCACTGCCCTGCAGCGCATCCACTTCAACCATTCCCATCCGATTCTCACCCGCCCGCACGACCACGACCTGCACGGCCATGTGTCCGGCGCTTCGGTGCATGCCTATTTCGAAACCGCTTTGCAGGCCTTCCTGTTGCAGGAGGCCGAACTCGACTTGCGCGAAGGGCCGCTGGCGGCGTTCGTGGTCAGCTCGTCGGCGGACTTCTTCGCACTGCCGGGATTTCCCGACGTGTTGGAAGTGGCGTTGGGAGTGAGTCGATTGGCGGGGAGCACGGTGGAGTACCGGCTGGGCCTGTTCCGCCCGGGTGAGCCGGAGCCCTGCGCGGTTGGGCGGGTGGTACAGGTATTCGTCGAACGCGCCAGCGGCCGGCCGGCGAGCTTGCCTGAGGCGTTACAGCAGTTGTTGGCGGGTTTGCAGCTGCCCGAGCCCCTGTGAAAAGGCCCCGTCCGTTGGACAGGGCCTGATGTGGACAGCAACCGCCTTCGATCAGCGATGATGGCGATGGTGCTTGGGGCCGTGGTGCTTGCGGTGGCCGTAATGACGACCACGGTCATGACGGCGGTCGTCGTAACCGCGGCGGGCATCGCGATCGTTGCGATCGGCCCGATTGCCCATGTAGTTGCCCAGTGCGCCGCCCGCGCCGCCGCCTGCCGCCGCGCCGATCAGGCTGCCGGTGCTGCCGCCTACGGTGCGGCCGATGACGTTGCCACCCGCTGCGCCCAGGCCACCGCCAATGGCGGCTTCGCCACGCTGGCGCTTGTCCGCGCCCACGGCGCTACCGGCAGCACCGCCCAGGCCAGCGCCGATGGCCGAACCCGTGCTACCGCCGACGGACTGGCCTACTACCGAGCCCAGTACGCCACCCAGTGCGCCGCCGATGCCGGCTTCGGTGTTTCCGCCGGCTGAGGCGACACCGCTGACCAGGCCCAAGGACAACAGGAGCATTACGCAGGACTTTTTCATCGATCATGTCTCATAGGGATGACGGGGCCGAATGTGCCGTCACACTTGCGCCCTGGCAACGCAAATCCGACGAATAGCACGCAAGCTAACGATTTGGCTAAGTGTTTGTTTTAGCTATGAAACTTTGTCCCGAAAGCACGGTCATACGCTACTTGGGAAAAGCCCTGGCCGTTGCGGTCGGGGCTTTTTCGTCCTTGTCGAAGGCTTGACACCCACACCCGACGTCTCGACTCACGGCTCGCCTGCAAGCGCTCCAGCGGCATTGGGCATCGTCTCTCCGGCTAACTCTGCCGGGATCTCGGCAGTCCTCTGATGTTCCATGCCACTGCCTGGCAGGATCACCTTTGCAATGCGGGCAGAGAAGTATTTATCGAATGGCTCCAGCTCCGAGTACTCATCGGGCACGAGTAACAAAGCGGTCAGGCGTCCGATCAGGCCGCAGATCCAGTCAGCGCATTGAATAGTCTGGAACAAGTGGCTTTCGGCCTGAATGGGTGGTTCGATGAGAGTTCTGCACTTTTCCGAGGCATCCTCGAACATAGCCAGTGTGCAAACCTCGACGTTGGTCTCGCGCCACTCATTACCAGCGCGTTGCTCATCAAGCATCAGCATGAAGGTCGAGCCGCTCTGAGCACAGAACTTGTCGATCTTGCGCACGGATTGTAGAAGTTGGCGCTTGAACGTCTCGGTCGAGTTGTGGGCTATAGGGTCGGTGGTCTTGTGCTCGCCTGTGTAAAACACAGAGCCGCCAATTTTTTCGATGTGGTTCAGAAGACGAAAGGTGGTGCGGCGCAGTTGCTCATACTGGGTGACATTCCGAAGTGCATACAGCTGCGAGCCTTTTTTCTCCCACTGGTACGCCGGTAGATTTCTTGGATTGTCGTTGGCCAGATCGTACTTAAGAAGCTGACACTTGGCTTTGTAGAAATAGATCGCAAACTCTCGGATTTCACTGGCAGGCAGGACCAGACCAGCAAAACCGAAAGCTGGATGCGTTTTGTATTTTGGGTGATTGCGAGAGACGAATTGACCGACGTGCCCGAATTCATCCAAGTACGCGACGTAATGCGTCATTGCAACCGGATTCCTTACTCCAAAAACACGAAAACCCGCTGCTTTCGCTAGGCGGGTCTCGGAAGGTAGGCACGAAAGCGAGCTCTCATGCGTTAGGGACAATGATACTCAAGGTGACACACGTGTCAATCTGAGTGAATGGCTGAACCGAAGCCTTAACAATGCAGCATGTTTCCCAGGGCAGTGCGTAGCATCACCCGATCAAAGAATCCGCCCGTTATCCCGCGCCCGCTCCAGCTTAATCGCCACGAACTTCGAGGTCGGCGTATGGCTGCCGGCGCCCACGCTGTCCAGCGGCACCAGGGGGTTCACCTCCGGATAGTAGGCCGCCGCCTGACCCGCCGGAATGTCGAACGCCAACAAGGTGAAACCGTGCACACGGCGCACATGCTCGTCGCCCCACAACGACACGATGTCGACCTTCTGTCCCGGCTGGAAGCCCAGGCGGACGATGTCGGCTTCGTTGACGAACAGCACGTCGCGCTGGCCGCGCACGCCGCGGTAGCGGTCGTCCATGCCGTAGATGGTGGTGTTGTACTGGTCGTGCGAACGCATCGACTGCATCACCAGATCCGGCACTTGGCCGCTGGCCAGCACCCGTGGGTCGATCAAGGTGTCTGGCAGCAGGTTGGCCTTGAAGTTGGCGCGGCCGTTGGTCGTGGCCCAGGCCCGACGCGCTGCGCTGTTGCCCAGGTAGAAACCGCCGGGGTTTTGCAGACGCAGGTTGAAGTCGGTGAAGCCGGGAATGGTATCGGCGATCAGTTCGCGGATGCGGTCGTAGTCGGCCACCAGCCAGTGCCAGTCGACCGGTTTGTTGCCCAGGGTGGCAGCGGCGATGCCGGCGACGATCGCAGGCTCCGAGCGCATCTGTTTGGACAGCGCCTTGAGCTGGCCGTTGGAGGCGTGGACCATGCTGAACGAGTCTTCCACGGTCACCGCCTGCGGGCCGTCGGCCTGCACGTCGATGTCGGTACGGCCCAGGCACGGCAGGATCAACGCGTGCTTGCCGTGCAACAGGTGGCTGCGGTTGAGTTTGGTACTGATCTGTACGGTCAGGTCGCAGTTGAGCAGGGCCTGGGCGGTGCGCTCGGTGTCGGGCGTGGCCTGGGCGAAGTTGCCGCCCAGGGCGAGGAACACCTTGGAGCGACCGTCGAGCATGGCCTGGATCGCTTCGACCACGTTGTGGCCGTTGTGGCGCGGCACCTGGAAGCCGAAGCGCTGTTCGATGGCATTGAGCAGCGCCACCGGGGGACGCTCGTTGATGCCCATGGTGCGGTCGCCCTGCACGTTGCTGTGGCCGCGTACCGGGCACAGGCCGGCACCGGGCACGCCGATGTTGCCGCGCAGCATCTGCAGGTTGACCAGTTCCTGGATGGTCGGCACCGAGTGGCGGTGCTGGGTGATGCCCATGGCCCAGCACATGATCACGCGCTTGCCCTTGCAATACATGCGCGCGGCCAGTTCGATGTCTTCCAGGCTCAGGCCGGACTGCTCCTGAATGTGCGCCCACGGCGTAGCGTCGACCACCGCGAGGTACTCGTCGAGGCCATGGCCGTGTTCGGCGATGAAGGCGTGGTCGAACACCGCCGGCTCGCCTTTGGCTTGCGCGTCGCGCTCCCATTGCAGGGTGAACTTGGCCATGCCGCGCATCAGCGCCATGTCACCGCCCAAGGCCGGGCGCAGGAAGGCGGTGTTGGTCGGCTTGTCGCTGTTGGTGAGCATTTCCAGCATGTGCTGCGGGTGCTGGAAGCGCTCCAGGCCACGCTCCTTGAGCGGGTTGATGCAGACCACCTGAGCGCCGCGCTTCACCGCGTCGCGCAGCGGGTCGAGCATGCGCGGGTGGTTGGTGCCGGGGTTCTGGCCCCAGACGAAGATCGCATCGGAATGCTCGAAGTCGTCGTAGGTGACCGTACCCTTGCCGACGCCGACGCTCTGGCCCAAGGCCACGCCGCTGGCTTCGTGGCACATGTTCGAACAGTCGGGGAAGTTGTTGGTGCCAAAGGCGCGCACGAACAGCTGGTACAGGTACGCCGCCTCGTTGCTGGCCCGGCCGGAGGTATAGAACTCGGCCTGATCGGGGCTTTCCAGGGCATTGAGGTGCTGGGCGATGAGGGCGAAGGCGCCGTCCCAGTCGATGGGTTTGTAGCGGTCGCTGTCGGCGTCGTAGACCATCGGCTCGGTCAGGCGGCCCTGGTACTCGAGCCAGTAGTCGCTCTGCTCGCGCAGCGAACTGACGCTGTAGCGGGCGAAGAAGGCCGCATCGACGCGGCGCTTGGTGGCTTCCCAGTTGACCGCCTTGGCGCCGTTCTCGCAGAACTTGACCATGCCGCTCTCGGGCGAATCGCCCCAGGCGCAGCCGGGACAGTCGAAGCCGCCGTTCTGGTTGGTCTTGAGCATCGCGCGCAGGTTCTTCAGCGCGTTGTCGCTGCCGATCCATGCCTTGGTCACGCTGATCAGCGCGCCCCAGCCGCCGGCAGGGCCGGGGTAGGGTTTGTAGCGCGGGCTGGATGCAGGGGCGTTGTCGGGGATCTTTTGATGCGAGCTCACGATGGCTACTCCGACGCGGGGCTGTAGACCCGCGGTGCGCTGTGTTTGGGCAAATGGATCAGGTTGAGGTTGTGCTTGCGCGCCCATTGCAGGGCGAGACCGGTGGGCGCCGAGAGGCTGACCAGGGTCTGGATGCCGGCGCGCAGCACCTTTTGAATCAGTTCGAGACTGCAGCGGCTGGTGACGATGGCAAGGCCGCCGTCAGTGTCGATGCGCTGGCGCAACAGGGCGCCGATCAGCTTGTCGAGGGCATTGTGTCGGCCGATGTCTTCGCGGCCCATCCGCAGTTCGCCGTGGCGGTCCATGAACAAGGCGGCATGCACCGCACCGCAGTGCTGGCCCAGCGGCTGGAAAGCGTCGATGCGCTGGCGCAGATCGGCCAGCCAGGCCGCGGGTGGCAGGGGCGCGCCAGGCAGTGCATTCAAGTCGGGCAGCGCCTGTTCCAAGGCCTCGACCCCGCACAGGCCGCAGCCGCTGGTACCGGCCAACTGCCGGCGCTGGTCCTTGAGCTGCCAGAAGGCGCGGCTGGCGATCTCGACATCGGCGTACAGCGCCGAACCGCTGCCCGAGAGCGTGATGTCGTAGATGTCGTCGGTGCCTTCGACCAGCCCGCTGCCAATGCTGAAACCGACGACGAAGTCGTCCAGATCGGTGGGGCTGACCAGCATCACGGCTTGGTTCAAACCGTTGTAGGCGATGGCCAGGGCCACTTCCTCGGCCAGGGGCGTAGAGGCGCGCGCCTCGTCGCCGAGCTGGGCGTAGCTATAGCCGTTGCTGGCGGCAGGCAAGGTGAGCGAGGTGGATGCCGCGCAGACCGGAGGCATGCTGTTCATCGAGGCGGATCACCGAAGGGATAGGCTTATAAGCCTAGGCCCAGCGTGGAGATGCGTCTAATCGCTTGCTTCGATGCTTCGATAGACCGCGTCGATCGGTCGCACCCCGGGTGCCGGTGCCGTTATTACAGGGCCTCCACCAGCACACGAATCTGCTCCTGGCGCTCGCGCTGATCGAGCCGTGGCCTGGGGTTGAGGATCGACCATTGCGGATGGGCGCGGGCCTTGTGCAGAGCGGCGGGCAGCTTGCCCTCGCGCCAGGTGCGCTCGGCCGGCGCCGACAGCGCGATGCTACCCTGCGCGGCGTGGCCGCGGGTGTCCAGAGCCTGCATCAGTTGCTGTTGGCGCAAGGCCAGCAGGCGCAGCACGGTGTCGTCCACGGTCAGCTCGCGCTGGCCCTTGAGCTTGCCCATCAGCCGCCCGCCGTAGCTGCGTGCGGTCTGCAAGGCGCCGCCTGCGATGGCACCGGCCAGCGCAGCGGCGCCCAGGGTCAGGCCGCCCAGCAGCAGGTCGACGCCGGCACCGGCAGCGGCACCCGCAGCAACGCCGCCGCCCAGGCGCACGCCCAGTTGACGCAGGGTTTCGGGGTTGAACAGGTCGTCGCCCCAGCGCCCGTCCAGCAGCGGCACTTCGTCGGCCGCTGCGTCGTCCCGGCGGAAGGCATACAGCGCCAGCAGGGCTTCGACGCATTGCTGCTCGCGCTGGCGCACCGCCTGGCGCAGGGCGGCGGTCGCTGCGGCTTGCGCGGCGGGCTCGGTATCGACACTGCGCCGGCACGCCGCGCAGTCGATGAGCAGCTCGGCGATCAGCCGCTTGCCGTTGGCCTGACGTGCCAGGCGCTGGGCCTGCTGGTCGGCGACCAGCCGCTGCAAGGCGGGGCGGGCGTTTTCCAGCAGCAGGGCCAGGCTGTCGTAGAGACGCTGCTCGCCGTCTTGCGGCGGCGCCACGCTGTCGAAGCGCACCAGAGCGTGCAGGCCGAGGCGGGCCAGGGCTTCGCGCCATTGCGGCTCGCGGTGCTGCTCGCTGGCGACGAAGTTGAGCACCGGCAGCAGGGGTTTGCCGCAACTGGCCAAGACCTCCAGTTCGTCGCGGTATTTGGCCAGTACCGGCTCGCGGGCGTCGATCACGTACAACCCCGCATCGCTGGCCAACAGTTGGCGCAGCACCTTGGCTTCCTGTTCGAAACGCTGGCGCGCCTCGCTGCCTTGCAGGAAGCGTTGCAGCCGCGCCGGGCCGTCGAGGCGCTCGCCGGGGCGCTCCAGACGCTCCAGGTGTTCGAGCAGGGCGATGGCATCTTCCAGGCCGGGCGTGTCGTACAGCTCCAGCAATGGCTGGCCGTCCACCGACAGGCGCGCGCCTTCCACATGACGGGTGGTGCTGGGGCGGTGCGAGACCTCGCCGAAGGTCACGTCGCGGGTGAGGGTGCGCAGCAGCGAGGTCTTGCCGACGTTGGTGTGGCCCACCAGGGCGAGCTTGAGAAGTTCGGTCATGCGTGGGCTCCTGCGGGGCCAGTGTAGGCAGCGAAGTCGAGTCCAGGTTGGCGCAGCCCGGTGCGAGCGGTGATGGGTTTGCTTGCGCTCGATGGGCGGTCGCGCAGCCGCAGGTTCGATATCGGCCGCTCAATCATGGCCATGCTCCAGCCAAGCGAGCGGCGAGCGTTCGCTGTGGGTCAGGCCCAGCCGCTCGAGCGCTTCGTGCCAGTCGCCCAGGCGCGTGGCGTCCAGGGTTTCGCCGGCGACGGCCGGCAGCAGCCAGATGCGCGTGGCGCCCGCATTGCGCGCCAGCTCCGCGAGCAGCGCCAGGCTGCCGCGGTCTGGCGAGCGCTGCGGGTCGCAGGCGATCAGCAGGCGCTGGGGAGGAAAGCGCCCGAGCTGCTCGAGCAGGCGGTTGCGCGAGGCGCGGCTGTCGAGCAGGCCGGCGTCGCTGACCGTGGCGGGCAATGCAGGTGGCCAGGGGCGTCGGTCGTCCAGCTCCAGGCCGACCAGCAGGGCGCCATGGCTAACCAGTTCGGGTGCGGACCACTCGGTCTGGGGCAACGCTGCGGGGGCCGGGTCCTGTACGCCCAAACGCTCGCTGCTGGGCATCAGCACGTCGCGCAACTGGCGGTAGGCCGGCAGCTCGAGGTCCAGTTCCAGG
The DNA here is from genome assembly GCF_047302395.1 of Pseudomonas phoenicis. NCBI lineage: Bacteria > Pseudomonadati > Pseudomonadota > Gammaproteobacteria > Pseudomonadales > Pseudomonadaceae > Pseudomonas > Pseudomonas phoenicis. The sequence continues at coordinate 1,964,715 of NZ_CP154852.1, forward strand.
CGCGCGCGGCCCTGGCGCCAGCGCCACAGGCACAGCGCCGCCAGCAGCAGACGCGGCACCAGGCCATACACCAGCACCACGCCCAACAGCCAGCCGGCCCAGGCCTGGCGCGCCGCCTCCAGCGCCGGCTGGGGCGCGCCGCTGGCGCGGATCATCGCTTCGCTGGGAATGCTGAAGCCAAGCAAGGCGGGCAGGGCGCCGAGGGTCTGGGTCAGGTCGATGAACGGCTCGGCGGCCAGCAGCGTGGTTTCCCAGACGAAGCCATAGCGCCGCCCGGCCAGCAGGGTCAATAGCATGCTCAGCGCGCTGAGCATCGCCAGCAGCCACAAGCCATGCACCCACAGCCCGAGCAACCAGCGCGACAAGCGCCGGCGCTCCAGCATCACCAGCAGCGCTGGCGCCAACTGCGCGGCCTGGGCGTCGCGCGCCAGGCGCTCGGCGAGCCATAGCCACAGGCGCCCGAGCCCCGCGCCATGCTCGCCCGACAGCCAGAAGCCCACTGCCCAGCCCAGCAGCATCAGCAGGTTCAGGCCCAGCAGGCTACCCAGCGCCCAGAACACGTTGACCGGCCGCGCGCCATCGCCCAGTGCGGCAAAGGCGAGGCCTGCGCCACTGAGCACGGCGAACAGCATCAAACCCAGCAGCGCCAGGCGCGCGCCCTGCTTCCAATGGCGCAGCGCCGTGACCATGCCGTCGCGCTCGGCCAGCCACAAGGCACGGCGCTCGATGCGCTGGGCCAGGTCGCCGCCTTGCTGGCGGGCCTGGCGGTTGGCCTCTTGATCGTCCAGCAGGCCGGCGTGTTCTTCGCGCAGACGCACCGCCTCGGTGAGCCAGCGCGTGTCGAATCGGGTCAGTCCAGTCACAGGCTCTTCCAGTGCGAGATCGAGGGGTGGAAGCATAACCCAGGCAGGGTTTGCTATCCTCGCCGGCATGACCACACCACTCTCCCTCAGCCTGATCGCGGCCCTCGCCGAGAACCGCGTCATCGGCATCGACAACTCCATGCCCTGGCACCTGCCAGGGGATTTCAAGTACTTCAAGGCCACCACCCTGGGCAAGCCGATCATCATGGGCCGCAAGACCTGGGATTCGCTCGGTCGACCGCTGCCGGGGCGGCTCAACCTGGTGGTCAGCCGCCAGGCGGGTCTGCAACTCGACGGTGCCGAAGTGTTCGCCTCGCTGGAGCAGGCGCAGCGGCGCGCCGAGCAGTGGGCCGCCGAGCAGGGCGTCGACGAGGTGATGTTGATTGGCGGCGCGCAGCTCTATACCCAGGCGTTGGCGCAGGACCTGGTCAGCCGCATGTACCTGACCCAGGTCGAGCTGAACCCGGTGGGCGACGCGTGGTTCCCGGCGTTCGAGGAAAGCCGTTGGCAACTGACCTCTAGCGCACCGCAACCCAGCGACGGGCCGGGATACCGCTTCGAGGTGTGGGACAAGCGCTAGGTTGCCGTATGAAGGCGGCGGTGGTCTCAACTTGGCCGATGCAGGGCGGGGACCGTATCCGATCGCTGCCATTTGAGCGCGTACAGCAGCCAGACTCATGCACACTGCTGCTCAGCAAACATTGGTTACAGGATCGCCAACGGCGCATCCCGTAACTGGTGACTAGCCACAGGCCGTAGTTTCTGTAGGCATCGACTGAAAAACCATATTCCGAAAGCCTCGAATTGAAAGCGCTTCACGGCGCCGACGCTAGTAATGCAACAAACCCCACCACATACTCGATCCCTCGTTGACAGAGGGAGGGCTTTCCATGCGGCGCGCGGTGTTCAATCAAAAGGGTGGCGTAGGCAAATCCAGCATCGCCTGCAACCTGGCGGCGGTCAGTGCCCATGAAGGGTATCGAACCCTGTTGATCGACCTGGACGCCCAGGCCAACTCCACCCAGTACCTCACGGGCCTGACCGGCGACGACATCCCCTTGGGCATCGCCGACTTCTTCAAGCAGAGCCTGGCCGGCGGCCCGGCCGCCAAGAAACATAAGGTGGATATCCACCATACCCCCTACGACAACCTGCACCTGGTGACCGCCAACGCCGAGCTGGCCGACCTGCAACCCAAGCTCGAGGCCAAACACAAGATCAACAAGCTGCGCAAACTGCTCGACGCGCTCGACGAAGACTACGAGCGCATCTACATCGACACCCCGCCCGCCCTGAACTTCTATGCCGTCTCGGCCTTGATCGCCGCCGACCGGGTGTTGATCCCCTTCGACTGCGACAGCTTCTCGCGCCAGGCGCTATACGGCCTGCTGGCGGAAATCGAAGAGCTCAAGGAAGACCACAACTCGGGCCTGGTGGTCGAAGGCATCGTGGTCAACCAGTTCCAGGCCCGCGCCAGCCTGCCGCAACAGATGCTCGACGAACTGCTCGGCGAAGGCCTGCCGGTGCTACCGGTGTACCTGGCCAGCTCGGTGAAGATGCGCGAGTCGCACCACGCCAGCCAACCGCTGATCCACTTCGATCCCAAGCACAAGCTCAGCCGGCAGTTCGTCGAGTTGCACGATGTGTTGGAGCGGGGCTAGACCCCTTCGCTGCTCAACCACTGCATCAACGCCTGCAACGGAAACGCCCCTGCCTGCCGCGCCGTTTCGCGGCCGCTCCTGAACAGGATCAGGCTGGGGATGGAGCGGATGCCCAACTGCGCCGACAGCGTGCGGTTGGCTTCGCTGTCGAGCTTGGCCAGGCGGCAGCGGCCGTGCAGTTGGCGCGCGGCCTGGGCGAAGACTGGGGCGAAGGCCTTGCACGGGCCGCACCAGTCGGCCCAGACGTCGACCAGCAGCGGCAGGTCGCCTTTGATCTGGCTCGGGTAGCTCTGTTCGCTCAGGTCGAACGGTGCCGTCAGCAGCATCGGCTGCTTGCAGCGGCCGCATTTGGGCGCATCGACGAGGCGCTCGGCGGGCAGGCGGTTGAGGCCGTCGCAGTGCGGGCAGGGGATCAGCAGTGGGTTTGGCATGGTTGCACCTGTGGCAATGGACGGTCTGTCACGACGAACAACTGATTTCCAGATGCTTGCCCCAATCCGGCGGCCGCTGCGCATAGGCCTGCATCCCGGGCTGCTCCTCGAAGGGGCGGCTGAGCACCTGGTGCAGTTCGCGCACCACGCTGTAATCGCCGGCCTCGGCCGCCTCGATGGCCTGCTGGGCCAGGTAATTGCGCAGGATGTACAGCGGGTTGACCGCATGCATACGGTCACGCCGACCTTCGGCATTGTTCGGTTCGCGTGCGCAGCGGGCGCGGTACGCCTCGCCCCATTGGTCGAACGCCGCCAGGTCGACGAACTCGTCGCGTACCACCTGCAAGGCCGCGTCCACCGGCTGCTCGCCCAGGTGGCGGAAGAACAGCGTGTAGTCCACGCCGCCGCGTTGCATGCACTGCAACAGTTGTTCGACCAGCGCCATGTCGTCGTCTTCGGCCGTGGTCAGGCCCAGACGACGGCGCATCAGGTCGAGGTAATGGGCCTGGTACAGCGGCAGGAACAGGCTCAGCGCCTCCTGCAAGGCTTCCACCTCGATGAAGGGCGTCAGTGCCTGGGCCAGCGCACTCAGGTTCCAGTGCGCGATGGGCACCTGGTTGCTGTAGCTGTAGCGGCCACGGTCGTCGGAGTGGTTGCAGACGAAGTTGGCGTCGAAATCGTCGAGGAACGCGAAGGGGCCGAAGTCGAAGGTGATGCCCAGAATCGACATGTTGTCGGTGTTCATCACCCCGTGGCAGAAGCCATAGGCCTGCCAGTAGGCGATCAACTCGGCGTTGCGCTCGACGATGCTGCGGAACATCGCCAGGTACGGCAGCGATTCCGTTTGGCATTCGGGGTAGTGTTGCTCCAGCACGTAGTCGAGCAACTGCTGCGCCTGTTCCGGCTGCTTGGTGTAATAGAAGTATTCGAAGTGGCCGAAGCGCACATGGCTCTGCGCCAGGCGCAGGAGCATGGCGGCGCGCTCCTGGGTTTCGCGCCAGACCACAGTGCTGGAGCCGATCACGCACAGCGCGCGGCTGCTGGGAATGCCCAGCGCGTGCAGCGCCTCAGAGCCCAAAAACTCGCGGATCGAGGAGCGCAGCACCGCGCGGCCGTCGCCCATGCGCGAGAAAGGCGTCTGCCCGGCGCCCTTGAGATGCAGGTCCCAATGCTCGCCAGCCTCGTTCACCACTTCGCCGAGCAGCAGCCCACGGCCGTCGCCAAGGCGCGGGGTATACCCGCCGAACTGGTGGCCGGAATACACCATGGCCCGCGGCTCGGCCCCTTCCCAGAGCTTGTGGCCGCTGAACAGCTCGGCGAACAGCGGCTGTTCGGCGACCGCCGGGTCCAGGTCGAGCAGGGCCATGGCGGCGGGGCTGGCCACCACCAGGCGCGGGTCGGCGATGGGATCGGGCAGCACTTCGACTGAGAACGCGTCGCCCAGGCGGGCGAAGCGGGTGTCGAAGCTCAATTGATCGAGGGTTTTCACGCGGCTTCTCCAGGTTGTTCTGGCGTCGGTCTAGGTGTGAGTCTTGTCAGTCCGGTGCAGTGCCATCGGGCTTGCGCGGATCGAGACCGATCATCTGTTGCCGTCCACCCTTGGTGTCCATCAGGAACACTTCCACCTGACGCACGGAAATCTTGATGCCGTGCTCGCGGAAGGCCTTGTCGATGTAGCGGTTGACCTCGTCCAGCGTCGGATTGCGGTCGCCCAGGTCGCGCACGTGCATGCGCAGTTCGTGCTCCAGGGTTTCGCCGAAGTTGAGGAAGTACACCAGGGGCTCGGGGTCCTTGAGCACTCGCGGGTTCTCTTCGGCGCCCTTGAGCAGCAGCTCGCGCACCAGCTCCAGGTCCGAGCCGTAGTCGATGCCCAGCTTGAGGGTGACGCGGGTGATGGTGTCGGTCAGCGACCAGTTGATCAGCTGGCCGGTGATGAAGGTCTTGTTCGGAACGATGATGTCCTTGCGGTCGAAATCGGTGATGGTCGTGGCGCGGATGCGGATCTTGCTCACCGTGCCGGACAGGTTGCCGATGGTGATGGTGTCGCCGATGCGCACCGGGCGCTCGAAGAGGATCATGATGCCGGAGATGAAGTTGGCGAAGATCTCCTGCATGCCGAAGCCCAGGCCCAACGACAGCGCCGCCACCAGCCATTGCAGCTTGTCCCAGCTCACGCCCAGGGTGGCCAGGGTACTGACGATACCGACCCCGACGATCACATAGGACAGCAGCGTGGTGATGGCATAGGCGCTGCCCTGGGCCAGGTTCAGTCGCGACAGCACCAGCACTTCCAAAAGGCCCGGCAGGTTGCTGGCCAAAGCGATGGTGATGCCGCCGATCACCAGCGCGCCGAGCAGGTCGCCCAGGCTGATCGGCACCAGGCTGGCGGCCGCGCCCGTGCCGCTGCTGTATTCGTAGAGGGTGAAGTTGTTGAGGTAGGCGAACACGCTGAGCAGGTCCGACCACACCCAGTACAGCGCGGCGATGAAGCCGCCGAGCAGCGCCAGGCGAATCAGGCGCAGCGATTGCTGGTTGACCTGCTCGATGTCCAGGGCCGGCTCTTCGATCACCACCTCGCCGTCGAGCCCTTCCTTGCTGGCCTGGCGTTTGCTGATCGCGCGCTGGTAGGCCAGGCGCCGCGCCGCCACCGACAGGCCGCGCATGAACGCCGCTTCGATCACCAGCCAGAACAGCAGCAGGTAGAGGGTATAGATCAACCGGTCGGTGAGTTTCAGCGCGGTGTAGTAGTAGCCGAAGCACACCGCCACGAACAAGGCGATGGGCAGCGCGGTGAAGGCCACGCCCACCGCCTTGCGGAACAGCGAAGTGTCGCGGTGCGCCGGGCTGCTCAGCAGCAGACGGCTGAGCAGCAGCGCCATCAGCGCATAGCAGGCCAGGACCACGGCGATGCCGAACACGTCGTCGGCCAGGGCCGAGGGCTGATGCTCGGCCACCGCCACTACACCGACCAGGGCCAGTACCACCGTGCCCAAGCGACGTACCCAACCGCGCAGGAACTGCACCTGTGGCTTGTACCAGCGGAAATGCACCTCGGCCACACCGCCCGGGGAGAGGATGCGGTAGGCGGTATAGAACACCAGCCAAGCTTGCGCCAGTTGCCACAGGGCCGCGCCGAGGTTGGCGTTCTGCCCGCGGGCATCGATCTGCAAGGCGTAGCTGCACAGCGCCAGGGCCAGGCTCAGCGGCATGGCCAGCAGGATGTTGATCAGGATCGCCTGGGGCGTGTGCCACTGGCTGTCGCGTTTGAAATGGCCGATGTCCTGGTGGACCTTGTTCAACTGCTCGTACAGGTAGGTGCGCCGCCACAGCAGCGCGCCGATGGCCAGCAGCAGCGGCAGGAACAGCAGCGGGTGCTGGGCCAGGCCACTGCCCAGCTCGGTCACCCCGGAGGCCCAGGGCAGGTCGCCGATCTGTTCGATCAGGCGTTCGGGCGCATAGCGCAGCCATTCCAGGTCCAGCGCCTTGTTGCTGGGGATCCAGAACATCTGCTCTTCGAGAGTGATGCGCAGGTTCTGCGCCGTGCTGAACAGCTGCTTCTGGTTGAGCTGCAGGGTGATCGACTCGTTGAGCACTGCCGACAGCTCGCGGTTGAGCCGCTCGAGCAGGTCGCTGCGGGTGATGGCCACTTCCAGCAGAGCCTTGCGCAGGACGGGCGTGACGTTTTCCTGCGGCTGGTCGGCCAGCAGTTTCTCCACGTAGGCGCCCGGCGTGCTCATCTGCTCGCGCTGTTGGTTGACCTCGAACTGATACAGGCGGATGTCGGCGATCTGGTCGGCCAGGTCGCGGTCGAGCTTGAGGTGCGGCAGCGCCTGCTTCTGCTTGTAGAGGATCTTGGACAGCAGCAGGCTGCCCTTGAGCACGTTGATCTGCTCGTCCAGGGCCTGGTCGGCCTGGGTGACGTTGTCGAGCTGCTGCTTGACGCGCAGGTTCTGCTGGGTCAGCTCGTTGAGACGGTCGGTGCTCTTGAGCAGGTAGTCGGACAGCTCCAGGTTGTTGGCGCTCTCGCTGGCCAGCAGGGTGCTGCCACCGGCCTTCTGCGCTTCCAGCGACTGCTGGGTGACGGCCTGTTGCGACTGGGCCAGGCGTTTGCCGTTGATCAGGGTTTGCAGGTCCTGGATTTCCTGCTCCAGGCGTGTGGCCTTTTCGATCAGCAGATCGTGTTGGGCGTTGCCCAGGTCTTGCAGCAGGCCGTTGCCGGCCAGCTCCCGGCGGCGCAATTGGGTCAGGGCATTGAGCGACGCCAGTTCCGCGTTGAGCTGGTTGCGCTGGTCGGTGCTGAGGGTCTTGCCGTTGTCTTTGCCTTGCTTGAGCAGGTTGTTGATCTGCTGGGTGCGGCTTTGCGCGTTGCTGATCTCGGCCTGGGCGCGCTCGGGGCGAGTCTGCGAGTTGATGATCAGGCTGTTGGCTTCGGACAGCGCCTTTTGCAGGTCGCCTTGCTGGGTGCTGCGCTCGCTGAGCAGTTGTTCGAGCTGTGGTACGTCGAGCTTGCCGTAGCGCTGCGCCACCGGCGCGGGCTGGCTGGCCTTGAGCTGGTTGAGCTGCTGCTGGCTGTCGTTGATTTCCTTGGGCGCGTCGGCCAGCTGCACGCGCAGGGCGTCGAGCTTCTGCTGGCTGTCGTCGCGGCTGTCGAGCCAGGAAAGGGTCTTTTCCAACAGCTGTTGCAGCGCTTTCTGATCGGCTTCGGGCAGTTTGCGCTCGGCGATCTTGTCGAGACTTTGCTGGACGCTGTCGCTGGTGGGCGCTTCGGCGGCCACGCCGGCCAGGGGAAGGAGCAGGCACAGCCCGAGCAGGGCTGTGCGGAGTACGCGCGGGAGCATAGGCAGAATTCTTGAGATGCCGGGGGCAGTTGGCGAAGGTTCAGAGGAACAACCCAGGACCGGGTCGAGCGCCCTCGGGGAATTTGACGCCGACTTTCATGATCTTGTTCCCCTCCATCAGCGCAATGGTCCACAGCGTGCTGTGCCATTCGATCTGGTCGCCCACCACCGGGGCGCCGCCGACCTTCTGGCGAATGAACTGCGCCAGCGGCATGCGGCTGTCCAGCCCATCCAGTTGCAAACCGTACAGCGCGGCGACCGCGCCCAGCTCGGCATCGCCTTCGAGCACGAAGTCGCCGAAGAAGCGCAGGTCCAGGCCGCGTTGCGGTGCCTGGCTGAACAGTTTGCCCAGGGCCGGCAAGTCGTGTTCGTGGCCGATCACGCAGAGCATGTCGTCGACTTGCAGCACGGTACTGCCCGAGGGGTGCAGCAGTTCCTCGCCGCGGAACAGTGCGGCGATACGCGTGCCCGGTGGCATCTTCAGTTCGCGCAGGGCCGCGCCGATGCACCACTTTTCCTGGCCCAAACGGTAGACGAACAGCTCCCACTCGCTGGTGATGTGCACCTCCAGCGCTGAACGCGAGATCGGCGCCGGGTCGGGCGGGACGGTGACCTTCAGCAGTTTGGCCATCCACGGCAGGCTGGTGCCCTGCACCAGCAGCGAGATGAGCACGATGAAGAAGGCCAGGTTGAAGAACAGCTGCGCCTGCGGCAGCCCGGCCATCAACGGGAACACCGCGAGGATGATCGGCACGGCGCCGCGCAGGCCGACCCAGGCGATGAAGGCCTTTTCGCGGTCGTGGAAGGCCTTGAACGGCAGCAGCGCGGCGAACACCGACAGCGGCCGGGCGACCACGATCATCCACAGCGCCAGGCCCAGGGCCGGCACGGCGATGGGCAGCAGGTCGTGCGGGGTGACCAGCAGGCCCAGCACCAGGAACATGCCGATCTGCGCCAGCCAGGCCATGCCGTCGAGCATGTGCAGGATGCCGTGGCGGCTGCGGATCGGCCGGTTGCCCAGCACCAGGCCGCACAGGTACACCGCCAGGAAGCCGCTGCCGTGCAGGGCGTTGGTCAGGGAGAACACCACCAGGCCGCCGGCGATCACCAGGATCGGGTAAAGGGCGCTGGCCAAGTTGATGCGATTGACCGCTTGCAGCATCAGCCAGCCGCCGCCCAGGCCCAGCAGGCCGCCGATGCCGAACTCGCGGATCAGGTGGCCGAGCAGGCTCCAGTGCAGGCCGGTCTGGTTGCTGGCGATCATCTCGATCAGGGTGACGGTGAGGAACACCGCCATCGGGTCGTTGCTGCCCGATTCGATCTCCAGCGTGGCGGTGACCCGCTCGTTCAGGCCTTTGCCGCCCAGCAGCGAGAACACCGCCGCGGCATCGGTGGAGCCGACGATGGCACCGATCAGCAGACCCTGGATCAGGCTCAGGTCGAACAGCCAGGCGGCGACCATACCGGTCAAGGCCGTGGTGATCAGCACCCCGACCGTGGCCAGCGACAGCGCCGGCCACAAGGCCACGCGAAAGCTCGCCACCCGCGTGCGCAGGCCACCGTCGAGCAGAATCACCGCCAGGGCCAGGTTGCCCACCAGATACGCGGTCGGATAGTTGTTGAAGATGATGCCGCCGCCGTCGACGCCGGCGATCATGCCCACGGCGAGAATGATGACCAGAATCGGAATGCCCAGGCGCGAAGACAGCGAGCTGACCAGAATGCTCGCACCCACCAGCAAGGCGCCGATCAGGAACAGGCTGTTGATGGTGCTTGCATCCAAGGGCGTGTACTCCAGCGTGTTGCGGGGGAAGGCAGACCTGCTGGGGAATTGGCTAGCAGGTCGCATGCCAATCGATTCTAACCTGATGAATTGTCAGGCTGTAAAGCGTTTCTGCAGATGTATAAAAAGGGACCTTTGGAAGGTTGATGTTGGCCTGTTAAGCAATTGGGGCTGCAAAGCAGCCCCAAGCAACTTATGTCAGCTTGACCGACCGGCAGCCCCCTAAAGGCGCCCTCTTGCAAGCAGACGGCCCAGCCAGGATCAGCCCTGCTTGACCTCACGCATCGCCTGGCCCTTGACCGGCGCACCATTGGCCACGTGGTAGGTCGCGGTACTGCGCGGCAGTGGCGCGCGGTTGCGGATCTTGTCGGCGATTTTCTCGGCGATCATGATCGTGGTGGCGTTGAGGTTGCCGGTGATGATGATCGGCATGATCGACGCATCCACCACGCGCAACCCTTGCATACCGTGCACGCGGCCCTGGCCGTCGACCACCGCCATGTCGTCGTCGCCCATCTTGCACGAGCAGGACGGGTGATAAGCCGTTTCGGCGTGTTCGCGGATGAACTTGTCCAGTTCTTCGTCGGTTTGCACGTGCTCGCCCGGGCTGATCTCGCGGCCGCGGTACTGGTCCAGCGCGGGCTGGGCCATGATTTCGCGGGTCAGGCGGATGCCATCGCGGAATTCCTGCCAGTCCTGCTCGGTGGCCATGTAGTTGAACAGGATGCTCGGGTGCTGGCGCGGATCTTTGGATTTGACCTGCACGCGACCGCGGCTGGGCGAGCGCATCGAACCCATGTGCGCCTGGAAGCCGTGCTCCTGCACACCCTTGCTGCCGTTGTAATTGATCGCCACCGGCAGGAAGTGGTACTGGATGTTCGGCCACTCGAACTCGGGGCGGCTGCGGATGAAACCGCCCGCTTCGAACTGGTTGCTGGCGCCGATGCCGGTGCCGTTGAACAGCCATTCGGCGCCGATGGCCGGCTGGTTCCACCACAGCAGCGACGGGTACAGCGAGACCGGCTGGGTGCAAGCGTATTGCAGGTACAGCTCCAGGTGGTCCTGCAGGTTCTCGCCGACGCCCGGCAGGTCGTGCACCACAGGGATGTCATGGCTTTCGAGCAGCGCGCGCGGGCCGACGCCGGAGCGTTGCAACAGTTGCGGGGTGGCGATGGCACCGGAGCTGACGATCACTTCCTTGCGTGCGCGCACTTCGATGCGCTCTTCGCTGTCGCCGTGCAGGTAGGTCACGCCTACGGCGCGCTTGCCGTCGAACAGGATGCGGTCGCTCAGGGCATGGGTGACGATGGTCAGATTCGGGCGCTTCTTGGCCTGGTCGAGGTAGCCACGGGCGGTGCTGGAACGGCGGCCGTTCTTGGTCACCGAACGGTCCATCGGGCCGAAACCTTCCTGTTGGTAGCCGTTGAGGTCGTCGGTGCGCGGATAACCGGCTTGCACGCCGGCTTCGACCATGGCGTTGAACAGGGGATTGTTGCCGGGCTTGGGCGTGGCCACGCTGAGCGGGCCGTCGCCGCCGTGGTAGTCGTTCGGGCCGATGTCGCGGGTTTCGGCCTTGCGGAAGTACGGCAGGCAGTCGAGGTAGGTCCAGTCTTCCAGGCCGGGCAGCTTGGCCCAGCCGTCGAAGTCCATGGCGTTGCCGCGGATGTAGCACATGCCGTTGATCAGCGACGAGCCGCCCAGGCCTTTACCGCGGCCACATTCCATGCGGCGGTTGTCCATGTGCGGCTCTGGATCGGTCTCGTAGGCCCAGTTGTAGCGGCGGCCTTGCAGCGGGAAGGCCAGCGCGGCCGGCATCTGCGTGCGGAAGTCGAAACGGTAGTCCGGGCCGCCGGCTTCGAGCAGCAGCACGGTGGTGCCGGCGTCTTCGGTCAGGCGCGTGGCGAGGGTGTTACCGGCCGAGCCGGCACCGACGATGATGTAATCGTATTCCATGGGAGAGCTTCCTCCGGAAGCAGTGGCGGCTTCGCGTTTCAGGCTTCTCGAGGAAGCGGCGCGAAGCTCGCGCGATGAATGGGGATCAGGCAGGTTGCACGTTTTGAGCGGTGCGCATGGAGGTCGGTTCGAAACCTTCGAGCGCCAGGGCTCGCGCTGATCGACGACTGTCGAGCGCCAGCCACTGCGCACGTCCTGCAAGGGCCGGCGGCATCACGCCGCCGGCGCGCGCTTGCAGGCGGCGACCGGTCAGAACACCGACGCGTAGTCGCCCAGCTCGACCTGCACCGACTTGATGCGGGTGTACTGCGCCAGGGAACTGATGCCGTTTTCGCGGCCCACGCCCGACTGCTTGTAGCCGCCGACCGGCATTTCCGCCGCCGACTCGCCCCAGGCGTTGATCCAGCAGATGCCGGCTTCGAGCTGGTGGATGATGCGGTGCGCGCGGCTCAGGTCGTTGGTGCACACGCCTGCGGCCAGGCCGTAGTCGGTGTCGTTGGCGCGGCGGATCGCTTCTTCTTCGGTTTCGTAGCTGAGAATGCTCATGACCGGGCCGAAGATTTCTTCCTGGACGATGGTCATGTCGTCGCGGCAGTCGGTGAACACGGTCGGCGCCACGAACGCGCCTTTGGCCAGATCGCCATCCTGCAGCCGCTCGCCGCCGCACAGCAGGCGCGCGCCTTGCTCTTTGCCCTTGGCGATGTAGCCCAGCACGCTTTCCATGTGGGCGAAGCTGACCAACGGGCCGAAGTTGGTGTTCTCGTCTTCCGGGTTGCCGACGCGGATGCGCGCCACGCGCTCGAGGATCTTGGCTTCGAAGGCCTGCTTGAGCGAGGCCGGCACGAACACGCGGGTGCCGTTGGTGCACACCTGACCGGAGCTGTAGAAGTTGGCCATCATGGCGATGTCGGCCGCGCGATCGAGGTCGGCGTCTGCGCAGACGATCAGCGGCGACTTGCCGCCCAGTTCCATGGTGACTTCCTTGAGCGAGGAGCTCGAAGCACTGGCCATGACTTTCTTGCCGGTGGTGGTGCCGCCGGTGAAGGAGATCTTCTCGATGCCGGGGTGCTCGGTGAGCAGGCCGCCGACGTCGCGACCGCTGCCGGTCAGCACGTTGAACACGCCCGCCGGCACGCCGGCTTCGGTGTAGATCTCGGCCAGTTTGAGGGTGGTCAGCGAAGTGACTTCGCTCGGCTTGAAAATCATCGCGTTGCCTGCGGCCAGCGCGGGTGCGGACTTCCACAGGGCGATCTGGATCGGATAGTTCCACGCGCCGATGCCGGCGGTGACGCCCAGCGGTTCGCGGCGGGTGTAGACGAAGGAGCTGTCGCGCAGCGGGATCTGCTCGCCTTCGATGGCTGGCACCAGGCCTGCGTAGTACTCGAGCACGTCGGCGCCGGTGACGATGTCGACATAGCGGGTTTCGGAGTACGACTTGCCGGTGTCGAGGGTTTCCAGCATGGCCAGCTCGTCGTTGCGCTCGCGCAGAATGTCCACGGCGCGGCGCAGGATGCGCGAACGCTGCATGGCGGTCATCGCGGCCCAGACTTTCTGGCCGCGCGCGGCGCTTTCTACCGCTTTCTCGACGTCGGCGCCGTTGGCGCGCTGCACGTGGGCGAGCACTTCGCCGTTCGCCGGGTTGACGGCTTCGAAGGTTTCACCGGAGCTGGCGTCCACGTAACCGCCGTCGATATAGAGTTTTTGCGTTCCGAAACGGGCCATAGTGTCCTCGCAAGTGCAGTTTGAATGTGGCTATGCGCGTCGCGCCTGTGCCGATTGGGCAGTGGTCGCGCACGCTTGTTCAGAAACGTGGGCGTCGTTGCCCGTGGGTCGCTGCTTAGCCAGTTGTAGATCCATGTATTCGTAGGCGATGCGTACTGCCTGGTCGGTGTCGAAGGCGTCGCCCGACAGCGCGCCACGCAACCATAAACCGTCGATCAACGCTGCCAGGCCGCGGGCGGCGCTGCGTGCCTGATCGGCCGGCAGCGCGCGGCGGAACTGGTAGCACAGGTTGGAATACAGGCGGTGGTCGTTGATCCGCTGCAACCTGTGCAAAGACGGCTGGTGCATGCTGGAAGCCCAGAAGGCCAACCAGGTTTTCATTGCCGGGCCGGTGACCTGGCTGGCGTCGAAGTTGCCTTCGATGATCACTTGCAGCTGGGCACGGGGACGGGTGTCGGTCAGTGCCTGGCGGCGGGCGATCACGCCTTCGTTGAGCATGTTCATGATGTGTCGCATGGTCGCTGCGATCAGGCCGTTCTTGTCCCGAAAGTAGTGACTGATGATGCCGTTCGACACACCGGCCAAGCGGGCAATCAGCGCAATGCTGGCATCTCCCAGGCCTACTTGATCGACCGCTTGCAGCGTGGCGTCGATCAGTTGCTGACGGCGAATGGGTTGCATACCGACCTTGGGCATCGTGCGTTCTCCTCAGGCCTGGCGAGTGGGCGAGCAGCGTCCGACTCGGCGAAGACCAGTCTATTTTGTTTTGATTGAACGTTCAATCAATAAAGAATAAGCTCTGCGACAATTTGTGCCATTGACAGCATTCAAGCGGCTCTTGGCGGCGCAGATTGCGTACCTCAGAAAAGCGTGAAACCCCCGGAAAACAAGGCGTTGACGGGTGAGAGCGATTGCAGGGACAGATTCCGCCGCAGCCTGCGACAGCCATGCGGCCGGCCTTCGCAGTGGAGGCCGAACCTGTGTTTTTGCAACGATTCGAGCCGGGTGCACGATTTCCAAGGTGCTTTTATAACACCTGAAGCAGTAGGGCTATTGCACCAATTGCTCGGGAAAAGACTGATTAGCCTCCACTGCCGCATCCCCTGGAGCCTTCGTGCAATGAGTTCTGCCTCCCTTACCCAAGCCCCCGCCGAGAGGGTCCGGGTCAACCGCGTGGTGTTCTGCACCTCGGCACTGTTGATCCTCGTCCTGACCGCCCTGCTGATCGCCGCGCCCGATGCCGCCGGCCGCGCATTGGGCCTCGCCCAGTCGTGGCTGACCCGCACGTTCGGCTGGTACTACATGCTGGTCATCTGCAGCTACCTGGTGTTCGTCGTCTACCTGGCGTTTTCCGATTTCGGCAAGCTCAAACTCGGCGGCAAGGACGACACCCCCGATTTCAGCTACGGCGCCTGGGCCGGCATGCTGTTTTCCTCGGGCATCGGCATTTCGCTGCTGTACTTCGGTGCCTCCGAGCCGCTGGACCATTACTTCAACCCGCCCGAAGGCACTTCGGCCAGCCTGGCCGCCGCGCGCGAGGGGCTGCAACTGACCTTCCTGCATTGGGGCCTGCACGGTTGGGCGATCTACGCTCTGGTGGGCCTGGCCGTGGGCTATTTCGCCTATCGCCACAACCAGCCGCTGGCATTGCGCTCGGCGCTGTACCCGCTGGTCGGCGAGCGTTGGGTCAAGGGTGCAGGCGGCAACGCGGTGGACATCTTCGGCATGTTCGTCACCTTGCTGGGCCTGGTGACCAACCTCGGCATCGGTTCGATGCAGGTGGCCTCGGGCCTGGAGTATCTGTTCGGCATGGATCACAGCAAGACCAACTTGCTGGTGGTGATCCTGACCATGGCTTCGGTGGCCACCGTAGCGGCCGTCTCGGGCGTGGAAAATGGCATCCGCCGCCTGTCCAACCTGAACATCTGCCTATTCAGCGGCTTGCTGATCTTCGTCCTGCTGGGCGGCGAGACTCTGCACCTGCTCAACGGCTTCGTGCAGAACGTGGGCGACTACCTCAACGGTTTCGTGCTCAAGACCTTCGACCTCTACGTCTATGAAGGCGCCGGCGACAAGTCCGAGCGCTGGCTGGGCCTGTGGACCGTGTTCTATTGGGCCTGGTGGATTTCCTGGGGGCCGTTCGTAGGCATGTTCATCGCCCGCATCTCCAAGGGCCGCACGGTGCGCCAGCTGGTCTGCGGCGTGTTGCTGATCCCGCTGGGCTTCACCCTGGCCTGGCTGTCGATCTTCGGCAACACCGCGCTGGACCTGGTGATGAACCATGGCGCGGTGGAGCTGGGCAAGACCGCGGTCGAGCATCCGTCGATGGCGATCTACCAACTGCTGGAATACTTCCCGGCGTCGAAGATCGTCATCGGCGTGGCCATCTTCGTCGGCTTCGTGCTGTTCCTCACTCCAGCCGACTCCGGCGCGGTGATGATGGCCAACCTGTCGTGCACCGGCGGCAAGGTCGACGAGGACGCGCCGCACTGGATGGTGGTGTTCTGGTCGGTCGTGATCACCCTGGTGACCATCGGCCTGCTGCTGGCGGGCAATTTCGAAGCCATGCAGACCATGGTGGTGCTGGCCGGGCTGCCGTTCTCGGTGGTACTGGTGCTGTTCATGTTCGGCCTGCACAAGGCCATGAAACAGGACATGGCCACCGAGCAGGAGCGCGCCGAACTGGCCGCCCGTGGCCGGCGTGGCTTCAGCGAGCGCCTCACCCAGCTGGAGCTGGAGCCGACCCAGGCCGTGGTGCAGCGCTTCATGGACAAGAAGGTCAGCCCGGCGTTGCGCGAAGCGGCCGAGCTGCTGCGCGGGCAGGGCTTCGAAGTGGAAAGCCGTCTCGGTCAGTCGCGCAACATGATGGGCCTGCGCGTGCTCATGGAAGAAGGCAACCCGTTCGTCTACGAAGTGAGCCTGGACGGTTACCTCGCCGCGCCCAGCGAAGCGCCGGTGGAAGGCGAAGCCGACGTGCGCCAGCGTTTTTACCGTGCCGAGGTGTACCTGCACGACGGTAGCCAGGAATACGACCTGATGGGCTTCACCCCCGAGCAGATCGTGCGCGACGTGCTCGACCAGTTCGAAAGCCACCGCCAGGTGCTGACCCGCGTCTACAGCTGAATCCAGTCGGCGCCTCGGCAAGGGCGCCGGTTTCAGCGGTTGCGGTAGCGCCCGTGGCTGCCATGGCCGGGCATGGCCTGGTTGCTGCGCTCGGCGATCATCTGCTTGAGCGGGATCCACTCGATGCCCTGGCCTTTCAGCCGGGGCATCTGCTTTTCCAGCACCTCGAGGGTCTGCGGATAGGGGTGGCCGATCATCACCACCGAGCCTTGCTTGCGCGCCAGTTCGACGGCCACCTGCAGTTGCCCGGCGATGGCCTGCGGGGTGCGCACATCGTCCAGGAACACGTCGCGCGACACGTTGGCCAAGCCGATGTCCTGGGCCTTGGCCGCTGCCACCGTCGCTGCGCTGGTACGGCTGTCGACGAAGAACAGGCCGCGCCGTTGCAGCTCGCCCATCAGCCAGGCCATGGGCGCGGGCTGCGCGGTCATGCGGCTGCCCATGTGGTTGTTCACTCCAGCAGCGAACGGCACTTTCAGCAGCGCGGCGTCCAGACGTTCGGCCAGGGTGGCGATGGGCAGTTCCGGATGCCAGGCATAGGGGCCGGTAGCCGGGTCCATCGGCATGTGCAGGATCACGGTCTTGCCGGCCTTGTGCGCCTGGCGGGCGAAATCGCTGGCATGGGGCGTGTCGGGCATGATCGCCAGGGTCACCGGGCCGGGCAGGGCCAGGGTGCGGCTGTCGCGCTCGGTGTTCTGGCCGAGGTCGTCGATGATCAGGCTCAGGTAGGCTTTGGGCGGTTGGGCCGACGCCGTGGACGCGGCGCCGGCCAGCAGGCAGAGCAGGGCGGTAGCCAGGAAACGCATGGCCCTGTCAGTTGCGCTTGGTGACGTTCAGCCCTTTGAGCAGGCTCAAGGCCTGGCTCAACTGGAAGTCGCCATCCTGTGGACGTTCCTTGCCGGCCGTGCGCGGCGTGGCTACCGTCGGCCGGTCGGCACCGCCGTTGCCATTGCCCAGGTGGCCTTTGAGGTCGGCTTCCTTGAGGCTTTCGCTGTCGTCGTCGGCGGTGAGCTTGCCCGAACGCACTTCGATGTCCGGCACGATGCCCTGAGCCTGGATCGAACGGCCGTTGGGGGTGTAGTACAGCGCGGTGGTGAGCTTGAGCGCGCGGTCGTTGTTCAGCGGCAGCACGGTCTGCACCGAGCCTTTGCCGAAGCTGTCGGTGCCCATCAGCACGCCGCGTTTCTGGTCCTGCAAGGCGCCGGCGACGATTTCCGAGGCCGAGGCGCTGCCACCGTTGATCAGCACCACCAGCGGTACGCCCTCGCTGGCATCGGCCGGATCGGCGGAGAAACGCAGCTCGGAGTTGGCGATACGGCCCTTGGTGTAGACGATCAAACCCTTGGTCAGGAAGTGGTCGGCCACTTCCACGGCCGACTGCAGCACGCCACCGGGGTTGTTGCGCAGGTCCAGCACCAGGCCCTGGAGCTTCTTGCCGTTGTCTTTGCGCAGCTTGGCCAGGGCCTTGGCGACTTCTTCGCCGGTCTTGACCTGGAACTGGGTGATGCGGATGTAGCCATAGCCGCTTTCCAGCAGTTGGCTCTTCACGCTTTTGACCTGGATCACGGCGCGCGCCAGGGTCACGTCGAAGGGGTTGCTGCCGTCGCGGATCAGCGACAGGGTGATCTTCTGACCGATCTTGCCGCGCATCTTGTCCACGGCTTCGGACATGCTCTGGCCGCGCGTCGGCGCGCCGTTGATCTTGACGATCAGATCGCCCGCCTGGATGCCTGCGCGCGAAGCCGGTGTCTCGTCGATGGGCGACACCACCTTGAGGAAGCCGTCGTCCATGCCCACTTCGATGCCCAGGCCGCCGAACTCGCCGCTGGTGCTTTCCTGCAGCTCCTGGAAGTCTTCCGGGCCCAGGTAGGCCGAGTGCGGGTCGAGGTTGCTGAGCATGCCTTTGATGGCGTTTTCCAGCAGGGTCTTGTCATCCACGGGTTCGACGTAGGCGGCCTTGATGCGGTCCATCACTTCGGCGAAGGTGCGCAGTTCGTCCAGCGGCAGCGGCGCGTTGGCGGTCACCTCCGTGGCCGGCACCGCAGTGCCTGGGGCAGGCTGCGCGGCCGAGGCCAAAGGGGCGCCGACGACCAAGGCGATGGTCAGGGCCAGCTGGGTGAGGCGGGGCGAGTGCAGCATGTCGAACGAACTCCTGATCCTGATCCTTGTGACGCTCCGCACGGAGCCTCTGGGGCAGCCTGTGTGAGCGCCACGTCGTATAGACGCAAACGAGCTTAACCGCGACACCACTGCGATGGATCGGCAGGGCGACCTTGTTGACGGATGGCGAAATACAGACCTGCACTTTCCTGGCCGCCGCTGTCGCCAACGGTGGAAATGGCCTCACCGGCCTTCACGATGTCCCCGGCATGTTTCAACAGGCTTTGGTTGTGGCCGTACAGGCTCAGATAACCGTTGCCGTGGTCGAGAATGACCAGTAGCCCGGCACCGCGCAAC
Organism: Pseudomonas phoenicis; assembly: GCF_047302395.1. Taxonomy (NCBI): domain Bacteria; kingdom Pseudomonadati; phylum Pseudomonadota; class Gammaproteobacteria; order Pseudomonadales; family Pseudomonadaceae; genus Pseudomonas; species Pseudomonas phoenicis. The sequence continues at coordinate 1,983,546 of NZ_CP154852.1, forward strand.
CAGTCGGCGAACACCACGCGGCCTCCATGCACCGCCCGCACCTGGGTGCCGGGCGAGGCACCGATCAGCACCCCGTCCCACTTGGCGCGCGCATCGTTGCCACGCGCATCGCCGTAGCGTGCCAGTAGTCGACCATTGACCGGCCAAGGAAGTTTTCCGCGGGCCGCAGAAAAAGCCCCGCCATAGCTGGCGCCATCGCTCGAAACCACCGGCCCCAGCGGTTGTCGAGGTTTGGCGGCAGGCTCTTCGACCGGCTCCGGTTCGCTGCGCGCCGCGCCGCGGGCCTTCTCGGCCTCGGCGCGGGCCAGGGCTTCCTGCTGGCGGCGCTTTTGTGCCTCCTGCTCGGCCAGCAGCGCCCGCTGCCGCGCTTCTTCGGCCTCGCGGGCCTGACGGGCAAGGGTCTCCTCGATGGTCTTGAGCACCTGGTTGAGGTCGGCCTGGTCCTGCTGGCGCGCCTGCAACGCCTGGTTGCGCTGCTTGAGGTCGCCGTTGATCTTGGCCAGCACCTGCCGGCGCTCGCTGCGCACCGCTTCGAGGTCGTGCATGCGGCTGTCGAGGTTGCCGCGCTCGGCCAGCAACTGCGCCTGTTGGCGCGAGATGTCCTGTTCGACGCCGGCCAGCTGGCTGAGGGTCTGGTTGAAGGCGCGCAACTGCTCCAGGCGCGCTTTGCTCAAGTAGTCGTAATAGGTGAGGGTGCGGGCGAATTTCTCGGGGTTCTGCTGGTTGAGCAGCAGCTTGAGGTATTCCTCGCGACCGCTCTGATAGGCCGCACGGGCCTGGATGGCGATCAGGCGTTGCTGTTCAACGCGGGCGCTCTGGAGTTTTTTTTTCTCTTTATCGAGGCGCTCCAGCTCGCCTTCGGTCTTTTTTAGTTGCTGTTGCAGGGCCTCCACCTGCTTTTCCAGCGTACCGATTTCGGTTTCGGTGGTTTGCAGGTCTTTCTGCACACCGGCTTTTTCCGCCTGAACCTTGCCGAGCGCGTTCTGCAGTTCGGCGATGTCCTTGCGGGTGGCTTCCAGTAGTTGCTGGGTCTGCGCGCGCTCGTCGGCAAAGGCCGGATTGAGCAGGCACGACAAGGCGAGGGGAAGAAGTGCACGGAGCATGGGAAAGGCGTACCAGGTTGGAGAACGACCTAGTATGCCCGCCCATGCCGGCAAAAAAAACGCCCTGCCGAATCTGCGGCAGGGCGTTGGTCCGCAATGCCCGGCATCGGGCTCGGCTCGCCGTCAGGCGTCGAGCAGGATCGACGTGCCGGTCATCTCCTTGGGAATTTCCAAGCCCAGCAAGGTCAGCATGGTCGGCGCTACGTCGGCCAGCACGCCACCCCCGCGAACTTTGAGCGGGCGTTTGCCGATATAGATGAACGGCACAGGCTCCGTGGTGTGCGCGGTATGCGCCTGGCCGGTGGATTCGTCCTCCATCTGTTCGACGTTGCCGTGGTCAGCGGTCAGCAGCGCTTCGCCGCCGACTTTCTCCAACGCATCGACCAGCCGGCCGACACAGGTGTCCAGCGCTTCCACCGCCTTGACCGCCGCATCGAACACGCCGGTGTGGCCGACCATGTCGCCATTGGCGTAGTTGACCACGATCACGTCGAAGCGCTGTTGCTCGATGGCTTCGACGATACGGTCGGTGACTTCGGGCGCGTTCATCTCCGGCTGCAAGTCATAGGTGGCGACTTTCGGCGACGGAATCAGGATGCGCTCCTCGCCCTCGAACGGCTCTTCGCGCCCGCCGGAGAAGAAGAAGGTGACGTGGGCGTACTTCTCGGTCTCGGCGATGCGCAGCTGGGTCTTGCCGTGCTTGGCCAGGTACTCGCCCAGCACGTTGTCCAGGCTGGCCGGGCCGAAGGCGGCCGGTGCCGGAATCTTCGCCGAATACTGGGTCAGGCCGATGAAGGCCGCCACCTTGGGCAGGCGCGCGCGCGGGAACTCGTTGAAGTCCGGCTCGACGAACACGCGCGACAGCTCACGGGCACGGTCGGCGCGGAAGTTCATGAACACCACCGCGTCGCCGTCTTCGACCGTGACCGGCGCGCCGATGCGCGTGGCCTTGACGAATTCGTCGCTCTCGTCGCGCGCATAGGCTGCCTGCAAGCCGGCCACGGCGCTGTCGGCGCTGTAGTCAGCGGTGCTGTCGACGATCAGGTTGTAGGCGGCGCTGACGCGATCCCAGCGGTTGTCACGGTCCATGGCGAAGTAGCGGCCGATGAGGCTGGCGATGCGGCCCTTGCCGAGCTTGGCGAAGGTGGCGTCGAGCAGCTCAAGGGAAGCCTGGGCGCTACGCGGTGGGGTGTCGCGGCCGTCGAGGAAGGCGTGCAGGTAGATTTTCTCGGCGCCGCGCTGCGCGGCCAGCTTGGCCATGGCGACCAGGTGGTCCTGGTGGCTGTGCACGCCGCCGTCCGACAGCAGGCCGAGAATGTGTACCGCCTTGCCGACGCCAGCGGCTTTGTCCACCGCACCGGTCAGCACCGGGTTGCCGAAGAACTCGCCGTCACGAATGGCCTTGGTCACGCGGGTGAAGTCCTGGTACACCACACGGCCGGCGCCGAGGTTCATGTGACCGACTTCGGAGTTGCCCATCTGCCCGTCGGGCAGACCGACGTCCATGCCCGACCCGGAGATCAGGCCGTGCGGCTGGGTGGCGCGCAGGCGGTCGTAGACCGGCGTCTTGGCGGCGGCAATGGCGTTGTATTCAGGGCTTTCGCTGTGACCGAAACCATCGAGGATGATCAGGACCAGGGGTTTAGGCGTGCTCGTCATCAATCCCACTCACGGTTGCTTGAAGGTGATAAAGACCCACATTTTAGGGCAATTCTCCCAGAGACTGCGAATAATCCTCCGGCTGGTCGAGCAGCGCCCCGACAGGCTGGTCGGCAAAGCGTGCCGCCGCCTGCCGGCCGGGCTGTGGCGGGTGCGGGGCGGTGTGTATACTGGCCGGCATTTTCACTCGCTTGGAACAGCCCTGATGGTTGAGAAACTGCTTCAATTTGCCTCAGAAAACCTTCTTTTGGTCACCGTCTTCGTTGTTCTGCTGGTGCTGCTGTTGCTCAACGAACTGCGCCGCGGCGGCAAGAGCCTGAGCACCGGCCAGCTGACCGCGCTGGTCAACGCCGACAAAGCCGTGGTCATCGACGTGCGCACCAACAAGGAATACGCCGGTGGCCATATCGTCGGTGCCGTGAACATCCCCCACGACAAACTGCTGGGCCGTACCGCGGAACTGGAAAAGCACAAGGGCAAGACTTTGATCCTGGTCGATGCCATGGGCCAGCAGGCCGGTACCCTGTGCCGCGAGCTGCTCAAGTCCGGCTTCGACGCCGCTCGCCTGAGCGGTGGTGTGTCCAGCTGGAAAGCCGACAACCTGCCATTGGTGAAGTGACCATGAAGAAAGTCATCGTCTACTCCAGCGACTACTGCCCCTACTGCATGCGCGCCAAGCACCTGCTGCAAAGCAAAGGTGTGGCTTTCGAGGAGATCCGCGTCGACGGCAAACCACAGTTGCGCGCCGAAATGAGCCAGAAGGCCGGCCGCACTTCGGTCCCGCAGATCTGGATCGGCGCCACGCACGTGGGCGGTTGCGATGAGCTGCATGCCCTGGAGCGCGCCGGCAAGCTCGATGCCTTGCTGCAGCCCTGACTTCACGCCTCGTTCAATTTCATTGGAAAAAAGGACCCGTCATGACCGAACAACAGAACACCGGCGCTGCCGCCGAAGACACCTCCCCGCAATTCTCCATGCAGCGCATCTACGTGCGCGACCTGTCGTTCGAGGCGCCGAAAAGCCCGGCGATCTTCCGTCAGCAGTGGGAGCCGAGCGTCGGCCTGGATTTGAACACCAAGCAGAAGGCCCTGGACGGCGACTTCCATGAAGTCGTGCTGACCCTGTCGGTCACCGTCAAGAACGGCGAAGAAGTGGCGTTCATCGCCGAAGTGCAGCAGGCGGGTATCTTCCTGATCAAGAACCTCGACGCCGCGTCCATGAGCCACACCCTCGGCGCGTTCTGCCCGAACATCCTGTTCCCATACGCCCGCGAAACCCTGGACAGCCTGGTCACCCGTGGCTCGTTCCCGGCCCTGATGCTCTCGCCAGTGAACTTCGACGCGCTGTACGCGCAAGAAATGCAGCGTATGCAGGAAGCTGGCGAAGCGCCTTCGCTGCAATAAGCGAACGCGGGTCCGCCCGGGTAGGAGCGCCGTCCCGGCTGCTCCTACCTCCCTCCCTCAGGCAAAACCCTGTTGCCGCCACGCCTCGTACACCGTCACCGCCACCGTATTGGACAGATTCAAGCTGCGACAGCCCGGACGCATGGGCAGGCGCAGGCGTTGTTCGGGCGGCAGGCTGTCGAGCACCTCGGCGGGCAAACCACGGCTTTCCGGGCCGAACACGAAGGCATCGCCTGGCTGGTACGCCACCTCGTGGAACGGGTGCGACGCCTTGGTGGTGAACGCGAACAGCCGCGGTTGTCCAAGGCTTTCCAGGCACGCTTGAAGGCTGGCATGGCGTTGCAAGGTCGCGTACTCGTGGTAGTCCAGCCCGGCGCGGCGCAGGCGCTTGTCGTCCAGCTCGAAACCCAAGGGCTCGATCAGGTGCAGGTGGCAGCCGCTGTTGGCGCACAGACGGATGATGTTGCCCGTGTTCGGCGGGATCTCAGGTTGAAAGAGGATGACGTGAAACATGCACGGCTCCAGGCAGGCACAGGAAAATGACGCGCATTCTACCCTCGAACCGGACCCGCGTCCGAAGGCGCGGCGGCGCATGCTGCTGGCACTGGCGTTGTTCGGCACCCTGGTAGGACTGATGATCGGCCGCCTCACCACGCCCACCCCAAGCACGCTGGAGCGGATCGAGGTGGTCGACGGCGGCCTGGACCTGTGGTTCGACCACGAACCCAAGCTGCATGGGGAAACCGTTCAGGGCACGGTGGCGCTGCTGTTCGATGCGCAAGGCAAGCCCGCGCGGGGCCAGTTGCGTCTGGCTGGAAAGCCGGTCGGCTGGCGTGTGCAGCGCAGTGACAAGGGCTTGTTGCTGACGGTGGTGGCCGCACGCCCTCTGCAGGGTGACTGGACTGGCGCAGAGGACGCGGGACGCTGGCGAGTGCAGGTGCGACTGCACGAATAAAAGAGGGGATATCTCGGCCTGCCTGTACCAAGGTCCCCAAAACTGGAGGTACCAAGGGTATTGCAGGTGTCGTGCCAAGTTGCGATGTGCCGTATAAACGGGATGTTTCTCGGGTTTGCTCCGTTTACAGCCACCTGCCAGGCATCCCTATGGTGCAGTCGGCACAGGATCGGTGCACGCAGCCGCTGTTCAAGCCTTTATGTGCAGATCACGGCGGAGATCGTCGAGGTAGGGGTAGGCCGCTCGGCCTTGCAGCAACTGTTCGCGGTCGATGTCGGCCAGCAATTGGCAGGGCGCCCGCCCGCCCATGGCCAGCAAGCTGCCGTCGGGGCCGACGACGCTACTCTGCCCGCAATAGGCGATGTCGTCTTCCTGACCGCAGTAGTTGGCGTAGACCAGATAGCACTGGTTTTCCTGGGCCCTGGCACGCACGGTGACCTGGCAGATGAAGTCGTAGGGCGCCATGTTGGCCGTGGGCACCAGGATCAACTCGGCCCCGGCCAGCGCCAGCTGCCGGGCATTCTCCGGAAACTCGATGTCGTAGCAGATCAGCAGGCCGAGTTTCCAGCCGTTCAACTCGATGATCGGGCAGGGCGCGTCGCCGGCGCTGAACTGGGCGCGGTCCAGCTCACCGAACAGGTGGGTCTTGCGGTAGTTGCCCAGGCGCTGGCCTGCGGCATCGATCAACTGCACGCTGTTGTACACGCGCCCATCGGCGCCGCGCTCGGCGTAGCCGTAGACCACGGCGAGGGCATGGGCCTGGCAGAGCTGGGCGATGGCCTGGGCCGAGGCGCCGTCGGCAGCCTCGGCCAAGTGCTCCACCGCCGTACGGCCGATGGCGTAGCCGCTCAGGAACATTTCCGGACATACCAGCAATTGCGCGCCGCAGGCTGCGGCGCGTTGCATCTGCTCGCCCAGACGTTGCAGGTTGCCGGCGATGTCCAAGGGCTGTGGGATGGTTTGGAAAACGGCGATACGCATTGCTGGCTCCTAAGTCAGTCGGGCAGGGCGATCGGGCCTATTTCGTGGAACACGTCGCCCGGCCCTGGGTTTTCGCTGTGGGTGCGCCCGCCGTAATGGGCAAGGATGCCCCACACCGCGTTCAACGACGTTTGCACCGCGCCTTCGACCCATGCCGGGGTCCACGACACGTCGTCCCCGGCGAGGAAGATGCCACGCTGCTCGCTGGGCAGGTCGGCCTGCATGAAGTGCGCGTACATACGCTGGTTGTAGCGGTAGTGCCCGGGCAGCGCGCCTTTGAAGGCGCCGAGGAAGTACGGATCGGCTTCCCAGGAAATGCTGATCGGGTCGCCGATGATGTGTCCGGCGATGTCGGTGCGCGGGTAGATCTTCTTCAGGGCTTCCAGCGCCAGTTGCACGCGCTTTTCGGTAGGGTGCGGCAGCATCTTCAGCGCATCGCTCATCCAGGCGTAGGACAGACAGATGACCCCGGGTTTGTCGTCGCCGTTGTCGAACAGGTAGGTGCCACGGGTCAGGCGGTCGGTGAGGGTCATGCTCATCAGGTCGCGGCCGGTGTCCGGGTCTTTGTCTTTCCAGAACGGCCGGTCGACCATGACGAAGGTTTTCGAGGCTTGCATGTAGCGCGTGCGGTCCAGGGCCATCCACAGCTTTTGCGAGAACAGCGCCTCTTCGCAATCGATCTGCGTGGTCAACAGCCAGCTCTGGCAGGTGACCAGCACAGCGGCATAGTGCCGGGCATTGCCCCAGCTGTCGGTCACCGCCAGCAGGCCATCGGCCGCACGGGCGATGCGCTTGACCCCACTGCGCGGCGCGCCGCCATGCAAGGCGCTGAGGCTGGTGCCGCTGGGCCAGTGCGCGCACCGTTCCGGCACGTGCCGCCACAGGCCCTGCGGCACCTGCTCGACGCCACCGACCACCAGGTGCTGGTGGTCGTCGCAGTTGGTCATCACCACGCGGAAGATTTCCAGCATCGAATTGGGGAAGTCCGAATCCCAGCCGCCGGTGCCGAAGCCGACCTGGCCGAACACCTCGCGGTGCAGGAAACTCAGTTTGGCGAAGGATTTCGAGGTGGCGACGAAATCGTAGAAGGTGCGGTCGTCCCACAGCGGCACGAGCTTGTCCCACAGCTGCTTGAGCCGCGGCACGTCGCGGTCGCGGATGGCCTGCTGGATGTCGCCGAAGCTGGCCCGCTCCTCCAGCGCATCGGCCCAGGCCTCGGCCACTTCGTTGAACAGGGCGGGCAGGTCGGCGGCGCTTTGCGCATAGTGGGTCTGGCCCTCAAGGTCGATCACCGTGCTGCCGGAGGCGGGCGTCAGCGGGTTGGGGAACGGGCGCGTCTCCAGCCCCAGCTTGTCGACGTAGTGGTAGAAGGCCGTGGACGATACCGGGAAGCGCATCCCGCCCAGTTCGGCGACGATGCCGTCGGTACCGTTGAAGGCTTGCGAACGCAGGCGTCCGCCCAGTTTGGAAGCCTCGTAGACCACGGGTTTGAGGCCCAGCTTCATCAATTCGTAGGCTGCGACCAGGCCGGCGATCCCCGCACCGACGATCGCCACTTCCTCGCCGTGCCGATCGGCCGGAATGCTGCCCAACCCTGCCGGGTGCTCCAACCAATCGTCGAACGCGAAGGGGAAGTCCGGACCGAAGATGGTGATGGGGGCCTTGCCGTCAGCGGGGTGGCGGTTGTGCTTGTTCATGACCTGACCTTACCAGTGGGGCTGCGCATGACGGAGCCTGAGTATAGGAAGTGCATCCAGCCTGGCCAGGTATCGTGGTTCGCTTCGGTGTGTAGGAAGCGTTGCCTGTGGACCCGATGCCGGGAAGATGCCTGAGGGTCAGTGTAGAGAGGGCAACGCTCGTAGATAAGACGCAATCCGTCAGCGTTTCGCCCATTCTCCGAACAGAACGACGAAGCCTACGGAGCTTTCGACGAAATCAGCGTCATTCGCTGCGATCGAGCTTGTGACTGAGGATGATCGAGGTCGTGGTCTTTTCGACCCCTTCCACCCCACCGATCTGGTCCAGCGACTGGTCGAGCTGCTCGGGCGAGTCAGTGCGCAGCCAGGCCACGTAGTCGAACTCTCCGCTCACCGCGCACAGCTGCTGCACCTGGCCCATGGCGCTCAAGCGCTTGACCACGTCCTTGCCTGAACGCGGCCGCACCTTGATACCGACATAGGCCTGCAAACCGCCCTCCAGCAAGCCTTGCCCGAGGCGCACGCCGTAACCGGTGATGACCTGGGCCTTTTCCAGGCGGGCCAGGCGCGAGTTCACCGTGGTGCGGGCAATGCCCAGCGCCCGTGCCAGGGTGGCGACGCTGGCGCGGGCGTTGACTTGCAGCAGTGAGATCAAATGACGATCCGTGTCGTCCAGGGTCACGGGGCGTGTAGGCGACATGACGAGTCTCTGTAGGCGGGGGAGAGCAGACTAGCCACCGGCCAGGGCGGTCGGCAAGTCCGAAACTTCGCGACTGCAATTACCTGCCCCGTGTCGCGCCGCGCCTTCGAAATCGCCGCAGCGCCCTCATTGGCTCGAACGGCTGTTCCTCTGCTCAGGGGTCGAGGCGGCAGGCTGATGCAAGTGCCCACCGGTCGGGTCCTCGATCTGGAACGGCTTGCCGTGCCGTCCGCCGTCGGCGTCCGGATCGGGGCGGGGGATGGCGATGTCCGCACGCTGCCGCTTGGTTTTGGCGGTGTCGATGCCCAGCCGCGTGTTGCGCTGCTCGACCATCGCCGCGTCCGCCTGGCCGTCGGCGGTGAAGCCCATCATCAGTTGCGGCACGCCTACCGGCAGGTTCTTGTCCTGATCGGTATGCCAGGTGTGCCAGGTCTTGCCGTAGGTATGCGCCAGGCGCTCCATCAGCGCATGCTCCGCAGGCGCCGGGATGCCCGGCGCGACCAGTTGGCCCGAGGACACTTCATAGCCGTGGCTGTGCCACAAGGCTTTCTCTTTGGGCGGCAGACCGGCGAACAGCTTCTCGTCGATGATGTACTCCACGCCCATGATCTTCGCGTCCTCACGATTGCCGTCGAAGATCACGCACTGGATCACGTCCTCGTTGAGGATCGAGCAGTAGTGGTGCGCTTCCATCTGCACGTGCGGATGGCCGCTGTAGAAGTGGAAGCCGTCGAGGTAGGCGTTGATCTTGGAAATCGGCGTTTTGGCCTGCAAGGTGGCGGCGCCGGCTTCGAGCAGTTGGGTCTTGGCGGACTCGGGACGGCCCGGCGCGTCGACCGCCGATTGGGTTTTCGGCGCGGCGCAGCCTCCGATCAGGGCGCAGGCGAGGGGGAAGGCGGCGAGCAGGTGAGGCGGGCGCATGGCAGTGGTCTCTTGGCGTGTGTGCAGCAGAGGACCGCGCCGCCAGGCGGCTCGTTCAGCGCGTGTGGCCGCAGCGGGGCAGCGATGCACCCATGCCCCTTCCAGCGTTCAGACAACCCGACTCGGTTGGCTCAGTGTTCCCGCTCGAGGTTGAGCAAGACCGCCTCGAACGCTGAAAGCCACGGTGCAGAGACCTGCCGATCGCGCAGCATGTCCACGCCTTGGCGGGTGAAAGTGCCAGGCGTGGCGATCGTGTTTCCTAGCTTTTCCAGGTCCGTATCCGGGCTATGCCGAGCGCTGGCAAGGCAGTCCTGCAAGTTGCTCAATACTAGTTGCTTGGCCTGTGCTTGTGGCAAACCCTGGTCGATGAACCATTGCTGCAGATCTTGCAGCCAGAAATAGAACCAGCCGTTCATACAGGCGGCCACGGTAGCCACTTCGAAGGCGCTTTCCGCTTGCAGCGCGATGAACGTGCCCAAGGGTGTCAGCAGTTGTCGGACAGCCTCGTCGTCGGGATAGGTCACGACGGTCGTGGCGTTGATCTCGGCCGCATAGGAAAGCATGGCCCTGACCACCTTCGCTTCAGGGAAATGCCGAGCCAACACATTGCAACCCATGCCCGCGACCAGTGAGATCAGCGTCTTGTCGGCGCCTATCGTCACCTCGCCTGCCAACTGCGCGACGACGTCCGGACGCACGCCCAGCAGCAGCACGCTCGAGCGCTCGACCACCCTTTGGTTGTCCGGCATCACCTGGCAGTCGAACTGCTCCTGTAACGCCAGCGCGCGTCGTTCGTTGCGTGGCGAGAGGTGGATGGCGCCGATATAGCCGCCACGACGTAGGCCGCGCACGACTTTCTCGGTCAGTTCGCCGACGCCCAGGATGCCTATGCTGTGCATGCTCGCTCCAGATTTGGATGGAAGGTAGGCAGTGTGGCATGTCAGCGGCCGCGCCACTTGCGATCTGGGTTCGTGCCGGACCTATCAGCTTCAAATGCCAAATGAAAATCACGCGGATGCGTGCTGCAGGTGTGTGGACACCAAGCGTCCACAATTCACCCCTGAATTTGGAATCCGCGTTTCCAGCTCAGGCGCTGTCTACATATTGTCAGTGCCTTGGATGCATAGCGCTGCGACGTTGGCACTCGCGGTGTCAGGCCTATAAATGCACGGTCAACGTTTTTTCGCCAATAGCTCGGAGCGGCCGATGGTTTCCCGACTGCGCTCAGGCTTTAGCGGCCCCGAGAAGCCTGCTGACTCGATGGCAGCATCCAAACCGCGAAAATGAGGTGCGGCTTTGGGACTGCGCAGTGTTTCCATGCCTTCGTTCCAAGCATGCACCATGTGTTTGGCTACATGACGCCAGGCAGGTTCGTTTTTCGAAGCCTCGATCACTTCCCTGCCGACCTCTACAGCGGATTCGCACAGCTGCTCTACCATGGCCGCATATTTTCGTGGCGGTATCCCCAGCACAGCTTTGAAAAAGGTTTCCAATGATCGGCCCGGTGTCCAGGTTTGCCTTCCACCGATGGACAGACCGGGGGGGTTATTGGCGAAACGTGGATACGCCTGGGTCGTCACCACGTCATAGACCGGGGTGAATGCCACATCGGCATGCGAGGTATAAAGCAGTGCAATGTTCTTCGCGTGGCAGTCGGCATTGCGGACCACATAGTTGATCAGCAGTTGCCATCCCAAATGCTCACGTTGCGCCTGCAGCCGTTCGGCAGGGATATAGGCCCGCGCGGCGTTTCAGACCCGCTCGACCGTAGGGACGTACTTTTCATGGGGCAGCAAGCCCAGCAATCCACAGGCGTCTTCCAGGCCGCAGCGAGGGAGGCCTTGTTCACCCACATCGAATCGATCCACCACCAAGATCTTGCCATCATCGGACATTCGGCAAGCGGCCACTCGAACCACATCAAGCCGTGCGAGCACGCGCATGGTGTAGAATTCATTGAAACCGAGAAAGGGCGTGGAGTCATCGGAGCCTTTGATAATGTGCAGGCCTGTGCGTAACGTCGGTTTGCCCAATGGCGCTAACGGTTGAGCCGTGTCGCTGGCAATGAACTTCGGGACCACACCTGACACGGCCACGCGCGCATATTGCCGTACCAGTGTCGCAAAGCGTTCATTGGTGTTTTCTGCCTTAAGCAGGTGTTCGATCTCCAAAGGAGCCATCTCGACACCCGGTGAAAAACCTTCAGGGCTGACCGAAACTCGGCCTATGCCGCTACCCCCCACTATGGCCAATAGCGACAGGTCTGTGCCATCGAGCAACGGCCCAAACTCCTCGCGGATGACACCTAATAAATACCCTTCAGGCAGATTTTGTCGAAAGAAGGGAAATAGGTCGCGGGGCCAGCGCCATGGTGCCTCGCGCACGGATATCGTCAGGCTGACGAAGTCAGCCGGTGCCGCACCGGGAACATACTTTAAAACGTCTCGTCACGCTCCCGATACAATTTGGCCACTAACTTCGAACTGACATAGACATCCAGAATCATGTTCACAGGCTCCCTGACCGCTGTTCGTTAAGGATGTCTTCGACCGTGCGCTCGTGGCCCACCTTGACCAGCTTCAGGTCATAACCCGCTGCTTCCAGCAACCGAAGCAGAACCGATACGCTCATGTCGCCCTTGGCCAACGTTTCCATGCGCGCCACCGTTGTGCGTGAGACGCCAGCACGGTTGGCCAGGGATTCTTGGCTCAGCCTTGCATCGCCACGTGCTTGTTTCAGCATTTCGGAAACGTCATAGAGAGAGCTCATGTGACACCTTCGGAAAGGGGGAAAATCAAGGTAGAGCGTGGGAATGTAGCTGTTGAGTCCAATCCGCTCAACATGGAAAAACAGAGAATTGTATCTCCCGGGCTACAAAAAAACTCTTTTTTTCGTATTTTTGTAGCCTTAAGGATACATTTTTGAAGCTTGATTTTCCTGACAAGCTCGAGCTCTCCTGAGCAAAGCCCCAAACGCTCGCACGGTAAAACCTGACCGTCGATACCTGCCTCCTTGTGCTTGCATCCCGTTAAGCAAATTGAAGCTCAAGACCTGTTTTGAAGCAGAAGCCGTTCTTCCGAATGGATCAAGCAATACTTGCTCCTAGCATTCCCTTCGGCACCATGTCGCGATTGCAAATCCCCCACTACTTGCTCACAATGCGACCAATTATCATTTACGCAGCGCTCGGACGCGCCCTATGCCTTCCCATCACCCGAGCTTGACCACCCTTTACGTCGACCACCACCGCTGGCTGCAGGCTTGGCTGAAAAGCAAACTGGACAACGCCGCCGACGCGGCCGACCTTGTCCAGGACACCTTCATCCGGCTGCTCAACCGTCGCGAGCGGCTGGAGCTGAAAACCCCTCGCGCCTTCCTGCGCACCGTCGCCAAGGGCCTGGTGATCGACCATTGGCGGCGTGGGGAAATCGAGCGTGCCTACCTCGAAGCCCTGGCCCTGCGGCCGGAACTGGAGTCGCCTTCGCCCGAATCCCGCGAGCTCATCCTCGAACTGCTCGAACGCATCGCGCGCATGCTCGACGGCTTGAAACCCAAGGTGCGGCAGGCGTTCCTCCTGGCGCAGTGCGAAGGCTTGTCCCATCAGCAGATCGCCGCGCGGATGGGCATTTCGCTGCGCTCGGTGGAGCGCTACATCGCCGATGCGTTGTACCACTGCTACCTACTGCGATACGCCGCGTGAACGCTGCCCCAGGGGCCGAGCCGCCTTGCGAGGCGGTGGTCAGGCAGGCCATTCAGTGGTCCTTGCGCTTGCAGGCCCATCCGCGCGACGCGCGGCTCTACCAGCAATGCCAGCATTGGCGGGCGCAGACGGACGAGCATGAGCGGGCCTGGCAGCGGGTGCAGGCGCTCAACGGCGAGCTGAGTGCGCAATTCGGGGCGCTGCCCGCGCCTGGTGTGGCGGTCGAAGCGCTGGAGCAGAGCCGGCAGCGGCTGGACCGGCGCCAGGCGCTCAAGTTGCTGTCGGGCGTAGCGGTGCTCGGGTCCGCCGCTTGGTTGACCCGCGAGCTGGCGCCCGTGCAGGCATGGCGCGCCGACTACGCCACGGGCGTCGGCCAGCGCGGCAGCTTCCGCCTGGCCGATGGCACGCGGCTGCAACTCAACACCGACAGCGCAGTGGACCAGCACTTCACCGCTCACCACCGCTCGATCAGCCTCACGCGCGGGGAGATCCTGCTGGAAACCGAGCCCCGGCCATCGGCCGACAACCGGCTGCCGTTGCAGGTCCGTAGCGAGCACGGCGTGTTCGAAACCTTGGGCGGGCGGTTCGTGCTGCGCCAAGGCAAGGGCCAGACCCGGCTGAGCGTGACCGCCGGCCAGGTGCTGATCCGTCCGTTCAACGCCAGCCCGATCGAAGCCCACCCCGGCCAGGATTACCGCGTCAGCGCCACGCAAGCGTTGCGCGTGGCGCAGCCGGACATGGACGCCGCCGCCTGGGTCGACGGCCTGATCGTCACCCGCGGCATGCGCCTGCACGACTTCCTGGCCGAGGTGGCGCGTTACCGCCAGGGGCATGTGGCCTGTACCGACGACATCGCTGACCTGCGCCTGTCCGGGGTGTTTCGCCTGGAGGACACGGACAAGTTGCTGGCCGTTCTGACGCAGACGCTGCCCGTACGCGTGGAGTACCGCACGCGCTGGTGGGTCACCCTGCGGCGTCAGGCCTGATCTTTTTTGGCGGGTTTTGCGCAGTCGTCCGGCTATGAGGGAATCACCCCCTCGACTCCACCCTTTACGGAACTCCCGATGACCCGGCAACTGACCTCTTTCCAAGCGTGCTCGTCCGTCGATCGCGCCGGCGCACGCCGCAACCGCCTGAGCAGTGCGGTTCGGCTCGCGACCCTGACCATGGCGCTGGGCGTCGGCGTCCTGTCGGCGCACAGCCAGGCCCAGGAAACCACGGCCGTCGCCGCCAGCACGCGGACGTACGCCATCGCACCCGCACCGCTGGGCGAGGCGTTGAACCAGTTCGCACGCCAGGCGGGCATCACCCTGTCGGTCACACCGCAACAGACCACCGGCGCACAGTCCCCCGGTTTGCAGGGTCAGTATTCGGTCGAGCAGGCCCTGGCGCTGTTGCTGAGCGGTAGCGGCTTGCAGGCTGTCGCCGCCGACAACGGCAGCTACGTGCTGCGCACCGCGCAGGAGGGCGACGTCCTGTCCCTGTCGGCGACGGACGTGCGCGGCTTCACCCTGGGCAACGCCCTGGGCAGCGTCGACGGCTACAACGCGACCCACAGCCAGGTGGCGACCAAGACCAGTACCGCGCTGGTGGAAACCTCGCAATCGGTGTCGGTCGTGACCCGCCAGCAGATGGACGACCAGGGCGCGCAGACCGTCGCCCAGACCATGCGTTACACCCCCGGTGTGCTGACCAACCCCTATGGCGCCACCCACCGCTACGACTACGTGGCCATGCGCGGCTTCAACGACGGCGCGGTGGACAACATCTACCTCGATGGCCTGAAGTCGATGGGCGACAGCGGCACCTTCAGCACCATGCAGGTCGATCCGTACTTCCTCGAGCGCGTCGACATCCTCAAAGGCCCGTCGTCGGTGCTCTACGGCCGCAGCTCCCCCGGTGGCCTGGTGGCGCTGACCAGCAAGAAGCCGCTGTACACGCCGTACCACCAGATCCAGGCCACCGTAGGCACCCAGGGCCAACGCGGCGTGGGTTTCGACTTCAGCGGGCCGATCGATGACGACAAGCGCATCGCCTACCGTCTGATCGGCCTGGCGGACAAATCCGACACGCAATTCGATCACGTCGAGGAAAAGCGCTTCGCCATTTCGCCCACTGTCAGCATCGACTTTTCCGAAGACACCTCGCTGACGTTGCAGGCCTACCTCCAGCACGACCCCGAGGGTGGCTACCACGGTGGCGTACCCGCAGACGGCAGCCTGCACCAGCGCAACGGCCGGCGCATTTCCGAGCACTTCTTCGATGGCGAGCCGAACGTCGATGGCTACAGCCGGGATCAGCAGTCCTTCAGCTACCAGTTCGAGCACCGCTTCAACGACGTCTTCACGGCTCGTCAGAACTTTCGCTATCAAGATTCGAAAGTCGAGCTCGACCAGATCTATGGCTATGGCTGGACCACATCGACCAGCGACGAGCTGAACCGCTACTACTCGGGCGGCAAAGAGCGTCTGCATGCCTTCATCGTCGACAACATGCTGCAAGCCGACTTCTTCACCGGCAGCGCCAAGCACACGCTGCTGCTGGGCGCCGACTACCAGCGGCGCAAGACGGTGGTGGACTGGAGCAGCGGCGCGGTGGCCCCGCTCGATGCCTTCGATCCGGTCTATGGCGACGACGCGATCGACTACTACAGCCCCACCAGCTACCTGCGCCGCCTGGAGCAGACCGGGGTCTATGCCCAGGACCTGATCGAGTGGGACCAGTGGCGCTTCTCCCTGGGCCTGCGCAACGACTGGGTCACCACCTCGGACGAAAACCGCATCGCCGAGTTCGGGCGTCCGGAAGGCACCAAAATCGAGGACAAACGCACCAAGACCACCGGCCGCGCCGGTGTGCTCTACCTGTTCGAAAACGGCATCGCGCCGTACCTGAGCTACTCGGAATCCTTCAACCCCAACTCCTATTCCGACAACACCGGCAGCCCGCTGGCGCCTACCGACGGCACGCAATGGGAAGCCGGGATCAAGTACCAGCCGCCGGGCACGGACGATCTGTTCACCGCGTCGGTGTTCCACATCGAGCAGGAAAACCTGGCCTCCAAGCTGCCGCAAGAGAACTTCTACCGCCCCGTCGGCGCCGTACGCTCCCAGGGCCTGGAACTCGAAGCGCACATGCAGTTGACCGACAACTTCAAGTTGCTGGGCAGCTACACCCTGACCGACATCGAATATTCGAAGTCGATGCCCAGCACCTTCAGCACGGCCGGCAACGTCATCGACAACAAGGGCAATTCGCCGACCCAGGCGCCGAAGCACATGGCCTCGCTGTGGGGCGACTATGCGTTCGACAGCGGCGCGCTGGACGGTCTGCGGATCGGCGGCGGCGTGCGGTATGTGGGCTATAGCTGGGCCGATGCCGAGAACACCATGAAGGTGCCGTCGTACACGCTGTTCGACGCATCGGTGGGCTATGACCTGGGCAAGGTGGGGCTCAAGGGCGTGGATGTGCGGGTCAATGCCAACAACCTGACGAACGAATCCTATGTCGCATCGTGCGCGAGCCTGAGCTATTGCTACCTGGGTGAAGAGCGCAATGTGAATGCCACGGTGAGTTATCAGTTCTGAGGAAGTTCGGTCTTCTGCAATCGGGTGCGTGCGCCTAGCGCATCGAGCTGTTCTTGCAAAGGCCGCAGCCGTTTGCCCACGCCGCTCGCTGCTTTCAGCGGCGGCGTGTCGGCGAGCGCCAGGGTTTCTTTCAGTGGTAAACCGAGGTGCTTGCTCACCAGCTGGACGACGCGCAGCTTCTGGGGGCCGAGGTCGGTGACGATCAGGTCGCCCGATTCGAAGTCGCTCGGGTCGTAGGGGGCAGAGCCGGACGAGGGCTCTTCTTCCATATCCGCAAGTTGCTTGCGCGCGTCGATGACCTCTTCCCAGAACGCATTCGCGGGGCCGGCTTCGGCTTCGATCAGGGCCTGGAGTGGGTGGATGTCTTGCGTTTCTGCCAATGCCTGCAACAGCCGGGCAAAAGTCTCCAGATTCGGCGCGATCTCCACCGCATCCCAACGTCCGGCGCCATGTGGCGCGTAATGGACCGGGTAGCCGCGGTCGGCTTGGTTTGCGGCGATGAAGATGGGGTCGTCGAGTCCGGTTTGCGCGATGGCATACCACTCGGGATGCCATGCGCCGTCCGCTTCGCTCACCAGGCTTTGGCCGGTGTGGCCGTGGGTGCGCATGCCTGTCTGAAAGGCTTCCAGAGTGTCGAAGTGTGCGTAGTGCGTGGGCAGGAGAGGGTCGCCTATGACGATGGGGTGAGCCAGGAAGGTTTGCAGCAGAGCGGTGAAGCGTGGCATGAGGTTCTCCGACAGGGTACGAGGCGAAGGCTATCGATCGACGTGCTATTGATGGCCTGTTGTCCCCTGTGATGTTTGTGCACAGACATCGTCGAGAAGCTCTTTCAGGGCTCTAGTCCTCTTCCGTGAACTTACGCCGTGTCGAGAAAAGCGTAATACCCAGTAGTACAGCCAGCACCGTCAGCAAATCTAGGTCAAAGCCCAGCACCTCTTGCTCACCTCCTTTGAAAATGCCGACCACGCCGATTGCCAGCAGCGCCAAGCCTAGCCATTTGCGCAATGGGTAGGGTTTGAGAAATTGAATGAGGAGCGCGCCTAGTACCAACAGGGCGAGTGTTTGCGTGATATAGGACATATGCAGTTCCTTAGACCTTGATGACCAGCGTCCTGCCAGAGCGCTGCGGGCCGATCCCGCCATTGACTTCTCCTTCGACGCTGACCAGTACGTCGCCTGCATGCAGGTTCGGCAGAACCCCTTTAAGGTACCAGGCGACACCTGCCGCCACGCCTGTACCTGAAGCCCAGCCAATGAGCGGCCCGCCCAACGCACCTACACTTCTGGCTGCACCTCCTGAGGCCGCAGCAATCCCCTTTGCAACGTTGCCGCGTGTAGTGTTGATAGCATCGGCCTGCTGTCGAGTCAGGGGGCTGGAGATACGGATTGTCAGTAAGCATGGCAGGTTTCGAGCCTGCATTCGGTCGTACATCTCGACGACCATTCTATTGACCTCATAATGGGCGCGTTTCGCTTCGCCAAAGTGCAACTCGCGCAGACGACCTCGGTCGCTTTCCATGAGGGTGATTTGAGTCAGCGTGAAGACGATCCCTTCCTCGGACCTGTACTGCGTGGTCTTTTCGAGCTTCATGCGCGTATCCATTCGTGCCTGAAGCTGGTGATTTTCCAAAAACGGTGATCAAGATACAAACGATCTCTGATGGAAATCCTCAAGGAATCTGCCGTTTTGAGCGTGGTAACGCAGAAGTACTACAAACCTGCTCCGCCAGCCATTGTCTTGTTGGCTTTTACACACGCCTTTTAAAATAGCCGGCCCTCACAAGGTAGGAAACACCATGTGGTTCATGAATAAAAAAACGCTCAGTGACGAGCAAGCGACTGCCCTCAATGACCAGGCCTGGACAGCGTTTCGCGCGCAGGATCTGGACACCGCGCAGGAGTGCTTCCAGACCCTTGCCAAGGCGTGTCCCGCCGACGCACGTTGGATGAATGGCGTTGGCGCGGTGAGCCTGGCACGTGACGATCGCGCCGATGCCCGTAGACACTTTCAGATGGCCGCCGATCGTGACTATCCCGGCAGCCACTACAACCTCGGCATCATGGCCTACCAGGACGGCAACCACGACGTCGCCCGCCGACACTTTCAAAGGGCTGCCGAGCACGATTATCCGGGCAGCCACTACAACCTCGGCAGCATGGCCTTCCAGGAGGGTGATCACGACACCGCCCGCCAATATTTCCAGAAAGCCACCGAGTACGATTGTCCCCGCAGCCACTTCTACCTTGGCAGCATGGCCTATCAGGATGGCGACCACGATGCCGCCGTCGAGCACCTCGACAACGCCATGCGCCACGATCATCCGGAGGCGCTGAACCTGCTCGGCGACGTCCATCTGGATGCCGAGCGCTATCCGCAGGCTGAGCAGGCCTACCGGCGTGCGGCCGAGCTGGGCAATGTCGACGGCTACAACAATCTTGGCCTTCTGTACTTGCAGCTCGAAGACTATCAGCAGGCCAAGCAGGCGTTGTTGCAGGCCCTGCAATCGGACCACGTCTTCGCCCAGCACAATCTGGCTGTGGCCTATCACCGCCTGGGCGAGCTCGAAGCGGCCGAGCGCTGGTACCTGATCTCCTTTTCTCTGCACGGCAACCTTCAGTCGCTGGAGAACCTTGGGCATGTCTATGGGGACAGTGGGCGTGAGGTCGAGGGCCAGGCGCTGGTCGCGGCCTCCGACAAGCTCTACGAGGATCAGCCTCTCAACGATTACGAGCAGGCGTTGATCGACCGGTTGCTGGCCTGAGCACGATGACGTTGTGCAGAATGCTCAACGCCTCTTGAGAGAGGCGCTGGATTTGTACCTTTGGGCCATAGCGTTGTATCTGGCGTGTTTGCCCCAAAAACGCAAAAAGCCGCGCAATGCGCGGCTTTCGACAAGATGGTGGGCCCACACGGACTCGAACCGTGGACCAAAGGATTATGAGTCCTCTGCTCTAACCGACTGAGCTATAGGCCCTCAGAAGGAGGCCGGATTATAACGAGGGATCACCCCTACTGCCATCCGAAAGATCCGAAAGTGCTATGCGAAGAAACAATCCTGCGAATTCCCGTGCCGGCAAGGGCAGGCTGACGATGTATCCCTGGATCTGCTCACACCCCTCGGCGGCCAGGAACTGCTGCTGCGCCTGGGTTTCCACGCCTTCGGCGATGATGGTCAGCTGCATGCTGCGCCCCAGGGCGATGATGGCGCGGGCGATGGCGGCGTCGTGGGCGTCTTCGGGCAGGCCGCGGATGAAGGATTGGTCGATCTTGAGGATGTCCAACGGCAAGCGCTTGAGGTAGCTCAGCGAAGAGTAACCGGTACCGAAATCGTCGATGGCCAGTTGCACACCGAGCTGCTTGAGCTCGTCGAGCACGGCCAGGGCCTCTTCGGCCTGGCTCATGATGAAGTTTTCGGTGATCTCCAGTTGCAGGTCGCCGGCATCGAGCTGGTAGGTGTGCAGCAGTTGCTCGATGCGCTTGGCCAGGTTGGGTTGGCGCAGCTGTGCGCCGGCCAGGTTGATGGACAGCGGTCCGAACGCTTGGTACTGGCTTTTCCATTGCTGCATCTGCTTGCAGGCTTGCTCAAGCACCCAGTCGCCGATTTGCAGGATGCTGCCGTTGTCTTCGGCCAGGTTGATGAAGTGCTCGGGCGGTACTTCGCCGAAGGTCGGGTGGTTCCAGCGCACCAAGGCTTCGGCACCGACCAGGGCTTGCGTCTTGAGGCTGAGCTTGGGTTGGTAGCACAGGCTCAGCTCGTTGCGTTCGATGGCGCGGCGCAGCTCGTGCTCCAATGCGATGCGCTCGTTCGCCTGGGCGGTGAGGTCGCTGGTATAGGCTTCGACGCGGTTGCGGCCCTTGGCCTTGGAGCGGTACATGGCCGCGTCGGCGTTGCGGATCAGGCTGGCGACATCGGTACCGTCCTGCGGGTACAGGCTGATGCCGATGCTGGCACTGGTGAAGAACTCGTGTTCGCCCGCCTGGAACGGTGCGACGAAACACGCCAGCAGCTTGTTGGCGATGGCGCTGGCGTCGCTGGGGCGGTGCAGGCCCGGCAGCAGGATGATGAATTCGTCGCCGCCCAGTCGCGCCACCGTGTCGACGTCGCGCACCTGCTCCTTGAGCCGGTGCGCGATGCCCTTGAGCAACAGGTCGCCCACCGGATGGCCGAGGCTGTCGTTGATGTGCTTGAAACGGTCGAGGTCGAGGAACAGCACCGCACCTTGGTGGCTGGTGCCATGGGCGTCGGCAAGGGCGTTTTGCAGGCGGTTTTCGAACAGGGTGCGGTTGGGCAGGCCGGTGAGCGGGTCGTGGTGGGCCTGATAGTCGAGCTTGGCCTGGGCGTGCTTGAGGCTGGAAATGTCGGCGAAGACCGACACGAAGTGGGTGATCTCGCGCTCGTGGTTGCGCACTACGCTGATGGTGACCCAGCCGGGGTACATCTCGCCGTTCTTGCGCCGGTTGTAGATTTCGCCCTGCCAATGGCCTTCTGCGGTGAGCTGATGCCACATGGCGGCATAGAAGGCGCTGTCGTGATGCCCGGAGGCCAGCAGCCGCGGCGTTTGCCCGAGCGCCTCGATTTCGCTGTAACCGGTGATCTCGCTGAAAGCCCGGTTCACCGCGCTGATGTGTTGGTCGGTGTCGGTGATCAGCACGGCTTCGGCGGTGTTCTCGAACACGGTGGCGGCCAGTTGCAGCTTTTCCTGCATCAAGTGGCGCTCGGTGATGTCGCGGGCGATGGTCAGCATGCAGTCGACGCCGGCGATCGGCAGTGGCCTGACCGACAGCTCGCACAAGCGAATCTGGCCGTCACTACGGCGGATCAGGCAGCTGAAGTCCCGCACGAAGCCGTCGCGTTTGAGCAGCCCGACGAGTCGCTGGCGCTCTTCCAGGTCGGCCCAGATGTTCAGGTCCACGGCTGTCTGGCTGCCGCGCTTGGTGTTGAGGTTGTAACCCGTCAAACGGCAGAAGCCCTCGTTCGCCTCGATCAGCAAGCCATCGCTCTGGCGCGAGAGCAGCAGGCCATCGGGCGACGCATGGAACGCCTTGGCGAACTTTTCCTCGGAGGTTTGCAGTTGCTGCTGGGTTTCTTTCAATTGGCTGATGTCGCGCACGGCCACGACCAGAACCAGGACGCCATCGAGGTCGAAGGTCTCGGCAGAGGTGAGGCCAGTGAAGCGTTGGCCATCACTGCGCAGGAAGGTCATTTCCAGATTGCGGATACCGCCGTGGTGCAAGCGCTCCAGAAGCCCTGGGGAATCGTCTTCGACCTCCCACAGACCGAGCTCCGTCGCCGTGTGGCCGACGACTTCGCTGCGCGTCAGGCCGGTCTGTGCTTCGAAGGCTTCGTTGACTTCCAGCAACCGGCCATCGCTGTGCCGGGCGATGACCAGGATGTCGGGGCATTGCTCGAACACCGAGGCGAACTTCTGTTCCGATGACCGCAGCGCATGCTCGGTGCGCTTGGTCTCGCTGATGTCGATCATCAGCCCGCGCATCAGCGGCGCATGGCCCTGCCTGATCATGCTGACGATGTTGCGCACCCACAAGGTGTGGCCATCGGCGCAGATCACCCGATAGTCGAAGCTGTGGTGGCGGCTGGCGGCGGTCTCGCGCTCGCAATAGGACTGGGCACGCAAAACATCGTCAGGGTGCAGGATGCTGTGCCAGAACCCAGGCTTGAGCCAGTCCTTGAGCGGGTAGCCCAACAGGCCTTCGGCATGGGGCGAGACGTAGCTGAACGTGAAATCCTCGGCATTGGCCTCCCAGGCTACTGCCGACAGGCTTTCGACCAAGCTGCGGTAGTGGTACTCGCTGCTGCGCAGCTCCTGCTCCAGGGCCATGCGCCGGGATATTTCCGAACTCAGCCGGCGATTGATGCGCATGACCATGGCCAGCCCGGCGATGAGCAACAGCAACGCCGGCAGGCCATAGACCAATACGTCGTGCCACAGGCTGCGCTGGTCGAGCACATCGGCCACCCAGCGGCGTTGAATCTCGCTCACTTCGGTTGCCGAGAGGTCGGCCAGGACCTTGTCCAGGATCGTCACCAGAATCGCATTTTCACGTGGCGCGGCCATCGCCAGTTGGTAGCGGTAGGGCGTTTGACCACTGATGTGCAGGCCATCGAGCTTGGTTTCGCGCAGACTCCAGATGCTCGATGCCAGATCGCTCACCACCGCGTCTACCTGTCCGGTGGCCAAGGCCTGCAAGACCGAATTGACGTTGGGTAGGGTCACCAGACTGAGGTCCGGATGGTGGGTGCGCAGCAACTCGTGGGGTGCGTAGTCTTCCACTACGGCGATCTTCAAGCCATACAGGTCGTGCAGGTTACGCGGCTGTGGGCCGCCTTTGCGTGCCAGGATGACGATAGGAAAGTCCAGATAGGGACGGGTGAACGACAGGTACTCCTGACGCGCGGGCGTCGCCATGATGGCTGCGAGCAGGTCGACGCGCTGAGTGCGCGCCTGGTCGAGCATGTGCGCCCAATCACCGGGTGCGACGGGTTGCATGGCCACGCGCAGGCGCTGTTGGATCAGCGCTATATAGTCGGCCGACAGACCTTGGAAGGGGCCTGCGCCGCTACGGAATTCGAAAGGCGGCCAGGCACCGTCGCCACCCAGGCGCAACTGTGGATGAGCCCTGAGCCAGGCGTTTTCTTCTGTGGTGAGGGTGAGGGCGCCGGCGGTTGCCGTCCAGGTGGCAAGAAACAGGGTGAGCAGGGCCAGCGACAAACGCATGAAGGGGTCTCGATCCGGGAACATGTCAAACGAGTGTAGACCGGCATTGCGAGTGTGCTCGGCTTCGCGAGGTATTGCTTGGCAGAACGCTGAAAGCTGCGGTCTAGACGTGCGCTTGCACAATCGCCACAAAGAAAAACCCCGGCCTGGGCCGGGGTTTGTCATCACTCGTCGAGGAAGGAGCGCAGGTGCTCGCTTCGCGTCGGGTGGCGCAGCTTGCGCAGCGCTTTGGCTTCTATCTGACGGATGCGTTCGCGGGTTACATCGAACTGTTTGCCGACCTCCTCGAGGGTATGGTCGGTGTTCATGTCGATGCCGAAGCGCATGCGCAGCACCTTGGCTTCGCGTGCGGTCAGCCCGGACAGTACGTCACGGGTAGCCTCTTTCAAGCTCTCGACCGTAGCCACATCGATCGGGGACTGCATGGTCGAGTCCTCGATGAAGTCGCCCAGGTGCGAGTCTTCGTCGTCGCCGATCGGCGTTTCCATGGAGATCGGTTCTTTGGCGATCTTCAGGACCTTGCGGATTTTGTCCTCAGGCATCTCCATGCGCTCGCCCAGTTCTTCCGGGGTCGGCTCGCGACCCATTTCCTGCAACATCTGCCGGGAAATGCGGTTGAGCTTGTTGATCGTTTCGATCATGTGCACCGGAATACGGATGGTGCGCGCCTGGTCGGCGATGGAGCGGGTGATCGCCTGACGAATCCACCAGGTGGCGTAGGTCGAGAACTTGTAGCCGCGGCGGTATTCGAACTTGTCCACCGCTTTCATCAAACCGATGTTGCCTTCCTGGATCAGGTCGAGGAATTGCAGGCCACGGTTGGTGTATTTCTTGGCGATGGAAATGACCAGACGGAGGTTCGCCTCGACCATTTCCTTCTTGGCGCGGCGTGCCTTGGCTTCGCCGATGGACATGCGGCGGTTGATGTCCTTGATTTCAGCAACGCTCAGACCGGTCTCTTGTTCGAGGTCGATCAGTTTCTGCTGGCAGGCCACGATGGCCGCGTCTTTCTCGCCCAGGGCCGCAGCCCATTTGGTGCTGCGCTTGGCAAGGTCACCGCTCCAGGTCTGGTCGGTTTCATTGCTGGGGAACAGGCGCAGGAAGTCGGCACGCGGCATGCGGGCATCGCGCACGCACAGCTGCATGATGGCGCGCTCTTGTGCACGCAGACGCTCCAGGGCACTGCGGACACGCTCGACCAGCGCCTCGAACTGTTTGGGCACCAGCTTGATCGGCATGAACAGCTCGGCCAGCGCGGCCATGGCGGCCAGGCTGTCCTTGTGCGCACGGCCGTGCTTCTTCAGCACCTTGAGCGTTGCGTCGCGCTGCTCGGCGACCGCGCCGAAACGCTGACGGGCCAGCTCTGGATCGGGACCGCTCTCGACTTCGTCTTCGCTGTCGTCGCCGTTATCGTCGCCGTCTTCTTCCTCGTCGCCTTCCTGCTTGGCCGCAGCGGGCTTGGCACCTGGAATGGGCACTTCGTCGTTGGGCGAGGCGATGTTGTCGTCAGGGTCGATATAGCCGCTGAAGACGTCGGACAAACGGCCCGCATCGGTGGTGACGCGTTCGTATTCGCTGAGGATGTGGTCGACGGTGCCCGGGAAGTGGGCGATGGCGCCCATGACTTCACGGATGCCTTCCTCGATGCGCTTGGCGATTTCGATTTCGCCTTCGCGGGTCAGCAGTTCGACGGTACCCATTTCACGCATGTACATGCGCACCGGGTCGGTCGTACGGCCGATATCGGTTTCAACGGCCGCCAACGCTGCCGCAGCTTCTTCGGCCGCGGCTTCGTCGGTGTCGGCTTCCGCCAACAGAAGGGCATCCGCATCCGGAGCACTCTCGAATACGTTGATCCCCATGTCGTTGATCATGCGGATGATGTCTTCCACCTGTTCCGGATCTGAAATATCCTCCGGCAGGTGGTCGTTGACCTCCGCGTAAGTCAGGTAGCCCTGCTCACGACCGCGGGTGATCAACTCTTTGATACGAGACTGCTGTTGCGCTTTTCCGGACATAACACCCTATCCACTGAAGGTCTTGGCGGGCAAAAAACAAGCCGGGGATTATACCCGAGCAAGGACCTCACGCGCCAGTTGAGGTCGGGGTTTGTGCTGGAACATGACGAATGAGCAGGGCGACCAGTTCGGTTTTTTCCTCGCTCGACAGCGCAGGCCCATGGCCGCTATCGCTTAGACGCGCCTTTTTCATCAGATGTTCAAGCCTTCGCTCGCGCTGACGAGCGGACAAGCTGGTTATGGTGTCGATGAACTGTTGTTCAAGGTTTTCGCCGTCAATCAACCACTCCTTTTCAGCCAGAGCCCGCAGCAATCGACCCTGATCGGTGCCGTGCCAGCGTGCGATGAGTTGCATCGAGCTTAGTCGAGGATTCTTCTGCGCCGCTTCGATCAGGGCCACGAGCAACTGGCTGTAGACATGCTCTTCGTCGGCGAAGTGGCTGGCGTTCTCGACCTTGCCGGCCAGCAACGGATGGTGCAGCAGGGTACGCAGCGCCGACAGGGTGGGCGGTTCCACGGGTGCCGGCACCCGTGGTGGTGGCTCGCGGCGGTCGTCGCGCTGCCAGGGCTTGCCGCCTTTTTTCCACGGTTTGTCCTGCCACTGTTTCTTGCCTTGGCCTTTTTGTGCGCCCCACGAGGGTTGTTCCTGATGGCCGGCGTAATGCTCGACGTGCGGCATGTCGCCGTAGTCGGGAGTGAAGGTGGCCATGGCGTCGTAGTCATAGCCAGGATCGTAATCGGGCGCGCTGGCGGGCGGCGCGCTTTGCGCCAGTTGTTCGACTTGCTGCGGGTCGAGGCCGGTGATCTCGCGCAGTCGGTTGCGCATCAGCTGGCGCAGGTTGGCGCCCGGCACCTGCTCGATCAGCGGCGCTGCCAGGGTAGCCAGATGCGCCTTGCCTTCCAGCGAGCGCGGATCGGCCTCGTTGCTCAGTTGCTCGAAGAAATAGTCGGCGAGCGGCTGCGCATGCTGGTTGATGCGGGCGTGGAAGGCATCGGTGCCCTCGGCGCGCACCAGAGTATCGGGGTCTTCGCCTTCGGGCAGGAACAGGAAGCGCGCTCGGCGGCCGTCCTGCAGGCTCGGCAGGGCCGATTCCAGCGCCCGCCAGGCCGCCTTGCGCCCAGCCTGATCGCCGTCGAAGCAGAACAGCACGCTGGGTACCACTCGGTACAAGCGCTTCAAGTGTTCTTCGCTGGTCGCGGTGCCGAGGGTGGCCACTGCGTTGCGCAGGCCTTGCTGGGCCAGGGCGATGACGTCCATGTAGCCTTCGACGACGATGATCTCGTCGAGGTTGCGGTTGTGCTTGCGGGCCTCGTACAGCCCGTACAGCTCCTGGCCTTTGTGGAACACCGGGGTTTCCGGCGAGTTCAGGTATTTGGGCTTGTCGTCGCCCAGCACCCGACCGCCGAAAGCGATGACGCGCCCGCGACTGTCGCGAATCGGGAAGATCACACGGTCACGGAAGCGGTCGTAACGCTTGCCGCTCTCGGCGTTTTCGATCAACAAGCCGGCATCGATCATCACCTTTTGTTGCAAGGTGTCGGCGCCCAGATGCTTGAGCAGGTTGTCCCAGCCGGGTGGTGCGAAGCCCAGGCCGAAGTCGCGTGCGATCTCGCCGGACAGACCACGGCCTTTGAGGTACTCGACCGCAGACTTGCGCGTCGGATGGTTGCGCAGCGCCTGGCGGAAGAACTCGGCGGCCGCTTCGAGCAATGGGTACAGCGGCGAGTCGGTCGGCTGGCGCGGTTTCTGGTTGCGCCGGCCTTCCTCGCGCGGAATTTCCATGCCGGCTGCGCGGGCCAGCTCCTCGACCGCCTGGGGGAAGTCCAGGTTGTCGTGGTCCATGATGAAACCGAGCGCGTTGCCGCCGGCACCGCAGCCGAAGCAGTAGTAGAACTGCTTGTCGGGGCTGACGGTGAAGGAGGGGCTTTTCTCCTTGTGGAACGGGCAGCAGGCGGACAGGTTCTTGCCGGTCTTCTTCAACTGCAGGCGCGAGCTCACCACATCGACGATGTCGGTGCGGTTGAGGAGGTCATCGATGAAACTCTGCGGAATCAGCCCGGCCATGGCGGTCTCGTCATCTGGCGACTGGCAAGTTTAGACGCCCGCGCGCAAACGCAACGTAGCGGCCAGTGATGAAAAAGAAAGGAATGCGGGGTGGAACGTGCGCGTGGGTGGCCTCGGAAGGCCCGTCAGTAAAACGTGCACCACTGGTCGAAGACCAGGCCTGACGAATGTCGCGAAGTGCCCGTGGCTTGTGCCGGGGCGCCCAAAGCGCATGGCTCAGGGATTGAAACTACAACTGCCATTAGCCCGGCGCGATGGCCGGGCTTTGGCAGAAGCTTTGCGACGTGCGTCTGTATCAGTACAGGCGAACGGCGCGGCGCTGTTCGCGCTGAACCTTCTTGGCGTGACGCTTTACAGCGGCGGCAGCTTTACGCTTACGCTCCGAAGTCGGCTTCTCGTAGAACTCGCGGCTGCGAACTTCAGCCAATACACCGGCTTTTTCGCAGGAGCGCTTGAAGCGACGCAGAGCTACGTCGAAGGGTTCGTTCTCTTTAACTTTGACGGCTGGCATCCAGGGCTACCTTATTCATTACCGGGGTAGACGGACTCCTGGCAAAACAAAGGTGTGCTGGAGAACGTCGGTTTTCAAGGGTTGCGGATGTTACCCCGTCGCCAGCAGGAATGCAAAGCCTCTGATCGAAAACCGCTGGTCGGTACCTGGCGCGGCGACTATCATGCGCCGCTTCGAATTCAGCCTCCACAAGGCACGCACCCATGTTAGTACTGGGCTTGGAAACATCCTGCGACGAGACTGGCGTCGCATTATATGACAGCGAGCGCGGTCTGTTGGCCGATGCCCTGTTCAGCCAGATCGACCTTCACCGCGTCTACGGCGGCGTGGTGCCGGAGTTGGCCTCACGCGACCACGTCAAGCGCATGCTGCCGCTGATCCGCGAAGTCCTGGCCAGCGCCGAGCGTGTACCTGGCGACATCGACGCCATCGCCTACACCGCAGGCCCGGGTCTGGTCGGTGCCTTGCTGGTGGGGGCGTCCTGCGCGCAGGCATTGGCTTTCGCTTGGGACATTCCAGCCCTGGGCGTGCACCACATGGAAGGCCATCTGCTGGCGCCGATGCTCGAAGCGCAGCCACCGGCATTCCCGTTCGTCGCTTTGTTGGTGTCGGGGGGGCATACCCAACTGGTTCGGGTCGACGGTATCGGCCAATACCAGCTGCTGGGCGAGAGCCTGGACGACGCCGCCGGCGAGGCGTTCGACAAGACCGCCAAACTCATCGGCCTCAACTACCCAGGCGGTCCGGAAATCGCTCGCCTGGCCGAGCGCGGTACACCGGGGCGCTTCAAGTTCCCACGGCCCATGACCGATCGGCCAGGACTGGAATTCAGCTTCAGCGGCCTGAAAACCTCGACCCTCACCGCCTGGCAACAGTGCTGCGCTGCAGGCGACGACACCGAACAGACCCGCTGCGACATTTCCCTGGCGTTCCAGCAGGCGGTGGTCGATACCTTGACCATCAAGTGCAAGCGCGCCCTGCAGCAGACCGGCCTCAAGCGTCTGGTCATCGCGGGCGGCGTGAGCGCCAACAAGGCGCTGCGGGCCTCGCTCGAGGACATGCTGGCGAGCATCAAGGGCAACGTCTATTACGCACGCCCGCAGTTCTGCACCGACAACGGCGCGATGATCGCCTATGCCGGTTGCCAGCGTTTACTCGCCGGGCAGCGCCAGGACCTGGCGATCAGCGTGCAGGCCCGTTGGCCGATGGAGCAGTTGCCGGCGATTTGAGCCTGCATCGGTTGCAGGGGCGCTGTGCGGCCCTTCGGCATTCAGAAATGCCGCTCGCGCCCTGCCCACAGGTCGCGCAGGTTGCTGCGGTGGCTCCAGACGATCAGCAAGGTAAGCAGAGTGACCGGCAGCAGGGCGTCGGCCTGGCGCCAGGCCAGCAGTGGCAAGGTCAGCGGGGTAGCGATCAAGGCGGCGAGGGAGCTGGTGCGGCTCAGATGCAAGGTCAGCGACCAGGCCCCGATCGCCAACAGGGCCGCCGGCGGGTACACCACCATCAACATGCCGGCGGCGGTGGCCACGCCCTTGCCGCCATGGAAGCGGAAGTACACCGGGAATACGTGGCCTACCACGGCACATAGGCCGATCCAGGCCTGCGCTTGCAGGTCGAGGCCGGCCAGCTTGGCCAGCAGTACCGGTACGCTGCCCTTGCACAGGTCGCCCAACAGGGTCAGGATCGCCATTCGGCGGCCCGCCAGCCGCAGCATGTTGGTGGCGCCGGCATTGCCGGAGCCGCTCGAGCGCGGGTCGGGGCTGCCTGCCAGTCGGCTGAGGACGATGGCGAAGGACAGTGAGCCGAGCAGGTAGGCAAACAGTGCCAATGACCAAAACATGCTAACTATTCCGGGCGAGAACGCCCCGATTCTAACGGCGCCAGTCGCCCTTGTCGTGCTGTGGAGAGAAGTGCTTGGACAGAGTGTTCATCGAAGGCCTGGAAGTCGATACCGTCATCGGCGCCTATGACTGGGAGCGCGACATTCGGCAGTGCCTGCGCCTTGACCTGCGCTTTGCCTGGGACAACCGCCCTGCCGCCGCCGACGACGACCTGAGCCTGACGCTCGACTACGCCACCGTCACCGCGCGTATCCAGGCATTCGCCGAGCAGGCGCGTTTCGAACTGGTGGAAACCTTCGCCGAGCGCTTGGCCGCGGCCTTGATGCAGGAATTCGGCATCGCCTGGATGAGCCTGAAGGTGACCAAGCCGGGCGCCATCCCGGCAGCCCGCGGTGGTGTTGGCGTGGAGATCGAGCGCGGATGTCTCTGAGCACGGTATATCTGGGGCTGGGCAGCAACATCGAGCGCGAACGCCATCTGTGCGCGGGGCTCGATGCGCTGGCCGATCTGCTGAGCGACATGCGTTGTTCGGCCGCTTTCGAAAGCGATCCGGTGGGCATCAAGAGCGGCCCGTTCATCAACCTGGTGGTCACCGGCCAAACGACGCTGCCACTGCTCGAACTCGACCGACGCCTGAAATTCATCGAGGCCGACAACGGTCGCTATGCCGCAGATCGCAAGGGCTTGCCGCTGGACATCGACGTATTGATGTTCCGCGACTGGCACGGCACCTTCGATGGCTTGGTACTGCCCCGTGCCGAGATCCTCAAGAATGCCTTCGTGCTCTGGCCGTTGGCACTGCTCGCGCCCGACCTGCAGCACCCGCTGGCTGGCAAAAGCATGGCGCAGCTGTGGCAAGAGGCCGACATTCGACAAGTGCTCGCCCCGGTATCGTTCGAATGGCGCGGCAGGCAACTCACTGCCATGTGATGAGCGGCGGCCCGGCCCGGTATGGGGAGGGCCGAACGTTGGGCATCAGCCTTTCGCAGCCATGCGTGCCGCTTTGAATGCCTTCAATGCATTCAGCCGCTCGCGCTTGATCGCATCGCCCAAGGCCTTGCCGGCCAGTCCCTGATCGATCAGGTGCTGCGCGCTGGCAGCGCGGGCTACCTTGGCCGCTTCGCGCAGGTACTCGGCCTGTAGATAAGGTCGATTCTCCAGGCCCAATCGGCCGCGAGCGTCCATTTCGCATGCGGCGATGAAGTCTTCGAAGCGCTGTGGACGTCGGTACACGTCGAATTTTTGCAGCAGCTCCAGCAGCGTGTCTGGCCGCAATTCCAGCGCGCGATGGCCGTGGGTATGGTATTCGCCGACCAGTAGCGCCAGTTCCTGGCATTCCTTGGGCGCCTTGAAGCGCTGGTTGACCGCCTTGATCAGCTTCACACCCCGATGTTCGTGGGCGATATGCCGCGGCCATTGCTCCGGAGGCGTGGTGCCCTTGCCCAGGTCGTGCAGCAGGCAGGCCCAACGCACGCTCAGCGGCTGACGGTGCAGCGCAGCCTGTTGCAACACCGCCAGGGTATGGACGCCACTGTCGATTTCCGGATGATGGGCTTCGGGCTGCGGCACGCCGAACAGTGCGTCGACTTCCGGCATGAGCTGCGCGAGCGCGCCGCAATCGCGCAGCACTTGGATGAACACCTGTGGCTGCGCCTCCATCAGAGCGCGTTCGATTTCCTTCCAGCTGCGCTCGGCAGTCAGTGCTTGCAGCTCGCCCGACTCGCTGATCTGGCGCATCAGCGCCAGCGTTTCTTCGGCCACGCCAAAGCCAAGAGGTGCATAGCGGGCAGCGAATCGCGCCACGCGCAGCACGCGCAAAGGGTCTTCGGCGAAAGCAGGGGAGACGTGACGCAGCAGCTTGGCTTGCAGATCGCGTTGCCCATGATAGGGGTCGTACAGGTTGCCCTGTTGATCTTCGGCCATGGCGTTGATGGTCAGGTCACGGCGGAGCAAGTCCTGCTCCAGCGTCACCTCGGGGCTGGCGTGAAAGGTGAATCCGCCATAACCGCGACCGCTCTTGCGCTCGGTGCGGGCCAGGGCGTACTCCTCGTTGGTCCTGGGATGCAGGAATACCGGGAAGTCGGCGCCCACTGGGCGATAACCCTGCTCGTGCATCTGTTCGACAGTGGCGCCCACCACCACCCAATCGACATCGCTTACGACGAGGCCGAGCAAACGGTCGCGTACCGCGCCGCCAACTTTGTAAATGTGCATAAACGTCTCCAGTGCAGGCCCACAGCATACCCTGTGAGCCTACACTGGCGTGCGTCGCCTCATGGATGGCGGGCGGCCATGTCCAGGCGCCCATAGTCATGAGCTTCGCCATGTTCGCTGCGCGGTGGCATGTGATGGGTTTTCATCACCTGTTCGCCTTGTACGGTTTCCAAGTGCACGTCGAAGCCCCACAACCTGTGGAGGTGGCGCATGACCTCTTCGGTGGAATCGCCCAGAGGCTTGCGGTTGTGCTGTTGATGGCGAAGGGTCAGCGAGCGGTCGCCGCGGCGGTCGATGCTCCAGATCTGCACGTTCGGCTCGCGGTTGCCCAGGTTGTACTGGGCTGCCAATTGTTCACGGATTGTCCGATAACCCGATTCGTCATGGATGGCCGGCACCAGCAGGTCGTCACGCTGGTCGTCATCCAGAATGCTGAACAGTTTCAGGTCGCGCATCACCTTGGGCGACAGGTATTGCAGGATGAAGCTCTCGTCCTTGAAGCTGCTCATGGCGAATTTCAGGGTGGGCAGCCAGTCGCTACCGGCGATTTCCGGGAACCAGTGACGATCCTCGTCGGTGGGGTGCTCGCACATGCGACGTATGTCGGTGTACATGGCAAAACCCAGTGCGTAAGGGTTGATACCGCTGTAATAGGGACTGTCGAAGCCGGGCTGGAACACTACGCTGGTGTGCGACTGCAAGAACTCCATCATGAAGCCGTCGGTCACCAGGCCTTCGTCGTAGAGATCGTTCATCAACGTGTAGTGCCAGAAGGTGGCCCACCCCTCGTTCATCACCTGCGTCTGGCGCTGTGGGTAGAAATACTGCGCGATCTTGCGCACGATACGCACCACCTCCCGCTGCCAGGATTCGAGCAGTGGCGCATGTTTCTCGATGAAGTAGAGGATGTTTTCCTGCGGCTCTGCGGGGAAACGTGCGAAGTCCCTGCCATCATCTTTTTCCGCGCTTTTCGGGATGGTGCGCCAGAGGTCGTTGATCTGCCGTTGCAGGTACTCTTCGCGTTCGGTCTGGCGCCGGCGTTCCTCTTCGGCGGAAATGGGGTAGGGCCGTTTGTAGCGGTCGACGCCATAGTTCATCAGGGCGTGGCACGAGTCGATGAGGTCTTCCACGGCGTCGATACCATGGCGTTCTTCGCACTGGCTGATGTACTGCTTGGCGAACACCAGATAGTCGATGATCGAGGTGGCGTCGGTCCAGGTGCGGAACAGGTAGTTGCCCTTGAAGAAGCTGTTGTGCCCGTAGCAGGCATGGGCGATCACCAAGGCCTGCATGCACATGGTGTTCTCTTCCATCAGGTAGGCGATGCACGGATCGGAGTTGATCACGATCTCGTACGCCAGCCCCATCTGGCCACGTGTATAGGACTTCTCGGTGCTGAGGAACTGCTTGCCGTAAGACCAGTGGTGATAACCCAAGGGCATGCCCACCGAAGCATAGGCGTCCATCATCTGTTCGGCGGTGATCACCTCGATCTGGTTGGGGTAGGTGTCCAGAGCGTAGCGCGCGGCCAGACGACTGATCTCCCTGTCGTAGGTCTGGATGAGCTCGAACGTCCACTCGGAACCGGTGGAAATGGGTTGGCGTCGCTGGGCTCTGGCGGTCATGTGGCTAACCTGCGCTGGAAGAGTTCACGGAAGACCGGGTAGATGTCACCGGCCGAGACCAGTTGCTGTTGGGCGAACGTGTCGGGGAAGGCTTCGCCCATGCGCTCGTACTCGTACCACAGCGCCTGGTGTTCGCGCGGGGTGATCTCGACGTAGGTGTAGTACTGCACATGGGGCATGATCTGCTTGGACAGGATGTCTCGGCAGATGGGCGAGTCGTCGTTCCAGTTGTCGCCGTCCGAAGCTTGGGCAGCGTAGATGTTCCAGTCGTTGGTGGGGTAGCGCTCGGCCATGATCTCCTGCATCAGCTTGAGCGCGCTCGACACGATGGTGCCGCCGGTTTCCCGCGAGTAGAAGAACTCTTCTTCGTCCACCTCGCGGGCGCTGGTGTGGTGGCGGATGAACACCACGTCGATGCGGTCGTAATTACGCTTGAGGAACAGATACAGCAGGATGAAGAAGCGCTTGGCGATGTCCTTGGTGGCTTGGGTCATGGAGCCGGACACGTCCATCAGGCAGAACATCACCGCTTTGGAGCTAGGGTTGGGCTGCTTGACCAGCAGGTTATATTTGAGGTCGAAGGTGTCGAGGAAGGGCAGGCGGTTGATGCGCGCCCGCAACCGCTCGATTTCGGCCTCGACCGCTTGGATGTCGGTGAAATTGGCCGGCTCTTCCACTTTCAGCCGGGCCAACTCGGCTTCGGCCTTGCGCAACGCCGCGCGGCTGCTGCCGGTCAGTGCGATGCGCCGGGAGTGGGCCGAACGCAGCGTGCGTACGATGTTGATGCGCGACGGGTTGCCCTCGCTGCTGACACCGGCGCGTACGGTCTTGAAGGTGTCGGTGCCGTTGAGGTGCCGCTTGACCAGATTGGGCAGCTCCAGGTCCTCGAACATGAATTCGAGAAACTCTTCCTGGGTGATCTGGAAGACGAACTCGTCCATGCCTTCGCCGGAGTTGCCCGCCTTGCCGGGGCCGCTGCCGCCACCACCGCCGCCCTTGGGCCGGGCGATCTGCTCACCGGCCGTGAACTCCTTGTTGCCCGGATGCACAATGGTCTGCTTGCCACCACGACCATGGTGCAGCACCGGCTCGTCGATGTCGCGGCCTGGGATGCTGATCTGTTCGCCGTGCTCCATATCGGTGATGGAACGCCGGCCGACGGCCTCTTCGACCGCCTTTTTGATGTGGTCACGGTAACGCCGCAAGAAGCGCTGGCGATTGACCGTGCTCTTGTTCTTGCCGTTCAGGCGTCGGTCGATTACATAGCTCATGGTTCCTCCGGTCGCTGGGAGCAGCTGCAAGCCATAAGCCTCGCGCTGCAAGCAAGAGCAGCTGGCACTGGGCAAAACCCTGGCACCGGGCTCACGCCCGATGCTCCAGAGGTTTGGCAGCCGAAGCCTGCCACTTGCCGCCTTACTGCGATTTCCTGACCCGCAGGTACCATTCCGACAGCAGACGTACCTGCTTATCGGTATAGCCACGTTCCACCATCCGCGTGACGAAGTCGTTGTGTTTTTTCTGGTCCTCTTTGCTCGCTTTGGCGTTGAAACTGATGACCGGTAGCAAGTCTTCGGTGTTGGAGAACATCTTCTTCTCGATCACCACCCGCAGCTTCTCGTAGCTCAGCCAGCTTGGGTTCTTGCCGTTGTTGTTGGCGCGCGCACGCAATACGAAGTTGACGATTTCGTTACGGAAGTCTTTCGGGTTACTGATGCCTGCCGGCTTCTCGATTTTCTCCAGCTCTTCGTTGAGGGCCACGCGGTTGAGGATCTCTCCGGTTTCCGGATCGCGGTACTCCTGGTCCTGGATCCAGAAGTCGGCGTACAGCACATAGCGGTCGAAGATGTTCTGACCGTATTCGCTGTAGGACTCCAGATACGCGGTCTGGATTTCCTTGCCGATGAACTCGATATAGCGCGGCGCCAGGTATTCCTTGAGGAAGCGCAGATAGCGCTCGCGGGTTTCGGCGGGGAACTGTTCCTGTTCGATCTGCTGTTCCAGCACATACAGCAGATGCACAGGGTTGGCCGCCACTTCGTGCGGGTCGAAGTTGAAGACCTTGGACAGAATCTTGAAAGCGAAACGTGTGGACAGACCGTTCATGCCTTCGTCGACGCCGGCCGTGTCGCGGTATTCCTGGATCGACTTGGCCTTGGGGTCGGTGTCCTTGAGGTTTTCGCCGTCATAGACCCGCATCTTCGAATAGATGTTGGAGTTTTCCGGCTCCTTGAGCCGCGACAGCGAAGTGAACTGCGCCAGCATCTTCAGCGTGTCCGGTGCGCAGTGGGCCTTGGCCAACGAGCTGTTGGCGAGCAGTTTGTCGTAGATTCTGATCTCGTCGCTGACACGTAGGCAGTACGGTACCTTGACGATATAGATCCGGTCGATGAACGCCTCGTTGTTCTTGTTGTTGCGGAAGGTATGCCATTCCGATTCGTTGGAGTGCGCCAGCAGAATCCCGGTGTAGGGAATTGCGCCCAAGCCTTCGGTGCTGTTGTAGTTGCCCTCCTGGGTAGCCGTAAGCAACGGGTGCAGCACCTTGATCGGCGCCTTGAACATCTCGACGAATTCCATCAGCCCCTGGTTAGCTCGGCACAGCGCACCCGAATAGCTGTAGGCATCGGCGTCGTTCTGTGGGAATTCTTCCAGTTTGCGGATATCGACTTTGCCTACCAGCGCCGAGATGTCTTGGTTGTTCTCGTCGCCCGGCTCGGTCTTGGCGATGGCGATCTGATTGAGGATCGAGGGATAGAGCTTCACCACACGGAACTTGGAGATGTCGCCGCCGAATTCCTGCAGGCGCTTGGTAGCCCAAGGCGACATGATGGTGCTCAGGTAGCGTCGGCTGATACCGTACTCTTCTTCGAGGATGGCACCGTCTTCGTTGGCATTGAACAGACCCAAGGGCGACTCGAAGACCGGCGAACCCTTGATGGCATAGAAAGGCTCTTTCTCCATGAGTTGCTTGAGCTTTTCGGCAAGGGACGATTTACCGCCGCCGACCGGGCCCAGCAAGTAGAGAATCTGTTTCTTCTCTTCCAGGCCTTGGGCGGCATGCCGGAAGTAGGAGACGATCTGGTCGATGCATTCTTCCATGCCGTGGAAATCGGCGAATGCGGGATAACGGCGAATGACCTTGTTGGAAAAGATGCGCGACAACCTGGAGTTGGTGGAAGTGTCGATCAATTCCGGCTCACCGATCGCCGTCAGTAGCCGTTCGGCTGCCGAGGCATAGGCGCGGCGGTCTTCCTTGCACAGCTCAAGGTACTCTTGAAGCGAGAGTTCCTCTTGTCGCGTCGACTCGAAACGCTGTTGGAAATGGCTAAAAATGCTCATGACGTCACCTCGCTCGATACGTGGAGCCGACGTCGGATCATTCAGCTGATGCTGGCAGGCAAGCGGTGCTACCGATTGCCGTTATCCCCCCCAGAACACCTGTGTACCGCTGCCGATGACCCGCGCGCCGGTGTACCGGCTCTCCCCTGTTTGGATGGCCTGGGCTTAAGGATAGTTGGTTCTGCGCAAGGTCAAGGACGGAAGGAAGAGATCGCCTCTTCCAATTGCATCGGTCGAGGCGCAAGCCCGCGGCCAACGCGGGCTGTAGAGACTATGAAAAATTATTCCGGCTGGCCTTGGGCGATCGCGTCCGGGTAGGTGCTGTGCCACAGCTCGAAACCACCGTCGAGGCTGTATACGTCAGAGAATCCCTGCCCAACGAGGTATGCCGCAGCGCTCTGGCTGGAGTTGCCGTGATAGCAGACAACGACGGTCGGCGCATCGAGGTCGGCTTGGCGGATGAAATCGGCGACCGAGTGGTTGTCCAGGTGCTGAGCACCTTGGATGTGCCCGCCGCCGAAGGCTTGCGGATCGCGGATGTCGACCACCACGGCGCCTTGCTCGCGCAGGGCTTGGGCTTGCTCGGGGGAAATGCGCTTGAACTCGCTCATGGATGTCTCCTTCAGGGCTGGTCTATGGGGTGGGCAAGGGCGGCCGCAGTGCGCAGCGCGCCGCCTTCGGCGCAATCGCAACGGTAGTATTGACCGTTGTCGAGGTCGTACAGGGTCATGGCACCGCCCCAGACGCAGCCGGTGTCCAGCGCGATCACGCCAGGTTCGCTGACCCGTCCCTCGAGCGCGGCCCAATGGCCGAAAATGATGTCGACGTGCCGCGAGCGGCGGCCTTTATGGGCGAACCAGGGCTTGTATCCCTTGGGCGCGTCGTCCAGACCTTCCTTGCTCTTGAAATCGAGCTTGCCTTCGGCCGTACAGAAACGCATGCGGGTGAAATAATTGGTGATCACTCGCAGGCGCTCCACGCCGGTCAGGCGCTTGCTCCACTTGTTCGGTTCGTTACCGTACATGCCGTCGAGGAAAGGCTTGAGACGTTCATCGTCGCGCAACACCTGCTCGACCTCGGCGGCCAGCTCCAGCGCCGTACCCAGGGTCCACTGCGGGGGGATGCCGGCATGTACCATGGCCACTGCGCGCGGCTCGTCGTAGTGAAGCAGTTTCTGCTGACGCAGCCAGCCCAGCAGTTGCTCGGCGTCTGGCGCTTCGAGCACCTCGCGCAGCGTATCGCCCTTTTTCAGTCGATCGATGTTGCGCCAGGCCGCCAGCAGATGCAGGTCGTGATTGCCGAGCACGCAGACCAGCGAGTCGCGCATGCTGTAGAGAAAGCGCAAGGTCTCCAGCGATTCGGGGCCGCGGTTGACCAGGTCGCCGACCAGCCACAGCCGGTCGACCGAAGGGTCGAACTTCACGCGTTGCAACAGGCACTTGAGCGGTTGCAAACAGCCTTGCAGGTCGCCGACCGCGTATACCGCCATCAGTGCAGCGCCCCAGGCACGGCCAGGCGGAACGGCGCGATCGAGGCTTCGAACTGTGTGCCGTCATCGGCCAGCATCTGGTAGCTGCCCTGCATGGTGCCGACCCGTGTGGCGATCACCGAGCCGCTGCTGTAAGTGTGCGAAGCGCCGGGCGGGATGGAGGGCTGCTGGCCGACCACTCCGGCGCCGCGTACTTCCTCGACCTCGCCATCGCCGTTGGTGATCAACCAATGGCGGGAGATCAGGGTGGCGGTCACGTTGCCAGTGTTGTGCACGGTGATCGTGTAGGCAAAGGCGAAGCGCAGAGCGTCGGGGTCGGACTGGTCTTTGAGGTAACGGGTCACGACGCTGACGTCGATCTGGTAGCGGGGATCGGACATGCAAGGGCCTTGGGCAGAGAGGCGGCAACGGCAATGGTTGCAGTCTAGGGCATTGAAGGGGATACCGACCAGCCGATGGGCCGACCGGTACACCTGATGCGCAGGGCTTACCGTTGCGCTCAGGCGCCGGCTTGTTGGGCGGCCAACTGATCGGCCAGGCGCACGAAGGCGCTCAGATCGAGTTGTTCGGGGCGCAGGCTGCCATCGACGCCAGCAGCCTCGATCGCGGCATTGTCGAGCAGGCCCTTGAGTGTGTTGCGCAGGGTCTTGCGGCGCTGGTTGAAGGCTTCGCGGACCACCCGCTCGAGCAGGGCAGGGTCTTTGGCCGGGTGCGGCGGCGTTGCATGGGGCACCAGGCGGACGATGGCCGAGTCCACTTTGGGCGGTGGGTTGAACGCTCCAGGGCCGACATTGAACAGGTGCTCGACCCGGCAGTGGTACTGCACCATGATCGACAGCCTTCCCCAGTCCCCGCCGCCTGGGCCGGCGGCCATGCGTTCGACCACTTCCTTCTGCAGCATGAAGTGCATGTCGCGGATCAGATGGGCGTGGGCCAACAGGTGGAAGATCAACGGCGTGGAGATATTGTAGGGCAGGTTGCCGACCACTTTCAGGCTGCGTTCGGGCACTTGCAACTGGTTGAAGTCGAACTTCAACGCATCGCCCTGGTGCAGGCGGAAGTTGTCGCAGTGGCGGAACTTGTGCTGCAGGATCGGCACCAGGTCCTTGTCCAGCTCGACGACGTCCAGGTGTGCGCCGCTGTTGAGCAGCCCTTCGGTGAGGGCGCCCTGGCCAGGACCGATTTCCAGCAGGTGTTCGCCTGGTTTGGCGTGGATGGCGCGCAGGATGCGGTCGATGACGCCAGCGTCATGCAGGAAGTTCTGCCCGAAGCGCTTGCGCGCCCGGTGTTGGTAATGCTCGTTCATGGTCGGTTCTCGGCCATCTGGTAGGCGGTTTCCAGCGCGACGCGCAGGCTGCCGGTGTCGACGCGGCCAGTGCCGGCGAGGTCCAGCGCGGTGCCGTGGTCGACCGACGTGCGAACGATCGGTAGGCCCAGCGTGACATTCACCGCAGCGCCGAAGCCCTTGTACTTGAGCACGGGCAGGCCTTGGTCGTGGTACATCGCCAGCACCGCATCGCAGTGCTCCAGATATTTGGGGGTAAACAGGGTATCGGCCGGCAGGGGGCCGCGCAGGTCCATGCCTTCGCTGCGCAGGCGCTCCAGGGCGGGTTCGATGATGTCGATTTCTTCGCGGCCCAGGTGGCCGCTCTCCCCGGCATGGGGGTTGAGGCCGCAGACCAGGATGCGCGGCTGGGCGATGCCGAACTTGTCACGCAGGTCGTTGTGCAGAATGCGCGTGACCCGCTCCAGTCGCTCGGCAGTGATGGCGTCGGCCACCTCACGCAACGGCAGATGGGTGGTCACCAGCGCGACCCGCAGGTCGCCGGTGGCGAGCATCATCACCACTTGCGCGGTGTGGGTCAGCTCGGCCAGGAATTCGGTATGGCCGGAAAAGGCGACGCCTCCTTCGTTGATCACGCCCTTGTGCACAGGGGCGGTGATCATGCCGGCAAAGTCGCCGTTCAGGCAGCCCAGGCCAGCGCGCGTCAGGGTTTCCAATACGAAAGGCGCATTGGCCTTGTCGAGCTTTCCAGCCATCGCAGGATGGGCCAGAGGGGTGTGCCAGACGTAGAGGCTGCCTGCCGGTGCGGGTGCGTCCGGCCACTGGCCGGGTGCCACCAACTGCAGGTCGATCACCAGCCCCAACTGCGTGGCCCGCTCGTCGAGCAGGTCACGGTCGGTGATGGCGATCAGGGGATGGGGCTGGGCCTGGGTGGCGAGCAGCAGGCACAGGTCAGGACCTATGCCGGCCGGTTCGCCCGGGGTGAGCGCGAAGCGCAGTGGCTTCACTGTGCGGCCTGGTCGGCGCCAGGCAGCTTGATTTCGACGTAGGCTTCGTCGCGAATCTGGCGCAGCCAGGTTTGCAGCTCTTCGTCGTACTTGCGGTTGCGCAGCACGCTCAGGGCTTGTTGCTCACGCGCTTGCTCGGTGCTGTCGGTGGCGCGACGGCCCAGCACTTCCAGCACGTGCCAGCCGTATTGGGTGCGGAACGGACGGGTCACCACGCCTTGCTCGGCGGAGGCCATCTGCTCGCGGAACTCGGGCACCAGGCTGTTGGGGTCGACCCAGTTCAGATCGCCGCCGTTGAGCGCCGAACCCGGATCTTCCGAGAAGCTTTTCGCCAGCTCGGCGAAATCCTCACCGTTCTTGATGCGCTCGTAAAGACGCTCGGCCAGTTGCTCGGTCGCCGCGTCGCTACGGATCTCGGTGGGTTTGATCAGGATGTGGCGCACATGCACTTCGTCACGCAACACGTTGGCAGTACCGCCGCGCTTCTCCTCGAGCTTGAGGATGATGAAGCCGTTGGGGATGCGAATGGGCTGAGTGATGTCGCCCGTGCTCATGCTGCCCAGCAGTTTGGCGAAGTCCGGTGGCAGTTGCCCGGCTTTACGCCAGCCCATCTCGCCGCCTTCCAAGGCGTTTTCGCTGGCCGACTGGGAAATCGCCATCTGACCGAAGTCCGCGCCCTGGCGCAACTTCTGGTACACGTCGCCAGCCTTGCGCGCAGCCGCCTGGATGGTGTCGGAGTTGGCGCTTTCGGGCGTGGGAATGAGGATGTTGGCCAATCGGTACTCTTCCGACAGCTGCATCTTGCCCATGTCCGAAGCGAGGAAGTTCTTCACTTCCTGCTCCGATACCTGAATACGTTCGGCGACCCGGCGCTGGCGCACGCGGCTGATGATCATCTCGCGCTTGACCTGCTCGCGGGCGTCCTCGAACGACAGGCCGTCGTGGGAGAGCGCGGCGCGGAACTGGTCCAGCGACATGCCATTGCGCTGGGCGATGGTGCCGATGGCCTGGTTCAGTTCTTCGTCGGTGATGCGGATGCCGGAACGCTCGCCCAGTTGCAGTTGCAGGTTCTCGACGATCAGTCGTTCGAGCACTTGCTGTTGCAGCGCGCCGGCTGGCGGCACGCCGCCGCCGCGCTTGGCGATGGTCTGCTGGACTTCGCGGGTACGCTGATCCAGTTGGCTCTGCATGACCACGTCGTTGTCGACGATGGCCACCACACGGTCCAGAGGCTGCACGGCGGCATGCACCGCGCCACTCAGCATTGCGACGCCCAGCAGCGCTGGGCGGAGGCGATCAAAAAGCTTGTTCTTCACGTTCGCGGTAACCTTGAATGCCTTGGTCGAGGAAGGATTCGACTTTCTTGCCAGCTACGCTGCCGAGGCCCTTGAGGACGACTTGCAGGAAGATGCCGTGGTCACCCTTCTCGTTTTGTGGGGCCGCCTGGCTGTAATCGTCGAAGTCGAGCCAGTAACGGTTGATCAAGCGCAGTTTCCAGCAGCAGTTGTCGTACTCGAAACCGCCCATGGCTTCCAGGGTGCGGTTGCGGTTGTAGTCGTGCTGCCAGCGGGCGATGACGCTCCACTGCGGGACGATCGGCCAGATGACCGAGAAGTCGTGCTGCTGGATCTTGTAGTAGTCCTTGACGTAGTTCGCATCGCCCGGATTGCCGTAATCGCCGCCCACTTTCCAGGTACCGGTCGAGGAGTCGAAGACGACTTGGTCATTGCGGTAGCGGTAGCCGAGGTTGACGATCTTGTTCGGCTCGTCCTCAGGCTGGTAGTGGAACATCGCGCTGCCCGAACGGGTGCTGTGGCTGTCCGGATCCCAGTTGAAATCGGAGTTGAAGCGCCAGTCGCGGTTGAAGCGGTAGCCATAGACCAGTGCGTACGGCGAGACGTCCGACGTGCTGCCCTCGCGATCGCGATAGTCGATGCCTGGCAGTTGCACTTCGCGATCCTTGAAGTACAGGGCTTGGCCGATGCTGAAGGTCTGGCGCTCGAAGCCGTTGTCCTCGATCCAGCGCGTGGTCACGCCCAGCGACAGCTTGTTCTCGTCGCCGATGCGGTCGGTGCCGGAGAAGCGGTTGTCGCGGAACAGCGAGTCGTAGCTGAACAGGGTTTCGGAGGTGTCGAAGAGCGGAATGTCCTTCTGGTCCTTGTTCGGCACGTACAGGTAGTACAGGCGCGGCTCGAGGGTCTGGCGGTAGTTGGTGCCGAACATCGAGGTGTTGCGGTCGAAGTACAGGCCGCTGTCGACGCTCAGGATCGGGATCGAGCGGTCGATCGAGCTGCTGTAGCTACCGTAGCCCGCTAGCGAGGACTGCGCCTGAGCCTGGGCCTTGCCCTGGCCGTCCAGGTCCAGATCGTATTGGGTGTAGACGTATTTCAGCTTGGGCGTGACATAGCCGTAGCTGTTTTCCATCGGCAGGCTCATGGACGGCGCGAGGTTCAACCGTGTGCCGTTGGCCCGTGCGATGCCTGTGATGTTTTCATCGATGCGCTGGCCGGTTGCGATGCCGCCGACACTGTCATCGAGGTTGCCGTCTTTGTTGAAAACGAGGCCATCTTTCAGATCGCGGTCGAACCGTACCGCTTCCGTCTCGTACTCGAAGTTCAACCCGCCCGGCTGGAACGGCAGCGTGCCGTTGAGGGTGATCTGCGGCAGGCGGTTGTAAGGCGTGATCTGCGAAATGGTCGCCATTTCATAGGCATGCGCATTCAACCGTGCGGTGTAGGTGTCGCCCCGGTAAGTCAGTGCGCCTTGCTGGTCGAGGATGTCTTTGCTCTCGACGCCGATCTGGTCGGACTCCAGGTCCTGGAAGTAGAACGGGTCGCTGATGTCGGTGTAGTTCACCTCGGTCATCAGACGCTCGTCCAAACCGCCCTTGTGCTGCCAGTTGACCATCCAGCGGCGGTCCTGGTAGTCGGTCTGGTCCTTGCGCTCGTCGCTGCGGTCGTTCAGGTAACCGCCGCCGAACTGGCCTTCGCTCGATTCGGTGAGGTAGCGGAACTCGCCTTCCATCAGCATGCCGCGCTTGGTCATGTAGCGCGGGTACAACGTGGCATCGTAGTTCGGTGCCAGGTTGAAGTAGTACGGGGTGACCAGCGTGAAGCCGGAGTCGCTGCTGGTGCTGAACGACGGTGGCAGGAAGCCGGACTGGCGACGGTCGTCGATGGGGAAGTAGATATAAGGTGTGTAGAACACCGGAATATCCTTGACCCGCAGGGTGACGTTGGTCGCGGTACCGAAGCCGGTGGCCGGGTTCAGCGTGATGTTGTTGCCCTTGAGCTGCCAGGCGTTGCTGCCCGGTTCGCAGGTGGTGTAGGTACCGTCCTTGAGCCGGATGATGGCGTCTTCGGCCCGCTTGGCGTACAGCGCGCTGCCGCGGATGTGCGACTTGTGCATCACGTACTCGGCGTTGTCGACCTTGGCCGCGCCCGTGTCGAGCTGCACTTCGGCCTGGTCGCCGACCACCAGCGAGCCGTTGTCGCGCAGCTTGACGTTGCCCTTGAGTTCGCCGCGGTTCTCGGTCTGGTAGAGGTTGGCCTCGTCGGCCTGCAACTGCATGCTGCCCTGGCGCATGACCACGTCACCGGCCAGGGTCGCGACCTGCTGCTCCTGCTGGTAGCGGGAGACCTTGGCGTTGAGGTAGGTCGGCGACTCGTCCTTGGGCGTGGTGTCGTTCATGCCAGGACGGCTGGGCTCGACGTAGGCGCCACCGCAGTACGGGCCGGTCTCGGCCAGTTGCGCGGGGGTGAGCTTGTCGCGCGGGACCCAGTCGAGGTGGCTGTAGTCGGCGCTGCGCGACTTCAGGCCGCGGCCTTTGGCCT
The DNA here is from genome assembly GCF_047302395.1 of Pseudomonas phoenicis. Taxonomy (NCBI): domain Bacteria; kingdom Pseudomonadati; phylum Pseudomonadota; class Gammaproteobacteria; order Pseudomonadales; family Pseudomonadaceae; genus Pseudomonas; species Pseudomonas phoenicis. The sequence goes on from NZ_CP154852.1 coordinate 2,028,211, forward strand.
CGGTCACCAGTACGGGCTTGTCTTGGGCGGCGTCGCTACCTTGCGCGACGTCGCCCTGGTCACCGGCGGCTTGCGCGGCGCCCTTGTGCACAGGCCGTGGGGGAAGGTTGTCTTTGGCTTGCGGCTTGCAGTCCCAGCCACCCGAGGCGGACACTTGGCAGGCGAACTGCTCGGCAGCCATCACCTGCGGCGCGGCCAGGGGTTGCAGGGCCAACAGGCCGCCGGTCACCAGCAACGGAAACTTTCTACGAAACGCGGGGGATTTCAATGCCATCTTATTAGTCCGGGCTTCCTGCGTGCCATCTGCCCGCGTGTGGGGGCCGCACGCCTCTCGATGGTCTGAAAAAGATGCTGGATAATAAAGCATGACCCGCTTGACGGCTAGGGCCGTCGGAGACCCATGTAATGCCCGAACACGATGTACGCCTGCAACACCTGACCGAGTGGCTGAATGAGCAGCTGCCGATCCTCTTCGCGAACAATGGCTGGGGCGCCGTCCCCGCGGGAACGTTGACCGCCGCCAGCAGCGATGCCAGTTTCCGCCGTTACTTCCGCTGGCAGGGCGGCGAGCGCAGCCTGGTGGTCATGGACGCTCCGCCCCCCCAGGAAAACTGCCAACCGTTCGTCGATATCGACCAACTGCTGAGCGAAGCGGGCATCAACGTGCCGCGCATCCATGCCCAGGACATCGCCCGCGGTTTTCTGCTGCTGAGCGACCTCGGCCGCCAGACCTACCTCGACGTGATCGACGAACACAACGCCGACAGCCTGTTCGGCGATGCCATCGAGGCGTTGCTGGCCTTCCAGCAGATGCCTGCGCAGGCGCCCCTGCCTCACTATGACCACGCACTGCTGCGCCGCGAGATCGAGCTGTTCCCGCAGTGGTACGTCGGCCACGAACTCAAACTGACCCTGACCCCGGCCCAGCAGGCCACCTGGCAGCAGATCAGCCAGCAGTTGATCGACAGCGCCCTGGCACAGCCCAAGGTGTTCGTGCACCGCGACTACATGCCGCGCAACCTCATGCTCAGCACGCCCAACCCTGGCGTGCTGGACTTCCAGGACGCGGTCTACGGCCCGGTCACCTACGACATCACCTGCCTGTTCAAGGACGCCTTCGTCAGTTGGCCGCAAGCGCGGGTCGACACCTGGCTGCGCAGCTACTGGACCCGCGCGCGGGCGGCGGGCATTGCGGTGCAGGCCGACTTCGACGCCTTCCAGCGCGCCAGCGACCTGATGGGCGTGCAACGCCACCTCAAGGTCATCGGCATCTTCTCGCGCATCTGCCACCGCGACGGCAAGCCGCGCTACCTGGCCGACGTGCCGCGCTTCTTCGCCTATATAAAGGAAGTGATCGAACGCCGACCGGAGCTCGCCGCCCTGGGCCAATTGATCGACGAGCTGCAGGCCGGGGCCCGCCCATGAAGGCCATGATCCTGGCCGCCGGCAAAGGCGAGCGGATGCGGCCGTTGACCCTGCACACGCCCAAACCGCTGATACCGGTGGCCGGACGGCCGCTGATCGAACATCACCTGCGCGCCTTGGCCGGCGCAGGCTTCACCGAGGTGGTGATCAATCATGCCTGGCTGGGCCAGCAGATCGAGGACCACCTGGGCGACGGCAGCCGTTTCGGTCTGCGTATCCGCTATTCGCCGGAGGGTGAGCCGCTGGAAACCGGGGGCGGCATCTTCCAGGCGCTGCCCTTGCTGGGCACCGAGCCCTTCGTGCTGATCAACGGCGATATCTGCACCGACTACGACTTCGCTGCTCTGCGCCGGCCGTTACGCGGTCTTGCCCACCTGGTCCTGGTCGACAACCCCAGCCATCACGGGCGCGGCGATTTCCGTCTGCTCGACGGCCAGGTGCAGGATGGCGACGAGCATGCCGCCAATCTGACCTTCAGCGGCATTTCCGTGCTCGACCCGGCTTTGTTCGACGGTTGCCAGCCGGGGGCTTTCAAGCTGGCGCCGCTGCTGCGCCAAGCGATGGAGCAAGGGCGCGTGAGTGGCGAACATCACCGCGGGCGCTGGGTCGACGTCGGTACGCCGGAGCGCCTGGCCGAAGCCGAACGCCTGATCAACGGGCAGCCTTGAGCATGTGGTGGCCGAGTACGTTGGTGGGCGCGAGCGCGGGTTTTGCCGTGGCGAGCATTCCAGGCGCCTTGCTCGGCGGACTGCTTGGCCAAGCCTTGGACCGGCGCCTGCGCGTGCGCTGTTGGGCCGACCTGGTCGACCGCTTGCGCGGCCATGGCCCGCTGGGCGACGAAGAGCTGCTGTTCTTGCTGCTGGGGCGGCTGGCCAAGAGCGAAGGGCGCGTCGAGCCAAGCCACGTGCGCCAGGCTCGCGATGAAATGCAGCGGTTGAATCTGTCGGAGCCGGCGCGGCTGCGGGCGATAGAGGCGTTCAACCGCGGCAAGGCCGGCAAGGACCGCCTGGGCCATCACTTGCGACGGATCAAGCAGCAGGCCCATGCCAGCGAAGGCACGGTGCGCGCCTGCTGGCGCATGGTATGGGCCGACGGCAAGGCCGGGCGGCGCGAGCACGCTTTGGTGGCCGATTGGGGGGCGCAGCTGGGGCTTGGGCGCTTGCAGGTACAGGCCCTGGCCCGCGACTACGCGCCAAGCACCGCGTGGCCCAGTCCGGTCGAAAAGCCGGCCCTGACCTATGCGGCTGCGCTGCGTCTGCTGGGTGTGAACGCTGGCAGCGAACCGCGAGCGATCAAGCAGGCCTATCGACGGCTGCTCAGCCAGCACCATCCCGACAAGCTGCAAGGCCAGGGCGCCAGCATCGCCCAGGTGCGCGCCGCTACCGAGCGTACCCGCGAGCTGCATCTGGCCTATGCGGTGGTGCGCAAGCGCCATGGGTTGTAAGGGCGCACCGACGTATCAGGTGAGCGCACCGACCGCTCGCTCGCAGGTCATTAGGGACGGCGACCTTTGCCCGACGGGCGCGAATCGCCATTCCAATGCCCCCCGGCGCTTACGGCGACCCGCTCAACCAGCCTTTGACCCGCCTGAACACCTGCTCCTGCTGCGCCGCACCGTCACCGGGCGCAGCGATCAGCGACAGTTGCCGATATGGGCTGTCCTTGACCCGCTTGGTGGCCTGCAAGCGTTGCTCGGCCGCGCGTTTGTCCTGATCGCGAATGGCGTAATAGATGTCGGCGGTGGGCACCTTCAGTGTCGGCAACAGGCTCTGCAGTGTGTCGTCGACGCGCGCCGGGGTCTGCGCGGCCACCATCACCAGTTTCTGCACTTCGGCAGGCTGCTGTTCGCTGATGAAACGCGCCGCCCAGTAGGCGCCACTGCCATGCCCGAGCAGGACGATGGTCTGCGCGTTCTGCGACTGGGCGTAGGCGATCGCCGCCTTCAAACGGGCGAAGATGCGTTCGGCATCGGCCTGCTGGTGCTGGTCGCCAGCCTGCGCCGCGTCGGTGCTTTCGGCACTGTCGGGCTCAGGCGAGGTGGCTTGGGCGACGTTGGCGTTGGCATCGTCCGGTGTGTCCTTGGCCGGCGCCGTCTGCCCATCGGCGGGCGCGGGCGTGGTGCTCGGCGATTCGCTGCGCGCCTGTGGCTGTTCGGCGACCAGATCGGGGAGAGTGACGCTCAGGCTGTGCCAACCGCTGTCGGGCAGCTTTTGCCGCAGCGGGCCGACGCCGTTGGGCCAGTCCGCGCTTTCGCCGGCACCGGGCACGATGATCACCGCACCCTTGGGTTCGGCGTCGTTGGCCGGTTTCCACAAAGCCAGAAAGCTATCGCTGCCGGCTTGCAGCGTACGCTGCTCGTCCTTGGGCACCAAGCGCTGCAAGGCCTGGGCATCGTCCGCACTGCGCTCGGCCAGGGGCGGTCTGGGCGCCGGCGCGGTGGCCGGTGTCGCTGAGGCAGCCTCGGACGCTGGCGGTGCCGGTTCATCGACAGCATGCGCAACGGGCAACAAGGCAGTAACTAGGCAAAAGGCCACCAGCGGCGGACGATAAAGTGAGAACATCGGCTTACCCAGCGTCAGAATGTTCCTCGCAGACTAATGGTATTTTCCTTCCCAGGCCACGCATGATGGCCACCCCTTTGCCCGGATGCGCGTTAGCGATGAATCCCGTTCGTTGGCTGTTGATGCTCTGCTGCTGGTGCCTGCTCAGCGGTGCGGCCGCGGCGCAAGCGGCGTCGGTCAGTCTGGAACCGGCGCAGCGCCAGTGGCTCGACGCCCACCGCAGCCTGCGTGTGGGCTTGGTGCTGCAAGCGCCTTATGCCCAGTTCGACCGCCGTCTACAGCAGTTGTATGGGGCCAACGTCGAGCTGGTCGCCTGGCTGGCGCAGGCCCTGCGCCTGGACCTCACGTGGCGCAATTTCACTGACCAAGCCGCGCTGGAACGGGCTTTGCTGGCCGGCGAGATCGACTTCGCTCCCGGTCTGACCCAGACCCAGGCCAGCTTGCGCGTGTGGCTGTTCAGCGATCCCTACATGCGTATCCCACAGCGCGTGGTCGGCCTGCGTACTGGCGCGGTAGCGGTGGAGCTGGAACGCCTGGGCGTCGACGAGCGGGTGGCGGTGCGCATGCCCAGCACGCTGGCCGATTACCTGCGCAGCAACTACCCCCAGCTCAACCTGCAAGGCGTGCCCAACGAGCGCACGGCCTTGCAGTGGACGGTGGGCGGGCAAACCGCCTATGCGGTGCTCGACGAAGCGCAACTGAGCCGTCTGTCGCGGGAGAGCGAGTTCGCCGACCTGGCGGTGGTCGGCGACATCGGCCTGCCGCAACTGCTGCGCATCGGTTCGCGCCCCGACTGGCCACTGCTGGCCGAGGTGCTGCAGCGCGGGGTGCAGGCCATGCCCGGCAAGACGCTGGAGCAGATCCATCAGCGCTGGTTGCAGCCCAAGTACCCGCGCTTCGCCGAATCCGCCGGCTTCTGGCAGAACCTGGCGCTGCTGCTGGGCGTGCTGCTGCTGTGCGCCGTGGCCATTCTGGTCTGGCAACGCCGCCAGCAGCGCCAGCTCGAGCGGCACCTGCTGGCGACCCGCGAGAAACTCACCGAACGACAGATGCGCGAAGAGTCCCTGCGCTTGAGCCAGTTCTCCCTCGACCAGAGCGCCATCGGCATCCTCTGGGTCAATTGGGACAGCCACGTGCGCTATGCCAACCAGTCCGCCGAGCGCATGCTCGGTTACCGCGAAGGCGAACTGCTGGATCGGCCGCTGATCGATGTCGAGCCCAGCCTGCACATGGACCGCTGGCTGGAGGTGTGGAAGCGCGCCCGTAGCGGTGACGACATCGAACACGTCGAAAGCCACTGCCAGCGGGTCGACGGCACGCTGCTGCCGGTCGACCTGTCGATGTCGTTCCTGCGCTTTCGCGATGGTGAATACCTGGTGGTGTTCCTCACCGATGTCACCGAGCGCCGCCGGGCCCTGGCCGCCCTGCGCGAGAGCGAGGCGCGCCTGAAGGGCATCGCTGGCAACGTGCCCGGCCTGGTCTTTCGCCTGGAACGCGATCCCAGCGAAGGCAGCCTGGAGTTTCCCTACATCAGCGAAGGCAGCCAATCGCTGGTCGGCTATTCGCCGGCCAGTCTGCAGCACCCGGCCATGGGCCTGCGCGGCCTGGTCCATCCCGACGACCGCGCCGATTACCACCGCGTGCAGGACCTGGCCCTGGCCAACGACCAGGATTGGTCATGGCAGGGCCGCATCCTCACCTGCCAGGGCGAACAGCGCTGGGCCGACATCCAGGCCAGCAGCCGGCACCTGGGCGACGGTCGCGTAGTGTGGGACGGCGTGGTCTGGGACATCACCCAGAGCAAGCGCGCCGAGCAGGCATTGGAACGTTCGCAGGAACAGTTGCGCGAGCTGTCGGCGCACCTGGAAAGCGTGCGCGAAGAAGAGAAGGCACGCATCGCCCGCGAGGTGCATGATGAGCTCGGGCAGATGCTGACGGTGCTCAAGCTCGAGGTCTCGATGTGCGAACTGGCCTACGCCGAACTCGACCCTGGCCTCCAGGAGCGACTGTCGAGCATGAAGCGCCTGATCGCCCAGCTGTTCCAGCTGGTGCGCGACGTGGCCACGGCCTTGCGCCCGCCGATCCTCGACGCCGGCATCGCCTCGGCCATCGAGTGGCAGGCACGCCGCTTCGAGGCGCGTACGCAGATTCCTTGCCTGGTGCGGGTGCCCGAATCGCTGCCGGTCTTGAGCGACGCCAAGGCCACCGGTTTGTTTCGCGTGTTGCAGGAAGCGCTGACCAACGTCATGCGCCATGCCCAGGCGCACACGGTGCAGATCGAACTGGTGCACGAGCACCCGCTGCTGCGCATGACCGTGATCGACGACGGCGTGGGTTTCCGCCCCGACGCGTCGCGGCCGACCTCGTTCGGCCTGGTCGGCATGCGTGAGCGGGCCCTGATGCTGGGCGGCAGCATGACCTTGGACAGCGAGCCCGGCGAAGGCACCAGCCTGAGCGTGGCCATTGCAGTGGAACAGGAGGGACGCGTGTGATTCGAGTAGTGGTGGCCGAAGACCACACCATCGTTCGGGAAGGCATCAAGCAACTGATCGGACTGGCCCGCGACATGCAAGTGGTGGGCGAGGCGGGCAATGGCGAGCAGGTGCTCGACACCCTGCGCGGTACGCCGTGCGAAGTGGTCTTGCTGGACATTTCCATGCCGGGCGTCAGCGGTCTGGAAGCGATCGCACGGATTCGTGCGCTGAACGACCCGCCGGCGATCCTCATGTTGTCGATGCACGACGAGGCGCAGATGGCCGCCCGGGCGCTGAAGGCCGGCGCGGCGGGCTATGCGACCAAGGACAGCGATCCGGCGCTGTTGCTCACTGCCATTCGCCGCGTGGCGGCCGGCGGGCGCTACATCGACCCGGCGCTGGCCGACCGGATGATCTTCGAAGTCGGCCTGACCGATTCGCGGCCGTTGCACACCTTGCTTTCGGAGCGCGAGTTCTCGGTGTTCGAGCGTCTGGCCCAAGGCGCCAACGTCAACGACATCGCCCAGCAACTGGCGCTGTCGAGCAAGACCATCAGCACCCACAAGGCGCGGCTGATGCAAAAGCTGCAAGTGCATTCGCTGGCCGAGCTGGTGAAATACGCCATGGCGCACAAACTGCTGTGACCCTCGGCCAGGGGCAGGCGGTCGGCACTGCCAGGTAGCTGTCCAAACGCGACAAGCGTGTAGGGATCGCCCTACACGCAATCTTCCATTCGGATGATGGCATTCTCTCAGCACCGCCGATTTTCCCCGCTCCAGACCTCCACTAGCCTGTGCACACGGCAGTCATCCAATAAAAAGGTGCAGGTATGAGTGAGGTGAATTCGAGCGGCGCGGTCGGCGAGACGCTGGTCAGCTTTCGCGGCGTACAGAAGAGCTACGACGGCGAAGCGCTGATCGTCAAGAATCTCAACCTGGACATCCGCAAAGGCGAATTCCTCACCTTGCTCGGCCCGTCCGGTTCCGGCAAGACCACCAGCCTGATGATGCTGGCCGGTTTCGAAACGCCCACCGCTGGGGAAATCCAGCTTGCCGGGCGCTCGATCAACAACGTGCCGCCGCACAAGCGCGACATCGGCATGGTGTTCCAGAACTACGCGCTGTTCCCGCACATGACCGTGGCCGAAAACCTCGCCTTCCCCTTGAGCGTGCGCAACCTGAGCAAGACCGACATCAGCGAGCGGGTCAAGCGCGTGCTCAACATGGTGCAGCTCGACAGTTTCGCCAAGCGCTACCCCGGCCAGCTCTCCGGCGGCCAGCAGCAGCGCGTGGCCCTGGCCCGTGCGTTGGTGTTCGAGCCGCAACTGGTGCTGATGGACGAACCCCTCGGCGCCCTCGACAAACAGCTGCGCGAACACATGCAGATGGAGATCAAGCACATCCACCAGCGCCTGGGCGTGACCGTGGTCTACGTGACTCATGACCAGGGCGAGGCGCTGACCATGTCCGACCGCGTGGCGGTGTTCCACCAGGGCGAGATCCAGCAGATCGCCGACCCGCGCACGCTGTATGAAGCGCCGAGCAACACCTTCGTCGCCAATTTCATCGGCGAGAACAACCGCCTCAACGGCACCTTGCTGCAACGTGACGGCGAACGTTGCCAGGTGCAGCTCGGCCGTGGCGAGCGGGTCGAGGCGCTGGCGGTGAACGTCGGCCAGCCGGGCGAGGCGGTGACCCTGTCGATCCGCCCGGAGCGGGTACGTCTCAATGGCCACAGCGAACAGTGCGCCAACCGTTTCTCGGGCCGCGTGGCCGAATTCATCTACCTGGGCGACCACGTACGGGTGCGCCTGGAGGTGTGCGGCAAGACCGATTTCTTCGTCAAGCAGCCGATCGCCGAGCTCGACCCGAGTCTGGCCGTAGGCGACGTGGTTCCGCTGGGTTGGGCGGTCGAGCACGCCCGTGCCCTGGACCCTGTCGCCCAAGCCCATTGAAGGTGTCTGTCACCAACGTCCTACCGTGGAGAAAACAATAATGCACAAGCAGTTGAAACTGACCGCCCTGGCGCTGGGCCTGACCCTCGCCGGCCAGGCTATGGCCGCCGACCTCACCGTGGTGTCCTTCGGCGGCGCCAACAAGGCCGCGCAGGTCAAAGCCTTCTACGAGCCATGGGAAAAGGCCGGCAAGGGCAAGATCGTCGCCGGCGAGTACAACGGCGAGATGGCCAAGATCAAGGCCATGGTCGACACCAAGAGCGTGTCGTGGAACCTGGTCGAGGTGGAGTCGCCGGAGCTGGCGCGCGGCTGCGACGAGGGCATGTTCGAAGAACTCGACCCTGCCTTGTTCGGTAACGAGTCCGACTATGTGAAAGGCGCCATTCAGCCCTGCGGCGTCGGCTTCTTCGTCTGGTCCACGGTGCTGGCCTACAACGCCGACAAGCTCAAGACCGCCCCCACCAGCTGGGCCGATTTCTGGGATACGAAGAAATTCCCGGGCAAGCGCGGCCTGCGCAAAGGCGCCAAGTACACCCTGGAATTCGCCCTGATGGCCGACGGCGTAGCGCCCAAGGACGTCTACAGCGTGTTGGGCACCCAGGAGGGCGTGGACCGTGCCTTCAAGAAGCTCGACGAGCTCAAGCCGAGCATCCAGTGGTGGGAAGCCGGCGCCCAGCCGCCGCAGTTCCTGGCCTCGGGTGACGTGGTCATGAGTTCGGCCTACAACGGCCGCATCGCTGCGGTGCAGAAGGAAAGCAATCTGAAGGTGGTGTTCAACGGCGGCATCTATGACTTCGACGCCTGGGCCATCCCCAAGGGGGCGAAGAATGCCGAGGAGGCGAAGAAGTTCATCGCCTACACCCTGCAGCCTGAACAGCAGAAGGTCTATTCCGAGAACATCGCCTATGGCCCGGCCAACGGCAAGGCGGTCGATCTGTTGTCGGCCGAGGTGAAGCAGAACATGCCCACCACGCCGGAGAACATCGCCAATCAGGTGCAGATCGACGTGGCTTTCTGGGCCGACAACAGCGAACAGCTGGAGCAACGTTTCAACGCTTGGGCTGCGAAGAAGTAATTTCGCGCTGAGGGGGCGCCGGCTCGGCCGGCGCGCCTGGTTTTTCCTGATTCCGGAGTCCGTCATGGCCATTGCAGTGCCCCTCAACGAAGGTGCAGGTCCCAACCTCAAGCAGCGCCTCAAGCGCGCCGAGCGGGTCAACCGCTGGAAGGCGCAGGCGTTGATCGCGCCGCTGGCGCTGTTCCTCCTGCTGGTGTTCCTGGTGCCCATCGCGGCGCTGCTGTACAAGAGCGTCGGCAACCCGGAAGTGGTCGGCGGTCTGCCACGCACGGTGCAGGTCATCGAGCAGTGGGACGGCACCAGCCTGCCGGGCGAAGACGTCTACCGCGCCCTCAGCCAGGACCTGGCCGAAGCGCGCAAGAACCAGACCCTGGGCGACCTGTCCAAGCGCCTGAACATGGAGCTGGCCGGCTACCGCAGCCTGTTGGCCAAGACCGCGAGAGCGTTGCCGCTCAAAAGCGAGCCCGCCTCCTATAAAGAAGCCTTGCAGGGCATCGATGAGCGCTGGGGCGACCCCGCCTATTGGCAGGCGATCCGCCGCAACACCAGCAGCGTGACCGCGTTCTACCTGCTGGCCTCGGTCGACCATCGCATCGACGATCTGGGCGAACTGGCCAAGACTTCGCCCGACCAGGCCATCTACCTCGACATCTTCGCCCGCACCTTGTGGATGGGCGTGGTGATCACCGGCATTTGCCTGTTGCTGGCCTACCCGTTGGCGTACCTGCTGGCCAACCTGCCGACCCGGCAGAGCAACCTGTTGATGATCCTGGTGCTGTTGCCGTTCTGGACCTCGATCCTGGTACGCGTGGCGGCGTGGATCGTGTTGTTGCAATCGGGCGGCCTGATCAACAGCGCGCTGATGGCGCTGGGCATCATCGACCAGCCGCTGGAACTGGTGTTCAACCGCACCGGGGTGTACATCTCGATGGTGCACATCCTGCTGCCGTTCATGATTCTGCCGCTGTACAGCGTGATGAAGGGCATTTCGCCCAGCTACATGCGTGCGGCCATTTCCCTGGGTTGCCACCCGTTCGCCAGTTTCTGGCGCGTGTACTTCCCGCAGACCTATGCCGGGGTCGGCGCCGGTTGCCTGCTGGTGTTCATCCTGGCCATCGGCTACTACATCACCCCGGCGCTGCTCGGCAGCCCGAACGACCAGATGGTCAGCTACTTCGTGGCCTTCTACACCAACACCAGCATCAACTGGGGCATGGCGACCGCGCTGGGCGGCCTGCTGTTGCTGGCCACCGTGCTGCTGTACCTGATCTATAGCTGGCTGGTCGGCGCCAGCCGCCTGCGCCTGAGCTGAGGAGCGTTCGTCATGCTGAGCCCTTACATGTCGCCCATAGAGCGGGCGTGGTTCTACGGCCTGCGCATTCTCTGCGGCCTGATTCTGCTGTTCCTGGTGCTGCCGGTGCTGGTGATCGTACCGCTGTCGTTCAACAGCGGCAGCTTCCTGGTGTACCCGCTGCAAGGCTTCTCGTTGCAGTGGTACCAGGATTTCTTCGGCTCGGCCGAATGGATGCGCGCCCTGAAGAACAGCATCATCGTCGCCCCGGCGGCCACGGTGCTGGCCATGGTCTTCGGCACCCTGGCGGCGATCGGCCTGACCCGTGGCGATTTCCCCGGCAAGTCACTGGTGATGGCCCTGGTGATTTCGCCCATGGTGGTGCCGGTGGTGATCATCGGTGTGGCCAGCTACCTGTTCTTCGCCCCGCTCGGGCTGGGCAACAGCTTCCTGTCGCTGATCCTGGTGCATGCGGTGCTCGGCGTGCCGTTCGTGATCATCACCGTGTCGGCCACGTTGCAGGGTTTCAACCACAACCTGGTGCGCGCTGCAGCCAGCCTCGGCGCCTCGCCGCTGACCGCGTTCCGCCGGGTGACCTTGCCGCTGATCGCACCGGGGGTGATTTCCGGTGCGCTGTTCGCCTTCGCCACCTCGTTCGACGAAGTGGTAGTGACGCTGTTCCTCGCCGGCCCCGAGCAGGCGACCTTGCCAAGGCAGATGTTCAGCGGCATCCGCGAGAACCTCAGCCCGACCATCGCGGCAGCGGCGACCTTGTTGATCGCGTTTTCGGTGGTGCTCTTGTTGACCCTGGAATGGCTGCGCGGGCGTAGCGAGAAGTTGCGCACCCAGCAGCCGGCCTGACCCGATCGGTAGGGGAGCGGGCGCCTGCCTGCCCCCACCTGCCTTGGCCGACACGGATTGATACCAATCAGCGCCGAAGCATTCCCCTGAGTTACAATGCGCGCCACCGTGATTCCGCCAACAGGTGCGCCATGCAGCCCTACGCTATTGCCCCCTCCATCCTTTCCGCCGATTTCGCTCGTCTGGGCGAGGAAGTCGACAACGTGCTGGCCAGCGGCGCCGACATCGTCCACTTCGATGTGATGGACAACCACTACGTCCCCAACCTCACCATCGGCCCGATGGTCTGCTCGGCCCTACGCAAGCACGGCGTCACCGCGCCGATCGACGTGCACCTGATGGTCAGCCCGGTCGACCGCATCATCGGCGACTTCATCGAAGCCGGCGCCACCTTCATCACCTTCCACCCCGAAGCCACCCAGCACATCGACCGCTCCCTGCAGTTGATCAAGGACGGCGGTTGCAAGGCCGGCCTGGTGTTCAACCCGGCCACCAGCCTGGAGGCGTTGAAGTACGTGATGGACAAGGTCGACATGGTCCTGCTGATGAGCGTCAACCCAGGCTTCGGCGGGCAGAAGTTCATTCCCGGCACCCTCGACAAGCTGCGCGAGGCCCGCGCGCTGATCGATGCCAGCGGGCGCGACATCCGGCTGGAAATCGACGGCGGCGTCAACGTCAACAACATCCGTGAAATCGCCGCCGCCGGCGCCGACACCTTCGTCGCCGGTTCGGCCATCTTCAACGCCCCCGACTACCGCGAAGTGATCGACAAGATGCGCGCCGAACTGGCCCTGGCGCGCCCATGAGCGGCTTCGAGCAGCTGTTCCCAGGCACGCTGCCCCGGCTGGTGATGTTCGACCTCGACGGCACCCTGGTCGACTCGGTGCCTGACCTGGCCAGTGCCGTGGACCACATGCTGCTCGAACTGGGCCGTCCGCCCGCAGGCCTCGAAGCGGTCCGCCAGTGGGTCGGCAACGGCGCGCCGGTGCTGGTGCGCCGGGCGCTGGCCGGCGACATCGAGCACGCCTCGGTCGACGACGAGCTGGCCGAGCGCGGGCTGGCGCTGTTCATGGAGGCTTACGCCCGCAGCCATGCGCTGACGCAGGTCTACCCCGGCGTGCGCGACACCCTGCGCTGGCTGCGCGCCCACGACGTGCCGATGGCCTTGATCACCAACAAGCCCGAGCGCTTCGTCGCGCCGCTGCTCGACCAGATGAAGCTGGGCGAATTCTTCAAGTGGATCATCGGCGGCGATACCCTGCCACAGAAGAAGCCCGACCCGGCCGCACTGCTGTTCGTCATGCAGATGGCCGGCGTCAGCCCGCAGCAGGCCTTGTTCGTCGGTGACTCGCGCAGCGACGTGCAGGCTGCCAAGGCCGCCGCCGTTCCCTGCGCAGCGCTCACCTACGGTTACAACCATGGCCGCCCGATCAGCGAAGAAACGCCGAGCCTGGTGATCGACGACCTGCGCCTGTTGATCCCCGGTTGCGTCGTCACAGCCACTGGGATAACGTTGCCCGACCTCAAACCGTCCAAGCACAGAGAGCCTCCCGTGGTGGTCACCGGCAAATTCTGGATGAAAGTCATCAAGGCCCTGGCCCGCTGGCGCTGGCGCGCCTGACGCCCCCCGCCGACACCTGTCGGCCCGCCCGTTCGCCTTCATCCATTGCTGTCCGCCCCTGAGGCTACCCATGACCCGCGAAGAATTCCTGCGCCTGGCCGCTGCCGGCTACAACCGCATTCCCCTGGCCTGCGAAACCCTGGCCGACTTCGACACGCCGCTGTCGATCTACCTCAAGCTCGCCGACCAACCCAACACCTATCTGCTCGAGTCCGTCCAGGGTGGCGAGAAGTGGGGCCGTTATTCCATGATCGGCCTGCCGTCGCGCACCGTACTGCGCGTGCACGGCTATCGGGTGAGCGTTCTGGAAAACGGCGTCGAGGTGGAACGGCACGAGGTCGAAGACCCCCTGGCCTTCGTCGAAACCTTCAAGGATCGCTACCAGGTGGCCGACATCCCCGGCCTGCCGCGCTTCAACGGCGGCCTGGTCGGCTACTTCGGCTACGACTGCGTGCGCTATGTGGAAAAGCGCCTGGGCGCCTGCCCCAATCCCGACCCGTTGGGAGTGCCCGACATCCTGCTGATGGTCTCGGATGCGGTGGTGGTGTTCGACAACCTGGCCGGCAAGATGCACGCCATCGTGTTGGTCGACCCAGCCGACGAACAGGCCTACGACCTCGGACAGGCCCGCCTGCAAGCCTTGCTGGCCACGTTGCGTGAACCGATCGTGCCACGCCGTGGCCTTGACCTCTCGGCCCTGCCAGCCGCCGACCCGCAATTCCGTTCCAGCTTCACCCAGGGCGACTACGAGCGCGCGGTGGAAACCATCAAGCAGTACATCCTCGCCGGCGACTGCATGCAGGTGGTGCCGTCGCAGCGCATGTCGATCGACTTCCAGGCCGCGCCCATCGACCTGTACCGCGCGCTGCGCTGCTTCAACCCGACGCCATACATGTACTTCTTCAACTTCGGCGATTTCCACGTGGTGGGTAGCTCGCCGGAAGTGCTGGTGCGGGTCGAAGACGAACTGGTCACCGTGCGCCCCATCGCCGGCACGCGCCCGCGCGGTGCCAACGAGGAGGCCGACCGCGCGCTGGAAGACGACCTGCTCTCGGACCACAAGGAAATCGCCGAGCACCTGATGCTGATCGACCTGGGCCGCAACGACGTGGGCCGGGTCTCGGCCACCGGCAGCGTGCGCCTGACCGAGAAGATGGTGATCGAGCGCTATTCCAACGTGATGCACATCGTGTCCAACGTCACCGGTCGCCTGCGCGAGGGTCTGACGGCGATGGACGCCCTGCGCGCGATTCTGCCGGCCGGTACCTTGTCGGGGGCGCCGAAGATCCGCGCCATGGAGATCATCGACGAGCTGGAGCCGGTCAAGCGTGGCGTGTACGGCGGGGCAGTGGGTTATTTCGCCTGGAACGGCAACATGGACACCGCCATCGCCATCCGCACGGCAGTGATCAAGAACGGCGAGCTGCACGTGCAGGCCGGTGGCGGCATCGTCGCCGACTCGGTGCCGGCGCTGGAATGGGAGGAAACCCTGAACAAGCGTCGGGCGATGTTCCGCGCCGTGGCCCTGGCCGAGCAGACGCCCAACGTCTGACCCGTTCCAGATGAAAAGACGGCGCTCTGGTGAGCGCCGTTTTTCGTGGTGGCGGCGGTCAGAAGTCCAGGCTCAGCGCCAGGTTGAGGCTTTGCTGGGTCACGGCATCGCTTTGGCGCCAGTCGTAATTGCCACGCAGGGTCAGGCCGGGTGCCAGGGCCTGGCTCAGGCCTACGCTGGCGCGGGTCAGGTTGCTGTCCGGGCGGTAGCCGGTGAGGGTGAAGTCGTTGTCGGGCAGGCTGGTCAGGTGCAGCGTCACGTCCTGCTGGTCGTTCTCGAACTCATGCTCGCGTGCCACTTCGGCGAACAGGCGGGTGGCCGGCGCTACTTGCAGGCTGCCGCGCAAGCCCGCGCCCAGGCGGCGTGAAGTGCGTTCCTGATAGTCCATGCCCAAAGCCGTGGCGCGTTGGCCGCGCTCTTCGTAGCCATCGACCTTGACCCGTGCGTAGTCGGCGCTGAGGAAGGGCGACAACTGCCAGCGGCTTTCGACAGAGGCCAGGTCGAAGCCCACCCGACCGGTCAGCGCCCAGGCCTCGCCGTCGGTATCGCCTTTTTCGCTGCGTTCGTTCACGCCCAGGGCGAAGGTGCGCTGGAGGTCGCGATAGTCCAGGTGCCCGGCGGTCAATGCAGCATCGGCCCACCAACGGTTCTGGCGAAACTCGGCGAAAGCGCTGGCCAGATAACTGTCGAGGCGGTACGTCGAGTCTTGGGCACCGGCTTCCAGCTTCTGCCGGTACACCCCGCCGGCCAGGCCTACGCGCCAGGCCTGGTTCAGGCGGTAGCTGCCGCCCACGGTCAGGTTGTACCCGCGTCCATCGCCTTTGGCCGCGCTGCGCTGGCCGTCGAAGTCCAGATCCTGTGCGCCGGTGGCGACGATGGCCTGCCATTGGCCGATGCCTTGCCAAGGGGTTTGCCACTGAGCGCGCAGTTCGTCCTGCTGTGCACGGATGCCAGCGTGGGCCATTTCCGGCAGCAGCGTCAGTTCCCACGGAGCGGCGAGAATCGAGTAGCCGTAGTCGGCGATCAACCGCTGGCCGGCGATGGTGGGGTGGACCGAGTCGTTGAACAGCAGCTTGGTTGGGTCGGGGGTGGTGCCGTCCATGCCGTAACGCGGGTTTTGCGTACAGCCGTCGCCGCTGTAGCAGGTGGCGATCAGGTTCTGGTCGGTCGCCAGGCCGAACTCGCCGGGGTTGGCGAGCGCTTCCTTGAGCAGGGCAGGCACGTTCAGCGGGATGATTTCGGCGTCGATTTGCCGGAGTTGCGCGACCAGTGCCTGGTTGAAGACGCCGGACAACTGCGACAGCGGGCCTTGCATCGGTGTGCCCGCGTAGTTGGGGGTTTGCCCCAGATCGGGCAGCAGCCAGACCATCATGTAGCGGGCGCCACCCTGTTGCAGCGCTTGCGCGCTGGCTGCCAGGCGTGTGCCGGCCGCCGCGGCGCTGGCGGGGCTGGTGACCAGGCCTTGGAGGAAGTCGTTGCCGCCGCCGGTGAGGTAGTACAGCGCGTTGGGGTCGGCGCGCAGGCCGTTGGCCAGATAGCCCGGGCGCTCGCGCAGCACCAGGCCGGCGAAGTCTTTGCCGGGCGGAATCACCAGCTCCGAGGTGTCGGTGATCGAATCGAGCACCTGCTGGGTGGTGTAGCCGCCTACGGCCCAATTGTTGCCGTCCGCCAGTTGGTTGATCTGGTTGTACAGCGATGTAGAAGGGCCGAGTTCGCTGGCGCCAAAGCCCAGCTTGCCGCCGAGGATCATCGGCGATACGGGCGCGTAGTCACCATTGGCTTCGCGGTTGGTGAAGCGCAGGCCGGGCGCTCGCCCAGTCGCGTCGGGAAACTGCCCGGCATCGCTCAGGCTGTCGCCGAACACCATCAGCGTGGAGTAGGGGTTGGGTGCCGCCATGGCCTGGCTGCCGGCAAGCACCAGCAAGCCCAGCAGCGTTCGCAGGAAAGGAGGTTTACGCATGTGTGGATTCCGCTTCGTTGTTGTTATTGGGTCGAGCCCTTCGAACATAGCAAATCCGCACATCGGGGTAATTCAACACTTCGTTTGCCAGGCGCCGTGGTCTTGTTGCGCCCGCTTCGCCGGTAGGCTACTGTGCGATCTCGAATGAGCGAGACCTATCCCGTGTTGATCGTCAGCAAACTCTTGATGCGCGTTATCAAGGCCCACGCCCGTTGGCGTTGGCGCGCCTGACTTTATCCCCTGCCGGTCCGCCCGGCCCGTTTCCGATTGCTTCTCCGATGCGTCGATCACTGCCCAGGCAAATGGCCTGCGGCTGTGCCCGACCTCGAAGCACACACTCAAAGTCAGTGGAATCAAGAGGTCCAGCCCGATGTTACTGATGATCGACAATTACGACTCCTTCACCTACAACGTCGTCCAGTATCTGGGCGAGCTCGGCGCCGAGGTCAAGGTCATTCGCAACGACGAAATGTCCCTGGCCCAGATCGAGGCGTTGAACCCTGAACGCATCGTCGTCTCGCCCGGGCCGTGCACGCCCAGCGAGGCCGGGGTTTCCATCGAAGCCATCCTGCACTTTGCCGGCAAGCTGCCGATTCTGGGCGTGTGCCTGGGCCACCAGTCCATCGGCCAGGCCTTCGGCGGAGATGTGGTGCGCGCGCGCCAAGTCATGCACGGCAAGACCAGCCCGGTGCACCACCACGACCAGGGCGTGTTCGCCGGCCTCAACAACCCGCTCACCGTGACCCGCTACCATTCGCTGGTGGTCAAGCGCGACACCCTGCCCGAATGCCTGGAAGTGACGGCCTGGACATCGCTGGAGGACGGCTCGATCGATGAAATCATGGGCCTGCGTCACAAGACCCTGAACGTCGAAGGCGTACAGTTCCACCCCGAATCGATCCTGACCGAGCAGGGTCACGAACTGTTCGCCAACTTCCTCAAGCAGACCGGCGGCCGCCGTTAAGGACAACCCAGTGAGCATGGACATCAAAACCGCGTTGAACCGTATCGCCAGCCATCTGGACCTGAGCACTGCGGAAATGAGCGACGTCATGCGCCAGATCATGACCGGGCAGTGCAACGAAGCGCAGATCAGTGCCTTCATGATGGGCATGCGCATGAAGAGCGAAAGCATCGACGAGATCGTCGGCGCCGTGACGGTGATGCGCGAGCTGGCCAGCAAGGTCGAACTCAAGACCCTCGATGGCGTGGTCGACATCGTCGGCACCGGTGGCGATGGCGCGAACATCTTCAACGTCTCCACCGCCTCGGCGTTCGTCCTGGCCGCGGCCGGCTGCACGGTCGCCAAGCACGGCAACCGCGCAGTATCGGGCAAGAGCGGCAGCGCCGATCTGCTGGAGGCGGCGGGTATCTACCTCGACCTGACCCCGGTCCAGGTGGCGCGCTGTATCGACAGCCTGGGGATCGGCTTCATGTTCGCGCAGAGCCATCACTCGGCGATGAAGCATGCCGCAGGCCCACGTCGCGACCTGGGCCTGCGCACGTTGTTCAACATGCTCGGCCCGCTTACGAATCCGGCTGGCGTCAGGCACCAGGTGGTCGGGGTGTTCAACCAGCAGCTGTGCCGTCCGCTGGCCGAAGTGCTGCAGCGGTTGGGCAGCACCCATGTGCTGGTGGTGCATTCCAAGGATGGCCTCGATGAGTTCAGCCTGGCCGCGCCGACCTTCGTCGCCGAATTGAAGCATGGCGAAATCAGCGAGTATTGGATCGAACCCGAGGACCTCGGTATTCAAAGCCAGAGCCTGCACGGTCTGGCCGTCGATACCCCGGCAGCCTCGCTGGCGCTGATCCGCGATGCCCTGGGGCGGCGCAAGAGCGAAAGCGCGCAGAAGGCGGCGGAAATGATCGCCCTCAATGCAGGCGCCGCGCTGTACGCCGCCGACCATGCGCCGACCCTCAAGACCGGTGTCGAGATGGCGCACGATGTGCTTTACACGGGTTTGGCCTGGGAGAAGATGCAGGAGCTTGGCGCGTTTACGGCGGTATTCAAAGTGGAGAATCAAGCATGAGCCTACCCACGGTGTTGGAAAAGATCATC
Organism: Pseudomonas phoenicis; assembly: GCF_047302395.1. Taxonomy (NCBI): domain Bacteria; kingdom Pseudomonadati; phylum Pseudomonadota; class Gammaproteobacteria; order Pseudomonadales; family Pseudomonadaceae; genus Pseudomonas; species Pseudomonas phoenicis. The sequence goes on from NZ_CP154852.1 coordinate 2,047,044, forward strand.
GCCCGCAAGGTCGAGGAAGTGGCCGAGCGCAGCGCGCGCGTCAGCCTGGCGCAACAGCTGGAGCTGGCCAGGGCAGCCGATGCGCCGCGTGGTTTCGCCCAGGCGCTGATCGAGCAGGCCAAGCGCAAGCTGCCGGCAGTGATCGCCGAAATCAAGAAGGCCTCGCCGAGCAAGGGCGTGATCCGCGAGCATTTCGCGCCTGCAGAGATCGCCGCCAGCTATGAGAAGGGTGGCGCCACATGCCTGTCGGTGCTGACCGACATCGACTATTTCCAGGGGGCCGACGCTTACCTGCAACAGGCCCGTGCGGCGTGTGGCCTGCCGGTGATCCGCAAAGACTTCATGGTCGACCCTTACCAGATCGTCGAGGCCCGTGCGCTCGGCGCCGACTGCGTACTGTTGATCGTCGCCGCCTTGGACGATGGGCGCATGGCCGAGCTGGCCGCGACGGCCAAGGATGTCGGGCTCGACGTGCTGGTGGAAGTGCACGACAACGCCGAGCTGGAACGTGCCCTGACCCTGCTCGACACCCCGCTGGTAGGCGTCAACAACCGTAACCTGCATACCTTCGAGGTCAGCCTCAAGACCACCCTCGAACTGCTGCCGCGCATTCCTCGCGGTCGCTTGGCCATCACCGAGAGCGGCATCCTCAATCGCGCCGATGTCGAATTGATGGAAATCAACGAGGTATATGGCTTCCTGGTCGGCGAGGCGTTCATGCGCGCCGAGCAGCCAGGCCTGGAACTGCAGCGCCTGTTCTTCCCTGGACGCCCGGTGCAGAGCACCCAGGCCCTGGACTGATCACCGACCATGGCTGACGGCGAGCGCGACATGACTCAACCCGTGATGGCATTCACTGTCGAACGAGGCCTCCAGGCCGAGCAGGACCTCCTGGCGGCAGTGTGTCGCGGCGAGCAGGAAACGGCGTCGCTGTTCTGGCAGCCCACCGATCGCGCGTTGGTCATGCCCAGACGCATGAGCCGGCTGCCCGGTTTCGCCGATGCCAGCGCGGCGTCGGCCGCCAACGGCTGGCCCGTGTTGCTGCGTGAAACCGGCGGCGAACCGGTGCCGCAGTCGGGCGCCACGGTCAACATCGCGTTGGTCTACGCCGCGCCGCGCAGCGAGGGCGACCATGGGCGCATCGAGTTGGCCTACCAACGGTTGTGCGAACCCTTGTGCGAGGCGCTGCGTGCATGGGGTGGTGAGGCGTCGGTGGGCGAGATCGACGGCGCCTTCTGCGACGGTCGCTACAACGTCAACCTCAACGGCCGCAAGCTGGTCGGCACTGCCCAGCGCTGGCGTCAGGGCTTGGGTGGCAAGCGCCCAGTGGTGCTGGTCCACGGTGCGTTGCTGCTGGAAAACGAGCGTGAGTCGATGGTTGCTGCGGTCAATCGTTTCAACATCCATTGTCAACTCGATCAACGTTGCCGCGCCGACAGCCACATCGCCTTGCGCGAAGCGGTGCCACACCTCCCTGTGTTCGAACCACTGGCGCAGACCTATGCGCAGTTACTCGCGGCCATTGCTCGGCATTAACGGGTGCCGTAGACCACCATGGTCTTGCCTTTGACGCTGACCAAATTGCGCTCTTCCAGGTCTTTGAGCACGCGACCGACCATTTCCCGTGAGCAACCGACGATACGACCGATTTCCTGACGGGTGATCTTGATCTGCATGCCGTCGGGATGGGTCATGGCATCGGGTTGCTTGCACAGGTCCAGCAGGCAGCGGGCCACGCGCCCGGTCACGTCGAAAAAAGCCAGGTCGCCGACTTTGCGTGTGGTGTCGCGCAGCCGTTGGGCGATTTGTCCACCAAGCGCGTAGAGGATGTCCGGCTCCTGGCGCGCCAGCTCGCGAAAACGCTCATAGCTGATTTCCGCCACTTCACACTCGCTTTTGGCCCGTACCCACGCACTGCGCTGGCGGGGCTGGCCAATGCTTTCGAACAGGCCCAGCTCACCGAAGAAGTCGCCGCTGTTGAGGTAGGCGATGATCATCTCTCGCCCTTCGTCATCCTCGATCAGGACCGTGACCGAGCCTTTGACGATGTAGGCCAACGAGTCTGCCGTGTCACCCGCGCAGATGATGTTGCTCTTGGCCGGATAACGGCGGCGCTGGCAATGCACCAGCAATTTGTCGATGTTCTTGATCTTGGCGGAAAGCGCGGACGCGACCATCACGAAATCCTGTTCGGTAAAGCAAAGGGGAAAGAGAAAAAGGATTGCTGGCAATGTGCCGGTGAATTGGCGCCAGATTATCAGACACTTCCTACAGCAACGCCAGAAATCCCCACACGGCTTTTCCGTAATCCAGACAAGGACTAAGCTGGCAACCTTTTTCCAAGCTTCCTGGAGTTTCACAGATGAAGGCACGCATCCAATGGGCCGGTGACGCCATGTTCCTCGGCGAATCGGGCAGTGGTCACGTAGTGGTCATGGACGGCCCACCCGAGGCCGGTGGCCGTAATTTGGGCGTACGTCCCATGGAAATGCTGTTGCTGGGCCTAGGGGGCTGCAGCAGCTTCGACGTGGTGAGCATCCTGAAGAAGTCGCGTCAGGCGGTGGAAAGTTGCGAAGCGTTTCTCGAAGCCGAGCGCGCCAGCGAAGACCCTAAGGTTTTCACCAAGATTCATCTGCGTTTCGTGGTCAAGGGGCGCGGGCTGAAAGAGGCGCAGGTCAAGCGTGCGGTCGAGCTGTCGGCGGAGAAGTACTGCTCGGCGTCGATCATGTTGGACCGCGCGGGTGTGGAAATCACCCACGGTTACGAAATCGTCGAGCTGGGCTGAGCTTCGATCCAGGGCGTGGCGCATACGGCCGCGCCTTCGATCAGCTCTCAGCGTCGTAGCGCGGGAAGGGCCTGTTGCACCCATCCTGGCAGGCGACCGCGCAGCTGTTCGGTGAGCCGCTCTCGACGCTTCTGATAGGCCAGGCCGCCCGCGATCACGCCCAGGCCGAGCAGTGTCAGCACCAGAGGGAACAGCAGCGAATCGGCGAACACGTCATGGGCGAGGTAGCCCAGATACAGCGCCACGCCCAAGGCGCCGAAGGTCATGAAGACCGGGCGGCGCAGCAGCAGCGCCAGCGCCATCAGCACCAGGTTGATCAGGCAATAGCCGAACTTGCCCAGTTCGGTACCGCTGTCGAGCGCGGTCAGTCCACCCCAGAAGGCCAACAGGCCTGCCAGATAGCCCCAGTGGGCATAGTCGTCCCGGGTTCTTCCATCGACCAGCACCGACACCAACAACAGCGCCAACCCGAACCAGACCGACACCTCATTGCGTTGCGTCCAGTCCAGCTCAGGGCCGTACAGGTAGGCGCTGAGGTCCATGGACATGAACCACAACGCCAGTGCCATAGGCATCACGATGAATGGGAAGGGCACCGCGCGCAGCATCGACAGGCCTGCGACCACCGTGCTGACTTCCATCAGCAGCCATTGGCCGCGCACGTAGCGGTAGTAGTCGGGATAGTCTGCCATCCCCTCGGTGAATGGCCAGAACCCGGTGACTCGCTGCAAAGCGAATACCGCCAGGGGCACGATGCTGACGGCTACGGCGGCCAGTACGCCTGCGGCGATGGGCTGGGCTCGGCGCTGCAAGGTCAAGGCAAGGACGGTGAGCGAGGCGACGTAGAGCGAGCTGATCGCCAGCAGGGCGCCATCGCCGATGCTCATCCAAGCGACGGTGAGCAGCCAGCCCATGGCAGCCATGATCAGCACCGCTCCACCGTAGAAGGCTGCGTGAGCCGATTGAAAGCTCGGTCGAGCAGCACGGCCTTGGGCTTCCAGGAAGGTCAACAGAGCACGGTCCTGGCCGGGCTGGAGCACCCCGGCCTCCACCGCGCGGGCCAGGTCGTCGGCGTCGAAGCGCTGCTGCATGGCGTGGCCCTCGGGGGGGGTGAGTGTCAGATCCTGTAGGTACTTTTGGTCATGACCTTGGCCAATAGGCTCATGCCGAAGCGCACGGGAGCTGGGAAGCGGTAACCGCCGGCATCCAGCGCGGCCTCTGCGTGATGCTCCTCGTCCGAGCGCATCTGCTCGAGAATGGCGCGGGATTTGGCATCTTCGGCAGGAAGCTGCTGCAGGTGCTCGTCCAAGTGCTTACAGACCTGACGCTCGGTGGCCGCGACGAAACCCAGGCTGACCTTGTCGCTGACCAGTCCGGCGAAGGCGCCGATACCGAACGACATGCCATAGAACAGCGGGTTGAGCACGCTGGGATGGCTGTTCAGTTGGCGGATGCGCTGCTCGCACCAGGCCAGGTGGTCGATCTCTTCTTCGGCCGCATGTTCCATGGCGCGCCGCACTTGCGGCAATTTGGCGGTCAGGGCCTGACCTTGATAGAGGGCCTGGGCGCAGACTTCACCGGTATGGTTGATGCGCATCAGCCCGGCGATGTGGCGGCTTTGACGATCGTCGAGCTCGACGTTCGGTTGCACGACCGCTGGCGACGGACGGGAAGGTTGGCCGCTGAAGGGCAGCAAAGTGCGCATGGCCGTGTCGGCCTGCAGCAACAAGCGATCGAGCGGCGAGTAGTGACGTTCGGTAGCCATCGGGCACCTCCGCAAAAGTGTGCCCAACAGTCTACCTCAATCGTGGGAAAGGCGATTGCCCCGGGTCATCTCCCGGGCATTACCACTGTAGGCATCAGCCCGGCGGCCAGTTCATCTGGCGCTGACCCAGCACATGCAGATGGATGTGGTAGACGGTCTGGCCGCCCAGCTCGTTGCAGTTCATCACTACGCGGAAACCCTCCTCGCAACCTTGTTCGATGGCCAGGCGCTGGGCGGTGAACAGGATATGTCCGGCCAGGCCTTTGTCCTCCTCGGTCAGGTCGTTGAGGGTGCGGATGGGCTTTTTCGGAATGACCAGAAAGTGCACCGGGGCCTTGGGGTCAATGTCGTGAAAGGCCAGTACCTGATCATCTTCGTAGATGATCCTGGCCGGAATTTCCCGGTTGATGATCTTGGTGAAAATCGTGTCCACAACGCTGCTCCATGATGGTGGGGGTCGCAGGGAGTGTACCCAGCCAGGCGATGCTCGCCCATCATTCCTGTAATCGGCTAGCGCAGGCCGGAAGGGCAGTAGCGCCGGTGCAGCATGCCGGCCAGCTTGCGCGTCAGCCAGCGCGGCAACAGGCGCGGCATGAAGGCCAACCAGCGGTTGCGGCGGCCGGGCATGATCAAAGCGTGATTCCTGTCCAATGCACGCACGGTGAACAAAGCCACTTCTTCGGGGGACAGGCAGCGCTTGCTACCTTCGAGCCGCTCGATGGGCCGCTGCGCTGAACGCACGGGCCCAGGACACAGCAGCGAAACCTTGATGCCCGTACGTTTGAGCTCCTCGCGCAAAGCCTCGGTGAAGCTCATCACGTAGGCTTTGCTCGCTGCATAGGCGGCCATCCACGGGCCTGGGGCGACACCGGCCAAGCCGGCGACGTTGAGGATCTGCCCGCCGCCATGCACGGCCATCAGGTTGCCCAATGCGTGACAGAGGCGGCTCAGCGCCAGCACGTTGACTTCCAGCAGATCCTGCTCGTCGGCCCATTCATGGGCGAGGAACGGACCATAGGTGCGCAACCCGGCGCAATTGACCAGCAGGTCGATGCGGCGCTCGCCCTCCTCCAGCTCCAGTACGAATCCGGAAAGACGCAGCGGCTGGCTCAAATCGCAGGCCCGGAACAGCACCTCCACACCGAAGCGCTGGGTCAACTCGAGAGCGACCGCTTCGAGCGGCTCGCGCTGCCGCGCCACCAGAATCAGGTTGCGCCCGCGTCGCGCCAACGCTTCCGCCAGCGCCAGGCCAAGGCCGCTGGACGCTCCGGTGATCATGGCGTAACGGGTCATGCAGCGCTCCTGGGGCGGCTAGGGGGCGCTAGTGTACAGCGTGCCCCTCGCGGTGCCACGGCCTGTTTCGTCAAACCCGGTCAAAACGGTTTGACCACCACCAGGGCGACGATGCACAGCAGTAACAGCACCGGCACTTCGTTGAACCAGCGGTAGAACACATGGGTGCGCGTGTTGGTGCCGGCAGCGAAACGTTTGCGCTGCGCACCGCAGACGTGGTGGTAGCCGGTCAGCAGCAGCACCAGGGTCAGCTTGGCGTGCATCCAGCCCTGGCTGAGCCAGCCTGGGGTGAGGTAGAGCATCCAGATACCGAAGGCGAAGGTGGCGATCATCGCCGGGTTCATGATGCCGCGGTAGAGCTTGCGCTCCATGGTGACGAAGCGCTCGTGGCTGATGCTGTCGGTGCTTTGTGCGTGGTAGACGAACAGCCTCGGCAGGTAGAACAGGCCGGCGAACCAGCAGACCACGCTGACGATGTGCAGCGCTTTGATCCAGAGATACAGCATGGGAAAGCTTCCTTCAGGTTTTCACGGTGCGCAGATAGTAGTAGCCCTGTGTCGCCAAGCGTTAATCGAGTGTTGTGGCAGGCGTAAGCGATCCCTATCATCGAAGGCTTTCCAGTGGCTTCGTTGATAAGGGGCAAGCGTCATGATCAAGGTCGGTATCGTCGGCGGCACGGGTTACACCGGTGTCGAACTGTTGCGTCTGCTGGCGCAACACCCGCAAGCCGAGGTGGCTGTCATCACCTCGCGATCGGAAGCGGGCGCGGCGGTGGCCGACATGTATCCGAACTTGCGCGGCCACTACGACGAGCTGCGATTCACGGTGCCCGACAGCCAGACCTTGGGCGCCTGCGACGTGGTCTTCTTCGCTACCCCCCATGGAGTCGCGCACGCCCTGGCCGGTGAGCTGCTGGCTGCCGGCACCAAGGTCATCGACCTGTCGGCCGACTTCCGTCTGCAAGATCCCGTCGAGTGGGCCAAATGGTACGGCCAACCCCATGGCGCTCCGGAGCTGCTCGCCGATGCCGTGTATGGCCTGCCGGAAGTCAACCGCGAAAAAATCCGCCACGCACGCCTGATCGCGGTGCCGGGCTGCTACCCGACTGCCACGCAACTGGGCTTCCTGCCCCTGCTCGAAGCCGGCGTGGTCGATGCCAAGCGTCTGATCGCCGACTGCAAGTCGGGTGTCAGCGGAGCCGGACGCGGCGCGGCAGTCGGCTCGCTGTTCTCCGAAGCGGGCGAGAACATGAAGGCTTATGCGGTGAAAGGCCATCGTCATTTGCCGGAAATCAGCCAAGGTCTGCGTCTGGCGGCAGGTGGCGACATCGGCCTGACGTTCGTACCGCACCTGACGCCCATGATCCGCGGCATCCACTCCACGCTCTACGCCACACTGCTGGACACTTCGGTCGATCTGCAGGCGCTGTATGAAAAACGCTATGCCGGTGAGCCTTTCGTCGACGTCATGCCGGCCGGTAGCCACCCAGAAACCCGTAGCGTGCGTGGCGCCAACGTCTGCCGTATCGCTGTGCACCGTCCGCAGGGCGGTGACTTGGCCGTGGTGCTGTCGGTGATCGACAACCTGGTCAAAGGCGCTTCTGGCCAAGCGGTGCAGAACCTCAACATCCTCTTCGGGCTGGACGAGCGTATGGGCTTGAGCCATGCCGGCATGCTGCCGTAACCGATCCGAGTGCCGGGCCTGCCCTGTGCAGGCCGGGTGGTGAACAGGATATCGCACACCCATCGGGACAATTGTTGACCAATTTTCTCGGAGAAGCGGATAATACGCGCCATCGAGTTTTGTTACGGCGTCCTGCCGGGAGAATCTACATGAGCGTTGAAACCTTCACTCCTACGGGTCTGGAATTTACCCACGGTGCTGCGCACAAGGTGAAGACCCTGGTCAGCGAAGAGGGCAATGATCGGCTGAAGTTGCGTGTGTTCGTCACGGGCGGTGGTTGCTCGGGCTTTCAATACGGCTTCACGTTCGACGAGGACGTGGCCGAAGACGACACCATCGTCGAGCGCGAAGGCGTGTCGCTGGTAGTCGATTCCATGAGCTTTCAGTATCTGGCGGGTGCCGAGGTCGACTATCAGGAAGGTCTGGAAGGTTCGCGCTTCGTGATCAAGAACCCCAATGCCACCACCACCTGTGGCTGCGGTTCGTCGTTCTCCATCTGACGCTTTGCCCGATACGAAAACGCCGCGCATTTGCGCGGCGTTTTCATTTTCGGTGTTCGCCTCAGGCAGGGTAGAGGGCGCCCAGTACCCTCAAGCCCTTGGCTGCCGTCACGCTAGGACGGTTGCCGGGCAGGCCTTGCAGGCAACAATGCGCCAACCAGGCGAAGGCCATGGCCTCCACCCAGTCTGGATGCACGCCATAGGTTTCGGTGCTATGCACTTGGGCCGAGGGCTGCAACGCTGCCAGTCGACGCATCAGTGCGCCGTTGCGCGCCCCGCCCCCACACACCAGCAGCTTTTGCGTGCCGGGCTGGGCATTGTCCAGGGCGTCGCAGATGCTGCGAGCCGTAAGTTCGAGCAGGGTGGCTTGCACGGTTTCGTCCGATAAGCCTGGCAAGGTCGCCAGATGCCGGTCGAGCCAGGCCAGGTTGAACACTTCGCGGCCCGTGCTCTTCGGGCCGGTGCCTGCGAAAAAAGGGTCTGCCAGTAGCGCGTCCAGTAAGGCCGGGTCCATGCGGCCGGAAGCCGCCCAGGCCCCATCGGCATCGTAGGTGGCGCCGCGCTTGCGCTGGATCCAGGCGTCGAGCAAGACATTGCCCGGCCCGCAATCGAAACCTTTGACCGGCTGGTCCTGGGCGAGCAGGGTGACGTTGCTGAAACCGCCTACGTTTAGAACGGCAAGTCGTTCACCCAGATGGCCGAACAGCGTTTCATGGAAGGCCGGTACGAGCGGCGCGCCTTGCCCACCGGCCGCAACGTCGCGTCGCCTGAAGTCGGCCACCACGCTGATACCGCTGAGCTCGGCCAGCAACGCCGGGTTACCGATCTGTACGGTGAAACCACGGGCAGGCTCGTGGCGTACGGTCTGGCCGTGGCTGCCGATCGCCGTGATTGCCTCAGGCGTCAGCTGCTGCGCTGCCAGTAGCTGGGCTATGCCTTCTGCGGCCAGGCGTGCCCAGCGGTTTTCCGCCAGGGCCGAGCGAGCGATTTCATCCGGGCCGCTGGCGCACAGTTCCAGCAGATCATTGCGTAAATCCGCCGGCATCGGTAGATAGTGCGTGGCGAGCAGCCGGGGCTGCTCATCCTGCTCGACCAAGGCGATGTCCAATCCATCCAGGCTGGTGCCAGACATGACCCCTATATAAAGCGCCATGGGTCAGCGCTTGTTCGAAGCGAGCATGGTGGCTTTTTCCTGATCCATGCGAGCGATCAGAGGCTGGCTTTGCTGCAGGAACCGCTGGCGCTCGGCCTTGGCGATAGGCTCGGACATCGGCACCTTCTGGCTCAGCGGATCGACGTGTACGCCGTTGACCTGGAACTCATAGTGCAGGTGCGGGCCGGTGGAAAGGCCGGTGGTGCCGATGTAGCCGATGACCTGACCCTGCTTGACCGTGCCGCCGGTCTTCACACCCTTGGCAAAGCCCTGCATGTGGCCATAGAGGGTTTGATACTTGTTGCCGTGGGCGAGGATGATGGTGTTGCCGTAGCCGCCGCGGCGACCGGCCAGGACGACTTTGCCATCGCCGGCTGCCTTGATCGGCGTACCGCGTGGTGCGGCATAGTCGACACCTTTGTGGGCGCGGATCTTGTTCAGGATCGGGTGTTTGCGGCCTGCCGAGAAGCGCGAGCTGATGCGGGCGAAATCGACCGGCGTACGGATGAACGCCTTGCGCAGGCTGTTGCCATCGGCGGTGTAGTAACTGGTGTTGCCTTGTTTGTTGGTGTAGCGCACGGCGGTGTAGGTCTTGCCGCGGTTGGTGAAGCGCGCCGAGAGGATATTGCCGGTGCCGACGACCTTGCCGTCCATGACCTTCTGCTCATAGACCACGTCGAATTCGTCGCCTTGGCGGATGTCCTGGGCGAAGTCGATGTCGTAGCCCAGCACACGCGCCATGTCCATGGTCATGTTGTGCGACAGCCCGGCGCGTTGAGCCGAGGCAGACAGCGAGCTTTTGATCACGCCGTGGGCGTAAGCGGTACGCATCACTGGCTTGCTGATTTCACGGCTGAAGCTATAGCCCTTGTCCGAGCGGGTGAGGCGAATGCTTTCCAGGTTGCTGACCTTGCTGTGCAAGCTGGCCAGTTGGCCATCCTTGTCCAGTTCGAACTGCAGGATTTGCCCGTGTTTGAGTTGACTGAATTGTTTCGCCTGCTTGTTGCTGGCCAGCAGGTCGTGCACGGCATTCGCGGGCAGTCCGACCTTGGCGAACAGCGTGGATAGGGTGTCGCCCTTGGCGACTGCCACTTCACGGTGGCCCGACAGCACTGGTTTCTTCTCGACGGCAGGTTGCGCGGCCTGCTCGGTCTGCGCCTGGGCAGGATTGTCGATTTGGGCGAATGGCGAGCTGGTGGCTTGTTCGGTTTGCGTTACCGGGGCGTCGGTGGCGCTGTCCTTGAGTGCGTCGGCGGGGTTGTCCAGCTCGAGGTTGAGGGTGGTTCGCTTGGCTTCCACTTCGCTGGAAGGGAATACCAGCAGGGCAAGACTCAGGAGCGCGGCAAGGCCGCTGGCGGCGAGTAGGTGGATCTTGGGATACAGCCGAGGCGCCTTTGGATTGTTTTTGGTCATAAGGGTGCTTTGAAAAAAGGTGAAAAGGAAAAGATGAATGACATTATGAAGATGAAATAACTGTATAAAATATAACCAAATTCATCCGCGCGCAAGGGCGCGTAGACGCTGCGGATCGTTCACTAAGTCACAAGATTTTGCAAAACTTGTATTTGACGGCCGATCTTGTATGGTTGGCTCCTTTTGAACCCTGAGCCTTGCGGATCTGTTTATGAAGTCGGTGGAAGAGCAGCTGGCGCTTATCAAGCGTGGTACGGAAGAGGTACTGGTCGAATCTGAGCTGGTCGAGAAGCTCAAGCGGGGCGAGCCTCTGCGTATCAAGGCGGGGTTCGATCCTACTGCGCCGGATCTGCATCTCGGGCACACGGTCTTGATCAACAAGCTTCGCCAGTTCCAGGATTTGGGTCATCAGGTCATTTTCCTGATCGGCGACTTCACCGGCATGATCGGCGATCCGAGCGGCAAGAGCGCGACGCGCCCGCCGCTTACCCGTGAGCAGGTGCTGGACAATGCCGAGACCTATAAGCAGCAGGTCTTCAAGATCCTCGACCCGGCAAAGACCGAGGTGGCGTTCAACTCCACGTGGATGGACAAACTGACCCCGGCCGATTTCATTCGCCTGGCTTCGCAGTACACTGTAGCGCGCATGCTTGAGCGCGACGATTTCGACAAGCGTTATACCGGCAACCAGCCGATCGCCATCCATGAGTTTCTGTACCCCCTGGTGCAGGGCTACGACTCGGTTGCATTGAAGGCTGACGTGGAGTTGGGTGGCACCGACCAGAAATTCAATTTGCTGATGGGGCGCGAGCTGCAGCGCGCGTACGGGCAGGAGGCTCAGAGCGTGGTGACCCTGCCATTGCTCGAAGGGCTCGACGGCGTGAAGAAGATGTCCAAGTCGCTCGGCAACTATGTAGGCATTCAAGAAGCGCCGGGTGTGATGTACAGCAAGCTGGTGTCGATTCCCGATACTTTGATGTGGCGATACTTCGAGTTGCTCAGTTTCCGCAGCATGGAGGAGATCGAGCAGCTGCGAGCCGACGTCGAGGCGGGCGCCAATCCGCGCGACGTCAAGATCAAGCTGGCCGAGGAGATCGTTGCTCGTTTCCATGGGGAAGAAGCTGCCGCCAATGCGCATCGTGCGGCCGGTAATCGTATGAAGGATGGTGAGCTTCCCGAGGATCTGCCGGAAGTCGTGCTGGAGGTGGGCGAGGACATGCCCGTCGCTGCCGTCCTTAATAAAGCAGGGCTGGTGAAGAACTCGGCAGCGGCGCGTGATCTGTTGGCGGCGGGCACAGTGAAGGTCGATGGCGAGGTTGTCGATCGCAGCTTCGTGTTCGCTCAAGGCTCCACCCATGTCTGCCAGGCAGGTAAGAAAGCGTTCGCACGGATCGTCCTCAAATAGAAGCAACCCTGGTTTGCAGTGATTGCATAAAGGAGGCGAAAGCCTCCTTTATGCATTTGAGGGGGGATGGAAACTATTTTGAAATAAGCGCTTGACGCCTCCTCAGATCTCTTTATACTGCGCACCACTTCCGAGGCAAACGGAACGGAAAACTCCTTGAGATTCAATGAGTTGAACGTTTTCCGAAAGCCGGAAGCGTTTCGATCTACTGATCGGCAGCGGTGAAAAAGGCAGTTGACAGCAGGTTGTAACGCTGTATGATTCGCCTCCCGCTACGAGAGATCGCAGCGAGCCAAGTGGTTGAAGTTGAACGAGATTTTCGCAAAACACTTCAAAATAAACACTTGACAGACACTGAGGGCAGCGTAGAATGCGCGCCTCGGTTGAGACGAAAGGCTCAACCAACCGCTCTTTAACAATTTGAATCAAGCAATTCGTGTGGGTGCTTGTGAGTATGGACTGATAGTCACCAAGATTATCAGCATCACAAGTGACCATGCGAGAAATCACATAGTCATTTGAGATTGCTGAGCCAAGTTTAGGGTTTCTTAAAAACCCAAGCAGTATTGAACTGAAGAGTTTGATCATGGCTCAGATTGAACGCTGGCGGCAGGCCTAACACATGCAAGTCGAGCGGATGAGAAGAGCTTGCTCTTCGATTCAGCGGCGGACGGGTGAGTAATGCCTAGGAATCTGCCTGGTAGTGGGGGACAACGTTTCGAAAGGAACGCTAATACCGCATACGTCCTACGGGAGAAAGCAGGGGACCTTCGGGCCTTGCGCTATCAGATGAGCCTAGGTCGGATTAGCTTGTTGGTGAGGTAATGGCTCACCAAGGCGACGATCCGTAACTGGTCTGAGAGGATGATCAGTCACACTGGAACTGAGACACGGTCCAGACTCCTACGGGAGGCAGCAGTGGGGAATATTGGACAATGGGCGAAAGCCTGATCCAGCCATGCCGCGTGTGTGAAGAAGGTCTTCGGATTGTAAAGCACTTTAAGTTGGGAGGAAGGGCAGCTAGCGAATACCTGGTTGTTTTGACGTTACCGACAGAATAAGCACCGGCTAACTCTGTGCCAGCAGCCGCGGTAATACAGAGGGTGCAAGCGTTAATCGGAATTACTGGGCGTAAAGCGCGCGTAGGTGGTTTGTTAAGTTGGATGTGAAAGCCCCGGGCTCAACCTGGGAACTGCATCCAAAACTGGCAAGCTAGAGTATGGTAGAGGGTGGTGGAATTTCCTGTGTAGCGGTGAAATGCGTAGATATAGGAAGGAACACCAGTGGCGAAGGCGACCACCTGGACTGATACTGACACTGAGGTGCGAAAGCGTGGGGAGCAAACAGGATTAGATACCCTGGTAGTCCACGCCGTAAACGATGTCAACTAGCCGTTGGAATCCTTGAGATTTTAGTGGCGCAGCTAACGCATTAAGTTGACCGCCTGGGGAGTACGGCCGCAAGGTTAAAACTCAAATGAATTGACGGGGGCCCGCACAAGCGGTGGAGCATGTGGTTTAATTCGAAGCAACGCGAAGAACCTTACCAGGCCTTGACATGCAGAGAACGTTCCAGAGATGGATCGGTGCCTTCGGGAACTCTGACACAGGTGCTGCATGGCTGTCGTCAGCTCGTGTCGTGAGATGTTGGGTTAAGTCCCGTAACGAGCGCAACCCTTGTCCTTAGTTACCAGCACGTTATGGTGGGCACTCTAAGGAGACTGCCGGTGACAAACCGGAGGAAGGTGGGGATGACGTCAAGTCATCATGGCCCTTACGGCCTGGGCTACACACGTGCTACAATGGTCGGTACAGAGGGTTGCCAAGCCGCGAGGTGGAGCTAATCTCACAAAACCGATCGTAGTCCGGATCGCAGTCTGCAACTCGACTGCGTGAAGTCGGAATCGCTAGTAATCGTGAATCAGAATGTCACGGTGAATACGTTCCCGGGCCTTGTACACACCGCCCGTCACACCATGGGAGTGGGTTGCACCAGAAGTAGCTAGTCTAACCTTCGGGGGGACGGTTACCACGGTGTGATTCATGACTGGGGTGAAGTCGTAACAAGGTAGCCGTAGGGGAACCTGCGGCTGGATCACCTCCTTAATCGACGACATCAGCCTGCTGATGAGCTCCCACACGAATTGCTTGATTCATTGTACGAAGACGATGCTGTAACGCGACCCTGTTATAGGTCTGTAGCTCAGTTGGTTAGAGCGCACCCCTGATAAGGGTGAGGTCGGCAGTTCAAATCTGCCCAGACCTACCAGCTTCTGGGGCCATAGCTCAGCTGGGAGAGCGCCTGCCTTGCACGCAGGAGGTCAGCGGTTCGATCCCGCTTGGCTCCACCACCTTTTAGCATCGTTTGCTGTTCAGAACTTAGAAATGAACATTCCACCCAGGTCATCGGGTGCGCTGAATGTTGATTTCTGACTTTTGTCAGATCGTTCTTTAAAAATTCGGATATGTGATAGAAATAGACTGATGGCCACTTTCACTGGTGGTGATCAGGCTAAGGTAAAATTTGTGAGTTCTGCGCGAGAGCGCAACATGCGAATTTTCGGCGAATGTCGTCTTCATAGTATAACCAGATTGCTTGGGGTTATATGGTCAAGTGAAGAAGCGCATACGGTGGATGCCTTGGCAGTCAGAGGCGATGAAAGACGTGGTAGCCTGCGATAAGCTTTGGGGAGTCGGCAAACAGACTGTGATCCAGAGATCTCTGAATGGGGGAACCCAACCAGCACAAGCTGGTTATCTTGTACTGAATACATAGGTGCAAGAGGCGAACCAGGGGAACTGAAACATCTAAGTACCCTGAGGAAAAGAAATCAACCGAGATTCCCTTAGTAGTGGCGAGCGAACGGGGACCAGCCCTTAAGTTGGTTTGAGAGTAGTGGAACGCTCTGGAAAGTGCGGCCATAGTGGGTGATAGCCCCGTACACGAAACGCTCTTATCAATGAAATCGAGTAGGACGGAGCACGAGAAACTTTGTCTGAATATGGGGGGACCATCCTCCAAGGCTAAATACTACTGACTGACCGATAGTGAACCAGTACCGTGAGGGAAAGGCGAAAAGAACCCCGGAGAGGGGAGTGAAATAGATCCTGAAACCGTATGCGTACAAGCAGTGGGAGCCTACTTTGTTAGGTGACTGCGTACCTTTTGTATAATGGGTCAGCGACTTATATTCAGTGGCGAGCTTAACCGAATAGGGGAGGCGTAGCGAAAGCGAGTCTTAATAGGGCGTTTAGTCGCTGGGTATAGACCCGAAACCGGGCGATCTATCCATGGGCAGGTTGAAGGTTAGGTAACACTGACTGGAGGACCGAACCGACTACCGTTGAAAAGTTAGCGGATGACCTGTGGATCGGAGTGAAAGGCTAATCAAGCTCGGAGATAGCTGGTTCTCCTCGAAAGCTATTTAGGTAGCGCCTCATGTATCACTGTAGGGGGTAGAGCACTGTTTCGGCTAGGGGGTCATCCCGACTTACCAAACCGATGCAAACTCCGAATACCTACAAGTGCCGAGCATGGGAGACACACGGCGGGTGCTAACGTCCGTCGTGAAAAGGGAAACAACCCAGACCGTCAGCTAAGGTCCCAAAATCCTGGTTAAGTGGGAAACGATGTGGGAAGGCTTAGACAGCTAGGAGGTTGGCTTAGAAGCAGCCACCCTTTAAAGAAAGCGTAATAGCTCACTAGTCGAGTCGGCCTGCGCGGAAGATGTAACGGGGCTCAAACCAGGTACCGAAGCTACGGGTATCACCTTTGGTGATGCGGTAGAGGAGCGTTCTGTAAGCCTGTGAAGGTGAGTTGAGAAGCTTGCTGGAGGTATCAGAAGTGCGAATGCTGACATGAGTAACGACAATGCGAGTGAAAAACTCGCACGCCGAAAGACCAAGGTTTCCTGCGCAACGTTAATCGACGCAGGGTTAGTCGGTCCCTAAGGCGAGGCTGAAAAGCGTAGTCGATGGAAAACAGGTTAATATTCCTGTACTTGCAGTTATTGCGATGGAGGGACGGAGAAGGCTAGGCCAGCTTGGCGTTGGTTGTCCAAGTTTAAGGTGGTAGGCTGAGATCTTAGGCAAATCCGGGATCTCAAGGCCGAGAGCTGATGACGAGTTGCCTTTAGGCGACGAAGTGGTTAATGCCATGCTTCCAAGAAAAGCTCCTAAGCTTCAGATAACTGGGAACCGTACCCCAAACCGACACAGGTGGTTGGGTAGAGAATACCAAGGCGCTTGAGAGAACTCGGGTGAAGGAACTAGGCAAAATGGCACCGTAACTTCGGGAGAAGGTGCGCCGGTGAGGGTGAAGGACTTGCTCCGTAAGCTCATGCCGGTCGAAGATACCAGGCCGCTGCGACTGTTTATTAAAAACACAGCACTCTGCAAACACGAAAGTGGACGTATAGGGTGTGACGCCTGCCCGGTGCCGGAAGGTTAATTGATGGGGTTAGCGCAAGCGAAGCTCTTGATCGAAGCCCCGGTAAACGGCGGCCGTAACTATAACGGTCCTAAGGTAGCGAAATTCCTTGTCGGGTAAGTTCCGACCTGCACGAATGGCGTAACGATGGCGGCGCTGTCTCCACCCGAGACTCAGTGAAATTGAAATCGCTGTGAAGATGCAGTGTATCCGCGGCTAGACGGAAAGACCCCGTGAACCTTTACTATAGCTTTGCACTGGACTTTGAATTTGCTTGTGTAGGATAGGTGGGAGGCTTTGAAGTGGGGACGCCAGTCCTCATGGAGCCATCCTTGAAATACCACCCTGGCAACTTTGAGGTTCTAACTCAGGTCCGTCATCCGGATCGAGGACAGTGTATGGTGGGTAGTTTGACTGGGGCGGTCTCCTCCCAAAGAGTAACGGAGGAGTACGAAGGTGCGCTCAGACCGGTCGGAAATCGGTCGTAGAGTATAAAGGCAAAAGCGCGCTTGACTGCGAGACCCACACGTCGAGCAGGTACGAAAGTAGGTCTTAGTGATCCGGTGGTTCTGTATGGAAGGGCCATCGCTCAACGGATAAAAGGTACTCCGGGGATAACAGGCTGATACCGCCCAAGAGTTCATATCGACGGCGGTGTTTGGCACCTCGATGTCGGCTCATCACATCCTGGGGCTGAAGCCGGTCCCAAGGGTATGGCTGTTCGCCATTTAAAGTGGTACGCGAGCTGGGTTTAGAACGTCGTGAGACAGTTCGGTCCCTATCTGCCGTGGACGTTTGAGATTTGAGAGGGGCTGCTCCTAGTACGAGAGGACCGGAGTGGACGAACCTCTGGTGTTCCGGTTGTCACGCCAGTGGCATTGCCGGGTAGCTATGTTCGGAAGAGATAACCGCTGAAAGCATCTAAGCGGGAAACTTGCCTCAAGATGAGATCTCACTGGGATCTTGAATCCCCTAAAGGGCCGTCGAAGACTACGACGTTGATAGGTTGGGTGTGTAAGCGCTGTGAGGCGTTGAGCTAACCAATACTAATTGCCCGTGAGGCTTGACCATATAACACCCAAGCAATCTGCCAAGACGCAGGTTGGGTGCAAGACGCATCGCCGAAGATTCGCACACAGATCATCACATATCCGAATTGGCTGGCCCGTCGGCAACGACGTACCGGCAACCGAATTTCTTGACGACCATAGAGCATTGGAACCACCTGATCCCATCCCGAACTCAGCAGTGAAACGATGCATCGCCGATGGTAGTGTGGGGTTTCCCCATGTGAGAGTAGGTCATCGTCAAGATTCATTTCGCAAAACCCCTATCTGCGCGAGCAGGTAGGGGTTTTGTCTTTTCTGCGCGTGCAAACATGCGCCCATCTCGATGCCGTTGTTCCTATGCATTTTTTCAGGGCGTGGCTATCATGCCAGCCTCATTCAGAATCGAGACTGGCATGCTGAAGTTGTTGAACCTCCTCAAAGATGGCCGCTTTCACTCAGGCGAAGAACTGGGCGCTGCTTTGGGAGTGAGTCGCAGCGCTGTCTGGAAGCAATTGCAGAGCCTGCAGTCCGAATGCAGCCTGACCATCCACAAAGTACGCGGACGGGGCTATCAGCTTTCGGCACCTTTGCAACTGCTCGATCCCCAAGCCATAGGTGGGCATGACCAGGCGCCACAATGGCCCGTATTCGTGTATGAGACTATCGACTCGACCAATGCCGAAGCGTTGCGACTGGTCGGACAGGGGCGCTCGGCGCCTTTCCTTGTCGTAGCGGAAAGCCAGACTGCAGGGCGTGGCCGTCGTGGCAGGCAATGGGTTAGTCCCTTTGCCGAGAACCTCTACTACAGCCTGGTATTGCGGGTAGACGGCGGTATGCGCCAGCTCGAAGGGCTGAGTCTAGTGGTTGGCCTGGCTGTGATGCGTTCGTTGCAGGCGTTAGGTGTACGTGGCATAGGCCTGAAATGGCCGAACGATGTGCTAGTTGGTGACCAGAAAATTGCTGGAATTCTGCTTGAGCTGATAGGTGATCCGGCAGATATCTGTCATGTGGTCATGGGCATAGGCATCAACGTGAACATGCAAGCCAACACCGAGGTTGATCAGCTATGGACCTCGGTAAAGCGCGAAACCGGTAAAGGCGTCGATCGCAATCATCTGGTGGCGATACTGAGTAGGCAATTAGGCCAAGAGCTAGAGCGGCATCGTCGACATGGGTTTGCTGTATTTCGAGAGGAGTGGGAGCAAGCGCATGCCTGGCAGAACCGAGAGGCTTCATTGATAGCGGGTAGCACCCGTGTCGATGGGACTGTCCGCGGTATCGATGCGCAAGGCGCCCTACGGCTTGAAATTGACGGCATTGAAAAGAGCTTCAGCGGTGGTGAGCTCAGTCTGAGGTTGCGTGATGATTCTTGAGCTCGATTGCGGTAACAGCTTTATAAAATGGCGAGTCATAGCTGCTGCAGATGCAACGATCATAAACGGCGGTATCGTCGACTCGGACGAGCAGCTTTTGCAGGCTCTCGCCACCAGTCACCCAGAGGTACAGCTAGTAGCGTGCCGAATGGTCAGCGTCCGCAGTGAGGAAGAAACGGCAGTGCTAAGCGCGGCCCTGCGCGAAGCCTTCGCTGTAGAGGTGCAGGTTGCAGCGCCGGCCAAAATACTCGCTGGCGTGCGCAATGGTTATGAGGATTATCAGCGTCTGGGCATGGATCGTTGGCTGGCGATCCTGGGTGGCTTCCATCTGGCTGGCAGAGCATGCTTGATCATCGACTTCGGCACTGCAGCGAAGGCGGATTTCGTAGCGGCGGACGGTGAGCATTTGGGTGGCTACATATGCCCGGGCATGCCGCTAATGCGCAGCCAACTACGTACCCACACTCGGCGGATACGCTATGACGACGCCTCGGCAGAGCGCGCGATGGTCAGTTTGGCGCCAGGCACTTCTACTGTCGAGGCGGTGGAGCGCGGCTGCGTGATGATGCTGCAAGGCTTTGCCCGTTCACAAATAGACCAGGCAACGGCGCTGTGGAGGGAGGACTTTACTGTGTTTCTCACCGGCGGCGACGCGCCATTGGCAAAAAGTGCTGCTCCTCAGGCTCGCATCGTGCCTGACTTGGTGTTCGTTGGACTCGCGCTCGCCTGCCCTATGCATTGAGGTATCTATGCGCTGGTTATTCATGCTGCTGCTCGTGCTCAACATCGGCTACTTCGCCTGGTACCGACATGAGGCGCCATTGCGAGTCAAGGATGTCACGCCCGTATCGCTGTACAAGGGAGGGCAGCAGGAAATCCGTTTGATACGCGAGGCTGGAGTAGGGCACACGGTGCGCAAGCGAGATGAGTGCTTAGTGGTGGGCGGGCTGCGAACCGAAGAAGAGCAACAGTCTCTGCGTCAGCGCTTGATCAGTCTGGATATCTCCACCGAAAGCGTACCGCGCGGACTGCCAGGAGAGGCGGGTTATTGGTTGCAAGTAAATGCCCAAAGCGAACGTTTGCTGGATGAGCCGGTGCTTTTGAGTCTTTCCAAGGATTTCAAAGACTTAAAACATAAAATTATTTTATGCGGGGGGGTTGCAAGTGCTGGTTAGCTTGATAGAATGGCGCCCGCTTCGCAGGGAAGACCGCTCAGGTGGTTGAACCGGAAGCTACTGTCGAATGAGCTAACCTCAAGATTTAAATGAGAAAAAGCTTGACAGTAGGACGGCAAGAGTTGAAAATGCCGCCCACGCTTAGGAGGGGTTCCCGAGCGGCCAAAGGGATCAGACTGTAAATCTGACGTCTTCGACTTCGAAGGTTCGAATCCTTCCCCCTCCACCATTTTGCGAGAGCTGCAAGCTCCGCGGGTATAGTTTAGTGGTAGAACCTCAGCCTTCCAAGCTGATGATGCGGGTTCGATTCCCGCTACCCGCTCCAAGTTTGCTGTTTTCAATGTGTTTGCTCTTGTAGCTCAGTTGGTAGAGCACACCCTTGGTAAGGGTGAGGTCAGCGGTTCAAGTCCGCTCAAGAGCTCCATATAGACAAAGGCAGATATGAAAATATCTGCCTTTGTTTTATCAGGAAGACCAGATTCGCTTTCTGGTAAAAGCGCCAGCAGCCAACGATTCGCAAGGCTAGCAGCGCGCAGGGCTGATAGAAAAACGCCCTAACAAGTGGTTGATTTCCCAAGGTCAGATCGGCATAATGCGCCGCCTGATACAGCGTTAAAGGTCAGTAGCTCAATTGGCAGAGCGACGGTCTCCAAAACCGTAGGTTGGGGGTTCGATTCCCTCCTGACCTGCCATTCACCTCGGCGTGATTGGCTTTCTTCTTACAGGATCCTCCTCGATGACTCCCAAAACTGAAGCCCAAGAAACACGTTTCGATCTGTTCAAGTGGCTGGCTGTCGTAGCTTTGGTTGTCGTTGGTGTGGTGGGTAATCAGTATTACTCCGCAGCGCCAATCCTGTATCGCGTACTCGCATTGCTCGCTCTGGCTGCTGTAGCAGGCTTCGTTGCCCTGCAGACGGCGAAGGGCAAGTCGTTCTTTGCGCTCGCGAAGGAAGCTCGCACCGAGATCCGTAAAGTCGTGTGGCCAACCCGCCAAGAAACCATGCAGACCACGTTGATCGTTGTGGTCGTAGTGCTGGTCATGGCGTTGCTGTTGTGGGGTCTCGATTCCCTGCTCGGCTGGTTGGTTTCCTTGATTGTTGGTTAAGGGTGTCCCGTGGCTAAGCGTTGGTACGTCGTGCATGCTTACTCGGGTTACGAGAAGCATGTAATGCGCTCCTTGATTGAGCGTGTAAAGCTTGCTGGCATGGAAGACGTTTTTGGCGAAATCCTGGTTCCTACCGAGGAAGTCGTCGAAATGCGCAATGGCCAGAAGCGCAAGAGCGAACGAAAATTCTTCCCTGGCTATGTATTGGTCCAGATGGAGATGAGCGAAGGCACTTGGCACCTTGTCAAAGATACGCCTCGCGTGATGGGTTTCATCGGCGGTACCGCAGACAAGCCTGCGCCTATCACTGATAAAGAAGCTGAAGCGATCTTGCGCCGCGTTGCGGACGGTAGCGCCAAGCCCAAGCCCAAGACGTTGTTCGAGCCGGGTGAGACCGTACGTGTCACCGATGGCCCGTTTGCCGATTTCACCGGTAACGTCGAAGAAGTTAACTACGAAAAGAGCAGGTTGCAGGTTGCAGTGCTCATTTTCGGCCGCTCTACTCCGGTAGAGCTCGAGTTCGGCCAGGTCGAGAAGGTCTAGCGGAACGACGCATCCCATACCCCGCAGCCCTATGTGCTGCGGGGTTTTGTCGTCACTGGGATAAAACGCAAGTCATCCGGGGAGCCATCTGGCGTTCGTACCCGATTTTGGAGTAGCTCATGGCTAAGAAGATTCAGGCTTACATCAAGCTGCAAGTTAAGGCCGGCCAGGCCAACCCAAGCCCGCCCGTTGGTCCAGCACTGGGTCAACACGGCGTGAACATCATGGAGTTCTGCAAGGCCTTCAACGCCCGTACTCAGGGTCAAGAAGCCGGCCTGCCGACTCCCGTGATCATCACCGTCTACAGCGACCGTAGCTTCACTTTCGAAACCAAGAGCACCCCTGCCTCGGTTCTTCTGAAGAAAGCCGCCGGCCTGACCAGCGGTTCGGCCCGTCCGAACACCGTCAAAGTCGGTACCGTGACCCGTGCCCAGCTGGAAGAGATCGCCAAAACCAAACAGGCCGATCTGACTTCTGCTGACCTGGACGCTGCCGTGCGCACCATCGCCGGCTCTGCCCGCAGCATGGGCCTGAACGTGGAGGGTGTGTAATGGCTAAGCTGACCAAGCGCCAAAAAGCTATCGCTTCGAAAGTCGAAGCAGGCAAGAGCTACAGCTTCGAAGACGCCGCCGCTCTGCTGGCTGAGCTGTCTGCTGTCAAGTTCACCGAATCGTTCGACATCGCTGTCAACCTCGGCGTCGATCCGCGTAAATCCGACCAGGTCGTTCGTAGCGCTACCGTGCTGCCGCATGGCACTGGCAAGACCGTACGCGTGGCCGTCTTCACCCAGGGCCCAGCTGCCGAGGCCGCTCTGGCTGCCGGCGCTGACCGCGTAGGTATGGACGATCTGGCAGCCGAAATGAAAGGCGGCGACCTGAACTATGACGTCGTCATCGCATCGCCTGATGCCATGCGCGTCGTAGGTCAGCTGGGCCAGGTTCTGGGTCCTCGCGGCCTGATGCCTAACCCGAAAGTCGGCACCGTGACCCCAGACGTAGCCACCGCGGTTAAAAACGCCAAGGCTGGTCAGGTTCGCTACCGTACCGACAAGAACGGTATCATCCACACTTCCGTTGGCAAGGTTGGCTTCGAAGCCATCAAGCTGAAGGAAAACGTTGAAGCCCTGATCGCCGATCTGAAGCGTATCAAGCCAGCTTCTTCGAAAGGTATCTACGTCAAGCGCGTTACCCTGAGCACTACCATGGGTCCAGGCCTGGTCATCGACCAAGGTTCGCTCGACGTATAAGCGACAATGCCGGCACGGGTTGACCGTGCCGGTAGCAAGAGATTGGGGTCCCTGCCTGGCGGGGGCTATCCAAGACCGTAGGCGACGCAAGTCTTAAACCCCCAGCCTACGCAGATGGTGCTCCCGGTTCGTTATCGAATCAGACACCAAAACGACATCCGGCTTCGGCCAGATGAAACGGTTAAAACCAGGAGTAAACCCGTGGCAATTAAACTCGAAGACAAGAAGGCCATCGTCGCTGAAGTCAACGAGGCTGCCAAAGTCGCTCTGTCTGCTGTCGTGGCTGATGCCCGTGGCGTGACTGTAAGCGCAATGACCGGACTCCGTAAAGAGGCCCGTGAAGCTGGCGTCTACGTACGTGTCGTACGTAACACCCTGCTCAAGCGCGCCGTTGCCGATACTGAATTCAGCATCCTCAACGACGCCTTCACTGGCCCTACCCTGATCGCATTCTCCAACGAACACCCGGGCGCTGCTGCTCGTCTGTTCAAAGAATTCGCCAAGGGTCAGGACAAGTTCGAGATCAAGGCAGCTGCGTTTGACGGCAATTTCATTGCCGCCAACCAGATCGACGTGTTGGCTACCTTGCCGACCCGTGACGAAGCTATCGCTAAGCTGATGAGCGTGATCCAAGGCGCTACCAGCAAGCTGGCTCGTACACTGGCAGCCGTTCGCGACCAGAAAGAAGCTGCTGCGGCCTAAGCCTGCGCATCTGCTTTCAAAATCATACGTTTAATTTGATGGCTGCGTAGGCTGTCACCCCAATACAGGATTTAAGTCATGTCCCTGACTAACGAGCAAATCATCGAAGCAATCGGCCAGAAAACCGTTCTGGAAGTTGTTGAGCTGATCAAAGCAATGGAAGAAACCTTCGGCGTTACCGCTGCTGTTGCCGCCGCTGGCCCAGCTGCTGCCGCTGCCGTCGTTGAAGAGCAAACCGAGTTCAACGTCGTTCTGCTGGAAGCTGGCGAGAAGAAGGTCAACGTGATCAAGGCAGTTCGTGAACTGACCGGTCTGGGCCTGAAAGAAGCAAAAGAGAAAGTAGACGGCGCTCCTCAGGTCGTTGCCGAAGGCGTTTCGAAAGAAGCTGCTGAAGACGCCAAGAAGAAGCTGGAAGAAGCAGGCGCTAAAGTCGAGCTGAAGTAATTTCGACTGTGCGACTCCAGCCTGAGCGTTAAGCGAAGGCTGATGGCTGGTGGCTTAGGCCACCGGCCTTTTTCCGTTATTGGTGGTCGATCGTTTTCGACCCCGGTAACGAGCGGTAAACACCCATAGTGGGTGGCGCAAACCACGGGGTTTGCACGATTTTCTGGCTGCTCCCGCCGGGAGAAGCCAAACAAGCAGGTGACCAAGCTGGGGAACGCTGATGGCTTACTCATATACTGAGAAAAAACGTATCCGCAAGGACTTTAGCAAGTTGCCGGACGTCATGGATGTGCCTTACCTCCTGGCCATCCAGCTGGATTCGTATCGCGAATTCCTGCAAGCGGGAGCATCCAAGGATCAGTTCCGCGACATAGGCTTGCACGCGGCTTTCAAATCGGTATTCCCGATCATCAGCTACTCCGGCAATGCTGCCCTGGAGTACGTAGGCTATCGCCTGGGCGAACCAGCCTTCGATGTCAAGGAATGCGTACTTCGCGGTGTGACCTTCGCAGTGCCACTGCGGGTCAAGGTGCGCCTGATCATCTTCGACAAAGAGTCGTCGAACAAAGCGATCAAGGACATCAAAGAGCAAGAAGTCTACATGGGTGAAATCCCCCTGATGACTGAGAACGGTACCTTCGTTATCAACGGTACCGAGCGTGTGATCGTTTCCCAGCTGCACCGTTCGCCTGGCGTGTTCTTCGACCACGATCGTGGCAAGACCCACAGCTCCGGCAAACTGCTGTACTCCGCCCGTATCATTCCTTACCGCGGTTCGTGGCTGGACTTCGAGTTCGATCCGAAAGACTGCGTATTCGTCCGGATCGACCGTCGCCGCAAACTGCCGGCTTCGGTACTGCTGCGCGCGCTGGGTTACGGCACCGAGGAAATCCTCGACACCTTCTACACCACCAACGTCTTCCATGTGTCGGGCGAACAGCTCAGCCTGGAGCTGGTGCCTCAGCGCCTGCGTGGTGAAGTCGCCGCGATGGACATCCACGACGAGAACGGCAAAGTCATCGTCGAGCAGGGCCGTCGCATCACCGCCCGTCACGTCAACCAGCTGGAAAAAGCGGGCGTGAAAGAGCTCGCGGTGCCGATGGAATACGTACTGGGTCGCACCACGGCCAAGGCCATCGTGCATCCGGCTACCGGTGAAATCATCGCCGAGTGCAACACCGAGCTGACCACCGACCTGCTGGTCAAGGTCGCCAAGGCTCAGGTAGTGCGCATCGAGACGCTGTACACCAACGACATCGACTGCGGTCCGTTCATCGCCGACACCCTGAAGATCGACACCACCGGCAACCAGTTGGAAGCGCTGGTCGAGATCTACCGGATGATGCGTCCTGGCGAGCCGCCAACCAAGGATGCTGCCGAAACCCTGTTCAACAACCTGTTCTTCAGTGCCGAGCGCTACGACCTGTCTGGCGTAGGCCGCATGAAGTTCAACCGTCGTATCGGTCGTACCGAGATCGAAGGTTCGGGCGTGCTGAGCAAGGAAGACATCGTCGAGGTGCTCAAGACCCTCGTCGACATCCGTAACGGCAAAGGCATCGTCGACGACATCGACCACCTGGGTAACCGTCGCGTCCGCTGCGTAGGCGAGATGGCCGAGAACCAGTTCCGCGTTGGCCTGGTGCGCGTCGAGCGTGCGGTCAAGGAACGTCTGTCGATGGCCGAAAGCGAAGGCTTGATGCCGCAGGACCTGATCAACGCCAAGCCGGTCGCGGCCGCGGTGAAAGAGTTCTTCGGCTCCAGCCAGCTGTCGCAGTTCATGGACCAGAACAACCCGCTCTCCGAGATCACCCACAAGCGCCGCGTCTCAGCGCTCGGCCCGGGCGGTCTGACCCGTGAGCGCGCGGGCTTCGAAGTCCGTGACGTACACCCGACCCACTACGGCCGCGTGTGCCCGATCGAGACCCCGGAAGGTCCGAACATCGGTCTGATCAACTCCCTGGCGGCCTATGCCCGCACCAACCAGTACGGCTTCCTGGAAAGCCCGTACCGTGTGGTGAAGGAAGGCGTGGTCAGCGATGACATCGTGTTCCTGTCGGCCATCGAAGAAGCTGATCACGTGATCGCCCAGGCTTCGGCCGCGATGAACGAGAACAAGCAGCTGATCGACGAACTGGTCGCTGTGCGTCACCTGAACGAGTTCACCGTCAAGGCGCCGGAAGACGTCACCCTGATGGACGTCTCGCCCAAGCAGGTTGTCTCGGTCGCCGCGTCGCTGATTCCGTTCCTCGAGCACGACGACGCCAACCGTGCGTTGATGGGTTCGAACATGCAGCGTCAGGCTGTACCGACCCTGCGCGCCGACAAGCCGCTGGTAGGTACCGGCATGGAGCGCAACGTTGCGCGTGACTCCGGCGTTTGCGTCGTGGCGCGTCGTGGCGGTGTGATCGACTCGGTCGATGCCAGCCGTATCGTGGTCCGTGTTGCGGACGACGAAGTCGAGCCGGGCGAAGCCGGTGTCGACATCTACAACCTGACCAAGTACACCCGCTCGAACCAGAACACCTGCATCAACCAGCGCCCGTTGGTGAGCAAAGGTGATCGGGTCCGTCGCAGCGACATCATGGCCGATGGTCCGTCCACCGACATGGGTGAGCTGGCGCTGGGTCAGAACATGCGCATCGCCTTCATGGCATGGAACGGCTTCAACTTCGAAGACTCCATCTGCCTGTCCGAGCGCGTCGTTCAAGAAGACCGCTTCACCACGATCCACATCCAGGAACTGACCTGTGTGGCGCGTGACACCAAGCTTGGCCCAGAGGAAATCACTGCGGACATCCCGAACGTGGGCGAAGCCGCGCTGAACAAGCTGGACGAAGCCGGTATCGTTTACGTCGGTGCCGAAGTCGGCGCCGGCGACATCCTGGTGGGCAAAGTCACTCCGAAAGGCGAGACCCAGCTGACACCAGAAGAAAAATTGCTGCGTGCGATCTTCGGTGAGAAGGCCAGCGACGTCAAAGACACCTCCCTGCGTGTGCCGACCGGTACCAAGGGTACGGTCATCGACGTACAGGTGTTCACCCGTGATGGCGTCGAGCGCGACAGCCGTGCGTTGTCGATCGAGAAGATGCAGCTCGACGAGATCCGCAAGGACCTCAACGAAGAGTTCCGCATCGTCGAAGGCGCGACTTTCGAGCGTCTGCGTTCGGCCCTCAACGGCCAGTCCGTCGATGGCGGCGCTGGCTTGAAGAAAGGCACCGTGATCAGCGATGAGGTCCTCGACGGCCTCGAGCGCGGCCAGTGGTTCAAGCTGCGCATGGCAGAAGACGCCCTGAACGAGCAGCTGGAAAAAGCCCAGGCTTACATCGTCGATCGTCGCCGTCTGCTGGACGACAAGTTCGAAGACAAGAAGCGCAAGCTGCAGCAAGGCGATGACCTGGCTCCGGGCGTGCTGAAGATCGTCAAGGTTTACCTGGCCATCCGTCGTCGCATCCAGCCAGGCGACAAGATGGCCGGTCGTCACGGTAACAAAGGTGTAGTCTCGGTGATCATGCCGGTCGAAGACATGCCGCATGACGCCAACGGTACTCCGGTCGACGTCGTGCTCAACCCGTTGGGCGTACCTTCGCGTATGAACGTCGGGCAGATCCTCGAAACCCACCTGGGCCTCGCGGCCAAAGGCTTGGGCGAGAAGATCGACCGTATGCTCGAAGAGCAGCGTAAAGCCGCAGAACTGCGTGGCTTCCTGACCGAGATCTACAACGAGATCGGCGGTCGTCAGGAAAACCTCGACGAGTTCTCGGACGAAGAGATCATCGCCCTGGCGAACAACCTGAAGAAAGGTGTGCCAATGGCTACACCGGTCTTCGACGGTGCCAAGGAAAGCGAAATCAAGGCCATGCTGAAACTGGCAGACTTGCCGGAAAGCGGCCAGATGCAGCTGTTCGATGGCCGTACCGGTAACAAGTTCGAGCGTCCGGTGACCGTTGGTTACATGTACATGCTCAAGCTGAACCACTTGGTGGACGACAAGATGCACGCGCGTTCCACTGGTTCCTACAGCCTGGTCACCCAGCAGCCGCTCGGTGGTAAGGCGCAGTTCGGTGGTCAGCGTTTCGGGGAGATGGAGGTCTGGGCGCTGGAAGCCTATGGCGCCGCCTACACCCTGCAAGAAATGCTCACAGTGAAGTCGGACGACGTGAACGGCCGTACCAAGATGTACAAGAACATCGTGGATGGCGATCACCGTATGGAGCCGGGCATGCCCGAGTCCTTCAACGTGTTGATCAAAGAGATCCGTTCGCTCGGTATCGATATCGATCTGGAAACCGAATAACACGTGACGCGAGGGGAGCGGGGCTGGTAATCGCCCGCTTCCTGCTCCGCCAGGAGGAAAGGCCTTGAAAGACCTACTGAATTTGCTGAAAAACCAGGGTCAAGTCGAAGAGTTCGACGCCATCCGTATCGGTCTGGCGTCGCCTGAAATGATCCGTTCGTGGTCGTTCGGTGAAGTCAAAAAGCCGGAAACCATCAACTACCGTACGTTCAAGCCCGAGCGTGACGGCCTGTTCTGCGCCAAGATCTTTGGCCCAGTCAAGGACTACGAGTGCCTGTGCGGCAAGTACAAGCGCCTCAAGCACCGCGGTGTGATCTGCGAGAAGTGCGGCGTTGAAGTTGCGCTGGCCAAGGTTCGTCGTGAGCGCATGGCGCATATCG
Source organism: Pseudomonas phoenicis (assembly GCF_047302395.1). Lineage (NCBI taxonomy): Bacteria > Pseudomonadati > Pseudomonadota > Gammaproteobacteria > Pseudomonadales > Pseudomonadaceae > Pseudomonas > Pseudomonas phoenicis. The sequence goes on from NZ_CP154852.1 coordinate 2,075,780, forward strand.
AACTGGCTTCGCCGGTCGCTCACATCTGGTTCCTGAAGTCGCTGCCGTCCCGTATCGGCCTGCTGATGGACATGACCCTGCGTGACATCGAGCGCGTGCTCTATTTCGAGAGCTACGTCGTCATCGATCCGGGCATGACCACGCTGGAAAAAGGTCAGCTGCTCAACGACGAGCAATACTTCGAAGCACTGGAAGAGTTCGGTGACGACTTCGACGCCCGCATGGGTGCCGAGGCTGTCCGCGAGCTGCTGCACGCCATTGACCTGGAGCACGAGATCGGCCGCCTGCGCGAAGAGATTCCGCAGACCAACTCGGAAACCAAGATCAAGAAGCTGTCCAAGCGCCTCAAGCTGATGGAAGCCTTCCAGGGCTCGGGCAACCTGCCTGAGTGGATGGTCCTGACCGTGCTGCCAGTCCTGCCGCCGGACCTGCGTCCGCTGGTACCGCTGGATGGCGGCCGCTTCGCGACCTCCGACCTGAACGACTTGTATCGTCGGGTGATCAACCGTAACAACCGTCTCAAGCGCCTGCTCGATCTGTCGGCGCCGGACATCATCGTGCGCAACGAAAAGCGCATGCTGCAGGAGGCGGTCGACGCCCTGCTGGACAACGGCCGTCGCGGTCGCGCCATCACGGGTTCGAACAAACGTCCGCTGAAGTCCCTGGCCGACATGATCAAAGGTAAACAAGGTCGTTTCCGTCAGAACTTGCTCGGTAAGCGTGTGGACTACTCCGGACGTTCGGTAATTACCGTAGGTCCGACCCTGCGTCTGCACCAGTGCGGTCTGCCGAAGAAGATGGCCCTCGAGCTGTTCAAACCGTTCATTTTCGGCAAGCTGGAAATGCGTGGCCTGGCGACCACCATCAAGGCCGCCAAGAAGATGGTCGAGCGCGAGCTGCCAGAGGTCTGGGACGTCCTGGCCGAAGTCATCCGCGAACACCCCGTGCTGCTCAACCGTGCACCGACCCTGCACCGCCTCGGCATCCAGGCGTTCGAGCCCGTGCTGATCGAAGGCAAGGCGATCCAGCTGCACCCGTTGGTCTGTGCCGCGTACAACGCCGACTTCGACGGTGACCAGATGGCCGTTCACGTGCCGCTGACCCTGGAAGCCCAGCTCGAAGCGCGCGCATTGATGATGTCGACCAACAACATCCTGTCGCCAGCCAACGGTGAGCCGATCATCGTTCCTTCGCAGGACGTTGTACTGGGTCTGTACTACATGACCCGTGAAGCCATCAACGCCAAAGGCGAGGGTCGCGTGTTCGCCGACCTGCAGGAAGTCGACCGCGTATTCCGCGCCGGCGAGGCTGCCCTGCACGCCAAGATCAAGGTGCGTATCAACGAAACCGTGCGTGAGCGCGACGGTTCCGAGGTCAAGAACACCCGTATCGTCGACACCACCGTCGGTCGTGCGCTGCTGTTCCAGGTTGTACCGGCAGGTCTGCCGTACGACGTGGTCAACCAGCCGATGAAGAAGAAGGCGATCTCCAAGCTGATCAACCAGTGCTACCGCGTGGTTGGTTTGAAAGAGACCGTGATCTTCGCAGACCAGTTGATGTACACCGGTTTTGCCTACTCGACCATTTCCGGCGTCTCCATCGGTGTCAACGACTTCGTCATCCCCGACGAGAAGGCCCGCATCATCGGTACCGCTACCGACGAAGTGAAGGAAATCGAGAGCCAGTACGCCTCCGGTCTGGTCACCCAGGGCGAGAAGTACAACAAGGTCATCGACTTGTGGTCGAAGGCGAACGACGAAGTCTCCAAGGCGATGATGGCCAACCTCTCGAAAGAGAAGGTGATCGACCGCCACGGTGACGAAGTCGATCAGGAGTCCTTCAACTCCATGTACATGATGGCTGACTCGGGTGCGCGGGGTTCCGCTGCACAGATCCGTCAGTTGGCCGGTATGCGTGGTCTGATGGCCAAGCCTGACGGCTCGATCATCGAAACGCCGATCACTGCGAACTTCCGTGAAGGTCTGAGCGTACTGCAGTACTTCATCTCGACTCACGGTGCTCGTAAGGGTCTGGCGGATACCGCCTTGAAAACTGCGAACTCCGGTTACCTGACTCGTCGTCTGGTAGACGTGGCGCAGGATCTGGTAGTAACCGAGATCGATTGCGGTACCGAACACGGTCTGCTGATGACGCCGCACATCGAAGGCGGTGACGTCGTCGAGCCGTTGGGTGAGCGCGTACTGGGCCGTGTCATCGCCCGTGACGTGTTCAAGCCGGGTACCGAAGACGTGGTCGTGCCGGCAGGCACCTTGGTCGATGAGCAGTGGGTCGAATTCATCGAACTCAACAGCATCGACGAAGTGATCGTGCGTTCGCCGATCAGCTGCGAAACCCGCTATGGCATCTGCGCCAAGTGCTACGGTCGCGATCTGGCCCGTGGTCACCAGGTGAACATCGGTGAGGCCGTGGGCGTCATCGCTGCACAGTCGATCGGTGAGCCGGGTACCCAGCTGACCATGCGTACCTTCCACATCGGTGGTGCTGCAAGCCGGACCTCGGCTGCCGACAGCGTCCAGGTGAAGAACGGTGGTGTGGTACGTCTGCACAACCTCAAGCAGGTCGAGCGCGCCGATGGCAACCTGGTTGCCGTATCGCGTTCCGGCGAGCTGGCCATTGCCGACGAATTCGGCCGTGAGCGCGAGCGCTACAAGCTGCCTTACGGTGCCGTGATTTCGGTCAAGGAAGGTGACAAGGTCGATGCTGGCGCAATCGTCGCCAAGTGGGACCCGCACACCCACCCCATCGTGACCGAGCTGAAAGGTACCGTGACCTTCGTGGGCATGGAAGAAAACATCACCATCAAGCGTCAGACCGACGAATTGACCGGCCTGACCAACATCGAAGTTCTGGACGTCAAGGATCGCCCTGCCTCCGGCAAGGAAATCCGTCCGGCGATCAAGATGGTCGATGCCAATGGCAAGGACCTGTACCTGCCAGGTACCGACGTACCGGCACAGTACTTCCTGCCTGCCAACGCCTTGGTCGGTGTGGCTGACGGTGCGCAAATCGCAGTGGGTGACGTTCTGGCACGTATTCCTCAGGAAACGTCGAAGACCCGTGACATCACCGGTGGTCTGCCACGTGTTGCCGACTTGTTCGAAGCACGTCGTCCGAAGGAAGCGTCGATCCTCGCAGAGGTCAGCGGTACCATCGCGTTCGGTAAAGAGACCAAGGGCAAGCGTCGTCTGGTCATCACCCCGACCGACGGTAGCGATCCGTACGAAGAGCTGATTCCGAAGTGGCGCCACCTGAACGTCTTCGAAGGCGAACAGGTCAACCGCGGCGAAGTCATCTCGGACGGCCCGAGCGACCCGCACGACATCCTGCGCCTGCTGGGCGTCAGTGCGCTGGCCAAGTACATCGTCAACGAGATCCAGGACGTCTACCGCCTGCAGGGCGTGAAGATCAACGACAAGCACATCGAGACCATCTTGCGTCAGATGCTGCGTAAAGTTGAGATCGCCGAGTCGGGTGATTCGACCTTCATCAAAGGCGATCAGATGGAGCTGACCCAGGTACTGGTAGAAAACGAGCGTCTGGCTGGCGAAGACAAGTTCATCTCCAAGTTCTCGCGCGTGCTGCTGGGTATCACCAAGGCCTCGCTGTCGACCGAATCGTTCATCTCCGCGGCTTCCTTCCAGGAAACCACGCGCGTGCTGACCGAAGCGGCCGTCACTGGCAAGCGTGACTACCTGCGCGGTCTGAAAGAGAACGTGGTCGTGGGTCGTCTGATCCCGGCGGGTACCGGCCTTGCCTACCACAGCGAGCGCAAGCGTCGTCGTGATGCCGACAAGCCACTGCGCGTGAGCGCCAGTGAAGTGGAAGCGGCGCTGACCGAAGCGCTGAACTCCAGCGGCAACTGAGTCGAAGGCGGGGCCTCGGCCCTCCTTCCCGCGTCCGGGTGACATGAAATGTCACCGATGACCGGGCAGGAGGGGCGAGGCCTTTGTCTTGACTGGCCGCAATATCCTCTTTAGACTTTTGTACCCTTAAATTTGGTGAGGCTCCGTCTCGCCAATTTTTGGCTTTCTTGCAAGACAATAGCGTCGCAAGACAATCAGTGGAGCTAGTAGATGGCAACTATCAACCAGCTGGTACGTCAGCCGCGTAAGCGTACCGTCGAGAAATCCGACGTACCTGCGCTGCAGAACTGCCCGCAGCGTCGTGGCGTGTGCACTCGTGTGTACACCACCACGCCGAAAAAACCTAACTCGGCACTGCGTAAAGTATGCCGTGTGCGCCTGACCAACGGTTTCGAGGTTTCCTCGTACATCGGCGGTGAAGGCCACAACCTGCAGGAGCACAGCGTCGTCCTGATCCGTGGCGGCCGTGTAAAAGACTTGCCAGGTGTGCGTTACCACACCGTTCGCGGCTCTCTGGATACTTCGGGCGTTAAAGGCCGTAACCAGGGTCGTTCGAAATACGGTACCAAGCGTCCGAAGTAATCGGCCGTTTGCAGACAATCTTTTTTTTGAGTCGATAAGAGTAAGGTCGGGCAGGGGTCGAAGACCCACGTCCCGGGCTAACCTGAAGACCGTTTGAGGGCTTATCATGCCAAGACGTCGTGTAGCAGCAAAACGTGAGATTCTGGACGATCCTAAGTACGGATCCCAAATCCTCGCCAAGTTCATGAACCACGTGATGGAAAGCGGCAAGAAGGCCGTAGCCGAGCGCATCGTTTACGGTGCCCTGGATACTGTCAAAGCGCGCAAGAACAGCGACCCCCTGGAAATCTTCGAGAAAGCTCTCGACGCCATCGCTCCGCTGGTCGAAGTAAAGTCCCGCCGTGTAGGCGGTGCCACTTACCAGGTCCCGGTTGAAGTTCGTCCGTCCCGTCGTAACGCGCTGGCAATGCGCTGGCTCGTAGACTACGCCCGCAAGCGCGGCGAGAAGTCCATGGCCCTGCGTTTGGCCGGTGAGCTGCTGGATGCCGCTGAAGGCAAAGGTGCTGCAGTCAAGAAGCGTGAAGACGTGCACCGTATGGCCGAAGCCAACAAGGCGTTCTCGCACTACCGCTTCTAATTCAAGCATTACACTTTTTGCGAGGGCTTTATGGCTCGTACTACAGCAATCAACCGCTACCGTAACATTGGTATTTGCGCGCACGTTGACGCGGGCAAAACGACCACTACCGAGCGGATCCTGTTCTACACAGGTTTGAGCCACAAGATGGGCGAGGTGCATGATGGCGCCGCGACCACCGACTGGATGGTGCAGGAGCAGGAGCGGGGTATTACCATTACCTCCGCTGCCGTTACCACCTTCTGGAAAGGCTCCGTTGGTCAGTACGACAACTACCGTGTCAACGTCATCGACACCCCCGGCCACGTTGACTTCACCATTGAAGTAGAGCGTTCGCTGCGTGTGCTCGACGGCGCGGTCGTCGTCTTCTGCGGTACCTCCGGCGTTGAGCCGCAGTCCGAAACCGTATGGCGTCAGGCCAACAAATACGGCGTTCCACGTATCGTCTACGTGAACAAGATGGACCGTGCCGGCGCGAACTTCCTGCGCGTCGTAGGTCAGATCAAGAACCGCCTGGGTCACACTCCGGTTCCGATCCAGCTGGCCATCGGTTCGGAAGATAACTTCCAGGGTCAGGTCGACCTGATCAAGATGAAGGCTATCTACTGGAACGAAGACGACAAAGGCACCACCTATCGCGAGGAAGAAATTCCTGCCGATATGCTGGAGCTGGCTGAAGAATGGCGCAACAACATGGTTGAAGCCGCCGCCGAAGCCAACGAAGAGCTGATGAACAAGTACCTTGAAGAAGGTGAGCTGACCGTCGACGAAATCAAGGCAGGCCTGCGCGCGCGCACCCTGGCCAGCGAAATCGTTCCGGCCGTCTGCGGTTCGTCGTTCAAGAACAAGGGTGTTCCCCTGGTTCTCGACGCCGTCATCGAGTTCCTGCCTGCGCCGACCGAGATCCCTGCAATTCAGGGCATCAACCCGGACGACAAGGACCTGGACAAAGAAGACCCGGCCGTTCGTAAAGACGAGCGTCATGCAGACGACGATGAGCCGTTCTCGGCTCTGGCGTTCAAGATCGCAACCGACCCGTTCGTGGGTACGTTGACCTTCGTTCGCGTCTACTCCGGCGTTCTGAGCTCTGGTGACTCGGTCATCAACTCGGTCAAAGGCAAGAAAGAGCGCGTTGGCCGTATGGTGCAGATGCACGCCAACCAGCGTGAAGAGATCAAGGAGGTGCGCGCTGGCGACATCGCTGCCCTGATCGGCATGAAAGACGTGACCACAGGCGAAACCCTGTGCAACGCCGACAAGCCAATCATCCTCGAGCGTATGGACTTCCCAGAGCCGGTCATCTCCCTGTCCGTCGAGCCGAAAACCAAGGCCGACCAAGAGAAGATGGGTATCGCTCTCGGCAAGCTGGCCCAGGAAGACCCGTCGTTCCGCGTCAAGACCGACGAAGAAACCGGCCAGACCATCATCTCCGGTATGGGTGAGCTGCACCTGGACATCCTCGTTGACCGCATGAAGCGCGAATTCAACGTCGAAGCCAACATTGGTAAGCCTCAGGTTTCGTACCGCGAGAAGATCACCAAGTCCAACGTCGAGATCGAAGGCAAGTTCGTTCGTCAGTCGGGTGGTCGTGGTCAGTTCGGTCACTGCTGGATCCGTTTCTCGGAGCCGGAAGTCGACGCGAAAGGCAACATCACCGAAGGTCTGGAATTCAAGAACGAAGTCGTCGGTGGTGTGATTCCTAAGGAATTCATCGCCCCGATCCAGAAAGGTATCGAAGAGCAGATGAAAAACGGCGTCGTTGCCGGTTATCCTCTGATCGGCCTCAAGGCCACGGTATTCGACGGTTCGTACCACGACGTCGACTCCAACGAAATGGCGTTCAAAATCGCTGCTTCCATGGCAACCAAGCAACTGGCCCAAAAAGGCGGTGGCGTGGTGCTGGAGCCGATCATGAAGGTCGAAGTTGTAACCCCGGAAGACTACCTGGGTGACGTGATGGGTGACCTGAACCGTCGTCGTGGTCTGGTACAGGGTATGGATGAGTCGGTCTCCGGCCGCGTCGTCCGCGCTGAAGTTCCGCTCGGAGAGATGTTCGGTTACGCGACCGACGTTCGTTCCATGTCTCAGGGTCGCGCAAGCTACTCCATGGAATTCTCCAAATACGCCGAAGCTCCGTCGAACATCGTCGAAGCACTCGTTAAAAAACAAGGCTAATCCCCTTTAGGCAAGAGGTTCACTGTCGTGGCTAAAGAAAAATTTGATCGTTCCCTTCCGCACGTTAACGTTGGCACCATCGGCCACGTTGACCACGGTAAAACTACCCTGACCGCAGCTCTGACCCGCGTCTGCTCCGAAGTTTTCGGTTCGGCCGCCGTTGAGTTCGACAAAATCGACTCGGCTCCAGAAGAAAAAGCGCGCGGTATCACCATCAACACCGCTCACGTCGAATACAACTCGACCATTCGTCACTACGCTCACGTCGACTGCCCAGGTCACGCTGACTACGTGAAGAACATGATCACCGGTGCTGCCCAGATGGACGGCGCGATCCTGGTTTGCTCGGCCGCTGATGGTCCGATGCCACAAACCCGTGAGCACATCCTGCTTTCCCGTCAGGTTGGCGTTCCGTACATCGTGGTCTTCCTGAACAAGGCTGACCTGGTAGACGACGCTGAGCTGCTGGAACTGGTCGAGATGGAAGTTCGCGACCTGCTGTCCACCTATGACTTCCCAGGCGACGATACCCCGATCATCATCGGTTCGGCTCGTATGGCGCTGGAAGGCAAAGACGACAACGAAATGGGCACCACCGCTGTCAAGAAGCTGGTCGAAACTCTGGACAGCTACATCCCAGAGCCAGAGCGCGCTATCGACAAGCCGTTCCTGATGCCGATCGAAGACGTGTTCTCGATCTCGGGTCGTGGCACCGTGGTAACCGGCCGTATCGAGCGCGGCATCGTTCGCGTTCAAGATGCTCTGGAAATCGTTGGTCTGCGCGTTACTCAGAACACCACCTGCACCGGTGTTGAGATGTTCCGCAAGCTGCTGGACGAAGGCCGTGCTGGCGAGAACTGCGGCGTTCTGCTGCGTGGTACCAAGCGTGACGACGTTGAGCGTGGCCAGGTTCTGGTCAAGCCAGGTTCGGTCAAGCCGCACACCAAGTTCACCGCAGAAGTCTACGTTCTGTCGAAGGAAGAAGGCGGTCGTCACACTCCGTTCTTCAAAGGTTACCGTCCTCAGTTCTACTTCCGTACCACTGACGTGACCGGTAACTGCGAACTGCCGGAAGGCGTTGAAATGGTAATGCCAGGTGACAACATCCAGATGGAAGTCACTCTGATCAAAACCATCGCAATGGAAGACGGCCTGCGTTTCGCCATCCGTGAAGGCGGTCGTACCGTCGGCGCCGGCGTCGTAGCCAAAATCATCGAGTAATCACTCGACCGATTGAAAAAGCCCCCGCTCAGCGGGGGCTTTTTTTATTGGGTTGACACTAAATGGGGGCGTCTATAGAATCACGCCTCCTTTTAGCGGGCCTATTGCGCCCGTTGGGAACAGCCTGGAGTCTGAAATCCAATGCAAAATCAGCAAATCCGTATCAGGTTGAAGGCTTTCGACCATCGCCTGATCGACCAATCCACCCAGGAAATCGTGGAAACCGCGAAACGTACTGGTGCACAAGTGCGTGGTCCTATTCCACTGCCTACCCGTAAAGAGCGTTTCACCGTTCTGGTTTCCCCGCACGTCAACAAAGACGCGCGTGACCAGTACGAGATTCGCACTCATAAGCGTGTTCTGGACATCGTCCAGCCAACGGATAAAACCGTTGATGCGCTGATGAAGCTCGATCTTGCGGCAGGTGTGGAAGTACAGATCAGCCTCGGCTAAGACTTCGGTCTTGTCCGTGTAACGCTCTGAAATGGGCGGCCATAGCGGGTGAAAGCCCCGTACACTCATGAGGTTACAACATGACTATTGGTGTAGTCGGTCGTAAATGCGGCATGACCCGCGTTTTCACCGAAGAAGGTGTCTCCATTCCGGTCACGGTCATTGAGATCGAACCGAATCGCGTCACCCAGTTCAAGACTGAAGAAACCGATGGCTACCGTGCAGTGCAAGTCACTGTCGGCGAGCGTCGCGCCTCGCGCGTGACCGCAGCTCAAGCCGGTCACTTCGCCAAAGCAAACGTTGCCGCTGGTCGCGGTGTCTGGGAGTTCCGTCTTGAAGAAGGCGAGTTCCAGGCTGGCGACTCGATCAAAGCTGAACTCTTCACTGCAGGCCAGCTGGTAGACGTGACCGGTCAGTCCAAAGGTAAAGGCTTCGCCGGTACCATCAAGCGCTGGAACTTCCGTGGTCAGGACAATACCCACGGTAACTCCGTGTCGCACCGTGTCCCAGGTTCCATCGGCCAGTGCCAGACTCCTGGTCGTGTGTTCAAGGGCAAGAAAATGTCCGGCCACATGGGCGCCGAGCGCGTGACTGTGCAGTCCCTGGAAGTTGTTCGCGTAGACGTTGAGCGCAACCTGCTGCTCGTCAAAGGTGCCGTTCCAGGCGCTACTGGCGGCGACGTGGTTGTACGTTCGGCTGTCAAGGCTCGCGGTTAAGGGGAAACTGACATGCAACTTAATGTAAATGACGCTCAGGCGATCGAAGTTTCCGAACTGACCTTCGGTGGCGAATTCAACGAGACGCTGGTCCACCAAGCAGTCGTGGCCTACATGGCTGGCGGCCGTCAAGGCACCAAGCAGCAGAAGACTCGTTCCGACGTTTCCGGTGGCGGCAAGCGCCCATGGCGTCAGAAGGGTACTGGTCGTGCTCGTGCCGGTACTTCGCGTGGTCCAATCTGGCGCGGCGGTGGTGTCACCTTCGCAGCTCGCCCTCAAGATCACTCGCAAAAGCTCAACAAGAAGATGTACCGCGCAGCCCTGCGCTCCATCCTCGCTGAGCTGGTGCGTAGCGATCGTCTGGTCGTGGTTCAGGACTTCGCTGTTGAAGCCCCGAAAACCAAAGACCTGCTGAACAAACTGAACGGCATGGGCCTGAACGACGTACTGATCGTTTCGGACGATGTTGATCAGAACCTGTACCTGGCTGCCCGCAACCTGCCGCACGTCGACGTACGTGACGTTCAAGGTTCCGATCCGGTCAGTCTGATCGCATACGAGAAAGTGTTGATCACTGTCTCGGCCGTGAAGAAATTCGAGGAGCTGCTGGGATGAACCAGGAACGCGTATTCAAAGTCCTCCTTGGTCCGCACGTTTCCGAGAAGGCTACCGTTCTGGCTGAGAAGAAAGGCCAGTTCGTATTCAAGGTTGCTACCGACGCAACCAAGCTGGAAATCAAGAAAGCTGTCGAAGGCCTGTTCAACGTCAAAGTTGAAAACGTGTCGACTGTCAACGTTCTGGGTAAAACCAAGCGTACCGCACGTGGTCTGGGCAAGCGTAATGACTGGAAGAAGGCGATCGTCTCCCTTCAAGCCGGCCAAGATCTCGATTTCAGCAGCAGTGCTGAGTAAGGAAGGGGTGCATCATGGCAATCGTTAAATGCAAACCGACTTCCCCTGGCCGCCGTTTCGTGGTCAAGGTGGTCAACAAGGAGCTGCATAAAGGCGCTCCTCACGCACCGCTGCTCGAGAAGAAATCGAAGTCTGGTGGTCGTAACAACAATGGCCGCATCACCACGCGTCACGTCGGTGGTGGTCATAAGCAGCACTACCGTATGGTCGACTTCCGTCGCAACGACAAAGATGGCATCCCTGCCACTGTCGAGCGTATCGAATACGATCCAAACCGTACTGCTCACATCGCCCTTCTGTGCTACGCAGATGGCGAGCGTCGCTACATCATCGCACCGAAAGGTGTGAGTGCAGGCGACCAGCTGATCGCAGGTGCCCTGGCTCCAATCAAGGCCGGCAACTCGCTGCAGCTGCGCAACATTCCAGTTGGTAGCACCATTCATGGTGTCGAACTGAAGCCTGGTAAAGGTGCCCAGATCGCTCGTTCCGCTGGTGCTTCGGCACAGCTGATCGCTCGTGACGGTGTCTACGTGACCCTGCGTCTTCGTTCTGGTGAGATGCGTAAAGTACTGGCCGAGTGCCGTGCGACCCTGGGCGAAGTCTCGAACTCCGAGCACAGCCTGCGTTCGCTGGGTAAAGCTGGTGCCAAACGCTGGCGTGGCGTTCGCCCAACCGTTCGTGGTGTTGCCATGAACCCGGTTGACCACCCGCATGGTGGTGGTGAAGGTCGTACCTCCGGTGGTCGTCATCCGGTATCGCCATGGGGCTTCCCAACCAAGGGTGCGAAAACCCGTGGTAATAAGCGTACCGACAATATGATCGTCCGTCGTCGCAAGTAACTAGAGGGATACGACAGTGCCACGTTCTCTGAAAAAAGGTCCTTTCATCGATCTTCACCTGTTGAAGAAGGTCGAAGTGGCGGCGGAAAAGAACGATCGCAAACCGGTGAAAACCTGGTCGCGCCGTTCGATGATCCTGCCACAAATGGTCGGTCTGACCATTGCTGTACACAACGGTCGTCAACACGTCCCCGTTCTGGTGAACGAAGACATGGTCGGCCACAAACTGGGCGAGTTCGCCGGTACCCGCACTTATCGTGGGCACGTGGCTGACAAGAAAGCCAAGCGTTAAGGGGTTAGGAAATGGAAGTAGCCGCTAAGTTGTCGGGCGCTCGAATCTCCGCCCAGAAAGCCCGCTTGGTCGCCGACCAGATCCGCGGGAAGAAGGTGGGCGAAGCGCTCAACCTGTTGGCCTTCAGCAGCAAAAAAGCCGCTGAAATCATGAAGAAAGTCCTCGAGTCGGCCGTAGCCAACGCCGAACACAACGAAGGCGCAGACGTTGATGACCTGAAGGTCTCCACCGTTTTCGTCAACGAAGGGCGTTCGCTGAAGCGCATCATGCCGCGTGCCAAAGGCCGCGCTGATCGCATCGTCAAGCGGTCTTGCCATATCACTGTCAAGGTTGCGGACAAGTAACGGAGTCGATCAGATGGGTCAGAAAGTACATCCCACTGGCATTCGCCTGGGAATCGTCAAGGAGCACACCTCCGTCTGGTACGCAGACGGTGCTACTTACGCAGATTACCTGTTGAAGGATCTGAAAACACGTGAGTACCTCCAAGACAAATTAAAAAGCGCGTCCGTAAGCCGTATCGATATCCATCGTCCGGCCCAAACTGCACGCATCACCATCCACACCGCTCGTCCCGGTATCGTTATCGGTAAGAAAGGTGAAGATGTCGAGAAGCTGCGTCAGGACCTGACCAAGCAGATGGGTGTGCCTGTGCACATCAACATCGAAGAGATCCGCAAGCCGGAACTCGACGCCATGCTGGTTGCGCAAAGCGTAGCTCAGCAGCTGGAGCGCCGCGTTATGTTCCGTCGCGCTATGAAGCGCGCCGTTCAGAACGCCATGCGTATTGGTGCCAAGGGCATCAAGATCCAGGTGAGCGGTCGTCTCGGCGGTGCCGAGATCGCACGTACCGAGTGGTATCGCGAAGGTCGTGTGCCTCTGCACACCCTGCGTGCCGATATCGACTACAACACCTACGAAGCTCACACCACCTACGGTGTGATCGGTGTGAAGGTTTGGATCTTCAAAGGCGAAGTTATTGGTGGTCGCCAAGAAGAGCTGAAACCACAAGCACCAGCGCCTCGTAAAAAAGCTGCTAAGTAAGGGGTACGCCAAATGTTGCAACCTAAGCGTACAAAATTCCGCAAGCAGATGACTGGCCACAACCGTGGTCTGGCACTGCGCGGTAGCAAAGTCAGCTTCGGCGAATTCGCCCTGAAGGCTGTTGCTCGCGGTCGTCTCACCGCCCGTCAGATCGAGTCCGCGCGTCGTGCGCTGACCCGTCACGTTAAACGTGGCGGCAAGATCTGGATCCGTGTATTCCCGGACAAGCCTGTCACCAAGAAACCTCTCGAGGTTCGTATGGGTAAAGGTAAGGGTTCCGTGGAGTACTGGGTTGCCCAGATCCAACCAGGCAAAGTCCTGTACGAGATCGAGGGTGTTTCTGAAGAGCTGGCGCGCGAAGCTTTCGCCCTGGCTGCTGCAAAGCTGCCTCTCGCCACCTCCTTTGTTAAGCGGACGGTGATGTGATGAAAGCGAATGAACTTCGTGAAAAATCGGCACAGCAGCTGAACGAGCAACTGCTCGGCCTGCTGCGCGACCAGTTCAATCTGCGTATGCAGAAAGCAACTGGCCAGTTGGGGCAGTCGCACCTGCTCTCGCAAGTTAAGCGTGACATCGCTCGCGTGAAAACTGTGCTCAACCAGCAGGCAGGTAAGTGATCATGGCTGAAGCTGAAAAAACCGTCCGTACGCTGACTGGCCGTGTCGTCAGCGACAAAATGGACAAGACCATCACCGTATTGATCGAGCGTCGCGTCAAGCACCCGATCTACGGCAAATACGTTAAGCGTTCGACTAAGCTGCACGCGCACGACGAAACCAACCAGTGCAAGATCGGCGACAAGGTTTCGATCACCGAAACTCGTCCGCTGGCCAAGACCAAGTCCTGGGCACTGGTTGAAGTCCTCGAACGCGCTGTTGAAGTCTAAGGGCTAGGGGTCGGAGAAATTTTATGATTCAGACTCAATCCATGCTCGATGTGGCCGATAACAGCGGCGCTCGTCGCGTCATGTGCATCAAGGTGCTCGGCGGTTCCCACCGCCGTTACGCCGGCATCGGTGACATCATCAAGGTTACCGTCAAGGAAGCGATTCCTCGCGGTAAGGTCAAAAAAGGCCAAGTGATGACCGCCGTTGTTGTCCGTACCCGTCATGGTGTACGTCGCGCTGACGGTTCCATCATTCGTTTCGACGGTAACGCTGCTGTTCTGCTGAACAACAAGCAAGAGCCGATCGGCACTCGCATCTTCGGGCCAGTGACCCGTGAACTTCGCAACGAGAAGTTCATGAAGATCGTCTCGCTCGCCCCTGAAGTGCTCTAAGGAGATCCGACATGCAAAAGATTCGTCGTGACGACGAGATCATCGTGATCGCCGGCAAAGATAAAGGTAAGCGCGGTAAGGTGCTGAAGGTGCTCGCTGACGACCGTCTGGTCGTTGGTGGGGTCAACCTGGTCAAGCGTCATACCAAGCCTAACCCGATGGCGGGCGTACAGGGCGGTATCGTCGAGAAAGAAGCGCCTCTGCACGCTTCCAACGTTGCCATCTTCAATGGCGAAACCAACAAAGCTGACCGCGTTGGTTTCAAGGTTGAAGACGGTAAGAAAATTCGTGTCTTCAAGTCGACCCAAAAAGCGGTTGATGCTTGAACACTGCTAGGTAGAAGACCATGGCACGACTGAAAGAGATTTACCGGAACGAAATCGCTCCCAAGCTTAAGGATGAACTTAAGCTTTCGAACGTGATGGAAGTTCCACGCGTTACCAAAATCACCCTGAACATGGGTCTGGGCGAAGCGATCGGCGACAAGAAAGTCATCGAGCACGCCGTTGCCGACCTGGAAAAGATCACTGGCCAAAAGCCAGTCGTGACGTTCGCTCGTAAATCCATCGCTGGCTTCAAAGTGCGCGAAGGATGGCCGATCGGTGTCAAGGTGACGCTGCGTAGCGACAAGATGTACGAGTTCCTGGACCGCCTGCTGGCGATCTCCCTGCCACGTGTCCGCGACTTCCGCGGCCTGAATGCCAAGTCCTTCGATGGCCGTGGCAACTACAGCATGGGCGTGAAAGAGCAGATCATCTTCCCGGAAATCGATTACGACAAGATCGATGCTCTGCGCGGTTTGGACATTACCCTGACCACCACTGCTCGTTCGGATGACGAAGGCCGCGCTCTGCTGCGTGCATTCAAATTCCCGTTCCGCAACTGATTGGAGTAGGAAAATGGCCAAGAAGAGCATGAAAAACCGCGAGCTGAAGCGTCAGCTCACGGTAGCTAAGTTCGCCAAAAAGCGTGCTGAACTGAAAGCGACCATCGTCGACCTGAACGCTTCCCCGGAAGACCGTTTCGCCGCCGTTGTCGCTCTGCAGAAGCAGCCACGCGACGCAAGCGCTGCGCGCCTGCGTAACCGCTGCCGCCTGACCGGTCGTCCGCACGGTGTTTACCGTAAGTTCGG
Source organism: Pseudomonas phoenicis (assembly GCF_047302395.1). Classification (NCBI taxonomy): domain Bacteria; kingdom Pseudomonadati; phylum Pseudomonadota; class Gammaproteobacteria; order Pseudomonadales; family Pseudomonadaceae; genus Pseudomonas; species Pseudomonas phoenicis. The sequence goes on from NZ_CP154852.1 coordinate 2,090,884, forward strand.
CTTGTCCCGTAACAAACTGCGCGAAGCTGCAATGCGCGGTGACGTACCGGGTCTGGTCAAGGCCAGCTGGTAAGCTCGGTAAGTCAGAACACCGTGGCGGAAGGGGAACCTTCCGACCGCCGGTGACTCTGCAACGAAACAAGCCCCTTCATGGGGCTTGTTTCGTTTTTGTCTTGTGTCTAGAATGACCGGCTCACCTGGGTCCGGGCCTATTGCCCTGCCTGCTCAGGTGGTTGTGATAGCCGCAAGGCTAATAATTCTTGTATCAGGAGCATCTAGCCCATGAGTATGCAGGACCCGTTAGCGGACATGCTAACTCGCATCCGTAATGCCCAGATGGCTGAGAAGTCAGTCGTGAGCATGCCTTCTTCGACATTGAAGGTTGCGGTTGCCAAAGTTCTGAAGGACGAAGGTTACATTGCTGGCTATGAAGTCAGCGCTGAAGCCAAGCCTTCTCTCTCCCTTGAACTGAAGTACTTCGAAGGCCGTCCGGTCATCGAAGAACTGAAGCGCTCCAGCCGTCCAGGTCTGCGCCAGTACAAATCCGTTTCTGACCTGCCGAAAGTTCGTGGCGGTCTGGGCGTATCCATCGTCTCCACCAACAAAGGTGTGATGACTGATCGTGCTGCGCGGGCTGCCGGTGTTGGCGGCGAAGTGCTCTGCACTGTGTTCTAAGGGGGGATAGGCATGTCTCGCGTCGCTAAGAACCCCGTTAAGCTGCCATCGGGCGTCGAAGTCAAATTCGCCGGTCAGCAGCTTTCGGTGAAGGGTGCCAAGGGCACTCTCGAACTGAACGTTCACTCGTCTGTTGAAGTTACCGAAGAATCTGGTGAGCTGCGTTTCGTCGCTCGCAACGGTGATCAGCAAGCTCGCGCCATGGCCGGTACTACCCGTGCTCTGGTGAACAACATGGTCCAAGGCGTAAGCCAAGGCTTCGAGCGCAAGCTCCAGCTGGTCGGTGTTGGTTACAAGGCACAGGCAAAAGGCACCGTCCTGAACCTGGCCCTGGGCTTCTCGCACCCAGTGGACTACGAACTTCCAGCCGGCATCACCGCTGAAACCCCAAGCCAGACCGACATCCTGATCAAGGGTATCGACAAGCAGCTGGTGGGTCAGGTGGCCGCTGAAATCCGCGGTTTCCGTCCGCCAGAGCCGTACAAAGGCAAAGGTGTGCGTTACGCGGACGAAGTAGTCCGTCGTAAAGAAGCCAAGAAGAAGTAGGGCCTAGCAAATGACCGACAAAAAAGTTATTCGACTGCGTCGCGCTCGCAAAGCACGCCTGAAAATGCACGAACTCGAAGTCGTGCGCCTCTGCGTGTTCCGTTCGTCGCAGCACATCTATGCCCAAGTCATTTCGGCAGACGGCAGCAAGGTTCTGGCAAGCGCCTCGACCTTGGACAAAGACCTGCGTGATGGCGCCACTGGCAACATCGACGCGGCCACTAAGGTTGGCAAGCTGGTCGCTGAGCGTGCGAAAGCCGCTGGTGTATCTCAAGTTGCCTTTGACCGTTCCGGCTTCAAGTACCATGGCCGCGTCAAAGCGCTGGCTGATGCTGCTCGTGAAGGCGGGCTGGAGTTCTAAGTTATGGCAAATAACGATCAAAAGCGCGACGAAGGCTACATCGAGAAGCTGGTTCAAGTTAACCGCGTAGCCAAAACCGTCAAAGGCGGCCGTATCTTCACCTTCACCGCGCTGACCGTGGTAGGTGATGGCAAAGGCCGTGTTGGTTTCGGCCGTGGCAAATCGCGCGAAGTACCTGCTGCGATCCAGAAAGCCATGGAAGCTGCTCGTCGCAACATGATTCAGGTCGACCTGAAAGGCACCACTCTGCAGTACGCCACCAAGGCCGCCCACGGCGCCTCGAAGGTCTACATGCAGCCTGCCTCGGAAGGTACCGGTATCATCGCCGGCGGCGCCATGCGTGCCGTCCTGGAAGTTGCTGGCGTTCAGAACGTTCTGGCCAAGTGCTACGGTTCGACCAACCCAGTGAACGTGGTCTACGCCACCTTCAAGGGTCTGAAAGCCATGCAATCTCCTGAATCCATTGCTGCCAAGCGCGGCAAGAGCGTCGAGGAGATCTTCTGATCATGGCTACCGTTAAAGTAACGCTGATCAAAAGCACCGCTGGCCGCCTGCCTAACCACATTCTGTGCGTTAAAGGCCTGGGTCTGCGTCGCATCGGTCACACCGTAGAAGTCCAAGATACTCCCGAGAACCGCGGGATGATCAACAAGGCTTACTACATGCTGCGCGTTGAGGGTTAATCGATGAAACTCAATGATCTGAGTCCAGCGCCGGGTTCCCGTCGCGAGAAGCATCGTCCGGGTCGTGGTATCGGTAGCGGTCTGGGTAAGACTGGCGGCCGCGGCCACAAAGGTCAGACCTCCCGTTCCGGTGGCACCATTGCTCCAGGCTTCGAGGGTGGTCAACAGCCGCTGCATCGTCGCCTGCCGAAGTTCGGTTTCGTTTCCCTGAAAGCCATGGATCGAGCCGAAGTGCGTCTGTCCGAGCTGGCCAAAGTGGAAGGCGACATCGTCTCCGTGCAATCCTTGAAGGATGCCAACGTGATCAACCAGAACGTACAGCGTGTGAAAATCATGTTGTCTGGCGAAGTCACCCGTGCAGTCACCATCAAGGGTATCGCCGCCACCAAAGGTGCGCGTGCGGCTATCGAAGCAGCTGGCGGCAAGTTCGAGGAATAAATGGCTAAGCAAGGTGCTCTCTCTTCGCTCGGTAAGGGCGGGATGTCGGAACTCTGGGCTCGTCTGCGCTTTCTGTTTCTGGCGATCATCGTCTACCGGATCGGCGCACATATCCCGGTGCCTGGCATCAATCCCGACCGTCTGGCGGATCTGTTTCGGCAGAATGAGGGGACCATTCTTAGCTTGTTCAACATGTTTTCCGGTGGTGCGCTGGAGCGCATGAGCATCTTTGCATTGGGGATCATGCCGTACATCTCGGCATCGATCATCATGCAGCTCATGACCGCTGTCAGTCCGCAACTGGAGCAGTTGAAGAAGGAAGGTGAAGCTGGCCGTCGCAAGATCAGCCAGTACACCCGCTACCTCACTGTAATCCTGGCATTGGTTCAAGCGATTGGCATGTCCATTGGCTTGGCCAACCAGGGCGTGGCGTTTTCTGTTGGCCTCGGCTTCCATGTCGTCGCCGTCTCCACCTTCGTGGCAGGCGCGATGTTCATGATGTGGCTGGGTGAGCAGATCACCGAGCGCGGTGTGGGCAACGGTATCTCGATGTTGATCTTCGCAGGTATCGTTGCCGGTCTTCCGAGAGCAATCGGGCAGTCTTTCGAGTCTGCGCGTACTGGCGATATCAACATTTTCGCCTTGGTCGCAATCGGGTTGCTGGCAGTAGCGATCATCGGTTTCGTGGTGTTCATTGAGCGTGGTCAGCGTCGTATCGCCGTTCACTACGCCAAGCGTCAGCAGGGCCGTAAGGTCTTCGCTGCGCAGACCAGCCACTTGCCGCTCAAGGTGAACATGGCAGGGGTCATCCCAGCCATTTTCGCCAGCAGCATTCTGCTGTTCCCGGCTTCGCTGGGTGCCTGGTTCGGTCAGTCCGAAGGTATGGGCTGGCTGCAGGACATCTCGCAGTCGATCGCTCCTGGTCAGCCGTTGAACATCTTGCTGTTTAGTGCAGGGATCATCTTCTTCTGCTTCTTCTATACAGCGCTGATGTTCAATCCGAAAGACGTAGCGGAAAACCTGAAGAAGTCCGGTGCCTTTATTCCGGGTATCCGTCCAGGTGAACAGTCGGCTCGCTACATTGATGGCGTTCTGACCCGTTTAACCATGTTCGGTGCTCTATACATGATGGCCGTATGCCTGCTCCCCCAGTTCCTGGTGGTGGCTGCAAACGTGCCGTTCTACCTTGGCGGGACCTCGTTGCTGATTGTGGTAGTGGTTGTGATGGACTTCATGTCCCAAGTACAATCGCACCTCGTTTCGCACCAGTACGAATCCCTGATGAAGAAAGCCAACCTGAAAGGCTACGGTGGCAGCAGTCTGCTGCGCTGATACGCCCCTAAGGTCGAGGAGTCGGTAATGAAAGTTCGTGCATCGGTGAAAAAGCTGTGCCGTAACTGCAAGATTATTCGCCGCGAAGGTGTCGTGCGCGTGATCTGCAGCGCGGAACCGCGTCACAAACAGCGCCAAGGCTGAGTGTGATTGTGCTTTAAGCCCAGCAGCTAGTGCGCTGCTGGGTTGATTAATCGTTTCTACAGCGATATTATCTCGCGCCCTATTTCTTGGCTTCCGGGGCGTAGGTAGCTGTCAATTGGAGTCCCACTGAATGGCCCGTATTGCAGGCGTCAACATTCCAGATAACAAGCATACTGTTATCTCGCTGACCTACATCTATGGTGTCGGTCGCACCACTGCGCAGAAAATCTGTGCAGACGCTGGCGTAAACCCAGCCGCAAAGATCAAGGATCTGAGCGACGAGCAAATCGAAACCCTGCGTGGCGAAGTCGCGAAGTTCACCACCGAAGGTGACCTGCGTCGTGACATCAACATGAAGATCAAGCGCTTGATGGACCTGGGCTGCTACCGCGGTCTGCGCCATCGTAAAGGTCTGCCGGTTCGCGGTCAGCGTACCAAGACCAACGCACGCACCCGTAAGGGCCCGCGTAAGCCGATCCGCAAGTAACCGCCCAGGAATATAGACATGGCAAAACCTGCTGCTCGTCCTCGTAAGAAAGTCAAAAAGACAGTGGTTGATGGCATCGCCCACATCCATGCGTCTTTCAACAACACTATCGTGACCATCACCGACCGTCAGGGCAATGCTTTGTCCTGGGCGACCTCCGGTGGTTCCGGTTTCCGTGGTTCGCGCAAATCCACCCCGTTCGCAGCTCAGATCGCTGCCGAACGTGCTGGTCAAGCTGCGCTGGAATACGGTCTTAAGAACCTCGACGTCAACGTCAAGGGTCCAGGTCCAGGTCGTGAGTCCGCCGTTCGTGCTTTGAACAGCTGCGGCTACAAGATCGCCAGCATCACCGACGTGACGCCAATCCCGCACAACGGGTGCCGTCCGCCGAAGAAGCGTCGCGTGTAATCAGGAGACAGATAAATGGCACGTTACATTGGTCCAAAATGCAAACTGTCTCGCCGTGAAGGCACTGACCTGTTCCTGAAGAGCGGCGTTCGCGCTCTGGAATCGAAGTGCAACATCGAAGCAGCCCCAGGTATCCACGGCCAGCGCCGTGGCCGTCAGTCCGACTACGGTACCCAGCTGCGCGAGAAACAAAAAGTCCGTCGTATCTACGGTGTTCTGGAGCGTCAGTTCCGCGGTTACTACCAAGCGGCAGCCTCGAAAAAAGGCGCCACCGGTGAGAACCTGCTGCAACTGCTCGAGTGCCGTCTGGATAACGTCGTCTACCGTATGGGCTTCGGTTCTACCCGTTCCGAGTCCCGCCAGCTGGTTTCGCACAAAGCGATCAGCGTCAACGGTAAGACTGTGAACATTCCATCCTACCAAGTTCGTCCGGGTGACGTGGTCTCGGTTCGCGAGAAATCGCTGAGCCAGCTGCGCATTGTTCAAGCCCTTGAACTGTGCGCCCAGCGTGGCCGAGTTGAGTGGGTCGATGTGGATGCTGCTAAAAAGTCGGGCGTTTTCAAGAACGTTCCTGCTCGCAGCGACCTGTCCGCCGACATCAACGAAAACCTGATTGTCGAGCTCTACTCCAAGTAAGGGCTAGAAAATAGGTGCATCCATGCAGATTTCGGTAAATGAGTTCCTGACACCCCGCCACATCGATGTGCAGGTTGTCAGTCCTACCCGCGCCAAGATCACGCTCGAGCCTCTCGAGCGTGGTTTCGGCCATACCCTGGGCAACGCGCTGCGCCGCATCCTGTTGTCCTCCATGCCTGGCTGTGCAGTAGTCGAGGCCGAGATCGAGGGCGTACTCCACGAGTACTCCGCGATCGAAGGTGTACAGGAAGATGTCATTGAAATCCTGTTGAACCTGAAAGGCCTGGCTATCAAGCTGCACGGTCGTGACGAAGTTACGCTGACCTTGTCGAAAAAGGGTTCGGGGGTGGTTACCGCTGCCGATATTCAGCTGGATCATGATGTCGAGATCGTCAATCCCGATCACGTAATCGCGAACCTGGCGTCCAACGGCGCCTTGAACATGAAGCTCACCGTAGCTCGTGGTCGCGGTTACGAGCCGGCCGACTCCCGTCAAACCGACGAAGACGAAAGCCGCAGCATTGGCCGTTTGCAGCTGGACGCTTCGTTCAGCCCGGTGCGTCGTATCGCCTACGTGGTAGAGAACGCCCGTGTTGAACAGCGTACCAACCTGGACAAACTGGTCATCGATCTGGAAACCAACGGTACCCTGGATCCTGAAGAGGCTATCCGCCGCGCTGCAACCATCCTGCAACAGCAGTTGGCTGCGTTCGTCGACCTCAAAGGTGACAGTGAGCCGGTAGTGGTTGAGCAGGAAGACGAGATCGATCCGATCCTGCTGCGCCCGGTAGACGACCTTGAACTGACCGTACGTTCGGCCAACTGCCTGAAGGCGGAGAACATCTACTACATCGGCGACCTGATTCAGCGCACCGAAGTAGAGCTGTTGAAAACTCCTAACCTCGGCAAGAAGTCCCTGACTGAAATCAAGGACGTGCTGGCTTCGCGTGGTCTGTCTCTCGGCATGCGCCTCGACAACTGGCCGCCTGCAAGTCTTAAGAAAGACGACAAGGCGACTGCCTGATCGTCGTAACCACCGAACGTAGTGTTTGGTAAGGAATGAATCATGCGTCATCGTAAAAGTGGACGTCACCTGAGCCGTACCAGCTCTCACCGTAAAGCTATGTTCCAGAACATGGCGGTGTCGCTGTTCGAGCACGAGCTGATCAAAACTACCCTGCCGAAAGCCAAAGAACTGCGTCGCGTTGCCGAGCCGCTGATCACCCTGGCCAAGGAAGACAGCGTTGCCAACCGTCGTCTGGCCTTCGACCGTACCCGTTCGAAAGCTATCGTTGGCAAACTGTTCAACGATCTGGGCAAGCGTTACGCCACCCGTCAAGGCGGCTACCTGCGCATCCTCAAGTGCGGTTTCCGCGCTGGCGACAATGCGCCAATGGCGTACGTCGAGCTGGTTGATCGTCCTGTTGGCGGTGCTGTAGAAGCTGCTGAATAAGACGTCAGTCTGATCACAAAAAAACCGGGCCTAGCGTCCGGTTTTTTTGCGCCTTAATATTGTCGAAGGCTATCGATTTCAAAGCATCAATCAATTAGAGCAATAGGCCGTCGGTCGGCATACTTCTCCTCAAGCCACCCAGTTGGCAATGCCATTCGTTCAGGAGAGCACATGACCACGATCCTCACTACCGCCAGTGGCGCCCCCGTCGCCGACAATCAGAATTCCCGCTCTGCTGGACCACGAGGTCCGTTGATGCTGGATGACTTCCATCTGATTGAAAAGCTTGCCCACTTCAACCGTGAAAACATCCCTGAACGCCGTGTGCACGCCAAGGGCTCCGGTGCCTATGGCACCTTCACGGTAACCCGCGACATCAGCGCCTATACCAGCGCACGTATGTTCGAACAGATCGGCAAGCAAACCGAGACTTTCCTGCGCTTCTCCACTGTTGGTGGCGAGCGTGGTTCGGCCGATACCGAACGCGACCCGCGCGGCTTCGCCCTCAAGTTCTATACGGAGGAGGGCAACTGGGACATCGTCGGCAACAATACGCCCGTGTTCTTCATCCGTGATCCATTGAAGTTTCCTGATTTCATCCACACGCAGAAGCGCCACCCGCAGACCAACCTGAAGAATGCCCAGATGATGTGGGACTTCTGGTCGCATTCGCCCGAAGCTTTGCATCAGGTCACCATCCTGTTCTCGGACCGGGGCATACCCGACGGTTACCGGCATATGCATGGTTTCGGCAGCCACACCTACAGTTTGGTGAACGCTGCGGGTCAACGCACTTGGGTGAAATGGCACTTCAAGACCCAGCAAGGCATCAAGAACCTGTCCGTAGCCGATGCCGCACGTTTGGCCGGTACCGACCCCGATTATGCTCAACGCGATCTGTTCGAGGCCATTGACCGTGGCGACTATCCGAAATGGACCGCCTGCATCCAGGTCATGAGCGAAGCGCAAGCGGCCAACCGCGAAGAGAACCCGTTCGACGTCACCAAGACCTGGTCGCAAAAAGAATTCCCATTGATCGAAGTGGGTGTGCTGGAACTCAACCGCAATCCGCTCAACTACTTTGCCGAAGTCGAACAAGCCACCTTCGGACCGAGCAACATGGTGCCTGGGGTAGGGCTCTCGCCCGACCGCATGCTGCAAGGTCGCGTGTTCGCTTATGCCGATGCCCATCGCTACCGTGTAGGCACCAATCATCAGCAGTTACCGGTCAATGCCCCACGCTGCGCCGTGCACAGCTACCAACGCGACGGTGCCATGGCCCAGGGCACGTATGGTGCGGCACCGAACTATGAGCCTAACAGTTACAGCGACGCGCCCAAGCAGTCTGCGCGTCATGCGGAACCGGCGCTGCCGCTCAGCGGTGCGGCTGATCGGCACGACCACCGCGTCGATGGCGACTACTTCAGTCAGGCCGGGGCGCTGTTCCGCTTGATGAGCAGTGAGCAGCAGACATTGTTGGTCAACAATATTGCCGGTGCCATGGCAGGGGTGAGCGATGATGTCATCGAGCGGCAGCTGGGTTATTTCTACGAAGCGGACCCGCAATACGGGGAAGGGATCGTCAAAGCCTTGGGGCGCAATCTCGCCTGACTCTTAATGCTAAGAAGAACCGCCCGCATTTGGGCGGTTTTTCAATGAATATCACTACCGTTTACCGACTTTTTTGCAAGGATTTTCCTCTTTTTCAGTGACCTCCAATGGATCGTGGTTCACACTATGTGCATACCGCTATCACTCAGGGAGTATCACGTCGATGTTAGGTCACCCGGACGTAATCGATTATCTCAACACGTTGCTGACGGGCGAACTGGCAGCACGCGATCAGTATTTCATCCACTCGCGCATGTACGAAGACTGGGGTTTGTCCAAGCTCTACGAGCGCATCAACCATGAGATGGAAGAAGAAGCGCAGCACGCCGATGCCCTGATGCGCCGCATCCTGATGCTCGAAGGCACGCCGCGCATGCGCCCCGACGATCTCGACGTAGGGACTACGGTGCCGGAGATGATCGCAGCCGATCTGCGCCTGGAATACAAAGTCCGCGCTGCCCTGTGCAAAGGCATCGAGTTGTGCGAACTGCACCAGGACTACATCAGCCGCGACATCCTGCGCGTGCAGTTGGCCGATACCGAAGAAGACCACACCTACTGGCTGGAAAAGCAGCAAGGCCTGATCAAATCCATCGGCTTGCAGAACTACCTGCAATCGCAGATGTGACAGCATCTGCGCAAGCATGAAAGAGCCCCGCCCGGAAAACCTGGCGGGGCTCTTTTTTGACCGCGTGAAGCCTAGGCGCGGTCGCGTTCGAGCAATGGCTTGAGGTAGTGCCCGGTATAGGACTGTTTCGCCTTGGCCAGCTCTTCCGGTGTGCCGCTGGCAATGATCTGCCCACCTTTGGAACCACCTTCAGGGCCCAGGTCCACCAGCCAGTCGGCCGTCTTGATCACGTCCAGATTGTGCTCGATCACCACCACGGTATTGCCGTGGTCGCGCAGACGGTGCAGCACATCCAGCAACTGTTGAATGTCTGCGAAGTGCAGGCCGGTCGTGGGTTCGTCGAGTATGTACAGCGTCTTGCCGGTATCACGCTTGGACAGCTCGCGCGACAACTTCACGCGTTGTGCTTCACCACCCGAAAGCGTCGTGGCCGACTGCCCAAGTTTGATATAGGACAGGCCTACGTCCATCAGCGTCTGTAGCTTGCGCGCCAGGGCAGGGACGGCGTCGAAGAAGCCACGCGCCTCCTCGATGGTCATCTCCAGCACCTCGTGGATGTTCTTGCCCTTGTACTTCACTTCCAGCGTCTCGCGGTTGTAGCGCTTGCTCTTGCACACGTCGCAGGGCACATAGACGTCGGGCAGGAAGTGCATTTCCACCTTGATCAGACCGTCGCCCTGGCAAGCCTCGCAGCGACCGCCCTTGACGTTGAAGGAGAAGCGTCCTGGCCCATAGCCGCGCGAGCGTGATTCCGGTACCCCGGAGAACAGCTCACGGATGGGTGTGAACAGCCCGGTATAGGTGGCTGGGTTGGAGCGCGGCGTGCGACCGATAGGGCTCTGATCGATGTCGACCACTTTGTCCAGATGCTGCAAGCCGTCCATGCTGGTATGCGCGGCGGCCTCCAGGCTGGTGGTGCCATTGAGCGCAGCGGCGGCGAGCGGGTAGAGGGTGTTGTTGATCAGAGTCGATTTGCCCGAACCCGAGACACCGGTCACACAGGTCAGCAAGCCGATCGGCAATTCCAGATCGACATTCTGCAAGTTGTTGCCGCGCGCGCCCTTGAGCTTGAGCGACAGCTTCTTGTTGCGCGGCGTACGTTTGGCCGGCACGACGATCTTCTTGCGCCCGGACAGGTATTTGCCCGTCAACGAATCCGGATGCGCCATGACTTCTTCAGGCGTGCCCTCGGCAACGATGGCGCCACCGTGGACACCGGCACCCGGTCCGATATCGACCACATAATCCGCCAGGCGGATGGCGTCTTCGTCGTGCTCGACCACGATCACGGTGTTGCCCAGGTCGCGCAGGTGGTTGAGCGTACCCAACAGACGGTCGTTGTCGCGCTGGTGCAGGCCGATGGAGGGCTCATCGAGGATGTACATCACCCCCACCAGGCCCGCGCCGATCTGGCTGGCCAGACGAATACGCTGCGCCTCGCCGCCAGACAGGGTTTCGGCGCTGCGGTCCAGCGTCAGGTAGTCGAGGCCGACGTTGACCAGGAACTGCAAGCGTTCGCAGATTTCCTTGAGGATCTTCGAGGCGATCTCGCCGCGGCGTCCGGTCAATGTCAGCTGGTCGAAGTAGCCACTGGCATCGCCGATCGGCATGTTGGTGACCGCAGGCAGGGTCTTTTCGCCGACCCAGACGTGCCGCGCCTCACGTCGCAGACGCGTGCCGCGGCAATCGGGGCAGGGCTGGGTGCCGAGGAACTTGGCCAGCTCTTCGCGTACGGTCGACGATTCGGTCTCACGATAGCGCCGCTCCAGGTTTGGCACGATGCCTTCGAAGGGGTGCGAACGCTTGACGATGTCGCCCCGGTCGTTGAGGTATTTGAAGTCGACGTTCTGCTTGCCGCTACCCTGCAGGATGACCTTCTGATGATCTGCCGACAGCTCGCCGAACGGCTTGTCCAGGCTGAAGCCATATTGCTTGGACAGCGAGCCGAGCATCTGGAAGTAGTAGACGTTGCGCCTGTCCCAGCCGCGAATCGCACCTTCGGCCAAGGTCAGCTCGCCGTTGACCAGGCGCTTGATGTCGAAGAACTGCTTGACCCCCAGGCCATCACAGGTCGGGCAGGCGCCGGCCGGGTTGTTGAAGGAGAACAGTTTGGGTTCCAGCTCGCTGATGGCATGGCCGCAGATCGGGCAGGCGAAACGCGCCGAGAAAATGGTCTCCTCGCCGTTTTCATCGTCCATGGGCGCGACCAATGCGATGCCGTCGGCCATCCGCAGCGCGGTCTCGAACGACTCGGCCAGACGCTGTTGCAGGTCGTTGCGCACCTTGAAGCGGTCGATCACCACATCGATGCTGTGCTTCTTCTGCTTGTCGAGCTTGGGCACCTCATCGAGCTCATAGAGCTTGCCGTTGATGCGCGCACGTACGAAGCCTTGTGCCCGCAGCTCGTCGAACACCGCCAGGTGCTCGCCCTTGCGCTCGCGCACCACGGGCGAGAGCAGCATCAGCTTGGTACCCTCGGGTTGCTCGAGCACCAGGTCGACCATCTGGCTGACGGTCTGGGCTTCCAACGGAATGTCGTGGTCCGGGCAGCGCGGTGTACCGACGCGGGCGTAGAGCAGGCGCAGGTAGTCATAGATTTCGGTGATGGTGCCGACGGTGGAACGAGGGTTGTGCGAGGTGGATTTCTGTTCGATGGAAATGGCCGGCGACAGACCTTCGATCGTGTCGACGTCAGGCTTTTCCATCATCGACAGGAACTGCCGCGCGTAGGCCGAAAGCGACTCCACGTAGCGACGTTGCCCCTCGGCGTAGAGGGTGTCGAAGGCCAGTGAGGACTTGCCGGAACCGGACAGCCCGGTAATGACGATGAGCTTGTCCCGTGGAAGGGTCAGATCAATATTTTTCAGGTTGTGGGTACGTGCCCCACGGATCAGGATTTTGTCCACTGCAGCCTCGCTTGGCGGGCATAAACGAAAAAGTATACGGCCCCCTGCCATCACGCGGCAAAGCGTCGCGTATATGCCCATAAGCGGTCCGACTGATAGAATCGCCGCCGGTTCACACGAGGTTTATCCATGCACGACACCCATAGCGAACGCATGAGTGGCACTGAAACGCGCGCCGCAGGCGGCCTTGCCCTGGTCTTCGCCTTTCGCATGCTGGGCATGTTCATGGTGCTGCCGGTGCTGGCGACCTACGGGATGGACCTGGCAGGTGCCACCCCGGCGCTGATCGGCCTGGCCATTGGCGCCTATGGCCTGACCCAGGCGGTATTGCAGATCCCGTTCGGGATGATTTCCGACCGCATCGGCCGTCGGCCGGTGATCTACCTCGGCTTGCTGGTGTTCGCCCTGGGCAGCGTGCTGGCGGCGCAGGCCGACTCCATCTGGGGCGTGATCCTGGGGCGGGTGCTGCAAGGGGCGGGCGCGATCTCCGCGGCGGTCATGGCGCTGCTGTCCGACCTGACCCGCGAGCAACACCGCACCAAGGCCATGGCCATGATCGGCATGAGCATCGGTTTGTCGTTCGCCGTGGCGATGGTCGTCGGCCCGCTGCTGACAAGTGCCTTCGGCCTGTCAGGCCTTTTCCTCGCCACAGGGGCGCTGGCGGTGGTGGGGCTGGCCATCGTGGCCTTCGTCGTGCCGAGTGCGCACAGCACGCTGTCGCACCGCGAATCGGGCGTCGCCCGCCAGGCCCTGGGGCCCACCCTGCGTCATCCCGACCTGCTGAGGCTGGACCTGAGCATTTTCGTTCTGCACGCCATCCTCATGGCCAGTTTTATCGCCTTGCCGCTGGCCTATGTCGGTGCGGGGCTGCCCAAGGAGGAACACTGGTGGGTGTACCTGACCGCCTTGCTCATTTCATTTTTCGCAATGGTGCCGTTCCTCATCTACGGCGAGAAGAAGCGCAAGATGAAGCGCGTGTTGCTTGGGGCGGTCGGTGTGCTGCTGCTGGTGGAGGTGTTCTTCTGGCAATGGGCTGACAACTTGCGCGGACTGGTCATCGGCACCGTGATATTCTTTACGGCGTTCAACCTGCTCGAGGCGTCGCTGCCTTCCCTGGTCAGCAAGGTGTCGCCCGCCGGCGGCAAAGGCACGGCCATGGGGGTGTATTCCACCAGCCAGTTCCTCGGCGCGGCGTTGGGCGGCATTCTCGGTGGCTGGTTGTACCAGCACGGCGGCTTGAGCGTGGTGTTCCTCGGATGCGCAGCGTTGTGCGTGGTGTGGCTGGTGGGCACCGTGGGTATGAACGAGCCGCCCTATGTGACCAGCCTGCGCCTGCCGCTGACGCCCGAGGCGATGCGTGACGCCGGGCTGGCTGAACGCCTCATGGCTGTGCCGGGTGTGACCGACGCCGTGGTGGTGGCAGACGAAGCTGCCATCTACATCAAACTGGATACGAAAATTTTGGATCGCACGACCTTGGAACGGCTGGTCAACCCAGCTCCAGCGGCGTGCGAAGCCTAGGAGAACGTTATGGCCCGTGGGGTTAACAAAGTCATTCTGGTCGGTACCTGCGGTCAGGATCCCGAAGTCCGCTACCTGCCCAACGGTAACGCCGTGACCAACCTGAGCCTGGCCACCAGCGAGCAGTGGACTGACAAGCAGTCCGGGCAGAAGGTCGAGCGTACCGAGTGGCACCGTGTGTCGCTGTTCGGCAAGGTCGCCGAGATCGCCGGCGAATACCTGCGCAAGGGTTCGCAGTGCTACATCGAAGGCAAGCTGCAGACCCGCGAGTGGGAAAAGGACGGCATCAAGCGTTACACCACCGAAATCATCGTCGACATCAACGGCACCATGCAGCTGTTGGGCGGCCGTCCGCAGAACCAGCAGGGCGGCAACGACGGTTACAACCAGGGTGGCGGTCAGCAGCAGTACAACCAGGACAACGGCCAGCAGCAATACAACCAGGCGCCACGCCAGCAGGCCCAGCGCCCGCAGCAGGCACCGCAGCGGCCGCAGCAGCAACAGCAGCAACCGGCGCAACAGCAACAGCAGCCAGCGGCGGATTTCGACAGCTTCGATGACGATATTCCGTTCTGATCTGCAGCTTTTCCAGAGCCGCAAACACTAAAGCGAGGCCATTGACTTGGCCTCGCTTTTTTATGGTTTATGTAATGCAGAATCAAGTCTTGATATGGAGTGCTTGGCTCTATACGTTTATATAGCGCAAAACCAAGGTACGTCGTCTCGCAGCTGCTTCCATAAATGAGTCGAGACCGACCAAGTGGTTAGGGCCCAGCGTTGCTCTTGCTACGGATTCAGTTCGGATTCGCCAGCGCCGGCATCCACGATATTCACGTTGAAGATTTGTTCAATGACTTGTCTTGGTCCTTGATTGAGGCTCCAAGTGAAGATAACCAAAACACCCAGTAACAGTACAAATATGACCGAGGCCACCACGCCTTGAGAAACATCGAGCCAGAAGCTTGGTCTGTAACGTTTTATTTCGCTCGTAAGCTTCGCATCATAATATTTTCAAGTTCTTCAGCTCTGGTTTCCAAGGTGATCGTAAGGAAGTCCTGAGCCAGCTTATCCGCTTGGTTACGGTATGCCTGGAGCTGAAACTCCGAGTTGCTCACCTCGTGGAAATGAGACAGGTCAGTGTCAGCAGGCGCCCGCCCGTGACGGGCTTCGAAGCTTTTGACGAATTCGATTTTTTGCCGTTTGTAGAGAGAGTAAGCAATGATCTCAAGGATGTCGTCTTCACTCTTTACCAGCTCAGTATAGATGAAGTTATAGCTTCCTCTTTCCATAGGGTCACGCCTTCCGGAGTCGAGCCGATGCGGTTTCAAACGCTGACCTTATTTCGTCTGCGCTTTGACAGTTGCTATAGATGATGTCGCCCACTTCCAGCGGAAGTTCGCTGCGCAGGCCGCCTTTACGTCTGGCGAGCTTGGAATTGGCTTCTGTTACAAGCTTTTTCGAGAAAAGAACTTTGAATTTCATAAGGCGGTTCCTCAAAAACCTGATAGGGATCATAGCAGCAACCTCCCCCCAGGACATGTGGCCGAAGCTGCCACTGAGGACGCTATGACCCTGCCCGTAAAAAACCCAAACAGTGTGCGAAAATCGATTTCATCCCACGTATACGCCAAGTGCACATTCCCATGCCCGACGCTTTCCCCACCCTCCCACCGCTCAACGCCCTGCGCATCTTCGAAGTGGTCGCCCGCCACCTGAACTTCCGCCTGGCCGCCGAAGAGCTCGGCGTCACCCAGGCGGCCGTGGCCCAACAGGTCCGGGGGCTGGAGGCCAAACTGGCGGTGCGCCTGTTCGAGCGCCTGCCACGGGGCCTGGCGCTGACCGATGCCGGGCGGGCCTACAGCGGCAGTGTGCGCAGCGCTTTATCGATGATCGACGAGGCCACCCGCTTGCTCAAACCCGAGCCGCTGCACGTCACGGTCAGCGTCACCCCGAGCTTCGCTTCGAAATGGCTGATTCCACGGCTGGGCAGCTTTGCCCAGTGCCACCCCGAGATCGATCTGCGGGTGCTGGCGACCGAACGGCTTTCGCACTTCCAGACCGATGGGGTGGACCTCGCCGTGCGTTATGGGGTGCCTGGCTTCGGCCCAGGCTTGCACGTGGAACGGTTGTTCGAACAGTGCATCGTCGCGGTGGCGAGCCCGATCCTGTTCCACGACAAGGCCATGCCTGGCCGTTTCGAAGACCTGCAACGCTTCGCCCTGCTGCACGATGCCCACGACCACTGGCCGGCCTTCACCGCCAGGCTGTTTCCGGAACATGCGTCGCTCATCACCAAGCACATGCGTTTCAACCAGACCTCCCTGGCGATCGAGGCTGCCATCGGCGGGCAGGGTATCGCCCTGGCCACCGCAGCCTTCGTGGCCCAGGACATCGCGGCAGGTCGGCTGGTGCAGGTGTTCGAACAACGACTCAGCCTTGAGCAAGGCTTCTACCTGGTCTGGCCGCACAAGTCGCGCAATGCGCCGCTGCTGCTGCAAGTGGCACAGTGGCTTAAGAATCAGGCAGGCAGTAGCTGAGCTATCGTCTCGACAAACCCCGGCTGCCTCCCTCGCGGCGTACCACGTTGCTACCTTCACAGCATCTGAACGAACACAGCCCTGGAGGCAACATGACAGTAGAAAAAGTAGCGATCATCACCGCCGGCGGTAGCGGCATGGGCGCGGCTGCGGCGCGGCGACTGGCCGCCGATGGCTTCAAAGTGGGCATCCTGTCGTCGTCGGGCAAAGGCGAGGCGCTGGCCCACGAACTGGGCGGCATCGGCGTCACCGGCAGCAACCAGTCGACCGCCGACCTGCAGCGTCTGGTCGATGCGGTGATGGCCGAATGGGGGCGCATCGACGTGCTGGTCAACAGCGCCGGCCACGGCCCGCGCGCGCCGATCCTGGAGATCAGCGACGAGGACTGGCACGCCGGCATGGACACCTACCTGCTCAACGTCATCCGCCCCACGCGGCTGGTGGCGCCGATCATGCAGCGGCAGAAGGGCGGCGCCATCATCAACATTTCCAGCGCCTGGACCTTCGAGCCCAACGCACTGTTCCCGACCTCGGCCGTGTTCCGTGCGGGCCTGGCGGCCTTCAGCAAGATCTTCGCCGATAACTTCGCCGCCGATAACGTGCGCATCAACAGCGTGCTGCCCGGCTGGATCGACAGCCTGCCGGCGACCGACGAGCGTCGTGACAGCGTGCCGCTCAAGCGCTACGGGAGGAGCGAGGAAGTCGCGGCGACCATAGCCTTCCTGGCCAGCGACGGTGCGGCCTACATCACCGGGCAGAACCTCAAGGTCGACGGTGGCGTTACTCACGGCCTCTGAAACGCGACTGGAACCGCTGCTGTTTCAGCAGCGCTCCGGCCATGGCCCGAACAATGAAAAACGGCGCCTGCTCATAGGGAGCAGGCGCCGTTTGGCTTTGCACGGAGTAGGGACATCCCACCCGATCAGGCACGCTCGCCGCATAGATCCAGCTGGAACCAGTGGCCGGCCGTCTCCCTGTCCAACCCCGCGCCCAGCAAGCCGAACAGCTTGCCCAACGCCGCCTCGCGGGTCATGCCGCCACCGCTGAGCAGCCCGGCGTCGCGCAGGCGGCTGCCGGCCGCATAGGTGTCGAACACCACCGAACCTTCGGGGCACTGGCTGATGGCGACCACCAACACACCCTGCTGGCGCGCCGTATGCAGCGCGTCGAGCAGTGCCAGGTCGTCGGACGGCCCGGTGCCGCTGCCGTAGCACTCCAGCACCAGCCCGCGGATGCCGCTGGCCAGCAGCCCGTGCAGGTGCTCGGCGCCAAGGCCGGGAAACACCGGCAGTACCGCGAGCTTGACCGGCTGGCGCGCCTGGCGATAGCTCAGCGTGGCGGGCAGCTTGGCGGCGCGCTCGCCCTGGCGATGGCGGGCCGGCGCGGTGAACGCGTCGAACGCCTCGCTGCGCAGCTTGGACGCTCGGCAGCCGTGCAGCAACTGGCCGTGGAAGAACAGCTGTACGCCGTTCTGCAAACCCTGCTCGAACTGGCGCAGGGCGCCGATCAGGTTGTCCCAGGCGTCGCTGTCCGGCGTGCCGGCCGGCAGCATGGAGCCGGTCAGCAGCACCGGCACCGGCAGGCCCAACAGCAGGAACGACAGGGCAGCGGCGCTGTAGGCCAAGGTGTCGGTACCGTGCAGCACCAGCACACCATCATGGCCGTCGTGCTCGACCGCTTCGACGATGGCCTCGCGCATCGCCAGCCAGTTGGCCTGCTGCATGTTGGCGCTGTCGATCAGCGGATCGAGTTCGCGCAGCGCCCAGCGCAGTTGCGGGGCATCGCTGCATTGCGCCAGATGATCGCGCATACGCGCTTCAAAACCGCCGGCCGGGGCCAGGCCCTCGGGGGTTTCCAGCATGCCGATGGTGCCGCCGGTGTAGAGGACGAGAAGGTTGTTGACTGCACGCATGGCGCATTCCTTAGCGAGATCAGACTCGAGCGCAGCCCATACCGACGGCGACCCGGCGCGGCTGGGCGCTGGATCGTCGGGCGGGTGCATTGGGGCGAAGCTTACGTCAGCCGCCCGCGGACGGGGCGGCTGGCACAGGGCTCAGCGCAGGGGTTGCGCCTGGCCGACCGTGGCGTCGGTGGCGACGGTCTGCTGCGGGTTGGCCGGCCAGGCGGCACGGTCCAGGTCCAGGTCGGTGAACTGGCTGGAGTCGAACACCGGCTGCTTGACGCCGGCGCGGCGCTGGGCGTCGTAGTCGCGCATCACCCGCAGGCCGACCTTGAACAGCAGGGTCAGGGCGATCAGGTTGACGAACGCCAGGCAGGTCATGGTGATGTCGGCGAAGGCGAACACGGTCGACAGGTCTTGCGTGGAACCCCAGATCACCAGCACCAGTACCAGCACGCGGAAGCCCATCAGCACGGCGCGGTTGCGGGTCAGGAACTGCAGGCTGTTCTCGCCCAAGTAGTAGTTGTAGAGGATGCAGGTGAAGACGAACAGCGACAGCGCGACGCTGACGAAGATGCGCCCCCAGTCACCGACCACGGCGGCCAGCGAGTTCTGCGTCAGCACGATGCCGTCGCCTTCGAAGCCTGGGGTGTAGAAGCCCGAGAGCAGGATCAGCAATGCGGTGCAGGTGCAGATCACGAAGGTGTCGAGGAACACGCTGAACGCCTGTACCACGCCTTGCGCGCCAGGGTGTTTGACGGCGGCCACGGCAGCCACGTTCGGGGCGCTGCCCAGGCCGGCTTCGTTGGCGAACACGCCGCGCTTGACGCCCATGACGATGGCGCTGCCCAGCAGGCCGCCGAAGGCAGGGTCCAGGCCGAAGGCGCTCTTGAAGATAGTTGCCAGCATGGCTGGGACGTGTTCGATCTGCGTGCCGATCACGTAGAGGGTCACGCCGATGTAGGCCATGGTCTTGATCGGCACCAGCAGGTCCGACACCTTGGCGATGCGCTTGATGCCGCCGATGAAGGTGATGGCCAGCAGCACGGCCAGCACGATACCGGTGTGGGTCGGCTCGAAGGCGAAGGCATTTTGCAGCGAGTGGGTCACGGTGTAGGACTGCAGGCCGATGAAGGCGAAGCCGTAGGTGACCAGCAGCAGCAGCGAGAAGACGATCGCCATGCCCTTGAATTTCAGGCCGTGCAGGATGTAGTACGCCGGGCCGCCGCGGTACAGGCCATCGCCGTCGGCGCGCTTGTAGACCTGGGCCAGGGTGCATTCGAAGAAGCTGCTGGCCATGCCCACCAGGGCGGTGACCCACATCCAGAACACCGCACCTGGGCCGCCCAGGGTCACGGCGATACCGACGCCTGCGATGTTGCCGGCGCCGACGCGGCCGGCGAGGCTGAGCATCAGGGCCTGGAACGAGCTGAGTTGGCCTGCCTGGCCGCGAAGGGATTCCTTGAAGACCCCGAACATGTGGCCGAAGTGACGGAACTGCACGAACCGCGAGCGGATCGTGAAGTAGCTACCCAGGCCGACGATGAGCACGATGAGAAGCTTCCCCGAGAGGAAATCGTTGAGTGCTTCGAGCATGAAAAGAACCTCGATTCTTATTTTTCGCGTTGGACACCAGCAGGCCGCCCAGGGGCAGCGCTACTCAATGGGGCGCATGGTTGGCTATGACAAGAAGGGTTACAATTTCGCGGCTTGGTCCGAATTGATGCGACTTGATGCTATACTGGCGCGCTTCGCATCAGATGGAACCCGCCATGAGTGAGCATTTCGCCCTCAACCTCAAGCTGGCGTGCAGCCATTACCGCTCTATTTCCGAGGTTTGCCGGAAATTGGCGATGAATCGCGCGCAGTTCAACAAGTACCTCAGCGGGCAGAGCCATCCGACGAGCTACAACCTCAAACGCATCGGCGACTTCTTCGGTGTCGAGGACTACGAGCTGGGCCTGCCGCCCGACCAGTTCGCCCGGCTGATCGGCGCACGCAACGGCGCAGACGCCGAAAGTGCGCAGGGCGACCCGATCGCCGAACTGTTCCAGCCTTTGCACGAGCATGGCGGCAATCTGTCGCGTTATTGCGGCTACTACTTCGAATACGCCAACTGCATGTCGGTGCCGGGCACGATCCTGTTGTCGCTGGTGCACCTGCGTGAAGAACGCGGGCGTTTCCTGTTCGAGCGCCAGGAACGCCAGGAGCGGACCAGCAGCAGCAACGTGCAGGCCGAAGACTGGGTACGTTGCCGCTACCTGGGCGCGGCGTTCCAGCTGCAAGACCGGCTGTTTCTGGTCGACTACGAGTCGCTCACCTTCAACGAGATCAGCCAGACCATTCTGATCCCCAGCTTCAAGAGCCGGGTGACGCGCCTCAATGGCCTCAAGACCGGCGTTTCCAGCGGCGATCGGCGCAACCCGGCCTGCACCCGTGTGGTCTGGGAGTATCTGGGCGAAGACATCAACCGCATCAATGCCTACCGCCAGGTGAAGCTGTATCAACCGGACGACCCGCGCATCGACGACGACGTGCGCGAACGGCTGAGCGTCGGGCCGATCAGCCATGGGTTGTTCGAAATCGAATGACGCGCCTCCTCAGCAAACCTGTCGGCTTCGAACATTGGAGCTCATGCGGTAGGCGGTAGACGCAATTTCCAGCAGCGGTGGGCATCGACCTTGATCGTGACGGCAATCGCCGGCACCGGGGGTTGTACTTCCCTGGATGGACACCTCACAATGTTCGCTTTCCTTTCATCTGTTCGGATCTGTTGACTCTATGCGAATGCGCTTGATGCTGTTGGGTGGTGGCAATGCCCTTGGGCAAGCGTTGATTCGCCTCGGAGCCGAGGACAACATCGGGTTCCTGGCGCCGCGTCCACCGGATCAGGGCTGGGATGCCGCCAGCCTGACGCAACTGCTCGACGACCACCGCCCCGACGCGCTGGTCAACCTGGCCTACTACTTCGACTGGTTCCAGGCCGAGACCGTCAGCGACGAACGCCTGGCGCAGCAGGAGCGGGGTGTGGAGCGCCTGGCGCAACTGTGCCAGCACCATCAGATCACGCTGGTGCAACCTTCCAGCTACCGGGTGTTCGACGGCTCGCGCGCCACGGCCTACAGCGAAAAGGACGACCCCGTCCCCCTGGGCCAGCGTGGCCAGGCGCTGTGGCGCATCGAGCAGAGCGTGCGCGCCGCTTGCCCGCAGCACGTGCTGCTGCGCTTCGGCTGGTTGCTGGACGAAAGTGTCGATGGCCTGCTGGGGCGTTTTCTGACACGCGCCGAGCAACACCGCGAATTGTTCCTGGCCGACGACCGCCGCGGCAATCCCACCCCCGTAGACGACGCGGCGCGAGTGATCCTTTCGGTGCTCAAGCAGCTCGATTGCGCATCGCCGCTGTGGGGCACCTACCACTACGCCGGCAATGAAGCCACCACACCGCTGGTGCTCGGCCAGGCGATTCTTGCCGAGGCCGCGCAGCGCCACCCGCTCGCCGTGCAGGCGCCCACCGCCCAAGCCCACGCCGCCAGTGCCGACGCCAGCGAAGAGCCGCAGAACGCGGTGCTGGCCTGCAAGAAGATTCTGCACACCTTCGGCATCAAACCGCGCGCCTGGCGCTCCGGTCTGCCACCTCTACTGGAGCGCTTCTACCGAAATGTCTGATGCCCCCATTCTGATTACCGGCGGGGCCGGCTTCATCGGCTCGCACCTGTGCGACGCCTTGCTCGAAGGCGGCCATCGCGTGCGCGTGCTCGACGACTTCTCCACCGGCAAGCGCAGCAACCTGCACGTGCAGCACCCGCACCTGGAGGTGATCGAGGGCAACGTGGCCGATGCGGCGTTGCTGTCGCGCGCTGCGGCCGGTTGCGCCGCGGTGGTGCACCTGGCCGCCGTGGCCTCGGTGCAGGCGTCGGTCGACGATCCGGTGCAGACTCATCAGAGCAACTTCATCGGTACCCTGAACGTCTGCGAAGCCATGCGTGTGCACGGTATTCGCCGTGTGCTGTATGCCTCCAGCGCGGCGGTGTACGGCAACAACGGCGAAGGCCAGGCCATCGGCGAAGACACGCCCAAGGCGCCCTTGACGCCTTATGCCGTGGACAAGCTGGCCAGCGAGCAGTACCTGGACTTCTATCGCCGCCAGCATGGCCTGGAGCCGGTGGTTCTGCGCTTTTTCAACATCTTCGGGCCGCGTCAGGATCCGTCTTCGCCGTATTCCGGAGTCATCAGCATCTTCGCCGAGTGTGCGCAGCACCAGCAGCCGATCACGCTGTTCGGCGATGGCGAGCAGACCCGCGACTTTCTCTACGTCGGCGACCTGGTGCGGGTGATGGTGCAGGCGCTGATGCAGCCGGCGGTGCAGGAGGGGGCAGTGAACATCGGCCTCAATCGGGCTACGTCGCTCAATGGGTTGCTGGCAGCGCTCGAAGAAGTCATCGGCAGCTTGCCCCCGGTCAGCCATCAAACGGCGCGTGCAGGCGACATCCGTCACTCACGGGCAGACAATACACGCCTGCTGCAGCGCTTCACCCTCGACCGACCCACGACATTGGTGGACGGCCTGCGCCAGCTACTCGGTAAGGCCTGACACGCGCGCCGCCCGAAACGACGACGCCCCACGCCTGGCAGACCAGGGTGGGGCGTCGTGCTGTAAGGGGGGCGGTCAGAACTTGTAGCCAAGACCCACCATGTACACCCAAGGATCGACTTCCAGGTTGACCTTGGTGGTGCCCACGCCCAGGGCGCTCGGGCCGTCGATGGTGGCCTTGGTGTTGATGTCGACGTACCAGACGGCGGCGTTGAACAGCAGGTTGTCGGTCAGCATGTAGTCCATGCCCACTTGCCCGGCCAGGCCGATGGAGTCTTGCAGCTTCATGTTGCTGAAGCCCTGCTGCTTGCGCGTGCCGCTCAGCTCTTCGTCGAAGAACAGCGTGTAGTTCACGCCGACGCCCGCGTAGGGCTGGAACTTCGAGGAGGGTTCCATGGGATAGTACTGCAGCGACAGGGTCGGTGGCAGTTGCTTGATGTCGGCCAGCTTGCCGTCCAGGCCCGCGCCCAGACCTTTGACGCCCACGGTGTGCTGGAAAGGTGTGGCGGCCAGCAGCTCGACGCCGACGTGGTCGGTGAGCATGTAGGCGAATGCCAGGCCCAGTTGGGTGTCGCTGTTCAAGGTGGCTTTGGTGCCGGAGACCCGGGCGCCGTCGAGCTTGATTTCGCCGCTGTCTTCGTTGGGCGCGGTGGTGATGGCGCCGGCGCGCAGGATGAAATCGCCAGCCTGGTGGGCGTTGGCCACCGGCGCTGCCAATGCCAGGGCAACGAGCGAGGCGCCGAGCAAGGACTTATTCATGGGTGCTCCGAAAGGACGTGAGAAAAGAGTGGCGCCATGTTACGGAGCGGCTCTAGCCCAAGGTTTGACACAGCTCAACGAAACGGCGGTGCCTGGGAACCTTCTCACTTCAATTCGTACGCGTAGATCTTCTCGGCCTCCATCTGGTAGCCCGACGCTGCCAGTTCGCTGGTGGAGTGGGCGACCTTGAGCGTGCCCTCGATCCAGTAGGGCTGGTAGAGGTCCTCCACGCGCACGCCCATCTCGCTGAAGATATGCACGATCTGGTTTGCCGGCGGCGGCGGCACGTGGATGCACGCGCCGTAGTAGGGCACCAGCAGGAATTCGGTGGTGCGGCCTTCCTCGCTGACTTCCAGCGGCACGATGTAGCCCGGCAGCTTGATCGCCTGGCCGTCGAGCGCTTGCACCACCGGTGCGTCCGGTGCCGGTTGCTGGGCGGCGGGCGCCGATTCGGCCGACAGCGCATCGCTCAGCTGCGACAGATCGTGCAGCGGCGCCAGTTGCGGCTCGATCACCGGCGCGCCTTCGGGAATCAGCGCCGGCCAGTCCAGCTCGCGGGGCTCGCCTGCCCAGGCCAGACTGGCGAGCAGCACCAGCAGAAGCAGGCACAGACGCCCGGCCGACAGCCGCAAAGGACCGTAGCGCCTGACGCGCGCAGAAGTCGACGGACTCATAGGTGGATCGACAGGCCGTCGGCCAGCGACTGCCGGTAGGCGCGCCAGGCCGGCACGCTGCCCATCAGCAGCGCGGCGCCGAGGATGATCGCCAGCAGGCTCCACTCGTGCGCGCTGGGCCAGGCCAGTGGCAGGTAAAGACCGTAATTGGCCTGCACGTAACCCTGGGCCAAGGCGATGGCCGCGTACAACAGGCCGAGCCCGGCAACGATGCCCGCCACGGCCAGGGCCAGCGCCTCGAGTACCAGCAGGCCCGCCACGTGCCACGGCCGCGCGCCCACCGAGCGCAGGATCGCCATTTCCCGGCGGCGCTCGTTGAGGCTGGTGAGGATGGCGGTCAGCATGCCGATCAGCCCGGTCAGCACCACGAACAGGGATACGACGAACAGCGCCTGCTCGGCCGTGCCCATCAGGCTCCACAGCTCCTGCAACGCCACCCCCGGCAGAATCGCCAGCAACGGCTCGCTACGGAATTCGTTGATCTCCCGTTGCAGGCTGAAGGTGGCGATCTTGTTGTTCAGCCCCAGCATGAACGCCGTGATGGCCGTGGGCTGCAAGTCCATGCCACGTGCCTGCTCGGCGCTGACTCGACCGGCGCCGCGCGCGGGCACGCCGTTATGCCAATCGACGTGGATCGCTTCCATGCCGGCCAGGCTGATGTGCAGGGTGCGGTCGACCGGGGTGCCGGTGCGTTTGAGGATGCCGACCACGGTGAAGGGTTTGTCGTCGTGCTTGACCAGGCTGACCGCGGCGATGCCGTGGGCCAGCACCAGGTGGTCGCCCAGTGTGTAGTGCAGGGCTTGGGCCACTTCGGCGCCCAGCACCACCTCGAACGGGTCGTCGGCGAAGGCGCGGCCATCGGCCAGTTGCAGGTGCTGGCGGTGGCCGTACTGATAGTGCTCGAAATACGCCTCGCTGGTGCCCATCACCCGGTAGCCGCGGTGCGAGTCGCCGAGCGAAATGGGGATGGCCCACTTCACCCGCCGGTCGTTGGCGTAGTGCTCGAAGCTGTCCCAGCGGATGTTGTTGGTGGCGTTGCCGATGCGAAACACCGAGTACAGCAACAGGTTCACCGAGCCGGAGCGGGCACCGACGATCAGGTCGGTGCCGCTGATGGTGCTGGCGAAGCTGGCGCGTGCCTCGGTGCGCACCCGCTCCACGGCCAGCAGCAGGCATACCGACAGGGCGATGGCGAAGGCGGTGAGCAGGGCGGTGAAGCGTCGGTTGGCCAGGCTGGCCAGGGCAAGACGAAGCAGGTACATCAAGCCTCCTGGGGCGTGCTGGCGCGGTTGAGGTCGGCGAGCGACAGGTGGCGGTCGAACAGCGTGGCCAGGCTCTGGTCATGGCTGACGAACAACAGGCTGGCGCCGGCGCTGCGGCATTCCTCGAACAACAGGCGCAGGAAACTTTCCCGGGTGTCGGCGTCCAGCGCGGAGGTGGGTTCGTCGGCGATCACCAGCTCCGGTTGGCCGATCAGCGCCCGGGCGGTCGCCACACGCTGTTGCTGGCCGATCGACAGAGTGTCGGCGCGGCGGGCCTGCAAGGCGGGGTCGGCCAGGCCCAGGTGGCTCAGCAACGCTGCTGCGGCCTGGGCGATGCTGCCGTGGCGCTGGCTGGCGCGCTGCGCTCGGCTGACGGAGAAGCGGCAGGGCAGCTCGACGTTTTCCCGCACCGAGAGGAACGGCAGCAGGTTGAACTGCTGGAAGATGTAGCCGGTGTGGTCGACCCGGAAGCGATCGCGCGCGCCCTGGCCCAGCTCGCCCAGGTCCTGGCCGAGCAGGCGCACGCTGCCGTGCTGCGGCCGGCTGACGCCGCCGAGCAGGCCCAGCAGAGTGGTTTTGCCACTGCCGCTCGGGCCTTTGAGGAACAGCGTCTCAGCGGCCTGCAACTGGAAGTGCGGGATGTCCAGCAATGCCGGCTGGCCAGGCCAGGCGAAACGCAAGTCGCTCAGTTCGATCAGCGCCTGGCTCATTCAGAACGCGACCACGGCCTTGCCAGGGGCGGTTTCCACGCCTTTCTGGCCGTTCGGTCCGATCAGTTGCACGTTGATCTTCTGGGTTTGCGGGAAGGTCTTGAACAGCGGGCCGAGGTCGAGCTGGGTGAGCTTGGCTGGGGTGGCGCAGGTGAGCTGGTAGTGTGCGTGCACGTCGGCGTGCTGGTGGCCGTGCTCATGCTCGTCGCCATCATCGTCATCGTCGGCATGGGCCGCATCGCCGAACAGTGGGCTTTCCAATTCCTGGTCTTCCACCGTGCAACCGGCCGCTTGCGCCAGGCCGAACAGCTTCAGCGGTTGCTCCAGCTGCTGGCGGGCGGCGGCGACCTTGGCCTTGTCGGCGTCGCTGCTGGCCGCATGTTCGAAGCCGACGATGTTCATGGCCGGGCTGTCCAGTTCCAGTTCCAGCGTATTGCCGTCGAATACGGCATTGAGCTTGGCCACACCATGCTCATGGGCACCGAGGCTGCCATGGGCATGATCGTGGTCGTGTTCGTCGTGGGCGTGGGCCACGGCCAGGGGTAGCAGAGCGAAAGGCAGGGCGAGCAGCAGACGACGCATGGACGACTCCGAAGCGGGTGCGGAAAGATTTAGTAATGTTATAACAACTTTTTGATCTCGCGCCAGCCTGCTTGGCGAAGGTTTCATGTCGTGGGAGCATGGGCGCCATCAATGACTTGGTTCAAGGAAGGCACTTTGAGAATCCGCGGACACATCGGCGACTGGCCGGTAGACCTGACCCTTGAACTCGAGCCGGAGGAATGGGCGCAGTTGGGGCGTCAGCCAGAGCCTTCAGCGATCGGCGAGACCGTGCAAGCGAGCACGCGGCCTGCCATACCCCGGAACGATGATCACTGGACGGCTGCCTGCGATCTATTGCGTCAGGCAGGTGCGTGGGAAGGGCCTGTGTTGTTGGCGCGACTGGAAGCGCTCGTCGGTAATGCTGCGGGCGCCAAGCGCCTTCTGGTGCGGCTGCGCCACAGCCCTCAGGTCAAGGTGGAAAGCGCCGCAGATGCGCCGGTGTTTCGTTGGGTCGGACCTGATCGGCCATCCTGACCTGACATTTCTGCCAGTGGTCGAGCGTCACCCTCTGCATGAGTATGTCCCTCTACGCTCATACTCGACGGTGGCAGACATGGCAGACTACGAACGCAAGACCACGCAAGGGCTCGATCACGACAGTGCCCTGGACGGGTGGCCGTTCCTGGTCTGTTATGAGAAGGCTGTGCTCGACAGTCATTGGCGAGCGCATCCGATTCAGTCTCGCGAAGGCGGTTTTGCGGCCCGGTCGCTAAGGTTCGAGACGGCCACGTCCTCTACCAGTGCCCAGTACGTGAACTGCACACTGGGCGACATGCGATTGCAGACCCGTTCGGGATCGGAGTTCCAGGCTTTTCTAGTCGTCAGGCGCAGGTTTCTTGACGGCGCAACGGTGGACCTGCATCCATACCCAGGCGCGTCGACACGGCTGATCACTGAAATACGCCGGTTCAATGAGGCAGTCGCTACAGACCTTTGTCTGGAAATACCCCTCCACGAAAATCAAGGACAATACGACGGTCAGAGGGTCATCTACGGATGGGCGTTGCGCCCACAGTTCTTCTGGGATGATGACGAAGGAAAAAATCCTGACACGTCGGCGGCGTTGCCCTACGCGTTGTACTTCAAAAGCCTGCCCCAAAGTGAGCAGTTCATCGAACTTGCAGATTCACTGATGCAGCGTGGCAACGTGCTCAAACCTCTGGACTTCAAGGTGTATCCGAGCAAAGACTTCAAGAAGCTCGTACTCAACCCCATGGTCTCTGATCTGAGTAACGGCGTCTTTGCCCCTGACTACCCGCCTTATGCGAGTGCTATCGGTACTCCGATCGGCTTGCTGCTCGATCAGTCCGTGCATCCCAGCGCGTCCCTGACGGCTGAAGACCTCCAGACCGTACCGGGTTTGTTCATGCCTCTGGCCGAGGTGCAAGGCTGCACGGTGAGGGACGAGGCTCCGGTCGTCGTCGCTGAGTTCGCTTTACAGGATTCCCCATCGCAGAGCGCCGAACCCGTAACCGAAAGCTTCAGCCTTGAGCCGCTCGTCACCGTCATCGAGCCTTCACAGACCCCGACCTTCACGTTTACAGCTTCCAGCCCTGGAACTTCCGAACCGGAGTGGGTCCTGCTGGATGGCGGGAAGATCGATCCCGACGGATGGCGGTGTCGCTACAGGCCTCGTCCACTGCGTGGGTCGAGTACGGATGAATCGTCAACGGTGGGGACAACGCTCTGGACAGTATCGGAGGTCGACGAAATCAAGGTGCGTTTCAATGACCAGGTGTTCACATCCTGGGCCGTTGTGCTGCGACGTCCACCCAATGGCTATATTCGCCTGATCGAGATGGTCAACGGCGCCGCAACGTTCAACCTGTGCTTCACCGGCCCCGAGGGGGAAGTGCGCGTACCCCTCAACGAAACCATATGGGCCTGCCAGAACTGCGACATAAATTCGATGGGTGTGATGTCGCATTGGGGCTCGAATCCGGTGTGCATCATCAGAGCCTATCGGCAGTTGGACAACCAATTCATCTGGGGTGTATTGGTCGTCCCTTATCCACTGTTCGATATCGCTCAGGCAATGAGCCTGGGCATTGCTTGAGCGGTGCTGGTTGCAGCTGACCTTGCAAGGTCGCTGCACCCTTGGGCACTTTCAGTAGATGGCTGCGAAAAGCTTGCGCCGGTACACCGTCACCAGTGGATGCTCGTTGCCGAGCAGCTCGAACACCTGCAGCAGGGCTTTGTGCGGCAAGCCTTCGGCATAGCTGCGGTTGCGTTGGAACAGCTTGAGCAGACCATCGAGCGCCGCCTCGTACTGCTGGCGCGCCAACTGCTGGATGCACAGCTGATAGGCTGCTTCGTCGTCGTCCGGGCTCTGCGCCAGGCGGCTTTTCAGTTCGGCGGCTTCCGGCAGGCTGGCGGCCTGGCGCAGGAAGGTCAGTTGCGCCTTGGCGCCGGCCAGGGCGGCCTTGTGCTCGTCGGACTTGACCGCGTCGAGTACCGCCTCGGCCTCGCCCAGCTCACCGCGCTCTGCCAGGCAGCGCGCATAGAGGATCAGCGCCGCGGCATTGCCGTTGTCTTCGGTCAGCACTTGCTTGAGTAGCGCTTCGGCCTCGCCGAAGCGGCTCTCGGCGAACAACGCCTCGGCCTGTTCGAGCGGGGACGCCGAGGCGGGTGCGGGTAATTGCACATGCGGCTCGAGCAAGGCGCGAACGGCCGACTCCGGTTGCGCGCCGGCGAAGCCGTCAACCGGCTGGCCATCCTTGAACAGCACCACGGTCGGCAGGCTGCGGATACCGAACTGGGCGACGATCTGCTGCTCGACGTCGCAGTTGACCTTGGCCAGCAGCAGTTCGCCCTGATACTCCTCGGCGATCTTCGCCAGCATCGGCATCAGTGCCTTGCACGGTGCGCACCACTCGGCCCAGAAGTCCACCAGTACCGGTTTGTGAAAGGAGTTCTCGATCACCGACTGCTGAAAGTCGGCATCGGTGGCATCGAAGATGTACGGCGTGTCGGTAGCGCTCATCATGGTTCTCGCAAGGCGGTGTGGCGCCACTATAAAGGCTGGCGCGTCGCGTGGTACAGGCTGACCCGGCGGAATTCGTGGGGCTCGGCCAGGTCGGGCAGGGTCAAGGCGTGCAGCACCCCGAGGGGGCGGTATAGCGGGTGGTCGAAGTCGCGTACCCGCGAGTCGGCGACCAGCGCCTGGCGCCCGCGGCTGAGGAACTGGTCGAGCAGCGGCAGGTTGGCGCGATCGTAGAGCACGTCGGCCACCAGGATCAGGTCGAAGCGGTCGGCTTCGGCGAAAAAATCGTCGCTATAGCCCAGGCTCACGTCGTTGAGCCGGGCGTTGGCGCGGCAGGCCTGCAAGGCCAGCGGATCGAGGTCGCAGGCCACCACCTCACTGGCGCCGGCACGAGCCGCGGCGATGCCGGCGATACCGGAGCCGGCGCCGAAGTCCAGCACGCGCTTGCCGCGTACCCAGTGCGGCTCGGCCGCCAAGTAGCGGGCCAGGGCCAGGCCGCTGGCCCAGCAGAAGCTCCAGTAGGGTGGCTCTTCGAGGATGCGCCGCGTTTCGTCGGGGCTGAAGGCGCGGTCCATGTTGCGTTCGTCGAGCAGCCACAGGCGCAAGTCGGTGTCCGGCAAGGGCGCGGCCCACAGGCGCGCTTCGCCGATCAATGCGCTCAAGGCGTCTTGCAGCGCCTGCACCGGCAAATTACGGCGCCTTCTCGAAGCGCAGCGGGCCGGTGGCCTGGGTCTGGGCCTGGGTGATGCGCAAGGACGCCATGTGCAGGATCAACTGCCCCGACTGGCTGGCGCGGCCGCGCAGCTCGACCCGCGCATTGGCGGGGAAGGCTTCGGGGTTGAAGCGCAACTGGTACGGCATGGGCAGGCCGGTGCCGGTCAGGGTGCTGTTGGCCAGCAAGCGCTGCGGGCGGCCTTTCTCGTCGATCACCAGCAAGGCCAGCTCGACTTCGGCGCCGCGTGGAATGTCCATCAGCGAGCCACTGAGCTCGCGCTGGTAGCTGGGCAGTGGGCCGAGCGCTTCGGGCAGCTTTTGCGTGACTTTCGCCGGGGGCGTGGCCGGCGCCTGGACAGGCTTGGGTTTGTCGCTGCCGCACGCAGCGAGCAAGGCGGCGCAGCACAGCACGATGAGCGCACGAGGGTGCATGGGGAAATCCTTCAGGAGGCAGATTTGCCTGATGGTAAACCCTTTGGCTTGTCTTGCCAGTGGGATGCGCTACCATGAGACCCCCTTTTTTCTGTTGCCTGCCACCATGCACTGTCCCTTTTGCGGTGCCAACGACACCAAGGTCATCGATTCGCGTCTGGTCGCCGAGGGTGAGCAAGTGCGCCGTCGCCGCGAATGCCTGGCCTGCGGCGAGCGTTTCACCACCTTCGAAACCGCCGAACTGGTCCTGCCGCGACTGATCAAGCAGGACGGCACCCGCCAGCCCTTCGACGAAGACAAACTGCGCGCCGGCGTGCAGCGCGCCCTGGAAAAACGCCCGGTGAGCGTCGAGCGGCTGGAGGCGGCGCTGGCCCATATCAAGCACAGGCTGCGCGCCACTGGCGAGCGCGAGGTGAAATCGCTGGTGGTCGGCGAACTGGTGATGGCCGAGCTGCGCAAGCTCGACGAAGTCGCCTACATCCGCTTCGCCTCCGTCTACCGCCGTTTCCAGGACCTGGACGAGTTCCGCGAAGAACTCGACCGCCTGGCCCGCGAACCCGCCAAAGAGTGAGCATGCCCAGCCAGACTCCCGCTCTCGACGCCCAGTACATGGCGCGTGCCCTGGAACTTGCCCGCAAAGGCCTGTACAGCACCCACCCCAACCCCCGTGTGGGCTGCGTGATCGTGCGCGATGGCGAGGTGGTCGGCGAAGGCTGGCACGTGCGTGCCGGCGAGCCGCATGCCGAAGTGCATGCGTTGCGCCAAGCCGGCGACAAGGCCCATGGTGCCTGCGCCTACGTCACCCTCGAACCCTGCAGCCACCATGGGCGCACGCCGCCCTGCGCCGAGGCGCTGGTGCAGGCAGGGGTGGCGCGTGTGGTCGCGGCCATGCAAGACCCCAACCCACAAGTGGCCGGCCGTGGTCTGGCGCGTCTGGCCGCGGTCGGCATCGACGTCGCCAGCGGCGTGCTGGAAAGCGAAGCGCGGGCGCTCAACCTGGGCTTTCTCAAGCGCATGGAACACGGCCTGCCCTACGTGCGCGCCAAGCTGGCCATGAGTCTGGACGGGCGCACCGCCATGGCCAGCGGCGAAAGCCAATGGATCACCGGCCCCGCCGCGCGTGCCGAAGTACAGCGCCTGCGCGCGCGTTCCAGCGTGGTGCTCAGCAGCGCGCAGAGCGTACTGGCCGACGGCGCGCGGATGACCGTGCGTGGTGCCGAACTGGGCTTGGCTCCCGAACTCACGGCCCTGGCCGAATCGAGGCCGCCCCTGCGCGTGCTGATCGACGGGCGGCTGCGCCTGCCGCTGGAGGCGCCGTTCTTCCAGGCCGGGCCGGCCCTGGTCGTCACCGCTGGCGAAGACGACCCGCGCTATGCCGCCGCTGGCCATGAACTGCTGCGCCTGCCGGGCCAGGACGGCCGGGTCGAGTTGGCCGCCGTGCTGCCGGCGCTCGCCGCGCGCGGGGTCAACGACGTGCTGCTCGAAGCCGGTCCGCGCCTGGTCGGTGCCTTCGCCCAGCTCGGCCTGATCGACGAATATCGCCTGTTCGTCGCCGCCACCTTCCTAGGCTCCAGCGCCCGACCCTTGCTGGACTGGCCGTTGAACACCATGGCCGAGGCACCACGGCTGAAAATCACCGGCATGCGCGCAGTGGGCGACGACTGGTGCGTCACCGCCGTGCCGCAGCTCGCCAGCGACGTATAATGCCCGACTTGCCCCGTGCAGCCCCGTTCCCGAGGAGGACACCATGTTCACCGGCATCATCGAATCGATCGGCACCATCCGCAGCCTGACCCCGAAAGGCGGTGACGTGCGGGTCTACGTGCAGACCGGCAAGCTCGACCTGGGCGACGTCAAGCTCGGCGACAGCATCGCGGTCAACGGCGTGTGCCTGACCGCCGTGGAACTGCCGGGTGACGGCTTCTGGGCCGACGTCAGCCGCGAAACCCTCGACTGCACCGCATTCGTCGACCTCAAGACCGGCAGCCGCGTCAACCTCGAAAAGGCCCTGACGCCCACCACCCGCCTGGGTGGACACCTGGTCAGCGGCCACGTCGACGGCGTCGGCGAGATCGTCTCGCGCAGCGATAACGCTCGCGCCATCCAGTTCCGCGTACGTGCGCCCAAGGAACTGGCCAAATACATCGCCCACAAGGGCTCGATCACCGTCGACGGCACCAGCCTGACGGTCAACGAGGTCGATGGCGCCGAGTTCGAGCTGACCATCGTCCCGCACACCCTGTCCGAAACCATCATGGCCGACTACCGCGCAGGGCGTCGGATCAACCTCGAGGTCGACCTGCTGGCCCGTTACCTGGAGCGCCTGCTGCTGGGCGACAAGGCGGCCGAGCCGCACAAGGGCAGTGGCATCACCGAAAGCTTCCTGGCCGCCAACGGCTTCTTGAAATCCTGAATGAATTGAGAAGGGGGTGCCGCGTGGCGCTCAACAGCATCGAAGAACTGGTCGAGGACATCCGCCAGGGCAAAATGGTCATCCTCATGGATGACGAAGACCGCGAGAACGAAGGCGACATCATCATGGCGGCCGAGTGCTGCCAGGCCGAGCACATCAACTTCATGGCCAAGCATGCCCGCGGCCTGATCTGCATGCCGATGACCCGCGAGCGCTGCGAAACCCTCAGGCTGCCGCTGATGGCGCCGCGCAACGGCTCGGGCTTCGGCACCAAGTTCACCGTGTCGATCGAGGCCGCCGAGGGCGTCACCACCGGCATCTCCGCCGCCGACCGGGCGCGTACCGTGCAGGCTGCGGCCGCCCGCGACGCCAAGGCCGACGACATCGTCAGCCCCGGGCACATCTTTCCGCTGATGGCCCAGCCCGGCGGCACCCTGGCCCGCGCCGGGCATACCGAAGCCGCCTGCGACCTGGCGCGCATGGCCGGCTTCGAGCCGAGCGGGGTGATCTGCGAAGTGATGAACGACGACGGCACCATGTCCCGTCGCGCCGAGCTCGAGTTGTTCGCCGCCGAGCACAACATCAAGATCGGCACCATCGCCGACCTGATCCACTACCGCATGATCCACGAGCGCACCGTGCAGCGCGTCGCCGAACAGGTGATGGACACCGAGCTGGGCGCGTTCAACCTGGTCACCTACCGCGACGCGGTCGAAGGCGACGTGCACATGGCCCTGACCCTGGGCGAGATCCGCGCCGAGGAGCCGACCCTGGTGCGCGTGCACAACATGGACCCGCTGCGCGACCTGCTGCTGGTCAAGAGCCCCGGGCGCTGGAGCCTGCGCGCGGCCATGGGCGCAGTGGCCGAGGCCGGCAGCGGCGTGGTGCTGCTGCTCGGACATCCGCTGGACGGCGACCTGCTGCTGGCGCACATCCGCGAAGCGGCGGGCGAAGCGCAGCTCAAGGCGCCGACCACCTACAGCACCGTCGGCGCCGGTTCGCAGATCCTGCGCGACCTTGGCGTGCGCAAGATGCGCCTGATGAGTTCGCCGCTGAAGTTCAATGCGATATCCGGATTCGATCTGGAAGTTGTAGAATACGTGCCCTCCGAGTGATGCCAGGTGCCGCCAACGGCCTGACGCTCGAGTCCGAACCCTGCCGAGGCCGCCCCTGTGCGGCCTCGCTATTGAATATGAGATTCCCGGAATGAACCTGAAGACCATCGAAGGTACTTTCATCGCCCCCAAAGGTCGCTTTGCCTTGGTGGTTGGCCGCTTCAACAGCTTCGTCGTCGAAAGCCTGGTCAGCGGCGCCGTCGACGCCCTGGTTCGCCACGGTGTGAGCGAGAGCGACATCACCCTCATCCGCGCACCTGGCGCCTTCGAAATCCCGCTGGTGGCGCAGAAGGTCGCCCAGCAGGGCGAGTACGACGCCATCATCGCCCTGGGCGCCGTGATCCGTGGCGGCACCCCGCACTTCGAATACGTCGCTGGCGAATGCACCAAGGGCCTGGCCCAGGTTTCGATGGAGTTCGGCGTACCGGTCGCCTTCGGCGTGTTGACCGTCGATTCGATCGAGCAAGCCATCGAGCGTTCCGGCACCAAAGCCGGCAACAAAGGCGCCGAAGCGGCCCTTTCGGCCCTGGAAATGGTGAGTCTGCTGGCGCAGCTGGAGGCCAAGTGATTAGCGACGAGAGCGATCGTTTCAACCCGCGCGATCCGCAGCCTGCCGATGCCGGCAAGCCCTCCAAGAGCAGCAAGCGCCGTGAAGCCCGCAAGCTCGCGACCCAGGCGCTGTACCAGTGGCACATGGCCAAGCACTCGCTGAACGAAATCGAAGCGCAGTTCCGCGTCGACAACGAGTTCACCGACATCGACGGCGCCTACTTCCGCGAGATCCTGCACGGGGTTCCGGCGATCCGCGACGAGATCGACCAAGCCCTGGCGCCTTGCCTGGACCTGTCGCTGGAAGAGCTCGACCCGGTCGAACTGGCCGTGCTGCGCTTGTCCACCTGGGAGTTCATCAAGCGCGTCGACGTGCCATACCGTGTGGTGATCAACGAAGGCGTGGAGCTGGCCAAGGTCTTCGGCGCCACCGACGGTCACAAGTTCGTCAACGGCGTGCTCGACAAGCTGGCACCCAGCCTGCGCGAAGCCGAAGTCAAGGCCAACAAGCGCTGATCCTGGCGCCGGCGTGCCATGGGTGAGTTCGAGCTGATCAACCATTACTTCGCCGCTGCGCCTTGTGCGCAAGGCGGCGAGGGCGTGGCCCTGGGCATCGGTGACGACTGCGCGCTGCTCGACCTGCCGCCGGGCGAACAGCTGGCGGTGTCCACCGACACCCTGGTTGCCGGCGTGCATTTTCCTGCGGCATGCGACCCCTTTCTTCTCGGCCAGCGCTCGCTGGCCGTCGCGGCCAGCGACCTGGCGGCCATGGGCGCGCAGCCCGTGGCCTTCACCCTGGCGCTGACCCTGCCCAACGTCGGCGCGGCATGGCTCAAAGGCTATGCCGAAGGCCTGCAACGCATGGCCGAGCAGTGCGGCCTGAGCCTGATCGGCGGCGACACCACGCGTGGCCCGCTGAGCCTGACCCTGACCGTATTCGGCCGCGTGCCGGCAGGCCAGGCCCTGCGTCGCAGTGGCGCGCAGCCGGGCGACCTAGTGTGCGTCGGCGGCGCGTTGGGCGATGCGGCCGGTGCGCTGCCCCTGGTGCTCGGCACGCGCCAGGCCGGCGAGGCCATCGCAGCACCGCTGTTGGCGCGGTACTGGTCGCCGGCCCCGCAATTCGACTTGGGTTTGCGCCTGCGCGGACGTGCCAGCGCCGCGCTGGACATCTCCGACGGGCTGCTGGCCGACTGCGGGCATATCGCCAAGGCATCGGCGGTGGCGCTGGACATCGAACTCGCCAAGGTGCCGGTGTCCGCCGCGCTGGTCGCTTTGCTCGGTCAGGACGGTGCGCTGCAAGCGGCGCTCAGCGGTGGCGACGACTATGTCCTGGCCTTCACCCTGCCGCCTGCGCACCTCGCCGCGCTGACCCAGGCTGGCGAAGCGGTGCATGTGCTCGGGCGCGTGCGGGCCGGGCAGGGCGTCAGCGTGCGCGATGCCCAGGGCAACGACGTGACGCCAGCGCAACGCGGCTATCAGCATTTCCCGCAGGTCCCCTGACCGATCAGCAGTGCCGGTGCAGTTCGTGTCACCCTCGATCTGGCGCAGACCCTGGCCGATCGGTTGAATCGACGGGTAGGTGTACGGCGGGTCGAGCACCGTGCCCAGCGTCATCCTGAGCGGAACGCTTGCCTGCGAGGGGAGGCGGGCACTGATGCGGATGCTTGCCTAGGCTGTAGAGACGCCGTGCCTATTCGGCGCGCGGCGACGTCGAACGCAGCGGATGGAGCCGAATGGTTCGGCACGTTGCGTCGTTCATCAAGGAATCGAGTCGATGGTCGTGAAAACTGTCTCGTTGGCGCTCTGGCTTTTGCTGACCGGCGCGGCCGCCGCCGCGCCTGCCCCTGCGCAGGTACGTCTGGTCAGCGAGCAGTGGCAGGACTATACCGAGGCGGACGGCACGGGCCTGGCCTGGGACGTGCTGCGCCAGGTGTTCGAGCCGGCCGGGGTGCGGGTGGTGGCGCAGAGCGCGCCCTACAGC
This sequence comes from Pseudomonas phoenicis, assembly GCF_047302395.1. NCBI lineage: Bacteria > Pseudomonadati > Pseudomonadota > Gammaproteobacteria > Pseudomonadales > Pseudomonadaceae > Pseudomonas > Pseudomonas phoenicis. The sequence continues at coordinate 2,127,936 of NZ_CP154852.1, forward strand.
CGGGCCATTGGCCTGGTCAGGCGGGGGGAAGCGGATGCCTGGGTCGGCTCCTACCAGAATGAGAGTCCCGACAATCTCTACCCGCACTGGCATTTCGACGTCGACCACATCTACGCCCTGAGCCTTGCGCAAGGGCCGGTACCCACGCCCGCCACCATCGGCCACTACCGCCTGGCCTGGGTACGTGGTTACAACTACGCCCGTTACCTGCCCAACGTCGACGACGGCCGCGAAGTACAACGCCGTGAAGGCATTCTGCCAATGCTCGAACACGACCGAGTGGACTTCTACATCGACGCCCTCAGCGAAATCGACTACGTGCTCGGCCAGTCCGACCAGCCTCAGCGTTTTCGCCGCACTCACATCGCCGAGTTGCCCCTGTACCTGGCTTTTGCCGACAGCGACGCCGGGCGAGCCTTGCGCGACCTGTTCGATCGGCGCATGGAGCAGCTGACGCGCAATGGCGAGCTGAAAGCGATCTTCGAGCGCTGGCAGCAGCCCTATCCCTTTACCGCCCATGGCCGGCCGCAGTGAGTGCCGCTGGGTTCGGCCTGCGCACAGGCATAGGGTCTGCTGATACAATCGCGCCACGTGAAACCTCAAGTTACCAATCAGGAGCACAACGTGCCCGTCGTCTTTGTTGCCGCCTCTAAACTCCCGACGCCTTTTGCAACCTTCACCATGCACGGCTTTCTCGACGAAGCCACCGGCCGCGAACACGTGGTGCTGAGCCTGGGTGACATTGCCGATGGCCAGCCGGTGTTGGGGCGCTTGCACTCCGAGTGCCTGACGGGAGATGCCTTGTTCAGCCAGCGCTGCGACTGCGGTTCGCAGCTCGAAGCCGCGCTGCAGGCCATCGCCCGTGAAGGCCGTGGCGTGCTGCTGTACCTGCGTCAGGAAGGCCGTGGCATCGGTTTGCTGAACAAGATCCGCGCCTACGAGTTGCAAGACGGCGGCGCCGACACCGTAGAGGCCAACGAACGCCTGGGCTTTGCTGCCGACCAGCGTGACTACGGCATGTGCCTGCCGATGCTCGAGCACTTGGGCGTCACCTCGCTGCGCCTGATGACCAACAACCCGCGCAAGGTCAAAGCCCTCACCGACATGAACATCCACGTCAGCGAGCGTGTGCCGCTGCACACCGGGCACAACCCGCACAACTCCCATTACCTGGCCACCAAGGCGGGCAAGCTGGGGCACATGATGGGCGACGAGCATCAGGGCGAAGTGCCGCAGGCGTGAGCCCGACGGGTCTTCACCACGCCTGTGCCGCTCGGATGCGCCCTGTTCGAAGCGCACTGGGCCGTATGCCGTCACACGAAGGCGTCTGACCGAATGCGCGCACTGTGGCTGGGCATGTGGCTTTGCTCGGGCCTGGCGTTCGCCGACGCACCGCTGCGCGTAGTCAGCCTGGCGCCGTCGATGACCGACATCATGCTCGAATTGAACGCCCAGGACCTGCTGGTCGGTGTGCTCGACGGCAACGAGCGGTCCGCTGCGGTGCGCCACCTGCCCACGGTAGGGCGCTACGGGCAGCTCGACCTGGAACGCTTGCTCAGCCTCCAACCCGACCTCCTGCTGCTCTGGCCCGGCGCCGTACCGGCCGCCCAGCGCAAGCAATTGGACCGTCTGGGCATCGCCACTTTCAGCAGCGACCCGCACACCCTCGACCAGTTGATCGAACGGATCGAAGCCCTCGCCACGCGCATCGGCCGCGCCGAAGCCGGGCAGCGCCATGCCGTCGCGCTGCGCCAGCGGCTCCAGGCCCTACGCACGCACTACGCACGGGCAACGCCGGTGCAGGTGTTCTACCAAGTGTGGGATTCGCCGCTGTACACCCTGGGAGGTCGGCAGATCGTCAGCGATGCCCTGAGCGTATGCGGGGCGCACAACGTCTTCGCCGACCTGCCGCAGCCGGCCCCGTTGGTCAGCATAGAATCGGTGGTTCAGCGCGATCCGCAGGTGATTCTGGTCGGCGAACCGCGCCAGCTCGTCGCCTGGCAGGCCTGGCCGCAGCTCGATGCCGTGGCCGCTGGGCGCGTGAAGGTGGTGCCGGACAAGGGCCTCGAGCGACCCAGCGGGCAGATGATCGAAGCGACGGCACGGCTATGCGCCGTGTTGGAAGCTACAGCGCCGGCGCTCAGGCAGCGCTGAACAGGCATGGGCGGCCGGCTCGGCGCTCCGATTAGCCGCGATGGCCGGCGGCGCCGGCCCAATGGCCTTAATCCAGGCCGCACAGGATGAATGCGGCGCCTAGATCAGGGCCGCGTTGCGGCCCATCGCGGCTGATCGGAGCGCCGAACCGGCCGCTCCCACAGCGAGCACTTTAGGTGCGGCCGCTCTTACAAACCCAGCTTGGCCAGACGCGCGCGGATCGAGGCTTCGATACCGGCCGCGTCCAGGCCGCATTCGGCGAGCATCTGCGCAGGTTTGGCGTGTTCCACGTAGGAGTCCGGCAAGCCCAGTTGCAGCAGCGATTTGAGCACCGCCTCACGCGCCAGCAGCTCACCGACGGCCGAGCCTGCGCCGCCCATGATGGCGTTCTCTTCGATCGTCACCAGCAGTTCGTGGTTGGCGGCCAGTTCCAGTACCAGCGCTTCGTCCAGCGGTTTGACGAAACGCATGTCGACCACCGTGGCATCCAGCGTCTCGGCCACTTGCAGGGCCTCGGCCAGTTGCACGCCGAAGGCCAGCAGCGCCACCTTGCTGCCCTGGCGACGGACCACGCCCTTGCCGATCTCGAGGGGCTGCAGCTCGCGGGAAATCGGCGCGTTCGGGCCGGTGCCACGGGGGTAGCGCACGGCGGCCGGGCCATTGTAATGGTGGCCCGTGGTGAGCATCGCGCGCAGTTCGTTCTCGTCGCTCGGCGTCATCACCAGCATGCCGGGGATGCAGCGCAGGTACGACAGGTCGAAGCTGCCGGCATGGGTCGGGCCGTCTTCGCCCACCAGGCCGGCGCGGTCGATGGCGAACAGCACGTCGAGGTTCTGCACCGCGACGTCGTGGATCAACTGGTCGTAGGCGCGTTGCAGGAAGGTGGAATAGATCGCCACCACTGGCTTGCTGCCTTCGCAGGCCATGCCGGCGGCGAAGGTCACCGCATGCTGCTCGGCGATGGCCACATCGAAGTAGCGTTCCGGGTAGCGTTCGCTGAAGGCCACCAGGTCCGAGCCTTCCTTCATGGCCGGAGTGATGCCGACCAGGCGTGGATCGGCAGCGGCCATGTCGCACAGCCACTGACCGAACACGCTGGAGTATTTCGGGCCGCTGACGGCCTTGGGCGCGGCCGGCTGGTCCACCGGTTCCAGCTTGGTGATGGCGTGGTAGACGATCGGGTCCACTTCGGCGGGCGCGAAGCCCTTGCCCTTCTTGGTCACCACGTGCAGGAACTGCGGGCCCTTCAGATCGCGCATGTTACGCAGGGTGGCGATCAGCGTGGGCAGGTCGTGGCCGTCGATGGGGCCGATGTAGTTCCAGCCCAGCTCCTCGAACAGCGTGCCGGGCACCAGCATGCCCTTGGCGTATTCCTCGGTGCGGCGGGCGATTTCCCAGGCGCCCGGCAGGCGCGACAGCACTTTCTTGCTGCCCTCGCGCATGCTGGCGTAGGTGCGGCTGGAGAGGATCTTGGCCAGATAGTTGGACAGGCCGCCGACGTTGCGCGAAATCGACATGTCGTTGTCGTTGAGGATCACCAGCATGTCGGCGTCGACTTCCGGCGCGTGGTTCAGCGCCTCGAAGGCCATGCCGGCGGTCAATGCGCCGTCGCCGATCACGGCGATCGACTTGCGCGCCTGATCCTGCTGGCGGGCGGCGATGGCCATGCCCAGCGCGGCACTGATCGAGGTGCTGGAGTGCCCCACACCGAAGGTGTCGTAGACGCTTTCGGCGCGACGTGGGAAAGCGGCCAAGCCGTCTTTCTGGCGCAGGCTGAGCATCTGTTGGCGACGACCGGTGAGGATCTTGTGCGGATAGGCCTGATGGCCGACGTCCCACACCAAGCGGTCGTCGGGAGTGTCGAAGACGTAATGCAGGGCGATGGTCAGCTCGATGACGCCAAGGCCTGCACCGAAGTGCCCACCGGTCTGGCCCACGCTATAGAGCAGTTCCAGGCGCAACTCGTCGGCCAGGGTCTCCAGGTCGGCTTCGGCCAGGCGGCGCAGGCCGTCGGGCGTATCGGCGCGGTCGAGCAGCGGCGTGACCGGGCGTTCGCGGGGAATCTCTTGAAACGTCGTGGGCATCAGGCGAGTCGTTATAGGTTCGAAGACGTGGCAGTTTACCCCATCGGAGGAAAAGCTGCCCATGGACCGGGCGACGCAAGTCCGCTAAGGCGGACGGCGCCGGCCTGTGGCTGACCAGCGATGATGGGGTGCGATCGGGTGCTCGCGGCGCGGCGGCGTGCGTCAGTGACGACGCTCGACGATGTAGCGCGCAAGGGCCCGCAGGGGCTCGGCAGCTTCGCCCAACCCTTGCACTGCGACCAGCGCCTGGTCGCGCAGTTCGATGGCGAAGGCTTTGGCGGCATCCAGGCCGAGCAAGGCGGGGTAGGTCGGTTTGTCGCGGGCGATGTCGGCGCCCTGGCGCTTGCCGAGGGTGGCCGTGTCGCTTTCCACGTCGAGGATGTCGTCCTGCACCTGGAAGGCCAGGCCCACCGCACGGGCATAGGTCTGCAACGCCTCGAGCTGGGCAGGCTGTGCGCGACCGCTGGCCAGGGCGCCGAGGCGCACGCTGGCTTCGATCAGCGCGCCGGTCTTGTGTCGGTGCATGAAGGCCAGGGCCTGCTGGTCGAGGATCTGACCGACCGAACCGAGGTCGATGGCTTGGCCGCCGACCATGCCCGCCGGGCCGGCGGCGCTGGCCAGGGTCTGCACCATGCTCAGGCGCAGCGCTTCGCTCTGCGTGCTCAGGTGCGGGTCGAGCAGGGCGCTGAAGGCCAGGCTTTGCAGGCCGTCGCCGGCGAGAATCGCGCAGGCTTCGTCGAACGCCTTGTGGGTGGTCGGCTGGCCGCGGCGCAGGTCATCGTCGTCCATGGCCGGCAGGTCGTCGTGCACCAGCGAGTAGGCATGGATCAGCTCGACCGCGCAGGCCGCGCCGTTGGCCGCTTCGGCCGGCGCGCCCAGGGCTTCGCAAGCGGCGTAGGCCAGCAGCGGGCGGACCCGCTTGCCGCCGTTCATGACGCTGTAGCGCATGGCCGCGTAAAGGCGTTGCAGTTCTGGGGATGGGGCGTCGAACAGCGGTTGCAGGGCGGCATCGACCCGCGCCTGGCAGGTGGCCTGGTAGGCCGCGATCATGCTTCGGGCTCCGGGTCGAAAGGACGTGCCTTCAGCTCACCGTCACGCTCGAGCAGGATCTGCACCTTCTGCTCGGCCTGGGCCAGGGCGTCCTGGCAGTCACGGGTCAGGCCGATGCCTTTCTCGAACGCCGCCAGCGAGTCCTCCAGCGAAAGCTCTTCGTTTTCCAGGCGTTCGACCAGGGTCTGCAGCTCGGCGAGGGATTGTTCGAAATCGATGGAGGCTTTCTTGCGGGGGGCCATGGCGACGGTCTCGGTGGCGATGTCTATAACGGCGGGACACTAGCAGAGCGGGGCAGGGCTAGCAAATGGCTACGTGTCATGCCCGGGCGCACCCGAGCGCCGAGAGCGTGTGCGCTTTCCCTGCAAGGCCTGCTCGACCCTCGAACGCCTCAGCGCCTGTGTCGAGAGGCCGAGGCGCCGAGTGGCCGTGCCAGGTAGAGCGCTTCGGCGCCTGGCTCGGTAAGCGACCGAGCCAGGCGCCCGTTCAGACCGCCAGCGTCAGGTGCTGGCGCCCTGCCGGCCCGGGCGAAAGGCCACCGAGCCGGTTCGCGCTCACACGGCCAACGCTTCGCGCGCGCTCATGGCCTTGCGGTATTGCGCCAGCTCTTCGATGGTCAGCACCGGCAGCTGGTACTGGCGGGCATAGGTGCGCACCTGTTCGCCGCGGGCCATGCTGCCGTCCGGGTTCATCAGTTCACAGAGCACCGCAGCCGGGCGCAGACCGGCCAGTCGCGCCAGGTCCACCGAGCCTTCGGTGTGGCCACGGCGGGTCAGCACGCCGCCATTGCGCGCGCGCAGCGGGAAGACATGGCCAGGGCTGACGATGCGCCGGTCGCCTGGGGTGGAGTCGAGCGCCGCCTGGATGGTGGTGATGCGGTCCTGGGCCGACACGCCCGTGCTGACGCCTTCGGCGGCTTCGATGGTGACGGTGAAGCCGGTGCCGTGGCGGGCCTGGTTATTGGCCACCATGGGCGCCAGTTCCAGGGCATCGACCGTGGCTTCGTCCAGGCACAGGCAGACGATGCCGCTGCAGTCGCGGATCATCATGGCCATGCTCGACAGCGAGAGGTTTTCGGCGGCGGCGATGATGTCCGCTTCGTCCTCGCGGTCGTCGTCGTCGAGCAGCAGCACGGGCAGGCCGGCCTGGAAGGCGGCGATGGCGGCCGCGACGTTGGGGAATTGCGGGGTGGACATGGAAACGCTCCTCGTAACAGATCGATGAACGTCTCGGGGCGAACACAATGCGCGTGCAGGTACCCACCGGGGCACCTGGCTACGCCTTCTTTCATCCGGACTATGACCGTCGGCTCTGGAGTCGCACCAGATCTGCTGACCTCCGACCGGGTCGGAGCGCTCGCGGGCTCATCTTTCGATTTACCGCCGGTGGGGACTTGCACCCCGCCCTGAAGACCCGGCCAGCATACAGGCAAGGGTAGGCCCCTTGGCAACCGCGCGCGTCTACGACGTTGCTTGGGCAGGGGCCACGGACGCTTCACTCGATCGGCTCGTAGGGCAGCCCCACATAGTTTTCGGCAATGCTCTGGCGCCCCGCCGGCGAGCCGACGAAATAGTCCAGCTCGGCCTGCTGCATGCGTTGGCTGAAGGCGTCGGTGTCGGGGAAACGGTGCAGGAGGCTGGTCATCCACCAGGAAAACCGCTCGGCCTTCCAGACCCGCTTCAGGCAAACCGCCGAATAGCGTTGCAGCAGGTCACGGCGGCCTTCGCCATAGACCTTGCGCAGGATGCGGTACAGCGTGCTGACGTCGCTGGCCGCCAGGTTCAGACCCTTGGCTCCGGTCGGCGGCACGATGTGCGCCGCGTCCCCGACCAGAAACAGCTCGCCGTATTGCATGGGCTCGACCACGAAACTGCGCAACGGCGCGATGCTCTTCTCGATGGACGGGCCGGTCACCAAGCTGTCGGCGATGGGCGCCGGCAAGCGGCGCTTGAGCTCGGCCCAGAAGCGCTCGTCCGACCAGTCCTCGACCCGCTCCTGGTTGTCCACCTGGATGTAGTAGCGGGTGCGTGTGGGCGAGCGCAGGCTGCACAGGGCAAAGCCGCGCTCGTGGCTGGCGTAGACGAGCTCGTGGTTGACCGGCGGAGTATCGGCCAGCACGCCCAGCCAGCCGAAGGGGTAGACCCGCTCGAAGGTCTTCAGCACGCCTTCGGGAATCGACCGGCGCGACACACCGTGGTAACCGTCGCAGCCGGCGATCAACTCGCAGTCCAGGCGCATCGGCTGGCCGGCGTGGGTGAACGTGACGTAGGGCTTGCCGCTCTTGAGGCCGTGCACGGCCACGTCGCTCGCGCTGTAGAAGGTGGGCGCGGCAGTGTCGGCGCGGGCCTGCATGAGGTCGCGGGTGACCTCGGTCTGGCCGTAGATCATCACGCGCTTGCCGGCCGTGAGCTGCGCCAGGTCGATGTGCGCCAGGCGGCCGTCGAAGGCCAAGTCGAAACCGTCGTGGAGCAGGCCTTCGCGGTCCATGCGCGCACCCACTCCCGCTTCGCGCAGCAGGTCGACCGTGCCCTGTTCCAGCACGCCCGCGCGGATGCGGCCGAGCACATGCTCGGCGCTCTGGCGTTCGATGATGACGTTGTCGATGCCGGCCCGTTGCAGCAGTTGGCCGAGCAGCAGGCCCGAGGGGCCGGCGCCGATGATGGCGATCTTGGTATGCATTGTTGTTATCCTCACGGGCACTGCGGCCCAGGGTTTTTTTATCGAGCGTCTGCATTTTTGGCGGGTGGCACGCAGGAAAGAAGGCACTTTCCACGTACGTTCCTGGACTTTTCGAGGGTTGCGCCATGGCTCAGGCCGCGCTGTCGGTACCGGTCTTCAAGTTGTATGGCGAAACCGCCTGGCCGACCCCGGACTTGCTGCATTGCGAGTCGATTCCCGCCAGGAGCCGCTTGCACGACTGGCAGATCAAGAGCCACCGCCACGCGGACCTGATCCAGTTCCTGTACGTGCAGGCGGGCAGGGCACAGGTGTCGATCGAGGGCCAGGCACGCCAGCTCGGCCCCGGTACCTTGCAAGTGGTGCCGGTGATGAGCATCCACGGTTTCCGCTTCTCCGAAGACATCCAGGGCTGCATCCTCAGTCTCGCCAAGCCGGCCCTCGACGCCGTGGGTGCCGGCCTGCAAGGCCAGCCGTTCGACCAACCCGGCGCCTATGCGGCCGGGGCCGATCGCGGCCATCTGGACGACCTGTTCGCGCGGCTGCTGGACGAGTACGCCGTGCCACGCGCCGAGCGCGAGCTGATGTTGCACGCCTTGCTCGGCGCACTGCTGGTGTGGATCGCCCGCCGTGCCACCGAGCAGCCACAGCCGGCGGCGAGCGCGCAGGGCCGCGGGCAGCAGCATGTGGCGCAGTTCAACAGGCTGATCGAGCGGCACTTCAAGACGCACCGGCCCCTCGACTTCTACGCCCAGGCCATCGGCGTCAGCACCGCCCACCTCAACGCCCTGTGCCGACAGTTGGCCGGGCAGTCGGCATTGCAACTGCTCAACCAGCGCTTGACCCTCGAAGCCAAACGAAACCTGGTCTACACCGCCATGACCGTCAGCGAGGTCGCCGATAGCCTGGGCTTTAGCGAGCCTGCGTATTTTTCACGTTTCTTCAAGCGCGAAACCGGCTGTACGCCCAAGGGCTTTCGTCTGCAACGGCGTGGGCTGAGCTGAATACCGATGAGCGCTTTGACGCACAGGCAGGGTGCATCCGGGCATCTGTGAACTCAGTGTCCACGCTTGCACAAGCATTGGAGCGAACCGATCATGCGGCCACGATGTTCCGACTCCCCTAAACCCCATAGGATCTATCCATGAAAGTCAGTGCCCGTAACGTGTTCAAAGGTCAGGTCAGCCAGGTCCAGGAGGGCGCAGTGAATGCGGAAGTCGCTTTGACGCTGGCCGGCGGCGAGCAATTGGTCGCCGTGGTGACCATGGAAAGCGTGCGTAACCTCGGCATCGCGGTTGGCAAGCAAGCGCTGGCCCTGGTCAAGGCGCCCTGGGTCATGTTGATGACCGACGCCAGCGACATTCGCCTGTCGGCGCGCAACTGCCTCGAAGGCACTGTGGTCAGCGTCAACCATGGCGCGGTCAATGCCGAAGTGGTGATCGAGCTGGCCGGTGGCACCCAGGTGTATTCGATCGTCACCCGCGAGGCCGTCGAGGAGTTGAAATTGGCTCAAGGTGCCAGGGCCACGGCGATCATCAAGGCATCGCACATCATCCTGGGTGTACCCGCCTGAAATCAGCGGTGAACGGGGACCTGTCATTCTCCGTCAAGCGTTGGCTGCAGGTCCCAAGAGGTTCATCCACCGCGCTTCGGCGCGCGGTCATCTCGTCTCAACATGAATCCTGCTAAAGATCTTTTGAAAAAGGCTCATTAGTCGTCGTCGGCAGCCCTCCCTACACTGGCCCCCATCAGAACGGTGTTCCTACCCCCGCGCCAGCGTCAGCCAGTCGGGTAGGCACTGAACGTTCCCAACGCATCAGGGTGCCGGACCGACATGGCCAACGACTTCGTCTTCACCATCAAGCGCATTCGCTTCGATGAGCACTACCGGCCCGCGGAGAACACGCGGATCACCACCAATTTCGCCAACCTGGCCCGCGGCGAACGCCGCCAGGCCAACTTACGCAACACCTTGCAGATGATCGACAACCGCTTCAACGCTCTGGCCCATTGGGATAACCCCAATGCGGACCGTTACGCGGTGGAGCTGGACATCGTGTCGGTGGCGATGCAGGTGGCGGCGCCAGGCGTCGAAGGCCAGGGCACTGCGCTGCCGCTGATCGAAATGCTCAAGACCACCGTGCTCGACCGGCACACCGGCGAGCGCATCGACGGCATCGTCGGCAACAATTTCTCCTCATACGTGCGCGACTACGATTTCAGCGTGCGTCTGCCGCAGCGTACCGGCGCGAGCGAGGCCCCGGCGCAGTTCGGCGAGTTGCATGGCAAGCTGTTCAAGTGCTTCGTCAATTCGGCGGACTACCGGGCCCATTTCGGCAAACCGCCGGTGATTTGCCTGAGCGTGTCCAGCAGCAAGACCTACCAGCGCTGCGAAAACCACCACCCGGTACTGGGTTACGAGTACGTGCAGAGCGCGCACTCGCTGACCGACGACTACTTCGCCAAGATGGGCTTGCAGGTGCGCTACTTCATGCCCGCCAACAGCGTCGCGCCCCTGGCGTTCTATTTCGCCGGCGACTTGCTGGCCGACTACACCGCTCTGGAACTGATCAGCACCATCAGCACCATGGACACCTTCCAGAAGATCTACCGGCCCGAGATCTACAACGCCAATTCGGCGGCCGGCAAACGCTACCAGCCCAGCCTGCAGCACGAAGACTACTCGTTGACGCGCATCGTCTACGACCGCGAAGAGCGCAGCCGCCTGGCCCTCGAGCAAGGCCGCTTCGCCGAAGAACATTTCATCAAGCCCTACGGCGCCCTGCTCGAGCAGTGGTCCGCCGCTTACGCGCTTTGACACGCCCCGGACACAAGGTTATCGCCCGATGAACAAGCTGCTTCCCACCTCCACCGCCGGCAGTCTGCCCAAACCCGCCTGGCTGGCCGAACCCGAAACCCTCTGGTCGCCCTGGAAACTGCAGGGCGCCGAGCTGCTGGAGGGCAAGCAGGACGCGCTGCGCCTGGCCCTGCACGAGCAACGGCAAGCGGGCATCGACATCGTCAGCGACGGCGAGCAGACCCGCCAGCACTTCGTCACCACCTTCATCGAGCACTTGGACGGCGTCGACTTCGAGCGTCGCGAAACCGTGCGTATCCGCGATCGCTACGACGCCAGCGTGCCCACCGTGGTGGGTGCGGTGAGCCGGCAGAAGCCGGTGTTCGTCGAGGACGCCAGGTTCCTGCGGGCGCAGACCGACCAGCCGATCAAGTGGGCGCTGCCCGGCCCCATGACCATGATCGACACGCTGTACGACAACCACTACAAGCGCCGCGAAAAGCTCGCCTGGGAGTTCGCCAAGATCCTCAACCAGGAAGCCCGGGAACTAGAAGCGGCGGGGGTCGACATCATTCAGTTCGACGAACCGGCGTTCAACGTGTTCTTCGACGACGTCAACGACTGGGGCGTCGCTACCCTGGAGCGCGCCATCGAAGGCCTCAAGTGCGAAACCGCCGTACACATCTGCTATGGCTACGGCATCAAGGCCAATACCGACTGGAAGAAGACCCTGGGTTCGGAATGGCGGCAGTACGAGGAGGCTTTCCCCAAGCTGCAGCAGTCCAGCATCGACATCGTTTCACTGGAGTGCCACAACTCCCATGTGCCGATGGAGCTGATCGAACTGATCCGCGGCAAGAAGGTGATGGTGGGCGCCATCGATGTCGCCAACCACACCATCGAAACCCCCGAGCAAGTGGCCGACACGCTGCGCAAGGCCTTGCAGTTCGTCGATGCCGACAAGCTCTACCCATGCACCAACTGCGGTATGGCGCCGTTGCCGCGCCATGTGGCCAACGGCAAGTTGCGCGCGTTGAGCGCGGGGGCGCAGATCGTGCGGCGGGAGCTGACGCGCTGAAGCTGCGGTGCGCGTGCCCAATGCCGATCATTCAAGCAATCGGGCCCGCCTAACGGCTCGCCACGACACACCTCTACTGCCGAAGACTCCATGTCCAGGCCCAAAGCTTGCACGCTCAAGCCCCCTGTAGGAGCGGCTTTAGCCGCGATGGCCTGCGCAGCAGGCCCACCAACTACAATCGGATTCCGTCAGTTGCTCAATGGCCCCTCGATATAGGGCAACGCGGCCGCCCATCGCGGCTAAACGCAACGCCGAACCGACCGCCCCAACAAGGTCATCAGGTTGTGATTCCCAAACGCTTTGTTGTGAGCCACGGCCAGGCGCTTGGCACCTCGACACACGCCCCGTTTAATGCAGTCCATCTGACTTTCGAGGATCGAACACCATGTTGAAGTACCGCAAATGGGCCGCTGCCCTGATCGCCTCCCTGGCCTTGCTGAGCAGCCTGGCCCACGCTGAAGATCGCCCACCGGTGGCCGACAAGGTCGTGGCCTATGGCGGCGAGCACGGCGTCAAGGTCTGGACCCTGCGCATCGGCGAGCGCAGCGCCAACGAAGCGCTGGTGCAGGTCGAGGGCGTGGACAACGACTGGAACATGCGCATCCAGAAGATGAAGGTGGAGAAAACCGACAAGCGCACCACTTACTTCACCACCGTCGACGGCAAGCCGTACGCAGCCCTGATTATCCAGGGATCGGACAGCTGGAGCCCCAGCGAGCTGTACCTGCCGGGCGAGTCGCAGGTAATCAGGGTCGCGTATTCGGACGGGTTGTCGGAAGCGGGGAATGCGCAGGCGTTTTTGACTGATTATCTGAATCAGAAGTGATCGGTATCTCTTTGGCTGAATCGCGCCGATCACGCGCTTGAGTAGCGTTGTCGCACTGCCGCGTCCGATCACAAAGACGCGGCGGTGTCCGTTACAGAGGAGGGTATTACTGCAGGTTCAGGCGCGTAAGACGCTTTGGCGGGGTCGACGAACACCAGCGGTGCCAGCACCTCCACCTGGCCACTCTCATCGATCAAAGGCTCGAATCCCTTCATCGAAAACCTAGCCATGGCGGCTATGACCGCCGCGTCCAGTTCGGCGTTGCCCGAGCTGCGTGCGATACTGATTTTCGGTACTTGGCTGCCGGCACTGAACACCATTCGCAAGGTTGCATCGTTCACCGGGCCCGCCGCCATGGCTGCCTCCCGGACAGCCAGCACCGGCAGCGATTTGAGTCGCGGCGACATTTGCCCATGCGTAGCACGTACCCAGAGGTACTGATACCGCTGTCGTTGCGCGTTATCGAGCGTCTGCCCCTGCGCATGCAGGCGTGCTACTGCGTTCCAAGCCAGGTCGTCGAATCGGCGGATGGCGCCGATATACAGGCGCATGGCGGCGGCAGGGTCCTTGGCACCGCCCTTGCCTTGCTCGAGCAGGCGGCCGAGCTCGACTGCACCGGCTTCTTTGGCAAGACGGTAGAACAGTCGGGCTTTACGCAAATCCATAGGCTCCGCTAGTCCTTGTTCGGCCATCCACCCTAGAAACACGTAGGCCAGCGGGTTGCGTGGCGCAGCGGTCTGGAACAGCTCACGCGCCTTGTGCAGGTCTTGAGCGACGCCATACCGTTCCCCTTTGAAATACAGCGTGCCCAGCATGGTCATGCAGCCAGGATTGCCCGCCAGCGTTTGCGCCTCCAAGTAAGCGATGGCCTGCGTAGGCACCGGCAGGTCGTTGGTGAGGGCGATACACCGTAATGTGGCAAGTTCGTTGTCCGAGGCGGTGCGGGGGACTTCTATGTAGGGTCGGGCGCCATTACAGCCCGCAATGAATGCCAGGCCCAGCAGGACCAAAAGCCGCTTGCGCATGAGTGTCGTGTGTCCTTGTCGGTGGGCGCGTCCTGCGCAAAACATGCAGATTCGGTCAGGCAGGCCGAAAACAGGCGACCGGTTTGGCAGTGGAGCGTTTTTGAACGGGGAAGACCTTAAAGGACCGTTCACGATGGGCCAAGAACTCATTCGTTACTTTTTAGCCAGTTTCTTTGCAAAACATGCCGGTCTGTCAGACGTACGAGCCGTCGAGGAGGCTTATGACAAAGGCGGCCACTGGCAGAAAAGAAAACCTGCAATGCGAAATAGAAACCCATACCTGCTTCAGCACATCGATGTGGAAGGCGCCGTTCTGGCTCTAGCCGCAAGCAGGCTTCCAGGCCGCGACTCATCGATGACGGCAGAAAACCAACAATGGATCTGGCCGATCCATATTTGCCGCGAGAAAGGATCGACGGCAGCAAGTCCCCGACCACCTCGCATTGTGGTAAATGCGCCGCCCGACTAATATCGCGAACACTTCTCATTAGCTGCGTCGCCTCGTCGGGTCTACCATGTCCTCCCCCCATGCCCTCGATCACCCCGTACACCGCCTGTACACGCAGCACGCGCCGTGGCTGCTGAGGTTTCTCGGCCGTCGGCTGGGTAGCCGCATGGATGCGCCGGACCTGCTGCACGACACCTTCATGCGCGTGCTCGGCCGGCCGCGAATGCCGACCGATGAAGCCGGGGAGCGGTCGTTTCTGGCCGCCATCGCCAGCGGTTTGTGCATCGATCGCTGGCGCCGCCGGGAAGTGGAAAGCGCCTATCTGGCTGCGCTGGCCAGCCAACCGAACGCGGTGCAGCCTTCGCCCGAACAGAGCGCCATGGTGCTGGAAACCTTGATCGAGGTGGATGCCATGTTGGCCAGCCTGCCGCCTAAGGTGCGCGAAAGCTTTCTGCTGGCACAGCTCGACGGCATGCCCTACCGGCAGATCGCCGAACGCCTGGGGGTCAGCGAGCGCATGGTGAAGAAGTACATGGCCCAGGCGTTCGTGCATTGTGCGGTGCTGGGCGCGGAGCTCGACGGCGTGCTGGTGGAATGAGCATGGCGCCGGTCGGCCGCATCCGCCACGCCACCCTGCAACAGGCGGCGCAGTGGTACGTCGCATTGCAAGAGGCCGATTGCCCCGCCACGCTGCATCAGCAATGGCAGCACTGGCTCGCCCAGCACAGCGAGCACCAGGTGGCCTGGCACTACGTGGCGGGCGTGGGCGAACGCTTCGCGCCACTGCGCGAGCAGCCGGCGCCAACCGGGCAGGTGCTCAGGCAGGCGCGCACACCGGGCCTCACGCGTCGCCAAGGCGCCAAGGCACTGGCGTTGCTGGGTGTCGGCTCGCTGCTGGGGATGACGGGCTGGCGGGTCGCGGACCAGGCCGGCTGGACGGCGGACGTCGCCACGGGCGTCGGCACCCGGCGCCAGGTACGCCTCGACGATGGCAGCCAGCTCTGGCTCGGGCCGCGCACTGCGCTGGACACGCGCTTCGGCGGCTATGCCCGCGAGCTCGACCTGCGTTTTGGCGAGGTGCTGTTGCAAACCTCTGGTCGCGACAGCCGACCGCTGCGCATCAGCACCGAGTGCGGTGTGGTGCAGGTGGCCTCCGGCATGGCGCGCCTGGGTGTCCAGCAGCGACAAGGCCACACACGCTTGAACGTCTACCAAGGCCAAGCGAGTGTTTCCACGGCGCGCGGTCGTCTGCGCCAGCCAGTGCTCGCCGACCAGTCCATCGATTTCACGGCGACCCGGCTCGCCGCGCCCATGGCTGCGCAGGCTGCGGGCGAGTCTTGGACCTGGGGCGTGCTGGCGGCCGACGCCATGCCCTTGTCCGAGCTGGTCGACACGCTCGGCCGCTACCGGCATGGCCACCTGGGCTATGCGCCTGCCATCGCCGACCTGGCGGTGATGGGCACCTTTCCCTTGGACGACACCGAGCAGGCCTTGCGCCTGCTCGAGGCGGCGCTCCCTGTGCGGGTTCGGCGCCTGACCGACTGGTGGGTCAGCGTCGAACCTGCGTGAGGCAAACATAATTTCCCAATGGGTTCCCTTTTCCGGGCGTCGTCCGGTTCATCCCTTAGCACTCACTGTCTTCTGGGGATCACCATGCAGCCGCACCGCTCTTTCACCCTTTGTTTGGCGTTGTTCGCGCCTTCGACACTCTTTGCTCTGACGTCCTTGGCGCTCGCGTCGGGCACGGCGCAGGCCGCGCAGGCGGGCAGCGAACGAGGGTTCGACATCGCCGCAGGGTCTTTGAGCGGCGCGCTCAACCAGTTCAGCCGGCAGGCCGGCATCTACCTGGTAGGCAGCGATGCGCTGGCGCGGGGCAAAGTCAGCAACGGGCTGCGCGGGCGCTACGGCGTCGAGCAGGGGCTGCAGGCGCTGTTGCAGGGGTCGGGGCTGCAAGCGGTGGCGCAAGGCGCGTCCGGTTATGTGCTGCAGCCGGCGCCGGTGGCGAGCGGCGATGCCCTCGAGCTGCAGCCGACGTCGGTTACCGGCGCCCAGGTGCCGAGCGCCAACGCGCAAGCGGATGTCGGCTATCGCGCCGTCCAGTCGACCACCGCGAGCAAGACCAGTACCTCCCTGGCCGACACCCCGCGCTCGGTGTCGGTGGTGACGCGCCAACGCATGGACGACCAGAAATCCCAGACCCTGACCGAGGTGCTGGGTTACGTGCCCGGCATCTTCGCGCCGCCGTTCGCTGCCGGTGACGGCCAGGCGGGTGATCTGTTCTTCATCCGTGGCTTCAATGCGACTGACTACGGCTACGGCCTATTGCGCGACGGCCTGCGTGTGCAGGGCAACCGCTACGACACCACCAGCGAACCCTATGGCCTGGAACGCGTGGAAGTGTTCAGGGGGCCGACGTCCATCCTGTATGGCGAAAACGCCCCCGGTGGCGTAGTCAACCTGGTTAGCAAGAAGCCGACCCAGGACGCTCGTGGCCAGTTGCAACTGAGCTACGGTAGCCACGCGCGCCAACAACTGGGCATCGACGTGTCCGGGCCGCTCGACGATAGCGGCAACGTGTTAGGGCGCATGGTCATGCTCGGCCGCAAGTCGGGCACACAGGTGGATCATCAGCCGGACGATCGCCTTTATCTCGCGCCATCGCTGACGCTCAACCTCGACGATGCCAACACCTTGACCGTGCTGGGCACCTACCAGCGCGACCGCACGCTCATGGAGCTGGGCTACCCCGCAGCAGGCACCTTGCTGCACAACCCCAACGGCAAGATCGACAAGAGCGCGCTGCTCGGCAACCCCGACTGGGACGATTTCGAGCGCGAAACCTGGACCCTGGGTTACGAGTTCGCTCACATCTTCAATGACGCTTGGCAGTTCCGCCAGAACTCGCGGTACATGCAGTCGCGCATCGACCGCCAGGAGATCTGGCCGGGTAACCTGAACAACGGCGGTTTCGGCACCGTAGTGACGAACACGGCGTACGACCGCGACAACAAGTCCATCGCCTATTCCCTGGACAACCAGCTCGAAGGCAAGGTCCAGACGGGCGCGGTGGACAACACCGTGCTGCTGGGCGTGAGCCTGGACCGCACCTCGTTCAACCAAGACTGGAACGCAGGCTTCGGTGGCCGCGTGAATGTCTTCGACCCGGTCTACACTGGCCCGCCCGTGACCGCGACCGCAGTGCAGAACGCCTTGCTCGAACAGACCCTGTACGGCGCCTACACGCAGTTGCAAAGCCGGGTGGACAACTGGGTGCTGCTGCTGGGCGGGCGCTACGACCGGGTCAACAGTACCTACCGCAACAAGGCCGGCACCCTCAACGCGCCTGCCGACCTGGACTACTGGGACGGGCAGTTCACCTGGCAGGCCGGCCTGATGTACCAGTTCGACAACGGTGTGTCGCCGTACCTGAGCTATTCCACGGCCTACAACCCGACCCAGCAGGTCTCCAGCACCAGCGGCCCGCTCGAACCCACCACCAGCGAGCAGTACGAAGTGGGCGTGAAGTACGAGCCGGTCGGCTGGAAGACCGCCATCAGCGCCTCGGTGTACGACCTGCGCAAGAAAGACGATTCCCTGTACGACAGCACCGTCGGCGACTACCGCAACGTCGGTCGCAGCCGCGCCAAGGGCGTGGAGCTGGAAATCAACAGCGACCTGACCGATAGCCTCAGCCTGACCTCGGCCTACACCTACACCGATTCGCGCATCACCCAGGACGCGCCCGGCTCGCTGCTCGAAGATCGGCAAATGACCGGCGTACCGCGCAACCAGCTGTCGCTGTGGGCGAACTACCGCTTCCTCGACGAGGGGCTCAAAGGCCTGCGCATCGGCGCCGGCGTCCGTCACTTCGACAGCACCTTCGCCTACACCAGCCCGGCGTTGTACGGCACGCTCGACAGCGGCGACGTCACCTTGGTCGATGCGGCAGTGGGGTACGCGATCGACGCGCAATGGTCGGCCGAACTCAATGCGCGGAACCTGCTGAACAAGGAGTACGCGACCGGCTGCAACAACGCCGGGCGTTGCTACTGGGGAGAGGAGCGCACGTTGCTGGCGACTTTGACTTACAACTGGTGAAGCACCGATTCAAAACGGTGTATTGCTATTGGCCACTTGCGCCGGCACATCCTGGATCACGTCCCAGTGTTCGACGATCTTGCCCTGGCGCACGCGGAAGATGTCCACGACGGCCTGGCCACGGTCGCTCGCACCGTCAGTGGAATGCACATGCAGGTAGACCAGATCGCCGTCGGTGGCGCTGCGCACGATGCGGGCGCGCGACTGCGGATGGTCTTTGAAGTAGCCGGTGAAGTAGTCCACGAACGGCGCCTTGCCGTCCGGCACGCTGGGGTTGTGCTGTTTGTAGTCGTCCGTCACCACCTGCGCCGCTTGTGCCACGTCGTGCTGGTTGAAGAAGCGTTCATAGAACTGGATGACCAAGGCGCGGTTGGCCTCTTCGGTGGCCAGGTCGCGGGGTGCGGGGGCGGCAGAGGCGGCGGCGCTTGCGGCCAGCAGGACGGCGGCGGTGAGCGCCAGCGTTTTCAGAGCGTGTGCCATGCTGAGTTTCCTTCTAGTGGACGACATCGAATCAGGGAACGATGGTGCACCTGGCAGCGCAAGGCCGCCAGGCTGATCCGGCTATTCGACAGCCGTCGTCAACTCAGGATTGCCAAAGCCTGCAAGCGTGGCGTTCGATTCCTTGAAGTAGGTGCTCCAGAACTGTTCCAGGTTCTGGATCATCTTGCCGCTGCGGTAGCCGTTCTTGGCGGTGGTCGGTATGAACGCAGCGCCGTGCACGTAGACGCGCGCGCCGTTGAAGTCGCCCAGCAGGTGTTGCTTCTCGACCTTGGCGATTTCGGCCTTCGGATCGATCTGACGGATGCCGTTGGACTGGTAGAAGCTTGCGAAGTCGCTGTACTCCAGCATGTCGGACATCACCAGGACGACGTGCTCGTCGACGCCTTCGGCCTTGGCCATGTCCTCGCCCACGGCTTTGAGGCTGAACAGGATTTCACTGCGGGGAATGTCCGAACTGGACTTGCCCATGGTGGCGGCGAAGGCCTTGCCGAAGCCTTTGAACAACTGCGCCGGTTGGTTCTTCAGGCAGGACTGGAATTTACGCGTAGCCATCATCGGTACGCTGCCCAATACCTTTTCGTCGATCGGCCGCTCCAATTCGCCGGCATAACGCAAGCGGGTGTAGTGGCCTTCGAGGTACGCGCTGAAGGCGTACAGACGGATCTTGTCGCCTGGCTGCATGAAACGCTTGATGTGGCCCCAGGCCGTGCGTTGCAGGTCTTGGGTCAGGGGCGTGGTCTGGTCCACGACGACGGTCAGCATGCGGCCGGACGGCGCCGTGCGGAACGCGTCGATGCGGGCTTGGGCGTAGCAGCTGGGTACGTCGTTGCGCTCGGCTGCCAGCAGCGCGGTGGGTGCTAGCAGCAGCGCCAGCGCCAGGCTCTTGAAGTTCATGGTGCCTCCGGAAATGGGGTAGGGCGGCTGCGCGAGGACGCAGCCGCTCGGTCGCGCTAGACGCTTTGCTTGACCATCAGTTGCAGGCGGCGCGCGCGCTTGATGGTATCGAGGTCGGTGCCTTTGGCGGTTGCCACGAACGCCAGGTCGTCCTCGTGGAACTCGGTCAGGTCACCGAACTGGTGCGGGTCGAAAGCGCCGGCTGCTGGTGCTGTGGGCGCCGCTGCCACAGGTGCCACAGGGGGCGCAAGAGGCGCTGGCGGCGCCTGCACGACGGCCACCACCGGCTGGGTTTCCACGGGCACGTTCACTTGCACGGCCACGGTCGGTGCCGGTGCCGCCGCCGCCGCGGCCGGTGCCAGGAAGGTTTTCGCTACGCTGCGGAACGTGTCGCGAAGCTGGAACAGGGCAGGGTCATCGATCTGGTTCAGGCGTGGCAATGCGACGCGAATGATTTCATCGATGCGCGCAGCATCGTTGTTGGCGATCGCCATGTTCAGGTCGGCGGTGGACTTCTTGATGTAGTTTTCCAACACCGCCCGGCTGTCCTTGCCCAGTTGGTCGGCGATGGCTTTCTGATCGGCCCAGGCCCTACCCGCATCCTGCTCTTCGATGAAGCGGTTGAAGGTGCGGCGCACGTTGTCTGTGCGCAGTGCCTCGCGATCGCCGCCTTTGACGCGGAACCGCGCCAACTGCAGCGCCTGCAGCTTGCCGAGGGCCGATTGGGCGTCGTTGGCGATGCTGCGCGCTTTGCCCTGGTGGTAACGGGTGAACTCGCTGGCGCTGGAGAACTTGTGCACCAACTCCCAGGCCTTGCGCGAGTAGGTGCCGGCGAAACCGTAGGTGTAGGCCAGGAAGGTCGAGGTGAACTGGATGAAGATGAACAGGGCGCTCAATACCGCGAACGTCACGAGGCTGGCGCGGTGCAGCGCATCGATCTGGTCCTGGGCGGATTTGCCGGCAGTGTCGTTGGCGATGGACTGCATCTCGCTCGGCAGCGGGAAGTCGTCTTCGCTGCTGGCCGGGAAATCGTCGGCGCCTTGCGAGACGGCCGGGGGGTTGGCGATCAGTTCGGCCTCTTGTGCGTTGAGCGTCTCGGTACGCACCCAGAACGCGGCCACGGCCAGAATGACGATGAACAGGGCATAGCCGATCACGATGCCGTAGCGCCTGGCCGGCATGGCGCCATCCTGCGGCACCTTCACCCGGTTGAGCATGCGCTGGTATTCAGGGCGCTCGTCGTCGATGTGGGTGTTGTCGATGGTCACGATGTCACGGGACACCATGTCGCCATCGGCACCGCCGTGACGCAGCTCCTCGTAGCCCATGATCTTGCTGACGATGTTGTTGAGGTAGAGCTGGCGGCCGGCGAACTCGGACAGGAACACGCCGATGATCGAGATGACCAGGCCGATGCCGAATGCGCCTGCCACGGCGGTGTCGGGGGTGGCGAGCGTCAGCGCGAACGGCGCGAGCGCGTAGCCGAACGCCGTGGCTTCGATCAGCATCAGGACGATGATGATCGCCCACATGGCGAAGCCTTTCTCCTTGCGGTTGTCCTCGCCGATCTTGCCCAGGTAGTCCTGGCAGCGCTTGAAATGCGCTTCGGACGGCTGGTGGTCGCGGTAGTAGGTTTCGTATTTCAGGTTCAGTTGGTTTTCCGACTCGTAAAAGCCGACGGCGTCCGGGTTCTTCGGCGTTGGCTGCTCCTTGGAGCCCGGATTCTTCACCCAATGCGCCAGGTAGCCGACCCAAGGGGTGTTGATGCGCGCCTTCATCAAGGCGTAGCGCACCTCGTACCAGTGGATGATGATCGGGATGGCCAGGAACGTCAGCAGGACGATGGGCAGGACGACGTGCCAGTAGCTGGCGAAAAACGTCTGGATGGTTTCAAGCATGGGTACTTCTCCTTAGCCGCGCTTCAGCGGTCGGAACTGCGCCACATAGGCGTCACCCTGTTTCGGGTAATAGATTTCGCCGGCCACCGCATTGCCTGCGCGTTTGTCGAACACGATGTCCATGCAGGACACCGGGGCGCTCTTCTGGTCGAGCGCGAACACGCGGTAGAGCACCTGGATTTCACCTTCGTAGGTGTTGGCCACCGACTTGAAGGCGGCGGAATCCTGCTTGCTGGCGGTACCGACGTTCGAGGTGAACTGCATGAGCGGGGCACCGGCGGCGGCACCGCTGCCGCGTAGCACTGCAACCGGGCCGACGGCGGCCACATGGCCGTTGACTTTGCTTGCCCAGACGCCGCCGTTGAGGCCCGGCAGGAAATCGATGGTCGAGTAGTCCTTCAGCGCCGTGCCGGTGGCCAGGTTCTTCACTTCGCCTGCGACTCGTGGCAGATCGCCAACGCATGAGGTGGCGGGCGCATCCGCGTAGGCTGGCGTGATCAGGGAAAAGGTCGAGCGCTTGGGCTGGATGCTCGATGCCAGCATCGAGCTGGTCGTGGTCACCGGCACGCCGCCAAAGTCGATGCCGCCTTTGCCTGCGAGTTGCACCACGGCCTCAGGGGTGGCGGCAGGTGTGGGCGCCTTCTCGCTGACTGGAGCGGGCGGCTTGGCGGGCGTGCCCACGGGCCGCTTCGCCGTGGTGGCGACGCGCGTGGTCCTGGTTGTGGGGTCAGGCTTGGCGGTGGCCTTTTTGGCCTTGGGCTTGGCCGTGTCCTTGGAGGCGACGGCGGTGCCATGGGCCAGGTACTTGGCGCTGGAGCGTTCTTCACGCACGCGCTGCGCCAGAACCTGCTCGTTGTCGACTTCGACGATCTCGACCCGGCGGTTCTTGGCCTTGCCGGCGTCGGTGCTGTTGTCTGCCACGGGCCGTGCCGAGCCTGCGCCCTGGAAGAAGATGTCCTGCTTGGGCACGCCGATCGCGGCCATCAGGTCAGCGACAGTTTGGGCGCGTCGCTCGGACAGGCGCTGGTTGACTTCGGCACCGCCCGACGAGTCGGTATGGCCGACCACCAGAAGCTTCTTGGCGGACGCCCCTCGCTGGGTGGCGGCGCGATCGCGCGCGAATTCCTGGGCCATCACGCTCAGCTTGCGATAGCCCTCGCTGGTCAGGGTTGCCGAACCCGAAGGGAACATCTCGGCGACTTCGATCTGCGCTTCCACACCGACGGACTTCGTCTGACCGCGGGCATCGACCATTTGCACTTCCCGCACGTCAGCGGTCAGCCCCTGTTGGGCCGCCACCGCCTTCAGACGATCGACGCGCTGCTTGTACGCATAAAGACCGGCACAGCCCACCGCTCCGCCAGCGACGGCGCCGCTGGCAATCTGTTTGCCGTTGCCACCGGCGGCCGCGACGATGGCGCCGACGGCGAGCGAACCGATGACGGCGCCGGCACCACAGGCAAATCCGTCGGAACGATCGCCCAGGGTTTTATCGATCGTCGCGCAACCACTGAGGCCCACGGCAATGGCCGTAGCGAGTACTGTGCGCTGCATTGTCTTGGTGTTCAGCATTCCCTTCCTCTTCCTTCGGCCCAAACCGGGCGAATACCAGCGTTTGCGCTGAAACGGGCGCAGCGTCGGCCATGGTTTTGGTATGTGGATGGCGCCGCGACGGCGTCATCGGACGTTCATGCTCTGGGGGCACCGGCCGAATCGACCCTGCGCAGCCGATTCGCTCAAGGCGTGATCGAGTGCGAGCGTATGACAGGAGGGGAGGTAGAAAGCGACTCCATGCTCTGTGCTATGCGCCGTCCAGGGCGGTACGTGGCAGTTTGCTACCTTACTGTTTCAGTATCCGGATGTGAATAAGTACGTCGGGTCGTCGGAAGGGCCAGCCTCCAGACGTCCGGCGTCGACCTTCGGCCGAACGAACGGGGGGATTCTACGCGCAATTGGGCTCGATGTTGCCGTCTTTGCCGGGGTTGCTCGAACGCCTCGAAGCAGAGACCCGCAGACGTTGCCTGCGGGCCGAGGGGTGCAGCCTGCGCGCCGGTCACACACCGGCCCGCGGAGCCGCTAGCGCAGCAGGTTGGTTTTGGCCAGGTCCAGCACCTCGTCACCGCGCCCGCTCATCACCGCTTTGAGCATGTACAGGCTGAAGCCCTTGGCCTGTTCCAGCTTGATCGCCGGAGGCATGACCAACTCCTGGGTGGCGGTGACCACATCGACCAGCACCGGGCCATCGTGCGCCAGGGCACGGCGCAGGGCGTCTTCGAGGTCTTCCGAGCGCTCCACGCGAATCCCCAGAATGCCCATGGCGTTGGACATGGCGGCGAAATCGGGATTGCGCAACTCGGTGCCGGTGTCGAGGTAGCCCGCCGCCTTCATCTCCATGGCGACGAAACCCAGCGAGGCATTGTTGAACACCACCACTTTCACCGGCAGTTGCAACTGCGAGAGCGAGATGAAGTCACCCATCAACATGCTGAAACCACCGTCGCCGCTCATGGAAATGACCTGACGGCCCGGGAAGGCTGCCTGCGCACCCATGGCCTGTGGCATGGCATTGGCCATCGAGCCGTGGTTGAACGAACCGACCAGGCGACGCTGGCCGTTCATCTTCAGGTAACGCGCCGCCCAGACGGTGGGCGAACCGACGTCGGCGGTGAAGATCGCGTCTTCGCTGGCCAGCTCGCTGAGCAGGCGGGTGACGTATTGCGGGTGGATCGGCCGGTCGCCCTTGGAGGGCACCGCGAGATCGTCCAGACCCTGGCGGGCCTTGCCATAGGCTTTCAGCGCATCGTCGAGGAAGCGCCGGTCGGTCTTGCGCGTCAGCCGTGGCAGCAGGGCGTCGAGGGTTTCGCCGACATCCGCAGCGATGCCCAACGACAACGTGGCGCGGCGGCCCAGCGCTTGTGGGTCACGGTCGACCTGCACGATCTTGGCGTCGCTCGGGAAGAATTGCCGGTAGGGGAAGTCGGTGCCCAGCATCACCAGCGTGTCGCAGTCCATCATCGCGTGGTAGCCGGAGCTGAAGCCGATCAGGCCCGTCATGCCGACGTCGAAGGGGTTGTCCCACTCCACGTGCTCCTTGCCGCGCAGCGCATGCACCACCGGCGCGCCGAGCGCGTCGGCCAGGGCCACCACTTGGTCATGGGCGCCCGCGCAGCCGCTGCCGCACAGCAAGGTTACGTTGTGGCTGTCTTCCAGCAGGTCGGTCAGGCGCTGCAGGTCGGCTTCGGCGGGCAGGATGCGTGGTTGCTGCAACGCAGGCCAGGCCGCCGGCTTTTCCTCGACCTCCAGCAGCGACACGTCGCCGGGAATCACCACCACCGCCACACCGCGATTGAGGATCGCCGAGCGCATGGCACGGTGCAGCACCTGCGGCATCTGCGCCGGGTTGCTGACCAGCTCGATGAAATGGCTGCATTCCTTGAACAGTTCCTGCGGGTGGGTTTCCTGGAAGTAGTTCAGGCCGATCTCCGAAGAGGGGATCTGCGCAGCGATGGCCAGCACCGGCACGCGGTTGCGGTGGCAATCGAACAGGCCGTTGATCAAGTGCAGGTTGCCCGGCCCGCAGCTGCCGGCGCACACCGTCAACTCGCCGGTCACCGCCGCCTCGGCCCCGGCGGCGAAGGCCGCGACTTCCTCGTGGCGCACATGCATCCACTCGATGCTGTCCATGCTGCGCAGGGCGTCGGTGAGGCCGTTGAGGCTGTCGCCGGTAAGGCCCCAGATCCGTTTGATGCCGGCCTGTTCGAGGGTGGAGGCCAATTGCTGGGCCATGTTGATCTTTGCCATGAATACTCCAGGTGCGAAGGTAAGCGATGGAGTAGTGACAGGCGTGCGGCGGGGGCTGTTCGTTTTTGTGCGTGAACGAATCGTCATGTGGCGTGCCACGTCCGTGGCTCTGCCGCAAAACCCGTGCGCACACCGAGGGCTGCCCTTCGCGCCGACCGTCCAGCGCGAAGCGGCAAGCCCCTAGCGCGTCCACGCGCGCAGGCCTCGCAGCGCCGGTCAGTCCACCTTGAACCGCCCCACCAGCCGCTGCTGCTGCTCGGCCAGGCGCGCCAGTTCGCGGCTGGTGGAGGCCGTCTGCTCGGCACCAGCGCTGACCTGGATCACCAGCATGCTGATGTCGTTGACGTTGCGGTGGATTTCCTCAGCGACCTGGCTCTGCTGTTCGGTCGCCGACGCCACTTGGATGTTGCTGTCGCTGATGTTGGCCATGCCATCGGTGATCTGCTCGAGCAGTTCGCCTGCCCGCACGATATTCCTCGCGCCTTCCTGGGCCTTGCCCAGGGTCTCTTGCATGGACGTCGCTGCCCGCTCGGAGCCCGATTGCAGATTGGCGATCATGCTCTGGATGCTGACGGTGGAGTCCTGGGTTTTCTGCGCCAGATTGCGCACTTCGTCGGCCACCACGGCAAAGCCGCGGCCTTGCTCCCCCGCACGCGCCGCTTCGATCGCGGCGTTCAGGGCCAGCAGGTTGGTCTGTTCTGCAACGCCACGGATCACGTCCAGCACCGAGGAGATCGAATCGCTCTCGCCCTTGAGTTCGTCGATGATGGTCGCCGTCTGCGCCGCCTGTACTTCCAGCCCCTTGATAAGGTCGATGGTGTTGCCGATCTCGGTCTTGCCCTGCACGGTGCTGGCATTGACCCGCTGCGACATGTTGGCGGCGTCCGTGGTGCTGCGCGCCACGTCCTTGACCGTCGAGCTCATCTCGCTGATGGCGGTGACCACCTGATCGGTGCCCTGGCGTTGCTGCGCCACGTTGTTGCTGGTCTGCAGCGCCACCGCCGAGGATTGCTCCGCCGCCGTGGCGACCTGCGCCGTGGCACTGCCGATCTCGGCGATCACTTCATCGATCTGCATGACCATGTTGTCCAGGTTGCGCGCGATTTCGCCGAACTCGTCCTTGCCGGTGTACTGGGTGCGGGCCGTCAGGTCACGGGTGGCCAGCGCCACCAGCGTGCGGTTCACGTCCACCACCGCCACGCGGATGTTGCGGATGATCAGCGAGGCCAGGCACAGCACCGCGATCAGCATCAGCACCACCATGGCGCTGGCCAGGTACAGGCTGTGTTCGGCAGTGCTGCGTTGCGTGTCCGCCAGGCCCACCACGGTCAGCCCCAGCTCCGCCTCGACCTTGGCCATCATGTCGATCCGCGTAGTGGCGAGGTTGAACCAGTCTTCCGGTTTGATATTCAGCGGCTCGCCCAGGGGCGTGTCGAAGCCGAGCTTCTGCAAACGTGCCACTTCCAGCGAGGCGGGCTGCTGCAATACCGTCTCGAGCCTAGCCTTGTATTCGGCCGGCGCCCAGCGCTGGAACGCCTCGAAGTAGCCGGAGAACTCGCCCATGTTGCGACTGAAGCGCGACAGCAGCGGCGCATCGAAGCGGTTCTGGTTGAACGCCAGGCCCAGCAGCACCCGCTCGCGACCCGAGCGCTCCTTCATGTCCGCGAACTGGTTGAGCGAACTCAGGGCGCGCAGGATCTCGGGGTCTTCGATACTGGTTTCGAGCGTGTAGGAAAAGCCGATCAGATTCTTGATCAAGTCAGTGAAGCGCGCACCGGACTCAACGTTGTTGATGGCCAACGTGTCGACGCTGCGGCGCAGATCGGCCAGGTCGTTCAGTGCACGCAGCATCTTGTCCGGCACCGGCAGCCCTTCCAGCGACTGGGCGCGCATCGCGTTCACCGTTTGGTCGGTTTCACCACGCAGGCTGTGCAGTTTGTCTTGCATGGTCTTGCCGTTACTGCCCAGAAACACGCCGCTGGCGCCACGTTCGCGCTGGATGGTGGTGACCACATCGCTCAATTTCCTGGCCGCGTTGGTGGCGTTGACGGCGCGGTTCATCTCACTCAGGGTTTCGCGTTTGTCCGCGACATAGATACCCGCGAAGGCCAGGAAGCCTAAAAGGGGAAACATCAGGATCAGTAACAGCTTTGCACTCAAAGGGGCA
Organism: Pseudomonas phoenicis; assembly: GCF_047302395.1. NCBI lineage: Bacteria > Pseudomonadati > Pseudomonadota > Gammaproteobacteria > Pseudomonadales > Pseudomonadaceae > Pseudomonas > Pseudomonas phoenicis. The sequence continues at coordinate 2,155,433 of NZ_CP154852.1, forward strand.
TTTTTCAGCACGGCAGGCCTCATCAATTTCATACGGTAGGTACAGCAACTTCGGGCGCCTGTTCTGGGAAGTCGACGTTTGGTGGACCGAAGATGGCTTGTAGGGGCCTGCCATGGCCTTTGCAATGTGTCCGTTTGAACGGTTTCGGCTGCAATGAGATAAGCTTGATAGTGCAGGTGTAACTTTATTTTGCTCCGGCGGTGGCACTCAAAAGATCGGGCGTTGGATGCATGAACATTCTGAACCGCTCTATCGACGGCGACATCGGCCGCGAATAATAGTTCTCCAGGTTTTCGCGTTTTCTTCTTGATCCTCCAGCCCAGGCCGTCGCCTCTTGCCTGGGCCCAAACTAGAACTCCAGGAGGTTCCTACAGTAAAAGGAGATGTCTATAAGTAGAGAGTCAAAAAATTTTCATTTCGGCATACGGCTCATATCTATGTGGACGTAAACGTATTTGTAACGCTCTAGGCTAGGCTGAAAATTGCTGTTTCTCAGGCTCGAGAAAATAGCTTGGTGACCTTGGGATTTATTAAGAAACGTATGCGATCTGTACAGTGGGTTGCCGATAACGCATTGATGAAATGCTTTCGGCGAAATCTGAAAAGAGCTTGAAACCAGCGGGCGTGATCAGTTGACCGTGACAGGTCAAAGACTCGATTGTCTTGGTCATTGGTGTGTCGACGAAGACTTCCTGTCTATCTCTACCCTCGCTTGAGCATCGGTAGGAAACTCTCTCGATCAATGGTGAATGTCGGGAGACGCATGCCTCGTCTCAATCCTTTGGTTTTCCAGGGGTCGGTGGGCATTGGTGGATTTTTACAGGGCATTAAAAAGCCGGCTTGTGGCCGGCTTTCATTATGTACAGTAGCATCCGACAACCTCCGCTATCCCCTTGTTTTACGGCGCATTGGCGGTAGTATCTGTCCATTAGCGTTCGTTGAGATTCGGGTGAATCCAGCGATTTGGTGTGGGTCAAGGTGTGGGTGTGATGCGATGTCGAAATTGACAGCAGCAGGGGTCAAGAGCCTAGCTAAACTGGCAGTGCCCGGGATGACCAATGACGGCAGGGGCCTTTATCTCCAAATTAGTAAAACTGGTGGAGTCAGTTGGATTTTCCGCTACAAGGTGGAAGGGAAATCCAGGTACATGGGCATTGGAGCGTATCCCGCTGTTTCCCTATCTCATGCCAGAGAAGCGACTGATCTACCTCGTCGGCAGCTTGCACAGGGAATTGACCCGCTAGAAGCGCGTGCATATGAGGAGGAATCTCGCAGGAAAGCATCCAGCGCCGAGCAGGCGCGGACGGTTACGTTCACAGCGGCAGCACAGCGTTATCGAGAAATGCATGGTGGGGCTTGGTCTGAGAAATGGTACCTGGGCTGGTGGCGAAAGCTTGAACTGTATGCATTTCCGGTCGTAGGAGACCTACCAGTTGGAAGTGTAGATACCAATGCCGTGCTTAAGATACTTACTCCCATATGGTCTTCAAAAACGCGCACCGCTGACGAAGTACGTGGTCAGATCGAAAATATTCTCGATGCTGCTAAGTCCTTGGGCTGGCGCGGAGGAGAAAATCCAGCACGGTGGCGGGGACATCTCATTAACCTGCTCGACAATAAAGAGAAAAAAAGGCAAGGAAGCGAGAGCATCACGCGGCGATGAGTTGGGATAAAGTTCCTGTCTTGATGTCTCAACTTGCCGGGATGAAAAGCCGTGACTCATATGCCACTCGCTTACTGATTTTAACCGGCGCGCGAAGTCAAATGGTACGTCTGGCCACTTGGCATGAGTTTGACTTGAAGTCAAAGGTGTGGTCGTTGAGTGCCGAAAGAATGAAAATGGAAGTTCCTTTCAGAATTCCTCTCGCGGATGAGGTTATTAATTTGTTAGAGGAGCTGAAGGCATGTGCAACTTCAAAGTATCTGTTTCCTGGAAGAGGGGCTAGTGGCGCTATGCACGCAAATGGTGTTAGGGCTCTTCTCCATGGTCTTGGGTATGTCGATATTACGCGGCATGGTTTCCGAAGCACATTTAGGGATTGGGCCTCTGAATGCACGCATTTTCCGCGAGAAGTATGTGAGATGGCCCTGGCGCATGATGAGCGCAATCAAACAGAGAGTGCGTATTCCCGAACTGATTTCTTTGATAAACGCAGCATTTTGATGAATGAGTGGGCACGGTTTGCTACACGTGGATCTGTTGATAAAATCTCTGATAAAGGAAGCGATTTGTGAGGGGGACGGATACGCCAACCTTCAAGGCCATGGGGAGTGCAATTCTCAATCTTTATGACGAGATTGTCATGGAGGTTCGAGGTTCAACTGAGCCGCTTGAGTTTTCAAGGATGAAATGCATCGTCGAAACAATATGCTTGCTTGTCGAAGATGAGGAGCTAAGGGCGGTTGCTTTAGGGGGCTTCATTGAAGGAATATCTAAACTTGAAAAGGTTGCAGACGGGAATCCTGAGCTTCGTAGGGGAATAGCCATTGGTGCCCAAACTCTATTGGGCTCGATGTGGGACGTCGCTATGGATGTTGTAACTCGTCGAATCCAATCCGAACTAATTCGGATGGCCCCAATTATTAGTAAAAATGAGCAGAAAGAAATTGTCATAAAGTTTGCGAGAGAAACGGCTCGTAAATTTTGGGCTCATGATACTCATCAGCAACTCCGTAGTAGCAGCATGGCCGATCTGGTATACAGGTATCTGGTTGAGGTGGGGTTGGCTGATCACTTGCCTGGCTCTCATGAGCGCCTTAAAGAGTGGATCAAGTCAGAAGCGCCAGGTTACGCCACTGCAGGAGGACGGCCTAAGAAACCCCCAAAAGCGTATCGGTAATGGGTATTTTCGATACGGTCAGGGGTTTTAAGTTGTCAATTTATCGCTAATGTTCATGGTCATTCATCTTTGCATCGAAAGAAGCCTGGAGTTTGACCGTGAATCGTCGTGTTATGCGTTTGCCAGAAGTTATAAAAGCTACCGGCTACAAGCGTTCAGCTATCTACCAACTGATGCGGGAAGGGAAATTTCCGAAGTCTAAGCCTCTTGGCGCTCGCGCAGTGGGGTGGTGTTCCGATGACGTCCAAGCTTGGGTGGATACCCGTCTCGATGCTGGTGTTCAAGCATGATGGACGTTGTTCATTCTACGTCTGCCGGTATTGCTACTCCCGCCGATGTTTTTGAAGATCTTTTCCCAACAAAGCCCCAGGTTGGTTTTTATTTCAATACCGAGTGTGAGTACGGCTATTTTGATGGCTGGGACGATGACATCCTGTTTTCGATTATTCCAGGTCTGGAATCTCCGCTTGATCAAATAACTGGATACGATGAAATTGGCTTGACGGAGATGGCGCGAGTGATAGCGTTGAGTCACGAACAGTATCTGAAAACCGCTAGCCAGGCTGATCAGATTGTTCATGTACACTCATCTCACGCATTTGGTATTTCGTTACGCATTACGAAACGCTCAACGCTTATTGGCTTAGTTGGCAGGCTCAGTGATGCTCGCTGGTGGCGTCGGCAGATAAACCGAGTTGCAGATCAAAGAAGAGAACACTTGGCGCAAATGAAGCGTCAACTCGGTAGAGCAGCGGGAGAGCAGTGCTGTAGTGCCGCTACTATGTCGATAATGAAGGCAAGGAAGGCCAAGACCGATGCGTACTTGAGTCGATCTTATAAAGCTGTCAGTAGTACCCTTGAATATAGCAAGCCAGTGGTTTTCAATCTTTTGGAAGTGGCCCGTTCGCAGCAAGCTAACAGGATCAATGAGCTATATCTGGACATAAAGGCTATGGAGGAAATTGCTAGTGGAAAAGGGTGGGGGTGGTTGTTCCTTACCCTGACCGCACCAGGTGAGTTTCATTCCAATCCGGCATTCGGAAGAAACAGCTATAATCCTAAGTTAAGCCCTCGTGATGCTAATATTTTTCTAGGGAAAGACTGGAAAGCAATCAGAGGTGCATTAAAGGAGCAAGGATTTAAACCATCAGATAGTTATTTTGGCTTCAGGGTTACAGAGGTTCATGAGGATGGATGTCCGCACTGGCATGTTCTAATTTTTCACGAGTCTGGGGTGGCGGCGGTAGTCGAAAAGACCATGGGGCGGCTCTATAATGATAGGCCTGGTTCATATTTTGAAAAAAATAAAGATAAAATCATTCGTATAGGATTAACCAAAGATAACCCTCTTGCGGCGAGCGCGGCGAGCTACATTTTTAATTATCTTTGCTTTGCTCTTTCAGGGGGCGATGACAGTTCATCATCAAGTACAGCCTACAAGTACCAGTGCGCTGTTAAAGCCATGGGCGCCAGGCAATACCAGTTATTCGGCATAAGGGGCTCTCATGGCAAACTCAGGGCTCTAGCAAAGGTAAAGCGGTTGCCGGATTGTCCTCCCAATATTTTACAGCTTGCAACCCGTCTGCATGTTGATAAGGGAGTAGAAGGTCGCAAAGAAACTCAACTGAAAGCTAGAATGGACTTCCTCCTAAGTGAGGCTAGCAAGGTCACGTTTATCAAGGAGCTTGGCTTGAATGATTTTGGTGAATCTGTAGAGAGAATAATCGGCCTGAAACACCAGGATGATGATTCAGGTGTAATGATTTCCGGATTTTGTGAGGATATTGACGAAAAGGCAGCCGTGAAAATTTTGGAACAAGCTTTATCGTAAGGAACGCAATTGTTGTTAATTATTCAAGAGGGGCTGAGGCGTCTCTGTTCTGCATAATCCAAGCCCTGATCGCCGGTAGGTTCTGAGGAAATATTATGTCATCTGATTTTGCAAAAGCATTTCTTGAGATCAAAGTCTTCATTGCAGAAGGGGGCAAAGCTTCTCAGTGGTTCGCGCAAGCTTATGCATCCTGGTATTGGGTTACTGATTTTTGGGGCGTCAACTTAAATGGATATGAGCGCTTAGATTCTGGAAATAAAAGGTTGTTCGTAAAGATGTTGAATTTGCGTGAGCTGGATGGCTGGACAGATTCGGAACTGCACAATGTGGCGCTCTTTGCGGTTGAACACTGGAACTTGCTACCTCCCAAGCGAGATGGGGCTTAAGTCAGGTTGCATCACAGACCTTCTTGCTGGTGCGTGATTATTTGCAGAAATATATTTGTCAATAACGTGCTGCATTGAATCCGCCCTTGCTCTTTCTGTTGCTAGCTGTGAGCCAAGGGCGGTAAGTTCTAACTGGCTTTCGTTGAATTGAACTTCTCGCTCGTTAAATTCATCAGCCAATTTCCTAAGCTTCAGCTCTGCACAGGAAACTTCCATTTCGCGTCTAACAACTGCGTTCTCCCGCGAGCCACGAGATTTCCTCCTGCGGCGTTCCATTGATACTCCGAGAGCGTTCGCGCTTGCAAGCGACTCTGCCTGTATCCAAGCTTCTGTTTCAAGGCCTAGAGCCTTCGCTGCGTAGTCTAGCGCGGTAAGCTTCGGAGCTTCCCCTGTGGTTGTAAGTAGTCGATAAAACGAAGCTACCTCATCATGTTTTGCTTTCGACCCGCTGACGCCACGTGAAAGCCCTCGAATGGAACCACAACTTGAGTGAAAGCTATCCTGTAGCTCTCGCATGAGTTTAGGCCCCCCTAAAAAATCCCTAGCGCTCAGCCGTCCATCCGCTGTTAGTGGTAGCACATATGCTACTAAATGTGGGGTGGACTCATCCAGGTGTACAGCTGCACTTAGAACGTTAGCCGCTCCGTGACGGTCGCGAAGCCACGATAATGCATCTCGAAAATAGCCATTTCCTAAATCGTCGAGTCGACCACCATGGCGTTTGAAGGCCTCCGGGGAGGCTGTGATCAGATACTCAATTCCAAGTACCGCATCAATTCGACGTTTTGCGGGAAGTTTATTTTTAAATGCACCAATCAGCTGAAATGTATTTTTTGCACCAGTCACTCTGTTTAGACTTGACATTCCAGGAGCGGCATTCGGTGTTGGCTGTTCCCTGAAAGTGTGACGAGCAGACCTGGCAATTGCACCAAAACTCTTTAGTTTTTTTGCGCGAATTATTGAGTACATATATCACCCTAGCGTCGAAGGAGTATCGTAGGTGAGTCTGGGATTTCCCGTAATAGCATTGGTTTCTTTTGGCTGGTATAAGATTTCCAGTAATAGTTGTATTGTCTGCATGATTAAGTCTAGAAGAGAGGCATCTACTATAAAGAGCTCGCCTTTTGGGCTATCCAGTCTTTCGGCCATTCCCCAGTCTTCTATTTCATGCATGGCCATCCAAACATTTTCGGGTATGTTCTTACGTGGAATGTAATAGTCTTCACCGCTGCGCTTTAAACTGGGAGCCCATGTGATGATTTCATGGAATTCTGATTTCAAGCTTTGAGCTGTAAATTGATTGCCGGCTTGTAACCACATTGCGCAGTTATCTTTGCTCAAGTTTTTCATTGCGAATTGCACCGTCGCTTATTATTGTTACCAATATTATGCAAAGGGAGTGCAAGGTGTTGCAATAACATAAATCATATGTGTAACCCACTACGCTTCCGTTCCGGAAGGTGGGCCAGCGTGCCGCTGGACTGCACGTCGCTTCGCTCCTTAAAAGCAACAGCCCAGGGATCGCCCTGGATGCTCGGGGATGGGGATAAAAACCTCATCCCCACCCCTTGCATAGTTTGCGATTAAGCACTGCCTCAAGGGTTCGCTACGCCACTATCCTCGCCCGTTCCTGCTCGCTGTGCTGCGCGGGCTGCGGCCTCCGGTAGTGCCCTTGACCCTCAGAAATATGTGCTGGTGGAGAATCAAAGGCGGGCTTCATTCGCCTTGGCGCGAAACTTTTCTAGTATTATTTTAGATAGGCATATTCAAAAAATCTTGAAGCACCTTGCAAATTTCTTTTGTCTTGTCAGGATACTGTTCATTTAAGTAATAATACAGGTTTTGGTAGGAAATTCCGAACTCCCTCTTTATCGCCTTGATAAACTTCTTGTCAAGTTTGTCTCCCCGCAGTTGCTCAGCTAGAGGAGCTGGCAAGGTGAAGAGACCGTTTTGGTAGTCTTCAAAAATCTTTTTTTCGATGCTTAAAAATGGAATGCAGTATGTTTGGTTCTTTCTGCCGTTACGAGTGCCTTCATAATCCCCATCAAGGATAGCAAGGACGTTATTCTCAGGGCCAAAAAAGCCTTCGCCTATATTTTTCTGTCGCAGTTGAGCCACATTGTCCCCGCCGCCAACAGGAATAATTTGATAGGTGTAAAAGCTTGGGATTTTTTGGGTGGTGATCAGGAATTTGAAAAAACCTTCTAGCGCAGGATCTTCGGTGAGGATGTAGCGATCCCATCCATAAAAGCCAAACAGTACAGATTTTACGTAATTGTACGAAACTGGCTTGGTTCTTATCGCATCTTCCTCGCAACTCATATAGTGAAGCTCGCCATCTTCCATGGTTCGCATTATTGCCATTGAGTGCGTGGTAAATACGATGCTTACGTTTTCTGCTTTGCAGAAATCTCTGAGCCATTTAATCAAACGGCTTTGAGCAGCAGCGTCCAAAGATATGTCAATTTCGTCGATGACTATTAGTTTGGAGCTGCCTTTTATTTTTCTATAGAGTGATATTAAAAAGAACTCGCCGGAGCTCAGGTGGTCTTCTCTAACATATCTATCATCTTTTAAGGGCATTATATAAAAAGATGTCTTACCTACCCGGACTTCTTTTAGCTCTGCGAACTTATTGTTTCCATAAACGCCTGCCAGTAACTGTATGAGCTCTTCGGGAATATGATATTCCTCAAGCATTACAGCGGTTCTTATCTCGTTATCGGCAGAGCTGATGCTTTGGAATGTATTGAATCTTTGTCCCCAAGGTATGGGTAGTTCAACCTCAATCTGTTTCTTTAATTCTTGAGGGAACACATCTTTGCTGTTTAGGTCTTCAAGCTCATGGTCGTACTCAAAGTTATACGTGGCCCCATTGCACATATAGCTTATTTTGCTTCCAGGCTTGATGGCACCAGCCTGCGCCATTTTCGAAAATGTGTCGGAAATTTTGAGATTTCTGATCGATTTAATAAGAGTAGTTTTGCCTACACCATTTTTACCAACAATGCAGGTTAAGCCATTTTCATTAATGTTGAGATCAACGCGAAGCTTGGATATGTGCTGGATATTGCTAACTTCGATGGATAGTTGCATCACGAAGCCACCGAGATATGTATTATTTTATCGACTGTTGCTGTCCCGTACTTTTTTCGCAACTTGTCTAGAAAGCTAGGGTCTACAGTGTTTATGTAATTCAATTGTCCCGAGAATTTTTTTAGAGCCTTATCCAAGTCTGCTTCTTTGAAGAAAGATTGAAACATTTTCTTGTCTTTTAGAAGTAGATGCATTGCTGTTTCTGTTCGTTTCTTTAACTTGCCATCAACAGATACTTTGCCGTTTGGTAAGATTGCAATACCTAGAATTCTTATTTTTTCGCCTGGGCGAATTATTTTCGTCTTTTGCGGATTTAGTTTGATGGAACTATTAAGTTCTTCATTTAGAAGCTCAGTTACCTTGGAGCTCAACGAGTTCATCCAGGTATCATCGGTGCCGGACACGATTATGTCGTCAGCATACCTAGTGTAGATTAGTGAGTGCTCGTTGCACCAAGCTAATAACCGTTTGTCAAAACTGAGCAAGCAGGCATTGCTTATTGCTGGAGACGTTGGATAGCCTGGCGGGAGCGCGCCTTCAATTGTTACCAAGTCTAATATTCTTTCTATCCAAGTCTCGATGTCAGCGATGGGGCACTGATCAATGGCGGATAAGATAGTTTTCTTTATGATTTCTTTGGTTATATTTCCAAAGAAATTTTCTATATCAGACTGAAAGAAGAATTTGTTGTCAGCATGCTTTTCGACAGCATTAACAACGTTAACTCCTTTTCGATATGAGTAGACGACATCTTTTTCAACGGGGAGGCGATCAAATAGTACGCGACTAAGAAAGCTCAAGTAATGTTTTAGTGTTTTGCCAGGGCTGAATACAGCTCTTCCTTCAAATTCTATCCTGGAGTACGCCTGGCTAACATCCAGACTTGCAAACTCCGAGAAATCCAAATTTCCTCGAAATGTTGCAAAAAACAATTGGTCTAAAGGTCTTTTGTTCATCGCTCAATTGCTCAATTCGTCAGCTTAAATCAGCAACAGTTCGTTTCTGAAATTCGTGTCAAACGATTATGATAGTCGATTCCAAGTGGGTTATCGACATGTTTGAAATTTCACGGGCAGACGCTTTAAGCAGTTGTTGATCGCATTAGCAATGCTGGGGCTGGAACGCTAAATTAATCGTGGTGACCGCTTTGCCTTTTGCAGTGGCAAGGCATGATCTAGGCTAGAGTCCGGAGTGTTTTGCGTTTTACTGAGGGGGCAAACGGAAGGAAGAGAGAGGGAAAGCTACGGAGAATCTAATTTTTTCTCCTTACTATCTGTGTAGGCATATGCTGTTTTCAGCATAAACCTACACAAACGTAAGACGGAGACTAGACACCTGTAGAGGCCAGCATTCCAAACCGACTGGAGATACTCCTAGTCACTGGCATGAGCTGATCATAAGCGATGCCTCACGTACACGCAAGGCTGGAGGGTACGAACTCAGCTGCTAATCCTCATGACCGTCGCGAGCCTTCCGCCCCTTCAGGGGCAGAAGAAAGCACGAGTGGGACGGTTTGAGCGTGGCCCTGGGGTGAAGCTAAGGCCCCGCACCCAACCTAGAAAAAAATTAAACTCGCTTCCCAAAGCAGCCGTGTGGGTCTAGGTGTGGGTCAGATCCGAAGGCGAGGGCTGACCACCTATATTTTCGGGGGGGAGAAGAAATAAAAAGCCGGCTTGTGGCCGGCTTCTCGAGGGCAGTCTTGGCTCGTTTTTGACAAGCCGCAACCGCCTTGAACGGTATGACCTCGACGGGCCATGAAAGGAAAGAACAGTCGCCGCAAGGGCCCTGTTCCACCCGCTACGCCGCGTCGTGTGCGGCCAGGGGCAAAAAGTGACGGCAAGGATACAAGCCCGCGCCGCGCTTGCCCAGCACAAACTATCCCGGCCGCTTCACTGCGGACGCTGCTGGCGCAGGTGCGAGTACCAGAACACCCAACCGAACACGTACAGGTCCTGGATGCGGCGCTGGGCGGGGGAGAAGCGTTCGGTAGGGTGGTTGAGGCGGTCGTGGCTGTGCAGGCTGAGCACGTCGCGGTCGCCGAGGCTCAGTTGATGGATGCGCAGGCGGCCGTTGTGCAGCAGGGCGTAGGTTTCCCCTTCCACCACGCGGGTGCAGCTGCGGTCGACGGCCAGCAGCGCGTTGCGCGGGATCACGGGGGTCATGTTGTGCGCAGGCATGGCCATGCACACCACGTTGCGCGGCGCGATGCCGAGGGCGTCCAGGGCCTGCTGCGGCAGCAGCACCTGGCGCGCGGTCACCGGCTTGAGCAGGCCGGCGTCGAGCCGGTGCAGGGGAAAGCGTGTCTGCGCGCCTTCGGCGGCCAGCAGCAACGAGGCCTGCCGGACGTGGCCAGGCACGGTGGCGCGCGGACGCAGGATGGGGTCGGGGTGTTTGGGGCCTTCGCCACATTTCAACCAACGGCGGTGCACGCAGAACAGGTCGGCGATCTCGTCCATGCGCGCCAGGGGCACACCGCGTTTGAACCAGTTGTTGATGTGTTGCGGCGAGACGTTGCGCTGGGCGGCAAAGTCGGACGGGGTCAGGTTGCACTCCTGTAGGAGCGCCTTCAAGCGATCACCGGAATTGTTCATGGGAACAGTTTAGCGGCGCGGCCGTATGCGAAACATCAACAGGACGTTGAGTGGATCGGGAACGGCGTAGGGGGTCTGTAGGACGGCGGTGTAGGACGTTGTAGTACGAACTCTAAACGCCCAGAGGGAAGGTCCACTCTGCGGGTGTAAAAAACCTGCCGAAGTAGCATTGCCGCTCATTGAAGTGACTAGGGCCGCCTTGCGGCCCATCGCGGCTAATCGGAGCGCCGAACCGGCCGCTCCAACAGAAGATGCGTATTCTGTTGGAGCGGCCGGTTCGGCGCTCCGATTAGCCGCGATGGGCTGCAGAGCAGCCCTATTGATACTGACCCGGCTCGACTGAACAGCATCGTGCCGAAGCAGGGTTTTCCGCTGCGGCGCTATCAGCCCTTGTAGGCTTCGACCGACTTGGTGATCGCGGCGCGGGCGGCATCGGCGTCGTCCCAGCCTTCGATCTTGACCCACTTGCCCTTCTCCAGATCCTTGTAGTTGGCGAAGAAGTGCTCGATCTGCTGGATCAGCAGCGCCGGCAGGTCGGTGTATTCCTTCACGTCGACGTACAGCTGCGACAGCTTGTCATGCGGAACGGCGATGACTTTGGCGTCGCCGCCGCCGTCGTCGGTCATGTTCAGGATGCCGACCGGACGGGCGCGGATCACCGAGCCTGGGGCGACCGGGTAAGGGGTCACGACCAGCACGTCGAGGGGGTCGCCGTCGTCGGCCAGGGTGTTGGGGATGAAACCGTAGTTGGCCGGGTAGAACATCGGGGTGGCCATGAAGCGGTCGACGAACAGGGTGTCGCTGTCCTTGTCGATTTCGTATTTGATCGGCGCGTGGTTGGCCGGGATCTCGATGGCGACGTAGATGTCGTTCGGCAGGTCTTTACCGGCCGGAATCTTGCTGTAGCTCATTGGGCAAAGCCCCCCTGTTAGGACCGAAAAAGTGGCGGCGATTATAGGCACATTCCACAAGGGCATGCCATGTCCGGCCTGTGTGGCGTGGCCTCAGGCCGGATCTGGCCCATAGGCGGGGTCTTCGGCCTGTAGGCGTTGCAGACGCTCCAGCGGCGATTGCCGATAGAACAGCGCCAGTTGTCGGTAGACCTCGGGGTAGGCCTGCGCGAGCAGGTCGGGCGCGCTGAAGAAGTACTCGCTGGTGACGGCGAAGAATTCGGCAGGGTTTTCGGCGGCGTAGGGGTCGATGACGGTCTCGGCGTCCGGGTCGGCGTCGAGCTGGCGGTTGAGGTCGTCGAAGGCCGTCTGCATGGCGCTGGCCCAGTCGCCGACGGGCATGCCGCGGTGCAGCGGCGGCAGGCCGTTGGCGTCGCCGTTGAGCATGTCGAGCTTGTGCGCCAGCTCGTGGACGACCAAGTTGTAGGCCTCCCAGCCACCGCCGGCCAGCACTCCCGGCCAGGCCATGATCACCGGCCCCTGCTGCCAGGCTTCGCCGCTGTGCTCGCCATTCCACACATGTTCCACGCCGCTGCCGTCGCGGTGGCGCTGCGGGCTCTGGAAGTCGTCGGGGTAGAGGATCAGCTCGTGGAAGCCCTGGTACCAGTCGTGCTCGCCCAGATGCAGCAGCGGCAATTGCGCCTGGGCGGCGAGGAACAGGCGCTGGGCATCGTCGAGTTCGACGCCTGGCAGCAAAGTCAGGTGCTTGTCGTGCAGGAACAGCACGCTGGCTTCGCGCAGCCAGCGGTCTTCATCGGCGCCGATGCCGTCGAGCATCGGCAGTCGTTCGCGCACCTGCTGCCACAGGCTGGCCTCCACCGGGTAGCGGGCCAGGGTGCGGCGTCGGCGCCAGGCGCTTAACGACCACATGGGCGCGCCTCAGTGGGCCTTGGCGGCGCGTCCGAAGCGGCTGCGCAGCAGGCCCAGGATCATCGGAATCAGCGACAGCAGAATGATGCCGACCACCATCAGCGACAGGTGCTGCTTGATGAACGGCACGTTGCCGAAGAAATAACCCAGGGTCACCAGGCTGCCGACCCACAACACCGAGCCTGCCACGCTGAATGCCAGGAAGCGCACGTACTGCATGTGCGCGATGCCGGCCACGAAGGGGGCGAAGGTGCGCAGGATCGGCAGGAAACGCGCCAGGGTGACGGTCTTGCCGCCATGACGCGCATAGAATTCGTGGGTTTTTTGCAGGTAGTCGCGGCGGAAGATCCTCGACGAAGGATTGCGGAACAATCGCTCGCCGGCCGTGCGGCCGATGACGTAGTTGGTGCTGTCGCCCAGGATCGCCGCAATGGTCAGGAGACCTGCGAGCAGCACCGGGTCCATGCCGCCACCGGCTGCTACGGCGCCGGCGATGAACAGCAACGAATCGCCCGGCAGGAACGGCATTACCACCAGGCCCGTTTCGCAGAAGATCACCGCGAACAGGATGGCGTAGATCCACGGACCGTAGTTGGAGACCAGCACATCGAGGTAGTAGTCGAGATGCAGAATGAGGTCCAGCGGATTGAATTCCATGTACAGCACCTGTGTTCGGGTCCCGCGGCGACGGGCGAGCGACGATGGACTGCGCGCGGGTGGCGAGCGTCCTTGCCTGAGAGGGTGGGTAAAATTTCGTACGCAATAGGGAAGGCATTATACGGGCAACTTCGGAAAGTGCCCGTGGAGTTTGTAGCGGGGGATTACTGGTGAAGGCGCACAGAGGCCAGGTGGGCCGATCGGCCGAAATGGCAGGCGATGCCGGCTCAACAGCCCAGGCCCTGGACACTGGCGGTGCCTGGGCCGGGCCGCGTCGCAGCCTGCGGCAACTGCGCGGCGCATCGACACGGCCGGCTCCAATCAACCGGCTTGCCGGCCAACCTTCAACCCCCGGGCGGTTCCACGAAGAATCGCCCACGCCTCTCAGTCATTACCCAACAGGAAATTCCCGGTTTTCTTGGCGGCCGCCTCTTCGCCAATGCTCTGCACCTCGGCCTCGTCCTTGAGCGTGACCCCCGACAGCTGGCGCCGACAGGCCTCGCGCATCAGGTACAGCAGGCGGTGGGCGGCCATGCCGTAGCTCAGGCCTTCCAGACGCACGTTGGAGATGCAATTGCGCGCCGCATCGGTCAGGCCGACGCGAGGCGCGTAAGTGAAGTACACCCCCAGGCTGTCGGGCGAGCTGAGCCCCGGCCGCTCGCCGATCAGCATCACCGTCATGCGCGCGCCGAGCAGTTGCCCGACCTCGTCGGCCACCGCCACTCGCCCTTGCTCGACCAGCACCACCGGCGCGCGGCGCCAGCCGTCGGCGGCGGCCTGTTCGTCGAAGCGCTTGAGCAGTGCGGCGCTGTGGCGATGCACGGCCAGGGCAGACAAACCATCGGCGATGACGATGGCCAGGTCGACACCATCCGGATGCCGCTCGGCATGCTCGCGCAACCGCCTGGCCGAGTCCTCGGCCAACCGTCGGCCCAGGTCGGGGCGTTGCAGGTACTCGTGGCGGTCGCTCGCCGCGCTGTGCAGCAGCAGGGTTTCGTGGCCAGCGCCGTGCAGTTGCTGGCTCAGGGCGTCGTGGTCGAACGGCAGGTGCACCGCGTCGCGCGCCTGGGCGTGGGCGAACTGGAAGTCGAGTTGGGCGGCGGTGGGCAGGCTGGTGCCGGTGCGGCCAAGGGCGATGCGTGCGGGCGTCAGGGTGCGCAGGGCCAACCAGGGATTGTCCAGGGTCGGGGAGGCGGAAGGGTCGCAAGCAGTGGCGGCAGGTTCGAGCGTTGAACGGTCCATGGTCACCTCTCAGGCCAGTTGCGCCAGCGCCTGGCGGAATGCCGGCGGCAGGTTGTCGCCGAAACGCACCCGGCCATCGGCCTGGGTGAAGATCCCGGTGCGTTCGAGCCAGGCCTCGAATTCCGGCCCGGGCCGCAGCCCCAGGGTTTGCCGCGCGTAGAGCGCGTCGTGGAACGAGGTGGTCTGGTAGTTGAGCATGATGTCGTCCGAGCCCGGAATGCCCATGATGAAGTTGATCCCGGCCACGCCCAGCAGCGTCAGCAGGGTGTCCATGTCGTCCTGGTCGGCCTCGGCGTGGTTGGTGTAGCAGATGTCGCAACCCATCGGCACGCCGAGCAGCTTGCCGCAGAAGTGGTCTTCCAGGCCGGCGCGGATGATCTGCTTGCCGTTGTACAGGTATTCCGGGCCGATGAAACCGACCACGGTATTGACCAGGAACGGTTTGAAATGCCGGGCCACGGCATAGGCGCGGGTCTCGCAGGTCTGCTGGTCGACGCCATGGTGGGCGTTGGCCGACAGCGCGCTGCCCTGGCCGGTCTCGAAGTACATGAGGTTTTGCCCGGCCGTGCCGCGTTTGAGCGACAGGCCCGCCTCGTAGCCCTCCTGCAACACGCTGAGGTTGAACCCGAAGCTGGCGTTGGCCGCCTCGGTGCCGGCGATGGACTGGAACACCAGGTCCAGCGGCACGCCGCGGTTGATCGCCTCGATGGAGGTGGTGACGTGGGTGAGCACGCAGGCCTGGGTCGGAATCTGGTAGCGCTCGATCACCGCATCCAGCATCTCCAGCAACGCGCAAATCGAGGCGGTACTGTCGGTGGCCGGGTTGATGCCGATCATGGCGTCGCCGTTGCCGTACAGCAGGCCGTCGAGAATGCTCGCGGCGATGCCGGCCGGCTCGTCGGTGGGGTGGTTGGGTTGCAGGCGCGTCGACAGGCGCCCGCGCAGGCCCATGGTGCCGCGGAACGCAGTGACCACGCGGATCTTCTGCGCCACCAGGACCAGGTCCTGCACGCGCATGATCTTCGACACCGCCGCCGCCATTTCCGGCGTCAGCCCCGGTGCCAGGGCACGCAGGCTGCGCTCGTCGGCCGCCTCGCTGAGCAGCCAGTCGCGCAGGCCGCCCACGGTCAGGTGGCTGACCGGGGCGAAGGCGGCGGCGTCATGGCTGTCGACGATCAGCCGGGTGACTTCGTCGTCTTCATAGGGAATCAGCGCTTCGTTGAGGAATTCGCGCAGCGGGATGTCGGCCAGGGCCATCTGCGCCGCCACGCGCTCGCCGTCGTTGCTCGCCGCCACGCCGGCCAGAACGTCGCCCGAGCGCGCCGGGCTGGCCTTGGCCATGACTTCCTTGAGGCTGTCGAAGCGGTAGAGCAGGTGGCCGATGCTGTGTACGTAACGTGCCATACGGGTTCTCCAGAGCGCCGCAGGGTCAGCTGCGGCGCGGCTCGGCGATCAGTGCAGGGCCTCTTCGGCGTCCTGGATCGCGGCGAATTCTTCTTCCGGGGTGCCGGCCACCAAGTGGTGGCGGCTGTAGAAGGCGAAGTAGGCGATCAACACCCCATAGATCACGGCGGCGCCGATCACCACCCGCGGATCGACCAGGAACCCTGCGACCACGGCGATGCAGGCCAGCACCAGGGCCACGCCCGAGGTGAAGATGCCGCCCGGCGTGCGGTACGGGCGGGCCATCTTCGGCCGGCGGATGCGCAGGGTGATGTGCGCGGCCATCATCAGTACGTACGACAGCGTCGCGCCGAACACCGCCACCAGGATCAGCAGGTCGCCCTGGCCGGTCAGCGACAGGGCGAAGCCGACCAGGCCGGGAATCACCAGGGCCAGGACCGGCGCCTTGCTCTTGTTGGTCTGCGACAGCTTGCGCGGCAGATAGCCGGCGCGCGACAAGGCGAAGATCTGCCGCGAATAGGCGTAGATGATCGAGAAGAAGCTGGCGATCAAGCCGGCCAGGCCCACCAGGTTGACGAAGGCGCCCATCCAGGTCGAGCCGCCATAGGCTTTGGCCAGGGCTTCGACCAGCGGATTGCCCGAGGCCTTGAGCGCTTCGGAACCGGCCGCGCCTGGGCCGATGATCAGGATCAGCAGGGCGAAGGCCAGCAGCACCAACATCGCGCCGATCAGGCCACGGGGCAGGTCGCGTTTGGGGTTCTTGGTTTCTTCCGCGGCCAGCGGCACGCCCTCGACCGCCAGGAAGAACCAGATCGCATAGGGAATCGCCGCCCACACGCCGACGTAGCCCAAGGGCAGGAAGCTGCTGGCACCGACGGCGTCGGTCGGCGCGATGTCGAACAGGTTGGCTGCATCAAAATGGGGCACCATGCTCACCAGGAACACCACCAGTGCGATCGCGGCCACGGCGGTGATGGCGAACATCAGCTTCAAGGCCTCGCCGACCCCCAGAATGTGGATGCCGATGAAGACGATGTAGAAGGCCAGGTAGATCATCCAGCCGCCGATGCCGAACAGCGACTCGCAATAGGCGCCGATGAACACCGCGATGGCGGCGGGGGCGATGGAGTATTCGATGAGGATCGCCGTTCCGGTGAGAAAGCCGCCCCAAGGGCCGAAGGCGCTACGGGCGAAGCCGTAGCCACCGCCGGCGGTGGGGATCATCGACGACAGCTCGGCCAGCGAGAAGCACATGCACAGGTACATCGTGGCCATCAGCAGGGTGGCCAGGAACATGCCGCCCCAGCCACCCTGGGCCAGGCCGAAGTTCCACCCGGCGTAGTCGCCGGAGATGACGTACGCCACCCCCAGACCCACCAGCAGTACCCAGCCGGCGGCGCCTTTTTTCAGTTCGCGTTGCTGGAAGTAGTCGGAGCCGACGTTCTCGAAGTCGACCGAAGGGTTGGCCGGCGCAGAGCCGGAGTGATCGCTTGGCATAGTGTTCACCTGTTGTTTTTTTGCGCTCCGCAAACGCTGCGGAGGTGTGTGGTGATCGGTGCTGCAGGAAGCGGGCCAGAGCGCTTCGAAGGCCGGTCTGGTTGTTGTGTTATTCGGCTGGTACGTGGAGCCGGCCGGTCTCCACAGGGGGTGAGCTAGCCCTCCCTCCCAAATTGTAGGAGCGGCTTTAGCCGCGATGGGCGGCAGCGCCGCCCCAATGGCCCTGCTTCGCTACAGCAGGTCGATCTGCATCGCCTGACCTAGGCCGGCTACGCCGTCCATCGCGGCTTAAGCCGCTCCTACAGAGGAAGGCGATGGTCATCGCGGCTGATCGGAGCGCCGATCAGAAGAACCCCAGCGGATTGATGTCGTAGCTCACCAGCAGGTTCTTGGTCTGCTGGTAGTGGTCGAGCATCATCTTGTGGGTCTCGCGGCCCACGCCCGACTTCTTGTAGCCGCCGAACGCGGCGTGCGCCGGGTACAGGTGGTAGCAGTTGGTCCACACGCGGCCGGCCTTGATGCCGCGGCCCATGCGGTAGGCGCGGTTGATGTCGCGGGTCCAGACCCCGGCGCCGAGGCCGAACTCGGTGTCGTTGGCGATCGCCAGGGCTTCGGCTTCGTCCTTGAAGGTGGTGACGCTGACCACCGGGCCGAAGATCTCCTCCTGGAACACGCGCATCTTGTTGTTGCCCTTGAGCAGGGTCGGCTGGATGTAATAGCCGGTCGACAGCGCGCCTTCGAGTTGCTCCACCTTGCCGCCGGTGAGCAGTTCGGCGCCTTCCTCCTGGGCGATCTTCAAATACGACTGGATTTTCTCGAACTGCTGCTCGGAAGCCTGGGCACCGACCATGGTCTCGGTGTCGAGCGGGTCGCCGCGCTTGATCTGCAGCACCTTCTTCATCACCACGTCCATGAACTGCGGGTAGATCGACTCCTGCACCAGCGCCCGCGACGGGCAGGTGCACACTTCGCCCTGGTTGAAGAAGGCCAGCACCAGGCCCTCGGCGGCCTTGTCGATGAAGCTCGGTTCGGCCTGCATGATGTCTTCGAAGTAGACGTTGGGCGACTTGCCGCCCAGCTCCACGGTGGACGGAATGATGTTCTCGGCCGCACACTTCATGATGTGCGAGCCCACCGGGGTGGAACCGGTGAAGGCGATCTTGGCGATGCGTTTGCTGGTGGCCAGGGCCTCGCCGGCTTCACGGCCGTAGCCTTGCACCACGTTGAGCACGCCCTTGGGCAGCAGGTCGCCGATCAGTTCCATCAGCACGCTGATGCCCAGCGGCGTCTGCTCGGCCGGTTTGAGCACCACGCAGTTGCCGGCGGCCAGGGCCGGGGCGAGTTTCCAAGCGGCCATCAGCAGCGGGAAGTTCCACGGGATGATCTGCCCGACCACGCCCAGCGGCTCGTGGATGTGGTAGGCGACGGTCTTTTCGTCGATCTCGGCGGCGCCGCCTTCCTGGGCGCGCAGGCAGCCGGCGAAGTAGCGGAAGTGGTCGACGGCCAGGGGAATGTCGGCGTTGAGGGTTTCGCGGATCGGCTTGCCGTTGTCCCAGGTTTCGGTGATGGCCAGCACTTCCAGGTTCTGCTCGATGCGGTCGGCGATGCGCAGCAGGACGTTGGAGCGCTCCTGCACCGACGTGCGGCCCCAGGCGTCGGCGGCGGCATGGGCGGCGTCCAGCGCCTTGTCGATGTCCTTGGCGGTGGAGCGGGGGAACTCGGCGATGGGCTGGCCGTTCACCGGCGAGGTGTTGGTGAAGTGCTGGCCTTCGACCGGCGGGACGAACTCACCGCCGATGTAGTTGCCGTAGCGCGTCTTGAACGAGACCTTGGCGCCGTCGGTACCGGGATGTGCGTAACGCATGGTGTGTCTCCTGATCGATTTATGTTTGTGGAGGAGTGGCAAAGCCTAGAGCAAAGGTCGGGCCAGTGCCTGCGAGCCCAGGTGTCACGCGGGGTTGCGCCCGATGGCGCAGAGCGTGCGGCAAGCTGGTGTGACACTGGTGACACGTTCGCCGTGACGTTTCGTATCGGTTTTGGCACGTTGCGTGGGCCTGTGCCGCACGCCCCATTGCAAAGGCCCGGTCGCTGGAGGATGCTCGGGGAAATCCTTCTGTGCAGAAACACGCGATGAACAGCCGCTCGTTCAGCCGTCATGCCCGCCAAGTGCTCACCGTCGCCAACGGCCAACCCATGGGTGCGGGCAGCGACCCGTCGATCGCCCGCTCCTGGTTGCGCTGCCTGGAGGACTACCACCTCGATCCGGCCCTGGCCCAGGCGCCGGCCGTGCTCGAACACGCCCACGTGCAGCAGGGCCGCCAGCGTCTGGGCCAGGTGCTGGAAATCGCCGGTACGGAAATGCACAGCCTGCATCAGCAACTCAGCGGCGCCGGGCACGCGGTGCTGCTCACCGACGCCCAGGGCATCATCCTCAACTGCCTGACCGCGCCCACCGAACAGCGCACCTTCGAGCGCGCCGGGCTGTGGCTGGGCGCCGACTGGAGCGAGGCGCGCGAAGGCACCAACGGCATCGGCACCTGCCTGGTCGAGCGCCAGCCGCTGACCATCCACCAGGACGAGCACTTCCGTGGGCGGCACACGGGGCTGACCTGCTCGTCGAGCCCGGTGTTCGACCCCCAGGGCGAACTGCTGGCCGTGCTCGATGTTTCCTCGGCGCGCACCGACGTGTCGCGGCAGAGCCAGTTCCACACCATGGCGCTGGTCAGCCTGTCGGCCAAGGTCATCGAGCGCTGCTATTTCCTGCGTCAGTTCGAGCACCTGTGGCTGCTGCGCTTTCACGTGCAGGCCGAGTCGGTGGGCTTGTTCAGCGAAGGGCTGCTGGCGATCGACGGCGAGGGTCGCATTCAGGCGGTCAACCAAGGCGCGCTGAACCTGATCGGCGCGCCGCGCAGCGGTGTGCTGGGGCAGTCGGTGGAGCGCTTCTTCGCCTGCCGCCTCGACGACCTGCTGGCCCGCGCCGCGCCGCAGGGCAGCGCAGTATGGCCGCTGACCACCCACCAGGGCCGGGCGCTGTTCGCCAGCTTGCGCGGCCAGCCGCCGCAGCCTGTGTGGACGGTGCCGGCCAGTGCGCCGCCTGCGCGCAAACCCGCTGTGCAGGGCTGTTGGGTCGACCCGGCCTTGCAAGACGACTTCCGCCGCGCCGTGCGCGTCTTCCAGCGCGACGTGCCGCTGCTGCTGTGCGGCGAAACCGGCTGCGGCAAGGAAGCCTTCGCCCAGGCCGTGCATCAGGCCAGCGACCGCCAGGGCCGACCGTTCGTGGCGATCAACTGTGCGTCGATTCCGGAAAGCCTGATCGAGAGCGAGCTGTTCGGCTACCGCGGCGGCAGTTTCACCGGCGCGCGCAAGGAAGGCATGCGCGGCAAGCTGTTGCAGGCCGACGGCGGCACCTTGCTGCTGGACGAGATCGGCGACATGCCCCTGGCCTTGCAAACCCGTTTGCTGCGTGTGCTGGAGGACCGCCAGGTGGTGCCCATCGGCGGCGAGCCGCGGCGCGTCGACGTGCGCATCATCAGCGCCACCCACCGCCATTTGCTGGAGCGGGTCGAGCAGGGCAGCTTCCGTGAAGACCTGTACTACCGCCTCAACGGCCTGGAGATCGGCTTGCCGGCCGTGCGCGAACGCAGCGATCGGGGGGCGCTGCTGGACATGTTGCTGGCCGCTGAGGCGGCGGGGCAGGCCATCGTTCTGGAGCCGGCCGCGCGCCAGGCGCTGCTCGACTTCGCCTGGCCGGGCAATGTGCGGCAGATGAAGAACGTGTTGCGTGCCGTGGTCGCCTTGAGCGAGCAGGGGCGCATCACCCTGACCGATTTGCCGGCCGTGGTGCGCAGTGGCACAGGCGGCATCGCCTCAGCGCCAGTTGCGCCGATCGAGCGAGCGTCGCCGGCCCTGGGCGGCGAGCTGGACCTCGCCGAGCGCACTGCGTTGCTCGACCTGCTGCAAGCCCGACGCTGGCACCTGACCCAGGTCGCCGAGCACTTGGGCATCAGCCGCAACACCCTGTACCGCAAGCTGCGCAAGCATGGCATCCGCCGCGGCGACTGAGCGAAACAGCGGGTGCGCTTTGCCTAGGGCTGGGCTACCCTGCGTCGACGTTTTGCGAGGTCGATCATGCACATTCACATTCTCGGTATTTGCGGCACTTTCATGGGCTCCCTGGCGGTATTGGCCAAGGCGCTCGGGCATCGCGTCACCGGCTCCGATGCCAACGTCTATCCGCCCATGAGCACCCAGCTCGAAGCCCAAGGCATCGAGCTGACCCAAGGCTACGACCCGGCGCAACTGCAACCGGCACCGGACCTGGTGGTGATCGGCAACGCCATGTCGCGCGGCAACCCGGCGGTGGAATACGTGCTGAACAAGGGCCTGCCCTACGTGTCCGGGCCGCAGTGGCTGGCCGACCACGTGTTGCAGGGGCGCTGGGTGCTGGCGGTGGCCGGCACCCACGGCAAGACCACCACCAGCAGCATGCTGGCCTGGGTCCTGGAGCATGCCGGCATGAGCCCGGGCTTCCTGATCGGTGGCGTGCCGCAGAACTTCTCGGTGTCGGCGCGCTTGGGCGAAACGCCCTTCTTCGTGGTCGAGGCCGACGAATACGACAGCGCCTTCTTCGACAAGCGCTCCAAGTTCGTGCATTACCACCCGCGCACCGCGATCCTCAACAACCTGGAGTTCGACCACGCCGACATCTTCCCCGATCTGCAAGCCATCGAGCGGCAGTTCCACCACCTGGTGCGCACCATCCCCAGCGAAGGCCTGGTCATCCACCCGACCCGCGAGCAGGCGCTGGCGCGGGTGATCGACATGGGTTGCTGGACCCCGGTGCAGACCACCGGCGAAGGCGGTCAGTGGCAGGCGCGCCTGCTCAGCGCCGACGGTTCGCGCTTCGAAGTGCTGTTCGACGGCCAGGTGCAAGGCACCGTGCAATGGCCACTGACCGGGCGGCACAACGTCGACAATGCCCTGGCCACCCTGGCTGCCGCACGCCATGTGGGCGTGGCGCCCGCGCTGGGCATCGAGGGCCTGAGCGCCTTCAAGAACGTCAAGCGGCGCATGGAAACCATCGCCGAGGTGCAAGGCGTCACCATTTATGACGACTTCGCCCACCACCCCACGGCCATCGCCACCACGCTCGACGGCCTGCGCAAACGGGTCGGCGAGGCGCCGGTCATCGCCATCATCGAGCCGCGCTCCAACTCCATGAAGCTCGGCGCGCACCGCGACGGCCTGCCGGAAAGCGTCAACGATGCCGACCAGGTGATCTGGTACGCCCCGGCCAACCTCGGCTGGGACCTGGCAGCCACCGCCGCCGAGTGCCGCGTGCCCTCGGTGGTGGCCGACAGCCTCGACGCGATCATCGAACGGGTCAAAGGCCAGGCGCGCCCCGGCACCCATGTGGTGATCATGAGCAACGGCGGCTTTGGCGGCCTGCACCTGAAGCTCGCCGAGGCCCTGCGATGAGCGGGCCGCAACGCGTCACCCTGGCCATGACCGGGGCCTCGGGCGCGCAATACGGCCTGCGCCTGCTCGACTGCCTGGTGCGCGAAGACCGCGAGGTGCATTTCCTGATCTCCAAGGCCGCGCAACTGGTGATGGCCACCGAGACCGATGTCGAACTGCCGGCCAAGCCGCAGGCGGCGCAGGCGTTCCTCACCGAATACACCGGCGCCTCCGCCGGGCAGATTCGCGTGTACGGCAAGGAAGACTGGATGTCGCCCGTGGCCTCGGGCTCCGGCGCGCCGGCGGCGATGGTGGTGGTGCCGTGTTCCACCGGCACGCTGTCGGCGATCGCCACCGGCGCGTGCAACAACCTCATCGAGCGGGCCGCCGACGTCACCCTCAAGGAACGTCGGCAACTGATCCTGGTGCCACGCGAGGCGCCGTTCTCGACGATCCATCTGGAAAACATGCTCAAGCTGTCGAACATGGGCGCGGTGATCCTGCCGGCGGCGCCGGGCTTCTATCACCAACCGCAGACCATCGACGACCTGATCGACTTCGTCGTGGCGCGGATCCTCAACCTGTTGGACATCCCGCAAGACATGCTGCCGCGCTGGGGCGAGCACCATATCGGCAGCGATCTGTGAAGCCGCTGCTGCTGGCCGCTGCCGCGCTGTTGAGCGGCTGTGCCACGGTCGGCACGCTCAACGCTAAGCAGCCCGACGCGCCCGTGGTCTATGCCGGCACGCGGCTCGACCTGTATGCCTTGGAGGGCGGCTGCTGCGCCGAACAACGCTTCGGTACCGCAGCGCCGACCTTGCCAGGGCTGGACCTGCCATTCAGTGCGCTGCTCGATACCCTGTTGTTGCCGCTGTCGATACCGGCCAGCCTTTGGCTGGCGGCTTAGCGCCACTGGCGGGCTGTAGCGCGTGAATGGATCGGGGAAGGTATTGCGCCACCAGGCCGGCGTCGCCGGCCATCGCGGCTAAAGCCGCTCCTACAAAGGTCGGCGTTGCTGGCCATCGCGGCTGATCGGAGCGCCGAACCGGCCGCTTCCACAGACCAGTGAGCTGCTTGATGAATACACGCCCGTGTAGGAGCGGCTTCAGCCGCGATGGACCGCAAAGCGGTCCTAGTCCAGACGCCGCTTTGATCCCAGTGGACCCGGCTCATAACCTTAAGACCGGCGCTGCCTGCCATCGCGGCCAATCGGGGCGCCTAACCAACCGCTTCGACATACCCCTGGCTTGCCGGCATCAAGCCATACCACCGCTCATTTCCCCAGACGGCGCAGCTCGTCCGACTCTACCACGCGCACGCCATCCTGTTCTTCCAGCGCCAGGCGCCACAGCGCGCGGGCCAGAGTGCAGGCCTCGATGCCCTTGTATTTGCCGGGAATCAGGCGGGCCAGAGGCGCCGCCAGGCGCTCGCCCAAGCGCTGGTTCAGGCGTTCGCCCAGCAGCAGGGAAGGGCGGGCGATGGTCAGTTGCGACCAGCCCTGTTGCTTGAGGGCTTCTTCCATTTCGCCTTTGACACGGTTGTAGAACGCAGACGAGCCAGTGTCGGCGCCGATCGCGCTGATCACCAGCAGATGCCGTGCGCCCATTTCCCGCGCACGCTTGCCAAAGGCCTCGACCAAGTCCAGGTCAACGGCGCGGAAGGCCGCTTCCGAGCCGGCTTGCTTGATCGTGGTGCCCAGGCAACAGAAAGCGATGTCGACGTTGCCGGTGAGCGTCGGCAGCCGGTCGGCCAGTTCGCCGGTAGGGTTGTCCAGATGCGCGTGCTCGGCCAGAGGGCGCCGCGTCGGCGCCAGGACGCGACTGATGGTGGGTTCACTGAGCAGGCGGTCGAGCAGATGCTCGCCGGTCAGGCCGGTAGCGCCGGCGATCAAGACACGCTGGGGCGTCAGGTACATACGGTATCTCCCTTGTCAGTGTGAAAGCGGCCCATCGCCATCCATGCTCGATTCCAGCCTAGGAGGGGTCCCCAACCGCGGCGGGCTGCAAAACGGGCTCGCCGCAGCTTTTGCAGTCGTGCCGACGAGTTTACCGTGGGTGCCGGCGGCCCGTAGGCGCCCTACAGGTTCAACGCCTGCTCGGCTTGCTGGCGGCGCAGGCGCTGCCAGTGTGCGATCACCCCCGAAGGCGCCCAGATCTGCGGTTCAGAGGCTTCGAAACCTTCACGGCGTTCTCGTTCGGCAACACTGGCGCGGGCCAGTTCAAACGCCTGTTTCAGATCGTCGGTCTGGTTCAGCGCCTGGGCGAACAGGGCATCGCCGAAGTAGGTGAAATCCGCCTCTTCCGAACAGCCGAACGACACCCGGTCGGCCCGTGCGGCGGTCATGATCAGCGTGCGTTCGTCCTTGAGCGGGGCAATGTAGCCCCCGGAATAGCAG
Source organism: Pseudomonas phoenicis (assembly GCF_047302395.1). Classification (NCBI taxonomy): domain Bacteria; kingdom Pseudomonadati; phylum Pseudomonadota; class Gammaproteobacteria; order Pseudomonadales; family Pseudomonadaceae; genus Pseudomonas; species Pseudomonas phoenicis. Next base: position 2,180,649 of record NZ_CP154852.1, read on the forward strand.
GCCGAGACCACCACCACCTTGTCGCGCTGCTTGAGCGGCGCGAGCACGCTGGCCAGCTCGTCGGCCGCCAGGTCGGCCAATTGCAGGCGCGGCTGGTCGAGCACCAGTTGGTGGTCGGCGCTGCCATGGGTGGTGAGGTAGATGAACACCAGGTCGTCGTTCGAGGTGCGCTCGGCCAGCGCCTGCACGGCGCGGCGCAGGCTTTCGCGGGTGGCCATGGGCCGGGTCGCCATGCTGTCGCGGTGGTTGACCAGGGTGATCTGGCCGGTGGCGCCGAAGCGCACCTTGAGCAGATTGCTGACGTAGTCAGCTTCGCGCAGGAACACGCTCTGCTGGCCGTCGCCGGCCACCACCAGGCTGTATAGCCCCGTGGCAGGCTTGGCGTGCCGCGCCTGGCCCGCCTTGGAATCCCTGGCCGAGGAGCCCGGCGCCACACCGTGCGCCTGCGGCAGCCGCGCCAAGGCCTGGTCGAGCAGGGCGCCCTGGTTGAGCAGTGCCAGGTCCAGCGGGTCGGGCAGCAGGTGGCCGCGCTCGTCGCGCACGCGCACACCGTTGACCCAGACACCGGCTTCCACACGGCCGTCGGCGTAGGTCAGGCGACCCTCGCCGTGGTAGGTGTCGTTTTCGAATGCGCCCTGGTACTGGCTGCCGTCGGGCAGTTGCAGATGGCCCTGGCCGGAGAAGCGCCAGTCGCGGAACAGCCCTTTGTAGTGGCTACCGTCGGCGCCGAGCAGTTCGCCTTCGCCGGCCAGCGCGCCGTCCTTGAACGGGCCGATCCATACATCGCCTTCGGCGTTCTCGTAGCGGCCGCGGCCTTCCAGGCGGTTGTCCTTGAATTCGCCGATGTACTGCTCGCCCTCGACACTGTCGAAGGTGCCGCTGCCTTGCAGCTGGCCGTCGACGAAGGTGCCGCTGAAACGGTTGCCGCTGGCGTCGCTGCGCACCCCGGCGCCGTTGGGCTTGCCGTGGCTGAACAGGCCCTGATAGCGGCTGCCGTCGGCCATCTGCAGTTCGCCGGCGCCCTGGTACTGGTCGTCCACGAACTGGCCGCGGTACAGCTGGTCGTGCTGCTTGAGCGTGCCGTCGCCGTCGCGCCGGCCCTGCTTGAAGGTGCCGCTGTAGTGGCTGTCGGGCGTGGTCAGGTCGCCCAGGCCGTCGAACAGCCCCTGGACGAACTGGCCGCGATACACCTCGCCATGGCTGCCGTGCCACTCGCCGTCACCGTGCCATTGGCCATCGTGGAAGCCGCCTTGGTAGTAGCTGCCGTTGGGATAGTCGATGCGTCCTTGGCCTTGCAGCAGGCCATTGACCACCTCGCCCCGGTAACGGCCGCCGTCGGGCAGGCGCGCGTCCGGCGGCGAAAGCGGCTCGCCCTCGCCGCAGGCCGCGAGCAGCAGGGTCAATGCAAGGGGCAGCAGTGGGCGCATGACGGAGTCCGGCTGGAAAATCGGCGAGTATGCCGCAGATTGCCTGCGCGCCGACAGCCATCGACCCGTGCCGCGCATCGCCTTCGGACGAACAGCGCGACGGCGCGGCATCGCGCGCCTGCCAGAGGTCGCCGGCATCACCGCTGGCGGGCCCCGAAGGCCTGCGCGGCCGGTCAAGGGAACAAGTTTACGGCCCCGGTCGGCCGATGCCGCCGGCTCGCGTGCGTATAATGGCCGCCTCGCTCGAAGGAGGTGCCTATGTTGTTGCGCGGATTGACCTGGTTGGTGTTGTTCCAGTTGCTGGGCACGGCACTCAACCACCTGCTGCTGCCCATGTTGCCGGGGCCGATCGTCGGTCTGTTGCTGTTGCTGGCCTGGCTGATGGCCAGGGGCGAGGTCGGCCAACCGCTGAGCGAGGCATCGTCGAGCCTGTTGCGCTACCTGCCGCTGCTGCTGGTGCCGCCGGCGGTAGGCGTGATGGTCTACGCCAAGGACATCGCCGCCGACTTCTGGGCCATCGTCGGCGCGCTGGTGATCTCCTGCGTGCTGAGCCTGGTGCTGGCCGGCGTGCTGATGCAGAAGCTGATCCACCGCCAGAGCGCGCGCAAGGAGCAGCCATGACTCCCGACGTGCAGGGCGCGTGGGCGGCCGTGGTGCACCACCCGCTGTTCGGCATCGGCATCACCTTGGGCGCCTACCAACTGGCGGTCGCGGCCTACGAAAGAACCCGCTGGATCTTCCTGCAACCGGTGCTGGTGTCGATGCTGCTGCTGATCGGTGTGCTGCTGTCGTGCGGCATCCAGTACGGCGAGTACCGCAAGAGCACCGAGATCCTCAACGTCCTGCTGGGGCCGGCCACCGTAGCGCTGGCAGTGCCGCTGTACCTGAACCTGCGGCGCATCCGCCAGTTGTTCTGGCCGACCTTCACTACGCTGGTGATCGGCGGTGTGTTCGCCACCCTGACGTGTGTGGCGTTGGGTTACGCTTTCGGCGCCGAGCACATGATCCTGATGACCATGGCGCCCAAGTCGGTGACCTCGCCCATCGCCATGCTCGTGGCCGAGCAGATCGGCGGTGTGGCGGCGCTGGCGGCGGTGTTCGTGCTGATCACCGGGGTACTGGGCGCCATCGTCGGGCCGGCGCTGCTCGACCGCTTCGGCGTGACCCACCCGGAGGCTCGCGGTATGTCGTTGGGCATCACGGCGCACGCGGTGGGCACTTCGGTGGCGTTGCAGGAAAGCGATGAATGTGGCGCCTTCGCGGCGCTGGCGATGAGCCTGATGGGCGTGGCCACCGCGGTGTTCCTGCCGCTGGCGGTCAGCCTGGTGACCTGAGGACGCGACATGACGTTACCGCTGTTTCCGCTCAATACCGTGCTGTTTCCCGGCTGTCTGCTCGACTTGCAGATCTTCGAAGCACGCTACCTGGACATGATCGGCCGCTGCATGAAGCAAGGCGAAGGCTTCGGCGTGGTGTGCATCCTCGACGGCGAGCAGGTTGGCCACGCTCCCAGTGGCGTGGCGACGATCGGCTGCGAGGCGGTGATCCGCGACTTCGTGCAGCAGGAGAACGGCCTGCTGGGTATTCGCGTCGAGGGTGCTCGGCGTTTCCAACTGGGCGAAACCCAGGTGCGCAAGGACCAGCTGCTGGTCGGTGAAGTCGAGTGGCTGGCCGAGCAGGCCGACAGCCCATTGCTCGAACAGGACGACGACCTGCTGGCGCTGCTGCTGGCCCTGGGCGAGCACCCGATGGTCAAGTCCCTGGACATGCCCCAGGCGGTCAACGGGCGGCAGTCGTTGGCCAACCAGTTGGGGTACCTGTTGCCGTTTCTGGAGGAGGACAAACTTCGATTGATGGCCACCGACGCGCCCGCGCAGCGCCTGGACAGCATCCAGGCGTTGCTCGAGCAGTTGCAGGGCGAGGTGATCGGCTGAGGCCGGCGGGCGCCCTCGCGGCGCCCCTTTCAGTACTGGTAGCGCAGCAGCGCGGCGGGCAAGGCGTGGAAGGCGAAGAACGCCATCAGCGCGGCGCAGGCCGGCAGCACCAGCCACCATACCCGCACCGGCATGGCCGGCAGGGGCTCGCGGTTCTGCACCAGGGTCAGGGTCAGGGCGCACACGCAGCAGGCCAGCAAGGTGCCGGCCAGGATGTCGGTCGGCCAGTGCGCGCCGAGGTAGACGCGCGACAGGGCGATCGCCAGGGCCGGCAGGCAGCCCAGCAAGACCCAGGTCAGGCGCATCCGCGTCGGCTGGCCGCGCCCGGCCAGCACCGCCAGCACCAGGAAGAAGGCGAACGAGGCCGAACTGTGCCCACTGGGCATGCTGTAGCTGGTCAGTGGCTCGGTGAGCACTTCGGGGCGTGCGCGGGCGAACAGCCATTTCAAGCTGCCATTGCCGACTGCGGTGCCGATCAGCGCGCAGCCGGCGAACAGCGCATGGCGCCATTGCCGCACCAGCAGCAACAGCCCGGTCAGCAGCCCGCCGAGGTAGAACTGCGTGCGGAAATCGCCCAGCCGGGTGATCAGCACCACGGTGCCGTCCAGGGCCTGGCGACGATGTTCCTGGACCAGGGTCATCACGCCCTGGTCGAAGTCGTGCAGCCAAGGCCAGCCGACGAACACGGCGATCAGCGCCAGCAGGCACAACCCACTGATCAGGCGGCTGCCGTGGCGGTGGTCGCGGATGCTGCTGTTCAGGCTGACCACGATCAGCAGCGCCAGGGTGCCGACGACGATGCCGGCCTGGGGCCAGAAGTCTTCCGGTAGCGGCAGGCGAATGGCTGCGCCGGCCGCCCAGCCGGGCAGCAGGTAGGCCACCGACCAGCCGGCGGCGGCCACCAGGCTGACGGCGACGAAACGCAGCAACGGCATGTCGAACATGCCCGCGACCATCGGCAGCATCGGCCGCAGGGGGCCGATGAAGCGGCCCACCAGCAGGCTGGCGATGCCATAGCGCTTGAAATAGGTCTCGGCGCTGCCGATCCATTCGGGGTGGTGGCGGATCAGCGGCAAACCGCGAATGTTCTGGTGGAAATACTTGCCGATGGCGTAGGACAGCGCATCGCCGAGCAGACCGCCGGCGAAGCCCAGCAAGAGGGTTTCCCCCAGGGTGAAGGCGCCGCTGCCGGCCAGTACCGCCACTGCGAACAGCAGCACGGTGCCGGGCACGATGATGCCGGCGATGGCCAGGCACTCGATGCAGGCGATGAGGAAGATGGCCATGCCCAGCCATTGTGGGTTGGCACTGAGCCAGGTGGTGAGGCTGTCGAGCCATTGGCCCATGATGTCAGTGTCCTTCGTTCGGGGTGGAGGAGGCCTTGAGGATGGAGAAGTCCTGCCCTTCGACTTGGCCCCGGCGAAGCGGGTTCCGCGTGCAGAAGCGGGCATAGGCGGCGTCGACGAAGCGATAGGGCAGGTGCTCGTCGCGGCCGTGGGGAATGCCCAGGCGCGCGGTCTGGATGATCTGCGGTACCGCGATGCCGCAGTCCTCCACATAAAAGCGCTGCGGGTCGAAGCGCTGCGCGTCCCAGTGCGGCACCTTCAGGCCCAGGGCACGGCAGAGCAGGGTCTGGCCGGCGCACAGGCGCCCGTCGGGGCGCGGGTTGCCGCTGGCGTCGGGGTTGTTCAGCTGCATGCGTGTCAGGCTGTTGGCATCGCTGAGGGCGTCGGTCCAGGGATAGGCCGACTTGATCAGCACGGCGTTGCCCGGCCCGTGGGCGCTGAAGTTCAGCGAATCGCCCCCGCGCGCGTAGTACATGTAGATGTGCCCGCCGCCCAGAAACAGCGCCTTGCGCTTTTCGGTGAAGCCCAGTGAGGCATGGCTGCCCTTGTCGCTGAGGTAATACGCCTCGGTCTCGATGATCCGCACGGCCAGCCACAGGTCGCCTTGGCGGTGGCGGATGACCTTGCCGAGCAGGTCTTTGGCCAGGGTCTGGGCGTCGCGGTCGAAGAAGCTGTCGGGCAGGGCCGAGGGTGGGTGAGGGGCTGGGTTCGTCATGGGGATCGGCTTCCAGGCGAAAAGACCGGGATCATAGCAACGAATGACGGACCGCAGCGCTGGCCTGGTGCCTGTACCAAACCCATGGCCATTGGCGCCACACCGGCCATGCCCCCGCAAACACGGGTCATGTTGAAAAACCAAGACACGTACCAAGCCAAAATCGGACAATTCCGATACCTACCGTTACATCTTTCTGACCTTGTAACTGGGACATTTACTACCATCCGCCACCCACCGCTGGGCGTATACCGGCGCGCCCGCTATAATCAGCCGCTTTCCCCTTCGCCAAGACACCGCACCCATGACTGAGTCCGTTCTTGACTACATGACCCGCCTGGGTCGCGCCGCCCGCGAAGCCTCGCGGGTCATCGGCCGTGCCAGCACCGCGCAGAAGAACCGCGCCCTGCAGGCCGCCGCTGCGGCGCTGGACGCTGCCCGCGATGAGCTGACCGCCGCCAATGAGCAAGACCTGGCCGCCGGCCGCGCCAATGGCCTGGAGCCAGCGCTGCTCGACCGTCTGGCGCTGACCCCGGCGCGCATCGACGGCATGATCACCGGCCTGCGCCAGGTCGCCGCGCTGCCCGATCCGGTCGGGGCGATCCGCGACATGAGCTACCGGCCCTCGGGCATTCAGGTCGGCAAGATGCGCGTGCCGCTGGGCGTTGTGGGAATAATCTACGAGTCGCGTCCGAACGTGACCATCGACGCCGCCAGCCTGTGCCTGAAGTCGGGCAACGCGACCATCCTGCGCGGCGGCTCCGAAGCCATCCACTCCAACCGCGCCATCGCCCGCTGCATCCAGCGCGGCCTGGCCGACGCCGGTCTGCCGGCCGCGGTGGTGCAGGTGGTCGAGACCACCGACCGTGCGGCGGTCGGGGCGTTGATCAGCATGCCCGACTACGTCGACGTCATCGTGCCCCGTGGCGGGCGCAGCCTGATCGAACGCGTCAGCCGCGAAGCCCGCGTGCCGGTCATCAAGCACCTCGACGGCATCTGCCACGTCTACGTGGCCGAGCACGCCGACTTGGCCAAGGCCCAGCGCATCGCCTTCAACGCCAAGACCTACCGCTACGGCATCTGCGGCGCCATGGAAACCCTGCTGGTCGACCAGCACGTGGCCCAGGCCTTCCTGCCCGGCATGGCCGAGGCTCTGATCGAGAAGGGCGTGGAACTGCGCGGCTGCGAGCGGACCCGCGCCATCGTCGATGCCCAGCCGGCCAGCGAAACGGACTGGCACACCGAATACCTGGCGCCGATCCTGTCGATCCGCGTCGTCGACGGCTTCGAGCAGGCCGTCGAGCACATCAACCATTACGGTTCACACCACACCGACGCCATCGTCACCGAGCACCAGGGCCAGGCCCGACGTTTCCTCTCCGAAGTCGATTCGGCGTCGGTGATGATCAACACGCCCACCTGCTTCGCCGACGGTTTCGAATACGGCCTGGGCGCGGAAATCGGCATTTCCACCGACAAGCTGCACGCCCGCGGCCCGGTCGGTCTGGAAGGCCTGACCTGCGAAAAATACGTGGTGATCGGCGACGGCCAACTGCGCGGCCAGGAGCCGAGCTGAATTGACCGCATCTTCGCCAGCCCGGCGCATCGGCATTCTGGGCGGAACCTTCGACCCCGTGCACATCGGCCACCTGCGCAGCGCGCTGGAAGTGGCCGAGCTGATGCAGATGGACGAACTGCGCCTGCTGCCCAATGCCCGCCCGCCGCACCGCGACACACCGCAGGTGACCGCGCAAGACCGCCTGGCCATGGTGCGCCATGCGGTAGCCGGCACGGCGCAACTGAGCGTCGATGCCCGCGAGCTGGCGCGCGACAAACCGTCGTACACCATCGACACGCTCGAATCGTTGCGCGCCGAACTCGCCGCCGACGACCAGCTGTTCCTGCTGCTGGGCTGGGACGCGTTCTGCGGCCTGCCGGGCTGGCACCGTTGGGAAGAGCTGCTGCAACACTGTCACATCCTGGTGCTGCAACGCCCGGATGCCGATGTCGAACCCCCTTTCGAGCTGCGCAACCTGCTGGCTGCGCGCTCCGCGAGCGATCCCACCGCCATGCCCGGCCCGGCGGGGCACATTTCGTTCGTCTGGCAGACCCCGCTCGCGGTGTCCGCTACGCAGATCCGACAGCTGCTGGCCAGCGGCAAGTCGGTGCGGTTCCTGGTGCCGGACGCAGTACTGGCCTACATCGAGGCGCACGGTCTGTACCGTGCGTCCAATTGAAGGTGCCACGGGCACCTCACCCAACACGTTGAACGAGTTTGATATGACCAAGCAGAAAATCCACGGCGAAGAACTGGTCGAACTGACCAAATCGGCGCTCGAAGACGTCAAGGCCCAAGACATCCAGGTGATCGACGTCCGCGACAAGCACAGCCTCACCGACTACATGATCATCGCCACCGGTACTTCCAACCGGCAGATCAACGCGATGCTGGAAAAGGTCCGCGAAGCGGTCAAGGCCAAGGGCGCACAGCCCCTGGGCGAAGAAGGCAAGGGCGACAGCGACTGGGTGCTGCTCGACCTCAACGACGTCATCGTGCACATGATGACCGCCGCTGCCCGCCAGTTCTACGACCTGGAGCGTCTGTGGGTCGGCGCCGAGCAGAGCCGCGCCGCCGACGGCAAGCACCACAGCCCTGAGAACAGCACCCACGACTACTTCGAAAAACTCAAGGACCGGGAATAGGTCGGCGCCATGCGTCTGCGTCTGATCGCGGTCGGTTCGCGCATGCCCAAGTGGGTCGAGGAAGGCTGGCACGAGTACGCCAAGCGCCTGCCTGCGGAGATGGCGCTGGAGCTCGTGGAGATCCCGCTGAACACCCGGGGCAAGAACGCCGACGTCACCCGCCTGATCCGTCAGGAGGGCGACGCCATGCTGAGCAAGGTGCAGCCGGGCGAGCGCATCGTCACCCTCGAAGTGCACGGCAAGCCCTGGAGCACCGAGCAGTTGGCGGGCGAGCTCGACCGCTGGCGCCTCGATGCGCGCACCGTCAACCTGATGGTCGGCGGTCCGGAGGGGCTGGCCCCGCAGGTGTGCGCGCGGGCCGAACAGCGTTGGTCGCTGTCGCCGCTGACGCTGCCGCACCCGTTGGTAAGGATACTGATCGGCGAACAGATCTATCGCGCCTGGACCGTGCTGTCCGGGCATCCCTACCATAAATAGCCTGTAAGCCTGACCGATGTCGCAGCCGATCCGCCTCAAGGACCACGAGAAAGACGCCCGTCTGGTGCGCAAGCGCGTCGTGGTCGGCGCCGTGGCGGTCACCTTGCTGATCTGCGTGCTGATCGCGCGCCTGTACTTCCTGCAGGTCGTGCAGTACGACTACCACTCCACGCTGTCGGAGAACAATCGGGTGCACGTGCAGCCGATTCCGCCCACCCGTGGGCTGATCTACGACCGCAACGGCGTGATCATCGCCGACAATCGGCCAAGCTTCAGCCTGAGCATGACCCGCGAACGCGCCGGCAGCGACTGGCCGCAGGTGCTCGACGCCATCGTCGAGGTGCTGCAACTGAGCGAAGACGACCGCGTGCTGTTCGAAAAGCGCATGCGCCAGGGGCGGCGGCCGTTCGAGCCGGTGCCCATCCTGTTCGAGCTGACCGAAGAGCAGATCGCCCGCGTGGCGGTCAACCAATTCCGCCTGCCCGGCGTGGAAGTGGTGGCGCAACTGGTGCGGCACTACCCCCAGGGCGCGCATTTCGCCCATTCGGTGGGCTACGTGGGGCGGATCAACGAGAAAGAGCTCAAGACCCTCGACCCGGTCAACTACAGCGGCACTCACCACATCGGCAAGACCGGCATCGAGCGTTTCTACGAAAGCGCCCTGCATGGCCAGGTCGGCTACGAAGAGGTCGAGACCAACGCCCGCGGCCGCGTGCTGCGCGTGCTCAAGCGCACCGATCCCAAGCCCGGCAAGGACATCGTGCTGAGCCTGGACATCAAGCTGCAGGAGGCCGCCGAAGCGGCGCTGGGCGGACGGCGCGGCGCGGTGGTGGCGCTCGATCCACGCACCGGCGAGGTGCTGGCGATGGTCAGCCAGCCGAGCTTCGATCCCAACCTGTTCGTCACCGGCATCAGTTTCAAGGCCTATGCCGAACTGCGCGATTCGATCGACCGACCGCTGTTCAACCGCGTGTTGCGCGGGCTGTATCCGCCAGGCTCGACGATCAAGCCGGCCGTGGCCATCGCCGGCCTCGACAGCGGCGTGATCAACGCCGGCAGCCGGGTGTTCGACCCCGGCTACTACCAACTGCCCAACTACGACCACAAGTACCGCAACTGGAACCGCAGCGGTGACGGCTGGGTCGATCTCGACACAGCGATCATGCGTTCCAACGACACCTACTTCTACGACCTGGCGCACAAGATGGGCATCGATCGCTTGTCGGCCTACATGAACAAGTTCGGCATCGGCCAGCGTGTGTCGCTGGACATGTTCGAGGAATCGGCCGGACTCATGCCGTCGCGCGAGTGGAAGCGCGCCACCCGCCGCCAGGCCTGGTTCCCCGGCGAAACGCTGATCCTCGGCATCGGCCAGGGTTACATGCAGGCAACGCCCTTGCAGCTGGCCCAGGCCACCGCGCTGATCGCCAACAAGGGCGTGTGGAACCGTCCGCGCCTGGCCAAGACCATCGAAGGCGAGCCGCCGGTGGACGAAACGCCCATGCCCGACATCGTCCTGCGCGACCCGTCCGACTGGAACAAGGTCACCCACGGCATGGAGCAGGTGATGCAGGGCGCACGCGGCACCGCGCGCAAGGCCGCGCTCGGCGCGCAGTACCGCATCGCCGGCAAGAGCGGCACCGCGCAGGTGGTGGCGATCCGCCAAGGCGAGAAATACGACCGCAACAAGCTCCAGGAGCGCCACCGCGACCATGCCCTGTTCGTCGCCTTCGCCCCGGCCGAAAAGCCCGAGATCGTGATTTCGGTGATGGTCGAGAACGGCGAGTCGGGATCCGGTGTGGCCGCGCCCGTGGTGCGCCAGATCATGGACGCCTGGCTGCTCGATGAACATGGCCGGCTCAAGTCCGCCGCCGTGCCTGCCACCGTCGCCGAGGAACCGGCCCCGTGATGAACAATTTCGACCGCATGCTCTCCAGCGAAGACGTGATGCGTCGCCGCGCGAGCTTTCTGCAGCGCATCCATATCGATGGGCCGCTGCTGCTGATCCTTCTGACCCTGGCCGCCGGCAGCCTGTTCGTGCTGTATTCGGCCAGTGGCAAGAACTGGGACCTGCTGCTCAAGCAGGCCTCGTCCTTCGGTCTGGGCCTGGTGTCGATGTTCGTCATCGCCCAGCTCGAACCGCGCTTCATGGCGCGCTGGGTGCCGCTGGCCTACCTGATGGGGGTGATGCTGCTGGTGGTGGTGGACGTCATGGGCCACAACGCCATGGGCGCCACGCGCTGGATCAACATCCCCGGGGTGATCCGCTTCCAGCCCTCGGAATTCATGAAGATCATCATGCCGGCGACCATCGCCTGGTACCTGGCCAAGCGCACCTTGCCGCCGCAGCTCAAGCACGTGTTGATCAGCCTGGTGCTGATCGGCGTGCCGTTCATCCTCATCGTGCGCCAGCCCGACCTGGGCACCGCGCTGCTGATCCTCGCCTCCGGCGCCTTCGTGCTGTTCATGGGCGGGCTGCGCTGGCGCTGGATCCTCAGCGTGCTGGCCGCGGCGGTGCCGGTGGCGGTGGCGATGTGGTTCTTCGTCATGCACGACTACCAGAAGCAGCGCGTGCTGACCTTCCTCGACCCGGAAAGCGACCCGCTGGGCACCGGCTGGAACATCATCCAGTCCAAGGCCGCCATCGGCTCGGGTGGGGTGTTCGGCAAGGGTTGGCTGCTGGGCACCCAGTCGCACCTGGACTTTCTTCCCGAAAGCCACACCGACTTCATCATCGCCGTACTGGGCGAGGAGTTCGGTCTGGTGGGCATCTGCATGCTGTTGATCATCTACCTGCTGCTGATCGGCCGCGGCCTGGTCATCACCGCGCAGGCGCAGACCCTGTACGGCAAGTTGCTGGCCGGTAGCCTGACCATGACGTTCTTCGTGTACGTGTTCGTCAATATCGGTATGGTGAGCGGCCTTCTGCCAGTGGTGGGCGTGCCGTTGCCCTTCATCAGCTATGGCGGAACTTCATTGGTGACGCTGCTGTCAGCGTTTGGCGTTTTGATGTCGATCCACACGCATCGCAAGTGGATCGCGCAGGTTTGAATAAGGTGAACAATTACATGCAAGTCGTGCGTGGCTGGGTGGCTCGTCAAATGCCGTGGATCGGCGCCCTGGGCCTGCTTGGCGCTGCCGCGCAGGCCTGCGCCGGGGATTACGACGGCTCGCCGCAAGTGCGGGCGTTCGTCGCCGAGCTGACCCGCGACCACGGCTTCGCCCCCGAGCAGTTGCAGGCGGTGTTCGCCGAAGTCGAGCGCAAGCAGTCGATCCTCGACGCCATTTCCCGGCCGGCCGAGCGCGTCAAGCCGTGGAAGGACTACCGTCCGATGTTCCTCACCGACGCGCGCATCGCCCGCGGGGTGGACTTCTGGCGCCAGCACGAGGCCACCCTGGCCCGGGCCGAGCAGACCTTCGGCGTGCCTGCGCAGGTGATCGTGGCGATCATCGGCGTGGAAACCTTCTTCGGCCGCAACACCGGCAACTACCGGGTGATCGACGCACTGTCGACCCTGGGCTTCGACTACCCGCCGCGCGCCGACTTCTTCCGCAAGGAACTGCGCGAGTACCTGCTGCTGGCCCGCGACCAGCAAGTCGATCCGCTCAGCCTCAAGGGTTCCTACGCCGGCGCCATGGGCTTGCCGCAGTTCATGCCCAGCAGCTTCCGCGCCTATGCCGTGGACTTCGACGGTGACGGCCACATCAACATCTGGAACAACGCCGACGATGCCATCGGCAGCGTCGCCAGCTACTTCCAGCGCCATGGCTGGGTCGAGGGCGAAGCGGTGGTCAGCCGCGCCCAGGTCAGCGGTGCGCAGGCCGACCAGGGCCTGACCCAGGGCATCGAACCGGCCAGCACGGTCGCTCAGTTGCGTGCCCTCGGCTGGTCGAGTCAAGATGCGCTGCCCGACGATCTGCCGGTCACGGCGTTCCGTCTGGAAGGCGAAAACGGCCCCGAATACTGGATGGGCCTGAAAAATTTCTACGCGATCACCCGCTACAACCGCAGCGTGATGTATGCCATGGCGGTGCATCAGTTGTCCGAGCAGCTGGTCAAGGCACGAGGCGTCAACTAAATGCGCGAATTCTTCACAGCGAACACCTTGAAAGTCCTGGGCTGCCTGACCGCCGCGCTGGTCTTGGCGAGCTGCTCTTCCAGCCGTCCTACCAGCACCACTGCGAAAGCCCCCAAAGGCGGCGCGATCGTACGCGCCCAGCCGGGCCTGGACATCAACCGCGCGCACAAGGACGGCGCGCCCTGGTGGGACGTGGACGTCAACAAGATCCCCGACGCCACGCCGACCCTGCACACCGGCCCCTACAAGGCCAACCCCTACACGGTGCTGGGCAAGACCTACTACCCGATCCAGCAATTCAGCAACTACCGCGCCGAAGGCACGGCGTCGTGGTACGGCACCAAGTTCCACGGCCAGAACACCGCCAACGGCGAGGTCTACGACCTGTACGGCATGAGCGCGGCGCACAAGACCCTGCCGCTGCCGGCCTACGTGCGGGTGACCAATCTCGACAACCAGCGCAGCGTGATCCTGCGGGTCAACGACCGTGGGCCGTTCTATTCCGACCGCATCATCGACCTGTCCTACGCCGCCGCCAAAAAGCTCGGTTACGCCGAGATCGGCACCGCGCGGGTGCGCGTCGAAGGCATCGACCCGCAGCAGTGGTGGGCCCAGCGCGGGCGTCCGGCACCGCTGGTGCTCAAAGAGCCACAAGTGGCGCAGACCCAGCCGCTGCCGGCCAGCACCGGTGGCGTCGAGCAATGGACGCCACCGCCGCAGCAGCACGCGGCCGCCGTGGTGCCGGTACAGGTGGCGAGCAATCCCGCGCCCGTCGGCAACGGCGCGATGTTCCTCCAGGTCGGCGCCTTCGCCAACCCGGACGCGGCCGAGCTGCTGCGCTCCAAGCTGAGCACCATGGTCAGCGCGCCGGTGTTCATCAGTTCCATCGTGCGTAACCAGCAGACCTTGCACCGTGTGCGCCTGGGGCCGATCGGCAGCCAGGGCGAAGTGCAGCAGATGCAGGACAGCGTGCGTCTGGCCAACCTGGGTCAGGCCAAGCTGGTCACCGCCGACTGAGGCAATCGGTCGGTTTTTGTCATGAATCGGCAGGCACGGCCATGTACAATGGCCGTTTTTGCCCGCCAGCCCCTTTCCTGGGGGCTGAACATTGATGTGGGGCGTGGCCCGGAAACTCGGTACCTGTGCCGCTTCTGCCCACGAACATCAGACCTTAAGCGATTTACGAGAGACGGATGAACATCACCAAACTAGCCCAACGCCTATGCCTGCCCGTGCTGCTGATGATCATGCCCGCTGCCTTCGCGGCGGAGCAGATGGTGCCGGCCGCCCCACAACTGGCCGCCAAATCCTACGTGCTGATGGATGCCGCCAGCGGCAACGTGCTGGTCGAGAACAACGGTGACGAGCGCCTGCCGCCTGCCAGCCTGACCAAGCTGATGACCGCCTACATCGCCACCCTCGACATCCGCCGCGGGCAGATCGGCGAGAACGACCCGGTCACCGTCAGCGAAAACGCCTGGCGCACCGGCGGCTCGCGCATGTTCATCAAGGTCGGCAGCCAGGTCACCGTCAGCGACCTGCTGCACGGCATCATCATCCAGTCGGGCAACGACGCTTCGGTGGCCCTGTCCGAGCACATCGCCGGCAGCGAAGACGCTTTCGCCGACATGATGAACAAGACCGCCGCCGATCTGGGCATGAGCAACAGCCACTTCATGAACCCGACCGGCCTGCCGAACCCCGAGCATTACTCGTCGGCCCACGACATGGCCCTGCTGGCGCGCGCGATCATCAACGAAGATCCGGCCCACTACGCCATCTACTCGCAGAAAGAGTTCTTCTGGAACAACATCAAGCAGCCCAACCGCAACCTGCTGCTGTGGCGCGACAAGACCGTCGACGGTCTGAAAACCGGCCACACCGAAGAAGCCGGCTACTGCATGGTGTCTTCCGCCGTACGTGACGGCCAGCGCCTGATCGCCGTGGTCTTCGGCACCAACAGCGAGCAGGCCCGCGCGGCCGAGACGCAGAAACTGCTGACCTACGGCTTCCGCTTCTACGAGACCCAGACTTTCTACCAGAAGGGCACGGAACTGGCGCAGGCGCCGGTGTGGAAGGGCGCTACCTCGCAAGTCAAGGCGGGCCTGGCCAACGACCTGACCATGACCATGCCCAAGGGCCAGCTCAAGCGCCTGCAAGCGTCGATGACCCTCAACCCGCAACTGACCGCTCCCATCGCCCAGGGCGACGTGATCGGCAAGGTCGAGGTCAAGCTGGACGACAAGGTGGTGCACAGCGCCGACCTGATCGCCCTGGAAGCCGTCGAGGAAGGTGGCTTCATCCGCCGTATGTGGGATAGCATTCGTCTATTCTTCTATGGCTTGTTCAACTGACACGTGACCCCGGCAAGCCCCCGCCCATGGTGGGGGCTTCGTTGTTGCCACGGCTAACGAGGCCGTTACCGCCATGAGCGAAGCAGACGTCAAGTCGCACAAAATCGAATTTCCCTGCGCCGACTACCCGATCAAGGTCATCGGCGACACCGTGGTCAATTTCCGCGACACGGTCATCGAGATCCTCAAGAAACACGCTGAAGTCGATCTCTCCACCCTGGCCGAGCGCCAGAGCAAGGAAGGCAAGTACACCACCGTGCAACTGCACATCGTGGCGACCAGCGAAGACCAGTTGCACGACATCAACAGCGCCCTGCGTGCCACCGGCATCGTGAAAATGGTGCTTTGATGCCCGCCTGCCTGGGGTTTCGCGTGCTTGGCCTGCAACCGTACGAACCGGTGCTCGAGGCCATGCGGCGTTTCACCGGGCAGCGCACCGCCGCCACGCCGGACGAAGTCTGGCTGGTCGAGCACCTGCCAGTGTTCACCCAAGGCCAGGCCGGCAAGCCCGAACACCTGATGCTCACCGGCGACATTCCGGTGGTGCAGACCGAGCGCGGTGGCCAGGTCACCTACCACGGGCCGGGCCAACTGGTGGCCTACCTGCTGTTGGACGTACGCCGCCTGGGCATCGGCGTGCGCGAGCTGGTCAGCCGCATCGAAGCCAGCCTGGTGGCGCTGCTGGCCAGCTACCAGGTGCATGCCGCCGCCAAGCCCGATGCGCCGGGCGTCTATGTCGATGGTGCGAAGATCGCCTCGCTGGGCCTGCGCATCCGCAACGGCTGCGCTTTCCACGGCCTGGCCCTGAACGTCGACATGGACCTGGCGCCGTTTCGCCGAATCAACCCCTGTGGGTATGCGGGGCTTGCCATGACCCAGCTACGCGACCACACAGGCCCGATCGAACTCGACGAGGTCAGGACGAGGCTGCGCGAACAGCTGGTCAAGCACCTCGACTACGCAGAGCAGACGACCCTCACGGGCGGAATCGACTGAATATGACTACTGTGCAAGAAGCCGTGCCGAACCTCATCGCCAGCGACGCGCCGCGCCGCCAGCCGCCGAAGAAAGTCGAAGCCGGCGTCAAGCTGCGCGGCGCCGAGAAGGTCGCGCGCATCCCGGTGAAGATCATCCCCACCGAAGAACTGCCGAAAAAGCCCGACTGGATCCGCGTGCGCATCCCGGTCTCGCCCGAGGTCGACCGCATCAAGCAACTGCTGCGCAAGCACAAGCTGCACAGCGTCTGCGAAGAGGCGTCCTGCCCGAACCTGGGCGAGTGCTTCTCCGGCGGCACCGCGACCTTCATGATCATGGGCGACATCTGCACCCGTCGCTGCCCGTTCTGCGACGTCGGCCACGGTCGTCCGCGGCCGCTGGACATCGACGAGCCGAAGAACCTCGCCGTGGCCATCGCCGACCTGCGCTTGAAGTACGTGGTGATCACTTCGGTCGACCGCGACGACCTGCGCGACGGCGGCGCCCAGCATTTCGCCGACTGCATCCGCGAGATCCGTGCGCTGTCGCCGGGCGTGCAGCTCGAAACCCTGGTGCCGGACTACCGCGGGCGCATGGACGTGGCGCTGGAAATCACCGCCAACGAGCCGCCGGATGTGTTCAACCACAATCTGGAAACCGTGCCGCGCCTGTACAAGGCCGCACGCCCGGGCTCGGACTACGACTGGTCGCTCGACCTGCTGCAGAAATTCAAGCAACTGGTGCCGCACGTGCCGACCAAGTCCGGCCTGATGCTGGGCCTGGGCGAAACCGACGAGGAAGTCATCGAGGTCATGCACCGCATGCGCGAGCATGACATCGACATGCTCACCCTCGGCCAGTACCTGCAACCGTCGCGCAACCACTTGCCGGTGCAGCGTTTCGTGCACCCCGACACCTTCGCCTGGTTCGCCGAGGAAGGCTACAGGATGGGCTTCAAGAATGTGGCCTCCGGGCCGCTGGTGCGTTCGTCCTACCACGCCGACCAGCAAGCGCACGAAGCCAAGATCAAGCTCTGATCGCGACATGTGCCGACAGTGCCGATGTGTACCGCAAGGTACCATCGGCATTTTTCGTTCAGGGCCATGGCCTTTGAGGAGTGAAGATGCGCGGTCTGCAACCCGTTACCCAATTGCCCCGAGCGCTGCGCGCCGGTGCCTGCTTCGCCGTGGTGGCCCCGGCCGGCCCTGCGCGACTCGACGCGGACAAGGCCCAGCGCTGGTTCGCCGAGCGCGGCTATCACTGCCGCCTGTATCCCAGCGTGACGTCGGCCGAAGGCTATCTCGCCGGTAGTGACACGCAGCGTCTGCAAGACCTGCACGACGCCTTCGCCGACCCAGGCATCGACGCCATCCTGTGCATGCGCGGCGGTTACGGCAGCATGCGCCTGCTCGACGGCCTGGACTTCGAGCTGATCCGCCGCCACCCCAAGCCGCTGATCGGCTACAGCGACATCACTGCGCTGCACACCGCCGTACAGCGCCATACCGGGCTGGTCACCTTCCATGGCGCGATGCTCAACGCCGACCTGCTCGGCGCCAAGACCGAACCTACCGAGGCCTCGTTGTTCGAGCAGTTGAGTGGGCGTTTGCAGAGCGGTGCGCCAATTGTCCATCCCGCCGCTTGGCCGCTGACCGAGATCGTTCCGGGCTCGGCCAGCGGTGTGTTGCTGGGGGGCAACCTGTCGATGCTCGGTGCGACCCTCGGCACGCTGGCGCAGGCCAATCTCGCTGGCAGCATCCTGTTCATCGAGGACGTCAACGAGCCGCTTTACCGGGTCGATCGGCTACTGACCCAATTGCGTCTGGCCGGCCTGTTGCAAGGTGTGAAGGGGGTGCTGGTAGGGGATTTCGCCGGCATCACCGTAGCGGCGCTGACGCCTCTGTTACGCGACCTGTTCGAGCCGCTACGGATTCCGGTATTGGCCGGGTGGCGCAGCGGGCATTGCGACCCGAACGTCTGTCTGCCGCTCGGGGCGCGGGTCAGGCTCGACAGTACGGCGCGCACGTTGCACGTGGAGCAGGCATTGTTCGCGGTTTGACACTCTGCCGCAGGCAGTACGAAACAGATCCGTCAGTGCGGGCATCGGCCGCGTACTCGCCCTGCCAAGGAGGGCGGGGTGTGTTCCAGCCCGCACGAACGCGCTGGTTGTCAGGTCCACGAAGCGGCCAACCCATTCGCTGTAAACCCGCTCGATCTCATGTCCTCGTAACAAATTGTTGCAAGTGATAATAATTAGTATTTAAATCTCGCCGCCACAGGCGTGTCCTGCGGCAGACATAGGTGGCAGCACCCCTAAAAGCGCCGTTCGAGCGCCGCGGGACATCAGGAGATGAAATGAGAGCGGGTTTTCAGTTGCGCACCTTGGCGGTGCTGGGCATGGGCATGCAGGTCCTGCCCGTATTCGCCGTCGAGGCGGTCAGTTCGGCCGCAGGCACTGGCACGAGCATCGCGCTACCGGCGTCCAGCGTGACGGCCGAGCAGATACGCGAACGGGCCGACGGCCCTGTACCTGGCTTCGTTGCGCGCCAGGCGGGGGCGGCGACCAAGACCGACACGCCGATCCAGGAAACGCCACAGTCGATCTCGGTAATCGGTCGCGAACAGCTCGACGATCGCAACGTGACTGACCTCAATCAGGCGCTGCATTACACGGCTGGGGTCAACACCTCGTACAGCAACGATACCCGTAACGATGCCTTCACCCTGCGCGGTTTCAGCGCCGATTTCTTCTACCTCGACGGCACGCGTCTACCTGCGGTGCCCGGTCGCGCACTGGACCAGTTCCGCGTCGATCCCTACCAGCTCGAGCGCATCGAGGTACTCAAGGGGCCAGCATCGGTGCTTTATGGTCAGGGCGAGCCGGGCGGGGTGGTGAACATGGTGTCCAAGCGGCCTACCGACTACGCGCGCGGGCAGGTGGATGCCCAGGTGGGCAGCCATGACCGTTATCAGCTGGGCGCCGATGTGTCCGGCCCGGTGGAAGGCAACGACAACATTCTGTACCGGGTCATCGCCCAACAAACCAGCAGCCGCAACGAAGTCGATTCGGTGCATGGCACCCGTACGCTGCTGGCCCCCTCCTTGACGTTCCGCCTGGGCGAGGCGACCTCGCTCTCGGTGATGGCCAGCTACCTGCGCGACGACACCATGGATTCGAACAACTTCCTGCCGTACTACGGCACGGTGCACCGTACCCATCTGGGCCAGCGTATCCCCACCAGCCTGGCGACCAGCAACCCGAGCTACGAAAACTACGACAAAACCCAATATTCGCTGGCGTACCTGCTCGAACACGCCTTCAACGAAGACTGGTCGTTGCGCCAGAATTTCCGCTATTCCCATGTCGATCTGGACAACCAGGCGCTGTTCGGCTACGCCCTGAGCAACGATCAGCAGACCATCCAACGTGCGGCCATGAACCTAGGGTCGAGCTTCAACAACTTCGATTTCGATAACCAGGTTCAGGGCCACTTGAGCACCGGCGAAGTCGACCACACGCTGTTGATGGGCCTGAACCTCACCACACAGAACTTCTACGACAGCGAAGGCTACGACTACGGCTACGCGCTGAACCTGTACGACCCCACGGCACTGCGCGGCAGCATCGCCAAGCCGGACTTCAACGACACCCGCACCCATCAGGTACAGACTCAGACGGGTCTGTACCTGCAAGACCAGATGAAGCTGAACAACTGGGTGCTGGTGGTCAGTGGCCGGCAGGACTGGGTGTCTACCAAGAACGAAGACAACCTGGCCGATACCCGGCAGGACAGCCACGACGATGCCTTCAGCGGCCGTGTCGGCCTGATGTACGAATTCGACTCGGGCCTGGCGCCGTATTTGAGCTATTCAACCTCATTTCAGCCGGTACTGGGCAGCGGGGCGGGCGGTACGCCTTTTTCCCCACTCAAGTCCAAACAGTGGGAAGCAGGCCTGAAGTACCAGCCGCCTGGAATGAACGCGACGCTTTCGGCGGCTGCCTTCGACCTGCGTCAGGACAACACCCTGACCGACTCGCCTGACCCCAGCGTGTTCACCAGCGTGCAACAGGGCCAGATTCGCAGCCGTGGTCTTGAATTCGAAGCCACGGCAGAACTGACCCGCAACCTTAAGTTGCTCGGTGCCTATACGTTGCAGAACGTCGAAGTCACCAAAGGCGGGCCTACCGATGTGGCCGTGGGCAACGCACCGACCGCGACCCCGCGCCACCTTGGCTCGCTGTGGCTGGACTACACCCTGCACGAGGGCTCGCTCGACGGCCTGGGCTTCGGGGCTGGCGTGCAATACGTCGGCTCGACCTACGCCAACGCTGCCAATACCCTGCGCGTCGATTCGTTCGCCGTGCTTGATGCCGCGGTGCACTACGACGTCGAGGACTGGCGTTTCGTGCTGTCAGGCAACAACCTGCTGGATAAGCAATTCGTGTCCCGCTGCGGCAGTGCTACCCGGTGCCAGTACGGTGACCGGGCAGAGGTGCTGCTCAGTGCCCGTCGCGCGTGGTAATGGCAAGCGTTCGTAGCACGCATTAAGCCCTGCCGGCGCCTCATGGCGTCGGCACGGTCGTATGCGCGGGAAGGTCAGGTTGGGCGAATGGAGCGCTCGGCGATGTAGCTGTAGCGCGATGAGCGAGCCGGCGCTTGGCCGGCTGACATCGTTCGAAGCCGCGCCGCAAGGATTGGCCGGCGCGTAGCCAGGCTCAGCGGCCGCGCAGGCTATCGAGCAGCTTGTGCGTCGGATACCCATCCGCCGGCCAGCCCAGCGCCTGTTGCGCGGTGCGGATGGCTTTGCGGGTGTTGGCGCCGATGATGCCGTCGGCGTTGCCAGCCGAGTGGCCGCTGGCATTGAGCAGGTTCTGCAGCTCCACGCGCTCGCTACGGCTCAGAGGCGTGTCGTCTTTCGGCCAACTGCCGGCGATGAAGCCCCAGCCGGAGAAGCGGTCGCCCAACAGGCTCACTGCCAAGGCGTAAGACGAGGAGTTGTTGTACTTGAGGATGGCGCGGAAGTTGTCCAGCACCAGGAACGCCGGGCCACGAGCGCCCGCCGGCAACAGCAGCGCTGCGGACAGCTCGTTACTGCCGGCCGGCAGTTGGGTGCCAGCCGGCAGGGTGACGCCCATCTGCAACCACTCGCTGACCGCTTTGCGCTGGCTGCCATCGGCCTGCCAGTAGTCGAAGCCTGCAGGCACTCGGACCTCGAAGCCCCATGGCTGGCCGCGCTTCCAACCCGAGCTTTGCAGGTAGTGGGCGGTCGAGGCCAGGGCGTCGGGCGTGCTGTTCCAGATGTCGCGGCGTCCGTCACCGTCGAAGTCGACGGCATGGGTGTTGTAGGTGGTGGGGATGAACTGGGTCTGGCCCATGGCCCCGGCCCAGGAGCCGCGCATGGCCTCGGGCTGGATGTCGCCGTTCTGCAGAATCTGCAAGGCGGCGATCAGCTGGTCCTGGGCGAACTGCGGACGCCGACCTTCGTAGGCCAGGGTGGCCAGTGAACGGATCACCGATTTGCTGCCCTGGAACTGGCCGAAGTTGCTCTCCATGCCCCACACCGACACCAGTATCTGCCGATCGACGCCGTAGCGCTGTTCGAGCTGGGCCAGCAGATCGGCGTGCTGTTGCAGCAGGCGCTTGCCGTTGCGTACCCGCAGCGGCGACAGCGCACCGTCGAGGTATTCCCAGACCGGGCGGCTGAATTCGGGTTGGCTGCGATCGGCCTTGATCACGTCCATGTCGGGCGTGACGCCGGAGAAGGCACGGTCGAACAGGCTGGCGCTGATGCCGGCCTGCAAGGCTTGTTCACGGAAGCCCGCCTGCCATTGCGCGAAGGTTTGTACGGGCTGGATTTCGCTGCCGGCATCCACATTGGCCGTGGTCAGCCCGATGACGGGCGCAGGTTGCGCAGGTGCCAGGGGCACGGCGTCGGCGGCGGTGGGTTTTTCCGCACAGGCGACCAGCAGGACGAGGCTGGATGCTGCGATCAATTGGCGGGATTGCCAGCGAGGGAAAAGACTGGGGAGCATGCACAGATCCAGGGATTACAGGACAGACGACGACCATATCATGCCTGTGCGGCGATTGCTTTCATGCCGCCAGAAAGGAAGAAGCCTCCCAATCTTTCGATTGGAAGGCTTCGCGTCGGTAGCTGCCTTTGCCTTTGCCGGGACGTTCCTGGCGGCAGCGGAACAGTGGCTGGGCAACGATGGATTTGGCCTTGTTCGGGCCGTGTTTCTGGAGCCGTTTGCTCATGGCGATGTCCTGAGGCGGGGTAGGGAAGCGCGCACTTTAGGACCGGTGGCAGGCAGGGGCCAATTGAATGTCTCAATCGGCGCGCGGTTCACTGCGCCGGCAAGGCCAGACGCTGTCCGGCCATCAGCAGGGTCAGGCGGCTCAAGCTCACCCAGGGGCAACCTTCGGCCTGGCCTTTGATCTGCGCGTCGATGCGTTGGGCATCCTGCAATAGCTGCGCCCAACGTTGCGCACTGAGGCGTTGCAGAGCTTTGCTGACCAGCGGCCGGCGTTTGTCCCAGATCGGCGGCTTGGCCTGGCTGAAGGCCTTGTCCAGCGGCACGCCCTGGCTGAACTGTTGCGCCAGCCCGGCCAGCGAGCGCAGCTCACGGGCCAGCGCCCAGAGGATCACCGGCGGTTCGACGCCTTCGCCACGCAAGCCTTCGAGGACACGCAAGGCATGCCCGGCATCACCGTTGAGGATGGCATCGACCAGGCCGAACACGTCGAAGCGGGCGCTGTCGGCCACGGCAGCCTGAACGGTCTCGAGGGTGATCTGACTGCCCTCGGCCAGCAGCTTGAGCTTCTCGATCTCTTGGGCGGCGGCCAGCAGATTGCCCTCGACCCGCGCGGCGATCAGCTCGACCGCCTCGCGCTGCGCAGACAGCCCGGCTTGGGCCAGACGTTGATTGATCCAGTTGGGCAGTTGGTGGGCATCGACCGGCCAGATCTGCACGAACTGGCAATGCGGCCCTTCGAGCAGGGCTTTGCCCCATTTGCCACGTTGGGCGCTGGCATCGAGTTTGGGTAGGCTGATCAGCAGCACGGTGTCTTCGGCAGGCCGGGCACAGTACTCGATCAGCGCGGCACCGCCTTTGTCACCGGGCTTGCCCGACGGCAAGCGCAGTTCCAGCAGGCGCCGCTGGGCGAACAGCGACAGGCTGGCCCCGGCCTGGAGCAGGGTGCCCCAGTCGAAGTTGGCATCGGCGCTGAACACCTGGCGTTCGTCGAAGCCCTGCCGGCGCGCGGCGGCGCGGATGGCGTCGGCAGCTTCCTGGCACAGCAGCGGGTCATCGCCACTGACGATGTAGACCGGTGCCAGGTCGCCTTGCAAGTGTTTGTTGAGCTGGGCGGGAGCGAGCTTCATGGGGTAGGGCGGGGCACAGGCGTGCCCCGTTCAGGCTCAGTTGGCCGGGATTTCCATCGGCGATTGCTGGGGCGTGGCGTCTTGCGCACGGCGCGCGGCGTCCAGGGCTTCGGCGTCGGCCTTGGCGCGCAGGTCGGCTTTGCGTTGCAGCTCGTCGAGGCGCGAAGGCGTCAGTTGCTGCAAACGTACCACCAAGCGTTGCACCAGCTCGTTGCGCATTTCCTTGCGCACCTTGCTGGCTTCCTGGCTGGAGCCGATGACGTTGTTGCCGTCGCGTACGTAGACTTTGTTCACTTCGATCTTGTCTTGCAGCAGCGTGGCGTCGTTCAAGCCTTTCACCGCGTAGTCCACTGCGGTGGTCAGCTCGTATTCGGCCGTGCGCGAGCCGCCGGTGTAGCTGGCTGCACGCTGGTCTTCGCGCTCGTTGAGCAGCACCAGATGGTAAGGCGCGCCGCCGTAGAGCTTTACGCCGCTGTTTTCCAGGGTGTTGCGCAGCTGCTTGACCGTCTCGCCGTAGGCGTTGCGCGCCGTGACGTCCAGTTCCTTGATGCTCAGTTCGTTGGTGCCAGTGCCGCGCAACTGGAAACCGCAGGCGCTGAGCATGACGGCCAGGCCCATCACCAGCAGATTGCGTTTGATCATGTTGTAGCTCCCTTGTGGGCCGATTCCGCCTGCCCGCCCTCGGCGCGCAGGCGTTGCCATCAGTTGGCGACGATGTTGACCAGCTTGCCCGGTACCACGATGACCTTGCGAATCGTCAGGCCATCGATGAAGCGCAGGACGTTTTCGTTGCTGCGTGCCGCGGCTTCGACTTCTTCGCGGCTGGCGGCGGCAGGCATTTCCACCTGGCCACGCAGCTTGCCGTTGACCTGTACCACCAGCACGATGCTGTCCTGCACCAGCGCGGATTCGTCCACGACAGGCCAGGCGGCATCGATCACCGCGCCGTCATGGCCGAGGTGGTTCCACAGCACGTGGGAGATGTGCGGGGTGATCGGTGCCAGCAGCAGGCTGACGGCCTCCAGGCCTTCGTGCAGCAAGGCACGGTCTTGTGCGCTGGCTTGCGGGGCTTTCTCCAGCACGTTCATCAGGGTCATCACCTGGGCGATGGCGGTGTTGAACTTGTGGAACTGACCCACGTCGGTGCCGGCCTGGCGGATCGCCGAGTGGATGGCGCGGCGGATGGTCTTCTGCGCATCGTCCAGGGCAGCGATGTCGAGCGAGCCGGGCAGGCCCTGGGCGACATGGGCCTGGGCCAGACGCCAGACGCGACGCAGGAAGCGGCTGGCGCCTTCGACGCCGGAATCGGACCACTCCAGGCTGGCATCGGGCGGCGAGGCGAACATCATGAACAGGCGGCAGGTATCGGCGCCGTAGGCGTCGATCATCGACTGTGGGTCGACGCCGTTGTTCTTGGACTTGGACATCTTCTCGGTGCCGCCGATTTCCACCGGCTGGCCGTCGCTTTTCAGACGTGCGCCAATGATCTTGGCCTTGGCATCGCGCTCGAGCTCGACATCGGCCGGGTTGAACCAGTCCTTGCCGCCGTTGCTGGCCACGCGGTAGTAGGTCTCGGCGACCACCATGCCCTGGGTCAGCAGGTTCTTGAACGGCTCGTTGGAGGTGACCAGGCCTTCGTCGCGCATCAGCTTGTGGAAGAAACGCGCGTACAGCAGGTGCAGGATGGCGTGTTCGATGCCGCCGATGTACTGGTCCACCGGCAGCCAGTGGTTGGCCGCTTTCGGATCGACCATGCCGCCTTCATAGTGGGGCGAGGCATAGCGGGCGAAGTACCAGGACGACTCGACGAAGGTGTCCATGGTGTCGGTTTCGCGCTTGGCCGCGCTGCCGCACTTGGGGCAGATGCATTCGTAGAACTCGGGCATGCGCGCCAGGGGTGAGCCGGCGCCGTCGGGCACGACGTTTTCCGGCAGGGTCACGGGCAGCTGGTCTTCGGGCACCGGCACGTCGCCACAGGTGGCGCAGTGGATGATCGGGATCGGGCAGCCCCAGTAACGCTGGCGGCTGATGCCCCAGTCGCGCAGGCGGAACTGGGTGCGCGACTTGCCGAGATTCTTGCCGATCAGCGCGGCTTCCATGGCGTCGAAGGCGCCGCTGAAGTCCAGGCCGTCGAACTCGCCGGAGTTGATCAGCTGGCCGTGCTCGCCGTAGGCGTCCTGCCACTCGCTGCCGACTTCGTCGCCCAGGCTGGTGCGCACCACGGCCTTGATCGGCAACTGGTACTTGCGGGCGAATTCGAAATCGCGCTCGTCGTGGGCAGGCACGGCCATCACCGCGCCGTCGCCGTAGTGCATCAGCACGTAGTTGGCGACCCATACCGGCAGCTTCTCGCCGGTCAGGGGGTGCTCGACGCGCAGTGCGGTCGGCATGCCTTTCTTTTCCTGGGTGGCCATGTCGGCCTCGGCCACGCTACCGGCCTTGCAGGCATCGATGAACGCTTGCAGCTCGGGGTCATTCTGCGCCGCCTGGGTGGCCAGCGGGTGCTCGGCGGCGACGGCCACGTAGGTGGCGCCCATCAGGGTATCGGGGCGGGTGGTGAAGACTTTCAACGTACCGCTATGGCCGATGCTGGCCTGGTCATAGGGGAACTGTACTTCCATGCCGCGCGACTTACCGATCCAGTTGCGCTGCATGGTCTTGACCTGCTCGGGCCAGCCCGGCAACTCGTCGAGGCTTTCCAGCAGCTCGTCGGCGTAGTCGGTGATGCGGAAGTAGTACATGGGGATTTCGCGCTTCTCGATCAGCGCGCCCGAACGCCAGCCGCGACCATCGATGACCTGCTCGTTGGCCAGCACGGTCTGGTCGACCGGGTCCCAGTTCACGGTGCCGTTCTTGCGGTAGATCACGCCTTTTTCGAACAGGCGGGTGAACAGCCATTGTTCCCAGCGGTAGTAGTCCGGCTTGCAGGTGGTTACTTCGCGCGACCAGTCGATGGCCAGACCCAGGCTCTTGAGCTGGGTCTTCATGTAGTCGATGTTTTCGTACGTCCACTTGGCCGGCGCGACATTGTTCTTCATCGCGGCGTTTTCCGCCGGCATGCCGAAGGCGTCCCAGCCCATGGGCTGCAGCACGTTCTTGCCGAGCATGCGC
Organism: Pseudomonas phoenicis; assembly: GCF_047302395.1. Taxonomy (NCBI): domain Bacteria; kingdom Pseudomonadati; phylum Pseudomonadota; class Gammaproteobacteria; order Pseudomonadales; family Pseudomonadaceae; genus Pseudomonas; species Pseudomonas phoenicis. The sequence continues at coordinate 2,207,156 of NZ_CP154852.1, forward strand.
TGGTAGCGGGCGATCACGTCGCCGATGGTGTAGTTGCGCACGTGCCCCATGTGCAGCTTGCCGCTCGGGTACGGGAACATCGATAGGCAGTAGTAGGTGTCTTTGCCTGGCTGTTCATTGACGGCGAACGACTGTTGCGCGTCCCAGAAAGACTGGGCGGCGGCTTCGATATCACGGGGCGTGTATTGTTCGTGCATGGCTACTTTTTGCTGAGAGAGGAAAGACCCTGTTCCAGGCAGCGCGAGCTCGCTGCGTCCGGTACTCCGGCGTCGATGGAGTGAGCGCCGTAGCATACATGAGCGCCGCCGCCGGTGGCTAACCAATCTATGCCGGGGGGCCGTTGGTCGCGGCGGCCTGCTGCTTTGGCGAGTGACGCTAAGCTCAGGGCTGGGGGAGATGTCGTTATCTTCGAAGAGGTGAGTAGATGGGAGATTCGCAGCTAAGCAAGACCAAACCTGAGGTCTACGAACGTCTGATCGACCGCCTGGGTCTGGCGCTGGAAACGGCCAGAACCGCAGCCAGGCTGCGCGACCAGGCACCTGTCGAGCTGGAGTTGCGCGGCTTGAGCCAGGCCGAGTTCGAGGTGATCAAGGCCTGGTTGAAGGTGCACGCGCAAGGCCGCCTGGGGCAGGCCGGCAGCGACCCGCAAGCAGCTACCGGCACGGCCAGAATCGTCTGGCTTAAAGACAGGAAACGCCCAGACGTCGCCGCCAGGCCGCGCACGCCGACCCTCAGGTAGATACGGCCTCCACGGCCTTTCCAGCCCGCTTCCGGGCTTTCATTACACGCTCTCGACTTGATCGGCGTCCGTTGCCCTTGAGGGCCGGCGCCGATCCTCCTAGTCTGCACGCCTTGTCATGAGGTATGCGCCATGCCCCTTCGCTTTTTCATCAAACAATGGCTGTTGCCGCCCGGTGTGCTGATCCTCTTGCTGCTGCTGGGCTGGTGCCTGCGCGGGCGCTTCCCGCGGCTTTCGACCCTGTGCTTCGTCATGGGCCTGGCCGGTCTGTGGCTGATGAGTCTGCCGTTGGTGGTGCAGCAGGGCGCGCGTCTGCTGGAGCGCGAGGCGCCGCTGGCAGTGCAGGCCTGGCCGCAGTTGGCGCAGCAGGCGGAGGCCATCGTGGTGCTGGGCGCCGGCCGCGAACGTGGCGACCCGGCCTGGGGCGGCAGCGACCAGCCGAGCTTGCTGGCACTGGAGCGCATGCGCTTCGCGGCGAACCTGGCCAAGGCCTCTGGCCTGCCGCTCCTGACCAGCGGCGGCCTGCATTTCGGCGAGCCGCCCAGCGAGGCGCAGTTGATGGCCGAACGTCTGCAAGCGGATTTCGGCGTTGCCGTGAGCTGGCAGGAGGGGCGCAGCCGCACCACCTGGGAAAACGCCGTCTACAGCGCCGAGGTGCTGCAACCCCTGGGCAAGCGCCGCATCGTGCTGGTGACCCAGGCCTGGCACATGCCGCGCGCGCGCTGGAGTTTCGAGCGCGCAGGCTTCACGGTGATCGCGGCGCCGATGGGCGCGCTCGGCAGTGCCGAAAGCCGACCCTTCGCCGGCCTGTTGCCGGAGAGCCGGGCCATTGGGCAGAACGCACAGTTGTTGAACGAGGCGTTGGGGTTGCTGGCGTATCGGTTGTTCTATTGAGGTACAGGTGGGGGCTCGGCCTATTTCGACCTGATACTCCGTTGGCGGTCAAGCCTTCGAGGTTTTTGGGTGAGTGCGTACTGCTGTCGGAAAGCGTCGCTGCCGTCAGGCCGGCGGTGCCGGCCACCGCGGCTGCACCGGAGCGCCGGCCAGCCGCTTCTACAGGTGTCAGTGCACTGCTTGATGAATACACGTCCCTGTAGGAGCGGCTTGAGCCGCGATGGGCTGCAGAGCAGCCCCAAGTGACACTACCCCTGTTCAACTGACTGACATCAAACGCCGCCCCAGACCTTTTTGGACCTAGAGCCTTCAAAGCGCCCGGGCTTTGACCCGAGACAGTAGCGCCCAGCCCAGCAGCAGCGCACAGAGCAAGCCCAGCGGCCACGAACGCCATTGCAGATAGGGCGTCAGCTGCTGCATCGGTACCACTTCCCCGTAGAGAATCGCCTGTTCGAACTGCGGCACCTCGGCGGTGATGCGGCCCTGCGGGTCGATCAACGCCGTGACGCCGTTGTTGGTGGCGCGGATCATCCAACGGCCGGCCTCCAGCGCGCGCATTTGTGCCATCTGCAAGTGTTGCAGCGGGCCGATCGAGGTGCCGAACCAGGTGTCGTTGCTGATCGTCAGCAGCAGGTCGCTGCGCGCCGCAAGACCCGCAGCGAACTCCGGATACACCACCTCGTAGCAGATGTACGGCGCGATCCGGTAGCCCTTGGCCTGCAATAACGGCTGGTCCGCCGGCCCGCGGGCGAAGTCGGACATCGGCAGGTTGAAGAACTCGATGGCGCCGCGCAGCAGGTCTTGCAGCGGCACATACTCGCCGAAGGGCACCAGTTTCTGCTTGAGGTAGGTGCCGCTGCCTTCGCCGGTGGCGGTTATGCCGTTATAGAAGCGACGCTGCCCGTCGACTTCCTCGCGCACCGGCACGCCTGTGATCAGCGCCGAGTGCCGCCCGCTGGCGAAGCCGCCCATCATGTCGATGTAACCTTGGGCCTGGTCCTTGAGGATGGGCACGGCCGTTTCCGGCCAGACCAGCAGGTCCACGGGCTTGGCGTTCAGGCTCAGGTCGCGGTACAGCGCCAGTTGCGCATTGATGTGCGCCGGGTCCCATTTCAAGTCCTGCTCGACGTTGCCCTGGATCGCCGCCACGCTCAGTGGCTCGCCCGCAGGGCGGGTCCAGGCGTGGCCTTTGAGGGCCACGCCGACGATCCAGGGCGCGACCAGCAGCAGTGCACCCAAGGCCAGGGCCTTGGGTTGCGCGCGCAGGCGATACAGATTGCACAGCAGCGCCGCACTCAAGGCCAGGACGAACGACACCAGCCACACGCCGCCCAGCGGCGCCAGGCCTGCCAAAGGTCCGGCCAATTGGCTGTAACCGGCATATAGCCAAGGGAAACCAGTGAGGAACCAGCCTCGGAAGGCCTCCTGCAGCAGCCACAGCGCGGCGAAGCTCAAGGCATCGGCCAGCGGCGCGTCGCGGCGGCGCAGCCAGCGCGCCCAGACCCAGGCGGGTAGGGCGAAGAACCAGGCGACGCCGGCGAAGAACGCCACTAGCAGCAATACCGCCAACAGCGGCGAGGCGCCGCCGTAGGTGGTCATGCTGACGTAGATCCAGCTGGTGCCGGCGCCGTACAGGCCGAAACCGAAGCACCAGCCGCGGCCCATGGCCTGACGTGGGCTCAGCTCGCGCAGACCGGCGTAGAACAGGGCGATCGACAGCAAGGCCAGCGGCCACAGGTCGAAGGGCGCCAGGGCCAGCAGGGTCGAGGCGCCGGCCGCCACGGCCAGCAGATTACCGGGCCAGCCGGGACGGGTGATCCAGCGCATGGGAGTCCTTAACGGTTGATCGGGGTCAGGCGCAGCAAATGGATGCGTCGGCTGTCGGCGTTGAGGATACGGAAGCGCCAGGTGCCGATTTCCGTGGTCTCGTTGCGCTTGGGCAGATGGCCGAAGGCCGTCATGACCAGACCGCCGACGGTGTTGAAGTCTTCGGTGGAGAACTCACCGTCGAAGAACTCGTTGAAGTTGTCGATGGGCGTCAGCGCCTTGACCAGGAAGTCGCCGTTGGGCAGCGGCTTGATGTAGCTGTCTTCCTCGACGTCGTGCTCGTCTTCGATGTCGCCGACGATCTGCTCGAGCACGTCCTCGATGGTCACCAGGCCCGCCACACCGCCGTATTCGTCGACCACGATGGCCATGTGGTTGTGGTTGGCGCGGAACTCGCGCAGCAGCACGTTGAGGCGCTTGGACTCAGGCACGAAGGTGGCCTGGCGCAGCAACTGCTTGATGTCGAAGCTGTCGCCGTTTTCCTTGAGGATCAGCGGCAGCAGGTCCTTGGCCAGGAGAATCCCGAGCACATCGTCGTGGCTTTCGCCGATCACCGGATAGCGCGAGTGCGCGGCGTCGATCACCGCAGGCAGGAACTCGCGGGGCGTCTGGCTGGCCTTGATGCTGATCATCTGCGAGCGCGGCACCATGATGTCGCGCACCTGCAGGTCGGCGACCTGGATGGCGCCTTCGACGATGGCCAGCGCTTCGCTGTCGAGCAGCTTGTTCTGATGGGCTTCGCGCAGCAGCTCGAGAAGCTCCTGGCGGTTTTTCGGCTCATGGGCAAAAGCCTGGGTCAGTTTACCCAGCCAGGACTTCTGCCCGTTGCTCGATCGGTCTTCGCTCATGGCGGTTACTCGTGTTCCTTGCAGTGGTCGGTGTGTGAATGGTCATCGTCGGCGTAGGGGTCGGGGTGACCCAGCTCCGCCAGTAGCGTGCGTTCCAGGGCTTCCATCTCCTCGGCTTCCTCATCGTCGATGTGGTCGTAGCCGAGCAGGTGCAGGCAGCCGTGGATCACCAGGTGTGCCCAATGCGCCTCGAGTGCCTTGCCTTGCTCGCGGGCCTCGCGCTCGACCACCGGGATGCAGATCACCAGGTCGCCGAGCAGCGGGATGTCGAGCAGTTCCTCGGGCACGTCGGCGGGGAAGGACAGCACGTTGGTGGCGTAGTCCTTGTGCCGCCAGGTGCGGTTCAGCTCGCGGCCTTCGGCCTCGTCGACCAGGCGGATGGTCAGCTCGGAGTCGGCGCTGCGCTGGCGCAGCGCCAGTTCGCACCAGCGGCGCAAGTCGGCGTCGCCCGGGGCCGCCGCGCTGGAGGCCCGTTGCAGATCGAGTTCAAGCATCTTTGCCAGGCGCCTCGGCGGCTTGCAGGGCTTCGAAGCGGTCGTAGGCTTCGACGATGCGTTGCACCAGCGGGTGGCGCACCACGTCCTTGGGCTCGAAGTGGGTGAAGCTGATGCCTTCGACGTCCTTGAGCACATTGATCACGTGCGCCAGGCCCGACTTGGTGCCGCGCGGCAGGTCGACCTGGGTGATGTCGCCGGTGATCACCGCCGTGGAGCCGAAGCCTATGCGGGTGAGGAACATCTTCATCTGCTCGAGCGTGGTGTTCTGGCTCTCGTCGAGGATGATGAAGCTGTTGTTCAGCGTGCGACCGCGCATGTAGGCCAGTGGCGCGATCTCGATCACCTGGCGCTCGATCAGCTTGGCCACGTGCTCGAAGCCGAGCATTTCGTACAGGGCGTCGTACAGCGGCCGCAGGTAGGGGTCGATCTTCTGCGCCAGATCGCCGGGCAGGAAGCCGAGCTTTTCGCCCGCCTCGACCGCCGGGCGCACCAGCAGGATGCGCCGCACCTGTTCGCGCTCCAGCGCATCGACCGCGCAGGCCACGGCGAGGTAGGTCTTGCCGGTACCGGCCGGGCCGACACCGAAGTTGATGTCGTTGGCGAGGATCTTCTGCACGTAGCGCTGTTGATTGACGCCGCGTGGACGAATGGGGCCTTTGCGCGTGCGCAAGGAAACGCTGACCTCGTTCACGGCCGGGTTGTCGATGTTTTCCACCGAGGACTCCTGCAGATACAAGTGGACGATTTCAGGGGACAGTTCGGTGGCCTTGGCCTCGCGATAGAGGCGGCGCAGCAGCTGTTCGGCGTTGGAGGTGGCTTTGGCTTCGCCAATCAGTTCGAACTGATTGCCGCGGTTGCGGATTTCGATGCCCAGGCGTTGTTCGATCAGCCGCAGGTGCTCGTCGAACTGGCCGCTCAAGTTGGCGAACCGATGGGCCTCGAAAGGCTCGAGGAGGAAACGATGGGGAGGCGTGGGTGCGTTCAAGGTGGTTTTTGGCCGCTCGACGGCAATGAATGTGGCTGAAGAATAACCCCTGAATGACAGCGACGAAAGCACTGAAACGATCAAGGGTCGGCGAAAGACGATCCCCGCCCCGGCTGGCGATTCGGGTGGCGGCGGTAAAGCCTTGCTGGCATTGGTGATCCTGCCCGGTGGCCAATCTACGGGGGCGTGGCTCTGCTATGATGCCGGCCCTTTTCCCGCATGTATTTTCCTATCGACCATGAGCAAGCCCGAACCTGCCATCTACAAAGTGATCTTCCTCAACCAGGGCCAGGTCTTCGAACTGTATGCCAAGCAGATCTTCCAGAGCGACCTGTGGGGTTTTCTGGAAATCGAGGAAATCGTCTTCGGCGAGCGCAGCCAGCTGGTGGTCGATCCGGGCGAAGAAAAGCTCAAGGCCCAGTTCGAGGGGGTGATCCGCAGTTTCGTTCCCATGCAGTCGATCGTGCGCATCGACGAAGTGGAGCGTCTGGGAACGGCGAAGATCAGTGAGGCCAAAGGTTCGGGTAACGTCATGCCCTTCCCGATGCCAGCGCCTGAGCGCTGAGACCGGTCCGGTTCAAGGCAGCGGCGCGAACGGCGAGCGCCCCTCGGCGGTCTGCAACTCCAGGAGGTACTTGCGGAAAATCTGCCCCAGCACCTGGGTAGCATGCTCCAGCTCTTCGCGCGGCATCTGTTCGGTGACCTCGTCGGCCATGTCCAGCGCATCTTCGGCGCCGTTGACCGCCGCCATCTTCAGCAGGATGTAGGCCTGTACGTGGTTGGCCTTGACCCCTTCACCCCGGAAGAACATGCCGCCAAGCCGGTACTGGGCCTGGGCATGGCCTTGCAGAGAAGCCTTCTGGAACCAGTCGAGGGCCTTTTGCAGTTGCTGCGGGGACTGCGTATAGAAGTGCTCGCCTAGTTCGTACTGCGCCTCGGCCTCGCCGGCTTCGGCCAGACGCTCACAGGTTTGCAGCGCCTGCTTGAGGTCTTGGGGCTGAGTGTTGAGCGTGCAGCGGCCCGTGGCTGGGATCAGCAACGAGTTGCCTTCCTCTGCCAGCGACAGCAGGGGCGTGGCAAGCAACAGGCACCCCAGGGTCAGGGCGCGGCCGGTGCGGTTCATGGGGATAGACTTACCTCTGCAAAGCTGCGGCCAATGTCTCTGGTGGCACATTATGGGATAAGCGAGGCAAACCTTACAAAGATTTACGCGAAATTCTATGGTGGGGACGCCAAGGCCCGTCCCCACCGTGTTGCCGTCTGCTTATTCGAGCTTGGCGAACGCGCGCTCGGCGGCGTCGAGGGTGATCCGCAGCTCGGCGTCGCCATGGGCGATGGAGGTGAAACCGGCTTCGAACGCGCTCGGCGCCAGGTACACACCGCCTCCGAGCATCAGGTGGAAGAACCGTTTGAAGCGCTGCGCGTCGCTGGCCATGACGTCGTCGAAGGTGACGATGTCGTCGGCGCCGCTGAAGTACAGGCCGAACATGCCGCCCGCCTGGGTGGTCACGAACGGAATGCCCGCCGCGTCGGCACGTTCCTGCAGGCCTTCGAGCATGCGGCTGGTATAGTCGGTGAGCTCTTTGTGGAAGCCTTCGCGGCTGATCAGACGCAGGGTGGTCAGGCCCGCCGCCATCGCCAACGGATTGCCCGACAGGGTACCGGCCTGATAGACCGGGCCGAGCGGGGCGATGCATTCCATGATCGCGCGCTTGCCGCCGAAGCAGCCGACCGGCATGCCGCCGCCGACGATCTTGCCGAAGGTCGAGAGGTCCGGGGTGACGCCATAGTGGCCTTGGGCGCCGCCGAGCGAGACACGGAAACCGGTCATCACTTCGTCGAAGATCAGCACCACGCCATGCTTGTCGCACTGCGCGCGCAAGCCTTCGAGGAAGCCCGGCGCGGGCGGCACGCAGTTCATGTTGCCGGCTACCGGCTCGACGATGATGCAGGCCACGGTCTGGCCCACTTCGGCCAGGGTCTTCTCGACTTCGGCCAGGTCGTTGAAGGGCAGGGTCAGGGTGTGCTTGGCAAAATCTGCCGGCACGCCCGCCGAGCTCGGCACGCCCGAGGTCAGCAGGCCGGAGCCGGCTTTGACCAGCAGGCTGTCGGAGTGGCCGTGGTAGCAGCCTTCGAATTTGATGATGGCATCGCGCCCGGTGTAGCCGCGGGCCAGGCGAATGGCGCTCATGGTGGCTTCGGTGCCGGAGCTGACCATGCGCACCATCTCCATCGACGGCACGATCGAGCAGACCAGGTCGGCCATTTCGGTTTCCATCGCCGTCGGCGCGCCGTACGACAACCCGTGCTGCAACTGCTTGCGCACCGACTCCAGGACGTCCGGGTGGCCATGGCCGAGGATCATCGGGCCCCAGGAACCGACGTAATCGACGTAGCGTTTGTCGTCCTCGTCGACCACGTAGGCGCCTTCGGCGTGTTTGAAGAACAGCGGGGTGCCGCCCACGCTGCGGAAGGCGCGAACCGGCGAGTTGACGCCACCGGGAATGTGTTTCTGGGCTTGGGCGAACAGGTCTTCGGAACGGGACATGGGTGAACTCTCTTGAATCAGGAAGCGAACAGGGCGTTGAAGGCGCGGGCGCGGCGGGTGACATCCTGCGCGCTGTCGGCACCGAACAGGCCGTGGATCACCGCCAGCAGGTCGGCGCCATGGGCGACCAGCGGGGCGGCGTTGTCGAGGGTGATGCCACCGATCGCGGCGATGGGCAGCTTGATCGCGGCGCGGGCCTGGGCCAGCAGTTCGAGGCTGGCCGCCGGCGCGCCGGGTTTGGTGACGGAATTGAAGAAGCGGCCGAAGGCGACGTAGCTGGCGCCTTCGGCGGCGGCCTGGGCGGCCAGCCCCAGGCTGGCATGGCAGGTGGCGCCGAGCACCGCTTTAGGGCCGAGCAGTGCGCGTGCTGGGTTCAGCGGGCCGTCGGTCTGCCCCAGGTGCACGCCGACGCCAAGGCGCGCGGCCAGTTCGGCGTCGTCGTTGATGATCAACTGCGTGCCGTAGCGCTCGCACAGGCGCAACAAGGACTCGGCTTCCTTCATACGGCGGCCGGCGTCGTCGCTCTTGTCGCGGTACTGCAGCAGGCACACGCCGCCGTCGAGCGCTGCCTCGACATAGGGCAGCAGGCGCCCGGCCAGCAGGTGGCTATCGGTGATGGCGTAGAGACCGCGTAGGGCCATGGCAGACCTCGTGCTGTTCAGGAACAGAAATCCAGGGGCAGACGGCGCGGCACGAACTGGCCGCGGCCGAGCCGCTCGGCGTCGCGCAGGGTGCGCCAGGTGTAGTCGAGGGCGCTGGGCACCGCGCTGTGCAGTTGCTCGCCCTGGGCCAGGCGGCCGGCGAGGGCGCTGGCCAGGGTGCAGCCCGAGCCGTGGTAGCTGCCCGGCAGGCGCTCGCAGGTCCAGGTCAGCGGCGCGCCGCCTCGGCGGTACAGACGGTTGTGGATCTGCGCTTCGTCGCCATGCCCGCCGGTGATCAGCAGGTTGCGGCAAAACGGCAGCAGCACCTCGGCGCATTCGTCGGCGCTGCCCTCGGGCAGCTCGGCGAGGATGCGCGCTTCGGGCAGGTTCGGCGTGGCGATCAGGGCCAGCGGCAGCAAGCGTTCGCGCAGCGCATAGCCGACTTCGTCCTTGCCCAGCCGGCCGCCGCCGCCGGCGCGTAGCACCGGGTCGCAGATCATGGGCAGGTGCGGATGGGCCGCCAGCAGTTCGGCGACCGTGTCGACCATCTCGATGGAGCCGAGCATGCCGAGCTTGACCGCCGCGACTTCGGAGTCGGCCAGCACGGCGTTGGCCTGGGCCAGCACCCATTCGCGGTCGAGCACGCGGAAGTCGGTGACGTTGACGGTGTCCTGCACGGTCAGCGCGGTCACGGCCGGGGCCGCATGGCAACCTTGCGCCAGCAGGGCTTCGATGTCTGCCTGCAAGCCGGCGCCGCCACTGGGGTCGTGGCCGGAGAGACAAAGGACAACAGGGCGTGAGCTGTAGATATTCATGGTCGGCGAGCTTAACACCAAACCGCTTGGTGCGAATCGGGCCTGACCGGTTTGTATGACGAGCCGTTACCCCTGCCTGTCGAGTGGATACAGTGCCCTGACCGATGCATGCCAGGCCGTCGCTCGAAGCGGCTGACGCGACGCTCGGCGAGGGTCGATCGGCAGCCGTCTGGTCGGCATCGCACGTGTCTACGGCAGGCTGTCCGGGCGCAGCGAAGGCGACGTGCGGACGGCGCGGACGCAGCGTCCGGCAAGTGGATTGATGGCGCGTGGCCGGGGATGTATTTCCCGCGCAACCGAGGCAAGATGGACGCCTGCATGTCCCAGACAGGAAGCACAGTGTGAGCCACGCGTTTGAAGTCGTAGATACCCCCGAACAGGCCGTCGACCGTCTGGCGGCCTTGCATCAACAGGCCACCGGGGCCCTCAGCCAGGCCCTCAAGCGCTACCTCAAGGACCGTACCGAACCCACCGCCGCCGAGCGGGCGCTGTACCGTTACCCGGCCATCCGTCTGACCTACGCCAGCCAGGGCGAGGTGGCGGCCACCACGCGGGCCTATGCCAAGGTCCAGGTCGATGGCGTCTATAGCGTCACCGTGACCCAGCCCGAGGCCTTCCGTGGCTACCTGCTCGACCAATTGCGGCCGTTGATGAACGACTACACCGTCACCGTCGAAGTGGGCATGAGCGAGCAGAGCATTCCCTACCCCTATGTGGTCGATCAGGGCGACGAACTGGCCGGCAGCGGTATCACCGCTGCGGCGCTGGCGCGGGTCTTCCCCAGCACCGACCTGTCCGCCGCCACCGACGACATCGCCGACGGCCAGTGGGACTGGGGCAACGCCGAGGCCTTGCCGCTGGCGCTGTTCGACGCCACCCGCGTGGACTTTTCCCTGCGCCGCCTGGTGCATTACACCGGCAGCGACTGGCGCCACGTGCAGCCGTGGATCCTGCTGACCAACTACCACCGCTACGTCGACCAGTTCATCGCCCACGGCCTGGAAAGACTGCGCCAAGACCCGCGCTTCGTGCGCCTGGTGCTGCCGGGCAACGTGATCGTCGACAAGGCCATGGACGAAGTGCAGACCCAGGCCCTGGTCGCCAGCGTGGTCTGGCACCGCTACCAGATGCCGGCCTATCACTTGATCGCCGCCGACGGCGACGGCATCACCCTGGTCAACATCGGCGTCGGCCCGTCCAACGCCAAGAACATCACCGACCACCTGGCCGTGCTGCGCCCGCACTGCTGGCTGATGATCGGCCACTGCGGTGGCCTGCGCCAGTCGCAGACCATCGGCGATTACGTGCTGGCCCATGCCTACATGCGTCGCGACGGCATTCTCGACCGCGTGGTGCCGCCGAACATTCCCATCCCGGCCCTGGCCGAGGTGCAGCTGGCCTTGCAGGAGGCCGCGGCGCACGTCACCGGCGAGCGCGGCGACGAGCTGAAAAAACGCCTGCGCACCGGCACCGTACTGACCTACGACGACCGCAACTGGGAATTGCGCTGGGCCCAGGAGCGACCGCTGATCAACCTCTCGCGGGCCGTGGCAGTGGACATGGAAAGCGGCACTATCGCCGCCCAGGGCTACCGCCTGCGGGTGCCCTACGGCACCTTGCTGTGCGTGTCCGACAAACCGCTGCACAGCGAAATCAAACTGCCGGGCTCGGCCAATGCCTTCTACAACCGCGCCGTGAGCCAGCACCTGAAAATCGGCATCGCCGCCCTGGACCTGCTGCGCACCGAGCTGAACGCGCTGCACTCGCGTAAACTGCGCAGCTTCGACGAGCCGCCGTTCCGCTGAGGTCGCATGCCCCCGCCATCCCGTTCCAACCCGCGCCGTCCCTCGGCGCGGTCTTCCGCCACACGGCGCCCGCCCAAGGCGCCACCGGCCGAGCCGCGGCTGGTCCTGCTGAACAAACCCTTCGATGTGCTGACGCAGTTCAGCGACGGCGAAGGGCGCGCCACGCTCAAGGACTTCGTCGACATTCCCGGCATCTACCCGGCCGGGCGGCTGGACCGCGACAGCGAAGGCCTGTTGCTGCTGACCAACGACGGGCGTTTGCAGGCGCGCATTGCCGACCCCAGGCACAAGCTGGCGAAAACCTATTGGGTGCAGGTCGAGGGCGAGGTCAGCGAGGCGCAGTTGCAGCAGTTGCGCAAAGGCGTCGTACTCAACGACGGGCCGACCTTGCCAGCTCAAGCGCGCGCGCTCGAAGAGCCAACGCTGTGGCCGCGCACACCGCCCGTACGCTTTCGCAAAAGCGTACCGACCTGTTGGTTGGAGCTGGTCATCCGCGAGGGGCGCAACCGCCAGGTGCGCCGCATGACGGCGGCAGTCGGGCTGCCGACGCTGCGCCTGGTGCGGGTGAGGATCGGCGATTGGGCCTTGGAGGGGTTGGCGCCGGGGGCGTGGCGTGAGGTGCCGGTGCCACGCTAGACCTTGTACGTGAAGTGCCTGCGCGATGATCAGGCTGCGTTGACAACAAGCCGGAAGGCCGGCCCCGGCGGAATGCTCATTTACAACCCGTAAACTCCGCTTCCTTGGCTAGGCGCCCCCGGCTAGGCGCCCCCGGCTAGGCGCCCCCGCCGGTTTTCGCAGGGTCGCCATCGGCCTTGTCTGGTCGTCGCCCGGCGATTTTTTGTACAAACCCTGGTCGCCGCACGTGCCTGCGTCACACGCCCTCGATCAACGCCACCGCCACCGTTTTGACGACGAACGCCATCACGCCCAGGCCCAGTACGAAAAACAGGATCAGCGTGCCCAAGCGCCCGGCTTTGGATTTCTTCGCCAGATCCCAGACGATGAAACCCATGAAACCGACCAGCGCACTGACCAGGCCGATCATCATCCATGCTTCGAACACTGCCGGGTCCATCGCTGCGCTCCTTCAAGGGTGGTTCGACCGGCGAGCATACCCCACCGGTCGCTGCGATTCAGCGCAGGTGGGTCAGCGGCATCTCGGTGCTGGCCAGTACCTGGTTGAGCACGAAGCTCGAGCGCACGCTGGTGACGCCTTCGATACGGGTCAGGCTGCCGAGCAGCAGTTTCTGGTAATGGTCCATGTCGGGCACCACGACCTTGAGCTGGTAGTCGGCGTCCATGCCCGTGACCAGGCTGCATTCGAGCACCTGCGGCAGGCTGCGGATCACCGCTTCGAAGCTTTCGAAGCGCTCGGGGGTATGCCGGTCCATACCGATCAGCACGTAGGCGGTCAGGCTCAGGCCCAGTTTCTTGCGATCGAGCAGGGCCACCTGGCGGGAAATGTAACCGTCGTCTTCGAGCTGTTTGACCCGCCGTGAGCAGGGCGAGGGCGACAGGCCGATGCGTTCGGCCAGTTCCTGGTTGGAAATGCGCGCATCGCGTTGCAGTTCTTCGAGGATGTTCAGGTCGTAGCGATCGAGTTTGCTCATGTTCAAGGCCTTGTCTGTGCAGATTGCGGCGAATTATCGAATCATAGTAAAAAATTGCGCAAGCAGTATTTGAATCAGCAATATTCGCAATCTTGTGCCGGGTCGCTTGCCCTATCGTTATCAACAGAATCACTGCTCGGACAACAGTCCACGGCGAGGCGCCTCAGACAGGCGCTCGCGGCCAGGCCATCCCACCGGATCCGTCAGGCCCCCGAGCTACATCCAGTCCAGAAGACCGGGTGAGGTGAGCCGACGTTATCCACGTCGAGCACGGACGACCATTCGAGAGGGAGGCCCCCAGCGGTCTCCCTTTTTTAATGCGCGCGATTCACCGCCCAGGCGCACGGTGCGGGTAGACTCGACGGCGTTGATGCCAATGTCGGTCGAGGGTGGTGCGATGAAATCAGGTTTCGCTCAGTGGGCGATTTTGGGTGTGGTGTGCATGGGGCTGGCCGCGCCTGTGCCGGCCGCACCTTTGCAGGCCGCACCTTTACCAGCCGAAGTGCCGTCGTCGGCAACCGGACCGAACGAAGGCGCTGCTGCGCAGAACGCGCCGGGCCATTCGCCGCTCAATTCCCGCGACGAAGTCTGGCAGACGCAGCCGGCGCGCCCCGGTTTCTACCGCGACATCCCCCGTCGCGAAGGCGACTATCGCTCATGGCAAGCCGGCGGTCCCGGTCAGCGCCCTGGCGGCGATTGGCCGGGTCGACCGCATGGGCAGGGCAACGGCTGGGGCGGTGGCCCGCTGTTGCGGCCTGGGCAGCGCATCGACGGCTTCGCCGAGCGGCATTGGAAGATTCCCTATCACGGGCAGGACTACTTCTATTCGGGCGGGTACTGGTATCGGCCGTACGGCAACGCCTATGTGGTCGTCACCCCGCCCTACGGCTTGCAGGTCGACGGGCTGCCGGACTACGCCCAGGAAGTGTGGCTGAACGGGCAGCCGCTGTTCATCGTGGCCGGCGTCTATTACCAGTACCTGCCGGACATCGGCCAGTATCGGGTGGTCGACCCGGCGGCGATGCAGCCGCAGCCCGTACCGCTGCCTGCGCCCCAGCCTTCGCCGGCGCCGCGGCCCATGCCAGGCCCTGTGCCGCAGCCTTCAACGGGCGCGGCGCCGGCCATCGACGTCGAGCCGCTGTACGGCCAAGGCGCGCAGCAACAGCAGCAGGACGGCGCCCAGTGTTATCAATGGGCCGTGAGCCAGTCCGGGTTCGACCCCGCCAACGCGCCCTATGCCCCCGCCCAATCGGTCTGGCAGGCCTACCAGCAGGCCCTGGGCGCCTGCCTGCAGGAGCGCGGCTACCGCCTGCAATCGCGTTGAGCCTGGCGATGGCGTTCGCCGCGCCGCAGCGGGCGTCATGTCTGTCGATAGGGGGGAGGTACTGGGGCCGCTGCGCGGCCCATCGCGGCTGAAGCCGCTCCTACAGGGAGTGCGCATCCCATGCGGCGTGCGCACTCCCTGTAGGCGCGGCCGGTTCGGCGCTCCGATCAGTCGCGATGGCCGGCGAAGCCGGCCTATTGGCCCCAACGCGTTGTGACGAGAAATGAACAGTATTCAAGTCGCCAACCACATCGCACACCTGCGCGAATGAATCAAAACCCTGGCCAATCGCCCCCGCACGCTGTGGTCACACCGTGCCATAGCGCTTGCGCGCTTCGATCGCCAAGCCGCTGCCGATGCTGCCGAAGATGTTCCCTTCCACATGCCGCGCGTTGGGCAGCATGGCCGCCACGCTGTTGCGCAATGCCGGGATACCGCTGGAACCCCCCGTGAAGAACACCGTGTCCACCTGCTGCTCGCTCACCCCGGCCTTGGCCAGCAGCTCGCGCACGCTACCGCGCACCCGCTCGAGCAACCCGTCGATGGCGCTTTCGAACAGCGCGCGGGTCAGCTCGGCGCTCAGTTCCGGTTCGACCCGGCTCAGGTCGATGCGCCGCGAAGGCTGCGCGGTGAGATCGATCTTGCTGGCTTCCACTTCCATCGCCAGCCAGTGTCCGGCGCGTTGCTCGATCAGGTTGAACAACCGGTCGATGCCCAGCGTGTCTTCAATGTCGTAGCGCATGCTGCCCAAGGCCAGCTGCGACTTTTTCGAGTACAGCGCGTTGATGGTGTGCCAGGTGGCGAGGTTCAGGTGGTAGCTGGTCGGCATCAGCGCCTGGCTCTTCATGCGGCTGCCGTAGCCGAACAGCGGCATGACGCCTTGCAGGCTCAACTGCTTGTCGAAGTCGGTGCCGCCGATGTGTACGCCGCCTGTGGCGAGGATGTCGCTGTGGCGGTCGTCGAGCAGGTGGCGCTCGGGCGAGAGGCGGATCAGGCTGAAGTCGGACGTACCGCCGCCGATGTCGACGATCAGCACCAGCTCTTCACCGCCGATGTTGGCTTCGTAGTCGAAGGCCGCGGCGATCGGCTCGTACTGGAACGACACGTCCTTGAAGCCGATCTTGCGCGCCACCTCGGCCAGGGTGTCTTCGGCTTCCTGGTCGGCGGCCGGGTCTTCGTCAACGAAGAACACCGGGCGGCCCAGCACCACCTGCTCGAAGCTGCGCCCGGCCTCGGCCTCGGCGCGCTGCTTGAGCTCGCCGATGAACATGCCCAGCAGGTCCTTGAACGGCAACGCCGTGCCCAGCACGCTGGTGTCGTGCTTGATCAGCTTGGAGCCGAGCAGGCTCTTGAGCGAACGCATCAGCCGGCCTTCGTAACCTTCGAGGTATTCGTGCAGGGCCAGGCGGCCATACACCGGACGGCGTTCTTCGAGGTTGAAGAACACCACCGAGGGCAGGGTGATCTTGCCGTCTTCCAGCGCGATCAGCGACTCGACGCCCGGACGGTGCCAACCGACCGTGGAATTGGAGGTGCCGAAGTCGATGCCGCAGGCGCGGGCCGGGGAGAGGTCAGACATGAAAAAAAGCTTCCGGAGGCAAAACGGCCGCGCAGTGTATGCGAGCCGACAGCTAAATCAAGACCGGCCATCCGTTGCAAGAAGCGCCCAAACGGATCTTGAACCGCTATCCTTGGGCCTTATCTACAGTTGCAACATGTAACTTCACATTGGTGACCCTTGGATGGACTTCAAAGACTACTACAAGATATTGGGCGTCGAGCCGAGCGCGGATGACAAGGCCATCAAAGCCGCCTACCGCAAGCTGGCGCGCAAATACCACCCCGATGTCAGCAAGGAGCCCGGCGCCGAAGACAAATTCAAAGAGGCCAACGAGGCCTATGAAGTGCTGGGCGACGCGCAGAAGCGGGCCGAATTCGACGAGATCCGCAAATATGGCGGCCAGCACGGCCGGCCGTTCCAGGCCCCACCCGGGTGGGAGAACCGCGGCGGCGGTGGCGGCGGCTTCGACAACGGCGACTTTTCCGATTTCTTCAGTTCGATGTTCGGAGCCCGTGGCGGCAGCCCGTTCGGCCGTGGCCAACAGCAGCAGCGCAGCGCGGGGCGCCGCGGGCAGGACGTGGAGCTGGAACTGGCGATCTTCCTGGAAGAAACCCTGAGCAAGGACTCCAAACAGATCAGTTTCCAGGTGCCGCAGACCAATGCGATGGGGCAGCGCACCGGCTTCACCACCAAAACCCTCAACGTGAAGATTCCTGCGGGCGTGACCGACGGCGAGCGCATCCGCCTCAAGGGCCAGGGCGCGCCGGGTCTGGGCGGGGGCGCCAATGGCGATCTGTTCCTGACCCTGCGTCTGGCGCCGCATCCGCAGTTCGACGTCGAAGGTCACGATCTGATCATCACCGTGCCCCTGGCGCCTTGGGAGGCCGCGCTGGGCGCCAAGGTCGCGGTGCCGACCCTGACCGGGCGCATCAACCTGACCATCCGCCCCGACAGCCAGAGCGGCCAGCGTCTGCGCGTCAAGGGCATGGGTTTGACCAACAAGCAGGGCGAGCGCGGCGATCTCTACGCGCAGCTCAAAGTGGTCATGCCTAGCCAATCCGATGCTAAAGCGCGTGAGCTGTGGAGCAAACTTTCCGAACAGGCCGCCTTCGACCCGAGGGCCAACTGGAGCAAGTGACCATGAGCCGCACCCTGATCGTGCAACTGGACCTGCATACCCTGTGTCGCGAGGCCGACGTATCGGCCGACTGCGTGATCGAGATCGTCGAGCACGGCATCGTCGAGCCGCAGGGGCGAACGCCGCAAGACTGGCTGTTCGACGATCAGGCGCCGCTGCGCACCCGCCGGGCGGTCAAGCTGCATCGGCAATTGCAGCTGGAATGGGAGGGCGTAGCGTTGGCGCTGGAGTTGCTCGAGGAGGTACAGCAGTTGCGTACCGAGAACAGCAGGTTGCGCCAGCAGCTGGGACGCTTCACCCAGCGCTGACCTGAAGCGCCGCGATCAGGCGGCTGCGGGGCAGCACTCAGGTGGTCCGGGTGGTCGTCCGCGGCCCTGGACGCCCTCCACCGACTCTCGATTCCACGCTGGATGCCACGAGGCTTTCCAGGCGGTGCCTACGGCGGGGTTGGTTGGTCGTCCAGCTGCAGTTGCATGAAGGTCAAGTCCAGCCAACGGCCGAACTTCACGCCCACCTGGGCCATTTGCCCCGTCACGGCAAACCCCAAACGCTCATGCAGGCGGATCGAAGCGGCATTGCCGCTCTCGATGGCCGCCACCATCACATGTTTGCCGCAGGTGCGCGCCTGCGCGATCAGTTCGGCCATCAGGCGTGGCGCCAGGCCTTTGCCGCGTTGGTCGTGGCGGATGTACACCGAGTGTTCGACCGTCAGCCGGAAACCCTCGAACGGGCGCCAGTCGCCGAACGAGGCGTAGCCCAGCACGCCGCTGTCGTCGACGGCCACCAGGATCGGATAGCCCTGCTGCTGGCGGGCGGCGAACCAGGCCTGGCGGTTGGCGAGGTCGACCGGCACCTCGTTCCAGATCGCCAGGGTGTTGTGTACCGCGTCGTTGTAGATGGAGAGGATGCCGGGCAGGTCGTCGGGGGAGGCTGGGCGGATGGCTAGGGTCATGTGGGCTATTCGTTGGAAGTTGAAAAATTGGGACGGGGCGCGGGGGAGGTCGGCGTCGATGCCAGTTATAGGCATGATGGAGGCTTGGCGTCCAGCTTACGAGTTTCGAAGGAGGGCCTTGTGCCAAGCGACCGGCAAGTTGCGTCTCTTGGGGGTTCGAGTTGAAGCGTTGGGCCGGCTGCGCCGTCCATCGCGGCTGATCGGAGCGCCGAACCGGCTGCTCCAACAAAGTGGGCTACAGCCCGATCGACATCACCACGCGATCCTTGTGGGAGCGGCTTTAGCCGCGATGGGCGGCAGCGCCGCCCCAGTTCAGGCGGTGTAAAGCTCGGCATGCTGCCCAGCTCTATCCCTGGCGCTAATGGGATGCGGTATGCCTATAGGGGGTGGAGGATGGCGCTGTTGCTATTGGGCCGGCTGCGCCAGCCATCGCGGCTGAACCGGAGCGCTGGCCGGCCGCTCCTACAGGGGGGTGGGATGCCCTATGAGTACTGTCTTTTTGCGGTTGAGTGGGATGCCGAACGGTCGCTGCTGTAGAGGTTAGCGAACGTTTTGACAGCCTTTGGGATCTTGAGTACTGTGCCGCACCGCAGTAGATTCTGCGGCACGGGATTGGCGTCCCAGACAGGACAGAGTTTGAGCATGGCTGCCAACGGCAGTGGTGTTCTGCATGGCTGCACCCTCTATGGGCGGCGCCGTGTGTGGGAGCCTTCGGGCTCACCGGTTCTCTGTCCGGCACGCCAACCCGCACGGCTCCGCTCACCTATATTGGCGTATGGGTAAGGAGCGACATTACAGAGCGTTGCAAGGAGTAGCCCATGCTTGAGAAATCCATCCCAGATCCACCCCGCTTGTCGTTCGAACGTCTCTCCGATGCCCGAGAGGTACGCCCATGAGCCTACCCTCATGTACCCCTCCTGATCCGAACGCACCCCGCTCAGTCACCGCCTGTATAGCCTTCGGCACCTGCAATTATGCCCACCCCCCGACGTTCACGGTTCGCCAGGGGATCGACAGTGAAGATGCACTGGTATGTGCAGTCGCGGCATTGAGGGCGGCCTACGAAACCAATGCCATCGCGCTGGAGAAAGCAGTCGAGCCGACGCGCAGCCTGCTGGCGGCAACGGAAAACTCGCTGGAGAAAGGCCTGGCCTTAACCGAGGCCGTTTTGCAAGGCATCGAGGCCGAGCGCTGAAATGAAAAAGGGCGCCCTTCGTGTCTGAAGTGCGCCCTCATTGCCACGCGACCCTTGGCGCAGCTGCCGTGTCCTGAGTGCGAGCCGACAGGCCATCGGCAGCACCAGCCAGTGAGTCGCGGACGCTCCTCATGCTTGAGGAACGCCCATCATCGCCCTGCGCTCAGCGGCGCAATTGCCGTTTGCTACGCACGAATCGATACGTCACCGCCAACACCACGAACCAGATCGGCGTCACCACCAGCGCCGAGCGGGTGTCGGCTTCCAGGCTCAGCAGCACCAGAATGAAGGCGAAGAACGCCAGGCACACGTAGCACATCACGCGGCCGCCCGGCATCTTGTACTTCGACGCCAGGTGCAGGGCCGCGCGGCGTTTGCGGTAGGTCAGGTACGACAGCAGGATCAGCGTCCAGACGAACATGAACAGCACCGCCGACACGGTGGTGACCAGGGTGAAGGCCTCGACCACGTCAGGCACCAGGTAGATCATCACCGCGCCCAGCATCAGGCACAGGCACGAGAACAGCAGGCCGTTGGCCGGTACCGCGCGGCGCGACAGCTTTTCGAAGGCTTTCGGCGCGTCGCCTTCCTGGGCCAGGCCGTAGAGCATGCGGCTGGTGGAGAACACGCCGCTGTTGGCCGAAGAGGCCGCCGAGGTCAGCACCACGAAGTTGATGATGCTCGCCGCCGCCGGCAGGCCGGCCAGCACGAACAGCTCGACGAACGGACTCTTGCCCGGCACCACATCGCGCCACGGCGTCACGGCCATGATGGCGATCAGCGCCAGCACGTAGAACACGATGATGCGGATCGGAATCGAGTTGATCGCCCGCGGCAGGGTGCGCTCGGGGTTCTTCGCTTCGGCGGCGGTAGTGCCCACCAGCTCGATGCCGACGAAGGCGAACACAGCGATCTGGAAACCGGCGAAGAAGCCCATCAGGCCATGGGGGAACATGCCCTCGTCGTTCCACAGGTTGGCCAGTTGCGCGGTGCGCCCGCTGGGCGACTCGAAGCCGGTGACCACCATGTATAGGCCGGTGGCGACCAGGCCGAGGATGGCGACGATCTTGATCATGGCGAACCAGAATTCGGTTTCGCCGAACATCTTCACCGTCACCAGGTTCAGCGACAGCAGCACCGCCACGCAGGTCAGCGCCGGTATCCACTGCGGCAGGTCGGGAAACCAGAACTGCGAGTAGGCGGCGATGGCGATGACGTCGGCGATGCCGGTGATCACCCAGCAGAACCAGTAGGTCCAGCCGGTGAAGTAACCGGCCCAGGGACCGAGCAGGTCGGCGGAAAAGTCGATGAAGGATTTGTACTGGAGGTTCGACAGCAGCAGCTCGCCCATCGCCCGCATGACGAAGAACAGCATGAAGCCGATGATCATGTAGACGAAGATGATCGACGGGCCAGCGAGGCTGATGGTCTTGCCCGAGCCCATGAACAGGCCGGTGCCGATGGCACCGCCAATGGCGATGAGCTGGATGTGGCGGTTGGTCAGGTTGCGTTGCAGGTGCTGGTCATCGGGCGCAGCTTGGGTAGTCCGGGTCATGGTCTGCATTCCATTAGAAGGCCGTCTTCTGAAGAGACGTAGCCGCGTAGGCTACCATGGCCTCCACCTGGCGTAGCGCGACAGATCGACACGAGGGAAGCGGTGCAGGTGTGGGTTGCAGCCGCTTTTCCTGTCCAGTGGGTGGTGGTTGGGTTGGGCCGGCAACGCCGGCCCAGTTCAAGTAGTGCATTTCTACAGAGGAATCGCAGTGGCTGGTGTGGGCCGGCGTTGCCGGCCATCGCGGCTAAAGCCGCTCCTACAGGTCAGTGCACTGCTTGATGAATACACGCCCCTGTCGGAGCAGCCGGTTCGGTGCTCCGATCAGCCGCGATGGCCGTGCCAGCGGCCTTGGAGTCTACCCCTGAGTCCAATGGGTGAATCACACTGTGGGAACTGCATTCGCACAGCTGTCAGTGCTCTCGAAACGTACCGACTGGACCCCAGGTGACGATGGATTTGCTCTAACCCGTCAGACGCTGCCGGCGCACCACCAGGTTATCCACAACCCACAACACCAGCATCGACACCCCCACCAGCGGAAACATCACGCCCAGCACCAGCATCACCGCCACCGCGGCCTTCCAGCGCGGCAGGTCGTGGCGCAGTGGCGGCACGCCCAGGCCGCCAGCGGGTCGACGCTTCCACCACATCACCAGGCCGCTGACCGAGCCCAGCAGGATCATCAGGCACACCAGCAGCACGATGATCTGGTTGGCCGCGCCGAACATCATGCCTTCGTGCAGCTTCACGCCCAGCTCCGTGGCACGGGCGGCGGTGTTGTAATCGCGCCAGCCGACCTCGGCCAGGACGCGGCCGTCGTATTGATCGACATGCAGGGTGGCGTCGTTGCGTGGGTCGTCGGCGAACACCGAGACGGTGAACACGCCTTCCGCGCCGGTGGGCAAGGTGATGCTGTAGCCGGGCGCCACACGTCTGGCCGTGGCGATGTCCTCGACCTGCTGCAGGCTGACCTGCGGCGCGGCGGGCCCGCTGGACGTCATGTGGTGGCCGGCATGTTCGGCGTGGGCGCCCGATTGCGGCATGGGGGTGTTTTCCACCGCCCAGGGCACGGTCTGGCGGTGGGCCTGGTTCAGCTCGCCGGCCTGGCGGGTGGACTGCGGCACGTCGGTCCACATCGCGGCGGGAAAGCGGTTCCACAGCTCGGCGTACTGCTTGCCCCAGAACCCGGTCCAGGTCATGCCGCTGAGCAGCATCACCAGCAGCAGGCCGGCGCCCCAGAAGCCGCTGACCGCGTGCAGGTCGCGCCACCACAGGCGCCCAGTGGCGGTCTTGCGCAGCCACAGTACGCCGCCACGCCGCCCGCGCGGCCACCACAGGTACAGACCGGAGACCACCAGCACGATGCCCCAGCCTGCGGCCATTTCGATCAAGCGGTCACCCAAGGTGCCGATCATCAATTCGCTGTGCAGCGCCCGGGCGATGGCCTGCAGGTTGCGCTTGCCGTCCTGCTCGCCCAGCACCGCGGCGCGGTAGGGGTCGACGAACACGTTCAGCTCGCGGCCGGCATCGTGCACCACGAATTGCGCGCTGCGGTCGGCGGCCGCAGGCGGCAGGTATTGGGCGACATGGGCCTTGGGGTAGGCCTGCTGCACGGCGGCCAGCAAGCGGTCGGCGTCCTGGCGGTGATGCTCGGCCTGCACCACCAGCAGAGAGCGGTACATCAACGGGTCGAGCTGGGGTTTGAACAGGTAGACGATGCCGGTCAGCGCCAACAGGATCATGAAGGGCGCGACGAACAGCCCGGCGTAGAAATGCCAGCGCCAGGCCAGGGAATAGAACGATGTACGGGGTGCACGCAAGAGAACCTCCAAGGACGGGCATGGGTGGATGCCCGTCGGCTAAGCATTCGTAATCAGTGGGGCTGCCTTGCGGCCCATCGCGGCTGATCGGAGCGCCGGACCGGCCGCTCCCAGGAAATGGCGCCCGTCCGTGGGCGCGGTTCAGCCACGATGGGCCGCACAGCGGCCCGGTCACGTGATCGATGGCATTGGGACAGTGGAGCGGTCCGCGCGGGCGCTGGGGTTTTTCCAGGGTCTTGGCGCATCGCGTTCCATGCCTATCCCAACCCATCGGTAGAGGACGCGGCTCAGGCCGCGCCCATTGGGTCATGGTCGACCGAAGCGAGCACCGTCAGAAGCTGATATCGACCTTGGTCCACAGCGTTCGTCCCGGTTCGTTGACCGCTTGCGGGTCCAGCGCCGGGTAGCCGAAGCCGGCGTTGCCGGCCAGGTTCAAGTGCTCGGAGTAGGCTTTGTCGAACAGATTGTCCACCCCCGCGCTGAGCTTGAGGTTGGCGTTGACCTTGTAGGCGCCGTTCAACGAGAACACGCCGAAACCTGCGCTTTGGTCGTAGTCCTTGCCCACCACGTTGCCTTGGTTGAGTGCCACACGGTGCTGCGCCGAGGCCAGGCGCCAGAGGCTGCCGACGCTCCAGCGGTCGCGGCTGTAGGTCAGGCCCAGGCGGCTTTCCAGGGGCGGCATCTGTGGCAGCGCGCGGCCGTCGCTGCTGTTCTTGCCCCAGGCGTAGGCCAGGGTGGCATCGGCTTTCCAGTGCTCGGTCAGGGCGTAGGCCGCGCCCAGCTCGCCGCCCATGATGCGGGCGTCGATGTTGCGCGCCTGGCTGGCGCCCATCATGGCGCCGGCATAGTCGAACAGGATGAAGTCGCGCACCTGACCTGCATAAGCGGATGCCCAGGCCTCCAGGCGCTCGTCGCGGTACTGGATGCCGACATCGAGTTGCGTGGTCCTCTCGGGCTTGATGGCATCGAAAGCGTTGACCGAGCCCATCGGGCCCGTTTTCGGCGAAAACAGTTCCCAGTAGTCCGGGAAACGCTGGGCGTGGCCCAGGCCGATGTAGGTGGTGGCGTTCAGCGCGGTCAGGTCGTGCTCGTAGCGCACGAAGCCGCTGGGCAGGGTGTCGGCGCGGGTGTCGCCATGGGTGGCCAGGCCCTGGCGATAGTCCTTGGCCGAGGCGCGGTCCAGACGCGCGCCACCGATCAGCCGGTCGCCGCCGCTGGCGTACCAGGTCAGCTCGCCGAAGGCACCGTAGTCGTGAAAGTCGGCGTCCTTGGTCCAAGGCTGGCCCTTGTGCGCATCGACGCCCATGCCGCCACGCTTTCGGTGCTCGTTGGTCTGCGCGTCCAGGCCACCGATCAGTTGCACGTCTTCCCAGCGCCAGGTGGCCTTGACCCGACCACCCAAGGTACGGCGGTCGACGTTGCTGACCATGGGCATGCCCATCATGCCGCTCCCCGAGGGGCGGCGCAGGCTGTAGTTGTCCATCACATGATCGGCGTAGTTGTAGTAAGCCTGCGCCTCAAGCTTGTCCAGCACTTCGCCGAGGTTGGATTTCTCGAAACGCAGGCCCAGGCTCTCGCGCTTGAACTGCGAGCCGTCCATGCCGCGCCCGGCGTAGCGCGATTCGCCATCGCCCTTGCCGGCGGTCAGCTCCAGCAGGGTGTCGGCGTCGGGCGTCCAGCCCAGGGCGACATCGCCGTTCCATTTGTCCCAGCGCGATGGCACACGGTCGCCGTGGCCGTCGTCGTAGTCGCCGGCACGCGACTGGTTGCCGACGAAGCGCGCGTAGCCTTCGCTGTTGCCGGCGGCGGCATCCAGCACTTTGTCGAAACGGCCGTTGGAGCCGACCAGCAGGCTGGCATCGACGCGGCTGCCGAGGGTGCCGAAATGTTCCGGTTCGCGCTCGAACAACACCGTGCCGGCCGAGCCGCCCGGGCCCCAGAGCACGCTTTGCGGGCCTTTGATGACGGTCAGGCGGTCGTAGGTTTCCGGGGCGATGTACGACGTAGGCGCGTCCATACGGTTGGGGCAGGCGCCGAGCATCAGGCCGCCGTTGGTGAGGATGTTCAGGCGCGAGCCGAACATGCCGCGCAGCACCGGGTCGCCGTTGGTGCCGCCGGCGCGGATGGCGGAGAAGCCGGGGATGGTTTTCAGGTAGTCGGCGCCGTCGCTGGCCGGCACCGGTTGGCGAGGGTCCTTGGGGTTGGTGGTGACGGTCAGCGGCGAACTGGGCGCCACGGCGGTGATGACCGTGGGGCTCAACTCGCTGTCGGCGGCCGATGGAGCGGGCGCGAGGTCGGCGGCCAGGGCCATGGGTGCGATGAGCGAGCCACAGAGCAGGGCGATGCTGCCGCGCAGGGACAATGCGGAAACGGGGATACAGCCAGACATAAGGATTCCAGTCGATCGGTCAGGAGTGGGCGCGAAGCACAGGGCTTCGGCGGTAGAGGCGTCAGACGATCGACAGGCTGGGCGGCGCGCGGCTGCGTGCGCCGGGGAATACGGCCTGACGGCCATGCCCACTGCGTACGGGCGCTGCCACATGCAGGGGCGCGGGTGTGTGGCCGAAGGTGAGGGGGCTGAGGGTCTGCGGCAGGGCCGGGCAGTTGAACAGCAGGCTGCAATAGCCGCACTGCTCCCACAGCACGTGCAGGTGGCCGTCGTTGCCCGTACCGTGGCCCGCATGGGTGCCATGCTCGGCCATGGCGACTTGCCCGGCCGCGGGCATGTCCATGGCCATGTGCGCCGGCATCGGCATGGCCATGCCGGCGTGATGGTTCATCGGCATCGACTGGGAAACCAGCGGGCCGATGAAGATCATCCACATGGCGAACAGGCTCAGCCAGCTGCCACCGACGCGCCTGCGGGCAGGGCGGGTGGTGCGGCGGGGCCTGTGGCGCAAAAGGCTCATGGAGGACGTGAGCTAGCGGTCAGTGGGCGTGGTCGTGGCCTTGTTGCGTGGCCGGCGCCTGCTGCTGCACGGCGACTTGCACGGTGATGTCCCCGGCGCGCTCGAAGTGCAACGTCAGCGGGAAGCGCTGGCCGGCGACCAGCAGGCTGCGGTCGCTGGGTTGCAGGATCATCACGTGGTAGGCGCTGGGGGCGAACACCAGGTCCTGGCCGGCCGGCACGGCGACGCTTGCGACCTGTTGCATGCGCATCGCGCCGCTGCCCGACTGCACGTGCTCATGCAACTGCGCTTGGCGGCCGACGGGTGTGTCCACCGACAGCAGCCGGTCGTCGCGCTTGCCGTTGTTGTGCACCACGAAATAGGCCGCCACGTTCGGCGCGTTGGGCGGCAGGGCCAGGGACCAGGGATGGGCGATGTGCAGGTCGCCGACGGTGTATTCATGGGCACTGGCGAATGCGCCGGGCAGCAGCAGGGCGGCCACGACGAGGGCTTGCTTGAGCATGGTGAAGCTCCGATCGATTGAGGTTCAGGCAGGTGGCGCTGGAGCACTCAAGCGACGGGGGAGGCGCGGGGATTGATGCCGGGCCAGAGCTGGCGCGGTGTGGATCGATAGATGGGGTGTTCGTCGAGCGCGCCGAGGAGGCGCTGCGGCGGATGGCGCACTTGCAGCGGCTGGCCGCCCAAGGCCAACAGGGGCGCCGCGCCCGAACAGCACCAGCAGTGCTGCATGTTGGAATGTTCGTCGTGGGGCTGGCCAAGGTCGATCCTGGCCAGCCCTTGCACTTCGACCAGCGCCTTGCCGCCGCTGGAACAGAACGCACCCCACAGCAACTGATCCGCCGCGCCCTTGGGCGTGGCGGCGGACAGCGGCATGGCCAGCATATTGAACAGCACTGCCAGGCAGGCGATCCAGGCGATGTGGCGACGTGGGGGCATGGAGAGATCCGGTCAGGAATCAGCGGCGTATTGTACGGCGCAGTATAGGGAAATATCGCCGGGTGCGGTGATGTGCCGCAGTGGTGCCCCGTCGTCGCGCTGCCCGGCCGCTCCAACAGGCCTGCACGCTCAGGAAATACGCGTATCCGTGTTGGAGCGGCCGGTTCGGCGTTCCGATTAGCCGCGATGGCCTGCAGCGCAGGCCAACCCGATTAGTTACCCACAACGCTCGAAGGCGGCAGCGCGGCCAGCAGCGATGCCACTTGGAAAAATTCACGGTCCACCGCCGGCAACGGTGGGCGCTTGAGCACCAGTACTGGAATGCCACGCTCGCGCGCCACCTCCAGCTTGGGCTCGGTGGCGACGCTGCCGCTGTTCTTGCTCACCAGCACATCGATCCGCCGCGTGGCGAACAGCCTGCGCTCTTCGGCCAGCAAGAAGGGACCACGCGCGCCGATCACCTCGCAGCGCGCGTTGCCGGGGCAGGCATCGAGGGCGCGCAGGGTCCAGAATTGCCGCGCAGGAATTTCGTCCAGGTGCGCCAGCGGCTCGCGGCCCAAGGTGAACAAAGGCCGCGCGAAAGGCGCGAGGGCGTCGATCAGCTCGGGCCAGTCGGCGACCTCGCGCCAATCGTCACCAGGCCGAGGCTGCCACGCCGGCCGACGCAGTGCCCAGCAGACCACGCCGGCGCTGCGCGCGGCCTGCACGGCGTTGGCGCTGATCTGCGCAGCGTAGGGGTGGGTGGCGTCGATCAACAGCGTGATGCCCGCCTCGCGCAGGTAGCCCGCCAGCCCCTCGGCACCGCCATAGCCGCCCACACGCACCTGGCAGTTCAGGTCGTGCGGTACGCGGCCGATGCCGGCCAGGCTGTAGACGTGCTCCGGGCCCAGGCGCCGGGCGATGGCCAGCGCTTCGCTGACGCCCCCCAACAACAGGATGCGTTCGCTCATGGGCGCCCCGCCGTGCCGACGATGCCGCCCTGGCGGTCGATGGCGAACACCTCCACCTGCACCTGGGCCGGCACCACGCTGCGGGCGAAGGCCAAGGCATGGGCGCACACCGCATCGCCCAGACCGATGCCCGCCGCATGGCTCAAGGCCAAGGCTTGCTGACTGGTGTTGGCGCCCAGGATGGCCTGTTGCAGCGCGGCGTCGGCGCCGAGGTCGGCGGCCCAGCCGGCCAGTTGCGGCAGGTCGATGCTGGAATGGCGGCTGTGCAGGTCCATGTGCCCGGCGGCCAGCTTGCTGATCTTGCCGAAGCCGCCGCACAGGGTCAGGCGCGCCATGGGCACCCGGCGCAGGTGCTTGAGCACCGCGCCGACGAAGTCGCCCATCTCGATCAGGGCGATGTCGGGCAGATCGTAGACCCGGCGCATGGTGTCCTCGCTGGCGTTGCCGGTGCAGGCGGCGATGTGCGTGTAGCCATTGCTGTGGGCGACGTCGATGCCCTGCTGGATGGAGGCGATGTAGGCGGCGCAGGAAAACGGCCGGACGATGCCGCTGGTGCCCAGGATCGACAGGCCGCCGAGAATGCCCAGGCGCGGGTTCATGGTCTTGAGCGCCAGTTGCGCGCCGTCGCGCACGTTCACCGTGACCTCGAAACCGCCGGCGAAGCCCGATTCGTGTGCCAGTTGCGCCAAGTGCTCGCTGATCATGCGCCGCGGCACCGGGTTGATCGCAGGTTCCCCGACCGCCAGCACCAGGCCGGGGCGGGTCACCGTGCCGACCCCTTCGCCGGCGACGAAGCGCACGCCGGGCGCATCGAGCAGGCGCACCTGGCTGTAGAGCAGGGCGCCATGGGTCACGTCCGGGTCGTCGCCGGCGTCCTTGAGCGTGCCGGCTTCGGCCATTTCGCCTCGAACACGGCAGAACTCCAGGCGCATCTGCACCACTTTGCCCTTGGGCAGGGTGATGTGCACGGCATCGCAGTCCTGGCCACTGAGCAGCAGGCGCGCGGCGGCCAGGCTCGTGGCGGTGGCGCAACTGCCGGTGGTCAAGCCGCTGCGCAGAGGGGCAGGGGCCTCACGGGTCTCTTCACGCATCGACGGGCTTGACCACGTCGAGCAGGGTGATCGGCAACGCTTGGCGCCAGGTGTCGAAGCTCCCCAGGGGCTGCGCCTGGGCCACGTGCAGGCGGGTCAGGTCGCCGCCGTGGCGCTCGCGAAAGTGCGCCAGGGCCAGTTCGCTTTGCAGGGTCACGGCATTGGCCACCAGCCGTCCGCCCGGGCGCAGCGCCGCCCAGCAGCGCTCCAGCACGCCTGCGCGGGTGACGCCGCCGCCGATGAACAGCGCATCCGGGGTTTCCAGACCGTGCAGAGCGTCGGGTGCTTTGCCGCGTATCAGGTGCAGGCCGGGTACGCCGAGCGCTTCGCGGTTGAACTCGATGAACGCCTGGCGCCCTTCGTCGGCCTCGATCGCCAGGGCGCGGCAGCTGGGGTGGGCGCGCATCCACTCGATGCCGATCGAGCCGCAACCGGCGCCGACGTCCCACAGCAGCTCGCCCGGGCGCGGCGCCAGACGCGCCAGGGTCATGGCGCGCACATCGCGCTTGGTCAGTTGGCCGTCGTGGCGAAAGGCATGGTCGGGCAGGCCGGCCAGGGGCGACAGGGGCACGGCCTGAGGCCCGGCCAGGCATTCGATGGCCACCAGGTTGAGCGGCGCCAGCGGACCGTGGGGCCAGGCGTCGGCCCGACCGCGCAGGCAGCGCTCTTCAGCGCCGCCCAGGTGTTCGAAGACCTGCAAACGGCTCGGGCCGAAGCCGCGTTCGGTCAGTAGCGCGGCCAGCGCCGCCGGGCTGTCGCCGTCGTTGCTCAACACCAGCAGGCGCACGCCGCTGTACAGGTGCGCGTTGAGCGCGCTCAGGGGGCGCGCCACCACCGACAGCACCTGCACCTCCTGCAATGGCCAACCCAGGCGCGCTGCGGCCAGGGCGCAGGAGGAGGGCATCGACAGCACGTGCAGCTCGTCGGCAGGCACCTGGCGCGCCAGGCTCGCGCCGACGCCATAGAACATCGGGTCGCCGCTGGCCAGCACGCACACCGGCTCGCCGCGCTGCGCCAGCACCGGCGCCAGGGAAAACGGGCTGGTCCACGGTACCTGCTGGCCGGTCACGCAGCGCGGCAGCAGCGCCAGTTGGCGCGGGCCGCCGAAAATCTGCCGGGCACCGAGCAGCGCGCGGCGGGCCTGTTTGCCCAGGCCGCTGAAACCGTCTTCGCCGATGCCTACTACTGTCAGCCAGGGTGTCATGGGGTCCTCTGAAGTGTCTGTGCGCCATCATTGCCGGGCGCGCCGACGACGGCCCTCGACCACCGGCTTTTCATGCCGCCGGACAAAGCAGGCATAATACCGCGCCTTCTCCCCCGAAGCGCTCTTTGACGATTGCCGGATACCCCCTTGAAGCAGGCCCAGCCCCTCGACATTTCGCCTCGCCCCTCGGCTTGCCCCGGGTTGTGGCGCATCGTTGCCGCCCGTGACGGCGGCATCTGCCGCATCAAGCTGCCCGGCGGCGCGCTGTCGGCTGCCCAGGCCGAAGCGCTGGCCGAGGCCGCCGAGCGCTATGCCGGTGGGGTGATCGAGGCGACCAACCGCGCCAACCTGCAGATCCGCGGCATCGGCAACCAGCACTCGGCCCTGATCCAGCACTTGCTCGACGCTGGCCTCGGTCCCCGCGAAGCGGCCGGCGACGACGTGCGCAACCTGATGCTCAGCCCGCTGGCCGGCCTCGATCCGCAGCGCGTGGTGGACACCCGACCCTTGGCCGCGCAGATCCTCGCGCTGCTGGAAAACACCCCGGCGTTCCACCAGCTGTCGGCCAAATTCGCCGTGCAGCTGGACGGCGGCGAGGCATTGGCGATGCTCGACCACCCCCACGACCTGTGGTTGTCGGCGCTGACGCTCGACGGCGAGCCCTGGCTGGGCTTCGGCCTGGCGAGCTCGCCGGCGACCGGTACCGTGCTCGGCGCCGTTCGCCGGGAACGGGGCTTGGATGTGGTGCGCGCGGTCCTCGAAGGTTTCCTGACGCACGCCCGCACCGACCAGTCGCGTATGCGCCAAGTGCTCGAGGACATACCCGCAGACACCTTCGTGCGGGGCCTCGACCTCGACCTGCGCCGCGACCCCGCCGTGCTGGGCTGGCGCCGCGCGCGCCCCCCCGTGAGCTGGTTGGGCAGGCTGGCGCAGTCGAGCGGCAGCGCCCTGGGCGTCGCCCCGCCACTGGGCCGGCTTAACCCGGCGATGCTGCGCGGCGCCGCCCGCATCGCCCGCGAGTGGGGTGACGGCAGCCTGCGCCTGAGCCCGTGGCAGAGCCTGGTGCTGCCCAATCTCGACGAGGCGCGGCAGCCCGCCGCCCTGGCCCGCTTGGCCGCGCTGGGCCTGCTCTGCGCCGACGACCAGCCGTTGGCGCGCCTGATCGCCTGTACCGGCAGCAACGGCTGTGCCAAGGCCCTGGCCGACACCAAGGCCGACGCCCGCGCCCTGGCGGACGTCATCGGCCCCGGTACGCCGGCCAGCGTGCACCTGAGCGGCTGCCCCCGCACCTGCGCCGCCGCCCACGTGGCGCCGGCGACCTTGCTGGCCCGCGCACCGGGCCGCTACGACCTCTACTTGCGCGACCCGCATGTGCCGGGCTTCGGCCTGCTGCGCGGGTCCGACCTTACCTTGAAAGACGCAGGCGCCTTGCTCGCCCTGCAGACGGAGCACCTTGATGATTGACTACATCCGCGACGGTCAGGAGATCTATCGCAATTCCTTCCGCATCATCCGTGAGGAAGCCCGCCTGGAGCGCATCCCCGCCGACCTGGAAAAGCTCGCCGTGCGGGTCATCCACGCCTGCGGCATGGTCGAAGCCATCGACGGCCTGCAATTCTCCGAAGGTGCCGGCCGCGCCGGGCGCGAGGCGCTGTTGGCCGGAGCGCCGATCCTGTGCGACGCGCACATGGTCGCCGAAGGCATCACCCGTGCGCGCCTGCCGGCCAGCAACCCGGTCATCTGTACCCTGCGCGACCCCAGCGTGCCGGACCTGGCCAAGACCGCCGGCAACACCCGTTCGGCGGTGGCGCTGGAGCTGTGGCGGCCGCACCTGGAGGGCGCCGTGGTGGTGATCGGCAATGCGCCCACCGCGTTGTTCTACCTGCTGGAGATGCTCGACGCCGGCGCGCCCAAGCCCGCGCTGATCCTGGGCTTCCCGGTCGGTTTCGTCGGCGCGGCGGAGTCCAAGGCCATGCTCGCCGCCGACAGCCGCGGCGTGCCGTTCGTGATCATGCAAGGGCGGCTGGGCGGCAGCGCCATGGCGGCGGCCGCGGTCAACGCCCTGGCCACGGAGGTGGAATGATGCAGACGCGAGGACGCTTGCTGGGCCTGGGCGTCGGGCCGGGCGACCCGGAACTGATCACCGTCAAGGCCCTGCGCCTGCTGCGCGAGGCGCCCGTGGTGGCGTACTTCGTCGCCAAGGGCAAGCGCGGCAACGCTTTCGGCATCATCGAAGGACACTTGCAGGAGCAGCAGATCTTGCTGCCGCTGGTGTACCCAGTGACGACGGAAGCGCTGCCGGCGCCGTTGTCCTACGAACAGATCATCAGCGACTTCTACGACGAAGCCAGCCTGCAGGTCGCCGCGCACCTGGATGCCGGCCGCGACGTGGCGGTGATCTGCGAAGGCGACCCGTTCTTCTACGGCTCCTACATGTACCTGCACGACCGCCTGGCCGAGCGCTACGAGGCGCAGGTGATTCCGGGCGTGTGCTCGATGCTCGGCGGCGCCTCGGTGCTCGGCGCGCCGCTGGTGTACCGCAACCAGAGCCTGTCGGTGCTCTCCGGCGTGTTGCCGGCCGAGGACCTCAAGCGGCGCCTGGCCGACGCCGATGCGGCGGTGATCATGAAGCTGGGCCGCAACCTGCCGAAAGTGCGTGAAGTGCTGGTGGAACTGGGCCTGGACGGCCGCGCGTTGTACGTCGAGCGGGCGACCATGGGCAACCAGCGCATCGTGCCGCTGGCCGAGGTCGATCCACAGTCCTCGCCGTATTTCTCGCTGATCATCGTGCCGGGGGAAAAATGGCAGGGTTGAACCTCAGTGCACCGGCCATCGTCGTGCTCGGACCGGGCAGCCTGGCTACCGCACGCCGTGTGCAGGCCTGTTATCCACACGCGTCGATCCACGGCTTGCAGGGACGGGTGGACGATGTCGATCAGTCGTTCGAATCGTTCGGCGAGCACCTGCGCGCGCTGTACCGGCAGGGCACGCCGATCCTGGCCTTGTGTGCCGCCGGCATCGTCATCCGCAGCCTGGCTGGGGTGCTCGGCGAAAAAGAGGCCGAGCCACCCGTGCTGGCCTTGGCCGAAGACGGCAGCGCGGTGGTGCCTTTGCTCGGCGGTCTGAGCGGCGTCAACCGCATGGCCCGCGAGCTGGCCGCGCACCTGCAGGTGCAGGCGGCGATCACCACCAGCGGCGAGCTGCGTTTCGGCACCTGCCTGCTCAACCCACCGGCGGGCTATGTGCTCGCCGATCTGGAGCAGGGCAAACGCTTCGTCTCCGATCTGCTCGCCGGTGAGCGACTGCGCATCGAGGGCCAGGCGCCTTGGCTCGATGCCGCGCAGCTTCCGTACAGCGAACAGGGGCAGCGCACTTTGCACGTCGGTTGGCAGGCGCGGCCGAGCAGCCGCGACGAACTGTCGATCCATAGCCGCTGCGTGCTGGTAGCGATCGGTGCCGACACCGTCGACTTGACCGGGCAAGTACGCAACGCCTTGCACCTGGCAGGCGTTGCAGAGCCTGCCCTGGCGTGTCTGCTGGCGGCCGACGCGCAGATGGCCGACCCGGCGCTGCACGCCGCCGCCGACGCCTTGCAGGTGCCGCTGCGCTTTGCCGCAGGCGCCGACGGCCTGGAGCGATGGTTGGCCAGCACGCTGCCCGAAGCCACCCGCCAGCGGATCGGAGCGCTGCAGGTGGTCGTGGCCCCGGCGCCACTTTCGCCCGAGCGGATCGGCACACGGCGCGGTCGCCTGTCGGTGGTGGGCCTCGGCCCAGGTGCCGCGCAGTTGATGGTGCCGGCGGTGAAGCAGGCCCTGGCCGTCGCCCAGGACGTGCTCGGCTACGAAACCTACGTGCGCATGGCCGGCCCGTTTCGCGACGACCAGCGCCTGCACTGCACCGACAACCGCGAAGAGCTGCAACGTGCCGGGCATGCGTTCGAGCTGGCCGCCCAGGGCCGCTCGGTGGTGGTGGTGTCTTCGGGCGATCCGGGGGTGTTCGCCATGGCCGCCGCGGTGCTCGAAGCGCTGCATGCTTCGAACGAACCGAGCTGGCACCGGGTCGAGCTGGAGATCCTGCCCGGCGTTTCGGCGTCGCTGGCCACGGCGGCCTGGGCCGGCGCGCCATTGGGCCACGACTTCTGCGTGATGTCGCTGTCGGACAACCTCAAGCCCTGGTCGATCATCGAGACCCGTCTCGACCTCGCTGCCCGGGCCGACCTGGTGCTGGCCTTCTACAACCCGATCTCCAAGTCCCGCCCGCATCAGCTGGGACGGGCGCTGGAGGTGGTGCGCCGGCACCGCGCGTGCGAGACGCCCGTGGTGCTGGGGCGCGACGTCGGCCGGCCCGGCGCCACCCTCAAGGTGGTGAGCCTGGGGCAATTGACGCCCGAGATGGTCGACATGCGCACCATGGTCCTGGTCGGCTCTTCGACCACCTGCACCTTCCCCCGCGCCGACGGCAGCCAGTGGGTGTACACCCCGCGCTGGTACCCCGCGCCGCCTGAGTGAGGGAAACGTTTCGAGCCGCCATCTTCGCGCCGGCTTTTCTAGAGTGAGCCCCCCGTCACAACGGACGGGCTTACTTGAGGAAACCAGCTATGAGCGATACGTCCCAAACCCCTATCAGCGAAGATTCGGCAGCCTTGGTCGATACCGTCGTCACCACCTACCGTGCCGGTATGTCGACACAGAATCGGCTGGATGCGCAGAACAGCTTCCAGTTCGCGGCCCTGGCGGCCAGCGTCGAGTTCAGCCGCAAGGATGAGCGCGAGCAGTGGTTCGACCGTATGGTGGAAGTGCTGCGCACGTGCGGTTGGAGCGTGCAAGAGCGCTCCTATGACAAGCAGACCGCTTCGAGCACCAGCATCACCGTAGGCTCGGTAGCGCTGAACGTCTTTGGCGCAGTGGGCCGCGCGGCACTGGGCGGTCCGATCGGCCAAGCCTTGGGTGCCCTGGCCGAGCGAGCTTTCAGTGGCTTGGAAGCCATGACCAAGGACGTCGAGGTGTTCCTCTCCAAGAAAAAGAACACCTTGCACGGCCTGACCGGCATCGTCGGGTGCGTCGAGTCCGAAGGTTTGCTGCACATGGTGGTCAGTGCCGTGGACGCCAAGACCCCGGACAATGACCTCGACGTACTGAGCATCAATGTCCACATCGAAGGAAACGAGTTCTACAAGGGCACTGCAGTGTTGACGTTCAACAGCGCTGTCTACGCCAACGTGCGCGAAGAAATCCTCAACAAGCTGGGCGCCCACGCCACCGAAGGCGTGCTCGCCATCAAACTGCCCTGACCCAGCGCCCCGGGTACGCCAGCCGAAGGCGGCGTATCCGACCCAGGCATCGTCCATTCCATCGTCAAGCGACGCAGCACCCCGTGTGCTGCGCCGGAGGTGCACATGAATACTCCAGGAGCTGCCGTGGTCGGTAGCAGTGTCGTTTCCTTCATGCCGCAAATCGACCGAGCGCAACGCGAGTCGATCATGCTGGCGCTATTGATGGCCGAGCTGACTACGGCGCAGGTGTACAAGGAAGGGCTGGTCACGGATTGGTACGATTACTACCGCAGGCAGTTGAAGTTCTACGGTTGGGATGCGCTCACCGCCCAGCAGGTGCACTGGCCCGACGAGCAACGCGCGCGGATACGCGACAAGGCCTTGCAGGTGATCGGTGAGGCGGCAGGCGAGCGGCACGTCGAAACCATGCGCCTGGCCTATACCGGGCTGCACGACGCACCGCCGACGCTGCTGCAGTTCGAGCGCAGTGCCATCGAGCACGGCAGTTTCCGTTTATTGCCTTGCGGGCCGAGCAGCGACGGGCGCATCGACATGGTGCTGTACCACGAGACACTGACGGCGCAGCACAGAACGGCCGGTTTTCTCTTTCGCGAGCGGCGTGACACCCGCGTCAAGGCCGAGCTGGTACGCTTCGACGTGCGCGTGTTCGACCAGGAGTACCGGGCGAAAGTGGCCAGGTCTCTGGCCGCCCAGCAAACTCGGCAAATTCACGAATTGCGCCTCAGTCCTTCCGCCTGACCCACTGCCTGGCCTGTCGCCAATGCCCAGCGTTTCGCCCGGCGGCCTAGGCTCTGTCTGAAAAGTCCTGATACTCGTCCATGCTGCGTTGAAAACCGGCCGGAAGGCCGGCCCCGTCGGAATGCTCATGTACTCCAGTACAGTCGGACGCGACCCCGGCCGTTCCTCGCCGGTTTTCGCGGGGCCACCTTGGCGGGGCCGCCTTCGGCCTTGCCTGGCCTTCGTCTCAGAACTTTTCAGACAGAGCCTAGGCGCCGCCGGCGGGCGGCGGTCTTTGTCCGGCCCAGCGCTGGATCAACTCGCGCAGTTGCGAGAGTTCCACAGGCTTGGCCATGTGCCCGTCCATGCCCGCCGCCTTCGCCCGCTCCTTGTGCTCGCTGAGGATGTGCGCGGTCAGCGCCACCACCGGCGTACGGGCATGCCCATGGGCGGTTTCCCATTCGCGCAGCCGTTCGGTGGCGGAAAAACCGTCGAGCACCGGCATTTCACAATCCATCAGCACCAGGTCATAGCGCTGCGACTTCATCGCCTGTAGCGCTTCATCGCCGTTGCTGGCGGTGTCCGGCTCCAGGTTGAGCTTGCCCAACATGCCGCGGATCACCTTGGTGGAAATGCTGTTGTCTTCGGCGACCAGAATGCGGAAGTCGCTCGGCAGCACCAGCGCCGCCGCAGGTCCGGGCGTCGGCGGTGATCCGTACTGCTCGCGGCCACGCTGGGCCAGCTCCTCGGCCAGTGTGGTCTTGAGCGTATAGCCGGCCACGGGCTTGGCGAGAATGCGCTTGATCCCCGCATTGCGCGCGATGACCTTGCTCGGTGCGTTGCTGATGCCGGTCAGCATCACCACGAGGATGTCGTGGTTCAGGCTCGGATCTTCCTTGATCTTGGTGGCCAGTTGCATGCCGGTCATGCCAGGCATGTTCTGGTCGAGCAGGACCACATCGAAGTAGTCGCGCAGGTGCGCCTTGGTGCGCAGCAGCGCCAGTGCTTCCTTGCCCGAAGGCACCGCGCTGACGTTCATGCCCCAGGCGGTGCACTGCTGCACCAACACCTTGCGGCACGTGTCGTTGTCGTCCACTACCAGCACGCGGGCGTCGCGCAGCGGGCCGTCGAGGTCGGTGGTGGGCTGCTCCAGACGCGCCGGGTCCAGCGGCAGGGTCAGCCACAGGTTGTTGCCGACCCCAGTGCTGGTCTTGATGCCGAACTCGCCCTGCATCAGGCCGATCAACTGTTTGGCGATGACCAGCCCCAGGTGGCCCCCGAGTTTGTTGCTGGAGAGGAACTGATGGCTGTGCAACTCGGCCTGCAGCAAGGCTTCGCGCTCAGGGCGCGGCATCGGTTCGCCGCTGTCCTGCACGGTGATGCGCAGACGCGGCCGCTCGCTGCGCTGGTCGAGCGCGACGACCAGCAACACCTCGCCCTGCACGGTGTTCTTCACGGCATTTTCCAGCAGGCTCGACAAGGCCTGACGCAGCCGCGTCGGATCGCCACTGACCACCTGCGGCACGTGCGGATGGACGAAGCTGATCAGCTCGATGTTCTGCTGCTCGGCTTTGCCGCGGAAAATGTTCAGGCAGTCTTCGACCAGGGCGTTGAGGTCGAACTGCACATCGTCCAGCTCGATCTGCCGTGATTCGAGCCGGGACAGGTCGAGAATCTCGTTGATCAGGGTCAGCAGTTCGTTGCCGGCGCTGTGGATGGTCTGCACGTAATCGCGTTGTTTGACCGACAACGGCGTCCCGAGCAGCAATTCGGTCATGCCCAGCACGCCATTCATGGGCGTGCGGATTTCATGGCTGATCTTGGCCAGGAACTCGGCCTTGGCGTTGATCTCGGCATCGCTGGCGGCCAGGGCGCGGCTGGCACGGAAGCGCTCCTCACTGATCCGCCACAGACGTTCGCTGACGGCGAAGTTGAGCAGCAGGCCGCTGAGTACCGCCAGGCCCATTAGCATGCACAGCAGCCAGGGGGTAGGTGTGCGGGTCAGGCCGAGCAGGGCCGGCAGCAGCACCAGGCCCCCCGCGTTGAAGATCAGCATGGCCAGGCAGAATGGCCGCGCCGGCGCGTAGCCGCGGTGCCAGTGCCATAGGCCGACCGACAGCATGGTGGCACTGCTGAGGATCGACAGCGCGTAGGTGATCAGGCTCAACGGCAGGGTGTCGACGAACAGCAGCAGCAAGCCGCCAAGGCCGGTGGACACCATCACGATCTGCAACACGCGGCGCAGCCGTGGGGCGCCACAGGCGGCGAAATAGTGCAGGGTGAAATACAGCCCGGCCATGCCGGCCAGGACCAGGGTCAGGTAGGCCGCCGGGGTCTGGGCGCTGTGCCAGAGCTGCCACCAGGGGCCGCTGAGGTTGAGCAGGATCAGTGCGCTGAGCAGCATCAACGCATGGTACAGGCCCAGCACCAGCGCGGTGGTCGAGCGGGTTTTGCCGAAACGCGCCAGATTATCGAGGATCAGCATCAGCATGCCGCCGATCAACAGGCCGAAAAGCAACGGCAGGCGCTGGTCGGAGGCTGCCTCGGCCGGCGATTCGAGGCTGATCGCAGGGCGCAACTGATGCTCGGACACCAGCCGCAGGTACACCTCCAGCGGGCGCTCGCTGCTGGGCAATGGCAGCACGTGCTCGCTGCCGCGCAGGGTCGGACTGCTGCCGTCCAATTGCACGCCATGATGCCATTGGCGCACGATCTTGCCGCCGTCCAGGGCATACAGATCGAGGCGGGAAAGGTCGGGAGCGAACAGGCGCAGCAGACGCTGCGGGTCGCCGGGTTCGAGGCGGTAGTGCAGCCACAGCGCCTGATCGGGGCTGGCAGCGTCGAGCTGGTCGAGCGCCTGCGGGCTGAATTGGCTGAGGTAGCGCGCCGAGCGTACGTCGCTCAGTTGCAGGTTGGCCTGCTCATCGAGCAGCATCGACCAGCCTTCGCGTTCCTCGGCCAGGGCCGGAAGCAGGCACAGCGCGGTCAGCAGGCTGACGATCAAGGCAATGGCGATCCGAAGCCGACGCAAGACGAAATCCCTTCTTAGCTCACTAGGCTCTGTACGAAAAGCCTTGATACTTGGCCATGCTGCGTTGAAAACAGACTGGATCGCCAGCCCGGGCTGGGCGCCCCCGACAAAATGCTCACGTACTACAGTACGCTCCGCTTTTTCGGCTAGGCGCCCCCACCTGTTTTCGCGGGGCCGCCATCGGCCTTGCCTGGCCGGCGTCTCAAGACTTTTCGTACAGACCCTAGCCGATTGGCCACTATTGGCGGCGCGTCTGCACGAACACAGGGCCGACAGCGCAGGCTCGGTCAGTCGAGCGCCGCGCAAGCCACAGGGCCGCGCGACGCGGTACACAGGCTCAGTCGTGGTGCTCGCCGCGTTCGCGGGCGATGGCGCGGTAGCCGATGTCGGTACGGTAGAAGCTTTGCTCCCAGCTCACCAGTCCGGCCAGACGATAGGCCTGTTCCTGCGCCAGCGCAACGCTCTGGCCCAACGCCGTGGCGCACAACACGCGACCGCCGTTGGCCACCACCTCACCGTTTTTCAAGGCGGTGCCGGCATGGAACACCTTGCCGTCGAGCTTGGCCGC
This sequence comes from Pseudomonas phoenicis, assembly GCF_047302395.1. NCBI lineage: Bacteria > Pseudomonadati > Pseudomonadota > Gammaproteobacteria > Pseudomonadales > Pseudomonadaceae > Pseudomonas > Pseudomonas phoenicis. The sequence goes on from NZ_CP154852.1 coordinate 2,246,609, forward strand.
CGCCACCAGGCCGTCGATCACCTGGCCCTTGGCGTAGTCGCCCGGATAGCCACCGGCGGCCAGCACCACGCCCAGGCTCGGCTGCGGGTTCCACTGCGCTTCGACCTTGTCCAACGCCTTGGCGAACGCCGCTTCCACCAGCAGCACCAGGCTCGACTCCAGGCGCAGCATGATCGGCTGGGTTTCCGGGTCACCGAAGCGGCAGTTGAATTCGATGACCTTGGGGTTGCCGGCCTTGTCGATCATCAGCCCTGCGTACAGGAAACCGGTATAGACGTTGCCTTCCTCGGCCATGCCGCGCACGGTAGGCCAGATCACCTGATCCATCACCCGCTGGTGCACCTCGGCGGTGACCACCGGGGCAGGGGAGTAGGCCCCCATGCCGCCGGTGTTGGGGCCGGTGTCTTTGTCGCCGACACGCTTGTGGTCTTGGCTGGTGGCCATGGGCAGCACGTTGTGGCCGTCGACCATGACGATGAAGCTGGCTTCCTCGCCATCGAGGAACTCTTCGATGACCACCCGCGATCCGGCATCGCCGAACGCGTTGCCGGCCAGCATGTCGCGCACCGCGTCTTCGGCTTCCTGCAGGGTCATGGCGACGATCACGCCTTTGCCTGCGGCCAGGCCATCGGCCTTGATGACGATCGGCGCGCCTTTCTCTTGCAAGTAGGCCAGGGCCGGCTCGATCTCGGTGAAGTTCCGGTATTCGGCGGTGGGGATCTTGTGCCGGGCCAGGAAGTCCTTGGCGAAGGCCTTGGAGCCTTCCAGTTGCGCGGCGGCCTGGGTGGGACCGAAGCAGTCCAGGTTGCGGCTGCGGAACAGGTCGACCACGCCTTTGACCAGCGGCGCTTCAGGGCCGACGATGGTCAATTGCACGTTCTGCTCGGCGAAGTCCGCGAGCTGTTCGATGGCGGTGACGTCGATGGCGACGTTCTCGCACTTGGCCTCGGTGGCGGTGCCGGCGTTGCCGGGGGCGACGAAGACTTTCTCGACGCGCGGGTCCTGCGCGACTTTCCAAGCCAGGGCGTGCTCACGCCCACCGCTGCCAATAATCAAAACCTTCATGTCAAAAACCTCGAATGCTGTCAGGCGTGAGTACGGGCCTCACGCTGAACAAGGTCGCGATGAGGCAGGTAGATGCAAGGCGGGGCCGGTTTCGCTGAGCGGAGTTGCCTCCTGGCAATGAGCATCAGCGAAACCGGCCCCAACGCAGCAGATGCCTGCCTCAGCGCGGCCGATTGTCGTATGTCAATGGCGGAAGTGGCGCATGTTGGTGAAGACCATGGCAATGCCAGCCTCGTCGGCCGCTGCGATCACCTCGGCATCACGCATCGAGCCGCCCGGCTGGATCACCGCGCTGATGCCCACTTTGGCGGCATTGTCGATGCCGTCGCGGAACGGGAAGAACGCGTCTGAGGCCATGACCGCGCCCTGCACCTGCAGACCGGCGTGTTCGGCCTTGATGGCGGCGATGCGCGCGGAGTTGACGCGGCTCATCTGGCCGGCGCCGACACCCATGGTCTGGCGCTGCTTGGCGTAGACGATGGCGTTGGACTTGACGAACTTGGCCACCTTCCAGGCGAACACCAGGTCATGGATTTCCTGTTCGGTCGGGGCGCGCTTGGTGACGATCTTCAAGTCGTCGGCGCCGATCATGCCGTTGTCGCGGCTCTGCACCAGCAGGCCCCCGTTGACCCGCTTGAAGTCCCAACCGGCGGCGCGCTCGGCCGGCCACTCGCCGCATTCGAGCAGGCGCACGTTCTGCTTGGCGGCCACGACGTCGCGGGCAGCCTGGGAGATTTTCGGCGCGATGATCACTTCGACGAACTGACGCTCGACGATGGCTTGGGCCGTGGCGCCGTCCAGCTCGCGGTTGAAGGCGATGATGCCGCCGAAGGCCGACTCGCTGTCGGTGGCGTAGGCCAGCTCGTAGGCCTGGCGGATGCCGCCGTCTTCCTCTGGTACCACGGCCACGCCACAAGGGTTGGCGTGCTTGACGATGACGCAGGCCGGTTTGACGAAGCTCTTCACGCACTCCAGCGCGGCGTCGGTGTCGGCCACGTTGTTGAACGACAGTTCCTTGCCTTGCAGCTGGACGGCGGTGGAGATGCTCGCCTCGCCCTTGTTGGCTTCGACGTAGAACGCCGCGCTCTGGTGCGGGTTCTCGCCGTAGCGCATTTCCTGGGCCTTGACGAACTGGCTGTTGAAGGTGCGCGGGAAGGCGCTGCGCGCTTCGGTGCCGAGGGTGTCGCGGGACTGGTCGATGGTGCCCAGGTAGTTGGCGATCATGCCGTCGTAGGCGGCGGTGTGCTCGAACGCCTTGAGCATCAGGTCGAAGCGCTGGGCGTAGGTCAGGCCACCGGCCTTGAGGCCGTCGAGGACGCTGGCGTAGTCGCTGGCGTTGACCACGATGGCGACGTCTTTATGGTTTTTCGCCGCCGAACGGACCATGGTCGGCCCGCCGATGTCGATGTTCTCGATGGCGGTCGGCAGGTCGCAGCCGGGCTTGGCGATGGTGGCTTCGAACGGATACAGGTTCACCGCTACCAGGTCGATCGGCTGGATGCCGTGCTCGGCCATGATGGCGTCGTCGGTGCCGCGACGGCCCAGGATGCCGCCGTGGATTTTGGGGTGCAGGGTCTTGACCCGGCCGTCCATCATTTCGGCGAAGCCCGTGTAGTCGGCCACTTCCACCGCGTTCACGCCGTTATCCTTGAGCAGCTTGTAGGTGCCGCCGGTGGACAGGATCTCGACCCCGAGCTGTTGCAGCTCACGGGCAAATTCGAGGATCCCGGTCTTGTCGGAGACACTGATCAGGGCGCGGCGAATTGGCAGGCGGGTAGTCTGGTCGGTCATTTCGGATTCCATAACGCGGTGGAGTCAGCAAAAAAGGCGTCTCTTATCAGGAGCCGCCTTTTCGGGTTGGATTCTGGATCAGAGCAGGTCGTACTGCTTGAGCTTCTTGCGCAGGGTACCGCGGTTGAGGCCGAGCATTTCGCTGGCCTTGGTCTGGTTGCCCTTGACGTAATTCATCACACTTTCCAGCAACGGCGCCTCGACCTCCGAAAGCACCAGGTTGTACACGTCCGTGACAGTGGCGCCTTCGAGGTGGGCGAAGTAGTTGTGCAGCGCCTTTTCGACGCTGTCGCGAAGGGTCTGGCCTTCTTCGCTCGGCGTGTTGAGGTGCTGTTTCAGGTTGGCGTTGTCGCTCACGGGCGTTGTTCCACTCACTAATGTCTCGGTCATCATCGTCATGCGGCCACCCCTCGTCCGTCCTCTGTCCCAAGGTGCTCTCGACGCGCCTGGAAGTACGCGGCGATGTCGTCGCGTTGGGCCTGCGTGTCTTGCAGCGCGTTGAACCGGGTGCGAAATTCCTTGCCGCCGGGTCGTGTCGCCAGGTACCAGCCAACGTGCTTGCGGGCGATACGTACACCCATCACCTCGCCGTAGAAGGCGTGCAGCGCGGCCAGGTGCTCCAGCAGGATGCGTTCCACTTCGTCCAGCGCCGGGGCCGGCAGGTGCTCGCCGGTTTCCAGGTAATGCGCGATCTCGCGAAAGATCCACGGCCGCCCTTGGGCGGCGCGGCCGATCAACAGCCCGCTGGCGCCAGTGGCCTGCAAGACATCGCGGGCTTTTTCGGGCGAGGTGATGTCGCCGTTGGCGAAGACCGGGATCGACACCGCCTGGGCGATGGCCGCGATGGTGTCGTATTCGGCTTCGCCGGTGTACAGGTCGGCCCGGGTACGGCCATGCACCGCCAGGGCCTGGATGCCTGCCTGCTCCGCGATCTTCGCCACGTTCAGGCCATTCTTGTTCGCGCGGTCCCAACCCGTGCGGATTTTCAGCGTGACCGGCACGTCCACCGCGCCGACCACGGCGTGGAGGATGTCCCTGACCAGCGCCTCATCTCTCAATAAAGCAGAGCCTGCAGCTTTGTTGCAGACTTTTTTCGCCGGGCAACCCATGTTGATGTCGATGATCTGCGCACCGGCCTCGACGTTGGCGCGGGCCGCCGCAGCCAGCATCTGCGCGTCGCCACCGGCGATCTGCACCGAGCGCGGCTCGGGATCGCCTTCATGGATGCGGCGCAGACGCGACTTGCGGCTGTTCCACAGGCTCATGTCGCTGGTGACCATCTCCGACACCACCATCCCCGCGCCCAGGTGCTGGCAAAGGGTACGGAAAGGCTGGTCGGTGACCCCGGCCATGGGCGCAAGGATCAGATTGTTGTTCAGTGTGTAAGGGCCGATGCGTACCGCCGACATAGGTGTTCCCTGTTGTGGGGCCGGATCATGGGCGTTCGAAAAAGGGTGGGCATGATACCCGCTCTGGATGACTGGATAAAGACGGAATTGGATAAAATCTGAGCAGTTGCCAAGGCATCGGCCAGTTTCCCGCGACGAGCGGCCAGCCCATTCGGCTCCGTATCGAGAACCGCGATGCGCCTTCTCGGGGCAGGCTGCATCGAAAGGCCTCAGGCCTGCACTACGCCGCGTTTCGTTGGCCTCTAGGAACCACACCGCTGAGGCCGGATTCGGAGTGTTCGGCTTACTCCGGCGAGCGGAAGCTCAAACTGTAGTTCACCGCCTTCGGCCCCGGGTCGAGAATGTCCAGGGCGATATGGATCGGTGTCTGGCTGGGCATGTCGCCGCGTCCCGCCAGCTCCCCGGACAGGTACTCGCTGGGCTTGAAGCGTCGACTGGCGATCAGTTGGCCGTTGAGGTCGGCGAAGCGCAGCTCGAGCTGCGGGAACGGCTGACTGAACGGCGCGCGGTTGTAGATGATCGCATCGACGATCAGCGCGCCCTTGAAGTCGGGGTGGCTACGCACCACCAGGTTGCTGCTCTTGATGCGCTGCACGTCCACGCGGGTCGGCACGGTGCAGCCCACGAGCGGGCAGACCTGCTGGAACAGCGGGCGGTAGCTGTCCTGCCGGGCCAGTTCGTCGAAGTGGTAGGCCACGTATTGGTAGGCCAGCACGCCGAGAGCCAGCACGCAGGCCAGGCCCCATAGCAAACGTCGTCCCCAGCGTGGCGGTGGCGCTTCCCAGCCCAATTGCAGCGGGTCGTCGACCACATCGATCAAAGGTTCGCTGCGCAGGCCGCGCGCTGGACGCGGGCCGAGGCTCGGTTCCAGGCGCTCCTCGGGGGCTTGGCCATGGTCCGGCTCGTCGGCCTGCGCACGGGCCGACAGGCGTTCGCCATAGGGTTCGTCGTCCAGGGCACTGAGGCCGTCCAGGGATGCCACGTGTTCGTCGGGCAGCGGCTTGCCCAGACGCGGCTGCTCGTCGGTGAAGGGTTCCGGCGCATCGGCGTCCAGGCGCAAGGTCGGTTCGGTGCGCGGATCGTCGTGGCGTTCGTCGGCTTGCGGGGTTTCCACCAGGGTGGGCACAGGTGCGATGGGTAACGCCGATTCGTCGGCATGGCCACGGTCGGCGGTGCCGAAGGGTTCGTGCAGGTGTTCGTCGAGCCCGATGTCGTCGCGCCGGGCGTGCAAGGGCGCATGCTGCGCCGCGTCGTCGGAAGGCACGGCGGTGTGCCGGCGTTCCAACGTGGCCAGTGCCTGGTCGAGGTCCAGAGCGTCGAGCGCCGAATGGGTGGCGTCCCAGTCGGCCTGGGTCGACGCGACGGGCGCCACCGCCACGGGCGGCAGGCTCGGTTCGGTGGGCCTCGCCGTTGGCACCGCAGGCGGCAGACCGTCGGCTGCGGCTGCCAGCGCCTGGCCGGTGGCCGCCTGGCTTTGCTCCAGCAACTGTCGGGCCGCGCTGAACACGTGCAAGCATTGACCGCAGCGCACTACGCCACGGGCCACGCTCAACTGGTGATGCGTCACGCGAAAGCGTGTCTGGCATTGCGGGCACTGGGTGACGAAGCTGTCGGTCATGCGGCGGTCCGTGGTGGTGGGCGGAAAGTGATTTCAGACGTTACACGACACCTGAACGATACGGCGCGCTCGCGCGGGCCGGTGGCCCAACGCCGCGGACGCTCGGCAGGCCCGCTCCAGGCCTTGCGCACAGGCTGCGCCAGGCCCTGGGGCAGGGGTTTCACCCTGCGCGGCGGCGGCCACTGATGCGTACCCAGCCGTCGCGCTCGGCGATCGGGTCGAGGTCGAACGCGTCGGCATAGGCCGCCGCCACCTCCTCGCCCTGTTCGGCGAGAATGCCCGACAGCGCCAGCGACCCGCCCTCGCGCACCAGGCCGGCCAGTTGCGGGGCCAGCGACACCAGCGGCCCGGCCAGGATGTTGGCGACCAGCACGTCGGCCTGCATGGCCGGCATGTGTTCGGGCAGGTACAGGGCCAGGCGCTGTTCGGCGATGCCGTTGCGCCCGGCATTGTCGCGCGAGGCTTCCAGCGCTTGGACGTCGATGTCGGTGCCGACCGCTTCGCGCGCGCCCAGCAGCAGCGCGGCGATGGCCAGAATGCCCGAGCCGCAGCCGAAATCCAGGACCTGCGTGCCTTGCAGGGGCTGGCCGTCGAGCCACTCCAGGCACAGCGCGGTGGTGGGGTGAGTACCGGTGCCGAAGGCCAGGCCCGGGTCGAGCAGCAGGTTGACGGCTTCAGGCTCGGGCGCGTCATGCCAGCTCGGCACGATCCACAGACGCCGACCGAAGCGCATGGGCTGGAAGTTGTCCATCCAGCTGCGCTCCCAATCCTGGTCTTCGATCACCTCGGCATGGTGCTCGGGCAGCGCGGCGCCAGTGAGCAATTGCAGGTGGGCGAACACCGCCTGCGGCTCGGCGTCGGCTTCGAACAACGCCAGCAGGTGCGTGTTGGACCACAGCGGCGTGGTGTTCAGATCGGGTTCGAAGATCGGCTGGTCTTCGGCGTCCATGAACGTGACCGATACGGCGCCGACTTCGAGCAGCGCATCTTCGTAGGTTTCGGCTTGTTCCGGGCTGATGGCCAGGCGTACTTGCAGCCAGGGCATGGCGGGTACCTCAGAAAATCGACGGGGCAGCGGCAGGGCTGCGCAAAGCGCGCAGTCTACGCCAGGCACCGGGAAATGGGGAACTCCCGCGCTGGGACAGCAATAAATAGCCCTTGCTCAGGCAGCACGCGGCGCAGGGTAGCGGCCCTTTCGTCTGCCTGGAGCCTTCCCTGTGAGCACATCGACCGATACCCCGCTGGTGCCTGCCGCCATCGCCACGACACTCGACCGGCTGGTCGCGTGGACCGTGCACGTCGAACCGCGCCTGCGCGCCCAGCCGCGTTTTCTCGAAGTGCTGGAAGAGCAGGTCGGCGTCGAGTTGCGGACCTACTTTCCAGGACCGATCGACCCGCGCTTCGTCCAGGACATGCTCGACGCCGCCTTGCTGCGGCACATCGATCAGGCGCCGCCAGTCTACGACCAGGCCCGGCACGCGCCTTGGCGTTGGGAAGGCCTGAGCGTCCAGGAAGTCCCCGAAGTGCGCCGCGAAATCACCTTGCAACTGGTCGAGAGCTTGGGCAGCCGTTTGCTGGAGCATTACGAGGACGCCGTGCGTCGCTATTGGAGCTCCACACCGGCGGGCATCGACGCGGCCCAAGACTTCCGCTCGTGCCTCGATGCCTGGCTGGACGCCCACCTCCAGGCCATGGGCGAAGCCTTGCAGCCGCAGGCCCTGACCGGCATGGACGCGCCAGGGGTGCGCCTGCTGATCGAGTCGCTGCAACAGACCTGGCACGAGCAGGCGGTGTTGCCGGCCCTGGCCAGCGACGCGCAGCGCGGGGCCATCGACCGTTTGAGCAGGGCGCAACTGCCGGACTGGCGCAAACGGCTCGACGATGCGCAGAGCGCGCGCCTCACCGAGGCGCTGGAACTGTGGCGCGCCGCCGAGCAGCGCGCCATGGTGTTGTTTTCACCGGTGATCGACCTGCAATCCCATATACGCCAACGGCTCGGTGAAGCGCTGCGCGAGCAGTGCGACAACGAGCTCTCGCCCGATTTGATCCGCCTGCGCCTGCTGCGCCACGCTGCCCCCGACCGCCCACCCGTCGAGCTCACGCTGAGCGAGCTGGCCAGCCGCGGTGCGCTGGACCTCGAGCCGCTCTACCAAGTCGTCGACATCAGCAGCGCCGTACGCCTGGGCGCAGTGCCCACGGTCGAGCAGGTGCGGCAGTTGCTGTCGGGCGCCGACTACCTGGCCGGCTACCCCGAGGCGCTGCGCCAGCACGCCGCGCAGACCGAGGTGCACAGCGCGCTGCTCGATGCGGCCGACCTGGCACTCAAGTACAGCGCGCGGGTCGGCGCTTATGCCGGGCACATGACCGACGTCCAGCATGCACGTGTGCTGGAGGTGGCGGCCGGCACCGGCGCGGGGGTCGTGGTCAATGGCGTGCGTGTGTTCGGGGCGCTGTGCGCCGATTTGCGCGTGTTCGCCCTGAGCGGCGACGCAGGCAGGCCGCAGACGTTGCTGCTGCATGCCCCCGGCAAGCCCGACGGGCAGGAGTGGGTGGTGCTGCGCTCGCCCTTGCAACTGTCCGAAGAGTTGGTGGGCTGGTTGCGCGAGGCACCGGGGCGCGCGTATGTGCAGGCGCAGGTAGCGTTGGCCGAACGCGAGCGGGTGGCCCAGGCGATCGAAGCGGTGCTGGAAAAGCCCAGCGGCTGGTCTGCCGAACAGGAGCACCTGAGCCCATTCGACGGTTATCGCCAAGCGCTCGAGCACAGCGTGCGGGCGCATCTCCAGGCCCGGCTCGACGAGGCGTCGGAAAACCAGGTACCGGCCTGGTACAGCGCGCTGGCGCTGGAAGAACAGCGGGCGATCAACCTGCTGCGCCAGCAGGCGGGCCATGCCGAGCAAGACTTTGCCGATGCCCTGGGCGGCTGGCAGAGTTTCCAGCGCTACGCGCGTGGCGCCATCGCCCAGGCCATCGAACCCTACCTACGCAGCAAGGGGCTGGAAGAGGCGGTCGATCCCGAGTCGATCATCATCGATTACCGGCCAGGTCTGGTGGACGGCCGCGTGGCGTCGGTCAACCTGGTCGATCTGGTGAGCTTCGGCTACGACGACAACAGCGGCATCGACCACCCCGAGCATGGCGTGCGCTCCAGCGTCGGCCAAGACCTCAGCGCCCTGCGCAGTGCCGATCTGGCGCGCTATGCGCGGCGCGCCTACCTGGGCGAAAGGTACGCGGCGGCGATGCGCGCCCAGCACCTGCAAGGCGCCGACTACGGCCTCAAGCGTCAGACCTTCGCCCGCGCCCTGGCCACCGGCATGCACCGCGACGTGCGCGAGGCCTTGGCCAGGGGGCACATCGACCGCGCCACCCATGCAGGGCTGATGGCCCGCGTCAATGCCTTGGCCGCGACCGTTACCCTGGACTTGCCTCAGGACACGGCCGAAACCGTGTTGGATACCTCCGGCCTGGTGCGGCTCACCGTGGCTGACGCGCCGATCCTGGGCGTGTACGTGTTCCGCTGGATGCAGGGCGGTACGGTTCGGGACTGGCTGTACACCCCCGTCGCACCCGACGGCATCCGGCTGCGCCCTTACGCCGAGCTCGACCGCGCGGCGGGCGGGTCGTTGCGCGGTCACCTGCTGGCGCGCACGCGCCTGGAGCAGCACGCGGCCGTGCTTGCGCGCTTGCAAGCGTTGGCCCGCGGCGACGGCCATCGCGATGCGCTGCGCCGGCTCAATCAGGTGGCGGGCCTGGCGAACGAGTACGACCTGTACATCGAGCACGCATTGGCCGATGTCGAGGACGCTACCGCCAGCCGCGCCGAGGTGATCCGCGACCAAGTGGTCAAAGGCCTGCTGTTCGCCGTGCCGTTGAGCATGGTCTGTGCGCCCTTCGCAGCCTTCATCGGCGCCTGGTTCGTTGCCGCCGCGCTGCGCGAGGCGGTCATCGCACACACTAAGGGCGATACGGCGCGCGCGCTGCAAGCCTGGTTGGAGGTGTCCTGGGGCGCGCTTGGGCTGTTGGCCCACCTGCCCGGTGTGAGCCTGCAGGCGGTCAGGCCGCTGGTGCGCGATGTGTACCGGTATGGATCGCGACCACGTCCCGGATTGAGCCAGGCGACTCGCCAGCCGGTCATGCGCTTCGATCGGCGTTGGGCCGTGCGGCATGCACCGCCGACCTTGCACGAAGTCGGCGAGGAAGGGATTTGGGCCGGCACTTGGCGCTCCACGGCCAGCGCCGATGCCAGCGGCGCCGAATACTTCATCCGCCAGCAAGGCCGGTTGTACAAGGTCGAATACGACAAGGCCCATGACACGCTGCGTGTGGTCAAGGGCAACAACCCCGCCAGCTATCACCGCGAAGCCATAGTCCTGGGGCCACAGGGGCGCTGGCTGCCCAACAGTACCGGCCTGCGCGGCGGTGCACCGGCACGCGACGCGGGGCGCATCACCAGCCCTCGGCAGATCACAGGCGGCGCTGGCCAGCCGGACAACCGGCGTGGCGCGCTGCAAGGCGAAGCGGTGGTGGCGCGCCTGGGCCGCGAAGCCGACGACAACTACCTGTTCACCCTCAATGCCCAGACCTGCGTGGCCGTGTCGCTGTACAACCCCACCACCCAGGCCGGCGCGGTGATCCATTTCGACCACAACATCAAGCCCTTGATCGAGCAGTCGGTGCATGGCGTGCTGGCGCGCATCCGCAGCCAGGCTTCGGACAGGGTCAGCGCGGTGATGGCCGGCGGCGATTGGCTGGGGGGCGAAAGCATCGGCGAGCCGGTGCGCGCCGTATTGCGCCAGAACGGCCTACGGCCGACCTGGGAGCATTGGTCCTGGTCCAGCTGTTTCGGCAACACCTACGGCATGACGCTGGACCTGCGCACCGGCCTGACCCGGGTCTATACCCTGCACGGCGACCTGGTCGAGCGCGTGCTCGATCCGCTGCTGCGCTCGGCGCAGCAGGGCGCGCCGGGTCCGCTGGCGTTGCGCGCGCGGCAGTTCATGGGCCGGGTACGCTCCGAGCCGCTGGTGCAGGGCAGCGATGGCGTAGTGCGCAACCGTGCGGGTGCCGCAGTAGGCAGCGCCGATTACCAAGAGCATGCCATCAGCCTGGTGGAGGTCAGCGGCCTGTGAAAACGACAGCCCCGGCGCAAGGCCGGGGCTGTTTTTGGTCATCGCATCACTGCTCGATCAGTCCTGGTTGGCCAGTTTGTGCTCGAGGTAATGGATGTTGATGCCGCCCTTGCAGAACCCTTCATCGCGCACCAGGTCGCGGTGCAGCGGGATGTTGGTCTTGATGCCGTCGACGACGATCTCGTCCAGGGCATTGCGCATACGCGCCAGGGCTTCTTCGCGGTCCTTGCCGTAGACGATCAGTTTGCCGATCAGCGAATCGTAGTTCGGCGGTACCGAGTAGCCGCTGTACAGGTGCGAGTCGACCCGTACGCCGTTGCCGCCCGGCGCGTGGAAATGCTTGACGGTGCCGGGGGAGGGGATGAATTTCTTCGGGTCCTCGGCGTTGATCCGGCATTCCAGCGAGTGGCCGCGGATGACCACGTCTTCCTGGCGGTACGACAGCTTGTTGCCGGCGGCGATGCTGAGCATCTCCTTGACGATGTCGATACCGGTGACCATCTCCGAGACCGGGTGCTCGACCTGGACGCGGGTGTTCATCTCGATGAAGTAGAAGCTGCCGTTCTCGTACAGGAACTCGAAGGTGCCCGCGCCGCGGTAGCCGATCTCGATGCACGCGTCCACGCAGCGCTTGAACACTTCCTGGCGCGCGGTTTCGTCGATGCCGGGGGCCGGCGCTTCTTCCAGCACCTTCTGGTGGCGGCGTTGCAGCGAGCAGTCGCGGTCACCCAGGTGGATGGCGTTGCCCTGGCCGTCGGAGAGCACCTGCACTTCCACGTGGCGTGGATTGGTGAGGAATTTCTCCAGGTACACCATCGGGTTGCCGAACGCCGCACCGGCTTCGGTACGGGTCAGTTTGGCCGAGGCGATCAGATCCTCTTCCTTGTGCACCACGCGCATGCCGCGGCCACCGCCGCCGCCAGCGGCCTTGATGATCACCGGGTAGCCGACCTTGCGGGCGATTTCCAGCGCGGCGTCTTCGTCTTCGGGCAGCGGGCCGTCGGAACCCGGTACGGTCGGCACGCCCGATTTGATCATGGCGTGCTTGGCCGAGACCTTGTCGCCCATCAGGCGGATGGTGTCGGCTTTCGGGCCGATGAAGGCGAAGCCGGATTTCTCGACCTGCTCGGCGAAATCGGCGTTTTCGGCCAGAAAGCCGTAGCCGGGGTGGATCGCCGTGGCGCCGGTGACTTCGGCCGCCGCGATGATCGCCGGGATGTGCAGGTACGATTTGTTGGACGGCGCCGGGCCGATGCACACCGATTCGTCCGCCAGGCCCAGGTGCATCAGTTCGCGGTCGGCCGTGGAGTGCACGGCGACGGTCTTGATACCCAGCTCTTTGCAGGCACGCAGGATGCGCAGGGCGATTTCACCCCGGTTGGCGATCAGGACTTTTTCGAGCTTCCCAGACATCGTTGGCTCTCCGCGCTTCAAACGACGGTGAACAGCGGCTGGTCGAACTCAACCGGCTGACCGTCTTCGACCAGGATGGCATCGATGACGCCGCCGATGTCGGCTTCGATGTGGTTCATCATCTTCATGGCTTCGACGATGCACAGGGTGTCGCCCTTCTTCACCGATTGACCGACTTCGGCGAAGTTCGGCGAGGTCGGCGACGGCTTGCGGTAGAAGGTGCCGACCATCGGCGAGCGGATCACGGTGCCCTTGAGCGCAGGTGCGGCGGCTTCGCCAGCCGGCGCGGCAGCGACCGGTGCGGCAGCGGCGGCAGGCGCAGGGGCGGCCATCGGAGCGGGTGCGTAGAACTGCTGGCCGGCCGGGGTCTTGCTGTGACGGCTGATGCGGACGGACTCTTCGCCTTCCTTGATCTCCAACTCGTCGATGCCAGACTCTTCCAGCAGCTCGATCAGTTTCTTGACTTTACGGATATCCATTAAGCGACTCCCAGGATTCGGTCGGGGATGTAAATTGAAAACGTATCAGCAACGTTCAGTCGAAGCCGCGGCCCAAGGCCACGGCTGTGTGTCATCAGGGCTGTGCGTGCGCAGCCAGGTGTTCGAACGCGGACTCCAGGGCCAGGCGATAGCCCATGGCGCCCAGGCCGCAGATCACGCCGACCGCCACGTCGGAAAAGTAAGAGTGGTGACGGAACGGTTCGCGCTTGTGCACGTTGGACAGGTGCACTTCGATGAATGGGATGCTCACCGCCAGCAATGCGTCACGTAAGGCGACGCTGGTGTGGGTGAACGCCGCCGGATTGATCAGGATGAAATCGACGCCTTCGTCGCGCGCGGCGTGGATACGTTCGATCAGCACGTGCTCGGCATTGCTCTGCAAAGCGTGCAGGCGATGACCCTCAGCATGGGCGCGTCGCTCCAGGTCCTGATTGATCTGCGGCAGCGTAGTGGCGCCATAGTGGCCCGGTTCGCGGGTGCCTAGCAGGTTCAGGTTGGGGCCATGCAGCACCAGTAGGGTTGCCATCTGCGATTCCTTGGTTTTGTAGGGCAATTCGACACAGCGCGGCGACTATGCCGCAAACCGCTTTGAGTGTCCAGTTCCCGGCAATAGTCAGCACGATGAGCGAGGTTCGCCCAAAGTACGTGACTAAAAGCCAGAAATGAGTCACTTGGGTGACAAGTGGGCGTCAGGGCAGAAGTTTGCTGCGTACTCGGCCCAAGGTGGCGACGAAGTCGTCGACGTTCACTTCGCCCACCACGCGGTCTGCGCGCAGTTCGTCGCCGTTCGCCGCAAAGAACAACAGCGCGGGTGGGCCGAACAGGCCGTAGCGGTCGAGCAGGGCGCGCTGTTCGGCGTTGCTCTGGGTGATGTCCAGGCGCAGCAGGGTGAAGTCGTTCAAAGGTCGCTGCACGGCCGGGGCGTTGAGCACTTCGTGTTCGATGACTTTGCAGCTGATGCACCAATCGGCGTACCAATCGAGCAGCACCGGGCGGCCGGCGGCCTTGGCCTCGGCCAGCGCGGCGTCGAGCGCGGCCGGGGTGCTCAGGGTCTGCCAGCGCTCGGCGCCGGCGGCGGTCTGGGCCACGCCGGGCGCTGCGGCCTGGGGCAAGGGGCGCAGCGGGTCGCCCTGGCCGCTCAGCGCGCCGTACCAGCAAGCCAGGCCATACGTGAGCAACAGCAGGCCCAGCAATTGCGCCAGGCGCTGGTGCGGGGTCTTCACCTGCGCCCACTCCAGGGCGCCGAGGAACAGCGCTACGCCCGCCGCCAGCAGGCCCACCAACAGCAGCGTCGCCGGCCCCGGCAGCACACGGCTGAGCAGGCCGATGGCCAGCCCCAGCAGCAGCACGCCGACGGCGTTCTTCACGGTGTTCATCCAGGCGCCGCTCTTGGGCAACCAGGCCGCTCCGCCCACGCCGACCAGCACCAGCGGCGCGCCCATGCCCAGGCCCAGGGCGAACAGCTTCAGCGCACCGCCCAAGGCATCGCCGCTGGCGCTGATGTACAAGAGGGCGCCGGCCAGCGGCGCGGAAACGCAAGGCGATACCAGCAGGCTCGACAGCACGCCGAGCACCGCCGCGCCCAGCAGCGAGCCGCCGCGGGTGCGCTGGGCCATGCCGTCCAGGCGGTCGCTCAAGCGTTGTGGCAGCTTGATCTCGAACAGTCCGAACATGGCCAGGGCAAACAGCACGAAGAACAGCGCAAAGGGCACCAGTACCCAGGGCGATTGCAATTGCGCCTGCAGGTTGAGGCCGGCGCCGAACAGCCCCATCAGCGCGCCCAGCACGGCGAAGCTCGCCGCCATCGGCACCACATAGGCCAGCGACAGCGCCAACCCGCGACCGCCGCCCACCTGCCCACGCAGTACCACGCCCGAGAGGATCGGCAGCATCGGCAGCACGCAGGGGGTGAAGGTCAGGCCGACACCGGCGAGGAAGAACAGCAGCAGGGATTTCCAGGTCCAGCCCTGTTCGGAGGCAAGGCCTGCGGCTCCAGCGGCGGGGCCGTCTCCGGGAATGCTCAGGCGCTGCGTCTGCGGCGGGTAGCACAGGCCTTTGTCGGCGCAACCCTGGTAGCCCACCAGCAGGGTGAAGGCTTGCGGTACGTCCTGGCGCGGCACACGGATGTCGACTACATCGTGGTACACCTCGACGTCGCCGAAGAACTCATCGTGCTTGGCCTGGCCCGGCGGAATCTGCGCCGCGCCCAGGGCCAGCCCCGCCGGTTCGCTGTGGAACTGGAAACGGTGCTTGTACAGGTAATAGCCGTCGGTGGCGACGAAGCGCAGGGTGACGCTCTGCGCGTCGCTCTTGACCAGGCTCAGCTGGAAGGCCTGCTCGACCGGCAGGAAGTCGGCCTGGTTGCTGCCAGGCGCTGCGCCCAGGGTGGCGCTCGGTCGGTCGCCGAGCAGCCCGGCGGCGAAGGCGGGGCTGGCCAGCAGCAGGATCAACAGGAAAAACAGGCGGCGCATGGCGGACTCGCTAGGTGGAACGTGCGCGCATGATAGCGGAGTTGCCGGCAAGGGTCATGGATGCCACATGGCGCTCCAGGCGTCGCGCGCCCGTTTGGGACAAGACACGCGTATCGCCGTGTTCGATCCGTCGTCCAGAGCACATGGGCGACCGGGTCCTTTGCTGCCTACGCCGGGCTCAAGCGCTACTCGCAGGTCTTGTGTGCGGGTTCCTTGCAACCGGGCGCAACACGCATTGCTGCATTCAGCCGCCGCTCAGACAGAACGGATGACCGATCGCTCGGCGCCCGTGCCAGCGCCGGACGGTTTTTCTGGCCATCGATGCGGGTTCATCACACCCGAAACGCGCGCACCGCCGTGTTCAGCTCGCCGCCCAGGCGCAACAACTGGCCGCCTTGCTCGCGCCCTTCGCCGATGCGTTGCAGGTTGTCGTTGCCCAAGGCATGGATGCGCTCGCTGTGGTCGCGGATCTCGCCGACGGCGCCGCGCTGCTGGGCGGTCGCTTCGGCGATGCGCACGGCCGTGTCGGCGATGGTGGCGATGGCGCGCACGATCTCGTCCAGCGCGCCGTCGGCGGCCTGGGCCTGGCTGGCGGTATGGCGGGCATGCTCGAGCTGCGCGCGCATACCCTCCACCGACTGGCGTGCAGCCTGTTGTAGGCGGTCGATCAGGCTTTGGATTTCGCCAGTGGCGCCGGTGGTGCGCTGGGCCAACGAGCGCACTTCGTCGGCGACCACGGCGAAGCCGCGGCCCATCTCGCCGGCGCGGGCGGCCTCGATGGCCGCATTCAGGGCCAGCAGATTGGTCTGTTCGGCGATCGAGCGGATCACCGTCAGCACGCTGCCGATGGTGGCCGATTCCTCGGCCAGCTGCTCGATGCTGCGCGCATTGCCCTGCACCTCTTCGACCAAGGTGCGCAAGCCCGCCAGGCTGCTGCCGATCACCTGCTGGCCCTGGGCGACCGCGCTGCCGGCGTCCTGGCTGGCGCCAGCGGCGGCGCTCGCGTCGCTGGCGACCTGGACGATGGTGGCTTCCAGTTCGCCCAAGGCGTCGCGGATCAGCGCGGTATCGCCGGCCTGGCGTTCGGCGCCGTCGTGCAAAGCGCTGCTCATGTCGGCCAGGGCGTGGCTGCTGCCGCCCACCTGCTCGGCGTGGTGGCGCAGCGTGCCGATCAGCTCCACCAGGTAATGGCGCAGGCGGTTGAGCGAGGCTTGGATGTCATGCAGTTCGCGGTTGCTGCGGCCCAGGGCGATGGGCTGGGCGAAATCGCCCTCGGCCCAGCGCGACAGAGCCGGAGCCAGGTTGCTCAGGGTGCGCGCAAGGCGGCGCTGGAGGGTGTCGATGAGCACGGCGATAAGCAGTATCAGCGCGATCATCAGGCCTTGCAGGGTGCGCACCTCGCTCTGGATCTGGCCGTGCAGGGCGCGCACTTGCGGCTCCATGGCGGCGATCGCGCTGCGCACCGCGCCCAGGCGCTGTTCGGTGCTGGCGGCCAGGGCGGCGCGCTGCTCGATCTGCGCGCGGGTGCGCTGCAGTTCGGTCGGGTAGCGGTCGATGAGGCTGCGCAGTTGGCGCTTGAGGTCGATGCCCAGGTCTTGCGGAGCCTTCTCGGCGTCGCTCTGCAAACCCATGAGCGCGGCGAAGTCGTCGCTGCCCGAAGTCGCTGCAGCGTTCACGCCGAGCAGGGGCAGGGCGTCGAGCAGGCTGGCCTGGGCATCGATCAGTTGCAGTTCGCGTTGCACCTCGTCGGCCAACTCGGCGCGACCGCTGCTGACCAGCTTGTCGCGTGCCAGGGACAGCCGCGCCAAGTGCACGGCGGCGTCCAGCAGCGGCGTGCGATAACCGTCGGCGGCGGAGCCGCCGCCATCGGCCGCATAGCGCGCCAGTTGCTCGAGGGTCGCGCCCAGCTCGCGTTCGGCCTGCAACAGCAGGGCCTGCGGGTCGGCGGCCAGCTTGCCGGCGGCCAGCAGGTCGGCTGCGGCGAAACGCTGCAGGTCGTCCAGGCTCGGGTGCAGTCCGTCGGCCAAGGCTCCGGGCCAGGCGCTCAGGCTTTCCTGCAGCTGCTCGATGGCTTGGATGGCGGCGGCGTGGCGCAGCGCATCGCCACTGCCCAGGTAGGCCTGGACGTTGGCGGCGCCTTCGTTCTGGAAGCGCTGGGCCAAGGTCAGGTAGCGTTCCATCATCTGGTACGGGCGCTGCAAGGCCTGCTGCGACCACCACAGGGTCGCGCCCAAGGCGATGCACACCGTTACCAGCAGCAGGGTGTTGAGGTTGGTCAGCAGCTTCAGACGCATGGCCGCGCACTTCCGGCAGGGGGATGACCGCGCTGACGGTATTGCCAATTGATGACCGGTTGATGACGGCAATCGCCTGCAGCCGCTCCTGCAGTGAGGGCCAAGGCGTAGGCAAGGCTAATCGAAGTGCCGAACCGGCCGCTCCCCCAGTGAAATCAGGCCAATTTGTAGGGGCGGCCGGTTCGGCGCTCCGATTAGCCGAGATGGGCGGCAGCGCCGCCCTGATCCAGGCGCCACATCGATCCTGGGCGGTGTGGGTCAAGGCCATCGCGGCTACTTAGAACACCTGACCGGCCGCTTCTACGAGGCAGGGTCGGCTTTCAGGACGCAGTTGCGGCCGCTGTGCTTGGCAGCGTACAGCGCTTCGTCGGCGATGTTGCCCAGCAGCGAGGCGTCCATGCCGTCACCCAGGCTGGCCACGCCCGCGCTGAAGGTGCAGTTCAGCGGCTGCGGATGGGCCGGGTAGTGCAGCTCGGCAAAGCGCTGGCGCAGGTCGTCGAGCAGGCGATAGGCCGCGTCCAGTGGCGTGTCGGGCATCACGATGGCAAACTCCTCGCCGCCGTAGCGCCCGATGAAGTCGGTGCGCCGCAGACGCTGACGCAGGAATAGCGCCAGGCTCTTGAGCACGCGGTCGCCGGTGGGGTGGCCATGCACGTCGTTGATGCGCTTGAAGTGGTCGATGTCGAGCATGGCGAAGCTCAGCGGCTGGCCTTCCCGGCGCGCTCGATGGCTGCAGTCTTCGAGCAGCTGCAGGATGTGCGTGTGGTTGTACAGCCCGGTCAGGCTGTCGCGCACCAGCCGCGCCTGCAAGAGACGCGCACGGGCCGCGCGGTTGTGCACCGTGGTGACCAGTTGCCGAGCCTGCACCGGCTTGGTGAGGAAGTCGTCGCCGCCTTCGCTCATGGCCTCGAGCTGCTTGTCCAGATCGGCTTCGGCAGACAGGTAGATGATCGGCACGCTCACGTAGCGGTCGTTATGGCGAATGGCCCGTGCCAGTTCCGAGCCGGTGCAGCCCGGCATGTACATGTCGAGAATGATCAGGTCGGGCTGGAAGTCGGCCAGGATGTCCATGGTGCGCAGCGGCTCGATGAGCACCCGCGTGGCGATCCCCGCGTGCCTGAGCATGCGCTCGGTATACAGCGCCTGGGCGCGCGAGTCGTCGATGATCAGCACGCGGAACGGGTCGAGGTCGGCGGAGTCGTGCAAGCGTTCGATCTTTTCCAGCAGCGCGGAGGCCTCCAGCGTGCCGGTGAGGAACGCTTTGCCGCCGACCCGCGCCGCGCTCAGCCGTGCGCAGGTGTCGTTGTCGTCCTGGCTGAAGAACAACAGCGCCAGCGGGGGTTCGGCGTCGGCTTGCAGGGCCTGGGCCAATTGCAGGCCGCGACCGGGGCCGGCGAAATCCACGTCCAGCACCACGATTCCCGGCGGCGCCTCGGCCAGCGCGCTGCGCAAGGCGTCGACGCTGTCCAGGGCCTGCGCCGCCAGGCCGAAGAACGCCAGTTGCT
This sequence comes from Pseudomonas phoenicis, assembly GCF_047302395.1. NCBI lineage: Bacteria > Pseudomonadati > Pseudomonadota > Gammaproteobacteria > Pseudomonadales > Pseudomonadaceae > Pseudomonas > Pseudomonas phoenicis. The sequence continues at coordinate 2,265,801 of NZ_CP154852.1, forward strand.
GGACCAGCCGCTCGGCCGCTTGCGCATCTTGCAACAACAGGTACAGCGGCCGGCGCAAGGCCGGCAGGAGCACATCGTCGAACTGGTCGTCACGGCGCAGGCTGCTGCGGGCCAGTTGCTGGATCAAGGGCGCAAGCGCATCCAGCGCGCCGGCCGGCAATGACGGCTGGCCTTCGAGCAGCGGCTCGAGCTGTGCGCACAGCGCCTGGGCCGCAGCCACTTGTTGCGCGTGCTCGCACTGCTCGGCGGTCCGCCACAGGCGCAGGCTCGCCTTGTGCAGGTAGCGCAGGCCGGTGCGGGTCGGATCGGTGTGGTGCAGGCGTTGCCAGAGCAGCAGGACATCGCGGGTTTGTTGCAGCACTTGGTGCATGCGCGAAGACCTTGAGGGGACGGAGGGGGGGGTAAGGGGTGGGTTCATGGGCTCACTGCGGTCGCAGTCCGATAGTGGCTCCATGCTAGCACTGCTCGGGGGCCAACTGCCCGCTGCCATGCGACAAAATGCACCATCTTTCTACACGGGCCGCCGAGCGGTGAGTCGCGTATGCGCATGAAGGCGTCTGCTTTATAGTGCCGAGCCGGTGATCTGCCGTGGCACCCTAGCGTTACCCTGTGGTCCAAGGCCCAGGCCCTGTCGTGAAAGCGCCTGCCCATGGTGGGGTGGTTTCCGTACAACGTTTCGCACTCGACGTGACTGATTAAGGACAAAAGCCATGCTGGACTGGAAAAAACGCGAGGCCGCCGACGCGCCGAGCGAGCGGGCCGAATCCCGCAAAGCCACCCCCCGACGCCGTGGCGGCATCTGGGGCCGCACTCTGGCTGCGGTCATCGGTGTGTACCTGCTGGTGTGCATCGGCCTGAGCTGGTACTGGAGTCAGGAGCCCGACCTGTTCCCGGTGCAGCAGACCGCGCAGACCGCCGCCCAGCAGTCCGGCCAGAAGATGGTCGTGGGCTACACCACCGTCGAAACCCTGAAGAACGTCTCCGGCACCCTGCTGAACAAGCCGGGCGGCTACATCGCCAACGACCGGTTCCCGCCAGGCCTGTGGATGGACAACATGCCGAGCTGGGAATACGGCGTGCTGGTCCAGGTGCGTGACCTGTCCCGCGCACTGCGCAAGGACTTCGCCCGCTCCCAGTCGCAGTCCACCGAGGACGCGGACCTGGCCAAGGCCGAGCCGCGCTTCAACTTCGACCACAAGAGCTGGATCCTGCCATCGAGCGAATCGGAGTTCGAGGAAGGCATCAAGTCGCTGTCGCGTTACCAGGCGCGCCTGGCCGCCGGTGACAAGGGCGCGATCTTCTACACCCGGGCCGACAACCTCAACAACTGGCTGGGCGACGTCGCCACCCGTCTGGGTTCGCTGTCGCAGCGCCTGTCGGCGAGCGTCGGTCGGGTCAAGCTCAACAGCAACCTGAAAACCGAAGCCATCGTGCCTGGCCAGGCGCCGCAGGTGGACGAGGAGCTGGTGGAAACGCCTTGGCTGCAGATCGACAACGTGTTCTACGAGGCCCGTGGCCAGGCGTGGGCGCTGTCGCACCTGCTGCGCGCCATCGAAGTCGACTTCGCCGACGTGCTGGCGAAGAAGAACGCCACGGTCAGCGTGCGGCAGATCATCCGCGAGCTGGAAGCCTCGCAGGAACCGCTGTGGAGCCCGATGGTGCTCAACGGCAGTGGCTTCGGCATGTGGGCCAACCACTCGCTGGTGATGGCCAACTACATCTCCCGTGCCAATGCCGCAGTGATCGACCTGCGTCAGCTGCTGTCCCAGGGCTGACATGCCGATCGACCCCTTGGAGGCCGCGCACCGCGCGGCCTCCGATGTCGAGCGGGTCGCCTGGGTGGACGCCCAGGACCGCTTGCTCGGCGCCCTGCCGCGGGCCGAACTGCGCGAGCGCGCGCTGATCGGCCGTGGCACGTTCATTCTCCTGTTCAACAGCCAGGGCGAGCTGTGCGTACACCGCCGCACCTTGAGCAAGGCGCTGTACCCCGGTTACTGGGACGTGGCCGCCGGTGGCATGGTCGGGCCCGACGAAAGCTACGCGCAGTCGGCCGCCCGTGAGCTGGAAGAAGAGCTGGGCGTGAGCGGCGTGGCATTGCGCTTCCACGAAAAGTTCTTCTTCGACCAACCCGACAACCATTTGTGGTGCGCGGTGTTCTCTGCGGTGTGGGACGGCCCTTTGCGCCTGCAACCCGAAGAGGTGCTGGAAGCGCGCTTCGTCAGCCTCGACCAAGCGCAAGCCGACAGCCTGAGCAAACCCTACTGCCCCGATTCCCTGGCCGCGTTGCAACGCTACCGTCGCGCGCTCGGCCGTTGACCTGGCGGCGCCTCCGGCAAGGTCGCAAAACAGGCGCAAAATGGCGCATTCCGCTACTTGGGCCTTAGGCTTTTTCTGGTTAAACTGCGCGCCCTTTATGGGTTGCCGCGTGTACCGCGACAATCAGCGCCGCCCCTGCCAGAGTGGGGCCTCGCGGTCGGCCCGGCACCAGGCTCGATCAGTTTCTGCCCTCAACAAGAGGCACGAACGTGGCCAAGAAATCCTCCTCCTTCGCCGCCCTCGGCGGTCTGGTCTATTCCACCGATGCCGGCCGCCATTGCCCCGACTGCAGCCAGCCGGTCGATGCCTGCATCTGCCAGCAGCACGTGCCGCAAGGCGACGGCATCGCCCGCGTGCGGCGCGAGAGCAAGGGCCGTGGCGGCAAGACCGTCACCACCATCAGCGGCCTGGCCCTGGCGGCCGAGCCGTTGAAAGCGCTGGCCACCGAACTCAAGCGCCGTTGCGGCACCGGCGGCGCGCTCAAGGATGGCGTCATCGAAATCCAGGGCGAGCATGTCGAACTGCTGCTCGCCGAACTGACCAAGCGCGGCTTCACGGCCAAGAAGTCGGGCGGTTGAACGCTGCGCGCCGGTGCGTTGCCGGTGACTTCGGGCGCCGTTCGACCCGACCGCGTGTCATCTGTGAACCCAGGCCTTTGCGGCGGCAGCCCAGGTTTTTACCCCTGCGTTTCTAAACTCGCTTGTGCAACCGGGGTCTATCCCCAGCATGGACGAACCGTCACTTTCAGCTTCTACACTGCCTGCCACCGTGCATTGGGCCGTGTTCTGACTTTTCTAATAGGGGACTTGAATGTCCGTACGACGCACACGCAAAGACGATGGCAGCCAGTGGACCGTGGCCGACAGCCGCAGTGTTTATGGCATCCGCCATTGGGGCGCAGGCTATTTCGCCATCAATGAAGCCGGGCGCGTGGAAGTGCGCCCCAACGGCCCCGACAGCTCGCCCATCGACCTCTTCGAGCAGGTCGACGAGCTGCGTCAGAGCGGCCTGAGCCTGCCGCTGCTGGTGCGTTTCCCCGACATCCTGCAAGACCGCGTGCGCCAGCTCACCGGCGCCTTCGACGCCAACATCGCGCGCATGGAGTACCAGAGCCAGTACACCGCCCTGTATCCGATCAAGGTCAATCAGCAAGAAGCGGTGGTCGAAAACATCATCGCCACGCAGAACGTCTCCATCGGCCTGGAAGCCGGCTCCAAGCCCGAGCTGCTGGCCGTGCTGGCCCTGGCGCCCAAAGGCGGCACCATCGTCTGCAACGGCTACAAGGACCGTGAGTTCATCCGCCTGGCGCTGATGGGCCAGAAGCTGGGCCACAACGTGTTCATCGTCATCGAGAAAGAGTCGGAAGTGGCCCTGGTGATCGACGAAGCCGCCGAGCTCAAGGTCAAACCCCAGGTCGGCCTGCGCGTGCGCCTGTCGTCGCTGGCGTCGAGCAAATGGGCCGACACCGGCGGCGAGAAGTCCAAGTTCGGGCTCTCGGCCGCGCAGTTGCTGTCGGTGGTGCAACGCTTCAAAGACGCCGGCCTCGATCAGGGCATCCGCCTGCTGCACTTCCACATGGGCTCGCAGATCGCCAACCTGGCCGACTACCAGCACGGTTTCAAGGAAGCCATCCGCTACTACGGCGAGCTGCGCGCGCTGGGCCTGCCGGTCGACCACATCGATGTCGGCGGCGGTCTGGGCGTCGACTACGACGGCACCCATTCGCGCAACGCCAGCTCGATCAACTACGACATCGACGACTATGCCGCCGTGGTGGTGGGCATGCTCAAAGAGTTCTGCGACGCCCAAGGCCTGCCGCATCCGCACATCTTCTCCGAGAGCGGCCGGGCGCTGACGGCGCACCACGCCATGCTGGTGGTGCAGGTCACCGACGTCGAGAAGCACAACGACCAGGTGCCGACCATCGAAGACAAGGCCAGCCTGCCGGAAACCGTGCAGTGGCTGGTCGATCTGCTCGGCCCGACCGACATCGAGATGGTCACCGAAACCTACTGGCGCGCTACCCACTACATGAGCGACGTGGCTGCGCAGTACGCCGACGGCAAACTCAGCCTGTCCGAAAAGGCCCTGGCCGAGCAGTGCTATTTCGCCGTGTGCCGACGCCTGCACAATTCGCTCAAGGCCCGCCAGCGCTCGCATCGCCAGGTGCTCGACGAGCTCAACGACAAGCTGGCCGACAAGTACATCTGCAACTTCTCGGTGTTCCAGAGCCTGCCCGACACCTGGGCCATCGGCCAGGTGCTGCCGATCCTGCCGTTGCACCGCCTGGACGAAGAGCCGCTGCGCCGCGCCGTGCTGCAAGACCTGACCTGCGACTCGGACGGCAAGATCAACCAGTACGTCGACGAGCAGAGCATCGAGACCAGCCTGCCGGTGCATGGCATCAACGAAGGCGAAGACTACCTGCTGGGCATCTTCCTGGTCGGCGCTTATCAGGAAATCCTCGGCGACATGCACAACCTGTTCGGTGACACCGACTCGGTGAACATCTACCAGAACGCCGACGGCAGCGTGTACCACGCCGGCATCGAGACCCACGACACCATCGAGGACATGCTGCGCTACGTGCACCTGTCGCCCGAAGAGCTGATGACCCACTACCGCGACAAGGTCGCCAGCGCCAAGATCAGCCCGCGCGAGCGTACCCAGTATCTCGATGCGCTGCGCCTTGGGTTGACGCGTTCGTCGTACCTGTCGTCCTGAATCGCGGGTGTTTCGGGTGTCCCGTCTCCGGCGAGCCGAACGGCGGCGTCACCCGCGCTGGTGGAGCGGGCTGGATCAGGGCGTCGCCGCCGCCCATCGCGGCTGAACCGGTGCGCCGGCCGGCCGCTCCCACAGAGTCTCCTGCAGAGACGCGGTCGCCCGGGAGTGCAGCAACCTCGCAGGAGCGGCCGATTCGGCGCTCCGATCAGCCGCGATGGCCGGCGTAGCCGGCCCAACTGCCTACGACGCCGTGCTTGCTGTCAAACCGCAGAGGCTGGCCCGCGTTGCAAGCCCGGCAGCTGACCGCAAGCACTCCCTCTGCCCCCACCTTCAAACCCAACCGCCCATCCTGCGCACGCGCCAGGCCACCGCGCCCAGCGTCGCCGCCCGTAGCGCCATGAACGCCAGAAACGCCAACCACAGGCCATGGTTGCCCAGCCCGCGCAAGGCCAGGGCCAGCGGCAAAGCGAGCAGCACCGACAGCAGCATGGCGTTGCGCATCTCCCGTGCCCGCGTGGCGCCGATGAACAGCCCGTCGAGCAGGTAGCTCCACACCGCCACCAACGGCAGCAGCGCCAGGTACGGCAAATACGGGTAAGCCGCCTCGCGCACGCTGGCGATGTCGGTCTGAACGTCGATGAACAGGTGTCCGGCGCCCAGGAACAGTGCCGCAAAGCCCAGACTCACCAGCAACGACCAGCCCCCGGCCACCACCAGCGAACGGCGCAACACCTCGCGTTGGCGGGCGCCGATGGCGTGGCCGCACAGCGCCTCTACCGCGTGGGCCAGGCCGTCCAGCGCATAGGCGGTGAGCAGCAGGCCATTGAGCAACAGCGCGTTGGCCGCCACCGTCGCCTCGCCCAGCCGCGCGCCTTGCACGGTCAGCAGCAGGAATACGCATTGCAATGCCAGGCTACGCAGAAAGATGTCGCGGTTCACTGCCAGCAGCGGGCGCCAAGCCTGCCAGCGGTGCAGGGCCGGCCACGCCATGCGCCCCGGGTGGGCGCGCAGCGCCGGGCGGGTCAGGGCCAGGCCGAGCAGGGCGGCGCTCCACTCGGCGATCACCGACGCCCGCGCCGAACCGACCACACCCCAGTCCAGCCCCAGCACGAACCACAGGTTCAAGGCGATGTTCAGCAGGTTGGTAGCCAAGAGGATCGCCAGGGGCGCGCGGGCATTCTGCGTGCCGAGGAACCAGCCCACCAGCGCATAACTGGCCAGCGCCGCTGGCAGCCCGAGCAGACGGGTGTGGAAAAAGTCCTGGGTGGCCTGTTGCAGGGCCGCGCTGGGTTGCATGACGTGCAGCGCCAACTGGCTGAAGGGCAGGGCGAGCAGGCCCAGCAGCAGCGCCAGGCCCACCGCCAGCAGCAAACCCTGGGCCAGCACCTGGCGCAACGCCGCGCCGTCACCACGCCCGGCTGCCTGGGCGGCGAAGCCGGTGGCGCCCATGCGCAGAAAGCCCATCAAACCCATCATGAAGGTGAACAGCACCGCGCCCACCGCCACTGCGCCCAACTGATGGGCATGCGGCAAATGGCCGATCACCGTGCTGTCGACCAATGCCACCAGCGGCACGCTGACGTTGGACAGGATCATCGGCGCGGCCAGTGCCCAGACCTTGCGGTGGGTGGCGCGGTGGCGCCAATCGGTCAGCAGTGAAGGCATGCAACTCCAGAAGGTTCGGGCGTGACGACAGGTGCCTGGGAAACGACCCTCAGCGGTGGACGCGGGCAGCCGATCGGCGCAGGAAAACCGCACATTCTACCGGGCTCCGGGCAAGTGGACATATTTTGTAAAATCCTCTGCGTCAGCGAGCAACCAATCCCTGCGAACGAAGTCTCAGCTCAGGCACCCATCCGAGTGAATCGTTTCCCGGTGGGCTATAGTTTCCGCCCTTACGACCACGCTGCCGAAGAGTTCCTTCCTCATGTTCAACAAAGGATTGTTGCTGGCCTGTGCGCTGGCCCTGCTCAGTGCCTGTGATTCCTCCACCTCCGAGGCGCCCAAGCCCGTCCCGACGGACACGCCGACCGCGGCCGCGCCCACCCAGGCCGCGCCGAGCAAGCGCGAAGACCCGGCGGTGCTCGCCAAGCGCTATGCAGGCCGCGAGCTGAGCGTGCTGGACGTCTCGGAAGTGCAGCTCGACGGCGCCAGCGCGCTGTCGGTCAGCTTCTCCGCGCCGCTCGACGCCGAGCAGGACTTCGCCGGCAAACTGCACTTGGTCGACACCGTAAAGGGCAAGGTAGACGGCGCCTGGGAGCTGTCGAACAACCAGATGGAGCTGCGCCTGCGCCACCTCGAACCGCAGCGCAAGTTGGTGCTCACCGTCGACAAGGGCCTGCTGGCGGTCAATGGCAAACAGCTCGCCAGCGAAGTGGTCAGCCGCCTGGAGACCCGCGACATGCAGGCCACCGTAGGCTTCGCCAGCCGCGGTTCGCTGCTGCCCACGCGCCTGGCCGAAGGCCTGCCGGTGATCGCCTTGAACGTGGCCAAGGTCGACGTCGACTTCTTCCGGGTCAAACCCGAGCAACTGTCGAACTTCCTGGTCAACTGGGGGCGCAACAGCAGCCTGTACGCCTACCAGTCCAAAGAGACCCTGGAGATGGCCGAGCTGGTCTACAGCGGCCGCTTCGACCTCAACCCCGCGCGCAACACCCGCGAAACCGTGCTGCTGCCGATCGCCGGCATCAAGCCGCTGCAAGAGCCGGGCGTGTACCTGGCGGTGATGCGCGCCTCGGGCACCTACGACTACTCCCAACCGGCCACGCTGTTCACCTTGAGCGACATCGGTGTGTCGGCGCACCGTTACCGCGACCGCATCGACGTCTTCGCCCAGGCGCTGGACGGCGGCAAGGCAATGGACGGCGTCAAGCTCGAACTGCACGACGACAAAGGCAAACTGCTCGCCCAGGCCAGCACCGACGGTGACGGCCACGCGCAGATGCCGATCGACGCCAAGGCCGATACCCTGATCGCCACCCAAGGCGTGCACACCACGCTGTTGCGCCTGAACACCGCCGCACTGGACCTGGCCGAATTCGACATCACCGGTCCTCAGGCCAACCCCTTGCAGTTCTTCGTCTTCGGCCCGCGCGACCTGTATCGCCCAGGCGAAACCGTGCCGCTCAACGGCCTGCTGCGCGACCAGGACGGCAAACCGGTCAAGGCCCAGCCGGTGAACGTGGAAGTACGTCGCCCCGACGAACAGGTCAGCCGCAAATTCGTCTGGGAGGCCGACAGCAACGGGCTGTTCCAGTACCAGCTGCAACTCTCCGGCGAAGCGCCGACCGGCCGCTGGCAGCTGCTGCTCGATCTGGGCGGCGGGCGCAAACAGACCTACGAATTCCTCGTCGAAGACTTCCTGCCCGAACGTCTGGCCTTGGAGCTCAAAGGCAGCCCCACGCCGCTGAGCCCCGAGCAGCCTGCGCACATCCAGGTCAACGGCCGTTACCTCTACGGCGCCCCCGCCGCCGGCAACCGCCTCAGTGGCCAGGCCTACCTGCGCCCGCTGCGCGAAGCCGTGCCGGCGCTGCCGGGCTATCAGTTCGGTTCGGTCAGCGAAAGCGACCTGAGCCAGGACCTGGAGCTCGACGAAGTCACCCTCGACCAGGCCGGCAAGGCCAGCCTGGACATCGAAAGCCGCTGGGCCGAGGCTCGCTCGCCCTTGCAACTGACCGTCCAGGCCAGCTTGCAGGAGTCCGGTGGCCGGCCCATCACCCGCCGTTTCGAACAACCGATCTGGCCGGCCGAACGTCTGCCGGGCCTGCGCGGGCTGTTCGACGGCGAAGAGACCGACGGCGATGCCCCGGTGCAGTTCGAAGTGCTGGTGGCCGACCGCGATGGCCACAAACTGGCCGCCGACGACCTCAAGGTCCGCTTGATCCGCGAGCGCCGCGACTACTACTGGAACTACTCGCAGGACGACGGCTGGAGCTACAACTTCAACGAGAAATTCCTTACCGAAAGCGAAGAGACCGTCAGCGTCAAGGCCGGCGCCACCGCCACCCTGAGCTTCCAGGTGGAGTGGGGGCCGTACCGCGTCGAGGTGGAAGACCCCGAGACCGGCATCGTCTCCAGCGCACGCTTCTGGGCCGGCTATCGCGCCCAGGACAACGCCGAAGGCGGCGCCGTGCGTCCCGACCAGGTCAAGCTGGCGCTCGATAAACCGGCCTATGCCGACGGCGACAGCGCCCAGGTCACCGTCACCCCGCCTGCAGCGGGCAGCGGCTACCTGATGGTCGAGTCGGCCGACGGCCCGCTGTGGTGGCAGGCCATCGACGTACCGGCCGAAGGCAAGACCTTCGACATCCGCCTGGACCCGAAATGGGCGCGCCACGACCTGTACGTCAGCGCCCTGGTGATCCGCCCGGGCGAGCGCAAGGTCAACGCCACGCCCAAGCGCGCCGTGGGCGTGCTGCACCTGCCGCTGCAACGCGGCGACCGCAAGCTGGCGCTGACCCTGCAAGCGCCCGAGAAGATGCGGCCCAAGCAGCCGCTGAAGGTCAAGTTCAAGGCCACCAACGCCGATGGCAGCGTACCCAAGCAGGTGCGTGTGCTGCTCTCGGCGGTGGACGTCGGCATCCTCAACATCACCGACTTCAAGACCCCCGACCCCTTCACCGGCATGTTCGGGCGCAAGGCCTACGGCGCCGACCAACTGGACATCTACGGCCAGTTGATCGAAGCCGGCCAGGGCCGTCTGGCCAGCCTGGCCTTCGGTGGCGACGCGGCCATGGCCAAGGGCGGCAAGCGACCCAACACCACGGTGACCATCGTCGCCCAGCAGAGTGTGCCGGTGACCTTGGACGATAAGGGCGAGGGCGTCGCCAGCGTCGACATACCCGACTTCAACGGCGAGCTGCGGCTGATGGCCCAGGCCTGGAGCGACGACCACTTCGGCGTCGCCGAAGGCAAGACCGTGGTCGCCGCGCCGCTGATCGCCGAACTGTCGGCGCCGCGCTTCCTGGCTGGCGGCGACCGCACGCGCCTGGCCCTGGACCTGGCCAACCTGTCGGGCCGTGCCCAGCAGCTGACCGTGCAACTGCACAGCGAAGGGCAGATCGGCCTGATCGGCCCGACCGAGCAGCAGGTCAGCCTCAGCGAAGGCCAGCGCAGCACCTTGATGATCCCGGTGCAGGCCGAAGGTGGCCTGGGGCAGGGCAAGGTGCAGGTGCAGGTCACCGGCCTGCAATTGCCCAACGAACCCACCAGCGTCTATACCCGCGACTGGACCCTGGGCGTGCGCCCGGCCTACCCGGCGATGCTCAAGCACTACCGCGTGGCCTTGAAGGACCAGCCGTGGAGCCTGCCGGACAATGACCTGGCGGCCTTCGAGCCGGCTGGCCTGGAAGCCAGCCTGGCGCTGTCGAGCCGGCCACCGTTGAACCTCGCCGAGCAGATCCGCGCTCTGCAAGCCTATCCCTACGGCTGCCTGGAACAGACCACCAGCGGCCTGTACCCCTCGCTCTATGCCGATGCCGACAGCCTCAAGCGCCTGGGCATCAAAGGCGAGCCGGCCGAGGTGCGCAAGCGCAAGATCGAGGCCGGCATCGAGCACCTGCTGGGCATGCAGCGCTACAACGGCAGCTTCGGCCTGTGGAGCAGCGACAGCGAGGAGGAATACTGGCTGACCGCCTACGTCACCGACTTCCTCCAGCGCGCCCGCGAGCAAGGCTACGGCGTGCCGGCCGACGCCCTGAAGAAGGCCAACGAGCGTCTGCTGCGCTACTTGCAGGAGCGCAACCTGATCGAAGTCGACTACAGCGACAACGCCGAGCACACTCGCTTCGCCGTGCAGGCCTACGCTGCCCTGGTGCTGGCCCGCAACCAGCAAGCGCCGTTGGGCGCGCTGCGCAGCCTGTTCGAGCGGCGCACAGACGCCCGCTCGGGCCTGGCGCTGGTGCAGTTGGCTGTGGCGCTGGACAAGATGGGCGACAAACCGCGCGCCCAGCAGGCTTTGCAGACCGGCTTGAGCATCGGCCGCGGCAAGGGCTGGTTGGCCGATTACGGCAGTGCGCTGCGTGACCAGGCGTTGATCCTGTCGTTGCTGCAAGAGAACCAGCTGGCGACCGATCAGGTCGACCAGCGCTTGTTCGCGCTGTCCGACGAACTCGCCGCCAACGGCTACCTCTCGACCCAGGAACGCAACGCGCTGTTCCTCGCCGGTCGCGGCCTGCTCGGCAAGCCCGAAGGCGCCTGGAAGGCGCGGCTGGACAGTGCCGGCGAAGTACGCGAGCTGGACAACGCCGAATCCGGCCTGAAGCTGGAAGGCCCGCTACTGGCCTCGCCACTGAGCGTGCAGAACCAGAGCGGCGACACCCTGTACCAGCAGTTGACCCTGTCAGGCTATCCGCGTCAGGCGCCGGCACCGGTGAGCAACGGTATGGAGATCCGCCGCGAGTACCTGGGCCTCAATGGCCAGCCGTTGAACCTCGGCAACCTGCGCAGCGGCGATCTGGTGCTGGTGCACCTGGCGCTCAAAGCCAAGGAACGCGTGCCGGATGCCCTGGTCGTGGACCTTCTGCCGGCCGGCCTGGAACTGGAGAACCAGAATCTGGCGCAAAGCTCGGCCAGTCTGGACAACGCCAGCAGCGCGGTGAAGGAATGGCGCGATTCGATGCAGAACGCCAGCGTGGTGCACCAGGAGTTTCGTGACGACCGCTATGTCGCCGCACTCAAGCTGGACAACTACGGCACCACCCACCTGCTGTACCTGGCCCGCGCGGTAACACCGGGCAGCTACCGCATTCCGCCGGCGCAGGTCGAGTCGATGTACCGCCCCAACCTGAACGCGGTGGGCGAAAGCCAAGGGGAGATGCAGATCAAGGCCCGCTGAGGGGGCCGTCGGGGCAGGCCAGCGTCGCTGGCCTGTGGGCGAGCGGACGTGGTGCGGACCGAGCTGAACGAGCCCCATACCGGTCGATCAAGGGATTGGGGCTGCTTAGCGGCCCATCGCGGCTAATCGGAACGCCGAACCGGCCGCTCCTACAGAATATGCATCACCCCGTAGGAGCGGCTTCAGCCGCGATGGGCTGCAAGGCAGCCCCAAGCAGCATGACTTCGATCCAACTGACTGACATCGGGACGGGGCATAGCTTCCCTGACTCATTCCCCTGGCAAAACCACGCCTGACTCAGCTCTTCCAGACCAAACAAGATTTTAGTCCCGCCTCAATGCACCACCCAACTCATCACCCACAATCCCAGCAACAGCCAGACGATGCCCAGCACGATCGACGCACGCATGAACGCACGCACTGCCGAAAACAGCAGCATCAAACCGACGATCAATGCCGCGATGCTGACCAGCGACGTGTCCATGCCCAGGGTTCGGGACAGGCCGTCGATGAAATTGCCGCCGGCGTTGGCCAGCAGATTGAACAGGCCGCTCAAGGCATCGACGATGATGCGGATCAACGATCCCAGCGCCTGGCCCAGCCATTCGAAAAAGCCTTCTACATGCATGATTACGTCCTGATGAATGAATCGGTGTCAGCGCTTTGGCCATGGCCGGGGCAGGTCGGTTCCCGATGCCCAGTCTAGCGCGCCCGCGCAGCCGCGCCGGACGCCTGTGCCGCGGCGCGATGCTGGCGGTCCTGCTGGTACTGGCGCTGCTGTGGGTGGCCGACCGCCTGTGGCCGCTGCCGCTGCCCGGCGACGACCTGGCCCGCGTGGTGCTGGCCGAAGACGGCACGCCCCTGTGGCGCTTCGCCGATGCCGATGGGGTTTGGCGCTACCCGGTCACCGCCGAGCAGGTCTCGCCGCTATACCTGCAAGCGTTGCTGACTTACGAAGACCGCTGGTTCTACCGCCATCCCGGGGTCAACCCGATGGCCCTGGCCCGCGCGGCCTGGCTCAACCTGCGCGGCGGGCGCGTGGTCTCGGGCGGCAGCACCCTGTCGATGCAGGTGGCACGCCTGCTCGACCCCCACGACCGGACCCTGGGCGGCAAGCTGCGCCAGTTGTGGCGCACGGCGCAGCTCGAATGGCATCTGTCGAAAGCGCAGATTCTGCAGATCTACCTCGACCGCGCGCCCTTCGGCGGCACCCTGCAAGGGGTGGCGGCGGCCAGCTGGGCGTACCTGGGCAAGTCGCCGCTGCACCTGACCCATGCCGAAGCGGCCTTGCTCGCCGTGCTGCCCCAGGCGCCCAGCCGCCTGCGGCCCGACCGCCACCCGAAACGCGCCCAACGCGCGCGCGACAAGGTGCTGCAACGGCTGGCCGACTATGACGTCTGGCCCGCCGAGCGGTTGCAGGAGGCCCGTGAGGAGCCGCTGCTGCTCGCGCCGCGCCAGGAGCCGGCCCTGGCGCCGCTGCTGGCGCGGCGGCTGAACACCCGAGACAGCCCGGCGCTGATCCGCACCACCCTCGACGCCGCCTTGCAGCGGCGCCTGGAAGACCTGCTGCTGGGCTGGCGCGCGCGTCTGCCGGAGCGCACGTCGGCGGCCATTCTGGTGGTGGAGGCCAAGACCATGGCGGTGCGCGCCTATCTGGGCTCGATCGAGATCGGCGATGCGCGGCGCTTCGGGCACGTGGACATGGTGCATGCCCTGCGTTCGCCCGGTTCGACCCTCAAGCCGTTTCTCTATGGCATGGCCCTGGACGACGGGCTGATCCATTCCGAGTCGCTCTTGCAGGACGTCCCGCGACGCTACGGCGACTATCGGCCGGGCAACTTCTCCAGCGGCTTCAGTGGACCGGTGGCGGCCAGCGCGGCCCTGGCCCTGTCGCTCAACCTGCCAGCGGTGCAGCTGCTCGAAGCCTATGGCCCCAAACGTTTCGCCGCGCAATTGCGCACAGGCGGTGTGCCGTTGGCCTTGCCGCCGCTGGCCGAACCCAATCTGTCGCTGATCCTCGGCGGCGCGGGCAGCCGTCTGGAAGACCTGGTCGGCGGTTATGCCGCGTTCGCCCGTCAGGGGCACAGCGCGCGGATTCGTCTGCAACCGCAAGATCCATTGATCGAGCGACGGCTGCTGTCGCCGGGGGCCGCGTGGATCGTGCGACGCATCCTCAGCGGCCAGGCGCGCCCCGACCGCGACCCCCGCGCCGAGCTGGTGCAGCGTCCGGCCCTGGCCTGGAAGACCGGCACCAGCTACGGTTTTCGCGATGCCTGGTCGGTGGGCGTCGGGCCGCGCTACCTGATCGGCGTGTGGATCGGTCGCCCGGACGGCACGCCGGTCGCGGGGCAGTTCGGCCTGGCCTCGGCGGCGCCGCTGATGCTGCAAGTGCACGACCTGTTGAGCAACCGCGACAGCCAGCGCGGCATCGTCACCCCGGTCGAGCCGGTGCCGGACAGCGTCGGCGTGGCAGCGATCTGCTGGCCGCTGGGCCAGCCCCTGCCGCGTCGCGACGACAACTGCCGTCGGCAGCGCTTCGCCTGGACGTTGCAGGGCACCACGCCGCCGACCTTGCAGGCGGGCGACCAGCCTTTGGGCCTGGGTTTGAGTGAAACGCTCTGGGTCAATCCCCAAGGCCTGCGCGTGGATGCCAGTTGTCCCGGCGCGCGGAGGCGCCAGGTGGCCTTGTGGCCGGCGCCGCTGGAGCCCTGGCTGCCGCGCCAAGAGCGCCGCGCCGCGCGGTTGCCGGCCGTCGATCCCCAATGTCCGCCGCAGGTGCCGGTCAGCGCGCCGCCGTTGTCGATCGTCGGCGTGCGCGCCGGCGACCACCTGCGCCGACCCATCGGTAGCCGCGAGCCGTTGCAGGTGCAAGTCTCGGCCTTGGGCGGCGGTGGGCGGCGCTGGTGGTTCGTCAACGGCGAGCCGCAGGGCGAGACCCTCGACCAACAGGCGTTGACGGTGTCGTTCCAGCAGACCGGGCGGGTCGAGCTGAGCGCGCTGGACGAGAGTGGCGAAACGGCGCGGGTGGAGTTTCAGGTCAGCGAGTAGGGCAAGGCATAGTGCCGGTCGGTTGAGCAACCGAGGCCGCTTTGCAGCCCATCGCGGCTAAAGCCGCTCCTACAATATGTAGGAACGGCTTTAGCCGCGATGGGCTGCAAAGCAGTCCCAATCGACACTGATTCGGCTTGACTGGCTGGCATTGCCCCCAAGCCAATCCTCAATGCGCCATGAAGCGCTGATGCACAGGCGAGGTATGCGGTGTCAGCGCCAGGGCCAATTGCGTACGGTTGTGCATGTGGGTCAGGCGCAACACTTGCGACACGTACAGTTTCACGGTGTTCTCGGTGATGCCCAGTTCACAGGCGATCTGGAAGTTGGTCTTGCCCAGGCTGACCAGTTGCGCCACTTCCAACTGGCGCGGCGACAGCTTCTGGAACAGCGCCGGCAGTTCGGTTTCGGCTTCCGCCGGGTCGGTGGCCCGCCGTTGCAGGTTGTTGCCGCGAGCGCGCTCCAAGTCTTGGTACAGCTCGTCGATGGACTCGGCCAAATGATGCAGACGCTGGTTGAGGCTGCCCAGTTCGCGGGCCTGGCGCAGGCGTTCGAGCAGCGAAGTTTCCTGGCGACGTAGGCCCTGCAGCAGTTCGTCGAAGTCCACCGGTTGCTGGTAATAGTCGGCGATGCCTTCACGAAGGGCGCGTATCAGGTCGGCCTTGTCGGCATGGCTGGTCAGCAGAATCGCCTCGACCAATCTGGGCGGGTAGGTGACGGCCTTGAGTTGGCGGACCAGTTCGATGCCGTCGGTGCCCGGCAGGTGCAGATCGCAGAGCACCAAGCCGATGGCGCTGTCGTCCTGATAGTGGACCAGTGCCTGTTCGGCGCTATCGGCCGTGATACAGCGATAGCCCTGTCGCGTCAGCACCTTGCTCAATTCATCGAGCACGGTGGGTTGGCTATCGACGATTAGCACTTTGATCTCACTGAAAGCTTTACTCATGGTCAACTCCCTGTTGTTTGACGGCTGGCGTCCTGTGCCAGCCGGTTACGGCAAGCGAATGTAGAAGCGCGCTGAACACCGTACAGCGCTGTGGGCGATGCATCGTGGATGTCACTGGATCCAGACCGAGGTCAGCACGAACCCTACCAACACGTAGGGGGCGAACGGCTGCCTTTCATTCATCCGCTCGGCCATGGCCTGGAGGCGTTTCTTGATCTTGGGGTTGAGCAGGCTCAGCAGGCGTCGGCGAAACAACAGCCAGACCAGCACGCAAACACCTGCACCGATGAACGTGCCGAGCACGTATTCATGGCTGCTGGCCACGGCCAGGGCGGCCAGCAGCTTCACGTCGCTGGCGCCGAGCCGGCCCAGCCAGTAGCCGGGCAGGGTCAGCAGCATGACGATGGCCAGACCCAGGCCAGCATCGCTCGCTTGCGCCCCCAACCAGCTATGGCCCATGGCGAACAGCCAGAGCAAGGCGCAGGCGCCGACGCCCAAGGTCAGGTATTCGGAGATCTGTCGCTCGCGCACATCCTGTTCACTACACAGGGCCAGCCACATCAAGAGAACCATGCTGTGCATCGACGATTGCCATCCTTGTTCTGAAACGATGCCGCGCAGGTCACCGGTCTAGGCATCGTGGACTACAGGCCATTGTCTGAAGAAATTTCCTACAACTTAGGCATTAGGGTAGACGCGAAAGGGACGACTGCTAGGGTCGGATGGCAAAAAGACAGAGTATCTGTATCTGATCCGTTGTATTAATCGGCAACTGTACTGTTTTCCTATGAATCACACCTGTAACGCAGGGTTCGCCCGTCCAAGCGCTACGCATCGGTCCTGCTTGGCGCTGCACCCAACGCAAATGGGGGCCGGCGCTCGTCTGGCTCGCGGCCTTCGAGCGCCTATCCTTCGTGCTTTCGATCTAAGCGCAAACGATGTTGCGGTCGCTGCTGGGGACGTAAGCCGCACGGACACCTGTACCATCATCACCGAGGTGGATAGTTGCTCATCAACTGCGTGACGGTTTTCTGGATCGCTGCGCTACGTTCCTGCGGAGTAGGCGGATAGTTGCTCATCATCTGCTCGGCACTGCCACGCCAGACCAGCTTGCCGTCGCGGCCATCGAACAGATCGACCTGGATGGTCGCCACCTTGTAGTCGACGCTGCGCGTTTCGTTGAACATCGGCCCGCCCCAGTAGCCGTTCCAGTAACCGCCCCAGGCACCGCCATAGTGGGTGGTGATTTCGCGTTGGCGGTCTTCGACGATCAGGTAGGCACGGGCCTTGACGTCGGCACCGCTACCGCCCTGGGCCGGCCGCAAACCGCGCTGGTCGAGCTGCCCGGCCAGCGCTTGGCGGATGCGCTGCTCGGTGAGGTCGCTCTTGATGCGCGGGTCGTCCGGGCGGTATTGCAAGGCCGGTTCCTGCCAGGCCCACGTGCGATAACCGGCGAAGTCCCGGCTGGCATCGTAGTCCTGTTGCACGTTGGAATTGGCACAGGCACCCAGCAGAAGTGCGCAGGCCAGTACAGCGAGAGGGCGCAGCATGGTGATGTCTCCGAGCGTCAACGTGGGGGATAGCCGCTGAGCGCCTTCTGCACGGTCTGGCGCAGGGCGTTCTCGCGGTCACGGATGGAGCTTGCGCCAATACCGGTTTCGGCGCTGGCGCTCCAGACGGCTTGGCCGTCGCGGGCATCGAACAGTTCGATGTGCACCACGCTGACATCCACCTGGTAGGTGCGCACGATCGGCACGCTGCCATAGGCCCCGTAGCCGTCGCGATAGCCGCCGTAGCCGACGCCGCCGTAAGGGCGGTTGTAGTAGGGGTCGTAGCTGTCGTAGTCGCGCACTTGGCGCGTACGGCGCTCGGTACGCAGGTCGGCGCTGACCAGCAAGTCGGGCTGGCCCGAGCGGGCCGGGCGCAGGCCTTGCTGGTCGAGCGATTCGGCGACCATCTGCGCCAATTGCCCAGGATCGCTGTTGGCGCTACCGTGCGGCAGACGGCCATCGCGCCAGGCCCAGCTGCGGTAGCGCCCGTAGTCGCGGGTCGGCGCCGGGTAGGCGCTGGCGTCGAACGTGGCGGCGGCCTGCGCCGGTGCGGGAGGCAGAGGACGGCTACTGGCCACGTAAGGGTTGGCGCTCTGGCAACCGGCCAGGACGATGGGCAGCAAGGCCAAGCACAACAGACGATTGAACATGTCTCCTCCTGGGCGTCGACCGTTCAGCGCGGTCGGCAGATCCAGTGCAGGTAACGGCCAAGCCCGGCGAAAGCGGGATGGCGTCGATGGGCCAGCTCCATGTCCAGCAGGTCGGCCAGGGCGGCCTTGTCCTGAAATTCTCTGGGCATGTAGTCGTGAAAGACTCTGACGCCGCTTTCCTGTATGACCTGCCAGTGGGGTGCAAGTTGCGTGCGCAGTTCCCGCGGATCGAGTGGGCGTTGCGGGGTCAGGCTCTGCTTCTCGCCAGCCAATCGATTGCTGCGCAGCTTGCGGAAATGGCCCTTGACCAGGTTGCGGTAGACCAACGCGTCGCGGTTGTAGAAGGCCAGCGACAGGTGGCCGTCAGGGGCACACAGGCGGTGCAGAGTCGGCAGGATGGCCCGCGGCTCGGCGAGCCACTCCAGCACGGCATGGCACAGCACCAGGTCGTACGGCGCCTGTACTTGCTCGCTCAGCGTCTGCCAGGGCGCCTGGACGAACGTGGCCGTCTGGCCGGCATCGGCAAAACGCTGGCGGGCGCCTTCGAGCATTGGCGCGGCGGGTTCGGCGAGGGTCACTTCATGGCCGTTCTGGGCCAACCACAGGGCCATGTGGCCCAGACCCCCGCCGATGTCCAACACCCGCAGAGGTCGCGCCGGCAGTGCTTCGAGCAAGTCGGCCTGCAACACCGCCAAGCGGATCGCCCCCTTGGCGCCGCCATAGATCTTCTCTGCGAAACGGGTGGCCAGCGCGTCGAAATGGCGGTCGTTCATTTGCCGAACCGCCGTTCGCTGTCGGCCAGCTTGGCGCGTACCACGTGGTCCATGTCCAGGCCCAGCTCACTGCACAGCAGCAACAGATAGAGCACCACATCACCGATTTCCTGGCCGGCGTGGGCCAGTTGCTCGGGCGGCAGGCGGCGCGACTCGTCTTCGCTCAGCCACTGGAAGATTTCCACCAGCTCGGCCATTTCCACGCTGGCGGCCATGGCCAGGTTCTTGGGGCTGTGGAAGCGTTGCCAGTCGTTGGTGTCGCGGATGCGGTGCAGGCGTTCGGTCAGTTCTTGCAGATTCATGAGGGTCTCCTTGGCCGCATAGCTTCCGGCGCGCTCCGCCGCAAAGCAAGCGCGCCGATGCCGGGGCAGGCCTGGTCACCTCACAGCGCTGTCCAGCGACCGGACATGTGCAGGCGCTGCTCCTTGCCTTCCAGGCGCAGTGTTCCGCAGGGCCCTGCGGGGCTTGCGCTGAGCACCACCTCGGCAGGCAGGCGTACGGGTTTGTGGAAGTCGACCTCGAAGCGGTAGCCCGCTTCGGGCAGATGCGTGCGCAGCGCCGCCAAGGCCATGGCCTGGTTCCACATGCCATGGGCGATGGCGCTGGGGAAGCCGAACAGGCGGGCGCTCAAGGCGCTCAGGTGAATGGGGTTGTAGTCGCCCGCGACCTTGGCGTAGCGCCGACCGATGTCGCTGTCGGCGTACCAGCGCGTGGCTTCGGTCAGACGGGTTGGGTCGTCGGTGCCGGCCGGCCCGGTCACTGCCATGGCGGCGATGTCGGCCGGTTCCTCGACAGGCGGGGCGGCGGTGGCGTCCAGTTCCACCGCGCTGGCACTTGCAAAGCCATCGAGCTCGTTCCCGACCCCGACCCCGACTGCGCTGCCTTGCGATTCGATTGCCATTGGCGCAGCCACGGCGTCTGTTGGGGCTGCCTTAGAGGCGGCAGTGCCGTCATGCAGCGCTGTCGCCGAAGCGACAGGCGTATCGAACGCGGTCGCAGGGGGAGCAGACGTCGATTCGCTCACCGGTGGCATGGCCGTGGCGTCGAGGCCGCTCGTCGATGTCGGGGGCACCGGGTCTTGTTCGGCCGCTTCACGTGCCGGCGCATCGAGCTTGAGGTCGCGTACCAGCATGCGGCTGGTCTCGCGCCAGAGCAGGCCCAGGCCGTCGCGGGCTTCGCTGATCAGATCGAAGGTGCCGCCCTTGGCGTGGGGTTGCAGATTCTCGGCCCAGACCTGCACGTGCAGGCCATCCACACCACCCAATGGACGGTACACCTCGATGCCATTGTGCAAGTGCACCAGCCCCAGCAAGGGAAAGGGGAAGTCGGCGCGGGTCAGCAGCTGCAGTTGCAGATCGAAGGCCATCACGTGCGGATAGGTGGCCGGCAAGCGGCCGTCGTCCGGGAAATGGCACAGGTTGCGATAGGCCGCAAGATTCTGCGGTTGCACTCGCGCGTAACAGCGCAAGCCTTGGGCAGGCAGGCTGACGCCGGTGATCTTGCGCTTGCCCACGGCGCGCAGGTAAAGGCTGGCACGCGCATCGGGCGCGTGCAGGTCGAGCCAGGGTCGAGTCATCTCAGGCTCCCATCAATGCTTGGCCGCAGACCCGCAGGGTCTGGCCGGTGATTGCGCCGCTGCCGGCCTGGCCGAGCCAGGCCACCGCCTCGGCGACATCCTGCGCCCGCCCGCCCTGGCCCAGCGAGCTGAGGCGCCGGCCCGCTTCGCGCAGGCCCATGGGCATGGCGGCGGTCATGTGGGTTTCGATGAAGCCGGGGGCCACGGCGTTGATGGTCGTGCCGTGCGCCGCGAGCTGGGGCGCCATGGCCTGGGCCAGGCCGATCAGCCCGGCTTTGCTGGCGGCGTAGTTGGTCTGCCCGCGGTTGCCGGCGATGCCGCTGACCGAGGCCAGCAGCACGACGCGCGCGGCGCTGCCCAGGCGTCCGGCGTCGAGCAGGGCTTGGGTCAGGCGTTGCGGCGCCTTGAGGTTGACCGCCAGCACCGAATCCCAATAGTCGGGGGTCATGTTGGCCAGGGTCTTGTCGCGGGTGATGCCGGCGTTGTGCACCAGAATGTCGACGCCTTCGGGCAGGCCATCGATCAGTTGCGCGGCCGCATCGTCCGCGCAGATGTCCACAGCCAGGGTACGGGCGCCGAGGCGTGCGGCCAGGGCGTCGAGGTCTTTCCGCGCAGCGGGCACATCGAGCAGCACCAACTCCGCACCATCGCGGGCCAGGGTTTCGGCGATCGAAGCGCCGATACCGCGCGCCGCACCGGTGACCAAGGCGCGGCGCCCCGCCAGGGGACGGCTCCAATCGCCGACCTGCGCGTCGCAGGCCGTGAGGCGCAAGACCTGGCCGGAGACGAACGCGCTCTTGGGCGAGAGGAAGAAGCGCAGGGCGCCTTCGAGCTGCGCCTCGGCGCCTGGGCTGACGTAGAGCAATTGCGCGGTGGCGCCGTTGCGCAGTTCCTTGGCCAGCGATCGGCTGAAGCCTTCCAGGGCGCGTTGCGCGACGCTGGCCGACAGCTCGCTCACTTCCTCGGGGGGGCGCCCGAGGATCACCACATGGGCGCTAGGCGCCAGGCTGCGCATCAGCGGCTGGAAGAATTCTCGCAACTGCCGCAGTTGATCGCTGTCGGACAGATGACTGGCGTCGAACACCACGGCTTTGGCTTTCTTGCCCAGGCCGGCGACCCAGACCGGCGCCTGCAAGTCGGCGCTTTCATAGCCGTAGAGCTCGTCGCTGAGGCTTTTGCCCAGGCTTAGCACCTGCTGCGCCAGTGGCCCGCCGCCGAGTATCAGGGCGCCCTCGACCGGGCGCATGCGGCCCGCTTGCCAGCGCTCCAGCGAGGCGGGCTGGGGCAGGCCGAGGGCGTCGACCACGCGTCGACCGAGGGCGGAGTTGGCAAAGCCGATGTAGCGGTCGCTCATGGGGAAGGTCTCCTGGAAGGGCAAACATGCAGTGTGGACCCACTTCGCCGGCGGGTCGTTCGAAGCGGTGAAAAATCCGTATCGCCACGGGCAGCCATGCGGGGCAGAGGCGTTTCGCTCAGCCTTGCAGCATAGCCAGGCGTGGACGGCCTTCGCCACCGACCCTGCGCGCCAGCGTCTATCGTAACGGTTTACAGAGCGGCCCCATGACCGGGCCGATCATTGAGTTTCAGGAGGAACGCAGACATGCGCAGCACTCGTCGGGTCGCCATTCTGGGCGGCAATCGCATCCCCTTCGCCCGTTCCAACGGCGCCTATGCCACTGCGAGCAACCAGGCGATGCTCACCGCCGCGCTCGAAGGGCTGGTCGAGCGTTATCGGCTGCACGGCCTGCGCCTGGGCGAAGTGGTGGCCGGTGCGGTGCTCAAGCATTCGCGCGACATGAACCTGACCCGTGAGAGCGTGCTCGGCTCGCGCCTGTCGCCGCAGACCCCGGCCTACGACGTGCAGCAAGCCTGCGGCACCGGCCTGGAGGCGGCCTTGCTGGTGGCCAACAAGATCGCCCTGGGGCAGATCGACAGCGCCGTCGCCGGCGGCGTCGACACCACTTCCGACGCACCCATCGCCGTCAACGAAAAGCTGCGCCGCATTCTGCTCGCCGCCAGTCGCGGCAAAAGCCTGGGCCAGCGCCTGAGCCCCTTGCTCGGTTTGCGTCCGGCCCAGCTCAAGCCGGAGCTGCCACGCAACGGCGAACCCCGCACGGGGCTGTCGATGGGGCAGCATTGCGAGCGCATGGCGCAGACCTGGCACATCGAACGCAGCGCCCAGGACGAACTGGCGCTGCACAGCCACCAGCGATTGGCCGCGTCCTATGCCGAAGGCTGGCACGACGACCTGCTTACGCCGTACTTGGGGTTGGTACGTGACAACAACCTGCGTCCCGACCTCAGCCTGCAACAGCTCGGCCGGCTCAAACCGGCCTTCGAGCGTAGCGAAAAAGGCACGCTGACCGCCGGCAACTCCACCCCGCTCACCGATGGCGCCTCGTTGGTGCTGTTGGCCAGCGAAGACTGGGCGGCCGCGCGCGGGCTGCCGGTGCAGGCCTACCTGGTGGACGGGGAAACCGCCGCGGTGGATTTCGTCGACGGCAAGGAGGGGCTGTTGATGGCCCCGGTGTATGCGGTGCCGCGTCTGCTGGCGCGCAACGGCTTGAGCCTGCAGGATTTCGACTACTACGAGATCCACGAAGCCTTCGCCGCCCAGGTGCTGTGCACCCTCAAAGCCTGGGAGGACGAGGAATTCTGCCGCACCCGGCTTGGCCTGGACGGCGCCCTGGGCGCCATCGACCGCAGCAAGCTGAACGTCAAGGGCAGCTCCCTGGCGGCCGGGCATCCGTTCGCCGCGACGGGCGGGCGTATTCTGGCGCACCTGGCCAAACTGCTGGCCAAGGCCGGCAAGGGCCGCGGGCTGATCTCGATCTGCGCGGCCGGTGGGCAGGGCGTGACGGTTATCGTCGAGCGTTAGTACGAGCGAGCCGGCTTCGCCGGCCCGTCCCTCAAGTCCGGAACCGTCGCACCAAAGCATCCAGCTCGTTGGACAACCCCGCCAGGCTCTGCGAGTCCTGCCGCGCCGCCTGGGCCAGTTCCGCCACCAACTGCGCATCGCCATGGATCTGCGCGATGTGCCGGTTGATGTCTTCGGCCACCTGATGCTGCTCCTCGGCGGCGGTGGCGATCTGCGTGTTCATGTCGCGGATCACGTCCACCGAATCGCGGATCTGGCCGAAGCTGTCGCGGGCCATGCCGATGCGCGTCACCGACTGCACCGACACTTCCAGGCTGGCGTGCATCTGCCCGGCCACTTCGGCGGTACGGCTGGCCAGGTTGCCCAGCAGGCCGTCGATTTCGGCGGTGGAGTCGGCGGTGCGCTTGGCCAGGGCGCGCACTTCGTCGGCCACTACGGCGAAGCCGCGGCCCTGCTCGCCGGCCCGCGCCGCTTCGATGGCGGCGTTGAGCGCCAGCAGGTTGGTCTGTTCGGCGATCGAGCGGATGGTGCCGAGAATCGACTGGATGGCGTTGCTGTCGCGCTCCAGCTGCTGGATCGACTGCGCCGATTGCTCTATCTCCTGGCTCAAGCGGTCTACGCTGGACACCGCCGCATCGATCTGCGCCTGGCCTTCGCGGGCCTGCAACTGGCCGCTGTCGGCCGACTGCGCGGCCTGGCTGCACGAGCGCGCGACTTCGTTGGCGGTGGCGACCATCTCGTGGAAGGCGGTGGAAACCATGTCCACCGCTTCGCGCTGGCGCCCGGCCGCATCGGCCATGTCGCCGGAGACGCGGGTGGCATTGGCCGAGGAGCTGAGAATCTTGCTCGCGGAAACGCCGATGTTCTGGATCAGGCTGCGGATGGCGCCGAGGAACTGGTTGAACCAGCCGGCCAGTTGCGCGGTTTCGTCGCGCCCGCGCACTTCCAGGCTGCGGGTCAGGTCGCCTTCGCCCTGGGCGATGTCTTCCAGGCCGCTGCTGACGCTGTTGATCGGCCGTACGATGAGCTTGGCGAAAGCCGCGCCGACGATGGCGAACAGCACCGCCAGCACCAGCGCGATGGTACCGATCACCCAGCTCAGGCGCGTGACGCTCTGCATCACTTCGCCTTGCTCGATCAGGCCGATGAAGGTCCAGCCCAGTTGCTCGTCGGGGTAGACGTTGGCCATGTAGCGCACGCCGTCGATTTCCACTTCCTGCATGCCCTTGCCGGCTTTGGCCAGGGTCGCGTAGTCACCGCCCAGGCTGTCGAGCTGCTTGAAGTTGTGGCTGGCGTCGTGGGCGTCGACCAGCACGTTGCCGTTGCTCTCGATCAGCATCAGGAAGCCGCTTTCACCGAGCTTGATCTTCTTCACCATGTCGGTCAGGCCGTTGAGCGAGACGTCGACGTTGACCACACCGCCGTTGGCGCCGAAGGTGTTGGCCACGGTCATGCCGGTGGCGATCAGCGTCATGTCGTCGGGGGCCCAGTAGTACGCGGCCGAACGCACCGGCTTGCCCGGCGCGCTCATCGCCGATTTGTAGAAGGGGCGCACGCGCGGGTCGTAGCCGTCGAGTTTGTCGCTCTTCGGCCAGCCGACGTAACCGCCATCCGACACTGCGTAAGAAACGTAGGCGTAGGCCGGGTGGGTCTTGGCCATGCGGTCGAACGCCGCCAGCATCTCCTGCGAGGGTGGAGTCAGCTCGTAGGACGGCTTGGCCGCCATGTACTTGTTCAGGTCGGCGCCTGCCGCTGCGAGCATCGGTTGCGCGGCCAGGTACTGGACGTTTTCGTCGATGCCTTTGAAGAAGATGCTCATGGCATTGCCGACTTGGCGGATTTCCCGGCTGCTGTTTTCCACGAAATCGTCGCGTGCTTCGTCGCGCAGGTTGAGCACGACGATGGCCGCGACCACGGCGATCGGCAAGCCGGCGATGACCGCGAAGGCCCAGGTGAGTTTGTGCTTGATGTTCATCTACTACGCTCCGGCTTGTTGTTGTCTGGCAAGGCAGTGGTGTGGGCGAAGCAACGATTGTCAGGTAGAGCGTATGCGGCGGATGTGACGCACGCCGGTCAGGGCGTGCGCCAGGGTGGTTTCAGGTGCGGAAACGCTTGACCAGCGTATCCAGTTCGTTGGAGAACCCCGCCAGGTTCGCCGAGTCCTCACGCGCCGAATGGGCCAGTTCCGCGACCCGCTGCGCATCGCCGTGGATCTGCGCGATGTGCCGGTTGATGTCTTCGGCCACCTGGTGCTGCTCCTCGGCGGCGGTGGCGATCTGCGTGTTCATGTCGCGGATCACGTCCACCGATTCGCGGATCTGGCCGAAGCTGTCGCGGGCCATGCCGATGCGCGTCACCGACTGCACCGACACTTCCAGGCTGGCGTGCATCTGCCCGGCCACTTCGGCGGTACGGCTGGCCAGGTTGCCCAGCAGGCCGTCGATTTCGGCGGTGGAGTCGGCGGTGCGCTTGGCCAGGGCGCGCACTTCGTCGGCCACTACGGCGAAGCCACGGCCCTGCTCGCCGGCCCGCGCCGCTTCGATGGCGGCGTTGAGCGCCAGCAGGTTGGTCTGTTCGGCGATCGAGCGGATGGTGCCGAGAATCGACTGGATGGCGTTGCTGTCGCGTTCCAGTTGCTGGATCGACTGCGCCGATTGCTCGATCTCCTGGCTCAGGCGGTCGACGCTCGACACCGCCGCATCGATCTGCGCCTGGCCTTCACGGGCCTGCTGCTGGCCGCTGTCGGCCGACTGCGCGGCCTGGCTGCACGAGCGCGCGACTTCGTTGGCGGTGGCGACCATCTCGTGGAAGGCGGTGGAGACCATGTCCACCGCTTCGCGCTGGCGCCCGGCGGCGTCGGCCATGTCGTTGGACACCCGGGTGGCGGTGGCGGAGGCTTCGAGGATCTTGTTCGCCGAGCCGCCGATGTGCTGGATCAGGCTGCGGATCACACCGAGGAACTGGTTGAACCAACTGGCCAGCCGCGCGGTTTCGTCGCGGCCTTGCACGGCCAGGCTGCGGGTCAGGTCGCCTTCGCCCTGGGCGATGTCTTCAAGACCGCGGCTGACGCCGTTGATCGGGCGCACGATGACGGTGGCGAAGGCGGTGCCCGCCAGGGCGAAGAGGCCAGCCAGCACCAGGGTGATGATGCCGATCAGCCAGCTCAAGCGGGTGCTGCCTTGCATCACTTCGCTTTCCTCGATCAGGCCGATGAAGGTCCAACCCAGGGTGTCGTCGGTATAGACGTTGGCCATGTAGCGCACGCCGTTGAGTTCGACTTCGTGGCGGCCCTTGCCGGCCTTGGCCAGGATCGCGTAGTCACCGCCCAGGCTGTCGAGCTGCTTGAAGTTGTGGCCGGCGTCGTGCGGATCGACCAGCACGTTGCCGTTGCGCTCGACCAGCATCAGGTAGCCGCTCTCGCCGATCTTGATGTTCTTCACCAGGTCCGTCAGGCCGTTGAGCGAAACGTCGATGTTGACCACGCCGCCACTGCTGCCCAGCGGATTGGCCACCGTGCGCACGGTGCTGATCAGCACGGCGTCGTCGGCGGCCCAGTAATAGGCGTCGGTACGCAAGGTCTTGCCGGGGTTGGCCATGGCCAGCTGATACCAGGGCCTGGGACGCGGGTCGTAGCTCGCCAGCTTCTGCCCGGCCGGGTAGCCGACGTAGCCGCCGTCGGACACGGCATAGGCCATGTAGGCGTACTGCGGATGGCTGGCGCCCAGTTGCTGAAGTATGGCCAGCACTTGCTGGTCCTGTTCGCCCAGCACGTTGGAGGCGTCGGCGGTCAGGTACTTGTTGAGGTTGCTGCCCGAGGCCGCCAGCACCGGTTGCTGGGCCAGGAACTCGACGTTCTGGTCGATGCCCTTGAAGAACAACTGCATGGCGTTGCCGACCTGACGGATTTCCCGGGTGCTGCTGTCGACGAAATTGTCGCGCGCGTCGTTGCGCAGATTGACGATCACCAAAACGGCAACCAGAACGATGGGCAGGCCTGCGATGACAGCGAAGGCCAAGGTGAGTTTTTGTTTGATATTCATTCACGCTCCAGACATCGACTACGGAGCGAACGTCGCCCGTGTCAGTGCATCGGCGGACGACCGTTTTTGTAAAGGCGAATTCGCACTTTCATTGACTTTGGTCGCGTCTGGAACGGTTTTGTCGTATCCAGGCCAGCCAGGCCGGGTCAGCCAGGCCGGGTCAGGCCAGGCCGGGGCAATCCAGGCCGGGGCAATCCAGGCCGGACCAGACGGTGGTCGGCAGGCGCGGTGTAGGCCCGCCGTTTCGAGCGTCCGTTCAGTGGCAGTGACCCTGGGCCAAGTCCTTGAGGATCGGGCAATCGGGTCGGTCGTCGCCCTGGCAGCCGGCGACCAGCTCGCCCAGGGTGTCACGCAGGCTGTGCAGTTCGGCGATGCGTCGGTCCAAGGTTTCGATGTGGCGCTGGGCCAGGGCCTTGACGTCGGCGCTGGCGCGTTGGCCGTCCTGCCAGAGCGACAGCAGGCGTGCCACTTCGTCGAGGGAAAAGCCCAGATCGCGGGAGCGCTTGATGAAAACCAGGCGGTGCAGGTCTTCGGCCTGGTACAGACGGTAACCGCTGTCGCTGCGTACGGCCGGGGCGAGCAGGCCGATGGTTTCGTAATGGCGGATCATCTTGGCACTGAGCCCGCTGCGGCGGGCGGCTTGACCGATGTTCATAGGTGCTCCGAGGGAAGTTCGGCAGGGCGCCAGGTGTTCAGCCACAGGGCATTGCCCACCACGCTGACGCTCGACAGCGCCATCGCCGCACCGGCCAGCACCGGATTGAGGTAGCCCAGGGCCGCCAGAGGAATGCCCACCAGGTTGTAGATGAACGCCCAGAACAGGTTCTGGCGGATCTTGGCGTAGGTCTTGCGGCTGATCTCCAAGGCTGCCGGCACCAGGCGCGGATCGCCGCGCATCAGGGTGACGCCGGCGGCCTGCATGGCCACGTCGGTGCCGCCGCCCATGGCGATGCCGATGTCGGCTGCGGCCAGGGCCGGGGCATCGTTGATGCCGTCGCCAACCATCGCCACCACACCATCGGCCTTGAGCCGGGTCACATGGGCAGCTTTGTCGGCTGGCAGCACCTCGGCCTGCACGTCGTCGATGCCCAAGGCTTGGGCTACCGCCTGGGCGCTGCCGCGGTTGTCGCCGGTCAGCAGGTGGCTGCTGATGCGCTGTGCGTGCAGCGCCTGGATGGCCGGGCGTGCACCGGGCTTGAGGCTGTCGCCGAAGGCGAACAGCGCCAGCAGGCGCGGCGTGGAGCCGCGTTCGATCAGCCAGGACAAGGTGCGGCCTTCGGTCTCCCAGGTATGCGCGTCGCCGGCCAGGTGGTCGGCGGTCAGGCCGGCTTCGTCGAGCAGGCGGCGGTTGCCCAAGGCCAGTTCGCGGCCCTCGACGCGCCCGGCGATGCCGCGTCCGGTCAACGACTGGCTGTCCGCCACGGGCGGCACGTCCAGCCCTCGCTCACGGCATTGCTCCAGCACGGCCTTGGCCAACGGGTGCTCGCTGCCGCGTTGCAGGGCGCCGGCCAGGCGCAGCGCATCGTCGAGGTCGCCATGGACGGCCCGGCTGTGGACGATGCGCGGGGCGCCGGAGGTGAGGGTGCCGGTCTTGTCGAACACCACCCGGTCGACCGCATGGGCGCGCTCCAGGGCTTCGGCATCCTTGATCAGAATGCCATGCCGGGCGGCCACGCCGGTGCCGGCCATGATCGCCGCCGGGGTCGCCAAACCCAAGGCGCAGGGGCAGGCGATCACCAGCACGGCCACGGCGTTGATCAGCGCCACTTCCAGTGCCGCACCGCTCAGCCACCAGCCGAACAGGGTCAGCAGCGCCAAGACCAGCACGGCCGGGACGAACACCTGACTGACCCGGTCGACCAGTTTCTGGATCGGCGCCTTGGCGGCCTGGGCGTCTTCGACCAGACGGATGATCCGCGCCAGCACGGATTCGGCGCCGAGCGCCTGGGTACGCACGATCAGCTGTCCTTCGCCGTTGATGGCGCCGCCCGTCACACGGTCGCCGGGCTGCTTGGGCACCGGCAGGCTTTCGCCGCTGATCAGGGCTTCGTCGGCGTGGCTGTGGCCTTCGAGCACTTCACCGTCGACCGGGAAGCGTTCGCCCGGCTTGACCAGTACCTGGTCGTCCAGCCTCAGCTGGCCGATGGCGACCGCTTCCTCGCGGCCCTCGACCAGGCGTACCGCGCGTTCCGGGCGCAGCGCTTCCAAGGCGCGGATGGCGCTGGCGGTCTGGCGTTTGGCGCGGCTTTCCAGGTACTTGCCGAGCAGCACCAGGGCGATCACCACGGCGCTGGCTTCGAAGTACAGGTGCGGCTCCATACCGGCAGGGGCGTTGGCCCATTGATACAGGCTCAGGCCATAGCCGGCGCTGGTACCCAAGGCGACCAGCAGGTCCATGTTGCCGGCCCCGGCACGCACGGCCTTCCAGGCCGCCACATAGAAGCGTGCGCCGAGCACGAACTGCACGGGAGTGGCCAGCGCGAACTGCGCCCAGGCCGGTAGCATCCAGTGCACGCCGAACGGCTGCAGCAGCATCGGCAGCACCAAGGGCAAGGCGAGCAGCACGGCGGCCAACACTGCGAAGCGCTCGTTGTGCAAGCGGCGCTGAGCGTGCGCGGCGTCATCGTGGGCGGTATGCGGCAAGCTGGCGCTGTAGCCGGCCTTGCTCACCGCATCGATCAGCACTGCGTCGTCCAGGCTGGTGATCAGCTCGATGTGCGCACGCTCGTTGGCCAGGTTGACGTTCGCTTGGCGCACGCCCTGGACCTTGTTCAGCGCACGCTCCACGCGGCCGGCGCACGAAGCGCACGTCATGCCGTCGACCTGCAACTCCAGGGTACGGACCGGCACCTGGTAGCCGGCCGTGTGTACGGCATCGAGCAAGGCCGGCAGGCTGCCGGCGGGTGCTTGCACGCGGGCCTGTTCGGTGGCGAGGTTGACGCTTACGCCTTTGGCGCCGCTGACCTTGGCCAGGGCGCGTTCGACGCGGCCGGCGCAACTGGCGCAGGTCATGCCGGCGATGGGCAGTTGAAAGGTGGTGGATGCAGACATGGCGCTCACTCCCGGTATCAGGCCGTCAGCTTCAACCTTGCCATGCGGGTAAGGTCAATAGCCCAGGCCGGCGCGGGTCAGGTGCAGGCCGCCCTGGCTGATGGCGATACGGTATTTGTCGATCTGTCCGGCCTTGAGGTTCAAGCGCTGATTGCGCTGGTTTTCCAACCCCGCGCTGCACCCGGAAACCTGTCCCGGCAGCAGCCGCAAACGCACATCCACCGGCCCTGGCGGCAGGTTGAAGGCGGTCGACTGTTCCTGGAACAGGCGCCCGGACAGTTGGTCGTTCAGGTAGATGCCGATCTCGCAGTTGGTCGCCACTTCCAGGCGCTCGCGGGAAATGATCAGCACGCTGTACTGTGCGTTGTCTTCGGCGATGGCGGGGGGCGCGCTGGCCAGTAGGCCCAGCAGTCCGAAAACACCCAATGCTGCCCTGATCATGAAAGGTCTCCTGCCCATGCGCTCGTCGAGCGACCAGCTTGGCCGAGCCGCGCGCAGATTGCCAGCCCGGTGAAACATTGCCCCTTGACCTTGCCGCCGTGGCAAGGTTGAGACTGCTGGACAACCCACTGCAAACGAGGTGAAGAGCGATGCAATTATTCAACGTGCAAGGCATGACCTGCGGCCACTGCGTGAAGGCCGTGACCCAGGCCGTTCAGGCTCAGGATGCAGCGGCCAAGGTCGATGTGGACCTGGCCGGCAAGCAGGTGCGTGTGGACAGCCAACTGCCGGGTGAGCAGATTCTGGGGCTGATTCGGGAAGAGGGGTATCAAGCGGAGCTCGCTTGAGGCTGCGTTTTGCGCACGGCCTGGAAGATGGGCCGGTGGTCCTCCAGGACCGCTCAACGGATCTGTCCATGGCAGGCAGACCAGCGCGCCTGCCGCTCCAAGCGTGCCGTGTAGATACTCTGTTGGCAGTCAATCCTTCACCGAGGGCTTTTCGGTGAGTGCGTACTGCTGCCGGAAAGTGTCGCTGGCATGAGGCCGGCGATGCCGGCCATCGCGGCTAAAGCCGCTCCTACAGGTGGTCTGTTGGCAGTCAAGTCCTTGTTGAGGGCTTTGGGGGAGTGCGTACTGCTGCCGGGAGGTGTCGCCGGCCCAACAGCCACAACCCCCAATCCCTGTTCCACCCACCCCACCCAGAGACAGGTTTCCCCCCTAGGCCCCGCCAGGAGGAGTAGACTGAGCCGTTTGCTTAGCCTGCTACGGATTACCGATGAACCTTCGAACAGTACTCATCCTGGGCGCACTCAGTGCTTTCGGGCCCTTGGCGATCGACTTCTACCTGCCGGCCTTTCCGGCCATGGCCCTGGCCTTCGCCACGGATGCCGAACACATCCAGACCACCTTGGCCGTGTACTTCCTGGGCCTGTCCCTGGGCCAGTTGGCCTACGGCCCGGTGGCCGACCGCTATGGCCGGCGTGGGCCGCTGTTGTTCGGCGTCGGCCTGTTCGTGGTGGCCTCGCTGGCGTGCGCCTTCGCCCCCAATCTGGAGACGCTGATCGCCGCACGTTTCGTCCAGGCTTTGGGCGGTTGCGCCGGCATGGTGCTGTCGCGAGCCATCGTCAGCGACACGTGCGATGCCGTGCAATCGGCCAAGGTCTTCTCGCAATTGATGCTGGTCATGGGCTTGGCGCCGATTCTCGCGCCGATGCTCGGTGGCGTGCTGGTCAACGGCGCGGGCTGGCAGGCGATCTTCCTGATCCTGGCGTTGTTCAGCGGCGCCTGCCTCGCGGCAGTGGCCCTTGGCCTGCCGGAAAGCATGCCGGCGCACATCAAGCGCGCACCGCTGTCCGGCGCAGGCAGGGCCTACCTGCAACTGCTGCGCGAGCGCGTCTTCGTCGGCCATGCCCTGACCGGCGGCATCGCCATCGCCGGCATGTTCGCCTACATCGCCGGCTCACCCTTCGTCTTCATCACCTTGTACGGCGTGCCGGCCGAGCATTACGGCTGGTTGTTCGGCATCAACGCGGCAGGTTTCATCCTCACCGCGCAGGTCAACGCGCGTCTGCTTTCGCGAGTGGGGCCGGCGACGCTGCTGGCGCGTGCGGTGTGGGTCTATCTGGGTGGCGGCTTGGTGCTGATGGCGATGGCCGTTCTGCACCCGGTGCAGTTATGGCCACTGCTGGTGCCACTGTTCGTCTGTATCGCCAGCCTGGGCTGCATCGTACCCAACGCTTCGGCTTGCGCCATGGCGGGTAAGGGCGCCCGCGCCGGCAGCGCTTCGGCCCTGATGGGCTGCCTGCAATTCAGCGTGGCCTCGGCCGCCGCAGCGTTGGTCGGCGTGCTGGCCGACGGCAGTGCGGTGCCCATGACGCTGGTGATCAGCCTGTGCGGTGCCCTGGTGGTGACCGCGGCGTACCTGACCCGGCGCTGGCAAGCCAAGGCTTGAGGATCGAGTGGCCCACGTGCGTCGGTCTCGGACGTACGCAGGGCTATCGGTGTAGCTGCGCTGTCAGCTGTAGATGTGTCTGTTTTTGCTGCAATACCTGTGGAAGCAAGTCGTCGGCAATATCCTCTGCTCGGCCGGATGGCCTGCTCGCGAAATACCGTCTGACACTTGAGCTTTTGGCTCATCGCCGCCTACCAGCGAGATGCTGACAATGGAGACGTTTCCTCAATGGGTGACATCACCCTCTGCATCTCGGCCACTAAGCCGTGCCTAGCCGGCCACAGACGCCGCCGGCTGCCGGCTTATACTCGCCCCTGACAGGCCGGCCAGGCAGTCGCCCTGGCCTTCCGCAGTGCCGGGGTGCGGCAGATGGCCAGGGAGGTTCGGCGGCCATTCCATTACCCCCAGCCAGCGTGTATCAGGCGTCGTGCAGGCCCTGATCGACGAATCACTATCTCGTAAGGGAGCAGCGCAGATATGAAAGCAGTGAGCAGCATCAGCCGTATTGCCAGCTTGATGGCCGATCCCAAGCGCAGTGCCATGCTCTGGGCCTTGATCGACGGCACACCGCGGCCCACCGCCGAGCTGGCGATGATGACCGGGCTGACCTGCTCGTCGGCCTGCGCGCACCTTTCACTGTTGTCCACGGCCGGCCTGCTGCGACCGGAGTCGCGCGGGCGCAAGCGCTACTTCCGCCTGGCCACGCCAGAGGTCGGTGCTGCGGTCGAGGCATTGGCCAACCTGGTGGTCGACCCCGAGCAGTCCCGCCGCGGCACCTTTCCCTTGCAGATTCCGCTGGCCATGCGTCGGGCGCGGCTGTGCACCGATCACTTGGGCGGCGAAATAGCGGCCGAACTGTATCAGCGCCTGACGGACGCGGGCTGGCTGGAGCGCCATGGCGAACAGTTGCTGGTGACACCCTTGGGCAGGGTCGAGTTGGAAAGCATTGGCGTCTTCATCGATGCCCTGGCGCCTCAGCACAGCCGGGGTGGTGTGGTTTGCCATTGCAGCGAATGGAGCGATCAGGGCCCGCACCTGGGCGGTGTGCTGGGGCGGGCCTTGTTCAAGTTGTTCGTGCAATCGGGCTGGGTGCGCGAACAGGAGGGCGGACGGGCGTTGCAGACCACGCCCCTGGGCATTCAGCAGATCAGCCGCATCGCCCGGGTCGACAATCTGCAAGTGGGCTGATCCTGGACTCAGGCCAGACGCGCGTCGAGGCTGTTCTGCGCCAAGCGCTTGGCCTGGTCCTCGGTCATGCCGAGGTGTTGGTGCAAGGCATGGAAGTTTTCCGTCACGTAGCCACCGAAGTAGGCCGGGTCGTCGGAATTGACCGTCACCTTCACGCCGCGCTCGAGCATGTCGAGGATGTTGTGCTGGCTCATGTGGTCGAACACGCACAGCTTGGTGTTGGACAGTGGGCAGACGGTCAGCGGGATCTGCTCGTCGATGATGCGTTGCATCAGGCGTTCGTCCTCGATGGCGCGCACGCCATGGTCGATGCGCTTGATCTGCAACAGGTCGAGGGCTTCCCAGATGTACTCGGGCGGGCCTTCTTCACCCGCGTGCGCCACCGCTACCAGGCCTTCGCCACGAGCGCGCTCGAACACGCGTTGGAACTTGCTCGGCGGGTGGCCTTGCTCGGAGCTGTCCAGACCGACGGCGACGAACGCGTCACGGAAAGGCAGGGCCTGGTCGAGGGTCTTCTGCGCTTCATCTTCGCTCAGGTGGCGCAGGAAGCTCAGGATCAGCCCGCTGCTCACACCCAGTTGCTGCTGGCCGTCACGCAGGGCCTGGCGAATGCCGTTGAGCACCACTTCGAAAGGAATGCCACGGTCGGTATGGGTTTGCGGGTCGAAGAACGGTTCGGTGTGGATCACGTTTTGCGCCTTGCAGCGCAGCAGATAGGCCCAGGTCAGGTCGTAGAAGTCCTGCTCGGTCTGCAAGACCCCGGCGCCTTGGTAATAGAGGTCGAGAAATTCCTGCAGGTTGTTGAAGGCGTAAGCGCTGCGCAGCGCTTCGACATCGTTCCAGGGCAGGGCGATCTTGTTGCGTTCTGCCAGGGCGAATAGCAACTCGGGCTCCAGGGAGCCTTCGAGGTGCATGTGCAATTCGGCCTTGGGCAAGGCATTGAGCCAGTCATACATGGAGTTGGGTCTCGATCAGGAACGGTTGTGGTCATTCTACTGGAATTTTTTCTCGGAGCCCGACCCGCGTCCTTTCGGCGCAGGGTGGCGACCCAGCGCGAGCCGGGCGGGCCGGTCAACCGATCAGACGCTGCGCGGCCTGTCGGTGATCGGCGATCAGACCTTGCAGGTCCAGCCCCTGCACCTGGCCATCCACCACCCGCCAGTGGCCGCCGATCATGACCCGGTCGGCGCGGTCGGCGCCGCACAGCAGGAGGGCCGACAGCGGATCGTGGCTGCCTGAGAAACGCAGTTCGTCGAGACGGAACAGGGCCAGGTCGGCCTGCTTGCCCACCGCCAGACTGCCAATGTCTTCGCGTCCGAGCAGACGCGCCGAGCCCAGGGTAGCCCAGCCCAGTACCCGCTGTGGGGTGATCGCTTCGGCGCCGTAGCGCAAGCGTTGCAGGTACAAGGCCTGGCGCGTTTCCAAGATCAGGTTGGAGGCGTCGTTGGAGGCCGAGCCGTCCACGCCCAGGCC
The DNA here is from genome assembly GCF_047302395.1 of Pseudomonas phoenicis. Taxonomy (NCBI): domain Bacteria; kingdom Pseudomonadati; phylum Pseudomonadota; class Gammaproteobacteria; order Pseudomonadales; family Pseudomonadaceae; genus Pseudomonas; species Pseudomonas phoenicis. Next base: position 2,301,240 of record NZ_CP154852.1, read on the forward strand.
GATGCAGGCGCCGGCCTCTTCCAGCGCCAGTGTTGGGCAGATGCCCGAGGCCAAGCGCATGTTCGAGCTTGGGCAGTGGCATATCCCGGTGCCGGCCGCGCCCAGCCGGGCAATCTCGTCGGCATCGAAATGAATACCGTGGGCAAGCCAGGTACGCGGCCCGAGCCAGCCGACGCTGTCGAGGTAGTCGACGGTGCGCAGACCGAAGCGTTGCTGGCAGAAAGCTTCTTCGTCGAGGGTTTCGGCCAGGTGGGTATGCAGGCGCACGTCCAGCTCGTCGGCCATCTCGGCACTGGCGCGCATGATCTGGGGCGTCACCGAAAACGGCGAGCACGGTGCCAGGGCGATCTGAATGGTCGCGCCAGCGCCTCGCTGGTGGTAATTACGGATCAGGCGCCGGCTGTCTTCCAGGATCACCTCGCCCTGCTGCACGGTCTGCTGGGGCGGCAGACCGCCTTCGGCTTCACCCAGGCTCATCGAGCCGCGAGTGAGCATGGCGCGCATGCCCAGCTTGTGTACGGCTTCGATCTGCACATCGATGGCTTCTTCCAAACCTTGCGGGAACAGGTAGTGATGGTCGGCCGCCGTGGTGCAGCCCGACAGCAGCAGTTCGGCCAAGGCCACTTCACTGGCCAGGGCCAGGGATTTTGGGGTCAGGCGTGCCCAGACCGGGTACAGGGTCTTGAGCCAGGGAAACAGTGGCTGGTTGACTACCGGCGCCCAGGCGCGGGTAAGGGTCTGGTAGAAGTGGTGATGGGTATTGATCAGGCCGGGCAGGACCACATGCTCGCGGGCATCGAAGACCTGCTCGCAAGGTTGCGTGGGCCGTTGGCCCAAGGGGACGAGTTCGCTGATCCGGCCGTCTTCTATCACCAGGCCGCCACGGGCGTCTTGGACGTTGGCGGTGAAGATGGCAAGCGGGGTTTTCAACCAGATACGGGTCGCAGGCATGGCGCCGGCTCCTCTGAAAGTGGGTTCAGGTAAGCCAGCTCAGTGTTGCCCTGTCTGCTGATCCAGGTCCGCCGTGGGCGAGGCACCGACTATAGGGCCTCGCGCTGCGGCGTTCAATTCACCAGGTGAGGGTTTCGCCCTGGAAGTCGATGAAGCGCAGGCCCGGTCGTCCGCGCTGGGCAGTGATCTGCTCGACCAGACCACGGGTGCTGGTCTGCACGTCGAGCGGCGCGTTGTCGCCGCCCATGTCGGTTCTTACCACGCCCGGGTGCATGGCCAGTACGGTCAGGTCGGGGCGCTGCAACTGCACCACGAAGCTGTTGATCATCGAATTGAGGGCAGCCTTGCTGGCCTTGTACAAGCAGATTTCGCCGCCGTTCGGGCTGGTCACGCTGCCCAGACCCGAACTCATGAAGGCCAGTACGCCGCGATCCCGATCGATCTGACCGACCAAACGGCTGGCCACCCGGATCGGGGCGACGGCATTGGTCATGAACAGTTGGCCGACATCGTCCAGGGTCACGCTTTGCGGCGATTGCGGCTGCGGGCCCATGACGCCGGCATTGACGAACACCAGGTCGAAGACCTGGCCTTGCAGGCGCTGCACCAGGGCATCGAGCTGGGCATCGTCGTTCATCTCCAGCGTTTCGACCTGCACGCCAGGCACTGCCTGCAAGGCTTGAGCTTTGCTCGGGTCGCGCACGGTGGCCATGACATTCCAACCCGCTTCACGCAGACGCTCGGTCAAGCCGAGCCCCAGGCCACGGGAGGCACCGATGATCAGAGCGGTAGGTGTAGTGGACATGCGGCGTTCCTCGAAAAGTTGAAGAATGCCGGAGCATACCGCAACCCTTGGCGCTCGGACGTCGACTTGGTCCACAAGGTGCTGTTCAAATATTGATCAATGCCTTGCAAGCCAAGCCTCGCGCGGCTTAGCGGCGATCGCGCACGGGTTATCCACAAGCTCCTCCACTGCAACTGTGTGCAAGCATGCAAGAGCGTCGGTCGTTGCAGGATCAGTTTTCCCCAAGTGCACAGCTTGTGTGTAACTTGTGCGCAAACGGTGTATCGACTGCGTGTATGTGGCCATTGATCGATTATTGATCAATAGCCTGCAGCCCTTGATACGGCTGGCGTGCGGCGCTATGCCCCAAGGTTATTCACAGGCAGGCACACAGTAGTTGTGTGCAACTCCATCACCGTCGTTGCAAGCGGATTCGCCCGCGGCTCAAGTCGGCCAGTTGCGTTTGCAACATGTCCAGGTGGGTCTCGGCGAACGCCAACTCCAGATCGACGCCTTCGGCGGTGAACCGCTCATCCATCATCAACCCATCGATCTCGGCCAAACGCAGTTTCACCAGCGCCAGCTCGCTGAAAGCGCAACTGCAGGTGAAGTGGCTGCGCTGTACCAGCAAACGCTTGGCAGCCTGTTGCAGGCATTTGTTCGCGCCGCCTCCGTAGGCCCGGGCCAGCCCACCAGTACCCAGCTGAATGCCGCCATACCAGCGGATCACCAGCACCACGACCTGATCGCAATCCTGCGCCTCGATGGCCGCCAGGATCGGCCGGCCCGCCGTGCCGCCCGGTTCGCCGTCGTCGTTGCTGCGGTATTGACCACCGATCTTCCAGGCCCAGCAATTGTGCGTCGCGGCCAGGTCGCTGTGCTGGGTAATGAACTGCGCGGCCTCGCCGGGTGTGGCGATGGGCGCGGCCAGGGTGATGAAGCGGCTCTTGCGAATTTCTTCACGAAACTCGCAGGGCTCGAGCAGGGTAGAGGGCATAGGTCCGGATCAAACGGGCGATTTTACGCCGCAGCCTTTGAGAATGATGTGAATGAGGTTGTTGCTGGCCTCTTCGATGTCCTGCTTGGTCAATCGGCTACGGCCGGTCACCTGGCAAATCTGCGTGGCGAAGTCGGCATAGTGCTGGGTGCTGCTCCACAGCAGGAAGATCAGGTGCACCGGATCGACCGGGTCCATCTTGCCCGCGGCGATCCAGGCTTCGAACACGGCCGCGCGGCCACGGAACCACACGCGGTAGTCGGCCGAGAAATATTCGTTCAGGCATTGGCCGCCGCTAATCACTTCCATGGCGAAGATGCGCGAGGCTTGCGGATTGCGCCGGGAGAACTCCATCTTGGTGCGGATGTAGCGGCTCAGCGCTTCGCCCGGATCGTCTTCCACGCTCAGGGCGTTGAAGGTGCTGTCCCACAGCTCGATGATGTTGCTCAACACCGCGATGTACAGGCCCAGTTTGTTGGTGAAGTAGTAGTGCAGATTGGCCTTGGGCAGGTCGGCCTTCAAGGCGATGGTGTTCATGCTGGTGCCCTTGAACCCGTGGCGGGCGAACTCGTCCTCGGCGGCCTGAATGATGGCGCGCTCGTTTTTCTGGCGAATGCGGCCGGCGGGCTTGCTCGAGGTGGAGTTGCTGTGCGCGGGGACTTCAAGGGTCATGGACGATTCCGTCAGTTCTGGATGGTACGGATTGTCAGACAGATTACCTGCCTGTGCACATCAGACAAACCCTAGCGTGTCGCCGCCAGGCTATCCAAAAAGCGCTGCAGCACCAGATTCGGACGCCGGTCCTTGCGTGTCACCCAGCTCAGGCTCAGGTCATGGAAGCGCTGCGTCGGTTTGAGCGCGCGCAGGCGACCCTGCTGGACCCAGAAACTGGCGTAGTGGTCGGGCAGGTAACCGATGTAGCGCCCGGTCAGGATCAGGAACGCCATGCCTTCGCGGTCCGACGCACTGGCCGTGCAGTGCAGCGCCTGGTAACAGGCTTGCGCCTGGGCCGGCAGCCGGAAGGTGGGGGCGATGGCGTCCTGGCTGTTGAGGCGCCCATCGTCGATGTGCGCATCGTCGGCGAAGAACAGCGGGTGGCCTACCGCGCAATAGAGCAGTGAGCGTTCGCTGTACAACGGCTGGTACTCGAGTCCCGACAGCGGGCTGGTCTGCGGCACGACGCCCACATGCAGGCTGCCGTCCAGCACGCCTTGCTCGACCTGACTCGGAGCGATCATGCGGATCTGGATGCGTACCTCCGGCCCCCGATCCTTCAGCTCGGCCAGGGCATGGGTGATGCGCATGTGCGGCAGGGTCACCAGGTTGTCGGTCAGGCCGATGTTCAACTCGCCGCGCAGGTGCTGGTGCAGGCCGTTGACCTCGGTGCGGAACGACTCGAGGGCGCCGAGCAACTGCAAGGCCGACTGGTAAACCTCGCGCCCTTCCTCGGTCAGCGAGAACCCTGCACGGCCGCGTTGGCACAGGCGCAGGCCCAGCCGTTGCTCCAGGTCCTTCATCTGCTGGCTGATGGCCGAACGGCCGATCCCCAGAATGGTTTCTGCGGCCGAGAAACCTCCGCACTCCACCACGCTGCGGAAAATCTTCAACAGGCGAATATCGAAATCACTGACCTGGGCGAGTGCCTCGGGACGTCGGCTCATTAGTTTAGTGCGCCACTGACTGAAGATTAGAAATGTTGAGTTTTCCAGACTTTATCGCCGTGCCAGTTTATCGGCAAACGCAACCATCGTTGTCTGATCGTCTTTCGAGGAACCGCCGATGAACATGCCTGAGAACGCGCCCGTGGGTATCGCCAGCCAGCTCAAGCTGGATGCTCACTGGATGCCCTACACGGCCAACCGCAATTTCCATCGCGACCCGCGGTTGATCGTGGCGGCCGACGGCAATCATCTGGTGGACGACAAAGGCCGAAGAGTGTTCGACGCTCTGTCCGGGCTTTGGACCTGCGGCGCCGGCCACACCCGCAAGGAAATCGCCGACGCAGTCAGCCGACAGCTGGCGACGCTCGATTACGCACCGGCCTTCCAGTTCGGTCATCCGCTGGCGTTCCAGTTGGCGGAGAAGATCACCCAGCTCACCCCGGGCGACCTCAATCATGTGTTCTTCACAAACTCCGGCTCCGAGTGCGCCGACACTGCGCTGAAGATGGTCCGCGCTTACTGGCGCCTGAAAGGGCAGGCCAGCAAGACCAAGATCATCGGCCGTGCGCGTGGCTATCACGGGGTCAACATCGCCGGCACCAGCCTGGGCGGTGTCAACGGCAACCGCAAGATGTTCGGGCAATTGCTCGACGTCGATCACCTGCCGCACACCGTGCTGCCGGGCAACGTGTTCAGCAAGGGCCTGCCGCAGCAAGGCGGTGTTGCCCTGGCCGAGGAAATGCTCAAGCTGATCGAGTTGCACGACGCTTCCAACATCGCCGCCGTGATCGTCGAGCCGCTGGCCGGCTCGGCGGGTGTGCTGCCGCCGCCGGTGGGCTACCTCAAACGCCTGCGTGAGATCTGCACCCAGCACAACATCCTGCTGATCTTCGACGAAGTGATCACCGGCTTCGGACGCATGGGTGCCATGACCGGCGCCGAAGCGTTTGGCGTCACTCCGGATCTGATGTGCATCGCCAAGCAGGTCACCAACGGCGCCATCCCCATGGGCGCGGTAGTGGCCAGCAGCGAGATCTACCAGACCTTCATGAACCAGCCTACGCCCGAATACGCGGTGGAATTCCCCCACGGCTATACCTATTCGGCGCATCCGGTCGCCTGTGCGGCAGGTATCGCGGCGCTGGATCTGTTGCAGAAGGAGAATCTGGTACAGGCCTCCGCCGAACTGGCGCCGCATTTCGAGACGTTGCTGCATGGCTTGAAGGGCGCCAAGAACGTGGTCGACATTCGCAACTACGGTCTGGCCGGTGCCATCCAGCTCGCCGCGCGCGACGGCGATGCCATCGTGCGGCCCTACGAAGTGGCCATGAAACTGTGGCAGGCCGGCTTCTATGTGCGCTTTGGCGGCGACACCCTGCAATTCGGCCCGACCTTCAACACCCAGCCCCACGAACTGGATCGCTTGTTCGATGCGGTGGGCGAGCACCTGAACCGCATCGATTGACCGCTTTCGCTTGGACGACGGGCGCGGCATGCCGCGCTGGTCCCTTCCTAATTGTTTACGGAGTTTTGCATGAGCATCGTTCAGCATCTGATCGACGGCCAGTTGGTGTCCAATGGCGGACGTACCGCCGACGTCTTCAACCCAGCCACCGGCCAGGCCACCGGCAAGGTCGAACTGGCCAGCCAGGCCACTGTGCAACAGGCCATCGACTCGGCCGCTGCCGCTTATCCCGCCTGGCGCAACACGCCCCCAGCAAAGCGCGCGCAGGTCATGTTCCGTTTCAAGCAGTTGCTTGAGCAGCACGAGGCGCACATCGCCCAGTTGATCAGCCAGGAGCACGGCAAGACCCTCGAAGACGCTGCCGGTGAGCTTAAACGTGGCATCGAGAACGTCGAATTCGCCTGCGCCGCACCGGAAATCCTCAAGGGTGAGTACAGCCGCAACGTAGGGCCGAACATCGATGCCTGGTCCGACTTCCAACCGCTGGGCGTAGTCGCTGGCATTACACCCTTCAACTTCCCGGCCATGGTGCCGCTGTGGATGTACCCGCTGGCCATCGTCTGTGGCAATGCATTCATCCTCAAGCCGTCCGAGCGCGATCCGAGCTCGACGCTGTATATTGCCCAGTTGCTGCTAGAGGCTGGCTTGCCCAAGGGCATTCTCAATGTCGTGCATGGCGATAAGGAAGCGGTCGACGCGCTGATAGAGGCGCCGCAGGTCAAGGCGCTGAGCTTCGTCGGTTCCACACCGATCGCCGAATACATCTATGCCGAAGGCACCAAGCGCGGCAAGCGCGTGCAAGCCCTGGGCGGGGCGAAGAACCACGCGGTGCTGATGCCCGACGCCGACCTCGACAATGCGGTCAGTGCCTTGATGGGCGCGGCTTATGGTTCGTGCGGCGAGCGCTGCATGGCAATCTCGGTAGCCGTCTGTGTGGGAGATCAGGTGGCGGACGCCTTGATCGGCAAATTGGAGCCGCAGATCAAAGCGTTGAAAATCGGTGCCGGCACTTCCTGTGGTCTGGATATGGGGCCGCTGGTGACCGCCGCCGCACGCGACAAGGTCGTCGGCTATATAGAAGAGGGCGTGAGCGCCGGCGCTCAGTTGGTGGTCGATGGCCGTGGCCTGCGCGTTGCAGGCCACGAGGATGGCTACTTCCTGGGCGGCACGTTGTTCGACAAAGTGACCGCAGACATGCGCATCTACAAGGAAGAGATCTTCGGGCCGGTGCTGTGCGTGGTGCGTGTGCAGAGCCTGGAGCAGGCCATGCGGCTGATCAACGAACACGAATACGGCAATGGCACTTGCATCTTCACCCGTGATGGCGAGGCGGCGCGGTTGTTCTGCGACGAGATCGAAGTGGGCATGGTGGGGGTCAACGTGCCCTTGCCGGTACCGGTGGCTTACCACAGCTTCGGCGGTTGGAAGCGCTCGTTGTTCGGCGACCTGCATGCCTACGGTCCGGACGGTGTGCGCTTCTATACCCGTCGCAAGGCCATCACCCAGCGCTGGCCACAGCGCAAAAGCCATGAAGCATCGCAGTTCGCGTTCCCAAGCCTGTGATATAGAAGGGGAGGCCATATTTAGGCCTCCTTTGTTCTTTTTGAACTATTTCGAAATAAGCGCTTGACGCCTCCTCAGATCTCTTTATACTGCGCACCACTTCCGGGGCAAACGGAACGGAAAACTCCTTGAGATTCAATGAGTTGAACGTTTTCTGAAGGCCGGGAGCGTTTCGATCTACTGATCGGCAGCGGTGAAAAAAGGCAGTTGACAGCAGGTTGTAACGCTGTATGATTCGCCTCCCGCTACGAGAGATCGCAGCGAGCCAAGTGGTTGAAGTTGAACGAGATTCTCGCAAAACACTTCAAAATAAACACTTGACAGACACTGAGGGCAGCGTAGAATGCGCGCCTCGGTTGAGACGAAAGGCTCAACCAACCGCTCTTTAACAATTTGAATCAAGCAATTCGTGTGGGTGCTTGTGAGTACGGACTGATAGTCACCAAGATTATCAGCATCACAAGTGACCATGCGAGAAATCACATAGTCATTTGAGATTGCTGAGCCAAGTTTAGGGTTTCTTAAAAACCCAAGCAGTATTGAACTGAAGAGTTTGATCATGGCTCAGATTGAACGCTGGCGGCAGGCCTAACACATGCAAGTCGAGCGGATGAGAAGAGCTTGCTCTTCGATTCAGCGGCGGACGGGTGAGTAATGCCTAGGAATCTGCCTGGTAGTGGGGGACAACGTTTCGAAAGGAACGCTAATACCGCATACGTCCTACGGGAGAAAGCAGGGGACCTTCGGGCCTTGCGCTATCAGATGAGCCTAGGTCGGATTAGCTTGTTGGTGAGGTAATGGCTCACCAAGGCGACGATCCGTAACTGGTCTGAGAGGATGATCAGTCACACTGGAACTGAGACACGGTCCAGACTCCTACGGGAGGCAGCAGTGGGGAATATTGGACAATGGGCGAAAGCCTGATCCAGCCATGCCGCGTGTGTGAAGAAGGTCTTCGGATTGTAAAGCACTTTAAGTTGGGAGGAAGGGCAGCTAGCGAATACCTGGTTGTTTTGACGTTACCGACAGAATAAGCACCGGCTAACTCTGTGCCAGCAGCCGCGGTAATACAGAGGGTGCAAGCGTTAATCGGAATTACTGGGCGTAAAGCGCGCGTAGGTGGTTTGTTAAGTTGGATGTGAAAGCCCCGGGCTCAACCTGGGAACTGCATCCAAAACTGGCAAGCTAGAGTATGGTAGAGGGTGGTGGAATTTCCTGTGTAGCGGTGAAATGCGTAGATATAGGAAGGAACACCAGTGGCGAAGGCGACCACCTGGACTGATACTGACACTGAGGTGCGAAAGCGTGGGGAGCAAACAGGATTAGATACCCTGGTAGTCCACGCCGTAAACGATGTCAACTAGCCGTTGGAATCCTTGAGATTTTAGTGGCGCAGCTAACGCATTAAGTTGACCGCCTGGGGAGTACGGCCGCAAGGTTAAAACTCAAATGAATTGACGGGGGCCCGCACAAGCGGTGGAGCATGTGGTTTAATTCGAAGCAACGCGAAGAACCTTACCAGGCCTTGACATGCAGAGAACGTTCCAGAGATGGATCGGTGCCTTCGGGAACTCTGACACAGGTGCTGCATGGCTGTCGTCAGCTCGTGTCGTGAGATGTTGGGTTAAGTCCCGTAACGAGCGCAACCCTTGTCCTTAGTTACCAGCACGTTATGGTGGGCACTCTAAGGAGACTGCCGGTGACAAACCGGAGGAAGGTGGGGATGACGTCAAGTCATCATGGCCCTTACGGCCTGGGCTACACACGTGCTACAATGGTCGGTACAGAGGGTTGCCAAGCCGCGAGGTGGAGCTAATCTCACAAAACCGATCGTAGTCCGGATCGCAGTCTGCAACTCGACTGCGTGAAGTCGGAATCGCTAGTAATCGTGAATCAGAATGTCACGGTGAATACGTTCCCGGGCCTTGTACACACCGCCCGTCACACCATGGGAGTGGGTTGCACCAGAAGTAGCTAGTCTAACCTTCGGGGGGACGGTTACCACGGTGTGATTCATGACTGGGGTGAAGTCGTAACAAGGTAGCCGTAGGGGAACCTGCGGCTGGATCACCTCCTTAATCGACGACATCAGCCTGCTGATGAGCTCCCACACGAATTGCTTGATTCATTGTACGAAGACGATGCTGTAACGCGACCCTGTTATAGGTCTGTAGCTCAGTTGGTTAGAGCGCACCCCTGATAAGGGTGAGGTCGGCAGTTCAAATCTGCCCAGACCTACCAGCTTCTGGGGCCATAGCTCAGCTGGGAGAGCGCCTGCCTTGCACGCAGGAGGTCAGCGGTTCGATCCCGCTTGGCTCCACCACCTTTTAGCATCGTTTGCTGTTCAGAACTTAGAAATGAACATTCCACCCAGGTCATCGGGTGCGCTGAATGTTGATTTCTGACTTTTGTCAGATCGTTCTTTAAAAATTCGGATATGTGATAGAAATAGACTGATGGCCACTTTCACTGGTGGTGATCAGGCTAAGGTAAAATTTGTGAGTTCTGCGCGAGAGCGCAACATGCGAATTTTCGGCGAATGTCGTCTTCATAGTATAACCAGATTGCTTGGGGTTATATGGTCAAGTGAAGAAGCGCATACGGTGGATGCCTTGGCAGTCAGAGGCGATGAAAGACGTGGTAGCCTGCGATAAGCTTTGGGGAGTCGGCAAACAGACTGTGATCCAGAGATCTCTGAATGGGGGAACCCAACCAGCACAAGCTGGTTATCTTGTACTGAATACATAGGTGCAAGAGGCGAACCAGGGGAACTGAAACATCTAAGTACCCTGAGGAAAAGAAATCAACCGAGATTCCCTTAGTAGTGGCGAGCGAACGGGGACCAGCCCTTAAGTTGGTTTGAGAGTAGTGGAACGCTCTGGAAAGTGCGGCCATAGTGGGTGATAGCCCCGTACACGAAACGCTCTTATCAATGAAATCGAGTAGGACGGAGCACGAGAAACTTTGTCTGAATATGGGGGGACCATCCTCCAAGGCTAAATACTACTGACTGACCGATAGTGAACCAGTACCGTGAGGGAAAGGCGAAAAGAACCCCGGAGAGGGGAGTGAAATAGATCCTGAAACCGTATGCGTACAAGCAGTGGGAGCCTACTTTGTTAGGTGACTGCGTACCTTTTGTATAATGGGTCAGCGACTTATATTCAGTGGCGAGCTTAACCGAATAGGGGAGGCGTAGCGAAAGCGAGTCTTAATAGGGCGTTTAGTCGCTGGGTATAGACCCGAAACCGGGCGATCTATCCATGGGCAGGTTGAAGGTTAGGTAACACTGACTGGAGGACCGAACCGACTACCGTTGAAAAGTTAGCGGATGACCTGTGGATCGGAGTGAAAGGCTAATCAAGCTCGGAGATAGCTGGTTCTCCTCGAAAGCTATTTAGGTAGCGCCTCATGTATCACTGTAGGGGGTAGAGCACTGTTTCGGCTAGGGGGTCATCCCGACTTACCAAACCGATGCAAACTCCGAATACCTACAAGTGCCGAGCATGGGAGACACACGGCGGGTGCTAACGTCCGTCGTGAAAAGGGAAACAACCCAGACCGTCAGCTAAGGTCCCAAAATCCTGGTTAAGTGGGAAACGATGTGGGAAGGCTTAGACAGCTAGGAGGTTGGCTTAGAAGCAGCCACCCTTTAAAGAAAGCGTAATAGCTCACTAGTCGAGTCGGCCTGCGCGGAAGATGTAACGGGGCTCAAACCAGGTACCGAAGCTACGGGTATCACCTCTGGTGATGCGGTAGAGGAGCGTTCTGTAAGCCTGTGAAGGTGAGTTGAGAAGCTTGCTGGAGGTATCAGAAGTGCGAATGCTGACATGAGTAACGACAATGCGAGTGAAAAACTCGCACGCCGAAAGACCAAGGTTTCCTGCGCAACGTTAATCGACGCAGGGTTAGTCGGTCCCTAAGGCGAGGCTGAAAAGCGTAGTCGATGGAAAACAGGTTAATATTCCTGTACTTGCAGTTATTGCGATGGAGGGACGGAGAAGGCTAGGCCAGCTTGGCGTTGGTTGTCCAAGTTTAAGGTGGTAGGCTGAGATCTTAGGCAAATCCGGGATCTCAAGGCCGAGAGCTGATGACGAGTTGCCTTTAGGCGACGAAGTGGTTGATGCCATGCTTCCAAGAAAAGCTCCTAAGCTTCAGATAACTGGGAACCGTACCCCAAACCGACACAGGTGGTTGGGTAGAGAATACCAAGGCGCTTGAGAGAACTCGGGTGAAGGAACTAGGCAAAATGGCACCGTAACTTCGGGAGAAGGTGCGCCGGTGAGGGTGAAGGACTTGCTCCGTAAGCTCATGCCGGTCGAAGATACCAGGCCGCTGCGACTGTTTATTAAAAACACAGCACTCTGCAAACACGAAAGTGGACGTATAGGGTGTGACGCCTGCCCGGTGCCGGAAGGTTAATTGATGGGGTTAGCGCAAGCGAAGCTCTTGATCGAAGCCCCGGTAAACGGCGGCCGTAACTATAACGGTCCTAAGGTAGCGAAATTCCTTGTCGGGTAAGTTCCGACCTGCACGAATGGCGTAACGATGGCGGCGCTGTCTCCACCCGAGACTCAGTGAAATTGAAATCGCTGTGAAGATGCAGTGTATCCGCGGCTAGACGGAAAGACCCCGTGAACCTTTACTATAGCTTTGCACTGGACTTTGAATTTGCTTGTGTAGGATAGGTGGGAGGCTTTGAAGTGGGGACGCCAGTCCTCATGGAGCCATCCTTGAAATACCACCCTGGCAACTTTGAGGTTCTAACTCAGGTCCGTCATCCGGATCGAGGACAGTGTATGGTGGGTAGTTTGACTGGGGCGGTCTCCTCCCAAAGAGTAACGGAGGAGTACGAAGGTGCGCTCAGACCGGTCGGAAATCGGTCGTAGAGTATAAAGGCAAAAGCGCGCTTGACTGCGAGACCCACACGTCGAGCAGGTACGAAAGTAGGTCTTAGTGATCCGGTGGTTCTGTATGGAAGGGCCATCGCTCAACGGATAAAAGGTACTCCGGGGATAACAGGCTGATACCGCCCAAGAGTTCATATCGACGGCGGTGTTTGGCACCTCGATGTCGGCTCATCACATCCTGGGGCTGAAGCCGGTCCCAAGGGTATGGCTGTTCGCCATTTAAAGTGGTACGCGAGCTGGGTTTAGAACGTCGTGAGACAGTTCGGTCCCTATCTGCCGTGGACGTTTGAGATTTGAGAGGGGCTGCTCCTAGTACGAGAGGACCGGAGTGGACGAACCTCTGGTGTTCCGGTTGTCACGCCAGTGGCATTGCCGGGTAGCTATGTTCGGAAGAGATAACCGCTGAAAGCATCTAAGCGGGAAACTTGCCTCAAGATGAGATCTCACTGGGATCTTGAATCCCCTAAAGGGCCGTCGAAGACTACGACGTTGATAGGTTGGGTGTGTAAGCGCTGTGAGGCGTTGAGCTAACCAATACTAATTGCCCGTGAGGCTTGACCATATAACACCCAAGCAATCTGCCAAGACGCAGGTTGGGTGCAAGACGCATCGCCGAAGATTCGCACACAGATCATCACATATCCGAATTGGCTGGCCCGTCGGCAACGACGTACCGGCAACCGAATTTCTTGACGACCATAGAGCATTGGAACCACCTGATCCCATCCCGAACTCAGCAGTGAAACGATGCATCGCCGATGGTAGTGTGGGGTTTCCCCATGTGAGAGTAGGTCATCGTCAAGATTCATTTCGCAAAACCCCTATCTGCGCGAGCAGGTAGGGGTTTTGTCTTTTCTGCGCGCTGCAAAATCAGCTGACACTTGCATTTCGCTTCCAAGTTGCGGCATCCCCAGTCAGATGGCATCGTTTCCTCTCGAAAAGCCCAGGTAGCCCTATGTCTCAGTCCGAGTCCATCACCCCCGGTTTCATGGTCATCCACGGCAACCGCTCGGACGACCTGCGCAACCTGGTGGTGGAATGGATGCGTCTGTATCCGTTACGGCCGCTGGAAAATGAAGTGGTCCTGGTGCAGAGCAACGGTATCGCCCAGTGGCTGAAAATGGCTTTGGCCGCAGACGCCGACGACGGCGGCTGCGGTGTGGCCGCTGCGATCGATGTGCAATTGCCCGGCAGCTTTCTTTGGCGTCTGTATCGATCCGTACTGGGCCGCTCGGAGATCCCGGAAATCTCGGTACTCGACAAAGGCCCTTTGACTTGGCGCTTGATGCGGCTACTGCCCATACTCATCCAGCAACCGCTGTTCGCCCCCCTTGCACGTTTTCTCAACGACGACCGGGACATGCGCAAGCGCTATCAACTGTCCCAGCGTCTGGCCGATCTTTTCGACCAGTACCAGGTGTATCGCGCCGATTGGCTGGAAGATTGGGCCGAAGGCCGTTACCAGCTGCGCAGCGGGCGTGACGAGCTTCGTCCGCTTGCCGAAGGCAACCAATGGCAAGCCGCGCTGTGGCAAGCCTTGCTGCAGGATGTCGGTACCGAAGGTATGGCGCAGAGCCGAGCCGGCGTGCATCAGCGCTACATGCATAGCATCGAGACCGCACAGACCGCTCCTGCCGGGCTACCTAGCCGGGTGATCGTGTTCGGCATCTCGTCGCTGCCCGCCCAAGTGCTGCATGCGCTGGCCGGGTTGTCTCGATTCACCCAGGTCCTGTTGTGCGTGCACAACCCTTGCCGCCACCACTGGGCCGACATCGTCGCCGACAAGGATCTGCTGCGTCGCGAGTACCGCCGCCAGAACCGCAAGCCAGGCATACCGCTGCAGCTCGATGCCACCAGCCTGCACCAGCACGCGCAACCGTTACTCGCCGCATGGGGCAAGCAAGGCCGCGATTACATCGCTCTGCTGGACGAATTCGACCAGCCGGACAGCTACCGCGGGGCGTTCAGCGACGGCAAGATCGACCTGTACAGCGACGAGCCGGCGCAAGCCCTGCTCAACCAGTTGCAGGACGACATCCTCGAACTGCGTCCGCTCGCCGAAACCCGCGAGGTCTGGCAACCCGTCGATCCTGCCACCGATGATTCGATCCGTTTCCACATCGCCCACAGCGCCCAACGCGAAGTGGAAGTGCTGCACGACCAACTGCTCGAACATTTTTCCCGCAACCCTGCGCTCAACCCCCGGGACATCATCGTCATGGTCCCGGACATCAACGGCTATGCGCCACACATTCGCGCAGTGTTCGGCCAAGTGCCGCGCGAAGATAAACGCTTCATCCCGTTCACCCTGAACGACCAACTCCAGCGCGGTCGCGATCCGTTGCTCATCGCCCTGGAACACCTGCTGCAATTGCCCGACAGCCGTTTCGCCGTCGGCGAAATACTCGACTTGTTGGACGTGCCCGCCATCCGTGCCCGGTTCGACATCCCAGAGCAATCCTTGGCCGTTCTGCACCGTTGGATCGAGGGCGCAGGCGTGCGCTGGGGGCTGGATGCGCGGCAGCGCACAGCGCTGGGGCTGCCTGCCAGTATGGAGCAGAACAGCTGGCGCTTTGGCTTGCGACGCATGCTGCTGGGCTATGCCGTAGGCAGCGGCGAGGGTTTCGCGGGGGTAGAGCCCTACGACGAAGTAGGGGGCCTGGACGCCGCATTGGTAGGACCATTGTTCGCTTTGATCGACCGCCTCGATCACTGGTACCAAGCCCTGCTCGAACCTGCCGCCCCGGCTGCCTGGGGTCAGCGTTTGCAAGGCTTGGTCAACGACTTCTTCAAACCCGAGGACGAGCACACCGAATACCTGCTGATCCAGCTCGACGAACTGCGCGATCAATGGCTGCAAACCTGCGCCTCGGTCGAGCTCGAAGAGCCACTGCCGTTGACGGTGGTACGCGAAGCCTGGCTGGCCGGGCTCGACCAAGGCGGCTTGAACCAGCGCTTCCTCGCAGGTTCGGTGAATTTCTGCACGCTCATGCCGATGCGCGCCATTCCCTTCGAGATGGTCTGCCTGCTGGGCATGAACGACGGCGACTATCCGCGCGCGCAACCGCCGCTGGATTTCGACTTGATGGCCGCCGATTACCGCCCCGGCGACCGCTCCCGGCGGGAAGACGACCGCTATCTGATGCTCGAAGCCGTGCTGTCGGCGCGCAACCACCTGTACATCAGTTGGGTAGGTCGCAGTATCCGCGACAATACCGAGCGCCCACCTTCGGTGCTGGTTGGACAGTTGCGCGACCACTTGGCTGCCGGATGGCGCTTACTCGGCGACATGCCCGACACCGAATCGTCAGACGGTGGTCAGGCGTTGCTTCACGCGCTGACGCTGGAGCATCCCTTGCAGCCCTTTAGCATTCGCTACTTCCAAGCAGGTACGTCGGCTCTGTTCAGTTATGCCCGTGAATGGCAGGCCGTGCATGAGCCTTGCGCAGCACAAATGCCATTCGATCGCCTGCAACCGTTCCAACCAGACGGGCCATTGGCGATCGAGGTGCTGACCAACTTCCTGCGCAACCCAGTGAAGCATTTCTACACCCAGCGCCTGAAGGTGCATTTCGAACAGGTACAAGGGGCCCTCGAAGAGGCCGAACCCTTTACGCTCGATGGGTTGCAGCACTACAACTTGAGCACCGATCTGTTGGAAGCTGCGCTCAAAGGCGGTGATGGCGAACTCGATGTCCGCCTGCGCAATCAGGCCAACAGGCTCCAGGCCACCGGTCGTCTGCCCATGGCCGGCTTTGGCGAGTCGCTGCAAGCCGAACTGATCGCGCCGCTGCCAGACCTCATCGGCCGTTACCAAGCCTTGCGAGTGCGTTGGCCCATCCCGGTAGAGAGTGCCTTGCCTCTGTATTTCGCTGCCCATGGGATTGAAGTCGAAGGCTGGCTCGCGAACCTGCACGAAGCGAGCGACGGCGGCCTGCTGCGCGTCACCTTGCTGGCCAATGCGATCAACACCCGCAGCGGGCGCAAGTGGCCGCGCTTGATCGACAGTTGGGTGCATCACCTCATGGCCTGTGCACAGTGTTTGCCGTTGCACACAGCGGTAGTCGCGACCGACACCACCTTGTTGCTGCCGCCGCTGAGTGCCGACATGGCCAGTAGCGCGCTGAGCGATTTGCTTCTGGCCTGGCGGCAAGGCATGGCCGAGCCTTTGCCGGTCGCGCCGCGCACCGCGTTCGCATTCCTCGCTGGCAAGGATCGGGAAGCTGGCCTGAAAGCTGCCCAAGTCACGTATGAAGGTTCCGAATTCAGCCAAGGCGATGCTGGCGAGCGTGCCCGCGACATGGCTCTGGCCCGGCAGTATCCGGATTTCGCTGTACTGACGGCCGACGAATCGTTCGAAGGCTGGGTGCAGGCGCTCTACCAACCGTTGTTCGAGGCCCCATGGGCTGACCTGCAAGCCCAGGAGACCAAGCGATGAGCGAAGCCGCCAGCCGCCCCCTTGCCTTGACCTTCCCGTTGCGCGGCAGCCAACTGATCGAAGCCAGCGCCGGCACCGGCAAGACTTTCACCATCTCGGCCCTCTACCTACGTCTGATCCTGGGTCATGGCCTGGACGACAGCGGCTTTGGCCGTGAATTGCTGCCCCCGCAGATCCTCGTGGTGACCTTCACCGACGCAGCCACTAAAGAGCTGCGCGACCGCATCCGCGCGCGCCTGGCCCAGGCGGCGCAGTTCTTCCGTGACGAGATCGCCGCGCCCGACGCATTGGTCGCCGAGTTGCGCGACGACTATCCCAGCGATACTTGGCCACTCTACGCCAGCAAACTGGACGCCGCCGCCCAGTGGATGGACGAAGCCGCGGTGTCGACCATCCATGGTTGGTGCCAGCGCATGCTGCGTGAGCACGCTTTGGACAGCGGCAGCCTGTTCACGCAAAGCCTGGAAACCGACCACAGCGAGTTGCTCAACGAAGTCGCCCGCGATTACTGGCGGCAATTCTGCTACGGCATGCTGGGCGAGACCCTGGCCTGGGTGCGCGAGCACTGGCAGTCACCCGCGCATCTGCTGGCGCGTGCCAAAGGCTTGCTCGGCAGCGCCGGGCCACTGGAAGACGACGCCCATCCCGCGCAACACATCGAAGGTGGTCTGCACCGACGGCAGGAAGCCTTGGCCAGCATCAAGCAGCCTTGGGGCGCTTGGATCGAGGAGCTGCGCGCACTGCTGATGCAGGGCATTGCCGACAAGACTGTCGACGCACGCAAGCTGCAAGTGCGCTACGTCGAGCCCTGGCTGGATTCACTGAGCCAATGGCATGCCGATCCGGACAGCCATCAGCTGGACCTTGGCAAAGGCTTCGAACGGCTCACCCCTCAAGGCCTGGCCGATGCCTGGAAAGGCACACCGCCCAGCCACGTCGCACTGGAGGCCATGCTCACCTTGCGTGAGCGCTTGCAGCAGTTGCCCGACCCTGGCGCGGATGCGCTCGATCATGCCGCTGCCTGGATCTCCACGCGCTTCGAAAACGAAAAGCGTCGCCGCGCCGAGATGGGTTTCGACGACATGCTCCTGCGCCTGGACGCGGCCCTGCGTGGCGATGCGGGCGAGGCGCTGGCGCAGATCATCCGCGAGCAGTTCCCGGTGGCCCTGATCGACGAGTTCCAAGACACCGACCCTGTGCAATACCGCATCTTCGAGCGCATCTACCAGATCGAACAGAACCGCCAGGACCTGGGTATCTTTCTGATCGGCGACCCCAAGCAGGCCATCTACGCGTTTCGCGGCGCCGACATCCACACTTATCTGCGCGCGCGGCGTGCCAGTGCCGGCCGTTTGCATAGCCTGGGCACCAACTTCCGCTCCACCGAGGCCATGGTCTCTGCCGTCAACCGCGTGTTCGAACAGGCCGAGGCCCGGCCCGAGGGGCGTGGCGCCTTCCTGTTCCGCAAGGGCGGGGACAATCCGGTGCCGTTCCTGTCGGTGGCCGCCAAGGGGCGCAAAGACACCCTGATCGTGCAGGGCCAGGCGCAAGCGGCATTGACCTTCTGGACCCTGCCCAGCGAAAAACCGGTGGCCAAAGGCACCTACCGCGACCAGCTAGCACCGGCCTGCGCCAGCGAGATCGTGCGCCTGTTGGAGCTGGCCAAGACCGGCGAGTGTGGGTTCGTCGACACCAACGGCGCACGGCGCCCATTGGCCCCGGCCGACATCGCCATCCTGGTGCGCGACGGCGGCGAGGCCCAGGCCATTCGCAGCCAGTTGCGCGCCCGTGGCGTGCGCAGCGTGTACCTGTCCGACAAGGAGTCCGTGTTCCGCAGCCAGGAAGCCCTGGACGTACTGGCCTGGCTGCGTGCCTGCGCCGAGCCGGACGCCGACCGCCTGCTGCGTGCCGCCCTGGCCAGCGTCACCCTGGCGCGCCCCCTGGCCGAGTTGGAAGCGCTGAACCGCGACGAACTGGCCTGGGAAGCGCGGGTCATGCAGTTTCGCGACTATCGCACGCTGTGGCGCACCCAAGGGGTGCTGAGCATGCTGCGCCGGCTGCTGCACGACTTCGAGCTGCCGGTGCGCCTGACCGCCCGTGCCGACGGCGAGCGGGTGCTGACCAACCTGCTGCACCTGACCGAACTGTTGCAACAGGCTTCGGCCGAACTGGACGGCGAACAGGCCTTGATCCGCTATCTGGGGGAACGTCTGACCAGTCAGGCAGACGGCGGCGAGGAACAGGTGGTGCGCCTGGAAAGCGACGAGCAGTTGGTCAAGGTGGTGACCATCCACAAGTCCAAGGGCCTGGAGTACCCATTGGTGTTCCTGCCCTTCGTCTGCAACACCCGCCCGGTCGACGGCAGCCGCTTGCCGGTCGGCTGGCACGACGAACGCGGCGAGCTACGCATGACCATGACGCCGGACGAAACCGTCATCGCCGCCGCCGACGATGAGCGCCTGGGCGAAGACCTGCGTCTGCTGTACGTGGCCCTGACCCGCGCCCAGTACGCCTGCTGGCTGGGCGTTGCGGACCTGAAGCGCGGCCGCGAGAGCCGCTCGGTGCTGCATCGTTCGGCTCTGGGTTACCTGTTGGGCGGTGGGGAGCCACTGCCGGCTTCCACTGACCTGAGCGCTTGGCTGACCGAGGTGCGCGGCAGCAATCCGGCGGTACAGGTGCAGCCGCTACCCGAGACCAGCGATCGGGTCTACACCCCAGTGCGCAGCGAGCGACGCCTGCAACCGGCGCGCGAGCCCGGTCGACGCGCCGCCGAATACTGGTGGATCGCGTCCTACAGTGCCCTGCGCATCGCCGACAGCATCAGCGGCGAACTGGCGCCCGACAGCCTGCGCGCGCAGAACCTGCTCGACGACGAGCCGCTGGGCAACGCCAACGAACTGGCGCCCGGCCAAGGCTCGATCCACCAGTTTCCGCGCGGCCCGCACCCGGGCACCTTCCTCCACGGCCTGCTGGAGTGGGCTGCGCGCGAAGGGTTCGGACAATTGTCCGCCCAGCCCGAGGCGCTGCACGATGCCGTGGCGCGGCGCTGCGCCACCCGCGGATGGGATGGGTGGATACCGACCCTGGAGCACTGGTTGAACGCCATGCTCGGCGTTGCGCTGCCGCTGGGCGAGGGTGCCGAAGTGCGCCTGTGCGACCTGGCCGATTACCGCTACGAAATGGAGTTCTGGTTCGCCAGCCGCGAGGTCGATGTGGTGCGCCTCGACACGCTGGTGCGCCAGTACACCCACCAAGGTGCGCCGCGCGCGGCGGCCGAGGGCGGTCGGCTCAATGGGTTGTTCAAAGGCTTCATCGACCTGTGTTTCGAGCATGAGGGCCGCTATTACGTGGCGGACTACAAGTCCAACTGGTTGGGTGCGGACAACGCCAGCTATTCCATGGCGGCCATGGAGGTGTCGATTCTCGAGCACCGCTACGACCTGCAATACGTGCTTTACCTGCTGGCTCTGCATCGCCAGCTCAAGGCGCGCCTGAGCGATTACGACTACGACCGCCACATCGGCGGCACCGTGTTCATCTTCCTGCGCGGGCTTGGCGCGCGAAGCCGCGGGGTGTATTTCAGCCGGCCGCCCAAGGCCTTGATCGAACAGCTCGACCTGCTGTTCCAAGGCAAGCTGCACACCTTGGCCACTGCGGCCCAGGTCGATCTTTTCGCGGAGAATCGCCCATGAGCGACCTGTTCACTCCTCCTGCTGCCCAGACAGCACCGTCGCTGGCGTCCAACGCAGGCCTGTTCGCCCTGCTGAGGCGCTGGGTGGGCCGTGGTTGGCTGCGCGCGCTGGACCTGGCCCTGGTGCGCTTTCTCGATGAGCAAGCGGCGGGCGAACAGCCGCTGGTGTTGCTCGCCGTTGCCCTGACCAGCCATCAGCTGGGCCATGGCCACGTCTGCCTTGACCTGGCACAGACCCTGGCCGAGCCCGATTTCGCGCTGTCGTTACCGCCCGAGGGCGAGGACAGCCAGACGGTGGAAGTTTTGCCGTCCAGCGTCATGGCCGGCCTGGCGCTGACCGACTGGGTCCATGCTCTGAACCGTTCGCCGTTGGTGGCGCCAGACCTGCACGGCCCGAGCGACCGGCCCCTGGTGCTCAGCGGCGAGCGCCTGTACCTGCGCCGTTACTGGACGTACGAGCGGGCCGTGGAAAGCAGTCTGCGCACGCGCCTGGCTTTACCCTTCGACGTGCCGGACGACCTACCCACCAGGCTCGCCGGTCTGTTTCCAGCATCCGCCACCTCGGGCATCGACTGGCAGAAGCTGGCCTGCGCCCTGGCCACCCGCGCGGCGCTGAGCATCATCACCGGCGGCCCCGGCACCGGCAAGACCACCACGGTGGTACGCCTGCTGGCACTGCTGCAAGGCCCACGGGTGGAGGCCGATCGGCCTTTGCGCATCCGCCTCGCCGCGCCGACCGGCAAGGCCGCCGCGCGGCTCACGGAATCCATCGGCGCCCAGGTGCAGAGCCTCGACGTGGCGCCGGCGATCAAGGCGCGTATTCCCACCGAAGTGACCACCGTGCACCGCCTGTTGGGCAGCCGGCCCGGCACCCGGCATTTCCGCCATCATCGCGGCAATCCGCTGCCGCTGGATGTGCTGGTGGTCGACGAAGCCTCGATGATCGACCTGGAGATGATGGCCAACCTGCTCGAAGCGCTGCCGCCACGGGCGCGGCTGGTGCTGCTCGGCGACAAGGACCAACTGGCCTCGGTGGAAGCCGGCGCGGTGCTGGGCGACCTGTGCCGCGACGCCGAAGCCGGCTTCTACAGCCCGGCTACCTGGGCCTGGCTGGAAGCGGTCGCCGGCCATTCGCTCGAAGCGACTGGCTTGCGCGAGGGCGACCCGCAGCGCCACGCCTTGGCCCAGCAACTGGTGATGCTGCGCCACTCACGGCGCTTCGCCGAGGGCAGCGGCATCGGCGAGCTGGCCCGCGCGGTGAACGAACAGCGCGCCGCCGATGCCCGCCGCGCGCTGAACGACACCAGCCTTATCGATGTGGTCAGTTGCCGCCTGCGCGGCGAGCAGGACCACGCGCTCGACCGCCTGCTGATCACCGGCAGCGGCCAGGGACGCGGCAATGCCGGCGGGTATCGACACTATTTCGATGTACTGCAGCGCCAACGCCCCGCAGCGGACACGCCCCTGGCCGACCCTGCCTGGTTGGCTTGGGCCGGCCAGGTCCTGACGGCCTTCGACCGCTTTCGTCTGCTTTGCGCGGTGCGCAAGGGGCCGTGGGGCGTAGAAGCCGTCAACCAGCGCGCCACCTGCGCCCTGCAAGGCGCCGGGCTGATCGAGGGCGACCACCAATGGTACGAAGGCCGCCCGGTGCTGATCACCCGCAATGACTATGGCCTAGGCCTGATGAACGGCGACATCGGCGTGACCCTGCGCCTGCCCGAATCCGAACACAACCAGCACCTCACCCTGCGCGTGGCTTTCCCGCGCAACGACGGCCAGGGCGGCGTGCGCCTGGTCCTGCCCAGCCGCCTGAGCGATGCGGAAACCGTCTACGCGATGACCGTGCACAAGTCGCAAGGCTCGGAGTTCGAACACACGGCGCTGATCCTGCCCGACGTACTCAACCCGGTGCTGACCAAGGAACTGGTGTACACCGGCATCACCCGCGCCCGGCAATGGTTCACCCTGGTGGAGCCGCGGGTGGGGGTGTTCGAAGAGGCGGTGAATCGGCGGGTGAGGCGGTTGAGTGGGTTGATGCTGGAGGCGGGTGGGGCCGTATGAAACCGCCGGCACCCGCTATCGATGCTTCAGGCGCCCAGCAATGCCTGCTTTTGCTTGTTGAACTCGTCCTCGGTCAGCACGCCTCGTGTTTTCAAGTCCGCTAGCTTTTCCAGTTCGTCGGCGATCGATGGCGTCGAAGCGGCAGAACCGGCATTGGAGCGGGCGATGGCCTTGATCGATTCCAGGTGGCGCTCGTTGTCGGTGGCAAGCTGCGCTTCGCGAGCCGACTCCTCGTTCAGATCACTGACGATCAAACCAATGATCAAGCCCAGCAGGGGCGAGGTGAATAGCGACAATAAGGTAAAGCCCCAGAAGCTACGGCCCTTGGAGCTGGCCAACATGCCTACGCCCATCGATAGAAAAATCCATAACGCGATGATCAAAGCGCCCATTTCAATAGCTCCCTGGCTGTTTTAAGTATTGATTCGCGCGGTTTTATAGCATATGGCCATGATCGCGGTGCAGTTTTCCCACTCATGCGGCTCAGGGTGACCGTGTGGCGGCATCAAGGCCTTGGAAACTGCAGCGCACAGCGGCGTCCATCCAACAGTGCTTCGTTCGCTTGGATCGCTTCACGTATGTAATCCCACACCAACACGATCCGCCGCAATTTCCGCAAATCCTCCCGACAGTACATCCAAAACTGCCGCGTCACCTCCACCTCCCTCGGCAACACCTCCACCAACCGCGCATCCTGCGCCGCGATGAAGCACGGCAGGATCGCCAGCCCGTGCCCCTGTACCGCCGCCGTGTACTGCGCGATCACGCTGGTGCTGCGCAGCGGTGCGTGGGCCTCGGGGATCAGGTGGTTGAGGTAGAGCAGCTCGGCGCTGAAGGCGAGGTCTTCCACGTAGCTGATGAAGCGGTGCTGGCGCAGGTCGCCGAGGGTTTCCACCGGTCGGTGGCGCGCCAGGTAGTCGGGCGTGGCGTACAGGCGCAGGCGGTAGTCGCACAGCTTGCAACACACGTAGGCGCCGTGTTCGGGGCGCTCCAGGGCGATGACGATGTCGGCCTCGCGCTTGGACAGGCTGATGAAGTGGGGCAGCGGCAGGATGTCGACGGAAATCGCCGGATAGGTGTCGACGAAGTGGCTCAGCTGCGGGGTGACGAAGAAGCTGCCGAAGCCTTCGGTACAGCCGATGCGCACATGGCCCGACAGCGCCATGCCCGAGCCGGACACCTGCTCGCAGGCCATGTGCAGGGTGCTTTCGATGGACTCGGCGTAGCCCAGCAGACGCTGGCCTTCTAGGGTCAGCAGAAAGCCGCTGGTGCGCGACTTTTCGAACAGCAGCGTACCGAGCGCCTGTTCCAGCGCGGCAATGCGCCGCGATACCGTGGTGTAGTCGACGCCCAGGCGCTTGGCCGCGCTGCTGGCCTTGCGCGTGCGGGCCACTTCGAGAAAGAACTTCAGGTCGTCCCAGTTCAGGGTGCCGAGGCGGGTAGGGTCTTTTTGCATGACGATCCGGTTTTTTTATTAGGTTTTACGGGATGTTTGCACATCTATACTGAAATGCATCCTGATGGCGCCATGCCTGCATCGCAGCAGGCGCCTTCGATCGCGTCCTTACAACAATTCCAAGGAGAACGCCGATGAATGCCCCGCAACAACCCCATGACACCCAAGTCCAGTCGGCCAAGCTGCTGATCGACGGGCAGTGGGTCGAGTCCCAGACCCGCGAATGGCGCGATGTGGTCAACCCGGCCACCCAGCAGGTGCTGGCGCGGGTGCCGTTCGCCACCGAGGCCGAAGTCGAGGCGGCCGTGGCTGCGGCGCAGCGCGCGTTCCTGACCTGGCGCGAAACCTCCATCGGCGTGCGCGCGCGTATCATGCTCAAGCTGCAAGCGCTGATCCGCGAGCACAGTGCGCGCATCGCCCGGACCTTGAGCGCAGAACAGGGCAAGACGCTGGCCGATGCCGAAGGCGACATCTTCCGCGGCCTGGAAGTGGTCGAGCATGCCGCCGCCATCGGCACCTTGCAGATGGGCGAGTTCGCCGAGAACGTGGCCGGTGGCGTCGACACCTACACCTTGCGCCAGCCCATCGGCGTCTGCGCGGGCATCACGCCGTTCAACTTCCCGGCGATGATCCCGCTGTGGATGTTCCCCATGGCCATCGCCTGCGGCAACACTTTCGTGCTCAAGCCTTCGGAGCAGGACCCGCTGTCGACCCTGATGCTGGTAGAGCTGGCGCTGGAAGCGGGGGTGCCGGCCGGAGTGCTGAACGTGGTGCATGGCGGCAAGTCGGTGGTCGACGCGTTGTGCACGCATCCGCAGATCAAGGCCGTGTCGTTCGTCGGCTCCACCGAGGTGGGCACCCATGTGCACAGCCTCGCCAGCCAGCATGGCAAGCGGGTGCAGGCGATGATGGGGGCGAAGAACCATGCCGTGGTGCTGCCCGACGCCAACCGCACGCAAACCGTCAATGCCTTGGTGGGCGCCGCCTTCGGCGCGGCAGGCCAGCGCTGCATGGCCACTTCGGTGGCGGTGCTGGTGGGCAAGGCGCGCGAGTGGCTACCGGATATCAAAGCTGCCGCCAGCCGGCTCAAAGTCAATGCCGGCGGCGAGCCGGGCACCGACGTCGGCCCATTGATCTCACGGCGCGCCCAGGAGCGGGTGCTGGGCCTGATCGAGCGCGGCGTGGCGCAAGGCGCGGTGCTGGAGCTGGATGGCCGCGACGTGCAGGTGCCGGGGTACGAGCAGGGCAACTTCGTCGGGCCGACGCTGTTCTCCGGCGTGACCACCGACATGGACATCTACACCCAGGAGATCTTCGGCCCGGTGCTGGTGACCTTGACGGTCGACACCCTTGACGAGGCCATCGCCCTGGTCAACCGCAACCCCTTCGGCAACGGCACCGGCCTGTTCACCCAGAGCGGGGCGGCGGCGCGCAAGTTCCAGAGCGAGATCGATGTGGGCCAGGTGGGCATCAACATTCCCATTCCGGTACCGGTGCCGCTGTTCAGCTTCACCGGTTCGCGCGGCTCGAAACTGGGCGACCTGGGGCCTTACGGCAAGCAGGTGGTGCAGTTCTACACCCAGACCAAGACCGTGACCGCTCGCTGGTTCGACGACGACAGCGCCCAGGACGGCGTGAACACCACCATCAGCCTGCGTTAAGGAGGTCGGCATGCGTATCGCATTCATCGGTCTGGGCAACATGGGTGCGCCGATGGCGCGCAACCTGCTCAAGGCCGGCCAGCAATTGAACCTGTTCGACCTCAACCCTACCGTGCTCGCCGAGCTGCAAGGCCTGGGCGGCCAGGTCAGCGCCTCGCCCAAGGAGGCCGCCAGCACGGCGGACGCGATCATCACCATGCTGCCCGCCGCCGCCCACGTGCGCAGTGTGTACCTGGGCGAAGAAGGCGTGCTGGCGGGTATCCGCGCCGGAACGCCGACGCTCGATTGCAGCACCATCGACCCGCAGACCGCCCGCGAGGTCAGCCAGACGGCGGCAGACCAAGGCGTGGACATGGGCGATGCGCCGGTCTCGGGCGGCACCGGCGGCGCGGCGGCCGGCACCCTGACCTTCATGGTCGGCGCCAGTGACGCGCTGTTCGCCACCTTCAAGCCGGTGCTGGCGCACATGGGGCGCAACATCGTGCATTGCGGAGGCGTGGGCACGGGCCAGATCGCCAAGATCTGCAACAACCTGCTGCTCGGTATTTCGATGATCGGCGTCTCGGAAGCCATGGCCCTGGGCGACGCGCTGGGCATCGACACCCAGGTGCTGGCGGGGATCATCAACAGCTCGACCGGGCGGTGCTGGAGTTCCGATACCTACAACCCCTGGCCGGGCGTCATTGATACGGCGCCTGCTGCGCGGGGGTATACCGGCGGTTTTGGTGCAGAGCTGATGCTCAAGGACCTGGGCCTGGCCACCGAGGCGGCGCGCCAGGCGCAGCAGCCGGTGATCATGGGTGCGGTGGCGCAGCAGTTGTACCAGGCGATGAGCTTGCGCGGCGAAGGAGGCAAGGACTTCTCGGCGATCGTCGAGGGGTATCGCAAGCGCGGGTGAGGAGCATGCTGAAGCGGCAGGCGCGTTTTTCCTGCAAGCCTGGAACGACTTCGCCCGCATTGAGCGGGCGAAGCGGGCCACCGACGCGAATCAGGCGAAGACGAAGTACTTGCGCACCGTCTCGACCACTTCCCAAGTGCCTTTCATCCCCGGTTCGATCACGAACACGTCGCCGCCTTTGAGGTGCTTGGGCTCTTCGCCTTCGGGGGTGATGATGCAGTAGCCCTCGAGGAAGTGGCAGAACTCCCACTTGTCGTAGTTCACCTCGAACTTGCCTGGGGTGCAGATCCAGGTGCCCATGATCTTGCTGCCGTCGGCCGACAGGTAGGCGTTGAGGTTGACCGTATGCGGCTCGCCGCCGATGCGCTTCCACTTGGTGGCGTCGACCACAGGCGTCGGGCAGGTTTCACGCAGAACGGTGATGAAATCGGACATGTGCAGGCTCCTAGGCGGGCGGATTGACGGGCAACCATAGGCGCAATGGCCGAGCCCCAGTTGCCTGGGCTCGACCCCTAAGTGTCTGGCCGCGCTGTTTCACGCCCACCAGTAGCGCACGAAGTGGAAGAACACGGGGGCGGCGAAGCACACCGAGTCCATGCGGTCGAGCATGCCGCCGTGGCCTTCGATCATGTGGCCCCAATCCTTCACGCCGCGGTCGCGCTTGATCGCCGACATCACCAGCCCACCGAAGAAGCCCATGGCGTTGACCACCAGCGCCAGCAAGGCCGCCTGCCAGAAACTGAACGGTGTGATCCAGCACAGCAGCGCGCCGACCAGCGTCGCCAGCGCCACGCCACCGAGCAGCCCTTCGAGGGTTTTGGACGGCGACAGGTTCGGCGCCACCTTGCGCTTGCCGAACAGCTTGCCGCACACGTACTGGAGCACGTCGCTGAGCTGCACCACCAGGATCAACCAAGCGATCAGCAGCAGGTTGCGGCCTTCGTAGCCGGGGATATCTAGGGTCATCAGCGCGGGCACCGTCGACACGCAATACACCGCGATCATCAACCCCCACTGCACCTTGGAGGTGCGCTCCAGAAAACGTGTGGTGTCGCCGCCCAGGCTCGCCAGGATCGGCAGCAACAGGAACACATAGACCGGAATGAAGATGCTGAACAGCCCGTACCAGTCGCTGGCGATCAGCAGGTACTGCACCGGCAAGGCGATGTAGAAGGCGGCTGCCAGGGCCGGATAGTCGCTGCGCCGGGTCGGGGTGAGGGTCATGAATTCGCGCAGGGCATAGAACGATACGCCGTAGAACAGCACGATCACGCCGTACTTGCCGAACACGAAGGCGATGCCGATCACCAGCACCATCACCCACCAGGCGTTGATGCGCGCGTTGAGGTTGTCGATGACCGGGTGCGGGCCGGCGCCGGCGCGCCATTTGAGCAGGCGGCCGATGACGCTGGCCAGCAGTAACAGCGCGCCGATGCCGGCGAACAGCGAAAGGGTGTTGTCGTCCATGTCAGGCCTCCTTGGGGGCCAGGGTGAGCAAGGCCAGGCGGGCCCGTTCGAGAAAGTCCGGCTTGCTCTCGCCAGGGAGCCGGTGCAGGGGTTCGCCGAAGCTCAGGGT
The DNA here is from genome assembly GCF_047302395.1 of Pseudomonas phoenicis. NCBI lineage: Bacteria > Pseudomonadati > Pseudomonadota > Gammaproteobacteria > Pseudomonadales > Pseudomonadaceae > Pseudomonas > Pseudomonas phoenicis. Next base: position 2,329,352 of record NZ_CP154852.1, read on the forward strand.
GCACAGCAGCGGCAGGGGCAGAGCGCGGCCTTTGGGCATGACGCGGTTGAGGTTGGCGATCCACACCGGCACCAGTTCGATCTGCGGGTGGGCCGCCGCCAGGTGGAACAGGCCGCTCTTGAACGGCAGCAGCGGCTCGTCGCCCAGGTTGCGTGTGCCTTCGGGAAAGAAGATCAACGAATCGCCCTGGGCCAGGGCGTCGAGCACCGGTTGCAGAGGGCTGTCGAGGGTGTCGCTGCGCTGGCGGTCGATCAGCACGGCATTGAAGACCTTGCGGATGATGAACTCGCGCAGGCCCGGCTTGCACCAGTAGTCGGCGCCGGCCACCGGACGGGTGCGCTTGCGCAGGGCGTCGGGCAGGGACGCCCAGAGCAGCACGAAGTCGCCGTGGCTGCTGTGGTTGGCGTAGTACAGCCGCTGCACCGGCTGCGGCGTGCAACCCAGCCACAGGGCGCGGGCGCCGGTGATCAGGCGGGCGGCGGAAGTAATGCTGAAGGCGGTGAGGTCAGCGAGCATGGGGCGCGGTCATCCGAGCAAGGGCAGTGTCAGCAGGGTAGCCAACAGCAGCAGGATTTGTAGGCCCAGGCACAGGGCCTGGCGGCGCAGCAGGGCCAAGGCGCCCCGGCTGCGTGCCGGCCAGTCGTGGGGGCTGGCGGTATGAGGCTTCAAGTGCAGCGCCTGCAGGGCATGGTCCAGGGCCAGGGTGTCGTCGTCCAGCGCCGCGCCGCTGTCGGCCATGCGGGCGAACAGCTCGGCGTCCAGCGCCACGCGCACGGCCCAGTACTTGTGCGCAAGCCCCAGCACCACCAGCAGCACGGCCCCCGCGCTCGCCCAGGGCACCAGCGGAGCGCCGAGCAGGGGCGCCAGCGCATAGGCAGCCGCGAGCAGGGTGATACCGTCGGACACACGCTCCAACTGCGCGCCGCGGCGCAGTAGGGTGGCGACGACGAACAGGTTCATGGGCACGGCTCCGTCGGCATCGAACTTCGGCGTCGCCCGCTTGGCAGAAACACATCAGAGCGCGTCGGTTGCAGCCTTGCGACCCGGTGGCGGTTCCCAAGCCTACCTCCAGTCGAGGCAGGACCTGTCGATGATCGGTACGCGGGAATGTTCGACTGCGGCCTCGCGATCGGGCTTCGCTTCATCGACACACCCTCGGTCGATCGATGCCTGTCGATGGTCGCTGTGCAGGCGCGTTCGGCTGCGGTTTCACAATCGCAGATCGCTTCACGCTGTGCGCTCCAGCCGGCCCAACACCTGCCGGTGGTCCGCATGCAAGACGACCGTAGGCCGTGCCAGACGAATCAGCGCCTCGGCAGCCTGCAACGTGGCGCAGCGCCGGGTCAGCAGCAGCCAGGCCGCCACCGCGCTGGCGCTGCGCGAGTAGCCCAGGGCGCAGCACACCAGTACCGGACCGTGCTGGCGCAGGGTTTCGATGTCGGCCGCCGCTTGCGTCAGCACCGCGCCATCCGGCACCACCAGATCGAGGCTGGGCAGGCTGCGGTAGTGGGGCACCTGCGCCGCGCAGCGCAGCTCGGCGCACAGGTCGACGATGGCGACGAAAGGTGCGGCATCGGCATGGTTCGGCACGCGTCCCAGGTAGACCCCTTCGCAGATCTCATCGCAGCGCGGCCGCTTTTTGGTCCAGAACCAGGCATTAAGCCTGGCCCCGAGCACATACGGCGCCAGCAGCATACGGGCCGCCACCGACAACTGCCCATCGGCACGCTTCTGGAAGCCTTCGGGCCCCAACAGCGCGTAGTTGAGCGCCACCAGCAGCAGCGCCACGGCAGGCCACAGCAAGACCAGCGCGCCGCCGCCGAGCGTCAGTGCCAGGGCTGTCAGCAAGGCCGCACCCAGGGCATAGATCCCCGCCAGTCGCCAGCAGCGAGGGCCGCGGCTGAACCGCGCATGCTGCCAGGGCAATGCGCCCTGCGTCGGCCACAGCCACACACAGAGCAACCCCACCAGCGCGCCGCTGGGTACATCGATGAAATGGTGCTGCCAGGTGGTCAGCACCGACACCCCGATCAGCGCCATCCAGCCATGCACCAGCCAGCGCCAGGGCTGGGCGTGCACATGCCGGGCGAACATGGTCCAGACGATCGCCAGTAGCGCGATGTGCAGCGACGGTGCCTGGTTGAAGGGTTTGTCGAAGCCCATCAGCACGTCGAACAGCCAGCCGAACAAGCCGTCCAGCGCGGGGCGCTCGAAGGTGAAGCGCAGCGGCCAAAGCAGAAAGCCCGCCACGCACAGCACCTGCGCGCTGAGCAGGGCCAGAGCATGGCGGTCCATTTCGCGGCGGCTCAGAGGCAACAGGAAGGACAGGCCGTAGAGCAGATCGATGGACCAGTACGGAATGATCGTCCACGGCCACAGCGGCACCCGATGCTCCCATTCGAACACCAGGGTGCCGACGTCAGCGCGCGTGGCGGTGTGGCTGTTGCTCAGGCCATAGCTGATGAAGAACAGCGGCCCGAGCAGCAGCAACCACAGCACGCCACGGCGGATCAGCCCCGTTTCGCGCACCGCCGTCATCCACGCACCCGTTGCGCCAGGCTGACGCTGAAGATGCCCCATTCGTCGATGCGCTGGGCGATCTTGCGAAAGCCTGCGGCCTCGACCAACTGGTCCATCTCGGCCTGGCTGCGGCGGCGCATGACCCAGGCCTGCCCTTGGCGGTGGCTGGTCAGGGCGCGGGCGATCATCTCCAGTTGCGGGTGCCAGGGCTGGCCGGTGTAGACCAGGTAGCCGCCGTCTTCGACCGCATCGGCCAGGCCCGCCAGAGAGTTGCCGACCAGGGCGTTGCTGGCGAACAGCTCGTACAGCCCCGACACCACCGCCAGGGTCGGCCGTGGATCGAGGGCGGCCAGGCTGGCGCGGTCGAAGGCGTCTGCTTGGACGAAGCGGGCGATGTCGGCCAAGCCTTTCTCCTGGATCAGCGCGCTGCCTCGTTGCACGTTCAGTTCGCTGTAGTCGCGCAGCAGGATCGAGTCGGGTTTTTCCGTCAGGGTGTGCAGTGCTTCGAGAATGTAGCGCCCGTGCCCGGCGGCGATGTCGACGATGTGCACCGGTCGCTGCGTTTCACGCAGGCGGGCGATGGCCTCGCGCAGCAGTTCTTCGGCATGCAGCTTGCGCTGGCGGATGCCGCGCCAGCCGATGGCGTCGAGGTAGTTGCGGTCGATGGCTCGGCCCAGCTTGCCTTTGCCGGTAGCCTGGTTGCGGTACACGTAGTCCAGGGTGCTGCCCGAATCGAAGCCGGTGTCGAAGCCTAGTTTGACCCCTTCGGAGAAGCCTTGGCCCAGGCGTAAGCCGGCGCGGGTGGCGCGCCAGTACAGCGCCCGTGGCGAATGGGGCGGCAGCGGCGCGGCCAGGCTTTCGGCTTCGGCCAGGCTGGCACCGACGCGGTCGGCATCGAGCAGCGAAACGGGCGCGACGGGCGCATCGAAACAATGCGTGACGAAGCGCCTGATCCGCGCCAGGGCATGGGCACGGTCGCGCTCGCCCAGGGTGTCGTGGAAGAAGCCCGGCAGCACGTGCATTTCCTTGCGCGCGCTGCCCAGGCGCTCGAAGAAGCGCTCCTGCGGGGCGCGCTCCACCACGAAGTCGGCGCCCGACACCAGCAACTGCGTCGGCACCTGGATCGCCTGGGCATCGGCCACCACGCGGTCGGCGGCATCGTACAACCCCAGCAGCATGGTCACCGAGATCGGCCGGCTGATCAGCGGGTCGGCCTTGTACGACATCACGCGGTCGGGGTCGTGGGTCAGCAGGCGCGGTTTGACGTAGCTGTTGACGAAGAAGTTGCCGCGCAGCGCCTTCATCAGTTTCAGGCCGGGGCGGGCGAAGGGTACGTAGAGCTTGACCTTGAATGCCGGCGAGGCCAGCACCAGACAGCGCACCCTGGGGTTGTAATCGTGGGCCCAGGTGGCCACCACGACGGCGCCGACGCTTTGCGCCAGCACCACCATGTCCTGTTCTTCGATGCCGTGGCGCTCGTGCAGGTGCTCGATGAACGTCTGTACGTCGCGCACGCTGGTGGCGAAGCTCGGGCTGTCGCCGCGAGCACCAGGCGACAGGCCATGGCCGCGGGCGTCCCAGGCGAAGAAGTCGTAGCCGGCCATGTCCAGTTCGTCGGCCAGGTGCGCCAGGCGCCCGCCGTGCTCGTGGCCGCGATGGAACATCACCACGGCGCGGCGCGGCTGGTGTTCGCTCAGCGTGGCGGGCCAGTGGCGGTAATGCAGGTCGACACCGTCGTGGGTCGGGAAATGCAGCGATTGCGCTTGGCGCATGGCGAAAGTCCTTGTCCGACAGAGAAGTGCAGCGGGTGGGTTTCAGGGGGTGGTTCGACGCGCTTCGAGAAGCCCGCGGCGCACCCGGTTGTACAGGGTATAGAGCGACAGCAGCAGAATCAGCGCCAGCAGCCCGTTGACCCAGCTCGCGGCCAGCAGCCCCAGGCCTACGCCGGTGCCGAGTACGCCGAAGGCGAAAGCGCGGTCGCTCTTGCCCATGGGGCCATCGTAGCGGCGCGAGGCGCCCACCAAGGGGCCCATCACCCCGGCGTATTCGCTGACCACGGCCAGCACCACCACCAGCACCACCAGGCTCGGCGACACGCCCGGCAGCAGGGCGAAGGGCAGGTACAACGCGGCGTCGGCAACGATATCGCACAGCTCGTTGAGGTAGGCGCCCAGGGTCGATTGCTGGCCGAACTCGCGGGCGAGCATGCCGTCCACGGCATTGAGCGCCATGCGCAGCAGCATCCACAGCGGCACCAGCAGGAACAGCGCCGTGGCCTCGGGGCGCCAGACCAGCAGCAGGCCGAGCAGCACCGAGACCGCGGCGGCGGCCAGGGTGACCTGATTGGCCGTGACGCCACGCTCGTACAGGCGCTGCACGCTGGGGCGCAGCAGGGCTTGGAAGCGGGGTTTGAGCTGGTAGATCGACGGCATGCGAAGGATCCTTTCAGGCTGCGACGGTCGGCGAGTGTGCGTGGCCCGCGCAGGCACGGCAAGGCCGCACCGCGCAGACTGTATCACCGGGCGCTGCACGCCAGGGCCGGTCGAGGCCTGGGCCATTGCGCAGGTCGGTGCCGTAGTCCTTGAGTTGTCAGCGCTCGCGGTGCCAGGCACGATGCCTGCCATGCACACATTCATCGGTTTCTATCAGGACATCGGCGCCGCGCTTTCGTTGCTGGTGCTGCTGACCTTCCTCCTTGCTGGCGCAGTCAAGGGCGTGATCGGCCTGGGCCTGCCCACGGTCGCCATGGGCCTGCTGGGGCTGGGCCTGCCGCCGGCCCAGGCGGCGGCGCTGCTGATCGTACCGTCGACCGTGACCAACCTGTGGCAACTGGCCTTCGGCGGGCACCTGCGCACGCTGTTGCGGCGCTTGGGCAGCCTGTTGGCGATGATCTTCCTCGGCACGTGCCTGGGCAGCCTGTGGCTGGGCATCGACAGCGGGCCGTGGGCGGCGCATGCCCTGGGCGGCGCCTTGGTGGTGTATGCGCTGTACGGGCTGGCCGGCCCGCAACTGCGCGTGGCGCCGCGGCACGAGCGTTGGCTGGGGCCTCTGTGCGGATTGGTCACCGGGGTGGTGACGGCCGCTACCGGCGTGTTCGTCATGCCGGCCGTGCCTTATCTGCAAAGCCTGGGCTTGAGCCGCGACGAGATGGTGCAGGCGCTGGGCCTGTCGTTCACGGTGTCGACCCTGGCCCTGGCGGTGGGCCTGGCAGGGCAGGACGCTCTGGGTGGTCAGGCGCTGGGCGCCTCGCTGTTGATGCTGCTACCGGCGCTGCTGGGCATGTTCGCCGGCCAGTGGCTGCGCCAGCGCATCAGCCCGACGCTGTTCAAGCGTTGCTTCTTCGTCGGGCTGGGCCTGCTGGGGCTGCACCTGCTGCTCAACGGCTAGCCGAAGAGGGGCTGAGCATCTCGATGCGCTGAACGTCGAACTCGCCTTCCAGGTATTCGGCGCGCTGCTCGACGAAGGTGCGCATGTGCGGCAGGGCCATGTGCGCGTTGAAGTCGTGTTCGCTGGCCCAGACTTCGAAGAAGATGAACAGGCTCGGGTCTTCCAGGTCGCGCAGCATGTGGTATTCGATGCAGCCCGGTTCGCGCCGGCTCGGCTCGACATAGGCGCGGAACAGGCGTTCGAAGTCGTCGGCGCGTTCGGGGTGGGCCTTGGCTTTGAGGATGAAGGCGTGCTGTTGGGCCATGGGTAGGATTCCGCGTAAGTTGAAGTGCGAGTCTATGACAACAGTAAGGCCGGTATTCGTGATTCTCGCGCAATTATCATTTGCCCCGCCGTGGCTGTTTCCCGCGCCCGAGGCTGGTTAGTCTGCCGGCCTTCTTAGCGATCCGGTCGGCAACGACCCCGAGGCCTCCCATGAAAAACATTCTTCTGCTCAACGGCGGCAAGCAATTCGCCCACTCCGACGGCCGTCTCAACCAGACCCTGCACGACGCCGCCCTGGCGCACCTGGACCGCGCCGGTTTCGAGCTGCGCCAGACCTTCATCGATGGCGGCTACGACGCCGAACGGCAGGTGCAGGACTGGCTCTGGGCGGACGTGGTGATCTACCAGATGCCCGGCTGGTGGATGGGCGCGCCGCACACCGTCAAGCAGTACATGGACGAAGTCTTCACCGCCGGCCACGGCAGCCTGTACGCCAACGATGGCCGCACCCGCGCCGATGCCTCGCAGAAATACGGCAGCGGCGGCCTGCTGCAGGGCAAGCGCTACATGATCTCCGCGACTTGGAACGCACCGCAGCAGGCCTTCGACGACCCGAGCGACTTCTTCGAAGGCAAGGGCGTCGATGCCGTGTATTTCCCCTTCCACAAGGCCCACCAGTTCCTCGGCATGCGCGGGTTGCCGACCTTCCTCGCCACCGACGTGATGAAGCGCCCCAACGTCGAAGCCACCGTCGCCGCTTACCAGGCGCACTTGAGCGAGGTGCTGGGCCAGGCTTGACGCGCCATGGCGTACGCAGGCGACAAGGCTTGCGATCCTGTGCATGAGCCGCTATCTAGTTCGGTTCATTCCGCAACAGGCCCGTGCGCTGTGAAGACCCGCTCCGAAGAACTCCAGGTATTCGTCACGGTGATCGATTGCGGTTCGATCTCCGCCGCCGCCGAGCAACTGGCGCAGACGCCTTCGGCGCTCAGCCGCACGCTGTCGCGCCTCGAATCGCGGTTGGGCGTGACCTTGCTCAACCGCACCACCCGGCGCATGGAACTGACCGAAGAAGGGCGCTTCTTCCTCGAACGCGCGCGGCTGATCCTGGCGCAGATGCACGACCTGGAAGAGCACCTGGCGCTGCACCGCCAGCAACCGGCCGGGCGCCTGCGGGTCAACGCCGCCGCGCCCTTCATGCTGCACGCCATCGTGCCGTGGATCGGCGAATTCCGCCGCGCTTACCCGGGCATCGAGCTGGAGCTGAACACCGATGACCTGATCATCGATCTGCTCGAACAGCGCACCGATGTCGCCATCCGCATCGGCGAACTGGCCGACTCCAGCCTGCACGCGCGCTCGCTGGGATGCAGCCCGCTGCTGGTGCTGGCCAGCCCCGACTATCTGGCGCGTCGCGGCACGCCGACCACGGTCGAGGCGCTGGAAGAGCATTGCCTGCTCGGCTTCAGCCAGCCGGAAAGCCTCAACCACTGGCCGCTGCGCCACGCCGAGGGCGACCGCTGGCGCATCCGCCCGCGCCTCCTGGCGTCCAGTGGCGAGACCTTGCGGCAACTGGCGCTGGCCGGGGAGGGCATCGTCTGCCTGTCGCACTTCATGACCCACCAGGACATCCGCACAGGCCGTTTGCAGGTGCTGCTGGCCGAGGCCAACAGCGGCTACCGGCAGCCGATCCATGCGGTGTATTACCGCAATACCCAGCTGGCGCTGCGCATCCAGTGCTTTCTCGACTTCATCCAGCACAAGCTCGCCGCCTACGCCTGTTGAAACCCGTTTGCGCTGCGCCTTGCCTTGGGCCTTAATGGGCAGTCAAGAAGAACAATTACCAAGGAAAGCGCCCATGCGTATCGTCATGTTCCAGTCCCTGGCCGTCACGGCCTTGCTGCTGAGCAGCCCCGCCAGCTTCGCGGTGACCCTCGAAGGCGGCGCCGTCGCCGCGCCCGACCAGTACGCGGCCAAGGTCGCCGCCGACATCCTCAAGCGCGGCGGCAACGCGGTGGATGCCGCGATCGCCACCGCTTTCACCCTGGCGGTGACCTACCCCGAAGCGGGCAACATCGGCGGCGGTGGCTTCATGACCCTGTTCGTCGACGGCAAGCCGTATTTCCTCGACTACCGCGAAGTGGCGCCCAAAGCCGCCACGCGCAACATGTACCTGGACGACAAGGGCGAACCCATCGAGAACCTGAGCCTGGTCGGCGCCCGCGCCGCTGGGGTGCCGGGCACGGTGATGGGAATGTGGGAAGCGCATCAGAAGTTCGGCAAGCTCAAGTGGAGCGAACTGCTCACCCCGGCCATCGGCTACGCCAAGAACGGTTTCGTCGTCGCCGAGCAGCAGTACCAGTACCGTGAAGACGCCAAGGGTCTGTTCAAGGACGGCACCAACTTCAACGACTATTTCGCCAGCATGCAGGCCGGCCAGCCGTTCAAGCAGCCAGAGTTGGCCATGACCCTGGAGCGCATCGCCGACAAGGGCGTCAGCGACTTCTACCAGGGCCGCACCGCCGAACTGCTGGTCGAGCAGATGCAGGCCGACAAGGGCCTGATCACCCGTGCAGACCTGGCCGACTACAAGGCCGTGTGGCGCGACCCGATCGCCATCCAATGGCGCGGCAACGTGGTCTACACCGCGCCGCCGCCAAGCTCGGGCGGCGTCGCCCTGGCGCAACTGCTGGGCATCAAGGAAGACCGCGCCGCCGACTTCAAAGGCGTGGCGCACAACTCGGGGCGTTACATCCATCTGCTGGCCGAGATCGAGAAGCGGGTGTTCGCCGACCGCGCCGATTATCTGGGCGACCCGGCCTTCACCAAGGTGCCGGTCGATCAACTGATCGCCAAGGACTACCTGGCCAAGCGCGCCGCCCAAGTGAACCCCACTGCCATTTCCGCTACCGACGGGGTGAAACCGGGGCTGGAATCGCACCAGACCACGCATTTCTCCATCGTCGACAAGCAGGGCAACGCCGTCAGCAACACCTACACCCTCAACCTCGACTATGGCAGCGGTGTGGTGGTCAAGGGTGCGGGTTTCCTGCTCAACGACGAGATGGACGACTTCAGCGCCAAGCCTGGTGCGGCCAACGTGTTCGGCGTGGTGGGCGGGTCGGCCAATGCCATCGAACCGGGCAAGCGCATGCTCTCGTCGATGAGCCCGACGCTGGTCACCCGTGACGGCAAGGTCACCCTGGTGCTGGGCACGCCCGGCGGGTCGCGGATCTTCACCTCGATCTTCCAGGTGATGAACAACCTCTACGACTACGCCATGCCGCTGGACAAGGCCGTGGCCGCGCAACGCGTACACCACCAGTTGCTGCCCAAGGACACGATCTATTTCGACAGCTACGCGCCGCTGCAAGGGCCGGCGGCCGATGAGCTGAAGAAGATGGGCTATGTGCTGGAGGACCAGGGCTGGAACATGGGCGACGTGCAGGCCATCCGCGTCGAGGGCACCCGCCTCGAAACGGCGTCCGACCCGCGTGGGCGAGGGCAGGGCATCGTGGTCAAGTGACTTGGACGAGCCGGCCCACGCCGGGCGAAACGGTTTTCTGACAAAGCGCGTGGCTGGGTTGGGGCGGCTCTGCCGCCCATCGCGGCTAAAGCCGCTCCCACAAGGCCATTGCATGTCCAAGTTTTGGGTGCAGTCCACGTGTGTGGGAGCGGCTTGAGCCGCGATGGCCGGCACAGCCGGCCTAACCCAGGCGAAACAGTTTCCCCGGCAGATCGCGGTGGTTAGTTTGAGGCGGCGGCGACGCCATCCAGACACAGCAGGAGAACGGCGGGCGCTGAACCTGGGTTCAGCGCCCGCCATAAAGCGCCGATCAGACCTTGAACTGGCTGACCAACATCTGCAGATGACCGCCCAGACGCGCCAGCTCCACGCTGGCCGTGGCGGTCTCGTTGCTGGCCGAAGCGGTCTGTTCCGACACATCGCGCACGTTGAGGATGCTGCGGCTGATTTCCTCGGCCACCGCGCTCTGCTGCTCGGCGGCGGCGGCGATCTGCTGGTTCATGGCCTGAATGTTCGACACCGTACCGGTGATGCTGCTCAGCGAAACGCCGGCCTTGCGTGCCAGCTCGACGCTGCTGTCGGTCAGCTCGCGGCTGCCGAGCATGATCGAGGCGACCTGCTGGGTGCCGCGGTGCAGGCCGGCGATCAGGGCCTCGATCTCTTCGGTGGACTTCTGCGTGCGCTGCGCCAAGCCGCGTACTTCGTCGGCGACCACGGCGAAACCACGCCCGGCCTCACCGGCGCGCGCCGCTTCGATGGCGGCATTCAACGCCAGCAGGTTGGTTTGCTCGGCTACCGACTTGATCACATCCATGACGCTGCCGATCTTCTGGCTTTCCTGCTGCAAGGTGTTCATCGCCTCGCTGGAACGGTGCACTTCACCGGCCAGGCGCTCGATCTGCTCGACCGCTTCGCCCACCACCTGCTCGCCCACGCGGGCTTCGCCGTCGGCGCTGGTCGCCGCGCGCGAGGCCTGTTCGGCATTGCGCGCCACTTCCTGCACGGTGGCGGCCATTTCGTGCATGGCCGTGGCCACTTGGTCGGTTTCGATCTTCTGGCTGTTGGCCCCGGCGTTGGTCTGCTCGGTGACCGCCGACAGTTCCTCGGCGGCGCTGGCGATTTGCGTCACGCTGTCGCGGATGCCGCCGATCAGTTCGCGCAGGGTAGTGGCCATGTGGCTGATGCTTTGCTGCAGCACGCCCAGCTCGTCACGGCGCGTCACGCGCACGTTGTGGGTCAGGTCGCCATGGGCGATGCGATCGACCACGCCCAACGTTTCCTGCAAGGGTTTGGTGATCTGGCGGGTGATGAGCACCGCTGCCACGACACCGAACAGCAGGGCCAGCAAGGTCGCGGCGATCTGCAAGGTGCGCGCCTGGGCGCTTTCGCTGTCGCGGCGATCGAGCTGGAGCTTGTACAGGGCTGCGCTGGTCTTGACGATGTCTGCACCTTCGACGGTCATCTCCTGGCGCGCGGTGGCGATGGTCGCCACGGCTTCGCGGAAGGCCTGGAGGGATTGGCCGTAACCTTGCAGCTGCGTGGCGAAAGGCTGCACCGCAGGTTCGCCGGGCAGTTGCCGTTGCAGTTCGTCGGCTGCCAGGCGGGTCGCTGCGAACTGGTCGAGCGCGGCCTTTTCCTGGGTGGCGCTGGTGTCGGCGATGTAGCTGCGCACGTTCACGCTCAGGCGCAGAAACTGTTGGCGGGCGTTGCTGATGAGTTGGTAGTTGGCGAGGCGCGTGGCATCGGCCTCCGGCCGGGCGAGCAGGTCCTTGGCCAGCGCTTCCAGGGCCGCATCGGCCTCGGCGGCGGCAGTGCGCATACGCGTGCGTGCCGTGTTCGAAGCGGCGTAGCCACCACGCATCAGGTTCAACGACACCTTGTATTGTTCGATGGTCTTGCCCAGCTCGCCGAGCAGGCGCACGTTCTCCTCGCTCTTGAAGGACTTGGCCAGGCGTTGCTGTTGGGCGCTGAAAATGTCGAGCTTGGTCTGGACGTTGGTCGCCGAAGCGTCGTCGCCATTGGCGATCATGTATTGCAGGCGCGCGACGCGCAGTTCGGTCAGGTCGTTGTTGAGCTGGCCGATATCGCTCATCCAGTTGCTGCGGTCGATCAGACCGCCCACGCTGAACCAGCCGGTCAAAGCCAGTAGACCGGTCAAAAGCAGGACCAGGCCAAAGCCCAGTCCCAGTTTTAAGTTGACGCTGATGTTGGCAAACCAGCTGTTCATTGCACACGCTCCCTGAAGAAATTTCGCTCACTTGATTCGTCATCGCGGGGCGTTTTTGTTCTTCAGAGCCCGCGGATACCCGAGGGTTATCGGCTGGCATCGCGTTAGCTGAAACGCTTTTTCAGCAGAATTTTCCTGGGAAAATCTGGCTATGGGCCATCACTGGCGGTACTGGTCGCGAACGGCACGAGCGCACGGGTAGGGAAGAGTGCCGAAACGCACGCGGGCCGCCCGAGGGCAGCCCGCGTTCGAAGCGTTGGGTTTACAGGTTACGTGCGTTGAACGTGTCGCACTGGGTAGCGTCGCCCTGCTCGAAGCCGGTCTTGAACCAGCGCACGCGCTGCTGCGAAGTACCGTGGGTGAACGAGTCGGGAACCACACGGCCCTGGCCCTGCTGCTGCAAGCGGTCGTCGCCGATGGCGTTGGCCGCATTCAGCGCTTCGTCCACATCGCCCGGCTCCAGCCAGTTCAGGCGTTTCTGCGCCTGGTAGGCCCACACCCCGGCGAAGCAGTCGGCTTGCAGCTCCTGACGCACCAGCAGACCGTTGGCGCCTTCCATGCGCTCGCCGCGTTGACGGGCGGCTTGCACTTCTTTGGATACGCCGAGCAGCGTCTGTACGTGGTGGCCGATTTCATGTGCGATCACGTACGCCTGGGCGAAGTCGCCGGCGGCGGAGAAACGGGTTTCCATTTCGCGGAAGAACGACATGTCCAGGTACACGCGCTGGTCGGCAGGACAGTAGAACGGCCCGACCGCCGCCGAGGCGAAGCCGCAGGCCGAATTGACCTGGCCGCTGAACAGCACCAGTTTGGGCTCGCGGTATTGCTGGCCCGACTGGGCGAACAGGGCTTTCCAGGTGTCTTCGGTATCGCCCAGGATCGAGGAAACGAAAGCGGCTTGCTGGTCATCGGCCGGGGGCGTCTTGCCTTCAGTGCCGGCCGGAGCGGCCTGGCGCTGTTCGACCTGCCCACTTTGCCCGGTCAATTGGCCGAGGATCTGCAACGGGTCCTGGCCGGTCAGCCAGCCGATGCCGACGATCAGCAGGATCGCTCCCAGGCCCAGGCCCTTGCCACCGCCGAAGCGCATACCGCCGCCCCCGCCACCCGAACCTCGGGCATCCACTACGTTGTCGCTGCGCCGGCCTTTTCGCCAATCCATGAGAGTCTCCTGCAATAAGCTGTATGAGTTTCGCGCGAAGCGATTAGTTCAGGTGGTCGAAACATTGCAAACGCGGGCTCTATCCATAACCAATTCGATAAGCGAGATGGTGCCATTTTCAATGTTCAGGCGGCGTTACCTCACGGAAACTGCATGTCCGTCTGCCACGCACAGGCGCCCACAATTCCAAGAGAGGACAACGGCCATGCCCGCCGAGGACAATCGCCGCTTCGTGATCCGTGATCGCAACTGGCACCCCAAAGCCCTGACCCCCGACTACAAGACCTCGATCGCCCGTTCGCCGCGCCAGGCGCTGGTGAGCATTCCACAATCGATCAGCGAAACCACCGGCCCGAATTTCGCCCACCTGGGCTTCGGTGAGCACGACCACGACCTGCTGCTCAATTTCGACCACGGCGGCTTACCCATCGGCGAGCGCATCATCGTCGCCGGGCGCGTGCTGGACCAGTACGGCCACCCGGTGCCCAACACCCTGGTGGAAATGTGGCAGGCCAATGCCGGCGGCCGCTACCGGCACAAGAACGACCGGTATCTGGCGCCGCTGGACCCGAACTTCGGCGGCGTCGGCCGTTGTCTGAGCAACCGCGACGGCTTTTACAGCTTCCGCACCATCAAGCCTGGCCCCTATCCCTGGCGCAACGGCCCCAACGACTGGCGGCCGGCGCACATCCATTTCTCGGTGAGCGGCCCGTCGATCGCCACCAAGTTGATCACCCAGCTGTATTTCGAGGGCGATCCGCTGATCCCGATGTGCCCGATCGTCAAATCCATCGCCAACCCCGAGGCGGTGCAGCAACTGATCGCCAAGCTCGACATGGGCAACGCCAACCCGATGGACTGCCTGGCCTACCGCTTCGACATCGTCCTGCGCGGCCAGCGCCAGACCCACTTCGAGAACCGCTGAGGAGCTCCACATGCCTATTCAACTGCTGCCGGAAACCCCCTCGCAGACGGCGGGGCCGTATGTACACATCGGTTTGGCGCTACAGGCTGCCGGCAATCCGCCACGGTCCGAGGAAATCTGGAACCGCCTGGCCAAGCCCGAGGCCCCCGGCGAGCACATCCTGCTGATCGGCCACGTCTATGACGGTAACGGGCACCTGGTGCGCGATTCCTTTCTGGAGGTGTGGCAGGCCGATGCCCAAGGCCAGTACCACGAGGACTACAACCTGGAAAGCACCTTCAACAGCTTCGGCCGCACCGCCACCACCTTCGATGCGGGGGAGTGGACGCTGCACACGGTCAAGCCAGGCGTGGTGAACAACGCAGCGGGTGTGCCGATGGCGCCGCACATCAATGTCAGCCTGTTCGCCCGGGGCATCAACATCCATCTGCACACGCGGCTGTATTTCGACGATGAAGCCGAGGCCAACGGCAAGTGCCCTGTGCTCAATCTGATCGAACAGCCCCAGCGCCGCGAAACCCTGATTGCCCAGCGTTGCGAGGTGGACGGTAAGACGGCTTATCGGTTCGACATGCGTATCCAGGGCGAAGGGGAGACGGTGTTCTTCGATTTCTGAACCGCTGTAGGGAAGGGCGGTTTAGGCGTTCCGATCGACCGCGATGCTGCGGCGTATTGCGGCAGCCGTAGGCTGCGTTTGAAGCGAGGCGGCGTTGCCCCATGTTGCGACTGCAGTCGTTTCAACAGGACTATACGGCCTTTGTATTCAAAACTCGGGTTTCGTCCTTACCCAGCAGCACCTGTAGGGGCTGTAGGACTTGTAAGACTTGTAGGAGCGGCTTCAGCCGCGATGGCCGGCAGCGCCGGCCCAATGGCCGCAATGCTTCTCCACAGGGGGGTGAGCGGCGCCTGATTTGGGGCGGCGTTGCCGCCCATCGCTACTAAAGTCGCTCCTACAAAGTTCACAGGGTTCATAGGGTTCATAGGGCCCATGAGGCCCATAGACCCCACACGACCTGCCGCCCTCAACGCCGAACCAGCAACACTCCGCTTTCCATATGGTGGGTATACGGGAATTGGTCGAACAACGCGCAGCGCTCGATGCGGTGGGTGTCGTGCAGTTGGGCGATGTTGGCGGCCAGGGTCTCGGGGTTGCAGGAGATGTACAGGATGCGCTCGAAGCGCCGGGTCAGCTCGCAGGTGTCCGGGTCCATGCCGGCGCGCGGCGGGTCGACGAATACGCTGCCGAAGGCGTACCGCTTGAGGTCGATGCCCTGCAAACGGCGGAACGGCCGCACTTCGTTCAGCGCCTGGGTCAGTTCCTCGGCCGAGAGCCGCACCAGGGTCACATTGTCGATGCCGTTCTCGTCCAGGTTGCTCAAAGCGGCGTTGACCGACGTCTTGCTGATCTCGGTGGCCAGTACCTGGCGCACGCGAGTGGCCAGCGGCAGGGTGAAGTTGCCGTTGCCACAGTACAGTTCGAGCAGATCGTCGTCGCGTTCGCCCATGGCCTCGAAGGCCCAGCCCAGCATCTTCTGGTTCACCGTGCCGTTGGGCTGGGTGAACGCACCTTCCGGCTGACGATAGCTGAACACCCGGCCGGCGACTTCGAGTTTCTCCAGCGCATAGTCGCGACCAATCACCAGGCGCTTGCCCTTCGAGCGGCCGATCACGCTTACCTGCAACTCGCTGGCCAGCGCTTGTGCGGCGGCTTCCCAGGCCTCGTCGAGGGGGCGGTGGTAGCACAGGGTGACCATCGCATCGCCCGCCAGGGTGGTGAGGAACTCGACCTGGAACAGGCGGTTGCTCAATGCCTCGTTGGCTTGCCAGGCGGCCTTGAGGCGCGGCATCAAGTCGTTGATGCGCTGGCTGGCGATGGGGAAGTCGTCGATCAGGATCGCCTGGTGCTTCTCGCCGGGGGCGAACATCGCATAGTGGCGCTCGCCGCCTTCGCGCCACAGGCGAAACTCGGCGCGTAGGCGGTAGTGGTATTGGAGCGAATCGAACACCGCAGGTTCCGGTGCATCGAACGGCGCCAGCAGCGCGCGCAGGCGCTCGGCCTTGGCGTTCAGTTGCTCGGTGTAGGTGGAGGGGTCGAAAGCGGCACTCATGCGTTGAACCAGCCCAGCTTGATGACGAACAGAATGGACAGGATCACCAGCGCTGCGTTCAGGTCGCGGTAGCGGCCGGAGATCAGCTTGATGGCGGTCCAGGCGATGAAGCCGAAGGCGATGCCGTTGGCGATCGAGTAGGTCAGCGGCATGGCCAGGGCAGTGACCACCACCGGGGCGGCCTCGGTAATGTCGTCCCAGTTGATCTCCGCCAGGCCCGAGGCCATCAGCACCGCCACGAACAGCAGCGCCGGCGCGGTGGCGAAGGCCGGTACGCTGCCGGCCAGCGGGGCGAAGAACAGGGCCAGCAGGAACAGCACGGCGACCACGATGGCGGTCAGGCCCGTGCGACCTCCAGCGCTGACGCCTGCGGCCGACTCGATGTAGCTGGTGGTGGTCGAGGTACCGAGCAGCGAGCCTGCCATGGCCGCGGTGCTGTCGGCGATCAGGGCGCGGCCCATCTTCGGCATGTGCCCGTCCTTGCCCATCAAGCCGGCGCGCTTGGCCACGCCGATCAGGGTGCCGGAGTTGTCGAACAGATCGACGAAGAGGAAGGCGAATATCACGCTGATCAGCGCCACGTCGAGGGCGCCGGCGATGTCCAGTTGCAGGAAGGTCGGCGCCAGCGACGGCGGCATCGACACCACGCCTGCGAAGGGCGTCACGCCCAGCACGATGGAGGCCACGGTCACGGCCAGGATGCCGATCAGCACCGCACCGCGCACCTTCAGCGCTTCCAGGCCGACGATCAGGAAGAAGCCCAGGGTGGCGAGGATCGGCGCTGGGTTGCGCAGATCGCCCAGGCCCACCAGGGTCGCCGGGTTGTCGACGACGATACCGGCGTTGTGCAGGGCGATCAGCGCCAGGAACAGACCGATGCCGGCGGCGATGGCCGAGCGCAGCGGCAGCGGAATGCTGTTGACGATCCACTCGCGGATGCGCAGCACCGAGAGTACGAAGAACAGCACCGCCGAAACGAACACCGCGCCCAGCGCGACCTGCCAGGTATGGCCCTGGTGCAGCACCACGGTGTAGGTGAAGAAGGCGTTCAGGCCCATGCCCGGTGCCAGGGCGATGGGGTAGTTGGCGATCAGGCCCATGGTCACCGAACCGATGGCCGCCGCCAGGCAAGTGGCGACGAACAACGCGCCCTTGTCCATGCCGGTCTCGCCGAGAATGCTCGGGTTGACGAACAGGATGTAGGCCATGGCCAGGAAGGTGGTGACGCCCGCCAGTATCTCGGTGCGTACGTTGGTGTTGTGTGCTCTTAGTTGAAACAGCCTTTCCAGCATGCCCGCTCCCAAGTCGCCGTCGGCGCCGTGAATGTATCGACCCCAAGAGCAAAGCACAGGCGGCCAAGACTGCTAATGCCGGTCAGTCATGCAACCGGGGCCGCTTGGCGGCCCATCGCGGCTAAAGCCGCTCCCACAGGCGCAATCCTGTAGGAGCGGCTTTAGCCGCGATGGGCTGCAAAGCAGCCCCGATTGACGCTGCTTCGGCTCAACTGACTGGCATCGGCCAAGGCTGCCGTGTTTTATCCGGGGCGGAAAAAAGCCGCGCATCATACCAGCATGCTTGGCGAGCGGTAGGTTCTGTCTGAAATGTCGGGGTGGGAAGGCGACGCAAGGTGAGGGCGCAGGTGTTCGAAGGCTTCGGTACTGCCTTCAGGCTACACTGCGCTTCCGCCCGAGAGCCGACGCCTGTGCAACTGATCGACTACCGCGACCTCACTCAGGCCCAGCAAGCCCAAGTGCTCGACATCCATCTGCCGCCCGAGCAACGGCGCCATGCCGGCGATGCGGCCAGCGCGCTGTACCTTGCACGTAATCCCAGCGAGCAGCAGCGCTGCCTGGTGCTGGTGCACAGGCACGTCCCGCGCGGCCTGCTGCTGCTTCAGCGCGGCGTGTTCCTGCCTGCCTGGGCCGCAGCGGATGCGGCGATGCTGATCGCCTTGCAGGTCGATCGGCGCTACCAGGGCCAAGGGCTGGGGCGTGCCTGCTTGCAGGCCCTGCCGGCGGTGGTGCGGGCCCTATGGCCGGACATCGGTCGTCTGCAACTGTCGGTGGCGCCCGACAACCACCTGGCGCAGCGGCTCTATCGCCATAGCGGGTGGAGCGACAGCGGGCTCGGTCATCGCGCCCGCGACGGATACGAGCTGAGCATGAGTTTCGCGCTGTGAGCGTCGCTTCATACCTTGATCTCACTGTGTAACCGGTCGCGATTGGCCAGGGTCGGGAACAGCTTGATCCATACCCCGGTCACCACCAGCGTGCCGACCCCGCCCAACACCACCGCCGGCACTGTGCCCAACCAGTGTGCGGTGACCCCCGATTCGAACTCGCCGAGCTGGTTCGAGGCGCCGATGAACAGGCCGTTCACGGCGCTGACCCGGCCGCGCATCTCATCGGGCGTCTCCAACTGCACGAAGGCGCTGCGGATCACCATGCTGATCATGTCGGCTGCGCCGAGCACCACCAGCACCGCCAGCGAAAACCAGAAGGACGTCGACAGGCCGAAGGCGATGGTGGCCACGCCGAACACGGCCACGGCGGTGAACATGGTGCGCCCCACCTTGCGTTCGAAGGGAAAGCGCGCCAGCCACAGCGACATCAGCAAGGCACCGACCGCCGGCGCCGAACGCAACAGGCCCAGGCCCATGGGACCAGTGAACAGGATGTCCTTGGCGAATACCGGCAACAGCGCCGTGGCGCCGCCCAGCAGCACGGCGAACAGATCGAGGGAGATGGCCCCGAGGATGTCCTGGCGGCTGCGGATGAAACGGATGCCGGCCAGCAGCGACTCCAGGCTGGCGCGGCCGCGCTGGGCCACTTGCGCGCGTACGCTCAGGCTCAGGGTCAGCAGGCAGGCGATGGCGTACAGCAGCACGGTCGGGCCGTACACCCAGAGGCTGCCGAAGGCGTACAGGAAACCGCCCACCGCCGGTGCGACGATGGTCGCCGATTGACTGGCCGAAGCGGACGCCGCGACCGCACGTGGGAACAGGCCCGGCGGCACGATGTTGGGCAGCAGCGCCTGGGTCGCCGGCATTTCGAAGGCGCGGGTGGCGCCGAGCAGGAAGGCCAACGCGAAGATCAGCTCGCGGCTAACGTTGTCGGTGGCACTGCCCAGCGCCAGGCCAAGCGCGATCAAGCCTTGCAGGGTCTGGCACAGCGCGGCCACGCGGCGCCGGTCGTAGCGGTCGGCGACATGCCCGGTATGCAGCATGAACAGCACACGCGGGGCGAACTCCACCAGACCCACCAGGCCCAGGTCGAGTACGTTGCCGGTGAGCTGGTAGAGGTGCCAGCCGATGGCCACGGTGAGCATCTGGAAACCGCTGGCGGTAAATACCCGGGCGAACCAGAAGGCGACGAAGGGGCGGTGGTGGCGGAGCAGAATGGGGTCGGACATGGAGGTGAGTGTCAGCCTGTGAGAGATTCTGGAGTTGTCGCCAAGTCTTCCAAGCGACCAGCTGGGCGGGGCGGCCGGTTCGGCGCTTCGATCGGCCGCGATGGCTTGCGCGTCAGGTCCAATAGCCGCGATCGGTTTCCGTCGGGGACTCGACGGCGCCTAAAGTGGGGCGGCTCTGCCGCCCATCGCGGCTAAACCGGTGCGCCGGCCGGCCGCTCCTACAGGTCCGTGTGCCATCGGAAAATACGCGTTCCCTGTAGGAGCGGCTTCAGCCGCGATGGACGGCAAAGCCGCCCCAAAGGCCACGCCCGTATTTCGCCAGGTCACAGGCAGTGCCCCGATCAAAATCGCTTCACGGCCCATCGCAGCTGAACCAGCGCCGCTGCGACCGCCAACAGATGTACGTCGGCTCAGAGTATCACCTGATTGTAACAAACAGTTGCTGCTTGCCGACTCCGGCACATCCTGCGCTCCCGGTAAACCCGGTGAGACCTTCCGTCACGCGGCATTCGACCACAGACCGTACTGGGCGCTGGAAGACTATGCTGGGGTCACATCCGTTGATCTGGATCAAAACGATCCACCCCAATGGGTAGCCATACCCCCTTGATCCGACCGAACAATTCCAACGCACGGCGCTCGATACACCAGGGGGCAGTAGCGGAGGGCCGCGCGCCCTGCCGCCGGATCACCTGACGAGGAAATGCCCATGTTCGGTCTCGAAGCTTTGGAGCTTGCCCGAATCCAGTTCGCCTTCACCGTATCGTTCCACATCCTGTTCCCCGCCATCACCATAGGCCTGGCCAGCTACCTGGCCGTGCTCGAAGGGCTGTGGCTGAAAACCGATCGGCAGGTCTACCGCGACCTCTACCACTTCTGGTCGAAGATCTTCGCCGTCAACTTCGGCATGGGCGTGGTTTCGGGGTTGGTGATGGCCTATCAGTTCGGCACCAACTGGAGCCGCTTTTCCGAGTTCGCCGGCTCCGTCACCGGCCCTTTGCTGACCTATGAAGTGCTCACCGCCTTCTTCCTCGAAGCGGGCTTCCTCGGCGTCATGTTGTTCGGCTGGAACCGCGTGGGCCGCGGCCTGCACTTCTTCGCCACGCTGATGGTGGCCCTCGGCACGCTGATCTCGACCTTCTGGATCCTGGCTTCCAACAGCTGGATGCAGACCCCGCAAGGGCACGAGATCGTCGACGGGCGGGTGATTCCGGTCGATTGGCTGGCGATCATCTTCAACCCCTCGTTCCCCTACCGCCTGCTGCACATGTCGGTCGCAGCCTTCGTCGCCACGGCCTTCTTCGTCGGCGCTTCGGCGGCCTGGCACCTGCTGCGCGGACGCGACAATCCGGCGGTGCGCAAGATGCTCTCGATGGCCATGTGGATGGCGTTGATCGTGGCGCCGGTACAGGCCGTGATCGGCGACTTCCATGGCCTCAACACCCTCAAGCACCAACCGGCGAAGATCGCCGCCATCGAAGGCCACTGGGAAAATCCGCCGGGCGAGCCGACGCCGTTGATTCTCTTCGGGCTGCCGGACATGCAGGCCGAGACCACCCGCTACAAGGTCGAGATTCCGGTGCTGGGCAGCCTGATCCTGACCCACAGCTTCGACAAGCAAGTGCCGGCGCTCAAGGAGTTCGCGCCTGAGGACCGGCCCAACTCCACGGTGATCTTCTGGTCGTTCCGGGTGATGGTGGGCCTTGGCATGCTGATGATCCTGGTCGGCCTGTGGAGCCTGTGGCTGCGCCGTACGGGTGGACTGTACAGTTCGCGGCCCTTCCTTTACCTGACGCTGTGGATGGGACCGTCCGGGTTGATCGCCATCCTCGCCGGCTGGTTCACCACCGAGATCGGGCGCCAACCCTGGGTGGTGTATGGGCTGATGCGCACCGCCGAAGGTGTGTCGAACCACAGCCAAACCCAGCTGGGCTTCACCCTGGTGATGTTCGTGGTGGTGTACTTCGCGCTGTTCGGCACCGGCCTGGGCTACATGATGCGCCTGGTACGCAAGGGCCCGCACACCGGCGAAGGCAACCAGCCGCGCCCGGGCGGCCCTGGGCGCAAACGCACGCCGGCGCGGCCGCTGTCGGCCGCAGAAGAAGGCTCTGGCAACGATGCCGGATCTGCGCGTCTGAACGAGGGGAACTGAAGCATGGATATCGATCTTCCGCTGATCTGGGCCGGCATCATCATCTTCGGCGTGATGATGTACGTGGTGATGGACGGCTTCGACCTGGGCATCGGCATGCTCTTTCCCTTCGTGCCGGCCAAGACCGACCGCGACGTGATGATGAATACCGTGGCGCCGGTCTGGGATGGTAACGAAACCTGGCTGGTGCTCGGTGGGGCCGGGCTGTTCGGCGCCTTTCCGATGGCCTACGCGGTGGTGCTCGAAGCCCTCTATCTGCCGCTGATCCTGATGCTGGTAGGGCTTATCTTCCGCGGCGTGGCCTTCGAGTTCCGCTTCAAGGCCAGGGATGCCAAGCGCCACTTGTGGGACAAGGCCTTCATCGGCGGCTCGCTGGTGGCGACCTTCTTCCAGGGCGTGGCGCTGGGTGCGTTCATCGAAGGCTTCAAAGTGGTCGACCGGCACTACGCCGGAGGCTCGCTGGACTGGCTCACGCCGTTCAGCCTGTTCAGCGGCCTGGGCCTGATCGTGGCCTATGCGCTGCTGGGCGCGACCTGGCTGATCATGAAGACCGACGGCCCCTTGCACCAGCGCATGCATCAACTGGCCAAGCCCCTGGCTCTGGTGCTGCTGGCAGTGATCGGCGTGGTCAGCCTGTGGACGCCGCTGGCCTATGGGCAGATCGCCGAACGCTGGTTCAGCCTGCCCAACCTGATCTGGTTCCTGCCCGTGCCGATCCTGGTGCTGGTGACCTTCTACGCCTTGCTCAGGGCGGTGGCGCGCGGCAGCCATTACGCGCCTTTCCTGCTGACCTTGGTATTGATCTTCCTTGGCTACAGCGGCCTGGGCATCAGCCTGTGGCCGAACATCATCCCGCCATCCGTGTCGATCTGGGAGGCCGCCGCGCCGCCGCAGAGCCAGAGCTTCATGCTGGTGGGCACGCTGTTCATCCTGCCGTTGATCCTGGGCTACACGTTCTGGAGCTACTACGTGTTCCGCGGCAAGGTCGGCCACGACGATGGCTATCACTGAGGAGCGACGGCCCATGAAGCATGAACCCTGCGAGACGCCAACGCCCTTGTGGCGGCGGCTGGGCTGGCTGGCGCTGATCTGGCTGGCCAGCGTGGCCAGCCTGGGCGTGTTCGCCTGGCTGATGCGCCTGTTCATGAGTGCGGCGGGCCTCACGACCCACTGATCGCGCGCACCGCGCACGGCCCGGGCGTGCGCCTATTTGCGCGCTTTGAGGATGACGAACTTGGGCGTGGCCGCTACCTGCTCCACGCCGCGGAACAGCCGCGCCAGCTTGCTGTGATAGCCCAGGTGGCGGTTGCCGACGATGTACAGCGCGCCGCCTACCACCAATGCCTCGCGTGCCTGTTGGAACATGCGCCAGGCGAGGAAGTCGCCGACCACCTGCTGCTGATGGAACGGTGGATTGCACAGCACCACGTCCAAGGATTGCTTGGGGTGCCCGGCCAAGCCGTCGGCGGCGATGAAATCGGCCGGTCGCTCGCCGAGCGCCGCACGCCAGTTCTCCTCGGCCGACTGCACCGCCATGTACGACTCGTCCACCAGGGTGTAATGCGCTTCGGGGTTGCGCAGAGCACTGGCGATGGCCAGCACCCCGTTGCCGCAGCCCAGGTCGGCGACCCGTGCGCTGCCGAGGTCGTTCGGCAGGTGCGGGAGGAAGGCACGCGTGCCGATGTCCAGGCCTTCGCGGCAGAACACGTTGGCGTGGTTGACCAGCGTCAGTGGCGGCGCATCGAGCAGGTAGCGGGTGGGGTAGGGCGAGACGGCGATGGGCCGTTCGCTGGCGGTGGCCGTCAGCAGGCGGGCCTTCTTCTGCGCCAGCGAGGCCTGTACGGGGCCTACGTACTTTTCCAGCAGGTCGCCTGCGGCGCGCGGCAGGTGCTTGACCATGGCGCCGGCGATCACCTGGGCGCCCGGTGCCAGTCGGCCTTGCAGGCGGATCAGTTGCTCTTCGAGCAGGGCCAGGGCCTTGGGCACACGCAGCAGCACGTAGTCGAACGGCCCCTGCCAGGTGGCGCTGGCCGGCACGAACGGCACTTCGGGCCTGGCATTGCGAGCCAGGTTCTTGTCCAGCGCCAAGTGGGCCAGGTACGAATCGCCGCTGCTGACCACCGCCACATGGCCGCTCAGGCTCGCAGCCAGGGCACCGAAGCTGTCGTTGAGTACCAGCACGCGGCTGTGCGCGGCAGGCGTCAGCGCGGCCATATGTTGCAGCAGATACTCGTCGGCGGCGTCGAAGGCCTGCAACGGATCATTGGCTTGATCGGGCTGGCGGATCAACTGGAGGTCGGCGAAGGGAGACGTTAGCGAAGGCATGGGGCAGACCCTGAAGGGAATCGTCCGGCCGCCTGGGCGACCCTGGTTGGGCGCGGATTCTACAGGGCTTTGCCAAGGGAGGGGCAGGTCGGCTTCAGATCATGCCATGCATGGCGGCGATGGCGATGGCGCCGGCTTTGTTCGAGGCGTTGGTCTTGGTGATGACGCTGCGGATGTGGAAGTTCACCGTGCTCTGCGACAACGAGAGGATGCAGGCGATGTCGGCGGCGGTCTTGCCCGCTGCAGACCAGCGCAGCACCTCCATCTCCCGGTCGCTCAAGTGCGCGACGGGTGACTCGGCCTCCAAGCGGACCCGATGGTGCTCACCGATCAAAGCATGCAAGGTGTTGCACAGCCACAGGACTTCAGCACCCTTTTCGTAAAACTCGGCCATGCCGATCTTGCCCGAAGGGCGCGACACACTGAGGTGGCTTTCGAAACCGCGCAAACCATGCACCGCTTGGGTCCAACCATGGCGCAAGCCGTGTTTGCAGGCAGCGTGTCGGTACCGGGGGCAGGCCGCGAAGTGCGCTTCGTCCCACAATACCGGCAGCGTGGTGTGGTGGCACATGGATCTGATCGGATCGATCTGGCTCAGCTCTTCGCGCTCGTATTGTTCGTTCCACTCGGCCGGATAGTTGTTGTAGCACAGCAGGTTGGTACCGCGGGCTGCGCTTTGCACGTGCAGGCGCAAGCCCAAGTGGGTCATGCCTAGGGCTTGGGCCAATTCGATCGAGCGGTCAAAGATCGCGGTGGGCTCTCGTTTTTCCAGCAGATCCTGCAATTGTCTGGACGTCCAATGTGGCATTGCGATTCCCCGGAGCCTTTAGCAGTCAGGTTAAGACAGTACCCAGTGTAGGGAATGTCTGAAGGTGAAGTTCTGCTTTTTCGCTATAAGTGTCTTTCGGTTTAATCATTTAGAACGGTTGGCACTATAGTCCCGCGACTTGAGTGGTTTTTATCCGGGCGGCTTTGCGCCACACTGGCGTACCTGTTTCCCGGAGTGTCCCATGACCGCCAGCGCCGACAAGTTCACTGCCCAGACCCTGCTGGACGTCCAGCCGTTGACCCCGAACCTGTTCAGCCTGCGGGTGACCCGCGATGCCGGTTTCCGCTTCCGCTCCGGTCAGTTCGCGCGTTTGGGGGTGACCAAGGCCGATGGCAGCATCGCCTGGCGTGCCTATTCGATGGTCAGTGCACCCCATGACGAATACCTGGATTTCTTTTCAATTGTTGTGCCAGGTGGAGAATTCACCAGCGAGTTGAGCCGCCTGGGCGAAGGCGACACCCTGCTCATCGACCGCCAGGCCTTCGGCTACCTGACCCTGGACCGCTTCGTCGGTGGGCGTGACCTGTGGCTGCTGGCCACCGGTACCGGGATCGCGCCATTCATGTCGATCCTGCAGGATTTCGAGGCCTGGGAACGGTTCGAGTCGATCAAACTGGTGTATTCGGTGCGCGAGGCCAAGGAGCTGGCTTACCTCGACGAGATCGCCGGGCTCGAGCGGCGCGATTACCTGGCCGAATTCGCCGGCAAGCTGCAATTCATTCCGGTGGTCACCCGCGAAGCGCATCCGGGTGCATTGAATGCGCGCATCACCACGCTGATCGAAACCGGTGAGCTGGAACGGGCGGCAGGGCTGGCGTTCTCGCCCGAGCATTCGCGCATCATGCTGTGCGGCAACCCGCAGATGATCGACGACACACGTCAGGCGTTGAAGGCGCGGGATCTGCAATTGAGCTTGAGCCGGCGGCCTGGACAGGTGGCGGTGGAGAACTACTGGTAATAAGGAAGGGCAAAGACAGAAGGGCCGCCTTGCGCGGCCCTTTTGCATGGGCTCAGGGCAATCTGTTCTGGTTCTGCGTCTTGAGCAGGTCGCGGATTTCGGTCAGCAACGTCTCCTGCGGCGTTGGGGTCGGCGGTGCGCTCGGAGCGACCGCTTCTTCGCGCTTGAGGCGGTTGATGGCCTTCACGCCCATGAAGATGGCGAAGGCGACGATGATGAAGTCAATCACGGTCTGGATGAATTTGCCGTAGGCCAGCACCACCGCCGGGACATCGCCCTGGGCGGCCTTGAGCGTGATGGCCAGGTCGCTGAAATCGACGCCGCCGATCAGCAGTCCCAGCGGTGGCATGATCACATCACCGACGAACGACGAGACGATCTTGCCGAACGCCGCGCCGATGATGATGCCGACGGCCATGTCGACGACATTGCCTTTGACCGCAAAGGCCTTGAATTCCTTGATCACGCTCATGGTGTGTTTCCTTGTAACGAAGTGAGAATGTGCTCGCAGTGTAGCCAGCATCGGTTGCATGCGTTGCGCATGCTGCAAGTGACTGTAATGCCAGCCAATAGTTTTAGCCGATGAGCGCCCGCAGTACAGATGCAAGGGTCGGTTATGATGGTGGCTTTTTCCAGGAGACCGACCCATGGCCAAGGCCAAGCGCTTGTATGGCTGCACCGAGTGCGGCGCCACCTTCCCCAAGTGGGCGGGCCAATGCGGCGAGTGCGGCGCCTGGAACACCCTGGTGGAAACCCAGATCGAGAGCGGCGGCGCGGCGGCGCCCAGCAGCGGGCGTGCCGGCTGGACCGGCCAGCAGGCGCAGCTCAAGACCCTCGCCGAAGTCAGCGTCGAGGAAATCCCGCGCTTCACCACCAGCAGCGGCGAACTCGACCGCGTACTGGGCGGCGGTCTGGTCGACGGCTCCGTAGTGCTGATCGGCGGCGACCCCGGCATTGGCAAGTCGACCATCCTCTTGCAGACCCTGTGCAACATCGCCACGCACATGCCCGCGCTGTACGTCACCGGCGAGGAGTCGCAGCAGCAGGTGGCGATGCGCTCGCGCCGTCTGGGCCTGCCCCAGGACCAGCTCAAGGTGATGACCGAAACCTGCATCGAAACCATCATCGCCACCGCCCGCGCGGAAAAGCCGCGGGTGATGGTCATCGACTCGATCCAGACCATCTTCACCGAGCAACTGCAATCGGCGCCGGGCGGCGTGGCCCAGGTGCGCGAAAGCACGGCGCTGCTGGTGCGCTATGCCAAGCAGAGCGGCACGGCGATCTTCCTGGTCGGCCACGTCACCAAGGAAGGCTCATTGGCCGGGCCGCGCGTGCTCGAGCACATGGTCGACACCGTGCTGTATTTCGAAGGCGAGTCCGACGGTCGCCTGCGCCTGTTGCGGGCGGTGAAGAACCGCTTCGGCGCGATCAACGAACTGGGCGTGTTCGGCATGACCGATCGCGGCCTGAAAGAGGTGTCGAACCCATCGGCGATCTTCCTCAACCGCGCCCAGGAAGCGGTACCGGGCAGTGTGGTCATGGCCACCTGGGAAGGTACGCGGCCCATGCTGGTCGAAGTGCAGGCGCTGGTCGACGACAGCCACCTGTCCAACCCGCGGCGCGTGACCCTGGGCCTGGACCAGAACCGCCTGGCCATGCTGCTGGCCGTGCTGCACCGCCACGGCGGCATCCCCACCCACGACCAGGACGTGTTCCTCAACGTGGTCGGCGGGGTCAAGGTGCTGGAAACCGCGTCCGACCTGGCCTTGCTCGCGGCGGTCATGTCCAGCCTGCGCAACCGGCCGCTGGCCCATGGTTTGCTGGTGTTCGGCGAGGTCGGCCTGTCTGGCGAGGTGCGGCCGGTGCCCAGCGGCCAGGAGCGGCTCAAGGAAGCGGCCAAGCACGGCTTCAAGCGCGCCATCGTGCCCAAGGGCAACGCACCGAAGGATGCGCCAGCGGGGTTGCAGGTGATTGCGGTGACGCGGTTGGAGCAGGCGTTGGATGCGTTGTTCGAGGAGTGATACTGCGTGCCAGCGGCTTGCCAGCTACCTTGGCTGGAACAGAAAACCCCGCATGGGCGATGCTGTTCGCTCAACTCCGATGTTGCCCCGTCCAGGGCTGTACAGCAGCCCTGACCCAGGCGATGCGCTACTGCCAAGCTGCTGATGTCGTGGCCATCGGGCCGGCGATGCCGGCCATCGCGGCTAAAGCCGCTCCAACAAGAGCGCAGTACTGTTGGAGCGGCTTTAGCCGCGATGGACCGCAAAGCGGTCCCGGTACAGGCTACGCCTAATGGTGGTCAGTAATGGTCAAGCGGCGGTCGGTTCGGCGCATTCACGAGAGTGCACGGATAAAAAAGAGGCCTCGACGATGCGCATCGAGGCCCCTTGTACCAATCGGGCAATCGACTCAGTGTTCGGCCACGGTCTTTCGCCGTGCCGAGGGCGTGTCGGCCGCATCGACGTCGAGCAGCGGCACTTCGTGCCCTTCGGCGTCATATAGATGGCCGTCCTTGAAGTAGTCGCCATCACGCAGCGCCGAGATGTCCGAATAGTGGATGGTGCGCTCGTAGCCGGCGGCGAATACCGAAGGGTTCTGCGGGTTGCCGGCGGTGAAATGGTTGAATACCAGGTTGAGCACGATGGCCATGATCGCCGCCGAGCTGATGCCCGAATGGAAGATGGTCTCGAACCAGCTGGGGAACTGATGGTAGAACGTCGGTGCGGCGATGGGGATCATGCCGAAACCGAGCGAGGCCGCGACGATGATCAGATTCACGTTGTTCTGGTAGCTGACCTTCGACAGGGTACGGATGCCGCTGGCGGCCACCGTGCCGAACAGCACGATTCCGGCGCCGCCGAGCACCGGCGTGGGCACTGCGGCGATTACCCGGCCCATCACCGGCAGCAGGCCGAGCACTACCAGGATCACACCACCGGTCGCCACCACATAACGGCTCTTGACCCCGGTCACGGCCACCAGACCGACGTTCTGGGCGAAGGCGCTCTGCGTGAATGAGCCGAACAAAGGCGCGAGGATGCTCGACGCCATGTCCGCGCGCAGGCCGTTGCCCAGGCGTTTGGAGTCGACCTTGGTGCCGATGATGTCGCCCACCGCCAGGATGTCGGCCGAGGTCTCCACCAGGGTCACCATGATCACGATGCACATCGACAGGATCGCGGCGAGGTGGAAGGTTGGCATGCCGAAGTGCAGGGGCGTCGGCATCGCCAGCATCGGACCCTGGCCGACGCCACCGAAGTCGGCCATGCCCAGCGCCCAGGCGATCAGCGTGCCGATCACCATCGCCAACAGGATCGAAAGCCGCGACAGCGCGCCGCTGCCGATCTTGCTCAGTAGCAGCACGATGGCGAACGTCAACGCGGCCAGGCCGATGTTGGCCACGCTGCCGTAATCGGCGGCGGTGCTGTTGCCGCCCATCACCCAGCGCGCAGCGACCGGCATCAGGGTCAGGCCGATGGTGGTGATAACGATGCCGGTGACCAGCGGCGGGAAGAATTGCGTGATGCGCGAAAACACCGGAGTGATCAGCAGGCCGATCAAAGAGGCCGCCATCACCGCGCCCAACACGGCGGGCATGCCGCCACCGCCTTGGGTACCGAGAATCGCGCCCATGGTCGCCACCCCGGCGAACGACACCCCTTGCACCAACGGCAACTGACAACCGAAAAAGGGCAGGCCCAGGGTCTGCAACAGGGTCGCCAGGCCACCTGCGAACAGCGAGGCGGCGATCAGCAGGCCGATGTCCGCTGGCGCCATGCCGGCAGCCTGACCGAGGATCAGCGGTACGGCGACGATGCCGCCGTACATGGTCAGAACGTGTTGCAGGCCATAGGCGAGGTTGGCGCCCAGACCGAGGTTTTCGTCTTCGGGCCGGGCGGGGGAGGAGGCACTAGGGGACGGGGTCATGGAGCAGGCTCTCTCGAATTATTGTTGTCATGGCACTACTGGGAGAAATCGTACCGAAGGCACCGTAGTGATTGTATACAATATTTCGAAGAAGACTTCTGTCGCCCGGTTTCCAGGCTTTTACCAGGCAGGAAAAACCACCCTGTTACCAGGCGTGTTGCCTGTACTAGAGCGGTGTATACAAAAATTTTCCCACCGCCAATAAAGTTGTCCGAATAGACAGAAAAGCCCGTTTGCTGACTTAGTTGGCCCGCTAAATAATCTTAATATTCGATAAGTTCGCCCAGTTCTCGCTGCATTTCCGTTTCATCGGCCAGATTCAATTCCACCAGCCTGTGCAGATGGCTGATCGAGTCGATGTCCATCGAGGTGCAAGCGAAGCCCAGCCGGCTCGCCTCCTCATGGCGCAGTTCGACCTGCATGCGCACGAGGACCTCGGCGCCCAGTTGCACCCTGGCCTCGAACGGTCGGGTGAGGTCGACTTGCCAGGCAACCGGGCGCTCGATCAACAGGCCCTTGAGCGACAGGTCGATGAGTGCGACCGGCCAGCATTGCCCGTGCTGGCAGAGTTGTGTGGCCGCATCGAAAGGAATGCGTTGGAAACGTCGACGTTCGCGGTTCTCGCCCATGTTGAAACCCTCGGAAGTGCATCGGCTGCGTGTGGCGGCTTGCGTTCGCGCGAGCGCTGGCGAATCTGTCTGCAAAGGCTCTAGACCAAAGCAGATGTGGCAATGCGCAAGCACTCGCCCTAGACTCGGTGAGCGGCGTTATTCCAATAATCCAGCTGGAAGTAAAACCATGAACAACAATAATAGCCTGCTGCGCCACATACCGTGGCTAGCGCTGGCAGTCATAGGGGCCTGTGCGCTGGGCGTGGTCGCCCTGCGTCGGGGCGAAGCGGTCAATGCCTTGTGGATCGTGGTCGCGGCGGTTGCCTTGTACCTCGTCGCCTATCGCTACTACAGCCTGTTCATCGCCACCAAGGTGATGCAACTCGACCCGCGCCGGGCGACGCCTGCGGTGCTCAACAACGACGGTCTGGACTACGTGCCGACCAACAAGCACATCCTGTTCGGCCACCACTTCGCGGCCATCGCCGGTGCCGGCCCCCTGGTCGGCCCGGTACTGGCGGCGCAGATGGGCTATCTGCCAGGCACCCTGTGGTTGATCGCCGGCGTGGTTCTGGCCGGCGCGGTGCAGGACTTCATGGTGCTGTTCCTGTCCACCCGACGTAACGGCCGCTCGCTGGGCGACATGGTGCGCGAAGAGATGGGCCGCATTCCCGGCACCATCGCCCTGTTCGGGTGCTTCCTGATCATGATCATCATCCTGGCGGTGCTGGCGCTGATCGTGGTGAAAGCCCTGGCGGAGAGCCCGTGGGGCATGTTCACGGTGATGGCGACCATTCCGATCGCGATGTTCATGGGCATCTACATGCGCTATATCCGCCCAGGGCGCATCGGCGAGATCTCGCTGATCGGCGTGGTGCTGTTGCTGCTGTCGATCTGGGTCGGTGGCCTGGTCGCCGGCGATCCGGTGTGGGGCCCGGCCTTCACCTTCACCGGTGTGCAGATCACCTGGATGCTGGTGGGTTACGGCTTCGTCGCCGCCGTGCTGCCGGTGTGGCTGGTGCTGGCGCCACGCGATTACCTCTCCACCTTCCTCAAGATCGGCACCATCCTGGCCCTGGCCATCGGCATTCTGATCCTTGCGCCCGAGCTGAAGATGCCGGCCCTGACCCAGTTCACCGACGGCACTGGCCCGGTGTGGAAAGGCGCGCTGTTCCCGTTCCTGTTCATCACCATCGCCTGTGGCGCAGTCTCGGGTTTCCATGCGCTGATCTCCTCGGGCACCACACCCAAGCTGCTGGACAATGAAACCAACGCGCGCTACATCGGCTACGGCGGCATGCTGATGGAATCGTTCGTCGCCATCATGGCCATGGTCGCCGCCTCGGTGATCGAACCCGGCGTGTACTTCGCCATGAACAGCCCGGCGGCCATCGTCGGCAGCGACGTGGTTTCGGTGGCGCAGACCGTCAGCAGCTGGGGCTTCATGATCACCCCCGACCAGCTCGAGGCAGTGGCCCGCGACATCGGTGAGCACACCATCCTGGCCCGTGCCGGCGGCGCGCCGACCCTGGCCGTGGGGATCGCGCAGATCCTGCACCAGGTGCTGCCAGGCGAGAACACCATGGCCTTCTGGTACCACTTCGCCATTCTGTTCGAAGCGCTGTTCATCCTCACCGCGGTCGATGCCGGTACCCGCGCCGGTCGCTTCATGTTGCAGGACCTGCTCGGCAGCTTCGTACCGGCGCTCAAACGCACCGAGTCGTGGGTCGCCAACATGATCGCCACGGCCGGTTGCGTGGCGCTGTGGGGCTACCTGCTGTATCAAGGCGTGATCGATCCGCTGGGCGGCATCAACACCCTGTGGCCGCTGTTCGGCATCTCCAACCAGATGCTGGCCGGTATCGCCCTGATGCTCGGCGCCGTGGTGCTGGTCAAGATGAAGCGCCAGCAATATGTTTGGGTGACTTTGCTGCCCGCCGTGTGGCTGCTGATCTGCACCACCACCGCTAGCCTGATCAAGCTCTTCGACGCCAACCCGGCGGTCGGTTTCCTGGCCTTGGCGAACAAGTACAGCACCGCGCTGCAAGCCGGCCAGGTGCTGGCGCCGGCCAAGGACATCGGGCAGATGCAGCACGTGGTGTACAACGCCTACACCAACGCCGGCCTGACCGTGCTGTTCCTGGTGGTGGTGTTCAGCATCCTGTTCTTCGCCTTGAAAGTCGGCTACCGCGCTTGGAACCACAAGGAGCGCACCGACAAGGAAACCCCGTTCCAGGCTTTGCCTGAAGCCTGACCAGAGAGGGCTGCGGCCATGTTCAACGACCTGGGGAAACTGGGTAAGTACCTTGGGCAGGCCGCCCGCCTGATGGTGGGCATGCCTGACTACGACAACTATGTCGAACACATGCAGCGCACGCACCCGGACCAGCCGGTGATGAGCTACGAGGCGTTCTTTCGCGAACGCCAGGAAGCCCGTTACGGCGGCAAGGCCGGGCCCAAGTGTTGTTAGGCGTGGCCCGCCATCTGCCGAGCGAAGCGCAAGCGAACCTGCCTGCGCGCCGCCACCTCGGGGCGTACCGGCCCTGACGCCACACCCTGCCTGAACCTGTGGGAGCCCGGACAACCGCGCTCCCACATTCATTTTCGGCTCCATGGAGGTATCTGCGTGCAAACGCCCATTCCCGTCACCGTCCTCACCGGCTTTCTCGGCGCCGGCAAGACCACCTTGCTCAAGCACATGCTCAAGGCCGAGCACGGTCTGAAGATCGCCGTGATCGAAAACGAATTTAGCGAAGCCGGGATCGACAGCCAGTTGCTCGGCGACGAGCCGGTGCAGGTCATGACCCTGGCCAACGGCTGCGTATGCTGCACCATCCACACCGACCTGACCAAAGCCCTGTACCTGTTGCTCGAACGCCTCGACGCCGGCGAAATCGCCTTCGACCGCCTGGTGATCGAGTGCACGGGCTTGGCCGATCCGGCCCCTGTGGCACAGACCTTCTTCATCGACGAAGAGCTGCGCGAGCGTTACCTGCTCGACGGCATCATCACCCTGGTCGACGCCCTGCATGCGGACGTGCATCTGACCCAGACCATCGCCCAGGCGCAGGTGGGCTTCGCCGACCGCCTGCTGCTGAGCAAGACCGACCTGGTGGAGCCTGCCGCCGTCGAGGCTTTGCGCGAGCGGCTGGGGCGGATCAACGGCCGCGCCGCGATTCGGGTGGTCGAGCAGGGCCGTATCGAACTTGCCGAACTGCTCGACGTGCGCGGCTTCAACCTCAACCCGGACCTGGGCCTGCGCCCGGCCCCGAGCCTGCGTCCGGTGCTCAAGCCAGCCACGCCCGACCGCATTTCCACCCTGGTGCTGCGCAGCGATACGGCGTTGGACATCGACCGCCTCAGCGATTTCATGAACGGGTTGCTCGAAGCGCACGGCAAACAGTTGCTGCGCTACAAAGGCGTGCTGAACATCGCCGGCGACGAGCGCCGCCTGGTGTTTCAGGGTGTGCTCAAGCTGTACGGTTTCGACTGGGACGCCGAGTGGCGCGAAGGGGAGTTGCGCGAGAGCGTCATGGTGTTCATCGGCGATGAATTGCCCGAGCAGCAGATCAAGGAGGGGTTTGCGGCGTTGGGCAAAAATCCGCCAGCGACGGCGCCCGATTGATTGCGCTTCGAAAACGGCGAAGCGCGCCTGAGCCGACGCGCTTTACCGGTGGGTCACGCTTCGTCGGGCTGGCTGACCCAGGGCACGTTCCGCGCCACGATCTTCAGCGTCCAGAGCAGCGGTGCGCCTGCCGACAGGGTCAGGTAGGTGTGGGGCGAATGGTTGCGTCTGCCCAAGGCGATCGGCCTATCGCCCGCTTTCAGGCTTACGGGATGGGTGTCGTGCGGTAGGTCTCTGAGGTCGACGTTCTGACCGCCGGGTGTCTCGAGCGTGATCGGCTGTGGATTGGGTTCATGCACGCAGCCCAAACCGAGGTAGGCGCCATCGATCCGCTTGATGCCTTTACCGAAATGCTTGCCCGGCTCACGCACGTACAGGTGATAACCGGACGGGGTGTGGCGACAGTAGAACAGCAGCGGTGCCACCTGTTCGTTTGCCCGGCAGCCAAGCAGATGCGAGTCGTTGCGCACCGTACTGACCAGCCCCGGCAGTACGCCCGCACCGCCCAGGCGGTTTATCCACACAGGCGCGCCGTGCAGAGACTCCAGCGTCTGCACCGGATGGGCATTCAGGCTCAGGGTGGCGAGGAAAGACAATTGTCGTGGGGTGGGCATGTCGAGGCTCCTGACCAAGGCACGGGGCATGCTCCTTGAACCTCTCTGCGTACGGCAGTTGGCACTGCTTCCGTAAGCCAGCGCTGCACCGAACGCGCGGCCCAGGTACTGCCCTTTCCCACCCTCCACAAAAAAGCCCGACTAACGAGCCGGGCTTTTTGCACCACTGCGATTACTGACCGTAAACCGGCAGCTTCTTGCAGATGGCCTGGACCTTCTCACGCACGGCGCCGATCACCGCTTCGTTGTTCAGGTCGGCCAGGATGTCGCAGATCCAGCCGGCCAGCTCGCGACACTCGGTTTCCTTGAAGCCGCGGGTGGTCACGGCCGGGGTGCCGAAGCGCAGGCCCGAGGTGACGAATGGCGAACGAGGGTCGTTGGGCACCGAGTTCTTGTTCACGGTGATGAACGCTTTGCCCAGAGCTGCATCGGCGTCTTTGCCGGAGATGTCCTGCTTGATCAGCGAGAGCAGGAACAGGTGGTTCTCGGTACCGCCAGAGACCACGTCGAAACCGCGCTCGATGAACACGCCGGCCATGGCCTGGGCGTTTTTCACCACTTGCTGCTGGTAGGCCTTGAACTCAGGCTGCAGCGCTTCTTTGAAGCAGATCGCCTTGGCCGCGATGACGTGCTCCAGCGGGCCGCCCTGGGCGCCGGGGAAGACGGCCGAGTTGAGCTTCTTCTCGATGTCGGCGTTGGCACGGGCCAGGATCAGGCCGCCACGTGGGCCGCGCAGGGTCTTGTGGGTGGTGGTGGTGACCACATCGGCGAACGGCACCGGGTTGGGGTACACACCCGCCGCGACCAGGCCGGCGACGTGGGCCATGTCGACGAACAGGTAGGCACCGACCTTGTCGGCGATTTCGCGGAAGCGGGCGAAGTCCAGCACCTGCGAGTAGGCCGAGAAGCCGGCGACGACCATCTTCGGCTTGTGCTCGACGGCCAGACGCTCGACTTCGTCGTAGTCGATCAGGCCATTGCCGTCGATGCCGTACTGCACGGCGTTGTACAGCTTGCCCGACGAGCTGACGCTGGCGCCGTGGGTCAGGTGGCCGCCGTGGGCCAGGCTCATGCCCAGGATGGTGTCGCCGGCCGACAGCAGGGCCAGATAGACCGCCGCGTTGGCCTGGGAACCGGCGTGCGGCTGGACGTTGGCGTAATCGGCGCCGAACAGCTGCTTGGCGCGGTCGATGGCCAGTTGCTCGACCACGTCGACGTGCTCGCAGCCGCCGTAGTAGCGTTTGCCTGGGTAGCCTTCGGCGTACTTGTTGGTCAGCACCGAACCCTGGGCTTCCATGACGGCCGGGCTGGTGTAGTTTTCCGACGCGATCAACTCGATGTGATCCTCCTGGCGCAGCGCTTCTTGCTGCATGGCTTCGAAGAGCTCTGCGTCGTACTTGGCAATGGTCAAATCACGGCTGAACATGGCGGTCCTCAAGGATCGGGCTGGAAAGGGCGAGCATTCTACAGCATTGCTGAGCTGCTAGCTGCACGGGCGGCTGCAAGTGATAAGCGGCAAGCGGCATACCTAGAAAGCACGCTGCCTGCGTCGTGGATGCGCTGGCGTAGGCAGGCGCGGCGAAGGCCGGGCGCCGTAGGCATCTTTCTATCCCACGGCGCTTGGGTGCTCGATCCGACCCACCGCCGTCTCACCCCAACATGAACAGCGTTTCGTTGCTGAACTGCGCCTCGAACTGGTTGGCCGGCATGGGCCGGCCGAACAGGTAGCCCTGCACTTCGTCGCAGTCGTGCTCGCGCAGGAACTCCAACTGTTCGTGGGTCTCGACGCCTTCGGCGATCACCGCCAGGTTCAGGCTGTGGGCCATGGCGATGATGGCGCGGGCGATCTGTGCGTCCTGCTCGCCGGAGGGCAGGCCGTCGACGAAGGTGCGGTCGATCTTGAGCACGTCGATGGGGAACTGCTTCAAATAGTTGAGCGAGGAATAACCGGTGCCGAAGTCGTCGACGGCAATGCTCAAGCCCAACTGCTTGAGGCTGTCGAGAATCTGCATCGCTTCGTTGACCTCGCGCATCAGGATGCTTTCGGTCAATTCCAGCTCCAGGCAGGCCGGCGGCAGGCCGCTTTCCTTGAGGATGGTGGCGATGCGCGTGCCCAGCTGGCCGTCGGAGAACTGCCGCGCCGAGAGGTTGACCGATACCTTCGGCACCCGCACGCGCGCTCTGCGCCAGGCCATGAGCTGCCGGCTGGCCTCGCGCAATACCCAGTCGCCGACGTCGACCACCAGCCCCAACTCTTCGAGCACGGGGATGAAGTCGCCCGGCGGCACCAACCCGCGCCGCGGATGGCGCCAGCGCAACAGCGCCTCGGCGCCGGTCAGGCGCTTGCCGTCGCCGCTGAACTGCGGTTGGTAATAAAGGATGAATTCGTTCTGCTCCAGGGCATGACGCAGATCGCTTTCCAGTTCCAGGCGCTCCAGGGCGCTGGCGTTCATGTCGGCCTGGTAGAACTGGAAGTTGTTCTTGCCGCGCTCCTTGGCGTGATACATCGCCGTGTCGGCGTTCTTCATCAGCTGGCTGAGCTCGCTGCCGTCCTGCGGGCTCAGGGCGATGCCGATGCTGGCGGTGACGAAGAACTCGCGGTTCTCCAGCACGAAAGGCCGTACCAGGCTGGCGAGGATGTTTTCGGCGACATGGATGGCGCGGTTGAGCGAGGCTTCGCGGGTCGGCTTGGGCTGCAGCAGCAAGGTGAACTCGTCGCCGCCCATGCGCGCCACGGTGTCGTCGTCATGCACGCAGGCCAGCAGGCGCTCGGCCATGTCCTTGAGCATGCGGTCGCCAGCGGCGTGGCCGAGCGAATCGTTGATCGGCTTGAAACGGTCCAGGTCGAGGAACATAAGCACCACCCAGGAGGTGCTGCGCTGGGCCTGTTGCAACGCAGTGTGCAGGCGGTCCTGGAACAGCGTGCGGTTGGGCAGGTGGGTCAAGGCGTCGTAGTAGGCCAGGCGGTGGATGCGCTGCTCGCTGGCCTTGCGCTCGCTGATGTCGGTGAAGAAGCACACGTAGCTGGCCAGGTCGCCTTCGTCGTCGAACACAGCCGTCACACCGACCCAGGCCGGGTAGTGCTCGCCGCTGCGGCGCTTGAGCCACACTTCGCCTTCCCAACTGCCGCGCTGGTGCAACTGCTTGAGGACGTAACGCAGGTGCGCTTCCTGCTGGCTGTCGACCACCAGCATGGTCGGCAATTGGTCGAGCACGTCGCTCACGGCGTAGCCGCTGACCCGGCTGAAGGCCTCGTTGGCCTGCACGATGTAGCCGGCCGGGTCGGTGATCAGAATGGCCGAGGTGGAGTGCTCGAAGACCGTGGCGGCCATGCGCAGGTCTTTCTCGGCGCGGCGCTGCTGGCTGATGTCGCGGCCAACGCCGAGGATGCCCTCGAAACCGCCGTGCTCGTCCCAGACCAGTACCACCCGCAGCTCGATGGGGATCTTGCGGCCGTCGGCGCGCAGGCAGTCGAACAGGAACAGCTGGGTCGGCAGTTCCAGGCGCAGGTGCTCGAGCTGTTCGGCGTCGTCCAGGGCGTGGGTGACCTGCTCCAGCAGGCGCAGGACGCCGCTGAGCTGGGCCGGGTTGGCGATGGTCGATTGCCAGCCGTTGTCGAATACCCAGTCCACTTCGTAACCGAGCACCAACTGTACCGAAGGGCTGATGTAGTTGAGCTGCAACTGGCCATCGGTGGAAAAGATCACGTCGCTGATGCTTTCGGCCAGCATGCGGTAGCGCTGTTCGCTGTCGCGCAGCGATTCGCTGGCCTCGATCTGCACCGTGACGTCCTTGCCCACGCCGATGATGCGCACCACCTGGCCTCGCTCGTCGTGGGTCAGCACTTGCTCGCGGATGTCATAGCAACGCCAGGTGCCGTCCTGATGGCGGAAACGCGTCTGGTAATGCAGAGGTTGGTTCTTGCCGGCCCCACGATGGTGCCAGCGTTGCGCGCGGTACTGTTCGGCGTCTTCGGGGTGCATCAGCAGTTCCCAGAAACGATCGCCCATCTGCGCCAGCTCCGCACGGGTGTAGCCCAAGGTCTGGCCCAGGTGGCGGTTGCTGAAGATCATCTGCTGGCTTTGCACGTCCTGCACGTAGAGCTGGTCGGGCACCGTGCGCACCACGTCCGACCAGAAGCTTTCGCGTTCGAGCAGCGACAGCTCGACCTGTTTGCGGCTGGTGATGTCGCTGATGCTGAGGATTACGGCCTGGTAGTCGCGGGGCTCGGGCAGCCGCACCATCAGCCACAGGTGCAGTTCGCTGGCATCGGGCGCGGGCAGGCGCATCTCCAGTTCCAGCTGCTCGCGCTGGTCGAGCACCGCGTAGATCAGTTGCATACCGATGCTGTCGCGCTCCTCGATCGAGCTTTCGATCAGCCGGCGCCAGGTGCTTTCGTTGGAGTCGACACCCAGCAGGCGACGCGCCACCAGGTTGGTTTCGGTGATCCTCAGCTCTTGCAGCAACGCGCGGCGCAGGTTCGGGTCCAGGGCCAGGCTGTGTTTCAAGGCGGCGCGGTTGCCGACATGATGGCGCTGCAACTGGCCCGGAAGGCTGGACAGGTCGAGCACGCACAGGGCCACACCGGTGCCTTCGAAGATGTCGTGGTAGCGGCGGCGGTCGGCCTGCAAGGCGCGTTGGCGACGACGCAGGTTGAACAGCGCGAGCACCGGCAGGCAGGCACACAGCACCACCAGCAGGTACTTGCCGATCAGGGCTGGAAGCAGTTGCTCACGTACGCGCTCGGTGTCGAATACGCCGCGCAATTGCCAGGGACTGTGGGCGAGGAAGCTGAGCATGACGCTGTCCAGCTTGCCCTGTTCCACACTGCCGCCATGGGTGTCGGGGTGCCCCAGCAGGACTTGCGCATTGCGGCTGTTTTCCAGCAGCCACAGGGGATCCTTGGCGCCTTGCAGACGTTGGCTGAGGGTTTGCAGGTAATCGGCCGACAGGCGCAGTCGCCAATAGCCGCCTGTGCTGTCCGAAGGCAGGACGCCCGGCTGTTGCAGCAGCAGGTAGAGGGTCTGGCCGTCGGCGCTGTTGGTGTAGAAGAAACCTTGGTCCTTGCCCAAGGCGAACGCGCCTTGCAACGCATCGCGATCGGGGGTCGACGGGGCGCTGTCGAGCTGTACCTGACCGTCTGCGTCCAACCAGGCCACGCCCTGGAGCGCCGGCAGCTTCTGCCGCCAGGCTTCGATCAGCCCCGGCAGGGCACCGGGTTCGGGCACTTGGGCATGAGGTTGCATCAGGTTGATGGCCTGTTGCGCCTGCAACGCCATGTTCAGTTCCAGATGCTCGGCAAGCTCTGCGCTGGCGCTCAGGCTCTGCTCGCGCTGTTCGGCCAGGGTGGCGCGAAACTGCGCGAGCAACTGCCAGGCCAGCAGGCCCAGCAGCACCAGCACGATCATGGCCAAGGCACCCTTGAGCGAGCCACCGAAGGGCTTGGCGGGTGCGGGGTTGCCCGATGAAGGGCCCGGCGGTGGAGTGGTGATAGTCAAGCGCTCATCCTGCGAAAGGGCTGGCAAGGGCAGGGCGTGGGAAAGCTGTCGGACAGGCCACCGAGGCGATCGAGTGGCCGGCGCACTATAGTCCGCAATCGGGGATGGCGCCCAGCGTGCGCGGCATTATGGCAAAGTGCTACGTCGCTGTCCTGCCGTCCTGTCGGTTCGGCAGCCAGCGCTGGGTGTGCGAGAATGCCGGCCGTTTCAATGCCTGTGCTTTACGGAGAAACCCGGTTTGGTTACCCACTATTCCACCAACGGCCTGCAGGCCGCCTGCGGACGTACCGCGCAAACGCTGGTCAGCACTGGCGTGAGCGAGCAGGTGTCGTGCAAGTCGTGCCAGCGCACGCTGCTCAAGCCGGCGGCGACCAGCGTCGCCAGGTCGCCGTCCCTGGCCGAGCTGCGCAAGCAGGCCAAGGCCGCCGCCACGCCCGCTGCGCCCAGCGCGAGCACGAGTACAAGTACGCCGCCGCGTCACTCGCCGGTCTCGGGCGAAGCCCTGGTCCGCGTAACGCCCGTGCAAGCCGAGACGCCACAGGCTACGGCCATGCCAACCGAGCGCACTGCAAGCTTCAGCGTCAAGGCGGCCTGGGCCGCCAAGCTGACGGCGCAAGGCCATCGCGCGCCGCGCGGCAAGCTGCGCAAGACCCGCGGCTGAGCCGAGCGGGTGGCGATGCCCGGCACGCCTGCCCGTCTGTGCAACGTCGCGACTTGACGTAGAATGGCGCACTTTGTTCCACGACATCTCCTAACGCCTGCGCTGGCGTCGATGTCCTTACCTATATAGAGAGGGCTTGGTTTTGGCTCAATACGTCTACACCATGCATCGGCTGAGCAAGGTCGTGCCGCCGAAGCGCGAAATCCTCAAGAACATCTCGCTGTCGTTCTTCCCGGGCGCCAAGATCGGCGTGCTCGGCCTCAACGGCGCGGGCAAGTCGACCCTGCTGCGGATCATGGCCGGGGTCGACAAGGAATTCGACGGCGAAGCCCGTCCGATGCCCGACATCAACGTCGGCTACCTGCCCCAGGAGCCACAGCTCGACCCGAGCAAGACCGTGCGCGAAGTGGTCGAAGAAGCCGTCAGCGTGATCAAGGACGCCCAAGCGCGTCTGGACGAGGTCTACGCCGCCTACGCCGACCCGGACGCCGACTTCGACAAGCTGGCCGCCGAACAGGCCAAGCTCGAAGCCATCCTCCAGGCCGCCGACGGCCACAACCTGGAGCGTCAGCTCGACGTCGCCGCCGACGCCCTGCGCCTGCCGGCCTGGGACGCGAAGATCGAACACCTTTCCGGTGGCGAGAAGCGCCGCGTGGCACTGTGCCGTCTGCTGCTGTCGGCCCCCGACATGCTGCTGCTCGACGAACCGACCAACCACCTGGACGCCGACTCGGTGGCTTGGCTCGAGCGCTTCCTGCACGATTTCCCCGGCACCGTGGTGGCCATCACCCACGACCGTTACTTCCTCGACAACGTCGCTGGCTGGATTCTCGAGCTCGACCGCGGCGCCGGTATCCCGTACGAAGGCAACTATTCCGGTTGGTTGGAAGCCAAGTCCGACCGACTGGCACAGGAATCCAAGCAGCAGAGCGCCCATGAAAAGGCCATGAAGGAAGAGCTGGAGTGGGTGCGCAAAGGCGCCAAGGCCCGCCAGTCCAAGTCCAAGGCCCGTCTGCAGCGCTTCGAAGAACTGCAATCGCAGGAATTCCAGAAGCGCAGCGAGACCAACGAGATCTACATTCCGGCCGGGCCGCGCCTGGGCGACAAGGTCATCGAATTCAAGAACGTCTCCAAGGGCTACGGCGACCGCGTGCTGATCGACGACCTGTCCTTCGCCATGCCCAAAGGCGCCATCGTCGGCGTCATCGGCGGTAACGGTGCCGGTAAGTCGACCCTGTTCCGCATGCTCATGGGCAAGGAACAGCCCGATTCGGGCAGCATCGAGATCGGCGACACCGTGCAGCTGGCCTGCGTGGACCAGAGTCGCGAAGACCTCGA
Source organism: Pseudomonas phoenicis (assembly GCF_047302395.1). NCBI lineage: Bacteria > Pseudomonadati > Pseudomonadota > Gammaproteobacteria > Pseudomonadales > Pseudomonadaceae > Pseudomonas > Pseudomonas phoenicis. Next base: position 2,371,417 of record NZ_CP154852.1, read on the forward strand.
CGGCAGCAAGACGGTGTTCCAGCAGGTGTCCGACGGTTCCGACCAGATCCGCATCGGCAGCTACGAGATTCCGTCGCGTACCTATGTCGGGCGCTTCAACTTCAAGGGCGGCGACCAGCAGAAGTTCGTCAAGGACCTTTCCGGCGGTGAACGTGGCCGCCTGCACTTGGCCCTGACCTTGAAGGAGGGCGGCAACGTCCTGCTGCTCGACGAACCGTCCAACGACCTCGACGTCGAAACCCTGCGTTCCCTGGAGGAAGCACTGCTGGACTTCCCCGGCGCCGCCATCGTGATTTCCCACGATCGCTGGTTCCTGGACCGCGTGGCAACGCACATCCTGGCCTACGAAGACGACTCCAACGTGGTCTTCTTCGAAGGTAACTACACCGAGTACGAAGCCGATCGCAAGAAACGCCTGGGCGATGCCGCCGCGCAGCCGCACCGGGTTCGACACAAGAAGCTGGCGCAGTAAAACGCCAGCGGTTGCACAAGAATGGGGCCTTTCGAGGCCCCATTTTCGTGCTTACGCAAGAATGCCGGAGCGCTCTATACCGGGATTTATCCGTCTCAATGATTTAACATTTTGTATACATTTATATAAAACGCACCATTTATTTTCATAAAAACGACATTTTGCACTGTTGTTGTGCGAAGGCTTCTTGTTAGAGTCGGGCAAAAACCAACAAGTCCAACCCTCTTTGGTGAGATGTCTAGCATGATCGAATCCGTCGACTCCTTCCTGGCCCGCCTGCAACAGCGCGACCCTGGCCAACCCGAATTCCATCAAGCCGTCGAAGAAGTGCTGCGCAGCCTTTGGCCGTTCCTCGAAGCCAACCCGCATTACCTGCAAGCGGGCATTCTCGAACGCATGTGCGAGCCTGAACGGGCCGTGCTGTTCCGCGTGTCGTGGGTCGACGACCAGGGCAAGGTGCAGGTCAACCGCGGTTTCCGCATCCAGATGAGCAGCGCCATCGGCCCGTACAAGGGCGGCCTGCGCTTCCACCCGTCGGTGAATCTCAGTGTGCTGAAATTCCTGGCCTTCGAGCAGGTGCTGAAAAACTCGCTGACGTCCCTGCCCATGGGCGGCGGCAAGGGCGGTTCGGACTTCGATCCCAAGGGCAAGAGCGATGGCGAGGTCATGCGCTTCTGTCAGGCGTTCATGAGCGAGCTGTATCGCCACATCGGCGCCGATGTCGACGTACCGGCCGGTGACATCGGCGTGGGTGGGCGTGAAATCGGCTTCCTGTTCGGCCAGTACAAGCGCTTGGCCAACCAGTTCACCTCGGTGCTCACCGGCAAAGGTATGAACTACGGCGGCAGCTTGATCCGCCCCGAAGCCACCGGTTACGGCTGCGTGTACTTCGCCGAAGAAATGCTCAAGCGCAAGCAGTCGAGCTTCGACGGCCAGCGCGTGGCCATCTCGGGTTCCGGCAACGTCGCGCAGTACGCCGCACGCAAAGTCATGGACCTGGGCGGCAAGGTCATCTCGCTGTCCGACTCCGAAGGCACGCTGTACTGCGAATCGGGCCTGAGCGAAGCGCAGTGGGAAGCGGTGATGGCACTGAAGAACGTCAAGCGCGGGCGCTTGAGCGCGCTGGCCGGCGAGCTGGGTCTGGAGTTCCGTAAGGGACAGGCGCCCTGGTCGCTGCCGTGCGACATCGCCTTGCCCTGCGCCACGCAGAACGAACTCGACGCCGATGCGGCGCGCACCTTGTTGGCCAACGGCTGCGTGTGTGTGGCCGAAGGTGCGAACATGCCGACCACCCTGGAGGCCGTGGACCTGTTCATCGACGCCGGCATTCTCTTTGCCCCGGGCAAAGCCTCCAACGCCGGTGGCGTGGCCGTGTCAGGGCTGGAAATGTCGCAGAACGCCATGCGCCTGCTGTGGACGGCGGGGGAAGTGGACAGCAAGCTGCACGGCATCATGCAGTCGATCCACCACGCCTGCGTGCATTACGGCGAAGAGGCCGACGGCAGCGTCAACTACGTGAAGGGTGCCAATATCGCCGGTTTCGTCAAAGTGGCCGACGCCATGTTGGCGCAGGGGGTGGTGTAGGCCGGCCACCCTTCGGCTGGTAGCGCTGTGCTTTGGAAGCGGTCCGTCTTGCTGGCACGGCGTTCGATTCGGCAGGGATGCTCGAAGGTGCCGCAACTGGCGGCGTCTTCAAGTCCGATGGGCAATGCCTTGGGCCGGCCGGGCTTTTTCAGTCGGGCATCGTTTGTAGAGGCGACCGCTCGGCTCTGGGGCGCTCGCCGGTGGCTACCGAGCAAAAGCAATGGCTGAGGTTGTGTTTCTTCTGCCGATTGCCCCAGGGTCTGCACCGGGGCGGCGCTGCCGCGCATCGCGGCTGAAGCCGCTCACCCAGGGATTTTTGCGCATCAAGGGTGAGGGTATCTCTATAGGGGTTTGCAAATTCCGGTGGGAGCGGCTTCAGCCGCGATGCGCGGCAGCGCCGCGCCAATGGCCTTCACCGTTCCTATGCCTCGATCGCAATCACCTCGATCAGCAGATCGCCTGCCGGTCGTTTCCAGACCACCTCATCGCCCGGCGCTGCACCCAGCAGCGCCTGCCCCAAGGGCGAACCCCAATTGATCAGGCCATGCGTGGCGTCGGCTTCGTCTTCGCCGACCAGGCGCACCTGCTGCTGGTGGTCGTGCTCGTCAGCGAAGGTAACGCGGCTGCCGATCTGCACCTTGTCGGTCGAAGTGGGGGTGGGTACGGGCTGTGCGCTCAGCACCCGTGCGCTGAAATAGCGCAGGTCGCTTTCGTTGTCGGCCAGGCGCTGCTGATCGGCGCGTTCACCTTGGGCTTGCAGCTCGCGACGTTCGGCATTGAGTGCTTCCACCCGTGCCTGCAATTGCGCGAGGCCGTGTGCGGTGACGTAATTAGTCTGCTCGCTGATGCGCCGCTCGACAGGCTGGCTGGCCTGTGCGGCGGCGTGGTCTTCGTTGACGAATGCTCGGCTCATGTGGTCCTCCTTTGCCGTAGGACCGTGGCAACAGGCGGGTCGTTTCAGTCGATGTCCGACAGTGCTTGTGCCTGAGAGGGTCTATTCATGACGAAAAGCGCGGGCATTGTCGCGGTTCTTTTCCCGTTGCCAGTCGCGATCGCGCTCATTGCCAAAAGGCTCGCTCTCATCGTGCAGGTTCTGCCCGGCTTGCAGGCTCTGGCATTGGCGAAAACCATCGTCCCAACCGGTTTCATATTGGCGCTCGGCAAGGTAGCGCGGCACGTTCTTGCGAAAATCCCCCACCCTCAGCCCAGCCGCATGGCGACCACTGCCGCAGCCGTCCTGATAACCGTCGGCGTAGGCAGGCGGGTAACCGTCCTTGAGCATCTGCTCGTGGGTCGATTGGCAACCGCCGAGCAGTATCGCTATCCACAACAACCCGAGCCAGTACCGCGCCATAGCCACGATCTCCACGTCATGGAGTCAGTGTAGGCGCAGGATTGTCAGGGCGAGGTCAAAAGAATGTCGGATTGCCATTAATCTGCGCACGTCCCGAGGGCGCAAGCCCTTGAGCGGGTCGGCAACGGATCAGTAGTGGTACCACTTCATTTCCAGCATCACTTCGTTCTGCGCCGAGGCCAGGTGGCTGAATTCGCGCTTGGCGCTCAGGCGCAGGCCCAAGTTGCGGGAAATTTCCCATTGCTGGTTGAGGCTCAGGCTGCGGCGCACTTCGCCATTGGTGAAGAAGTCGCTCTTGGCTTCCAGGCTCAGGTTGCCCAGGCCGTTGCGCCACAGCACGCCGCTGTTGAAACCGGCTGCGGGCGAGATGAACTCGGCGAAGTCGTTGTGGTGTTCGACCCGCACCGTGCCCAGGGCGAAGCCCAGCACATCGTCGCCCAACTGCCAGGTGCCGCCCGCGCCGCCGTTGACGTGGCTGACCAGCACCTCGTCGCCATGCTTGCCCGGCACCCGCTCCAGGCCGCCGGCCACTTGCCACGACCAAGGCTTGAGCAGGTCGTTGCGCGGCGTCAGCGAACGGATGGTGGCCAGGTCCAGGCGTTGCACTTGCCAGTCGTTGCCCTCGTACTGGCGCACTTTGAGCTGGAGGATTTCGATCTGCGCGCCAAGCGGGAAGCCGTAGGCGTTGTCGTTCAGGTCGTGGTAAGCCATGCGCAGGCCGTATTCGGCATAGGCGCGATCGTCGCGGGTGCCCAGGCCCAGTTGCCAGGTGCGCGACTCGTGGCCCTCTTCGGGCAAACCGGGTTTCTCGATGTCCAGCGGCGGCGGTGGGTTGCGGTTGATCGCCCGCAACAGCTCGAAGCTGCGCGCAGCCTGCGCCGGGTCGCGTGCCTGGCCGTTGGCACGGTAGCGCTCCAGGCGGTAGGCCGCGTCTTGCACCAGAGCCTGGCGCTCGCGGGGCAGGGCGGTGAAGGCCGGGCTTTGCAGATGCTGGATGTCGGCGCTCAAGGCCAGCACTTGCTGGGTTTCTTCGGCTTCCAGCGGCTCGGCGCGCGCCAGCAACTCGCGTTCGCGCGAAGGGCGATAACGGGTGTCGGCCACCAGGCCCGCCTGTTTCACCGCCTTGACGGTGTCGGTAGGGATGGCGGTGAGCGGGAACTGCGAAGTCAGGTCCAGGCTCGGCCGCGCCACTTGCAACAGCTCCAGCAGGCGATAGGAGCAGTTTTCGTCGAAGAAGAAGTAGTCGAACTGCACCTGCTTGAGTTCCCAGACATGCTCGACCATGCGCCCGGTTTCCTCGGGCGTCAGGTTCAACTGGTACTCCCACAGGTCGCGGTTTTCCAGGCTGCGGTATTCCGACAGCTTGGCCTGGTAGGGCATCAGCGCGAACAGCCCCGGATAGCCACCGGCCAAACCTTTCCAGGCATACAGGATGCTGTTGTCGCTGCCTTCGATGTAGGCACCGAAGTTGATGGCATAGCTGAGCAGGGAGGTCTTGTTGCTGTGCGTGTCGGCCTGGTCGATGCGCAGCAGGGTGTGGCCGAACATCGACGACGGGCTGTTCAGATAGGCCGCCGGAAAGATCAGCGCGGCGCTGTGCGGCGCCACATCGTCATACCAGGCGCGGTAGTCGCCGCATTCGGGTTGCGGCAGATCGTGCAGGGCGAGTTGCTCGCGCAACCAGCGGGTACGCGCCGGAAATACGCATTGGGCATGCTGGTTGCCCAGGCTCGCCGGGGCGTAGAGCGCATCCACCGTGGCGCTCAGTTCGCGCTCGGGATGATGTGCGCCGTCTTCGGCGAGAAAGAATTTGGGATCGTCGACATAGCTGCGCCAGCCGCCTAGCTTGCCGCTTTCATAGTGCCCCAAGGCAACCCAGTAAGGCTGGGCGGCGAGCTGTTGTGCGCGGGCTTGGTCGATATGGGAGGCGGCATGCAGCGGAGTGCTGACGCTGAGCGCCAGGAGCGAAAGGCGTTTGAGCATGTCGGGCAACTAGTCAGGAGGGTGCCGATAGAATGCACGAACCCGCCCTGTCATGCAGGGCGGGTTGGGCAGGACTTACGCTTCGGTAGCGTACTTGGCCAGTTGCGGGTCGTTTTTCAGGACCGCGAGGGTGTTGGTGTGAACGGTTTCGGCGTTGGCATCGGCGCTGCTGAAGATCTGCTGGAAGTGGTCGTGGGTGACGGCCGCGAAGTGCTCGCGATCCTGTGGTGCCACGCCCAGTACCACAGCGTAGGTGGTCAGGGCTTCGCCCTGGCCTTGCGCCATGTCTTCGGACAGCTCGTTCATCATGCCATTCATGGCCAGCCAGGACTTGCCGCCGTAGGTCAGCGAAGCCTTGGTCGAGCAGCCGTTGGTGCCGGAGGTCATGCCGAAGGTGGCGTTGCCGGAGGTGCCGTTGGTGGTGGAAGCCAGGAAGTGGGCTGGGGTGCCGCGCTGGCCTTCGAACAGCATGTTGCCCCAACCGCAGTTCGGGCCGCCTGGCGCTTCGGCCATGGCGTTCAGCGATGCAGCAGCAAACAGGGTACCCAGAAGAATCCGTTTCATAGCATTGTTCTCTTTTTCGTGGACGTTCCAATGGTCGAGTCCCGGCGCTCGTACGCCAGGCCGGAGAGGTATTGATCCTCCCGCGCAGTTTGGAGTTTAGGCAGTGTGTAAAGGTTGCGTGGTCAAGTAGGAAAAATTTACCGCTGCAACGCTGCGACATAAAGTCCCGGCGAGCCTTGCCAGCGGCGCGCGGCGAGCCCCAGAATGGCCCATCGCCCCGCCGAATTAAGGAAGCCCAATGCCCGATCCTGTTGCCTCGCGCCTGCGTCTGGCGCCGCAAGCCCTGACCCGGCGTTTCTCCGCTGAACAATTCGCCTTCTCCACCACCGACGACCTCGAACCTTTCCGTGGCGTGCTCGGCCAAGAGCGCGCCGTCGAGGCTTTGCAGTTCGGCGTGGCCATGCCGCGCCCGGGTTACAACGTCTTCGTCATGGGCGAGCCGGGCACCGGCCGCTTCTCCTTCGTCAAGCGCTACCTCAAGGCCGAGGGCAAGCGTCAGAAGACCCCTGCCGACTGGGTCTACGTCAATAATTTCGAAGATCCGCGCGAGCCGCGTGCCCTGGAGCTGCCCTCCGGTACCGCGGGCGAGTTCGTCGCCGACATGCACGGCCTGATCGACAACCTGCTGGCCACCTTCCCGGCGGTGTTCGAACACCCGTCCTTCCAGCAGAAGAAGGGTGCCATCGACCGCACCTTCAACCAGCGCTACGACCAGGCCCTGGACGTCATCGAGCGCGCTTCGCTGGAAAAGGACATCGCGCTGTACCGTGACAGCAGCAATGTCGCCTTCACCCCCATGGCCGATGGCAAGGCACTCGACGAAGCCGAGTTCGCTCAGCTGCCTGACGAGGTGCGCGAGCGCTTCCACCAGGACATCGCCGCTCTGGAGGAGCGCCTCAACGACGAACTGTCGAGCCTGCCGCAGTGGAAGCGCGAATCGAACAACCAGTTACGCCAGCTCAACGAAGAGACCATCACCCTGGCCCTGCAACCTCTGCTGGCGCCGCTGTCGGAAAAGTACGCGGAAAACGCAGGCGTGTGCGCCTACCTGCAATCGGTGCAGTTGAACCTGCTGCGCACGGTCATCGAACAACTGGTCGAGGACAGCAAGACCGACGCAGTCGCGCGCAAGCTGCTCGAAGACCAGTACGTGCCCAGCCTGATCGCCGGCCATGACGGCAACAGCGGCGCACCGGTGGTATTCGAGCCGCACCCGACCTACGACAACCTGTTCGGGCGCATCGAGTACAGCACCGACCAGGGCGCGTTATACACCTCCTACCGGCAACTGCGCCCCGGTGCCCTGCACCGTGCCAATGGCGGCTTCCTGATCCTCGAAGCGGAAAAGATGCTCAGCGAGCCGTTCGTCTGGGACGGCCTCAAGCGCGCCTTGCAGTCGCGCAAGCTGAAAATGGAATCCCCGCTCGGCGAGCTGGGCCGCGTGGCGACCATCAGCCTTACCCCGCAGGTGATTCCGCTCAGCGTGAAACTGGTGATCATCGGCTCGCGCCAGCTGTATTACGCGTTGCAGGACCACGATTCGGACTTCCAGGAGATGTTCCGCGTGCTGGTCGATTTCGACGAAGACCTGCCCCTGGTCGACGAGAACCTCGAGCAGTTCGCCCAGTTGCTGCGCACCCGCACCAACGAAGAGGGCATGGCCGCGTTGACCAGCGACGCGGTGGCGCGTCTGGCCACCTACAGCGCGCGTCTAGCCGAGAACCAGGCGCGGTTGTCGGCGCGTATCGGCGATCTGTTCCAGCTGGTCAGCGAGGCCGATTTCATCCGCCAACTGGCCGGCGACAGCATGACCGACGCCGGCCACATCGAGCGTGCCCTGCGCGCCAAGGCCACGCGCACCGGACGTGTGTCGCAGCGCGTGCTCGACGACATGCTCGCCGGCATCATCCTGATCGACACCGACGGCGCGGCCATCGGCAAGTGCAACGGCCTGACCGTACTGGAGGTGGGCGATTCGGCCTTCGGCATGCCCGCGCGGATTTCCGCCACGGTGTATCCGGGCGGCAGCGGCATCGTCGACATCGAGCGCGAGGTCAACCTGGGCCAGCCGATCCACTCCAAGGGCGTGATGATCCTCACCGGTTACCTGGGCAGCCGCTATGCCCAGGAATTCCCCCTGGCGATTTCCGCGAGCATTGCGCTGGAGCAGTCCTATGGCTATGTCGATGGCGACAGCGCCTCGCTCGGCGAGGCGTGCACGCTGATCTCGGCCTTGTCGCGCACGGCCCTCAAGCAATGTTTCGCCATCACCGGCTCCATCAACCAGTTCGGCGAGGTACAGGCGGTCGGAGGCGTCAACGAGAAGATCGAAGGCTTCTTCCGCCTCTGCGAAGCCCGCGGGCTGACCGGCGAGCAGGGCGTGATCATCCCGCGCGCCAACGTCGCCACGCTGATGCTCGACGAACGTGTGCTCCAGGCGGTGGAGGCAGGGCAGTTCCATGTCTATGCCGTCAGCCAGGCCGACGAGGCCTTGAGCCTGCTGGTCGGCGAAGAGGCCGGCGTGCCGAACGAGCAGGGCGAGTTCCCTGAGGGCAGCGTCAACGCCCGTGTGGTCGAGCGCCTGCGTTTCATCGCCGAGATGGTCAGCGAGGAAGACATCAAGGAGGCGGAAAAGGAGCGTCTGGAAGACCTTGTGGCACAGGGCAAGCCTGCCTGAGTCAAGAAACCGGCGCTGAAGGCGATGTGCTACCGTTCGGCGCCGGTTTTTCAACTGTGCGATGGGCTCGACTACGCTGATATCCAGAGCGCTCCAGCCTCGCAACGAAACCGGCCGGTCCGTTCGTGTCCCTAATCCGGTGTTCTTCAGAGGGGCCGCCACCATGCGCAACCTCAGCCTCACTCGCCAGTGCCTTGGCCTGGTAACCCGTATCGAATGCTCCATTCGTCCACTGGCCGGCGATACCGGGATGTGGACGCTGCTGTTCGCCGCCGGCATGGCGGGCGAGCAACCTTCGGCCATCAAGGCGCAGGGCCCGTTCCATGGCCCGGCGGTGGCCGAGTCGGTCTTGAATGCCATCGTCGACAGCCTGACCTTGCACGGTTACCAGGTCACCGAAGCCCCGCCCATCTGGTGCCTGCATCTGCAAGCCCAACTGCGCAAGATCAACGGCGAGCGCTGCCGCAACCTGGGCGATTACCAGTTCCGACCCGAGACATAAAGGGTCATATATTTCCAGGTCCAGCGACCGATAAAGCGCACTCGATTGCCTTGCATCAGGCTTTTGCTGTCACAGGCGGCTGGCTATACTCGCGCACGCTTTTCCCACCTCACGAGTCGCCCCCATGGAACGTTTGCTCGAAAACGCGATGTACGCCTCCCGCTGGCTGCTCGCGCCGATCTACTTCGGCCTGTCGTTGGGCCTGCTGGCCCTGGCCTTGAAATTCTTTCAGGAGATCATCCATGTCCTGCCCAATGTCTTCGACATGGCCGAAGCCGACCTGGTGCTGGTCATCCTCTCGTTGATCGACATGTCGCTGGTCGGCGGTTTGCTGGTGATGGTGATGTTCTCCGGCTACGAGAACTTCGTGTCCCAGCTGGACATCGACGAAGGCAAGGAAAAACTCAGCTGGCTGGGCAAGATGGACTCCACCTCGCTGAAGATGAAGGTGGCCGCGTCCATCGTGGCGATTTCCTCCATCCACCTGCTGCGGGTGTTCATGGACGCGCAGAACATCTCGCCGCAATACCTGATGTGGTACGTGATCATCCACATGACCTTCGTGGTCTCGGCGTTCGTCATGGGCTACCTCGACAAACTGACCAAGCACTGAAAACCTGCGTCTGCCGCGCACCGGACCAACGGTGCGCGGCGGCGCTTGTGCTTTTTCCAGGGCTGTACGAAGAATGCTCACTCTGGTCGAATTTTCCGATGAGGTGTGCCTATGAATCTGCAGCAACTTCAGACCGAGGCCGTCGCCGGCCGCATCGAAGAAATCAACGTGATCGGTATAGAGGGCGGGGATTACCTGCTCGAAGCCTGCATTGCGGGCAAGCCGCACCCGCTTTCCGACGCCAATGGCGAACGCCTGCGCGTGCGCTCGGTGACCGAGGCTCGCGAACTGTTGCAGAACGTGCCCGTGGAGTCGATGTTCCTGGTGCACTGGTCGGTGCACGACGAGATGTGCGGCGTGGGCGTGCGCCCTGAACAAGACCTCAAGGTGGCCATTTCGCCCCGCCCGACCTGGTAGCTGATTCGCCGCCGAGGTGTGTGCTAGGCTGCTCGCCCTTCATCATACAAGGGCGTGGCAGTCGCACGTCCGTAGCGGAGCAAATCCATGTCCGAACTCAACCTGTCCACCGACGAAACCCGCGCCAGCTACGGCATCGGCCGCCAACTGGGCGGCCAACTGCGCGACAACCCGCCACCAGGCGTCAGCCTCGAGGCCATCGTCGCCGGCCTGACCGACGCCTTCAACGGTGCCGAGAGCCGCGTCAGCGAGGCCGATATGTCGGCCAGCTTCAAGGTCATCCGTGACCTCATGCAGGCCGAAGCGGCTGCCAAGGCCGAAGCGGCCGCCGGCGCCGGCAAGGCCTTCCTGGCCGAGAACGCCAAGCGCGAAGGCGTGACCACCCTGGCTTCGGGCCTGCAATACGAAGTGGTCAACACTGGCGACGGCGCCAAGCCGGGCCGCGAAGACACCGTGCGCACCCATTACCACGGCACCCTGATCGACGGTTCGGTGTTCGACAGCTCGTACGAGCGCGGCCAGCCTACCGAATTCCCGGTCGGCGGCGTGATCGCCGGTTGGACCGAGGCGCTGCAACTGATGAACGCCGGCAGCAAATGGCGTCTGTACGTGCCGAGCGAATTGGCCTACGGCGCTCAAGGCGTTGGCAGCATCGCCCCGCACAGCGTGCTGATCTTCGACATCGAGCTGCTCGACGTTCTGTAACCTGCCGCATACGCGAAGCGCTTACGGGCGCTTCGCCACTTCTCGTCCGCCCTCTCTTCGTTCAATGCCCCCACTGTGCACCGACCGGGCGCAAGGCTCTGGCATAGCAGAATAGAAACAGGTTTCGCACCAGCTCCTTGAGCACCACCGGCTCGCAGGAGTTCAGACCGCTCAGGTCCAGATCCCCTTGTTCGCGCAATTCGTCGATGGCTTCCTGTTCGAGCACGGCGCAGACCTCGCCGGTCTCGCGATGCAGGATGCGCAGGTACGGGTGTGGACGGTCGAGCCAAGCGTCGATGAGGTAGGTCATGGGAAAGGTCTCCTTGGAAATCATTTCCAATGAGAATAATTCTTATTATCAGAATAGCAAGTGCCTATTGGCGGATTTTTTCTCTCCGGTATAGGCATCCCGTTGCGGGAGAGGGCAGGGCTGCCCTTGGCAGCCCTGTTCGGTCGAACGTCAGACCTTGCGCACGAACTCGGACTTCAGTTTCATGGCGCCGATGCCGTCGATCTTGCAATCGATGTCATGGTCGCCGTCGCACAGGCGGATGTTCTTGACCTTGGTGCCGACCTTGACGACCAGGGACGAGCCCTTGACCTTGAGGTCCTTGATGACGGTGACGGTGTCGCCGTCCTGCAGAACGTTACCGACCGAATCCTTCTTCACCACCTCGTCGCTGGCCGCTTCGGCTTCGCCGCTGGTCGACCACTCGTGGGCGCACTCCGGGCAGACCAGTTGGGTGCCATCTTCATAGGTGTATTCGGAATTGCATTGGGGGCAGGGCGGCAAAGAGCTCACGACGGTTCCTTTAGACGAGCGTTGAAAGGCGCACATTGTATAAGGTTTTGTCGAGCGGGGCAGGGGAGTTTTGCGCGTCGGTGTGCGGCGGCTGCCGTACACCGACCAGGGGAGGGCGTCAGTGCGTACGGGCGACGGCGAACTCGCTGAGTTCGACCAGGGCGTCGCGGTAGACGCTCGCCGGCAGTACGTTCAGGCATTCGATGGCGCGGGCGACGTAGTCGCGGGCCATCTGCGCGGTGTAGTCCAGGGCGCCGCAGGCTTCGACGGCCACACGAATCTGCTCGAGGTCTTCGATGCCGCCTTTCTGGATCGCCTGGCGCACCAGGGCGGCCTGCTCGGCGGTGCCTTCGCGCATGGTGTAGATCAGCGGCAGGGTCGGCTTGCCTTCGGCCAGATCGTCGCCGACGTTCTTGCCCAGGGTTTCCGAGTCGCCCTTGTAGTCGAGCAGGTCGTCGACCAGTTGGAAGGCCACGCCCAGGTGGTCGCCGAAGGTGCGCAGGGCCTCGCGCTGAGTTTCGTCGGCGTCGGCCAGGGCGGCGGCGCTGTGGGTGGAGGCTTCGAAGAGCATGGCGGTCTTGCCGCGGATGACCTCCATGTACACCGCTTCGCTGGTGCTGGCGTCGCGGACCCGCGACAGCTGCAGCACTTCGCCTTCGGCGATGACGCGAGTGGCCCGCGAAAGGATCTGCATGACCGACATCGAACCGAGCTCGACCATCATTTCGAAGGAGCGCGAATAGAGGAAGTCGCCCACCAGCACGCTGGGCGCGTTGCCCCACAAGGCATTGGCGGTTGAGCGGCCGCGGCGCATGCCGGACATGTCGACCACGTCGTCATGCAGCAGGGTGGCGGTGTGCAGGAACTCGATGGTCGCGGCCAACAGGCGCAGGTCGTCGCTTTCACGGCCCAGGGCCTTGCCGCAGAGCAGGACCAGCAACGGACGCAGGCGCTTGCCGCCCGCCGAAGTGATGTAGTCGCCGATCTTCGATACCAGCGGTACGCGCGAGGTCAGCTGTTTCTTGATGATCTCGTCGACGGCGTGAAAGTCTTCCGCCACCGCGCGGTAGAAGGTCTGGGGTTGCATCGGCTGCTCCATTGGGGGTGCGCGGCATGCTAGGTCGCGGGTTACGGCGTGTCAAGGCGCGTCCGGCCTGGCAATGGGGCGAGGCTTGCAAGGCCATCTTGGCTTGCGTACAATCGCGCACCCTACTTTCCTGGGCAGCACCTGCCTTACGCAATTGCATCGGGCCTTCCCAGCTCATGCAGCCATGCCAGCCAATACTCTTCCTATAAAGCGCTGGGTGAGCAGGATTATCGGAGAAATACCCATGTCTTACGCAGTAATCGTTACCGGCGGCAAGCAGTACAAAGTCGCTGAAGGTGAATTCCTCAAGGTCGAGAAGCTGGAAGTCGCCACTGGCGAATCCATCACGTTCGATCGCGTTCTGCTGGTTGCCAACGGTGACGCCGTCACCATCGGCGCTCCAGTCGTCGCCGGCGCTACCGTCGTTGCCGAAGTCGTGTCGCAAGGTCGTCACGATAAAGTGCGCATCATCAAGTTCCGTCGTCGTAAGCACCACATGAAGCGTATGGGCCACCGCCAGTGGTTCACCGAGATCAAAATCACCGGTATCCAGGCTTAATCGCCTCGGTCCCCTGAATTTATTTGGAGAATTGAACCATGGCTCACAAGAAGGCTGGTGGTAGTACTCGTAACGGTCGCGACTCAGAATCGAAACGCCTTGGCGTGAAGATGTACGGCGGCCAGGTGATCAAGCCGGGCAACATCATCGTTCGCCAGCGCGGCACCGAATTCCACCCAGGCTACGGCGTGGGTATCGGCAAGGATCACACCCTCTTCGCGAAAATCGAAGGCGTGATCAAATTCGAGAAGAAAGGCGAGTTCAACCGCCGTTACGTGAGCATCGTCGCCGCTTAATCGCGACGTCGCTCTCGAAGCCCCGTCACGCGACGGGGCTTTTTCATTTGTGTCATTTGTGGTGAGCCTCTTGCAAAGCTGTTTGTTTGGGCTGCCGGCGTGGTGTGTGGCGATCGTTCGAAAGGGGCCTGTTTCAGCCCGTTTCGCGCAGCGCTTGAGGTCGTACGGGGCCGCCGCGCTCATCTTTGCAAGAGCCTCAGGTTATTCAGTTATTCAGCTCGCCCGTAGGCGAGAGGCGGTTTCTAATGAAGTTTGTTGACGAAGTATCCATCAAGGTCAAGGCCGGTGACGGCGGTAACGGTTGCATGAGCTTCCGCCGCGAGAAGTTCATCGAGAACGGCGGCCCCAACGGTGGCGACGGCGGTGACGGCGGTTCGGTGTACATGGTGGCCGACGAAAATCTCAACACCCTGGTCGACTACCGTTACACCCGCCACCACGAAGCCCAGCGCGGCGCCAACGGCGGCAGCACCGATTGCACCGGCAAGAAAGGCGAAGACCTGTTCCTGCGCGTGCCGGTCGGCACCACGGTGATCGATGCCACCACCCAGGAAGTGATCGGTGACCTGATCACCCCTGGGCAGAAACTGATGGTCGCCCAAGGCGGCTGGCACGGCTTGGGCAACACCCGTTTCAAGTCCAGTACCAACCGCGCGCCGCGCCAGACCACGCCAGGCAAGCCAGGCGATCAGCGCGACCTGAAGATGGAAATGAAAGTGCTGGCCGACGTCGGTCTGCTGGGCCTGCCCAATGCCGGCAAGAGCACCTTCATCCGCTCGGTCTCGGCCGCCAAGCCGAAAGTGGCCGACTATCCCTTCACTACCTTGGTGCCCAATCTGGGTGTGGTCAGCGTCGACCGCTGGAAGAGCTTCGTCATCGCCGACATTCCCGGCCTGATCGAAGGCGCTTCCGAGGGCGCGGGCCTGGGTATCCGTTTCCTCAAGCACCTGGCGCGTACCCGCGTGCTGCTGCACCTGGTGGACCTGGCGCCGCTTGACGAGAGCAGCCCGGCCGACGCCGCCGAAGTGATCGTCAACGAGCTGACCCGCTTCAGCCCGTCGCTGGCCGAGCGCGAGCGTTGGCTGGTGTTGAACAAGTCGGACATGATCATGGACGACGAGCGCGACGAGCGCGTTCAGGAAGTGGTCGAGCGTCTGCAATGGGAAGGCCCGGTCTACGTGATCTCGGCCATCTCCAAACAGGGTACCGAGAAGCTCAGCCATGACCTGATGCGCTACCTCGAAGACCGCGCCGACCGCCTGGCCAACGACCCGGCGTTCGCCGCCGAGCTGGCCGAGCTCGATCAGCGCATCGAAGACGAAGCCCGCGCCCAGCTGCAAGCCCTGGACGATGCCCGCACCCTGCGCCGTACTGGCGTGAAGAGCGTGCACGACATCGGCGACGACGATGATTGGGACGACTTCGAAGACGACGAAGACGGCCCGGAAATCATTTACGTGCGCGACTGATCGCCCGCAGCAAGTTGCAGTACACTGGACGCCGCTCATTCGAGCGGCGTTTTGGTTTCCAGGCCCTGTATGAAAAGGGTTTGCATGTGGACGAAAAAAAGCGCGCGCAGTCTCTGATGCCGGTTAGCCAAGCGATTAGGGCCGCTTAGCGGCCCATCGCGGCTGAAGCCGCTCCTACAGGTTCATATTCGGTTTGTAGGAGCGGCTTTAGCCGCGATGGGCTGCAAAGCAGCCCCAACGAACGGTATCTCGGCTTGACTGACGGGCATCAGGCGCAGTGCTTGTCCGGCGCAGCGCCATGCTTTCGTCGGCCGCATGCAAACCGATTTCATACAGCGCCTGCGACAACGGTATCTACGGATTCGACATAGGTTGGAAAGACGATGCGGAGCAAGGTGACAGGTGCGCGGCGCTGGGTGGTGAAGATCGGCAGCGCCCTGCTGACGGCCGACGGCAAAGGGCTGGACCGTGGTGCCATGGCGGTGTGGGTCGAGCAGATGGTGGCCTTGCGCGAGGCCGGTGTGGAACTGGTGCTGGTGTCTTCCGGCGCGGTGGCAGCCGGCATGAGCCAGCTGGGCTGGACCACGAGGCCTAGCGCGATGAACGAGCTGCAAGCGGCGGCGGCCCTGGGCCAGATGCGTCTGGTGCAGGCCTGGGAATCGAGCTTTGGCGAGCATGGCAAGCACACCGCACAGATTCTCCTGACCCACGACGACCTGTCCGACCGCAAACGCTATCTCAACGCCCGCAGTACCTTGCGCACCCTGGTGGAACTGGGCGTGGTGCCGGTGATCAACGAGAACGACACGGTGGTCACCGACGAAATCCGCTTCGGTGACAACGACACCCTGGCCGCCCTGGTGGCCAACTTGGTCGAAGCCGACCTGCTGGTGATCCTCACCGACCGCGACGGCATGTTCGATGCCGACCCGCGCAACAACCCCGATGCGGCGCTGATCCACGAAGCCCGCGCCGACGACGCCAGCCTCGACGCCGTGGCCGGCAGCACCGGTGGCGCGTTGGGCCGTGGCGGCATGCAGACCAAGCTGCGCGCTGCGCGCCTGGCAGCGCGTTCCGGCGCCCATACGATGATCATCGGCGGGCGCATCGAGCGCGTACTCGATCGGCTCAAGGCCGGCGAACGTCTGGGCACCTTGCTCTCGCCCGAACGCGGCATGCTCGCCGCGCGCAAGCAGTGGCTGGCCGGGCATCTGCAAACCCGCGGCACACTGGTCCTCGACGACGGTGCCGTGCAGGCGCTCAAAGAGGCGCACAAGAGCCTGCTGCCGGTCGGCGTGAAGACCGTGCAGGGCAGCTTCCGGCGCGGTGAGATGGTGGTCTGCGTCGATACGCAGGGCGTCGAGATCGCCCGCGGCCTAGCCAACTACAGCGCCCTCGAGGCGCAGAAAATCATCGGTCAGGCGTCGGACGCGATCCAGGGCATCCTGGGTTACAGCGCCGAGCCTGAGCTGGTCCATCGCGACAATCTGGTCCTGGTCTGAGGAAGTCATGCAATGCTGAAGAAGATGATTGTGGCGGCGGCGCTGGCCATGCCGCTGCTGGCCAGCGCCGAAGAGATCGGCCAGGTGTCGACGGTGTTCAAGTTCGTCGGGCCCAACGACCGTATCGTGGTCGAGGCGTTCGACGATCCCAAGGTCGAAGGCGTGACCTGCTACCTGTCGCGCGCCAAGACCGGCGGGCTCAAGGGTGGCCTGGGCCTGGCCGAAGATCGCGCCGAAGCCTCGATCGCCTGCCGTCAGGTGGGGCCGATCAACTTCAAGGGCGATCTGAAGGATGGCGAAAGCGTGTTCAAGGAGCGCACCTCCTTGGTATTCAAGACCATGCAGGTAGTGCGCTTCTTCGACAAAAAGCGCAACACGCTGGTGTACCTGGTCTATAGCGACCGCGTGATCGAAGGCAGCCCGCAGAACGCGGTGACGGCGATTCCGATTTTGCCTTGGGCGCAATGATCTGAGCCGCTGCATATGGGCTGATGCCGATCGCGGACAGGTGGCGGTTATTGAGAGCGGCTTCGGCCCCCAAAGCCGGGTACTGCACAGGATCCCGATGATGAGGTTGCAGCCATTGGGCCGGCTGTGCCGGCCATCGCGGCTGAAGCCGCTCCCACAGGGGCAATGACTAGCGGCCATTGTTACAGAGGGTAATGGCTGGCGGCCGCTGTAGGCATGGGCTGAGCGCCAGCCGACCCCGATACCCCATCACAACGGGCTGATGTACTTCCAGTCCGACTCATCGATGTAGATCCCATTCGGCCCACTGCCACCTTCCAGATCGATCGCCACCTGCGCCGACACCTGCGGCTTGACGCTCGCCAGGATTGGTACGAAGCCCAACTGCTGGCTGGTTTCCAGCAGTGCCGCCTGATTGCGTTCGTCGATGTCGGCGGCCTCGTCCAGGTAGTAGGGCAGGCGGATGCGGCTGGCCAGGTCGCGGTCCATCAGGTGCAGCAACAGGTACATGTTGGTCAGCGCCTTGATGGTCATGGTGGTGCCGTTGGACGCCGCACCGTCGATGTCGGCATGGATCACCGGCTGGCCGTTGATCTTGGTGATCTCGAACGCCAGCTCGAACAGCTCCTTGAGGCCCAGCTGGTTATGGTTGGCCGCCACCAGGCGCGCCAGGTATTCCTTGGCCTGCTCGTTCTTCTGGTCCTGCTCGACGCTGTGGCTGAGGTCGAATACCGACAGCGTCTCGCCTTCCTCGTATTGCCCGGCGCTGTGGATGATCTGGTCGATGTGGCGCAGGGCTTCCTTGTTCGGCGCCAGCACCACGCGGAAACTTTCCAGGTTGGAGACCTGGCGCTTGTTGATCTCGCGGTTGAACAGCGCCAACTGGTGTTCGAGGCTGTCGTAGTCGCTGCGGATGTTGCGCAAGGTCCGAGCGATGTCGGTGACCGCCGCGCGACGCGCCTTGGCCAGGGTCAGGGCTTCTTCGCTGCGGTGCGAATAGGCGTTGATCAGCAGGTGCAAACGCCGCTCGAGGTCTTCCTCGTTGTCGAACTTGGCCACGCCTTTGAGGCGCACCTGGGCATAGAGCATCTCGATCTGGTTGTCGACCCGTTGCAGTGCCTGCCAACTGTCCTGGTAGTCGCTCAGCAAGGGCAGCAGGTTGTCCATGGAATCGTCGACCACCTCCATGAACGGCGTGCCCTGCGGCATGTCGCTGGGCAACAGTTGGCGACGCCGCAGGGCATCGTCCAGGGTGCGCTGCTTGGCCTCCAGGTCCGCCAGTTGCCGGCCGACCAGTTGCAGCTTGGCCGACAGTTGCTGCACGCGCTCGGTGAACGCATCGCTGGAGCGCTTGAGCTCGTCCTGGGCCGCTTCCAGTTGCGCCAGTTGCTCCAGTTTTTCCCCTTCCTCGACGCTCAGCGTCTGGCTGCGGCGGAAATCCTCCAGCGCCTTCTGCGCATCCAGCACCCGTTGGTACAGCGCCTCGCTCTGCGCCTTGCTGGCGCTGCGGTCGTGGGCCACCGACTGTTGGGTCTTGAGCTGTTTGAGCTCCTTTTCCAGGCGCTCTTTCTGATCGCGCAACGCGGCACGGTCGGCCAATGCCTGCAACGCGGGCGGGTCGATGTGCGACAGGTCGATGGACAGGCCCGGTGCCTCGAAACGCTCGCCCTTGAACCGGTCGAGCAGCGCTTCCAGGGTCTTGACCCACTGCGCGCCTTCATCCAGAGCGATGCCGTGCTCGCCCAGCGGCAGGCTGAACAGTGCGCCGTTGAACAGGCGCATCAGGCGGTCGACGTCCGGCTGCGAGAACTCTTCGCGCAGGCGCGCGTAGCTGTTGTTGTCGGCATGGTCGAGCTGTTGGCGCACGCCTTTGAGACGCTGCTCCAGATCGCGCAGGCGCTCGTCGAGGTCTTCGCTGGAGAACTGCCGCGAGTGGGCCAGTGCGCCGGCCAGCTCGTCGTGGGCGTCCTTGGCCGCCAGCAGTTGCTGTTCGAGCTGCTTGACGTCGTCGACCAGGGCGAAACGCTGCTTGAGCACCGACAGCTCGCCCAGCCAACGCTGGCAGCCGGTGATTTCGCGCTCCAGGCGCATCAGCTCCTGGGTACCGCTGCGCTGGGTGCTCTGCAGGTTGTCCTGCTCGGCGCGGTAGTGCTCGGCCTGGATCACCAGCTCTTCCTTGCGCGCCAGGGCATAGTCCTGCCAAGTGCCGAGCAGGTTGTCGAGCAGCGGGGAAATCTTCTGCAACTTACCGCGCAGCACGTCGCGCTGGGCCACGCCGCCGGCCAGGGCTTCGATCAGCGGGCCGGCGGTGACCAGGGCGTTGTAGTCCTGCTCCATGCGGCGCACGTCGCGGAACGCTTCTTCGCAAGCGGCGATGTAGTCGACGCTGCCCGAGCGCAGGCTGTGTTCGAAGGCGTCGAGGAACAGCTGCTTGAGCTTGGCCGCAGTGATTTCGCGCATGTGCAGCAGGTTGATGAACAGCGCGCGGAAGGTCTTGAGGCTGTGTTCGCTGGTCGAGCGCAGCGGGATCAGGGTCAGGTCCAGCGGCACCGAGGTGTGCCCGCCGACCAGCAGGCGGCGCAGCTCGTCGGGCTTGAGTTCGTAGGCTTTGAAGCCGTGGCGCTCGAGGTTGGCGAACAGCTCCTTCTGGCGCAGGCAAGTGTCTTCGTGCTGGTAGTGGGCCAGGTCCAGCGCGCCCTGGTAGGCGAAGAACTGGTGGCCGAAGCCGCCGCCCGGCCCGCGCCCGACCACGCCGACTACGTGTTTGCCGTGGGGCAGGTCGAGTTCGCAGAGGATGTAGCTGGTGTCGCTGGCGAAGTAGAAGCGCCGCGACTGCTCCAGGCTGTACTTGCCGAAGCTCATGTCCGACATACGCGCCAGGATCGGAAACTGCAAGGCGTTGATCGACGCCGACTTGCCCAGATTGTTGGCGCCGTACACCGACAGCGGCTGTTCCAGCGGGAACAGGCCGAGGCTGTAGCCGGCCGTGTTGAGCAGCGCGAAGCGGCGGATGCCGTAGCGTTCCTGGCTCATGCGTCGTGCTCCTGCTGTTGTTCGCGGATGGCGCGGGCCAGGGCTGCGTCTTCGTCTTCGTCCGCAGGCTCGGTGTCGTCATCGCCTTCATCGGCCAGGGCCGGGGTCGGCAGGGGCAAGGCGCTGTGCAGGGTGGCGGCGAGGTCGCGGTCCTGCTGCACCGACAGGCACACGTCGAGGAAACGGTGCATCGGCGGCAGGAAGCGGTACACGCCGCCTTCTTCATGGGCGAAGCCCAACTGCGTCATGCGGCGCAGGATCTTCTCTTCGAGGTCTTCGACGCTCTGCACTTCGGCCTGTTGGAACAGCTCGCGGTACTTGTCGAGCAGCGACGGCAGTTCGTCGCGGCCCAGGCTGCCGCCGTCGAGCACCGCCAGCGGGTCGCGGCCCTGGTCGGCGAGGTGCTCTACAAGGATGAAGGTGAACAGCGACAGGCGCTGGGCGGTCTTGTTGACGTGCGCGGCGGCCTGCTCGGGCACGAAGTAGTAGAAGCCGCGGGTATCGCACACCAGTTCGAAGCCCAGGGCCTTGAACAGGGTGCGGTACTGGTCCTGGAAGTTCGACAGTTGCGCGTACAGCTCCGGGTCGCGGCGGCTGACGTGGAAGCCTTTGAACAGCTCGCGGAAGATCGGCGCCAGCTGGGACAGTTCGGAAAGATCAAGATGCATGGACGGGGCTCGCGTTGGAGTCGGGCGTGGCGTCGCGGCTGGAGGTCAGGGCGCAGGAGTGCAGGCTGACCCGGTGTTCGCGGGTGGCGTAGTCGCGCCGCTCTAGCCGCTGGCGGCTGAAGCGTTTGTCTCGCGACAGGCGCGAGAACCAGTACAGCAATTCGTCGGTGGCGCCTTCGGGCTCCTGCTCCAGCAGCCAGACCATGAGGTCGGGCATCGGCAGGGCCTCTTCGCAGCGCTGGAGCATTTCCTTGACCGTGCGCGGCGCCTGGGCCAGGTCGCGTTCGGTGCGGTGGGCCTTGGGAAAGCGTGTCGGTTTGGGTTCGAAGCGGGCCAGGGCGTACACATAGGCTTCGACCTGGCTGGCGCTGCCGAGAAACGTGCTCTGCGGCCGGGTGAACAGCGGCAGGGCGGCATGGGGCAGGGCGTCGAGGCCCTTGCGCCGGATCACCGCCAGGGCCAGGGCGGCGCCACGGGTGACGGCATTGTGCCGGCGCGCTTCTTCGCGCAGCGGCAGCAGCAGTTCGCGGGCATGGCGCAAGGTCAGCTGGGCGCTGGTCTGCATTTCCAGGATGCGCGCGTGGGTGCGCAGGAGCATGTCGTCATCGACCAGATGGCCCAACCGTGCCTGTTCGCCCAGCAGCGTGAGCAGCACGCTTTCCACCTGGCGCACGCCACGCTCGAAGGCACCGTCGGCGTTGACCAGCTGGATCATCGGCTCGACGTATTCGTCCCAGGTGGCCAGCACCTCGGCGTAGCGCTGGCGCAGGGGGATCTGTCGGCTGCTGGTCTTGGCCCGCTCGGCCACCGCGACCAGGGCCTGCTCGTCGTTGTCGAGCTTCTTCAGGACGTCGCGCACGCGCATGTCGAGCAGGCGCAGCTGGCGCGCCAGATCGTCGCTGTCGCGATTGTCGAAGGCGTCCTGGATGTGCCCGGCCAGACGCTCGAGGTGGCGCAGGTAGGCTTCGATCTCCAGGCACAGACCGAGGCGGTGTTCGCGGCGCAGGTAGGCGAGGAAATCGTGGATCTGCGCATTGAGCTCGAAGCGGTTGGGGCTCTTGGCCACCGGCACCAGGATGTCCAGGCGAATCCACTGGTCGAGCAGCTGGGTGATGTCCTGCGGCGTGCTCTCGGGCTGATGCCGCGCCAGGTGCTGGCGCAGCTCGACCAGGCTCAGGGTGCCCTGGTCGAAGCGCTCGCACAGCGGTTCGAGCAAGGCCCAGTGTTCGGCGAGGGCGCGCAGGACGCGCTTGGGTTCGATCATGGTGGGTCGACTCGTTGCCCGGTGAAAGGCGGCGATTGTACTGCATCCGCAGGGTGGGGTTTCACCCCCATGGGCAGAGGAAGTCTGTGCTTGCGCGGGGCTGCCGGGTGCGCGCCGACACGGCTGGCGCAGGGGTAGATGAACAATGGGGTCGGCAAGGGCGAGCCGGGTAAGGGTTTGCTGCGCTTCTAACGGTCGGGTGTCGCTTGCCAGCCCGGCGAAGCGAGCAGGCGCAGGCCACATTTCCGTCCGGGCGTTGCGGTAAAACCCGTGCAACAACGGTAGAATGCCGACCTGTTTTCCCCGGACGACCCTGCCGTGCTGACCGAGCCCCGCCGCCGCGCCTACCTTTCCGCCATGCAAGTGGTGCACTGGCTGCCGCGCGCCGAGCTGCCGTTCGCCGCGCCGTCGCGGCCCGAGCTGCTGCTGCCGGTGGCGCTGCCCGAAGAGCCGCTGCTCGATCCTGCGCCGGTGGCGTCTGCCCCCCCGACAGCCGTCGCGCCCGTACCACGGCCCAGCCCACGCCCGGCCGAGCGGCCGAAGATCGAAGTGCCGCGCCCGAGCAGTACGGCCAAGCCTGCCACCCCTGCAGCGCAAACCGAGAGCAAGACACCGGCGGCCAAGCCCGCGCGGGTCGCACCGCCGCGCTTCGCCCTGCAGCTGCTGCGCGCCGGCAACTGCGCGCTGCTGGTGGAGCTCGCCACCGGGCAGCCGTTCCAAAGCCGCGACCCGTCGTACCTGCTGCTCAAGGACATGCTGCGCGCCGCCGGCCTGCCGGACGCTCCGCAGATCGTCGGCGAGCCGGTGCGCTGGCCGATGCTGATGCGCGGCAACCTCGACCAAGGCCCGGACGCGGCGCGCGAATTCGTCCAGGCGTTCGTTCAGGCCCGGCTGGAAGATGCCCCTTGCACCTGCCTGTGGCTGGTCGGCCTGCCGGCCATGCGTTTCGCCGGCGCCGCCGAAGAATCGGCCTACTACCAAACGCTCGAGGTCGACGGCCTGGGTACTGCCTGGGCGCTGCCGGGCCTCGAACTTCTGATGGACGAGCCGCAGCGCAAGGCCGATGTCTGGAAAGCCATGCGCCAGCTGATGGCGCGCTGGAAACCCGTCGCATGAGTGACTCGATCACCTTCCGCCCCATGACCGAGGCGGACCTCGATGCCGTACTCAAGATCGAATACGCCGCCTTCAGCCACCCCTGGACCCGCGGCATCTACCAGGATGCGCTGAAATCCTACGAAGTCTGGTTGATGTTCGACGGCCAGCAGCAGGTGGGGCATGGCGTGATCAACGTCATCATCGACGAAGCGCACCTGCTCAACATCACCGTGAAGCCGGAAAACCAGGGACGCGGCCTGGGCCTGCGCCTGCTCGAACACCTCATGGCCCGCGCCTGGCAGCTCAACGGCCGCGAGTGCTTCCTGGAGGTGCGCGCGAGCAACCAATCGGCGTATCGGCTGTACGAGCGTTTCGGCTTCAACGAGATCGGTCGGCGCCGCGACTATTACCCCTTGGCCGGGGGGCGGGAGGATGCGTTGGTGATGGCCTGTACCTTGTTCGAGGACTAGCCGAGGCGGGCACTGCCTTTCTGTGCAATACCGCACAGCGTGAAGAAGCGGGTAAAACTTCGCCGTGTCGCGTCGGACTAATGCCGGTGACACCACCCCCTTACTTCTCGGAGATCCATCGACATGCACGTCTCGTTCCGCTCCAAATGGCTGTTGGCCGCCGTCCTGCCCCTGGTGCTCGCTGCGTGCGGCGACAGCGAGCCCGATCAGCGGGCGGCCTTCAAACAGTTCCTGCAGACCCGCATTCTCGACAAGCCGGGCGTGCATGTGCCCAAACCCTCGGCGGAAGAGACCAAAGCGTTCGGCGACTATGCTTCGCACTATGCGGTGATCACCGATTTCAACGCGAAGATGGATGAAAACACCAAGTCCCTGAGCGGGGTCACCAAAAGCGTGTCGGTGCGTTCTCTGGATGACATCCTCAAGCACCGCGAGGATCTCAAGACCGTGCAAGCCTTCATGAACGACGCCTCTGGCCAGTACAAGAAAAACCTGGCCGAAGCCGATGCAGCCCATGCGCAGCTCAAGCAGCCCGAGGACCTTGAACTGGTCTATGACAAAGCCTACGAGCGCGTAGTCAGTACCCCGGCCAAAACCTTCCTGGAAGTTTTGCCGCAGGTGAATGCTGGCGTGGAAGCCATCGAGGACGTAGCCGATTACCTCGAGGCGCATAGGGCGCAAATCAAGATCGATGGCCTGAAGACCGAAGTGCAGGATCCGCAGGTACTGGCAGAGCTGAACAAACGGCTACAAGTGGCCTCCGAGCGCAGTGCGGCACTGGTGAATGCGCAGGCCCGCTTGCGCGGTGTAATGCTCGGTCAGTGAATCCAACCCCTTGAGCGGCGCGACAGGGCAACGACCTTGCGCTGTTCAAGGGCGCTCGTGCGCCTCTTATCGAGAGGCGGCTGCGTTCGACACGGCGGGTCGAACGCTCAAATCCAACGCATACCTTCGAACGGGGTCCGGCTTTTCGAGCCTTTGACCCGCGTCAGGTAATAGCTGTACTTGGTCGACAGCCCCCACAGCACGGACAGGCCTACGCCGAGGCCTCTGTCCACGGACGTGGGAATGACGGTATCCGTCGCGATTTCGACGATGACTTCAACCAACGTGATCAGGCCGACGATTCCGAGGAACGCTAGGTTCTTGCGCCATAGGCCGAGTACGAACCAGTGGATCGGGCCGAAGAAGTAGCCGAATCGTGCAGCGTTCCTCAAGGCTGCTGACAGTACACGCCTGCCCACCCGCTCCGGCGGCTGAAGAAGGGTTTCAACATTTTGTTGGTTGAAAAAGCTTTTAAGCAACGTTTTGTTGAATAGCAGAGGAGTGGAATGCTAACTTTGCACAAATTGTTGAAGAGCTCGATCGATGAATCCTTCTTTTTTCTTCGACGAAGACGCCGTGCTGGCACTGCTGCAGGCCACCGTACGGGTAGTCGGCAGCGTTCTACCCGGAAATGCCGAGCTGGTGCTGCATGACCTGCGCCAGCCTGAGTACTCGATTGCCGAAATCGCCAACGCCCATGTCAGCGGTCGCAAGAAGGGCGATTCGGTGCTTGCCGGCATGCGCGCCGACAAAGCCTTCAGCGCAGCCCTGGAAGAAAAGCGCGAGCGGGTGTCGCTGCTGTTGGACTACCCGACCTTCTCCTGCGAGGGCACCGCATTGCGCAGTAGCACCGCCTTCTACCGCGACAGCCATGGCCGCGCGTTCGCCGCGCTGTGCATCAATGTGGACAACGCTGGAGTGCTCGACGCCATCGGCGTGCTGCGGCGTTTGGTGGGCGATGCCACGGATGCTGCGGCGCATTCGCCACAGGCCATCGAGCCCGCCGTCGAGCCAAGCCTGGGCAACATCGAAAGCCTCATGGGCGAAATCATCAAAGGCGCCACCGAACAGAGTCCGGGCGATGGTCGCGCCAATACCAAGCGCGCCAATCTGCTCGCGGTGCAGCACATGCAGGAGAAGGGGATTTTCCTGATCAAGGGCGGGGTGGAGAAAGCGGCAGCTGCCCTCGGGGTGACCCGCTACACCATCTACAACTACCTGGATGAGCTCAAAGGCATGGAAGGCTGATGCCGCATTCCAGTCAGGACATTCAAATGAAACGTTACGACAGCCATTTGCCTTACCCCTTCGCGCGCGCCGTGGAAGCCAACGGTTTTCTGTTCCTCTCCGGTCAGGTGTCGATGGATGCCGAGGGCGCGCCCGTCCATGGATCGGTGGAAGCGCAGACACTGCTGATCATGAAGAATATCCAGGCAACGCTCGAGTCCTGCGGGTCGTCCCTCGAGCGCGTCGTGAAAGTGGCCGTCTGGCTTTCGGACATGGCACATTTCCAGCGTTTCAATGCCGCATACCGCTCGTGCTTCACCGAGGGTTTTCCGGCACGTACCACCGTAGTGAGCAAACTGGCGTTCGATCTGGACGTCGAAATCGAAGTCCAGGCCGTGGCCTGACGAGCATCTTGATCGCGGAGCCGAAAGCATGCCCCTGAGCATCAACACCCCACTGCTTGAATCCTTGCCCCTGAGCCGGCTCGCCGGCACCAGGGTGTGGATGAAAATGGAAGCGCTGCAGCCTTCGGGCTCGTTCAAGATCCGCGGCGTGGGCCACGCCTGCGAGCAGCACCACGCCCGCGGCGCCGAGCGTTTCATCTCGTCTTCGGGTGGCAACGCCGGGCTTGCGGTGGCCCACGCCGGGCGGAAACTGGGTGTGCCCGTGATCGTGGTCGTGCCGCAAACCACCTCGGCGCGAGCCAGGCATCTGCTGGGCCTGGAGGGGGCCGAAGTCATCGTGCACGGCACGTCCTGGTTCGAAGCCAACGAGCTCGCCCACTCGTTGCTGACGCCTACGGACGCCTTCGTACATCCGTTCGACGATCCGCTTCTGTGGGAAGGGCATGCCTCGATGATCGACGAGGTGGTCGCAGAAGGCGTTCGCCCCGATGCGGTCGTGCTGTCCGTAGGCGGTGGCGGGTTGTTGGCAGGCGTCGATGAGGGCTTGCGCCGCAACGGCCTTGGCAGTGTGCCGATCTATGCGGCAGAGACGCAGGGGATGGCCTCGTTCAATGCTTCGGTCAAGGCCGGCCAGTTGACGGAGCTTGCGGCATTGTCCGGCGTGGCCACTACGCTGGGGGCTCGACAGGTCTGCCAGCGGGCGTTCGACATCTCCAGGGAGCGCCCCGTGGTGCCGCTGCAGGTCACCGACCGAGAGGCCGTCGCGGCGTGCCTGGGCTTCCTGGACGACCATCGCACTCTGGTCGAGCCGGCTTGCGGCGCTTCGCTGGCGTTGCTTTATGGCAACAAGGTCGGCCTGGGCGGGTTCGGCAACGTGCTGGTGATCGTGTGTGGCGGCTCGACGGCAACTGTCGAGTCGCTCACCGGTTTCGATGGCTGACAGCTGTCAGGTGGCGCCCGCACGCATCGCACTCTCTGCCGTGCCCAGCCGCTGCGCGCTCGCGTGTTCGCTGGATGGGCAGGTAGCGCTTAGTGCTTGCAGGCGCAAGTTTGAACTGGTCAAGTAATTTTGGGCACCGGTTAAGGTTCATGCCGCTATCTTGAGCTTTTCCTCCATGGCTACCGGTGTTTCGTAACCGTTGTAGCTGTGGAGGCGCTTGAGGTTGTAGCGCATGAGATAAGCTTGGATATCCACTCGTGCCTGAGATTCGGTCTCGTAACCCCCTGCCGGCTCCATTCTGAGTTCAATGCGCCCAAGAATCGTTCCATAGCGGCGTTATCCCAGCATTGGCCCCGATGGCTCATGCTTTGATTCAAGTTGTACTCATCGAGTGCGGTCCTGAATTTATGGCTGGTGTACTGACAGCCCTGATCTGAGTGAAACATCACACCCGTCGGCCTACCGCGCGATTCGACAGTCATGCGCAGAGCATTACAAGCCAAATTGACATCGGCAATCATGGAGAACGCCCAACCCACCACTCGACGGACATAGAGGTCAATCACAGCGGCCAGGTACAACCAGCGCCTGCCAACCTGGATGTAAGTCACATCGCCACACCAAACCTCATTGATCGTCGAAACCTTGAAATTGCGCTTCAGCTGATTCTGCGCGATCAATGCTTCTGCCCCGGATGACCGATACCGGTGCGGCCTGCGTTGTTTACACTTCAGGCCAGCTTCGCGCATTAGTGTGCGCACCTTGTATCGTCCGACCTCGTGTCCTTCACGGCGTAATTCCTGCACCAGCGTTCGTGAACCAGAGGCACCTCGCGACGCGTCGAAATGCTTGACTGCAAGCAGGCGCAGAGCATCTCTGGCCGGATTTTCACGCTCTTGCCGTTTGCGCCACGCGTAGAACCTGCTGCGCTTGACCCCAAGCACGCGGCAGCAGTCGATAACAGGGTATTGCTCACTCAGCTCGTTGATCAGCGAAAACGATCTTTGGAGTCCCGAAGCAGAAGAGCACTGGCCTTTTTTAGGATTTCGATATCCCGATCTTTTTGCCGAATCAGCGCTTCGAGTTCTTCAATTCGTTGCTGCTCGGGGGTGATCGCTTTGGCTCCAACTGGAACCTTGCCGGCTCGCTCTTCACGCACCTGCTCAACCCAACGACGCAATGCCGTGGGCCCAAGCCCAAGGGCCGCGCAGACTTCGGGGACTGACTGACCACCGTCCAGCACCATTTCGGCAGCGTGGACTTTGTATTCTCTTGAATAAGATTTACGCACTGATTTTGCCTCCAGTTGGGCGCCATCATAGCGCCCGATGAAGGTGTCCAAAATCATTAGGCCAGTTCAGTTCGACGCCAGTTGCAGCCTGAGCGCTATGAAGCCAGCGCTGCCGGTGCCCGAGCGCACGCCCTCAGACACGTCCCAAGGCGCGACAAGATTCTTGCCCCTGACTGTGAACTGTTCCAAGTCGTGCGCAGCATGTTGGCCAAAGGCTGGTCTCCTCAGCAAATTGCCGCGTGACTCAAGAACTACTGGCCTAACAATCCCGAGCGGCATGTGAGTCACGAAACGATCTACCTGACAATTCATGCATACCCACGCGTCGAGCTGAAGCGCCAACTCATCGGTTACCTGCGCCAGGGCGGCAGCAAGCGGCGTGCTCACAGCACTGCGTCAGCTCGGCGCGAGCGCTATCCAACTGAACAGAATATTCGCTACCGGCCTGAAGAGGTCGAAGGTCGGCAAGTGCCAGGTCATTGGGAAAGCGACCTGATCATGGGCGCAAACAGTTGCTCGGTAGTGGCGACGATGGTCGAGCGCACGAGCCGCTTCGTGATCCTGGCCAAGTTGGATGCGCCCACCGCAGATGCCGCGCTGGAGGCAATGACGCGAGAACTTTCGCGGATGGCACCGGCGCTGCTCAAAACCATGACCCACGACCAAGGCAGCGAGATGGCCAAGCATGAAGAGCTGACAGCGCGTACGGGAATGAAGATCTACTTCGCTGATCCGCACAGCCCTTGGCAAAGAGGCAGCAACGAGAACACGAACGGCCTGCTCCGGCAGTACTTACCCAAGGGCACCGATTTGTCGCTGGTAAGCCAGGAGCGGCTGGACGAGATTGCCGACTTGCTTAATACCCGACCTCGTCAGACATTGGGCTGGAAATTCCCTGTTGAAGTGTTGACGGATCATCTGCAATTGCTGGCGACCAATCGGCTCAACACTATCTATTGGCTGTTGCACTTGGAACCTGAGGCCGCCCACTCAAAGTGAATGACCCAACTGACCTAATGCAATACCAGCGTCGCTGACGAGCCATTTGCGATAGACACTGAACCACTGCCTTCCTGCGACATTGATGCCGAGCTTTTCGGCACTATGTGGCCACTGAACGGAATGGTAGAAAAGGTTAAAATTCCGGACCTGTCGCGTACCGCTTTGGGCAAGGCGGTGGGCTATCTAGCGAATAACTGGAGCAGACTTGAATAATATGTTGAGTGCAGCTAACTGCTGCTGGATAGCAAGCGTGCGGAGAATGCGATTCGGCCATTTGTGATTGGCCGCAAGAACTGGATGTTCAGCGACTCGCCGCAAGGTACCATTGCCAGCGCACAGATCTACGGCCTGATCGGAACCGCCAAAGTGCACCGGCGTGAGACCTATGCCTAGCTGCGCCATGTGCTGGAGCGGTTGATGGCGGCGCAGAGTATGGAGGATTACAAGGCGCTGCTACTTTGGGAATGCCCGGCTACTACCTGAAAGCAAGCGACGTAGATCGCTAAGCAACACACGGCATATGGATCGTTTAGCTACAAGGACATTCAAATCCTGCAGCTCCCAATTCGCCGGATCGAATAATCAGCACGTCTGCGTGCCCAGGAAATCTCACTGACGCCAGATTCGCGTAAGAGTTTCCTAAGCATGACCAATGCCTCTTTGACAGCGCCACCAGGGAAGCAGAAATCGATCACCCAAGCCCGCCCACCCTCATTCCACTCACTGGGATGCAACAGAAAATTAGGGTCCTGCACAAATCTTTCTTCTGTATCAGGCGCCAGATGCGCCCAGGTCAGAAAACCTCGGGGGCTAGATGATGAGTCGAAGAGCATGATGAACTGAGAGTGTTCAATAGCGGGTGCGAGCCAGTAGCACAACGTTCGTATCTGAAAACTTGAAGAACGTCGGCAGCCGGCCATGACCAAGGCCGCGTGGCCCAGCATCGTCGCCTTGTCATTGAGCCTGTCATCCCGGCAACTGGTCAGCAGGTTGTAATATCTGTTCATCTTTTTAGCTCGCCAGACCAGGGTAGAAGCTTAATACGTGCTTGATTTCATCATCGCCATCGGCTTCGGCCTGCAACTCCTTCAGGGTCAGCGATTGTGTAGCACGCTTGGGTAAGGTGAAGCTGCCGGTTTCAGGATTAAAGCTGATGGCCAGTGTGGCAGTGGACCAGAACGGCAAGGCGTTCGGCTGTTCATGGCCGAGGTTGAAGCGTGCTGCAAACAGCGCGTGGTCTTGCAAGGTATGCAGGGCCGCCCTCCGGTCATCGTCTGGTTTGTCGTCGAGGGCTTCAATCTGGCTTTGCAGCTCATGCAACACGCGATGGCTACGGTTCAGCCGCGTGGTATTGATCAGCAGAGCGAGGTGCAAATGCTGGCGGTCGATGCAGTGATCGCCAGCAGCCTGCGCAACCCTGTCAAACAGCTGTCCGTAACTTGAGCGCAGTTGAGCGGCTAGCGTTGGGTTACTCGCCAGCCAGGCCGGGCCGACTGCTACAGCGTCCTGGCCCAGGCCAGACAACAAAGCGTGAAAAAGTGGTCCACTCCAGCGTTCATATCCGTCCCAACCCACAGTGTCGACTATGGAGGTGACCGTAAACTCGTCAAGCTCCAGAGCGCGGTGAAGTGTCCTGGCGAAGGTGGTGAACTCAGAGGTATTTTCAACTGCACGCAACAACCAAAGCGGGAACCCGGCCTGAGCAACCTCATACAGGTAAGTGTAATGATTGTAGCGTTGGGTAAAGTGCTCCATAGTCGTTTGCCAAAGGCATAGCGAAACGTCATCTTCAACGACCGTATATTTGCCCAAGTAGTAACACATGCTCTGCAGGCTTTGCAGGGCGGGAAGGTACTCGGTATTAAAACGATCGATGCTGGAGCGATCGTGTATAACGTCGCTAGTGAAAATACGAACACCGCTTAGGTCCAGCCAGCCGCCTGCCAGTGAAATATTGGATGCGCTGACATTGAAATGGATAACGTGCTTTGCTCGCGCAGCCGCGAATTGCTCGGCGTAGCGGTCGGCCAACTCAACAAGGCCGCTTTTTAGGCGTTGTTCGAGTGTGGGCGGGATGATCGAGCCCGGCACCGTGGGGAGAAATTCGACAAGCCGGTGAATTGCCCGCTTTACCCGTATCGCATCCTCGCCCAGACCATCTAGGCGATTTTGTCTGAAGTAAACGGACCTGATGAAATGCGCAGGGCGCACAACCGGTTGGCGCACGAGAAGGCCGCGTTTCAATGTTCCTTTCCTGGTGCCGTAAGTTAGGCCTGTATCAAGGATGGCGAATGTACGCGTCGCTCCGAAAGGCAGCACAGACTCGATGATCTCTGCCCAGATTGATTCGTAAAGCGCGGTGGTCAGCGACAAATTGCCATC
The DNA here is from genome assembly GCF_047302395.1 of Pseudomonas phoenicis. NCBI lineage: Bacteria > Pseudomonadati > Pseudomonadota > Gammaproteobacteria > Pseudomonadales > Pseudomonadaceae > Pseudomonas > Pseudomonas phoenicis. The sequence goes on from NZ_CP154852.1 coordinate 2,403,075, forward strand.
CCCGTGGTCTATGTCGACATCGTGACCAACCAGGGCATTGGCACCCAGCCCCTTAAGTTGCCAAGTGCCATCGAACCCGCAGCGCGCTCCGCCGCCGTTACTGAGAATACCGTCGCCGCCATAGCGTTCAGCCATGAAAGTCTTGCGCGGTGCACTGTCGCACCGCGGTAAGTCCTCAGTTTTGATCAAGTAACTGTAGGAAGCAAGCACGGTTTCCGAAGTCTGTTGTTGACACAGCGATTCGTTGAGATAAATAACTTTACCTCCTTCAAAAAAACTGTATCGAATGGGACGAATACTTCGTACAGCTCATTTAGTTGAGCTGCTTTCTTTTCTGAAACGTTCATCTGCATGGCATAATTTAGACAGCGGTGGGCGGACTGGTGCCGTCACTGCCAATTTAAGTTTAGAATTGGCGGGGCAGGGACCGTTTATACCCTGCTACAACGCCCAAGCGCCACCCTGCAGGTGTAGGGTGGCCTCGAGTTCGAGAGTGTGAATAATAAAGCGTTTTAGGCAAGCGATGTCAGTGAATGGACAAAAATCGCTAGTTCGACACGGCTGCTGACGTTTAATTTTTTAAATATCGAAGACAAATGATCTCTGACGGTATGATGGCTAATACCCAATTTTTTCCCGATTTCTTTGTTGCTCAACCCTTTTGATAAATAGTGAATGACGTCATGTTCTCGTTCCGTGATGTTCAACGTGTAGCTCCTTATTGCTGTAGTCATCGACCGTCAACCAGCGGTTGGCATAAATCGAGTGGCTGCGTGTACTGCTTTACTCGTGGCAGCAATGGGACGAGCGGCTCGATCAACTATTTAATGCGGAGATTCTTTTTTTTTCGATACCGAGAGTGGATTCTTGACGCGACTGGTCCTGTCGCGTTGAGCCGGGATCATGACGGCCGGCCAAGTAAAGGATGATTACGTGACAGGTAAGGCCCCCTTGTTTCGGCATGAAGCTCTGTCCGCGCGACAGAGCAACTGGCTGGGTGACATCATGCTTGTAAGACCCGTTTCCTTCACCGTGATGGCACTCGTGGCATTGTTGCTCGCGGTGATGGTCGTGAGTTTTTTCTTCTACGGCAGCTATACCCGGCGCAGCGCAGTGTCGGGCCAACTGGTCCTTTCATCCGGGCAGTTGAAAATTCACGCGCCGCAGTATGGTGTCGTGCTGGAGCGTTTCGTCGAAGAGGGTCAACTGGTAGAACAGGGGGCTAGGCTGTTGCTGATTTCCAGTGAGCGTTCAGTTGATTCTGGGCCTGTCCAGGCAGAGGTTAGTGACCAGCTCAAGCACCAGCGTGATTCCCTAGAGGAAGAACTGCGCAAGCAACATCAGCTGCAAGTCGAAGCGCGCCTGAGCCTCGACAGCAAAGTGCAAAGCCTGACTCAGGAGCTGAAAACGCTGGTCCAGCAAATCGCCAGCCAACAGCGGCTTGTGCAACTGGCCAGCAATGCTGCAGATCGATACCAGGGCCTCATGGATAAAGGCTACATTTCCATGGACCAGTTGCAACAGCGGCAGGCCGAGCTTCTTGGTCAGCGCCAGAGCCTTCAGGGATTGGTGCGCGAGTCCACAGTACTTAAACAGCAGTTGATCGAGCGCCAGCACGAGCGGGCCGGGCTGGCCTCGCTGCATGATAATCAACTGGCCAGCATTGGCCGCTCACTGTCGTCGCTGCAGCAGGCGCTGATCGAGAGCGAAGCTAAGCGCTCATTGGTCATCATGGCGCCGCAGCCAGGCATGGTCACTTCCATCCTAGCCGAGCCGGGGCAGGTCGTAGAAAGTTCGAGATCACTGATGACCCTAGTGCCCGCGGATGCGAGCCTGCAAGCGGAACTGTATGTACCCAGCAAGGCCATCGGCTTCATCCGGTCTGGCGATGCTGTGCTGCTGCGTTACCAAGCCTACCCCTATCAAAAGTTCGGCCAGCATCATGGCCAAGTGATTTCCGTTTCCAGAACTACGCTTTCGGCCGCCGAGCTTGCCAATGTTGTGGGGACCGTGCCGGGCTTGGGGGGCAGCGGCGAACAGATCTATCGCATTCGCGTGGGGATACAGAAACAAGCAGTGCTGGCTTATGGTGAATCCCGCCCGCTGCAGGCAGGCATGCTGCTTGAGGCGGATGTTCTGCAAGAAACTCGGCATTTATACGAGTGGGTGCTCGAACCGCTCTACAGCCTGACCGGCAAGCTTTAGGAATGCATGCATGAACTACATTAATGCCATTACTCCCACACTGGGACGTCGCCTGCCGCTCATCCTGCAGACGGAGGCCACCGAGTGCGGACTCGCTTGCCTGGCCATGATAGCTGGTCTATACGGGCACCATACGACGCTAATGGAGCTGCGCCGGGAGTTCAGCGTCTCGCTCAAAGGCATCACCCTCAGGCAATTGATGCAGACCGCGCAGCGACTCGAGCTTGGCACCCGAGCGGTAAGGCTGGAGCTGGGCGACTTGAACAAGCTCAAGTTGCCATGCGTGCTGCACTGGAACTTCAACCATTTCGTGGTGCTTAAGGCAGTCAACGGGCAGCGCTTGACCTTGCATGATCCTGCACAGGGAGTACGGCAACTTAGCCTGGCCCAGGCGAGCAACAGTTTCACTGGCGTTGCACTAGAGGTCTGGCCCGAGCAGGGCTTCGAACAGCAGGCTAGCAAGCCTCAACTCGGCTTGACGAGAATGCTGGGGCGCATCAGCGGGCTTTACCGCGGGCTGGTCCAAGTATTGCTGTTGGCGCTGGCGCTGGAAGTGTTCTCGCTAGTTAGTCCGTTCCTGTTACAATGGACGCTCGACAATGTTCTGGTTACCCAAGACCGCGACCTGTTGAACACGTTAATGATTGGCTTTGGCCTGTTGCTGCTGATGCAGCAATTAGTCAGTACCATGCGGTCTTGGGTTATGATGCACATGAGCACTTTGCTAAGCGTGCAATGGCGGGCAAATGTATTTAGCCACCTGTTACGCCTGCCTATCCAGTACTTCGAGAAGCGCCATCTGGGCGATGTGGTCTCTCGCTTCGGGGCTGTTGACGAAATTCAGCATACATTAACTGCTGCGTTCTTTTCGACGATTCTCGATGGCCTGATGACCATTGCTACCTTGGTACTGATGTTCCTGTACAGCCCATTGCTGGCGATGATCGCGATATTGGCTATGCTCGCCTACATTTGCGTGCGCTGGGTATGGTATGGCCCTCTACGCCGTGCCAGCGAAGAGCAGATCGTGCATGCAGCCCGCCAACAGAGCCACTTTCTTGAAACCCTGCGCGGTATACGCACGCTAAAGCTATTTCAACGGCAAAGCGAAAGGCGTTCCACCTGGCTGGGGCTGCTAGTAGCGCAGATCAACGCGGGATTACGCACACAGAAACTGCAGCTGCTCTATACCCAGTTGAATGCGTTGATCTTCGGCCTGGAAAACCTGTGTACTATTGGCTTTGGTGCTGCTTTGGTGATGGACAACCACTTCACGGTGGGAGTGTTAATAGCGTTCATGGCGTACAAAGGCCAGTTTGTCAGCCGTGTGGCAAGTCTAGTTGACCACCTTTTCGAACTGCATATGCTGCGTTTGCAGGGCGAGCGACTGGCTGACATCGTCCTGCAGCCGCCCGAGGAGCAGCGCGATGCGTCTCAATCGGTGAACTGGCCAGCCGGGCGGATGAGCATCGACATTCATAACCTCAGCTATCGTTACTCCGAGCATGAACCGCTGGTGCTTGATGGAATCGACCTGCGCATTGCTCCCGGAGAGTCCGTTGCCATCACCGGGACTTCCGGATGTGGCAAGAGCACTCTGGTGAACGTGCTGCTTGGAGTACTGCCGCCCACCAGCGGCCAGATCCGCATGGCTGGGCATGAGCTGCGCCAGCTTGGTCTGGAGTCCTGGCGCGGGAGGATCGGCACGGTTATGCAGGACGACTGCCTATTCGCAGGTTCACTTTTGGAAAACATCACATTTTTCGAAACAAGTCCTGACTTGGAATGGGCAACGAATTGCGCACGCATGGCAGCTATCGATGCCGACATTGCGGCCATGCCAATGGGCTACAACACTCTGGTAGGCGACATGGGTACCGTACTGTCCGGCGGGCAGAAACAACGCGTGTTGTTGGCAAGGGCACTCTACCGGCGACCAGACATACTCATTCTTGACGAGGCCACAAGTCATCTCGATGTCGTTAGCGAGCAATGTGTCAATGCTGCAGTGCGCGCACTCGACGTGACACGAATCATCGTTGCCCACCGCGCTGAGACGATCGCCTCCGCAGATCGGGTAGTGCGTCTCGATGCGGGGCGGGTGGTGCTTGATCAGCGGACTGTGTGCGTATCCTCAGACCTGGGCGAAGCTATCACGCCATGAGAGCAGATGTCTTCAAACGTTGCCTGCTAGCGCTTATGTGCACATGGGCGTCCTGCACCGATGCACTGGACATGTTCTCGACGGACGCCGCCGTGGCGCCTGCCGCTGTGCTCGATGGCATAGGCCTGGGCGCCGCCTGCGCGGATGGAGCGCTGCCGGAGGTGCTTAGCCTGGAGATCATGGTCGAGCGGGTATTGTGCCATGACCCGCAGGTCCGATATGCCTGGGCACAGGCCAAGGCACAGGCAGCGCAGGTTGGAATAGCGCGCTCGGCGTATCTGCCTAGGCTCGATGCCACAAGTTCCTACAGCCGCGGTCACAATGCCACACATTACGAACAGACAGACTCCTCCGAAGGGCGTCAACGTCAGCTGGACCATCGTCTGAGCCTGAGCTGGGTGCTGTTCGACTCTGGCCAGCGTGAGGCCAACGTGCGCAATGCCCGTCAGTTGCTGGTGGCGGCTAATGCCAATCAGAATGAGCGCTTGCAAGAGGCCTTCGTGCAGGCAGCCAGCTTGTACTACGAAGCCCTGGCCGCCCAAGATAGGCAACGGGCCGCCGAACAGGTTGCCGCGTTGGCCACCGAGAATCTCAAAGACGCCAGCGCCAAGTTCGATGCTGGCGCCGCCGCGCTGAGCGACCGCCTGCAGGCGCAGACCGCGTATTCGCAGGCTAGTCTTGACTTGATTCGCGGCCAAGGCGTGATGCGCGAAGCCGAAGGCCAGATCGCCGTGCGCATGGGACTGGCGCCGCAGACTCGACTCATACTAGCGCAAACGCTGACGCGACGGCCGGATACCACCTTCGTAAAAGGTCTGGATACACTTCTTGAGCAGGCCGGCAACGACCATCCTGCATTGATCTCCGCTAGGGCGAAGCTGGAGGCAGCAAAGTCAGCCGTCGCCGAACGCCAGGCTGCCGGCCGCCCATCGCTGTCGTTAGTTGCCTCACTGTCGGATATTAAGACCCATCAATCCATGGCGTTCGACGGCGATAGCCATATCCGTGATAACAGCGTTGGTCTTCAAGTCAGTATCCCGCTGTTCGAAGGGTTTGGCCCTTCCTATCAGGTTCGGGGGGCACGGGCCAGGGTGCAGGCCCAGGAAGCAGAACTGGACGATGCTCGGCAGCGTGTGGCATTGGAGTTGTGGGCCAGTTATCAGGCCCTCGGTACCGAAACTCAGGCGTTGAACAGGACCGCTGAATGGGTCGAGCAGGCAGTGCTCGCCCTGACCGTAATCCAAGGACGTTATCGCTCTGGAGTGGGTAGTATGATCGAGCTGCTCAATGCTTCTTCTGCTTATGCAATGGCAGAGCAGGAGCATATTGCTGCATTAAATGGCTGGCACCGTGCGCGATTGCGTCTAGCGGCGAGCTTGGGACGCCTAGGTTTCTGGGCAATTTGATCACTGCTGCAGAAAATTTTATTGGCGCTACTAGTAGCTATAGGGTAAAGCCCAAAATTGTCTATGTAACCATAGAGATTTTGTAAAGCCGTAAGACATAGCAGTAGAAGAACTCGAGATGATTGCAGTTGTCTTTATTCCTCGCACGATAGTATATATTGCGACACTTGGAGTCGTTAATTATCTCGATAGTGAGATCGGTGATGGGAGTATTAACGGAGCTGATCTGGCGCTGGCGGCAGGAGCTGATGCTCTAACTCGGTTCCTTTACCTGACCTGCCGGCGTCGACTTAATCTTTATGGGACGACCGCAGGGCTTGGTGACGGAGTCATAACAAGCGGTGGGCGACATGTCGGGAAATAACTGCAAAGGTGCCTATATCGGTGCCGGTAATCTGCCTATGATTTTTTTACTCCTCTTAGCCAAGCAGCGCTAGGCACGCTGCCACTCGGGTGCAAATCTCAGCTATCTCGAAAGTGCGTAGTAACAGGGCGGCTATAAAATTCTTTCGATGGCGCGCCATAAGGCTCAGGAGCGATAAACTGTTATCTGCTAACTACTTTCAAGTTTAAAGAGGCTGGCAGCATGAAACTTCGAGCACCCTTAAGTTATTTTTAAATGTTCGCTTCGCTAAGTTGATGTGCTTTCAACACTGGTCAGCATTGTTAGCAGATTTGCAACTTTAGTGTAGGGGCCTTTCAATTTAAGGTTTAAGCCTTGAGCCGTCATTGTGATCTTTTCGCTGCGGCAGCGAAAAAACAGGCTGAACATTTTTTTTGGCACAAAATATTCACCCTTTTCGTTTTGCATATAGCCAAAATTTCTAAGGGCACTATCCACTGCCATTTTTGAGTTTTGGCTTTTCAAATTAATCTCTGAGAGTGCTTGGTCATAATACATGGCCTTTAAGGTTATGACGGAAAATGTAAACATCCCGCCAAAGGCCGCCGCTGTTAAAAAGCCAGACGTAATTTCAGTTTCTTTGAGGATAAAGAATACCAATAGCGTTAAAGCGGCATTGAGTAAAATCCTCTCAAATAGTGCAAGAGCTTTCAGTGGGTCTTGTAATAGTTGATCGCTCAACTTTATGCGTTTTAGAGTATATTGCATCTTTGGGCTCAACCTGACCGCAGTGGTGGTAGTAGATGTGCTGGCGCACCCTTTAAGTGCGCCATGATCACCAAATGCTGATTAGGACCCGACTGTTTGCGGGAAGCCCATTGTTCCTGCGAACACCGAAGGATCCCAAGCTCTAGCGGAATCCCTGAATGCGTTGTAAGTCGCTTCCCCTGCCACCGCCCCTGCTCCACTGCCAATTGCAGCACCAGAGGAAGGGCCGAAGCCCAATCTCGAGCTGATAGCTGAGCCCACTGCGGCACCTACGGTGCCAGCTGCGGTTGTCACGAAAGTTGTACCAGCATCAGCGCCGGAAATCCCAGCGACTTCGTATTCAGTTAGGTCTCTCATTGGATCAATATCCTTATTAGACGATTTTTACTAGGTGGTACATTTTGAAGGGGTGATGGTGAACATTCATTTTAACAGCGATGGGGCATAGGGCCACCCCTACATCTGTAGGGGTGGCCATAAAGAGTTGCTGGGAGATTGGTGACTGTAAGCCATAGAAGGTGCGGCGAATGCAAAGTCAAAGGGTCAGAACAAGCATGGGCAAATCAACCCGATGGGCCTTGTAAATAAGGGTATGGGTGCACTAGGTTTTGCAGTGATGAGTGTAGCTGTATCGGGCATAATCATAGCACTGGCAGCAGCCTATCTAGGAAAAATATGTATGTATCAAGCGCGAATTGATGGCAGCCACCATAACTACTTCCACTCTTGCATTGGATTATAGGGCAAATAAAATTGAGTACACCTTAATTTTTCTTGGCACTGGCTTTTCATAAGAGTAAAGAGCCACTAAACCAAGCTCTAAAATTGCTGAGACGCCACTCAAATAGGGCATAAACTGTCGAAGAGTGGTCGGAATGGCATTCGGCTTAATCTGAGCATGTGACTAATTCAAAGTCTTTCAACATAGTATAAAAAATAATTTTCTCGCAAATCCTGATAGATCCTAGGCGAAGCCCTACACCTGTAGGGTAGTTATCGTGGCAGCTCACGAATAAACTAGTGACGGTAGCTAAAGGATGCTACCGCCCTTTGCGCGTTTTGCTTTGAGTAATCGCCCGAAGAGAATAATTAGGGGGCACACTCCCAAAATAATGATCATTCAAACCGTGACGCCAAATGAATTATAAAATCAGCAAAGGGCATTGTGAAAACCTTGACGAAACGTCGTTTCTTCGCAATACATTTAGGGTGGTGTCGTTGTATTGGCGAAGCGAAGAAAAGGTCTTCGCTTGGTGTTCGTTGCTTGCGCTGGTCGTTTTGTCTCTTCTTGCGGTAACCACTGCACTGGCAATCAACGAATGGTACAAGCACTTCTATAATTCCATTCAGAACCATGATCCCTATACCTTCTACAAATTGGTGCTGATTTTCCTCGGAGTCATGCTGTTTTCTGTACTGCGCTCGGTGTTGATCACTTATTGGGTTGATGTATTTGCGTTGAGGTGGCGACGTTGGTTGACCAATCATTACCTTTCGGCATGGATTGTCGAGTCAATCCGCCCTCAGCAGATCGAAAAGCAGGTCGACAATCCTGACCAGCGCATTGCGGAGGACATAAATAAGTTTACGTTCGAGACCATTGATTTGGCCTGCGGTATTTTCTATACGTTGGCCAGTATCGTATCTTTCAGTGCGGTATTAATTGGAATATCGGGCAGTGCACAACTGTTAGGTGTCACGGTTCCCGCCTACATGTTTTGGGCTGCCATTGTTTATGCAGCTCTAGGCACCTGCGTCAGCCAGAAAATTGGTTTCAAATTGGTATCCTTAAGCAATAATCAGCAGCGCTCCGAAGCAGACCTGCGTTACTTCTTGATTCGCTTCCGCGACAGTTCCAGTGATCAGGAAGCCTTCTCCGGCCGCCACGGCGAGAAAGACCGAATAAGCGAGAGACTGGATATCAGTCTAGCGAACATGCGCCGTACCATTCGCGTGAAAATGCGACTGTCACTATTCACGGAGAGTTACGGTCAGCTCTCCCTGATATTTAGCAGCCTGCTGGCTGTGCCCCGGTTTTTCTCCGGTGCCATAATGTTTGGCGAGGTCATGCAGATCAACTCGGCGTTCGGTAACCTTTGCGAGAATCTTAGCTGGTTCATCAATGCCTATCACCGCCTGGCCGACTGGAAAGCCACAACGGACCGGTTGATCTCATTCGATGGCGCATTGGCCGAGCGCTGCGCAATCGAAGGTGTGGTGCATGAGCACGGAACTGTATTCGCAAAGTAGTCTGAAGCGATTTTGATTGGAGATCGATATGTTATTGCAGTCCGCGCTGTCGTCGTTATTTGCGCGAGCTAATGAAGTGGGGGTTGCCGGCATCTTCCAGTTCGTGTTTTCCGGACAGCAACACTTCTGGGTGCGTGCGCCGGCTTCCGCCCAGGTTCATACGGGTAGGCATCCGCAGGCAGATGTGACTATCGCCATGGACACATCAGTATTTCTCTCAATCATGCGGGGAAAGTCCGATATTGAAGCGCTCTTTGCCCAAGGGCAGCTCAAAATCTCAGGGCGCCTCGGTCTGGCGACATTGCTTCCGCAACTAGTCAATCGAGCATTATATGGCGGCGGTGGGGAGCGGGTAGAGATGGACCGCCGCTACCCAGCCCGGCCTCGCTTCAGCGAGCAATTGTCGGCTAGTCTTGACAAGCATGACGTCATCGAGCGACGGGCCGCGCAACAGATTTCGGTACACGAATTCACAAACCAATACCGGGCGGTCGGTAAACCTCTGGTGCTAAGCTCGGCGCTCGACGATTGGCCATTGGCAAAGATGTCAGTGGAGCAAGCCCTAGAGCATTTTTCCGACGTACAGGGCATCAGTCGGCACGGGCAATACGCCGATCGTGCGTTTCTTTCTGAGCGTGAGTTCAAGGCCGTAAAGGTAGTGGATTTTGTCGCTGGGATGAAACATGCAAGCCAACCAACCAGTGACGAACCAGCAGCTTACATGGGAAATAACCAACTGCCGCGGCAGTGGATGCACCTGATCCGGTTTCCCGAGTTGTTTGAGCGCTCTCAGTACATAGCGCCAAGGTTCTGGTTAGGGCCCGTTGGCACCCTGACGCCACTTCACCGAGATGACTCCGATAATTTGTTCGCCCAAGTCTGGGGTGAGAAATCGATATTGCTGGCCGCTCCGCATCATCGCGAGGCTTTGGGTAGTTGGGCAACCTCACCAGATGGCGGCTTGGAAGGATGTGATTTCAATCCGGGCAAGCCGAACTGGGAAGACTTCCCGGCAGCCAGGAATGTGGACTTTCTGCACGTTCGATTGGGCCCCGGCGACCTTCTATTTTTGCCTGAAGGCTGGTTTCATCAAGTCTCTTCGTTAACGATGTCGCTGTCGATCAACTTCTGGACCCATTCGGTACGCGTACCGGGTAAAGATTGCTTCGGCTGACGACTACCACATTGCACCCAAACCTACTCAGTCAATCCGCGTCTTATCAATGACCGCGGTTTTAGCATTGCCTAAATTATTTTTCCCTCCAGCAGCGTGGTCGGCTGCTACATGGGGCGCACATCCAGCGTTTTGGGTCGCGATGTGCTTGGTTCGCGCAATGTTTCCCAAACACGATTGGATTAACTACCAGAAGGTCGTAGATAAGTGGCCGGCATAGAGCTCTTTGTTCACCGCATTAAGGTCCATGCCGCGAAAGATCTCAGAGCGCCATGCTTCGAGGAGGACGTAACAGGTCGTCGTGGTGTGCAGCGTGTCGCCGACCCCATGCTCCATCGCTTTGCGAAAGCCCAGGCGGTCGATTGTCCGAGGCCCATGCTCATCCACTTTCGCGGCCGCCGACTCCCAGCGCGTAAAGCGGCTCTCCCCGAAGCGCTCGATCACTTGGCGCAGACGCGCAAGGATGGCGTCACCTTCCAAGTTCCCTGCGTCACCTCGCTCCGCTAGCCAGGCCCTCAGGCAAACGCGGGCGGAATCGATAGCTAAACCGTCTGGCCATCCTGTAACGCCCAGGGCGGTGGCAAGTTCTCCTGCTGCTGCCAAGCCAAAGCGCGTAGCGGCGCGATGCGCCTGTCCGCTGGCGCTGGCGGGCAGTGCTTTCGCTGCAAAGCACTCCATGGTGCTGCACACCATAGCGGTGTAAGCACACAGCTTGACCGGGTCGCAGAGGGCGGACAGAAATGCCAGTGCCGCAGAGCCATAGAATCTGTTCACTCTGGCTTTCAGTGCATCTGACAGCGCAGCAGCATCCTCAAACCCGTGCAACTCCTCGAACAAACCCACTCCCTTGCTCGCGTCTGCCGGGACTGCAAGCAAGCGTACCTCCATGCCAGCTTTCAGGTCTTTGTTCGCTTCGGCCATCTGTTGCGCGAGTGTCCTCTCTCCGATCGAAAGGAACAGCAACCGCCACTCTTGCACCTGGCGCCCTGACATTCCTCGATCACTTGCCCGCGCCTTACCGGTGCCGTTGCCCAGCATGTAGACCGGTTCGCCAATGATCCGTGGATCACACTCCGATCTCATCGAGCACCAAAAGGCCATCCGAATGCGCGGCCGCGATGCTTTCCAAGGCGTTATCGGTAGAGCGCCACGAGCGGACCAAGCGCGGGCCACCCCATATCGACGCTGCAACTTGCAGGTGGGTGGTCTTGCCGCCGGAGCTGTCGCCATACAGATGAAAACCGCCGGACTCCTGGCCAAGCAGGTGCAGCACTGCGCCCGCAAAAGCCACGCACACCACAAACGCCAGTCGGTGATTACCTACACACCGTGCGCCGATCTGCTGTTGCCACTGCTCCAGCGTACCGGCCTGGGTGATAGGTGGCAGTTGGGCACTGGCCTCGTAAAGTGCAGATACTCCGGGCTGGCTCCAATTTGCCGATCCGGAACTAGGTAGGCGTCCCCATGCCAGCCCAGGCGAGTAACCAAACGGGCGCGCTTCGAGCCGTCGCAGCACTGATGAGTTGCGCGGTGCGTTGAAGCTCTGCTGAATGTTTACCTGTCCAGCCCCCGGTCTAAGCGTAGGCAGCATCGCCACTTCGCTTCACTCCCCTGGTTAAAAGCTCGGGCGCTTATCGTTCATGCTGGGGAGCGCCGTCAGGTCGGCCAGTTGTACTATCAGCAGCTGCTCGCTTTCGCACAGTAATACGGGTGCCGAGCGGCGTTCAGCCAACTTGTCGAGATTCAATAATGATCGCGGTTCAGGCAAGCCCTGACAGCGCAGGCCACCGAATCAATTGAGATGTTTCGCACACGGAAGACGCAAATGCTTTACGAGCCGTGCTGCTTTCATACACGGGTAAACACGGCGGCAAGATAAGGGTAGAAAGGTGATGTGGCGGAAACGAAAAAGCCCGCACAAGGCGGGCTTCTTGGTTGCTTGACGATGCGCACATCGTCTAGCAGATGTTTGGTGGCTACACAGGGACTTGAACCCCGGACCCCAGCATTATGAATGCTATGCTCTAACCAACTGAGCTATGTAGCCAACTGGCGCGCATTATTCTCTTCGCCGACGCCCCTGTCAACACTCCCTGTGAAAAAAATCCGCACGCTTTCAGAAACTTAGGCCAATGCCCTCGATCATCGCACCAGCAACCACTGGCCGAGCACGTCGTGCAGCTGCAATCGCTGATCGGCGGCCAGGCGCTGAAGGGTATCGGCAGGGCGGTCCAGGTCGAAGTCGCCGCTCACCTGGCGGTGGGCCGTCTGTTCGTCCAACAGCCACAGCCGTTGCCCCTGGTAGCTCGCCAGACGCTCCAACACCCGACCCAGCGGCAGATCCTTGGCGATCAGGTGGCCTTGGCGCCAAGCGTCGGCGGTCTTCGTATCGATCTTTTCCGCCTGGTACAGGCCCTGGCCGTCGAACGTCAGCCGCTCGCCGGTCGACACCAGACGCTGCTCGCCATTCTGCTGCACCACCGCCTTGCCGTTGAGCACCTGCACTTCGTCGTGATCGGCATGCCGAGCGATCAGCAGGCGCGTACCGAAGACCTGGATACGTGCCTCGCCCACTTGCACATCCAGTTCGCGGCCGTCCAGGTTCACCTCCAGCGACACCTGGCCCTGCACCAGTTGCAAATGCCGCACGCGGCCGCGCAGGTCGAGGTTCATCGCGCTGGCGCTGTCCAGGTGCAGTGTGGAGCCTTCGCTCAAGCGCACCGTGCGCCGTTCGCCGGCATCGGTGTGCAGTTGGCTGGCCTGGCGCTGCGCCCACGGCCAGTAGAGGTAGGCGAGGGCGGTCAGGCTCAGGATGAACAACATGCCCAGGCAGATGCCCAGGCGGCTCTTGCGCAGTGTCATCACCTGGGGGCGCGGGCGTGCTTGCACGGGCACAGGCTGTAACCGGTGCAGGCGGGCTTCCAGGCGGGCATAGGCCTGGGCGTTGACCGAGTCGCTGCGCCAGGCGTCGAAAGCCTGGCGCAGGTAGATGTCGCAGTCGGGATGTTGCAGCAAGGCGAACCATTCCAAGGCATCTTGATCGGGGTCGGATTGGTGCTGCAAGGCGGGCATCGGGCTCATCGATCGGGCGGCTCGCAAAGGACGTGGGGAAGGCCGGAGCGGCAGTGGGCAATGTGCCAGCGATGCTATTTATATTGAGAACCATTTGCAAGTACGTGCCGGATGGGTGGTAAAAAAGGTAGCTAAGTAACGAGTTGTTTCCGGATAATCGACCTCCACTCCGCCCACGGACGATCCGGCCATGGCCAGCAGCAGTACGCAGACCTCCACCGCCCCCAGCCCGACGAACCCCGCCAATAGCCTGGTGGTGTCGATCATCGGCTTCTGCGCCCTGGCGCATTTGATCAACGACCTGATCCAGTCGGTGCTGCCGGCGATCTATCCGATGCTCAAGGTCAACTACGACCTGAGCTTCACCCAGATCGGCCTGATCACCCTGACCTTCCAGGTCACCGCCTCGCTGTTGCAGCCCTGGGTGGGCTTCTTCACCGACCGCCGGCCGACGCCCAACCTGTTGCCGTTGGGCACGCTGTGCACGCTGGTGGGCATCGTCATGCTGGCGTTCGTCGGCAGTTTCGCCATGATCCTGCTGGCTTCGGCGCTGGTCGGCATCGGCTCCTCGACCTTCCACCCGGAAACTTCGCGCATCGCGCGCCTGGCCTCGGGCGGGCGCTTCGGCCTGGCGCAGTCGACTTTCCAGGTCGGCGGCAACACCGGTTCGGCTTTCGGCCCGCTGCTGGCGGCGGCCATCGTCATCCCGTTCGGGCAGACCCACGTGGCCTGGTTCGGCCTGGCGGCGCTGTTCTTCTTCGGCGTGACGCTGAAGCTGCGCGGCTGGTATGCCCGGCACTTGAACCAGGCCAGGGCACGCAAAGCCGTTCCCGTGACCCACGGCCTATCCCGTGGCCGGGTGGTCGGCGCGCTGGTGATCCTGGGGCTGTTGGTGTTCTCCAAGTACTTCTACATGGCCAGCTTCACCAGCTACTTCACCTTCTACCTGATCGAGAAATTCGACCTCTCGGTGGCCAGTTCGCAGTTGCACCTGTTCCTGTTCCTCGGCGCGGTGGCGGCAGGCACCTTCTTCGGCGGCCCCATCGGCGACCGCATCGGACGCAAGGCGGTGATCTGGTTCTCGATCCTGGGCGTGGCACCGTTCACCCTGGCGCTGCCCTACGCCGACCTTTTCTGGACCACCGTGCTCAGCGTGATCATCGGCTTCATCCTGGCCTCGGCCTTCTCGGCCATCGTGGTCTATGCCCAGGAACTGGTGCCCAACAGCGTGGGCATGATCGCCGGGATCTTCTTCGGCCTGATGTTCGGCTTCGGCGGCATCGGCGCGGCGCTGCTGGGCTATGTGGCCGATCTGCGCGGCATCGAGTACGTGTACCACCTGTGCTCGTTCCTGCCGTTGTTCGGCTTGTTGACGGTATTGTTGCCTTCCACGAAGAAGGCTGCGAGCAAGTAGGCCGATGGCGCTGTGGCCCAGCGCGCAGGGGTGGACCGAGACGATGTTGGCATCCACCGCCTGCGCCCGCCACGCGCATGATGCCCCCGCTCGTCGACCCGGGTCCCGCCAGCGCGTCCGATTGACGGGGCAGGGCGGCTGGCCTAGAGTCGCGGCTCCTGCCCCTTTCTACAGCACACCTCATGCGCCGCTTCTCCATGCCTTCGCTAGCCTGCCCGCCTGACCTCCAGGCCCGCTATCGCGCCTGGCCGAGCGACACGGTGCTCAAGCGCCGGCGCAGCGTGCTGTTCGCCTTCACCTTCTCGCCCCACCTGCACCTCGTCTGATTCGCGCTGCCGAGCCGTAAGCGGTTGGCTGCGCCCGTGTCCGCACTTTCGAGTGTCGGCCGATGGAATCTGTGCGGCCCGTGCCTGTGGGCCGCCGAACGTGTCTTCGAGGAACGATGTGATGAACCTGCGTTTGTTGGTGGGGCTGCTGTTCGCCGTCTCGGTGGTGGGTTTCAGCCTGGGTGCGACCTTGCCGTTGGTGTCTCTGCGTTTGCAGACGGCAGGTGCCAGCACCCTGGAAATCGGCATCGTCTCGGCGATTCCTGCCGCAGGTATGATGCTCTCGGCCTTTCTGGTCGACGCCTGCTGCCGGCACCTGACCCGACGGGTCATCTACCTGCTTAGTTTCGGCCTGTGCATGGCTAGCATCGTTTTGCTCGACTGGGGTTTCGCCACGCTCTGGCAACTGGGCCTGCTGCGTCTGATGCTGGGGTTGGGCATGGGGGTGGCGATCATCCTCGGCGAATCGTGGGTCAACGAGCTGTGCCCGGAGCACAACCGCGGCAAGATCATGGCCTTGTACGCCACCTGCTTCACCGGCTTCCAGGTGCTGGGCCCGGCGCTGCTGTCGCTGCTGGGCGCACAGAGCCCGTGGCTGCTGTGGTTGGTCAGCGGGTGCTACGGCCTGGCGCTGCTGTGCATCGTGCTCAGCGTACCCAACGACCGTGTGGCGCATCCCGAAGACGACGTAGGCTTCGGCCTGGCCGGGTTCTTCCGGGTGGCGCCGGCGTTGTGCATGGGTGTGCTGTTCTTCTCGTTCTTCGACGCCGTGGTGCTGTCGCTGCTGCCGATCTATGCCACCGGCCACGGCGTGGCCGTAGCCGTGGCGGCGTTGATGGTGACCGTGGTGTTCGCCGGCGACATGCTGTTCCAGCTGCCGCTGGGCTGGTTGGCCGACCGGGTCGAACGTACTGGCTTGCACCTGGCTTGCGGCATTGTGGCGATGCTGATCGGCTTGGCGCTGCCATGGCTGTTGCAGGCGCAATGGTTGCTGTGGCCAATGCTGGTGCTGCTGGGCGCAGTAGCGGGGGGCATCTATACCTTGGCGCTGGTGCTGATCGGCCAACGCTTCAGCGGCCGCGATCTGGTGATGGCCAATGCCAGCGTGGGCTTGCTGTGGGGCATCGGTAGCCTGGTCGGGCCGCTGGTCAGCGGCGCGGCGATGACGGCCGCGCCGCACGGGTTGCCGGTGGCATTGGCGCTGATGGCGGGGTTGTTCGTGGGATTCGCCTGGCGCGCTTGTCGGCACAGTCCGAGCCGTGCCGAGTTGGCTCAGGCTCTGTCTGAAAAGCCTTGAGACTCGGTTACGCTGCTTTAAAACAGCCCGGTGGGCGGTCGCGTCGGAATGCTCATCTACGCCAGTAAACTCCGCTTCCTCGGCTGTTTTCGCGTGGCCGCCATCGGCCTTGTCTAACTTTCACTCAAGACTTTTCAGGCAGAGCCTAGGCGATCGAAGTACCTGACTCTCCACCTACACATGCCAAGATGAGGTTGGCTCGAATGCGGGATTCAGCGGCCTTTACGCTGGCGGGAGCGACGAAGCCGTTCGATGTGCTCTTCGTCGCTCAGCTCAATCGGGGCAGCAGGTCGGCCGGCTTTCATATAGTTGCTCCAGAGCTTTTTATGCTGAAAGCCTAGACCGCAATATGAGTTTTGCTTGCGAAACATCACACTAGGGTCTGTACGAAAAGTCTTGAGACGCCGGCCAGGCAAGGCCGATGGCGGCCCCGCGAAAACAGGCGAAAAAGCGGAGCGTACTGTAGTACGTAAGCATTTTGTCGGGGGCGCCCAGCCCGGGCTGGCGATCCAGTCTGTTTTCAACGCAGCATGGCCAAGTATCAAGGCTTTTCGTACAGAGCCTAGGTAAATACGGACATGGGCGTTGCAACAATGAGGCCGTATGTGATGCGGCCTGGCGCGCTGTAGTTATGGTTGCCAGTGTTGGCCTGTCGGGACCAAAGTTGCCCGTACCTCAGGGCAGGCGAGGCGGCGTGGCGGTGGTGACGGCGGTCGAGCACGCACATCAAAGTCTGGAAAATCCTATCTATCGGCTTCTACCAAACGCCACTCGTGCAAACGGGTTGAGCGCACGTTCGGTGAGCTAAGCGGACTTCTTGAGTCGTGGCACATTCTGCTGTGCTCGCGAAGTCGGGCGTTGGTTGCAGTGTTGGTCAGAACCGTGCTCAGGCGGTTGACTATCAAATCTGTCAGTTGCGCGATCCGCCCAAGTGTCGAATAGTCATCGTCGTGTAAGACGATGGGGAAATCCAAATGGCGGTTACTATCCGTGGTATGAGTAAGCAGGCCTTTCAGGGTGTAACAGTGAGTTATTCGCCTTACGGAAACTATGCTATTACTTGCAAGCAGCGCGCCAGCCTTGGATACGACGGCGAATACCTCGATCCTCACACTCAATCCTATTTTTTAGGGCGAGGCTATCGCAGCTACTCCCCAAGGCTGATGCGCTTTGGAAGCCCTGATAGTCTGAGTCCTTTCCTGCGAGGTGGAATAAATGCCTACGCTGCGTTTGGCAATAATCCTATAGGATGGACGGATCCAGACGGCCATGCGCCTCAGAAACCCAAGAACATGCAGTTCTATAAGGATAAGGCGACCTTGTTGAACAGCTCTCCTGAAGCGACCAGCGCTCGACAAGTCGTCAGAAAAAAACATGACCTATCGAAAATTCCAGTGCTGGAGGATTCTGAACCGCATGAGTATGCTGAGTACTTGAAGCAATTTCGAGCCATGACCGATGTTTCTGATTCGTCCTTTCAAGTTATCGTCCGTGGCTCCCAAGTCAAGGCTATTCGGAAACCTCACAAATTTGTTTTTACTCGCGATGCGGAGCTGATTACGGGTGATGAACGGTCTGTCGAGTTCGCTCACCCAATGCTTAACTTTTTCTCTGAAAAAAATCCAGGTGTGATCTCTGCAGGTTATATTACTTGGAAAGATAAAGATAATAGTGTGAACGTCTCGGATTACTCAGGCCACTATTACCTAAGCGCCGCCGGTCGAACGACGGGTGAACCCGTCGTTTCCTACTTGAATGCGTTAGGGTTGAAAGCGAAGCTGGTCAGGTCGCAAGGGGTGATGCCCCAATGAATCCTCCGCCCTGCGCCGGGAGCAGACAGCTGATGCATACAAACCGCTAAAAATTTCTTGGACGAAAATAAAAACCACATGATGTGAATTGGCAATGTATGTGCTCGCCTACCGAGCCCGTTCCAAATGGGTGAAGAACGGGCTGCTTTGGGGCTGTATCACGGCCCTGGCAGATGAGCTCCAGCGCTGAATATTACTCAGCAAACGTCCATTTTTTGTCTCATGCTAGTTCGCACAAGCTGCTTCAAAATGTGCCACGCAGCGTCACCGACACGTTGCGCGGATCGCCCCAGTAGTAGCCTGTGGCGGTCGGGGCCACCTGGCGGTAGTACTTGCGGTCGAACAGGTTGTTGGCGTTGAGCTGCACCGAGTAATGCTCGTCGAAGCGATAGTTGACCAGCGCGTTGTACACCGCGTAGCCCGACTGCGATGCCTCCACCGCGCCGCTGCGGTTGTAGATGCTGCTCTGCGCCTGCACGCCGCCGCCCACGGTCCAGGCATGCAGTTCGCCCGGCAGGCGGTAACTGGTGAACAGGCGCAGCATGCGCTTGGGGTCGGTGGTGCGGATGGCGTTGCCGGTGTTGCTGGTGGTGTCCTTGAGGTATTCGGTGGTGTTGTAGGTGTAGCCGCCGCCCACGTTCCAGTCGGGCAGCACCTCCCCGGAGATTTCCAGTTCGAAGCCCTGGCTGCGGTTCTTGCCCGCCGCGACCTTGCAGTAGCCGGTGGCATAATTGGGCAGGCACGGGTTGGGGCCGCTGATGTCGTCCAGGGCGTTGCCCACCTGGTAGATGCGGAACAACGCCAGCGAGGTGTTCAAGCGCCCTTCGTAGAACTCGCCCTTGATGCCGGTCTCGTAGGCTTCGCCGGTCACCGGCGCGAGCACCGAGCCGCTGACGTTGGTGGCGGTCTGCGGGTTGAAGATCTCGGTGTAGCTGGCGTAGGTGCTGAAGTTTTCGTTGAGGTCGTAGATCAGCGCGGCATACGGCACCACCTCGTTGTCGACGCTGAACTTGCCGCTGCTGCGTACGTTGTTTTCCTGCTCGTAGTCGTACCAGTTGGTGCGCGCGCCGACGATGGCGGTGAGCGAGTCGGCCAGGGAAATGCGCCAGGTGGCGTAGGCGCCTTCCTGGGTGGTGCGGGTGCGTACCGGGTGTGCGGTGACGGGAATCTTCGGGTTGGCCAGGCTGGTCTTCGGGTCCCACTGGCGCAGGTCGAACAGGCCCGATTGGGTGTTGGCCGTGGCCGAAGCGTAGGAGTCGTTGCGGATGCGCTCGACGCCGAGCATCAGTTCGTGGGTGCGGCCGAACAAGTCGAACGGGCCGTTGAGGGTGGCGCTGAGGTTGTTCTGCAGGCTTTCCCCACCGTCGCCTTCGACCACCTGGTAGCTCATCAGATAGGGGTTTCGGGTCGGGTTGCTGTCGCCAGCGGCGCGGGTGATGTAGGTCTGCTTGAAGCCGTCGTCGGCCAGTTCGAAATGGGTGCGCTGGGCCATCAGCTTGAGCGACCAGTCATTGTCGAAACGGTGCTCCAGTTCGGCGAAGGACTGCAAGTTGCTGCGGTTCCAGCGGTTCCAGTCGGCGCCCAGGTAGGTGCTGCGGCCCAACGGCAGCGGTTTGCCGTCGTAGTCGGCGGGCAGGTTGCCCCAGGCGCCGGTGGCATCGAGTTTGGTCCATTCCAGGCCTGTGGTCAGCGTGGTGCTGTCGGCGAGGTCGAAGGCCAGCACGCCGTACAGGACCTCTTTGCGTTCACTGCGCGAGTCCTGGAACAGGTCGCGGTCGTCGTGCACGGCGATCATTCGGCCACGCACGCTGCCGGTTTCGGTCAACGGCCCGGACAGGTCGGCCACGTAACGTTGGCTGTTCCAACTGCCGAGGGTGACGCTGCCTTCGCCCTGGAACTCGGCAGTGGGGCGTTTGCGCACCAGGTTCACGGTGCCGGACGGATTGCCGGCGCCACGCAACATGCCGGTGGCACCGCGCAGGATCTCCGCACGGTCGATGATCGCCGCGTCGCTCTGCACGAACGAGCCGCCGCCGCTGCCTTGGACCACGGTGGCGCCGTCGTACTGGATGGCGTCGATCGAGTAGCCGCGCGAGTAGTACTGCACCCGCTCGCTGTCGAACAGGTTGACCACCACGCCTGGGGTCTGCTCCAGCAGGCTGGTGAGGTTGGTGATGTTCTGGTCCTTGAGGCGCTGGCTGGTGACCACGGTCACCGACTGCGGCGTGCGGCGCAGGCTTTGCGCGGTCTTGCCAATGGTCACCGCACCGGTGGTGTAGGAACCGGTGTTTTCCGTGGTCACGCCCAAGTGGTTGCTGGAAATGCTGGTAGCGCCCAGTTCCAGCGCGCCGCCCAGGTCCATGGCCGGGATCAGCAGAAAGCTGTCGTCGCCCTGGGCTTGGGCTTGCACGCCACTGCCTTGCAAGAGGATCGACAGCGCTTCGGCGTTACTGTGGCGGCCCTGGACGCCCGGGCTTTGCTGGCCTTGCAGGCTGGAGGCGTCATACGACAGATTGAGCCCGCCTTGGCGTGCCAGTTGATCCAACGCGCCAGCCAATGGCCCGGGCGCGATGCGCCAGTCGCGCGGTTGAGCCTGCTCGGCGGCTGCGGCGTAGCCGATCGGAGACAGGCCGGCGGTGCCGGCCAGGGTCAGACCGAGCAAGGCCGCGCGCACGGCGCCGTACAGTCGATCATGGCGGAAGAAGGCGGGGTGCATCATGAAACGCTCCTGAAGGTTGAGACCACTTTTCGGGCTTTATTCCTTCAGGCCGCACGAGAATGAGATTCCACCTCATTTAATTTCACGTTTTTTTCACACCTGCCCGACGTTCACCCAATAGCGGGTGCGGTAGTGCACCTGGATAGGCAGGTTGCGGGCGAGCAGACGCAGGATCTGGTCGGTGTCGGCCAGCTGATAGGTGCCCGAGACCTTGAGCTCGGCCACGGGGTCGGCGCAGCGCAGGTAACCGGGGCGGTAGCGCGACAGTTCGTCGAGGAACGCGCGCAGCGGCACCTGCTGCACGCTGAGCACACCGTCGGTCCAGCCCCAGGGGTCGACCTGCAAGTGCGCCGTCTGCAAATGACCAGCGCGGTCGAGTTGCCAGACCGTACCCGGGGTGAGCGCGCGCAGGCCATCGCCGACCCCGGTCAGGGACAGCTCGCCGCGCTTGACCGCCAGCAGCAGCCCCTTGGCGTCTTCGCGCAACAACACCTGAGCGTCGCGGGTCTCGAACTGACCGAAGCGGGTGGCGATATGGAAGGGGCGGGGGTCCTGAGCATTGCTGTCGAGGCTGACCTCGCCATGCAGCAAGGTCAGCTGGCGTTGCTCGGCGGTGAAGCGCAGATCGATGGCGCTGTCTGTGTTGAGCTGGATACGGCTGCCGTCGCTGCCATGCAATCGGCGCCGTTCGCCTGTGGCGGTGCGGCTGTCGGCCAGCCACTGGTTCAGCCCCAGCGGCTCGCGCCCGGCCCAGCCCACACCCGCGGCCATGGCCAGTACGCCGAGCAGTTTGAGCTGGTCGCGGCGGGTGATGCGCTGGCGATGCGTGCCTTTCAGGGTGTTGCGGCTCAGTTCGGCCGGCAGGCCGGCCAATTCGTCGCCCAGACTGCTGACCCGTTGCCAGGCCAGCGCATTGTGCGGGTGGCTGCCCAGCCATTGCTGGAACTGCCGTTCGACCTGTGGAGCGGGGCGGTCGTAGCGTAACCGCACCAGCCATTGGATGGCCTGGTCGACCTGGGCCTGGCCGGGCGTCGGGGCAGGTGCGCGCTCAGGCATCGGCGTAGCGCAACCGATAACAGACACTCAAGGCCCGGGCCAGGTCGCGTTCCACCGTGGCCCGCGACACACTCAAGCGCTCGGCGACCTGCGCGATGCTCAAGCCATCGAGCTGCGCCAGCAGAAACGCCTGGC
Source organism: Pseudomonas phoenicis (assembly GCF_047302395.1). Lineage (NCBI taxonomy): Bacteria > Pseudomonadati > Pseudomonadota > Gammaproteobacteria > Pseudomonadales > Pseudomonadaceae > Pseudomonas > Pseudomonas phoenicis. The sequence goes on from NZ_CP154852.1 coordinate 2,425,215, forward strand.
GTGCGCGGGGTTTGAGGCGGTGCAGCGCTTGGTCGAGGCGTTCGAGGGTATCGAGGATCACCAGCCGCGCTTCTTCGCTGGGCACTTCATGTTCGGGCAGGTGGGCCAGGCTTTCCAGATAGGCCCGCTCCAGGGCACGGCGGCGCAACTGGTCGATCATCAGGCCGCGGGCGATGCTGCTGAGGTAGGCGCGCGGTTGCTTGAGCGGCGCCGCCTGGCGTGCGCGCAGCAGACGTACGAACGTGTCTTGGGCGAGGTCCGCAGCGTTGTCCCGACAGCCGACCCGCGCCCACAGCCAGCCGCGCAGCCAGGCGTGGTGAGTTCGGTAGAGCAGATCGACCTCGGCCGGTTGCAGCGTGTGATTGACCTGCATGACGATGAAAGCCCAGAGTGGAATGGAGGAATGATTGTTAATCGTTCTCAATTCTATGCGGGCAGCTTGGGATCGGGCAATGGTGCCCCTTGATTAATTGACGATCAGCGAGCGAGGGCGTATCGGTCGCAGGTTTGTCCGCCCTGGGCTATGAGGCGGCTTTCGATGCGGTCGTTGACGTCACGCAGGGTGAGCGGTAGCAGCGTAGAAGCCGCGAAATGCCTACGGCGACTCTATGAACTGACCGAAGGGCCTGCGCTCATAAGCCCAACCAGCGCAACGCACCACGGCCGGCACGCACACCGCTGGCGAAGCAGGCGGTCAGCAGGTAGCCACCGGTCGGGGCCTCCCAGTCGAGCATTTCCCCGGCGCAGAACACGCCGGGCAGGGTCTCGAGCATCAAGTCGGCGTTCAGTGCTTCGAAGCGCACACCGCCAGCGCTGCTGATCGCTTCATCCAGCGGGCGGGTGCGCACCAGGGTGATCTCCAGTGCCTTGATGGCCGCCGCCAGACGGCTCGGGTCGGCAAACACAGCGGTGTCGGTCAACTCGCGCAGCAGCCCGGCCTTGACCCCGTCCAGGCCCAATTGACCGCTGAGGTGCTTGGCCATCGAACGCGAGCCGCGAGGCCGCGCCAAGGCCTGGACGATCTTGTCCACAGGCTTGTCGGGCAGCAGGTCGAGCAGCAGCGTGGCCTGCCCGTCGCGCTCGATGGCCGCGCGCAACGACGCCGACCAGGCGTACACCAGGCTGCCTTCCACACCCTGGGCGGTGAGGATGAACTCGCCTTTGCGCGGCGCGGCACCGGGTACCGACAGGGCGATGTTCTTCACCGGCGCGCCCGCATGTTTGTCGCGCAGCAGCTCGCTCCAGCCCGTCACCTCGAAACCGCAATTGCTCGGCCGCAGCGGCGAGGTATCCACACCCCGGGCTTGCAGCCATGGCACCCAGGCGCCATCGGAACCCAGGCGTGCCCAACTGGCGCCGCCCAACGCCAGCACCACGGCGTCGGGCCGCACGTCCCGTTCGCCTGCGGCATCGACCATGCGCAAGCTGCCGTCGGCGTTCCAGCCTTGCCAGCGGTGGCGGGTGTGGATGACCACGCCGGCCTCGCGCAGCCGCTTGAGCCAGGCGCGCAACAGCGGCGCGGCCTTCATGTCGCTGGGAAACACGCGCCCCGAGGTGCCGACGAAGGTGTCGATGCCCAGGCCATGGATCCATTCGCGCAACGCGTGGGCGTCGAAGTCGTGCAGCAGCGGCTGCAAGGCGTGCTGGCGTTCGGCGTAACGCGCCAGAAAGGCAGGCGCGGGTTCGGAATGGGTGATGTTCATACCGCCCACGCCGGCCAACAGGAATTTGCGCCCTACCGACGGCATGGCGTCGAACACCTCGACCGCTACCCCTGCCGCGGCCAGGACTTCGGCGGCCATCAGCCCGGCAGGGCCGGCACCGATCACGGCAACGCAGGGGGCTGGGCGGGGAATGTCGGTCATGATCGATGGCAAGCTGTGGAAAAGAGGGCCGGCATTCTACCCCAGCACGTACGCGGGTGGCACTGTACGAAAAATATACAGGGTGCTGTAGGCCACGATCCGTAAGGGCTGCGTGGCCTTTCCCGCAGGTTATCCACAGTCGGTTCCACAGTGATTGTGGGTAAAGAGCGACAGTCATTGCCCCGAGACGGAATGCGTGTGCGCTTTTGGGCCTAAGCGGAAGACTTGTTTATCGATGAACGAACGCCGATTGTGGATAAGCGAGCCGAACAAGCCATTCCAGCAGGCTGTACAAAAAACGTACAAGACGCCGCAGGCTTTGATTCATATAGGCTACAGCGCTTTTCCAGCAGCTTATCCACAGCCGGTTCCACAGTCATTGTGGGTAAGCGAACACCCGTGCCGCGCTGTGGTGAAGGATGCCATGGCGGCGGGCAAGCGCGGCGCGGTCCTTACTGTAGCCGCCGCCGATCACGCCCATCACCGGGATGTCGCGGGCCAGACAGCGGCGCAGCACGCATTCGTCCCGCGCCGCCACGCCGGCGTCGGTCAGTTGCAGGTAGCCGAGCGCATCGTCCTTGTGCACGTCCACCCCGGCGTCGTAGAGCACCAGGTCCGGCTGGTACAGCGGCAGCAGGTAGTCCAGCGCCTGCTCCACCACCTGCAGGTAGGCCGCGTCGCCCATGCCGCGCGGCAGCGGGATGTCCCAGTCGCTGTCGGCCTTGCGCGCCGGAAAGTTCTGCTCGCAGTGCAGCGACACGGTGACCGCCTCGGGCGTGTCTTGCAGGATGCGCGCGGTGCCGTCGCCCTGGTGCACGTCGCAATCGAAGATCAGCACGCACTGCACGCGCCCGGCTTCGAGCAGATAGCGGCTGATGATCGCCAGGTCGTTGAATATGCAGAAGCCGGCCGGATGGTCGTAATGGGCATGATGGGTGCCGCCGGCGAGGTGGCAGGCGACGCCGTGGCGCAGGGCCATTTCGGCGGTCAGCAGCGAGCCGCCCACCGCACGCACGGTGCGTCGTGCCAGGGCTTCGCTCCAGGGCAGGCCGAGGCGGCGTTGGTCCTCGCGGGACAGTTCGCCGTGCAGGTAACGGTCGATGTAGGCCGGGTCGTGGGCCAGGGCGAGGATGTCGCGGGGGCAGATCTCGGGGCGGATCAACGCTTCGTCATGGGTCAGGCCGCTGTCGACCAGGTGATCGCGCAGTAGGCGGAATTTGTCCATCGGAAAGCGATGCTCGGCGGGGAACTCCGGGCTGTAGTCGTCGTGATAGATCAGCGGCAGGGGCATGGTCAGCTCGTGGGTAGGCCAGTGGTCATCTTGCCAGTTGGGCGGCGGTGGCGAACAGCGTAGGCGCGCTGCGCAGCGACGGGCCATGGGCCCAGGTCCGGCACTGTACGTGTCGCGGGTCGATGGTGGGGCCGGTTTCGGACCGAGCGCGCAGCGATCTGCGTCTGGTTCACGCAGGGTCCACGTTCGTCGTCCCGGTCACATGCCCGCTTCGCGGCCTTATCCACAGGCTAGCTGACGGCGCTCAGCCTTTTACCCTACGCTTGCCCTATCGGCCCGCGCACTACGCCGTAGATTGCACCGCCGTTCTCCGGAGCCTCGCCATGACCCTCATCGCCACCTTGGAAAGCCCGCGCCTGATCCTGCGTCAGTGGCGCGACGAAGACCTCGACGAGTTCGCCGCGCTATGCGCCGACCCGCAGGTGATGCGCTACTTCCCGGCACCCCTGACGCGTTTGGAGGCCGCCGCCCTGATGGGCCGCCTGCGTGGGCACTTCAACGAATACGGCTTCGGTCTGTGGGCGCTGGAGCGCAAGGACAGCGGCGCCTTCATCGGCATGACCGGGCTGCTCAACGTCACGTTCGACGCACCTTTCACGCCGGCGGTGGAGGTCGGATGGCGCCTGGCGCGGCGCCATTGGGGGTTGGGGCTGGCCAGCGAAGCGGCCTGGGCCTGCCTGCGCTGCGCCTTCAGCCAGTTGCGTCTGGACGAGGTGGTGTCGTTCACCACGGCCAGCAATCTGCCGTCGCAAAAGGTGATGCAGGCCATCGGCATGCAGCTCGACCTCGGTGGCGCTTTCGACCATCCGCGCCTGCCGGCCGACCATCCGCTGCGGCCACATGTGCTGTACCGCATCGACCTTGCACAATGGCTGCACACCGTGCGCGCTTGAAGGGATTGGATGCGGGGTGGCGCCGACAAACCCTGTATCATTCCTGCCCATGAAACGCCGAAGTGCGGACACGCCTTGCTAGGAGAAACAACCGATGAGTGAAGTGCTGGACGACCTGGTCGACCTGCTGAGCCTGGAAGCGATCGAAGAAAACCTGTTCCGTGGCCGCAGCCAAGACCTGGGCTTCCGCCAACTGTACGGCGGCCAGGTGCTGGGCCAGTCGTTGTCGGCCGCCAGCCAGACGGTCGAAGACGCCCGTCACGTGCACTCGCTGCACGGCTACTTCCTGCGCCCGGGCGACGCCAGCATGCCGGTGGTGTATTCGGTCGATCGCGTGCGCGACGGCGGCAGCTTCAGCACACGTCGGGTCACGGCGATCCAGAAGGGCCAACCGATCTTCACCTGCAGCGCCTCGTTCCAGTACGACGAGGAGGGTTTCCTGCACCAGGCGGCGATGCCCCAAGTGGCGGGGCCGGAGAACCTGCCGAGCGAGCTGGAGCTGGCCAGCACCCTGGCCGACCACCTGCCCGAGCGGCTGCGGGAAAAGGTCTTGCGGCCCAAGCCCATCGAGATCCGCCCGGTGACCGAGCGCGACCCGTTCAACCCCACGCCCGACGATCCGGTCAAGTACGTCTGGTTCCGCGCCGACGGCACCTTGCCGGACCTGCCCGCGCTGCACAAATACCTGCTGGCCTATGCCTCGGATTTCGGTCTGCTGACCACCTCCCTGCTGCCCCACGGCAAGTCGGTGTGGAACAACGACATGCAGATCGCCAGCCTCGACCACTCGTTGTGGTTCCACGCCAACCTGCGTGCCGACGAATGGCTGCTGTACGCCACCGATAGCCCCTGGGCCGGCAACGCCCGCGGCTTCAACCGCGGCAGCATCTACAACCGCGCCGGCCAACTGGTGGCGTCCTCCAGCCAGGAAGGGCTGATCCGCCACCGCAAGGATTGGGCATGAAGCTGCAAGACATCCGCCACTGGGTCTTCGACATGGACGGCACCCTGACCGTGGCGGTGCATGATTTTGCCGCCATCCGCGTGGCCCTGGACATCCCGCCGCAGAGCGACATCCTCGGCCACCTGGCCGGACTACCGGCCGACGAGGCCGCCGCCAAGCACGCCTGGCTGCTCGAACACGAGCGCGACCTGGCCCTGGGCTCGCGGCCGGCACCGGGCGCCGTGGCGCTGGTGCGCGAGCTGGCGGGGCGCGGTTGCCGCCTGGGCATCCTCACCCGCAACGCGCGCGAGCTGGCCCACGTCACGCTGCAGGCCATCGGCATCGCCGAGTGCTTTCCCAAGGCGCATATCCTGGGCCGCGACGAGGCCGAACCCAAACCCAGCCCCGAAGGCTTGCTGCATATCGCCCAGGCATGGAGCGTGGCGCCGGCCGAGATGGTGATGGTCGGCGATCACCACATCGATCTGGACTGCGGGCGGGCGGCGGGCACGCGCACGGTGCTGGTCAACCAGCCGCACAACGCCTGGCCGGAACTGGCCGACTGGCACGCCGCCGATTGCCGGGCGTTGCAGGGGCTGTTGGGATGAGCTGACGCGGACCTTGCAAGTGCGAAGGGGGCCTGTTCGATAGCCGTTCCAGCGCGCGCCGCATAACTGACGGGCATCACCCACAACCGCTCAGGTCGATGTAACTGCATGTAATGGCACTGCCTGCGGTGGCAGACCATTACATTCCCGCCAAGCCGCGATAGAAGGCAAGTCTTTAGAATGGCGCCGCTCGAATGCGATTCATTCGCTATGGCGCTGTCTGGCACGAACGCGTGCGCATGAATTCGCCATTGCCCACACGTGCCCGCGGATCGCACGCCCCCTGCGCGTACGGCACTCGAGCGCTGCGGCATCCGCCGCCGTCCACCGACCTGGAGTTCCGCCCATGAACCGCACCCCCACCTGGCGGCGCCTGCTGCCGTTGCTCGCCATCGTCTGTTGCTGGCTGGGCCTGGCCACGCCAGCCAGCGCAGTCGAAGTCACCGATGTCCTGGGCCGTACCGTCAAGCTCGACCACGCGCCCCAGCGCATCGTGCTCGGCGAAGGCCGGCTGTTCTTCGCGCTGGCCTTGCTCGACCGCGACAACCCATTCCAACGCGTGGTCGGCTGGCAGAACGACATGCGCCTGCTCGACCCGCACACCTATGAGGTCTACGCCAAGCAGTACCCGCAGATCGCCAAGCTGCCGCTGATCGGTCAGGCGTCGGAGCAGAGCGTCAGCGCCGAGCAGATCCTGGCACTCAAGCCGGACCTGGCCATCTTCAGCATCGCCGGCGAAGGCCCGACCCAGCACAGCCCGGTGGCCGACCTGCTGGCCAAGGCCGGCGTTCCGGTACTGTTCATCGACTTCCGCGTGCAGCCTATCCGCAACACCCGGGTCAGCCTCGAAGCGCTGGGCACCTTGCTCGACCGCAAGGCCCAGGCACAGGCCTTCCTCGACCTGTACGACCGCCACCTGCAACGCGTCGAGCAGGCTGTCGCCGGCATCGAAGACAGCGAGCGGCCCAAGGTCTTTCTCGAATTGCTGCCCGGCGTCTGGCAGGCGCCGGGGCATACCACCGGCAAGAGCGGCTTGGGCAGCGTGGTCGACGCCGTGGGCGGACACAACATCGCCGCCGAGGTGATCCCCGGCGCTTTGGGCGACGTCAGCGTGGAATACGTGCTGCAACGCGACCCCGACGTGTACATCGCCACCGGCAACCGTGCGCCGGGCGTGCTGCTCGGCGCAGGCGTGTCCCAGAAGACCGCACAGGACAGCTTGGCGCGCATCACCGCACGCCCCGAGTTCGCCCCGCTGCGGCCGATCCAGCAGGGCCAGGCCCATGCCCTGTGGCACGACTTCTACAACTCGCCGTTCAACATCCTGGCGATCGAAGCCATGGCCCGCTGGATCCACCCCGAGCGCTTCGAGGAGCTCGACCCACAGGCGACCCTGGCCGAGATCAACCAACTGCTCAAGGTCGATCTGCAAGGCAGCTACTGGATCGACGCGAAATGACGGCACAGCCCTCTGGCGACGCGCTACTGGCCGCCGCACGCTATCGCCGCCTGCTGTGGCGACGCACCTGGCTGGTCGCAGGTCTGGCGCTGCTGCTGGCGCTCGCCGTGCTCGGCGACCTGGCCAGCGGCGCTTCAGGCATGGGCCTGGCGCAACTGCTGCACGGCGTGTTCGACCCGGCCAGCCTCAGCGCCACCGAACGGGTGATCATCTGGAACGTGCGCCTGCCCTATGCCCTGATGGCCGTGCTGGTGGGCGCGGCGTTGTCGCTGGCCGGCGCGGAAATGCAGGCCATCCTCGACAACCCGCTGGCCAGCCCCTTCACCCTGGGCGTGTCGTCGTCGGCGGCGCTCGGTGCCTCGCTGGCGATCGCCTACCCGCTGGGCGTCGCATGGCTGGCGCCCAGCGTGCAGGTGCCCTTGATGGCCTTCGTCTTCGCCTGCCTGTCGGTGCTGTTACTGCAGGCGATGTCACGCCTGCGCGGTGCCGGTGTGCAGAGCCTGGTGCTGTTCGGCATCGCCCTGGTGTTCAGCTGCAACGCGCTGGTGTCGCTGTTGCAGATGCTGGCCAGCGAAGACGTGCTGCAACAACTGGTGTTCTGGACGCTGGGCAGTCTGGCCCGGGCCAACTGGGATTCGTTGACCCTGCTGGCCATCGTGCTCGCCGCCGTGCTGCCGTTCTCGCTGCGCGCCGCACCGGCCATAACCCTGCTGCGCATGGGCGAAGACCGCGCCCGCAGCTTCGGCGTGGACACCCGCCGCCTGCGCCGCGCCTCGCTGCTGCGCATCAGCCTGCTGGCGGCCACGGCGGTGGCGTTCGTCGGCACCATCGGGTTCGTCGGCCTGGTGGGGCCGCACATCGCACGCTTGCTGGTGGGCGAGGACCAGCGTTTCCTGCTGCCGGCCAGCGCGCTGGTCGGGGCCTTGCTGCTGGCGCTGTCGTCGGTGGCGAGCAAACTGATCCTGCCGGGCATGATCGTGCCGGTGGGCATCGTCACCGCCTTGGTAGGCGTACCGGTGTTCGTGGCGCTGGTGTTCCGTAGGGGGAGAAACCTGTGAGCCTGTCGATCGACGAGCTGTACGTGGCCTATGGCGCACGCGGGGTCATCCAGGGCCTGAGCCTGCCGCCGCTGCCCAGCGGCAGCCTGGTGGCGCTGGTCGGCCCGAACGGTGCCGGCAAGTCCACCTTGCTGCGCGCGCTGGCCGGGCTGGAACCGATGAAAGGGTCGGTGACCCACGACGGCGTCGACGTGACCCAGTTGAATTTCGCCGAGCGTGCCCGGCGCCTGAGCTACATGCCCCAGCAACTGCCGCCCGGCATTGCCTTGGGCGTACTGGAAAGCATCATCGTCGGCCTGCGCGTCGGCGGCGCCGAGCATCCCGCCGCCCTGGCCTTCGAGGCGCTGCGCCAGTTGGGCATCGAGCACCTGGCCGATCGCGGGCTCGACGCGCTGTCGGGCGGACAGAAGCAGTTGGTGGCGCTGGCCCAGCTGTTGGCGCGCAACCCCCAGGTGCTGTTGCTCGACGAACCCACCAGCGCGCTGGACCTGCACTACCAGCTGCGGGTGATGGACGCGGTGCGCCAACGGGTGCAGGCCCAGCGCCTGCTGGCCGTCGCCGTGCTGCACGACATCAACCTCGCCGCCAGCCACGCCGACACCCTGGTGATGCTCGACCGGGGCCGCGTGGTGGCCTGCGGTACCCCGGAAGACGTGTTGCGACCGGCGCTGCTGGCCGAGGTGTACGGGGTGCAAGCGCGGGTCGAACGCTGCTCGCGCGGGCGGTTGCAGGTGCTGGTCGATAGGGCGGTGCTGCAACCCAAGGGCGCTGCCTAGCGCGCTTGCAGAGCGTCCAGCTGCTGCTGGGCGTGGGCGGCCATACGGTAGGCGTCCAGCATGGCGGCGATCTCTTCGATGTTCAGGCGACGGCCGTTGCACATCAAGCCGGCCGAGTTGATGCGGATGTGCGGCGTGGGCTTGGCCAGGGCCATGGCCTGGTTGCCGAACAACTGGAACGTGGCACGGTGCTTGGGCAGTGGGGCGCCGGGGCGCAGGGTCAGCTTTTGCAGGGTGGCCATGCCTTCGTCCTTGACGAAGATCTCGGCGATGTCGGTCAGCTCGACCGGCGCGTCCAAGGTGTCGACCGTCAACTGCCGGCGATTCAAGCGCATGAACACGGCCTTGCCGGCGTTACGGTGCTGCCAGGTCAGCGCGAGGAAGATGACCACCATGACCAGGGCGAAAATCGTCATCTTGTTGCTGCCGGCATGAATGCCGTACCCCATCATGATCAGCGCGCCCAGCAGCAGGATCGGCCCCCATACCTTGAAACGCGTCGTGTTGGTGAACTCGCTCTGTTCCGGCACCTGGGCGATGACCGCCTTCAGTTCGTCGACCACCTGCTGGCGGCCGGCCGCCTGGGCCTGGCTGTGCTCGCGGGTCAGCGACTCGGCCAGGTTGGCCAATGGATCGGGGTTCTGGGGTGTGCTCATGGTGGGGTTTCCTGATGGCGGATGAAGATGATGGGCGGCCGCCGGACAGCGGCCTGGGAAAAAACGGGCGAGCCTTGCCCAGGGGCGTCGACGGTCATGCCCAGGCCCCGGCGGAGTCAGTTGACGAAGAGGCCTGGGTCAGGTGGGCGAACCACTGCCGGTCGCTGTCACGGGGCATGCGGGTGGCTTCGGCGAGCAGGCTCGCGTCGAGCTCCACGCCCAGCTGGCGAACGCGGCTGGCCGTCGAAGGGTGGGTGTCGAACGGATGGTCGATGGCCTGTTCCAGCACACGGTCGTCCAGGTGCACGGGGGTGTCGCGCAAGTGCTCGGCCAACGCCTGGATCAGGTTGGGGTGGCGACCCTGGTTGAGCAGCCGCTCGATCTCGCCGTCCAGGGCGATCACCCGCAGCAATGCCTGGCAGAACAGGCGCTCGCCGGCTACCTGGGCGCCGCTGCGGTCGGCGACCAGTTCCTGGGCACGGCTCCAGTGGTGCACCGCCACTTGGAAGTGATGAAGGAACTGCGCGGTGATCCAGATGGCGGGCCGCTCGATCCACGCCGGATCGTCATCGGCGGCGCGGATCATGGCGAAGTGCACGCACATCAGCCTGAACTGTGCTGCCACTTCGCTGCCACGTTCGGTATCGCGGCTGCTGAAGTGCCCCAGTTCGTGGCCGATGATCGCGGCGGTTTCCTGCTGGCTCAGGGTCGACAGGTACGTCAGCGGCAGGTACAGCGTGCGGCCGCTGAGCACTTGCTGCGACGGCTGCAGGGTGAAGTCGACGCTGGTGACGAAAAACGACTGGTCCACGCCTACCACGATGTGGTCCGGTACGGGCGCGCCCAGGTTGTTGGCCAGGCGCTCGACCCAGGCCCATAGCTGCGGCGCCTCGTTGCGGCCAAGCCCGCGGCCGAGAAAGCTCGACACGGGCGCCTGCATCTCGTACCAGCGTTGGCGCAGGCGCTCGATCAGCATCACACCGATGGCCAACACCCCCAGCACCGGTATGGCGGCCAGGGCGATGGCCCAGCCGCCGGCCTTGAAATGGCTCCAGCCATAGTCGATTTCGTACAGCAGGATCACCCCGAGCGAGCCGACCAACAACCCGGTGTAGGCCACCAGCCAGCGGCCCAGCACGTGCCAGCTCTGGCTCAGGTGGTCGTGCAGGTACCGTTGCGATTTCAGCGCGCGCCAGGCGTCCAGGCGCAGCTTGATCCAGGTGGCCGGGCCGGCCAGCAGGGCCGCCAGCGCCAACAGATAGGCGAGGGTGGCCAGGAGCTGGCGCAGGCGCAGGGACGTGCGGTCGGCTTCGGCTTGGCCCACCGTCCATTCGAAGTGTTCGCGCCGGCCTTGTGGGGTCATGACCTGGGTACGTTCGGCATACGAAAGCTGTTGCAGCAACGCGTCGCTGGGGGCGTCCAACCACTGCTGCATGATCTGCGCTTCTTCCAGCACGCTGTCGGCCCGCCAGCTCTGCAGGCTGCTCCAGGCCATCAGGGCCAGAGGCAGCAGCAGGATCGTCAGGGGCCAGGCCAGTTGCCGCAGGCGGTTCATCATCGTTCAACCTCGGGGTGGGGCTGCGGCACACGGCGGTGCGCGCTTGGAGCGTTCGGGAGGGCTGGGGCGAGCGATGGCCCATCGACCGTATGGCGCGCCGTGGGCTTGCCAGCGCCGTCGCGCATCCACACCAGGGCAGGCAGGGGTCGCAGGGTGAAATTTCCCGCCCCATCCATGGTCTATTGCGTCTGATCGGCCTCCCTGGCAAAAGCCCATGACGCCCGCGGCGCGAGGACTGTCTGGCCCACCATGGGCGGTCAGGCGCGGCAACGTGCGGCAGGCATCGCTTGGGTCGAAGCCGCGCGCGGTTCGCTTTCGCGGCCTGAGGTCGGTATTGAAGGCAACCCCAGGCGATCTGCCAAGCACCTGAGCCGTTGCTCACAACAAAGAAGCCGTTGCTCACAACGCCCAATGGATCCGCTGTGATGGCGTTATCATTCACACCGCCCCACAGTCCCCCGGACACATGTCGATGAAAGCCTGGAACCCCTACCTGGATACGCACTTCGTATACGACCACCCTGCGGCCCTGGCCAAAGCGGGGGTGCTGGACGACAGTGCGCAGCAGGTGCTCGGCAGCGCCATCGGCCACTACCGTGCCCGTACCGTGCGCCCGCACTTGCAGTATTTCGACTGCGACCTGCAATTTCCCGAGCCGCTGCGCATCGACAAGGTGCTGCCCGGCAGCCTGTGCCTGGTCCATGTGCTCGATGGGCAATGGCAGCACAAGGTCGACGGCCAGCTCAACCGCTACACCTTGGGCGGCACCCACTGCCTGGGTTTGAGCGAAAGCATGGAGGCCGTGGACCAGCTGCCGGGCGGCAGCCACGCGCGGATGGCGGGCTTGCGCATCGCCGGCGATTTTCTCCACGAGCTGGCCGAAGAGGACGAAACCCTGCGCCCGCTGCTGAGCCTGCTCGACAACGGCATGCAGTTCGCCGAATTCGGTCGCTGCAAGACCATGGGCGTGCTGCTCGAGCGGCTGTACCACTCGCCGTATGTCGGTGTGCTGGAGCGGTTGAACCAGGAAAGCCTGAGCCTGGCGGTGCTGGTCGAGCTGGCGAACTTTCTCAAGGGTGAGCCGGCCCGCCCCGATCCCGCACCGCGCGGCCAGTGCGACCTTGCCCACGAAGCCCGCCGTGTGCTCGACGAGCACCTCGTCGATCCGCCGGGCAGCCTGGCCCTGGCCCGTCAGCTAGGTGTGGGCGAAACCACCCTGCGCCGGGCGTTCGCCAACGTCTATGGCCAGTCGATGCTGCAGTACCTGCGCCAGGCGCGCATGGAACTGGCGCGCACCCTGCTGCGCCAGCGCAAGTGGCAGGTGGCGCAGATCGCCTTTCGTCTGGGCTACGCCAACCCGGCGAACTTCAGCAATGCCTACAAGGCGCATTTCGGCCACCCGCCCGGGGCCGAGGCCTAGGCTCTGTCTGAAACGTTCTGAGACGAAGGCCGGGCGTGCCTGTCACGCGGCAGGCAGCGCCCAACGGCTTCAACTGGCGGCGGCCATCGCCTTGGCGGGTCGGGTACTGGCCAGGTGGCTGGGCTTGCAAGCCGAGAACAGGTCCAGTGCGGGGTCGTAGACCCGCGTCCGCACTTGCAGCAGGCCCAGCATCGAGTGGAACAGATTGTCCTGGCTCAGCGGGGCGCTGCGGTTGCGCGCCAGGCAATCCATGTCGACACCGACGGCCTGCTGGTAGGTGTCCGACAACCACACCAGCAACGGCACGTGCTTCTGCTGATCGGGTGCGAGCATGTAAGGCGTGCCGTGCAGAAACAGGTTGAACTCGCCCAACGACTCGCCGTGGTCCGACAAGTAGACCATGGCCGTGGCGACGTGCGCCTGGTTCTTGCGTAGCACGTCGAGCAACTGGGCCAGGACATGGTCGGTGTAGAGCAACGTGTTGTCGTAGCCGTTGACGATGCTGGCGCGGCTGCACTGGTCCAGCGCATTGCTCTTGCATACCGGCGTGAAGCGCTCGAAGGTTGCCGGGTAGCGCTTGTAGTACTCGGGGCCGTGGCTGCCCATCTGGTGCAGCACCAGAACGGTGTCCTGATCGAGGTGGTCGATCAGCGTCTGCAGCCCTTGCAGGAGAATTTCGTCGCGGCACTCGTGGTCGGCGCACAGGGCAGGGTCGGTGGCATTGCTGAGGTTGACCACGGTCGCGCTGGCACAGGTGCCTTTGCAGCCCGATTGGTTGTCGCGCCAAAGCACCTGCACCCCGGCGCGCTTGAGCACGTCGAGCAGGCCTTCGCGGTTGCTGACGGCCGCCGCGCTGTAGCCCGCACGGCCCAGGTTGGAAAACATGCAGGGCACCGAGACTGCCGTTTCGGTGCCGCACGAATGCATGTCGGAGAACGCGACCAGCCCCGGCACCTGGCTCAATTCGGGGTTGGTGTCGCGAGCGTAGCCCAGCAGGCTGAAGTTCTCGGCGCGAGCGCTTTCGCCGACGACCAGCACGGTCAGGGATTTGTGTGTCTGGTTCGCCGCGGACTGTACGCGCACGGCGTCTTCGCCGATACGTGTGAAGGGTTTCTGCGAACTGGCCACCTGCTCGCGCACATAGTTGATGGAAGCGCCAATGTAATTGCTCGGTACGACCATTAAATGTAATTCATGGTGGTTGCGCAGTAACGACGACAGGCCTTGATAGTTGATCAGGGCTACACTGGCGATCCCTACGGCACAGCCGGCAGTCACCAAGGTTTTACTGAGCAGGCCGGGTAACCATCGGCGGTAATTGACGGGCGTTCGCCACAGCAATAAGGATGGGGCCAGGCCCAACAGTGCCATATAGGCGAAGAGTGTCGGCGACAACAGATCGCGTACTTCCGTGGCATTGGTTTCTGCGGCGTTACGCAGCATGCCAGTATCGATCAAGATACCGTAACGGTTCATGAAATACGTTACACCTGCGCTGACCATGAACAATGTAATCAGTACGGGTTTGAACAGTTTCGGTATGGCCAGCCAACTGAGGATGGCCGTGAACACGCCGAACAGCAGCGCGGCGAATGCTGCCGTCAGGCGCCAGCCCGCGTCGCCTGCCGCGGTTATCGTATCGAGATGGCGCCACAGCGGCAGGTTGAAGGCGCCCAGCAGAAACGCGCTGGCCAGCACCGTGACGATTTCGGGGCGCACAGGTTTTATCTTGGGCATGGTCGTGATCTTTCGGAAGAAAGTGATGATGCAGGGGCGTGAGCCGTTCTTGTAAGGCGCAAACGTTAATCAGGCAATCATCAAGTTTTCGTGAAAGCAGGGTTGGCTATTTGTAATTATTCGTAGGGCATTTCTCAGTGTCCATGTGCAGTGGATGAATGATTATTTAAGTGTGCAGTTGAGGGCCGGCTCAACGATTTTTTTACAAGGTTTTCACTATTAACCCATGTCGGTCGCACTACTGTCGCGGCGCAATCGACTCGCCGACTTGCCTTTCAAGTAGAAGCGTTCTTTCACATCGAGTGGCCACCTGTATGCGTCCTGCCACCACTCTTTCCTCACTGCGGAGTTCCTGCATGGCTACCAGACTTTTGTCCACCCCTTCGCGGCCGTTCGATTTTCGTCTGGCGCTGGGCGTGCCCTTGTTGCTGATGGCACTGATGCTAGTGTTCGACATGACGCCGATCGATTTTCGGCTCGAACAGATGTTCTACCAGCCTGGCGTGGGTTTCATCGGACGCAAGAGCTACTGGCTGGAGAACATCCTGCACGACCGGGTCAAGCAAGCGGTGATCGCGTTGTCGGTCGCGCTGTTCGTGGCGTTCGTGGTCAGCTGGTTCTACGCCCCGCTGCGGCAATGGCGCAGGCCCTTGGGCTACGTGGTGCTGGCGCTGAGCCTGACCACCTCGGTGGTGATGCCGTTGAAGATCGCCACGGGCGTGCACTGCCCTTGGAGCCTCAGCGATTTCGGCGGTAGCGAGACTTACACGCCGTTGCTGGCGCATCGTGCGGAAACCGACAAACCCGGCCTGTGCTGGCCTGGTGGTCATGCGTCCACGGGGTTCTCGCTGATAGCGCTGTTCTTCGCTTTGCGCGACCGTCGCGTCAAGGCTGCGCGGGTGGCGCTGGTGCTGGCGCTGACGTTGGGCGTGGTGCTGTCGCTGGGGCGCATGGCGCAGGGCGCGCATTTTCTCTCGCACAACGTGTGGACGCTGTTGATCGATTGGACGATCTGCGTGTTGTGCTACCGCTGGCTGGTGTGGCGACCGGCGTCGGGCAAGGTCAGGGGTGCGACGGGTGCGGTGCGCCTTAGTCAGTGACGCTGTGCAGGCGCACTGCCAAGCGGGGCTAGCAGCTCCGCTGGCGAGCGCAAGTCGCCGAATCGTGGCGGTCGTCGTTACGACCTGTGCGATGGGCGAAAAAGACGGAACGTCTTGCGCTTGGCTGCCATCCCAACCCTAACGCCCTCATGACTGGAGCTGCATCGTGCCAACCGAAAATCAATTTTCCATGCAAAACCCGCTCACCCAATACCCGCAACCCGAATTTCCCAAACAACCGCAGACTGCCCCAGGCACTGTCCATGATCTGCAACCCAAAGCGGATCACGGCGAAAGCAGTTACAAGGGATTTGGCCGCCTGGCTGGGCGCAAAGCGCTGATTACCGGCGCAGACTCGGGTATCGGCCGAGCAGCGGCAATCGCCTTCGCACGTGAAGGGGCGGATGTCGTACTCAATTACCTTCCTTCGGAAGAAGCGGACGCGCGTGAAGTCGTCGAGCTGATCGAGGCCGCCGGACGCAAAGCGGTAGCCATACCCGGCGATATCACCAGCGAAAACTTCTGTCAGCAGCTGGTTGCCCAAGCGGGCCAAGCGTTGGGCGGGCTCGATATCCTGGTCAACGTCGCTGGCAAGCAGACGGCGCAAAAAGATATCGCGGATTTGACGACCGAGCAGTTCGAACTGACGTTCCGCACCAACGTGACCGCCATGTTCTGGCTCTGCAAAGCCGCGCTGCCGCTCATGCCGGCCGGGGCGACCATCATCAACACCGCGTCGATCCAAGCTTACCAGCCCTCGGAAACGCTCTTGGATTACGCGCCGACCAAGTCGGCCATCGTTGCCTTTACCAAGGCGCTGTCCAAGCAGGTGATCGGCAAAGGTATTCGCGTCAACGCCGTTGCACCGGGTCCTTTCTGGACGCCTCTGCAGCCCAGCGGCGGCCAGCCCCAAGAAAAAATCCCGGAATTCGGTTCGGAAACACCGATGGGGCGCCCAGGGCAGCCAGCCGAATGTGCGCCCATCTACGTGTTGCTGGCTAGCCAGGAGTCGAGTTACATCACCGGCGAAGTGTTTGGCGTGACAGGTGGCAACACGTTGCCTTGAACACTGTGAGATGACCTCGTGCTGCAATGCGCATTGCAGCGCGAGGTAGAGTGGTCAACGAGCGCTCATTACACGTTGAAGCGGAAGTGCATCACATCGCCGTCCTTGACGATGTATTCCTTGCCTTCCAGGCGCCATTTACCGGCTTCCTTGGCACCGCTCTCACCCTTGAACTGGATGAAGTCTTCGTAGGCCACCACTTCGGCGCGGATGAAGCCCTTCTCGAAGTCGGTGTGGATCACCCCGGCAGCCTGTGGTGCAGTGGCGCCGATGCGCACGGTCCAGGCACGCACTTCCTGCACGCCGGCAGTGAAGTAGGTCTGCAGGTTGAGCAGCTCGTAGCCGGCGCGGATCACGCGGTTCAGGCCAGGTTCTTCCAGGCCCAGGGCCTCGAGGAACATGTCCTTCTCCTCACCGTCGTCCAGCTCGGCGATTTCCGCTTCGATCTTGTTGCACACCGGCACCACCACTGCGCCTTCTTCCTCGGCGATGGCCTTGACCACGTCCAGGTGCGGGTTGTTCTCGAAGCCGTCTTCGGCGACATTGGCGATGTACATGACCGGCTTGCTGGTCAGCAGGTGGAAGCCGCGCACCTGGGCCTTCTCGTCGGCGCTCATGCGCTGCATCAGGCTGCGCGCAGGCTTGCCTTCGGTGAAGTGCGGGATGAGTTGTTCGAGGATGGCTTTCTGCGCCAGAGCGTCCTTGTCACCGCCCTTGGCGTTGCGGGTGACTTTCTGCAGTTGCTTTTCGCAGCTGTCGAGGTCGGCGAAGATCAGTTCCAGGTCGATGATCTCGATGTCGCGCTTGGGGTCGACGCTGTTGGAGACGTGGATCACGTTCTCGTCTTCGAAGCAGCGCACCACGTGGGCGATGGCATCGGTTTCGCGGATGTTGGCCAGGAACTTGTTGCCCAGGCCTTCACCTTTCGACGCACCGGCCACCAGGCCTGCGATGTCGACGAACTCCATGGTGGTGGGCAGGATGCGGTTGGGCTTGACGATCTCGGCCAGGGCCGCCAGGCGCGCGTCGGGCATCGGCACGATGCCGCTGTTGGGCTCGATGGTGCAGAAGGGGAAGTTCTCAGCGGCGATGCCCGATTTGGTCAGCGCGTTGAACAGGGTGGACTTGCCAACGTTGGGCAGACCGACGATGCCGCAATTGAAACCCATGTGAATTCCCCTCTCTAGGAAGTCAGGCCTTTTGGCCGTGCAGCTCGCGCATCGCCTTGGCGAAGTCGCCAGCGAGGACATCCGGCAGCACGCCGAGGGCGTAATCGATGCTGGTGTCGAGCTTGTCCTGTTCGGCGCGTGGCGCACGACCCAGCACGAAATTCGAAACCAGCTTGGCGTCGCCCGGGTGGCCAATGCCAAGCCGCAGGCGGTGGAAATCGTTCTGGTTGCCGAGTTGCGCGATGATGTCGCGCAGCCCGTTGTGGCCACCGTGGCCGCCGCCGCGCTTGAGCTTGGCAACGCCCGGAGGCAGGTCGAGTTCGTCGTGGGCCACCAGGATCTCTTGCGGCGCGATGCGAAAGAAATTGGCCAAGGCCGCTACGGACTGGCCGCTGCGGTTCATGTAGGTGGTGGGGATCAACAGACGAACGTCGCGGCCCTGATGGCTGAATTTTGCCGTCAGGCCGAAATACTTGCGGTCAGCGGTCAAGGAGACGCGCTGGGCGCTGGCGATGCGTTCAACGAAAAGAGCCCCTGCGTTATGCCGGGTCTGTTCGTATTCGGGGCCGGGATTTCCCAGGCCGACGATCAACTGGATGGCGGTCACGTCAGGGGCTCTTCCTTGGGGCAGTCAGGGTAGGGTGCGCGGCACTTTACCCTGACCTACACCGGCGCGCGAGTGATTACTCGGCAGCGCCTTCTTCACCTTCTTCTTCAGCGACGATGCGTGGCGCGTGAACGTTGGCAACGGCTTTGTCGTCGCCGTGGGCCAAGGCCACGAACTCGACGCCTTTCGGAGCTTTGAGGTCGGACAGGTGAATGATGGTGCCGATTTCAGCGCCGTTCAGGTCGACTTCGATGAACTCAGGCAGGTCCTTGGCTTCGCAGGACACTTCGATCTCGGTTTCGGTGTGCGAGATCTCGCCGCCGTTCTTGACGGTGGTTTCTTCGTTGACGAAGTGAACCGGAACCTTGGCGGTCAGCTTCTGGCCAGCGACGACGCGAACGAAGTCGGCGTGCATGATGAAGCCTTTGGCCGGGTGACGCTGCATGGCCTTGACGATGACGTTCTGCTTGGCGCCGTCGACGTTCAGTTCCAGAACGTGGCTGAAAGCCGCTTCGTTTTCGAACAGCTTGGCGATTTCCTTGGCCACGATGGTCAGGGATTGCGCTTCTTTATCGCCACCGTAGACAACGGCAGGGATGTTGGCGGAGTGACGCAGGCGGCGGCTCGCACCTTTCCCCAGGTCAGTACGCGCTTGGGCGTTCAGGGTGAATTCGTTCATGTTGTTTCTCCAAAATAGCCTCCCGGTGGCGTTTGCGACCAGCGCCAGTCGGGAAGGGCAAAAAAGCCCCGCCCCAACAAGAGGTTGGGGCGGGGCGCTTTTCGTCAGGGTCGGTTCCGCTTAGCGGAACATCGCACTGATCGATTCTTCGTTGCTGATGCGGCGGACCGCTTCAGCCACTACCGGTGCGATATCCAGTTGGCGGATACGGTCACAGGCTTGAGCAGCGGCGGACAGCGGGATGGTGTTGGTCACCACCAGCTCGTCCAGAACCGACTTCTCGATGTTCTCGATCGCACGGCCGGAAAGCACAGGGTGGGTGCAATAGGCATAGACCTTTGCGGCACCGTGTTCTTTCAAGGCCTTGGCCGCGTGGCACAGCGTGCCGGCGGTGTCGACCATGTCGTCTACCAGGATGCAGGTGCGCCCTTCGACATCGCCGATGATGTGCATCACTTCGGAGTGGTTGGCCTTTTCGCGGCGTTTGTCGATGATCCCGAGATCGACACCCAGCGACTTGGCCACGGCACGTGCACGCACGACGCCGCCAATGTCCGGGGAGACGATCATCAGGTTATCGAAACGCTGGTCTTCGATGTCGTCGACCAGTACGGGCGAGCCGTAGATGTTGTCGACGGGAATATCGAAGAAGCCTTGGATCTGGTCAGCGTGCAGGTCGACGGTGAGTACACGGTCGATACCGACGACAGTGAGCATGTCAGCCACCACTTTGGCGCTGATGGCTACACGTGCCGAACGCGGACGGCGATCTTGGCGGGCGTATCCGAAGTAGGGAATCACGGCGGTGATTCGCGACGCTGAGGAGCGGCGGAAGGCATCGGCCATCACTACCAGTTCCATCAGATTGTCGTTGGTTGGAGCGCACGTGGGCTGGATGATGAAGACGTCTTTACCGCGGACGTTTTCATTGATCTCAGTGCTGATCTCGCCGTCGGAGAACTTACCGACAGAAACATCACCCAGTGGAATATGCAGCTGACGTACTACACGCCGAGCCAGATCGGGGTTGGCATTCCCCGTGAAGACCATCATCTTGGACACGCGCAGTACCTGAAGGCTGAGGGTAACCTGGATGAGAATAGGAAAATGGCAGGGGCGGCTGGATTCGAACCAACGCATGGCAGGATCAAAACCTGCTGCCTTACCGCTTGGCGACGCCCCTGTATCTGTTGCTGCGAATACGGAGTATTCGACTTCTAGAGCAGGCTTTGCAGCTTGCGATGCAACATCGAAACGTTGCTACCTTTAGCGACAAACCCTGTTTGGGTCTCTGAAAGAAGGGCCAGAACTCTATCAGCTTCGGCTTTGCTTGGGAAGGCCCCAAACACGCAACTTCCAGTACCGGTCAATCGAGCTTCCGTGTATTTACCCAATGAAATCAGCGCATTGCGAACTTCTGGATAACGTTGCTCTACCACCGGCTGGCAGTCATTACGACTGTTTCCCTCGGGAACGGGGCGCATCTTAAGGGGGAGGGAATCACGTGTCAACTGTGGATGCGAAAAAATTTCTGCTGTGCTGACAGACACTTGCGGCACCAGCACCACATACCAAGGCTCGGCCGGATCGACCGGCGTCAGTCGCTCGCCTACCCCTTCGGCAAAGGCGGCGTGCCCGCGTACGAACACCGGCACGTCGGCGCCCAGGCCAAGGCCCAGGTCGGCCAGCCGGTCGTGGCTCCAGCCCAGTTGCCATAGGTGGTTCAACCCCAGCAGCGTGGTCGCGGCATCGGAACTGCCGCCACCGATGCCGCCGCCCATGGGCAGCACCTTGTCGAGCCAGATGTCGGCGCCCAGGATACAGCCGGCGCGCTGCTGCAACTGCCGCGCCGCGCGCACGATCAGGTTGCTGTCGTGGGGCACTGTGGCTAGGTCGGCATGCAAGTGGATCTGGCCGTCCTCGCGTACCGCGAAGCGCAGGGTGTCGCCATGGTCGAGGAACTGGAACACGGTTTCCAGCAGGTGGTAGCCGTCGTCACGCCGCCCGAGGATGTGCAGGAACAGGTTGAGCTTGGCCGGCGCGGGCAGGGTCAACATGGCTCAGTGGCCCAGCTGGCGAGGTTGCCAGTCCTTGACTACGAGGGTCACGTCGATCTTCTCGCCATGCAGCTTGATGCGCTCGGGCAGCCAGTAGCCGTTCTGCTCGGCATAGCTCAGGTACTCCACTTGCCAGCCATCCTGGGCCAGGCGTGCCAGGCGGCTGTCGCCGTCGAGGGTGAGCTGGCTCTTGCTGTCCGGTGCCGGTAGGCCACGGACCCACCACACCAGGTGCGAGACCGGCAGGCGCCAGCCCAGCTGCTCTTCCAGCAGCGTTTCTGGGTTAGGCGCCTCGTAGCGGCCCTGGTTGGCCACTTCCAGCACCACCGCGCCGGGGCGGCCGGTCAGCCGCGCCGCGCCGCGGCCGAGCGGGCCGGACAGGCGGATGTCGTAGTAGTCCTGGCGCTGCAGCCAGAACAGCGTGCCGCTGCCCGAATCTTGCGGCGCGCGGATGCCGACCTTGCCATTGATCTGCCAGCCGTCGAGTTCGCTCAGGTGAGCTTTGTGCTGGCGCCATTGTTGCGCGTCGCCCTGGCCCTGTACGGCCTCTTTGGAACCGAAACCGGCGCAACCGGCGAGCAGGGCGACCAGGCTGAAGGTGATGCAGTGGCGCAGAAACATGTCTTAGAGAGCCTCGGATCCCGTCAGGCGCCGGATGGTCTGGCGCAGGACGGTGCTGTCGGATGAATTTTCCAGGCCCTGGTTCCAGACCTGGCGTGCTTCGCGGCGCTTGCCGTTGGCCCAGAGCACTTCGCCCAGGTGAGCGGCGACTTCGGGGTCGGACAAGCGCTCGAACGCTTTGCGCAACGCGCGCTCGGCGTCGTCGAGGTTGCCCATGCGGTAATTGACCCAGCCCAGGCTGTCGAGCACGGCCGGGTCTTCGGGGGTGATGCTCAAGGCTTTCTCGATAAGGCGCTTGGCCTCGTCGAAGCGGGTGGTGCGGTCGGCCAGGGTGTAACCCAGCGCGTTCAGCGCCATGGCGTTTTCCGGCTCGCGGGTGAGGATGGCGCGCAGGTCTTTCTCCATCTGCGCCAGGTCGTTGCGCTTTTCCGCCAGCATGGCCCGGCTGTACAGCAGGTTGAGGTCGTCGGGGTAGCGCTGGATGGCCTGTTGCAGCACCTGGTCGGCCTGGGTGGTCTTGTCGTTGTTGCTGTAGGCCTCCGACTCGATCAGGTACAGCTGGATGGCGGAGTCCGGCTGCGCTTCGCGGGCTTCGGCGAGCAGGCGCGAGGCCTCGCGGGCGCGGCCGTTGGCGATCAGGATGTCGGCCTGGCGCAGTTGCGCGGCCAGGTAGTCCGGGCCGGGCGCCACCAGCGCGTACTCGCGCAATGCGGCTTGCGGGTCGTTGCGCTGCTCGCGGATGCGCCCCAGGTTCAAATGCGCGGCATCGGCGTTGGCGTCGCGCTCGACCAGCTCCTGCAAGTAGCCTTCGGCTTCGTCCCAGTCCTGATTCTCCAGGCTGACCAGCGCCAGCGAATAACGCAGGTCGTCGTCTTCGGGGTACTGCTGCACGAGGCTGACGAACTCGGCCTTGGCCTCGGGGATGCGATCGAGTTCGACCAGGGTGCGTGCGTAGGTCAGGCGCAGACGCTTGTCTTCGGGGTTGTCGCGGATCGCGCCGCGCAACAGCGGCAGCGCTTCGTCGCCGCGCTCGAGGGTTTGCAGCAGGCGCGCGCGCAACAGGATCGGGGCGATCTCGCCGTCCTGGGCCGGGTGCGATTCGAGCAGCTCTAGCGCCTCTTCGCTCTTGCCGTCCTGGTTGAGCAGCAGCGCCTTGCCGAAAATCAACTGGCCGTTGGCCGGGTGTTTGTTCAGCAGACGGTCGAAGCTTTGCAGCAGACCGTCGCGGGTGCTCTGGTCGGTTTCGGCCGCCGACAGGGCGAGAAAGTCGAAGTGGGTGTCGCCCTTGGCCTGCAAGACCTTTTCCATGGACGCCATCGACTCGTCGTAACGGCCGGCGCGCGCCAGCTGGATGGCGGCGGCGCGTTGCGCTT
The DNA here is from genome assembly GCF_047302395.1 of Pseudomonas phoenicis. NCBI lineage: Bacteria > Pseudomonadati > Pseudomonadota > Gammaproteobacteria > Pseudomonadales > Pseudomonadaceae > Pseudomonas > Pseudomonas phoenicis. The sequence continues at coordinate 2,448,151 of NZ_CP154852.1, forward strand.
CGAGGTTGTCGGGGTCGTTCTTGGCCCAGAGCAGGGCGGTGTCCAGCGCCGGCTCGTCGGCGCCCAGGTATTCGGCGATGCGGTAGGCCCGTTCCGAGACGGCGGAGTCTTGCGTCTTTTCGGCCTGGTCGACGTAGTTGGCCAGGGCGATGTCGAAACGGTTGCGCTGCCCGGCGAGTTCGGCCACCAGCAGGCTGTAGAGCGTGTCGGGCTTGAACGAGCCATATACCACCGGTTCGGCCGGGGCCTCTTCGGCCGCCTCTTCAGCCGGCGCCTGGGACGCGCTCGGGTGGGGTGCCAGGTTCTGGCAGCCCTGGAGCAGGGCGAGGGCAAGCAGCAATGCGTAGCGTCTGTTCATAAGGAGCTTAAGAGGGCTAACCGGCGGTCTGGGAATGATGACACAAGCGCTGGGGCAAACCCACCAACGATGCGCTCGGTTTATAGGGACAATAGCGAACGGTGGTTGTTCTGAATCCTGCGAAGTAGGACAATTATCGGCTTCTCGTCACAATCAGCGACCTCGCATGGCCTTTCTTGCACTCGGGATCAATCACAAGACTGCCTCGGTCGACGTACGCGAGCGCGTAGCGTTCACCCCCGAGCAGTTGGTCGATGCCCTGCAGCAGCTCTGTCGCCTGACCGCCAGCCGCGAGGCGGCGATCCTCTCGACCTGCAACCGCAGCGAACTCTATATAGAACAGGACGCCCTGGCCGCCGACAGCGTGCTGCAATGGCTGGCCGACTACCACCGCCTGAACCTCGACGAGCTGCGCGCCTGCGCCTACGTCCACGAAGAGCACGATGCGGTCAGGCACATGATGCGCGTGGCCTCCGGGCTCGACTCGCTGGTGCTGGGCGAGCCGCAGATTCTCGGCCAGATGAAGTCCGCCTACGCCGTAGCGCGCGAGGCCGGCACCGTAGGGCCGTTGCTAGGGCGGTTGTTCCAGGCCACGTTCAGCGCCGCCAAGCAGGTGCGTACCGACACGGCCATCGGCGAGAACCCGGTGTCGGTGGCGTTCGCCGCCGTGAGCCTGGCGCGGCAGATCTTCAGCGACCTGGGTCGCAGCCAGGCGCTGCTGATCGGCGCCGGCGAAACCATCACCCTGGTCGCCCGCCACTTGCATGAACAGGGCGTGCGGCGCATCGTGGTCGCCAACCGCACGCTGGAACGCGCAAGCCTCTTGGCCGAGCAGTTCGGCGCCCATGCCGTGCTGCTCGCCGACATTCCGCAAGAGCTCGCCAACAGCGACATCGTCATCAGCTCCACGGCCAGCCAATTGCCGATCCTTGGCAAGGGCGCGGTGGAAAGCGCGTTGAAACTGCGCCGGCACAAGCCGATCTTCATGGTCGACATCGCCGTGCCGCGCGACATCGAGCAGGAAGTCGGCGAGTTGGACGACGTCTACCTCTACACCGTCGACGACCTGCACGACGTGGTCGCGGAAAACCTCAAGAGCCGCCAGGGCGCGGCCCAGGCCGCCGAAGAGCTGGTCGCGGTCGGTGCCGACGATTTCATGGGCCGCTTGCGCGAGCTGGCGGCGGTCGACGTGCTGCGCGCCTACCGGCAACAGAGCGAGCGCCTGCGCGACGACGAATTGCAGAAGGCCCAACGCCTTCTGGCCAATGGCGGCAACCCGGAAGAGGTGCTGGCGCAGTTGGCCCGCGGCTTGACCAACAAACTCCTGCACGCCCCCAGCGTGCAATTGAAAAAGCTCTCTGCCGAAGGCCGCGTCGATGCGCTGGCCATGGCCCAGGAACTCTTCGCCCTCAACGAGGGCTCGACGGACAAAACCCCGCAATGAAAGCGTCGCTGCTCAATAAACTGGACACGCTCCAGGACCGCTTCGAAGAACTCACCGCCTTGCTGGGCGATGGCGAAGTCATCGCCGACCAGGCGCGCTTTCGTACCTACTCGCGTGAATATGCCGAAGTCGAGCCCGTGCATGCGGCCTACCAGGCCTGGCGCAAGGTGCAGGACGACCTCGAAGGCGCCCAGGCCCTGCTCAAGGACAGCGACCCCGACCTGCGCGAAATGGCCGTCGAAGAAGTACGCGAAGCCCGCGAGCGGCTGACCGGGCTGGAGTCGCAGTTGCAGCGCATGCTGTTGCCCAAGGACCCCAACGACAACCGCAACGTGTTCCTCGAAATCCGAGCCGGCACCGGCGGCGACGAGGCGGCGATCTTTTCCGGCGACCTGTTCCGCATGTACTCGCGCTACGCCGAGAAACGCGGCTGGCGCCTGGAGGTGCTGTCCGAGAACGAAGGCGAGCACGGCGGCTACAAGGAAATCATCGCCCGGATCGAAGGCGAGGGCGTGTACGCCAAGCTCAAGTTCGAATCCGGCGCCCACCGCGTGCAGCGCGTGCCGGAAACCGAAAGCCAGGGGCGCATCCACACCTCGGCCTGCACCGTGGCCGTGCTGCCCGAACCCGACGAGCAGGTGGCGATCGAGATCAACCCGGCCGACCTGCGGGTCGACACCTACCGCGCCTCGGGCGCGGGCGGTCAGCACATCAACAAGACCGACTCGGCGATCCGCATCACCCACTTGCCCACCGGTATCGTGGTCGAGTGCCAGGAAGAGCGCTCCCAGCACAAGAACCGCGCACGCGCCATGTCCTGGCTGTCGGCCAAGCTCAACGACATCCAGACCAGCGCGGCGCAGAACGCCATCGCCAGCGAGCGCAAGCTGCTGGTGGGTTCGGGCGACCGCTCCGAGCGCATCCGCACCTACAACTACCCACAAGGGCGGGTGACCGACCACCGCATCAACCTCACCCTGTATTCGTTGGACGAAATCCTCACGGGCGGCGTGGATGCGGTGATCGAACCGCTGTTGAGCGAATACCAGGCCGACCAGTTGGCCGCCTTGGGGGACTGATGACCATCATCGCCAGCCTGCTGCGCAACGCGCAGTTGTCCGAATCGCCCACTGGGCAACTGGATGCCGAGCTGCTACTCGCCGCCGCCCTGGGGCGAACCCGCAGTTACCTGCGCACCTGGCCCGAGCGCATCGTCGAGCGCGACGCGGCGCAGCGCTTCGAAAGCTATCTGCAGCGCCGTCGCGAGGGCGAGCCGGTGGCCTACATCCTCGGCCAACAAGGGTTCTGGACCCTGGACCTGGAAGTCGCCCCCGACACCCTGATTCCCCGCCCCGAAACCGAGCTGCTGGTGGAAACGGCACTGGCCGTATTGCCTGGCGGCCCTGCGCAGGTACTGGACCTGGGCACCGGCACCGGTGCCATCGCCCTGGCCCTGGCCAGCGAGCGCCCGGTCTGGCAGTTGACTGCAGTGGACCGCATCCGGGCCGCCGTGGCCCTGGCCGAGCGCAATCGCCAGCGCCTGGGGCTGGGCAACGTGCGGGTGCAGCTCAGCCACTGGTTCGAGCAACTGGCCGGGCAGCGCTTCGCCATGATCCTCAGCAACCCACCCTACATTCGCGAGCAGGACCCGCATCTGGTGCGTGGTGACGTGCGCTTCGAACCCAGCAGCGCCCTGGTGGCGGGCCACGACGGTTTGAGCGACTTGCGCCAGATCATCGAACAGGCGCCGCAGCATCTGTTGCCGGGCGGCTGGCTGCTGCTCGAGCATGGCTACGATCAGGCCGAGGCGGTGTGCGCACTGCTCACCGAGCACGGATTCGTCGATGTCGAAAACCGTATCGACCTGGGTGGGCAGCCGCGGATTTCCCTGGGGCGCCTGCCATGTTGAGCGACGAGGAGCTGCTGCGTTACAGCCGTCAGGTGCTGCTGTCGCAGGTCGACATCGCGGGTCAGTTGCGTCTCAAACAGGGCAGGGTGCTTCTGGTCGGGTTGGGCGGGCTGGGTTCGCCTGCGGCCTTGTACCTGGCCGCAGCGGGCGTTGGCGAGCTGCATCTGGCCGACTTCGACACCGTCGACCTCACCAACCTGCAACGTCAGGTGCTGCACGACAGCGCTAGCGTCGGCTCGAGCAAGGTGGACTCGGCCTCGAGTCGCTTGCAGGCGCTCAATCCGCATGTGCGTCTGGTCGCCCATCGCCAGGCATTGGACAGCGACAGCCTGGCTGCCGCCGTCGCCGATGTGGATGTGGTGCTCGACTGCTCCGACAATTTCGCCACCCGCGAAGCGGTCAACGCGGCCTGCGTCGCAGCTGGCAGGCCACTGGTCAGCGGCGCGGCGATTCGCCTGGAAGGGCAGTTGTCGGTGTTCGACACCCGGCGCCCCGAAAGCCCCTGCTACCACTGCCTGTACGGGCATGGCAGCGAGGCGGAGCTGACCTGCAGCGAAGCGGGCGTGATCGGGCCGCTGGTGGGGCTGGTGGGCAGCCTGCAAGCGTTGGAGGCGTTGAAGCTGCTGGCCGGCTTCGGCGAGCCGCTGATCGGTCGTCTGTTGCTTATCGACGGCTTGGGCACACGCCTGCGCGAGCTGCGGGTCAAGCGCGACCCGGCCTGCGCCGTCTGTGCCGAGCGCCATGGCTGAGCGCGCCGCGCCGGTGGGCGTGATGGATTCGGGTGTCGGCGGGCTGTCGGTGTTGCGCGAGATTCGGCACCTGCTGCCGCAAGAATCGCTGCTCTATGTCGCCGATTGCGGGCATGTGCCGTACGGCGAAAAATCGGCCGATTACATTCGCGAGCGCTGCCGGCACATTGCTGGCTTCTTTCGCGAACAGGGCGCCAAGGCCATGGTCCTGGCATGCAACACCGCAACCGTGGCCGCAGTCGCCGACTTGCGCGGCCTCTATCCGGATTGGCCGCTGGTCGGCATGGAGCCGGCGGTCAAGCCGGCGGCGGCGGCCACGCGCTCGGGCGTGGTCGGCGTGCTGGCGACCACCGGTACGTTGCAGAGCGCCAAGTTCGCCGCATTGCTCGATCGCTTCGCAGGCGATGTGCGGGTGGTCACGCAACCTTGCCCGGGGTTGGTGGAATGCATTGAGTCGGGTGATCTGCACAGCCCGCATTTGCGCCGGCTGCTGGCAGGTTTCGTCGAGCCGCTTCTGGCTGCCGGGTGCGACACCTTGATCCTCGGTTGCACCCACTATCCTTTCTTGCGCCCGCTATTGGCCACTTGGGTGCCGAGCGAGATCGCCATCATCGATACGGGTGCGGCCGTTGCGCGGCAGTTGCAGCGACTGTTGCGCGAGCGCGAGTTGCTGGCCAGTGGGCCTGCCCGCGAACCCGCTTTCTGGACCAGCGCCGAGCCTCAGGCGCTTGGCGCTGTCCTGCCTTTGCTCTGGGGTGGGTCAGGCAGCGTGCAGCATCTGCGACCGTAAGAGATACTGCTTGCAGTCGAGTCAGAACGACTTCAGCGGCCACAGCGTGCGCAGCCCGAGGGCTTCGAAAACGATCTCTTCTTCGCGATCGGGCAGTCTCGCCAGAATCTCGGTCGCAGCGCTCTGTGCCGTCCAGTGCTCCGGAATTTTGGGTACGGAATGCTTTGAAGGCGGCGCATAGGGTGTGATGACGGTCAAGTCGATACCCGATGCTTTGAGCTGAGCGCGTTTTGTCCGCAAGCGCTCTGGCAGGCTGGTCGCGGCGCAGGCGGGAAAACTGGGGTCGGATAGTTTCGCAGCGGTGTAAAGGTTGAGAATCACTGCGACGTGTGGGCGCCGAGCTTCTATCAAAAGCGGCAGCGCAGCGTCCAGATAACGCTCCACAGCCTCGGTGTTGGTTTTGATCAGCGCCTGGAGGAGCTGGCTTTCGGTGGTGTCGGCAGGCAAGTAGTCGCAGGCACCAGCGTTGATGATCAGCGTATCCAGAGCGCCCCATTCGCGTTTCAAGCGATCGGCCTGTTGCTGGGTATCGCCATCAAGTGCTGATAGACGATTGCCATGGCGCCTGGCCATGGCATGAAATTGCAAGTTGTTACGTCCACTGGCTGCCACGCGTGCGCGTTGGTCGACCAATTGTTCGATCAGGGCCGCGCCCAGCCCATTGGTGCTGGCCGTGACCCAGAAACTCTGTGAATCATCCACGATCCTGCCCCCTTGTACTGTCAACGGGGGAGGTTTTTGAACGCCTCCAGCGCGCGTTGACGACTGCTATCGAGACTGACTATAGGCTTTGTATACGTATTTGTAGCAAGTCGTGTCTTCGATTTGACAGGGAAGTGAATACTTTTCTTGTCTAGCTGGTCAAGCTCGGGCAGCCAGTGGGCGATGAAACGCCCTTCAGGATCGAATCGCTGAGACTGAGTGACGGGGTTGAAAATACGGAAATACGGCACCGAATCGGTACCCGTGGAAGCGCTCCACTGCCAACCCCCGTTGTTCGCGGCCAAGTCGCCGTCGATCAGGTGGCGCATGAAGTGTCGCTCACCTTCGCGCCAGTCGATCAACAGGTTCTTGCTCAGGAACATGGCGGTCACCATGCGCAGGCGGTTGTGCATCCAACCCGTTTCGAGCAGTTGGCGCATGGCGGCATCGATCAGGGGAAAGCCGGTGCGTCCTTCCTGCCAGGCGCGTAATTCCTCCGGCGCCTTGCGCCAGGGCAGCGCTTCGGTGTGCGAGCGGAACGCACGGTGCATCGACACCTGTGGGTAGCCCACCAGAATGTGTTTGTAGAATTCGCGCCAGATCAGTTCGCCGATCCAGGTCTGCACACCACGGTTACCGCTGTCCAGTTCGCCCTGGTTGCACGCCAGCGCAGCGTGCAGGCACTGGCGCGGTGAGATCACGCCCGCCGCGAGGTAGGCCGAGAGTTGGCTGGTGCCGGGGCGGGCGGGCAGGTCGCGGGCGACATCGTAGTCTTCGATGGTTTCGTCGACGAAACGCTGCAGTCGAGCCTGGGCCTCGGTTTCACCGGCTGGCCACTGCTTGCGCAGGTTCTCGCTGGGTTTATCGAAGCCTTCGATTTGGTGTGGAATGGAATCGCTATGGATCGACAGCGGGGCTTGCGCCTCGATCGGGCCGGCGCTGTCGGGAACGCCGACCTGCAAGCGCTCCATGCAGACTTTCCTGAACTGCCCGAACACCTGGAAGTAACCGCCGCTGCGGGTCAGGATGCTGCCGGGTTTGAACAGCAATTGGTCGAGGTAGCTGTGTGCGCCAACGCTCTGGGCCTGCAAGGTTTCGCGAACTGCGTCGTCGCGGCGTTGCTCGTTGACACCGTACTCGTCGTTCCAATGCACCGCCTCGATCTTGTGCTGCTGGCAAAGATGCAGCACGGCCTTGGGTACCTCTGCCCAGGTATCGCAGGTGCGTATCAACAGCGGGATGTGCAGGTCATCGAGTTGCTTGCGCAATTCGCGCAGATTGCGCAGCCAGAAGTCGACCTTGCACGGCGCTTCGTCGTGCTGCAGCCACTGCTTGGGGCTGACGATCCACAGGGCCAGGGTAGGGCCGCGTTCGCAGGCGGCCGTCAGCGCGGTATTGTCGGTGACGCGCAGATCGTTGCGCAGCCAGATCAACTGCATGAAAATTCTCCAACGGCCCGAATAAAGTAATGCGGCCCACTCACCTGGCGCGCAGACGCTGAAACTCGCGTAGCGCGTGTGGCGGGCTATCGAACAGGTGCAGGTTGGCAAGCGCCAGTGCGCGCAACTCGGCTTCGTGGATGCTTGCCGCCAGCCCACCGAGCAGCACCGGTTGGGTCGTTTCCTGCAATGTCCTGAGCAGCGTGGCACGCTCGAGTTGGGCGCCGACGCACAGCAGCACCGTACTTGGTTTCAACTGCGCGATGGCATGCCGCAATTGCCCCAGACCGATGGACTGCTCCAGCACCACGACGGGCTGCCCGGTGCTGCTGAGCAGCCAGGCGCATAGCCATACATCGGCGCTGAAGGCGCTGTCGTCTTCCTGCACGATCAGCACAGGTTGGCCGTCGAGGAGCTGATTGTCGTGATAGACCCGCGCGCCCAGCTTGCTGCGCAGCCAAGTGTGAAAGAACGCCTGCTCCAGGCGCGCGTTGAACCCGCTGCGCCAGCGCTCGGCCAGCTGTGCCAACAGCGGCAGCAGCAGGTGTTCGCATAGGGTTATCGACGGGTACAGGGCCATGACCTGGTTGAGATGGTGATCGAGGCTACGTGGTGACAGATGGGTGACGGCATCGGCCAACTGCTGGCAGCGAACTTGCCAATCGCCCTGGGGGGCGACGCTGGGTTTGCGGTCCAGCAGCTCGCGCACTTGGCCGACGGATGCGCCGCGCGCCAACCAGTGCAGGATGTCCTGCACGCGCTGGACCTGATCAGGACCATAGAGCCGGTGGCCCTTGGCCGTGCGATGCGGTACCAGCAAGCCATGGCGGCGTTCCCAGGCCCTGAGGGTGACGGGGTTGACCCCGGTCAAACGCGCCACGTCGCGTATGGGAATGAGCTGTTCAGAGTGCATTGCGCAGCCCGAGCTTGGCTGGATGCGGGTGCAGGTAGGCCTGCTGCATCAGATAGGGGTCGGGATGGTTGCGCAGGTGGTGCTTGAACAGCGTCAGCGGCACCACCAAGGGCACGCTGCCATTGTGGTACTGCTCGATCAGTTGCTGCAGTTCCTCGCGGTCGTCACTGTCGAGCGCATCGCGCAGGTAGCCGGTCATGTGCTGCAGCACGTTGCAATGCGTGCCGCGGTTGGCGCAACGGCGCAAGGCCTGCATCAGGCGGCTGAAATAGCGCGCGCCCACTTCGTTGGGGTCGTCGTCGCGCTTGAGCGTGCCGAGCAGCCGCCCGATGTCACGGTAGGCCTGCGGATTGTTGGCCATCAGCAAGTACTTGTAGCGCGAATGGAAGGCGATGATACCGCCACGGGTCAAGCCCTGAGCGAGCAGTGCCTGCCAATCGATGTACGCGTACACACGGCTGATGAAGTTTTCCCGCAGCACCGGATCGTGCAAGCGGCCTTCCTCTTCTACAGGCAGATCGGGACGCTGTGCGGTGAAGGCTTCGGCAAAAGCGCCGCGGCCACCTTTGAGTGCCGGACGTCCGCCGCTCTGGTACACCTTGACCCGCTCCAGCCCGCAAGATGGCGATTTCTGCATGAACACATAGCCGCAAAGGTCGTCGAGGTGCTTGGCCATGTAGTTGCCGTATTCGCGCAAGGGCGCGGAAAAGTCCTGGCTGGCATCGCGGGTGCCGACCACCTGCGGATGGTCCGGGTCGCCGATCAGGCGGATGGGCTCACGGGGGATGCCCAGGCCGATGGCCACTTCCGGACAGACCGGCACCCAATCGAACTGCTCGTCGAACAGCTTGTGGCACAACGAAGACGCTTTGTGACCGCCGTTGTAGCGTACGTTGTCGCCGACCAGGCATGCGCTGATGCCGATGCGGAACTTGCCAGTTGAAGAAGTCCCCGTCATTACTGCCCCCGGATTCTTGTACAAGGTAGAAAACTTATACAAGTAATACCCACGATCGCCAGGCGTCGTTCAATAAAAACGCTCGCCGCCGATCAGTCCAAGTACTCCAACAGCCTGCGTGCCGCCTCCTGGCCGCTCAACCAGGCGCCTTCCACGCGCCCCGACAGGCACCAGTCGCCACAGGCATACAGGCCTTGATCGGGATCGCCCAAGGCTCCCCACTCGTGATTGCCGGCAGGGCGCGCGTACAACCAGCGGTGCGCCAGCGAGAAGATGGGCACCGGCACCACGCATCCGACCAATTCGGCGAACGCGCCACTGAGCTGCTCGATCGCCTGGTCCTTGCTCAGGTCGATGTGCTGCTTGCTCCAGTGTGCACTGGCATGCAGCACCCAGGTGTCTGGTTGGTCAGCGCGGCCGGGCTTGCTGGGGTTGCGCGCCAGCCAGTCGATCGGGTTGTCCTGCACGAAGCAGCCTTGCATGGGCGTTGCCAACGGTTCGGCGAAGCCTACGGCGACGGCCCAGGTCGGCTCCATCTGCACACCAGCGGCGATGCCCGCAAGCTTGGGCACGGCGGCCAGGAGCGGCGTGGCCTGGGGCGCGGGAACGGCAATCACCACCCGCTCGTAAGGGCCATGGGTGGTGCCTTGAGCATCCTGGAGATGCCAATAGTCGACGCCTCGAAACACTTCCGTGATGCGGCACTCGAACTTCACCGTCATGCCATCCAGCAAACCACGGGTGATGGCGCTCATACGCGGCACACCGACCCAGCGGGTCTGTTCGTCGGGCGAGGGCGTCAGTTGGCCGTCGCGGGCGTTGTACAACTGCGGCTGCCACTGCGCGGCCCAGCCTGCCGCCACCCATTGCCGTACTTGCTCGACGAAACGCCGATCGCGTGCGGTGAAGTATTGCGCGCCCAAGTCGAGCGCGCCGACTTCGCTGGCCTTGCTGGCCATGCGTCCGCCGCTGCCGCGACCCTTGTCGAACAGATGCACGGTCCGCCCAGCCGCTTGCAAGGCCTGGGCAGCCGACAAACCGGCGATGCCGGCACCGATGATGGCAATGGGTACAGTCATGATGGCCTCTTGTTGAACCCTGCTTGGGTCAGCCTACGCCGCTGGGCTAACCTGTACAATGTGTTGAACTTGTATAAGGTTATACCGCCATAAATTCCAGCCTGATTGATCAATCAGTAAGCGTTGGGTCAAACGAGCATGGTGGTCTTGAGCATGGACCACAGCTGTACAACACGAGGACACTGCGATGCATATCCTACTGACCGGCGGTACGGGGCTGATTGGTCGACACCTTTGCCGCTTCTGGAGCGCCCAAGGCCATCGTTTGACGGTCTGGAGCCGCTCGCCCCGGCAGGTGGAAAAACGCTGCGGGCCTGGCGTGCGTGGGGTCGCGCGGCTGCAAGACATCGCCGACGACGAACCGCTGGACGTGGTGGTCAACCTGGCAGGGGCACCGATCGCCAGTCGACCCTGGACCAGCATGCGCCGGGTGGAGCTGTGGAACAGCCGTATCACGTTGACCGAACAGCTGCTGCGCTGGCTCGAGGGCCGGACGCAGCGCCCCGAAGTGTTGGTATCGGGTTCGGCGGTCGGCTGGTACGGCGATGGGGGCGAGCGCGAATTGACCGAAGCCTCGGCGCCGGTCAAACCCGATTTCGCCAGCCAGCTTTGCGTCGCCTGGGAAGAAACCGCCTCGCGCGCGCAGGGTTTGGGCATACGTGTGGTGCTGGTGCGCACCGGTTTGGTGTTGGCCAGCGACGGCGGTCTGCTGGCGCGCCTGCGCTGGCCATTCAAACTGGGCCTTGGCGGGCCGATCGGCAACGGTCGGCAGTGGATGCCGTGGGTACATGTGGACGATTACGTGGCACTGGTCAACTTTCTGGTGCGAAACCGCGATGCCAGCGGTCCGTATAATGCCTGCGCGCCAGAACCTGCACGCAACCGCGACTTCAGCCAGTGTCTGGGGCGTGCGTTGCACCGGCCGGCCTTCATGCCGCTGCCGGCCCCATTGCTCAAGCTCGGCCTGGGTGAACTGTCGGTACTGCTGCTGGGCGGTCAACGGGCCTACCCGGCACGGCTGCTGGAAGCGGGTTTCAGTTTCAGCTACACCGATCTGCAACCGGCCTTGGACGACCTGTCCAAGGCTCTCTGACATTAGGATGCTGCATGACCGATCACGCCTTGCTGCTGGTCAACCTGGGCTCTCCAGCCTCGCCCTCGGTAGGTGACGTACGCCGTTACCTGGACCAGTTCCTCATGGACCCTTACGTGGTCGACCTGCCTTGGCCGCTGCGCCGCCTGTTGGTGTCGCTGATCCTGATCAAGCGGCCCGAGCAGTCGGCCCACGCCTATGGCTCGATCTGGTGGGACGAAGGCTCGCCACTGGTGGTGCTGACCCGCCGCTTGCAGACCGCCATCACACCGTACTGGCCACACGGCCCGGTGGAAATCGCCATGCGCTACGGCCAACCGGCGCTGCCCGAGGTGTTGGCGCGTCTGGCCGCGCAAGGCGTTCGCCAGGTCACCTTGGCGCCGCTGTATCCACAGTTCGCCGACAGCACCGTCACCACCGTCATCGAGTTGGCCAGACAGACCATCGATGAGCACGAACTGCCGTTGCAGATGCGCGTGCTGACCCCGTTCTACGACGATCCGAGCTACATCGAGGCCCTGGCCGATAGCGCCAGACCTTACCTCGACCAGGGTTACGACCACCTGCTGCTGAGTTTCCATGGCCTGCCCGAACGCCACCTGAAGAAACTCTTTCCCAAAGGCACCCGGCATGACCTGCGCGCCGCGCAGTGCTGCGTAGATGCCAGCCCGCAAGTGCGCGCGGTGTGCTACCGCGGTCAGTGCCTGGCTACCGCCGCTGCCGTGGCCAAGCGGTTGGGCATTGCCGACGGCAAATGGTCGGTGTCGTTCCAGTCGCGCCTGGGCCGCGACAAATGGATCGAGCCTTACACGGAAAACCGCTTGGACGAGTTGGGCAAGGCTGGGGTGAAGAAATTGCTGGTCATGTGCCCGGCCTTCGTCGCCGACTGCATCGAGACTCTCGAAGAGATCGGCATGCGCGGCAGCGAGCAGTTCGTCGAAGCCGGCGGGCAGGAGCTGGTGCTGGTGCCGTGCCTGAACGATGACGCACGGTGGGCGCAGGTGTTGGCGGGGCTCTGCGAGCGGGCCTGAGCCTAGAAACGACGAACCGGCCTGGAAGGGCCGGTTCTATCAGGTGTTGCCTGACGATCAGGGCAACTGGTCGTCCAGCGTCTTGTTCTTCCAGCCGTCGTTGCCCGGCAGGATGAGGTTCAGCGCAATGGCGACCACCGCGCACAGCGCGATGCCCTTCAAACCCCAGTCGTCCGGGCCGTCGCCGCTGCCGATGAGCACGCCGCCGATGCCGAACACCAGGGTCACCGAAACGATCACCAGGTTGCGCGCCTCGGCCAGGTCGATCTTGTGCCGGATCAGGGTGTTCATTCCCACCGCGGCGATCGAGCCGAACAGCAGGCAGAGGATGCCGCCCATGACCGGTACCGGGATGCTCTGCAGCAGCGCACCGAACTTGCCGATGAAGGCCAGGGTGATGGCGAACACCGCCGCCCAGGTCATGATCTTCGGGTTGTAGTTCTTGGTCAGCATCACGGCGCCGGTCACTTCGGCGTAGGTGGTGTTGGGCGGGCCGCCGAACAGGCCGGCAGCCGTGGTGGCCAGGCCGTCGCCAAGCAGCGTGCGGTGCAGGCCAGGCTTTTTCAGGTAGTCGCGGCCGGTCACGCTGCCTACCGCGATCACGCCGCCGATGTGCTCGATGGCCGGCGCCAAAGCGACCGGCACGATGAACAGGATCGCCTGCCAGTTGAAGGCCGGCGCGGTGAAGTTGGGCAGCTCCAGCCAAGGCGCAGCGGCGATCTTGGCGGTGTCGACCACGCCGAAGGCGAACGCCAATGCGAAGCCCACCAGCACGCCCGAGATGATCGGCACCAGGCGGAACATGCCCTTGCCGAACACCGCCACCAGCAACGTGGTGAGCAGGGCCGGCATGGAGATCAGCATGGCCGTCTGGTACGGCATCAGCGCCGTGCCGTCACCGCTTTTGCCCATCGCCATGTTGGCGGCGATCGGCGCCATGGCCAGGCCGATGGAAATGATTACCGGGCCGATCACCACCGGCGGCAGCAGGCGGTCGATGAAGCCGGTACCTTTGACCTTCACCATCAGGCCCATGAAGGTGTAGACGAAACCGGCCGCCATCACGCCGCCCATGGTTTCGGCCAGGCCGAACTGCCCCTTGGCGAGGATGATCGGCGTGATGAAGGCGAAGCTCGATGCCAGGAACACCGGCACCTGACGCCCGGTGACCAACTGGAACAGCAGCGTGCCGATGCCTGCCGTGAACAACGCGACGTTGGGGTCCAGGCCGGTGATCAGCGGCATCAGCACCAGGGCGCCGAATGCCACGAAGAGCATCTGCGCGCCCGAAACGACCTGGCGCCAGAGCGGGTCGTCGAAGCCGTCCTGCATGGTCAGGCGTCCTTCTGCTTGGTGCCGAAGATCTTGTCGCCGGCATCGCCCAGGCCTGGCACGATGTAGGAGTCTTCGTTCAGACCCTGGTCGATCGAGGCGGTGAAGATGCGCACGTCCGGGTGGGCCTTTTCGACCGTGGCGATGCCTTCCGGGGCGGCCACCAGCACCATGGCGCGGATGTCCCGGCAGCCAGCGCGTTTGAGCAGGTCGATGGTCGCGACCATGGAATTGCCGGTGGCCAGCATCGGGTCGATGATCAGGGCCAGGCGCTGGTTGATCTCCGGCGCGAGTTTTTCCAGGTAGGTGTGGGCTTGCAGGGTCTCTTCGTTGCGCGCTACGCCCACGGCACTGACCTTGGCGCCCGGAATCAGGCTGAGCACGCCATCGAGCATGCCGATGCCGGCGCGCAGGATCGGCACCACGGTGATCTTCTTGCCGGCGATCTTCTCGACCGGCACCTTGCCGCACCAGCCGTCGATTTCGTAGGTTTCCAAGGCCAGGTCCTGGGTGGCCTCATAGGTCAGCAGCGCGCCGACTTCCTGGGCGAGTTCGCGAAAATTCTTGGTGCTGATGTCGGCGCGGCGCATGAGGCCGAGCTTATGGCGGATCAGCGGGTGGCGGATCTCACGAGTGGGCATAGAAGGAGGGCTCCGGAAGGCGGGCAAAAAAACCGCGCTAGATTAATCTATTCAGCTCGGCATGTCGTCCAGCATTGTGGACGTTAGTGCAGATTCGCTTGATCTGCGGCGAACGGATGCGTACCTTTGCCCGCTTTTCCATTTCCACGCCCCTGGAGCGCGCCATGTCCGCTGATCTCGAGCATATCCGTCAAGTCATGCACGAGGCTGACTGCCTGTACACCGAAGCCGAAGTGGAAGCCGCCATCGCCAAGGTCGGCGAGCACATTTCCCGCGAACTGCACGACAAGAACCCCGTGGTGTTCTGCGTCATGAACGGCGGCCTGATCTTCGCCGGCAAACTGCTCACCCACTTGCAGTTCCCGCTCGAAGCCTCGTACCTGCACGCCACCCGCTACCGCAATCAGACCAGCGGCGGCGAGCTGTTCTGGAAGGCCAAGCCGGAAGTCTCGTTCATCGACCGCGATGTGCTGATCGTCGACGACATCCTCGACGAGGGCCATACCCTGGGCGCCATCGTCGACTTCTGCAAGCATGCCGGCGCTCGCGCCGTGCACACCGCCGTGCTGATCGACAAGGACCACGACCGCAAGGCGCGGCCCGAGCTCAAGGCCAACTTCGTCGGCTTGCCATGCATCGACCGTTACATCTTCGGCTATGGCATGGACTACAAAGGCTACTGGCGCAATGCCAATGGCATCTTTGCCGTCAAAGGGATGTGATGTTTCGCCAGCCCGGTCCGCCGGACGTCTCCGCGCACCGGGCTGGCCCAGCATTACGCGTGTGAATCGGCGCGCGATGGGGTGTGCTAGGCTGGCGGCTCATGCCAAGGAGCCTTCCAATGCGCGCACTCGTTCCGCTGCTGCTGGCCGTCAGCCTGCCGTTATCCGCCGCGCCCCTGCATAGCCAGTTCCTGCCCCCGGACGATCAGTCCCTGCGTGAACAGGCGCCCAACGCCCAGCAGTTGCTGCAAGTCACCGACTATACGGTGGTGGTCGGGGCGCAGCGGCAGTCCGACCAGCAGCCGATTCCTATCACCTCCAGTCTGCAGATCGCGCTCAAGGGCAAGCCGCTCAACAAAGGCGCCACCCTGAGTCAGGTGCTGCTGACCTTCGATGCCGAAGGCGGCAAGAGCCTGAAAAAGCCGCTCTACGATCCAGCCTCGCGGCGCTTGACCCTGACCTACCCGGTCAGCGACTACCGGGTGATCATGGACCTGCTGCGCAACGAGACCGTCTACGTGCAGTTCCTCACCTACGACAACGGCCACATCTGGGCCGACTTGCACACCGGCATGGTACGTACGCGTTGAGGGCGATCGGCGCGCAGGGTTACACTGCGGCGCTTTGACGTTCTGTGACCGAATTCAGCCGGAGCCTTTGATGCGTAAAGACAAGAAGCAGGTAATTGGTGATGAGATCAGCGATGAGTACATCAAGGCCTTTTTGCAGTTCGAGCCTGCCGATGGCGTGACTTCGCCCTCGCTGCACAAGCTGGTCAAGGCCTACCGCGGCCTGCGCATCGACGACTTCGAGCGTTTCGTCGGCTTCTTCGTCGAAGCCGGCTTCGATCTGGACGGCAAGGACGCGCAAGGCCAGACCTTCGCCGAGCAGATCGCCGACCAGCGCACGGCGCCCGAATACATCGAGATCATCGACAAAGCCCGGCGCTGAAGTTTCGCGGCCACAAAGCAGCACCCAAAAAAAACGCCCCGAAGGGCGTTTTTTTCATGCAGACGGATCAGGCATAGTCCTGCGCCGGATGGGTCTCCACCATACGCAGCGTGGCATCGTTGTCTGCGCTGATGCGCCGGTACAGCGCGGCATCGGTGGCCAACGCTTTCTCGCGGGCCGGGAAGATCGCTTGCAGCTTGGCCGCCCAAGCACCCTTGGCCTGATCGGGGAAGCAGCGCTCGATCAGCTCGAGCATGATCGACACCGTCACCGAAGCGCCAGGCGAGGCGCCGAGCAGGGCCGCCAGGCTGCCGTCCTGGGCTGCGACCAGTTCGGTGCCGAACTGCAGCACGCCGCCTTTTTTCGGATCTTTCTTGATGATCTGCACACGCTGGCCTGCCACTTCCAGACGCCAGTCTTCGGCCCTGGCCTCGGGGTAGAAGCGGCGCAGCGATTCCAGACGCTGCTCCATCGACTGCATCACTTCGCTGACCAGGTATTTGGTCAAATCCATGTTGTCGCGGGCCACCGCGAGCATCGGGCCGATGTTGCCCATGCGCACCGAGAAGGGCAGGTCGGTGAACGAGCCATGCTTGAGGAACTTGGTGGTGAAGCCGGCATAGGGGCCGAACAGCAGCGAGGTCTTGCCGTCCACGACGCGGGTGTCGAGGTGCGGCACCGACATCGGCGGCGCACCGACCGCGGCCTGGCTGTAGACCTTGGCCTGGTGCTGGCGAACGATGTCCTGGTTGTCGCAGCGCAGCCACTGGCCGCTGACCGGGAAGCCGCCGTAACCCTTGCTTTCCGGGATGCCCGAGGCCTGCAACAGCGGCAGCGCCGCGCCACCGGCGCCGAGGAAGACGAAACGGGCATCGACCTCGCGACTGCCGCCGCCGTTGACGTCCTTGACGGTCACCGTCCAGCCGCTGCCGTTGCGCCGCAGGCCGGTCACCTTCTTGCTGTACTTGACCTGCGCGTCCTGGGTCTGGCCCAGGTGCTTGAGCAGTTGGTTGGTCAGGGCGCCGAAGTTGACGTCGGTGCCTTTCATGACGCGGGTGGCGGCGATGTGCTGGTCGGCCGGGCGGCCTGGCATCATCAGTGGCATCCACTGCTGCATCACGGCCTTGTCTTCGGTGTATTCCATTTCGGCGAAGGCATGGTGTTGCTTGAGCAGTTCGAAGCGCTTCTTGAGGAAGGCGATGCCCTTGTCACCTTCGACGTAGCTCAGGTGCGGAATCGGGTTGATGAAATCGCGGGGTGCGCCGAGGCTGCCGTTCTTGATCAGGTACGACCAGAACTGCCGCGAGACCTCGAACTGCGTGTTGATATGCACGGCCTTCTTGATGTCGATGCTGCCATCGGCCGCTTGCGGGGTGTAGTTCAGCTCGCACAGGCCCGCGTGGCCGGTGCCTGCGTTGTTCCAAGGGTTGGAGCTTTCTGCGGCCCCCGAGTCCATGGCTTCGACCACTTCCAGCTTGAGGGTGGGGTCGAGCTCCTTGAGCAGTACGGCCAGGGTGGCACTCATGATGCCTGCGCCTACCAGTACCACATCAACCGATTCGTTCTGCGCCATTACCGCGTCTCCACAATCTACAGCACCTAATTGACAGCACAGGATTCCCGGGATGCCAGGATCGCCATGTCCGACGTTTCGCAGTTCTTGCAATGCTCGCCGACACCGCCAATAAGCCCTTACGTTCGTCTATTGAACGCTTTTTGCCCTGCCTGCGGCAATTCGACTTATGGTCAAGGTGCCCTGCGTGCGTTATGCACCGGCCTCGGCGCCCACTTTCGATGGGCACGTCGGCCGCCTGTTCGGCGCTGATGGAGACGCTTCTACCGCGTGTACACATGCCAGACTGTTCATTGCTCGCCACACTCTTGTGAAGTAGTGAATAACCCGTTTTTCACGTCCTTTTGGAAACGTGAACCTCAAAAGGCGAGCTGCGCGCTGGCAACCCGCAGGTCCATGTGCGACCGCGCCTGGCAAATTGCAGGCGACAGCCACCGTGGCCTGAGTGGAAGGCTCTCTGTGGGCGAGGCGGTGTAGGTGCCGAGGTAAACGGCGGATGCGGGGGCCCGATCAGGAGACGTCCTTATAATCGGGGCCAGATTATAGCCAGGTCGTGGGCAGAAAAGTCGCCCGAAAGGGATTTTATTGCGACGTTTGTCAGGCGGGGAGACTGTGTGGCTGCCAATGCCCGTTTGCATTGCGGCAAACCCTGGCGCTTTGCGGCAAGGGCCGATCCAGCCAGGCCAGGCGCATTTCCATGACCTCGACCCACGTGCCGGTATCGGGGCGGGCGGCGCATTGCTTGAAGGCCAGGCAACGACCCTGGGCGTCGAGACGAACATAGGTGCGGCGACGTGGGCGCTTGAACAGCAGGTTCCAGAGCGAGGTCATGGCAGCGATTCCTGTCGGGGGTGGCTGCAAGCGAGGTTAGCCTCAGCCGGTTAAAGCATTGTGACAAGTGCATCGGGCCAATGGCTGGCCGCTCGGGGCGTGCGTATACTGTCGCCCTTTGCGGCCTTTTCTGGAGAAACGCGCATGTTGCAACGTCTGTTGTTCGGTTTGATCGCGGTAGCCGGCCTCGGCCTGGCCGGATGTGCCCACAGCCCGCAGCAACTCAGCCCGCAGCCCAAGATCACCGCCGCGTTGGCGCCCGTCGGGCACGGCCAGCCTGTGGTGGTGAGGGTGGTCGACGGCCGATCCTCGCCATCGCTCGGCACGCGTGGTGGCATGTACCCGGAAACCAGCACCATCAGCGTCAGCGGCAACGACGTGCTGCCCAAGCTGCAAGCCCAGGCCGAAGCGGCCGTACGCCTGTTGGGCTTCACACCTAGCGCCGGCTCGTCCAACGCGCCCAAGCTGACCGTGACCCTGGCCGAGCTCAAGTACCAGTCACCCAAGGACAAGATGTACGTGACCGAAGCCACCATCGGTGCCACCTTCCGTGCCGACGTGGTCAACGGGGGTCGCAACTACAGCGGTCGCTACGGCGCTTCGCTGGATCAGCGCTTCGGTATGGCGCCGAACCAGGACACCAACAACAAGCTGGTCGGCGATGTGCTCAGCGATGCGCTGACGCGTCTGTTCAAGGACCAGACCATCAGCCAGATGCTGGCCCAGTAAGTCAGTCCTTCTGCATGGAAAAAGCCCGCGATCGCGGGCTTTTTCGTGGCTGCGATTCAGGCCGCCTGCACGTGCAGGTCCAGCACGCTGATGCCGGTCAGCAGATCCACGTCGGGCAGGTCCTCGTGGCTATGACCGCCCAGGGCGCAATACACCAGCCACTGGCGGTCCTGGACATTGATGGCGAAGCCGTCGATCAATGCCTGCTGTTCGTCGCTCTGGGCGATCAGGTAGAGGCGGTCCTGGTTCTGGGCGTGCAGCATGGTCACACTCCGTTTCGAGAAGGCCGATAGCCTGGCCTCTCTCAATGACGAGCGTGTGACAGCGGAAATTCAAGCCCCCGGTCGCCTTGACCGGGAGCGCTGGGGTTCAGCAGGCCACGGCGTTCTGCTGTTTGACCTGGTACTGGTTGCGCACGGGCGTGGCGTATTGCAGCACCAGGTAAGGCCGCTGCTCGACCGGGCAGGCCTCCAGACGGGCTTGCCATTGGGCCTTGGCCTTCTCCAGTTCGTCGGCCGGGAATACCTGCTCGGCGCCGGGCACCTGCAAGGCCTCGTCCCTGTCGGCCCACATGGCGTAGGCCAGGTAGTGCACCGGGAACAGGCGATAGCCGCCGAGAATATCCCGGTCGATGGCCTGGGCCAGTTGCTTGGTGTCTTCGTGGTAGGCGGTGACCGGCGGCGCGAAGTGGATGTGCACCCGGCCTTTGTAACCGGTGATGCCCAGGCCGATGCTGTTGTCGTCTTCGCCTGGCGTCTTGCTGTAGCTGCCGGTCGTCGCGCGGATGTACAACTCGCGGGCCTTTGCCAGGTCGCAAGGGTCGTATTCGTAGCTGATCGACACGGGGATCAGGTTCAGGCTCTGGATCACGGCGCCGAAGGGTTCGTCCTTGCGGCTCATGTGGAACATCTTGAGGATCGCCGAATCGGTACGGTCGTCGCCGTCCTTGGCCCGGCCCTCGGCCTGGGCGATCCAGATCGAAGCGCCGTCGTTGCGGATCGAATGGTTGATGTAGGCCGACAGCAACTGAAAGGCCGCGAGCTTTTCCCGGCGCCCGCTCAGTGAGCGGTGCACGATGAAACTCTTGTTCAGGCGCATCATGTCGCTGACGAAGGGCCGCTGCAGCAGATTGTCGCCGATGGCGATGCGCGGCGTCGGCAGGCCGGCATGGTAGACCGCGTAGTTGACGAAGGCCGGGTCCATGACGATGTCGCGGTGGTTGGCCAGGAACAGGTACGGCGTGCCGGACTTGAGCTGCTCCACACCGGTATAGGTCACGCCATCGGTGGCGTTGTCGATGGTCTGGTCGACATAGTGCTCGACCTTGTCCTGCAAGGTCGACACACAGGTGACGCCAGCGAACTGCTGGCGCAGGCGGCGGGCGATCAGCGGCTTGAGCAGCCAGCCGAAGGCACCGGCGGCGCGTGGGAAGCGGTAACGGGTAAGGAGGTCCAGAAAGGCCGGATCGCTGAGCAGGCGCGCCAGAACGGCAGGGACTTCAGCGTCGTCATAGGGTCGGATGGCATCGAATTCGCCCATCATGCTCTCTTGTTGGAAACGGCTAAGGTGATAGAGGCAGGGCAGGGCCCGAGAAATGGCTCGGTCGCCCGCAGGCCCTGCAGACAGAACGGCGATTATACGCACAAGTCCATAGGGAGACCGCGATGCTGGAAGAGGATGGGTACGATTGCCCGTATTGCGGTGAGTCGGTGCAAACCCTGGTCGACCTGTCGGCCGGGGATCAGGTGTATACCGAAGACTGCCAGGTCTGTTGCCAGCCGGTGGTGTTCGTGTTGCAGGTCGACGGCGACCAGTGGTGGCTCGAAACCCGACGCGAGGACGACGCCTGATGCAGCGCATCTACGAACCGGAAAACCTCATGGAAGCGCAAATGCTGATCGGCATGCTGGCCAGCGAGGGAATCGACGTGTTCCTCGCCGGGCGCGACCTGGTCGGCGCCACGGGCGAAGTGCCGATCCATGGCCTGCTAGGCCTTGCCGTGGCCGACGAGCAGGCCGGTTACGCACGGCAGCTGATCGATGCGTACAATGCCGCCCAGCCCATGCCGGGCGACGAACCGGACAGCTATCCCGGTACGCTCATCTGCTAGGTTCTCGTATTTCCCATGTCTGGACGTTACGCGCTGTTCCGCTGGTCCCCCTCATTCGCCGCGCTGCCCGGTTTTCCCGGCGACCAGCAGCCGCACTGGAACATCGCCCCCGGTGCTTCGGTGCTGATCCAGCGCCGTCTCGACGGCGAACCGTCGCTCGCCCGTGCCCGCTGGGGGCTGACCCCGCCCTGGCTCACCGACATGACCCGTACCCCGGCCCACGCCCGCGCCGAAACCCTGGCCGACCAGCCGATGTTCCGCGAACCCTTCGCCCAACGTCGCTGCCTGATGCCGGCCAACGGTTTCTACGAATGGCGCGGCAATGTGCGCAAGCGTCCCTATTGGCTGACCTCGGGCGAGGGCGCGACGCTGTACATGGCCGCCATCTGGGAAGCCTACCCGGTGCAGGAACAGGTCTGGCTCAGCTGTGCGATGGTCACCCAGGCGGCGATGAGCCAGCGCCGGCCGCTGCTGCTCGATGCCGCCGGCCAGGCCGCCTGGCTCGACGCCGAGACACCGCTGGCGCGCTTGCAGGAGTTGCTCGCGCAACCGCCGGCCACGCTTCGGGAACGCGCCCTGGCCAACCTGGTCAATGATCCCAACCTCGATGCGCCGCAGTGCCTGACACCTGCTTGAGCGTGCATCGGCAAATTCGCCAACCAGACCCTAGCGGCGCCCCACCTGTGCGCCTAGGATAGGCGCCACGTAAAAAGGAGTTTCTCAATGCGTAAGATCTTTCTCGTCAGCCTGCTGAGCGCAGGCGTCGTGCTGGGCGGCTGCCAGGCGGTGAACACCACCTCGGGCGACTCGGTGGGCGTGCAACGCAAGCAATACATGTTCAGCATGCTCTCGACCGACGAAGTCAACCAGATGTACGCCCAGTCGTACCAGAAGACCCTCAGCGAAGCGTCGAGCCAGGGCGCTCTGGCCAAAAACACCGCCGATGCGCGTCGCGTCCAGGCCATCGCCGACCGGCTGATCGCCCAGGCGCCGAAACTGCGTCCCGATTCGGCGCAGTGGAAGTGGGAAGTCAACGTGATCCAGAGCGACGAGCTCAATGCCAACTGCGGCCCCGGCGGCAAGATCATCGTCTACACCGGGCTGATCGATAAGCTCAAGCTGACCGACGACGAAATCGCTGCGGTCATGGGCCATGAGATTGCCCACGCCTTGCGCGAGCACGGCCGCGAAGCCATGTCCAAAGCCTATGGCGTGCAGATGGCACGTAATGGCGCCGGCGCCTTGCTCGGCCTGGGCGAGGGCAGCTTGGCCATGGCCGACACCGTGGTCAACTACGCCATGACCCTGCCCAACAGCCGTGCCAACGAGAACGAGGCCGACCTGCTCGGCCTGGAACTGGCGGCCCGTGGCGGCTACAACCCCAACGCTGCCATCACCTTGTGGAACAAGATGAGCCAGGCTTCCGAAGGTTCGCCGCCCGAGTTCATGAGCACTCACCCGGCCTCGGAAAGCCGGATCGCCGCGCTGCAGGCGGCCATTCCGAAGGTGATGCCGCTGTACCAGGCGGCGAAGAAGTAACAGACCCGCCAGCTCGCGTTGGGGCAGGTCTGCACGTCAGACCCGCCCCAACCGACACCTGCGGCGCGATCAGCCCACCCAGCCGCTGGTCTTCATCGCCGAATACACCGCCACCAACGCCAAGACCACGAATGCCGTCGCCGCCAGGCGCCGAATCAGCGTCAGCGGCAGCTTGTCGGCCGCGAAATTGCCCGCCAGCACTACCGGCACGTTGGCGATCAACATGCCCAGCGTGGTGCCGATGATGACCATGATCAAATCCGGATACTGCGCCGCCAGCATGACCGTGGCCACTTGGGTCTTGTCGCCGATCTCGGCCAGGAAGAAGGCGATCAGGGTGGTCAGGAACGGGCCGAAACGCCGTGTGTTGCCGGCCTCGTCGTCGTCCATCTTGTCCGGCACCAGGGTCCACAACGCCGTAGCGGTGAAGCTGGCGGCCAGTATCCAGTGCAGCACCGCTTCGCTGAAGAAACTGCTGAACCAGGCGCCCACGGCACCGGCGGCGGCATGGTTGGCGAGGGTGGCGGCGACGATGCCGGCGATGATCGGCCAGGGCTTGCGGAAGCGCGCGGCGAGAATGAGGGCGAGCAGTTGCGTCTTGTCGCCGATTTCGGCGAGGGCAACGATGGCGGTGGGGACCAGCAGGGATTCCAACATCAGGGTTCCTACGGGGGCGGGTCGACACGGCTATGACACGTACGACCTCCCCGCCCCGGGTAAGGTGTGCGTGTCATAGGTCTTGTCAAACCCTGGACCCGTCTGTGCGGGTCCTTGGGTCGCACGCGCCATGGTCGGAGGACCAAGCATGTTGACGCGTACCGGGCGAGCGCTGGGCTCGCGGGAGACTACTCCCCTAGGACGGAGCGGATTCTGCCTAGGCCGAGCGCATTCGGCAAGCGCTGATTGTCAGCGGCGCGTTGCCTGGTAAATGCGGAAGCCGGCGTCTTCGGTGAGGACGGCGCAGTTCCCCAAAGCGGCTTCGATCAGCGGTTTGTAACGTAGGAAAGTGTTGGCGACCAAGCGCATTTCGCCGCCTTTTCGCAGATGTTCGCCTGATTTTTCCATCAAGGCTTCCGAGGCGCGGTAGTCCGTGTGGACCCCGGTGTGGAACGGCGGATTGCTCAGGATCAGGTCCAGTTCGACCGGCGCATGGTCGATGCCGTCGCCACTGATGACGTCCGCATCCAGACCGTTGGCCGCCAGCGTCAGACGGCTGCTGGCCACGGCGAAGGCGTCGACGTCCAGCAGCGTCACCTGGCTTTCGGGGTAGCGGCGCTTGACGATTGCACCCAGCACCCCGGCTCCACAGCCAAAATCCAGGACCTTGCCGGTCGGCAATCCGTCCAGATGCTGCAACAGCAGCGCCGTGCCGCGGTCCAGGCGGCCATGGCTGAACACGCCGGGCAGGCTGAGCACCTGCAACGGGCCGTCGGCCAGCGGCAGTTCGAAGCGCTGGGCCAGATCGTTCAGCACCGGCGCGACAGGGGCCTGTTCGACGCTGACCTGCCACAGCTGGCAGTGGCGGGCACTGTCGAGCTTGCGCGCAGTGCCGAAGGCTTTCAGGGTCTTGGCAGCGCCTTCGATGCCGCCGCGTTTTTCGCCGACCAGGAACAGTTCGCGTCCGGGCAGCCGCGCGGCGAGCGACTCGAGCAGGTAACTGGCCAGCTCGCGGGACTTGGGCAGAAACACCACCGCCGCTGCGAAGTCCACTGCCGGTACCTCGGTGCCATAGTGGCTGCGCCCGGCGAAGCGGCTGTCGAGCAGGGCATGGTCGCCGGCGTGCCAGGTCCAGCCCTGGGCGTTGGGCAGGCGACCGAGCAGGTCGTCCGGGGCGACCCCTGCGATCAGCAGCGGGCCTTGGAACAGCTCTGCCTGACGGAGCAACACTTCACTGCGCGGGTCCATGGACGGCGTCTCCTGGAAAAAAGCGCGGAGTGTAACAGAGCCGCGCGAGCGCCCTCAGCCCACCGTACGGCGCGGCTGCCCGGCGAAGAACGCCTGGGCGTTCTCGGCAAGCTGGCCGACGATGCGCTGCCGCGCCTCTACCGCACCCCAGGCCGAGTGGGGCGTGACGATCAAGCGTGGAATGTCGCCAGCCAGCAAAGGGTTGCCGTTGACGGGGGGTTCGACGCTCAGCACATCGGTCGCCGCTCCGCCCACGTGGCCGCTGCGCAGGGCGTCGGCCAGCCCCTGTTCGTCGATCAGTCCGCCACGTGCCGTGTTGACCACCAGCGCGCCCGGTTTGAGCAAGGCCAGCTCGGCAGCCCCGAGCATGTTTCGCGTCTGCTCGGTGAGCGGGCAATGCAAGGTCAGCGCATCGACCTGCGGCAGCAGTTCGGCTAGCGGCAGGCGGTCGTCACGGGCTGGACGGCCAGGTACCTGGCCACTGAGCACACGCATGCCGAAGGCTTCGGCCAGGCGCGCCACCGCACCGCCCAACTCGCCATGGCCGAGCAGGCCGAGGGTCTTGCCTTCGAGTTCGAGGATGGGGAAGTCGAGCAAGCAGAACTGCTTGGCACTGGCCCAACGGCCATCGGCGACCGCGTGTTGGTAGTCGCACAGGCGCGTGGCCAAGGCCAGGAGCAGGGCCAGGGTGTGCTGGGCGACCGACGGTGTGCCGTAGCCCTGGCAGTTGCACACCGTGACACCCTGGGCGCGTGCGGCTTTGAGGTCGACATTGTTGGTGCCGGTGGCGGCCACCAGAATCAGTTGCACCTGCGGGTTGGCGGCCAGCACGTCGGCGTCGATCACCACTTTGTTGGTGATGACCACCTTGGCGCCCTGTAGACGCTGCGCGACCTCGTCTGGCGCAGTGGCGTCGTGCAGACGCAGCTCGTCGAAGGCGCTGGACAGCGGAGCGAGGTCGAGATCGCCCAGGTCGAGGGAGGCAAGGTCGAGAAAAACGGCGCGACGCAGACTGGGCATGGGTGGCTCCGGTGGTCGGTTGGAAGGGCAGGGGGTGTCAATCAACCTGAAGGGGGTGGGGGTGTCAAGGCGGGCAACAGGCGGCGGACAAGGCGCGTCGGGGGGATCAAGCGCAAATGCCCATCGATTTGCGGAGGCGCTCGAGGCCTTTATCGGACACCGACTTCGGCTGGTCGCGCAGGGCCGTTCAGCGGGGCGGTGCATTGCGCTCGGGCGTGTGATCGGCACCCAGGCTGGGCATAATGCGGCACCGCGTGCGGCAACTGAGTGGCACCTTGCCATTGTGTAGAAATCAGCCATGCTTCATTGCGCCCAGGCCCGCTCGCCTGTAGCGCCGAAAGGTGGATGTACAGCTCGCGTCTGGGGCACCTGGGCCGCTGCACGGGCTGGCTTCAGTCTCGGCAGGGGATGTTCGCAAGCGGATGAAGCGCCTGCGCCTGAGCATGCCTGGACCATCGCTGAACGCACTCGTTGCCATAACAAGAAACGACACGGAGTAGGGTCGATGAAATCTGCCAACATCCTCTGGCGCCGGGCCAAGTTGCCCCTGGCTGCCAGCCTCGCTTCAACCCTTGCCGGCCCTGCGTTCGGGGTCAACTTCAACATCGGCGAGATCGAGGGCCAGTTCGACTCGTCGCTGTCGATCGGCGCCAGTTGGTCCACGGCCAGCCCCAACAGGAACCTGATCGGCGTCAACAACGGCGGCAAGGGCCTGTCGCAGACCTCCGACGATGGCCACCTGAACTTCAAGCGCGGCGAGACCTTCTCGAAGATATTCAAAGGCATCCACGACCTCGAACTCAAGTACGGCGACACCGGCGTGTTCGTGCGCGGCAAGTACTGGTACGACTTCGAGTTGAAAGACGAAGGCCGCGAGTTCAAGGACATCAGCGACTCCAACCGCAAGGAAGGCGCCAAGTCGTCGGGCGCCGAACTGCTCGACGCCTTCGTCTACCACAACTATTCGATCGGCGATCAACCGGGTTCGGTGCGTTTCGGCAAGCAGGTGGTGAGCTGGGGCGAAAGCACCTTCATCGGCAACGGCATCAACGCCATCAACCCCATCGACGTGTCGGCCTTCCGTCGGCCCGGCGCCGAGATCAAGGAAGGGCTGATTCCGGTCAACATGTTCTACGTGTCGCAGAGCCTGACCGACAACCTGTCCGCCGAAGCCTTCTACCAGTTGGAATGGGACCAGACCGTGGTGGACAACTGCGGCACCTTCTTCTCCCAGGCCGACATCATCGCCGACGGCTGCGACGGCAACCTGCGCGTGCTCAACAGCAGCCGTACCTTGCCGGCCGCCGCCCGGGGCTTTCTCGCCAGCCAGGGTGTGAGCGCCAACGAAGAGGGCGTGCTGGTGCGCCGCGGCGCGGATCGCGATGCCCGCGACAGCGGCCAGTTCGGCGTGGCCTTGCGCTACATGTTCGAGCCGCTGGACACCGAGTTCGGCGCCTATTTCATGAACTACCACAGCCGTGCGCCGATCTTCAGCGCCACCGGCGCGCCGGTCTCGGCGTTCCGCGGCGTGGGCGGCCTGCCGGCGGCCTTGCGGCCCTTGGCCCCCTTGGTCATCGCCGGGAGCTCGCAATATTTCGTCGAGTACCCGGAAGACATCCGCCTGTACGGCCTGAGCTTCTCCACCACGCTGCCCACCGGTACGGCCTGGAGCGGGGAGGTGAGCTACCGGCCCAATGCACCGGTGCAGCTCAACACCACCGACATCCTCTATTCCGGGGTACGGCCATTGGGTGGAGCGCTGAGCAACGCCTCTCTGCTCAACGGCGTGCCGGGCCAGGACCTGCACGGCTACCGACGCAAGGAAGTGACCCAGTTCCAGACCACCCTCACGCACTTCTTCGACCAGGTGATGGGCGCAAGCCGCATGACCCTGGTCGGGGAATTGGGCGTGACCCACGTGGGCGGGCTGGAAAGCGCCTATGACACCCGTTACGGCCGCGACCCGGTGTTCGGCCCCGGCCCCTTGCCGGCCACCGGCGGGCAGGACACCTGCCAGGCGCTCAACGCCAGCACCATCGCCGGGGCGGGCGCAGGCGCGTCCACGGCCAACCTCAACCGCAAGTGCGAGAACGACGGTTACACCACCAGCACCTCATGGGGTTACCGCACGCGGGTGATCTGGGAATACCCGGACGTCTTCGCCGGGGTCAACCTCAAGCCCAGCGTGGCCTGGTCCCACGACGTGTCCGGCTATTCGCCAGGCCCTGGCGGCAATTTCGAGGAAGGCCGCAAGGCCGTCAGCCTGGGGGTGGACGCCGAGTACCAGAACACCTACACCACCAGCCTGTCCTACACCAATTTCTTCGACGGCAAGTACAGCACCGTGGATGACCGCGACTTCGTCGCCCTCAGCTTCGGCGTGAACTTCTAAGCACTCGATCGGGATGACAAACGCATGAAGACTTCCTCACGCTTGTTTTGCGCCGGTGCCCTCGGCCTGTCCTTGCTCAGCAGTAACGTCCTGGCGGCCGTTTCCGCCGAAGAAGCGGCCAAGCTCGGCACCACCCTGACGCCCATGGGCGCCGAGAAAGCCGGCAACGCCGATGGCTCGATCGGGCCTTGGGAGCCCTTGTCCAAGACCGCCGGCAGCGTCGACGGCAAAGGTTTCCTGGCCGATCCGTACGGCAGCGAGAAACCGCTGTTCACCATCACCGCGCAGAACGTCGAGCAATACAAGGCCAAGCTGTCGCCCGGCCAGTTGGCGATGTTCAAGAGCTACCCTGACACCTACCGGCTGCCGGTGTACAAGACCCACCGCGGCGCCACGGTACCTGACGAGGTGTTCGCCGCGATCAAGCAGAACGCCACGAACACCAAACTGGTCGAGGGCGGCAACGGCCTGCAGGATTTCCAGACCGCGATTCCCTTCCCTCTGCCCAAGTCGGGCCTGGAGGTGATCTGGAACCACATCACCCGTTACCGCGGCGGCAGCGTCACGCGCCTGGTGGCGCAAGTGACGCCGCAGCAGAACGGTTCCTACAGCGCCGTGTCGTTCCAGGACCAGTTCGTCTTCCGCGACCGCCTCAAGGATTACGACCCGGCCAACCCGGGCAACGTGCTGTTCTACTTCAAGCAGAAGGTCACCGCGCCCGCCCGCCTGGCCGGCACGGTGTTGCTGGTCCACGAGACCCTCGACCAGGTCAAGGATCCACGCAAGGCCTGGATCTACAACGCCGGCCAGCGCCGCGTGCGGCAGGCGCCGCAGGTGTCGTACGACGGGCCGGGCACGGCGGCCGACGGCCTGCGCACCTCCGACAACCTCGACATGTTCAACGGCGCCCCCGACCGCTACGACTGGAAGCTGGAGGGCAAGCAGGAGCTGTACATCGCGTCCAACGCCTTCAAGCTCGATTCGCCCAGCCTCAAGTACGAGCAGATCGTCAAGGCCGGGCACATCAATCAGGACCTCACACGTTACGAACTGCGCCGCGTGTGGCACGTGGTCGCGACCCTCAAGCCCGGCCAGCGGCACATCTATGCCAAGCGCGACTTCTACATCGACGAAGACACCTGGCAAGCGGCGGTGATCGACCAGTACGATGGCCGCGGCCAGCTGTGGCGGGTCTCGGAAGCCCATGCGCAGCCCTACTACAACGTCCAGGTGCCGTGGTACACCCTGGAGGCGATCTACGACCTGCAATCCAAGCGCTACCTGGCCTTGGGCATGAAGAACGAAGAGAAGCGCGCGTACGACTTCGGCTTCAGCGCCAACAAGAGCGACTTCCAGCCAGCGGCCCTGCGCCAGGACGGCGTGCGTTGAAACCAGCGCTGCTGGGGCCGGCGAACGCTTGACGGGATTCCTGTTGGGGCGGCCGGTTCGGCGCTCCGCTCCTGTTGGAGCGGCTTCAGCCGCGATGGGCGGCACCGCCGCCCTGACACGGGCCGAGCCGCCGGCCTATTTCAGACACCGTCGAACATTTGACCGAAACCGATCGCAGCCATTGGGCCTGCTGCGCAGGCCATCGCGGCTGAAGCCGCTCCGACAAGGTGGCCTCGAGAGACTTGTCTGCAACCATGGAGCCTCCAACACGGCAGTGGTCGTAGCGATTGCGATGGGTGGCGCCGTCCTGTCTGCTCATCGCCTCAGATTTTCTATTCAGCTTTCGCGCCGCCGGCCGATACACAGGCCGGCGGCTACGCGTTCGCGCGCACCCTATGTCCAACTTCCCACTACAACAGGGCGTGTTGATGCTGCAGTACGGGCAAAAAAGCTTTCTGATCGTCGACGACTACACGGATTTTCGCACCGCGACACGCTCCATGCTGCGTGAGCTGGGTGCCCGTGAAGTCGATACCGCCGACAGTGGCGAGCAGGCGATACGCCTGTGTGCGCAAAAGCGCTACGACTTCATCCTCCAGGATTTCCACCTCGGCGATGGCAAGAAGAACGGCCAGCAGGTGCTCGAAGACCTGATCCTCGACAAGCAGATCAGCCACGAATGCGTGTTCGTCATGGTCACGGCCGAGAGCAGCCAGTCGATCGTGCTCAGCGCCCTGGAGCACGAGCCCGACGCCTACATCACCAAGCCGTTCAACCGTGTCGGCCTGGCCCAGCGGCTGGAGAAGCTGGTACAGCGCAAAGCCTTGCTCAAGCCCATCCTGCAAGCGCTGGACCGCGGCCGGCCGGCCGAGGTGCTGGCGGCCTGCACCGAGGTGTGCAAGCAGGACCCACGCTTCGCGCCGCTGTGCCTGCGCTACCGGGCCGACGCGTTGCGCGACCTGAACCGTTTCGACGAACTGGAAAAGTACCTCACCGCCATCCTCTCCAGCCGCCCGCAGCCCTGGGTGTACGCGGCGCTCGGCAAGCTGTTGCACAAGCGCGGACGCAATGCCCAGGCCCAGGGCGTGTTCGAGCAGGCGCTCAAGGCCTTCCCGATCATGCCCAACCTGTACGACGGCATGGTCGAGGTACTGATCGCCCAGGGCGACAACCGCCGCGCGCAAGGCCTGCTGGAAGAAGCGGTGCGCTTGTCGCCGCTGTCGGTCAAGCGCCAGGCGACCTTGGGCAAGCTGGCCTACGAGAACGAGGATTTCGACAGCGCCGCCAAGGCCTTCCGCCAGGCGGTGAACCAAGGGCAAAGCTCGCGCTACAAAGACCCGGAAAGCAACCTCGGCCTGGCCCAGGCGCTGATGAGCCGCAGCGCGGGCGGGCTGGATGCGCGCACGCGGGTGGAAATCAACAACGCGCTGGGCGAAGTGGCCAAGGACTATCCCGAAGACCAGGGCATGCAGGTGCGTGCGCGCATGATGAAGGCCGCCAGCCTGGTGCAGGCCGGCGACGCCGAGTCGGCCGCCAAGCTCACCGAGCAGGCCGTGCAGCGGCTGGGCAAGATGAACCAGTTCTTCTCCGTCGAATCGGCGCTGACCGTCGCGGCGCAGATGAAGGCCATGGGCCAGGGCGCGGCCGCCAAGTCGGTACTCAAGGCCTGCGTCGAATCCTACGGCGACGACCCGAAGGTGATGGAAAGCGTCGGCAAGCTGACCGAAGACCCCGACGTGCTCAACGCCGTGGCCGATGCCGTGGACCTCAACCGCCAGGGCGTGCGCGCCTATCAGGCCGGCCACCTGGAACTGGCGCTGGGCATGTTCCGCCGCGCTTTGGCGCTGCAAGGCAAGAACATCAGCATCGCGTTGAATACCGCCCAGGCGCTGCTGCGCGTGGCCGGCGACAAACTGACCCCGGAGGTCATCGAGGAATGCCGCGCCTGCCTCGGCAGCGTGGCTGGCATTCCACCCGGTGACAGCCGTTACGATCGTTACCGCAAGTTGCATATCCGAGTGTTCGGCGCATGAATCAGACAGACCAGGGGCTGGATTTCTCCACGGTGATCGCCTCCACCGTCCACGACATGAAGAACTCGCTTTCGGCACTGATCCAGGCCCATCACCAATGGCTGGAACGCATTCCCGAAGCGTTGCGCGAAGGCAGCGAACTGGGCGTGGTCGAGCATGAATTGAGCCACCTCAACGGCATGCTGGTGCAACTGCTCGGGCTGTACAAGCTGAACGTCAACCAGCTGCCGATCTGCCCGGACTACCACGAGCTGGACGATTTCCTCGAAGCGCAACTGGCCGTCCACGAGGATGTCATCAAGCACCGCGGCATCGTCGCCAGCTGGCGCCTGGACAGCGCAGCGCCTTTGGCCTTTTTCGACCGCGAGCTGGTGGCCTCGGTGGTCTCCAACATGCTCACCAATGCCATCCGCCATGCCGACAAAGCGCTGGTGCTGAGCATCGAAGAAGCCGGTACGGAGCTGGTGATCTGCATCAATGACGACGGCCCAGGCTATCCACAGCGTCTGATCGAGCAACAGCTCGACTACGTGCCCGGCATCGACCAGAGCAGCGGCAGCACGGGCCTTGGTCTGTACTTCGCCGCCCGCATCGCGGCGCTGCACGAGCAGGGCGGGGTGCAGGGGCGGATCGAGATCGCCAATGGTGGGGAGTTGGGGGGGGGGTTGTTCAAGTTGTACTTGCCTTGAAAGTCGTTGGAGCGCGAAAGCTGGCATGCGCTGGCCTCATCGCATCTACTGGCCAGGCGGTAGCTTTCTGCAATGCATGAGTGAATGTCAGTACGGAGTCCGCTGACCTACCGGCTGTCTGGCTGTGCTAACCTCCCGCAAAAAAACCTAGTAGGTTAATTGCGATGGAGAAAAGGACGCCACATTGTAGACTCAGCGTCGTCAAGGCGTTGATTGCACAGGGTAAGGTACGCACGACCCAAGCCGCTCGTACAGGCGCACTGGATCTGGGTCTTGAGCTTGTCGATATGTTGGCCGTCGTGAACGAGCTTGCACCCAAGCATTTCTTCAAAAGCATGACTACTCATGCCGATCACACAATCTGGCAAGACGTCTATCGCACGACTGCCTGGGTGGGGGATGTGTATCTGAAATTGACAGTCATAGACGATGTACTGATCGTGTCCTTCAAGGAGCTTTGAACATGAAATGTCCTGTTTGCGGCGCTGCGGAACTGATCCAGGATACGCGCGACCTGCCGTATGTCTACAAAGGTGAAACCACCACGATTTCATCCGTCACAGGCGAATTCTGTCCGGCGTGTGATGAGTCCGTGCTCGGCTTGCAAGAGTCGGATCGGGTCATCAAGGAAATGGGCGCCTTTGCCAAACAGGTCAACGCAGCGATCGTCGATCCCGTCTTCATCGCTACGGTGCGCAAAAAGCTCTTGCTCGATCAGCGCGAAGCCGCTGAGTTGTTCGGCGGAGGCGTCAATGCTTTTTCACGTTATGAAACTGGAAAAACCAAGCCCCCATTGGCGCTGGTGCAGTTGCTGAAGGTGTTGGATCGCCATCCCGAACTTTTGCATGAAGTCAGAGCCGGTTGAGAGTGTAAGGGGGCAATCGGAAAGGCGGCCTCCCTTTGCATGAATAGAAGTGTCGCAGTACTTGCTCAGCGCTCCTGTCGCCAGCGGTATGGGAATTTTCCTCCCCCGGTACACTCCAACCCCGGTACGGATCGCCCGCCGATCGCTGCAATTTTTCATCCTGCCTCAGGAGCTTGCCCATGTTTTCCATGCGTCCCTTGATCGTCCTTGCCACTGCGGCTGCGCTGATGTCCGGCTGTGCCAGCCAGAACCCTTACGAGAACCAGGGCCAAGCGCAAGGCTCCAGCGGCATGAGCAAGACCGCCAAGTACGGTGGCCTGGGCGCCCTCGCGGGTGCCGTGGCAGGCGCTGCCATCGACCACAACCACCGTGGCAAGGGGGCGTTGATCGGCGCTGCCGCCGTGGGCGCCGCCGCTGCCGGTTATGGCTACTACGCCGACCGCCAGGAAAAGGCCCTACGCGAAAGCATGGCCAACACCGGCGTGGAAGTGCAGCGCGAAGGCGACCAGATCAAGCTGATCATGCCTGGCAACATCACCTTCGCCACCGA
Organism: Pseudomonas phoenicis; assembly: GCF_047302395.1. Classification (NCBI taxonomy): domain Bacteria; kingdom Pseudomonadati; phylum Pseudomonadota; class Gammaproteobacteria; order Pseudomonadales; family Pseudomonadaceae; genus Pseudomonas; species Pseudomonas phoenicis. The sequence continues at coordinate 2,481,887 of NZ_CP154852.1, forward strand.
TTCGGCCAGCATCGCGCCGAGCTTCTACGCGCCGTTGAACAACCTGGCGACCTCGTTCAAGCAGTTCAACCAGAACACCATCGAGGTAGTCGGCTTCACCGACAGCACCGGTGCTCGTCAGCACAACATGGACCTGTCCCAGCGCCGCGCGCAGTCGGTGGGTACCTACCTGACCTCCCAAGGCGTGGACGCTTCGCGCGTGACCGTGCGCGGTCTCGGCCCGGACCAGCCGGTCGCGAGCAACGCCGACGCCAATGGCCGTGCGCAGAACCGACGTGTGGAGGTCAACCTCAAGCCGATTCCCGGCCAAAACTATCAGCAACCGGCCCAACAGCAAGGCCAGGTGCAGCAATACCCTTGATGCGCTGAACCACCGTTGCCAGCGGGGCAGTTCGGGAGACCGACTGCCCCGCTGTGCGTTTCACAGCACCTGGCTGGCCTGGATCGCGGTCAGGGCGATGGTGTGCACGATGTCGTCGACCTGCGCGCCGCGCGGCAGATCGTTCACCGGTTTGCGCAGCCCTTGCAGCATCGGCCCCAGGCTGACGCCGTCGGCGCTGCGCTGCACGGCCTTGTGGGTGGTGTTGCCGGTGTTCAGGTCGGGGAACACGAACACCGTGGCGCGGCCGGCCACGGCGCTGCCGGGCGCCAGTTGGCGGGCGACGTCCGGGTTGGCGGCGGCGTCGTACTGCAACGGGCCGTCGATCAACAGGCCTGGTACCGCGCTTTGCGCCAGGCGCGTGGCTTCGCGCACTTTACCCACTTCCTCGTCGCTGGCCGAATCGCTGGAATAGCTGATCATCGCCACCCGCGGCGCGATACCGAACGAGTCCGCCGACGCCGCGCTCTGCCGGGCGATTTCCGCGAGCTCCTCGGCGCTGGGGTGGGGGTTCATCACGCAATCGCCGTAGATCAGCACCTGATCGGGGAACAGCATGAAGAACACCGAAGACACCAGGCTGCACCCCGGCGCGGTCTTGATCAGTTGCAGGGCCGGGCGAATGGTGTTGGCCGTAGAGTGCACCAGGCCCGAAACCAGCCCATCGACCTCGCCCAGGGCCAGCATCACCGTAGCCAGCACCACCGGGTCTTCGAGCTGTTGTTCGGCCATCGGTGCGTTGAGGTTCTTGCTCTTGCGCAGGGCCACCATCGGCTCCACATAACGGCTGCGGATCGACTCCGGGTCAAGGATCTCCAGGTCGGGCGGCAGGCTGATGCCTTGGGCGCGGGCCACGGCCTGGACGTCTTCGGGCCGCGCCAGCAATACGCAACGGGCGATGCCGCGTGTCTGGCACAGGGCCGCGGCCTGGACCAACAGGGGTTCGGCACCTTCTGGAAGAACGATGCGCTTGTTGGCCTGCTGCGCCCGCTGGATCAGTTGGTAGCGGAACACCGCCGGCGACAGGCGCAGCTCGCGGGGCGTGCCGCAACGCTGGTGCAGCCAGGTGGCGTCCAGGTGGCTGGCGACGAAGTCGGTGATGACTTCGGCGCGCTCGCGGTCGTCGATGGGGATCTCGCGGTTGAGCGAATTGAGCCGGGTCGCGGTGTCGTAGGAGCCGGTGCTCACCGACAGGATCGGCAGGCCGGCCTGCAAAGCGCCACGGCACAGCTCGAGGATGCGTGTATCGGGCTTGCTGTCGCTGGTCAACAGCAGCCCGGCCAGGGGCACGCCGTTGATCGCGGCCAGGCTCACGGCGAGGATGATGTCGTCGCGGTCGCCCGGCGTCACCACCAGGGTGCCGGGCTTGAGCAGCGGCACGGTGTTGGCCACGGTGCGCGCGCAGAGGATGATGGCGTTCATGCGCCGCTGTTCGTAGTCGCCAGCATTGAGCACCTGGGCGCCGAGCAGATCGGCCACGTCGCGCGTGCGCGGCGCGTTCAGCTCGGCCTGGAAGGGGATGCAGCCGAGCAGACGGAAATCGCCGCCGCGCAGCAGCGGCGAGTGCTCGCGCAGGCGCTGGGCGAAGTCGGCCATGGGCTCGTCGGAACGCACCTTGTTGAGGATCACCCCCAGTACCTTCGGGTCGCGCGGGCCGCCGAACAGCTGCGCCTGCAGCTCGACCCGTCCGGACAGCTCGCTGAGCACCTCGTTTTCCGGTGCCGACACCAGGATCACCTCGGCGTCCAGGCTCTTGGCCAGGTGCTGGTTGACCCGTGCGGCGTAGCTCGCGTGCCGCGTGGGCACCATGCCCTCGACCACCACCACGTCCTTACCGACGCAGGCTTGCTGGTACAGGCGCACGATCGCTTCGAGCAGCTCGTCGAGCTGGCCGTCGCCGAGCATGCGCTCGACCTGCGCCAGGCTCAACGGGGTGGGCGGCTGGATGCCATGGGTGCGCGCCACCAGCTCGGTGGAACGTTCGGGGCCGGTGTCGCCGGGGTGCGGCTGGGCCACCGGCTTGAAGAAGCCGACCTTGAGCCCGGCGCGTTCCAGGGTGCGCACCAAGCCCAGGCTGATCGAGGTCAGGCCGACGGCGAAATCGGTGGGTGCGATGAAAAATGTCTGCATGTGTGCGTCTCGGCTGTAGGCGGGCACAGAATCGATCGGCAAGGGTAGCGCTATCGACCCTCTGGGCGCACCAACCGCAGGCGAAGGGCTGACCGATGCGCCGTCGCCGCGCCTGGGGGTCGAGCACCCAAGGACGTGATTGCCAAGGCGGTTGGTGGCGCAGGTGCTGGGTATGGCCGCAGGAGAGCTGCACGACCCAGTGCCCCTCCTGGTCGAGCTGCCAACCGATAATCCGACCGCTGGGTCGCCCATGGCTACCGTTGGGTCGTGCCGGAGCCATGGCCGGTTCGCAATCGGGCGATGCGTTGGTTACACTTCCAGGTTCTACATTCTTTTGCAAAGGTCTCGCCCCATGCTGATCGCCGCCAACAAGGCTGTCTCTATCGAATATACCCTGACCAACGAAGCGGGTGAGGTCATCGACAGCTCCGCTGGCGGTGCGCCGTTGGTGTACCTGCACGGTGCCTCGAACATCATCCCGGGCCTGGAAAAACAGCTCGAAGGCAAACAGCCCGGCGACGAACTGAACGTCACCGTCGAGCCTGAAGAAGCCTACGGCGAATACTCGGCCGAACTGGTCAGCACCCTCAACCGCAGCCTGTTCGAAGGCGTCGACGAGCTGGAAGTGGGCATGCAGTTCCACGCTTCGGCACCGGACGGCCAGATGCAGATCGTCACCATCCGCGACGTCGATGGCGACGACGTGACCGTCGACGGCAACCATCCGCTGGCCGGCCAGCGTCTGAACTTCCAGGTCAAGGTCGTCGACGTACGCGACGCCTCCGAAGAAGAAGTCGCCCACGGCCATGTGCACGGCGAAGGTGGTCATCACCACTGATCGTTCTGCGCTAAGCTCAGAACGTCGCCAGGCGCTCGGCCAAGCCGGACATTCCCAAGGGAAGTCGACCGGCTTGGCCCGGCGCCTTTTTGTTGGGCGCGCTTTGCCCGCAGCGCAATGCGTGAAGCCATCGAGGGAGAGATTCATGAGTGCATTTCATCAGGTGAAGCTGCAGGCGCTGCAAGGCGGCGAGCTGTCGCTCGCGCCGCTCAAGGGGCAGGTGGTGCTGGTGGTCAATGTGGCCTCCAAATGCGGCCTGACACCGCAGTATGCCGCTCTGGAGCAATTGCAGCAGCGCTATCAGGCCCAAGGCTTCAGCGTGCTTGGCCTGCCGTGCAACCAGTTCGCCGGCCAGGAGCCGGGCAGCGAACAGGACATCCAGACCTTTTGCGACACGCAATACGGTGTGAGCTTCCCGCTGTCGGCCAAACTCGAGGTCAACGGCCCACAGCGGCATGCGCTGTACCGCTTGCTGGCCGGAGAGGGCGCGGAGTTTCCGGGCGACATCAGCTGGAACTTCGAGAAGTTCCTGGTGGGCAAGGACGGCCGCGTGCTGGCGCGCTTTTCGCCACGGACTGCGCCGGACGATCCGGCGGTGGTGCAGGCGATCGAGAAAGCGCTGGCCTGAGCATTGTATGGTCAGCGCTCGTCCATCATGGATAGGCCCGGTCCAGCGCCCCTTGTGCGCCATGCGCCAGACACGCCTGCACCAGGTATTCTTCGAACCGTTCGACGACTCCCGGCCAGCCCTGCTGCAGGGCATGGTGTCGGGCGTTGAGGCGCACGCGTCGCACGCTCTCGTGGTCTTCGAATAGCCAGCACGCCGCCTCGATGAAGCCGGCGCTGTCGCCAGGCATGGCCAGGGCGCCGTTGTAGCCGTGTCGAATGTGCTGAGCTGCGGCGGCCTGGTCGAACGCTACCACCACCAGCCCCGAGGCCATGGCTTCGAGCACCACGCTACCCAAGGTGTCGATCAGGCTGGGAAACAGACACAGGTCGCTACTGGCGTAATGCTCGGCCAGGGCTTCGCCCCGTTGTCCACCGCAAAACACGGCGTCGGGCCAGCGCTGCGCGAGCACGTCGCGTTGCGGACCCTCACCGACCACTATCAAACGTAAACGACGCTGCGGGGAGGCACGCTGCAACGCCGCCAGGCAGGGACCTAGCAGATCCAGGTTGTGCTGCGCCGCCAATCGGCCCACGTGCAGAACGGCAAGGTCTTCAGGCCCGAGCCCCCAGTGTTCGCGCAGCGACCGGCTGCGCCGCGCAGGGTTGAACAAATGGGCGTCGACCCCATGCGCCAGCAGCTCTACTCGCTCGAAGCCACGGCGTTGCAACTCCAGGCGCTGACTGAGACTGGGTACCAGGGTGAGCGCGGTTCGGCGATGAAAACCGCGCAAATAGCAAGTCAGCGCGCGGGCCAGCAAACCCGAGCCATAGCGCCCCGCGCATTGCGCGAAGTCCGTGTGAAAGCCACTGACCACCGCGATGCCCAGACGCCGCGCTGCACGCAACGCGTTCACACCGAGCGGACCTTGGGTGGCGATGTACAGCACGTCGGGCCGTTGCCCTCGCCAGCGCCGCCAGAGCTTGTGCATCGACACTCGACTCCAGCGCAGGCCTGCAAAGCCTGACCAGGGCCAGCCTGTGACCGGCGACAGATCGACTCCCTCCTGGCCGGCCACATCGGCAGGCAGGCGCGCTCGAACGATGTCTACACGGTGGCCGCGCTGGCGTAGCCCCTCGCTCAGGTGAGCCAGGGCATTGGCCACGCCGTTGATTTCGGGCGCGAAGGTGTCGCTGACCAAGGCAATGTGCAAAGGCGGGGTTTTCATGCAAAAAGTGTCCCTCCAGCCCGTTGCCATTGCGTGACAGCCAAATGGCAGATGCTTGAACGGTAGCGCATGGCGGTCTGAAGAATATTTCATCGAGCACCCCTCAAGAACCGAGCGGCTCCAGCCGATGGATAAGCATCAAATGACAGGTGCTCGGGTGAGTGTGATGTTCAACAAAAAATTGAAGCAGGAAATGCAGCAACTGCGTGAAGACCTGCTTTCGGTCGAGCAGGTTAAGGACAGCCTCGACAGTGAAATGCTGGTCATCCAGCTCGACCCGGAAGGTCGCATTCAGCACGTCAACGAAAACTTCGCCAAGGAAATGCGCTACAAACCCGAACAACTGCTGGGCCGCGCCCTCGAAGATTTCGTGCCGGGCCATGTGCGCTCGCTGGACTTTTACCAGCGCATGCACAAGGCCCTGACGCGCGGCGAGCACCTGCATGGCGCCTTCCGCTTGCTGCGCGGCGACGGCGAGGAAGCCTGGTTGCGCTCGATCCTGCAACCGGTGCGTGGCAGCGATGGCCGCCTCAAGTACTTCAGCCTGCACTCCAGCGACCTCACCCGTACCATCAAGACCTCCCGCGAGCACGAAAGCCTGATCAAGGCGCTGATGCGTTCCACGGCGGTGATCGAGTTCACCCTCGACGGCGAAGTGCTGACCGCCAACGACCGCTTCCTGCAATCGCTGGGCTATCGCCTCGAACAGGTGCGCGGCCGCCACCACCGCATGTTCTGCGAGCCTCAGGAAGCCAACTCGCCCGATTACCAAGCCTTCTGGGAAAAGCTGCGGCGCGGCGAGTACATCGCCGACCGCTTCAAACGTGTCGATGCCCACGGCAATACCGTATGGCTGGAAGCTTCGTACAACCCGATCTTCGATGCCCACGACGTGCTCTACAAAGTGGTCAAGTTCGCCACCGTGATCACTGACCAGGTCAACCGCGAGCAGGCCGTGGCGCAGGCCGCCGACATCGCCTACTCGACCTCGCTCGACACCGATGCCAGCGCCAACAAGGCTACCGGCGTGATGAGCCAGAGCGTCGAGGTGATGCGCGGGCTGGAAGCGTCGATGCAACGCGCCGCCGAGGGCATCCAGGCGCTGGACAAGCAATCGAAAGTGATCGGCGCGATCATCAAGACCATCAGCGACATCGCCAGCCAGACCAACCTGCTCGCCCTCAACGCGGCCATCGAGGCCGCCCGCGCTGGCGAACAGGGGCGCGGCTTCGCCGTGGTGGCCGACGAGGTGCGCCAACTCGCCTCGCGCACCAGCAGCGCCACCGAGGAGATCGCCCGTGTGGTGCAGCAGAACGAGCAGCTCGCGCAAGCGGCCGTGGACATCATCGACACCAGCAAGCGCCAGGCCGAGCAGGGTCTGAGCCTGGCCGACGAGACCGGGCAGGTGATCGACGAGATCCAGGAAGGGGCGAAGAAGGTGGTGGATGCGGTAGGGCAGTTCTCCAACCAGCTCAATGGCTGAGGCCGCGCCACTGCATCGAGCCCTGGGCGCCTGAAGGCGGTCGGGGCCGTTCCTGGAACACCTGGGCGCTACCTGCCCCGCAGCCATCTGATGGATTGATGCGGGCGCCGGAACGGGCGGGTCGCGAAGGCCTCTCGGGCATCACTCCCCATACTTGGCGAGCCTGCGGATAGGCGCCTGGGCGTCTGCAAGGCCGCTTTCGCCAGCCCTCCGATTATCGCCAGCCCATTGCCCACACCTCTGCATCGCGCAGCAGCCGCCAGTCCAGCCACTCGCTACGCCCGCTGTGCACGGCCTGTAGCTCCACGCGCAGCAGGACGCCGGCTTCGTCATGCTCCAAATCGGTCACCAAAAAGTGCTTTTCACGGTTGACCGGCTGCGTCGCGGTCCATTTCGACAGCTTGAGTTTGGCGGGGCTGAAGCGATTCATTGGTAAGCTCCTGTGGACGAGGTGAGATAGGTTCAGGCCCGGCGGTCTGGCGTTTTCGCCACTCGGCCATCGCCTTTTTCCCGTACCCAGAACAAGGTCGCACCAGCGACGGCCGCCGGCATCATCAGGATGTTCACGCCCGGAACCAGCAACGCCAGGTAGGTCACCCCACCGAAGCTCAGCGACTGCCAGCGCTTGCTGCGCAGCCAGGCGAGCATGTCCTGCCAGCTCATCTTGTTGTTGTCGGCCGGGTAGTCGATGTACTGAAGAAGCCGACCCAGGTCCCAAGAACCCGCGTAATTCACTGCCCCTTCCCAGGGAGGTGAGAGGGTAATGTATCAGTCAAGTGGGTGGCCTGAAAGGATCAGGTGAAGACCTGCCTGTAGCAGATAGCGTTGCCCATTCAGTCGTCCGATTCTTTGAGAGTAAGTCCCGCTTGATCCGGGTCTACCAGCGGTACAGATGATCTCAGCAAAATTTCTCGCCCCATATGTCGCGAGTGGGAACTGTCGTAGGGCTTACGTGGTAAGGGCCGGCGTGTAGTGCGAGACTCCACGCACACAGTACCCACAACTTATCCACAGGGGGCGTGCCTTGCAAAGGGTCTGGGACCGCATTATCTTGTAGCCAGAAACGCGAAGCCCCCTATATATAGGGGGCATAGAAGGAATTAGCTGGCGAGTGGTCACGCGAAGTTTGGCGACAGAACGTGTCCACCCGCCCCTCCCCTGATACGCGCATTTCTAGAACGCATGAATCCGGGCAGGCGGTTATTAAGCCAACACCGTGACCGTCACGTCAATACACTAGATGTGTAAACGGCGTCACGCTCGGAGGATTGCTACATTGTGAATCCTTTAGAGGGCTTAACTGCCATGTCTAGACGCCGTCCTCGCCGCTCGTCGGCACAACGCATTAAGAACGTGTTTGTTCACTCCTACCCACGATACCGCTTAGGTCGCTGGGAGCAGGTTTGTCAACACTTCCGTAGTATGCCTCAGCAGCTAGTCTTCGATTTCTGATTGGCTTCGCCCCTGCCTGAGTTTGGTAGGGGTACTAGCTTAAAGCTTGACATCAAGGCTAATGACAGGTCCTGGGCAGCGGTAAGGCCCTTACCCTCCTCAACGCTATTTACCTTCCCCCAGTAGAGTTCTGGGTGATTAGCAATTGCCATCATGGCCTCACGCCACTAGTATGTGGTATCTGTGCGAGGAGCAAGAGATGGAATTCGTAGAGCGACTGAACGCATTATCAGCCAAGATCCGCCAGCAGGGTCCTGCCATCCTGACAGAAGAGGCGACTAAGATTGCCTTTGTCATGCCTTTTATCAATTCCGTACTGGGCTATGACGTCTTCGACCCCTCTGAGGTTACTCCAGAGTACGTCTGCGACGTCGGGACGAAAAAGGGCGAGAAGATCGACTACGCCATCATGAAGAACGGCGAGATCCAGATTCTGATCGAGTGCAAGAAGATAGGCGAGCCGCTCCATATTAACCACGCTAGCCAGCTCTTCCGGTACTTCCACGTCACTACAGCTCGTATCTCGATACTAACCAATGGCCAAGTATACAGGTTCTTCACCGATCTCGACGCCCCTAACAAGATGGATGAGAAGCCTTTCTTAGAGCTCGATCTTCTCGATATAGATGAACACGCTCTACCAGAACTTCAGAAGCTGACGAAGTCCGCATTCAATGTGGATTCGATCATTAGTGCTGCCGGTGAATTAAAGTACGTCGGGCAAATTAAAAAGGAGATGGCTTCTCAGTTCAGTCAACCGAGCGACGACTTTGTCAAGTTCTTCGCAACTCGCGTGTATGATGGAATCATCACGCAAAAGGTCAGGGAGCAGTTTACTATTCTGACCCGTAAAGCTGCGATCCAGTTCCTGGGTGATCAAATCAACGGTCGACTTAAATCAGCTATGAGCGGTGCTGTTGAACCGTCATATGCCATGCAGTCTGTCGAAGTTAGCTCACCAGTTGCAGAGTCTAATGAGGATAGCCCTGAAGATCAGGTCCAAACTACACTTGAGGAGTTGGAAGGTTTTCATATCGTCAAGGCAATCGTAAGAGCGGTGGTAGATGCTAAGCGTATCGTTCATCGAGATACTAAAAGCTACTTCGGGATATTGCTTGATGACAATAATCGTAAACCTATTTGTCGCTTGCACTTTAATCGAAGTCAGAAGTACATAGGTTTGTTTGACGCTGACAAGAATGAGACTAGGCATCCTATCGCATCTTTGGATGAGATATACAACTTTGTAGAGCAACTGAAGAGTGCCACCTCTTTGTATGATAAGTGACGTTCAATCGAGAGCCATCCATCAATGAGAAATCCAAGAGCTCTGACAGTTAGCCTCGAAGCTGAGTCTGCTGAGCATTTGCGTAAGCTCCTTGAGTTAGCTATGTTCGACTTGGACAAGCTAATAGAGAAGTCTAGGGATCGGGAAGAGGGGGAGTCTGTCCCAGTTGCTATGACTGGGGATATGGGCAGTTACAAGATTGTATATAAGTTGGGTTCCCACGCAGCGGTGGATGCTCACGCCAGTTTGCTTGAGCAAGGGTATGAGCGTTGGGAGTCAGCAACGTGGACTGACCGGGGTTACAGTGTCTACGGGCACGCGGAACAAGCGGCGGTGCGTTTGTATATCGATGATGGTCGGGTCACAGAGCATGATCAGGCTGAGCACGAGGCCAATACCTTTGGCTTTTGACTTGACGCCACCATGCCGGGTCCACGTACTGACTTCTTCAATAACTACCTAAAACGCAGTCTGCTCCATCGGTAATGTTGGCGCGCTTCATCAAAGGTTAGCTTTTCGCCAATGCTGAAGGCTAGAGTGATCAGAGGTATTGCAGTGCAAGACTCCCTACACCCCCAGCCCCATGATTTTCAAACGTACCTTCTGCCTTTCGTGAACGGCACTGGCGAAGCTGGGGCGCTAATATGCAGCGGGGCACTGGGCAACCGGCCAGAGTCAGCTAAGTGTGGGTCGGTGCTTAACGCCCCTTGCTCTGGCTTCGGCCACCGCATGCTGAAAGGTAGAAATATGCCGGACAAAGCAAAGCCCCGCCAATGGCGGGGCTTATGTCCGAAGTTGCTCTATCACCGAGGCTATCACCTCAGCGTTGGTATCCAGCGCCTGTAGCGCCATCATTGTGTTCTCAAAGGTGTTCTCTGAACCTCTGGCCCTCAACCATAGGGCTATCTCTTCAGTACTCGCCCGTATAGCCTGCTGGTTCATATGCAGGGCCTCAAGAGCGTCTGCTATTGCCGCATCCCGGTCGTCCATAAGGTGCTCTCGCCGTAGAACCTGATAACGCAGCTTAGGCTACTACAGCGCCTGAAGGGCCATATCTTTCTTGATCCGGTACACCGTAGCTACCCCCACCTCTGCCAGCTTGGCTATCTCTTCTATCTTGATACCATCACGCTTGAGCAGAGCAGACACCTGACCCCACTTCTTCTGATTACGGCCCTTGCCTCCTACCTTCTCGCCACGGGCACGTTTGTTATCCAGCCCCTGCTTGATACGCTCCACCCGCTTCTCTTGATCTAGGCGGGCCATTGTCGCCATTAAATCAATGAGCATGTCATTGATAACATCCATGATCTGGCCAGTAATGCCTTTGTCTACGATGAGCTGATGAGAGGTAGGCAGGTCAGCAACTACCAGACGCAGGCCCTTTGACTTGATGACGCCCTTCAGGTGCTGCCAGTCGGCCTGGGAAAGGCGAGAGAGGCGGTCTACTGACTCAACCAGCAACACATCACCTGATGTAGCAGAATCGAGCAAACGAGCCAGTTCAGGGCGTTCTAGCTTGGTGCCGCTGATGTTCTCTGCATATACATCGGCCACTTGCAGACCTTTGTCCTGGGCGAAGTCCAGCAAGAGTTGCTTGGCTCGCTCTGCGTCCTGATCGTTAGTCGAGGCGCGAAGGTAGAGGTGGGCCTTAATCATGGATCTATCCTTTGTCCAATTCGGTGATAGACAAATGATAACCTATCATTTAACTGCCAATCAACTGGCGATTGATAGCCAGGAGCGACTCTCTCGTGCCATCTCGGATAGCTATAGCTAAAAAGTAGTCTAGGGCGTGAGTCAACGATGAAGGTTGCCCAGCTTGAGGTATTGACAAGACGACCTGTCCGCAACTAGGGCGTAGGCTGATATGCAGCACTTCATCATTTGCGATCTACGCATGAATCTTTAACAAGTTGATACCGATGCCTGCGGGCACTCACCGGACAAAACCCGTAATAGAATTGAGGTGGGGTGCACAAACGCTGAGCTGAAGAGCGATGAATAGTAGCGGAGGTACCAGAGATAACCCATGGCTTAATCAGGAATCTTACTGGCCTTCAAGTCTAAGATCCTCCCAATGGGCTGGATCATCTGGTATTTGTCTCCAAAGCAGCTATCCGTTGATCAGCTCATCGCATTTACGGTCGTTAAGAACGTCGCAATCGAGTATCGCTCGGCAATACCGCAGAGCTTATCCATGCTTAACTCGGATTGCTGTAGGGGAGGCGGGCCATATCCGGTAATTATTGTCTTAGCTCGAACGGTGGCAGTAGTACTGTTACATATTGATTATCACTGGGGCGCATGTTCCACTGACACGACGCACTAGAAGCGATCGGTAGCATTAGTGGCTATTAATCCTGTCGTGCAGAATCCTTGTGATGCCTGGTATGATGATCGGAATATTTATCTCAGGAGGGGCTTCGGCTTGACCCCGCTTCTGTCAATGCCAACATCTACGGGCTACCGAATGAGTTTGATGATGACAAGTTATATGCACAAACCTACCAAAGGATAGATAAGCCTTAGTTAAATTGAAATCTAATAGCGAGTATTTATTACTGGTCTGTAATTGCCTTTTGCCGATGACTCCGCCCGTCAAACACGGTGAAGTTTAGATCAGGTAGATAGAGCTCTATAACGTTCGAGGCATCACCTGATCCAAGTCGGTCACGTTTATCTTAGTTACCAAGGCTCAGCGCCGGTTTGCAGCTTTAAATGATCGGCGACTGCTTGCTCGCATCGGTCAACGATCTGTCGCACATGATTCAGGTACGCCGCACCTGTATTCTTCGCGACAGGTTTTGCATCACGGATGCGATGAGCAATGTTGCCTCGACTGCTAATGAAGGCGTCTAACTTGGTTTTGGCTTGATTAGGCGTCATCTTGTGCCAAGCCCAGTTGCTACTGAGGTTGTTAAGCCCCAACATCTCTTCGTAGAGCCTATCAACCTGCTCTGACTTCGGCGTATTGAATTTTCCCAACCACTTATCGTGCACGTCGGCCTTGTGCTCTAGAAGAATAGTCCGCCATCCACTATCAGCCAAGTCCCAAAGCTTTAGCGAATTAGGGTCATTCTTAATGTCTTTAATTGCGAGGCTTTTAACTCTTCCTGGGATGGCGGACGCACTTTGTGCATGCTTAAGCAAGAAGTCGAATGCCTCGATAGCTAGGTCCTCAATGTATGATTCCCAGCATGCAGTGACAAAGATAATTACGGAACGGTTTAGTACCTCAACACCGTGCTTGCGTCCACGCCCCTCTCCGCCAATCTCCTTGTGGATGTCCCATAGCTGCTCGATGTCAGCCTTGTTGATCTCAAATGTACTTTTAGAATTAGACGACATTCCTTGACCCTATTGATGTGAGATGAAATCGCGTGCATGCCTCGACCTAGCTATACTCGCATACCGCTCTCAGCCTAGCCCAACAGCCTGCGATGTCAATGCCAATCGTATCAATTGCCGGGTACGTAAACCCCTACTGAGTCAAGCTCTACAAGCCAACTATTATTCATAGCCAGTACAAATTGGGAGGGCACATTAATATTCATTTGAATAGTTGCCGATGCAAATAGCATCCATAGGCGGTCAATTACTGGTCGGCAGCTATACGCCACCGAACAAAGCGGCAATGCTCAAGCCTAAGGTATCAGCCAGCACTTGGATGATGTTGATGGAGTGATTTGCGCCTCAACTCTCGATGTGCGACATGTTTATCTTGGCGAAGCCCCACAGATCAGCAAATGCTTCCTGACTTACGCCCATGGCCATACGCAGCTCCCTACCTAGGTATTGGACTGATATGGAAACGTTGGTCGCCAGCTCAGTGAGATAGGGTGGCCATCCTTAAAGAGGTCTGCTAAGCAACGGAGCACTTGATATAACTAGGCTGGTATGGCTATCTAACATAGTTACCCTTCCATGGACAAGCTGATGTCTACCAAGAGAAAAATCGCTTACGCTTACTACTTGCAAGGCTGGAATTACGATGGTGGCAACCGAGAGGTCCTCAAGGCGAGCCGACGGGTTACGCCCGATGAGTATGAAGAGGAGATGCTTGGTAGCCTCTTCTGCCCAGGCTGTCACACAAACATTGAGCGGACCCCCAAGGAGAAGGACCTCTTTACCAATCGCCGTGATCCTTTCTATCGTCACCTACAGCGCTGGCAGCATGTGGCTTGCGTCCTCAGGGCAAAGAGGCCAGAGGGCAAGCGTTACGACTCATGGGAGGAGGCGAAGCGAGCAATAGATCACGATGAGCTGACGATCATCAAGGAGTTTCGCCAGACCAAGCCTGAAGTGGATCTCACCTCTAGCGCCGACTACGACGAGACCCCAGTGGAAGACGCTGATGGACCTTTAGCTGAGGTGCCGATCAGCCGTCACAAAGGTGAGTCCTTCAAGTTGCCTAGCAAGATCAGTACCGTTGCAGGAATTTGTCGTAACTTTGACATTAACAAGGGCAAGTACTTTTACCTGCCGGAAGCACAGCATGCGGTGCAGCTTGCCTCCTTGCTAACGAACGTGACTGAGCTCACACACGACATTCTGAATACTAAGCAGAAGCCCCGGCTGTATTACGGGAGGATCAAGAGCAGTCGGAACGCTGGGAGCTCCTCGACCAACATCCGCATGACTCGGCTCGAATGTGATCCTGCAATTGGTGATTTCACTGTCAAGCTTCAAGATGGATTCTGTCGAGACAAGGGCATAAACGATGAGTCCGCTGGTCGGATCGTAATGTTCTACGGGGTCATCACCACAAACGGTACAGGCTTGGCTGTTGATCGGGGTGCTTGGGGTGAGATAGCGCTCGTGCCAATAAAATACAACGATTCACTTATACCCGGTTGATGACAGTCACCAGCAACGGAGGTGTCCCGCTGTGTCTTACTCCCCAGTGTCGGCTCTTATAATCTCAAGGCTGTCTCAACATCAGCAATGAGGTGTGACGGCCTGCACCCTAGCGCAGCGGCCAGCTTGAAAATGATGTTGATAGTAGGCTGATGCACGCCCCGCTCGATAAGGCTAACGTAGTTCCTTTGCACGTCGGCCTCTAGTGCCAGCTTTTCCTGCGTCAGTCCTGCCTGCTTCCGCCGCTCGCGGAGAACCTTGCCGAATGCCAAGCCTGCGTCCAAACCTTGCCTCCTCTATAAGAGGTAGCACTGTCAGTACAAGAATCAGTCAGGTCTTCACAGTATGCTGTGAATTTAGGCTCTGGCATGGCATCATTCTGCCCGAGCAATGGCAGGGTGCCATTGCAGCGGCGACGGTAAGGTTCGCTGCTCAAGCGGAGACAGGAGTGTTAATTTTGAAAGGAAGATCGTTGGCTCTGTTGATTGCAGGCGCTATGGTGCTGATGGGCGGATGCACTGCACCGCAGTACCGGATGGTGAAGCCAGGGGCCTCTGACGAGCAGGTGACACAGGACGACGCTAAGTGCCAGAACCAATCGGCCATGATCCAGGTTGCCGACTGGGAGTACCGAGGAACGTTCGCAGAAGGCGCCAATCTTCAGATGAAGCAGAACAAAGCCTATCAGAACTGCATGGTAGGCAAGGGCTACAGCGCCATCAGGGTCAAGTGATGCCTCTAGAACAGAAGCGGATGATGCGGCGCGTGATTCAAGGTACGGCGGCCATAGGGGTGCTGTGTGCCCTGGCTGGGTGTGCTCAATCGCGGTACGAGCCAATTGTGTACACAGACTCTGCATCCGCTGAGCGGTGGGCTTTCACGCCGATTGAGGTCAAGTACAAAGACGCCCAGTCCCCGGCCTGGAACTTTGAAATGGTCCTTCAGACGAGAGCCTGGGAATGCAGCCAGCAAGCAGATATGGGCTACATCCTCTATAAGCAGCTCCGAGAGTATGGATCGAACAAGCGACCGGATGAGAACGCTCAAGCCCTAGCTGACTGCCAGCGGTATGCCTATCAGCAGGGGGATGAGGCTATTGGTCGTCTTAAGCAAGCCAAGGTCTCAGCCAAGACCTTGGACCTTAGCAAGGACCTGTACGCGAAGTGGTCAGCCTTCCTTGCAGGAATGTCGATCTCTGCACCGAAGGACCACATAGCAGCGGGTCAGTATGATGCAAGCAGACGTGCCCTGATGGCAGAAGAGAGGTTCGCTCAGTAGCTCCCAAGTACTCCGTCGGTGCGAGATTAGCGATATCGAAAGTCTGGTAAGTCCGCAGTTGGTAAGGCCCTCAGTAATAAAGCCAGTAAGACCGTAAGTGTAAGGCTAAAGCGACCTTAAACCTACCTTGCTCAACTGAGCTAATCGAAGGAACCTACCTAATGAACGATCAACTTGCATCAATCTTAAGCGGCGAAACCAACAAAGAATCACCATCCGTCTACCTAAGCCAGCAAATGCTCTCCAGGCTTGCCGAAGCTAGTCTCGCAGTTCCCAACTGCATTCCAGTAATGCTGATGCTTGTTTCAAAGGCAAGAGCCGACGGTTCTATTGAGCTATCCAGCGTGGAATTGGCTCGGCAGTGTGAGCTCACGCTAAAAAGGTTAACGGCAGCCATCTTCGGGCTCGCTGGCGCAGGGCTTATAGAGAATTTCAATGTAAGGGCCAGCCTTGAGGGCAGAATACTCTGCCAAGTAAACTCTACCTTGGTAAGTCGCAAAGTTCCGGCGCAGAAGTGATACTGGCCTAACATACATGAGTAAGGATTGCTCAAAAGCCTTTAGTCCACTATGCAGAAAGCGACCTGTGGCCTAGGATGTGCCGCATTCCAAAGCTTGCATATCTGACTTAGCATCTACTGAAAACTGGATCAGGCCACCTTGGAGAGTAGGCCCTCGGAGCTGTCTGGTAGCACTGCTTGTATACAGAGTGCTACAGCCTTCACAAAAGATTTACTTTCAGTAAGAGTAGGGGCAAGAGCAGGTTGGTGCTGCACCATCCCAACTTTGGTTTGGAGGTTTACCTGCGCCTGCTACTTGGTATCTTTAGGTGGGAGGGGGAGCAGTACTCCACTTCGTGGGCTTAACCCTTTCATTAAACTGTGACGTGCCGTCACGCAATAATAAATCTATGCCGCTCGGCATGATTGAGATCAAGGCTTAGAGTGGGGAGGGCAGTACAGCCCTTCTCTCCCTCTGCTTATAGAATTGTTATCCTGCCTTACGGCGTATTCATAGCAGGGGGCAGGGCAGACAAGCCCCCCAGTGCTTCTGATGTTAACCTTGCAAATAAATGGTGACGTTCCGTCACGCAGTAATAGCTTTTATGGTTCTGAGTATAGATAGAGTAAGATCAATAGATAGAATGAGGGGCTTTCTTGCCCCTTCTCTTCTCTGCTGCATAGAGTATTACCTTGCCTCAAGGCAAAAGTAATTTTGCTGTGGCGGTTACGCCACGATGGTAAAATTATAGAGGTAAGTCATCTCAAAGCTCCGCTTTGGCATTCGCTTTATATGTATGCGGCCGTATTACTCCCCCCCCATCCTGCTCCAGAACCATTGCAGGTGGTGGTGGCTATGCTGCCTGCAAGCTCTCATGTTCTGCTGCCTCGGCTCGCCACTTCCTGATTGTCTTCGGATCAACCCCTGTCTCTCTTGCGATAGGCTTGATCGGTACGCCTTCTCTCAGCATTTGCATTACCCTGGCCTTCATTGGATGCTCCGAACGTATAGGAAGTTGAGCTATAGTCGGTTTAAAACCATCAACGGTCACCTGTGAGTCATACTCCTCTTCACTGTTATACTGGTTCAGCGTACGTAGGTCATAATGAAGCTTCTGTATCTCTTCAGGGCTAGGGGTAGTAGATTCATTACAGTCTTCCCAGTCATGATTCTTTTGAGTTGAGTTTATGCCTTCCATGTAGTCTATCAGCATCGTCGGGCGGCTCTTCATCATCCAAGGGATTATGAGGCTTATAGCGGTTAAATAGCGCCTTGCATGCCGCTCTTTCAAGTTTAGTAGGATCTCCACCGATTCGTTTGTAACTTCGGGAAGCCATTCTAGAATCAGTGCGATACTTTGTACTGAAAGTGGCATCGACTTGCCGCTTGCACCAATGGGGCGGTCATGCCAGTCAAGTCGGGCAACCCCCTCAATGATGTCCATCGCAAACCTAGGATAACGCTCCCAAGCAGTCATAGAACCTATGAAGCCGTAGAACGGATTTACCACTGTCTTGGGTTTGGGGCCGGTTGTGCTCTTTTGTTTCCTTAAAGGCTTGACCTTGCAAGGGGTAGCGTTGTCCGTTAGCCACTTTTGAGCATTGGCTGCTAACCGGCTGTCTATTGCTTCAAGCTCTGGGGCGGTAAGAAGGGTTGTAACTTGCTCGTTGTGCATGTGTTATCACTCTGTGTTAATTTTATCTCATGGCAATACCTCGCGCCTGCTTAGCAATTACTTTGTGGTAATTGGTTTTATCGCAGACGACATGAAGCCCGCTCTGCTCAGTGGCTCAGTGGCTTGAACAAGCGAGTTAATGATCTGATGTGGGAGGATATTGCGGATGTCAGCGGTGCTGACAGGTTTTCCATAGTACAGATGTGTTGCCGGCAGTCAAGCTTCTAAGGTCAGTTAAGATTGCTTTAGCCACTGTTTTTGTTAATGCAGTACATGCCATGCTGCACTTATCTTCATTCAGTGTGTTGGGGTAAGGGCCTCCTGACGCTTTTGTCCTCATAATGGCCATGACAAGGCCCTTAGCACAGAGCGCGTTGAGATCGAGTTGATATGAGAGATAGTCATGATCTCATCCTGCTTATGTTGCTAACTATCGGGCATCTCAATGTTGATAATCTCTCCGCTGGGTGTAGGGCGATCCGTCATTGGCGGGGGCTTCAATTATTCCTCCCGATCTTTTAATCGATTGATGCTAATCCTCACTGTGTCATACCGGTTGTCCACAGGATCAGAGATCCTATGGCTTGTCATGCTCACGAAGCCGCAGTGGGCCGGGACAACCACGATGCCAGTACCTTGCGATCGTGGCAGCAGGCGATGCGTCATGCCGGTTAAGCTTCAAGATCCATTGGAATCGTAGTCAAAGCCTTCAGCATTGCCTTTAGAGGACTACGGCTACCATAGGTGCTAGGAGCCTGTCATTGGTCAGGCAGCAGCCCAGCAGCTTTAGCAAGACTAGGCAGCTTCTGTATCTCAACCGCCATGCGGGACAGTGGATTGATGCCATAGCTATCTCCGATGTGGCCAGACGCATGCCCAGTTATCCAGTCGCTCACTTCCTTAGGTATCCCGTGCTCCCTTGCAAGGGTTTTGAAACTATGCCGGAAGGCATGTAGTGGATTACGGCCTGCTCGGTACACACCGCACCGCTGAGTGATCGGACGCCATGACTTGGAGACAATCCCTGCGAAGCCGTCGCTCACTTTTACTAATTGAGGGAAGACCCGTGTCTCTGGCAAGCGGCCGTGTACGAGGGTCAGTAACCCTAGGGCGATCAGGTCGGGATGGACAGGGATCTCTCTGCGACTGCTGTCAGTCTTGACTGACTTGTCAGCTCGGTCATCGATGATCCGAATGAACCACGAGCCACATTCATGCTGGTGGATATCTTCGATGTAGAGTTGAGCCAGCTCTTCACGCCGGGCACCAGTGTATGCGGCCATCAGCGGTATCCAGAATACCGCGTTCCCTGGCCGACCTTGGGCATCTCGCAGCTTCTGGAACTCAGCATGGCTAAACAGATTGACCAGCTCGCTCCAGCTATACCCCCGATTGTCATCCAGGCGGCGCTTCGGCTTACCTGACCCCAAACGCTTGTGAATGCGGGATGCTGTTACCGGATTCGTTTGAAGCAGACCTGAATCCACTACGAAGGCCATTACTGATGACAGCCGTGCTAGCAGCAAGCGAGTTGATGAGGTCGCCAGCGGCTTGACGTTGGGATCTGAGGGCTGGATCAGGTTGCCAGCGAACTCATGGATATCTGCGGGCTGAATTGCCGCAATAGGCTTGTCACTCATGTCTTTGATGAACCGGTTGACGGCGCGGCTGTAGTCCACCGTATGCCGCCGCAGCACGTATTCGGACCTGCCTGACATAGAGATGGATTGCACATAGCGTGTGAGCGCCTCTGACAGCCTTATAGAGCTTTCTCTAAGGACAGGCAGTGTAGGCGTAGATAGAGGCTCACCTACCGTCTTGGGCTTGCAGGGCTCAACGTAGAGGCCCTGACGGGCATCATTAAACAATCTCTCTGACTCCGTATACGCAAGAGCAAAGGCAGCCTTCGCATGATGATGGTCTCGGGTATTCAGCGAGCGGCGAATCTCGGTCTTGCCGATGATTTGCCTGAGATCATCCGGCACCCTGCGACGTAGGTAATAAATGCCCGAGTCGGGGTGCCTGAATGGTTGAGCTATGAGTGCCATGTGTACCAGCCTTGTGTATCAGTTGGCTGGGAAAGGGCATCGCTTACGTAGTTATCAGGCTTGCTTATTGGCTGATTGTGTCACCCGCCCATCGCCCTTTTCCCGCACCCAGAACAAGGTCGCACCAGCGACGGCCGCCGGCATCATCAGGATGTTCACGCCCGGAATCAGTAACGCCAGGTAGGTCACCCCACCGAAGCTCATCGACTGCCAGCGCTTGCTGCGCAGCCAGGCGAGCATGTCCTGCCAGCTCATCTTGTTGTTGTCGGCCGGGTAGTCGATGTACTGGATGGCCATCATCCACACGCCGAACACCAGCCACAGCGGCGCGGCGACGACGTTGACCACCGGAATCAAAGAAAGGACGAACAACCCCAGCGCGCGCGGCAGGAAATAGCCCAGCTTGCGCATTTCGCGGGAAAAGGTGCGCGGCACCATGGCCGCCAGCTCACCCCAGCTGAAGGGCGGGAAATGGTCTTCGCCGCGGGCCACCACCTCGACCTTTTCCGCCAGGAAACCGTTGAAGGGCGCAGCGACGATGTTGGCCACCAGGGTGAAGCTGAAGAACACCATCAGCACCACCAACGCCACGAACAGCGGCCAGAGGATGTAGGACAGAAAACTCAGCCACTGCGGCAGGCTGGGCATCAGGGTATCGACCCAGAGGCCGAACTGGTGGCTGGCGAAATACACCAGGCCGCCGAACAGCAGCAGGTTGATGGTCAAGGGCAGCAGCACGAACAGCCGCAGGCCCGGGCTCAGCACCAGCTTTAGGCCTTCACGCAGGTACTGCGGGCCAGACAGAACGGGGGCGGGCATGGACAGCTCCAGAAAGGTCAGGGAAACCGCGCTGACCTTACCGAGTTTGCCGGATGCGGGGAAGGCATCTGCCAGCATCGGGCGCCGCCGCCAGTTGGCCGAGCCGCCCTTGGTAGTGCATAGCGCTTGCCTATGGAGTGGATTGTCTAAGGATATTTCCTTACTCTCTGCCACCTCGCTACAGTCTGCCCCACAGCTTTCTGCGGCCCGTGCGGCCCGACATCGCACAGGCCCTTCAATTCCAGCCTGCCCACCCGGCGCCCGACGCCGGCCCTGGTAGATCTACAGGAGTTCGACATGTCCGAAGTTCGTCATTCGCGAGTCATCATTCTCGGTTCCGGCCCTGCCGGCTACAGCGCGGCGGTCTATGCGGCCCGAGCCAACCTCAAGCCGCTGCTGATCACCGGCATGCAGGCCGGTGGCCAGTTGACCACCACCACCGAAGTCGACAACTGGCCGGGCGACCCCCATGGCCTGACCGGCCCGGCACTGATGCAGCGCATGCAGGAGCACGCCGAGCGTTTCGAAACCGAGATCGTCTTCGACCACATCAATGCCGTGGACCTGGCCAGCAAGCCGCATACCCTGACCGGTGACAACGGCACCTATACCTGCGACGCGCTGATCGTCGCCACCGGCGCCAGCGCCCGCTACCTGGGCCTGCCGTCGGAAGAAGCGTTCATGGGCAAGGGCGTGTCGGCCTGCGCCACCTGCGACGGCTTCTTCTACCGCAACAAGCCGGTCGCCGTGGTCGGTGGCGGCAACACCGCCGTGGAAGAGGCGCTGTACCTGGCCAACATCGCCAGCAAGGTCACCCTGATCCACCGCCGCGATACCTTCCGCGCCGAGAAGATCCTGATCGACAAGCTCAACGCCCGCGTGGCCGAAGGCAAGATCGAACTCAAGCTCAACGCCAACCTCGACGAAGTGCTGGGCGATGAGATGGGCGTGACCGGTGCGCGGCTGAAGAACAACGACGGCAGCTTCGACCAAATCACCGTCGACGGCGTGTTCATCGCCATCGGCCACACCCCCAACACCTCGCTGTTCGAAGGTCAGCTGACCCTCAAGGACGGCTACCTGGTGGTCAACGGCGGCCGTGAAGGCAATGCCACCGCCACCAACGTCGAGGGCGTGTTCGCTGCAGGCGACGTGGCCGACCACGTCTACCGCCAGGCCATCACCTCGGCCGGTGCCGGCTGCATGGCGGCGCTGGACGTCGAGCGCTACCTGGACGGCTTGGCCGAAGCCTCGTTCTGATCGCTGTGTGGCAGCAGGTGGCCGGAGCGCCGGCCGCCTGCTGCTACAGGCTCAAGCGCATCGACAGGTCGACGGCTTTGACATCCTTGGTCAGGGCACCGATCGAGATATAGTCCACGCCGGTCTCGGCGATCACCCGCAAGGTCTGCTCGTTCACGCCACCGCTGGCCTCCAGCTTGGCTTTGCCGGCGTTCAGACGCACCGCTTCGCGCATCTCATCCAGGCTCAGTTCGTCGAGCATGACGATGTCCGCCCCGGCCTCCAGCGCCTGGCGCAGCTCTTCCAGACTTTCCACTTCGATCTCCACCGGCTTGCCCGGCGCGATGCGCTGTGCGGCCTGCACGGCCTCGGCCACGCCCCCGCAGGCGGCGATGTGGTTCTCCTTGATCAGAAAAGCGTCGTACAGGCCGATGCGGTGGTTATGGCAGCCGCCGCAGGTCACCGCGTACTTCTGCGCCAGGCGCAGCCCCGGCAGGGTCTTGCGGGTGTCGAGCAAGCGCACGCCCGTGCCTTCTACCAAACCTGCCAGAGCCTGGGCGCGGGTAGCGACGCCCGACAGCAGTTGCAGGAAGTTCAACGCGGCCCGTTCGCCGCTGAGCAGCGAACGGGCCGGGCCTTCGAGGTGGAACAGCGCCTGATCGGCGGCGGCATGCTCGCCATCGAGCACTTGCCAGTGCACCGCCACGCGCGGGTCGAGCTGGCGAAACACCGCATCGACCCAGGCCGTGCCGGCGACCACGCAGGCCTCGCGGGTAATGATGGTGGCTTTGGCCAGGCGTTCGGCAGGTATCAACTGCGCGGTGATGTCACCGTTGCCGATGTCTTCGAGCAGCGCCCGGCGCACGTTGGCTTCGATTTCGGCGGTCAGGTCGGCGAGGCGTAGGTTCGGCATGGTCGGCTCCACAGGCAAAGTGCCGGCGATTATAGGGCAGGGCAGCCGCCTGTACACCCGCCAGGCCACGCTAGCCCGTACACTCTGGCGCCCCTGTACTCGCGCCGCCATTGTGACGTCGCGCACATCTTTCCGCCCAGGGACGACCTTTGATCGGTTCGCAGGAGTTCGAGGAACGTCTGCCGGTCATCAGTATCGAATCCCGCAGCGTTCGTCCCGCCATGCACACGACTTCTCTGGCCTCACGCACCTCGTCAAGGATTGACCCTTTCTCATGAACAGCAAGGAGCTCGACATGCGGCACGAAGGCAATGTGATCCCACTGGCCTCGGCCCTCGACCGCCGTACGGCGTTGCTCGCGCCCGGCCTGCCCATGTCGCTGCTGCGGGTGCGTGATCGCGCTGCCGCGCATTTGAGCAAGGATGTACAGACCCTGTTCGATGCGGCCGAAGACGTGTTGCTCGAGCAGATCGACAAAACTCGGGATGCGTCCGGGCAGCGGCGCGCTCAACAGGCCATGCGCAATGTCCGCCTCAAACGAAAGCACGTCGAATTCGAGCTGCTCGATGCGTTTCACCAGGCCTTCGCAGGGCTGGCGCAAAACACCGGCAAAGCCCTTTTCGACAGTGATCTGGTGCGTGCGCCACAGCCCCGCCTGACGCGTACCGACAATGCGCAGACCCTGGCCATGATCGCACGCGTACATGGCCGCGAAGGCGCTGTGCTCGAGCAACTTGACGCCCGTTTCGAGACGCTGCTCGAAACGCCGCTGAGGTTCACACGCGGCAATCCCTTGAGCCCGGCGTGCCTGTGCCAGTACTTTGCCCAGGCCTGTGGCGGGTTGCGTGTGGACGAAGCGATCACCGCGGTGTTGTTCGACCTGTTCGACCAGCATGTTCTGGGTCGGCTGGGCGCGCTTTACAGCGAGGCCAATCAGTTGCTGGCGAGCGCAGGCGTGCTGCCAATGCTGACGCCTATGGCTGCCGCGTCCGGCATGCGGCGCCCGCCACGGGCCGGTGCTCCGACGCTGGCGGCCGGGCAGGGGCAGGCGATCGCCCTGCAGGCGGCCGGACAGGCGTTCTTCGTCTCCATGCAAAGTGCGTTGGCACCGCTGCGCGGGCAGCTCACCCCACGGCTGCGTGCCACCGGCGCCATCGCGGTCACCGCTCAGGACCTGGCCCGCATGCTCTCGCATTTGCAGCGCCACAGCGCTGTTGCGGCCGGCGCCGGTGCTTTCGACCTGGGTCAAGAGTTGCAGCACCTGTTGCTCAAGATCAGCGCGCGGAGCGGCACACGACGCTGCCTGGGCCAGGCCGAAGAAGACACCATCAATCTGCTGGGGCGCATATTCGCCGCGTTCGAGCACGACTCGAGCCTGCATCCGCGCATGCGCGCTTTGCTCGCGCGGCTGCACCTGCCGCTGCTCAAGGTGGCGGTCCTCGACAAAAGCCTGCTGACCCGCGCCAGTCATCCGGCCCGGCGCCTGTTCAATGAGCTGGCCAGCACGGCCATCGGCTGTCAGGGCGAGGCCGACGGTCTCTACCTGCGCCTGGAAAACGTGGTGCAACGCGTACTCGACGACGTTTTCGAGGACAGCATGGTCTTCAAGAGCCAACTGGACACCTTGCTCACCGCCAGCCTGGAAGAGCGCCGCCGCAACGATCTGCTCGAACAGCGCGCCCGCGATGCGGAAGAGGGCCATTTGCGCATGCAACGGGCGCGGCACGACGTCGAAGCCGCGCTCGACCGGCGTCTGCGTGGCCAACGCTTGCCACTGAGCGTGTTGCGCCTGGTGCAGGATGCCTGGAGCCAGGTGCTGTTGATGGCTTGGCTCAAGCACGGCATACGGTCCGCAGCCTGGAAGGGCGCGTTGCTGACCGTCGACCAATTGCTCGCCAGCATCGCCCCGCACCCCTGCGCCGAGGCACGCGTCCGTCTGCTGGCCGGTCTGCCGGCACTGCTCAAGGCGCTGCGCGATGGCTTGGGCAGCATCGCCCTGGATTCGTCGAGCAGCCGGGAATTCTTCTGTGAACTGGAGCGCCTGCATGTGCAGGCCTGCACGCAGGCAGGCGGTAAAACCGCAGACTCGGACCCGAGCTGGATAACGATCACCGCGCCGATCCGTCTGCCAGGTGCCGAATCGTTGCCGCCCTCTACGGCAGCCGATGATGTGCCGCCTTGCGCCTTCAAGATGCTCGAGCGCCTGCGCATCGGCACCTGGATCGAGGTGCGCGAGGCTGACAGCGTAGTGCGTTGCCGGCTCCTGGCGCGTGTCGACGGCAGCGACCGTTACGTGTTCGCCAACCATGAGGGCGTAAAGCTGCGCGAATGGCACCGCGTGGCCCTGGCGCGGGCCGTGCACCACGGCGAGGTGCGCTTGCTCAACAGCGGCCGCGCTTTCGACCGCGCCCTGCGCAAGGCGCTCGACCGACTGGACTCCGGCCAGGTGCGCTGACCGCTCGAATACCCGGCCATCGTTCATTCACAGGCCGGGTAACGCGGCGCATACTGAGCGCCCCCCAAACGCTTCACAGGATCGGCTTCCATGCACCTGGACCCCGCCACCGGCTGGTTCCGCGACGTGACCCACTGCCCGTCGCCCAACTGCAATGCGCGCCCGCTCGGCCAAGCGCCGTCTTTGTTGGTCATCCACAACATCAGCCTGCCGCCGGCGTGCTTCGGCACCGGCAAGGTGCAGGCGTTCTTCCAGAACCGTCTCGACCCGGACGAACACCCCTATTTTCAGGGCATTCGGCACCTGACCGTATCGGCGCACCTGTTCGTCGAACGCGATGGGGCGGTGACGCAGTTCGTGTCTTTGCTCGAACGCGCCTGGCATGCCGGGGTGTCGAGTTTCGAGGGCCGCGAAGGCTGCAACGATTTTTCCATCGGTATCGAGTTGGAAGGTACCGACACGCTGCCCTACACCGATGCGCAGTATCGGGTGCTCGAACACCTGACCCGGCAGATACGCGATGCCTGGCCTTCGATCGATGGCGCACGCATCTGCGGGCACAGCGACATCGCTCCACAGCGCAAGACCGATCCAGGGCCGGCTTTCGACTGGCCGCGCTATCGCGCGTCCTTGGCCATCGACGAGGACGACGCATGAGTTTTCTGGTGCTGGTGCTGGTGGTATGGATCGAGAAGTTCTCGGCCCTGCGTCATCGCGTGCAATGCGACGCTTTCTTTCGCGGCGAGTTGGTGCGCCTGGAGCGCAGCGGCAAGCTCCACCCCTGGTCGAGCCTGGCGATTCTGGTGTTGGCGCCGGTGGCCTTGCTGGTGATGGTGCTGCACGTGCTGGAGCCGGTGGCGTACGGCCTGCTGGTACTGCCGGTGCACCTGCTGGTGCTGCTCTACAGTCTGGGCCGGGGCGATGCCAAGGCGGCGCTCGGGCCGTTGCGCGACGCCTGGCACCGCGGCGACGAACAGGCCGCGTTGCATGTCGCCGAACGCGATCTGGGCCTGCACGCCGAAGGGGCCGACGACTTGCTCGGGCAGGTCCAGCACTATCTGGCGTGGCAGGTCTACCAAGGCTTCTTCGCCGTGATCTTCTGGTACTGCCTGCTGGGTCCGGCGGGTGCCTTGGCCTATCGCCTGCTGGCGTTGAGCGTCGCGCATAGCCGGCACACTGCGCTGCAAGTGCGCGCCGAGCGGCTGCGCCACCTCATGGATTGGTTGCCGGTGCGGGTCTTGGGCGCGAGTTTCGCCTTGGTCGGACACTTCGTCGCCGTGGGGCGGCGGATGCTGCCGGAGTTGCTCGACCTGCACCGGCGTGCCTCTGCGCTGGTGGCCGACTGGGCGCTGGCGGCGACCGACGCGCCCGCGCAGGGTGCCCTCGAACAGGGCCGGGCGCGCTTGAACGGACTATGGGAATTGCTGCTGCGCAGCGCGGTGTTGTGGTACGTGGTCTTCGCGCTGTGGACGATCTTGCGCTAGCGCCAAGCTCGCAGCGGCTCAGTCGGCCCAGCCGAACAGCGTGCAGGCATTGGCAGTGGTGGCCTCGGCCAACCGCTGCGGCTCCACGCCGATGATCTCTGCCAGCACCCGGGCGATGCAAGGCAGGTGCGCGGGGCTGTTGCGCTGGCCGGCAAACATGGCTGGAGCCATGTCCGGCGCATCGGTCTCCAGCACCAGGCTCTCCAGCGGTAGGCGCGGCAGCACCTTGCGCAGGCGCAACGCCTGCGGCCAGGTGGCGGCACCACCCAGGCCCAGCAGAAAGCCCAGCTTGATGTACTCGCGGGCCTGCTCGTAGCTGCCGGCGAAGGCATGCACGATGCCACCGCGCGGCAGCCTGTAGCGCTTCAGGGTGGCGATGACCTCGGCATGGCTGCGGCGCACGTGCAGCAGCGCCGGCAGCTGGCAATCCTTGGCCAGTTGCAGCTGCGCTTCGAACCAGACCTGTTGCCGTTGGCGGTCCAGCTCGGGCAGGTAGAAGTCCAAGCCGAATTCGCCGACCGCGCACAGGCGCGGGTCGCCGCGCAGCCGGTCGAGCCAGTCGTGCAGCTGTTGCAGGTGCTCGGCGCGGTGCGCGTCCAGGTACACCGGGTGCAAACCGAACGCCGCGTGCAGGCCGGGGTGGGCACAGACCGTGTCCCATACCCGCTGCCAGTTGGCCTGCTCCACCCCCAGCACTATCGAGCGCTCCACCCCGGCGGCCCGCGCCTGGGTCAGCAACGGCGCGCGGTCGGCATCGAAGTCGGGGAAATCCAAGTGGGTATGGGTGTCGATCAGGCGCATGGTCAGGCCAGGTGCAAGCGTTGCTTGAAGGTGCGCGCCACCGCATGTACGCCAGGTTGGTACTGCTGGGTTTCGATGGCGGCGACGGCCAGGTCCAGGGCGGTGGCGGCGATCAGGCCGTGCTGCTGGGCCATGGCGTTGACCGGCAGCGGCAGGAAGTCGAGCAGTTGATTGTCACCGAAGGTGCCCAACTGCAAGGCGCGGGTGCCTGGCGCCTGGCCGTGCAGGGCGTCGAACACCCCTTGCAGCAGCACGTATGAGGTGGTCACCAGGGCATCGGGCAGGCCACCCAGTTCCTCGATCGACTGGGCCATCAGGCGCTGGCCGCAGGCGCGGCTGAACGCCTCGCCCTGGTAGCGGCGCACCTCGCCCGTGTGCTGGCTCACGGCAGCGTCGAAGCCGGCCAGACGCGCCTGGCTGACCGACAGCTCCGGGCGCGCGCCGATCAGGGCGATGCGCTGCGGGGCGTCGCGCAGCAGGCTTTGGGTCAGCAGCAGGCTGGCGTGATGGTCGTCGCTGACCACCGAGCAGAACTGCTCCGGGTCCAGGCTGCGGTCGATGCCGATCACCGGCAGGCCTTTGGCCTGCAGCTCGCGGTAGCTGGGGTCGTCGGCCGGCAGACAGCTGGCGACGAACAACGCATCGCAACGCCGCGCGCGGAACAGCTGTTGCAGCTGCCGTTCGCTGTCGGGTTGGTCGTCGCTGCTGGCGATCAGCAACTGGTAGCCACGGGCACGGGCGCCGGCTTCCAGCCGCTTGGCAATGCGTGCGTAGCTGGGGTTTTCCAGGTCGGGCAGGATGAAGCCCAGGGTACGGGTATGCCGGCTGCGCAGGCCGGCGGCCTGGGGGTTGGGCATGAAACCATGGGCCTCGACCACGGCGCGCACGCGCTCCACGGTGGCGCTGCTGATGCGCTGCTGTTCGGCCTTGCCGTTGATGACATAGCTGGCGGTCGTCACTGACACACCGGCCAGACGGGCGATATCGCTGAGTTTCACCGAATGTTCCTTGTTATGACCTGGAAAGGACCGCGCGGCCCCTTGCAGCAGTTTTACCCATACTTGCAAGGCTGCGCAGACGACCTATGTCGCAATTGTCCGACAAGCTGGGGCTGTTTAGACGCAAGATTATCGAGTAACGTGGCCGCCGAATCAGATTAAACGTTTCAGCCTCGGAATACTGCCCTCTTTCCTTCCGCGCTGGAACCACGTCGCGATGCAAACGAGCGGTCTGTGACCCATTCTGGTGAGCAGGCGCTGCGCCTGTATCGGTCGCAACCCAACGTCAGCATCCACAACAATACCTCGGGCTCCGAAGCGAGCCGGAAAAGGAGTAGGTCATGCTCGAGCTCGCCAAAGAGCAGATAGCGATGGGCCAGGTAGCGGCCGACAAGGCCCAGGCATTGCGCCTTCTGGCGGATCGGCTGGTCGCCGACGGTCTGGTCGCCGAAGGCTACCTCGAAGGGCTGCAAGCCCGCGAGGCACAAGGTTCGACCTTCCTCGGCCAAGGCATCGCCATTCCCCACGGCACCCCACAGACCCGCGACCTGGTGTTCAGCACCGGCGTACGCCTGTTGCAGTTCCCCGACGGCGTCGACTGGGGCGACGGCCAGCGCGTGTACCTGGCCATCGGCATCGCCGCGCGTTCGGACGAGCACTTGCGCCTGCTGCAATTGCTGACCCGCGCCCTGGGCGAAACCGACCTGGCCGAGGCCCTGCGCCGCGCCAGCTCCGCCGAGGCCTTGCTCAAACTGCTGCAAGGCGCGCCCAAAGAACTCGCCCTGGACGCGCAACTGGTCAACCTGGGCCTGGCGGCCGACGACTTCGACGAGCTGAGCTGGCGTGGCGCGCGATTGCTGCAAAAGGCCGGTTGCGTCGAGCCCGGCTTCGCCGCGGCCTTGCAACAGGCCGAACCGCTGCCGCTGGGCGAAGGCCTGTGGTGGTTGAACAGCGACCGTCAGGTGCTGCAACCGGGCCTGGCCTTCATCACCCCGCAGCAGCCCCTGCGCTACCGCGACCAGCCGCTCAATGGGCTGTTCTGCCTGGCCAGCCTGGGCGCCGCGCACCAGGCTTTGCTGGAACGGCTGTGCGAAGTGCTGATCGAAGGCCGCGGCCAGAGCCTCTACCAGGCCACCGACAGCCGCACCGTGCTGCAAGTGCTGGGCGGCGAAGTGCTGCCCGACTGGCCCAGCGCGCGCATCGTGCTGGCCAACGCCCATGGCCTGCACGCACGTCCGGCCAAGGTGCTGGCGCAATTGGCGAAAAGCTTCGACGGCGACGTCCGCCTGCGCGTGGTAGACACCGGCGAAGCCGCCGTGTCGGCCAAGAGCCTGAGCCGGCTGCTGAGTCTCGGCGCCCGCCGTGGGCAGACGCTGGAGCTGCTGGCCGAACCGCAGATCGCAGGCGATGCCCTGCCGGCCCTGTTCGAGGCCATCGCGCAAGGCCTGGGCGAAACCGTCGAACCGCTCGACCAGACCCCCGCCGCACTGCCGCAAGCCGCTACTGCGCCAGACGCGGCCACCGTGCAGGCGCCCCAGGCTGGCAGCCAGATCCAAGGCGTGGCCGCGTCGCCCGGCATCGCCAGCGGGCCTGCCCACGTCTGCGTGGAACGTGCCCTGGACTATTCGCTGCGTGGCGTCTCGCCCGCGCACGAACGGCAACGCCTGCGTGAAGCCCAGGCCGTGGTCGACGCCGAGTTGCAGGCACTGATCGCGCGCAGCGCATCGGCGATCGGCGACATCTTCGTCACCCACCAGGAAATGCTCGCCGACCCGGCCTTGGGCGAAGAGGTCGAGCTGCGCCTGGGCCAGGGCGAAAGCGCCGAAGCGGCCTGGATGGCGGTGATCGACGCCGCCGCCCGCCAGCAGGAGGCGCTGCACGATGCCTTGCTCGCCGAACGCGCCGCCGATTTACGCGACGTCGGCCGCCGTGTGCTCGGCCAACTGTGCGGTATACAGGAGGCGCGTGAGCCGCAGCAGCCCTATGTGCTGGTGATGGCCGAAGTCGGCCCGTCCGACGTCGCCCGCCTGGACCCGGCGCGCGTGGCCGGCATCGTCACCGCCTACGGCGGCGCGACCGCGCACAGCGCCATCGTCGCCCGTGCCTTGGGCATCCCGGCGGTGGTCGGCACGGGTGCAGCGATGCTGTTGCTCGAATCGGGCACGCCGTTGCTGCTCGACGGCCAACGTGGCCGCGTCAGCGTGGCGCCGTCCGCAACCGAGGTGCAACGCGCCCTGGCCGAACGCGATCAGCGCGAACAACGGTTGCAGGCGGCCTGGGCCGAGCGCCATCGACCCGCCGTGACCCGTGACGGCCACGCCATGGAAGTGTTCGCCAACATCGGCGAGAGCGCCGGCATCGACAAAGTGCTGGAGCAGGGCGCCGAAGGCATCGGCCTGCTGCGCACCGAACTGGTGTTCATGGGCCATTCCCAAGCGCCGGACGTGGCCACCCAGGAAGCCGAGTACCGCCGTGTGCTCGACGGCCTGGGCGGGCGCCCGCTGGTGGTACGCACTCTGGACGTGGGCGGCGACAAGCCGTTGCCCTACTGGCCGATCGAAGCCGAAGAGAACCCTTTCCTCGGCGTGCGCGGCGTGCGCCTGACCCTGCAACGCCCGCAGATCATGGAGGACCAGTTGCGCGCCCTGTTGTGCGCCGCCGACAACCGCCCGCTGCGGATCATGTTCCCCATGGTCGGGCAGATGCACGAATGGCGCGAAGCCAAGGCCATGGTCGAGCGCCTGCGCGTGGAGATCCCGGTGGCCGACCTGCAGGTCGGGATCATGGTCGAGGTGCCTTCGGCGGCGCTGCTGGCGCCGCAACTGGCCCGCGAGGTGGACTTCTTCAGCGTCGGCACCAACGACCTGACCCAGTACGCCCTGGCCATCGACCGCGGCCATCCGAGCCTGTCGGCCCAGGCCGACGGCCTGCACCCGGCGGTGTTGCAACTGATCGACATGACCGTGCGCGCCGCCCATGCCCATGGCAAATGGGTCGGCGTCTGCGGCGAGCTGGCTGCCGATGCCCAGGCCGTGGCGATCCTGCTGGGCCTGGAGGTGGACGAACTGAGCGTGGCCGCACGCAGCATCGCCGAGGTCAAGGCGTTGGTGCGTGAGACCGATTTCCAGGCGGCGCGCGCGTTGGCGCAGGCCGCCTTGCAACAGGACAGCGCCGCCTCCGTACGTGCGCTGGTGGAGCGTAGCTGATGGCCAAGATCCTCACCCTGACTCTCAACCCGGCGCTGGACCTCACCGTCAGCCTCGAGCGCCTGCGCCCGGGGGCGGTCAACCGCGCCCACAGCCAGCACAGCCATGCCGCCGGCAAGGGCCTGAACGTGGCCCAGGTGTTGGCTGACCTGGGCCACGAGCTCACCGTCGGCGGCTTTCTCGGGCGCGACAACCTGCAGCCGTTCGAAGCGCTGATCGAGCGCCGCGGTTTCAGCGATTGGTTCGTGCGCGTCGATGGCGAGACCCGCAGCAACCTCAAGCTGGTCGAGGCCGACGGCCAGGTGACCGACATCAACGGCCAAGGCCCGCAGGTGGACGCCGCCGCGCAAGCGGCCTTGTTGCAGCGCCTGGAGCGGATCGCCCCCGGCTTCGACGCCGTGGTGGTCGCCGGCAGCCTGCCGCGCGGCATCAGCCTGGCCTGGTTCGAGCGACTGCTGCGCCAACTGGTGGGGCAGGGCCTCAAGGTCGTGCTCGACACAAGCGGCGACGCCTTGCGTGTCGGCCTGGGCTGCTCGCCCTGGCTGGTCAAGCCCAACGTCGAGGAACTGGGCGACGTGCTCGGCCAGGCGTTGCCCGACCGCGCAGCGCAGCAGGCCGCCGCCCAGCGCTTGCTGGCGGCCGGCGTGGAGCACGTGGTGCTGTCCAATGGCGAGCACGGTCTGAGCTGGTTCAGCGCCGCGCGCACGCTGCACGCGCTGCCGCCACCGGTGAAAGTGGCCAGTACCGTAGGCGCCGGGGATTCGCTGGTGGCCGGCATGCTGCATGGCCTGTTGCAGGGCGAAGCCCCCGAACGGAGCCTGCGCCGGGCCACGGCCATCGCCGCCCAGGCCGTGACCCAGGTCGGCTTCGGCATTGACGACCACGCGCAACTGGCCCGCCTGGAAGCGGGCGTGCAGATACAAGAACAACAGGAGAGTGGCCAATGAACCTTGCCATCGTCACCGCCTGCCCGAACGGGCAGGTGTCCAGCGTGCTCAGCGCACGCCTGCTCACCGCCGAGGCGCAGCGCCGCGGCTGGAGCACCAGCGTCGAGGTGGCCGACGCCGAACACCCCGAACAGTGCTTGAGCGCCGAGCAGATCGCCGCCGCCGACTGGATACTGGTGATCGCCACCGGGCCCCTGGACCTGTCGCGCTTCGTCGGCAAACGCGTGTTCCAGAGCACGCCCGCGCAAGCCTTGGCCGACCGCGAACGGTTCCTCGACGAGGCCGCCGCCAGTGCTCAGGTGCTGACAACGTCCGCGATCGCCGAGCCTGCCGCAAGCACCGGCGCCTCGGCTACCGCCCAGCCGCGGCTGGTCGCAGTCACCGCCTGCCCGACCGGCGTGGCGCACACCTTCATGGCTGCCGAAGCTTTGCAACAGGCAGCGGCGCAGAAGGGCTGGCAACTGACCGTGGAGACCCAGGGTTCGGTAGGCGCGCGCAACCCCTTGTCGGCCGAGGCCATCGCCGATGCCGATGTGGTGCTGCTGGCTGCCGACATCGAAGTGCCCACCGCGCGCTTCGCCGGCAAGCGCATCTACCGCTGCGGTACGGGCATCGCCCTCAAGCAGGCGGCCGCGACCCTGGACAAAGCGCTGGCCGAAGGCAAGGTCGAGAGCGCAGGCGATGCCAGCGCAGCGCCGGCCAAGGCGGAAAAGGCCGGAGTCTACAAGCACCTGCTGACCGGCGTGTCGTTCATGCTGCCGATGGTGGTGGCCGGTGGCTTGTTGATCGCGTTGTCGTTCGTGTTCGGCATCAATGCCCATGAAGTGCCGGGCAGCTTGCCGGCCGCGCTGATGCAGATCGGCGGCGAGGCAGCGTTCAAACTGATGGTGCCGTTGCTGGCAGGCTACATCGCCTGGTCCATCGCCGACCGCCCGGGCCTGGCGCCCGGCATGATCGGCGGCCTCTTGGCCAGTACCCTGGGCGCAGGCTTCATCGGCGGCATCGCCGCGGGCTTTCTCGCCGGCTACAGCGCCAAGGCCATCGCCCATTGGGTGCGCTTGCCCAGCAGTCTGGAAGCGCTCAAGCCGATCCTGATCATTCCGTTGCTGGCCAGCCTGTTCACGGGGCTGGTGATGATCTACGTGGTCGGCCAGCCGGTGGCGGCGATGCTCGCGGGCCTGACCCAGTTCCTCGACAGCATGGGCACCACCAACGCCATCCTCCTGGGGGTGTTGCTGGGCGGGATGATGTGCGTCGACCTCGGGGGGCCGATCAACAAGGCTTCCTACGCCTTTTCGGTCGGCCTGCTGGCTTCGTCGAGCTACGCGCCGATGGCCGCGACCATGGCCGCCGGCATGGTGCCGCCGATCGGTCTCGGCATCGCTACCTTCATCGCTCGGCGCAAATTCGCCCAGAGCGAGCGGGAGGCCGGCAAGGCAGCCTTCGTGCTGGGCTTGTGCTTCATCTCCGAGGGTGCGATTCCCTTCGCCGCCAAGGACCCGCTACGGGTGATCCCGGCCAGCATCGCCGGTGGCGCCCTGACCGGCGCGCTGTCGATGTACTTCGGCTGCAAGCTGATGGCGCCTCACGGCGGGCTGTTCGTGATGCTGATCCCCAACGCGATCAACCATGCGGCGCTGTATTTGCTGGCGATCGTGGCGGGTAGCTTGGTCACGGCGGTGGTGTACGCCTTGATCAAGCGTGGCGAGCCGGTGGAGTTGGCGGTGGCGGCACCGCCGCGTTGAACGCCGCGCCCGCGGCTAGCGGGCATTGGCAAGGTTGACCGACAGGGGCGCTGAGGCGCCCCTGTCGCATTTCAGCGGCGCGCTGGAGCGCTGCGCAAGGGCTTGAGCAGGTCGATCAGGCCGTTGTGGTCGATCTCGTGCATCAACGCCAGCAGGCCGCCCAGCTCGCCAGGCGGAAAGCCTTTGCGGGCGAACCAGGCCAGGTAGTCGCCCGGCAGGTCGGCGAGCAGGCGGCCTTGGTATTTGCCGAACGGCATGCTGCGGGTCACCAGCAGCTTCAGGGTGTCAGGGTTCATGCGGGCCACCGGATACGAATGAGTCGCGACCCTACTGCAAACTGCACGACCGGCCAAGGCCGATCATGCAGAACGCGACGCATGGCGTTCTGCCTTTACTTCCTAAGCTATTGATTTATAAGAAATTAACTTTTAATCAAATCTGGCACGAAGGCTGCTCTCATCTATTCACTAACCATCAAGGAGTTTGAGTCATGAGCGATACCAACAAAGATGTGATCGATGTCCTCAACGACCTGATCGAGTACAGCAAAGATGGCGAGAAAGGGTTCAAAAAGTCGGCCGAAGACGTGAAAAACCCTCGTCTGAAAGAATTCCTCACTGCTCGCGCTGCAGGCTGCGCTCAGGCCGTAACCGAGCTGCAAGCCGAAGTCACTCACTTGGGCGGCAAAGCAGAAGATTCCACCAGCTTCACCGGCGACCTGCACCGCGCTTGGATCGACCTGAAGACCACGTTCACCAGCCACGATGACGAGGCTGTCATGAACGAGACCGAACGCGGCCAGGACTACGCGCTGAAGGCGTACCGCGAAGCCCGCGAGAAGTTGACCAAACTGAACGTCCCAGCCGCAGCCAACAGCCTGGTACTGGTCCAGAAGCAGCTGGACGGCGTACAGAAAAATCATGACGAAGTAAAAGCACTGCGCGACCAGGTCCGCGCGCAGTCCTAAGACTGCGCTTGCTCCACCCGGTTGCGGCCATTGGCCTTGGCCCGGTAGAGCGCCTCGTCAGCCAAACCCAGCACGGTCGTCAGATCGCGCTGGGTTTTTTGCATGCGTACGGCAATGCCGATGCTGACCGTGATCGCCACGCTGCCATCGCCGAATGCCGGTAGCTCCTCGACCGCCGCTCTGATCCGTTCGGCGATCAGCCGCGCGCCCGAGGCATCGGTTTCCGGCAGCACGACTTGGAATTCTTCGCCGCCATAGCGCGCCGCCAAGTCGGCCGGGCGGCGGACGCACCGGCGCAGTGCCAGCGCCACTTCGCGCAGGGCATGATCGCCACCGGCGTGGCCGTGACGCTGGTTGAACGCCTTGAAGTGGTCGATATCCACCATCAGTATCGCCAGTGGCTTGCCGCTGCGCTGGGCGCGCGACCATTCGAGCTTGAGCACTTCGTCGAGGCGACGACGGTTGGGCAAGCCGGTGAGGCTGTCGGTGGCCGCCAGTTCGGCGAGGCTGTGCTCGGCGCGCTGGCGGCGGCGCAGTTCCCGGCCGAGCAGGACGCTCAACCAGAGGATGCCCACACACAGCACGCCGGTGGCAGCGCCCACCAGCCAGGCTGTGTGTCGCCAGGAGTGCAACACTTCGTCGGCCGAATGCACCACCAACACGATCAACGGCAGGTTCGCCACTTTGGCGAAGGTGTAGATGCGCTGTGCGCCGCCACGGGCGACCGAGGCGGCGGTGAAGCTCCCGTTCTGCTCGGCCAGAATGCGTTGGAAGTTCGCCCGTTTCAGGTAGTTGCCACCCACCTGCGGATCGGTGTCTAGCACCGGTTGGCGCGCCAGCAGTTGGCCGTCGGTGCTGAGCAGGTTGACACTGCTTTGCTTGCCAATGTCCAGGCGCTGGAACAGCGCGTCGAAGTACGCAAGCGGTAGTGCGCCCAGCGTGACTCCCATGAAAGCGCCGCTCGAAGAAGAAATGCGCCGGCTGAAGTTGAGGCACCAGCCCAGTTCGTCCAGTTGGCGCTGTGAGGGCGAAGTCAGCACCAGGCCCAGGCCCGGATGCGCGCGATGCGCCTGGAAGGCTGCGGTGTTGGCGAAGTCGGTCAGCAGGGGCACCTTGCCGGACGATCGTCCCTGCACCTGGCCCTGTGCGTCCAGCCACAGCAGCTCGCCTTGCCCAGGCGTGGTGATGGCCTGACGGAAGAGGATCTGCCGACGCAGGTCGGGCGCCAGGCTCGACAGCTGCGGATGCCGCACACCCCACATGAGCCCGCGCAAGGATTGGTCGTACAGCTCGGCGTTGCGCAGCACATCGTTTTCGATCAACTGCACGATGTTGTTCGACGCCCGCACCGCCGAGCGCTCGACGCTGTCGCGCTCGCGCAGCAGCAGGTAGCCGACGATCGAAACGATGGCGAACACGGCCAGGCAGGTGCCCAGGGTCAGTGCCTGTTCGGGGCGGGATTTGAATAGCGCGAGCAGCGGCGCAGGCGTGGGCACGTCGAGCTCCCTGAGCAAGAACGTCGTGAACGGGGCGCCATTCTAGGCAGCGGCACCTTCTGCCTCAAGCCTGTGACCATGGGCTTTCACGGCCAGGCGGGCTTTGCAGGCGGCGGGCGGCCTGCGTTCGGAGTCGATCCGCGCTGGGCGGACGGACTATTGGATGCCATCGGTGTGTCATAGGTGGACGCACTGAGATGGGGGATCGGCGTGCGCCGAGCGATCCAGCACGGCCGAACCGGTGCCCCGATCTGCCGTGCTTTACAAGGAACTATTGCGAAGGGCGTAACAAGCTATGAAGGTTTTGCTGCGCGATCAGCTATCGGCCTGATCGCTGCTCGCCGTTTTCGCAGCGGTTCGCTCGCTGCTGTCGCTGTGGTCGCCCTGTTGCGCGAATTGCGCTTGGGCCTGCTCGGCCAGCGCCTGGTTGCGCGCCGCGAAAGCGGGGGATTCTTCGGCCTGCGCCAGGGGCGACAGCACCAATGCCGAAAGGATGAACGCGCTGGCAATACCCATGCTGTTGGACATTTCGAACTACCTTCTTGCTGAGCAAGTGCTATGTGGATGGCGTTACGGTAGTCCTGGCGCTAAGCAGGAAAAAGCGTCAGGCGCAATAAGCACCTTTACCAATTGGGTAAGAATAAGGCGTTGGTATCTGCTCGAAAAATCTGTCTTTCCGGTCAGAACCTGCATGCCAGAGCGGCTGCTGCGCCGCGCGCCAGGTTCGCCGAAACGATGCCTTGCCCGCGCAGGGGTATGTCGGCATCCGGCGTCGCCCGATCAGCGGTCAGAATCCGATGAAGGTGTAGTACTCAGGCGTCTGTGCAGTGACCTGCAGCCCATAGGTGCCGACAGCTTCGGCCAGATTGGGCTGCTCCACGTGCACCTGCCAGGGTTCGGGGCTGCCGCTCAGGGGATGGTCCAGCGCTTGCGCGAAGGCGGTCATATCCGGCAGCCAGGCGGTGAAGCCGTTGCCTTTGAGTGCGCTGATGGTCATCCCCAAGCGTTCGCAGACCGCCACCTTCGCTGCGATGTCGTCGCGGTCGGCCTGGCGCGACGCTTCGATCAGCGCGCGCAGCGCCGGGTCCGCCGCCACTTGACCGTGGATCAGCACCGGCCCTCGTTCCCAGGCTTCCTGGGGACAGTCCTTGGCTTCTGGGCGCAGCGGAATGTGCGGGTTGATTTCCATGGGGTAGATGCGGCAGACCAGCGGGCGCGCTTCGTAGATGGTGCACAGGTCGGCCGTGTCGAGGTGCATGCAGCGGCCTGGGTTGAAGGCCGCGAAGGTGACCGCCACCTGGACCTCGCCGGTGCCGCACGGCACGCCCAGGGAGCGGCGCAAGGCATGCTCGCGCTGCTCGACCGGCATGCCCGGACCGTCGGTGACGAAGCCTTCGATCAGCACGATGACCTGCCCGCCGGCCTGCGCCCACTGCCGCGCTTCGTTCAAGGTCAACGGCACGTGGTGGCCGGTGCAGCATTTGCCGCAGCCGGTGCAGGCGAAGCGCAAGGCCGTGCTCATGACTTGCCGATGACCCACTCGCTGACGAAGGCTTTCTGCACGCGCCGATCGTACAGGCACAGCTCGGTGCCGAGCTTGCCTTTCAGGGCCTTCTGCGGATAGACGCCTTCGATGAGCAGGGCGCTGTAGCCGACCTGGTCGTCGAACTCGGCGGGCTTGCCCAGCACGTGGACGTCCTTGAGCTGGCTCGCCGCCAGGCAGGACTTGAGCAGCGCCTGGCGGTAGTCGTTCCAGGCCTGGCTGCTCGACGCATGGGCGGCGCCGCTGGCCAGGGCGCAAGTGATCAGGATTGAGCAGAAGAACTTCATATGCGATACCGGCACTTTCATCTGAAGACGCTGGATTATGCCCGACTGAGGTCAGGCATCAACCCTGAGGCTGTGTCTTCATCTGTACGCTGGCGGCGTATCGCTCACGGCTCGCCGAACACCACCGCGCGCGCCGCCACCAGCAGGCAGTCGGTCAGTTCCGGCGAGGAGAACTTGGTGAGAATGGCGTTGGCCCCGGCCAGGCGCGCCTTCTCGCTGCTCATGGCACTGTCGAGCGAGGTGTGCAGCAGCACGTACAGGTGCTTGAAGTCCGGCGTTTCGCGCAGGGTCCGGGTGAAGGCGTAACCGTCCATCTCGGACATTTCGATGTCAGAGACCACGATGTTGATCTCGCTGGCCGTACCTTGCAGCTCCAGCAGCACTTCGATGGCGTCTTTCGCGCTGCGTGCCGTGCGGCAGTCGATGCCCAGGTTGCGCAGGGTGTGGATCGACTGCTGCAACGCGACCTGGCTGTCGTCGACCACCAGGATGTTGGCGGCGGCCAGCAGGCTGGCGGCATCTTCGTCCAGGCCATTGCTGGGCGCCATCTGGGGCGGCGGGGCGATGCCGTGGATCACTTTCTCGATGTCCAGCACCTGCACCAAGGCGTCGTCGACACGTGCGACGCCGGTGATGAACGAACGGTTGCCCGAACCGAACGGCGGCGGTTTGATGTCGGTGGTGCGGCAATGCACGATGCGCACCACGGCCTGCACGTGCAGGCCCTGCCGCGAGCGGCTGATCTCGGTGACGATCAGGCAACCGCCGTTGGGGTCTTCCAGCGGCCGCTCGCCGATGGCCCGCGACAGGTCGATCACCGACAGCGGGTTGCCGCGCAGGGTGGCCACGCCTTTGACGTGCGGGTGGGCTTCGGGCAAGCGGGTCAGCGCCGGGCAGGGAATGATTTCGCTGACCTTGAGCAGGTTGATCGCCATCAGCTTGCCGCTGCGCAGTGTGAAGAGCAGCAGCGACAGCGAGTCTGCGCGGGCGTTTTGGGTAGCCATGGGGCGAGCTTGCACTCAATGAGGGAGGATGCCGGGTTATCGGCTTGAACGCGCGGGGCTTTAGCCCGTACTGGCAAGCCGCCTGGGTCGGGGCGGCGCTGCCGCCCATCGCGACTGAAGTCGCTCCTACAGGGGCGTTGCCACCCATTGCGACTGATCGGAGCGCCGACCCAATGGCTACGACACCGCCCCGAGTCACCGCTCCCGCAACGCCTCCCGCGCCCGGTTCATCGGCTTGATCAGGTACTCCAGAATGGTCTTCTGCCCCGTGCGGATGTCCACCGTCGCGACCATCCCCGGCGTGATCGCGAACTGTTTGCCGGCTTTGTTCTCCAGGCTGTCGCGCTGGGTGCGGATGAACACGCGGTAGTAGTAGATCTCCGGTTTGACCTCGTCTTGCAGGGTGTCGGGCGAGATGCCCACCACGTGGCCGTCGAGGCTGCCATACACCGAATAGTCGTAGGCACTGATCTTCACCTTGGCCGCCTGCTCGGGGTGGATGAAGGCGATGTCGCGGGGCGAGATGCGGGTTTCGATCAGCAGGCGCTCGTCCATCGGCACGATCTTCATCACCTGTCCGCCAGGCTGCACCACGCCGCCCAGGGTATTGACCTCGATGTCCTTGACGATGCCGCGCACCGGCGAGCGCAACGTCAGGCGGGTCAGCGAGTCGGTACGGCCGCGGATCACCGCCTTGAGGCTGTCGGCTTCGGCGCTGGCCTTGGCCAGTTCTTCGCGGGCCCGCACCAGGTAATCGGAGCGCGCTTCGGTGGCCTTGAGTTCGAGTTCCGAGCGCTGGCGGTTCAGGCGGATCACCTCGACCCGGCTGGAAGCGCCGAGCTTGGCCAGGTTCTCGGTGATCTGCAGCTCGCTGCGCACCAAACGCAACGAATCCTGGATGCCGGCCAGGGTCTGTTCCAGACCGCGGCGGCGGGTCTGGTACAGCGCGGTTTCGGCTTCGGTCAGCTCGGTCCAGTCCTTGAGGCTGGCAGGGAAGGTCAGCGGTTTGCCGCTGACTTCGGCGCGCAGCCGAGCCACGCTGGCCAGCGCAGCGCGGTACTTGGCCTCGCTTTCGCCGACGGTGGATTCGGTCTTGGTCGGATCGAGCTGGGCCAACACCTGGTCGCGCTGCACCATGTCGCCTTCGGCGACGTTCATCTGCGCGACGATGCCGCCTTCGAACGACTGGATCACCTGTTCACGGGAGCTGGGGATGACTTTGCCGGTGCCGGTGGACACCTCGACGATCTCGAACCAGGCCGCCCAGGCCACGAACGCGGCGAGCATCAGGGCGCAGACCGTGATCACGCGCCCAGCGCGCAGTACCGCGTGGTCGTCCTGGCCGTCCAGGTAGGAAGCGGGTAACGACGGTTGGCTCATGCTTGGCCTCCTTGGCCTGGCGCTGTCGGTAGGGCGGCGAGCGGGCCATGTCGGCGCTCGCCACAGGCAACGAATGAAAACGAACGGCTCATGCCTGGCCTCCCTGGCTCAGCCGCGCCAGCGCGGCGTCGCGCTGGTCGTCGATGACGATGCGCCCGCCGTCGAGCACCAGCACCCGGTCGACCCGTTGCAGCACGCTCATGCGGTGGGTGGCGATGACCAGGGTGCGGCCCTGGCAGAAGCGCTCGAGGTTGTCCAGCAACGCGCGCTCGGTGACATCGTCCAGCGCGGCGGTGGGCTCGTCGAGCAGCAGCACCTGGGGCTGGCGCAGCAGCAGGCGCGACAGCACCAGGGCCTGGCGCTGGCCGCCGGACAGCCCCAGGCCGCCCTCCAGAATCAGGTGGTCGAGGCCCTTGGGCAGTTGCCGCACGAAGGCCAGGGCGCCGCTGGCTGCCAGCGCCGCGACCAGTTCCTGGTCGCTGGCCTGGCCGCTGCCCAGGGTCAGGTTTTCCCGCAGGGTGCCGTGGAACAGGCGTGCGTGTTGCGCCAGCAGGCCAACGTCGCGACGCAGGTCGGCCGGGTCCAGGTGGGCCAGGGCGATACCATCGAGGGTGACTTCGCCCTGCGCCAGGTCCATGGCGCCGCCGAGGGCTTGCAGCAGGGTGGACTTGCCGGCGCCGTTGCGCCCCAGCACGGCGATACGCTCGCCGGGGGCGATGCTCAGCTGGCCGATGCTCAGTGCCGGTGTGGCCTCCGGGCTGTAGCGGAACACCGCTTGGCGCAGCCGGTACTCGCCATGGATCGCCGGCAGGTGCACGCGGGCTTCGCCTTCCGGATGGTCGACCGGGCTCTGCATCAGTTTGTCGATGCCTTCCAGGGCTACCTTGGCCTGCTGCCAGCGGGTCAGCACGTGGGTCAGTTGCGCCATCGGCGCCATCATGCGCGAGGCCAGCATCGAGGCCGCCACCAGGCTGCCGGTGGTGAGGTCGCCGGCGATCACCATCGGCGCGCCGACCACCACCACCACGGCGAACACCGCGCCCTGGATGTTCTGCGTCCAGGTCACCAGGCCGTTGGTCAGGGTACGCAGGCGCAGGCTGTTGTGCGCGCAGGCGGCGTTGTACTGGTTCCATTGCCGCTCGAAGCGCGCTTCGGCTTGCAGGGCCTTGATCTCGTCCAGGCCCTGGATGCTTTCCACCAGCATGGCGTTGCGCAGCCCCGACTCGCGCATCGAGGCGTTGGCCAGACGCGCCAGACGGCGTTGGGCGAGGATGCCGGGCAGAATCATCAGCACCAGCGCCGCCAGCGGAATGATCACCAGCACGCCGCCGATCAGCCAGAAGACGAACAGGAACAGCAGGAAGAACGGCAGGTCGGCCAGCGCCGTTGCAGTGCTGGAGGTGATCAGGTCGCGGATCTGCTCCAGCTCGCGCAACTGCGAAATGAACGAGCCGGTGGACTTGGGCCGCACCGAATTGCGCAAGCGCAGCGCATGGCCGTAGACCAGGTCGGAAATGCGCAGGTCGGCGCGCTTGCCCAGCAGATCGGTGACCTTCAGGCGCAGCAGGCGCATGGTCAGGTCGAACACCAGCGCCAGCACCACGCCGCCGAACAGCACGTACAGCGTGGGCAAGGATTCCGCCGGAATCACCCGGTCGTACACCTGCATGGAGAACAGCACCCCGGCCAGGGCCAGCACGTTGGCCACCAGGGAGGCGAGCATCACCTGGCCATAAGGGCGCAGGTCGCGCAGCACGATGCGCGCGAACCAGTGGCGGTCGTAGGGCGCGGTGTAGTCGTCGGTGCGCACGTCGCGCAACGGGCGGGCCGGGCGCAGCAGGGCGACGCGGGCGATGCGGCCCTGCAACTGGTCGCGGTGCAGACGGCTGGCCAGGCCCTGGTCGCCGGCGAAGACCACGGCCAGGTGGTCGTCTTCGGTCACCGCCTCGACCACCGCCAGCTGGCCGTCGTCCAGCTCCAACACCAAGGGCGCGCGCCATTGCCGCAGGTCCTTGGCGTCGAAGCGCACGAAGCGCAGGGTCAACCCGGCCTGGCGCGCCATGTGCCGGAGGATCTCGTCCAAGGGCCGCGCGTCTTCGGCGGCGGCCAGGCGGATACGCTGCGGCGACACGTCGAGGCGGTAGTGCCGGGCCACCTGTAGCATGCTTTCCAGCCAAGGGCCGAGGTCCGGGCGCTGGGCGGGGTCGCCGGCCGTAGGTCCGCCAGCGCCAGATCCACCCGCAGCGGATTGACCGGGGCCAGGTCTTCCTACGTCGGGTTGACGGCTGTCCAGTGGACCGGCGGCGGTTCGACTGGCGTTGGGTCTTCCTGCGGCGGGTTGACCGGCAGCGGGTCCGTCA
This sequence comes from Pseudomonas phoenicis, assembly GCF_047302395.1. Classification (NCBI taxonomy): domain Bacteria; kingdom Pseudomonadati; phylum Pseudomonadota; class Gammaproteobacteria; order Pseudomonadales; family Pseudomonadaceae; genus Pseudomonas; species Pseudomonas phoenicis. Next base: position 2,525,297 of record NZ_CP154852.1, read on the forward strand.
GCGCCGGTTTTATCCGCGCCAGAACCACCAAGACCAAGTCCGTGCGCACCGGCGCCCGTATCGGCAGCGGCGGCAGAGGTGGCAGCGCCCGGTTTGCTCAGGTTGACGGCATCGTTCATGGCAGGATCTCCACCCCTTGCAGGCGCTGGCCTTCGAGGCCCAGCACCGGGCGCAGCGCGCCGTTGTTGTATAGGCAGTCGACGTTCAGGCGTAGCAGGTCGGAACGAGTGGCGGCCATGTCGAAGCGCGATTGGTAGATTTCCTGCTCGGCGTTGAGCAGGTCGAGCAGGGGCCGGGTGCCGAGCTCCAGGTACTGCCGGCCGTAGAGCATGCGCGCTTCCTGGATGCTGTCCTGGCGCAGTTCCAGCGAGCGCAGCCGGCGGCCCAGGCCCGAAGTCTGCGCCTGGGCTTCGGCCAAGCCGCGGCGCGCTTGCAGGCGCGCCGCGTCTTCGGCCGAATCGGCGGCGCTCAGCGCGTGGCCGGCGGCACGGGCACGGGCGCTGGTGGCACCGCCTTGGTAGATCGGCACCTCGACATTGAGATAGATGCCGGCCTGGGTGCGGTCCAGGTTGCGGTTGTCGCGGTTGTAGTCGTTGTCCAGATAGTGGTTGACCTGCGGTTGCAGCGACAGGGTCGGATACGCCTCGGCCTTGGCCTGGGCCAGTTCGGCCTGGGATTGCGTGCGCTGGGCCAGGGCCATCAGCACGGCCGGCAGACGGTCGTCGCCGGCCAACGGGCGTTGGCAGGCCTGGCCCAGTTCAGTCGGTGCATCGTCGCTCAGCGGTGGAGGCGAACTGCGCCCCAGCAGGGTGGCCAGTGCCGCCCGCCAGCGCTGGTACTGCGCTTGGTACTCCTCGAACACGGCCTGCGCGGCCTCGGCCCGTGACTGCGCCTGGACCACGTCCGAGCGCGTGCTGGCACCCATGTCGCTGCGCTGGCGGGCCAGGCCGACGATTTCGCCCACGCCTTGGATCTGCGCACGGGCGATGTCCATCAGGCGCGCGTAGCGCTGGGTCTCGATCCAGGCATAGGCGGTGTCGCGCGCCAGCTCGTCGATCACCAAGAGGATGTTGGCCTGGGCGCGGGCGGCCGCCGCATTGGCTGCATCGACGGCGTAGTCGACCTTGCCGAAGTCGTAGAGCATCTGCTTGAGCGAGAGGTTGAGCGCCTGGCTGCTGCGGTCGCCGCCGTAGCCGGAGTCGAAACCGGTGCGCACGCCCCCGGAAATCTGCGGGTAATAACCGGAGCGGGCGACGTTGATGCCCTCGCCCTGGCGATAGAGATCGCCGATGGCCTCGGCGATGCGCGGGTGCCACTGCACCGCCTGCAACGCGGCCTCGGCCAGGCCCAGGCGGTCCTGGCCATCTGCCGCCTGGCCGGTCGGCGGGCGCGCCGGCACGGCTTGGGGGCTGTCGCGAATCGAGGAGGGGCTGATCTGGCGCAAGGCCGGATCGATATCGTCGTCGGCCAAGGCGGCCGGTTGCAGCATCAATGCCAGAAGCCCGAAGGCACCTGGCAACAACGGAGACAGCGAACAGCCTGACTTCACATCATTCCCTTAATACCGTGTCATCCATGACTGCCGGACACAGGCCCGACGCGCTTGCAGGTGTCGCCATCGTTTCGGAAAAGGACCGGTGTGCCGCGCCGGCCAAATCGAGCGCGGGCAAGACCTAAATCCTGCCTGCGCTCGCCTTGCATTACCTTCGTATCAAGACGTTTCCTACAACCATAGACTAGCTTTCCCTAAACCACATGCACGCTGTTCTGGATCCACAGTTGCTGGCTCGGGTCTTGCTGGGCCGTGTACTGGTCGTAGTCGATGCCGTCCGCCACGCCTTGGCCCGCCAGGCTCCACTGCTCGCCGAGCAGCACCGAGTCGGCGCCGTCGCCTTTGATCAGCAACGGGCTGCCCACTCCGTCGCCCAGCGCCAGCACATCCTCCAGGCTGACGCTCAGGCTCACCGCACTGGTGGTGTTGAGGTCGAGCACTTCCAGGGCCTGGACCTGGCCAACCAGGCTGCCCAGGTCGATGCTGGCGTCGCCGCCTTGCCAGAGCAGGGTGGTGCCCTCGGCAGCGTCCTGCACCTGGGCGAAAGCGTCTTCGCCGAGCAGGTCGTCCGCAGCCACGCTGGTATCGGCACCACTGTCGTTGGTATCGGCGGCTGGCGTGTCACGCGGATCGTCGCTCAGCGCCTGCACCGCTCGATCATCCGCCTCGGCCCCGCCGGCCACCAGCAGCGAGACTTGGGCGTTGTCGTCCAGCACCGCCAGGCGTTGCACGCCAGTGACAGCGCCCTCGGCCAGGGTGATCTTCAGCTGCGCGGTGTCGACACTGCCGTTGGGGTGGGTGAGGGCGTAGGTGAACTGATCCACCTGGCCCACCACCGAGCCGGCCAATCCGGGTTTGAGCGTGTAGCTGTAACTGCCGTCGGCCTGCACCAGCAGAATGCCGTACAGCCCGACCACGCTGATGCCGTTGTAGCCAGGCAGCGCGTAAGTGTTGGCGGCGGTCTGCACGCTCAGGGTGGTGAGGTTCGAACCCAGGGTATCGCCGGCCAGCAGGTTGCCGGTGGCGACGCTGGAGCGGTCGACCATGAACTCGGTGAGCGACTTGGTGCTGGTGTTGAGCGTGGAGTTCAAGCTCGACCCCAGGCCCAACAAGCCGCTGGCCTTGACCGTGACCTGGTAGGTACCGGCGCTCTGGTTGGCGAAGGTGTAGCCGCGCGCGGTGTTGTTCACCAGGCTCAGCAGGTCGTTGCCGTTGACGGTCTGCACGGTTACGTACTGGCCGCTGGCATTGAGTTTTTGCAGTTGCACCGAAGCATTGCCCAGCAGCGCCAGCAAATTGGCCGAGGTCAGCACCACTTGCAGGTCGGCGGTGGTGCCGGCGGCCACGGTGTGGCCCAGCACGCTGGACTTGACGCCTGCCAGGGCCGGCAGGTCGATGCGGGCGAAGTCCTGGGTCGCCGTCGTGACCTTGTTGGCCAGTACCAGGTTGCTGCGCCCCACATCGTCCACGGCGTCCACCAGCCTTGCCGGCGCGGCGAGGTTGCTGTCGTTCCACACCTCAGTGGCCTGTGGGCTGTCGATGCGCACGTAGAGGTTGGCGGTGTCGCTCTTGCCGTTGGGATGCGCCAACTGATAGCTGAACACATCGACCTTGCCGACGCTCGCGGTGCTGCCGTTGGGGGTGTAGGTGTAGCTGCCGTCGGCACGGATCAGCAGGCTGCCGTACTGGCCCTGGACCGTGGTGCCGGCGCCGGCCGCGACGTAGCTGCCGGCCTTGAGCACCTGCAACACGGCGCCGCTGTCCGGCCCGAGGATGTCGGTGGTGCCGTCGGTGCCCAGGTCGCTGACGACGTTGCCGGCCAGCGCCGTGCCCGTGCCGGTGAACTGGGTCAGGCTGGTGGTTTCGATGTCCAGCCGGGTGTTGACCGTGGTCAGTACGCCCAATCCCCCGGAACGCGTCACCAGTTGATAGTCACCGGCCTGCAACGTGCCGATCGTGGCGCGCAGCCCGACGCCGGGCAGCAGCACCAAGGTCAACAACGCCGAGTCGTTGGCGGTGGCGATGTCCACCCAGACGCCGCTGGCGTTCTTCACCTGCAAGGTGAAGGTCGAACTGTTGAGCAGACCCAGCAGGTTGTCGGTGCTCAGGGTCAGGACCGGATTGGCGGTAGTGCCGGCGGCGACCGTCCAGTTGAAGGCCTTGCTAGTGTTGAGGCCCGCCAGCAGGGTGTAGCTGTCGTTGATCGGTGCTTGGGTGACGACCACCGGCGCCAGGTTGACCACGGCGGTCGCCAGGTTGTCGCTGGCCACCACCGGCAGGTTGACGTCGATGTCCGGCGCCACCACCGTGGCGTTGGCCGACACGTTGCCGCGCGGGTCGGTGAGGCTCACGGTCAAAGCCTGACCATTGTCCTGCGCCGGGTTGAGCACCACGCTGAACAGCCCCGTAGCACCGATCACCACACCGCTTTGCAGCACGCTGCCGTCGGCGCCGCGCACGGTGACGCTGGCGCCCACTTCGCCGCTGCCGGTGAGCAGCGTGCCGGTGGCGTTGACCAGCAGGTTGCCGGCCAGGCTCGGCGGAGTGAAGTCGGGCGCCACCACGCTGCTCACCGGCGAGACGTTGCCCGCCCCATCGGTCAGGGTGACGTTGAGGGTTTCGAAGTTGACCTGTGGTGTGGTCAGCGTGACCACATAGCTGCCGTTGGCCGCCACCGTGGCCGTGCCGACGACCGTGCCGTTGCTGCGCACGATCACCCGTGTGCCGGCCTCGCCCGTGCCGGTGAGCACGGTGCCCGCCGCGTTGATGGCGACGCTCGGCGCGGTGGGCGCCGTGGTGTCGGCGGCGGTTAGGGTGGCGCTGGCCGACAGGTTGCCGGCGCGGTCGGCCTGGCGCACGGTCAGCACCTGGCCATCGAGCTGGGCGGTGGGCAGCGTCAGTTCGAACTGGCCATTGGCACCGACCTGCACCGAACCCAAAGCCGCGCCGCCCCGGCCGCTGACGCTGACCAGGGCGCCCGCCTCGCCCGTGCCTACCAGGCGCAGGCCGCCGTCGAGCAGTTGCAGGTTGCCCGGTGCGCCAGGCGCTTGCACGTCCGGCACGCTGTAGCCGAGCACGGCCGAGCCGTTGCCGGCGGCATCGGTCTGCTGCACGTTGAGGGTCTGGCCGTTGAGCTGGGGGCTTCCCAGGGTGACGGCGAAGGTGCCCGCCGCCGTCACCGACGCGGTGCCCAATGTGGCGCCCAGCGCGCTGCGCACCGTGACCGTGGCGCCGGCCTCGCCGGTACCGCTGAGCACCAGGCCGTTGCCCGACAAGGAAACCACCACCGGCTGCGCGGGTGGCGTGACGTCCGCAGCCATCAGTACGAAGGGCTGCGACGCACCGCCACTGGAGCTGGCGACGACCTCGAGCATCTGACCATTGAGTTGCGCTTGCGCCAGGGTGATCTGGAAGGTGCCCTGCAAGGTCGCCTCGGCGACGCCGAGCTGTACCCCGGCGGCGTCGTACACCCGCACTTCGCTGCCGGCCGTGGCGAGGCCGGTGACCACCAGGCCATCGGCGCTGAGCAGCACGCCGGTGGGCGCCGCCGGTACGGGTTCGAGCGGCGTGTCGAAGGTCTCGGCTGGGGACAGGTTGCCTGCGACGTCGGTCTGCGTGATCGACAGCGGCGCACCCGGTGTGGCGGTCGGTGCCAGCACTACCTGGAACGTGCCATTGGCCGCCACCACGGCGCTGCCCAGCGTCGTGGCGCCTTCGGTGACACGTACCGTCGCACCCGCTTCGCCGCGACCGGTCAGCACGTCGTAAGCGGTATTGATCGACAGATTGGTCACCAGCCCCGGGGGTGTGACGTCCAGAGCGACCACGGTCTGCGCGGCGGAGGTATTGCCCGCGGCATCCGTGGCGCTGACGGTCAACGTCTCGCCATTGAGCTGCGCGGGTGTGATCGGCACCGCGAAGGCACCGCCCGCCGGTATCTGCACTTCGTTCAGCACCGCACCGTTGGCGGCACGTACGCTGACCGTACTGCCCACTTCGCCCGTGCCGGTGAGCAGCGTACCCGCCGCATTGAGGTTGAGGTCGAGCAGGGGCGCCGGTGGGGTGAGGTCTTGCGCGGTGAGCAGCAGCGGCACCGATGGATTGCCCGTGGCGTCCTGCGCCACGACGCTCAACACCTCACCGTTCTGCTGCGCGGTGGCAAGGTCCAGGACGAACAGGCCCTCGTCGTCGATCACGCCTTGGGCCACGACGTTGCCCAGGTTGTTGACCACAGTCACCCGCGCGCCGGCTTCACCGCTGCCGCTGATCTGCGTGCCGTCGGCATTGAGGCTGGCGACCACTTGCGCCGGTGGCGTGACGTCGAGCGCCACCAGGGAAGTGGGCAGCGACACGTTCTGGCTGGCGTCCTCGAGGGTGACTTGCAGGCGTTCGCCATTGCGCTGCGCAGCATCCAACGGCACCACGAAGCGGCCATCGGCGCCCACGTCGGCGGTACCGATCGGCACCCCGCCCAGGCTGACCGTGACCCGGGTGCCGGGCTCGCCCGTACCGCTGAGCTGGTCGCCTGCGCCGTTGAGCGCCAGGTTGTCCGGCGCCAGCGGCGGCGTGCGGTCGGGCGCGGTGACCTGTACCGCCTGGCTGAGGTTGCCGGGCGGGTCGGCCTGCTGCACGTCGAGGATCTGGTTATCGATCTGCGGTGGGTCGAGCTCGACGCGGAAGGTCTCGTCGGGCTGCACCAGGCCGCTGCCCAGCACCTGCCCGGTCGCGTCGCGCACGGTCACCGTCGAGCCCGGTTCGCCGCGTCCGGTGACCACGCTGCCGTCGACTCTGATCCGCACCGCGCTGAGCGGCTCGGGCGGGGTGAAGTCCGGGGTGTTGAGGATCAGCACCGGCGACAGGTTACCGGCCGCGTCGGCCTGTACCAGGCGCAGGGCCTCGGCGTTGGTCAGCGCCGGGGTCAGGGTGAGGCTGAAGTTGCCGCTGGCATCGACGGTCGCCGTGCCCAACGGCTCGCCGGCCGCATTGCTCACCGTGACCACGGCGGCCACTTCGCCACGACCGCTCAGCGTCGCACCGTCGGCGGAAATGCTCACGTCGCTGAGCAGGGTGGGCGCCCTGGTGTCGGGAGCTGTGAGGTCGCTGGCCGCCGAACGGTTGCCGGCGGCGTCGGTGAGCACCACGTGGAGGATCTGGCCATTGGCCTGGAGCGGCGTCAGTGCCACTTCGAAGGTACCGTTGAGCAGCACCGTAGCGCTGCCCAACAGGGCGCCGCTGGCATCCAGCACACTGACTTGGGCACCCGCTTCGCCGGTACCCAGCAGCACGCCGCCGCCGCTGGCGAGGCGCAGTTCGGCCGGGGCCTCGGGCGCCGTACGATCCGCTGCCAACAAGGCGATGCTGGTGGAGATGTTGCCGGCCGCATCGGCCTGTGTGGCGTCGAGACGCTCGCCGTTGAGTTGCGCGGCATCGAAGGTGACGCTGAAGCTGCCGTCGGCCGCCACCTGGGCCGTGCCCAGCGTCAGGCCGCCGTTACCGCTGACGCTGACCGTGGCGCCGGCTTCGCCCTTGCCGCTGAGCACCAGGCCATCGGCGGACAGCGACAACTGCGTCAAGGGTTGTGGCGCGATCAGGTCCGGCGCTTGTAGCGTGGTCGGCAGCGACAGTGTGCCAGCGGCGCCTTCGGCGCTGATTTCCAAACGCTCGCCGTTGGCCTGGCGGCTGTTCAAAGTCACGTTGAAGGTGCCGTCGGCGAGCACCGCCGCGCTGCCCAGCAACAGCCCGTTGGGACCGTAGACCTGTACCGTGCTGCCGACACTGCCGATGCCACTGAGGCTCAGGCCGTCGTCGGCCAGCAGCAGTTGCGTCGGCGTCTGTGGCGCAGGGATGGCCGGTACGTCGAAGGTCAGGGCGGGCGAGGCATTGCCGTTGGCGTCGACTTGCACCACACCGAGCGGCAAGCCCGGTGTGGCAGGCGGATCGAGGGTGATCGCGAAGCGCCCGTCGGCATCGACCACGCCGGTGCCGAGCACGGTGCCATTGACGTCGATGACATTGACCGTGACGTCGGCACCTGCCTCGCCATGTCCGGTCAAGGTCACGCCGTCGGCCGACAGCGCCAGGTTGCTGACGAAGTCGGGCGGGGTGGTGTCGGCGGCGAGCACATTGGCTACCGCCGAGCGGTTGCCGGCGGCATCGGTGGCGGTCACCTGCAGCGCTTGGCCATCGACCTGTGGCGCCGCGAGGGTCAGGCGGAAGGTGCCGTTGGCGTCGACCAGGGTGGTACCCAGCAGCAGGCCTTGGGCATCGCGCACCTGCACGGTGCTGCCGGCTTCGGCGCTGCCGGTGAGTTGCAGGCCGCCGCTGGCCAGCAGCAGGTCGCTGGGCGCGGCAGGCGGCGTCAGGTCAGGGGCGACGACTGGCGCGGCCGCCGAAGCGATGCCGCCTGCGTTGATCTGCACCGCGCTCAGGCGCTCGGCGTCGAGTTGTGCGGCGTCCAGCCTGAGCACAAAGGTGCCGTTGCCGGCGACCGTGCCGGTGCCGATCAGCGTGCCTGCCGCGTCGCGCACCTCCACCGTATTGCCTGCCTGGCCCAGGCCGCGCAGGGTCAGACCGTCGTTGTTCAGCACCAGGTTGCTCAATGGCGCTGGCGGTTGCAGGTCGGGGGTGGTCAGGGCGATGGCCGGCGACAGATTGCCGGCCGCGTCCGCTTGGGTCACGCCCAAGGTCAAGCCCGTGGTTTGTGGCGGTGTCAGCGCGACCACGAACAGGCCGTTGTCGGCCACGGTCGCGCTGCCTACCAAGGTGCCGTCAGGCGTACGCACGCGCACGCTGGCGCCGGGTTCGCCGGTACCGCTGAGCCGGCTGCCGTCTGCGCTCAACAGCAGTTGCCCGACCGCCAGCGGTGGGGTGCGGTCCGGCGTAGCCAGCGCGACCGGCTCGGAGGTGTTGCCGGCCCGGTCGGTCAGAGTGATCTGCAGCGGCGCACCGCTGACCTGGGTGATCGGCAGAGTGACCTGGAACTGCCCGACTTGGTTGACCGTACCGGTGGCCAGCACCACACCGTTGGCGTCGCGCACGGTCACCAGTGCGCCGTTTTCGCCCTGGCCGCTGACCACCGTGGCGGCATCGTTCAAGCTCACAGCCGAGGCGCCGGCCGGCGGCGTGATGTCGGGTGCGCTGGACGAAATCGCCAGCGACAGGTTGCCGGCCGCATCGGCCTGGCGCACCAGCAGGGTTTCGCCGTTCACCGGGGCGGGGTTCAAGGCCACGCTGAACGCGCCGGCGGCGTCGACCACGGCGCTGCCGAGCAAGGCGCCGCCGGTGTCGCGGACCGTGACGGTCGCGCCCGCTTCGCCGCGCCCGCTCAAGGCCGTGCCATCGCGCTCGACCAGGGTCACCACAGGGGCATCCGGCGCCGTAACGTCCGGCGCGACCACGCTGACCGGCGCCGACACCACGCCTTGCAGCGACGCATTGACCTGTAGCGTCTGGCCGCCGAAGGCGGCGATGCGCAGGAACACCAGGAAGGTGCCGTCCGTGCCCACCGTGCCGGTGCCCAGGGTCACGCCCTCGGCGACCACGCTGATCTGGCAGCCGGCCGTGCCCACGCCCGTGAGGCTGAAGCCGTCGGCGCTGAGCTGCAATTGGGACGGTGTCTCGACGATGCTGCCGAGCGGGCCGTCCACCGGCGTAGGCACTGTGTTCGGGTTCCCGGCGGCATCGATCACCACCAGTTCGGCACTGTCGCCGGCCAGCAGCGCGGTGAGCAGAGGCACCACGAAAGTGCCGTCGTCACCGACCTGAACGCGGCCCAACTCGCCGTCTGCGTTACGTACGACCACCGTGCTGCCCGGCTCGGCATTGCCGCTGATGCTGGCGCCGTCCAGGCTGACCGAGACGTTCAGCGCGGCTTCGGGTGGAGTGGAGTCGGGCGCGTTGAGCAGCGCTTCGAGCGAGGTGAGGCCAGCGCCATCGGTGGCGATCAGGCTGATCAGCTCGCCGTTGGTCAGCGTGGCGGGAAGGGTCGCGGTGAAGGTGCCGTCGGTCTGCACCGGCACGGTGACCAACTCGAGCCCGGCGGCATCGCGCAGGGTGACGCTCACAGCGCCAACGGCCGTACCGCTGACGGTGCTGCCGTCGACGCTGACGCTGCCCAGTGGTGCTTCCAGCGGCGCAGTGGCGGGCGCGGTCACGTCTGTGGGGATGGAGGTGTTGTTCGCCGTATCGGTCAGGGTCACGCTTAGGGTTTGACCCTCGTTCTGCAGCGGCGTCAGGTTGACCACGAACAGGCCGCCGGGCTGCACCACGCCCTGACCGAGCAGATCGCCCGCAGCATTGCGCACTTCCACGCGGCTGCCCACTTCGCCCGTACCGGACAACTGGTTGCCGTTGGGGCTGAGCTGCAGGTTGTCGGGCGCCAGGGGAGGGCTGGTGTCATTGGCGGTGTAGCGTACCGCCGCTGAGGCGTTGCCCTGGGCGTCGATCACCAGCACATCCAGCAATTGGCCGTCGATCTGCGCAGGCAGATCGACTTGGAAGCGTCCGTCGGCATCGACCGTACCCGTGCCCAGCACAACGCCCAGCAGGGTACGCACTTCCACGCTGGCGCCTGGTTCGGCGATGCCGCTGAGCAGGGTGCCGTCGACGCTGAGCGACAGCCCGGCGGCGATGTCGGGGGCTTGCAGGTCCGGTGCTTGCACATCGACGCCTGGGGAAACGTTGCCGCCGCCATCGGTCAGGGTCGCGGTGAGGCGCTGGCCGTTGAGTTGCGCCGGCTCCAGCGTCACGCGGAAGCTGCCGTCTGCGGCAACCACGACGCTGCCGACCACGCCTTGGGCGTTGCGCACGGTGACGGTGGTGCCAGGTTCGCCTATGCCGATCAGTACGCTGCCGTCGGGCAGCAGTTGCAGGGCGCTGGCAGGCTCTGGCGTTTCCAGGTCCGGGGCGCCGACCGTGACGGGGGCGGACAGATTGCCGGCCACATCGCGCTGTTCGACGGTCAAGGTCTGGCCGTTGGTTTGCGCGGGGTCCAGGGGCACGTCGAAGCGGCCGTCCGCCGCCACCAGCACGCTGCCTAGGATGGCGCCGTCAGGCCCGCGCACGGTCACGCTGGCGCCCGCTTCGCCCTGGCCGCTGACGGTGGTGCCCTCGGCGCTGACCAGCAACTGGGCGACCGGCAAGGGCGGTTCGATGTCAGGCACAGCGAACGTCACCGTGGCCAGGTTGCCGGCGGTGTCGCTGGCTTCGATGTCCAGCGTTTCGCCGTTGCGTTGCGCCGGGGTGAGGGTGAGGCTGAAGCGACCTGCGGCGTCGACCGTGGCGCTGCCCAGCACGTTGCCGTCGATGTCGCGCACGGTGAGGGTGGCGCCCGCTTGACCGAGGCCGCTCAGCAGCGTGCCGGTGGCATCCACGGTGAAACCCGAGGGTTGCAGCGGGCCGAGCAGGTTCGGCGCGGTCAGGCTGCCGGGCGTGGAGACGTTGCCGGCGCCATCGGTGAGGATGACGTCGAGCGCTTGGCCGGCGACCTGCGCCGGGTTCAACGTCAGGCTGAAGCTGCCGTTGTCGTTGACCACGCCAGTGCCCAGCGCTTGGCCATCGGCACCGACCACCTGCACGCTGGCACCCGGCTCGCCACGGCCGTTCAGGGTGACACCGTCGGCGCTCAGTTGCAGGCCCAAGGGCGCCGACGGCGCGGTGATGTCCGGGGCTACGGCGGGGGTAGGCAACGAACTGTTGCCGGCGGCATCGACCACCACCAGGGTGAAGTCTTCGCCGTTGGCCAAGGGCGGAACGAGCGGCAACTGGAAGTTGCCAGCGCCGTCGGCCCGAACTTCCCCCAGCGAATTCCCGGCAGCATCGCGCACCAGCACCTGGCTGCCCGCTGGCGCGGTACCACTGACGCTGGCGCCGTCTTCGGCCACCACCACGTTGGCGGGGCTTGGCAGCACGGCGTTGCCAGGTACGTCGAGCGACAGTTCGGCGGAGCGGTTGCCGGCCGTGTCGATCTGCACCAGGTTCAGCGCATCGCCTGCGGCGACCGCAGTGTCCAGGGCGACGAGGAAAGTGCCGTTGTCGGCGACCACGGCGGCGCCCAGCAGCGTGCCATTGGCGTCCCGCACTTCCACGCGGGCGCCGACTTCGCCGCGGCCGGCGACCAGCCCGTCGAGCGCGCTCACCACTATGTCGAGCACCAGCCCTGGCGGGGTGACGTCCGCTACGTCGTAGTCCAGCGGCGTCGAGCGGTTGCCCGCGCCATCGATCACTTCGATCAGCAACGCTTCGCCGTCGAGCAGCGGGGTATCCAGGCTCAGGCTGAAGCGGCCCTGGGCATCGACCAGCGCTTGCCCGACCAAGGCCCCATCGGCGTCGCGTACCTCGATCCGCGCGCCGGCTTCGGCACTGCCGCTCAGGGTCTGGCCGCCGACCAGCAGCAGGTCGGTGGGTTGCGCGGGCGCAGTCAGGTCGGGTGCGTCGAGCGAAGCGCTGGCGGTGTTGCCCGCGGCATCGGTGAGGGTCACGCGCAGCGCGCTGCCGTCGATGACGGCGGGCACCAGGTCGAGGATGAACTGGCCGTCGAGCGCCACTTGGCCCTGCGCCAGCACTTGGCCTGCGGCATTCAGCACACGGACCGTGGTCCCGACTTCGCCACGACCGGACAGTATGGCGCCGTCGGGGCTGATGGCCAGCGCCGTGGGTGCGGCCGGCGCAGTGGTGTCGACCGGCACCTCGATCTGCGGTGCCGTCACGTTGCCGGCCAGCGACGTATTGCCCGCGCTGTCGGTGGCACTGACTTGCAACGCTTGGCCGGCGACCTGGGCCGGTTGCAGGGTGACGCTGAAGCTGCCCGCAGCATTGGCCTGGACGCTGCCGAGCAGATTGCCCTGGGCGTCCTTGACTTGCACTTGGCTGCCTGCTTCGGCACGGCCGACAACGCTGCGCCCGTCGGCGCTGACCAGCAACGCGCTGGGCGCATCGGGTGCGGTGAGGTCAGGTGCGGTGATGGGCACGGGCAGCGAAGCGTTGCCTGCGCCGTCGACCACGACCACTTGCAGTTGCTCGCCGTTGGCCTGGGGCGGGTCGAGCACCACGTCGAAGCGGCCTTCGGCGCCCACGCCGACGCTGCTCACGACCTCGCCGTTGGCGTCGCGCACCTGCACCGTCGTGCCCGGCGTGGCGCTGCCGCCGAGGCTGCTGCCGTCCGCGGCCAGCACCAGATCGCTGGGGCTGAGCGGCGGCGGGGTCAGCGGCACGAGGTAGTTGACCGGGTCAGAGGTGAGGCCGGCTGCGTCGGTCTGTACGAAGGTCAGGGCGCTGCCTGGCAGGATGGCCTCGGTCAACGGCAGGAGGAAGTTGCCATCGACGCCCACCACGCCGCTCGCCAGCAATTGGCCGTTCGCATCGCGTACGCTGACCGTGGCGCCTGCTTCACCACGCCCGGCGATGAGCAGGCCATCGGCGCTGACCACGATGTTGCCGACCCCATCGGGGGCGGTGCGGTCGGGCGCTGGGAACACCAGGGGCGTCGAGCCGTTGCCCGCCGCATCGATCAGGCGTATGTCCAGCAGCTCGCCATTGAGCTGGGGCGTGTCGAGGGTGAGGCTGAAGCGTCCGTCGGCATCGACGTTGCCACTGCCGATCAGCACGCCGGCGGCGTCGCGCACTTCGACCTGGGCGCCGATCTCGCCGGTACCGCTGAGCAGGTCGCCGTCGATCAGTTGCAGGTCGCTTGGCTGTTGCGGTGCGGTGAGGTCGCGGCTGGTGATCAGGGTCGGCGCCGAGGCATTGCCGGCGGCATCGACCAGGGTCACGCGCAAGGTGCTGCCGTCGATCACCGCGGGTGCGAGGTCGAGGCCGAAGCGGCCGTCGGCGCCGACCGTAGTGCTGGCGACGAGGTTGCCTTGGGCATCGCGCACCTGCACTTGGGCGTTGGCCTCGCCGCTACCGGTCAGGCGCACGCCGTTCGGAGTGAGCGCCAGGTCGAGCGGGGCCTGCGGCGGCGTCACATCGACCGGCGGTTCGAGGTCGGGCGCGGTGACGGCGGCCGGGCCGGAGACGTTACCGGCCGCATCCTGGGCGGTGACGGACAGCGCTTGCCCGGCGGTCTGCACCGGCACCAGAGGCACGCTGAAGCTACCGGCCTCGTTGACCACGGCGGTGCCGAGCAGGTTGCCCTGGGCATCGACCACGCGCACGGTGCTACCCGGTTCGCCACGGCCGGTGACGGACGCGCCGTCGGCGCCGACGAGCAGTTCGCCCGGCACGCTTGGCGGCGTGATGTCGGGCGCGGTGAGGGAAGTAGGGATCGAGCTTTGGCCGTTGCCATCGATGGCGAACGCATCGATCAGTTCGCCATTGGCCTGGGCCGGTTGCAGGGTGAGGGTGAAGGTGCCGTCTGCCGCCGCTACGGCGCTGCCCAACAAAGTGCCGTCAGCGGCACGGGCCTCGACACGGTTTCCGGGCGTGGCGACGCCACTCAGTTCGGTGCCGTCTGCGTTCAGGGCCAGTCCGGTCGGGCTGGCCGGGGCCGGGGTGGCAGGTACGGTGAAGTCCAAGCCTGCCGAAACGTTGCCGGCGGCGTCGGTTTGCGTGAGGGCGATGGCCTGGCCGGCGGCTACCGGCGTGTCCAGGGTCAGCACGAAGGTGCCGTTGTCGGCCACCGTGCCGGTGCCGATGAGGTTGCCGTCGCCGTCGCGCACCTGCACGGTGGCACCGGCTTCGCCGCGGCCTGAAAGTGTGACGCCGTCGGCGCCGACCACCACGTTGGTGACGGCGGCGGGGGCAGTGATGTCGGGCGCTTGGAAGGCCAGCGGGGCGGAGGTGTTGCCGGCACCGTCGGTCTGGCGCACGTCGAGGAACTCGCCATTGGCCTGGGCGGGGTCGAGGGTCAGAGTGAAGCCACCGTCCGCACGTACCTGTCCCGTGCCAATCACCGTGCCCAGCGCGTCGCGCACCACGACGGCGGCGCCGGGCTCGCCCGATCCGCTCAGGGTGGTGCCGTCGGCCAGCGCCAGTGCGCTCGGCTGGGCCGGTGCCGTGAGGTCTGGCGTAGCGATCGAAACGGGCGCCGAGGTGTTGCCTGCGGCGTCGGTGAGCTGCACTTGCAACGCGCTCCCGTCGACGATCGCGGGGGCGAGGGCAAGGACGAAGCTGCCGTCGGCCGCCACCGCGCCCGTACCGATCACGTTGCCTTGGGCATCGCGCACGGTCACCGTCGTACCCGCTTCGCCACGGCCGCTCAACTGTCCGCCGCCAGGGCTGAGCACCAGGGCGGTCGGGCTGGCCGGCGGCGTGACGTCGACGGGCGGTTCGAGGTTGGGCGCGGTGATGCCCACCGGCGCCGAGACGTTGCCGGCGGCATCCTCTGCGGTCACGGCCAGGGCCTGGCCTGCGGTTTGTGGCGGGTCGAGCGGCACGGTGAAGCTGCCGGCGGCATTGACCACGGCGCTGCCGAGCGGGTTGCCCTGGGCATCGAGCACGCGCACGGTGCTGCCGGGTTCGCCACGGCCGGTGACGTTGCTGCCGTCGGCGTCCACGGTGAGTTCGGTCGGCACGGCGGGGGCAGTGATGTCGGGTGCGGTGAGCGAGGTGGGGATCGAGCTTTGGCCGTTGGCGTCGATGGCGACCGCATCGATCAGTTCGCCGTTGGCTTGAGGCGGTTGCAAGGTGATGGCGAAGGTGCCGTCTTGGGCGGCCACGGCGCTGCCGAGCAGTACGCCATTGGCGCCGCGCACTTCCACTCGATCGCCAGGTGTCGCCAAGCCGGTCAGTTCGGTGCCGCCGGCATTCAGCGCCAGTCCGGTCGGGCTGGCCGGGGCGGGGGTGGCAGGTACGGTGAAGTCCAGATCTGGAGAAACGTTGCCAGCAGCATCGGTTTGCGTGAGGGCGATGGCTTGGCCGGCGGCTACCGGCGTGTCCAGGGTCAGCACGAAGGTGCCGTTGGCGGCCACCGTACCCGTGCCGATCAGCGTGCCATCGCCGTCGCGCACCTGCACGGTGGCACCGGCTTCGCCGCGGCCCGACAGTGTCACGCCGTCGGTACCGACCACCACGTTGGTGACGGCAGCAGGGGCGGTGATGTCGGGTACTTGGAAGGCCAGGGGCACGGAGGTGTTGCCCGCCGCGTCGGTCTGGCGCACGTCGATGAACTCGCCATTGGCCTGAGCTGGGTTTAGGGTGAGCGTGAAGCTGCCATCGGCATCCACGGTGCCGGTGCCGATGACATTGCCTTGGGCATCACGCACTTGAACCGTAGCGCCCGGCTCGCCAGAGCCGGTCAGGGTGATGCCATCGGCCACGGCCAGATCGGTCAGCGGCGCAGGTGCGGTCAGATCCGGCGAGAGCACCGAACCCGGTTGCGAAACGTTGCCGGCCGCATCGGTCAGGTCCACTTGCAAGGCGCTGCCGTCGATCACGGCCGGGTCCAGCGCAACGGTGAAGCTGCCATCGGCGCCCACCGTGCCGGTGCCGATCAGGTTGCCTTGGGCATCGCGCACGTTGACGATGGTGCCCGTCTCGCCGCGGCCGCTCAACTGACTGCCGCCTGGGCTGACGACCAGGTTGGTGGGCGCATCGGGCGCGGTGTCGTCGACCGGCGTATCGACATGGGGCGCTGTCACCACCGCGCTGGCCGAAATGTTGCCGGCCGCATCCTGGGCTGTGACCGACAGCGCCTGGCCGTCGATTTGCGGCGGCGCGAGTGCGACCGCGAAGCTGCCGGCAGCGTTGACGGTGGCCGTACCGAGCACGTTGCCCTGCGCATCGACCACACGCACGGTGCTGCCAGGTTCGGCGCGGCCGGTCAGCACCGTGCCGTCGGCACTGACGGCCAGTTCGGTCGGGGCATTGGGGGCGGTGATGTCGGGGGCGGTGATCGAAGCGGGGATCGAGCTTTGGTCATTGGCGTCGATGGCCACGGCATCGATGATTTCGCCGTTGGCTTGAGGCGGTTGCAGGGTGATGGTGAAGGTGCCGTCCGCCGCCGCTACGGCGCTGCCCAGCAAGGTGCCGTCAGCGGCACGGGCTTCGACACGGTTTCCGGGCGTGGCGGTGCCGCTCAGTTCGGTGCCGTCTGCATTGAGCGTCAGTCCGGTCGGACTGGCCGGAGCGGGGGTGGCAGGTACGGTGAAGTCCAGATCTGGAGAAACGTTGCCAGCAGCATCGGTTTGCGTGAAGGCGATGGCTTGGCCGGCGGCTACCGGCGTGTCCAGGGTCAGTACGAAGGTGCCGTTAGCGGCCACCGTACCCGTGCCGATCAGCGCGCCGTTGCCGTCGCGCACCTGCACAGTGGCACCGGCTTCGCCGCGGCCCGACAGTGTCACGCCATCGGCACCGACCACCACGTTGGTGACGGCAGCAGGGGCGGTGATGTCGGGTACTTGGAAGGCCAGGGGCACGGAGGTGTTGCCCGCCGCGTCGGTCTGACGCACGTCGATGAACTCGCCATTGGCCTGGGCTGGGTTCAGGGTAAGCGTAAAGCCACCATCGGCACCCACGGTGCCGGTGCCGATCAGGTTGCCTTGAGCATCGCGCACCTGAACCGTAGCGCCAGGTTCGCCGCTGCCGGTCAGAGTGACGCCACCGGCCACTGCCAGATCAGTCAAAGGCGCAGGTGCAGTCAAGTCGGGCGAGAGCACCGAACCCGGCTGCGAGACGTTGCCAGCGGCATCGGTCAGATTCACTTGCAAAGCACTGCCGTCGATCACGGCGGGGTCAAGCGCAACGATGAAGCTGCCGTCGGCAGCGACTACACCCGTGCCGATCAGATTGCCTTGTGCGTCGCGCACATTGACGGTAGTACCAGCCTCGCCACGCCCGCTCAACTGGCTGCCGCCTGGGCTGACGGTCAGTGCGGTGGGCGCGTCGGGTGCGGTGTCATCGATCGGCGTTTCCAGATCGGGTGCCGTCACCGCTGCGCCGGCTGAAGTATTGCCGGCCGCATCCTGGGCAGTGACCGAAAGCGCCTGGCCGTCGATTTGCGGCGGCGCGAGTGCGACCGCGAAGCTGCCGGCAGCGTTGACGGTGGCCGTACCGAGCACGTTGCCCTGCGCATCGACCACACGCACGGTGCTGCCAGGCTCGGCGCGACCGGTCAGCACCGTGCCGTCGGCGCTGACGGCCAGTTCGGTCGGGGCATTGGGGGCGGTGATGTCGGGCACTCGGAACGTCAGCGGCGCTGAGGTGTTGCCCGCCGCATCGGTCTGGCGCACATCGACGACCTCGCCATTCGCTTGCGCCGGGTCGAGGGTCAGTGTGAACCTGCCGTCGGCGCCTACGGTGCCGCTGCCGATCGGGTTGCCGGCGGCATCGCGCACCTGCACGGTAGCGCCAGGCTCGCCAGTGCCGGTCAGGGTGACGCCATTGGCCACGGCCAGATCGGTCAGCGGAGCGGGTGCGGTCAAGTCCGGTGACAGCACCGACACTGGTGGCGAGACGTTGCCTGCGGCATCGGTCAGGTCCACTTGCAGGGCGCTGCCGTCGATCACGGCAGGATCGAGCACAACGCTGAAGCTGCCATCGGCACCTACGGTACCGGTGCCAATCGAGTTGCCCTGGGCATCGCGTACGTTGACGGTGGTGCCGGCTTCGCCGCGGCCGTTCAGTTGGTTGCCGCCCGCGCTTACGGCCAGGTCGGTGGGCGCGTCCGGTGCGCTGGTATCGGGTGGAGTATCGGTCGTAGGCGCGGCGATGACCGTGCTGCCGGACGTGTTGCCGGCCGGATCGGTCACGCTGACCTGCAAGGGCTGGCCGCCCGTTTGTGGGGGCTGCAAAGGCACGCTGAAGCTGCCGTCGCCAGCCACCGTACCGCTGCCGAGCAGGCTGCCGTCCGGGCCACGCACCACCACGGTGGCGCCCGGCTCGGCGG
Organism: Pseudomonas phoenicis; assembly: GCF_047302395.1. Lineage (NCBI taxonomy): Bacteria > Pseudomonadati > Pseudomonadota > Gammaproteobacteria > Pseudomonadales > Pseudomonadaceae > Pseudomonas > Pseudomonas phoenicis. The sequence goes on from NZ_CP154852.1 coordinate 2,543,671, forward strand.
TGCCGGAGACGGCCGTGCCCTGGGGATTGATCGCAAGGTCCGTAGGCGGTTGCGGCGCGGTGATGTCGGGCGCTGTGACCGTAGCGGGCTCGGACGTGTTGCCTGCGGCGTCGGTCAGGCTGACGTCCAGCACTTCGCCATTGGCCTGGGCAGGCGCCAGGGCCAGGTCGAAGGTGCCATCGCCGCCCACCGTACCGCTGCCGAGCAAATTGCCCGCCGCATCGCGCACGTTGACGGTGCTGCCGGCTTCGCCACGCCCGCTCAGGCGCAGGCCGTCGGCGCTGACCAACAGGTCGGTCGCGGCGGCCGGGGCCGTGGTGTCCGCTGGGGCACCGCCGCCACCGCCGCCACCACCACCGCTGCCGGCCGCCGCTGCGGCACCACCGGCGCCGAGCAGGCCCAACCCGGCAATGGCGAAGGTGGGCGTGGCATTGCCCGCTTCGCCCAGGCCGGCCATGAGCTGGTCGAGCGAGGCGAAGTCTTCGAAGGTGAAGCCGGTGAAGGCGTCGGCGTCGTAGAGGCCGCGCCAGAGCGTGCCGTCTTCGCCGACGAAGACGATGTCGTTGCCGATCCCGGCTTCGTTGACCACGAAGAAATTGCCGAGGGTGATCTTTTCACCGGACTTGAGCGTGACCACCAGGTTTTGTCCATCGCGCACCACGTTGGCCACGCGGTCAGGCGCGACGGGCAGTTGAACGAGGCTGGGCTGGTTGAGGCGCAGGTCGCCCCAGGCGGATTGCGACAGTTGTTCGGTGCTTTTATCGGCGACGACGATGTTATCCATACATGCTCCCTGCTGGATGGTGGGCCGCCCTACCGCACAGCGGTAGCCGGCCAATCCTTGCCCGTTCGTGCACGAACGAGCCCGTAACAGCCCTGTTACAGATCGTTGGGAATGTATAGGTAGCGCTGATCGAACCGGCCAGTTTGTGGGGCGCGCCAAATATTTAGCTGCCGAATAATTGGCGTCTCAGTCGATGCCCAGACGCTTGCACAGGCGGCCCAGGTTGGCTCGGTCCAGACCCAGCTCGCGCGCAGCGGCGGCACGGTTTTGCGCGTGGTCGGCAAGCGATCTGCGAATCAGTTGGCGCTGGAAATCGTCCGTGCTTTGGCGTAGGTCACCCACGGGTTGTCCGATGAGCGGTATCGCCACAGCGTCGTTGGCCAAGGCTTTGGCTGTGTTCGCAGGCAGGTCCAGGTCGCTGGCGGTCAAACTCAGGATGCGCGGACGTTGCGCTTGACGGCCCAGTGCCTTTAGCGCGCTGCGGCCGACCAGATGCTCCAGTTCGCGGACGTTGCCCGGCCAGTCATGGCGCAACAGCGCCGCTTGCGCGTCGCTGGTCAGGCGCAAGCCGTTCAGGCCCAGGCGCGAGCGGTTCTGTTCGAGGAAGGTGCCGGCCAGCAAGAGAACGTCGCGCCCGCGTTCGCGCAGCGGCGGCACCCGTAGCGGGTAGACGCTCAAGCGATGGTAGAAGTCGGCACGCAGACGCCCCTGGCGCACTTCTTCGGCCAGGTCGCGGTTGGTGGCGGCGATCAGCCGCACATCGACCCGGTGCTCGCGGTCCGAGCCCAGGCGCTGCAACTGGCCGCTTTGCAGCACCCGCAACAATTTGGCCTGCACCGTCGGGCTCAACTCGCCCACTTCGTCGAGAAACAGCGTGCCGCCATGGGCCAGCTCGAACTTGCCGCGTCGGTCGCTATGGGCACCGGTGAAGGCGCCACGCACATGCCCGAACAGTTCGCTTTCCACCAGCGTGTCGGGCAGGGCCGCGCAATTGAGGCTGATCAGGGGTTTGTCGGCGCGCAGGCTGGCCTGGTGCAGGGCTTGGGCGACCAGCTCTTTGCCCACGCCGGTTTCGCCGGTGATCAGCACCGTCAGCTCGCTGGCCGCGACCAGTTGCACCTGGTCGAGCAGCTGTCGGTGGGCTTCGCTCTGGCCGATCAACTGCCGCGCGGGGTGGCTGGCCTGGCGGTAGAGTTCGGCGCGTTGGCGTTCGTCTTCGGCGCGCAAGGCCAGGTGGGTGATGCGTTCGGCTACGGTGACGGTGGCCGCGGCCAGGCTGGCGAAGGCCTGCAGTGCATCCAGCTCGACCTTCTGGAATTGCTCCGGGCGCAAGGCATCCAGGGTCAGCAGGCCCCAGGGGCGGTCTTCGACCAGCAGCGGGCAGCCCATGCAGTCGTGCACGTGCAGATCGACCTCGGGAGCGTCGACCAGGCCGTCGTAAGGATCGGGCAACGGACTGTCGCTGGGAAAACGGGTGGGGGTGGCTTGGCTCAGCAGGATCTGAAAACGTGGATGCTCGCTGACCTTGAACCGCCGGCCCAAGGTGTCGGGCGTCAGGCCGTCGACCGCCAACGGCACCAGCCACTCGCCGTCCAGGCGCAGCAGCGCAGCGGCGTCACAGGGCAGCAGGTCGCGCAGGGCTTGCAGCAGGCGGCGGTAGCGTTCGTTTTCGGGCAGTTCGCGGGACAAGTCGCGGACCAAGGGCAGCAGGGCGCGGAGCAAAGGGGTTGCAGTCATAAGGACTCCTCGTAGTCGAAATGACTATAGTTGCGTACGAGTCATTTCGACACTCAGATCTTCTAAAACCTTGATTCGAAAGGATTCTTTAGTTGGCACGCATTGTGGAATATCCAGGTATCCGTTTTCCATGCTTGCCTTAGGAGTCACCGCATGCTCACTGCCGACCAACGCGCCATCATCAAAGCCACCGTTCCACTGCTCGAAAGCGGTGGCGAAGCGTTGACCACACATTTCTACAAGATGATGCTCGACGAGCATCCCGAGGTGCGTCCGCTGTTCAACCAGGCCCACCAGGCCAACGGCGACCAGCCCCGGGCGCTGGCCAACGGCGTGCTGATGTATGCCCGGCACATCGACCGGCTGGAACAGCTGGGCGGCTTGGTCAGGCAGATCATCAACAAGCACGTGGCGCTGCAAATCCTCCCTGAACATTACCCGATCGTCGGTGCCTGCCTGCTGCGGGCCATCAGGGAAGTGCTCGGCGAAGACATCGCCACGCCTGCGGTGATCGATGCTTGGGGCGCGGCCTACGGCCAACTGGCGGACATCCTCATCGGTGCCGAAGAAGGCTTGTACCGAGCCAAGGAGCAGGCCACGGGCGGCTGGCGCGGTGCACGTGCCTTCAGGTTGGCGCGCCGCGAGCAGGAGAGCGCGGAAATCGTGTCCTTCTACTTCGCCCCGGTCGATGGCCAGCCGGTGCTCAAGGCCGAGCCCGGCCAGTACATCGGCCTGCAGGTGTTCGTCGACGGCTGCGAGCAGCGCCGCAACTACTCTCTGTCGGCGCTGTGCGATGGCCGTGAGTACCGCATCAGCGTCAAGCGCGAGGCGGGCGGCAAGGTGTCCAATTACCTGCACGATCGGTTGCAGGTGGGCGATGTGCTGCAACTGTTTCCGCCAGCCGGTGATTTCACCCTCACGGCCAGCGACAAACCGCTGGTACTGATCAGCGGCGGCGTGGGCATCACGCCGACGTTGGCCATGCTGCAAGCGGCCCTGGAAAGCGGCCGGCCGGTGCGCTTCATCCACTGCGCACGCAACGCCGGTGTGCATGCCTTCCGCGACACCGTCGATGCGCTGGCGGCGGCGCATCCACAGCTCGAGCGCTTCTACTGCTATGCCGAAGACGATGGCAGCGCGCCTGCCCAGGCGGTCGGCTTGATGAGCCAGGCACTGCTCGGCCAATGGCTGCCCGTCGAGCGCGATGTGGATGTGTATTTCCTCGGACCGAAGCCGTTCATGGCGGCGATCAAGCGTCAGCTCGCGGCGTTGGGCGTGCCGCCTGAGCAAAGTCGTTTCGAGTTCTTCGGGCCTGCGGCTGCGCTGGAGTGAAGCACGGCCTGGCCATCGACGCGCCAGACCGCTCGGGGCTCGACGTGCCTCAGCGTCGGATCAGCACCGGCAGCAAGCGCACGTAGATCAGCTCGGCCACCAGCTCCACCAAGGTCTGGGTCATCACCGCTGCGGCCGCGAGCGTGCGCAGCTCGGGTGGCAGGGCCAGAGCCAGGGGCAGTACCACCAGCGAGTTGCGCGTGGCGCTGCTGAAGGCGAGTGCGCGTGCCTGCTGCAAGGGCAGGCGCCACAGCCGGGCCACGAGCAGGCCGATGCACGGCGCTAGGACGGCGAAACCGACGTACACGGGCAATACCGGCAGCAGCCGGCCCACATCGGCCAGCACCTCGCCGATCTGCGACGCCACCACCAGCATCAACACCAGCGCCATGGCCGGCACCGGCAGCCAGGCACAGGCCCTGTCCCAGGCCGCCATGCCGGCGAAGCGCCGGGCGCCGGCGCTGGTGGCGACGGCCAGCAGCAGCGGCAGCGCGATCAGGCCCAGGAAGGCGCTGAGGAAAGGTGTGAGGGTGAGCTGTAGCGTCATTCCCTCGGCCATCATCGCGGTCATGAAGATCGGTAGCAGCAGCAACTGCACCAGCAGCAGCACCGGCGTGGCGGCGAGCATCGAACGGGCATCGCCCTTGCCCAGGTGGGTGAACACCACCACGTAGTCGATGCAGGGCGTCAACAGCACCAGCAACGCGCCGACCAACAGCGCCGGATGCCCGACCAGGCTGCGCGTGCCTACCCACACCAACAGCGGCACCAGGACGAAATTGGCCAGCAGCAGGGCCGCCATGAAGCGGCCTCTGGGCAGGCTGGCGCGCATGTCGAGGAAGGGGATTTGCAGGAACATGGCGTACATCAGTACGGCGATGGCGGGGCTGATCAAACCGGTGAGGCCAGCCGCGACGCCAGGCGCCGACAGCCCGGCTGCGACGGCGAGTGCCACGGCGGCGAAGTACAAGGGGATCTGGCGCTGTTCCAGTTGGTCTCGGGTCAAGGTAGGGCTGCCTGCACGGTTCGGGGGCTGCCGGGCGACGGACGCGTCAGACCGGTCGGGGCAGGTGAGGGCCGGCATTATGCCTGAGCGGTGTGGTTGAGTTGGGGAGGGTTGCCGAAGGGCGGGTTCTGATTCATCCCAGGGGGGTGACACCGTGGCGCGACCGTTGGGCCGGCTGTGCCGGCCATCGCGGCTGATCGGAGCGCCGAACCGGTCGCTCCCACAATCGGGTGCGAGATCGGGTCTTGATACAGGGCGCGCAGTTCCGCATGCGGTCAACGCTCGATGGCCAACGCCACACCTTGCCCGCCGCCGATGCACAGCGTCGCCAGGCCCTTGTGCGCGTCGCGCTTGAGCATTTCGTGCAGGAGCGTCACCAGCACCCGGCAGCCCGAAGCGCCGATGGGGTGGCCCAAGGCGATGGCACCGCCGTTGACGTTGACCCGCGCCGCGTCCCACTGCAGTTCCTGGCCCACCGCCAGCGCCTGGGCGGCGAAAGCTTCGTTGGCTTCGATCAGGTCCAGGTCCTGCATCCGCCAGCCGGCCTTGTCCAGGCAGCGACGGGTGGCCGAAACCGGGCCGATGCCCATGACCGCCGGGTCGACACCGGCGCTGGCGTACGCCGCGATGCGCGCCAGGATCGGCAGCCCCAACGCCTCGGCCTTGGCCACGCTCATCAGCAGTACGGCCGCCGCGCCGTCGTTGAGCGTCGACGCGTTGCCGGCGGTGACGCTGCCGTCCTTGCGAAAGGCCGGGCGCAGCTTGCCCAATGCCTCGGCGGTGGTGCCGGGGCGCGGCTGCTCGTCGATGGCGAAGACGGTCGGTTCGCCCTTGCGCTGTGGAATGTGCACAGGGGTGATCTCGTCGCTGAAGCGTCCGCTGTCGATGGCCGCCAGGGCCTTGCGCTGCGATTCGGCGGCGAAGGCGTCCTGCTGCTCGCGGGTCAGGCCGTAAGCCTCGACCAGATTCTCGGCGGTGATGCCCATGTGGTAGTCGTTGAAGGCGTCCCACAGCCCATCGGTGATCATGCTGTCGAGCATCTGCCCATGGCCCATGCGTTGCCCGGTACGGGCGCTGGGCAACACGTAGGGCGCCAGGCTCATGTTCTCCTGGCCGCCGGCGATCACCACCTCGGCGTCGCCGCAGCGAATCGCCTGGGCACCCAGGTGGATGGCCTTGAGGCCCGAGCCGCAGACCTTGTTCAGGGTCAGGGCCGGCACCGCATGGGGCAGGCCGGCCTTGACCGCGCTCTGCCGCGCCGGGTTCTGCCCGCTGCCGGCGGTCAGCACCTGGCCGAGGATCACTTCGTCGACCTGGGCCGGGTCCAGGCCGGTCTGCGCCAGCAGGCGGCGGATCACCACAGCGCCCAGCTCGACGGCGGAGACCGTGGCCAGTGCTCCCTGGAAGCTGCCGATGGCAGTGCGGGTGGCGGCGACGATGGCGACTTCGTTCATGGCGGTGCTCCCTGGACAGGCTGGAAAGCCCCACAGCATCCACGTCCTCGCCGAGCTTGAGAAGTTTGTTTTTCTAGGCGATTGATCGCCTTTTCAAATCAATATCGGCGATTGGTGGCGATTGCGTGAGTGTTTGAAACCTGCGGCACAGCCCTTAAGATGTGTCGCGGCGTGGACGGGTGTAGTCTCACCCTCCCAGAAATCCCGGAAACTCCAGACACGCATGCGCTCGCCTTCGCCGCGAGCGCAGCCTGCACAACACCTGACGAGGTACAGACATTGGCCATCATTCATCCTAAGGTTCGCGGTTTCATCTGCACCACGACCCACCCGAAGGGCTGCGAGCTCAACGTCCGTGATCAGATCGAAGCTACCCGCAAACTGGGCGTGCGCGAAGATGGTCCGAAGAAGGTCCTGGTCATCGGCGCCTCCAGCGGTTATGGCCTGGCTGCGCGCATCACCGCAGCCTTCGGCTTCAAGGCCGACACCCTGGGTGTGTTCTTCGAAAAGCCCGGCAGCGAAACCAAGGCCGGCACCGCCGGCTGGTACAACTCGGCGGCGTTCGACAAGTTCGCCAAGGCCGAAGGGCTGTACAGCAAGTCGATCAATGGCGACGCCTTCTCCGACGAAGCCCGCGCCAAGGTCATCGAGCTGATCCAGCAAGAGATGGGCGGCAAGGTCGACCTGGTCATCTACTCCCTGGCCTCCCCGGTGCGCAAGCTGCCCAAGACCGGTGAAGTGGTCCGTTCGGCGCTCAAGCCCATCGGCCAGCCGTACAAGTCGACCGCCATCGACACCAACAAGGACGTCATCACCGAAGCCAGTATCGAGCCGGCCTCGGAGCAGGAGATCGCCGACACCGTCACCGTCATGGGCGGCCAGGACTGGCAGCTGTGGATCGACGCACTGGCCGATGCCGACGTACTGGCCGACGGCGCACGTACCGTGGCCTTCAGCTACATCGGTACGGAAATCACCTGGCCGATCTACTGGCATGGCGCCCTGGGCAAGGCCAAGCAGGACCTGGACGACACCGCCCTGCGCCTGGACGAGAAACTGGCCTCGCAGGTACAGGGTGGCGCCAACGTGGCGGTGCTCAAATCGGTGGTGACCCAGGCCAGCTCGGCCATCCCGGTGATGCCGCTGTACCTGTCGATGGTGTTCAAGATCATGCAGGAGAAGGGCGTGCACGAAGGCACCGGCGACCAGCTCAACCGCATGTTCCGCGAGCGCCTGTACCGCACCGACGGCCAGCCGGCCGAGGTGGACGAGAAGCGCCGCCTGCGCCTGGACGACTGGGAGCTGCGCGACGACGTGCAGGACGCCTGCAAGGCGCTGTGGCCGCAGGTCACCACCGAGAACCTGTTCGAAGTGACCGACTACGCCGGTTACAAGAAGGAGTTCCTCAATCTGTTCGGCTTCGAACGCGCCGATGTCGATTACGACGCCGACGTGGCGACCGATGTGAAGTTCGACTGCATCGAGCTGTAAGCCGCCAGCGCCCAGGCCGGGCTCACCCGCCTGGGCGAGCGAGCGTCGAACCGACCTGCATGGGTTCGGCGCTCCATCAAGGACTGCTGCGCGAAGAGGGAAGGGTGCCGACCCCTCGCAGCGGTCCTGCCTGTCCAGGCGTTACCTCAGTCCAACCGCTGCAGCGGCTGCGCCTGGAACGTCACCCCCGCCAGACCGGCGTTCATCAGCGCGCGGATGTTGCCGTGGTCGCTGCCTTCGGGCGTGTTCAGCACATCGCGGTAGTGCTCGCCGAACGCCAACAGCGCCTCATCCTTGGTGAAGTTTTCCAGCAAGGCCAGGCCGAGGGTCTTGCACGACCCTTCGTTCTGCCCGGCGGCGCTGACCAACCCATTGTTGTCGAAGCCTTGCGGCGTGTAGCGGTAATGCTCGGCGACGAACGCCAGCGTGTCCGCGAAGGCATGCTCGCCGCTGTTGAGCGAAGTGCGCAGGGTCAAGAGATCGGTCACGGTGCTTTCCTTTGGTCGAACGCCGCCTGTTGCTCGGCGTTGGCTTCTTTCTGGTAGTGGGCTTTCCATTCGGCGTAAGGCATGCCGTATACCGCTTCGCGGGCCTCGTCGAGGCTGAGTTCGACCTGCTGCTCGTCGGCGGCGGCCTTGTACCACTTGGACAGGCAGTTGCGGCAGAAACCGGAGAGGTTCATCAGGTCGATGTTCTGCACGTCGGTGCGCTGTTGCAGGTGGCCGACCAGGCGGCGAAACGCGGCGGCTTCGAGTTCGAGCTGTTGCTGTGGGGTCATGGTATCGGCTCTCAGAGCATGCGGTTCTTCAGGTGTCGGCCGCCGTTGATCGTCACTTGGCTGCCGGTGCTGTACTGGCTTTGAAGCAGGAACAGTACGGCTTCGATCAGTGGCTGGGGGCCGGGTTCGAATTCGAGCAGGGCTTTTTGCAGGGCGTGCTGGCGGTAGGCTTCGTCGCCCTCGGGCTTGAACATCAGCAGGCCGGGCAGGATGCCGTTGACCCGCACCTGCGGCGCGTACTTCTCGGCGAACGACAGCACCATGTTCTGCAGGGCGGCCTTGGTGGCGGCGTAGCCGATGTGGCTCTTGCTGCCACGCGAGGAGGTTTCGTCGCAGATGTGGATGATGTCGGCCTTGCCGGCGCCTTGCAGCAGCTCGCCCAGTGCCAGGTTCAGGTGATAGGGCGCCTCGACGTGCAGGCGGAACATGGTGTCGAGGTTGTCCAGGCTGTCGTCGAGCCACAGCGAGGCGTTGTGGATCACGGCGCGCAGGCTGGTGCAGTGGCGTCGCAGGTGGGCGACCAGCGCCTCGCGGTCGGCGACTCGGCACAGGTCGGCTTCGAAGTGCAGCAGGTTCGGGTGCGCCGGCGGCTGGCTGCGGCTGGCGCAGACCACCGTGTGGCCAGCCTGCGCCAGGGCCTGGGCCAAGGCCAGCCCGACACGCTGGCTGGCGCCGGTGAGAAGGATGGGGCTGTTCATGTTCGGGGCGGTCGACCGTGGTGTCCTTGCGATAGGGCCAAGCATACCCGAACTGTTTCCCCCTGTGCGGGCACGCCGCCGCCTGCCGTGGGCCAGCAGGGATGAACGCCATCGGGCGGCTGCGCTCGCCGGGCCAGGCCTCCCGACGTACACTGGGCGGCTCTTTCCACAGCAGACAGCGGTCCCATGAATCGACGGTACGCCGGCTGCCCGGCAGAGCAGGATCAGGAGCCGGTGCTGCACGCCATTGGCGAGGTGGCGCGCGACACTGGCGTCAACGCGGTGACCTTGCGCGCCTGGGAGCGTCGCCACGGGCTGCTGCAACCGACCCGCACCGACGCCGGCCACCGCCTGTACAGCCAGGCCGACATCGACACCATCCACAGCATCCAGGCCTGGCTCGAGCGTGGCGTGCCGGTGAGCCGGATCGCGCGCATCCTGGCCCGCGGTACGCCGGCCACCCAGGCGCTGGCCGAGGGCTGGCATGCGCAGGCGCGCACGGCCTTGGCCGATTTCGACCGTCAGCGCCTGGCCGAGGTGCACCGGCAGGGGCTGGCTGCCCTGGGCCAGGATGTGCTGTTCGAGCAGGTGTGGATGCCGCTGTGGACTTCACTGCGACGCGCCGATGGGGCCTATGGCCAAGTCAGCGAGAGGCTGTGTCTCGATCAGTTCCTGCGCCATCAGGTGCTGGACCAGCTGCGCGCGCAGCCTGTCGAGGGCCGCTTGCAGGTGCTGGTGGCGCCCCTGAACGAACAGGCGCACAAGCTGGAGCTGTTGGTGGCCGGTTTGCTGTTGAGCGATGCCCACACGGCGGTGACCGTATTGCCTTTGGGTCAGCCGCTGGCCGAGCTGGCGTTGATCTGCGAGCGGCGCGCGGCGGATGCGTTGGTGCTGTTCGCCCATCACCACCGACCGGCCGAACTGGGCCGCCGGTTGGCCCAGGTCACCTGTGGGTTGACCTGCCCCTTGGCGTTGGCCGGGGAGGTGACCGAATCGGCCGAGCCGTTGTTGCAGGGTGGCCCAGTGGCATGTCTGGGCGCGCAGGGAACGGTGATGCGCCAGCGTTTGCGCGCCTTCCTGGCAGGGCAGCTCGATACTTGAGAGGCGATGCCGCGCCTACGCCGGGTTCGTGCTCAGCGCCGCCAACGCCGCCTGCGTCTCGGCCAACTGACGCTCCAGCTCGACCTGGCGGGTCACGTCTTTCTGGATGCCGATGTAGTAGGTGCGCTGCGAGATGGGGTCGTGCAGCGGGGTGATCGACAGCTCGTTCCAGAATGCCTGGCCGTCCTTGCGGTAGTTGCGCAGCACTTCGCGGCAGGGCTGGTGTTCGGCCATGGCGCGGCGGATGCGCACGCGGGCCAGTTGGTCGCGGTCCTCGCCCTGCAGGAAGCGGCAGTCCTGGTACAGCGCTTCGCTGCTGGCGTAACCGGTCAGCCGTTCGAAGGCGGGATTCATGTAGATGAGGATGGTGTCCTCGCCTTCGCGTTCGGCGACCACGATGCCGTCGTTGGAGGCATCGACCATCGACTGCAGCAAGTAGGGATTGATCATCGGCAAGACCTGAAAGAAGAGGGACGACACCGGCAGCGTGCTTTTTCGCGCGCGTCGAAAGCCAGTATCCTACGACTTCATTCACTGCTGGAAATCCCTTCCCGATGAAAATCGCCATCCTGTGCGGCTCGGTCTATGGCGCAGCCGAAGACGTCGCCCGCCATGCCAAATCCGAGCTCGTCGACGCCGGTTTGCAGGCCTGGCATGCCCAGCGCGCCACCCTCGACGACATCCTCCGTTTCGCTCCCGAGGCGGTGCTGGCCGTGACGTCGACCACCGGCATGGGCGAGTTGCCCGATAACCTGCTGGGCCTGTATAGCGAACTCAAGGACACCTTGCCCGCCAGTTGGCGCGGTCTGCCGGGCGCGGTGATCGGCCTGGGCGATTCGAGCTACGACACCTTCTGCGGCGGCGGCGAGTTGATGGTCGAGCTGTTCGAGGAGTTGGGCGTGCAGGCCGTGCTGCCGATGTTGCGCCTGGACGCTGCCGAAACGGTCACACCGGAGACCGACGCCCAGCCGTGGCTGGCGCAGTTCGCGGCCGCCCTGAAAGCACGCTAGAGGCCGCCCGCCCATCAGGCAGCGCTTACCGCTGTCCCGTACGGCCATCAAGCTGGCTGCCAACGCGACGCAGCGCCCAGACCGCCCTGGCTAGACTCGACCTCGAGAGCGAGAGCACACCCATGTGCCAAGAGGTGATTCGTCATGCGTGCAGTCTTGATGGCCTCCCGTTGCACCGAACCGGGGGGGCGCGCCTGATGCCCCTCGCCGAGATCCCCCTTTGTGTCTGGCGCACACGTGCGCAGTCCTTCACCTTCGCCGGGCAGAGCGTGCGCTACTGGACGGCCGGGCAGGGCGAACCGCTGCTGTTGCTGCATGGCTTCCCCATGGCCAGTTGGGACTGGCACTATCTGTGGGCGCCGCTGGCCCAGCGCTTTCGCCTGATCGCCTGCGACATGCTCGGCTTCGGCGATTCGGCCAAGCCCCTCGACCATAACTACAACCTGCTGGCCCAAGCCGACCTGCAGCAGGCGCTGTTGTGGCACCTGCGCATCGACCAGCCGGTGCACGTGCTGGCACACGACTACGGCGGCCATGTGGCCCAGGAGCTATTGGCTCGGCACCGCGAAGGCCGCGCCGAGCTGGCCAGCTGTGTGTTTCTCAGCACCGGCCTGCTGCCCGAATGCCACCCTCTGCAAATGGCCCACAAGCTGTTGCTCAGCCCTTTGGGGTGGCTGGTGGGGCGTGCCTTCGGCAGGGAAGATCTGGTGCGCAGCCTGTCGCAAACCCACCGCCTGGACACCCATCTGAGCGAGAGCGCCCTGGACGACTACTGGAGCCTGATCCTGTCCAACCGCGGCACGCGCATCCTGCACAAGCTGATGGGCTTTGCGCGCGAGCGCGTGCTTCACCGCCAACGCTGGCTCGACGCCTTGCAGCAGGGCGACGTGCCTTTGGCGGCGATCAATGGCGCGGACGACCCGCTGTGCAATGCGCCGGCGCTGGCGCGCTATCGACAAGTGCTGCCCGAGATCGAGATCGGTCTGTTGCCCGGGGTTGGCCACTTTCCCCATACCCAAGCGCCTGCGCAGGTGCTGCAACGGTATCTGGCGCTGCGCGACCAGCCGCTGTTCCCGCTGGCGCACAAGGCCACCTGGGACGAGGTGCGCCAGGCACAGCCATAAAAAAAGCCGCTGCACCGGCAGCGGCCAAGGAAGACGGCAGATCAAGGAGCTTCAAAATCGGCCTGGGTCCCGGCCGGCACCGGTCACTGGGGGTTCGGGGTGCAAGGGCCGGGGAGGGGAGCATAAGCCGTCGACTTCCTCGGAAAAACACGCTTTGCCGACAATCATCGTTACACGTCTGGTAACAGTGGCGTGGGCGCCATGCCTCAAACCGGTTGGAAACCCATCCGCCAGCTGCTGGCCTGCGCCGCGGCACGCAAGTGCTCGGCCGCAGGGCCTTGGCTGTCGGCGTTGAACATCGAGGTCGGCCCGACCACGGTCATCACGGCCGCGATACGGCCCTGGGCATCGAAGATCGGCGCTGACAGGGCGTCGACTCCCGGCATCAGCAAACCGTGGATGTGGTGCAGCCCTTCGCTACGGATCGCTTGAAGAGTGGCCTCGTAGTCACAGGCGCGGCGTTTGGAGCGGGCAAGTTCCTGTTCACGCAACTCGGCGAGCTCGCGCTCGGGCAGGTAGGCGGCGAACACCAGGCCGGTGGACGAGCCCAGCAGCGGCAACACCGAACCGATCTGCGTCACCACCGTGACCGCACGCACGGCCGGCTCGATGCCGACCACCGTCGCCCCCTGATTGCCCCAGACCGCGATGAAACAGCTCTCGTTGAGGGTGTCGCGCAGCTGCGCCAGCGGTTCGGCGGCGACCTTCAGCACATCGATGCTGCCTAGCGCGGCCAACCCCACGCGCAGCGCTTCGCGACCCAGGCCGTAGTGGTTGGTGGCCGTATTCTGCTCGGCGAAACCGCTGGCGATCAGTGCCTGCAGGTAGCGGTGCACCTTGCTGGCGGGCATGTCGACGAATTCGGCCAGGCGCGACAGCGAAGTGGACGGCGCGAGCTGCGCCAGGGCTTTGAGGATGTCGGTGCCGACTTCTGCCGAGCGGACTTTCTGCTTGCCGCTGTCGGCAGGCGTTTGGGGCTGGGTCATCGCAAGGTTCTTCCGGTGGAGGTGGCGACCTTATAGCTTGACGCCTGGGATTGAGCAAATTACGTTATACGTAATCCGATTACGATAAATACAATTCAGCGAGCTTGCTGCGGTGCCATACCGCTTGGCAGCCCGCCCGATCCGGAGGTCCCATGCAGCCCACCCCGTCCGCCGATGTGCAGTACCTCAGCGGTTTCGCCAACGAATTCGCCAGTGAAGCCCTGCCGGGCAGCCTGCCGCAGGGGTGCAATTCCCCGCAGCGGGCGCCTTATGGGCTGTATGCCGAGCAGTTGTCCGGCACCGCCTTCACCATGCCGCGCCACGAGCAGCGCCGCAGCTGGCTGTACCGCTTGCGGCCGAGCGCCCTGCATCCGCGCTTCGAGCGCCTGGCGCGGCAACCGTTGGCCGAGGCCGCAGGGGAGATCACGCCCAACCGCCTGCGCTGGAATCCGCAGCCCCTGCCGGCCGAGCCGACCGACTTCATCGACGGCTGGTCGCCCATGGCGGCGACTGCCGCCCCCGAGGCCCCCAGCGGCGTCAGCGTCTACCTCTACGCAGCCAACCAGTCGATGCAGCGGGCGTTCTACGATGCCGACGGCGAACTGCTGGTGGTACCGGAAATGGGTCGCCTGCGCATCGTCACCGAACTGGGCGTGTTGCAACTGGAGCCGCTGGAGATCGCCGTGATCCCGCGCGGCATGAAGTTTCGCGTGGAGCTGCCCGATGGCGAAGCCCGCGGGTATCTGGCGGAAAACCACGGCGCCGCATTGCGCATTCCCGACCTGGGACCGATCGGCAGCAACGGCCTGGCCAACCCGCGCGATTTCCTCGCGCCGGTCGCCCACTACGAAGACACCACCGGCCCCGTGCAACTGGTGCAGAAGTTCCTCGGCCAGTTCTGGGGTTGCGAGCTGAACCATTCGCCGCTCGACGTCGTGGCCTGGCACGGCAACAACGTGCCGTACAAGTACGACCTGCGGACCTTCAATACCCTCGGTACGGTGAGCTACGACCACCCCGACCCGTCGATCTTCACCGTTTTGACCTCGCCTAGCAGCGTGCCGGGCATGGCCAACATGGACTTCGTGATCTTCCCGCCGCGCTGGATGGTGGCGGAGAACACGTTCCGCCCGCCGTGGTTCCACCGCAACCTGATGAACGAGTTCATGGGCCTGATCGCTGGCGCTTACGACGCCAAGGCCGAGGGCTTCCTGCCAGGCGGCGTGTCGCTGCACCCGTGCATGAGCGCCCATGGCCCCGACGCCGAGACCTGCGAAAAGGCCATCGCCGCCGAACTGGCCCCGCACAAGATCGACGGCACCATGGCCTTCATGTTCGAGACCAGCCAGGTGCTGCGCCCCAGCCGTCAGGCGATGCGCAGCCCGCAATTGCAAACCGACTACGACCGCTGCTGGGCCAGCCTGGCGACGACTTTCGATCCGCAGGGAGCCAAACCATGAAGCCGTCCTCCATCACCCTCAGCTGGGTGGAACACGCCAACGGGCATCGCGACTTCCCGTTGCAGAACCTGCCCCTGGGCATCTTCAGCCGGCCGGGCGAAGCGCGCCGCGCCGGGGTCGCCATCGGCGAAGCGATCCTCGACTTGCCGGCGGTACTGGATGCCGGGTTGTTCGATGGTCAGGCCAGGGTTGCGGCCGAGGCCGCGTCGAGCGATTCGCTCAACGACTTGTTCACCCTCGGCAGCGGTCCGCGCGTGGCCTTGCGCGAACGCTTGACGGTGCTGCTCGGCGAACACAGCGAGCATCAGGCGATCCTGCGCCCGCTGCTGTACCCGACCCAGGACTGCGAGATGCACCTGCCGGCGCGGGTCGGCGACTACACCGATTTCTACGTGGGCATTCAGCACGCCACCAACGTCGGCAAACTGTTCCGCCCCGACAACCCGCTGCTGGCCAACTACAAGTACGTGCCGATCGGTTACCACGGCCGCGCCTCGACCCTGCGCCCGAGCGGCGTCGACGTGCGCCGTCCCAAAGGCCAGACGCTGCCGGCAGGCGAGCGCTCGCCGCGCTTCGGCCCGTGCGCACGGCTCGACTACGAACTGGAACTGGGGGTCTGGATCGGCCAGGGCAACGCCATGGGCGAGGCCATCGACATCGCCCGGGCGGGCGCGCACGTCGCCGGTCTGTGCCTGCTCAACGACTGGTCGGCGCGCGACATCCAGGCCTGGGAGTACCAGCCGCTGGGGCCGTTCCTGTCGAAGAGTTTCATCACCAGCCTGTCGCCCTGGGTCATCACCGCCGAGGCGTTGGCGCCGTTCCGCTGCGCGCAGCCGCCACGTCCCGATGGAGATCCGCAACCGCTGGCCTATCTGTTCGACGCCGACGACCAGGCTCAGGGTGCCTTCGACATCGAGCTGGAAGTGCTGTTGCTCACCGAGCGCATGCGCGAACAAGGCCAAGCGCCCGAGCGCCTGGCCCTGAGCAACAGCTTGAGCATGTACTGGACCGTGGCCCAACTGGTGGCGCACCACAGCGTCAACGGCTGCCAACTGCAACCGGGCGACCTGTTCGGTTCGGGCACGCTGTCCGGGGCCGGGCAGGGCGCCTACGGCAGCCTGCTGGAGATCACCGAAGGCGGCAAACAGCCAGTGCGCCTGAGCAATGGCGAGCAGCGCAGCTTTCTCGAAGACGGTGACGAAGTCATCCTGCGCGGGCGTTGCGTGCGCGAGGGCGTGGCCAGCATCGGCTTCGGCGAATGCCGTGGCCGCGTCGTGGCCGCCAACTGAAGGAGGCCGCGGCGATGGAACTGTTCACCTATTACCGTTCCACCTCGTCCTACCGGGTGCGCATCGCGTTGGCCCTCAAAGGCCTCGATCCCCGGGCGATCGCCATCAACCTGCTGGGCGGCGAACAGCTGCAACCGACCTATAGGGCGCTCAACCCGCAGGCGCGGGTGCCAATGCTGCGCACCGACCACGGCGAGCTGCTGTTGCAGTCGCCGGCGATCGTCGAGTACCTGGAAGAGGTCCATCCGCTGCCGGCGCTGCTGCCCCGCGACGCCGGCACGCGGGCGAAGGTGCGTGCGGTCGCGGCGCTGATCGCCTGCGACGTGCATCCGCTGCACAACGTCAGCGTGCTCAACCGCTTGCGCGGCATGGGCCAGGACGAGGTGCAGGTAGCGGCGTGGACGGCCCACTGGATCGGTGAGGGCCTGGCTGCGGTGGAACGGCTGATCGGGGATGAGGGCTACTGCTTCGGCGACGAGCCGGGCCTGGCCGACCTCTACCTGATACCGCAACTGTATGCCGCACAGCGTTTTCAGGTCGATCTGGCCGCCTACCCGCGCATTGGCCGCGTCGCTGCCCTGGCGGCACAGCATCCGGCGTTTCAAAGGGCGCACCCGGCGCGTCAGGCCGATGCGCCGGCTCAGTGAAGCGAGCGGGGTGCCGAAGGCAGTTGTTCCAGGCGTTCGGTCAGTTGCAAGCGTTGTACTGGATCTTCGCTGAGCAGCAAGGCGTGCTCCAGGTCGAAACGTTCGGCCTGCGGGCAGTCGAGCCGCTGGTACAGCGTAGCCCGTGCCAGGTAGTCGCCGCTGAGCACGGGGCCCAGCTGCATCACCCGTTCGGCGTCCACCAGTGCGGCCAGGAAGTCGTCGTGCTGGGTATGCAGGTGCCTGAGGTTGCGCGACAGGCGCTGCAGCATCTGTGCGGGCGTGGCGGCGGCCAGATGCTCGACACTCAGGGAGGCACTGGCGCCGTACTGGCGTTGCAACAGCTCGCGGCAGTCCGCGGGGTACAGACGGCGACCGCCGCAGGGGTCGAGCAGGTAATCTGCGCCCGGCACGCGCAGCAGAAAGTGGCCCGGGAAATTCACCCCTTCCAGTGGAATGGCCAGACGCTGGGCGATTTCCAGCGCCAGGAGCGCCAGGGCCAGGGGCTGGCCGCGACGACGTTGCAACACTTGGTCGAGCAGGGCTGCCTGGGGACGGATGGGCTGGTATTCCTCCTGTTGAAACCCCAACGCGTTCAGCGTGCGCAGCAAAGGCTGGGCGAGCTCCCTGGGCGGCAGAGCCGGCAGATGGTGGGTGACGTCCAGCTGCAGGTGTTGCAGCTGGTTGAGGCGATTGCCAGGCGAAACGCCTGGGTCATGTTCGGCGGCGATCCATAGCGCCGCTTCGAACGGTGCGGCGGGAGTGCGTTGCAGGCACAGCAGGCAGTGTTGACGTGGGTTCATCGAGGCCTCCACACAGCGGTCGTCTTCGGACGTGGCAGTGCGTCTCGGTACGTGCGGTCGGCCGGTGGTCCGACGGCGGTTCGCACGGCAGGGCGCTGCCTATACTGGGAATCTGCACCTTTTATGGGAGCCCGTCGATGTTCGCGCTCATGCATGCCACACGCGCCCAGGCCTTGCACCTGTGGAGCGACCCCGCGACCGGCCTGCGCGCAGTGGCGGTGATCCACAACGAGCAGCTGGGGCCCGCCATGGGCGGCTGCCGTTACCTGCCCTATGCCGATGACGAGACCGCCATCGCCGACGCCCTGCAATTGGCCCGGGCCATGAGCTACAAGGCCGCGCTGGCCGGGCTGCCGGTAGGCGGCGGCAAAGCGGTGATCCTGCGCGGCGCCCAGGGCGGCGACCGTGCCGCGCTGTTCCAGGCTTTCGGCCGCTTTCTCGATACCCTGGGCGGACGCTTGGTGGTGGCGGTGGACAGTGGCACCTCCATCGACGACATGGACTGCATCGCCCGCAGCACGCGCCATGTCGGTAGCACCCGCGCCGCCGGCGACCCGGCGCCGGTCGCCGCGCTCGGAGTGCTCGCGGGCCTGCGCGCCACGGCCCAGGCGCGTCTGGGCAGCGGCAGCCTCGAAGGCCTGCGCGTGGCGGTGCAGGGGCTTGGCCATGTGGGCCACGCACTGGCCGAGGGCTTGCACGCGGCAGGGGCGGAGCTGCTGGTCAGCGATCTCGACCCCGATCGCGTGCGCCGCGCCGTGGAGCAGTTCGACGCCTGGCCGGTGGCCCACGACGCCCTGTTGAGCACACCTTGCGATCTGTTCGTGCCCTGTGGCGTAGGGCCGGTGCTCAACGCCCAGAGCGTGATGCAGTTGCGCTGCGCCGCCGTGGCAGGCTCGGCCAACAACCCGCTGACCACCTTGGAGGTGGCCGACCAACTGCAAAACCGCGGCATCCTGTACGCGCCCGACACCATCATCAACGCCGGCGGCCTGATCCATGTGGCGTTGACCCATCGCGGCGAAGCGCCCGAGCGCATCACCGCCCACCTGGCGCGCATCCCCGAACGCCTCACCCAGGTGTTCGGCCATGCCCAGGCGGAAAATCGCTCGCCAGCGCGGGTGGCGCAGACGCTCGCCGAGCGGTTGCTCTACGGATGCGCGGGAACCTGAGCGCCGCCCTGGGCTCAGAGCCCATAGAGGCTCGGGGTTGGACGCTCGCGTCGCACACCTTTAGACTCCGCGCCCCGGCGTTCGTGCTCGCCTTCGAGCCGCGCCTGCTGCACCGCGCCTTGCCTTGCGGCGCCCCATTCGAACGATAAGGTTTTCCATGACGACACAACACACCGCACCCCATGTGGGCACGGCGCTGGTGCTGTTCGCGTTGGCGGTCGGTGGCTTCGCCATCGGCACCACGGAATTCGCGACCATGAGCCTGTTGCCCTTTTTCGCACCGGACCTCGGCATCGATGCGCCGACCGCCGGGCACGTGATCAGCGCCTACGCCCTCGGCGTGGTGGTCGGCGCGCCTTTGTTGGCCGTGCTGGGCGCGCGCCTGGCGCGCCGTACCCTGCTGATCGGGCTGATGGGCCTGTTCGCCCTGGGCAACGGCCTGTCGGCGCTGGCGCCTGACTATCACTGGATGCTGGTCTTCCGCTTCATCGCCGGTTTGCCGCACGGTGCCTACTTCGGCATCGCATCCCTGGTAGCCGCCTCGCTGGTGCCGCCCAATCGCCGCACCTGGGCGGTAGGGCGCATGTTCTTCGGCCTGACCATCGCCACGATCATCGGCGTGCCCCTGGCCAACTGGCTGGGCCAGTTGTTCGGCTGGCGCTACAGCTTCGCGCTGGTGGCGCTGCTGGGCATCGGTACCATGCTCGCCCTGACCCTGTACGCGCCGCGCGATACCGCCAACCCCACGGCCAGCCCGTTGCGCGAACTCGGCGCGCTGCGCAACGCGCAGGTGTGGTTGACCTTGGGCATCGGCGCCATTGGTTTCGGCGGGCTGTTCGCTGTGTACACCTACCTGGCCGACATCCTTGGCGCCGTCACCCATGTGCCTCACAGCACCGTACCGCTGGTGCTGGCGGTGTTCGGAGTCGGCATGACCCTCGGTACCCTGATCGTACCGATCTTCGCCGATCGCGCACTGATGGCCACCGCCGGTGGCATGCTGGTATTCAGCGCCATGATGCTGGCGCTGTTCCCATTCGCGGCAGGCAACGTGTGGACCATTTCGCTGTGCGTGCTGTTGATCGGCTCGGGCGGCGCGCTGGGCACGGTGTTGCAAACGCGCCTGATGGACGTCGCCGCCGACGCCCAGGGCCTGGCAGCTGCCCTCAACCATTCGGCCTTCAACTTCGCCAACGCCCTTGGCCCATTCCTGGGCGGCCTGGCCCTTACGGCCGGCTATGGCTGGACATCGCCAGGATGGGTGGGCTGTGGCCTGGCCCTGGGCGGGCTGGCCATCTGGGCCGTGTCCGCCGGGTTAGACCGCCGAACCCTCGGCAGCCCGGCCGAACAGACGCCTTCATGACCCGCGCAAACGAGAAGGGCGGGGTTTGATACCCCGCCCTTCGATCGCCCGACATCACTCGCCGGCGTCGGCCTTGGCCTCGAGCTCGGCCAGCGCGCCGGCGTTGCTCTTGAACGCCGTGGCGAACACTGCGCGGTTTTTCGCCATGAAGATACTGGCTTCTTCGGCCAGGTTTTCGTCCAGCCCGGCTACGTTTTTCAACAGGACCTGGGTAAGCACCTCAGCCAGTTCCAGCATCTGGTCATGGGCATCTGCAAGTTTGCGGTCCAAGAACGTCGTCTCCAAATCGCGAGTGCTGCGGTAAAGAATCTCAACAGCCATACGAGGCCTCTCAGTCAGTGATGTCAGGGGCACCGGCACGGCGCGGCCTGGGTCGCAACGAAAGCCGCTGCGGTAGGTGGCGACATCTTCGTTCGAACGGGGGTGGTGATTCGGTTACAGGTTGACTGTATCGATATACAGTATACGCGGCGATCTGGTTCATGCAACCGCCACGTATCCACGTGATGATTTGCCATAGCCTTCCGGCTGGCCTGCGGCATTGCAGATGCCTGCGGCATTCGGTCGCCTTCCGCAATGCGGAGCTGGCCTTTTAACTGCATGGCTTGGGCGTCATGCCTGCGGCGAAGGCTGTTCCTGGCCGCACACGAGGGGGAGAGGAAACATGAAATGGGCGGATAGGATGCGGGTCCGGCTGCATGCCGGAGCCAACAGCCTGGGCAACCTGGGCGTCGAGCTATTCCATTACCTGGCCTTGTTCGGCATCGGCGCGATCACCGTCTATGCCGGCATCAACACGTTCATCGACATGCTGGGGCAAGACAAGGTCAGCGTCGACGACATCCTGCTGTTGTTCATCTACCTCGAACTGCTGGCGATGAGCGGCATCTATTTCCGCACCAACCACATGCCGCTGCGGTTCTTGCTGTACATCGGCGTCACGGCGTTGATTCGGTTGTTGATCAGCGACGTTTCCCACCACAAGTCGCCCGATGCGGGCATCTTGTACCTGACTGGCGGCATTGTGCTTTTGTCGCTGTCCATCCTGGTGGTGAGGTTCGCATCGGCGCGATTCCCGTCGGTGCAAGAACGGAGCGAATGAGCACGGGACATTGTGCGAAACGATCGTGCTGTGCCGACATCACGAGCAAGAGCGCCTGGCGATGCGTCTGCGTCCGATTCTCCGTGGATTCGCTGGATACTGATAAAAATGCCAGTCTGGCTTAGTAGAAGCACTTCGAGTGACTGTTTGAACACCTCTGGGCTCATTTCGGTTCCTTGTCGCGGCGGCTACCGTCGCAAGCCAGTGCCCGGACGTTGGCGCAGACCGCAGCATTGAGGAAGCGAACCCGGCTGAATCCTTTGACTGCCATGATGATCAACAACGCGCCCACTAACGTGAGCCAGGAAATCTCGTTACCGAACGCCAGATAATCCAGCACGACGGTCACCACCGGTACCAAATAGAACAACACGCCCACCTGACTCGCGGCCTTGCGGGTCAGCATGTGAAACAGCAACAGGACGGCGCAGGTGGAAACCACCACGATCATCCAGACGGCGGCCATGACGAATTCGCCGGTTACGTCCAGCCTGATGGTCGTGAACGGCAGCGCGAGCAGGAATAGGCAAGCGGCCGTAAGCGTCTGGTAGAACGCCGAAGCGACGGGGTGGATGACCGATCGCTGCTGCATCACTGAGCCTGCGCTGATCGAGACGACCGCTACCAGTGCGAACAACAGGCCCAGCCCGGTCAGCGCACCGACCTCTCGTGCGCCGAGCACGGCAGTGGTCAGCCCTGCAAAGCCCACTGCCAGGTAGGCGTAACCTGCTCGTCCAATGCGCTCGTTAGCCATTACCGGCGTCAGGATCGGCTGTAGTCCCAAGACGATCGCCAGGACGCCTGGAGTCATCTGGTAGTCCAGCGCAAGAAAATAGGCCGATTGGTAGCCTGCCTGAATCAGCACACCGATCCACAGGGCTCTGAACAGCAGCCGCCTAGGCAGCACGAGCAATTCACGCAAGCCATCGACCCGGCTGATCAGCCAACAAACGAAGAACAAGGCCAGGGCCGCGCCCGCTGCGCGTATCGTAAGAAACACCGAGACCGAGGCGTCCTCCAGGCCGAGTTTCACGAAAATGGCGCCGCTGCTCCACATCAGCAGAAACAGCAGCGGAGCGTATCTTTCCAGCGCAATCACCGAGCGACCCCAGCCTGACACGTCCAGTCGCTCAAGGCGTAGCGTTCGCCCATCGCTCTATGTTCGATGAGGTAGCGACGCAGTGTTTTGGCTTTTTCCAGTACAGGCGCATTGTTCGCCTGCTCGGCCGCGCTGATGATCCAGTCGTAACAGGAGGCCACGGGCAGGTCATAGATGAAGTGATATTTGGACAAGGCGAACACGATGTCCTTGAACGTAAAGCATTCGATCAATGTGGCGGTCGCTGCAATGATTTCGCGTTCTTTCAGGGGCTGGAGCGGCACGCGCTTGATATGGATGTCATGGCGCTGGACGTGGGCCGATCGGCGATCCTTGAATATGTCGGCCGGTTCGAAACGTTGTTCATATATGAAGTCCAGACAGAGGAACGTGCGGCTGTTCAGGCCAAAGTTTATCGCGGCATGGCTGATGCCGGCATCCAGATACCAGACTTCGCCCGCGCGCATCTGAAAGACGCCTTGTTCATCGGAATGGAACGCTTGTGCATTGTCTTCGAGCGCTAGAAATACGCGGTAATAAGTAACCGCTGTGTCCAACTCCACAAAGTCACGGTGGGGAATGACGAGGCCGTCCACCAAGCTGCGGGCGCGGACCATCCTGAGAGCCGTGGGCTCGAACTGCTCCTGGATGAGCTTCGCGATGGCTGGGCACTGGCGCAGGTGCTCAGTGGGCAGGCAACGGCGTGCGTTTTTATAGCGGGTGTCGTCCGCCTCGCCGGTTGCATTGTAAAGGGATATGTTTTTCCAGTGCCCTTGGCCGAACTCATCGTATTCTTCGGGCTGTTTCCTGATCGACCTGAGGCGCTCGATATCATGACCCAGTTGGTAATGTTCGATGTTTATCGTTCCTATGATTTCAGAGGCCATCGCTCGCTCCTTATGCGCTTGCCTCATCCTAGGCGATGCAATGGCCTACCGTCGTTAATAGTTATGATAAGGGGCATCACCGGTGGTGATGGAAAGGAATCGCGATGAACTTGGACATGAACCAATTGCGCGCCTTCGTTACGGTCGCCGAACTCAAAAGTTTTTCCAGAGCCTCGCATCGGTTATGTCGCGTGCAGTCTGCCATTAGCCAGCAGATTCAAAAGCTCGAACGCTCGATCGGCGCGGTGCTGTTCGTCAGGGGTGCGCGTACGCTCGAACTTACCGCCCAAGGCGAACACCTGTTGGCCTATGCGCTGAAGATTCTGGCGTGGAACGATGTCGCCATCACCGAGTTGACCGAAGTGTGCACGGCGCGCGTGGTCAAGATAGGCACTTCGGACACCTATGCGACATGCCATCTTGCGCACATCATGAAAACCTGCGCCCAGCGGCTGCCTGCCATGGAAATCGAGGTCCAGTGCGACTACAGCAGTGCGCTGTGGAGGCGTTATCGCGCCGGGGAACTGGACATCGTGCTGACTCAAGACTGCCCTGCGGACATTTCGGCGCAGTTGCTGTATTCGGAGCCCTTGGTCTGGGTTGTCGCGAAGCAGAGCGACGTCTTCGAACGGGAAACGGTGCCGCTGGCGCTTTTCACCCAAGGCTGCGGTGACAGGGCGCTGGTGCTCAATGCCCTCAATCGCGTGGGCAAGCCGTACCGCATCGGCTATCACGGTACGAGCCACGCGGGCGTGATCGCAGCTTTGTCCACAGGCTGTTACGTCTCGGCCATGTTGCCGAGCAGCGCCGACCCAAGCCTACGGGTCCTGGACGAAGCGCAAGGGTTTCCGCCCTTGGGCAGCCTGGACATTTCGCTCGCCTGTCGAGAAAAGTCGCACATCGCTCTGGTCAGCCTGTTCGCAGAAGTGGCCCGCAGTTACTTCCATCGATTGAACCGCGCACCTTCGAGTTTCGAACGCCCTTCAATGCTGATCGATGCAGCCGCACAGGCGCTGTAAGATTGCGCCTGTGCAGGCTGAAAGCACGACTGCCGACCTGCTCCGCAACCAAGGTGTTCGAGCGCATGCGGTGATGGTCTCTCAGGCGCCTTTGACGACCTGAGGTGCTGATTATCTAAAGGTACGGCTGCACCCAAGTCCTTTCAAATACCGCGACTCGGCCTCCCGGCGGCTTTTTCGACCGCTGGCCGTCGGGTGTGGAATCAAGGGACTCGTCATGGGCGAACAAGAACACGTCATCGACTTTCTGGAAGGCTATCTGCAACCGCTGGGGCTGGACCTGGAAAACACGTATATCACCGAAATCAACGACATCATCGAGCCACGAGTGGTCGCTTCACGCTCGATAGCCGACGAGGTGGTGCACTGGATGGGCTTGGGCCAAGAGCCGACCTACGACCCTGGCCTGGTGGGCGTCTTCCGCGAACCGTATAGCTTCGCGGATACACATCGCGAACCTCGGCTGCGCCTGTCCGAACTCGAAAGGGCGATCCGCGCGCTGCTCGACCTAGCGCGCTGAAGGGCGGGGCAAGTGCGTGGGCGGCGGTGGGAGGCGTTCGGCAAGGCTTGCCAGCATGGCAGCTGAGTCGTCGGCAGCGGTGGCCAGTTCCAGCTGGATGCCTTCGACCAGCCGCTGCAACTGCCGTGGATCGTTGCGTTGTGCCGGTGCGATCAGGTGTTTGGCCACGATGCCGGATGCATCGGACAAGGTGAGCATGATACTGCCATCCAGACCTGCGACACACAGGTTCACGCGGTAGTCGTCGGCAAAGGCCCTGTTGATCAGTTCGAAAGGGTTGTACATGGTCATGTTCTGCAACGTGGACATGTAGAGAGGACTGGCATCGCAAGGAGAAGGTTCACCGCCCGAGCCCCATGGGCTGCAAGGGAAAACGCCCGGCATCGTGGCGCCGGGCGTTTCGGACGGGGCATGCAATCACTCGTCAGGGTCTTCGTTCAATTCGAGCGTCGGCCGCTTGCTGCGCAGTTTGCCGTAGAAGTGCTCCAGCGCATGGTTGAGCTTGGTGGTGGCGCCGTCGACCGCCAGGTCGAGCGAGTTGGCGGTGTGGCTGACCGAAATCGGTGCATGGCCTTTGGGTCGAGCTTCCATCTGGCAGCGCTTGTCGTGTGGGCCGGGCTTGGCGCCATTGTCGTCGCTCAGGTGGACTTCGATGCGGGTGAGGTCGTCTTCGTAGCGCTCGAGACCACTGTGCAACGTGGTGCGGACCCATTCTTCCAAGCGCACATCGCCCTGGATCTGGTTGCTGCTGTTGACCTGGATTTGCATGATTCCAATCCTTATTCAGCTGGCTCGCAAGGGCGGCTCCGGGCGTTCGTGCCGTGGGAAATGCTGCGCCCTTGACTCTAAGGTCAAGCAACGCCCGGTCGAATTCAACCCTGGTTGAAAAATAAATTTCCTGTTGCAATTAGTCTTGAACCAAGGCGTCAAAGGGCACCCGCATGGGCCGCCTTGAAGGTTTCGCAGGCAACGCCGGCAACTCATCAGCCAAACTTTGCTTATGAGAATTGAAATCATTACTATTGCATCCCCCGAAACCCCGGACCTCTTCCATGAAACCCAAAGCCACGGGTCTGCCTCTGCATTACCGCCTGGCGGTCGTGTCCCGTTGCCTGGCCGCCTTGTTCGGCGGCTACGTGCTGGCTTCGCTGGCCAGCATCTGCCTGGCCCTGTTGGCGCCTCTGCCCCAAGTGGACGCCGTACTGTTGGGCATGATGCTGTCGTTCGTCGTGTACCTGCTGGCCTTCATCTGGTGCTTCGCCTGCCGTAGCGCTTGGCAGGCGTGGGTCGGGGTATTGGCGCCGAGCCTGGTGCTGGGGGCGATCGACGCACTGGCCTACTGGATGAACCTGCCATGAGAGAAGGCTTCCGCCAGGCGATGGCCTGGCTGCACACCTGGACCGGGCTGATCTTCGGCTGGTTGTTGTTCGCGATTTTCCTGACCGGCACGATGTCGTATTTCAAGGAAGAAATCAGCCACTGGAGCCAGCCGGAGATCCAACGCCACACCCTCGATCCGGCCAACAGCCTGGCCTTGGCCCAACGTTACCTGCAAAGCAACGCAGGCTCGGCCAGCGCTTGGTTCATCCGCCTGCCAAGCGAACGCGAGCCGGCCATCAGCGTGGGTTGGCGCACGCCGGAAGGCGGTCGTCGCGGTTTCATGCGCAAGGACCTCGATGCGTCCAGCGGTGAGGAGGTGCAGGCACGCGACAGTCGCGGCGGCGAATTCTTCTACCGTTTCCATTTCCAGCTGGAGATGCCCCATCCCTGGGGGCGCTGGCTGTCGACTTTGTGCGCCTTCATCATGTTCCTCGGGCTGATCACCGGGATCATCACCCACAAGAAGATCTTCAAGGAATTCTTCACCTTCCGCCCCGGCAAGGGGCAGCGCTCCTGGCTGGACGGGCACAACGCCATCGGCGTGCTGGTGCTGCCGTTCCACCTGATGATCAGCTACAGCAGCCTGGTGCTGTTCATGTACATGGTCATGCCTGCCGGCATCCTGGCCAGCTACGGCGGTGA
Organism: Pseudomonas phoenicis; assembly: GCF_047302395.1. Lineage (NCBI taxonomy): Bacteria > Pseudomonadati > Pseudomonadota > Gammaproteobacteria > Pseudomonadales > Pseudomonadaceae > Pseudomonas > Pseudomonas phoenicis. The sequence continues at coordinate 2,570,549 of NZ_CP154852.1, forward strand.
CACCAATCGCTACTTCAGCGACCTGTTCGGGCGTGACCTCGACGTCACCCCCGCTGGCGTGGTGGCGCCCATGGCGGCGCTGCCCACGCTGTACGCCAAGGCGCTGGAACAGGCACCCGGCGCGCATCTGGGCACGGTCCAGGTGCAGAACCCCAACGACCAGAACGCCCGGGTCAGCTTCACCCGCGCCTCGTCCGACGACGTCGCCTACCGCCGCAGCCAGACCTGGAGCTTCGATGGCGTCAGCGGCCAACTGCTGTCCAGCGGTGCGCCCGAGAGCGGCATGATGATGACCTCGTTCAGTTTCGCCGGTCTGCACATGGGCAACTTCGCCGGGCCTTGGCTGCGCTGGCTGTATTTCTGCTTCGGCCTTGGCGGCACGGCGGTGATCGGCACCGGCCTGGTGATGTGGTTGGGCAAGCGCCAGCTCAAGCATGCCAAGCGCGCACGCATGCCGGCCGAACTGCGTTTGGTCGAGGTGCTCAACATCGCCAGCATGAGCGGTCTGCTGCTGGGCGTGGCGGCGTTCTTCTGGAGCAACCGCTTGCTGCCGCTGGACGTGCAGGGGCGCGGCGACATGGAGGTCAACGCGTTTCTGGGGGTGTGGGCCTTGTCGCTGCTGCATGCAATGCTACGCCCCGGTCGTCGTGCCTGGGCCGAGCAATTGGGCCTGGGCGCGCTGGCCTTCGCGTCGCTGCCGCTGCTCAACGCGCTGACCACTGGGCAGGGCCTGAACCATTCACTCGCGGTGGGCGACTGGGCGATGGCCGGTTTCGATCTTACGGCGCTTGCCGTCGGCCTGTTCCTGAGCTGGACCGCGCGCAAGCTGCTGACCCCGCCCAAGGTCGCCGCCAAGCGCGCCCCGCGGGCATTGCCTGCAGGCCGCGACGGCGTCGCCAAAGTGGAGGTGCACTGATGTTCGCCATCGCCTTGATGGGCTTCGCCGGTTTCGCGGCGCTGTGCCTGGCCATGGAAAAGCACTTCAAGGAGCTGCTCAAACGCAGCCCCGACGCACGTCATGGCAAGGCCTTGCGCCTCGGCGGCTGGGCGCTGTTGCTCACGTCGCTCGCGCTGGCGGTGCACCTGCGCGGTTGGACGCACGGCCTGGTGGAGTGGATCGCCGTGTTGATGGCAGGGGGGGTCGCATGGGTGTTCGTGCTGCCTTATCGCCCACGCCTGTTGTTGGGCCTGGCGGCCGCCAGCGCCGTGCTCGGCCCGTTGCTGGCCGTGTTCACGCCGTGACGCTGTGAGCGAGCCGGGAGAGCGCAGCGAGCCCGCCGAGGAGCATGCTTGCGGGCGGGCACGGTTCGTCCAGGTGTTCCAGGCCCAACGCGCGCGCATGGAAGCGCTGGTCAGCCGCCGCGTCGGCTGCCGTGCCACGGCTTCGGACCTGGTCCAGGAGCTGTTCCTGCGTTTCTGGCGTCGGCCGCAGATCGAGGTCGAGGCGCTCGACACCTACCTGCTGCGCTGTGCCGGCAACCTGGCCATCGACCACCTGCGCAGCGAAGGCAGCCGCGAGCGTGCGGCCGAAGCCGTAGCGCCGGTGGACGAGGCGACCACCGCCCTGGCCCCGGAGCAGGCGCTGGAAGTCGACCACGACCTGCAGCGCATCGAGGCCGCCTTGCGTGGTTTACCCGAACGCACCCGGCACATCTTCCTGCTCAACCGCATCCATGGCCGCAAGTACGGCGAGATCGCCACAGCCATGCAGGTGTCCCAGAGCGCGGTGGAAAAGCATATGATGCGCGCCCTCCAAGCGTGCAAGGCGAGCGTCGCCGAGCCCACGTCCATGCCACGCCGGCCAGGAAGCGCCCGCCGATGAGCCGTCCACCGTCGATCTCCGAAGCGCAGTCGCAGGCTGCCCTGCTCTGGCTCAGCCGGATCAACGAGCAGCCCGCGCAGGCCGAAGGCGCGGCCTTCAAGCGTTGGCTGCTGGCCGATCCGCGGCACCGCGAGGCTTACGCGCAGGCCCAGTCACTGTGGCGAAGCAGCGCCGCGCCGGCGCTGCGCCTGGCCGAAGAGGAGGGCGACAGCCTGCAACGCTATCTCGAGGCCATGGGCCGTCCGGTCAAGCGTCCTTGGCGGCGACGCAGCGCGGCGTTGGCGATGGCCGCCTGCCTGGTACTGGCCGTGGGCATTGCCGGAGGATGGCAGCCTGGCCATTGGCTGCTGGACACGCAGGCCGACTACCGCAGCGGCGAAGGCCCGCGCCAGATCACCCTGGCCGACCGCTCGCAGGTCACGCTCGATGCGGGCAGCGCGATCGCGGTCGATTTCGCCCAGGGTGAGCGCCGCGTGCGTTTGCTGCGCGGCGCGGCGTTTTTCCAGGTCAGGCATACCGGCGAAGCGTTCCGGGTCGAAGCCGGTGGCGGCGAAGTGCGGGTGATGGGCACCCAGTTCGAAGTGCGCGCGCTCGACGACGGCGCGCAGGTCACGGTCAGCAGCGGACGCGTGGCGGTCAGCCCAACGCCGGGAGGCAGGGCGCAGGAGCTGACTGCCGATCAGCAACTGAGCTACCGCAGGGGGCAGCTGGACACCGTGCAGCGCGTCGACAGCGACAACCGTCTGGCCTGGCGTCAGGGCTGGCTGAACTATTACCACGCGCCGCTGGGGCAGGTGGTCGATGACCTGGCGCGCTACTACCCCGGGCGCATCCTGCTGCTCGACGACACGCTGGCGCAGCGGACCGTCAGCGGCAGCTTCCCGGTCGCCGAGCCGATGCAGGCACTGGATTCGCTGGCCCAGGTGCTGGGCTTCTCGCGGCAGACGCTGTTGGGGCGGCTGACCCTGATCCGCTAGGCGAATGCGGATCGAAAGATCGTGAAAATATTTTCGACGACGGGTGAGGTCGTCCGCTTCGGCATCCGTGTAATGAGTGGAACTGCGATTGATTCGCAGTCATAGCCCCTCACAGGTCAGCGTTCATGAAGTTCATCCCGCGTTGCGTTCCCCTCTGGCTCGGCCTTTCCCTGCTACCGACCACGGCGTTCACCTCCCTGGCCAGCGGCGCCGAGCAGCAGCAGGCCTACGCGTTCGCCCAGCCGGCCCAGCCCTTGGCCCAGGCCCTCAACGCCTTCAGCCGCGCCACCGGGCAGAGCGTGGTCTATACCGTCGAGTTGCCCGGCGTCCAGGCGCCGGCGCTGGACGGACGCTACAGCGCCGAGCAGGCGCTGCAACGCCTGCTCGGCAGCACCGGCCTGACCTGGCGGCGTCTGGACGCCCGTACCCTGACCCTGGACGCCTCGTCTGCGCCAGCGCCCGACAGCGCCGGCACCGTCAACCTGCAGGCCACCACCGTCGCATCAATGCTCGACGACGACAGCTACCAACCGCCGGCCACGGCCTCGATCATGCGCGGCCAAGGCCCGAGCCAGGACCTTCCCCAGGCGATCAACGTGGTCCCGGCCCAGGTGATCCGCGACCAGGCCCCACGCAACCTCGACGACGCCCTGAGCAACGTCAGCGGCATCACCCAAGGCAACAACTTCGGCGGCACCTCCGACACGGTGATGAAGCGCGGCTTCGGCGACAACCGCGACGGCTCGATCATGCGCGACGGCATGCCCATCGTGCAGGGCCGCAGCCTCAACGCCAGCACCGAACGGGTCGAGGTGCTCAAGGGTCCGGCGTCGTTGCTCTACGGCATCCAGGACCCGGGCGGCGTGATCAACGTGGTCAGCAAACGCCCGCAACGCGAGCAGTACAACGCCGTGACCGTGCGCGGTTCGACTTACGGCAGCGGCAAGAACGGCAGCGGCGGCGGCCTGGACAGCACCGGTGCGCTGGGCGACAGCAACCTGGCCTATCGGCTGATCGTCGACCACGAAGACGAAGACTACTGGCGCAACTATGGCGTGCACCGCGAATCGCTGGTGGCGCCGTCTTTGGCCTGGCTGGGCGAAGACACTCAAGTGGTGCTGGCCTACGAGCACCGCGAGTTCCTCCACCCCTTCGACCGCGGTACGGCGTTCGGCAGCAACGGCCACCCGCTGGACATTCCCGCCACCCGCCGCCTGGACGAGCCGTTCAACGACATGGAGGGCCGCTCCGACCTGTATCGCCTGGAAGTCGACCACCAATTGGACGACGCCTGGAAGCTGCACTTCGGCTACAGCTTCAACCGCGAAACCTACGACGCCAGCCAGGTGCGCGTCACTGCCGTGAACGAAACCGCCGGCACCCTGACCCGCAGCATGGACGGCACCCACAACGCCATGAGCCGCGATCAGTACGCGACGCTGAGCCTCAACGGCAACCTCGAACTGGCCGGCATGCAGCACGACCTCCTGTTCGGCGTCGACCACGAGGACCGCAAGGTGTTTCGCGGCGATCTGATCCGCCAGACCGCGCGCTCCCGCTTCAGTTATGTCGATCCGGTTTACGGCCGGGAAGTGGAGGGCAGCACGGTGCGCGCCAGCGACAGCGACCAGACCGACAAACTGCGCACCGATGCGCTGTTCATGCAGGACGCCCTGCACCTGGACGACCACTGGATTCTGGTCGCCGGCGCGCGCTTCCAGCAGTACGACCAATACGCCGGGCGCGGCCGACCGTTCACGGCCAACACCGACACCCGCGGCCAGTCCTGGGTGCCGCATGCCGGCATCGTGTACAAAGTCGACGAACAGTTGTCGTTCTATGGCAGCTACAGCGAGTCGTTCAAACCCAACTCCAGCATCGCGCCGCTGACCGGTGGCCTGGTGCTGGACTCCTCGATCGCGCCCGAAGAGGGCAAGTCCTGGGAACTGGGCGCCAAGCTGGACGTGCCGGGCCGGCTGACCGGTACCCTGGCGCTGTTCGACATCACCAAACGCAACGTGCTGGTGTCCAACTTCGACAGCAGCACGGGCGAGACGCTGTACAGCAATGCCGGCGAGGTCAATTCACGCGGCGTCGAATTGGACCTGACCGGCCAGCTCAGCGACCGCTGGAGCCTGATCGGCAGCTATGCCTTCACCGACGCCGAAGTCACCAAAGACCCGGACCTGGAGGGCAATCGCCTGCAAAACGTCGCCCGTCATAGCGGCTCGCTGTCGGCGGTGTATGACTATGGCAGTGTGTTCGGCGGCGACCGGCTGCGGATCGGAGCAGGCGCGCGCTATGTGGGGGAACGTTCGGGCAACGCCACCAACACCTTCGACTTGCCGTCCTATACGGTGGCCGATGCCTTCGCCACCTATGAAACCAAGCTCGATGAGCACAAGGTGCTGTTGCAATTGAACGTGAAGAACCTGTTCGACAAGGTTTATTACAGCTCAGCGGTGAACCAGTATTTCGTGGCGATTGGGGATGCGCGGCAGGTGGGTGTGTCGAGTACTTTGGAGTTCTGAGGCGGCATGAGAAACCGTACTGTGGCAGGGCAGCTATGTGCATTGGTCGTATCAGGGCGGCGGTGCCGGCCATCGCGGCTGAAGCCGCTCCTACAAAGAGATATGTATTCTCGGCAGTGCACTCTGACTTGTAGGAGCGGCTTCAGCCGCGATTGCCGGCACCGCCGGCCCAATGGCCCCAGCACCTTCCAACAGATTCCGGCGCGGTCGTTACCCCTTCCACACCTGCGGATTCACCAGATTCTGCGGCCGCTCACCCAACAGCGCCGCGCGCAGGTTGTCCAGCGCCCGGTTGGCCATGGCTTCGCGGGTTTCGGCGGTGGCCGAGCCCAAGTGCGGCAGGGTCAAGGCATTGGGCAGCTTGAACAGCGGCGATTCACGCAACGGCTCCTGCTCGTACACGTCCAGGCCGGCGCCGCGGATGGTGCCGTTTTGCAAGGCTTCGATCAGTGCCGCCTCGTCCACCACCGGGCCGCGGGCGATGTTGATCAGGAACGCGCTGGGCTTCATCGATTTCAGTTCCCGCGCGCCGATCAGTTTGCGCGTGGCGTCGGACAGCGGCACCACGATCACCACGAAGTCCGCCTCGCCCAGCAACTGCTCCAGGCTGCGGTACTGCGCGCCCAATTCCTGCTCCAGCGCCGTCTTGCGGCTGTTGCCGGCATACAGCACCGACATGTTGAAACCGAAGCGCCCGCGGCGGGCGATCGCCGCGCCGATGTTGCCCAGGCCGACGATGCCGAGGGTCTTGCCGTGCACGTCGCTGCCGAACTGCGCCGGCCCCACGGTGGCCTGCCAGTTGCCGGCCTTGGTCCAGGCGTCGAGCTCGGCAGTGCGCCGGGCGCAGCCCATGATCAGCGAGAAGCCGAGGTCGGCGGTGGTTTCGGTGAGCACATCGGGGGTGTTGGTCAGGGCGATGCCGCGCTCGTTGAAGTAGTCCACGTCGTAGTTGTCGTAGCCCACCGACACGCTCGACACCACTTCCAGCTTGGCCGCACCTTCGAGCTGGCTGCGGCCCAGTTTGCGCCCCGCGCCGATCAGGCCATGGGCTTGGGGCAACGCTTCGTTGAACTGCGCCGCGATGTCGCCGTTCTTGGGGTCGGGCACGATCACGTTGAAGTCGGATTGCAGGCGCTCGGCCATGGCGGGAGTGATGCGGCTGAAGGCCAGGACGGTTTTTTTCATGGACGGCTTCTCTGCAAGGCGGATAGGGCCTTGTAGGGGTTAGCCGTTGCGGCATTCCGGTGCTAGCTGCGACGGCCCGCAGAGCGACTGCGGGTCAGATGATGCGCGATGGCTTGACCAGACATCGCCGGCCGTTGCGGCTAGCCTCGGCGCGCGGAAACGGCCGCCCCTACAGGTGATTGGTTAGCAACCTAACATCGTCCGTGGCCTCAGTGCAGCCGCTTTTTTCAATGCGCCACGTGCAACTCATGAATTTTCAGGTCCGCATCGTGGGCGGCGAGGATTTCCGGCAGGGAATTGCGCAGGTACTCCACCCAGGTCTTGATCTTGGCGTCCAGGTACTGCCGCGACGGGTAGATCGCGTACAGGTTCAGCTCCTGCAAGCGGTAGTCGGGCACCACCCGCACCAGGCTGCCGTCGCGCAGCCCGTCGATGGCGGTGTAGATCGGCAGCACACCCACGCCCATGCCGCTGCGGATCGCGGTCTTCATGGCGTCGGCGGAATTGACCTGGAACGGCGAGGACGGCACGTTGATCACCTCCTGGCCTTCCGGACCGTTGAACAGCCACTTCTCCAGCGCGATCACCGGGCTGACCATGCGCAGGCAGGCGTGCTTGGCGAGTTCGGCCGGCTTTTGCGCGATGCCATGGCGGGCCACGTAGTCGGGCGAGGCGCAGACGATGCTGTAGGTGATGCCCAGACGCTGCGAAACGAAGCCCGAATCGGGCAGCTCGCTGGCCAGCACGATCGACACGTCGTAGCCTTCGTCGAGCAGGTCCGGCACGCGGTTGGCCATGGTCAGGTCGAAGGTCACGTCCGGGTGGGTTTCCCGGTAGCGGGCGATGGCATCGACCACGAAGTGCTGGCCCACGCCGGTCATCGAATGCACCTTCAGTTGCCCGGCCGGGCGCGCATGGGCGTCGCTGGCTTCGGCTTCGGCCTCTTCGACGTAGGTGAGGATCTGCTCGCAGCGCGTCAGGTAGCGCTTGCCGGCTTCGGTCAGGGCGATGCGCCGGGTGGTGCGGTTGAGCAAGCGCGTTTGCAGGTGCGCTTCGAGGTTGGAAACTGCGCGCGACACGTTCGCGGTCGTGGTATCCAGTTGGGCGGCGGCGGCGGTGAAGCTGCCCAGCTGCGCCACGCAGCTGAACGCGCGCATGTTTTGCAAGGTGTCCATGGGTCACTCTCGGGGTTGAGGGCGAAATTGTGACATGAAGCAACGGCGGAAGCGCTTCGACCAAAGCCGGATTATCGCTCTTTTGGTAACAAAGATTCGCAGGAATATACGCTTATCGGCGTTCGCGCCGCCCCCTAGAATGGCGCCGCCCACCCTCCATGCCCCGGAAACCGCCGCTGTGCAGCGTCGCCTCGTTAGCGCACTTCGTGTGCTCAGTTGTTGTGTCTTCAGTCTGAACGTATCGGGCTGTATCAATACCGCCGGTATCGCCCCGCACCAGCACCCTATGCAGCCCGACGCCCTGGCCATCGACGCGGCCATCCGCGGCGCCGAAGCGGATGCGCACTGGCCCGTTCAGCGCTGGTGGCAAGCCTATGGCGACCCGCAGCTCGACCGCCTGATCGACCAGGCCCTGGCCGGCAGCCCCAGCCTGGCCGCCGCCGTGGCGCGCCTGCGCCAGGCCCAGGCGCAGGCCGGTGTGGCCGAGTCGGCCGAAGGTGTGCAGGGCAATGCCGAAGCCGCGTTGAACCGCCACGGCTGGCCGCAGGATCAGTTCTACGGCCCCGGCGCACTGTCCGGCGCCAGCACCTGGGACACCCATGCCGGGCTTGGCCTGAGCTATTCCCTCGACCTCTGGGGCCGCGAGCGCAATGCCAGCGAGCAGGCCCTGGACGTCGCCCACCAGCGCGCCGCCCAAGCCCGACAGGCGCAGCTGGAATTGCAGAACAACCTGGCCAAGGCCTACATCCAGCTGGCGCTGCACTACGCGCAACGCGACATCGTCGAACGCCAACTGACCCGTCAGGAACAGATCCTGGCCCTGGCCCAGCGCCGCCTCGACGCCGGCATGGGCACCCACCTGGAAGTCAGCCAGGCGCAGGCACCGCTGCCGGAAATCCACCGCCAGCTCGACGGCCTCGACGAAGCCATGGCCCTGACCCGCAATCAGTTGATGGCCTTGGCAGGCCTCGGGCCAGGGCAGGGTGCCAGCCTGCAAAGGCCGACCCTGGCCCTGGCCGCGCCGTTGCCGCTGCCGTCGCGGGTGCCGGCCGAACTGCTCGGCCAACGCCCGGACGTGGTCGCCAGCCGTTGGCAGGTGGCGGCGCAAGCGCGGGGCATCGACGTGGCCCATGCGGATTTCCTGCCCAACATCGACCTGCTCGCCAACCTCGGTTTCATGGCCACCGGCGGCGCTGCCCTGAGCTTGTTCGACGCGCGCAAGCGCACCTATCAGGCCGGGCCTGCGCTGAGCCTGCCGGTGTTCGACGGCGGCCGCCTGCGCGCGCGACTGGGCGCCGCGGCGGCCGGCTACGACCTGGCCGTGGCGCACTACGAGCAAACCCTGGTGGAGGCGCTGAAAGCCATTTCCGACCAGTTGATCCGCCGTGAGTCGATGCAGGCCCAGGCGCGCCTGGCCGGTGAGTCGGTGGCCGCCGCCCAGCGCACCTACGACATCGCCACCGTGGCCTTCCAGCGCGGGCTTACGGGGTACCAGGACGTGCTCGACGCACAGACCTCGCTTTTGCGCCAGCAGCAGATCGAACGGCAGGTCTGGGCCGCGCGCCTGACCGTGCATGCCGAACTGGCCACGGCCCTGGGCGGGGGGCTGGGCGCCGGGGGCGATGCTCCTGACCCCGCGCGCGAAGCGGCGCCTTCCTTGCCGGCCGCCCTGGCGCTGGGGCAGCGCGGCGGTGGCGCGTGATGAACGCCATGGGCCTGGCCTGGGACCGCCTCCAGGGCCTGGAGTGGCGGCGCGGTCTGTTCACCTGGGCACGCACCGACGGCGTCACCTGGGTGTACATCCTCAAAGTGCTGACGGCGGCCTTCCTCACCCTGTGGCTGGCCATGCGCCTGGAGCTGCCGCAACCGCGCACGGCGATGATCACCGTGTTCATCGTCATGCAGCCGCAGAGCGGGCATGTGTTCGCCAAGAGCTTCTACCGCGTGCTCGGCACCCTGGCCGGCTCGGCGATGATGGTGTTGCTGATGGCGCTGTTTCCGCAGAACACCGAGCTGTTCCTGCCCAGCCTGGCGCTATGGGTGGGCTTGTGCGCGGCCGGGGCCATGCGCTACCGCACTTTCCAGGCCTACGGTTTCGTACTGGCCGGCTATACCGCGGCCATGACCGGCCTGCCGGTGCTCGAACACCCCGACCAGGCCTTTCTGGCCGCGGTGTGGCGGGTGCTGGAAATCGGCCTGGGCATCGTCGTCTCCACCGCGGTCAGCGCCGCGATCCTGCCGCAGTCGTCCAGCGCGGCACTGCGCAATGCTCTGTACCAGCGTTTCGGCGTGTTCGCCGGGGTGGCCGTGCAGGCGTTGCGCGGCAGCAACGCCCCTGCCGACTTCGAAGCCAACAGCGTGCGCCTGGTCGCCGAAGCCGTGGGCCTGGAAAGCCTGCGCAACGTGACCGCCTTCGAAGACCCGCACATGCGCCGGCGCAGTGGCCGGCTGGTGCGCATGAACAGCGAGTTCATGGGCGTGACAACGCGCTTCAACGCCCTCTACCGCTTGCTCGAACGCTTGCGCGCGCAGGGCTCGACGTCCATCAACGCGGCGCTCGCGCCCGGCGTGGCGAGCCTGATCGAGCTGTTCGAGCCTTATGTGAACCGCTTGCTGACCGATGCCGACGCGCTGCGCCTGACCCTGGAACTGGCCGCCTACCGCGACGGCCTGCAGCAGCAGGTACGCGAGCTGCGCGCCGCGTACCTGGCCAGCGCGCCCAGCGAGGCCGAGCTGCTGGATTTCCACACCGCCTTCGAACTGCTCTACCGCTTGATCGACGACCTCTACAACTATGCCCAGACCCACGCTTCGCTGGCGGCCCACAAGCACGCCCGCGAGCAGTGGCGCGAGCCCTTCGTGGCCCGCACCAACTGGCGGGTGTCGGCGGCGGCAGGCGTGCGTTCGGCCGCGGTGCTGTTGCTGCTGGGCAGCTACTGGCTGCTCAGCGACTGGCCCAGCGGGGCGATGATGACCTTGATCGCCACGGTCACCGCCGGGCTCTCGGCGGCCTCGCCCAACCCCAAGCGCATGGCGTTCCAGATGGCCTGCGGCACCTTGCTCGGCGCCTTCGTCGGCTTTTTCGAAACCTTCTTCGTGTTTCCCTGGATCGACGGCTTCGCCTTGCTCTGTCTGGTGCTGGCGCCAGTGTTCGTGTTCGGCGCGTTTCTTTCCTCGCGCCCGGCCCATGCCGGCTACGGCATCGGCCTGCTGGTGTTCTTCGCCACCGGCTCGGTGCCGAACAACCTGACCCAGTACGACCCTTACACCTTCATCAACGACTACATCGCGATGGTGCTCGGCATGCTGGTCTGCGCGGCAGCGGGGGCGATCGTCCTGCCGCCCAACAGCCGTTGGTTGTGGCAGCGCCTGGAGCACGACCTGCGCGGCCAGGTGCTGTTCGCCCTCGGTGGGCGCCTGCGCGGGTTGGGTTCGGCCTTCGAGAGCGGCACCCGCGACCTGCTGCACCAGGCCTATGGCCTGGCCGCCGGCACGCCAAAGGTGCAGGGCGAGCTGGTGCGCTGGATGTTCGCGGTGCTGGAGATCGGCCACGCCATCATCGAGCTGCGCAAGGAGCAGGCCCAGGCTCCGGTGCACCCGGCCTACGCCGAAACGCAGCCCTGGAGCCAGGCCATCCGCGTGATGGGGCGGGCCCTGGCGCGCTTGTTTTTGCAACCGAGCGCCAGCCACCACGCGCGTGCGCTGGTGGCCGTGGACCACGCCATCAGCCGCGTGCAGGCCACCGACGAGCCCTTCGCCCGGCATTTCGACACCTCGGTACTGCGGCGGGTGCAGAGCTACCTGCACTTCATCCGCACCTCGCTCCTCGACCCACAATCGCCACTGGCACCCGCCCCAGGAACCGACCATGCCCCGTGAGATCGCCTTCCACGGCCTGTACCTGCCGACCCTGACCTTGCTGTTCCTGCTCGCCGCGGGGCTGGCCTGGGGCCTGGACCGCTTCATCGCCAGCGTCGATGGCTACCGTTTCTTCTGGCATCCGGCGCTGCTGCGCCTGTCGCTGTTCGTCTGTCTCTTCGGCGCCCTGGCGCTGACCGTCTACGGGTAAGCACCTGCGATGAAAAAGTTCTACAGCCTGATTGCCACCCTGTTGGTGCTGGCCGCTGCCGTGTTCATCGGGCGGCAGTTGTGGGTCGACTACATGACCACACCCTGGACCCGCGACGGCCGGGTGCGCGCCGACATCATCAATGTCGCCGCCGACGTGCCGGGCTACGTGCTGGAGGTGCCGGTGCGCGACAACCAGCGGGTACGCAAGGGCGACCTGTTGATCCAGATCGACCCGGCCCATTACCAGGTGGCGGTGGACCAGGCCAGGGCGCTGGTGGCCTCGCGCAAGGCCACCTGGCAGATGCGCCAGGTCAATGCCCGGCGCCGCGCCGACCTGGACAACCTGGTGATCTCCCAGGAAAACCGCGACGACGCCCGCGACATCGCCGGCGCCGCCCTGGCCGACTATCAGCAGGCCCAGGCCCAGCTCGCCGCCGCCGAGCTGAACCTGGCGCGCACGCGTATCCTGGCTACGGTAGACGGCTACGTCACCAACCTCAACGTGCACCGCGGCGACTATGCGCGCACGGGCGAGGCGGTGATGGCGGTGGTCGACGAGCAGTCGTTCTGGGTCTATGGCTTCTTCGAAGAGACCAAGCTGCCGCACGTGAAGGTGGGCGATCCGGCCGAGTTGCAGATGATGAGCGGCGAGCGCCTGGGTGGGCATGTCGAGAGCATCGCCCGCGGCATCTACGACCGCGACAACCCGCAGAGCCGCGAGCTGGTGGCCGACGTCAACCCGACCTTCAACTGGGTGCGCCTGGCGCAGCGGGTGCCGGTGCGGATTCACATCGATCAGGTGCCGGAGGGATATCTGTTGGCGGCGGGGACCACCTGTACCGTGGTGGTCCAAGGGCGTGAGGAATGAAGAAGGCGGCTGGGCGGTTCGACTGGGCGGCATCGCCCAGACAGGGTCGGCGAAGAAGGCCTGGCCAGACCGGCTCGGCCAGATCGGCTCGGCCAGACCGGCTCGGCCAGACCGGCTCGGCGCGCAATCGAAGCATTATCGACCGCCGGCGTCGCAGCCCCTTACATGCGTGCTCAGGGTTCCTGCATCGGTGCCACCAGCACTGGCCATCGCCCCTCATCGATCACCTTCGCGCTGACCGACGGATCGAGCAGCCGGCCCAGCCGCGACAGGTGGCGGTGGCCCATGACGATCAATTCGCAGTCCAGCGTCTGCGCCGTGTCGAGAATCACCGCCACCGGTGCCCCCGGTACGGTGTGCCCCTCGCACTCGAAGCCCGCTGCGCGCAACGTCTCGATCGCCTGGGCCACGGCCTGCTCGGCCAGTTGCTGTTCTTCGCAGGCGGCCGGGTACTGGTCGCGCTCCTGTTCGGTGTAGCCGGTCGGTGCGGGGTGTACGGCAAAGCTCGGGTCGATCGCCAGCAGCACATGCAAGGTCTGTTGCGCAGACCGGCAATAGCGCTGGACCAAATCGAGGATGGCATGGCGGGCCGGGGAGGCATCGATGGCGATCAGGACTGGGCGCGGCATGGGCATTTCCTTGGCAGTGGAAGGGCAGGCCTGCATTCTCGACGCTTGCCGGCGTGCGGATAAAGCCCCTGGCACGCACGAGCCGATTGCGTCTGGCGCACGGGTGCCAGCTGTTAAGATCGCCACTTCCCACAGCCTTCGCGGAAATCACTCGATGCCACTGCCGGACATGAACCTGTTGGTCGCCCTCGATGCCTTGCTCGACGAAGGCAGCGTGGTCGGCGCGGCGCAACGCATGAACCTGAGCCCTGCCGCCATGAGCCGCACCCTGGGGCGCATCCGCGACGCACTGGGCGACCCGATCCTGGTGCGCGCCGGGCGCGGCCTGGTGCCGACGCCACGGGCGCTGGCCCTGCGCGAGCAGGTCAGCCACTTGGTGGAGCAGGCCGGGCAGGTGTTTCGCAGCGCCGAGAGCGTCGATCTGGCCAACCTGGAGCGTGCCTTCAACATCCGCACCAACGACCTGTTCATCGCCCTGTACGGCGCGCAGTTGCTGCGCATGATGCACGAGCAGGCGCCGCGCACGGTGCTGCGTTTCGTGCCCGAAGGCGGCCAGGACGACGATGCGGTGCTGCGTGACGGGCGCACCGACCTGCTGATCAGTTCGAGCATCGACCTGGGCCCGGAGATCAAGGTCCAGCGCTTGTTCCACACGCTCTACATCGGCCTGGCCCGGCGCGAGCACCCGATCTTCGACGGCCCGATCACCCCCGAACGCTTCGCCGCCTACCCGCAGATCAGCGTCTCGCGCCGTGGCCGCGCCAACGGTCCGATCGATGCGGAACTGGCGCTGCACAAGGTGCAACGGCATGTGGCGCTGATCACCCCGAGCTTCCATTCGGCGATGTTTTCCCTGCCCGATTCCGACCTGATCCTGCCGATGCCGGCCAACATTCTCGCCAGCGTCAACAAGCTCGACCTGCCGCTACGGGCCTTCGACATTCCGCTGCCGATGGAGCGGGTGACGGTCATGCAGGCCTGGCACCCGCGCTACCACAACGACCCCGCGCACCGCTGGCTGCGCCAGACCCTGAAGGCCTGTTGTCAGATGGAAATGGGTGACGAAGGACAGTGGGCCTAGAACCAACACCCGCCGATTGCGCCGGACGCAAAATAAAACTGCCGATAAGTCAGTTTTCGTAAGCATTCGACCTTTCTAGACTGCACAGCCTTAAATTATTGCTGGAGATTTCAGGCATGGCGGTGTCGTTCACCCCCCCGCCGACGCTCGCCTCTGCGCCGTCAGCGGCCGCGCCGGCGCCATCGGCGTTCGGTCCGCGCGTGGTGACCGGGTTGTTCGGCGTGCTGCTGGCGGTGCTGTGTGCCGGCCTCAACGAAGCCGTGACCAAGCTGTCGCTGGCCGACATCCGCGGCGGCATGGGCATCGGCGCCGACGAAGGTGCCTGGCTGCTGGCGGTGTACAGCGCCGCGTCGGTGTCGGCCATGGCCTTTTCGCCCTGGCTGGCCACCACGTTTTCCCTGCGCCGTTTCACCCTGTGCGCCATCGCCCTGTTCGCCGTGCTCGGTCTGCTGCAACCCTTCGCACCGAACCTGCACAGCCTGATGCTGCTGCGCATCCTGCAAGGGCTGGCGGCCGGGGCCTTGCCGCCGATGCTGATGAGCGTGGCGCTGCGCTTCCTGCCGCCGGGCATCAAGATCTATGGCCTGGCCTGCTATGCCTTGACCGCCACCTTCGGCCCGAATCTGGGCACGCCGCTGGCAGGCCTGTGGACCGAATACGTCGGCTGGCAATGGGCGTTCTGGCAGATCATCGCGCCGTCGCTGCTGGCCATGGCCTGCGTGGCCTGGGGTTTGCCGCAAGACCCGTTGCGCCTGGAGCGCTTCGCCCAGTTCGACTGGCGCGGCGTGCTGCTCGGGCTGCCGGCCCTGAGCTGCCTGGTGCTGGGCCTGTCGCTGGGCGATCGTTGGGGCTGGTTCGACTCGCCCCTGATCACGGCGCTGCTGGGCAGTGGTGGGTTGCTGCTGGTGCTGTTCATGTACAACGAGTGGTCGGAGCCGGTGCCGTTCTTCCAGCTGCGGCTGCTGTCGCGGCGCAACCTGGCCTTCGCGCTGGTGACGCTGGCCGGGGTGCTGGTGGTGCTGTCCGGTTCGGGCAGCCTGCCGTCGGCGTATCTGGCGCAGATCCAAGGCTATCGGCCGGCGCAGACCAGCCCGCTGATGCTGTTGGTGGCGCTGCCGCAGTTGCTCGCGCTGCCGTTGACCGCGGCGCTGTGCAACCTGCGCGCCGTCGATTGCCGCTGGGTGCTGGCCATGGGCCTGGGCCTGCTGGTGCTGTCGTGCCTGGGCAGCAACGGGCTGACCAGCGCCTGGATCCGCGACGACTTCTACCCGATCTACCTGCTGCAGGTGTTCGGCCAGCCCATGGCGGTGCTGCCGCTGCTGATGCTGTCGACCAACGGCATGAGCCCCCAGGAAGGGCCGTTCGCCTCGGCCTGGTTCAACACGGTCAAGGGTTTGGCTGCGGTGGTGGCCACGGCGGTGCTGGAGCTGCTGGGTACCTGGCGCCGGCATTTCCATTCCAACCACCTGGTCGACAGCCTGGGCAACGCGCCGCAACTCGACGATCGCGCCGCCGGGCTCGCCCAGCGCATTCATGAACAGGCCCAGGTGCTGACCTCGGCCGACCTGTATCTGGTGATGGCAGGGATCGGCGTCGCGCTGATCTGCCTGATTCCTTTCGTACCTACCCGGGTCTACCCGCCGCGTGCGGTGGCCTGAACCTGTGACCGAGAACCGCTGACATGAAGGACAACCGCAAGACCCTTATCATCGCCGGCGTGCTCGCCGTGGCGGCGCTGGCCGTGCTCGCCGGCCGCTGGCTGCTGGGCAGCGACCATCGGCAAAGCACCGAGGACGCCTACGTGGTGGCCGACTACACCGTGGTCGCGCCGAAAGTGGCCGGCTTCGTCAAGCAGGTGCTCGTCGAGGACAACCAGCAGGTCAAGGCCGGGCAACTGCTCGCCAGCCTCGACGACCGCGACTACCAGGCCGCTCTGGACGCCGCGCTGGCCCGCCAGAGCGTGGCCCAGGCGCAGCGCGCCAACGCCCAGGCGACCCTCGAACGCCAGGCCGCGCTGATCGCCCAGGCCGAAGCGGCGGTGAGGGCAGCCAAGGCCGAGACGGCCTTCGCCGAACACGAAGTGGGCCGTTACGGGCGCCTGGCCGAACAGGGCGCCGGCACCGTGCAGAACGCCCAGCAGGCGCGCAGCCGGGTCGAACAGGCCCGCGCGCAGCAGGCCAACAGCGCCGCGGCCTTGCTCGCCGCACGCAAGCAGGTGGATGTGCTCAGCGCCCAGCGCGACAGCGCCGAAGGCCAGTTCAAGCAGGCCGGCGCTGAGGTGGAGAAGGCGCGCCTGGACCTGTCGTACACGCGCATCACCGCCCCCGTCGACGGCATGGTCGGCGAGCGCGCGCTGCGTGTCGGCGCCTACGTCAGCCCCGGCACGCGACTGCTGTCGGTGGTGCCGCTGGCCGAGGCCTACGTGGTCGGCAACTTCCTCGAAACGCAACTGACCCACGTGCATCCCGGCCAGCCGGTGCACTTGCGGGTCGACACCTTCGCCGAACACAGCCTGCACGGCCACGTGCAGAGCATCGCCCCGGCCACCGGCGTGACCTTCGCTGCGGTCAAGCCCGACAACGCCACCGGCAACTTCACCAAAGTGGTGCAGCGCATTCCGGTGAAGATCGTCTTCGATGCCGGCCAGCCCGGCTTGGAGCGGTTGCGTGTCGGCATGTCGGTCGAGGCGACCATCGAGACCGACGCCGATGGCCACGTCGATAGCCTCGCGGAGAGCCCCGTCGGCCGCGAGATCAGCGCGCGATGAAGGCCATGGCCCGTTTCAGCCCTTTGCTGCTCGCCGCAACCCTGGCCGGCTGTAGCCTGGGCCCGGACTTCCAGGCGCCACACAGCCAGGCACCGGCGCAGTGGTCGTCGCCGCGCGGTGAGGCCGCGGCCAGCCAGCCGCGCGCCGAACCCCTGCAACAGCGCTGGTGGGACAATTTCCATGACGCCCGTCTCAGTGCCCTGATCGAGCAGGTGACGGCGCGCAACCTCGACCTGCGGCTGGCCAGCGCCCGCGTGCTGCAAAGCCGCGCCGCGCGCAGCTCGGTGGCCGCCGAAGAACTGCCGTCGGTGGACGCCGAGGCCGGCTACAGCCGCGCGCGCAACAGCGCCGAAGGCCTGAACGATCCGTCCGGCCATGCCGGTAAATCCGCCTATAGCCTGTGGCAAGGCGACCTCACCGCCGGCTGGGAGCTGGACCTCTGGGGCCGCGTACGGCGCCAAGTGGAGGCGGCCGATGCCAACGTGCAGGTGGCCGAGGACGACCGTCGCGGCGTGCTGTTGACGCTGCTGGCCGAAACCGCACGCGACTACATCCAACTGCGCGCCGTGCAGCGCACACTGGGCGTCACCGAGGACAACCTCAAGCTCGCCCGGCATGGCCTGGAGCTGTCGCAAGACCGCTTGAACGAAGGCGTGGCGACCCAATTGGACGTGGCCCAGGCCAGCGCGCAAGTCGCCTCCATCGAGGCGCGCCTGCCTACTTTGCAGGCCCGACGCGACGACCTGATCAACGCCTTGAGCCTGCTCGCCGCCGAGCCGCCCGGGCGTTTGCAGACGCAGTTGCTGGCCCCTGGCGCCGTGCCCGAGCCGCAACAGCGCTTCGCCATCGGCCTGCCCTCGCAACTGGCCGCGCGGCGGCCGGACATCCGCCAGGCCGAAGCGCGACTGCATGCCGCCACTGCCAGCATTGGCGTGGCCCAGGCCGACTTCTACCCGAGCATTCGCCTGTCGGGCAGCGTGGGCTTGCAGTCGCTGCAACTGGCCGACCTGGGTAGCTGGAGCGCACGCCGCTTCGCGGTCGGCCCACAGCTGTCGCTGCCGATCTTCGAGGGCGGGCGGCTCAAGGGCGTGCTGCAACTGCGCGAGGCGCAACAGCAGGAAGCGGCGGTGAACTACCGCAAGACCGTGCTCGGCGCCTGGCACGAGATCGACGATGTGCTGCGCCTGTACAACGCCAGTCAGTTGCGCCGCGACCATTTGGCCGAAGCCGTGCGGCAGAACCGCATCGCCCTGCAGACCGCGCAGCGCCAGTACGTGGAAGGGGCGGTGGACTTTCTCAACGTGCTCAGCGTGCAGAGCGCGCTGCTGGCCAGCGAAGAGCAGTGGATCGACAGCTCGGCGGCGGTGGCCCAGGCCATGGTGGGCTTGTACAAGGCGCTGGGCGGAGGCTGGGAGGCGTTCGAGGCCGCGCCTGCGTCACAGCCGTCGCAGTAGCCCGAAACGCTTGCGCAGCGCCCAGTCCAGCAGGCGCCGCGGCACCAGTCTGGCGAGCAGCGGCAGGGCGGTGCTGCCATTACCCAAGCGCACCACGGCCGGCAGCGGGCGCCGTTGCAGCGCGGCGAGCACGCCTCGGGCCAGTTGCGCTGCGGGGGTGGGGTGGTCCTGCGAAGCCCGGGCGCGCGCCTCGACCTGCGCACGCAAGGGCCACCAGGGCGAGTCGGCCTGCAACACCTCGGCCGCCTGGCGCTGGGCGGTGCTGGCGAACTGCGAGGCGATGGCGCCGGGTTGTACTTGCAGGACGGTGATGCCGAATGGCGACAGCTCCAGGCGCAGGGCATCGCTCAGCGCATGCACCGCTGCCTTGGAAGCGCAGTAGGCGCCGGCGAACGGCGTGACCAGCACGCCCGACACGCTGCCGATGTTGACCACCGTGCCCTGGCTGCGGCGCAGCAGCGGGAAGAACACGCGGGTCACGTCCACCAGGGCGAACACGTTGGTTTCGAATTGCTGGCGCAGTGCGTCGGCGCCGCCGTCGAGCAGCGGGCCCATGGCGCCATAGCCGGCGTTGTTGACCAGCAGGTCGAGGCCCGCGCCGCGCGCCTGCACCTCATCGAACAGACGCAGCAGCGCAGGGCGGTCGTTGACGTCCAGCGCACGGGCGATGAAGCCGGCCGCGGCCAGGCACTCGACGTCGCCCGCTTGCCGCGCCGTGGCCCAGACCGCGTAGCCGGCATCGCGCAAGGCGTCGGCCAGGGCGCGGCCGATGCCGCTGGAACAACCGGTGATCAAGGCAGTGGGCATGGCGCGGGACCGTGACGAGGGCAGGGAGGGAGAGTCTGGCAGAGTGCGCCGAACAATGCGTGCGATCAGGCGGTATTGCGGACCAATCCGGTCCGTTGGGCAATCGGGGCCTGATGACTGCGATCGGTTACATCAGGTGCTCTACGATGCCTGCCTGAATAAGGCCTGCTGCGCAGGCCATCGCAGCTGAAGCCGCTCCAACACGGTTTTTGTCGCCTGAAAGACTTGGCTGCACGAAGTCTCACAAAGGAACCCTGTAAGAGCGGCCGGTTCGGCGCTCCGATTAGCCGCGATGGGCTGCGCAGCAGCCCCAGATGACGCTGTCTACGCGTGACTGACTGCCATTAGTCATTGCGAGCCCGCCTTGGAGCAGCCGGGCATGGCGCCGTGCCACCCTAAAGACCGTTCCGCTCCAGGCGTCCTTTAGTCATCGACTCCCTGGAGGCACTACCACATGGAAGGTTTATCGCGGCGTCGTCTCGTCGGTCTCGGTGCGGCCCTGCCGTTCTTCAGTCAGGCCAGCCAGGTCAGCTGGGCACTGCCAGCGCCTGCCGACCCCTCACCCGTACGGCTCAACTACAACGAGAGCCCGTGGGGGCCGAGCGCGGCGGCGCGCGCAGCCATGCAGGCGGGCATCGCCGGTTGCGGCCGTTATCCCTATCCATTGCAATACCAACTGATCGAGGTATTCGCGCGGCAGAACGGTCTGAGCGAAGACCAGGTACAGGTGTTCTGCGGCTCCAAGCTGGCCCTGCAGTACGCCGTGCATGCCTTCACCGACAAACGCAGCCTGGTGGTGGCCGAGCCCTCCTACGAAGCGCCGGTCGACACCGCCCAGGCGCGTGGCACGCAGGTGCATGCCATACCCCTGGACGCCCGGCATGCCCACGACGTGGACGCCATGCTGGCTGCCGATAGCGCGCCGGGCATGCTCTATGTGTGCAATCCCAACAACCCCACCGGCACCCTGACGCCGGCGACAGCGTTGCAGCGGCTGATCGCCAAGGCGCCGTCCGACACCGTGGTGGTGGTCGACGAGGCCTACATCCACTTCAGCGATGCGCCCAGCTGCCTGCCCTTGGTCGCCAGACATCCCAACCTGCTGGTGTTGCGCACCTTCTCCAAGCTGTACGGCATGGCCGGCGCCCGCGTAGGTTTGGCCATCGGGCAGCCTGCGCTGTTGGCACGACTGGAGGCGTTCGACGGCTACAACGTCGCTGCCGAGCCCAGCCTGCGCGGCGCCCTGGCCAGCTTGCAGGACGGCCCCCTGGTCGCGCAGCGCAAGCGCGACAACCAGCGCTTGCGCGACTCGACCCTGGCGCGGCTGCGGCAGGCGGGCTGGCGCTGCACGGCCTCGCAGGCCAACTGTTTCATGGTCGATGTGCGGCGGCCGGCCGGGGAGGTGGCGCAGGCGTTGGCCAAGGCGCAGGTGCTGGTGGGGCGGGTATGGCCGAGTTGGCCGACCTGGCTGCGGGTCAGTGTCGGCGATGCGGCGCAGATGCAACGCTTCGAGGAAGCATTTTTCCAGGTAGTGGGCTGAGCGGACCGCTTACGGAGCTTTGCCGTGCGTGCCGGGCCTCGTCACCCTCGGCGCAGGGGGCGCGGCATGTGCGCGGCAACGCAGCCGGCCTGTTTCCAGCGTGAGCCCCGTTCAGTTGGCGAAGCGCCCTTGCAGGTGCTCTGCACGAAACTCCAGGGTCTGCGCGCGATAGCCACTGCGCAGTGGCGGCAGCGGCAGGCAGTCGCTCCATTCGGCGCCGGCTTGTAGCTCGCCCGGCCCGCGATAACGCGGCGCGCTGTAGGTGCTTTCGGCGAGGTTGACGGTATCGCCCGGCGCATAAGCGGCAATGCGCCAGCGCAATTCGCTCAGCGGTGCCGCGTTGGCGTTTTTCATCCGTACCTGCAAAGGCCGATCGGCCGGGCAACCGTCTGGTGCATAGCTCAGCCGCAGGTCGAGCCGCGCCAGTTGCGCGGCCTCACGGGTGTCTTGCCAGGCGACCCACGTCGCGACCAGACCCAGCCCCAGCACGGCTGCCAGCGACAGTGGCAGGGCCTTTTGCGGGTAGCGCAGCAGCAGGGCCAGCCAAGTGAGCAGCAACAACGCGCCGATGAGCATGGAATGCGAGCCTGGGTGGGAAGTGGTTTGGCCATGCTAGCGGTATTCGATCTGGGGTTCAAAGCGCCTTGAGCGGTGCGTGCAGTGTGGGGCAGGGGTCTGTGGCAGGACGCGGCTTGAGCACACAGCTGGCGGCGCGTGCGGTTCTGGCGCCTGGCATTTCTGCCAGTACAAATTGAGCGCCGTTGACTCTAGGGTAGTCGCCAAGCGCTGCCTGATAGGCAGCAACACTCCGCAAATACGACGCCAAGCGCTTAAGGAACTGACATGACTACTTCCGAGCACGCCATTCACGATCAAGGCTACATGAGCGCTACCATCGACGGTAAACCCACGTCCCTCACCACCAAGATCGACCCATCCGGTGGGGTCATCGGCATCAATGACAGGAACCAGTTCGTCTACATCGGTTTTTCCGAGGACATTGCCGACGGCAATTACAACATCGGCGAGTACGGCATCTCGGCCTATATAGGCGGCGACCATTCAGGGGCGGCGGTACGCGGCAAGCTCAAGGACTTCAAACGGAGCGAAAGCGACCGGGTGATCATCCAGGGCAAGTTCGAATTCACGGCCGTCGACGAGAATGGTCTCGAGATCGAGGTTAGCGATGGCGCGTTTTCGGTATCGGCGATATCAGCGGCGAAAGCCAATGCTTCGGGTGTGGCGTCAGCCACCTTCAAGCCCGAACTGGCGAGCAACGCAAGGTTCGACGCCGACCACTTCAGCTATTCTGGCACGTCCGACAAACCAAGCTTGGTCTGGGTAAGGCAGGACGAGAACCTTCAGGGCGACTTGAATTCGCTGGGTGTGTTGTTCACCCTCATCTATGACGACCCTGCAAACCCAACTGTAAGAAACGCGTTCATGACCATCCATCAATCGGTCGTGCCAGCCACACTGTTCAGTCCTGCTGTGGTGAGCCTCACGCCCGGCCAGACCATCGAGATCCAGTTCGACGTGGAGTTCTCTTACATGGGCGAGTCATACAGAAGCAAAGGTTTGCTCACGCTCAATCTGTAGACGTCGGGCGCGTTCGTCTGCTCGCGCGACGTGGCGCGAGCGGGGTTCCTTTTGCCGCGTCAGGCCGGCGCCTGGTCGCGCAAGAACACCAGATGGTCCGGTGTGGACTGCTCAGCGCTGTAGTAGTAGCCCTGTTCATCGAAACCCTGCAAATGCTGCGGGTCTTCGATGCGCTCCTTGATCACGAAACGGCTCATCATGCCCCGCGCCTTCTTGGCGTAGAAGCTGATGATCTTGTGCTGGCCGTTCTTCAAGTCCTTGAAGTCGACGTCGATCACCCGAGCCTCGAGCGCGCTGCGTTTGACCGCGCCGAAGTACTCGTTGCTGGCCAGGTTCAGCAGCAGATCGTCGCCTTGGTCGGCCAGGGCTTGGTTCAGCCATTGGCTGATGCGCGCACCCCAGAACGCGTAGAGGTCCTTGCCGCGCGGGTTGGCCAGTTTGGTGCCCATTTCCAGGCGGTAGGGCTGCATCAGATCGAGGGGACGCAGCAGACCATAGAGGCCCGAGAGCATGCGCAGGTGGTCCTGGGCATAGCTGAAGTCGTCTTCGCCGAGGCTTTCGGCGTCCAGGCCGGTGTAGACGTCGCCCTTGAAGGCGAGCAGCGCCTGCTTGGCGTTGCTCGGGCTGAACTCGGTGCTCCAGCTGCCGAAGCGCGCGGCATTGAGGCCGGCAAGCTTGTCCGAAAGGTGCATCAGCGCGGCGATCTGCGCCGGGCTCAGCTCGCGCAGTTGCGCGATGAGCAACTCGGCATGCTCGAGGTGCTGCGGCAGGGTGGAACGCTCGGTGACGGGCGGGGTGTCGTAGTCGAGGGTCTTGGCGGGGGAAATCACCGTCAGCATCGGTGCGGCTCCTGAAGTCGATGGGGGATTCTACGGCGCAGGTCGCGCCAGGCCAAATCGGCATGGCGACAAACGCAGACCTCGGACGGGGCAGAGGCTATAGTGCCGGCCATGTCTTTTGCGGAGTGATCGATCGTGCGCATTGTCTTGGGCCTGCTGGCAGGTCTGTTAGGCCTGACCGTACAGGCCGCGCCCGTCTCGCCCTATGTCAGCCTCGACCGCGCAGCATGGCCCGAGCGGCTGGACAGCCCGGTGCTGTTCGACGTCGCTTCGCGGGCGGAAATTCTCTCTTTCGCGCGCGCGCTCAACGACAGCGAACAGCTCGACGAAACGGCGCTGGCGGCGCGTCTGGGCCTGCGCCAGGTCAACTTGCAGAAAGTGCGCGCCGTGCGTGCGCGGCTATGGCAGCGGTTATGGCACAACTACCAGCAGGCGCAACTGAGCTGCGAACAGGACGCCTCGTTCTGCTATCCGCTGGAAAGTCTCGCTGAGTTGCGCACCCAAGCTGCGCAATTCGCCGACGATGTCGGCGAGTTCTATACCGGTTGGGTGGAGCCCAGCTACCGCTTCCACCAGCGTTACCTCGACGAGCAGTTGCGCAAGGCGGCGCTGCTCGGCCAGACCTCCAGCGAAGTTGAGCGGCTGTCGGATGCCGAGCGCGACGGCGCAACCCTCAACGACCGCGTGTTCCTGTTGAGCTTCGTCGGCGGCCCGAGTGCGCCAGGCGGCGCCACCGACGGCCTGACCGACTACCTGCGGCGCCAGCAGGTCGAAGGTACCTTCTTCGTGCTCGGCAACCGCTTGCAGCAACGCCGCGGCGCCAGTTCGGTCGAGGCGCTGCGTGCGTTGTACGCGCGGCAGTGCGTCGGCATCCAGGGCTGGGAATACCGCTCCCATGCGCAGTGGCAGGGCTGGCAGGACTCGCTGCGGCGCAGCCAGGCGCGGGTGCAGAGCGATCTGCCGACGCAGTACGTGCCGCTGTTCCGTCCGCCCTATGGGCAGCGGCGCAGCGATGGCGACGGCTTCATGGCCAGCCAGGGGTTGCAGGTGTCGTTGTGGGACATCGACGCCCAGGACGACGGCAGCCTCGACAGCCAGGCCTCGGCGCAACGCGTGCTGACCTTGATGCTGCTGTGGCGCAAGGGCGTGGTGCAGTTCCACGACAGCCTGGACAAGGCGCAGCCGGCCGTCGAGTGGTTGCTGGAGAACACCGCGCAGAGCGGTCTGGGCTGGGAAGACTGCCACGCCTATGGCACGTCGACACGTTGAGGCACCAGGGCGAGGCCTATCACTTTAGCCGTCGTTCGGCCGTACGCAAGGTCGCTTGGGCGATCGGAAAAATAAACTGCACATCCGCGTGAAAGTGCTTTTTCCCGTCATGGGTTTTGCGGTATGAAAGAAGCCAGACAGCCGAATCCTGCAGCACAGGTGGCGTCATCCAGACTCCCCTTGCCAGGTGCGCCCCCCGCCCGTAACGACGCGGATACGGGGAGAACGGCGGTCAATCTGTAGCGCAGCGGCACGTGCTACGTGGCTTCGATATAAGGTGACCGAGTATGGATGACCAAGGACGCACCCCTTCCTCCAGCAAGCCAATCCTCTATGTCCTCGATACCAATGTCCTGATTCACGACCCCAACGCGTTACTCAACTTCGAGGAGCACCACGTCGCCTTGCCGATGACCGTGCTGGAGGAACTCGACAAGCTCAAGACCGGCAAACAATCGATCGCCGCCGACTGTCGCCAGGCCATCCGCCTGATCGATCAGACGCTCGGCGACGCCACACCCAGCGCAGTGGAGCAGGGCGTGCCGATCCAGCGTGGCAAGAACGGGCCGAAGGGCTTTCTGTCGATCCTGATGAGCCCGCGCCATGAAGCCAGCCATGTGCTGCCGGCGCACCTGAACGACAACATCATCATCAACCAGCTCCTCGAGCTGCGCGCCAAGCGTACCGACCTCGACGTGGTGCTGGTCACCAAAGACATCAACATGCGCCTGAAGGCGCGCGCCTGCGGCATCGCCGCCGAGGACTACAGCACCGATCAGCTGGTCGACGACGTGTCCCTGCTGTCCAAGGGCTATCACTCGGTCAATGGCTCGTTCTGGGACCGCGTCAGCAAGGTCGATACCCGCCAGGAGCGCGGACGCACCTGGCACCGCGTGCAATTGGCCGAAGCCTTGCCGGCGGTACACGTCAACGAATTCATCATCGACGAACAGGGCTTCGTGGGCTGGATCAAAGGCGCTCGCGAAGGTGAATTGCTGCTGCTCGACCTGCACCAGGAACCGCTGCTGCACCAGGAAGCCTGGGGCCTCAAACCGCGCGACATCCACCAGAGCCTGGCGCTGCTCGCGCTGCTCGACCCCGACATCCACCTGGTCAACCTGACCGGCGCCGCCGGCTCGGGCAAGACCATCCTGGCCCTGGCGGCGGCCATCGAGCAGACCATGGTCAGCAAGCGCTACCGGCGCATCATCGCCACCCGCAGCGTGCAGGGCCTGGACCAGGAGATCGGCTTCCTGCCCGGCACCGAGGCCGAGAAGATGGAGCCTTGGCTGGGCGCCATCACCGACAACCTCGAAGCCCTGCACATGGACGACGAAAGCACCCACGGCAGCGTCGAATACATCCTCGAACGGGTACCGTTGCAGTTCAAATCGCTCAACTACATCCGCGGTCGCAGCTTCCAGCAGAGCCTGATCCTGATCGACGAGTGCCAGAACCTCACCCCGCACCAGATGAAAACCATCATCACCCGCGCGGGCGCCGGTTCCAAAGTGGTCTGCCTGGGCAACCTGGCGCAGATCGACACCCCCTACCTGTCCGCTACAAGCTCCGGTCTGACCTACCTCACCGAGCGCTTCAAGGACTTCCCCCACGGCGTGCACATCACCCTGCAAGGGGTACCGCGTTCGGTACTGGCCGAATACGCCGAGTCGCATATGTAAGGTCGGACATCGGGCGGCACGCCGCCCGATTTTTCCCTGCGCAAGCGTGGCCCCGGGGTTTACACTCGCAGCTCCCTTCACAGGAGCAGAGCAGTGCTGACACACCTTGATTCCCAGGGGCGGGCCAACATGGTCGACGTCACCGAGAAAGCCGTCACCGCGCGCGAAGCGGTGGCCGAGGCCCGCGTGCGCATGCTGCCGCAGACCCTACGCATGATCGTCGAGGGCGAGCACCCCAAGGGCGACGTGTTCGCCGTGGCGCGTATCGCCGGCATCCAGGCGGCGAAGAAGACCAGCGACCTGATTCCCCTCTGCCACCCGCTGATGCTCACCAGCGTCAAGGTCCAGCTGCGCGCCGAAGGCGACGCCTGTGTGCTGATCCAGGCGCGCTGCAAGCTGGCCGGGCAGACCGGCGTGGAAATGGAAGCGCTCACGGCGGCCAGCGTGGCCGCGCTGACGATCTACGACATGTGCAAGGCGGTGGACAAAGGCATGGTCATCGAGCAGGTCCGCTTGCTGGAAAAGCGCGGCGGCAAGAGCGGCGACTTCATGGCGGGCGCCTCGTGAACGTGCAGGTGGTGTACTTCGCCCGCTACCGCGAACGCTTGGGCCTGGATGGCGAAGCGCTGGCGGGCCAGTTCGCGTGCGTCGACGATGTGCGCCAGGCCTTGCTCGCCCGTGGCGAAGCTTACGCCGTGCTGGCCGAGCAGAACCTGATGTGCGCGCGCAACCAGGATCTGTGCCGGCTGGCCGAGCCGCTCGCAGAGGGTGACGAAGTCGCATTCTTCCCGCCCGTGACCGGAGGTTGAACATGGCCGTATGCGTGCAGGAAGGCGCTTTCGATCCGGGCCAGGCGGTCAACGCCATGCACGCGGCGAATGTCGGCGTGGGCGCGGTGGTGAGCTTCGTGGGCTACGTGCGCGACTTCAACGACGGTCGCGACGTGGCGGGAATGTTCCTCGAGCACTACCCCGGTATGACGGAAAAGGCCTTGGCCAAGATCGTGGCTGAAGCCGAGCAGCGTTGGCCGCTGCTCAAGGTCGAAGTGCTGCACCGTATCGGCGCGTTGGCCCCAGGTGAGCCGATCGTCTTCGTCGGCGTGGCCAGCGCGCACCGGCAGGCGGCGTTCGCCGCCTGCGACTTCATCATGGATTACCTGAAGACCCGTGCCCCGTTCTGGAAGAAGGAAAGCACGGGCGAGGGACCGCGTTGGGTCGAGGGCAAGCAGAGCGACCAGGACGCGGCGCAGCGCTGGTGATTGGCCAGGAGCGGATGGCGCCCGCTCCTGAGGGCCTAGGGTTTACGCGGTACGGGTGTTAGCAACGCTTCAGGCGGCATTTCGCATTTGATCTTGCGCCCCAGCAGCTCCTCGATACCCGGCAACTGGTACGAGTCGTCTTCCCCGGCAAAGCTGATCGACACGCCATTGGCCCCGGCACGTCCGGTACGACCGATGCGGTGCACATAGTCGTCCGGGTCTTCGGGCAGGGTGAAATTGATCACATGGCTGATGCCGTCGATGTGGATGCCACGGCCCGCCACGTCGGTGGCCACCAGCACGGTCACGCGGCCCTCACGGAAGTTTTCCAGGGTGCGGATGCGCTTGTGCTGCGGTACGTCGCCCGACAACTGCGCGGCGTTGATGCCGTCGCGCACCAGGCGCTCTTCGATGCGCCGCACCTCGTCCTTGCGGTTGGCGAAGACCATCACCCGCGACCAGCCGTTCTGCGTCACCAGGTTGTACAGCAGCTTGTACTTGTCGCTGCCGGCTACGGCATAGACGTGCTGCTCGACGGTGTCGCTGGCCACGCTTTCCGGCTCGATCTCGACGATGGCGGGCTCGGTGGTCCACTGCTTGGCCAGGTTCATCACATCCTCGGTGAAGGTGGCCGAGAACAGCAGGGTCTGGCGCTCCACCTTGGGCGGGGTCTGGCGAATGATCTGCCGTACCTGGGGGATGAAGCCCATGTCGAGCATGCGGTCGGCTTCGTCGAGCACCATCACTTCGACCATGTCCAGGTGCACCTCACCGCGCTGATGGAAGTCCATCAAGCGACCTGGGGTCGCGACCAGGATGTCGCAGTGGCGGGCTTCGAGGGCCTTGAGCTGCTTGTCGAAATCCATGCCGCCGACGAAGGTCATGACGTTCAGACCGCTGTATTTAGTCAGCCCCGCCGCGTCCTTGGCGATCTGCACCACCAGCTCACGGGTGGGAGCGATGATCAGTGCGCGCGGCTCGCCCATGTAACGCTCCTTGGGCGGCGGCGTCTGTTGCAATTGGGCGATGATCGAGATCAGGAAGGCCGCGGTCTTGCCGGTGCCGGTCTGCGCGCGACCGATGGCGTCCTGACCGCGCAGGGTATGCCCCAGCACCTGCGCCTGGATCGGCGTGCAGTAGGGGAAGCCCAGGTCATGGATGGCGTGCATCAGTTCGGGCGACAGCTTGAAGTCGTGAAAGCGCGTCTTGCCCTCGGCCGGTTCGACGACGAAATCTTCCAGCTTCCATAACGAGGCTTGCGGCTTGGGCTTGCGCTCGCGACGGGGTTTGGGTTTGGCGACGGGTTCGACAGGCTCGCTGGCAGCCGTAGGCATGGGCGGGGTGGCGTGAGTCGGCGCCGGAGATGGCGGGGAAGCCGGCGCAGCGGCGGCCGGCGGCGGTTGTATCACGGGGGCAGCGGGCGCGACGGCCCGGGAGGCTGCCTCGTCCTTGCCGAATAGTTTCTTGAGTGCCTTGAGCACGGTCGTCTCATCAACTGATTAAGGAATGTACGCCGGGCAGTGTAAAGCAAGTTCCATGCGCGGCGTAGTACGGTTCGCAGGCAACTACAAAGTGGCCGCGTCGATCAGCGTAGGCGCGCGGCCAACCAGTCGAAGATGTCTTGAATCTGCGCAGGTAGCACCTGGTGCTCCATCGGGTATTCCTTCCACTCTGCCGCCACGCCCCACCGCTTGAGGTATTCGAAGGCGGTGCGGCCCATCGAGGGGATCACCACCGGGTCGTGCACACCATGCAGGCAGAGCGCAGGCGTACGCTGCTGGCAGGCGCTGAGCTGGTGTTCGTCGCCGAAGGTGGGGGCGTAGGTCGACAGTGCCAGTACGCCGCCCAGCGCTTCCTGCCAGGCGACGTAGGCCGTGTGCAGCACCACCGCGCCGCCCTGGGAGAAGCCGGCGAGGAAGATGCGCGAAAGGTCGATGCCCTTGCTGCGCTCTGCCTCGATCAACGCCACCACCTGAGCGGCCGATTCGTCCAACTGCGCCTCGTCGATGGCCCGTGCCGGGCTCATCGCCTTGATGTCGTACCAGCTGGGCATGGCATAGCCGCCGTTGATGGTCACCGCGCGGGTCGGCGCCTGGGGCATGATGA
Source organism: Pseudomonas phoenicis (assembly GCF_047302395.1). Taxonomy (NCBI): domain Bacteria; kingdom Pseudomonadati; phylum Pseudomonadota; class Gammaproteobacteria; order Pseudomonadales; family Pseudomonadaceae; genus Pseudomonas; species Pseudomonas phoenicis. The sequence continues at coordinate 2,600,209 of NZ_CP154852.1, forward strand.
AGCGCGTGCTGAGCAGGCCTCCCTGCAACGCTTCGGCCACCGGCAGGAAGTCGTAGCGGTCGGCGCCCAGACCGTGCAGCCAGATGACACAGGCATCGGCGGTCTTTTGCGGTTCTAGGATCAACGGGTCGGTCATGTCTGCTCCATGAAGTGGGCGCTTTCCTGTTCAAGTGCGGGAAAGCACCAGCCAGTGGGTGGGTAAGGTCTGTGCGAAAGCCTTGAACACTCGTCGGTGCCGGGTAGGAAATCGCCACATTCGACCTTCGCCTCGGGACTTTTCGCATAGGCCGCCAGGGCGAACGATGGCGTCACCCTACAGGTTTTAGCGCCGCCGTGCGTCGGCGCTTCGACGGCTACTTCTCTTGCTGCTTGACCACCGGCGCCGGTGGCGGACGCAGGCCGACCTCGGCGATCAGTTTGAGCTGCTTGCCGTTGCGCATCACTTCGATGGCCACTTTGTTGTTGGGCTTGATCCGTGCCACCTGGTTCATCGACTTGCGGCCATCGCCGGCCGGCTCGCCATTGATGTTCAGGATCACGTCGCCGACCTGCAATCCGGCTCGCGCCGCCGGGCCTTCACGGAAGATGCCGGCGACGACGATGCCCGGACGGCCCTTGAGGCCGAAGGATTCGGCCAGCTCCGGGCTCAACGGCTGCACTTCGATGCCCAGCCAGCCACGGATCACCTGGCCATGCTCGATGATCGACTTCATCACCTCCAGCGCCAGCTTGACCGGAATGGCGAAGCCGATGCCCTGCGAGCCGCCGGACTTGGAGAAGATCGCCGTGTTGATGCCAGTGAGGTTGCCGTTGGCATCGACCAGCGCGCCGCCGGAGTTGCCGGGGTTGATCGCGGCGTCGGTCTGGATGAAGTCTTCGTAGTTGTTCAGGCCCAACTGGTTGCGCCCGGTGGCGCTGATGATGCCCATGGTGACCGTCTGGCCGACGCCGAACGGGTTGCCGATGGCCAGCGACACGTCACCGATGCGCAGGGTGTCGGAGCGGCCGATGGTGATGGCCGGCAGGTCCTGAAGGTCGATCTTGAGTACCGCCAGATCGGTTTCCGGATCGCTGCCGATCACCCGTGCCAGGGTCTCGCGGCCGTCCTTGAGGGCCACCACGATCTGGTCGGCACCGCTGGTGACGTGGTTGTTGGTCAGCAGGTAGCCCTCGGGGCTCATGATCACCGCCGAGCCCAGGCTCGACTCCCAGCGCCGCTGCTTGGGCAGGTTGTCGCCGAAGAAACGGCGGAATTGCGGGTCTTCGAACAAAGGATGGGCGGCGTTCTTGTTGACCACCTTGGTGGTGTAGAGGTTGACCACCGCCGGTGCCGCGTGGGTGACCGCGTCGGCGTACGACACCGGCCCCTGCACCACTTGGCCGCTCTGCGGCGCCTGTTGCAGGTTGACGTCCTGGCTGGGCAGGCCCACCCACTGGGGGAAACGCTGGATCACCAACAGCGCGATCATGATCCCGGTCAGAAGGGGCCAGCCGACGTAACGCAAAGCCTTGAGCATCGAACGAATCCTGGGAGTAGGGCGGGGGCCGCAGCGTCGGGGCACATGCCGGTACGACGCTGCGGCGAGCGGCGACCACGGACGGTGTTCGCGGGGCGGTCGGCGGCTCATAATGGCCGGCATTATACGGGCAGCGCGCCTGTCACCAAGGTCGATTTGAAGGAGTTTTTTCCATGGCTGTCGCTCTCGATACGCTGGTCGCCGAAGCCGAACGCTATTTGGCCAGCAAGGGCTTTCAGGACTACTGCCCCAATGGCTTGCAGGTCGAGGGTCGGCCACAGGTGCGGCGCATCGTCAGCGGCGTCACCGCCAGCCAGGCATTGATCGACGCCGCCGTGCAGGCCGAAGCCGATCTGCTGCTGGTGCACCATGGCTATTTCTGGAAGGGCGAGAACCCTTGCATCACCGGCATGAAGCAGCGCCGGGTGAAGGCCCTGCTGCAACACGATCTCAGCCTGCTGGCCTTCCACCTGCCGCTGGACGTACACCCAGAGGTGGGCAACAACGTGCAGCTCGCCCGCCAATTGGGCATCACCGTCGAAGGCCCGCTGGACCCGGCCGACAGACGTGTGGTCGGCCTGCTCGGCGCGCTGCCCGAACCGGTCTCGCCGCGCGACTTCGCCCGGCACGTGCAGGAGGTGCTGGGCCGCGAGCCGCTGCTGATCGAAGGCGAGCAGATGATCCGCCGTGTGGGCTGGTGCACCGGCGGTGGCCAGGGCTACATCGACCAGGCCATCGCGGCGGGGGTCGATCTGTTCATCAGCGGCGAGGCCTCGGAACAGACCTACCACAGCGCCCGTGAGCACGGCATCAGCTTCATCGCCGCAGGGCACCACGCCACCGAGCGCTATGGGGTGCAGGCCCTGGGCGATTACCTGGCGCGGCGCTTCGCCGTGGAGCATCTGTTCATCGATTGTCCGAATCCGATTTGACGGTTAGGCAGTGATGGGGGGGCGTGCTGCCGGGTTCGGTTGAATGATGACTGTCCGGTACGCCCTGGTGAAAACGTCGGGCGCGCTGTGCGGGCCATTGCGGCTAAAGCCGCTCCCACAAATTGGGCGTGACCCTGTTGGAGCGGCTTCAGCCGCGATGGGCGGCAACGCCGCCCTGGATCAGGCGTCGCATATTCTCTATGGAGAAGCGTTCTGGCCATCGGGCCGGTGCCGCCGGCCCAAGCTGCGCGACGAACCAGATGCTAAGCACTTTTGCCTGCAATGGCATCCCAGCTCCCCTCGGCGAAAACTGGGCTCTTACCCCAAACCCCCAGTCATATCGTTAGGCCTTTTCGATCTATCCGGCCTCCTAAATAGAATCGACCCCTGTGATAAAGTGCCCTGCTCGAACACGGCCCGCAGGCCGTCCATAAGATCGTTTTACGTGAGTAGCCATGGTCGACAAACTGACGCACTTGAAACAGCTGGAGGCGGAAAGCATCCACATCATCCGCGAGGTGGCCGCCGAGTTCGACAACCCGGTCATGCTGTACTCGATCGGCAAGGATTCCGCCGTGATGCTGCACCTGGCGCGCAAGGCCTTCTTCCCAGGCAAGCTGCCCTTCCCGGTGATGCACGTCGACACCCAGTGGAAATTCCAGGAGATGTACCGCTTCCGCGACAAGATGGTCGAGGAAATGGGCCTGGAGCTGATCACCCACGTCAACCCAGAGGGCGTGGCCCAGGGCATCAACCCCTTCACCCACGGCAGCGCCAAGCACACCGACATCATGAAGACCCAGGGCCTCAAGCAGGCGCTGGACAAGCATGGTTTCGACGCGGCCTTCGGCGGTGCCCGTCGCGATGAAGAGAAGTCGCGCGCCAAAGAGCGCGTCTACTCGTTCCGCGACAGCAAGCACCGCTGGGATCCGAAGAACCAGCGCCCCGAGCTGTGGAACGTTTACAACGGCAAGGTCAACAAGGGCGAATCGATCCGCGTCTTCCCGCTGTCGAACTGGACCGAGCTGGACATCTGGCAGTACATCTACCTCGAAGGCATCCCGATCGTGCCGCTGTACTTCGCCGCCGAACGCGAAGTCATCGAGAAGAACGGCACTCTGATCATGATCGACGACGACCGCATCCTCGAGCACCTTTCCGAGGAAGAGAAGGCGCGCATCGTCAAGAAGAAGGTGCGCTTCCGTACCCTGGGCTGCTACCCGCTGACGGGCGCCGTCGAGTCCGAGGCCGAGTCGCTGACCGACATCATCCAGGAAATGTTGCTGACGCGAACGTCCGAGCGCCAGGGCCGGGTCATCGACCACGACGGCGCAGGCTCCATGGAAGACAAGAAACGCCAGGGCTACTTCTAATTTCAGGGTTACTCCATGTCGCACCAATCTGATCTGATCAGCGAGGACATCCTCGCCTACCTGGCCCAGCACGAGCGCAAGGAACTCCTGCGTTTCCTGACTTGCGGCAATGTCGATGACGGCAAGAGCACCCTGATCGGGCGCCTGCTGCACGACTCGAAGATGATCTACGAGGACCACCTCGAGGCCATCACCCGCGACTCGAAAAAATCCGGCACCACCGGCGAGGACATCGACCTGGCGCTGCTGGTCGACGGTTTGCAGGCCGAGCGCGAGCAGGGCATCACCATCGATGTCGCCTACCGCTACTTCTCCACCGCCAAGCGCAAGTTCATCATCGCCGACACCCCGGGCCACGAGCAGTACACCCGCAACATGGCCACCGGGGCCTCGACCTGCGACCTGGCGATCATCCTGGTCGACGCCCGCTACGGCGTGCAGACCCAGACCCGCCGCCACAGCTACATCGCTTCCCTGCTGGGCATCAAGCACATCGTGGTCGCGGTCAACAAGATGGACCTCAAGGGCTTCGACGAGCAGGTCTTCGAGTCGATCAAGAGCGACTATCTGGACTTCGCCGAGCGCATCGACCTGCAACCGTCGAGCCTGCACTTCGTGCCCATGTCGGCGCTCAAGGGCGACAACGTGGTCAACCGCAGCGAGCGTTCGCCGTGGTACACCGGCCCTGCGCTGATGGAAATCCTGGAAACCGTGGAAGTGGCGGCCGACCGCAATTTCACCGACCTGCGTTTCCCGGTGCAGTACGTCAACCGGCCGAACCTGAACTTCCGCGGCTTCGCCGGCACCGTCGCCAGCGGCATCGTGCACAAGGGCGACGAAGTGGTGGTGCTGCCCTCGGGCAAGAGCAGCCGGGTCAAGTCCATCGTCACCTACGAAGGCGAGCTGGAGAATGCCGGTCCCGGCCAGGCCATCACCCTGACCATGGAAGACGAGATCGACATCTCCCGTGGCGACCTGCTGGTGCATGCCGACAACGTACCGACGGTGGCCGATCAATTCGACGCCATGCTGGTGTGGATGGCCGAAGAGCCGATGCTGCCGGGCAAGAAATACGACATCAAGCGCGCCACCAGCTACGTGCCGGGCTCGATCGCCAGCATCACCCACAAGGTCGATGTGAACACCCTGGAGAAGGGCGCGGCCAGCGCGTTGCAGCTCAACGAGATCGGCCGGGTGAGCGTCAGCCTCGACTGGTCGGTGGCGCTGGACGGCTATGACAGCAACCGCACCACCGGCGCGTTCATCGTCATCGACCGCCTGACCAACGGCACCGTCGGCGCCGGCATGATCATCGCGCCGCCGGTCCTGCCCCATGGCGGCAACGGCCAGCATGGCAAGACCGCCCACGTCGCTACCGAAGAGCGCGCCCGGCGCTTCGGCCAGCAACCGGCCACCGTGCTGTTCAGCGGCCTGTCCGGCGCCGGCAAGAGCACCCTGGCCTATGCCGTGGAGCGCAAGCTGTTCGACATGGGCCGTGCGGTCTACGTGCTCGACGGCCAGAACCTGCGCCATGACCTGAACAAGGGCTTGCCGCAGGATCGCGCCGGTCGTACCGAAAACTGGCGCCGTGCCGCCCACGTAGCGCGCCAGTTCAACGAAGCCGGCCTGCTGACCCTGGCCGCCTTCGTCGCCCCGGACGCCGAAGGCCGCGAACAGGCCAAGGCGCTGATCGGCCAGGACCGTCTGTTGACCGTCTACGTCCAGGCCTCGCCCCTGGCCTGCCGCGCCCGCGACCCGCAAGGGCTGTATGCGGCCGAAGGCGACAACATCCCGGGGGAAAGCTTCCCGTACGATGTGCCGCTGGACGCCGATGTGGTCATCGACACGCAGAACAGCAGCGTCGAGGACGGCGTGAAGCAGGTGCTGGACGCGTTGCGTCGGCGTGGGGCGATCTAAGCGTCATTACCAGCCCTGGATTGGCGGGGCTGGTTGAGGCGCTGCGTCCTGCAGATTCGGCGGACGCTACGAAAGCGGCGTCACCCTTAAAGGGTGGCGCCGCTTTTTTGTGGGCCAGGAAATGCGCGGCGAACCGCATTCAAACGATCGGCTGAAAGGTTTTCCCGCAAAAGGTAAAGATAGGTAAAAGCCGCAACGGCCAGGCCGGGCTTGACTCTACACTCGCGGCGGTGCCGGGTCTGTAAGTGGAGGAGGCATCTGTTTTCCAGCTTTCGGAGTGCCGTAATGAAATTGAAGCGAGTCCTGCGTGCGGCCTTGGTGGCCGCGATGGTGTCCAGTCTCTCGGGGTGCTGGTTGTTCATGCCACCAGGTGGCGGGGGCGGGCACGGTGGGCATGGAGGCGGGGGGCCTGGCGTGAGCGGTGGTCCGCGCTAAACAAGCGATGGAAACGCCCGTCCGTTCAGCCCTGTGGCGCTGGGCGGACTTAGGATGAGCTGGCGTGCCTGTTCATGGGAACTGAGGCTGCTGGCAGGTTCTAGACTTACGCTCGAGCAACGGGGCGGGAATCCCTGCCTGCTGCCCGCTGTGCAATGGCGCTCTTAGTGTGCAAGGGCTGGTGATTGACCAGCGCATCTATCAGGAGCACCACTATGAACGCTATCGACTACATAGAGCCGACCATCGGCCGCCTTGGCGGAGACGACGATGAAAACGGCAATCCTTGGCGCTGACGTGAGATGAAGAAAAGCCCTGCAACCGCAGGGCTTTTCTTTTAGGGCAACGATCGACCTTTCAAGTAAGGCCTTCGATCATTCAGCGGTTCAGTGCTTCAAACCGTAGCTCTCATCGAGCATACCCGGCGAGTTCGGCGCCTTGGGCGCGTAGTCGCGAGGGGCGTCGGCGCTGTCGCGTGGTGGGGTCAGACGGTCGCGGTGGTGCTGCGGCGCCTCGGAGTGCAATGCGGCGAGCAGGCGCTGGCGGGTGAGGTCGTCGAGCGCCAGGCGGTCGGCGCCTTCGGCCAGGTGGTCCTGCACGTCCTGGTAGCTTTGGGTCAGGCGCTTGACCAGGGTGGCGGTGCTGTTGAAGTGCGTCACCACTTCGTTCTGATAACTGTCGAAGCGTTGCTGGAGATCGTCCAGCTGGCGTTGCGAGCTGCTGGGCGCGGCATGGGGCAGCAGACGGGCAGCGACAAAGCCGGCGACCACGCCGACCACCAATGCCAGGGTCGGCAACAACCAAACAAGGAGCGAGAGTTCCACGAGTCCTTCCTCTATAAACGGCTTTGCTTTACGTTAACGGCTCAGACCTGCGCTGTATACCGCGAGCGATCGCAACTATCTCAGAACAGAATTCAATCCGCTAGACGAATCGACCCCTCCCGAGGTCACGGAGTAGAGCCTTGCTTGTCCGCGAAACCCCTTGCGTCATCGACGGTCCGATCGGCCCCCTGGAGGGCCTGCACCTGGAAGTGGAGAACGCCCGTGGCGTGGTGCTGATCTGCCACCCCAACCCGGTGCAAGGCGGCACCATGCTCAACAAGGTGGTCTCGACCCTGCAACGCACCGCACGCGACGCCGGTTACAGCACGCTGCGCTTCAACTATCGCGGTGTCGGCCAGAGTGCCGGCAGCTCCGACATGGGCGCGGGAGAGGTCGACGACAGCGAGGCTGCCGCCCAATGGCTGCGCCAGCGCCATCCGCAACTGCCGCTGGTGCTCATGGGTTTTTCCTTTGGTGGTTTCGTGGCCACGGCGCTGGCCGGTCGCCTCGAGAGCCAAGGCGTCGACATCGCCCAGCTGTTCATGATCGCTCCGGCCGTGATGCGTTTGACCGAGCAGTTCGCGCTGCCGCAGCGTTGCCCCGTCACCCTGATCCAGCCCGATGCCGACGAGGTCATCGATCCGCTCGTGGTTTACGAATGGTCTGACGCGCTACCGCGCCCCCATGCGTTGCTGAAAGTGGCAGAATGCGGGCACTTCTTCCATGGCAAGCTGACCGATCTGAAAGATCTGCTGTTGCCGCGTCTCTCGAACTGAGCCAAGCCTGACCAAGCGAACACCCCATGACTACGCGCATCCTTACCGGCATCACCACCACCGGCACCCCGCATCTGGGCAACTTTGCTGGCGCCATCGGCCCGGCCATCCGCGCCAGCCAGCAGCCTGGCGTCGACTCGTTCTACTTCCTGGCCGACTACCACGCCCTGATCAAGTGCGACGACCCGCAGCGCATCCAGCGCTCGCGCCTGGAGATCGCCGCCACCTGGCTGGCCGGTGGCCTCGACCCGGACAACGTCACCTTCTATCGCCAGTCGGACATTCCCGAAATCCCCGAACTCACCTGGCTGTTGACCTGCGTCGCCGGCAAGGGTCTGCTCAATCGCGCCCATGCCTACAAAGCCTCGGTCGACAAGAACCTGGAAAACGGCGAAGACCCGGATGCCGGCGTCAGCATGGGGCTGTTCAGCTATCCGGTGCTGATGGCCGCCGACATCCTCATGTTCAACGCCCACCGCGTGCCGGTCGGCCGCGACCAGGTGCAACACGTGGAAATGGCCCGCGACATCGGCCAGCGCTTCAACCATCTGTTCGGCCAGGGCAAGGAGTTCTTCACCCTGCCCGAGGCGGTGATCGAGGAAAGCGTCGCCACGCTGCCGGGCCTCGACGGGCGCAAGATGTCCAAGAGCTACGACAACACCATTCCCCTGTTCGCCAGCGCCAGGGACATGAAAGACGCGATCTCGCGCATCGTCACCGACTCGCGCGCGCCTGGCGAGGCGAAAGATCCCGATACCTCGCACCTGTTCACCCTGTTCCAGGCCTTCGCGACCCCGGTTCAGGCGCAAACCCTGCGCGACGATCTGCTGCAGGGCCTGGGCTGGGGCGAGGCCAAGCAGCGTCTGTTCCAACTGCTCGACGGCCAGTTGGCCGCACCACGCGAGCGTTACCACGAACTGCTGGCCCGTCCGGCAGATCTCGAAGACATCCTGCTCGCCGGTGCCGCCAAGGCGCGCCACACCGCCACGCCCTTCCTCGAACAACTGCGCGAAGCGGTGGGCCTGCGCTCGTTCCGCAACATCGTCCAGGCCGCGCCCGAAGTGGCCAAGAAAGCCATCAAGAGCGCCCGCTTCGTCAGTTTCCGCGAGCAGGACGGCAGTTTCCGCTTCCGCCTGCTGGCTGCCGACGGCGAGCAACTGCTGCTCTCGCGCGCCTTCGCCGACGGCAAGAGCGCCGGGGCCGTCAGCAAGCAACTGCAGCAGGGCGGGGAAGCGGACGTGCGCGCCGAAGGCCTGAGTTACCATCTCTGGCTGGAAGGTGAGCCGGTCGCCGAAGGGCCCGCGTTCGCTGACGCCCAGGCGCGCGATGCGGCCATCCTCAGGTTGCGTGCGGCATTGGCACCCGTCGAGGGCTGAGGCAACTTGACGCAAGTCCGATTGCCATTACTCGGGGCCGTCGCTACAGTGACGGCCCGGTTTTGTTGCCTCGCTAGCGAATTATGACGCCTCTAGAACGATACCAAGCAGATCTCAAACGTCCCGACTTCTTCCACGACGCAGCGCAGGAAACGGCGGTGCGTCACCTGCAGCGGCTGTACGACGACCTGCTGGCGGCGCAGAACAACAAACCGGGCATGCTCGGCAAGCTGTTCGGCCGCAAGGAGCAGACCCCGGTCAAGGGCCTGTATTTCTGGGGTGGCGTCGGTCGCGGCAAGACTTACCTGGTCGACACCTTCTTCGAAGCCTTGCCGTTCCCGCAGAAGATGCGTACGCACTTCCACCGTTTCATGAAACGCGTGCACGAGGAAATGAAAACCCTCAAGGGCGAGAAGAACCCCCTGACCGTCATCGCCAAGCGTTTCTCCAACGAGGCGCGGGTCATTTGCTTCGACGAGTTCTTCGTTTCCGACATCACCGACGCCATGATTCTTGGCACCTTGATGGAAGAGCTGTTCAAGAACGGCGTCACCCTGGTGGCCACCTCGAACATTGTGCCGGACGGCCTGTACAAGGACGGTCTGCAGCGGGCGCGCTTCCTGCCGGCCATCGCCATGATCAAGCAGTACACCGACGTGGTGAACGTCGATAGCGGCGTGGACTACCGCCTGCGCCATCTGGAACAGGCCGAGCTGTTCCACTACCCGCTCAACGACGCCGCACACGAAAGCCTGCGCCAGAGCTTCAAGGCCTTGACGCCCGACTGCACGCAGGCGGTGGAAAACGACGTGCTGATGATCGAAAACCGCGAAATCCACGCCTTGCGTACCTGCGACGACGTCGCCTGGTTCGATTTCCGCGCACTGTGCGATGGCCCGCGTAGCCAGAACGACTACATCGAGCTGGGCAAGATCTTCCACGCCGTGCTGCTCAGCAACGTCGAGCAGATGGGCGTCGCCTCCGACGACATTGCCCGCCGCTTCATCAACATGGTCGACGAGTTCTACGACCGTAACGTCAAGCTGATCATTTCAGCTGAAGTCGAACTCAAAGACCTCTACACCGGTGGCCGTCTGAGCTTCGAATTCCAACGCACCCTGAGCCGTCTGCTGGAAATGCAATCCCACGAGTTCCTGTCGCGCGCGCACAAGCCTTAGGCGACGCGCCAGCGCGTCCAGCCAATACGAAAAAAAGCCGGCGCAGACCTGAGTCTGCCCGGCTTTTTTCGTCGATGACGGCTGCACGTTCGGCTCACCTGCCGTTGGCTACGGCGGGCCGGTCGTTGTCTTGCATGAACTGCTGGCGATACTGGTTGGGCGAGAGGTCAGTGTGCTGGCGGAACAGCCGAGCGAAGAAGCTGGCATCGTCGTAACCGACTTCGTAACTGATGGTCTTGATGCTCTTGCGTGTGCTCGACAACAGGCCTTTGGCGGTTTCGATGCGCAGCCGCTGTAGGTAGTGCAAGGGCTTGTCACCCGTGGCGCCTTGGAACCTGCGCATGAAATTGCGAATGCTCATGCCATGGTTGCGAGCCACGTCTTCGAAGCGGAACTTGTCGGCAAAGTGGTCTTCCAGCCAGTGCTGGATCTGCAGGATGATCAGATCCTGGTGCAGTTTCTGGCCGCCAAAACCCATGCGCCCTGGCGTGTAGTTGCGTTGCACTTCATAGAGGATGTCGCGGGCGACCGCTTGCGCGACGTTGGCGCCGCAGAAACGCTCGATCAGGTAGATGTACAGGTCGCAGGCGGAAGTGGTGCCGCCTGCGCAATACAGGTTGTCGGCGTCGGTCAGGTGCTTGTCCTGGTTCAACCGTACTTTCGGGAAACGTTCGGCGAAGCTGTTGAAGAAGCGCCAGTAGGTGGTCGCTTCCTTGCCGTCGAGCAGTCCGGCTTCGGCCAGCCAGAACACCCCGCTGGCCTCGCCGCAGAGTACCGCCCCGCGGGCGTGCTGCGCACGCAGCCAAGGCAGCACCTGGGGCGACTTGGCCAGCAGGCGGTCGAAGTCGTCGGAAAAGGCCGGCAGGATGATGACGTCGGCGTCATCCAGGCTACCGTCGACGGGAATGCGCACTTTGCTGAAGCTGTCGACCGCTTGGCCGTCGGGGCTGACCAGGCAGATCTCGAACATCGGCTGTGGGCTCAGGCCAAGCTGGCGGCTATAGCGCAGGCTGGCCAGATGGAAGAAGTCTTTGGCCTGCATCAGGGTCGAGGCGAACACCTGATCGGTGGCCAGGATGCTGACGCGCTGCAATTGGGCGCGAGAGGAAATTGGCGTCATGGTCTTTGTTCTTATAGGGGTAAGTGGTCAATCCGTGGCTGGATCGTCTTACCTTTTTTCGTCGCTGTCTAGCGCGAAACGCCGGAGGAGGGCGCCGAAGCGCCTTCCCATGGTCACGGAGCCGGGTTGGGCTGGTCCTGGTGGATGGCTTCGATGGCCGCAAGCAGTTCGTCGCTGAGCTCGAGGCGGCTGCTGTCGAGATTGAGTTTGAGCTGTTCGAGGTTGGTCGCGCCGATGATGTTGCTGGTCACGAACGGCTGGCGCGTGACGAAGGCCAGGGCCATCTGCGCCGGGTCCAGGCCGTGTTCGCGGGCCAATTGCACGTAACGGCTGCAAGCGTCGACGGTCTGCGGATTGGAGTAGCGGGCGAAGCGGCTGAACAGGGTCAGGCGTGCGCCCTCCGGTCGGGCGCCTTGCTCGTACTTGCCCGACAGCATGCCGAAGGCCAGAGGCGAATAGGCCAGCAGGCCGCATTGCTCGCGGATCGCTACCTCCGCCAGGCCGACCTCGAAGCTGCGGTTGAGCAGGTTGTAAGGGTTCTGGATCGACACCGCCCGCGGCCAGCCACGGCTTTCGGCCAGTTGCAGGAATTTCATGGTGCCCCAGGGCGTTTCGTTGGACAGGCCGATATGGCGGATCTTGCCTGCGCGGACTTGTTCGTCCAGCACCTCGAGGGTTTCTTCCAAGGGAGTGAAATGGTCGTTCGGCAGGTGCTGGTAACCGAGCTTGCCGAAGAAGTTCGTGCTGCGTTCCGGCCAGTGCAACTGGTAGAGATCGAGGTAGTCGGTGTCCAAGCGCTGCAGGCTGGCGTCGAGTGCCGCGACGATGTGCTGGCGGTTGTGCCTGAGCTGGCCGTCGCGAATATGACTGATGCCGTTGCCCGGGCCTGCGATCTTGCTGGCCAGTGTCCATTGCTCGCGGTCGCCGTGCCGACGGAACCAGTTGCCGATGATGCGCTCCGTGGCGGCATAGGTTTCCGGACGCGGGGGTACCGGATACATCTCGGCGGTATCGATGAAGTTGACCCCATGATCGCGGGCCATGGCGATCTGCTCGAACGCCTCGGACTCGTCGTTCTGCTCGCCCCAGGTCATGCTGCCAAGGCACAGGGCGCTGACCTCGAGCGCGGTGCCGCCTAGCTTGCGGTATTCCATGTGGGTCTGTCTCCTCAAGTGGAAAATGATCGAAGCGGGTTGAAATATCCTGCGTAATCTGGATAATTACGCGCCTTCGTGCGCTGCGGAAGTGATGCACCGCGTTGTACGAGAAACCTTTGCCGAATCTGGACGCGCCGACCCGAGCCCCCTATAGCGTCCGTATGCGGCTGCGCGCTTGACTTGTCAAGTGATGCACTAACCAGTAAGATTCGCCGTCTTAATTTTCGCTGGGCGGCCTCTGAGGCTTTAGAGAATGAAAACTTTTACTGCTAAACCGGAAACAGTAACGCGCGACTGGTTCGTCGTCGACGCCGCTGGCCAGACCCTGGGTCGTCTCGCCACCGAAATCGCTCTTCGTCTGCGCGGCAAGCACAAGGCAGAATACACCCCTCACGTTGACACCGGCGACTACATCGTCGTCATCAACGCCGAGCAGGTACGTGTCACTGGCGCCAAAGCTACAGACAAAATGTACTACTCCCACTCCGGCTTCCCGGGCGGTATCAAGGAAATCAACTTCGAGAAGTTGATCGCCAAGGCCCCCGAGCGCGTGATCGAGACCGCGGTCAAAGGCATGCTGCCTAAGAACCCGCTGGGCCGCGACATGTACCGCAAGCTGAAAGTGTACGCGGGTGCTGCTCACCCACACACTGCTCAGCAGCCTCAAGAACTGAAGATCTAACGGGATAGTTCATTATGTCGGCGACTCAAAATTACGGCACTGGCCGTCGCAAGACCGCAACCGCTCGCGTGTTCCTGCGTCCAGGTACTGGCAACATCTCCATCAACAACCGTCCTCTGGACACGTTCTTCGGCCGCGAAACCGCTCGCATGGTTGTTCGCCAGCCGCTGGAACTGACCGAGAACCTCGAGAAGTTCGACATCTATGTCACCGTTGCCGGTGGTGGTGTCAGCGGTCAAGCCGGTGCAATCCGCCACGGCATCACCCGCGCGCTGATGGAATACGACGAAGCCCTGCGCCCAGCACTGCGCCGCGCTGGCTACGTCACCCGCGATGCTCGTGAAGTCGAGCGTAAGAAAGTGGGTCTGCGTAAAGCGCGTAAGCGTCCTCAGTACTCCAAGCGTTAATCGCGCTTCGGCAGTCGAAAAAACCCGATTCCCTGGAATCGGGTTTTTTTTTGCCTGCGCACTGGCCTTGTCCGTATCCGCTTCGTCTCGCCTTATAGACGTAGATCAAGCAATGCGAGGGTTGGCGCCGCCTCGCGGCTAATCACCTTGTAATTGTGTGGGCTTGTTTCTTACCATGGCGGCCAAATTTTGGTGCCACAGATATTGCCTGATGACAGGCCCGCAGAATGGGTCGTGAACGCTGATGGGGAGAGGACTGAATGAGTAATGACGGCGTCAATGCAGGGCGGCGCCGCTTCCTTGTAGCTGCCACTTCGGTGGTGGGTGCAGCGGGGGCAGTGGGCGCTGCGGTACCGTTCGTGGGGTCATGGTTTCCCAGTGCCAAAGCCAAGGCGGCGGGCGCACCGGTCAAGGTCAACATCGCCAAGATCGAGCCAGGCCAGCAGATGGTGGCCGAGTGGCGTGGCCAGCCGGTGTTCATCGTACGACGCACACCGGAGATCCTGGGCAACCTGCAAAAGATCGTCGACGATCTGTCCGATCCACAGTCCGAGGTCTCCGATCAGCCCAGCTACGTCGATGCCCAAACGCGTTCCATCAAGCCGGACATCCTCATCCTCGTAGGGTTGTGTACGCATCTGGGCTGCTCGCCCACGTTCCGTCCCGAAGTGGCGCCGGTCGACCTGGGTCCCAAATGGGTCGGCGGCTATTTCTGCCCTTGCCACGGCTCGCATTACGACATGGCGGGCCGCGTCTACAAGTCGCAGCCAGCGCCCCTCAATCTACCTGTGCCACCCCATGCCTATGAGTCGGACGACATCGTCGTCATCGGCGTCGATCAGGAGAGCGTGTGATGAGCAAGTTCATGCAGTGGATCGATGCACGCTTCCCCGCGACCAAGATGTGGGAAGAGCACCTGAGCAAGTACTACGCCCCGAAGAATTTCAACTTTCTGTACTTCTTCGGCTCTCTGGCGTTGCTGGTGTTGGTCAACCAGATCGTCACCGGCGTATGGCTGACCATGAGCTTCACGCCTTCCGCCGAAGAAGCGTTCGCATCGGTCGAATACATCATGCGCGATGTGGAATACGGCTGGATTCTGCGCTACCTGCACTCCACCGGCGCTTCGGCGTTCTTCATCGTGATTTACCTGCACATGTTCCGCGGCCTGCTCTACGGGTCCTACCAAAAGCCCCGCGAGCTCGTATGGCTGTTCGGCATGCTGATCTACCTGGCGCTGATGGCCGAAGCGTTCATGGGCTATCTGTTGCCCTGGGGGCAGATGTCGTATTGGGGGGCGCAGGTGATCATTTCGCTGTTCGGCGCCATTCCTGTGATCGGCGATGACCTGACCCAATGGATCCGCGGCGATTACCTGATTTCCGGCATCACCCTGAACCGCTTCTTCGCCCTGCACGTGGTGGCATTGCCCATCGTCATTCTCGGGCTTGTGGTGCTGCACATCCTGGCGCTGCACGAAGTGGGTTCGAACAACCCCGACGGCATCGACATCAAGAAGTACAAGGACGAAAACGGCATTCCCCTCGACGGCATTCCGTTCCACCCGTACTACACGGTCAAGGACATCGTCGGCGTCGTGGTCTTCTTGTTCGTGTTCTGCTCGGTGGTGTTCTTCTTCCCGGAAATGGGCGGGTATTTCCTGGAAAAACCCAACTTCGAACAAGCCAACGCTTTCAAGACCCCTGAACACATTGCGCCAGTCTGGTACTTCACGCCTTTCTACGCGATCTTGCGCGCGGTGCCCGACAAGCTGATGGGGGTGATCGCCATGGGGGCGGCGATCGCAGTGCTGTTCGTGCTGCCCTGGCTCGACCGTAGCCCGGTGCGCTCGATGCGCTACAAAGGTTGGCTGAGCAAGGTGTTCCTGCTGGTGTTCTGCGTGTCCTTCGTGATCCTGGGCGTATTGGGCGTCCTGGCACCGACCCCTGGCCGGACCTTGCTCTCGCAAGTGTGTACCGCACTGTATTTCGCTTACTTCCTGCTGATGCCGTTTTATACCCGGCTCGAACAGACCAAACCGGTTCCGGAAAGGGTGACTGGCTGATGAATAAGCTGATTGCTGTAATGTTGCTGGCTCTGTTGCCGCTGTTCGCGTGGGCGGCGGAGCATGGCGTGACATTGGACAAGGTCGATGTCGACCTGTCCGACAAAGCCGCCCTGCAAGACGGCGCGCGCACCTTCGCCAACTACTGCATGGGTTGCCACAGTGCCAAATTCCAACGTTACGAGCGCGTGGCCGACGACTTGGGCATTCCCCATGATGTGATGCTGGAAAACCTGGTGTTCACCGGCGCCAAGATCGGCGATCACATGAAGATCGGCATGCAGGCGCAGGATGCAAAAACTTGGTTCGGTGCCGCGCCGCCCGATTTGACCCTGGTGGCCCGGGTGCGTGGCGAAGACTGGCTGTACAGCTACCTGCGCAGTTTCTATGCCGACCCGTCACGGCCCTATGGCGTCAACAACAAGGTGTTCCCCAACGTCGGCATGCCCAATGTGCTGGCAGGATTGCAGGGCAACCAGGTCATTGGCTGCAAGCAGGTGCAAACCGTCGTCGAGGGCAAGAAGCAGTTCGACCCCTTGACCGGCAGCCCATTGACCCACGAAGCCTGTGATCAGCTGACCGTGGAGCCGAATTCCGGTACCCTGGCGCCCGAACAGTTCGACGAGAAGGTCAAGAATCTGGTGACCTTCCTGGCCTATTCGGCCAACCCGGTGAAGCTGGAGAGCCAGCGCATCGGCACCTATGTGCTGCTGTATCTGGCCGTCTTCTTCGTATTCGCTTATTTCCTCAAGCGCGAGTATTGGAAGGACGTGCACTGATCGCGCAGCCATAGCAGGAAGTTGAACGCGCTCCGATGCGGCGTTGGCCATCAGCCAGCTCCGTCTCGGAGCGCGTTCGCGTTTAGGCTATTGCACGCATGTTTATGCGAGGAGTCACGTGATGGACGTCATCAATGGGTTGGCTTGTTATTCCGACCCCGCTGACCATTATTCCCACCGGGTACGCCTGGTGCTTGCCGAGAAGGGGATCAGCGTAAAGATCATCGACGTCGATGCCGCGCACCTGCCGCCGAAGCTGGTCGAGGTCAACCCCTATGGCAGCGTCCCGACCCTGGTGGACCGCGATCTGACACTGTACGAACCCACCGTGGTCGTGGAGTACCTCGAGGAACGATATCCGCATCCGCCCTTGATGCCGGTGTATCCGGTGGCGCGGGGCAATACCCGGCTGTTGATGCACCGTATCCAGCGAGATTGGTGCGCGCTGGCCGATGTCGTTCTGGATTCACGCAGTGCCAAGGCCGCGAGCCTTGAGGCACGCAAGAACCTGCGCGAGAGCCTGATTGGGGTATCAGCGTTGTTCGGCGAGTTCAACTGTTTCATGAGCGAGGAGCAAAGCCTGCTCGATTGTTGTCTACTGCCCATCCTATGGCGCCTGCCGAGCATGGGCATCGAATTGCCGCGGCAAGCCAAGCCCTTGTTGGATTACATGGAACGACAGTTCGCCCGCCCGTCATTCATGGCGAGCCTGTCGTCCGCCGAGCGCGAAATGCGCAACGTTTAAGGAGCCGGTGATGAATTCCAGTCGCCCCTATCTGGTTAAAGCCCTCTACGAGTGGATCGTCGATAACGATTGCACGCCCCACATGCTGGTCAATGCCGAATACCCACAAGTCCAAGTGCCCGATGGTTTTGCCAGCGATGGTCAGATCGTCCTCAACATATCGCCCAGTGCCGTACGCAGTCTGCACATGGATAACCAGGCCGTAAGTTTCGAGGGTCGCTTCGGCGGCGTACCCCACAGTCTGTACGTGCCTACAGGCGCCATCCTGGGTATCTATGCCCGGGAGAACGGCCAGGGAATGGTCTTCGAGTTGGAGCCCTCCATGGAGGAGGATGACTTTGCGCTCGACGAAGAGGGTTTCGGCACGGACGATGACGACTCTCCAGACGGCGGCGGCCAGCCGCCTCGGCCAAGCGGGCGTCCTAGCCTGAAGGTGGTCAAGTAACAAAAAAGGCGATCCGCAGGGATCGCCTTTTTCATGGGGCTTGATCAGTCGATGTATTCGAACAGCTTGACGATCTTCTGCACACCGGACACGCCCTGCGTGACGTTGGTGGCCGCAGTGGCTTCGCCATTGGTCACCAGGCCCAGCAGATAGACGATACCGTTTTCGGTGATCACCTTGATGCGCGAACTTGGCACGTTGGTGTCGGCAAGCATCTGTGTCTTGATCTTGGTGGTGAGCCACGCATCGTTGTTGCGCGCCAGGATTGAAGAGGGCTGCATGACTTGCAGCTCGTTGTGCACGCGTTTGACCCGCTGCACCTGGCTGGCGGTTTGCTCGGCCAAGGCTTTGAGGTCGGCGCGTGGTGTCTGGCCTGCCAGCAAGACCACGCCGTTATAGCTGCTGACGACGATGTGCGAGCCTTTGTCGAGGTCGGGGCTGGCCTTGCCGACGTTCACCGAAACCTTGGTTTCTATCAGCGAGTCGTCGATCTTGCTGCCGATGGTTCGCGTCCCGCGGTCGTCGTCGATGGGCGAGTTGCGTGCCGAGGACACGATGGAGCTGCAGCCTGAGATGCCCAGGCAGAGGGTGAGGGCCGCCAGGCCCAGACGCTTGGAGATCATTCTTCACTCCCGAACAGTTGGCTGTCGATCAGGTCGCACAGGCAGTGGATTGTCAGCAGGTGGACTTCCTGAATGCGTGCGGTGACGTTGGACGGTACGCGGATTTCCACATCCTCGGGCAGCAACAGCGAGGCCATGCCGCCACCGTCGCGCCCGGTCAGGGCGACCACCACCATCTCGCGGTCGTGCGCGGCCTGGATCGCCTGGATCACGTTGGCCGAGTTACCGCTGGTGGAGATGGCCAGCAGCACGTCGCCGGGTTGTCCCAGGGCGCGGATCTGCTTGGAAAAGATTTCGTTGTAGCTGTAGTCGTTGGCGATGGAGGTGATGGTCGAGCTGTCGGTGGTCAGCGCAATGGCAGGCAGGCTCGGACGCTCACGCTCGAAGCGGTTGAGCAGTTCTGACGAAAAGTGCTGGGCATCGCCGGCCGAGCCACCGTTGCCGCAGGCGAGCATCTTGCCCTCGTTGAGCAAGGCATTGACCATGACCAGACTGGCATGCTCGATATGCGGTGCCAGGACGTCCATGGCCTGTTGCTTGATGTCGATGCTGGCCTGGAAGAGCCGGCAGATACGGGATTGCATGTCCATCGGGTGTGACCTTAAAAGGGGCGGTGGCCGGCGCGCGGCGCAACTAGGCACTGCCCGCGAAACATAGAGCTGAATAATCGAATCAGGTTCAGCAGTCGAAGGCGTTTTTCAGCCATTGCAGCGGCTGACCGGCATGGCCGCTACCTTGCATCGCGACGACATCGAAGCGGCAAGGGTAGGTGGCCCAACGGGATTCTTGTTGCAGAAACAGATTTGCCGCCAGTGCCAGCTTTCGTTGCTTGCGCGAATCGATGCTGGCGAGGGCACCGCCATGGCTGGCATGCAACCGATAGCGGACTTCGACGAATACTACTGTATCGGCGTCGAGCATGACCAGATCAAGCTCGCCGCCGCGACACCTCCAGTTGCGCGCCACCAGCTGCAGGCCTTGCCCTTGCAGCCAGTGCAGGGCATGGGACTCGGCCGCTTGGCCTGCGCACGCAAGAGGTGCCTTCATCAGCGTGGTGTATCGGGCAGGCGCTTGACCTGCCCACCGGCGAATTCCGCCCATGGCAGTTGGCGTTCGATGCGCTGATTGTCGTTGACGCTCAAGCTACCGGACAGACCTTGGATGCGGTTGTCCGGCAAGGCCTTGAGCTGGCCCAGACGCGGCGCCAGCGCATAGGCGTCCACGCCCATGGCATACAGGCGGCCGAGGCTGCCAGCGGCTTGTGGCCACTGCTGCACGACCTGCTGGCGCAGGGCGTTGCTGGTGTCGAGCAGCCAGGGCGTCTCGCAGAAGCGCACGCCGGTCAAGTCGTTGTACTGGTTGACGTCGCCGCTGGCGCTGTAGAGGTTCGAGGTGGCGTAGACCGGAATGTCGCCGGCGTACTGGAAGTTCAAGGTTGGCTTGATCTGCTGGGCTTGTTGCGGTGTAGCGGCCAGGAAGATGAAGTCGATGTCCTGGCGGCGCGAAGGCTGCGCGGCCACTTCACCACCGACAGCATTTTGCAGGCTCTGTGCACGGCCTTCGCTCTGCCGCAGTTGCAGCAGTTGGGCGATCTGCCCGGCCAGTTCTACCGGTTGGCCGATGCGTTGGGCCGCCAGCAGCGTGCCGCCATTGTTTTCCCAGTCCTGGCGGAAGGCCGCCAGGACGCGGTCACCCCACTCACCGGTAGGTACCAGGGCCACTGCGCGGGTCAGGCCGTCGGCATGGGCGCGGCGCGAGACTTCACGCGCTTCGTCTTCGGCAGCCAGGCCGAACTGGAACAGCTGGGCAGGCGCTTTCTGGCCGGCGTCGGCATAGTTCAGGGCAAGGGTGGTAATCGGCAGGTTGGGGTAGGCGGCCATTTGCTTGACCAAGGGCTTTTCCAGCGGGCCGACCACCAGTTGCGCACCGGCGGCTTGAGCTTGGCGATAGAAGTCGTCGAGCGAGCTTACACGCGAGCTGTCGAACACCTGGATGTCAGGTGCCTGCTGGCCACTCTGTCGGGCCTGGGCCTGGGCTGCCATGAAGCCATCGCGCAGCGCTTTGGCCACGTTCGCCAACGGACCTTCCTGGGGCAACAGCAGAGCGATTTTAGTCAGCGGTTGGCTGGCGAGTTCCTTGAGCTTGAGCAGGGGCGTTGGCAGTTGCGCGGCCGCTGGATGCTCAGGGTGCTGTTGGCGCCAGGATTCGATCGCGGCTTGCTGCTGTTCGAGGGTGCCCGCGGTTTTCACCGCCAGGGCTAGGCTGGTCCAACCCGAGACCGTGGGGTTGGCGGCAGGCTGCAGCTGCTCGGCCGGCAGCGAGGCGACCAAGTTCCAGATCGCGTCGCGGTTGGCGTCGGCTGCCTGTTCCTTGAGCAGGGGCGCCAGCAGCACGCGCTGCTCGACGGCGGCGAGCGTTTGACCGTCGGCTTCGAACGCTGCGGCGTGCACGCTGTAAGTGCGCACCTGCTGCGCCTGTGGCAATTCGCCCAGGTGTTGCAGGCTCGGGTGAGCAAGCGCTTGCACCGCAGCCTTGGGCTGGTTGCGGCTCATCGCCAGTTCCGCGGCCAGGGTGCTGGCGAAGATCTGCTGGGCCGGTTTGAGCGAGTCCAGCGGCACCTGGGCCAGGATGCTTGCGGCGCGTGGGTAGTCCTTCTGTTGATAGGCCAGGTCTGCGGCGCTCAGGCGCAGCAGGGCGGTGTCCTCGGCCGATTTGCTGGCGCTGGCCTTGTCGAGCAACTGCTCGATGCTGGCATCCGGCGTGCGCGGTAATTCGCCCAGATTGGATGAGGGCGAGCTGGCGCAGGCTGCGAGCAGAGCAGCGAGGCACAAGGCTGGGAGCAGCCGCAGACAAGCGATCATGGAAGGATCCTGTTACATGGTCTAGGTGGACGGCAATTGTACCCAAGCGGTGGCCGGGGCGCGATGTCGCATAAGTGCACGCATCAATATAGGCGGCGTTTCGTAGGGTGTAGACCAACTTCGTTGCGTATCATTGCGAGCGCTCGCGCTACAATGGCGCTTTTGTTCCAGATGAGTGGGTGAGTGCAGTGACCGATGCGGCAGAGGCGAGGAAATCCAAGGTGGGCACGTTGTACGTGGTCGCCACGCCCATAGGCAATCTCGACGACATGAGCGCACGCGCCCTGAAGGTGCTGGCCGATGTCGCGCTCATCGCCGCCGAAGACACCCGGCACTCCATCCGCCTGATGCAGCATTTCGGGATCGGCACGCCCTTGGCGGCCTGTCATGAGCACAACGAGCGCAACGAAGGCGGGCGTTTTCTCGAGCGCCTGTTGGCAGGCGATGACGTGGCTTTGGTGTCAGATGCCGGTACGCCCTTGATCTCCGATCCGGGTTACCACCTGGTGCGTCAGGTGCGTGCGGCAGGTATTCCCGTGGTACCAGTACCGGGTGCCTGTGCGCTGATCGCCGCGCTGTCGGCCGCCGGGCTGCCTTCGGACCGTTTCATTTTCGAAGGTTTCCTGCCGGCCAAGGCGGTCGCCCGGCGCACGCGCCTGGAGCATGTCAAGGAAGAGCCACGCACCCTGATCTTCTACGAAGCCCCGCACCGTATCCTCGAATGCCTGGAAGACATGCAGGCGATTTTCGGCGACGAGCGTCCCGCAGTACTGGCGCGCGAGATCAGCAAGACCTTCGAAACCATCCGCAGTCTGCCGCTGGGCGAGTTGCGGGCGTTCGTCGCGGACGATTCCAACCAGCAGCGTGGGGAGTGCGTGGTATTGGTCGGCGGCTGGAGCGCGCCGCAGGAGGGCGAGTTGGTCGACAAGCAGGCGCAGCGGGTGCTGGGCCTGTTGCTCGCCGAAATGCCGCTCAAAAAGGCGGCGGCGCTGGCGGCCGAAATCACCGGCGTGCGCAAGAACGTGCTGTATCAATTTGCGTTGTCGTTGCACAAGGATCAGTGACGGCAAACCGATATCGGACGCGATGTCGCTTGTGGTCAAGGCGCTCTGCCGTTACCCTTGGCGGCGGAGAGTCGGTTGGACAGTCGCTGCCTTCTTTTGTTCCGCAAAAGAGGGGGGAGGAAAGTCCGGGCTTCATAGGGCAGAGTGCCAGGTAACGCCTGGGAGGCGCGAGCCTACGGAAAGTGCCACAGAAAATAACCGCCTACGTACTTCGGTACCGGTAAGGGTGAAAAGGTGCGGTAAGAGCGCACCGCACGGCTGGCAACAGTTCGTGGCTAGGTAAACCCCACTCGAAGCAAGACCAAATAGGGTTCCTTATGGCGTGGCCCGCGTCGGAACCGGGTAGGTTGCTAAAGGCGTCCAGTGATGGCCGTCGTAGAGGAATGACTGTCCTCGACAGAACCCGGCTTACAGACCGACTCTCCACCTCCTTTCCTGCCATCGACCGACGGCAGACTACACATCGGTAATGCCGAAAAAATCTTAATTTTCACAAAACCCTTTAACTCGACGCGCTATCTGCTTGAGTTGAACGGATTTTTGCCGCGCCTAAGCACCTTGGATTGTTTTTCCCTCTTCCTTTTGTACGCTAAATCGCCTTGCTCTAAGGGTTTTCCGTATGAACGCGCCTTGACGGTGCAGCGGGCGGATTCCTATAGTGTGCGCAAGTGGCGAAAAGTGGGAGAAAGTGGGTTTTTTGCCATCATCTAGCCAAGAATCAGAGGATTCTCACTCGTGTTTCGCGGAGCCAATGCCGTCAGCCTCGATGCCAAAGGCAGGCTCGCTATGCCGAGTCGGTATCGTGACGAGTTGAATTCGCGAAGCAATGGCCAACTGATCATCACCATCGATGCCGCCGACCCATGCTTGTGCGTTTACCCCCTCGACGAATGGGAACAGATAGAAACCAAATTACGCGCCTTACCTTCGTTGCGTGAAGAGAACCGCCGCCTTCAGCGTCTGCTGATCGGCAATGCGGTGGATCTGGAACTCGACGGTAGCGGGCGCTTTCTAGTGCCACCGCGTTTGCGCGAATACGCCCGGCTCGACAAGAAGACGATGCTGGTGGGGCAACTGAACAAATTCCAGTTGTGGGACGAACAAGCCTGGAACGACGTTTCAGCCGCCGATCTCGCAGCTATTCAACAACCTGGCGCCATGCCCGACGATTTGCGTGACCTGATCCTGTGACTAAAGAAAGCGGCTTCAACCACATCACCGTGCTGCTCGACGAAGCGGTCGAAGCATTGGCCCTGCGCGACGACGGTTGCTATGTCGATGGCACTTTCGGCCGGGGTGGGCATAGCCGTCTGGTGCTCAGCAGGCTCGGACCGCAGGGGCATCTACTCGGCTTCGACAAAGACCCTCAGGCAATTGCCACAGGACAAGCGCTGGCGGCCGAAGATGGCCGCTTCGTCATTGTGCAGCGCAGCTTTGCCGAGATGGCCGACGAAATCGCCACCCAGGGTCTGCAAGGCCAGGTGTCCGGCGTGCTTCTGGACTTGGGCGTATCCTCGCCGCAGCTCGACGACCCTGCACGTGGCTTCAGTTTCCTCAACGACGGCCCGTTGGACATGCGCATGAACCCCGATCAGGGGATGAGCGCCGCCGACTTCATCGCCCAGGCCGAGGAAGAAGAAATCGCCCGCGTGTTCAAGGAATACGGCGAAGAGCGTTTCGCGCGCCGCATGGCCAGAGCCGTCGTGCAGCGTCGCGAGAAGCAGCCGTTCACCGGCACCGCAGACCTCGCCGAAGTGCTCAAGGTCGCCAACCCTGCCTGGGAGAAAGGCAAGAACCCCGCTACCCGGGCGTTCCAGGGATTGCGCATCCACGTCAACAATGAGTTGGGTGACCTCGAAACCGGGCTGCAAGCCGCCTTCGATGCATTGCAGGTCGGCGGGCGCCTGGTGGTGATCAGCTTCCACTCGCTCGAAGACCGCATCGTCAAACTCTTCATGCGCAAGCTGGCTAAAGGCGAGGCCGACAACCTGCCGCGCAATCTGCCGGTACAGCACAAGGTGTTCGAACCGCGCGTGCGTCTGGTCGGGAAAGCGCAGTTCGCCTCCGAAGCCGAACTCAAGGCCAATCCGCGTTCGCGCAGTGCCGTGATGCGCGTTGCGGAGAAGTTGCGGTGAGCAAGCTTTTCGCCAAACCGCTGCCTGGCGGCAGCTTCCTCATGCTCTTGTTATTCATCGGCGTGCTGGTTTCGGCCATCGCCGTGTCTTACAGCGCACATTGGAACCGTCAGCTGCTCAACACGCTGTACGGCGAGCTCAACGACCGCGACAAGGCCCAGGCGGAGTGGGGGCGTCTGATCCTCGAGCAAAGCACCTGGACTGCCCATAGCCGCATCGAGAACCTGGCCAGCGAGCAATTGAAGATGCGCGTGCCCGCCGCCGACGAAGTACGGATGATCGCGCCATGATGAAACTCGAAGGTGCGCTCTACCCCTGGCGTTTCCGTGTGGTGATCGCGCTGCTGGCCGTGATGGTGGGCGCCATTTGCTGGCGCATCATCGACTTGCAAGTGGTCGATCGCGACTTCCTCAAAGGCCAGGGCGATGCCCGTAGCCTGCGCCACATCCCCATTCCCGCGCACCGTGGTCTGATCACCGACCGCAACGGCGAGCCGCTGGCCGTCAGTACGCCGGTCACCACCCTGTGGGCCAACCCCAAGGAAATGCAGGCGGCCAAGGACCGCTGGCCGCAATTGGCCGCGGTGATGGGGCAGAACCCGCAGCAACTGATCGAGCGCCTCACCCAGCAGGCCAACAAGGAATTCATCTACCTGGTCCGCGGCCTAACGCCCGAGCAGGGGCAGCAGGTGCTCGACCTGAAGGTACCGGGCGTCTACGGCATGGAAGAGTTCCGCCGTTTCTATCCGGCAGGCGATGTGACCGCGCACATGGTCGGTTTCACCGACCTCGACGACCACGGTCGTGAAGGTGTGGAGCTGGCCTATGACGAATGGCTGGCCGGTGTGCCGGGCAAGCGCCAGGTCATCAAGGACCGTCGCGGCCGGCTGATCAAGGACGTGCAGGTGACCAAGAACGCCAAGGCCGGCAAGACCCTGGCCTTGTCCATCGACCTGCGCCTGCAATACCTGGCCACCCGCGAGCTGCGCAACGCCATCGCCGAACAGGAGGCCAAGGCCGGCAGCCTGGTGATCATGGACGTCAAGACTGGCGAAGTGCTGGCGATGGTCAACCAGCCCACCTACAACCCCAACAACCGTCGCAGCATGTTCCCCTCGGCGATGCGCAACCGAGCGATCATCGACGTGTTCGAGCCAGGCTCCACGGTCAAGCCGCTGTCGATGAGCGCAGCTCTGGAAAGCGGCCGTTGGAAGCCCACCGACAAGGTCGAGGTCTATCCCGGCAGCTTGCAGATCGGCCGCTACACCATCAAGGACGTATCGCGCAGCGAAGGGCCGATCCTCGACCTGACCGGCATCCTGATCAACTCCAGTAACGTCGGCATGAGCAAGGTCGCCTTCGACATCGGCGGCGAAGCGATTTACCGGGTCATGTCCCAGCTGGGCCTTGGCCAGTACACCGGCCTTGGCTTCCCGGGCGAGCGCGTCGGCAACCTGCCCAACCACCGCGAGTGGCGCAAGGCCGAAACCGCGACCTTGTCCTATGGCTATGGCCTGTCGGTGACGGCCCTGCAACTGGTGCATGCCTACGCGGCCCTGGCCAACGACGGCAAGATGGTGCCGCTGTCGATCCTCAAGCTCGACAAGGAGCCCGAAGCCACCCAAGTGGTGCCCAAGGCCACTGCCGAGACCATCCAGGGCATGCTCCAGCAAGTGATCGAGGCGCCACGCGGCGTCTACCGCGCCCAGGTGCCGTTCTATCACGTGGCCGGCAAATCCGGGACCGCGCGTAAGGCCACCGTCGGTTCCAAGGGCTACACCGAGAACGCCTACCGGTCCCTGTTCGCAGGCTTCGGTCCGATGAGCGATCCACGTTACGCGATCGTCGTGGTCATCGACGAACCGAGCAAGGGCGGCTACTTCGGCGGCCTGGTCTCGGCGCCGGTGTTCAGCAAGGTGATGTCCGGCACGCTGCGCCTGCTGAACGTACCGCCAGACAACCTGCCGCCGCCGACCGATGCACAGCAAGCCAGTTCAGTACCCGCCAAAGGAGGGCGTGGATGATGACGATGCCACTGAGCAAATTATTCGCCCACGCCAGCCACGATCCGCTGATCCGCGAACTGACCCTCGACAGCCGCCAGGTACGCCCTGGCGATCTGTTTCTCGCCGTGCCGGGCGCCAAACTCGACGGCCGCGCGCACATCGCCGACGCGCTGGCCCGCGGTGCGGCGGCGGTGGCCTATGAGGAGCAGGGTTCGGTAGTGCTGCCGCTCACCGAGGTGCCGCTGATCCCGGTCAAGGGCCTGGTGGCGCAATTGTCGGAAATCGCCGGGCGGTTCTATGGCGAACCCAGCCGTCAGCTGGACCTGATCGGCGTGACCGGCACCAACGGCAAGACCAGCGTCACCCAGCTGGTGGCCCAGGCGCTCGATCTGCTGGGTCAACGCTGTGGCCTCATCGGCACCTTGGGTACGGGCTTCCACGGCGATCTGCAAAGCGGCCGCCTGACCACGCCCGACCCGATCGCGGTGCAATCCACGCTGTACGACCTGAAGAAAGCCGGCGCCCGCGCCGTGGCGATGGAAGTCTCGTCCCACGCGCTCGACCAGGGCCGTGTCGCCGCATTGGCGTTCGACATTGCAGTGATGACCAACCTGTCGCGCGACCATCTCGACTACCACGGCAGCATGCACGCCTACGAGGCCGCCAAGGCCAAGCTGTTCGCCTGGCCGGGGCTGCGCTGCCAAGTGGTCAATCTGGACGACGACTTCGGACGCCGGCTGGCCGCCGATTTCGCCGCCATGCCCGGTCGCGAGCTCATCGAAACCCGTCTGATCAGCTACAGCCTGGAACAGCCCGGCGCCTCGCTGTACTGCCGCGCTGCCACCTTCAGCGACGACGGCGTGCACGCCACCCTCGTCACTGCCCAAGGCGAGCGGACCCTGCGCAGCCAACTGCTGGGCCGCTTCAACCTGAGCAACACCCTGGCCGCCGTGGCCACCTTGCTGGCCCTGGATTATGCGTTGGACGAAATCCTCGAGGCCGTCCCGCAACTGAAAGGCCCGGTAGGCCGCATGCAACGCTTGGGCGGTGGCGACAAGCCGCTGGTGGTGGTCGACTACGCCCATACGCCGGATGCCCTGGACAAAGTGCTCACGGCCCTGCGCCCGCATGTCCGCGGCGAGTTGCTGTGCCTGTTCGGCTGCGGTGGCGACCGTGACCGCGGCAAGCGCCCGTTGATGGCCGAAGTGGCCGAGCGCCTGGCGGACCGCGTGGTGGTCACCGACGACAACCCTCGCCATGAAGTGCCCGCACATATCTTCGACGACATCCGTCCAGGTTTCAGTCGCCTAGAGGCGGTCGAGTTCATCGACGGTCGCGGCCTGGCCATCGCCCAGTTGATCGCTTCTGCCGGCGCCGACGACGTCGTGGTGCTGGCAGGCAAGGGGCATGAGGACTATCAGGAGATCGCCGGCCAACGCCACGACTTCTCCGATCTGAAAGAAGCCGAACAGGCCCTGACCCAGTGGGGAGCGCAACATGCTTGAGGCCATGACCCTCAGCCAATTGGTCGAGCCGTTGCAAGCCTCGCTTCTGGGCGCCGATGCGCGCTTCGACGGCGTGAGCATCGACAGCCGCTCGGTCGTACCTGGGCAGTTGTTCGTCGCCCTTACCGGGCCGCGTTTCGACGGCCACGACTACCTGGCCGACGTCCAGGCCAAGGGCGCGGTCGCCGCTTTGGTCGAGCGCGAGGTGCCGGGCATCGATTTGCCGCAACTGCGCGTGGCCGACTGCCGTCTGGCCCTTGGGCAGCTCGGTGCACTGAACCGCGCCGCGTTCACCCAGCCGGTGGTGGCCATCACCGGCTCCAGCGGCAAGACCACGGTCAAGGAAATGCTCGCCAGCATCCTGCGTACGCGTGGCGAAGTGCTGGCGACCCGCGGCAACCTCAACAACGACCTGGGCGCGCCGCTGACGCTGCTGGAGATCGCGCCACGACATCGCGCCGCGGTCATCGAGCTGGGCGCCTCGCGCCTGGGCGAGATTCGCTACACGGTGGGCCTCACCCAGCCGCACGTGGTGATCCTCAACAACGCCGGCACCGCCCATGTCGGCGAGTTCGGCGGCCCGGACAAGATCGTCGAGGCCAAGGGCGAGATTCTCGAAGGCCTGGGCGAGGGCGGTATCGCCGTGCTCAATCTGGACGACAAGGCCTACTCCATCTGGCATGCACGCGCCGGCAGCCACCCGGTGCTCAGCTTCGCCCTGAGCAACGCCGCCGCCGACTTCCACGCCAGTGCCATCGACCGCGATGCCCGTGGCTGCCCGGGTTTCACCCTGCATGGTGCTCAAGGCAGCGTGCCCGTACAACTGAACCTGCTCGGCGTGCACAACGTCGGCAATGCCTTGGCCGCCGCCGCCGCCGCGCACGCCTTGGGCGTGAGCCTGGCGCACATCGCGCAGGGCCTGAATGCCGTGCAACCGGTCAAGGGCCGCACCGTGGCGCAACTGGCACCCAGCGGTGCCTGCGTCATCGACGACACCTACAACGCAAATCCCACCTCGATGTGCGCAGCCATTGATATACTCGCCGGCTTTTCCGGTCGCACCGTCCTGGTGCTAGGGGATATCGGCGAGTTGGGGCAGTGGGCCGAGGAAGGCCACCGCCAGGTTGGCGCCTACGCCCGTGGCAAGGTTGACGCCTTGTACGCGGTGGGTAGCCACATGGCACATGCCGTCGATGCGTATGGCCACAACGGCCACCACTTCGCTTCTCAAGCCGAGCTGATCGAGGCCGTCCGCGGCCAGGCCACCGGCAACACCACCATTTTGATCAAGGGTTCGCGCAGCGCTGCGATGGAAAACGTCGTGGCGGCACTGTGCGGTTCCAGCGGGGAGAAACATTAATGCTGCTGCTGTTGGCCGAGTATCTGCAACAGTTCCACAAAGGCTTCGCGGTCTTCCAGTACCTGTCCCTGCGCGGCATTCTCGGGGTGCTGACCGCGTTGTCGCTGTCCTTGTGGCTCGGGCCCTGGATGATCCGTACCCTGCAAATGCGCCAGATCGGCCAGGCCGTGCGCAACGACGGGCCGCAGTCGCACCTGTCCAAGTCCGGCACCCCGACCATGGGCGGTGCGCTGATCCTCTCGGCCATCGGCGTCAGTACCTTGCTCTGGGCCGACCTGTCCAACCGCTATGTGTGGGTGGTGCTGATCGTCACGCTGCTGTTCGGCGCCATCGGCTGGGTCGACGACTACCGCAAGGTCATCGAGAAGAACTCGCGCGGTTTGCCAAGCCGCTGGAAGTACTTCTGGCAATCGGTATTCGGTCTGGGCGCAGCGATCTTCCTCTATCAAACGGCGCCGACCAGCGTCGAAACCACGCTGATCGTACCGTTCCTCAAAGACGTGACGATCCCGCTGGGCATCGGCTTCGTGGTGCTGACCTATTTCGTCATCGTCGGCTCCAGCAATGCGGTCAATCTCACCGACGGCCTGGATGGTCTGGCGATCATGCCGACGGTGATGGTCGGCGGTGCGCTGGGCATCTTCTGCTACCTGTCGGGCAACGTGAAGTTCGCCGAATACCTGCTGATTCCCTATGTGCCGGGTTCGGGCGAGCTGATCGTGTTCTGCGGCGCGCTGATCGGCGCGGGCCTGGGCTTTCTCTGGTTCAACACCTACCCGGCGCAAGTGTTCATGGGCGACGTCGGCGCATTGGCGTTGGGCGCTGCCCTGGGCACCATCGCGGTGACCGTGCGCCAGGAAATCGTGCTGTTCATCATGGGCGGGGTGTTCGTCATGGAAACCCTGTCGGTGGTCATCCAGGTCGCCAGTTTCAAGCTGACCGGCAAGCGCGTGTTCCGCATGGCGCCGATCCATCACCATTTCGAACTCAAAGGCTGGCCCGAGCCACGGGTGATCGTGCGCTTCTGGATCATCACCGTGATCCTGGTGCTGATCGGCCTTGCCACCCTGAAGTTGAGGTAGACGCGCGTGTCATTGATCGCTTCCGACCATTTCCGCATCGTTGTCGGCCTCGGCAAGAGCGGCATGTCCCTGGTTCGCTTCCTGGCGAGCCGGGGCATCGCCTTTGCGGTGGCCGACACCCGCGCGCAGCCTCCGGAGCTGGAAACGCTGCGGCGCGATTTTCCGCAGGTCGAAGTGCGCTGTGGCGAGCTTGACGTCGATTTCCTCTGCCGCGCCGACGAGCTGTATGTGAGCCCGGGCCTGGCCTTGGCCACGCCGGCGTTGCAACAGGCCGCCGCCCGTGGCGTGCGCCTGTCGGGCGACATCGAACTGTTCACCCGGCATGCCAAGGCACCGGTGGTGGCCATCACCGGCTCCAACGCCAAGAGCACGGTCACGACCCTGGTCGGCGACATGGCTCATCAAGCGGGCAAACGCGTGGCGGTGGGCGGCAACCTCGGCACCCCGGCACTCGACCTGCTGGACGATGCGGTAGAGCTGTACGTGCTGGAACTGTCGAGCTTCCAGTTGGAAACCGTCGACCCGCTCAATGCGCAGGTGGCCACGGTGCTGAACATCAGCGAAGACCACATGGACCGCTACAGCGGCCTGCCGGCCTATCACCTGGCCAAGCACCGCATCTTCCGCGGCGCCCGACACGTGGTGGTCAACCGCGACGACGCCTTGAGCCGGCCACTGCCGGTGGAAGGGCGTCCGTCGTCCAGCTTCGGCCTGAGCGTGCCCGACTTCAAAAGCTTCGGCCTGCGCGAGCGCGACGGCGAAAAACACCTGGCCTACGAATTCGAATGCCTGATGCCGGTGCGCGAGTTGAAGGTGCGCGGCGCACATAACCAGAGCAATGCCCTGGCTGCCTTGGCCCTGGGCCATGCCGCAGGGCTGCCGTTCGCACCGATGCTCGACGCGCTGCGCACGTTCACCGGCTTGGCGCACCGCTGCCAGTGGGTGCGCGAACGCAACGGCGTGCAGTGGTACGACGATTCCAAAGCGACCAATGTGGGCGCGGCCCTGGCCGCCATCGAAGGCCTGGGCGCCGACATCGACGGCAAGCTGGTGCTGATCGCCGGTGGCGACGGCAAGGGCGCCGACTTTTCCGCCCTGCGCGCACCGGTCGCACGCCACTGCCGCGCCGTGGTCCTGCTGGGTCGCGATGCCGAGCGCCTGGCGCAGGCATTGGGCGACCAAGTGCCGTCGATCCGTGTGAACAGCCTCGACGAAGCGGTCGAGCGGTGCGCCGAGCAGGCCGAGCCAGGCGACGCCGTGCTGCTGTCGCCAGCCTGCGCGAGCCTCGACATGTTCAAGAACTTCGAAGAGCGGGGGCGTCTGTTCGCCCAGGCCGCAGAGAGGCTGGCATGATCTTTCGCGTCATCAAGCCATACCCGTCGCCGCTGATCAGCGGCCGTGGCATCGATCTGGATTTCGCTTTCCTCGCCGGTTGCCTGGCGCTGCTCGGTCTGGGCCTGGTGATGATCACCTCGGCTTCTTCGGAAGTGGCCGCCGTACAGTCGGGCAACCCGCTGTACCACATGTTCCGCCACCTGGTTTACGTCGCCTTGGGCCTGGTCGCCTGTGGGGTGACCATGCTGGTGCCGATTTCCACCTGGCAGCGCATGGGCTTCATGATGCTGGTCGGCGCGTTCGCCTTGCTGGTGCTGGTACTGGTACCGGGCATCGGCCGTGAGGTGAACGGCTCGATGCGCTGGATCGGCTTCAGCTTCTTCAACGTGCAGCCTTCGGAAATCGCCAAGGTCTTCGTGGTGATCTACCTCGCCGGTTACCTGGTGCGTCGGCAGCAGGAAGTGCGCGAGAGCTGGATGGGCTTCTTCAAACCGTTCATCGTGCTGCTGCCGATGGCCGGCCTGCTGCTGATGGAGCCGGACTTCGGCGCCACCGTAGTGATGATGGGTGCGGCGGCCGCGATGCTGTTCCTCGGCGGGGTGGGGTTGTTCCGCTTCAGCCTGATGGTGGTGCTGGCGGTGATCGCTGTGTTCGTGCTGGTGCAGGCGCAGCCGTACCGGATGGCGCGGCTGATCACCTTCACCGACCCCTGGTCGGACCAGTTCGGCTCCGGCTACCAGTTGACCCAGGCGCTGATCGCCTTCGGCCGTGGCGAATGGCTGGGCGTGGGGCTGGGCAACAGCGTGCAGAAGCAATTCTATCTGCCGGAAGCGCACACCGACTTCGTGTTCTCGGTACTGGCCGAAGAGCTGGGCGTGGTCGGCACTCTGTGCACCGTAGCCCTGTTCGTGTTCGTCACCGTGCGCGCGCTTTACATCGGCCTATGGGCGGAAAAGGCCAAGCAATACTTCGCTGCCTACATGGCTTTCGGGCTGTCGTTTCTGTGGATCGGACAGTTCCTGATCAACATCGGCGTGAACGTTGGCCTGCTGCCGACCAAAGGCCTGACCTTGCCGTTCCTCAGTTACGGGGGCAGTTCGCTGGTGATCTGCTGCGCCTGCGTAGGGCTGTTGCTGCGCATCGAGTGGGAAAGTCGAACTCACCTGGGCAGCGAAGAGCACGAATTCAACGAGAAGGATTTTGCCGAGGAGCCTGCCCATGGCCGCTGACGGCAAGAACATCCTGATCATGGCCGGCGGCACCGGCGGCCACGTGTTTCCGGCCTTGGCCTGCGCGCGCGAGTTCCAGGCCCGCGGTTATACCGTGCACTGGCTCGGCACGCCGCGTGGCATCGAGAACGAGCTGGTGCCGCAGGCCGGCATCGCCTTGCACCTGATCCAGGTCAGCGGGCTGCGCGGCAAGGGCAAACTGTCGCTGCTCAAGGCGCCATTGACGCTGGTCAAGGCCGTGCTGCAAGCCCGGCGCATCATGCGCGAACTGCGGCCGGTGTGCGTTCTGGGCTTTGGCGGCTATGTCACCGGCCCTGGCGGCGTCGCCGCCAAATGGTGCGGAGTACCCTTGATCATCCATGAACAGAACGCCCGGGCCGGTACCGCCAATCGCTTGCTGGTGCCCATGGCTGCGCGGGTCTGCGAGGCCTTCCCGGATACCTTCCCGGCCAGCGACAAGCGCCGCACCACCGGCAATCCGGTGCGTCCCGAACTGTTCCTGCAGGCGCCGCGCGAACCATTGGCCGAGCGTCGCGCGCGCCTGCTGGTGCTCGGCGGTAGCCTGGGCGCGGAACCATTGAACAAATTGCTGCCTAAGGCCCTGTCCGAAGTGCCCGCGAGCGTTCGTCCGGAAGTCTTCCACCAGGCCGGCAAGCAGCATGCCGAGATCACCGACCAGCGCTATCGCGAGGTCGAGGTGCAGGCGCAAGTCGAACCCTTCA
This sequence comes from Pseudomonas phoenicis, assembly GCF_047302395.1. Classification (NCBI taxonomy): domain Bacteria; kingdom Pseudomonadati; phylum Pseudomonadota; class Gammaproteobacteria; order Pseudomonadales; family Pseudomonadaceae; genus Pseudomonas; species Pseudomonas phoenicis. The sequence goes on from NZ_CP154852.1 coordinate 2,633,858, forward strand.
TCAAGGACATGGCCCATGCCTATGGCTGGGCTGATCTGGTGGTCTGCCGCGCAGGCGCGCTGACCGTGAGCGAACTGGCCGCCGCCGGCTTGCCGGCGCTGTTGGTGCCCTTGCCCCATGCGATCGACGACCACCAGACCCACAACGCCCATTACCTGGCGCAGGACGGCGCGGCCTTCCTGATGCCACAAGCGACCACTGGCGCAGCCCAGCTCGCTGAACGCCTGAACGAGGTGCTGATGCAACCCGAGAAACTCCACACCATGGCCGGCACCGCGCGTCGGCTGGCCAAACCTGCTGCAACCAGCACCGTAGTCGATATCTGCCTGGAGGTGGCCCATGGTTGAACACCAGAAAGCCATGCCCCATCCGAAAATGGGCCGTATCCGCCGCATCCACTTCGTCGGTATCGGCGGCGTGGGCATGTGCGGAATCGCCGAGGTCCTGCTGAATCTGGGTTACCAGGTGTCCGGCTCCGACCTCAAAGCTTCGCCGGTGACCGAACGCCTGCAGTCGTTCGGTGCCGAAATCTTCGTCGGCCATCGTGCCGAGAACGCTGCCAGCGCCGATGTGCTGGTGGTGTCGAGCGCCATCAACCCGGCCAACCCGGAAGTGGCGACCGCGCTGGAGCGGCGCATTCCGGTGGTGCCGCGTGCCGAAATGCTTGCCGAGCTGATGCGCTACCGCCATGGCATTGCGGTGGCCGGCACCCATGGCAAGACCACCACCACCAGCCTGCTGGCCTCGGTGTTCGCCGCAGGCGGCCTGGACCCGACCTTCGTCATCGGCGGTCGCCTGACCGCCGCCGGCACCAACGCCCAGCTCGGCACCAGCCGCTACCTGATCGCCGAAGCCGACGAGAGCGACGCCAGCTTCCTGCACCTGCAACCGATGGTCGCCGTGGTCACCAACATCGACGCCGACCACATGGCGACCTACGAAGGCGACTTCAACAAGCTGAAGAAGACCTTCGTCGAGTTCCTGCACAACCTGCCGTTCTATGGCTTGGCGGTGATGTGCCTGGACGACCCCGTGGTGCGCGAGATCCTGCCTCAGGTCAAGCGCCCGACGGTCACCTACGGCTTCAGCGAAGAAGCCGACATCCGCGCCATCAACGTGCGCCAGCAGGGCATGCAGACCCATTTCACCGTGCTGCGCCGCGACCTCGCTCCGCTGGAAGTCTCGGTCAACATGCCGGGCAACCATAACGTGCTCAACGCCCTGGCCACCATCGCCATCGCCACCGACGAGGGCATCAGCGACGAAGCCATCGTGCAAGGGCTGTCGGGCTTCCAGGGCGTGGGCCGACGCTTCCAGGTATACGGCGAGCTGCCGGTCGAAGGCGGCAGTGTGATGCTGGTCGACGACTACGGCCACCACCCCACCGAAGTCGCCGCCGTGATCAAGGCCGTGCGCGGCGGCTGGCCGAGCCGCCGTCTGGTGATCGTCTACCAGCCGCACCGCTACAGCCGCACCCGTGACCTGTACGACGATTTCGTGCAGGTGCTGGGCGACGCCAACGTGCTGCTGCTGATGGAAGTCTATCCGGCGGGTGAAGAGCCTATTCCCGGTGCCGACAGCCGCCAGCTGTGCCACAGCATCCGCCAGCGCGGCAAGCTCGACCCCATCTACATCGAGCGCGGCGCCGAGCTCGCGCCCCTGGTCAAGCCGTTGCTGCGCGCCGATGACATCCTGATCTGCCAAGGCGCCGGCGACGTCGGCGGCCTGGCACCACAACTGATGAAAAGCCCGCTGTTCGCGGGTGCCAAGACTGCCCAGGAGACATTGAAATGAGCAGCGCCTACGACCGACTGCACGCCACCCTCGACGTCAAGGCCTACGGCCGCGTCGGCGTGTTGTACGGCGGCAAGAGTGCCGAGCGCGAAGTGTCGCTCAAGTCGGGCAACGCCGTGCTCGGTGCCTTGCGCGAAGCTGGTGTCGACGCGGTCGGCATCGATGTCGGCGACGACCTGCTGCAACGCCTGCTGGACGAGAACATCGACCGTGCCTTCATCATCCTGCATGGCCGCGGCGGCGAGGACGGCAGCATGCAGGGCTTGCTGGAGTGCCTGGGCATTCCCTACACCGGCAGCGGCATCCTGGCGTCGGCTCTGGCGATGGACAAGCTGCGCACCAAGCAGGTGTGGCAGAGCCTGGGCATTCCGACCCCGCGCCACGCCGTGTTGGCCAGCGAAAACGACTGTATTCGCGCCGCCACGGAACTGGGCTTCCCGCTTATCGTCAAACCCGCCCATGAAGGTTCAAGTATCGGCATGGCCAAGGTGAACAGCGCGCAAGAGCTGGTCGCCGCTTGGCAGGATGCCGCCCACTACGATTCCCAGGTCCTTGTCGAACAATGGATTCATGGTCCCGAGTTCACTGTCGCGGTATTGCGCGGCCAGGTGCTGCCGCCGATCGCCCTCGGCACGCCCCATGTGTTCTACGACTACGACGCCAAATACGTCGCCAATGACACCCAATACCGTATTCCCTGTGGGCTCGACGCCGCGCGGGAGCAAGAACTGATCGACCTGACCGCACGCGCCTGCGATGCCATCGGCATCGAAGGCTGGGGGCGGTTGGACGTGATGCAGGACGAGCAGGGCCGCTTCTGGCTGCTCGAAGTCAACACCGCACCAGGCATGACCGATCATAGCCTGGTACCCATGGCGGCCCGCGCGGCCGGTCTGGACTTCCAGCAGTTGGTGCTGGCGATCCTGGCCGCCAGCGTCGAGACGCGAGGTTAACGATCCATGCAAGGCGCGATGGTACGTCATCAGCAACCCGCTCCCGGCCGTAGCAAGCCGGTGCCGCGTGGTGCCAGCCGACTGGAGGCCACCGAGCCGATGTCGGCGCGCCTGCCCAAAGCCAACTTCTCGGTGCTCAAGCGTCTGCTGTGGCCCGTGTTGTTGGTCGCGGCCGGGTTCGGTGCGTACGAAGGGGCGATTCGCCTCATGCCGTACGCCGACCGCCCGATTAGCAAGATCGCCGTGCAGGGCGACCTCAGCTACATCAGCCAGCAGGCGGTGCAGCAGCGGATCGCACCCTTCGTCGCGGCCAGCTTCTTCAGCGTCGACCTGGCGGCGATGCGCAGCGAACTCGAAACCATGCCGTGGATCGCCCATGCCGAAGTGCGTCGGGTCTGGCCCGACGAGGTGGTGGTGCGCCTGGAAGAGCAACTGCCGGTGGCCCGCTGGGGCGACGCGGCGCTGCTCAACAACCAGGGGCAGGCCTTCACGCCGCGCGAGCTGTCCAACTACAACCACTTGCCGCAGCTTGCCGGGCCGCAACGTGCCCAGCAGCAAGTGATGCAGCAATACCAGGTCTTGAGCCAGATGCTGCGCCCCCTCGGCTTCTCCATTGCGCGTTTGGAATTGCGCGAGCGGGGCAGTTGGTTCCTGACCACCGGCGGCGGCAGTTCGGGCGCCGGTATCGAACTGCTGCTGGGGCGCGACCATTTGCTCGAGAAGATGCGCCGTTTCATTGCCATATACGACAAGACGCTTAAAGAGCAGATCAACAATATCGCCCGCATTGATCTGCGTTACGCCAACGGCCTGGCCGTGGGCTGGCGGGAACCGATTGCACCGACGACGGCCGACCCCGCCGTTGCGAAGAATTAGAGAGAGGCAGGACCATGGCAAACGCGCATAGCGGCAAAATGATCGTCGGGCTGGACATCGGTACGTCCAAGGTGGTGGCGTTGGTGGGTGAAGTCGCCGCCGACGGCACCCTGGAAATCGTGGGCATCGGCACCCATCCGTCACGCGGCTTGAAAAAAGGCGTGGTGGTCAACATCGAGTCGACGGTGCAGTCGATCCAGCGCGCTGTCGAAGAAGCGCAACTGATGGCCGGCTGCCGCATCCACTCGGCCTTCGTCGGGGTGGCCGGCAACCACATCCGCAGCCTCAACTCCCACGGCATCGTCGCGATCCGCGACCGCGAGGTCAGCACCGCCGACCTGGAGCGGGTGCTGGACGCGGCCCAGGCCGTCGCCATCCCGGCCGACCAGCGCGTGCTGCACACGCTGCCCCAGGACTACGTGATCGACAACCAGGAGGGCGTGCGCGAGCCCTTGGGTATGTCGGGCGTGCGCCTGGAAGCCAAGGTCCACGTGGTGACCTGCGCCGTGAACGCGGCGCAGAACATCGAGAAGTGCGTGCGCCGCTGCGGCTTGGAAATCGACGACATCATCCTCGAGCAACTGGCCTCGGCCTATGCCGTGCTGACCGACGACGAGAAAGAGCTGGGTGTGTGCATCGTCGACATCGGCGGCGGCACCACCGACATCGCCATCTTCACCGAAGGCGCGATTCGCCACACCGCGGTGATTCCGATCGCCGGCGACCAGGTCACCAACGACATCGCCATGGCGCTGCGTACGCCGACCCAGTACGCCGAGGAAATCAAGATCCGTTACGCCTGCGCCCTGGCCAAACTGGCTGGCGCCGGTGAAACCATCAAGGTGCCGAGCGTCGGCGACCGCCCACCGCGCGAGCTGTCGCGCCAGGCGCTGGCCGAAGTGGTGGAGCCGCGTTACGACGAGCTGTTCACCTTGATCCAGGCGGAATTGCGTCGCAGTGGCTACGAAGACCTCATTCCTGCGGGCATCGTCCTCACCGGCGGTACCGCGAAGATGGAAGGCGCCGTCGAACTGGCCGAAGAAATCTTCCACATGCCGGTGCGCCTGGGCGTACCGCACAGCGTTCGAGGTCTGAGCGACGTCGTGCGCAATCCAATCTATTCCACCGGCGTAGGCTTGCTCAGCTACGGTTTGCATAAGCAGACCGACGAGCTGCCGTTGTCCGGCAACAGCAACAACAACAGCTATGGCGATGAACCTAAGGCTCCAGTGCTCGAACGCTTCAAGCGCTGGGTGCAGGGCAACTTCTAAGTTTCAAAGCAGTAGTGGTAGGCGCAACAACTAGAGAACTGTAAGGAGAGGGAAAATGTTCGAGCTCGTAGACAACGTCCCGCAAAGTCCGGTCATCAAGGTGATCGGCGTCGGTGGTGGCGGTGGCAACGCCGTCAACCACATGGTCAAAAGCAGCATCGAAGGCGTCGAATTCATCTGCGCTAACACCGATGCCCAGGCGCTCAAGAGCATTGGTGCGCGTACCATCCTGCAACTGGGTACCGGCGTCACCAAGGGCCTGGGCGCAGGTGCCAACCCGGAGGTCGGCCGTCAGGCCGCACTGGAGGACCGCGAGCGCATCGCCGAGGTGCTGCAGGGCACCAACATGGTCTTCATCACCACCGGCATGGGTGGCGGTACCGGCACGGGTGCTGCGCCGATCATCGCCGAAGTGGCCAAGGAAATGGGCATCCTCACCGTTGCGGTGGTGACCCGTCCGTTCCCCTTCGAGGGTCGCAAGCGCATGCAGATCGCCGACGAAGGCATCCGCATGCTGGCTGAAAGCGTCGACTCGCTGATCACCATTCCCAACGAAAAACTCCTGACCATCCTGGGCAAGGACGCCAGCCTGCTGTCCGCCTTCGCCAAGGCCGACGACGTGCTGGCCGGTGCCGTTCGCGGTATCTCCGACATCATCAAGCGTCCGGGCATGATCAACGTCGACTTCGCCGACGTACGCACCGTGATGGGCGAGATGGGCATGGCGATGATGGGCACCGGCTGCGCCAGCGGTCCGAACCGTGCTCGCGAAGCCACCGAAGCGGCCATCCGCAACCCGCTGCTCGAAGACGTCAACCTGCAGGGCGCCCGCGGCATTCTGGTCAACATCACCGCAGGTCCCGACCTGTCGCTGGGCGAATACTCCGACGTGGGTAGCATCATCGAGGCCTTCGCCTCCGACCATGCCATGGTCAAGGTCGGTACCGTGATCGACCCGGACATGCGCGACGAGCTGCACGTCACCGTCGTGGCCACAGGTCTTGGCGCGCGCATCGAGAAACCGGTCAAGGTGGTCGACAACACCCTGCAAACCGCCCAGGCGGTGTACGAGTCGTCCAATCCGGCAGCGGCCAGCCGCCCGAGCGAGAAAGCGGAAGTCAACTACCGCGATCTGGAGCGCCCGACCGTCATGCGCAACCAGGCGCACGCCGGCACCTCCGCCGCAGCCAAGCTCAACCCTCAGGACGACCTGGATTACCTGGACATTCCAGCCTTCCTGCGCCGTCAGGCCGATTGATGGAATTTATCAGGACTATAGGGGTGATTGGTATTCATCAAAGGTTGGCTCTGGTATTATTTCCAGCCTTTGTTGATACCTGTTCGCAATTAGCGATGAAGCGGCCAATGCCATGATTAGACAACGCACCCTGAAGAACACCATTCGCGCTACCGGCATCGGCCTGCACTCCGGCGAGAAGGTCTACCTGACCCTCAAGCCGGCGCCCGTCGATACTGGCATCGTCTTCCGTCGTGCCGATCTCGACCCTGTGGTCGAAATCGCCGCGCGTGCGGCCAATGTCGGTGAGACCACCATGTCCACCACGCTGGTCAACGGTGACGTCAAAGTCGATACGGTCGAGCACTTGCTGTCCGCCATGGCGGGTTTGGGCATCGATAACGCCTACGTCGAGCTCTCCGCCTCGGAAGTGCCGATCATGGACGGTAGCGCCGGTCCGTTCGTATTCCTGATTCAATCCGCCGGTCTCGAAGAACAGGACGCACCCAAGAAGTTCATCCGTATCCTGCGTGAGGTAACCGTGGAAGAGGGCGACAAGCGCGCCACCTTCCTGCCTTTCGAAGGGTTCAAGGTGAGCTTCGAGATTGATTTCGATCACCCGGTTCTACGTAACCGCACGCAGAGCGCCAGCGTCGATTTCTCAAGCACCTCGTTCGTGAAGGAAGTCAGCCGCGCACGTACTTTCGGTTTCATGCGTGACATCGAATACCTGCGCAAGCACAACCTCGCACTCGGCGGCAGCGTCGACAACGCCATCGTGGTGGATGAGGAAGGCGTGCTCAACGAAGACGGTCTTCGTTACGAAGACGAATTCGTCAAGCACAAGATCCTCGATGCCATCGGCGACCTCTACCTGCTGGGCAACAGCCTGATCGGCGAATTCAAGGGCTACAAGTCCGGCCATTCGCTGAACAACCAGTTGTTGCGCAAACTGATTGCCGAAACAGACGCTTGGGAAGTGGTCGTTTTCGAAGACGCCAGTACGGCGCCTATCTCCTACATGCGCCCTGTTGCAGCGGTGTAAGTTCGAACACTCTCTAGTAGTTCTTGAGGCCACCTTCGGGTGGCCTTTTTATTTGGCCCCAATAACTAGGCAGTGGTCGATCAACCCTTGCGCGGGCCATGTGCGGCCAGGCGTTCGAGCGCTGCCCGCAGTTTGGGGTCGCTGATACCTTCGGCCGAGCCGCGAATGCTGTCGGCCGCATCGCTGGACAGCTCCGGCCCCTGGCCCTGGCGCCTGGCCGGAACCAGTGGCGGCTGTACCTTGAACAGTATCCGGTGCAGATTCGCGAACGCTTCCAGCGCCTGTAACTGGCGCTGCAAGCGTTTTTGCTGATAGCGCAGGCGGGTCGCCCAATGGCCGTCGGTGACGATCAGCAACAGTACGCCGTCGCGCCACGATGCGATGTGGCAATGGGCCCGAGCGGCCGGCTGCAACTGGCTTTCCAGCAGGCGCTGCAGATGCGCGATGCGTTCGGCCTGACTGAGCAGACGGCGCAACGGACGGGCCTGACGCAGTAACACGGCAGGAGGGAGGGCGGGGGAGGGCTTGTAGGCCATGGGCGCATGCCGAAACGGACGAAGGCCGCAGTTTAACAGAGGCGCGCGCGAGTGCTGGGGCGACCTACTTTTGCGCCGTTCGAACGAATAGGTCCCATGTATGCAGAAACATGATCCGAATCAGTGTCCATAGCTTTCATGATTCGTTGCCTTGAACTTGGCAATAATGACCTCATGTTACAAACGCCCCTGCCAAAGCGCTGTGCCAGCATCGTGGACATCGACCACTTTCCTCACCATCGTTTCCGGGTAGAATGCTCGTTCGCATGCGGCCCTCGGCTGCACGGGCGACTCATGGGGCCGCCCTCCATCCCCACGTGTGGAAGATCCTGCCTATATGTTTGCGCCTTTGTTAAAGAAACTTTTTGGAAGCAAGAACGAGCGTGAAGTCAAACGCATGCTCAAGACGGTAAGCACCGTCAATGCCTTCGAAGAGAAAATGGTCGCCCTCTCCGACGAGCAGCTGCGCGCCAAGACCGCAGAGTTCAAAGAGCGCCTGGCCAAAGGCGAGACGCTTGATCAACTGCTGCCCGAAGCCTTTGCCGTAGCCCGTGAAGCCGGCAAACGGGTCATGGGCATGCGCCACTTCGACGTGCAGCTGATCGGCGGCATGACCTTGCACGAAGGCATGATCGCGGAAATGCGCACCGGCGAAGGCAAGACCCTGGTCGGCACCCTGGCCGTGTACCTCAACGCCCTGTCGGGCAAGGGTGTGCACGTGGTCACGGTCAACGACTACCTGGCGACCCGGGACGCCAACTGGATGCGCCCGCTGTACGAATTCCTCGGCCTGTCCGTGGGTATCGTTTCGGCGTTCCAGCCACCCGAGATGAAGCGCGCCGCCTATGCCGCCGACATCACCTACGGCACCAACAACGAATTCGGTTTCGATTACCTGCGCGACAACATGGCGTTCAGCCAGGACGAAAAATTCCAGCGCGAACTCAACTTCGCCGTGATCGACGAAGTCGACTCGATCCTCATCGACGAAGCGCGTACCCCGCTGATCATCTCCGGCCAGGCCGAGGACAGCTCCAAGCTGTACATCGAGATCAACCGCCTGATCCCGACCCTGACCCAGCACATCGAAGAAGTCGAAGGCCAGGTCACCCAGGAAGGCCACTACAGCATCGACGAGAAGACCCGCCAGGTCGAACTCAACGAAGCCGGCCACCAGTTCATCGAAGAAATGCTCACCCAGGCAGGCCTGCTGGCCGAAGGCGAGAGCCTCTACTCGGCGCACAACCTGGGCCTGTTGACCCACGTCTACGCCGGCCTGCGCGCGCACAAGCTGTTCCACCGCAACGTGGAATACATCGTGCAAGACGGCCAAGTCCTGCTGATCGACGAGCACACCGGCCGCACCATGCCGGGCCGCCGCCTCTCCGAAGGCCTGCACCAGGCCATCGAGGCCAAGGAAAACCTGAACATCCAGGCCGAAAGCCAGACCCTGGCCTCGACCACCTTCCAGAACTACTTCCGCCTCTACAACAAGCTGTCCGGCATGACCGGTACCGCCGACACCGAAGCGTTCGAATTCGCCCAGATCTATTCGCTCAACGTGATGGTGATCCCGCCGAACAAGCCGCTGGCGCGCAAGGACTTCAACGACCTGGTCTACCTGACCTCCGAAGAGAAGTACCAGGCGATCATCGCCGACATCCGCGAGAGCATGGCCCAGGGCCGCCCGGTGCTGGTCGGTACCGCCACCATCGAAACCTCCGAGCACATGTCGCGCCTGCTCACCCAGGAAGGCATCGAGCACAAGGTGCTCAACGCCAAGTACCACGAGAAGGAAGCCGAGATCATCGCCCAGGCCGGCCGCCCGGGCGCGCTGACCATCGCCACCAACATGGCCGGTCGCGGTACCGACATCTTGCTGGGTGGCAACTGGGAAGCCGAGGTCGCGGCGCTGGAAGACCCTTCCGCCGAGCAGATCGCGCAGATCAAGGCCGACTGGCAGAAGCGCCATCAGCAAGTCATCGAAACCGGCGGCCTGCACGTCATCGCCTCCGAGCGCCACGAGTCCCGCCGTATCGACAACCAGCTGCGTGGCCGTTCCGGTCGTCAGGGCGACCCGGGTTCGAGCCGCTTCTATCTGTCGCTCGAAGACAGCCTGATGCGCATCTTCGCCTCCGATCGCGTGAAGAATTTCATGAAGGCGCTGGGCATGCAGTCCGGCGAGGCCATCGAGCACCGCATGGTCACCAACGCCATCGAGAAGGCCCAGCGCAAGGTCGAAGGCCGCAACTTCGACATTCGTAAGCAATTGCTCGAATACGACGACGTGGCCAACGAGCAGCGCAAGGTGATCTACCACATGCGCAACAGCCTGCTGGCGGCCGAGAACATCGGCGAGACCATCGTCGCCTTCCGCCAGGAAGTGCTCGACGCCACCATCAGCCAGCACATTCCGCCGCAATCGCTGCCCGAGCAGTGGGACGTGGCCGGTCTGGAAGCCGCGCTGTCCAGCGACTTCGGCATGAAGCTGCCGATCCAGCAGTGGCTCGACGAGGACGACCACCTCTACGAAGAGACCCTGCGCGAGCGACTGCTCAACGAGATCACCACCGCCTACACCGAAAAGGAAGACCAGGCGGGCGAAGACGCCTTGCGCAGCTTCGAGAAGCAGATTCTGCTGCGCGTGCTGGACGACCTGTGGAAAGACCACCTGTCGACCATGGACCACCTGCGCCACGGTATCCACCTGCGCGGCTATGCGCAGAAGAACCCCAAGCAGGAGTACAAGCGCGAGTCGTTCACCCTGTTCCAGGAGCTGCTGGAGTCGATCAAGCGCGACGCCATCCGCGTGCTGTCCCACGTCCAGGTACGCCGCGAAGATCCGGAAGAGGAAGAGGCGCGTCTGCGTCGCGACGCCGAAGAACTGGCCAGCCGCATGCAGTTCGAGCATGCGCCGGCGCCAGGTCTGGACGTCGACCCTGAAGCGGTGGAAGCGCCGACTGCGGTGGTTGCAGCCGCAGAACCTGTGCGCAACGACCAGAAGCTGGGCCGTAACGAGCTGTGCTGGTGTGGTTCGGGCAAGAAGTTCAAGCATTGCCACGGCCAGATCGAGTGATACGGGCCCCACGGGCCAGGCGGTCAGCCTGGCCTGAATACCGATACACCCGGGGCCGCTCAGCGGCCCTGGTCATTTTCCAAGCGGCTGCGCCAGTGACGGCGTGCCGATACCCCCACTGTTTTGTCTAGGAGCGCTTACATGGCTGTCGGTCTTGGTCCTCTGCCCACCTTGCACCCGGTTCCGGGTTTCGAACTCGGTATCGCCTCGGCGGGCATCAAGCGTCCCGGACGCAAGGATGTGGTGGTGATGCGCTGCGCCGAAGGCTCCAGCGTGGCGGGCGTGTTCACCCTCAATGCATTCTGCGCGGCCCCGGTGATCCTCTGCCGTCAGCGCGTGCAAGGCCCGGTCCGCTACCTGTTGACCAACACCGGTAACGCCAACGCCGGCACCGGCGCCCCAGGCCTGGCGGCGGCCGAGCGCACCTGCGCCAAGCTCGCCGAACTGACCGGTGTCGAGGCAAGCGCCGTGCTGCCGTTCTCCACTGGCGTGATCGGCGAGCCGCTGCCCGTGGAGAAGATCGAAGGCGCCCTGCAAGCGGCCCTCGACGACCTGCGCGAAGACAACTGGGCCACCGCCGCGACCGGCATCATGACCACCGACACCCTGCCAAAAGGTGCCAGCCGGCAGTTCCAGTTCGACGGCCAGACCGTCACCGTCACCGGCATCAGCAAAGGCGCGGGGATGATCCGCCCGAACATGGCGACCATGCTCGGCTACATCGCCACCGACGCCAAGGTCGCCCCGGCGGTGCTCAAGGACCTGATCCTCGACGGCGCCAACAAATCGTTCAACCGCATCACCATCGACGGCGACACTTCGACCAACGACTGCTGCATGCTGATCGCCACCGGCAAGGCCGACGTGCCGGAAGTCACCCAGGCCTCGGGCGAGCTGTTCGAAGCGCTCAAGGCCGCCGTGTTCGAGGTGTGCATGGAGGTCGCCCAGGCCATCGTGCGCGATGGTGAGGGCGCTACCAAGTTCGTCACCGTGCAGGTCAACGGGGGCGGCAATCACCAGGAATGCCTGGACGTCGGTTACGCCGTGGCGCATTCGCCGCTGATCAAGACCGCGCTGTTCGCCTCCGACCCCAACTGGGGGCGCATCCTCGCCGCCGTGGGCCGTGCCGGGGTGCCGGATCTGGACGTCAGCCTGATCGACGTCTACCTGGGCGAGGTGTGCATCGCCAGCCAAGGCGGTCGCAGCGCCAGCTATACCGAGGAGCAGGGTTCGGCAGTGATGGCCGAGGCGGAAATCACCATCCGCATCGAGTTGGGCCGCGGCGCGTGCAGCGAGACCATCTGGACCACCGACCTGTCCCACGAATACGTCAAGATCAACGCCGAATACCGCACCTGATCGCCTCTGCCCGGCGCCGGTCTAGCCCCGGCGGCCGCGGCCCCTTGCGCCATCGACGGCGTTTCTGTGCCCGTCGATGGCGACCTCGTACCGCCTGGAGTCCACCATGAGCTATCACCTGATCATCGGCGACAAGCGCTACTCCTCCTGGTCGCTGCGCGCCGCCTTGGCGCTGGACCTGACCGGGGCTCCCTACGAACAGACCCTGGTCAAGCTCAAGCAGCCCGACACCCGTGCGCACCTGCTGCAGCACTCGACCACTGGCAAGGTGCCGGTGCTCAAGACCGAGCATGGCTCCATCGCCGACTCCCTGGCCATCGCCGAGTACCTCGCCGAACGGCATCCCCCTGCGCAGCTGTGGCCGCAGGCCATCGCCGCGCGCGCCAAGGCCCGTGCCGCCTGCGCCGAGATGCATAGCGGCTTCGCCGAGCTGCGTACCGCCATGCCTTTCGATGTCACACGCGATCGGGCGCTGGAACCGATGCCTGCGCAGGTACGGGCCGACATCGAACGCATCGTCGCCCTCTGGGCCGAATGCCGGGCGGCCTGCACCACACCAGGCCCGTTCCTGTTCGGCGCGCCAGGCATCGTCGATGCCTTCTTCGCGCCGGTCGCCGTGCGTTTGCGCACCTATCGCGTCCAGGTGCCGGCGCAGGCAGCGGCCTATATCGAGGCCATCTACGCCTGGCCGGCGTTCCAGGCCTGGCGCCAGGCCGGCCTGGCCGAGGCACAGGCATGAGCCGGGTGCATGTGGTGGCTGCCGTGATCCGGCGGGCCGATGGCCAGGTGCTGTTGGCCCAGCGCGGCGCCAGTCAGCATCAGGGCGGATTGTGGGAGTTCCCCGGCGGCAAGGTCGAGGCGGGGGAGGCGGTCGAGGGGGCGCTGGCGCGTGAGCTGCGCGAGGAGTTGGGCATCGAGGTCAGCGCCTCGCGACCCTTGATCACCGTCAGCCATGACTATCCCGACAAGCAGGTGCTGCTGGAGGTGCGCGAAGTCAGCGCATTCGCCGGCGAACCCCAGGGTGTCGAAGGTCAGCCACTGGCCTGGGTCGCTCCTCGGGATCTGCCCGGCTACGCATTTCCCCAGGCCAACCGGCCGATCGTGGCGGCGGCGCGGTTGCCGGACCAGTACCTGATCACCCCCGACGACCAGGATCCTGGCCAATTGCTGCGCGGCATCCGCCAGGCCGTCGCCAATGGCATCGGCCTGATCCAGTTGCGCGCGCCCGACGGCTACGACCCCAAGTACCGCGACATCGCCGTGGATGCCGTGGGCCTGTGCGCCGGCAAGGCGCAGCTGATGCTCAAAGGGCCGCTGGAGTGGTTGGGCGACTTCCCGGCAGCGGGCTGGCACCTGACCGCCGCGCAGTTGCGCAAGTACGCGGCCAAGGGCCGGCCATTCCCCACTTCACGCTGGTTGGCCGCCTCCTGCCACGATGCCGAGGAGCTGGCATTGGCCGAACGGATGGGCGTGGATTTCGTCACTCTGTCGCCGGTGCAGGCCACTCAGACCCACCCCGAGGCGACGCCCTTGGGGTGGGAGCAGGTGCAGGATTTGATCGCCGGGTTCAACCAGCCGGTGTTCGTGTTGGGCGGCGTCGGACCGCAGCAGCGCGAACAGGCCTGGCAGGCGGGCGCGCAAGGTGTAGCGGGGATTCGGGCGTTCTGGCCGCACGTCGAGTGATGGGGCGGCGAAGGGCGGCCGGTGCCAAAGCGCCGGCCCGCCCTCCTTACACGGGCCGCTTGGCCGCTTCCCAGAGCACTTCGGCAACCCCCTGACGGCGGCCGATGATGCGCGAGGCGACGAACAGCAGGTCCGACAGTCGGTTCAGGTAGGCCAGGCCGACGGCGCCCAGTGGCTCCACCGCGTTCAGCTGTTGGCAACGGCGCTCGGCCGTGCGCGCCTGGCTGCGGCACACATGGGCCTGGGCGATCAGCGCCGAACCGCTGGGCAGAATGAAGTTCTCCAACGGCCCCAGCTCTTCGTTCCACACATCGATGGCCCCTTCCAAGCGCTCCACTTCGAGAAGGGTAAGCGCCTGGTAGCTGGGCATCGCCAGCTCGCCGCCCAAGTCGAACAACCGATGCTGACACGGCGCCAGCACCTCGCTCACTTCCGTCAGCCCTTGCTCGGCAAGCCCCGCCAACAACAGACCCAAGTGGCTGTTGAGCGTGTCCACTTCGCCGATGGCCTCGACCCGCGGGTGGTCCTTGGGCACCCGGCGCCCGTCGCCAAGGCCGGTTTCGCCTTGGTCGCCGGTGCGTGTGTAGATCTTCGAAAGGCGATAGCCCATGGTCATGACTCCGTGGCGGGGGACGGACTGGCCGTCGGGTTCAAGGGCAAGCGCAAGGTGAAGCAGGTGCCGTGGCCGAAGCCCGACTGCACCTCCATCTGGCCCTTGTGGTTGTTGGTGATGATGAAGTACGACACCGACAGCCCGAGGCCAGTGCCCTGGCCGATGTCCTTGGTGGTGAAGAAGGGTTCGAAGATGCGTTTACGCACGTTATCGGCCATGCCGGTGCCGTTGTCCTCGACTTGGATCTCCGCCCAGGGCGGGCTCATCCGCGTGCGGATGCTGATGCGGCCCGCTTCGCTTGGCTGGGCGCGCTGGTGAATGGATTGCGCGGCGTTCTTCAGCAGGTTCAGCAGCACCTGTTCCAGTTCGTTGGCGATGACCGGCACCGGCCCCAATGCAGGGTCAAACTCGCGCAGGATGGCCTGGCCCTTGAAGTCGAAGCCCACGCTCAGATCGAAGTCGTTGCCGGCGATGTCCACGGCCTGGTCGATCAATGCCGGCAGGTCGCACGGCACCAACTGGCGGCTGCTCAAACGGCTGAAACTGAGCATGTGGGTGACGATCTTCGCTGCACGCGTGCCGGCCTGCTGGATGCCGTCGAGCAAGTGCGGCACCTGGCGTTCGTGCAGGTAGCGGTCGACCGCGGCCAGGTCGACGGCCAACGCCTGGGCGGTTTCCTGATTGCGCGGCAGGTCCGTCGACAGGCGCCTGCGCAGGTTCTGCACGTTATGCAGGATGGCGCCCAGGGGGTTGTTGATCTCGTGGGCCATGCCTGCGGCCAGGCCGCCCACCGAGAGCATCTTCTCGGACTGCACCATCATTTCTTCCAGCGAGAGGCGCTGGGTGATGTCGTCGATACGGATCACCACACCGCGGCCGCCGCCGCCGGTCAGCGGATAGAAGGTCAGGGCGTAGTGTCGGGGGCTGTCGCCATGGTTCCAGGTGACCCGTTCCACCTCGGCCACGCGGTGCTTCTCGACGCTGTCCTTGAGCTGCGGCAGGAACGGTTTGAGCGGTGCGAACGCAAGGAAGATCGGCTGGTTCAACGCCTCGCCCAAGGGCGTGCCGGAGAGCGCCGTGGCGGCCTGGTTCCACTGCGTGACGTACAGCTCTTCGTCCAGGGCGATCAGCGCCGAGGGCATGGAGTCGATGATGCTGTTGAGGTAGTTCTGAAAGCCGGTGAGCTTTTTCTCGATCTTGCCACGCACCTGGGCTTCCAGCTCAAGCTTGCGGTTGGTGTGGCGGGTTTGCTCGGCCAGGCCCTGGGCCTGGTCGAAGGCGGACTGGAATTCGTCGCGGGCGCGCTTGAGCTGCTGCTCGCGCGCTTCGATGCGCGACAGCATGGTGTTGAAGGCGTCGGCCAGGCTGCCGATTTCGTCGTCGTTGCCGCGCTGGGCGCGCAGCGCGTAGCTTTCTTCGCGGGTCACCTGGCGGCTGAGCTCTTCGAGCTGGTTGATCGGCCGGGTGATCAGACGCTTGATCTGCCGCGCCACCAACAACCACAGCAGGCAACCCAGCACCAGAATCGCCAGGCTGGCGGTAAGGGTGCCGGTGTAGAAGGCACTGGGCAGTTCGCTGCTGGCCACCAGCAGCAAATGCGCAGGGGGGCTGCCGGGGCGCGGGAGGGTGATCACCTGGGTGCTGCGAAACTCCCTTAGGCGCCAAGCATCGATGTTGCGAAAGCGCTGGGGCAGGGCCAGCGGCTGGTCGCGCTGCAACTGCGCCAGTTGCCGACCGTCGCTGCCGTACACGGCGGCCGCGTGCAGCGGTGAGTAGCTTTCCAGGGCGTTGAGCAACCGTTCGGCCTGTTCGCTGGAATCGCCCGCGCGGGCTGCCAGCGCCGGATTGTTCGCCAGCCGGCCGATGGTCTGTAGCGCTTGCGGGGCCATGCTTTCCTGGGTGATCCAGTAGGCGGCGCTGATGAAGGTCAGGTTGGCGACCACCAGGATGGTGACCAGCAGCACCAGCAGGGCAGCGAAGAGTTTCTGCCCGACCGGCAGGTTGTCCAGGCGATGGCGCAGGTTCATGGGCGCACGTGTTTCCTGTCGATTGAAGGGGCGCGGTCAGACGCTGGGCAGGCCGCGCGCTTGCAGGCTATCGACCAGGCGCTGGCGCAGGTGTTCAAGGCGTGGCACGGGCAACTGGTGGCGCGTCGCGCAGCGGCAGGCATGGCCGAGCAGGTAATGGATCTCGGTGCGGCGCCCGGCACGCACGTCCTGGTACATCGAGGAGTAGTTAGCGGCGGTGGCGAGGATCACCCGCTGCACATCTTCGGCCAGGCCCTGCGCGGCGTCCGGCTGGCCACAGCGTTGCAGCAGCAGCGACAGCTCGGCGCACAGGCCTTCGATTTCATCGAGATGGCCCAGCAGGCCACCGTTGCGGCAACCGTGCAGCACGGTCAGCGGGTTGATCGCACAATTGAGCGCCAGCTTGCGCCACAGGCGGGTGAGGATGTCGACCGTCCATTGCGCGGGAATGCCGGCATCGTCCAGGTCGCCCAGCCATGTCGGTGGCATCGTCTGCAACGGATCGCCCAGCCAGGTGAAACCCTGGCCGGCGAAGCGCACCGCGAACGGCGCCTCGAGAAAGGCGCCTTCGGTGCTGGAGGCGAAGATGCAGCGTGCATGGGGCGCCTGTTCGGCGACTTCGTCCTGGCTGCCCAGGCCGTTCTGCAACAGGATCAGCTCGGCATCGGGTGCAAGCCTTGGCAGCAAAGCGGCGATGGCCGGCGCGGCATCGTAGGCCTTGCAGGCCAGCAGCAGGCGGTGGATCGGCGTATCCGCGCTGGCCGTCTGCGCGGGGACGGCGTAGTGGCTGCAGTGTTCCTGCTCGTGCAACGTCAGGCCGCCGGCGGTCCGGTAGGCGTCCAGCGCAAGCCGGTCGCGCAGGATCAAGTGCACCGCCTTGCCCGCGCGCGCCAGGCGGCAGGCCCACAGGCTGCCGAGGCTACCGGCGCCGAGAATATGCCAGCTGCTGCTCATCTGCGTTTCGCAACCCGTTATAATGGACGCGCATTTTAACCCTCAAAACACCCGCGCTCCACCGCCTGGCCGTTGGCCGAAGGCGTGTCGGGCGCGCCGTTCATTTATGGAGAGTAACCCATGCCTTCGTTCGACGTGGTATCGGAACTGGACAAGCACGAAGTGCAGAACGCGGTCGAAAACGCCATCAAGGAGCTCGACCGCCGCTATGACCTCAAGGGCAAAGGCAGCTTCGAGTTCAAGGACAAGGAAAAGACCGTCGCCCTCACCGCCGAGGCCGAGTTCCAGCTCGAAGCGATGATCGAGATCCTGCGTCTGGCCTTGGTCAAGCGCAAGCTCGACGTCAAATGCCTGGAGGTCAAAGACGCCTATCCCTCGGGCAAGGAGATGAAACAGGAAGCGGTGTTCCGCGAGGGCATCGACAAGGACCTGGCCAAGAAGATCGTCGCCGAGATCAAGGACGCCAAGCTCAAGGTGCAGGCCGCCATCCAGGGCGAGCAGGTGCGCGTCACCGGCAAGAAGCGCGACGACCTGCAGGAAGCCATCGCTCTGCTGCGCACCAAGGAATTCGACATGCCCTTGCAGTTCAACAACTTCCGTGACTGATTCGAGCGCGCCAGGAACCTCCCTGGCGCTGGCAGGGTCCACCCCTCCCGTGTCCGCTGCCAGCCGGCGGCCGGTTTCAACGTGTACATGCCGCTCGGCATCAGGAGATAAACATGGATTTGAACGCTGAAGTCGATCAGCTGGTTCACCAAACGCAAACCTGGATTCCCTTGATCCTGCAGTACGGCAGCCGTCTGCTGCTGGCGCTGCTGACCCTGGCCATCGGCTGGTGGATCATCAACCGCCTCAGCGCGCGCCTGGGCAAATTGGTGGGGCTGCGCCACTCCGACGCGGCCTTGCAGGGCTTCATCGCCACGTTGGCCAACATCGTGCTGAAGATCCTGCTGATGGTCAGCGTGGCTTCGATGATCGGCATCGAAACCACCTCCTTCGTCGCCGCCATCGGTGCTGCCGGTCTGGCCATCGGCCTGGCCCTGCAGGGCAGCCTGGCCAACTTCGCCGGCGGGGTGCTGATCCTGCTGTTCCGTCCGTTCCGCATCGGCGACTGGATCGAGGCGCAAAGCGTCAGCGGTACGGTCGACAGCATCCAGATCTTCCACACCGTGCTGCGCACCGGCGACAACAAGACGGTGATCGTGCCCAACGGCAGCCTGTCCAACGGCATCATCACCAACTACAACCGCCAGCCGACCCGCCAGGTGGTGTTCAACGTCGGCGTGGACTACGACGCCGACCTGCAGAAGGCTCGCCAGGTGCTGCTGGACCTTGCCAAGGACCCACGCGTACTGCCCGATCCAGCCCCTGCAGCGGTGGTGTCGGAGCTGGGCGACAGCTCGATCACCGTGTCGCTGCGCGTTTGGGTGAAGACGCCGGACTACTGGAGTCTGATGTTCATGCTCAACGAGCAGACCCGCGACCGCTTGCGTGCCGAGGGCATCGACATTCCGTTCCCACAGCGGGTGATCCGCGTGGTGCAGGAAGCACCGGCACAGTAAACCCTGCCGGGCCGTACAACCTGTGGGAGCCTCGTGAGGGGCTCCCACAGGCGTTTCTGTCTTTACATTTGTTCACAGCGCCATTGCCGGCGTTGTGGCATACAGCCTGCCCTCATACCCTCCTGCCGACGTCGCCCCATGAAACCACTGCTGCACATCACTCCGGTCCGCGCGCTGCTGTTCGGGCTCACCCTGGCCTTGTTCGAACTGCTGACCTATCTGGCCAGCGATGCGGTCATGCCGGCCATGCCCAACGTGGTCGCCGACCTCAAGGCCAGCCCCGAGTACATTCCCCACGCGCTCAACCTGTACCTGCTGGGCGGGGTGCTGTTGCAGTGGTTGATCGGTCCGCTGGCCGACCGCTACGGGCGGCGTCCTCTGCTGCTGACCGGTTGCCTGCTGTTCGGCGCCGCGTGCCTGGGCACCTATTGGGCGCACGACATCACCCTGTTCAACCTGCTACGCCTGTTGCAGGGAGTGGGTCTGGGCTTCGTCGTCACGGTCAGCTACCCGGCATTGAACGAGGCCTTCAGCGAGGCCGACGCCGTGCGCATGATGGCGTTGCTGGCCAACATCGCCTTGCTCTCGCCGCTGCTCGGGCCCTTGGTCGGCACCTTGATGCTGCAATGGCTCGACTGGCGCTGGCTGTTCGTGGCTTTCGCGGTGGGTGCGGTGCTGACCTGGGTGCTGTTGTACCGTCTGATGCCGGAAACCCTGGGCGTGGAGCGTCGCGACGGGTCGCGCTTGCCGTTCACGCCGATCGAGCTGTTACCGCTCTTGCGCGGTTACGGGCAACTGCTCGGCAATCGCCGCTTCGTCGCCGGCAGCACGGCGCTGGGGCTGGTGGGCCTGCCGTTGATCGCCTGGATCGGCCTGTCGCCGGTGCTCTTGATCCACGACGAAGGCTTGAGCGCGATGGCCTATGCGCTGTGGCAACTGCCGGTGTTCGCCGGGCTGATCCTGGGCAACCTGATCATCAACCGCATCGCCGACCGCTACCCGCTGACGACCCTGCTGCGCGGCGCGCTGCTGCCTTATATGGCCGGTTTGGCGGTACTGGTACTGGCGACCTGGCTGTGGCCTTCGGTACTGAGCGTGGTGCTGGGCCTGTCGCTGTACGCGGCGGGTTTGGGCATTGCCAACGCGGTGCTGTACCGCTTGACGCTGTTCTCCAGCCTGCAGAGCAAAGGTCTGGTGTCGGCCATGCTCGGCATGATCACCATCGCGTTGCTGGGCCTGGGTGGCGCGTTGCTGGCGGTGCTCGGCGCCGGCGCCAGCCTGTTGAGCTTCGCCGTGGCGGCCGGCACGGCGGGCGCGTTGGCGCTGTGGCCGCTGTGGTCGATCGTCGGCGCGCGTTCGGTACGGCAGATACCCGCAGCGTAGGGCAGGGGAGCGGTCGCTCCCCGTGCTGTCAGGACTTTTCCGATGGTGGCTCGGCCGCCGCGCCCAAGGCGCCCGTCCGCGATTGCTGACGCCATTGCAGGGCGATCAGGATCAAGGTCGGCACGCCCAGCAGGGCTGTGATCATGAAGAAGTTGTGGTAGCCGAACTTCTCCACCATGACCCCGGAGTAACCGCCGATCAGACGCGGCAACAGCAGCATGATCGAGCTGAGCAGGGCGTACTGGGTGGCCGAGAACTTGAGGTTGGTCAGGCTCGACAGATAGGCGACGAAGGCCGAGGTGGCCAGGCCCGAGCTCAGGTTGTCCAGCGAGATGGTCAGGATCAGCATCTGCAGGTTCGGGCCCATGTCGGCGAGCATGACGAACAGCACGTTGGTCGCCGCCGAGCTGACCCCACCGATGAACAGAATCGGCAGAATGCCGAAGCGCACGATCAGCAAACCACCCACACCGGCGCCGAGCAGGGTCATGATCAGGCCGAAGATCTTGCTGACACTGGCGATCTGGTCCTTGGTGAAGCCCTGGTCGATGTAGAAGACGTTGGCCATCACGCCCATCACCGTATCGGACATGCGGTAGGTGGCGATCAGCCCGAGCAGCAGCAACGCCTGCCAGCGATAGCGCTGGATGAAGTCGTTGACCGGCGTGAGCACCGGCGCCAAGCCGCGCCGGCCCATGGACGACAGACACGCCCAGGTCAGCAGCACATAGAGGACCAGACGCATGAAGGCGCGGTCGTCACGCGCCAGGTCGAGCATGGAGGCATCGCCGAACACCACGCTGGCCCAGTCGGTGTTGAACATCTGGGTGAAGCTCGCCGGCACCGAGACCAGCAGGATGATCAGCACGAACACCGAAGCCAACTGGTGGCCGAGACCATAGCGCGCGGCGGACAACTGGGTGCGCAGCGGCACCGGTGGCTCGCGCATGATCAACGTGGTGAACACCGCCGGCAGCATGATCACGCCGAACAGCACGTAGGTGCCGGTCCAGGCCTTGTGCAGGTAGCTGAAGCCGGTCGAGCCGAACCATTCGGCGAAGAACAGCGCGCCAGCGGTCGCCAGCAGGGCCGCCACACGGTAGCCGGCCATGTAGCTGGCGGCCAGGGCGGCCTGGCGCTGGTCGTCGGCGATCTCCAGGCGGTAGGCGTCGACGGCGATGTCTTGCGTGGCCGAGGCGAAGGCGACCAGCACCGCCAGCGCGATCAGCCAGGACAGGTGCTGTTGCGGATCGCACAGGCCCATACCGATCAGCCCCAGCACGACCAGGGTCTGCGACAGCAGCAGCCACGAGCGGCGCCGGCCCATGCCGCCAAGCAGCGGCAAGCGCCATTGGTCGAGCAGGGGCGACCAGACCCATTTGAAGGCGTAGGCCAGGCCGATGAGGCTGGCATAGCCGATGGTCTCGCGGGCGACCCCGGCTTCGCGCAGCCACACCGACAGGGTCGAGAACACCAGCATGTAGGGCAAACCGGCGGCGAAGCCGAGCAGCAGAAGCACCAAGGTCGAGGGGCTGGCGTAGGCAGCGAGCGCAGCGCGCCAGGTTTTACGGGACATCGGCCACTATCTGCCTCAAGGTTGCATGAACAAAACGCGCACTCTACCCGCTGTGCTCTACCGGGCGCCAGCCATGTCGGGCCATATCCACACGATCGGCATCGATTCGCACGCCCTCGGCGCGCAGCCTGGCGCGTTGCTCTTCCCCGGAAGGCGTACCGCCGGCCAGGCTCAAGCGGCCATTGGCGGCCACTACCCGATGCCAGGGCAGGCGACTGCCCTCGGGCAATTGGCTCAAGGTTCTGCCGACCCAGCGGGCCGCGCGGCCCAGCCCGGCCAGTTCGGCCAGTTGTCCATAGCTGACCACCTTGCCTGCCGGCACGCTGCCCAGAACGCCATAGAGCGCCGTTCGTCGGGCTTGGGCGCTCGATGGGTCGGGTATGGACGGGTCGCTCATCGTGGTAGCCCTTCAAGCATGGGAACACTCCGAATGAATGGATTCAAATGAGAACGGAACTCAACACCGAGAAGGGTGTCTGTGCTTGCTCTGACCGTGGCGATCTGGATAATGCCCGGTTTTTTCCACTCTTCGAGCCTTACGATTCGCTTATGTTCTCTCGAGCTTTGCTGTCTCTCGTTGTTGTTTCCCTGTCCGCTCCGGCGTTGGCCGATACCGTCTGGATGAAGAACGGTGACCGCCTGACCGGCACCATCAAGGTCTTCGACGGCGGCAAGTTGCTGCTCGACACCAAGTACGGTGGCGCCATCGCGCTGGACTGGAAAGAGGTCAAGACCCTCGAAAGCGACCAGCAGTTGTTGGTCAAGCAAGGCGCCTACGAGGGCGAGCACGCCAAGTCGCTGCAACCGGCCGAGGCGGGCAAGGTCATTCTGGCCAACGGCGAAGCGCCCAAGACCGTCGAGCTGGCCAGCATCGAGCAGATCCTCAAGCCCAAGCCGGTGGTCGAAGATCTGGTGTGGAAAGGCCGGATCGACGCCGCGCTGGACTACAAGCGCGCCGAAAAAGATACCGACAACTACGACATCGGCTTCAAGACCACCGCGCGCCATGGCCGCTGGCGGCACACCGCCGACGGCGAATACAACCGCGATACCCAGGACGACGTGACCACCAACGACAACTGGACCGCCGAGTACTCGCTGGACCGCTTCCTGACCGACCAATGGTTCTGGCAAGGGCGCATCGACTATACCCGCGACCACATCGAAGACCTGGAACGCCAGCGCACCGTCGGTACCGGCCCCGGCTACCAGTTCTGGGACAACGAACTGGGCGCCTTCTCGCTCGGCAGCCTGCTCAACCGCACCGACTACGCCTACCGCGACGGCGGCAAGGACGACTTCTATTCGGTGGCGATGAAGTGGGACTACAACCGCTACCTGATCGGCAAGCGCTTCGAGTTCTTCACCAACGGTGAAGTCGGCAAGCCGCTGGGATCGGTCGCCGACTACTCGCTCGATGCCGAGCTGGGCGTGCGTTACAAGGTGACCGAATGGGCGTCGCTCAACCTCAAGGCCGAGCGCAACGTGATCAGCGGTACGCAGGACAGCGACCTCGAGAAAACCCGCTATACCGCAGGCTTCGGCGTCAACTGGTAAGCCGCTGGCAGCGCTCCGGCGGCTGGCACCTGACGGCGTAAATGACTATCGTGTGCCCGGTCATTTCTTCGTCAGGAGCCGCCCTTCGTGAGTACCCCCGCCCATCGTCCTGCCCGGGAGCTGTTGCTCAAGGAATACCGCGGCGTGCTGTCGACCCACTCCAAGTCCATGCCTGGTTACCCCTTCGGTTCGGTGGTGCCTTACTGCCTGGACGCGCAGGGCTGGCCGCTGTTGCTGATCAGCCGTATCGCGCAACACACCCACAACCTCAAGCAGGACGCCAAGTGTTCGCTGCTGGTCGGCGAGCGTGACGCCGAAGACGTGCAGGCCGTAGGCCGCCTGACGCTGCTGGCGCAGGCGCGCAAGCTCGACGAGGCCAGCGCCATCGCCGCCGCTGCGGAGCGTTACTACCGTTATTTCCCCGAGGCGGCCGGCTACCACCAGGCCCACGATTTCGACTTGTGGGTGCTGCAACCCGTGCGCCACCGTTACATCGGCGGCTTCGGCGCCATCCACTGGCTCGACGACGTCACCCTGGCAAACCCCTTCGCCGGTAGCGTCGAAGCCAGGATGATCGAGCACATGAACAGCGACCATGCCTCGGCCATCGCCCATTACGTTGGCCTTAACCAGCTGCCGGACACGCCTCCCGCGGCACTGGTCGGCATCGACAGCGAAGGCATGCACCTGCGTATCGGTCAGGCGCTGCACTGGCTGCCCTTCCCGCAAATCTGCAATAACCCGACACAAGTTCGCGAAGCCCTGGTTTTGCTGGCTCGCGCCGAACAATGGCCTGTCTGCGAACAGCCTGCGGGTTGAAATACAGAGTCGTCGCAACCATCTAGAGGTCTCACAGCAAGACTGTCTTGCGCGAGGATTCCTGTAATGCGTGTTTTTCTCCTGCTTCTATTGATCTTCCCGGTGCTTGAGTTGTTCGTCTTCGTCAAGGTCGCCGGGGCCATCGGATTTCTACCGGCGTTGCTGCTGATCATCGCCGGCTCTGCCCTGGGCCTGCTGGTGATGCGGGTAGCGGGCCTGGCCACGGCGTTGCGCGCCCGTGAAAGCCTGCAGCGCGGCGAATTGCCTGCCGAACAGATGTTCCAGGGCTTGATGCTGGCCGTGGGTGGCGGTCTGCTGCTGATCCCCGGTTTCGTCAGCGACGTAGTGGGCCTGATCTGCCTGCTGCCGTTCACCCGCCACTTCGCGGCGCGCAAGCTGCGCGCCCGTGCCGAGGCGCAGGCCGCCCGTCAGCGGGCGTTCCGCGACGAGCCTTCCGCCGCCCAGCCGCGTGAGGGGCTGCAACGGCCCAATGTCATCGAAGGCGAATACGAACGCCGCGACCAGTGATCCTGCCCTCCCTGCAACGGCCCCATGACGGGGCCGTTCGCATTTACGTTCCCTGCATCTGAAAAAATATTTTTCTACGGCCTTGTAATCGACGTTGCCGACCTCATGTATGGGACACCGCAAGGTTTCTGGCGCACATCGCCAGACATGACAGCGATGGCTCGCCCGCGGCGGGCCATCTCCGGCAACGCCGGAACGCATTAACCGCCGGTGTCGACACCGGCCGATGAAAACCACAATTTGGGAGAGATCGACAATGAAGCTTCGTCCTCTGCATGACCGCGTAGTCATCCGTCGCAGCGAAGAAGAATCGAAAACCGCTGGCGGTATCGTCCTGCCGGGCAGCGCGGCCGAGAAGCCGAACCGCGGCGAAATTGTTGCCGTCGGTACCGGTCGAGTTCTGGACAGCGGCGAAGTCCGCGCCCTGGCCGTCAAAGTGGGTGACAAAGTCGTGTTCGGTCCGTACTCGGGCAGCAACACCGTGAAAGTCGACGGCGAAGACCTGCTGGTGATGAGCGAGAACGAAATCCTCGCTGTCGTCGAAGGCTGATTTCCCCCGATTTCCGTGACCCCACAGAATTTCAAGGATTAAACGATCATGGCTGCTAAAGACGTAAAATTCGGCGATTCCGCCCGTAAGAAAATGCTCGTCGGTGTCAACGTTCTGGCTGACGCCGTCAAAGCCACCCTCGGCCCGAAAGGCCGTAACGTAGTACTGGCCAAGAGCTTCGGCGCGCCGACCATCACCAAGGACGGCGTTTCCGTCGCCAAGGAAATCGAACTCAAGTGCGCGTTCGAGAACATGGGCGCGCAACTGGTCAAGGAAGTCGCTTCCAAGGCCAACGACGCAGCCGGTGACGGCACCACCACCGCCACCGTCCTGGCCCAAGCCATCGTCAACGAAGGCCTGAAAGCCGTCGCTGCCGGCATGAACCCGATGGACCTCAAGCGTGGCATCGACAAGGCCACCACCGCCGTCGTCGCCGAGCTGAAGAACCTGTCCAAGCCGTGCTCCGATTCCAAGGCCATCGCCCAGGTCGGCACCATCTCCGCCAACTCCGACGAGTCCATCGGCCAGATCATTGCCGAAGCGATGGAAAAGGTCGGTAAAGAAGGCGTGATCACCGTCGAAGAAGGTTCGGGTCTGGACAACGAACTGTCGGTCGTCGAAGGCATGCAGTTCGACCGCGGCTACCTGTCGCCGTACTTCGTCAACAAGCCGGACACCATGGTCGCCGAGCTGGAAGGCCCGCTGCTGCTGCTGGTCGACAAGAAGATCTCCAACATCCGCGAACTGCTGCCTGTGCTGGAAGCCGTCGCCAAGGCCGGCCGTCCGCTGCTGATCGTGGCCGAAGACGTCGAAGGCGAAGCGCTGGCGACCCTGGTCGTCAACAACATGCGCGGCATCGTCAAGGTCGCGGCAGTCAAGGCACCAGGCTTCGGCGATCGCCGCAAGGCCATGCTGCAGGACATCGCCGTCCTGACCGGCGGTACCGTCATTTCCGAAGAAATCGGTCTGTCCCTGGAAACCGCCACCCTGGAGCACCTGGGCAACGCCAAGCGCGTCGTTCTCTCCAAGGAAAACACCACCATCATCGACGGTGCTGGCGTGGAAGGCGACATCCAGGCGCGCGTCACGCAGATCCGTGCCCAGATCGGCGACACGTCGTCCGACTACGACCGTGAGAAGCTGCAAGAGCGTCTGGCCAAGCTGGCCGGCGGCGTTGCCCTGATCAAGGTCGGTGCCGGCACCGAAGTCGAAATGAAAGAGAAGAAGGCCCGCGTCGAAGACGCCCTGCACGCTACCCGTGCAGCCGTCGAAGAAGGCGTGGTACCTGGCGGTGGCGTTGCCCTGGTGCGCGCCCTGGCCGCACTGGTCGACCTCAAAGGCGACAACGAAGACCAGAACGTCGGTATCGCTCTGCTGCGCCGCGCCGTCGAAGCGCCACTGCGTCAGATCACTGCCAACGCCGGCGACGAGCCAAGCGTGGTGGCCGACAAGGTCAAGCAGGGCTCGGGCAACTACGGCTACAACGCTGCAACCGGCGAATACGGCGACATGATCGAAATGGGTATCCTCGACCCAGCCAAGGTCACCCGTTCCGCGCTGCAAGCAGCCGCTTCGATCGGTGGTCTGATGATCACCACCGAAGCCATGGTCGCCGAGCTGCCGGAAGAAAAAGCCGCAGGCGGCATGCCTGACATGGGCGGCATGGGTGGTATGGGCGGCATGATGTAAGCCGGTCTCACCTTGCTGTAGGAAAAGCCCCGCCTTGTGCGGGGTTTTTTCGTTATGGCGTATAAATCGTTTCTTATCGGGTCTGGGTTAAATGGCCGGCAACGCTGGCGTCGCCATGACCGAAAGCCTTAAGCTGCGCCAGCCGCGCCGCGCCCCAGCACTGCACAGGAGACCCCGATGCGCATTCTTTTGGTGGAAGACAACCGCGATATCCTGGCCAACCTCGCCGATTATCTCGGCATGAAAGGCTATACCGTCGATTGCGCCCAGGATGGGTTGTCCGGCTTGCACTTGGCGGCGACCGAACATTACGACCTCATCGTGCTCGACATCATGCTGCCCGGCATCGATGGCTACACCCTGTGCAAACGCCTGCGCGAGGACGCCCGCCGCGATACGCCGGTCATCATGCTCACTGCCCGCGACCAGCTCGACGACCGCCTGCAGGGCTTTCGTTCCGGCGCCGACGACTACCTGCTCAAGCCGTTCGCCCTGTCCGAGCTGTCGGCGCGCATCGAAGCGATTCTGCGCCGTGCCCAGGGTGGCGGGCGGCGCACGCTGCAGGTGGCCGATCTCAGCTACGACCTCGACACCCTGGAGGTCACCCGCGAGGGCCGTCTGCTCAAGCTCAACCCGGTCGGCCTCAAGCTGCTCGCCGTGTTGATGCAGAAAAGCCCGCACGTGCTGCGCCGCGAAGTGCTCGAAGAGGCGCTGTGGGGCGACGACTGCCCCGACAGCGACAGCCTGCGCAGCCATGTCCACCAATTGCGCCAAGTGATCGACAAGCCATTCGACAAGCCGTTGCTGCACACCGTGCATGGTGTCGGCTATCGCCTGGCCGAGGGTCGTGATGGAGTTTAAGCAGAGCCTCGCGCAGCGCATCATCATCGCCTTCGCGGTGATGAGCGCGCTGGTGGCCGGCGCCTTCGGTATCGGCATCGTGTCCACCGTGCACCTGGTGGAAGAGCGTCTGATCTCCTCGGTGCTCGGCGGCGACCTGCAGCGTCTGCTGCGCATGGACAGCGTCAGCGACTGGAGCCACCGGCCGCGCCCCGACCAGCTGTTCTATTTCGACGGTGGGCGCGACGACTTCGAGCTGCCCAGGGACCTGCGCCATCTGGAAACCGGCTTCCATGAGGTGTTCCGCGACCAGCTGTCGTACCACGCGATGGTCGAGGTGGTCGATGGCCGGCACTATGTGCTGCTGCAGGACCAGAGCGACTTCGAAGAGCGCGAGCGACTGCTGTTCGCCGTAGTGCTGGTGGGCTTCGTGCTCAGCCTGGTGCTGGCCACCGTGCTCGGTTGGTTGCTGGCAAGGCGGGTGATGGCGCCGGTGATCCGCTTGGCGCGCCAGGTGCGGCACCGCGATCAGTTGCTGGGCCTGGCACCGCCCCTGGCGCCGGACTACGCCGCCGACGAAGTGGGGCAACTGGCGGTGGCCTTCGACGACACGCTGGGCCGGCTGCGCGATGCCTTGACCCGCGAACGGCTGTTCACCAGCGACGTCAGCCACGAACTGCGTACGCCATTGATGGTACTGGCGACCTCCTGTGAACTGCTGATGGTCAATCCCAACCTCGACAGCCGTTCGCGCAGCCAAGTCGAGCGTATCGCCCGAGCTACCGAGGAGATGCGCGAGCTGGTCAAGACCTTCCTCATGCTGGCGCGTGCCCAGCATGACGAGAATGCCATCGCCTCGCGCGCCACCGTGCGCGAGGTGGCCGATGACCTGATCGGTGTGTGGCGCGACACCGTCGAGCAGAAGGGGCTCGCGTTGTACTACGACGGTCGGGTCAGTGCTGGTCCACAACAATACAACGCCACGTTCCTGCAATCGGTCATGGGCAACCTGCTGCGCAACGCCGCGCATTACACCGACAGCGGCTACATCCGTCTGAGCCTCAACCCCGATGGCTTCAGCGTGGAAGACAGCGGCGTCGGCATCCCGGAGGAGCAGCGCGAAGCGATGTTCAAACCCTTCGTGCGGGGTGCCGAACGGCGTGGCGAGGGTCTGGGCCTGGGCTTGTCGTTGGTGCAGCGGATATGCGACGACCAGGGCTGGCAGGTCAAGCTCAGCGCGACCTTGCCCCATGGTTGTCGTTTTCAGGTGGACCTGTGTGGCCCGAAGGAGGTGCTCGATCTGAACGCAGAGGCGCACAAGGCTCCCTCCAACGAGTAGGCTTAGCCACGAGTCCCGGCGGCCCGTTTGCCGAGAGCCTTTGCCTGGGCTGGCGCGCGTTCGCGAGGTGACGAGGAGTGCGAAGGTATGCTCCGAGGATCAGTGGACTGGCGCTGGTCGCTCGACCACGAACCATGGCAAAACCAGCATGTGCGGTATGGCGAACGCGGCCAGTACGGCAAACAGCGAGCGAGTACCCGTATGCTCCTGCTGGACGAACACGACAGCGACGATCAGGGCGAACAAGGCGGCTGCCGCCAGTACCAAGCGTGTCATCCGCAGGTAGTCGCCCAGCTTGCGCATGCCTAACAGGCGCTGCCGTGTGCGGGTCTGTGGTGCGGCATGCAACAGAAAGAAACCCAGCGCGAACCCAGTCAAAGGTGGCAGGCACAGGGTCGCGACGACTATCGCCGCCAAGCGCCCATCGCTTTTGCGCCAGGCAGCCCCCAGCAGTACCGCACTGGCCAGGACGCCTGAGACGGCCAGCGCATTCGCCAATCCAATAGCCAATGCACTGGTGTGATTACCCGAAGCCAAATCGAGCAGCTGCCCCACCGTTTGCCTGTGCAATACGGCAGGGGCGCCGATGATGAAAGCGCCCAAGGCCAGGCGCTCGCAGGGATGCTCGAAGCATTCGTCTTCGTGACTGAAATGCCAGGCGGACAGCAGCAGAAAGACTATGAGGGCTACGGAGCTGGCAATTTGCCAAAGCCCCAGGTAGGCGAGAGCGGCGGCAAGGTAACAGGCGATGAAAGACAGTCGCCGTGCTGCATTGACCACATGCAGGTCGCTCGCTCCATGCAACAGACCCAGGCCTAGCCCGACGGCCACGGCAAAGGCCAGTGGCAGGCTGCCGCCGATCAGGCTGACGGCAACCGCACACAGCACCAGTGCCAGCCAGCCTTGGCCTGCGGCACGCACGTTCAGGCGCCTCGATCGACCAACGCATTGCGCAGGTTGCCTTCGCTGGTGAAGGCATAGACCACCTTGGCAAGGACATCGAGCACCAGGAATACCCAAACGGTCAAAGCATCGCTGACCAGGCCCAAGCCTTCCGGACCGACGGCGAACACCACCGGATAGATCAGCCACAGCAAAGTAAGAAAACCGATGTTGCGGCGGTAGGCGCTGCCGACTGCAACATGTTGTTCGGCCAGTGCTGCCAAAGGCTTCCACATCAGATACAGCACACCGGCGAAGGCGGCGCAGGACCAGGCGAAGAACACCCATTTCACCGTTCCATAAGGTGCCAGCGAGGCAACCAGGCCGGTGACGATCATCACCACGTCCAAGGCCACGATCGAAGCGATGAAGCCTGCTCGGCCATCTCGTTCGCGCGCGCCGAGAAACGCCGAGCTGACTACGCCTGCCAGCAACAAGGGTGTGGTGAACGTCCAGTCCAGATAACGCGCGACATAGGTCACGGTGCCGTCCGGCTTGATCAAGTTGCCCAGGCCCAGGTACATGGCCAGATAGGCGGTGGCCGCGATGAAGGGCACTGCGGCGTGAAGCAGGGTATGGCCGCGCAGAGGTCCGTGGTGGGCACCTTTGGCATAGATGGCCAAGGAGGAGAGGGACATGATGATGAAGCCGATGAGCAGGGGCGTTTGAACCATGGCGAGCTCCGGAAGCGACAGAAAGGGCAACGGTCGAGCAGCGTCAGAGCGTGGCTGCGTTGCTCGCCCGATAGAAAGTGGAGGAAGTGCCCGAATATTTGGTTCAAAATGTTTCGGGCAGCAATGGGCCATAGAGCTTTGCAGGTCAAGCTCGACAACATTTGGGAATGCTCGACAGGCGCTCACTGGCGGTACGTAGTTTGCACACGTTGATGGCCTTTATAGGTCGCGCCGTTCGGGAATACATTCCGCGAGCTGCCATATCGAATCGTCGATTTGCACAATGGCAAAATAATTCAAGGCGTTACGGGCACGGATCGCCGTTCGTGCTGTCAGCTATCGGCCACTTTCGCAGGCCTATGACCCGCCAAGGCAACTGCTGCGGCATCGGCTTGTGAGGCTTTGCCTCGAAGCACCGTGTTACCCATAGCCACATCCGTAACACGCTTTTTCTCGATCGGCTTTGCATTCAACCGCGTATGACGGTGCTGCCAGGCTATGCCGTATGGCTAATCAATCTATTACGCAAGAGACAGTGATCATGGCAAGTGCCCAGAACCCAGCCTCGCAGTTCGACTTCTACTGGCAGCAAAAAGGAGAGTGGGTCGAAGAGCCCAACCAGCGCCGGGGAGGCGAAAGCGGTGTGCAGCGCCTGGACAACGGCCAGGGTCACTGCCTGTATGCCAAGCGCCAGACGGGCCACCTGTACCGTAGCTGGCTGCATCCGTTCGGGCGTCCGACCGTGCTGCGCGAGCAGGATGCCTTGAGCAGTTGCGCGCGCCTGGGCGTACGTGTGCCACGCATCGTGTTCTGCCAGGCGCGCCGCGATGCCAACCATCAATGGCAGGCGCTGTTGGTGAGCGAGGCTCTGGAAGGCTTCGTCGACTTGGAAAGCTGGTACGCCGCCGGTGCCCTGACCGGTTACCCCGAAGCCGTGCACCAGCGCATGCTCAAGGATCTGGCGCAAAACATGGCGCGCATGCACAGAGGGCACTGGCAGCACAGCTGCCTGTACGGCAAGCATGTGTTCGTCAAGGTGGTAGGGGAAGGCGAGGACGCGCAGGTCGAAACGGCGCTGCTGGATCTGGAAAAAGCGCGTCGGCGCTTGAGGTGCCAGAGCGCGGCCGCGAAAGATCTGGGGCAATTGCAGCGCCACTCGTCCATTTCGGACGCACATTTCCGTTCCTTGCTCTACTTTTACGAGACAGCGTTTGGCAGCGCAGTCAAAGGGTTAGGGCAATGAAACTAGAAATAGCACGAGCTTTGTTCTTCATCGCTGCGTTGGCCGTCACCACGGCTGCGGCGGCGGCCTGGGAACAACCGCGCCCATTGGTGTTCAGCAAAGCCGAATTGGCAGGGCAATGCGCCTTGCCGCGAGCACCCAGAGCCCAGATACAAGACCAGGCCAGGCCCGATCATGACCTGCTGTTGTTTCTGTTCGGCATGCGCCAGGGCCTCAAGCCTTTCGGCTGAGGCCGCACCTCCCATGCCTCAGGCCCGCCTCCAGCAGGCGGCCTGGGGCCACCGCTGCATCATTCCTTTGCGTTGAGCAAACGCTCCATACGCACCGCCAGACGGCGCTTGATCTCGGTTTCGATGTGTGGCGTGAAGTCGTTGATCACGTCCTGCATGATCGATTGGGCCGCTGCGCGCAATTCGCTGTCCAGGTGCAGCAGGGTGTCCTGACGACGGGCCTGCGCGTCGTGAAGATCGCCAGTGCCGGCTGACACCTTGGCGGACGACGCAGCGCTGTTCTGTGCCGCGCTGGCCGACGGTGCCGGTTCCACCGTTTCGGTGAGCAGAGGGGGTTGCAGGTCGGCATCGCCCAGCAGCTCGCGGATCGACTCCAGGTCATCGAGCAGGTGGGCAGAGTGGTTGGGGGAAGTCATCGGCTTGTCCATGGTCGTCAAAGTCGCTGTAGGCGGTGATCGGTAAGAGCGTAGCCCCGTTCCCGATAGAAACGGAATCGCTCACGTGCGGCCTGGCGGACAGCGGGCGCTTCCACCACGATTTCGGCTACCCGCTGGAACTGGCCGACGAAAGCGGGGACGTCGCTGCCCAGGTTGATCAGCAGGTCGGCATGCCCATGGGCCGAAACACCGATACCCAATACCACTCGGCCGACAGGGTCCAGCTCTGCCGGGCCGTGGGGCACGAACGCTTCGCCCTTGAAGTGCCAAAGGCGTTGGTCGAGTTCGCCGCGCTGGTCTTCGTCCTGGCAATGCAGGTAGACCTGGTGCCCGAGGCGCCAGGCTTTTTCGCAGAGCTTGCAGGCGAAATCCAGACGCGCCGTGAGCGAGTCGGTGGGCAGGATGTAGAAATCGACTTTGGCCATGATTGGAATGCCGGCCAGCGGCGCACGGGCGCCACTGGCGATGTGGCATCAGGCTCCTGCGCGGTCGAGCAGGTATTGCGTCAGCAGCGGAACCGGACGGCCGGTGGCGCCCTTTTCCTTGCCGCCGCTGATCCAGGCGGTCCCGGCGATGTCCATGTGCGCCCACTGGTACTGCTTGGCGAAGCGCGAGAGGAAGCACGCAGCGGTGATGGTCCCGGCCTTCGGCCCGCCGATGTTGGCGATGTCGGCGAACGGGCTGTCGAGCTGCTCCTGGTACTCCTCGAACAACGGCAACTGCCAGGCGCGGTCGTCAGCCCGTTTGCCGGCATCGAGCAGCTGGCTCAGCAGGCCGTCGTCGTTGCCCAGCAGGCCAGTGGTGTGGCTGCCCAGGGCGACGATGCAGGCGCCGGTGAGCGTGGCGATGTCGATCACGGCCTGTGGCTTGAAGCGCTCGGCATAGGTGAGGGTGTCGCACAGCACCAGACGACCTTCGGCGTCGGTGTTGAGGATCTCCACGGTTTGCCCGCTCATGGTGGTGACGATGTCGCCAGGACGTGTGGCGCCGCCGCTCGGCATGTTTTCGGCACAGGCCAGCAGGCACACCAGGTTGATCGGCAACTGCAGTTCCAATACCGCTTGCAGGGTGCCGAACACGCTGGCCGCGCCGCACATGTCGTACTTCATCTCATCCATGCCGGCGCCAGGCTTGAGACTGATGCCACCGGTGTCGAAGGTGATGCCCTTACCCACCAGTACGTAGGGTCTTTCGCTTTTCTTGGCGCCTTGGTAGTTGAGCACGATCAACCGCGGCGGTTGCTCGCTGCCTTGGCCGACGGCATAGAAGGCGCCCATGCCCAAGTCTTTGATCTTCTTCTCGTCGAGCACTTCGACCTTGAGGTTCTTGTGCGCCTTGCCCATGTCCTTGGCTTGCTCGGCGAGGAAGCTCGGGTGGCACAGGTTCGGCGGCAGGTTGCCCAGGTCGCGGGTCAAGGCCATGCCGGCGCTGATCGCGCGGGCGTGCTTGAGGCTGCGCTCGACCTCGGCCAAGCCAGCCTCGCTGGTGAGCAGGGTGATCTTCTTCAGCGCGCGCGGTTCGGCCTTCTGGCTCTTGAAGCGGTCGAACACGTAGGTGCCGGCCAGCAAGGTTTCGGCCAGCAGCCGGTATTTGCCGTAGTGGCCTTCGCGACCTTCGACGACGACGTCATCGAGCACCAGGGTGGCATCGCTGCCGCCCAGGCCTTTGAGCACGCTGGCAACGGCGTTGACCACCTTGCGCCAGTTGCGGTCGTTCAGGGCCTGCTCTTTGCCGATGCCGACCAGCAGCACGCGTTCGGCCTTGAGGCCGGGCAGGGCCTGCAACAGCAGGGTCTGGCCGACTTTGCCGGTCAGGTCGCCGCGCTTGAGTACCGCGCCGATGGCACCGTTGCTCGCCTGATCGATGTGCTGGGCCAATGCGCCCAACAGGCGACCTTCACCGACGCAGAGCACCAGCGTGGCGGTTTTGACGGATACAGCAGCGACGCTTTTTACAACCAGTTCCATGTCGGGTCCCCAGATGGTCATTGGTGTGGCGTTGTCGGACGCAGGCGTCGCGATGCGCGGGCCGCCTGCTCGCATGCCAGTGGAAAAGCTGCCAGTTTGACCCTCCGCCGACCCTACTGACAACCCCGGGCCGTGGCCGGGCACCGCACCAAGTGACAGAGGCCATCAATCCCAGGATAATGCGCGCACTTTTGCAGTCGGTGGGCTTCGGCGAACCGGCTATGATCCTGATTGTCCGATTTCCTTGTCTGGCACTTCGCCCCTGACAACCCAGGAGTTTCTGGTTTGATCGTCTTCCGTTATCTGTCTCGCGAGGTCCTGGTGACCTTGAGCGCCGTCAGCGCCGTGCTGTTGGTGATCATCATGAGCGGGCGCTTCATCAAGTACCTGGCCCAGGCCGCGCAGGGCATCCTCGACCCGAGCGTGCTGTTCCTGATCATGGGGTTCCGCTTGCCCGGATTCCTGCAGTTGATCCTGCCACTGGGGCTGTTCCTCGGCATCCTGCTGGCGTATGGCCGGCTGTACCTGGAAAGCGAAATGACCGTGCTGTCGGCCACCGGCATGAGCCAGCAGCGTCTGCTCGCCATCACCCTGGCGCCGGCGGCCCTGGTGGCGCTGCTGGTCGCCTGGCTGAGCCTGAGCCTGGCGCCCCAGGGCGTGGCGCAGGTGCAGCGGATCATCAACCAGCAGGATGCCCTGACCGAGTTCGACACGCTGGTGCCGGGCCGTTTCCAGACCCTGCGCGACGGCACTCGGGTGACCTACACCGAACAGCTCTCCGACGATCGCGTCAAGCTCGACGGCGTGTTCATCTCCGAGAAACGCTTCAACCAGGACAAGACCAAGGACCGTGCGCCGACGGTACTGGTGGCCGAGCGCGGCCATCAAGAGGTGCGCGGCGACGGCAATCGCTACCTGGTGCTGGAAAACGGCTACCGCTACGACGGCAACCCGGGCGAAGCCAGTTATCGCGCGATCAAGTACGACACCTACGGCGTGCTGCTGCCCAAGCCCGAAGTCAGTCAGGAAGTCACCGACCGTGAAGCCATCCCGACGCAGCAGTTGTTCGCTGAGCAGGGCCTGCGCGAGCGGGCCGAGCTGCAATGGCGCCTGTCGTTGCCGATCCTGGTGTTCATCGTGACCTTGATGGCGGTGCCGCTGTCACGCGTCAATCCGCGCCAGGGCCGCTTCCTCAAGCTGCTGCCGGCCATTCTTCTCTACATGGCGTACCTGACCATGCTGATTTCCGTACGTGGCGCTCTGGAGAAGGGCAAGCTGCCGATCGCTTTGGGCATGTGGTGGGTGCACGGGTTGTTCCTGGCCATCGGCCTCGGGCTGATGTATTGGGAGCCGCTACGCCTCAAACGCGCGGCCCGTCGTGCGGAGGTGGCCCGTGGGTAAGCTCGATCGCTACATCGGCAGCAGCGTGCTGCTGGCCATTCTGGCCGTGCTGGGCATCATCCTCGGCCTGGCCTCGTTGTTCGCCTTCATCGACGAAATAGGCGACCTGAGCGACACCTACAGCCTGCTCGACGCCGGCATGTACGTGCTGTTGACCGCGCCCCGTCGGCTCTACGACATGCTGCCCATGGCCGCGCTGATCGGCTGCCTGATCGGCCTGGGCAGCCTGGCGAGCAGCAGCGAGCTGACCATCATGCGTGCGGCCGGGGTGTCGATCGGGCGCATCGTCTGGGCGGTGATGAAACCCATGTTGGTGCTGATGCTGGCAGGCCTGCTGATCGGCGAATACGTGGCACCGGCCACCGAAAGCAAGGCCCAGGCCGACCGCTCGCTGGCCCAGGGCGGCGGTGAGGCGCTGAGTTCCAAGCGCGGCATGTGGCATCGCCAGGGCAACGAGTTCGTGCACATCAACTCGGTACAGCCCAATGGCCTGCTGATCGGCGTCACCCGTTACCAGTTCAACGAGCAGCGCCAGGTGATGACCTCGAGCTTCGCGCGGCGCGCCACCTACGCCAACGAGCAGTGGACGCTGAATGATGTCAGCACCACCTTCTTCCGCGGCGACCATACCGAAGTGGTCAAAGCCGAGCAGGAACATTGGGACGTTTCGGTGACGCCGGAGCTGCTCAACACCGTGGTCTTGCCCGCCGAATCGCTGTCGATCAGCGGCTTGTGGAGCTATATCCACTATCTGTCCGACCAGGGTCTGAACAACTCCGCCTACTGGCTGGCGTTCTGGACCAAAGTGCTGCAGCCGTTGGTCACCGCTGCGCTGGTGGTGATGGCGATTTCCTTCATCTTCGGCCCGTTGCGCTCCGTGACCCTGGGCCAGCGCGTGTTCACGGGCGTACTGGTGGGCTTCGTGTTCCGCATCGCCGG
Organism: Pseudomonas phoenicis; assembly: GCF_047302395.1. Lineage (NCBI taxonomy): Bacteria > Pseudomonadati > Pseudomonadota > Gammaproteobacteria > Pseudomonadales > Pseudomonadaceae > Pseudomonas > Pseudomonas phoenicis. The sequence goes on from NZ_CP154852.1 coordinate 2,670,958, forward strand.
TGAACTGCTGGGGCCGTCCAGCCAGGTGTTCGGCTTCCCGCCACTGCTGGCAGTGGTGTTGCCCGCAGCGATCTGCATGGTGGCCGGGGTCTGGCTGTTGCGCCGAGCCGGCTGATACCGTGATGCCAGGGGTGCCGATCCCGGTCCCCTGGCTCGATCTCCACGCTGCTACTTTCTCGCTTTCGGCACCCTGACCAATCGGGTGTTGGAGTAGAGGTCATGCCAGGTGCGCTGATGCTTGTCGAACAGCGCCCAGAAAAAACCCAGCCCCAGGCATAGCCACGAAGCGATGGCCACCATGAAGCGCAGCAAGGCCTGCCAAAGGCTGATCGCACTGCCGTCGGCGTTCTGCACCCTGACCCCCCACGCTTGCATGCCCAATGTCTGCCCGCCATGGGTCCAGAACTTGGCGAAGAAGCCGAACAACGCGAACAGCAGCAGGGTGGACAGCAGCGGGTCGCCGTCCAGAGCACCGGCTTCGGTCAACTGGCGCATGCGCGCCTCGCCGATGAACGCCATCTGGACCAGCTTGTAGAGCCCAGCCGTCACGATCAGCAGGGCCGTGCACAGCAGTGCGTCGTAGAACACGGCGGCCAGGCGCCGGGCGAGGCCGGCGGGCGGGAAGTCACCCTGGGGTTGCAGCGTGGACGTTGGCATGCGTAGCGGCTCCGGTAAACGAAGCGCGCATTCTACGGACAAAAAAAAGCCCCTGCACTTGGCAGGGGCTTTTTGCGGAGCTTCGATCAGCCTTCGGCTTGAACTTCGTCGGCCTGCATGCCTTTCTGGCCTTGAACGGCAACGAAGGTCACCTTCTGGCCTTCCTTCAGGGATTTGAAACCGTTGCCCTGGATGGCACGGAAGTGCACGAAGAGGTCAGCACCGGATTCTGGGGTGATGAAACCGTAACCTTTCTCGTCATTGAACCACTTGACGGTACCGTTCTGACGCTCTGCCATGATCTTGCTTCCTATGGAACTTGGGTTGTGATGACAGTGGTTCACTTGAGGTGTGAAGTGAACGCCACTGGGCTGGTTGCAGGAAGTCTGGCGTCGAACGGGTGGTAGCGGTTTCGGCTACTGGCCCGGGTCACGATTCCACTTTGGCGACCCATGCAAACACAGTGGAAAAGACTCTACGCCAACTCTCTCGGATAAAACAAGTCCTGTCTGAGGCACCTTTCAGAGGGCATGCGCAGATACGACATTTCTGTCGGAAACGGCATGCCGCCTGGCCTGCAGGCCTTTCGCAAAACCACGGTCAGGGTTCGAAAACGAACATGGGCCAAGCCTTCAACCCCGGTGATAACGCGGCGTGACGAAAGGCATTTTGCTCACGTGCATGGGCACTTGTTTGCCGCGCACCATTGCGAACAGCGCGCTGTCCAGTGCCGCATGTTCGATATCGACATAGCCCATTGCCAACGGCGCATTGAGGGTAGGCCCGAAGCCGCCGCTGGTGACCTTGCCCACGACCCGACCAGCGGCATCGACGAGCTCCGCGCCTTCACGTACCGGTGTGCGGTCCTTGGCCAACAAGCCGACCCGTTTGCGCGCCACGCCTTCGCGTTGCTGCGCGAGGACCACCTGTGCGCCCGGAAAACCGCCGGCGCGTATGCCGTCGCCGCGGCGTGTCTTGGAGATGGCCCAGAACAGGCTGGCTTGAACCGGGGTGGTGGCGCTGTCCATGTCATGGCCATACAGGCACAGCCCCGCTTCCAGACGCAGCGAATCGCGCGCGCCCAGACCGATGGCCTGCACGTCCGGTGCGGCCAGTAGCCGGCGGGCCAGCGCTTGCGCGGCAGGGGCGGGTACGGAAATCTCGTAACCGTCCTCGCCGGTGTAACCCGAGCGGCTGACCACGCAGGACACGCCTAGAATGTCCAGCGTGCGTACTTGCATGAAGGTCATGTCCGCGACTTCGGGCGCCAGTTCGGCCAGCACCCCGACAGCGGCAGGGCCTTGCAAGGCCAGCAGGGCGCGCTCTTCGAACAGCGGCAACACATCGCACTGACCACTCAGCGCATGGCGCAGGTAGGCGAGGTCTTGGGTCTTGCAGGCAGCATTGACCACCAGCAACAGCTCGTCGTCGGCCAGGCGCGCGACCATCAGGTCATCGAGGATGCCGCCCTGGTCGTTGGTGAACAATGCATAGCGTTGCAGGCCCACCGGCAGGTCGAGGATGTCCACCGGTACCAGGCGCTCCAACGCCGCTGCGGCGCCTGGGCCGCGCAAAAGGATCTGACCCATGTGCGAAACGTCGAACAACCCGGCGTGCGCACGGGTATGCAGGTGTTCCTTGAGCACCCCCAGAGGGTATTGCACGGGCATGGCGTAACCGGCGAAGGGCACCATGCGCGCGCCCAACTCCAGGTGCAGGGCATGCAGCGGTGTGTGTTGCAGTGTGTCGGACATCGAACGCTCCTGAAAATCTCGTCTAGGTCGGCCCAGCGGCACGACGATGGACCGGCCGGCGCCATGGCGACCGGCCGGACCCTGCGCGGACGGCAACGGCCGTCAGCCTTCCTGATACAGCTCGATCGGCGGGCAGGCGCACACCAGGTTGCGGTCGCCGTAGACGTTGTCGACACGCCCCACCGGCGGCCAATACTTGCCCTGCACCAGGCTCGGCAAGGGGTATACGGCCTGTTCGCGGCCATAGGGGTGGCGCCACTCGCCGACCAGCTCGGTAGCGGTGTGCGGCGCGTTCTTCAGCGGATTGTCGTCCGCGTCCAGACGGCCTTCCTGCACCGCACGGATTTCCTCGCGTATCTTGAGCATGGCCTCGCAGAAGCGGTCCAGCTCCTGCTTGGATTCGCTTTCGGTCGGCTCGATCATCAACGTGCCGGCCACCGGGAACGACATGGTCGGGGCATGGAAGCCGAAGTCGATCAAGCGCTTGGCCACGTCATCGACGCTGATGCCGCTGCTGTCCTTGAGCGGGCGCAGGTCGAGGATGCACTCGTGGGCCACCAGGCCCTGGTTGCCGGTGTACAGCACTGGGTAATGGCCGTGCAGGCGCCGAGCGATGTAGTTGGCGTTGAGGATGGCCATCTGCGACGCGCGCTTGAGGCCGGCGCCGCCCATCATGCGGATGTACATCCAGGTGATAGGCAGAATGCTGGCGCTGCCGAAGGGCGCCGCGCACACCGCGCCTTCCTGGCGCGGCAACGCCGCGTGGCCCGGCAGGAACGGCGCCAGGTGCGCCTTCACGCCGATCGGGCCGACGCCGGGGCCGCCGCCGCCGTGGGGAATGCAGAAGGTCTTGTGCAGGTTCAGGTGCGACACGTCGCCGCCGAACTTGCCCGGTGCGCACAGCCCGACCATGGCGTTCATGTTGGCGCCGTCGATGTACACCTGGCCGCCGTGCTCATGGACGATAGCGCAGATTTCGCCGATGGCCTCCTCGAACACGCCATGGGTAGACGGGTAGGTGATCATCAGCGCCGCCAGTTGCTCGCGGTGCTGCTCGGCTTTGGCGCGCAGGTCGTCGACATCGACGTTGCCGCGGGCATCGCAGGCCGTGACCACCACGCGCATGCCGGCCATGTGCGCGGTAGCCGGATTGGTGCCGTGGGCCGAGGCCGGAATCAGGCAGACGTTGCGCTGCTGGTCGCCACGGCTGCGGTGATAGGCGCGAATCGCCAGCAGACCGGCGTATTCGCCCTGCGAGCCGGCGTTGGGTTGCAGCGACACGGCGTCGTAGCCGGTGGCGGCGCAGAGCATGGCTTCCAGCTCTTCGGTCATCTGTGCGTAACCCTGGCTCTGTTCGGCCGGGGCGAAGGGGTGCAGGTTGCCGAACTCGGCCCAGGTCACCGGAATCATTTCGCTGGCCGCATTCAGTTTCATGGTGCACGAACCCAGCGGGATCATGCTGCGGTCCAGCGCCAGGTCCTGGTCGGCCAGGCGGCGCAGGTAGCGCATCAGCTCGGTTTCGCTGTGGTAGCGGTTGAATACCGGGTGTTCGAGGAAGGCCGACTGGCGCCGTAGTGCGGCCGGCAGGCGCGGTTCCGCGGTGGCAGCCAAGGCGGCGAAGTCGGGGGCGGCCTTGCCATCGGCGAACAGCGCCCAGAGTGCCTCGACGTCGGCCTGGGTGGTGGTTTCGTCCAGTGACAGGCCCAACTGGCTGGCGCCGACCACGCGCAGGTTGATGCGCTGCGCGCGGGCTTTGTCATGCCACTGCATGGTGGCGCTGCCGGTGTCCAGGGTCAACGTGTCGAAGGCGCTCTCGCCGAGCACCTTCACGCCCAGCTCGTGCAAACCTTGGGCAAGGATCGAGGTCAGGCCGCTGACCCGTTCGGCGATGCGCGTCAAACCTGCCGGGCCGTGGTAGACCGCGTACATGCTGGCCATGTTGGCCAGCAGCACTTGCGCGGTACAGATGTTGGAGGTCGCCTTCTCGCGGCGGATGTGCTGCTCGCGGGTTTGCATGGCCAGGCGCAGCGCGGTGTTGCCGAAGCGGTCGATGGACACGCCGACCAAGCGCCCGGGCATGTCGCGTTTGAACGCATCGCGGGTGGCGAAGTAGGCCGCGTGCGGGCCGCCGAAGCCCAGTGGCACGCCGAAGCGCTGCGCCGTACCGATGGCCACGTCGGCCTCGAATTCACCCGGGGGCGTGAGCAGGGTCAGGGCCAAGAGGTCGGCGGCCACGGCCACCAGGGCGTTGGCGGCGTGCAGGCGCTGCACCAGTTCGCGGTAGTCGAATATCTCGCCATGGCTGGCCGGGTATTGCAGCAGCGCGCCGAAGAACGTCGAAACATCCTCAAGTTCGCGCTCGTCGCCGACCACCACCTCGATACCGAGAGGTTCGGCGCGGGTACGCAGCACGTCGAGGGTTTGTGGGTGGCAATGCACGGAGGCGAAGAAGGCCTGGCCGGTCTTGTTCTTCGACAGGCGCTTGCAGAAGGTCATGGCCTCGGCCGCGGCGGTGGCTTCGTCGAGCAGGGAGGCGTTGCTGATCGGCAAGCCCGTCAGGTCGCAGATCAGCGTCTGGAAATTCAGCAGCGCTTCCAGGCGACCTTGGGAAATTTCCGGTTGGTAGGGCGTATAGGCGGTGTACCAGGCGGGATTTTCCAGCAGGTTGCGCAGGATCGGCGCCGGGGTGTGGCAGTCGTAGTAGCCCTGACCGATGTAGGTCTTGAACAGCTGGTTGCGGCCGGCGATGGCCTTGAGCGCGGCCAGGGCGTCGGTTTCGCTCTGGCCGGGGGCGTCGCCCAGCACGCTGGTGCCCTGGATGCTGGCGGGAACGACGGCTTGGCTCATGGCGTCGAGGGAATCGAAGCCGAGCAGGGCGAGCATGGCCTGCTCATCGGCGGCGCGGGGGCCGATGTGGCGGGCGACGAATTCGTTGGCGGTGCTGAGGTTCAGGGGCATGGCGGGGTCCTCAGGCGTCGACGCTGGCATTGAGCAGTCGGTCGTAGGCGTCCTGGTCGAGCAGGTCGGCCACGGCGTCCGGTTGGTCGGGCACGAAGCGGAAGAACCAGCCTGCGCCGAGCGGTTGTTCGTTGACCAGTTCCGGCTGTTCGGCCAGTTGCTCGTTGACGGCGACGATCTCGCCGGCCAACGGCATATAGACGCCGCTGGCCGCTTTCACCGACTCCACGGTCGAGGCCTCACTGGCTTGGTCGTAATGTTGCAACTCGGGCAATTGCACGTAGACCACATCGCCCAGCGCCTGCTGGGCGTAGGCGGTGATTCCCACCGTGACGCTGCCGTCGGTTTCGACGCGCAGCCATTCGTGATCCTCGGTAAAACGCAACTCGCTCATGAAAAGTCCTCGGGATGCAGGAGGTCAGGCGCGGTGTGGCCCCACGCTCTGGGTCGAGGTTTTCCCTAGCAAGAAGGCGGCCAGCCGGGTGAAAGCCCGATTTATCGAGGGTTTGCTGCGAATCGGTACATGACAGCTAAAAGGGTTTTGTAATGAATTCGATACAGTCTGGAGCGGTCTGAAAAGGAAGCCCGATCAAACCCTTGCAGAACAGGCTGTCGGGGGCTTTGTATGAATTTCATTACACCGTAAAGCAATCGGTACAATCCTGTTACGCCTGCCCCATAGTCATATGCCTGCAGGCCAGCGCACGCGACGGCGCATGGCTGGCATCATCGCTGTTCAAGCATCCTTACGAATCCCGTACTTGCGCAGACGCTGGGCGATGGCGGTATGCGAAGTCTGCAAGCGTGCAGCCAGCAAGCGAGTCGACGGGTAGCTGGCATACAGGCGTTGCAGCAGCTCGCGCTCGAAGTCGCCGACCGCCCGCTCCAGGCTGGCGACGCCGCCCGACTGGCCGCTGGCGACCGAGGTGCCGGCGATGTCCAGATCGTCGATCTCCACCCACTGGCGTTCGCAAATCGCGGCAGCGCGGAAGATCACGTTGTGCAGTTGGCGCACGTTGCCCGGCCAGGGATTGGCCAGCAGCGCTGCATGGGTGGCGCTGCTCAGGCGGCAGGGCGGACGCTGGATCTGCGTGCAGGCCTGGGCCATGAAGGCGTGTGCCAGCATGAGGATGTCTTCGCCGCGTTCGCGTAGAGGCGGCACTTGCAGGTTGAGCACGTTGAGCCGGTAGAACAGGTCTTCGCGGAAGGTGCCTTCGCCGACCATGCGTTGCAGGTCGCGGTGGGTGGCGCTGATGATGCGCACATCGACCTTCACTTCGCGGTCGCCACCGACCCGGCGGAAGCTGCCATCGCTGAGAAAGCGCAGCAGTTTGGCTTGCAGGTAGGGCGACATTTCGCCGATTTCATCGAGAAATACCGTGCCCTGGTTGGCCAGTTCCATCAGCCCCGGCTTGCCGCCACGCTGGGCGCCGGTGAAGGCGCCGGGGGCATAGCCGAACAGCTCGCTCTCGGCCAGGCTTTCCGGCAGCGCGGCGCAATTGAGCGCCAGGAACGGCGCGGCTTGGCGACTGCTGAGGGCGTGGCAGCCGCGGGCTACCAGTTCCTTGCCGGTGCCGGTTTCGCCATGCACCAGCAGCGGAGCGTCGAGCACCGCCACGCGCAGGGCGCGGGCCTTGAGGGTGCGAATCGCCGGCGAGTCGCCGAGCAACGCCTCCAGGCCTTCGGCATGGTCGTGGCGCAGGGCCGAAAGCCGCTCGCCCATGCGCGTGGGTGGATACAGCGTCAGCAGCCCGCCGGCATGGGTGATGGGGCTGGCGTCGAGCAACAGGCTCTGGCCGTTGAGCTGCATCTCGCGCATCGGCAGGTGGAAGTTGTTGTCCAGCAGCGCTTGCAGCAGGCCCGGATCGCCAAACAGCTCGCCCACCGAACGCCCGGCCGACTCACGGCCGCACAGGGCGATCAATGCCGGATTGGCCAGCAGCACCTTGCCGGCGCTGTCGACCGCCAGCACCGGATCGCTCATGGCCGCCAGCAGGGCGTCGAGCTGCAGGTGGCGGCGCTGGCCGGGAAGGATGTCCACCACCTCCACCGACTGCACGCCGTGCACGTCGAGCAGCGCGTCGTGCAGTTCTTCCAGTACGGCAGGGCTCAGGGTCGGGGCGTCGATGTAGACGTTCGGCGGGACCATCTCCACCGCGTCCAGGTTGAGGTGGCGGGCACCCAGCAAGGCGAGCACTTCCTGGGTGATGCCGACGCGGTCGATGAAGCTGACGTGGATACGCATGGGGGCTGGGGCCATGGCCGGAGGGGCGGACAGTATGCCCTGGCCAGACCGGCAACCCCAGTGGATCAGGTGAGGTGTTCGGGCTTGACCGGGTCGCCGGACTTCACGTCGAGCTGGGCTCGCACGTCTTCGAACATCAGGTCGTAGAAGGTATGGGACGCCGCGATGCTCGACGCACTCTTGGGCAGGCCGTGCTTTTCCGCCAGGCGGGTGACGTAGCGGGCGAAGTCGAAGGCCTGGTCCTTGGGCAGGAAGAAGGTTTCATCGACCGTTTTGTCATCGATGCTGCCATGCAGGCGGAAATTCATGCCGGCGCCTTCCTTGGGGTCTTGGAACAGGCTGTAGTCGACGCTCAGGTTATAGCTGTGGTCGGCCTGGTTCAGCGCATGGCGCTCGATGTGCAAGTGGCCGGGGGTGAAGGTGGCCATGGGCGGTCCTCCTGATGATGGGTGGGCTTTGCGCGCATTGGGTGGTGTCAACGGTAGCTGATAAGCGGCGGAATGTGCCCAGCAGTTGCGCTGATTTGACGCGAGGGTGGTTGGGTGCTGCCGCCGCTCGATGACGAGTCACGTACTGCGCGCAGTGACCGGGATGTGCTGTCCATGGCGACCGGAAGCTCCAGCCTAGGGACGTGCAGTCCATTGCCCACTGACCTGTATCAGTCAATGGACGCATGCGAAGGCGGAACCTGGGGCAAAGAAGGTCGTACGGAACCGGATTGGGCTACGGCCCGTTCGGGGCGCGACCAGATCCACAGGTTCCCCAGGACCATACCGCCGATGGCCAGGAACACCGGCCAACGGTGCTCCAGCACCAGCAGCATCAGACCTGCGCACAGCAGCATGCTGACCGTAGCGCTGATCTTGGCGCGGCGCTGGATCACCTTGCCGTTGCGCCAGTTGTAGAGGATCGGGCCGAACAGCCGATGCCGCTCCAGCCAGGCGCTCAGCCGCGGCGAACTGCGCGTGGCGGCCCAGGCGGCGAGCAGGATGAATTCGGTGGTCGGCAGCCCGGGTATGACGATGGCGACCAGCCCGATGCCCAGGCTGGTATAGGCCAGGAGTGCGTACAGCAGACGGGTCACGCGGGAGCGGGCAAGTTGGGTCATGGTCTCACTGCGGTGAGTCCGGCCTCCGTTCGCAGGGGCCGGACGGGCGTATCAAGCCAGTGCGGGGTCGGTCGCATAGGCATGCTTGAGCAACTCGGTAAAGCGTTCGAACGCAGCCACGGCCGCACGTTCGGCGGCAGCGTCCTCTTCCGCCGAAAGGGGCAGGTGGTCGAGGGTGCGGGTGAAGCGTTTCCAGCCTGCGGCGCGACCGCCGGCAGGCTCGCCCAAGTGGCGCGCGCCGAACGTGTCGGTCAGTTGCAGCGCGGCGGCGCGCTTGATCAGGAACGCGGCGCCGAGTTTGGAGCCTTCGGAGACGAAGAGCCAGCCCAGGGCCTGCGCCACGCTCGGATCGCGCAACGCACCCGGCACGGGCGCCGGTACGTCGCAGCCGAGGTCGGCCAAGTCCTGTCGGGCCTGCTCGGCGCGGCAGCGTTCGGCCAGGTCCGGGAACAGCGCGACCAGCGCCGGATCGCGGTACAGCGGTTGCAGTTCGGCCTGGAACAGGTACTGGGCGACGACGAAGCGGGCAAAGCGCTCGCGGCTGTCGAACGGGGCGTGGGCTTTGACCAGGGCGTCCAGTTCGCTGTGCGGGGCGTGGGTGACCTGGTTCAGGCGTTGCGAGCGCAGGCTGGCGCGCTCGTGGGCGGTGGCAGTGGCAGTGGCCATGGAAGTTCCTCCAGGAATGGGCGCCTGTGTATGAAGACGAAACACACAGGGGAAAACGGTAAAAAAGGTCGGCGGGCGCGCTGTGGCAGCGCGCCCATGCCCGTTCAGATGTCCCACACCAGGTTGATCGCCACGTTGCGTCCCGGCAGGGTCAGGCGGTCGAGGTTCGCCGGCTGCGTCACCCCGGCTTCGCCCAGGCCGTCATAGCCGCGCACCGAATCCCACTGCCAGTATTTCTTGTCGGTGAGGTTGTAGAGGCCGGCGTTGAGAGTCAGATCGTCGGTGAGCTTGTAGAAGCCGGCCAGGTCGAGCACGCCGTAACCCGGTGTGCGGAACTGGCTGCTGGTGCCGTCGGGCGCAAAGAAGGTGGTGTCGTCGACGCGGTCTTTGCGCTTGACCACGGTCCAGCTCAGCAGGCCGCCATAGTTCGGCTGCTCGTAACCCAAGCCCCACACCTTGGTCAGCGGGTTGATGCTGTTGAGCGGCCGGCCGTTGTCGTCGTTGCGCCCGTGCAGATAGGTGACCGCGCCTTGCGCGTACAGCCCAGGTGCGGCGCCGAAGTGGTCGAGGTTCAGGCGGCCCTTGAGCTCGGTGCCTTTGATGGTCGCGCGGCGAATGTTGTTGGCCTTGAAGGTGGTGCCCAGCGAAGACGACTGGATGGCGTCTTCGTTGATGAAGTCGCGGTATTTGTTGTAGAACACCGCCACCTCGAAGTTGCCCGCTTCGAACTGCCCACGCAGACCGGTTTCCAGGCTCTTGCTCTTTTCCGGTTCGAGGTCGGGGTTGCCCTCGACGCGGTAGCCTTCGACCTGGTTGTCGAAGCGGCCGTACATCGACTTGGCGGTGGGGGTGCGGAAGCCCTCGGCGTACTGGCCATAGCCGGTGTAATGCTCGTCGAAGGCGTAGGTGACGCCGAGCTTGGGCGAAACCCGGTGCCAGTGCTTGCTGGAGGTGTCGATGGACGTGGGCGCCGCGCTGCCGGTGCTCTGCAGGCCGAGCAGGAATTCGTCGGTGGCCTTGGGTTTCATGCGCGTGTAGTCGTAGCGCGCGCCAGGCAGGAAGGTCCAGGCACCCCAGCGGATTTCGTCTTGCGCGAACAGGCTGTAGGTGTCGATGGTCGGGTCGGGGAAGTCGCTGACCCGCGCCTGACCATCTTTGGGGCTGTCGAAGCCTGCCCCTGGGCAGCCTGCGCCGACCCCCAGACAGGTGCCGGTGCCGCTGCGCGAACCGGTGACCTTGTCGTGCTTGAAGGTGGTGCCGTAGGTCAGCAGGTGCTGCGTGTCACCCAGGTCGAAGGCCTTGTCGAGCTGCGCGTCAAGCACCCACTGGCGATTCTTGTAGGTGGTGTCGCGGGTGCGAAGCACGGTGCGGCTCAAGGGGAAATACACTTCTTCGGTGTGCTGGTCGGTCTTGGCGATCTGGTAGTTGAGGCTCCATTTCGCCTGGTCGGCCAGTGCGCTGTCCAGGCGCAGCGTGTGCTCCAGGCCGAAGCGCTCGCGGGTCACGGTGTCTTCGGCCTGGCGGCTGCGGTACATGCCCATCCCCCGGCCATTGGTGAACGGCCCGCCGACCGCACTGCGCACGTTCTGCTCGCGGTCGTTCTTGAACCGCTCGTAGACCAGCGCCAGGCGATCCTCTTCGGCATAGTTCCAGCCCAGCTTGGCCAGCACGTTGGTCGTGCGCGCATCCTCGGGGTTGGCCGCGGTGCGTGCCAGGCCGTCGCCGCCATGGCGACCATAGGACTCGGTCTCATGGCCGTCGCGCCGGCTCAGGTGCAGCAGGCCGTCGAGGTCGCCGCTGCGCCCGGCCACGGTGGCCGACTTCAGCCAACTGTCGTCGGCCGAGCTGTAGCCGGTCTTCAGACGGGCTCCGACATCCTTGCCGGGTTTGATGATGTCTTCGGGGTCGAGGGTGAAATAGCTGACCGCGCCGCCGATGGCGTTGCTGCCGTAGAGCACCGAGGCCGGGCCGCGGAGGATTTCCACGCGCTTGACGATTTCCGGATCGACGTAGTTGCGTTGGGTCTGGGCGTACGGGCCGAAGAAGAAGCTGTCGGGAATGGCCACGCCGTCGACCTGGGTGAGGATGCGCTCGCCGTCGATGCCGCGGATGTTGTAGCCGTTCAAGCCGCTGCGCTGGCCGATGCCGCTGACCGACACGCCCGGCTCGTAGCGCGCCAGGTCGGCGATGCTGTTGATGTTCTGCCGGTCGAGCTGCTCGCGGGTGTGCACGCTGACGGTGCTGGGCACCTGGTTGACGTCCTGGGCGCTGCGGGTGGCGCTGACGGTGAGCTGTTGCAAGGCGATGGCGTTGCGCTGGCCGAGCGCCTGGCGCTCGATCACCACGTTGCCAGGGCCGAGGGTGCGGTAAGTCAGCCCGGTGCCTTGCAGCAAACGCTCGAGCGCGGCCTGGGCCGGCAGCGCACCGGAGACGCCGGACGCGGCCACGCCTTGGGCGAGCTCTGCGGAAAAGCCGACCTGCCAGCCGGTGACTGCGGTGAAGGCATTGAGGGCCGAGACCAACGGTTGCTGTTCGATGGCAAAGCGGTAGTCGCCCGTATGCGGGCTGCTGGCCTGGGCCGTATCGGCAGCCAGCGCGGGCAGGCTGCACACGCCACCGGCGAGCATGGCCAGGGTCAGCAACGACAGTTGGCCGACCCGGCGGGAAGAAGAGGACGGGCGTTTGAAACCTGTGGACATCGAAAGCGCTCCCTGTCGCGCGAACGTTATGAGTGGCTGAAATCTTGATGAACAAGAATCAGTCGCATTGGCTATAACGAGACGGAACAGGCCAGGCGGGTGCGTAAAAAAATTTCGGTGAACGCTGCGAGCCCTAGTTGAGGATCACCAGCGCAGGGTATTCGTGCAGCTGCGCCGAGGTGATCTGCGCCAGGGCGCGCAAGGTTTCCACGGGCTGATCGAGGCGGTAGTTGCCGGTGACCGTCAGTTGCTCCAGGCGTGGGTTGCGGTTGACGATCCAGCCTGGGTAATAGCGGCGGACCTCGTCCAGCACCTGGCTCACCGGACAGTTCTCGAACACCAGGCGGCCCTCGACCCAGGCCAGCGCCTTGGCCATGTCGGGCCGTTGCGGTGCGCTGAAACCGGCCGGACCCAGGCTGATGCTGTCGCCTGCACGCAGGCGCACGCGCTGGTCGTCCGGCGACTGCAGATCGACGTCTCCGCGCTGCACGCGCACCTGCGCCTGACCATCGAAGTAGCGCACGGCGAAGTCGGTGTCGTCGGCCCGTGCGCGCAACGGCCCGGCTCGGACTTCCAGCGCGGGCTGGGTGCCGGCCGGCACCTGGAAATAGGCCTCGCCTTGCAACAGGCGGGCGGTGCGCTGGCCGTCGTGTCGCTCGCTGGCCAGGGCACTGTCGGTGTTGAGCAGCACACGGGCACCCTCGTCCAGTTGCAGGCGCTGGCGCTCACCGACGGCAGTCAGATGGTCGGCCTGAAGGCGCACCGGCAGATTGCCGAAGGTGAACAGGCCGACCAGCAGCAATGCGGCGGCGGCCAGTGGCGCGCGGTAGCGACGCAGGCGCGCGGGCCAGGCGCGGCGCCTGCGTCGCTGCAAATGGCCGGCCGCCTGTTGCAGGGCTGCGCCGTTCCACAGCGCTTCGGCCTGCAAGTAGGCTTCGGCGTTTTCCTCGGCCTGGGCCAGCCAATCGGCGAAGTCGCGCTCGTCTTGCGGATCGGCGCATTGCAGGCGCACCAACCAGTCCAGCGCCTGCTCGCGGGCGCGCGCGCGGGCCTGGGTGACGCTGGAGGAGGTGGAGGGGTGGTCGGTCACGCAGAGTCCTTGCACGGCTCGTGGGGCTACGGATGATCGGGGCTGGCAGGTCGGCTGGCAAGCCGTGCGCCTGCCGGCCAGCGCCGTCGGTCGTTCAGCCCAAGCGTTGGGCGATGTCCATGCAGAGCGACATGATCAATTTGAGTTCCTTCTGAACGGTGCTGGCCGACACCTTCAACTGCTGGGCGATTTCCAGATAGCTGGCGCCCTGCACGCGGCTGAGCACGAAGATCCGTTGCTGGCGCTCGGTCAATCGACCCAGATGGCTGCTGAGGTGTTTGAGCAGTTGTTCGGCATGGGCCGCATCTTCGCTGCTGCCCAGGGGCGCAGCGACGTTGTGCAGCACCTGCTCCGGCACATCGTCGACCAAGGTGCGCGCTTGCGCACGGCGAGCTCGCAAGTGGTCGAGCGCCAGGTTGCGTGCGGTCTGGAACACGAAGGGCTCCAAGTGCGTGACCGGCCGTTCGGCCAGGGCACGGGCGACCCGCAGGTAGGTTTCCTGCAACAGGTCTTCGGCGGTGCTGGGGTTGCCGACCATGCGCTGCAGGGTGCGCAGCAGGGAGAGGCGCTGCTGGACGAACAGCGCGTTGAAGCGAGACTGACTCACGAGGAAACCTGACCAAAGGGAAGTTATTGATAATGCGTATCATCTTCCCTTGGGGTCAAGCTGGAAAACGCTTCCAAACGTTAGGCCCGGCTCGGCCAGACCAGGCCTGGCCTGGCCGTCGTCTAGCGCATGCCGAAGCTGCGGCGCGGCTTCGGTCAGTCGAATGGCTTCTTCAGCACGCGTCGAACAGCGCGCGGCAGGTGTCGAGCATGCGGTTGGAAAAGCCCCATTCATTGTCGTACCAGGCCAGCACCTTGAGCATGCGCCCGTTGCTGCGGGTATGGTTGGCGTCGAAGATCGACGACAGCGGGTTGTGGTTGAAGTCGCACGACACCAGGGGCAGGGCGTTGTAACCGAGCACCGGCGACTGGCGGCTGGCCTCGGCGAAAGCCTGGTTGACCTCGTCGCGGCTGACCTCGCGTTGCAGGTTGACGGTCAGGTCGACCAGCGACACGTTGATCACCGGCACCCGTACGGCCATGCCGGTGAGCTTGCCGGCCAGCTCCGGCAGCACCAGCCCGACCGCCTCGGCGGCGCCGGTCTTGCTCGGGATCATCGATTGGGTGGCCGAACGCGCCCGGTACGGGTCGCTGTGGTACATGTCGGTCAGTACCTGGTCGTTGGTGTAGGCGTGGATGGTGGTCATCAGGCCCTGTTCGATGCCGAACTCGCGGTGCAGCACCTGGGCGATCGGCGCCAGGCAGTTGGTGGTGCACGAAGCGTTGGAGATGACCTGGTGCGAGGCGCGCAGCACGTCGTGGTTGACGCCGTACACCACGGTGGCGTCGGCGCCCTTGGCCGGCGCCGAGATGATCACCTTGCCGGCGCCGGCGCTCAGATGCGCGGCAGCCTTTTCGCGGTCGGTGAACAGGCCGGTGCATTCGAAGACCACATCCACCGCTTCGGCCTTCCACGGCAGCTCCGCCGGGTTGCGGATGGCGCTGACGGCGATACGGTCACCATTGACCGTCAGGCTCTGCTGGTCGGCTTCGACCTGTGCATCGAACGGGCCGTGCACGCTGTCGTACTTGAGCAGATGGGCGTTCATGGCGCTGTCGCCCAGATCGTTGATGGCGACGACCTGCAGGTGCTCCCGATAGCCTTGGGTATAGAGTGCACGAAGCACGTTGCGGCCGATGCGGCCGAAGCCATTGATGGCGATGCGGATGGTCATGGCGATACCTCTGGCAGTGGGGCGAGGCCTGTGGCACAAAGGCAGGCTTCGCTGAAACGGTTTTGTTGTTGGAATTACAAGATTATTCCCTTGCTGATAGAAAACAACCCTTTTTGGTGTCAGTATTTGTTTAGAACATACAACGAGTGGTCGGGTTCAACCTGATGTCGCCGCCGTCGGGGCTCTCCACTGAGCCTAGGCCGCAACCGACGCAAGGTGAAGCAACCCGTCAAGACCGCCCTTACCGCGAGCCTGGAGTCCTGTACATGCACCCGCGCATCCTTGAGGTCACCCAGCGGCTGATCAAACGCAGCCGTGCCACCCGTGAACGCTACCTGGCGCTCATCCATGGCGCGGCCAGCGCCGGCCCCATGCGCGCCAGCCTGCAATGCGCCAACTTCGCCCACGGCGTGGCGGCGTGCGGTACGGACGACAAGCAGACCCTGCGCCTGATGAACGCGGCCAACGTCGCCATCGTCTCGGCCTACAACGACATGCTCTCGGCGCACCAGCCCTACCAGCACTTCCCCGAACAGATCAAACGGACGCTGCGCGACATCGGCTCGGTCGGCCAGTTCGCCGGTGGCGTGCCGGCCATGTGCGATGGCGTCACCCAGGGCGAGCCGGGCATGGAACTGGCCATCGCCAGCCGCGAAGTGATCGCCATGTCCACGGCCATCGCCCTGTCGCACAACATGTTCGACGCCGCGCTGATGCTGGGCATCTGCGACAAGATCGTGCCGGGGCTGATGATGGGCGCGCTGCGTTTCGGCCATTTGCCCACCGTGTTCGTACCCGGCGGGCCGATGGTCTCGGGGCTGTCGAACAAGGAAAAGGCCGACGTGCGCCAGCGCTACGCCGAAGGCAAGGCCAGCCGCGAAGAGCTGCTGGAATCGGAGATGAAGTCTTACCACGGTCCCGGCACCTGCACCTTCTACGGCACCGCCAACACCAACCAGCTGGTGATGGAGGTGATGGGCCTGCACCTGCCGGGCGCCTCGTTCGTCAACCCCTACACGCCGCTGCGCGACGCGCTCACCGCCGAAGCGGCGCGCCAGGTCACGCGCATGACCAAGGCCAGCGGCAACTTCATGCCGCTGGGCGAGATCGTCGACGAAAAGGCCTTGGTCAATTCCATCGTGGCCCTGCACGCCACCGGCGGGTCGACCAACCACACCCTGCACCTGCCGGCCATCGCCCAGGCCGCCGGCATCCAGCTGACCTGGCAGGACATGGCCGAGCTGTCGGACGTGGTGCCCACGCTGTCGCACGTCTATCCCAACGGCAAAGCCGACATCAACCATTTCCAGGCCTCAGGCGGCATGGCCTATCTGATCCGCGAGCTGCTCGACGCCGGCCTTCTGCACGAAGACGTCAACACCGTGGCCGGCCCCGGTCTGCGTCGCTACACCCAGGAACCCTTCCTCGAAGACGGCCAGCTGGTCTGGCGCGAAGGGCCGACCCAGAGCCTGGACGAAACCATCCTGCGCCCGGTGGCGCGGCCGTTCTCGGCCGAAGGCGGGCTGCGGGTGATGAACGGCAATCTCGGCCGCGGTGTGATGAAGGTCTCGGCGGTGGCGCCCGAGCACCGGGTGGTCGAGGCCCCGGCGCGGATCTTCCACGACCAGCAGTCCCTGGCCGATGCGTTCAAGGCCGGCGAGCTGGAGTGCGACTTCGTCGCCGTGGTGCGCTTCCAGGGCCCGCGCTGCAACGGCATGCCCGAACTGCACAAGCTGACGCCGTTCCTCGGCGTGTTGCAGGACCGTGGCTTCAAGGTGGCGCTGGTCACCGACGGACGCATGTCTGGCGCATCGGGCAAGATTCCTGCCGCCATCCATGTCTGCCCCGAAGCCTTCGACGGTGGTCCGCTGGCACGGCTGCGCGATGGTGATATGGTGCGTGTCGACGGCGTCGAAGGCACGCTGCAGGTGCGCCTCTCGGCCAGCGAGCTGGAAAGCCGCGACCTGCCCCCTGCACCCCAGGGCAACGACCTGGGCTGCGGGCGCGAGCTGTTCGGCTTCATGCGCGTCGCCTTCAGCTCGGCCGAGCAGGGCGCCAGCGCCTTCACTGCGGATTTGGAGAAGCTTGGATGACGGAATTGCTGGTCGGCGACATCGGTGGCACCAACGCGCGCTTCGCGTTGTGGCGCAACAACCAGTTGGAGGCCGTGGAGGTATTCGCCACCGCCGACTACAGCGGGCCGGAACAGGCCATCGAACAGTACCTGGCCAATCAGGGCGTAGCGCCCGGCGCGGTGCGCGCGGCCTGTCTGGCCGTGGCCGGACCGGTGCTGGGCGACGCGTTCCAGTTCACCAACAACCAATGGCAGCTGAGCCAGCGTGCGTTCTGCGAGCACTTGCAGATCGAGCGCCTGCTGCTGGTCAACGATTTCACCGCCATGGCCCTGGGGATGACCCGGCTCAAGCCCGGCGAATCGCTCGAAGTCTGTGCCGGTGAGGCCGACCCCAGCCGCCCGGCACTGGTGATCGGACCGGGCACCGGTCTCGGCGTGGGCTGCCTGCTGCGCCAGGGCGAGCGTCGCTGGCTGGCCTTGCCGGGGGAGGGCGGCCATGTCGACCTGCCGGTGAGCAACGCGCGCGAAGTGGCGATCCAGCAATATCTGCATCGCCAGCTCGGCCACGTCAGCGCCGAAAACATCCTCAGCGGCAGCGGCCTGCTGCGTTTGTACCAGGCGCTGTGCGCCATCGACGGCGACGTGGCGCAGCACCAGACGCCTGCGCAAATCACCGACGCCGCCCTGGGTGGCGAGCCCCGGGCGCGGGCGGTGATCGAGCAGTTCAGCCGCTTTCTCGGCCGCGTCGCCGGCAACAACGTGTTGACCCTCGGCGCGCGCGGCGGCGTGTACATCGCCGGCGGCGTGATCCCGCGCTTCGCCGAGCTGTTCCTGCACAGCGGTTTCCGCGACAGCTTCACCGACAAAGGCCACATGAGCCATTTCTTCGCCGGCATCCCGGTGTGGCTGGTGACCGCCGAACTGTCGGGCCTGCTGGGGGCCGGGGTGGCGCTGGAGCAATCGCTGCACGATTGAGCCGAGTCATGGCAGGCCGCGAGGCCTGCCGCTACACTGCCGGCCGCATGCAACTGCCATTTCCACCCAACGCCTGCGCCAGGCACATCGCGGCTGTACCTCAGCCGTCAAAAGGGATCGACCGTGAGCACCTCCGGTAAATCGATACTGATGGTCGACGACGACCACGACATCTGCGAACTGCTGCAAACCTACCTCAGCCGCGCTGGCTTCGACGTGCGCGCCGAAACCGATGGCCAGGGCTTTCGCCGGGCGCTGGATGCCGGCGACTACGACCTGGCCATCCTCGATGTGATGCTGCCCGACGAAGACGGGTTCAGCCTGTGCCGCTGGGTGCGCCAACACCCCCGGCATGCGCGGGTGCCGATCATCATGCTCACCGCCAGTTCCGACGAGACCGACCGGGTCATCGGGCTGGAACTGGGCGCCGACGACTACATCGGCAAACCCTTCGGCCCCCGCGAGCTGCTGGCGCGCATCAAGGCTCTGCTGCGGCGCACCGAGTTCGCCCAGGCCGCGCCGGCCAGCACGGTACTCAGCTTCGACGACTGGCGCCTGGACACCACACGCCACCGTCTGTACCACCGCGACGGTGAAGAAGTGATCCTCACCGGCGCCGACTTCGCCTTGCTCAAGCTGTTCCTCGACCACCCGCAGCAGATCCTCGACCGCGACACCATCGGCAACGCCACCCGCGGGCGCGAACCCATGCCGCTCGACCGCATCGTCGACATGGCGGTCAGCCGCCTGCGCCAGCGCCTGCGCGACACCGACAAGCCGCCGCGGCTGATCCGCACAGTGCGCGGCAGCGGCTACGTGCTGGCCGCCGATGTCCGTCCGGGTGCCTGAGCCGCGCTGGCGCCTGCTGCCGCGCTCGCTGCTGGGGCGCATGCTGCTGCTGACCTTGCTGGTGGTGCTGCTGGCCCAGGGGCTGTCGAGCCTGATCTGGGTCGCCCAGTTGCGCGCCAGCCAGTTGCAGGGCCTGCAAGCCAGCGCGCGCAGCCTGGCGCATTCGATGAGTGCCAGCGTCAGCTACTTCCGCTCGCTGCCCGTGGCCTATCGGCCAATGGTGCTCGACCAGCTGCGCAGCATGGGCGGCACGCGCTTCTTCGTCTCGCTCAACGAGCGTCCTCTGGACATGCCGAGCCTGCCGGCGACCGCGCGCAAGCAGGCGGTGATCGAGGTGTTCGACCAGGTTCTGCACGAGCGGCTCGGCGCGCAGACCGACTTCACCGTGGAGTTCGTCACCCCGCAGGAGCTGCGCATCTTCAACAGCGGCCTGAAGCTCGACGAGCTGCCGCGTTCCTGGGCGCACTATGCGCTGACCCTGGAGCCGCTCAACCCGCCGGTGCTGGTGATCCAGATTCCCCTGGCCGAGCACGAATGGCTGTACATCGCGTCCCTGCTGCCCGAGCCCTACACCGGCCTGGAAGAGCAGGGCTTGCCGCGTCAGCAGATCGGCTTCATTGGCCTGACCACGGCCTTGCTGTTGCTGTTCATCGGCCTGTTGGTGCACTGGCAGACCCGCCCGCTCAAGCGTCTGGCCAGCGCCGCACGCGACCTGTCGCTGGGCGCCGACGTCGCGCCGCTGGCCGGTGGCGGCGGCAGCGAGGTGAGCGAAGTGGCGGGCGCGTTCAACAGCATGCGCGAGCGCATCAGCCGTTACCTGACCGAGCGCAGCCAGCTGTTCAGCGCCATCTCCCACGACCTGCGCACGCCCATCACGCGCCTGCGCCTGCGCGTCGAGCTGCTCGAAGACGAACAGGCTCAGCGCACCTTCAACCGCGACCTCGACGAGCTGGAGCTGCTGGTCAAGGGCGCGCTGCAATGCGTCAAGGACACCGACATCCACGAGAACATCGAGCCGATCGACCTCAACCAGGTGCTGGAAATGCTCGCCGAGCCTTACCTGCGCGACGGGCGCATCACCCTCGAAGGTCGGGCGCTGGCGCCTTATCCGGGTAAATCCCTGGCCTTGCGCCGCTGCATCGGCAACCTGATCGACAATGCCATCAAATACGGCGAGCGCGCCCATCTGCGCATCCTCGACAGCGCCACAGGCTTCGTGCTGCAGGTCGACGACTGTGGCCCCGGGGTGCCGCAGCAACGTCTGGAGCAGGTGTTCGAACCGCATTTCCGCTTGGCCGGCCAGCAGCAGGGCTACGGCCTGGGTTTAGGTATCGCGCGCAACATCGCCCACAGCCACGGCGGCGAGGTGAGTTTGCTCAATCTGCGTCAGGGCGGCCTGCGCGTCACCCTGAGCCTGCCACGCAGCGCCGAATGAGCCGGCTTTTGTCACCAAGCGGTGACAAAGACACGGCGCTTCGTTACCTGGCGGCGCCACTCGTCTGATTAGACTCCGAGGCAAGCGCAAGCACTCGACTTGCTCGCATAACAAAAACAAAGGTTTTCACATGAACGCATTCACTCGTCTGGCTACTGCCATCTCCCTCGCCTGTTCCCTGCCCCTGAGCGCCGTCGCTGCCGACAACGGCACCGTCGAAGTGCTGCACTGGTGGACCTCCGGTGGCGAAGCCGCCGCCGTGCAGACCCTCAAGCAACAGATCGAAAAGGACGGCTTCACCTGGAAAGACAACGCCGTCGCCGGCGGTGGCGGCGCGGCGGCCATGACCGTGCTGAAAAGCCGCGCGGTCGCCGGCAACCCGCCTGCCGCCGCGCAGATCAAAGGCCCCGACATCCAGGAGTGGGGCGCCCTGGGCCTGCTCACCGAACTGGACGAAGTGTCCAGCGCCAACAAATGGGACGAACTGCTGCCGGCCAAGCTCACGCCGATCTGGAAGTACGACGGCCATTACGTGGCCGTGCCGGTCAACATCCACCGCGTGAACTGGCTGTGGATCAACCCGCAGGTGTTCGAAAAGGCCGGCGCCAAGGTGCCGGAAACCCTCGACGAACTGTTCGCCGCCGCCGACAAGCTCAAGGCTGCCGGCTTCCAGCCCCTGGCCCATGGCGGTCAGCCCTGGCAGGACAGCACCGTGTTCGAGAACCTGGTGCTGAGCATCCTCGGGCCCGAGGGTTACCACAAGGCGTTCGTCGACCTCGACACCGACACCCTCACCGGACCGAAGATGGTCGAGACCTTCCAGACCCTGCAACGTCTGGCCGGCTACATGGACCCCAATCGTGCCGGGCGCGACTGGAACATCGCCGCCGCCGAAGTGATCACCGGCAAGGCCGGCATGCAGATCATGGGCGACTGGGCCAAGAGCGAATGGACTGCGGCCAAGAAGACCGCTGGCAGCGACTACGTCTGCGTACCGTTCCCCGGCACCCAGGGCAGCTTCACCTACAACATCGACTCGCTGGCGATGTTCAAGCTGACCAAGGAAAACGACATCAAGGCGCAGAACGACCTGGCCAAGGTAGCGCTGGAAAAACCCTTCCAGACCGCCTTCAACCAGAACAAAGGTTCGCTGCCCGTGCGCCAGGACATGGACATGAGCCAGTTCGACGCCTGTACCCAGCGTTCGGCCAAGGACTTCCAGCAGGCCAGCCAAGGCGACGGCCTGCAGCCGAGCATGGCGCACAACATGGCCTCGACCCTGGCGGTGCAGGGCGCGATCTTCGATGTGGTCAGCAACTTCCTCAACGACTCCAAGGCCGATCCGGCCAAGGCGGCCAAGCAGCTCGACGCGGCCATCAAAGCCGCGCGCTGACCGCCTGGCAGACCAGCCGTAGCGGGTGATGCACCCGCGCGGCACGGTCTGCGCTCATCCGTCTTTTCTCTTCTGGAACACACGCCATGAACATTGCGACCGCGTCTCGGCGGGCGTCCCCCCTGGACTGCCTGCAACGCTGGCTGCCCAAGCTGGTGCTGGCCCCGAGCATGCTCATCGTGCTGGTGGGCTTCTACGGCTACATCTTCTGGACCCTGGTGCTGTCCTTCACCCAGTCGACCTTCATGCCCAACTATAAATGGGCCGGGCTCACCCAATACGCCAAGCTCATGGCCAACGACCGCTGGTGGGTGGCGAGCAAGAACCTGCTGGTGTTCGGCGGCCTGTTCATCGGCATCAGCCTGGTGATCGGCGTGGTCCTGGCGGTGCTGCTCGACCAGCGCATCCGTCGCGAAGGCTTCATCCGCACGGTGTACCTGTACCCCATGGCGCTGTCGATGATCGTCACCGGCACCGCCTGGAAGTGGCTGCTCAACCCAGGCCTGGGCCTGGACAAGCTGCTGCGCGACTGGGGCTGGGAGGGCTTTCGCTTCGACTGGCTGGTGGACCCGGACCGTGTGGTCTACTGCCTGGTGATCGCCGCCGTGTGGCAGGCTTCGGGCTTCGTCATGGCGCTGTTTCTGGCCGGCCTGCGCGGGGTCGACCCGTCGATCATCCGCGCGGCCCAGGTCGATGGCGCCAGCCTGCCGCGCATCTACCTGCGTATCGTCCTGCCCAGCCTGCGCCCGGTGTTCTTCAGCGCAGTGATGATCCTGGCGCACATCGCCATCAAGAGCTTCGACCTGGTGGCGGCGATGACCGCCGGCGGGCCGGGCTATGCCTCCGATCTGCCGGCGATGTTCATGTACAACTTCACCTTCAGCCGCGGACAGATGGGCATGGGCTCGGCCAGCGCCATCCTCATGCTCGGCGCCATCCTGGCGATCCTGGTGCCGTACCTGTACTCCGAACTCAGGAGCAAGCGCCATGACTAGCCGTCACGGATTCTCCGCAAGCCGCCTGGCCATCTACGCCACCCTGTTGCTGGCCTGCGCGGTGTACCTGGTTCCGCTGCTGGTGATGCTGCTGACCAGCTTCAAGTCCCCCGACGACATCCGCACCGGCAACCTGCTGAGCTGGCCGGACGTGGTCACCGGCATCGGCTGGCTCAAGGCCTGGGACAGCGTCGGCGGCTACTTCTGGAACTCGGTGAAGATCACCGTGCCGGCGGTGCTGGCCTCCACGTTGATCGGCGCGCTCAACGGCTACGTGCTGTCGATGTGGCGCTTCCGCGGTTCGCAGCTGTTCTTCGGGCTGCTGCTGTTCGGCTGCTTCCTGCCGTTCCAGACCGTACTCCTGCCGGCCTCGTTCACCCTCGGCAAGCTGGGCCTGGCGAGCACCACCACGGGCCTGGTGCTGGTGCACATCGTCTACGGCCTGGCCTTCACCACGCTGTTCTTCCGCAACTACTACACCAGCGTGCCGCAAGCCCTGGTGCAGGCGGCGCGGCTCGACGGGGCGGGGTTCTTCACCATCTTCACGCGCATCCTGCTACCGATGTCGCTGCCGATCATCATGGTCTGCCTGATCTGGCAGTTCACCCAGATCTGGAACGACTTCCTCTTCGGTGTGGTGTTCGCCAGTGGCGATGCGCAGCCGATCACCGTGGCACTGAACAACCTGGTCAACACCAGCACCGGGGTCAAGGAATACAACGTCGACATGGCGGCGGCGATGATCGCAGGGCTTCCGACCCTGCTGGTCTACGTGGTCGCCGGCAAATATTTCCTGCGCGGCCTCACGGCCGGCGCGGTCAAGGGGTGACACATGGCACGCTTGCAACTTCGTAACGTCAACAAACGCTATGGCAGTGGCCTGCCAGACACCCTCAAGGCCATCGACCTGGCCATCGATTCGGGCGAGTTCCTGATCCTGGTCGGCCCTTCGGGCTGTGGCAAATCGACCCTGATGAACTGCATCGCCGGGCTCGAAGACATCAGCGGCGGCGAGATCCTGGTCGAGGGCGTCGACATCAGCGGCATGAGCCCCAAGGATCGTGACATCGCCATGGTGTTCCAGTCCTATGCGCTGTACCCGACCATGACCGTGCGCGAGAACATCGCTTTCGGCCTGAAGATCCGCAAGATGCCCCAGGCCGCCATCGACGAGGAAGTGGGCCGGGTCGCGCGCCTGTTGCAGATCGAACACCTGCTCGGGCGCAAGCCCGGCCAGCTGTCAGGCGGCCAGCAGCAGCGCGTGGCCATGGGTCGGGCATTGGCACGGCGGCCGCAGATCTACCTGTTCGACGAGCCGTTGTCGAACCTTGACGCCAAGCTGCGGGTGGAGATGCGCACCGAAATCAAGCTGATGCACCAGCGTTTGAAGACCACCACGGTGTATGTCACCCACGACCAGATCGAAGCCATGACCCTGGGCGACAAGGTCGCGGTGATGAAAGACGGTATCATCCAGCAGTTCGGCACCCCGCAGCAGATCTACAACGACCCGGCCAACCAGTTCGTGGCGAGCTTCATCGGCTCGCCACCGATGAACTTCATCCCCGCCACCCTGATCCACCAGGACGGCCGCATGCTGGCCCGGCTCGACAGCGGCCAGCAGCGCTGCGACCTGCCGCTGCGGGTGCCGGAAAACCTCGCGGGCCGCGAGGTGGTCCTGGGCATCCGCCCGGAACAGATCGCCCTGGGCCCCGAACAGGGCAATGGTCTGCCGTCGATCGGCGCGCAGGTCGAAGTGCTCGAACCCACTGGCCCCGACCTGTTGGTGTTCGTCTCCCTCAATGGCAGCAAAGTGTGCTGCCGACTGGCGCCGGACGTCGTCTGCCGAGTGGGCGACAGCCTGCGCCTGCAATTGGATCCAGCCCGCGTGCTGCTGTTCGATGCGCAGACCGGCGAACGCCTGGACCGCACCACCGAACAGGGTGTGCCGGACAGCGCCACGACGGCGCGTCCGGTACGCGCGCTGGACTAACAACAACAGAAAGGACGTATCGCAATGGAGCATCGCAATCGCATCACCACCCTCGGCTCGCTGGCACTCCTGGCAGCAGTCGGCAGCGGCACGGCGCAGGCCGCCGAGGCGTTTTCCAGCGACTCGAAATGGATGACCGGGGACTGGGGCGGCACCCGTACCGAGCTGCTGGAAAAAGGCTACGACTTCACCGTCGACTACGTCGGCGAGGTGGCCGGCAACCTGCGCGGCGGCTACGACCATGACCGCACGGCGCGCTACAGCGACCAGTTCGCCCTGGGCGCGCACCTGGACCTGCAGAAGATCCTCGGTTGGCACGATGCCGAGTTCAAGCTGGCCATCACCGAGCGTAGCGGCCGCAACCTGTCCAACGACCGCATCAGCGACCCGCGCGCCGGGCAGTTCAGCTCGGTGCAGGAAGTCTGGGGCCGTGGCCAGACCTGGCGGCTGACGCAGATGTGGGTCAAACAGAAGTACTTCGATGGCGCACTGGACGTGAAATTCGGCCAGTTCGGCCCGGGCGAGGAGTTCAACAGCTTCCCCTGCGACTTCCAGAACCTGGCCTTCTGCGGTTCGCAGGTGGGCAACTGGGTGGGCAGCATCTGGTACAACTGGCCCGTCAGCCAGTGGGCACTGCGGGTCAAGTACAACATCGCACCGGACTTCTTCGTGCAGGTCGGTGCCTTCGAGCAGAACCCGTCGAACCTCGACACCGGCAACGGCTTCAAACTCAGCGGCAGCGGCACCAAAGGCGCCATCCTGCCGGTCGAGGCGGTGTGGCAGCCACGCTTCAACGGCCTGCCGGGCGAATACCGCCTGGGTTACTACTACAGCACTGCCGAAGCCCAGGACGTCTACAAGGACATCAACGGCAACGCCCAGGGCGTATCCGGCAGCGGCTTCCGCTCGCATTCGAGCAAGCACGGCTGGTGGGTGGTGGCTCAACAGCAGGTCACGGCACACGCGGGTGACGTCAACCGCGGCCTGAACCTGTTCGCCAACTTCACCGTGCACGACAAGGCCACCAACGTGGTCGACAACTACCAGCAGGTGGGCTTGGTCTACAAAGGCGCCTTCGACGCTCGGCCCAAGGACGACATCGGCTTCGGCGTGGCGCGCATCCACGTCAACGACGACGTGCGCAAGCGCGCCGACCAGCTCAACGCCCAGCTGGGTGTGGACGATTACGACGATCCGCGCTTCACCCCGCTGCAACGCACCGAGTACAACGCCGAGCTCTACTACGGCTTCCACGTCACCAATTGGCTGACCGTGCGGCCCAACCTGCAATACATCAAGAGCCCAGGCGGGGTGGACGAAGTGGACAACGCCCTGGTCGCAGGTTTGAAGATTCAGTCGTCATTCTGAGACCTTTTGTTGTAACTTTACGCACTTCTTGCAGCCGCTACGGTGGCTGAGCGTCACGGGTCGGGGGTCGAACCCGGTCCGTGACGGTAGCGCCCCTAAAGACAACAAGAGCTTCAAACCCATGCCCGAACATCCGCTCCACTGCCTTTTCAGCCCCGAGCGGCCCAGGCCGACCTTCGAGTGGGCGCGTCATCAGCAGCGCGATGTGCTGGTCATCGATCACCCGCGCTGCCAGGCCGTGTTCAGCCGCCAGGGCGCACAACTGTTGCACTTCCAACCCAGCGGCGAATTGCCTTGGCTGTGGTGCGCCGCGAAATGGCCGCACGTGGGCGCGATCCGCGGTGGGGTGCCGGTGTGCTGGCCCTGGTACGGCCGCCACCCCAGCGAAGACCTGTGGCCGACCCATGGCTGGGCGCGCCTGATCGACTGGCAACTGCTGGACAGCGAAGAGAATGCCGACGGTGTCAGTCTGACGTGGCGTCTGCAATTGTGCGACTGGCAGGTCGAACTCCAGGCGCGGCTGTCCAGCACCATGGAGCTGAAGCTGACCACCGAGCACCAGGACAGCGAAACCTGCCAGTTGAGCCACGCACTGCTGGCCTATTGGCGTATCAGTCACGTGTCGAAGATAGCGCTGTCTGGGTTGGAAAACGTCGAGGGCTACGACCGCATGAACCGTAGCGCATGCCGTCAGAGCAGCGCGTTCAAGGTGCGGGGCAGTTGCGAGCGGGTGTACCCCGGTATGGCCGCCCTGCAGGTGCAGGACACCGCCTGGGCGCGCGCGTTATGCATCGACACCAGCGACGGCGACGACACTGTGGTCTGGCATCCGGGTAGCCGACCGCTGGTGGGCGTGACCGGGCGCGAGGCGCGCGGCTTCGTCTGCGTCGAGGCCGCCAGCGGCTGCAAGGAAGGTCTCAGCCTGGCGCCTGGCGAGCAGGCGCACCTGCGCTTGCAGGCCCATCGCCTCAGCTGAGCGGGTCGTCTTCGATGGGGTAGCGGCTGGCGTTCAGGCTTTCCTTGATCTTTCGCAGGTGCGGCTGGAAATCCACGCCGCGGCGCAGGGTCATGCCCGTGGCCAGCACGTCGAGCACGGTGAGCTGGATGATGCGCGAGGTCATCGGCATGTAGATGTCGGTGTCTTCCGGCAAGGGGATGTGCAGGCTCAGGCTGCACGCCTCGGACAGCGGCGAGCCGGCGGCGGTCAGGGCCAGCACCGAGGCGCCGTTTTCCCGCGCCGTGCGTGCTACCTCGACCAGCTCGCGGGTGCGTCCGGTGTAGGAAATCATCACGAACAGGTCGCCGGTGTGGGCCACCGAAGCCAGCATGCGTTGCATCAGCACATCGGCATGGGCCGACACCGCCAGGTTGAAGCGGAAGAATTTGTGCTGCGCATCCACCGCCACCGGGGCCGAGGCGCCGAGGCCGCAGAAGTGGATCTGCCGGGCCTGGATCATCATGTCGACGGCGCGGCTGATCTGCTGTGGGTCGATGTGCTGGCAGGCGCTGTCCAACGATGCGATGGCACTGCCGAAGATCTTCTGGGTGTAGGCGGCCGGGTCGTCGTCCGGCTCCACCGCGCGGCTGACGTAGGCAGCGCCGCTGGCCAGGCTCTGCGCCAGTTGCAGCTTGAGTTCGGGGTAGCCGCTGACGTCGAACGAGCGGCAGAAACGGTTGACGGTCGGTTCGCTGACCTTGGCTGCCTGGGCCAGTGCCGCGATGCTGAACCGGGTGGCCTGTTGCGGGTTGAGCAAAATCACTTCGGCGACTTTGCGTTCAGCCTTGTTGAGGTCGTCGAGGCGGCCCTGGATCTGTTCCAGAAGGTTTCGCACGCGGTCCATGGGGGTGTCCTTGAGTCGGTAAGGCGGTCGAGGCGCTCAATGCCGGTCAGTTGAGCGGTAAATAGTGTCGATTGGGGCTGCTTTGCAGCCCATCGCGGCTAATCGGAGCGCCGCGATGGGCCGCTAATCGGCCTTGGTTGCTCAACTGACCAGCATTAGCCGTGGCACTCGGCTTTTTCGCTGGCGTCTATCCTACTGGCGGCCGCCTGAACGCACCACTTGTCTAAGGGGAAACTGCCATATGTTGTTAGATTTACTACATTGAGTGTTGAAAATCAGGTTTGAAACCGGTATTCCTACCCTAACTCTATAAAAGAACCACATTCATGGCGCTAATCAGTGTTGAACCCTGCACCCTTGCGGTGTTTGGAGCCTTGGGCGACCTGGCCCTGCGCAAGCTGTTCCCTGCGTTGTACCAACTCGATCGTGCTCAGCTGCTGCATGCCGATACCCGCTTGCTGGCCCTGGCTCGCGAGGCGGGTAGCGCCGAGGCGCACCTGCACAGCATCGAGACCCACCTGCGCCGCCATGTGCCGGCGGCCGACCTGGAGCCCGAAGCGCTGGCGCGCTTCCTCCAGCGCCTCAGCTACCAACACCTCGATTTTCTGCAAGCCGAGGGCTACACCGCCCTGGCCGAACAAGTACCGGCCGAAGGGCCGTTGATCGCCTATTTCGCCACCGCCGCGGCGGTCTACGGCGCGATCTGCGAGAACCTCGACAAGGCCGGCCTGGCCGAGCGCACCCGGGTGGTGCTGGAAAAACCCATCGGCCACGACCTGGAATCCTCGCGTCGGGTCAATGATGCGGTGGCACGGTTCTTCCCGGAGAACCGCGTGTACCGCATCGACCATTACCTGGGCAAGGAAACGGTGCAGAACCTCATCGCCTTGCGCTTCGCCAACAGCCTGTTCGAAACCCAGTGGAATCAGAACTCCATCTCCCACGTGGAAATCACCGTGGCCGAGAAGGTCGGCATCGAAGGGCGCTGGGGCTACTTCGACAAGGCCGGGCAACTGCGCGACATGATCCAGAACCACTTGTTGCAGCTGCTTTGCCTGATCGCCATGGACCCGCCCAGCGACCTGTCGGCCGACAGCATCCGCGACGAAAAGGTGAAAGTGCTCAAGGCGCTGGCGCCGATCACCGGCGAGAACCTCGCCACCCGCGTGGTGCGCGGCCAGTACATCGCCGGCTACAGCGACGGGCAGCCGGTGCCGGGGTATCTGGAGGAAGACAACTGCAACGCCCACAGCGACACTGAAACCTTCGTCGCCCTGCGCGCCGACATCCGCAACTGGCGCTGGTCGGGCGTGCCGTTCTATCTGCGCACCGGCAAGCGCATGCCGCAGAAGCTGTCGCAGATCGTCATCCACTTCAAGGAAACCCCGCATTACATCTTCGCGCCCGAGCAGCGCCTGGAGATCGGCAACAAGCTCGTCATCCGCCTGCAACCGGACGAAGGCATTTCCCTGCGCGTGATGACCAAAGAGCAGGGCTTGGACAAGGGCATGCACCTGCGCAGCGGCCCGCTGCAACTGAATTTTTCCGAAACCTGGCGCAGCGCGCGGATTCCGGATGCCTACGAACGCCTCCTGCTGGAGGTGATGCGCGGCAACCAGAACCTGTTCGTGCGCAAGGACGAGATCGAGCACGCCTGGTCGTGGTGCGACCAGTTGATCGCCGGCTGGCAACGCAGCGGCGATGCGCCCAAACCCTATGCCGCGGGTTCCTGGGGGCCGATGAGCTCGATCGCATTGATCACCCGAGATGGGAGGGCATGGTATGGCGATATCTGACTTGCAACTGCCGAGCAACGTGAACACGCACACGCTTGCCGATTCGACAGCCTTGGCGCAGAACCTGGCCACTGATGTGGCCGCACGACTGGACCGCGCCATCGAGCGCAATGGCCGCGCCTGCGTGGTGCTTTCCGGGGGGCGTAGCCCGGTGCCGTTTCTCGAGCGACTGGCGCAGCAGCCGTTGGACTGGTCGAAGGTCACCGTCAGCCTGGCCGACGAGCGCTGGGTACCGGTCGAGCACGACGACAGCAACGCCAACTTGCTTGCCAAGCATCTGCTGCAAGGCGCAGCCGCCCAGGCGACGTTCATTGGCCTGTACCAGCCGGCCGCCGACCTCGACAGCGCGGCCGAACTGGCCGATGCCGCTCTGGCCGAGCTGCCGCCGATCGATGTGCTGGTGCTGGGCATGGGTGACGATGGGCACACCGCTTCGCTGTTCCCTGGCAGCCCCAATCTGGCCGAAGGCCTGGCCCGCGAAAGCGCGCGCCGCTGCCTGCCGATGCTGGCGCCGAGCGTGCCGCATCAGCGCCTGAGCCTGACTCGCGCACTGCTGGCCAGCGCCGACTTCACCGCCTTGTCCATTCAAGGCCAGGGCAAGCTCGCCGCCTTGCGCGCCGCGCTGGACAGCGACGAGCAGCGCATGCCCATCCACGCATTTCTTCAAGACCCCTTGGACATCTACTGGTGTCCATGAGCCAAGGATCAGCCGACATGACCACCCTCGAACGCCCTCAACCGCTGCTGAGCATGAGCGAGAAGACCGCGCGCATCGACGCGATCTGCGCCCAGGCGCGCATCCTGCCGGTGATCACCATCGCCCGCGAACAGGACATCCTGCCGCTGGCCGACGCGCTGGCGGCCGGTGGCATCCGCACCCTCGAAGTGACCTTGCGCTCGGCTCACGGCATCAAGGCCATTGAGGTGCTGCGCGAGCAGCGCCCGGAGTTGTGCGTAGGCGCCGGCACAGTGCTTGATCGGCGCATGTTCGAAGCCGTGGCTGCGGCTGGCGCGCAGTTCGTGGTCAGCCCCGGCATCACGCCCGAACTGCTGCAAGCGGGCGTGGAGGGTGACATTGCGCTGCTGCCCGGCATCAGCACAGCCTCGGAAATCATGACTGGCTACGCCCTGGGTTACCGCCGCTTCAAGCTGTTTCCCGCCGAGATCAGCGGGGGTGCCGCTGCCATCAAGGCCTTCGCCGGGCCGTTCGGCGACATCCGTTTCTGCCCCACGGGCGGAGTCAACCAAGGCAACGCACGCAGTTACATGGCGTTGCCCAATGTGATGTGCGTAGGCGGCACTTGGATGCTCGATAGCAGCTGGATCAAGAACGGCGATTGGGCGCGCATCGAGGCGAGTAGCGCCGAGGCGATGGCCTTGTTGGAACACGACTGATTCGACGTTTGCTTTGACGGCTTGTGGGCGCTTGGTCGGCGCCCTTTTTTTGCGCCATGTTCATGGCTTGGCGGCAGACGAAGGCGCCGGTTCGTGTGAATTGTCGGTATCGTTGCGTGCTGCTAGATCCGTGCTTTGGCGCCAGGCGCGGATCGAACGGCCAGCACCCCTTAATGCGGACTATCCGATGGCGACGCAGCGACAGTCGCGATCGGGCCGCCTTGAGCTGCTGCTGGCTCAGCGGTGCGGCAAGCCGGGAATGCACGCTGCATTGTCTATAGCCGCACTTAGGTCTGAATTGAAAAAGCCCGCATCCAGGGATGCGGGCTTTCGGTGGCGGCGCAGCTACATCGCGATCAAGCCGCTTTTACCTGCTGCTGGCTCAACGAACGGTTCAATGCGCTGAACAGCGCCTTGAAGCTGGCCGTGGTGATGTTTTCATCGATGCCCACGCCGTGCACCGGACGCCCACCCGCCACACGCAGCTCGATGTAGGCAGCGGCCTTGGCATTGGTGCCCGCGCCGATGGCGTGCTCGTTGTAGTCCATGATCTCGACCGCCATCGGCAGGCCGGCGACCAGCGCCTCCAGAGCGCCGTTGCCCTTGCCGGACCACTTCAGGGTGGTTTCGCCTTCGCCGGCGACGTCCACTTCCACGGCACTGTGGCCGTTCTCTTCGCGCAGGCGATGGCTGACCAGTGCGTAAGGCGTGTTGGCTTGCAGGTATTCCTTCTGCAGCAAGCTGTAGATTTGCTTGCCGGTCATTTCCAGGCCCAAGCGGTCGGTTTCGCCCTGGACCACCTGGCTGAACTCGATCTGCATGCGGCGCGGCAGGCTGATGCCGTATTCCTGCTCGAGCAGGTAAGTGATGCCGCCTTTGCCCGACTGGCTGTTGACGCGGATCACCGCCTCGTAGCTGCGGCCGATGTCGGCCGGATCGATCGGCAGGTACGGCACTTCCCACAATTCGCCGTCCTGCTGCTTGCTCATGCCTTTGCGGATGGCGTCCTGGTGCGAGCCGGAGAAGGCGGTGTGCACCAAGTCACCCACATACGGATGGCGCGGATGCACCGGCAACTGGTTGCATTCCTCGACCACCTTGCGCACGCCATCGATGTCGGAGAAGTCCAGCTGCGGGTCGATGCCCTGGGTGTAGAGGTTCAGCGCCAGGGTCACCAGGTCGACGTTGCCGGTGCGCTCGCCGTTGCCGAACAGGCACCCTTCGGCGCGGTCGGCGCCGGCCATCAGGCCCAGCTCGGTGGCGGCGATGCCGGTGCCGCGGTCGTTGTGGGTGTGCAGGCTGATGATCACGCTGTCGCGACGGTTGATGTGGCGGCAGAACCACTCGATCTGGTCGGCGTAGACGTTGGGCGTGGCCACCTCGACGGTGGCCGGCAGGTTGAGGATGATCTTGTGCTCGGGCGTCGGGTTCCACACCTCGATCACCGCGTCACAGACTTCCTTGGCGAACTCGAGCTCCGTGGCGCTGAAGGTTTCCGGCGAGTACTGGAACGTCCACTCGGTTTCCGGCTGCTGGGCGGCGTACTTGACGAACAGCTTGGCGGCATCGACGGCGATCTTCTTCACGCCGTCCTTGTCGGTGTTGAAGACGATGCGGCGGAAGGACGGGCAAGTGGCGTTGTACAGGTGGACAATGGCCTTCTTGGCCCCGCGCAACGACTCGAAGGTCCGCGCGATGAGGTCTTCGCGACCTTGGGTAAGCACCTGGATGGTGGTGTCGTCAGGGATGTGGCCGTCTTCGATCAGGCTGCGCACGAAATCGAAATCGGTCTGCGAGGCGGCGGGGAAGGAGGCTTCGATTTCCTTCACGCCCACTTGCACCAGGGTCTTCCAGAACCGCAGCTTCTTCTCGGCGTCCATCGGCTCGATCAGCGATTGGTTACCGTCGCGCAGGTCGGAGCTGCACCAGATCGGCGCCGCAGTGATGGTCTTGGAAGGCCAGGTGCGGTCGGGCAGATCGATGGTCGGGAACGCGCGGTACTTGTGCGACGGGTCTTTGAGCATGGTCATCGAAGCAATCCTTGAGTGTGCGGCCTGATCGGGCCTGCCGGCAGAAAACGAGGTAAACGGGCGAGGCGACGCGATTACCTGGATAGTCGTGCGCTGACCAGGCAAAGGCTGCGGTGTTGGCGAAGCAGAAGGAGGGTATTGGCGGTTTTCATGGCTTGAACCCTAACCAGTGCGATGAAGGTTGGCAAGCGTTGCGAAAAAAATGGAATAAATGCTCTGTAAATGGCTTTATGCGAGATTCAGTAGCTTATTCGATGTTCTTATCTTTGTTTTATTGCGCAACCATTTCTCATTGCGCAACACCCATGTAGGAGCGACTTCAGTCGCGATGGGCCGCAACGCGGCCCCAATCCAGTCACCCCATCACATCGGCTGAACAGAAGCCGCAGCCGTCATTCAGATTCTCCACCCATCGCCCTCGGACTCGAATCTGACGGCCGCTCCTCGCCTCACGCTCAGGGCTGAAACGCCCCAATGAAGATCGCCGGGTCCACCCGCGCGTCGTTCAAGCTGACGTTCCAGTGCATGTGCGGCCCCGTCGCACGGCCCGTCGACCCCACGCGCCCGACCACCTCGCCACGGCGCAGGTCCTGCCCCGGTTTCACGTCGATCTTCGACATGTGGCAGAACATGCTGATGAAGCCCTGGCCGTGGTCGACGAACACCGTGCGGCCATTGAAGAAATAGTCGCCGACCAGGATCACCTTGCCGTTGGCCGGCGTCTTGATCGGTGTGCCGGCCGGCACCGCGAAGTCCAGGCCCGCATGGGGGTTGCGCTCTTCGCCGTTGAAGAAGCGGCGCACGCCGAACTTGCTCGACAGCGGGCCGTTGACCGGTTTGTCGAGCACCAGGTTGCTCGGCAGGTTCGGGCTGAAACTGCGGTAGGCCTTGATCTGCTCGGCCAGCTCGCGGTCGATGCGCTTGAGGTCGGCCGGGTTCGGGTTGACCTGGCGGGTGTTCTTCAAGGTGATGCGTTGCTCCGGGTATGCCTTGCTACCGACGGTGAAGGGCAGGCTGCGGTTGCCCTGGGTCAGCGTCGCGGTGCCGGGCTTTTGCGTCAGCGGCAGGCCGACGATGGCCAACCAGTTGTCCTGTTCCTTGACCACCAGCACCGGCTTGCCGTCGAAACGGGCGCTGGGCGCCTGGGCGCTCGGCCCCAGGTCGACCACGGCGACGCCACCGGGCACGGGTTTGTCGAGGGTGCGGGTGATGTAGCTGGCCTGGGCGAGCGGGGCGAGCAGGGCCAGGCACAGGGCGAGCAGCGGGGCGAGCGAGCGGGGCATGTGTCAGTCCAATAGCGAGAGGGTGACCGGGGTCTGGTGGTTGTCTTCGACGCGCACTTTCAGCTCGCCTTCGTTGAGGCGGGCGGTGAGGCGCTGACCGTTGTGGGTCTGCGCAGCGCTGCGTACCGCGTGGCCATGTTCGTCGAGCAGGATGCTGTAGCCGCGCGCCAGGGTCGCCAGTGGGCTGACCAGCTGCAAGGTCTGCACCTGGGCCTGGAAGCGCTGGCGGCGGTCTTTGAGTACGTCGCGCATGGCTTTGGGCAGACGCTCGGCCAGGCTGTTTAGACGTTGTTCGAGCAGCTTGAGGGCGCGCCCCGGATGCTGCGCGGTCAGGCGCATGTCGAGCCTGCCCAGGCGCTGCTGGCGCTGGTTCATGCCCAACGCGAAGGCGCGGCGCAGGCGCATGTCCAGATCGTCGAGGCGCTGCGCCTGCTGGCGTAGCCGGTCGCCGGGGTGGCGCAGACGACGGCTCTGGCTTTCGACGCGCAGGCGGTCGTGCGCCAGGCGGTTGCGCATGCGCATCAACAGGCGCCGATGCAGGCTCTCGACGCGCTGCTGCAAGCCGCTGCTGTCCGGTGCCAGCAGCTCGGCGGCGGCAGACGGCGTGGGCGCGCGCACGTCGGCGACGAAATCGCTGATCGACACGTCGGTTTCATGGCCCACGGCGCTGACGATGGGCGTCACGCAGGCCGCGACGGCGCGCGCCACGGCCTCTTCGTTGAAGCACCAGAGGTCTTCCAGCGAGCCGCCGCCACGGGCCAGGATCAGCGCGTCGAAGCCTTGCCGGTCGGCCAGTTGCAAGGCGCGGACGATCTGCATGATCGCCTCGCGGCCCTGTACGGGCGTGGGGATCAGATTCAACTCGACCTGCGGCGCGCGCCGGCCGAACACACTGATGATGTCGCGGATCACCGCGCCGGTGGGCGAGGTGACGATGCCGATGCGCTGCGGGTGCGGCGGCAAAGGGCGCTTGCGCTCGGCGCTGAACAGGCCTTCGCCGTCGAGCTTTTCCTTCAAGGCTTCGAAGGCCAGGCGCAAGGCGCCGTCGCCCGCCGCTTCCACGGTGTCGAGGATCAGTTGGTAGTCGCCGCGCCCTTCGAACAACGACACCCGCCCGCGCACACGCACCGCCAAGCCGTCCCGCAGGGCTTGACGCACCCGCGTGGCGTTCTGCCGGAACAGTGCGCAACGTACCTGCGCACCGCTGTCCTTGAGGGTGAAGTACAGGTGCCCGGACGCCGGGCGGGCCAGGTTGGAGATTTCGCCTTCCACCCACACGCTGCGGAAAACGTCTTCCAGCAGCACGCGGGCGCGGCCGTTGAGTTGGCTGACGGTGAGGACTTCGCGATCCAGGCCGAGCCGTTCGAAAGGGTCTTTGATCATGGGGCGACACTATAGAGGAAGCCGGCGCGCCGTGTCGTGGGTCGCGACGATGGCAAAAGCGGCCCGTGGCGGGGGCGGGCAGGGCTGGCTATCTGCACCATGGCGCAGGGGGTAGAATGGCCCGCTTCCTCGCAGTCCGCAGGCCCGCCATGAATTCCCAGCGCATCATCGTCCCGAAAATGTCCAGCGTCATCGCCCACGAGGCCCGTTCCCGGGCGATCCTGCGCTGGCTGGTGCGCGAGCGGGTGGTGGAGGCTGCGCTCAGCACCTGTGGCAGCACCGGCAACCGCATGGGCCATGCCCTGGCCGAGGGCGCGCGCAAGATCGCCCTGCACCCGCAACGCGTGCCGCTGGGCGAACAGGTCAACGGTGTGGAAGTGGTCTTGAAACGCTGCATCTACACACCGACCGATGGTTTTCTCGAAGAAGCCGGTTGCCCGGAATGCCGACGGGAAGTCGGCGAGCCTTTGTTCGACAGCCTGGAAGAGTGGATGCCGGGGCTGACCGACAACTTCACCTGCCCCTTGTGCGGGCACGAAGACGACATCAACGGTTTTCTGTTCCTGCAACCCTGCGCCTTCTCCAACCTCGGCTTCATCTTCAACAACTGGGGCGAGGCGGGGTTCACACCTGCGTTCATCGAGCAAATGGCCGATTGGCTGGATCAGCCGGTCGCGGTGGTGGCCGTGCAGCGCTAAGGGCGGTTGCGCGCCGTGCGTTCAGCGACGGCGGCCTTGGCCCAGGTCCCGAATGCCGAACACGCGTGGCGCATGGGGCACCAAAGCGTGCCGCTCGACGCTTACCCGCAGCTCGGCGTTGAGCTGGCGCCCCAGCAGGCGTATGATGGCGCGCTTCCATTTTTCCCGCCCGGGAGCCCCCGCGATGCTGCGTATCAGCCAAGAAGCCCTGACTTTCGACGATATCCTCCTTGTACCTGGCTACTCCGAGGTACTGCCCAATGAAGTCAGTCTCAAGACCCGTTTGACTCGTGGCATCGAGCTGAACATCCCCCTCGTTTCCGCCGCCATGGACACCGTCACCGAAGCCCGTCTGGCCATCGCCATGGCGCAGGAAGGTGGCATCGGTATCGTGCACAAGAACATGACCATCGAGCAGCAGGCCAGCGAAGTGCGCAAGGTCAAGAAGTTCGAGGCTGGCGTGGTCAAGGACCCGATCACCATCGAGGCCGACGCCACCGTGCGCGACCTCTTCGAACTGACCCGCATGAACAACATCTCCGGCGTTCCGGTGCTGGAGAACGGCGACCTGGTCGGCATCGTCACCTCCCGTGACGTGCGCTTCGAAACCCGTCTGGAAGCCCGCGTACGCGACGTGATGACGCCCAAAGAGCGTCTGGTCACCGTCCGCGAAGGCGCCGACAAGAACGAAGTGCGCGAGCTGCTGCACAAGCACCGCCTGGAAAAAGTCCTGATCGTCGACGACGCCTTCAGCCTCAAGGGCATGATGACCGTCAAGGACATCGAGAAGGCCAAGGCCTACCCGCTGGCCAGCAAGGACGACCAAGGCCGCCTGCGCGTCGGCGCTGCCGTCGGCACCGGCAAGGACACCCCCGACCGCGTCGCCGCACTGGTCGCTGCTGGCGTCGACGTGGTGGTGGTCGATACCGCCCACGGCCACTCCAAGGGCGTGATCGAGCGCGTGCGCTGGGTCAAGCAGACCTACCCGCAGGTCCAGGTGATCGGCGGTAACATCGCCACCGGCGCGGCCGCCAAGGCCCTGGCCGAAGCCGGCGCCGATGCGGTCAAGGTCGGTATCGGCCCAGGCTCGATCTGCACCACCCGTATCGTCGCAGGCGTCGGCGTGCCGCAGATCAGCGCCATCGCCAACGTCGCCGCAGCCCTCGAAGGCACCGGCGTACCGCTGATCGCCGACGGCGGCATCCGCTTCTCCGGCGACCTGTCCAAGGCCATCGTCGCCGGTGCGTCGTGCGTGATGATGGGCTCGATGTTCGCCGGCACCGAAGAGGCGCCAGGCGAAGTCGAACTGTTCCAAGGCCGTTCCTACAAGGCCTACCGCGGCATGGGTTCGCTGGGCGCGATGGCACAGTCGCAGGGTTCTTCGGACCGCTACTTCCAGGACTCCTCGGCCGGTGCCGAGAAGCTGGTGCCGGAAGGCATCGAAGGCCGCGTTCCCTACAAAGGCGCCCTGGCCGCGATCATCCACCAGCTGATGGGCGGCCTGCGTTCCTCGATGGGCTACACCGGCAGCGCCACCATCGACGAGATGCGCACCAAGCCCGAGTTCGTGCGCATCACCGGTGCCGGCATGGCCGAGTCCCACGTGCACGACGTACAGATCACCAAAGAAGCCCCGAACTACCGCGTAGGTTGAGGTTTCACCCTCATCCTCGAGCGGGGCTGTCATGAACAGCCCCGCTTCGTTTCCGATTTCCACTGACGAGATTGAGTCATGGCCCTCGATATCCACGCCCACCGCATCCTGATCCTGGACTTCGGTTCCCAGTACACCCAACTGATCGCCCGCCGCGTGCGCGAGATCGGCGTGTATTGCGAACTGCACCCGTTCGACATGGACGACGAAGCGATCCGCGCCTTCAACCCGCGCGGCATCATTCTCGCCGGCGGCCCCGAGTCGGTGCACGAAGCTAACAGCCCACGTGCGCCGCAAGCCGTGTTCGACCTGGGTGTGCCGCTGCTGGGCATCTGCTACGGCATGCAGACCATGGCCGAGCAGCTGGGCGGCAAGGTCACCGGTTCCGAGCTGCGTGAATTCGGCTACGCCCGCGTCGACGTCGTCGGCAAGAGCCGCCTGCTCGACGGCATCGAAGACCACATCGACGCCGACGGCGTACTGGGCCTGGACGTGTGGATGAGCCACGGCGACAAGGTCACCTCGATGCCTGGCGACTTCCACGTCCTGGCCAGCACCCCGAGCTGTCCGATCGCCGGTATGTTCGACGACGCCCGCGGCTACTACGGCGTGCAGTTCCACCCGGAAGTGACCCACACCAAGCAAGGCGGTCGCATCCTCTCGCGCTTCATCCAGGACATCTGCGGCTGCGAAGCCCTGTGGACCCCGTCCAACATCGTCGAAGACGCCATCGCCCAGGTGCGTGAGCAAGTCGGCTCGGCCAACGTGCTGCTGGGCCTGTCCGGCGGCGTCGACTCCTCGGTGGTCGCCGCGCTCCTGCACCGCGCCATCGGCGACCAGCTGACCTGCGTGTTCGTCGACAACGGTCTGCTGCGCCTGCACGAAGGCGACCAGGTGATGGCCATGTTCAAGGAGAACATGGGCGTCAAGGTCATCCGCGCCGACGCCGAGGCCCAGTTCCTCGACAACCTGGCCGGCGAAGCGGACCCGGAGAAGAAGCGCAAGATCATCGGCCGCACCTTCATCGACATCTTCGACGCCGAAGCCAGCAAACTGGACAACATCCAGTTCCTCGCCCAGGGCACCATCTACCCCGACGTGATCGAATCGGCCGGCGCCAAGAGCGGCAAGGCCCACGTGATCAAGTCGCACCACAACGTGGGCGGCCTGCCGGAAGAGATGAACCTGAAACTGGTCGAGCCGCTGCGCGAACTGTTCAAGGACGAAGTGCGCAAGATCGGCCTGGAACTGGGCCTGCCGTACGACATGGTCTACCGCCACCCGTTCCCGGGCCCGGGCCTGGGCGTGCGCATCCTCGGTGAGGTGAAGAAAGAATACGCCGACATCCTGCGCCGCGCCGACCACATCTTCATCGAAGAGCTGCGCAAGGCCGACTGGTACCACAAGACCAGCCAGGCGTTCGTGGTGTTCCAGCCGGTGAAATCGGTGGGCGTGGTGGGCGATGGCCGGCGTTATGCGTGGGTCGTGGCGTTGCGCGCGGTGGAGACGATCGACTTCATGACGGCGCGTTGGGCGCATTTGCCGTACGAGCTGCTGGAAACGGTGAGCGGGCGCATCATCAACGAGATCGAGGGGATTTCGCGGGTGACGTACGACGTGTCGAGCAAGCCGCCTGCGACGATTGAGTGGGAATGATCCCGCGTCCGGCACTGCCCGGCACGATCTAGCAAAACATACCCTGAAGCCCGCGTAATTGCGGGCTTTCGGCTTTTTGGGTCTGGCAAGTTCAGGCAGCGTTTTGCATCGCCAAGCATGGTTTTTTTATGGCATGGTACGGGGTACCAACTGCATCCGATGCCATGCATGACGCTTGATACCATGTCCCTTGTTTCAGGATGGTCATGGTATCGGGATAGCCAAGAGGCCCGGTTTTACTGGGGTTAAGCCCCATTCTCCCGCGCTTTTCAGAGCATGGTATTTTTTTCATGGAATAAATGGAAGCCATGCTTACTGATACCAAGCTTCGAAACCTCAAGCCGCAAGACAAGCTCTACAAGGTGATTGACCGCGATGGCTTGTACGTGGCGGTCACACCGGCCGGCTCAATCTCCTTCCGCTACAACTACTCCATCAATGGCCGGCAGGAGACCATCACCTTCGGTCGTTATGGCTTGGGCGGGATCACCCTGGCAGAGGCACGTGAGCGGCTAGGGGAGGCGAAGAAGATGATCGCCGCTGGTAAGTCCCCTGCTAAGGAAAAGGCGCGTGCGAAGGCTCGTACCAAGGGCGCAGAGACCTTTGATGATTGGGCTGAAAAATGGCTGCGCGGCTATCAGATGGCGGACTCGACACGAGATATGCGCCGGTCAGTCTATGAGCGCGAATTGAAGCCGAAGTTTGGCAATCAGAAGCTCGCTGAAATCACTCATGAGGATCTGCGGGCGCTGACTGATGCGATAGTGGAGCGGGGGGCGCCTGCAACTGCTGTCCACTCCCGTGAGATCGTGCTACAGGTCTATCGCTGGGCCATTGAGCGTGGCCAGAAGGTTGAAAACCCAGCGGATCTAGTGAGGTCTGCCAGCATCGCCAAATTTGAGCCACGTGATCGGGCGCTGACGCCTGATGAAATTGCGCTGATGTACCAGTACATGGATCGGATCGGAACAGCGACGTCGGTTCGTGCCGCAGCCAAACTCCTGCTGCTGACGATGGTGCGCAAAAGCGAGCTGACCAATGCGACGTGGAGTGAAATCAATTTCAGCGAGGCGCTATGGACGATCCCCAAAGAGCGGATGAAGCGCCGAAACCCTCATTTGGTGTTTCTGTCCCGGCAGGCATTGGATTTCTTCATTGCGTTGAAAACTTTGGCCGGAGGTTCTGATTACATCCTGCCGTCACGCTACGACTCCGATTTGCCAATGAGTGCCGCCACGATCAACCAGGTACTGACACTCACCTATCGCCTTGCCCAAAAGGAGGGGGTGCCGCTAGGTAAATTCGGTCCCCACGACCTACGCCGCACGGCTAGCACGCTGTTGCATGAGGCGGGCTACAACTCCGATTGGATCGAGAAGTGCCTCGCGCACGAGCAGAAAGGCGTGCGCGCCGTTTACAACAAGGCCGAGTACCGTGATCAGCGTCGAGCGATGTTGCAGGATTGGGCAGATATGATTGACGAGTGGACGCTCAAGAAACCTCGGAAAAAAAATGAATAGCTTTCGTGGTCACCCCTCATATAAGCGAATCGCTTGAGGGAAGGTCGTCATGCACTTGGTCGGCAGGTTTCATCGATACTGGACGAACCACATGCATGGTTGAGGGCGGACAGTATTTTACGACTGATCGCTAGCTAGCGGCCAAAAGAATACCATGGACAGGCTTTTTGTGACTTCGTAACGGTGGAGAAAGTTATGCGTTTCCTCTCCTTGCCGTTTGATATTCACAATAAGAGCTTCTACCTCTCTTTTATCCATACTTTAGAGTTCAAGTGATGTACCCGACGACCCAAAACGCTATCTGCTTTGAAAACATAAAGTCTGCGGCTTTGTACTTTGATAGCGTTATACCTGTCGCCTTCCATTCCCTGCATGGGCGCGGCGAAGGGCTTGACGTCATGTTGAGGCTTCCGGAGGAAATACCAGGGGATGCTCTTGTGCATCTCGTATTCGGTGTGACGCCTGTAAGTAACCGTGAAAAATGGACGCTGCTTGGGCGATACATCGATACTTGGACAGCTTTTCAGAAAGCAATTCGTCCCGCTTTGGTGGGGCCCTCGGATGCCAGTTACGCCAATGTGAGGGCAGCCTATCTGCAAGACTCTGTAATAGGTTCCAACTCTAGCGTTCGATCCGAGTTCGTTAAGCTGGCAGAAACGCTTGGAAAGCAATATTCAACGGTTCTAGTGCCTGACAGCACTGAAGCTCATGGGCAAAATGCATATGCTTGTTTAGTGCTGTCAAACATTCCGCTCGTGGATACGGCTCGTATTTCGTGGGAGCAAGTTCTAGAGTTGAGAAAAGATCCAGAAGCACGCGCGGCACTGAGAAACCTTCGACTCTTCTTCTATTCTACTTACAATGGTAAACCCTCCGCATTTATCGCTGACGATCTTGCGCGCCGCCTCGACGAATACAGCTCTACTCGTAAACGAATGGGCTTTGAATCTATAACTGGTAGTATTTCAGCCTTGATCGAAGCCAAGAGTGTGCATAGTGCTGCGGCTATGGGGATCGCCGCTGGGCTCGCCGGCGGGCCCCTTATAGGATTAACCTCCGCAGCCCTTTTAGAGGTAAGCGGAATGGCGCTTGAATTCGCAAAGAGACGATTTGCAATAAAAGAATTCGAGAAGCACCACGACCTGGCTTATCTTATCCAAACGCAAAAAAAGGGCGATTAGTTCTAATGGATCGTTCGCAAATATTTACCGGCCGACTCCAACCTTAGGTTCCTCCGCATGCGAAGGAAGTGCGATGCAAAAACTTACCCCATGAAATGATGTCTCGATGAGTCAGTGCCAAGATTTGCAAGATGGATGGGCTCATCTGTCATTAGGTCCAATATTATGAAATAACAACATTCGGCCAGGAGGGAAAGTCATAAGTTTTGAGAGTTTTTAATCGGCAGACGATGATTCGTGGAGCGATGAGCGATGATTGCGCTTTAATAAATTCTAAAGCCTGCTGTCTATTTCTGAAAAACATCAAGCCCAAAATAATCGGCGAGAAAAATAGGGAAAGCACTTAGTACTGATAATGGATCTCGAAGTGCCCCATTTTTTAGTTGTGCCTCCGCAATAGCTGACTGATTGTTAACAATATTCAGGTTGTTGTTCCCGGAAATTAACAAGTTGGCTTTTCTGACATTAGCCTCTATTAGGAATCGCCATCCTTGTATATCAATTTTCTTCGCGTCTTGGTAGATGTGGTTTCCGCGCTGAGCAGAAAGTTTTTTATAGACTGCGCCCCGGCAGTCAGACAGATGTATAACTCTTTCTAAGTATTCATCAATATCATTAATATCTCGGATCGCCTCAATCATGGGGTAACTTATAAATAGTTTTCCATGCTCCGTTTCATTATTAAAGCGTCGCAGCATGTCAAGTAGAATCCTGCCCGAAAAATTCTGGTCATTTGGCTCGAGGTCAAAGAAAAGATAAATTTGCCCAACTTGATCGCGCCTTAGGTTTTTTAGGTCTTCGTCTTTGCTGGCAATTGGGTTCAGCTCTTTAATTAGTTCGAAAACATCTAGATCTTCATCGGCCGAAATTTGCGTATAGAGTTCGTAGAGATCATTCTGAAAAGTCACCAATAGCCTGCCTTCTTCATCGGAGAAAAAGGCTCGCTCTAGACTTTTAAAATAATTCCTTTCGGCTTTTTCTCCCTCGAAGACAAATACTGTACGCTCCATCAACTGGAAAGTCCCTTATAAATTTTTTCTAGGTTATGAGCCTTACGAAGTTCCTTGTCTGTCAGCGCGGTGAGTGGTGAAATCTTTTTGTCCAACACAAAGTAGCAGTCAGGCCGCAAAAGATCGTTACTCATAACTCCAGTGTTATGAGTGGTCATTATGGTTTGAGCTTGCGACGTAGTTATCTTTTCAACAATTGTTGAAGCTAATGCGTGATGATAAAAAGCATCAAATTCATCGATATATGCAAATTTCACTTCTCCTTTATTTAGGCGGAGCCACCAAAAATAAAATATTCCAAGAGATAGTGTTCCTGTGGAGGCCGCCGTGCCAAATTCGAGTTTTATTTCGCCAAAGTTAAAGTATATAGACTTATTGCCGCTGGCATTTGGGTTGATATCTACGACTAAAGAGCACTCTATACCGGCATCGTTAAGAAATCTCTCGAAATCCTCAATAGAGTTACTTTCAATGATGCTTTGCGATAACTGCTTTACACCAATGTCCTTGCCAACATACTCTCCTTTATTGGTTGCATTTAATGATCTAAAGAAAACCATTCCCTCAATAAATTCAAGCAGTGCTAAGAAAGTTTTATTTATGGCTGTGTCATCCAGTATGGCATTACTTTTCACATATTTAAGTAGAGAAATCCAGGAGTCACCTACATCATTTTTAAGAGTTTCTGCTCCGTTTAGCGCGATACTTGCTAGCGTTGATTTTCGGCGATCAACATAAAGGACGTTAATTTCATTTATAGTCAAGTGCTCGTAGACGAGCTTGTCCCAAGCTTTCTTTCCGTACTTATATACAATCTCAGCATCGCCAATACGGAACTCAAAAATAAATTCTGCAATTTGAGCGCTTGAGCGTCCATTGAGATAGTTGTTGTTCAGTGAGGGGAAGTAGCTAGGAGAATCAACCAAGTGCAAAACCGGGTCCACCATTGCGAGGCCAAGATTTGACTTTCCTCCACCGTTAGGACCATAAATCATTGCATGTCTTACGATGCCTTTGCTAACTGCAATTTCATTAAATTCGTATTGCTGGCTAGTAAGATCAAAACACAGCCAATCTGTAAAGTTTCGGAAGTTTTTCACTGAAAATTTGCG
Organism: Pseudomonas phoenicis; assembly: GCF_047302395.1. Lineage (NCBI taxonomy): Bacteria > Pseudomonadati > Pseudomonadota > Gammaproteobacteria > Pseudomonadales > Pseudomonadaceae > Pseudomonas > Pseudomonas phoenicis. The sequence goes on from NZ_CP154852.1 coordinate 2,715,557, forward strand.
TAGCATCGGGGTAACCCCTTCAGGTTAATATAGTGAGCTTACCAGCTTTGGACGCTGCCGTAAAAAAACTACGGCTTGAGAAATGTATCGATAGATTATGGCTACAGAGGGTGGAGAGAGCCCCGGTTTCGTAGGCAGCCTCCGTCAGTTGACTACCCCCGCTCCGGTAGACATCCCGGTTTATCAGAGAGGCGCCCCAAAAAAGCGGCAGATTTTTACGAGACTGGCCGTTTGCTGTCAGTCGTGAGAGCTGTTTCGCCCCTAGCTATGCGAAAGACTCGTCGAATCCAAGCGTTTGGTCATGTGCATAACGACGAGGTAGGCACATTCATGCTGATGGGAGTCGAAAGGTCTCAGGAATTGAGCGGAGAGCTTTCGATACGGCCTGGCGCTCGATCTGCAGTCTGCGCGCAATTTCTGACTGGTTGAAACCGAGTTTCTGGAGCACAACTACCTGCTTCTTTCGGTCAGAAAACCGTGTGTCGACCATGAGGCGAGCGATATTTCTGAGCTCAGCTTCATCGGCTACCTGTACCGTCAGGCTGAGCATGTACTGGAAGAAATATGAGTCGACAAGCTCGTCACCTGATTTCGCCTGAGGCTTCGCTCGTATAGCGCACTGTCTGCTCAATCTCGCCAGTTCTAGGTCAAACTGCGCTACGGCCCTCTTTGCTTGCCTGTACGCAGGATTCCAGCTGCCATCATGCGTCTTTGGGCGATGCGTTGTGCAGTAAAGGTTGCTCAGGCGTAGGTGTTCGTCGGGGTCGCGCTGACCCTCTCCAGTAGCGAAGGATGCTAGCTCGGCTTGACTGCCACAGAACCTACAAAAGCCTTTCAAGCGCTGGTTGTTTAAGCCGCCTACATCTTCAGATGACGGTTTCTTGCGCTGACATGCCACCACCAATTCGATCAGCGTCTCGAGCGTCGCAATAAAGCAGCGATCTTTCTTCGACTGTTGATCGTGAGTCAATACAAACGCACGTAGCAGTTGCCGCTGCAAGCGGATCATGGCGGGAAATCCCACCAGTTTCATGATCGAACTGAACGCCACGCCTGTGCCGGCTCCGGGAATATGCCCTCGGTAGCGCGCAGGAATTTCTTCGGTGTACGCCGCGACGGCGGGGTCGATGAGTTCCTCTACCAGCCTCGCGATTGGATAACGTTTCGAGGCCGTGGAGTAGGCGCTCCAACGGTTACCGAACTGTTCTATGGCCTCTGAAACGGTGCCGTCACACCCTTCCCAAATGGCTATGGTTGATTGTTTTTTCATGTCAACCATTTTAGCCAATCATTCCGTCGAAGCAATAGGCACCCAAAGGCACGATCAGGCACTCATTCGCAGTGACTGGTAGGGCCTAGCAATGCATACATCAAATAGAAAACTCATCGACAAAAAGACGCTCCTGACGATGATTCCCCTGTGTGAGCGCACGATCTATAACTTTGAAATGAAGGGGAAGTTCCCGCGCCGAATTGCGTTGAGTAGCCGCAAGGTTGTCTGGGATTTAGCTGAGGTTGAACAGTGGATAGATACATGCAAGGAGGCAGGCCCCGCGCGTAGGCCGGGAAGGGCGGTCTAAGCGGTGCGGGGAGCTATCCCGCAGCTTGCGCTGTTCAGTCCTGGGGACGAGGCGCAGATGTATCACGATAGTACTAGGAGCGGTTTTTTCTCACTGCTCGTCGATTCTCGTGGTGGAAAGCGGCAGTCCTCTCACCGCTTGGCTGACATGCCAAAAGTGCTTGGTGTGTTGGACAAAAAAGTTGACACTTGGATTTCGCAGGCTGAGTTCATCCGGCCCAATCGGCGCGTCGTCAATCTGTTGCGGCTGGGCCTTCTGTTCGCTGACCTCGATACCTACCGAGTGCCCGCGTTGGCTAGTCGAAAGCCCGACGAGCTGGTCGCCTCCGTGCTGTTCCTTTGCGCCGACGCGGGGTTGCCCGTGCCCTCGATACTGATCTACAGCGGCCGAGGCATACAAGCTAAATGGCTGCTTGAGGGTACGTTACCTCGGCAAGCCTTACCCCGCTGGAACGCCTGCCAACGTTACCTTGTAGATCGCCTTGCACACGTCGGTGCCGACCCAATGGCCAAGGACGCGAGTCGCGTGCTGCGCACCGTGGAGACGGTCAACAGCAAGAGTGGGGAAGTCTGTCGTGTGGTTCACGTCCAAAGCGGCAATGACGGCCAGCCGGTCCGCTACAACTTCGAGTATCTGGCCGAGACATTGCTGCCGGCGGCCCGCTGGACTATTGAGCAGCAACGGCAAGAACAGGCCGAGAGCCGTACCAAGAAAAAGCCATTCCTTTTGGTGCCGGGAGGCAAAGCCGACAACCTGCGCGGATTCTCAGGCCGACAGCTTGCTTGGGATCGCCTCGAAGATCTGCGCAAGCTGGCCGAGCTGCGCGGCGGCGTCGGAGAAGGCAGCCGGATGCAGCACTTATTCTGGCGGCTCAACTTTCTGCTGCTGTCCGGGGCGACCAACAGCAAGCAGATGTACCACGAGGCCGCAGCGCTGGCCCGCGAACTCGATCCGCAGTGGAACAGCCGTTCAAAGGAGCTGATGACGCTGTTCAGCAAGGCCAAAGCCTACGAGGCTGGGGAGCGTATCAGCTATGCAGGCAAGGACTACCCGCCGCTGTATACGCCCAAAAATGACACGTTGATAAACCTGTTTGGGATATCCACAGATGAGCAGCGGCAGCTCAAAACGATCATTAGCACGTCGGTAGCTTTAGAGCGCGACAGGAAGCGGCACGAGCTCCGTAGGCGCGCTGCGGGTGCAGTGGATAGGAAAAGCTACCTCGACGCAGCTAAGGCTAAGCAGGCACAGGCACAGATCCTTAGGAGCGAGGGTTTGAGCGTGCGTGCTATTGCTAAGCAGATGGGAGTATCTGTGGGAGCTATATCCGGTTACCTCAAGGCGCCTGCTGCTGAGTGTTCAGAGTCCGTGCGTATTACTAATGGCGAAGCCCTGTCCTTTGGCAGCGATCTGTTGCGCTGATTGCCCTGGTTTCGTCCAACCATCCGGTACCGGCTGACAGGTGTAACAAGTCCGTGCGTATTACTAATGACGAAGCTCTATCCTTTGACTGCGTTCTGTTGCGCTGATTGCTCAGGTGATCCTCGACCAATCCGGTGCCGGACCTGCCAAGTGTTCAAAGTCCGTCCGTATTACTAATGGCGAAGCCTATGGTCTTTTGAATGGGGGGCTGTAAACAGCTGCTCAGCTGGAAAGGCCCGTCCTATCTCAGCGCTGCAGGTGGCGCTGGCCGACACATCAGCGTGCTATGGGGAATCCGGCGTGGAGTGTAGAGGCTTACAACATTTTTGATAGGACGTGCTGAGACAGGTCCGTGCGTATTACTAAGATGGTGTCTCGCGATTAGATCGCGATGAGAGGTACACCTGGAGGCATCTCAAGCAGGGCATGGGGGGAAGAGCTAGGTTCAGAAAAATGAAACCCCGCACTCAAGCGGGGTTTTGTGTGATCAGTGATTGTCGGAATCCTTACCTCTTTGGGCTTCCTGAGCAATTCGAATAGCTGCCAAAGCTTGCTGATTCAACACAGCGCTATTTCTGCTGCCCAGCAGTGGTAGACGATTCAGGGCTTGTGCTCCGCAAAACATTCGATAGGAAGCCGACATAGCAAGTGGGCTTAACCGAAGCTGCAAAGCAGTCCAGTGGCGATCCAACGTATCGAGCTGAGGCCCATAGCCTCTTTTGCGTAGCCACTGACCAAGCGCCCACATGCCGATTACGGAGATCGATGCGAACACTGCGAATGCTGCGAACTTCAAAATTGCGATCATGGTTGTTTCTCCAGCTGGTCATTACTTGAGGCCATTCCCGACACGTTTAGAGATGCCAGTTGGCTGGTAGCGGAATTGCTTTCAGAGTCCGGACGTATAAGGTTGGACTCTGCTTCTGAAGCATTCCTGTCTTGGGATAGAGCTGTTGCACTGGTGTCATCAGTAGCTGGTGATGAAGAGCCGGCACCAAGAGAAAAAGAGTGCGCGTTTTCCATGCCCGGCACGGCCATTGAGGCCATCACCCCGAGTGCCTTTGCTCCGCCATTGGCTGCTTGGGAAAGTGCGCTGCTGGTACTGACGACGCTCCCTTGCTGTGTCGCTTGTTGGTCTTTGTCATTGCTGCCCTGGGCGTTTTTTCCAGCCTGCTCGGTGGCCTGCTTAGCGCTGCTCGCCATTTGTTGTGGGGCCGCGCTGCCACCTACTCGAGCACCGGACGCCGCTGCTCCTTTGGCTGCTGCTTGTCCGCCCGTGTTCGCACCGATGCCAGCGGTTGCACCGCAACTGGAGGCGCTCGCCGCAGGCGCACCGGCAAAGCTGGAGTTGATCGAGGTGGCCAGACCGCCGCCAGCCCCACTGGCACCGGCGGCAACGCCAGTCCCGGAAGCACCGAGAGCACCAGCTGCAGGAGCGGCAGCCCCAGCCGTGGCGATAGTGGCTGCAGCAGCTGCCGCCCCGGCAGCACCAGCCACTGCCATTCCACCAATGGCCGAGCCGCCGCCCATTGATGTGCCGCTAATCATGCCGCCGATTAGGTCAGGAATCGTCTTCGTCAGGTAGCAGCACACTAAGGCTAAACCGACCATTGTCATCAATGAGGCTTCGTCGTTGGTGTAGGCAGCTAACCATTCTTTGGCCGACTGTACGATCAGCCCGACGATCAAAGTCAAGACAAACAACTTCGCGCCGATTGCCACGGTGAACCGCATGGGCGCAATCGCGAAATCGCGTGTCCATTGCGAGCCGCCAAAACCGTAGAACAGAACTGACGCGTTGATGATTACGTAGGCCTCTACGAGCGTCACGAACATAAACGCTGCGATAAAGGCGAAGCACGCCAAGACCAGTACCGCGCATACTGCGATCAGAACACCTTTGCCCGGAGAGAACACTGAAATGCCTTTCACCATAGTGCGGCCGAAGTCCAGGGCTACCGCGAGCATATCGCCGGGTTCTAACGCTCGGCCAAGACCGCTCGCCGATGCGGCCGCGTCGCGGAAGCTGTCAACAATGGCTGTCGACCACTCCACGGAGTAGGTCATTACCGCCAGGAAGAAACCGATCACCATGATGAAACGCAGCAGCTCTCCGACTATCTCGCCCAAATCAGCTTGTTTCATGACAAGAGGCATAAACGTCCAGATGAACTGGATGGTGGCGAGCAGCCAAAATAATCTTATGGCGTAGTCGTACAACTTTCCTGACCACTGGTGAGACTGCTGCAACACAAGATCTAGAAGGCCTTGAACCGAGGTGTCGGCATGGGACAGGTCTGTTGCAGCCACCGCATTTCCGGCTAAGAGCATGCTTGCTAGGGCAATAAACAACAGCAGGCGACGTTCCATAATCAGTACCTCTTAACGCCGCCGCGAGAGTTAGGACGTGCCTCAAAAGCAGCATCTGCGTCATGCTGCTTCCCCTGCTGCTCAAACGTCACAGCGCAGTCGGTATCGCTTTGAATGACCACAGTGGTAACTGAGCCCACAATTGCGGCCCCGGCGCAAATGAGGGTCATGAACCATTTCGAGATAACCATCCTCAATACCCCTTCACGCCGCCGCGTTTACTTTCACGCGCTTCAAACTGCTGCTCGGTTGCTTCGCTAGCGGCTTTCCGGTCGCCTTGCTGAGCCATGTAATTGCCCTGCATATTGATTTGCGTGGCCACCAGATCACGCAGTTTTTGCAGTTGCTGCACGTTTTGCGAAGCTATTTCGTTGCCCGCCTGAATGGCCTGCATCCGTCCTGCGGCGTTTTGCGAGCGTGCCACCATGCGGTCGAGTAGGGTGTCTTCCGACTGGAAGGCGCTGGTGTTGAGGTTCGCCGCCTCCATTGCTGTTTTGGCGTTGTCACGGCCTTGTTCCGACCATTCTTTATAACGATCCCGCATCGGAGTTTCTGCCGAGTTTGCCGCTTGTTGATGGTAGGATTCGAAGCCTGGAAACGCAGTATTGAACTGTGCATCCATGTTCTCAATTTGACGGCCCAATGCCTGCGAACGTTGATAGATATTGACCACGCTTTTAAGGTCGGCCGCGATGCTACCAAACATGGAGCTGGGCAAGCCGATGCCCTGGGTGACCATGTTTTGATATTGCTGAATTTGCGTTTGTAACTGCTCGGCTGTGTTCAGCGCTGTGTTAACCTGCTCCGCATATTCAAACATTTGTTGATAAAATGTAGAGCAGTTGGCGCAGTAAATAGCGAATGCGTTTTGCCCGGTTATAAGAAAAAAAATAGCTACTGTTAATGATTTGGCTACTCGCTTCATTTTTGTATCCAGTGTGCGCTTGTCAAAATGAATGATCGTGACTTATTGCAGTAGCGAGAGACGTATCGTGTGAATTGAATATATCCAAAGCTAAACCGGTCTATGTATTCGGTATAAATCATTTTAAGAGTGTACCCATGCAGTATTTTCGTTTCCAGCTCCTCCCTGACAGACAAGAACTCGGCACGTCCAGCTCTTCTCTTGATAGACTTTAAACTATCATTTCGCATCATCCATCCCCCGTCTGGTTCTGTTTTTCTATCACGGATGAAAGCCTAATAAAACACAGAATAGCTGGGTAGCGAAAATTAATGAAACTTAGCGCGATTGTATGCAACTTAAGGCAACTAAACGCAATTCAAGGCAATTAAGCGCAACTTTAAGCGATTTAGTGAAAATTAATGCATGTGGTCGATTCTTCGCCTTAAATTTCCTTTAATCGCATACAACCAGACGGCAAGATGTGTGTTGTACGGGTACGGACTTCGTCCTAGCCCATACAACACCGCCCCTTATTCGCCTTCGGCTCAACGGATCTTGCTCTGCGAGACCACAGCCGCTGCCGCGTCTAAGAGCTGAACCGCAACGACAGGAGCGCAAGCCATGACAGATGGCACCAAAAGAAAGGTCCCGCCCCGGCGACGTGGAAAGCCGATAGAGGTGTGGGTAACAGATGAAGAAAAGGAGGCGATCACAGAGCGAGCCGAGCAAGCGGGCATGTCCCGTTCCGGCTACCTGCGAGCGCTCGGTTTGAACAGTCCAATCCGTTCGGTTGTTGACCTGAAAGCCGTGGCCGATCTGGCCAAGGTCAATGGCGACCTCGGGCGTGTGGCTGGCCTGTTGAAACTTTGGCTCGCAGAGAAACGTGGTCAAGGAGCGAGCCCCGTTGAGGTTGAGCGTATGATGATTGAGTTTCGCGAATTGCAGTCGTGTATTCGAGGAAAAATGAGCGCTATTGTTTATGTAAAAAATGGAGACGGCGCCATCCGCTGATTCTAGGCTGGCCAGTCTGATACTAAGCTTTTAAAGTCTCGAAGGTCCTATCTGCGTTATTGTATTGAGCTACCCATGCCAAGGTGCTGGATGTCGAGCCCACGGAGGTTCGACATCCAGTACTTAGTTGCTCGTATTGATAAGATGTTTAATCTAGCCTGTCAACAGAGAATCAGTTGTTTTTTGCTGGGCTATATAAAAATCTATTACTTGGTATATATTCTTTCCTTTGCATTAAGTTTATAATTTTGACATTTTCCCCATGCTTTAAATATTTATAAGTAAAATATCTGGCAACTTTTTCTTCGTGCGTGGAAAGGACAATTTGCTTCTCGCTGAAGTCATTGCGCAATACCTCAACCAGAGATGCCATATTTATGTCATCCATAGTCTGGACTGGGTCGTCAATTAATATGCTTGAGAATTTTGTGGAGTAGACTCTATGTAATGCGAGGGTTAAAGCGATGACGACGGCAGATATTTGGCCAGAGCTCATAGTGTTAAGAATGTCGTGATCGCTCTCCCAGTTTGAAACTAAGCGCACGTTCCTCAGTTCATCCTCGCCTGTAGGGTCTTTGATGAAAATACCATGTCCAAGCCCAGCTTGGTGCGTTTGAAGAATTTTACCGGAATAAATATAGAAAGGGATTTCGATGTCGGTGATGAGCTTTTTTCTATACTGTCGGATTTGAGTTCGAACTTTTGTGATGAGTTCGCCTAAGTCGTTAGTCGCACGCTCTAAGTTATTATGTTGTTTCGTTAGTTTTTCGAGCTTTTCAGAGATGTCTTTTAGTGAGCTGAAATAGAGCGTTTTGATGTATTGTTCTTTCTTTTCTAACAGGGCAACGGTTACCAGGGTGATTTTTTCCTGTTCACTGTTGAAGTAGTCTCTGTAGATTCTTTCAAATATATTGCTACCATTCGCCTCGTAATAGCCTTCTGGTGCTACGCCGATTGCCGAGCGTATCCGCTCACATAATTTGTCTGTTGCCTCTGTAATGTAATCTTCTCTACCGGTTACTGGAAACGTTGTTGCAAGCAAATCGTTGTACACAATCTTTTCAGATAGCAGCCATTTGCTGAGCTTTTCAAATCGCTCTTTTGCTGCCAGCGCCTTAGAAAGTGAGAGTAAGTCTTCTTGTGTAGGAGCAGTAGTTTGTTCTAGGTAGGTGTTGCAAGCCTGAATCAAAGGAGACAAGAAATCTGTGTTGAATTTATCCCTGACTAATACTAACTGCCTGTCTTGCCCGGAAAGTTGTGACCGAATCAGGTGGCCATGCTGAGAAATTGCCTGAGTTAGTAAGTCATGAGTCTGGTAGTCATGACCACAAAGCAAGCAGGCAGCTTCGTTTGGCACGCTTTGAAGCCCCGCAGACATGGCATCATGATGTTTGAGTAGTTCGGAGTAAATGGAGCTTAAACCACTCGCTTTTTCTTCTTCCTCAATGAGTGTTTGGATGGCAGATTTAAATGATTCACTGCTATCATAGGCCAACGCTTGGAAGATAGAATCGAGATTGGTGGTGTTGCGGATTTGCTTGAGTTCACCACTTTTCAGTATCGAGTGGAATTGCTGTATTGACTGATACAAGCTATTTTTTGTGACATATAGGTCATGATGGTTGATTGAGTTGTAGTAGCCAACATAAAGCTTGAGAACTTCTCTTTGGAGCGCAGCATTCTCAAATCGACGGTTTCTGATAAAAAAGAGCTGATGCGTAAGAAGGTTTTTGACATTATTAATTTCTTCCAGGGAGCTGTTGAGTTTTTCCTGATTCAACTCAGAAATCGTGACTGCATCCCAGAAGACCTCCTTGTTGTCCTCGGCTAACCACGGAAAGACATAGGCATGCGACTCAGTGGTGCCAGTTGTGATGTTGGTGGTGTTATCGATTTTATACACTTGCTTAATGCTTTCGATCTGCGACGTAACACTTCTTTTCGAGGTGGCTATCTTGCGAGAAATTTCCGTCAGCTTACTAAGCTTTTCATCGGCATCACGTGTATTGCCGAAAAGCTGGGCAAGTTCTTCAGCTCGTTGTGTTTCGTTGTTCGTTTTAAGGAATCTAGAGGTTTCTTCCTGCTGTACATAATGAAATAGCAGAAAGTCTCGTGAAAAATCCTTGCTGCCAAAATATTGCTCTAGAGCATTTTTTTGCGCGGGGATAGCTTTTCCATCTATTATTTCATTTATTTCCCAAAGCTCTGCAAATCTAGATATTCTCTTCGATGTGTTAGGGATTCGGTCTTTTAGCTTTCGCTGGAATACTCTAATTTTAGAGTCTTTATCTTTGAACTCTAAGATGATCTCAACGGTTGATGCGCCCTTGTGAGCAACAACTATGTCAGCAGGATTTTGGCGGTTATCTAGAGAAATAAGTCGAGTAATATTTCCTGTAAGACCTAATTCGATTGCGTCGAAGACAGAGGTCTTTCCATATCCATTTGGTCCATCGAGCAGTACGAGATTATTATCTTCAAAGTTAATGGTGTATGGTTCATCGCCAAATACCTTGAAGTTCTTAAGGGTTATTTTGTTGAGGTTAATCATACCAATTTCTCCCACACTTCTTCGACTCGTTGATGAATGTTTTCATCGGTCCAGTCCGAATCGTATTCCATCAACTGGCTGTAGATTGAGGATTGGTATAAGGACAGAGATTTCTCTATCTCGTCATTCAGATTGGTGAGTTGCTGTTCTTGAGGCGTGTAGGTAATAAAGGGAAGCTTGAGTGCGGTTTTTAATATAAGTGAGTAATAGTCTTTTTTGTTTGTATGATCGTTTTTGAATGTTAGAAATTTCCTTCCGGTATTTGAGTTTATTATCTCGCTTATGATGTTGTTGGTTATTTTTTCTATTCCAGTTTCGATGATGTAGGATTCTAAGCTCTCTAGCTCCTTTGATGTGTATGTGATGACGTTTTTCTTGAAATTGTAATGGTCTTCTTCAAGTGCTAGTATTGTTTGTCTACTGATTTTTTCTTCTTCGTGGCAAATAAGTAAGGTGCAGTTTTTTTCGAAAGGGCGGTCTACTTTTCCAGAGTTGCTGATTTCTTCAAACAATATCTGCGCTTTTTCATGTAGTAGCTCTTGCGCTGCGGTGTCAGATTGCTCCTGAAGCTGAATGGTTACGAAGTATTCTTCTCTCTTGTTTCCTTCGGGTAAACAGAAGGCATAAAAAATTTCATTAGAAGACGACGGTTCTATGTCTAGACGCTCGTAGCCATTGCTGAAAAGGATTTTATTGATAAGTGTGATCATTATTTTAGTGCATCCTTTGCATTAGCGATGGGGACAAGAGTTATAAGTTTTAATACTTCGTCTCTTTTAGAGCGAGGATCTGAGTCTTCCGCTTTCGGAGCTTCTGTATGCACTGCCAATGTGGGGGAGAATGGGTAGGGTTCTAATCCGTCGTAAATTAAGTTTTGAACTTCATAAAGTATCTCGCTCATACTTGGATTGGTTATAATTTTTCTCTCAATCTGGGTCGGCCGTGCAATTCCTGTAATGGTTGTTGGCAGATAATGCTGATGCGGTAGCGTAGTTGTGCGATAGGTGAACTTATACTTTGGTGCGTTGTGAGTGGCGCGCTCAAAGTTGATTGTGTGTAAAATTTTTATTAGCACATGACGGATGCCCTCAGGGTTTGCGGAGAAAGCATTATCCGTATTGTTATCATGCTGGAGATAAATTTGAGGGGAGAAGCTACGGTAGTGTTTCCAGAGATCGGTCGCGCTCAGGCCTAGAAAAAGTTTTCTTGCTTCTTTTAGGTTGCAGTACTCATCTTTACTTGAGTTGTTGTAGTCCTCTGGGTCGCCCATGTAATCATCGATTAAATGGGCAAAGCCTTCTTTGAATTTGCAGGCTAAATATTCTTCACCAACATCTTCATGGTCAATTTCAAGAGCTTGAACTATTTCTTGAAAGGTTATAGGAGTTTTTGTGTTTGATTGTTTGGTCTTGTGTCGATGAATGATATGTCGGTCTATCATTCCAAGAAAACAGTGAAAGGTTTTATCTAGATGCTCAGGCGTAATGACGCCATTTCTGCTGGCTAGTGAGTTAGATATCTCAGACTTTATTTTGGTGTTGATGTCATCTAGGCTGCAGAATTTATTGCCGTCATCATACTGGTAAGAGTCAAGTCTAGCGAGAGCATCATTTTGGCCGCTCAAGATAGATGCTAGAATTTCATATAATTGATCTGCAGTATTTCCTTTGAAAGCGGCTCTCAGAATGGCTGCTTGCTTAGAAATCTTACTTTCATCAGAAGTGGCTTTTTCGAGTGTGGTGCTTCCGTCTTTGCAGGTTTTAGTTTGATATTGAGTTGTTATGATTCTTAGATCGTCCTGTATGGACGCTCTTAAGTCTTGGAAGGATGGCTTGGCATTTATCGGCTTCCAAGTGTGAATTTTTCCGAAAGCGCCCGGTTGTTTATATAATTCTAAAGCTATTCCGAGTAGGGCGTCGGAATACTCACTGTAAGTACTAGAGTTATATGCCTTTACTTGATGAAATGAGATTGGTTCTCCGACGTGCTTGATCTCAAAGTCTTCAGTAGACTCTAGTATCAAACTGTAACTCGATAGATCTGCACCCACGGGCTCTGCGTTTATCAGCTTTAGGGCGTAGTAGAGAGCGACTTTACCTTGGTAGTTGAAGCCACTCCAAGACGGTGACGCATCGAAAGCCATTAGAGAACTCCTGCACCTGCATCCGTGAAAAATATGCGTACGGAAAGGACGACAGCGAGGTCATGGCGTTTCCTTACGCGCGTGCCATATTAGGCAAAATCTCATATCATAATGCCACTTTTCGGTTGGTTCAGTGGACATCTGTCGCTTCGCGAATCCAAATTTTCTGACGGGGCATTGTGAGAGGCTGGGCAATATGGATTTCGATTGCATCGTGCTCATGGCTAAGCCGGTTGTTGAGGGGCTGTGGGCAATGTCAGCGCTTGGCTAGCGCTTGGCTACAGCTCTTGTAGCTGGCTGGACGCAGCGGTATCCATGTGGATAGTCAAGGATGGGTAATTCTACGGGTCTGTGTTGAATGTCCTCAGCGAAGCATTAAATGCGCTGAAAATTGTCAGGAAATGTCCTGTAGGATCGTGAAGGTCACGCGGTTTGCTTACGCCCAAGCGCAGAGGTAGAGGATGAAAGATCGCAGTCACGATGAGGCAATGGCAGAGCTTTTCAAGGCTGATCCATTTTATGCCCTTGAATTGCTTGTCGAAGTCTGCGCTGACGGTGCCGCTGATGAGCTTGCGGTACTGATGCGTCAGCTTTCTATCGGCGTTGCCTCGACGGTCATGCCTTCTGGTGGCACAAGCACGGCAGGAAGATTTTGAGGTCTCATGGTATTTTTCATGGATTTAAGTATCTGTTTGTCTTTTGGTTCCTTATTTTTGAGGGGTGTAAGGGGTTATTGATAATAGAGTGGGAGTGATTCCAACTCTATTGACGTAGTCGAGAAGCCCGCATAATTGCGGGCTTCTTGGCTTTTGCGTCTGCTGAACGATAGCATCCTTGTCTTGCTAAAATGACTGCATTTCTTTATTCTTGCAGTCATTGAATGCATTAATCGAGGTATGACTATGGCAATCTTGACAGTAAGGAATGTACCCGACGAGGTGCATCGCGCCATTCGTGTTCGGGCCGCTCAGCATGGCCGCAGCGCAGAAGCAGAGGTTCGTGAAATCCTGGCTAATGCGGTCAAGCCCGATCAGCGTTTGCGTCTGGGTGATGCCTTGGCAGAGCTAGGTAGGAAAGTGGGCCTTACCAATGAAGACTTCGCAGTGCTTGACCACGTGCGTGACACGACCCCAGCCGAACCGATGAGGTTCGAATGATCGTTCTGGACACCAATGTCGTATCCGAGGCGATGAAACCAACGCCAAATCCAAAAATTCTGGATTGGCTGAACGAACAAGCGGCAGACACGCTTTACCTTTCCAGCGTGAGCATTGCCGAGTTGACGTTCGGAATCGCTGCGCTGCCAGCGGGTAAGCGTAAAAGCATGCTGGACAAGGCTTTTGAAGGCCTTCTGAGTTTATTCGAAGGGCGAGTACTAAGCTTTGATACAGACGCTGCACGCTGTTATGCAGGATTGGCTGTCACTGCCAGAAGCCGTGGAAGAGGGTTTCCAACGCCTGATGGTTACATTGCAGCGATTGCAGCATCGCGTGGTTTTATCGTGGCCTCACGCGATACCGTTCCTTATGAGGCAGCAGGCGTAAAAGTCATAAATCCCTGGGAAGACCTGAGCATTTTTACCTGATGCGTGGCATGTAAGCAGCCAGGGTCGGACCTTGGTGTCGTCATGGTCGAGGTTCTGGATGGCGCTGCGTGGCAAGCCCCTGATTTCAGCCGTCCTGCCTGACCGTAGCGTGCTTACTGCCTCACCCCCAACGCTGCCGCAGCCACCCACTCAACGCATCCACCCCTAGTACCAGCAACACCATGGCAAGTATCACCGTGCTCGCCTGGGCCTCCTGGAACAGGCTGAGGCTCACGTAGAGCATCTGCCCCAACCCCCCGGCCCCCACGAAGCCCATCACCGTAGCCATGCGGATGTTGTTTTCCCAGCGGTACAGGGTATACGCCAGCAGCTGCGGCCACAGGTTGGGCAGGGTGCCGTAGCAGAACGCCAGCCAGGCGCTGCCGCCTTGCAAACGGATGGCCGCGGCAGGTTGTTCCGGGGTGTTCTCCAGGGCTTCCGCAAACAGGCGGCCCAATACGCCTGCGGTGTGCAGCGCCAGCGCCAGTGTGCCTGCGTTGGGACCCAGGCCTGCGGCCAGCACCATCAGCACGGCCCACACCAGCTCCGGGATTGCCCGTAAGGCGTTGAGCAGCAGGCGCGTGAGTTTCTGCAGCGGCCAGCCCATTCGACCGGCAGCAGGCAGGGCCAGGGCGAGACCGACCAGCGCCGCGAGCAAAGTGCCCATGGCCGACATCGCCAGGGTTTCCAGCGTTGCCCCTGCGATGGCCCGCAAATGCCCTGCGCTGAAGTCGGGACGCATGAAGCGAGCGGCATAGCCTGCCATCTGGTCGAGGCTCGCGGAGGTGGCCAGGCCGGTCAGGTCGAGTTCCAGGTACCAGAACGAGCCAACGATCGAGACCAGGATGCCCGCGATGAGCAGGACAGAGGTGATGCGTCTCATGCCAGCCTCTTGCGCAGCAGGCGGCTGAGCTGGTCGGCAAGCAATACCAAAAGCAGAAAGGTCAGCAGCATGCTGGCGACTTCGGCGCCGGCAAACATGCGCATCGACAGGTCGAGCTGTTGACCCAGCCCACCGGTGCCGACGAAGCCCATCACCACTGAGGCGCGTACGGCACATTCCCAACGGTAGACGGTATAGGACGTCAGCTCGGCGATGGCGTTGGGGAGCACGCCGTAGAAGAACGCAGCCAGGCGACCCGCGCCAGCCTGCGCGAGCGCCTGCCTGGGGCGTTGGTCCACCGACTCGAAGATTTCCGCATACACCTTGCCGAGCATACCGGCGTAGGTGATGGCGATGGCCAGTACGCCAGCGGTAGGCCCGAGGCCGACCGCACGGACGAACAGCAGCGCCCAGACGATCTCCGGCACGCTACGCAGGAGGATCAACACGATGCGCGCGAGCCAGCGCACACACTCGCCCAGCGCGCCCGGACGGCCTTGATCGACCTTCGAGAAGGAGAGTGCCCGACTCGCCAGCAGGCTCGCCGGCACCGCCAGCAGCAATGCCAATGACATGCCCGCCGTGGCGATGGCCAGTGTCTGCAGCGTGGCAGCCAGCAGCAGCGTGAGAAAATCCTCGTCTCGTGCCGGCGGCCAGAAGCTTTCGAGGAAACTCCCCATCGATTGCGTGCTGTCTGGGTGTACCAGCACGCTCAAATCCAGCTCGGACAGCTGTATACCGGGCCAAAGCAGGATGATGGCCAGTACGCTGAGCAGCAGACGTGGGCCGGCGGCCGGGTCGCGTTTTCCGCTGCTCAGCATCGAGCTATCCAGGCCGCCGTTGAATTGCTGCCTGGGAGGAACGGCTGTAGTTGCTCGTTGGCGTACAGCGCATCGAGCTGTGCCTGGTCGACCTGTGCGCTGGGCAGATCGAAGGCGATCGAGCCGGCGCGGATGCCGATCACACGAGGAAAATGCCGCAGGGCCAGTTCGACCGCGTGCAGGCTGGCGATCAGGGTGATCCGCCTCGATTCGGCATCCTGACAAAGCAGCGACAGCGTATGCTCGGCCAGGCGCGGATCCATCGCCGAGACCGGCTCGTCAGCCAGCAGCAATTGCGGTGCCTGATACAGGACGCGGGCAATGCCGACCCGTTGCAGCTGGCCGCCCGAAAGCTGGCTACAGCGCACGAACAGCTTGTCGGCCATATCCAGTTTTTCCAGCTCGGCACGGGCGCCGGGGATGTCCACCGGATGCAACAGGCTGAGCAGGCTTTTACCGAGCCCCCATTGCCCGAGCCTGCCGGCCAGCACGGCAGTGACCACACGTTGGCGCGGTGGCAGCGGCGGTGTCTGGTGAATCAGCCCGACCTGCGTGCGCAAGCGCTGACGCGCCCGGGGCGACAATTGCCAGGGCTGCTGGCCAAGCACCTCCAGCTCGCCCGAACTGGGAGGCAGTGCGGTTGCCAGCAGATTGAGCAGGCTCGACTTGCCGGCGCCGGACGGGCCGATGATCGCCACCCGCTCGCCCTCTGCCACCGTCAGGTTCAGATTCCGCAGCGCCTCCACCCCGTTGCCATGGCGTAGGCCGACGCCGGCCAGACGCAGGGTCATTTCAGCAGGTCGGCGGCGCGCGCGGCTTCTTCGATACCGGTGTAGTTTTCAGGCTTGGTGTCGATGAAGCGGCTCGCCGCCTGCAGGTCCAGTATCGCCTTTTGCTCAGGCTTGGCGGGGTCGAGGGCCAGGAACGCCTGTTTGATCTTTTGCGCCAAGGCCGGATCGAGGGTGCCGCGCACCGTCCAGTTGTAGTCGAAATAGGTCGGCGTGGTGGCGAAGACCTTCACTTTGGTGGTGTCGACCTTACCGGTAGCGACCAGCTTGTCCCACACGCTGGCGTTGAGCACGCCAGCATCGACCTTACCCGCTTGCACCCAGGCAGCGGTGGCGTCATGGGCGCCGGAATAGCCGATACGGCTGAAGAAGGACTCTGGCTTGATGCCGTCCTTGAGCATGAAATAGCGAGGCATCAGGCTGCCCGAGGTCGAGGAGATCGAGCCGAAGGCGAACGTCTTGCCCTTGAGGTCGCTCAGGGATTTCACATCGTCCCTGGCCGTGATGAATTTGCTGGTGAACTGAGCGTCCTGTTCACGTTGCACCAGAGGCACTGCGTTACCGGTTCTCTGCTGCACCTGGACGAAGGTGAAGCCGCCCAGCCATGCCATGTCCAGGCGATCCGAGGCCAGTGCTTCGACCACGGCAGGGTAGTCCGCCACCGGCACGAACTGCACCTTCATGCCCAGTTGCTGTTCGAGGTACTCGCCCAGCGGTTTGAACTTGCGTAGCAATTCGGTGGGGGCCTCATCGGGAATTGCCGAGACCCGCAAGATTTCGGCGGCATGGCTTGCCAGGGCGGAAACGGACAGGGCAAAGCCTGCGACCAGCGACAGGGTGCGCTTGAGCATGATGAGTTCTCCGGTTCAATGGCGGAAAAAACGAAAAGACGCCGCTGGCAGCGCCGGTATAGAGCGTCGCGATTATAAGAGGCAGGGCGAGAAAGGCCAGCTTTGCTAGAATCCGCAACCTGTTTTTCCAATTGCAGAGAAAATCGCCATGAGTGAGCCGATCCGCCTGACCCAGTACAGCCACGGCGCCGGTTGCGGCTGCAAGATTTCCCCCAAGGTGCTGGATGTGATTCTGGCTGGCAGCGGCGCGCAGAACCTGGACCCCAATCTTTGGGTCGGCAACGCCTCGCGTGACGACGCGGCCGTGTACGCACTGGACGAAGCGCGCGGCGTGGTATCGACCACCGACTTCTTCATGCCCATCGTCGACGACCCCTTCGATTTCGGGCGTATCGCCGCCACCAATGCGATCAGCGACATCTACGCCATGGGCGGCAACCCACTGATGGCCATCGCCATCCTCGGCTGGCCGGTGAACCTGTTGCCAGCGGAAGTCGCACGTGAAGTCATTCGTGGTGGTCGGGCCGTCTGCGATGCGGCTGGCATTCCGCTGGCGGGCGGCCATTCCATCGATGCCCCGGAGCCGATCTTCGGCCTGGCGGTGACCGGTGTGGTCGAGAAGCAGCACATGAAGCGCAACGATACGGCCAAGGTGGGCAACCGCTTGTACCTGACCAAACCGCTGGGCATCGGCATCCTCACCACCGCCGAAAAGAAGTCCAAGCTGCGCCCCGAGGATGTCGGCCTTGCCCGTGACTGGATGTGCACGTTGAACAAGCCAGGCAGCCATTTCGGCAAGCTCGACAGCGTCACTGCGATGACCGACGTCACCGGCTTCGGCTTGCTGGGCCATTTGGTGGAAATGGCGGACGGTGCTGGCCTGACCGCGCGCCTGGACTATGCCGCCGTACCGCGACTGCCTGGGGTCGAACACTACCTGGCGCAAGACTGCGTGCCGGGCGGCACGTTGCGCAATTTCGACAGCTATGGCGAGCGCATCGCGGTCATCACGCAGGCTCAGCGCGACTTGCTCTGCGATCCGCAGACCAGCGGCGGCCTGCTGGTTGCGGTCGACGAGGAGGGTGAAGAAGCGTTTTTGGCCACTGCCGCCCAGTTGGGTCTGAACCTTGCGCCCATCGGCGTACTGGTGGAGCGACAGCCTCACGCTGTCGAAGTGTTCTGATGCGCGAGGACGTCCGCGACTTTCACCAGCTGTTTCTCGACGACACGCCGATGATGGATACCCGTGCGCCGGTGGAGTTCGTCAAAGGCGCTTTCCCAGGCACGATCAACCTGCCGTTGATGACCGATATCGAGCGCCAGAAGGTGGGTACCTGCTACAAGCAGCAGGGGCAGGATGCAGCCATCCGGCTTGGTCACCAGCTCGTCTGCGGCGAGGTCAAGGCACGACGGATTGCCGCCTGGACGCAATTCGTCCAAGACAATCCGCAAGGCTATCTGTACTGCTTCCGCGGCGGTCTGCGCTCGCAGATCGTGCAGCAGTGGCTGCGCGAAGCGGGAATCGACTATCCGCGTGTGGTGGGCGGCTACAAGGCGATGCGCACCTTCCTGATCGATACCCTGGAGCAGGCCGTTGCGCAGTGCGATTTCGTGGTGCTCGGCGGTATGACGGGCACGGGCAAGACCGAGGTGCTGGCCAAGCGGCCCGACGCATTGGATCTGGAAAGTTACGCCAACCACCGCGGATCGAGCTTTGGCAAGCGTGCCACCGGGCAGCCGGCGCAGATCGATTTCGAGAACCGTCTGGCCATCGATGTCCTGAAGAAACGCCATGCGGGCATTGATCGTTTCGTGCTCGAGGACGAGGGCCGCACCGTAGGCAGCTGCAACGTGCCTATCGGGTTGTATCAAGGGATGCAGCGTTACCCGCTGATATGGTTGGAGGACACTTTCGAGAACCGTGTCGAACGTATCCTGCGTGACTACGTGACCGACCTGAGTGCGGAGTTCCTCGATGTGCATGGGCAAGAGCACGGCCTTGAACGGTTCGCCGAACGCCTGTTGCAGAGCCTGGACAACATCCACAAGCGTCTTGGCGGCGAGCGCCACCAGCGCTTGCGTGCGTCGATGTCAGCGGCGCTGGACGAGCAGCGTGGCTCCGGTTCGGTAGACCTGCATCGCGCTTGGATCGAGGTTCTGTTGCTCGAGTACTACGACCCGATGTATGCGCATCAGCGGCAAAGCAAAGGCGAGCGCGTCGAGTTCGTGGGGGACATCACGGCCGTCGAGCAGTACCTGGCGCAAAGGGGCTGAGCGGAGCGCATTTGTGCATTCATGGTCGCCTGCCTGCGCTATGTCGCCGGGCAGTTCGGCCAGGTGCGCCTCATTCGGCAGACGATCTGCAATTCCATCGCGCTACGTTTGAAGGTCTCGAGCTGGTCGTGCGGCTGCAAAGGTGATCCACCGCAGCGTCCAAAACCCTTGACCAAGCAGAGCTTGCCAACCTGACCAAGTCGTATCGTCCGATGCACACGCACGCAGCATTCCGCGTCTCCAACAGGTCAACTACCGACGATTACTGACAAAATCGCCCCGTCGACCTATTTGGAGCCCCCCATGCTGCGCGCCTTCGAACGCTGGCTAGACCCATTCCCCCCCGACGAAGCCCCGCCACCGCCCATGGGCCTGGCGCGCTTTCTGTGGGCCTGCACCCGCGGCGCCCGTCGCTACATCCTGATGATGGCGCTGCTCAGCGCCGCCGTATCGATCTACGAGGCCTGGCTGTTCTCCTTCCTGGGCCAGGTCGTGGACCTGCTCTCCACCTGGAAGGTCGGCGGCGTGGTCAGCGATCAGGAGCAGCGGGTGCTGTGGGGCGTCGGCAGCGTGCTGGTGGTCAGCATCGCGCTGGTGTCGCTGCGCACGCTGGTGCAGCACCAGGTGCTGGCGATCAACCTGCCGTTGCGCCTGCGCTGGGACTTCCACCGGCTGATGCTGCGCCAGAGTCTGTCGTTCTTTTCCGACGAGTTCTCCGGGCGGGTCACCACCAAGGTCATGCAGACGGCGCTGGCCGTGCGCGAGGTGCTGTTCACCCTGGTCGAGATCATTCCCGGTATCGGAGTGTACTTCGTGGCCATCGTTGCCCTGGCGGGCGGCTTCGCGCCCCGGCTGATGGTGCCGTTCCTGGCCTGGCTCGCCCTGTTCGGCCTGACCCTGTGGTACTTCGTGCCGCGCCTTGGCCGCGTCGGCCAGGAGCAGGCCAATGCGCGCTCGTCCATGACCGGGCGTATCTCCGACGCCTACACCAACATCACCACGGTCAAGCTGTTCTCCCATTCCAAACGTGAAGCCCACTTCGCGCGGGCGGCGATGGAAGATTTCAAGCAGACCGGCTTTCGCCAGATGCGCCTGGTCAGCCAGTTCGAGATCGCCAACCAGGTCCTGGTGGTCGCACTGATCATGGGCGCCGGCGGCTATGCGCTGTGGCTTTGGCATCAGGACGCCGTAGGCGCCGGCGCGGTGGCCGCCATCACTGCCATGGCCCTGCGCATCAACGGCATGTCGCACTGGATCATGTGGCAGATGACCTCGCTGTTCGAAAGCATCGGCACCGTGCAAGACGGCATGGACACGCTCACGCGCGGTCCCAAGGTGCAGGACGCGCCCAACGCCGACGTGCTGCAAACCCGTGGCGGAGCAGTGCGTTTCGACCAGGTCAGCTTCAACTACAACGGCGAACGCCAGGTGCTCGACGGCTTGAGCCTCGACATCGCCGCAGGCGAGAAGATCGGCCTGGTCGGCCGCTCCGGTGCGGGCAAGTCCACGCTGATCAACCTGCTGCTGCGTTTCTACGATGTCGACAGCGGTGCCATCAGCATCGACGGTCAGAACATCGCCGAAGTGACGCAGGACAGCCTGCGCAGCGCGATCGGCATGGTCACGCAGGACACCTCGCTGCTGCACCGCTCGATTCGCGACAACATCGCCTACGGCAGACCCGAGGCCACCGACGAGCAGATCCGCCGGGCGGCCACCCACGCCCAGGCCGACGGCTTCATCCAGCAATTGAGCGACAAGCACGGGCACAGCGGTTACGACACCCTGGTGGGCGAGCGCGGCATCAAGCTCTCCGGTGGCCAGCGCCAGCGCGTGGCCATCGCCCGGGTCATGCTCAAGGACGCGCCCATCCTGCTGCTGGACGAAGCCACCAGTGCGCTGGACTCGGAAGTGGAAGTGGCGATCCAGGAAAGCCTCGACGAGATGATGCAAGGCAAGACCGTCATCGCCATCGCGCATCGGCTGTCGACCATTGCTGCGATGGACCGGCTGATCGTCATGGACAACGGGCGCATCATCGAGCAAGGCAGCCATGCCGAGCTGCTGGCCAGCAATGGCACCTACGCACGGCTCTGGCAGCATCAGAGCGGTGGGTTCCTGGGGGAAGATCAAGGGGTGGTCGAAACGCTGGAGTAGGGCGGTCGGTGGCAACGCCTGCCGCCTCGCCACAAGGCCCGCAGGGGTGGGGTCTTGTGGTGTTGGCCTCTCGTTGAGGGGACGTTTCAAACGCTACAGGGCGAGCGTGCTTCTGCGACGTGCTCAAGGCATCGGCTTACGCCGGCGCGCCGAGCCAGTCGATCTCGATGACATTCTCGAAGACTCCGCCGTCGATCGTGCCGACATGCCAATGTTGAAAGCCGCCTGCGTGAAACTTGGCATTACTCGAGCCAATGCCATTGTCTGGTATTCCGATGGCGGTACGGTCGTCTCGACGTCCTTGAAACCCAGTTACAACGGTTTGCAATATCTCGGGTTGTTCGAAGGCGAGTGAGGCTTCGCGCGCTCGTTAGTCGTTATCCATAGCCTGCGCAAACTGTTAACTTCCGCACATTCGTCCGACTCTGCATTGTGGGCGCCGCAGCATTTGTTGTGCGAAGCGTCCATGGCCGTTGCCAGCGTTACGCGTCTCCCTTTCAATGCCTGCCCTGTCTGGTCGAAACCTGCAGCGAAGCACAGCCCGGCAGCGATGGCCAGCGTCGCCCCGCACCCAGGCCGAACACGTGCGACCTGTACCGGCCAAGGCACGCCAATGGCTATCAACAGGAGTTCATCGTGACCACCCCCGAACACCCCGGCACCGCTTTCCTCGACCCCGCTCGCGCTGCCCAACGCCAGCAGGTCATCGCCGAGCTCATGCGCACCCTCGAGCGCGTGCCTGAACAAACCGAGTTCACCAACTCGACGCTCTACAAGGTCTGGGGCCCCGTCGCCGTGCTGGGCCTACTGGTGCTGCAAGGGGTGACGCTGATGATGGGCCGCCTCGACCTGATCGCCTGCACGGCGTTCATCCTGCTGGGCGCGCTGTGGATCACCTGGCAGCACCGCAATGCCGGTCGCGATGTGTTCATGCGCCTGACCCGTCGGCAGTTGTTCGTCGACACCCTGGACAAGCCCATTGACCTGGCCAAAGTCGACCGCATCGAGGTCGAGAAGGAGGCCATGGGCATGCTCGCGCAAACCCTGCACCTGACCGACGATGCCGTGCTACCGACCCACCGCGTGGTGAAGATGCAAGCGTTCTGCAACCAGGCGCTGGTGGAGCGCGACCACGGCCCCCAGGTGCGCATCCTGTCGGCAGGCCTGGCCAGCCGAGGACGCCAACTGGGCCGCGAGGAGGTGATCGCGCTGTTGTCCGCCTACCGCGATGCGGCCCAGGCGCAGCAGCGTCTGGACACCTTGCAACGGCATGGATGACGTCGCGCGCCGAACTCATCTGGCCGCCTTGCAGCAGGCGGCGCAGGGACCGACCGATACTTTCCGCCTGTATGAGTCCTCGTTGGGCAAGGCCATGGCCTGCGCCGCATTGGCCCTGGGCTCGGCGCTCATGGGCATCTGGCTCATGCAGGTGACGATGACGCTGTCGGCGCAGGCGTCCAAAGGCGTCAACCTGTTGATGTGGGGCGTGGCCCTGGCGTTTCTGTTGCTGGGCCTGGCCGGGCTGACCCTGGCCGAAGCCCTGCGCCAGCGCCATGGCCAATGCGTGCTGACGGTCAACCGCGACACGTTGTCGTTCGCCAATGCGTCCGAGCCGGTGCCGTGGACGGCCTTCGACGGCTTCGACGTCGATCAACGCCACCTCACGACCAGCCTGGTGTTCAGCGTGGCGGCCTTCGGCACGCTGCCACCGTTGCAGCCTGCCTGTTTCAAATCCCTGGTGGCGCCTCACGTGCAGCGGATCGCCGGTGGCTTGCGGGTGAAGGTATGGATGTGCTCGCCGACGGTGGAGGGCAAGCGCCTGGGCCTCGAGGATTTGACCCAGCGGCTGTTTCCCTATTTGCAAGCGGCGCAGGCACGGCGCACGTTGGCCACACTGTATCCCGTGGCCGAACGATGGGGGGCGGCACGCTGAAGCTCGGTGCGATGAAACCCTAAAGGCGCTGCCTGTTTCCTACAGGCGTATGGCGCCTTCCACTGCACCGCAAGCCCACCGCTACGTGGCACTTTCAGCGAATTACCAAGACACCGACGAACCTGCCGCTTGGCCTGCGCCATCGGCGGTCGGGCAGTACGACTCGGCTGTCTCCACCAGGGCCGAACAGGCCATCGCCTTGGCCGCCTCCCAGTCATACTCGCTGTGCACCCGCGCCAATGCCACGAAATGCGGACCGGAATAGAACATTTCATATTGCAGGTGGCGCGAGCCGAACTCCGAACCCATCGCATCCCAGGCCAGCTTCATCAGTTGCACCCGCTCCAGCGGCGTGGCGCTGGACGAGTACTGCGTCTGTTCGACCAATAGACGGGCCTCGGGGTTGTGCAGGTCGTCGACATGGGACGGCAGCATGATCACGCCGCCGCCCGCCAGCTTGCGCAGCGCCTCGATGAACTTCGGATACACCGACTGCGCCACCGCCTGGCACATGTACAGGTGCTTCTTGTCCGGGACCACATAGCCGTTCTGCGTCACCGGGCAATGGATCAGGCTCTTGAACAGACCCTCGATCATCAGCGTGTTGCACGCCATTTCGCCGAGGATTTCGCGCACTGCCGGAAAGTCGCTGACGCCGGTTATTTCGGTCATGCGCTGCGCCAGGCCGGTGAGGAAGTGCAGCTTGGCGGTCAGGCGGGCCAGGCTCTGGGTGTCCATCAGCACTTCGGCGGCGGTGCCGTGGAACTGGCGGCGGCACATGGCGGTGTCGCCGTAGACGAACAACCGCTCCCAGGGCACCAGCACGTTGTCGAAGTGGATCAGCGCGTCGTTTTCGTCGAAGCGGCTGCTCAGCGGGTGGTCGAAGGCGTTCTTGCCTTCGGCATATGAGGCGCGCGAAAGGATCCTGATGCCGGGCGTGTTGAGCGGCAAGGCGAACGACAGCGCGTAGCGGTCGTCGACCCCGGGCTTGAGCGGGTTCTGAACGCCCACCAGCACTTCGTCGGCCAGTACGGCGGCGGTGCCGAGCATCTTCGCGCCTTTGACGATCACCCCGGCGTCGGTCTCCTTCACCACACCCAGGGTGTGGTAGAGGTTGTCGGTGTGCTCGCCCGGGCTGCGCGAGCGGTCGCCCTGAGGGTTGACGATGGTGTAGGTGAGGTACAGATCGCGTCGGCGGGCGTCATCGAAGTAGGCCTTGAGCGCAGCGGCGCGCTCCGGCGAGTGCGCTTCGAACACCTCGATGTGGGTCATCATGCCGGTCAGCGCCGCCGCCACATGGTCGGGGCTGCGGCCCAGCCAGCCGAGGCTCTGCCGTGCCCAGGCCAGTGAGGCATGGGCACGGCCGAGCAATTGCTCGTGGCGGGCCGGCAGCTCCCAGGCCTTGCCCACATGGCGTTCGCCGTCTAGGGCGAAGGCCATCTCGTCGAGGTGGCTGGCCTGGTAGTCGTACAGCCTGGCCACCGACGCCACGGCGCCGGAAAATGCCGGGTGCTGGCTGTGCCGGGTCAGGCACTGGCCGTTGATGAACACGGCGCGGCCATCGTCGATGGCCTGCAAATACTGTTGCCCGGTGCGGGTCGTACTGACGCCTGCGGCATGGGGAGCGGTCATAGTTCGAGAAACTCCAGGGGCATGCCCAGTTCGGCACGGCCAACGTAGGTCGAGAACGACTCCCACTGCGCGCCGACGTGGCCGCGGTACATCGAGACATCGCTGAAGTAGCGCAGCATGCGCGTGTCGCAGCGCGCCTGCGACGTGCCCGAGGTGCGGAACAGCAGCTCGACCGCTTCACAGGCTTGTCGGCCGGCCTGCTGCAGCACGCCCCAGGCACGTACGTTTTCGGCCACGCTGATCGGCTGGCCATCCCGTTGCCAGCGCTGGGCCAGACGTTGGTGCTGTTCGCAGGTGTAGAGCAGGGTGGCTTCGGCGGCGTCGGTCATGGCCAGGGCCTGGCCGAAAGCCCGTTGGTAGTGCGCGTCGCCGCCGCGGGTCTGGCTCGGGTCGAGCGGGTGCGGTTGTGTCCTGAGCAAACTCTGGTACTCGTCCAGCGCCGCCCGCGCCGCGCCGATCACCGGTGCCAGCAGATTGGCGTGGTAGGGCAGCATGAGGTAACCCAGGTACAGCGGGTTGCCGTGCAGGCGCGTACCGACGGTGCCCCGGCGTACGTTCTGGTTGGCGAAGAATCCGGCGAAGGGCACGGCGTACTGAGCGGCGACGAAGACGTCGTCCAGGCGGATGCTGTTCGAACCGCTGGCGCGCATGCCGAGGATTTCGCTACCGCCCCAGTCGTTGAGGATGGTGAAGTCCGCACGCGGCACCAGGCAGGCGAGGCTGTGCGGTACGCCGGTCTTGGGCGTGTGCATGACCGTGACGATGGCATGGGTGGAGTAGGTGACGCCGGTGCAGTAGGCGAAGGTGCCGCTCACGCGATAACCGCCCTCGACCGTGGTGCAGGTGCCGCCGGGGAAGGCGCGGTGCGGCGCGATGAAGTGCCCGTCGCCGGCGAACGCTTCGTCCTGCACTACCTGCGGCCAGTGCGAGGCCAGCGTCAACGCATGCCCGGCGGCCAGCGTCAGGCTCCAGCCCAAGGCCGGATGGCCCTGGGAAATCTCGATCATGACCCGGTAGAAATCGCTCAGGCTCAGCTCGTGGCCGCCATAGCGCTTGGGTTGCAGCAAACGGTAGAAACCGTGTTCGCGGAACCACTGGTGCATGCTCGGGCTATAGGTGCCCTGCGAGTCGCTCACTTCCTGTTCGGCGCGCAGCTTGTGGCGTATTTCCCGCGCGAGCTCGAGATACTCTTCTACTGTACGGTCAGCCTCGTGCGCTGCCGTGACACGGGTATTTGCTTGGCCCATGGAAATGATCCTGAGGTAAGGGTGGGTCAGATTTCTTCGAAGCGTGCGGTGAACTGGCGCAATACCGGGGGCTCGTAGACGAAGTCCAGCGGGCGCAGGCTGGCGGCGCGGTCGATCACCTCGACCAGCGAGTCGGCCACGTAGTCCATGTGGTTGTCGGTGTAGGTGCGGCGTGGAATGGTCAGGCGCATCAGCTCGAACAGCGCCGGCTCCTGTTCGCGGGTCTGCGGGTGGCGGCCCATCATCAGCGAGCCGATCTCCGTGGCCCGCACGCCGCTCTCCAGATACAGCGCGTTGACCAGCATCTGCGCCGGAAAATGGTGCCCTGGCACGTCCGGGCGGATCTTGCCGGCATCGACGAACACCGCATGGCCGCCGACCGGGGTCTGGATCGGCACGCCTGCGGCCTGCAAGCGGTCGGCCAGGTAGGTCACCTGACCGATGCGGCTGGCCAGATGGTGCACGTCGCAGGCCTCGTCCAGCCCCACGGCCATGGCCTCCAGATCGCGCCCGGCCAGGCCGCCGTAGGTGATGAAGCCTTCCATCGGCACACAGCGCAGCTGGGCCGCGTGCAGTAGCGCGCCTTCCTCCCGGAAGCAGCACAGGCCGCCGATGTTGACCATGGCGTCCTTCTTGGCCGACATGGTGAAGATGTCGGCGTACTGGAACATTTCCAAGACGATTTCAGGGATCGAGCGATCGCGGTACAGCGGGTCGCGCTGCTGGATGAAGTAGGCGTTTTCGGAAAAACGCGCAGCATCGATCACCACCGGAATCCCGTGCTGGCGCGCCATGGAGGCGGCGTCGCGGAGGTTGTCCATCGCCACCGGCTGGCCACCGACGCTGTTGCAGGTGATGGTGATCACCACCGCCGCCACCTGGTGCGCACCGAGCAGCTCGATTTCATTGGCCAGTGCCGCCAGGTCGAAGTTGCCTTTCCAGTCGTCGTGCCGTGCGGTGTCCAGCGCAGCCGGGCAGATCAGGTTCTTCACCAGGGCCCCGGCGATTTCCACGTGGGCCTTGGTGGTGTCGAAGTGGTGGTTGGAAATGAACACCGGCGCCGTCGCCCCGCGCTCGCGGGCGCGCTCGACCAGGCAGGGGAAGAGGATCTGCTCGGCGCCACGGCCCTGGTGCACGGGAATGGTGTGCGGGTAGCCGAACAGGCGCTCGACGGTGTCGCTGAGCTTGAAGAAGCTTCTGCTGCCGGCATAGGACTCGTCGGCGGCGAGCATGGCGCTCCATTGGCGGTCGCTCATGGCGCCGGTGCCGCTGTCGGTCAGCAGGTCGATGAAGACATCGTCGGCGCGCAGCAGGAACGGGTTGAGGCCGGCCTTGTGCAGCGCCTGCTGGCGGTATTCGGGCGTGGTGGTTCTGAGTGGCTCGACCATCTTGATACGGTACGGCTCAGGCATACGAACGGGCATTTCTAGGATCTCCAGGGCACTCAGGCAAAAGGGACGGGGACGGTTGCGTCAACGGTTGGCGATACGCCGCAGCACCTCCCATTGCTCGTTGCTCAGGCTCAGGCGGTCTTCCTGGTGCAGGACCGAATTGATGCCGATACGTGCCCGCGCGCCATGGGTGCGCAGGTAGGCTTCGACGAACTGCGGCTGGTCGGAGAGGAACGCGATGTCCAGCTCGACCATCTCCCGTACCACCAACAGCGGCACCGGCGAGCGCAAGGGGTTGAAGTGGTCGCTGCGCAGTCCGGGCTTGGGGCAGTGCGAATAGAACTCGCCGAGCATCAAACCGGCGGCGAGGAAGCGCGGCTTGAGCAGGGCGTGGTAGTGGTTGACCCGCGCCGGATCCTCCAGGCCGTGGAGGACGCAGACGATGGTCTTGAATTGGGTGGCGCTGCCGCTGTGCGGGGCACGTTGCTTGAAGGTGTCGATCAGGCTCAGCAGGTCGCGGGCTATGGTTTCGTCGTCGCGCCCGGCCAGGGGTACGTCCACCAGCCAGAAGGTCTCGCGCTTGATGGCCGGAGGCGACCATGGGCATACGGCGCCACTGCGGCCCAGTTCCGGGTGTGGGTTGCACAGGTACGACTGGCACCAATGGGCGATCTCCACCATCTGTTGCGAACGACCGGCGCCGACGCCCTCCAGGGCCTGCGCAATGGGCACGAGGGACAAGGGCGCAGCAGGTTTGTTGTCACGTTCCATCATGACTTCCTCAAGGACGTTGATCGATCGAGCCACGGCGCGGATCACCGTGGGCTGCGGGGGGCGGCAGGTGCCTGGTAACCCGATTGCGGCTCGCGCAGCGCCCAGCGGCTGACCAGTGCGGCGGCCAGGGTCAGCGCGCCCAGGCCGTTGGCCAGGCTGGCGAAGGCGTCGCCGTACAGCGCCATGAGGTCGGCGCGGGTCAACGCCCCGGCGCTGGCCTGGGCGGCGGAGAAGCTGCCGGTGGCCAGCTCGCCGGCTAGCGCTTTGGCGGCGGGCTCGGCCAATACGGTGTCCAGCGGCAGTTGCAACAGGCTGTTGAGGATCGCCAGCGCGGCGGCGACACACACCGCCTCGCCACAGGCGCGCATGGTGGTGAAGATGCCGGTGGCCATGCCAGCGCGTTCGACCGACACCACCTTGATCGACAGGTCGTCCATCAGGCCCCAAGGCATGGCCGAGCCGGTGCCGATCAGCAGCATGGGCAGGCACAGCGCCAGCCAATCGGCGCCGACCTCGACCCGCGCCAGCCAGAGCAGGCCGACGCCGGCCAACAGCAGGCCAACGCAACACAGGTTGGCCGGGGCGATATGGCGCGCCAGCAGCGCCGCCAGGAACGGCACCAGCAGCATCGGCAGCGACAGCCCCATCATCAGCAGCCCGGCCTGGCCAGCGCTCAATTGTTCGACGCCCACGAAACGCAGCGGCAGCAGGATCAACAGCACGATGAAACTCAGCGCCGTGGCGATCGGCAGCAGTTGCACGCCGACGAAGCGTTTGTCGGCGAACAGCGCCAGATCGAGCATGGGCCGCGCCTGGCGCCGTTCGATACGCACGAACAGCGCGAACAGCAGCAGCGCACCCAGCAGCAGCCCGACCACCGTGACGCTGCGCCAGCCCTGGGCGGGCACCTGCATGATGGCGAAGGTCAGCGCCACCAGCATGGCGCTGAAGCTCAGCACTCCGGCCCAGTCCAGGTGCCGGGCATCGGGGTCGCGGCTTTCGAACATGCGCGGCGCGGCCAGCAGCCAGGCCAGCGCGCCGAAGGCCGCGCCCAGCAGGAAGATGGCGCGCCAGTTGAAATGCTCGACCAGCAGGCCCGAGACCACCGGCCCGAACGCCAGGCCCAGGCCGAAGGCGGTGCCCAGCAGGCCGAAGGCGCGGGTACGCGCATGCCCTTGAAACTCCTGGGCCAGGGTCGCCGAGCCGCCGGCCATGGTCAGCGCTGCGGCGATGCCCTGCAGGCCACGGAGCAGATCGAGAAAGACCACGTTCGGTGCGCAACTGACCACGACCGACAACAGCGTGAAACTGCCGATGCCCCAGCAGAACATGCGCTTGCGGCCGTACAGGTCGGCCAGGGTACCGGCGGCCATGATGGCGCTGCCGAAACTCAAGGCGAACGCGTTGACCACCCAGGCCAGCGCGACGGAGCTGCCGCCGAGCTGGTCACCGATGGCCGACAGTGCCATGGCCGGGCCGGTGTACTCCAACGGCAGGATCAAACCGGCCAGGCATACCGCGCATAGCACCAAGGCCTTTCGGGTGGCGTCTTGCTTGACTTCCATGGCCTCTCGCTTCCCTTCCATGCATGAGTAGACGAGGGATGGTATTTGAGGGATAAGTGCACTTGAAGGGGATAATATTCAAAAGAGAATTGCGGTTTATGCATGAATGATGACATTTCGCTATGGCGCTTGTTTTTCCGCATCGTCGAGCGCGGCAGCCTGACCAAAGCCGCTGATGACCATGATCTAGAGCCTTCGTCGGTCAGTCGGCGAATTTCTTCTCTGGAAAAACGCCTCAACGTGCGCCTGCTCAATCGCACCACGCGGCAAGTGGCCATGACCGAGGCCGGCTCACGGGCCTATGAATTGATGAAACCGTTGATCGACGAGATGGAAGGGGTCATCGCCGACCTCGACGGCGGCTCGCCGTTGATCGCCGGCACGGTGCGCATGACCGCCCCGGTCAATTTCGGCGAACGTCATCTGGTGTCCTGGCTGACCGCCTTCCAGCGTCAGCATCCGCAGGTGCTGCTGGACCTGGTGTTGTCGGATTCGCGCATCGACCTGCGCGGCGAAGCCATGGACCTGGCCTTGCGCGTGGGCGAACTGCCGGTCTCGGACATGCTCACCCGGCGCATCGGCAGCATGCCCAGCGGGCTGTACGCCAGCCCCGCCTACGTGCGCGCCCACGGCTTGCCGCAAAAGCCGCAGGACCTCGCCACCCACCGCGCCATCCTCTATTCGCTCGGCCAGGAGCGACATCGCACGCGCCTGCGCCTGCAGCGCGACGGCAAGGAAGTCAGCGTCGAGTTGCAGGGCGTGTTCTATCTCAACAACGTGGGCGGCATCTTGCAGGCGGTGCGCCAGGGCGCGGGTTTCCATCCCGGGCCGCGCTGGTTGTTCCAGGAATGGGTCGACTCGGGGGAGTTGCTCGAGTTGCTGCCGGAGTGGGGCCTGACGGGCCTGCCGGTGCACCTGGTGCGCCTGAACAACCGCTACGAGCCCAAGCGGGTGAAGGCGCTGGAAGACTGGATCGAGCAGTGCTGGGTGCAGGCGAACCTGTGAGGCGTGGCTGCCCGATGCCCCGATGCCATGGGGCACAAGACATCGGGCCGAGCCG
Source organism: Pseudomonas phoenicis (assembly GCF_047302395.1). Taxonomy (NCBI): domain Bacteria; kingdom Pseudomonadati; phylum Pseudomonadota; class Gammaproteobacteria; order Pseudomonadales; family Pseudomonadaceae; genus Pseudomonas; species Pseudomonas phoenicis. The sequence goes on from NZ_CP154852.1 coordinate 2,746,502, forward strand.
TTAGAAGCTGTACTTGGCCGTCAACATCAGGTTGCGCGGATTGCCGTAGGTATCGCCCGCATAGGAAATCCCGTTGGCGATGGCCGAGTAGTACGTGCGGTCGAAGATGTTGTTGGCGTTCAGCTGCAGGTCGAGGTTGTCGTTGACCCGGTAACCGGCCATGAGGTCGGTAATGGCGTAGCTGCCTTGTTTCAAGCGGTATTGGCTGCCGTCGTACAACGCCAGGTCGTTGTAGATGCGGCTCTGCCACGATACGGTGCCGCCAATGCGCAGGCGCTCCAGGTCGCCCTGGAACCGATAGCTGGTGGTCAGCTTGAACAAGTGCTCGGGAATGACCGTATCGAAGCGCTGGTGCTCGTTTTGCGGGGCGGCATCGTCTTTGAGGGTATGCACGCGCGCATAGGTATAGCCACCGCCCACCTGCCAGTTCTCGGTCAACGCGCCCTGCAGCTCCATGTCGACACCTTGGCTGCGCACCAGCCCCGACGCCTCGTAGCACTCGTTCTGCGGGCAGTTGGGCACGAACACCTGCACCGCGCGGTTTTCCTGATCGATGCGGAACAGCGCCACGCTGGCGTTCAAGGCCCCGTCGAAGTATTCGCCTTTGATGCCCACTTCGTAGTTCTTGCCGACGATGGGGGTGACCGGCGTCGCCGAGGTGTCTTTCGCGGTTTGCGGGGTGAAGATGTCGCTGTAGCTCACGTAGACCGAATGATGGTCGTCCAGGTCGTAGATGAGCCCTGCGTAACGCGTGACGTTGCGGGTGACCTTGTAGTCGCCGTTGCCATCGCGGTCGTCGTAGTCGTACCAATCCAGACGGCCACCCAGAATCAGCTTGAGCGGGTCGGCCAGGCTCAGACGGGTGGTCAGGTAGACCCCGTCCTGGGTGGTGACCGCACGGTTGTCGGTGGTTCTGGTGAAATTCGGCTTGGCGCCTTCCAGTGGCCAGTAGAGGTCGTAGGGCGAGTAGTTGTGCGTGGTCATGTCATAGATGCGCTTGCTGGCCCCGACCACCAGCTCGTGGGTGCGTCCGAAGGCCTGGAACGGGCCGCTGGCGAAGGCGTCCAGCCCTGCCTGGTTCTCGTCGTACGACGCTTGGTAGACCGTACGTTGCAAACTGTGGTCGGGTGCCCAGCGCGACTGGTAGGAGCCGGAGAACAACGCATCCTGCTCCGCATAGTTGGCGTTGATCTGCAGCTTCCAGTCGTTGGCCAGTTGATGGCGCAACTCGGCGAACAGGGTGTTGACCTCCTGATCCTTGTTTTCCCAGCGCGTGCCGGGGTTGTAGGAGCGCGGCAGGTCGAGGTGATGGCCATCGAGCCCGACCATGGTCGCGCCCCAGAAATTGGTCTTCTTGTCCTTCTGGTTGGAATAGCCGAGGGTCAGCGTGGTGTCGTCGCTCAGGTCGGCCTCGGTCACCGCATAGAACAGGCTGTGACGTTGCACGGCGTTGTCCATGAAGCTGTTGGCGTCCTGGTAGGAACTCACCACGCGTCCGCGCCACGTACCGTTGGGGTTGAGGGCACTGGAGGCGTCGAGTTCGCCGCGGTAGTCGTCCCAACTGCCGACCGCGCCGGTCAACGTCACTTTCTGCTCGGCGAGCGGACGCTTGCGCACCAGGTTGATGGCCGCCGAAGGGTTGCCGGCGCCGGTCACCAGGCCTGTGGCGCCGCGCACGATTTCGACGCGGTCGAACATGGCCAGGTTGGGCTGCACGCCGACGCTCACCCCGTTGTAGCCACTGGGGATGCCGTCGTACATCAGGTTGTCGACGTTGAAGCCGCGGGCGGTATAGCCCTCGCGCCCAGGGCCGTCGGCGTAGTTGAGAAACAGCCCTGGGGTGGCCTTGACCACATCGTTGATGCTGGTCATGCCCTGATCGTCCATGCGCTGACGGGTGATCACCGTCACCGCCTGCGGCGTTTCGCGCATGCTCAGCGGCAGTTTGGTGGCGGTGGACATGGGGCCGGTGGTGTAGGAGGTGGTGCCTTCGGTAGTGCTGCCCAGGTGCGTGTTGACGATATCGGTGGCACCCAATTCGATCACGCCGCCCGCTTCGGCCGGCTGCGACGAGGTCTCCCGGTCCTCGGCATAGGCGGGTGAAAACGCCGCCATGCAGACCGCCATCGTCAACAGGTTCATCGGAGAGTTGCAACGCTCGGCACGTACATAGCGGGACATGGCTGGTAGACCTGGATGGTAAATTTTATAAGGCGCGTATGAGAATTGTTACCATTGACTGTGTCAAGTCATCTCCCCGCGTTCATCGGTGACGGCGCTGTGAACACCGATGCCTGGTATGCCCTTTACGCAGGCGCTCAAGAAGCCAAGCCTTGAGCCGATGAATTGATCACCAAGCACCCACCGACTGCCTGTGTCAGCCATCCAAACGAACGACCAGCCTGGGCTGTAATCGGCATCGATTTTGCTTTGTCACCTTCAACGCTGCCTACCTGCCGGATTCCCATGCGCCTGTTCCTCGATCCCTCCCGCGAAATCGATGCTGCCCTGCTGCGCTACCGTCATTTGTTTGGCGTGTTGGCCCTGTTCAGTGGGGTGATCAACCTGCTGATGCTGGTGCCGTCGATCTACATGATGCAGGTGTTCGATCGGGTGCTGACCAGCCGCAACGAGACCACGCTGCTGATGCTGAGCCTGATCCTGCTCGGCTTCTTCGCCCTGAGTTGCGTGCTCGAATGGGTGCGCGGGCAGGTGATGATCCGCATGAGCGCCGGGCTCGATACGCACCTGGGCGAGCGGGTATTCGACGCCGCCTTCGAGCGCAGCCTGAAAGAGCACAGCGCCAACCCCGCCCAGGTGCTCAGCGACCTCAACAGCATCCGCCAATTCGTCACCGGCCCCGGCCTGATCGCCCTGTTCGATGCGCCGTGGCTGCCGCTGTACCTGATCGCCACGTTTCTGTTCCACCCTTGGTTGGGGGTGTTCACCGTCATCGGTTCGCTGATCCTGGCCGCCTTGGCATTATGGAACGAGCTGACCACGCGCAAGAGCATGGCCGAAGCCAATCGTCTGTCGGTGGCCTCGTCCAGCTACGTCAACGGCACGCTGCACAACGCCGAGGTGATCCAGGCCCTGGGCATGCTCGCGCCACTGCGCCGGCGTTGGTTCAACGTGCAGCAGCGCATGATCGTCGAGCAGGCCCGGGCCAGCGACCGAAGCGCGCGCATCGCCTCGCTGTCGCGTTTCGTACGCATGACCTGGCAGTCCCTGGCCCTGGGCCTGGGCGCGATCCTGGTGATCGAGAACCAGATCTCCGCCGGAGTGATGATCGCCGTGTCGGTGCTGCTGGGGCGGGCCATGGCGCCGGCCGAGGCGCTGATCGGTTCGTGGAAGCAGATGGGCAACGCCAAGAGCAGCTACCTGCGCCTGAACCGCCTGCTCGCTGAATTCCCCCAAGCCGGCACACGCATGCCGTTGCCGGCGCCCAGCGGCGCGCTGAGCCTGGAGCGCCTGGTGGTGACTCCGCCCGGCCAGCAGAAACCGGCCATCAACGGCGTGACGCTCAGCCTGGCCAAGGGTGAAGTGCTGGCCATCATCGGCCCCAGCGCGTCGGGTAAATCATCGTTGGCGCGGGCCATGGTCGGTATCTGGCCGGCCCGGCAAGGCTCGGTGCGCCTGGACGGCGCCGAGATCGCCCAGTGGTCGCGCGAGGCCTTGGGCCCGCACCTGGGCTATCTGCCCCAGGACATCGAGCTGTTCGACGGCAGCATCGCCGAGAACATCGCCCGATTCGGCGAGGTGCAGGCCGAGCAGGTCATCGCCGCCGCGCAACTGGCCGGCATCCACGACATGATCCTGCAATTGCCCAATGGCTACGACACGCTGCTCGGCAGCGGCGGGCTGGGCCTGTCCGGTGGGCAGAAGCAGCGCATCGGCCTGGCCCGTGCGCTGTACGGCAAACCGGCACTGGTGGTGCTCGACGAACCCAACTCGAACCTCGACGACGCCGGCGAGCTGGCCCTGGTGCAGGCCGTGCGCCGGCTCAAGGCCGACGGCTGCACGGTGGTGCTGGTGACCCACCGACCGAATGTGCTCAACGCCGTGGACAAGCTGCTATTCCTGCGCGACGGCGTGCAGCACCTGTTCGGTCCGCGCGACCAGGTGCTCAAGACGCTGGTGCCGGTGCCGAGCGGCAAGCCCGTCGAAATCAGCAGCCAACAAGCCTGAGGCCGCCATGCAAGCGAGTTTCAAAGACGTGTCGCCCATCGCTCACCGCCCCGACGCCGACGCCGCCGGCATCGCCCGCATTGGGGTCTGGTGCCTGCTGCTGGGCCTGGGTGGTTTTCTGGCGTGGGCCTGCCTGGCGCCCCTGGACCGCGGTGTGGTCGGCAGCGGCACGGTGGTGGTCTCCGGCGAACGCAAGACGGTGCAGTCGCGCACCGGCGGCATGCTCGACAGCATTCTCGTGCGCGAAGGCGATCGGGTCGAGCAGGGCCAGGTGCTGATGCAGTTGAACACCGTGCAAGCCCGTTCGCAGCTCGACGTCGCCCTGGGCCAATGGCTTAGCGCCCGTGCGGTGGAGGACCGGCTGATGGCCGAACGCCTCGATCTGCCGCAGATCCAGTGGTCCGACGCGCTGCTGGCCCGCGCAGGCGATGCGCGCGCGGTGGCGGCCATGGAGTTGCAGGGCCATCTGTTCGCCACGCGCCGCGCCGAGCTGGCCAGCCGCATGCAGATCAGCCGGCACGAGATCGCCTCGCTCAACGACCAGCTCAAGGGCTTCGAAGAGATCAAGCGCAACCACGCCGCGCAACTGCAATTCCAGCAGCAGTCGCTGCAAGGCATGCGCGAACTGGCCCGCGAGGGCTATCTGCCGCGCAACCGCCTGTTCGAGGCCGAAAGCAGCGCCGCGCAATTGGGCGCGCAGTTGGCGGCGAGCATTTCCGACATCGGCCGTACCCAGCAGGGCATCAACGAGAGCCAGCTCAAGGGCCTGCAGCAGACCCAGCAGTTTCGCAGCGACGCCGAAACCCAGCTGACCCAGGTCAGCGCACAGACCTCGAGCCTGCTGGAACAGATCAAGTCACTGGAGTTCGACGTCAACAGCGCTGCGATCACCGCGCCGGTCAGTGGCCAGGTGATGGGCATGACCGTGCACACGGTCGGCGGCATCGCCCAGCCGGGGCAACGTCTGTTGGACATCGTGCCGCAGGGCTCGAGCTGGGTGGTCAAGGCGCAGTTTCCGCCGATGATGGCCGACCGCCTCAAGCCCGGTTTGCCGGTGGATGTGCGTTTCGGTTCGTTGCAGCGGGTGCACACGCCGGTGATCGTCGGTCAGGTGGCGACCGTATCGGCCGACCAGTTGGTGGATGAGAAAACCGGCTCGGCCTATTTCGCAGTGGAGGTGGCGGTCAATCCGCAGGCGGTGATCGAACTGCGGCAATTGGGTCTGGACATCAAACCCGGCATGCAGGCCGAAGTGCTGGTCAAGACCGGCGAGCGGACCCTGGCCAGCTACCTCATGCAGCCGGTGGCCGAGCGTATGGCCGGTGCGTTGAAGGAGGAGTGAGCATGCGCCTGTCAGACACCGTTGCGCTCGAACCACAGGCTGCCCCCGGGCGTACCGTCGAGCCGTTACCTCGGCAGGGCGGCAGGAGCATGTGCCTGTCCAGGATCGTTCTGCCCCTGCTCGTATACCGCTGCGCGCGTTGCGCAGTCGCCTCTGTCGTTCGAGGAGAGATCGGCATGTGCACGCCGATGAACGTTCTACCCGCTGCTTCCAGGCTCGCGCGCGAGTCGTGTGCTTCGTTGAAGGAAGCCTGACCATGCGTCTGCCACTGACTCTGGTGCTCTGCCTGTTCGCTGCCCCGGCGTTGGCCGCCGAGCCGCCGCTTTCTCTATTGGGGCTGTACGATGCCTCGCGGCTCAACGATGCCACCTATCAGGTCGCCGGCCACGATTACGACGCCTCGCGCCAGGAGCGGGCCATCGGCCGCAGCGCACTGTTGCCGCAGGTGGGTATCAACGCCCGCTACGGCCATGGCGGGCAGTTCGAGCGGCAATCGCCGGCCCATAGCCAGGACGATCAATACGCCGCCGACAGCGTTGCCCTGACCGTGACCCAACCGCTCTACGACAAGGGCCGCTGGGCCGCCTACGAACAGGCCAAGGCCCGCGGCCAACTGGGCGAGGTGCAGCACGACAATGCCGACCAGGCACTCTTCGATCGGGTGGTGGAAGCCTATTTCGACCTGGCCCAGGTGGAAAACGAACTGGCCTTGACCACTCAGCAGAAGGCCGCCATCGAAGGCTTGGCCACCCAGTCCCAGCGTTTGTTCGATGCGGGGGAGGGCACAGTCACCGACCTGGCCGAGGCGCAGGCACGGCTCGACTCGGTGCGCGCCCAGGAAATCCAGTTGCAGGCCCAACACCGCTCGGCCCTGCGCCGCCTGGCGGGACGCTCCGGGATCGACGTCACGCACATTCCGGCGATGCAAACGCAGGCGCCGGCCGCAGCATTGCTCGCCCCCGAGCAGGATCTGGACTACTGGATGGCCAAGGCCGACCAGGGCGCCGGGGTGCTGGGCGTCAGCCGCGCCTCGATCAGTCTGGCCGAAGCCAACCTGCGTCAGCAGAAGGCCCAGCATTACCCCACCCTGGCCCTGAGCGGGCGCGTGGCACGCATCGACCAGAGCGACATCAACGAGCTGTCCCAGCGTCAGTCGACCTATTACCTCGGTGTAGTGCTGGACATTCCGCTGTACCAGGGCGGCGGCGTCACCGCCTCGTCGGAAAAGGCCCGCGCCGCGTTGGAAAGCGCCCGCTCCAGCCTCGATGCGCAGCAGCAGCAATTGAGCGAGGACGTGGAGGTGAATTACCTGGGTGTGGTCGCCGGTTTCGACAAGATCAAGGCCCTGGCCACCGCCGTGCGTTCCAGCGAAACGGCGTTGACCTCGGCGCAGAAGGGCTACGGCGCCGGCGTGCGCTCCACGGTGGACATCCTCGATGCTCAGCAGCGGCTGTTCTCGGCCAAGCGCGACTTGCTCGATACCAAGCTGGCGATGTTGCAGAGCTATGTGAACCTGCACACCCGCACGGGGCAGATGACCCGGCGCGAATTGGAGAAGGTACAGGCGTTGTTCTGAAACCTCGGCGCGGATCCCCAAGGGCTGAACGGGTGTCCGACCCTATGGGCGTGGCCGGCGCTCCGGTTTAGGCTCTGTCTGAAAAGCCCTGATACTCGTCCATGCTGCGTTGAAAACCGGCCGGAAGGCCGGCCCCGTCGGAATGCTCAAGTACTCAAGTACAGTCGGACGCGACCCCGGCCGTTCCTCGCCAGTTTTTGGCGGGGCCACCCTTGGCGGGGCCACCTTAGGCGGGGCCGCCTTCGGCCTTGCCTGGCCTTCGTATCAGAACTTTTCAGACAGAGCCTAGGAACGATGGCAGCAAGGCCGCTCCCATGGCTGCAATTGCAGCCCATGCTGGGCTGCGTCAGCAATCAGAGCCGCTTTGCCGTCCATTGCGGCTGATCGGAGCGCCGAACCGGCCGCTCCGACACGGCGGGTCGTCTGGAAAACGGCGCAGGCTCGTTGCTTTCGCCGGTCGAGCCGAAGCAGTCCCAGTCGACACTGTTTCGGCGTAACCGACGAGCACCGAGCGCTGGGTGGCCTTCGAAGCTTAGAGGTAGAACGCCTTCAGCGGCGGGAAGCCGTTGAATTCCACCGCGCTGTAGCTGGTGGTGTAGGCGCCGGTCGACAGCCAGTACAGGCGGTCACCGATGGCCAGGTTCAGCGGCAGGCCGTACTTATAGTGCTCGTACATGATGTCGGCGCTGTCGCAGGTCGGGCCGGCGATCACTACCTCTTCCATCTCGCCTTTCTTCTCGGTCCAGATCGGGAACTTGATCGATTCGTCCATGGTTTCGATCAGGCCGGAGAACTTGCCCACGTCGGTGTACACCCAGCGCTCCACGGCGGTACGCGACTTGCGCGCCACCAGCACCACTTCGCTGACCAGGATGCCGGCGTTGGCGATCAGCGAACGGCCCGGTTCGAGGATGATTTCCGGCAGGTCGTCGCCGAAATCTTCCTTGAGGAAACGGATGATTTCCTCGGCATAGGTTTCCAGGCTGTTGGTGCGGGTGATGTAGTTGGCCGGGAAGCCGCCACCCATGTTGATCAGCTTGAGCTCGATGCCGTCTTCTTCCTTCAGGCGCTCGAAGATCACCTTGACCTTGGCGATGGCGGCGTCCCACACGCTGATGTCGCGCTGCTGCGAGCCGACGTGGAAGGAGATGCCGTAAGGCACCAGGCCCAGATCGCGGGCGAGGATCAGCAGGTCCATGGCCATGTCGGTCTGGCAGCCGAATTTGCGCGACAGCGGCCAGTCAGCGGTGGTCGAGCCTTCGGTGAGGATGCGCACATAGACCTTCGAGCCCGGCGCGGCCTTGGCGATGTTGCGCAGGTCGGCTTCGGAGTCGGTGGCGTACAGGCGCACACCCTTCTCGTAGAAGTAACGGATGTCCTTGGACTTCTTGATGGTGTTGCCGTAGCTGATGCGGTCGGCGCTCACGCCCTGGTTCATCACCTTGTCCAGCTCGTAGATCGAGGCGATGTCGAAGTTCGAGCCCTTGTCCTTGAGCAGGTCGATGATCTCCACGGCCGGGTTGGCCTTGACCGCGTAGTAGACCTTGGCGAATTCGAAACCGGCGCGCAGGTCGTCGTAGGCCTGGCTGATCATCTGGGTATCGATCAGGACGAACGGGGTTTCCTGCTTGTCGGCGAACGCCTTCATCTTGGTGAAAGTGTCACGTGCGAAATAGTCTTCGACTTGGATCGACATGCTCAAGGACTCCATGGGCAAACGGAATGAATAAGTGGTGGCAGGCGAACGCCCTCCGTATCCCCACGTTGGATGGCTCGCCGCAACCTCGCAAGGCGCAGGTTCGAGCCGGATGGATCGTTTCCAGCATGGACGTTCGGCGCGCACTGTAGGGCGTGGGGACTGTGGAATCAACAGGCGAATCGGGCCTGCGCCCTGAGTGATCGACTGGCTCGGCGGGCGGATGTTCCGATGGGATCGGCAAGCGTCAAATATTGTGGATGGGCCACTGTAGGAGCGGCTTGAGCCGCGATGGCCGACACAGTCGGCCCAACCGGGCGAATGCGTTACCACGTGGGCCATGCGCTGCTTATAGAGGGGGCTGCTGCGCAGCCCATCGCGGCTAAAGCCGCTCCTACAGGGAGCATCGAGTGTGCATATTTATGGCCACGATTTCCTGCCGAACGGCTGAGGAAATCGGCCATAAATTTTTGTTACCGAAGCACTTTTCGTCAGCGCTTCAGGCAAGCGTCAAATATTGTGGATGGGCCACTGTAGGAGCGGCTTCAGCCGCGATGGCCGACACAGTCGGCCCAACCGGGCGAATGCGTTACCACGTGGGCCATGCGCTGCTTATAGAGGGGGCTGCTGCGCAGCCCATCGCGGCTAAAGCCGCTCCTACAGGGAACATCGAGTGTGCATATTTATGGCCACGATTTCCTGCCGAACGGCTGAGGAAATCGGCCATAAATTTTTGTTACCGAAGCACTTTTCGTCAGCGCTTCAGGCAAGCGTCAAATATTGTGGATGGGCCACTGTAGGAGCGGCTTGAGCCGCGATGGCCGACACAGTCGGCCCAACCGGGCGAATGCGTTACCACGTGGGCCATACGCTGCTTATAGAGGGGGCTGCTGCGCAGCCCATCGCGGCTAAAGCCGCTCCTACAAGGAGCGTCGAGTGTGCATATTTATGGCCACGATTTCCTGCCGAACGGCTGAGGAAATCGGCCATAAATTTTTTGTTACCGACGCACTTTTCGTCAGTGTTTCAGCAAACCGCCTCGGCCGGCGACACGATGCTGGTCTTCGCGCCACGCGAGCGGCCCGAACTCAAATACGCCGCAATCGATTCCTGGGTCACTTCGCCCAGGAACACCTGCTCGGCATCGAGCACCGGCAGCCAGGCGCGGTTGAACTCGTACATGCGCGACAACAGGATGCGCAGGTGCTCTTCGTGCGAGGCCGTGGCGTTGAACGGGCGCAGGAAGTCGCCGCAGGTACCTTGCTGGCGGTGCATGTCGCGGCGGCGCACGTAGCCCAGCGCCTTGTTCGCCGCATCGGTCACCACCACGTAGCGGCGGTCGTGCTCGTCGAGCAGTTCCAGGGCGTCGGCCACCGGCGTTTCGGGGCTGACCGACGGGGCGTTGTCGGCGGCGTCTTCGGCCTTGACCAGGAGCAGGCGCTTGAGGGTGCTGTCCTGACCGACGAAGCTGCTGACGAACTCGTCGGCCGGATGCGCGAGCAGGGTGTCGGGGTGGTCGAGCTGCAACAGCTTGCCGGCGCGGAAGATGGCGATCTTGTCGCCCAGCTTGATGGCCTCGTCGATGTCGTGGCTGACCATGATCACGGTCTTGTTCAAGGCCCGCTGCATCTCGAAGAACTCGTTCTGGATCATCTCCCGGTTGATCGGGTCGACGGCGCCGAAGGGCTCGTCCATCAACAATACCGGCGCATCGGCCGCCAGGGCGCGGATCACGCCGATGCGCTGTTGCTGGCCGCCAGAGAGTTCGCGCGGGTAGCGTTGCAGGTACTGCTTGGGTTCGAGCTTGATCATGCTCATCAGCTCGCGGGCGCGGTCGTGGCAGCGCTGCTTGTCCCAGCCTAGCAGGCGCGGCACCACGGTGATGTTCTCTTCGATGGTCATGTTGGGGAACAGACCGATCTGCTGGATCACGTAGCCGATGTGCCGGCGCAAGGTCACTTCGTCCAGGCCCGTGGTGTCTTCGCCGTTGATCAGCACGTGGCCCGAAGTGGGCGCGATCAGCCGGTTGATCATCTTCAGCGTGGTGCTCTTGCCGCAGCCCGAAGGCCCCAGGAACACGCAGATTTCGCCTTCGTTGACGGTCAGGCTGACCGAATCGACGGCCTTGATCTGCTTGCCGTTGGCGGTGAAGGTTTTGCTGAGGTTCTTCAGTTCGATCATGAGCGCAGTCCTTCTGGAGTCAGGGCACGTTGCAGGGTTTGCAGGAGCAGGTCGGCGACGATGGCCAGCAGGCTGACCAGCACGGCGCCGACCAGCAGCATCGACATGTCGCTGCGGCTGATGGAGGTGAGGATGAGCACGCCCAGGCCGCCGGCGCCGATGGTCGCGGCAATGGTCATCACGCCGATGTTCATCACCACGGCGGTGCGCACCCCGGCGAGGATCACCGGCACGGCGATGGGCAGCTCGACCATGCGCAGGCGCTGGCCGAAGGTCATGCCGATGCCGCGCGCCGCTTCGCGGATGCCCGGCTCGACGCTGGTCAGGGCCAGGTAGGTGTTGCGCAGTATCGGCAGCAGCGAATAGAGGAACACGGCGGTGATCGCAGGCAGCGGGCCCAGGCCCTGGCCGAACTTGGAGTAGAACGGCAGGAGCAGGCCGAACAGGGCGATCGAGGGGATGGTCAGCAGCACGGTGGCGCAGGCCTGCACCGGGCCGGCCACGGCCGGGAAGCGGGTCATCAGGATGCCCAGCGGCACACCGAAGAGAATCGCCAGGCCCACGGCGACGCCGACCAGGGTCAGGTGCTGCAAGGTCAGTTGCAGCACCAGGGCCCAGTCGAGATGGCTGAAGGTATCGAACAGGCTCATGGTTTCACCTCGCCGAGTGCGTGCTCGCGCAGGAAGGCTGCGGCCACACGGGTGGGGCTCTGGTGCTCGACGTCGATGCGCGCGTTGAGCGTGCGCATGGTCTGGTCGTCGAGCGCGGCGGCCAGGGGTTCGAGCAGCGTCGCCAGTTGCGGATGGGCCTGGAGCACTTCGGTGCGCAGCACGGGGGCGGCGGTGTAGTCGGGGAAGTAGTGCAGGTCGTCTTCGAGCAGTTTGAGGTTGAAGGCGTTGAGGCGGCCGTCGGTGGTGTAGACCAGGCCGGCGAACACTTGGTCGTTGCGCATGGCGGTGTAGACCAGGCCCGAGTCCATCTGGCGAATGTTGCGGCGGTCGAGCGGCATGTCGTACAGCTCGCGCAGGCCGACCAGGCCGTCGGGACGGTTGGCGAACTCGGTGTCCAGGGCCACCAGATGGTTGCGCTTGGATTCGTCGCGCAGCACGCGGGTCAGGTCGCTGATGCTAGCGATCTGCGGATAGTCCCGGGCCACTTTCTGCGGCAGGCCGAGCGCATAGGTGTTGCTGAATTTCGATGGGGCCAGCCAGGTCAGGCCTTTCTGCGCGTCGAGCTGTTTGACCTTGGCGTAGGTGGCCTCGGGGCTGGGCATGCGCGTTTCGATGTGGTTGTAGGAGACCAGCGACACCCCGGTGTATTCCCAGAGCATGTCGAGCTGCCCGGTCTCTTGCGCCTGGCGGGCGATGTTGCTGCCCAGGCCCGAGGTGATGCGCACATCGAAGCCGTTGGCGCGCAGGTACTGCGCGGTGATTTCGGCAAGGATGGTCTGCTCGGTGAAGACCCGGGCGCCGATGCGGATCAGCGGTTTCTGCGCGGCCTGGGCGGCGCTTGCGCACAGCAAGGCCGCGCCCAGGGCAATGGCGATCAATCGTTTCATGACAGTCCTCGTTCAGTGGGCCAGGCCGCGTTCCAGCCAGCGCTTGCTGGAAAAACTCACCAGCGCGTCGAGCAGCAGTGCCAGCAGCGCAGTGCAGGCGGCGCCGAGCAGCAGTTGCGGCTGATTGTTCAGGGCGATGCCGGGGAAGATCAGGCTGCCCAGGCTGTTGGCGCCGATCAGGAACGACAGGGGCGCGGTGCCGACGTTCAGGGCCAGGGCCACGCGCACGCCGCCGACGATGATCGGCACGGCGTTGGGCAGCTCTACCTGCCAGAGTTGCTGGCGCGGCGTCATGCCGATGCCGGTGGCGGCTTCCTTGAGCGAGGCGGGGACGTTCTTCAGGCCTTCGTAGGTGTTGCGCACGATGGGCAGCAGGGAGGCGAGGAACAGGGCGAAGATCGCGGGGCCGGCACCGATGCCCAGGACACTGAGGGCGATGGCCAGAACGGCCAGGGGAGGGATGGTGTTGCCAACGTTGAAGAACTGCATGAAGCGCTCGGCTTTGTCGACCCGGTGCGGCCGACTCAAGGCAATGCCGGCGGGGATGCCCACGGCCAACGCCGCCGCCATCGAAGCCAGCACCAGCACCAGGTGCGCTTGCAGGTAAAAGCCAAGGTCGCCTTGGTAGCGGGCGATCGTGTCGAGGCCGATCCAGTGGATCAGCAGGGCCAGGATGACGAGCACGGCGGCCCATCCCATCAGCCCTTTTCCGTAGCGTCTTGCCACAGGTGGACTCCTTTGTCAGGTCGGCGAACGCACGTCCCGGTAGACCGACATCGCTGGCGGCGGGCAGTGGGTTCGCGAGTAGCGGCGCGGCGCCGGCGAGCGGCGGCCAATCACGCCATGAGCCAAGCCTCGTCAGGCTCGTGAAGCAGGTGTCGCCAGCCTTGCCGCGCGGGGTGCGGCAGGGGAGCGGACGTCTCCGAAGGGCCAAAGGTTTACATGTTGGCAGGCATTTGGCTAGCGTTGATCCACTGCCTGGGGTGGCATTCGGCAGGAAAAAACAGCTATCGGAAGGTTGTTCGGCCAGTGAAAACACTGGTTTCACGCCAAGCGCCAGGGTGCTTCCCGTTCGCCGTTCCGGCCAGGGGGGCTGGGCGTTGTAGGGCGCGGCGGGCCGGCCGCTGCCACAGCTTTGGTCTGGCGGCAAGATCGGGTATCATACCGCCCCTTTTTCGAAGACCCAGTCAGGCGATTTCCCATGACCCAACAGGCCGCCGAAGTCGCGAAGCGCCGCACTTTCGCCATCATTTCCCACCCCGACGCCGGTAAGACCACCATCACCGAGAAGCTGCTGCTGATGGGCAAGGCCATTGCCGTCGCCGGTACCGTGAAGTCGCGCAAGTCCGACCGCCACGCCACCTCCGACTGGATGGAAATGGAGAAGCAGCGCGGTATTTCCATCACCACCTCGGTGATGCAGTTCCCCTACCGCGAGCAGATGATCAACCTGCTCGACACCCCCGGCCACGAAGACTTCTCCGAAGACACCTATCGCACCCTGACTGCGGTCGACTCGGCGCTGATGGTGCTCGACGGCGGTAAAGGCGTCGAACCACGCACCATCGCCCTGATGGACGTCTGCCGCCTGCGCGACACGCCGATCGTCAGCTTCATCAACAAGCTCGACCGCGACATCCGCGACCCCATCGAGCTGCTCGACGAAATCGAGGCGGTGCTCAAGATCAAGGCCGCGCCGATCACCTGGCCGATCGGTTGCTACCGCGACTTCAAGGGTGTGTACCACCTGACCGGCGACTACATCATCGTCTACACCCCAGGGCACGGGCACGAGCGCACCGAAACCAAGATCATCGAGAAGCTCGACTCCGACGAGGCCCGCGCTCACCTGGGCGACCAGTACGACAGTTTCGTCGACCAGTTGGAACTGGTGCAGGGCGCCTGCCACGAGTTCGACCAGGACGAGTTCATCAACGGTCAGCTGACCCCGGTGTTCTTCGGCACCGCGCTGGGCAACTTCGGCGTCGACCACGTGCTCGACGCTGTGGTCGACTGGGCGCCGCGGCCGCTGGGCCGGGTGGCCAACGAGCGTACCGTCGAGCCTGTGGAAGAGAAGTTCACCGGCTTCGTGTTCAAGATCCAGGCGAACATGGACCCCAAGCACCGCGACCGTATCGCCTTCATGCGCATCTGCTCGGGCCGCTACGAGAAAGGCATGAAGATGCGCCACGTGCGCCTGGGCAAGGACCTGCGCGTGGGCGATGCGCTGACGTTCTTCTCCTCCGAGCGTGAACAGCTCGAAGAGGCCTATGCCGGCGACATCATCGGCCTGCACAACCACGGCACCATCCAGATCGGCGACACCTTCAGCGAAGGCGAAGTGCTGGGCTTCACCGGCATTCCGCACTTCGCCCCGGAGCTGTTCCGCCGCGTGCGCCTGAAAGATCCGCTCAAGTCCAAGCAGCTGCGCCAGGGCCTGCAACAGTTGGCCGAAGAAGGCGCGACCCAGGTGTTCTTCCCCGAGCGCAGCAACGACATCATCCTTGGCGCGGTCGGCGTGCTGCAGTTCGATGTGGTCGCCAGCCGTCTGAAGGAGGAATACAAGGTCGAATGCGCCTACGAGCCGATCACCGTGTGGTCGGCCCGCTGGATCAGCTGCGACGACAAGAAGAAGCTCGAAGATTTCCAGACCAAGGCCTTCGAGAACCTGGCCATCGACGGCGGCGGCCACCTGACCTACCTGGCCCCGACCCGGGTCAATTTGGCGCTGATGGAAGAGCGCTGGCCGGAGGTGAAATTCCGCGCCACGCGTGAGCACCACTGATCGTTTGGGGTGTACGCTGCAACAGGATGGCGTGGCCGTCCATCGCGGCTGAAGCCGCTCTTACAGAGATGGCATGGCCGCCGTCGTGACTGTAGGAGCGGCTTCAGCCGCAATGGGCGGCACAGCCGGCCTAATCCAGACGCTGCGGTTTTCCAGGAAAAACGGTGGGGTGGAATTTAGCCGGCACCCCCGGCCCACTGGCTGCAACTCCTTCCGACAAACAGTGCGCAGTGCCTGACCCAGGGCGGCGTCGCCGCCCATCGCGACTAAACCGGAGCGCCGGCCGGTCGCGCTTACAGGGGGTTGTGGCAGCCATTGCGACTGATCGAAGCATCGAACCGATCGCCCACAGGAGGGCGCTAGCCGTTCCTGTGTGGTCAATTCCCCGCTTTGATGCTGGTCCAGATCCGCGTGCGAATGCGGTCGATCTTCGCGGGCATCGATTCCAGGGCGAACAGTTTGCTCATTACATCGTCGCTCGGGTAGATCATGGTGTTTTGCGTCAACGCCGGCTGCACCAGGGCATTGGCCTTGAGGTTGCCGTTGGCGTACTGCACGGAGTTGCTGATATTGGCCATCACGTCAGGTTGCAGCAGGTAGTTCATGTACGCATAGGCTGACTTCTCGTTCGGCGCGTCGGCCGGCATGGCGACCATGTCGAACCACAGCGGCGCGCCTTCCTTGGGAACCGAGTAGCCCACCTTGACGCCGTTCTTCGCCTCTTCGGCGCGGTTCTTCGCCTGCAATACGTCCCCCGAGAAGCCCACCACCACGCACACGTCGCCGTTGGCCAGGTCGCCGGTGTACTTGGACGAGTGGAAATAGCTGATGTAAGGCCGCGCCTTCATCAGCAATGCCTTGGCTTTCTCGTAGTCCTCGGGCTTCTGGCTGTGGTGCGGCAGGCCCAGGTAGTTGAGGGCGATCGGCAGCAGCTCCGGGCCGTTGTCCAGCATCGCCACGCCGCAGCTTTTCAGCTTGCTCAGGTACTCGGGCTTGAAGACCAGGTCCCAGGAATCGAGCGGCGCGTCGTCGCCCAACACCGCCTTGACCTTGTCGACGTTGTAGCCGATGCCGGTACTGCCCCACAGGTAGGGGAAGCCGTACTGGTTACCCGGATCGTTCACCTCCAGGACCTTGAGCAGGCGCGGGTCGAGGTTCTGCCAGTTCGGCAACTGCGCCTTGTCGAGACGCTTCAAGGCCTTGCCCTGGATCTGCCGGGCCATGAAGTGGTTGGAAGGAAACACCACGTCGTACCCGGAGTGGCCGGTCATCAGCTTGCCGTCGAGGGTTTCGTTGCTGTCGTAGACGTCGTAGGTCGGCACGATGCCGGTGGCTTTCTGGAAGTTCTGCAACGTGTCGGGAGCGATGTAGCTCGACCAGTTGTAGATCTTCACCGAGTCGGCGGCGCTGGCCAGGCCTGCGGTCAGCATCAGGGGAGCGAGGAGGAGTGTGCGCATGTCCGGTTTACCTTGCTTGGTCTGTTGTTATCGAAGAACGGCAGGCGATCAGCGGATCAGAAAATCAGTACGTAGGTCTTGCGCACGGTCTCCTGGATGTCCCAGGTGCCGGTGCTGTTGGCCGGTAGCATCAAGGCGTCTCCGGCTTCGATGAACAAGGGCTCGCCGTCATCGGGGGTGAAGGTGCAGCGGCCCTTGATGAAATGGCAGAACTCCTGTTGCACGATCTGCCGCCGCCAGCGACCGGGGGTACATTCCCAGATGCCGGTTTCTACACCGTCGCTGCGCTCCACGCAGGTGACCGAGGTGACGGCCACGGGCTCGCCGAGGGGTACGGCGACCGGGTTCGAGGTGTCCAGCACGGTGCTGTCGGTGTGTTTGAACTGGGTGATGCGCATGGCGATGGTCTCCTGTGAAGGTGGGCGCAACTCAGTGCATGAAGCCTTCCATGAACCCTGCCAGCCCCGTGGCGAAGCGACGCCGCCAGGCTGGGCTGGCCGGGTTGGCGAGCACACGGTCCTCGTGCACGAAACTGCGGATGATCGCGTTGTAGCCCAGCCAGCGGCACGGCTCGGGCGGCCAGCTGGCCAGGCTCGACAGGGGGCGGTTGTCGTGCACCCAGGGCTGGGCGGTAAGTTCGTTGTGTCGGCCGAGGATCAGCGCAGCCAGGGTGCGACCGCCCAGGTTGCTGGCGCCCACACCTTCGCCGCCGTAGCCGCCGGCCAGGGCCAGGCCGCGCTGGCGATCGCAGAGCATGTGCGGTCGGAAACGCCGGGCCATGCCCAGGTTGCCGCCCCAGGAATGGCTGATGCGCGCCTGTTTGAGGTGCGGGAACAGTTCCCCGAACAAGTAGCGGCGCAGCTCGACCTCGGCCTCGCTCAAGGTGAAGTCCTCACGCAGGCGGCCGCCGAAGCGATAGCCGCCGCGCGCGCCGAACACCAGACGGTCGTCGAGCGTGCGCTGGCCATAGGTCACCTGGCGGCTGCCCTCGCTGAACGCCTGGCCCTGGCCGAGGCCGATCCGCTCCCAGGCCGAGGCCGGCAGCGGCTCGGTGGCCACCAGCAAGCTCTGCACCGGCAGTTGATGGCGCCCCAGCGGCGGTAGGCTGGCGGCATAGCCTTCGACGGCCGGCACCACCCATTGGCAGCGCACGCGGGCCTGGGCGGTCAGCACTTCGCCGGTATGCCAATCGTGCGCAGGGGTGCGTTCGTAGATCGTGACGCCCAGCGCTTCGACCGTGCGCGCCAGCCCACGCACCAGCTTGGCGGGGTGGATCGTCGCCACGTGGGGGCTGAAGATCGCGCCGTAGGCGTTGCTGGCACGCAGTTGCCCGGCCAGTTGCTCGGGTTTGAGCCAGCGGTAGTCGTCCTCGGTCATACCCTGGCGGTACAGGTCGTCAAGGTAGGCGCGCAGGTGGCGTTCCTGCTCGGGGTAGCGGGCGGCGCAGTAGATCACGCCGGCCTTGCGGTAGTCGCAGTCGATGCCTTCGCGCTGCAACACACGCTGCACTTCGTCGGGGATGCCATGCAGCAGGTCGACGCTGGCGCGGCGTTGCTGGGGCGAGAGCGTGGCCAGCATGCGGTCTTCGCCCAGCAGGTTGCCCATCAGCCAGCCGCCGTTGCGCCCCGAGGCGCCGAAGCCTGCGGTGTTGGCTTCGAGGATGGCGATGCGCAGGTGCGGGGCCTGGCGCTTGAGGTAGTAGGCGGTCCACAGTCCGGTGTAGCCGGCGCCGATGATGCACACGTCGACGTCCAGGTCGCGTTGCAGGGACGGGCGCGGGTCGAGCGGCTCGTCGAGCTGGTCCATCCACAGGCTGATCGTGCGCCAGGCTTGCATCGATACCGCTCCCAATGCCGTTGCAGGTATTGGCGAAGATGCTAGTCGGGGGAGGGAGGTGGTGTCTTATGTGCGTGCACGCAGGGAAAAACGGGAGGGTAGATGTGGAGGCGGTTGTGCACAGCGCTCGTCCACGAAGCAGTGAGGCCGGCAGCGCTGTCTCAATGGTGGCAACGCCTCTCGGTGGACAGCAGGCGGCGCTTGAACTAGGTCGGCGTTGCCGCCCATCGCGGCTAAACCGGAGCGCCGGCCGGCCGCTCCTACAGGGAGGGTATGGCTTGCTGCAACTTCTCAGTGCAACTTCGGTGTCTAGATCAGGGCCGTGCTGCTGAGCGTGGCTGATCGAAGTAGCGAATCGGCCGTTTGCTACGTGGGCTGTTTCTGCTTCAGGTAAGCCTTGGGCGAAAGCCCGGTGCGCTCGCGGAAGCATTTGTAGAACGCCGAGAGGGAATTGAACCCCGCCGCAAAGGCCAGTGCGTCGATGCGCGCGCCGCTCGAATCCGCCTCCAGTTGCCCGAGCAGATGCTGCAAGCGCGCCTGGTTGACGTAGCGGTAGAAGCTCTGCCCCAGCACTTGGTTGAGCAGGTAGGAAATCTGGTTGCGGCTGTAACCGCTTTCGCTGGCCACCCGTTGCAGGTCCAGTTCGGGGTCCAGGTAAGGACGGCGGCGCTGGAAGTATTGCTCCAGGTCCTGGGCCATGGTGCTCAACTGACGCGGCGACAGCCCCAGGCGGCTGGTGGCCGGACGCGCCTGCCGATTGCCGCAGCTGGCGACCGTCTCGCGCACCAGGGTCGCATACTCGTTCACCTGGCAGATCAACCCATCGCTGACGGTGATCACCTCGCTGGACTGGAAAGTGACCAGCCCCTCGCCCCCTTGCACCGTCACCTCGTACTGGATGAATGCCTTGCAGCCGTCCACGCGGATGCGGTCGCTGTGCACGATGTCTTCTCCGGCGTGGTGCGGTAGGCACACCCTCACGTAATCGCGCAGTTGCACGTAGTCGAGCACACGGTTCTGGAAGTAGTCGTGGTAGCGCACCTGCGGGTGATAGAGCGCCATCACCGCGTCCAGATCGCGGTGTTTCCAGCTCAGGTGATAGCGCATGACCACGTCCGCCGTCAGCGGCGTTTGTTCGGGGCCATCGCGAAGCAGAGGGGCAGTCATGGCGCGATAGTGCATCGCCGCTTCAGCGCCGACAAGTCAGGTGTGCCCACATGCGTCCAGTTGCCGCAGCGACCCTGCAATACGCCCACTTCATTTGGATGGCTTCGGGCGTTTCGCACGATCCTAGGAAAGTTTTTTTTCGTAAGTTATTGATTCTATTGGTAGTCATTTTTGGTCACATCTGGCACGCGCACTGCACTGTCCCCTATGCAAGCCCCACAAAAGTTTTGCTCACCTTCATAAGGCGCCGAGTCATGATAACCACTGCCGATCTGCCAACCGCTGTCTCCGAGGCCCCGAATCGCTCGGGCGTATCCTGGGCCGCTATCTTCGCCGGTGCTGCCGCCGCAGCGTCCTTGTCACTCATCCTTGTCGTGCTGGGAACCGGTTTGGGGTTCGCTGCGACCTCACCTTGGGAAAACGAAGGCGCCAGCGCACAAGCGTTGGGCATTTCGACCATCGTATGGTTGCTGGTGACGCAGATCATCGCCTCGGGCGCCGGTGGCTACCTCGCCGGTCGTCTGCGGGTGAAGTGGGCCAACCTGCATGGCGACGAAGTGTATTTCCGTGACACCGCACATGGTTTCCTGTCGTGGGCCGTTTCGGTACTGGTCGCGGGCGTGCTGGTGGTCAGCGCTGCCGGTAACGTGATCGGTGCAGGCGCCAAAGCCGGTGCCAGCGTAGTAGCCGGTGCAGGCGCCGCCGCTGCTGCCACTGCCGACGGCTCGTCGAACAACGCCGACCCCATGGGCTACTTCGTCGACGGCCTGTTCCGTAGCGATGCACCCGTAAGCGTGAGCGAAGATGCCGCCAATGGCGTCGCTACCCGGATCCTGGCCCGTGGCATCGCCCAGGGCGGCAGCCTGGAGCCGGCCGATCGCACCTACCTGGCCCAGTTGGTCGCCCAGCGCACCCGTCTGACCCAGCCTGAAGCCGAAGCCCGTGTCGACCAAGTCCTGGCTCAAGTGCAACAAGCCAAGGTCGAAGCCCAACAAGCCGCCGACACTGCGACCAAAGTCGCTGCCTGGACCGCGCTGTGGACCTTCGTCGCCCTGCTGTGCGGCGCCTTCTTCGCCAGCCTCGCTGCCCTGTTCGGTGGCCGTCGCCGTGACCGCGTGGTCTACGTCGAAGACACCTACGCCACTACCCGTACCGTTCGTTAAGACGACTCATCAAGGAGATTCACCATGCGTTCATTGCTGCTTTGGTTCCTCGGGATCCCAATTCCAATCATCATCCTGATCGCCATCTTCGTGCACTGAGTCGAAGAACGTCGAACGAAAAAGGGGCCGCAATCGCGGCCCCTTTTTCATGCCTACGTCTCAGGCGTTACAGGAACTGCTCGGCGTAGTGGCAAGCCACCTGGCGGGTGTGCACCGGGCGCAGCAGAGGGACCTCGTTGATGCAGCGCTCGGTGGCATAGGGGCAGCGCTTGTGGAAGGCACAGCCGCTGGGCGGGTCGAGTGGGTTGGGCAGCTCGCCGCTGATGCGCAGCTTGGGCTTGGCCGGATCGGGGTGGATGGTCGGCGTGGCCGACAACAGCGCTTGGGTGTAGGGATGCAGCGGCTTGTCGTAGAGGTCGGTCTTCGGTCCGATCTCGACCGGGCGACCGAGGTACATCACCAGCACATCGTCGGCCACATGGCGCACCACGGCCAGGTTGTGAGAAATGAAGACGTAGGCGGTATCGAATTTCTGTTGCAGGTCCATGAACAGGTTCAGCACCTGGGCCTGGATCGACACGTCGAGCGCCGAGGTCGGCTCATCGGCCACCAGCACCTTGGGTTGCAGCATCATCGCCCGCGCCAGGGCGATGCGCTGGCGCTGGCCGCCGGAGAACATGTGCGGGTAGCGCTGGTAGTGCTCGGGGCGCAGGCCCACCTGCTCCATCATCGCCTGCACTTGGGCGCGGCGCTCGGCCTTGCTCAGCGAAGTATTGATCAACAGCGGTTCGGCCAGCTGGTCGCCGATCTTCTGCCGTGGGTTGAGTGAGGCGTAGGGGCTCTG
The DNA here is from genome assembly GCF_047302395.1 of Pseudomonas phoenicis. Taxonomy (NCBI): domain Bacteria; kingdom Pseudomonadati; phylum Pseudomonadota; class Gammaproteobacteria; order Pseudomonadales; family Pseudomonadaceae; genus Pseudomonas; species Pseudomonas phoenicis. Next base: position 2,768,295 of record NZ_CP154852.1, read on the forward strand.
GAACACCATCTGCACGTCGCGGCGCAATTGCTTGCGCTCGGCCTTGCCAGCGCCGGCCACTTCCACGCCGTCGATCTGCAAGGAGCCGGCGCTGGGCTCTTCGATCAGGGTCAGGGCGCGGGCCAAGGTGGACTTGCCGCAACCGGACTCGCCCACCACGGCCAAGGTCTTGCCGGCTTGGAGTTCGAAGGAAACGCCATTGAGCGCCTGGACCACGGCCGTGCCCTTGAACAGGCCACGGGACACGCTGTAGTGACGGGTCAGGTCGCGAGCGGTGAGAACGACGGCCATCACGCCACCTCCTGGTTCAATGGGTGCAAGCAGCGCGCCAGGCTGTGCGCCTGGGGTTCGAGGGGCGGACGCAGTTGCCGGCAGTCGTCCTGCACGTAGGGGCAGCGTGGCGACAGCAGGCAGCCCTGGGGCCGGTCGTAGCGTCCGGGTACGATGCCGGGCAAGGTGGCCAGGCGCTCGGCACCCAGGCTGTGCTCGGGGATCGCCGCCAGCAGCGCTTCGCTGTAGGGGTGGGCCGGCAGGTCGAAGAGGGTCGGCACCTGGCCCAGCTCCACGGCTTGGCCGGCGTACATCACGCATACCCGGCGCGCGGTTTCGGCGACCACGGCCAGGTCGTGGGTGATGAGGATCAGCGCCATGTCCTGCTCTTTCTGCAAGGCCACCAGCAGCTCCATGATCTGCGCCTGGATGGTCACGTCGAGCGCGGTGGTCGGCTCGTCGGCGATCAACAGGCGCGGCTCGCCGGCGATGGCCATGGCGATCGCCACGCGTTGGCTCATGCCGCCCGACAATTGGTGCGGGTAGGCATCCAGGCGGCTCTCGGGGGCGGGAATCTCGACCTTGCGCAACAGCTCCAAGGCGCGCTGGCGGGCCGCACGGCCCTTCAGGCCCAGGTGTTGGCGCAGCACTTCCTCGATCTGGTAACCCACCGTGTAGCTCGGGTTGAGCGCGGTCATCGGGTCCTGGAAGATCATCGCGATGTCTTTGCCGACCACCTTGCGCCGTTGCCGGCGGCTCAGGGTCAGCATGTCGCTGCCATTGAAGTTCAGGGTGTCGGCGGTGATGCGCCCGGGCGCATCGATCAGGCCCATCAGCGCCATCATGGTCACCGATTTGCCCGAACCCGATTCGCCGACGATGGCCAGGATCTCGCCGGCCTCCACCGACAGGTCGAGGCCGTCGACTACGGGCACCGCATCAGCGTCGCCGAAGCGCACGTGCAGGTTGTTGATCGTCAACAGGGACATGGCGTTCTCCTCAGGCGGCGTTCTTGAGTTTCGGGTCCAGCGCGTCGCGCAGGCCGTCGCCCATCAGGTTGATTGCCAGCACGCTGAGCAGGATGGTCAGCCCGGGCAGGCTCACCACCCACCAGGCGCGTTCGATGTAGTCGCGCGCCGAGGCCAGCATGGTGCCCCACTCGGGCGTGGGCGGTTGTACGCCCAGGCCCAGGAAGCCCAGCGCGGCGGCGTCGAGGATCGCCGAAGAGAAGCTCAAGGTGGCCTGCACGATCAGCGGCGCCATGCAGTTGGGCAGCACGGTGACGAACATCAACCGCGGCAGGCCGGCCCCGGCCAGGCGTGCGGCAGTGACGTAGTCGCGGTGCAGCTCGCTCATCACCGCTGCGCGGGTCAGGCGCACGTAGGAAGGCAGGGAGACGATGGCGATGGCGATCACCGTGTTGATCAGCCCAGGGCCGAGGATGGCGACGATGGCCACCGCCAGCAGCAGCGACGGCAGGGCCAGCATCACGTCCATCAGGCGCATGATCGCCGGGCCCAGGATGCGCGGAAAGAAGCCGGCCAACAGGCCCATGAGGATGCCCGGAATCAACGACAGCACCACCGACGACAGGCCGATCAGCAGCGACAGGCGCGCGCCGTGGATCAGTCGCGAGAGCAGGTCGCGGCCCAACTCGTCGGTACCGAACACGAAGCGCCAGGTGCCGCCGTCGAGCCACACAGGGGGCGTAAGCAGGAAATCGCGGTACTGTTCGCTGGGGTCGTGTGGCGCCACCCAAGGGGCGAACAGGGCGCAGAACCCCACCAGGCCCATGAAGAACAGCCCGGCCACCGCGCCCTTGTTGCGCGAGAAGGCGTGCCAGAACTCCTTGTAGGGGGAGGGGTAGAGCAGGCTTTGGTCCACCGGCTGGGCGGCGGCCATGGGTTTGAGCGTAGGCGTGGTCATGGCGAGTCCTCAGCGCTGATGGCGGATGCGGGGGTTGACCAGGCCGTAGAGGATGTCCACGACGAAGTTGACCAGAATCACCAGGCAGGCGATCAGCAGAATGCCGTTCTGCACCACGGGGTAGTCCCGCGCACCGATGGCCTCGATCAGCCATTTGCCGATGCCCGGCCAGGAAAAGATGCTTTCGGTCAGCACCGCGCCGGCGAGCAAGGCGCCGACTTGTAGGCCGAACACCGTCAGCACCGGGATCAGCGCGTTGCGCAGGCCGTGGATGAACACCACCCGCGCCGGCGAGAGGCCCTTGGCCCGGGCGGTGCGGATGTAGTCTTCGCGCAGCACTTCGAGCATCGAGGAGCGGGTCATGCGCGCGATCACCGCCAGGGGAATGGTGCCGAGCACGATGGCCGGCAGGATCAGGTGCATCACCGCATCCTTGAACGCGCCTTCCTCGCCGCTGAGCAGGGTGTCGATGAGCATGAAGCCGGTCACCGGCTCCACATCGAACAGTACGTCGTTGCGCCCCGACACCGGTGTCCAGCCCAGGCTGACCGAGAAGAACATGATCAGCACCAGGCCCCACCAGAAGATCGGCATCGAATAGCCGGCCAGCGAAATGCCCATCACCCCATGGTCGAACAGCGACCCGCGCTTGAGCGCGGCGATCACCCCGGCCAGCAGCCCGACGACGCCGGCGAACAGCAAGGCGGCGCCGGCCAGCTCCAGGGTGGCGGGGAACAGGGTGGTGAATTCGCTCCACACGCTTTCGCGGCTGCGCAGCGATTCGCCCAGATCGCCGTGGGCGAGCTTGCCGATGTAGTCCAGGTACTGCGCCGGCAGCGGCTTGTTCAGGCCCAGGCGCTCCATGGCCTGGGCGTGCATCTCGGGGTCGACCCGGCGTTCGCCCATCATCACTTCGACCGGATCACCGGGGATCAGGCGGATGAGGGCGAAAGTCAGCAGGGTGATGCCGAAGAAGGTCGGGATCAGCAAACCCAGACGGCGGGCAATGAAACTCAACATGGATGTCGGTACCTCTTCAGGCCGTGCGACGGTCAGCCGGCACGGCAGGTGCCGCCGGCTGCCTGTCGGTGCCGGCGATCGTTGTTCTGAACTACTTCACCTGGGTGGTGGCGAAGTTGTTGTTGGTCAGCGGGCTGGGTTGGAAGCCTTCGACGTTCCGGCGCATGGCGGTGAACACCTTGGGGTGGGCGATGTTCAACCACGGCCGGGCCTCATCGTACACCGTCAGCGCTTGCTCATAGAGTTTGCCGCGCGCCGCAGGTTCGATGATTTCCCGCGCCTGGTCGATCAGCGTCTGGAAACCTGGGTCGCACCAGCGGGCATAGTTCTCACCGTTCTTGGCGCCTTCGCAGCCTAGCAGGGGCGTGAGGAAGTTGTCCGGGTCGCCGTTGTCGCCCGCCCAGCCGCTGGCCAGCAAGTCGTGTTCGCCGCGTTTGCCGCGGCGCAGCATCTCGGCCCACTCCATCACGCGGATGTCGACCACCAGCCCCACCTTGGCCAGGTCCGCCTGCAGCATCTCGGCCGACAGGCGCGGATTGGGGTTGCTCGGGCCGCCGCCGTTGCGGGTGAACAGGGTCAGCACCGTACCGGTCGGCACGCCGGCCTCCTGCAACAGGGCGCGGGCCTGCTTGGGGTCGTAGGGCGGATTGTGCAAGTCGCCATTGAAGCCAAGCACCGTAGGCGGGAAGGGGTTGGTCGCCTCCAGCGCGTTGCCGGAGCCGAACAGTTGCTCGACATGGGGGCGCCGGTCGAACGCCAGGTTGATGGCCTTGCGCACGCGCGCGTCGTTGAGGAAGGGGTGTTGGGTGTTGAGGGCGATGTAGCTGGTGACCAGGGTTTCGATCGAGGCCACCTTCAACTGCGGGTCCGCCTCGATGCTCGGCACGTCGTCGGGCTTGGGGTACAACGCCACCTGGCACTCGTTGGCGCGCAGCTTTTGCAGGCGCACGTTGTTGTCGGGGGTGATGACGAACACCAGGGTGTCGGTCGGCGGCGCGCCGAGGAAATAGTCCGGGTGCGCGGTGTAGTGGATCTGCGCGTCCTTGCGGTAGCGCTGGAACACGAACGGGCCGGTGCCGACCGGCTTGCTGTTGAGTTCGGCGGTCTTGCCTGCGGCCAGCAACTGATCGGCGTATTCGGCGGAGTAGATCGAGGTGAAACCCATGGCCAGGTCGTGCAGGAACGGCGCTTCGCGGCGCTTGAGGGTGAAGACCACGGTGTAGGGGTCGGTCTTTTCCACCGAACGGATCAACTGGCTGAAGGCCATGCTTTCGAAGTAGGGGAAGCCTACGCTGGCCTTGTCGTGCCAGGGGTGCTTAGGGTCGAGCTGGCGCTGGAAGCTCCACAGCACGTCGTCGGCGTTGAATTCGCGGGTGGGGGTGAAATAGGCGGTGCGGTGGAACTGCACCCCGCGGCGCAGGTGGAAGGTGTAGACCAGGCCGTCGTCGCTGACCGTCCAGCGTTCGGCCAGCGAGGGTTGCAGTTCGGTGCTGCCGGGTACGAAGTCGACCAGGCGGTTGAACAGGGTTTGCGCGGCGGCATCGAAGGTCACGGCGGTGGTGTATTGCGCCACGTCGAAGCCCTCGGGGCTGGCTTCGGTACAGACCACCAGAGGCCTGGCCAGTGCCTGGCCGGCCAGGCCAAGCCACAGCGACAGCAGGACGGCGTTGAGTGCAGGCTTGTTCATGCGATCTCCTGAGCGATCGTTGCAGGATCGCTGCCATGGCGCGGCGAGGCGCCATGGCAGTGCGTGTCAAAGAATGTTGAATGGTACGGTGGTGACCACCCGGAACTCGTTCAGGCTGCCATCGCCCTGGTGCTTGCTGGCGCGGTGGGTGGTGTAGGTGGCGCGGATCGCCGTGTCCTTCAACGGGCCGTTCTGGATCGCATAGCTGGTGCCGATGCCGTATTCGTAGTGGGTTTCGCCTTGCAGCCCGGCCACATCATAGGCCGTGCCGCGGTAATGGGTGCCGTCGATGCCCCAGCCGCGCGCGTTGTACACGTTGAACTTGAGCCCAGGCACGCCGAAAGGCGCCATGTTCAGCACGTACGAGAGTTGCAGGGATTTCTCGTTGGGCCCGTTGAAGTCCGACAGCAGCGAGTTGGCCAGGAAGATGCCGTTGGTTTCGTGCAGGTAATCGAAATACTCGTTGCCGTTGACCTGCTGCCAGGCCACCTGGACGGTGTGCGCCTGGTGGGTGAGGGCCAGGGACAGACTGTAGGTGTCGTTGTCGATCTCGCCGAGTTTGCGCTGGCCGGTGTCGCGGGTCTTGTAGTAGTTGAGGCCGGTCGACAGGCTCAGCGTGTCGCTGTCGCCCAGTTCATGCACCGCGCCGAAATAGTACTGGTTCCAGAAGTCGTCGACCTTGGACGCGTACAGGCTGGTGGTGAGGCTCGCCAGCGGCTGGTAGTTGAAGCCGAACATGCTCACCCGGTCGGTCTCAACGCCCGTGGCGCCGTACTCGCTGCGGAACTTGCTCAGGCTCTGTTCGGTACGCGGCGAGACGCGGTCGAAGGTGCCGGCATCGAAGCTCAGGGTGTCGAACTCGGCGCTGTGCAGGCTGGCGCCCTGGAAGCTCGACGGTAGGGCGCGGTTGCCGATATAGGCCATCACCGGCGTATCCACCGTATGGCGCCCGACGGTCAGCGTGGTGTTGGAGATGCGCGCCTTGAGGTTGCCCAGGCCCAGCTTGCTCCATTGCGCGATCACGTCGCCGTCGCTATGGGTCAGGGTACGGTTGTTGGGGCCGGCCACTTTCTCGCGGTCTTGCAGCAGGGCCACGGCGTTGTAGCCGGCCGCCTCTACCGCGAAGCCCAGCGTGCCCTGGGTGAAGCCCGAGCTGTAGTTGAGGATGGTGCCTTGCAGCCAGTTTTCCCGGCTGTGGCTGTCGTGGCGTGTGCCGTCGGCCTTGTAGTAGCGCCATAGCGGGCCGCGCGCAGCGGTTTCGCGGGCATACCAGTTGCGCGTGGTGCCGGACACGCTTTGACCTTCGACGAAACCGGGCGCCTGCTCCTGCGCGGAGGCCGCGCGTTGCAGGGGGATGAACGCCTGGCTGACCGCTTCGGCCAAGGCCAGTTCGCTGAAACTGCCCAGGGCCAAAGCCGCAGCGAGGTAGGGTATTTTCATGGTGCATGCTCCTTTCTAGTTATGGCCCGCGTTGGCGCGGGTGGGGGTGTCGCACAGCGTGTTGCTCGGGTAGGCGCAGGGCCGCAGACAAATGCCGCGCGCACGCGCCCACGGGAGTGCAGGAGCGCTCCCGGGCTATACGGACAGGGTTATTCGGTGCTGACGCCGGAGAAGGTATTACGGCCGAACGGGCTGACCTTGAAACCGCTCACCGTGGTGCGCAGCGGCTGGCTGACCGTCGAATGCGCCACCGGCGTGATCGGCACCTGCTGCTTGAGCCGCTGCTGCGCTCGTTGGTAAAGCACACTGCGCTCGGCCGGGTCGGTGATGCGCTTGGCTTGGGTCACCAGGGCGTCGTAGGGCTGGTCGCACCAGCGCGCATAGTTGTTGCTGCCGATGGCGGCGCAACCGAAGAGGGTGCCGAGCCAGTTGTCGGGGTCGCCGTTGTCGCCGGTCCAGCCGACCAGGGCGATGTCGTGTTCGCCTTGCTTGAGGCGCTTCAGGTATTCGCCCCATTCGTAGCTGACGATACGCACCTTCAACCCCAGCTTTTCCCAGTCGGCCTGGAGCATCTGCGCCATGAGCTTGGCGTTGGGGTTGTAGGGGCGTTGCACGGGCATGGCCCAGAGGGTGACCTCGGTGCCGTCCTCGACGCCGGCTTGCCTGAGCAGGGCCTTGGCTTTCTCTGGATCGAAGGGAGCGTCTGCGATGCGGGTGTCGTACGACCATTGGGTCGGCGGCATGGCGTTGACCGCGATCTGCCCGGCTTCCTGGTACACCGCGTCGATGATCGCGCGCTTGTTCACCGCCATGTCCAGGGCCTGACGCACCGCCAACTGGTCGAAGGGCGCGCGGTGGGTGTTGTAGGCGATGTAGCCGAGGTTGAAGCCGGCCTGCTGCAGGACCTCGATGGCCGGGTCGGCCTTGAGCGTGGGCAGGTCGGCCGGGCGTGGGTTGAGGGTGACCTGGCATTCGTTGCGGCGCAGCTTCTGCACCCGCACCGACGGGTCGACGTTGATGGAGAACACCAGGGTGTCGACCTTGACCTCGTCGGGCGCCCAATAGGCGGGGTTGGCGCGGTAACGCACCTGTGCATCCTTCTGGTAGCGCTGGAAGACGAACGGCCCGGTGCCGATCGGCTGCTGGTTGATGTCGCTGGGGCGCCCCTCGGCCAGCAGGTGCTCGGCGTATTCGGCGGAGAGGATCGAGGCGAAGGCCATGGCCAGGTTCTGGACGAGCGCGGCGTCGACTTCGGCCAGGTGGAAGGTCACGCTCAGCGGGCCGTTCTTTTCCACCTTGAGCAGGTTCTTGTCGAAACCCATGCTGACGAAGTAGGGGAATTCGGCAGGGTAGGCGAGGCGGAAGGGGTGCTGGCGGTCGAGCATGCGCTGGAAGGTGAACAGCACGTCGTCGGCGTTGAAGTCGCGGCTGGGGGTGAAGGTCTTGTTGCTGTGCACCTTGACCCCCTCGCGCAATTGGAAGGTGTAGCGCAGGCCGTCTTCGGACACCCGCCAGGCCGTGGCCAGGGCCGGGTGCACGGCCGTGCCGCCGCGCTCGAACTCGACCAGGCGGTTGTAGATCGGCGTGCTGGCGTCGCTGTCGGTGGCGCTGGTGTACTGCGCGATGTCGAACCCTGCCGGGCTGGCTTCGGCGCAGAACACCAGGCTCTTGGCCAGGGTGGTGGGGGTATGGCTCAGCAACCCGGCGCCGAGCAGGGCGCAGAGCAGGAAAGGGGTACGCATGGCAACTCCTTGTAGCGGTGCGTGGCCCTTCCTTGGGCATGCGGTTCGACGGGATAGGCGTGGGTTATTTCACGCTGACGCCATAGAACGAGTTGAGCGAGAACGGACTGATCTTGAAGCCCTCGACGTTCTTGCGCATCGGTTGGTAGACGGTGGAGTGGGCGATCGGCGTCATCGGCACCTGCTCCTTGATGATGCGCTGCGCCTGCTTGTACAGCTCGCTGCGCTGGGCTTGGTCGGTAGTGGCCTTGGCCTGTTTGATCAGGTCGTCATAGGGCTTGTAGCACCACTTGGAGAAGTTGTTGCCGTCCAGCGCGTCGCAGCCGAACAGGGTACCGAGCCAGTTGTCCGGGTCACCGTTGTCGCCGCTCCAGCCGATCAGCATGGCGCCGTTCTCGCCGCCCTTGGAACGCTTGATGTATTCGCCCCACTCATAGCTGACGATCTTGGCCTTGATGCCGATCTTGGCCCAGTCGGCCTGCAGCATCTCGGCCATCAGCTTGGCGTTGGGGTTGTAGGGACGTTGCACGGGCATGGCCCAGAGGGTGATCTCGGTGCCTTCCTTGATGCCGGCTTCCTTGAGCAGGGCCTTGGCTTTTTCCGGGTCGTAGGGCACGTCCTTGATGCTGGTGTCGTACGACCATTGCGTCGGCGGCATGGCGTTGACCGCCAGTTGGCCTGCGCCCTGGTACACCGATTCGATGATATGGCCCTTGTTCACCGCCATGTCCAGCGCCTGGCGCACCTTGAGCTGGGCCATGGGATTGGGCTGGTCGCTGCCCTTGATCTTGTCCATCACGTTGTAGGCGATGTAGCCCAGGTTGTAGCCGGCCTGCTCGGGCATCTGCAGGTTGGTGTCCTCCTTCAGCTTGGCGATGTCGGCCGGGCGCGGGAAGAGGGTGACCTGGCATTCGTTCTTGCGCAGCTTCTGCATGCGCACCGAGGGGTCGGTGGTGATGGCGAAGATCAGGTTGTCGATCTTCACGTCTTCGGGTTTCCAGTAGTCCTTGTTGCCCTTGAAGCGGATCACCGCGTCCTTCTGGTATGTGCCGAACACGAACGGGCCGGTGCCGATGGGTTTCTGGTTGATCTCGGCGGGCTTGCCCTTTTTCAGTAGCTGGTCGGCGTATTCGGCCGACTGCACCGAGGCGAAGCTCATGGCCAGGTTCTGGATGAACGCGGCATCGACCTGGTTGAGGGTGAAGCGCACGGTGTGCGGGTCGATTTTCTCGATGCCGGCGATGTTCTTGTCCATGCCCATGTCGGTGAAGTACGGGAATTCGGACGGGTAGGCTTTGCGGAACGGATGGTTGCGGTCGAGCATGCGGTTGAAGGTGAACAGCACGTCGTCGGCGTCGAAGGCGCGGCTGGGCTTGAAATAGTCGGTGGTGTGGAACTTGACGTTTTCGCGCAGGTGGAAGGTGTACGCCTTGCCGTCTGCGGACACCTCCCAGCGTTCGGCCAAGCCAGGAATCACCTCGGTGCCGCCGCGTTCGAACTGGGTCAGGCGGTTGAACAGGGGTTCGGCCGAGGCATCGAAATCGGTGCCGGTGGTGTATTGGCCGGGGTCGAAACCGGCCGGGCTGCCTTCGGAGCAGAACACTAGGTTGGACGCGGCGTGGGCGTGCACGCTGCCGAGCATAAAGCCTGCTCCGATCAGAAGAGGGAGAACCGCGGTTTTGAGCATGTTGGCCTCATTCTTGTACTTTTTCGAGTGAGATGGCCTCGTGAGCCGACCCACGGATACTTGTCCAGGGTAGGGGGCATTGCAACGCTTGAAGGGGTAATGAGGGCGAAAAAGTAGAACGAACGTACATCGATGTCGCATCGATATAAGTTGCATTGGATTGTCGTTTTTACGCGGGTGTTGGATGGCTGATCGACGTATTTCGTGATTTTTCGAATAATCAGAAAGACAGTAAGCAGATGTAGGAAATTGCCTAAAAGCTTGAAGGGATACTTACTTAAGAGTTGAACCAAAGCGCTAGGCCCAATGCTGGCCATTTGAGCAATAGGGCCGCTTAGCGGCCCATCGCGGCTGATCGGAGCGCCGAACCGGCTGCTCCAACAAGTAGACGTAATCCTGTAGGAGCGGCTTCAGCCGCGATGGGCTGCAAAGCAGCCCCAAGTCACACTGTTGGGCGTGACTGACCGGCATCAGACGCTCGGCACGCCCCGGTCCTTCCCATCACTGCCCTTGCGGCATCTGAATCTCGATCATGCCGTCGGCGTTCATGCTCACCTCGCTGGTGCCCGCCTCGACGTCCGGCGGCGGCGCCGCTTCGTCGGTGCTCATGGCCTTCATCGCCATCGGCGCGCTGCGCAGGTAAGGCTGCGGATAACCACTGCTGTTGAGGGTGAGGTTGACCACTTTGTAACCCGAGCCGCCCAGGGCTTCGGTGGCCAGTTGCGCGCGGGCCTTGAAGGCATCGACCGCTTCCTTAAGCAGGGCGTCTTCGCTGGTCTTGCGCGTGGCCGGGGCGATGGAGAAGTCCATGCCGCCCATCTTCAGGTCTTGCAGCAGTTCGCCGGTGAGCTTGGACAGCGCTGGGAAGTCGGCGCTTTCCAGGCGCAGTTCGGCGCGTTCGCGCCAGCCGTTGATCTTCTGGCCCTTGTTGTCGTAGACCGGGTAGCTGTTGCGGCTGCCCTGGCTGATCTTCACGTCCTTGACGTTGCGCGCCTGCTGCACGGCCTTGTTCATGACATCGGTGATCTGCTTGGCGAGCTTGCCGGGGTCGTTGTCCTGGGCTTCGGTGTAGAGGGTGACGACCATCAGGTCGCGGGCCACTTCCTTGCTCACTTCGGCGCGCAGCGACACTTGGTTGTAGCGCGGCTCGTCGGCAGCCAGCGCCGGCAGGCTGGCGAGCAGGCCGGAGGCGATGAGCACGGCGGCACTGCGGCGGGGAATGGTCATATGAAGCTCCTTGGCGGTGAGGGCATCGAGGGGCGGGTACTGTTTTCCCGCATGGCCATCAGACCGGGGCCGGGGAATGCGGTTCAAAGGCACCTCCTTGGCCTTGTATCAAAGTGTGGCGCTTTGCCGCATCGCTTTGGCGAAGAGGGTCGCTTGGGTATACTTCGCAGGTTTTTTCGCTGTCACCATCAGGAGAGCGCATGCTCGCCGCCCCACCTCCGTTGTCCGCCACCCGCTTGAACCTTTGGCGCCTGACCGTCATCCGCGTGCTGGTGCTCGCCGCCCAGGCCGGCTCGGTGGGCGTCGCCTACTGGACCGAACTGCTGCCCCTGCCTTGGTTGTCGCTGGCCCTGACCCTCGCGCTGTCGTCGCTCCTCTGCGCCTTCACCGCCTTGCGCCTGCGCCTGTCGCTGCCGGTCACCGAACTCGAATACGCCCTGCAGCTGGCCTGCGACCTGCTGATCCACAGCGCGCTGCTGTACTACTCCGGCGGGTCGACCAACCCCTTCGTGTCGTACTACCTGGTGCCGCTGGCCATCGCCGCGGTGACCTTGCCGTGGATCTACTCGCTGGTGCTTTCGGGCATCGCCCTGGCGGCCTACAGCCTGCTGCTGGTGCAGTTCTACCCGCTGGAAAGCATGCCCATGGCGCGCGACACCATGCAGGTCTACGGCATGTGGCTGAGCATCGCCCTGGCGGCAGCGGTGATCACCTTCTTCGCCGCGCGCATGGCCGAGGAGCTGCGCAACGCCGAGCAGCTGCGCGCCGAACGTCGCGAAGACAGCCTGCGCGACGAACAGCTGTTGGCCGTCGCCACCCAGGCCGCCGGTGCCGCCCATGAACTGGGCACACCCTTGGCGACCATGAGCGTGCTGCTCAACGAGATGCGCCAGGACCACACCGACCCGCAATTGCAGGAAGATCTGATCGTGCTGCAGGACCAGGTACAGTCGTGCAAGCACAGCCTGCAGCAACTGGTACGCGCCGCCGAGGCCAACCGGCGCATGGCCATCGTCGAACAGGACGTCACGGCCTGGCTGGACGAGGCGCTGAACCGCTGGCACCTGATGCGCCCGGAAACCAGCTACCGTTTCCAGCGTCTGCACGACGGCGAAGTGCCCCGGCTGTCGCCACCGCCCGACCTCACCCAGGCCTTGCTGAACCTGCTGAACAACGCCGCCGATGCCTGCCCGGACAACCTCGAAGTGCAGCTGGACTGGAACGAGCAGGACATTCTGATCAGCATCCGCGATCATGGCTCAGGCGTGCCACCGGCCATCGCCGAAGCCATCGGCAAGCCTTTCATCACCACCAAGGGCAAGGGCTTCGGCCTCGGCCTGTTCCTGAGCAAGGCCAGCGTGACCCGTGCCGGCGGCTCGGTGAAACTCTACAGCCATGACCAGGGCGGCACCCTGACCGAATTGCGCCTGCCCTACGGCGCGCCAGGAGAACAACGATGAGCGAAGAAATCCAGGTCGAAGGCGAAGAACTGCCCCACCTGCTGCTGGTGGACGACGATGCCACCTTCACCCGCGTGATGGCCCGCGCCATGAGCCGCCGCGGCTTCCGCGTCAGCACCGCGGCGTCGGCCGAAGAAGGCTACGAGTTGGCCAAGCGCGACCTGCCCGACTACGCCACCCTCGACCTGAAGATGGAAGGCGACTCGGGCCTGGTACTGCTGCCCAAGCTGCTGGAGCTGGACCCGGAAATGCGCGTGGTGCTGCTGACCGGCTACTCCAGCATCGCCACCGCCGTGGAAGCGATCAAGCGCGGCGCCTGCAACTACCTGTGCAAGCCGGCCGACGCCGACGACGTGCTGGCGGCGCTGCTGTCCGAGCATGCCAACCTCGACACACTGGTGCCGGACAATCCGATGTCGGTCGACCGCTTGCAGTGGGAGCACATCCAGCGTGTATTGGCCGAACACGAGGGCAACATTTCCGCCACGGCCCGTGCCCTTGGCATGCACCGCCGCACCTTGCAGCGCAAGTTGCAGAAGCGCCCCGTGCGGCGTTGAGCACTGGACGCTTTTTGAAGGCAGTTTCGTAGGAAACTGCCTTTTCTTAGGGGTAAAAAACCTCAATCCCTGAGCACTGGCGTATCATCGACGCCCTGACCGCACCGCCCAGGACGCCCCGTACATGCTTGCCCTGCTGATCCAGACCCTGAACATCACGGCACCTGTGTTCGCCATGCTGTTCCTCGGTGTGCTGCTCAAACGCATCCACGTCATCGACGACAACTTCAACCAGGTGGCCTCCAGCCTGGTATTCAACGTCTGCATGCCGGCGTTGCTGTTCCTCGGTATCTACCACGCCGACCTGTCGTCGGCCTTTCGGCCCGGTCTGATCGGCTTCTTCGTCGTGGCCACGGTGCTGGGCTTCGCCTTGTGCTGGGGCATGGCGATCTGGCGCTGCCCGCCGCACGAGCGCGGTGTCTACACCCAGGGCGCGTTTCGCGGCAACAACGGCGTCATCGGTCTGGCCCTGGCGGCCAGCCTGTACGGCGATGTCGGGGTATCGCTGGGCGCGATATTGGCCGGGGTGGTGATCCTGTTCTACAACAGCCTGTCGGCGGTGGTGCTGGCCGTATACAGCCCCAGCCTCAAATCCGACCCCTGGAGCCTGTGCAAGGGCCTGGCGCGCAACCCGCTGATCCTCAGCGTGGTCATCGCCACACCCATGGCCTATGCCCAAGTGCCGCTGCCCAACTGGCTGCTGACCTCCGGCGATTACCTGGCGCAGATGAGCCTGCCCCTGGCGCTGATCTGTATCGGCGGCACCCTGTCGCTGGCGGCGCTGCGCGACAGCGGCCGGCTGGCCATGCACGCCAGCCTGATGAAGATGGTCTGGCTGCCGCTGCTCGGCACCCTGGGCGCCTGGTTGTGCGGTTTCCGCGGCGCCGAACTGGGCATCCTCTTCCTCTATGTGGCCAGCCCTACGGCGGCGGCCAGCTACGTCATGGCCCGCGCGGCCAACGGCAACCACGAGCTGGCGGCCTCGATCATCGTCATCACCACACTGATGGCGGCGATCACCACCAACATCGGCATTTTCGTCTTGCAGTGGGGCGGATGGATCTAGATGCTCCCTGCCGTCTACCTCCCCGCCACTGCCTTCTGAGCCAAAGGACACCTCATGCACGAGCAGAACACGCCCGATCCGCTGCAGCGCGGGTTGAAGAACCGCCATATCCAGCTGATCGCCCTGGGCGGGGCGATCGGCACCGGCCTGTTCCTGGGCATCGCCCAGACCATCCAGCTGGCCGGCCCGTCGGTGCTGCTGGGCTATGCCATCGCCGGCCTGATGGCGTTCCTGATCATGCGCCAACTGGGCGAGATGGTGGTGGAGGAACCGGTCGCCGGTAGCTTCAGCCATTTCGCGCACCGCTACTGGAGCGAATTCGCAGGCTTCGTCTCGGGCTGGAACTACTGGGTGGTGTACGTGCTGGTAGGCATGGCCGAACTGACCGCCGTGGGCATCTACGTCAAATACTGGTGGCCGGACTTCCCCGCCTGGGCCACGGCGGCGATCTTCTTCGTGCTGATCAACGCCATCAACCTGACCCAGGTGAAGGTCTATGGCGAGATGGAGTTCTGGTTCTCGCTGGTGAAGGTGGCGGCCATCGTCAGCATGATCGCGTTCGGTGCGTGGCTGCTGGGCACAGGTAACGGCGGCCCGGACGCCAGCGTGGCCAACCTCTGGCAGCACGGCGGGTTCTTCCCCAATGGCGTGACCGGGCTGGTCATGGCCCTGGCGGTGATCATGTTCTCCTTCGGCGGCCTGGAACTGGTGGGCATCACCGCCGCCGAGGCCGACAACCCACGGGTGAGCATCCCCAAGGCCACCAACCAGGTGGTGTACCGCATCCTGATCTTCTACATCGGCGCCCTGGCCGTGTTGCTGGCGCTGTACCCGTGGCAGAAAGTGGTGCAGGGCGGCAGCCCGTTCGTGATGATCTTCCACGAGCTGGACAGCGACCTGGTGGCCACCGTGCTCAACGTGGTGGTGCTGACGGCAGCGCTGTCGGTGTACAACAGTTGCGTCTACGCCAACAGCCGCATGCTGTTCGGCCTGGCCAGCCAGGGCGATGCCCCACGGCCGTTGCTCAAGCTCAACAAGCGTGGCGTGCCGCTGGTGGCCCTGGGCATGTCGGCGCTGGCGACCGGCTTGTGCGTGGTGATCAACTACCTCATGCCCGGTGAGGCATTCGGCCTGCTCATGGCCCTGGCGGTGTCGGCGCTGGTGATCAACTGGGCGAGCATCAGCATCACCCACCTGAAGTTCCGCAAGGCCAAGCTGGCCCAGGGGCAGACACCGTTCTACCGCAGCCTCGGACACCCATTCACCAACTACCTGTGCCTGGCCTTCATCGTGGTGATTCTGGTGGTGATGTACCTGACGCCGCCGATCCGCATTTCGGTGCTGCTGATTCCGGCCTGGATCGCGCTGCTGTGGGTGGCTTTCAAGCTGAAGAAGCTGCGCCAGAGCAAGGCCTGACGCCAGCGCCGGGCTGGCTCAGTGCTGGCGGCGCCAGGCGCGCAGGCTGGTGTAGAGCAGGACTGCGCCCAGTATGGGCAGCACGTAGAAGAACATCAGGTGCTCCAGGCGCCCGGCCAGCGGCATACCCACGGTGAAGGTCACCACGTGCAGGCCGTAGACCAGATACAGGCCCAACAGCAGCAGGCCTTCGGCGCGGGTGATGCGGTAACCCGAATAGAACACCGGCAGGCTCAGCGCGGCCACGCCGAGCATCACCGGCAGGTCGAAGGCCAAGGCGTTGGGCGAGATCGACAGCGGGTCTGGCGTGACCAGTGCGGTCAGCCCCAGCACCCCCAGCAGGTTGAACAGATTGCTGCCGATCACCGTACCCACGGCCACTTCCCGCTCGCCGCGCACCGCAGCGACCAGTGCCGCCGCCAGCTCCGGCAAGGAGGTGCAGACGGCGACCACGGTCAGGCCGATCACCCGTTCCGAGAGGCCCAGGTCGGTCGCCAGTTCGACCGCCGCTTCCAGTACCAGATATCCCGCCAGGCTGAGCAGCAGCAGGCCGCCGGCCACTTGCAGCGAGGTCACGCTCCAGAAACGCGCGCGCCCCACATGCTGGGTGCAGGGCGCGGCATAGGCGCGGGCGTAGTGGCGCGACTGGCGCCACAGCACCAGCAGATAGCCGACCAGCCCGAGCAGCAGCAGGCTACCTTCGATGCGGCCCAGATATCCGTTGGCCGCCAATAGGTAGGTCAGAGCGCTGGCGCCGATCATCAACGGCAGATCGACCCGCACCAGTTGCCGCGAGACGCGCAGCGGGACGATCAACGCCGTGAAGCCGAGGATCACCAGGATGTTGAAGATGTTGCTGCCGATCACGCTGCCCACCGCCACGTCGGGCGCACCCTGGTAGGCGGCTTGCAGGCTGACCGTCAGTTGCGGGGCGGTGCTGCCGAAGGCGACCAGGCTCAGGCCGATGATCAACGGGCGCACGTGCAGGCGCGTGGCCAGGCGCAGGGCGGCGCGCACCAGCAGTTCGGCGCCCAGCACCAGCAGGACCAGGCCTGCGCACAGTTGCAGCAGGCTGAACGGGGGGAGGGTGGCGAGCAGGGAAATGGTCAAGGCTCCACGGGTTAACGGCCCAACCCTTGTACCCGCACGCGCGCGGTTCCGCTACGCAGCATGCCGATTTTTTCCGCCGCGCCACGCGACAGGTCGATCAGCCGGCCACGGCGGTGTGGGCCACGGTCGTTGATGCGCACCACCACGCTGCGCTGGTTGGCCAGGTTGGTCACGCGCATGCGGCTGCCGAACGGCAACTCGCGGTGGGCGGCGGTCAGGGCGTATGGGTTGAAGGGTTCGCCACTGGCGGTGCGCTTGCCTTGATGGCGCGCGCCGTAATAGGAGGCCATGCCGGTGTCGTCGTAGCTACGGGGGTCGACGTTGTGGCTGGCGCAGCCGCCCAGCAGGACGATGAGCGGCAGAAGAAGTCGTGGGGTATGCATCGGAGAGAGGCTCCTTGGCGGACGTGGGCTGAACGCCGGGCATCTGCCTGAAGCACATGCACGGCGATCGCCCGCGTGGGCGGCGGGGCAGCAGCGATCAGCCTTCGAGCTTGGCCTTGAGCAACTGGTTGACCTGGGCCGGGTTGGCCTTGCCCTTGGACGCCTTCATCGCCTGGCCGACGAAGAAGCCGAACATCTTGCCGCGCTTGGCCTCGTCGGCGGCGCGGTACTGTTCGACCTGTTCGGCGTTGGCCGCCAGCATGTCGTCGAGCATGCTTTCGATGGCGCCGCTGTCGGTGACCTGCTTGAGGCCTTTGCTGTCGATGATGGCATCGGCATCGCCTTCACCGGCGGCCATGGCCTCGAACACGGTCTTGGCGATCTTGCCGCTGATGGTGTTGTCGCGGATGCGCAGCAGCATGCCGCCGAGCTGCTCGGCGCTGACCGGCGATTCGTCGATGTCCAGGCCCAGCTTGTTGAGCAGGCTGCCCAACTCGACCATCACCCAGTTGGCCGCGAGCTTGGCGTCGCCGCCGACCTTGGCCACCTGTTCGAAGTAATCGGCCTGCTCGCGGCTGGCCGCCAGCACGTTGGCATCGTAGGCCGACAAGCCGTACTGGGCCTGGAAGCGCTCGACCTTCTGCGTCGGCAGTTCGGGCAGGGACACGCGGATGCTGTCGAGCAGTGCCGGCTCGATGACCACCGGCAGCAGGTCTGGGTCGGGGAAGTAACGGTAGTCGTTGGCTTCCTCCTTGCTGCGCATGGAGCGGGTCTCGTCCTTGTTCGGGTCGTACAGGCGCGTTTCCTGGACGACCTTGCCGCCGTCTTCGATCAGCTCGATCTGGCGCTGGATTTCGCTGTTGATGGCGCGCTCGATGAAGCGGAACGAGTTGACGTTCTTGATCTCGCAGCGGGTGCCGAACTCGGCCTGGCCCTTGGGCCGGATCGACACGTTGCAGTCGCAGCGCAGCGAGCCTTCGGCCATGTTGCCGTCGCAGATGCCCAGGTAGCGCACCAGGGCGTGGATGGCCTTGACGTAGGCCACGGCTTCCTTGGCGCTGCGCATGTCCGGTTCGGAGACGATCTCCAGCAGCGGTGTGCCGGCACGGTTCAGGTCGATGCCGCTGGCACCGTTGAAGTCTTCGTGCAGGCTCTTGCCGGCATCTTCCTCCAGGTGCGCGCGCGTCACGCCGATGCGCTTGACGGTGCCGTCTTCCAGGGCGATGTCCAGATGGCCCTTGCCGACGATGGGCAGGTCCATCTGGCTGATCTGGTAGCCCTTGGGCAGGTCGGGGTAGAAGTAGTTCTTGCGCGCGAACACGTTGCGCGGCCCGATCTCGGCGTCGATCGCCAGGCCGAACATGCACGCCATGCGCACGGCTTCTTCGTTGAGCACCGGCAGCACGCCCGGCATGCCCAGATCGACCAGGCTGGCCTGGGTGTTAGGCTCGGAGCCGAAGGTGGTGGCGCTGCCGGAGAAAATCTTCGACTGGGTCGCGAGCTGGGTATGAATCTCCAGCCCGATCACAACTTCCCATTGCATGTATGAATTCCTCAGAAGCCGTTGGGGGCACGGGTGTGCCAGTCGGTGACCTGCTGGTAGCGATGCGCGACGTTGAGCAGGCGGCCTTCCTGGAAGTACGGGGCCAGCAGCTGCACGCCGACCGGCAGGCCGTCGACGAAACCGGCGGGCATGGACAGGCCCGGCAGGCCGGCCAGGTTGGCCGTGATGGTGTAGACGTCTTCCAGGTACGCGGCGATCGGGTCGTTGCCCTTGGCGCCGAGTTTCCAGGCCAAGTTCGGCGTGGTCGGGCCGAGGATCAGGTCGACGCCCTCGAAGGCGGCCATGAAATCGTTCTTGATCAGGCGGCGGATCTTCTGCGCCTTGAGGTAGTAGGCGTCGTAGTAGCCGGCCGACAGCGCGTAGGCGCCGACCATGATGCGCCGCTGCACTTCGGGGCCGAAGCCTTCGCCGCGCGAGCGTTTGTACAGGTCGGTCAGGTCCTTGGGGTTGTCGCAGCGGTGGCCGAAGCGTACGCCGTCGAAACGCGACAGGTTCGAGGAGGCCTCGGCCGGGGCGATCACGTAGTACGCAGCGATGGCGTGCTGCACGTTGGGCAGGCTGATGTCCTTGACCACCGCGCCGAGCTTCTTCAGCTCATCGACGGTGGCCTGGACCTGCTCGGCGATGCGCGGGTCGAGGCCGGCACCGAAGTATTCCTTCGGCAGGCCGATGCGCAGGCCGTCGAGCGGATGGTTCAGGCTGGCGCTGTAGTCGGGCACCGGCTCGTCGATGGAGGTGGAATCCTTGGCGTCGAAGCCGGCCATGCCTTGCAGCAGCAGGGCGCAGTCTTCGGCGCTGCGCGCCATGGGGCCGCCCTGGTCGAGGCTGGAGGCGTAGGCGATCATGCCCCAGCGCGAGACGCGGCCGTAGGTGGGCTTGAGGCCGGTCAGGCTGGTCAGCGCGGCGGGCTGGCGGATCGAGCCGCCGGTGTCGGTACCGGTAGCCACCGGCACCAGGCGCGCGGCCACGGCTGCGGCCGAACCGCCGGAGGAACCGCCGGGCACGTGTTCGAGGCTCCAGGGGTTCTTCACGGCGCCGTAGTGGCTCGACTCGTTGGCCGAGCCCATGGCGAACTCGTCCATGTTGGTCTTGCCCAGGGTGACCATGCCGGCCTCGGCCAGTTTGGCGACCACGGTGGCGTCGTAGGGCGCGGTGAAGTTGTCGAGCATCTTCGAGGCGCAGCTGGTGCGCACGCCCTGGGTGCAGAACAGGTCTTTGTGGGCGATCGGCGCACCCAGCAGCGCGCCGTTTTCACCGGCGGCGCGGCGCGCATCGGCGGCGCGCGCCTGCTGCAGGGCCAGCTCGTCGGTGACGGTGATGAAGCTGTTGAGCTGCGGATCGAGCGACCGGATGCGCTGCAGCAGCGCTGCGGTCAGCTCTTCGGAGGAAAACGACTTGTCGGCGAGTCCGCGGGCGATCTCGGCCAGGGTCAAATGGTGCATGGCAGGCTCTATCCCTTACTCGATGACTTTCGGAACCAGGTACAGACCGTTTTCGGTCGCCGGCGCGACGGCCTGGTAACGGTCGCGCTGGTTGTGTTCGGTGACCTGGTCGGGACGCAGGCGCTGGCTGGCCTCCAGGGGGTGGGCGAGGGGCTCGATGCCGTCGGTGTCGACCGACTGCATCTGATCGACGAGCCCGAGGATGCTGTTCAGGGCGTCGGTGGTGCGTGGCAGCTCGGCTTCATCGAGGCCCAGGCGGGCCAGGTGAGCGATCTTTTCCACGTCGCAGCGTTCAAGCGCCATGGGGTTCTCCAAGACTAGGAAACAAAAAGGAACAATTGCCCGACAGGGAACATGACGGGCTTTTGATGGTCGAAGGGCCGCGATCTTCTGCTGGCGTGCTCGGAAAAACTGCCAATTTAACATATTGGCTCCTTGCCCAAAATCCCCGCCATTGTTAGAGTTTGCCGCTCTTTTTTACCCACGCTTTCCCCAGGGTCACTTTCCCATGTTCAAGAAACTGCGTGGCATGTTTTCCAGCGATCTCTCGATCGACCTGGGCACGGCCAACACTCTAATCTACGTGCGTGAGCGCGGTATCGTACTGAATGAACCCTCGGTTGTTGCCATCCGTACCCATGGCAACCAGAAAAGCGTCGTCGCGGTCGGTACCGAAGCCAAGCGCATGCTCGGCCGTACACCTGGCAACATCGCCGCCATCCGCCCCATGAAAGACGGTGTCATCGCCGATTTCAGCGTGTGCGAAAAGATGCTGCAGTACTTCATCAACAAAGTGCACGAAAACAGTTTTCTGCAGCCCAGCCCTCGCGTGCTGATCTGCGTGCCGTGCAAGTCCACCCAGGTTGAGCGCCGCGCCATTCGCGAGTCGGCCCTGGGTGCCGGCGCACGCGAAGTGTTTCTGATCGAAGAGCCGATGGCCGCAGCCATCGGTGCCGGCCTGCCGGTCGAAGAAGCCCGTGGTTCGATGGTTGTCGACATCGGCGGCGGCACCACCGAGATCGCCCTGATCTCGCTCAACGGCGTGGTCTATGCCGAATCCGTACGCGTCGGCGGCGACCGCTTCGACGAAGCCATCGTCACCTACGTACGTCGCAACTACGGCAGCCTGATCGGCGAATCCACCGCCGAGCGCATCAAACAGGAAATCGGCACCGCCTACCCCGGTGGCGAAACCCGCGAAGTCGATGTGCGTGGCCGCAACCTGGCCGAAGGCGTTCCGCGTGCCTTCACCCTCAACTCCAACGAAGTGCTCGAGGCGCTGCAGGAATCCCTGGCGACCATCGTTCAGGCGGTCAAGAGCGCCCTGGAGCAGTCGCCGCCGGAGCTGGCTTCCGACATCGCCGAGCGCGGCCTGGTGTTGACCGGTGGCGGCGCGCTGCTGCGCGACCTGGACAAGCTGCTGGCCCAGGAAACCGGCCTGCCGGTGATCGTCGCCGAAGACCCGCTGACCTGCGTAGCGCGTGGCGGTGGCCGTGCGCTGGAAATGATGGACAAACACGCGATGGACCTGCTCTCGAGCGAGTGATCCGCGTAGGCATACGCGTGCCGAAGCCTCTCTCCGTGCTTTACAGGTAGCACCCACAGTGCTACCTGTGTGCGTCGTCTGACGCCGCTCGCCGCGTCGTTTCCGTCAACCTGCAACCAGGCTGGTGCGTTGTTCCATGTCCAATGACCTCCTGAGTCGTCCAAGAGGAACGGCCCATTAAACCGCTTTTCTCCAAAGGCCCCTCGTTGGGTATCCACCTCTTGGTTCTGGTCGTGCTGTCGGTCGCGCTGATGGTGGTCGACGCGCGTTTCGCCGTGCTCAAACCGGTGCGCAGCCAGATGGGCCTGGTGTTGATGGAGTCGTATTGGGTCACCGACCTGCCACAGCGCATCTGGCAGGGCGTGGCCGGGCAGTTCGGCAGCCGTACCGAACTGATCGCGGAAAACGAAAAGCTCAAGACCGAAGCCTTGCTGCTCCAGGGGCGATTGCAGAAGCTCGCGGCCCTGACCGAGCAGAACGTGCGCCTGCGCGAGCTGCTCAATTCTTCGGCACTGGTCAACGAGAAGGTCGAAGTGGCCGAGCTGATCGGCGTGGACCCCAACCCCTTCACTCACCGCATCCTGATCAACAAGGGCGAGCGCGACGGCGTGTTTCTCGGCCAGCCGGTGCTCGACGCCCGCGGCCTGATGGGCCAGGTGGTGGAGTTGATGCCCTACACCGCGCGGGTGCTGCTGCTGACCGACTCCACCCATAGCATCCCGGTACAGATCAACCGCAACGGCCTGCGCGCCATCGCCAGCGGCACCGGCAACCCTGAGCGCCTGGAGTTGCGCCACGTCGCCGACACCGCCGACGTCAAGGAAGGCGATCTGCTGGTCAGCTCCGGCATGGGCGAGCGTTTCCCGGCCGGTTACCCGGTGGCCACGGTCAACGAGGTGATCCACGATTCCGGCCAGCCGTTCGCCATCGTCCGTGCCATACCCACGGCCTCGCTGAACCGCAGTCGCTACATGCTGTTGGTGTTCAGCGACAGCCGCACGCCGGAGCAACGTGCCACGGAAGCGGCCATGGCCCAGGAAGAGGCCGACCGCAAGAGCGCCGCTGGCGCGCAGTCGGCGCCCGCGGCAGGGCAGGGCGCCGCTGCGCCCGACACTTCGGCCAGCCCCGTCCAGGGTCAGGCAGCGCCAGGTAGCGCACCGGCGACCGGCACTTCGCCCGCCACCGCGCCTGCGCCGACGCCCGCCACCGCGCCTGCGCCGACGCCTGCCACCGCCACGCCTGCCACTGGCACCGCGACGCCTGCGCAACCGCCCGCGTCGGCAGCACAACCCCGGAGGCAATGATGGCTCGTCCGCGTAGCAACCACGGCTGGGTAATCTGGCTGACCTTCGCCGTCGGCCTGCTGCTCAGCGTGTCGCCGATGCCCAACTTCCTCGAAGTGTTCCGCCCCATGTGGCTGGCGATGCTGGTGTCGTTCTGGGCCCTGGCCTTGCCCAATCGGGTCGGCATGACCACCGCCTTCGTTCTGGGCCTGGCCGAGGACGTGCTCTACGGCACGCTGCTGGGCCAGAACGCACTGGTGCTCACGCTCATCACTTTCCTGGTATTGAGCCTGCAACAGCGCATGCGCAATTTCCCCATGTGGCAACAGAGCCTGGTGATCCTGGTGATCTTCGGCATCGCTCAACTGGTCCAGCTGTGGCTCAGCGCGTTGACCGGCAACCGCTTGCCGACCCTGGCACTGGTCTGGTCGGCGTTCATCAGCGCCTTGCTCTGGCCATGGCTGAGCTTCGCGCTGCGCGACGTGCGCCGCAGGCTGCGCATCAACTAGCGCTTGCCGCCAGGATCGGCTCGGTGCCGTGCAGGCCTGGCACGTGAACGGCGCGCCCAGGCCCATCGAGAGCAGGCTTTACCCCGGCAATGCCTGCCGCGGACCCTGTCGCAAGGCCCAGCGGCCCGACGCGACCTTCAAGGAGATGAACATGCCCCCGTTCTACCTGGCCTCAGGCTCACCGCGACGCCGCGAACTGCTGACCCAGGTGGGCGTGTCGTTCACCGTGCTCGGCGCGCCGGTCGACGAAACCCTGCTCCCCACCGAGACGGCCGAGCGTTACGTCGAGCGTCTGGCCCGGGCAAAAGCCCATGCCGGTTTCGCGCTGCTGCAAGCGCCCGGCGTGGTACTGGGCGCCGACACCGTGGTGGTGCTCGACGGCCAGGTGCTGGGCAAGCCGCGCGACGCGGCCCATGCCCAAGCACTGCTGCTCGGCCTGTCCGGGCGCGAGCATCAGGTGCTGACCGCCGTCGCCGTCACCGACGGTGCACGTACGCGCAGCCTGTGCGTCGCCAGCCAAGTCGGTTTCCGTACCATCTCCATCGATGAAGCGCAGCGCTACTGGGCCAGCGGCGAGCCGGCCGACAAAGCAGGTGGGTACGCCATCCAAGGGTTGGGCGCCGTGTTCGTCAGCCATTTGAGCGGCAGCTATTCGGCCGTGGTGGGGTTACCCTTGCAGGAAACCGCCGGATTGCTCGGCGAGTTCGGCATCGCCTGTTGGCAATCGGTGCCGCAGATCGTACATAGCCACTAGCCAGGCGCCCCTATCGCCCCCATCATTAGCCGTTACCTGCGACGAGAACCTGCCATGAGTGAAGAGATTCTGATCAACATCACGCCGATGGAGTCACGCGTGGCAGTGGTCGAAAACGGGGTGCTGCAAGAGGTGCACGTCGAGCGCACCCAGCGCCGCGGCATCGTCGGCAACATCTACAAAGGCAAGGTGGTGCGGGTACTGCCCGGCATGCAGGCGGCCTTCGTCGACATCGGCCTGGAGCGCGCGGCGTTCATTCACGCCTCGGAGATTTCCCTGCGCGAAGGCGCAGCGGTGGAGACCATCAGCGCCCTGGTGCACGAAGGCCAGGGCCTGGTGGTACAGGTGACCAAAGACCCGATCGGCTCCAAGGGCGCGCGGCTCACCACGCAACTGTCGATTCCGTCGCGCTACCTGGTGTACATGCCGCGCAGCAGCCATGTCGGCATTTCCCTGAAGATCGAAGACGAAGCCGAGCGCGAGCGCCTCAAGCAGGTGGTCAGCGACTGCATGGCCAAGGAAGAGATGAAGGACGCCGGTGGCTTCATTCTGCGCACCGCCGCCGAAGGTGCGCGCGCCGACGACATCCTGCAGGATATCCGCTACCTGCGCCGTCTATGGGAACAGATCGCCAGCCAGATCAAGACCTGCGGCGCGCCGACGGTGATCTACCAGGACCTGGACCTGGCCCTGCGCACCCTGCGCGACCTGGTCAACGCCAAGATCGAGAAAGTGCGCATCGACTCGCGGGAAACCTTCCAGCGCGCTACGCAGTTCGTCGGCGAGCTGATGCCGGAGCTGTCCAACCGTCTGGAGCACTACCCCGGCGAGCGGCCGATCTTCGACCTGTACGGCGTCGAAGACGAAATCCAGCGTGCGCTGGAGCGCAAGGTGCCGCTCAAGTCGGGCGGCTACCTGGTGGTCGATCCGGCCGAGGCCATGACCACCATCGACGTCAACACCGGGGCTTTCGTCGGCCACCGCAACCTCGAAGAAACCATCTTCAAGACCAACCTCGAAGCCGCCACCGCCATCGCCCGGCAACTGCGGCTGCGCAACCTGGGCGGCATCATCATCATCGACTTCATCGACATGGAAGACGAAGAGCACCAGCGCCAGGTGTCGCGCACCCTGGAAAAGCAGCTCGAACGCGACCATGCCAAGACCAACATCATCGGCATCACCGAATTGGGCTTGGTGCAGATGACCCGCAAGCGCACCCGCGAAAGCCTCGACCAGGTGCTGTGCGAGCCGTGCAATGCATGCCATGGGCGCGGGCGCATGAAGACCCCGGAAACCATTTGCTACGAAATCTTTCGGGAAATTCTGCGCGTGGCGCGTGCCTATCAGGCCGAAGGCTACCGGGTGCTGGCCAACCAGAAGGTGGTCGACCGGCTGCTCGACGAGGAGTCGGGCAACGTGGCCGAACTGGAGGCGTTCATCGGTCGAACCATCCGCTTCCAGGTCGAGTCCATGTATTCGCAAGAGCAGTACGACGTGGTGCTGCTCTGAGCGGGGTTGATGGCGCAGGCAGGGCCTGCGCGTTACCCGTGGCCATTATCGAAATACGACTGCGAGGGCCATGGCCATGGGACGTATGACGCGCGTTCCGAGCGCCTTGACCCGTTGGGGCCTGGGCGCCTGCGCGCTGCTGGCGGTACTGCTGGCGCTGTATGCCAGCCTGGGCCGCGTGCTGGTGCCGCTGGTGGCCGAGTACCGCGCCGACATCGAACGCAAGGTCAGCGAGGCGATGGGTGTGCCGGTGCACATCGGCGCGCTCGAAGGCCGTTGGCTGCGCCTTGCGCCTGTGCTCGGCCTGCACGATGTGCAGATCGGCGAAGGGCAGTCCTCGCTGCGTCTGGACGACGTCAAAGTGGTGCCCGACCTGTGGGGTAGCCTCAAGGCGCGCGAGGTGCGCCTGGCCCACCTGCAGGTCAGCGGCGTGCAGCTCATCGTGCGTGAGAACCGGGAAGGCCAGTGGAGGCTCGAAGGCCTGCCGCAACGCGATGAGGAGCCTAGCGACCCCGAACGGATCCTCAAGCAACTGCGCCAACTGGGCCGGGTCGATCTGTTCGACAGCCAAGTGACCTTGCACCCCTGGCAGCGTGAGCCGCTGACGCTCACCTACGTCGAGCTCGGCCTGCGCGCCGGCAGCCGAAAGCAATCCCTCGAAGCGCGCGCTACGCTGCCCGACGGCCAGCCGCTGTCGGCCGTGCTGCACAGCCAGGCCCGCGCCGAGCAGTGGCGCGACGGCGCGGTGCAGGCCTATGTGAGCCTGCCACAGGCCGAGTGGGCGCAGTGGATACCGCCACGCCTGTTCGGCGCCTGGCAGGCCGATCGGTTGCAGGCGGGCGGTCAGGTGTGGATGGAGTGGGGCGAAGGCAAACTGCAGAAGGCTGTGGTCCAGGTGCAGGCGCCGCACCTGCGCGGTGCCCATCAGGGGCGCAGACCGATCAGTTTGAAAGAGGTGGCCCTATCGGCCTGGCTCGATCGCAATGCCCAGGGCCTGGCCGTGCAGGTCGACTCGTTGGCGGCGCGGATCGGCGAGACGCCGTGGCAGTCACGCCTGAAACTGCAACAGACCGACGGTCAGGCGTCCGCCCAGGACCTGTGGCAGGTCCAGGCCGACCGTATCGACCTGACCCCTCTGACCCCGGTGGTGCACGCGCTGGCGCCCCTGCCGGAGGCTGCGATGAAAGCCGTCGACGCCTTGCAGGTAACCGGCGCGCTGCGCAACCTGCGCCTCGATCTGCGCCCGCAGGCCGAGGGCGACCAGCGTGCGCAATTCGCTGCCAACCTGGAGCGGGTAGGCTTCGACGCCTACCACGGCGCGCCGGGCGCCGACAACGTCAGCGGCAGCATCCAGGGCGATCTGGGCCATGGCGAACTGCGTCTGGACAGCGAAGCGTTCATGCTGCACCTGTACCCGATCTTCGCCAAACCCTGGCACTACGAACAGGCCAACGCGCGGCTCACCTGGGCCCTGAACAAGCAGAGCTTCACCCTGGTGGCGCCGTACCTGAAAGTGAAGGGCAAGGAAGGCAACATCGCCGGCGACTTCCTCATCCGGTTGTTCCTCGAACCTGGGCACGAAGACTACATGGACCTGCGCGTGGGCCTGACCGACGGCGACGGGCGCTACACCGCCAAGTACCTGCCCGAAGTACTGGGCGACGACGTCGACAAGTGGCTGCGCAGCGCCATCCTGCAAGGCGATGTGGACGAAGGCTACTTCCAGTACCAGGGCTCACTGCGCAGCGACGCGCCAGCCCACTCGCGTACCCTCAGCCTGTTCTTCGCGGTACGCAACGCCGCGCTCGACTTCCAGCCAGGCTGGCCGCACCTGCAGCAGGTCGATGGCAAGGTCTATGTCGACGATGCCGGCGTGCGCGTGGTGGCCGACCGTGGCCGGATACTCGATACCGCGCTGAGCCAGGTCAAGGTCGAGATTCCCCATGCCAAGCCAGGCCAGCCCAGCCACTTGCAGGTGCGCGGCAAGGTCGACGGCAAGCTGGCCGATGGCCTGAAAATCCTTCAAGAAGCGCCGATCGGTACCGAAGACGTGTTCGCTGGCTGGGAAGGCCAAGGCCCGTTGAGCGGCGAGCTGAGCCTGGACATTCCGCTGGCCAAAGGCGCAATGCCCAAGGTGCTGGTGGATTTCGCCACGCAGGACGCGACCCTGAACATCGCTTCTCCGCAGTTGCAACTGAGCCAGGTCACGGGCGACTTCCAGTTCGACCTGGCCAAGGGCTTGAGCGGCCGCAACATCAGCTTGCGCGCTTTCGACCGGCCAGTGACCGCGCAGATCACTGCGCAAGGCCAGGGCGGGCAGATGCAGACCCGTATCGACGCAGGCGGGCAGATCGCGCTGAAGACGCTGACCGACTGGCTGCAATTCAAGCAGGCGCTGCCTCTGGACGGCGAGTTGCCGTACCGCTTGCAG
This sequence comes from Pseudomonas phoenicis, assembly GCF_047302395.1. Lineage (NCBI taxonomy): Bacteria > Pseudomonadati > Pseudomonadota > Gammaproteobacteria > Pseudomonadales > Pseudomonadaceae > Pseudomonas > Pseudomonas phoenicis. Next base: position 2,796,327 of record NZ_CP154852.1, read on the forward strand.
GTCAACCTCGGCAGTCGGGAAAACCGTCTGCTGGTCGATTCCAACCTCAAAGGGCTGCGCATCGACCTGCCCGCGCCCTTCGGCAAGGCTGCCTCGACCGCACGCGACGGCCATTTCGACATGACCCTGGACGGCGCCGAACGGCGCATGAACGCCCGTTATGCCGATCTCGCGCAACTGGCCTACATCGCTCCGGCCGAGCGCCTGACCGAGGGCCGTGGCGAGCTGCTGCTGGGCAGCGGCGGTCAACCCACCCCGCCGGCCGGCCAGGGCTTGTGGGTGCGCGGCCGCTTGGAAAGCCTGGACCTGAGTGCCTGGCAACAGCAGGCCGGCCAACTCGCCGGCGACGATCCGGGCGGCAGTGCGCGCCAGGTGCTGCAAGGCGCGGATCTGAGCATCGGCCGCATCGACGCCTCGGGCATGACTCTGAATCAGGCCGTGGTCCGCCTGCGGCGCGGTGCCAGCGCCTGGGACCTGCGCCTGGACAGCCGCGAGGTGATCGGCGACGCCCACTTGGCCGATGCCAAGGCTGCGCCGTTGGTCATACGTCTGCAAACCCTGCGGCTACCTCCTGCGCGGCCCGAGCAGGCGCAGAGCGCGCCTTCGAGCGACCCACTGGCCAGCTACGACCCCCATAAAACCCCCGCCCTGGATCTGAGCATCGACAAGCTTTACCGTGGCGACGATCTCTACGGTCGTGTGGCGCTGAAACTGCGCCCGACCGGACGTGGCGTGTCGGTGGACGACATCGACGTCGACCTCAAAGGGCTACGAGCCAACGGCAGCGCCGCGTGGGAAGGTAGCAGCGGTCGCAGCGACAGTTGGTACAAGGGCCGAGTGTCGGGTCGCAACCTGGCCGAGGTGCTCGAGGCTTGGGGCTTCGCGCCTTCGGTCACCAGCCGCGATTTCCACCTGGACGTGGACGCACGCTGGCCGGGCTCGCCGGCCTGGGTCGGGCTGGACAAGGTCTCCGGCAGCCTGCAGGTATCGATGCGCGACGGTCAGTTCAAACAAGTGGACGGCGGCGCCCAGGCCCTGCGCGTGTTCGGCCTGCTCAATTTCGACGCCCTGGGCCGGCGCCTGCGCCTGGACTTTTCGGACCTGTTCGGCAAGGGCCTGGCCTACGACCGGGTCAAGGCGTTGCTCGCAGTCAGCCGTGGCCGTTACGTCACCCGCGAGCCGATCCGCATGACCGGTCCTTCCAGCGACATCGAGATCGACGGTACCGTGGACATGGTGCGCGAGCGGGTGGTGGCCAACGTGAAAGTGGCACTGCCGGTCACCAACAACTTGCCGCTGGCGGCTTTGCTGGTGGGCGCGCCGGTGGTCGGCGGGGCGTTGTTCATCGTCGACCGTCTGCTCGGTGACCGGGTGGCGCGCTTCGCCAGCGTCAATTATCGCGTCGTTGGGCCTTTGAAAGAGCCTGAGATCACCTTCGTGAAACCCTTCACCCGCGGTCGTTAGGAGAATGCCCATGAGCATTGCCGTGATCCAGATGGTCAGCCAGGACGACCTGCTGGCCAACCTGCACCAGGCCGGACGCCTGCTCGAACAGGCCGCGTCGGCCGGGGCCCGCCTGGCGGTGCTGCCTGAGAACTTCGCCGCCATGGGGCGCCGCGACGCTGCGCGCATCGGCCTGGACGAAGCGCTGGGCCATGGGCCGATCCTGCCGTGGTTGAAACGCACCGCCCGCGACCTCAAGTTATGGATAGTCGCAGGTACCTTGCCCTTGCCCCCGGCCGATACACCCCATGGCAAGGCTTGTGCCTGCTCGCTGTTGATCGACGAGCAGGGGGAAATCGCCGCACGCTACGACAAGCTGCACCTGTTCGACGTCGATGTCAGCGACAACCGCGGGCGGTATCGCGAATCGGATGACTATGCTTCAGGGAACCAAGTCGTGGTGGCCGACACGCCGGTCGGTCGCTTGGGCCTGACGGTATGCTACGACCTGCGCTTCCCCGAGTTGTACAGCGCCTTGCGTGCAGCAGGCGCGCAGTTGATCAGCGCGCCTTCGGCCTTCACGGCGGTGACGGGCGCTGCGCATTGGGACGTGTTGATCCGTGCGCGTGCCATCGAGACCCAATGTTACGTGCTGGCGGCGGCCCAGGGCGGGCAGCACCCAGGCCCGCGCGAAACCCATGGCCATGCGGCCATCGTCGATCCCTGGGGGCGGATACTCGCGCAACAGGCGCAGGGTGAGGGCGTATTGCTGGCCACCCGCGACGCCGATGAACAGGCGTCCATACGGACGCGAATGCCGGTGTTCGCTCACCGGCGCTTTTTCTCGCAGGACGCCGTGCGGCCTGCGCACCTTTTGGAGTGACTATGAGCCAGATGTTATCCACCGTCAGCGAGCAACTCCTGGCCCCGGGCGGCTTGACCCTGGACAGCCTGCAAAGCGTGCTGGGCGCCTTGGCAGGCCCTGGCATCGACGCCGCCGACCTGTATTTCCAGGGGCAGGTTTCCGAAACCTGGGCATTGGAAGACGGCATCGTCAAGGAAGGCAGTTTCAACCTCGACCAGGGCGTGGGCGTGCGTGCCCAGTCGGGCGAGAAGACCGGCTTCGCCTATAGCAACGCCATCAACCTCGAAGCGCTGACCGCCGCAGCCACCGCCGCACGCTCGATCTCCCGTTCCGGCCAGAACGGCCGTGTACAGGCATTCCAGAGCCGTGACGTGACCGCGCTGTACGGCGCCGACAACCCCTTGGACGTGCTCAGCCGCGCGGAGAAGGTCGACCTGCTCAAGCGCGTCGATGCCGCGACCCGCGCGCTGGACCCGCGTATCCAGCAGGTCAGCGTCAGCCTGGCCGGGGTCTGGGAGCGCATCCTGGTCGCCGCCGCCGATGGCAGTCTGGCCGCCGACGTGCGGCCGCTGGTGCGCTTCAACGTCAGCGTCATCGTCGAGCAGAATGGCCGCCGCGAGCGCGGCGGGCAGGGCGGAGGCGGACGTACCGACTACCGCTTCTTCACCGAAGACAAGGTCATGGGCTATGCCCGTGAAGCGTTGCGCCAGGCGCTGGTCAACCTCGAAGCGGTACCTGCGCCGGCCGGCACCTTGCCAGTCGTACTGGGCTCCGGCTGGTCCGGCGTGCTGCTGCACGAAGCGGTGGGCCACGGCCTGGAAGGCGACTTCAACCGCAAGGGCAGCTCGGCGTTCAGTGGGCGTATCGGCCAGAAGGTCGCGTCTTCGCTGTGCACCATCGTCGACGACGGCACCCTGGAAGGCCGGCGCGGCTCGCTCAGCGTCGACGACGAAGGCACGCCCACCGAGTGCACCACCCTGATCGAGAACGGTGTGCTCAAGGGCTACATTCAAGACAAGCTCAACGCGCGCCTGATGGGCATGGCGGTCACCGGCAACGGTCGCCGCGAATCCTATGCCCATCTGCCCATGCCGCGCATGACCAACACCTACATGCGTGCCGGCGAAAGCGACCCCGAAGAGATCATCCGCTCGGTCAAGCGCGGACTGTACTGCGCCAATCTGGGCGGCGGCCAGGTGGACATCACCAGCGGCAAGTTCGTGTTCTCCACCAGCGAGGCGTACCTGATCGAAGACGGCAAGATCACCGCGCCGGTCAAGGGTGCAACGCTGATCGGCAACGGCCCGGAAGCCATGAGCCGGGTGTCGATGGTCGGCAACGACCTGGCCTTGGACAGCGGCGTCGGGACGTGCGGCAAGGACGGCCAATCGGTGCCGGTCGGCGTCGGTCAGCCGACCTTGAAGCTCGATGCCATCACGGTCGGTGGTACAGGGGCGTGAACAGTGCCATCGGGGGGCGATACGCCATGTCGGTGTGCCCCACGGTGGACCGACGACTTGGGTTCAGCGCAGGCCGCGCTGCAGCTCGTCGAGGTCGCGGATGTACTTGAACACCTTGCGCGCGGCCGCCGGCGGCTTGTTGCGCGCCTTTTCGTGCTGGGCATGGCGGATCAGCGAGCGCAGGTGCTGGCGGTCGGTATCGGGGAACTCGTTGACGAAACGCTCCAGGTCTTCGTCGTTGCCGTCGACCAACCGGTCGCGCCAGCGCTCGAGGTTGTGGAAGCGCTCGTTGTACTGGCGGCTCGAGGTGTCGACCTGTTCGAACACCGCGTTGATGGCCTCCAGGTCCTGGTCGCGCATCAGCTTGCCGACGAACGACATGTGCCGTTTACGGGCGATGTGCGAGGTGTGCTTGCTGGCATCGGCCAGCGCTTTGCGCAACGCGTCGGTCAGCGGCAGGCGGGCCAGGGTATCGGCCTTGAGGGTGGTCAGGCGTTCGCCCAGTTCGACCAGCGCAAGCAGCTCGCGCTTGATCTGGGTTTTGCTTTTTTCGCCGTCGAAGGCGTCGTCGTATGAATCAACCATGGTGGCAGTCCGCAGGAAATCGTCGCCATGATAACCAGTCGGGGGCCGCTTGTCCGGCCCGGTCGTAGCACGGCCCGTGCCGAACGCAGAATTTGATGGGAGATAACCATGAGTGCAGTCCAGAGCGTAGGCCCACAGGACCTGCCGGCGTTGCAGGAGCAGGTCGAGGCGATCGTCGCCGAAGCCAGACGCCAGGGCGCCAGCGCCTGCGAAGTGGCGGTGTCGTTGGAGCAGGGGCTGTCCACCACGGTGCGCCAGCGCGAGGTGGAAACGGTCGAATTCAACCGTGACCAGGGCTTCGGCATCACCCTGTACGTCGGTCAGCGCAAGGGCTCGGCCAGCACCTCGGCCAGCGGCCCGGAAGCGATCCGCGAGACCGTGGCGGCGGCGTTGGCCATCGCCAGGCACACCTCCGAAGACGAATGCTCGGGCCTGGCCGATGCCGGGCTGATGGCCCGCGACATCCCCGATTTGGACCTCTACCATCCCTGGGACATCAGTCCCGAGCAGGCCATCGAGCAGGCGCTGGCCTGTGAGACGGCCGCCTTCGAGGCCGATACGCGCATCCGCAATGCCGACGGCACTTCGCTCAGCACCCACCAGGGCGTGCGGGTGTATGGCAACAGCCACGGCTTCGTCGGTGGCTATGCGTCGACCCGGCACAGCCTGAGTTGCGTGATGATCGCCGAGGGCGACGGACAGATGCAGCGCGATTACTGGTACGACGTCAACCGTCAGGGCACGCTGCTGGCCGACCCCGTGAGCATCGGACGGCGTGCGGCGCAGCGTGCCGCCAGCCGCTTGGGTGCCCGTCCGGTGCCGACCTGCGAAGTGCCGGTGCTGTTCTCCGCAGAGTTGGCCGGTGGCCTGTTCGGCAGCTTTCTGGGGGCGATTTCCGGCGGCAATCTCTACCGTAAATCCTCGTTCCTCGAAGGTTGCATCGGCCAGCGCCTGTTCCCGAGCTGGCTGACCCTCGACGAACGCCCGCGCATCCCCCGCGCCCTGGCCAGCGCCGGTTTCGACGGTGACGGCCTGGCCACCTACGCCAAGCCGTTCGTGGAAAACGGCGAACTGGTTTCATATGTACTGGGCACCTATTCCGGACGCAAGCTAGGCCTGCCCAGTACGGCCAACGCCGGCGGCGTGCACAATCTGTTCGTGACCCATGGCGACGACGACCAGGCCGCGTTGATCAAGAAAATGGGGCGTGGCCTGCTGGTGACCGAGCTCATGGGCCATGGCCTGAACATGGTGACCGGGGATTACTCTCGCGGCGCCGCTGGCTACTGGGTAGAAAACGGCGAGATCCAGTTCGCCGTTCAGGAGGTCACGATCGCCGGCAATATGAAGGACATGTTCCAGCAAATCGCCGCTATCGGTAACGACCTGGAGACCCGCAGCAATATCCACACGGGCTCGGTGCTGATCGAGCGGATGACCGTGGCGGGTAATTGATGGGCTGATGGCCTTTTGAAACTTCCTGTTCGACGAGAGACCCGGCCATCGCGCCGGGTTTTTTGTTTACCGGTAAACGCTTGAAGTGATTCTATTTATCAATTAATAATGAATATCATTCTGCACCTCATGGTCGATGCTGTTCATGAACACCGTTCTCCACGAATTGCCCTATCTGGAAAACTGGCGCTGGCTGAGCCGCCGCATCCGTTGTGCCATCGAGCCCGATGAGCCGCGCCTGATCGAGCACTACCTGGCCGAAGGCCGCTATCTGGTGTGCTGTACCGACACTGCGCCCTGGACCGTCGCCCTCACGTCGTTCCGCCTGCTGCTCGACACCGCCTGCGACCGCATGCTGCCGTGGCACTGGCGCAGCCAGTGCCTGGACCAGGCCTGGCGCCCGCTGCTCGACCTGCGCAAGCTCAATCGCAGCGAATGCAACCAGCTCTGGCAGCCCTACGCGCTGCAACTGGCCAAGTGCGTGCTACTGCCATCGATTTCCCACGAAGAACTGATGCAAGGATTCGACGATGAGTGAGACCCGTATCGAGCGTGACAGCATGGGCGAATTGCAGGTGCCGGCCCAGGCCCTCTATGGCGCCCAGACCCAACGCGCGGTCGACAACTTCCCGGTCAGCGGCCAGCGCATGCCGGCGCAGTTCATCCGCGCGCTGCTGCTGGCCAAGGCTGCGGCGGCCAAAGCCAACATCGAGCTCGAGCAGATCAACGCGGCCCAGGGCGATGCCATCGTCCAGGCGGTCGAGCAACTGTTGGCCGAAGACTTCATCCAGCACTTCCCGGTCGATGTGTACCAGACCGGTTCCGGCACCAGCTCCAACATGAACGCCAACGAAGTGATCGCCACCTTGGCCAGCCGTGTGCTGGGCGAGGCGGTCAATGCCAATGACCACGTCAACTGCGGGCAGAGCAGCAACGACATCATCCCCACCAGCATCCACGTCAGCGCAGCGCTCGCGGTGCGCGAGCAGTTGCTACCGGCTTTGCAGCACCTGGCCCAGGCCATCGACGCCAAGGCCGTACAGGTGCACCACCATGTCAAGACCGGCCGCACCCACCTGATGGATGCCATGCCCGTGCGCCTGAGCCAGGTGCTCGGTGGCTGGGCCGCGCAGGTCAAGGGCGCCAAGGCGCACATCGAGTCCACCTTGCCGGCCCTGCAGGCCTTGGCCCAGGGTGGCACCGCGGTCGGTACCGGCATCAATGCCCACCCCGAATTCGCCGCAGGTTTCGCTCGCGAGCTGAGCAGCCTGACAGGCGTGGAGTTCGTACCCGGCGCCAACCTGTTCGCCCTGATCGGCTCGCAAGACACCGCGGTGGCGTTGTCCGGTCAGCTCAAGACCGCCGCCGTGGCCCTGATGAAGATCGCCAACGACCTGCGCTGGATGAACTCCGGCCCGCTGGCCGGCCTCGGCGAAATCGAGCTGCAAGCGCTGCAACCGGGTTCCTCGATCATGCCAGGCAAGGTCAATCCGGTGATTCCGGAAGCCACGGCCATGGTCGCCGCACAGGTCATCGGCAACGACGCCACCATCGCCGTGGCCGGGCAATCGGGCAACTTCGAGCTGAACGTGATGCTGCCGGTCATTGCCCGCAACCTGCTGGAAAGCATCGAGCTGCTGGCCAACACCAGCCGTCTACTGGCCGACAAGGCCATCAGCAGCTTCACGGTCAATGACGCCAAGCTCAAGGAAGCGCTGTCGCGCAATCCGATCCTGGTGACGGCGCTCAACCCCATCATCGGCTACCTCAAGGCCGCCGAGATCGCCAAGACCGCTTACAAGCAAGGCCGCCCGATCATCGATGTGGCGCTCGAGCACACCGACCTGTCCCGCGACCAGCTGCAAACCCTGCTGGACCCGGAAAAACTGACTGCCGGCGGTCTCTGAACCGTCGCGCCGAGGAGGTTCGTCATGCAGCACTGGAAACGCACCACGCAGCACGCCAACGAGCTGTTCGAACAGGGCGATCTGGTCGATGCCCGGGAGCTCTATCTGCAAGCCCTGGCCTTGGCCCAGGTGCTGTTCGAGCGCTGGCATGACGTCGACGAAGCGGTAGCGGTATTCGTCATCGCGCACCACAACCTGGCCGACTTGCACCTGGCGTTGAACCAGCCCCACGAAAGCGCCGACTACCTGTGTTCGGCCCATCAACGGCTCTTGCAGGCCAGCCAGGACATGCGCCTGTCGCAGTCCCTACGCGGCGCCGCTTTGCGTCACAGCGGCAGAACCTACACAGAATTGCTGAATTTCATCGCTGAATACGGTCAATACCCTCGTACCGAACGATTGCTCAACCGCAATGCGGCCGTGGCCAGCGAGCTGAGCACTCGACCGGACGTGACCTCCATAACCCCTGCCTACGGAATTCACTGACATGTCTTACGAATTGCCAAAAATCTCCTATACCTACAACGCGCTTGAGCCGCACATCGATGCGCAGACCATGGAAATCCACCACACCAAGCACCATCAGACCTACGTCAATGGCCTGAATGCCGCCGTGGAAAACACCGAGTGGGCCGACAAGCCGGTCGAGGAGCTGGTCGCTGCGGTCAAGCAACTGCCCGAACACCTGCGCGGTCCGGTCACCAATCATGGGGGCGGGCATGCCAACCACAGCCTGTTCTGGACCGTCATGTCGCCCAACGGCGGCGGTGAGCCGGTCGGCCAGGTTGCCGAGGCCATCAAGACCCAGTTGGGCGGTTTCGAAGCCTTCAAGGAAGCTTTCACCAAAGCTGCGCTGACCCGCTTCGGCAGTGGTTGGGCCTGGCTGAGCGTGACCCCGGAGAAAAAATTGGTGGTCGAAAGCAGCGGCAACCAAGACAGCCCGCTGATGCACGGCAACACGCCGATCCTGGGCCTGGACGTCTGGGAACATGCCTACTACCTGAAGTATCAAAACCGTCGCCCGGAATACATCGGTGCCTTCTACAGCGTCATCGACTGGCAGGAAGTCGAGCGTCGTTACCTCGAAGCCACTCGGTGAGCTGATCGCCCATGCGCTCACAGGTGATGTCGGTCGGCAGCGTGCGTCTGTTCAGGCAAGCGCTGGGTATCTTGCTGGTGCTGGTCGGCACTGCGCTGCTGGTGGCGCGGGGCATCGCCTGGCTTGACCTCGAGCCGCGCATGTTGCGTGCGCTCGAGGGCGGCGCGTTATGCGCGTTGGGTACGGCGCTCGGCGCAGTACCGGTTCTGGTGATTCGCAGCATGCCGGTGGCGCTGGCCGACACCCTGTTGGGTTTCGGTGCCGGCGTGATGCTCGCCGCTACGGCGTTTTCGCTGATCATCCCGGGGCTGGAGGCGGCGCAGTCGATCGGCTACAGCCCCTGGGGCGCCGGCGCTCTGATCAGCTTCGGCCTGTTGGGCGGAGCATTGTGCCTGTTTCTGGTCGACTTGAAAGTGTCGGGCGCTTCGCCCGAGGCACTGGTGGGCAACGGCACGCAGCCCGTGATTGCAGCGCGCATCTGGCTGTTCGTGATCGCCATCATCGCCCACAACATTCCAGAGGGCATGGCCATCGGCGTGTCCGCCGGCGGCGGCATGCCCGATGCCGACAGCTTGGCCATGGGCATCGCTTTGCAGGATGTGCCCGAAGGGCTGGTCATCGCCTTGGTTCTGGCCGGAGCGGGCATGTCGCGCTTCAAGGCATTCCTGATCGGCGCCGCTTCTGGACTGGTCGAGCCTGTGGCGGCAGTGGTCTGCGCCTGGCTGGTCAATGTCGCCGAACTGCTCTTGCCGCTGGGCTTGGCTTGCGCGGCCGGCGCCATGCTGTTGGTGGTCACCCAGGAAATCATCCCCGAGTCACGCAGCAACGGTCACCACCGTCTGGCCAGCCTGGGGCTGTGCCTCGGCTTCTGCCTGATGATGGTGATGGATACTGCGATGTCCTGAAGATTCGGCCGGGGGCGGGGAAGGCGATCTATTCGCCCTCGTCGAACTTGTTCTCGATCAGTTCCACCAAACCTGCCAAGGCCTCGTCTGCCTGCTCGCCCTCGGTGTGCAGATACACCTGGGTACCTTTACCGGCGGCCAGCATCATCACGGCCATGATGCTCTTGCCGTCGACCAGCTTGTCGGGTGCGCGACCTACCTTTACCTGGCAGGGGAAGCGCCCAGCTACGCCCACGAACTTGGCGGCGGCCCGGGCATGCAGGCCGAGCTTGTTGACGATGGTGATTTCACGGGCGGGCATTGGAGGGTGGATCCTGTGGGCTAGAGGTCGCGATGGCGGACCTGGACATTTTTCAGGGTTTGTTGCAACAGGGCGCCCAGGCGTTCGGTGAGGTAGACCGAGCGATGGTGGCCACCGGTGCAGCCAATGGCGATGGTGACGTAGGCCCGATTGCTGGCGGCGAAGCGTGGCAGCCACTTGAGCAGGTAGCCGGCGATGTCCTGGAACATTTCCTCGACGTCGGGTTGAGCCGCCAAGTAGTCGATCACCGGTTGCTCGAGCCCGGAGTGGTCACGCAGCTCGCAGTTCCAGTAAGGATTGGGCAGACAGCGCACGTCGAATACCAGGTCGGCGTCGACCGGCATGCCACGCTTGAAACCGAAGGATTCGACCAGGAACGCCGTACCAGGCTCGGGCTGGTTGAGCAGGCGCAGCTTGAGCGAGTCGCGCAATTGGTACAGGTTGAGGTTGCTGGTGTTGACCTTGAGGTCGGCCAGATCAGCAATGGGCCCGAGCAGGTCGCTTTCGACGCGAATGGCTTCGGCCAGCGAGCGGTCCGCGGTGGTCAGCGGGTGGCGGCGACGGGTCTCGGAAAAGCGCTTGAGCAGGATGTCTTCGTCGGCATCCAGGTACACGACGTTGCACTGGATGTGCTTCGAACGCGCATCCTCGAGCAAGGCGGGGAAGCGCGACAGGTGGCCCGGCAGGTTGCGCGCGTCGATGGAGACGGCAACTTTGGGCTGCTGCAGTTCGGCCTTGAGCAGGACGTTTTCCGTCAACTGCGGCAATAGGCCGGCTGGCAGGTTGTCGATACAGTAAAAGCCGTGGTCTTCCAATACATCCAGGGCGGTGCTCTTGCCGGAGCCGGAGCGACCGCTGACGATGATCAGGCGCATGGTCAGGCCTCGTTCTGAACGTCCAGGACAACCTGGTACAGGGCCTCGCTGGTGGTGGCCGCGCGCAGGCGTTCGCGCACTTCTCTACGGTCCAGCATGCTGGCGATCTGGCGCAGCAGCTCGAGGTGGGCATCGGTGGCCGCTTCCGGGACCAGCAGGACGAACAGCAGATCCACCGGAGCGCCGTCGATGGCATCGTAGTCGATGGGCGCGTCGAGGTGCAGCAGGGCACTGACCGGTGCGGTACAACCGGGCAGGCGACAATGGGGAATGGCGATACCGTTGCCGAAACCGGTGGAGCCCAGCTTTTCACGGGCCACCAGCTTTTCGAAGATGTCGTGCATCTCCAGTTCCGGCACCTGTTCGGCGATGAGTGTGGCGACCTTTTCCAGGGCGCGCTTCTTGCTGCCGCCCGGCACGTTCGCGAGCGAGCGGCCGGGGGTCAGGATGGTTTCAAGTCGGATCATGGATGGGGGGTGTCAGCGGGCCGCTGCGCCTTGCAGCAGGCTTTGCTGTTTTTCCTTGTGTTTTTTCAGTTGGCGATCAAGCTTGTCAGCCAGCGCATCGATCGCTGCATACATGTCTTCGTGTTCGGCGTTGGCAACCACTTCACCACCAGGAATCTGCAGCGTCGCTTCGACTTTTTGCTGCAGCTTCTCGACTTTCATAATGACCTGCACGTTGGTGATCTTGTCGAAATGACCTTCCAGACGTTTGAGCTTCTGCTCCACGTAATCGCGCAGGGGTGGGGTGACTTCTACATGGTGTCCACTGATGTTGACTTGCATACAGCTTCTCCTTATTGCCGTGCATAAAGAGGCAGGTGTTGCACCTGCCACTGAAACGCTGTGGCACATCCAGGCATTACATCAGCCGCTTGCGTTCGCTGGAGGGCGCAATGCCCAGCGACTCGCGGTACTTGGCGACGGTACGACGTGCTACCTGGATGCCTTGAGCCTCCAGTAAACCAGCGATCTTGCTGTCACTCAATGGCTTTTTCTGATTTTCCGCCGCCACCAGTTTCTTGATGATCGCGCGGATTGCGGTGGACGAGCATTCCCCACCTTCGGCCGTGCTGACGTGACTGGAGAAGAAATATTTCAGCTCGTAGATACCGCGTGGCGTATGCATGTATTTCTGCGTGGTGACCCGGGAGATGGTCGACTCGTGCATGCCCACGGCTTCGGCGATGTCGTGCAGGACCAATGGCTTCATGGCCTCGTCGCCCAGGTCGAGGAAACCGCGCTGGTGCTCGACGATCTGCGTGGCCACCTTCATCAGCGTTTCGTTGCGGCTTTGCAGGCTTTTGATGAACCAGCGCGCTTCCTGCAACTGGTTGCGCATGAAGGTGTTGTCGGCACTGGTGTCGGCGCGGCGCACGAAGCCCGCGTACTGGGCGTTGACCCGCAGGCGCGGCACCGCTTCCTGGTTCAGTTCCACCAGCCAGCGCTCGTTGTCCTTGCGTACGATGACGTCGGGCACCACGTATTCGGGTTCGCTCGATTCGATCTGCGAGCCTGGGCGTGGGTTGAGGCTCTGCACCAGCTCGATGACCTGGCGCAGTTCGTCTTCCTTGAGCTTCATGCGGCGCATCAGCTGGCTGTAGTCGCGGCTGCCGAGCAGGTCGATAAAGTCGCTGACCAGACGCTGCGCTTGCGCCATCCACGGTGTGTTGGTCGGCAACTGGCGCAGTTGCAGCAACAGGCATTCGCCCAGGCTCGTGGCACCGACGCCGGCAGGTTCGAATTGCTGGATGCGGTGCAGCACCGCCTGCACTTCGTCGAGTTCGATGTCCAGTTCCGGGTCGAACCCTTCGCAGATCTCTTCGACGGTGTCTTCCAGGTAACCCTGAGGGTTGATGCTATCGATCAGGGTGACGGCGATCATGCGATCGACATCCGACATCGGTACCAGGTTGAGTTGCCACAGCAGATGGCTTTGCAGGCTTTCCCCTACCGACGTGCGGGTGGTGAAGTCCCACTCATCGTCATCGTTGCTGGGCAGGCTGCTGGCGCTGGTCTGATAGATGTCTTCCCAGGCCGTGTCGACCGGCAGCTCGTTGGGAATACGCTCGCCCCAATCACCTTCTTCGAGGTTCTCGACCGTGCTGGTGGTTTCCTGGAAGGAGGTGTCGTGCGCTTCGCTGGCAGGCTTGCTCTCGGCGTTGTCGGCCATCGGATCGCTGTTGTCGAAGTCTTCGCCTTCTTCCTGGCGCTCGAGCATCGGGTTGGATTCCAGGGCCTCCTGGATTTCCTGCTGAAGATCCAGAGTGGAAAGCTGGAGCAGACGAATGGCCTGTTGCAACTGCGGGGTCATCGTCAGTTGCTGGCCCATTTTTAGGACGAGCGATGGTTTCATGGCTGGGGCTGATTACCTTGTTCGCCGGCGCGTGAGCGCCATCCACTACACGAGGGCGCCGCGGCGCCAATTTTAAGCAAGTTATATGCCTGAAACTGTAACGTTTGCCTAGGGCGCTGTGTCAAATAAAGTGCGATCCAGCCTCGAGCGCTGCGGCGGGCACGCCCGCCGAACATTCAGAGCCTGAATTCGTGGCCCAGGTAGACCTCTTTCACCAGATCGTTGGCCAGGATGGTAGCCGAATCGCCCTCGGCGATCAGCTGACCGTCGTTGACGATGTATGCCGTTTCGCAGATGTCGAGCGTTTCACGCACGTTGTGGTCGGTGATCAGCACACCGATGCCCTTGGCCTTGAGGTGATGGATGATCTGTTTGATGTCGCCCACGGAAATCGGGTCGACCCCGGCGAAGGGTTCATCGAGCAGTATGAATTTCGGCGCGGTCGCCAGCGCGCGGGCGATCTCCACGCGGCGACGCTCACCGCCCGACAGGCTCATGCCGAGGTTGTCGCGGATGTGGGTGATGTGGAATTCCTGCAACAGGCTTTCCAGCGCCTGGCGCCGGCCGTCGCTGTCGAGTTCCTTGCGGGTCTCGAGGATGGCCATGATGTTGTCGGCCACCGACAGCTTGCGGAAGATCGAGGCTTCCTGCGGAAGGTAGCCGATGCCGGCCTTGGCGCGACCGTGCATGGGCTGATGGCTGACGTCGAGGTCGTCGATCAGTACGCGGCCCTGGTCGGCCTGGACCAGGCCGACGATCATGTAGAAGCAGGTGGTCTTGCCCGCGCCGTTGGGCCCGAGCAGGCCGACGATCTGACCGCTGTCGATGGACAGGCTGACGTCGCGCACGACCTGCCGGCTTTTGTAGCTCTTGGCCAGATGTTGGGCTTTGAGGGTTGCCATCACTCGGCCTTCTTCTTCGGCTGGATCACCATGTCGATACGCTGGCGCGGTGCGGTGACGTTGCCGCCGCGGCCGGCTGTGGCGATCTGCGACTTGGTGTTGTAGACGATCTTCTCGCCTTCGGTGGTGTTGCCTTCGTTTTCCACCTTGGCGCGATCGGTGAGCACGACCAGGTCTTTCTGCGCCTGGTACTGGATGGTCACCGCCCAGCCTTTCATCTTGTCGGGCTTGGCGGCGCTCTGTTGCTGCTCGAAATACGCCAGGTTGCCCACCGAGGTGAGCACGTCGATGTCGCCGGACGCCGCCCGGGTGATGGTCACGGTATTGCCTTTGATCATCATCGAACCCTGGGTGATGATGACATCGCCGGTGTAGGTGGCCACGCCTTGCTTGTCGTCCAGGTGCGCGTTGTCGGCCTGGATGCGGATCGGCTTGTCGCGATCGGTCGGCAGGGCCCAAGCGCTCGCGCTACCCAGTGCTGCGCTCAGGCTGAGCAAAAGGGGAAGGGTTTTAACGAGCCTCATACTGTCCTCTTACGTTGGACAGCAGGTCCATCCTGCCGTCTTTCAAGTACGCCTTCATGCCTGTGCCCGTAGTGGTGCCACCGGCGCCGTCGATTCTAACGGCTTGCTCGGTCTGCGCATATTGCTTCTGCGGGAACACGGTCATGCGGCTGCTGGTGATCAGCGTGTCGCGGTTCTTTTCATCGGTGCGGGCGATCCTGACCGAATCGATCAGCTCCACCTCGGTGCCATCGGGATTGACCTCGGCGCGCTCGCTCTGGATGTGCCAGGGAAAGGCGGTACCGCGGTACATCTGCAGGTCCGGCTGGGCGACCAGCGTGACTTCGCTGGCCTTGACGTGCTCGATCTTGTCAGCGGTCATTTCGTACTGGCGCTTGCCGTCGGGCAGAAACTGCACGCTGTGGGCATTGATCGCATAGTAGTCGATCGCGTCCTCGTCGACCTGGGCCTGCGGCGTGTCGTCGAGAAAACTTTCCGGGCTCAGGTTCCAGTAGCCCACGGCGCCCAGCAGGGCGGCGATCACGCTGAACAGAACGATGTTCTTGGCTTTTTTGCTAAACATGTGCAGCTCTACAGGTAATGGGCGTGGGCGGTGTCCAACGTGTCCTGAGCCTGCATGATGAGTTCGCAGAACTCCCTTGCGGCGCCTTCGCCGCCGCGCGCGAGCGTGATGCCGCGCGCGTGCTGGCGCACGAACGGCGAGGCGTTGGCCACCGCCATGCCGAGGCCGACGCGACGAATCGGCGGCAGGTCGGGCAGATCGTCTCCCAGGTAGGCAACCTGTTCGTAGTTCAGGTTCAGTTCCGCTAGCAAACCGTCGAGCACCACCAGTTTGTCTTCGCGGCCTTGGAACAGGTGGTCGATACCCAGGTTGCGGGCGCGCCGTTCCACGACCGGGCTGGAGCGACCGGTGATGATCGCGGTCATCACGCCGCTGGCACGCAGCATCTTGATGCCTTGCCCGTCGAGGGTGCTGAACGACTTGAACTCGCTGCCGTCGGCGAGGAAATACAGGCGACCGTCGGTCAGCACGCCATCGACATCGAAGACAGCCAGCTTGATCGCTTTACCGCGTTGCAGCAGATCCGGGTTCATCACATTACTCCAGCGCGCAGCAGGTCGTGCATGTTGAGGGCGCCGACGGGGCGGTCGTGAGCGTCCACCACCACCAGCGCATTGATTTTGTAGTCTTCCATGAGCTTGAGCGCCTGGGCCGCGAGCATCTGTGCGGTGACGGTCTTGCTGTGGGTGGTCATCACCGCCTCGATGGGCGTGGCATGCACGTCGATGTTGCGGTCCAGCGCACGGCGCAGGTCGCCGTCGGTGAAGATGCCGGCCAGGGTGCCGTCGGCTTCCAGCACCACGGTCATGCCCAGGCCCTTGCGCGACATTTCCAGCAGCGCGTCCTTGAGCGGGGTGGAGCGTTCTACCACCGGCAGCGCGCTGTCGCCATGCATCACGTCTTCGACCTTGACCAGCAGGCGACGGCCCAAGGCGCCACCTGGATGCGAGAAGGCGAAGTCTTCGGCGGTGAAGCCACGTGCTTCGAGCAGCGCGATGGCCAGGGCGTCGCCCAGCACCAGGGCTGCGGTGGTGGAAGACGTCGGCGCCAGGTTGAGCGGGCAGGCTTCGTGCTCGACGCGGGCGTCGAGCCTGGCGGCTGCGGCCAGGGCCAGGGTCGATTGCGGATTGCCGGTCAGGCTCACCAGGGGCGTGCCGAGGCGCTTGATCAGCGGCAGCAGCATGACGATTTCGGCCGTGGTACCGGAGTTGGACAGGGCCAGGATCACGTCGTCGCGGGTGATCATGCCCATGTCGCCATGGCTGGCTTCGGCCGGGTGTACGAAGAACGCAGGCGTGCCGGTGCTGGCGAGGGTGGCGGCGATCTTGCTGCCGATGTGCCCTGACTTGCCCATGCCCAACACGATCACGCGGCCCTTGCTGGCCAGGATCAGTTCGCACGCACGCACGAATTCGCCATCGATACGGGCTTGCAGGCCCTGTACGGCTTCAAGCTCGAGACGCAACGTGCGCTGGGCGGAATGGATTAGCTCGCTGGATTGGCTCATGGTCGAACGTATGGCTTGCGGGAAAGGCGGCGATTATAGCCGCAATGCACAAAACCCTCACCTTTGATCGTCAAACTGAAACTTTCCTTTACTGTCGATAGCCTGAATGCTCGGGCAGTAGCCTTGGGAAGGGCTTCGGCGCGATGGTATAGTTCGCGGCTAACCGGCCCGCCCGTGATGCTTGTGTCTTCCTGATGAGGACGCGCGTCCATGAACACTGGGCTGTATCGCAAGGAGTCTAGATGAGTGGGGATAGCGCCTACGCGGTCGAGTTGAAGGGCCTGTCCTTCCAGCGCGGCTCGCGCAATATTTTCAGCAACGTCGACATACGCATTCCCCGTGGCAAGGTGACCGGCATCATGGGCCCTTCGGGCTGCGGCAAGACCACGCTGCTGCGGCTGATGGGCGCACAGCTGCGCCCGGCCAAAGGCGAGGTGTGGGTGGCTGGACAGAACCTGCCGAGCCTGTCGCGCGCCGACCTGTTCGATGCGCGCAAGCAGATGGGTGTGCTGTTCCAGAGCGGTGCGCTGTTCACCGATCTCGACGTGTTCGAGAACGTCGCGTTTCCATTGCGTGTGCATACCGAACTGCCCGAAGAGATGATTCGCGACATCGTGTTGATGAAGCTGCAGGCCGTCGGTCTGCGCGGCGCCATCGGCCTGCGCCCGGACGAGCTGTCCGGCGGCATGAAGCGCCGTGTGGCGCTGGCCAGGGCCATCGCCCTGGACCCGCAAATCCTCATGTACGACGAACCCTTCGTCGGCCAGGACCCGATCGCCATGGGCGTGCTGGTACGCCTGATCCGTCTGCTCAACGACGCGCTGGGCATCACCAGCATCGTGGTTTCCCACGACCTGGCGGAAACCGCCAGCATCGCCGACTACATCTATGTCGTGGGCGACGGCCAGGTGCTCGGCCAGGGCACCCCGGACGAACTGATGAACTCCGACAATCCGCGCATTCGCCAATTCATGAAGGGCGATCCGGACGGCCCGGTGCCTTTCCATTTTCCTGCGTCCGACTATCGCGCCGCTCTGCTGGGAGCGCGTTGATGCGCAAGACATCCATTCTCGAACGTATTCGCCTGTTCGGGCGTGCGGCCATCGACATCGTCGCCATCCTCGGGCGTTCCTGCCTGTTCCTCGGCAACGCGCTGATCGGCCGTGGCACGGGTGGCAGCTTCCAGTTGCTGGTCAAGCAGCTGTATTCGGTGGGCGTCATGTCCCTGGCGATCATCGCCGTGTCGGGCGTGTTCATCGGCATGGTGCTGTCGTTGCAGGGTTACAGCATCCTCACCAAGTACGGCTCCGAGCAGGCAGTGGGGCAGATGATCGCCCTGACCTTGCTGCGCGAACTGGGGCCGGTGGTCACCGCCTTGCTGTTCGCCGGGCGCGCGGGTTCGGCGCTGACCGCCGAAATCGGCAACATGAAATCCACCGAGCAGCTGTCGAGTCTGGAAATGATCGGCGTCGACCCGCTCAAGTACATCGTCGCACCACGGTTGTGGGCCGGTTTCATTTCCCTGCCGCTGCTGGCGCTGATCTTCAGCGTCGTAGGCATCTGGGGCGGCTCGTGGGTCGCCGTGGACTGGCTCGGCGTCTACGAGGGCTCGTTCTGGGCCAACATGCAAAACAGCGTGTCGTTCACCGACGACGTGCTCAACGGGGTGATCAAAAGCCTGGTGTTCGCCTTCGTGGTCACCTGGATCGCCGTGTTCCAAGGCTATGACTGCGAGCCCACGTCCGAGGGGATCAGCCGTGCCACGACCAAGACCGTAGTGTATGCCTCGCTGGCAGTCCTGGGTCTGGACTTCATCCTGACCGCCCTGATGTTTGGAGACTTCTGATGCAAAACCGCACCCTGGAAATCGGTGTCGGCCTGTTCTTGCTGGCCGGGATTCTGGCATTGTTGCTCCTCGCCCTGCGTGTGAGCGGCTTGTCGGCCAGCCCCGCGAGCGATACGTACAAGGTCTACGCCTACTTCGACAACATCGCCGGCCTCACCGTACGTGCCAAGGTCACCATGGCCGGCGTCGCCATCGGCAAGGTCACCGCCATCGACCTGGACCGCGACAGCTTCACCGGCCGCGTCACCCTCGAACTGGAGCAGGGTGTGAACAACCTGCCGACCGACTCCACCGCTTCGATCCTCACCGCCGGCCTGCTGGGCGAAAAATACATCGGCATCAGTGTCGGTGGCGAAGACCAAGTGCTCAAGGACGGCGGAACCATCCATGACACCCAGTCGTCATTGGTGTTGGAAGACTTGATCGGCAAGTTCCTGCTCAATTCGGTTGGTAAAGACGCTAAAGAAGCCGCCCCGGCTAATTAAGGAGTTTCCATGATTTCGATGCTGCGACGTGGCCTGCTGGTCATCCTGGCCTGTCTGCCGATGCTGGCGACGGCCGCCCCCGGACAGTCGGCCCATGATGTGATCAAGAGCACCACCGACGCGCTGCTCTCGGACCTGCAAGCCAACAAGGCGCGTTACAAGTCCGACCCGCAGGCGTTCTACAACGCCCTCAACGGCATTCTGGGGCCGGTGGTGGATGCCGACGGCATCTCCAAGAGCATCATGACCGTCAAGTATTCGCGCAAGGCCAGCCCTGCGCAGATGCAGCGCTTCCAGGAAAACTTCAAGCGCAGCCTGATGCAGTTCTATGGCAACGCGTTGCTCGAGTACAACAACCAAGGCATCACCGTCGATCCTGCGCGCAGCGAAGACGGCGACCGTGCCAGCGTCGGCATGAAGGTGTCGGGCAACAACGGTGCGGTATTCCCGGTGCAGTACACCCTGGTCAAGCTCGGTGGCGAATGGAAAGTGCGTAACGTCATCGTCAACGGCATCAACATCGGCAAACTGTTCCGCGATCAGTTCGCCGACGCCATGCAGCGCAACGGCAACGATCTGGACAAGACCATCGACGGTTGGGCGGGCGAAGTGGCCAAGGCCAAGCAGACCGCCGACAGCTCGCCGGACAAGGCCGTCAAATGACCGAAGCCGCCGTCAGCATGAACGAGCCGGGCGTGCTGCGCGTCAGTGGCGTGCTCGACTACACCACGGGCGCTGCCTTGCGCAGCCAGGGCAAAGCCTTGATCGCCGCCAGCCGCGAATCGCGCATGGTGCTCGATTGCTCGGCCGTCACTCGTTCCAGCAGCGTGGGCCTGGCCCTGCTGTTGAGCTTCATGCGCGACGCCGAGGCCGCCGGCAAATTCTGGGAGCTGCGCGGGCTGCCCCAGGAAATGCGCGAAATCGCCGAGGTCTATGACCTGGGTGAGGTGCTCAGCGGCGATTGACGGCGAACGCGACAAAGCCCCTCGGTCAGCGTGTCCCTTGTTGGGCTTCGCAGGCGAGGGGCTTTTTTGTATGATGGCCGACCCCCGCGCACTGGGCGCCGATTGAGGTTGAGCATGCAGGCCGTAGACGTTAAGAGCTTCCTTGAACAGAAATTGCCCGGAACCCTGGTGGAAGTGGAAGGCCAGGGCTGCAACTTTCAGCTGAACGTGATCAGCGACGAGCTGGCCGGCCAGAGCCCGGTCAAGCGTCAGCAAGCGATTTACGCTCACCTGAACCCCTGGATCGCCGACGGCAGCATCCACGCGGTCACCATGAAATTTTTCAGCAGCGCAGCCTGGGCTGAGCGCACCTGAGCCAACTTGGCGGCGAGACACCAATGGACAAACTGATTATCACTGGCGGCACTCGCATCGATGGCGAGATCCGCATTTCCGGGGCGAAGAACGCTGCCCTGCCGATTCTGGCCGCGACGCTGCTGGCCGATGGGCCCGTCACGGTCGGCAACCTGCCGCACCTGCACGACATCACCACCATGATCGAGCTGTTCGGGCGCATGGGCATCGAGCCGGTGATCGACGAAAAGCTGGCCGTGCAGATCGACCCGCGCACCATCAAGACCCTGGTCGCGCCCTACGAGCTGGTCAAGACCATGCGCGCCTCGATCCTGGTGCTCGGTCCCATGGTCGCGCGTTTCGGCGAGGCCGAAGTGGCGCTGCCGGGCGGCTGCGCCATCGGTTCGCGTCCGGTCGACCTGCATATCCGCGGCCTCGAAGCCATGGGCGCCACCATCGAAGTCGAAGGCGGCTACATCAAGGCCAAGGCGCCGGAAGGCGGTCTGCGCGGCGCGCACTTCTTCTTCGACACCGTGAGCGTCACCGGCACCGAGAACATCATGATGGCCGCCGCACTGGCGCGCGGTCGCAGCGTGCTGCAGAACTCGGCGCGCGAGCCGGAAGTGGTCGATCTGGCCAACTTCCTCAATGCCATGGGCGCCAACGTCCAGGGCGCCGGCACCGACACCATCACCATCGATGGCGTCGAACGCCTGCACTCGGCCACTTATCGCGTCATGCCCGACCGTATCGAGACCGGCACCTACCTGGTCGCCGCTGCCGTGACCGGCGGCCGCGTCAAGCTCAAGGACACCGATCCGACCATCCTCGAAGCGGTGCTGGAAAAGCTCAAGGAAGCGGGCGCCGAAATCGAAACCGGTGCCGACTGGATCAGCCTCGACATGCACGGCAAGCGGCCCAAGGCCGTCAACCTGCGGACCGCGCCGTACCCGGCGTTCCCGACCGACATGCAGGCGCAGTTCATCTCGCTCAACGCCATCGCCGAAGGTACCGGCGCGGTGATCGAGACGATCTTCGAAAACCGTTTCATGCACGTCTACGAAATGCACCGCATGGGCGCGCAGATCCAGGTCGAAGGCAACACCGCCATCGTCACCGGCACGCCGCAGCTCAAGGGTGCGCCGGTCATGGCCACCGACCTGCGCGCTTCGGCCAGCCTGGTGCTGTCGGCGCTGGTCGCCGAGGGCGACACGTTGATCGACCGCATCTACCACATCGACCGTGGTTACGAGTGCATCGAAGAAAAACTGCAGATGCTGGGCGCGAAGATCCGTCGCGTGCCGGGCTAGTCTGTCTTGGCGCAGGGACGCGCCAGCCGAATCGAAGACGGTCGGGCCTGAGGGCCTGGCCGGCAGCAGCCGCTTAAGGAACGACGTTTTCCATGCTGACCATCGCGCTATCCAAAGGCCGTATCCTCGACGACACCCTGCCATTGCTGGCAGAGGCCGGCATCGTGCCGACCGAGAATCCGGACAAGAGCCGCAAGCTGATCATTCCCACCACCCAGGACGACGTGCGCCTGCTCATCGTGCGCGCCACCGACGTGCCGACCTACGTCGAACATGGCGCGGCCGATCTGGGCGTGGCCGGCAAGGACGTGCTGATGGAATACGGCGGGCAGGGCCTGTACGAACCGCTCGACCTGCAGATCGCCCAGTGCAAGCTGATGACCGCAGGCGCCGTGGGCGCCGCCGAACCCAAAGGGCGCCTGCGCGTGGCCACCAAGTTCGTCAACGTCGCCAAGCGCTACTACGCCGAGCAGGGCCGCCAGGTCGACATCATCAAGCTGTACGGTTCCATGGAGCTGGCACCCTTGATCAACCTCGCCGACAAGATCATCGACGTGGTCGATACCGGTAATACGCTGCGCGCCAATGGCCTGGAGCCACAGGAGTTGATCGCAACCATCAGCTCGCGTCTGGTGGTCAACAAAGCCTCCATGAAGATGCAGCACGGGCGCATCCAGAGCCTGATCGACGCCCTGCGTCAGGCGGTCGAGTCGCGACACCGCGGCTGATCGCCGCGCGACTTGCAGGTCGCGCCCGTCCCTGCGCGTCAACGTCCTTTTCGTCAGGCGCCCGCGTGGAGGGACGGTAGCGTTGGGCGCCTGACCATCCGTCACTCACTCGAGGTCCACGTCATGACCGTGTCTACTGCAATTGCCCGTCTCAACGCTGCCGATGCCGACTTCGCTCGCCATCTGGACCATCTGCTGAGCTGGGAAAGTGTTTCCGATGACGCGGTCAACCAGCGCGTTCTGGACATCATCAAAGGCGTACGCGAGCGCGGCGACGCGGCGCTGGTGGAATATACCCAGCGCTTCGACGGTGTGCAGGCGCAGCACATGGCCGACCTGATCCTCGACCGCGCGCGCCTGGAACTGGCGCTGACGCGCATTTCCCCCGCCCAACGCACCGCCCTGGAGAAAGCCGCCGAGCGCGTGCGCCTCTACCACGAGCGGCAGAAGCAGGACTCCTGGCAGTACACCGAGGCCGACGGCACGGTGCTGGGGCAGAAAGTCACGCCGTTGGACCGCGCCGGGCTGTACGTGCCCGGCGGCAAGGCGTCCTATCCGTCTTCGGTGCTGATGAACGCCATTCCGGCCAAGGTGGCGGGTGTGGGTGAAGTGGTGATGGTGGTGCCGACGCCGCGCGGCGAAGTCAACGAGCTGGTCCTGGCCGCTGCCTGCATCGCCGGTGTCGACCGCGTGTTCACCATCGGGGGTGCCCAGGCCGTGGCTGCCCTGGCCTATGGCACCGAAAGCGTGCCGCAGGTGGACAAGGTGGTCGGCCCCGGCAACATCTACGTCGCCACCGCCAAGCGTCACGTGTTCGGCCAGGTCGGCATCGACATGATCGCCGGGCCTTCGGAGATCCTCGTGCTGTGCGATGGCCAGACCGACCCGGACTGGATCGCCATGGACCTGTTCTCCCAGGCCGAGCACGACGAAGACGCCCAGGCCATTCTGGTCAGCCCCGATGGCGATTTCCTCGATCGGGTGGCCGCCAGCATCGACAAGCTGATGCCTACCATGGAACGCGCCGAGATCATCGAAAAGTCCATCAACGGCCGTGGCGCCTTGATCCAGGTGCGCGACATGCAGCAGGCCATCGACGTGGCCAACCGCATTGCCCCGGAACACCTGGAATTGTCGGTGGCTGACCCACAGGCCTGGCTGCCGCAGATTCGCCACGCCGGCGCGATCTTCATGGGCCGCCACACCAGCGAGGCCTTGGGCGACTACTGCGCAGGCCCCAACCACGTCCTGCCCACCTCGGGCACGGCGCGCTTTTCCTCGCCGCTGGGTGTCTATGACTTCCAGAAGCGTTCTTCGATCATCTTCTGTTCCGAGCAGGGCGCGTCCGAACTCGGCCAGACCGCTTCGGTCCTGGCCCGTGGCGAGTCGCTGACCGCCCACGCGCGCAGCGCCGAATACCGCATCCTCGACCAAGCCAAGGGGAACTGAACATGAGTCGATTCTGGAGCCCCTTCGTCAAGGACCTGGTGCCTTACGTGCCGGGCGAGCAGCCCAAGCTGACCCGCCTGGTCAAGCTCAACACCAACGAAAACCCCTACGGCCCGTCGCCCAAGGCCCTGGCTGCCATGACCGCCGAGCTGAACGACGACCTGCGCCTGTACCCCGACCCGAACAGCGACCGCCTCAAGCGAGCGGTGGCCGACCACTACGGTGTCGAGACCGCGCAGGTGTTCGTCGGCAACGGCTCGGACGAGGTGCTGGCGCACATCTTCCACGGCCTGTTGCAGCACGACGCGCCGTTGCTGTTCCCCGACATCAGCTACAGCTTCTACCCGGTGTACTGCGGGTTGTATGGTATCGCTTACGAGCAGGTGCCGCTGGACGAGCAGTTCCAGATCCGCATCGCCGACTACGCCCGGCCCAATGGCGGCATCATCTTCCCTAACCCAAACGCGCCGACCGGTTGCCTGCTGCCGCTGGACGCCGTGGAAGCGCTGCTCACCGCGCATCCCGATTCGCTGGTTGTGGTGGACGAGGCCTACATCGATTTCGGCGGCGACAGCGCCATCGGTCTGGTGTCGCGCTTCGACAACCTGCTGGTGACCCAGACCCTGTCCAAATCCCGTTCGCTGGCCGGGTTGCGAGTAGGGTTGGCGGTGGGGCACCCCGACCTGATCGAGGCCTTGGAGCGGATCAAGAACAGCTTCAATTCCTACCCTCTGGACCGTGTCGCCATCGCCGGCGCCAGCGCCGCCTTCGACGACCGCGAATACTTCGATGCCACCCGGCAGAAGGTCATCGACAGCCGCGAACACCTGGCAGCGCAACTCGAGGCCAAGGGCTTCGAGGTGTTGCCCTCGGCGGCCAACTTCATCTTCGTGCGCCATCCGCAGCAGGATGCCGCAGAGCTGGCCGCGCGTCTGCGCGAGCAGGGCGTGATCGTGCGGCACTTCAAGCAAGCGCGGATCGCCCAGTTCCTGCGCATCACTGTCGGCACCCCGGAGATGAACGAGGCGTTGCTCGACGCTCTGGTCTGACGTGCGCGTGGGCCCAGTTCAGATCACCGCTTTCCTGGCATACCGCAGCGCCTGACACGGCTACCGCGATTTATCCGAAGAAACGCAGCGCCCGTGCTGGGCCTGCGTTGCAGGCCATCGCGGCTGAAGCCGCTCCTACAGGAAATCGCGAACCCATATAGAAGCGGCTTCAACAGGGAATCGCAGCCCCATGTAGGAGCGGCTTAAGCCGCGATGGCCTGCGACGCAGGCCCAATCCAGACGCTGCGTTTTTGAAGCGGGAATGGTTGGTCTGGATCAGAGCGGCTGCGCCAGCCCTGCGGCTGCCCGAGAGCCTCGGCTGGCCGCCCTACAGGTAATCAGCGCTTGCCTACCCAGTCACAAACATCTATCGTGCCGCTTACGAAAATTCATCCGATGACTGGTTGACCCTATGTCTTTGATCGTCAAACGCTCCCTGGTCCTGCAAGCCGTCGAGCAACTACGGGCCCGCATCGCCGCTGGCGACTGGTCCGTGGGCGAGCGCCTGCCCACCGAGCCGGAGCTGGCCCAAGAGCTGGGCATCAGCCGCAACACGGTGCGCGAAGCCATGCGCGTACTGGCCTTCAGCGGCCTGATCGAGATACGCCAGGGGGACGGCAGCTACCTTCGCACCGTGCAAGACCCGCTGCAGGCGGTCCTGGCGTTGTCGCGTTGCTCCGTTGACCACGCCCGCGAAGCGCGGCACATCCTCGAAGCCGAGGCCATCGGTCTGGCCGCGCAGCGTTGCACCGAGGCCGATCTGCAAGGGCTTCGACAAGCCTTGACCCAGAGCGGCGCGCATTTTCATGGCGACCTGCAGGCGTACCTGGAGGCCGACATGGTCTTCCACCAGCGTCTGGTGGACGCCGCGCACAACCCGGCGTTGAGCGAGCTGTACCGTTACTTCTCCGGCCTGGTGCGCGCTGCCGTCGAGCACAACATGAGCCATACCGCGCGCTGCCAACACACCTTCGATCTGCACGAGCAGATTCTCGACGCGCTCACCCAGCGCGACCCGGAGCGGGCCAAGCGCCTGAGCCGCGATCTGATCGAATCCTGAGCGAGTACCGCCATGAACACCGCAACGACCGCTGCAAACGTTCGCCACCCCGGCGAGCTCGACGACCTGCTGATCGACGCCGAAGTCGACGACGCCCAGGTGCAACAGGCTCCACCCCCCACACAGCGCGCCTGGCTGCTGTTGTTGGGCCTGGTGCTGGTGGCGCTGAACCTGCGACCGGCGCTGTCGAGCCTGTCGCCGCTGCTGGGCCAGGTGAGCGAGCGCCTGGGCCTGAGCGCCTCGTCCGCCGGGCTGCTGACCACCTTGCCGGTACTCTGCCTGGGCCTGTTCGCGCCGTTGGCGCCGCGCCTGGCCCGGCGCTTCGGCGCCGAACGGGTGATTCTCGGCATCCTGCTGACCTTGGCCATCGGCATCCTGCTGCGCAGCACGTTGGGCGTGGCCGGTCTGTTCGTCGGCAGCCTGCTGGCCGGCGCCAGTATCGGCATCATCGGCGTCTTGTTACCGGGTATCGTCAAACGCGACTTTCCCAAGCAGGCCGGCACTCTGATGGGCGTCTACACCATGGCCCTGTGCCTGGGCGCGGCCCTGGCGGCGGGTGCGAGCGTGCCGATCAGCCATTATTTCGCCGACAGCTGGGCAGTCGGCCTGGGCATATGGCTGGTGCCGGCGCTGGTGGCCATGCTGGTCTGGTCGCCCCAGGCACGCCATGGGCACGGCCTGCACAAGGTCGCCTATCGTGTGCGCGGGCTGTGGCGCGATCCCTTGGCCTGGCAGGTCACGTTGTACATGGGCTTGCAGTCGTCGCTGGCCTACATCGTGTTCGGCTGGTTGCCGTCGATCCTCATCGGGCGCGGGCTGAGCCCGACCCAGGCGGGCCTGGTGCTGTCCGGTTCGGTCATCGTGCAACTGGTCAGCTCGCTCGGCGCACCCTGGTTGGCGACCCGTGGCAAGGATCAGCGTCTGGCCATCGTGCTGGTGATGCTGATGACCCTGGGCGGGCTGTTCGGCTGCCTGTACGCGCCGCTGTCCGGGCTGTGGAGCTGGGCCGTGCTGCTGGGCCTGGGGCAGGGCGGTACCTTCGCCCTGGCACTGACGTTGATCGTACTGCGTTCCAAGGACGCTCACGTGGCGTCGAACCTGTCGAGCATGTCCCAGGGGGTGGGCTACACCTTGGCGTCGATGGGCCCGTTCGCCGTAGGCCTGGTGCACGATTTCACCGACGGCTGGGCCGCCGTCGGCTGGATCTTCGCGGGCCTGGGCCTGGGCGCGATCGGCTTCGGCCTCAAGGCCGGGCGGGCGTTGCACGTGCAGGCGGTCAGCGAGCGCGTGTAGCGTGGCCGGCCGCTGCACAGGGGCATGGCATCGGCGCGCACGAGGGATTATCGTGCGCTTCCCGAGCCCCGCCAGGACCTTGCCATGACCGACACCCACCGCGCCCTGATCGAGCGCTTCTACCAGGCCTTCGAGCGTTGCGACGCCGAGGCCATGATCGCCTGTTACAGCGATGACGTCGTGTTCGACGACCCGGTGTTCGGCCGCTTGCAGGGCCAGGACGCCGGGGACATGTGGCGCATGCTGGTAGGCCGCGCCGAACAGCTGCAGGTGAGCGTCGATCAGGTCGCTGCCGATGCCGAGCAGGGCCAGGCCCATTGGCTGGCGCGCTATCGATTCGGGCCGAAACGGCGCCTGGTGGTCAACGATTGCCAAGCACGCTTCAGCTTCCGCGACGGTTTGATCTGCCGACACCAAGACAGCTTCGATTTCTGGCGTTGGTCGCGCCAGGCCTTGGGGGCGCCCGGCTGGCTGCTGGGATGGTCGCCCATGTTGCGTGACAAAGTGCGCGCGCAGGCCTTGCGAGGCCTGCGCGCCTTTCAGGTGAGGTAAGCGTGCTCAACGCGCAGCGACGGCCTGGTCGGCGTCTTTGTAACTGAAGCGGGTGTATTGCGCCGTCGAACGAGCCAGCTCGATTCTGATCACGGGAATGACTTGCCCGTACGTGGCATGCCAATCCCGTTGATCGGCCTGGGCTTGCTCCAGTGCGTCGGGCATGTCGGCGATGTAGAAGAAGGACTGGATCGGCAGCCGGTCCGCTTCCTCCTCCTTCCAGGCGTTGAGGATCAACTCGTTCCAGGCGAACGGCAGTTCACGGGCGTACAGGTGCTGAGTGCGCAGGCTCTGGTTGAAGGCCTCGTCGCGACCGGGGACGCGGGTATAACGTGTGTCGAACGCGCACTGCTGCTTGTAGTCGCCGGTCTGACGGAAGCGCGCGATCCAATCCTCGGCGGTGTGCACGCCCTGTTCGTGACAGGCCTGCTCGCGATGGGTGGTCTGCTCGTTGTCGCCGCAGCCATTGCCGTTGCGGGTCCAGCTGTCGCCGTCGGTGGGCCATGCGCAGAGCACGCTGTAGGGCAGCGTGTGTTCGGGGCGTTGGGCTTGCGGGTATAGAGTGAAGCCACTGCGCGCATCGGCCGCCAGCGCCGTCACGGGCAGGTCGGCTCGCAGGTAGGAGAACGACAAGCCGCCCTTGAGCTTGGTGTTGGGGCTGTGGTGCCAGGTGTGGTAGCTCGGCGACGGTTTGGTGGCGCGGATCAGCACGCCGGAACAGACATGGGCCGGAACGGCGTTGCCGTCGCAGCGTGCCGGCGTGGCGTCGAAGTTGTTCTGCATGCGTTCGGCCACTTGCGCACCGGATTCGGCGTGCGCGCCGACGGCAAGGGTGGACAGGCCGGCGCAGGCGATCCATCGGGATACTGTACGGAACATGGTGAAGCCCTCTTGTGGTGGGCTCACCAAACTAATGATGGGAAGAACGAGCGTCGTGAGTGAACAATTGCCTGTACCGGCAAGCAAACCCTGGTACGTCTATCTGGTCCGCGCCGCCAACGGCTCGTTGTATTGCGGCATCAGCGACGACCCCCAGCGGCGCTTTCTGCGCCACCAGAAAGGGCAGGGCGCGCGCTACTTCAAGACCAGCCCGGCGCAGGCGCTGGTGTATGTCGAGCGATGGCCCGACAAGTCCGAAGCCCTGCGCCAAGAACGCCTGGTGAAGAAGCTGCGCAAGTCGGCCAAGGAAACCCTGGTCGCCAGCTACCAGGGTGTGGCGCTCACTCCTTGCGACGCTTGAGCTGATCGATAAGCTGCGTCGGCAGGCCCTTGATCACCAGGGTGCCGGCTTCTTCGTCGTATTCCACCTTCGAACCCAGCAAGTGCGCTTCGAAGCTGATCGACAGCCCCTCGGCACGGCCAGTGAAGCGGCGGAACTGGTTGAGCGTGCGTTTATCGGCAGGAATCTCCGGCGACAGGCCGTAGTCCTTGTTGCGGATGTGCTCGAAGAAGGCCCGCGGGCGATCTTCGTCGATCAGGCTGGACAGCTCGTCGAGGGTGACCGGCTCGCCTTGCTTGGTCTGGCTGGTGGCGTACTCGACCAGGGTCTGGGTCTTCTCCCGCGCCACTTCCTCGGCCATGTCCTCGCTTTCCACGAAATCGCTGAAGGCCTTGAGCAGGGTGCGGGTTTCGCCGGGGCCGTCGACGCCTTCCTGGCAGCCGATGAAGTCGCGGAAGTAGTCGGACACCTTCTTGCCGTTCTTGCCCTTGATGAACGAGATGTACTGCTTGGAGTTGGGGTTGTTGCGCCACTCCGACAGGTTGATCCGCGCGGCCAGGTGCAGTTGGCTCAGATCCAGATGGCGCGAGGGGGTGACGTCGAGTTCGGCGTTCACCGCCACGCCTTCGCTGTGGTGCAGCAGGGCGATGGCCAGGTAGTCGGTCATGCCTTGTTGGTAGTGGGCGAACAGCACGTGGCCGCCGGTGGAGAGGTTGGACTCTTCCATCAGCTTCTGCAGGTGTTCGACCGCCGTGCGGGTGAAGGCGGTGAAGTCCTGCTCGTCGTCCAGGTAGCCTTTGAGCCAGCCGCTGAACGGGTAGGCGCCGGATTCGCCGTGGAACAACCCCCAGGCTTTGCCTTGCTTGGCGTTGTAGCTGTCGTTGAGGTCGCTCAACAGGTGTTCGATGGCCTCCGAGGCGCTGAGCTCGGCCTCTCGGGCATGGAGCACGGCGGGCGTGCCATCGGGCTTCTTGTCGATCAGGTGAACGATGCAGTGTCGGATTGGCATGAAACTCTCGATGTGAAGGGGCAGGCTGTGCCTGCGCGACAAAGGGGTGAGTTTAACCCAGGGACGCCGTGACGCAGTGGCCGCAGGCTGGCGTAAATGGCCTCTGTACATTTTTTACGCAAAACGCCTGTTTTTTCACGCAAACCCCTGAAAAACCTGAGCAAAACCTACCTCTCCAGGGGAATTTGACGACAGCCTGTGTTAGTTTTGCGCGTTCTTGCGCCCCATAGGCTGGCGCATTGCTGGCAGTCAGCGCGCGGCGTGTCGAACCAATCGCTTTTTCGTGTATCTACATACCCGATTGGCGCTGCCCTCGAGACTGTCTGCAGCAGCTGGATACGTACCTGCCACGCTGCTCAACCATTGATTTTTTAGTTAAGGAATCCACCATGGCTTTGACCAAAGACCAACTGATTGCCGACATCGCCGAAGCGATCGATGCGCCGAAAACCACCGCCAAGCACGCACTGGAGCAACTGGGCCAGATCGTTGCCGACCAACTGGAAAACGGCGCCGAAATCACCCTGCCAGGCATCGGCAAGCTGAAAGTCTCCGAGCGTCCTGCCCGTACCGGTCGTAACCCATCGACTGGCAAGGCCATCGAAATCGCGGCCAAGAAAGTCGTCAAGTTCGTACCTGCCAAAGGCCTGACCGACGCCGTCAACAAGTAATTGTCGACGCCATGAGAGCCGCGCCCGGCTGCCGGGCGCGGCTTTTTCATGCCTGGGATTTGCCAGGCCGACCGAGCCAGGCCCGCCGCGCCGGTGCGTCATGGAAACTCCACGCCACCATGCGGCTGCGCTTCTGCCCCTGGCCCATCTCCACCATCTGGCGAGCCGCCACGCCCGCCTTGTTCAGCGCCGCTTCGATGGCAGGCAGATTGCTGGCCTTGGACACCAGGGTGGTGAACCACAGCACCTGAGCCGCGCACGCCTTGCTCTCGTCGATCAACTGAGTCACGAAGCGGATTTCGCCACCCGTGCACCACAGCTCGTTGTTCTGCCCGCCGAAGTTGAGCACCGGCAGGGTGCGTTTGGGGTCCTGCTTGCCCAGGCTTTTCCACTTGCGCGCACTGCCGCGCGTGGCCTCCTCACGCGAGCTGTGGAACGGTGGGTTGCACAGCGTCAGCTCGAAACGCTCGTCGGCGTGCAACAGCCCGCCGAGGATGGCCTTGGCGTCCTTCTGCGCGCGCAGGCTGATGGCTTTGCCCAATCCGTTGGCCTGGACGATGGCCTTGGCCGAGGCCAGCGCCACCGGGTCGATGTCCGAGCCGACGAAGCGCCAGCGGTAGTCGCTGTGGCCCAGCAACGGGTAGATGCAGTTGGCGCCGACGCCGATGTCCAGCGCGCGGACCTGCGCGCCGCGGGGTATCTCGCCACCCAGGTCGCCGGTCAGGAGATCGGCGGCCACATGCACGTAGTCGGCGCGGCCGGGGATCGGCGGGCATAGGTACTGCGCGGGGATGTCCCAGTGCTGGATGCCGTACTGGGCCTTGAGCAGCGCGCGGTTGAACACCCGCACCGCCTCAGGGTTGGCGAAGTCGATGCTCGGCTTGCCGTACGGGTTGGTCAGGGTGAAGCGCGCCAGGTCCGGGTGGGCCTCGATCAGCGCCGGGAAGTCGTAACGGCCCTGGTGGCGGTTGCGCGGGTGCAGCGTGGGTCTGTCGGTCATGGTCGGTCCTGTGAAACAGCGCGGGGCAAGCCGGCTGCCGCGCCCGGAAGGGCAACGACAGCGGGCTTGCCCCGCGTGTGCGATAAGGCGCTGCCTAGGCGGCGCCCAGCACGTCGGTGAGCGTTACAGCGCGGCGATGCGTGCGTGCTGCTCGGTGAAGTTGGCCAGGGCCTGTTCGGCTTCGGCCAGCTTCGCGCGTTCCTTGTCGATCACCGCCGGTGGCGCCTTGTCGACGAAGGCGGCGTTGGACAGCTTGCCGCCCACGCGCTGCACTTCGCCTTGCAGGCGCTGGATTTCCTTGTTCAGGCGCGCCAGTTCTGCGTCCTTGTCGATCAGCCCGGCCATCGGCACCAGCACTTGCAGGTCGCCTACCAGCGCAGTGGCCGACAGCGGCGCCTCGTCGGCCTCGCCGAGTACGGTGAAGGACTCGACCTTGGCCAGCTTCTTGAGCAGCGCTTCGTTTTCCTGCAAACGGCGCTGGTCGTCGGCGTTGGCGTTCTTGAGGAACAACGGCAGCGGCTTGCCAGGGCCGATGTTCATTTCCGCGCGGATGTTGCGCAGGCCGACCATCAGTTCCTTGAGCCACTCGATGTCGCCTTCGGCGGCGCTGTCGATACGCTCATCGACCGCCACCGGCCAGGGTTGCAGCATGATGGTCTTGCCTTGCACGCCGGCCAGCGGCGCGATGCGCTGCCAGATTTCTTCGGTGATGAACGGCATGAACGGATGCGCCAGGCGCAACGCGACTTCGAGTACCCGCACCAGTGTGCGACGCGTGCCGCGGGCGCGCTCGGCCGGGGCGTTTTCGTCCCACAGCACCGGTTTGGACAGCTCCAGGTACCAGTCGCAATACTGGTTCCAGATGAACTCGTACAGGGCCTGGCTGGCCAGGTCGAAGCGGAACTGCTCCAGCTGGCGGGTCACTTCGGCTTCGGTGCGCTGCAGCTGCGAGATGATCCAGCGGTCTGCCAGCGACAACTCGTAGGCTTCGCCGTTCTGGCCGCAGTCCTCGCCTTTGTCGAGCACGTAGCGGGCGGCGTTCCAGATCTTGTTGCAGAAGTTGCGGTAGCCCTCGACACGGCCCATGTCGAACTTGATGTCGCGGCCGGTGGAGGCCAGCGAGCAGAAGGTGAAACGCAGCGCGTCGGTGCCGTAGCTGGCGATGCCCTCGGGGAACTCGGCCTTGGTCTGCTTGGCGATCTTCTCGGCGAGCTTGGGCTGCATCAGGCCGCTGGTGCGTTTTTCCAGCAGGGCGTCGAGGGTGATGCCGTCGACGATGTCCAGCGGGTCGAGCACGTTGCCCTTGGACTTGGACATCTTCTGGCCCTGGCCGTCGCGCACCAGGCCGTGCACGTACACGGTCTTGAACGGCACCTGCGGGGTGCCGTCTTCGTTCTTCACCAGATGCATCGTCAGCATGATCATCCGGGCGACCCAGAAGAAGATGATGTCGAAGCCTGTGACCAGCACATCGGTGGAATGGAATTTCTTCAGGAATTCGGTCTGCTCCGGCCAGCCGAGGGTGGAGAAGGTCCACAGCCCCGAGCTGAACCAGGTGTCGAGCACGTCGTCGTCCTGGCGCAGCGCGATGTCGCTGCCCAGGTTGTGCTTGGCCCGCACTTCGGCTTCGTCGCGGCCGACGTAGACGCGGCCCGACTCGTCGTACCAGGCCGGGATGCGGTGGCCCCACCACAGCTGGCGGCTGATGCACCAGTCCTGGATGTCGCGCATCCAGGAGAAGTACATGTTCTCGTATTGCTTGGGCACGAACTCGATACGCCCGTCTTCCACGGCGGCGATGGCAGGCTCTGCCAGCGGTTTGGTGGAAACGTACCACTGGTCAGTCAGCCACGGCTCGATGACGGTGCCGGAGCGGTCGCCCTTGGGCACTTTCAAGGCGTGGTCGTCGACGCCGACCAGCAGGCCCTGGGCGTCGAGGTCGGCGACGATCTGCTTGCGCGCGGCGAAGCGGTCGAGGCCGGCGTAGGCGGCGGGCAGGGCGGTATCGACCGTTTCGTTGAGACGACCGTCGAGGTTGAAGGCCTGGGCGGCGGCGAGCACGCAGGCGTTCTTGTCGAAGATGTTGAGCAGCGGCAGGTTGTGCCGCTTGCCGACCTCATAGTCGTTGAAGTCGTGGGCCGGGGTGATCTTCACGCAGCCGGTGCCGAACGCAGGGTCGCAGTAGTCGTCGGCGACGATCGGGATCCGGCGCCCGACCAGGGGCAGCTCGACGAATTTGCCGATCAGCGCCTGATAGCGTTCGTCGTGCGGGTTGACCGCCACGGCGGCGTCGCCCAGCAGGGTTTCCGGACGGGTGGTGGCGACCACCAGGTAGGCGTTGCCGTCGGCGGTGGTGGCACCGTCGGCCAGCGGGTAGCGCAGGTTCCACAGGTGGCCCTTCTCGTCGTGGTTTTCCACTTCGAGGTCGGAGATCGCCGTGTGCAGCTTGGTGTCCCAGTTCACCAGGCGCTTGCCGCGGTAGATCAGGCCGTCTTCGTGCAGGCGCACGAAGGCTTCCTTGACCGCTTCGGACAGGCCGTCGTCCATGGTGAAGCGCTCGCGGCTCCAGTCCACGGACGAACCCAGACGACGGATCTGCCGGCTGATGTTGCCACCGGACTGCGCTTTCCATTCCCAGATCTTGTCGAGGAAGGCTTCGCGGCCGAGGTCGTGACGGTTCTGCCCTTGGGCCTCGATCTGACGCTCCACCAGCATTTGCGTGGCGATGCCGGCGTGGTCGGTGCCGGGCTGCCACAGGGTGTCGCGACCCTGCATGCGGCGGAAGCGGATCAGGGCGTCCATGATGGCGTTGTTGAAACCGTGACCCATGTGCAGGCTGCCGGTGACGTTCGGCGGCGGGATCATGATGGTGTACGACTCGCCTGCACCTTGCGGGGCGAAGTAGTTTTCGGATTCCCAGGTGGTGTACCAGGAAGATTCGATGGCGTGCGGCTGGTAGGTCTTATCCATGCGCGGCGGGACCCTTAGGCATTCGTTCGGGAAAGCCGGGCAGTATAACCAACGCAGGCCATGGTGCG
Source organism: Pseudomonas phoenicis (assembly GCF_047302395.1). NCBI lineage: Bacteria > Pseudomonadati > Pseudomonadota > Gammaproteobacteria > Pseudomonadales > Pseudomonadaceae > Pseudomonas > Pseudomonas phoenicis. The sequence continues at coordinate 2,831,082 of NZ_CP154852.1, forward strand.
ACAGGGTGTAGGGGCGACCGGTTCGGCGCTCCGATGAGTCGTGCAGGAGTGGCCGCCGGAGCGCCGGCCGCTCCTGCAGGGACCTTGTGGGAGCGACTTTAGTCGCGATGGGCGGCGAAGCCGGCCCAGTGGCCGCCACGCAAACAACCCAGGATCGATGCGTGCCGAACCATCCCGTCAACGAACGCTAGACCAAGTGCAAATGGTTGTCCCACAACCCCGACGGCAACTCCAGCGGCTGGCCCACCAGGGTCGGCTTGCGGCAATCGTACAGCCGGCAGCGGCCCTGCCCCGAGGTGACCACGAAGCCGTCGGGCACCGCGCCCACGCCAGCGCAGTCGGGCATCGGCGCGTCCAGGCGCACCGCTGCGGTGTCCAGGTCCCAGATGAACAGACGGTTGGCCCGCGGCGCGGTCAGCGCCACCAGGCGCAGCTCATCGTGGATGGCCACGCTGGCGGTGTACTGCGCCATGTTCTGCAACTGCGCCTCCGGCACCGGGAAAGCCTGGAAAGGCTGGCCCGGACGCTTGATCGCCAGCAGCTCGGCGGTTTCCTCGCTGCCGCCCATGAATTGCTGGCAGGCGACGATGGTGCCGTCCTGGCCGATGGCCAGGTGGCGCACGCTGTTCATCGACTGGCTCAGGGTCTCCTGGCTGAGCAGGGTACCGTCGCGGCGCATCAGCACCAGGCTCGGCTGCATGGCGTCGAGGTTCATCTCGACCCGGCTTTCGGCCTCGGTACGGATGCCGCCATTGGCCACCACCAGGGTCTCCCCGTCGGGCATCCAGGCCAGCTCGTGCGGCCCGATGCCGTGGGTCGACAGCTCGCCGCTGTGCACCAGACGCTCGCCCTCGAAACGGTAGACACCGAGCACGCCACGACCGGGGTCGGTGGTGTCGTTCTCGGTGGCGTACAGCCACTCGCCGTCCTTGTGCAGCACCGCGTGGCCGTAGAAATGCCGGTTGGGTTGCGACGTGACGGTCTGCACCAGACGCCCGTCACGCAGGTCGATCAGGTAGCTCTCGGTGCCGGGCCTGCGGGCGACGAACAGTGCCAGCGGCCGGGTCGGGTGGTTGAGGATCGCATGGCAACGCTGGCCCACGGGGGTGGCGAACACCTGGCTGCCGTCGAGCCGATAGCCGACGGCGTAGTGCTTGCCATCGCCGTCGTCGCGGGCCGACAGCAGCAGCGCCGGGCTGCCGCGGCGGCGCGACAGGCTCCAGCCGCTCAGGTTGAGGGCGCCGAGCAGGGCGCTACCGAGTTTCAGGGCCTGGCGTCGCAACATGGTCAGTCACCGTCGTTGGCATTGAAGCCGAGTTGAATGTTCAGCGCTTTGGCCAGCTCGCCTTCGTGCAGGCGATGGACCACGTTGAGGCTGTCGTAGATCTGGTTCAAGGTCTGCTTGCCGGCGTCGTCGGCGAGCAGTTCGTCGAGGTTCTTCTGGTTGGCTTCGAGCAGCTTGATCGAATTGGCGTAGGCCTCGTCGATCCGTTTGGCCAAGGCGTCCTGGTCTTTGCCCAACAGACCGCGCAGGCCTTTGTTGTCGACCCCTTGCCAGACCGCCTGGGCCGCCTTGAGGCTGGCCTCCAGGCTCTTCATCGAAGCGTGGCTGCGCCAGGCTTCGGCCTGCATCGGTTGCACGTAACCCTTGCTCTGCCGGCCCATCGGCGCGCCGAGCTTCTTCTTCAGGGTGTCCAGCGCGGTGACCTGGGCGCGCAGCAGGTCGGCGATGGCCTCGTGGGAGTCGGCGTAGCGCTGGTTGGGGAACTTGGTCATCTGCGAGAGCATGCCGTCGGTGCTGTTCCAGCCCTTGAGGATCTCTTCGGCCAACCCCTTCTGGTGCTCGCCGATGGCCACCAGCAGCGGGCAGTAGCGGGCCTTCTGTTCGGCGCTGGCAACGTCCGGCTTGCTGTCGAAGAGAATGTACTCGTAGGCCGACAGACCGCGCACCACGACGCTGGATTTGCCCAGGGTCTGCGCGTCGACCGGCTTGTCGCCGTTGACCAGCTGCTCGACCTGACGCCCGACCAGGTTCTTCTTGTCGGGCCAGAACTGCACCTGCCATGGGCGGTTGCCTTCGGCCAGAGGACCGACCAGCAGCGGTTGCAGCTCGGCCCAGGCCTTCTGTGCGCTGAGGAAGTCGGTACGGGCCTTGTCCAGCGATTCCTTGCCTTCGCAGAAGGCCAGGGCACTGGCGGCCAGCTGGCGGTCGGCTTCGACCCAGCGGCTGTAGGTCGGCAGGATCACCTGCTTGGCGATGGCCGCCGAAGTGACGGCTTGCGGATCCTGCGGGGCGCAGGCTCCGAGGGCGAGTGCGGCGAGGCTGGTGAACAACAGTTTGGGTCGGAACATGCCCGGCTCCTTGCGCGTGTTTAGAGTGAGTTGAGAAACGCCAGCAGCGCGGCGCGCTGCTCGGCATCGAAGGTCAGTACATGCCGGCGTGCCGACGCCGCTTCGCCGTCGTGCCAGAGCACGGCTTCGAGCAGGTTGCGGGCGCGCCCGTCATGCAGGAACTGGGTGTGGCCGCTGACCGCTTCGGTCAGGCCGATGCCCCACAGTGGCGGGGTGCGCCAGTCCTGGCCACCGGCGGCGAACTCGCTGCGGTCGTCGGCCAGGCCCGGCCCCATGTCGTGCAACAGCAGATCGCTGTAGGGGCGGATCGTCTGGCCGGCGAGTTCGGGCTCGTCGGCGTTGGCGGCAGTGGTGAACTGCGGAGTGTGGCAAGCCTGGCAGCCGGCTTCGAAGAACAGGTTCTTGCCGGCCAGCACCTGCGCCGAGCCGACCTCGCGCCGGGCCGGCACGCCCAGGTTGCGGGTATAGAAGGTGACCAGGCGCAGGATGTTGTCGCTGACCTCCTTTTCGCCCTCGGCGCCGTCGCCGTTGGGCGCGTTGTGGCAGTCGGTCTGCGCCTGGGTGCAGTCGTCGACCGGTTGCAGGGTGGTGGTCAGGCCCATGTCGCCGGCGAAGGCATGCACGTTCTGCTGCTCGACCGTGGGCTGCCCGGCCTTCCAGCCGAAGCGGCCGAGCACGGTCTTCTGCTGCGCCTGGTCCCATACCCGGTTGGGCCGGCCACGGATGCCGTCGCCGTTGCGGTCGTCCGGGTCGGCGTTGGCCAGGATGTCGGCCTCGGGAATGGCCTCGAGCAGGCCCAGGCCGATCATCGGCGGGGCGATGCGCGCCGAGAAGCGCGTGTCGGGGTGCATCGGGCCATAGCCGAGCTGGGTGATCTGTAGCTGCGGCGTGCGCAGCTCCACGCTGTGGCCGTCGGCGAAGGCGACGCTGTGCGTGGCATAGCGGACCCGCACCTTGCCCTCGGGGCGCACACCGGGGATGGCCATGTCTTGCAACTGCGTGCCATAGACCGGCTCGGGCACCACGCCCAAACGCTCGATTTCCTTCATGAACGGCGGCTGGTCGGGGATCGACAGGCGCACCAGCATCGAGACGGCGTTGCTGGCATCGGCTTCGGGCGGGTGGCCGCGGCCGTCACGCAGGTGGCAGTTGACGCAGGCGTTGGTGTTGAACAACGGCCCCAGGCCATCGCGCGCGGTGGTGGTGGAGGGCGCGATGACCCAGGGGTTGCGGAAGAAACTGTTACCCACGGCAAAATCCAGCCGCCGCTCGGGCGAGAGGTTTGCCGAAGGCAAGGAAAAAGCACTGCGATCGTTGCGCGACACCGTGGTCTTGCCACCGGACAACGCCTCGCCCGGCTCGGCCTGGGTGAACCGCGGCGCGTCGTCACAGGCGGCCAGAAAGGTGGCCAGCAGCAGGGGAGAAAGACGGAGCAGGGACATCCACGATCCTGGGTTCAGGCTGAAAACCGGCGGGCAAGCTTAGCAGGATGGGGGTGCTTGAATAAGAGCAATTTGCAATTGGCAGATGAAACTGGTGTTAACGAGGTAGGGCGCTGCGCAGCAAAAAGCGGTCCGAAGGCTAATGCCGACCTGTTAAGCGATCAGGGCCGCTTTGCGCCCCATCGCGGCTAAAGCCGCTCCTACAGGGCCTGTGATAGTCGCTTCTATTAGAGTCTCTGTAGGAGCGGCTTTAGCCGCGATGGGCTGCAAAGCAGCCCCATTTGACACCATCTCGGCTCAACGGACCGGCACTGGCCCGAAGGCCGTTTCGCCGCAGCGCTAACGCCGGATCAGAACTCGTGATCGGCCGTATCCGGATTCAGGTTGGTGATGCCCAGCTTGCCCGCAGCCTGCTCGATGGCACCGGTCTGCTTGACCAGCGCAGCGATGGCGTCACGGACAATCTGGTTGCCGGCGGTGTTGTCCGCGGCGATCAGTTGGTCGTAGTGCTCACCTTTCAGGGCGTGGTCGACGATCACCTGGATCTTCGCCTCGGTCGCCGCCAGGTCGGCCTTGAGCGTGGCGTCGGTGGCCGGGTCGGCCTTGGCGACCAGCGAAGACAGGCTCGGGCCGGTCAGCTTGCTGCCGTCGGGGCGGGTGTACTCGCCCAGGTAGACGTTGCGAATGCCCTTGGCGTCGTAGAAGTGCGACCAGTGGGTGTTGTCGCTGAAGCAGTCGTGCTCGTCTTCCGGCGAGTTGGCTTCCAGCGAAACCTTCATGCGCTCGCCGGCCAGTTCGCCCAGCGAGAGGCTACCCATGCCGAACAGCATCTTGCGCAGGCCGTCGTTGGCAGGCTCGGCTTCCAGGGTGGCGCGGTAGTTGCCTTGCACACCCGGTGCCCAGTTGCCGACCATCTCTTCCAGGTCGCTGACCAGCAGGTCGGTCACGGCCTTGAGGTAGGCGCGGCGGCGGTCGTTGTGGCCGCCGGTGGCGCCTTCGCCTTCGAGGTAGTCCGACGCCGGACGGTTACCGGCACCTGGGCCGGTGCCGTTGAGGTCCTGGCCCCAGAGCAGGAATTCGATGGCGTGGTAGCCGGTGGCGACGTTGGCTTCCGAACCGCCCAGCTCGTTGAGGCTGGCCAGTTTCTCGGGGGTGATGTCCTTGACGTCGATCTTCTCTTCGCCCACCTGGATCTCTGGGTTGGCGATGATGTTGGCGCTGGCGGCCGGGTTGCCCAGGGCGTGTTCGTAGCCGGGGTCGACGTAGTCGATCAGGCCTTCGTCCAGGGGCCAGGCGTTAACCTGGCCTTCCCAGTCGTCGATGATGGTGTTGCCGAAGCGGAAGGCTTCGCTCTGCAGGTAAGGCACGCGTGCGGCGAACCAGGCTTCACGGGCGGCCTTGAGGGTGGCGTCGTTGGGCGTGGCGAGGAAGGCGTCGATGGCGCTCTGCAAGGTCTTGGCGGTGCTCAACGAGTCGCTGTAGACGGCGTGGACCATGTCGGCGTAGTGCTTGACCACGGCCTGGGCCGCCGCTTCGTCGACCGCGCCGGGCGCGGCGGCAGGCGTGCTGGCCGCCGCAGCAGGCGCCTGGGCTTGGGGCGCTGAGGCCTTCTCGTCTTTGCTTTCACCGCAACCGGCCAGCGCGATGGCCATGGCCAACAGACTGGCGGAGGCCAGAGGCATACGAATCATTATCGGTCTTCCTGCGTCGTGGGTTGGACAGGTGTGCCGGTGCTGTGCGAAACAGGCCCTGGCGCACGCGAAAACGCGACATCATGCGAAAGATTTGCATTCACTGTAAAGGGGCGGTGCGTAATTGCCGGTAATGGTCGGCGCGGTCAGGGCTGCGTCGCCCGCTGGCGCTGCCGCTGGCGCAGGAAGACGGTCAGCTCGCGGGCGGGCAGGGGTTTGCTGTAGTGGTAGCCCTGACCTTCGTGGCAGCCCTGGGCAATGATGTAGGCCTCCTGCTCGGCGGTCTCCACGCCCTCGGCGATCACCTGCATGCCCAAGCTCTTGCCGAGCTGGATGATGGCGCGAACGATGGTGGCGTCGTCATCGTCGTCGAGCAGATCCTGCACGAAGCTCTTGTCGATCTTGATCTTGTCCAGCGGCAAGGATTTGAGGTAGCTCAGCGACGAATAGCCGGTGCCGAAATCGTCGATGGCGATCATCGCGCCGGAGCGGCGCAGGCTCAGCAGGTGCGTGGCGGCGGTGCCGATGTCTTCCATCAGGCCGGTTTCGGTGACTTCCAGTTCCAGGCTGCGCGGTGGCAGGCGGTAGCGCTGCAACAGGTTGTTGACCACCCGCGGCAGCTCGTTGTGGTGCAGCTGTACGGTCGACAGGTTGACGGCCATGCGCAGCTCGGCAAAGCCTTGGTCGTGCCATTCGCGCAGTTGCTGGCAGGCCTGGTCGAGCACCCACTCGCCGATGGCGATGATCGAGCCGTTCTGTTCGGCCAGCGGAATGAACTGGTCGGGCGGCACCAACCCCAGTTGCGGGTGCTGCCAGCGCAGCAACGCTTCGACGCCGACCACTTGATGGTCGAGGTAACTGATCTGCGGCTGATAGACGAGGAACAACTGCTGACGCGGCAGTGCCTCGCGCAGGTCCTTTTCCAGTTCGCGGCGCCGACGCATCTCGCTGTCGATGCTGGCGACGTAGAACTGGTAGCGGTTGCGCGAGCGGGCCTTGGCCAGGGTCATGGTCTGCTCGGCCTTTTGCAACAGCTTCTCCGTGCTGTCGCCGTCTTCCGGGAACAGGGTGATGCCGACCGTGGCGCGCAGGCGGATCGGCTGCTGATCGAGCTCGAAGAGCTGCTCCAGGTCGTCGAGAATCGACTGCGCCAGTTCGGCCGCCTCATAGGGCTGCTCGATGTTGGCCTGGACCAGGGCGAACTGGTCGCCACCCAAGCGGGCCAGGGCGCCGAGCCGGCCGCTGTGGGCACGCAGGCGGTCGGCCAGGGCCAGCAGCAGTTGGTCGCCGACTTGATAGCCGAACTGCTCGTTGATGCTCTTGAAGTCGTCCAGGCCGACGCAGAGTACCGCCACGCGATGCTGCAAGCGGCTGCCGTCGACCAGGATCTTGTCCAGTTGCTGTTGCAGTTGCAGGCGGTTGGGCAGGCCGGTGAGAAAGTCGTACTGGGCCATGCGTTGCAGGCTGTTCTCGGCTTCATGGCGCAAGTGGGTGTTGCGCTCGATCGAGGCCAGCAACTGGTTGGCCGTATCGACCCAGATCCCCAATTCGTTCTTCTCGTGGCCCTTGAGCGGCGGGATCTGGTGCTGGCTGGGGCGGTCGGGGTTGATCTGCGTGAGGTGCTCGATGATCTTCGACAGCGGTTTGGTCAGCAGCCAGTGGTAGACCAGGTACAGCACCAGCCCCATGGCCAGCGCGCGCAATACGCCGGCGATGAAGATGATGACGGCATTGACCAGAAAGGCCTCGCCGTAGGCGGCGGTGTCGAGGGTGATGTTGAGGTCGCCGTAGTATTCGCTGTACGGTCCGCGGCCTACCAACTGCGTGCTGAACGAACGCTCCTGGCCCAGGATCGGGTCGGTGAGCCAGCGCATCGACATGTCGCGTAGTGGGCGGCTCTTTTCGGCGAGCAGGGTTTCGTTGGGATGGCCGATGGAGGCGATGCGCATGGACTTGTCCTGGAACAACCCTTCCATGACCTGCATGCCCATCTCGCGGTCCAGGCTGTACACCGCCTGGGTGGACGGGTCGCGGAACATGTCGAGGATGCGCTGCGCGTCGTCGCTGACGGCCTGGCGCATCTTGTAGGCGTCGTAGACGATCTGCGCACAGCTGAGCACCACGCCCACGCCCAGCGCCGAGAGCAAGACGACCCTGAGCAACTTGATGGTCAAGCTGTGCCGAAATTCCAGCTTCAATGGGGTTTCCTTAGTCCGTGCGCCTGGCGGCATTCTGCCATCAACCAGGGTGGCGCACTATTGGCTCCGTGCAGTACCGATTACGACCTTGATGGCAGGGAATCGTCCCGTACTTTATCGGTTGCGCAGCGTCGAAACTTGAATGCATTCGCAAATACGTCCAGCCCTCTCATCGTAGCGCTGCCTATCCAAGGAGCAAGCGGGGGCACCCTTTTGAATAGGCGAAAAAAAACCCGGCGTTGGCCGGGTTCTTTCGTTCAAGGTGGGCCGAGGGCTCAGGCCTTGAAGGTGTTGCCTTCGAACTGCTGGGCGACGAAGTCCCAGTTGACCACGTTCCAGAACGCCTCGACGTACTTCGGACGGACGTTGCGGTAGTCGATGTAGTAGGCGTGCTCCCAGACGTCGCAGGTCAGCAGCGGGGTGTCGCCGCTGGTCAGCGGGCAGCCGGCGCCGATGGTGCTGGCCAGGGCCAGGGAACCGTCAGCCTTCTTTACCAGCCAGCCCCAGCCGGAGCCGAAGGTGCCGACGCTGGTTTTGGTGAAGGCGTCCTTGAACTCGGCGAACGAGCCGAATGCCTGGTTGATCGCGTCAGCCAGGGCGCCGGTTGGCTCGCCGCCGCCGTTGGGCGACAGGCATTCCCAGTAGAAGGAGTGGTTCCAGATTTGCGCAGCGTTATTGAACACGCCACCGGAGGAAGCTTTGATGATCTCTTCCAGGGACTTGTTTTCGAATTCGGTGCCCGGGATCAGGTTGTTCAGGTTCACGACATAGGTGTTGTGGTGTTTGTCGTGGTGGAACTCCAGGGTTTCCTTGGAGATGTGCGGCTGCAGGGCATCGTGGGCGTAGGGCAGCGGCGGCAATTCAAAAGCCATGGTTGATTCTCCTCATTCGGGTCTGGTTTGCGATGGACGCAAGGCCGATCACGGGCGGCCTCATCACGCCGGCGGGTCTTTACCCTTTGCGACGCAAGCGGTCGATCATAGCACCGGCCCCCACGCATAACCACGCGACAAGTATAGGGAATAGAGGTTGCGCGGCCCTGGCCCGGGCGCGATCGATGGGCCTCAGGTGAAGATCAGTTGCGCAGCCACGCTGAACATCATCACCGCCACCATCAGGTCGAGCAGCCGCCAGGTGGTCGGGCGCGCCAGCCATGGGGCCAACCAGGCCGCGCCCAGAGCCAGGCTCGAGAACCACAGCAGCGACGCGCTCGCCGCCCCCGCCACATAGGCGCCGGGCACCGTTTGCTGCGCGCCCAGCGAGCCAATCAGCAAGACCGTGTCGAGGTACACATGCGGATTGAGCAGGGTCACCGCCAGCGCGCTCAACAGCACCGCGCGCCGCGACCGGCTGCCCTGGCCCTTCTGGCGCTCCAGGCTCTGCGCCGAGCAGGCGCTGCGCAGTGCCTTGAGGCCATACCAGAGCAGAAACGCCGCGCCGCCCCAGCGCGCCACCGCCAGCAGGGTAGGGCTGCCGAGCAGGACCGTGGCCAGACCGAACACGCCCGCCGCTACCAACAACGCATCGCACACGATGCACAGCGCCGCAACCGGCAGGTGATGCTCGCGGCGCAAGCTCTGCGCCAGCACGAAAGCGTTCTGCGTGCCGATGGCCATGATAAGGCCCAAAGCCACCAACATGCCGTTCACATAGCTTTGCCACATCGCGATCGCTCTCCACGGGCGCGCAGGCAGGCTGCGCGCGGATTTATTCAAAGGAAGGCTGGCGATTGTGCGCAGCGGCGCGGTATAAGCAAAACAAATAATGCTGATCAGTCATTAGGTAAATCGATGTTCGACTACAAGCTGTTGTCCGCTTTGGCGGCGGTGATCGAACAGGCCGGTTTCGAACGCGCCGCGCAAGTGCTTGGCCTGTCGCAATCGGCGGTTTCCCAGCGCATCAAGCTGCTCGAAGCGCGGGTCGGGCAACCGGTGCTCATCCGTGCCTTGCCGCCCGAGCCCACCGAAGTCGGCCGGCAACTGCTCAACCATGTGCAGCAGGTGCGCCTGCTGGAGCGCGACCTGCAACGCCAGGTGCCGGCACTGGACGAGCACGGCCTGCCCGAACGCCTGCGCATCGCGCTCAACGCCGACAGCCTGGCGACCTGGTGGGCCGAGGCGGTGGGTGCCTTCAGCGTGGAGCAGCGGGTGTTGTTCGACTTGGTGGTGGAGGACCAGGAGGTGGGCCTCAAACGCATGCGTGCGGGCGAGGTGGCCGCCAGCCTGTGCAGCAGCGAGCGACCGGTGGCCGGTGCGCGCAGCCTGGCCCTGGGGGCGATGCGCTACCGCGCATTGGCCAGCCCCGACTTCATGGCCCGGCACTTTGCCCAGGGCTTTGAGGCTGAGCGGCTGGCCCGCACGCCCGGCATCGTCTTTGGTCCTGACGATTTCCTGCAACACCGCTACCTGGCTTCGCTGGGCATCGAAGGCGGTTTCCTGCACCACTTGTGCCCTTCTTCGGAGGGTTTCTTGCGTCTGCTCGAAGCCGGCATGGGCTGGGGCCTGGTGCCGGAACTGCAGGCCAGCGCGCAACTGGCGCAGGGCGCGCTGGTGGAAATCTGCGCCGACACGCCCATCGATGTGCCGCTCTACTGGCATCATTGGCGCACCGGCGGGCAACTGCTCGGCCAACTGACCGAACACCTGCGCCGCTCGGCGTCGGTCTGGCTGGTGCCCTTGTAGGCCCGGGCAGCGTCAGTTGCATCTGAAATCTGGCAAGGCGGAGTCTTACATGCGAATTCTGGTCACGGGCGCGAGCGGTTTCATCGGCGGACGCTTCGCCCGCTTTGCCTTGGAACAGGGCCTGGACGTGCGCATCAACGGGCGTCGCGCCGACGCCGTGGCACACCTGGTCAAGCGCGGCGCGCAATTCATTCCCGGCGACCTGAGCAATGCCGAAGTGGCCCGCCGTGTCTGCCAGGGCGTCGACATCGTGGTGCATTGCGCGGGCGCGGTCGGTACCTGGGGGCACTACCAGGACTTCCACCAAGGCAACGTGGTGCTGACCGAAAACATCGTCGAAGGCTGCCTGAAAGAGCACGTGCGGCGTCTGGTGCACCTTTCGTCCGCAGCCTTGTACGGCGACAGGCCGGGACTGTTGGACGTGCGCGAAGCGCCGCTGCCGCGGCGTTTCCACGACCACTATGCGGCGACCCGGCAAGTGGCCGAGCAGAAAGTCTTCGGTGCCGGCGAGTTCGGCCTGGAAGTGCTCGTGCTGCGCCCCAGCCCCGTGGTCGGTGCAGGCGATACGCGGTTGTTTCCGGCCTGGATCGAGCGCCAGCGCCAGGGCCGTCTGGCGATCATCGGCAACGGCTTGAACAAGGTCGACTTCACCAGCGTGCACAACCTCAACGAAGCCTTTCTGAGCGCGCTGTCCGTCGACGCCCAGGCGCTGGGCCAGGCCTACAACATCAGCAACGGCCAGCCCGTGCCGCTGTGGGACGCGATCAACTACGTCATGCGCCGGCTGCAACTGCCTCAGGCCACGCGCTATCGCGCGCCCGCTCCGGCCTACGCCCGGGCCGTGCTCGCCGAGGCGGCGTGCCTGGCCTGGCCGGGACAGCCCGAGCCGCGTAGCACGCGTGCTGCGGTCAAGCGCGACTGCCGCGACTTCACCCTCGACATCGGCCGCGCCCGCCAACATTTGGAGTATCGGCCCAGGACCAGCCTATGGAGCGCGCTGGACGAGTTCTGCGCCTGGTGGCAAGCCAGCACCTGACGCACCGCGATGGGCGTGCGCGGCCTGTGCGCCTTGGCAGGTCGCCGCCTATCCCCCGCCCATACGGGCGCCCGCGGTTCGCAACGGATCGGGCGCTGCGGTTTATACTCTCGCCTCCATGCCTCCACCCCAGTTGAAACCGCCCATGCGCAACGACGAACCCGACACCCTAGACCACGTCCCGAGCCTGCGTGCCGGCACTCGCGACGACGACGAACTGCTGCCCGCCCGCGTGGCCCGCAGCCGCCAGAAGGCCGCACGCCCGGCCGGCAACGGCCTGCTCTGGACACTGCTGTGCGCGGCCTTCATCGCCCTGGCGGGCCTGGGTTGGTGGAGCGCGCAGCAGATTTCGCTGCTCGAACGGCAGTTGGTCGCCACCCAGGAGTCCTTCGCGCGCATCAGTGAGGAGGCGGCCGGGCGCCTGCAAGCGATCAGCGGCAAGGTCGCGGCCAGCGAGTCGACCGCCAGCTCCGGAAACGAGAGCTTGCAGCAGCAGCTGCGTCAGTTGCAGGCCAGCCTCGCCGAACAGAACAAGCAACAGCAGGGCGTCGCCGGTCAGACGGGCGATCTGGACAAGCGTTTGGAGCAGGTGCTGGCCGATGCGCGCCAGCAGCAACAGGCCGCCAGCGCGCTACAGGACCAGCTGGCCGCCCAGCTCAAGACGATCGACGCCCAGCTGAGTGCGCTCAAGGCCGGGCAGGCCGACACGGGCAAGCTGGAAGGGCAGTTGAAGAGCCTGAGTGGCGAAGTCGCCGCGCTCAAGCAGCAGGGCGACCAGCAGGCCGCCATCGACAGCCTGACGCAAGACGTGCTGGTGCTCAAAAGCCAGGCCGACAACCGGCCCGCCTCGAGCGGCGGTGCTTCGGTACAGGAGTTCGATGCGTTCCGTGGGCAGACCACCCGCTCGCTCAATACCTTGCAGAGTCAGGTGCAGAACCTTCAACAGCAGATCAACGCACGGCCTTGAAGCCCGGCACCGATACGCGACAGGCCGTTTTGCAGCCGGGCGCCGGTGCTCGGCGCCATCGACCCCTGAAGCGCCGATACGCTGGCGTCGACCGCTGAGCACCCAGCTGCCTGCCTGGCGAACCACCTCCACGCCGCGTCAGGCGTCCAGGCCGAACCAGCTTCTCCAGTCGTCACGGGCAAAGCTTACGCGGACCGGCAGGGAGTCGATCCGCCAGGCCGAGTCGAGCGCCGTGTCGAAACTGGCCGGGACCATCAGGCCGCGGGTCGGGCTGCTGAACGGCTTGCGCAGATCGCTCGGCAAAGGGTTGGCGCTTTCGGCCGGGTTGATCACCGTGGCATGTGTCCAGCTGCCGTCGGGCAAGCGCACGTCCAGTGGCGTACCGGGTGTGGAGTAGCGCACATCCTTCGGGTCGAGATAGACCCAAAGCTGCGCGGGACCGGTACGTTCCAGGCGCATCAGCAACGTGCCGGGGCCGACGTTCTCGCCGGGTGCGGCCACCACTTCGGCGACCCGCGCCGCCTCTGCCGCCGTGACCTGCATCTGTTGCAGGCGCTGTTGTAGCCAATGCGCTTCGCGGCGCTGCTGCTGTTGGTAACGCAGGTCGCTACTGCCGCCGCTCACGCTGCGCTCCCAGGCCAGGCGCTCGGCTTCGCGGTTGTCCAGTTGGTTCTGCGCGTCGAGCAGTTCGCCCTGGGTCGCGGCCTGGCGGGCGAGCAAACCACGGACGTCGCGCACCCGTTGCGCCGCACGCTCGACCAGGCGTTGCAGCACCTGGCGGTTGCGCGCGATGACCTCGGGCGAACCTGCCACGAGCGCCTCGTCCTGGCCTTGCAGCAGGTTCAGGCGCAGGCGCCATTCGGGGTTGTCCATCTGCAGCAGCGGCGCACCGGGCTGCACATGGTCGCCCACCTGCACGTTGAGTTCGGCGATCTGCCCAGGCTGCATGGCGCGCACCTCCAGCGTCGGCAGGCGCACCAAGGCCGGCGCTTCGACGCGGATCAGGTCCAGACCGTAGCGCCCGGCCAGCCATGCCGGCGGGATCAGGATCAGCAGCACGATCAGGTACCAGCGCAGGCGGAAGGCCAGGCGTTTGCCGGGCGCGTACAGCACCTGCATGCCGTTGTCCTGGGTGGGGTGGTGCTCCTTGGGGCTATCGAATCGGATTTTCATCGGTTTCTCGGAAAGTCGGTCCAGGATTGCCAGTCGATGCCGCTCAGGCCCGCCGGTTGCAGCGCTTGGCGCCAGTGCGCCGTCTGCTGGCGCAGGTCTGCGGCCGAACTGCCGGCCCAGCTGATGCGGGGCGATTGATCGATTTCGACGCTCTGCGCCAGGCGCAGCTTGAGGGCGGGCCAGCGCTGGGCGATGTCCAGTGCGCGCTGGGTGCTCTTGTCGGCGGCGCGGGTGTAGATCATCAGGCTGACCTGGGCCACACCCAGGTGCTGCAAGGCACAAGGCACACAGTCGGCGCCTTCGCGCGGGCCTTCGAACCAGCGCGGGTGGCTCGACAGCATCAGCGGCCAGGGGCTGGCCGCCTTGGCCTCGCGCAGGGTCGACAACCACTCGCGCACGCGGGCATCGGGCACCGGCCAACCCAACTGCTCGACCTCCAGATCCAGGTGCAGGCCGTCGAAGGGCAGGTCGGCGTACCGGCCGATCAGGGCGATCAGGCCGGGCCGGTGCGCCGCTTGAATCCAACTTGGATCGCCCAGCAGCAGATTGACCCGCAGGCCGTGGCCGTGGGCTGCCTCGAGCAATGCCTGCAACTGCCCGTGGGTGGCCGCCGCCGCGACTTGACGGCCGGCGAGGCCGACGTTCAGCTCGCGCAAGCCGGCGCTGCGCAGTTGCGCGAGTTCCTGCGCCCGGCGGGCGGGGTCGAGCAGCGCCTGGCTGTCCCAGATGTATACGCCTTGGCGCCAGGCAGGACGGGCCGAATCGGCACGCTCGCCGCTGGCCTGCCAGTGCGCGCGGCTGCTGCCCAGCAGCGCCTCGAAGGCCGGACTGTCGTCGCCGAACAGGCGCAGCGCCGACTCCTGCAACCACACCCGGTGCCAGGCGGCGATCTGCGCGAAACGGGCGTTGTAGTCGTCGATCTGCGCCTGTTGCAGGGCCATCGTGGCCTGGTCTGCATCGAAATCGCGGCGCTGGCGGCGCTCGTCGAGCAGCGTGCCCAGCCCCTGGCGGCGCTGGCTGAGGCGTTGGTATTCGTTGACGCTGCGGCGCTGCTGGGCGATCACCTTGCCCACTTCGCGCAGCAGCTCGCCCTGTGCCTGTTCGCGTGCTTGCAGCGCCGCCTGATAGCGCGCTTCGCCTTCGCGCTGGCGTGCCGAGCCGTAGTCGAGCAGGTCGACCGGCGCCGAGAACGTCACGCCCACGGACAGGCCGCTGCCGTTGTCGGCTGCGCCGCTGCGTTGCTCGAACGACTGCGACAGGTTGAAGTAGGCGTCGACCGCGCTGTACCACGGCTGCTTACGGCGCTGCTCGGCACTGGCAAGCTCCGTGTCGCGCCCGGCGATGCGCGGGTTGTGCTGCAGTTGCGGCTGCCAGGCTTGCAGCGGCTCGGGCCGGTCGGCCAGCGCCTGGGCCTGCGGCGTATCGCCGGCCTGCAGCGGTACGCCGAGGCTGGCGAGGCTGGCGCGCACGTCTTCGATGAGGTCGCGCTGCAAGGCGCAACGGTCGCCGATCGCCTGCCATTGGCTGCGCACCAACTGCGCATCGGAAGGCAGGACCCAGTGCTGGGCCAGGCGTTGCGCCATCTGTGCATTGGCCTCGCGGGCCACCGCGTCGACACCCGCGCACACGCGCTGTTCTGCATGGGCACGCCACCAGTCGGCATAGGCGCTGCGCACCGCCAGGCGTTGCTGTGCGCGGCGGTAGCCCTGTTCGATCTGCGCCAGGCTGGCGTCGCGCGCGCTGTCGTGCACGGCGTCGAGACGCTTGCGCAGGCTGCCCAACAGCGGGTAGCGCACGCCCACGGCCAGGCTGCGGCCGTAGTAGTTGTTGCGCACGTCTTCGGTGACCAGTTCGTGGTAGCGGCCCACCGTGGCGTTGCCGAACATTTCCCAGCCGCTTTCGCTCTGGCGTTGTTCGTGGGCGGCGTAGCGTGCTTGCAGTTGTTCGCTGGCCGACTGCACGCCGGCGCCGTCGCCGGCGCGTTGCAGGGCCTGTTCGAGGGTCAGCGGCTGGGCTGCGGCCAGCGCGGGGCAGGCCAGTAGCGCCAGGCAGCAGGCCAGCGGCCTGGCGGCAGGGATACGGATCGAAGTCATGTGAGGAGTCGTCTTGTCAGAAGCGTCTGGCACGCTTGAGCACCCACCAGGGCGCCATGCTGGATTCTTCGTGGCCACGACGCAGCAGCTCGTTGAGCAGTGCCACCACGCTCCAGCAGCGCAGCAGGTACATGGCCAATGGATACACCGGCAGGATCCAGGCCAGGCGCAGGTCCTGGCGTGGCCGTTCGCTGACCATCAACAGCATGGCCAGGTACAGCGCGCTGGCCATGACCAGGTACAGGCCATAGATCAGCAGCGAGAAGAACACGAAGGCCGTGGTCGGCAGGATGAGCAGGCCCACCACGCTGTAGCCGACGATGATCAGCGGCAGCATCAGCTGGAAGAACAAGCCGCTGACCAGCAGCATGAGGAAATTCGGCCAGCCGACCAGTTGCGGATTGAAGGCGTGACGGTGCTTGCGGGCGTAGATGAAGAACAGGTCGCCGTCCCAGCGCAGTCGCTGGTGCAGAAAGCCCTTCCAGGTGGCCGGCGCGTCGGTATGGCCGATCGCGCGTGGCTCGAAGGGAATGCGCAGCCCGTAGCGGCGGAAATAGCTCTTGATGCGCAGGGTCAGGTCCAGGTCCTCGGCCGTGTGGGTATCCCAGCCGCCGATCTGTTCGAGGAAACTGCGGCGAAACGCGCCGAACGCACCGGAGACGTTGTTCACCAGGTTCCACTCGGCCAACCCGATCTTGCTCATGTGGATCGATAGCAGATACTCCAGTGCCTGGATACGCGCCACCAGCGACTGCGCGGCGTTGCGCACCCGCAGGCTGCCGGCCACGGCGGGCACGGCCGGATCGCGGAAGTGCGCCACCATGTGCGTGACCATGTCGTTGTCGAACGAAGTGTCGCCATCGACGTTGATGACGATTTCGCCCTGGCTGAAGCTCAAACCGGTGTTGAGCGACGACACCCGCCCGCCGCGCTGCCATTTGGCGATGGGACGCAGCAGGCGGTTGCCGGGCAGGCGCTGGGTGCGCTTGTAGCGGCGCACGGTCTCGGTGGTCAGGGTGTTGGCGCTGGCGCCGTCGATCACCGGAATGATCTCGATCACCCCGGGGTAGGTCTGCTCGATCAGGCTGCGCAAGGTCAGCTCGACGTCCTTGCCCTCGCTGTAGCAGGTGATGATGATCGACACGCGCGGGTGCCAGGGTGTGAGTACCGGTACGACGCTGCGCTGACGCACGAACCAGCGCAGGGTGCCGAGCAGCACCAGCAGGTTCAGCGGCACTTCCAACAGCAGGAAGTAGGGGAACACCATCAGCAACAGTCGCCAGTGGCCGTCGGGCCCCTGCATCTCGGCGAACCAGGTCTGCCAGTGTTCGGCCAGGGCGTTCATCCAAGCTCCCCGGCCAGACGCGCCATCAACAGCTGGGCGTTCTCTTTCTCCAGCACGCCCTCGGGCGCCAGGCAGGCCGTGGTGCGCAATTCGATGTCCTGCAGGTCGTGGCCGACGAACAGGTCGCTGATGGCGTTGAGCCTTTCGACCACCCGTTGCAGGCCAGGGGCGTCGGTGTACATCAGCAGCAACCAGAGCTGTTCTTCGCTGGTGCGGGTGCAGCGATCGGTATCGCGAATGGCCACCTGGATACGCTCGATCAGTGCATCGAGCAGCGCATGGCCGCGTTGCGGGCCGAGCCGCTCGATGACGCGGCTCAGGTGCTTGAAGCGCATGCCGAGCAAGGCGAAGCGCGGCGCCTGGTGCCGCTCGATCAATTCCAGTTGCCAGTCGAGCAGGGTGCGGAAAGCCTGGTCGCCGATCATCGCGATGCCGTCCAGCAGCGCTGGGGCATTGCGCTCAAGGCCTTGGCGCGCGGCGAGACGGCCGTTTTCCGACAACTGATAGGCGTGCAGCTCGCGCACCTGCAAGGCATCCGGCGCATGCTGCTCGCCGCAATCGAGGCAGCGGGCCTGCACGTCGGCGTCGATGAAGAACGCCTGGCACTGGTTGCAGGTGTAGTTCTCCAACGGACGGTCGTAGTCGCTGCCGATGTGCCGCAGACGGCTCAGGCAGTTGGGGCAGACCAGCGCGCCGTCCTTGAGGAAGTCGCCCTGCCGGCCGATGTGGCCACAGGTGAAGCAGTGCAGCGAGGCCAGGCGTTGGATGTCCAGCGCGGCGCATTCAGTGCACACATCGACGTAGTTGAGCATGCCGCTGCCGCAGCGTCGGCACAGGCGGATGCGGTCGCACAGGCTCACGCTCTGCAACCAGCCGCGCTGGGCCAGGGTGCGCACCAGCGCCTGGCTGTTGAGCGCCTCACCGCCCAGTGCACGGGCCAGCGGGTAGTCGTAATGCTGGGGGTTGCCTGGGTCGCGTAGGGGTTCGAGCCGGCCGGGCGTGCGCAGCCACAGGTAAGCGAGCAACAGCGCTTCGGCACCTTGCGCAGGCCGTCCCTGGTTGAACAGCGCCAGGCGTTCGCGGTGCAAACGCACCTGCTCGTCGAGCACGCGCTGCTGGCCCGGCACAGGGCCGTCGGCCAAGGCCCTTACCCCGGCATCATCGGGATGCAAGGTGTAGATCGGGGTCAGCGCATAGGGGCTGTCGGGGGTGCGCAAGGTGCGCAGCATGCCCCGGGTCTCATCCAGTCCGGCCGTGAGCACCAGTGCCTCGAATAAGGGGGCCTGAAGCAGGGCGGCGAGATCGTCGAAGCGGGTGGCAGGGAAAGGCAGTGGAGCGTGTCCGTAGCCTACTTGAGCGACGTTTGCATTGGCGTAGGTCATGGTCGGTCCATTACTAAAGTAGGGGGTCCGACTAGGCCTTTCCGGTAAAGTTCTACAAATAATGGCAGTTTGTACAAGTCTGAACGAATGTGCCAGTTGCGCTTGTTTGCGCTAGATCGATGCTGATGGATGTTTTTTTGGCTTTTTTTATACGAGTGAAACGTTTCATTCACAAAAGCCACCCTCCCGGTGCACGAGAGGATGGCTTGGTCGTTTCGATGACCTCAGGCGCCGCTCGCCGGCAAACGGCGAGGGTCAGGCAAGCGTTCGTCGGGTGCCTGCGGGATGTGCCTTACAGTCGCGGGTAATCGATGTAACCCACGGGCCCGTGGCTGTAGAACGTATCGCCATGTGGCTCGTTGAGCCGCGCGTCCTTGGCCATGCGCTCGGGCAGGTCGGGGTTGGCGATGTAGGGCACGCCAAAGGCCACCGCGTCGGCGGTGCCGGCCGCCAGGGCGGCGTTGGCGCTGGCTTTGTCGAACTTCTCGTTGACGATGTAGGGGCCGCCGAAGGCTTGCTTGAGCTGTGGGCCGAGGCTGTCGGCGGCTTCTTTTTCCCGCGAGCAGATGAACGCCAGGCCACGCTTGCCCAGCTCGCGTGCCACGTAGGTGAAGGTTTCGCTGCGGTCGGCGTCGCCCATGTCGTGCAGGTCGGCCCGTGGCGACAGGTGCATGCCCACACGGCCCGCGCCCCATATGCCGATGACCGCATCGGTCACTTCCAGCAGCAGCCGTGCGCGGTTTTCCAGCGAGCCGCCGTAGGCGTCGGTGCGCTGGTTGGTGCTCGATTGCAGGAACTGGTCGAGCAGGTAGCCGTTGGCGCCGTGGATTTCCACACCATCGAAACCGGCGGCCTTGGCGTTCTCGGCGCCGATGCGGTAGGCCTCGACGATGTCGGCGATCTCCTCGGTTTCAAGCGCGCGTGGGGTCGGGAAGTCGGCATAGGGGCGAACCAGGCTGACGTGCCCGGCCGGCTGAATGGCGCTCGGCGCCACCGGCAGCTCGCCATTGAGGTACAGCGGGTGCGAGATGCGCCCTACGTGCCACAGTTGCAGGAAGATGCGGCCGCCGGCGGCGTGCAGCGCGCTGGTCACGTTGCTCCAGCCGCGCACCTGCTCGTCGTTCCAGATGCCGGGGGTCTGCGGGTAGCCGACGCCCATGGGCGTGACCGACGTCGCTTCGCTGAGGATCAGGCCGGCGCTGGCGCGCTGCACGTAGTACTCGGCCATCAACGCGTTGGGCACCCGATTTTCGTCGGCGCGGCAGCGGGTCAGGGGGGCCATGATGATGCGGTTGGGCAACTCGAGGTCGCCTAGGGTGATGGGGTCGAACAGCGTGGTCATGGGATTACCTTCGAGGCGTGGGAGAGGGTGGATATGTAGGCGTCAAAGCTGCTCGGCCAGGGCTTGCAGAAAGGCCTGGATCGTCGCTTCGTCGCGTTGGAAGAAGTGCCATTGGCCGACCTTGCGGCTGCGGACCAGGCCCGCGCGCTGCAAGGTGGCCAGGTGTGCCGAGACGGTCGACTGCGACAGCCCGCAACGCTGGTCGATCTGCCCGGCGCACACGCCGTGCTCGATGCTGTGGTACTGGTCGGGAAACTGCGTGGCCGGGTCCTTGAGCCAGGCGAGGATGTCGCGGCGCAGCGGATGGGCCAGGGCTTTGATGATGTCGTCGAGATCGAGGGGCACGGCAACGGACTCGTATCGGCTTTACTGAATATCGGAATTCAACGAAATATAAATCGTCGTATACCGATATGGAAATATCAATGCGCACCAAGTTCCAAATAAATCGCTATATCGGGTTATAACGATACAAATGCTAAGCTGCCGGCATGAATTATCTTGCCCATCTTCACCTTGGCGGCGACGCGCCCGAGCAATTGCTCGGCAGCCTGTACGGAGATTTCGTCAAAGGCGATCTGCACGGACGCTTCCCGCCAGCGCTGGAACGGGCGATCCGCCTGCATCGGCGCATCGATTCGTTCACCGACAGCCACCCTCTGGTGCTCACTGCGCTGGGTCGTTTCCCACGCGAGCGGCGGCGGTTCGCTGGCATCGCCCTGGACGTGTTCTTCGACCATTGCCTGGCGCGGCACTGGGCCGATTACGCCGACCGGCCCCTTGGCGACTTCACCCGGCAGGTGTATGGGGTGCTGCTCGCAGAACCCGCGTTGCCCGAACGGCTAGCGCGCATGACGCCGTTCATGGCGGCGGACGACTGGCTGGGCAGTTATGCGGATTTCTCGGTGTTGGAGCAGGTGTTCAGGGGCATCGCCCGGCGCTTGTCGCGGCCTGAAGGGCTGTTGGGTATCAGCGCCGAGTTGCAGGCGCTGTACACGCCCTTGAGCAACGATTTCCGCGCGTTCTACCCGCAGTTGCAGGCGTTCGCGGCGCAGGTGCGGGCCGAAACGCCCTGAGCCTGGCGGCGAGGGCGGTGCGCCCGTGGTCCGTCCGCGCGTGCCGCTCAGGCCGCGCAAGCCTGCCGGCGCTTTCCGACGGCACCCGACGGCCGTCCGAACAGCGCCTGCTGTATCGCCTGTTGGGTCTGCCAAGCCAGCACGGCACGTTCCATGCCGGCACTGGCGATCGGTTCGAGCAGGTGGATGCGCACCTGTCCGCGCGGCAGGGCCAACAGCCGCAAGAGGTGCCTGAGCAGGTCGTCTTCGCCCACGAACGGCGCCACGTCGTCTGGCGCGCCGTCGCGTCGGTATTCGATGGCGACCGGCTGCAGCGGTGTGCCGGTGTCGATCGCGCCCGCCAGCAGACGGCCATGGAACGGCCGCAACGCCCGGCCCGTGCCGGTGGTGCCTTCCGGGAAGATCAGCAGCGGGCGTTCGGCGCTCAGTTGCCCGCCGATCTGCTCGCGCAGGCACTGCGCGTCGCCCGCGCCACGGCGGATGAACAGGGTCCCGGCCTGATTCGCCAGCCAGCCCGCCACCGGCCACTGGCGCACTTCGGCTTTGGACAGGAACGACAGCGGCATGAGCATGCCCAGCAAGGGGATGTCGGTCCACGACACATGGTTGCTCAGCCACAGCATGGGCCGGTTGGGCAACTGGCCCGTGACCTGCACGTCGAAGGGCAGGGCTGCGGCCAGGCGCCGCATGAAGGCCTGGGTCCAGCGCTGGCGGCGGGCGAGCGAGGGCCGCAGGCCCAGGCGTTCGGCCAGGGCGATGGCACCGGCCATGGTCCCGCCCAGGGCCAGCACCGGCAGCAGACGCGTCAGACGTACGGCGATGCGCAAGCGGCCCATCACACGGCGGCCTTGAAATGGCGGGCGTAGCGTGGGCAGAGGTCGTCGCGCTTGAGCAGGATGAACACGTCGGCGACTTGGAAGTCTTCGTCCCAGCAGGGTTCGCCGCAGATCTTCGCGCCCAGGCGCATGTAGGCCTTGAGCAGCGGCGGCAGCTCGGCGATGACGTTGCCCGGCACGGCCAGGCACGGCAGCGGCTTCTTCGGTTCGGCGCGCAGGTGTTCGGTGCACAGGTAGCGCTCGCGCAGGCGCTGCATCACCGCGTGGGCCTGGAGGCCGCCGTCCTGCATGGAAATGCTGGCGCAGCCCATCAGGTAGCGGTAACCGCCTTCGTTGAGCGCTTCGGCCAATTCGCCCCAGAGGACGGCGATGGTGCCGCCGTTGCGGTAGGCCGGGTGCACGCAGGTGCGGCCCAGCTCCAGGATCGGCCCCTGCAACTCACGCAGCCCGTGCAGGCTGAATTCCTCTTCGCTGTAGAAGCGGCCCAGGCTGCTGGCGGCCCGGTGATCGAGCAGGCGCGTAGTGGCGACCAGTTTGCCGCTGGCCAGATCGCGTACACCGATGTGTTGGCAGTGGGGGTCGTAGGCGTCGCTGTCCAGGCCGTGCTCCGCACCTTGCAGGCGCGCCGCGAAGGCTTGGCTGAAGACCTCGAAACGCAGGGCCTGGGCCTCGGCGAGGGCGGCCGCGCCGATCAGGCGCTCGGCGTGCAGGCGACGTTCGGGAGTGGTATCGGCGCAACGGGCGATGCAGGTCATGACGCGTCTCCATGTGCCAGCCAAGCGGCCGGTCGAGCGGCGGTGTAGTGGGCGAGGTCAGGCTAGGCAGAGGGGGTGTCACGGCCGTGAAGCTTTGTTGATGCTTGCGTGACAGGTCGGCGCGGTGCCGAGCCCTGGCGCAGGGAGAAGGCCGCAGCGTTTGCGGGAGCTGCGCAGGGGAGCGGGGAGTGCGGCTTGCTGCCCTGTGGATGGCCGGGTAATGTTGCGATCTTTTGCAGAGATTCCACATGTTCAGATCGTCGCGTCTGCTTCCCGCCCTGTGCCTGCTGCTCTGCCTGCCCGCCTACGCCAATTGGCACCTGGACGGCGAGTCGTCGCGGGTGTCGTTCGTGACCGGCAAGAACGGCGAGCAGGTCGACGTGCACCGCTTTCTGGTGCTGCACGGTGCGGTCGATCGCAAAGGCGTGGCCGGCCTGCGCATCGAGATGGATTCGGTCAGCAGCGGTACGCCGCTGCTCGACGAGCAGATGCGCGGCAGCCTGTTCGAGGTAAAGCAATTCGCCGATGCCACGGTGAAGACGCAGATCGACCTGCAACCGCTCAACGATCTGGCCAACGGCGCACAGATCGAGCTGCGCCTGCCGGTAACGGTGAACCTGCACGGCAAGTCGCACACCTATGACGCCCCGCTGTTGGCCACGCGTCTGGACGAGCGCCGCTTCCAGGTGGTGACCCTCGAACCGCTGGTGCTGAACGCGGCCGACTACGACCTGTTGCCTGGCCTGGAACGCCTGCGCACCTTCGCCAAGCTCAAGGCCATCAACCCGTCGGTGCCGGTCAATGCGGTGCTGATCTTCACGGCGCGCTGACATGCCGGGCCCGGTGTTTCCCTGGCGCGAAGGCAACCAGTTCGAACTGCTGATCGACGGTCCGGCATTCTTTCCACCCATGCTCGACGCCATCGCCGGTGCGCAGGCCCAGGTCGATCTGGAGCTGTACCTGGTCGAGGCGGGCGCCTGCGCCGAAGCGGTGGTGCAGGCGCTGGAAGCGGCGGCGCGGCGCGGGGTGCGGGTGCGTTGCCTGTTCGACGGCTATGGCGCCCAGGCCTTCGGCCGCCCGCTGCGCCAGCGCCTGCTGACGGCCGGGGTCGACCTGCGCGAGTACAACCCCATCCATTGGCGCCGCGGCGTGCGCAATCTGTACCGCGACCACCGCAAGCTGCTGCTGGTCGACCAGGTCTGGGCGGTGGTGGGCGGCACCGGGGTGACGGACGAATTCTGGGTGCCGAGCGAAGCCGCCAGCGAATGGCACGAAGTGATGGTGACCTTGCAAGGCCCCATCGTCAGCGACTGGCAGGCCCTGTTCGACCGCCAATGGCAGGCCAACCAGCGACGCACCGCCTGGCGCCCGGAGCAGGGCTTGCCGCGCATGCCGCGTACGCCGCCGGTGGGGCATGGCTTGGGCCGGGTGGCCTACGCCGATTCCCGGCAGCACCGTGACATCCTGCGTTCGCTGGTGCGAGAGCTGAATACCGGCGAGCGGCGCATCTGGCTGGCCACGCCGTATTTCCTGCCCACCTGGGGCGTGCGCCGCTCGTTGCGCCGCGCCGCCCAGCGTGGGGTCGACGTGCGCCTGCTGCTGACCGGGCCGCGCACCGACCACCCGGCGGTGCGCTATGCCGGCCACCGCTACTACCCGCGGCTGCTGCGCGCAGGGGTGAAGATCTTCGAATACCAGCCGTGCTTCCTGCACTTGAAGATGGTGCTGGTGGACGACTGGGTCAGCGTCGGCTCCTGCAACTTCGACCACTGGAACCTGCGTTTCAACCTCGAAGCCAACCTCGAAAGCCTGGACCCATTGCTCACCGCCCAGGTGGCGGCCAGTTTCCAGCGCGATTTCGCCCTGAGCCAGGAGGTCGACCTGGCCGGCTGGCGCGCCCGGCCCTTGTGGCGGCGCGTCAAGCAGCGGCTGTGGGGCTGGCTCGACCGCTTGGTCGCCAATCTGTTCGACCGACGCAGCTGAGGCCGGCCACTGCGTCAGCTCACCTGCTCGAGCCAGTCGTTGAGGTTACGGTAGGAGCTGACCCGCGCGATCTTGCCGCAGTGCAGATAGAAGAACGCACCGGCCGCCAGTACGTAGGTCTGGTCCTTGGCCGCCGGCAGGCCTTCGTCGTCCTCCAGGTACTGGCCGTGCACGGTGAATTCGGCGGCGGCGCGGTTGCCCTCGGCGTTGTGCATCACCACCAGGTCGTCCAGACGCTCGCGGTAGCAGCGGCCCATCCTGTCCATGTAGGCGGCGAACGCACGTTTGCCCATCTGCCGTTCGCCTTGGTTGATGTCGTGGATCACGTCTTCGTTGAGCAGGGCGAGCAGGCCGGGCATGTCGCCGGCGTCGAGCGCGGCGTAGTAGGCGTAGACGAGTTCCGTAGCGGTCATGGCAA
The DNA here is from genome assembly GCF_047302395.1 of Pseudomonas phoenicis. Lineage (NCBI taxonomy): Bacteria > Pseudomonadati > Pseudomonadota > Gammaproteobacteria > Pseudomonadales > Pseudomonadaceae > Pseudomonas > Pseudomonas phoenicis. The sequence continues at coordinate 2,855,852 of NZ_CP154852.1, forward strand.
AGTTCCTGTCGTGTAGGGGAAAGGGCGGGGCAAGGGCCGGATGATAGGGTTTCCCCTCAAGCCCGGCTTAGCCGCGCGCGCCATCCACATCGGGAAAACCACCAACTCGCATGGAAATCCGCCTGCTGCATGGCGCTGCGATCGCGCCCTATATCGATGACCTCGCTCGCCTGCGCCTGACGGTGTTTCGCGAGTTTCCCTACCTCTACGACAGCTCCATGGCATACGAGGCCGACTACCTCGCCGGCTATGCCCGCTCGGGCCGCAGCCTGCTGGTGCTGGCCCTGGATCGGGGACAGGTGGTGGGCGCCTCCACCGGGCTGCCGTTGGTGGACCATTCGGCCGAGTTCCAGCAACCGTTTCTCGAACACGGCCGCGACCCGAACGCGGTGTACTACTTCGGCGGGTCGCTGGTGCTGCCCGAGTACCGCAACCAGGGTCTGGGCGTGCGCTTCTTCATCGAGCGCGAGTCCTACGCGCACAAGCTGGCCGAATTCGACTACTGCGCCTTCTGCGCGGTCGAGCGGCCCTCGGGCCATCCGTTACGGCCCACCGACTACAAGCCCCTGCATGGTTTCTGGCGCAACCGCGGTTTCCTCCACGAACCCTCGCTGCGCACCCGCTATGCCTGGCGCGACCTGGACGAAGCGCAGGCGTCGGACAAGATCATGTCGTTCTGGGTCAAGGCGTTGCCATGCTGATCTATCGTCATGAGCGACGGCCGATGTTGGTCCGGTAGCCGGGCGCACGCGGCGGTGTTCCGAGCGTTTTCAGCTGGTGGTTGGCGTGCGTACGCCAAGCGCGCGAGCAGGGCCGGGTGCTCACCCGCCGCGACTGGCCGATGGCGCTTTTGCGCCGAACGGGGCTTACAGGCGAAAAAAACGCGCCACCGGGGCTGGTGCCGTCAGTCAAGCAATTGGGGCCGCTTGGCGGCCCATCGCGGCTAATCGGAGCGCCGAACCGGCCGCTCCCACACAAGACGCATTTCCTGTGGGAGCGGCTTTAGCCGCGATGGGCTGCAAAGCAGCCCCAATCGACACTATTTCGCCTTGACTGACCGGTATTGGCCACCGAGGGCGCAGTTCTTTCGTGACACCTGCGCTTACTGCACTTCCACCGCCAGGCTCTGGGCGATCTTGCCCTGCCACAGCGCGGGCCCGGTGATGTGCACCGACTCGCCCTGGCTGTCCACGGCCACGGTCACCGGCATGTCCTTGACCTCGAACTCGTAGATCGCTTCCATGCCCAGCTCGGCGAAGGCCAGCACCTCGGACTTGCGGATGGCCTGGGCCACCAGGTAGGCGGCGCCGCCTACGGCCATCAGGTACACGGCCTTGTTGTCGCGGATCGCGTCGATGGCGGTCGGGCCACGCTCGGACTTGCCGATCATGCCCAGCAGGCCGGTCTGTTCGAGGATCTGCCGGGTGAACTTGTCCATCCGCGTGGCGGTGGTGGGGCCGGCTGGGCCCACCACTTCGTCACCGACCGGGTCGACGGGGCCGACGTAGTAGATGAAGCGGCCCTTGAGGTCGACCGGCAGTTCCTCACCGCGGTTGAGCATCTCGACCATGCGCTTGTGCGCCGCGTCGCGGCCGGTGAGCATCTTGCCGTTGAGCAGGATGGTCTCGCCTGGCTGCCAGCTGGCCACTTCTTCCGGGGTGATGCTGTCGAGGTCGACGCGGCGGGCGCTCGGGCCAGCTTCCCAGACGATTTCCGGGTAGGCGTCGAGCGACGGCGCTTCCAGCTCGGCAGGGCCGGAGCCGTCGAGCACGAAGTGCGCGTGGCGGGTGGCGGCGCAGTTGGGGATCATGCACACCGGCAGCGAGGCGGCGTGGGTCGGGTAGTCCATGATCTTGACGTCGAGCACGGTGGTCAGGCCGCCCAGGCCCTGGGCGCCGATGCCCAGTTGGTTGACCTTGTCGAACAGTTCCAGACGGATCTCTTCGATGCGGTTCTGTGGGCCGCGGGCCTTGAGCTCATGGATGTCGATGGATTCCATCAGCACTTCCTTGGCCATTACCGCAGCTTTCTCCGCGGTGCCGCCGATGCCGATGCCGAGCATGCCCGGCGGGCACCAGCCAGCGCCCATGGTCGGTACGGTCTTGAGCACCCAGTCGACGATCGAGTCGGACGGGTTGAGCATGGCCATCTTCGACTTGTTCTCCGAACCGCCGCCTTTGGCCGCCACGTCCACTTCGACCTTGTCGCCAGGGACGATGGAGTAGTGGATGACAGCCGGGGTGTTGTCCTTGGTGTTTTTGCGCGCGCCGGCCGGGTCGGCCAGGATCGAGGCGCGCAGGACGTTTTCCGGCAGGTTGTAGGCGCGGCGCACGCCCTCGTTGATCATGTCGTCGACGCTCAGGGTGGCGCCGTCCCAGCGCACGTCCATGCCCACGCGCACGAACACGGTGACGATGCCGGTGTCCTGGCAGATCGGCCGGTGGCCGGTGGCGCACATGCGCGAGTTGATCAGGATCTGGGCAATCGAGTCGCGCGCGGCGGGCGACTCTTCACGCAGGTAGGCCTCGTGCATCGCCTGGATGAAATCGACGGGGTGGTAGTACGAGATGAATTGCAGGGCATCGGCGACGCTCTGAATCAGGTCGTCCTGCTTGATCACGGTCATGCAGCGCGCTCCTTTCTAAGACGGGAACATTCGTTGAGGCCTTCGACGCTCGCATGGGACGGGCCGAAGCGCCTTGCAGGAAGTGTCGGCTGGTCGGGCCGCCACGGAAAAAGGCGCGGCATTATAGCGCACCTGCCAGTGTGAAACATCCGCGCCCATCGCCTCGCCGGGCAGCCTTTCGCACCCACTCGTGCCATGCTGTGCGCCTTGTCCCTGGAGACCCCTGGCCATGCCCGAACTCAGCGCAGGCACGCACCGCTGGTCCGTGCCCGACGGCAGCAATCTGCTCGATGCCCTCAACCAGCAGGGCCTGAACGTGCCCTATAGCTGTCGCGCCGGCAGCTGCCATGCCTGCCTGGTGCGTTGCCTCGAAGGCGAACCGGACGATGCTCGCCCCGATGCGCTGTCCGCCGCGCAGCGCCTGGACGGCTGGCGCCTGGCCTGCCAATGCCGAGTCATCGGCGATCTGCGCGTCGCCGCGTTCGACCCGGTACGCGACGGCCAGACCGCGCAGGTGCACTCGGCCGACTGGCTGGGCGATGTGTTGCGCTTGCGCCTGCGGCCCGAGCGGGCATTGCGCTATCGGGCCGGACAGCATCTGCTGTTGTGGCTGGGATCGGTGGCACGGCCTTATTCGCTCGCCAGCCTGCCGGGGGATGACGATGCGCTGGAGTTTCACATCGACTGTCGTCACCCGGGGGCCTTTCGCGACCGGGCACGGCGCTTGAGAACCGGCGATAGGGTAGGGCTGGGCGAGCTTGGCGGCGGCGCGCTGCACTACGACCCCGATTGGCAGGACAGGCCGCTCTGGCTGCTGGGCGCGGGTACCGGCCTTGCGCCTTTGTGGGCCGTAGCGCGAGAGGCCTTGCGCCAGGGGCATCAGGGGGGCATCAGGTTGCTGCATGTGGCGTACGACGCTGCGGGCCATTACCTGGCGCCTGCCTTGCAACGAATCTCTGGCATCGAGAGCATCTGCGTGCTGCACGCGGATCTCGAAGCGGCGCTGGCCGGTCTGCCCCCCGCTTCCCGGCAGACCATCGCCTTGCTGTGCGGAGCGCCGACCTTCGTCGAGCGCCTGGCACGCAGGCTGTTCATCGCAGGTGTGCCTAGAAACCAAGTGCTGGCCGATGTGTTCGTGGAGCCGGCCTGATGGCCGCAACAGGCTGGCCCACAGCGGTGGGTGGAGGTGGGAGGGGCGAGGCGACGGTTGCTGGTGTCGGCGAAAGGCCTTGGTGAAACCTGGGGCTCCAGGGTGGGCCGTTGGTGGAGATGTGGATCGACTCGCGAAAAGTTTGTTCGCGCGGGGATTTCTATTGTTCAGCTGGGGAAATGTTGGGAAGTGAACAAAAAAGACCGTTCCAGAAGGCTGATGCTGCCGTTTGAGCGACTAGGCTCTGTCTGAAAAGTTCTGAGACGAAGGCCAGGCAAGGCTGAAGGCGGCCCCGCGAAAATCGGCGAGGAAGCGGAGTGTACTGGAGTACATGAGCATTCCGAGCCGGTTTTCAACGCAGCATGGACGAGTATCAGGACTTTTCAGACAGAGCCTAGGGCCGCCTTGCGGCCCATCGCGGCTGAAGCCGCTCCTACAGGCTCACTATCCTTCAGGAGCGGCTTTAGCCGCGATGGGCCGCAAGGCGGCCCTGGTGATAGCCACTCAGTTTGACTGAGCAGCATCACACTCCCTGAAGCAGTCTTCGCTGCCGACAGGGACGCTGTCGTCACAACGCCTGCATCAGCCGACCAGCGGGTCGCCCACGTGCAGGATCTTCATGCCGTTGGTGCCGCCAATGGTGTGGTAGCTGTCGCCTTTGGTCAGGATCACCCAGTCGCCTTGCTGCACCAGCCCACGTTGCAGCAGCTCGTCCACGGCCGCCTGGCTGACCTTGTCGCCCGGCAGGGCGGCGGGGTCGAAGGCGATCGGGTACACACCGCGGAACATCGAGGTGCGCGCCTGGGTGGCGCGGTGCGGGGAAAGCGCGTAGACCGGCACGTGCGAGCGCAGGCGCGACATGATCAGCGGCGTGTAACCACTTTCGGTGAGGGCGATGATCGCCTTGACGCCGGGGAAGTGGTTGGCCGTGTACATCGCCGCCAGGGCGATGCTTTCGTCGCAACGCTCGAAGGTGGTGTGCAGACGGTGGCTGGACTTCTGGCTGGTCGGATGCTTCTCCGCGCCCAGGCAGATGCGCGCCATGGCCTTGACCGCTTCGATGGGGTAAGCACCGGCGGCGCTTTCGGCCGAGAGCATCACCGCGTCGGTGTTGTCCAGTACGGCGTTGGCCACGTCCGACACTTCCGCGCGGGTCGGCATCGGGTTCTGGATCATCGACTCCATCATCTGCGTGGCGACGATCACCGCTTTGTTGTTGCGCCGTGCGTGCTGGATGATCTTCTTCTGGATGGCGATCAGCTCGGCGTCGCCGATCTCCACGCCCAGGTCGCCACGGGCGACCATCACGGCATCGGAGGCGGCGATCAGGCCGTCGAGGGTCTCGTCGTCGGCCACCGCTTCGGCGCGTTCGATCTTGGCCACCAGCCAGGCGCTGCCACCGGATTCGTCACGCAGCGAGCGGGCGTATTCCATGTCCTTGGCGTCGCGTGGGAAGGACACGGCCAGGTAGTCGAGGTCCATTTGCGCAGCCAGCTTGATGTCGGCCTTGTCCTTCTCGGTCAGGGCCGGCGCCGTCAGGCCACCGCCGCGGCGGTTGATGCCCTTGTGGTCCGACAGCGGGCCACCGATCAGCACCACGCAATGCAGGGCATCGGCGGTCGCGGTTTCGACGCGCATGACCACGCGGCCGTCGTCGAGCAACAGCTCGTCGCCCACGCCGCAATCCTTGACCAGGTCGGGGTAGTCGATGCCGACGATGCTCTGGTTGCCTTCGGTCAGCGGATGCGCGGTGGAGAAGGTGAAGCGGTCACCTTCCTTGAGCTCGATGCGCTTGTCGCTGAACTTGGCGATACGGATCTTCGGCCCTTGCAAGTCACCGAGCAGTGCCACGTGGCGGCCGTTGCGGGCGGCGATTTCGCGGATCAGCCGCGCGCGAGCCTTGTGCTCGTCGGGCGTGCCGTGGGAGAAGTTCAGACGCGCCACGTCGAGGCCGGCGAGGATCAACTGTTCGATCACTTCCGGCGAGTTGCTGGCAGGGCCCAGGGTGGCGACGATTTTGGTACGGCGGATGGTCATGCATAGACTCCTATAGTGAAGCGCAGCGAGAGGCTACTCCTCAATCGGGTTGTAGTCATCGTTCGGTTGCACTACCTGCCGAGCGCCGATGCGTCGAGCGCCGCTGCGCCGAGCGCCGGTGCCGGTCAGTGCTACGGTCGTCGCATGCCGGGCGCGACACGCCCAGGGTGGCAGCGGCGTGTGAAGATTTGCCGGTACCCGCCGATACAGTGGCCATCAAAGGAGAATGCCCATGCGAACCCTGATCCTGCTGGCCGCGCTGGCCGGCCTTGGCGGTTGTACCCGCTGGTCGATGGACCATCACCTGGACAACGCCTACCGTGCCTACGACCGCGGCGACTGCGCGCGGGTGATGCTCGAGCTGTCCCAGGTCGACCGCACCAGCCGGGCGCGACCGTTCATCCATCCGGAGGTCTCGTTACTGCGCGGGCAGTGCCTGGAACGGCAGAAGCTGTACGTCGATGCGGCGCAGACCTACCAGTACCTGATCCAGCGCTTCCCAGGCAACGAATACGCCTACCGCGCGGCTGCGCGCCTGGAAACGCTGGAGCGCCTGGGGCACTACCGACCCGCCGAAGCGGCGGTGGCCAGACCCGCGCCCGGTGCAACCTGGCGCTGAACGGTGATGGTGAACCCCACGCTTTATCTGCTATACCCAATGGATTGTGTCTTCGGATGATCGAAACCCACCTGCCAGTCGCGAGTTTTCCTGGCCCCACGTAGGAAAGCCATAAACGCCATGTTCACTGCCCGACAAATCGAACGCCACGAATTGCAACGCGTGTTGGAGGTCTTCAACCGCATCACTGGCTATTCCTTGGGTTACCTGGGCAACGTCTCGGAAAGTGGCCTGATGCTGATCAGCGAACTGCCGCTGATGGTCGGCCCGGATTTCGAACTGCAGATCCGCGTGCCGCTCAAGGGCGGCGGCGAGCAGTACATCAACCTGACCGCCAGTTGCGTGTGGTGCCAGGAAGACGAAACCCCAGGCCACTACAACTCCGGTTTCATGCTGTTGCAGGCGCCGCGCGACTACGATTCTTTCGTCCTGGCCTTGCAGGAGTTCTTCACCTTCCGCCAGATCGGCGCCTCGGCCTGACGCGGGCCTCGCCGCGGGCACCCGCGCCCCGCTAGACTCGGGTCGACCTACTGACAGGAAGACCCCGTGAGCTCCAGCATCTTCTGGCACGACTACGAAACCACCGGTATCAATCCGCGCTGCGACCGCCCCTTGCAAATGGCTGGGGTGCGCACCGACCTCGACCTCAACGAAATCGAAGCCCCGATCAGCCTGTACTGCCGGCCGAGCGACGACATCCTGCCGCACCCGGCCGCCTGCCTGGTCACCGGCATCACCCCCCAGCGCCTGGCCGAAGAAGGTTTGGGCGAAGCCGAGTTCATGACCCGCGTCCATGCCGAACTCGCACGACCGGGCACCTGCGGCGCCGGCTACAACACCCTGCGCTTCGACGACGAAGTGACCCGCTACAGCCTCTACCGCAATTTTTTCGACCCCTACGGCCGCGAGTGGCAGGGCGGCAACAGCCGCTGGGACCTCATCGACCTGGTGCGCACCGCCTGCGCTCTGCGCCCGGAAGGCCTGAACTGGCCGGAGCAGGACGGACGCATCAGCCTGCGCCTGGAACTGCTCAGCCGCGCCAATGGCATCGACCATGGCCATGCCCACGAAGCGCTGTCGGACGTGCGCGCCACGCTGGCATTGGCACGCTTGATTCGCGATCGCCAACCGAAGTTGTACAACTGGCTGTTCGAACTGCGCAGCAAACACAAGGTGCTGGAACAGATTCGGCTGTTGCAGCCGCTGGTACATATATCCGGGCGCTTCTCGGCCCAACGCAAATACCTGGGTGTGGTATTGCCCTTGGCGTGGCATCCGAGCAATCGAAACGCATTGATAGTCTGCGATTTACATCAGGATATTCTGCCATTGTTGCAGGAAAGTCCTGACGAACTGCGTCGGCGTTTATACACCCGACGCGAAGACTTGGGTGCCGATCAACTACCGGTGCCGCTCAAACTGGTACAGATCAATCGGTGTCCGGTGCTGGCACCGCTGTCGGTATTGCGTGCCGACGATGAGCAACGTCTGGGCATCGATCGAGGGCTGTATCTGCAACGTGCCGACGAATTGGTTCGGCAACAGGTCCGTTGGCAAGACAAACTCGCGCCGATGTACGGCGCGCAAGATTTTCAAGTCAATGAAGATCCCGAGCAGCAGTTATACGACGGTTTTATCGGCGAACGCGACCGTCGTTTGTGCGAGCAAGTACGTGCCTTGGACCCGCAGCAATTAGGCCAGGGCCAATGGATGTTCGACGATGCCCGTCTGCCGGAACTATTGTTCCGTTACCGCGCGCGCAACTTTCCCGCGACCTTGAACGAACAGGAGCGCCAGCGCTGGTACGCCTTCTGCCAACAGCGCCTGAGTCTGCCGCAGGCCGGCGCGCCCAATACCCTGGGCGACTTCCAGCAAGCGCTGCACGGCAGCCTCGCCACGGCGGACGAGGCCGGGCGGCGTGTGCTGCAGGCCTGGCACACTCATGCGCAGAGCTTGCAAGCGCGCTATGCCCTGTAACGCCAGCGGTATTCGCAGACCATAAAAAAACGCCAGCGAGTGCTGGCGTTTTCGATCAAGCAAGTGCGTGACGGATAATCAACCCAGCAGGGTCGACCAACCTTCAACCTCGTCACCGCCCCACTTGGCTTTCCACTCTTTCAGGGTTTTGTGGTTGCCACCTTTGGTTTCAATCACTTCACCGTTGTGTGGGTTCTTGTATTGCTTGACCTTGCGCGCGCGTTTGGTAGTCGCCGGTTTGGCGGCGCCACGTGGCGCTTTGCTGATTTTTGCATCGGGATCGAGCAGGGCGATGACATCGCGCAGCGACTTGGAGTATTCACCCATCAGGGCGCGCAGTTTGCCTTCGAACTCCAGCTCTTTTTTCAGCTTGTCGTCTTGCGAGAGATTGGCCAGGCGCGCTTGAAGTTCTTTGATGGCTTCTTCGGTGGCACGGTATTCATTGATCAGGGACATGGGACGTTCCTTGGTTGAAGATGTAGGGAGACAGTGGGGCAATAATAGACACGCGCCAGGGGCAAGTAAACAACTAACGTTGCCGGCTGAATATTTGCAGGCCCACACATGCCGATGTATTTGGTAAAAAATATTTTACTAAGCGGCCAGTGCCTGACTGCCTGTCTTCGTTCAACACATTGTCTGAGGCGCAAACGCTCGCCGTCGCCAGGCGACGATGATTACTGCGTTTTTTCCGACATGCCGCTACAATCGCCGCCTTTGCGAAGTTCTGGAGTCTGTTTGATGCGCACCTATCGTTTGGTGATCGCGTGCCCCGACCGTGTCGGTATCGTGGCCAAGGTCAGTAATTTCCTGGCGCTGTACAACGGCTGGATCAATGAAGCCAGCCACCACTCCGATGAGCAGAGCGGTTGGTTCTTCATGCGCCACGAAATCCGTGCCGACACCTTGCCGTTCGGCATCGAAGCGTTGCGCGAGGCGTTCGCGCCGATCGCCGAAGAGTTCTCCATGACCTGGCGGATCACCGATTCGGCGCAGAAGAAACGCGTCGTATTGATGGCCAGCCGCGAATCGCATTGCCTGGCCGACCTGTTGCACCGCTGGCATACCGATGAACTCGATTGCGACATTCCCTGCGTGATCTCCAACCACAACGACCTGCGCAGCATGGTCGAGTGGCACGGCATTCCGTTCTTCCACGTGCCGGTCGATCCACAGGACAAACAGCCGGCTTTCGCCGAAGTTTCGCGCTTGGTCGCCGAGCACTGCGCCGATGTCGTGGTGCTGGCGCGCTACATGCAAATCCTGCCGCCCCAGCTGTGCCAGGACTACGCCGAGCGCGTGATCAACATCCACCACAGCTTCCTGCCTTCGTTCGTCGGTGCCAAGCCGTACCACCAGGCGGCACTGCGCGGGGTGAAACTGATCGGCGCGACGTGCCACTACGTCACCGAGGAGCTGGACGCAGGCCCGATCATCGAGCAGGACGTGGTGCGCGTCAGCCACGCCGACACCATCGAAGACATGGTGCGTTTCGGCCGCGACGTGGAAAAGATGGTGCTGGCCCGCGGCCTGCGCTACCACCTCGAAGACCGTGTGCTGGTGCACGGCAACAAGACCGTGGTCTTCGACTGAGGCTCAGCCGGCCTGGCGCCGCCAGCGTTGCAACAGCGGGCGCGCCAGCAGGCAGACGAACACCGGCCCTCCGGCCAGCATATAGAAGTAATAGGTGATCGCCCGCCAGATGACGATCGCCGCCGCCGCGGTCGAGCCGCCCACCAGCGGCGTGAGCAGCGTGGCCGAGGTCAATTCGGCAGCCCCGGCACCCCCCGGCAACAGGCTGAACTGGCCCGCGCTCAAAGCCAGCATCTGCACCAGGAAGCTGGGTATCCAGCCCAGGTCGGTCTGCAATCCCCGTAAAACCAGATACATCACGCTGAAGCGCAGGCTCCAGTGCGCGCAGGTGAGCGCGAACACCAGCGCCAGCGTGCGTTTGGGCAGCCGCCAGGTTTGTGCCAGGGCATGCAGAAAGCGCAGCAGTTTGCGTGCCCAGCGCCGCTGGCGCGCCGCCGACAGGCCCATCCGACGCAGCACCCGACCATTCCAGCCCATCGCTTGCCGGCGCCAACGCATCAGCGCCAAGAGCAAGGCCAAGGCCGCGCAGAGCATCAGCGCGCTGCCCATCAACATGGTCTGCTGGCTATGGCCCAGACGGTTGAATACCGCATAGCCTGCGATGGCCAGCATGGCGCAGAAAAAGAACAGCAAGTCGTTGAGCTGGTCCATGGCGAACGCCGCGCCGCTGCGCGCCGCACCGATGCCTTCGCGGTTGAGCAGGGCGATCAGCGCCAAGGGGCCGCCACTGCCGCCGGGGGTGGTGCAGATGGCGAACTCGGTGGCCATCAACACACCCACGCTGCGTACCCGACCCAAGTGCGCGCCTTGCTGGCCGAGCAGCAAGCGCAAGCGCCAGGCGTTGATCACCCAGCACAGCACGATCATGCCGAGCAAACTGGCCAGCAGGCCTGGGGGGAAACTGCGCAGGCGCGGCAGCAGTTCGCCGCCCCCGAGAAACAGCGGGACGGCCAGTGCCAGCAACACTGCCAGCCCCAGCCAGACCCAACGCGTCATGAAGCGAGCTGGCGGTCGAGCCAGACGGATTTGGTCACAGGTTCCCGGCCTTGGGCCATCAGCTCGCGCAGGGTGTCCATCCAGTACTCGCGGGACGAACGATGGCGCATGTCCACCGGGTGCAGGCCTAGGCGCAAGGTCTCGGCCGACGCCAGGCGCTTGCGTTGCCAGTCGCTGATCATCCTGGACATGCCGCGCCGCCAGGCGCTGCGCGCGCTCCACACCAGCCCAGGGGCGTCGATGGCGGCGAAGTCCGGCAAACGATACAGGTGCTGCGGGGTGCTGGTGTAGCGCAGCGGCAATTGGCGCAAGGCCTGCCGGGTGCCTTCGCTCATCAGCCAGGCCGGGGCGACGAAACCGGCGACCGGCCAGCCCTGCGCCTGGAACAGTTGCAACCCTTCGCGCAATCTGTGCAGCGCCTGCGCCTGGTCCAGGCCATAGAACTCGCCTTCGTGGGTGTACACACGACGCATGAACAGCTCACGCGGCGTACGCGGCGTCGGGCCGTCGTCGGCGTGGTAGAAGCCGTGCAGGGCCAGTTCGTCGCCCTTGGCCAGGCGTTCGTCCAGCAAGCGGCAGAAGTCGGGAGCCTGTTGCAGGGCATTGCGATGATGGAAGTCCGGCACCACCAGCCAGGTCATGGGCACGTTGCCCAGCGCATCGACCGCCTCGACGAAGGGACGGTAATCGGGCCAGGTCTCCGGTGCCACATCGTGCAGCACCAGCATCACGCTGGGGGGGTTGGACGAGGTCTCACGCATGGACACGCACCATCGGCTGATGGCCGAGCACGGCCTGGTAATGGTCGAGCAGGCCGTTGACCACGCTGCTCCACGAATACTGTTGCTCCACGTGGCTGCGGGCTTGGGTGCCAAGCTTGCGCACGCCCTCTTCGAAGGCCTCGTGCACGGTGACGGCCATGGCCCTGCCGTCGTTCGGCGCGCACAGGCGGCCGCAGTCTTCGCGCACGATTTCGCTGAACGCGCCGGCGCGCACGGCCACCACTGGAGTGCCGCTGGCCATGGCTTCGAGAATCACCAGGCCGAAGGTCTCCTGGTCGCCGGCATGCACCAGCAGATCGGCGCTGGCCAGCAGGTTGGCGACTTCCTGAGGTGGGCAGAACTGGTTGATCACCGTGACGTTGTCCGGCACGTTGGCCGGCATGCCCGAGCCCACCAGCAGCAAGTGATAGCGGCTGCCCAGTTGGCGTATGCAGTCGAGCAGCACGGGCAGGTTCTTCTCCCGCGAACCGCGGCCGGCGAAGACCAGCAGGCGCGTGGTGTCAGGAATGCCCAGGCGGGCCTTGAGCTGCGTGTCGCGGTGCGAAGGGTTGAACATGTTCAGGTCCACGCCCAAACGCTGCACATGCACGTCCTTGACGCCCAGGCGGGTGAGCTTGTCGGCCATCACCTGGCTCGGCGCCAAGACCCGGTCGAAGTTGCCGTACAGCTTGCTGACGTAGGCCTCCACGTTGGGCGTGAACCAATTGCCCATGCGGTTGCTGACCAGCAGCGGCAGGTCGGAATGGTAGAAGCCGATCACCGGCACATCGAGCTGGCGCCGCGCTTCGAGCGCGGCCCAGGCCGTGAGGTACGGGTCGCCGACTTCGATCAGGTCGGGCTGCAAGGTGCGCAGCGTGTTGCACCACGGTGCCAGGCGTACGGGAAAGCGGTAACCCTTGCCGAACGGCAGAGGCATGGCCGGAACCTGGTAGACCCCATTGTCTGCGGTTGCCGAGGCCCCCGGAATGAGCAGGCTGTGACGCACGCCGGACATGGCGTCGAGGCGTCGGTGTTTGGCATCAAGGTACGTTCGTACGCCCCCGCTTGCCGGGGCATAGAACATGGTGATGTCAGCAATGTGCACGATCGGTATCCCTCCGGGATCATCTTCGGTCCTGTCCTACGGCTGTAACACACCGTTACAGAACACGCTTGAAGGTTGACCTTGAAGAAGGGGGATTTGTTCGATCGACCTGTGCGATCAAGGGTTTGGCGCTGATCCGCGACGTGCGGCGAACCGTCCCGGAGCGCCGTGGCCCGCGCTGCAAGCGGCACCACGGCTGGGCGGGGAGGGGTCAGATCCTGAACGTGCCGACCAGGTGCTTGAGACGGCCGGCCTGCTGTTCCAGGTCGGCGCAGGCGCGCAGAGTGGCCTGCAAGTTCTCCACGCCCTCTTGGTTGAGCATGTTGATCTCGCTGATGTCGACGTTGATCGCTTCGACCACGGCGGTCTGCTCCTCGGTGGCGGTGGCGACCGATTGGTTCATGCCGTCGATCTCGCCGATGCGCCCGGTCACGCTGCCCAGGCGTTCGCCGGCCTGGTTGGCGATCTCGACGCTTTCCTGGCTGTGGCGTTGGCTCTGGTCCATGGTGTCCACCGAAGCCCGCGCGCCGACCTGCAGCTCTTCGATCATGCCCTGCACCTGCTGCGCCGATTCCTGGGTGCGGTGCGCCAGGTTGCGCACTTCATCGGCCACTACGGCGAAGCCGCGACCGGCTTCGCCCGCGCGCGCCGCTTCGATGGCGGCGTTGAGCGCCAGGAGGTTGGTCTGCTGGGAAATGCTGGTGATCACTTCGAGAATCTGCCCGATGTTCACCGTCTTGCCGTTGAGCGTTTCGATGTGGGCGCTGGAGGTGACGATCAGGTCGGACAACCGCGTCATCGCCTGGATGTTGCGCTCCACCACCTGCTGGCCTTCTTCGGCCAGTACCCGTGCGGAGCTGGCGTGCTGCGACGCCAGGGCGGCGTTGCCGGCGATCTCCTGGGCGGCGGCGCCCAGTTCGTTGATCGCCGCGGCCACGCTGTTGGTGCGGTTGCTCTGCTCGTCGGAATTGCTCATCGACGAGTTCGAGGCGCTGATCACCCGCAAGGCCACTTCGTTGACCTGCTCGGTGGCCGACGACACTTCGCGGATCGAGCTGTGGATCCGTTCGACGAAGCGGTTGAAGGCGTTGCCCAGGATGCCGAATTCGTCGTGGTGCTGGATGTCCAGGCGGCGGGTCAGGTCGCCTTCACCTTCGGCGATGTTTTCCATAGCGCGGGTCATGACGTGCAGCGGTTGCATCAGCACACGAATCAGCAGGCCGAGCAGGGCGATGATGATCGCCACCGCCACCAGGGTGGCGATCACCGCCGAGGTGCGGAAGGTACTGAGCATGGCGAAGGCCTGATCCTTGTCGATGGACAGGCCCACGTACCAGTGGGCGTTGGGCAGGCCCTTGATCGGCGTGAAGCTGAGCAGGCGGCTCTGGCCGTCGGCCTCTTGCACCTCGCTGAGGTCTTGGGTGAGTTTCGGCGCCTGGCCGGGGAACAGATCGCCCAGCGACTTCATCACCAGCGCCTGTTGCGGATGCACGAGGATCTTGCCCTGGTCGTTGACCAGGAAGGCATAGCCCATGCCGCCGAAGTTCAGTGAGTTGATGATCTTGGCCAGCCCGTCCAGGGCCAGGTCGCCACCGACCACGCCGACGTTGGTCGCGGCTTTGCTGATGATGCTGATGACCATCTTCTGTGTGGTCAGGTCGATGTAGGGTTCGGTGAGGATGGCGCCGCTGGCGCTCATGCCGTCCTTGTACCAGGGCCTGATCCGCGGGTCGTAGCCGTCGGGCATCTTGGCGTCGGGACGTACGGTGAAGCGGCCGTCGACCTGGCCCAGGTAGACGGTCAGGAAGCTTGAGGTCAATGCCGGTTGACCGAGCAGGGTGGCAGCCTCGGCCGGCGCCTGGGCGATGTTTTGCGCCAGGTTGTCGACCATGCGGATGCGCCCGTCGAACAGGCTGTTGACGTTGGTGGCGGTGGACTGGCCCATTTCGGCCAGGTAGCTCTCCAGGTCTTCGCGGATGGCGTTGCGTTGCAGGTAATCGTTGAACAGGGTGAACAGGCTGAAGGCGACGATCACGATCAGTGACGCGGCGAGAAGAATCTTGTGGCTGAATCGAAGGCTTTTGCGCATGGCGTGCTCGGCTCCGCTGGGCTTGTGTGTCGAGTGGTTGCCGCCTGCGCGCTGCGCAGCGATGGCCTGACGGTATCGGCCGGCAGGGCCTTGAGCTTGAGCCTTGGTGGCCAGAAAAAAGCAGAAAGCGGGTGTGTCGCCGGTTTTTTTACCCACCTACGAAAAAGGCGCCCCTGAGGGCGCCTTATCGCATACCGCTTAGGGCTATCAGCCGATGAAGCGCGTCGCCAGCCAGAACAGCGCGGCGGACAGGGCCACGGTGGCGGGCAGGGTCAATACCCAGGCCAGCAGGATGGTCTTGATCGTGCCGCCTTGCAGGCCGCTCTTGTTGGCGACCATGGTGCCGGCCACGCCCGACGACAGCACATGGGTGGTCGACACCGGCAGGCTGAACACGTTGGCCATGCCGATCGCACACGCCGCAGTGATCTGCGCCGACATGCCCTGGGCATAGGTCATGCCCTGCTTGCCGATCTTCTCGCCGACGGTGAGGACCACGCGCTTCCAGCCGACCATGGTGCCCAGGCCCAGGGCCAGGGCGACCGCGACGATGACCCAGAAGGGCGCGTACTCGGTGGTGGCGGTGAGGTCTTTGCGTAGCTTGTCGAGGTCGGCACGCTCGCGCGCTTCGAGGCCCGGCAGCTTGCCGACCTTCTTCGCGGTGTCGTCCAGGCACAGCAGGTAGCGACGCACTTCCACGCGCTTCTCGGCGCCCAGGTCGTGGTAGTCGGTCACGCCCTTGAGCGAATGTTGCAAGGCGCTGATGGTCGGTTCGGTCTGCTTGGGGTCGCAGCTGAACTGGCCTGGCAGATCGCTGGCAGGGGCCTTGCCCAGGGCCAGGAACTCGCCGAGGGTGTCGGCGTTGCGCTGGTAGAACTGGCTCAGGTGCAGGGTGGCGTCGCGGGTGCGTTCGATCTGGTAGGTGCTGCTGCCCAGGTCGAGGACGAATTGCGAAGGCACGATGCCGATCAGCACCAGCATGATCAGGCCGATGCCTTTCTGGCCGTCGTTGGAACCGTGCACGAAGCTCACACCCATCGCCGAGATCACCAGGACCAGGCGATTCCAGAAGGGCGGGTGCTTCTTGTCGTCCAGCTTGCGCCGCTGCTCCGGCGTCTTGTGCATCTTCGACAGCGGCCGCCAGCGCTTGAGCATCAGCAGCACCAGGGCGGCGACGATGAAGCCGGCCAGCGGCGAGAACACCAGCGACAGGCCGATGTCGATCGCCTTCTGCCAGTTGACGCCATCACCCAGCGGGATGTGGTTGATCAAGGCATTGGCCAGGCCCACGCCGAGGATCGAGCCGATCAGCGTGTGCGAACTGGAAGCGGGAATGCCGAAGTACCAGGTGCCCAGGTTCCAGGCGATGGCGGCGGCGAGCAGGGAGAAGACCATGGCCAGTCCATGCCCGGTGTTCACGTTGATCAGCAGTTCCACCGGCAGCAGGTGGACGATCGCGTAGGCCACGCCCACCCCACCGAGCAGCACTCCCAGGAAGTTGAACACCCCCGAGAAGAACACCGCCAGATGCGGCGGCATGGCTTTGGTGTAGATGACGGTGGCTACCGCGTTGGCGGTGTCATGAAAGCCATTGATGAACTCGAAAGCGAGCACAAAGGTCAGCGCGAGCACCAAGCTCACGGCTACCCAGGCATCCAGTCCGCTGAATAAATCAATCATGAAAAGTTTTCTGGCGGTCGAAAGGGGGCCGGATTATGCCAGAAAAACCAGAGATTCGAAGCACCCGCTTTGACTCTAAAATCTTGCGTCAGGTCACATCAATGTGCGGTTGCGGGTCATCTCCCTGTCGTTGGCAGGGCATCAGCGTTTTTCGACGCCCTCGCCACGCAATTCCTTTTCCATCTTGTCGAGCTCTTCGGCGAAGGCCTGATCATGGATGGTGGAGCGTTTGCGCCACGGTTTGCGTTCCGGTTCCGGTTGCGCGGCATAGGTGGTGACTTCGCCGCCATAGAGTCCGGTAAAACGTTCGGCCTGACGCTCGAGTTCGGCGCGCAGTTCATCTTTTGTCACAACAATACCTGCCAATGGAAAGTTATATCCCGGTCGGCGACAGTTGTAGAAATGTCTGTCGGTTACGGACCTGGGGACGTCGCGCTGCCGTAACGTCAGGTTGAAGCTTGTCTGGAAGTTGCCGCCTACCGAAGACGCTGGCCGGCGTGGTCGGGCCGGGGAGGGCGCAGACCCGTTGGCGAAGCCGGTTGGCACGGGCGATCGGTCGAGCAAAGTTTGGCATCGAGCGATGAAGACGGCGAGATTATAACCAACTTGCCGGTCAGGCAAGATAGAGGCTCGAACATGGCGCGGTGCCCGCTAAGTGGCACGTGCGCTGTTTGACGAAACCGTTCGTCACGCAACTTCCGCCGTTACGAGCTTGGAACACTTGGCCAGCAGGAAAGTTCGCGGGTCCCTATAAATGAAAACGGCCTCGCTGTAGGGCGAGGCCGCTGCCTTGAAGCTTCCACGGTGGGTACCTGACCAGTCTCTCCAAAGAAGCCACATGGGCAGGTAGAAAGGTATAAGCAAACGTGTCGGCGGTCAATTGCGATTATCGGCCGCTTGTTCGATAATCGCACAACGCACCGTTTTCTTGAGGCAAGTCCCATGAGCGAAGAAACCCTCGACAGCGCAGGCGCCAACCCTCTGCGCGCCGCCAGCGCAGCGCTCGCGCCGCCCATCGTGGCCTCGGCGGCCAAACGCATTCAGGCGTTCACCGGCGATCCGGATTTCATGACTTCGCTGGCCCGCGGCCTGGCGGTGATCCAGGCCTTCCAGGAACGCAAACGCCACCTCACCATCGCCCAGATCAGCCACCGTACGGAAATTCCCCGCGCCGCCGTGCGGCGCTGCCTGCACACGCTGATCAAGCTCGGCTACGCCACCACCGACGGACGTACCTATTCGTTGTTGCCCAAGGTGCTGACCCTGGGCCATGCCTATCTGTCGTCCACGCCCCTGGCGGTCTCGGCGCAGCCGTATCTGGACCGCATCAGCGAAAAACTCCACGAAGCGGCCAACATGGCCACCCTGGAAGGCGACGACATCCTCTATATCGCCCGTTCGGCCACGGTCGAGCGGCTGATTTCGGTCGACCTGTCCGTCGGCGGGCGTCTGCCGGCCTACTGCACGTCGATGGGGCGGATCATGCTGGCGGCGCTGGACGATGCCAGCCTGCGCGAATACCTCGAACGCGCCGACCTCAAGGCCCGCACCAGCCGCACCCTGCACGACGCCGAATCGCTGTTCGCCTGTATCCAGCAAGTGCGCGAGCAGGGCTTCTGCGTGGTCGACCAGGAACTGGAGCAAGGCCTGCGTTCGATCGCCGTGCCCATCTACGATGCTTCCGGGCAGGTGCTGGCCGCGCTCAACGTCAGCACCCATGTGGGCCGGGTCAGCCGCAGCGAGCTGGAGCAGCGTTTCCTGCCCATCCTGTTGGCCACCAGCCAGGACCTGTGCACCCAACTGTTCGGCTGAAACGCACGGGAGCGGCAAGCCCTGCTCGGCGTTTAGCGTTCGGTAACCGCACACACTCGGGGCGCGTCAATTGCGCCCCTCGCGCTCGCTGATTACTGTTGTTGCCATCGGTCGGCCCTGCCGACCGCACAATAACAACAGGCGAGAACCCTCCATGAAAACGACTGCTTCGCTGCCGCGGCCGAGCGCACCTGCCGTGCCCCCGCATCCCGTCTAGCCAAAGGTTGCACCACATCCATTCCCCCACGGCTGCACTGTCGACAGTGCAGGCGTCCGTTTGTGCGCACCGTCTGGACGACCCCATGACCCTGACTTTCGACAAAGCCCCCGCGCCTGCCGGGCAGATCCTCGATGTACAACGCTTGATCAACCAGCAACCCCTGTCGCGCTATCAGTGGCGGGTGGTGCTGCTATGTTTCCTGATCGTCTTTCTCGACGGCCTGGACACCGCAGCCATGGGGTTCATCGCCCCGGCACTGTCCCAAGAGTGGGGCATCGACCGTGCCAGCCTGGGCCCGGTGATGAGCGCGGCATTGATCGGCATGGTCTTTGGTGCCTTGGGTTCGGGGCCGCTGGCCGACCGCTTCGGCCGCCGCGGCGTGCTGATCGGTGCAGTGCTGGTGTTCGGCGGTTTCAGCCTGGCCTCGGCCTATGCCACCTCGGTCAACGAATTGCTGATTCTGCGTTTTCTCACCGGGCTGGGTTTGGGGGCGGGCATGCCCAACGCCACCACCTTGCTCTCGGAGTACACCCCCGAACGGCTCAAGTCGTTGCTGGTCACCAGCATGTTCTGCGGCTTCAACCTGGGCATGGCCGGCGGCGGCTTCGTCTCTGCCAAACTGATTCCGGCCTACGGCTGGCACAGCCTGCTGGTGCTGGGTGGGGTACTGCCCTTGCTGCTGGTGCTGGCACTGCTGCTATGGTTGCCGGAGTCGGCGCGCTTTCTGGTGGTGCGCAAGCGCGGCACCGAGCAGGTGCGCAAGACCCTGGCGCCGATCGCGCCGGCCCTCGTCGCCCAGGCCCAGGGCTTCAGCGTGCCGGAGCAGAAGGCCGTGGCCGCGCGCAACGTCTTCGCGGTGATCTTCTCGGGCACCTATGGGCCCGGCACCCTGCTGCTGTGGCTGACCTATTTCATGGGCCTGGTGATCGTCTACCTGCTCACCAGCTGGCTACCGACCCTGATGCGCGACAGCGGCGCCAGCCTGGAGCAGGCCGCGTTCATCGGCGCCCTGTTCCAGTTCGGCGGGGTGCTCAGCGCGGTGCTGGTGGGCTGGGCGATGGACCGCTACAACCCGCACAAGGTCATCGGTGTCTGTTACCTGTTGGCCGGCGGCTTCGCCTACGCGGTGGGCCAGAGCTTGGGCAACATGGCATTGCTGGCGACCCTGGTGCTGGTCGCCGGCATGTGCGTGAACGGTGCGCAATCGGCCATGCCATCGCTGGCGGCGCGCTTCTACCCGACCCAGGCCCGGGCCACGGGTGTGTCCTGGATGCTGGGCATCGGCCGTTTCGGCGCAATCCTCGGCGCCTGGAGCGGGGCCACGCTGCTGGGCCTGGGTTGGACCTTCACACAAGTGCTCACAGCCTTGCTGGTACCGGCTGCCCTCGCGGCGCTAGGGGTGATAGTCAAGGGCTGGGTCAGTCATGCGGATGCCACATGAAGCCACGCCCGTCGAACACGCGCGAGTCGGCACATACCGTTCGATAATCGCCCATATAGACGATTATCGGATTGTAAAGGCCTGGCCCGGCTCCTTACTCTGAGCCCATCGCAGTGCCGCTCGCGCGCACTGCCCACCGCATCGACGCTTCCTGACCAGGAGTCTCCAATGGCAGCAATCCTTTCGCTTCACGAGGCCGTGAAGCAGTTCGTCCACGACGGCGACACCGTCGCGCTGGAAGGCTTCACCCACCTGATTCCGACCGCCGCCGGCCACGAGCTCATCCGCCAGCGCAAGCGCGACCTGACTCTGGTGCGCATGACCCCCGACCTGATCTACGACCAGCTGATCGGCGCCGGCTGCGCCAAGCGGTTGATCTTCTCCTGGGGCGGCAACCCCGGCGTAGGCTCGCTGCACCGGCTGCGCGACGCCGTGGAAAAGCAATGGCCGCATGCCTTGGAGATCGAAGAGCACAGCCACGCCGACCTGGCCAACGCCTACGTCGCCGGCGCCTCGGGCCTGCCGTTCGCGGTACTGCGCGCCTATGCCGGCTCCGACCTGCCCAAGGTCAACCCGCTGATCAAGAGCGTCACCTGCCCGTTCACCGGTGAGGTGCTGGCCGCCGTGCCCTCGGTGCGTCCCGACGTCACGGTGATCCACGCGCAGAAGGCCGACCGCAAGGGCAACGTGCTGCTGTGGGGCATTCTCGGCGTGCAGAAGGAAGCGGCGCTGGCGGCCAAGCGCTGCATCGTCACCGTCGAAGAAATCGTCGACGATCTGCAAGCACCGATGAACGCCTGCGTGCTGCCCACCTGGGCACTGAGCGCGGTATGCCTGGTGCCGGGCGGCGCGCACCCGTCCTACGCCCATGGCTACTACGAGCGCGACAACCGCTTCTACCAAGCCTGGGACCCGATCGCCCGCAGCCGCGAAGCCTTCAGCGCCTGGATCGACACGCACATCCACGGCACCGCCGATTTCAACGAATTCAAGGCCCGCCTGGCCAGCACCTCGGAGGCCGCGCAATGAACTACTCAACGTCCGAAATGATGACCGTCGCCGCTGCCCGGCGCCTGCGCAACGGCGCGGTGTGCTTCGTCGGCATCGGCTTGCCGTCCAAGGCCGCCAACCTGGCGCGCCTGACCTCCTCGCCCGATGTGGTGCTGATCTACGAATCCGGCCCGATCGGGGCCAAGCCCCGCGTGCTGCCACTGTCGATCGGCGACGGCGAACTGGCCGAAACCGCCGACACCGTGGTGCCGACCGGCGAGATCTTCCGCTACTGGCTGCAAGGCGGGCGCATCGATGTGGGCTTCCTCGGCGCTGCCCAGGTCGACCGCTTCGGCAACATCAACACCACCGTGGTCGGCGACTACCATGCGCCGCGCACGCGCTTGCCGGGGGCAGGGGGCGCGCCGGAGATCGCCGGTTCCGCCAAGCAGGTGCTGATCATCCTCAAGCAGTCGCCGCGGGCGTTCGTCGAGAAACTCGACTTCATCACTTCGGTCGGCCACGGCGAGGGCGGCGACTCGCGCCAGCGTCTCGGCCTGCCCGGCGAAGGGCCGGTGGGCATCATCACCGACCTGTGCATCCTGCAGCCCGAAGCCGGCAGCCATGAGTTCGTGGTGACCTCCATCCACCCCGGCGTGACCCGCGAACAGATCGTCGCCGCCACCGGCTGGGCGATTCGTTTCGCCGACGATGTGCAGACCACCGAAGCGCCCAGCGCCACCGAGCTGGACGCCCTGCGCGATCTCGAAGCGCGCACCGCCAGCGCCCACGGCCAAACGCCAGGAGAAGCCTGATGCGTGACGTATTCATCTGCGATGCCATCCGCACCCCCATCGGCCGCTTCGGCGGCGCCCTGGCCAGCGTGCGCGCCGACGATCTGGCGGCGGTGCCGCTCAAGGCGCTGATCGAACGCAACCCCAGCGTGCAATGGGCGCAGCTCGACGAGGTGTTCTTCGGCTGCGCCAACCAGGCCGGCGAAGACAATCGCAACGTGGCGCGCATGGCGCTGCTGCTGGCAGGCCTGCCGCCGAGCGTTCCGGGCGTGACCCTCAACCGTCTGTGCGCTTCGGGCATGGACGCCATCGGCACGGCCTTCCGCGCCATCGCCAGCGGCGAAATGGAGCTGGCCATCGCCGGGGGCGTGGAGTCGATGTCGCGCGCGCCCTTCGTCATGGGCAAGGCCGAAAGCGGTTATTCGCGCAGCATGAAGCTGGAGGACACCACCATCGGCTGGCGCTTCGTCAACCCGTCGATGCAGCAGCAGTACGGCGTCGACTCGATGCCCGAAACGGCCGACAACGTGGCCGACGAGCATCAGGTGTCGCGCGCCGATCAGGACGCCTTCGCCCTGCGCAGCCAGCAGAAGGCCGCGGCGGCACAGGCGGCCGGGTTCTTCGCCGAAGAGATCGTGCCGGTGCGCATCGCGCATAGGAAGGGCGAGACGGTGGTCACCGAGGACGAACACCTGCGCCCGGACACCACCCTCGAAGCGCTGGGCCGGCTCAAGCCGGTCAATGGCGCGGACAAGACGGTCACCGCCGGCAACGCTTCGGGCGTCAACGATGGCGCTGCCGCGCTGATCCTGGCGTCGGCCGAAGCGGTCGAGCGTCACGGCCTGACGCCGCGCGCACGGGTCCTGGGCATGGCCAGCGCCGGCGTGGCGCCGCGGGTGATGGGCATCGGCCCGGTGCCGGCAGTGCGCAAGTTGACCGAGCGCCTGGGCCTGGCGGTGGCCGACTTCGACGTCATCGAGCTCAACGAAGCCTTCGCCAGCCAAGGATTGGCGGTATTGCGCGAGTTGGGCGTGGCTGACGATGCGCCGCAGGTCAATCCCAACGGCGGCGCGATCGCCCTGGGCCACCCGCTGGGCATGAGCGGTGCGCGGTTGGTATTGACGGCCCTGCATCAGTTGGAGAAAAGCGACGGCCGTAAAGGGTTGGCGACCATGTGCGTGGGTGTCGGCCAAGGTTTGGCCCTGGCCATCGAGCGCGTGTCGTAGGCGCCGACCGTCTCTCACCAGGTGCCGCGTTGATCTTAGGTGATCGAGGTCGAGGCCATTGGGGCGGCGTTGCCGCCCATCGCGGCTGATCGGAGCGCCGAACCGGCCGCTCCTACAAGGTGGCAGAGTTTCGACTGCCTCCACAGTGTAGGAGCGGTTTCGAATGTTTCCACAGTGTAGGAGCGGCTTCAGCCGCGATGGGCGGCAAAGCCGCCCCAGGCCAGGCATCGCACAACTTCAGGCTTCCTGCGGTGGCGGTTAGGCGGGGATCGAAGACAAGCCCGCACCCCAGGCCAACCGCCACTGTTGAACAAGCATGTAACTGGGTATGTCTAGACTTACCTGTGACCTTCCAGGAGCAACCTGCCCATGACTACCCTCCACTACACCGGTGAAGAGCGCAAAAAACGCATCTTCGCCATCGTCGGCGCCTCATCGGGAAACCTGGTGGAGTGGTTCGACTTCTACGTCTACGCCTTCTGCGCCATCTATTTCGCGCCAGCGTTCTTCCCTTCCGACGACCCCACCGTGCAGTTGCTCAACACTGCCGGCGTGTTCGCGGCCGGCTTTCTGATGCGGCCAATCGGCGGCTGGATCTTCGGCCGTTTGGCCGACCGTCACGGGCGCAAGAACTCGCTGATGATCTCGGTGCTGATGATGTGCGCCGGCTCGCTGATGATCGCCTGCCTGCCCACCTACGCCAGCATCGGCACCTGGGCGCCGGCGTTGCTGTTGCTGGCGCGCCTGATCCAGGGCCTGTCGGTCGGCGGCGAATACGGCACCACCGCCACTTACATGAGCGAAGTGGCGCTGCGCGGCCAGCGCGGCTTCTTCGCCTCGTTCCAATACGTGACCCTGATCGGCGGCCAGTTGCTCGCGGTGCTGGTGGTGGTGATCCTGCAACAGCTGCTCACCGAACAGGAACTGAGCGCCTGGGGCTGGCGCATTCCGTTCGTGGTCGGCGCGGTGGCGGCGGTGATTTCGCTGATGCTGCGCCGCTCGCTGGAAGAGACCAGCAGCGCCGAAACCCGTCAGGACAAGGACGCCGGCTCCATCGGCGGGTTGTTCCGCAATCACGGCGCGGCGTTCGTCACCGTGCTCGGCTATACCGCCGGCGGCTCGCTGATCTTCTACACCTTCACCACCTACATGCAGAAGTTTCTGGTCAACACCGCCGGCATGCCGAAAAAGGACGCCAGCTATGTGATGACCGGCGCGCTGTTCCTGTTCATGCTCATGCAGCCGTTGTTCGGCATGCTCTCGGACCGTATCGGCCGGCGTAATTCGATGCTGCTGTTCGGTGCGTTGGGCACGCTGTTCACCGTGCCCCTGCTGTTGGCGCTGAAGACCGTCACCAGTCCATGGCTGGCCTTCGCCCTGGTGACGGTGGCGATGTGCATCGTCAGCCTCTACACCTCGATCAGCGGCCTGGTCAAAGCCGAGATGTTCCCGCCGCAGGTGCGCGCCCTGGGCGTGGGCCTGGCCTACGCGGTGGCCAACGCGGTGTTCGGCGGCTCGGCCGAGTACGTGGCGCTGAACCTCAAATCGATGGGCATCGAAAACACCTTCTATTGGTACGTCACCGCCATGATGGCCGTGGCCTTCCTGTTCAGCCTGCGCCTGCCCAAGCGGGCCGCGTACCTGCACGACGATCACTAAGGAGCGACCATGACCTCGCCTGCGGACAACCGCCTGCTCGACGCCTACTTCACCGCAGCGCCCATGCGCGAGGTATTTTCCGATCAGGGCCGCCTGCAAGGCATGCTCGATTTCGAGGCAGCGCTGGCCCGTGCCCAGGCGTCGGTAGGGCTGGTGCCGGCCAGTGCGGTGCCGGCCATCGAGGCCGCGTGCAAGGCCGAGCGGTATGACGTGGGCGCGTTGGCCGAGGCGGTGTGCAGCGCGGGCAACTCGGCCATTCCCTTGGTCAAGGCGCTGGGCAAGGTGGTGGCCAGCGGAGTGGCCGAGGCCGAGCGCTACGTGCACCTAGGCGCTACCAGCCAGGATGCGATGGACACCGGTCTGGTGCTGCAACTACGTGCGGCCCTGGATCTGATCGAAAAGGACCTGGCCCAGCTGGCCGAGACCCTCGCCGGACGAGCCTTGCAGCATGCCGACACGGTCATGGTCGGGCGTACCTGGCTGCAGCACGCCACCCCGGTGACCCTGGGCATGAAGCTCGCCGGCGTGCTGGGCGCGCTGACCCGCCATCGCGAGCGTTTGCGCGAACTGCGCCCGCGCCTGCTGGTGCTGCAGTTCGGCGGTGCTTCGGGCAGCCTCGCCGCCCTGGGCAGCAAGGCTTTGCCGGTGGCCGAAGCCCTGGCTGGGCAATTACGTCTGGGCCTGCCTGAGCAACCTTGGCACACCCAACGCGACCGCCTGGTGGAATTCGCTGCGGTGCTCGGCCTGGTCGCCGGTAGCCTGGGCAAGTTCGGCCGCGATGTGAGCCTGTTGATGCAGACCGAAGCGGGCGAGCTGTTCGAGCCTTCGGCACCGGGCAAGGGCGGCTCGTCGACCATGCCGCACAAGCGCAATCCG
This sequence comes from Pseudomonas phoenicis, assembly GCF_047302395.1. Classification (NCBI taxonomy): domain Bacteria; kingdom Pseudomonadati; phylum Pseudomonadota; class Gammaproteobacteria; order Pseudomonadales; family Pseudomonadaceae; genus Pseudomonas; species Pseudomonas phoenicis. The sequence continues at coordinate 2,881,503 of NZ_CP154852.1, forward strand.
GTGGGTGCGGCGGCGCTGATCGGCGCCGCCACGCGCGTGCCGGGGCTGGTCTCGACCCTGCTCGCCGCCATGCCTCAGGAGCACGAACGCAGCCTTGGCCTGTGGCACGCCGAGTGGGAAACCCTGCCGGAGATCTGCTGCCTGGTGTCCGGTGCTCTGCGCCATGCCCAGGCCATCGCCGAGGGCCTGGAGGTGGATGCCGAGCGCATGCGCCGCAACCTCGACCTGACTCAGGGCCTGGTGCTGGCCGAAGCCGTCAGCATCGTCCTCGCTCAACGCTTGGGCCGCGACCGCGCCCATCACCTGCTGGAGCGATGCTGCCAGCGGGCGGTCGCCGAACGGCGGCATCTGCGCGCGGTGCTGGGCGAGGAGCCGCAGGTGGCCGAGCAGTTGTCGGGCGACGAGCTGGACTCTTTGCTCGACCCCGCCCATTACCTTGGCCAGGCCCGCGTCTGGGTGGCGCGCGCCGTGGCCGAACATCAACGTTCCATTGCCTGAAGGAGATCGCTGTGGCGCATGTGCAATTGGCCGATGGCGTACTGAACTATCGATTGGAAGGCCCTGAAGGGGCGCCTGTATTGGTGTTGTCCAACTCCCTGGGCACGGACCTGGGCATGTGGGACGCCCAGGTGGCGGTCTGGCGCGAGCACTTTCGGGTACTGCGCTACGACACCCGCGGGCATGGCGCTTCGCTGGTCACGGCGGGTCCCTACAACATTCCCCAATTGGGCGCCGATGTGCTGGCGCTACTGGACGCGCTGGACATCGCCAAGGCGCATTTCGTCGGCCTGTCGATGGGCGGTCTGATCGGCCAATGGCTGGGCATCGACGCCGGCGAGCGCTTGCTCAGCCTGACGCTGTGCAACACCGCCGCGCAGATCGGCACGGCCGAGGTGTGGAACACGCGCATCGACACGGTGCGCGAAGGTGGCGAGCAGGCGATGCGCGACCTGGGCGAGGCGTCGTTGGCACGCTGGTTCACGCCAGCCTTCGTGCAGACGCAGCCGGCGCAGGCTCAGCGCATCACCCGGATGCTCGCCGATACTTCGCCCGAAGGCTACGCCGCCAACTGCGCTGCGGTACGCGATGCCGACTACCGCGAGCAGGTGGGGCGGATCAGCGTGCCGACGCTGATCGTAGCCGGTAGCGACGACGCGGTGACCACGCCGGCGCACGGGCGCTTTCTGCACACGCAGATCGCCGGGGCGCAGTTCGTCGAGTTTGCGGCGGCGCACCTGTCCAACGTCGAGGTGGGCGCGCCGTTCACCCAGCGTGTGCTGACCTTCCTGCAAGCCTGCTGAGGATTTCCCATGGACGAGCAACAACGTTACGAAGCCGGCATGCAAGTACGCCGTGCGGTGTTGGGCGATGCCCATGTGGACCGCAGCCTGGACAAGCTGAACGACTTCAACGGCGAGTTCCAGAACATGATCACCCGACATGCCTGGGGCGACATCTGGACCCGCCCCGGCTTGCCACGCCATACCCGCAGCCTGATCACCATCGCCATGCTGATCGGCATGAACCGCAACGACGAGCTCAAGCTGCACCTGCGCGCCGCCGCCAACAACGGCGTGACCCGCGAAGAGATCAAGGAAGTGCTGATGCAGAGCGCGATCTATTGCGGCATTCCTGCGGCCAATGCCACGTTCCACCTCGCCGAGTCGGTGTGGGACGAGGTCGACGGCTGACAGCAGCGCCGAACCGGCCGCTCTAACAGGCCCCTGTAGGAGCCGCCTCTGTAGGAGCGGCTTTAGCCGCGATGGCCGGCAACGCCGGCCCAATGCCCTATACCCAAATCACCCAGGCGGGTGTGGCACCTGGACTAGGGCCGCGTTGCGGCCCATCGCGGCTGATCGGAGCGCCGAACCGGCCGCTCCTACAGGCCCTGCGGACTTCCATAGGCTCGCACAGGCTTTCACAGCCTCACGCAACCGGGCCTGCCACTGCCTCCACAGCGTGCTGCACCTCGCGGCGCCAGCCCAGCATGAATGCTACTTCTGCCACCACGAACAGCGGCCCGATGATCAGGCCGCTGAGGTCGTCGACGAAGGCCGGCTTGCGCCCCTCGAAGTAATGCCCGACGAACTGGATCGCCCAGCCCAGTACGAACAAGCCGATACCGCTGCCCAGCCACAGGCCGGTGCGCTGCCGCGCCAGCGCCTGCCCGGCCCATAGGCACAGACCCAGCAGCACGCCCATGGCCAGACCGAAACGGCGGTCCAGGCGCAGGTAGAACAGCGCTGCCGCCAGCGCCGCCAGCAGAGCGGGCGAGAGCCACAGTCCAGCCACCGCCACACCGGGCCGCGACAGCAGGGCGGTCACGGCCAGGACGATCAACGGAATGCCGAGCAAATGACTGAGCAGGTTGCGCCGGTCGCGGTGGTAACCGGCGTACTGGCTGAGGTGGTCGACCAAGGTTTTCATGCACGCCTCGAGAGGTTGTCCAGACAGCGCTGAGCATAGCGGGTCGCAGGTCGCCTGCACGTTGGCAGGTTGCAAACGCCGCGCCGGCTGCGGCGGTATCGAAGCTTTTGAAATGCTGTCCGCAGCGCATCGAACATGAGGATTTGCCGTGCGGCTGCGCCTGTGTAAACGCTGCGCCGGCTGCGACGGTACCGAGGCTTGCGAAACGTCGTCCGCAGCGCAACGATCATGCCGGGTCGCCGTGCGCCTGCGCGATGCACAGGCGTCGCAGCGGTTACAGCACGCTCAGTGGGTAGCTGACGATCAGGCGGTTCTCGTCGAAGGCATTGGTGTTGTAGTCACGGCGCATGGTGGAGTTGCGCCACTTCAGCGCCAGGTTCTTGAGCGCGCCGGACTGCACCACATAGGCCAGCTCGCTTTCCCGCGCCCATTCCTTGCCGTCGTCGACCGTCGCCGTCTGCACGTGGTCGCCTTTGATGTAGCGGTTCATCAGGGTCAGGCCGGGTAGGCCGACGCTGGCGAAGTTGAAGTCGTGGCGCACCTGCCAGGAGCGCTCCTTGGCGTTGTCGAAGCTGGAGTTGTAGCTGTCGTTGGCCAAGGTGCCGCCGCTGGTACCGTTGACCCGCAGCCAGGCGTCGTCGCCGCTGACTTTTTGCAAGCCGACATAGAAGGTGTGGCCCTGGTAGCGCGCCGAGAACAGACCGGAAGCGGTGCGGTTGTCCAGGTCGCCCGCGCGGGCGCTGCCGTCTTCCTGGCCGATGAAGTAGCCGAGGTTGGCCGTCAGCGTCCAGTCGCCGACGGGCTGGCTGTGCTGCAGGTTCAGGTACTGCTGCTGGTAGATGTCTTTGAGCTGGGCATGCCACAAGCCGAGCAAGGTGCGCTTGTCGTTGAAGGCATATTCGCCGGCGGCGAAGTTGAAGCGGTCGGAGGTCGCGGCGGGGCGGCCGTTGAGGAACATGTCCTCCATGCTGGCATCGTTGCGCGGGCTGTTGCCGCGGAACTGGCCGCCATACAGGCTTAAGCCCTCGATCTCCCGCGAGGCGATCTGCGCGCCCCTGAAGGTCTGCGGCAGCGAGCGGCCGTCGTCGGCGCGCAGGATCGGCAGCACCGGCATCCATTCGCCTACCTTGAACTCGGTTTCCGACACCTTGGCCTTGAACGCCACACCCAGGCGACCGAAGTCATCCGCCGGGCGGCCGTCGTCGTGCACCGGCAACAGGTGGGTGCCCGCCGTGCCGCGACCCCCATCGAGCTTGACCGAATACAGGCCCAGCACGTCCACGCCGAAACCGACGGTGCCCTGGGTGAAGCCGGAGCGGGCATCGAGGATGAAGCTTTGCGTCCACTCCTCGGCCTTGCTCTGGGCATTGTTGGGGTCGACGAAATTACGGTTGATGTAGAAATTGCGCAGGTTCAGCGTGGCTTTGGCGTCTTCCAGGAAGCCGCTCTCGGCGGCCAGGGCCGGCAGGCTGTAGGAAACGGCCAGCAGGCCAGGCAGCAGGTGGCGTGCGGGATGCGAAGTGTTCATCTGTCGAAGATCTCTTGTTGTTATCGGTGTGGCGCTACGTCGCGTTTCGACCCTGGGCTGAGCAGCTTGTGGGGAAGAAGCCAGATATGCGCCCACGCCGATGGTGCTGCGCAGAAGCAAGGCAGGACAATTGCGGACGAACGGAACCGGGCGATTACCGCACGGAATGTTCCAGTTGGTTCATTTTGCCTGGATGTGTGAGCGAGTGCACGAATCGGAGGGGGGAGAGGTGTTACACGAGGGGCAGACAGGAAGCCATGTGCAGGCATCATGGAGAGAGGTGACCCTGAACGAATGGGCCCGTCACAGTGGACGGGCCCATACGCGGATCAGCGAGCGGCTTGCCGATTGGCCTCGCCGGTACGCTCATACCAACCGCCGCCGAGCGCCTTGTACAGGTTGACCTCGCTGGTCAGCTGCGACAGCCGGTCGGTGATCAGCGCCTGTTGCACGCTGAACAGCGAGCGCTGGGCGTCGAGGAAGGTCAGGTTGCTGTCGATGCCGATGCGGTAGCGGCGCTCGGCCAGGCGGTAGTAGTCCTGGTTGGCGGCCACCAGATCGCGCTGGGCCTGCAACTGTTCCTTGTAGGTCTTGCGCGCGGTCAGGCCATCGGCGACTTCCTGGAAGGCGGTCTGGATGGTCTTCTCGTAACGGGCGACGTTGATGTCCTTCTGGATCTTCGCGTAGTCCAGGCTGGCGCGCAGCGCACCACCGTTGAAGATCGGCAGGCTGATCTGCGGTTGGAACAGCCAGGTGCCGGAACCGCCGCTGAACAGCCCGCCCATGTCCGGGCTCAGGGTGCCGGCGTTGGCGGTCAGGCTGATGCGCGGGAAGAACGCGGCACGCGCCGCTCCGATGTTGGCGTTGGCAGCCTTGAGCAGATGCTCGGCTTCCTGGATGTCCGGGCGACGCTGCAGCAGGTCCGAAGGCAAACCGGCAGGCACTTCGGACAACTGGTCGGCGTCGAGCTTGAGCGGCTCGGGCAGGTTGTTCGGGATGCCGGTGCCGATCAGCACGGCCAGGCTGTTGACATCCTGCGCGACCAGGCGCTGGTACTGCGCCAGCTTGACCCGCGCGCCTTCCACGGCGGTACGCGCCTGGCTCAGGTCGAGCGCCGAGGACACACCCACGTCGCTGGCGCGCTGAGTCAGGCTCAAGCTCTGCTCGTACGCCTTGAGGGTGTCCTGGGTCAGCTTGAGCTGGGCCTGGTCGGCCTGCCAGGCGTAGTAAGCGTTGGCCACACTGGCCACCAGGGCGATCTGTGTGGAACGCCGTGCCTCTTCGCTGGACAGGTAGGTTTCCAGCGCCTGTTCGCTGAGGCTGCGTACCCGGCCGAACAGGTCGAGCTCATAGGCGCTCACGCCCAGGGTCGCCGAGTATTGGCTGGAGATGGTCGACTGGCCGGAAGGCGACAGGTCGTCCGGCAAGCGCTGGCGAGTACCGGCACCTTCAGCCGACACCGCTGGCAGCAGATCGGCGCGCTGGATGCGGTACTGCGCGCGGTAGGCGTCGATGTTCAACGCCGCGACACGCAGGTCGCGGTTGTTTTCCAGCGACGTCTGGATCAGCTGTTGCAGCGCAGGATCGGTGAAGAACTGACGCCAGCCTTGTTCGGCAGCGGCGACGTTGGCCGATTCGGCCGGCGAATACGCCGGCCCCTGCGGGAACTGCGCCGGCACCGGCGCTTCGGGGCGCTGGTAATCGGGGATCAGCGAGCAGCCGCCCAGGATGAAGGCGGTGACCGCCAGGGACAACAGCGACTTGGTCATTGCCCAGCCTCGTAACGTGGAGTTTCAGGATTGTCAGGGGTGTCGTCTTTTTTCGGTTCCTTGCTGCCGAACAGCGAAGAAACGGCGACGAAGAACAGCGGCACCCAGAAGATGGCCAACACGGTCGCACTGATCATGCCGCCGATCACACCGGTACCGATGGCATGCTGGCTGCCCGAGCCGGCGCCGCTGGCGATGGTCAACGGTACCACGCCGAGAATGAACGCCAGCGAGGTCATGATGATCGGGCGCAGACGCATGCGGCACGCCTCGATGGCGGCGTCGTACAGACTGCGGCCCTGTTCGTGCAGTTCCTTGGCGAACTCGACGATCAGAATCGCGTTCTTCGCGGCCAGGCCGATGGTGGTCAGCAGGCCGACCAGGAAGTACACGTCGTTGGACAGCCCGCGCAGACTGGTGGCGATCAGCGCACCGATGATACCGAGCGGCACCACCAGGACCACTGCGATCGGGATCGACCAGCTTTCATACAGCGCCGCCAGGCAGAGGAACACGAACAGGATCGAGAGGGCGAACAGCGCCGGCATCTGCGAGCCCGACAACTTCTCCTCGTACGACATGCCGGTCCACGCATAGCCGATGCCGTCCGGCAGCTCGCCGGCGATGCGCTCGACTTCGGCCATGGCTTCGCCGGTGCTGTAGCCAGGCGCCGGAGTGCCGAGCACTTCGACCGCTTCCACACCGTTGTAGCGCGACAGTTTCGGCGAACCGTAGGTCCACTCGCCGCTGGCGAAGGAGGAGAACGGCACCATCTCGCCCTGACCGTTGCGTACGTACCACTTCTGCAGGTCTTCAGGGCTCATCCGGGCGCTGGATTCGCCCTGGATGTACACCTTCTTGACCCGACCACGGTCGATGAAGTCGTTGACGTAGCTGCCGCCCAAGGCGATCGACAGGGTGTTGTTGATGTCGGAGATGGTCACGCCCAAGGCGCTGGCGCGCTCGTCGTCGACGATCAGCTGGTACTGCGGCTCGTCGTTCAGACCGTTGGGTCGTACGCCGGCGAGGATCTTGCTCTGCGCGGCCTTGGCCAGGAGCTGGTTGCGCGCCTCCATGAGTTTCTCGTGGCCCACGCCTGCGCGGTCTTGCAGGAACACGTCGAAGCCGCTGGCGTTACCCAGTTCCAGCACCGCCGGTGGGGCGAAGGCGAACACCATGGCGTCGCGGAAGCTGAAGAAATGCTGCTGCGCGCGCTGGGCCAGGCCGAACACGCTGTTCTCGGCGCTGCGCTCGCCCCACGGCTTGAGCATGATGAAGGCCATGCCCGAGCTCTGGCCGCGACCGGCGAAGTTGAAGCCGGTGACCGTGAACACCGACGACACGGTGTCGGCTTCGTCCTTGAGCAGGTAGGCGCGCATCTGGTCGACCACATCCTGGGTACGTTCGGCACTCGAACCGGCCGGGGTCTGCACCTGGGCGAACAGCACGCCCTGGTCTTCCTCGGGCAGGAACGCGGCCGGAATGCGGGTGAACAGCCAGATCATGCCGACCACGATCAGCGCATAGGCCAGCAGGAACGGGATCTTGCGGCGCAGGATGAAACCGACGCTGCGCTCGTAGCGCTGCACGCTGCGGTCGAAGGTGCGGTTGAACCAGCCGAAGAAGCCACCTTTGGCGACATGGTGCTCGCCTTTTTTCAACGGTGTGAGCAGGGTGGCGCACAGCGCCGGGGTGAACACCAGCGCGACCAGCACCGACAGGCCCATGGCCGAGACGATGGTGATCGAGAACTGCCGGTAGATCACGCCGGTGGAACCGCCGAAGAAGGCCATCGGCAGCAGTACCGCCGAGAGCACCAGGGCGATACCGACCAGGGCGCCCTGGATCTGCTCCATGGACTTCTTGGTCGCCTGTTTGGGCGGCAAGCCTTCTTCGGACATCACCCGCTCGACGTTTTCCACCACCACGATGGCGTCGTCCACCAGCAAGCCGATGGCCAGGACCATGGCGAACATGGTCAGGGTGTTGATACTGAAGCCGAAGGCGGCCAGGATGCCGAAGGTACCGAGCAACACCACCGGCACGGTCATGGTGGTGATGATGGTGGCGCGGAAGTTCTGCAGGAACAGGTACATCACCAGGAACACCAGCACCACGGCCTCGATCAGGGTGTGGATCACCCCGCTGATCGATTCGGTGACCACCGGGGTGGTGTCGTACGGGAACACCGCCTTCATCCCAGGCGGGAAGAAGGGCTCCAGGTCGCTGATGGTCTGGCGCAATGCCTTGGCGGTGTCCAGGGCGTTGGCGCCGGTCGCCAGCTTGACCGCCAGGCCCGAAGCCGGCTTGCCGTTGAACTGGGCGCTGACCGAATAGTTCTCGCCACCCAGGCCGACCTTGGCGACGTCACGCAGGCGCACCTGGGAGCCGTCGCTGTTGACCTTGAGCAGGATCTTCTCGAATTGCTCGGCGGTTTGCAGACGGGTCTTGCCGATGATGGTGGCGTTGAGCTGCGTGCCGGGTACTGCAGGCAAACCGCCGAGCTGGCCGGAAGACACCTGCACGTTCTGCGCGGTGACCGCCGTGCGCACGTCCACTGGGGTCAGCTGGAATTTGTTCAGCTTGGCCGGATCGAGCCAGATGCGCATGGCGTACTGGGCACCGAACACCTGGAAGTCGCCGACGCCTGCGGTACGCGAGATCGGGTCCTGCATGGTGGAGACGATGTAGTTGGCCAGGTCGTCCTTGGTCATGCTGCCGTCTTCGGACACCAGGCCGATGACCATGAGGAAGTTCTTCACCGCCTTGGTCACACGGATACCCTGCTGCTGCACTTCCTGCGGCAACAGTGGGGTGGCCAGGTTGAGCTTGTTCTGCACCTGGACCTGCGCGGTGTCGGGGTTGGTGCCCTGTTCGAAGGTCGCGGTGATGGTCATGCTGCCGTCGGAGTTACTTTCCGAAGACACATAACGCAGGTTGTCGATGCCGTTGAGCTGCTGCTCAATGACCTGCACCACGGTGTCCTGCACGGTTTGCGCAGAAGCGCCCGGGTAGGTCACGGCGATGGCGATGGCCGGCGGCGCGATGCTGGGGTACTGGTTGATCGGCAACTTGAAGATCGACAAGGCGCCGACCAGCATGATCACCAAGGCGATCACCCACGCGAAGATCGGGCGATCGATAAAGAACTTCGACATGGTTTACTCCGCTTTGGCGTCTGCGTCGCCGGCCTTGGCTTGATCGGGGTCGTTGGACTTCTTCAGGTTAGTGGCTTCGCTGACCTTCACCTCGACGCCGGGGCGTACGTATTGCAGGCCCTCGGTGATCAGGCGGTCGCCCGGGTTGAGGCCTTCCTCGATCAGCCAGTCGCTGCCCAGGGTACGGTTGGCCTTGAGCTCGCGCAGCTCGACCTTGTTGTCCTTGTTCACCACCAGTGCGGTCGGCGTGCCCTTGAGGTCACGGGTCACGCCTTGTTGCGGCGCCAGAATGGCGTTGGCGTTGACCCCGGCCTGCAGCCGCGCATGCACGAACATGCCGGGCAGCAAGGTGTGCTCGGGGTTGGGGAAGATCGCGCGCAGGGTTACGGAACCGGTGGTTTCGTCGACCGCCACTTCGGAGAACTCCAGGCGGCCCTTCTGCTGGAACAGGCTGCCGTCTTCGAGCACCAGTTGCACTTCGGCGGCGTTGTCGCCGGCCTTCTGCAACTGGCCGCTGGCCAGATCCCGGCGCAGCTTGAGCAGCTCGGCGGTGGACTGGGTGACGTCGACGTAGATCGGATCGAGCTGTTGGATGGTGGCCATGGCGTTGGTCTGGCCGTTGCTGACCAAGGCGCCCTCGGTATAGGCCGAGCGCCCGATGCGACCGCTGATCGGTGCCAGGACCTTGGTATAGCGCAGGTCGATCTGTGCGCTCTTCAAGGTGGCCTCGGCTTGCAGGCGCTTGGCGTTGGCGTCGTCGTATTCCTGACGGCTGACGGCCTGCTCGTCGATCAACTGCTTGTAGCGACCCGCCAGCGAACGCGTGGCCTGCAGGTTGGCCTGGGCCTGGGCGAGGGTGGTTTCGTACACCGCTGGATCGATCTGGTAGAGCTGCTGGCCCTGCTTGACGTCGCTGCCTTCCTTGAACAGGCGCTTGAGGATGATGCCGTTGACCTGCGGTCGTACTTCGGCCACACGGAAGGCGCTGGTACGGCCCGGCAGTTCTTGGGTCAGCGTGAACGGTTGGGGTTGCAAGGTGACGACGCCGACCTGAGGAGCCTGCGCAGCTGGCGGCGCCTCTTCTTTCTTACAGCCGCTGAGCAGTGTGGCCAGGGCGACGGCGGAAACCAGAGCGGTGACAGCTGGCTTGAAGTGCATGAGGATCCTCGGATCGCAAGAGCAGGGGAGCTCGAGGGTAATAGGTAAGGTTTTACGGAAAGGCTACCGGTTGGATAAATAGCTTGCTAAGGAATATACTTACGTTCATGGTTGTTTGTAAATACCGTGCGGCGGCAATCGATTACCCCCGCACGCCGAAGAATTCAGTTCCGGAAGGCGCACGTTAGAGGCGCCCCGGCAGATCCCGCGCCGTCGTTTCGGCGCGGAGCCTGATTGAGGTATGTGCTGCCATGGTCCGTCGTACCAAAGAAGAAGCCCAGGAAACCCGCGCCCAGATCATCGACGCCGCGGAAAAAGCCTTTTACCGCCGGGGCGTCGCACGCACCACCTTGGCCGACATCGCTCAGCTGGCCGGCGTCACCCGCGGTGCCATCTACTGGCACTTCAACAACAAGGCCGAGTTGGTGCAGGCACTGCTCGACATGCTGCACGAAACCCACGACCACCTGGCCCGCGCCAGCGAGAGCGAGGACGAACTCGACCCACTCGGCTGCATGCGCGAGCTGTTGCTGCAAGTGTGCCGTGAGCTGGTGCTGGATGCGCGCACCCGGCGTATCAATGAGATTCTGCATTACAAGTGCGAGTTCACCGACGACATGTGCGAGATTCGCCAGCAGCGCCAGCATGCCGTGCTGGACTGCCACCGAGGCATCGTGATCGCCATGGGCAACGCCGTGCGCCGTGGACAGCTGCCGGCTGATCTGGACCCCGAGCTCGCAACCGTAGCACTGTTCGCCTACATCGATGGCCTGCTCGGCAGTTGGCTGTTGCTCCCCGAACGCTTCGATCTGCTCGGCGATGCGGAGAAATGGGTGGATGCTGGATTGGATATGCTGCGCTTGAGCCCGGCCCTACGCAAACGGTGATTTGTGAAGGTTTGTTAGGGCAGCGTTTCCCAGGGGCGAGCGGGCCGCCTTTCTCTCAATGACCGCGCAGTTGCCGATCTGGCAGCGCCACCGCCGCCGCCAGGGCTAACAGTGCCACCGCCGCACTGCCCAGCAGGACCTGACGAAATACCTCGAGCAGCTGCTGTTGCGCCTGCGCGTCCACCGGGCTGCCGCTCAGGCTCCCCAGCAGCGGATCGTCCTGCAACGCGATGCCGCCTCGCTGCAGGAGTGCCAACAGTAGCGTGGAGACGATCGCGACCCCCATTGCGCCCCCCAACGAACGGAACAGATTGGTGGTGCTGGTCGCCACGCCGATGTCCTGCCTGGCCACGGCGCTCTGCGTACCGACCAGCGAGGTCGGGAATTGCAAACCGCCGGCTACACCCGCCAGCAACATGAACAGCGCGCTCGGCCAGGTCGACTGCGGCGCGCTGAACGCCATCCCCAGGATCGCCAATGGCATCAGCAAGGCGCCTGCGAGAATCTGCGGCTTGTAACGCCCGGTGCGCGTGGTCAGGCGCCCGCCGGTGAAGGCACCGAGCGGTAAGCCCATGGCCAGCGGCAGCAGGTGCAGGGCAGCGCTGTCGGCACTGGCGCCCGTGATCGCCTGGTAGCGCAATGGCATGAGCATGGTCAGGGAAATCGACTGGAAGCTGGCGAAGAAGATCGCGCACCAGCACAGCACCGCCACTCGGTTGCGCAACAGCCCCAGCGGCAGCAGCGGCTCGGGGAAGCGCCGTTCGTGGACCAGCAGCAACGACAGCCCGACCCCGGCCCCTGCGAACAACCCCACTACCGGCAGCGAACGCCAATCCTGACCGTGACCGACCAGACTGATGGCCAACAGCAAACTGCCAAGGCCGAGGACCATCAGCAACGCCCCCAGGTAGTCGACCTGCGCCTGGCGCCGCGTGACCGGCAAGCCGGCCATCGCACGGTGCAGTGCCCACAGCGCCACCAGCCCCAACGGCAGGTTGATCCAGAACACCCAGTGCCATGACAGGTAGGCCGTCAACCAACCGCCAAGCACCGGCCCGGCGACACTGGCCAAGGCGTACATGCTGCTGAAATAGCCCTGATAGCGCCCGCGCTCGCGGGGCGGCACGTAATCGCCGATGATCGCCTGGCTGACCGAGACCATACCGCCTGCACCCACCCCTTGCAGCACCCGCGCCAGTACCAGTTGCTCCATGTTCTGCGCCAGTGCGCAGGCGACCGACGCCAGGGTGAACACAGCGGTCCCGGTCAGAATCATCCGTCGTCGGCCATACAGGTCGCCGAGCTTGCCGTAGATGGGGACGGCCACGGTCATGGCCACCAGATAACCCGAGATCACCCAGGCGAGCAGGCCGACGTCGTTGAAATCGGTGGAGATGGCCGGTAACGACACCGCCACGATGGTCTGGTCCAGCGCACCCAGGAAAATGGCCAGCATCAGCGCCGTGAGCACGGTGCGCAGTGCGGAGTCGGGAAGGGCAGTGGTCACGGTTCACCTTCGCATGCGGATTGGGTTCTGTCTGAAATGCGGGTGCTTGCCCGCACCGGGCTCAAAACCGGCGGGCTCGCCAGCAGCTCGGCCTGGCTTGGTCCCAGAACCTCTCAGGCAGAACTTGGAAAACAAGAGTTACAAAGCTTGGCGACAACGGAGTGTATCCCGAGTTACATAGCTATCTATGTAAAACATGCATCCCCTATGCACGATCGGCATACCAGCTTTCATTCTGGTATACCTGGCCGCGTGCTATCGTGGCAGCGCCCAACAGGCGGAATACATGGCTTTGCACCACCTTGGTGCAGCACATTGCCGCAGTATTTCTCGACATAGCATCCCACGCTTTCTATTCCCTGCTTGCATGCGACGCATGGAGTGCTTCCCATGGCAATGATTGGAACAGGTCGGCAAGGCCGGCTCTGGGAGCCAGTTAATATTTGACGTACTAGCGGAGTGACCATGCCCAAGGCTTCCCACCACGATCTGCGTTTGGCGTTTCGCCAGTTGCTCGCTGCGAACGCGTGCTACCACACCGCTTCGGTCTTCGACCCCATGTCCGCGCGCATCGCTGCCGACCTCGGCTTCGAAGTCGGTATTCTCGGCGGCTCGGTCGCCTCGTTGCAGGTGTTGGCCGCCCCGGATTTCGCCCTGATCACCCTCAGCGAGTTCGTCGAGCAGGCCACGCGCATCGGCCGCGTCGCACAACTGCCGTTCCTCGCCGATGCCGACCACGGCTACGGCAACGCACTGAACGTCATGCGCACGGTAGTCGAGCTGGAGCGTGCCGGGGTCAGCGCGCTGACCATCGAAGACACGTTGCTGCCTGCGCAGTTCGGACGCAAGTCGACCGACCTGATCTCGGTCGAGGAGGGTGCCGGCAAGGTCCGCGCCGCCATCGAGGCCCGGGTGGACTCGGCCATGGCGGTGATCGCCCGCACCAATGCCGGCGTGCTCAGCACCGAGGAAGTCATCCATCGCACGCAGAGCTACCAGAAAGCCGGCGCCGACGGCATCTGCATGGTCGGCATCAAGGACTTCGCCCACCTCGAGCAGATTTCCCGACACCTGAACGTGCCACTGATGCTGGTCAGCTACGGCAACCCGAACCTGCGCGACGACCAGCGCCTGGCCGAGCTCGGCGTGCGCATCGTGGTCGACGGCCATGCCGCTTATTTCGCCGCGATCAAGGCGACGTACGACTGCCTGCGCTTGCAGCGCGGCCAGCAGAACAAGTCAGAAAACCTCAGCGCCACCGAGCTGTCGCACACCTACACCCAACCGGAGGACTACATCCGCTGGGCCAAGGAATACATGAACGTCGAAGAGTGAAGTGGGTAGGCACGCCGTTGCCCGCCATGGCCGGCAACGCCGCAGTAGTGCAGCAGCGGCCGGTTCGACGCCTCGATAAGCCGCAATTGCCCGCAATGCCGCGGTGACTGTAGGAGCGGCCGGCGCACCGGTTCAGTCGCGATGGCCGGCCACGGCGGCCCCATTCAGCCACTGCGATCTGACAAGAGTACTGTATCGCGGCAATTGGGCCGGCGATGCCGGCCATCGCGGCTCAAGCCGCTCCTACAGGAGTGGACTGCCCCCCAATTGTTGGACACCCGTCCACCTTTGGGGCGCAGCTCAGGGTGAAAACCCTGGCTTCGGATGGGTTTTCCGGGAGCGCAGTGCACTGACCGATGGGAGCACCGCAGCGGCAACGCCAACTGGAGCTCATTGCGCAGGCCTCAAGGTGTGGCCAGCGCCACCTGCATCAACGCCGCCTCGAAGTCCCGCACGAAGCGCGGCGTATCGAACAGCACCGACGTCTCCCGCCCCGACCGCAAGCGCTCGCGCAAGGCCGTCAGCCGGCTCGGCTGGTTGGCCAGTTCCACCGCACGGTCTTCGTACGCCTGCAACGAATCGCAGATCAGTTCGGGCAACTCCAGCGCCGTCAACAGGCTCCCGGCCATGCGCGAAGCGAAGGTGCGTCCGGAGCGGGTCAGCACCGGCAGGCCCATCCACAACGCGTCGTTGGCCGTGGTGCCGGCATTGAAAGGGTAGGTGTCGAGGAACAGATCGGCGGCCGCGTAGCGCGCCAGGTACTGCGCCGGTGCCACGCGCGGGGCGAACAGCAGGCGTTGCGGGTCGACGCCGCGGTCGGCGGCGCGGGCGCACAGGTTGGCCTGGGCCCAGAGGTTGTCGGCCAGCAGCCACAGGACACTGTCCGGGCTGCGCTGGAGAATGCGCAGCCAGCAGTCGAACATCGCCTCGTTGAACTTGTAATTGTTGTTGAACGAGCAGAACACGAAGCGATCTTCCGGCAGCCCGCACTCGGCACGGCTGGGCAGGTCGCCTACCGGGCGCTGGCGGTCGCTGCACTGGTAGATCTGCGCCAGGTACAACGGCGTTTCGCTGTAGAAAGGCTGTTCGCCGTCGGGAATCAGGTAACGGTCGGCGATCACGTAGTCGATGCCGGGCAGGCCCGTGGTGCCGGGAAAGCCCAGGTAGGTGATCTGCACCGGTGCCGGGCGCCAGGCGGGAATGTCCGGGCGGGCGCCAGCGGTCAGGCCGTGCAGGTCGATGAGCACGTCGATTTCGTGCTCGCGGATGCAGCGCGCGGCGGCAGCGTCGTCCAGCGCGTCGATGCGCACGAAACGGTCCATCGCCCGCTTGACCCGCTCACGCAGCGGCGAGCCGTCCTCGCGGCTCCAGCAGAAACCGTAGACCTCGAACTGCGCGCGGTCGATCAGCTCGAACAGCTCCACGGTCAGCAGCGACACGGCATGCAGGCAGAAGTCCGAAGACAGGAAACCGATGCGCAGCCTGCCGTGGCCGTAACCACCGCTAGGTGCCAAAGCCGTGCCCGGCGCATTCACCCGGTCGCGCACGAAACGCATGGCCGCCGCCAGCTGCAAGCCCGGATCGTCGCTGGCCGCCAGCAACGCCAGGGGTGACGAAGCCTTGAGCAGATCGCCCTGGCTGATGCCGACGGGCGGCGCATAGGTCGGCCACACGCACTGCTTCTGACGCAGGTGCAGCCAATGCTGGATCACCTTGGGTTGCCGAGGATCGGCGGCAAGGCTAGCCCCCAGCGCCCGTTCGGCCGCCTGCAACTGCCGGGTTTCTTCGCTCAGGCGGCCGATGGCGTTGCAGGTCATCAGGTACAGCTCGCGGCTTTCGCCGGCGTCGACCAACTGCTCGTCGAGCATCGATTGCCAGGTGGTCAGGGCCCGCTGTGGCTGCTGCTGACGCTCCTGCAAGGCGCCGAGGTTGAACCAGGCCTGGGCGAAGCGGGCGTTCTGCGCGATGGCCGCCCGGTACGCCTGTTCGGCGGCGTCCAGTTGACCCAACAGGGTCAGGGTCGCGCCGAGGTTGAATTGGACGATGTAGTCGACCGCCGACTGGCAGTGTTGCAGCCAGTGTCGGTACAGCGCGGCCACATCGTGCGGACGTTGCGCTGCATTGAGCCGCTCGGCGATGTCGAGCAGCTGCATCGGTTCCAGGGCCACGCGTTCAATCGCGTGCAGGCTGGTGGCCAGCAGGCCGTCGAGATCGAGTGGCTGAGAGGGATCGGTAGGCATGAACGCCACTGTCTCCGAATAAGAACAGCTCCGTACAAAAAAATACCGAGCTCTTTCGAGCCCGGTATCGGGTCAGTCAAGGTTTACCACCGACGATCAGTGAATCCAAGTCTGCACGTCGGTCGCCACCAGCAATTGCACGTCACCGTCGTTGAACACGTTGTAGCTCGCGCCGTTCACCTCGGTGGTGCCCGCCGCCTGCCACTGGCCGGCATCGCCGGTGACGTTGAGGGTGTCGTTGGCGTTGCCGTCGACGATCATCTGCACCGGTGCTGCGGCGCCGTTGCCGGCATCCACTTGTCCGGCCTGGCCAAGGGCTGCCACTGCGGCCGCATCCACGGTCAGGGTGGTGGCCTGGCCGCCGTCGGCCGCAAGGTCGAGGTGGCCCAGAGCATGGGCACCCACCGCTTGCGGGTCGAGCTGGGTCAGGTCGATCGACTGCGCCCCGTTGCCGTCGGTACGGAACCATACGTCAGCAATGGTGTGGCTCTGACCGTCGCTGGTCTCGAAGCTGCCGTTCAGGCCGATCAGGTTGCCGTGGTTGAGCTCGGCGGTCTTGTGCGCATCCAGGTTGAACTGGGTGATGCCCAGGTCGTGCAGGCTGTGCAGTTCGCCAGCATCGGTGACCCCGTCGTTGTTGCGATCGACCCACACTTGCAGCGCCGAGAACAGCGTGTCGCTGGCGTTGACCACGCCATCATGGTTGCTGTCCAGGCTGGTCAGCGCTTCGAAACCGTCCTTGGCCAGCGAGCCGTCGGGCAGGCGGAAGGACGAACCGAAGAGTTCGCTGCCGTCGTTGACCTGGCCGTCGCCATTGCGGTCGAGCACCAGCAGGCCATCACCGCCGCTGGCCCAGCCGGTGGTTTCCTTGTGCCCGTCGGCGTTGAGGTCGAACTGCACCCCGGCGCGCAGGTGCTGGGTTTGCACGCCGTCACCGTTGAGGTCGAGCACCAGCGGCGTGGACAGCGCCAGGGCATCGATCTGCGTGGCGCTCATCGCTTGCAACTGCGCCGAGGTGAAGGCATCGACCTGATTCATCGACAGGTGCGACAACTGCGCGGTGGTCATGGCCGCGGCCTGGGCCGTGGTCAATGCCGCCACTTGCGCAGTGGTCAGCGCCGCCATGTCGGCGGTTTCGATGGCGGCGATCTGCGTAGTGGTCAAGGCTGCGACGTCGGCGGTTTCCAACGCGCTGATCTGAGTCGGCTTGAGCGCGACGATCTGGGCGGTGGTCAGCGCTGCGACTTGCGCGGTGGTCAGGGCGACGATCTGCGGCGCGGTGAGCGCGGCGATGTCGGCGGTTTCCATGGCCGCCACTTGCGTGGTGGTCAGGGCCGCGATCTGCCCGGCCTTGAGCGCCGCGACCTGCGCGGTGCCGAGGGCCACCACCTGGGCGGTGGTCAAGGCGGCGGTCTGTGCGGTGGTCAGGCTGGCGATGCTGGTGAGCGACAGGGCAGCCACGTCAGCGGTTTCCAACGCGGCCACTTGCGTGGTGGTCAGGGCGGCCGCCTGCGCGGTGGTCAGCGCCGCAACCTGGGCGGTGCTCAACGCGACGACCTGGGCGGTGGTGAGGGCGGCCACGTCGGCCGTCTCCAGCGCGGCGATCTGGACCGCTTTCAGCGCGCCGATCTGCGCGGTGGTCAAGGCCGCGACCTGCGCGGTGGTCAGCGCAGCCAGCTGCACATTGCTCAGCGCGGCCAGGTCGGCATTTTCCAGGGCCGCCACTTGCGTGGTGGTCATGGCGGCGACCTGGGTGACTTTCAACGCGCTGACCTGGGCCGTGGTCAAGGCCACCACTTGCGCCGTGGTCAGGGCCGCGAGGTCGGCGTTTTCCAGTGCGCTGACCTGTGCGGGTTTGAGCGCAGCCACCTGGGCTGTGGTCAGCGCCGCCACTTGCGCGGTGGTCAGGGCGACGATGCCGGCCGTGGTCAGCGCTGCGACATCGGCGGTTTCCATGGCCGCCACTTGCGTGGTGGTCAGTGCCGCGACCTGGGCCGGCTTGAGCGCGGCGACCTGGGCGGTGGTCAGGGCCACCACCTGGGCGGTGGTCAAGGCGGCGGTCTGCGCCGTGGTCAGGGCTGCGATGCTGTTGGCCGGCAGTGCGGCCAGGTCGGCCGTTTCGATGGCCGCCACTTGCGCGGTGGTCAGTGCCGCCACTTGCGCCGTGGTTAAGGCGCTCATCTGCGCAGTGGTCAGGGCGACGACCTGGGCCGTGGTCAGCGAAGCGACGTCGACGGTCTGCATCGCAGCGATCTGCGTCGGCTTGAGCGCGGCGACCTGGGCGGTGGTCAAGGCCGCGACCTGTGCGGTGGTCAGCGCCACGATGCCGGCCGTGGTCAACGCGCCGAGGTCGGCGGTTTCCAGGGCGGCCACTTGCGTGGTGGTCAGGGCGGCCACTTGAGCGGTGGTCAGGGCGGCGACCTGGCCGGTGCCCAGTGCCACCACTTGCGCAGTGGTCAGGGCGGCGACATCGGCCGTGGTCAAGGCGCCCACCTGGGTGGCGGTGAGCGCGGCGACCTGGGCCGTGGTCAGGGCGGCTGCTTGAGCGGTGGTCAAGGCGGCGACACCGGCAGTGGTCAAAGCCGCCAGATCGCCCGGCTGCATGGCCGCCACCTGGGTGGTGGTCAAAGCCGTGACCTGCGCGGGTTTGAGCGCAGCCACCTGTGCGGTGGTCAGCGCCACGACCTGCGCCGTGGTCAACGCGGCGGCCTGTGCGGTGCTCAGGGCAGCGATGCTGCCCGCGCTCAGCGCGGCGACGTCAGCGGTTTCCAGTGCGGCCACTTGCGTGGTGGTCAATGCCGCGACCTGGGTCGTGGTGAGCCCAGCCACCTGGGCGGTGGTCAGGGCCACCACCTGGGCGGTGGTCAGCGCAGCCACGTCGGCGGTCCCCAACGCCACGAGCTGGGTCGGCTTCAACGCCGCCACTTGCGCGGTGGTCAGTGCGGCCGTTTGCGCAGTGGTCAGCGCCGCGACTTGCGCGGTGGTCAGCGCGGCGACATCGACGGTTTCCAGCGCCGCGATCTGGGTGGTGGTGAGCGCGGCGACCTGCGTCGGTTTGAGGGCCGCCACCTGCGCCGTGGTCAGCGCCACGACTTGCGCGGTGGTCAGCGCGGCCACATCGGCGGTTTCCAGCACGGCGACCTGGGTCGGCTTGAGCGCGGCCACCTGCGCGGTGGTGAGGGCCGCGACCTGGGCGGTGGTCAGGGCGACGATGCCGGTAGTGGACAGCGACGCCACATCGACGGTTTGCAGCGCGGCGACCTGGGTGGTGGTCAGGGCGGCGACCTGGGTCGGTTTAAGTGCGGCCACCTGGGCGGTGGTCAGCGCCACCACCTGATCGGTGGTCAATGCGGCGGTCTGCGCCGTGGTCAGCGCCCCGACGCTGGCGACGGTGAGGGCGGCGATGTCGGCGGTTTCCATGGCCGCCACTTGCGCGGTGCTGAGGGCGGCGACTTGCGCGGTGGTCAGGGCCGCGACCTGGGCGGTGGTCAGCGCCACCACCTGGGCCGTGGTCAATGCCGCGACGTCGACGGTCTGCAAGGCAGCGACCTGGGCCGGTTTCAGCGCCGCGATCTGGGCGGTGGTGAGTGCGGCGACCTGCGCGGTGGTCAGGGCCACGACACTGGCCGCACTCAGCGCGGCGATGTCGGCGGTGACCATGGCTGCGACTTGCGTGGTGGTCAGCGCGGCCACTTGGGCAGTGGTCAGCGCCGCGACCTGTGCTGTGGTCAGGGCCGCCACTTGTGCGGTGGTCAGGGCGGCGACGTCGGCAGTTTCCATGGCCGCGACCTGGGTCGGCTTGAGCGCGGCGACCTGGGCGGTGGTCAGTGCGGCGACCTGTGCGGTGGTCAGGGCCACGACGCCGGCGTTGCTCAGCGACGCCACGTCGGCGGGCTGCAGGGCGGCGACCTGGGTGGTGGTCAAAGCGGCGACCTGGGTCGCCTTCAGGCCGGCCACCTGGGCGGTGGTCAGGGCCACGACCTGGGCGGTGGTGAGGGCGGCGGTTTGCGCGGTGGTCAGCGCGGCCACGCTGTTGACCGGCAAGGCGGCGATGTCGGCCGTTTCCAGTGCGGCCACCTGAGTGGTGGTCAGCGCTGCCACTTGGGCGGTGGTCAGGGCAGCGACCTGGCCGGTGCTCAAGGCCACGATCTGCGCGGTGGTCAACGCGGCGACGTCGGCGGTTTCCAGTGCGGCGACCTGGGTCGCCTTCAAGGCGACCACTTGGGCGGTGGTCAGTGCTGCGACTTGGGCGGTGGTCAGGGCGACCACGCCAGCGGTGGTCAGCGACGCCACGTCCGCAGTTTGCAGGGCGGCCACTTGGGTAGTGGTCAAGGCGGCGACCTGGGCGGGCTTGAGCGCGGCGATCTGGGCAGTGGTCAGGGCCACGACCTGATCGGTGGTCAGCGCGGCGGTCTGCGCCGTGGTCAGGGCTGCGATGCTGGTGGCCGGCAAGGCGGCCAGGTCGGCGGTTTCCAGGGCGGCGACCTGCGCAGTGGTCAGCGCCGCCACTTGCGCGGTGGTGAAGGCGCTCATCTGCGCAGTGGTCAAAGCGACGACCTGGGCGGTGGTCAGCGCCGCTACGTCGACGGTCTGCATCGCAGCGATCTGCGTCGGCTTGAGCGCGGCGACCTGGGCCGTAGTGAGGGCGGCGACCTGCGCCGTAGTCAAGGCCACGACACTGGCGTTGGTCAGCGCGGCGACATCGGCGGTGCCCAGGGCGGCCACTTGCGCGGTGGTCAAAGCAGCCACTTGCGCGGTGGTCAGGGTCGCGACCTGCGCGGTGGTCAGGGCGACCACCTGGGCCGTGGTCAATGCGGCGAGGTCGGCGGTTTCCATGGCTGCGACCTGGGCCGGTTTCAGCGCCGCGACTTGCGCGGTGGTCAGCGCCGCCACTTGCGCGGTGGTCAGGGCGACGATGCCGGCGGTGGTCAACGCGGCCAGGTCGCCAGGTTCCAAGGCCGCCACCTGCGTAGTGGTCAGGGCCGCGACCTGCGCGGGTTTGAGTGCGGCGACCTGGGCCGTGGTCAAGGCCACTACCTGCGCAGTGGTCAGGGCGGCGGTCTGTGCGGTGGTCAGCGCCGCGATGCTCGCGGCGGGCAGGGCGGCGACGTCGGCCGCTTCCATGGCCGCCACTTGCGTGGTGGTCAGGGCCGCGACCTGCGCGGGTTTGAGCGCGGCCACCTGGGCAGTGGTCAGAGCCACCACCTGAGCAGTGGTCAAGGCGGCGACGTCGGCGGTTTCCAGCGCCGCCACCTGGGCGACCTTGAGTGCGGCGACCTGGGCCGTGGTCAGGGCAGCCACCTGGGCGGTGGTCAGGGCCACGACACCGGCGGTGGTCAGCGCACCGAGATCGGCGGTTTCCAGCGCCGCCACTTGCGTGGTGGTCAGGGCGGCCACTTGCGTGGTCTTCAGTGCGGCCACTTGCGCGGTGGTCAGGGCCACCACTTGCGCGGTGGTCAGTGCGGCGGTCTGCGCGGTGGTCAGGCTGGCCAGCAGCGTGGCGGGCAGGGCGGCGACGTCGGCGGTTTCCAGGGCCGCGACCTGCGTGGTGGTCAGGGCGGTGACCTGAGTGGCCTTGAGCGCACTCACCTGGGCGGTGGTCAAGGCCACGATCTGAGCCGTGGTCAGGGCCGGCAACTGGCTGGTGGACAGCACGGCGATGTTGGGTTTGCTGATGACGGCGATCTGCGCGGTGGTCATCTGGGCCAGCTGAGCGGTGCTCAGCGCCGCGACGTCCTGGGTTGCCAGCCCGGCGATCGTGGTCGTACTCAAGGCAGCGACTTGCGCTGGAGTCAACGAAGAGATGTAGCTCATGAACGCATCCTGTCTAGGGTTTTAGTGCGCTGCCAGCGTTGTCGCCGTAGCCTTGGGCAGGACATTTGGTGGCCTCCCAGTCGTTTAGCGACGTGGCCTTGAGAAACATTAAGAATCTTTTTTGATGGCACTTTGCTGTTTGCTGCTTTTTGGTTATAAAAAGCAAGCTATCTATAGGCTGAGCTTGTAACGGCGCGGCTTGGCTTCGGGGTGGGTGCCGGCCCTCGAGCGCGCCGTTTCCAAGCCTTTCGGATGAGTGGTAGGGAACGATTCTGCGGTGTTCTGCCCTGGCTTGACCGCCTGGGCTCGGCGCACTAGTGTGCGCGGAACGCGGCCCCGTCGAGGCATGCTCGTGCGACCGCGCTCATCCTCTCCCTGTCATCCCGCGCGAGTAGCCGATTGTGAAAACCTTCCTGCATGTAGGTTGCGGTCCCAAGAACAAGAGCGGCACCACGCCGGGCTTTGCCTCCGCCGATTGGCACGAGCTGCGCTTCGACATCGACCAGAGCGTCAACCCGGACTTGATCGGCACCATGACCGACATGTCGCAGGTCGCCGACGCGTCGGTCGATGCAGTGTTCTCCAGCCACAACATCGAGCACCTGTACCCCCACGAAGTCCCGGTGGCCCTGGCCGAGTTCAAGCGTGTGCTCAAACCGGGCGGCTTTCTGGTGGTCACCTGCCCGGACTTGCAGTCGGTGTGCGCGCTGATCGCCGAAGACAAGCTGACCGACGAGGCCTACCGTTCCCCGGCCGGCCCCATCGCGCCCATCGACATCCTCTACGGCCACCGTCCGGCCATGGCCAACGGCAATCTGTACATGGCCCACCGCTGCGGTTTCACCAAGCGCGTACTGACCGGCTCGCTGCAGGCAGCCGGTTTCGACATGGTGCTGCCGATCCAGCGCGGGTACCCGGCGTTCGACCTGTGGGCCGTGGCGGCGCTGGCGCCGATCACCCAGGAAGCGGTGGTGGAGATCGCCAAGCAGCACTTCCCTGAATGACTACCTGAAACAGGCTTCACTTAATCTTTCGCAAATGCAGGTGTATCGTATTCGCCCTTGAGCGCCGGCCATGCCGGCAGACTGACTGCGTTTTACGAGGTGCCTGCTGCAATGTCCTTCACCCGTCGACAGATTCTTACGGGCCTCGCCGGTCTGGCAGTGGTGGGCCTGGGCGCCGGAGGGGCGACACGCTACTGGCTGGGCCGGGTCGAAGACGAGAACGCCGGGCACGATTACCAACTGATCGCAGCGCCCCTGGACGTGGAGCTGGTGCCAGGGCACACCACCGAAGCCTGGGCCTTCGGCCCTTCGGCGCCCGGCACCGAGTTGCGGGTGCGCCAGGGCACCTGGCTGCGCGTGCGCTTCATCAACCACCTGCCGGTCGAAACCACCATCCATTGGCACGGTATCCGCCTGCCGCTGGAAATGGACGGCGTGCCCTATGTGTCGCAGTTGCCGGTCAAGCCGGGCGAGTACTTCGACTACAGATTCCGCGTGCCGGATGCCGGTAGCTACTGGTACCACCCCCACGTCAGCAGCTCGGAAGAACTCGGCCGCGGCCTAGTCGGGCCGCTGATCGTCGAAGAGCGCGAGCCTACCGGCTTCCTGCACGAGCGCACGCTGAGCCTGAAAACCTGGCACGTCGACGAGCAGGGCGCGTTCATGCCCTTCAGCGTGCCGCGCGAAGCGGCACGTAACGGCACCGCCGGGCGCCTGATCACCATCAACGGCAAGGCCGATGCGGTCAGCGAGCTGCCGGCCGGGCAGGTGGTGCGTGTGCGTCTGCTGAACCTGGACAACACCTGGACCTACCGCATCAACCTCAAGGGCAACTGCGAAGCGCGCATCTATGCCCTCGACGGCAACCCCATCACCCCGCGCCCACTGGACGACGACTACTGGCTCGGCCCGGGCATGCGCATCTGCCTGGCCATCCGTATTCCCGAGGCGGGCGAAGAGATTTCCCTGCGCGACGGCTTCGTGCGCCTGGGCACCCTGCGTTCGGTCGCAAGCAGCCAAGCGCCCAGCGACTGGCCGCCGGCGCTGCCGCCCAACCCCATCGCCGAACCGGACCTGGCCAACGCGGAAAAGCTCAACTTCAACTTCGAATGGGCCGGCAAAGTGTCGGTAGGCGTGGAAGACGGCCGCCCGCCCAGCCTGTGGCAGATCAACGGCCAGGCCTGGGACATCACCGACAAGACCTGCGCCGACCGCCCCATCGCCACCTTGCAGAAGGGCAAGAGCTACATCTTCGAACTGAAGAACATGACCCAGTACCAGCACCCTATCCATTTGCACGGCATGAGTTTCAAGGTGATCAATTCCAACCGCCACGACATCCGCGAGCCGTGGTTCACCGACACCTACCTGCTGGGCAAGAACGAGCGCGCGCAGGTGGCGCTGGTCGCGGATAACCCCGGCACCTGGATGTTCCACTGCCACGTCATCGACCACATGGAAACCGGCCTGATGGCGGCGATCGCGGTGGTCTGATGCGTAACCGGATCATCGATCGCAGCCGCGATCAGGACTTCATGCGCCAGGCGCTGGACCTCGCCGCACAAGGCGCGGCCCTTGGCGAAGTGCCGGTGGGCGCGGTGCTGGTGCGGGACGGCGAGGTCGTCGGCGCCGGCTTCAACCGGCCGATCCTCGACAGCGACCCCAGCGCCCACGCCGAGATGGTCGCCATCCGCGCCGCCGCGCAGGCGGCCGGCAACTATCGGCTGCCGGGCAGCACCCTGTACGTCACCCTCGAGCCCTGCAGCATGTGCGCCGGTTTGATCGTGCACGCGCGCATCGCACGGGTAGTGTTCGGCGCCAGCGAGCCGAAAGCCGGGGTGGTGCAGAGCCAGGGGCGTTTCTTCGACCAGCTGTTTCTCAACCACCGGGTGCTGGTCGAAGGCGGGGTGTTGGGCGAAGAGTGCGGGCAGGCGTTGAGCGCCTTCTTCAAGGCGCGCAGAGCCAAGGATTGAGGCGTCGCACAGGCGATGTGGGCATCGCGCCAGAGCCATCGGTAGTCGAGCCAAGCTGGGCCAAGCGAGGCCTTTTTCCTGCCAGCGCACGCGACCTCAGCGTTGGCTGGGCTGCTCCGCCGGCTTGTCCTTGTTGATCCCCGGCTGGTGCAGGTTGGCATCGGCCGGCTGGCCTTCGAGCTGCGGTTGCGTCACCCAGGTCAGGATGTCGTAGTAGCGGCGGATGTTGGCCACGAAATGCACCGGTTCTCCGCCGCGGGCGTAGCCGTAGCGGGTCTTGCTGTACCACTGCTTCTGCGCCAGGCGCGGCAGCATCTTCTTCACGTCCAGCCATTTGTTCGGGTTCAGGCCTTCGCGCTTGGCCAGGGTGCGGGCGTCTTCCAGGTGGCCGCTGCCGACGTTGTAGCCGGCCAGGGCGAACCAGGTGC
Organism: Pseudomonas phoenicis; assembly: GCF_047302395.1. Lineage (NCBI taxonomy): Bacteria > Pseudomonadati > Pseudomonadota > Gammaproteobacteria > Pseudomonadales > Pseudomonadaceae > Pseudomonas > Pseudomonas phoenicis. Next base: position 2,906,731 of record NZ_CP154852.1, read on the forward strand.
GGTCCGGTTCCTTGATGCTGTCGTCGAGCTGGTCCTTGACCAGCATGAAGTACTTGGCGCCGCCCATGATGCTCTGGCGCGGGTCGAGGCGGTTGGACACGCCCATGGCCTGGGCGGTGCGCTGGGTCAGCATCATCAGCCCGCGCACACCGGTCTTGGAAGTGACCTCCGGCTGCCACATCGATTCCTGGTAGCCGATGGCGGCCAGCAGACGCCAGTCGACCTGTTCGGTCTTGGCAGTGGCCTTGAACTGCTTTTCGTATTTGGGCAGGCGTTGCTGCAAGTGCTGGGCGAAGGTATAGGCGCCGACGTAGCCGAGCACGTCGACGTGGCCGTAGTAGCGTTCCTTCAAGCGTTGCAGGGTGCCGTTCTTTTCGGCTTCGTCGAGGAAGGCGTTGGCCTTGTCGAGCAGGCTGGTGTCTGCGCCGGCGGCCACGGCCCAACGCTGGTCGCGCGCTTCGCCCAGGTCGAAGGCCACGCGCACGTTGGAGAAGTACACCTGGTTCATGGCCAGTTCGTTGGAGTCGACCAGGGTCAGATCGATCTGGCCTTCGTCGACCATGCGCAGCAGGTCGACCACCTCGACGGCGTCGGATTCTTCGTATTCCAAGGCCGGGTACTGCTTTTTCAACTCGGCCAACTGCTCGGCGTGGCTGCTGCCCTTGAGCACCATGATCTTCTTGCCCACCAGGCCGCTGGGCTGGGTCGGGCGCGGGCGGCCGTTGCGGTAGATCACCTGGGGGGTGACTTCCAGGTAAGGGTGGGAGAACTGCGCCTGGGTCTTGCGCTGCGCGCTGCTGACCAGGCCTGCGGCGGCCAGGACCGGGCCGGAAGGCTGGCCCAGTTGGGTGAAGAGGTCGTCGAGGTTGTCGGCGGCCTCGATCTTCAGCTCCACCCCTAGCTCGTCGGCGAAACGCTTGACCAGCTCGTATTCGAAGCCGGTTTCGCCGTTGCGGTCCTGGAAATAGGTGGCTGGGCTGTTGCGGGTGACGACGCGCAGCACGCCGTCTTCCTTGACGCGCTCGAGTGTGCTGGGTTTTTCAACACAGGCAGCGAGCATCAGGAAGAGTCCGGTTGCGATGAGCCATTTGGCACAGCGCTGGCGCAAAGCAGTGTGGGCGAACATGGGGTGCAGTATACGCAAAGGGCCGGTTCCGCCATATCTCGACAACGCCGATGTTGTCTGATAGCGCCGCATGCGGCCCGGCAGCGCCCGTGCCATGGCGTCCCGAACGTGGGGCGAGTGCCCATGGCCTGCGACCGGACAGCGCTTTCTGCCCTGTGGCGGGTGCCGATTTCCCCTCACTTAGGCTAGAATGCCCGGCCTCCAAGCACACCCCTTCTTGAGGCTGTCCCGACGATGTTGATCCTGCGCGGCGCTCCTGCCCTTTCTGCCTTTCGCCACGGTAAGTTACTCGAGCAACTGAGCCAGAAAGTTCCCGCTGTTACCGGTTTGTATGCCGAATTCGCCCACTTTGCCGATGTCGACGGCGAGTTGAGCGCCGACCAGCAGCAGGTGCTGGGCCGCCTGCTCAAATACGGACCGAGCGTCGCGGTACAGGCGCCCGAAGGCCGTCTGTTCCTGGTGGTGCCACGCCTGGGCACCATTTCGCCCTGGGCCAGCAAGGCCAGCGACATCGCCCACAACTGCGGCCTGCAGAGCATCCAGCGTCTGGAACGGGGCATCGCCTACTACGTCGCCGGCGACCTGAGCGAGGCCCAGGCCCAACAGGTCGCGGCCGAGCTGCACGACCGCATGACCCAGCGCGTGCTGGCCCGTCTGGAAGACGCCGCCGACCTGTTCAACCACGCCCAACCGCGGCCGATGACCTCGGTGGACGTGCTCGGCGGTGGCCGCGCGGCCCTGGCGCAAGCCAACGTCGACCTGGGCCTGGCCCTGGCGGACGACGAGATCGACTACCTGGTCAACGCCTTCCAGAACCTGGAGCGCAACCCCAACGACATCGAACTGATGATGTTCGCCCAGGCCAACTCCGAGCACTGCCGGCACAAGATCTTCAACGCCACCTGGGACATCGACGGTCAGGCCCAGGAAAAAAGCCTGTTCGGCATGATCAAGAACACCTACCAGATGCACAGCGAAGGCGTGCTGTCGGCCTACAAGGACAACGCCTCGGTCATCGTCGGCAACGTCGCCGGGCGCTTCTTCCCCAACCCGGACAGCCGCGAATACGGCGCGGTGCAGGAACCTGTGCACATCCTCATGAAGGTCGAGACGCACAACCACCCGACCGCCATCGCGCCGTTCTCCGGCGCCTCCACCGGCTCCGGCGGCGAAATCCGCGACGAAGGCGCCACCGGTCGCGGGGCCAAGCCCAAGGCCGGCCTGACCGGCTTCACCGTGTCCAACCTGCGCATCCCGGGCTTCGCCCAGCCTTGGGAACAGGCCTACGGCAAGCCCGAGCGCATCGTCGACGCCCTCGACATCATGATCCAGGGCCCGCTCGGCGGCGCGGCGTTCAACAACGAGTTCGGCCGTCCGGCCCTGACCGGCTACTTCCGTACCTTCGAGCAGTCCATCGCCACCCCCCACGGCAGTGAGGTGCGCGGCTATCACAAGCCGATCATGCTCGCCGGCGGCATGGGCAACATCCGTGAAGACCACGTGCAGAAGGCCGAGATCACCGTCGGCGCCAAGCTGATCGTGCTCGGTGGCCCGGCCATGCTCATCGGCCTGGGCGGCGGCGCCGCCTCGTCGGTGGCCACCGGTGCCAGTTCGGCCGACCTCGACTTCGCCTCGGTCCAGCGCGAAAACCCGGAAATGGAACGCCGCTGCCAGGAGGTCATCGACCGCTGCTGGCAGTTGGGCGAGCACAACCCCATCGCCTTCATCCATGACGTCGGCGCCGGCGGCATCTCCAACGCCTTGCCGGAGCTGGTCAACGACGGCGGCCGCGGCGGGCGCTTCGAACTGCGCGACGTGCCCAACGACGAACCGGGCATGGCCCCGCACGAAATCTGGAGCAACGAGTCCCAGGAGCGTTACGTGCTGGCCGTCAGCGCCGTCGATTTCGAGCGCTTCCAGGCCATCTGCGAACGCGAGCGCTGCCCGTTCGCGGTGGTCGGCGAGGCGACCGCCGAGCCGCACCTGACCGTCACCGACCGCCACTTCGCCAACACCCCGGTGGACATGCCGCTCGACGTGCTGCTGGGCAAACCGCCGCGCATGCACCGTTCGGCCACCCGCGAAGCGGAACTGGGCGATGCCTTCGACCCGGCCGCCCTGGAATTGGAAGACGCCCTGCAGCGCGTGCTGCATCACCCGGCCGTGGCCAGCAAGAGCTTCCTGATCACCATCGGCGACCGCACCATCACCGGCCTGGTCGCCCGCGACCAGATGGTCGGCCCGTGGCAGGTGCCGGTCGCCGACTGCGCCGTCACCGCCACCAGCTTCGACGTCTACACCGGCGAAGCCATGGCGATGGGCGAACGCACACCGCTGGCGCTGCTCGACGCCCCGGCATCCGGGCGCATGGCCATCGGCGAAACTCTGACCAACCTGGCCGCCGCGCCCATCGCCAAGCTGTCCGACATCAAACTGTCGGCCAACTGGATGTCCGCCGCCGGCCACCCCGGCGAAGACGCGCGCCTGTACGACACGGTCAAGGCCGTGGGCATGGAGTTGTGCCCGGCGTTGGGCATCACCATCCCGGTCGGCAAGGACTCCATGTCCATGAAGACCCAGTGGAACGAGGCCGGCGTCGACAAGAGCGTGACCTCGCCGCTGTCGCTGATCATCACCGGTTTCGCCCCGGTCACCGACGTGCGCAAGACCCTGACTCCAGAGCTGCGCATGGACAAGGGCGAAACCGACCTGATCCTGATCGACCTGGGCCGCGGGCAGAACCGCATGGGCGCCTCGATCCTGGCACAGACCCACGGCAAGCTGGCCGACAAGGCCCCCGACGTCGACAACGCCGAAGACCTCAAGGCCTTCTTCGCGGTGATCCAGGGCCTCAACGCCGACGGCCACCTGCTGGCCTACCACGACCGCTCCGACGGTGGCCTGATGACCACCGTGCTGGAAATGGCCTTCGCCGGCCATTGTGGCGTGAACCTCGACCTCAAGACCCTCACCGGCGATGCGGACAAAGCCTGCGCCGTGCTCTTCAACGAAGAGCTGGGTGCGGTGATCCAGGTGCGTCGCGATTCCACCCCCGTGGTGCTGAGCCAATTCAGCGCGGCGGGCCTGGGCGAGAATTGCGCTGCGGTCATCGGCCAGCCGATCAACAACAACGACATCCACGTGCGCCTGGGCGATGAGGTGCTTTACAGCGGCAAGCGCTCCACCCTGCAGCGCGAGTGGGCCGAAACCAGCTACCGCATCCAGCGCCTGCGCGACAACGCCGAATGCGCCGACCAGGAATTCGACGCGCTGCTCGAAGAAGACAATCCCGGCCTGTCGGTCAAGCTGGGCTTCGACGTCAACGACGACATCGCCGCACCCTACATCAAGAAAGGCATTCGTCCGCAAGTGGCGATCCTGCGCGAGCAGGGCGTCAACGGTCAGGTGGAGATGGCTGCGGCCTTCGACCGCGCCGGTTTCGCCGCCATCGACGTGCACATGAGCGATATCCTCGCCGGTCGCGTCGATTTCGAAGCCTTCAAGGGCCTGGTCGCCTGCGGTGGCTTCTCCTACGGCGACGTGCTGGGCGCCGGTGAGGGTTGGGCCAAGTCGGCGCTGTTCAACAGCCGTGCGCGGGATGCCTTCCAAGCCTTCTTCGCCCGCAGCGACAGCTTCGCCCTGGGTGTGTGCAACGGTTGCCAGATGATGTCCAACCTGCACGAGCTGATCCCGGGCACCGAGCACTGGCCGCATTTCGTGCGCAACCGTTCGGAACAGTTCGAGGCCCGTGTGGCCATGGTCGAGGTGCAGAAGTCCAACTCGATCTTCCTTGAGGGCATGGCCGGTTCGCGCATGCCGATCGCCATCGCCCACGGTGAAGGCCATGCCGAGTTCGCCAACGAGCGGGCCCTGCAACAGGCCGATGCCTCGGGTTGCGTGGCGCTGCGCTTCGTCGACAACCATGGCAAGGTCACCGAAACCTACCCGGCCAACCCCAACGGCTCGCCGCGCGGGATCACCGGCCTGACCAGCCTCGACGGCCGTGTGACCATCATGATGCCGCACCCCGAGCGGGTCTTCCGCGCGGTGCAGAACTCCTGGCGCCCGGACGACTGGCAGGAAGACGCGGCCCTCATGCGCATGTTCCGCAATGCGCGGGTTTGGGTGGACTAAGGGGTGTACAAGCTGGCCTTCTTCGTGCCCGACAGCCACGTCGAAGCGGTCAAGGCCGCCGTGTTCGCCGCTGGTGGCGGGCACATCGGCAGCTATGACCACTGCGCCTGGCAGACCCTGGGCCACGGCCAGTTCCGCCCGCTGGACGGCAGCCAGCCGTTCGCCGGGCGTCAGGGCCAGGTCGAACGGGCGGAGGAGTGGAAGGTCGAGCTGGTGGTGGACGATGCGCTGATCGTTCCGGTGGTCGACGCGTTGAAAGCCCACCACCCGTACGAAACGCCCGCTTACGAAGTCTGGCGTCTGCTGGACATCTGAAAGGCCTCGCCCGGTTGCGTCCTGCGCCGGGCGGTGTCTGTTGCTTCTTGCTCGATTGTGCAACGGTCCAGCAGTTTTTCGCCCTCCGGCAGGAGGACGAGCCGCGGCACCCTCGATATCACTGCGTACCGATCTCGCCACCGTCGTCGCGCTGGATGACCACCGTCGCCGAGCGCGGCCGTACGCGTTGTCCGGCCGGGGTCGGTTCGGTGGCCCTGTCGCTGTAGGGCCAGTTGCCCGGATGCTGGATGTTGACGAACAGCGTCTTGTTGTCGGGCGTGAAGGCGAGGCCGGTCACTTCGCAGCCGTTGGGGCCGACGAAGAAACGTCGCAGCTCGGCCTGGTTGTCGGGATTGATCGGCGCCGACTTGCCTGCCGCATCGACCAGGCGTTGCGGCACTACGGCCAACAACTGGTCGTTGGTGTAGTCGGCGACGCTCGCCTCGCTGTTGTCGGTCTCGAACCACAGCACGCCGCGGCTATCGAAGCGCATGCCGTCGGGGCTGGCGAACTGGTTGAGCTCGGTCAGCCCCGAGCGGTTGAGTTCGGCGCCGCCCGTGGCATTGGCGCCGAATACGAAGATGTTCCAGGTGAAGCTGCGCCGATCGTCGGCCTCGTGCCAGCGAATGATGTGGCCATGGCGGTTCAGCCCGCGCGGGTTGGCGGCATCGGTCTTGTCGGCGCTGCGCACGCTGTTGTTGGTCAGGGTCACATAGACGTCGCCGTTGAGCGGGTTGACGGCGGTCCACTCGGGGCGGTCCATGGGTGTGGCGCCTACGGCATCGGCGGCGCTGCGGGTATCGAGCAGAATGCCCGCCAGGTCGCCGAAGCGCGCGCCGAGCGTGCTGCCGTCGCGGGTGGGGCTGGCGGCGTCGAGCGGCAGCCACAGACCACTGCCATCGGCGTCGAACCGGGCGACGTAGAGCGTGCCGTGGTCCAGGTACTTGGCGCCGGTGGCCAGTCGATCGGCCGGGTTGGCGTCGGCGGGGTCCCAATGCGCATCGGACACGTACTTGTACAGGTATTCGTTGTTGGAATCGTCGCCCATGTACCACACCAAGGGTTCGCCGGCCCGGGCCAAGCCCGGGCAGCAGCCTTCGTGGCGAAAACGCCCCAGGGCGGTGCGCTTGGTAGGCAGGGTGCGTGCGTCGTAGGGATCGATCTCGACGATGTAGCCGTAGGTGCTGGCCTCGTTGCGGTAGTCCTCGCTGGCATGGGCGGCACGGGGCGTGATGTCGAAGCGGGCGAACTCGTCCTGGTTTTCGTCCGCTGCGCCCGCTGCGCTTTCCCAACGGTACTGCCCGGTGCTGGTGGACACGCCAAGGCGCACCTGGTCGGCGCTGGGCGTGGCGGTGTTGACGAAGATCGCCGGCCAGTTCTCCTCGCACGTCAGGTAGGTGCCCCAGGGTGTGTAGCCGTTGCCGCAATTGTTGTTGGTGCCGCGGCAATGGCTGCCGTCAGGCGAATAGCGGGTCTTGACGTGTTCGCTGCCGTGCAGGGGGCCGGCGATGCGCATGCGCGAGGCGGTGGTGAAGCGGCGGTTGAGCGGATGGTTGTCGACCACTTGCCAACGCCCCTGGCGTTTGCTCAGGCGCACCACGCCCGCGCCGTGGGCGTTGATCTCCTTGCGCACCTCCTCGACCGGGCGCTTGCCGTCGGCTGTGCGGGTGGGGCCGGCGGGATGCAAGGCGGCAGGGTCGATGTATTCGAAATTGATCGCCAGCAGGCCGTCCTCGGCGCTGCCGTCGATGGGGAAAAAGTGCATGCCGTCGTGGTGCATGCCCATGGCGTTGGCCTGGTCGGCGGCGCTGTTGCTGCCGTCGCGCTGCCAGGGGCGGCCGCGCTCGTTGAGCGGCGTGCCCCAGGGCGCCAGCACATAGGCACTGTAGCCCGCTGCCACGGTACAGCCGTCGGTGCGCGAACCGGGAATGGAGGTGAAGCCTAACGCCAGAGGTCGAGCGGAGGCTGGCGCTCGACGATCGGCAACGGGTGCCGCGGCATGGGCCATGGCGCCGCCACCCAGCCCCACGCCAGCGATCATGGCGACAGCGGCGCCAAGGCTGCCGTGCAGCACGCTGCGACGGCTCAGGCGAGCGTCCATGACCCGCTCCAGGCTGAGGTTGCCACTGGTATTGCGATCCACGCTGTCGCCGCTTGCTCGACTCATCGGGTGTCCTTTTTCCTGTAGAGGGGGGAGAGAAGGGCGACTGTAGAGCCCTCTTGTGATGGTTTTGTGACGTCGGTTTCGTTTATTGACTGCGCGCAACGCCAACGGCCCGCGAAGGGCCGTTGGACGTTTGCCGATGGCTCAGGGTTTGCCGGCCTGTTGCTGGATCGACGCGGCCCACTCGCCGTCGCGGCTGTAACCGCTGGTGCGCAGCAGGCCGAGGTCCAGCGCGTTTTCGCCGTCCGCCGCGCCTTTGCCTTTGCTGAACTCGGCTACGGCCGTGCCCAGGTCGGGCGCCGAGTTGGACGCATCGATGCCGACGTCGCGGCGGTAATCCTGGCCGCGCAGCGTCTGCTGGGTGATGGCGCTGCCGCCCAGATCGACGCTACCGCGTGGCGCCTGCAGACGGGCACCGATCAGTTGCGTGTCGCCGGCGACGGTCAAGGCGATACCTTCGCTGCCCTTGAGCCCGCTCTGCTGGGCCACGCTGTCGCGGGCGATGCGCGAAGCATCGACCTTCAGGGTCGGCGAAAGGCCGGGGTCGATCGTGCTCAGGGCCGAGCCCGCCTTCTCCTTGACCTTGTCGGCTGCCGGCCCCGCCACTGAGGTGGCGGCATTCAGGTAACCCTGCGGATTCTTCTCATGGCTCAAGCGCGCATCCACTTGCACGCGGGTGCTGTCGACATGGTCCTTGCGGCTGGCGACCACCAGGTTGCCGTCGATGGCACCGCCGATGCGCTCGCCCTCGACGCGCACGCCCTCCACGCGGGTATCGCCGGCGCTGCTCAGGGTCACCTGATCGGCGCGCCAGGCGCTGTCGTTCCAGGTCAGGTTGTCGCGCTTGTCCAGCTCGACCTTGACCCGACCGTGCAGGCCGCGCACATCGTCGGCTGCCAGTGCGGCCTTGCTCAGATTGAAACCGGCACCGGCGGTGATCGCCAGGTTGTCGCGCCGGTCATAGCCGCTCGACGCTTCGGCGAGGACACCGCCCTTGGCGGCGTCGAGCGCCAGCGCCTGGGCATTGACCTGCAAGCCTTGCAGGTGGATGGCCTGGTCTTCGCGGGCCTGGCTGGCGGCGGTCAGCGTGCCACGGCTGTGCACGCTCGGGTCCTGGGCGGTCCGGCTGTCTTCGTCGACCTTGCCCGAGGTCAGGTGCCCGCCCAGTGCGCCTGCGCTGCTCGCACCATATGAGCCTGCCAGCTCCACGCCACCGCCGAGCACGCTACCCTTGGCCTGGTGCGTGTCGTAGGCGGCCACATCCTTGAGTACGCCAGCGCTGTCGAGCGTCACCTCGCCGACCGGCGCTTCGCGGCGGCCGATTTTCACGCCTTCGAGGGTGAGGTCGCCGCCACTGCGCAAGGTCACGTCGCCTTTGGCGTCGAGCTGTGCGACCTGGGCCTTGCGATCGCTGGCCTGGTGACTGGCGTAGTCGCCATAGACGCGTGCGTCCAGGCCAGTCCTGGCTGGGTTGTTGCCGCCTTTGCTCCACAGGTTGGCGTCGAGTTCGCTGCTGGTCTTGTCCAGCGAATCGCTGGCGGCGCTGACCGTCAGTGGGCCGGCGCTGTCTATCAGGATCGGGCCATCGCCGCCGTCCATACGCGTGCCTTCATACAGGCCATCGCTGCCCAGTTGCACCTGGATACCGCTTTGGCCCTGCAAGCTGCCGACCTTGGCCGTGCGGGTGGCGAGCCGGCTGTGGTCCTTTTCTACCGCACCGGTGACGCGTACGTTGACGTCCGCGCCGGTGCTGGTGTCGACACGTACTCCGCCATCGACCTTCAGCGTGTCGTCGATGAGCGTCCGGCTGTCGTGTGCGGCCAGCAGGTGGTGTTGCTGCGCGTCTATCGCCACTTGGCCAGCGCTGGCTTTGTAGGTGGTGCCGACGTCAGTGAGGGTGTCGGCCTTGAGTTCGATGGCGCCCGCGTCCAGTTCGGTCACGTGCGCCGTGGTTTGGGTGTCCAGACGCTGGCTGCTCACATGGGCGAGCGTGGCATCGGCGCCGACGCTGGGTGGCGCCATCGCATCCTCAGGGGACGCCTGCTGGAAGCGCGCCGCTTCCTCGCCCTGCGCCAGGCGTTCGATGGGCCGGGTGATGTCGCGGTACTCCAGGCTCGCGCCGAGGCTGGCGTTCCAGTTCCGGGTGCGGGTGTCGGTGTGCTCGATGTCGTCCGCCGCGCGGCTCTCCACCCGCTCGGCAACCATCTTCAGTTTGGAGCCCGTTTTGATCAGGGTGGCCTCGTTGACCACATCCGGCGCATCGATACGGACCTCGCCGCCCGCGCTCAGCTCACTGCGTTGGATCCGGCTTTCGAGACGTTCGGTGACGGTCTGGTCATGTTTGCCATGGAACGCGCTACCGACCCGATCGATGCCACCGGTCACGGCCAGGCCGCCACCGCTTTCGGTACGCGTGGTGAGTTCGCGGCTGTCGTTGCGTGTCACGCCCAGGTCGACTTTTTGCGCGGCCAGCGTGACGTCGCCCCCTTCGGCGCTGACCTTCGAGCCTTTGACCTGCAAGGTGTTGCCGCTGCGCAACGCGACGCTGGCGCCGCTGAGTTCGCTGGCGGTCTGCTGGGTGGCACTGCTGTGTTTTTCCGTGCTCGCGACTTCGTAGCCGACGCCCGCATCGAACTGCCGCGAGCCGGCTTTTTCCCCTTCGGCCTCACGGGTCTGTCTGGCGTGGGCGCTGAACGTGCGTTGCCGCTCGGCCTGCTGGCTGCTGCTCCGGCTCGCCGCACTGACGATGCTCAGGTCGCCGCCGGCCTCGGCCGTCAGTTGCTGGTCGGCATGGACGCGGGCGCCTTCGATGTGCAGGTCGCCGGCACTGGCCAGACGCAGATTGGTGCGCGAGCTGAGGTCGCTCGACAGCACCTGCTGCTCGCGGTCGGTACGCGCGCTGCTGTTGCCGAACACGCCGAACACTTTGCTGCTCGAAGCCGTGCGGCTTTGCGTGCTTTCGCCGGTGGCTGCGGCCACCTCCAGTGCGCCGACCGTGCTGTGCAGCAGCGCATCCTTGTCCCCGAACACTTCACTGCCGCGGATGCTGGCACGCTCTGCGGTGACCTTCAGCACTCCGTCTGCACGCACCTTGCTACCGACCATCCTACCGGCTTCGCCGTCATGGCCCTGGCGATCGCCGAAGAAAGTGCCGGACACCAGGTCGCCGCGATAGTCGCGGTGCTGCTCGCGCTCGTCGAGGCGCTGGGCGTCGATCTGCACATGGCGGCCGCTGATCTGCAGATCGTTCTGGCTCAGCACCTGGCTGCCGACGATGTGCACGTCGCCGCCCGCACCGAGCTGCACATTGGCGCCTTTGAGCACGCTAGGCACGGCGCTTTCACGGTACTGGTCGCTGTCGCTGTCGCCGCGCCAGAGGTGCTTGCGGTGGCGAACCTGACGCTGCTGCCGGTCGCTGTCGCTGGCGGCGAGGAGGTCGAGCCGGCCGCCGCTGTCCAGGTGCAGTCGGTCGGCGGCCGCGAGTTCAGTGCCGGTCAGGCGCATGTCGCCGCTGGCACGCAGTTTGATGTCGTCGCTGGCGGTGAGCAGCACGCCGTAGTGTTTACGCTGGGTGCGGGTGTCTTGCCGGCTGTAGGTTTCGGTGGTGACGAACCACAGCTTCTTGTTCCACTCGTCGCGGCTGCGGCTGACGTCTTCACGGGTTTTGCCGTCGAGCGTCAGCGCCTTGCCGGCCGCGACATCGACCGTGCGTGCGCTGCCGCTGACTGCGCTCAGGTGCAGGTCGCCAGCGGCCTCGAGGGTCAGGTCGCCCTCCGTCACCTGCAACCTGCTGTGGCCGCGTTCGCTGCCTTCCACGGTCAAGGACCCAGCCGAGCGTACGGTCAATTCCTTGTCCGCCGTTGCCTGCGTGGGGCCCATGCGCACGCCTGCCCCCTCGGCGGTGGACACGATGCGGATGCGCCCTGCGTGCATGGCGCCGAACAGGCTGGCATCGACGCTGCCCGATTCGCCAGGCAGGTGCTCCAGCACGTCCAGCGAGCCGCTGGCCAGGCGGTTGCGTCCGGCCAGCACGTTGAGGTCGCCTGCTGCCAGCAGCGAGCCGCTGCTGGTCACTTTGGGCGCGATCAGGTCCAGGCCGCCGCCGCTGTTGGCAGCGCCGCGCTCCAGCACCTGCAACTGACCCGTGGCGTCGAGGGTGTCCAGGCGCTTGAGCTGCTGGTCTTCGATCACAGGCTTGCCGACCAGGAAACTGGCCCGCGAGGTGTTGATGAACTGGCCGCCGTTGACCGTGATGCCATTAGGGTTGGCCAGGATGTAGTCGGCGGGGCGGCCGAAGATCTCTTGCGCGCCTTCGACCAGCGAGGCGTTGCGGCTGACCACTTCGTTGATGATGGTGGACGCGGCCTGTCCGTGGAACTGCGCATTGCCGGCCAGGGCGCCGGCCAGTTGCGACTGCCCCTCGCTCAACGAATTGTTCAGGACTACCCCCGCCTGGCCGACGTTGTAGTCGAGGAACTGGTTGTGCGACAGGCCGTTGGCGTTGGGGGCGACGATGTCGATCACCGGTACGCCGTGGCTCAGGTCGACCGACGCCATGCCAGCGGGGCCGCCGACGGCTTGCAGGGCATCGGCGGCAACGCCGAGCCCAGGGCTGGCCAGACACATGAAGATGGTCCAGCGCAGTACGTCGGGGCGGCGCTTCGAGGTTTCTCGGGCTTCATTCATGGTGATGCTCTCTTGTGGGTGAATCACAGGTTCAGTTGCCATTCCACGGCCCAGAAGCCGGGCTCCAGGGCGTGGCGGGGAAGGTCGCTGGCGTGCAAGGCGCGCTGGTATTGCAGGCGCAGCTGTTGCCTGCCTGGCAGTTGCAGGTCCAGCCCCACGGCCGCCCCGATCAGCCGCTGGGAGTCGACTTCGCCCTGCCGGCGTTCGAGGCGGGCGGCGCGATGATGGCGAGCCCAGCCCACGTCCAGGGCCAGATGGGGACGTACCGCCAAGCCAGGCCACCAGGAAAGCGAGAAGGTCTGGCCGAGTTCGTTGCGCCAGCTCAAGCCGCTGGCGGCGGCCACGCTGCGCTCGCGAAAACCGCGCACGGCGTTGTCGTTGTTCAAGGCGAGCTGTTCGATGGCTGGCAGCGGATCGGGGCTGTACTGGGCCTCTATCTGACTTTGCAGGCTGAGGCTGGCGTCGGCCGACAGCGCGCGGCGGTGCAGGAGGCTGGCTCGGTACTGGTTGAAACGCGGCGCGGCACTGCGGCGTTTGGGGTCGTCGCTGACGCTCTGGCCATAGCCCAGGCCGAGCGAGGCATACCACAGGCCGGGTCCGCGCCAGAGCAGGTTCACTCCCAGGTCGGCAGTCAACAGTTGCGGGCTCTGCACATCGATGCGCCAGCCGTTGAGGTCGCTGTGCAAGCGCTTGTGCGACACGCGCAGAGCGCTGCTGAGCAGGCCGCGCTGTCCGCGCCAGAGCAGCCGCTCGACGTTCGCGCCCAGCAGCTGGGTGGCGCCATGGCTGCGCAGACGCGTCTGTGGAATGGGCGTTTCGTGTTGGCTCTGCGCTACGAAGCCGGCGAAGGTCCAGGCCCCGTAAGGCAGGCTGTAGGAGCCGCCCCAGGCCAGGCTCTGGCCCGGCGCATGGAACACCAGGCGCTGCGCGTACAGGCGCAGGTCGCCATTGAGCCCCAGCGGGCTGTCCAGGCCGAACGTGAGGTTGAGTCGATGCCGGCCGCCGTACGCCGTGCCACGGTTGTCGAGCCTGGCATCCAAATGCCAGCGCTTGTCGGGTTGCCGGTTGTGCAGACGTATCCGCGATCCGCCTTGCAGTTCGCCTGGCAGCACGTCGAGGCCGAATTCGAAGGCGCGCAGGCGGTTGAGCTGGTCCAGGCCCTGTTCGAGTTGGGGCAGATACAGCGGTTCGCCGAGCACGCCGGGGAAAGCGCCGCGCAGCGACAGTGCCTCGGTGGGGTCGGCCAGTTCGATGCGTTCGACGAAGCCTTCGTCGATGAAGATGTCCAGCGGCGCGCCGTCTTCGGGTTGGCCGAGCAACGTTGGCCGGCTGGTCGGATAGCCGGCTGCCACATAGCGCGCGGTGAGGGCACGCAGTATCCGGTTGATGCCTTCGACCCCGACGCATGCAGTCAGAAGCGGTTGCAGTGCCTGGCGCAAGGTGTGCTCATCGAGGCGCCGGTTGCCGCGCAGGCGAATGCCGTCGAGGCGCCAGCACTGAGTGTCGGCATGGACGGGAGGTTGGCGCTCGGTGTGGTGCTCGACAGGCTCTTGTCGGCGTTGCCAACGCTCGATGCGCAGACGTTCCTGTTCGGTCCGCAGCGTCTGTTGCTGTTCGCGCAACACCCGTGTGGCGAAGTCTTCAGCCGCTGAGGATAGGGTGACCGTCGAACCCAGCAACAGGCCATACAGACAAAGCCGGACCTGCCGATTACTCACTTTGAACATCGCTCGATTCCGCAAAATGCGTACGTATCCGTACTTTTTGTTTGCGAAAAGTCTACGAGCGCAGGTCGATGGCGCGCTGCCGTACCCTACCTACATGGGTGTCAGGCAGAAGTGCAAAGTTTGTAGGCGTTTTCTTTGCGATCAGATCGAGACCGCAGGGTCAGGGGCGAATTTCCACCATGGTGCCGTCCTTGACCAGGCTCCAGACCTCACGCATGTCGGCATTGCGCATGGCGATGCAGCCTTCGGTCCAGTCCAGCGTATGGAAATACCACTCCGGGTACTGCTCGTCGATCGGCGTACCGTGGATCATGATCATGCCGCCGGGCGGCACGCCCTCCTGCTTGGCGCGCGCGGCATCGGCGACGTTGGGGTAGGAAACGTGCATGGCCAGGTTGTAGCGGCTGCTGTTCTTGCGCCAATCGATCCAGTAGAAGCCTTCGGGCGTGCGTTTGTCGCCTTCGCGCAGCTTGGCGCCTTTGGGTTGCTTGCCCAGGGAAATGCGGTAGGTCTTGAGCGGCTCGCCGCGGCTGAGCAGTTGCAGGCGGCGCTCGGATTTGACCACCAGGATCTTGTCCACCGCCGCGGCCGGCCGCACCGTGGTCACCGCAGGCGCGGCGGCGGGCGTCAGCGGTTTGCGAATGATGACTTCGGTGAAGGCGGCCTGGGCCGTCGAGGTCAGGCACAGGCAGAGCACGGCAAGCAAGCGACGCATGAAACGTTATTCCCGGGAAAGAGGGTTGGCAGAGGCGAGGTTCATCGGCTGCACGTATTCATGGCCAACGGGGTAGCGCTGCTCGATGCGGTCGCGATAGTAGCACTGCAGCGTGCGCGCCACGGTGCGAAACGCCAAGTGGTCCCAGGGAATCTCGTGCTCTTCGAACAGCCGCACTTCCAGGCTCTCGATGCCCACGGCGAAATCCAGGTCTTGCAGTTCGGCGCGGAAGAACACGTGCACCTGATTGATGTGCGGCAGGTCGAACAGCTGGTACAGGCTGGCCGCGCCGACCCGCGCGCAGGCTTCTTCGCCGGTTTCGCGGCGCGCGGCCTGTTCGAGGGTCTCGCCGTTTTCCATGAACCCGGCCGGAAGCGTCCAGAAGCCGCGGCGCGGCTCGATGGCACGGCGGCACAGCAGCACCTGGCTGCCCCAGGTCGGCAGCACGCCGGCGACCATGTTGGGGTTCTGGTAATGAATGGTGTGGCAGTTCGGACACACGAAGCGCAAACGGCTGTCGCCTTCGGGAATGCGTTGGATCACCGGGTTGCCGCAGGCGCTGCAAAAATTCATGTCGATGGCCGTCGTTCGAAAGTGCGGCTATCTTGGCGCGCCGCAGGCAGGCTCGGCAAGCAGGCCTTGCCGGGGCTTGGGCGACCGACGGCTTTTGGTGCATCATGCCGGGCAGACCCTGAAACCGAGAGTGCGTGAATGTTGGACGAGCTGGTTCGCAGAATGGGGAGCCACGTGCCTGCTGCCCTGGAAACGGACCGCCGTTTCCCGGAAGCGGCGGTGTTGCTGCCCATCACCCGCGGCGAGGTCCCCGAGCTGGTCCTGACCCTGCGCGCCCAAGGCCTTTCGACCCATGGCGGGGAGGTCGCCTTTCCTGGCGGCCGGCGCGACCCGGAAGACCCTGACCTGGTCTTCACCGCGCTGCGCGAAGCCGAAGAGGAAATCGGCCTGCCGCCCGGGCTGGTGGAAGTGCTCGGCCCGCTCAGCCCGCTGATCTCGCTGCACGGCTTGAAGGTGACGCCATTCGTCGGGCTGATCCCCGACTACGTCGACTACCGGCCCAACGATGCCGAAATCGCCGCCGTGTTCAGCGTGCCGCTGGCCTTCTTCGCCCAGGACCCGCGCGAGCACACCCATCGCATCGACTATCAGGGGCGCAGTTGGTACGTACCCAGCTATCGTTATGACGGCTACAAGATCTGGGGGCTGTCGGCGATCATGATCGTCGAGCTGGTCAACCTGCTGTTCGATGCCGGCATCAACCTGAATGAGCCGCCTGCGCGCTCCACTCCCATTTGAGCGGGACCACCCGCCAGCCGTGCAACCTGAGGACACCATCATGCATTACCGCCTGGGCCCGTTGCGGGTCGAAGCCCATCCCAGCAGTTGGACGGCGCCGAACGCCACGCTGATCGGCAAGGTACGCCTGCAAGCGCGCGCCAGCGTCTGGTTCAACGCCGTGCTGCGCGGCGACAACGAACTGATCGACATCGGCGAAGACAGCAACGTGCAGGACGGTGCGGTAATCCATACCGATCCCGGTTCGCCGCTGACCCTGGGCAAGGGCGTGACCATCGGCCACAAGGCCATGTTGCACGGCTGCACGGTCGGCGATTACAGCCTGATCGGCATCAATGCGGTGATCCTCAACGGCGCGCGTATCGGCAAGCACTGCATCATCGGCGCCAACGCGCTGATCCCCGAGGGCAAGGAGATTCCCGACGGCTCGCTGGTGATGGGCTCGCCCGGCAAGGTGGTGCGCGAGTTGACCGACACGCAGAAACGCATGCTCGAAGCCAGCGCCGCGCATTACGTGAGCAACGCCCAGCGCTATGCCGCCGAGCTGGTGGCCGACGATGAGTGAGCGGGCGGGGCGGCCGGTGGCTTCGCCGTGCGTGAGCATCTGTGCGTTGGACGAGCAGGATATTTGCACCGGTTGCCAGCGCAGCGTCGCGGAGATCGCGCGCTGGTCGAAGATGGACGACGACGAGCGGCGGGCGGTACTGGCGATGTGTCACGAGCGGGCTGTGGCGGCGGGATTGGTGTTCTCGTAAGCGGGGCGGGCGCAGGATGGAACGGGTTGCTGGCAGGTTTGGCAGGTCTTGGTGGGTTGATAGGTATGGGACCGCTTTGCGGTCCATCGCGGCTGAACCGGAGCGCCGGCCGGCCGCTCCCACAGGAGTCGGTAGAGGCCGCTTGGTGGTCCATCGCGGCTAATCGGAGCGCCGCCTGGCGGTTCAATGCGCGTGAATCGGCGTGCCCACACGGCCGTTCCTGCCGCAGGAGTGGGAGCGGCCGGTTCGGCGCTCCGATTAGCCGCGATGGCCGGCAACGCCGGCCCAACCCTGGCGACGCCATTCCAGAACTGTTCACAAAACCTCACTAATTCTGGCGACGCCATTCCAAGGCCGCTCGCAGCACCTGACCAACCCTCGCTTCAGCATCTTCGCCAGCCGACCCACAACGCCACCCACCCCATGGCCGGCTGCATTGCCCAGGGAAATTTAGTACCCTGTGCGGCTTGTCCGAAGGTCTACGTGCATGCTCTTTCTCATCGCCTACATCGGCAGCGTCGTGCTGATCAACTTCGCCTTCTCCAGCGCGCCCCACCTGGATGTGATCTGGTCCGCCTGGGGTGGGTTGGTGTTCATCCTGCGCGACATGGTGCAGACCCGCTACGGCCATGGTGCGCTGCTGGCCATGCTGGCGGCGCTGGTGCTGTCCTACGTCACTTCGCAGCCGGCCATCGCCCTGGCCAGCGCCACGGCGTTCTTCGTCTCCGAACTGATCGACTGGCTGGTCTTCAGCCTCACCCGCCGCCCGCTGCGAGACCGTCTGTGGTTGAGCTCGGCGCTGAGCATCCCGGTCGACACCCTGATTTTCTTCGGCATGATCGGCGCACTGACGCCCGTTGTGGTCGGCACGGCCATGGCTTCGAAATTCGCTGGTGTCACCGCCGTCTGGCTGGCCATGAGCTGGCGCGCGCGGCGTGGCGCGGCGCTGTCGTAAGCGCCTCCATACTTTCGCATCCCCCGTTCGCCTCCGGCGAGCGTCGCTATCCACCTGGAGAACCTGTGATGACCCGTATCGGAACCCCATTGTCGCCGACCGCGACCCGTGTACTGCTCTGTGGCTGTGGCGAGCTGGGCAAGGAAGTGGTGATCGAACTGCAACGCCTGGGCGTGGAGGTGATCGCCGTCGACCGTTATGCCGATGCCCCGGCCATGCAGGTGGCGCACCGCAGCCATGTGGTCAACATGCTCGACGGCGTGGCATTGCGCGCAGTGATCGAGGCGGAAAAGCCGCACTACATCGTCCCGGAAATCGAGGCCATCGCCACTGCCACCCTGGTCGAACTGGAGAGCGAAGGCTTCAACGTGGTACCCACCGCCCGCGCCACCCAGCTGACCATGAACCGCGAGGGCATCCGCCGCCTGGCCGCCGAAGAGTTGGACCTGCCCACCTCGCCTTACCACTTCGCCGACACCTACGAGGACTACGCCAAGGGCGTGGCCGACGTCGGTTATCCATGCGTGGTCAAGCCGGTGATGAGCTCCTCGGGCAAGGGCCAGAGCCTGCTGCGCAGCGACGCCGAGCTGCAGAGCGCCTGGACCTACGCCCAGGAAGGCGGCCGTGCCGGCGGCGGGCGGGTGATCGTCGAGGGCTTCATCGACTTCGACTACGAAATCACCTTGCTGACCGTGCGCCATGTGGGCGGCACCACCTTCCTCGAACCGGTCGGCCATCGCCAGGAAAAAGGGGACTACCAAGAGTCGTGGCAGCCCCAGGCGATGAGCGCCACGGCCCTGGCCGCCGCCCAGCACGTGGCCAAGGCGGTGACCGATGCCCTGGGCGGGCGCGGCCTGTTCGGCGTGGAGCTGTTCGTCAAGGGCGACCAGGTGTGGTTCAGCGAAGTCTCGCCACGGCCGCACGACACTGGCCTGGTGACCCTGATTTCCCAGGACCTGTCGCAGTTCGCCCTGCATGCCCGGGCCATCCTCGGTCTGCCGATTCCGGTGGTACGCCAGTTCGGCCCGTCGGCCTCGGCGGTGATCCTGCCCCAGGGCACCTCGACGCAGACCGCTTTCGCCAATCTGGGCGCGGCCCTGAGCGAACCCGACACGGCCCTGCGCCTGTTCGGCAAGCCGCAGATCGACGGCCAGCGGCGCATGGGCGTGTGCCTGGCGCGCGACGAGTCCACCGACGCTGCGCGGGCCAAGGCGAGCCGCGCCGCGCAGGCGGTCAACGTCGAGTTCTGAGGCCGGTCCGGCTGCTGGGCGGGTGGGAGTCACCTGGGGTCGCTGCCCTTGATCCCTGCCAGGTGGCCTGGTCGTCAGGACAGACCGCCATCTGACCTTCCAAGGGGCCAGCCCGGATACCGGCACAAGGTGCAATGCCTCGTGCCGGTTCTGCCTAAAGCTCGGTGTCGCGGGTTTCCTTCAGGCACAGCACCGCGATCAGGCTAAGCACCGCTGCCGCTGACACGTATCCGCCTACCCAGCTCAAGCCACCCATGCTCACCAGCTTCTGCGCGAAGAACGGTGCCGCCGAAGCCCCGACGATGCCCCCCAGGTTGTAGGCGGCCGATGCGCCGGTGTAGCGCACATGGGTCGGGAACAGCTCGGGCAGCAAGGCCCCCATCGGCGCGAAGGTCACCCCCATCAGGAACAGCTCCAGGCTCAGGAACAGCGCTACGCCCGCAGTCGAACCCGAGGTCAGCAGCGGCTCCATGGTGAAACCCGACGCCACGGCCAGGAGGCAGCCGACGATCAACACCGGCTTGCGCCCATAGCGGTCACTGAGCCAGGCCGACAACGGCGTTGCCAGCGCCATGAAGACCACGGCCAGGCACAGCAGGCCGAGGAAGGTTTCGCGGCTGTAGCCCAGCGTGGTCACGCCGTAACTCAGCGAGAACACCGTCGAGATGTAGAACAGCGCATAGCACACCACCATGGTTGCGGCGCCCAACACGGTCGGGCGCCAGTAGTGGGCGAACAGGTCGACCACCGGCAGCTTGACCCGCTCCTGAAGCGCCACGGCCTTCGCGAACACCGGACTTTCTTCGAGCTTGAGGCGCACGTACAGACCCACCAACACCAACGCGGCGCTGAGCAGGAAGGGGATGCGCCAGCCCCAGGCGCGGAATTGCTCGTCGCTCAGCAGCAGGGCCAGGGTCAGGAACAGACCGTTGGCGGCGAGAAAGCCGATCGACGGGCCGAGCTGCGGAAACATGCCGAACCAGGCGCGTTTGCCGGCCGGAGCGTTCTCGGTGGCCAGCAAGGCTGCGCCGCCCCATTCGCCGCCCAGGCCCAGACCCTGGCCGAAGCGCAGCAGACAGAGCAGGATCGGCGCCCACACGCCGATGCTGTCATAGCCCGGCAGCACGCCGATCAGCGTGGTGGAGACCCCCATCAGCAGCAGCGAGGCGACCAGGGTCGACTTGCGCCCGATGCGGTCGCCGAAGTGGCCGAACAGCGCCGACCCCAAAGGGCGGGCCAGGAAGGCGATGCCAAAGGTGAGAAAGGCCGCCAGCATCTGCACCGTGCCGGACCCGGAGGGGAAGAAGATCGGCCCGATCACCAGCGCTGCAGCCGTGGCGTAAACGTAGAAATCGTAGAACTCGATGGCGGTGCCGATGAAGCTGGCGGTCGCCACGCGGGCAGGTGAGTTGACTGGCGCGGACGGCCGGACGGAGGTGTCGCTGATGGTCATCGAGTAGGTCCCTGACGGTCGGATTCGCTACGCGGAGCTACCCACGGGCATGTCGCCACACGGCAAGACAGGCGCAGGTGGGTGAAGGCCGGAGCGTATTGTTGTTGTCGTGCTCGCCGGACTGACGATAGCCCAAGTGGGTAGGGGCGGGTGGGCGCTGTTCGGGGTATTGAAGCAGAACCGTGCGGGTGTCAGCGAAGCGGGCTGGCCGTGGGGCGCCGGGTGCGGGTAGCGGGCGGGACGGCAGGGCTGGATAAGCGTGAGCCGAGTATAACTAGGCTCTGGCTGAAAAGTCCTGATACTCGTCCAGGCTGCGTTGAAAACCCGTTCGGAATGCTCATGTACTTCAATACAGTGCGCTTGCTCACTGATTTACGCGGGGCCACCTTCGGCGGGGCCACCTTCGGCGGGGCCTGGCCTTCGTCTCAGAACTTTTCAGACAAAGCCTAACGCGCTGCAGTCCAGACCAGCACCTTGCTGACGCAATTGTCCTCGGTCTCGAAGACCTCCAGGCGATGCTTGCCGATCTTCAGGCATACCGCGCTCTGCGGAATGCTCTCCAGCGCTTCGGTGATCAGCCCGTTGAGGGTTTTCGGGCCACCGTCGCAGGGCAGGTGCCAGCCCAGGCAGCGGTTGATCTCGCGCAATGGGGTCGGCCCATCGATGAGGAAACGACCGTCGTCTTGCAGCGCGATGTGCGGATTTTCGAGGGTCTGCTCGTTTTCGAACTCACCGACCACTTCTTCGAGCAGGTCTTCCAGGGTGACGATGCCCAGCACCTCGCCGTATTCGTCGACCACGGTCGCCATGCGCCGCTGCTGCTTGTGGAAATTGAGCAACTGCAAGTGCAAGGGTGTGTTTTCGGGGATGAAGTAGGGAGCGTGGCACGCCGCCCGCAGGCTGTCCTTGCACAGTTGGCCGGCGTCGAGCAGGTGCTTGACCAACTTGACGTTGAGTACGGCCTCGATCTGGTTGATGTCGGCGTGGAACACCGGCAGGCGCGTATGGCGGCTGGCGCGCAACTGGGCGGCGATCAGCTCGATGGGGTCGTCCAGGTTGATGCCGTCGACTTCGTTGCGCGGAATCAGGATGTCCTGCACGGTGACCCGCGCCAAGGCTTGGAGGCTGTCGCCCAGACCCGTGCGCTTGGGCGCTGGCAGCGGCTCGTCTTCGAGTGCGTCGTCTTGCGTCTGCCCCGTCGCGTCGGTGGCTTGCGCTGGCCGTTTGAACGGTAGCAGCAGCAGACGGGCACAAGCGTCGAGCAGGCAGGCCAGGGGCTGCATGAGCACCAGCAAGGGTTTGAGCAGGTGCGTGCCGAGGGTGTGGCAGGCGGCAGCGTGGCGGCGCGCCATGCGTCGCGGCAGGTACTCGGCCACCACCAGCAGCACCAAGGCCGCGCCTAGCCCGGCCAGCCAGAAACCTTGTTCGCCCGCCTGCCGGTAACCCAGCAGGCATGCCAGGCACAGCACCAGCCATTTGCCCAGGGAAGCGCCGAACACCAGAGCCTGTGCAGGCAGGGCAGGCTGCGGGCGTTGGTCGTCCGCGCTGGCACTCGGCGCGCGTCGGGCAGCGTCCACGGTAGTGAACAGCGCTGCCCAAAGCAGCGCCAGGGCGAGCATGCCGTATAGGGTGGCAGGCGGCGGGATGGTCATGGGCGATCGTCAGATGTGCAGGATGAATTCACGTACCAGCTTGCTGCCGAAATAGGCCAGCATCAGCAGGCAGAAGCCGGCCAGGGTCCAGCGGATGGCCTTGTGGCCCCGCCAGCCGAGGCGGGTGCGGCCCCACAGCAATACGCCGAACACGATCCAGGCCACGCAGGCGAGCAGGGTCTTGTGCACCAGGTGCTGGGCGAACAGGTTGTCGAGGAACAACCAGCCCGAGAGCAGCGAGGCGCTGAGCAGGACCCAACCGGCCCAAAGGAAGCCGAACAGCAGGCTTTCCATGGTTTGCAACGGCGGGAAGTTGCGGATCAGCCCGGACGGATGCTTGTGCTTGAGCTGGTGGTCCTGCAACAACAGCAGCAGCGACTGGAACACGGCGATGGTGAACAGGCCATAGGCCAGGATCGACAACAGGATGTGCGCCAGGATGCCCGGTTCTTCGTTGATCAGCGGTACCGTGCCAGCCGGCGCGAATTGCGACAGCAGGGCGGTGATGGCGCCGAGCGGGAACAACAGCACCAGCAGGTTTTCCACCGGGATGCTCAGACAGGCGAGCAGGGTCAGGGCGATCACCGCCACGGCGATCAGGCTGGCGGCGCTGAAGAAGTCCAGGCTCAGGCCCAGGGGCGTGATCAGCTGGAAGAACAGCGCGCCGCCCTGGGCGAGCACGGCCAGCACGCCGAACAGGCCCAGCAGGCGTTTGTCGGCCAGGGTGCCCTGGCGGATGCGCGAGGCCTGGTAGAACGTGGCGAGCAGATACAGGCCAGCGGCGAGCAGATTGGGGATGAGGCTGGGTGAAGAGAGCATAAGTCCTGGCAGGCAAGCCCTTAAAGAAGCGGAGTGTGGCATAGAAGATAGCGGGCAAGGAAGTCTGCGGCCCATGCCGCGCACGCCTCTCCGGTGCTGGATCGGCGAAGTGCGTGTCCGTCGGCTGCGCGCTGTGCGCGATCCCAGGTCTGCGCTATAATCGCCGGCTTGCTGCGCCTCGGGCGTGTCCATCTTGCCCTCGGGCGCCTGACCACCCTCGGCTTTAATTGGGCCTGAAAGGATCACCATGTTCGAAAACCTGACCGACCGCCTGTCACAGACGCTGCGCCACGTTACCGGCAAGGCCAAGCTGACCGAAGACAACATCAAGGACACCCTGCGCGAAGTGCGCATGGCGTTGCTCGAGGCCGACGTGGCCTTGCCGGTGGTCAAGGATTTCGTCAACAGCGTCAAGGAGCGCGCGGTCGGCACCGAAGTCTCGCGCAGCCTCACGCCGGGCCAGGCCTTCGTCAAGATCGTCCAGGCCGAACTCGAAAGCCTGATGGGCGCGGCCAACGAAGAGCTGGCGCTCAATGCCGCGCCGCCTGCCGTGGTGCTCATGGCCGGCCTGCAGGGCGCGGGCAAGACCACCACCGCCGGCAAGCTGGCCCGCCACCTCAAAGAACGCAAGAAAAAGAGCGTGATGGTGGTCTCGGCCGACGTCTATCGTCCGGCGGCGATCAAGCAGTTGGAAACCCTGGCCGACGAAGTGGGCGTCACCTTCTTCCCGTCGGACCTGTCGCAAAAGCCGGTGGCCATCGCCGAAGCGGCGATCCGCGAGGCCAAACTCAAATACATCGACGTGGTCATCCTCGACACCGCCGGCCGTCTGCACGTAGACGCCGACATGATGGACGAGATCAAGGCCCTGCACGCTGCGGTCAAGCCGGTCGAAACCCTGTTCGTGGTCGACGCCATGACCGGCCAGGACGCCGCCAACACCGCCAAGGCCTTCGGTGAAGCGCTGCCGCTGACCGGCGTGGTGCTGACCAAGGTCGACGGCGACGCCCGTGGCGGTGCTGCGCTGTCGGTGCGCGCCATCACCGGCAAGCCGATCAAGTTCCTCGGTATGGGTGAGAAGAGCGATGCGCTCGAGCCGTTCCACCCCGACCGCATCGCCTCGCGCATCCTCGGCATGGGTGACGTGCTCAGCCTGATCGAGCAGGCCGAGCAGACCATCGACAAGGCCAAGGCCGACAAACTGGCCAAGAAGCTGAAGAAGGGCAAGGGCTTCGATCTTGAAGACTTCCGCGACCAGCTGCAGCAGATGAAGAACATGGGTGGCCTGGGCGGTCTGATGGACAAGCTGCCGAGCATCGGCGGCGTCAACCTGTCGCAGATGGGCAACGCTCAGGGCGCCGCAGAGAAGCAGTTCAAGCAGATGGACGCCATCATCAGCTCCATGACCCCGGCCGAGCGCCGCGACCCCGAGCTGATCAGCGGCTCGCGCAAGCGCCGCATCGCGTTGGGTTCCGGCACCCAGGTGCAGGACGTCGGCCGGCTGATCAAGCAGCACAAGCAAATGCAGAAAATGATGAAGAAATTCTCCACCAAAGGTGGCATGGCCAAGATGATGCGTGGCCTTGGCGGCATGATGCCCGGTGGCGGCATGCCGAAGCTGTAACCCATTCAGGGCGCTGGTGGTTCGCCGCCAGGCCCGGAACCCCCGTTTCGGCGGGGTCATCGCTGCCCGCCCTGGCTGGCAGCTTACCGTGCAGATCGTCACGCAGGCCTTCGCTCGATGCAAAAGGCATTTGCAAATGCCCGTATATTCCTTGAGAATGTGCGGCCTTTCGGGCGCCCGTGTGCCTGAAAGGATCACGATTTGCAGCACCGACTACAGGAACGATGTTCAATGCTAACCATCCGTCTTGCCCGTGGCGGCTCCAAAAAGCGCCCATTCTACCAACTGACCGTAACCGACTCGCGCAACCCGCGTGACGGCTCGCACATCGAGCAGGTTGGCTTCTTCAACCCCGTCGCTCGTGGTCAGGAAGTTCGCCTGTCCCTGAAAGAAGATCGCGTTGCTCACTGGTTGAGCGTCGGCGCGCAGCCGTCTGAGCGTGTTGCTCAGCTGCTGAAGGAAGCGGCCAAGGCTGCAGCCTGAACCGTATGAACGCGACGCCAGAAAAGGCTGACGACCTGATCGTCGTTGGCAAGATTTTTTCGGTTCACGGCGTTCGCGGCGAGGTGAAGGTCTTTTCCTTTACCGATCCGATTGAAAACCTGTTGGATTATCGTCACTGGACGCTTCGGCGCGAAGGGTCGGTCAAGCAGGTCGAGCTGGTCAGTGGCCGTTCCAATAAAAAGGACCTGGTCGCGAAACTCAAAGGGCTAGACGATCGTGACGAAGCGCGTCTTCTGAGCGGTTACGAGATCTGTATCTCACGCAGCCTTTTGCCCAACCTGAACGACGACGAGTACTACTGGTACCAGTTGGTCGGTCTGAGCGTCATCAACCAAGACGAGCAATTGTTCGGCAAGGTCGATCACCTGTTGGAAACCGGCGCCAACGATGTAGTAGTGGTCAAGCCTTGCGCGGGCAGCCTGGATGATCGCGAGCGTCTGTTGCCCTATACGCGGCAATGTGTGCTGGCCATCGATCTCGAGGCCGGTGTGATGCGGGTCGAGTGGGACGCGGACTTCTAAACGATGGGCAACCTTCGCGTAGACGTCATCACGTTGTTCCCCGAGATGTTTTCGGCCATTACCGAGTACGGCATTACCAGCCGCGCGGTGAAGCAGGGTCTGTTGCGACTGACTTGCTGGAATCCGCGGGACTACACCACGGATCGTCACCACACGGTGGACGATCGGCCTTTCGGGGGTGGTCCGGGAATGGTGATGAAAATCAAGCCTCTGGAAGACGCCTTGGCCAACGCCAGGCAGGCGACCGGAGCAGCGGCGAAGGTGATCTACCTCTCGCCACAAGGCCGCACGCTGACCCAGCAAGCGGTCAAAGACCTGGCAGAACAGGAGTCGTTGATCCTGATCGCCGGTCGTTACGAAGGCATCGACGAGCGTTTCATCGAAGCTCATGTCGATGAAGAGTGGTCGATTGGCGACTATGTACTGTCTGGTGGCGAGCTGCCAGCCATGGTCCTGATCGATGCGGTTACACGGCTGCTGCCCGGAGCTTTAGGGCATGTAGGCTCGGCGGAGGAAGACTCCTTCACCGATGGCCTGCTCGATTGCCCGCACTACACCCGACCCGAGGTGTATGCGGATCAGCGTGTACCCGACGTGTTGCTCAGCGGCAACCATGCACACATCCGGCAGTGGCGCTTGAAGCAGTCCTTAGGCAGGACCTTCGAACGACGCGCCGATCTTCTGGAAAGTCGCTCACTTTCTGGAGAAGAGAAAAAGCTGCTCGAGGAATACCTCCGCGAGCGGAACGATAGTTAACGTATCGATGGTGGATAAAGTTATCCACCTTAGGAGCACAGCATGACCAACAAGATCATCCAGCAGCTCGAAGCCGAGCAGATGAGCAAGGAAATCCCAACCTTCGCACCGGGCGACACCATTGTCGTCCAGGTCAAAGTGAAGGAAGGCGAGCGTTCCCGTCTGCAGGCGTTCGAAGGCGTCGTCATCGCCAAGCGTAACCGCGGTCTGAACAGCGCTTTCACCGTGCGCAAGATCTCCAGCGGCGTAGGCGTCGAGCGTACCTTCCAGACCTACAGCCCGCAGATCGACAGCATGGCCGTGAAACGTCGTGGTGACGTGCGTAAAGCCAAGCTGTACTACCTGCGTGACCTGTCCGGTAAAGCAGCTCGCATCAAGGAAAAACTGTCCTGAGTGCAGTTTGACCGGCAACCCAGGTTGCCATGCGAAAGAGAAAGCAGCCTTAGGGCTGCTTTTTTGTGGGCGTGATTTGCCAGACGACCGACGCACGAAAAGGCGGCCAATGGCCTAATGCCGGTCAGTTAAGCAATCGGGGCCGCTCAGCGGCTCCAATTACACCGGTCCGCTTACCTCAAGATGGAATAGCCCATGACCCTCTCCCGAGAGCAGGAAATCCAACGCCGCACCGAGCTGTCGGTCACCCGTGTGACCAAAGCGGTCTTCCCCAACACCACCAACCACCACAACACCCTGTTCGGCGGCACTGCGTTGGCCTGGATGGACGAAGTGTCGTTCATCGCCGCCACGCGCTTCTGTCGTCTGCCGTTGGTGACCGTGTCCACCGACCGTATCGACTTCAAGCACCCGATCCCGGCGGGCACCATCGTCGAGCTGGTGGGTACGGTGGTCAAGGTCGGCAACACCAGCCTGCAGGTGCAGGTCGATGTGTTCGTCGAGAACATGTACCTCGATGGCCGCGAGCGGGCGATCCACGGCGTGTTCAGCTTCGTCGCCATCGACGAGGACAAGCGGCCGGTACCGGTGTTGCCCTAGGCTCGGCGGCTGCTCATCGCTTGCCAAAACCACGAGACCGGACTGATAAAAATGCCAGTAGCCGCCCAGCCGTTCGACGCGCAGGATTGAAACCAGTTGGACGATGCTTGGCATCGGCGCTACCAGCTACTCGATCTTCAGACGATAAGGTGAGCGACGTGAATGACAGAAAAAATGGCACCGTGAAGTGGTTCAACGATGAGAAAGGCTTTGGATTCATCACGCCGGAGGACGGTGGCGCCGACTTGTTCGTTCATTACAAAGCGATTGAAGGAGGCGGTTTCAAAAGTTTGAAAGAAGGCCAGAGGGTGAGCTTCATTCCTGAACAAGGCCACAAGGGCATGCAGGCTTCCCAGGTTCAAGAGCTCAAGTAGGGTCTGTTACTTGCCCATCCGAGACACGCTCGAACAGAGGGCGTGTCACATGGAGACGCCATCATGTCCAGAAAAGATGTCCAGCCGAACCTGTCGTCCACAGCGCTCGATTTAACGACCGAGCCGGCAGCGCAAGAAGTCTATTTCCTGCCCGAAGTCGGCCAGCAGTTTCGCGAGGGTCAGACCGTCACCTACGAAGTTGGCACGGACGAAGCGGGTCGGCACTATGGATTCAACATACAGATCGTCGACGAACCTCCAGTGCATTAATACAGTACCTTGCGCCGTTGCCACAGGCTGTTCGGTTCTTGCGGGCTGTCAGCGATCTCAACCGCCATCGGCACGTTTGGGTGGCGGTCTTTACCGCACGTACATACCGGCAAGGCAGACAAGCCGCCTACCCTGTGAAACACTTGCCGGCTACCCGTTTACCAGCACCTTGCCATGCCCACCCTCGAACACCCCCTGATCGACCAATTCCTGGACGCCCTCTGGCTCGAAAAGGGCCTGTCGGACAACACCCGGGCGTCCTATCGCAGCGATCTGACCCTGTACAACGGTTGGCTGCACGCCCGTAGCGTGCGGCTGCCCGACGCCGATCGTCCGCTGATCCTCGACCACCTGGCCTGGCGCCTCGAACAAGGCTACAAGCCGCGCTCGACCGCGCGCTTCATTTCCGGGTTGCGCGGTTTCTATCGCTACCTGCTGCGGGAGAAGCACATCGGAGTCGACCCGACGCTGTTGGTGGAGATGCCGCAGCTGGGCCGGCCGCTGCCCAAATCGCTGTCCGAGGCTGACGTCGAGGCCCTGTTACGGGCGCCGGATCTGGGCGAAGCCATCGGCCAGCGCGACCGCGCCATGCTCGAAGTGCTGTACGCCTGCGGGCTGCGCGTCACCGAACTGGTGAGCCTGACCCTCGATCAGGTCAACCTGCGCCAGGGCGTACTGCGCGTGATGGGCAAAGGCAGCAAGGAGCGCTTGGTGCCCATGGGCGAAGAGGCCATCGTCTGGGTCGAGCGCTACCTGCGCGACGGTCGCGCCGAACTGCTCCACGGCCGGCCGAGCGATGTGATGTTTCCCAGCCTGCGCGGCGAGCAGATGACCCGGCAGACCTTCTGGCACCGCATCAAGCACCATGCGCGGGTGGCCGGCATCGACAAACCGCTGTCGCCGCACACCCTGCGCCACGCCTTCGCCACGCACCTGCTCAACCACGGCGCGGACCTGCGCGTGGTGCAGATGCTGCTGGGCCACAGCGACCTGTCGACCACGCAGATCTACACCCACGTGGCCAAGGCGCGCCTGCAGCAGTTGCATGCCCAGCACCACCCCCGAGGGTGAACGAAATTCATGTTCGGCCGAGCGGCGCCAGTGGCCACAGCCAGTACGGGCCCAGTGTGGTAGGCTTGGCCGGTTTTGTAGCAAGGGTCGTAGGGTGGTCGCGCCATGTACGCAGGCCGCACCCGCACGCCCCGTCCGATCTCAGGAGTATCCATGCGCATGACCCGGATTTTCGCTGCCGCCGCCCTGGCGCTGGCCAGCACCTTTGCCGTTGCGGCCCCAGCTGCCACGGCCGCTGCCGACAGCAACCCAGGCGCCGAGCAGGCCATCCGCAAGACCTTGCAAACCCTTGAACTGGACGTGCCCGTGGAAAGCGTGGCTGCAAGCCCCGTCGGCGGGCTGTACGAAGTCAAGCTGCAAGGCGGCCGCGTGCTCTACGCCAGCCCCGACGGGCAGTTCGTCATGCAGGGCTACCTCTACCAGATCAAGGACGGCAAGCCGGTCAACCTCACCGAGAAGACCGAGCGCCAGGGCGTCGCCAAACTCATCAACGGCATTCCGACCGGTGAGATGGTGATCTATCCGGCCAAAGGCGAAACCAAGTCGCACATCACCGTCTTCACCGACACCACCTGCCCGTACTGCCACAAGCTGCACGCCGAAGTGCCCGAGCTCAACCGCCAGGGCATCGAAGTGCGTTATCTGGCCTTCCCGCGCCAGGGCATGGGTTCGGACGGCGACAAGCAGTTGCAGGCGGTCTGGTGCTCCAGCGACCGCCGCGCGGCGCTGGACAAGATGGTCGAAGGTAAGGACATCAAGGCCGCCAAGTGCGCCAACCCGGTGAGCAAGCAATTCGAGCTGGGCCAGTCGATCGGCGTCAACGGCACGCCGGCCATCGTCCTGGAAAGCGGCCAGGTGATTCCGGGCTATCAGCCGGCACCGCAACTGGCCAAACTGGCCCTGGCCAAATAATTTCAGCACGCCGTCGCTATGGGGCGATGGCACGTTTCACGGACGGCGCAGGGCGCCGGCCGTTCTATGGGGAGTTCGCAGTGAAACCGGTCAAAGTAGGCATCTGTGGGTTGGGGACCGTCGGTGGCGGTACCTTCAATGTGCTTCAGCGTAACGCCGAGGAGATCGCCCGCCGTGCCGGGCGTGGTATCGAAGTGGCACAGAT
Organism: Pseudomonas phoenicis; assembly: GCF_047302395.1. Lineage (NCBI taxonomy): Bacteria > Pseudomonadati > Pseudomonadota > Gammaproteobacteria > Pseudomonadales > Pseudomonadaceae > Pseudomonas > Pseudomonas phoenicis. Next base: position 2,937,023 of record NZ_CP154852.1, read on the forward strand.
CGCCATGCGCTCGCCCAACCCGAACTGCCAGATTACCGGTACCCCCATTACCGCGGACGTGTTCGAGATCGCCAGCAACCCCGAGATCGACATCGTCATCGAGCTGATCGGTGGCTACACCATCGCCCGCGACCTGGTGCTCAAGGCCATCGACAACGGCAAGCACGTGGTCACCGCGAACAAGGCACTGATCGCCGTGCACGGCAACGAAATCTTCGCCAAAGCCCGTGAGAAGGGTGTGATCGTCGCCTTCGAAGCGGCGGTGGCCGGTGGCATTCCGGTGATCAAGGCCATTCGCGAGGGGCTGTCGGCCAACCGCATCAACTGGCTGGCCGGCATCATCAATGGCACCGGCAACTTCATCCTCACCGAGATGCGCGAGAAAGGCCGTGCCTTCCCCGACGTGCTCGCCGAAGCCCAGGCGTTGGGGTATGCCGAAGCCGACCCGACCTTCGACGTCGAAGGCATCGATGCCGCGCACAAGCTGACCATCCTGGCGTCCATCGCCTTCGGCATCCCGCTGCAGTTCGACAAGGCCTACACCGAAGGCATCACCCAGCTGACCACCGCCGACGTGAACTACGCCGAAGCCCTGGGCTACCGGATCAAGCACCTGGGCGTGGCGCGCAGCACGGCGGCCGGTATCGAGTTGCGCGTGCACCCGACCCTGATCCCCAGCGACCGGCTGATCGCCAACGTCAACGGCGTGATGAACGCGGTCATGGTCAACGGCGATGCCGCAGGTTCGACCCTGTACTACGGTGCCGGCGCCGGCATGGAGCCCACCGCTTCGTCGGTGGTGGCCGACCTGGTCGACGTGGTCCGCGCCATGACCTCCGACCCGGAGAACCGCGTACCGCACCTGGCCTTCCAGCCCGACTCGCTGTCGGCGCATCCGATCCTGCCGATCGAGGCCTGCGAAAGCGCCTATTACCTGCGTATCCAGGCCAAGGACCACCCTGGCGTGCTGGCCCAGGTGGCGAGCATCCTGTCCGAGCGCGGCATCAACATAGAATCGATCATGCAGAAGGAAGCCGAGGAGCAGGACGGCCTGGTGCCGATGATCCTGCTGACCCATCGGGTGATCGAGAAAGGCATCGACGACGCCATCGTCGCGCTCGAAGATTTGCAGGACGTAGTCGGCAGAGTCGTGCGCATCCGCGTCGAACAGTTGAATTAAGTGGCGAGCCTCGGGCGGTGGGCTGTATGTGAAGCAGCACCGCCCGCAGGCTTCATACCGTGAATATTCGTGGCAGCGGACAGCCGCAGCGCACCAGGGTGAGACCGCTCCCCACGCCGCTTGCGACCAGACGCCAGCCACCCAGCAAAGGTTTGCACCCATGCGCTATATCAGTACCCGTGGCCAAGCGCCTGCCCTGAACTTCGAAGACGTGCTGCTCGCCGGCCTTGCCAGCGACGGCGGCCTCTACGTGCCGGAAAACCTGCCGCGCTTCACCCAGGAGGAAATCGCCTCCTGGGCCGGCCTGCCGTACCACGAGCTGGCCTTCCGGGTGATGCGCCCGTTCGTCGAAGGCAGCATCGCCGACGCCGATTTCAAGAAGATCCTCGAAGAAACCTATGGCGCCTTCGCCCATTCGGCGGTCGCACCGCTGCGCCAGCTCGACGGCAACGAGTGGGTGATGGAGCTGTTCCACGGCCCGACCCTGGCGTTCAAGGACTTCGCCCTGCAACTGCTGGGTCGCCTGCTCGACCATGTGCTGGCCAAGCGCAACGAGCGCGTGGTGATCGTCGGTGCCACCAGCGGCGACACCGGCTCGGCCGCCATCGAAGGCTGCCGCCGTTGCGACAACGTCGACATCTTCATCCTGCACCCGCACCAGCGCGTGTCGGAAGTGCAGCGCCGGCAGATGACCACCATCCTGGGCGACAACATCCACAACATCGCCATCGAGGGCAACTTCGACGACTGCCAGGAGATGGTCAAGGCCAGCTTCGCCGACCAGTCGTTCCTCAAGGGCACGCGCCTGGTGGCGGTCAACTCGATCAACTGGGCGCGGATCATGGCCCAGATCGTTTACTACTTCCATGCGGCCTTGCAGTTGGGCGGCCCGGCGCGTTCGGTGGCGTTCTCGGTACCGACCGGCAACTTCGGCGACATCTTCGCCGGTTACCTGGCGCGCAACATGGGCCTGCCGATCAGCCAGCTGGTGGTCGCGACCAACCGCAACGACATTCTGCACCGCTTCATGAGCGGCAATCAGTACGTCAAGCAAACCCTGCACGCCACCTTGTCGCCGTCCATGGACATCATGGTCTCGTCGAACTTCGAGCGTCTGTTGTTCGACCTGCACGGACGCAACGGCGCCGCCATCGCCGACCTGATGGGCAACTTCCGCCAAGGTGGCGGCTTCAGCGTCGAAGAAGACCGCTGGACCGAGGCGCGCAAACTGTTCGATTCCCTGGCGGTGACCGACGAGCAGACCTGCGAAACCATCGCTTCGGTGTTCGCCAGCACCGGCGAAGTGCTCGACCCGCACACCGCCATCGGCGTGCATGCCGCGCGCGAATGCCGTCGTAGCCTGAGCACGCCGATGGTGGTGCTGGGCACGGCGCACCCGGTGAAATTCCCCGAAGCGGTGGAGCAGGCCGGTGTAGACAAGGCCCTGGAACTGCCGGCGCACTTGAGCGACCTGTTCAGCCGCGAGGAGCGTTGCACGGTACTGGCCAACGATCTGAAGGCCGTGCAGGCCTTCGTCAGCCAGCATGGCAACCGCGGCAAGCCGCTGTAATCCGCCTCGCGCCAACCGAATTGCCTTCTCTGTAGGAGCGGCCGGCCGGCGCTCCGGTTTAGCCGCGATGGGCGGCGGCGCCGCCCCACCTCAGGCACCGCTGAGCATCTGGCGCAAGCCGATTCTAGCCATTGGGCCTGCTGCGCAGGCCATCGCGGCTAATCGGAGCGCCGAACCGGCCATTCCTACGTGGCGGCCAGGCTGGGTCGCAGGGCGGCCCCAATCACTGCAACCTGGGAAGCGAGTGTTGTCACACAGGGGCGTGAAACGCCCCGTGTGGTGATGCCAGTCGCGCCTCGGGTTCCTGAGCCGCATAGACGTCAGACGTTCCATACCGCCTGAGGGTATGGGACGCTTCTGATCGCCGATTAAGTAATTTCCTATATATCTAGCCCGGGTGCTTTCCTAGAGTGGCGCGTCTTTCTCGCCGCGCAGGCGGCATGCGGAGCGATCCATGCAACGGCTCAGCGTCCTGATCCATCAGCAGCATCCTTTTCATCAAATTGCCCTGCACCAGGCCTGCAATGCACAAGGCGTCTATCGCGTGCGGCTGCTCGACGATCCTGAGTTGAGCTCGCAGCCACTGTATGCCGGCGCCCCTACGGATTTGCTGATCCTCGATCAGGCCATGCCGGTGCAACCCGCCAAGGCGCTGATCGAGCGACTGCGCAACGCAGCAGGTGTCCCGGCTGTGCTGTTCGTGGGGCGAGCGCGAATCCAGCAAGCCAGTCTGGCGCATCTGGCACGTGAGCAGGGCTTGTGCGTGGTAGGGGAGCTGCCTTGGCCGTTGTCCACCCCGGCCTTCGGTCACGCGTTGCGCCATGCGCGCCAACTCGCCAAGGCCGCTCGGCCAATGCCGGTAGCGCCGCTCTAGCAAGCGGCACGCGAACTTTCCGCTTCGCTTGCAGGTCTCTACCCCGTATCCAACACAACAAGCGAGTACGCCGGATGGAACGAATCTGCAGACTGCTCAACGATGCCTTGACGCCTTACCACACCCAGCTCGGCGCAGAAGATGCCAGCGGCCAACGCTTGCTCACCGTCCTCGACAGCCAAGGTCAGCAGACGCTCAGCCGCACGGTCAGCCGACATCAACTACAGGATCAGCGCCTGCTGATCGACCTGGTCGACGGTCTGCACCGCGACTTGCAGATCGCAGAAGGTCGTTTGCAGCCTTGTGTGATCGCGGCGTTGCAACAATGCAAGGTGCCGCAGGGAACCTTCGCCTGAGCGCACCGTCAGATTCATCAATGGTCGTCGGTACGGTACTCAGCTCCGGTACCGGCCCGATGTCCACGCAAAGCCCAGACTTGGCTTTGGCTTCGACCCCGGTCGTCTTTCCCCAGCGACCGGGGTTTCTTTTGTCCGCGTTTCGAGCACGGCATCGGCGCTCAGATCGCTCCGTCGCGGCGCAGCGCGGCGATGGCGGCAGCGTCGAAACCGAGTCCGGCCAGCAGGCTGTCGGTATGCTCGCCCAACGCCGGGCCTACCCATTCGGCGCTGCCCGGCGTCTCCGATAGCTTGGGCACGATACCCGGCATCTTGAACGGCTTGCCGTCCGGCAAGGTGGCTTGCAGCAACATGTCGCGAGCCAGAAATTGCGGGTCGCCGAACATGTCTTCGGCCGAATAGATGCGGCTGGCCGGCACCTCGGCGGTGTTCAGCGCACCCATCACCTCATCCAGCGTCAGGCCATTGACCCAGCGGTCGATCACCCCGTACAGCTCGTCGCGGCGCAGGTCGCGGCCGTCGTTGCTGGCCAGGCTCGGGTCTTCGGCCAGATCCGCGCGCCCCAGTGCGTGCATCAGGCGTTTGAAGATGGCATCGCCGTTGGCGCCGATCTGCACGTGACGGCCATCGGCGCTGGTGTGGATGCACGATGGGGTGATGCCCGGCATGATGTTGCCGGTGCGCTCGCGAATGAAGCCGAACACATCGAACTCCGGCACCATGCTTTCCATCATGGCGAAGATGGCTTCGTACAGCGCCACGTCCACCACCTGGCCATCGCCGCCGTTGACCTCGCGGTGACGCAAGGCCATCAGCGCCCCGATCACGCCCCAGAGCGCGGCGATCGAGTCGCCGATGGAGATGCCGGTGCGCACCGGCGGACGGTCCTCGAAGCCGGTGATGTAGCGCAGCCCGCCCATGGATTCGCCGACCGCGCCAAAGCCCGGTTGGTCTTTCATCGGCCCGGTCTGGCCGAAGCCCGACAGACGCACCATGACCAGGCGCGGATTGAGCGCGTGCAGCACGTCCCAACCCAGGCCGAGCTTTTCCAGCACGCCAGGGCGGAAGTTCTCGATCAGGATGTCGGCCTCGGCGAGCAGACGCTTGAGCACTTCGCGCCCGGCCTCGTGCTTGAGGTTGAGGGTCAGCGACCGCTTGTTGCGCGCCTGCACGAACCACCACAGCGAAGTACCCTCGTAGAGCTTGCGCCATTTGCGCAGCGGATCACCGCCGTCGGGGGATTCGACCTTGATCACCTCGGCGCCGAACTCGGCGCAGATGCGCGAGGCGAAAGGGCCGGCGATCAAGGTGCCGAGTTCGATGACCTTGAGGCCGGCGAGCGGTTTGCTGGGCGTAGACATGCGCGGTTCCATGGCGGCAGGGCAGAGCGGGGGGTTGTATCACAGGCCGCGACCAGCCGGTACCGGCCGGGTCGACGGTCCGCCGCTCGCGGTCGCGATCGGGTAGACTGGCGGACTTTTTTTACATCGAGCACGAAGCCCTTCCTATGGCCCAGCCGTCAACCACCTACAAATTCGAACTGAACCTGACCGACCTCGACCGAGGCGTTTACGAGAACGTCCGTCAGACCATCGCCCGCCACCCTTCGGAAACCGAAGAACGCATGGCCGTACGCCTGCTGGCCTACGCGCTCTGGTACAACGAAAACCTGTCGTTCGGTCGTGGGCTGTCGGACGTCGATGAAGCGGCTTTGTGGGAAAAGAGCCTGGACGATCGCATCCTGCACTGGATCGAAGTCGGCCAGCCCGACGCCGAGCGTCTGACCTGGTGCTCGCGCCGTACCGAGCGCACCAGCCTCTTGGCCTATGGCAGCCTGCGCGTTTGGGAGACCAAGGTGGTCGGCGCGGTGAAGTCGCTGAAGAACCTGAACATCGCCGCCGTGCCGCAGGAGGTGCTGGAAACCCTGGCCAAGGACATGCCGCGCACGATCAAGTGGGACGTGATGATCAGCGAAGGCACGGTATTCGTCACCGACGACCATGGCCAGCACGAAGTGCAGCTGCAATGGCTGCTCGGTGAGCGCGGCTGACCTGACTTTCCACGGATTACCCAAGACCCCATGCGTATCGAACCTCGAGCACTGCCTTCGCCGTTGCCTGTGCTGGGCAACCTTCCGCCCCTGTTGACCCGCCTGTACGCCGCCCGTGGCGTGCAGAGCGAGGCCGAGTTGGACAAGCGCCTGGCGCGCCTGCTGCCCTACCAGCAGCTCAAGGGCATCGACGCGGCGGTCGACCTGCTGGTGGCGGCCATCGACCAGGGCCAGCGCCTGCTGATCGTCGGCGACTTCGATGCCGATGGCGCCACCGCCAGCACGGTCGGGGTGCTGGGGTTGCGCCTGTTGGGCGCGGCGCATGTCGATTACCTGGTGCCCAATCGTTTCGAATACGGCTATGGCCTGACCCCGGAAATCGTCGAGGTTGCCCTGCAGCGCCAGCCGCAGATGCTGATCACCGTGGACAATGGCATCTCCAGCGTCGAGGGCGTGGCGGCGGCCAAAGCGGCGGGCCTTACGGTGCTGGTCACCGACCACCACTTGCCAGGTGCGCAGTTGCCCGCAGCCGACGCCATTGTCAACCCCAACCAGCCGGGCTGCGAGTTCCCTAGCAAGGCGCTGGCCGGGGTCGGGGTGATCTTCTACGTGCTGATGGCCTTGCGCGCGCGCCTGCGCAGCCTGGGCCGCTACGAGCACCGGCCGCAGCCCAACATCGGCGAGCTGCTCGACCTGGTGGCGCTGGGCAGCGTCGCCGACGTGGTGCCGCTCGATGCCAACAACCGCATTCTGGTGCACCAGGGCCTGGAGCGGATCAGGGCAGGGCGGGCGCGTCCAGGCCTGAAGGCCATCCTGGAAGTGGCTCGCCGCGACCACCGGCGGATCACCTCCACCGACCTCGGCTTCATCCTCGGCCCGCGCCTGAACGCTGCCGGCCGCCTGGACGACATGAGCCTGGGCATCGAATGCCTGCTCTGCGAAGACCCGTCCACGGCGCTGGCCATGGCCCAGGAGCTCGATGGCCTGAACCAGGACCGCAAGAGCATCGAACAGGGTATGCAGCGCGAAGCCCTGGCCCAGCTCAAGGACCTCTCGCTGGACGACATGCCCTACGGCCTGTGCCTGTTCGACGCAGACTGGCACCAGGGCGTGATCGGCATCCTCGCCTCACGCCTGAAGGAGCGCTACCACCGCCCGACCATCGCCTTCGCCGATGCCGGCGACGGCCTGCTCAAGGGCTCGGCGCGCTCGGTGCCGGGCTTTCACATCCGCGATGCGCTGGATGCGGTCGCGGCCCGTCATCCGACGCTGATCAGCAAGTTCGGCGGTCATGCCATGGCCGCGGGGTTGACCTTGCCGGCCGAGCATTTCGCCACCTTCGCCCAGGCCTTCGACGAGGAAGTGCGCCGGCAACTGGTGGAAGACGATCTGACCGGGCGGCTGTTGTCCGACGGCAGCCTGGCGGTGGAGGAATTCCACCTGGAGCTGGCCCGCGCCCTGCGCAATGCCGGGCCTTGGGGGCAGCACTTTCCCGAGCCGCTGTTCCATGGCGTGTTCGAGCTGGTGGAGCAACGCATCGTCGGCGAGCGCCACCTGAAGGTGGTGCTCAAAAGCGAGTGCGGGTCGTTGCGCCTGGACGGCATCGCCTTCGGCGTGGACCGCGAGGTATGGCCCAACCCTGGCGTGCGCTGGGTGGAACTGGCCTACAAACTGGACGTCAACGAGTTTCGTGGCAACGAAAGCGTGCAGTTGCTGATCGCCCATATCGAAGCGCGCTGACAGGATCTGGCGGGGAGCCCGTGCCACGCGGCGGCAGGGCAGGCAATCGAGTGGAACCATCGGCCTGCCCGTACGGGTCTAGTTTCTGAGAGCGGTAGCGGAGGCGGTCGTCAGACGCGCCTTTGCGCTGCATTACCTTTGGAACCTTGGGAGGTCTGTCCATGAGCCTGCTGCTCGAGCCGTACACGCTGCGTCAACTGACGCTGCCCAACCGCATCGTCGTCTCACCCATGTGCCAGTATTCGTCGGCCGACGGTCTGGCCAATGACTGGCATCTGGTGCACCTGGGCAGTCGCGCCGTCGGTGGTGCCGGGCTGGTGATCGCCGAAGCGACCGCCGTCACCGCCGATGGCCGCATCACTGCCGGCGATCTGGGGTTGTGGAACGATGAGCAGATCGCACCCTTGCAGCGCATTACCCGTTTCATCACTGCGCAAGGCGCCGTGCCGGGGCTGCAACTGGCCCACGCCGGGCGCAAGGCCAGCACCCATAAGCCCTGGACTGGCGAGCATGGCAGCGTGCCGGAAAGCGAGGGTGGCTGGCAGACCGTAGGCCCGTCGCCGATCGCCTTCGACCCCGAGCATGCTGCGCCGCGTGAACTCAGCGAAGCTGAGATCGCCGACATCGTCAAAGCCTTCGTCGACGCTACGCACCGTGCCTTGACCGCAGGCTTCAAAGTGGTCGAAGTGCACGCTGCGCATGGCTACCTGCTGCATCAGTTCCTCTCGCCGCTGAGCAACCAGCGCCGCGACAGCTATGGCGGCTCGTTCGAAAACCGTATCCGCCTGACCCTGGAAATCACCCAGGCCATGCGCGACGCCTGGCCGGCCGAGTTGCCGCTGTTCGTGCGCGTGTCGGCCACCGACTGGGTGGAGGATGGCTGGAACCCCGAGGAAACCGTCGAATTGGCGCGGCGTCTGCGCGCCATGGGTGTCGATTTGATCGATGTGTCCTCCGGTGGCACCTCGGCCAATGCCGAAATCCCCACCGGCCCGGGCTACCAGACCCGTTTTGCCGAATCCGTACGCAAGCAAGCGGACATTCCTACCGGCACAGTTGGCATGATCACCGAGCCTGCCCAAGCCGAGCACATCTTGCGCACCGGCCAGGCCGACCTGATCTTCCTGGCCCGCGAGTTGTTGCGCGACCCGTACTGGCCGCTGCACGCCGACGACGATCTGGGCGGCCACCAAGCGACCTGGCCTGCGCAGTACCAGCGCGCGACCAGCCGCTCCAGCCCGATCCATGAATCCGATCTGCGGGATTGACCGAGGGCGGGCCGCACTGCGGCCCCAACCCCCAGGGCTGAGCTTCGGACCCTGTGTCTGTGACCCCTTAGCCCGCTGCGCTTAGGCGCGATCCAAGTGCTCGAGCCTCTACAGCGCTCGATCGGTTCTTGAGCAACATCCCGAAGCAAATCTCATCACCGCTCAGCGCCAATCCCCGAACGCCCATCGGCTCGCATCAGTCCTATTTGGCACACCCCATCCCGTCTACGGAGATTCGCCATGAATACACGCGGCCTGCTCGATCAACTGCTCAAATCCGGTCAGGACCTGCTCCAGCAACATGCCGGTAAGGCCAGCGGCACGCCCAGCGGGGGCAATGCGGGGCTTGGTGGCGGGTTGGGCGGCTTGCTCTCGGGTATCGGCGGCAAGGCGCTGGGTGCCGGGGCCTTGGGCGCACTGCTCGGCGGCAAGAAAACCCGCAAAATGGGCGGCAAGGCCATCAGCTACGGCGGCCTGGCTGCGCTCGGCATGCTGGCCTACAAGGCCTACGGTGCCTGGCAGGCCAATCAGGTGAACCCGGCCAGCCAGGCCACTGCCGGTAGTACGGCGCCGCGCGAGCCGCAAACCCTCGACCGTGTCCCTGCCGATCAAGCCGAACAGCATAGCCAGGCGGTCCTTCGGGCGCTGGTGGCGGCGGCCAAGGCCGATGGGCATGTCGATGATCGCGAGCGAGCCTTGATCGAAGGCGAGTTCAGCCGTCTGGACGGCGATGCAGAGGTACGCCAATGGCTCCAGGCCGAGCTGGCCAAGCCGCTCGACCCGGCCGAAGTGGCGCAAGCGGCGCAGACCCCGGAAATGGCCGCCGAAATGTTCCTCGCCAGCCTGATGATGGTCGATCAGGAAAACTTCATGGAACGCGCCTATCTCGATGAGTTGGCCCGGCAACTGCGCCTGGATCCGGCTCTGCGCCAGGAACTGGAAAGCCAGGCGCATTTGGCCGGCGCGCAATGAGTACGACGTAGCGGGCGCAGACCGGCCGTGACGCGCGTTTGCCTTCAGGTTCAACAGGTCGACATTTTTTCTAGTCGTTGTCGGCTTGGCTGTCTCTGATAGACGCGATCCCCGTGCTAGGCGCTTTCTGGGCGAAAATACCTTTGCGTGTGGGAGCGACCTCAGTCGCGATGGCCGGCAAGGCCGGCCTAATGAACGCAACATCGCCCAACTGGAAGTGAAGGGTGCTTGAGTGGGGGGCGGCGCTGCCGCCCATCGCGGCTAAAGCCGCTCCCACGGGGTAGCGACTTCAAATTCTGAATGCGCCGAGGGGAAGGGTAGACACTCAAGTTCTGAGCGTACGGAGCCGCCAGTCCTGAGGCGGCCAACAGTTCGAGACGACCCGGTCTTGGTCGCGCTCAAGCGGCCTTGGCCGTATAACTTCTGACCAACGGTAGATTGACGAACCTCCAAACATTTGTTGTATTGAAACCGGTTTCATCAGCCCATTACAACGCCAACAAGGCTCGCAATGACCATCTCGTCACCCCCAAGCCAGTCCCGCGTCACCATCAGCGAAGTGGCCAAAGCCGCAGGCGTCTCCAAAGCCACCGTGTCGCGCTTCATCGGCGGCGACCGGCGGTTGCTGGCCGAAGCCACCGCCCGGCGCCTGGACGAGGTGATCCAGCATTTGGGTTACCGCCCCAACCAGATGGCCCGTGGCCTCAAGCGCGGACAGACGCGCCTGATCGGCATGCTGGTCGCCGACATCCTCAATCCCTATTCCGTCGCGGTGATCCGCGGTGTGGAAACGGCCTGCCGTCAGCACGGCTACAGCCTGATGCTGTGCAACACCAACCGCGACGACGAGCAGGAACGCCACCACTTGCAGGCGCTGCAGTCGTACAACGTCGAAGGCCTGATCGTGAACACGCTCGGCCACCAGCCCAGCCAGTTGCTCGACCTGCATCGGCGCCTGCCCATGGTCCTGGTGGATCGACAGCTGGCGGACCTGCAGGTCGACATGGTCGGGCTGGACAACACCGACGCCGTCGAGCAGGCCCTGGACCATCTCCAGGCCCAGGGCTACCGCGACATCGTTGCCATCGGCGAGCCGTTGGACGGCACCAGTTCGCGGCATGAGCGCGTGCAGGCCTTCACCACCTCTTTGCAACGGCGTGCCGGTATGCGCGGTCGTGTGCTGAGCCTCGATGCCCAGTTGCCGCAAGCACTCGAGCAGTGCCTGGCCAGCGACCGCCATGGTCCCCAGGCGCTGCTCACCTTCAATGGTGTCGCCACATTGGCCGTGACCCGCCTCTTGCAGGCGGCCGGGCGGACACTGGGCTGTGGCTTGGGCCTGATCGCCATCGACGAACTGGACTGGTGCCCGCTGGTCGGCCCTGGCATCACCGCTCTGGCCCAGCCCACCGAACGCATCGGCGCAGCCGCATTCGAGTGCCTGCTCGAACGCCTGCGCGGCAGTGAAGGGTCAGTTCGGCGCTTGGATTTCAAAGCCCGGTTGATCGTGCGCGGCTCCACCTCCCTTACCCCCTGACGAGATTGCAAAGACTCACCGCAGCCTGCCGCTGCGATAAAAATGAAACCGGTTTCATCCGAAGCAGACGAGGACAATAACAATGCAGCCCAATCCTGTTTCCATCAGCCTTTCCAGCTACGGTGCCGAGCAGGTGCGCAAGCGTGGCCAGGTCGCTTTCATCGACGTACTGGCCGACGCTGGCGTCGACCGCATCGAGCTGCGCGAAGAGTTGTTCACCGAACCGCCCGACACTGCCCGGCTCCAGGCCGCGATCGCCAGTCGGGGCCTGGAATGCCTGTACTCGGCGCCTCTGGAGTTGTGGACGCGCCATGGCCGACCCGACCCGCAGTTGCCGCAGGCGCTGGCCACGGCCCGAGCCTTGGGTGCCGTCGCGCTCAAGGTGTCGCTCGGGCATTTCCGCGCCGAGTGCGACCTGGCTGACCTGGGCCCTTGGCTCAAGCCAGGCGGCCCGCTGCTGCTGGTGGAAAACGACCAGACCGCGCACGGTGGTCGGCTCGAGGGGCTGCTGAGCTTCTTCCAGCGCGCGCAACAGGCCGCGCTGCCAGTGGGCATGACGTTCGATATCGGCAACTGGCAATGGCAGGGCGAATCGGCAGCGCACGCGGCGCGCCATCTGGGGGGTTGGGTGCGCTATGTGCACTGCAAGGCAGTGGCGCGCAACCCCGATGGCCGCCTGGTCGCCGTACCACCGCAGCCAAACGAACTGGCGGACTGGCAGCGCTTGTTCGCGCACTTCCCGGCAAGGGTGCCGCGGGCCGTAGAATATCCTCTGGTCGGCGCCGACCTCACCGCCGTGACCCATCTGCATGCCAGCGCCCTGGCGAGGCTCGGCACCCACCCGGAGGTGAGCCATGCTTGAGCATGACGTGCTGTGTTTCGGCGAAACCATGGCGATGTTCGTGGCTCAGCAAACGGGCGATCTGGACCAAGTGGAGACTTTCGCTCGGCGTATCGCCGGCGCCGACAGCAACGTGGCGATCGGCCTCGCGCGGCTGGGCTGGCGGGTGCGCTGGCTCAGCCGGGTGGGCGACGATGCGCTGGGCCGCTTCGTGCTCGCCAGCCTGCGCCGCGAAGGCCTGGACTGCAGCCAGGTGGCGGTCGATCCATGCCATCCCACCGGCTTCCAGCTCAAGGCCCGTCGCGACGACGGTGGCGATCCGGCGGTCGAATACTTTCGCGCCGGATCGGCGGCGAGCAAATTGTCGGTCGAGGATCTGGGCGTGGCCTTGCCCCAGGCGCGGCACTTGCACGCCACCGGCATCGTTCCGGCCTTGTCCGAGCGTTGCCGGCAGTTGTCCCATGCGCTGATCGAGCGTATGCGCGCAGCGGGCGCGAGCGTTTCCTTCGACCCCAACCTGCGGCCGTCCCTGTGGCCGGACCGCCGGACCATGATCCGTGAGATCAACGCCCTGGCGATCAAGGCGCATTGGGTGCTGCCGGGTCTCGAGGAAGGCCGCGTGCTGACGGGTTGGACCACGCCCGCCGACATCGCCGCGTTCTACCTCGACCAGGGTGTGCAGCGCGTGGCGATCAAGCTGGGTGAGCAGGGTGCCTACTACCGCGACGCGGCCGGCGAAGGGCTGGTCGCCCCAGTGCAAGTGGCCAAGGTCATCGACACCGTCGGAGCCGGCGATGCCTTCGCCGTGGGCGTGATCAGTGCGCTGCTCGACGGCCTGCCACTGGCGCTGGCCGTGGCCCGCGGCAACTGGTGTGGCAGCCGCGCCGTACAAAGCCTGGGCGACATGGAGGGCCTGCCGCTGCGCAACGAACTGGCCGCCCATGAGCTGCGCGCCAGCGCCTGATGAACATCGCCGGTCCGCCGGCCTGCTGAGACAACAACAATTCGCTCAGGAGCAATCCCATGCACTCGAACAAACTCGCCCCGCGGCGCTGGTGGTACCTGATTCCCATCGTCTTCATCACCTACAGCTTGGCTTACCTGGACCGCGCCAACTATGGCTTCGCTGCGGCCTCGGGCATGGCCGACGACCTGCAGATCACCCCGGCGCTGTCCTCGCTGCTGGGGGCGCTGTTCTTTCTGGGCTACTTCTTCTTCCAGGTGCCCGGTGCGCTTTACGCGCAGAAGGGCAGCGTGAAGAAGCTGATCTTCGCCAGTCTGATCCTGTGGGGCGGCCTGGCGACCCTCACCGGGATGGTCAGCAACGTCTACCTGCTGATCGCCATCCGCTTCCTGCTCGGCGTGGTGGAGGCGGTGGTGATGCCGGCGATGCTGGTGTACCTGTGCCACTGGTTCACCCGCGCCGAGCGCTCGCGGGCCAACACCTTCCTGATGCTCGGCAACCCGGTGACCATCCTCTGGATGTCGGTGGTCTCCGGCTACCTGATCAAACACCTGGACTGGCGCTGGATGTTCATCATCGAAGGCTTGCCGGCGGTGCTCTGGGCCTTCGTCTGGTGGCGTCTGGTGGACGACCGGCCGGCCCAGGCGAAATGGCTCGGCGAGGAAGACAAAGCCCGCCTGGCCCAGGCGTTGGCCGACGAGCAGCAAGGATTGAAACCGGTGAAGAACTACCGCGAGGCCTTTCGCTCGCCCCAGGTGATCATCCTCTCGCTGCAATACTGCTGCTGGAGCATCGGGGTGTACGGCTTCGTGCTGTGGCTGCCGTCGATCCTCAAGCAGGCCGCCCAGGTCGACATCGTCGAGGCCGGCTGGCTGGCCTCGGTGCCGTACCTCGCGGCCGTGCTGGCGATGGTCGGTGTGTCCTGGGCCTCGGACCGGCTGCAAGTGCGCAAGCGTTTCGTCTGGCCGCCGCTGCTGATCGCGGCCGTAGCCTTCTATGGCTCCTACGCGCTGGGCAGCGAGCATTTCTGGCTGTCTTACGCTTTGTTGGTCATCGCGGGCGCATGCATGTATGCGCCTTATGGTCCGTTCTTCGCCATCGTGCCGGAAATCCTGCCGAGCAACGTCGCCGGCGGCGCCATGGCCCTGATCAACAGCATGGGCGCGCTGGGCTCGTTCGGCGGGTCGTGGCTGGTGGGCTACCTCAACGGCATCACCGGCGGGCCGGGCAGTTCGTACCTGTTCATGGCTGGGGCGCTGCTGCTCGCCGTGGCGCTGACCGCCGCCTTCAAACCGCCGCATGGCGCCAGGCGCGACGCCCTGGGCGCGGTACCGCTGGCGACCAGTCATTAGGAGCTGACATGAACAAACGTATCGTCGTGTACAAAGCCCTGTCCCCCTCGCTGCTCGAGCGTCTGGAGCAGCATGTCGACGTCACCCAGGTGGACCTCACTGCCAGCGATGGGCTGGCCCGCCTGCGCGATGCCTTGCCCGGCGCCCATGGCCTGCTCGGCGCCAGCCTGCCGTTGGGCAATGATTTGCTGGACCTGGCGCCAGACCTGGAGGTGGTGTCGAGCATCTCGGTGGGCGTGGACAACTACGACATCCCCGACCTGACGCGGCGCAGGGTGATGCTCACCCACACCCCGGACGTGCTCACCGAAACCACCGCCGACACGGGTTTCGCGCTGCTCCTGGCCAGCGCGCGGCGGGTCGTCGAGCTGGCCAACTGGGTGCGCGACGGCCACTGGCACAAGAGTCTGGGGCCGGCGCATTTCGGCACCGACGTGCAGGGCAAGACCCTCGGCATCGTCGGCATGGGCCGCATCGGCGACGCCCTGGCGCGGCGAGCCGCCGCCGGCTTCGGCATGCGCGTGCTGTACCACAGCAACCAGCGCAAGCCCGACGCCGAGGCACGCCACGGGGCACGCTACCGCAGCCTCGACGCCTTGCTGGGCGAAGCCGACTTCGTCTGCCTGACCGTACCCTTGAGCGCCAGCACCGAAGGCCTGATCGGCGCCCGGGAATTGGCGCTGATGAAGCCCGAGGCGATCCTGGTGAACATCGCCCGCGGGCGTGTGGTCGACGAAGCGGCGCTGATCCAGGCCCTGCGCGACGGGCGCATTGGCGGCGCGGGGTTGGATGTCTTCGAGCAGGAACCACTGCCGGCCGACTCGCCGCTGTTGCGCTTGAGCAACGTGGTGGCGACGCCGCACATCGGCTCGGCGACCCACGAAACGCGCGAAGCCATGGCCCGCTGCGCGGTGGAGAACCTGCTCGAGGCATTGGCCGGGGAGCGGCCGAGGTATTGGGTCAACCCGTTCTGAGGCTGCAAGCGGGTGGCGGCGAGTACGGCTGTGCCGCCCGCATGCCGCGTCCGTTGGCGAATCCGCCGTTTGGCTTCACGGCCGCTCCACCCAGAGCGGCTCTACCGTCCCTCAAGGTACGGCCCAAGTGTCGGCTGCGATATCGGCACGCCAGCGCGCAGGATACTGGCTACCTGCCACAGTGGTTTATCTTGATCGGCCCATCAAGTTCTTGCCGCGCACGCCGCTGTTCATCATGGCTGGGCCTGATTTCGTAAGGAATAAGGCGTCCAAGTCGTAAGAACTATCCCGCAAACGTGTAGGAAGGCTGGGCTATACTCTGGCGATTTTTCCCGCTCCTAGAATGTCGCCGAGGGCTGAACGTGAAGAACTGGACCATGCGCCAACGGATTCTGGCGAGTTTCGCCGTGATCATCGCCATCATGCTGTTGATGATCGTGGCCGCCTACTCGCGCCTGATGGCCATCGAAACCAGTGAGGAGGCGGTGGGCTCCGACAGCATTCCGGGCGTGTACTACAGCTCGATGATCCGCAGCGCCTGGGTCGACAGCTACGTCAGCAGCCAGCAGTTGGTCGGGTTGTCGCGCCATCGTGAAATCACCACGGCCGACGTGGAGATGTTCAAGAGCTTCGAGCAGCGCTTGCAACAATCGATGGCCAGCTACCAGCAGACCATCCGCACGCCCGAAGACCGCGCCAGCTTCGATGCCTTCGTGGTCATGCAGCAGCGTTACGTCGAGCTGATCGATCAGGTGTTGCAGACCTACCGTCAACAGAACTACGCCGAGGCCGAGCGGCTGATCATCGAGGTGCTCACCCCAGCCTGGGCCGAAGGGCGCAAGCACCTCAACGAAGTCATCGAGCGCAACCGCGACCGCGCCAACGACGCCTCGCGCGACATCGTCGATGCCGTGGCCACGGCCAAGTTCAGCATGAGCGTGTCGCTGGTGCTGGCGATCATGGCCGCCGGCATCTGCGGGCTATTGCTGATGCGCGCGATCTTCGACCCCATGCACAAGATCGTCCAGGCCCTCGACCGTCTGCGCTCGGGAGATCTGAGCATGCGCCTGAACCTGGCGCGGCGCGACGAGTTCGGCGCCATCGAAACCGGCTTCAACGAGATGGCCGAATCCCTGGCCAACCTGGTGGCCCAGGCCCAGCGCTCTTCGGTGCAGGTGACCACCTCGGTGACCGAGATCGCCGCTACCTCCAAGCAGCAGCAGGCCACCGCCACCGAAACCGCAGCCACCACCACCGAGATCGGCGCCACCTCGCGGGAGATCGCCGCCACCTCGCGCGACCTGGTCCGCACCATGAGCGAAGTGACCAACGCCGCCGACCAGGCTTCGAGCCTGGCAGGCGCCGGGCAGCAGGGCGTGGCGCGCATGGAAGACACCATGCACCAGGTGATGGGCGCGGCCGAGCTGGTCAACGCCAAGCTGGGCATCCTCAACGAGAAGGCGGGCAACATCAATCAGGTGGTGGTGACCATCGTCAAGGTCGCCGACCAGACCAACCTGCTGTCGCTCAACGCTGCCATCGAAGCCGAGAAGGCCGGCGAGTACGGGCGCGGTTTCGCCGTGGTCGCCACCGAAGTGCGGCGCCTGGCCGACCAGACCGCCGTGGCCACCTACGACATCGAACAGATGGTGCGCGAGATCCAGTCGGCGGTGTCGGCCGGGGTCATGGGCATGGACAAGTTCTCCGAAGAGGTGCGCCGCGGCATGTTCGAAGTCACCCAGGTCGGCGAGCAACTGACGCAGATCATCCAGCAGGTGCAGGCCCTGGCGCCGCGCGTGCTGATGGTCAACGAGGGCATGCAGGCCCAGGCCACCGGCGCCGAACAGATCAACCAGGCGCTGGCCCAGCTCAGCGACGCGAGCACGCAGACCGTGGAATCGCTGCGCCAGGCGAGCTTTGCCATCGACGAGCTGAGCCAGGTCGCCGCCGGCCTGCGCGGTGGCGTCTCGCGGTTCAAAGTCTGAGCCGCCATGACCGACTCGCATGATCGCGTGGCGCCTGCGCGCGCCGGCAAGGGCAACCTGTACCTGCTGTTTCGGCTCAATGCCGAGCGCTTCGCCCTGGACGTGCGCGAGGTGATCGAGGTCCTGCACCATCGCCCGCTCAAGCCCATCGCCCAGGCCCCGGCCTGGGTGGCCGGGGTGTTCGCCCATCGCGGCGTGCTGGTGCCGGTGATCGACCTGGCGCAACTGACCTTCGCCACGCCCTCGCAGCAGCGCACCAGCACGCGCCTGGTGCGCGTGCATTACCGGCCGGGCGATGGCCGCGACCTGCAACTGGGCCTGATCCTCGAACAGGCCAGCGACACCCTGCGCTGCCACCCCGACGAGTTCCAGCCGTACGGCTTGGACAACCCCGACGCCAGCTACCTGGGGCCGGTGCGCCAGGACGGCCGTGGCTTGGTGCAGCGCATCCAGGTCAACGATCTGCTGACCGACGCCGTACGCCAGTTGCTGTTTCCGCGCCTCGGCGCCGAGGGCCGGCGATGAACGACACGCGCTTCTTCCGTTTCCTGCAACAGCGCATCGGCCTGGACGTCGACTCGGTCGGCGCCGCCATGATCGAGCGGGCCTTGCAGCAGCGCTGCGTGGCGGTGCAAGCCGAGGATCTCGACGACTATTGGCTGCACCTGCAGCAATCGGCTGGCGAGCAACAGGCGCTGATCGAGGCGGTGATCGTCCCCGAGACCTGGTTCTTCCGCTATGCCGAATCCTTCGCGGCGCTGCTGAGCCTGGCCCGCAAACGCTTGGCCGAGCCGGGCCGGGAACGGCCGCTGCGGCTGCTCAGCCTGCCGTGCTCGACCGGCGAGGAGCCGTATTCCATCGCCATGGCCCTGTTCGACGGCGGCCTGGCGGCGGACAGTTTCAGCATCGATGCGCTCGACATCAGCCCGTTGTCCATCACCAAGGCCGAGCAAGCGCTGTACGGGCGCAATTCGTTCCGCGGCGGCGAACAGGCCTTCAAGGCCCGCCATTTCGATGAGCGCGAAGGCGGCCAGCAGTTGCACGAGCGGGTACGGCGTCAGGTGACCCTGCAAGTGGGCAATGTCCTCGATCCGGCGCTGCTGGCGCGCGAGGGGCTGTACGATTTCGTCTTCTGCCGCAACCTGCTGATCTATTTCGACCTGCCCACCCAGCAGCGCGTGTTCGAGGTGCTCAAGCGCCTGATGACACCCAGCGGCGTGCTGTTCATCGGCCCGGCCGAAGGCAGCCTGCTGGCGCGTCTGGGCATGCGTCCGGTGGGCATCGCCCAGTCCTTCGCCTATGTGCGTGAGCAAGCCCCCAGCGTGGCGCCAGGTCTGATATCGCGCACCCTGCTCGGGCAGGCGCCATTACCGCAACAGACGCCACGTCCGCGGTCCGCTCGGTCCGATACGACTCGGTCCGATACGACCCGGTCTGACGCGACCCGGTCTGACGCGACCCGGTCCGACGCGACCCGACCTCATCTAGCCCGGCCGCCGGTCGCGGCCGCGCCGCGCTTGGCCGATCCGAACCCGCCAACGACGATCCCCCCGACCCAGAGCGAGGCTACCCTGCTGGCGCAAATCGCAGCGCAGGCCAATAGCGGTGACAGCCGCCAGGCCCGTGCCAGTTGCGAACAGTACCTGCGCCAGTTCGCACCCAAGGCCCAGGTCTATTACTGGCTGGGCCTGCTCAGCGATACCGAGGCCGACACCTCGCAGGCCCTGGCCCATTACCGCAAGGCGCTGTACCTGGAGCCGCAGCACGCCGAGGCGCTGATGCACCTGGCCGCACTGCTCGCGGCCCAAGGCGACCACAGCGGCGCGCGGCGCTTGCAAGAGCGTGCCGCGCGCGCCGGCCGGAGGGCTGACGGATGAGCGAGATCGATGCCTTGAACCTAGTGGCCCAGACCGACCAGCTCATCGACGACTGCTGGAACCGTATCGGCGTGCAGGGCGACAAGCAGTGTCCGCTGCTCGCCCGGCACATCCACTGCCGCAACTGCGAAGTCTACGCCGAGGCGGCCACGCGCTTGCTCGATCGCTATGCGCTGATGGCCGACGAGCAGGTCGAGCCGCCGGCCCCCGTGGAAGAAGACAGCGGCCGTTCGATGCTCCTGCTGCGCCTGGGCGAGGAGTGGATGGCGCTGGCCACCGCGTGCCTGGCCGAAATCGCCCCGACCCAACGCGTGCATGCCTTACCGCATCAGCGTGCGCGGGCCTTGCAAGGCGTGGTCAACGTACGTGGCGCACTGGTGCCGTGCCTGTCGCTCGCCCAGCTACTGGGACTGGCGCCTGTGCCTGCCGTGGAGCGCGCCACACGCAGCCTGCCGCGCATGCTCATCCTCTCGGCCGAAGGTGGACCGGTGGTGTTGCCGGTCGATGAGGTGGACGGTATCCACCGGCTCGATCCGACGCGTCTGCACAGCGATCGCAACGGCGCCGAATTCACTTTGGCCGTACTGCAGTGGCGGGGCCGTAGCGTACGCATCCTCGACGAGCGTCAGTTGTTGTCGGCCGTCAACCGGAGCCTGTCATGACCCCCGAGCAAATGCGCGATGCCTCGTTGCTCGAACTGTTCGGCCTGGAAGCCGAGGCGCAGACCCAAGTGCTCAGCGCCGGCCTGATGGCCCTGGAGCGCAGCCCGACCCAGGCCGACCAGCTGGAAGCCTGCATGCGTGCGGCACACTCGCTCAAGGGGGCGGCGCGGATCGTCGGCATCGATGCCGGGGTCAGCGTCGCCCACGTGATGGAGGACTGCCTGGTGGCGGCGCAGGAAGGGCGCCTGCTGCTGCGTCCCGAGCACATCGATGCCTTGTTGCAGGGCACCGATCTGCTGATGCGTATCGCCACCCCAGGCGACACGGCGGCGGCGACGGCTGTGGCGCCGTTCCTCGGCCAGATGGCCAGCCTGCTCGAGCCGACGGCCCAGGCCGCTGCTGGCCGACATCTGCCGCCGCCCATGCAGACCCCTGCGCCTACGTTGCCCACGCCCACGTCCACCCCTAGCGTGGCCGAACCTGCGCTTGCGCCGGCCGATCCCAGTGTCGAGCCGGCACCGCGGCGCGCTGCCGGGGAGAGCGGCGAGCGCGTGTTGCGGGTCACCGCCGATCGGCTCAACAGCCTGCTCGACCTGTCGAGCAAGTCGCTGGTGGAAACCCAGCGGCTCAAGCCTTACCTGGCCACCCTGCAGCGCCTCAAACGCATGCACGGCCAAGGGCTGCGTGCCCTCGACGGGCTCAAGGCGCAGCTCGAAGGGGGCGGGCAAAGCCCCGAGGTGCTCGAGGCGCTGGCGCAGACCCAGCGCATGCTGGTCGAGACCCAGCAGATTCTCGCCCAGCAGGCCGCCGACCTCGACGAGTTCGGCTGGCAGGCCAGCCAGCGCGCGCAATTGCTCTACGACACCGCGCTGGCCTGCCGCATGCGCCCGTTCGCCGACGTGCTCACCGGCCAGAGCCGCATGGTCCGCGATCTGGGCCGTTCGCTGGGCAAGCAGGTGAGCTTGCAGATCGATGGCGAGAAGACCCAAGTCGATCGCGACGTACTGGAAAAGCTCGATGCGCCCCTGACCCATCTGTTGCGCAACGCGGTCGACCACGGCATCGAAGCGCCCGAACAGCGCCTGCGCGCTGGCAAGCCCGAAGCCGGGGAGATCCGCCTGCGCGCCTCGCATCAGGCCGGTCTGCTGGTGCTGGAACTGACCGACGACGGCGCCGGCATCGACCTGGAGCGTCTGCGCCGCAGCATCGTCGCCCGCGCCCTGTCGCCGGCCGAGACCGTGGCGCAGATGAGCGAGGAGGAGTTGCTCAGCTTCCTGTTCCTGCCCGGCTTCAGCCTGCGTGATCAGGTCACCGAGGTGTCGGGCCGCGGCGTCGGCCTGGATGCGGTGCAGCACATGGTGCGCAACCTGCGCGGCGCCATCGCCCTGACCCACACGCCGGGGCAGGGCTGTCGCTTCCACATCGAGGTGCCGTTGACGCTGTCGGTGGTGCGCAGCCTGGTGGTGGAGGTCGGCGGCGAAGCCTATGCCTTCCCGCTGGCACACATCGAGCGCACCCTCGACGTACCGGCCGAGGCCATCGTGCAGATCGAAGGCCGTCAGCATTTCTGGCACGAAGACCGCCACATCGGCCTGGTCGCGGCCAGCCAGTTGCTCAACCGGCCGGCGGCTCAGGACGAGCGCAGCAGCCTGCGGGTGGTGGTGATCCGCGAGCACGACCAGTTGTACGGCGTGGCCGTCGAGCGCCTGGTCGGCGAGCGGGTGCTGGTGGTGATGCCGCTCGACCCGCGCCTGGGCAAGGTCCAGGACATTTCTTCCGGCGCCCTGCTCGACGATGGCTCGGTGGTGCTGATCATCGACGTCGAGGACCTCTTGCGGTCGGTGGAAAAGCTGCTCGCCACCGGGCGCCTGGAGCGCATCGAGCGCGGCGCGCAAGGGCCGGGCCTGGCGCGCAAGCGCGTGCTGGTGGTCGACGACTCGCTGACCGTGCGCGAGCTGCAACGCAAGCTGCTCGGCAACCGCGGCTATGAGGTGGCCGTGGCGGTGGACGGCATGGATGGCTGGAACGCACTGCGCAGTGACGATTTCGATCTGCTGATCACCGACATCGACATGCCGCGCATGGACGGTATCGAACTGGTGACCCTGGTGCGGCGCGACAATCGGTTGCAGTCGTTGCCCGTGATGGTGGTGTCGTACAAGGACCGCGAAGAAGACCGTCGCCGCGGGCTGGACGCTGGTGCCGACTACTATCTCGCCAAAGCCAGCTTCCATGATGATGCACTGCTGGATGCGGTGGTCGAGCTCATTGGAGAAGCCCAGGGATGAAGATCGCCATCGTCAACGACATGCCCATGGCCGTGGAGGCCCTGCGCCGGGCCATCGCGCTGGAGCCCGCGCACCAGGTGGTGTGGGTGGCCAGCACTGGCGCCGAGGCCGTCGCGCGTTGTCTGGAAGACACGCCGGATCTGCTGTTGATGGACCTGATCATGCCGGTCATGGACGGGGTCGAAGCCACGCGGCTGATCATGGCGCAGACCCCTTGCGCCATCGTCATCGTCACCGTGGACCGCAAGCAGAACGTGCACCGTGTGTTCGAAGCCATGGGCCATGGCGCGCTGGACGTGGTCGATACGCCGGCGTTGGGGGCAGGTGACCCGCGCGAAGCGGCGGCGCCTCTGCTGCGCAAGATCCTCAACATCAGTTGGCTGATCGGTCAGCAAAAGCCCGCCAGCGCGCGCGCAGTGACCACGGCACCGCGTCAGGACACGCAACGCCGCACCTTGGTGGCGATCGGCTCGTCAGCCGGTGGGCCGGCTGCGCTGGAGGTGTTGCTCAAGGGGCTGCCGAAGCATTTTCCGGCGGCGATCGTGTTGGTCCAGCACGTCGACCAGGTGTTCGCCAGCGGTATGGCCGACTGGCTGGCCGGGGCCTCGGGCTTGCCGGTGCGCCTGGCCAAGGAGGGCGAAACGCCGCAGCCGGGGCAGGTGCTGCTGGCCGGCACCAACCACCACCTGCGGCTGTTGCAGAACGGCACGTTGGCCTACACGCCCGAGCCGGTCAACGAAATCTACCGGCCTTCGATCGACGTGTTCTTTGAAAGTGTGGCGCGCTACTGGAGCGGCGATGCGGTCGGGGTGCTGCTCACCGGCATGGGCCGTGACGGTGCCCAAGGGCTGAAACTGATGCGCGAGCACGGTTTCCTGACCCTGGCCCAGGACCAGCAGAGCAGCGCCGTGTATGGCATGCCCAAAGCTGCGGCGGCGATCGGTGCCGCCGTGGAAATCCGCCCGTTGGAACGCATCGCCGGGCGCTTGACGGAAATCTTTTCGAAATGACGATAGTTGAGTCGTGCCGTGACATCGGTACAGGCCAGGTGAACAGGCATGAGTGAGTTACAGCTCGAGGGCTTCAACGGGGCCGACGAAAATTCGGCGATGGTGCTGCTGGTCGACGATCAGGCCATGATCGGCGAGGCGGTACGCCGCGGGCTGGCCCAGCAAGACAACATCGACTTCCATTTCTGCGCCGACCCGCACCAGGCGGTGGCCCAGGCCATCCGCATCAAGCCCACGGTGATCCTGCAAGACCTGATCATGCCGGGCCTCGACGGCCTGACCCTGGTGCGCGAATACCGCAACAACCCGGCCACCCAGGACATTCCGATCATCGTCCTGTCGACCAAGGAAGACCCGCTGGTGAAAAGCGCGGCCTTCGCCGCCGGCGCCAACGACTACCTGGTCAAGCTGCCCGACACCATCGAGCTGGTGGCGCGCATCCGCTACCACTCGCGTTCCTACATGACCTTGCTGCAACGCGACGAGGCCTACCGCGCCCTGCGCGTAAGCCAGCAGCAACTGCTCGACACCAACCTGATGCTGCAGCGCCTGATGAACTCCGACGGGCTGACCGCGTTGTCGAACCGCCGCCACTTCGACGAGTACCTGGAGCTGGAATGGCGCCGTGCCATGCGCGAACAGCAGCAGTTGTCCCTGTTGATGATCGACGTCGACTACTTCAAGGCCTTCAACGACACCTTCGGCCACTTGGCCGGTGACGAGGCGCTGCGCCAAGTGGCCGACGCCATCCGCCGCTCCTGCTCGCGGCCCAGCGATCTGCCGGCCCGCTACGGTGGCGAAGAGTTCGTCCTGGTGCTGCCCAACACCTCGCCCGGCGGCGCGCGCCTGGTGGCCGAGAAACTGCGCCAGACCGTGCTGGCGCTGGACATCGCCCACACCCGCCCGCAACCCGACTCGCGCCTGACCGTGAGCATCGGCCTGGCCACCCAGACGCCGGAGATCGGCAGCCAGTGCCGGCAATTGATCTCGGCGGCGGACAAGGGTCTCTACCAGGCCAAGGCCGAGGGCCGCAATCGCGTCGTGGTGGCCTGAGACGCGGCCTGGACCGATGAGGCGCTGTGTCGGATGGCCTGCCGCCGACCGGCAGAGTCGTTTATACTCTCCGGCTTTTCACCGAATCCCGCACGAGAGCCCGCCGACCATGGAAATCCAACCGATCCTCAATACCATCAAGGACCTCACCGAGCGGTCCCAGTCGATTCGGGGGTATCTTTGACTACGATCACAAGCATGACCGCCTGATCGAAGTCAATCGCGAGCTGGAAGACCCCAACGTCTGGAACAAGCCCGAATACGCCCAGGCCCTGGGCCGTGAGCGCGCCATGCTGATGCAGGTGGTCGAGACCCTGGACAAGATGTCCGGCGGCCTGGCCGACTGCAAGGACCTGCTCGACATGGCCGTCGAGGAAGACGACGAAAGTGCGGTCGCCGATGTGGTCGCCGAGCTGGACGGTCTGGAAACCGAACTGGCCAAGCTCGAGTTCCGCCGCATGTTCAGCGGCGAGATGGACATGAACAACGCCTACGTCGACATCCAGGCCGGCTCCGGCGGCACCGAAGCCCAGGACTGGGCCAACATCCTGCTGCGCATGTACCTGCGCTGGGCCGACAAGCGCGGCTTCGACGCCACCATCATCGAACTGTCCGAAGGCGAAGTCGCCGGCATCAAGGGCGCCACCGTGCACATCAAGGGCGAGTACGCCTTCGGTTGGCTGCGCACCGAGATCGGCGTGCACCGTCTGGTGCGCAAGAGCCCGTTCGACTCCGGCGCCCGTCGCCATACCTCGTTCTCGGCGGTGTTCGTGTCCCCGGAGATCGACGACAAGGTCGAGATCGACATCAACCCGTCGGACCTGCGCATCGACACCTACCGCTCCTCCGGTGCCGGCGGCCAGCACGTCAACACCACCGACTCGGCGGTGCGCATCACCCACGTGCCGACCAACACCGTGGTGGCTTGCCAGAACGAACGCTCCCAGCACGCCAACAAGGACACCGCCATGAAGATGCTGCGGGCCAAGTTGTACGAGCTGGAAATGCAGAAGCGCAACGCCGCGTCCCAGGCGCTGGAAGACAGCAAATCGGACATCGGCTGGGGCCACCAGATCCGTTCGTACGTGCTGGACGACTCGCGCATCAAGGACCTGCGTACCGGCGTCGAACGCAGCGACTGCAACAAGGTGCTGGACGGCGACATCGACCAGTATCTGGAAGCCAGCCTCAAGCAGGGCCTGTAAGCCTCCAGTCCCAGGCCGGCGCCGCCGTGCGGCGGTCCGGCGGTCCGGCGACCCGGCGATCCCTCACCCGCGAGGGCCACGAACACCTGATGGAAAGAATGACGAAATGAGCGACCTCAAGACCGAAGCCCAAGACCTGCAACAGGAAGAAAACGCCCTCATCGCCCTGCGCAAGGAAAAGCTGGCGGCCGAACGCGCCAAGGGCCAGGCCTTCCCCAACGACTTCCGCCGCGACAGCTACTGCGACGACCTGCAGAAGCAGTACGCCGACCAGACCAAGGAAGCCTTGGAAGCCGCAGCGATTCCGGTCAAGGTCGCCGGTCGCATCATGCTCAACCGTGGCTCGTTCATGGTCATCCAGGACATGACCGGGCGCATCCAGGTCTACGTCAACCGCAAGACCCTGCCGGCCGAAACCCTGGCCGCCGTGAAGACCTGGGACCTGGGCGACATCATCAGCGCCGAAGGCACCCTGGCCCGTTCCGGCAAGGGCGACCTGTACGTCGAGATGACCGACGTGCGCCTGCTGACCAAATCCCTGCGCCCGCTGCCGGACAAGCACCACGGCCTGACCGACACCGAGCAGCGCTACCGCCAGCGCTACGTCGACCTGATGGTCAACGAAGACACCCGCCATACCTTCCGCGTGCGCTCGCAGGTGATCTCGCACATCCGTCAGTTCCTCATCGAGCGCGACTTCCTCGAGGTCGAGACGCCGATGCTGCAGACCATTCCCGGGGGCGCCGCAGCCAAGCCGTTCGAAACCCACCACAATGCCCTGGACATGGCCATGTTCCTGCGCATCGCGCCGGAGCTGTACCTCAAGCGCCTGGTGGTCGGCGGTTTCGAGAAGGTCTTCGAGATCAACCGCAACTTCCGCAACGAAGGTGTCTCGACCCGGCACAACCCCGAGTTCACCATGCTCGAGTTCTACCAGGCCTACGCCGACTACCGCGACAACATGGACCTCACCGAGGAGCTGTTCCGCGAGTTGGCGCAGAAGGTGCTGGGCAGCACCGACGTGCCGTACGGCGACAAGGTGTTCCACTTCGGTGAGCCGTTCGTGCGCCTGTCGGTGTTCGACTCGATCCTCAAGTACAACCCGGACCTCACCGCCGCCGACCTGCAGGACGTCGAGCGCGCCCGCGCGATCGCCAAGGAGGCCGGTGCCAAGGTGCTCGGCCACGAAGGCCTGGGCAAGCTGCAGGTGATGATTTTCGAAGAGCTGGTCGAGCACAAGCTGGAGCAGCCGCACTTCATCACCGAGTACCCGTTCGAGGTCTCGCCTCTGGCGCGCCGCAACGACGACAACCCGGCAGTCACCGACCGTTTCGAGCTGTTCATCGGCGGCCGCGAAATCGCCAACGCCTACTCCGAGCTCAACGATGCCGAAGACCAGGCCGAACGCTTCCTGGCCCAGGTGGCCGAGAAAGACGCCGGCGACGACGAAGCCATGCACTTCGACGCCGACTTCGTGCGTGCACTGGAGTACGGCATGCCGCCGACGGCGGGCGAGGGCATCGGCATCGACCGTCTGGTCATGCTGCTGACCAACTCCCCGTCGATCCGCGACGTCATCCTGTTCCCGCACATGCGCCCGCAGGCTTGATCGACCAGCCGCCTTTCGAGGCGGCTTTTTATTGCCTGTGTATGCCGTATGCGTGCCGGTCGCCGTTACAGGAGATTGCCAATGACCCCCGCCATGCCCCACCCAGGCGCCGCCGGCATCGCCAGCGCGGTTGCCGAAAGCGTGCAGTACCAAGGGCGCAAGACCGTGCGCCACGGCAGCGAACAGCGCCGTCAGCAGATTCTCGACGCAGCCATGCGCATCGTCGTGCGCGATGGCGTGCGTGGCGTGCGCCACCGTGCCGTGGCTGCCGAGGCGCAGGTGCCGCTGTCGGCCACCACCTATTACTTCAAAGACATCGAGGACCTGCTGACCGACACCTTCGCCCAGTACGTCGCGCGCAGCGCCGACTACATGGCCACCCGTTGGGCCAGCACCGAAATCCTCTTGCGCGAGATGATCGCCCGTGGCGATGGCGGCGCGGCGGCACGCGCCCAGCTGGCCGACGAGGTGGCGCGCATGGCGGTCGATTACGTGATGCGCCAGTTGCAAGGCCGCCGTGATTACCTGGTCGCCGAACAGGCCTTCCGCCAGGAGGCGCTGTTGTGCCCGCGTCTGGCCGAACTGGTCAGGGCGCACGAGCAGATCCTGCTGCACGGCGCGCGCCAGTTGCTGCAGGTGATCGGCTCGCCCCAGCCGGAGCAGGACGCGCTGATGTTGACGGCCATCATCGAGCAGATGGAATATCGGGGGCTGCTCGAACGGACCGACACCCAGAGCGAAGCGCAGATGCTCGCCATCCTCAGCCGTTTCCTGCACCTGGTGCTGGCGGCGGGTTGAGCGCCACCGACCCTTTCAAGGAGAGCCCGATGAAACCCTGGCCCGTGCTGTTGGCGATGTCGCTGCTGCTGTTGGGCGGCTGCCTGGACACCTTCGAACACCCATTGCCCGGCGCCCAGGCCGCGCCCAAGGCCCTGCTCGGGCAATGGCGCAGCAAGGACGCCTGGCGCGAGCCGCTGACCTTGGCCATCAGCCAAACCAAGGGCGGTGCCTACCAGGCCGTGGCGCGGGCCAAGGGCAAGCCGGCGCAGACCTACCGTTTCAGCGTGACGCAGCATGGCAACCGCTGGTACGTCTCGGGTGCGGCCGCCCAAGCGGCAGGGCAGGGCTTCGTCATCGGCGGCTTCGAGCTGAACCAAGAGCAGCAACTGCTGCTCTACAGCCTCGATCCCGAACAACTGCGCCAGGCGGTCGAGCAGCATGCGTTGAGCGGGCGCAGCCGCGCGCCGGGCGATGACGACGAGATCGGCGCAGCCCTGCACATCGACAGCCCAGCGGCGCAAGTGGTGTCCTACCTGGACGATCCGGCCAATTCCGACGTGTTCGTGGAAGCCGCACGCTTCCAGCGCGTCCACCCTTGAGCGTTCGCCTTTAAGGAGTCCGTCGTGGACGAGTACCAACAGACCATCCGTGCGCTGTCCGACCGCATCGTCGCGGCGCAGACGCCGATTCGCGTGCTCGACGCAGTGAAGTGGGACGAGGGCATCAAGCAAGCGTTCATCGAGCACAACGGTACGGTGCCGCCTGCGGTGGACCGCGCCTATTACCAGAACCGGCCGCTGGGCTTCGACTCGAATGCGGTCAAGGCCGAGTTCCAGAGCATCGAGCGCGACATCACCCGGCGCCTGGGTCAGTTCAACCCGGTCGGGCAGATCATGCGGCGCATGTGCAAGGAGTACCGCATGGTGGTGCGCATGCTCGAAGCGCGCGGCACCGAGGATTTCGGCCTGATTTCCCAGGAGCTGTACGGCGCCGCCTCCGACGCCTTCCATGCCGGCGACCCGACCCTGGCCGACCTGGGCCTGATGCTGTCCGACTACCTGGACAACATCGACGGCCGCGGCGATCTGAAGGACGAGCCCAAGAACCTCACCGCCAAGGAAGCGGTGGAGATCCTCCAGCGGCGTCTGAACAAGGTGTTCGGCGAGGCGGAAAGCACCATCCGTGTGTTCGAGTCCGACGGCATCGTCGCCGACGCCGCCGCCGGTGCCGACTACATCAAGGTGCGCGCCGACGCGCTGTTCAACAGCCGCGATGTGCGCGCCCTGGAGGTGCACGAAGGGCTGGTGCACGTGGGCACTACCCTGAACGGTCTGAACCAGCCGATCTGCACTTTCCTGGCCAAGGGCCCGCCCTCGTCGACCGTGACCCAGGAGGGCCTGGCGATCCTCATGGAAGTGATCGCCTTCGCTTCCTACCCCAGCCGCCTGCGCAAGCTGGCCAACCGCACCCGTGCCATCCACATGGTCGAGCAGGGCGCCGACTTCATGCAGGTGTATGCCTTCTTCCGCGAGCAGGGCTTCGACCTGGGCCAGAGCTACAGCAACGCCAGCCGCGTGTTCCGCGGGTCGGTGCCCAACGGCCTGCCGTTCACCAAAGACCTGTCCTACCTCAAGGGCTTCATCATGGTTTACAACTACATTCAGTTGGCCGTGAAGAAGGGCAAGCTCGAACAGATTCCCTTGCTGTTCTGCGGCAAGACCACCCTCGAAGACATGCGCACCTTGCGCCAACTGGTCGAAGAGGGCCTGGTGGAGCCACCCAAATACCTGCCCGAGCAGTTCCGCGACATCAATGCGCTGGCGGCCTGGATGTGCTTCTCCAACTTCCTCAACCACCTGAGCCTCGACCGCATTGAAGCCGACTACGCGAACATTCTCTGAGCGCCTGCGCACCCTGGCCCTGGCCTCGACCCTGTTGCTGGTCGGCGGGTGCAGCAGCCTGCTGTTCTACCCCGAACCCGGTCAGCCCTTCACCCCGGAGCGTGCCAAGATCGCCTGGCGCGACCTGACCCTGACCACCGCCGACGGCGTGCGCCTGCATGCCTGGTGGTTGCCGGCCAAGGCCGGGCTGGCGGTCAAGGGCACGGTGCTGCACTTGCATGGCAACGGCGGCAACCTGGCCGGGCACCTGGGCGGTAGCTACTGGCTGCCCGAGCAAGGCTATCAGGTGCTGATGATCGACTATCGGGGTTATGGCCTGTCGCAGGGCACCCCGAGCCTGCCGGCGGTCTATCAGGACATCGCCGCAGCGCTGGACTGGCTTGACCGTGCGCCCGAGGTGCAAGGCAAGCCGCGCTATCTGCTGGGGCAGAGCCTGGGCGGTGCCATGGCCATCCATTACCTGGCGGCCCATCCCGAGCAGCGCCAGCGCTTCAGCGCACTGGTGTTCGACGGCGTTCCGGCCAGCTACCGCGACGTCGGCCGCTACGCGCTCGGCACCTCCTGGCTGACCTGGCCGTTGCAAGTGCCGCTGGCCTGGCTGGTACCCGACGGCGACAGCGCGATCCGTTCCATCGAGCGGCTCGACAGCCCGCCCAAGCTGTTCTTCCACAGCATCGACGACAACCTCGTGCCGCTGGACAACGGCATCCGCCTGTACCAGCACGCGCCGCCACCACGGGTGCTGCAACTGACCCGTGGCGGTCATGTGCAGACCTTCGCCGACCCCAACTGGCGTGAGGTGATGCTGCGCTTCCTCGACGACCCCCATCGTTTCAACGGGCTGCGGCGCCTTGCCGAAGTGCCCAGTTATCCAGAGCCCAAGAGCCCGCAATGAGTGAAGAACGCAACGCCATCCCACTGATCCTCACCGGGATCGGCAGCATCTTCGTGACGGTGGGCGCGCTGTGGTACTACGGCTACCTGCATTTCGCCAAGCCCGAAGACGCCTTGTTGTTGCAGGACTACACCATGCTCAAGACCCTGCCTGGCGAGGACTACAAAGTCTCGCTGCCACCGGCCGATCAGGTGGCGCAGTGCATCGACGGTGTGCTGGTACTGTTCGACACCCAGCAGAAGGGCTTGACCGGGGTGCTGGTGGACAACCGCAAGAGGGCGGTGCGCTGTACGGTAGCGCCTGCGCAGCCCTGATCTGGCGGCGCTTTGGCATATCCGCTCGTGTATCGCAGGCATAAAAAAACCCGCCATGGACAGCATGGTGCCATTCAGTTAAGCGACTAGGGCCGCCCTGCGGCCCATCGCGGCTGAAGCCGCTCCTACAGAATATAGATCCCTCTGTAGGAGCGGCTTCAGCCGCGATGGGCCGCAGGGCGGCCCTAAGCGATCACATGAATACCATTAAGCCATAAAAGCGAGGTTTTCACGTCCAGCCACAAGGCTTAGCGCATGGTGGAGCGCGCTTTCACTGGCTGGTTGTCGTTGGAAATGGTGACTTCCACGCGACGGTTCTGGGCACGGCCCGAGTTGCTGGAGTTATCGGCGATCGGGTATTCCTTGCCGTAGCCTTGCGAAACGATGCGCGATGGATCGACACCGGCGCGAACCAGGGCAGTGCTGACGGCGCCGGCACGGCGGTCGGACAGCGACAGGTTGTAGCTCTGCGAGCCGACGCTGTCGGTATAGCCTTCGACGATCACTTTGCGCTCTGGGTTCTCGGACAGGAACTGAGCCAGTTTGGTGATGTTCGGCAGGGCGCTAGGCTTGAGCTGGGCTTTGTTGAAGTCGAACAGCACGTCACCGAAGGTCACCAGGGTGCCACGGTCGGTCTGCTTGGCGTTCAGCTCGTTCTGCAGTTTCTTGATCTGCGCGTCACGGGCGTCCAGACGGGCCTTGGCGCGCTCGGCAGCAGCACCCTTCAACTCGCCTTCGGCGGTGCGCAGGGCGATGGTCTGCTTGGCGACTTCGACGCGCTGGTTGGTCAGGTAGGCCAACTGGTCGACTTTCTTTTCGTCTTCGCGGTCCATGTAGGCTTTGTCGGCCTTGTTCAGGAAGTCTTGCGCGTCCTTGGTTTCCAAGGCGGCGACTTTGCTCGACTGCGGATCGCTCTGCAGGGACGAGAAGTTGGTGCGGGCCGATTCCAGATTGGGGTTCGGATCGTGCGAGCAAGCTGCAAGACCGACGCTCAGGGCCAGAAGGGCAGGGATCATGACGTGTTTGCGCATTGTGTTCTTCCTTTGATCGTTAACGAAGTCTGGAGAGGGTAGGGCAGCGCTTATTCAGCGGCGCGCAGGCCTTCTTCACGTACGTCCTGGACCCCTTGGCGAGCGTCCTGTACGGCTTTCTGGGCCTTGGCGGCCTGAGCCTTACGCTCGGCTACGCGGGCATCCCATTCGGCCTGCTCGGCGAGGACCTTGGCGTCTTCGTACTTCTTGTCGTGCATGGCGATTTCGGCTTTCTTGAACTTGTCCTGGGCAGCTTTCATTTCCACTGCCGCGAACTCGGTGCCGCCAGCGCTGACCGCAGAGTTCACCGCCGACTGGGTCACGGCATACTGCTCGGTCGGGGGCTTGCCAGCGCAACCGGCCAGTACCAGGCTGCTGCCCAGGGCCAGTGCTGCCAGCTTGAGCCCGCGCACGTTGAAGGAAGAGGATTTTGCGATGCGGGTCTTCATGGTGGTCAACTCCATTGGTCACTCCTGATAACGACGATGTCCGACGGATCTATCGCTGTTTCCCTGGTCGTATCGAGCGCCGCAACGCCCGTGTTTACAGGGTTCTGCCGTGATGGCTACTGGGTGTGACCGGGCCGTTTTTTGAATAGTTCCGATAAATTCGTGCGCTAACGATCTTTTTAGCTGACTGATTGGTCAGGCATTTTTCATGGAACTAACCCGCGTAAAAAAGGCTCTGCCAAGCGCCCGAACTCCCGAACTCCCGAACTGCCCCAACTGTAGGAGCCAACTGTCTTTCACCTGCCACCGATCAGCGGTCATGTTCCAGGCGTTTTCATCTTGAAAACGCCCTGAACAGGCGCCGTCACACAGGCTGATCTCGCCACGGCGTACCATCCCTGACCATTGCGTTGAGCCTCACCAACAAGACTCTCATGCACGCCACCAACGCTACCTTCTTTGCTTTGCCACGGTTACACAGTCGTTCATAGCGCGCTTTGAAGTCCGGGTTATGGCGCACCATCACCAGTACGCTCATGTACGCTGCCCGTCGTAATTTCGCCCTGCCGCCGTAAATGCTGCGCTTACCACTCTTGGTGCCACTGTCGTTGTTGTAAGGCGCAACTCCGACCAAGGCACCTACCTGTTTGCGGTTCAGATCGCCTAATTCGGGCAAGTAACAGAACAGGCTGGCAATCGTGACGGGACCTATCCCTTTGATCACTTTCAATTGCTCCAGCAGTTGAGCATTTATCTTTTGCGTCTGCTGAGCGATCTGTTTATTGCAGGACTTGATCAGCATCTGCAGCTGCACCTCAAGCGTCTTGTAGGTCTGCTGCACGAACGCCGAGTCGGCCTGTTTGATCCGGCGTCGATTGTCGTCGCGTTGCTGGACCAGGCTTTCGCGCTGATTGACCAGCTGGGTCAACTCCTCGCGGTCTGCGTCGGGCTGGCAGCAGGGCTCTTCGTCAAGGTTGGCAGCGAACCGTGCCAGGATACGAGCATCGATTTTGTCAGTCTTGGCGCGCTTGTTCATTGAAAGCGCATACGAGCGGGCACGTACAGGATTGACGCGCTGAACTTTGAAGCCAGCACCCGCCAGCAACCTCACCGCCAACTTCTCATAACCGCCTGTGGCTTCCACAAGCACGCGATGGACGTCGTGCGCTTTGAAGTAATCCATGGCACTCGCCAGCCCTTCAGGCGTGTTGGCTACAGAGAGATCATCGGCTTGGGGATGCAGGGCAATCTGCAACGTCGCTTTAGAAACATCGATTCCGGCATAGGCAGACATGAATAAATTCTCTAGGCTCAGAAGTGAGAGATCACTCTGGCTTAGCTCCCGCTTGTTGTTCGAGGTCGGACTCAGTCAACTGTTCGAGCTTAAGGCCAGAGTGAGAAGAGTGGGCGACAGCTTGGCTCCTACACGTGCTCCAGGGCACCCCGGCGTTACAGCTGCCGCTCACTCCTCTCACCTTCGAATTTAGCTGCTTTGAAGACACAAGCGGCTTCAGCCGCGATGGGCGGCAACGCCGCCCCGTCCCAGGCACCGCTGAGCCCCTGAAGCTAAATAGCCTTGGCTATTAGGCCTGCTGCGCAGGCCATCGCGGCTGATCGGAGCGCCGAACCGGCCGCTCCTACAGGAACATGCAGATCTGCGGCTGAACTTGCTACAGCGAGGATTCGTGGTAGCGGCGGTTGATTGGGTGCCCCGATCGGTCGCAAAGCGGCCCGTACGAGGCTTCCCAAGCTTTCTGCAAACCAGCACCGTCCGCTCTCCGCTCTCCGCTCTCCGCTCTCCTTCGACTCTGCAGTCACTATCGCGCTGATGTGGGGTCAGGCTCTTCAGGTCGGCGCAAATGCTCGCGCGCCAGTGCCAGAAAACGTGGCGTGGCGCCAATGTCTTCATACAACGGGTCGCCTTCTTCGTCCGTGGCGATCACCTGCGTGCCTTTGACATAAGGAAAGCTCGCTTCCAACTCTTCCAGCGCCGCGCCGACCAACTCGCCCAGCAGCTCCTGGGCCGTACGTTTCGGGTACATCTCCACCAGCGCGGCCAGGCGCGCCTCGGATTCCGGGTCCAAGTGCAGGACATGGCCGGTCGGGCTCAGGGCGCCCTTGGCAGTGTTTTCCCAATGCTGGGCCAATTCGCGGATTTTCATGATCACCTCCGAGGTTTGGGCATGACTCTGTTTCAGAGAGGCGCCGGCACCGGTTAGTTGCGCTTGCTTTGGCGCGGCCTGCGTGGGCACTCTTGGTCACGAGCTGTTTCCAGGACCGGAGAAAGGCCGATGACCGATATCGATGTGCGCCTGCGTGAAGATGTCCACGTGTTGGGAGAGCTGTTGGGTGAAACGATTCGCCAGCAGCACGGCGACGATTTTCTACGCAAGATCGAAGCCATCCGCCACAGCGCCAAGGCCGACCGCGGCGGCGCCGACCAGCAACTGAGCGCTACGCTCGACTCGCTCGAGGACGACGAGCTGTTGCCGGTCGCCCGGGCATTCAACCAGTTCCTCAACCTCGCCAACATCGCCGAGCAGTACCAGCTGATCCACCGCCGTGGCGACGACCAGCCGGTACCCTTCGAGTCGCGCGTGCTGCCCGAACTGCTCGAACGGCTCAAGATTGCCGGCCATGAGCCACAGGCCCTGGCCACGCAGTTGGGCGGGCTGGACATCGAACTGGTGCTCACCGCGCATCCCACCGAAGTGGCGCGCCGCACGCTGATCCAGAAATACGACGCCATCGCCGCGCAATTGGCCGCGCAGGACCACCGCGACCTGACCGACGCCGAGCGCCAAACGGTGCGCACGCGCCTGCAACGGCTGATCGCCGAGGCCTGGCACACCGAAGAGATCCGCCGCAGCCGCCCCACCCCGGTGGACGAGGCCAAATGGGGCTTCGCCGTCATCGAACATTCGCTGTGGCAGGCCATCCCCGATCACTTGCGCCAGGTCGATCAGGCGCTGCTCGCGGCCACCGGCCAACGCTTGCCGCTGGACGCCGCACCCATTCGTTTCGCCTCGTGGATGGGCGGCGACCGCGACGGCAACCCCAACGTCACCGCGCCGGTCACCCGCGAGGTGCTGTTGCTGGCGCGCTGGATGGCCGCCGATCTCTTTCTGCGCGATATCGATGCCCTGGCTGCGGAGCTGTCCATGCAGGCCGCCAGTGCCGCGCTGCGCGAGCAGGTCGGCGACAGTCGCGAGCCGTACCGCGCCTTGCTCAAACAGCTGCGCGAACGCCTGCGCGCTACCCGCGCCTGGGCTCAGGCGTCGTTGGGCGGCCCGCAGGCCGCAAGCGCCGACGTGCTGGTCGACAACCACGACCTGATCGCGCCACTGCGTCTGTGCCACGACTCGCTGCACGCCTGTGGCATGGGCGTGATCGCCGACGGCCCATTGCTCGACTGCCTGCGCCGTGCGGTGACCTTCGGCCTGTTCCTGGTACGCCTGGACGTGCGCCAGGACGCCGCGCGGCACCGCGACGCCCTGGCCGAAATCACCCGTTACCTGGGCGTGGGCGACTACGCGGAGTGGGACGAGGCGCAGCGCGTGGCGTTTCTGCAAACCGAGCTGGCCAACCCGCGGCCGTTGCTGCCGGCGCATTTGCGCGCCGAGGACGACACCGCCGAGGTACTCGCGACCTGTCGTGAGGTGGCGGCGGCACCGGCGGCGTCGCTCGGCTCGTACGTCATCTCCATGGCCGGCGCAGCGTCCGATGTGCTGGCCGTGCAACTGCTGCTCAAGGAGGCCGGGCTGACCCGCGCCATGCGTGTGGTGCCACTGTTCGAGACCCTGGCCGACCTCGACCACGCCGGGCCGGTGATCGAACAGCTGCTGCAATTGCCGGGCTACCGCGCCGGTCTGCAAGGCCCCCAGGAAGTAATGATCGGTTATTCGGATTCGGCCAAGGACGCCGGCACCACGGCCGCAGCCTGGGCGCAGTACCGGGCCCAGGAAAGTCTGGTGCAGATCTGCGAGGCGCATGGCGTGGAGCTGCTTCTGTTCCATGGCCGCGGTGGCACGGTAGGGCGCGGCGGCGGTCCGGCGCATGCGGCGATCCTGTCGCAGCCGCCAGGCTCGGTGGCTGGACGTTTCCGCACCACCGAACAAGGCGAGATGATCCGCTTCAAGTTCGGCCTGCCGGGCATCGCCGAGCAGAACCTCAACCTCTACCTAGCCGCCGTGCTGGAAGCGACCCTGCTGCCGCCACCCTTGCCGCAGCCGGCCTGGCGCGAGGCGATGGACCAGCTGGCGGCCGACGGTGTAGCGGCCTACCGCGGTGTGGTGCGCGAACATGCCGACTTCGTCGAATACTTCCGCCAATCGACGCCCGAGCAGGAACTGGGTCGCCTACCGCTGGGCAGCCGCCCAGCCAAGCGCCGTGCCGGCGGCATCGAGAGCCTGCGCGCGATTCCGTGGATTTTCGGCTGGACCCAGACGCGGCTGATGTTGCCGGCCTGGCTCGGTTGGGAGACTGCGCTGAGCAATGCGTTGGCGCGTGGGCAAGGCGAGCTGTTGGGGCAGATGCGCGAGCAATGGCCGTTCTTCCGCACGCGCATCGACATGCTGGAAATGGTGTTGGCCAAGGCCGACGCGCAGATCGCCGAAGCCTACGACCAACGTCTGGTGCAACCGCACCTGCTGCCTTTGGGGGCTCACCTGCGCGACCTATTGTCGCAGTCGTGCCAGGTGGTGTTGGGCCTGACGGGGCAACCGGTGCTACTGGCCCACAGTCCGGAGACCTTGGAGTTCATCCGCCTGCGCAACACCTACCTCGACCCGTTGCACCGCCTGCAAGCCGAACTGTTGGCGCGCACCCGAGGCCGTGAAGCGGTGCTGGACAGCCCATTGGAGCAGGCGCTGCTGGTGACCGTGGCCGGTATTGCCGCCGGTTTGCGCAATACCGGGTGAGCCGATCCGGCGCCCACCTGCCATGCCCCACAACGGTGCCGTGCCAGGGTATGCAGTATGGGGTTGCGCTGGTCGCAACCCCTGCGACCCACAGTCGCAAGGGGCCTATTCCTGCCACTTTGGGATGCTTGTCTGGCTGACGGGCGCTGTGTATCTTGAGCAGCCTTTTGACTGCTTTTGCGGTCGAGACCGTTTTTCCGGAGTTGGCCCTTTCAGCCGAATCCATTGATTTACATAAAAATTATGAGGAGCACGAGATGCGCGTAATTCTGCTGGGAGCTCCCGGGGCCGGCAAAGGTACTCAGGCAAAGTTCATCACCGAAAAGTTCGGTATTCCGCAGATCTCCACCGGCGACATGTTGCGTGCCGCGGTCAAGGCCGGCACGCCGTTGGGCCTGGAGCTGAAGAAGGTCATGGATGCCGGCGACCTGGTTTCCGACGAGCTGATCATCAACCTGGTGAAAGAACGCCTGACCCAGCCCGACTGCGCCAATGGCTGCCTGTTCGACGGCTTCCCGCGCACCATTCCCCAGGCTGAAGCGATGCGCGACGCGGGTGTCGAAATCGACCATGTGCTCGAGATCGCCGTCGACGACGAAGAAATCGTCGGCCGTATGGCCGGCCGCCGCGTGCATCTGGCTTCGGGCCGTACCTACCACATTCTGTACAACCCGCCGAAAGTCGAAGGCAAGGATGACGCCACCGGCGAAGACCTGATCCAGCGCGAGGACGACCTCGAAGAGACCGTGCGCAATCGTCTGTCGGTCTACCACACCCAGACCAAGCCGCTGGTGGCCTTCTATCAAGCGCTGTCCGCCCAGAACGGCAAGCCCAAATGCAGCCATATAGCAGGCGTGGGCTCGGTGCAGGCGATCACCGATAAGGTGCTGGCCGCGCTCAGCTGAAGCACACCGCGCATCTCGCCACGGCCCGCTTGCGGGCCGTTGTCGTTTATACTGCCGCTCCTTTTTCCTTGCCTGGATACCCTGTTCGATGACCACCCTGCTGGCCCTGGATACCGCCACCGAAGCCTGTTCCGTCGCGCTGCTGCATGCGGGTGAGGTCACCAGCCACCATGAGGTCATTCCGCGCCAGCACGCGCAGAAGCTGCTACCGATGATCAAGCAGATTCTGGCCGAGGCCGGCCTGTCGCTGAGCGACCTGGACGCCATCGCCTTCGGCCGTGGCCCGGGCGCTTTCACCGGCGTGCGGATCGCCATCGGCGTGGTCCAGGGCCTGGGCTTCGCCCTCGAGCGGCCGGTGTTGCCGGTCTCCAATCTGGCCGCATTGGCCCAGGGCGCGTTGCGTGCGCGTGGCGTGCAGCAGGTGGCTGCGGCCATTGATGCGCGGATGGACGAGGTCTACTGGGGCTGCTACCAAGCCGAGCAAGGCGAGATGCGCTTGCTGGGGCATGAGGCGGTATTGCCGCCCGAGCAGGTGGCATTGCCGCAAACTGCCGTCGCGACGTGGTTCGGTGCGGGCACCGGCTGGGGCTATGGCGAACGTCTGGCCGCCACCGTCGAGCAGGCCGACGCTCAGCTGCTACCGACCGCACAGGACATCCTGGCCTTGGCCCGTTTCGCCTGGGCACGCGGCGAAGCGGTCGCGGCCGACCAGGCGCAACCTGTGTATCTGCGCGACAACGTGGCGACGCCCAAGGCGCGTTGAGGCCAGGGTGGGGGAGAAGGCGTCCGTCGGCTGTCGGCCGTCGCGTTAAACCTTCCCCATTACCTGTGGTCCAGTTATCAATCAGGCAGTAACGCTATCCGCGTAATTACTGTTAGATTGCCATTACTGCCTCCGAGTTTGCTTCCATGCGTATCGACGGTTTTTCCCCCCAATCGTACCCGATCAAGCGCTTGCCACCGCGCAAGGCGCCCGTGGTCGACGACAGTGCGGAAGAGGCCGAGACCCTCGAAGAAGCCGACTTGGTCGCCCTGGCCAAAGGCCAGCGCCGTGGCGGCTTGCCCGCTCGCCAGCAAGATCTCATCTTTCCCCGCGCCCGCGATCGGCGCACCGCAAGCGCGCTCGCCAGCTACCTGGCGACCGCCGGCTACAACAGCGAGTGGGACATGGATGTGCTCGGGCTCGACCTGTACATCTGAGCCATGACCGCACCTGCCATGCCTTATCACCTGGGTTGTCCGTCATGGGCCGACAATACCTGGCGCGACTATTTCTATCCGCAAGACGCCAAGCCAGGCGAGTTTCTCGGCCACTACGCCCAGGTCTTCAACGCCGTGGAAGGCAACACCACTTTCTATGCGCGCCCTTCGCCCAAGACCCTCGAACGCTGGGCGCAGACCATGCCCGCAGACTTTCGCTTCACCGCCAAATTCCCCCGCGAAGTCAGTCATGAGGGCGACCTGCGCGACAACCTGGACTCTGCTGCGGACTTCGTCCGATTGTTGGCGCCCTTGGGGCAGCGCGTTTCGCCCCATTGGCTGCAACTTCCGGCCAGTTTCGGGCCGCAGCGCCTGGCCGAACTGGAGCACTTCCTGCGCGAAATCGGCGTGACCGTGGCGGTGGAGGTGCGCCATCAAGCGTTCTTCGCCCGCGGCGCCGAGGAACGGCAATTGAACCGCATGCTGCACGGGCTGGGCGTGGAGCGTATCTGTCTCGACCCCCGGGCACTGTTCAGTTGCACCTCCACCTCACCTTCGGTGCTCGAAGCGCAGGCGAAGAAGCCGCACGTGCCGCTGCGCCCGGCGGCTTTCACCGACTACCCGCAAGTACGCTTCATCGGCCACCCGCAGTTGGCCGAGAACGAGCCGTTCATGACGCCGTGGATCGACAAGGTCGCCGGCTGGATCGAAGAGGGCAAGCATCCTTACGTGTTCCTGCACACCGCCGACAACCACCTGGCGGCGGCCTTGGCGATGCGTTTCCATGAACGCCTGAGCGAACGCCTGCCGGGGCTTGCGTCCCTCACGGCGATACCTCGGGCGCCCGAGGCCGAACAGCTCGGCCTGCTTTGAGCGACCTGTCATGCGTTTATTGGGAATTGCGCTGTTCGTTCTGTCACTGGTCGCCGGCCAAGCCTGGCACTTGGGCTGGCGCCCCCCGGACGCCTGGAACCCGTGGGCGGTGTTGGACGTCAGGCAAGCGCCGAACGCGCTGACCGCCTACAAGCTGTCGCGTCTGCGCGACGATCCGGCGCTGTGCCGTCAGGCCTTGGAAACGTCGCAGCTGCGCTACCGCGCCCAGAACGACAGCCCCGAGACCGCCAACTGCCCACTGCGCAACGTCTGGCGCGTCGAGGCCGGGCAGGCCCGTCTGAGCAGCAGCTTTCTCGCTACCTGTCCCTTGGCGGTGGCCTACGCCCTGTTCGAGCGCAACGGCTTGCAGCCGGCCGCGCAGCGCCTGTACGGCCAGCCGGTGGCGCAGGTCGACCACCTCGGCAGCTTCGCTTGCCGCAACGTCTACCATCGCAAGCAGGGGCGTCTGAGCCAACACGCCACTGCCAATGCCCTGGACATCAGCGGTTTCCGCCTGCAAGACGGCCGGCGCATCGTGCTGGCTCGAGATTGGAAGGGGCAAGGGCGTGACGCCCAGTTCCTGCGCGAGGTGCAGCAAGGGGCGTGCAAAGCGTTCAACACGGTGTTGGGGCCTGAGTACAATGCCGCCCACGCCAACCACTTCCATCTGGACATGGGCCTGTGGCAAGCCTGCCGCTGAATCAGGCGTAGGCGCGCACGTTGTTCAGCACCACGGGGCGCGCCCAGTGCAGATCGAAGGCCAATGCCTGTTCCTGTTCCGCCAGGGTCGACTCGGTGAAGGGCTCGGCGGCCGGTTCCAGCAAATCCAGTTCGAATTCGGCGATCGGCAGATGCAGAGGACGCGGTGCCGGGCCTGGCGCAGGCTCCCCCAGGGCTTGACCTTGGCTCATCACGACCGGTCGCAACCAGCTGTTGCTCAGGTCCAGATCGCGTTGCTGGGCGATCAGCTCGGCCGCGCCGAAGGGCTCCGGTGCCGGTGGTAGCAACGCGGCTTCGAGTTCGGCCTTGGGCAGGAACAATGGCTCGGGCGGCTCGACGATGTGGTCCTGCACGCCACAGGCGCGCTGGGCGTCGATCAGTTCCAAGGCACGTGTGCCGCCCAAGGGCTCGCCACTGTTCGGATCGTAGCGCACCAGCGACTGGCTGAAAGCATCGACCGGCAACGCCTG
Organism: Pseudomonas phoenicis; assembly: GCF_047302395.1. Taxonomy (NCBI): domain Bacteria; kingdom Pseudomonadati; phylum Pseudomonadota; class Gammaproteobacteria; order Pseudomonadales; family Pseudomonadaceae; genus Pseudomonas; species Pseudomonas phoenicis. The sequence goes on from NZ_CP154852.1 coordinate 2,978,844, forward strand.
CTGTTCGGCCATGGCGCTGGCGAAGAAGTCCTGCCACAAGTGGCTGACGCCGCCCAGGGCCTGGGTGTTCTGCTGGCCGTAGTGGCCGACAGGGGACAGGTAGGTCAGGCCGATGGGAAGGACGTCAGTCATGGCGGTCGCGGAGGGGGCGCTCTGGCACAATGGGTGATGTAGCTTCTATCGGCCACGGCCGGGGTTTCATTAATTTTTCGGGTAAGTGGGTCATGGTCGAGCAAGAGCACAGCACAGCAATCCGCGTCGAGGCCCTGGCCGCCTCGTTTCAGGCCCAGGCCGAAACCTGGGCGCAGCGTCTGGGATTGCCGTTGCACGATGAGCAGGCAGGCTTTGCCGTGCAGGTAGGCGGCGACGGTTTGCAGATCCAGCAGTTGGGACCGGACGCTCCAGGGCCGGTACGGGTGGATTTCGTCGAGGGGCAAGCCGCGCATCGGCGTCTGTTCGGCGGCGGCAGCGGACAGATGATCGCCAAGGCCGTAGGCATTGCCCAAGGCATCCGGCCGCGCGTGCTCGATGCCACCGCAGGTTTGGGCAAGGACGCTTTCGTGCTGGCCAGCCTGGGCTGCGAGATGACGCTCATCGAGCGCCAGCCCCTGATTGCCGCCCTGCTCGAAGACGGCTTGGCCCGCGCTCGACTGGATACACACGTCGCGCCCATCGTCGAGCGCATGCGCCTGCTGACCGGCAACGCCATCGAACATTTGCGCGATTGGCAAGGCGAAGCGCCGCAGGTGATCTACCTCGACCCGATGTTCCCGCACCGCGACAAGAGCGCCTTGGTGAAAAAGGAAATGCGCGTGTTCCGCCCGTTGGTGGGCGACGACCAGGATGCGCCAGCGCTCCTCGCCGCTGCCTTGGCCCTGGCCACCCATCGGGTGGTGGTCAAGCGTCCGCGCAAGGCACCGATCATCGAAGGTGCCAAGCCCAGCCTCAGCATCGACGGCAAGTCGAGCCGCTACGACATCTACCCGAAGAAAACCCTCAAGGCGCCCGCCGCCTGAGGGGCGCTACTTGCGTGCCAGCAAGGTCGCACGGCGTGGCGCTGGCAGGCCTTCGACGGTGCGCGAGCGGTCGTCCGGATCGAGGAAGTCGCTCAGGGACTGGTAGCGCATCCACTCGGTGCTGCGCTGCTCTTCGACGCTGGTGACACACACGTCCACGCAACGCACGTCGCTGAAGCCGGCGCGGCGCAGCAGGCGTTCCAAGGCCGGCACCGACGGCAGGAACCAGACGTTGCGCATCTGCGCGTAACGGTCTTCGGGCACCAGCATCCGCTGTTCGTCGCCTTCGACGACCAAGGTCTCCAACACCAGCTCGCCGCCTTTGACCAGGCAATCCTTGAGCGCCAGCAGATGCTCGATGGGCGAGCGGCGGTGGTAGAACACGCCCATGGAGAACACCGTGTCGAATCCCTCGAGCTGGGCGGGTAGCTCTTCCAGCGCGAAGGGCAGATGCCAGGCGGCATGCTCGGGCAGGTAGCGCTGCACGGCCTGGAACTGGCAGAAGAACAGCCAATTGGGGTCGACGCCGACCACCGTCTGCGCACCGGCGCCGAGCATGCGCCACTGGTAGTAGCCGTTGCCGCAGCCCACATCCAGCACGCGCTTGCCGGCCAGGTCCAGATGCGGGGCGATGCGCGCCCACTTCCAGTCCGAGCGCCACTCGGTGTCGACGTGCACGCCGAACAGCTCGAAGGGGCCTTTGCGCCAGGGCGACAAACCCATCAGCGCACCGTGCAGCTGCGCGCGGGTGGCCTCGTCGCAGGGGCCGTCCAGACGCAAACCGTTGCGCAGGTCGATGTCGGTGGTGTGCAGAGCGGGCAGGGCCGCCAGCGCGCCGCGCCAACGCTCGAGGTCGCCGTGGCCTTTGTCCAGCTTGGCGTCGAGTTGCGCTTGCAGGCCGCCGGCCCAACGCTGTAGGGGCGTGCCAGCCAGGCGCTGGACGAGTGCGGATAGATCGATCATGGCAGGGCTATCAACGAGGCGAAATTCAGGCATTGGAACCAAGGCACGACTTTGCTGAAGCCGGCGGCGTGCAAACGTTCGGTATGAGTGTGCAGGGTGTCGGGTTTCATTACGTGCTCGATGGCGCTGCGCTTCTGGGCGATTTCCAGCTCGCTGTAGCCGTTGGCCCGTTTGAAATCCAGGTGCAGCTCGTTGAGCAGGTCCTGCTCCTGCGGATCGGCCATCAGCAATTTTTCCGAAAGGATCAACGCCCCGCCCGGCAGCAGTGCTCGACGGATGCGGGTCAGTAACGACAGGCGCTGGTCTGGAGCAATGAATTGCAGCGTGAAGTTCATCGCCACGACCGAAGCGGGTTGCAGGGGCAACTCGAGAATATCGGCCTCGAGGATCTGCACCGGCAGCAGCTCCTGAAACATCGAGTCCTGCGCGACCAGGTACTGCCGGCAACGCTCTACCATGGCCGCCGAGTTGTCCACCGCGATCACCCGACAGCCCTCACTGCGCACATGTCGGCGCAAGGCCTGGCTGACGGCTCCCAGGGAAGCGCCAAGATCGTACAGTGCGGTATGCGGCTGCGCGAAGCGCGCCGCCAGCACGCCAAGGTTCTCGACGATGGTCGGATAGCCGGGCACCGAGCGCTTGATCATGTCGGGAAAGACCTGCACCACGTCTTCGTTGAAGACGAAGTCAGGAACCTGCTCCATAGGCTGAGCGAACAGGCGGTCGGGGATTTTGCTCACGAGAATCCAATGCGCTGACGGAAAAGGGCATGCATTCTAGCCAAACTGCGCCATACGTGCATGGCTACGCAGGGTGTGTGGCGTAAACGATCCGATTGTCTGGGTACCAGGGCATTGTCATTTCGAGGGTGAACGACCTGCCGCTCGCAGGTTGAAAGGAATACTTGCCAACTGCTTCACGAATAGTCGATGCCATAGCGTGGAGCTCCCAGGCCCTTTCAGGCCTGCGTAAGGAGCAACGCAATGAATCTGGATAGCCCTGAATATCTCGAGCTTCAAAATAATGCCGCTACACAACCCCTCGTACTGACGCGAGCCTTGGTCGACCTCGATGGGGAGGAACAAGGAGGCTTGACCCTTACCCGTGAGCACATCATTACCCTGAAAAACTACTACGACTTCGCGATGACGCTGCCGATCGCCGAGGCCGAAGCCATCCAGTGGCTAGGGTATGAAGAGATTGCCAAACCCGAACTCATGCCGGCGAGCATGGCTGAACTGTTCACTGAAGTCCGTAAGCACGCCAGTGGTTGGGATCCTTTGTCGGATGAATGCAAGCAGTTGGCGCACTCGTTGGGCACGACGGCGCAAGCGATCACGGCAGCAGGTGAGTTGGTGCTTTCAGCCTGTAAGGAGGTGAAAAAAATCGGTGGTGGAAAAACACCTTGGCAGGAGATCAAACTCAAAGAACCGGTCGCCTTGGACGCTGATGATCACGTCGTCATCGATGAAGTGACGACGTTCATCGAAGAAATCAAAAGAAAGGCGCTTGATTATGACCAGAAGGTCAGGGCGGTCATCGCCCACACCGAACAGTTCCGCTCGACGCTGTCGGATGAGTTGATTCCAAAAACGAAAAACAAGAGCCGCGCCATCGGGCAGTACCAGGACGATCAAAAAGTCGCCGGTGTCAAAGCCCAGATCACCGAACTCGATCAGGAGATCACGGCGCTGCAAAAGGAATATGACAGCCTGGTCGGCAAAGCTTTAGGTAGCGCCTCGGGTGGGTTGCTCGCGTTGATCATTGCGGGGAGCATCTTCGGCTATCAGGCCGAGACCGCGCGAAAGGCCAGGAACCGAGCACAAGAAAAGAGACGGGCGCTGAGTGTCGAACTCAAGAAGCTCGTCAAAATAGATGGCGCCATTGAAGAATTGGCAACCAATACCAGTATGTTGATGGATCGGCTCAGCGACGCGCGAACGGCTGCTAATTACCTGCATACCGCATGGGGCAGCGTCGGATCTTACTTGCAGGCGTCGCTCGATAGTTTGAAGAGTATTGACGATACGCAAAAACTACTGATCTTCATTTTGCACTTTTCAACGTTCCTGAAGCAGTGGGGGGAGATCAAAGATAAATCCCATCGCCTCACCATCATATTCGACGAAGCCGTTCAGGCTTGAAGGAGCTCCGCATGTCCACTACCTCCGCCGTTAGCCCATCCCCCTTGGACTCGGTCAAAATAGATGCGATGGCATCGGCCACGAACTTTTATCTGAAAACGTGGCAGCAGAATGACTTCGAATTTTCCCCGCGTGTCGCGGATGTCATGTCGCGTCACACCAAACTTTTGGAACGGTTTCGCGATAAATTCATAAGTACGGCTCAGCGCCTCGAAGCCAAGATGTCGCCCGATGCGCTAGGCGCCATCATGGAGATGTCCAACGAACAAGACGACGCCGATTTGATCGAGCAGGCCCGGGAAGAGGTGTCGGGCATCGCTGATCTGCTTGCCCAGCAAGTAAGCTTCGTGGCTCAGGAGTTCAAGGCGCTGGCTTCGCTGCCCGAACTGGATGCGCTGGACGACATACAGCGACTGCGTAAAAGTCTGGAACAGAAGACCTCATCTACCACCGCGGCCGAGCAAGTGGCTGCGCAACTGGCTGCCGAGCTTGAATCCGTGGATAAGGCCATTGCAACCCTGAAGGGCAGCAACGTGGAAATCAAATCCGGTGGTCTGGTACCCGCCGCCGACCAATTGACCCACCTGTTGGGCACTGCAGCCAACGCCGAGCCTGTCATCGCGGGCGTGCAATTGGCGTTGAAGACGCTAGAGCAGGTATTAGGGTCTGCGGTCTCAGGGATAGGGTTCAAAAGTTTGTACAACCAAGCCAATCAACTGCGCGAACGTGCCCATCAAAAAGCCGCCGAAGCGAGGGAGTTGTCGACCCAGTCCTCAACACTTAAAAGCCAGATCGACGTGCTCGAAAAATTGCCGCAACTTCAGCAACAGCTTGAACAATGGAAGGGCGCTGGAAAGCAGTTGTCGGACCGATTGGTCCAATATCAAAATGCGCTGAGCGCCGTCGTCGTGCAAAAGATTTCAAATGTTCGCGAACTGCAGCCCCTGTGCCATGAGTTGTTGTCGTTCGAGCGCACACTGATGACGCAAATGGAAGGCTGACTCCAGGCTGAAGTCCTATACCGCTTGGCCTGCATGGCAAGATGATTCAAACATTGTTGGACCTTGAACACACCGGTCGTGTGCCCGCCGTGAGCCGTTGCGCCACCGACCGGGTGTGCAAGTTGAAGGATCTCGAGGGACCTTATGTACAAGGAGTCGTAATATGAATCTAGCGTCTTCGACACACCCTGGCGTTGCCGATGATGTAGTGGGATCGCCCATGGCGAAGCTCGATGCCTATACCCGAATATATACAGGTGGCCTGAACCAGCTGACGCTCAACCGCGAACATGTCGTGACATTGAATCGGTACTATGAATATGCCACTGCCCTGCCGACCGATGCAGCGACGCTCGGTGCCGGGTCGAGCGCTGCTTTCATCGCGTCTTCGGGTTTATCGCCACTTGCCGCCCAGTCCCTATTCGATGCCGTGCGCGAACATGCCGCACAGTGGCCGTTACTTGCCGGCGAAAGTACAAAGCTCGCGAGTTACCTGGCCAGTGAAAAAACGGTGTTGCCCAATTGGGATGACACGATCATCGCGCACTACCCTGCGCTGGCGGACGGGGATCGGTTGAGCGTTTGGCAAACCCTGTCGTCAGCCGCACCCGTGAAATTAGCGGCGAACGTCAAAGCAGACATTTCGAGTTTCCATGAGGCTTTCGAAGACTTTCAGGGTGAGATGATCGCCTACACGTTCATGGTGGCGCGTATTTCTGAACAAGCCGTGACGTTTCGGCGTGGATTATCTGAACAACTGATCCCTGCATTGAAAAAAGCATGGTCCAGCCTCGCCAAGTCGGCTATCGCGCGTGACGGTAGCGATGCGCCGCGAAACATTGATGCGCTCGATAGCGACGTCGAGCAGTGTGCGCAGGCTTATCTGCTCGCCAAACAGAAGTGTCTCGACGCGCTTATGCAAGGCGTCGCCGACGTCGATAAGGACTTGCAATACCTCGAGGCCAGGTTGCGGCACTACAAGACAGCCTGCCAAAAAAGAAGTGAAGCGCTTCGCGCTTTGCCGCTCGGAGGTCGGGTCGAAAACACGCTCACGGAGTTGGTGCTGCGTCTTGTCGAACTCGGCACGCTTCTGGAAGACGTTCGCACCGCCGCGAATCATCTGCATACCGCATGGGGCAGCATCGGTACCTATATCAGTGAGGCGCTCGAGCGCGTGCAGTCGATAGAGGATAGCCAGGCACTGGCAACATTCATGATCAACTACCTCTTGTTCCGGCGTTGCTGGGATGAGATTCGGGGGCGCGCCACTCAGGTGACAGCAGTGTTTGCCGAAGCCAACAATCACATCGCCACAAGGACATCTCCATGACCGCTAGTCTCTCCACGCTCGACGTCGGTTTGCGCACTGTCGACCTTACGAACATGGTCGAAGCGTCTCGCCAACATACCCAAATCTGGGAAGAGAGCGATTTCCGCGCCTTGCCCTTGGTGCAGGAAAATCTCGAACGGTACAAGAAACTGCTCAGCCGCTGCATAGACCGCACGGTCAGCACAGCACGTAACCTGGAAACGCATCTGAGCTCGCACATGCTCAACGATGTCATCCACGCCTGGACCATGGAGGACAGTGCCGAACTGCTCGAGGTGGCCGAGCAGGAGAGAGAAAAAATCACGTCACTGCTCCAGGCCCAGATCACTTACCTGGAGGAAGAATCCAAGGCATTGGTCTCGTTGCCTGAACTCAACGGCACGCACGAACGTGCGCGCTTGCGTGCAACACTGCTCAACAATGCCGAGCATACTCAAATCGGTACCGAGACAGTGGAGCGCTTGGAGGAAGACCTTCGCAAGGCGTTGTGTGCGCTCGACACGCTGGAAATCAGTGATCTACCGCATTATTTCGTGGGGCGCTTGCCATCCATCGAGGCGCTGCTCGAGGCATCGGTTCTCGACACCATCAAACTGCGGACTCCGGTGGGCATCGTCGGCCAGGCGCTCAACGACCTGGAGGCTGCGCTAGGCCAGACGCCAACGGGGATGTCTTATGCCGAGCTGGTCGAGCAGATCGATCTGCTGATCAAGCGCGTGGGCGAGGAGCGGGCTTTGTTGCGTCAGGCTGCGCAGAAGCAAACTACGCTCACCGGCACACTGGCGGCGCTCGACAGTCTTGAACCTTTGACGCTACAGCGCTGTAAGTGGAAAGGCACGGTGGCGCGTCTGGTCCATGCTTTGAGGTTGCACATGAACCTGTTGCATGACCTCAAGGGCCAGACGTTGGCCGATGTGCTGCGCTTGGACAGCCTGGCCAACAAACTCTTGAACTTTGAACGCCACATGCTCGGCCAACTGCTGCGCTGAGGGCGCGCGCTTGACGAGAACACCGTCTTCAAGACGGTGTTCTCGTTCTAGGGTTTCTCGATGGCCTATCCGTATGAGGCCATTACAGGCGGTCTGTTCGACGGCTAAGGCTCAACGCTAGGTTTCATTGAAACAGCACCTGCGCTACGTCTGCATATTTACGAGCGAAATGCACCGTCATCCCTTCCCGCAAGTAGGCTGGCAGTTCCTGGAAGTCGCCACGGTTGGCTTCGGGCAGAATCAGCTCGAAGATCTTCTGCCGTCTGGCCGCGATGACCTTCTCGCGTACGCCACCGATGGGCAGTACCTGCCCGGTCAAGGTCAGCTCCCCGGTCATCGCCACGCCTTTCTTCGGCGCCTGATCCCGCGCCAGCGACAGTAGGGCACTGGCCATGGTCACCCCGGCACTGGGGCCGTCCTTGGGCGTGGCGCCTTCGGGCACGTGCAGATGGATGAACGCTTCGTCGAAGAAGCGCGGATCGCCGCCGAACTGCTCGAGGTTCGAGCTGACGTAGCTCAGGGCGATGTCCGCCGACTCCTTCATCACATCGCCCAGTTTGCCGGTCAGCTTGAAGCCGCGATTGAGGGTGTGGATACGCGTCGCTTCGATCGGCAGGGTGGCGCCGCCCATGCTGGTCCAGGCCAGGCCTGTGATCACGCCCTTGCCCGACAGTACCTGTTCGCTGCGGAACACCGGTACGCCCAAGGCAGGTTCGAGGTCTTTGGGGCCGATCTTGAGTTTGGCATCCGGATTCTCCAACAGCTTGAGCACTGCCTTGCGCACCAGCTTGCCCAACTGCTTCTCCAGTTGACGCACGCCGGCCTCGCGGGCATAGCCCTCGATCACCAGGCGCAGGGCGCTGTCGCTGATACTCAGGCTGGTCTTGGCCACACCGGCCTTGGCCAGCTGTTTGGGCCAGAGGTGGCGTTTGGCGATGGCCAGCTTTTCCTCGGTGATATAGCCCGACAGACGAATCACCTCCATACGGTCGAGCAACGGGCCGGGAATGGAGTCGAGGGTGTTGGCGGTGCAGACGAATAGCACCTTGGACAGGTCCAGACGCAGGTCCAGATAATGGTCGAGGAAATCGACGTTCTGCTCCGGGTCCAGGGTTTCCAACAGTGCCGACGCCGGATCGCCCTGGTAGCTCTGGCCCATCTTGTCGATCTCGTCGAGCATGATGACCGGGTTCATCACCTCCACATCCTTGAGCGCCTGCACCAGCTTGCCCGGCTGGGCGCCGATGTAGGTGCGGCGGTGGCCCTTGATCTCCGCTTCGTCGCGCATGCCGCCCAGGCTGAAGCGGTAGAACGGCCGGCCCAGGGATTCGGCGATGGACTTGCCGATACTGGTCTTGCCCACGCCGGGCGGGCCGACCAGCAACACGATGGAGCCGCTGATCTCACCCTTCCAGGCACCGACCGCGAGGAATTCGAGAATGCGTTCCTTGATGTCGTCCAGGCCCGCATGATGCTGGTCGAGCACCTTGCGCGCATGCTTGAGGTCTAGCTTGTCCTTGCCGTACACGCCCCAGGGCAGCGCGCTTGCCCAGTCCAGGTAGTTGCGGGTCACGGCGTATTCCGGCGATCCGGTTTCCAGGATGGCCAGCTTGCCCATCTCTTCCTCGATGCGTTTTTTTGCCTGCTCAGGCAGGGTCTTGCCTTCCAGGCGCTGTTCGAATTGCTCCAGGTCGGCGCTGCGGTCGTCCTTGCTCAGGCCCAGTTCCTGCTGAATGACCTTGAGCTGCTCCTTGAGGAAGAACTGGCGCTGATGCTCGCCCACCTGGCGGTTGACCTCGGCGGAGATCTCGTTCTGCAAGCGCGCCACCTCGACTTCCTTGCGCAGCATCGGCAAGACCTTTTCCATGCGCTTGAGCATGGGCACGCAGTCGAGCACTTCCTGCAACTGGCTGCCGGTGGCGGAGGTGAGGGCGGCGGCGAAGTCGGTGAGCGGCGAAGGGTCGTTGGGGCTGAAGCGGTTGAGGTAGTTCTTCAGCTCTTCGCTGTACAGCGGGTTGAGCGGCAACAGTTCCTTGATCGCATTGATCAGGGCCATGCCGTAGGCCTTGACCTCGTCGGTAGGCTCGGACAATTGCCGCGGGTACTCGACTTCCACCAGGTACGGTGGGCGATGGTGCTTGAGCCAGGTCCGGATACGCACGCGGGTCAGGCCTTGGGCGACGAACTGCAACTTGCCGTTTTCCCGGGTGGCGTGGTGCACCTTGACCAGGGTGCCGTACTCGGGCAGTGCCTGGGTGTCGAAGTGCCGGTGGTCTTCGGCCGGGGTGTCCATGAAGAACAGCGCCAGGGAGTGGTGCGGCGTCTTGGCGACCAGGTCGAGGGTCTCCGCCCATGGTTCTTCGTTGACGATGACCGGCAATACCTGGGCTGGGAAGAACGGGCGGTTGTGGATGGGGATGACGTGGACTTTGTCCGGTAGCTGCTGGCCGGGGAGGGCCAGGTAGCGGCCTGCATCGGCGTCGGCTTCGATATGCTCGACTTCGCTGCTTTCGTCGTGATCCGGATGATCCTGCTGGTCGCTCATGGGGCACCTGCGTGATGGGCAATGGTGCTTAGATGGGGCGGCGGGGGAGTGGTTTCAATGAACAGCAGGCGAGGGGGGATAAGTGCGCAGCAGCATGGCGGCGGTTCCGCTTGGGTAGGCGCGAACCGCTGCTGCTGAAAACAGATATTGCCTACGTCGCTTGGCAGACACGCTACGTAGGCGATGGCGCCCCACGAAGGGGCGCCGAGGCTCAATCGGCCAGTTTGTAGGCGATGATGTAATCGCCCATCTTGGTCCCCAACGACCCATGCCCACCCGCGGTGACCAGCACGTACTGCTTGCCATCTTTGCCGGTGTAGGTCATGGGCGTGGCCTGACCGCCAGCCGGCAGACGGCCTTTCCACAGCTCCTTGCCGTTGTTCACGTCATAGGCGCGCAGGTACTGGTCCAGCGTGCCGCTGAGGAAGCCCACGCCGCCGGCGGTGACCATCGAACCGCCCATGCTCGGTACGCCGACCGGCAGGCCGATCGGCACCGGGGTGCTGTCACGCGTAGTGCCGTTCTTGTGCTTCCACACCACTTTGTGGGTGAACAGGTCGATGGCCGCCACATAGCCCCAGGCCGGGGCCTGGCACGGCATGCCGAACGGCGACAGGAACGGATGCATGGTCACCGCGTACGGTGCGCCGGTGTTGGGCTGCACGCCGCTGGTCTCGCTCTCGCGCTTGCTGCCGGCATCGACTTGCTCGCGCGGCACCATCTTCGACACGAAGGCCATGTAGTTCGGCGAGGTGAACAGCAGCTGGCGCACCGGGTCGACCGACACGCCGCCCCAGTTGAACACGCCGACGTTGCCTGGGTAGACCAGCGAACCCTGCTCGGACGGCGGAGTGTACTGGCCCTCGTAACGCAACTCGCGGAACTGGATGCGGCACAGCATCTGATCGAACGGCGTGGCGCCCCACATGGCCTGCTCGGTCAGCTCAGGGCCCAGCAGGTTGAGGTCGGAACGGGCCTGGGTAGGCGCGGTGTGGTCACCCTTGACCGCACCTTGCGGCACCGGAATCTCGCGGATCGGCACGATCGGCGTACCGTCGCGGCGGTCGAGCACGTACAGGCTGCCCTGTTTGGTCGGCACGATCACTGCGGGCTTGACGCCGTCATCGGTCTTTAGATGCGTCAGGGTCGGCTGGCTGCCGACGTCCATGTCCCACAGGTCGTGGTGGGTGAACTGGTAGTTCCAGCGCACCTTGCCGGTGGCCAGGTCCAGGGCGACCAGACCGGCGCTGTACTTCTCGGCACCGGGGGTACGGTCGGCACCCCACTGGTCGGGGGTCTGGTTGCCCAGCGGCAGGTAGACCATGCCCAAATCTTCGTCGACGCTGGCGATGGACCACATGTTGGCCGAGTTGCGCGTGTACATCTGGCCGTCGGCCAGAGGCGCGGTGTCTTCAGGCTTGTTGCTGTCCCAGTTCCATACCAGGCGGCCGTCGTGCACGTCGTAGGCGCGGATCACGCCGGAGGGCTCGTTGGTCGACTCGTTGTCGGTGACGTGGCCACCGATGATCACCAGGTCGCGGGTGACCGAAACGGGCGAGGTGGAGTAGTAGCCGCCTGGGGTGAAGGGGCCCAGGCCGCGGGTCAGATCGACGGCGCCTCGGTTGGCGAAGCCTTCGCAGACCTTGCCGGTATCGGCGTTGAGGGCGATCAGACGGGCATCGGCAGTCGGCAGGTAGATGCGGCGTGGGCAGGCCTGGGCGACCTGTTTGCCGGCATCGGAGATCTGCGGCGCGGGGCTGCCGTCACGGCTGACGTAACGGTTTTCGTCGTAGTACGACACGCCGCGGCAGGTCATGTGGGCGAAGCCCTTGAACGACTTGTTCGGGCTGGTGATCTGCGGATCGAAGCGCCAGATCTCCTTGCCGGTGTCCGGGTCCAGGGCCAGCACCTTGCTATGCGGTGTGCAGGCATAGAGCATGCCGTTGGCCTTGAGCGGCGTGTTTTCGTTGGTCAGCTCCACCGGGTCATCGCCGGTCGGCAGGTCGCCGGTGCTGATGCGCCAGGCTTCTTCCAGATGCTTGACGTTCTGCGCAGTGATCTGGCGCAGCGGCGAATAGCGATCGCCGTACTCGGTACGGCCATAGGCCTGCCAATCGCCTTCGGGCATGTTCGGCGCGGCGCTGGCCATTTCGCTGCTATCGCGGCCCAGTTCGCCAGCGATTTCGCCGGGGTGGGTGAATTGGCTGGCGACGGCGCAGGCACCTGACGCGAGCACCGCGACGGTCAGCAACGCGGTGTTGGCGCCGGCTGCCGAGCCTACCAGCGGGCGACGCGCCCAGGGCAGCAGCAGGACCACGCCGAGGGCGAACCACAGCGACAGGCGCGGCACCAGTTGCCACCAGTCCAGGCCTACTTCGCTCAGGGCCCAGGCCGTGCTGGCCAGCAACACCAAGCCGTACAGGCCCAGGCCCAGGCGGCGGCGGGCCAGCAGCAGCAAGCCGGACAGGGCGAAACCGACCCCGGCGAGAATGTAGTACAGCGAACCGTTCACCTGAATCAGGCGAACACCCCCGGCGACCAACGCCAGGCCCATCAGCAACAGCAGGACGCCCATCAGCCGTGGTAGCCAGGGCGAGGCGTGTTTGGCACCGTCAGTGCTCATTGCAGGTTCTCCGTCGTGTCAAAGTGATGAATGTTCAAAAGCTGCTCTGTAGTTTCAGCCCGGCCACCAGTGCGTCGTCGACCCGTTCGACACCGCCGGGGTGGCGGATGTATTGCAGGTTGGGGCGCAGGGTGAGCCAGTTGGCGAGGTGGATGCCGTAGTAGAGCTCGGCGCTGTATTCGGTGTCCTGCACGGGCAGGAAACCAGGGTTGGCATAGTCGTCGATGCCGCGGGCCAGGTTGGCCAGGCGGGCGTTCTTGCGAAAGGCCGGGTTGACGTGGACGGCGGCCACGGCGAAACCGATGTCGTCTTTGGCACGGACGTCGAAGGGGCCTTGGTAGACCAGGCCGGCTTGCACGTAGTGATCGATGGCATTGGTTTTCTTGTCATGCAGCGTGGCATTGGCGAACAGGGTCAGGCCGCGAGACGAATCGCTGGCCTGCGCGCTCACTTGCTGCTGCACGCCCAACCACAGGCCATGCTTGCTGGCACTGCTGCGGTAGGCGGCGCCACTGAGTGCGGCGGGCTGTCCGTGTTCGTCCTTGAGCACATCGTTCGCGTGGGCACTGCTGTAGTAGTAGCCGGCGCGATACTCCCCTTTAAGGCCATTGACCATTGGGCTCCACACCAGTTCGATGGGCATCACCGCACCTTGTGTGCCACTGCCGCTGAGCTTGAAGCCGTTGCCGGTTTCCAGGTTCGACGGGTTCTGCTCGAACACGCCGATCTGGGCGAACAGGGTGGCGCTCAGGTGGTAGCGCGCACGCAAGGCCCATTGGCTGACCGGCCAGTTGTACCAGATGCCACCGACCCAGTTGCCGACTTGCGAGCCGCAGAACGCCAGGTTCTGGAAGTCGCAGGGAAAGCTGTTGAAGTCTTCGCCTTCGCCGAAGCGGCCGACTTTCAGATCGAGAGCGCCGTCCAGGTATCGCTGGCGCAGCCACAGTTGCGTCAGCCGCCAGGTCTGGCCGCGACCCCAGACTTCCTGGGCCGAGGTGAAGCCGCCGACGCGCGGGTCGTTGATGCGGTCGTTGCTGATGTTCTGGCCGCTGCGTTCGGTCACGGTGAACTGCAGATCGGTGGCATGCCAACCGAAGATCTTCTGCAGGTCCAGGTGGCTGGCGAAGGTGAACTGGTCGCTGTAGCGCGCGGTGCGGTCGTGGTCATGGCCGCCGTGCAGGTTGCTGCCCATCTCGCCGGTGTAGCCGAAGGTGAAGTCGTAACCTTGTGCCTTGAGCTGGCTGCGGGCGCCGTTCCAGTCGCCGAGCATCCAGGGCGAATCGCTGCTGAACGCTGGGTGATCTTCGGCGCGCACTTCAGGAGAGAGGCTGGACAGGGCAAGCGTGAGGACGGCAGGTACGAGCAAGGGCCGAGCCCGAAAACTCGCAAGGTAAAGCTGTCTTGTCATGGTTAGAACGAATGCCAAAGGCATCGAGGGTGGCGGACACCAACGATGGAACAGGGGTAGTAAGGAGGCTGAAGCGTTTCAGCGAGCCGGGAGGATATAGAGGATCGCTGCGGAAAAAAAGACAAAATGTCGCAGGGCACTGTTGCCTGGCGTGCAACAGTGCGAGCGACCGTTTGCATCCTGCGCGTCTCGGTGACGCGCGGTTCGATGGAACGTCAGAACGTGGTGCGCAGGCCGACTTCCACGCTGCGCCCACCTGCTGGCGCGACATCACGCAGGATCGAGCTGGCGTAGCGCACGGTCTGGTCGGTCAGGTTTTCGCCACGCACGAAGGCTGTCCACTGGCTCTGGCCGACGTCGAAACGGTAGTCGAGGCTGGCGCCGAGGGTGGTGTAGCCGCCGGTATGGGTCTCGTTGGCCGGGGTGCGGCGCTGCGCGGCGGCATGCTGCACGTCCAGACGCGCCTGCCAGCGCTCCAGCGACCATACCAACCCGCTGTTCAGGCGCAGCGGTGCGATACGCGGCAGCGGCTCGCCGCTGTCGAGGTTCTTCGCCCGGGTGTAGTCGCCTGACAGCTCCAAGGCGAAGTTGCCGTAGCGGTTCTGCGTCAGTTGCCAGCGATCTTGTGCCTCGATGCCGTAGAAGCGTGCGCGTACGCCTTGGTAGAGGTATTCCGGGATACCTTCGTCGTGGTCGTGGTCGTGGTCGTCTTCGTCCCCATGGTCGTGGTCATGCCCCTCGCGCAGGTTGCCGCTGCCGATCAAACCGATGTAGTTGCGAAAGTGGCTGTAGAACACGCCCACGCTGCCTTTGTGCGTACCATTGTCGAAGCGCAGTGCCAGGTCGCCGGAAATGGCCTTCTCCTTGTTCAGCCCGGCATCGCCCACTTCGTAGGCGCCGGTAGCGACATGGGCGCCGTCGGCATACAGCTCGTAGAACGTCGGTGCGCGTTCGGTGTAACCAAGGTTGGCGGCCAGCGCCCAGGTCGGGTCGAGCTGGTACACCGCGCCCGACGACAGGCTCACTGCGTTGAACGCTCGGCTGCTGCCTTCGTTGGCGAAGGTTTCGTTGCCTTTGGCATCAGGGTCGATGCGGGTGTGTTCCAGGCGTGCGCCGAAACTCAGGTCGAGGCGCTCGCTGGCTTGCCATTGTTCGAGCAGGAACAGGGCCAGGCTGTCGGTGTCGGTGTGCGGCACGAAAGCTTCTTCGCCCAGTGCGGAGAATTCGTTGCGGCTGACCTGTGCGCCGACCACCCCTTCGACCGGCCCCAGCGGTTGGTGACGCGCCTCCAGCCGTGCTTCGTAGCCCTTGTTCTTGAACGTGGTGTGCACCTCGCCCTCTTCGATTTCGCGGTGCTGATAGTCGGTGTAGCCGGCGTCGAGCTTCACCGAGCTGAAGGGGCCTTCGAGGTCGCGCAGCTCGGAGGCGAAGGCGTAGTGGTCCTGTTGCATGTCCAGGCGCACGCCAGGTTCTGCGACCGAGCCGTAGTTGCTGTCGTAGCGGCTGTACGACAGCCCGCCATAGCCGTGCTCCCACTGGTAGGAACCGCCGATGGCGCCGCCGTCCTGGCGGCCGTCGCTGTTGTCCAGACGGCCGTGGCTGCCTGGCTCGTCCGCTTCGCGGACCTTGCCGCTGCGCGCGTAGCCAGGGATGCGCAGGTCGTTGAACTGACGGCTGTTGGCGTCCAGGTGCAGGGCGAAGGTGCCGTCGCCGGCTTCGAGCTTGCCCGCACGGCTGCGCGTGGTGTCGGCGCCGCCGTAGCGCAGTTCGCCGGCGCCGTGGATGCCATCGATGGGCGTGTCCGGGATACGGTTGTCGAAGGTGTTGACCACGCCGCCGATGGCATTGCCGCCATAGAGCAAGGCGGCAGGGCCGCGCACGATCTCGATGCGCTCGACGACGTTGGGGTCCAGGGGGACGGCGTGGTCGTAGGAGAGCGACGAGGCGTCCAGCGCGCCCACGCCGTTGCGCAGGATTCGGATGCGGTCGCCGTCCAGCCCGCGGATCACCGGGCGGCTGGCACCTGGCCCGAACCAGGTCGAGGCCACGCCAGGTTGGCCGTTGAGGGTTTCGCCAAGGCTCGATTGCTGGTGCTGGAGCAACTGATCGCCTTCGAGCACGGTGCTGGGAGCGGCCAACTGTGCGTTGCCCAGAGGGTTGGCGGTGATGACCTGAGGTTGCAGTTCAACGGCATGGCTCGACATCGAAGCCAGGTACAGGGCAGCGGCAAGGGGTGAGAGAGAAGCGGGGTAGCGGCGCATGGTTGGGGTGAACGTCCTTGAAAGCTATCGATATAGTTACAATATAACGTTTCTATTGCAGCATGGCGACGCGCTGTCTGGCTAGCGGTTTCTGTTTCGTCGCAAGTCTTGCCGCCTGCCCGGGAAACCGCGTGGTGTGCTTGGGGTCTGAATCCACCACGGCGCGCGTCGGCGGTGTACAGTGCGCCCCTTTTCTTCCGGAGCCTTCCATGAGCATCCCCGAACACAACGCCCTGCATGGCAAGACGCTCGAACAGATCCTTACCGTGCTGGTCGCGCATTACCAATGGCAGGGCTTGGCCGAGCGGATCGACGTGCGCTGCTTCAAGAGCGACCCGAGCATCAAGTCGAGCCTGACCTTCCTGCGCAAAACCCCCTGGGCCCGCGCCAAGGTCGAGCAACTGTACGTGAACCTGCAGCGCGGCCGCTGATGCCTCGTCATCCCTGGCTGTTGCTGGCCGCGGTGTTGGGCTGGACGGGCCTGGGCGTGCAGGTCTGGCTGGTGCTGCTGGCACGGTGGCAGGCCGAGGCCAGCCTGATCGGTGGGTTGGTGAGCGTGTTCGGTTACTTCACCGTACTGAGCAATACCCTGGTGGCCACGGTGTTGACCCATGCCGCCTGGGATCGCACGAGCGCCGCCCGGCGCTGGTTCCTGTCAGCGGCGGTGAGCACGGGGGTGGCGGTGAGCATCGTGGTGGTGGCCGTGGCCTACAGCCTGCTGCTGCGGCACTTGTGGCATCCCGAGGGTTGGCAGTGGCTGGCCGACGAGCTGCTGCACGACGTGATGCCGCTGCTGTTCGTCGTGTACTGGTGGCGGGTGGTGCCCAAGGGCACGCTGCGTCTGCACCACCTGGCGTTGTGGAGCCTTTATCCGGCGCTGTATTTCGCCTTCGCCTTGTGGCGCGGGTTCGAGATCGGCGTGTATCCCTATCCGTTCATCGACGTGGCGCGGCTCGGCTACCCTCAGGTGATGCTCAACGCCTTGGGCGTGCTGACCGGCTTCTGCGCCACGGGCCTCTTGTTCATCGCCCTGGACCGCTGGCGTGGGGCACGCGCGCCGGCCCAGGGCTGAAAAGCTCAGTCCTCTTCCGGCGTGCCGTCGGCGCGCCAGTAGGCCACGGCCTTGAGCGCCTGCTCGTCGACGCCTTTGTCCAGCAGCACCGCCTTGACCTCACGGCTCAGGCGCTTCTCCAGCGCCACCCAGGCGTACAGGCTGCCGGTGGGCAGGGCCAGGGCGCGGACCTGTTGCACCAAGTCCTGCGCATGACGCAGCACCCACACCACCTCGACGTTCGCCGGGCTGCTCAGCGGCTGCCGTTCCTGCGCGTCTTCGATCTGCACCAGCACCAAGGCGCGACGTCCGGCCGGCAGCTCCTCCAGACGCCGGGCGATGGCCGGGATGGCGGTTTCGTCGCCGATCAGCAGGTAGCTGTCGAAGGCATCGGTGACAACCAGCGACGCCCGGGGGCCGGCGATGTGCAGGGTCTGGCCAGGGGCGGCTTGCGCGGCCCAGGTCGAGGCAGGGCCGTCGCCGTGCAGGACGAAATCGATGTCCAGTTCCAGCGCCTGCGGATCGAAGCGCCGTGGAGTGTATTCGCGCATCGTGGGGCGGGTGCTGGCGTCCGCACCCAGCTCGCCGGCGTCGAGGGCCGCTTGTTGCGCCGCGTCGTTGGCGAACAGCAGCTTGACGTGGTCATCGCTGCCCAGGCTGACGAAGCCTTCGAGCGCAGCGCCGCCAAGGGTCACGCGGCGCATGCGTGGGGTCAGGTCGGTGACCCGCAGCACTTGGAGTGCGCGGCGATGGATCGTGTGGTTCACGCGGTAGATGGCGTCTGTCATTGCGGCGTTTCCTCGGATAGGGGGTTGGGGCCGCCGGCGATGGCCTTGGCGGCATCGTTGAGCAGGCGGCTGACGCGCTCGATTTCCTCTTCGCTCCAGTGACCGTTGTGCAGGTGCAGGGCGTGGCGCAGGTTGCCGACAGCCTGATGGATGCGTTCCGGACGTTCGTGGCCGCTCAGGGCGCGCTTGCTGACTTCGAGGCGCATGCGCACGCCCTCAAGAGCTGCAGCCTGCTCGCGCAGGTGCTCGTGACCCCGTTCGGTGACGGTGTACAGACGCTTGCTACCCTGCGCCGCGCCGCGCACCCACTCGGCTTCCTCGAGAAAGTTCAGGGTGGGGTAGATGACGCCGGGGCTTGGGCTGTAGCTGGCATCGAAGAGTTGCTCGATCTGACGGATCAGGTCGTAGCCATGGCCGGGCTGTTCGGCCAGCAACGACAGCAACAGCAGCTTGAGATCGCCCGCTGCGAACACCCGCGGGCCACGGCCGCCTCGGCGTTCGAAGGGATCTGGGGAAGAAGGGGAGCGCATTTAGGGATCCTGGGCATCTGATAAGGCTTGAGATATTACTCAAGATATATCTTTGCATCATCCCTGAATGCGCATGATTATCATCGACTAAATCGATCGATGCTCGTCTGCCCCTGTCGTACCAGGCCGTAGCACCTCCGCGGCGACGAAGCCTGGCGCCTTGCATGCGGTCTCGCCTGTGGGTTCGAGGTAGGGCATCAGAATCGGTGCCATGCCTTTGAGCACTTGCACCGGCAGCGCCGAGGTGAACGTGAAGGCTTCGGCCGAGTGCCCTGGCACGAAGGCGGTCAGGGTGCCGAAGTGGTTGTCTCCGAGGAAGAACACGAAGGTGGCGGTGCGGTTGAGCGAACGCGAGCCGATCAGGCGCCCGCCGGCACCGAAGCTTTCGATGCGGTTGTCGCCGGTGCCGGTCTTGCCGCCCATGACCAGCGCGGTCCCATCCTGCCGCGTGAAGCTGCCGGCGATGCGCCGTGCGGTACCGGCATCGACCACTTGCGACATCGCCCCCTTGAGCGCCCGCGCCACCTCGACCGGCAGAATCCGTTTGCCGCGGTCCGGGTCGCTGACCAGCTTGGTCTCATAGGGTGTGTCGGCGGCCAGGTGCAGGGTGTCGATGCGCAGGGTGGGCAAGCGCACGCCATCGTTCTGGATGATCCCGACCAGCTCGGACAACGCCGCCGGGCGGTCACCGGAACTGCCGATGGCAGTGGCCAGCGACGGCACCAGATGATCGAACGGATAGCCCACACGCTTCCAGCGCTGGTGGATGTCGAGGAAGGCTTCGATCTCGACCATGGTGCGGATGCGGCTGTCGCGCGCGCCCTGGTGGCGGCTTTTGAACAACCAGCCGTAGACTTCCTGGCGCTCGAAGCGACTG
Organism: Pseudomonas phoenicis; assembly: GCF_047302395.1. Taxonomy (NCBI): domain Bacteria; kingdom Pseudomonadati; phylum Pseudomonadota; class Gammaproteobacteria; order Pseudomonadales; family Pseudomonadaceae; genus Pseudomonas; species Pseudomonas phoenicis. Next base: position 2,998,370 of record NZ_CP154852.1, read on the forward strand.
GCGTTGATCGCCTCGCGCTGGCTGGCGCCGGGGTTCTTCAGCAGGTAGCCGAGCAGCCACAGGTCGAGCGGATGCACTTTGGCGATGTAGCCCTGGTCGGGCAGGTCGTACTTGCCGGGGCCGTAGGCTTCGTACATCTCGGCCAGGCGACCGTCGTTGAGTTTGGCCAGCGCGGCTTTGTTGTCCTGGCTGTGCGCGCGCACGAAGGCGTTGAAGGTTTCCTGGCGCGCCTCGGGGAACAGATAGCGGTGCACCGCCGCCAGGCGCTGCGGCGTGGTACGCAGGCTGTCGAGGAAAGTGTCCAGGCGCTGCTGCGAGGTCTTGCGCTGGTATTTCTTCCAGAAGCGCAGCAGGTAGTTGGTGCCTTCGCGGTCGGCGAAACGCGCCAGATACTCTTGGCGACGCGGATCGGCATCGTCCTTGAGCAGCGGCTCGCGGTTGTAGGGCTGCTGGTAGGTGACGTAGCGCACCACGTCGCGCATCAGGCGAATGAACGGCAGGTTGATCGACTCGCGCAACGCATCCTTGAGGCTGGGATTGCGACCATCGTCCTGACGGCGGAAGTTGTTGAATCGGTGCATGCCGCCCCCGGTGAAGAACCCTTCGCCGGTGCTGGCCGAGTACTTGCGTTCCAAGGCGGCGTCGAGCATGGCGTCAAGATTTGGGTCGCGGCTGTTCTGCATCAGCCAATCGAGCGACCAGCGGCTGAGGCGGTCGAGGTCCGCCACTTCGACCTTGCGCAGTTCGGCCAGCGGCTTGCCGGCGTAGCGCTCGTGCAGCTCGGCGATGATTTCCAGGTAGGTGGTCAGCACCCGCAGCTTGGCCGTCGAGCCCAGCTCCAGCTTGCTGCCTTCGTTGATGTCGAAGGGCTGGTTGGTGCTGTCGGTCTGCACCCGCACCCGCGAGCCGTCGGCGGTGCGCTCGAACAGGGTGAAGCTGTAGCTCACCTGGTCGGTGGTGCTGGCGGTCAGCAAGCGATGGCCGATCAGGCCGATCTGCGCGGCGAAGGCCGGGTCGGCGAGGTTCTTCAGGTATTGGCTGACCTGCACTTGCAGGCCGGCTTGCAGCGTGCTGGTGGCGGACAGGTCGAGACGGTCGAGGTCGTACAGCGGGCGGCTGAACATCGCCGCCAGGCGATTGCGCGCCAGGCTGATGCCTTTGTTGGTGACGATCGGGACGATGGTCGGCTGCGCGACCCAGTCGCGGTACACCGCCTTGCTGGCCAGGGCCGCGTCGGCCAGAGGCGGCGTGACGATGCCGTTGGCGGCCAGCACGCGCAGGTGCGCGTCGACCAGTTCGGCCAGCTCGATCCGCCCTTTGGACAGGTAATGCGAGGGGCGACGTTGGGCGATGATCAGCGACAGCACCTCGCGCAGCGCCAGGCCGCGCTCGGCCAGGCTCTTGGCATCGACGGCGGTACCGTTGAGCGAGGCGTTGATCTGGTCGAAGTCGGCGCCGAACCACACCCGTAGCCCTTCGGCCATGCCATGCACTTCACCGTGGCCGGGCACTGCCGAGAGCGGCACGCTGTTGAGGTAGTCGCGCACGATGCGCTGGCGCGCCAGCGTGGTGTCCGGCCCGTCCTGGTAGGCACGCACGCTGGCCGAGAACATCTGCCGCAGTTTTTCGGCCCCCGATACGGTCAGCCCGTCGGGCGAATGGCGGTATTTTTCCAGTTGCGTGGCCAGTGTACTGCCTCCTGCCGATTGACCGGGCAGGGCCAGGTACTTGGCGACCTGGCTGTAGGCGGCCTTGGCGAAGCGGGGCCAGTCCACGGCAGGGTTGCTCTGCGGGTTGCGGGTGTCGAGCAGGTCGCGGTTCTCGATGAACAGCAGGCTCCTGACCATCACCGGAGGAATGTCGGCGAAGGTAGGGTAGAGCTGCTGCGGGTAGTTGTACTGGTAGAGGATGTCGCCACGGCAATCGGTGATCGACAGCCCGGCCTGGCCTTTTTCTGCGTAGGGCACGAACAGGCCATGGCCGACATAGTCGATCAGTGCCGGAGAAAAGCGTGTCTGCGCCTGGATCACGTAGTCGCGCTTGAGCAGGCGCGGCAGGAACTCACCGATGCTGCTGTAGCCCAGGCGCTTGTCGAACGGACCTTCGCCGGGATAGAGCACCGCGTCGCTCGGGCCTGGCTGCAGGGAATAGGTGAGGGTGCTGGCCAGGCGGCTGAAGGTGCGCGCTTGCAGCTTGGATGTCTGGACTTCCTGGTAAACGGCGATGCCCGCCACGGCGATGGCCAGCAGGAAGATCAGGGCCAGCAGCAACCACCACAGCCGACGCCGACGGCGGGGCTTTGGCGCAGTGGCAGGGGCCTGCTCGGTATCGGGCGATTCCATTCGGGGAGGTTCCGTGTGCCGCAGTGTACCCATAGTTCGAGATCCGACCGAGTGGTTTCATCGTTCTGGCCTGAAGCTTAGACGGTGAGCGGCTGATGTGAAAATTTTGTCAATGATTGTCGCGACTTACTGTGACCGTCGTCGCCTTGAAGAGGTTGCGCGGGTTTTGCGTCATTTCACTTATAGATCCGCACAAAGCGTGAAGCGGGACATGTGCGGCTAGTCGTTCATCGGGGAAAGGTTGTCGAGAACGGTTCTTGAGAATTATGTTATATAGTATCAATAGTCATCCGAGATCGTTGCCATGAAGCCTAACATCCACCCTTCCTACCGCACCGTGCTGTTCCACGACACCGCCGCCGACGTCTACTTTCTGATCGGTTCCACCGTAGACACCGACCGTACCCATCTGCACAGCGATGGTCAGACCTACCCCTACGTGGCTCTGGATGTTTCCAGCGCTTCGCATCCGGTCTACACCGGCCAGCAGCGCAAGACCACCGTCGAAGGCCGGGTGGCCGGCTTCAACAAGCGCTTCGCCGGGTTTTCCGCCAAGCGCAACGGTTGAAACGAACGCGCCGACCTTGCTGGAAGGAGGCGAGCATGGGAAGCTCGCCCGCCCATCGCACGAGGTCGTTCCATCATGTCCACCGTCATTCGCGTTGCCGCGGCGTTGTTGATCGACGCCCAACAGCGCACGCTGCTGGTGCGCAAACGCGGCACCCAAGCCTTCATGCAGCCGGGCGGCAAGATCGACGCCGGTGAAACCCCTCGGCAAGCTCTGGCCCGCGAGCTGTTCGAAGAGTTGGGCTTGCGCATCGACCCGGAGCACGCCGTGGCGCTGGGCAGTTTCAGCGCACCGGCCGCCAATGAACCGGGCTGCCAGGTACAGGCCGACCTGTTCGAGGTGTTCACCGCGCAAGCCGTGATGCCTGCGGCCGAGATCGAACAGGTACTGTGGTTGGCCGCCGATGACGCACCTGCCGTGGAGCTGGCCCCGCTGACCGCCGAGCAGATCCTGCCGCTTTACCGCGCGCGGCTCAACGCGCCGCGCTGACGCCGTCGAGGGTGGCGAAGGAAGTGTCCTTCGCGGTCAGCAGGAAGTCGCGCATGTACGGCGCATCGAGCATGTCGGTACGCACTGCCGCGTACAGCGTCGCGAACAGACCCTTCTCGCCCAGGCGCTTGCCCTTCACATAACCGCGGTCGCTGTATTCGTGCAGCGCCCAATGCGGCATGCCGCACACGCCCCGCCCACTGGCCACCAGTTGCATCATCATCACGGTCAGTTCGGAGTTGCGCACCGCGGCCGGCTCGATGTCGGCAGGTTCGAGAAAGCGGGTGAAGATTTCCAGGCGGTCGCGCTCGACCGGATAGGTGATCAGCGTCTGGTCGATCAGGTCCTGCGGCACCACGTAGGGTTTGCTGGCCAACGGATGCTGGTTGGCCACCGCGAGCATGGCCTCGTAGGTGAACAGCGGGACGTAGGTGATGTTGGCCAAGTCCAGCGGGTCGGAGGTGACCACCAGGTCGAGGTCGCCACGGGCCAGGGCCGGCAAGGGGGCGAAAGCGAAACCCGAGGCCAGGTCCAGCTCCACTTCCGGCCAGGAGTCGCGGAACTGGTCGATGGTCGGCATCAGCCACTGGAAGCAGCTGTGGCACTCGATGGCCATGTGCAAACGTCCGGCCGTGCCACCTGCCAGGCGTGCGATGTCGCGCTCGGCACCGCGCAGCAGGGGCAAGGTGGCATCGGCCAGTTGCAACAGGCGCAGGCCTGCGCTGGTGAAGCGCAGCGGCTTGCTCTTGCGCACGAACAGCGGCAAGCCGAGGCGTTCTTCCAGTTCCTTGAACTGGTGGGACAGCGCCGACTGGGTGAGGTGCAGACGTTCGGCGGCCTCCACCAGGCTGTCAGCCTCGCGCAAGGCATGAAGGGTTTTCAGGTGGCGGATTTCCAGCACTTGCAGCTCCGGGATGAAGGTCGTTGGCACTCAGGGAGCGGATGAGTTTCCCTCATGTTGCTGGAGCTGTCGACCGCTGCCGCGTTGCGCTCGACGGTTTCCTGGCTGGGTCGAGGCGACCGCTCCGTCTCAGCCCAGGCCGTATTTCTTCACTTTGTCGAACAGCGTGGTCTTGGCCATGCCCAGTTCCTGGCTGGCCTGGCTGAGATTGCCACCGGTGCGCAGCAGCGCTTCGCTCAGCAGGTTGCGCTCGAAGGCTTCCACGGCCTCGGCGAAGCCCAGGCCCTGGCTGGCACCGGCCACGCTCTTCTTGAATGCCGGCAGGCCCAAAGCGAAACGCTCGGCCACGTTGCGCAGTTCGCGCACGTTGCCCAGCCATTCGTGGGCCATGATCTGCGACAGGGTCTGGCTGTCGAGTTCGGGTGCCTGGCGGTCGAAACGCAAGGCGGCCTGCTCGAGGAAGTGCTCGAACAGTTGCAGGATGTCTTCGCGGCGTTCACGCAGCGGGGGCAGTTCCAGGGTCACCACGTTCAAGCGGTAATACAGGTCGCTGCGAAACTCGCCGCGCTGGCCCAGGCTCTGCAGGTCGGACTTGGTCGCCGCGATCACCCGGCAGTCCACCGGGATGCTTTGGTTCGAACCCAGTCGCTCCAGGGTGCGCTCCTGCAACACGCGCAGCAGCTTGATCTGCAAGTTGATCGGCATGCTCTCGACCTCGTCGAGGAACAAGGTGCCACCGTTGGCATGTTCGATCTTGCCGATGCGGCGCTTGCCGGCGCCGGTGAAGGCATTGGCTTCGTGGCCGAAAATTTCGCTTTCGAACAGGTTTTCCGGCAACCCGCCGCAGTTGATCGCCACGAACGGCTGGCCCTGGCGGCGGCTGAACTCGTGCAGGCAGCGCGCCACCAACTCCTTGCCACTGCCGGTTTCGCCCTCGATGAGCACGTTGGCCGAGGTGTCGCCCACGTTGCTGATCAGCTCGCGCAGGTGCTGCATGGCCGGCGAGCGGCCGATGATCCGCGCTTCGAGCGAGCCTTGCCCGGCCAACTGCCGACGCAGCGCGCTGACCTCGCGCGACAACCCACGCTGCTCCAGGGCGCGGCGCACCACATCGACCAGGCGCTCGGGCGAGAAGGGCTTTTCCATGAAATCGTAGGCGCCGTTGCGCATGGCCCCGACCGCCATGTCGATGTCGCCATGGCCGGTGATCAAGACCACCGGCAGGCTACGGTCGCGGGCCTTGAGCCGGGCGAGCAGCTCCAGCCCGTCGATGCCGGGCAGGCGGATGTCGCTGACGACGATGCCGGCGAAATCCTCACCGATGCGTTCGAGTGCCAGTTCCGCGCTGCCCACGCCTTCGCAGGCGATGTCTTCGAGGGCCAAGGCCTGCTGGCAGCCGAGCAGCACATGGGGATCGTCCTCGACGATCAGGACGGTGAGGGGGGCTTGGGTCATGGGAGCTCGGCCGTGTCGGTGGAAGGGGTGACCAGAGGCAGCAACAGCACGAAGGCACTGCCGCCCTCGGGCGGATGTTCGACGCTGAGGCTGCCTTTGGCAGCGGCCGCCAGACTGGCCGAGAGGGTCAGGCCCAGGCCCAGGCCATGCTCGCCCGGTTTGGTGGTGAAGAAAGGCTCGAACAGGCGCTTGCGCATTTCAGGGTCTATGCCATGGCCGTTGTCGCGCACCTGCAAGCGATACTTGTCGCCTTGCAGCTCGCCCTCCAGCCACAGCGTGGGGCGCTCCCGGTCGCCGGTGGCATCCAGCGCGTTGCTGATGAGGTTGGCGAGGATCTGCTCCAGGCGCGTCTGATCGATGGCCAGACGTTGCTCGTCGAAATCGCGGTGCACGCGCAACCCACTGCTGGACAGACGCGCCGCCAGCAGCTGCTGGCAGGCATCGACCGCCTTGCACAAGGACGCCTGGCCGCTGTCGTCGCCGCGTCGGGCGAAGGAGCGCAGGCTGGCCGTGATGCGACCCATGCGGTCGATCAGGTCGTTCATGGTGCGCAGGTTGGTCGAGGCCACGTCCATGGCGCCGCGTTCGAGGAAGCGCACGGTGTTGCCCGACAGCGTACGCAGCGCCGCCAGCGGCTGGTTCAGCTCATGGGCGATGCTGGTGGACATCTGCCCGATGGCTGCCAGTTTGCCGGCCTGGACCAGTTCGTCCTGGGCCTGGCGCAGGGTCTGTTCGGCGTGCCTGCGTTCGCGGATCTGCCCCTTGAGCCGTTCGTTGCTGGCTCGCAGGTCAGCGGTACGTTCGGTGATGCGCCGCTCCAGTTGATTGTTGGCTTCCTGTAATGCTTCGCGGGCGGCCAACCGCGTGGCGATGACTTTGCGCCGTTCGTTCCAGGCGATGCCAAGGATGGTCAGCAAGGCGAAGGCGAAGGCCACCAACGCGCCTTGCACCATCGATTCGCGGCGCAGGTCCTGCAACGGCGTCAGCAGCGTGAAGTGCCAGGGGGTATCGGCCAGGCGGCGGGTTTGCGACAGATAACTCACCGCTTCCGGGCCGCCGGGATCGGTTTCGTCGTGCGCGGGGAAGGTGAGCTTTTCCACGCCATCGCCCAAGGCTTCGCGGTCCAGCGGTTGCAGCTCGTTGATCGGCCACCAGTAGTATTGCAGGCTGCGCGCCAAGCGCTCCTTGACCTGCGGGGTCAGCGGCTGCAGCGACTTGAGGCGCCGCGTCGGGTCGCTGGAGAGAATGATGATGCCGTTCTCGTCGCTGACGAACGCCTCCAGGCGTGCCCGTTGCCAGCGTTCCTCGAGCGTGTCCAGACGCACCTTGACCACCGCGACGCCGACGATCTTGCCATGTTCTTCCAGACCGTGAGCGAGGTAGTAGCCTGCTTCGCCGGTGGTGCTGCCGATGCCGTAGAAGCGTCCGGGCTTGCCCCGCACCGCATCCTGGAAATAAGGGCGGAAGGCCAGGTCTTCGCCGAGAAACGAGTCTGCATCGCGCCAGTTGCTGGTCGCCTGCACGCGGCCTTGGGTGTCGAGCACGAAGATCACCCGGCCATTGCTACGGCGCTTCATGCCTTCGAGGTATTCGTTGACCGCTTGTCGGTCGGTGGCGTCGGGGTCGGTCAACAGACGCGAGACGCTGTTTTCCAGCTCCAGCAGGCTGGGCAGATAGGTGTATTTGCTGATCTCGCTCTCCACCGTGCGCGCATGCAGCTCGAGCTGGCGCTCGCCGTTTTCGCTCAACACACGAATGCCGTTGTTCTCACTGATCAGGTAGGCGATCACACCGAAGCCGAGCATCAGCAGGATGATCAGGGGTGGAATGAGCAATTGGCGAAGCAGGCGGGATTTCACGGCAGGCTGGTTGAGGCGTATGAGCGCGGGGGTGCATTTCATCACAGTGGCCTTGTCATCGCCAGCCTGCGCCGCTCGCGGCGGCGCAGGCCGGTGACACTCAGTGCTGCAGGATCTTGCTGAGGAAGTGCTGGGTCCGCTCGTGGCGCGCGCTCGGGTCGCCGAAGAAGGCTTCCTTCTGGCAGTCCTCGATGATGTGGCCTTTGTCCATGAAGATCACGCGGTTGGCAACCTTGCGGGCGAAGCCCATCTCGTGGGTGACGCACATCATGGTCATGCCTTCGTGGGCCAACTCGACCATGACGTCGAGCACCTCGTTGACCATTTCCGGGTCGAGCGCCGAGGTCGGTTCGTCGAACAGCATGACGATCGGGTCCATCGACAGGGCGCGGGCGATGGCCACACGCTGTTGCTGGCCGCCGGACAACTGCCCGGGGTGCTTCTTGGCATGGGCGCTGAGACCGACCCGGTCGAGCAGGGCCAGGCCCTTCTTGGTGGCTTCGGCTTCGCTGCGGCCCAGCACCTTGCGTTGGGCGATGGTCAGGTTCTCGGTGATGCTCAGGTGCGGGAACAGCTCGAAGTGCTGGAACACCATGCCCACGCGCGAGCGCAGCTTGGGCAGGTTGGTCTTGGAGTCGGCGATCGACGTGCCGTCGACCACGATGTCGCCTTTCTGGAAAGGCTCCAGGGCATTGACGCACTTGATCAGGGTCGACTTACCCGAGCCCGAGGGACCGCACACCACCACCACTTCACCTTTCTTCACTTCGGTGTTGCAGTCGGTCAGTACCTGGAAGTCCCCGTACCACTTGTTGACGTTCTTGATGGAAATCATACGGCGATCCTTTTTTGCAGACGCTTGACCAGCCACGAAGCGGAGAAGCTGATGATGAAGTACACGGCACCGGCGAACAGCAGGAACTCATGGGAGCGCCCGATGATGTCGCCACTGGCGCGCGAAGCGTTGAGGAAGTCGATCAAGCCCACGGTGTAGACCAACGAGGTGTCCTGGAACAGGATGATGCTCTGTTGCAGCAGCAGGGGCGTCATCTTGCGGAACGCCTGAGGCAGGATGATCAGGCGCATGGTCTGGCCGTAGCTCATGCCCAGGGCCTGGGCGGCGCCCATCTGGCCCTTGGAGATGGACTGCACGCCAGCACGCACGATTTCGCAGAAATACGCCGCCTCGAACATCATGAAAGCCACGACGCAGGAGGTGAACGCACCGATCGGCGTGTCTTCGCCAGTGATCCAGCGCAGCACGAAGGGCACCGCCAGATAGAACCAAGTGATCACCAGCAGCAACGGAATGGAGCGGAAGTAGTTGACGTAGGCACCTGCCACACGCGACAGCAGCTTGCTCGAAGACAGCCGCATCAGCGCCAGGACGGTGCCCAGCGCGATGCCGCCAACGACGCCCATTACCATCAGTTGCAGGGTCAGCAGCATGCCGTTCCACAAGGCTGGCAGGGCAGGAATGATTTCGCTGAAATCCAGTTCCATTTACTTGCCTCCTACGGAAATCAGGCCAGGCACGGCCACTTTTTTCTCGACCAGGCGCATCAGCAGCATCAGGCCCATGTTCAGGGTGAAGTAGATGAGCGTGGCGAGGGTGAAGGCTTCGAACAGGTTGGCAGAGAACTCCGCGGTCTGTTTGGTTTGCGCCAGCAACTCCATCAAGCCGATCAGCGACGCCACCGACGAGTTCTTGAACACGTTGAGGAATTCGGAGGTAAGCGGTGGAATGATGATGCGGAACGCTTGCGGCAGCAGCACGTTGCGGTAGATCTGCGACAGGCTGAAACCCATGGCGCGGGCCGCCGATTCCTGACCCCGAGGCAATGCCTGGATACCGGTGCGCACCTGCTCGCAGACCCGTGCGGCGGTGAACAGGCCTAGGCAGATGATCACGCTGATCAGTGCCGAGGTGGTGGGGTTGAGGTCTTGCTTGAACCATTCCTGCAGCCCTTCGGGCAACAGGTCCGGTACCAGGAAGTACCAGATGAACAGTTGTACCAGCAGCGGCACGTTGCGGAACAGTTCCACGTACGCGGTGGCGATGCCCGATACCAGGCGATTCGGTACGGTGCGCATGACGCCGAGCACCGAACCCAGCGACAGGGCGATGATCCAGGCAGAGATGGCGATGGCGATGGTCCAGCCCAGACCGGTGATGTACCAGTCGAGGTAGGTTTCGCTGCCTACGCCGGTGGACTTGAAGAAAACACCCCAGTCCCAGTTGTAATTCATCGGGATTTCCCCTCAGACGGTTGTTTCACAGGCACCTTCCGACATTCGGGGGCGCGAACGCCCTCGAATGAAAGGTTAGACACTTAGGGAAGGCCTGCCGGGTTAAATCGCGCGCGCGATGCGCTGCAGGCCAGGCACAGGGGTCAGGATTTCTTTTCGTCAGCAGCTTTGTCGGTCGGCTCTGCAATCAGCTTCTTGAGCTCGTCGCTCATCGGGAACTGCAGGTTCAGGCCTTTTGGCGGAATCGGCTGTTGGAACCACTTGTCGTAGCTCTTGTTGACTTCGCCGGATTTGAAGTAAGCCACAATGGCGTCATCGACCGCTTTCTTGAAGGCAGGGTCGCCGTTGCGGACCATGCAGCCGTAGATCTCATAGGACTGCGGTGTGCCAGTGATGACCCAGTCCGAGGGCTTCTTGGCTTTGGCCATTTCACCGGCCAGCAGAGCGTCGTCCATCATGAAGGCTACGGCACGGCCGCCTTCGAGCATGTTGAAGGCCTCGCCATGGTCCTTGGCGGAAATGACGTTCATCTTCATCTGCTTGTCGGAGTTCATGGCCTTGAGCAGACGCTCGGAGGTGGTGCCTGCGGTGGTCACGACGTTTTTACCGGCCAGGTCGGCGAAGTCTTTGTATGCGGGCTGGCCGTCTTTGACCTTGGTCAGCAGGCGGGTGCCGACTTCGAAGATGCCTACCGAGAAGCCGACTTGCTGCTGACGCTCGACGTTGTTGGTGGTCGAACCGCATTCCAGATCGACGGTGCCGTTTTGCACCAGTGGGATGCGGGTCTGGGACGTCACCAGGTTGTATTTGACGTTGATGTCGGTGCCCAGTTGCTTTTTCAGCGCTTCGACGACCGCCAGTTGGATGTCGTGGGAGTAGCCCACCGGCTTGCCCGTCGCGTCAGCGAAGTAGGAGAACGGGATGGAAGAGTCGCGGTGACCCAGGGTGATGGTGCCGGAGTCCTTGATCTTTTTCAGTGTACCGGTCAGCTCTTCGGCCATGACCGGAGAAGCGATGACTGCAGCTGCGATGGCCGCGCCCAGCAATTGACGAACGATTCGCATCAAATTTTCCTCGACGTGTTTGTTTTTTTTATTGAGCCGTTGGCGGACTCTTTCGTTTCAACGAATACGAGAGCATTCGGACCTCTAGTGTAGAGCATTAGTCATGCCAATAAAGCCTGCGATGCGCCAGTTTGCCGTTCGAGGGCTTGGCGCCTAGTCCGGAACAGTGGCTTGGGTGGTTAAATGGCCGGTAATCCGAACATGGCATATTTCCGCGTTCGGGATTCCGAATGATTCGCGGGGATCACCGTCTTTGTGGCTTGGATTGGCGGTAGACCCTTGGTGCATCTGGAATGGAGCGATCGTGTTCTCTGTCGTTTTGACAGGAGCATGCCCCATGACGATGCATTCGGTGCCAGACGATTCGATCGATGCTTTGATCGCCAAGCGTTTGCCGACCTGGTTGATCCATCCCGATGTCGATCAGCTGCGTTCATTGCAGCGGGCGATGAATCGCGAACAACGCCTCGCCGCGCAAATCGCCAGTCATTTCCGGCGCCTGCCCGCGATCGACAGCTTCGCCATACCCTTGTTGACCCAGACACTGAGGCAGGCAGGAATCGAAGGCCCAGATGTACGTAACCTTTACGTGCACATCGAACAGTCGATCGAGGTACCGAGCGCTTCGCCAAAACTGCAGATCAACCGCCATACCTACCACTCACGCCAGAACCTGCTCGCTGCCGCACTACACAATTTCCATGTCGAAGAGCTGACCCCAGACCTGTTCCGCAAGGCATGGCTGGCCGATGCCAACGGCCGACGGCTGGCGTTGGGTTTCGAAACCTTTGCGCGTTGCTGCAGGACGCTGGATCTCGGCGGGCAGTACCAGCGGATGTTGCAACAGCTGTTGACGCCGAAGGAGCGCCCCACAGCGCCCGGCGGTTCGGCGGCCCGCGCCGTCAAGGCGATGCTGGAAGACAGCGTGCGCGCCCAGTTCGAAGCCGCCATGCGACTGGCCAGATTGAAAGGCGAAATGGAAGACTACGATTTTTATCGGACCGTACCGCTTTGGTCGCCGCAGCCGCTGGTTCCACTCGTGCCTGGATCGGTGGTGCCGCGGCAGTTGTACTTGTTGGGTAAATGCATCCGTGGGGTGGTGGCACTCGAACAACGCGACGTTGAAGGCGGGAAGCTGAACTCCATCACGCTTTGGATTCCACAAGACCCCAAAGGCCCGATCACTCGACATGCCTCTTGGAGCGCCGTGTATCGATGGCTGGGTGAGCGCCTTCGCCGGTCCAGCTACCGCCGTTTTTTTGCACGCTTCATCAGCGAGCGTGACCGCCCCGCATTCGTGCACGCTTTGAATCGCGCCAGCGACGATGCCAGCGCGAAGGATCCGTTGCAGGTCGATGGACGCAATCTGGCTGTCGATAAGCCTCTGTTCGTCCATCTGCGCGAATTGCGCGTCAACAAGATTCTGGACGATGCACGGGTCCTTGCAGTTCCCACAGGGGACGAAGACCTGGCCAGCCGCCACGAGCGAATCCAGGCCTGTACCAGCGCCGGGCTCGATGTGCTGGGGTTGGCGGCATTCTTCGTACCCGTTCTGGGCGAGGTCATGCTCGCCGTTTCGGCCGTGCAGATCGCCCACGAAGTTTACGAAGGATACGAAGATTGGCGGATCGGCGACCGCGAAAGTGCCTTGAGCCATCTGTTCGGTGTAGCCGAAGGGGTGGCGGCAGGGTTGGTCATCGGAGCGGTTGGAACGGCTGCGTTGAGTACGCTCGAGCGGACGGTATTCGTCGATGGCCTCACACCGATCTGCGATGAATTCGCTCAGGTCAGGCTCGGTCAGGGTAGCCTGGGCGCACATCGCCTCGAACAGCCCGGCGAGATGCTCAGGCATTGGGGCGGTCCGTTCGAAGACATGCCCGATTGGCAGGCCGAGACATTGTCGCAGGTGACGCACCTCAAGCCTGACCAACTGCGACGCCTACTGGCCGAAGGCGCAGACCCGCTGGCCAGGATGCACGATGTCAGCGAACGCATGCTGCTGCACACGCAATCGCCGCAGCTTCGCGGGGCGCAACTCGAGGCCGAGCTTGCGGCGCGGCAAACGCCTCCTGCGGCCGACCAAGCGTCGTTGCTCAACACCTTTGCGAGTCTGTCTCCGCGTCAGGCTGCGGAAATTCTCGAGAATGCCAGCTCCACTGATAGAGCCAGGTTGCAGAGCAGCGGGCGCATCCCGCTGGCCATCGCCGAACGGGCACGCTGGGCCGCTTGTGATGCTCGACTGGATCGGGCCTGCCTTGGCCTTCATTTCCCAGCAGCGGCGGGCACGGATAGCGAACGTTTGGCGCTTGGCTTGATCGAGCGTTCGGCGCCTTGGTCGAACGAGGCCGGGGTGGAGATCCGCGACGGCAGCGTCGATGGCCCCCTGTTGGCCTCGACTCGGGTTCATCACGGCGCGCAGGTCTGCATCATCGTGCGCACTGCCGATGGCTATCTCGTCCCCCGCGGCCAATCGCAACTGACCCAAAGCATGAGCCTCTGGGAGGCGCTGCTGTCCAATCTCGACACGGCCCAGAAGCGCTTGTTGGGCCAAGTGGATCTGAACGAAGAACAACTGCAGCAATGGGTGGCCGAACAGGCTGGCGTCGACCGCGAGCGCTGCGCCGTCATCCTGGGCATGACACAACCCGGCAGCTCAGCCATGCGGCCGCCGCTGCGCCTCGCCGACGGGCGCCTGGGCTACCCACTCAGCGGACGGATGCCGGGCGGGCGTCAGGCGATTCGCGATGGGCTGCATCGGCTCTTTCCCTTGCTCAGTGAAGTACAGATGGAGCGTTACCTCGCCGATCTGCTGAATCGTCGTGTCGACCTTTGGCAGCACTATGCCAACCTGAGTCAGACCTTGTCCCGGCTGAACCAGGCATTGACGCTCTGGCGTGATGAGGCTGGGGTGATGGCCTCTCTGCGCCGCAGGCGCGTTGCCAGTCAGTTGAGGCGTTGCTGGCGACGAAAGCTGTTCGACTATGCCGGCGACTTCGTATTGGAAATCGATGGCGAGCGCGTGGGCAGCTTGCCTCAACTACCTGCCGACGTGGACTTTTCCCATGTCAGGCGGTTGACGTTGAGGGACATGGACCTGACCGAGATCGATGAAGCGTTTATTCGGCGGTTCAGCCAGCTCAGGGAGTTGGATTTGCAGCAGAATCGGCTGACCGAGATTCCTCCCGGCCTAGAACGACTGACCCATTTACGCGTAGTGCGCCTTTCGCGCAATCAAATCGTCATGACGCACGAGGGCAGCCGACGCCTGGCTCAGCTGTCGCGCCTGCACTCGCTGGATTTGAGCAACAATCCACTGGAACGTGCTCCGGCGTTAGCCAACCTGAGTCGTCTGACGCAGTTGAACCTGCGCAACACAGGCCTGCAAGCGCTGCCTGAGCTGACGGAAACGTTGCCAAGTGCGGCTCATCTGGATTTGCGCAACAACCGCATCACGCAACTGCGCCAGGATGTGATGGACTTATGGCACAACCTGCAGCGCGTCAGTCTGCACGACAATCCGCTGGACGCCGCCAGCGTCCAAGCACACGACCGTCTCAGCCTCGCCAATACGGGCAGTCCACGTTCGAGCATTGCCTATACGCATCGAGAGGTCGACGAAAGCGTGCTCAATCAATGGCTCGGTTCGTCGACGTCCGCAGAACGCTCGCGACGTACGCAACTGTGGGATGAGCTGAGCGCGGAAACGGGCTCGCAGGATCTGTTTCAGTTCTTGGCCGACTTTGTCGAAACCACCGATTTCGACCAGAGTACGGAGCATTACCAGCGCCGCATGTGGGACATGCTCGAGACCGCCCACGGCAATGAGGCCTTGCGTACCCGGCTGTTCGAAACAGCCGGAGGTGAGCGGACCTGCGACGACCGGTTGCTGCTGATCATGTCGCAGCTGGAACTGAGCGTGTTGGTCGAGCAGGCATTGATCGATGGGCCAGCCGAGCAGGTCGAAGCCCGTTTGTTGAGGCTGCATCGCTCGCTGTTCAGACTGGATCTGGTGGATGAGATCGCAGCGCGGCACCTCGAGTATATGCACACGATCGACATGGGGCAGATAGACGATATCGAGGTTCGGCTCTATTACCGCGTGATGCTCAGGCAAGAACTGGATTTGCCGGCAACGCCCGATGCCATGCATTACGCCGAATACGCACAAGTGAGCCAGCGAGAACTCACCCGGGCAGCACGCACGGTGCTGTCAACGGAAACGCCTGAAACGCTGGCCGCTTCACTGGCTCAGCGACCCTTCTGGCAGCGCTATGTGAGAACGCATTACGCGGAACGTTTCGAGGCGCTGATAGCGCCCTTCTATGAGCGTCTGGAAAGCCTCGAAGGCGAAGCAGTCAATTCCGCTCAATGGGTGCAGCACAGCAATCAGCTCAGGCAGGAGCTGGAGGCTGCCGAGCAGCAGCTGATTCGGAGCCTCGCCGACGAGGCTTATGCCCGAACGGTTACGCAGGCGTAGCCGCTCGAGCGAAGCGGGTCGAACCCTCAGGCAGCGTCGAACCGCGCAGCGCCGGTTTGCCGCTGCGCGAGGTAGTCCTGCAGGGCCTGTTGTTCAGCCGGCGTGGTGACCAGTCCCAGTTTGGTACGGCGCCAAAGGATGTCTTCGGCCTTCACTGCCCACTCATGCTTGCAGAGGTAGTCGACTTCTCTGGCGAACAGACCAGCGCCCATGCGTAGGCCGAGATCCTCAGGGCCGTTGACCCCTTCCAGCAAAGTCCATACACGGCTGCCATAGGTTTGCGCCCAGCGGTGGGCGATCTCGGCAGAAAGCCAAGTGTGTCGGGCCAATAGCGCCTCGACCAAGGCGGCGACCGTGGTCATGTCCTCGCCACCAGGCAACGGCGCGCTGGCCGTCCAGCCGTTGCCCATCTCATTGAAAAAGGGCTTGAGCCGCACCATGGCCGATTCGGCCAGCTTACGGTAGGTGGTCAGCTTGCCGCCAAATACCGACAGCAGTGGCGCTTTGCCGCCTTCGTCCGAGAGCGCGAGGGTGTAGTCGCGGGTGACCGCCGAGGGGTTATCGGACTCGTCGTTGCACAAGGGGCGTACGCCGGAAAAGGTATGCTTGATGTCGCTGCGGGTAATCTGGTGGTTGAAATGGGCATTGACCACGTTCAACAGGTAGTCGGTTTCCGCCTCGGTGATCGCCACGTTGGCCGGGTCGCCGCTGTACTCGCGGTCGGTGGTACCGACCAAGGTGAAGCGGTCCAGGTAGGGGATGCAGAACACGATGCGTTGGTCTTCGTTCTGCAGGATATAGGCCTGCTCGCCTTCGTACAGGCGCGGCACGATCAGGTGGCTGCCCTGAATCAAACGGATGCCGTAGGGGGCGGTGAGCTGCAAGTCGTCTTTGATGAACTTGGCGACCCAGGGCCCGGCGGCGTTGACCAGCGCACGTGCCTTGATCGATTCGCGGCGGCCGTCGCCATGCTCCAGCTCCACGTGCCACAGGCCGTCGACGCGCTGGGCGCTCAGGCAGCGGGTACGGGTACGGATATCGGCACCGTGTTCACGGGCAGTCATGGCGTTGAGTGCTACCAGACGCGCGTCGTCCACCCAGCAGTCAGCGTATTCGAAACCGCGGGTGATGGCTGGCTTGAGGGGGTAGCCGGGGCCGAAGCGCAGGCTGCGCGAAGCGCCCAGGCGTTTGCGTTTGCCCAGGTGGTCATACAGGAACAGGCCGGCGCGGATCATCCAGGCGGGGCGCAGGTGCGGGCGGTGGGGCAGCACGAAGCGCATCGGTTTGACGATATGCGGCGCCTTGGCCAGCAGCACTTCGCGCTCGGCCAGCGCCTCGCGCACCAGACGGAATTCGTAATGCTCGAGGTAACGCAGGCCACCATGGATCAGCTTGCTGCTGGCCGAGGAGGTGTGTTGCGCCAGATCGTCCTTCTCGCACAGAAAGACTTTCAAGCCGCGCCCGGCCGCGTCAGCGGCGATGCCGACACCGTTGATGCCGCCACCGATCACGGCAACGTCGTAGCAGTCGGCAGGGGAGGGGATGGGGCGGGCTGGCTGGGACACGGTAACGGTCTCCTGGATATTCGAATGATCGAAAATGAACGTTTGTGTTCGTTTGCGAAAATACTAGCGCATGTGCATGCAGCCTGCCAGCCCATGTATCGATAAATCGACGACGTGACGGCTAAGTGAACATAAACGAACATTTTGATGAAGGTATTACACCCGCGCCGCACCTCGGGGAACTAGACCACGTCCAGGCGGACCTTGTTCTGCGCCAGCAAGTGGCTCAATGCAGCGCTGGGCTGACGATCGGTCACCAGGCAGTCCACCAGGCTGATCGAGCCCAGGCGCACCATGGCGTTGCGCCCGAATTTGCTGGAGTCGGCGGCCAGGATCACCTGCCGTGCGTTGGCGATGATGGCTTGCGACACGCGGACTTCCTGGTAGTCGAAGTCCAGCAGACTGCCGTCCTCGTCGATGCCGCTGATGCCGACCACGGCGAAATCCACTTTGAACTGACTGATGAAGTCGACGCTGGCCTGGCCTACCACGCCACCATCCGGACGTACCGTGCCGCCGGCCATCAGCACTTCGAAGTCCTCCTTGGCGCCCAGGATCGAGGCCACGTGCAGGTTGTTGGTGATGATCTTCAAGTGGTGGTGGTTGAGCAGGGCGCGGGCAATGGATTCGGTGGTGGTGCCGATGTTGATGAACAGCGAGGCATGGTCGGGAATCTGTCGCGCCACGGTCTCGGCGATGCGCTGCTTCTCGTCGCGCATCTGGTCGGCGCGCATGGTGTAGGCGGTGTTCTCGATGCTCGAGTCATGGGCTGCGCCGCCATGGTAGCGACGCAGCAGCGTCTGCTCGGCCAGTTGATTGATGTCACGGCGAATGGTCTGCGGGGTAACGACGAACAACTGCGCCATTTCCTCGATGCTGACATAGCCGCGTTCGCGGACCAGCTCGAGGATTTGTTGTTGGCGTGGGGGCAGGTTCATGGGCGGTCCTTTGGGGCAGCCGAAAAATCCTGCAATCATGCCGTAGGAAACGTCTGGCGACCAGCGCAAGGGCGGCGCCTGCCGTTGCTCCAGCGCCTCGAGCGGTTCCGGAGCTACGGCACGGTCACGCTCAGGCGTCGTGGTCTTCCCAGTCACGGGTGCGGGCGATGGCTTTTTTCCAGCCGGCGTAGAGTTTCTCCTTCTGCGCCGTGTCCAATTGCGGGCTGAACTCGCGCTCGATCACCGCTTTGTTGCGCAGCTCGTCCAGGCTGCTCCAGAAACCGCAGGCCAGGCCTGCCAGGTAGGCCGCGCCCAAGGCGGTGGTTTCGCGCATTTTCGGGCGCTCGACGCAGGTGCCGAGGATGTCGGCCTGGAACTGCATGAGGAAGTTGTTGGCCACCGCACCGCCGTCCACCCGCAGCTCGGACAGACGCTCGCCGCAGTCCTGCTGCATGGCGTCGAGCACGTCGCGGGTCTGGTAGGCGATCGACTCCAGCGCCGCACGAATGATGTGGTCGACCTTGACGCCGCGGGTCAGGCCGAACAGCGCGCCACGGGCATAGGGGTCCCAGTAGGGCGCGCCGAGGCCGGTGAAGGCCGGCACCAGGTACACACCGTTGCTGTCCTTGACCTTGCTGGCGAAATATTCGGTGTCGAGCGCGTCGTTGACGATCTTCAGTTCGTCGCGCAGCCACTGCACGGTCGAGCCACCATTGAACACGGCGCCTTCCAGGGCATAGGCCACTTCGCCGCGAGGGCCGCAGGCGATGGTGGTCAACAAGCCATGGGACGACTTGACCGCCTTGCTGCCGGTGTTCATCAACAGGAAGCAACCGGTGCCGTAGGTGTTCTTGGTCTGGCCGGCCTCGACGCACATCTGGCCGAACAGCGCCGACTGCTGGTCGCCAGCGATACCGGCGATGGCGATGCCGCTCTTGGTGTGGCCATAGACTTCGGAGGACGCGCGTACCTCGGGCAGCATCTGCCGCGGAATGCCGAGAATCTCCAGCAGCTTGGCGTCCCACTCCAGGGTATGGATGTTGAACATCAGGGTACGCGAAGCGTTGGTGTAGTCGGTGACGTGCACCTTGCCGCCGGTGAATTTCCAGATCAGCCAGGTATCGATGGTGCCGAACATCAGCTCGCCGCGCTCGGCGCGTTCGCGAACGCCCTCAACGTTGTCCAGGATCCACTTGAGCTTGGAGCCGGAGAAATAGGGGTCGATCACCAGCCCTGTGGCTTCACGGATGTAGTCTTCGTGTCCGTCGCGCTTGAGCTGCGCGCAGATATCGGTGCTGCGGCGGCACTGCCAGACGATGGCGTTGTACACCGGGCGCCCGGTTTCGCGGTCCCAGACCACGGTGGTTTCCCGTTGGTTGGTGATGCCGATGGCCGCCACCTGGGCATGGCTGATGCCGGCCTGGGCCAGGGCTTCGACCATGGTGCCGCTCTGGGTGGCGAAGATTTCCATCGGGTCATGCTCGACCCAGCCGGCTTGCGGGTAGTGCTGGACGAACTCGCGCTGGGCGGTGCCGACGACGTTGGCGTCGCGGTCGAAAATGATCGCGCGCGAGCTGGTGGTGCCCTGGTCGAGGGCGATGATGTACTGCTTATCCTGGGTGTCGGTCATGGTCGTTGGCCTGGAAAAGATAAGGGACGGTCTTGCGGGTGTGGCCACCCGGCATGACCTCAGGAAATCTGGGTTTCGCTCTGGGCATTATCGCCGGCCTGGGCGGGCAGCCCAACCGGCAGATGGCGGGCGATCAGACCGCGATACAGGCCCGCGCCGACGCAAGCGCCAAGGATGGGGGCACAGATCGGGATCAGGAAATACGGCACGTCGCGCGCGCCCGTGAAAGCGATTTCGCCCCAGCCGGCAAAGAAGGTCATCAATTTGGGGCCCAGGTCGCGCGCCGGGTTCATGGCGAAGCCGGTCAACGGGCCCATGGCGCTGCCGATCACGGCGATCAGCAAGCCGATCAGCAACGGCGCCATCGGGCCGCGCGGCAGGCCGTTGTTGTCGTCGGTCAGGGCCATGATCACGGCCATCAGGATCGCGGTGATCACCGCTTCCACCAGAAACGCGCCACCGATCGACAGCGACGGGTGAGGGTAGGTGGAAAATACCGCTGCCAACTCCAGGCTGGCTTCACTGCCACGGACGATGGCGTGGGAATTTTCGTAATCGAAAAATAGCGCGCTGTACAGGGTGTACACCAGCGCGGCCGCGCAGAATGCGCCGGCGACTTGAGCGAGGATGTAGAACGGCAGCTTGCGCTTGTCGAAATCGGCGAACACCGTCAGGGCGATGCTGACCGCCGGGTTCAGATGTGCGCCCGAAACACCCGCGGTGAGGTAGATCGCCATGCTTACGCCGATCCCCCAAATGACGCTGATTTCCCAAAGGCCGAAGCTGGCCCCCGCGACCTTGAGCGCGGCCACGCAACCTGTGCCGAAGAAGATGAGGAGCGCGGTGCCGAGAAACTCGGCCAAGCATTGAGCGGCCAGGGTAGGCTGGCGTAGTGCAGTCGTCATGTGGGACCTCGTTCTTGTTGTAATGCGCCGTAATGGCCGGACAGCAACGCTCGCAACTACCCAAACGCGGGCGGACGAGCAGAATGGCGCACTAGGAAAGTGCACCCTCTATTCAAAAACGAAAAAATATAGACAAGAAACGCGGATGTCAAAGGTCGAAAGTGAACGCGTGGCCACATTCTGACCAAGCGCCGCGGACACGACCTTTCGAGCGCCATCGTCCTGATTGGCTGCCGCACGCGCCATCCCTTAAAGTGGAGCTCCCCTCGACGGCCGTTGGAGCTGCGCATGACCCCCGCCCTTGACCTGCTGAACAAAGCCCGTGCCGAGCACCGTGTGCATAGCTATGAGCATGATCCCAAGTCGGCATCCTATGGACTGGAGGCAGCGGAAAAGCTGGGTCTCGATCCTCGGCAGGTGTTCAAGACCTTGTTGGCCAGTACGGAAAAGCACGAGCTGTTGGTGGCGGTCGTGCCCGTGGTGGGCAGCCTGGACCTCAAGGCACTGGCCCAGGCTGCCGGCGCCAAGAAATGCGAAATGGCCGACCCTGCCGCAGCGCAGCGCGCCACCGGGTATCTGGTAGGAGGGATCAGCCCGCTGGGACAGAAGAAGCGCCTGCGCACCTTCATCGACACATCGGCGCAACAAGTGCCGACCGTGCATGTGAGCGCAGGGCGCCGTGGGCTGGAAGTGGAGCTATCGGCGGCAGTCCTGGCGCAGCATACCCAAGGCACCTTTGCGCCTATCGGTCGCGCTTGAGAGAAAAGACACGCCTGCCGCCACGCAGGGGCAGGCGAACGACCCGGGCGCTTAGCTGTGGCGCCGCACGCCAGCCTGCGCAGGGTGCAATTGCGCGGCGACGCTACCAGGCACGGCGAACAGCACTAGGTGATCGGCGGCCACGCCGATGCCGACTTCGTCGCCCAGTGCGTGATTGTCATGGCTTGGAAAGATCGCTTCCAACTGGCTGCCGGTCGGCAGTTGCAGGCGGTAGAGCGTCGATGCGCCGAGAAAACTCTTGCCCGTTACCCGCGCGCGCAGTGGACTCTGCGGCGCATGCACGATGTCGTCCGGACGCAGCAGCACATCCACTGGCGTGCCCGCAGTCATGGGGTAGGCGCGGTTGCCGCGCAGCTCGCCCAGCTCGGTGCCGACGGCTTCGTGGCTGTTCATCTGGCCGCGGATGAAATAGCCCTGACCGACGAAGCTGGCGACGAACGGCGTCTGAGGTTCGTGATAAAGGTTGTAGGGCGTGTCCCACTGTTCCAAGCGGCCTTCCTTGAACACCCCGACCTGATCGCTGACGGCGAAAGCCTCCTCCTGGTCGTGGGTCACCAGAATGGCGCTGGTACCGCGGCTTTTGAGAATGTCGCGCACTTCATGGCTCAGGCGCCGACGCAGCTCCACGTCGAGGTTCGAGAACGGCTCGTCGAGCAGCAGCAGCTGCGGCTCGGGCGCCAACGCCCGGGCCAGTGCCACGCGTTGTTGCTGGCCGCCGGACAGCTCGTGCGGATAACGCCCGCCCAGCCCCTTGAGCTTGACCAACTCGAGCATTTCATCGACCACCGCCGCCTGCTGCGGGTGCTTGCCGATACCGAAGGCGATGTTCTGTGCCACGGTCAGGTGAGGGAACAGGGCGTAGTCCTGGAACACCATGCCGATCCGGCGTTTTTCCGGGGCCAGGGTGAAACCTGGGCGGGAGATCACTTCGCCCGCCAGTTGGATTTCACCTTCGTGTACCGGTTCGAACCCGGCGATGGCGCGCAAGGTGGTGGTTTTGCCACACCCGGACGAGCCCAGCAGGCAACCGATGTCGCCGGCATTGAGGTGCAGGTTGAGCGTCTGGACGATGCGTTGATCGCCATAGCCGCAGGCCAGGTTGCGCAGGTTCAGCAGTAGGGGAGCACTCATGCGTGGTGGTAAGCCGGTTCTATGACGAATTCGAGGAGCGCCTTCTGCGCATGCAGGCGGTTCTCAGCCTGGTCCCAGGCGACCGAACGCGGGTCGTCGAGCAGATCGTGGCTGATTTCCTCGCCGCGGTGGGCGGGCAGGCAGTGCATGAACAGGGCATCGGGTGCCGCCAGGTCGAGCAGGTCGCGGGTGACCTGGTATGGCGCGAAGTGCGCCAGGCGACGTGCAGTTTCCTCCTCTTGGCCCATCGAAGTCCAGACGTCGGTGGTCACCAGGTGCGCACCACTCACTGCTGCCTTGGGATCGCGCACGATCTGCACCTGGTCGCCACCCAGGGCCAGGAAGCGTGGATCGGGTTCATAGCCTTCCGGACAGGCGATGCGCAGTTGGAAGCCGAACTGCACGGCCGCTTCGATGTACGAGTTGCACATGTTGAAACCGTCGCCCACCCAGGCCACGGTCTTGCCCTGGATGGAGCCGCGATGCTCGAGGAAGGTCTGCATGTCGGCCAGCAGCTGGCAAGGGTGCGACTCTTCGGACAGGCCGTTGATCACCGGTACGCGCGAGTGCTCGACGAACTCGGTGAGGGTGGTATGGGCATGCGTACGGATCATGATCGCGTCGACCATGCGCGACAGTACCTTGGCACTGTCGGCGATCGGTTCGCCACGGCCGAGCTGGGTATCGCGCGGCGACAGAAAGATCGCCTGGCCGCCCAACTGGATCATGCCAGCCTCGAACGAGACCCGGGTGCGCGTCGAGGATTTTTCGAAGATCATCCCCAGTACGCGGTTTTTCAGCGGCTCGAACACCACGCCGCGGTTACGCAGGTCTTTTAGCTCGATGCCACGACGGACCACGCCGAGCAATTCGTCAGCGGTGAAATCCATCAGGGAGAGAAAGTGCCTAGCGTTCATGATTGAATACCTTAATTGCAACGTTCGGCAGGCGTGCCGCTGCTTTTTTCGACAACGGGCAAGACCTGCGGCGTAAGCCGCACGGGGCGGACAGAAAAAGGGGAAGACGCAATACTATAATTAAATGTCGCTCGAAACCAAGGGGCGCACGGATGCGTATTTGGTTAGGGCGTATGTCGGTCCGGTCGAGCAGGCACGTTGGCTTTCCGATACAATGGGGCACCGTGCCGACGAATCTGTCGGAAAGTTCAGCAGAGGTGCTTCATGGATATCATCGAAACAATCAAAGAGCAGATCGCCAACAACACCATTCTGCTTTATATGAAAGGCTCGCCCAATGCCCCGCAATGCGGCTTTTCGGCGAAGGCTTCGCAAGCCGTGATGGGCTGCGGTGAGAAGTTCGCCTACGTCGACATCCTGCAGAACCCGGAAATCCGCGCCAACCTGCCCAAGTACGCCAACTGGCCGACCTTTCCGCAACTGTGGGTCGGCGGCGAGTTGGTGGGCGGCAGCGATATCGTCATGGAAATGTTCGAAAAAGGTGAGCTGCAGACCTTTATCAAGGATGCCGCTGCCAAGGCCAAGTCCGCCGAAGCCTGAGCCTGTCGAAGCCCAAGGGCGGCGCCAAGCCGGCCCTTCGGTGCAAATGGCTCGTCCCACGAAAAAGCCCCGCTACTCGGTGAAGTAGCGGGGCTTTTTTCATTGGCGGTGTGGATGGACGTTTATTCTTCGCCCATCTGCGATTGCAGGTAATTCTCGATGCTGATCTTGTCGATCAGGCCCAGCTGGGTTTCCAGCCAGTCGATCTGCTCTTCCTTGGATTCGAGGATGTCTTCGAGCATCTCACGGCTGCCGAAGTCGCCCGAGGTTTCGCAGTGGGCGATGGCGCCTTTGAGTTCGGCCAGCCCGCGCCGCTCGAGCACCAGGTCGCACTCGATCATTTCTTTGGCATGCTCGCCGATCAGCAGCTTGCCCAGGTCCTGCACGTTGGGAATGCCTTCGAGGAACAGGATGCGCTTGATCAGCTTGTCGGCATGTTTCATGGCGTCGATCGACGCTTTGTATTCGTGCTTGCCGATGGCATTGAGCCCCCAATCTTCGTACATGCGGGCGTGCAGGAAGTATTGGTTGATGGCGACCAGCTCGTTTCCGAGGACCTTGTTGAGATGCTGGATGACGCTGATATCGCCTTTCATGTCTGAATGCCTGCCGTGGGGAATGTGCCAATGGTGCAAGTTTGAGCGTGGCTGGGCAGGCTGTCAAACCTAAGTATTTGAATACTAAGTGAAAATTAATAGGAATAAGAATGTTTGTGAACCGCGTTGGCGACCTAACTTGTTGAATTACGGGCATAAAAAAGCCGGACCTGAGGTCCGGCTTCTCGAATCGGGGCTGTTATGCGGCAGTAAATTCGACCGGGTAAGCGAGTGTCGTCTGCTGACTGACCTGCAGTTCGGTCAGGGTTTCGCGAACCACCTGTTTGGCCAGGCAAGCGCATTTACCGCATTGCGTACCCACTTGCGTGGTTTCGCGGACTTCCCGGTAACTGCAGCATCCTTCGTAGATCGCTTCGCGGATCTGTCCATCGGTGACGCCGACACAAAGACACACATACATGAGGCTGACCGTCGCTGGGTGATTCGATGGTCTGGAGAGTAATGGTAATGATAATGCTTGTCAAAACGCCAGGGCGCTCGGTACCGCCGGGGCGACCGGCGGTAGACTCGGCCTGTTCCTGCAAGGCGTGTATGATGGTCGGCCTTGTGTGATTCCAGAGGACAGGTTCCTCCGGCCTTTAATCATTCCCACCATCAGGAGATAAAGAATGAGCGTACTCGTAGGCAAGCAAGCCCCTGACTTCACCGTTCCCGCCGTACTGGGCAGCGGCGAGATCGTCGACAGCTTCAACCTGGCGTCGGCCATCAAAGGCAAGTACGGCCTGGTGTTCTTCTACCCACTGGACTTCACCTTCGTCTGCCCGTCCGAGCTGATCGCCCTGGACAACCGTATTCCGGACTTCGTCGCCCGTGGCGTGGAAGTGATCGGCGTGTCGATCGACTCGCACTTCACCCACAACGCCTGGCGTAACACCCCGGTCAACAATGGCGGCATCGGCCCGGTCAAGTACACCCTGGCCGCCGACATGACCCACGAGATCTGCAAGGCCTACGACGTCGAGTCCGAAGGTGGCGTCGCGTTCCGTGGTGCCTTCCTGATCGACACCAACGGTGTAGTGCGTTCGCAGATCGTCAACGACCTGCCACTGGGTCGTAACATGGACGAGCTGCTGCGTCTGGTCGATGCCCTGCAATTCCACGAAGAGCACGGCGAAGTCTGCCCGGCCAACTGGAAGAAAGGCGACAAAGGCATGAACGCTTCGCCAGAAGGCGTCGCTGCTTACCTGAGCGAGAATGCTGGCAAGCTGTAAGGCTGAGTCGGAGACGAAAAAACCGGCCGCAATGGCCGGTTTTTTCATGGGTGCGGTATAGCGACAGGTCAGTCGTTGAAGTCGCGCCAGCCGCCCATGTCCTTCCAGCGGTTGACGATGGCGCAGAACAGTTCGGCAGTTTTCTCGGTGTCGTAACGCGCCGAATGTGCTTCACGCCCATCGAAATCGATGTCGGCGCTCTGGCAGGCGCGGGCCAAAACGGTCTGCCCGTATGCCAAGCCCGCCAATGTAGCGGTGTCGAAGCTGGAGAAGGGGTGGAACGGATTGCGCTTGATGTCGTTGCGCGCAACGGCGGCGTTGAGGAAGCCCAGGTCGAAGCTGCTGTTGTGCCCGACCAGGATCGCCCGCTTGCAGCCGTTGGCTTTGAGCGCCTTGCGGATGCCGCGGAAGATGTCGGTCAGGGCCACGTCTTCGTTGACCGCCATGCGCAGCGGATGGTCGAGCTTGATGCCGGTGAATTCCAGCGCGGCCGGTTCGACATTGGCGCCCTCGAACGGCTCTACCCGATAGAAGTAGGTGTGCTCGGGAAACAGGAACCCTTTCTCGTCCATGCCGATGGTCACGGCGGCGATTTCCAGCAGGGCGTCGGTGGCGCTGTTGAAGCCACCGGTTTCCACATCCACCACTACGGGCAGATAGCCACGGAAGCGCTCGGCCATCGGGTGGCGCGAACCTGGGCTGCCGGTTGTGTCCTGCTCGTCTTCGTAATGTTCGTCGGTCACGCTTGATTCTCCAGCAAACGCCAGCGCAGGGTTTCACCTGCACGCAGCGGAACTACGGTCTGCTCGCCGAAGGGCAGGCTGGCCGGAGCCGTCCATTCTTCGCGTACCAGGGTGATGCGATCGGTGTTGGCCGGCAGGCCGTAGAAGGCCGGGCCGTGCAGGCTGGCGAAGCCTTCGAGCTTGTCCAGCGCACCGCGCGATTCGAAGGCTTCGGCGTACAGCTCGATGGCGGCGAAGGCGGTATAGCATCCGGCGCAGCCGCAGGCGTTTTCCTTGGCATGGCGTGCATGGGGCGCCGAATCGGTACCCAGGAAGAACTTCGCGCTGCCGCTGGTGGCTGCATCGAGCAGGGCCACCTGGTGGGTGTTGCGCTTGAGGATCGGCAGGCAGTAGAAGTGCGGACGGATGCCGCCGACCAGCATGTGGTTGCGGTTGTACAGCAAGTGCTGCGCAGTGATGGTCGCCGCGACGTTGGCCGGCGCCTCGCTGACGAACTGCGCCGCATCGCCTGTGGTGATGTGTTCGAACACGACTTTCAAGTCAGGGAAACGCTCGACCAGGCGCCGCATGTGCTCGTCGATGAAACGTTTCTCCCGGTCGAACACGTCGATCTCGGGGCGCGTCACTTCACCGTGCACCAGCAGCGGCAGGCCGGTTTCGGCCAGCGCCTCGATAGCGGGAAAGATCTTGTCGATGCTGGTCACGCCGGAATCGGAGTTGGTCGTCGCGCCGGCGGGATAGAGCTTGGCGGCATAGACGATGCCGCTGGCCTTGGCCGCCAGAATGTCCTCGCGGCGCGTGCGGTCGGTGAGGTACAGCACCATCAGCGGCTCGAAGCGGCTGCCCATCGGGCGCGCAGCGAGGATGCGCTCGCGGTAGGCGCTCGCTTCATCGGCACTGCGGACCGGAGGCACCAGGTTGGGCATGATGATGGCGCGGGCGAAAGTGCGAGCCACATCCGCGACGGTGTGCTGCAGCACCGCTCCGTCGCGCAGGTGGATGTGCCAGTCGTCGGGGCGCAGGAGGGTCAGGCGATCGGACATTGGGGATTCCAGGCGGGTCGAACTCAGGGCGCCCATGCTACCGGAAAACCGCCGTTCGAGCATCAGCGCAGCCGGGAGCCAGTGGCCACTATCAAGTTTTGCCCGACGCGTCCGATAGCCTGCAGGTATGCCGCAACGATTCATGGAGCCGCCCGTGCGCCAGCGTTACCTGATCCTGCTTACCCTGTTCGCCAGCTTGCCGGCGGGCGCCGTGACCTTGCAGAGCCGTCTTGAAGATGCGGTTTGGAAGGTCGAGGGCGATCAGTTCGAGTGCCGTCTGATCCAACCCATCAAGGGGTTCGGCAGCGGTGAGTTCGTCCGCCGTGCTGGCGAGCAACCGACCTTCGGCCTGCGTTCGGACAGCCACCTGCTCGGCACCGGCAGCGCCACGCTGTCGGCTGCGGCCGCGCCCTGGCAGCCCGGCCGGGGCGACATCGGGCTGGGTAGCGTGCGCCTGGGCGCCGGCGGCGTGTTGTTCAGTTCGACCCAGGCCCAGGCCAGCCGCGTGATCAGCGGGTTGCTCGACGGTCGCAGCGCGGTGGTGCGCAAGGGCTCGGGCGAGGGCGGTCAACCGATCGAAGTGCGTGTGCTGCCGGTGAACTTCAACAAGGGCTTCGAGGATTACCTGGCCTGCGCCGGCAAGCTGCTGCCGATGAACTACGATCAGGTGCGCCAGACCCAGGTGGGATTTCCGGGTGCCGGGGTCGATCTGGACGCCGCCGCCCGTGCGCGCCTGGACCTGATCCTCGCCTATCTCAAGGCCGATCCGACGATGAACCACATCGAGCTGGACGGCCACTCCGACAACAGCGGCAACCGCCTGAGCAACCGCGACACCTCGCGGCGGCGCGCGCTGGCGGTGGCCGATTACCTGGTGAGCCATGGCGTGCCCATGGAGCAGATCGTGGTGCGCTTCCATGGCGAGCGGTATCCGCTGGCTAGGAACAACAGCGCCGCCAACCGGGCACGCAACCGCCGCGTGAGCGTTCAACTCGAGCGCGTCGCGCCTGTGGCCAAGCCTGCGCAGAGCACGCCGGCTTCGCCTGCGCCAGCGCCGGCAAGCAACCCCGCGGCGGATACCGCGCCGACGACGCCAACCAGTGCGCCAGCCGCTACATCGCCAGCGCCCGCCGCTGCCAAGAGCCCGGCGCCCAGTGCCGTGAAGCCGGGCGGCACCTGAGATCCTGTCGCTTTGCCGTCACAAGCTGTCGCGCCCCTGTAAATCTGCGCGCAAGGCCGGTAGAATCCGGGGCTTTCCGTACAACCCGTGGAGTGATGGCATGGCGGACGTAAAAAAGGTCGTACTGGCGTATTCCGGCGGCCTTGATACTTCGGTGATTCTCAAGTGGCTGCAAGATACCTACGACTGCGAAGTGGTGACGTTCACCGCTGACCTGGGGCAGGGCGAAGAGGTCGAGCCGGCCCGCGCCAAGGCCCAGGCGATGGGCGTCAAAGAAATCTACATCGACGACCTTCGCGAAGAGTTCGTACGCGATTTCGTCTTCCCGATGTTCCGCGCCAACACCGTGTATGAAGGCGAGTACCTGCTGGGTACTTCCATCGCTCGTCCGCTGATCGCCAAGCGCCTGATCGAAATCGCCAACGAGACCGGCGCCGACGCCATTTCCCACGGCGCGACCGGCAAGGGCAACGACCAAGTGCGCTTCGAACTGGGCGCCTACGCGCTCAAGCCGGGCGTCAAGGTCATCGCGCCATGGCGTGAATGGGACCTGCTCTCGCGCGAAAAACTGATGGATTACGCCGAAAAGCATGCCATCCCGATCGAGCGCCACGGCAAGAAGAAATCGCCGTACTCGATGGACGCCAACCTGCTGCACATCTCTTATGAAGGCGGCGTCCTGGAAGACACCTGGACCGAGCACGAAGAAGACATGTGGCGCTGGAGCGTCTCCCCGGAAAACGCGCCGGACCAGGCCACCTACCTGGAACTCACCTACCGCAATGGCGACATCGTCGCCATCGACGGTGTCGAGAAGAGCCCGGCTACGGTGCTGGCCGAGCTCAACAAGATCGGCGGCGCCAATGGTATCGGTCGCCTGGATATCGTGGAAAACCGTTACGTGGGCATGAAGTCCCGTGGCTGCTACGAAACTCCAGGCGGCACCATCATGCTGCGTGCCCATCGCGCCATCGAGTCGATCACCCTCGACCGTGAAGTGGCTCACCTCAAAGACGAGCTGATGCCCAAGTATGCCAGCCTGATCTACACCGGCTACTGGTGGAGCCCGGAGCGCGTCATGCTGCAGCAGATGATCGACGCCTCGCAGGTGAACGTGAACGGTGTCGTGCGTCTGAAGCTGTACAAAGGCAACGTGACCGTGGTCGGCCGCAAGTCCGACGACTCGCTGTTCGATGCCAACATCGCGACCTTCGAAGAAGACGGCGGCGCCTACAACCAGGCCGACGCCGCAGGCTTCATCAAGCTCAATGCCCTGCGCATGCGCATCGCCGCGAACAAGGGGCGTTCGCTGCTCTGACAGTTGGTGGCATTGCGAAAACCCCAGCCATTGGCTGGGGTTTTTTTTTGCCGCTGTGCCAGCTCAGTAGCCGGGTGGAACCTTGTCGGGGCTGAGCACCAGACAGACACGCCTGCGTTTTTCGAGGTCGAAAATGACCCATGCGCGCTCATGCTCCAACTCTTGGGATATGGCTTGGAGCAGGCGTTGCTCGATTTGCCGGGGGGTGTCGTTGCCCGACAGCGCCAGAGTCAGCGGCGGTTCGGCCAGAGCGAAGGGCAAGAGGTCGGGTGCCATGGGGACCACTGTGGGCGGTATGGGCCGGTAGGCAGGTTTCCACAGCGAGCGGTAATTGAAGTTGAGGGTGAGAAAGAACAGTACGGTCAGAAAGAAAGGGAATCCGACCAGAAACCAGGTGTAGATGTATTGGCTTTCGCGGCTCAGGAACGGCAGCGACGCCAGTGCCGAGGCTTCGATGATTCCAGCGAAAATGGCGATGAGGGACAGTGGACTGATGGGGTCTGTCTTATTCATGGCGGCGGTGTCTGCAAGGGCTTTTAAGCTATCTACAGTTGCTTGGCTCAGATTGACACCCGGGCTACTTCCCTATGCTCGTGTCGAGCACACTCTTCGCGGCGTCTGGGTATCCTCGGGTCTTGCTGTCATACAAGGCTGTAGTGCCGGCCAATACTGTTTAAATTTCTGACCAAATGTAGGAATTTTCCTTACTTGCTGTAGGCCTGATCTTGGCGCTCATTACTGGCCGGACAGCGTGAGTTCCTGAGGTTAGTCTTGCTCGTTATTGCGCTTCTCTAATTCAACAACGAGTAGATGGATATCGCATGAATAAAGTGCTGATCGTGGACGATCACCCGGTCATTCGTCTGGCTGTACGCATGTTGATGGAGCGGCACGGGTACGACGTCGTCGCAGAAACCGACAATGGCGTCGATGCGCTGCAACTCACCCGGGACCTGCTGCCCGACATCGTCATTCTCGACATCGGTATTCCCAAGCTCGACGGGCTTGAGGTCATCGCACGAATGAAAGCCTTGAGCCCAGAGAGCAAGGTGCTGGTGCTGACCTCGCAATCGCCTGGGCATTTCTCCATGCGTTGCATGCAGGCCGGAGCTGCCGGCTACGTTTGCAAACAGCAGGAACTGACGGAGTTGTTGAGCGCGATCAAGGCGGTGTTGTCGGGTTACAGCTACTTCCCCAACCAGGCCATTCATACCACGCGTAGCCCTGGAGGCGGCAGCGAATCGGAGATGGTCCAGCGACTGTCCAGCCGCGAAATGATGGTATTGCAACAGTTGGCAAAAGGTCGGTCCAACAAAGAGATCGCCGACAGCATGTTCCTCAGTAACAAAACGGTAAGCACCTATAAAAGCCGTCTGCTGTTCAAGCTCAATGCTCGTTCGCTGGTCGACCTGATCGAACTCGCCCAGCGCCATAGCCTGGTCTGAGCGCAGCGCCAAGGACGGCCCCTACCGGGGGTTACGAGCATTCAGAAGTCATAGTCGAAGTCCGTAAGCTGTCGCTGCAATCGCCGCTCTTCGAGCAGGTTGTCGATGGTCCGGCGTTTGCTCAGATTGGTTTTCGCTTGCTCGATGGGGGCAGGCGCATCCTCTTCGGCAGTGAAGTCGTCATCGAGCAGGTCGTCGTCTTTATCGGTACTCATTCATCACTCCACGGCATAAAGGGCCAATGGCCGTCCTTATAGCGAGAATGCCGAGTGCGGTAAAAAAGATTTTTTCAATCAATGGTGCAGCTAATTTCTATTGCTTCAATCGTCGGAGGTTTTGTGCTTGTACTCGCACAGGTCTTCGATTCGGCAGCTGCCGCAACGCGGCTTGCGTGCCTGGCACACATAGCGGCCATGCAGGATCAGCCAGTGGTGGGCATCGAGTAGATAGGCCTTGGGCACGAATTTGACCAGCTTCTTTTCCACTTCCACCACGTTCTTGCCCGGCGCGATCCCGGTGCGGTTGCTGACACGGAAAATATGCGTGTCCACCGCCATGGCTGGCTGGCGGAAGGCCGTATTCAGCACCACGTTGGCCGTCTTGCGGCCAACGCCCGGTAACGCCTCCAGGGCTTCACGGGTTTCCGGCACCTGGCTGCCATGCTGCTCGACCAGCAAGCGGCAGGTCTCGATCACGTTCCTGGCCTTGCTGTTGTACAGGCCAATGGTCTTGATGTACTGGCTCAAGCCCTCTACACCCAAGGCGTAGATCGCTTCGGGGGTATTGGCGACCGGGTAAAGGCGAGCGGTCGCCTTATTGACGCCCACGTCGGTTGCCTGCGCCGACAGTATCACGGCAATCAGCAACTCGAACGGCGAGGTGTAGGCTAATTCGGTTTTGGGCTCAGGGTTGTCTTCATGCAGCCTGCGAAAGATTTCCAGGCGTTTGGTTGCGTTCATGGTTCTGTCGATGGAATGGCGATGTCCGTGTGGGTCGCGCAAGCCGACGGACGTCACGTTGAGCGTTGAAAGTACTGGCCAGGCGTTAGCGCCGTGACCAGTACCGGCTGGGATCACTTGATGCGTTGGCCTGGCTTGGCGCCGCTGTCGGGGCTGAGCAGGTAGATTTCCGCGCCGCCGGGGCCTGCGGCCATGACCATGCCTTCGGACACGCCGAAGCGCATTTTCCGCGGTTTGAGGTTGGCGACCATCATGGTCAGCCGGCCTTCGAGCTGGCTCGGGTCCGGATAGGCGGACTTGATCCCGGAGAACACGTTGCGTTGCTCGTCACCGATGTCCAGGGTCAGGCGCAGCAGTTTGTCGGCGCCCTCGACCGCCTCGGCCTTGACGATCAGTGCGACGCGCAGGTCGACCGCATCGAAAGTGTCGAACTCGATCTGCGCGGCCAGAGGGTCTTTCTTCAGCTCGCCATTGCCGGTTGCGGCTTCGGCGTTGGCGGCAGCCAAGTCTTCCTGGCTGGCCGCGACCATCGCCTCGACCTTGGCCGGCTCGATCCGGCTCATCAACGGCTTGAAGACGTTGAGCTGGTGGTTTTCCAGGCGCGAGCCCAGGTCGCTCCAGCGCAGCGGCGGCACGTTGAGGAAGGCTTCTGCGTCGGCGGCCAGCAACGGCAATACCGGCTTGAGGAAGATCACCAACTGGCGGAACAGGTTGATACCCTGCGCACAGATGGCTTGGACTTCAGCCTGCTTGCCTTCTTGCTTGGCCAGCGCCCAAGGCGCCCGCTCGGCGATCCAGGCATTGGCACGGTCGGCCAGCGCCATGATTTCGCGCATGGCGCGTGCGAAATCACGGTGCTCGTAGGCCTCGGTGATCGACGCCGTGGCTTGGGCGAACGCCTCGGTCAGCGCCGGTGCGGCATCGCCGGCCACCAGCACGCCGTCGTTGCCCTTGTGGATGAAGCCCGCACAGCGACTGGCGATGTTGACCACCTTGCCTACTAGGTCGGAATTGACCTTCTGCACGAAGTCTTCCAGGTTCAAATCGAGGTCGTCCACCCCACGGCCCAACTTGGCGGCGTAGTAATAACGCAGGTATTCGGGCGCCAGATGATCCAGGTAGGTGCGGGCCTTGATGAAGGTGCCACGCGATTTGGACATCTTCGCACCGTTGACCGTCAGGTAGCCGTGCACGTTGACCGCCGTCGGCTTGCGCAGGCCGGCGCCTTCGAGCATGGCAGGCCAGAACAGGGCGTGGAAATTGACGATGTCCTTGCCGATGAAGTGGTACAGCTCGGCCGTGGAATCGGCGCTCCAGAACGCATCGAAATCGAGCTCCGGGCGGCGCGCGCAAAGGTTTTTGAAACTGGCCATGTAGCCGATTGGCGCATCCAGCCAGACGTAGAAGAACTTGCCGGGTTCGCCGGGAATCTCGAAGCCGAAATACGGCGCATCGCGGGAAATGTCCCACTCATGCAGGCCTGCATCGAGCCATTCGGATAGCTTGTTGGCGACCGCATCCTGCAAAGTGCCGCTGCGTGTCCATTGCTCGAGCATGGTCTGGAAGTCGGGCAGTTTGAAGAAGAAGTGCTGGGAGTCGCGCAGCTCGGGCGTGGCACCGGAAATGGCCGACTTCGGGTTTTTCAATTCGGTGGGCGCGTAGGTGGCGCCACATTTTTCGCAGTTGTCGCCGTATTGGTCGTCGGCAGCGCATTTGGGGCAGGTGCCCTTGATGAACCGATCGGCCAGGAACATGCCTTTTTCCGGGTCGAAGTACTGCGTGACCGAGCGCGTGGCGATGTGCCCGGCGTCTTTCAGGCGGGTATAGACCCAAGCCGAAAGTTCCCGGTTCTCTTCGCAATGCGTGGAGTGGAAGTTATCGAAATCGACCAGGAAATCGGCGAAGTCGCCACTGTGTTCGGCCTGGACGTTGGCGATCAGTTGCTCGGGCGTGATCCCTTCTTTCTCGGCGCGCAACATGATGGCCGAACCGTGGGCGTCGTCGGCGCAGACATAGATGCACTGATTGCCACGCATCTTCTGGAAACGCACCCACATGTCCGTCTGAATGTACTCCAGCATATGGCCAAGGTGGATCGAACCGTTGGCATATGGCAAGGCGCTGGTGACTAGGATCTGGCGTGGCTCGGACATGGTGGCTCGGCTACTTATCTGCTTTGAATGACGAAAAGTTGATCGGCCACTATAAAGTGCCGGGCGATATATTTCATCCCGTGTGCACATCTGCTGACGATTGACGGGTTAGCATAGTCCCCTCGATCCATTGACTGTCTTGCAGCGGGAGCCTCCATGAGTGCCGTCACACGTGCCGCAGTAGAAGATGTACTGCGCCAGTACACCGACCCCTATCTGAATCAGGATCCGCTCAGCGCCGGTTGCGTGCGGGCCATCGACATCGACGGTGGCCGCGTCGGCGTGCGACTGCAATTGGGTTATGCCGCTGGGCTGTTCGTCCAGGGCTGGGCGCAAGTGCTGTCCACCGCCCTGGAACACATCGAGGGGGTCGAGCAGGCGTCGGTCAGCATCGATTGCGTCATCGCGCCGCACAAAGCCCAGGCCCAGGTGCCGGGCATGAGCAACGTCAAGAACATCATCGCCGTGGCCTCTGGCAAAGGTGGTGTGGGCAAGTCGACGACCGCCGCCAACCTGGCGCTGGCACTGGCGCGCGAGGGCGCTCGGGTGGGCATTCTGGACGCCGACATCTACGGGCCCAGCCAAGGGATCATGTTCGGCATCGCCGAAGGCACGCGGCCCCAGGTGCGTGAGCAGAAATGGTTCGTGCCAATCAAGGCCCACGGCGTCGAGGTGATGTCGATGGCGTTCCTGACCGACGACAACACACCGATGGTCTGGCGTGGCCCCATGGTCTCGGGCGCGTTATTGCAACTGGTGACGCAAACCGCCTGGGACGATCTCGACTACCTGGTCATCGACATGCCGCCGGGCACGGGCGACATCCAGCTGACCTTGGCGCAGAAGGTGCCGGTGGCCGGCTCGGTGATCGTGACTACGCCTCAGGATCTGGCCTTGCTCGATGCCAAGAAGGGTGTAGAGATGTTCCGCAAGGTCAACATTCCAGTCCTGGGCGTGGTCGAGAACATGGCCGTGCACATCTGTTCGAACTGCGGCCATGCCGAGCACCTGTTCGGCGAAGGCGGCGGCGAGAAGCTCGCCAGCCATTACGATGTCGACCTGCTGGCTTCGCTGCCGCTGTCGATGCTGATCCGCGAACAGGCCGACAACGGTAAGCCTACCGCCATCGCCGAGCCGGACAGCCAGATAGCCCTGGTGTATCAGGAGTTGGCGCGTTCGGTCGGTGCGCGTATCGCCCGGCAGGCGAGCATCGCGCCGGCCATGCCGAACATCACCGTCAGCGACGATTGATTCAACCCCTGTGCGGCGACACTGCTGCCGCCGCACGGGATCCGCCTGAATCGCGTCCATAAAAAAACCCGCCGAGGCGGGTTTTTTCGAAGCGAGGAAGCGAGATCGACTTAGGCGATCTGAACTTCTTCAGCCTGCATGCCTTTCTGGCCGCGGGTAGCGACGAAAGTAACAGCTTGGCCTTCTTTCAGGGTTTTGAAGCCGTCAGCTTGGATGGCTTTGAAGTGCACGAACAGGTCATCGCCCGATTGCGGGGTGATGAAGCCGTAGCCTTTCTCATCGTTGAACCACTTAACAGTACCGTTTTGACGGTTGGACATGTGTCTGTCTCCTTGGACAAAGTTGATTTCGGCACAGGAAACGCCCCGGCCGGACTGAGTGCAAAGAGTAGGAAAATTCAGCGATGGGCCGATGGAAATCGTGCATCAAACTAGAGATTCTCGGTGTCACGTGCAGCACAGTGGCGACACCTTAACCCACTTTCCACAGCCTGCCAATGGTCTAGATGCGCATTGCATCGATTCAGCTCGACGGACGGCCCAAGCCGCGCCGCACAAGGGGCCGGGGCAGGGAACTTTAACCCTGGCGCCGGGACCGGTAAGATGCGCCTCTCGTTTTCCTTCGTACTTTCAGGACACCCCGCCATGAGCATCAAATCGGATAAGTGGATTCGCCGCATGGCACAGGAGCACGGCATGATCGAGCCGTTCGTCGAGCGTCAGATGCGCGGCGGCGAAGACAGCCGGGTGATTTCCTTCGGCGTCTCCAGCTACGGCTACGACGTGCGCTGCGCCGACGAATTCAAGGTCTTCACCAACATCAACTCGGCCACCGTCGATCCGAAGAACTTCGATGCCGGCAGCTTCGTCGACATCAAGAGCGACGTCTGCATCATTCCGCCCAATTCGTTCGCCCTGGCGCGTACCGTCGAATACTTCCGCATCCCGCGCAACGTGCTGACCATCTGCCTGGGCAAGAGCACCTATGCGCGCTGCGGCATCATCGTCAACGTCACGCCGCTGGAACCGGAATGGGAAGGGCACGTGACCCTCGAGTTCTCCAACACCACCACGCTGCCGGCGAAGATCTATGCCAACGAGGGCGTAGCGCAGATGCTCTTCCTGGAATCGGACGAAGAGTGCGAAGTGTCCTATAAAGACCGCGGCGGCAAGTACCAAGGCCAGCGTGGCGTCACATTGCCACGTACCTGAGCCCGACAAGCTGCGGGAATTGTTTCTCGGATAGGCACTCCAAACAGTCAGTAACGCCGCAGGCGCATAACGCGCCGCGGCGCTTCGTCAGGAGAAGCCTATGAAACTTCATGCTGCTGTCAGCGCCAAGCTGGCCGGACTCCAACCTAACCAGATCGGCGCACCTGTCTGGTCGCTCCTCGCCCACCCGCCCGTGCCGCCCATGCCTCATTACCTAGGGGGTAAACCCGGCCAGCCCGATCCTGATTTCCCGCAGCCGCAAGAACCCGGCGAGCCGACCGTGCCAGACGAGCCGCCACCCACGCCTGTCGCCTGATCGGGTTACACCGGCCAGACCTGTCCAGCGCCCGCGACGAACAAGCGGGTGCCTGGTTGGCGCTCGACGTTCCAACCCCCGGTGAATTCGCCGAAGGCTGGCAGAAGGCTGACGTGCTCGTCGATCACGAAGCAGGGCAGGCGCAGCCGCTGTTTACCGCGCCCGCGCAGCACGAATGCCGGGTGCACGTGGCCGGCCAGCACCGGTCGTTGCGGATGCGGATCCGGTTCGTGTTGCAACGCGAAGGGACCGAGCAGCCAGGGCTCTTCGACGATGACCATGTTGAGTTCGCTCGGCGGGTCGCCCGCATGGCGGTCATGGTTGCCACGCACCAGTACCATGTCGAGCGCCGGATGCGCTTCGCGCCAGGCCTGCAACCGTGCAAGGGTAGCCGGCGAACGACCGCTGCGCGCATGCAGGAAGTCCCCCAGAACGATCAATCGTTCGCAGGGGTAGTGCGCCAACAAGGCTGTCAGGCGATCCAGCGTCGCTTGGGTGGTGCCGCGCGGCACGGGTTGGTGCAGCGCTCGATAACTGGCGGCTTTACCGATGTGCACATCGGCCACCAACAAAGCCTTTTGCGCTGGCCAGTAGACGGCTTTGTCCGGTAGCAGCCACAGAGGCTCGCCCCCGTGTTCGATCACGCGGTGTTCGCCGATCGACGCCGCCGCCATGACGGCACCGGATAGCAGCAGTTCATCCACGGTCCGCCACCTTTTCCAAGTCCGCCACCATCCGGGCGATGCGATCGGCCAGTTTCTCGCTGCTCATGGTGTCGCGTAAGCCCTCGACGAGCAGGGCGAAACCCAGGGGACTGGGACGCTGCAAGCGATGCAGGTCCAGGCGCAGCCCGGTGATGCGCAGCAGTTGTTCGTTCAAGCGCTCGATTTCCAATTCCTCTCGCAATACTTCGTCGCGGGCTTGGCCCAGCAACAGGTTGTCCGCATCGTGCTTGCGGAATACTTCGTAGAACAAGCCACTGGACGCTTGAATCTGGCGGGTGCTCTTTTGCGCCGCCGGGTAGCCGCCGAACACCAAGCCGGCGATCTGGGCGATTTCGCGGAAGCGTCGCAGGGCCATTTCACCCGCGTTGAGGCTGGCCGTCACGTCCTCCAGCAGATTGTCGGTGGACAACGCCGCCGGCAAGTGCGCAGCCCAATCCACGACGCTGGGGCTGAGCAGCTCGAAGCCATAGTCGTTGACGGCGATGGAAATCGACAGTGGCTGGGCCTGGCTCACGCGCCAGGCGATCAGGTTGGCCAGGCCCAGGTTGGCCAAGCGCCCGGCGAAGGGGTAGAGGAACAGGTGCGAACCCTGCCGCGTATCCAGGGTTTCGGCCAGCAGCGTCGCGGCGGTAGGCAGTGCCGACCAGTCGGCCTGCACCGCCAGCAGAGGGCGTACGGCGCGCATCTCCGGGCTGTCGTAGCGCCCATGGGCGGCACCGTCCAACTGCGCCACCAAGGCCTGGGCCAGTTCGCCCGACAAAGGCATGCGCCCACCGCTCCAGCGCGCCACGGCAGCCTTGCGCGCGGTGCTGCGGCGCACGTAGGCGGTCATGTTTTCCACGCGCACCAGTTCCAGCACGCGGCCGGCGAAGACCAAAGTGTCGCCGGGGCGCAGGCGCGAGATGAAGGATTCCTCGACACTGCCCAAGTGCTTGCCGCCACCGCCCTTGCTCCAGTATTTGAGCTGCAGGGTCGCGTCGCTGACGATGGTACCGATGCCCATGCGGTGGCGCCGCGCCAGGCGCTCGCTGGCGACGCGATAACGACCGTCGGGGTGCAGTTCGACACGCTGGTAGTCAGGATAGGCGCTGAGCGAGTCGCCGCCATGGCAGACGAAGCTCAAAGCCCATTGCCATTGGCTGTCGCGCAGTTCGTGGAAGGCCCAGGTACTGCGCACTTCGGCCAGCAGCTCTGCGGCGACGAAACCGCTGCCCAGAGCCATGCTCACCAAGTGTTGCACCAGCACGTCCATGCACAGCCGGGGCGAGCGCCGACCCTCCAGGTATCCGGCCGCCAGGGCCTGACGGCAGGCTGCGGCTTCCACCAGTTCGAGGCTGTGGGTCGGCACCAGGGTGATGCGCGATGGCCGGCCCGGCGCGTGGCCGGAGCGGCCGGCACGTTGCACCAGGCGTGCGATGCCTTTGGTCGAGCCGATCTGCAGTACGCGCTCCACCGGCAGAAAGTCCACCCCCAGGTCCAGGCTCGAGGTGCAGATCACGGCCTTGAGCGTGCCCTGCTTGAGGCTGCGCTCGACCCAATCGCGGGTGTCGCGCGCCAAGGACGCATGGTGCAGCGCGATCAGCCCGGCCCAGTCGGGACGCGCATCGAGCACGGCCTGGTACCAGAGCTCGGATTGCGCACGGGTGTTGGTGAACACCAGGCAATTGCTGCTGGCCTCGATCTGCTCGATGACCGGGCGCAGCAGCTTCAAGCCCATGTGCCCGGCCCAGGGGAAGCGTTCGATGTCGGGCGGTAGCAGGGTGTCGACGTCCATGCGTTTGTCCTGCCGTCCTTGGATCAACTGGCCGCCGCCTGGCACCAGCACGTCCAGGGCATGGTCTAGGTTGCCCAGGGTCGCCGACAGGCCCCACACCACCAAACCCGGATGCCAGCGGCGTAGGCGCGCCAGGGCCAGTTGCAGCTGCACGCCGCGCTTGCTGCCGAGCAATTCGTGCCATTCGTCGACCACCACCATGCGCAGGCTGGTGAAGTCCTGCTCGGCCTGGGCACGGGTCAGCAGCAGGGTCAGGCTTTCCGGTGTTGTGATGAGCGCGGTGGGCAGGCGGCGTGCCTGCCGTGCACGCTCGGCGCTGCGGGTATCGCCGCTGCGCACGCCCACCGACCAGTTCAGGTGCAGGTCTTCGAGTGGCGCTTGCAGGGCCTTGGCGGTGTCGGCGGCCAAGGCGCGCATGGGCGTGATCCACAGCACCTGCAAAGGCGCGGGCTGGCGCAGCGAGCCGCTGGCACCGCGCTTGCCGGCCAGGGCGCGTACGGCGGCCAACCAGACCGCGTAGGTCTTGCCCGCGCCGGTGCTGGCATGCAACAAGCCGGACTCGCCGCGGCCGACGGCTGCCCAGACCTTGCGTTGGAAAGCGAAGGGCGTCCAGCCGCGAGTGGCGAACCATGAGCTGGCGGGGTCAGAGGGTGCTGGCATGCGCGGCCGATCCTGGCTGGGGCTGTGCTGCAACAGACCGCGCGGCGTCCCGGTTGGTTTTACCGGCGCTTCAGTTACCCAGCAGGTAACCGCTGCGGCAGACCTGCTCGCCGGCGATGTGGGCGACCACCATACCGCTGGTGGCCAGACGCCGTACGCTGCGCGCGTAGAGCAGGCCCGGCTGGGTGCTGTGCAAGCGTTGCACCTGGTCGGTGAGCGGATCGATGACCTCGGCGATCAGGGCTCCGGCTTGCAGCCACTGCCCGGGATGGGCGTGGTACACCAGCAGTCCGCCGCTGGCCGCCGTCACCAGCTCCACCGCCGCCAGTGGCGTAGCGGGTCGACGTAGTGCAGGCAGGACGGGCGCCTGGCCCTGGATGACTTGACGGTAGGTGAGGAAGTCTAGGATGGCCTGACAATCCTGCGCGGCCAGTTCATGGCTGACGTCGCTCTGCCCACGCAACTCCAGTGTGACGGCAAGGCTGCCCAGCGGGATCGGGAAACGCTTGGCGAAGCGCTGTTGCAACTGCCACCAGACCAGACTGAAACATTCGTCGAACGACTGCCCGCCCGAGTCGGTGGCCAGCAGGCTGGCTTCGGCGCCCAGGTAGCGCGCCAGCGGTTCCACGTGCGGCCAGGCGTCTGGCGTGGTGTAGAGGTGCTCGACGGCTTCGAAATCGCAGTGCAGGTCGAGCACCAGCTCAGCGTCGCAGGCCAGCCGCTGCAAGGCCAGGCGTAGCGACTGCAAGGGCGTGTGGGCACGGTGCTCGGCCAGGGCGGCGCACAGTTGCTGGCGGATAAGCTCCAGGTTGCCTTCGCCATCGTCGCCAAGCCGGGCCTCGATACGGTCGCCGACCTCGTCGGCCAGGTCGACGAAGCGCCGGTTGAAGTTCTCGCCGCTGTGCAGTTCGAAACGGCCGAGCGGCGCATCGAGCAGTACCTGCTCCAGGCCGATCGGATTGGCGACGGGCACCAGCACGACCTCGCGGTGCAGGCGCCCGGCCTGTTCCAGGGCCAGCAGCTGGCGCTTGAGGTGCCAGGCCACCAGCATGCCCGGCAATTCGTCGGCATGCAGCGCCGCCTGGATATACACCTTGCCGGCCCCGTGCGGGCCGAAGTGGAAGCTGTGCAGTTGGCGGGTGACGCCGGGGACGGGTGAAAGCAGGTCGTGGCTGACGAGGTGCATGAAGGGTCCTGAAGATGCAGTGCGGGTGGGCAAACGGTACGGCGCGATGGCGCAAGCGCGCGGCGCCTGCCAATGAAAGCACAGGATCGCCGCGCCTGCCCGCTATCGCGTCATGCCAGCAGCCCTTGCAGGATCGCCAGGTCGTCGGCCTGCTCGACGGTCTTGTCCTGGCGCCAGCGCAGCATGCGTGGGAAGCGCACGGCGATACCGCTCTTGTGCCGTTTGGACAGCGCGATGCCCTCGAAGCCCAGCTCGAACACCAGGGTCGGGGTTACACTGCGCACCGGGCCGAAGGTCTCGACCGTGGTTTTGCGCACGATCGCATCGACCTTGCGCATCTCTTCGTCGCTCAGCCCCGAGTAGGCTTTGGCGAAGGGCACCAAGGTGCGTTCCGGTGTGCCGGGCGGGCCGTCCCACACCGCGAAGGTGTAGTCGCTGTACAGGCTGGCCCGCCGGCCGTGGCCGCGTTGCGCATAGATCAGCACGGCATCGACGCTGAACGGGTCGACCTTCCATTTCCACCACACGCCCATGTCCTTGGTGCGGCCCACCCCATACAACGCTTCACGCTGCTTGAGCATCATGCCTTCGACGCCCAGGCGCCGCGACGCTTCGCGCTGCTGATCGAGGTCGGCCCAGTCCTTGCCCTGGATCAAGGGCGAGAGCAGCACCGGGGCCAGTGGATGCTCGTCGACCAGACGTTCCAGTTGACTGCGCCGTTCGTGCTGCGGGCGGCTGCGCCAATCCTCGCCTTGCCATTCGAGCAGGTCGTAGGCCTGCAACGCCACAGGGGCATCGGTGAGCAGTTTCTTGCCCAGGGTCTTGCGCCCCAGGCGCTGTTGCAGCAGGGCGAAAGGCTGCACGGCGACGTCTTCGGCCGAGCTGCCGGGTTTCCAGACCAGGATTTCGCCGTCCAGTACCACGCCGTCGGGCAGGGTATCGCCCAAGCTGTGCAGCTCTGGAAAACGTTCGGTGACCAACTCTTCGCCGCGCGACCAGATCCACAGCTGGCCGTCGCGTTTGACCACTTGGGCACGGATGCCGTCCCACTTCCATTCGATCTGCCAGTCGCTGGGTGCACCGAGCAGCCCGTCGAACTGGTCGGTGGGCGCCTGCAAGGCATGGGCGAGAAAGAAAGGATAGGGCTGGCCGCCACGCTCGCTGTGCTCGGCATCGGACTCTTCGGCGATCAGCTTGAGGTAGCGCTCGGCAGTGGGCCGATGGCTGAGGTCGGTGTAGCCCACCAGGCGCTGAGCCACGCGTTTGGGGTCCAGCTCGGCCAGTTGCGCCAGCGCGCGGGTGACCAGCAGCTTGGACACGCCGACGCGGAAACTGCCGGTGATCAGCTTGAGGCACAGCATCAGGCTGGGCCGGTCGAGTTGCGCCCAGAGCCTGGGCAGGCGCTCGTGCAGTTCCTCGGGCGTCTGCCCGCGTAGCGGCAGCAGATAGGCCTCGACCCAGTGGGCCAGGCCCTCGTCGCTGAGGTATTCGGATTCGGGCAGCAGTAGCGAAATGGTCTCGGCCATGTCGCCTACTGCCTGGTAGCTCTCTTCGAACAGCCATTCCGGCAAACCCGAAAGCTGCGTGGCCAGCTCGCGCAGCACGCGGGTCGGCACCAGTTGCCGCGGCCTGCCGCCGGCCAGGAAGTACACCGCCCAAGCGGCATCGTCGGGCGGCGCTTCGGCGAAGTATTCGCGCAGGGCCAGGAGCTTGGCATTGCTGGAGGTGGTGGCGTCCAGGCGCAGGTACAGCTCGGCGAAGGCTTTCATGGGTGTGGCTCCGCCGCAGTGGCGTCGTCTTCCTCGCCGTACTCGGTGACGAAGCCACGCGCATCCAGGCCCTGCTCGCAGAGGTAGCGCACCAGGATGTTGACCGAGCCATGGGTGACCATGACCCGCTGCGCCTCGGTCTGCTCGATGGCCCATAGCAGCCCGGGCCAGTCGGCGTGGTCGGACAGCACGAAGCCACGATCCACACCGCGGCGACGGCGGGTGCCGCGCAGGCGCATCCAGCCGCTGGCGAAGGCGTCGCTGTAGTCGCCGAAGCGCTTCATCCAGCTGCTGCCGCCGGCCGACGGCGGCGCGACGATCAGGGCGCTGCGCAGCAGGGGATCGTTGCGCGCGACGTCGCCTGCGTAACGTGTGTCAGGCAAGGCGATGCCGGCTTCGCGGTAGACCCGGTTCAGCGGCTCCACCGCGCCATGCACCAAGATGGGCCCGATGCTCGCATCGATGCCGTGCAGCAGGCGCTGGGCCTTGCCGAAGGCATAGCTGAACAGCACGCTGGCCTTGCCCTGCTCGACATTGCCACGCCACCACTCGTTGACCTGGGCGAAGATCTCGGCCTGGCTGGGCCAGCGGTAGATCGGCAGGCCGAAGGTCGATTCGGTGATGAAGGTGTGGCAGCGCACCGGCTCGAAGGGCGCGCAGGTGCCGTCGGGCTCGACTTTGTAATCGCCCGAAGCGACCCAGACTTCGCCCTGGTATTCCAAACGCACCTGTGCCGAACCGAGCACGTGGCCGGCCGGGTGCAGGCTCAGGGTCACGCCGTTGTGCACCAGGCGCTCGCCATAGGGCAGGGTTTGCAGATTGATGTCCTGGCCGAGGCGGCTGCGCAGCACGCCTTCGCCGGGCGCTGCGGTCAGGTAGTGGCCGTTGCCGGGTCGCGAATGGTCGCCATGGCCGTGGGTGATGACCGCGCGGGAAACCGGGCGCCAGGGGTCGATGTAGAAATCTCCCGGCGGGCAGTACAGCCCTTCGGGTCGAGCGATGACGAGGTCCATGCGGTGCGCCCCTCAGGATGTTCCTGTTGGGAGCGCGCCGCCATGATGGAAGTTCGACCGAATCGGGCGGCTACTTGCCGGGCACCAGCGACAGGCGCTGCTTGCCGTAGGCGCGCTCGAAGTGCTGCGGCTGGGTCGGCAGGGTCATGTAGCGGCCTTTGAACCAGGCCTCGAGGCCTTTGCCGGCGAGGGCGTCGGACGCTCCGGTGCTGGTCAGCACTTGCAGCGGCTCGGCCTGG
This sequence comes from Pseudomonas phoenicis, assembly GCF_047302395.1. Lineage (NCBI taxonomy): Bacteria > Pseudomonadati > Pseudomonadota > Gammaproteobacteria > Pseudomonadales > Pseudomonadaceae > Pseudomonas > Pseudomonas phoenicis. The sequence goes on from NZ_CP154852.1 coordinate 3,043,054, forward strand.
CTGAAATCGACCAACATGCGTGCCGAGGCCGGCAGTGCCGTGTCGAAGTCGCTACCCCAGGCATAAGGCGTCAGCGCCAGGGTGCTGAAGTCGCCGCCGGCGGCCATGGGCGGGCGCTCGGGCCCTGCGGTCGCACCGGGCAACGCCGGGGCGGGCCAGCGGTACTGGTGCAGCGCCCCCCACTGCCAGGTGCGGCGGTCGGCGCCCAGGCGCTGGGTACCGTCGCGCATGGCGGCGGCCAGGCTGCGGGCGAGGATGGTCGGCTTGTCTTCGCGCTGCGCGGTGCTGCGGTCATCCCAGAACGGGCTGTCGTCGCGGCCCAGCAGGTGGTCGGCCTGGGCCGAATACGACAGCCGCGAATTGCCGACGAAAGCCTGCCAGGCGGCGCTCGATTCGGGGCCAAGCTCATCGAGGAAGGTCTGCCGCGCCACTGCCTGGAGGAACAGCTCATACAGTGCGGCGTCCGCCGAGCCGGCGCTGAGCCGGCCGTCGAAGGCCCGCAGCCGCGACAGCGCTTCGCGTGCCTGCTCCCGGTCAGCGGCCGGCAGGGCGTCGATGGCCTGCTTGAGCGGCTGCGCCATGCCGGGCGCTTCGAGCATGCGCTTGAGCTTGTCGGCCATGGGCGTGACCTGGTCGTCGGGCAGCGCCATCAGGCTACGAGCGTCGTGGCGACCGTTGCCGGCCAACTGCGCCAGGCGCTCGGCGCGCTCGGGGTAATACCAGCTGCTCGACAGCTGCATGCCGTAGCCTTTGGGCTGACTGCGCTCGTTGGCGTGGCCGATCCAGCCACTGGCCGGGTCCTGATCGTAGGGATGCAGCATCGGGTCGGCGTAGCCGTCCCAGTCGTAGCGCGCGTCCCAGCCGGGCGAGGGCAGCAAGCCCTGGCCTTCGCGGCGGTTCGGGTAGCGACCGCTGACCTGCCAGCCGATGTGCTGCGGTTCGGCGAAGACGAAGTTGAGCGCGGCGGCGCCGATCTCGCGGGTGCTGTCGAAGGCTTTTTCCACCGATTTGGCGCGGGTCAGGTCGAACAGCGCATCGAGGCTGCGATCGCCCTTGAGCGAAGGCAGGTGCAGTGCCAAAGCCAGGCCACCGTTGCCCGGTTGGCCGAGCAGCACGCCGTGACGGGTTTCGTATTGCACCTCGCGCACCGGGCGCTGCCCTTTGACCAGGAAGGTTTCGCTGCGCGCCCGCGCCGCCAGCCATTTGCCGTCGGCGAGGTAGGTCAGGCGGTCGCCTTGGCGACGGACCTGTTCCAGGTACAGGTCCTGGTCGTCGGCCAGCACTGCGCTGCTGCTCCAGGCCAGCTTGCCGTTGTAGCCGGCCAGCATCAGCGGGAGGCCCGGCAGGGCCAGGCCTGCGACCTGGTACTTGGCGGTGTGCAGTTGCACCGGGCTCAGCGCCCAGGCGGCGCGGCTGTCGCTGACCAGCAGGCTGTTGCCGCTACGGCTGCGTTGCGGGCCGAGGGCAAGGTTGGTCGAGCCTGGGGTGCCCAGCAATTGCGCATCGGCCAGGCGTTTGGCAGCGGTCGCTACGGCGGCGAAACCCGGCAACTGGCGGGCGAGGTCCAGGCCCTTGAGCTTGTCGACTTCGGCCTCGGCCAAGGGCTCGTCGGCGGCTACCGGCAACAGCCAGGCCAGCTTGTCGCTGCCGACGTGCTGGGCCAAGGTCACGGCCGACAGCTCTTCGTGCAGGTTCACCGATTGGGTGAAGGCATACAGGCTGAAGATCAGCGCCGAGTCTTCGGGTTTCCAATACTCGATGCGGTAGCCGTTGCGCGCCAGGCCTGCGGGCAGGTCGTTGCGGTAGCGGTACAGGTAGGCGTTCACGCCGCGCGCATACACCTCGAAGAAGCGCTGCAAGCGCGGGGAGGCATCGGCGTATTGCTGGGCAGCGGTCTGGCGCAGGTTCGTCGCCCGCATGAGACGGTCGATGTCCAGGGCCTCGGCACCTGCCAGCTCGGCCAGACGGCCCTGTGCCAGCAAGCGCAGGGTGACCATCTGTTCGATGCGGTCCACGCCCTGTACGTAGCCCAGGCTGAACAGCGCATCGTGGAAGTTACCGCTCTCGATCAGCGGCGCGCCCATGTCGTTGCGGCGCACCGAGGCGCCTTGGGCCAGGCCCTTGAGCGGCTGTACGCCGACGCTGGGCGGCACGTTGCCCGGTGGTGCGGCCATCTGGCAGCCGGCCAGGCCAAGCGTGCCGAGCAGCGCGGCGACGGCGCTGAGGCGTGGGCGAAAGGGCGCGAAGGCGGCGGCCATGGCGGGAGCTCCTGCAAGGCGAGGGTGGTTGGCGAAAGGCGCTACGTTAGTGATGGGTCGGCCGGTAAGCAAGCGGCGACGCGGGCTTTTTTGCGCGCCCGGACGAGGCCGGACAAGCGCTGTTGCCTGGGTTTGCGGGCAGCGGCATGCGATATGGCTCGCAAAGTCATGGAGATGATTCGGCCAGGCGTAGAACCTGTGGGCCTCGAACGCGTCGAAGCATGACGGCAATAGGCCATCTGAGGTGAACAACATGACACGTCCATCCACCCCCACCGGCTCACCCCGCCCGGTCGGTTGCAGCCGGTGCGCCGACCAGGCGCCGCTGCCATTCGATTTCAGCATGGCGTTCCAGCCGATCGTCGATGTCGACGAGCGGCGTGTGTTCGGTTATGAGGCGTTGGTAAGGGGCACCGATGGCAGTGGCGCACATAGCATTCTTCAGCAGGTCACCGAAGACAATCGCTACACCTTCGACCAGACGTGCCGCGTCAAGGCGGTGGAGCTTGCCGCCAAGCTGCAGTTGCAAGGCTATCTGAGCATCAATTTCCTGCCCAACGCGGTGTACCAGCCGGCGGCGTGCATCCGTGCCACGCTCGAGGCAGCACGTCGGGTCGGCTTTCCCACCCAGCGCATTCTGTTCGAGGTCACCGAAGGCGAGCAGCTCACCGATCGCGCACATTTGAAGAACATCCTGCTCGAGTACCAGCGGCAAGGGTTCAAGACCGCCATCGACGATTTTGGCGCCGGTTATGCAGGGTTGGGATTGTTGGCCGAATTCCAGCCGGACATCGTCAAGCTCGACATGGAGTTGATACGCAACATCCACCTGGACTCGACGCGTTTCACCATCGTCGAAGGCATCGTCGGCATCTGCCGGAAGTTGGACATTCGCCTGATCGCCGAAGGCGTCGAGCAACTCGACGAATACAGGGTGCTGAAAACGCTGGGGATCTCGCTGTTCCAGGGCTACCTATTCGCCAAGCCCAGCTACGAGGCGCTGCCGCCTGTGGAATGGCCGCTGGGCTGACCCCAGCGACCCTCAAGCCAAGCGTCGGTCAGGCGCCGTGGCACTTCTTGTATTTCTTCTCGCTGCCGCATGGGCAGGGGTCGTTGCGGCCTACGTCCTTGAGGGCGTTGCGCACCGGCTCCTGGTGGCCATGGTTGCAGTGCGGGCCGTGCACATGGCCGTGATCGTGATCGTGATGATCGTGACCATGGTTGCAGTCGGGGCCATGAACGTGGGGTTGTTGGGTCATTGCGGGTCACTCCGGTAGAAAATCGCTGTGCAGTATCTCACCACTGCGCGAGACGTGCAGGTCCGTGAACCAGAACAGGCCGGTATGGATGTCGGCCTTGAGTCGGTAAGTGAGCGGCTGCTTGCTGCGGATCAGTTTCGCCAAGGGTTTCATGTGGCGCCACAGGTTGGTGCGTACGGTGATGTTGAAATTGCGTGAATCCTCGCCCGCTACGCTGCGCCAGAGGCTGGCCTGGTCGACCACCAAGGGGATGTCGTTGAGCATGATGGCGTAGTCGAGGCTGCGGATGAACAGGCGGCTGTCGTTGGGGTTGTCGACCCGCAGACGCAGAACGAACTCCTGCTGGTGCAGGCTGGCCTTGACCGTTTTCACCTTCACCAGGTGCACTTGCGGTTGGCGCCATGGGTCACCGCCCCAGCTCACGCAGCCGGTCAGCAGGCCTAGCAACGTACTCAGAACCAGCAGACGGCTTAAGAGGGTCATGGGTCATCCTGCCAGATAGCTGGCGCAGCATTTCTTGAATTTCTGCCCGCTGTCGCAGGGGCAAGGGTCGTTGCGGCCGGCCTTGAGCGGCACGGTGGGGTCGATGAAGTACCAGCGACCCTCGCGCTGTACGAAAGCCGAGCGCTCGCGGTGCTGGTGGTCGCCTTCGCCATCGTGCCAGCGTGCGGTGAAGGTGACGAAGGCATGCTCCGGTTGACCGCCGAATACTTCCACCTCGTGAACCTCCAGCCCCAGCCATGTGCTCTGGGCGCTCCACGCAGCGATCGCGGCGCGGTCCAGGCCCGCGTGCTGGGCGGGCAGGGTGGTGTCGTGCAGGTAGTCGATCAGGCCCAGCACGTAGGCGCTGTAGCGTGAGCGCATCAAGGCCTGGGCATCGGGCGCCGGCGTGCCGGCATGCCAATGGCCGCAACAGGCGTCGAGTAGGTTGCCACTGCCGCAAGGGCAGACCGAAACGCTCATGAAATCACCACCAGTACTTGCCAAAATTTTCCGGGTTGGCCCAGAACCGGGCGTTGAGCCAGTCCGGTACCTGCTTGTAATCGCGTAGATCATAGGTGAACAGACACAACTGCTGCTGATCGCGGCGGAACCGTTCGCTGGCCGACAGGGCCAGGGCGAAGAAGTCGGTGTCCTGCCAGCCGCAGGCGTGCAGGTCAGCCAGCACCGCGACTTTGCTGGCGTTCAGATTGCGGATGCCGCCGAGCAGTTCCAAGCCGCTGCGCTTGCTCAGGTGTTCCAGGCATTCGACCAGAATCGCCAGGTCGTAACGCTGGCCGGCCATCGCGGCGGGCAGGGGACCTGGTGCGGCGACATCGATGACGCACTGCGGATGCGCCTGGGTGAACGCTGTCAGCGCGGGGAACCGGCTGCCGACAAGCAGCAGGCGCTGCGGGCGCACCCTTTCGAGCAGGGCCGCCAGGGCTTGTTGCGGAGTGCGTTCGGAAAAACTCGTGGTCATTGCCGCTCCTCGTTATGACGCTCAAGACTAGCCCTCTGCGGCCCGTGGGCATAGAGGCCGCCGGGTGCAATGCTGGCGTAACGCTGGCAGCCCTGCAAGACAGGGTCTTTACTGCGATGAGCCGGCCACCGGGCCGGCCCTACCCCTGGGAGAAGCCACGCATGAGCATAGTCCGTACGGCGTTACCTCTGGTGCTGCTTTCCGGTCTGTTGACCGGTTGCGCCGGCCTGCAGAAGACCGATTGGCCCAAGTGCGCCGCTATAGGTGGCGTGGGCGGTGCCGCCCTGGGCGCCATCGAGAGTTCCAGTTGGACAGGCTGGGGCGCGCTGCTCGGTGGCGGCCTGGCCGCCGGCTACTGCTGGGCCCATGGCGATGGCGACGAAGACGGCGATGGCGTGCCGGACAGCCGCGACAAGTGCCCAGGCACCCCGCGCGGGGTGCAGGTCGACGCCACCGGCTGCCCGTTGCAGCCGCCAGCGCCCCCGCCGGTGGTCGAAGAAGTGGTGGTGGTCGAGAAAGAAGAAGTGATCGTGATCCGCGACGTGCACTTCGAGTTCGATTCGGCGCGCCTGACCGCCGCCGACAAGGAGCGTCTCAACACCATCGCCACCCGCCTCAAGCAGGAAGCGGCCGGCGTTCGTTTGAGCGTGACCGGGCATACCGACAGCGTCGGCGCCGATGGCTACAACCAAAGGCTGTCCGATCGCCGCGCCCATTCGGTGACCGATTACCTGATCAGCAGCGGCGTGCCCCGCGCGAGCTTCGTCGTAGTGAGCGGTGCCGGGGAGAGCCAACCGGTGGCCGACAATGCCACGGCCGAGGGCCGCGCCATGAACCGCCGTACGGAAATCAAGATCGAGCGTTGAGTGGGCCGCGCCCGCGTGCCCTCCAGGCGCGCGGGTCGCCCCTTGAACCGGGCGATGACCGGGCTCGTGCCGCACGACGGTCTACGGCATGCTGGGCAGCTACCGGACGCCATCGAGGAGAGGCGGGATGAAAGCCGTTCTGATGCTGGGTAAAGCGCTGACCGTGCTGTTCTGGGGTGTGGTGCTGTTCAACCAGTTATTACCCCAGGCCATGCCGTTCGCGTTGCTGATCAAGGCTGCCGGCCTGCTGCTGTTCGGCCTGCACGTGCTGGAAATGCTCGCCTTCAATGGCAGCCTGCGCGAGCGCAGCCACCGTTGGTTCGACCGTGTGCAGATCCTCTTGACCGGCATCTTTCACGTCATGTCCATTCCACGGCCCTTGTCCCGGCCCTAGACTTGGCAACGCTTTGGGCGAGTATTCACTTACAGGCTGCAGCGCGCACTGGCCAGGGCCACTACCGCTAGCCCTAGCAACAGGTTGCAGCCCACCATCCGTCGGATACCGTTCATGACCCGCGCGCCTTCGGCCCAGTCTTCTTTCTGCACTGCGGTGTGCAGCTGTGGCAGCAGCAATGCTTGCACGCGCAGGAACAACGCGACCATCACGATGCCCCCGCCGATCATCCACTGCACATAGCGCGGCGCCGTTTCGAAGCCGGTGAAGCGCTGATGCAGCATGATCACACCGCTGATCGCCAAGCTCGCTATGGCCACCCAGACCCATCCGAAGAAGCGTGGGAAAACTTCCACCCAGACTTTCAGCCGGCTCGGCCCGTCCAGCGCCGCAGCCAGCGCCGGGCGCAGCACCAGCCAGGCGAAGAACATGCCGCCGACCCAGATCAGCGCGGCAAGCACATGCAGTGTGTAGGGCAGGGCAAGGACGAGCATGTGGATCTCCATGCGGCATAACGGACAATTGCCGGGTATAGTACCCGGCCCGTGTAAAGCACTGAAAATATATCCAGCCCTCGGGCACGCAGACCATGATCAGCAACGAACTCAAAGCCACCATCCAAGGCGCCTATTCGCGTTTCCTCGAAGCCAAGAGCCTCAAGCCGCGCTATGGCCAGCGCTTGATGATCGCCGAGGTCGCCAAGGTGCTCGGCGACATCGCGGTGGACGAAGAAGGCCGGCGCAGCGGCGAGCCCGCCGTGGTCGCGGTCGAGGCCGGCACCGGTACCGGCAAGACCGTGGCCTACAGCCTGGCCGCCATTCCCGCCGCGAAAGCGGCGGGCAAGCGGCTGGTGGTCGCCACCGCCACGGTCGCCCTGCAAGAGCAGATCGTCTTCAAGGACCTGCCCGACCTGATGCGCAACAGCGGCCTGAATTTCAGCTTCGCCCTGGCCAAGGGCCGGGGCCGCTACCTGTGCCTGTCCAAGCTCGACATACTCTTGCAGGAAGGCCAGGCGCAGTCGGCCACCGCACAGTTGTTCGAGGAGGAGGGCTTCCACATCGAGGTCGACGAGCGCAGCCAGAAGCTCTTTGGCAGCATGATCGAGAAGCTGGCCGGCAACCGCTGGGACGGCGATCGCGACAGTTGGCCGGAAACCCTCGAAGACCAGGATTGGGCGCGCCTGACCACCGACCATAGCCAATGCACCGGCCGGCATTGCCCGAATTTCCAGCAGTGCGTGTTCTACAAAGCGCGCGAAGGCATGGGCAAGGTCGATGTGATCGTCACCAACCACGACATGGTCCTGGCCGACCTGGCCCTGGGCGGTGGTGCCGTGCTGCCCGACCCGCGCGACACGATGTACGTGTTCGACGAAGGCCATCACCTGCCCGATAAGGCCATCGGCCACTTCGCCCACTTCTCGCGCCTGCGCTCCACCGCCGACTGGCTGGAGCAGACGGCCAAGAACCTGACCAAACTGCTGGCCCAACAAGCTCTGCCGGGCGATCTGGGCAAGTGGATCGAACAGGTGCCGGAGCTGGCGCGGGAACTGCGTACCCAACAGCAGTTCATGTTCACCTTGTGCGAACAGGTCGCCGATTTCCGCCCCAGCGAAGACAACGAAGGGCGCGAACGCCCGCGCTACCGCTTCGAGGGTGGCGTGGTGCCCGAAGCGATCCGCGAGGCCGGCATCGAACTGAAGAAGGGCTTCGCCCGCCTCAACGACCTGTTCACCCGCCTGGCAGACCTGCTCAAGGAAGGCATGGACGCTGAAGTCAGTATCGGTATCCCCAGCCACCAGGCCGAAGAATGGTACCCGCTGTTCGGCAGCCTGCTGACCCGCGCCCAGGGCAATTGGGAACTGTGGACCGCCTTCACCGCCGAAGACCCGGAAGACAGTCCGCCCATGGCGCGCTGGCTGTCGCTGGCCGACAGCGGTGCGCAGTTCGACATCGAGGTCAACGCCAGCCCCATCCTCGCCGCCGAAATGCTGCGGCGCAATTTGTGGAACGTGGCCTACGGCGCCTTGGTCACCTCGGCCACCTTGACCGCCTTGGGCAAGTTCGACCGCTTCCGCATGCGTTCGGGCCTGCCGCGCGACGCCATGACCTGCGTGGTGCCCAGTCCCTTCGTGCACGGCGACGCCGGCGTGCTGCGCGTGCCCGACCTGCGCGCCGACCCGCGCGACGCCACGGCGCACACCGCAGCCATCATTCGCGACCTGCCGGGCATCGTCGAAGACGCGCGCGGCGCGCTGGTGCTGTTTTCCTCGCGCAAGCAGATGCAGGACGTGTTCGACGGCCTGGACCGCGACTGGCGCAAGCTGGTGCTGATCCAGGGCAACCTGTCCAAGCAGGAAACCCTGAACAAGCACAAGGCGCGCGTCGACGACGGCCAGCACAGCGTGCTGTTCGGCCTGGCCAGCTTCGCCGAAGGCGTCGACTTGCCGGGCGCCTATTGCGAGCACGTGGTCATCGCCAAGATTCCCTTCGCCGTGCCGGACGATCCGGTCGAAGCGGCCCTGGCCGAGTGGATCGAAGCCCGCGGCGGCAACCCGTTCATGGAGATCGCCGTGCCCGACGCGTCGTTGCGCCTGATCCAGGCCTGTGGCCGGTTGTTGCGCACCGAGCAGGACCGCGGCGTCATCACCTTGCTCGACCGGCGTCTGGTCACGCAGCGCTACGGCAAGGCTATTCTCAACGCGCTACCGCCGTTCCGGCGGGAAATCGGCTGACCGCCGGCGCACGGTGCGCCGGCCCATTGCCTCCCATTCGGTCGTGAGCCCTGTAGCTCTACAAGGGCCGGTCTCTACAAGGAGTGACACCGCCCCATGATCCCTCGCAGCCTGCCTGCCTTGCTTGCCCTGATGTTCGCTGCGCCTCTGTGGGCCGGGCAGCAGGCAGTGTTCAGCTTCGTTCGGCCGACCTCGGTCATCAATGTGCTGACGCAGGACACGGCCTTGCCGCAGTACAACGCCGAGCAGACCGCCCAAGGCGAGGTGCTCAGGCGGGTGGTGTTCAACCCGGCCGAACGTCCGACCTTGCAGCTTGCGCCGCAGAGCGGCAGTTGGGACTGGTCGAGCGGACAGTTCCTCACCCTGCGCCTGCAAAGCGGCATGGATTGGGCGCTGAGCGTGGACGTGGTGGTCGAGAGCCGCGACGGCCAGCGTCTGACCAGCCGTGTCGACTTACCTTCGGGGCCGGCGCAAACGGTACTGGTGCCTCTGACCGCGCGCTCCCCGCTCGGCCAGGGCATGCGTGCCGGTCCGCCCATGCCATGGAGCCATCAGGGCCAGCGACTGTTGTTCACCAGCAGTGTCGGCGCAGTCGATCTCAAGCAGGTCAGCTCGGTCAGCCTGAGCATTCCCAAGCCCAACGTCGCGCAAAGCCTGCTGATCGAAAAGGTCGGTGTGCAGGACGATGACCAGGCCTACAACGCCGCCTATGCCGAACTGATCGACGCCTACGGCCAGTCGACGCGTGCCAACTGGCCGGACAAGATCGCCACTGACGAACAACTCAAGGCTTCGGCGCAGCGCGAACGACAGCAGCTCAAGGGCTGGCTGGCCGAACGCGAGGGGCGCAAGCTCGACCCTTATGGCGGCGTGATGGCAGGCCCCGCGTTCGATGCCAGCGGATTTTTCCGCACCGCAAAGCGCGATGGACGCTGGTATCTGGTGACGCCCGATGGCCACGGTTTCTTCTCCCTGGGCGTCAACGCCGTGGCCGCCGACAGTGGGCGCACTTATGTCGCCGGGCGCGAGGGCATGTTCAAAGCCCTGCCGGCCGAAGGCGAACCGCTCGCCGCGTTCTATGGGCAAGGCAACAACGACGACGGCAATGCCTCCTCGCAGGGCCGCGGGTTCAAGCAAGGCCGTTGGTACGATTTCTACGCCGCCAACCTCCATCGCAGCCACGCGGCGCCTTGCCCAGCGCCGGTCGAAGGCCAAGCAGACAGCGCCTGCCTGGCGCCAAAGCTGGCTGCCGAGCAATGGCAGACGCAGGCCATCGACCGCTTGCTGGCCTGGGGTTTCAATACCTTGGGCAACTGGAGCGATCCGGCTCTGGCCCAGGCCCAGCGTGTGCCCTACACCCTGCCGTTGGCCATCGTCGGCGACTACGCCAGCATCAGTACGGGCATGGACTGGTGGGGGCGTATGCCCGATCCGTTCGACCCGCGCTTCGCCATGGCCACCGAGCGCGCCGTGGCCATCGCCGCCCGCGACCACCGCGACGATCCATGGCTGATCGGTTACTTCGCCGACAACGAACTGGCCTGGGCCGCGCCCGGCGCCGATGCCAATGCCCGCTACGGTCTGGCGTTCGGCACTTTGCGCCTGACCACCGACGTGCCGGCCAAGCGCGCGTTCCTCAAGCAACTGCGCGACAAGTACCGCAACCAGCAAGGGCTGTCCAAAGCCTGGGGCATCGACCTGCAAGCCTGGGAGCTGATGGAAGATCCAGGCTTCGAGGCACCGTTGCCGACGCCCGAGCACCCGGAAATCGAACGCGACTACCAGCATTTCCAGGATGTGTTCGCCCAGACCTACTTCAAGACCATTTCCGATGCCCTGAAATGGCACGCCCCCAACCACCTCTTGCTGGGCGGCCGCTATGGCGTCACCTCGCCCGAGGCGGTCAAAGCCTGTGCCGAGTTCTGCGACGTGTTGAGCTTCAACTTCTACACGCTCAAGCCACAGGACGGTTATGACTTCGCGCAGTTGGCCGAGTTGGACAAGCCATTGCTGGTCTCGGAGTTCCAGTTCGGTTCGCGCGACCGTGGCCCGTTCTGGCCGGGGCCACTCGAGCTGGCGCGCGAGGAGGATCGCGGCGCTGCCTATGCCACTTTCCTCGATGCTGCCCTGGAACAACCGACCATCGTCGGCGCGCACTGGTTCCAGTACCTCGATCAGCCTGCCAGTGGGCGTCTGCTCGATGGTGAAAACGGCCACCTGGGCCTGGTGGCGATCACCGACCTGGCCTGGAGCGGTTTCGTCGAGGCGGTGCGCAAGCGCAACCTGCTGCTCGATCAACAACTGGCCAAACGCCTGGCCGCACCCGCGCCTTGATCTTCGTCAGGCTCAGGCTCGCGGTGATGGCCTGGCCCTGCATTGGTTGCAGTTGACCTGTATGCAAACGCGTCGAGTGCTGAAACAATGCACGCCTTTTTCCAACCCGCCGGGAGAACAAGGCCGTGCAGATCCAGGGGCATTACGAACTGCAATTCGAAGCGTTGCGCGAAGCCTTCGCCGCCGTATTCGACGATCCCCAGGAGCGTGGCGCGGCGTTGTGCGTGCAGTTGGGTGGCGAGACGGTACTGGACTTATGGGCCGGCACAGCCGACCGCGACGGGCAGCAGGCCTGGCACAGCGACACCATCGCCAACCTGTTTTCCTGCACCAAGACCTTCACTGCCGTGACCGCGCTGCAACTGGTGGGCGAGGGCAAACTGGCGCTCGATGCGCCGGCAGCACGCTACTGGCCCGAGTTCGCCCAGGCCGGTAAAGAAGGGGTGACCCTGCGCCAGTTGCTCAGCCACCGCGCCGGCCTGCCGGCCATTCGCCAACTGTTGCCGGCCGAGGCGCTGTACGACTGGCAGGTGATGACCGACGCCCTGGCTGCGGAACGTCCGTGGTGGACGCCCGGCACCGAGCATGGTTATGCCGCCATTACCTATGGCTGGTTGATCGGCGAGCTGATCCGCCGCGCTGACGGTCGGGGTCCGGGCGAGTCGATCGTCGCTCGGACCGCCAAGCCGCTGGGCCTCGATTTTCATGTCGGTCTGGCCGACGAGGAGTTCCACCGCGTGGCGCACATCGCCCGTGGTAAAGGCAATGCCGGAGACGCTGCGGCGCAGCGCCTGCTGCAGGTGACCTTGCGCGAGCCGGAGGCGCTCTCGACACGCGCCTTCACCAATCCGCCCGCGATCCTGACCAGCACCAACAAACCCGAGTGGCGGCGCATGCAGCAGCCGGCCGCCAATGGCCACGGCAATGCGCGCAGCCTGGCCGGGTTCTATGCCGGCTTGCTGGACGGCAGCCTGCTCGAATCCGAACTGCTCGACGAACTCACCCGCGAGCACAGCCTGGGCGAAGACCGCACGCTGCTGACGCAGACGCGTTTCGGGCTGGGCTGCATGCTCGACCAGCCGCAGATCGCCAACGCCACTTTCGGGTTGGGCGCGCGTGCTTTCGGACACCCGGGGGCGGGCGGGTCGGTGGGCTTCGCCGATCCCGAATACGATGTGGCCTTCGGCTTCGTCACCAACACGTTGGGCCCTTACGTGTTGATGGATCCAAGGGCGCAGCGCCTGGTGCAGGTGCTGCGGACATGCCTTTGATCGGGTAGTTCGGTATTGCTCGAATGCTTTGTCTATTCTGAGGGCCACTGCTCGATGTGCGCTGGCAAAATTCCTTTTCAATTCATGGTGTATCGCTGATGTCCTCACATAAAACCTTAGCTCTCGCCCTGTGCCTGGCCATGACTGGCTGCGCTCAGCACTCGCAACAGAATGCCTCGAGCGACAGCGGCCGTAGCTGGTGGCCATTCGGCTCGGACCAGGTCGCCGACAAGGACGTGAAGGACGCCGTCACCGAAAAAGTCGCCCAGGCCGATGCCAAGGCGGCCGGCAAGAGCGATTCGGGCAATCGCTGGTGGTGGCCGTTCGGCGGTGAGGGCAAACAGGACCAGGCACCTGTGGCGGCGGTGCCGAAGATCGACCAGAAAGCGACTCAGGCTTGGCTCGACCAATACGAGCCCAAGTTGCGCGAAGCGCTCAAGGACAGCACGTTCCAGCTGGAGCGCCGCGACGATGTGCTGGCCGTGACCATTCCCGTCGATGGCTCGTACAACCCCGACCGCCCGAACATGCTGCTGCCGATCACGCTGGCACCGATCACCCGCGTAGCCAAGGTGGTCGAGGGCGATCCAAAGACCGCCGTACTGGTCCTGGGCCATGCCGACAGCACCGGCGCTGCCGTCGCCAACCAGCGCCTGAGCCTGGAGCGTGCGGCTTCGGTGTCGGCGATCTTCCGTCTCAGCGGCTTGCAGCGTGACCGTCTCAACCTCAAAGGCATGGGCTCGGTGATGCCGCGCGCGGCCAACGACAGTCCGCAAGGGCGTGCCCTGAACCGCCGCGTCGAGCTGCTGCTGACCCCGCAGAACACCATGCTGGCATTGTTGGCCAAGTACCAGACTCCAGCGCCGGCGCCAGCGGCCATGGTCGCTGCGCAAGACGTCAAACCGGTCGCCGCTACTGCGCCTGCCACCAAGGCACCGGCCAAAGCCAAACCGGCTGCCAAGGCTGCTGCCAAACCGGCTGCGAAAAAGCCAGTGGCCAAGGCCAAGGCATCGGCCAAGCCGGCTGCCAAAAAAGCCGCGCCCGCCAAAGCTGCGGCCAAAAGCAAGACCGATGACAAACGCGTCGCGGCCAATACCAAGACCAACTGATCGGCGAGGAGCGCTGGAATGACTTCGTCTTTGGCCGACATGCGCCGCGACTACACCCGTGATGGCTTGGTCGAGGATCAAGCCCCTGGCGAGCCCTTCAGCCTCTTCCAGCAATGGTTCGCCGACGCCGTGCAGACCGAGCAGGCGCCGGTCGAAGCCAACGCCATGACCCTGGCCACGGTCGACGCCGACGGTCGTCCGCACTGCCGGGTCTTGCTGCTCAAGGGGTTGGACGATCGAGGCTTTACCTTCTTCACCAACTATGACAGCGCAAAGGGCCAGCAACTGGCTGCGCGGCCTTTCGCCGCCATGACCTTCTTCTGGCCGGCGCTGGAGCGGCAGGTGCGCATCGAAGGCCGGGTCGAGAAAGTCTCGGCGCAAGAGTCGGACGCCTACTACCAGGTCCGCCCCTTGGGCAGCCGCCTGGGCGCCTGGGCGTCGCCGCAGAGCCGAGTGATCGCCGATCGTGAGGCGCTGCAAGCGTTGGTCAAGGCGACCGAAACGCGCTTTTCCGACACCCAGCCCCATTGCCCCGAGCACTGGGGCGGTTACCGCTTGATGGCCGACCGCATCGAGTTCTGGCAGGGGCGCCCCAGCCGCCTGCACGACCGGCTCAACTACCGTCTCGATGACGGGCATTGGCACCGCGAGCGTCTTGCGCCCTGAGCCGCCTGGCGCCGGAGCCGCACACACACAGTGCAACGATCGGCGCCACCTTTTTGTCACATCTCCATAAGGCATTCGTGTCGCGAGCGGTCCAAGCTGTACGTGGGCTGAACGGCATGCTTTTTTCTTCGCCGCGTCCGTGACAGCCGTCAGCGCGCGGCGTCTAATGAACACCTTACCAACGGAGATTCCACCCATGCGTAAATCCGCCTTGCTGGTAGCGACCTTCACTACCGCGTCGCTGTTGCTCGGAGGCTGTGCTTCCAACCTGACCGGTGACAGCTACTCTCGTGACGAAGCCCGCCGCGTGCAGACCGTACGCCTGGGCACCATCGAATCCTTGCGCCCGGTGAAGATCGAAGGCACGAAAACCCCTATCGGCGGCGGCGCGGGCGCCGTGGTCGGCGGCGTGGCGGGCAGTGCCATCGGTGGCGGTCGTGGCAGCCTGGTGGCGGCTGTGATCGGCGCGGTCGCCGGTGGCCTGGCCGGCTCGGCAGCCGAAGAGGGCCTGACCCGCACCCAAGGGGTCGAGATCACCGTGCGTGAAGACGACGGCAGCATGCGCTCCTACGTGCAGCAGGTGCAGCAGAACGAAGTGTTCCGCGTCGGCGAGCGCGTGCGCATCATGACCGTCGATGGCACCAGCCGCGTTTCCCACTGAGCGCACTGGCGTCGCACGGGCGACAAAAAACCCGACGGACTAGGTCCGTCGGGTTTTTTCATGGCTTCGGTTCAGTTGCCGTCAGCTGTCATACAGGCGGGATCATGGCTGGCGCGCATCGAGCATGGCCGTGGCCACCGCTTCGGCGATGCGGATGCCGTCGACCCCTGCCGAGAGAATGCCGCCCGCATAACCGGCGCCTTCGCCGGCCGGGAACAGGCCCTTGAGGTTGACGCTCTGGAAATCCAGGCCACGGGTGATGCGCAGCGGCGAAGAGGTGCGCGTTTCCAGACCGGTCAGTACCGCGTCGTGCAGGCTATAGCCCTTGATCTGTCGCTCGAAGGCCGGTAGCGCCTCGCGGATCGCTTCGATGGCGAAGGCCGGCAGGCTCGTTGCCAGATCGCCCAGGGTCACACCCGGTTTGTAGGACGGCTCGACACTGCCCAACGCCGTCGACGGGCGGCCTGCGATGAAATCTCCGACCAACTGCGCCGGTGCCTGATAATTGCTGCCGCCCATCTCATAGGCCAGGGTTTCGAGACGCTCTTGCAACTCGATGCCGGCCAATGGCCCGCCTGGGTAGTCACGCTCCGGATCGATACCGACCACCAGACCCGAGTTGGCGTTGCGCTCGTTACGCGAGTACTGGCTCATGCCGTTGGTGACGACGCGTCCTGGCTCGCTGGTCGCAGCCACTACGGTACCGCCAGGGCACATGCAGAAGCTGTACACCGAGCGACCGTTCTTGGCGTGGTACACCAGCTTATAGTCCGCAGCGCCCAGTTTCGGGTGGCCGGCATACTTGCCCAGGCGCGCCTTGTCGATGAGCGTCTGCGGGTGCTCGATACGAAAGCCTACGGAGAACGGCTTGGCCTCCATGAACACGCCTTTGGCGTGCAGCATGCGGAACGTGTCGCGAGCACTGTGGCCCAAGGCCAGAACCACGTGCCGTGACAGCAACTGCTCGCCGCTTTCCAGCACCACGCCCGCCAGTTGTTCGCCTTCGATCAGCAGATCGCTGACTTTTTGCTCGAAACGCACCTCACCACCCAGGGCGATGATTTCCTGGCGCATGGTCTCGACCATGCCGGTCAGGCGGAAGGTGCCGATGTGCGGCTTGTTGATGTAGAGAATCTCGTCCGGCGCGCCGGCCTTGACGAACTCTTCCAGCACCTTGCGGCCATGGTGCAGGGGGTCCTTGATCTGGCTGTACAGTTTGCCGTCGGAGAACGTGCCCGCACCGCCTTCGCCAAACTGCACGTTGGACTCGGGGTTGAGTTCGCTCTTGCGCCACAGGCCCCAGGTATCCTTGGTACGTTGCCGCACTTCCTTGCCACGCTCCAGCACGATGGGTTTGAAGCCCATCTGCGCCAGCAGCAGCGCGGCGAAAATGCCGCAAGGCCCGAAACCCACGACCAAGGGACGTTCCTCAAGCTCACTGGGCGCATGGCCGACGTATTTGTAGGTCACATCCGGTGCCGGGCCGACGTTACGGTCGTCCTCGAACCTGCGCAGCAGCTCGGCTTCGTTGCTGGCCTCCAGATCGATGGTGTAGATGAACAGCAGCTCGCTGTTCTTCTTGCGCGCATCGTAGCTGCGCTTGAACAGCGTGAAGCTGAGCAGTTGTTCACCGGCGATGCCCAGGCGCTGCAGGATGGCTTCGCGCAGCGCTTCATCGGGATGATCCAGGGGCAGCTTCAGTTCGTTGATTCGTAGCATGACAAGGTCCACTCTCCCGGCCCGGGATGGCCGGCGGCTTTAAACAAACGGCGGAGTATAAGGGTTTCGCTGCCATCGCTGGCAGCGTAAACGCATTCATCCGATCAGTTGTCCCGCGCGCCGCCGAAGTAACCGCAGCCCTGCAAGGCCTGGCCGTCGATGCGCAGCTCGGTGCGCAGGTGGCGAATGGCGCCGCTGGAAGGGTCGACGCAGCGCTGTGGAGCAGCCCACAGTTCCACATGCTGGCCGTTGGCTTCGCTGCTCAGGCTCAGGCCACCGCCAGGGATTTCTTCTTCGAGAAACGGCAAGGGCAGCGGCTCCTTGCCCGCGCGCTCGACGATCATGCCGCGGCCACTGGCCTTGACGTTCCAATCAGGAGAGTAGCCCTCGGCGCGTAGGGTCAATTGTTTGAAGTTCGGGTCCAGGCAGCCGTCGCCCGCAGGTTCCAGGCGGTACAGGCGCTGCACGTCGAATTGTCCTTGGCTGTCGACCTGACGGCTGCCGCCCAGACGACCGCGCAGGTCGGCGAACAGTCGGGTCTTGGCGCTCGCTGCCAGGTTGTCGGCTTCCTGTAACAGGCCAGTATTGCCAGCGTCGTTGACGACGAAACGACGGCTCTCGTTGCACGGCTGGAACAGCAGCTTGCCGTTGCTGGCG
This sequence comes from Pseudomonas phoenicis, assembly GCF_047302395.1. NCBI lineage: Bacteria > Pseudomonadati > Pseudomonadota > Gammaproteobacteria > Pseudomonadales > Pseudomonadaceae > Pseudomonas > Pseudomonas phoenicis. The sequence continues at coordinate 3,060,444 of NZ_CP154852.1, forward strand.
CTCAGCTCGCCTTGCAGGCGGGTACCGCCGACGTTCGGGTCGCTTGGAGGTTCGGCCAGCAACTGGCAGCCAGCGAACAGCGGCAGCAAGGCGGCGAGCAACAGCGTGGAAGTGGCGCGCATGGGTAGCTCCAGCGTTATGGCGAAAAAGAGGGGGCACGTTACCGAGCCGGAACGTCGAGCTCAAGGGGCCCTGGGCTCATGGCAAAACAGCGGGCAGAAAAAAGGGCCCGAAGGCTAATGCCGATCAGTTAAGCAATCAGGGCTGCTTCGCAGCCCATCGCGGCTAATCGGAGCGCCGAACCGGCCGCTCCCACAGGGTTCGCTCCTGTAGGAGCGGCTTCAGCCGCGATGGGCTGCAAAGCAGCCCCAATCGACATGTTCAGGCTGACTGGCATCAGCCCTGAGGCCCTTCGTTCAACCGCCCAGGTACGCGTCGCGTACTTTCGGATCCACCAGCAGCGCCTCGCCCGTGCCCTGCATCACCACATGGCCGTTCTCCAGCACATAGGCACGATCGGCTACTTTCAACGCCTGGTTGGCGTTCTGCTCGACCAGGAACACCGTCACGCCATCGCGGCGCAGTTGCTCAATGATGTCGAAGATCTGCTGGATGATGATCGGCGCCAGGCCCAGCGAAGGCTCGTCGAGCAGCAGCAGCTTGGGCTTGCTCATCAACGCCCGGCCGATGGCGAGCATCTGCTGTTCGCCCCCGGACATGGTGCCGCCGCGTTGCACGTAGCGTTCCTTGAGCCTCGGGAACAGGTGCAGCACCTTGTCGAGCTGCTCCTGGTAGTCACCCTTGTTGGTGAAGAAGCCGCCCATGGCCAGGTTCTCTTCCACCGTCAGGCGGGCGAACACACGGCGGCCTTCGGGCACCACGGCGATGCTCTTGCGCATGATCAGCGAGGAGGGCTGGCCCACCAGCTCTTCTCCCAGGTACTTGATGCTGCCGCTGTGGGCTTGGGGCGAGCCGCACAGCGTCATCAACAAGGTCGACTTGCCCGCACCGTTGGCGCCGATCAGGGTGACGATCTCGCCCTGGTTGATCTCGACGTTGACGCTGTGCAGCGCCTGGATCTTGCCGTAGAAGGTGGAAACGTTTTCGAACTTGAGCATTTACGCTTCCCCCAGGTAGGCCTTGATCACGTCAGGATTGTCACGAATCGCTTCGGGCGTGCCGTCGGCCAGGGGCGTGCCCTGATTGATCACCACGATGTGGTCGGAAATGCTCATCACCAGTTTCATGTCGTGTTCGATCAGCAGCACGGTCAGGTTATGGGATTCGCGCAGATAGCCGATCAGCGCCTTGAGGTCTTCGGTTTCCTTCGGGTTCAGACCCGCAGCGGGCTCGTCGAGCATGATGATGCGCGGCTGGGTCATCATGCAGCGAGCGATTTCCAGACGCCGTTGCTGGCCGTAGGCGAGGGTGCCGGCGGTGCGGTTGGCGAACTCGGTCAGGTTGACCTTGTCCAGCCAATAGGCCGCGCGCTCCATGGCCTCCTTTTCACTGCGGCGAAAACCTGGTGTCTTGAAAAGACCGGCGAAGAAGTTGGTGTTCAGGTGACGGTGCTGGGCGATCAGCAGGTTTTCCAGCGCGGTCATCTCTTTGAACAGGCGCACGTTCTGGAACGTGCGCACCACGCCCTTGCGGGCGATGAGATGGCCCGGTAAGCCTTGGATCGGCTGGCCGTCGAGCAGGATGCTACCGCCGCTGGGCTTGTAGAAGCCGGTCAGGCAGTTGAAGACGGTGGTCTTGCCGGCTCCGTTCGGGCCGATCAGTGCCACGACCTGTTTTTCCTTGACGGTCAAGGCCACGCCGTTGACCGCCAACAAGCCGCCAAAGCGCATGCTCAGGCCGCTAACCTTCAGAATTTCGCGGCTCATCGACGCAGCTCCATGTGGGGACGTTGCATTGGCAGCAGGCCTTGCGGGCGCCAGATCATCATCAGCACCATCATGGCGCCGAACATCAGCATCCGGTATTCGCTGAACTCGCGCATCAGCTCGGGCAGCAGGATCATCACGATGGCCGCGAGGATCACGCCCAGTTGCGAGCCCATGCCGCCCAGCACCACGATGGCGAGGATGATCGCCGATTCGATGAAGGTGAAGGATTCCGGTGTCACCAGCCCCTGACGTGCGGCGAAGAAGCTGCCGGCGAAACCTGCGAAGGTCGCGCCCAGGGTGAAGGCCGAGAGCTTGATGATGGTCGGGTTCAGACCCAGGGCGCGGCAGGCGATCTCGTCTTCGCGCAGCGCTTCCCAGGCACGGCCGATGGGCATGCGCAGCAAGCGGTTGATCACGAACAATGCCACCAGCGCCAGGACCAGGGCGACCAGGTACAGGAAGATGACCTTGTTCATCGAGTTGTACGGCAAGCCGAAGTACTCATGGAACGTCTGCATGCCTTCGGCGGCGCGGCGCTCGAACGTCAGGCCGAAGAAGGTCGGCTTTTCGATGTTGCTGATGCCGTTCGGTCCGCCCGTCCAGTCGGTCAGGTTACGCAGGAACAGCCGGATGATCTCGCCGAAGCCCAGGGTCACGATGGCGAGGTAGTCGCCACGCAGGCGCAGCACGGGGAAGCCCAGCAGGAAACCGAAGGTCGCGGCCATCAGGCCGGCGATCGGCAGGCAGATCCAGAAGCCCCAGCCCAGATAGTGCGAGAGCATCGCGTAGCTGTAGGCGCCGACGGCGTAGAAGCCCACGTAGCCCAGGTCCAACAGCCCCGCCAGGCCCACCACAATGTTCAGGCCCAGGCCCAGCATCACGTAGATCAGGATCAGGGTGGCGATGTCCACCGCCCCGCGCGAGCCGAAGAACGGCCAGGCCAGCGCCGCCACGACCAGCCCGAGGATGATCCAGCGTTGCGTCTTGGGCAGGGTCAGGAAGTTGCTGACCGAAGCGGGTACCAGTGTGCGTCCGGAACGTTGGCCGAGGGTCGCGCTCCATTGCCGGTCGAACAGCACGCGCAGGAACATCAACACCGAGCACACGGCGATCACCGTCAGGGTGAACTCGCCTTGGCTGTGCACTACCAAGTGGATGCCGTCGATGCTCAGCTTCAGCCCCAGCACCGGAAACGCCACCGCCCACACCAGCACGGCGCTGAACAGCGCCTGTTTGAGATTCTTGTTCATACTTTCTCAACCTCCGGACGGCCCAGGATGCCGGTCGGCCGGAACAGCAGGACGAGGACCAGCAGGCCGAACGCCACGACGTCCTTGTACTGGTCACCGAAAATGTCGGCGCCGAACGCTTCGGCCACCCCGAGCACCAGCCCGCCGAGCATGGCGCCCGGGATGCTGCCGATGCCGCCGAGCACGGCGGCGGTGAACGCCTTGAGCCCGACCAGGAAGCCCGCGTTGGGGTTGATCACGCCGTATTGCATGCTCAGCAGCACTGCCGCAACCGCAGCCAGCGCGGCGCCGATGACGAAGGTCAGGGCGATGATGTTGTTGGTGTTGATGCCCAGCAGGTTGGCCATTTTCAGGTCTTCGGCACAGGCGCGGCAGGCGCGGCCCAGGCGTGAACGGGAGATGAACAGGGTCAACAGGGTCATGGCCACCAGGGTGACGACGAACACCAGGATCTGCATGTACGACACCAGGACCTCCTCCGCGCCACCTGGACCGAAGGAGAAGCTGCCCGGAATGAGGTTGGGGATGGATTTGTCCTTGGAGTCTTGCGACAGCAGCACGGTGTTCTGCAGGAAGATCGACATTCCGATGGCGGAAATCAGCGGAATCAGGCGGTTGCTGTTGCGCAGCGGCCTGTACGCCACCCGCTCGATGCTGTAGCCATAGGCACTGGTGACGAAGATGGTCGCCACGAACGCTACGGTCATCAGGATCGGCAACGAGTCGATGCCCATCATGGCCAGACCCGCCAGAGCGATGAAGGCCACGTAGGAACCGATCATGTACACCTCGCCGTGAGCGAAGTTGATCATGCCGATGATGCCGTACACCATGGTGTAGCCGATGGCGATCAGGGCATAGGTGCTGCCGATGGTCAATCCGTTAACCAGTTGTTGGAAGAAGTGATAGAGCTCGGGCATTGAAGCGCTCCTAAAAACCTGACGTGCATTCGCTGGCGGGGGATAACCCGGCACGCTTCGTGGCCTGGGCGACGAAGACGGGCTTGGCCAGGGAACCGCGGGTGACGGTTTTAAGATTTTCAGGTGGGGAGGTTGCCGGATCGCGGCAATCGGCCCATGAACCTCGTAAAACAAAGCCCACTGCTCGCACAGTGGGCTTGTAGGTCAACCAGTGATCGGACCGTTACTGAGGGGAGACTTCGGTTTTGGGCTTGCCGAAGTGCCATTCGTAGACCACGAACTTGAAGTCTTTCAGGTCGCCCTTGTCGTCGAAGGACAATTCGCCGGTCGGGGTCTTGAAGGTACCTTCGTGGATGGCTTCAGCGACTTTCGTCGTGTCTTCGCTCTTGGCTGCCGTGATACCTGCAGCAATCACTTCCACTGCCGAATAGGATGGGAACACGAACGGGCCGCTCGGATCCTTGTTGTCGGCCTTGATGGCATCGACGATGGCCTTGTTCTGCGGGTCGGCGTCGAAGGATTTCGGCAGGGTGACCAGCAGGCCTTCCGAAGCGTTCTGGGCAATCTGCGAGATGGAGTCATTGCCGACGCCTTCCGGGCCCATGAACTTGGCTTTCAGACCTTTTTCCTGAGCTTGGCGCAGGATCAGGCCCAGCTCTGGGTGGTAACCACCGTAGTAGACGAAGTCGACGTTGTTCTGCTTGAGCTTCTGGATGACCGAGGAGAAGTCCTTGTCGCCGGCGTTGAGGCCTTCGAACACAGCGACCTTGGTGCCCTTGCTTTCCAGAGTCTGCTTGACCGCAGTGGCGATGCCTTCACCGTACTGCTGCTTGTCGTGCAGCACCGCGACGACTTTGGGCTTGACGTGGTCGGCAATGTAGTTGCCGGCCGCTGGGCCCTGGGCGCTGTCCAGGCCGATGGTGCGGAAGATCATCTTGTAGCCGCGGCTGGTGATTTCCGGGCTGGTGGCCGCTGGCGTGATCATGATCACGCCTTCGTCTTCGTAGATGTCCGAAGCGGGTTGGGTGGAGCTGGAGCACAGGTGGCCGACCACGAACTTGACGCCATCGTTGACCACTTTGTTGGCTACGGCCACGGCCTGCTTGGGATCGCACGCGTCGTCGTATTCTTTGGCTTCGAGCATCTTGCCGTCGATGCCGCCTTTGGCATTGATGTCCTTGATGGCCTGCTTGGCACCAACGAACTGCATGTCGCCGTATTGGGTGACAGGGCCGGTCTTGGGCCCGGCGATACCGATCTTGATGGTATCAGCGGCGAAGGAATGGCTGGCGACACCGGCCAGTACCATTGCAGCGAACAGCTTGGAAATCTTGATCATAGTGCTCCACTCATCCTGTTGTAATTTTTATAGTCCTGGCGGCCAGGGCTACAGACCGGCGCGAGGGTTGCGGTGCAAGACTGCCACTGCAAGCCTGGCTTCCCCTGGAACATGCTCCGGAACTGTACCGGTACAGTGTAGAGCGCTGTCCGAGCGCTTGAAAAGCCGGCATAGCGCTCCGAATTCAGGGGGTGTCGCGTGATCGATACAAAGATATATAAACGCGCCATCGGGCCCTGTTGGTCGCATGGCACCCATACGCGTTCGAGGCCAATCGATCAATTACGTGTTTGAAACCAGGGTTTTCTGCAAAAATAGCGGCCTTTTTTATCAGCCATTTTCAGTGCAAGGGCCCCATGACCGATCACACAAGCACCCTCTATGCCAAATTGCTCGGCGAGACGGCAATCATCGAATGGAAAGCTTTGGAACGCTTTTGGGCCAAAGGTGACCTGATTTGGGTCGCGCCCGAGCTCGATCTGATCGAAGTCGCTGCCGCGATGGCGCAAAACCACAGTGAACACGTGGCAAAGTGGCGCTCTGATGGCACCGTTTCCGCTGTGCCGGATGAAGTGGCGCTCAGCCTGCAAACCCGCGATCCAGAGATATGGGCGGTGGTCGTATCGCCTTTTGTTCTGATCCAGGAAAAAACTCGTAACGATAAGTGATTTGTTTTGGTGCGGGGTCTCTGCGCTTGGCGCCATTTCAGAGCAATTTCCGTTGTGGCTAGGGTGCAGGTTGGTAACAACGAGTCGCCTATTTGCACACTGAGGTAACAACTTACGCAGGGCGTAATAACTTGCGAATCATCTAGAGGGGGTATCCATGACTAGCGCATTACCTTCATTGGGCTTTGCCGGCATCGGCCTGATGGGGCTGCCCATGTGCAAACGCCTGTTGGCGGCGGGTTATCCGCTGACGGTGTGGAACCGCAGCCCTCGCAAGTGCGATGCGTTGCTCGCGGCCGGCGCCCGTCTCGCCGGTACTCCCGCGCAGTTGTGCCAGGAAGCCGACATCGTCCTGACCTGCCTGGCGGACGTAGCAGCAGTGCGTGAGGTGGTGTTAGGCGCGCAGGGTATCGCTACAACTGGGCGCGCTCGTAAAGTGCTGGTGGACCTTTCTAGCACGGAGCCGGCAGCGACCCGCGAGATGGCTGCAGAACTCGCCGCCACTTGCGCCATGGGCTGGGTCGACGCTCCCGTGTCGGGCGGTATGCAAGGCGCCCAGGCGGGCACTTTGGCGATCATGGTGGGGGGTGAAGCCGAACCGTTGCAGCGGGTGCGTGACATTTTGCTCACGCTAGGCGAACGCGTCACACACATGGGTGGGGTGGGAGCAGGGCAGGTGACCAAAGCCTGCAATCAGATGATCGTGGCCTGCAATGCGCTGGTGATCGCCGAAGCCGTGGCCTTGGCCGAGCGTTCGGGGGTGGACGCGCGTTTGCTCGCGCAAGCCTTGGCCGGTGGCTTTGCCGATTCCAAACCCTTGCAGATACTTGCACCGCAAATGGCCGAAAACCGCTTCACTCCGGTCAAATGGCACGTACGGACCTTGCTCAAGGATTTGGACGGCGCGGTGAGGCTTTCCCATGATCAGGGCTCGGCAACGCCCATGAGCGGCCTGGCTGCGCAACTGATGCGCCTGCACGGCGGCAAGGGCCATCTGGATCACGACCCTGCCACCCTGGTGCAGTTGTACCGCCAGAAATCCTGAGTCGGCCCATGCGCGCTTGTCACAGCACGCGCAAGCCTGGGCATTGCGTCACCCGGCGACCAGGATACGGATGGCTTCCAAGCGCAAAGCCGCTTTGTCGAGCATGGCCACCCCATCCTCACGCAACTTGCGCAGCGCATCGAGTTCGGTTTCACGAACGTTGGGGTTGACCGCTTTGAGGGCGGTCATGCGCGCCAGTTCTTCGTCCGCTTCTGCTGCCAGGCGCTGCTGGGCGTCGGCTACCCGCTGGATGTGGGCCGGCATGATCCTCTCTTCGCCCGCCGCGATACGCTTGGACAACACGTCGCGCTGGGCCTGGACGAACTTGTTGGCGCTGGCGCGCGGCACGCTTTCGAGTTGCTCGTTGAGTGTCTCGAACGCGACCTTGGCGGCCAGGTCGTTGCCATTGGCATCGAGCAAGCAGCGCAAGGCGGCAGGCGGCAGGTAGCGACCCAACTGCAGATGGCGCGGTGCGACCACTTCGCTGACGTACAACAATTCCAGCAACACGGTACCGGGCTTGAGCGCCTTGTTCTTGATCAGCGCCACCGAGGTGTTGCCCATCGAGCCGGACAAGACCAGGTCCATGCCGCCCTGCACCATGGGGTGTTCCCAGGTGATGAACTGCATGTCCTCGCGCGACAGTGCCTGAACACGGTCGTAGGTGATGGTCACACCTTCGTCGTCGCCGAGCGGGAAGCTGGCGTCGAGCATTTTCTCGCTGGGCTTGAGAATCAGCGCGTTCTCGGAATGGTCCTCGCTGTCGATGCCGAAGGCGTCGAACAGCGTTTCCATATAGATCGGCAGGGCGAACTGGTCGTCCTGTTCGAGAATCGCCTCGACCAATGCCTCGCCTTCGCCGGCCCCGCCGGAATTGAGTTCCAGCAAGCGGTCGCGGCCGCTGTGCAAGTCGGCTTCCAGACGCTCGCGCTCGCTGCGCGCGTCGGCCACCAGCGCATCCCAGGCCTGGCTGTCGCCACCGGCCAAGAGCGCCAGCAGGCGTGCGCCGAACCGATGCTGCAAGGCATTGCCGGTGGGGCAGGTGGCGAGAAAGGCGTTGAGGCCATCCTGGTACCACTGGTACAGGCGTTCTTGCGGGCTGTCCTGCAAATAGGGCACATGCAGCTCGATGGTGTGCTTTTGACCGATCCGGTCCAGACGGCCGATGCGCTGTTCGAGCAAGTCGGGGTGGGCCGGCAGGTCGAACATCACCAGGTGATGGGCGAATTGGAAGTTGCGGCCTTCGCTGCCGATTTCCGAGCAGATCAGCACCTGGGCGCCGAACTCCTCGTCGGCGAAGTAAGCTGCGGCGCGGTCGCGCTCGAGGATGTTCATGCCTTCGTGGAAAACCGTGGCGGGAATGCCCGAACGCACACGCAGGGCGTCTTCCAGGTCCATGGCGGTTTCGGCGTGGGCACAGATCACCAGAACCTTGGTGCGCTTGAGCATCTTCAAGGTGTCGATGAGCCAGTCCACGCGCGGATCGAATTGCCACCAGCGCACATCTTCGATCTCGCCCAACCCTTGGGCCTGGAAGGCCACTTCCGGATACAGCTCGGCGCGCTCGCTGGCATCGAGCTCGGTATAGCGCTCGGGGTTGGGCAGGGGATAGGCGTGCAACTGACGCTCGGGGAAGCCTTGGATGGCGGCGCGGGTGTTGCGGAACAGCACGCGGCCGGTGCCGTGGCGGTCGAGCAGTTCGCGGATCAGGCGTGCACTGGCCTGGCTGTCGCCGTCGTTGACGGCAACGAGCAGGGCCTCACCTTGGGCGCCGAGAAAATTGCGAATGGTGTCGTGCGCCTGGTTCGACAGGCGTCCTTCGTCGAGCAGCTCCTGCACGGCTTCGGCGACGGGGCGATAGTGCTCGCTCTCGGCGCGGAAGGCGGCCAAGTCATGGAAACGATCCGGATCGAGCAGACGCAAGCGCGCGAAGTGGCTGTCCTGGCCCAGCTGTTCGGGGGTGGCGGTGAGCAGCAGGACGCCGTCGATCACCTGGGACAACTGCTCGACCAGGGCGTATTCGCGGCTGGCGTGCTCTTCATGCCAGACCAGATGGTGCGCTTCGTCGACCACCATCAAGTCCCAACCGGCCGCGAACAGCGCATCCTGGGCCTTTTCATCCTCGACCAGCCATTCGAGCGCGACCAGTGCCAGTTGCGCATCTTCGAACGGGTTGCTGGCATCGCTTTCGATAAAGCGCTCAGCGTCGAACAGGGCGACTTCCAGGTTGAAACGACGGCGCATTTCCACCAACCACTGATGCTGGAGGTTTTCCGGCACCAGGATCAGCACACGGCTGGCGCGTCCTGACAGCAATTGGCGATGGATCACCAAGCCCGCTTCGATCGTCTTGCCCAGGCCCACTTCGTCGGCCAGCAGTACCCGCGGGGCGATACGGTCGGCGACTTCACGAGCGATGTGCAGCTGATGCGCGATAGGCTGGGCGCGCACGCCGCCCAGACCCCACAGCGAAGACTGCATCTGCTTGCTGGTGTGCAGCAGCGTGTTGTAGCGCAGCGAGAACCACGGCATTGGATCGATCTGTCCAGCGAACAGGCGGTCGCTGGCCAGGCGGAACTGAATGAAGTTCGACAGCTGCGTTTCGGGCAGGGTGCGCGGCTGGTTCTGCGCGTCCAGGCCGTGATAGACCATCAGGCCATCGACGTCGTCGACTTCGCGCACGGTCAATTTCCAGCCGTCGAAGTGGGTGATCTGGTCGCCTGGTGAGAAGCGCACCCGTGTCAGCGGCGCGTTGCGTACGGCGTACTGCCGGGTTTCGCCGGTCGCCGGATAGAGCACGGTGAGCAGACGGCCGTCCTGCGCCAGAATGGTGCCAAGGCCAAGCTCGGCTTCGCTGTCGCTGATCCAGCGTTGCCCGGGTTGATACTGCTGCGCCATACTGGCTGAACTCCCGCGATGAAAAGCCGCCTATGGTAACGGATAGGTCCGGCCGGACCAATCAGTCTAGTGCGTTCATTGAACAATACCGCTTTGCCATGAGGAGCGAGGATCGAGATGCCTGCCAAGTACCGCTGGTTGAACGCTTGTGTGGCCATGGGTAGCGTCGTGCTGCTATCGGGTTGTGAGCAGAAACCCTTCGAAATACTGCCGCCCATCCCCACCGAGCAATTGGAAGTGCTGGGCGTACAGGCGCCGCTCAAGAGCGTGCATTTTCGCGATAAGCAGGGCGAGGGCTTGTTGGTGTTGAGCCGAGTCGACGGCCAGGCGACCGACGCCGACACCGAGCAGGAAGTCGACCGCGTCGTGCTCAAGGCCACCTTATATGAACGTGCCGGCGACAAGGCCTTCGCTCCGCGCTGGAACACCGAGCAGGAGACCACCTGTGCCGGGCTCGACCTGGACGTCGACTTCTACACCGACGTCAGCGACGTGACCGACCTCGACGACAATGGCATCGCCGAGGTGACGATCGCCAGCCATGCCTATTGTGGAGGTGGTATCGAACCGCAGGGCATCACCATCGAACTGCGTGAAGGGCAGTCGGTCTACTCCTTGACCGGACAATCGCTCATCAGCCCAGCGGGTGAGGAGCCCTTTGGGGGCGAGCGCGAAGACGGTGCTTCCTTCAAGAATGCGCCCAAGGCTCTGCGTGAGCACATCGAGAGCGTCTGGCAGCAGGTCTACAAGCGGCCGTGGAGCGAAGTCAGTGCGCCATCGGACGCCGACCCCGAGGACGATTCTCAATAAAGGAGTGCCGTTTCGTGTGCGTGCTGCTGCCTTTGGTCGTCGTACGCGCTCCGCGTCGCCAAGGCCGCTCATGGTGATCGGTATCGAGCCGATACAACTCTAATAAAGGAGACTCGCCATGCTGCCCCCGATCATTCCGCTCAGCGCCGTGCCCGTCACGTCCCAACTCGATCCGGTCAAGCCGACCCCGGACATTCCGCCGGTGGTGCCAGTACAGGCCACATCGGACGATACTGGCGTCGACCTTCGCCAGCGTCAGGACCCCGAGGGGCAAGCCTTGCTGTTGCTGGACGAACAACGTGGACGCCAACAGCAAAGAGAGCAGGGTAAGAACGCGGACGATCGCTACAGCGCAGAGCCCGGCCATGAGCTCAATGCCGATAACACCGTACCGGTGATAGCCATGGGCGAGCCAGTACGCCAAGGCCTGTTGGTGGACATCGAAATCTGAGGGCTGGTCAGCGCCGGCGTGCCCCTGCATCATTCTCTTCTCTGCCCACCCGTCGAGCCTGTGATGAGTCAAGACAACCTGATCAATTTCGGTGCCGAGCGCGCCAAGCGCATCCACGACCTCAACGACAAGCGTCTGGACGACATGCGCCAAGCGTTCGAGCAGGCCATGCCGCTGGGCAAAACCGGCAAGCCCAAGCGTAAAGGCAAGTCCAGGAAGCGCTGAGCGCTGACTTGCGTCAATTTCCATACGCCTCGCGCGCTCGCCCTCGGGCGCTATTGACCTCGGTCAATTCCCAACCCTGGATAACGGGTTACTTTGCATCCATCGGACGACGGCAAACGAATGGAGGTCGGCATGTTCTTCGACAATGTGATTGTCGCAGGCGTGATAACGGTCGGTTTGATGATTGCATTCTTTGTCGGTCTAGGCATTTTTATCTGGAAGGATTCCAGCAAGCGTAAACCGCGCTGATCGTTCCAGTTACATGGGCACGCAAGGCATTTAGGGCGACTTCGGTCGCCCATTTTTTTGCCTGGCGTTTCGAGATTGGCTCAGGTTGGCGCCAGTGGGTACTTGGCAGTCGAAGAGGTAAAGCATGTCCATCACGTCCTACGACATTTGCAGTGCGGCTGATCGGCTCGAAGGGCTGGTCGGCTTTCATCTCAAGCAGGGCAAGCATATCGTCAGGTTTTCCGAAGACGCCTTTGGCCTGGACGTAGTGCAAGACAGCCTGCAACCCTGTAGCGAGTTCGTCTGGCGCTTGGTGGGGGAGGGGCGTATGGCGTTATGTCGTGCACGGCTGGGGCTGCTTTTCGAACAGCACATGGATGATCGGTTGAACATTGGCGAGTCGCTGCGGCTGTATCTCAAGCGCAGCGATTTGCCCGAGATCATCGCCGAACGGGTGGCGGTCAGGCCAGACGCAGCCCAGTGAATTCTGGTGTGGCGAAATCGACGCGATCGCGTCCCTGACGCTTGGCGTTGTACAGCGCGCGATCGGCGTCTTCCAGCCATTGCTCGGAGTCGATGAAATCGCCGTGGAATGCGGAAAGGCCAATGCTCAGGCTAATGCGCAGTTCCGGAAAGTTGGGATCGTGATAATCGGCCGCCCGCTCGCGTAAACGCTCCATGGCCAAGCAGGCATGTTCCTGGGTCGTTTTGGGAAAAATCACACAAAACTCGTCGCCGCCGTAGCGACCGGCCAGGTCAGTCTCCCGCAGGCTTTGTTTGAGCTCGGTGCTTAGATGGCGTAGCACACGGTCGCCTATCAAATGACCGTAGGTGTCGTTGATCGCTTTGAAGTGATCAATGTCGATCAGCGCGACCACTGCCATGCCGCAGCGTTGCTGACAGATGAGATGCTTGCGGCGCAGTCGATCCTTCCAATAGCCATGGTTGAACAGGCCGGTGAGGCTGTCCGTTCGACTGAGGTCGCTCAAGCGTTTCTTGTGTTCGCTAAGATTGGTGGCCAGCTGATAGGACACCCAGCCCAAGGCCATGGGATACAGCGTCAGCATCGGCAAGCTGGCATAGACCTGCAGATCGGTGGCATGCAGTTGCAGGTGCGGGCCTAGGAAAGCCATGCCCAACAGCATACCGCTGGCTTGAGCCAGGGCTCCGCGCTGTACCAGAGTACGCCCGCCGGCCGCGACATTGTTCATGGTTACCATCGATAGGATGGTCAAGCTCGGTAGGGGGTTGAACTGCATGGAGGCTGCCCAGAACCCAGCCATCAACGAGTCGATCACCAGGTTACGTTGCTCAGCGTCATAGGGCGCTTGGGAGTGCATGGCCCAGCGGTAAGCGATGTGTGGCCAGAGAACTCCATTGATGAGCATCAACACCCACACCCAGACAGGAGGGGCGATCGGCAACAACGCAGCGGTCACGGCAAGCATTCCCACGGTCTTGCCAAGGATACGGGGCAAATAGATACGCTTGACGAAGGAAAAGCCCTTGCCCGAGGTGATGTCCATGGCGGTGTCGATTCTGTGGGAAAGAAGAAGCGCGTTATCGCATAAGTTCCCAAATATTGTTGAACATTCGACAGGCTGTCGCTACTGACCTTGGAGGCCAAATCATGGTTGATACGGGCAGGGAAGCATATTCGTATGTCTATAAAGAGACCGCCGTACATTCGAACCCAGAGCGGCGGTCCTTCGTATCAGTCTTTTGCTGATCGTCTCTTGTCTGAAGGCGACTCCTGGTCGAGCAGTTTCGACAGCCCTTCGCCAGTGTCGCTGCGCACCTGAGCATGACTGATCAAGCCAAAGATCAAGCTGCCCCCGACGATGTTGCCTGCCAGCGTAGGCAAGGCGAACTCCAGGGCGAAGCGCTGCCAGGTTTCTTCGCCTGCCCATACCAGGTAGGAGACTTCAACGGTACCTACGACGATATGGGTGAAATCGCCCAGGGCCATCAGATAGGTGATCAGCACGATGACCCAGATCTTGGCGTTTTCCGCTGATGGGATCATCCAGACCAGGGTCGCGATCATCCAGCCAGAAATGATGCCCTTGGCGAACATCTGGCCCATGTCGTTTTCCATGACCTTGCGGCCGATTTCCAGGAAAGCGATATCGGTCTTGTGATCGAAGATCGGCAGCTCGAGCATGACCCAAGCTACGAAGATGGTGCCGACGAGATTGCCTAGCAACACAATGCCCCATAGCCGCAGCAAACGACCGAAGTTGCTCAGCGTCGGTTTGGTCATGATCGGCAGGACGGCGGTCAGGGTGTTCTCTGTGAAGAGCTGCTGGCGTGCAAGGATCACGGCGAGAAAACCTGCGCTGTAACCAAAGCTTGTAATGACGTGGTAAGCATCGCCGTCGGGAAGCCGTGAAGAAAGCAAGCCCATGGCCATGAACGACAGGCCCATGGTCAGACCGGCTGCCAGTGCCGACCACCATAAAGCGGCGATGGTGCGCTCCAGCTCGTGGTCGCCCTGGGCCCGAATCATTTCATGCAGCACGGCTGCGCGCGGGGGTTGATGCTCGTCGACCTCCTGTTCTTCGTCTGCCGAGAGGCCAGGGGTCTTTTCGTCGTTCTCGTCGTTCATTGCCGATGCGCTCGAAGGAGGGGATTCTCTACAGATCGACAAGGGTTTGAATAGTTGCCTGGAACGAAGAAGCGCTAGGAACGTTTTTTCTTCTTTGAGGCGTTGACACAGTTCTGGAATAACGTATTATTCGCCTCCCGCAGCGATGCATTTCGAAGCGGGGTTGGAGATGAAGCTGGAGTGGCCTTGCCAAGCAGATGAAATCTTCATAAGGCAGTTGACAGCAGGTTGTAACGCTGTATGATTCGCCTCCCGCTACGAGAGATCGCAGCGAGCCAAGTGGTTGAAGTTGAACGAGATTCTCGCAAAACACTTCAAAATAAACACTTGACAGACACTGAGGACAGCGTAGAATGCGCGCCTCGGTTGAGACGAAAGGCTCAACCAACCGCTCTTTAACAATTTGAATCAAGCAATTCGTGTGGGTGCTTGTGAGTATGGACTGATAGTCACCAAGATTATCAGCATCACAAGTGACCATGCGAGAAATCACATAGTCATTTGAGATTGCTGAGCCAAGTTTAGGGTTTCTTAAAAACCCAAGCAGTATTGAACTGAAGAGTTTGATCATGGCTCAGATTGAACGCTGGCGGCAGGCCTAACACATGCAAGTCGAGCGGATGAGAAGAGCTTGCTCTTCGATTCAGCGGCGGACGGGTGAGTAATGCCTAGGAATCTGCCTGGTAGTGGGGGACAACGTTTCGAAAGGAACGCTAATACCGCATACGTCCTACGGGAGAAAGCAGGGGACCTTCGGGCCTTGCGCTATCAGATGAGCCTAGGTCGGATTAGCTTGTTGGTGAGGTAATGGCTCACCAAGGCGACGATCCGTAACTGGTCTGAGAGGATGATCAGTCACACTGGAACTGAGACACGGTCCAGACTCCTACGGGAGGCAGCAGTGGGGAATATTGGACAATGGGCGAAAGCCTGATCCAGCCATGCCGCGTGTGTGAAGAAGGTCTTCGGATTGTAAAGCACTTTAAGTTGGGAGGAAGGGCAGCTAGCGAATACCTGGTTGTTTTGACGTTACCGACAGAATAAGCACCGGCTAACTCTGTGCCAGCAGCCGCGGTAATACAGAGGGTGCAAGCGTTAATCGGAATTACTGGGCGTAAAGCGCGCGTAGGTGGTTTGTTAAGTTGGATGTGAAAGCCCCGGGCTCAACCTGGGAACTGCATCCAAAACTGGCAAGCTAGAGTATGGTAGAGGGTGGTGGAATTTCCTGTGTAGCGGTGAAATGCGTAGATATAGGAAGGAACACCAGTGGCGAAGGCGACCACCTGGACTGATACTGACACTGAGGTGCGAAAGCGTGGGGAGCAAACAGGATTAGATACCCTGGTAGTCCACGCCGTAAACGATGTCAACTAGCCGTTGGAATCCTTGAGATTTTAGTGGCGCAGCTAACGCATTAAGTTGACCGCCTGGGGAGTACGGCCGCAAGGTTAAAACTCAAATGAATTGACGGGGGCCCGCACAAGCGGTGGAGCATGTGGTTTAATTCGAAGCAACGCGAAGAACCTTACCAGGCCTTGACATGCAGAGAACGTTCCAGAGATGGATCGGTGCCTTCGGGAACTCTGACACAGGTGCTGCATGGCTGTCGTCAGCTCGTGTCGTGAGATGTTGGGTTAAGTCCCGTAACGAGCGCAACCCTTGTCCTTAGTTACCAGCACGTTATGGTGGGCACTCTAAGGAGACTGCCGGTGACAAACCGGAGGAAGGTGGGGATGACGTCAAGTCATCATGGCCCTTACGGCCTGGGCTACACACGTGCTACAATGGTCGGTACAGAGGGTTGCCAAGCCGCGAGGTGGAGCTAATCTCACAAAACCGATCGTAGTCCGGATCGCAGTCTGCAACTCGACTGCGTGAAGTCGGAATCGCTAGTAATCGTGAATCAGAATGTCACGGTGAATACGTTCCCGGGCCTTGTACACACCGCCCGTCACACCATGGGAGTGGGTTGCACCAGAAGTAGCTAGTCTAACCTTCGGGAGGACGGTTACCACGGTGTGATTCATGACTGGGGTGAAGTCGTAACAAGGTAGCCGTAGGGGAACCTGCGGCTGGATCACCTCCTTAATCGACGACATCAGCCTGCTGATGAGCTCCCACACGAATTGCTTGATTCATTGTACGAAGACGATGCTGTAACGCGACCCTGTTATAGGTCTGTAGCTCAGTTGGTTAGAGCGCACCCCTGATAAGGGTGAGGTCGGCAGTTCAAATCTGCCCAGACCTACCAGCTTCTGGGGCCATAGCTCAGCTGGGAGAGCGCCTGCCTTGCACGCAGGAGGTCAGCGGTTCGATCCCGCTTGGCTCCACCACCTTTTAGCATCGTTTGCTGTTCAGAACTTAGAAATGAACATTCCACCCAGGTCATCGGGTGCGCTGAATGTTGATTTCTGACTTTTGTCAGATCGTTCTTTAAAAATTCGGATATGTGATAGAAATAGACTGATGGCCACTTTCACTGGTGGTGATCAGGCTAAGGTAAAATTTGTGAGTTCTGCGCGAGAGCGCAACATGCGAATTTTCGGCGAATGTCGTCTTCATAGTATAACCAGATTGCTTGGGGTTATATGGTCAAGTGAAGAAGCGCATACGGTGGATGCCTTGGCAGTCAGAGGCGATGAAAGACGTGGTAGCCTGCGATAAGCTTTGGGGAGTCGGCAAACAGACTGTGATCCAGAGATCTCTGAATGGGGGAACCCAACCAGCACAAGCTGGTTATCTTGTACTGAATACATAGGTGCAAGAGGCGAACCAGGGGAACTGAAACATCTAAGTACCCTGAGGAAAAGAAATCAACCGAGATTCCCTTAGTAGTGGCGAGCGAACGGGGACCAGCCCTTAAGTTGGTTTGAGAGTAGTGGAACGCTCTGGAAAGTGCGGCCATAGTGGGTGATAGCCCCGTACACGAAACGCTCTTATCAATGAAATCGAGTAGGACGGAGCACGAGAAACTTTGTCTGAATATGGGGGGACCATCCTCCAAGGCTAAATACTACTGACTGACCGATAGTGAACCAGTACCGTGAGGGAAAGGCGAAAAGAACCCCGGAGAGGGGAGTGAAATAGATCCTGAAACCGTATGCGTACAAGCAGTGGGAGCCTACTTTGTTAGGTGACTGCGTACCTTTTGTATAATGGGTCAGCGACTTATATTCAGTGGCGAGCTTAACCGAATAGGGGAGGCGTAGCGAAAGCGAGTCTTAATAGGGCGTTTAGTCGCTGGGTATAGACCCGAAACCGGGCGATCTATCCATGGGCAGGTTGAAGGTTAGGTAACACTGACTGGAGGACCGAACCGACTACCGTTGAAAAGTTAGCGGATGACCTGTGGATCGGAGTGAAAGGCTAATCAAGCTCGGAGATAGCTGGTTCTCCTCGAAAGCTATTTAGGTAGCGCCTCATGTATCACTGTAGGGGGTAGAGCACTGTTTCGGCTAGGGGGTCATCCCGACTTACCAAACCGATGCAAACTCCGAATACCTACAAGTGCCGAGCATGGGAGACACACGGCGGGTGCTAACGTCCGTCGTGAAAAGGGAAACAACCCAGACCGTCAGCTAAGGTCCCAAAATCCTGGTTAAGTGGGAAACGATGTGGGAAGGCTTAGACAGCTAGGAGGTTGGCTTAGAAGCAGCCACCCTTTAAAGAAAGCGTAATAGCTCACTAGTCGAGTCGGCCTGCGCGGAAGATGTAACGGGGCTCAAACCAGGTACCGAAGCTACGGGTATCACCTCTGGTGATGCGGTAGAGGAGCGTTCTGTAAGCCTGTGAAGGTGAGTTGAGAAGCTTGCTGGAGGTATCAGAAGTGCGAATGCTGACATGAGTAACGACAATGCGAGTGAAAAACTCGCACGCCGAAAGACCAAGGTTTCCTGCGCAACGTTAATCGACGCAGGGTTAGTCGGTCCCTAAGGCGAGGCTGAAAAGCGTAGTCGATGGAAAACAGGTTAATATTCCTGTACTTGCAGTTATTGCGATGGAGGGACGGAGAAGGCTAGGCCAGCTTGGCGTTGGTTGTCCAAGTTTAAGGTGGTAGGCTGAGATCTTAGGCAAATCCGGGATCTCAAGGCCGAGAGCTGATGACGAGTTGCCTTTAGGCGACGAAGTGGTTGATGCCATGCTTCCAAGAAAAGCTCCTAAGCTTCAGATAACTGGGAACCGTACCCCAAACCGACACAGGTGGTTGGGTAGAGAATACCAAGGCGCTTGAGAGAACTCGGGTGAAGGAACTAGGCAAAATGGCACCGTAACTTCGGGAGAAGGTGCGCCGGTGAGGGTGAAGGACTTGCTCCGTAAGCTCATGCCGGTCGAAGATACCAGGCCGCTGCGACTGTTTATTAAAAACACAGCACTCTGCAAACACGAAAGTGGACGTATAGGGTGTGACGCCTGCCCGGTGCCGGAAGGTTAATTGATGGGGTTAGCGCAAGCGAAGCTCTTGATCGAAGCCCCGGTAAACGGCGGCCGTAACTATAACGGTCCTAAGGTAGCGAAATTCCTTGTCGGGTAAGTTCCGACCTGCACGAATGGCGTAACGATGGCGGCGCTGTCTCCACCCGAGACTCAGTGAAATTGAAATCGCTGTGAAGATGCAGTGTATCCGCGGCTAGACGGAAAGACCCCGTGAACCTTTACTATAGCTTTGCACTGGACTTTGAATTTGCTTGTGTAGGATAGGTGGGAGGCTTTGAAGTGGGGACGCCAGTCCTCATGGAGCCATCCTTGAAATACCACCCTGGCAACTTTGAGGTTCTAACTCAGGTCCGTCATCCGGATCGAGGACAGTGTATGGTGGGTAGTTTGACTGGGGCGGTCTCCTCCCAAAGAGTAACGGAGGAGTACGAAGGTGCGCTCAGACCGGTCGGAAATCGGTCGTAGAGTATAAAGGCAAAAGCGCGCTTGACTGCGAGACTCACACGTCGAGCAGGTACGAAAGTAGGTCTTAGTGATCCGGTGGTTCTGTATGGAAGGGCCATCGCTCAACGGATAAAAGGTACTCCGGGGATAACAGGCTGATACCGCCCAAGAGTTCATATCGACGGCGGTGTTTGGCACCTCGATGTCGGCTCATCACATCCTGGGGCTGAAGCCGGTCCCAAGGGTATGGCTGTTCGCCATTTAAAGTGGTACGCGAGCTGGGTTTAGAACGTCGTGAGACAGTTCGGTCCCTATCTGCCGTGGACGTTTGAGATTTGAGAGGGGCTGCTCCTAGTACGAGAGGACCGGAGTGGACGAACCTCTGGTGTTCCGGTTGTCACGCCAGTGGCATTGCCGGGTAGCTATGTTCGGAAGAGATAACCGCTGAAAGCATCTAAGCGGGAAACTTGCCTCAAGATGAGATCTCACTGGGATCTTGAATCCCCTAAAGGGCCGTCGAAGACTACGACGTTGATAGGTTGGGTGTGTAAGCGCTGTGAGGCGTTGAGCTAACCAATACTAATTGCCCGTGAGGCTTGACCATATAACACCCAAGCAATCTGCCAAGACGCAGGTTGTGTGTAAGACGCATCGCCGAAGATTCGCACACAGATCATCACATATCCGAATTGGCTGGCCCGTCGGCAACGACGTACCGGCAACCGAATTTCTTGACGACCATAGAGCATTGGAACCACCTGATCCCATCCCGAACTCAGCAGTGAAACGATGCATCGCCGATGGTAGTGTGGGGTTTCCCCATGTGAGAGTAGGTCATCGTCAAGATTCATTTCGCAAAACCCCTATCTGCGCGAGCAGGTAGGGGTTTTGTCTTTTCTGCGCAGAAAAAACCACGCCCTTCCTGAATGGGTCGTCGCTATTCGCGACGCCCAGCAAACAACGCACGCCCAATATTTACTCCGTTGCACCCTTGAACGGCGAAAAGTGCGTACCCTTACGTGACTTGTCCAGGCTTAGCCTGCGTCAAGATTCAGTTCGTGGCGGTTCATCTGCTGCGAGCCCTATAGCTTGGCGTGCTGCCAAGTACGTTGATCCATTACCGCAATATCACGTGAGGTTACAAGCGAGATGGCCAAGGCCGCCGATGTCGTTGTGCAATGTCTGGAAAACGAAGGTGTCGAGTATGTGTTCGGTATTCCAGGTGAGGAAAACCTCGACCTGCTCGAATCCCTGCGCAAGTCCAAGATCAAGTTGGTTCTGACCCGCCACGAGCAGTCTGCCGGTTTCATGGCCGCCACCTACGGCCGCTTGACGGGCAAGACCGGTGTAAGCCTTTCCACCCTCGGCCCTGGCGCCACCAACCTGGTTACCGCCAGTGCCTATGCGTACTTGGGCGGCATGCCGATGATGATGATCACTGGCCAAAAGCCGATCAAAAAATCCAAACAGGGTCGTTTCCAGATCATCGACGTGTGCGGCATGATGGACCCCATCACCAAGTACACCCATCAGTTCGCCTCGGCCGACAACATTCCGGCGCGCATGCGCGAAGCCTTCCGCCTGGCTGAAGAAGAAAAGCCAGGCGCTGTGCACCTTGAGCTGCCTGAGGACATCGCTGCCGAGCAGACCGATGCGCTGCCGATCCCGCGTAGCCTTCATCGCCGTCCGCTCGCTGAGCATGTGGCGATCGAAGCCGCTGTCGAGAAGCTGCAAAAGGCCCGCAGCCCAATCCTGGTCATCGGTGCAGGTGCCAACCGCAAGATGACCGCCAAGGTGCTCAAGCAACTGATCGACAAGACCGGCATTCCGTTCGTGACCACCCAGTTGGGTAAAGGCGTGGTCGACGAGCGCAACCCACGTTTCCTGGGTAACGCTGCGCTGTCGTCCGGTGACTTCGTGCACCGCGCGATCGAGGCCTCCGACCTGATCATCAACATCGGCCACGACGTGATCGAGAAACCGCCATTCTTCATGGTCCGCGGCGGCACCGAAGTCATTCACATCAGCTTCCGCTCCGCTGAAGTCGATGCCGTGTACTTCCCGCAGGTCGAAGTGATCGGCGACATCGCCAACGCCGTGTGGCAGATCGCCGAAGGCCTGGGCGACACCTCGCACTGGGACTTCACCCGCCTGCTGGCCATCCGCGAAGCCAACGAAGCGCAGATCATCGAAGGCGCCGACGACGACCGCTTCCCGGTATACCCACAACGCCTGGTGGCCGACATCCGTCGCGTGCTGCCTTCCGAAGGCATCGTGGCGCTGGACAACGGCATCTACAAGATCTGGTTCGCCCGTAACTACAAGGCGCACAAGCCCAACACCGTGTTGCTCGACAACGCCTTGGCGACCATGGGCGCCGGCTTGCCGTCGGCCATGGCCGCGCATCTGGTCTACCCGGATCGCCCAGTGATCTCGGTCTGCGGCGATGGCGGCTTCATGATGAACAGCCAGGAACTGGAAACCGCCGTTCGCCTGGGCATGCATGTCACCGTGGTGATCCTGCGTGACGACGGTTACGGCATGATCCGCTGGAAACAGGCCAACATGGGCTTCACCGATTTCGGCTTGGACTACGGCAACCCGGACTTCGTCAAATATGCCGAAGCCTATGGCGCCAATGGCCACCGCGTGGAAAGCGCCGAAGGCCTGCTGCCGCTGCTGCAGCATTGCATCAGCACCCCGGGCGTTCATGTGATCGACTGCCCGGTCGATTACAGCGAGAACGACCGTATCCTCAACAGCGAGTTGCGTGAGCGCGCGCTGGCCGTGTAAGCCCCGAGGGCTCGCTTTCAGCCGGAAGCGAGCCCTGCGCCCCATCGTTGACCGCAGCGCCACGTCAGGGTGGCTCCCTTCCGCTTTTCAGGACTTCCCATGCTTCCTCCACTCAGCGAAAAAGAACTGCATCGCCTGGACGATCTATTGATCACCTACGGCAATGATTATTCGGTGCTCAATGTGGCCGAGCTCAATGGCTTCTTTACGGCGCTGGCCAGCTCGCCCACGGTCGTGACCCCCGAACATTGGTTGCCGACCGTCGCCGGTGGCAAGGTGCCTACGTTCAAGAAACCTGCTCATGAAGAAGCCTATACAGCGCTGATGTTGCGTTACGCCGATCAGGTCGCCGAATCCTTGGCGAACGATCTGGAACACTTCCAACCCCTGTTCGAAGTCAATGAAACCGAACAAGGGCCGGTTGTGATTCTGGAGGAATGGTGCTTCGGTTACATGCGTGGCACACAAGTGGCGCAATGGTCGGATCTGCCGGCCGAGCAACAGAAGCAGCTCGACGCCATTTCCTTGCATGGGCTGGAAGATAACTTCGAATTGCTCGATGCGATGAGCGATGAAGACCTGAAGGCCTGTATACCGATCGTCACCGCTGCGGCTCGCGCACTCTATCTCCACCAGCGAACGTCGCGTGATTGAACATGATGCTCTGCTGCTGAAATGTTTTGCCTGGGCTGCCACAATTTGACTGTTGCCAATGAACCTCGCTCTGGGTATCCAGTCGTTATCCTGCAAGCACTCTATTCCACACGCTTACAGGAACGTTCATCATGCATGAAGCAGCATCGCCCGCGACGGGCAACCTGATCGGCAAATACGGTTACGGCAAAGCCTTGCAGATTTTCACCGGTGTGCTCGCCGCCTTCATGTTGGGCATCGCCGGTTTCCTGGGCTATCTGAGAACCACCGTCAGATTCCCTGGCGACCCGGCCCCTGCCAATGGTTCGACCACGACCTTCAACGGTGCGCCGGAAATGTTCACCTACACCATGGCCTTTCTGGTATTCGTGGCTTTGTGTCTGGTCGCAACGATCTTCTGGCAGAAAAAGCTGCGCAATGCGCGTTACGAGGTCTACGAAAAAGGCATTCGCCAGATTACGTCCAGTAACGACGAATTCGTCGCGTTCAAGGAGATGGACGACCTCTACCTGTTCGCCTCGGGCCAGACGCTTACCGCCGGGCTGATCAACAATCTGGCTTACCGCCGCAGCGCCAACGAGCCGTTCCGACGCGTGAATGCGCACCTGCACAAGCTGGAGGAATTCATTCAGGTTGTCCGCGAGCGCTACGTAGAAGAGCGTATGCCGGCGATGGCCGATACGCTCGATCAAGGTGGCGCCGTACGCTTCAACTATGCCGACACCAAACAGGTATGGGGCAAGCGCGTCACTGGCAACTTCCTCGATGTGAAAACCAAGCCGCTGATCATCACCCCGCAATATCTCGAAGTGGACGGCCGTCGTTTCCCCATTGCCCTGTTGCGCGAAGCCAACACCAGTGCCTGGAGCGAGAAGGTGGTCATCAAGGACAACGATGGCCAGGTCGTGCTGTCGACCATCGCCAGCGGCATCATGGGCATGGACCTGTTCTTCTGCGTGCTCGCCTGGTTGCAGGAAAACCATCAGACGCCGTCGGTCGCCAAAGTCGCGCCTGGTTACTGAACGCAGAACACCACCGACTTCGGCGACTGAACGAAAAGAGCAGGTGTCGATCAAGCCACCGCGCTTTCCTCGCGCGGTTGGGCATGGCGATTCTGCGGCACCTGCAAGCCAAAACTGTCGCGCAACGTATCCCCTGGATATTCGCGGCGCAGCAGACCGCGCGCCTGCAATAGCGGCACGACCAACTCGGTGAAATATTGCAGCCCGTCGGGCAGCAGCGAGTTGATGATGAAACCGTCGGCGGCGCGGTCTTCGAACCAGTCCTGCAAAGCGTTGGCCACCTGTTCCGGCGTGCCTGTGAAGTCGCGCTTGGGCCGCGAGAAGCGCAGGGCCAGTTCGCGCAGGGTCAGGCTTTCGTCACGAGCCAGTTGCTTGAGGTAATCGGAGGTGCCTCTGTGGCTGTTCTCGCCCAAGGTGCCTAGGTCGGGGAAGGGCGCATCGAGATCGTGCCGGGTGAAGTCGTAGTCGTTGAATGGCCGGCCGAGGGCGACCAGAGCATCCTCGATGCTGACCAAGTCAACGGCCTGCTGGTAGCGGCGTTCCACCTCGGCCTCGTCGCGACCGATGATCGGGCGGATGCCCGGCAGGATGAACAGCTCGTCCGGGTTGCGTCCATGGCGCACGGCGCGCTGCTTGAGGTCGCGGTAGTAGGCGCGGGCCTCGCTGAAGGACTCGGGATTGAGGAAGATCGCGTCGGCATTCTGCGCGGCGAACTCGCGACCGTCTTCCGATACCCCTGCCTGGAAGATCAAGGGTTGGCCCTGGGGCGAGCGCTGGATGTTCAGCGGGCCCTTGACCTGGAAGAACTCGCCCTGGTGGCCCAGGGTGTGCAGCTTGGCCGGGTCGAAGAACTCGCCGCTTTGTTTGTCCCGTGTGAAGGCATCGTCTTCCCAAGAGTCCCATAAGCCCTGAACCACCTTCACGTGCTCGCGCGCTATGCGGTAGCGCACGGCGTGGGGCGGGTGTTCGGCTTTGCTGAAATTGTCGGCGGTGCCCGAGAGCCACGAGGTGACCACGTTCCAACCGGCGCGCCCGCCGCTGATCAGATCGAGTGAGGCCAACTGGCGCGCGACCTGGAAGGGCTCGGTGTAGCTGACCGTGACCGTGGCCACCAGACCGATGCGGGTGGTCACCGCCGCCAGCGCCGAAAGCAGCGTCAGCGGTTCGAAGCGGTTGAGGTAGTGCGGGCTGGAGCGGGCGTGGATGTGCAAGCTGTCGGCGATGAAAGCGAAGTCGAAGCGCGCCGCTTCGGCCAGTTTCGCCTGCTGCTGGTAGAAACCGAAGTTGACGCTGGCATCGGCTAGGGCATCCGGATGACGCCATTCGCCCCAGCCGTGGCCGACACCGTGGATCATGGCGCCAAGGTGGATCTGTCGTTTGCTCATGGGAGTTCCTCTGGAGGCATGGGTTGAAGGCTTCCGGAGGCGTGCCTGCGCAGTCAGCGCAGGCGAAGGTCGAACCCGCAGGTCCACGCCGGAGGAAGACACAATGAAAGGCCTCCACCGGGTGGGGGGTCGGACTCATGTGGGGGACGTTAACGTGGCGCAGAGGATGTTGTGAAAGGCTTTGTGGTTCTAAGCTAATTATGTGTTTATCTGATATTCATAATCTAATTAATGCGGATAAAGAATAAAAAGAATCCGTTCATCCAGGCTTTCCCAACCCCCTAGCGCAGGCTGCGCTCACACCGCCACCGGCAGCACATGCCGCGAATGCCCTGGAATGGCCGCGATCAGTTCGCGCGTGTATTCTCCACGCGGTTGCCCGAACACCTGCACGGCCGGCCCTTGCTCGACCACCTCGCCCCGGCGCAGCACCACGACCTGATCGGCCATGCTCGCCACCACGGCCAGATCATGGGACACCAGCACATAGGCGATCCCCAGCTCGCGCTGCAGCCTTTCCAGCAACGCCAGAATCTGCGCCTGGACCGAGACGTCCAGCGCGCTCACCGGTTCGTCCAGCAACAGCAACGCAGGCTCCAAGGCCAAGGCGCGGGCGATCGCCACGCGCTGGCGCTGCCCGCCGGACAGCTCTCGCGGCAGACGGTCGAGAAAATCCACAGGCAGTTGCACCTGCTCGAGCAAGGCGCGTGCCCGCAGTTCCAGCGCCTGGCCTTTCAGCAGCCCGAACGACACCAGCGGCTCGACGATGCAGTCGAACACGGTGAAACGCGGGTCGAGCGCTGCGAAAGGGTTTTGCTGGACCAGTTGTACGCGCCGACGCAGCGGCCGGAACTGCTGCCAGGTGTAATCGCCGACCGCCTCCCCCTCGATCTCGACGCTGCCCTGGCTGGGACGCTCCAGACCCAAGGCGATGCGCAACGCCGTGCTCTTACCGGAACCGGACTCGCCGACGATGGCCAGGGTCTGACCGGCATACACCTCCAGGTGCAGATCCTGCAAAGCGCTGACCGGCTGCTGGCGGCCGGGCACTGCGAAGCGTTTGCCGACGCCGCTCAGGCGCAGCAAGGGCACGTCTCCTGCCGGCCCTGGGGGCCTGTGCCGAGGCACGAAGGCGGGCGCCGCGTTGAGCAACTGGTGCGTATAGGGCTGCGCCGAACCCCACAGCACTTGCCGGGGCGAGGCCTGCTCGACCAACTCGCCTTGCTTCATGACCAGCAGCCGGTCGGCTCGGTCGCAGGCCATGCCCAGGTCGTGGGTGATGATCAAGAGTGAAATCCCGCGTTCGGCCACCTGCCGCTGCAGGTGGTCGAGGATCTGCCGCTGTACCGTCACATCCAGGGCGCTGGTGGGCTCGTCGGCGATGATCAGGCGTGGTTCGCCGGCCAAGGCGATGGCGATCAGCACGCGCTGGCGCATGCCGCCGGACAGCTCGTGCGGGTACTGGCGGGCACGCAACACAGGGTCGTCCAGGCCCACCTGCTCCAGCAACGTCAATACGGCGCTGTCCGGGTTCGTCGCTGGGCGGCCGGCCCTGGCGGGCAAGGCTTCGGCGATCTGCCGGCCGATGCGTTGGGTCGGGTTGAGGCTGACCATCGGGTCTTGCGGCACCAGGGCGACGGTACGCCCGCGCAGCTGGCGCCGCGTCCGTTCGTTGGCGTGGCCCACTTCGACGCCGTCGATCCACAGCTCCCCCTTTTCGATACGGGCGTTGCCAGGCAGCAAGCCGAGCAAGGCGTTGGCCAGGGTCGATTTGCCCGAGCCGGACTCGCCGACGATGGCCAGGGTTTCGCCCTGGGCCAGGCTGAAGGACAGTTGGCGCAGCGCCTGATGGCGCTGCCCGGCGAAGGCGTAGCTGATGCTCAGGTCGCGCACCTCGACCAAGGGGGATGAAGTCATCGGGCATGCTCCTCGGCGCTGCGCGCCAGATGGTTGAGGCTGAACACCACCGCCACCACGAACGACCCCGGCAGCAGCGATACCCAAGGGGCGGTGATGAGAAAATGGCGGCCGTTGGCGATCAAGGTGCCCCATTCTGCGGCCGGTGGCGCCGCGCCGAAACCCAGGAAGCTCAGGCCGGCAGTGGCCAGGATGGCCGCGCCGAAGTCCAGCGTGGCGAGCACCGCCACCGGCCCCCAGGCATTGGGCAGCACATGGCGCAACAGCGTGCGCGTCCAACTGGCGCCGCCCAGGCGCGCGGCCTCGACGTAGGGCAGGGTCTTGATGCGCAGTACTTCGGCGCGGGTGGTACGGGCAAAGCCCGGAATGATGCCGACTCCCACAGCGACCGCCACCGGCACCGTGCCGAAGCCGATGGCGGTGACGATCGCCAGTGCCAGCAGCAGGCTGGGCAAGGCCAGCAGCACATCGACCAGGCGCATCAGCGCAGCATCGATCCGCCCCCCGGCAAAGCCGGCCAGCACGCCGATACCGAGCCCGCCGAGCAGGGCGATGGCCACCGCCAGCGACGCTGCCAGCACCGACAGTCGCGCGCCGTACACCACGCGCGTATAGAGGTCGCGGCCCAGTTCGTCGGTGCCGAACCAGTGCACGGTACTGGGCGCGCTGAGTTTGTCGAGCGGAGAGGTGGCATAGGGATCGAAGCTGCTCGATACCTGCGGTACCAGCGCGCAGAGCAGGGCGAACACGACGATCAGCAGTGCCAGGCTGAAACCTGGCCGGCGCAGCAAGGGAATCCATGCTTGACGCATGCGCTGCCAGCGCGAGCGACGCTTCCACACAGGCGGGGCGGCTGTGGGCGCAGGCGAAGTCAGGGAAAGATCGTGGCTCATGTCCATTCACCCGTAGCACTGTTTCGGGAACGTGCTTCCCGTGGATTGGAAGGCGGCATGCCAGCGAATCGGGAGAGGTTGCCGTTCATGTCAGCTCACCCTCGCTCGATGGGTAATGCGTGGGTCCAGGTAGGGATAGAGCAGGTCGACCAGCAGATTGACCGCCACGAACGCCGCCGCCGACACCGCGACGATCGCCAGCACCACGGGAATGTCCTGGCGCAGCACCGCTTCCTGGGCCAGCCGCCCGACGCCGTTACGGGAAAAGATGGTTTCCACCAGCACCGCGCCCGACACCGTGTTGCCCACCTGCAAGCCGACCAGCGTCAGCAGCGGCAGGGCCGCGTTGCGCAGACCGTGGCGGGCCTGCACCTGGCCGCGGCTCAGGCCTTTGGCGAAGGCCGTGGTGATGTAGGGCTCCTGCCACACCCCCTGGAAACCCCGTTGCAGCACTTGGGCATACACCGCCGCGCTGGGAATCGCCAGGGTGATGGCTGGCAGTACCAGGCTGTCCAGGCCCTGGCTGCCGGTGGCCGGCAACCAGCCCAGGGCGAAGGCGAACACCTGGATCAGCAACAGCCCCATCCAGAACACCGGTACCGAGAAGCCCAGCGCAGGCAGGCGCGCCAGCGCGGTCTTGAGCGGGCGCCATTGGACATAGGCCGTCACGTACGCAAGACCGATGCCGACCACCAGCGACAGCACGATGGCGCTGCCGGCCAAGGCCAAGGTCTGCGGCAGACGCTCGGCCAACAGCGCCGTGACCGGCCGTCCAAGCGACAGCGACTGGCCCAGATCGCCGTGCAGGGCGCGGCCGAGCAGGTCGAGGTACTGCCCCAGCAGGCCCTTGTCCAACCCGTAGTAGGCACGAGCTTTGGCCAGGTCCTCCGGTGACAGGCCATCGGCTTCCATGCCCGAGGCGCTGAGCATGATCGCCAATGTGTCGCCCGGCAGCAGGTAGAGGATCAGGTAGGTCAGGGTGTAGGCGCCCCACAGCACCAACAGGGCCTGGCCGATGCGGCCGATCAGGTAGCGCTTCATGGCTGGCCGACCTGGATGTCGCTGAGCAGCGCGAAGCCCTCGGCGGTCCAGCGGAAGTCCTTGACCCGTGGCGCCGTGGCCGCCTGCCAGACCCGTTCGTACAGCGGGAAGGCCGCCGCTTGATCGAGCAGCAAATCCTGCAACTGTCCGTAGGCCTGCGCCCGTTGCGCATCGGTGGTGGCGCGCAGGCCCTGGTCGAACAGCGCCTGCGCCTGTTCGAGGGTGGCGGGCTCGTAGGCGTTGGTGGCCATGGTCGCGCTGTTGGCCGCGCGCGGGTCGAGGATGGTCTGCAGGATGATCGGGTCGGCGCGGGTCATGTAGGTGGAGGTGAGGTCGTAGTTGCCCGACGCGTTACCGGCGACCCACTCGGCGCGGGTCAGCACGTTGAGCTTGAGGTCGATGCCGACCTTGCGCAGTTGATCCTGCACCAGCACATCGCCAGCGCTTTCGGCCGGGGTGAGGTTGTAGCGCAAGGTCAGGCGCTTGCCGTCCTTGTGCCGGTAGCCGTCCTCGCCCTGATGCCAGCCTGCGGCGTCCAGCAGACGCCCGGCCGCTTGCGGGTCGTAGGCGAGCTTGTCGGCCTGGGGTTTGAAGAAGGGTGTAGTGGTGTCATATACGCCGCTGACCACCGGAAATTGCTTGTTGTAGACGGTGTGCGCGTAGCTGGTGCGGTCGATGGCCTTCTGCAAGGCCAGGCGCACCTGGCGGTCGGCCAGCAGGCGGTCGTTGCGCGTGTTGGGGTAAAGGTTCAAGGCTGGGCCCGGCAGCGAACGGCTCTGGATGCTGGCGCCCTTGGACTGGAACAGCTGCTGGTCGACCTCGGAGAACGGCTGACGGGGCCAGAGGATGTCGACCTTGCCCTGTAGGAATAGACCGTTGCGCACGCTTTCCTCCGGGATGTAGCGCACCTCCACGGCATCCAGATGGGCTGCGCCCCGGTTGCGCACGTTGGCAGAGGCCCAAGCGTAGTCGGCACGCTTGACCAGACGTGCGCCGACCTCCGGGGTGTAGTGCTCGAGGGTGAACGGCCCGGTGCCGATGATCTGGCCCTGGGAGCGCTGCTGGGCACTGAGCCGGTAGGACGCGGGCGCGAGGACCGCCAGGTTGGTGGTGGAGGTCGCTTGCAGAAAGCCCGCGTTGGGCCGCGACAGCACCAGCTTGACGGTGAAGTCGTCGAGCACCTCGCTGTGATCGTAGCCGGCCAGGTAGGTGGCGCCGAAGGTGGCCGGCAGCTCGCGGGCGAAGGCCTTGTCGCTGTCGAAGGCGGTCTTCACGGCATGCGCGTCGAAGCGCTCGCCGTTGCTGAAGGTGACGTCCTGGCGCAGGTGGAAGGTGTAGCTCAGGGCATCGTCGCTGACCTCCCAACTGCGTGCCAGCCAGGGGATGATGCGACCGCTTTGCGGGTCCTGGTCGGTGAGCGATTCGGCGACGTTGCGCAACAGCACGCGGTGTTCGAGCCAATAGACCTGGAACGGGTCGACGCTGACCAGGGTGGTGTTGTCGCCCCAGAACGCGATGTTCAGGGTGTTGCGGGTGGCGCTGTCATCGCCCGGCGAGCAGGCGGTGAGGCTCAGCGTCAGGGCGCCGAGGGCGAACAGGCGGTGCAGTGCGGCCATGGAGGTGAAGTCCTTGAAGTGAGGGACGCGTGTTCGCGCAGGCGCCGGAGCGCGGGTTGTCCGTCTCTACAGGGCGTACTCGCGACCGCCGCGCTCCAGTTGCCGCACCAGCGCATCCCAGTGCCGCTGTATCCCTTCCCCCAATCCATCGGCAAACCGCTTGGATTGCTCGTGCACCTTGGCGATGGCCGCGGGCGAGGCATGCAGCAAACCGTCGTTGCCGCCCGCCTGGGCCGCCACCGGATGTTGCAGGCACGCTCCAGCCCATGCAGTTCGCGGAACGCGTGCTCCACGCTGATGCCGGCGGTAAGCAAACCGTGGTTGCGCAGGATCAGAATGTTGCTCCGGCCCAGGTTGGCCACCAGGCGTTGCTGCTCGTCCAGGTCCAGGGCCACGCCTTCGTAGGCGTGGTAGACCACTCGGCTGTAGTAGGCCAGGGCGTGTTGCGAGATGGGCAGCAGGCCCTCGCGCTGCGCCGACACCGCCACGCCATCGCGGGTATGGGTGTGCAGCACGGCCTGCAAGTCGGGCCGCGCGCGGTGGATGGCGCTATGGATCACGTAACCGGCCTGGTTGATGCCCAGCCCCAGCGGGTCGTCGATGACCGTGCCGTCGACGTCCACCTTGACCAAGTTGGAGGCGGTGATCTCGTCGAACATCAGACCGAAGGCGTTGATCAGGAAGTGCTCGTCAGGCCCCGGCACGCGGGCGGAGAAGTGCGTGTAGATATGGTCGGTCCAGCGAAACAGCGCGGCCAGGCGGTAGGCGGCCGCCAGCTTGACGCGCACCTCCCATTCTTCGGCGCTGACCCGCTCGCGCAGTGACGGTGGGGTGGAGGGCAGGGCGGACAATGCAGGCATGGGGGACGCTCCGAGGGTTCAGTAGCCGCGTGCGAGGTCGACCAGGTTGGCCAATGGCGCCTGCTCGCGGTAGCGGTGGAAGTTGTCGATGAAGGCTTCGAGAAAGGCCGGATGGCCGTCCTCGGACAGGGCCGAGGTGTGCGGCGAGAGGAACACGCGCGGATGCCGGTACAGCGGATGCCCGTCGGGCAGCGGCTCGGGGTCGCTGACATCCAGGCTGGCGCGACCTATCAGGCCGCTGTCCAGCGCGTGCAGCAAGGCGTTCTGGTCGAGCAGCCCGCCACGGGCGATGTTGATCAGGTGCAAGCCGGCGCGCGCATGGCTCAATACCTGCTGGTCGATCGCGCCACGGGTGGCGGCGGTGAGCGGCACGGCGAGCACCAAGTGGTCGCTGCCGGCGAACAGTTCGGCGAGGTCGGCGGCCTGGGCCACTCCCGGCTGCGCGGCGATCGCCTGGCCGGGGCGGTTCAGGGCCAGTACCGACATGCCCAGGGCAGTGGCCTTGCGCGCCAGACTCTGGCCGATGCTGCCGAAGCCGAAGATGCCCAGGGTTCGGCCGCGTACAGGCGCCAAGGGACTCAGGTGCCACTCGGCGTTCCTGACCCACAGGCCGGGCAGCTGTTTGGCTGCGGCGAAGATCAGCGCCAGGGCGAACTCGGCCACGTGCTCGGCGTTGGCCCCCTTGGCGCTGGTGACGGGTGCGCTTTCGAAGAGCCATTCGGGGTAGGCGTCGATGCCTGAGGAGAGCAGTTGAATCCACTTCACCTGCCACGGCCATCCCGCCGGCGCACCATGCAGATGCTGGCCGCGCAGTTTGTGCGGCCGCAGGATCAAAACGTCGGCGGGGGCGTCGACGCTCAGTTGGCCGAGGGCAAGGTCGATGACCCGATGCCCGGGCAGGCGCTCGCGCAGGTGTTGGTTGGACGCCGCGTCGAGCTGACTGGCGATGATCGAAGCACTCATGGTGATACTCGTGTGAAGGAAGTGGGGACGTGCCGAGTGCGGTGGTTGGGTGAAACGGTGCGAGGCGAGCGGCTCATGCCACCTCCCGCGCCAGCGCACGGCGGCCGGCCTGATTGAAGACGACATCGTCCTGCGGTGTATGAATGCGCGCGCACAGCACATTGCGGTAGTGCCGTTCCAGCGCCTGCTGGCGCGACAGGCCAGGGTTGCCAGCGGCTTGCACCGCCAGCGTCACGGCCTCGATGGCCTGGGCGCTGACCAATTGCTTGAGTTGGCCCGCATGGGCGGCGGCGGTATGCCCCGCAGCGGCGCTGTCGAGCAGGCTCTGGTTGGCGAACAGCAAGGTGTCGATGCGCCCGAGCACGTCCTGGAAACGCGGCAGGCTGGCCAGCGGGGCGCCAAGATTGGCGGGCGCACGCGCGTGCAGGAAACCCACCAGCCAGTCGCGCGCGGCACGGGCCACAGCGTCGTAGACCGAGGGCAGCAACACCGCCATCCACAGTTGGGCGCGGTCGTCCAAGGCCGGTAGTGGGGCGCTGGCCGGGCTGACGCCAACGGCGTGGTCGAGCGGGATCAGCACGTCGTCGAAGCGCATTTCATGGCTGCACGTGGCGCGCATGCCCAGGTGGTCCCAATCCTCCTCGATGCGGATGCCGGGCGTGTCGCGGTGCACCAGAAAACCGCCGACCAGAGGGTCGGCATCGTCGCTGCGCGCCCACACCAATAGCCAGCTCAGGCCATGGCTGCCGGTGCAGTAGCGCTTGCGTCCGCTCAGGCGCCAACCGTCCGCCGTGCGTCGCGCCACGGTGGCCGGCAAGCCGCCGCGGGCCGGGCTGCCGAGGTCGGGCTCGACGCGCAAGGCATTGATCAAGGCGCCGTCGCGTACTGCCTCCTCGGTCACCCGCAGGCGCAGGTGTTCGGGCCAGCGCGGGTCGTGTTGCAGGCGTTCGTGCTGCAAGTACTGCATGACCAGAATCAGCGCAGTGGCTGGGTCGCCCTCAGCGACCGCACTGACGATCCGCCGTGCCTGGACGAGGTCCGCACCCCCGCCGCCGAGCGCGGTGGGTGCGACCAGGCCAAGCAGACCGTGGCGGTGCAGCAGGTCGAAATTGTCCTGGGGGAAAGCGGCACTGCGATCGAAGCGTTCGGCGTTGGCTGCCAGGGCCTGCGTCAGCGCGGTGAGGACGCTGTCGGCGGGGAGGGTCATGGGCTTGCATCCCTGAATGACGGTCGTGGGCTAAGACCGTATTCGTCTGGATAGAAGCTGTAAAAGTCTTTCTGGTTCTAAGCTAATTATTTGTTTTGCGGATTTTAATTCTCTTGTTTATGCGATTTTGGCATTTAAAGCGGTGGCGATTCATTGCCCTTGGTCACCGTTAGGAGGCAGCAGCGATCGATACTCGAAAAATAAACGCATATTAGTTTATTCCTAAAATCAATTTAATTTATCTAAAAGAACTCGCTACATTCGCTCCCCAAGGGCCGCACCACGCTGTCCATTCCGCTACCAAGGAGCGTCATGTCCATTCGATCGAAGCTGTTGATCCTCGCCTCGGCCCTGCTGTTGGCGGGGCAGGCCACCGCCAGCGAGCGCCTGACCCTGCGCATCGGTGACCAGAAGGGCAACATGCGCGCCCAGCTCGAAGCCGCCCAAGCCCTGAAGAATCTGCCCTACGACATTCGCTGGGCCGAATTCCCCGCTGCGGCGCCCTTGGCCGAAGCGCTCAACGCCGGCGCCATCGACGCCGGCATCATCGGCGATGCGCCGCTGCTGTTCGTGCTCGCCTCGGGCGCGCCGGTCAAGGCCATCGCCGTAGACAAGTCCGATGCCTATGGCACCGCCTTGCTGGTGCGGCCCGACGCACCGTTGCACAGCGCCAGCGACCTCAAGGGCAAGCGCATCGCCACCGGCCGCGGTTCGATCGGTCATTACCTGGCGCTCAAGGCGTTGGATCAGGCTGGCTTGACCGAGAAGGACGTGGAGTTCCGTTTCCTTGGCCCGGTGGACGCCAAGATCGCCCTGGCCAACGGCTCGGTGGACGCCTGGTCGACCTGGGAACCCTACACCGCCCTGGCCGAGGTCAGCGGCCAGGGCAGGGTGCTGGTCAATGGCCGCGGGCTGTCGAGCGGCAACAGTTTCCTGGCCGCCACCGACCAGGCGCTGGCCGACCCCGCACGACGCGCTGCGCTACAGGATTATCTGAACCGTCTGGCCGACGCCCAGGCATGGGCCAACCATAACCTGGACAGCTATTCGAAGACCCTGGCCGCCATCATCGGCTTCCCCGAGAACGCTGCACGCCTGCAATTCGAGCGCCGCCAGTTGCGCTGGCAGGTAATCGATCCGACTACCGTCGCCGAGCAGCAAGCCACCGCAGATTTCTACCAAGCCCATGGACTGATGAACCAGCACCTCGACGTAGCACCCACCTTCGCCAGCGGTTTCACCTTGAAAACCCGTGACGATGTGGCGGTGCAGCCATGAGCCCCGCGTCGACCTTACGCCGCTGGGGCCTGGCATTGCTGGCTGGCGCGCTGCTGCCGGGCCTGGCCCACGCCGAGCAGACCTTGCGCATCGGCTACCAGAAGTCCTCCACGCTGCTGACCTTGCTCAAGGCGCAGGGCACCTTGGAACAGCGCCTCAAGGCGGACGGCATCCGCGTCAGCTGGCACGAGTTTCCCAGCGGTCTGCCGCTGCTCGAAGCGCTCAACCTGGGCAACGTCGACCTGTCCGCCGATGTCGCCGACACCGTGCCGGTGTTCACCCAGGCCGCCGGTGCCAAGCTCACCTATTTCGCCCGCGAGGCGCCGTCGCCCACCGCTCAGGCGATCCTGGTTCCGGACGACTCACCGCTGCAGACCCTGGCCGACCTCAAGGGCAAACGCATCGCCGTGACCAAGGCGGCCGGTAGCCACTATCTGCTGATCCAGGCCCTGGCCAAGGCCGGGCTGAGCTTCAAGGACATCTCCCCGGCCTACCTCATCCCCGCCGACGGCCGCGCCGCGTTCGAAAACCGCAAGGTCGACGCCTGGGTCACCTGGGACCCGTACGTCGCCAGCGCACAACGACAGCAACAGGCCCGGGTGCTCGCCGACGGCAAGGGCCTGGCCAGCTACCAGCGCTATTACCTGGCGGGCAGCGATTATGCGAAGGCGCACCCCGAGGTGTTGCTGCAGGTCTATGTGGCGTTGCGCCAAATCGGTACCTGGACCAAGGCGCATCCGCGCGAAGCGGGGGCCATTCTCGGCCCGCTGTGGGGCAACCTGGACAGCGCCACCGTGCAGCAGGCCAACGCGCGTCGCAGCTATGACGTGCAGCCGGTGAGGGTGGAGGACCTGGCCGAACAGCAGCGCATTGCCGATGCGTTTCAGCGTGAGGGGCTGCTGCCCAGGCGGGTGGATGCGCGGGATGTGGAGTTGTTCGAGCCCAAACCGCAATGAGGGCACAGACGTGCCCTGGTACACGCAGAGGCTCGTAGCGCAAGAAGTGCCAAACCTGCGTTAGCAGGGTGCCACCTTCGCCACGACCGGTAGTTCAGGCTGCCGCTTCCTTTAATCCAGGAAGCTCGACCATGACCATCGGATCTACCCACAACCATCCTGCCGACCTGGCCATCACGCCCGAATCACCGAGCCTGCCATGGGCTGCACGCTTTCCCAATCCACCCGACCTGTGCTTCGACTACCGCCGGCTGATCGAACAGACCGGCGGCATTGCCCAGGCAACGCGGCCAGAGCATCGCATCGCCATCGTGGGTGCCGGCATCACGGGCTTGACCGCTGCCCGTGAATTGCTGCGCTGCGGCTATACCCACGTCACCCTGTTCGAACAATCGCAGCGTGTCGGCGGCCGCCACCTGACAGTCCCCAGCACACCGTCAGCATCCGCACAGGCCTGCACTCCCTTCGAGCTGGGCGCGATGCGCATGCCCTTCTTCAACAGAACCGGCGAGCCCCCAAAAGCAGGGCGCTCGCTCATGGCGTACTACGCCGACCTCTTCGAGTTGCGCATTTCCGACTTTCCCAATCCCGGTACGCCTTGGGTCAACGCTACCGGCATCTATCTGCGCGAAGGGCAGCTGGAGGGGGAGGGCGATCCTACCTTGCTGATATGGCGCAATGCCCAGGGCGACACACCGCCGCCTACCTCGATACTGCAGCGCGTGCAGGAAAAATGGCTGAGCTTCGCCAAACGTTTCGCCGTTGAAGTGGCCGGTAGGTATGGCACGGCCGAATGGCCGGCATTGTGGTCCGCCATCGTCGAGCGCTATCACCGCTTGTCGTTCCGCGACTTGGTGGACTTGCCCAAGCTGGACGCATTGAACCCCGAGCAGCCAGGTGACTTCGGGGGGCTGGGCATGACGGCCGACGAATCCGCGATCTTCTACTCGATCGGTATCGGCGACGGCAGTTGGGGGGCGTTCTACGACGTGTGCTGCCTGTACCCTCTACGCACTGCAATCTTCGGTTTCAGCAGCCACCTGCAACTGGTGCATGGACGTGTGGACGAACACGGCCAGCCGCTGCCGGCACCTCATCTGCATGCGCAACCCTTGCCCGACAGCCAAGGGCTGCCGTTCCAGCCGCCCGGTTATGTCGGGCTGGTGGCGATGGACGAATGCCAGCTGTTCATGAACATCGCCGAGCTAGGCACTTCCTTGTACGAACACTGCATCGCGCGCCAGGACGGACTGTTGACCGACAGTTCGGTGGTCGCTCTGCAAAAACGTGAAGACGGCAGTATCCGGGTCAGCTACCGCTGGCAGCACAGCGCTTCTGACCACGCGCAATTGCGCAGTGAGGATTTCGAAAGCGTGATCCTGACCCTGCCGTCATGGCTGATCGAGACCAACCTGCGCCTCGAAGGCTTCGGCAAGGCGTTATTACCGTTCTCAGTGATCGATGCCTGGAAACACGCGCACTGGGAAACCAGTTGCAAGGTCTACGCCGGATTGGACAAAGCCTTCCTCGATCACCATCCGCAGCTGCCGCAGATCCTGGTCACCGACAGCTTCGTGCACGATGTCTATGCGTATCGCTACAACGGCAGCTACGCGCAAGACTGCATCCTGCTCAGCTACACCTGGGAAGACGATGCCAGCAAGCTGGCCAGCTTCGATGACGGCGAGTTGGTCGAAAAATGCCTGAAGGAGCTGGACCGTATCCTGCTGCGCTGCACCAATATCGCCGAACCGATTTCCCCTTACGTGGATGTCGGCAACATTCGGATACAGCGTTGGCTCACCGATGCCAATGCCCTGGGTTGCGCCAAGCTGTATCGCGCTGGCACCTACTATGACGCGGTCAGCCTGATGAAATACAACCGCGACCTGGGCGGCGAATCCGGGCTCTACCTGGCTGGAGAGTCTTTTTCCGTCGATGCCGGCTGGACCGAGCCCTGCTTGCGTACCGCCGTCGACGCGGTGATCAACGTGTGCCAGCGCACTCAGGCACGCTTCAACGGCGACTTCATCCTCGACCACTATCCGCATTACCAAGTGCGTTGACGTTTATCAGGAGGCGGGCCTTGTAGGGCGCCTCCCTCAACCGCGTGCGACTATTCCTTCAAGCCCTTCGGAATTTCCCGACTGTCGGCGCTCGACCATCCCCGTTGTACTGGCCGCCTTCCACAACAAACCCAAAAAAGGAAGCCGGAATGACCGACCATTGCACCGCTGTCAGCCCCGTCCGCATCGCCGTCATCCAGTTCGACCCACAAGTGGGTGTCGAACATGGCGAGCGCAACCTCCAACACAGCCTGGCCTTGGCGCGACAGGCGATTGCCGCCGGCGCCAACCTGATCGTGCTGCCCGAACTCTGCAACACCGGTTACACCTTCTCGTCCCGCGCCGAGGCCTATGCCCATGCCGAGACGCTGGGCGCAGGCGATAGCGTGTGTGCCTGGGCGGACCTGGCCCGTGAGCATGGCGTGTACCTGGCGGCCGGCTTCGTCGAGCGCGACGGCCTGAAACTGTACGACAGCGCCGTGCTGTTCGGCCCCGACGGCCTGCTCGGCCACTACCGCAAGGCTCACCTGTGGAACCAGGAAAAGCTCTGGTTCACGCCAGGCGATCTGGGCTTTCCCGTGTTCGAAACGCCCATCGGCCGCATCGGCCTGTTGATCTGCTGGGACATCTGGTTCCCGGAGGTGCCGCGTCTGATGGCCGCCCAGGGCGCCGACATCATCTGCAGCCTGAACAACTGGGTGTGGACGCCGCCGCCGCTGTTTGATGCGGCCGGTCGCTGCATGGCCTCGTACCTGACCATCACCGCGGCCCACGTCAACAACCTCTACATCGCCGCCGCCAATCGCATCGGCAGCGAGCGCGACGGGCGCTTCCTCGGCTGCTCGCTGATCGCCGGCACCAACGGCTGGCCCATCGGCGAGGTGGCCGGTGCCGAAGAGCAATGCATCCTCTACGCCGACGTCGACCTCACCGCCGCGCGCAGCGCGCCCATCTGGAACAGCCTCAACGACCTGCAGCGCGACCGTCGCACCGACCTGTACGACGCTGCGCTCGGCTATCGCCTGCACGCACCGATGCCACGCTGAGGAGGCCGCATGAACCGTCCTACTTCATCTGTCGTATGCCCCAGCACGGCGCTGTTCGTGGCGCTGTCGACCCTGTTGCTGGCCAGCCTGGTTGCCGGGCAGTGGCCCGATTACGCCACGCTCTCCAGCACCCTGGACCAACCCCTGAGCCGCCTGCGCTGGATACTTGGCGACATCAGCGAAGTCGCGTTCTACAAACACGAGTTGCCCGCGCTCGGGCTGCTGTTGGGCGCCTGCCTGGGCCATTGGGCCAATGCGCGAGGGTATCGCTGGCAGGGCTTCGCCATCTGTTACGGCACCGGACTCTGGCCCTGGGTGTTCGTCAGCTCCTTGCTCGGCCTGCTGTTCAGCCACGTGCTGTGGGGCTGGACGTTGAACGGCGGCACCTGGCAGCCGACCTTCGTCGCCTTCGTCTCGCTCCCGGCGGCCATGGTGCTGATGTTCGGTGGCGGCTGGCGCGTGGCGCTCAACGGTGCGCTGTTGGGCGCGCTGCTGGTGACGCCGGCCAGCCTGCTGCTGGTCAACTACCTGTGCTATCCGCTGGGCTTGCCGGTGGTGATCGGCAACGTGCTGGGCATGGCCGTGGCGAGCGTGCTGGCGTTCGTGTTGTGCAAGCGGTGTCCGGTGCTGGTCAGCGGTGGTCTGCGGCCGGAACCTGTGACCGTCGCTGCACCGCCGCCGCGCTATGGCATCGGCTGGACCTTGCGCCGCGTGCTGGCCGATTTCAGCGAAGCACCTTTCTTCGGCAACGAACTGGCCAGCCTCGGCTTGCTGCTGGGCGCCTTCCTGGCCTGGTGGCTGACCCCGGCCGCGCCGGCCTATGGCTCGCAACTGATCGTGCAGATCATCGCCGGGCAGGCGCTGGCCTCGTTGACGGGTGTGCTGTTGTGGCGCAGGCAATGGCAGGCGCGCGGCTGGTACCCGACTTACATTCCGATCGTTTCGCTGGTGCCGGCCGCGGTGCTGACGGTCGGTGGGCACTGGCAGGTGGTGGTGGGCAGCGCATTGCTGGGCGCCGTGTTCGCACCACCCTTGGCGGTAGCGATCAGTCAGCGCCTGCCAAGTTACATGCACGGCTACATCGGCAACGTGCTGTCGATGGCGTTGACCACCCTGGCCCTGGTGCCGCTGTTGGCTTGGGCATTTCCCGGAGGTGAGGGATGAGCCGGTCGAACGTACTGCCCTGGGTGTCGGTCGGCAGCCTGGGCGGCACGCTCAGCATGCAGCCCGACGGCGAGCGTCAGGGCGTCACGCCGAGCCTGGACTGCGAAGCCCTGCTACGCAGCGTGCCGCAGCTCGCCGATCTGGCGCAGGTGCGGGCGCGCACGCTCTGCCTGCAACCCAGCGCCTCCCTCGACATACCCACGCTGCTCGAAGCACTGGGCTGGGCGCAGCGTGAGGTCGAGGCCGGTGCGCGGGCCGTGGTGCTGACCCAAGGCACCGACACGCTGGAGGAGACGGCCTACTTGCTCGACCTGCTCTGGCCCTGCGCCGCGCCGTTGGTGATGACCGGCGCCATGCGCTCGGCGCGCCAGCCGGGCGCCGATGGGCCAGGCAACCTGCTGGCGGCGGTGCAGGTGGCCCTGGCCGAGCGCAGCCGTGGTCGAGGTGTGCAGGTGGTGCTCGACGACACCATCCACCACGCCAGCCAAGTGCGCAAAACGGCCAGCCTGGCGCTGGCGGCGTTCGAGTCGCCTGGTGTCGGGCCCGAGGGCGTGGTGGTCGAAGGCACTGTGCATTACTACCGCCCGGGCCGCGCGCATGCGCCGCTGCCAGTGCCCACCGGGCCGATGCCGCCCGTCGCATTGCTCGAAGCCTGCCTTGGGGCGGATACGGACCTGCTGTGGGCATTGCCGGAGCTGGGCTATGCCGGTGTGGTGATCGCAGGGTTCGGCGCAGGGCATGTGTCGCATGCCTGGGCCGAGGCCTTGGGTGAGCTGGCGGCACAGATGCCTGTGGTGGTCGCCACGCGTACGGGCAATGGACCGACGGCGAGGTCGAGTTATGGGTTCGTCGGGGGAGAGATAGACCTGCAGGCGCGTGGGGTGCACATGGCAGGGGCTTTGTGCCCGCGCAAGTGCCGAGTTTTGCTGGGGCTGCTGTTGGCTTGCGGCAATGTGGGGTTGTTGGAGGGGTGGTTGCGGTAGCTCTGGATTTACCCATCCAGTCTGAACGGGCGTCCTTTCGGGTCGCCCATGACAGTGTGAGTGCGATTCGGATATCTACATCCGCTTATGGATCGATACCGCATTCGCTATCGCAGTTTCTGAGCTCCCATGGCCTGGAGCGCGACGCTCAGCTCGGGTTCGCTCAGGTGATGCCCGTAGTGCCCTACCAGATCGGATTCCCAGCTCATCACTTCGTCGATCACCGCCAATGCCTCTGGCTCGGACAGCTTGTAGTGCTCGCACTGGCTGAGCAATGTAGAGGTAGGGGCTGGCCATCAGAAATCTTCTCTTGAAACGCGCTTGAGACG
Source organism: Pseudomonas phoenicis (assembly GCF_047302395.1). Taxonomy (NCBI): domain Bacteria; kingdom Pseudomonadati; phylum Pseudomonadota; class Gammaproteobacteria; order Pseudomonadales; family Pseudomonadaceae; genus Pseudomonas; species Pseudomonas phoenicis. The sequence goes on from NZ_CP154852.1 coordinate 3,101,826, forward strand.
CACCCGATGTTCCGTGGCGAACGACGCGGGGGAGGTCATCGGCACGTCCTGAAACGCTTCGTCGAGCACGCCCAGGTGCCACAACGCGATCATGTAGCTACGCATCTCCACGGTAGGTGTCCCGGCTTCGATCTTGCCGAGGGTGGTGAGCGACAAACCGGTCTGCGCGGCCAGGTCTTTGCGACGAATTTTCTGTTCGAGTCGACGGGTTCTGGCTAGAAGCCCTATTTTCATTAGCCTGTCGGCACATGCGAGCGGGAAAACTGTCATTTTAAGAACTTCCAAAAAGGTTCTTACAGGCCATAAGGATTGTTATGAAAGATTTTATATAGCTTAAGAAGGCATGGATCAAGTCTGTTGTTTGGCTATGTGAGTACAGCTGCGCAAGCTCGCCGGTGATTGTTATTCCCAGACTTCAGCAGGTCAGTAGACGCGACAGGTCGGTCGATCAATTGCGCATCCGCCTTCAGCCAACGTAGGCTTTCAGGCCTGCCCATTCCAACGTTCAACGATAGCGAAGCCCAATCCATGATCCTGCGCACCCTTCGAAACTGCCTCGGCCTGCTCGTGCTGCCCATCATGGCCGCGTGCAGCGGTAATCAGACCCAGCGCACCGTGGTGTATGAAAACACCGTGCACCACTGGCGAATCGAGCACGTGGTGCAAGAGAATTTTCCAGCCGGGTCGCATCAGTACTACCAGGTCTTTCTCAATGAACGTCCGCTGATACTGCCGGCGAACGCCTTCAACGACGAACGCGATATCCAGAGGTTCCTGGCCGCAGGCGGATTCGACATTGGTGATTGGCGCAACGATTCGGTCGTGGTTACGTTCGAGAACATTCAGGTGCGTGAAGGGAAGACGTATCACTTGATCCGCTCAGTGATGATCACCCCGCAGCTCAACGAACGTGAAGTGGCGTTGACGGATTTGCTGACGCAGCAACAGGTGTTGGTGGATCGGGTGGAGGCGCCCGCTAAAGGCGCAGATTCGAAACCTTGACTGGACATCGTTTCCAGCAAGAAGCTCGTTCGGTCATGTCTACGCCCACGTACAACCCCGGCGGCCTGGTTCACCCCCATGGCAGGCCTCTTGGGGCTGTAGCGCATTCAGTACCGGCCTAGACTGGTACATCGCGCTAATCCCTCAATACTTCCTTTGTAGAAAAACACGTTGGCGAGACCCGCCCCGACTTCCAAATCGAGGCGTGCGGGTACGGCTGTCATGGCTATTTTGCTTCGCCGATGGCTTACCCATCATTAACGCTGTTAATCCCTATATATGGGATAAAGTTTTACATATTGGAATTTCCGCTTCCCCAGGTTTATAGTCGCTTCACTCACTGCCAAAAACACAACAGGTGAAGCGATGCAGGCGCAATTGATCGCGCTCGACTGGGGTACCACCTCTCTTCGTGCTTACAAACTCGCAGCCGACGGCCAGGTATTGGACGTGCGCGCATTGCCCAGCGGCGTCATGCAGCTACCCACCACCCCACGCCCAATCAAGGGTGAGCTGTGCAGCGACGGTTTCGAACTGGCCTTCGACGACGCCTGCGGCGACTGGCTCGACGCCCAGCCCGATTTGCCGGTGATCGCCTGCGGCATGGTCGGCAGTGCCCAAGGCTGGAGCGAAGCGGCCTACCGAGACACCCCCGCCGATGTCACCAGCCTCGGTGCCGCGCTGCATACCGTGCACAGCCGGCGAGGCGTCGACGTGTACATCGTGCCGGGCGTGATCCAGCGCTCGCGCCTGCCCAATGTCATGCGCGGCGAAGAAACCCAAGTGCTCGGCGCGCTGCCCAGTCTGCCCGATGGCGACGTGCTGATCGGCCTGCCTGGCAGCCATTCGAAGTGGGTGCAGGTGGCCGATGGCTGCATCCAGCACTTCGACACCTTCATGACCGGTGAGGTGTTCGCAGTGCTCAGCGAACACAGCATCCTGGGCCGCACCCAACGGCGTGGCGGCACCTTCGACGCTCTGGCGTTCGACCGAGGTGTGCAGGTCGCGCTGTCGAGCGAGGGCGACATCGGCCTGCTTTCCACCCTGTTCAGCGCCCGTACCCTGGGCCTGACCGGCGACTTGAGCGCGACGGCACAGACCGACTACCTCTCGGGCCTGTTGATCGGCCACGAACTGGTAGCACTCGCGAAGGTGCAGCGCCAACGGCACGACAGCGCGCACCTGCCCGCCGTGGTGCTGATCGGCAGCGCCCCGTTGTGCGCGCGTTACGACCGAGCGTTGCAAGCCTGCGGCTTCGGCGCCGCGAGCATCGCCGAACACGCCACCGCGCGCGGCCTCTGGCAACTGGCGCTGGCCGCCGGCCTGGTCCGTGCCGGCACTCCACCTGCCCTTTGAAAGGAGCCCCCAAATGCTCGAACAAGCACTGGCACAGAACGGTTTGATCGCAATCCTGCGCGGGCTGAACCCCCGTGAGGCGGTAGCGGTGGGCGAAACGCTGTATGCCGCCGGCTTTCGCGTCATCGAAGTGCCGCTCAACTCCCCCGAGCCGTACCAGAGCATCCGCCTGCTGCGCGACAGCCTGCCTGCCGATTGCCTGATCGGCGCCGGCACCGTGCTCACGCCCGCCCAGGTGGCGGACGTGAAAGCGGCGGGCGGCCAACTGATCGTCATGCCCCACAGCGATCCACAGGTGCTGCGTGCCGCCAAAGCCGCTGGCCTGTGGTTGGCGCCTGGCGTCGCCACGCCGACCGAGGCCTTCGCCGCCCTGGCCGAAGGTGCCGACGTGCTCAAGCTGTTCCCTGCCGAGCAGATGGGCCCGGCGGTGGTCAAGGCCTGGCTGGCGGTGTTGCCTGCCGGCACGCTGCTGGCGCCGGTCGGCGGCATCACCCCCAGCAACTTGCAGCAGTTCCACGACGCTGGCGCCCGCGGCTTCGGCCTGGGCTCCGGCCTGTACAAGCCAGGCATGACGCCCGAGCAGGTCGCGGCCAATGCCAAGGCTTACGTGACCGCCTGGCAAGCCCTGCGCTGAGCCATCACCGCGCTGCATCCAACAAGAGAGACAAGCAGATGAAAATCACCAAACTGACCACCTTCATCGTTCCGCCGCGCTGGTGCTTCCTCAAGGTCGAGACCGATCAGGGCGTGACCGGCTGGGGCGAGCCCGTGGTCGAAGGGCGCGCCCATACCGTGGCCGCCGCCGTCGAGGAACTGGCCGACTACCTGATCGGCAAAGACCCGCGCAACATCGAAGACATCTGGACCGTGCTCTACCGCGGCGGCTTCTACCGCGGCGGCGCCATCCACATGAGCGCCCTGGCCGGCATCGACCAAGCGCTGTGGGACATCAAGGGCAAGGCCCTGGGCGTCTCGGTCAGCGACCTGCTCGGCGGCCAGGTGCGCGACAAGATCCGCGTGTACTCCTGGATCGGCGGCGACCGCCCGGCCGACACCGCCCGCGCGGCCCAGGAAGCCGTGGCCCGCGGCTTCACCGCCGTGAAGATGAACGGCACCGAAGAGCTGCAATTTCTCGACACCTTCGACAAGGTCGACCAAGCCCTGGCCAACGTCGCCGCCGTGCGCGACGCGGTCGGCCCGAACGTCGGCATCGGCGTCGACTTCCATGGCCGCGTGCACAAGCCGATGGCCAAGGTGCTGATGAAGGAGCTCGACCCCTACAAGCTAATGTTCATCGAAGAGCCGGTGCTCAGCGAAAACTACGAGGCGCTCAAAGAGCTGGCACCGCTGACCAGCACGCCGATCGCGCTCGGCGAGCGGCTGTTCTCGCGCTGGGATTTCAAGCGCGTCCTCAGCGAGGGCTACGTCGACATCATCCAACCCGACGCCTCGCACGCCGGCGGCATCACCGAAACCCGCAAGATCGCCAACATGGCCGAGGCCTACGACGTCGCCCTGGCGCTGCACTGCCCGCTGGGGCCCATCGCCCTGGCCGCCTGCCTGCAACTCGATGCCGCCTGCTACAACGCGTTCATCCAGGAGCAGAGCCTGGGCATCCACTACAACGAGAGCAACGACCTGCTCGACTACGTGCGCGACCCCGGCGTGTTCGACTACGAGCAGGGCATGGTGAAGATCCCCAACGGCCCGGGCCTGGGCATCGAAATCAACGAGGAATACGTGATCGAGCGCGCAGCCATCGGCCATCGCTGGCGCAACCCGATCTGGCGCCACGCCGACGGCAGCTTTGCCGAGTGGTAGCGGCGCGCCCATCCAACCGCTGAACCGACCTCAATAATCACAACAAGAGGCCCCCCCCATGCAGCCGCAGATCCTCGCCGGGCAACCCGTCCTGGTGGCGCCCAGCCGCAAGCGTTTTTTTATCATGGTGCTGCTGTTCATCACCGTGGTGATCAACTACCTCGACCGCAGCAACCTGTCGATCGCCGCGCCCGCGCTGACCAGCGAACTGGGCATCGACCCGATCCACGTCGGCCTGGTGTTCTCGGCGTTCGGCTGGACCTATGCGGCCATGCAGATCCCGGGCGGCTGGCTGGTCGACCGGGTGCCGCCGCGCATTCTCTACACGGCGGCGCTGGTGCTGTGGTCGATCGCCACGGTGTTGCTGGGCTTTGCCGCCAGTTTCATCGCGCTGTTCGTGCTGCGCATGGCGGTCGGCGCGCTGGAAGCGCCGGCCTATCCGATCAACAGCCGTGTGGTCACCACTTGGTTCCCCGAGCGCGAGCGGGCCACGGCCATCGGCTTCTACACCTCCGGGCAATTCGTCGGCCTGGCCTTCCTGACCCCGGTGCTGGCCTGGCTGCAACATGCTTTCGGCTGGCACATGGTGTTCGTCGCCACCGGCGCGGTGGGCATCCTCTGGGGCGTGATCTGGTACCTGGTCTATCGCGAGCCACGCGATTTCAAAGGCGCCAACGAGGCGGAAATCGAATTGATCCGCGCCGGCGGCGGGCTGGTCGACATCCAGGCCGAGCAGGCCAAAGTCAAAGCCAAGTTCAGCTGGGCGGACCTCGGCATCGTGCTCAGCAAGCGCAAGTTGTGGGGCATCTACCTGGGGCAGTTCTGCCTGAATTCGACGCTGTGGTTCTTCCTCACCTGGTTCCCGACCTATCTGGTGAAATACCGCGGCATGGACTTCATCAAGTCTGGCTTGCTGGCCTCACTGCCGTTTCTCGCAGCCTTCGTCGGCGTGCTGTGCTCGGGCTTCTTCTCCGACTGGCTGATCCGCCGCGGCGCCAGCGTGGGCTTCGCCCGCAAGCTGCCGATCATCGGCGGCCTGCTGATTTCCACGGCCATCATCGGTGCCAACTTCGTCGACTCCACGCCGCTGGTGATCGCTTTCCTGGCCCTGGCCTTCTTCGGCAACGGCCTGGCCTCGATCACCTGGTCGCTGGTCTCGACCCTCGCCCCGGCGCGCTTGCTCGGGCTGACGGGCGGAGTCTTCAACTTCATCGGCAACCTCTCGGCCATCGTCACCCCGATCGTGATCGGCTTCCTCGCCAGCGGCGCCTCGTTCGCCCCGGCCATCACATACATCGCGACACTGGCGCTGCTCGGCGCACTGTCGTACATCCTGCTGGTGGGCAAGGTCGAGCGCATCGAGTTGTAGCCTCGGCCTGCGGGCGACCATACTGTCGCCCGCCCATCCGTTCACCGTCGCAGGCCACCCATGCAAGACCCTACCAAGCCCTCCAAGGATGCCGCTCCCACCGGCACCCAGACCCTCCTGCGTGGCCTCGGCGTAGTCCAGGCCGTGGCCGCCGGCGCCCGCGACCTCAAGGCCATCGCCCAGCACATCGGCACCACCCGTAGCACCACCCACCGTCTGGTCAGTTGCCTGGTGGAGGAGCGCTACCTGCGCGTGCTGCCCCAGGTCGGCTACCTGCTCGGCCCCAAGCTGATCGAACTGGGCTTTCAGGCCCGTGAAGAGCTACCCCTGGTGACGCTCGCCGCGCCGTACCTCGACGAGCTGTCGGCCCTGACCGGCGACACCATCCACCTGGCCATCCGCGAAGGCGATGAAGTGCTCTACCTGCACAAGACCCCCGGCCGCAACGGCCCGGAAATGCGCTCCCGCGTCGGCCACCGCATGCCGCTGGCGCGCACCGGGATCGGCAAGGCGATGATGATCGACGACACCCCGGCCGAGTGGCAGCGGCTGTATGAAACCAGCCTGCCGGCCGGCGGCAAGAGCGCGTTCTGGCCGCAGCATGTGGAGCAGACCTGGGCGCAGTTCGAGCGACGCATGGTCGAGTATGCGACGGGGGGGTATGCGTTCGATCTGGAAGACAACGAACCGTCGATACGCTGTGTGGCGGCGCCGGTGCGCGATGCCAGCGGGCGGATTGTGGCGGGGGTGAGTGTGGCGAGTACGGTGCCGTATATGTCGGAGGGGAAGATGGGGGAGTTGGTGCCGGTGGTGAAGGGGGTGGTGGGGCGGTTGTCGGGGGAGTTGGGGTGGGGGTAGGGATGCCGTTTTCCGGCATCCCAGCAAGCGATGTGAACTGGCCGACATGGGTGCGCAGAGGTTGCGAAAGGTGGGCGTCCGTTGAGCTCGGGCTGAAGCCGGGGCGCTGTCACGACCATTATCTTCATAGAGAGTAGCCCTGCATGGCGTCTATCAATATCCGCATCGACGACGTGCTCAAAGCCCGTGCGTACCAACAGCTCGAACGACTGGGTGTCACCCCGTCTGAGTTCGTGCGCCAAGCGCTGCAATATGTGGCCGAAAAAGGAGAACTGCCGTTTTGGCCTGTCTCGATGAGCGAGGAAGACGAACACCTGATCGCGATTGCCAGGGAGCGGCTTGCTTTGCCCCAACGCGTGAAGGCGCAGCTGGAAGACCTATAGCTTCCGCTTCGAACTGATTTATCGATGTTTATGTAAGGGGCTAATCAGACGAAGAGGTCAGTCTTGGATCGTGCTTTTTCCTGACCCGCTGGGGCTGGCAATAAGACGACGTTTAGGCGCACCCACCGATTTTGCGCACGCTGAAGCGCTTTCCCATCGTCACCTTCATACCGGGTTTCGTCTCCGCCATTACTTCAATACGCCCATCTGCGTATCTGGCCATAAGACGGTTTTGCTCGAGGGTTACCACGGTGTGGCCTGCCGCTACGGCTTGGAAATAGGCGAGGCGAGTCGCCGCTGCGGCTATCGCTGGAATCTGGCTTTCCAGATATTCGATGACTTCATCGCTAAGGCGTGTTTGATGCCTAGTTTTCATCGGGCTACCCGAGTCATCTGGTGGAACCTGAACCACTGCGTTGAGCCAGCCGGCTCACCAAAGCGTGAGCCGTGCAATCGTCTCGGAACGCTCCGGCCTGCTCAAAGACCAGCTCTAAAGACGACCAGGCCGCTTAACGGCCCAATTAGCGGACGTCTCAATTACTCATCATGTCGATAGCCTCAACGCCTGGCGCGCACGTGCCATCCAGCTCACATTCGATCGCCTCGACATACATACACGTTCTTCAGCGTCGATCAGCCTTGGCATGTCTCTGATGCGCATCCAACGCTCACCACCCCAGTACATAAAACTCGTCACGTGCCCGCCGGGCCAAGCCATGGAATCAAGGTGTGGCGAGTGCGCATCATCACTGCAAGCGCCCCTGCGTAATGCCTCGACTACCTCGTGCGTGAGCCAATGACGAAGGCTGCGATTCTCGGGAATATAGTGATGCGCAAGCAACGTAGAGGCGCCAGACTCACTAATCATTGTTGTCTCGCTGAACTGGCCATAGCGAAACAGCTGCACGACTCGATGTTGATCGGCATCGAGCTTACGGATGCAGCGCTGATCGTAGAGTCGGCCGGCCATACGACCCAGCTCGTGGGCGCAGAACCAGGCTTGGGCGTCGAGCCAAAGCGTGTGAAGGGGGCGGTTGTGGCGGGTAAACAGACTAGGTTCGAAACGAGTGTTCATATAGGGCCTTCCTTGATCAGGAGAGCCGTTGCTAACGGGAACGGGTTCCGCCGCGTGAGCGTTCTTAAGCGCTGGGAAACGTTATCGTGAGATGTTGAGTTAGGCAATAACGGCAGTGTAGGAGACTTCCTAACTTAGAGAGCCAACCTTAAAAATGTATTCCGAGCAATAAAAAGGCTGCCAAATGGCAGCCCTTCCAGTTCCAGCCCGGACCATCAGTCCCAGCTCAACGCCCCACCCGTCTGATACTCAATCACCCGCGTCTCAAAGAAGTTCTTCTCCTTCTTCAAGTCCATGATCTCGCTCATCCACGGGAACGGGTTGGTCGTCCCTGGGTACTCTTCCTTCAAGCCGATCTGCGTCAGACGACGGTTGGCGATGAACTTGAGGTAGTCCTCCATCATCGCCGCGTTCATGCCCAACACACCGCGCGGCATGGTGTCGCGCGCGTATTCGATTTCCAGCTGGGTGCCTTGCAGGATCATCTGCGTGGCTTCGTCTTTCATCGCCGAGTCCCACAGGTGCGGGTTCTCGATCTTGATCTGGTTGATCACGTCGATGCCGAAGTTCAGGTGCATCGACTCGTCGCGCAGGATGTACTGGAACTGTTCGGCGACGCCGGTCATCTTGTTGCGGCGGCCCATGGAGAGGATCTGGGTGAAGCCGCAGTAGAAGAAGATGCCTTCCAGTACGCAGTAGTAACCGATCAGGTTGCGCAGCAGTTCTTTATCGGTTTCCGGGGTGCCGGTGTTGAATTCCGGGTCGGAGATGGCGCGGGTGTACTTCAGGCCCCAGGCGGCCTTTTTCGCGACCGACGGGATCTCGTGGTACATGTTGAAGATCTCGCCTTCGTCCATGCCCAGCGATTCGATGCAGTACTGGTAGGCGTGGGTGTGGATCGCTTCCTCGAAGGCCTGGCGCAGGATGTACTGGCGGCATTCGGGGTTGGTGATCAGGCGGTACACGGCCAGCGCTAAGTTGTTGGCGACCAGGGAGTCGGCGGTGGAGAAGAAGCCCAGGTTGCGCATGACGATGCGCCGTTCGTCTTCGGTCAGGCCGTCCTGGCTCTTCCACAGGGCGATGTCGGCGGTCATGTTGACCTCTTGCGGCATCCAGTGGTTGGCGCAGCCATCGAGGTACTTCTGCCAGGCCCAGTCGTACTTGAAGGGTACGAGCTGGTTGAGGTCGGCACGGCAGTTGATCATACGCTTTTCGTCGACCGCGACGCGGGCGGCGGAGCCTTCCAGCTCGGCCAGGCCTTCGGCGACGTCGAGGTCGTTCAGCGAGGCCTTGGCGCGCTTGACCGCGTCGGAGTCGGCGGCGGTGGCGGCGCGGGCTTCCTGGGCGGCGGCGTCGCCGGCGCTGTCGAGGCGGTCCAGGTTGGCGGTGGCGGCGGCCTGGGCAGGCGTAGCGGTCTTGGCGGCGACTTCGCCGTCTTCTTTATCGAATTCGTCCCAGCTCAGCATGGTGGATGCTCCGGCTTGAGGGCCCTATGCAGGTAGGGCCGTGGAAAGGGGATGCGGTTCCTGACCCTTTGTCGGGGTGATGCAGTGCACGCAAATCAGGTAAGCCCGGTATGGGGCGGCCGAGGCGGCTAGGCCTCGGTTTGTTGTGTTGAGTGTTGCGGTGGCGCGTCCGTGTTGTATGGCGCTGCCCGGCGGAAGCATGGGGGAGGCCGGACTGACGATGACTGCAGCTGTCAGGGCTGCTGCGCAGCCCATCGCGGCTGAAGCCGCTCCCACAGGGACCGCGCTCGATGCGCGGCGTCGGGCCTTATTGGCAGGCTTCGCAATCCGGCTCGTCGATGGCGCAAGCTTTAGGCACCGGGGCGGGGCCGGCGGCCTGGGCCGGGGCGCTGTCGCCGCCGCTCGATACGGCGTTGAGCTTGCCGGTGTTGATGGTCGACTTCTCGGTGCTGGTCGCGGCCAGGGCACGGAGGTAGTAGGTGGTCTTCAGACCGCGGTACCAGGCCATGCGGTAGGTCACGTCGAGCTTCTTGCCCGAAGCGCCGGCGATGTACAGGTTCAGCGACTGCGCCTGGTCGATCCACTTCTGGCGACGGCTGGCGGCATCGACGATCCACTTGGTCTCGACTTCGAACGCGGTGGCGTACAGGTCTTTGAGTTCCTGCGGGATGCGCTCGATCTGCTGCACCGAACCGTCGTAGTACTTCAGGTCGTTGATCATGACCGCGTCCCACAGGCCGCGCGCTTTCAGGTCGCGGACCAGGTACGGGTTGATCACGGTGAATTCGCCCGACAGGTTCGATTTCACGTACAGGTTCTGGTAGGTCGGCTCGATCGACTGCGACACGCCGGTGATGTTGGCGATGGTCGCGGTCGGCGCGATGGCCATGATGTTCGAGTTACGGATGCCTTTCTGCACGCGGGCACGCACCGGCGCCCAGTCCAGCGACTCTTCCAGGTTGACGTCGATGTACTTCTGGCCACGGGCTTCGATCAGGATCTGTTGCGAGTCCAGCGGCAGGATGCCCTTGGACCACAGCGAACCCTGGAACGTCTCGTAGGCGCCGCGCTCGTCGGCCAGGTCGCAGGAAGCCTGAATGGCGAAGTAGCTGACCGCTTCCATCGACTTGTCGGCGAACTCGACGGCCGCATCCGAGCCATAGGCGATGTGCTGCAGGTACAGCGCGTCCTGGAAGCCCATGATGCCCAGGCCCACCGGGCGGTGCTTGAAGTTCGAGTTGCGCGCTTGCGGCACCGAGTAGTAGTTGATGTCGATCACGTTGTCGAGCATGCGCACGGCGGTGTTGACGGTGCGTTGCAGCTTGGCGGTGTCGAGCTTGCCGCCGACGATGTGGTTCGGCAGGTTGATCGAGCCCAGGTTGCAGACCGCGATTTCGTCCTTGTTGGTGTTCAGGGTGATCTCGGTGCACAGGTTCGAGCTATGCACCACGCCCACGTGCTGCTGCGGCGAACGCAGGTTGCACGGGTCCTTGAAGGTCAGCCATGGGTGGCCAGTCTCGAACAGCATCGACAGCATCTTGCGCCACAGGTCTTTGGCCTGGATGGTCTTGAACACCTTGATCTTGTTGTACTCGGTCAGGGCTTCGTAGTACTCGTAGCGCTCTTCGAAGGCCTTGCCGGTCAGGTCGTGCAGATCGGGCACTTCGCTCGGCGAGAACAGGGTCCACTGACCGTCGTCGAAGACGCGCTTCATGAACAGGTCGGGGATCCAGTTGGCGGTGTTCATGTCGTGGGTACGACGGCGGTCGTCACCGGTGTTCTTGCGCAGCTCGATGAACTCTTCGATGTCCAGGTGCCAGGTTTCCAGATAGGCGCAGACCGCGCCCTTGCGCTTGCCGCCCTGGTTGACCGCGACGGCGGTGTCGTTGACCACTTTCAGGAAGGGCACGACGCCTTGGGATTTGCCGTTGGTGCCCTTGATGTAGGAGCCCAGCGCACGCACCGGGGTCCAGTCGTTGCCCAGGCCACCGGCGAATTTCGACAGCATGGCGTTATCGTGGATCGCGTGGTAGATGCCCGACAGGTCGTCCGGCACGGTGGTCAGGTAGCAGCTCGACAGCTGCGGACGCAGGGTACCAGCGTTGAACAGGGTCGGGGTCGACGCCATGTAGTCGAACGACGACAGCAAGTTGTAGAACTCGATGGCGCGGGCTTCTTTGTCTTGTTCTTCCAGCGCCAGGCCCATGGCCACACGCATGAAGAATACCTGCGGCAGCTCGAAGCGGACGCCGTCCTTGTGGATGAAGTAACGGTCGTAGAGGGTCTGCAGGCCCAAGTAAGTGAACTGCTGGTCGCGCTCGTGATCGATGGCCTGGCCCAGGCGCTCGAGGTCGAAGTCTTTCAGCGCAGGGTTGAGCAGTTCGAATTCGACGCCCTTGGCGATGTAGGCCGGCAGGGCCTTGGCGTACAGCTCGGCCATCTCGTGGTGGGTGGCGCTGTCGGCCACTTCCAGGAAGCCCAGGCCTTCGGCGCGCAGGGTGTCCATCAGCAGGCGGGCGGTGACGAAGGAGTAGTTCGGCTCGCGCTCGACCAGGGTCCGGGCGGTCATCACCAGGGCGGTGTTGACGTCTTTCAGGGCGACGCCGTCGTACAGGTTCTTCAGGGTTTCGCGCTGGATCAGGTCGCCATCGACTTCGGCCAGGCCTTCGCAGGCTTCGCTGATGATGGTGTTCAGGCGGGTCATGTCCAGCGGCGCCTTGCTGCCGTCGGCCAGGGAGATGCGGATGGTCGGGTGCGGCTCGACCACGGCGTCGGCGTTGGCGCGGGTGGCACGCTCCTTGGCACGCTGGTCGCGGTAGATGACGTAGTCGCGGGCGACTTTCTGCTCGCCGGCGCGCATCAGGGCCAGTTCGACCTGGTCCTGGATCTCTTCGATGTGGATGGTGCCGCCCGAGGGCATGCGACGCTTGAAGGTGGCGGTGACCTGCTCGGTCAGGCGCGCGACGGTGTCGTGGATGCGCGACGAGGCGGCAGCGGCGCCGCCTTCAACTGCGAGAAACGCCTTGGTGATGGCTACGGTGATCTTGTCGTCGGTGTACGGGACGACAGTGCCGTTACGCTTGATCACGCGCAATTGGCCGGGCGCAGTGGCGGCCAGATCCTGGTTGGAAGCGGCGCCCTGTGGCAGCGTCGTCTGCAGGTTCTCGCGAGTTGTGTCGGTTTGCATCGGTGGGTGTCTCCACAGTTTCTATAGTGTTCGGGCGCCTTGTGGGCGCCCACCGGTTCTGTCCACGTTATTAACCGCCGAACAGCGATGCGACGCGCGCATTCGCTCGTTCGGGCGTGCCGACTCCGGGACAGACTCAGGAATTAGGGCAGACGAATGCCACTCCCTGGCCGAAGTCAAAGGCTGCGGGCAAGCCCGTAACCCATTGCCGTCTGGTGCTTCGCGTGAGCTGGGCACCTATGACCGGACGGGGCCCAGGCGGGCTGCTTCGGTCACCTCTGCAGGAGCGATTTGTCTGCTGATGCCGCTTGAAGTTCCGCACAAAAAATCATTTGAATTCTTGTCCGTACTTGTGTTTGCAATCGGGCGCAAAACCCAACATGTAGTGGTTGGCCGCGAATGCGATACAAGATAATGCGGTCCTGGCCCCTTTGCAAGGCGACCCGCCTGTGGATAAGTTGTGGGTACTGTGTGCGTGAAATCTCGTTATTCGCTGTAGGCCTTGTCCCAAGCAGGTTGCGGCGTTTTTCAGGACACAGCGACGCAGGCAAGAAATTTTGCGGTTGATTTTCAGCCCGTAAATTGCTTGCGACCGCCTGTCCAGCCGCGGCTGTTTCAGACGCTGACCAGGCTCAAAAGATGCTTGTCGGTCAAGCGGAATTGTCCCTCCAACTCCACGCCTTTTCGCCAGCGCGGCGACAGGTCCGTCAGCAGGCGTAGCCGCGCCGTGCCCGCTGGCGACCACTCCACTATTTCGGCATGTTCGAAGTAAAAGCGCTGCTGGGTGAGGGGGTAGAGGGTCTTGAACAGGCTTTCCTTGAGGGAGAAGGTCAGCGTCACCGTCAGCCCGACCAGTGCCGGGTCCAGGCGCTGCAATTCGGCCGGGGTCAGGATTTCAGCAGCCAGGCGCTCGGCGCGCTCGTCGTCGAGCAGGCATTCCTGGTCCAGGCCGATGCCCTGGCAAGCGCCGTCGGCCACCACCACTGCCGCGGCCCAACCCTTGCCATGGGTGATCGAACCATGGATGCCGGCCGGCCAGGCGGGCGAGCGGTCGGTTTGCGTGGCAGGCACATAGAGGCGGCCATCGAGGCGCTGCAAGGCTGCGCGGGCGCAGACGCGGCCGGCCAGGTATTCGGCCTGGCGCTTGGCGACCGAGCGGTGCAGGGCCACCGTCTGTTCGATGCCCGCGCGCTGGAAGTCGTCGGCCGCCAGCCGTGACGGGTCGAAGGCGCAACTGGCCAAAACCGCGCCCGATACGGGGCGGGGCAGAGGCCAGTGGAACTGGATCGGGTCACAGCAAGCGGGCTGCGGGGGCAATGCGGGCATTGAGGCACATCCGGGGAAAGCGGTTCATGGCTGTGCGCCAGGCGGGCCAGCCATGCAACTCAGGGCGGCTCGAGGGCCTGTTACAGGGTGCGTACGGGCAGCGGATTCAGCCAGCGACGAAGTTCGGCGGCGACACCAGCTCGACGGTCTGCTGCTTGCGCGGCGCGAGGATTTCGGCTTCGCCTTCGACCACCAGTTCGTCGTTCTGGTTGTAGACGTTGGTGGCGATACGGACCTTGAATTTCGGCAGTTTTTCGAGAATTTCCAGGCGTACGGTCAGGGTGTCGCCGATCTTCACCGGCTTCTGGAAGCTCATCTTCTGGCCCAGGTAGATGGTGCCGGGGCCGGGCAGGGTGCAGGCCACGGCGGCGCTGATCAGCGCGCCGCTGAACATGCCATGGGCGATGCGCTCGCGGAACATGCTCTTGGCGGCGAATTCGGCATCCAGGTGCACGGGGTTGTGGTCGCCGGACATGGCCGCGAACAGCTGGATGTCGCGTTCTTCGACCGACTTCTCGTAGCTGGCGGTCTGGCCGACTTCGAGGGCTTCGTAGGGCGTGTTGCTGACCTGGGTCATCGGGGTTCCTCAACGGGCGGTCGGGAGAGACAAATGGGTCGGTGCGCGCAGGTCGACCGTGTACCGGCGCGCGCTCAAGCCCGCCAGTATATCGGCGGTTGGGGTTTTGCGACCGATTTCCTCGACCGATCGCTGCGGTCCCGCGAGTCCGCCACGGCAGAGGGCATTGGAAAAAGCACGCTGTGCAGTCCGCAAGGTAGGTCTGGCCATGCCGATCGAAGCTCAAGGATAGGCTGCCTTGGGAAAATACGATTCACGATGTTAATGGCCAGCGCCAGTCGGGCGGGCAACTGCTAACGTCGATGGGTGCCGTGCCGGCTCCAGGGCACGGCGCCGCCAGGGTCAGGCCCCTGGCCAACCGACATTCCCCGTCCAGGCAAAGGAACAACAATAAATGCACGCCGACTTCTGGAACGACAAACGCCCGGCAGGTGTACCCACCGCCCTCGACATCACCCGCTACGCCTCTGTGGTAGAGGTCTTCGAGCACGCCTGCCAGCGCTTCGCCGACCGGCCGGCCTTCAGCAACCTGGGCCTCACCCTGAGTTACGCCGACCTCGACCGGCACAGCGCGGCCTTCGCCGCCTGGCTGCAACAGAACACCTCGCTCAAGCCCGGCGACCGCATCGCGGTGCAACTGCCCAATGTGCTGCAGTATCCGATCGCCGTGTTCGGCGCCATGCGCGCGGGGCTGGTGGTGGTCAACACCAACCCGCTGTACACCGCCCGGGAGATGCGCCACCAGTTCCGCGACGCCGGCGTGCGCGCGCTGGTGTACCTGAACCTGTTCGGCGATCGGGTGCAGGAGGTGCAGGCCGATAGCGGCATCGAATACCTGATCGAAGCCAGGCTCGGCGATCTGCTGCCCAGCGCCAAGGGTTGGCTGGTCAACCTGCTGGTGGACAAGGTGAAGAAGATGCCGGCCTACCACTTGCCCCAGGCGCTGTCCTTCAAGCAAGTGCTGCGCGACGGGCGCCGGCTACGCCACACACCCATCCCGCAGACCAAGGCCGACATCGCCGTGCTGCAATACACCGGCGGCACCACCGGTCCGGCCAAGGGCGCCATGCTGACCCACGGCAACCTGGTCGCCAACATGCTGCAAGTGCTGGCCTGCTTCGCCCAGCACGGCGTCGACGGCCAGCCGATGATCGAGGAAGGCCGCGAGGTGATGATCGCGCCGCTGCCGCTGTACCACATCTATGCATTCACCGCGAACTGCATGTGCATGGTCGCCACCGGCAACCACAACGTGCTGATCTCCAATCCGCGCGACATTCCCGCTTTCGTCAAGGAGCTGGGCAAATGGCGTTTCTCGGCGCTGTTGGGCCTGAACACGCTGTTCGTCGCGCTGATGGACCACCCCGGTTTCAAATCGCTGGACTTCTCCGCGCTGAAAGTGACCAACTCTGGCGGCACGGCCCTGGTCAAGGCCACCGCCGAGCGTTGGGAGCAGGTGACCGGTTGCCGCATCGTCGAGGGCTACGGCCTGACCGAAACCTCGCCGGTGGCCAGTACCAATCCCTATGGGCAGATGGCCCGTCTCGGCACGGTGGGGGTGCCGGTGGTGGGCACCGCCTTCAAGGTGATCGACGAGCAAGGCCACGAGCAACCCCTGGGTTCGCCAGGCGAGCTGTGCATCCAGGGGCCGCAGGTGATGAAGGGCTACTGGCAACAGCCAGCGGCCACGGCCGACACGCTCGACGCCGACGGTTGGCTCAAGACCGGCGACATCGCCGTGATCGACCCGGACGGCTTCACCCGTATCGTCGACCGCAAGAAAGACATGATCATCGTCTCGGGTTTCAACGTGTACCCCAACGAGGTCGAGGACGTGGTCATGGGCCATCCGCAGGTGGCCAACTGCGCCGCCATCGGCGTGGCCGACGAACGCACCGGGGAGGCGGTGAAGCTGTTCGTGGTCGCTCGCGAAGGCGGTGTCGATGTCGAAGACCTCAAGGCCTACTGCAAGGCCAACCTCACCGCCTACAAAGTGCCGCGCCAGATCGTGGTGCGCGAGGCGCTGCCCATGACCCCGGTGGGCAAGATCCTGCGCCGCGAACTGCGCGACTCGGCTTGAGCGTCGGATCGAAACAGCCTGCGGGCCAGCGCCGGATTCGTCGCCAGCGGCACTGGCCCGCAGATTACAGCGCACTTGTGAAACGCACGCGTGGCTATTTTCGTTTGTGACTGATATACGCAAATAAGTCCTTTTAATGACCGATTGGCCCTCGCTCGAATGTGGTCGCCCCCTGGCAAAGCTGATACTCTCGGCGCGCTTTCGATGCTCCGGTTGCAGTCAGCCGCCATCGCCTCCCAATAATAAGTGCATGAATGCGCGAGAATTCGCTGTTGCTAAAGGAGTGGGGCTCCATGATCGAACATTTCTGGAAGGACAAATATCCGGCCGGCATCGCGGCCGAGATCGATCCTGACGAATTTCCCAACGTCCAGACGGTCCTCAAGCAATCCTGCCAGCGCTTCGCCGACAAACCGGCGTTCAGCAACTTCGGCAAGACCCTGACCTACGGCGAGCTCTATGCCCTGTCCGGCCAGTTCGCCGCCTGGCTCCAGCAGCACACCGACCTACAGCCCGGCGATCGCATCGCCGTGCAACTGCCCAACGTCCTGCAATACCCGGTCGCGGTGTTCGGCGCCATGCGCGCCGGCCTGATCGTGGTCAACACCAACCCGCTGTACACCGCGCGGGAAATGGAGCACCAGTTCAAGGATTCCGGCGCCAAAGCGCTGGTGTGCCTGGCGAACATGGCGCACCTGGCGGAAAAGGTGGTGCCCCAAACCGCCGTCAAGCACGTGATCGTCACCGAAGTGGCCGACCTGCTGCCGCCCCTCAAGCGCCTGCTGATCAACAGCGTCATCAAATACGTGAAGAAGATGGTGCCGGCCTATCATCTGCCCCAGGCCGTGCGTTTCAACGACGCACTGGCCAAGGGCCGTGGCCAGGCGGTGGTCGAGGCCAACCCGGCTGCCGACGACGTGGCGGTGCTGCAATACACGGGCGGCACCACTGGCGTGGCAAAAGGCGCGATGCTGACCCACCGCAACCTGGTGGCCAACATGCTGCAATGCCGCGCCTTGATGGGGGCCAACCTCAAGGAAGGTTGCGAGATCCTCATCACGCCGCTGCCGCTGTACCACATCTATGCCTTCACCTTCCATTGCATGGCCATGATGCTGATCGGCAACCACAACGTGCTGATCAGCAACCCCCGCGACTTGCCGGCGGTGGTCAAGGAATTGCGCAAGTGGAAGTTCAGCGGCTTCGTCGGCCTCAACACGCTGTTCGTGGCGCTGTGCAACCACGAAGGCTTCCGCGGTCTGGACTTCTCGGCACTGAAAGTCACCCTGTCGGGCGGCATGGCCCTACAACTGAGCGTGGCCGAGCGCTGGAAAGCCGTCACCGGCTGCGCCATCTGCGAAGGCTACGGCATGACCGAGACCAGCCCGGTCGCTACGGTCAACCCGGTGCAGGCCATCCAGATCGGCACCATCGGCATTCCCGTGCCGTCGACCCTGTGCAAGGTCATCGACGACAGCGGCGCCGAACTGCCGCTGGGCGAAGTCGGCGAGTTGTGCGTCAAGGGTCCGCAGGTCATGAAGGGTTACTGGCAGCGCGAGGAGGCCACAGCGGAAATCCTCGACGACCAGGGCTGGCTGAAAACCGGCGACATCGCCGTGATCCAGCCCGATGGCTACATGCGCATCGTCGACCGCAAGAAAGACATGATCCTGGTCTCGGGTTTCAACGTGTACCCCAACGAGATCGAAGACGTCCTGGCCGGCCTGCCGGGCGTGGTGCAGTGCGCCGCCATCGGCATTCCGGACGAAAAGTCCGGCGAGCTGATCAAGGTGTTCCTGGTGCTCAAACCCGGCACCACCCTGACCAAGGAACAGGTGACCGAGCACATGCGCGCCAACCTCACCGGCTACAAGGTGGCGCGGCAGATCGAGTTCCGTGATTCGCTGCCCACCACCAATGTCGGCAAGATCCTGCGCCGCGAGCTGCGCGACGAAGAACTGAAGAAACTCGGCATCAAGAAAAGCGCCTGACCTGGCCGGCGCTCGCAACGACGCCGCTACCCTGCACCGATGAAGGCCCTCAGCGGACCTTCGTCGGCAATCCGCTCGACGACGATCCCCCGCCTGCCACAACAGCCCCCATCGTGCCGAACAGGCACAAATCTGCGACAATCGCGCCCCTATGAATGCCGATCATGCCCAGGCAGGCCAGCCCTGCTCACGCCCGAGACCCATGACAGACCACACCATCGACCAGCTGCTGCACAACCTCGACCACGCCATGATCGCCGACCGCCACCGCCTGCGTCGGCAACTGCACGACCTGCGCAAACGGCCAGACGAAGCACGCCTGGAGCAGTGGGTCGAGAAGGTACAGGCATCCTGCGCGCAAGTGGTGGCCCGCGAGCGGAGCGTGCCGGTCATCCGCTATGACGACAGTCTGCCCATCGCCGCCAAGCGCGACGACATCAAGAAGGCCCTGGCCGAACATCAGGTGCTGGTCATCGCCGGCGAAACCGGTTCCGGCAAGACCACCCAGCTGCCCAAGATCTGCCTGGAGCTGGGCCGCGGCCGTCATGGCCTGATCGCCCACACCCAACCGCGGCGCATCGCGGCGCGCAGCGTGGCGGCGCGGGTGGCCGAGGAAGTCGGCACGCCCCTGGGCGGGCTGGTCGGCTATCAGGTGCGCTTCGAAGACCAGAGCGACGCCAACACCTTGGTCAAGCTGATGACCGACGGCATCCTGCTGGCCGAAACCCAGCACGACCGCCTGCTCGAACGCTACGACACGATCATCGTCGACGAAGCCCACGAACGCAGCCTGAACATCGATTTTCTGCTCGGTTACCTGAAGACGCTGCTGCACCGGCGTCCCGAGCTCAAGCTGATCATCACCTCGGCGACCATCGATCTCGAGCGCTTTTCCAAGCACTTCGACGACGCGCCGATCATCGAGGTGTCGGGGCGCACCTTCCCGGTGGAGACCTGGTACCGCCCGCTGACCAGCGAACAGGACGAAGAGGGCAATGCTCTGGAAGACGACCTGACGGTCGACCAGGCGATCCTCGCCGCCCTGGACGAGATCGCCGCCCACGAGCGCGGCCAGAGCAAGGGGCCGGGCGACGTGCTGGTGTTCCTGCCCGGCGAGCGGGAAATCCGCGACGCCGCCGACATGCTGCGCAAGGCGCAACTGCGCCACACCGAGATTCTGCCGTTGTACGCACGGCTGTCACCGGCCGAGCAGCAGCGCATCTTCCAGTCACACCCCGGGCGGCGCGTGGTACTGGCCACCAACGTCGCGGAAACTTCGCTGACGGTGCCGGGCATCCGCTACGTGATCGACAGCGGCACCGCGCGCATCAGCCGCTACAGCTACCGCGCCAAGGTCCAGCGCCTGCCCATCGAGGCGGTGTCCCAGGCCAGCGCCAACCAGCGTAAAGGCCGTTGCGGCCGGGTCGAGCCGGGCATCTGCATCCGGCTGTACAGCGAAGAAGATTTCAACGGCCGGCCGGCCTTCACCGACCCCGAGATTCTGCGCACCAACCTGGCGGCGGTGATCCTGCAGATGCTGCACCTGCGCCTGGGCAAGATCGACGCTTTTCCGTTCATCGAGCCGCCGGATGGCAAGGCCATCACCGACGGTTTCAACCTCTTGCAAGAGCTTTCGGCGGTCAACCGCGAGAATCAGCTCACCCCCCTGGGCCGGCAACTGGCGCGCCTGCCGATCGACCCGCGCCTTGGCCGCATGCTGCTCGAAGGCGCGCGCCAGGGCAGTTTGCAGGAAGTGCTGATCGTCGCCAGCGCCCTGTCGGTGCAGGACCCACGCGAGCGTCCGCCCGAGCGCCAGCAGGCCGCCGACCAGGCCCACGCGCAGTGGAAAGACGCGGACTCGGACTTCGCCGCGCTGGTCAATCTGTGGCGCGGTTT
The DNA here is from genome assembly GCF_047302395.1 of Pseudomonas phoenicis. Taxonomy (NCBI): domain Bacteria; kingdom Pseudomonadati; phylum Pseudomonadota; class Gammaproteobacteria; order Pseudomonadales; family Pseudomonadaceae; genus Pseudomonas; species Pseudomonas phoenicis. The sequence continues at coordinate 3,122,213 of NZ_CP154852.1, forward strand.
CGAGGAGCAGCGCCAGGCGCTGACCGCCAACCCGCTGCGCGCCTGGTGCCGCAAGCAGTTCCTCAACTACTTGCGCTTACGCGAATGGCGCGATGCGCACCGGCAACTGGCGCTGATCTGCCGCGACTTGCAACTGGTCGTGAACAAGGAGCCGGCAGATTTTCCGCGTATGCACAAGGCCATCCTCAGCGGCCTGCTCAGCCAGATCGGACAGAAAAGCGAGGAGGGCGACTACCAGGGCGCACGGCAACGGCGCTTCTGGGTCCATCCTTCGTCAGGCATCGGCCGCAAACGGCCGCAGTGGGTCATGGCCGCCGAACTGGTCGAGACTACCAAGCTGTACGCACGCATGGTGGCCAAGATCGAGCCGGACTGGATCGAGCCCCTGGCCGGTCACCTGATCAAGAAAAACCACTTCGAGCCGCACTGGGAGAAAAAGCGCGGCCAGGTGGTGGCCTTCGAGCAGATCACCTTGTACGGCCTGATCGTGGTCGGCCGCCGCCCGGTGCACTTCGGCCCCATCGACCCGGTCGCCTCGCGCGAACTGTTCATCCGCGAAGGCCTGGTCGGCGGGCAGATCCAGTCCCGTGCCAAGTGCCTGGCGGCCAACAAGCGCCTGCTCGAACAGCTCGACGCGCTGGAGGCCAAGGCCCGTCGGCGCGACATCCTGGCCGACGAAGAGACCCTCTACGGCTTTTACGAAGCACGGCTGCCGGCCGAAATCCACCAGACCGCGACCTTCGACGCCTGGTACCGCATGAACAGCCAGAAGCAGCCCGACCTGCTGATCATGCGCGAGGAAGACGTGCTGGCGCGCGAAGCCAGCGAGGTGACGGCGGCGCAGTACCCCGACAGCCTCAAGGTCGGCGATCTGCGTCTGCCCTTGACCTACCATTTCGAACCCAACCACCCGCGCGACGGCGTGACCGTGCGGGTACCGGCGCCGTTGCTGCCGAGCCTGCCGGGCGAGCGCCTGGAATGGCTGGTGCCGGGCTTGCTGGAAGCCAAGTGCATCGCCCTGGTGCGCAATCTGCCCAAGGCGCTGCGCAAGAACTTCGTGCCGGTGCCGGACTTCGTCAAGGCGGCACTGGCCCGGCTGAGCTTCGGCGCGGGGGCCTTGCCCCAGGCGCTGGGCCAGGAACTGCTGCGCATGACCGGTGCGCGGGTGTCGGACGAGGCCTGGGCCGAGTCGGTGGCGCAGGTGGAAAGCCATTTGCGCATGAACATCGAAGTGGTCGACGGCCAGGGCAAGTTCCTCGGCGAAGGCCGTGACCTGGCCGAGCTGACCGCACGCTTCGCCGCCGCCAGCCAGGCCGCGCTGGCCCTGCCGCGCACCGACAAAGCCGAGCAGCCGGTGCAGGCCAAAGCCTTCGCCCAGGTGGCGCAGACCACCCAGCAGAAGATCGCCGGCCTGTCGCTGACCGTGTACCCGGCGCTGGTCGAGGAGGGCGGCAGCGTGCGCGAAGGCCGCTTCTCGACCCAGGCCGAGGCGCAGTACCAGCACCGCCGCGCCTTGCAGCGCCTGCTGTTGCAGCAGTTGGCCGAGCCCGCCAAGTTCCTGCGCGGCAAGCTGCCGGGGCTCACCGAGCTGGGCCTGCTGTACCGCGAGTTGGGTCGCAGCGAAGCGCTGGTCGAAGACATCCTGCTGGCCAGCCTCGACAGCTGCATCCTCGAAGGCGAAGCGCAGTTGCCCCGCGAAGGCGCAGCCCTGGCGACCCTGGCCGAGCGCAAACGCGGCGCTTGGGCCGAGCATGCCGAGCGCTTGGCGCGGCAAACGCTGGAGGTGCTCAAACTATGGCACGGCTTGCAGAAGCGCTTCAAAGGCAAGATCGACCTGAGCCAGGCGGTGTCGCTCAACGACATCCGCCAGCAACTGGGCAACCTGGTCTATCCCGGCTTCGTACGCGAGACCCCGAGCCAGTGGTTCAAGGAGCTGCCGCGTTACCTCAAGGCCATCGAACTGCGTCTGGAAAAACTCGGCGCCCAGGTGCAGAAGGACCGCGTCTGGAGCGGCGAGTTGAGCAACCTCTGGGCGCAATACAAGGCTCGCCTCGACAAGCACGCCCAAGAAGGCAAGCGCGACGAGCAACTGGCCCTGTACCGCTGGTGGCTGGAGGAATACCGGGTGTCGCTGTTCGCCCAGCAGTTGGGCACCAAGGTGCCGATCTCGGACAAGCGCCTGAGCAAGCAGTGGAGCCAGGTGGAGGGTTGATTCCTTAATTTGTGGCACACTGGCCGCCGTTTACCTATTGAGCTGACACCCCCGGTTTCACTGGGGGATGTCGCCGTTTCAACGTTGGTACGCCCGTGCCAGCATCCTGACCTTTGCCGCCGCCCGTCTGGAGGCTGGCCCCCGATTAGAGGAACCACCGTGCATAACGTCGTGATCAGCGGCACCGGCCTGTATACCCCGGCCCAGAGCATTTCCAACGAAGAGCTTGTGGAATCCTTCAATACCTGGGCGCAACAGGCCAACCGCGAGCAGGCCGAGGCCATCGAGCGCGGCGAGGTCGAGCCTTGGCCAGAATCCAATGCCGCGTTCATCGAAAAGGCGTCGGGGATCAAGAGCCGCTACGTCATGGACAAGGCCGGCATTCTCGACCCGCAACGCATGAAGCCGAACCTGCCCGAGCGCAGCGACGACGAACCCTCGGTGCTCTGCGAGATGGCCGTGGCCGCCGCGCGCCAGGCGCTGCAACGTGCCGGGCGCAGCGCCGCCGACGTCGACGGGGTGATCGTCGCCTGCTCCAACCTGCAACGCCCATACCCGGCCATCGCCATCGAAGTGCAGCAGGCGCTGGGCATTCAGGGCTTCGCGTTCGACATGAACGTGGCCTGTTCCTCGGCCACCTTCGGCATCCAGACCGCCGCCAACAGCGTGCAGCTGGGCCAGGCCCGTGCGGTGCTGATGGTCAACCCGGAGGTGTGCACCGGGCACCTCAATTTCCGTGACCGCGACAGCCACTTCATCTTCGGCGACGCCGCCACCGCGGTGCTGATCGAGCGCCAGGACAAAGCCACCTCGGCGCACCAGTTCGACATCGTCAGCACGCGCCTGCTGACCCAGTTCTCCAACAACATCCGCAACAACTTCGGCTTCCTCAACCGCGCCGCCGAAGGCCATGCCGCCGATGCCGACAAGCTGTTCGTGCAGGAAGGGCGCAAGGTGTTCCGCGAGGTATGCCCGATGGTCGCCGAGCTGATCGCCGAGCACCTGAGCGAGAACGGCATGCAGCCGAGCGACGTGCAACGTTTCTGGCTGCACCAGGCCAACCTCAGCATGAACCACCTGATCGTCAAGAAGCTGCTGGGGCGCGAGGTGAGCGAGGACGAGGCGCCGGTGATCCTCGATCGTTACGCCAACACCAGTTCGGCCGGCTCGGTGATCGCCTTCCACCTGTACCAGGACGACTTGCAACCGGGCGCGCTGGGCGTGCTCAGCTCGTTCGGCGCGGGGTACTCGATCGGCAGCGTGCTGCTGCGCAAGCGCTGATGCCGTAGCGGCACCGGGCATGAAGACGAAAAAACGGGAAGCGACGCTTCCCGTTTTTCGTATTGCCAGAAGGCGATGAGGCTTAGAACTTCGCTTCCAGGTCCACCTGCAAGGTATCGACGCTGGCGTTGCTGTCGGGCAGGTTGGAGTAGTCGGTCTTGGCCATCAGGTAGGCCGCGCCCAGGGAGAAGTTCTTGTCGATCTCGTAGCCGACCTTGAGCTTGTGGCCGCGCGAACCGGTGAAGCCGTTGCCGAAGTCCGAGTCGGTGAAGGCGCTGACCACTCCGTTACGCTGCACGTCGCGGTAGTTGTAGTCCAGGCTCCAGGCGCCGAGCTTGGTCTTCACGCCGGTCAGCCATGCCTGGTCCATGCCGTCGGTGCTTTCGGTGTTCTTCACGTATTGGCCATAGGCCGACAGCGGGATGGCAAAGCCGGTGTAGTCGATCTGGCCGAAGCCTTCGACCAGCTGGAACTCGTCGGTGGTGTTGCCCAGGGCGCGCAGGAAGGCCGACGGCTTGTCGTTGTCGTAGGCGTACAGGCTGGCGCCCAAGGTGAACTTCAACGCATCGGTGGCGGCGAACTTGGTGCCCAGTTGCGCGTGGTACAGCTGCGCGTCGTGCTTGTACTGCACGCCGTCGCCGTCGACGTTGTCCTTGAGCGTGTAGTGGCCGGCACTGCCGAACACTTCGGCGCCACCCAGGTCGTGCTTGTAGGTGGCGGCCACGCCTTCGGGGTTGAGGTCGCTGTCCCAGATGATGTCGCCCACGCTCATCCATGGCTGCGGCATCTTGCCGCCGATCAGGTGCAGGTTGGGGATGCCGGTGGGGTGCCAGTCGAGGTAGGCCAGGTCCACCCACAAGGATTTCTTCTCGAAGTAGTTGTCCAGGCTCTGGTTGGTCGAGCGGCCGTCGGCGCTGCTGCCGGTGGCGATGCGCACGCCGGCGTCGACCTGCGGGTTGATCTCGCTGTAGAAGCCGACCCGAGCACGGACGCGCTCGCGGTCCTGGTTGTTGCTGCGGCTGATCGGGTTGTCGACGTTGACGTCTTCGTAGCGCAGGCGCACATCGCCTTTGACCTGGGTCTTGGCGGCCCAGGCGACTTTCTGTTCGAAGGAGCTCGCGCGTTCGACCTGCGCCTTCTGCGCGGCCTTTTCCTTGTTCTCGTTGGCGAGATCCGCCTGCAATTCGCTGTATTGCGCCTGATTGATCGAGCCGTTGGCCCGCAGCATGTCCAGCAGCTTGGCGTCGACGGCAGCACTGGCCGGAGTGCTCAGGGCCAGCACCAGGCCGGTCAGGCTGAATCCGGTAAGTGTAGAAACAACGCGCATACAGTTCTCCCGTTGGAAAGTGTGGGGGAGGCGCAGATGCCTGCCCCGGCAAAGTTGGCGAGCTTCCGGAAAGGCCCTGTCTAGACAGGTTTCTCGGGTTCCGGAAAACAGGCGCAAGTATTGCGGGGGGGGCGTGACAGAATCGTGTCCGATTGATGGCGGTGCGGTTAAGGCATCAGGGTTTGAGTCGGGGTAGGTTGTTACTGGATACTGCATCGACCTCCTGCTTGAGTAGATGCCGTGATCAGCCTGCACAGCCTTGCCCACCTGCACGACCTGCCCGCAAGCACCTGGGACGCTTTCGTTCCGGCCGACCAACCCTTTCTGCGCCATGCCTTTCTCAGCGCCCTGGAAGACAGCGCCAGCGTCTGCCGGCAAACCGGCTGGGCGGCCGAGCACCTGGTGCTGGAGCGCGATGGCGAGGTCTGCGCGCTGCTGCCGGCGTACCGCAAATGGCACTCGTTCGGCGAATACGTGTTCGACCATGGCTGGGCCGAGGCCTGCGAGCGGGCGGGCATCGCCTACTACCCCAAACTGCTCGGCGCGGTGCCCTTCAGCCCGGTGAGCGGCCCGCGTCTGCTGACCCGTGATGCGGCGGATGGGCAAACCTTGTTGCAGGCGTTGCCGGAATATTTGAACAAAGGGCAGTTGTCGGGCGCGCACATCAACTTCACCGATCCGGCGTTCGATGGTTTGTTGGCGGGGCAGGCCGATTGGCAGGAGCGCCTGGGCTGCCAGTTCCATTGGCGCAACCGCGGCTATCGGGACTTTCAGGACTTTCTCGACACCCTGACCTCGCGCAAGCGCAAGCAGATGCGCAAGGAGCGCGAGCAGGTGGCCGGGCAGGGCATCGCCTTCGAGCGCTTCACCGGGGCGCAGTTGAGCCAGGCGCAGTGGGATTTCGTCTACCGTTGCTACGCCAACACCTACGCCGTGCGCGGCCGTGCGCCGTACCTGACCCGCGAGTTCTTCAGCCTGATCGGCGAGCGCATGCCCGGGGCCATCCAGGTGGTGATCGCCCGGCAAGGCAGCCGCGACGTGGCCATGGCCTTGAGCCTGGTGGGCAGCGAAACCTTCTACGGACGTTATTGGGGGTGCCTGGACGAGTTCGACCGGCTGCACTTCGAAACCTGTTTCTATCAAGGCATGGAACTGGCCATCGAACAGGGCCTGAGCCGTTTCGACGCCGGCGCCCAAGGCGAGCACAAACTGATCCGCGGCTTCGAGCCGGTGATCACCCGGTCGTGGCATTACCTGCGGCATCCGGGCTTGCGCAAGGCGGTGGAGGATTTTCTCATCGAAGAGCGGGCTGGCGTTCAGGCCTATGCCGCAGAGGCGCGAACGCTGTTGCCCTACCGGGTCGAGTAGCGGCCGGCAGCGACCGGTTCGGCACTCCGATTAGCCGCGATGGCCGGCAACGCCGGCCCTATCCAGGCAGTACCTTCTCTTGGCGAACCCTGTCAGCTGGACTGGGCCTGCGGTACGGGCTCGCGGCCAATCGGAGCGCCAAACTGGGCACTCCCACATTTGGTAGCGATGCACGCCGATCTGTCCAACCCGGTCAATCCACCCCCACGAACCCACCTGTCTGGTGCTGCCACAACCGCGCATACAATCCCTTCTGCGCCAACAGTTCGGCATGGCTGCCGATCTCCTTGATACGCCCCTGTTCCAGCACCACCAGCCGATCCATGCGCGCAATGGTCGACAAACGGTGGGCGATGGCGATCACGGTCTTGCCTTGCATCAAGGTCTCCAGGCTCTCCTGGATCGCCGCTTCCACCTCGGAGTCCAGCGCCGAAGTGGCCTCGTCCATGATCAGGATCGGCGCGTTCTTGAGCAGCACCCGCGCGATGGCGATGCGTTGGCGCTGGCCGCCGGAGAGCTTCACGCCACGCTCGCCGACGTGGGCGTCATAACCGGTGCGGCCTTCGGCATCGGACAACAGCGGGATGAACTCATCGGCACGCGCTTGGTGCACCGCGTCGCGCATCTGCGCCTCGCTGGCCTCGGGCCGACCGTACAGCAGGTTCTCGCGGATCGAGCGGTGCAGCAGCGACGTATCCTGGGTGATCATGCCGATCTGCGCGCGCAGGCTGTCCTGGTCGACCTCGGCGATGTCCTGCCCATCGATCAGAATCTGCCCACCATGGATGTCGTACAGGCGCAACAGCAGGTTGACCAGCGTCGATTTGCCCGCGCCGGAAGGGCCGATCAGGCCGATCTTCTCACCGGGACGGATGTTCAGCTCCAGTCCCTGAATGACGTTACGCGCCTCGCCGTAGTGGAAGTCCACCTGATGGAAGTGCACCGCGCCGCGCTCGACCTGCAGCGCCGGCGCATCGGGCTTGTCGCGTACGGTCAGCGGCTGGGCGATGGTCTGCAAGCCATCCTGGACCATGCCGATGTTCTCGAAGATGCCGTTGACCACCCACATGATCCAGCCCGACATGTTGACGATGCGGATCACCAGACCCGTAGCCAGGGCGATGGCGCCGACGCTGATCAGCGACTGCGACCACAGCCACAGCGCCAACCCCGTGGTACCGACCACCAGCAGCCCGTTGAGGCTGGTGATGGCCACATCCATGCTGGTCACCACGCGCGAGGCGAGCTGGGTCTTTTCGGTCTGCTCGCGGATCGCTTCGCGGGCGTAGCGCTGCTCGTGGTCGGTGTGGGCGAACAGCTTGAGCGTGGTGATGTTGGTGTAGCCGTCGACGATGCGCCCCATCAATTTGGAGCGGGCGTCGGAGGAGATCACCGAACGTGCCTTGACCCGCGGCACGAAATAGCACAGCGCCGCGACATAGCCGAAGATCCACGCCAGCAGTGGCAGCATCAGCCGCCAATCGGCCTCGGCGAACAGCACCAGCGAAGTAACGGCATAGATCAACACGTGCCACAGCGCGTCCACCGCCTGCACCGCCGAATCGCGCAACGAGTTGCCGGTCTGCATGATGCGCTGGGCGATGCGCCCGGCGAAGTCGTTCTGGAAGAAGTTCAGGCTCTGGCGCAGCACGTAGGTGTGGTTCTGCCAGCGGATCAGGCTGGTCATGCCGGGGTTGATGGCCTGGTGCACGAGCAGGTCGTGCAGGCCGAAGAACACCGGCCGCAGGATCAGCACCACCACCAGCATCCAGGTCAGCTCGCCGCTGTGCTCGCTGAAGAAGTTGACGTTGGGTGCGCCCTGGGCCAGGTCGATGATGCGGCTGAGGAAGCTGAACATCGCCACTTCGATCAGCGAGGCGACCAGACCGACCACCAGCAGGGCAAGGAAACACGGCCAGACCTGGCGCATGTAATAGAGATAGAACGGCAGCACCTGGCTGGGCGGCGCTTCGCTCGGGGCTGCGCGGAAGATGTCGATGAGGCGTTCGAAACGGCGGTACAACATGGGTTACAACACTCCTGATCATTGCGTCCGCGGTGCGGTGCACATCCTTGTGCAGCCAGCGGTCAGTCGATGCGTTTGGCCGATTTGATGAACACCGGATCGGCCGGTACGTCGCGCATGCCTTTCTTCACGGTGGTGGGCGATTTGACGATCTGGTCGACCACCTCCATGCCCTTGGTCACCTTGCCGAACACCGCGTAGCCACTGTCGCGCCCCGGGTTGAGGAAGTCGTTGTCGGCTACGTTGATGAAGAACTGGCTGGTGGCCGAGTTCGGGTTGGAGGTACGCGCCATCGACAGCGTGCCGCGGGTGTTCATCAGGCCGTTGCTGGCTTCGTTGCGGATCGGGTCGGCGGTTTCCTTCTGCACCATCTGTTCGGTGAAGCCGCCGCCCTGGACCATGAAGCCCGGGATCACGCGGTGGAAGATGGTGTTGTTGTAGAACCCCTTGTCGACGTAGCTGAGGAAGTTCTTGGTGCTGATGGGCGCCTTCTCGGCGTTGAGCTCGATTTCCACCGGGCCGAAGCTGGTGTCGAGCAGTACGTGCGGGGTCTTGTCGGAGGCCATGACGCTGGTGGCCAGGGCCAGGGAGCAGGTGGCGAGCAGTAGTTTTTTCAGCATGGGCGTGAAAGTCCTTGTAGAAAGAGGCCGCCGTCGAAAACCAAGGCGGGGCAGGTTGGCAGGAATGCGGTGAACGCAGCGGCATAGCCTGCCGGGATTCTTCGATGACTGCCAGCCAGGGGTGCCGAATCAGGCGGCATGGGGCGCCTGAGGGGGCGCCACGCCAGTGGGCGCCATGCTGGGCGACGATCCCCTGCGTTCGGACAGTGGGTTGGCGTGAAGCGTTCCACCAGGCCCGGCTGACATAAGCTTGGCAACGCCGCGCTGTTCAGGGCTGCGCAGCGGCCTTGATTGCCCAAGCGAACAGCAGCAGCCAGGCCGCCGAGGGGATGCTACGGGTAATGGCTATGTCCCGCTCCTTGCCCGAATGCCGCATCAAGCCTGCGCCGGCGCCGCAAACGGCACGTCCAGCGGGGCGGTGTCGAAGTTGCGCAGCAGCTCGATGAGGATCTGCGTGGCCGGCCCCAAGCTCTTTTCCTTGCTCGAGTACAGGTAGAACAAAGGATGCCGGCGCCCGCCCTGGTCCAGTGGCAAGGGCTTGAGCACGCCCTCGCGCAGCTCGCGCTCGATCATGTGCCGCGGCAGCCAGGCAAAGCCCAGGCCACTGCTGACGAAGGTGGCCGCCGTGCCCAGGCTGCCCACCGTCCAGCGCTGCTCGGCGCCAAGCCAGCCCACATCGCGCGGTTGCGCGCGGCCCGAGTCGCGGATCACCACTTGCAGCTGGCTTTCCAGGTCCTGGAAGGTCAGTTCGCGGTTGGCGCGGTGCAGGCTGTGTTCGGGGTGGGCGACGGCGACGAACTCCACCGCGCTCAACTCGCTGCCCAGGTAACCGCCGATGCTGTAGCTGCTGATGGCCAGGTCGGCGATGCCTTCGTGCAGCACTTCCTCGACCCCCGACAGCACCTCCTCGCGCAAGCGCACGCGGCAGCCGCGGCTCTGCGGCATGAAAGCGCTGAGCGCACGCACCAGGCGCGCACTGGGGTAGGCCGCGTCGACCACCACCCGCACCTCGGCCTCCCAACCCTGTTCCATGTGGTGGGCGAGGTCTTCCAACTGGCTGGCCTGTTTGACCAGATGCCGCGAACGGCGCAGCAGCACGCTGCCGGCCTCGGTCAGCACGGCCTTGCGTCCGTCGATGCGCAGCAGCGGCACGCCGAGCTGCTCCTGCATGCGCGCCACGGTGTAGCTGACCGATGACTGCGAACGGTGCAAGGCTTCGGCGGCCTGGGCGAAACCGCCGTGGTCGACCACGGCCTGCAAGGTCCGCCACTGATCCAGGGTTACGCGTGGCGCTTTCATCTCGATCTCCCGATGGCCTAAGCTGCGCGCTTCAAGGAGCGCGCCCAATGAATAGATATTGCCTGGTCTTGCTGAGTTGCCTGCCGCTGGCCGCCATGGCCTATCCCATCGAGGTGGAAAAACGGCTCGACGGCGTCAAGGTCGACGCCAGCGCCAGCGACCCCGCGCCCGACCTCGGCGCGATCACCCTGAGCAATTACGGCCAGGTGCCGGCGGCGTGCAAGGTGACCTTGCGCAACGGCCCCGAAGCGCCCCGCGTACGGCGCCTGACGGTAGAGCCCGGACAGCGCGCCAGCGCGACGGTGCGCTTCCACCGCGAAGTGCTGCGGCTACGCGTCGTCGTCGAGTGCGCAGGCAAATAAGCGAAGTATTAGATAGATAGCACCCACTTTTTACGCTTTTTTATCGATCGGTCAATCGGTAATCTCGTCTCCATTGCAACGCACCCCGTTCCCGATGGAGGCTCCATGGCCCACGTACTGATCATCGAAAGCAGCGCCCGCCAGCAGGACTCCACCTCGCGTCAGCTGACCCGCGAATTCGTCAGCCAGTGGCAGAGTGCGCACCCGGACGACGTCATCTCGCTGCGTGACCTCGCTGCCAAGCCAGTGCCGCACCTGGACGCCGACCTGCTCGGTGGCTGGACCAAGCCCGAAGCCGAGCGCTCCGGTGCCGAGATCGAGGCGCTGACCCGTTCCAACATCCTCACCGACGAACTGCTCGCCGCCGATGTCCTGGTGCTGGCCGCGCCCATGTACAACTTCACCATCCCCAGCACGCTGAAAGCCTGGCTCGACCACGTGCTGCGCGCCGGCATCACCTTCAAGTACACCCCGACCGGTCCACAGGGGCTGCTCAGCGGCAAGCGCGCCATCGTGCTCACGGCCCGTGGCGGTATCCATGCCGGGGCGGCCAGCGACCATCAGGAACCCTACCTGCGCCAGGTGCTGGCCTTCATCGGCATCCATGACGTCGATTTCGTGCACGCCGAAGGCCTGAACATGAGCGGCGAGTTCCACGAAAAGGGCCTGCGCGACGCCAAGGCGCGCCTGGCCGCCGTGGCCTGAGCCTTCTGAATTCCCAAAACCTGACACCCGTTTTCGCTCCTTTGGGTGTAGCTGCCCGGCCCAGATGGTCGGGCTTTTTTATGCGCGTGTTGAACTGCCGCGGCCCAGCCGCTAAGGTCGCCGCCTTGTATTTCGAGGGGCCACCATGGGCTATCTGATCGTCGTCGCGCTGATCCAGGCGTTTTCCTTCAACCTGATCGGCGAGTACCTGGCCGGCCAGGTCGACAGCTATTTCGCCGTGCTGGCCCGCGTGGTGCTGGCGGCGCTGGTGTTCCTGCCGCTGACCCGCTGGCGCCAGGTCGAGCCGCGCTTCATGCGCTCGCTGCTGCTGATCGGCGCTCTGCAGTACGGCATCACCTACGTGTGCCTGTACCTGAGCTTTCGCGTGCTCAGCGTGCCGGAGGTGCTGCTGTTCACCATCCTCACACCGCTGCACGTGACGCTCATCGAAGACGCCCTGAACCGGCGCTTCAACCCTTGGGCGTTGCTGGCCGCCGCCGTGGCCGTGGCGGGCGCCGCAGTGATCCGTTTCGACAGCATCAGCGGCGACTTCCTCATCGGCTTCCTGTTGCTGCAACTGGCCAACTTCACCTATGCCGCCGGCCAGGTGCTGTACCGCCATCTGGTCGCACGCAACCCCAGCGACCTCCCGCATTACCGACGCTTCGGCTACTTCTACCTCGGCGCCTTGCTGGTGGCCTTGCCCGGTTTCCTGCTGTTCGGCAACGCCGCGCACCTGCCGAGCACGGCGGTGCAGTGGCAGGTGCTGGCGTTCCTTGGGCTGGTGCCCACCGCGCTGGGGCTGTACTGGTGGAACAAGGGCGCCTGCCTGGTGCCCGGCGCCACGCTGGCGGTGATGAACAACCTGCATGTGCCGGTGGGGCTGGTGCTGAACCTGCTGATCTGGAACCAGAGCGCGCCGCTGGGGCGGTTGTTGCTCGGCGGTGGGGTGATTCTGGCGTCGGTGTGGATGAGTCGGTTGGGACAGCGGCCAGTAGTCATTGCGGGGGTTGGCCAGAAGCGATGACGCCGGATACTGGATGCGCTTTCGGCAGCTGACCGGCCGCTTTCAACCGCCCCGGCGCACTCCAGGACGGCGTCTATGGTCCAAGCGAACGCACTCGAGGCCGCTCGCCCCCTATGATCCAAAACAGGAGTTGATTCGATGACGCAGGACAATCCCGTGGACTACACCCGCATCCCAACCGGCATGTTGCCCTTTCCCAGCGCCGAGGCCGTTTTCGTGCCAGACCAGCTCGATCTGGCCGAGCACCTCCACCCCTTGTTCAGCCTGGACATCGCCACGCTGAACCCCGAGTGGTCGGGCGTGCTGCACATGCTCAGCCCGCTGGAGCCCTACGAGGGCCTGGTCGGCGAGCACACCGAATGGGAAGGCTTCCACGGCGATCTGCTCAAGACCAACTGGATCGGCTTCAAGGTGGAGGAGGGTCGTTACCGTCTGTGTGGCGATCCACGCTATTTCTTCCTGCACCGTGACAACGTCCCGCAGCACGCGCAGTCGCCCGAACTCAAGGCCGAACTGGAGCAGCATTACGCCGATCAGCACCAGTCTTACGCTGCCACTGTGCAAGCGTTCCGCGCCAGCGGCACGTTACGGCGTTTGGAGTGGCCGGACTCGGCACCCCAGGAATTCGTCACGCAACTGGGCGGCGAGGTAGACGGCCGCGCCAATTGGGTCGAAACCGTCGAGTTTCCCATGCACATCGTCGAGGCCGACGACGACAGCGGCGACTCGGCCGTCTACCCCCTCAGCCCGGCCGGCCGCCGCTTCCTGCACATTGCCAGCGTGCCGGGCTGGCATTACCGCACCCAGGGTGCGGACACCATCGTGATGTTCTATGAACCGGTGGAAGGGTTGGTGTTGTTCACTTTCGACTACAGTTAGCGAGCCGCCCACGCATTGAACCGCTCCTCCAACTCCTCGCCATGGTCCACCCAGAACTCGGCGTCCACCAACTGCGCCTGGGCCAGGTTTTCCGGGGCGGTGGGCAGTTGCCGTTGCACGTCGGCAGGCAGTTTGGCCAGGGCGTCCTGGCGGATCGGGCCGTAAGGGATCTGGGTCGAGAAGGCCTGCTGCGCGTCGGCCTGGCTGGCGAAGCGGATGAAGGTTTCGGCCAGGGCCTTGTTCGGGCTGCCGCGCACGATGGCCCAGTGGTCCGGGTCGTACAGGCTGCCCGGCCAGACGATCGACAGCGCCGAACCTTCCTTCTGCGCCGAGGCGATACGGCCGTTGTAGGCCGCCGACATCACCACATCGCCCGCCACCAGCCACTGCGCCGGCTGCGCGCCGGCCTCCCACCACTGGATGCTGGACTTGATCTGGTCGAGCTTCTTGAACGCGCGGTCCACACCTTCGGGGGTGGCCAGCACCTTGTACAGGTCTTCACGCGACACGCCGTCGGCCAGCAGCGCCACTTCCAAGGTGTACTTGGCGCCCTTGCGCAGGCCGCGCTTGCCGGGGAAGCGCTGGATGTCCCAGAAGTCGGCCCAGGAGGCCGGGCCTTGCTTGAGCTTCTGCGGGTTGTAGGCCAGCACCATCGACCATACGTAGCTGGCCACCCCGCATTCGCTCACGGTGCCGGGCAGGAAGGTCGAGGCCTCACCGATGATCGAGGGGTCCAGACGCTCGAACAGCCCCGACTCGCAGCCGCGGATCAGCTCGGGGCTTTCCACCTCGACCACGTCCCAGGACACATGGCCGACATCGACCATGGCCTTGATCTTCGACAGCTCGCCGTTGTACTCACCGGCCACGATCCTGCCCGCGCCGCTCTGCTCGAAGGGTTTGAAGTAGGCATTCTGCTGCGCGACCTTGGTCGCGCCGCCAAAGGAGATCACGGTCAGGCTGGAGGAATCGGCGACGGCCTGCAGGCTGGCGGCGGCCAGCAGCGCAAGGCCCAGAGACGCGGTACGGGTACGCATGGAAACTCCCTCATTACGTGTGGTTGTGATTATTCAGAGGCAGTAAGAGGTGCAGCACGCAGCGGGTCGCCAGTGGCGCCCGACACTGTTCTTGTCAGCGATGTTGCGATGGTGCGCCACTGCGGGCCGTGGGAAAACGATTAAAAATATGCTTCGTTCCCATGAAAAAGCTCTCCAAGGTGTTAGGCCCTTTGCGCTACTGTGCAGGTCGGCTTTCCCTGCTGGCGCACGGCCACTCCGGCCTGCCGGCCCTACGAGGTGCCCGTGGCTGCCTACACCTTGCGGCAATTGAAGTATTTCGTGACCACCGTCGAGGCCGGCAGCGTGGCCGAAGCGTCGCGCCAGCTGTACATCGCCCAGCCGTCGATCGCCACGGCCATCAAGAACCTGGAAGGCAGCTTCAACGTCCAGCTGTTCATCCGCCACCACGCCCAGGGCGTGTCGCTCACCCCCAGCGGCAAGCGCTTCTACCACAAGGCCCGCGAGCTGCTGCGCATCGCCCACGAATTCGAGCAGAACGCCCTGGCCGACAACGAGGTGATGAGCGGGCAGATCGACATCGGCTGTTTCGAAACCGTCGCGCCGCTGTACCTGCCGCAACTGATCGCAGGTTTCAGCAAGCAATACCCTGGCGTGGACATTCGCCTGCGTGACGGCGACCAGCAAGAGCTGGTCCAGGGCCTGACCGCCGGCGCCTTCGACGTGGCGTTCCTCTACGACCACGAGCTGGACAACACCATCGAAACCGAGCCTCTGATGCCGGCGCAGAAACCCTACGTGCTGCTGCCGGCCAACCACCGCTATGCCGGTCAGCGCGAAGTGTCGCTGCGCGACCTGGTGCGCGAGCCGATGATCCTGCTCGACGTGCTGCCCAGCCGCACCTACTTCGTCAGCCTGTTCCACGAACTGGGCCTGACGCCGAACATCGTCTTCGGCTCGCCGTCGATCGAAATGGTGCGTGGCATGGTCGGCCAGGGCTTCGGCTTTTCCTTGTTGGTGACGCGGCCGTTTTCCAGCCACACCTACGACGGGCAGAGCCTGGTCACGCTGGACATCGCCGAGCCGGTCACGTCCTCGGGGCTGGTCAGCGCACGGCTGCGCAAAGGGCAACTGACCAAACCGGCGCAGGCCTTCGTCGACTACTGCCGCGAGCGGCTCACGGCATTGAGTCAGGCCGGTTGAGCGCGCTTAGTGCTGCAAATGATCGGCCAGGCGCTGGAGCATGGCATCGCAGCCGTCGAGCTGTTCCAGGGTGACGAACTCGTCCGGCTTGTGCCCTTGCGCCATGCTCCCCGGCCCACAGACCACGGTCGGAATGCCCGCTTCGTCGAACAGCCCGCCCTCGGTGCCGAACGCCACGGTGGTGAAGGCCTCCGAACCGCACAGATATGCCAGCAAGCGTGCCGCCTCGCTGTCGGTCGCGGTGGCCAGCCCAGGGTAGGCGCTGAGCGGTTGCAGGCGGATGCCCGTGTCCGGATCGACCGCGTGCATGCGTGGCAGCAGCCGTTGCTGGGCATAGGTCTGCAAATCGTCGACCACCTGCTGGGCATCGAAGCCGGGCAAGGTGCGCACCTCGAAGTCGAAGGCGCACTCGGCCGGTACGATGTTCAAGGCGCGGCCGCCGTGGATGACGCCGGTCTGCACGGTGGAGTAGGGCGGGTCGAAGCGCGTGTCGTGGTGTTCGGGCGCGGCCAGGGCCTCGCCGAGGTCACCCAGATGGCCGATCAGCCGCGCGGCGTATTCGATGGCGTTCACGCCCGAGGGCGCATGGGCCGAGTGGCAGGCCAGGCCCTGCACCTCGCAGCGCATGGCCAGCTTGCCCTTGTGGCCGAGCACCGGTTGCAGCTCGCTGGGCTCGCCGATCAGGCACAGGCGCGGCTTGTGCGGGCGTTGATCGAGCGCGGCGAGCATCGGCCGCACGCCCAGGCAACCGACTTCTTCGTCGTAGGAAAACGCCAGGTGCACCGGGCTGCGCAGGGGTTTGGCCAACAGCTTCGGTACGGCGGCCAGCACGCAGGCGATGAAGCCCTTCATGTCGGCCGTGCCACGGCCGTACAAGCGGCCATCGGCCTCACTCAGCTCGAACGGTGGTACCGACCAGGCCTGGCCATCCACCGGCACCACGTCGGTGTGGCCCGAGAGCACGATGCCGCCGGCGATGTCCGGGCCCAAGGTGGCGAACAGACTGGCCTTGTCGCCGGCCTCGTTGAACAGCAGCTCGGCTTCGATGCCATGGCCGCTCAGGTACTGGGCGATGAACTCGATCAGCGCCAGGTTCGAGTCGCGGCTGACGGTGGCGAACCCCACCAAATGCGCGAGCAGCGCGCGGCTGCTGGGCTCATTCATCGCCCGGCACACCGTAGGTGGGCGCGGCGGTGGGGTCCAGGGCGCGGGTCAGGTAGTCCTGCATCTGCGGCTGGTAGGCGCGCCACAGCCCGTCGAGCTGACCGATCGGGTCGTGCTCGGCCCAGTCCACGCGCAGGTCGACGATCGGCCAGACCAGGTCGCCCGCGATCTTGAGGGCTGCCGAATGCACAGGGCCGGCTTCGCCGCCGGCCGCCATCGCCGCGTGCATGGCCGCCAGCAATCGGTCGGCCAATGCACCGGTCGTCTGCTCGAAGGCATCGACCATGGCCTGGATCACCTCGGGCGCGGCCAGCAGGTTGCCCGCTGCGGCGCACTGCTCGCCCTGTACGGCGTTGAAGATGCCCAATGCCTGCCGACCGCTGAACAGCGCCACCCGACCTTGGCCGTCGATCACCGTCACTTGTCGGTACTGGCTCCAGCCGCTGGCGTTCAAGGCGCGCTCCAGCGCTTGTTGCGGGCTGAGCGACTGCTGTTCGAGCAGGTCGAGGATGTCCGGGCCGAGCGCGGGCAAGGTGACGTTCTGCGTCGACACCGCGCCGACCCCTGCGCGCACCCAGGGGCAGCGCGCACCGACGGCGATGCTCGAAGAGCTGATGGCGATGCCCAGCTGGCCGGTGTCGGCGCAGCGGCCGATGATCGAAAAGGTCATGGGCGCGACGCCTCTGCTTCGGGGATCACGGCGATCACATCGATTTCCATCAGCCACTGCGGCTGCCCCAGGGCCGAGACCACCAGCCCGGTGGAAATCGGATACACCCCGCGCAGCCATTTGCCTACCACCTGGTACACCGGTTCGCGGTAGCGCGGATCGATCAGGTAGGTGGTGGTCTTGACGATGTGCGACAGGTCGCTGCCGGCCTCTTCGAGCAGTTGCTTGACGTTCTTCATGGCCTGTTCGGCCTGCGCTGCGGCATCGCCCAGGCCCACCAGGTTGCCGTCGAAGTCGGTACCGACCTGGCCGCGCACGTATACGGTGTTGCCGGCGCGCACGGCCTGGCACAGGTCGTTGTCCAGCGACTGGTTGGGGTAGGTGGTCTTGGTGTTGAACATGCGGATGCGGGTATGGGTCGGCATCGAAAGCTCCTTGAATAGGCTGGAAAAGAGTGGCGAACGGGATCAAGAACCGGCCTGGCGCTGCGCGGCATCGCGGTAGGCGCCATAGCTGCGTTGCGTGGCGATGTGCCCGGCCACGTGCTTGGCGTCGTGCCACACCCCCCAGATGAAGCTCGACCCCCGTCGCGACAGCCACGGCAGACCGAGGAAATACACGCCCGGCTCGCTGGACACGCCACGCTGGTGCTTGGGCTTGCCTTTGTCGTCGAAGGCGTCCACCTGCAACCAGCCGTAGTCCGTCGAATAGCCCGTGGCCCAGATCACGCTGGTGATGCCGGCTTCACGCAGGTCCAGGCTCAGGATGGGTTCGCTGACGCAGTCCGGGTCCGGGTAGCGGTGGCGCGCCTGCGGCTCTTCCGGCAGGTCCAGGCCGTTGCGTGCGATATAGGCGTCGGCGGCGTCGAGCACGGCCAGGTAGTTGGCATCGCCTGCGGCCAGGTTGGCGGCCAGGTCGGGCTGGAAGGTCACCACGCCATCCTCGAAGGACTTCGTCAGCCCGACCAGGGTCATGCCCTCATGGGCCAGGGCACGGAAGTCCACCGTGTTGCCGCCACGCGCGCCGCTGACGGCGATGGTCACGTGTTCGCGGCCCTGGCGCGGGGTTTCCGCATCCCACTCGCCGAGCACCCCCAGCCACCAGCAGAAGTCGCGGTTGCGGTAGCGCCGTGGCGGGCGGTCGTGGGCGCCGACCGAGAGATACACCTGCTTGCCGGCGCGTAGCAGTTCATCGGCGATCTGCGTGCCCGACGAGCCTGCGCCCACCACCAGCACCGCGCCTGCGGGCAATTGCTCGGGGTTGAAGTAGTCGGCCGAATGGATCTGGTACAGCGCCGGGTCTTGCGGCGCGATGGGCGGAATCACCGCCTTCTGGAACGGCCCGGTGGCGACCACGATGCGTTGCGCCTCGATCACCCCATCGCTGGTTTCCACCCGAAAGCCGCTGCGCCCCGCGTTGCGCACCACCCGCGTGACGTCCACGCCGGTGCGCACTGGCACGTCGAACTTCTTCACATAGGCTTCGAAGTAGTCGGCCACGCGGTCCTTGCCGGCGAAGGCGTCCGGGTCCAGCTCTGCGAAATCCAGCCCGGGGAAGCGGTCATGCCACACCGGCCCGTTGGCCACCAGCGAATCCCAGCGGCCGCTGCGCCAGGCTTCGGCGATGCGCTTGCGCTCGAGCACCAGGTGCGGCACGCCCTGGGCGCTCAGGTGTTCGCTGGCGGCGATGCCGGCTTGGCCGGCACCGATGACCAGGGTGTCGATGGATGTGGGGTGTGCGGGCATGGGAGTGTCCTTCGAAGAGGTCATGGGGAGCGGACCGGAGTGGAGCCAGACCGGATGGGAAGCCCCGGAAGTGAACGTACGGTGGGGCTGGCGTGGGTCAATAGTGGGGAGAAGGGCGGGGGAGCGAAACGAGGATTTTTGTGGTGATTGCAGAGGAAAAAGATGGGGCGGGGTATCCGCGCCATTGACCAATGGGAGAAGCTTTTTTGTTTTTTCAAAAGGCTACAAAGGCCGTGCACGCTCGAAGGAAAGACTTGAGAGAGGTTGCAATAAGGTCAGTGCGCAGAGGTGAGATCATCTGAGGCGAGCGAAGTGTAAAAAAATATGCCAATTGTAATTTGGTTTGTAAGAATTTTCGCTTAAATAAATGTAAGAACAGGACTACATAAAAAAGTGGGAAATTTCAGTTAAGTCTAAAGGGTGGGTATCTAGCACCACTAAAGTCGGTTTTTTTATTAATATTGGGAAGCGTCTTACGTAAGCGCAGGGTTTATTCCTGGTCATTGGCCTAGGAGATTTCCTACTTAAATTAATTGCTGGCGATCGCTAAGCAATGTCGGCAAGCATTCTCCGCTCCCAAGCTATTGACGTCAGGGACTATGGGCGACAAAACTGAAGTTCCTCAATGTCGAGGAATAACCAGGAGAATGTGATGAGCCAGAAGTTTGGTGAATTTGAACTGGAAATTGAAGACGCTGACGTCCACGCGGTGCTGCAGGCTAACGGCGGATCGGGCGGAGCAGGAGGTTGCGGTGGAAGTGGCGGCTGCGGCGGTGGAGGTGGCTGTAGTGGCGGCTCTGGCGGCTCCGGTGGGCATGCGATAACTGACGGGTCAGAAGAATAACTGAGCCCAGTGCGTCCTCGTGAAACTTGCGAGGGCGCCACGTCAGGATAGCTAAAATGAATATAAAAATTTGCAACTATGAGATGTTGAATTTCGACGCCACTGCTGCCGTATACACGTCTCGAGGGATCGTAAAGATTAACAATCCAGACGTCGTGGATTTGTTAAAGCTCTACGAGGACAAGGTAGATGCAGAGTTGTCCCTGGATACGTTATGCTCCTGTATTGAAGGGCATGGTCTTGATAGTAGGGAGGTTGTAGATTTTCTAAAGGGTATAGCGGTGTTGGCAGATGTTCAGCCCAAGCCGATCATGCAGTCTGTTGTGATCGCTAGCCCCTGGCCGATGCCTGAAGGATTAAGCAGCATGCTTAGTGCAGAACTTGCACTAGAGATCTCTTTCATGAGTCTCGATAAATTATCAGTGCACAAAAGCTCTGTGCCGACCTTTTATGTGGTTCTGGCAAAGTCACTGGATATCCGATATCTGAAATCATTGTATTACGGTATTAGCTCGCGTAATCCAGATTGTGCAATCAGTTTGGGTTATGCGGATCACACACACTTTCATCTTGCAGCCCCTTATCTACCCAGTCTCGGTAATCCATGTGCATTTTGCGCACTCGAAAGGGTGCTTCATTATGAAACAACAAAGCCAAGCGAGAATGCTTGGGCGAAGCTGCTTGCGTTTTGCTACAGAACTAATATAAGTCCGCCGACAACCCGGTTGGATATTATGAGTAAATTGAGAATATTGTCGCTCGTGGTGCGAAGTATTAAGCCATTCGTAAAAGCGCCAGACGTCCGTGTCACTCAGGATCGAGCATTGTGCTCCATCGAGATGGACCTGTTCAGTGGGGTAACTCAGACGCGTGCAGATGTACATTGGCCAATGTGCGAATGTTTGGAGCGCAAATTATGAGTATTCCGCACGACCAGTATCTCAAATACACAGACGAACAAGTATTGAGCGAAATCGCGGAATTCCATTCAAAAGGAAATTATACCGTTCATCCGGTCAGTCAGCAGATGACAACGTTGCATCACCTGCGCTCACGTGATGTGGAGAGTCTATCTGGCAATGAGCTTAGGTTGAATATCCTAAGCTCATTGCCTCATCGAGATAATGCCGAGCTGCACGGACTGTCCGCTGACCATCCGCTGGTGCGCAATGATTCGTGCGAGCGTTTTGACTATCAACCTCTAAGTTTCGGACAGCTTGAGGCCCTCTTGGTCCCTTTGATGGCGAAAGCGAATTCTACGTTTCGCAGAGGGTATCCTAGTGGAGGCGCTTTGTATCCAGTCGAGGTATTTTGTTGCAATCTTGGACACGACCAGTCGGATTGGCCCAATGGCGCTGAAGTCCTTCACTTATTGCCCTCATCGCGTACCTACGAGCTATTGCCGCCTGGTTCAAACAACGGCAGGTTATGCGACGCCGTAGTTCAAGCTTCCCAGAGTATAGGGAGACCTTCGTGGGCGTTGATCTATATAATGTACTTACCGAAGACGCTTTTCAAATACCGCTATCGAGGCTATCGATTAGCATTGATCGAGTCAGGAGCAATGTCAATGGTAGTTGATTTGCGTTGTAAAGAGCTTGGCCTGAAAAATAGAATGTGGTCCGGCTTCACTGATCACCAGATCACTAGAGGCCTGGGATTGAATCCCGCTTTATTTTTTCCCGCCTGCATGCAGTTAGTGGGGTGATTATATGAATCATTCGAGCGCACTCAATAAGTTCCTCGAACCCGATTTTAGCTTTTTGCAATCCAGCGCTTTGTGCACTTATCCACACAGCGTGGAGTCGGGAAGTCGCTGGGATACATACGGTTCGAGCAGTGGATGGGGCAGCAACCTATGGTTTTCTGCACTCGGGGAATATGTAGAGCGAAAGCACTTTTACCTTGAAGTCTTGCCCGACTTCTGCGCGCGCTTGGGAGAGGTGCTTAGGGCGGCTGAGGTGGTGGATTTGGTTAACGCCTTCGTACAAACTTCAACCCATGCTACCCGCTTCAGGATAATGGATGCCATGTTTTCCATGACTGCCGTATGCAGAATGGAAGATTATAGTGCATGCCACATTCCTACCGCGTTGCTGTCACTGACGCCGACTGTACAGACGATGGGTGACGAATTTTATCCTGTAAGGGATACCTGTGGATGCAGCGCGCATACGACAGTGCAGGCAGCAATCTATGGGGCGATTAAAGAGTCCATGGAACGTCAGTTTTTACTAAGGTTTTGGCTGACGAGGAAGTTTAACGTGAACGTTGGCGAGTCGGAAGCGTTGGCGCTTACTCAGGGTTGTTCTGAAGGGCATTTATATAGACAGCTTTCGCAGTGTGGTGATCTCCAGATTTTGGATATCAGTGATCCAGACTTTCCAGGCACGTGTTTCTTTTTATGCTATGGGTCAAGCGTAGGCGTCAATGGCGTCTACTATTGCGCGGGCATGTCGTACGCTGAGTCACGTTCAGAGGCATTGCGTAAGTCTCTCGTCGAACTCTGGCAGACTTATAGATTCATGTACTCATTTAACGCGAATAGGCGAAGTCTTTCTGAGTTAAAAGATCCTTATCTGGTGCATTTTTTTAATTGCAATAAATATGAGACTTTTGAGGCTATCCAAGGCTTTGCGTCTCGAGATTATGTTCCAGATTCAGGGCGCTTGAACGTCGGGGGGTTGATTGATTCGATGAGGTCGAATGCCCTAGGTGGGTACATTTATCTTCGACAGATCGGGTTCGGTGTGGAGAAAAAGTTTGTCTGCAAATTTACAGCTCCTAGGATTTTTTTGCACATGAACAACGCAATGGGGTCGAACCTAAAAAATGATTATTCATCCAGGTTTTGGAATGAGGTTGATAAGAATCAGTTGAATAACATGGTGCCATTTCCATGAAAAGCGCGAAGCTTGGTATATTAATGAATACGAGAAATGTATCCTGCATCTTTTTAAAGGAGCAGCTCCGGGAACCGGCAGCCGTATTGTGGTCGATCCTCTATCCTTGCATTCTGTGCGTCATGCTATACGGGCTCGCAGGGGATGCGGATGTTCCAATCGAATCGTATGCAAAGTCGGTTTCGTGGTTCTATACATACATCGCTGCTACTACAGCACTCTTTGGCCTGAGTTTTTACTTGATTGGGCGTCGCGAAAGCGGTTTTGTAAGGTCCTTCATTTATAAATCCAATGCTGTCTCGATCTTTCTCGCCGCTCATATCGGTACACACTTCATTTTGAGCGTGGTGTATGCAGGCGTCTTCTACATGGTGACGCGCCTGAGCTTCGGTATGCCCGATGTTCTACAGTGTTTGCATACCCTGTTCGCTTATTCACTGATTTATCTGTTTTTTGCAGGCGTGGGTCTCATTGTGGCAGTGTTGCCCTTGAAGTTCTCAAGTGCAAGCACTCTGTTTTCCGTGTTTTCATTCATGATGCTCGCGTCAGGCTTTTTGGGCGCTTCTTACAGTCTGCACGCAAGCGGGATGTTCAACTCAGGTACGCGGGTGCTGATCAATACCCTGTTCGAAGATCCCTACCGCGTTGAGTTCATCTGCCCAGTACTCGGATTTTTCATCGCGACGGTTTTCATATCCAAACGTTACTTTAGAATCCAACCGGTTGGGAGGCGATACTGATGAATGTTTTTAGCATGAAGAATATGAGGTTTTCTTATGGAGGAAGGCCCCTGTTCACCGAGGCGAGCATAGAAATACCTGCAGGCGCTATTACAGGTATCATAGGTGCCAATGGGGCAGGCAAGACGACTTTTTTTGATATGCTAAGCGGCCTTGTCAGAGTAGAGGATTCGGTGTGCTTCGATCACGAAATCGATCTTTTATATCTGTCGCAGATCATCACCGTTCCACCGGCGCTCACAATGGCCGAAATCTACCGTCTGATTGCTAATTTGAGCGGTCGTCAGCCCTTGACTGAGGTTGAGCTATTTGCAAGGTTTAAGCAAATCTCATCACGCCTTGCACACCGTTACATCACCCTATGGAGTAAGCGTTCTTGTTTCTGTAGCTATGGTGAAGTCCGAAGTTTCCTGGCGCTATCGCTGCTCACGCTACCCGCCGATCTTTACATTCTGGATGAGCCGACGGCAGGCATAGACCTCGAGCTTCAACACTACGTATGGCTCGCTGCGCGGCATGCTTGTGAGGCGGGAGCAAGCGTCGTCGTGTCTTCTCATAACATCGAGGAGATTGCAAACAACTGCAATACGTTTCACATGCTACGCAACCAGTCATTCACTCCATTTCGTTCAGGCGCCGAGTATATGGAGACCTACGCTGCCGACAATCTTGTGCAGGCATTCCTGAACGCGTTGGAAACCGAGAGCGCTCCTGCTCATTCCAGCCTGTAAACCCAGTGTCTAAGAGGCTCATCGGCTGCTCGACTAAATCCAGTTCGGTAACCTTAGACACAGGCCTGTCCATAACGAAACAGTTCGGGATGATTCCGATACGTGAAGACTCTAGGGTCTGTACGAATAGTCTTGAGACGCTGGCCAGGCAAGGCCGATGGCGGCCCCGCGAAAACAGGTGGGGGCGCCTAGCCGAAAAAGCGGAGCGTACTGTAGTACGTGGGCATTTTGTCGGGGGCGCCCAGCCCGGGCTGGCGATCCAGTCTGTTTTCAACGCAGCATGGCCGAGTATCAAGGCTTTTCGTACAGAGCCTAGCGGACAGCTATGGGATCTCTCCGACCTCTCCAACACGTCTTGCCAAAGTCCTCGGCACTCCCGAAAATGAGATTCATTTCCATATGAATCCACCAGGTACGCGCAATGCCCCCTGTCGATCCCGCGCCTCAGCATGACCTCCAGGCTCTCTACGCCGAGCATCATCCTTGGCTGTGCGCGTGGTTGCGCAAGCGCCTGGGTTGCTTCGAGCATGCGGCGGATCTGGCCCAGGACACGTTCATCCGCGTGCTGCTGCAACGCAAGGCGCCGGAGTTGCGTGAGCCGCGCGCTTACCTGAGCAGCGTGGCACGCAGCTTGATGATCGATCTGTTTCGGCGGCGGGCGGTGGAGCAGGCGTACCTGGAAACCTTGGCGGCGCGGCCCGAGGCGTTGGCGGTTTCGCCCGAAGCGCGCTTTCTGATCATAGAAACCCTGCTGGAAATCGACCGTTTGCTCGATGGGCTGGGCACACGTACGCGGGAAATCTTCTTGCTGGCCCAACTCGATGGCCTGAGCTACGTGCAGATCTCGCAGCAGATGAACGTGTCGGTCACCACGGTCAAGAAACACGCCGTTCGGGCATTGACCCATTGCCTGCTGGCGGTCGAGGAGTAAGCCATGGCTCTGGACCGCGCAATCCTCGAGGCAGCCGCCTCCTGGTATGTCGAGTTGCGCTGCGCCGAGGCCGATTCCGCTACTGCCGCCGCCCATCTGCACTGGCTGGAGGCGGACCTGCGTCACCGGCAGGCCTGGGAACGGCTCAATCGCTTGCAGTCGCGTTTCGAACAGGTCGACATCGGCCTGGCGCGCCCGACCCTGCTGAGT
Source organism: Pseudomonas phoenicis (assembly GCF_047302395.1). Classification (NCBI taxonomy): domain Bacteria; kingdom Pseudomonadati; phylum Pseudomonadota; class Gammaproteobacteria; order Pseudomonadales; family Pseudomonadaceae; genus Pseudomonas; species Pseudomonas phoenicis. Next base: position 3,147,476 of record NZ_CP154852.1, read on the forward strand.
GCCCGCCACAAGCGCCGTGAGATGTTGAAAGTGCTCTCGGTGCTGTTGGCGGCAGGCGGCACAGGCGCTGTCTGCTGGCGAACCCTGCCGCTGCCGGACCTGCTAGCCGACGCCCGCACCGCCGTCGGCGAACACCGGACCGTCCTTTTGCACGATGGCAGCCGCTTGCAACTCAACACCGCCACGGCCCTCGACATCCGTTATTCGTCGGTGCTGCGCGAAGTGCGCCTGCTGCGCGGCGAAATCCTCGTCGAAACCGCGCACGAGGCCCAAGCCCGGCCCTTCGTGGTGCACACCGCGCAGGGCAGCATCCGTGCGCTGGGCACACGTTTCCTGGTGCGTGCCGACGAAGGCCAGACCCGCGTCTGCGTGCTGCAACATGCTGTCGAGGTGCGTAGCGCGAAGCGGTTGTCGCCAACGCGGGTCGACGCCGGTCAACAGGTGCGTCTGCGCCAGGGCGAGGTCGGCGCGGTGTGCCCAGCGGACCCGCAAAGCGCTGCCTGGACCCAAGGCATGCTGGTCGTCGACGGCTGGCGCCTGCATGAGGTGATTGCCGAACTGCAGCGCTACCGCCCCGGTTATCTGGGCTGCGCGGAAGCTGTCGTCGAGCTGCGCATTTCCGGTACCTTCCACCTCGCAGACATCGACGCCGTGCTGGGCAACCTGGCCTCGACCCTGCCGCTGCGCATCCGCCGCTTCACCCCGTACTGGACCCGTGTCGAACCGGCGTGAGGCGCTCGGCGACAAATAATTCGTCGTGGGGGTTATCGATTTGCCGTCTCGTTCGACTTGGTAGCAATGGCGCGATTCGACGCCACCACTGACTGCCACGGAGCGAAGAGAACACGTATGTCTGCACGCAAGCCAACCCATCACAGCGCCGACGCCTTGCGCCGCGCGATCCGCCAAGGCCTGTTCGGCCTCACTCTGGGCACGCCCGCGCTGGCGCTGGGCCTGCTGTCCTGCAGCGTGGCCCAGGCCGCTGCCGACATCCGTTTCGACATTCCTGCCGGTCCGATCAGCGCCGGCCTGGCGCAATTTTCCGCACTGACCGGCGTGAACATTTCCTACGATCCGCACCTCGCGCAAGGGCAGCGCTCGGCCGGTCTGCATGGCGCCTACGCCACTGACGCGGGGTTGCGTCAGTTGCTCGCCGGCAGTGGTCTGCAAGCGGTTTCCCTGGGTAATGGCAGTTACTCGCTGGTAGCCGCCGAGCCGACCCAAGTGCAACTGAGCCCCACCAACATCGACGGCCAGACTCAGGAATCCGCCGCCGGGCCCGTCGAGGGCTATGTCGCCACCCGCAGCAGCGCCGGCACCAAGACCGACACGCCGATCATCGAAACGCCCCAGTCGGTTTCCGTCATCACCCGCGAGCAGATGCAGGCCCAAGGCGTACAGACCGTGACCGACGCCTTGCGCTACGTGCCCGGTGTCAAGGTCGAGGCCTATGGCCTGGACCCCAAGGGTTTCGACTGGCTCTACCTGCGCGGCTTCAACGGCCAGGCCAGCAGCGACTACCTCAACGGCCTGCGCCAGCAGAACAACAGCTATGCGTTCTTTCGCAGCGAGCCCTATGCCTTCGACCGCATCGACGTGGTGCGCGGCCCGGCATCGACCCTGTTCGGGCAGGGCGATGCCGGAGGCATCGTCAACCGGGTCAGCAAGAAGCCCGAAGCCGACCATGTCAATGAAGTCCAGCTCAGCGCCGGCAACCACGATCGCCGCCAAGGGCAGTTCGACGTAGGCGGGGCGCTGAACGACGATGGCACGCTGCTGTACCGGGTGGTCGGCCTGGCGCGCGATGCCAACACCCAGGTCGAGTACGACGATGGCCACGAACTGCACGACGACCGCCTGTACATCGCACCGTCGCTCACCTGGGCGCCCGACGAAAACACCCGCTTCACGCTGCTGGCCGACTATCTGCGCGACCGCAACGGCGGCTCGCTGTTCGCCTACAGCACGCCGCGCGGCCACACCACCGGCACGTTGATGGGTGACCACAGCTTCAACCATCTCGATCAGGACCAGCACAGCCTGGGCTACGAGTACAGTCATCGCTTCGACGACACCTGGGAGTTCCGCCAGAACGCCCGTTACGGTCAGGTCGATCTGATTTTCCAGAACCTGCTGCCTGCGGCGGTCAATGCCGGCACCGGCAACGTCACGCGCATCGCCGACCGCTTCGACCAGCACCTGGACACGTTCAACCTGGACAACCAGCTGCAGGCCGACTTCGCTACCGGCCCCCTGACCCACACCCTGCTCATGGGCGTAGACTACGCCTGGCAGGACGCCGACATCACCCGCTGGCGGACGTTGGGGCCGACGCTGAACGTCTACCGCCCGCAATACGGCCTGGACGTGGCGCGACCCTCGGCCAGCAATAGCCTGAGTTCGACCGACTACGACCAGACCATCCAGCAGGTCGGCGGCTACCTGCAAGACCAGATCAAGTTCGACGACCACTGGGTGCTCACCGCCGGCGGGCGCTACGACTACGTGCGCAATGACCTGGACAACCACGTGGGCGCCTCGAGCAACCAGAAGGACAACGCCTTCACCGGCCGCCTGGGCCTGACCTACCTCACCGACTTCGGCCTGGCGCCCTACGTCAGCTATGCCGAGTCGTTCAACCCCAACACCGGCACCGACCGCAGCGGCAGCACCTTCGACCCGAGCGAGGCCCACCAGTGGGAAGTCGGGATCAAGTACCAGCCCAGCGATGCCATCCTGATGACCCTGGCGGCCTACGACCTGACCAAGACCAACGTCATCACCCGCGAAGTGGTCGGCGGTGTGACCACGGGCTTCTCGGTGGCCTCCGGCGAGCAGCAGTCCCGGGGCATCGAAGCCGAGATCAAGGCGCGCCTGGATCGCCACTGGGACCTCTTGGCTTCCTACACCTACACCGATGCCCAGATCAGCAAGAGCAACAACGGCGACCAAGGCAAGCGCCCGGCCAATGTGCCCAGGCACATGGCCTCGGCCTGGCTCAACTACACCTTCCACGAAGGCCTGCTCGATGGCCTGAGCCTGGGCGGCGGGGCGCGCTACACCGGTGTGCTGTACGGCGACAACGCCAACACATTCCACATCGACAACTACACGTTGTTCGATGCCGGCGCGCAGTATCGCTTGAACGAGCATGTGACCCTGGCCCTCAACGCGCAGAACCTGCTCGACGAGCGCTACGTGGCCACCTGCGACGACGCTTACGAATGCTATCCGGGCTTGCGCCGCACCGTGCTGAGCAGCGTGAAATACAGCTGGTAGCGCTTGCGCTGGCTGGCGTCAGGCTTCGCTCAGGCGAAGCCGGCCAGCCGGATTGCGTTTGTACAAAGCGCTGGGCAGGCGGCACTCAGCGCCTGTCGCCGGGCAACGACACCTTGGCAGCCCACCCTTTGCTCGCGCTTAAGCAAGCTGCGCCTCACAAGCGATTTGAGCGTCATAGAAATTTCTTGAAACGATTAGTCTGTCTTCCTGCTCTGACCACTCAGTATCGAAGAGCCGACTATTTCTCAGCAATGCCTGACGCTTGAGGCTTTTCAGCGAAACAGTGGTTCAACAGCTAGAAACCCTCTGCGACAAATCGCCTGTTGACGGATAAAGGTGATTTGAAGTTACGAGCGGTTAAGTAGGCTGCTATCATTCAGCCTCCGTGTACCGAGCCGCACCCCATGACACAGGCCAAGACCCGTGCATGCCCGATGTCCCCGCTTCCCGATCGACCCAGAAAAATACAACAAGAATCGCCACAGACGCCTTACGGGGCGCAGGCCATGATCCAGGAAACAAGCGCGTCCCAGACAGGGCAGGGTAGCCACTCGGTTCGTTGTGATCAGCCATAGGTGCCATGCATGTTATTAGCCACACAAACGTCGAGGAGGAAGTTCCTGTTGTCCTCCCTGATCGCCTTGCCCGCCATGGGCATCGCCGTCAAAGGGCTGTCCGCTGCGGCCGCCGCCGAACTGGCCGCGCCGAGCCTGGACGCCTACAAGCCGACCTTCTTCACCCCAGCCGAGTGGACGCTGGTCCTGGCCGCCTGCGACCGCCTGATCCCCGGCGGTGGCCGTGGCCCCGGCGCGCTGGAAACCAACGTGCCGATCTTCATCGATCAGCAGCTGGCCGGCGACCTGGGCAGCGAGGTGTACCTGGAAGGGCCGTTCGACCTCAACGCGCCGCCGACCTTGGGCTACCAACTGCCCTACACCATCCAGCAGATCTACCAGAAGGGTATCGCGGCGTTCGACGCCTGGTGCCAGAAGGCCTACGGCGAGCACTTCGCCTTGCTCGAACTGGCCAAGCGCGACGATGCCTTGAAAAAGCTGCAAAGCGGCGAAGTCGATTTCGCGGCCTCCGGCGAAAGCGTGCTCAACGGCAAGCTGTTCTTCAACGAACTGCTCAACCATACCCGCCAGGGCTGGTTGGCCGACCCGGTCTACGGCGGCAACAAGGGCATGAAGGCGTGGATCGCCATCGGCTTTCCCGGTGCCCGCGCCAGTTACCTGGAATGGGTGACGCAGCACAACGTCCCGTACCCCCTCGGCCCGGTCAGCCTGACCGGTCAGCGCGGTTGAACCCTTCGCCCAGCGACACAGCATTCAAGGTTACCCATGTCAAACATCACCAATGAGGAAGTCGATGTCGTCGTGGTCGGTCTCGGTTGGACCGGCTCGCTGATGAGCATCGAACTGGCCCAGGCGGGCCTGCGGGTACGCGCCCTGGAGCGCGGCGAAGACCGCAGCAACGCCGATTTCACCTACCCCAAGCCGGCCGACCAATATGCCTACGCCGTACGCAACAAGGTCATGGTCACGCCCAAGGACGCGGCCCTGACCGTGCGCCACGGCATGACCGGCACCGCACTGCCGACCCGCCAGTGGGGCGCCTTCGTGCCCGGCACCGGCGTAGGCGGCTCGGGCCTGCACTGGACCGGCGTGCTGATCCGCCCGACGCCCACCGACCTCAAGCTCAAGACCTACGCCGACCAGGCCTACGGCCCAGGCGTGTTGCCGGGCAACATGACCATCGGCGACTTCCCGTTCACCTGGGACGAAATCGAGCCCTACCTCGACAAGTTCGACAAGATCTGCGGCCTGTCGGCCAACACCGGCAACCTGCGTGGACAGCTCATGCCGGGCGGCGACCCGTTCGAAGGCCCGCGCTCCAATCCATGCCCGCTGCCGGCGCTGGAAGACACGCTGAACAACACGATGTTCGCCGACGCTGCGCGTAAGCTGGGTTACCACCCGTTCCCCAACCCCTCGGCCAACGTCTCGCGGGCCTGGAAGAACCCCTACGGCAACCAGATCGCGCCCTGCAACTACTGCGGCTATTGCAGCAAGTATCCGTGCCTGAACTTCTCCAAGGCCTCGCCGCAAACGGCGGTGATGGACGCGCTCAAGCGCATGGACAACTTCGACTACAAGGTCAACGCCAACGTCCTCAAGGTCGAACTGCACCCCGACGGCAAGACCGCCAAGGGCGTGACCTACGCCGACGCCGACGGCAACACCGTGTTCCAGCCAGCGAAGATCGTCGTGCTCGCGGGCTTCCAGTTCGTCAACGTGCGTCTGATGCTGCTCTCGGGTATCGGCAAGCCGTACGATCCGGTCTCCAACACCGGCACCGTCGGCCGCAACTACGCCTATCTGAGCGTCGGCGGCACCACGCTGTTCTTCAAGGACAAGCAGTTCAACCCGTTCGCCACCGCCGGCGCCACGGGGCAGATGTTCAACGACATCTCGCCGGGCAACTTCGACGGCCCGGCGCTGGGCATCATCGGCGGCGCCAAGATCCACAGCTCCCAGGCCACCGGCACGCCCATCGGTACGGCCCTGCCGTCCGGCACTCCGGAATGGGGCCAAGGCTGGAAGGATGGCATGCAGGACTGGTACGGCCATTCGATGAAGGTCAGCATCTCCACCGGCTGCATGTCGTACCGCGAGCACTACGTCGACCTCGACCCGACCTACAAAGACCCGTGGGGCCTGCCGCTGCTGCGCATCACCTTCGACTGGAAGCCCAACGAACTGCGCCTGCAACAGCATCTGCGCGGCATCGTGCAGAACATCACCAAAGAGCTGAACCCGGACAGCTACAGCGAAAGCTACCTAGGGATGGACTCGCACTGGGACATCACCAAGTACGTCTCCACCCACAACGTGGGCGGCGCGATCATGGGTGAGTCGCCGGAAACCAGCGCGCTCAACCGCTACCTGCAGAGCTGGGACGTGCACAACGTCTTCGTGCCGGGCGGCAATGCCTTCCCGCAGAACTTCCAGGCCAACCCCACCGCGCTGATCGGCGCAATCACCCTGTTCGCGGCCCAGGCCATCAAGGAACAGTACCTGAAGAACCCCGGTCCGCTGGTGCAGGCGTGAGGAACGAGACGATGAAGAACAAATCCCGTTCCGTACTGCTCACCTTGCTGGTGATCGCCTTGGTCGTCGCCTTGCTGGCCTGGGGCGTGAGCTTCCTGCTCAACCGCTCCGGCGACCCGACCGCCAAGCTCGAACAGCCCATCACCCCGCAACTGGTGGAGAAGGGCGCGTATCTGGCGCGCGTCGGCGACTGCGTGGCCTGCCACACCGCGCCAGGCGGCAAGCCGTTCGCCGGTGGTCTGGGCATCGGCTCGCCGATCGGCACCATCTACTCCACCAACATCACCCCGGATGCCAAGAGCGGGATCGGCAACTGGACCTACGGCGATTTCGAGCGGGCCATGCGCCGCGGCATCAACCACAACGGCGACGCGCTGTACCCGGCGATGCCGTACCCCTCGTACGCCAAGATCTCCAACGAAGACCTGCAGGCGCTGTACGCCTACTTCATGCAAGGTGTGGCGCCCGTGGAGCAGCCGAACAAGGCCAACGACATTCCTTGGCCATTGTCGATCCGTTGGCCGCTGGCGTACTGGCGCACGCTGTTCTCGCCACTGCCGGATGATGAGGCCAAACCCTTGGTCGCCGTCGAAGGCGCCACGGCGCAGGAGCAACGCGGCGCTTATCTGGTGCAGGGCCTGGGCCATTGCGGCTCGTGCCACACGCCACGCGCGCTGACCTTGCAGGAAACCGGGCTGGACGAGTCGGCCAAGGGTTACCTGACCGGGGGTAACCTCAATGGCTGGGCGGTGCCGTCGCTGCGCGGCATGCCGCACTGGACCCAGGAGCAGATCGTCGACTACCTCGGCACCGGACGTAACAGCGCAGCCTCTGTGGCCGGCGAGATGAAGGACGTGATCGCCAACAGCACCTCGCACATGAGCGACGCCGACCTGACCGCCATGGCGGTCTATCTGAAGTCGCTCGAAGGCAAGCAGCGCGAGGTCACCCAGGCCAAGCCCGACCGCGACCAGGCCACCACGGCCAAGTTGACGGCAGCCAAGGACCTGACCCTGGGCGAGCGCCTGTACATCGACAACTGCAACGCTTGCCACTTCGTCAACGGCGAGGGCGCCCCCCACGTGTTCCCACGCCTGAACGGCGCGTCGGTGGTCAATGCCGACAACCCCGGCGCGTTGATCAACGTGATCCTCGCCGGCGCACAGACGCCTTCCACCGAGCGGGCGCCGTCGGTGCTGCCGATGCCGGGCTTCGCCAAGCGGTTGAGCGATTCGGAGGTGGCGGAACTGGCCACCTTCCTGCGCGGCGGCTGGTCGAACCAGGCCGGCGCGGTGACGGCCGATCAGGTCGAGTCGGTGCGTGACACGCTGCATGGGCATTGATGGCTGAGCCGTCACGGCGCCCCCGCTGAAAGATCACCCGCTCGGGAGTGCCTGAGTGGGTGATTTTTTTTTGCGTGCGGGAAAGACAGAACGAGGCCGGCTGCGATGGGCGAGCTGCGTGATAAGCTGCCAGGCCCTCTGAAATCCCGGTCACGCCTCAGGATCGATCATGCTCGATATCAACAACCTCCCGCTGTTCATGCTGTCCGTCTTGCTGTTGTCCATCACGCCCGGCCCGGACATGGCCTATGTCATCGGGCAGAGCGTGGCCAACGGACGACGCGCCGGCGTGATTTCGGCGGCCGGCGTGGCACTGGGCAGTTGCACCCATGCCCTGGCCAGCGTGGTGGGGCTCACGGCGCTGATCGCCGCGTCGCCGTTGATGTTCTCGATCGTCAAGTACGTGGGCGTGCTGTACCTGACCTACCTGGGCGCGAAGCTGATTCTCGGCACGTTCGGCACAGCGCACAGCGACGTCGACCCTGCCGCAGGCATCAAGCGGGGTGCCAGCCTGGGCGACCTGCTGAGCAAGGGCTTCATCACCACCTTGATGAACCCGAAAGTGCTGCTGTTCTTCATCTCCTTCTTCCCCCAATTCGTGGTGCCGGGCGGCGAACACCACACCGCCTCGTTCCTGGTGCTGGGGCTGGCCTATGCGCTGGTGGCCTTTGCCACCGACGTCACCTTCGCACTGCTGGCCGGCAGTGCGGCGGGTGGGTTGTCGAGGAATCGGACGTTGCAGGTGTGGATGGACCGTGTAGTGGGTGGGGTGTTCATGGGGTTGGGGATCAGGTTGGCGTTCGTGCGCAATTGAAACGCCGACGCCTGAGCGGTATCGCATTCAAATTTCGAGGTCCAACAGCGCCGCCCCCAACGCCTTGCCATGCGCATCCAGCGCTAACGACCGCGTCACCCCCCCGCGCAAGATGCCGGGCAACACGAAGTTCAAAGCCCCCAGCTGCGGCAGCTCATATCGCCGAACGGGCGGCCCTGCCGGGTCCAGCAGTTCGGCGAAGTGTGCCGTGACGCGTTCCACCGTCAGCCACTCTGCCAAGCGCGGATAGTCGTTCGGGTCGAAGGCGATCACCGAGATGTTCGAGGTGTCGCCCTTGTCGCCGGTGCGGCTGTGGGCCAGTTCGCGCAGTTTCGTCGCCGTGCTCATGCCATGTCCTCCAGGTGCACCCGCAGCGTGACGGCGTCTCGCGGCAGCAACAGCGACGCCACCGCCACCACCTGGCGCACCGACTTGCTCGCGCCGCCACCGCCGTAGGGGCCGTTGGTGTAAAGGGTTTCCACTTCGTTGCCGATGCGCACCGCATCGCGTTTGCTGGCGCAGCGCGCCGCCACCCGCAGGCGCACCTCCCAGGGTTCGCCCGCGGCGCGCTGGCCCAGGTCGTCGCCGTGCAGGGCGCTGACGCCGATCAGTTCGGTGCGGATGTCGTCGCAGGCTACGCCCATCAGTTGCAGGCGCTTGCGCACGATATCTTCGGCCAGGCGCCCACGGGCGACGGCACCGGGGCCACCATAGGACATCTGCCCTTCGCCGATCCAACCGTCGAGAAAACCGACCGACACCTTCAAATCCTCAGGGCGCGTATGGCCGTTTGCGCCCTGTACCCGGATGTGGTCCAGGGCAGTGGTTTGGAACGCCACCTGGGTAAAGTCGGCGCTTACGTCGGGGGTGAGGTAGGCGGCTGGGTCGTGCACTTCGTACAGCAGTTGCTCGGTGCAGGTGGCAGTGTCGATGCGCCCGCCGGAGCCGGCCACCTTGCTGATCACGGCATTGCCCATGGCATCGATCTCGGCCAGCGGGAAGCCCAAGCGGTCGAGGTCGGGCACGTCCTTGACGCCGGGGTCTGCGAAGTAGCCGCCGCTGATCTGCCCGGCGCATTCGAGCAGGTGCCCGACCAGGGTGCCGCGCCCGAGCAGGGTCCAGTCGTCGGCGCGCCAGCCGAACTCGAACAGCTGCGGCGCGAGAAACAGCGAGGGGTCGGCCACGCGGCCGGTCACCACTACATCGGCATCGGCCTGCAAGGCGTGCACGATGCCCTCGGCGCCCAGGTAGGCGTTGGCCGATATCAGCCGGTCGCCCAGTTCGGCCAGAGAGGCGCCGTTGTCGAGCGTCTGCTCGGGCCGTTGCAGCAGAGTGGCGAGCACGTCGTCGCCGGTCAGCGCCGCCACCTTGATGTCGGCCAGGCCCAGTTCGGCCGCGATACGGCGGATTTCACGGGCGGCGCCCAGCGGGTTGGCCGCACCCATGTTGGTGACGATGCGCAGACGCCGCCGCGTACCGTCGCCTTTGCCGACGTAGGGCAGCACGCGGCGCATACGTTCGCCCAGCAGGGGATCGAAACCGGCATCGGGGTCGAGCAGCCGCGCTTGCTGCGCCAGGGCGATGGTGCGTTCGGCCAGGCATTCGAATACTAGGTAATCCAGCTCGCCGCGCTGCGCCAACTCGATGGCCGGTTCGATGCGGTCGCCCGAGTAGCCGGCGCCGGCGCCGATTCGTAGGGTGTTCATCTAGAAAACTCCAATGACCAGGGCGGTCAGGGTCATCAAGACCGAGGCCGCGAACAGGAAGGGGATGGTGAAGCGCTGGTGGTCGGCCAGTTCGATCTTGCACAGGCCCACCAGCAGGAACGTGGCGGGGGTCAGCGGGCTGACCGGGAAGCCGGTGGTGTGCACGCCCAACAGCGACGCCTGCGCCACTTGCATGGGGTCCACGCCCAGGGCTTTGCCCACTTCGGCGACCACCGGCATGATGCCGAAATAGAACGAGTCGGGGTCGAACAGCAGGCTCAGGGGCATGGACAGGAACCCCACCACCGCCGGAATCAATTGGCCGTGCCCGGCCGGAATCTGCCCCACGGCCACTTCGGCCATGGCCTTGAGCATGCCGGTGCCTTGCATGATGCCGGTGAACACGCCCGCGGCCAGAAGGATGCTGGCCATGGTCAGCGCGGTTTTGGCGTGGGCGTCGATGCGCGCCCGTTGCGCATCCACGTTGGGGTAGTTCAGGCACAGGGCGAGCACGGTGCCGACCATGAACATCACCACCGGGTCCACCACGCCTGCGATCATCACGCCCATCACCACCAGCGTCAGCAGCAGGTTGGGCCAGAACAGGCGCGGCTTGCGCAGCTCGCGCTCGGCCTCGGTGAGCACGCGTTGGTGGGGGGTGACGTCGAGGTGGTTCGGGCCCAGGCCCAGACGCCGTTCTTCGCGGCGCCCCAGCCAGTAGGCGCAGGCGAAGACGAACACCAGCCCGACGATCTGCACCGGAATCAGCGGCTGGAACAGGTCGGCCACCGGCACGTGCAGCGCCGCCGACGAGCGCAGTACCGGCCCGGTCCAGGGCAGGAAGTTGACCCCGGCCGCCATGGCCGTGACGCAGGCCAGGATGCGCTTGTCCATCCCCAGGCGCGTGTACAGCGGCAGCATGGCCGGAATGGTCACCAGAAAGGTCACCGCGCCCGAACCGTCCAGATGCACCAGCAGCGCCAGCAGGGCCGTGCCCATGACGATGCGGGTCGGGCGGGTGCCGACGCGCTTGAGGATGCGGTCGATGATCGGGTCGAGCATGCCGGCGTCGGTCATGATGCCGAAGAACAGGATGGCGAAGACGAACATGCCCACCACCGGGGCGACGTTCTTGATGCCGGTGACGATGAACGCGCTGGTGTGCAGGCCGAAACCGCCGAGCAACGCGGCGACGATGGGCAAGGCGATCAGGGCGACCAGGGGCGAGATGCGTTTGCTCATGATGCTGACGAGCATGCACAGGATGGTGACGACACCGAGGGTGGCGAGCATGGAGGATTCCTCTTCGGCTTCTGCGCTCGTGGGTGCGAACGTAAGCCCTGTTGTTGTTTTGCAAGAGTAATAACAACGGCGCTACGCTCTGTGAATTGAAATATTCGGCAGGCCTCGTTCGGAAAAACAAAATGAAAAATGCGATCCAGCTCATCCGCGCCTTTCTCGCCGTGGCGCAGACCGGCAACTTTTCCAGAGCGGCCATGGCCCTGAACCTCTCGCCCTCTGCGCTCACGGTGCAGATCCAGCAACTCGAAGACTGGCTCGGCGTGCTCTTGCTCGAACGTAGCCCGCGGCACGTGGGCCTGACGGCAGCGGGGCAGAACGCACTGTTGCCGATGGAGAAGCTGCTGCTCGACCTGGACAACATCGTCGACGCGGCCCGCGACCATGCCGCCTCCCGGCGCGGCGTACTGACCATCGCGGCTTTGCCGTCGCTGTGCTCCGGACTGCTGCCGGGGGTGCTGCAACGCTTTCGCGAGCGTTTCCCCGGCGTCGAGGTGCGGCTGCGCGATGTCGTGGCGCAGCGCATCGACACGCTGGTGCTGGAGCGCGAGGTGGATTTCGGTCTGGGCGTGCAGGCGCGGCCCACACAAGGGTTGGCTTTCAAAGCGATTCTCGAAGACCGCCTGTGCCTGTACGTGCCGCATGACCATCCGTTGGCCACACGTCCTGAAGTGACGCTGGCCGAAGCGGCCGCGTACCCCATGCTGCTGACCGGCCGCGACAGCAGCGTGCGCCACCTGGTCGAGCGGCTGTTCGCCGACGCGCGACTGCCGTTGGCGGCGGGTCTGGAGGCCAACTACATGTCGACCGTGCTGGCACTGGTGCGCCAGGGGCAGGGCGTGGCGTTGTTGCCCGAATCGGCCGACGAGGGACGCTCCGAGGTGAGCAAGGTGGCAGTGGCGCATCCGGGCGTGGTGCGCGATATTGGTGTGATCACGCGGGCGGAGCAGGTGATGGCGCCGGCGGGGGTGGAGTTCTTGCGTTTGTTGGAAGGGCTCTAAGCATGCCAGACGTAAGTAGTGGAGCAAACGGCGCTTCGTCGTCGGTCAGGGTCGAGCATGAGGCGGTTTGCCAGGCATTCGACGCGCGCATCGAGTCGGCCGACGCAAGGCTCGCCATGCTGTCTCGCCAAATCAAGCGTCTGGAATTGGCCCGGCTGGTGGTTTTTCTGGCCCTGCCGACCCTGCTGTATCACGGCTACGAGACCGGCTTCGATGCCTGGGTGATGAGCCCGTTCATGCTCTGCCTGGTAGGCTTCGTCTGGCTGGTAAGACGTCACGCCCGGCTACGAAGCAACAGCGAGCATGCCCGACATCTGCGTGCGCTGAACCAGGACGCGCTGGCCAGAACCGCGCGGGATTTCAGCGCGCTGCCCACCGGGCGCGGCGAGACGCTCGACGGTCTGGACAAGCAGGACCTGGACATCAACCTGTATGGCCCAGGCTCGCTGGGGCAATTGCTGTTCAACCAGTCCACCCACCTGGGGGATGCGCGTATCAAGGCCTGGTTCGCCCACCCCGCACCCTTGGCCGAACGCCAAGCGCGCCAGCAGGCCATCGGCGAATTGCGGCCGTTGCTCGATCATCGCCAGGCACTCGGCGCCCACGCCCGTACCCTCACTGCCAAAGGCTATGACCTGGGCAAACTGCTGCGTTGGATCGCGGCCGAATCGCTGCCACCCATTCCACGCACGGTGCAGGCACTCGGCTACGGACTGACCGGCTTGACGCTGCTGTGTGGGCTGGGCGTGGGCTTGTCTCTCCTGCCACCCATGCTCCTGATGGGCTGCGTGGTGGCCAACGTGCTGTTCTACGCGCTCTGCGTACGGCCGCTGCACAAGGTGTTCGAAGGCGCCGACGATAACTGCGACGCACTGGGCGCATTGGTCGAGTGGATGGAGTGCTGCGCGCGAACCCGTTACCACAGCCCGATGTTGGCCATGGCCCAGGCGCGGCTGTTCACCGAGGGCAAAGGGCCGGTGTCGGCACTGCGGCAACTGGCGTCGGTTCTCGGCTACGCGGGATTGCGGCATAACGCGACCCTGAGCGTATTCGCCCAAGTGGCGCTCAACTGGGATTTCCATACCGCGCTGGCCGTGTCTCGTTGGAGGCGCACCTATCGGGCGCACCTGCCGGATTGGCTCGAGGCCATGGCAGAGATCGAGTGTGCGTGCGCCTTCGCCCAGTTGGCGTACGAAAACCCCGCTTGGACGTTTCCCAGCGAATCCACTGACTGTCGCATCGTGGGCACCGAGGTCCGTCACCCGCTGATTCCGGCATCACGCGCCATCGCCAACGACGTTGACTTGCAGCCAGGCAGGGTGGTCATCATCACGGGCTCGAACATGTCGGGCAAGACCACCTACATGCGCGCTATCGCGCTCAATCTACGCTTGGCGCAGGTAGGCTCGGTGGTGGCGGCTTCGGCGTTTCGCTTCGTTTCGGCGAAGATAACGTCGTCCATCTCGGTCGCCGACTCCCTGGAAAAAGGCTTGTCGTACTTCATGAGCGAAGTGGCGCAGGTACGTGATGTGATCGAAACGGCAAAAACCCACACGCCAGTGGTGTTCTTGCTCGACGAGCTGCTCAAGGGCACCAACGAAAAGGAGCGCAACATCGCCATCGTGGAGATCCTGCAGACCTTGTGCGCGCATCAAGCCATGGGGCTGCTCACCACACACAACGTGGCGCTGGCGACCGATTCGGCGTTGGCAGGCTGCGCGCGCAACATCTATTTCGAAGAGGCGCTCACGCTTGCAGACGAGCCGGCGTTGCGCTTTACCTACCGGCTCAAGGAAGGGGTATCGCAGAACACCAATGCCATCCGCCTGCTGCGTTCAATGGGTGTATTGGAGTAGGCGCGGGTAGACGCTGCAATTGGGTGGTAACGGAAGGCGAAGCCTTCCAACGGCGATGCCCAGGCTGGGACAGGCAGAGGCGATACCTGGAGTAGGGCGGTGTTGCCGCCCATCGCGGCTGATCGAGCGCTGAACTGGCTATCCCTACAGATTCAGTGCATCCCCCGACGAAACACGCATCACTGTTGGAGCGGCCGGTTCGGCGCTCCGATTAGCCGCGATGGCCTGCAGTACAAGCCCAGCCCTGCCAGTGTGATCTGCCAGGAAGCTGTAGGAGCGGCTTTAGCCGCGATGGCCTGCAGCGCAGGCCCAGCCCAGCCAATGTGATTTGCCAGGAAGCTGTGTCGCCAGGATGGGGCCGGCTGCGCCGGCCATTGCGGCTAAATCGGAGCGCCGAACCGGCCGCCCCTACAGGAGGGGAGGCTCGATCCTAGAAGTGAGGCATCAGCCCGGGATCGGCCGGCCATCCGATGTGGCCGAGCATTTGCACGTAAAGCGTCGGGTGGAGGGTTGCTAGACAAAGGGTATTCATCCCTAATCGTTAACCTGGACGTAACGATTCGTCCGCCGCCTTGATTGATGGAACCCGCCGACCCTCCTTAAATGACCTCCACGCAAGCGGACCCGTGGAGCTTCCAATGCCAACAACATCCTCCCCCCCACCGCAATGGTCGCGGCGGCGCGCCGAAAAGCAGCGCCGGCTCGAGCAGGTGCGCGCACTGGCCGATGGCGCGGTGCTGCCCAGCGAGCGCATCGTCGAGGCCCTGCAACGGCTGATCGCCCCCGGTGACCGGGTGGTGCTCGAAGGCAACAACCAGAAGCAGGCGGATTTCCTCTCGCGCTCCCTGGCCAAGGCCGATCCGGCACAGCTGCACGACCTGCACATGATCATGCCCAGTGTCAGCCGCGCCGAGCACCTGGACCTGTTCGAACGGGGCATCGCACGCAAGCTGGACTTCTCCTTCGCCGGGCCGCAGAGCCTGCGCATCGGCCAACTGCTGGAAGACGGCCTGTTGGAAATCGGCGCCATCCATACCTACATCGAGCTGTATTCGCGCCTGCTGGTCGACCTGATCCCCAACGTCGCGCTGGTCGCAGGCTTCATGGCCGACCGCGAAGGCAACATCTACACCGGCGCCAGCACCGAAGACACCCCGGCCCTGGTCGAACCGACCGCCTTCAGCGACGGCATCGTCATCGTGCAGGTCAACCAGCTGGTGGACGATGTGCGCGACCTGCCACGGGTCGACATCCCCGCGTCCTGGGTCGATTTCGTGGTGGTGGCCGACAAGCCGTTCTACATCGAGCCGCTGTTCACCCGCGACCCGCGCCACATCAAGCCGGTGCACGTGCTGATGGCGATGATGGCGATCCGCGGTATCTACGAAAAACACAACGTGCAGTCGCTCAACCACGGCATCGGCTTCAACACCGCGGCCATCGAGCTGATCCTGCCGACCTACGGCGAGTCGCTCGGGCTCAAGGGCAAGATCTGCCGCAACTGGACGCTCAATCCGCACCCCACGCTTATTCCTGCCATCGAAAGCGGCTGGGTGCAGAGCGTGCACTGCTTCGGCACCGAACTGGGCATGGAGCACTACATCGCCCAGCGCCCGGACGTGTTCTTCACCGGCCGCGACGGCTCGATGCGCTCCAACCGCATGATGTGTCAGCTGGCCGGGCAATACGCCGTCGACCTGTTCATCGGCGCCACCTTGCAGGTCGATGGCGACGGCCACTCCTCGACCGTCACCCGCGGGCGCCTGGCCGGCTTCGGCGGTGCACCGAACATGGGCCACGACCCACGCGGCCGACGCCATGCCACCCCCGCCTGGCTGGACATGACCGAACCGGTGACGATGCTCGAGCGCGGCCGCAAGCTGGTGGTGCAGATGGTGGAAACCTTCCAGGAGGGCGGCAAGCCCACCTTCGTCGAGCGCCTGGATGCCGTCGACGTGGCGAAGAAGGCCGGCATGCCCCTGGCGCCGGTGATGATCTACGGCGACGACGTGACCCACCTGCTCACCGAAGAGGGCATCGCCTATCTGTACAAGGCGCGCACCCTCGAAGAGCGCCAGGCGATGATCGCGGCCGTGGCCGGCGTCACCGCCATCGGCCTGCGCCACGACCCGAAAGAGACCGCACGCATGCGCCGCGAAGGCTTGATCGCACTGCCCGAAGACCTCGGCATCCAGCGCACCCAGGCGTCGCGCTCGCTGCTCGCGGCCAAGAGCATCGCCGAACTGGTCGAGTGGTCCGGCGGCCTGTACGAGCCCCCTGCACGTTTCAGGAGCTGGTGATGAGCGCATCCCTCCATCGTTCCAAGCCCTTGCCGCTGTCCCATCGCTTGGCCGACCTGGCCGTCGAAGCGCTGATCGACGAGGCCGACCTGTCGCCCAAGCCGGCCCTGGTCGACCGCCGCGGCAACGGCGCCCACAGCGACCTGCACCTGGGTTTGATGCACGCTTCGGCACTGGCTCTGTGGCCGTGTTTCAAGGACATGGCCGACGCCGCGCAGGCCGTGGGCGAGGTGGGCCAGCCGCTGCGCGAAGCGCTGGGGCGCATCGGTCGCGAAGGCGAGGCGGCGATGCTGGCCGCCACTGGCGGCGTCAACACCCATCGCGGCGCGATCTGGGCCTTGGGGCTGCTGGTCGCGGCCCACGCCCTGGCCCCGGCCGAGCCCGGTGCGGCCGCGATCGCCGCACGGGCAGGGCGCATCGCTCTGATCGACGACCGCTTCGCGCCCGCACAGCCCGCCAGCCATGGCCAGCAGGTGCAGCGCCGCTATGGTGCGCGCGGCGCACGTGAAGAGGCGCAGTCGGGCTTTCCCAGCGTGGTCGTGCATGGCCTGCCGCAACTGCGGCGCAGCCGCCGCGCCGGTAGCGGCGAACAGCCCGCACGGCTGGATGCGCTGCTGGCGATCATGGCCCGCTTGGACGACACCTGCGTGCTGTGGCGCGCCGGCCGCGATGGGCTGGACGCCATGCAGCAGGGCGCGCAACGCGTGTTGGCCGCAGGCGGCAGCGCCACCCTGGCCGGCCGCCGTGCCCTGCGCACGCTGGACGAGCGTCTGCGCGCCCTCAACGCCTCACCCGGTGGCGCCGCCGACCTGTTGGCCGCCTGCCTGTTCCTCGATCACCTTGGGAGCCACTGAACATGGAAACCTTGTCTTTCACCTTTGCCGCCAGCGCCCCGGCGAAGCGCCGCGCGCTGGTCGGTTGCGTCGGCTCGGGCGACTTGGAAGTGCTGCTCGAACCCGGCGCCCCCGGCGTGCTGGCGATCAACGTCGTAACTTCGGTCGACGGCAGCGGTCCGCGTTGGCAGCAGTTGTTCCAGCGCCTGTTCGACGAGCAGCCCTGGCCGGCCCTGAACATCGACATCCACGACTTCGGCGCCACCCCAGGGGTGGTCCGGCTGCGCCTGGAACAAGGCTTGGAGGAGCTCGCCCATGACTGACGTCGCGCACCTGTTGCAGACCCGCAGCTTCGTCGAACTCGGCGCCCGCGAGCGCGCCAAGGCGTTGCTCGATGCCGGCAGCGCCCGTGAGCTGCTCGGGCCGTTCGACCGGCTGATGTCGCCCTGGCTGCCCGCACAGGGCATCGTCCCGCAGGCCGACGATGGCGTAGTCATCGTCAAAGGCACCTTCAACGGGCAGCCGCTGCTGGTGGCGGCCATCGAAGGCGTGTTCCAGGGCGGCAGCATGGGCGAAGTCGGCGGGGCGAAGATCGCCGGTGCCCTGGAGCTGGCCGTCGAAGACAACCGCAAGGGCATCGCCACCGCCGCCGTGCTGCTGCTGGAAACCGGTGGCGTGCGCTTGCAGGAGGCCAACCTGGGCCTGGCGGCCATCGCCGAGATCCAGGCGGCCATCGTCGAACTGCGCCAGTACCAGCCGGTGATCGGCCTGATCGCAGGTTCGGTGGGCTGCTTCGGCGGCATGTCGATCGCCGCCGGGTTGTGCAGCCAGTTGATCGTCACCCGTGAAGCTCGCCTGGGCCTGAACGGGCCGCAGGTGATCGAGCAGGAGGCCGGCATCGAGGAATACGACGCGCGCGACCGCCCCTTCATCTGGAGCCTGACCGGCGGCGAGCAACGCTACGCCTGCGGCCTGGCCGACGCTTTCGTGGCGGACGACCTCGCGCAGGTGCGCGAGGTGCTGGGCGAGCGCCTGGCCGCCGGCGAGCCGGCCCAGCCGCGCAGCCGCCGTCACGCCGACTTTCTGGCCTTGCTGGGCACGCTCGGCGGCCAGGCCGAACAACTGGACGCCACCCAAGTGCGCGGCCTCTATCAGGAGCTACAGCCATGAGCCGAGGATTGCAGTGGATTCGAGCGCTGGCCGCAGGCCGCGAACTGCCGGGCTATCCCGCCTCGGTGAAGGTCATCGATGGCGAATTGGGCAACCGTCCGGCACGCTTCATCGCCGTGGTGCCCGATGCGCAGAACCCATTCCCGCGCGCGCGCCAGGGCGAGGTGGGGCTGCTCGAAGGCTGGGGACTGGCCAAGGCGGTCGATGATGCCATCGACGCCGACGCGGGCGGGCTGGCACGGGTGCTGGTGGCGGTGGTCGACGTGCCGAGCCAGGCCTATGGCCGCCGCGAGGAAGCGCTGGGCATTCACCAGGCCCTGGCCGGCGCGGTGGACGCCTATGCCCGGGCGCGGCTGGCGGGCCATCCGCTGGTCGGGCTGCTGGTGGGCAAGGCCATGTCCGGGGCGTTCCTCGCCCACGGTTACCAGGCGCAACGGCTGGTCGCGCTGGAAGACCCCGGCGTGATGGTGCACGCCATGGGCAAGGCCGCCGCCGCGCGCATCACCCTGCGCAGCGTGGAAGAGCTGGAAACGCTGGCGGCCAAGGTGCCACCCATGGCCTATGACCTCGCCAGCTATGCCTCCTTGGGCCTGCTGTGGGAGCGGGTGGCGGTCAAGGCCATCGAGCAGCCTGGCGCCGACGACATCGACAGCGTGCGCGACGTGCTGGTGCGCGCCGTGCAGGACATCGGCGACAGCACCGACCTGCGCGCGCGCCTGGGTGCGCCGAATCGGGCGATGTCGACCCTGGTGCGCGAGCGCCTGCGCGCGCAATGGTGAGGCCATGAACCCACACGATCTGCTGTGGGGCCTGCGCCCCGAGCACCTGGCCGGCGACGCCCCCGAGTGGGCGCGGCAGGTGCTGCTCGCCGGCCAGCCGGTGGTGGTGCGGCGTGCCGTGGTGGCCGCGGATCGTGTGGCGGTGGGTGTGCGCGGGGCGCAGCGCTCGCAACGCTGGGCGGCCGAATTGCCGGTCGGCTGTGTCCAGCGCCGCTGCCGACCCGAGCAGTTGCGCGTCGCCGGCGAGGTCGAGCTGCCTGCGCTGCGCGCCCTGCAAGCCGTGGCGCCATGGTTGGACGCCACCGGCTTGGGCTGGGGACCGACCGGCGGGGTGGGCTATCAGTTGGCGACCGGTGTGGCGGTGCTGCATGGCGAGAGCGATCTGGACCTGGTGCTGCGTACCGCCGCGCCCTGGCCCCGCAGCCAGGCGCAAGCCTTGTTCGCAGCGCTGACGGCAATGCCATGCCGAATCGACCTGCAATTGGAGACACCCCAAGGCGCCGTCGCCCTGGGCGACTGGGCGGGCACGGCGCGGCGCGTATTGCTCAAGCGCCGCGAGGGTGCCTGCCTGGTCGAAGACCCATGGGCTTTCGCAGAGGTGCCGGCATGAGCGGCCCTGTCGCGTCCCTCGGCCGGCGCCCACAGCGGGCCGGCAGGCTGCGCGCGCTGCCAGGCACGGCCATGCCGCCCGCCTGTCTGGTCGAAGACGCTTGGACCTGCGCGAGGGTGCCGGCATGAGCGTCTTGTTCGCCTTCCCCGGCCAGGGCGCACAACGGGCCGGCATGCTCCACGAGCTGCCGGACATGCCCGCGGTGCGCGCCTGCCTGGAGGAGGCGAGCGACGCGCTGGGTGAGGCGGTGCTGCACCTCGACAGCGCCCAGGCCCTGGCCGATACCCGTGCAGTGCAGCTCTGCCTGCTGGTGGCGGGAGTGGCCCAGGCGCGTCTGTTGTTGCAAGACAAACCCGCCCCCGAATACGTCAGCGGCCTGTCCATCGGGGCCTATCCCGCAGCGGTGGTCGCCGGCGCGCTGGGCTACGCCGATGCCGTGCGCCTGGTGGCCGAGCGCGGCGCGCTGATGCAGCGCGCCTACCCCGAAGGCTATGGCATGACCGCCATCCTCGGCCTGGACCGCACGACCGTGGAACACCTGATCGAAACCGCGACGACGCCCGTGTTCCTGGCCAACGTCAACGCCGACAACCAGCACGTGATCGCTGGCAGCGATCCGGCCATGGCCGCCTTCGCCGCCCGTGCGCTGGCGCTTGGTGCCAGTGCGGCCAAGCGCCTGGCGATGAGTGTGCCGTCGCACTGCGCGCTGCTCGACGAGCCGGCGCGCGAACTGGCCCAGGCCTTCGCCAAGGTGCCGGTCCAGCGCCCGACCCTGGGCTACCTGAGCAGCACCTGCGCCCGCCGGCTATACGACCCCCAGGCCCTGCGCGACGACCTGGCCTTCAACATGTGCCGCACCGTCGACTGGTACGCGACCTTGCGCAACGCCCACGAGCGCGGTGTGCGCCTGCTCGTCGAACTGCCCCCCGGTGTGGTGCTCAGCGGCCTGGCCCGGCGCGTGTTCACCTCCGGCACCGTGGTCGCCTGCCAAGGCACCCGCCGCGATACCTTGAGTGCCCTGATACGGCGGGAGGTGAGCAGCGACCATTGATCGCCCGCATTTCGAAGAACAACAACAAGCAACTTCGACTGAACATGAGGACAACGACAATGATTATCTACGGTGTGGCACTACTGGCCATCTGCACGCTCGCAGGGGTCATCCTGGGCGACTTCCTCGGCGTGCTGCTGGGCGTCAAATCCAACGTCGGCGGTGTCGGGATCGCCATGATCCTGCTGATCTGCGCCCGTCTGTACATGCAGCGCAACGGCGGCATGAGCAAGGAATGCGAGTTCGGCGTCGGCTTCTGGGGTGCGCTGTACATTCCCATCGTGGTGGCCATGGCGGCGCAGCAGAACGTCGTCACCGCCCTGCACGGCGGCCCGGTGGCGCTGATCGCCGCCGTGGGCTCGGTACTGGTGTGTGGCCTGACCATCGCCTTGATCAGCCGCATGCACCGCGGCGAGCCGCTGCCGCAGGAGCTGCCGGTGGCCGCCGTCGAGCCGGTCGCCGTACCGGCCGGGGGGCGCTGACATGGACCTCATCCTCAAAGCGCTGGAACACAACGGCCTGGTCACCGCGTTCGCGGTGGTCGGCGCGGTGATGTGGCTGTCGGTGATCCTCTCCAAGCGCCTGACGTTCGGTCGCGTGCACGGCTCGGCGATCGCCATCGTCATCGGCCTGGTCCTGGCCTGGGTGGGCGGCACGCTCACCGGTGGGCAGAAGGGCCTGGCCGACCTCACGCTGTTTTCCGGCATAGGCCTGATGGGCGGCGCCATGCTGCGCGACTTCGCCATCGTCGCCACGGCCTTCGAGGTGCAGGCCACCGAAGCGCGCAAGGCCGGCATGATCGGTGTGGTGGCGCTGCTGCTGGGCACGGTGTTGCCCTTCATCGTCGGCGTGGCGGTGGCCTGGAGCTTCGGCTACCGCGATGCGGTCAGCCTCACCACCATTGGCGCGGGTGCGGTCACCTACATCGTCGGGCCGATCACCGGCGCGGCCTTGGGTGCGACCTCGGACGTGATGGCCCTGTCGATCGCCACCGGCTTGATCAAGGCGATTCTGGTCATGGTGTTCACCCCCGTCTCGGCGCGCTTGCTGGCGCTGGACAACCCGCGCTCGGCGATGGTCTTCGGCGGGCTGGCCGGGACTGTCAGTGGTGTCACCGCAGGCCTGGCCGCGACCGATCGGCGGCTGGTGCCTTATGGTGCGTTGACGGCCACCTTCCACACCGGTCTGGGCTGCCTGCTGGGGCCGTCGGTCCTGTACTTCTGTGTGCGGGGGCTGGTGGGCTGAAGTCCGCCCGTGGCGAACCCCGGCTCGCAGCGCTGGGGTGGCGGCACCCGTACCTCTTCGAAGGCCGACGTGCCTGTCTTGCTGCGTCGGGGCTGCCACCGGCCTGAGGCATGCGTGCCGCTGACTCACACTTGCGCGGTGCCGACCTTGCGCTGATCGCCTTGCAGGCTGTACATACGGCACTCGGCGACCAGCGCCAACAGGTTCGGGTCGCGTTCGCGGGTCTTGAGGAACAGCACGCCGATGTGCTGCTGCAAGCGGTAGCGCGCCTGCAACGGAATCAGCCGGATACGGTTCTCGTACACCGCCGAAATCCGCCCCGGCAGCAGCGCGTAGCCCACGCCCGAACTGACCATGCTGAGCAAGGTGAAGATGTCGTTCACCTGCATGGCCACGTTCGGCTCGAACCCCGCCTGCTGGAACACGCGTTCGCCGTCGCGGTGGGTGGCGAAGCCCTGGGTGAGGGTGATGAAGGTGGAGTGGGCCAGGTCCGCCAGGTCCACTTCCTGCTCCTGGGCGAAGGGCGATTCGTTGGGTACGGCGAGGAAGATGTCGTCGGAGAACAGCGGCAACTGCTCGCAGGCCGGGTCGCAGGTGCTTTCGTTGAGCGACACCAGGATGGCGTCGAGCTCCAGGTTCTTCAGGCGGTACATCAGGTCGACGTTCGAGCCCAGGGTCAGGTCGATGTTGAGTGCGCTGCGGCGCAGCTTCAGACCCATGATCAACTGCGGCACGGTCTTGACCGTCAGCGAATACAGCGTGCCGAGCTTGAAGCGCTCGGCGGAGAAGCCGGCCGCCTCGCGGGTGGCGCGGACCATCTCGCTGGTGTCCTGGATCAGCTTGCGCGCTTTCTCTTCCAGCACGTAGGCGCTTTCCAGCGGCGTCAGCGTGCGTCCTTCATGCTTGAACAACGGGCAGCGCAGGGCGTTCTCCAGCGAATGGATGGCCCGGTGCACGCTGACGCTGCTGGTGTCCAGCGCGCTGGCGGCACGGGCCAGATTGCCGCTGTGCATGAAGGCGAGAAATATTTCGAGCTTCTTCAGGGTGAGCTCTTCGTCGATTTGCATGGTGTGTCCGTTCCGGGCCGTGACGCGGGGAGGGATGTGCACGCGTCGTCGTCGCAGCCTAAGGGGGTTCGCCCAATGCTCGCAACATCATTGGGCCAGGCCCCGCGCGGTACCGGACCTGGTCGCTATGCACAACCAGGCTTGGAACGCGTCCTGAGGCGGTGCTGGGCGGACGGCCGTAGGCGCCTGTAGCGTTCGGACGGTGTTGGCTCGGTCACAACTCGAAGCTCACTCGCACGCCCACCTCCCGCGGCGGGCTGTACACGGTCACCGCGCCGTTGAGCAGCCCACTGGCGTCGTAGCGCTGGTTGGTCAGGTTGTCGACGTAGGTGCTGACGGTGTACTGGCCGAAGCGGTAACCGCCGCTCACATCCACCAACCCGTAGCCAGGCCGGCGATAGTTGTTGGCCGCGTCCAGATAGACCTTGCCCACCGCACTCACCGCGCCTTGCACGTACCAGCCGGCATCGGCGTCGTAACGCAGGCCCAGATGCCCGGTGACGTCCGGAGCGAAGGGGTTGCGGTTGTCCCGGTAGTCGTTGGCGCCCTCGCTGAAGCGGTCGAAGCGGGTGCGGTTCAGGCCCAGGGCGGCGGTGAGGGTCCAGCGCTCGCCGAGCAGGTATTCGAGGTCCAGGTCCAGGCCGGTGGACGTCGCCGACGCCGCGTTGGTGATGTACACCAGCCCTTGCTGGATCAACTGCTGCACCTGCATGTCGCGCACTTGCATGCGGTACAGCGCCGCCGAGTAGCGCAGGCGCTGATCGGCGCTCAGGCCCTTGATGCCAAGCTCGTAACTGTCGACCTT
Source organism: Pseudomonas phoenicis (assembly GCF_047302395.1). Lineage (NCBI taxonomy): Bacteria > Pseudomonadati > Pseudomonadota > Gammaproteobacteria > Pseudomonadales > Pseudomonadaceae > Pseudomonas > Pseudomonas phoenicis. The sequence goes on from NZ_CP154852.1 coordinate 3,171,744, forward strand.
TTCGGGGTCGTAGGCCGGGTTGCCGGCACTGCTGGCGAAGGCGTTGAAGCCACCCGCGCGCATGCCCTGGGTGTAGCTGAGGTAGGCCTGGGCGTCGTCGGTCAGGGCGTATTGCAGCGCCACCTTGGGCGTGAAATGCCGCCAGCTGTCGGACTGGCTGGCCGTGCCGGCCGGGTCGATCCAGGCGCGGGCGTACTCGTAGCGCCCGCCCAGGGTCAGCGACCAGGCGTCGGAGAGCGGCTGCAGCCATTGCCCGAACACCGCTGCGGTGTTGCCGCCCAAGTCGGTCTGGGTACGGTTCAGGCCGAAGGGCAGCTTCTGTTCGTAGTCCAGGGCGTGGTCCTCGCGGTCGGCATACAGGCCCAGCAGCCAGCGGCTTTGCCCCTGGCTGCCGCTCAGGCGCAATTCCTGGCTGAGGGTTTCGAAGTGGTAGTCGCGTGCCAGGTGCATGAGGTCCAGGGGTTGGAAGTCCGTGTCTTGGCGCAGGCGATCGTCGAATACGCTGCGCGCGGTGATCGAGCGCAGCTCCACGTCTTCGCCCAACGCACGGCGCACGTCCAGCGACCAGGTGTCGCCGCTGGAGTGGTTGCGCCCGGCCAGACCCGAATTCACCGCTCGGTCGGGGCCGGTTCGGCTGCCCCACTGCGAGGCCTCGTCGCGGTATTTGATGCGGCTGTAGCGCAGGGTCGCGTCAGTGAGCGCGTCCGGCGTCCAGCGCAAGGTCAGGCGGCCGCTCTGGCGCTCGCGGTCGTCGGCCTTGGCGCCGGCGAAATCGTCGTCGAGGTAGCCGTCCTGGCGCGTGAACTGGCCGGCGAAGCCGGCGTACAGGGTGTCGTCGACCAGGGCCGTGCTGAGGTCGGCGCTGTAGGTTTGCTTGTGGCGGGTGCCGAACCCGGTTTCCACGCGGGCGTAGTCTTCGGCGCCAGGCTGGCGGGTGTTCACACTGAGCACCCCGGCCTCGGCATTGCGCCCATACAGTGCCGACTGCGGGCCGCGCAGAATCTCCACCCGTTCGACGCCGACCAGGTCGTTGTCGAAGCCTTGCCCGCGCAGCACCGGCACACCGTCCACCAGCATCAGCAGCGAGTTGGAAAATGCCGTGGCGTTGGAGGTCAGGCCGCGCACCACCGGCAGCTGGGTGCCGGACTGGCCGAAGGGCTGGAACGTGAAACCGGGTGTGCGCCGCACCAGTTGTTCGAGCGAGTCCACCGGCGCGCTTTGCAGGGTGCTGGCGTCGATCACCGAGAGGCTCGCCGGCAGTCGATCACGCGTTTGTTCGAGCTTATCGCTCTCCACCACGATGTCTTCCAGTTCCACGCGCTCGTTGCCCTGCGCGTGCGCCATGCCCGCCGTCACCGCCCAGGCGCCGATGACACCCCCTAGCCATGCCCTTGCCATCTGCACTCCCCATTGCTTGCAAGACGCGTCTCGGAAGAACGCGTGAAGGCGGGCATTCTAGCTTCGTATCGAGAATCATTTTCATCGGTATCCGTATGCGCGAGCGCGAGATTCCTATGCGCTGCGCAAGGGTGGCCATCATGATCCAGTACTGCGGTCGTGCAACGTGACTCGTCGGTAGGGTCGCCGGGTTTGCGCCGTGCCGCCCGATGCGCCTAAGCTCACGGCCCCGTCTGGATGCCCGATTCTGCGCCCTGTGAAAAAGATTCCCCGTATCGACGACCTCCAGGTCTTCGTCACCACCGCCTCGGCTGGCAGCTTTTCCGCCGCCGCCCGGCTGCTGGACATTTCCCCCGCCCTGGCCAGCGGCGCGGTGCAGCGCCTCGAAGGCAGCCTCGGCGCCCGCTTGTTCGTGCGCTCGACACGGCGCTTGCGCTTGTCCGAAGACGGCGAACGCTACCTGGGCCACGCGCGTCAGGCCTTGGATGCGCTGGGCAACGGCGAAGTGGCGCTCAACGAAGGCCGCAACGAAATCGCCGGTACCCTGCGCCTGTCCATGCCTTCGGATGTCGGCCGCAACCTGTTGCTGCCCTGGCTGGACGCTTTCCAGCAGGCGCACCCCAAGGTGCTGCTGCAATTGCACATCAGCGATCAGATGGCCGATCTGGTAGGGCAGCAACTGGACGCCAGCATCCGCTACGGGCAACTGGCCGACTCGGGGCTGGTGTCGCTGGCGTTGGCGCCCTGGAACCGCCGCACGGTGTGCGCTTCGCCCGACTACGTGGCGCGGCACGGGCGGCCGGACACGCTGCAAGACCTGGCTGCACACAATTGCTTGCGTTACGTGATGGGCGACCAGACCTACGAGCGCTGGTGCTTTCACCTGCCCAGCGGCGGCATGACCGTGCAGGTCACCGGCAACCGGGTCAGTGACGATGCCGATGTGGTACGGCGCTGGGGCGTGGCCGGGTTGGGCATCGTCTACAAATCGCGGCTGGACGTGCTGGATGACTTGCGTGACGGGCGTCTGATCGAGTTGTTTCCAGGCGAGCAGGGGCAACCGGCGCCTTTGCAACTGGTGTGCGCCCACCGCACCTCGCTCACGCCGGCCATGCAGGCGTTGCGGGCGTTTCTGGCGGAGCGGTTGGAGCTGTATTGGGCGGATGGGATGTGAACGGCACCCGGTGCTCGACTCCCCTATGCCTTATCAGCTGCATGGGGATCGAGCGCCGGGTGCTTCGGGTGAAACGGCTTCAGTCCATCTTCGCGGGTTTGGCGTCGATCTTCACGCGCAACAACTCATAGGGCTTGACGCGCTTGTCTTGCCCCTCGTTGAAATTCGCCGAGCGGTGCAGCTGGTTGGCGATGAAATACAGGTAGCCGTCCGGACCGATCGACAGAGTGTCCGGCCAGAGCATCCGCGCATCCTCGACCACCGTCTGCCAACGGCCGTCTGCCAGGCGTTTGCGAATGGCGTTGTGTTCGTAATCGCCTGCGTACACCGCGCCGTCGGCAGCCGCTTCGAGACCGTCCGAAGCGCCTTTCTCGCCCAGATCCACTACCGCCTGCTGCAACGCTGCGTCGCTGACCTGCGGATCGCGCAGCAGCTCGGTCGGCACCGCATACAGGTGTCGGCTGGACAAAGGGCAGAAGTACAAGGTCTTGCCGTCGCTGGACAACGCGACGCCATCGCTCGCTATCGCCAGCGACCCGGCTTCGCCCTTGGCATTGCGTGTGACCAGTGCAGGCTTGCCTTCGATCCTGGGCACGAAGGCCGGGTCGGCCGAAGTGGATTGAGCGCCTGACAGTCGGCGCGCTGCTTTTCCGCTGGCCAGATCCACCACGATGATGCCGCCAGGGCCGCTCACCGAAGAGTCGGTGATGTACGCCGTGCCTTCGGCGCCGACCCGGAAGTCGAAGCGCACATCGTTGACGTAGGTCGTGGGCAGTACGACCGCTTCGGGCAGCACGATCGTCTTCACTACCGCGTTCGAACGCAGGTCCATGGCGACCAGTTTCGCGCCGCCGCGGGTGGGCGCGGCGAACTTCGGCGCGGCGGTGTCCAACGCCCACACGCGGCCTTTGCTGTCGGCGACCACGCTTTGCACACTGATGAACGCGTCGGCCGGATGCTGCAGGTCGGGCGTATTGGTTTTCAGGTCGGGGTAGGGCACCAAGCGCCCATCGACGATTTCCGCGACCGTGTAGGGCACGTCATCGCCCCAGCGTGGGAAGTTGACGAAAATCCGGCCCTCTGGCGTGACCGTAACGCCCGTGGGCATCGCGCCTGTGAAGGCGTGCACCGGTTCCAGGCGAGGGCTGGACGTCTCGCCGGCAACCGCGCCGGCAGCGAACGAAACGGCCAGGGCCAGGCCTGCGGCTTTGAATAGCGTCTTCATGTTCGAATCCTTCACTGCGACCGATCGAATCCTTCCAACACGATCTTGCCCTTGGCCTTGCCGCTTTCCAGCAGGGCATGGGCACGCTTGAGGTTGCTCGCATCGATGGTGCCGAAATGCTCGCCCAGGGTGGTCTTAATCACGCCTTCGTCGATCAGGGCCGACACCCGCTCCAGCAGGCGATGCTGCTCGATCATGTCGTCGGTGTGGTACAGCGAGCGGGTGAACATCAGCTCCCAATGCACCGACAGCGATTTGCGCTTGAGCGGCATGATGTCGAGCTGCTCGGGGTCGTCGATCAGCGCCAGCTGGCCCTGCGGGCGCAGCACCTCGACGATCTGCGGCAGGTAGCTGCCGGTGTGGGTCAGGCTGATGACGTGGTCGATGGGGCCCAGCTGCAACCGCTCCAGTTGCGCCGCGAAAGGCTGGGTGTGGTCGATGACGTGGTGCGCGCCCAGTTGCTCGACCCAGGCCTGGGTTTCGGGGCGCGACGCCGTACCGATCACCGTCAGTTGGGTGAGCTGGCGGGCAAGCTGCACGAGGATCGAGCCCACGCCGCCGCCGGCGCCGATCACCAGCAGGGTCTGGCCCTGGCCGCCGTTTTCCTGCACGCCCAGGCGGTCGAACAGCAGTTCCCAGGCGGTGATGGAAGTCAGCGGCAGGGCAGCGGCACTGGCGTCGTCCAAACTACGCGGCTTGTGCCCGACGATGCGTTCGTCGACCAAATGGTATTCGCTGTAGCTGCCGGGGCGATCGATGGCGCCGGCGTAGAACACTTCGTCGCCCTGCTTGAACAGCGTGACCTCGGCCCCGACTTCGCGCACCACACCCACGGCGTCCCAGCCCAGCACTTGCGGCTGGTCGCTGGTGCTTCGGGCGCGCACCTTGGTATCGACCGGGTTCACGGCGATGGCCTTGATCTCCACCAGCAGGTCCCGCGCGCCGGGGGTGGGGGTGGGCAGGGTGTGGTCGTAGAGCGAGCGGGCGTGGTCGATGGGCAGGGCGGGGGTGTCGAATACGATGGCTTTCATGGGCAGGGGCCTCGGGTTAGGAAAGGTGACAGGCTAGGCGCGCTGCATCCGTTCGGAAACAGGCGTTTCGCCGGAAGACTTTCCGCGTTTCGTTGAAAGTCCCAGGGTTGGGTCGTGGCACGCACGCCGACGTTCAAGTGCGTCGATCGACTGCGCGTAGCAGGTTGCCCACCGCCAAGGCGGCGCCGACGAGCACGGCCAGCAAGCCGGTCAGTTCGAGCGCGGCGGGCCAGCGCCCTTCGAAACACAGGCCCAGCAGCGCCGCGAACAAGAACCGACATCGAGGTGCATGTGCTGACTTCGACGCGACCGCTTGCCGAATTCATCCACCATTTCGAAGTGGCGCTGCAAACCACCGGACGTGCCAGTGACCGTCATCGCCTGGCCTTCACGGCGGCCGATGAAGCGTTCCCCGGGTGCAGCCCGAGTTACCTTGGCAGCACCGCGCCGCTCATCCACGAGGCGCTGCGGTGCCGAGGCGCGAGGCGAGGTGCCGGGAGTGCTGGCCCGGTTGCAGCGTCAGTTGCTCATTGAACGTTAGCGTCGGCAAGGCGCCGAGAGGGCGACCAGCCGCCGCCGAGTGCCTTGTAGACCGCTATCGCTGCCCGTGCCGTTTCGACTTCGGCCATCACCCTGGCGTCTGAGGTCTGCAACAACTGGCGGTCGGCATTGAGCACGTCGATGAGACTGGCGACACCGTTTCGATAGGCCGCGAACGAGGCGTGTCTGGCCCGTTCGAGCGAGGCCTCGCCTTGAGCCAGGCGTTGGGCCTGGATCTGCCGATGGAGTGACGCCGACAGGGCGTTTTCGACCTCTTCGCTGGCAGTGAGTACCGACTGGCGGTAGTAGGCCAGGGCTTGCGTCTCGCGTCCTTTGGCGCGGTCGATCTCGGCATCGATACGGCCGAAGTCGAACAGTCGCCAGCGCAGCCCGAGAAACGCCGACGACTGCTGCGCGCCTGCGCTGAAAAAAGTGCCGCCCGAGGTGGACGCACTGCCGATCAACGCCCCCAGGGAGAACCTGGGGTAGTACTCGCTGATCGCGCTGCCGATCGCGGCATTGGCTGCCATCAGGCGGTGTTCGGCGGCGATCAGGTCTGGCCTGCGGCGAAGCAGCTCAGCGGGTGTGCCGATGTCCGTCAACCGCGGCGGGTGCGGAAGGGTCGGCGTGCTGGCCAGTTCGGCACGGTGCGTGCCAGGCGGGCTTGGGCTTGAGCCAGGTCGAGGTTGTGCGCCAGCGCCTGGGCGACGTACCGCGTGAGCAAAGGATCGGCAAATTCTTCCCACCACGTATCGAAGCGTACGGGTAGCGCCGCACTTCGGGGCTGCGACGCGACGCTGCCCAGATAACGATCGGCCAAGGCCACCGACGGCTGTTTATAATCGGGCCCGACCGTGCACCCTGGCAGGCCAACACTCAATACAAGCGCAATCGTTCTAAAGGGCGGCATGGGTCGTTCCCGTTGTGAAAAGTTGTGACCATATTATGTATTGGTCACAATCTGTCAATCTGTCGTTCAGCAAGGTACGCTCTGCCCATGACTACTCAGACTTCCTCCCCCTCCCAGCGCGGCCCGGCAGACCACGATGTTCGAGATCAGGTGATCCAGGCCGCGATGGAACATTTCGCCCATTACGGCTACGAAAAAACCACGGTTTCCGACTTGGCCAAGGCTATTGGTTTTTCCAAGGCGTACGTCTACAAATTCTTCGACTCCAAGCAGGCCATCGGTGAGGTGATCTGCGCCAACCGACTCGCGCTGATCACGCAGATCGTCAGCGAGGCTGTCGCCCAGGCCCCTACCGCTTCGGAGAAGATACGCCGCCTGTTCCGCGCCACCGCTGAGGCCGGTAGCGACCTGTTCTTCCACAATCGCAAGCTCTATGACATCGCGGCGGTCGCTTCGCGCGACCGCTGGCCGTCGGTCGAAGCCCACGAGTTGCGCATTCGCCAACTGATCCAGGCGATCGTGCTGGAAGGACGAGAGCAGGGCGCTTTCGAGCGCAAGACCCCGCTGGATGAGGCGACCCAAGCCATCTACCTCACCCTCAGGCCGTACGTGAACGCTGTGCAGTTGCAGTACAACCTCGATACGCTCGAAGAGGCGACGGTGCTGTTACCCGCACTGGTCTTGCGAAGCCTGGCGCCTTGAACGATTGTGACGATTGACAGTTTTGGTCACTAGAATAAGAATGGGATCTTCAATGGCTCCTTGAGTAAGCGATCCCATGCGCCTGCACTCCACCGCATTCGTCCTTTGCGTACTGCCCCTTTTCCTAGCGGCCTGCGGCGGCCCGTCCGCCGACAAAGACCCACGTGACAAACCGCCGTTGGTCAAGACGGCGACAGTCGAAGAGGGCGTCATCGCTGCCCGTTCGTTCACCGGCGTGGTAGTGGCCCGTACGCAGAGCGACCTGGGTTTCCGGGTCGCGGGCAAGGTCCTGGAGCGGCTGGTCGACACCGGCGAGCAAGTCAAGCGTGGGCAGCCTTTGCTGCGGCTCGACCCCGTGGACCTGAAACTCCAGGCCCGCGCACAGCAGGACAGCGTGGCGTCGGTTCGCGCGCGGGCTCGGCAGGCGACGGACGACGAAGCCCGCTACCGTGGCCTGGTCGCCGAGGGCGCCGTTTCCGCTTCGGCCTACGATCGGATCAAGGCCGCAGCCGACACCGCCAACGCCCAGTTGAGCGCCGCACAGGCCCAAGCCGACGTGGCGCGCAATGCCACGGACTATGCCGTGTTGCGCGCAGACGCCGATGGCGTGGTAATGGAAACCCTGGCCGAGCCAGGTCAGGTGGTCAGCGCCGGAGCGCCAGTGGTGCGTATAGCGCGTGCCGGGCAACGCGAAGCGCTGGTGCACTTGCCGGAAACCCTACGCCCTGAGCCAGGTTCGCAGGCCTTGGCCCGTCTTTATGGCGCTTCTGGCTCGGCGTTGCCGGCCAAGCTGCGTTTGCTTTCCCAAGCGGCCGATGCGACCACCCGCACGTTCGAGGCCCGCTACGTACTGACCGGGCACTTGGCCGATGCCCCGCTGGGCGCCACCATCACGGTGCAGATCGCCCAGCAGGCGGACAGCATCCCGGTGCGGCAGGTGCCTGTGTCGGCGCTGTCTGACCTTGGCAATGGCACTGGCGTGTGGGTCATGTCGGGCCAACCCACCACCGTGTCCTGGCGGCCGGTACGCGTGCTGGATGTCGGCGACGACGCCGCCCGCGTGGTCGGTGAGCTGAACGCCGGCGAGCACGTGGTCGCCTTGGGCGTGCACCTGCTGCGCGAGGGCGAAGAAGTGCGCAGTGCTCCTGCGCTGGCTACCCAGGCCGGGGAGCACCGGCCATGAGTGAGCAGCGTTTCAACCTCTCGGCCCTGGCGGTGCGCGAGCGCTCGATCACCTTGTTCCTGATCCTGCTGATCGCCTTTGCCGGCATGCTTGCGTTCTTTCAACTGGGGCGGGCGGAAGATCCACCTTTTACCGTCAAGCAACTGACCTTCATCGCGGCGTGGCCCGGCGCCACCGCCCAGCAGATGCAGGACCTGGTCGCAGAGCCCTTGGAAAAACGCATGCAGGAGCTGCGCGACTACGACCGCACGGAAACCTATACGCGACCAGGCCTGGCCTTCAGCGTGGTCTTTCTGCGCGACAGCACGCCGCCGGATCGTGTCCCGGAAGCGTTCTACCAGGCACGCAAAAAACTCAGCGACGAGGCCAGGACCTTGCCCGCCGGTGTCATCGGGCCGATGGTCAACGATGAGTTTTCGGACGTGACCTTTGCGATATATGCCTTGAAGGCCAAGGGTGAACCGCAACGTCAACTGGTGCGCGATGCCGAGGCGCTCCGCCAGCGCCTGCTGCACGTGCCGGGCGTGAAGAAGGTCAACATCCTGGGCGAGCAGGCCGAACGCATTTTCGTCTCGTTCTCCCATGACCGTCTGGCCACCCTTGGCGTAACGCCCCAGGCTATTTTCGCCGCGCTCGACGGCCAGAACGCCCTGACCCCCGCCGGCTCGATCGACACCCAGGGCCCGCAAGTGGTGATTCGTGTGGAAGGCGCCCTGGATCAGCTGGCCAAGATTCGCGAGACGCCGGTCGCCGCCAATGGCCGGGTGCTCAAGCTTTCGGACGTGGCCGAGGTGCGGCGTGGCTATGAAGACCCGGCCACGTTCCTCATTCGCAACGACGGCGAGCCGGCCCTGTTGCTCGGCATCGTCATGCGCGAAGGCTGGAATGGCCTGGACCTGGGCAAGGCGCTCGAGGCCGAGAGCGCCGACATCAACGCCGGTCTGCCACTGGGCATGACGCTCAGCAAAGTGACCGACCAGGCGGTGAACATCAGCGCCTCGGTCGACGAGTTCATGGTCAAGTTCTTCGTCGCGCTGCTGGTGGTGATGCTGGTGTGCTTCATCAGCATGGGCTGGCGGGTCGGGATCGTGGTGGCCGCAGCCGTACCCCTGACGCTGGCCATGGTCTTCGTGGTCATGGCGGCCACCGGCAAGAGTTTCGACCGCATCACGCTGGGTTCGCTGATCCTGGCTTTGGGCCTGCTGGTCGACGACGCGATCATCGCCATCGAAATGATGGTGGTGAAGATGGAGGAGGGCTACGACCGTCTCAAGGCATCGGCCTATGCCTGGAGCCATACGGCTGCGCCGATGCTGGCCGGTACCTTGGTCACCGCAATCGGCTTCATGCCCAACGGTTTCGCCCAATCCACGGCTGGCGAATACACCAGCAACATGTTCTGGATCGTAGGCATCGCATTGATCGCTTCCTGGATCGTCGCGGTGGCCTTCACCCCTTATCTGGGCGTGAAGCTGCTGCCGACCGTCGATACCGTCGAAGGTGGGCATGCGGCCCTCTACGACACCCGCCACTACAATCGTTTCCGTGCGCTGCTTGCGCGGGTCATCGCACGTAAATGGCTGGTGGTCGGCGGCGTGGTCGGCGCCTTCGTGGTCGCCGTGCTCGGCATGGGCCTGGTCAAGAAACAGTTTTTCCCCACTTCGGACCGACCGGAAGTGCTGGTGGAGTTGCAAATGCCCTACGGCACCTCCATCGAGCAGACCCACGCCGCCGCAGTGAAGGTCGAATCCTGGTTGCGTCAGCAAGAGGAAGCGAAGATCGTCACCGCTTATATCGGGCAGGGCCCACCGCGTTTCTTCCTGGCAATGGCGCCCGAACTGCCGGACCCTTCCTTCGCCAAGATCGTCGTGCTGACCGACAGCCAGGACGCACGCGACGCCCTCAAGCTGCGGTTGCGTGAGGCGGCTTCCGAAGGACTGGCGCCCGAAGCCCAGGTACGGGTGACGCAACTGGTCTTTGGCCCGTATTCGCCGTATCCCGTGGCCTACCGGGTGATGGGCCCCGATCCCACGCAACTGCGCCAGATCGCCGCGCGCGTCCAGGGCGTGCTGCAGGCCAGCCCGATGATGAAAACGGTAAACGGCGACTGGGGCCAACCTGTGCCGACCCTGCATTTCGCCTTGGACCAGGACCGTCTGCAAGCGGTTGGGTTGAGCTCTGCCGTAGTCGGTCAGCAGCTGCAGTTTCTGCTCTCCGGCGTACCGATCACCTCGGTGCGCGAAGGCATTCGCTCGGTCCAGGTGGTGGGCAGGGCAGCGGGCGACATCCGCCTGGACCCTTCGCAGATACGCGACTTCACCCTCGTCGGCGCCGCTGGCCAACGCATTTCGCTGTCGCAGGTCGGCAGCGTCGAGGTGCGCATGGAAGACCCTGTGTTGCGCCGTCGCGATCGCACGCCGACCATCACCGTGCGGGGCGACATCGCCGAAGGGCTGCAACCGCCGGACGTTTCCACGGCGCTGTGGGAGGAGCTGCAGCCGATCGTCGCAAGCCTGCCCACGGGCTATCGCATCGAAATGGCGGGCTCGATCGAGGAGTCGGCCAAGGCCAGTCAGGCCATCGTCCCGTTGCTGCCGATCATGATCGCATTGACGTTGCTGATCATCGTGCTGCAGGTGCGTTCGATGTCGGCGATGGTCATGGTATTCCTCACCTCGCCCTTGGGACTGATCGGCGTGGTGCCTGTGCTGTTGTTGTTCGGTCAGCCGTTTGGCATCAATGCCCTGGTCGGGTTGATCGCGCTATCGGGCATCCTGATGCGCAACACCCTGATCCTGATCGGCCAGATCCACCTCAACCAACGCGAAGGGCTGGCACCGTTCGAGGCCGTAGTGGAGGCCACGGTGCAGCGAGCACGGCCAGTGCTGTTGACGGCGCTGGCAGCGATCCTGGCGTTCATTCCGCTGACCCATTCGGTGTTCTGGGGCACGTTGGCCTACACGCTGATCGGTGGGACATTGGTGGGCACGGCCATCACGCTGGTGTTTCTTCCGGCGATGTATGCGATCTGGTTCAAGATCCGGCCGCAGGTGAAAGCCAAGGGTGCCCAAGCGTGACGGGCCGCCGTTTTCGAACGGTGCCACGCCCTGCTTGGCTTCGAACCGATTCGGGGTAAGGTAGTCGATACTTGCCGTCACCCGATCACCACCGGCACTGCCTTGAAGAGGTTCGACCCCATGACGACCGCCCACGCACCGCTCGCCAACGTGCTCGAAGCACTCGCCTGCCTGCTGGAAAGCGACGGCGACCAACACTGGAGCCGCTGGATGCGCACGGCACGGGCACGCCTGCTCGACGACGACCCCGACGCCATCCGCTACCTGCTGTCGGCCTACGGCGGCATGGGCTCGTTCAACGACCTAGTGTTGGGGCAGCGCTACGACAGCAACGGGTTTTCCTGGAAGCCGGGGTATGCCGAGCTGAACCAGCATTTCGATGAGCTGCGCGGTGAGGCGTACGACTTGGCGCAACGCATCCGACGCGCACGCGCACGGGCAGCGGGCGGAGATAGCCATTAGCCGTTCGATGCAAGGTCGGGCTCGAACCCGTATGCTCTCGGCGCCAATCAAAGGAGCCTTGCATGAACAAATTAGTCGTCCCCGCCGCCATCTTCGTAAGCGTCTTGGGCGTAGGCCAGGTGTGCGAGCACTACGGCATGAGCGCCAATTGGAAGATCGGCGTGCTGTGCATCGTGGCGCTGGTGGTGCAGATCGCGGTCAGTCGCTTTCAGCGCCGCCAGGGGCCTGGCCAGCACTGATCAAAACTCATCCTCGGACAGCCTCAGGCTCGCCGACTGACCGCTGGCGACCTTGTACAGGGTCACGGTGGTGATGTTGTATTCCGTGCCCCGCGTTGTGGTTTTCTCGGTCAGTTGCAGCGGCTGCGAGCGGGACAGTTCCCCCGAGTCCAAATCCCGATAACGCACGTCATAGCGACCGGGCGTGATGTGCTCGAGCGTGAATCGACCATGGGCCGGCACGAACACCTGCCGCGCCGTATGCGCGCCGTCGTCTTGCAGGGCGACGAGTTTGAGCAACACATCGGCCGTGTTGCGGCCGTTGTCGATGACGATCTGCGAATACCCCGTGCTCATCGCCTGCGGCTCGCCTGCGAGATAACCCGCAGCCGACGGCCAGGGCAGGCCGTTCGGCGCCGTGGTCGGGCGTACGTAGGCAGGCTTGGCGTCCAGGTTGCGCAAGGCGTCCCGGACCGCGTCGGGCCCCGGCATGCCTGTGGCGTCCGCTGCACGGGGCTGGGCAGAGGAGGGCGCCGGTTCGGAAAAGGAGAAGTAGCGCGACAAGGACGTATTCGCCACGCCCCAGGCGACGCCCGCCGCCACCAGCACCAACGCCGCCGCCTGTACGAAGAAGCGCGTGTGCAGGCGCCCCCAGCTGTTCTTCAACTGCTTGGCTTCGGCAGGCGCGCCCAATTGCCGAATCAAGGCTTCGAGGTTGTGCGTCAAACGCGTCTTCTCTTCACCCGCCGCGCCGCCTTTGCTCAAGGTGTTGGGAATCTTGCCGCAGTACGCCAGCGCATGCTGGGCCAGCGAGTGCGCCAGGTCCGCCCGGCCAATGGCGCGAAAGTAATAGGCCTGGTGGCCTAGCATGCGAGCGTTGTCCAGCGGCGGCTGGGTACCGCCGAGCAGGTTGGTGACCAAGGCCTGCAGCGAATACAGCGGCCCCCATGGAATGCTCCACCAGCCAAGCACCCAGGTAACGGCCGAGGCCTTGAGCGCCGCCTTGTGCGCGCATTCGCTGCAGAACACGCCGGCGATGGGCTTGCGTACGGTGACCAGCAGAAAACTTCTCACCGAAGGAAACACCAGCACCCGAGGCTGCGCGGAAATCTTCGCGCACCCGGCGCAGACGATCGGCGTCGGTACCGCAGGCGCCGTCTGTTCGCGACCGCCACCCTTGATCAGGTAAGCCTCGTATTTGGCCCGGGCCGCAGGGTCCGAAAGCACGGCATAGGCGTCGTTGAGGTGCTGGAACTGCTCGGTGGTGTCGTGGCCGGGATTGCGGTCGGGGTGCAGGTCCATGGCGCGGCGGCGGTAGGCGGCTTTGATCTGCGCTTCGGTGGCGCTTGGGAGCAGACCCAGTACCGAGTAATAACCCTTGGGGTCGGCTTTATCGGAGTGCATGAAGCGGTCCTTGTGGCGTCAGGAGTGAGCCGGTCACGTCGGTTTTGCCGGGCGGCCTTTTCATTGATCGACCCGATCCAAGGAACCTTGAGAGGCCCCGACGAGTGTTTGGCCAAGCCGCTTGGGTGTTCAGGGCAGATGTAAGTAAAGTTGTGAAAAATATGTCAAAAAGTTACACGAGCCATATTGCTGCTGCAAATGCCCAATGGCATGATTGCGAACCAATATCATTCGCAAGCTTGTAGGAGCTTTTGCCGTCCATGCGCAAACCCATTCCCCTGACCGTGTCGGCGCTGTCGCTGCTCACCCTCAGTCTCTTCAATCAGGCCCAGGCTGAGGACAGCACCCTGAACCTGCCGGCCACCACCATCGACACCACCTCGGTTGCGCAGGACGGCGCACCCACGGCGGGTTACCAGGGCAAGCCCAGCAGCACCACCACCCGCTTGAACCTCACCGCCAAGCAAACGCCGCAGGGCGTCACCGAGATCAAGCGCGAGCAACTGGACGACTTCAAGCTCAACAGCATCCGCGACGTGCTCACCAGCACGCCTGGGGTGAACGTGCAGAAGGTCGAGACCGACCGCACCTATTTCACCGCGCGTGGTTTCGACATCACCAACTTCCAGTACGACGGCATGGGCATGCCCCTGACCAACGGCCTGCTGGTGGGCGATTTCGACATGGCGCCTTACGAACAGGTAGACATCCTGCACGGCGCCAACGGCCTGATGACCGGCAACGGCAACCCCTCGGCCACCGTCAACTTCGTGCGCAAGCGCCCGACCTACGAACCCCAGGCCTCGGTGACCGTGGGCGCCGGTTCATGGGACAAGCGCCGTGTCGATCTCGACGTGTCCGGGCCGTTGACCGACAGCGGCAATGTGCGCGGGCGTTTGGTGTATGCCAACGAAACCGGGAATTCCTACCTGGATCGCTACTCCCGCGAGAAGAACATCTTCAGCGGCACCCTGGCCTTCGACCTGAGCGAGCGCGACACCCTCACCGTCGGCTATGAAGACCAGAAGACCAATGCCAACGGCGCCAGTTGGGGCGCGTTGCCCCTGGTCGACAGCAACGGCAATGCCATCCACTACAGCAGCCGCTCCAGCAACATCGCGCAGCCGTGGGTGTATTGGGACGTGCACACCATTCGCACCTTCGCCGAGTGGCAGCACCAGTTCGACAACGACTGGAAATCCACCGTCACCCTGACCGGTGTGGAGCATCGCGAGGATACCGAGATGCTCTATATCCTCAGCAGCGCCGCTGCCGAGACTGGCTATCAGGGCCTCTCGTCCAAATACAAGGACAAGAACCGCGAAGTGGACGGCGACGTCTCCTTCAGCGGCCCGATCAGCCTGGGCGGCCGCGAGCACCAGCTGACCTTCGGCGCCAACGTGGCGCGTACCCGCAACAAAGAAACATCGCTTTACGGCAAGGACTCGTACTACGTCCCCGTTTCGCTGGAAGACGCCCTGCACGGCAGCATCCCGCGCACGACCCATTGGAACGACGTCAGCGCAGCCAACACCTCCAACTACACCGACCGCCAGAAGAGCCTCTACGCCGGTGCGCGCTGGAGCCTGACCGACGACCTGCACCTGATCACCGGCGCACGCATGCTCAGCGCCGACAGCGACGGCGTCAGCTACGATGCCGCGCGGGATGTGCGCATCCACGGCAAGGTCACCCCCTACGCCGGCGTGGTCTACGACCTGACCCCGCAGTACGCGCTGTACGCCAGCTACACCGAAATCTTCAACCCGCAGTATTCGCTCAACCCGCAGGGCCAGGTGCTCGACCCGCTGGAAGGCAAGAGTTACGAAGCCGGCATCAAGGGCAGCCTGCTCGACGACAGGTTCGACTTCAGCGCCGCCGTGTTCCATACCCAGCAGGACAACGTCGCCAGCTATGCCGGTTACGACGCCAGCCTGGGCGGCTACCTGTACAACGCCGAGTCCTTCGACAGCGACGGCGTGGAGCTGGAAGCCTCCGGCGAGCTGGCCCCCGGCCTGCAAGTCAACGGTGGCTACACCTACGTGTACATCACCGACGACGACAACAGCCGTGGCCGCCGCTTCATTCCGCGCCATCAGTTCAATGGTTCGCTGACCTACCAGCTGCCCATGGCGCCGAAGGTCAAGGTGGGGGGCAACCTGACCTGGCAGAGCAAGATCGAGAACGACGACCTGCCGGCTGCCAACCAAGGCGCTTACGCGTTGCTGGGCTTGATGGGCAAGTACGACATCGACGAGCACTGGAGCACGCAGGTCAACCTGAACAACCTGACCGACCGCAAGTACCTGCAAAGCGTGCGCTATGCGCAGAGCAACTTCGGCGATCCGCGCAACGTGATGGCGTCGGTGACGTGGAAGTATTGAGCAAGGGCTGCCTGACAAGCTGCCTTGATCTTGGCGTGTTCGAGGAGCGAGCACTCGCTAGACACCACGTTTGACGCATTGACCAGGAAAGGCGCGTGCCCAGCTGATGCCGCTGGGCACGTTCTGCGATCTGCCAATGGTTTCTCATACTGTCACGCTGACGCCAATTGCCTCGCATCAATGACACGCACCGTCATTCGCGCGCCTTGAGCCACAACCCGAACGTCTTCATCACCGCGACCACCGGCTCCAGCCGTCTTCCGTCGGCGGTGAGTTCGTACTCGACCGTTACCGGTAGGGTCGCAAATACCGTTCGCTTGACCAGCCCCGCTTCTTCGACGGAACAGCCCGATAGGGGGCAGGCGCAATGGCTGACCAGCTACTACAAGGCCGATATCCACTTCGACGGCTTGCAGCATCTTCAGGCGTGGTACGAGCGGCTCAAAGCGCGCCCTGCGGTGTGTCGCGCGCTACGTGCGGAGGGGCTCGCTTGAACACATGCCCATCGCCTCGAAGCGCAGTGACGATAAAAAGGGGGATGACGTTCTCTTCATCGTGAGTGGCATCGCCCTGCCTCCTGTCATTCGCGCCGCTTGAGCACAGGCACTGCCTGGAGCCTGTACTCACGCGGCGAACGTGCCATGACGCGTTTGAAGGCATGGCTGAATGCACTGTCTGAGTCATAGCCCAGCTTTTGCGCGATGCGCGAGACCGAGGTGTCGGTGTTTTTCAGCCATCCCGCCGCCAACTGCATGCGCCAGCGCAACACGTAGGCCAACGGCGAGACGCCCGATTTCTGCTTGAAGCGCAGCGCGAAGGTGGAGCGGGAAAGGCCCGCGACCTCGGCCAGGCACTGCACTGTCCAGGCCCGCGCCGGATCGGCGTGAATCGCTTGAATGGTCGCGCCGATGCGCGGGTCGCTGAGTGCCGACAACCAGCTCGGCGCGCCATCGCCCATTTGGCTCGAATAGAGCCGCAGCACCTGCACCAGCATGATGTGCCCCAGGTGCCGGACCACGAGCGCACTGCCCAGCGAGGGCTCGATCATTTCCTGGGCGAGCCGTTGCAATGCCCAGTTCAGGACGGACGCTTGATCGGAGCCGCTTTTGACGAGGGCGACGCTGGGCAGGCCTTCCAGCAAGAGGCTCGCCTCGTCGCCAAAGGCGAAGCGCCCCCCGATCAGGAAAAAATCACGGGCAGTACCGCAACGGGCGATGCCATTGATGGCGTGTCGGTAGATCGTGTCCGAGTGCACGGCAGGTAACCCCAAGTCACTGCACAGGGAAAACGCTCGCCGATGCGGCAATAAAAAGCAGTCGCCTGCCACCAGGTGGAGGGGCGTTTCCATGCCTTCCACCTTCAGCCAGCAGGCGCCTTCGAGCACGGCGTTGAACTTGATGCCTTCAGGCGGCGGGAAATCGATCGCCCATTCGCCGCCCGCCTGCAGACCTGCGAAAAATGAGCTTTGTGTAGTAAGCAGTGCCAGGGTTTCGGACAGCGGATCTATAAGCACTTCGGACGATCTCGATAAAAACCAGGACTTTGCTGCATTCCCAGTCCCAAATCCAGTCGGGACAATGACGCCTCTGTTCCTTATGTCTTTTTCAGTCTATCGAGGATGCGTCATGGCCGACCCACAAACACCCATCGCTTCACCCTTCGATGCAGCAACCACGGCGGCGCAACTCGTCGAAGGACGCGATCTCTCCAATACCACCGCCCTGGTCACCGGCGGCCACTCCGGACTGGGCCTGGAGACCACCCGTGCGCTGGCCTGCGCGGGCGCGCGGGTGGTCGTTGCGGCGCGCGATGTCGCCGCCGCGCGTGCCCGAACCGCTGGCATCGCTGACGTGGAAGTGGCGCGGTTGGACCTGGCCGATCTGGCCAGCGTGCATGCCTTCGCCGAGCGCTTCCTGGCAAGGCATCGGCGTCTCGATCTTTTGATCGCCAGTGCGGGAATCATGGCGTGCCCTGAAACCCGTGTAGGGCAGGGGTGGGAGGCGCAGTTCGCCACCAATCACCTCGGGCACTTCGCCTTGGTGAACCTGCTGTGGCCGGCACTCAAGGGCGGGGCCAGGGTGGTGGTCGTTTCCTCGGCGGGGCACCATGCATCGCCCATCCGCTGGAGCGATGTGCACTTCTCGCACGGCTATGACAAATGGCTGGCCTATGGGCAGTCTAAAACCGCCAACGCGTTGTTCGCCGTGCATCTCGACCGGTTGGGTCGGCACGAAGACGTGCGCGCCTTCTCGCTGCATCCCGGCAAGATCCTTACGCCTTTGCAGCGCCATCTACCGCAGGCGGAGATGATCGCCGCAGGCTGGCTCGATGCGCGTGGCGAATTGGCCGACCCGACGTTCAAGACACCGCAGCAGGGCGCGGCGACACAGGTCTGGGCTGCGCTGTCTGAACAGTTGGGAGGAAAGGGCGGTTTGTATTGTGAGGACTGCGACGTTGCCACCTTGGCCTTGGACGAGTCGCCTACCTATGTAGGTGTGCGGCCCTATGCCATCGATCCCGAACAGGCAGAACGGCTTTGGGCTCTGTCAGGTCAACTCACCGGCCTTGGTGGCTGCCTTTGACGGCACTCCACACAGGCGCGCAAAGGAAATGCCCAAGTTTCGCAATGCGACACTTGGGCATTCATGCCGAGCGCTGTGCATGGCGCTCGGCGATGGGCGTGGCTACCCGCGCTTCAGCGGCGCAGCAGACGGCCCAGTACGACCAGGGCCACGGCGCCGATGGCGGCGGCAGCGACTGGCTTTTCCTTGGCGAAGGTCGACACACAGTTCAGTGCGTCGCCATAGCTCTTGGTCAGCTGACCGGACGCTTCACGGCCTGCGCCTTCGGCTTCCAGCTTCGAGTCGCCGAAGATTTTCCCGGCTACGTTTTGCGCCTTGCCCGCTACTTTCTCTACAACGCCTTCGACCTGTTCGCTTTTCATAATTCACTCAACCTTGACTGTGTAAGTGGACGACCCGGGATTGGCCCGGGCTTGAGATAAGCTGCACAGTCTTAGGGGGAGAGGGCTGATGCTTAGTTCAACATTTTTGCAGATGGGTCCATTGCATGAAGCTGCGATCCGTCTCGCTCATGGCCGGCGTTTGCCGACCGCTCGCTCGGGCACCAGACCGTGTCGTTCCCGATAGGCCTGGATTTGATCGGCGTCCACGTCTTTTCGGTAGCACAGCGTGTCATAACCCCCCGCGCGGCTATAGGCGCTGCGTCGGCCACATTGGCTACCATTGCGGGCGCGGTTGTACGGGCAGGCACAAGGGCCAGGGTAGCCGGCGATCGATTCATCGATGAGCCGCTGGGCAATTTGCTCGTCGCTGACGGCGCCTTGCAGGGCAAGCGTTGGCGTCGCCACCGCAGCCAGAGAGAACGCAATGCAAAGAAAGAAGGTGCGCATGAGTATCGTCCGTGAGTGCGTCGTTCCTCTATCGGCACGGTCCGCAGGCACTTTAACAAGGCCATCGTAGATCGTATCGGCGGGCCACTGGACCTGCGGCCAGGGTTCGAAAAAACCGCTGTCGATCATGGCGCAGTGACACGCTCGCCTGCATACTTCGCCGACTTTGCATTTACTGGCGCGCCGGTGGGGTGCAGCACCGCCAGGCTTTTGAAGGAAGCGCACGATCGTGGCGACCGACTGTTCGTTCGAAGACAAGACATTACTGATCGCAGCGCCGGACAAGGGCGATGGCGTCAGTCTCAGCGCGCTATTGGGCGAGACCTACTCGGTGCACGTTCATCGCAACGTGCAGAGCCTTTCGACGGCATTGGATGAATCCACCGGGGTCGTGATCCTCACCGAAGAAAGCCTGTCGGGTGGGCTGCTCGGTTTTGGTCGGGCGCTGGAGTCGCAACCTGCCTGGTCGGAAATCCCCATCATTCTGCTCGCTTCGAACGACGCAGGGGCAAAACGGGGCGCAGACACGGCCCGGCACAAGCTGCCCAAATCGGCAGGACACGTGGTCGTTCTGGAACGTCCCCTGAGTGCGGCCTCATTGTTGAGCGCGACCGCAGCGGCCTGGCGCTTCCGCCTGCGCCAGTTCGAAATGCGCGACAACGTCGCACAACTGGCCGAAGAGCGCAGCCGGTTGAACATCCTGCTAGAAAACATTCCGGTCGGCGTGTGCTTCATGGACACCGAAGGCGCGGCATTGGTCAGCAATCCGCTGTATCGCCAGTACGTGCCCAGCGGCACCATGCCTTCCAGGCAGCCCGAGGAAGTGTCGCGCTGGGTGGGCCTCGACGCGCAGGGCCACCGCCTGGAACCTCACCAGTATCCCGGTGCCAGGGCGTTGAGGGGCGAGGCCGTCAGCGGTTTGGACTTCTACCATCATCAGGCGAACGGGCAGCAATCGTGGCGCCGCGTCAGTGCCGTGCCGCTGTACGACGAAGGCCGCAGCATCATCGGTGCTGCCACCGTCATTGTCGACATCGACAAGGAAAAACAGGCCGCCCTGACACTGCGCCGCTTCAACGAGGAACTGGAAATCCAGGTTGCGGCGCGCACGCGCGAGTTGAACGCCGCCGTCGAGCAATTGAAAGCCGAAAGCGAAGAGCGCGCCCGCGCCGAAGAGCAGTTGCGCCAGTCCTTGAAAATGGAAGCCGTCGGCCAATTGACCGGCGGCATCGCACACGATTTCAACAATATGCTCACTGGCGTGATCAGCGCGCTCGACCTCATGAAGCTGCGGATGACGAAAGGCCAGTTCGAAGGCTCCGAGCGATTCATGGATGCTGCGCTGGCCTCGGCGCGCCGTGCGGCGTCGTTGACCCACCGGCTGCTGGCGTTCTCGCGTCGGCAGTCGCTGGATGCGAAGCCGATTTCGGTCAACCAGCTGCTGCAAGCGCTGGCCGATCTGTTGCAGCACACCGTCACCGAAAACATTGCCCTGAGGCTGGACCTGAGCCCCCATAACCCGTGGATTTTCGCCGACGCCAACCAGTTGGAAAATGCGGTGCTCAACCTGGTGCTCAATGCGCGAGACGCCATGCCCGAGGGCGGTGATCTGACCCTGTCGACCTGCGTGGAGGAGGGGCAGTCAGCCGACGCTGCCCGGCATGTGTGCATACGGGTGCGCGATAGCGGGCAGGGCATCGCCAAGGATCACCTCGACAAGGTCACCGAGCCGTTCTTCACCACCAAACCCATCGGCGAGGGTACTGGGCTAGGGCTTTCGATGGTCTATGGCTTCGCCAATCAGAGCAATGGCCGGTTGGTGATCGACAGCACGGTCGGAGCTGGCACCACGGTGTCCATCTGCCTGCCCGAGCATGGCAGCATCGAAGCGCAACCCCCCGTTGCGCTCGCCGAAACCACCACAGGGCAGGGTCAGCTCATCTTGCTCGTCGAAGACGACGATTCGGTACGCCTGATCAACCAGGAAGTGCTCGAGACCCTGGGCTACCGTGTGCGCACGGCCTGCGACGGGGAACAGGCGTTGAAATTGTTCAATGAGTTGAAACGGGTCGATCTGTTGCTGACGGATGTCGGTCTGCCGGGCATGAACGGCAGGCAGTTGGCGGAAATGCTTCAGCAGTCCCAGCCGCGCTTGCCGGTGTTGTTTCTGACCGGGTATGCGCAGGGCGCAATGGCGCAGGCGGATTTTCTCGGGCCTTGCATGCGCTTGTTGACCAAGCCGTATACGTTGGAGCAGTTGGCGGGGAGTGTGGCGCGGATGCTGGATGAGCGAGGGCCGCTCGGTCTGGGCACGTTCGTGGATGCAACGTCGACCGAGCGAATGGCGTAAAAGCGTCCGCCTGGCCGTTACCCGTGCGGCCAGCCCCGTGGTTCGAGCCACCAACAGCATTTGAGCATTCAGGCGTTGGCGCGGCTCATCGGGGTGACCGAGAAGCAGTTGACCAAGTCCTTCGTGCAGAACCTCAAGGTGACGCCCTCGGCGTTCTGGCGGGAGTTGCGGCTGGACCATACGCATTGGCTGGTGCAGAACACGGACAGGTCCGTGGCACAGATCGCGTACGAGTGCGGGTTTGCGGACAGTACGCATTTTTGCAAGAGCTTCAAGAAGCGCTTCGCGATTTCGCCGGCGCGGTTGAGGAAGCAGCATAAGGCGATGGGATGTGTCTGAGCGCGCCATGCCCGCACGTCCTTGGTTTGCAGGCCGCTACAGGCCTTTGCCACAGGCACGTTTCTCTAGGGCACAGCGGCTGAGGCTGTGATAATGGCTGCACTCAAAAGGGCCCTCCCATGCTGACCATCTCCAATACCGTCAACCTGCCGGATACCGATATCGAACTGACCTACATCCGCGCCCAAGGCGCGGGTGGGCAGAACGTCAACAAGGTGTCCAGCGCGGTGCACCTGCGCTTCGACATCCGCGCATCGTCACTGCCCGAGTTCTACAAAGAGCGACTGCTGGCGCTGCGCGACTCGCGCATCACCGGCGATGGCGTGTTGATCCTCAAGGCCCAGCAATACCGTACCCAGGAGCAGAACCGCAACGACGCGCTGGCGCGGCTTGCGCAATTGATCGTCGTCGCCGGCAAGACCGAGAAGAAACGCCGCCCGACCAAGCCGACGCTGGGGTCGAAGACGCGCCGGCTCGAAGGGAAGGCCAAGCGGGGGACGATCAAGGCGGGGCGGGGTAAGGTGGATTTCTAGCCGCCGTGCGGCACCGCTCGACCCCTTCACGATGCAACGCTGCTTTCCACCTCCAGCTGCCGGCGCCGGAACTGTCCTGGCGGCAAGCCATGGATCTGCCGGAAGCGCCGCGAGAAATAGGCCTCGTCGGCGAAGCCGCACAGCCTGGCCACTTCACCCACCGGTTTCGAGCCGCCCAGCAACAGGCTGCGCGCCGCATGCATGCGCCGCTCCAGCACCAGTTCGCTGAAGGTCTTGCCGATCTCCTTGCGCAGCCAGTGGCTGAGGTAGGTGGGTGACAGGTACGCGGCCGCGGCGGCCTTGGTCAGGCTCAGGT
Organism: Pseudomonas phoenicis; assembly: GCF_047302395.1. Taxonomy (NCBI): domain Bacteria; kingdom Pseudomonadati; phylum Pseudomonadota; class Gammaproteobacteria; order Pseudomonadales; family Pseudomonadaceae; genus Pseudomonas; species Pseudomonas phoenicis. The sequence continues at coordinate 3,194,402 of NZ_CP154852.1, forward strand.
CGGGATCGGCCAGATGCTTGCGCACGTACTCGCTCATGCGCCCCAGGGCATCGCGGCGGCTGGCCTGGGCGGCGTTGTCCTCGGCCAGCCGGCTGAAGGGTTCGGCGTACAGCATGCACACCTGGCCGATCATCTGCAGCAGCAGGCCCTTGATCACCTCGCGGCTACCGAACTGGCGCTGCGCGTCCAGCTCGCGCATCTGCCGGACCAGCACGCAGATCCGCTCGAAATCCGCCTGCCCGAGAATGAAGTCCAGGTGCTCCTGGAAACGAAAGGGCGACAGCTCCGGTGCCAGCGCGATCGACACTTCCTCCAGGTCCATCGGGTCGCATTGCAGGTGCGGCAGCAGGAAAGTCTGGGAAAAGTTGATGACCATGAAATGGCTGTTGGCCGGGTGCGGAATCATGTGCAAGCGGTGCGGCAGGATGAAGGCCAGGGCGTTGCGCGGAAACGGCCGCTGCACGCTGCCGATGTGCTGCACGGTGTCGCCGCCCAGGTTGACCTGGACCTGGAAATACTCGTGGCGGTGCAGGGCGGTTTCCGCCGGACGCCCTTGCTCGTCACGGATATAGAAGTCGGCGCGCTCACTGCGTTGCTGCATGCCGTAGGTCGGCACCCGGCTGACTGAGTGCATGTCCATCTCCCTTTCATTGGATGGCTGCCCGATGTCGGCTGCCAGGATCATGCAGCGATTCTGTACAGCGTGGTGGGGTGCTGGCAAGTAATTGTACGATGACTTGACCCCTGACCAAGCAGGCAGTGACTTGGACAAAACCGTTTCGATGTCCGGCAAGTCGCTTCTCGCGAATAGCAGCAAAGGCCTCTGGGACGGTAGTTTCAGCGACTAACGCAGTGCTCTGGAAGGCCCGGATGTTGTCGCCCTTTTTGGACAGGTCGTTCGTCCGAGCAGCCTCTGTACAAAATCGATCTAAAAACAGCGTTGCTTTTTGATTGTTGTACGACCACCTTGATAGGCGTTGCCGCAGACATCTACCAACAATAAGCAAAGGGTGCTCGCACAATGAATCCCGTCCATCGCTCGGCGCATGCGCCACCGCCCGTCCTTCGCGCCCGGTCATCTGGCCAGGGCTGATCCCGCTCCTCTGCACTGCACGACCTGCACCTTCCGCATCGGGAAGGCCGGTCAGTGCCGCCTGAAAACCTCGATAGATCCCAATAACAATGAGGTTCCACCATGTCGAGTCTTCCCAACTCCCAGGCCGTGCCTGTCGCCACCCGCACGGCGCCTGCCGAAGCCGCCGGCTCCCTCGCCCTGCCCACCCGCCGACGCTGGTTCATGCTCAGCCTGTTGTTGGTCGCGACCATCATCAACTACGTCGACCGGGTCAACATTTCCATCGCAGCGCCCTTCATGGCCAAGGACCTGGGGCTGGACAAGATCCAGATGGGCCTGATCTTCTCCGCGTTCGCCTGGACCTACGCCCTGGCCCTGGTGCCGGCCGGCTTCATCGCCGACCGCTTCGGCTCGCGGCTGACGTATGGCGTGTCGTTGATCAGTTGGTCGGCGGTCACCGTCTGCCAAGGTTTCGCCAGCGGCTTCGCCACGCTGTTCGGCCTGCGTCTGGCGGTCGGTGCCATGGAAGCGCCGGCGTTTCCGGCCAACAGCCGCGCAGTGACGGTATGGTTCCCGGCTCGCGAGCGCGGCATGGCCAGCAGCATCTACGTGTGCGGCCAGTACCTGGGCACCGCGCTGTTCACCGGCGCACTGCTGTGGCTGGCCACCACCTGGGACTGGCGCCACGTGTTCTACAGCACCGGCGTGGTGGGCATCCTGTTCGGCGTGGTGTGGCTGTTCCTGTACCGTGACCCACTGAGTTGCAAGAAGGTCAGCAAGGAAGAACTGCAGTACATCGAGGACGGCGGGGGCCTGGTGAAAAGCAGCCAGGAGCGCACCAAGTTCAACTGGCGGCAGGTGGCCGAGCTGTTCCGCTATCGGCAGGTCTGGGCGATCTGCATCGGCAAGTTCGCCAGCACCTCGGCGCTGTACTTCTTCCTCACCTGGTTCCCCACCTACCTGATCGAAGAGCGCCACCTGACCACCATCAAGGCTGGCATCTTCGCCGTGCTGCCCTTCATTGGCGCGACGGTCGGCATCCTGCTCGCCGGGATCGTCTCGGACCTGCTGATACGCCGTGGCTACAGCATGTCGTTCGCCCGCAAGCTGCCGCTGGTGGTCGGTTCGATGCTCGGTATGTCGATCATCCTGGTCAACTTCACCGACTCCAACCTGGTGTGCATCGCCATCCTCACCGTGGCGTTCTTCGCCCAAGGCATCGCCTCATCGTCCTGGGCGGCCGTGTCGGAAATCGCGCCCAAGGAACTGATCGGCCTGACCGGTGGGGTTACCAGCCTGGCGGCCAACATCGGCGGCATCGTCTGCCCCATCGTGGTGGGGGCCATCGTGCACGCCACTGGCACCTTCGCCTGGGCATTCTGGTTCATCGGCGGTGTGGCGCTGATCGGCACCCTGTCGTATTCGCTGCTGCTGGGCCGGATCTACCGCATCGAGCTGCAAGCGAAATAGCCCCGTTAACTCCAACGCGAGGCGGCTTTCGTCCAACTTTGCCGGACGCCGCCGCCTTAGGCTGGAGCCATCGAATCGAACTTAAGCGAGCCAGGCCACTATGAACGACTTCGTCTTCACCCCCGTCCCGCACCCCAGCCTGCCTGTGGTGGGGAGCGAGCAGCGCTTTCCGGTCGGCCGGGTGTTCTGCGTAGGGCGCAACTACCCCTGGAGCGATGACCAGCCGCGCAGCGCGCCATTGTTCTTCATGAAGCCGGCCAGCGCCGTGATCGAGGCGCATGGCGAAATCATCTACCCGCCGCACACCGAGGAGTTCTGTCACGAGATCGAGCTGGTGGTGGCGATCGGCAGCGGCGGGGCGGACATTCCCGAGAGCCAGGCACTCACCCACGTCTGGGGCTATGCCGCCGGCCTGGACCTGACCCGGCGCGACTTGCAGCGCGCCGCCAAGCAGGCCGGCCTGCCTTGGGAAGGTGCCAAGGCCTTCGACGGCTCGGCGCCGGTCAGCGCCATCCGGCCGGTCGGCGACCAGGACCATCCGCAACACGGGGCGGTGTGGCTGCAAGTCAACGGCACCGAGCGCCAGCGCTCGCACTTGCAGAGCCAGCTGTGGTCGGTGGCGCAACTGATCAGTCAGCTGTCCACGACCATCACCCTGCTGCCCGGCGACCTGATCATGACCGGCACTCCCGAGGGCGTTGCCGCTTTGCAGCCCGGCGACCTGATCAGCGCCGGCGTCGAAGGCGTGGGGCAGATCGAGGTGCGCGTGGCGCCGCGCGCCGCCTGAACCGACCACTTTCAACGGGAGACGCAGCATGACTGACAACCACACTTCGAAAATCGCCCTGGTCACCGGGGCCGGCAGTGGCATCGGTAAGGCCGTGGCGCTGCGCTCCGCCTGAACCGAACACTTTCAACGGGAGATGCAGCATGACTGACAACCACACATCGAAAGTCGCCCTGGTCACCGGGGCCGGCAGTGGCATCGGTAAGGCCGTGGCGCTGGGGCTATTGCAGGACGGCTACAGCGTCGTGCTCGCCGGGAGACGCCTGGAGCCCTTGCTCGGCGTCGCCGAACAGGCCGCCGCCCAGGGCTGGCAAGCGCTGCCGGTGGTCACCGATGTGCGCGACCCGGCCAGCGTCAAGGCGCTGTTCGCCACGGTCGAGGAACGTTATGGGCGCCTGGACGTAATCTTCAACAACGCCGGCGTCAATGCCCCGGCCGTGCCCATGGACGAGCTGCCGGTCGAGACCTGGGACAACGTCATCGCCACCAACCTCAACGGCGTGTTCCTGTGCTGCCGCGAAGCCTTCGGGCTGATGCGCCGCCAGCAGCCCCAGGGCGGGCGAATCATCAACAACGGCTCGATCTCGGCGCACACGCCGCGGCCCTTCACCGCGCCCTACACCGCCAGCAAGCACGCCGTGTTGGGGCTGACCAAGGCCCTGGCGCTGGACGGCCGCGAGTTCGACATCGCCTGCAGCCAGATCGACATCGGCAACGCCCTGACCGAGCTGTCCGAGCGCATGACCCGCGGCGTGCGCCAGGCCAACGGCCAGATCGCCGTCGAGCCGATGGTCGACGTGCAGCACGTGGCCGATGCGGTGCGCTACATCGCGGCGCTGCCGCTGTCGGCCAACGTCCTGAACATGACCGTGATGGCCACCAAGATGCCCTTCGTGGGCCGTGGCTGACCACGGCATCGTTCCTTGTATCTGTAGGAGCGGCCGGTTCGGCGCTCCGATTAGCCGCGATGGCCGGCAACGCCGGCCCAACAAGAGTCCACCCTGTAGCAGCGGCCGGCCGGCGCACCGGTTCAGCCGCGATCCCAACGCCACCGAATTTTTCAAGAGGCAACCCCATGAAACCAGAAGTCCTGCAACTGAGCCCGATCCTGATCCCGCAGATCCGCGAACGCCTCGAGCAGCTGTTCGTCATGCGCCCCTACTACCAGCAGACCGACAAAGCCGCCTACCTCAAAGAGCACGGCGCCAACATCCGTGGCGTGGTCACCGGCGGACACACCGGCATCAGCCGCGAGGTGCTGGCGCAGTTGCCGCGCGTGGAAGTGGTGGCGGTCAATGGCGTGGGCACCGATGCAGTGGACCTGGCCTACTGCCGCGACCTGGGCATCCGCGTCACCGCGACCATCGGTGCCTTGACCGACGATGTCGCGGACCTGGCCATCGGCCTGCTGATCGCCGCGTGCCGTGGCCTGTGCACCGGCGACCGTTACGTGCGCACCGGCCAATGGCAGCACAGCCCCACGCCGCTGGCACCCTTGCCCCTGGCGCGGCAGTTCAGCGGCATGCGCATCGGCATCGTCGGGCTGGGCCGGGTAGGGCGTGCGGTGGCGACCCGCGCAGCGGCGTTCGGCTGCCCGATCAGCTACACCGACTTGCAGGCCATCGACGGCGTCGACTACCGCTACGTAGCCGACCTCACGGAGCTGGCGCGTGACAGCGATGCGCTGATCCTGGCGGCGGCTGCGGATGGCGGGAAGGCTATCGTCGATGCCCGCGTGCTCGACGCGCTGGGGGCGGAGGGTTATCTGGTCAACGTGGCGCGCGGCAAGTTGGTGAACGAAGACGACTTGGTGGCCGCGCTTCAGGCGGGGCGGATCGCCGGGGCGGCGCTCGATGTGTTCGTTGACGAGCCGCGGGTGCCGGAGGTGTTGTTCGGCAATGAGCAGGTGGTGCTGCAACCGCACCGTGCCAGCGCTACGGTGCAGACGCGTACGCGTATGGGGGAGATGGTGATTGATAGTTTGGTTGACACGTTTGCCGGGAGGAAGCCGGCGGGGTGTGTGACGGGCTGAGGCGTTTCACGCATTTCTCATGATTCGCCCCGTTTGTAATCAGGCCCTGTGCATAACCTCTATACGGTAGCGGCTAGAAGCAAACGGGGCGGTTCCAAAGGCCGGATGTGATCTCAGGCTATTGCATTGGGGCGGACGCTGGTCTGTTCATTTCCAAGGTGATGGGCATGCTCACTTGGCCTCCACACGCTGCAACACGAACTGGGTCAGGGTTTTGACCATCTGTAGTTGATGGGCTGTATTCACCAGCATGGGCATCCCAGGTTCGCCGGCGTTGGCGCAGATGTATTCGTCGAGGGTGGTTTCGATGCCGGCCATGAGTTCGAGGGTGTGGCTCAGGGCGTCGAGGGGGGTGAGGTCTTGGTTGATCAGGTAGTAGTTGCGGGTGTTCTGGATGTGGGGTGGGTCGGGGACGGGCTTTTTCATCGGACAACTCCTTGCGGGGGCCAGAGAAAACCGCGACCCAACCTTCTCACGGGTTTGGGTGGCGGTCATACGCGGGGTGAGAAACCGAGCGAGCAAGGAGCCCCGGCCAGACCGAAGTCTGCCCGCGCATGACCACCATGAAAGGCAGCTGAACTTACTCGTTACGGGTTCTCACACCCGGTCGTCGAAACGACGCGGTGGACGTTAGTCCTGAAGCATTTCCCCGACAACGGTGAAAATTCGGCTTGGCGCGTAGGATAGTTCGCCGGTGCGCTGATCTTGAAGCATTTGGTATTGGATTCAGAAAAGTCTTACAGAATCGACGCAAGGCGGGAGGGAATCGCCGCCGTAGGCGGGCCGTCCCGACTCTGGGCGTCGCGTGCCGCGCCATGGGTGAACAGCATGGCCAACCGCAGCGAAGTCTCAGGGAAACCGTTCAGGAATCACCTGGGCGCCGCCGATTAGATGGCCGAGACCTACTGCTGCAGTCTCCACGACCGCCAGCAGCCTTAGCTCATCCCAACCTTCCTTCGCCGCAGCCGACAGCCCAAGCATGGTCGCAGAGAGATAGTCCACGACGTGACCAGCAGCGGGGGTGCCGGATGCTTCGAGAAACGCCAGCACTTTTGCACGGTTCTCGTCTGCGATCCGCTTGGCAGCCATGCCCGACTCCGTGGCGCCGGCTTTCGCGTGCTCCAGAATGAAACACCCCCGGCGGTTCGGATGGGCAGCGTAGGCATGCGCCGCAGCCCTGAGGATGTCCTTCAGCACAGCCAGCAACGGTTTGTCCGGGACCAAGAAGGTATCCAGTGGCACAACGGTGGCTGAGTAGTGCCTCAACGCGTCGTTGAAAAACGCACCCTTGCTACCGAAGGCCGTATAGAAACTGGGCGCCGTGATCCCGATCGCTTCGGTCAGCGAGGCGACGCTGACGTTCTCGTAGCCGTGCTCGTGGAACAGATGCTGGCCGACCTGGACGGCGTCCTCAAGGATGAATTGGCGTGGCCGTCCACGCGCTCGCTTATTTTCGTTAGTGGTCATTACATAATCCGTTTACTTCGGGGCTTACGAATAATATAGTGGCTATTAACGTAAATAGCCACGCTGTCAGGCAGCGCTTCACACGGCAGCCAGTACGGCACTCGCGAGGAAAATCATGCAGCTTTCCCCATCACGAAGCCTGTCCGACGAAGCGCCCGCCAAGCGTTCGGGACTACCCATCGCAGCGCTGGTCGGCCTCGCCGCCGCCGGCTTTCTCTGCATCGTCACCGAAACGCTACCCGCCGGTCTGTTGCCCAGCATCGCTTCGGGTCTGCAGATATCCGAAGCCATTGCCGGGCAGCTTGTCGCCATCTACGCCCTTGGATCGCTACTGGCGGCCATACCGCTCACGACCCTGACCCAGGGCTTGCGTCGCAGGCCCGTCTTGCTGTCAACGATCATCTGCTTCGTCATCGGCAACACGTTGACCGCGCTGGCCGGGTCGATCGGTGTCGTGCTGGTCGCACGCTTCATCGCCGGATGTGCGGCGGGGTTGGCGTGGGGAATATTGGCCGGCTATGCCCGTAGCCTCGTACGCCCCGAGCAGACGGGGGCTGCGATGGCGGTCGCGATGGTCGGTGTGCCCTTGGCGCTGTCGTTGGGTGTGCCGCTGGGCACGTTTCTGGGGAGCTTGGTGGGGTGGCGTGGATCGTTTCTGATCCTTTCGGCACTTGCCGTGGCGTTGATCGGCTGGGTCCTGGTGAAGGTTCCCGATGCGCCTGGCCGGGTAGGGGAGGACCGTCCCTCGCTCAGAGGCGTCATCAGGACAAAGGGCATCGTGCCGATCCTGCTGGTCATTCTGGCCTGGATGACGGCCCACAACATGCTCTACACCTACATCGCACCGTTCTCGACCGCCTCGCAGTCAAGGGTCGATCTGGTCTTGTTGGCGTTCGGCGTCAGCTCGCTGGTCGGCATATGGCTAATCGGGCGTTGGGTCGACCGGATGCTGCGCGTGATGGTCCTTACAGCGATCGGTTCGTTCGCACTAACCGCTGTGGTCTTGAGCATCGCTGGCGAGCAAAGCATGGCGGTGTACTTGGGCGCCATCGTCTGGGGGCTGGGCTTTGGCGGCGCAGGCGCCATGATGCAGACAGCGTCGGCTGACGCCGCCGGCAACGGCGTCGACTTGGCCCAGGCCATGGTCACCACTGCATGGAACCTGGCGATCGCGGCGGGCGGCGCCGTTGGCGGAGCGCTCCTCATGCAAGGCGGTACGGCCGCGTTGCCGCCCGCTGTCGCCATCCTCGCGCTGCTCGCTTTTCTCATCGCACTGGCGGCACGCCGCCATGCCTTTCCTCCCGGCAATCGCGCTCAACGTAATCGCTGATTGCCCAGCCTTCTATCGTCCCACCAGGTGAACAACATGAAGTTTCACGCAATTGCACTCGCCGTTGCTGCGCTCGCCATGGGCGCAAATCAGGCCAACGCCGCACAGGTCCAGCCCGCACGACCTCCAGCTGTCAGCGCCCAACAGGCGGAGTTTCCGCTACCCAAAGGCTTTACCAGCGCTTATGAAACGGTCGACGGTGTGAAGCTGCATTTCGTACGTGGCGGCAAAGGCCCCCTCGTGCTGCTCGTCCATGGCTTCGGCCAGACCTGGTACGAGTGGAACAACCTCATGCCGCAACTTGCAGAGCGCCATACGGTAGTTGCCGTCGACCTGCCAGGCCTGGGCCAGTCAGCGCCGCCCAAGACGAGTTACACCGGCGTGGATGTTTCCGAATATCTGCACACGCTCGCCCTGCGCATCAGTATGGGCAAGCCTTTCTCCGTCGTTGCCCACGACATCGGTATCTGGAACACCTATCCCATGGTTGCCCGCCATCCGGGCGACATCGTGAAGGCCGCTTTCATCGAGGCGACCATTCCCGACGACACGCTCTATTCGCTGCCAGCCTTCGTCGAAACCGGAGAGGCACCGGGATGGCATCACAGTTTCTTCGCAGCCTCGGGCCAGTTGGCCGACGCGATGGTCAAAGGCAACGAGCGGCAGTTCCTGACGCACTTCATCCGTCACCATGCCAGCAACCAGGCGGTGTTCACCGATGCGCTGCTGGAGCGTTATGTCCGCTCATACGCCAAGCCTCGGACGTTCCACCATGCATTTGAGTATTACCGGGCGCTGCCCCAGTCGATTGAGCAGAACGAAAAGCTGAGGGCCACGAAGTTGACGATGCCCGTGCTCGCGGTGGGCGGTGGGGGTAATGGCGGGTTTGGTGCGCAACAGCCTGAGAACATTCGCCGCTATGCCACTGATGTCGAATCGCATGTGTTGCCAGGTTGCGGCCATTGGGTTCCAGAGGAGTGTGCGCCTGCGTTGAATGCTTTGATCGATGGTTTCTTGGGTCGACCTTGAGGGGGGAAGTGCGCAATGTCCGGCAACGTGCTATGGCCGTACACGGCACTAGGGCGCCTGCTCAACACGCTGCAGTACGAACTGGGTCAGCGTTTTGACCATCTGTAGTTGATGCACCGTATTCACCAGCATGGGCATCCCGGGTTCACCGGCGTTGGCGCAAATGTATTCGTCGAGGGTGGTCTCGATGCCGGCCATGAGTTCGAGGGTATGGCTCAAGGCGTCAAGGAGGCTGAGGTCTTGATCGATGAAGTAGTAGTTGCGGGTGTTCTGGAAGTGGGATGGATCGGGAACGGGCTTTTTCATGGCATCGGCTCTTCGTTTGTGCGGGAAAAGCCACAACCCAACCTTCTCACGGATTTGGGTGGCGGCCCTGCGCAGGGTGAGAAACCGAGCAAACGAAGAAACCCCGGCCAGACCGAAGTCTGCCCGCGCAGGGCCACCATGAAGGACAGCCAGATTCATCGTGTTCGGGTTCTCACACCCGGTCGTCGAAACGACGCGGTGGACGTTAGTCCTGAAGCATTTCCCCGACAACGGTGAAAATTCGGCTTGGCGCGTAGGATAGTTCGCCGGTGTGGTGATCTTGAAGCATTTGGTATTGGATTCAGAAAGGTCTTACAGAATCTTGGCGGGGCAAGGAGTGTATTCACCCAGCCCATCCTCAGCTGGTGAACCCACTGCCTCGAGGGAAGGCTCAAACATTGCCACGCACAATCACGTTGCTACCCACTAGAAGCGTCTGGCTGAGGCTTTGTTCCAACGGCGGGCGCCTAATGGCTGCAACCAGCAGCTTCAACCCTGGGAGGGCTGTATTGGCGATGGCGTGAAAGGGAGACCTGCAGGCTTCTGAGTGGCCGAGTTGGCTGCTTCTTTTGCCATACCCTCAAGGCCCCCCTGTTGCTGATAGAAGTTATATAGAGAGAAACAGCCGAAAATCAGCAGTGCAACGATCACGGAAGCTAAGCCACTGAGCATGTGATTGCCAAAGGCAGGCCAGAATTTCCATTTCAACCCATCAACTTTGGTGATGACAGTGATTTCCAACGCGGACACCTTGGTGTTGAAGACACTATCGAGTTCTTGGATTTTGGTGATGACCTCACCTTCCATGATCGAGCTACGCATTTCGGCTTCCAGCTGATCGAGCGAGACATCGATGAAATTTTTCGCCATCTGCTCGGCTTGATACCGGTACATGCCTAACTGCTGAGGCGTGCATGCGACCTTTTTGAAGGCCTCATGATCGTCGTCTGGATGCGCTTCAATCCACTCAATTTTGTGGCGTTTGTAGAGGGAGTAGGCGAGCAATCCCAAGAAGTCATCCGGTGATTCCATGAGTTTCCGAAAGACGTCAAAAGGGATGCGTGAGCACAAAGGCGCCGGCTCGGGTTCAGTCGCCTGGTAAGGCGCTTGATCGGAGTCGACTTCTGGGATAATTGGCGGGGCAGGGGCGTGGCTGGGAGCGCCGGGTTGCTGATGGTTCAAAGTGGCGATCCGTGGTCAGCGAGACAAGCGATTGAACGCCTTTTTCATCAGGTTGTTGATCGTGTCAGCCGACAGCTTCGATGAGCGGGTAGCAACGGATTTCTTTGCAGATGTGGAAAGCATTTTGTTGCTCTCTTTGATCAGCGCAATCGAGACGTTGGACATCGCTAGCTCCTGGTTCAGGGTTAAAGCTCAAGTCGGGGATGGATGGGGTTCGTCGGTTATTTTTGAGCGCGGGTGAAACTGAGTCAACCAATGGCAGCACATTTATGCTGTAGGAAAAATCCATTGTCCGTATTGGAAATCTAGCCGATCTGTAGTGGTCTAATGATTCCGGACACCCATTTAGGCGAGAATGCTCGCCATATAGAGGTGTCTGCTGACCAAGCAACGCCGTACCTTTACTCCTGAGTTCAAGCGGGAAGCTGCATGACTGGTGCTTGATCAAGGCTACAGTCATGCCTAGGCATCCCGCTCGCTCGGCCTGGTCGAGTCGACACTGCGCCGATGGGTTAATCAGCTTCAGCATGAGCGCGGCAGCGGTACGCCGGCCAGCAAAGCGTTGACGCCAGAGCAGCAGAAAATCCAAGAGTTGGAAGCTCGAACCACGCGGCTTGAGCGCGAGAAATCGATACTAAAAAAGGCTACCGCGCTCTTTATGTCGGAAGATCTCGAGCGTACTCGCTGATACACCAGATCAGCGCCCATGAGCCCGTTGATTGGTTGTGCAAAGTGTTTGAAATCACTCGCTCAATTTATTACGCATATCGCCATAAACGGCGAACTCCAGACATTGATCGACTGCGGTTGCGCAGTCGAGTGAATGAGCTGTTTACACGAGGGCGAAGTGCGCCCGGCAGCCGTACCATCATGGCAATGATGCAAGAAGAGGGTGAGCAAATCGGGCGGTTCAAGGTACGCAGCCTGATGCGTGAGCTGGCGTTGATCAGCAAGCAGCCAGGATCACATGCGTACAAAAAGGCCACAGTGGAGCGGCCAGATATTCCGAATATCTTGAACCGAGCGTTTGATGTCGAAGCGCCAAATCAGGTCTGGTGTGGAGACATTACTTACGTCTAGGCGCAGGGCAAATGGCACTATCTGGCAGTTGTCCTGGATCTCTACACACGCAGAGTGATTGGTTGGGCCTTATCAGAAAAGCCGGATGGAGACTTGGTGGTCAAAGCGCTGGACGTGGCTTACGAACAATGTGGAAAGCCTCAAGGACTACTGTTCCACTCCGACCAGGGTTCGCAATATGGCAGCCGTCAGTTCCGCCAGAGACTATGGCGCTACCGCATGTGCCAGAGCATGAGCCGCCGAGGCAACTGTTGGGATAATGCGCCGATGGAGCGGGTATTTCGTAGTTTGAAATCGGAGTGGATACCGACCATGGGGTACCTGACTGGGCAGCAAGCTCAACGAGACATTAGCCAGTACCTGATGAACCACTGCAACTGGATCCGACCCTATCAATTCAACGATAGACTGGCTTCAGCGAAAGCCGAAGGAAAACTCAAAACCGTGTCCGGCATGAGTTGACCACTATAATCACGCAGGCTGAACTAGGCCGGCTGCGCCGGCCATCGCGGCTGAAGCCGCTCCTACATGAAGCCCGCGCTTGGTTGACGGGTATCAACAGGGCCCGGTCCTTTAACTTTCCATTTGCTCGGCTTGCTTCCGATATCCAGGCTTCTGTAGCTCCAAGCGCTCCACAACCCGCTCCCCACCCGAAAACCCCACCCGCATATCCCGCCCCGTCGGCTGCTGATACAAACTCAGCCCAAACTCCGGCAACACCGCCAGCAGGTAATCAAAAATATCCCCCTGAATCCGCTCGTAATCCGCCCACGCCGTAGTCCGGGTGAAGCAGTACAGCTCCAGTGGCACACCCTCGGCAGTAGCCTCCATCTGCCGCACCATGCAGGTCATGTTCTGATGGATGTCGGGGTGGTTCTGCAGATAGGCCAAGGCATAGGCGCGGAAGGTGCCGATGTTGGTGAGCTTGCGGCGGTTCGCGGCGAGTTCCTCGCCCAGGCCCTGGGCCTCGTTCCACTCATGCAATTCCTTGCGCTTGGTGGTGAGGTAATCGCCCAGCAAGCGCACGTTGATCAGGCGCTGCTCTTCTTCGGGGGTGAGGAAGCGCACGCTGGACACATCGATGCTCAAGCCGCGCTTGATCCGCCGCCCACCCGATTGCTGCATCCCGCGGTAGTTGCGGAACGACTCGCTCATCAGGCGCCACGTGGGAATGGAAACGATGGTCTTGTCGAACCTTTACACCCGTGAGTAGCTTCTAAGATGGACAAATAAATCTCTTACAAAACAGGCAGTTACTGAGATCGTGAAATGTCCATCTTTTCACCCGAAAATGGACAGGCCGGCTAGCCACCCTGGCGGCACCGGTTACTGCTCCATCCATCTGACCGCTTTCAACGCTCCCGCTTCTGATGCCATAACCGACGTAACGTCGACTCAGGCATTCCGAGCTGTCTCGCAGCCTCACCTTGAGTAAACCCTTTTGCCTTCAGCTCCTGTACCGCCTGCCATTTCTCTCGCGCTGACAAAACGTTAAGCGGAACCTTGCAGTCAGGCTCTGAGGGCTGGTGAGCATCAGCCAATTCGAGGGCTTCGATCTCGGCCAGTGAGGCGAGAAGGACTTCCCGGGGCGTGCGATTACTGTCGCGAGAAACCGTCAGAGCAACCATGGTGGTAAGTTCAAGATCAAGCGCTGCAGCCAATTTTTGGCTTACATCCAAGGTCACCGAGTGCTTCCCACTCTCCACCTTGCTGACGGTCGTTTGATCCAGTTGGGCAGCCATGGAGTGCTGCCTGACGCCCTTACGCTGACGCAGCATTTGGAGCACTGCCGCAAAGGATTGACGGAGCGACATTACAAATCCCCAAAAACCAAGAGGTATGCCGCGTTTGCTTGCCGCCAAACAAAGGAATATATTCATCACTTTGGCGGAGAGGCCTTTGGCCTGCAATTTATGGGAAATGAAATGCGAGGTTGCGCTTGATGGAAAGCCCACTCAACGACGGGTTGCTGGGGGAGGGAGGAGTTGAGCTGATCGGTTCCGAGTTGACCCTGGAGGGTGTGATCCTCGCGGCCCGTGAGCGCTATAAGTGGATGCCGATTTGCGTGGTTGAGGAGTGGGTGATCCTGGATGCCATCCTCACGGAAGATGAGCTTGCCAAGGTGGCTGCAGCTGGATGCCAGCCGATGTTCTTGTTTGCCCACAAAGTCGTACATGACGAACAGCGGCGCTTCGAGCCTGGTCACTGGGTGCGGTCGACAATCGCTCGAACCTTCACTGAAGGGTACCTCTTCGAGACCAGGAACACCGTCTACCTGTTGCTCGGGCCTGGCCATCGCAAGTCTTCCTCCATCGAAGCGATATTTTCTCTTTTCTGATTACCAACCGGTTCTGCTGGACAACTGACCTGCTCCAGCAGCTTGAGGCGACACATGTTCAGAACCATAGACAGCGACCTGATTGGCGTCCCAGGATTGTTCGGGGAGGGCGTATCCCATTGGCGCGGAGTGTCAAGGCTGCTCCGAACTCCTTGGTACCACTTGACCCTCAGCGTCGAAAATGAAGGTCGGCTCAGTGAGTGTGCGGTGATGATTGATGACACCCGCCAGCTTCAAGAGATTCTGATGAGCCAAGGCTCCGACTTAGGTATCACCGAAATCATGGCTGTGACCCCGTCCTGGATGAATAAGACCACAGGCTGGCAAATGGGGCGATTGACCAGGTTGAGCGTAGGCGAGGACAGAATTGGCTCTGAGGTTTGCGTCCTAGAGGTGGGTGAGGGTGAGGTTTACCACACCTCGCACCAACCAGATTTCCAGATCGAAGCGCTTGCGAACGTAAGGCCCGTCTTTCTCTCGAACATGATTCGATCCGCCTGAAGATTACCAGTAGTCCCCCGCGATACCAGCGCTCCTGGTTGCGCGTGCAATTCCTGATGACACCATACAGACCGCAACCGGAGCTCAATAATGCTGGACACCATAGATGTCAATTTTCACGGAAAGCGCCATACAGATTTCGATCTCCGCCGAATCATAAAAGCGCAAGAGCAGGGTTTTGACTTACCGGTGACGGCGTATCTTTGCGGAGTATCCATAAGGGCGCGCTCAGGCATCGGTGTGGTGTTTGGCCACAAGAGGAAAGACCAGTACGGTCGGTTCGGAGACGGCCATTTGATCCGTACTTCTGACGTATTAAAAATTGAGCGCGAAGGCAGATTTTGGGTGATGACCACAGTTAATTCGCGCTACGTGCTGACAACGTTCCAGAAGGGCAATGGGCGAGCCTCCCTGCGTGAATATCTCCGGCTCTCAACGGGCCTGAACCATCTAACTCCGCGAGTGCTGCAGTAGCATTCGTCATCAGGGGGGAGCATTGCATTGTATACTCGGAGGGCCAAAACCTAGAAACTCGGATGTCGAGTTCCTCAATTTTTCATGTGGGCTGCGAAGAGGTGCTCGGGCGCGAAATAAATTTTGCCGCGCGCACGAGTGCAAGCCACATAGAGTTTGTTTTTGGTTCTAGGCTTCATTTTATACAGTTGCCCATTTTCGTATTGTTGCCACTGAGTTTTGCTCAGGATAATGCATACGTCCTCGTAGTGGTCTAGACCCTTGCATGCCCCCCAGTTATTTGAATGGCATTCGTAGCGGTGATGGGTATCGTAGAATAGTTTTACAGTGTTATTATCGCTGCGAACAAAGTCAGCAAAAGTCTGATCATGGATCTTGATTATTCCGGTGTGGCGTTCATTAGTAGGGTATATTTCGATCTTGAGGTTTTCCCTGATAAAGTCGCAAACTGTTGTTCCGCATCTCCAGCTAGCCTTAAGTGTTTCCTTGTCGACCTTGTAGCCCGCTGTCGTAAATCGCTTTTCATATTTTACTATGTCTTTATGCAGGCTGCAGTTAATGTTCCCATCTCGACTGGTATCGAAGGTGTGCTGATAAAAGTCACCGACTAAAAGCATTTCTGTTTTGGCGGGGCATAGAGCCATCAAGAAATTGAAGTCATTCGCGGCAAAGTCTTGAACCTCATCGATAAAGATTTGATCATAGAACCGTTCTAAACGATTTATGACGTCGCCGTATGATTTGGTTTGATCCAGAAATTTTGCAAGCCTGTTGTAGTAGAGCCGTCCACTGGCGTGGCGGTAGTGAGACATTTTGTCTCTAGCTCGTGTTACCGATTCGGCAGGCAGCTTAAGATATAGACCTTTGGTTCTCATTTTCTGCTGGAGCAGTGGGCGGTAACAGAAACCATGCAGAAATGAGAAATAGGTCATAACGCTGATGTGGCTCGGCATGTGCCCAAATTTTTCCATCACCTTATTCCGGAGATGCTTGTAGTTGTTTTCAGTGTAGGTAATGAGAATGGCACGTTTGCCGGCGTTCAGCCTGTTGATAATCTCGCTAGTTTTCCCAGATCCAGCGACTGCAAAAATCACTTTCTTATCCATGATACTGCCTCTTTGATATAGTCGGGAGCAGTTAGGCTTTGATGATTGTCTTCAAGCAACGCGAAGGCCGCCTCTGCTTTATTCTTCAACATGTAGTCCTGAACGCTAAGCGTCTTCCGATCCTTGCCAAAAAGTTTGTCGCAGATTTCCTTGTTGTCTAGATACAGGCCGACTTCGAAGGTATAGCGTTGGCTATCCTTATCAGAGAAAATTTTGGCGTTTTCGGAGGTGTGGCCTTCGTAATTTTCTACGCAATTTTGTTCATAATTTTTGTCGTTGTCCCGGATTGCTGCGACTTTTATGTTCAAAAGATTCGCTAGTTCAAGATAGCGCTTGAAGCTAGTGCCGCCAATCGAAATTATGTGAACTTGGTCGCCCTGGGGTGTACCCCCTCCAGAGATGCGATTGTAGAATTGTTCCATCAGAATGAACTCAGCGTCACCTTCGACCAAAATTACCTTCTTAGACAGCGCAAACTCCAGCACATTGTTATCGGGAGCTTTCATAAAGAATCCTGCGGTCTTAGGAGAAAGCTTTTTCAGTCGACCCGTATTTTGAAGAGTTCCCAGCAGAAGTGCGTTACGCAGGTCGAGCCTAGAGCAGATGTGGCTGCTATGGGTGGCAATAAAAAGCTGTGTTGATCCGGTGTGAGCGAGCTGTTCCACCAACCTTTTCATATTGGTGTGGCTGAGGTGATTCTCTGGCTCCTCAAGCAGTAGTACATCAAGGCCTCCTTGCACGTCGCGTCGACCCAAAGCGAACTCGGTTTTGATAAAGCACTGTGCGCCTTTGCCTCGATTCTCAATCGATATCCCGTCCTGAGTAATGACCAAGTCTGTTTCTAAACTCGCCCGAGTGCTACTGCGGATACCGAACTCGTAAGGAGGAAGCTTCTTGTTGACGTCACTTAGCTGTTTGTCTCGGAAGCCTTCCTTGCCCCTTCTGTAAAGGTTCTCGAGCCGGTGTCTCTCGGCAATTTCTGTATGAAGGCCGAAGACCGCTCGTGTGTACTCTTTGGCGGCGTACTCACTATCGATCCGGGAACTGTCCAGGTGAAGATGCCTGAGCGGGCGCCGGTAGCTGTTGAACGGCTCTCCAGAAAAGGTATGGAATGTGACGGAGTAGTATTCAAAGGGAAAGTTTTGAGGGTCGTGCTCTAACATCTGTTTGATCGCGAGATGGTAGTCATCTGATACGGCAATTTTCATCCGTATGCCATCGTAATCGTCACCTATCTGGTTTTGTCGTCCATTGAAGTAAGGTTGATCACCCTCTTGCAGGAAAACGTCAACCATCACGACCGGTAAGTCTGAGAATTTTTTCTCGCTATCTAGGTAGGCTAGGACTGCTTGACGGTTAATGATCGCTTCTAGCCCAAGAGTTTCGACGCGGCTGCGGCTAGCGCTGTTCACTAGATCAATCGCGAGCAGCACGGTGCTTTTACCCGTTTCGTTATCCCCGATGAGCACATTCGTGCCAGGGTCAAAATCCATCTCGAGAGCAGGGAACTGCTTGAAATTCTGGAGCATCAGTTTGGTGATAGCCGGCATCTCTAATCCTTAGTCATGACTTCCATGGCCTGGACACTTAAGCGCCCAGGTCGACGCGTGCTCCTTTGATCTGCTCGAATTGGCATTGCTCGACGAGGCGGGATCTGAAGCTGATAGCCTATTGATACCTAATTTCTCGGCTGTGATCGAGTGTGGAAAAGGAAAGGACATTGAAAATTGCTATGGCCGCTAGGGTGGAGGCGGGGGAGCCGCTGGGCTAACCGGTTGAGCGCTTCGCCTCCAGACGTCCAGCGCCTGGTCTGCGTCAGTTGGTAGCCACTGCCCCTTTGCACTATTGCGATGCGCCGCTAGGTGTATGTGCAAGCTTAGAGGCATCTCGACGGTCGATTGGTTTCCATAGACAGGGTCAGCTAACCTGATTCAACGTCCTTTACCGTCTTCAGGTCATTGGCCGCTATCAACCCAAGGAAGAATCATGTCAAAGGCAAAGCTCCCCCCAGAGTCCGAAGTCGTGTCTTGGCTAAAACAGATCATCGAGAATGAGGAACTGCTCGAGTTGATCCAAGGGCAAGAAGCGATCACTTCCTTGACGGACGCTGTTGTTCAGGAGCATTTCCTTCCCTCCTTTGGCATCGATTACATATCTCGAAGAGCCTCAGCTGAGGCGGCAGACTTTGTGCTGGGTCGCTTGAGTTTGCTAGAAATTATATCGATCAACACCAGCATTTCATTGACCACTGGAGAGGTGCTACGCCCGGACATTCTTTGTTTCAATCCTGAAACCAAAACGCTGGTGGTATTTGAGGTCAAGCGAGCGAGCGAAACTGAGCGCCAAACTGTCACTGAGCTAGCCGGGTACGAGCAGGAGCTTCGAAACATGCTTCCCTTCCTGGGCGGTTTCGACGTGTGCTTTGTAGTCGTAGCTGCTGACTGGTCAACACTTCTTGTCCATGCCGTCGGCAGCATGAACGCCTGGTCTGGTAAACAATGCTTGGCACTCAAGCTGATCAATGATGACTCTGGATTTGGCTTAGTGGCTCATCTTCCTGAGGCCTGGCACCTCACCGGTAGTACAAATCTCCCGGTAGAGACACTTCCTTCAATTGATCTTTATCTGGCTTACAAAGGTATCGACCATGGTATTGACCAAGGGGAGGTCGATTCCGTCAGGGCAGATGACGCGGACGTAGTATGGCCTCCGAGGGTTGTTCTTACCGCCATGGATGTGATTTCACGGGCTGGGGATAGGGCTGGATCGCATGGTTTTATGATGCTTTGGCGTGACGTGAATGGTTTTGGGCGTGGTCGGTGGTGCATCACCCTTGCGGCCATTGATCCTTACACAATGCACGCTTGGTGCCGAGACAATGGTCTGCCGCAGAGGGAATCGGAAGCCGCAGCTTTTCTTCACGAGCGCAGAGGTGACCTCTTAGGGCAGACGCCCACAACTGTCTATGACATTGCTAAAGCTGCATTTCCGATACTCCAGGAACATTTTGATCCTGAGTTTGGTGGGGATTTCCATTGGCACCTGAAGACGCGCCAGTATCGCCATAGAGCAGTACCAACAAGGTTTGATTTCTGGGGTAGCCTCGGCCAGCACGCCCGCGAATTCGTGTGCAATCCTGCTGTTCGGAACAACTACATGCCCTTTGTAGGATCCAACCAGTTGGATTGGACGGATCCCGCAGTTGCGATGACGCTAGTGACGAACCTGTCACAGGGAAATCCGTTTCCCAGAGGGGTAATCAAGTGCAGCGACGCGTTTTTAGTCGGACGCGTGCTTGGGGATCTCTTAGGGGCAGCCTTCAACACTGCTCCTGACAAGGAGCTAGCGGCGAAGTTTGAGCCCCTGGTGGAGTGGGCTCAACTGGAGGCGCTGCGCTTCGCGATAGAGATGAAGCAAATGTACGACATCACGGACGAAATAATTACGCCGATGCCCATGCTTTCTAGAGATCCAGCTACGCGCATGCAGGCCACGGTGGAACTAGCCCAATGGGTTAGCACGGATCTCATCAGTAAGCGGCATCCGTTCCATCAAGCATGCTTTGATCTAGGTTACCGACACGCTTGGCTATTCAATCTGCTGGCTGCGCAGCGCGCTGATCAGGCTGACCCGAGCGAGCATGAGGCAGCAGCATCAATCACCCGCAATATTGCCAAGGGGCTACTTTCTCGTGCGGAGGGTAGCCAAGGGCAAATGTTCCAATCCTCCGGTTTCGTAGATTTTATGGCTTTCCTTGAACCGTATTTTGTCAATGGGCTCGATCTGAGCGATACGCAAAAAATGAATGAGGCGATTGAAGCTATCCCCACCTATGCGCTGCTGGCGGGGTTCCCAAAAGCTATCGTGGATGGCGCAGATTCCATAATCCCCGTAGTCCTCCACAAGACTCGTGCGCCTTTCCCCGTCCGAGTTGATTGGGAATGGCTGAAGAGCGGCATCCTGGCATTGTTTGAGAGTGGGGATCATTGCCCTGCCATCGTTTTCAGCCAGGATGGAACGGTAGGCAGTTGCCGCTTGGTAGAGCCTTTCAGGCTACTTGCTCCCATCAGTGATCCTAACGAAGAGGTGTATGTCGTTGATGAGTCGTCCGCAGTAAATATCGCGATCAAAATGACTTGGAGCGAGGTGAAAGATTTCTACGCCAAGCGAACTCAAGGGTATGAGGCTTTAGAGTGATTGAGACTGCTCCAAGTATGCCGCTGTTCGCAGTGTACTGTGGGTTGCTTGGAATCACACGAGAGTCTCAATGATCGTTTCCTTCTCGGATCTGCTGTGGATTTGCGAGCTGGCACAGTTGAAGCATTTTGTAACATTGAGAAACACCCGGTATAAATCAGCTCGTTCTTGTGACATCTAGGCGCTTCCCTCAGAAAATGCGACGCCCATTCATGACATCGCGTCATATACCCATTCGCCATCATCCCTCTAATAAACTCATGGATTGCGCTTGATAATGATTCTTCCTGCGGCGAAGGCCGGCAGCTTGAATGATTGAAGGAAGCGTTCATGACTCTCAAATTCAAAGCGTCTCTTATTCTCGCAACCTCGGGAATTTTCACCTCCCTTTCGACGGGGGCGAATACGGCCTCGCAGGCCCAAGCAGCAGATGCGTTTGACCTAATTCCTGAACGCCCCTCGAGTGTCTACGTGGATGCGACTGCAACCCACGTGCCTATCGCGCCTAGCCTTCACTCAACCGATTCTGTGTTCATCGATGTCGACCACGACGGTGACCTGGATGTGGTCGTTTCGGTAGAGCACGGTGTTAACCGCCTTTACTTGAACAATGGCAAAGGTCTGTTAACCAACAAACCTGGTGCATTTGGCAAGGCCATTCATGACAGCGAGCATGTGCGTGCTGCCGACTTCAACGGCGATGGCAACATGGATGTTGTGTTTGTTGCAGAGGCCGACGAGGTTCACCAGCTGTTCCTTGGAGATGGAAAGGGTGGCTTCAATGACGTGAGTGATCGCCTACCTGCCACTAGCCAAGGCAATGGCCTGGCGCTTGGCGATATCAACGGCGACAACCTGCCAGATATCATCATCGGCAGCACTGGCGAAACTGATTACGCGCCCGATGCCAAGATTATCCCGGCTCGAAACCTTCTGTTTTTGAATGATCCCAAGCGGCCTGGGCACTTCATCAATGCAACGGAAACCCACCTGCCGAAGACCAACGACCAAACTGAAAGTATCGCTTTGGCAGACATGGATGGAGACGGCGACCTCGACATGGTTCTCGCGAGCCCAGCTCATCCAAACCGTCTGTTGATCAACGACGGCAAAGGCCGCTTCACAGACGCCTCTGACCGTCTGGAGCTACTTGTTCCTATGGAAACGCGGGACGTGCACGCCGTGGATGTGAACCAGGATGGCCACATGGACATCGTCTTTTTCAACATCACGAGCAACAACTTCGGTTGGGACAAAGATCCTCAAACTCGAATTTTGATCAACGACGGCAAGGCGGGCTTTAAGGACGAGACGTCCAAGCGCCTGCCAACCCATATGTTCTCCAGCTGGGCCGGCACGGTCGTCGATTTCAACGCCGACGGGAAGCCTGATTTGCTTGTTGGATCTATCCAGGTACCAGGTTTCGTGCCGCTTCAGCTTCGAGCCTGGCAAAACGACGGAAAGGGCGTTTTCAAAGATGTGACGCTCGATGTAATCCCTGGCGTAACAGTTGGCCGTAGCTGGAACATGGGGCAGGGCGATCTTGATGGTGATGGGAAGGCTGATGTATTCATCGGCGGTTGGGGTACACAAGCACGCTTGTTGCTTACCGATAAAGAAGCCTATCAAGCCACGCTTCCCCCGCTACCTGCCCTTAAGCCAGCGCCTAGCAAAAGTTGAAACACGTGAAGACATTTGCGTGCGTGTTTTGAGTTACCGGAGATTTCAGCATTAGTCGCGCTTTTGGGGCGGATCCCCTAAAAGCTCCGTCTCATGGAGTTGTCCGTTATTGATGAATTTGATTCACAGTGTCGTACGGTTCGTCTAAACGTTCACGAGGGGAAGCCGTAGGTATCATCAAAACTAGCGCGCGAGTCAGGCTTGGCCAGCGTCTTCAAACCTCTTCGAATTAGGTAGGAATCGTGTTTCATATTTATTTGACTATCGCATATCTCTATATGCTTGTGCGTTTCGTTTACCCGCTGCCATTGTCATGGATGAGTCGTGGGCTCATCGGATTTGTGCTTCTGGTTGCTTCGAAATATCACCTGCTCTCCGTATTGTTCTACGGAAATATGTGGTCGCCAGAACTTCCTTTCGCAGTTGTGCTTCTTCTTGGCTGGCTGTTTTGCTCGTTTGTTCTGCTGCTTGTTTTCACGCTCGTTACTGATGTGGTTAGCCTCTTGGTGCGGATCATAGGCGGTCGCGATGCCCTGAACGCTGTCGGAATCAAACTGCGTATTGGCGCTGCAGCTGCCGCTGCCGGTTTTGGCGGGTTTGGTGTCTATCAGGCCATCCAGGTGCCAGAGATACACCGTGTAGAGCTCGCTATTGAAGGCCTGCCGGCTGAGCTGGATGGCTTTAGGTTTGTGCAATTGAGTGATCTGCATATCAGCCGTTTGTTTCCAGAACCTTGGGTGCGTGCGGTTGTGGAACGCACTAATACCTTGTCCGCAGACTTGATCGTCATCACTGGAGACTTCATCGACGGTTCCAAGGAAGCGAGACAGGCGGACGTTGCACCGCTGACCGATCTCCGCTCGCTGCACGGTGTGATTGGCATCCCAGGTAACCATGAATACTACTTCGATTACGCTAAATGGGAGCCGGTGCTGGAAGGGTTAGGGATACGGATGCTGATCAACGAGCACGAGTTGATTCAGCATAAGTCTGCCGAGCTGACTATTGCCGGAGTCACTGATGCGGCAGCGACGAATTACGGTTTCGCCGGCCCTGACCTAGAAAAAGCGTTGGAAGGTGTCTCGCCGTCGTCGACGACGATTTTACTGAGCCACAGACCAGAGGGTGCTGTGATCAACGAGGCAGCAGGAGTTGATGTACAGCTATCAGGCCACACACATGGCGGCATGATCAAAGCATTGAGTATGTTCGTCGCGAACGCGAATGAAGGTTTTGCTTCTCGCGGATATGACGTCGGAAAAATGAGACTCTATGTAAGTAACGGCACAGGACTTTGGATGGGTTTTCCTATTCGCCTAGGCGTACCTTCTGAGATTACGGAGTTTACGTTACGACCTGCCACTTGAGTAGGGTTTCAAGCTTGCAGTGTCACTATAAAAATTACGTCGTCAGGCGTTCACAATAATGACGTTCGAAAAAATATCAAGCCCTTAGCGCGGTTATTGACGCGCTCAGTGTTTGGTGGTGGAAGTAATAACTGTTTAACCAACATACATACGTGTTTTACGGGCATACATGAATGTATGAGTAAGACATGACAAGAGCTTTCGCTCGCGCTTTCTTTTGTCATATCAGACTGAGGTCGACATGTTTAATTTGAAGTCAAAAGCCGGTTATTCCGGCGGAGTTCTGCTGTTTGTTATCGCCCTCTCAGGGTGCGAGAAACAGCAAGAGGCTGCTGCGCCGAAGCCTTTCGAAGTCGGTGTTATTACGGTGAAAACCAGCTCGGTGCCTTTTTACAGTGACCTCTCTGGACGCACCAGCGCCTTTTTGGTCTCTCAGGTGCGTGCCCGAGTCGATGGCATCGTCCTGCATCGTGAGTTTACCGAAGGCGCCAACGTCAAAGCGGGACAGCGGCTCTATAAGATCGACCCGGCACCCTATGTGGCCGCATTGAACAGTGCAAAAGCCACATTGGCACGAGCCAAGGCCAACCTTGTTGCTCAAAACGCTCAGGTCGAACGCTATGAAGTGCTGGTCGCTGGCAATGCGATCAGTAAGCAGACCTACGACAACGCAGTTGCCACGCACGGGCAGGCAGCCGCAGACGTGGCAGCCGGTCAAGCAGCTGTGGAGCGTGCGCAGATCAATCTCAGCTACACCGACGTCGTATCGCCCATCAGCGGACGAATAGCCAAAATGCAATCGGTACGGGCGTTATTGGCGGCATGCTTGCGTCCACCTTCCTCGCGATTTTTATGACACCGCTGTTCTTCGTCGTGATCAGCAGGCTGACGACGTCCAGGCGCAAGAAGAAAGCCTCTGTAGGCGACGAAAGTCTTCAAGTCGAAGGAGGGCATTGAGATGAAGCTCATCAAAGGATTTTTCTCCTTTCGCTGTGACCTTGGCTGCGGCTTTAACTGCCGGCTGCAGTATGCAACCCGCTTACGAACGTCCAGATTCATCGGTCGAAACGGCGTATCCCACCGGCGCCGCCTATGACCGCCAGCCAGGGGCTACAGCTCCCGACGGCGGGGCCCGAAGCTCGGGCGGGAAAGCGGCAGTCGATATCGGCTGGCGGGATTTCTTTGTTGATGCGCGATTGCAGTCAGTCATCGAAATTGCTCTACAAAACAATCGTGATCTGCGCGTGTCGATGCTCAATGTGGAGGCAGCGAGGACGCAGTACCAAATCACACGCGCCGAGCTCTTTCCGTGGGTTGATGCGGCCGCATCGTCCACCCGTGAACGCACGCCAAGCAATTTATCTACAGGTGGTTCAACCTCCAGCACGGTCTACTCCGTCGGCGCGAATGTAGCTTGGGAACTGGATTTTTTTGGCCGTGTGCGAAGCTTGAAGGACGAAGCTCTGGCGCAATATCTGTCGCTCGCTGAAACCCGCAAAGCGGCAGAAATGGCATTGATTTCACAGGTGGCTATCTAGTACCTGACGATGCTCGGGGAAGAGGATCAGTTGGCAGTCACCCAGGCCACGTTGAAGAATGCTGAAGAGTCTTTCCGGATCACAAAACTAAGTTTCGACAACGGCATCGCTACCGAGCTTGACCTGCAGCAGTCTCAAGGAATTCTGGAACAAGCCTCAGCGACACTGGAGGCCTATTCACGTGCGCGGGCACAGGATGAAAACGCCTTGGTCATGCTGACAGGGCAGGCGTTGCCTGGTGACTTACCAGCAGGAAAGCCACTTTCACGGCAAAACCTGCTGACCGACGTCCCTGCCGGGTTGCCTTCCGAACTGCTGCAACGTCGTCCCGATATCGCTGCGGCTGAGCAATCACTTTTGGCAGCCAATGCGTACATAGGGGCTGCGCGAGCTGCTTTCTTTCCGAGCATTTCCCTGACGGGAAGTTTTGGAACCTTGTCACCCTCCACCAGCGGTCTTTTTAGTGGCGGCCAGGGGGCCTGGAGCTTCGTACCGCAGATCACCGTTCCTATCTTCAGGGGCGGCGCAAACAGAGCCAATCTTGAATTAGCTCAGGTTCAGAAGCGTATAGAAATTGCGAGGTACGAAAAGGCGATCCAGACCGCTTTCCGAGAGGTGGCGGATGGTTTGGCGGCTCGCGGTACCTATGACCGGCAGATCCAGTCATTACAGCGCTACGAGACAATGCAAACGCGGCGCTTGGAGTTGTCGAACATGCGTTATAGAAGCGGGGTCGACGACTATCTGTCGGTGTTGCAGGCGCAGACTGACTTATTCGAGGCGCAGCAAAGTCTTTTATCCGCGAAAGTCGCGAGGGCTAACAATCTTGTGACGCTTTACAAGGCGCTTGGAGGTGGGTGGGTGGAGCATTCTGCTGACCAACCTCGGAGCTCTGAAGCGGGCCTCTCAGCATCTAAACAATAGCTGCGACATTGCGTGGATTTGCATGAAGTATTGAGTTTTATTCAAGGCACGTCAGCGAGCTCAGAGCCTCGAAATTTATCCAGACGCCAATTTTTCAGAAATCCAATTCACAAGGAATGAAACATTGAAATCGTTCAATTTACTCCTGACTGCTGCCCTCGGATTTTCGAGCGTATCTGCGACTGCCCAAGTCATCGACATGGAGGATATCCCGACCAAGGGCGTTCGTGCTCCTGATCAAGCCGCGCAGGCAGGGCAGCCGCTACCACGCAATAGTCCTATTGCGCCGAAGCAGGAGCCTGCATTTCCAGGTCAGACACGGGCTCCTTCGGTGGTAACCACAACGCCGATTGAAACCCGCGTCGTCACAAAGAATCTGAATCATCCCTGGGGCATAGCGTTTATCGGTAACGGACAGGCGATCATCACCGAGAAGCCTGGTGCAATGCGCATCGTTGACTTGAGCTCTGGCTCGGTAACGGCCAACGTTCAAGGCGTTCCAAATGTCGTCTACGGGGCTGATGCGGGGCTGCTGGATGTCGTAACCGATCCTCAATTTGCCACTAACCAACAAATCTTTTTCACCTATGTTGAACCACGTGGCGGCAAGGAGAACGGCATAGTTGTCGCCAAGGCCAAGCTGGTTCAGGAGGTGCGCGAAGGCGAACCGGCTCGCTATACGTTGCAGGGGCTGGAAACCGTTATTCGTGTAGAGCCGGGAATCGTGGGCGAGAAGCACTATGGCTCCCGCCTGGTCTTCGACCGTGAGGGGTATCTTTTTGTTTCGCTCGCGGAGCGGTTCTTCTCGCCATACCGTGACGAAGCACAGTCGCTCTACAGTTGGGCAGGCAAGATTCTGCGTGTCACAACCGATGGCAAGCCAGCTCCTGGGAATCCATTTGCCACCGATCAAAAGGCTGAAAACCATACCCGCGCCGAAATCTGGAGTTATGGTCAGCGCAACCCTCAAGGACTCGCGATTCATCCAGAAACAGGTGAGCTATGGGATGGTGAGCACGGGCCCCAAGGGGGCGACGAGATTAACCTGA
This sequence comes from Pseudomonas phoenicis, assembly GCF_047302395.1. Taxonomy (NCBI): domain Bacteria; kingdom Pseudomonadati; phylum Pseudomonadota; class Gammaproteobacteria; order Pseudomonadales; family Pseudomonadaceae; genus Pseudomonas; species Pseudomonas phoenicis. Next base: position 3,221,334 of record NZ_CP154852.1, read on the forward strand.
TCAAGCGTGGGCACAATTACGGTTGGCCGCTTGTGCCCTACGGCACCAACTATGACGGGACTGCTATCTACGGAGGGCGTTCTCAGCTCGAAGGCACCGAACAACCTCGCTATTACTGGGATCCCGCCATTGCACCTGGAGGTATGGGGTTCTACTCAGGGAAGGCTATTGCTGAGTGGAAAAATAATCTTTTCGTTGCGGCACTGGCCGGTCAGCATCTTGCTCGGTTGGTGATAAAGGGCGACAAAATCGTAGGAGAGGAGCGACTTCTGCAAGATCAGCATCAACGAATTCGCGATGTAAAAGAAGGCCCTGATGGAGCGTTGTGGGTGATTACAGACGACGCTGCAGGTCGCTTGATACGTATCGCGGCCAAACCTCCGACTCCTTGAGCGCTGAGCTCGCTTGGATCGCTCGGAGTGTTGTCATCGAAGAGGCATGCAGGCGCCTTGCACAAGGCTGCCTGTGCCAACTCCAATGGACTCAAAGGTACCTCGAGGAAGCTCGAGTATGGCAATTGCCGGCAGGAACGACGAACGCTTTTCCGTGCTCAGCGGATTCAAATCCAGCACTGCTTGGATCTCACCTCGGCCATCAATCCACGCTGCTGACAGCGGGGTTTTTGTATTCTTCATCCAAACCCTTCTGACGGCTGGTTTTGACCACACGAATAGCATTCCTGGGGTCGGATCAGTTCGTCCCATCAGGCCTTGTCTCATTTCCTTTGACGTCCGTGCGACGGGGACGGTTAGTGATGCTCCGTTATTGAACGTTAGAGCGCATCTCTCTGAGGGAGGAGGTTCCAGCGCGAAAACGTACTGGCATGTCACAAGCGAGAGGGCAGCACAGGCTTGATACCAGAATCTGAGTGCTAGTCGGGTATGCCCCTCGCGCAATTCACGCAACCTGATCAAGCCTCATGCTCGGTATGACGCCTGTCCAGCGGAGTTGCGACAAGCCGACTCCTCGGTATATCGCAGCGCATTTACCAACATTTGAAATGCAGGGGTGTTTTGGCGTCGGCTAGGGTAGTAGAGGTGATATCCAGGGAAAGGAGGACACCAGTCTGCCAGGAGAGAAACGATTCTCCCAGCTTCCAGGTGCGCTACCACTTGTGACTTCAGGAGATATCCCAGACCGAAGCCCTCCAGTACGGCCTCTATAATCATTTCTGGCCGATTGAACGCCAGTTGTCCCGAAACCCGAATTTGCGCCTGCTCGCCGTCCTTTTCGAATTGCCAAGCTGAGAATCCACCAAGAGAGGCATGTCGTCGGTTGATGCATTGATGCAATGCGAGATCATCTGGTGAATGTATGGGCGGATGCTTAGTCAAATATTGGGCTGACCCGAAAAGGATCATTTGTTCTGGCGGGCCGATAGGAACGGCAATCATGTCTTTGTTTACGTTCTCACCTAGCCTAATGCCTGCGTCATAGCGCTCAGCAACGATGTCGACGAAGCTGTTGTCGACAGTGACCTCGACAGCAACGTCAGGGTAGTCTGGGAGAACGCGCCGCAATATGGGCCAAAGGATTGTTTCTGACGCGTGATCTGCAGTCGTGATGCGCACATTACCTGCTGGTTTGTCTCCCACGACAGTCAGAGCACTCAACTGCGCCTCGATAATCGCGAGCGCAGGCCCCAAGGTTTCGAGCAACCGTTCGCCAGCTTCGGTGAGTGCAACGCTGCGTGTTGTTCGCGTCAGAAGGCGAATTCCCAGGCGAGCTTCCAGTCTTCGGATCTTGTGGCTCACTGCTGATTGAGAAGTACCCAGCTTTCCCGCAGCTCGGGTAAAACTTTGAGCTTCGGCAACAACTACGAACGCCGCCAAGCTCCCGAACTCTTCATGAAGCATTGAATCATCCATGTCGTAAGCGGCCAGCGATGTGACCAGTCGAAGAAAGATAACGGGTATAGAAGCCGGGTGCGAGATCTGTTTGTTTCATGGCGTTTCGTCATGTATTGACCTCTTAGCTAAGCCTCTCACTTGGGTCACTTGGGCGTTCCTGGGACATCTGGTGCCGTTATGAGTTAAACGCTTACTGCCCAAGTCATGGGAACGATGTGCCGCTTTGCTGCATAGCCGTGCGCTGGAAATGGGTGGGCAAACTCAGCGGGTGGCTGCCTGAGATGAGCTGTGTGGCAAAGCCGAAGCAGTGCTTAAGAATCGGCGGAAAGCCCGCCTCCTTCGGGAACGTCTTGTATAGGGAGATATTCTCTACTGGCCTTCGTAACTACTGCCCTCATTAGTAGCAATGTTCTTTCTCCTATGGGTCGTATGCATAAGGGAATATTAGGGTCATACGTTCATGATGATGGAATTTTAAAGCGATTTTGACTTATGGGAAAGTAGTATCATTCAATGCGCCATCAAATTCAGCTCAACAGTTAATTTGAAACTATTGGGTTTCAAAGGTCACAAATCATTAGTCCGCGCTATGTTGGAGACTCATGTGAAGAATTTAACGCCTGATATTGATGTATTAGCTTCTGGATTAGGTTTCATCGAGGGGCCAGTTTTCAGAGATGGAGTCCTATACATCTGCGATATTAAAGGAGGCGTCGTATGGCGGGTTAATGGAAGTGAAAAAGCTGTAGTCGCCGATCTGGGTGGCGGGCCTAACGGGTTGGCATTCGGGCCTGATGGCCTCCTTTATGTGGCTAATAATGGAGGAAATATGCGCTGGGAGAAGGTGGGAGATTTAACTCTTTCTCATGGATTCGAAACTAAAGGCTACGAACCAAGGATTGAGAGGATCGACTTATCCACCTCAAAAGTTGAGCGTGTAGTCGATCACATAAATAGTCGAAAATTTGAAGCGATAGATGACATTATTTTCGATCCGCGAGGTGGTTTCTGGTTCACCGACCTTGGGAGAGACGGTCATCACCATCGTACTTATGGAGGGATCTATTGGTCAGACGGCTCTCAAAACGACTGTCGCCAACTGGCGTATCCCCTGCCGATGGGTGCTAACGGAATAGGGCTAGCCCCTGATAGCACCAAGTTGTACGCGACAGAGTATGGCGCGGGTCGTTTGTGGGTGTGGGATACCAATGCACCAGGTGAGCTTGAGCATTCTGGTAAGGCGGCACATGGCGGGCGTCTCTTATGGCAAGCACCCGACGCCCAATTGCTCGACAGCTTGGCTGTTGCTCCGAACGGCAACATTTTCATAGCCAATCAGCCGAGTGGTGTGTTTTCGGTGATTTCTCCGCAAGGAGCTCATCTTGCTAATTTGCATATGCCGGAGCATTTCCCAACCAACCTGTGTTTTGACCCAGACCTTCCGAACGTCGCTTTCGCCACATTATCCAGCACTGGGAGTCTTGCTCGTATCCAGTGGGATGAGCTCGCATTCTGATTGACAAACCGTTGTGGAGACTTCAATGATTCAGCTAACTGACCATACAGGCGGCCCAGCCACCCAGCATCGGGTTCAAGTAAACGGTATCGAGCTGCATGCTGTGACCGCCGGAGAGGGCGAACCCTTGCTGCTGCTACATGGCACGCCAAAGACCCACATCTATTGGCGTACCTTGCTGCCAATTCTGACGCCCTATTTCAAAGTCATTGCCCCTGACTTGCGTGGAGCCGGCCTCAGCGGGCATCCGTACGCAGAAAAGGGTTATCTGTCTTCAACCATCGCTGAAGACCTCGTGCAGCTCCTTGATGCACTTGAGGTAGAAAAGGCCTATGTTCATGGCGAAGACCGAGGCGCCGAGTATGGTTTCGTCTTGGCTGCAAGCCATCCGGAACGGGTAAAAGCGTTGAGCTTCGCAGAAATGCTGCTCTCAGGCTTCGGGTTGGAAGACCGCTCCTTCTTCACTGAGAAAAACGTGAATGAGGCAGCCAACCATTCCGGTGTGTGGGAGTGGCATGTCCCTTTCTTTTTCACCCCTGATGTTCCGGAAATGCTTCTGGCAGGCAAGGAGCGTGAGTTCTGGACGTACTGGCTGAACAAGCAAAGCTACGACCCGACTGCTTACCCTGAGGATTTAAAGGAGGAGTGGATAACGCTCTTGTCTACGCCTCATGGACTGCGTGGGACACTGGATACCTACAAGGCTACGCTTGAGAACGCCAAGATAAATCGGACGTTAAAAGCCACGCTTCCCGACCTGCCTGTGATGACCATCGGCGCCTCGCACTTTTTCGGAGATTTGGTACGTCAAAGTGTATCCAGCATAGGCATCGAGCCCACCCGCAATTTGATCTTTGATCGGTGTGGCCATGGCTTGGCGCTTGAGCAGCCATTGAACCTTGCGAAGGCGTTAAAGGATTTCTTCGGCGCAGCATGAGTGATAGCTGCAGCGTCGATGTTGCCGTGGCGATTTGACGCTGCCGCTTTTATCTTGGACTCACGAAGGTAATCCTGCTCTAAACATATCCACCAGCTCGCGAAGACCCGGCGGCATCTGCCGTCGTCCGGGGTAGTACATATAAAACGCCGGTTCGATGGGAGCCCAATCCGGGAGAACGATTTGCAACTCTCCGCGAGCCAAGTGACCACTGACGCGCTCTTCGAGGCAGTAGGTAATTCCTCTATCTGCAAGAGCCATCTCGATCCCGAAAGTCGTCTCGTTGACACACAGCTGGCCAGGGACATCGATGGCTTGGTGGTCGCCATCCTTCTCAAAATCCCAGCGGTAGATGACGCCGTTCCCCGTTCGAATCTGAATGCAGTTATGGTTCTTTAAGTCCTCGGGAACCAAGATGCGAGCATTTGCGTTCAGGTATCGAGGGGAGGCCACCGCGACCCATCGCAGCTCTTCGCTTAGTCGAACTGCAATGAAGTCCTCAGGAATGGTGTTGCCGAAGCGAATACCTGCATCGAAACCTGCCGCCACGATATCGACCATTTTGTCGTCGACTGCGACTTCTACCGAGACCTCGGGGTAGGCCTCCAGAAAAGGAGGAAGAAACTTTGTGAACAGTAAGCGGGCGCCATCGGCCAGGACGTTGAGACGAAGTCTGCCGGAAGGCCTATCTCTGTGGCGATCTAGCGCCGCAAGAGCGCCGCTTATCTCGGTAAAGCCCACAGCCAGTCGCTTGGCAAGAGCGGCTCCAGCGTCTGTCGGGGAGACCGTCCGGCTTGTCCGATTCAGCAGCCGAACACCGAGCCGGCTTTCCAGATTCCGGATCGCGTGACTCAGTGCAGAGGTGGTGATACCGAGTTCTACAGCCGCGTGGGTAAAGCTTCGCATCCTCTCGACTGCTAGGAAGGAGTTCAGATCGGCTAGGTCTGCTCGAGAAAGCCGCGTAGTAGGCAGTACAGGCATGGCGCATCCGTTGTTGATTTGGATTCAATGGAAGATGCAATCTCGCTAATCAATAGCGTGATTTATCTCATGTACTATTAATTCCACTCAACTATTGCTACGTCAACTGCTCAATGACGTTATTTCTCAGGCGCATCCTCTGCTAGGAGAATTCCTATGAATAATCATCCAGCCATCCGTAAAGGCGCCGTCGCGGTCATCACTGGAGCAGCTGTTGGTATCGGTTACGCCATTGCGCGCCGCGTTGCCAGCGAGGGTATGAACGTCGTTCTTTTTGATCGCGATCCGACTGCATTGGACGGCGCGACCAAGGCGTTGCTCAACGAATTTCCTGAGGTAAAGCTGCTAGTGATCAAGGGTGATGTCACCTCCGAAAGCGATCTTCACCAACTCTATGAAAAATCATGCGAATTCGGTGAGGTGTCCTTGTTGGTGAACAACGCAGCCATCATCAAAGGTGCAGGCCCTTGGGATGGCGTGTCCAAATGGCGAACGTTGATGGACATCAACTTCTGGAGCGTACTAACACTGCAACAGTTGTTTGTGGAAACGATGTTTTCCCAGAAAGGGCCTGCTGCCATCGTGAACTTGGGCTCCAAGGAAGGCATCACGACTCGACCGGGTAACGCCGCATATTCCGTTTCAAAGGCTGCCGTTAAAGTCCTTACTGAACAATTGGCTCATGAGCTGCGCGAGAAGGTTGGTGATCGTATTTCGGCACACCTCCTGATTCCTGGCTACACCTTCACGCCCATGAATTTTCCTGGGATGACCAATGATACCCAAAAGCCTGACAGTCCTTGGACTGCTGACCAAGTGGCGGATCGTTTGATCGGTGGAATGGGACAGGGCGACTTCTACATTTTCTGCGAAGACAACGAATCCAACTGGGCGCTGGATCAACGTCGGATGCAGTGGTCGGCGGACGACATGATCCAGAACCGGCCAGCGCTCTCCCGGTGGCACAAGGAGTATGCGGAACAATTTGCAGACTTCATCGCGGACGTCGCTGATAAGTAGGCTCCGCAGTTTTTCTATTTTCATAAGGTGCCCTCGGTACCACTTCATCGGAGGTGTCGCTGATGACAAGTGAATCCTGTATCAATACGAACACTTTGCAAGATCAGCCCGCAGTCGACGTGCCACACGGTACCGGCATGGCTATCACTATGCTTGGCCTAGGTGGGCTATTCATCGGCACAGGGGAGTTCGCCTCCATGAGCTTGCTGCCAGGTCTAGCTTCGAGCACCGATGTCTCTATCCCCGTTGCAGGGGGCTACATCACGGCTTACGCCTTGGGTGTCGTGGTGGGTGCACCTTTGATTGCTATCCTTGCTGCACGATGGCCTCGTAAAGCGCTGTTGATCGCATTGCTAGCGTTGTTTGCGGTCGGGTACGGAGCGAGCGCCGTTGCTTGGAACCACGCCACGTTGCTAGGGGCGCGATTCCTTGCGGGCTTACCTCATGGCGCCTACTACGGAGTCGCATGCCTGGTGGCGGCATCCATGGTGGCCGAAAACCGAAAAGCTCAAGCCGCAGGTTACGTGATGGCGGGGCTGGCAGCGGCCAATGTCGTCGGGGTTCCCGCTGCAACCTGGATCGGTCAGCTTGTCGGCTGGCGTGGCGCATTTGGAGCATTAGCAGCCGGTGGTGCCATTGCCATTCTTCTGTTCTGGGTTTTCATTCCTACCGTCCCCCGAGATGAATCTGCTAGCCCAAAATCTGAACTCAGCGGACTCAGGAAACCTCAGCTCTGGCTCACACTTGCGACCGCCTCCATCGGTTTCGGGGGCATGTTCTCTGTGTACAGCTACATCACCCCCACGCTCACAGAGGTGACCGGCTTCACATCCGGTCAAGTGCCTATGGTTTTGGCGCTTTGGGGCATTGGCATGATTGTCGGCAACCTTGTGGGTGGGTGGCTGGCTGACCGTGCGTTGGTTCCTGCGATTTTCTACATCATGATCTGGAATGCCGTTTTCTTGGGCTTCTTCTCCGTATTCGCATCCTCAGGAATCGGCACGCTAGCCGTGCTCTTTTTCATCGGCTGCGGATTCGCTCTAGTACCTGCGCTCCAGGTACGTCTGATGAGCGTTGCCGGCAAAGCTCAGACGCTTGCAGCCGCGTTAAATCACAGCGCCTTCAATATTTCGAACGCCGTAGGTGCGTCGCTTGGGGGGCTGGCCATCGCTGGTGGCTTAGGATGGGCATCGACAGGTTGGGTTGGCGCTGCCTTGGCTGTTCTCGGGATCGTTTTTTTTGCCATCTCTATTGGTGTAGAGAAACGCTCGTCGAGTGGTGCAAGGACGTAGTTATACGGCCTGACTTAGGGCGGCGAGCCCGCACGGTCGTGCTGTTCCTATGAGGGTGACTCAGTTATGAAAAAGGAGTTTGATCCATGGTAAAGCCTCAGCTGACCATCCAGCTTTCTGATACACAGCGCATTCCTCAAGTCGGTTTGGGGGTGTGGCAAGCCAGTGATACGGATGCACGTACTGCGGTGCGTACCGCTTTGGAAGAAGGTTATCGTCACGTCGATACTGCATCGATCTATGGCAATGAGAAAGGTGTAGGTGAGGGGCTTCGAGACGCCGGCACGGCCCGAGAGCAGGTCTTCTTGACCACCAAGATCTGGAATGACGCCCACGGTTTCGATGCAGCTACTGCGGCATTGGAGGAAAGCCTGGAGCGATTAAACGTGGAATACGTCGACCTGCTTCTCGTTCACTGGCCCACACCCAGCCAGGATAACTATGTCAATACCTGGCGGGCATTGATCAACGCGCAACGCAACGGAAAAGCTCGATCCGTTGGCGTCTCGAACTTCAACCAAGATCACCTGCAAAGATTGATCGATGAGACCGGGGTCGCACCGGTCTTGAACCAAATCGAGCTACATCCTTTCATGCAGCAGGCAGCCCTTCGAAGTGCTCATGAGTCGATGGGCATCGCCACGCAGTCCTGGAGCCCGTTGGGTCAGGGCAGTGCATTGACGAATCCGGCCATTCTGGAGGTTGCTCAGAAGCATGGTAGGACGGCTGCTCAGGTCATCATTCGCTGGCACCTGGAGCTCGGGCTCATTGCGATCCCGAAATCAGTAACGCCTGAACGTATTCGTGAAAACTTCAATGTTTTCGACTTCGCACTGGATGCGTCCGACCTCTCTGCCATCGCGGCATTGGATAGTGGCAAGCGACTCGGCCCAGACCCAAGCACATTCGGCTAAGCGCTTCCGAAGAGGGTCTTGGGATAAGGTCTAGTCCCAAGCCCTGTGCCCTATATCCTTCTGAAACGGACACACATCTCGATCCAGTTCGAGTTTGAACCTGCAGCTGTGTTCTGGATTAATCGTTGAAAACAAAGTCCCGGAATTCTTGAGTGAACTCCATCACTCCGAACGGCGGGCCGAAATGCCGTGAGGCCATTATGCTGGGATAAATCTCGTCCCAAACAGTTAGAATTTCTCTTGAGTAGGGCTTGAAATCTGGTCGCTGCATGAATCCTTTGACGAAAAGATGAATGGTTTCATCACTGGCGACTCCCTTGCTGTAGTTCCAAAAAAAAGACCCTAGATCTGCTGCTTGTTTCGTCATGCTGACCAGACGTCTGCGTTGCCCATCAAACTCAAATGCTTTCAGTAGGATCTCAGTGAGCTCGTAAATATGAGGCGCACTACGTTCAAGTCGATAGATAGGGCTGGGATGGGAGCCGGTTATAGGGGTAACGACTTGGGGACTAGAGCCGGCGTTGAATCGGTAAAAAATGCAGGCGAGGCTGCAAGTCAGCAAATATACACTGCCAATAAATACTTCAGCACCATCACTCTCATCCACGAGTGGCCCTTCCAAAAAGTGCCGAGCTGATTCAATCAGACACAGAGTAATTGCCTCCGAGTCAGCCGCTAACTCTGTAGCGTGAGAAATGGAAGCCTTCCGACCGGTAAGGATTTGAGCGGCATGAGCGTCAAGCTCCTGGATGGCCGTTGTAGCAGCAGTCGAGCCCCTGTCATTTCTAACTCTCCCGTGCTCTTGCATCAGATGCCCGAGCTCATGGAAATAAACCCATGTCAGCGACCCGAGGAACATGTTTTGGATACAATCCTCAAGCGTAAAGCACTCAGGAAGGAGATCGGTAGCGTCATCAGCAAATTTTGTTTGAATCAGGCGTTTCGTTTGTCCATCCGACGCGAATGAGCAAAAGGCCTCTGCATCTCGGTAGAGGAGGCGCGCCAGCTCGTAGTGCAGAACAATATTATGCTGGGGAGGGCCGCCGTCTACAGTGCCGGACTCTGCCCATGCATTGAATTTCAGTGCGGGTGCCCAACCGAACGACAGGGAACCATGGAGATCTTTATAAATTGTATCTGTCAGGTTTTGAGTTATTCCGGCCAGCACATTGTTGGCTAAATCATAAATTTCAGCATCCGTCCGGCTCGGCAAAGTTAGCTGCTCCCTGCAATTTTGTGACGCCTTCAATGTAGGCTTTGTTAATAATACAGGCTGGATCCGACAATCGGCGCCATTCCCGCTAGAAATCCATCTATGCAATCCGATCTATGCAAATCCAGGCACGCAAGGGGCCTCAAGGCGTCTGATCTCATCGTCGCTGAGCGCTACGTCCAGCGCAGCAATAGCGTCATCCAGATGATGCACTTTGGACGCTCCCACGATAGGGGCTGACACCCCTCGTTTAGCTAGCACCCATTCTAGAGCTACCTGTGCCGTCGGTACACCTTTCTCATTGGCCACCTGCTCGACGACGTCAATCGCGCGACCGTCTTCGACTTAAGTGGCCTGGTAAAACGATTGTCCCGAAATTTCGGTCTTGACGCGCTCGGTCAGTTGGCCATGGGGTCTGGTCAAACAGCCCCGCGCCATAGGGCTCCAAGGCATCGAACCCACGCCCTGATCAAGGCAGAGCGGAACCATTTCCCGCTCCTCTTCTCGATACACAAGGTCGAGGTAGTTCTGCATGGACACGAACTTGCTCCAGCCCCTTGCGTGAGTTATCTGCTGAGCTTTGGCGAATTGCCAGGCATGAAGCGCCGATGTATCCGGCTTTTCCCGCTTTCACGATGTCGTGAAGCGCCTCTATGGTTTCTTCGATAGGGGTGCCATAGTCCCAGCGGTGAATCTGATACAGATCGACGTAATCGGTGCGTAGGCGCAGGGGTGCGTACCGGCGCCATGATCTTGGAAGGTCATGCAGCCTAGGTACAGTCTGGAGATATCCAGACCCGTGCTACCAAGTTTCACGTATTTCATGAGCCCTCCATCAAATTGATGTCTGTTCAGTCATTCCGAATGTCGTTCTCCCCCAACGCACCCTTGGTTGAAGTCAGTGTTGAGCTGATTTCAATGCCGCGTTGACCTAAATCGAAGGGTTGTTCGATGTAGGTGGGAGTCAGTAACGGGGTAGGGCGAAATCATTCGCTCATAGCCCTGGAGGACACATGTCTCAAACAATCAAGCGCGTAGCAGTCACAGGTGGCCACGGTAAGGTCGGTAAGGTTCTGGTGCCATATCTGAAAGAGAAGGGCTACGACGTATTCGTGATTGATAGGGACGACCCACTGGATCCGGACGAGTTAATGATGAAGGCCGACCTTGAGGACTTCGGTCAGGCGTTGGATGCCCTGTCATCGGTTGGTGAAGACGTATATGCCCGCCCAGAGCCAAAAGGCTTTGATGCGGTTATTCACCTTGCCAGCATGCCGCACCCTCGCATGATTCCTGACAGCGATGAATTCCGTCTGAACATGGTAGCTACCTACAACGTGTTCGAGTCTTGCCGTCGCCTTGGCATCAAAAACATTATCTGGGCGGCAAGTGAAGTAGGTACCGGTGTGCCATACGACAAAACGGATGCTCCTTACGTCCCAGTGGACGAGGATTATCCGATGCGAGGCTACAACGTCTACTCACTTACCAAGGTGCTAGGTGAAGAAATGGCGCGTCAGTTCTGCCTGAACGATCCGTCCCTGCGAATCACTTGCCTGCGTCTTTCGAATGTCATGAACCCGGAAGAGTACGCCAAGTTCGAGACTTGGCAGGACGATCCAACCGTCCGTTTGTGGAATTTCTGGACGTATGTTGATAACCGTGACGTAGCGCAGGGCATCGAGTTGGCGTTGCATCACGATGTTCGGGGCAAGGACGAGTTCTTCATCACCAACGATGAGACCGTCATGCGTACGCCAAGTAGCGAGCTGCTCGATCAACACTACCCGAACATCGAGCGCCGCAAGCAGATCATCGGCAACGAGGTTTTACTTTCGAACGACAAGGCGAAGCGGGTACTGGGCTTCAAGCCTGCTTATTCGTGGCTGACAGAAGTAGAAAAGAAAGCCTGATCTGGCGTAGACGTTTGCCTTCGTGCAGCCGGAAGGCGGATAGCACTCATTGCCCCATTCGCTGGGGCAATGTCTTTCTGTATGACTAAAACTCACGACGCATACCTAGGGGGCGACCAGATGGCAAAGCTAGAAGAAGTAGGTTTTCTAGGGTTCGACGTATTTGGCACTGTTGTCGATTGGCGAAGTGGCGTTGCGCGAGCGGCTGCACCCTTCCTCAAACGCCACAGGTTGAACCTAGACCCCCTTGTATTTGCGGATCAATGGCGTGGGCTATACCAACCGTCTATGCAACGTGTGCGGTCAGGGGAGCGCCCTTTTGTGACTCTGAACGTTCTTAATCGGGAAAATCTAGAGACGGTACTTTCCAGCCACGACGTAGATTTTGCGCAGATCACTGATGCAGAGCTGACGGAGCTGAACAAGGCTTGGGAGCGGTTAGATCCATGGTCTGACTCTGTGGCCGGTCTCACGCGTCTGAAGCGCAGATTCTCTATTGGCCCTCTGTCTAACGGGCATATCGCCGGGATGCTCAATCTAGCCAAATTCGGTGGGCTGCCCTGGGACGTAATCCTAGGCGCCGAAGTTGCTGGATCATACAAGCCACAGCCGCAGGCCTACCTGAAATCTGCCAAAGCAGTGGGCCTGGCACCTGAGGCAGTCGCAATGGTTGCCGCTCACAATTCTGACTTGGCTGCTGCGCGCGCCAACGGGCTTAAGTCCGTTTTCATTCGACGCCCGTCCGAGCATGGGCCGGGCCAGACGTCCGATCTGATTGCTGAGCAAGACTGGGATGTGATCGTCGACTCTCTCACTGAAGCAGCCGACGCCCTCGACTGCTAACTCTATTTTTGGAGCATCACCATGACCGACTTACGTCCACTCGCTCTGGTCACCGGGGCATCCAGTGGCATTGGCTACGAGCTGGCGCGCTTGTTCGCGGCTGATGGTTACGACCTGATCATCACGGCAACAGGCAAAAATGATGGCTTGGAGCGTACTGCTGATGCAGTCCGTGCAACTGGAGCCGATGCGATCATTGTCAAAGCCGACCTGACTGAGTCAAAAGGCGTAGAGCGCGTTGTAGAGGCGGTACACGCATCGGGACGTCCACTGGATGCAGCAGCGCTAAACGCAGGATTAGGCCTAGGCGGGTTTTTCCTTGGCGGTACCCAGCTTGAAGACGAAATGAAGCTGATCCAGCTCAACACGGCGTCTCAGGTGCATCTCACAAAGTTATTGCTTCCAGACATGGTCGCGCGTGGCCAAGGACGCCTGCTTTACACCGCGTCGATTTCCGGAACGATGCCTACGCCTTATGAAGCGGTATATGGTGCGACGAAGGCATTTCTGATTTCCTTCGTAGAGGCTGTGAAAGCGGAGATCAAAGACAGCGGCGTTAGCCTGACTCTGTTGTTGCCTGGAGAGGTGGATACAAACTTCTGGCATCGAGCAGGAATGGACACGAGCAAGCTTGGGCTGGGCCCCAAAGCTGCGCCTACGAAAGTGGCGGAGGAAGGGTACGAAGCGATGAAAGCAGGAAAGGATCGAATCGTTGCGGGCAAGCCCGACAGCAAGTTCATCGGCAATGTCGTTAACAACCTTCTTCCTGACACTGTGACGGCACGCTTGCATGCGAAAGGGGCGCGACCTGGCTCAGGGGTAGAACCTCAGGACGATTAGTCCAAGTCTGCAAGACTTAGCCTCGCCGACGGCCAATCTGGTTGGCCGTCGGCTTTTCATTACCAGTCCTGCTTGGTCGGGTGAATAACGATGTCATTGATGGTGAGGTTGTTAGGCTGGTCTAGGGCATAGGCCACGGCATCGGCAACCTGCTCGGGCGTAATGGCAATCTTGTTGAGCTCCTGTGCTGCCTTCTTGCCTTCACTATTGTTGACCTTGTCCGCCCAGCCGGTATCAATCACGCCAGGGCTGATCATCGAGACCTGGATGCCATGCTCGACACCAACTTCCTTGCGTAGGCTTTCGGTGATGCCTCTGATGAAGAACTTCGTCGCGCTGTAGACACCGCTTGAACCACCGACATGAAGCCCGGCTACGGAGGACATGTTGAGGATCTTGCCGTGGCCTTGCGCAATCATGCCCGGCAGAGCTGCCGCGATGGCATGCAGATATCCACGGATATTGGTGTCGATCATCTGATCCCAGTCATCGACAGCAACATCCTTCCAATCAGAAAACAGCATCAGCCCCGCGTTGTTAACCAGGCTATCTACTTTTCCGTATTTGGAAACAGCGAATTTGACAAGATCCTCAAGGTTGGAGCGTTCGGAAACATCGGTGACGTGGTACGACGCTTCACCGCCTGCATCCTTTATCTGCGACACGAGTTTCTGAAGCTTTTCCTCGTTCCGAGCTGCCAAGACTATCTTGCTGCCTTTCCCGGCGAGCTTCAGCGCCGTGGAAGCACCGATACCTGATGAGGCGCCAGTGATGATGGTTACGGTGTTTTCCAAATTCGACATTTCCTGTTCCTCTGTAAGCTAGGGGTACAGCGTCCGACCGTCAGGGAACTGCGATGACGTTGTATGCGCACCAACGCTCCGTTGAATCCATCTCATGGATCGTTCGGCTCTGGCGACTCTCCGATGGTAAGTGACACACATTTACCCCAGAGGAGAAAACCATGACTGTTACACGACCACTCGCTCTAGTAACTGGAGGCTCTTCAGGGATCGGTTTTGAACTGGCCAAGCAGTTCGCGCAGAACGGATTTGACCTGGTGATCTCTGGTTCGAGTGACAAAGTTGAGCAATCTGCGGAAGAGATCAAGAAGTTAGGAGTGGAATGCTTCCCACATCGGGCCGATGCGGCCACCTACGAGGGCGTTCAAGGCCTCTGGGATTTCGTCGTATCGCTGAATCGTCCACTTGAAGCTGCTGCGCTTAACGTGGGGGTCGGTCAAGGTGGGGCCTTCATTGATAACAAGCTTGAAGATGACTTCAAACTGATCGCTATCAATATCACCGGTACGGTGCACATGGCCAAGCGAGTTGCTCAACACATGGTGGCGAACGGGAAGGGCCGTATCCTCATCACGTCCTCAATTTCCGCGACTCAGCCGACCCCTTACGAAACGGTCTATGGCCCATCGAAGGCATTCGGATTTTCCTTCGCCGAGTCCTTGCGTGAAGAGCTTCGCGAGACCGGCGTCACGGTGACTGCTTTGCTACCTGGTGCGACTGATAGCGAGTTCCACAAGAACGCTGGCATGGCCAACAGCGCTATCGGCGAATCGAAGAAGAACGACAAAACTGAGGTCGCTCGTCAAGGCTTTGAGGCCCTAATGAACGATGTTGATCATGTCGTCGGCGGCGACGAAGAAACCAAGCAAAAGGCAATTGAAAACCGTACGACCCCAGAAGTCGTGAAGGCTCAGCGGCATGCAAAAAATGCTCGCTTGAAATAAACGCAAGGTGCCCCACGAAGGTGTGGCTTTCTTAAAGAGAGCCTCGCCTTAATAGGTATCCCTCGTCTCATGAGTTATAGGAGCAACCATTGAAAGAGTCCGAAAGCTATGAAATGAACTGGTGCTCGGTAGACGTGGGCGATGGAGTGAGGATTCGCTACGGCGTGGCGGGGAGCGGGGGTAAACCTGTCCTTCTCATCCATGGCTACCCGGAGACAGCGATTGCGTGGCGAAGAATCGTAGGCCCACTGGTCAAGCAGGGGTACAAAGTAATCGCGCCCGACGTCCGAGGCGCGGGTGGATCGAGTCGGCCACTTCACGGGTATGACAAAAGCACAATGGCGGAGGATTGTTTCAGCGTGCTCCAGGATGCTGGCGTTGCGGCACCCGCTCTAATCGTCGGACATGATATTGGGCTGATGATCGCCTACGCCTTTGCTCGCAAATACCCTGAGTCCACCAGAGGGCTCGCTGTCCTTGACGCGCCACTGCCAGGTACTGCGGCGTTTGATCGGGTAAGTATGGATGACCGACGCGTTTGGCACTTCCACTTTCATCAAGCTCCGGATATGCCCGAGGCGCTCACAGCCGGAAAGGAGGCTTATTACCTTGAGCGCTTTTGGCACGACCTTGCCTACGATGCAGGAGCCATCGATGAGATAACCAAAGCCAGCTACATTTCCAGCTTCAGTGGGCCTGGTGGAATGAGAGCGGGGTTCGAGCTGTACCGATCCTTTACCGTCGACGCTGAATTCAATCGTGCTCAATTAGCTGCGCATGGGAAGACAAAAATCCCGGTGCTCGCCTTGGCAGGAGAATCGAGCGCGTTCAGCACGATCATGAAACTCATGATGGAGGAGGTGGCTGACTCCGTCAGTTTTGTCACCATTGATAAGGCAGGCCACTGGCTCTCAGAGGAAAACCCTACCGCAGTGGCGCAAGCGTTGATCGACTTTGATGCATTGATCCTCGGGTACGACAGCTGAATTAGCTTCGCCAATTAGCCCCAGAGCGAACGCGACATTTGTCAGGGACTGCTGCCCTCTGTGAAGCAATCCGAGACAGCTGATTAGCACGACTGACTACGTCGAGCATGGATTATATTTCGATAACTATTTTCCCGATCTGCGCATTCGACTCCATGTATTGGTGCGCTTCAATTATTTCGCTGAACGGGAACGTTTTTGAAACCACTGGTTGCAGGGAGCCACTTTCAAGCCCTTTAGCGATGAAGTCTTTGGCACGGTTCAGACGTTCAGGATCTTGGGTGATCTCAAAGAGCTGGTAGCCGCGAATGGTCAGGTCTTTGCCCAGCAATTCCATGACTGGAACACTCAGGTCGGTGGTTTCAAGCGCTCCGTATTGGAAAAAAATACCCAAGTACGAAAGGGCTCGAAGGATGTTTGCGACCTCAGGGCCGCCGACTGGATCAAACGCCATCCGCGCGCCTTTGCCCTCAGTTAAAAAATTCACTTCAGCTACCAGATCCTGCTCCGACGTTGCGATCACGTGCGCAGCGCCGGCATCCAGAAGTGCTTGTCGTTTTTCACTGGTACGGGTCAATGCCACGGGAATAGCACCTAAGAGGTTCGCGATCTGAATGGCCGCCAACCCAACGCTACTCGATGCCGCACGAATCAATACGGTTTCGCCTTTTTGCAGGTTGCCGATGTCTACCAGCGCGCCGTAGGCAGTTACGTACTTCATCCATGTCGCAGCCGCCTGGATGGATGTCAGTCCTGCTGGCTGCTTCACAAGCGCGTGTGCCGGAGCAACGACGAGCTCTCCATACATTCCGTAATCCGCAAAAGAAAACGCTGGTATGACGTTCACCTCGTCGCCTACGGCATGTCCAGAGACACCTTCACCGACCGATTCAAGAGTGCCTGCAGCTTCATACCCGAGGATCGCTGGCATGTCCGGGGTGAAGGTGTACTGGCCCGACCTGTACATGGCCTCGGCACGGTTCAGCCCGAGTGCTTTCACCTTGATGCGCACTTCGCCGGCGGCAGGTGCTCGCACATCCACGTCATCAATTTGTAGGACTTCTGGGCCACCCATGCGGTGAAAACGAACGACTTTAGACATTGCCAGTTCCTGCGATACGGAAAAGGTCAAAACTAATCGCTCGCAGCGGCTTCAGGAAGATCGCCTGCAGTCACACACTGTTATCCAGAAAATACCAATTGGCATCACGCCAGATGGTGGGTAGCCATCAGCGCTTTCAACCATTCTATGAAGACTGCCACTTTGGGTGGCAAAAGTTCGCGGTGCGGATACAAGATCGAAACCCGCTTTGCTGGAACCTCAATTTCGCTGAGCACCTGTACAAGCAAACCATCCTGCAAATGGCTGCGTACAGATATCTCCAACCCCTGAAGCAATCCAAAGCCAGCCAACGCCGAAGCCACAAACGCCTCAGTGTCGTTGACTCTGATTCCTGACTCCAACCGCATTCCTCTCACTTGGCCGTTCACTGTGAACACCCACTCGATAGGGCGCGGGTTGTTGCCTGAAAAGTAATTTACGGCGCGGTGTGTTTCCAGGTCAGCTAGGGTTTGAGGTGTTCCAAAGCTCCCAAGATAGGAGGGAGCAGCGCATGTCACCATTGGCAGATAGCCAATACTGCTGGCGATTAGGCTGGAGTCTTCAAGCTCCCCCATCCTGACCACGCAGTCAACACCTTCACTGAGCATGTCGATGGGTTTATCACTCGCTCCGATGGTCAGCTCAATCCCTGGGTACTGACTTTGAAAGTCCATCAGTGCAGGAATAATCAAGAGCTTCGCAAGGCTAACCGGCATGTCTACACGAAGCTTTCCGATAAGGCGGGCAGGGCGATTGCCCAGAGAAGACATGGTCTCCGAAACGTCGGCCAGGATCGTTTTGCAACGTTCATAAAACGCCTCACCCTCAGGGGTCAGATTTACCTGACGCGTCGTCCTGTTGAGCAGCCGACCACCCAATTGTTGTTCGAGGAGCTGAATCGTTTTGGAAACGGCGGGGCGGTGCAGGTGTAGAGCTTGCGCGGCCTTGGTGAAGCTGCCGGTTTCGATGACGCTGACAAAAACCTGCATCGAGTGAAAGACGTCCATCAGATACACCCACGGAAATTGGAAGTTAGACTATCAAAAATCTTTGGATGACTTTCATAAGCTGGCTGGTATTCCCTGTCGGATTGGTAATTTAGGAGAACCAGTGTTGTGCTCAGGGACGATCTTCACCTGCGCTGAATTGGTACGTAGGGTGTGGGCCAAATACGTCTTTTGAGATCAAAAATGTCGACCCTTCCCCGTTCTACTGACCTTTTCGACGCTATCACCGTGGGTAATCTGTCGCTTTCCAACAGGATAGCGATGGCCCCATTGACCAGGAGCCGCATGGGCTCAGATGGCGTGCCGACGGCTTTGCACGCAACCTACTATTCCCAGCGGGCGACTGCCGGGCTGATCATCAGCGAGGCTACAAATATTTCTTTGCAGGGGAGAGGTTATGCCTATACCCCTGGTATCTGGAGTGATGAACAGGTTGCCGGATGGAAACTGGTGACGGATGCGGTGCATGAGGTTGGCGGCAAGATTGTTTGCCAGCTTTGGCACGTTGGTCGGTTTTCTCACACGTCTCTTCAGCCGGAGGGTGGCGCTCCAGTCGCACCGTCTGCGATTCAAGCTGAAGGGCATACGTTTACAGAAAACGGATTCGAGCGGGTCTCGGTACCCAGGGCACTGACTACAGACGAAGTCGCTAGCCTGTCCGGGCAATACAGGCATGCCGCTGAGTGCGCCAAGCGGGCAGGGTTCGACGGGGTCGAGGTACATTCGGCCAACAGTTATCTGCTCGACCAATTCATCCGCGACTCCACGAATAAGCGCACGGATCGGTACGGTGGATCCATCGAAAATCGTACACGCTTGACGCGCGAGATCGTGGAGGCGGTGCTTGAGGTGTGGGATAGCGGTAGCGTTGGCATCCGCCTTTCGCCGACTACGCCCGATGCCGGCAACACTCCGATGGACAGCCAGGTCATGGAGACTTACGGGTACCTGATCGACAGGCTGAATGCTTATGACCTTGCTTACCTGCACTTTGTTGAGGGTGCCACGGCAGGCTCTCGCGACCTACCTGAAGGCGTTGATCTGGATGCACTGCGGAAGCGGTTTAAGGGCGTTTACATGGGCAATAATGGCTATGACCTCGAACTCGCCATCGAGCGCCGAGAAGAAGGTTTGGTAGACCTGGTGGCATTTGGGCGGCCATTCATTGCCAACCCTGACCTCGTAGAGCGGCTCAAGCAAAAGCTGCCGCTCACAGAGTCCACTCGTGACGACTATTACGGTGGTGGTGCGAAGGGATACACGGACTGGGGGACAGCAACCGCATTGCCTTGAGGCCGTTGGATGATTGGCAGGCAGACCTAATCACCTCAGTGGATGCGTCGTCCACTCCGACGCAGCCGTGATAAGGTCGCTCGAGTCCGCGCTTAAGTGCGGAATGAGCAATGACAATCATCTAGCGGGGCAACGAAATGGATATTCGGTTCTTCCTTGAACAGCGGCTCGCCTTCATAGAACAGCTCTATCTGAATGGGGCCAACCCGTTTGAGGATCGCAAAAGGAAAATTGAGAGCGAGGAAGATCCCTTCATTCCACCCTACATTGAAGATGGTGAGCCGGCCTATCTGAGTGAGTGGCTGGAAGCTGATTCGTCAGTACAAGTTTTAGGTAGCGCATGTTTATCAATGATTGCTGCGTCGCTACACCTGTACTTCACTGAGTGGGAGCGCCAGCTGGGGCCCGCTCCTGGGCCTTCACTTAAATCAGCATTCAAAAACGGGGGGTGGCCAAACGGCTACCGGGCGTTCTATTTGGCCCATGGCTCAGACCGGTTTGAGGATGGCCCCTTCGATTTCGCTTTGATTGAAGAACTCGTTCTGGCCAGGAACAGCATCCAACACCCCGACTCATTGGTGTTTGAGACATCTCGATATTCTGACGACACGCTGCAAAAGATGCCGAGCCCCTTTTTCGTGAGTGATCGGGAGAAAAGCCTGATTGAGGAATCCGATGGGGAGAGCCGGCAATGGTTGTACCGACCCCATATTCACATCACTACCGAGAAATTCCTGCATGCCATTTCTCAGGTGTCGGCATTGGTGAAGTGGCTGGAGGATCAAGGGGAGACCATCATGCACAAACGGTATCTTGAGCGAAAACGTCAACGGGAAATCGACGCGGGCTCCAGTCCGTCGTAAAGCCTACCCCGCTCAATCATCGGGGCGAGCAATGTTTTTCCTAGATATGCTTCTGTGGGCTGCCCGCCTAATCGTGCGATCCTCGGGCGATAATAGGCATTGTTGCGCCGTGTCGAACGTCGCGTTGATAGAAATTCAAGGGTGAGCAGGCGGTATTTCCATTAAAATAATGCGCTGCGAATTCGGACGTCCGCTGACCTACCAGTGGTCGCTGACACCCTGAGTATTTCATATCGCACATTTAGAGCCAGGCTTCCAAAGTAGAATCTGCCCTCCTGGTATAGATCACCAGTCCTCCATCGCCGGGACGAATTGGCTTGAGGTTCCTCAAGCATCAGCGCATCAAGCTGCCTCTCGTCGCAGCCCCACCATCTAGAACAGAGGACAAATGACCAATTCGCTAAACCCGAAAGTGTACGTACTGACGTTTACTGCTTTTGTGATGCTCTCATCAGAATTCATCGTAGCTGGCCTTCTACCTGAAATCGCGACAGGTCTGCACATAACCGTCGGAAACGCGGGCTGGCTGATCACAGCATTTGCCTTGGGGATGGGAATCGGTGCCCCTGTAATTGCGGCCTTTACACATCGTGTGCGCATGCGCTCGTTGCTGATAGCGGCCTGCGTTGCGCTCTTTTTAGGTAACACCGTTGCGGCCTTGACTGAGAACTTTCCCTTGCTATTGATCGGACGTGCTTTAGGCGGGGTAGGGGTCGCAATCTTCTGGACGAATGCTGCATTGATTGCAGCTGCGATGTCCTCAGATCAGACCAAGAGCCTCGCGGTTTCCAGGGTTTTGATTGGCGTATCGATTGCCTCCGTTGTAGGTGTCCCCGTCGGAAAGGCTGTCAGTGATTTATGGCATTGGGAAGGAGCATTGATTTTGATGTCTGGCTTGAGCGCGGTGGCGCTCTTGATGGTCATCAAGTGGATCCGTCCACCTGAGTCAAATGCATCAAGGCCAGCTACCACATTGCTGAGCCGACTGAGCGAAATCTGGAAGAAGGATATCGTGCTGATGCTGTTGAGCTCGGTGCTGATATTCGGCGGCATCATGTCCGTGTTCAGTTACCTCGCCACCTTCTTGATCCGACATACGGGCTTTCCTGCTGTACAGGTAACGATGATTTTGGCGCTTTATGGTGTTGCGGACATCGTGGGCAACCTGGTGCTGTCCAAGCAAGTTCCCAATCCCCTAGACGCCTTGTTCAAGCGTCTACTCCTGATCTTGGCCGGATCACTGGCAGCTATCACCTTGTTGGGCGATGAAATGTGGCTTCTACCCCTTGCAGTTGCCGCAGTGGGTGGGTGTCACGCAATGACTGGGTTGTTGATGGGTATTGATGTCCTGCGAAGAGCGGGCAGTAGCGCGCAGCTAATCGGTGCCGTCAACGTCACTGCTATCAATCTTGGGATTATGCTGGGAGCTTTGGCCGGAGGCTTTTTGATCGACCACATCGATCTGAGATATATCGGTCTGCTGGGAGGAAGCTTTGTGTTGCTGGGGTGGAGCGTTCGTACCCGTTTACAACCGCTACCTCGCATAAGCTAAACCTCGGGGTGAAGCTGAGGCTGTCCTGACCGATTTCTAGCTGAACATCTCGTTGACCTCCGTAGGAGCACGGCCCAATGACTTAATCGAGATGCTTCCGGCGTCATTCTCACCAACATGCCAGAGCGCAAATTTCGGCAGGTTGAGCCAAGCCGGTGGCTGCGCCGCGACTGGATACGCGGAGCGGGTTTCGTAGGTGGCTGCGCCTTCAATTATTGACACCAAAGCTATGCCGTGCGCTTTAGCGTATTTTATAGCGCCGGATTGAAAACCAGTCGTGGTGAACAGCATGCCTTTATGAGCACCGACTGATCTAACCTTGTCGTGCAGTACCTGAACGAGCTCTCGCTCGACCGCGCTTCGGTATTTTTTGCACTCAATCAGCACGATAAATTCGGCCCCTGCAAAGGCTTGGAATTTCGCCAGCACGTCGATCTGGTAGCTAGAGTCGTAGGCCTCGACCTTTACGTCGTGCTTCACCTCCAGCGATGTCAGTTCACCACCCTGTTTGAGGATCCAGTCCCTGACCAAGCACTCGAATTCAGTGGCGCTGATATCGAGGTTGGGGTTTGCCATTGGTGGGAGCATTTTTCGTCCTTGAATTGAGCGGTTACACGCCTAGTTTTGGCCGGTAGGGCGGGCTCCTGTACCCACAGCCCTGGCAAGTTCACTGTGAGGTAAGCCAAGCTTCCATTTTCCCAGCCTGCCCACTTCAAGTAGTCTCGGCTTGGTCAAATCTAAAAGCTTAAGAAGCCCTTCTTTATCCTGAGGAGCGGGAAACCACTCATCGACCTCGACCTCGACCTCGACCTCGACCTCGACATTACACTGCACAGGCTCGCTACAGATTCAGCGTGTGCATCCCCTTCGCATAATGCGGGCCTACGCAAAGTGCAGTCTTATCTAGAACCGGGTCAACCATGGAGGTCGTCATGATGACCTGAAAGGGCGTGGAATTATGATGCGACAGGGACTCTACCAAAACTCGCTGGAAATTTTGACTGCGGTCGGAGTTCATTCCCTTGTCTTCTGTGTTGTCCAGCAACAGAAGCCTAGGGTAACGCATCGTCTGATCTTCCAGCGACTCCAGTAGAATAGCAAGATGAAAGCTGTTCTTAAGGATCGTTTCCGAACTTGCGGAAAATTTTGAACGGCCATCAACAAGCATAAAATCTTTGCCGAAATCGAACATCACCAATTCGGCGTCATTGAAGGCTGGCTCGAAACCACCGTCTTGCTTCAGTAATTCGACTGTCTTTTCAGATATGCGGCTTTCAACAGTTTCTCTGCGCGTGCTTGTTTGACTCTTCTTAATCTTGATGTCTTCTGCCAGATTTAGGATGGACTCATTAAGAACCCGTTTCTTCTCGATGAGACCTTCTATCGCAGCAACCAGCTTGGCTTTGGTGTCGTAATTTTTAATTCGCTCCTCTACGCTTCCGATTTTTGCAGATATCTCGTTAAGTCTCAGAGTTCGGCCGGAGCTTATACGTAAAGTCGTGACATGCTTGGCCCTTAAAGCTTGAAGTGCAAGCTGGTTAGATTCCAGATAGTGAGAATGCTCACTAAATTTCGTCCTCATTTCAAGTAATACTTGAGTGCTTTCCTTTTTTTGAAAAATCAGCTCATTTAAGGCTGCTAAATAAGAGGCTTCTCTAGAGTTTGTATCAATCTCGGTTTTGCACAGGTGGCACTGATCTCTCTCGTGATTGGTAATGGCGGAAAGGCAGCTTGGGCAAAACTTAAATCTTACTTCGCCAAAAAAATCATAGGCTGTCTTCGATTCTTTGAGGGATTTGATTCTGGAGTCTATTGCCGAAATGAAAAGTTCGGATTCTACTATTTCATTCACCATCTCCGCTTGCTTAGCAGTTCGAATGTCGATTTCCTTAGAGAGCTCACCAATGGCTTTAGCCGCCTTCTCCGCCTCTACATTAAGCGCCGCGTCAGAGGTCTCTTCAGGCTGGACAATCAGGCGCTCGCGTTCCGCTAGAAGCTCCTGTAGTTCGATATTTGAATTTTTGATGGCAGTATTGAGTGAGGTCTCACGCAACGTGCCTTCGGATGGCGATACGTATCTATAGATTGAGTCTAATTGTCCATCAATTTTGGCGAATTCTGATTCGGCTTTTGCGAGCTTTTGCTTCAGCGAGTAAATCCCAAGATCATCAAGGCCGAGTAGGAAGTCACCTATTGCCTGGCGCATGCTAGGTTTGTCGAAGGTTGTGTGCTCGGCCCTCAAGATCTTGTTGACTGCGGTGCCTTGGTCAACATAAATCAGTCGCAAGATCTGATGAATGGTCAAGTTGGCAAAGTCGTCAGTTTGGTCATGAGGCCAATCTAGTAACTCAAAGATTTGTTGAGAAAAGCTCAATTTTTCGTCGGTTCGAATCAAACCATATTTTTGCCACACGGCTGACGTGCCTGCTTCGCGGAGTTCATTGTATGACCCTCCGAAAAAGCTCATGGGTGGCTTCTTTCCAGGCTCTACCGTTCTGTGTATGGTCATCACGTGACCGTTAATCTCAATTTCGGCAAAAACGCCATCACAGGTTTGTGCTTCTTCATTCCATCGATCTTCGGCTATATCCCCACCTAGGCAGCTAAATAGAAAGTCCATGATCGTTGACTTTCCGACACTGTTAGCACCTCGGATTATATTGACGCCCTTGTGGAACACTGCGTCATATACCGCCTTGCCCGACCTGGTGATTATGAATCGGTTCACAAATAATGTTGAAGGCTTAGATGTCATAGATAAATTCCATTAGGCCGGAGCGAGATTTGAGTCCGTTCGATCCGTAAAAAGGTGCTTCTGGTAGAGCTTTTGTAATGACTATGAATGCGTCGCTCTTCAAAAACTCATCGGTTTCGAGGAGTGCAATATAACCGGGCGGCAAAGCGTCTGGTTCTAACTGCATGATGCCTTTGTCGAATTTGGATTTCGATAAACAACCTTTCGCAATAAGCTCGAGTGTTGCTGCCTTTTGGAAACTTTGGAGGTCAAAGAATGTGCGAGCGGGATTTGTCAAATCTTCGAACTGATCTTGAATGTTAGCAGTTTTTGATTTGTATTTTCCGATTTCCCTAGGCCACGGTTTTATCGCCTTAAGCTGGCTAGGGAACAAATAATAAAAATCAAGCATGCGAAACAGGGGCCAACTAATCGGCGTGCTACCAGTTGCATTGAGAATTGATACTGTTCTGTAAAGGCAGTGGTTTGCATCGAAGGCTGGGTGATACATCAGCATTTTGGCTTCTCCCAGATCAAGTGGCACTTCCCAGTGAGAAAATATAGCATCCCTGAAATCATGTATTGATCTATTGTGAAGTCTTCCGCCATAACCTCCCGGTAAATGGTATCGACAATACCGTTCAGGATTGCCCCATCGATAACATCATTAGGAACACCTTGTTTTATTAGTGGTCGAATCGATTCTTCGAAGCCAAAACTAATTTTTTGGAGAATGTAGAGAAAGATAGCCTGTCGTCTTCGATTGAGCTGGGACTTCATTAACCTCTTCGCAAAGGCATCTTTTCGCTCGATTGCTACCTCTAGCAAATCCTCACGGCCCCCGTTTTTGAGTTTTTGCTCCAGACCGATCATCGGAGACTGAGTTTTCTGGTTGGTAAAAAAATCCAGACGCTCGATAAAGTACACGAAATCTTCATCGTGCTCACTCAACTCCTGGATTCTTGCAAGTGCGCGAGTAATTGCAGTCGGATCTGCAGGAGGTAGGTTGATGACGTAGTTTGTATCATCACCCACACGCACGCCGCCCTGGATGCTGGAGCCCAAAATGCTTGCTTTATTCATTTGGGCGGGTTGTTTGTGTCGTTGCCCGCCCGAACTGAACCATGAACCGTGGAACCTTTGATGGTGACGGTATTGTTTCCAGAGCGTCCTTTCGTGCCGGCATTAATCAATGCCACGCATAACGCGAAGGTCATGACCACCAGAAGGCACATCAGAGCGAACAGCTCGGTATGCGTCAAATTCTCGATGTAAGGTGAGGAGATGATTTGCGGATAAACCGTGTACCCCAACAGGCCGGCTAGCGCCGCACTGCCGCAATACTTGACGGCGCTTTTCCAAAATTCGTCCATGATGAACCCGAGCTGGTAGTCAAAACGCTATCATCATGTATCCGAGGGCCTTCGTAAAGGCACGGAACCGTGAACTCACGCAATCGGATGCGAACCGATGGCGTTAGCCTTTCCTTTGACGTGGAGCCGCCTGCATACGGGGCTTGTTTTGGTTTAGATCGACGTATCTGAGGTAATTCACGCAGTCCCGGCATCAGACTAGAGGGCTGTGAGGGATCCAGCGTGACGCCAGTTTTTGAGGGGCGACGTCTGTGGTCGGGGGTATCAAGAATGCGCTGAGGCAAGCGTGATCATGTGAAAGGGCTTCACCACCCAGGATCGCGGCAGTGTAGCGTTCAACCATCTTCAGGGGGCATCCCCTCCAATGACGCTTTGAGCCCGTCAATGATCTGACGATGCCCCGTCAAATCTGGCATTGCGTTGAAGAGCATGAAAGGCTCTGATTTACCTAAGCGCTGTTGAAGATTTGAAGACCAGATTTCCACCGACGCATTACAGTACAAGGCGAATTTAAACTCCTGAAGGGAGAGTTCCGACTGGATGTCACTTCTGCTATCACGCCTCTCATTTAGTAAGCCACAACCGGCGAGAGGATCAATTAGAAGACGCTCGTTTCTGAAATCCATCCAGAAAATAAACGCCACTCGACCGTTGGCCGACTCCAGACGAACACCTACCTTTCCGTTATCCATGCCAGCGGATACAAGGCGCATATTTCCAAGGGGAGCGCATGACTTTCCTTTGCGTGCGAGTACGTAAAACTCATCAGGAATTTCGCATTGCCGGTTCGGAGCCAGCTCACCCCGCTTCAGGCCGTCCAACTGCTCTTGGTCAAACAGGGCACGAAATCCTTCGAGCTCATACAGGTGCTCGCGTTCATATGCCCATCGTGGCTGCACCCCAAGACGCTCCTCCATAGCAAGCTCAGCAAGATGTCTCATCAGTGGCTTGTCCATGTGAATCCGTTGGTGATCATCCGGGTCATCAGGATCTACGATATCGTCGCGTTCGGCATGGGCGATAGCATGGCGGCCTTGTGTTGCTAGGTAGTCGGAAATGTCGGTGCCAAGAGCCTGCAACTCATCACGACGGGCAATTGAGTCTCTTTCCGTTAATACCGGGAGGGCTTGCTGGATCCACGGCCCTCGTTCTCGGCCAACAGGTAAAGAGCGGGCAAACGCTTTGTAGAATCCGAGAAACGAGTAGAAGGGATTACCGAGTGACAGCCCTTCGCGATAGTAGGCCATTGCTTTGCGGGCTTCATCGCTTTGAGGGGAATGGAGGTTTTCGTCAGAAAAAAACTCGGTAAAGGCATTGTTGCGAAGCATGCCTACTCGATGTGGATGGCTACCACCACCCCACATGACGATCTCTACTTTCGCACCCTCACGCCAGGCAATTGCAGTCGCCAGGCGCATCACTGCAGCTCGCCCCTCATTGACAGTCATGCCTTGACCATTAACTCGAAGCGCGATTGCAGGGAGGCTCCGATGCTGCCCTTCAGATATAGCTGGCTGCAGCAGAAACTCTAGCGCCTCAAAGTTTATCAGTTGAGCCCTATTCGGCCAGAAAACCTGGGTTTCCAGCCCGCCAACCACCCATTCACCTCGCTGGGCCTGATATTGCTCTGCTTGTTCGAATGGATCATCGGTCGCCAGCATTGTGAATGCTCCTACGGTTTGGCGGTTACAGGGGGCAACCTCAGTTTATATTGGTTGTCGATGCAAGCGTGACCGGAAGCCTAGCTATGTAAGACCGGCACCTGCAGAACATTGGATCATGTCGGCCCATGGGAAGATGGAAGTCTCTTAGCCAAGACGCATGCAAGGGCGAGCGGCTTGGTTTACGCCCCATGCTCGTAAGGCGTGCCCCATTCCGGTTTAACCGGCCACTTGGTGGGCCATCGGAGCGAACGTAAGCGCCAGATCGCCCGTCCAGGCTGACATCGCAACCATTACCTCGCTACCATCTACAAGAGCGATGTCACACGTGCTCGAGACTGTTTCGCTGATGGCCGAAACTTCGCTAATCAACGTAAGCATGTAGGTGACCACCACCTCTCTCAGCTGATCAGTAGAAAGCGATTTGATTGATGCAGTTACCACATCCTGTAGCTTGGCCTGCAGCTCCTGCGCTTGCTCCAAGGAAAAACCGCCGGGGAAGCACATCACTCGGCCCACATCTAAGCGCCTCAGCGAATCAGCTCCGTGCTGCTGGTGGTAATAGACGAACCGAGTAACCGATTGATCGTCCACTACAGTTGGATACGTAAACATCCAGGAGGTTTCGGCTAGATCAGCTTGAAGGCGAGGATTTTCAGCATGGAGCTTGGAGAACGAGTCGCGGGTACGTAGGATCAAGTCCAAGACATCATCAGGGCTCTTGAAACCATGATCTCTGACAAAGGACTTGACTGGCTCTAGCATCGCCATTGAGCCCGCACCAGTGATGACGCCAATTTTAGTCCTAACGATCTTTTCCTCGTTGTCACCGCAGGGGATTTTCACCCCGTCCTGGTTGATTTCGGTGACACGTTTGTCCGCAGCGATGATGACCTCATCACCTAGATGAGCAACCAAAATACAAGTCATGGCTTCTCTCTCTGAAAATGAGGCAGGCAGGCTGAAGGCGCGATTATGAAAGCGCATCGACTGAGGACATGGCATGGTTCACTGTAGCCGACCCATCAAGGCGCCTACTATTCAATATGGTTTTTAGAGCGCCTTCAGCAGGCTCTCAAGCGTCTGATGCTCCCACATGCTAAGCAGCGCTATAGGGTCAGTCCCGTATCGATCTCCCGAGTCGGACGACCAGCGCCGTCCATCCGAGCTCACGCACGCTTCGCAGTAATCAAGCTCATCACAGTCGTTGAATATCGTGATGCTCCATCCCTCGACGTCGACCACGAACATCCCTGCATAGAGCTCCTCCCACGTCTGATGGCTTGCTCTAACCATCACGCGCCGGCCAAACGCGACCTCGCGCAATACGTGGCAAATTTCCCTGGCCGTGAGAGCAGGCATAGACTCGTCAGGGCAATCGGTTGAAGTCATAAAATAGACCAGCTGGCGTTGATCGTTTTGCCAAAGGTACACCGGGATGCATGAATCAGGTGCTCACATGGAGGAGAAGGTGAAGCTATTTTTGGACTGCGGGTTCACTCAGCTCAACCGAGATACGAAGCTGATTTCCCTGGCACTCGTGTCCGAAGCCGGCCACGAATACTACGTCGAGTTCACAGACACATACGTGACTCAAGACTGCAGCGACTTTGTAACTCAAAATGTCCTGCCACAGCTCAACCTGGCTGCGCACGGGCAAACCTTGGTCGAAGCCCAATCCTCCTTGCTTGCTTTCCTGAGTGGTCTGAAAGGCCCCCTCGAGGTTTGCTCCAATGCTCCAGAATGGGATTGGGATTTTTTCTGCGAGCTGGCCTACGTTAACAACCGTTGGCCAGCTCACTTCGCTAATCGCGCAACCAATCTGATCCTGCTGTTCAGGCATCTCGAAGCGGATGATATCGGCGACGTGGTGCTGCCAGAACTTCCACACCATGCATTGTTAAATGCTCGTCTCCTGGCCGACCTTTATCGTCGGCTGGCAACGGGTTCCAATCGAGGCATTGGACATGGTCGATAATCTTCGTTCGCGCGAGTCTGTCAGGCGCAAAGCGCTCTGGACACTGTCGCACCTGATACCGGGTGATCCGAAGTCTGCCGCGATTGTGGATGTTCTCGACGACATCGAAGGCCAGGAGCGCGTCGACCTCAACCATAGTCATCCAAGTCTCGATTTGGATACTGTCCGCAAGGCAGTTCAGATTGAGCGCCATAGCTCCGGGATCAACATTGTGCGCGAGGCCAGCATTCCACAGCCGTGGCGTGAGCGTTTTCTGCAAGCGAGCATTGGGTCGACGCGCTTGAACGTAGGCCCGTACCCTCATGATTGGGAAAAATTTCTGGCTCAATGGCAGGTTGAAATGCGGCACCTCGACGCACACCGGGCTGCTAGGGGAGCACGTTAGCGTTAAGCATCCGGCACACCTTCGATTGTGTACCTTGGATGGCGATGACTATACTGCCATCACTAAATATCTGAGGTGTTACATGTCCCGTCTCGCTGAATTTCGCGCGCTTGAACAGCAGCTTGCTGCCCAGTTGGCAGAGCTTGAAACACTGAAAAACGATGATGGCCTGAAGCGTGAGATCCAGTTCGAGCAGAAGCTTCGTGATCTGCTGGGTGAGTATGGTTACAGCTTGCGCAACATTGTCGCCATCCTGGATCCCCAGTCCAATAGCCGCCGCGCTCCAGCTGTTGCTGAGGCTAAGAGCACCCGCAAAGCCCGCACAGTCAAGGTTTACAAAAACCCTCATTCAGGTGAAGTGGTTGAGACCAAGGGTGGCAATCACAAAGTGCTGAAGGAATGGAAAGCCGAACACGGTTCCGACACAGTCGAGAGCTGGCTGGCCCAGTAAAATCTCTTGAGTACAAATGGAGGGCCCACCGGGGCCCTTTTTTATGGGCCAAGCTGTGGTCTCGGCTGATCAGTGCTGGAACCCACCGACTTAGGGCCCTAAGTGTCGGTCAATAGACTCTTTTGAAAACGGAGGTCGTGCAGAGTAATTCAGCCCTTTTGGTTATTTCTCACTAGGTGCCCGGTAGCGCGCAGGCAACCTAGTCGGGGCCCTGACACACCCTGAACGCAAGCGGGGCGTTCGCAAGCGAAAAAATCCTTGAGCAATAAAAATTCACAATCCTGGCGGGCGAATCGTCTCGCCGAAATAAGAACAGTTCTGATGGATCATTTGATAGCTGGCTAAACATGTCCTAGCAATCATTATTGATTTTTTGGCCTGTCGTCAGGCAATATCTTCTGCACCACTTAGCCTGCGATTGGGTAGCTAAGTAGGCTAGCACCTTATTCAGATTGCATTCGATCACAGGCGCTATAGACTATAAATGATTTGAATTGGAATAAGGCATGGAGCTAGATTTGGATTACTCTTCAGGTGAATTGGTTCAATCAATCCTTAATAGAATTGAAGACTCAACAGCTCGTAAAGGCAAAGGAAAGTTCACATATATTATTGGAAATAATGGCTCGGGAAAAAGTAGAGTCCTTGGTGCCCTATCTGAAAAATTAGAGTCTAAGCAGCCACGAAGCATAGTTGCCTGTATTGCCAGTTCTATTCATGATCGATTTCAATACGGCGATCACGGAAATGTAAAATATATGGGTGCCCGGAATGCAAGAAATGCTGTGTTTTTAACAGCTATCGAGCGGGATCTCAGCCGCTACATACTCCAAGCCATGCTGATTGATAGGGCGCTATTCAAAGTGCTCTGCGAATCCGTTAATTTAGAAATTACGTTCTCTATAGGTGAAAAGTCAGTCGCGTATTTGCAACCAAGCTTTAATGAGGAACTGCGGGATGCAATCCGGTTACGCAGCAAAGCGGAGGAACTTGGTTTGCTACGCGCGAGACCATTAGGAATGCTTAACAG
Organism: Pseudomonas phoenicis; assembly: GCF_047302395.1. Taxonomy (NCBI): domain Bacteria; kingdom Pseudomonadati; phylum Pseudomonadota; class Gammaproteobacteria; order Pseudomonadales; family Pseudomonadaceae; genus Pseudomonas; species Pseudomonas phoenicis. The sequence goes on from NZ_CP154852.1 coordinate 3,252,815, forward strand.
AATAGCTCAAGGTAACGGACGTTTCGATCAGTTGTCTTCGGCGCAAATGCCAGCATTAATTGTATATCTCGACGCGAATATTGAAATAAAACTAAAAATTAAAAATAAACGCGGCTTAGTTACGGAGTTTGAGGGTCTAAGCACTGGTGAGCAAAATCGCCTGCTTATGTTTGCCAAAATACTTAGTGTGATGGAGGAGCGCACGGTTTTTTTAATAGACGAGCCGGAGCTAAGTTTGCACTTGCATTGGCAAATGGAATTTCACAAAACCATACTGAAGATATTGTCGAGACTCGACAGGTTTCATGTTGTTATTGCAACTCACTCTCCTATTATGATCAGCGAAGGAGTGCGCACAGACGGTAATCCCGATAATGTCGTTGCCGTATTGGATGCTCGGGTTGATGGTGGGGTAAAGGCAAGCTCAAAAGAAAATTATAATAAAGGTGTGTCGTATGAATTCTATAGTTTTGTGAAGGTTGCAAGTCATGAGCAGTTGGTGTTACGGCAGTTCCATACTTCACCGTATCAGACTCGGGAAGTGAGCGTGGAGATTGCTGATACCGTGCTTGATTACGCCGAAGGCGCAACTGAACGAGCCGAAGCGATAAAACTGTTGCGCAGCTTGAGCTCTGCAATGGGATTATCCGAGCAAGCTGAAAAGCAGATCCAGGCCGCTATTAAGTTTGTACAGAAAGGTTTAACTAAATCAATCAAGGATAAGATTTCAATATGAAATCTCTTTGTGTAGACGGCGACGAAGAAAATCATCTGCAAAAGCTTATTGATCTGATAAGAAGCAAGGATATGGACGGAGGTGAGGCTTGGTCGGCTTTTTCCGCACCTGCAGCTTCAAAGACCTTCAAAAGAGGGGAGGCTGATTCTAGGACATTTGATTTTAGTCCGGTTGAGCGAGCAACATATAAAAACCTTAGGCAGCGCGTACAAAATCATCTATTCAATAAATGTGCTGGATCTTGCGCATATTGCCGTCGCCCTGTTGGACATTATGGCTGGGCGTGGCATATAGAGCACGTTCTTCCGAAGTCAAAGCACTCGTCACTTACCTTCTCACTTGACAATCTGACGGTTGGATGCGTGCATTGTAATCAATGGAAAGGCGCTCGGATTGATAGATATCTGGTAGGCAAGATACTGCCGATAATTAATCCATCACTTCCAGGTTTTATTTACTCTGCTCATCTCACGTACGTACAGATTAGCACCGACTCACTTAGCTTTGCAAAATATTCACATTGTTCGCCTGAAGGGGCTAAGACTTACAAAGAACTTTCATTCGAGATGCTTGAAAGGTCTTACGCTATTAATGGGATGCATCCACCTTTAGCATCTTTGCATGAAAAAATTGAAAGAGCTATCGGAGTTGGACTTTCAGCGGTTGAGGGACAAGGTCTAGCAGAGCTGCTATTTGAGCTAAAAAAAAGTATATACAAACTCAATTAGCTGGTGGTTGGTCGCATATTGCCAGTGTTCTACAAAAGAAAGTGTGTGGCCTTCCACTATGGAACCGAGCTATGTGCTTGAATTCTCATGGCGGAGGGACATAGTATAAGTTTATTTCTCCACTAGATCTTTGTACATTTCTCTTGCGTTTAGGATCTGATCCCTGAGCTCTTCAGGATCAATCCTCACACCGCCACGAGGAGTTACCTGCAATGGTTTCAGGGAGTTGGCTGCTTTAATGAACGCTCGCTCTTCCGTCTGAATCCATTGAGGACGCTTGTCTTTCCAAAAGAGCCATGCCATTTCGCCTTACCTCACTTCTCGATGGATAGGAGCTAGTATCTGGTAGCTGCAGGAGATGTCCAATCTACGTGGTGACTTCGACATCCTGCAAGTGGAGCGCGCAGACCAGGAGGGTCGAAGGGCATGAGGATGGAAGCCTGAAGGGCCAAGACCTGTCGTAGACAGGGCTTGGTTAACGACAGCCGTCCCTGCTAGGGCATGCCACGACAACCGCAGCGTCGAATACTACCTCAAGGCGCGTTGTTCAAATGACCGAGGCACAACGCCCTGTGTGCAAAGATCATACGTTTTTCGCAATGCTGCCTCGTCGCCAGAGGACACCCTCGCGTGGGTAAAGATCGTCGACAAAAAACGCTTCCGTTCGCCATTGCCGAGTTCAGACCAGACCCTTGGCTGACCTTGTGCATCCGGCACCCCAAGCTGGTCTAAGAAATACCGCTCCAAGCTGTGAAGCCGTTGCTGACCGTCGACCAGAATCTCGCTGTTCTCCGCCAATGCCCTACCAGTGCTCGCCGGCTCCGACCAGTCGTTTGTAAGGTAGCTTCCCAGGTCTCCCCCTGACCACACAGCAGTAATGAAACGAGCCTGCTGGCCAACGTTCCACTTCACGCCGCGCATCCAGGTTGGTACAGGCATGCCCATGACAAATCGTTCAGCCCACGGAAATCTCTCACAAGCGGATGAGGGGTCTACCAGATACTTTTCCCAGTGACCTACCAGAACATCAATTGGATAATGACTGACGGTTGTAGCCAGAACTCGCTGCGGCATCTGGATGCGTAATTCAGACGGTACGTCATCGGCATAGCGTTGAAAAGTAGAGGTCATAGTTCTCACTGGTGGCTAAAAATTGGTGGGGATGCTGGAGTTACTACGGGCGCATCGCCAAGCGTCGACAGTCTCGATGATCAACAAATCTCGGTCGATGGAAATCCCGATCTGGCCGCTATCCACAAGCGCGTGTGCATAGCCTTCAACATAGGCTGCAGCCTTATCGAACTCGGATGTGCAGGTAGAAGATTTGATGTTGTTGATGAGCCGCACCCATGCGCGGTGCTGGCGGTTGCCTTGTAGCGTGCAAGGGAACGATATGGCGCCGCTGAGACGATCTACGAAGGGATCACTAGGAATGGTCAAAGCCGTTGCTCAAAGGGATACATACTTATGAAAAACGGTTGGTTCTGAAAAACCTTGAGCATGTGCGGAAGATTTCTTCTGCAAGGGCGGCACTGCAGGTTACAGGCTCGTAACCAAGTCCTTAAGCAAGAAGTTCCAGGGCAGATGTGTAGGCGAGGGGGCTTGAGCCGCACCACTGCTTTTGTAGGTCTTTGGCAATCTTTTTCAGGCCACTAGGGCGGAGGGGGTCGTTCGGATGTACTGGTACGCGCATTGGCAGTTCTCCAATAACGTCGAGGCGTCGGCTGCCCGCTGACTGTTGTCGAAATGCGTGCGATGAGAAGGGTGTAGCAAACCTGTGGCACTGAGGCCTTCGCGAGCCGACCGCCCGATCCAGATACATCGGTGGGTGAAAACTATCACGTCGATCTTCGACCTGTCCACCAGACCGGGGCCTGTGGCCGAGATGGCTGCTGAGGCCTGCTGCGGTAGCACGCGGACATCGTCTCGACGAAAAAAAAGCACGCACTTTCAGCGATCTACCCAGACGATTATTTCTCGCTCGCAATGGAGAAGGCGGACATCTTGGTATGTCATGAAGCGCCGAGTTGTCACCCGTACGGCTACTCGGAGATCGATGAGCTTGCCCAGGCTATGGGAGCGAAGATGGTCGTGCATGGGTACCACCATGACCGCCTGGACTACAGATCAGATTGACCCAGGCTCGGTTTTGAGGCTTACGGTGTGTCGTTCAGAGCGATCATGGCCATCACTGGCGAATCCGTTACGTGATAGCCGGCTGCGAGCCGATTTGAGGTTAACCAATGCTGGTATTTCTGCGAGCGCAGACAGTGACGCCCCCACCTTGGATTAATGCTGATCTAGTTTCTAGAGTTCGCAATCTCGGCGGCCCGTGCAACCTTGACTGCCTTGATTATAGATTCAGCGTCCATCGCATGATCATGTGCTGGAGCCGGGTAGCCGGCTGCCGCAAGGGCCGCTGCCCGGCGCTCAACCTCTAGCCTCTCCGGGTCTCTGGTTTTTTGAAACTGCATGTTCCCTCCCGCAAATGGTCACGTAGGTGATTCACCGTTCCTTACTTATTGCGCCTACCTCTTTGAGGTATCGCGAGTGATCATGCGCGATCTGATCAAGCATGGCCTGGTTGAGGAAGTCAGGTCGCTTCCGGTTTTGTTTCTGCTCGTATGCGGCAGTGGCCTCCTTGCTCTTCGTATTTTTTTCGTCTGAGGTCATCGGTGCGGCCTTGGATGGATTTACGGTCAGTTTATGTACTGCAACTTGGCAGTCTATCTCTTGAGCAAGATAAGCATCAGGCATTGTTCGGCACATTTTCCATCATTCATATCCGGAACCAAATAGCCGTGTGAGCAATTCCCCTGCGGGCGTGCCGGTGTACCTTGTCTGCAGCTCCTCCTGCTTAGCCACACGGCGTTCTCCGGACAGCAAGCTCAATCCGTGCAGGGCATTCATCAGCTGCTGCATGCCGGTGATATCGTCAGCCAGTGTAAGCCAGATAGAAGTGATCTGCTGCGCACGTGCCTCGGCATCACGGCTGGCGATCTGCGACTCGATAAGCTTGTTCACACTCAGCAGTGTCTTGAGTGACGTCAGCGACTGCTCAAGCTCGTTCAGTTGCTCACCGAGGCGCTCTGCCTGGTCGAGCCCTGAGGCTTTACCATCCACGTAAACGACGTCGTCCCGCACCGAGTAGATCGCCAGAGGGCCATCCCCACCGCCAGTGACATCTAGGGCAAGGACATTCCCGAGGCGCAGAGAACGCGGAATCCAGGTGTGCCCGACACAGACACGCCAGGCACCCGGAACACCGCCGCGATGGTGCTTTTTGATGCGCTCACGACCCCACAGCGCGACATCCTGAAATTGGGGGTCATCAAGGCCCTGGGTGAAATCATCCCAGGTCAATCCGACTGGCACATCAGCGTGTACTACACCGACCACGCCCTGAGCCGTCTCCACCTCAATAGCCAGCGGCAAGCTATCCAGCTTGTCGATAACCATGGGCTTGGACTCGTCATCAATCGTGAGCCACCACCGGGCGCCATGAGCGGAGTAGGGCAGGTGTGGGTTAGCTCGATAGGCGTCGATGAGCATCTGCTCGTGGTTGCCCCGCACTGTGAAGAACCAGGGTTCACCCAGCAGCTTCAGCCCATCCAGCATGCCTGGCCCACGGTCGATGAGATCCCCCACAGCTATCAGCCGGTCGACAGATTTTTCAAAACCGATAGCTTGCAGGGCTTTATGAAGCTCTCGGGTTTTGAAGTGGATGTCACCCACGATGAAGTCGCGGCCCGCATGATTCTGTTGGAGTTTAAGCAGATGGGGCATGAGCTACGAACGCTCCAAAATTCAGCTTGGAAGACCGCAAGATTTTACCTGATGGTGATACGCATATGGTTGATGTAGATGCCGATGCTGAGGAAGCGACCTCAAACGAGCTGATGCCTATGACCCGCGAGCGGCAAGCGGAGCGCGCAGACCAGGAGGGTTGGAGGTGCGAGGATGGAAGCCCGTAGGGCCGAGCCACGCAGTGGCTTGGTTTACGACAGCCGTCCCCAACGAGGCGCGCCACTGAGCTGCTAGAGTGCTTTTAACATTCGCTCCAGGCTCTGATGCTCCCAGGTCGACAGCAGCGCAATCGGATCTGTACGAGCACCAGGGTCGAAATCCCATCGCTGCCCATCGGGGCTCACCGCATGCTCGCAGTAATCGAGCTCATCGCAGTCGTTGTAAATCGAGATACGCCATCCCTCCGCATCCACCTCAAAGTGGCAGGCGTAGACCTCGTCCCACGTCTGTGCGCCCACCTTTGTCATATGTCGACGTCCAAGCACGACTTCGCGCAGCACGTGGCTGACCTCACGTGCTGTGAGCTCGTTTGATGAACTATCGTCGGAGTCGTCGAGTTCCATGTTGCCAGGCCTGCTCTCAAAAATTTCGTCTACTGAATATCCAAGCTGCATCACCATGGCACCGCGATAAGGAGAAACCGCCTCCGTTCGGGATGTGATTAGCTATCTCGTACTCTCGCCAGTCAGCCATGGCACGGCCATCGAGAAGCTGAGGTCTGACCTCTAATAGCCAAGCGACTGCGTTTAGGAACTGCCCGTGGGAAAACATGACGATTTCAGTGGCTGAATGCTGAGCGAGTCGATTCAAACAGGCCCGCGCTCGAGCGACGAAATCCAGGAAGGATTCTGCGCCGCATCCGTCGCGATGGGCGGGGGCGGCTCTCAGCCAGTATTCATCCACCCAGCCCTTCCGCTGAGCGACCGTGGTGTCGATGCAGCGAGTAGGTTCCAGATACGTAAACTCTTGGATCGGCCATGTCTCAACGGGCGTCCTAGGGAACACAGCGGCTGTCGCCAAGGCGGTGGCCTGCGCTCGTGTGAAGGGTGAGGCGACAATGAGGTCAGGAACAATCGAAAATGAACTGGCTACCCTCTGTGCCTGATGCAAGCCGAGGGCGGTCAAAGGGATGCTTTCATGATCACGGCTCGGATGGCCTGCGTTCGCAGCACTCTGCCCATGTCGAACAAACCTGACTTGTTGCATTGATGATCGTCCTTGCTTGAATAAATTCTTGCTGACTCGCCTGTGCCAGGCTTGCCAGATGCAGATTCTGACCTTGGTCAGTCTTGCTTGCCAGGAGACCCTGGACGCGAGGAGCTCATACGCGCTGGGCGAGACGTAAAGCAGGCGAAATCCGATCAGACGAGAATGCCCTCAAAGCAAGGAAAGCGGTTACTGCCGCCAAGGGTGCCCCGTCTGGTGGACTGACGGCAGCCCGGACTATAAACCTCACAAGGTCATCAACACGCCCTACGCGGAATGGTTCGCTTCGCTGACCTTGCCGGGCTAGAAGGAGGTTCAGCGAGGCGCGCCGTATTGAAACTGGCGCGAAGCTAAGCTACCGTCTGGAGACATATCGAACAGCCTGGGAGCATCTGATGACTATCATCTGTCGCGAAGAAGACTGGATCTAGATCCTCGCATCAGGGGAACGCACGGCAGAGAAGGGTCGGTAGCATGCGTGATGCTGACCCCTCCAAGAAGTGCTCTCGGCTGCTGACATCGAACCGCACCTGATTGACGTGGACGACCGTTGCGCCATTCCCCAGGGCGCGAAGGGGTAGCTCGGCTGCTGGGTAAACCATCCCTGAAGTCCCGACCGATAGAAAAAAATCGCAAGCCTCTACTGCTTCAAGGGCGTCGTTCCAAGCTTGCTCAGGCAACATCTCTCCAAACCAGACTACTCCCGGACGAATAGACCCATTGCATGCGCTGCATGCCGGCGGTTCCAGCCGAGCCCCACCTTCGGGAAGGGTATCGAAGGGGAGGGCAAGCGTATGGGTTAGCCCACAGTCGATACACCTGGGGGAGTTCAGACTGCCGTGTAGGTGGATCACCTCAAGGCTCCCAGCACGCTCGTGTAAATCATCGACGTTTTGCGTGACGACAGTGAGCTTTGGCACATGTTTGACAAGGTCAGCGATTGCACGGTGCGCGTCGTTCGGCTGAGCAAGCTCTACTTTCCTCCGGCGCCACTCATACCAGCCCCAACAGAGGGACGGGTCTGCACGATAAGCTTCAGGGGTCGCTAACTGAGCGGGATCGAATCGTTCCCAAAGTCCAGTCAAAGCATCTCTGAAGGTCGGGATCCCGCTCTCAGCTGACGCGCCCGCCCCAGTGAACACCACTACATGTTTCGCTTCGCGCAGGCTGCGTGCTGCAGCATCCATAGTCATGGTTATTTCCTGGAGGGCAGGCGTAATGGGCAAAAGGTAAAAACCGCCAGAAAGCGTTGCAGAGGTGCTGCTCGAGGTTTCCGGTTGTTGTGAGCGGGCTTTAGGCGTGCTCATCAACAGGTCATTTTCTCGGCTGAGTGTCTGGTGCCGGACATATACCCTGTAAGGGTATGTGAGGAAGCATATCCACCTCAAGTGCTGACGAGTCTGACCAGGGCTCATCTGTCTCACCTGCATACCCAGCCCAGAACCAGCAATGCGACTAAGCCCCGTCCTCCTTAACCTTCAGCGTTCCAGTATTTGCGAACCGTGCTGTCAGCGATCTCGAGCTTCTCAGCGATGGTCTTCTTGTCCAAACCCAAGGCCTTGAGCTCTCGGATGGCGTCTGCGTTTCGAGGCTGCTTGGGCTTACCTTGCCGGCGCTTCACGAGCTTCCCATCCGCAAACTGCTCAGTGACCAGCTCCCAGCCTCCGTTTGCTTCGAACTCTCTCGTGCGAAGGACAGCATCCTCAAGAACTACTGACGGGTTCAGGCCGGTCTGTGTTGCGATAGCTAGCGCCACTACCGTAAGCAGATCGAGACCCAGGTGCTCGGCTATCTCCTCAAGCTTTTCAAGCGTCGGATTGGCTCGAGCTTGCTCAAGCATGCCGACGTACGTGCGGTGAGTCGCTCCAGCTAGCTCTTCATAGCTCAAACCCTGGTGAGCTCGCGCTCCGCGCAGAACCCCGGCTAATGCTTCTTTAAGCTGCATGGAGCCATCCCCAAAAATCGAGGATAGAGCCATGCATTGCCCGTTTCGATAAACTGAGCATGCTGATATTATTGTGGCATGTGGCGTGCTTGAGGGGCCGTTGGCTGCTCGCTTTGCTGGATGCAAGGGGACGCCTGTAGAAGGGCTGACGCACCTGGAGTGGCTCACGGGCTCAAAAACCAAGGTGGATACTGATCTTTGGGCGTGGGCTGATGGTTGCGCTTGGCTTGGAGGGATGACCATACCTGTACGCAGCCACGGTTGATCATCTATCAAACATCTGGGGAAGACAGCACACGGATGGGGCTGTGAGTAGCCTCGAATCAAGAGGAGCCAAATGTCTTCTGCTGCCTGAATTTTACCGGAATATTTTGACAGGAGTTAAATTTAGTATGTTTGTTGACTGTTTGAAAATGTCGGGCAACCTTGATGACATTCGCGTGTTTAAAGAAAAAAGCGACGGTGTTGAAGTCATCCTGAAAATCGATGGCGTGATAGTGCCCAATATTGAAGTTCCAATGGCGCTATTCGAGGAGCTGGATAAAGGTAGTCGCTATGAACTCTATGGTATATACAAAAAATCAAAAGATAAGACAAAAAACAAAGGCATTATTTACGCGATAAAGCCGCAGGATGGGAACATGCGGACGGTCACGAAGCTGCGATTTGGGGTGCCCTTGATGATATCTGTCAGTGCAGCCATTGCTGCTGTAATGGCTTACGTTCTAACTTGGGTCGTCGCAATCCTGCCCATGTCTAAGAATGCCCCAAGTATCAGCGAAGCGTTCGTGGACATTCATCATCTTGCACTATGGATTGGCGCTCTACCTATCGTATTTTTCGCACTCTGTGCATGGAATTTCCTCCGTAAGACTGGAAATCTTGAGGAGTGGCCGACGACAGCGCCGAGCGTGGTAGTAGAGCGCTTTAGCAAGCTTCACAAGTAAGAGAGGAAGGCGGCTTCACCATCGCCGTCCTCGCTGTATTCCTCCGCTGTGCCAGGGGGCGTCGTCCAGGCAAGCGGAGCGCGCAGGCGCGAGGATGGACGCCCGGAGGGCCGAGACGCCGCCATGGCGAGCGGCTCGGTTTACGACAGCCGGCCCGCAAGGGCGCGCCCGACCACGAGAGTTTTTTGGAGATCCCATGGCCAGAGACGCCAAGGACACTGTGTATTGCAACATCCAAATGCCCATCGGCCAAGGCCGAGAGCTCTTGGAGCTGATAGCAAAGCTCCGCTCCTCTGGTGCTCACGCATCGCTTGACTCGGTCTTGAAAGAGGCTGAAGGCGAGTTGGAGATGTCTATCGAATATGTTGAAGGGATGCTTGCCGGCGAAGGCGGGCTCGGTTGCAGGCCTCACTAGGGGTCGACACGATGTCCATCGACGACGGTCTGAAGCTTCGCGAGTCGGCACGGCGGAAAGCGCTGTGGGCGCTCGCTGATTTCAAGCCTGGTGATCCACGCGCCGCTGATTCCCTAGCCATCCTAGATGACATCGACCGACACGAGCTACGCAGCTCAGTCCCATCGGTATCGGCCACCCTGCGACCAGGTGGTAGTTTAATCGTGTGTGATGCAGATATCCCCCAACCGTGGAGAGAGCGGTTTCAGTGTGCGAGCAGAGGCTCAACACGCCTGATCGAAGGCGCGTATTACCGTGACTGGAAGAAATTTGTACGCGAGTGGCAAAGGGAAATGGCCCACCTTGAACTTCACAGGTATTCACGTGTTATGGGGTAAGGAGGAATAGTACACGACGTGTACTTTTGAACCTACTCATCCCACATGCCGAACATGAATACCTACGGCGTCGTTGTCAGCTTGAACGACAAGCATTCATTGCATGTGGAGGGAGTAGGGTGTTCTAGCCTGGTACTCATAGGTTGCGCTTGCTGACCGCAGGTGCCCAGGTAAACCCGTCTTTGAGGACACTATAAGGGTATCCAAACATCCGACTGTTTTCAACTCACATTCCTAGGTCTAGTTCAAGCTTCCAACCTCTGAGGCGGCGCGACGAAAATCCTAGAATAAAGAGCGTCTCAAATAGAGCCTCGTTAAAGTCATTCCATTCGCTATCGAGTGGGGGCAAGCAGTCCATAGGCCACTGCTTCTTGATCAAATCGCGCAACATTCCGCTGAGAATGTAGCAAGGGTCGCTGATAGAGCCTTGTGGGCATTCGAATTGAAGCGTCTCTTTCCCAGTGACGAAATACACGCTCCGGTTGAGCAGAGCTGAGACAGTAGGCTTTGCGAGGATGGGGGAAAAAACGTCTCTAATGACTGCCTCTGACAGATGGAGAGATGATAGCTCCCACACTTCTTGAATCAGTTCATGCCTCCATCCCTTTGTTTTGCCTGACCACACGATTGCCTCGCTGATCACCTTGGTGGTAATGAATGGCTTCCGTTTACCGCCCATTACAAAGCTCCTTTGGTTTTTTTCTTCATATGCCTGGATCGCGGACTCTAGGCAGGTATGCCATGTCAACTTATTGCTAGTAATGGCCTTTACGGTATTACCCCGCACAGCACGGCTACCTTGCAGCCCGTACTGACAGGTGATGCTCGATGAAAATCGCTCTGCAGCTATCACAGAACAAACGCCTTTATCAGAGACCAGGAGCTCGTACCGAACCGCCGATGCGTGATCCAGGCGCCTCCATGCGTACCGCTCCATGATTATTCCAGTAGCCCCCATTGGCAGAGGATGCTCAGTCTGCGGGGCACTATCATGCTGCCTAGCAAAGCTCAGGATCGCTCCCTGACCTCTTCAGGATCCATCGAAATGCCACCCTGATCGGTCACATAGAAGTTTTTCAATCTGTTGACAGCGTCTATGAAGAGTCGCTCTCGCTTCCTCTCCCAATCACTCCGTTGATCCGGCCAGAAAAAATTTAGGATCTTATTGAGGGTATTCATTTCTCTTCAGTCCCTCGGTTGGATTTCTTTCGGCTGGCAATGTTAGTCACGTTGCTCATGGCCGAAAGGTCTTTCTCCAACTCGTCAATCTGCGAGATAAGCATCAGTTCCCTGGCCAAACTCTCGTGGTAGAGATCTTTGAAGAGCTTCTCAGCACCCTTGTTGGGCTTCGCACTACCTTCTTTTTTTTGTACTGCAGCAGCAGCCTTGATTTTCTCGCGGAGATCATCGAAACACTCACGATCTTTTCTGATGGAGCCTTTGCCGCGTCCAGCTTCCAACGCTACGTTGTCATTATTGATCTTACTGCCTGGTGGTAAGATTTTTGGCTTGTTTTCAATCAGTCGTTGCAGGGCTGCTTCATATTGAAGAATGACATCGGAAATCATGGGTTCATGTCATCCATGTGGATTTGAGAATACTGTGATTGAATTTTGTGGATGCATCCAGCACCAGGGTCTTTTTTCTTCATGGCAGCTTTCCCTCGCCATGCTGCTTTAGTTACATCGTCGCAGCTGATTTTCACGCCAGATGAGGTAGGCTGACTACCACTCAGTCGCTGGGAAGTAGTCTTATAATGTTCAATAATATTTAAACTCATGCGACCACCTTGGAGATTTTTTTTTTAAAGAACTGCAACATGCTGAGTTTGGTTTTTTCTGTATTGTGGGCAAACGTACCCTCGGGAATACTCTCGATGATTTTGATTTGAATTAAAATGGTCTGGTCGAGCTTTTTTTCCTTGATGCAGGCGCTACTGCAGTCTATGCAGCTAACAAAGTTATGGTGCGCTCGCTCCTTGCACTCTCCAACCTTGAAGCAACCACCAAGAATAGTTTCTTTGTAGGAGAGTAGTCCCTGTTTGACCTTTTTCAATGTTTCGGCAAAATTGGTGGCGATGTTGCCGAGGAACGACTCTTTAACATTGCGCTCATAAAAAGTGCCTGCGGCACCATGAATGGTTGCTTCCTCCATAATGACGTCTTTCAGGAATAGGCTAGACTCAGCTGGAATCGCTTGTTCTTTAAAGTATCTAGCAATCTCAGGATTTACGTCTTCAAAAAGGAATTTTGCTGTAGCAAACCCCTTGGTGTAATAGAGTGACATTTGGAGTAACGTGTGCTGTAACATTCGTTTCAAAGATGGGAGCGATACGAGGCCGCTTTGCGCGGCGTAAACCGCCATTGACCGCCTAAACTGATGAGTGGTTAAATTCCAATGCTGACCTGGCTGGAATTCTTCTTTTGAGTGCCACTCCCTGAGGGGGTCTAGCATCAGAAGCTCATTGTAATCTTCAGCTGTGATGACGCTAGCAGGAAAGCTCGGCTCGAAATTCAGAGGATTTAGAGAGGCTTGAACCAGCTTCGTGGATTTGGAGCTTTTATTATATTGATTGGACGTGGGTAGATATGAAACTGACAGGAACAAATATTTATTCGTGGCAATATGATTTGGCATGAATTCCTTGATGAGCTTTGTAATTTTCATTGCCATTTTATAAGGGAAGAGAATATCAGCTGAAGTCACCCATTGGGCGGGGCGGGGTTCCTTAGTCAGCTTCAGCGTTAACCCATGCACAGTGTAGGTATCGGCTGAAACTTTTTTGACGCATGACTCTTTCAGTAAGTATGCTTCACTTTCTCGCATTGCCGTGAAGACATGAATGAGCATTTTTGCTGCGTAATAACAGCGGTTGAGATAGTTGCCAATATTCGATAGTTGGTTGAAGCCGTATTTTTCACTGAGTTGGGTTAGTCCGCACTCATCAATAGCTTGGTGAAAAGGCACATTGGGGCGTAGCGGGTCTGAGGAAATTTTTTTCATTCTCCCATAAAAAGGGTTGGCGGCAACCCTGAGGTTCAGTTCTCTTATTTTGTTTGCATAGGATTTATATTCTTCAAGTAAGCTGTTGTAGTTAGATATTTTTTGGAAGAGTATGCGTCCAGGTATCACTGGGTGCTGCTCAGATTCATCCTCGGATTCTTTTATAAGTTGTTCTAACAGCCTGATTGCGAGAGGAGATACGGAGTGAATGCTGTCTTCGAGCAGCTTATTTAGGAGGGTTTGCAAAAGTCTAAGGTTGATCCGGGAGTCGATATGTCGAATGTATTCACCCATCTCGATTGGGTCGTCAAAAAGATCTGATAGGCTCAAGCGCTTCTGTTTTGCGAAGCTATACAGCTTCCGAAGCATTCCCAGGTTTGCCATTACCGAGTCGTGGCTTGGAAAAGAACCGGTTCTTTTTGAGGGTCGAAAAATTTGTGTGCAGATGATTGTCTTGGCCAGGTTTAAACTTTCAATCTCGACCTCGGTATGAGCATGAAATTTAGCGAAACATACCGCCGAAGATTTAATGTGATGGTTGCTGAGCTGAGGGGTATGCCACTTGGTGTCACTGAGAAGTGAAAGAATGTATCCCTGGTCATCCCTGCTGATAATTGTGTTGCCATTAATTTCGCTCACGGGCATGCCAAGGTATGCTTCATTATACGTGGTTGAGGCATGTTTCACTGTTTTTTGTTTCACGCTAATGCTCCTATTCGCACCAAGTTATCAATTAATGCGCTCCAATAGTCTGACAAAGCTTCTTTGGTGAACACCTCCTCTTCTACCTGGTCGATAGCAGCACTGAACTCTTTTGAGGTGGTGCGAAGCTTTTGAATGATGAGCTCGATTTGTTGAAGGGTTGGCCCATTCAGGGTGTCGTACTCCACGGTTGAGGTAGATTGATGGCGTATTTCATACAAAAAATACTTAAGGCTGAGAAGCTTTCGTACATCGTTTTTTGTGGCATGTGCCACGAACTTTTCGCAGAAAAGGCAAGTAATGAAATTGGCGCAGTCTGGTTCGCTTATGGGATGTTGAATATCAATAAGAGCTATTGCATTGCCAGGTTCGATGCAATGCCCGGAGGGCATGCTTTCGTGCTTTCTTTTCTTGAGCGTTTCAGAGAACAGGTTGTAATAAGCGCTGATCTCTTTCGTGGCTACTTCGTCAGCCGCAGTAGAATAAGCCTTGGAAATCGTGCCAAGGTTGCTTTGCATGATTTGGCTTGCAACAACAATACCAAATTTACTGAGGAGGTAGTTGTATTTATAGAGCCGGAATTGTCGGTAGCTGAGGAATGGGAAGCCACTATCAAAATACATCCGCATGGCATCGCCTAGTTTTCTTAAGGCGTTGGCGCTCAGTGGTTTCCAGCGGTTGTGCATCAGGACGGGAAGCTGGATGAACAGTGAGTTCAGTGGCCTGTCTCTGGTTATGTGTGATCTCAGCTCCAAATAACGCTTAAAGTTCTTCACGAAGCTAGTTGCGATTGTGAAGCTTTGTATTTTTCTTCCGGCTCGCCATTTTATTGTCCGAAATCCCTGAACGCTGGGCACAATTTCGTATTCGTCAGTTAACCATTCCAAGTCCCTGATCTGCTGTTCATTCATGCCTGTATTGGCAGTGAACATAAGTAGGAAGCAGTCATGCGCCCACTTACCTAGGCGGTGCCTGTATGGCGTTAGCGCTTGAGGAGAGCGGTTCTCTTCGGATAAGACCGCAAGCGCCTTGTTGTAAATTTTCACACGATGTTTTGGTTGCTGTTCTTTGAGGGTGCCAGTTTCATAGCACCATATTCCGGTACTCACCTCTGGTGGCGAAAAGTTTAGTGGGTGACATAAGTAGAGGTGTGGAATAACCCACAATTTCTCATTCAAGATCTTAGCTTGAAATGGATATTTCGCAGCATTTAAAATGGCGTCTGTGAATTCGTTAAATACGTCGGTGCACAGAGCTAGGCTATGAGCAATAGCTTGCTCCGTCGGTACTTCTGTTTCATTTCTAATTCTATTTACTGGAACTTTTGGAAGTGCCGGCTTGAAATTGTTAACTGAGTGCGGGAAAAGTCGATGGATTACATTGAGCGGGCAGGTCTGCTTAAGAATTGCCGTATGGTAGGCCCACTTGCCCGCCATGTGAGTGTCGTACACGTATCTTGAGTATGCTGAGTACGCTTGGTAGTAAATAATGTCACTATCCAGTAAGTCAGGATAACCGTTATCATAAGCCCAGCATAGGAACTGATTGAAATCCCTTGCACTAGACATGAATGTCCTCTGACTAATAGCCCCGGTCTTGACGTCAGTAGCAATGTCTCTTGCCCAGCCATCAAGGGCAGAGCATTTGTTAAGGTTCAGTTCATGCTCTTGGCAGTTGTAAAGGGACGTGCTTCCGATCCGGTATCGATTTATGAAGCAGTGGGAGCCGACGTGAAATACTTCTTCGTCTTTGGTCGCGAAAGCGATCTGATGGATGCCAACCTCATCTATCTTAGCGTTAATTTCCAAGAGGGAGAGTTTGTCCAGATCGAGCACGGTAATCTCGGAAATATTCCGCAGATATGACTTAGTCTTAACCGTGTACATAATTTTCCGATATCTTCTGCAGGTGCTGCTCGAACATTGTCTGTGCCTGAAATATCATTTGTTTATCTTCACGGAAGCTGAGATATCTTCGGGTGGTAGAGATGTCTGCATGCCCCATGCGTTGTTGGACTTTGCCTAAGGCTCTCGTGTGTGCCACAGAGTCTGAGCTTAAGCCTTTGATTTTTTCTTCTAGAAGGTTCATGCCAAAACTGGCTCTCAAGTTGTGAAACCGGAATTTGAACGGGGATTCAGTTTTGTCTAGTGCAGGTTGAATTTTTTCTGAAATGAACTTCCGTACAGAATTTCCTTCCTGGATCGGCTGCGCTTGTCCTCTCCTCATGTCTCCTTTAGCTATGTGGAATGGGTTGCCATGTGAAGTTAAGAATACGTATTGCGCGCCATCTGTCGGCTGTCCCGCTTTAGCGACTCTGCGTTTGTAGCGCTCGGAATTGATGTATGTATAGATAAGGTTATTTAGCCAGGCTGGAATGTAGATTTTCATTTTTTTGTTGTTTTTGTTGTCAATATTAGTACGGCGGCCAATATTGATGGCTACCTCGCAGCCTTTTATTGTTCCAGGATTTGCTATGTCAGAAATTCTTAAGGTGTATGTTGCAAGAGCGCGCGCGCCGCTAGTTAACGCTACTAAAAAGCTCAGGATCATCTCTGTGTTTTGAGTTTCTAAGAGGATCTTTACGGCTGTGCGCTGCTGCTCTTCGCTATATGGGTATAACTTACCACCATCTACGATGTACTCACCTGTATTGATCTCTTGTGATTGTTTTATATTAAGATCGGTTGTAATTACGTCCTTACCGCTACTAAACCCCTGCGGGTTGCTGAAGCGTACGTATCGTTTTTTTTCAACCCAGAGAGCTTGCGTGGGATGGTAATCGTATCGGCTTTTCATCCATCGATAAAAGTTAACGACAGAACTAATGCGTGAATTTGCAGTAGATACCGCAAGTAGGTTGCCATTTATTCTGTCTTCAAGTTCGGCCCTGTAGTAGTAGGTCGGCCGAAGACTTCTGTGCAATGGAGTAGAAAGGTAGTCTATTTGATCAATAGCTAAGGTATTGAGGTAATCAACTAATCCTTTTGCATACGTTTTAAGCGTCTGGTCGGAAGGAGGGCTGTACTCAGAAGCGCGTGATAGCAAATAAAGAGAACCGTGGTGCCATATTGAGCCGTCTGGCCTCAAAATGACGGGGACATTTCTTAATTCATACTTACCCGAGCCGCTTTTATACGGCTGGATGACATATTTGCCTTGGATAATAGCCACTGCACCAGGGAGATCATCAGATGCCGCTGTCTCAGCCTTGAATACGGAGATGCGTGGCAGTACGACATATCTGTACTTCCGGTATGGGGTTGGACGCGGTTTTCGGTTTACTACTGCTGGCATGTGCAGACGAGCTGAGTGGGACTGAGGTAGGGGATTTAAGGTTCTAGGGCAGCCACTGTCAAGCATCATCCAAAGTATGCTAAAAGTGTACTCTTAAACTGTTGCTGTGAGGTATTTGATAATATTTGCTTAATTGACAATCTGTTTTTTCTTATTAGGATTTCTCTGTTTTTTTTGTGGAGAATCTCGCAGGCGTGATGTCTCTAGGCGTTGCGTCAGTTGGCGGGTGGGATTGTGATAAGAGGTGATGCAGTTGTGTGGGGCTATACCGCAGTAAGTATCCTATAAAAATAGTATTAGTGGGCGTGGGCGTTTTCTTATTTCCATACTTTGATCACCTGATCAGCGGTCAGCTAGTAGGTTCCTAGAGGGTATAGCTCTGAGACGAAATCTTCATGGTGAGGGCCTGCGGCTGTGGGCCGGCCACGAGACGGAGTAGCCCTGCCTACCAGAGGACACTGCAACGCTCACTCACGTTACTGCTCGCGCCCTTTGGGAGCAGCTTGTGGTTATCAAGCGGAAGTCCCGATGCGTGTGCGCCGGTGGCGGCGAAGCGCAGAGTGAGTTGGCTGCGCTCATTTTCGAGCGACGCAGTGATGATTTATCTAGGGAACTCGCAAAGCTTGCTTGAAACCGACTCACACAGCATGCGCCTCACCCTAACGATAGAAATGGACATTCAGCCTGCGCACCGCGCCAGGCTCACCACGTCCCTTTTGGTTACCTAGTGGAGGGCCTACGAGTCACTCTGATTTTTTCTTGAGCGTAAGCGCTAGCACCATACACGGGAGGAGATCCGACTAAGGTGACCTGAAATGCGTTGGAGCACGCACCGATCTGATGGGTTTTTTTAGTGACTGATAGAGAAGGGAGTCGATGATTGTGACCCGATGTCGGGCCATCAGTGCTCCTTCCTGATGAAATGAAGGAGGTGGGTAATTGCTGCTTTGTTAGTGAAAATCCCTAGAGACGAGGTTGTCCATTTTTTGAAGGAATTCCTGGGTATTAGTCAATCGGTGAAAACTCACGGGTAGTTCTGCACCTTGACCGTGTTCAGGCTGATGTCCACCACGTCGCCATCGGCACCCACTTGCGGCATTTCGATCCAGTCGCCCACATGCAGCATGTCGTTGCTGGTCAGCTGCACGCTGGCCACGAACGACAGCAGCGTGTCCTTGTAGACCAACAGCAGCACCGCCGACATGGCGCCCAAGCCCGAGAGCAGCAACAGCGGCGAGCGGTCGATCAGGGTGGCGACGATGACGATGATGGCGAACACCCACAGCACCATCTTGGCCAGTTGCACGTAGCCCTTGATCGAGCGGGTGCGGGCGTGTTCGGTGCGGGCGTAGATGTCAAGCAGGGCGTCGAGCAGGCACGACAGCGCCAGGCTCAGGAACAGCAGCGTAGTGGCCAGGGCGACGTTGTCGAGGAAGTGCTCGGCGGTGGCGCCCAGTTGCGGCACCAGTTTCAGGCCGAACTGGATCACCAGCGACGGTACGGTCTGCGCCAGGCGGTGCAGCACTTTGTTGTGGCGCAGGTCGTCGACCCAGCGCAGCGCCGGTTGCCGTGCCAGCAGGCGGGCGCCGTGCAGCACCACGAAGCGGGCCAGGCGGCCGAGCAGGAAGGCGATCAACAGCAGCACGGCAAGGCCCAGGCCTGCGTGCAGCATGGGGTGTTGGTCGAGGGTGCCCCAGACATCCAGGGCTTCGGTCCACAGTTGTTGGAAGTTCATAGCGATCAGCAAAACCTGTGTAGCGGTGTGGTGTGCACTCGGCGTGCACGCGGGGGAGGGAGTTTGCCAAAAGAAACTCGGCTCCTTCGGCGGAAAACGTTACCCTATGCAACTGAATTCCCGCTACTTGTCCGAGGTTACCTCCGTGTTTTCCCAACTCACCCTGCACGAACGCCTGCTCAAAGCCGTGGCCGAGCTGAATTTTGTCGAGCCGACCCCGGTGCAGGCGGCGGCCATTCCCTTGGCCCTCGAAGGGCGAGACCTGCGGGTGACCGCGCAGACCGGCAGCGGCAAGACAGCGGCCTTCGTGCTGCCGATGCTCAATCGGCTGATCGACCTCAAAGGCCCGCGTGTGGAAATCCGTGCCTTGATCCTGCTGCCCACCCGTGAGCTGGCCCAGCAGACCCTCAAGGAAGTGCAGCGCTTCGCTCAGTTCACCTACATCAAGGCTGGACTGGTCACCGGCGGGGAAGACTTCAAGGAACAGGCCGCCATGCTGCGCAAGGTGCCGGACGTGCTGATCGGCACCCCTGGCCGTCTGCTCGAGCAGCTCAACGCCGGCAACCTCGACCTGTCCCACGTGCAGGTGCTGGTGCTCGACGAGGCCGACCGCATGCTCGACATGGGTTTCGCCGAAGACATGGAGCGTCTGTGCCACGAATGCGCCAACCGCGAGCAGACCCTGCTGTTCTCCGCCACCACGGGCGGCGCTGCCCTGCGCGACATGATCGGCAAGGTGCTGAAGGAGCCTGAGCACCTGATGCTCAACAGCGTCTCGCAATTGGCCGAGGGCACTCGCCAGCAGGTCATCACCGCCGACCACGATCAGCACAAAGAGCAGATCATCCAGTGGCTGCTGGCCAACGAGACCTTCAAGAAGGCGATCATCTTCAGCAACACCCGGGTCATGGCCGACCGCATCTACGGGCATCTGGTGGCCAAGGACATCAAGGCCTTCGTGCTGCACGGCGACAAGGACCAGAAAGACCGCAAGCAGGCCATCGACCGCTTCAAGGAAGGCGGCTCCAAGGTGCTGGTGGCCACCGACGTGGCGGCCCGTGGCCTGGACATCGACGGCCTGGACCTGGTGATCAACTTCGACATGCCACGCAGTGGCGACGAGTACGTGCACCGCATCGGCCGTACCGGCCGCGCGGGTGGGGAAGGGTTGGCGATTTCGCTGATCACCCACAACGATTGGAACCTGATGTCGAGCATCGAGCGCTACCTGAAGCAGCAGTTCGAGCGCCGGGTGATCAAGGAAGTCAAAGGTACTTACAGCGGGCCGAAGAAGGTCAAGGCGTCGGGCAAAGCCGCTGGCGTGAAGAAGAAAAAGACCGATAAGAAAGCCGGAGACAAGAAGGCGGGTGACAAGAAGGTCGCAGCCAAGCGTAAGCCAACTGCCAAGCCGAAGAAGAACGCGCCGCTGGCCAGTGCCGATGGCATGGCGCCGTTGAAGAAGCGGGCGCCGGCTGCTGAGTGAGTTATGTATTTGCCGGGGCGCGGCCGTAGTGGGCGGTGATGCTTTGGTGATGTTTCATTAGATTTATGGCAGTCAGTTGGGAATGGGTGGGAGCCGACGGTCTTTCGCCTATTACCTGCCGACCGGCCGGCTTGGCTCAGGCGATGCGCTGATGCCAGGTCTATGGTGTTGAGGCTGTTGGGCCGGCGATGCCGGCCATCGCGGCTAAAGCCGCTCCTACAGGGGGGCATATGGGGATTCTGTGGTCGTGCCATGCCTTTCAGGCGTTCGTGGCCCGGCGGAGCATTGAACTGGCGGCTCCTAAGGCATTAACTGACCCGCATCGCTTTTAGCCTGTCTTCTTCTCTGCCGCTTTCAACTCCTGCATACGGCGGTCGATCAGTTGGCATTTGTCCGGTAAGTCCTTGCTGGCGCTGTCCAACTGCATGTTCTGCAACTCTTCGTTGATCTCCTTGGCTTTCTGCGGATTCTGTTCGGTCAGTTGTGTGACCAGGTCGGCCAGTTCTTCGCGTTTGGCGGTGGCTTCTTCCGGTGTGCAGGCCCAGGCGGGCAGGGCGCACAGCAGTGCGGCGGCACAGGCCAGATTCGAAAGTGGTTTCATAGTGCAGGCTCCATTGCAGATGTCAGCGGTGGAGCAGCCACGATTGGCGAAGTTCAGCGAAACTGACTGAGCAGTCAGTCTGGATCGTTCTGAACACTGCTTCGCCGTGCCGGTCCCAAGCATGTCATTCATCCGTTGCTTCGCGAGGTTACGCCGATGTCTACCTATGACTGGGATCTGATCGAACGCCTGCTCCATGAAGTGCAAAACGGTGCAGGCGAAAACTTCACGCCACGCCCTTACGCCGAGCAGCACGCCGCTGCCAAAGCCGCCGCCGGCGAGTCGGTCGGGGATGTCGATGAGCTCAAGAGCCGTGCCTGCGAGTACGAGAAACTACTGCTCGAACGCGGTTTCATCGATCATCGCCCGGAAAGCGAGGGCGGCAATGGCGAGAACTTCGTGCTCACGCCGACCGGTTCGCGGCTGTTGAGTTTGATCGACAGCAGCATTCCGGGGTTCGAGCATCCGCGTCAGGTACTGGACGAGCAGTCCGATGCGTTGGACCCGACTACGTTCGAGCACGTCTCGGCCAAGGTGCAGATCTCTGGAGGGGCATACCAATAGGCGTGAGCGCACAGGTCTCACCTGTTGGAAGAATGCCGTGGTCGTTCGGGTGTATGGACGATCACGGCTCACGTGGCATGGACGTTGGTAAAAGCGACCGTGTCCGAATGGAGACAGTTCGGGCCGTCGCAGTTATTCGTAGATCTTGCCGCAGTACAGGAATACCGCGAACTGTTGCCACGGATTGGAGGGTGGCAGCCCTTGGCTGATCCCGAAGTCGCTGTCCTCGGCCCAGGCAATGGCACTTTCCAGGAATCCCTCGACCGTAACGTTCTGCCAGTCCGTATCGTCGCTGGAACATGCGGTTTTATCTGCCATGAGAGCGCGTGCGAAGCGTAGGAAGGTTTGGGGGTCATGTACCTGATGGAGCAGGGGTTGCAAATCCACTGTTGTCTGTCCTTTTTGGCTCTGTCTGAAAAATTCCGATACTCGTCCAGACTGCGTTGAAGACCCGTTCGGAATGCTCATGTATTTCACTACACTGCGCTCCTTCGCCGATTTTGGCGGGGCCACCTTTGGCGGGGCCACCTTTGGCGGGGCCACCTCCGGCGGGGCCGCCCTCAGCCTTGCCTGGCCTTCGTCTCAGAACTTTCGGACAAAGCCTGGCAAACGAGCACAGGGCGCGAGTGCGACGCCGATGGGTGCCTGAATGTCTGTCGGTGATGCAGCGGCTGGATATCATATTGACCGTGCCTGCTCAGTAGCACATCTGCCTGTTCCCCCCGAAATCCAAGTAACCCTCGGCAGTCACCGCGAAGCACCATGTCCCGGACGAATCGAAGAAGTAATGATGCTGCGGGATGTCGTTGACCACATAGGCCAAAAACGCTGGAAAGATCTCGGGCCTGATCGACAGCGCAACGTTGAGCGCGGCGTCGTTGATATAGAAAATCTCCCCGTGTTCAGGCAGTTTGCTCAACACGTCGCCGGCTTTCAGGAAAGCATTCAATTGCGGTGTGCAGTCGGCTTGGCGCAGATCGATAGGCTGCGTGCGATGCCAGTTCAACCGCCCCCAAGCGATTTTCGAACCTTGCCAGGGAAACGCAGTGGACAGTATGTCCGCTATCGGCTCCCAGTCTTCGATGACGTTTGGTTGGGGGCTGAACCTCTTGATCTCCATCAGCACCTGATCTTCGATATTCATGTGGGTCCCTCTGTGATCCGAATGCGGGTCGAACGGCACTTGCCATTCAATGGCTGATGGCCAGACAACGTGCAGCGTGTAAGGCCCCTATATTTAACATCTTCGATTGTGGGTGCCCTAAGATCACCGTGCCCAATCCTGTGGAATGCCAAACCCAACCTGACTGTCGACCGAATGACGTCGCCGGTGTCGGCTCGTGCTCCGAACTTTTCGTTGAGCCCCTGGCGAGCGAAGAGGCTGCACCGGATAATCCCCCGCTTTCATGTATCAAGAGCCATTGCCATGCCCACGCTTTACCTTAGAGGCCACTCATGAGCGCAGTGCGCAAACAGCCCGACCGCTTCGCTTTCCAGTTGATGATGCTGCTGTGCCTGATCTGGGGCAGTCAGCAGATCATGATCAAGTGGGCCGCGCCGGACATCGACCCGGTGATGCAGGCGGCCTTGCGTAACGGCATCGCCGGGCTGCTGGTGGGGCTGCTGGTGTGCTGGCGGCGGGAATGGGGTCAGCTTGCCCAAACATGGCGCGGTGGGCTGTTGGCGGGTGCCTTGTTCGGCTTGGAGTTTCTGTTCATCGCCGAAGGGTTGAAGCTGAGCTCGGCGGCGCACATGTCGGTGTTTCTGTACACCGCACCGATCTTCACGGCGTTGGGCCTGCACTTCATGTTGCCCAGCGAGCGTTTGCGCCTGTTGCAATGGGTAGGCATTGCCCTGGCCTTCGCCGGTATCGCCACGGCGTTCGCAGGGGGTACGCCGTTGAGCGAAATGGATGGACGGGTCCTGCTGGGGGATGCCTTCGGCGTGCTGGCCGGCCTTGCCTGGGGGGCCACCACGGTGGTGGTGCGTGGCTCGCGCTTGTCGGAAGCGCCAGCGTCGTTGACGCTGTTCTACCAGTTGCTGGTGGGCTTTGCCGGTTTGCTGGTGGTGGCGCTGCTCAGCGGCAAGATCGGCCAGGTGTCGCTGACGCCGTTGGCCATCGGCAGCGTGCTGTTCCAGGGGGTGGTGGTCTCGTTCGTCAGTTACCTGACCTGGTTCTGGTTGCTGCGCAAATACCTGGCCTCCAATTTGGCGGTGTTTTCGTTCGTCACGCCTTTGTTTGGCGTGACGTTCGGCGTGCTGTTGCTGGGCGAGTCGCTGAGCCTCAATTTCGTGTTGGGCGCGTTGTTGGTGCTGGGTGGGGTAGTGCTGGTCAGTGCCGAACCCTGGGTACGTCGGCAGTTGCGGCGGTGGCTCGGTTGAGCACTGCGAAAGACTGCCTGAACGGATATGCGATCTTCAGCAACAAAGGGAAATAGTTAGCCGACTGTCGGGACTGTCCTTCAGCCCTTGAACCAAGGCAGACTTACCTCCATCTGTAGGATTAGTTGGGTGCGTAGTGCAGTAATCGGATTAGGATCTGTACGAAACATCGCTGAAACGTTTTGCCGTAAGGCTTACCCGTAAAGGGGGCACCATGAACGACCGTATGCACAACTGGCTCCACGACCTCGGCGTCGCGCTTGGCCTCATTCCACCGCCCTTACAGCCGGTGCCGATTCCTACTGACGAGCAGCGCAAGCGCCAGCCGCGCCGACGTTGATCGCAAAGCCGACACCGCATCCGCAGGTGTCGGCTTTTTTCATGGACCGGGCAAGCGCTGGATGTTCTTCGAGTTGTGGCACACTGCCGCCGCTTAGGAGAAGCCCATGTCCCGACCTCGTTGCGAGCGCTGCCTGCGTCCGCTCACCCATTGCCTCTGTGCGCTGATTCCGCATCTGCACAGCCGCCACCGCGTATTGCTGCTGCAGCACCCCAGCGAGAGCGCCCATGCCTTGAACACCGCCCGGCTGGCCGCGCTGGGCCTGACCAATGCGCAACTGGCGGTGGGCGAAGTGTTTTCTGAGCTGGCCGATTGGCTGGCCCTGCCCGGCTACCGGCCGGTGCTGCTGTTTCCGGGGGATGCGGCGGTGACGCTTGCCGATACGGGTTCGGCAGCAGATCCACGGCCACTGTTGCTGGTGGTCCCCGACGCCACCTGGCGCAAGGCGCGCAAGCTGCTGTACCTCAATCCTGCCTTACAAGCGTTGCCACGCGTGACGTTGAGCGGCGGTGGGGTATCGCGCTACCGCGTGCGCAAGGCGCCCACGGCGGAGGCGTTGTCGACCATAGAGGCCGTGGTGCAGGCGTTGAACGAGTTGGAGGGGGAGGGGCGATTCGATGCGTTGCTCAGGCCGTTCGAGGCGCTGATCGAGGGGCAGATCCAGGCGATGGGTGAAGAGACGTTCGCACGCAACCATGGGGGTAGGTGAATCGATCGGGGCCGCTGTGCGGCCCCGGTCTGTGTAGCTTGCGACTCCAGTCGGTAACTCAGTTGCCCTTCACCGACTTGCCGTCCACCGTGCCATCCTGCAGCACGATCACGTACTCCTTGCCGTCGGTTTCCACCTGGCGCAGTTGCACCAACAGGTAGTCCCAGCTTTTGGCGAACCACAGCTCGGTGATGCGCTTGCTCTGGCTCGGATCGCGTACGCGTTCGACCTTGATCGCCTCGACGTTGCCGGTTTTGGTGGCGACGCTTTCGGCGCCCAGCACGCGGAAGTCGTAGGTGTCGATTTCGTCGCCATCGACAACCTGGTAGGTCATGCTCTTCTTGCCGGCGGCGACGTCATGCTGCAACGCCAGCTGATACGAAGACTTGTCCAGCACACCGCGGTTGAGCGGCAGACTGACGGCATCGCCGCGATCGCTGCCGGTGACCTTCTTGCCTGCCCAATCGAACTTCAGGTCGACCTTCTTGGCCTTGCCCAGCCCGCCGCGCTCGAAGTGGTACGTCTGCGGTTGCAGCGTATCGTTCTCCATGCGCACGGTGCTTTGCTCGGTCAGGCTGGCGATCATCATCGAGGCTTTGAAATTGAGATCCCAGGTGCCGTTGGCGTTCTTCACTAGGCTACGCTCGGCGGTGCCACTCATGGGCAGTTGCTTCCAGTCGGCGGTGTAGCTGGCCGAAAACGGCTTCAATTCAGCGGCCTGCAAGGGCAGGGCGAGCACGGCGAGAGCCATGAGCAGGGCACGACGCATACATTCTCCTAAAGTCGGATCAGGTGACCGCTGGCCGGCAGCGGCGAGCCATCGAGTAACGCACCCCGGTCGCCAAGGCGCAAGCGCCCTTCGGCGAACCAGCGCACGGCCAGCGGGTAGATCTGGTGTTCCTGGTGGTGCACACGCTGAGCCAGGCTCTGCGCGGTGTCGCCAGGTTCAACGGGAATCACTGCCTGTACGACCAACGGCCCACCATCGAGTTCCTCGGTGACGAAGTGCACGCTGCAGCCGTGCTCGGCATCGCCCGCTTCAAGGGCGCGCTGATGCGTGTGCAGGCCCTTGTAGCGTGGTAGCAGGGAGGGATGGATGTTCAGCAGACGCCCTTGGTAGTGGCGAACGAAATCGCCACTGAGGATGCGCATGAAGCCGGCGAGGATCACCAGGTCGGGTTCGAAGCCGTCGACCAGCGCCATCAGCGCCGCGTCGAAGGCTTCGCGCCCGTCGAAACCGGTATGTTCCAACAGTGCCGTGGGAATCCCGGCAGCCTTGGCCCGTTGCAGGCCATAGGCATCGGCGCGGTTGGCGATCACGCCGCACACGCGCACCCGGTTGTGCGCGTCGCGGCTGCTGTCGATCAGGGCTTGCAAGTTGCTGCCGGAACCCGACAGCAACACCACCACGTTGCAGAAAGCCTCGGGCATCAGTGTGCCTTGACGTTGTGCAACACCACCTGTGCGGCGCCTTCGGCGGCCTGCTCGATACGGCCGATCACCCAAGGCTGCTCACCGGCGTCGCGCAGCGAAGCGAGGGCTGCATCGACGTGCTCTTGCGCCACGCAGATGACCATGCCCACGCCGCAGTTGAGCACGCGGTGCATTTCGTGTTCGTCAACGTTGCCTTTTTCCTGCAGGAAATCGAACACCGCCGGGCGCTGCCAGCTGGCCACGTCGACCACGGCCTGGGCGTTCTTGGGCAGTACGCGCGGGATGTTGTCGAGCAGGCCGCCACCGGTGATGTGGGCCATGGCCTTGACCGCGCCGGTCTGCTTGATCAGTTGCAGCAGGGGCTTGACGTAGATGCGCGTCGGCGCCATCAGCAGGTCGGCCAGTGGCGTACCGTCCAGTTGGGTGGCGTCGATGTCGGTGCCGGACACTTCGAGGATCTTGCGGATCAGCGAGTAGCCGTTGGAGTGCGGGCCGGAAGACGGCAGCGCGATCAGCGCGTCGCCTGTCGCGACTTTGGAACCGTCGATGATCTCGGCCTTTTCCACAACGCCCACGCAGAAGCCGGCCAGGTCGTAGTCTTCGCCTTCGTACATGCCGGGCATTTCAGCGGTTTCACCGCCGACCAGCGAGCAGCCGGCCAGTTCGCAGCCGGCACCGATGCCGGTGACCACGGTGGCGGCCACGTCGACGTTGAGTTTGCCGGTGGCGTAGTAGTCGAGGAAGAACAGCGGCTCGGCGCCACAGACCACCAGGTCGTTGACGCACATGGCGACCAGGTCCTGGCCGATGCTGTCGTGCTTGTTCAGGTTCAGCGCCAGGCGCAGCTTGGTGCCGACGCCGTCGGTGCCGGAGACCAGCACAGGCTGTTTGTAGCCGGCCGGGATCTCGCAGAGGGCGCCGAAGCCGCCCAGGCCACCCATGACTTCAGGGCGTGCGGTGCGCTTGGCCACGCCCTTGATGCGTTCGACCAGTGCTTCGCCGGCGTCGATGTCTACACCGGCGTCCTTGTAGCTCAGGGAGGGTTGCTTGCTCATTGATCCAGGCCTTTAACGGGGAGGGATTCGGGAAAACGACCCTGACGGGCAAGACCGGCGGTGGCGGCCGGCTGCCGGAGACGTCAGCGGTCTGCGAAGGCGCGCGATTTTATCAGGCTTGCCACGCAGCGGCCATCCTCAGGCCGACGGGCAGGGCGCTAAATGGGCAAAAACAGCTGACTGTGCGGTATGCAAGCAAAGCCTCCATAGATAGAAGCGCACGGCCAATGCCACACGCCTGGCAAATCGCAAGCCGTTGATTTTCCTACCGCTGCCCGGCAGCGCGATTGTGCGCCCTGCACGGCGGGTATAGACTTTGCCGTCTTTTCACCTAAGGCCCCTGGGTTCTCGTGACCGCCGCCAGCATGAAACCGATCCAGTTGCCCCTGGGTGTGCGCCTTCGCGACGACGCCACCTTCATCAACTATTACCCCGGCGCCAACGCTGCGGCGCTGGGCTACGTCGAGCGGCTCTGCGAGGCCGACGCCGGCTGGACGGAAAGCCTGATCTACCTGTGGGGCAAACAGGGCGTAGGGCGTTCGCACCTGTTGCAGGCGGCCACGCATCGCTTCCAGCAGTTGGGCGAACCTGCGGTCTATCTGCCTCTGGCGCAGCTGCTCGACCGCGGCATCGAGCTGCTCGATCACTTGGAACAGTTCGAGCTGGTGTGCATCGACGACCTGCACGTCATCGCCGGCAAGGCCGATTGGGAAGAGGCCATGTTCCATCTGTTCAATCGCCTGCGCGACAGCGGTCGACGCTTGCTGTTGGCCGCTTCCAGCTCGCCCCGTGAACTGCCCATACGCCTGCCGGACCTCAAGTCCCGGCTGACCCTGGCGCTGATCTTCCAGATGCGTGGGCTTTCCGACGAAGACAAGCTGCGCGCCCTGCAACTGCGTGCTTCGCGCCGCGGTTTGCAGATGACCGACGAAGTGGGCCATTTCATCCTCACCCGTGGCACGCGCAGCATGAGCGCCTTGTTCGATCTGCTGGAGCGCCTCGACCAGGCCTCGCTGCAAGCGCAGCGCAAGCTGACCATCCCGTTTTTGAAGGAAACCTTGGGCTGGTAACTGCCCAAGCGCTGCCTTGGATCACTGCAAAAACGAAAAGTCACATTTTTTTCGATTAAATTTGCAAATGGTTACAGGTGACGGCATAGTCTCCCCCTTCCAAAACCACTTACTCGCCACGGTCGTGCCCATGCTTACTCGCTTCGCACCCCTCGTGCCTCTCGCACTGGTGACCCTGCTTTTTGGCTGTGCCACTCAACCCGGCACCGTTTCCCAGCCTCAGGTTCAACCACACGTCGCCTCCCAGGTTTCGATCAAGGCCAAGCCATCGGCCTCTTCCGTCTTCACCGAACAAGACCTGGCCCTCGACGAAGAACAACATCCCGTCTTTTCCAGCGCCCAGCCCTACAAGTTGCCCGTGCTGGCCGACAGCATTCTGGAGCGCGGCAAGGAGCTGATCGGTACGCGCTACCGGTTCGGCGGCACCTCCGAGCAATCGGGCTTCGATTGCAGCGGCTTCATCGGCTACCTGTTCCGCGAAGAGGCGGGCATGTCACTGCCGCGCTCGACCCGCGAAATGATCAACGTCGACGCGCCGAAAGTCGCTCGCAACAAGCTCAAGCCGGGCGACTTGCTGTTCTTCAGCACCAACGGTCGTGGCCGTGTCAGCCACGCCGGCATCTACCTGGGTGACAACCAGTTCATCCACTCCAGCAGCCGCCGCAGTGGCGGTGTGCGCATCGACAGCCTGGGCGATCGCTACTGGAGCAAGACCTTCATGCAGGCCAAGCGCGCTTTGGCCATGGCGCCGACCAATATCGCACGCAACTAATCGTTGCGGGGTGTTGTCGGTACACACGGCGATTAGCTGAAAAGCTAATCGCCGTGTGCATTTACAGAAAGCGTCTAATCTAATTTCTCAACTCTTTCCGGCTATGGCCGATCGGTTTCCTACAGGACGTTCCGACCATGACGACAATGGCGCGCTTCGCTTTCCTGATGTCCGTTGCACTGCTGGGTGCCTGCTCCAGCCAGGCTCCAGCCCCGGCGCCTGCGCCGGTGATCAAGCCGCAAATGACGTTCAACACCCAGCCGAGTTTCTCCCCCGTGGCCTCGGACGTGCTGTTCCGCGCCATCGGCCTGGTGGGCACGCCTTACCGCTGGGGCGGCAATACGCCGGATTCCGGATTCGATTGCAGTGGCCTGATCAAATACGTGTACAACGATGCCGCCGGCATCAGCCTGCCGCGCTCGACACGGGAAATGATCGTCATGCGCGCACCCAGTGTGAACATCAACGCGCTGCAGTCGGGCGACATCGTGTTCTTTGCCACTGGCGGCGGCTCGCAGGTCAGCCATGCCGGGATATATGTCGGGGAAGGGCGTTTCGTGCATGCGCCGCGCACGGGCGGTACGGTGCGCTTGGATTACCTGTCGAACAGCTATTGGGCCAAGGCCTATCTGCAAGCCAAGCGGATCATTCCGGCGGGGCATTTGGCGCAGAATCCGTAGAACACGATGAGCCTAGGCTGGACCGCTCAGCGGTCCTAGCCTGATCCACTGGAAACTGCGCTCGCTCTAATCGATCGGCTCACTGCCCAGCCTTCGTCACCCGCCAAACCACATTCCCCACATCGTCCGCCACCAGCACGCCCCCGCGCCCATCGCCCACCACCCCCACTGGCCGCCCCATCGCCTTGCCCTCGTCATTGACGAAGCCCCCCAGCAAGTCCAACGGCTGCCCACTGGGCTTGCCGCTGTCGTCGAACGGCACGAACAGCACCTTGTAGCCGCTGAGCGGTTTGCGGTTCCACGAGCCATGCTGGCCGATCAAGGCGCCTTGGCTGAAGGGCGCCGGCAAGGTGCCGGGTTCGATGAAGGTCAGACCCAGCGAAGCGGTGTGCGGGCCGACGGCGAAATCCGGCACCAAGGCGCTGGCGACCTTGGCCGGATCTTGCGGGTCGACGCGCGCATCCACATGCTGGCCGTAATAGCTGTAGGGCCAGCCATAGAAGCCGCCGTCCTTGACCGAGGTGATGTAGTCGGGCACCAGGTCGCTGCCGATCTCGTCGCGTTCGTTCACCGCCGTCCACAGGGCGCCGCTGTGCGGCTCCCACGCCAGACCGTTGGGGTTGCGCAGGCCGCTGGCGAACAGGCGCTGCTGGCCGTTGGCCGGGTCCACTTCCCAAATGGCGGCGCGGCCGCGTTCCTGCTCCAGCCCGTTTTCGCCGACGTTGCTGTTGGAGCCGACCGTCACGTACAGCTTGCTGCCGTCCCGGCTGGCGATGACGTTCTTGGTCCAGTGGTGGTTGAGCGGGCCGCCCGGCAAGTCGACCACTTTCTGCCCTGGATCGCGCAACTGCATGGCGCCTTCGGTGTAGGCGAAACGCAGCAGCTTGTCGGTATCGGCGACGTACAAGGTGTTGCCCACCAGCGCCATGCCGAAAGGTGAATTGAGGTTTTCGATGAACGGCACACGTAGCTCGGCGACGCCATCGTGGTCGGCATCGCGCAGCAGCGTGATGCGATTGGCGCTGGACACGCCGGCGCCCGCGCGTTTCATCACCTTCTCCGCGATCCAGCCCTTGACGCCCTTGCTGTCGTCGGGCTTGGGCGGGGCGTTGGTTTCGGCCACCAGCACGTCGCCGTTAGGCAGCACGTACAGCCAACGTGGGTGGTCCAGCCCCTCGGCGAAGGCTTTGACCTGCGTGCCCTTGGCGGCGATCGGTTTGCCACCGTCCGGCCAACCGATGGCCGGGGCGATGTTCACCGTGGGAATGAGCGTCTTGTTCGGCGCCGGCAGCTCGGGCGCCGGGCCCATGCCGTCGGAGACCTGCAAACGGGCGGACTCGCCACAGGCCACCAGGCTTGTGGTCAAGGCAATCAGCAAACCGACACGCATCCGGGCCATGCAGGCATCCTCCGCAAATGGGAACCATCGACAAGATTGAGAGAGGCCGTACTGGAGCGAGTTCACTCGCGATGGACCGCAAAGCGGCCCCGGTAGCCCTAGTGGCGTTCTGCCAAGGGAGTGGGCGAGCTGCAGTCGAAGGCGCTTTCCAGTCGTCATGCACAGCTACCCCACCCATTCCCGCCATCCACATTGACGCTCCCGGTGCAACCCTCTAACCTTCGCCGTTCGTTTCAGGTGCCCCGTGGACACGCTTCCACCGGGGTGAAACTGGGAAGCCGGTGGGCGCCACAGCGGTGCGATTCCGGCGCTGCCCCCGCAACGGTAGGTGAGTCGAGCGATGCGCACGGCCAGAAGGGTCATCCTCTGGTGAGCGGCACGCCGCCCGAGGGCCAAAGCCCCGCTCGCAAGCCCGGAGACCGGCCTGTCACAGTCTTATATCGGTATCACGGAGGGTGATGCGCGGTGCTCCGTGGCGTAAGGCCGTGGCTGCTGCGCGCCTCCGTGTCTGCCTGCCTTATCGACCCACCGGTGCCTGTTCGGGCGCCGTGGCCTGCGGAGACCCCCATGAACGAATCCCCCGAGCGCGACGAACGCCACCTGGCCCGCATGCAGCGCAAGAAAGCGCTGATGGACGACCGCATCGCCAATTCCCCCAACGAATGCGGCCTGCTGCTGGTGCTGACCGGCAACGGCAAGGGCAAGAGCAGCTCGGCCTTCGGCATGCTCGCCCGCGCCATGGGCCATGGCATGCGCTGCGGTGTGGTGCAGTTCATCAAAGGTCGCAACAGCACCGGTGAGGAACTGTTCTTCCGGCGCTTCCCCGAGCAGGTCAGCTACCACGTGATGGGCGAAGGCTTCACCTGGGAAACCCAGGACCGCCAGCGCGACATCGCCGCCGCCGAAGCGGCCTGGGCCGTGTCGCGACAACTGCTGCAAGACCCGGCCGTGGAGTTCGTCGTGCTTGACGAACTGAACATCGCCCTCAAGCACGGCTACCTGGACCTCGACCAGGTGCTGACCGACCTGCAGGCGCGCCCGCCCATGCAGCATGTGATCGTCACCGGCCGCGGCGCCAAGCCCGAACTGGTCGAACTGGCCGACACCGTGACCGAGATGGGTGTGGTCAAGCACGCCTTCCAGGCCGGCATCCGCGCGCAGAAGGGCGTGGAACTGTGAGCGAACGCCGACACTGCCCGGCGGTGCTGATCGCAGCGCCCGCCTCCGGGCAGGGCAAGACCACCGTCACCGCCGCCCTGGCACGCCTGCACCGCAACCTTGGACGGCGGGTGCGCGTGTTCAAGTGCGGGCCGGACTTTCTCGACCCCATGATCCTCGAACGCGCCAGCGGCGCGCCGGTGTACCAACTGGACATGTGGATGATCGGCGAGGCCGAAAGCCGGCGGCTGCTTTGGCAGGCCGCGGCCGAGGCCGACCTGATCCTCATCGAAGGGGTCATGGGCCTGTTCGACGGTACGCCGTCGAGCGCCGACCTGGCGCGGCATTTCGGCGTCCCGGTGCTGGCGGTGATCGACGGCACGGCCATGGCCCAGACCTTCGGTGCCCTGGCCCTGGGCCTGGCGCGCTACCAGCCCGACCTGCCGTTCGCCGGGGTGCTGGCCAACCGGGTCGGCAGCCTGCGCCATGCGCAATTGCTCGAAGGCAGCTTGAGCGAGGGGTTGCGCTGGTACGGCGGGCTGTCGCGCGAGCGCGGCATCGAACTGCCCAGCCGCCACCTGGGGCTGGTCCAGGCCAGCGAACTCAATGACCTGGACGCGCGCCTGGACGCCGCCGCGCAGGCGCTTGGCGAAAGCTGTGACGCCGCCTTGCCGCCTCCGGTGGGCTTCGACGCGCCGCAACCGGTCGAGGTGCGCCCAGCCCTGCAAGGCGTGCACATCGGCATCGCCCGCGACGAGGCCTTCGCCTTCGCCTACGGCGCCAACCTCGACCTGCTGCGCGCCCAGGGCGCGACCCTGCATTTTTTCTCGCCCCTGCACGATCAGGCGCTGCCCGCCGTCGACAGCCTGTACCTGCCCGGCGGTTATCCCGAGCTGCATCACCACGCCTTGGCCGCCAACGCGCCGATGCTGGCGGCGATCCGCGCCCACCATGGGGCCGGTAAACCGCTGTTGGCCGAATGCGGCGGCATGCTCTACCTGCTCGATGCGCTGACCGACGTCGCCGGCGAGCGTGCCGAACTGGTCGGGCTGCTGCACGGCGAAGCCACCATGCAGAAGCGCCTCGCGGCCCTGGCCCTGCAATCGGTGACGCTGCCAGAAGGCACGTTGCGCGGGCACACCTACCACCACTCGCTGACCACCACCGACGAGACGCCCATCGCCCGTGGCCTGAGCCCCAACGGCGGGCGCGGCAACGAGGCGGTGTATCGCCTGGGCCGCACGACCGCCTCCTACGTGCACTTCTATTTCCCTTCCGACCCCGAAGCGGCGGCGGCGCTGTTGCGACCATGAATGAACATGCTTTCACCGAAGCCGAACGGGCTGCGGTCTACCGCGCCATCGGCGAGCGTCGCGACATGCGCCATTTCGCCGGGGGCGAGGTGGCGCCGGACCTCTTGCAACGCTTGCTGCACGCCGCGCACCAGGCGCCGAGCGTCGGGCTGATGCAGCCCTGGCGCTTCATTCGCATCACACGCCGGGCGCTACGCAGCGACATCCATCGATTGGTCGAGGCCGAGCGTCTGCGCACCGCCGAGGCGCTGGGCGAGCGCGGCGACACCTTCATGCAGCTCAAGGTCGAAGGCATCCATGACTGCGCCGAGGTGCTGGTCGCAGCACTGATGGACCAGCGCGAAGCACACCTCTTCGGCCGCCGCACCTTGCCGGAAATGGACCTCGCCTCCCTGGCCTGCGCCATCCAGAACCTGTGGCTGGCCGCCCGCGCCGAAGGGTTGGGGTTGGGCTGGGTGTCGCTGTTCGATCCGCAGGCGTTGGGCGACTTGCTGGGTCTGCCGGCCGGCGCCAAGGCCGTGGCGGTGCTGTGCCTGGGGCCGGTCACCGCGTTCTACCCAGCGCCCATGCTGGTCCAGGAGCAATGGGCCCAAGCCCGGCCCCTCGAAGACATGCTGTACGAAAACCATTGGGGAGAGCGCCCGTGAGCGTCGCCATGCTGACCGTGGCCGGGGTGGCGCTCGACGCCTTGCTCGGCGAACCTTCGCGCCGCCACCCGCTGGTCGGCTTCGGCAACCTGGCGAGCGCCCTGGAGCGACGGCTCAACCCCGGTGGTCGCGGTTGGCGCAGCCATGGCGTGAGCGCCTGGTGCCTTGCCGTGCTGCCGCTGACGCTGCTGGCACTGATCCTGTCGTGGCTGCCCATCGTCGGCTGGCTGGTGGACGTGCTGGCGCTGTACTGCGCGCTGGGCCTGCGCAGCCTGGGCGAGCATGTGCTGCCGGTGGCCAATGCGTTGCGCCAGGGCGATCTGGACGAAGCGCGGCGCCGCGTGGGTTATCTGGTCAGCCGCGAAACCGCCGAGCTGGACGCGCCCGCCGTGGCCCGCGCCGCCACCGAATCGGTGCTGGAAAACGGCAGCGATGCGGTGTTCGCCACTTTGTTCTGGTTCGTCGTGGCCGGCGCGCCGGGGGTGGTGCTGTACCGCCTGAGCAATACCCTCGATGCGATGTGGGGCTACCGCAACGAACGCTTCGAGCGCTTCGGCTGGGCCGCAGCGCGGATCGACGACGTGCTCAACTACATACCCGCGCGGCTGGTGGCGCTGACCTACGCGTTGCTGGGCCAGACGCGCCTGGCGCTCGCTTGCTGGAAGCGCCAGGCACCGCTGTGGGACAGTCCCAACGCCGGCCCGGTGATGGCCGCCGGGGCCGGTGCCTTGGGCGTGGAACTGGGCGGACCGGCGGTGTACCACGGCGAGCTGCACGAGCGCGCGCGCCTGGGTGCGGGCGAGGGTGCCGACGCCACCGCCATCGAGCGCGGCTGGGACCTGGTGCAGCGCAGCGTGTGGCTGTGGTTGCTGATCATCTGCCTGGGAGCCTATCTGGATGCTTGAACACGGCGGACGGCTGCTGCGCGCCAGCCTCGACTACGGCATCGCCCGCGGCGACTGGCTGGACCTGTCCAGCGGCATCGCGCCCTGGGCGTACCCCATTCCCGAGATTCCCCTCGCGGCCTGGGCGCGTCTGCCGGAAAGCGAAGACGGCCTGGAGCAGGCGGCGCGTGCCTACTACGGTGCCACGCAGCTGTTGCCGGTGGCCGGCTCCCAGGCGGCGATCCAGGCCTTGCCGTTGCTGCGCGCGCGCAGCCGGGTCGGGGTGCTGAGCCCGTGCTATGCCGAGCACCCGCATGCCTGGCAACGCGCCGGGCACGAATTGCTGGCACTGGCCGACGACCAGGTCGAGGCCGCGCTCGAGGGGCTGGATGTGCTGCTGCTGGTCAACCCCAACAACCCCACCGGTCGGCTGCTGCCCCGTGCGCGCTTGCTCGACTGGCACGCACGTCTGGCCGCGCGCGGCGGCTGGCTGGTGGTCGACGAAGCCTTCATCGACAACGATCCGCGCCAGAGCCTGGCCGACTGCGCCGAGCGCCCAGGCCTGATCGTGCTGCGTTCGTTCGGCAAGTTCTTCGGCCTGGCCGGGGTGCGCCTGGGCTTCGTGCTGGCCGAAGCCGAGCTGTTGCAGCGCTTGGCCGAATCCCTGGGGCCATGGACCATCGCCGGGCCGACCCGCGTGCTGGGCCAGGCCTGCCTGGCCGACGGCGCCACCCACGACCTGCAACGCATCCGCTGCGCCGCCGCCAGCCGCCGCCTGGCCGCCCAACTGAGCGGCGCAGGCTTGGCGCCCAGCGGCGGCTGCGACCTGTTCCAGTACCTGCGCCTGCCGCAGGCGGCGCAGTTGCACGATTTTCTCGCCCGCCGCGGCATTCTCGTGCGTCTATTCCACGAGCCCGCCGCCCTGCGCCTGGGCCTGCCGCCCACTGCCGCCGACGAGCGTCGCCTCGGCCAGGCGCTGGCCGCTTATCAGAAGGACCACCCATGACCACCCTCATGGTGCAAGGCACCACCTCCGATGCCGGCAAGAGCACGCTGGTCACCGCGCTGTGCCGTTGGCTGCTGCGCCATGGCAACGCCGTGGTGCCGTTCAAGCCGCAGAACATGGCCCTCAACAGCGCCGTCACCGCCGACGGCGGCGAGATCGGCCGTGCCCAGGCGGTGCAGGCCCAGGCCTGCCGGCTGGTGCCGCACACCGACATGAACCCGGTGCTGCTCAAACCCAACAGCGACACCGGCGCCCAGGTGATCATCCATGGTCGCGCCGTGGCCAGCATGAACGCCGTGGCCTACCACGACTACAAGGCCATCGCCCTGGAGGCCGTACTCGCCTCGCATCGGCGCTTGCAGGCGCAGTACCCGGTGGTGATGGTCGAAGGCGCCGGCTCGCCGGCCGAGATCAACCTGCGCGCTGGCGACATTGCCAACATGGGTTTCGCCGAAGCGGTGGACTGCCCGGTGATTCTGGTCGCCGACATCAACCGCGGCGGCGTCTTCGCCCACCTGGTCGGCACCCTGGAGCTGCTTTCGCCCAGCGAGCAGGCACGGGTGAAAGGCTTCGTCATCAACCGCTTCCGCGGCGACATCGCCTTGCTGCAGCCGGGGCTGGACTGGCTGGAGGCGCGCACGGGCAAACCGGTGCTGGGGGTGTTGCCCTTCGTCACCGACCTGCACCTGGAAGCCGAGGACGGCATCGACCGCCGGCAGACCGCCAAAGAAGCGCAGGTGCTGAAAGTGGTCGTGCCGGTGCTGCCGCGCATCAGCAACCACACCGATTTCGACCCGTTGCGCCTGCACCCGCAGGTGGACATGCAATTCATCGGCCCCGGCCAGGCGATTCCGCCCGCCGACCTGATCATCCTGCCTGGCTCCAAGAGCGTGCGCGGCGATCTTGCGCAGTTGCGCGCCGGTGGTTGGGACACCGCCATCGCCCGCCACCTGCGCTACGGCGGCAAGCTCATCGGCATTTGTGGCGGCTTGCAGATGCTCGGCCATGACGTGCACGACCCCCACGGCCTGGAAGGGCCGGCCGGCAGCAGCGCCGGGCTGGGCCTGTTGGACTACGCCACGGTGCTGGAGCGGGAGAAGCAGTTGCGCAATGTGCAGGGCGAACTGACCCTGGGCCAGGTACCGGTGACCGGCTACGAAATCCACGCCGGCGTGACCCAGGGCCCAGGCCTGGAACGTCCGGTGGTGCAACTGGCCGATGGCCGCTGCGACGGTGCCCTGAGCGCCGACGGGCAGGTGCTGGCAACCTATCTGCACGGCCTGTTCGAGGGCCGCGAGTCGTGCGCCGCGCTGCTGCGCTGGGCCGGGCTGGAGGCCGTGCGGGAGATCGACTACCACGCCCTGCGCGAACGCGACATCGAGCGATTGGCCGATCTGGTCGAGCGCCATCTGGATACCGCACTGTTGCGCCGGTTGTGTGGAGTGGCCTGAACTCATGCATGGCTTTGTGCCTGGCGCGGCCCGTACGGACGAGCGCCCTTGGGCGGCAGACGTGAAGACCGACCTCCTGCCCCCTACGGGAGTGGTCTGAACCGATGCCGTCTTTTCAGCCCGTCGGGTGAGCGGTGTTCAGCCCTCGCCCTGACCGACGATCTCAGTCCCTTCAAAGGAAGCTCCTGAACCCATGCACAGTTTCATCCTCGGCGGCGCCCGTTCGGGCAAGAGTCGCCTGGCCGAAGGCCTGGCTGCCGACAGCGGCCTGGCGGTCACCTACATCGCCACCAGCGCACCGCTCGACGGCGAGATGCACGAGCGCGTGCGCCTGCACCGCGAGCGCCGCCCCAGCGAGTGGGCCTTGGTCGAAGAGCCCCTGGCCCTGGCCGAGGTGTTGCGCACCCATGCCGGCGAAGACCGCTGTCTGTTGGTCGATTGCCTGACCCTGTGGCTCACCAACCTGCTGATGCTCGAAAACGACGCGCGGCTCGATGCCGAATGCGCGGCGCTGCTCGACTGCCTGGCGCAGTTGCCGGGCCGGGTGATCCTGGTCAGCAACGAAACCGGCCTCGGTGTGGTGCCCCTCGGCGAACTGACCCGTCGCTACGTCGACCTGGCCGGCACCCTGCACCAAGCGGTGGCCGCGCGCTGCCAGCAGGTGGTGCTGAGCGTGGCCGGTCTACCCCTGACCCTCAAAGGACCTGCGCTATGACTTCATTCTGGTGGCAAGACGCTTGCTGTCCCGTCGATACCGCTGCCATGGCCCAGGCCCAGGCGCGCCAACAGCAACTGACCAAGCCTGCGGGCTCGCTCGGCCAACTGGAAACCCTGGCGATACGCCTGGCCGGCCTGCAAGGCTGCGAGCGGCCGAGCCTGGATCAGGTGGCGATCGGCATCTTCGCCGGCGACCACGGCGTGGTGGCCGAGGGGGTGTCGGCCTATCCGCAGGCAGTGACCGGGCAGATGCTCGGCAACTTCGTCGCCGGGGGCGCGGCGATCAGCGTGCTGGCGCGGCAACTCGACGCCAGCCTGGAGGTGCTGGACCTGGGTACCGTCGATGCGCAGCTGACGCTGCCGGGGGTGCGCCACCTGCGTCTGGGCGCGGGTACCCGTAATTTCCTGCGCGGCCCGGCAATGGACGAGGCGCAGCTGCACGGCGCCTTGCAAGCCGGTCGCGACTGCGCTTTGCGCGCCCGGTGCGGCGACGCCGGACGCAGCGGCGCCCGACGCAACTGCGCCCGCTTGTTCATCGGCGGTGAGATGGGCATTGGCAATACCACCGCCGCCGCAGCCGTGGCCAGCGTGCTGCTGGCCTGCGCGCCGGGCGACCTGAGCGGCCCGGGTACGGGGCTGGATGCCGACGGGGTGCGGCACAAGGCGGTGGTGATCGAGCAGGCCCTGGCCCTGCATGGGCTGCGCGCGGACGAGCCGCTGCGGGCGCTGGCCTGCGTGGGCGGCTTCGAAATCGCCGCCTTGGTGGGCGCCTATGTGGCCTGTGCCCAGGCCGGCATCGCGGTCCTGGTCGACGGCTTCATCTGTAGCGTCGCAGCGCTGCTGGCGGTGCGCCTGAACCCGGACTGTGCGGCCTGGTTGCTCTACGCCCACAGCGGCGCCGAGCCCGGGCATGCCCGCGTGCTGGCGGCCTTGCAGGCCGAACCGCTGCTGCAACTGGGCTTGCGCCTGGGCGAGGGCAGCGGTGCGGCGCTGGCGGTACCGCTGTTGCGCTTGGCCTGTGCGCTGCACGGACAGATGGCGACGTTCGCCGAAGCCGCCGTGGCGGATCGTCCGGCATGATCCTCGACCTCTTGCGCCACGGCGAGACCGAACTGGGCGGCGGCCTGCGCGGCAGCCTGGACGATGCCCTGACCGAGCTTGGCTGGGCGCAGATGGACGCCGCCGTCGCCGTTGCGGGGCCGTGGGACGTAGTGCTGAGCTCACCCTTGCAACGCTGCGCGCGGTTCGCCGAAGGGCTGGCCGAGCGCCTCGAACTGCCGCTGGACATCCTCCCGGCCTGGCGGGAGTTGCATTTCGGCAAGTGGGAAGGGCGCAGCGCGGCGCAGTTGATGCAGACCGATGCCGATGCGTTGGGGCGTTTCTGGTCCGACCCCTATGCCTACACACCGCCCGGTGGCGAACCGGTGGCAGCCTTCGCCGAGCGCGTGAAGCAGGCTTTGCGGCAGGCGCGTCAGCGTCATCGGGGCCAGCGGGTGCTGCTGGTGACCCACGGCGGGGTGATGCGCTTGCTGCTGGCCCAGGCCCGCGGCCTGCCGCGCGCGCACTTGCTGCAAGTGGAAGTGGGCCACGGTGCGCTGCTGCGTCTGGACCTGGATGGCTACGATGCCCATGACACGGAGATGCCTTGAGATGCCCATTGCTTCGCTGCGGTACTGCAAGCGTATCGAAAGGCTGTGGTCTCTACCCTGGCGCAGGCGTGAGCGGCAGGCTTCGCCGTCGTCGCTTGCCCAGCCTGGCTACCTTGGGCATCGCGCGACAGGAGCTTACTGACATGCTGCCTTGGTGGATCGCCCTGCAATTTCTCAGCAGCCTGCCGGTGAGCCTGCCGGGCATGCCGACGCCTGCCCAGCTGGGTCGCTCGGTATTGTGGTACCCGGCGGTGGGCCTACTCTTCGGCGCCTTGCTGTGGGCCGGCAGCCTGCTGCTGCACGGCAGTCCCACGCCGTTGCAGGCCGCGCTGCTTTTGAGCCTGTGGGTGGGCTTGAGCGGTGCGCTGCACCTCGACGGGCTGGCCGACAGCGCCGACGCCTGGTTGGGCGGCTTCGGCGATCGCGAGCGTACCCTGCAGATCATGAAGGACCCGCGCAGCGGCCCCATCGCGGTGGTGACCCTGATGCTGGTGCTGCTGCTCAAGTTCTGTGCGCTGTGGGCCTTGCTCGAACGGGGCGCCGGCGCCTGGTTGCTGCTGGCGCCGGTGGTCGGGCGCACGGCCTTGCTGGCGCTGCTGCGCGATACGCCCTATGTGCGTGCAGGCGGACTGGGCGCGGCCTTGGCCGAACACCTGCCGCGCGACCGCGCCTTGCGCGTGGTGCTGGGCTGCGCCGGCGGCTGCGTGCTGCTCGGCGGCTGGACCGCGGTGTGGCTCCTGTTGCTGGTGCTGAGCGCCTTCCATCTGCTGCGCCGGGCCATGTGCAAGCGGCTGGGCGGCACCACGGGCGACACTGCCGGCGCCCTGCTGGAGTTGCTGGAACTGGTGGTGGTCGTAGGGCTGGCGCTGGCCTTGGGCTGAGTCCTGGGAAAGGTCTGACAGGATTGGGCGACTCACCTCGCGCGGCGCATCCACACCCTGTAGACGCGCTGCCCCGCGAAGGCTGGTTAAGCTTCAGCCCCCTCCAACGACCGAGCCTTCCTCCATGCTGCGATGGTTACTCGCCGGCCTGCTGGCCCTGGCGGCCTGTTCGGCCTGCGCCGCCGATCTGATCGATTTCTGGGACGCGCCCCGCAAGGGCGGCAACAGCTTCAATCGCCTGCCGCCAGACCAGGCCTATTTCGACGCCCTGGCCGACTATGGCGCGACGTGGGTGCGCCTGTCCTATGACAAATGGGCGCCGGCCAAGCGCGACTTTCTCCTGGGCGATGCCGATCACTACCAAGGGTTGGTCGAGGCGGACCTGGCCACACTGGTGCAGGTGCTCGACCGCGCTCATCGGGCGGGGCTCAAGGTGGTCGTCGCGCCGCTGTCACTGCCTGGCATGCGCTGGTCGCAGAACAACGGCGGTGCGTTCGACGACCGGCTCTGGCAGCAACGCCGCTATTGGATGCAGGCGGCCGCCTTCTGGCGCGACCTGGCCAAGGCGCTGCACGCCCATCCTGCCATCGCCGCCTACAACCTGATCAACGAACCGGCGCCGGAGAAAATGGCCGGTTTGCCCGAGCATGCCGACGCGTTGGCCATGCGCCAGTGGTACGCCGTCCAACAGGGCGGCACGCGCGATCTGCCGGCGTTCTACCAGCAGTTAGTGGCGGCGATCCGCGAAGTCGACGGCGGCACGCCGGTCATGCTCGACGCCGGTTGGTACGCCGCTGCCGACGCCTTCGGCTATTGGCCGGCGCCGTTGGAGGATGCGCGAACGCTCTACAGCGTGCACATGTACGAGCCGTACGGCGCGACCAGCGCGCCCAATCTGCTGCGCGCGCAGCCCTACGCCTACCCGGGCGGTACGCCGTTCGCCGGTCGCTGGCAGCGCTGGGACGCCAGGCGCGTGCGTGACTATCTCGAGCGCCCCCTCCATTGGGCCGACGCCATGGGCGTGCCGCGTAGCCGCCTGGTGGTCGGCGAATTCGGCTGCATGCGGCGCCTGCCCGGCTGCGTGCAGTACCTGGAAGATGTGCTCGGTGTACTCGACGAGCACCGTTTGCACTGGGCGTTCTACAGCTTCCGCGAAGATGCCTGGGACGGCATGGACTACGAATTGGGCAAGGCCAAGGTGCCTTGGCGCTATTGGCAGGCGATGGAGCAGGGCAAGCCCGACCCGCTGCCGCGTCAGGCGAC
Source organism: Pseudomonas phoenicis (assembly GCF_047302395.1). Taxonomy (NCBI): domain Bacteria; kingdom Pseudomonadati; phylum Pseudomonadota; class Gammaproteobacteria; order Pseudomonadales; family Pseudomonadaceae; genus Pseudomonas; species Pseudomonas phoenicis. The sequence goes on from NZ_CP154852.1 coordinate 3,295,168, forward strand.
CGAGGCCTTCGAACCGATCCTGCGTCGGTTGCGCCAGTAGTATTTCGACACATTTTCCTGACATGCACTGTCAGGCGCTTTCGGCCTGTGAGACAGTGCGCGGCATTGCACTGTCAGGAGATAACGACAATGAACGCTCTCTGGCGCAACAGCGGCTGGGTGCTGCTCGGCGCTGCGCTGATCCTCGCCTTGTCGCTCGGCGTACGCCACGGCTTCGGCCTGTTCCTCGCGCCGATGAGCGCGGACTTCGGCTGGGGCAGGGGGGTGTTCGCCTTGGCCATCGCCCTGCAAAACCTCGTCTGGGGCTTGGCGCAGCCCTTCGCGGGCGCCTTGGCCGATCGGCTCGGCGCTACGCGCGTGGTGGCGGTCGGCGGCGTGCTGTACTGCATGGGGTTGATATTGATGGCCCTGGCCGACTCGCCCTGGTCGTTATCGCTCAGTGCCGGGCTGTTGATCGGCATCGGCCTGTCCGGCACCTCGTTCTCGGTGATTCTGGGCGTGGTCGGCCGGGCGGTGCCGGTCGATCAACGCAGCATGGCCATGGGCATCGCCAGTGCGGCAGGCTCGTTCGGTCAGTTCGTCATGCTGCCAGGCACCTTGGGCATGATCCAGTGGTTGGGCTGGTCGGCCGCGCTGCTCACGCTCGGCCTGTTGGTGGCGTTGATCGTGCCCTTGGTGGGCATGCTGCGCGACCGGCCGTTGCCCCATACCGGTGTGGAGCAGACCTTGGGCCAGGCGCTGCGCGAGGCCTGTTCGCATTCAGGATTCTGGCTATTGGGGCTGGGCTTTTTCGTCTGTGGGTTCCAGGTGGTGTTCATCGGCGTGCACCTGCCTTCCTATCTGGTCGACCAGCACTTGTCGGCTTCGATCGGCACCACGGTGCTGGCCCTGGTGGGGTTGTTCAACATCGTCGGCACCTACAGCGCCGGCTGGCTGGGTGGGCGCATGTCCAAGCCGCGCCTGCTGACGGCACTGTATCTGTTGCGCGCGGGCGTCATCGGGCTGTTCCTGTGGGTGCCGGTCAGCGAGCTCAGCGCTTACATGTTCGGCATCGCCATGGGTCTGTTGTGGCTGTCCACGGTGCCGCTGACCAACGGCACCGTGGCCACGCTGTTCGGTGTGCGCAATCTGTCGATGCTCGGCGGCATCGTATTCCTGTTGCACCAGTTGGGGGCTTTCCTCGGGGGCTGGTTGGGCGGCATGGTATACGACCGCACGGGTAGCTACGACTTGGTCTGGCAACTGTCGATCCTGCTCAGCCTGTTGGCCGCAGCTCTGAATTGGCCGGTGCGCGAGCGGCCGGTGGCGCGGTTGCAGGTGGCGTCGTGAGGCCGGCCTGGGCGGTGGGCGTCTGTGCGGGGATGGTCGTGGCGCTGTTGCTGCTGGGGTGGTGGGGCTGGCGGCAAGGCGGGCTGGCGTTGATGCAACTGGGCATGGGGCAGTGTTGAGCGCTACTCTGCCGGTTTCGATCACTGGCTAGGACATACCCATGAAGCTGATGCGATGGATGGCAATACCGCTACTGACCTGGGCCGCGGCGGGCTCGGCCTGGGCCGCCGACTGCCCGGCCGTGCTGCAAGGCAGCTTGCCGGAATTGCGCGGCAAAGGGCAGATCGACTTGTGCGAGCGCTATGCCGGCAAACCCTTGGTGGTGATCAATACGGCCAGTTACTGCGGCTTTGCTCCGCAGTTCGAAGGGCTGGAGGCGCTGTATCGGCAATACCATGGGCAAGGCCTGGAAATGCTGGGCGTGCCGTCGAACGACTTCAAGCAGGAGGACGCCGACAGCGCGCAGACGGCCAAGGTGTGCTACGCCAACTATGGCGTGACCTTCACCATGAGCAAGGCGCAGCCGGTGCGTGGCGCCGACGCCATCCCCCTGTTCGCCGAGCTGGGCCGGCAAAGCGCGGCGCCCAAGTGGAATTTCTACAAGTACGTGGTGGACCGCAAAGGCCGGGTGGTCGAGCAGTTCTCCAGCCTGACCAAGCCTGACGATCCTGCCTTCAAAGCGGCCATCGACAAGGCCATCGCTTCGAAGCCCTGAGCGGCCCTGGAGCTTTGCCCGGGACCACGTGCGGCGTCGGGTGCAGCTCAATGCGGATGCACGGTCAGTGCCACCAGACGCAGCACGATGGGGCGTACGAGCAGCACGCAGACGAAGGCCACCGGCATCGCCAGGCGGTAGGCCTTCAATACGTTATTCAGATACGCCTCATCGATGCCGGCGTTGGCCGCCGTGATCACGAAGCACATCAGCAAGGCCATGATGGCCGACATGTACAGGGCGAACACATAGGGCGTGGCGGTCGCGCGCAGTTTGCGGCTGCGGGGGAATTGGCACTCGTTCATGCAACCTCCTTCAGATCAGGGAGGCGGCAGATTAGCGTCGGGTCGCGGGCGCGAGTAGACCGGCGCCAGTGAGTTCTTTATAAAGGTGAACTTACGAATGCAAGGAGCGCAGCCGTGGACCTGCTCAATGCGATCCGCAGTTTCATCAAGGTCGTCGAAGCGGGCAGCCTCGCCGGTGGCGCGCGCAGCCTGGGCGTCAGCCCGGCGGCGGTGAGCCAGACGGTGGCGCGCCTGGAGCGGCATCTGCAAGCGCGTTTGCTGTCGCGCACTACCCGCAGCATGACGTTGACCCCAGCCGGGACGCTGTATTACGAGCGTGTACGGCATATCGAGCGGGAGCTGGACTTGGCCGGTGAAGCGCTCAGCACGCCGGACAGCGAACCTCATGGGCGACTCTGCATCGCCTCGACTTCGGCTTTCGGCCGACATGTGCTGGCGCCGCTCATACCTGCCTTCAGCGAGCGCTATCCACGGCTTTCGATAGAGTTGCTGACGACCGACCGCAAAGTCGATCACGAGCGCGAAGGCGTCGATGTCAGTGTGCGCATCGATGCGCAACTGGACGATCACCTGCTGGCTCGCCATTTGGCACGCATTCCTTTCATCTGTTGCGCCTCACCCGGCTATCTGGCTGCAGCCGGCCATCCTGCCACGCCCGAAGCGTTGCGCGAGCACCGCTGCCTGGCGTTCCGTTATCCGGTAAACGGGCGCTTCCTGCGCTGGGGGTTCGTGCGTGACGGGGGTCGGTTGGAGGCCGAATTCGATCGTGTGCTGGTCAGCGACGACATCGACGCTTTGGCGCAGATGGCCGTGCGGGACGGCGGCATCGCGCGCCTGGCCGAATTCATCGCTCGACCGCACCTGGATGCCGGACGCTTGGTGCCGTTGTTCGAAATCGGGCAACCCGGCCAGGCGTATGCGCAAACCGAGCCAATGGATATCTACCTGTGTGTATCCGACCGTAGCGCCATGACCCATAAGGTCAGGCTGCTGTTGGAATACCTGCAGCAGCACTTGATCTCGAGCTGCCCACGTCAGACATGAAAAAGCCGCCCGAAGGCGGCTCGATCTTGCATTGAGCGTGAATCAGAAGCGGTAGGTGAGCGATGCGCCCAGACCATGTGCGCTGTTCTCGTACTTGGCCTGGTATCTGCCCTTGGTGGCGCTGGCCTGGTTGACCTTGGTGTCTTCTTCCCACAGGTAGGAGTAAGCCACATCGATGGTCATGTCGTCGGTTGGGCTGTAGCCGGCACCCAGGCTGAAGATGCGGCGGTCGCCGGTAGGGATGCGCGGCGAACGGTCGTGGTTGTTGGTCGGCGACTGGTCCACGGAGAAGCCGGTGCGCAGGGTCCACTGCTTGTTGACCTTGTAGGACGCACCGACGGCATGGGCCCAGGTGTCGTGCCAGTTCTGCTCTTCCTTGATGGTCTGGAAGGCCGAGCCAACCAGCGGCCGTGGCACCTCGTTGTCGACGGTGATGTCTTTCAGGCGGCTCCAGCGTGTCCAGGTGCTGCCGGCGTACAAGGTCCACTGGTCGTCCAGCTCGTGGGTGACCGACAGGTCGACCGACTCGGGCGTCTTGATCTTCAGCGAGGCGTCGAACTTGCTGCCGCTGAGGCGCCCGAGCTGGGTGGAATTGACGCGCGTCTTGCCTTCGAGCTCGTAATCGACCATGGAGTGGTAGGTCAGGCCGACACGGGTGCGGTCGGTGGCCTGGACCAGCAGGCCGACGTTGTAGCCCACGGCCGTATCGTCGCCTTTGATCTTCACTTCGCCGTCGTTGCGCCCCGGGCTGGCCGGGTTGATCAGGTTCGAGCCCAGTTCGCCGCGAATACGGTTGAAGGTGGGGCCGATGCCGATCGAGACCTTGTCGTTGAAGGCGTAGCTGACGGTAGGCTGGAAGGTGATGACTTCGACGTGGCTTTTCTTGCCCCAGTAGCGCGCGGCATCGTCGCTACCGTAGTCGGTGACCAGGCCGAAGGGCACATAGACACCGAAGCCGACGCTCCAATTGTCGTCGAGGGGTTTGACGTAGTAACCCATCGGTACGCCGACCAGTGGAACCATGTCCCCATCGGTTTCCCCACCGAGGTTGCTGCCTGGCCCAGAGATATCGGTTTTGGCGATGACCGCCGCGCCGCCGACGGTGACTTGCTGACGCTTGAGCCGCGACATGCCGGCAGGGTTGCCATACACGGTGCTGGCGTCATCGGCAGCGGAAGAACGACCCGCGAAACCCGTCCCCATGCCACTGACGCTTTGCTCGTTGAGCGCGAAGCCGGCGGCGAACAGCTGGGTCGATGCGAGGGCAACGGCCATGCTGAGGGAGGTTTTGAGCATTACTTTTTTCATTATTAGAAAACTCCTTGGGATCTCCGGGGCGAAACGCTACCAACAAAAACTACGCCGCGCTAGCTGTGTTATCGCGGCTAATCGTGCGTTTTTGTAGGACAATCCGACCAGAATCTTCCTTTTTCCTGTGGGTTTGTAGGACGCATCTTAAATAGCGGGCGAAAAAGCGGGATTAACGCAGTTTTCCCAGGCATTTCGGAAATCCCGAAGCCGTCCGTGGGGGCTAAAAATTTGTCGCCAAATGCGTGCCAAACCCATGATGTCGTCTGCAGCGGGCAATGCAGTGGCCCGTTGTTCGATCAACAGCCAGGCGATGGCCGTCGCGTAACGCAGGTTGACCGTCAACTCCAGGTGCGGACCGCCTAAAAAGGCATGCTGGCTGGCCAGCCCGCGGACCCGGCTGGCCATATCCGGATCGCGTGCGAGGAAGTGGTCCCATAGAAGGTTATGGCGGCTTTCGTCGATACGATAAAGGCCATGCCCGCGGCGATCATGCAATGCCGCGCCCAAGGACGATTGGCTGGCCGCCACGCCCAACAGCAGCGCTTCGGCGCTGGCGCAATGCCGATCGAGATAGACCAGGGTGGGGCGAATGACGTACTGGCTCAATTCCTTGGCAGCGATACCCATGATGCCCTCGCAACGAGTAAGGGCCGACGGGCGCTGGAGCTTGGCAGCAGGGGAGGATCAGGCCCGTCGGAAGCGGCAAGCGCCACTCGAATTGAAGTGTAGTGTGAGAATCATGGGGTAAAGGGCTGTTTTTAAATCGATTACTGCCTGACTGACCGGTCGATATGACGGGTGGCGATTAGCCGGGAGGGTGTCAGGCAGTTAGAGAAGGCTGGCATTCACAGGTTGAATGGCCAGGTATTCGCCAATCACGCGGTGAGCGATTGGCGAGTGCGGTCGATGACCGCCTGCAGCGGGGCAGCAGAGCTGTACTGCTCGACGTACAGACGTTCGCTATGGCAAGCGATACCGTTCTCGTCGACGAGGGTGAAGCTGAAGCTTTCCTTGCGGGGTGCCACGATCAGGCAAGTGAGCGGTGCAAAGGCCTGGGAAAGGGTTCCGAAGGCGGATTGGATATGATGAGTCGTCATTTTTTTGAGGTTCCTGCTCAAGACACGGGATTCGATCCGTGCACTATAGAAACGTTCCAGTGACGCCATTATTAAACGGCGAAAAACCTGGCTGGAACAAATAGCAGTCAGCAAGGCGCTGATAAGTGATGCGCTGGGCTGGCTGGTAGGTACTTGGAGAGGTGGGCAACGAGCCAGGGCGAAGGTTCAGGCCACTGGTGAAGATCCCGATCAATCATCAGGTGATTCGCGCTGCAACAGCGATGGGCTGTGAGGGAAATCATCGAGTGCGTCGGTCCTGGTTTCAGCGAAGCGTCGAAAGTGGTGACGGGATCGCAAGGACGGGACGATTGGAATTGACGTTCTGCTTGGGTACTAACGGAAAGCACCTTACCTCAGCGAACGTTGACACGCAAGGATTATTTGTTACCCGTTGGACAAGCCGGCCATTATGCCTGCAAACCCATGGACCGACCAGCCACCCCCAGCCGACCAGACAGCTGCTTAGCACACTGTTGCGGGGCGTACAGTGCTGCAGTCAAGCACTTGTACACACGGACAACGCGAGAGGTTTCCCACAGGTAGGCAGGCCATCGTCGATCGCCAATGCCTTGACTGCTTGCTTAAGTCAATGAAAAAAAACACTATTTTTGACTGGTGAAAAAATCGTCAGTTTGACTGGAGGCCCCATTCTATAAGGGTTTGCAGGCCGATGAGTGGGGTTGTCCACCGAGTTATCCACAGCTTCTGTGGATTGTCGGCAGCGCTTGCTCTAGCACGGGCACCTTGCCCAGGGTCGCCCGCCCTGCACCCACGATGCGATTGACTGGGTGCAGCATGGACCAGAAGCAAAAACGTCAAGAAACGATCATCGATTGTTTTCCGAAACGCTCTCGTCGCATCCGAGCCATCGGTCGCAAAAAGGAGTAGAGTGGCGCGCTTTTCCAAATCGCTGTTGTTGTGCGCCCATGATGTTTCGCGAAAAAACCGTTTCCAGCGTCGCTTCTCAAACCCTGCCAAGACCCAAGCGTTTGTCACTGAAAGTGGCATTGTGGCTGCTCGACAGCCCCCGCCTGGGTGACAAACCCCCTATCAAGCACTTCGCCGGCCGCCTGTTGAAGCAGCCCGCGCGCCAAGGCATCGTGGCGGCGCAAAGCCGCTTGGGGCAACTGCTGTGCCGCGACTGCGGCCACCCGCGTGACCGCCGTATCGGTCATGAGCTGCTGCGCCAGGCGGCGCGTGCCGGCGATGCACAAGCCCAGCAGGCCTACGCCCGGCTCACCGACCCGCACGGCTGAAGCCAAGCGCATGGGGGCCCGCGCCCAGCCGAGCTGATAAGCTGGCGGCTTTTCACTGGCAAGCATTGGGAGCCCTCATGGCCGTTGACCTTTCCAGCATTCTGCTGGGCTTCATCGTGGCCGCCGTGCCGTGCCTGGGTTGGGCGTTGAAGATCCAGCGGCGGCTCACCAGGGCACAGGCCGACCAGGCCATGGCCGAAGAGCGCCTGGGCAGCGCGCAACTGGCCCAGGAAGGGTTGCAAGCCCAGTTGGACGCCACCCGCGACGAGATCAGCGACCTCAGCGAAGCCAACGCGCTCAAGCAGGCCAATCTGGCCGCCCAGCAGCGCGAAGTGGAGCTGCTGCAGATCGAGCGCGACAACGCTCGCGATGCCGCCCACGCCTGGCACCTGGAGCGTGTCAGCCGCGAAACCGAACTGCGTCGTCTCGAAGCCCAGGCTGCACGCCTGGAAACCGAGCTGCGCGAACAACAGGAAAACCATCAGCAGCGCCTGGAAGACTTGCAACAGGCCCGCGACACCCTGCGTGCGCAGTTCGCCGAAATGGCCACCAAGATCTTCGACGAGCGTGAACAGCGCTTCGCCCAGACCAGCCAGCAGCATCTGGGCCAGTTGCTCGACCCGCTCAAGGAACGCATCCACGCGTTCGAAAAGCGCGTGGAGGAAAGCTACCAGCAAGAAGCCCGCGAACGCTTCTCGCTGGGTAAGGAGCTGGAGCGCCTGCAACAGCTCAACCAGCGCCTGTCGGACGAAGCCACCAACCTGACCCAGGCGCTCAAAGGCCAGAAGACCCAGGGCAACTGGGGCGAGCTGATCTTGGAGCGGGTGCTCGAGCATGCGGGTCTGGAAAAGGGCCGCGAATACCAGACCCAGGTCAGCTTGAAGAGCGCCGACGGCGAGCGCTTCCAGCCCGACGTGCTGATCATGATGCCGGGCAACAAGCAGGTGATCGTCGACGCCAAGGTCAGCCTGACCGCTTACCAGCAGTACGTCAGCGAGTCGGACAGCAGCCGTGGCCAGGCGGCGCTGAAGCAGCACGTGCAGTCGCTGCGCAGCCATGTCAAAGGCCTTTCCGGGAAGGACTACAACCGCTTGGAAGGGCTGCACAGCCTCGACTTCGTGTTGCTCTTCGTACCGATCGAGGCAGCCTTCTCGGCGGCTTTGCAGGCCGAGCCGAATCTGTTCCAGGAAGCCTTCGACAAGCAGATCGTGATCGTCAGCCCCACCACGTTGCTGGCCACGCTACGGGTGATCGACAGCCTGTGGAAACAGGAGCGGCAGAGCCAGAACGCCCGCGAGATCGCCGAGCGCGCCGGCTGGCTGTACGACAAGTTCGTGTTGTTCATCCAGGACCTGGACGAGCTCGGCAACCGTCTGCAACAGGTCGACAAAGCCTATGCGGCGGCGCGCAACAAACTGTGCGAAGGGCGCGGCAATCTGATCAGCCGCAGCGAACAGCTCAAGCTGCTCGGCGCGCGCGCCAGCAAAAGCCTGCCGGCCGATCTGCTGGAGCGCGCCTTGACCCAGGAAGTCAATGCACCAGGCTCAGATGACGGTTGAGCAAGGCCCGCAGCGCCGCAGGCTTCACCGGTTTGGAGAGAAAGTCCAGCCCTGCGGCATGCACCTGGGCGATGGTTTCGCTGCGCCCATCGGCACTGATCACCACCCCCGGCACCGGCTCGCCGAGCCGCGTGCGTAACCAGGCCATCAACTGCGTGCCGGTCTCGCCCTCGTCCAAGTGGTAATCCACCAGCGCCAGGTGCGGGCGCAGGCCGTTCTCCAGCAGCGCCTGGCATTGCGCCCGATTGCGGGCGGTCCAGACCTGGCAGCCCCAGCGCCCCAGCAGGCTGGTCATGCCTACCAGGATGCTGTCTTCGTTGTCCACGCACAGCACTTGCAAGCCTGCCAACGGCTGACCCGCCTGCTCCGGCAAGGGCGCGGCGATAGCGGCGGGCGCGCGGGAGATCGGCACGCCGACGCGGAACACGCTGCCCTTGCCGGGCCATGAACGCACCTGCAAGGGATGGCCGAGCACCCGGCACAGGCCGTCGGCGATCGCCAGGCCCAGACCCAGACCCTTCTCGGCACGGGTCTGGTGGCTGTCCAGGCGTTTGAATTCCTCGAAGATCACCTGCAGCTTGTCGTCGGCGATGCCCGGACCGCGGTCCCACACCTCCAGCCACAGCAGCTCGCCCTCGCGCCGCGTGCCCAGCAGGATCGGGCCCCGACCATAGCGCAGGGCGTTGGTCAGGAAGTTCTGCAGCACCCGGCGCAGCAGCTTGATGTCGCTGGCCACGCGCAGGCGGCTGCCGCGCAGGCGGAATTCCAGCTGTTTCTCCGCCGCCAGCACCTTGAACTCGGCGCCCAGGGTATCGAGCAGCTCGCCCAGGGCGAATGGCTTCACGTCGGGGGTGATCTTGCGGTTTTCCAGACGCGAGATGTCCAGCAGGTCGCTGATCAGTTCCTCGGCCGAGCGCAGCGAGCTGTCCAGGTGCCGCACCAGTTGCCGGGCATCGTCGGTCAGGCCGTCGTCTTGCTGCGACAGTGCGGCGGAGAACAGTCGTGCGGCATTGAGCGGCTGCATCAGATCGTGGCTGACCGCCGCCAGAAAGCGCGTCTTCGATTGGCTGACCGCTTCGGCATGGCTCTTGGCCTCTGACAGCGCCTGGTTCAGTTGCGACAGCTCATGGGTGCGCTCGGCGACCCGTTGCTCGAGGCTTTCGTTGGCATCCTTGAGCGCCTGCTCGGCGTCGCGGAACGGCGTGATGTCGGTGAAGCTCATGACGAAGCCGCCGCCGGGCATGGGGTTGCCGATCAGCTCGATCACCCGACCGTTGGGGAATAGCCGCTCGGAAGTATGCGCCCGGCCCTGGCGCATCCAGTGCAGGCGCCGCGCCACGTGCACTTGGGCCTCGCCCGGGCCGCACAGTCCGCGTTCGGCGTTGTAGCGGATGATGTCGGCGATCGGCCGGCCCACGCCGATCAAGCCTTCGGGGTAGTTGAACAGCTCCAGGTAGCGGCGGTTCCAGGCCACCAGATGCAGGTTCTGGTCGACCACGCTGATGCCCTGGTTGATGTTCTCGATCGCCCCTTGCAGCAGCGCGCGGTTGAACTGCAACACTTCCGAAGCTTCGTCGGCGATGCGCACCACGTCTTCGAGCTGCATGTCGCGACCTTCGATGGCGGCCTTGACCACGGCGCGCGTGGACGAGGTGCCGAGCACCCCGGCCAGCAACCGCTCGGTGTGCTCGATCCAGTCGCCATCGGCGTTCTGGCTGGGGTTGAAGCTCTTGCCCTGCAAGGCGGCGAAGCGCATGAAGCTCTGCCGCGCGCGCTCCTCGCCGACGAAGCGCGCCGCCAGGTTGAGCAGGTCGTCGATCTGCACCGCCAGCAGCGAGCGGTGACCCGGGCGGGCGCTGCTCTGCTGGCCGATGAAGCGTCCGGCCTGCCAGTGCTCCGACACGCGCGTGCGCGACAGCACCGATACCCAGGCGAACAAGGTGAAGTTGCCGGCCAGCGACAGCACCACGCCTTGGGTCAGCGGACTGATCGGCAGGTTGAGCGGGTTGCCGTGCAACCATTCCAGCCCTGGGAACAGCGCCAGCGACCAGCCCAGGCTGTGGGCGGTGATCGGCAGCACCAGGGTGTAGAACCAGAGGAAGGTGCCGGCGGCCAGCCCGGCGAATACGCCGCGGCGGTTGGCCTGTTTCCAGTACAGCGCGCCGAGCATGGCCGGGGCCAGTTGGGTGACGGCGGCGAAGGCGATCTGGCCGATGGTCGCCAGGCTCGCGGTGGAGCCCAGCAGGCGGTAGCTGACGTAAGCCAGCAACAGGATCACCACGATGGTCACGCGGCGCACCGAGAGCATCCAGTGGCGGAACACTTCGAACGGGCGCTCGGCGTTGTTGCGACGCAGCAGCCAGGGCAGCAGCATGTCGTTGGAGACCATGGTCGACAGCGCCACCGCCTCGACGATGACCATGCCGGTGGCCGCCGAGGCGCCGCCGATGAAGGCCAGCAGGGCCAGACTGGGATGTGCCTCGGCCAATGGCAGGCTGATCACGAACGAGTCGGACATCACCGTGCCAGGCAACAGCATCTGCCCGGCCAGGGCGATGGGCACCACGAACAGCGCGGCCAGCGCCAGGTACAGTGGGAACACCCAGCGCGCCATGCGCACGTCCTGCGGGTCGATGTTCTCCACCACGGTGACGTGGAACTGCCGCGGCAGGCAGATGATCGCCATCATCGCCACGCAGGTCTGCACCACCATCGACGGCCAGTTGATGGTTTCCTGCCAGTAGTGCTCCAGGTGCAGCGACTGGCGCGCCTGGCCGAGCAGGTCGTCGAAGCCGTCGTACAGGTTGAACACCACGAACACGCCGACCGCGAGAAACGCCAGCAGCTTGACCAGCGACTCGAAGGCGATGGCCAGGACCATGCCGCGGTGGTGCTCGGTGACGTCCAGGCTGCGCGTGCCGAAGACGATGGCGAACAGCGCCAGCACCAGCGACACCACCATGGCGGTGTCCTGTACCCGCGTACCGGTGGCGTCGGCACTGGCGCCGATCAGCAGGTTCACGCCGAGCACGATGCCCTTGAGCTGCAAGGCGATGTAGGGCAGCACGCCGACCAGGCAGATCAGCGCCACTACCACCGCCAGGCTCTGCGACTTACCGTAGCGGGCGGCGATAAAGTCGGCGATGGAGGTGATGTTTTCCTGTTTGCTGATCAGCACCATCTTCTGCACCACCCAGGGCGCGCCGATCAGCAACAGGATCGGCCCCAGGTAGATCGGCAGGAACGCCCACAGCTGCTCGGCGGCCTGGCCGACAGCGCCGAAGAAGGTCCAACTGGTGCAGTACACCGCCAGCGACAGGCTGTAGACCCAGGCGCGCAGGCGCGGGGGCAGGGGGGTACTGCGCCGGTCGCCATAGAAGGCGATGGCGAACATGATGGCCATGTAGGCGAGGGCGACGACGGCGATCAGCCCGCTGGACAACGACATGAAAACTCCGCAGGGCAGTGGAACGGTCGGTTCGGAAGGCGCGAGTCTGGCACGTCGGGGGCATGCGCGTCAGGTTCGACGAAGGTCTGTAGGAAGCGGCCGGCTCGGTATTTCCGGAAGGGGGACGCCGTCACCGAAAGCACAATGACCGACCTGTGGGAGCGGCTTAAGCCGCGATGGGCTGCTTAGCAGCCCTGATCCAGGCGATGGGGTGATGCCGGGTAGATGGCTTAGGGGCCGTTGGGCCGGCGTCGCCGGCCATCGCGGCTGAAGCCGCTCCCACAGGGTTAGGGCCATTCCCACAGGGTTAGGGCCATTCCCACAGAGTTGGGGCCATTCCCACAGAATTAGGGCCGCCCCCACAGGTTAGGGCTCTCCATAGGTCAGGGCATTGTCGGGGGGAATGGGCACCGTTGGTAACGGCGTTTGTTACATAAGGCGCAAGACACTGTTGCATCTAAGACTAAGGTCGTCTGGTTGCCTTTACCGCTGCGCCTAAAGTTGACACGGGTATTCCCTAATCTGTGCTGCTAGGACAAAAACAATGAACGACAGCATTTATCTCTCGATACAGAACAGTCCGCGCTTCAAGGAACTGGTGCGCAAGCGCGAGCGCTTCGCCTGGATCCTCTCGGGCATCATGCTCGGGCTGTATTCGGCTTTCATCCTGCTCATCGCCTATGGACCGCACTTGCTCGGCGCCAAGCTCAGTTCCGGCTCTTCGACCACCTGGGGCATCCCGCTGGGGATCGGGTTGATCGTCGCCGCTTTCATCCTCACGGCCATCTACGTACGCCGTGCCAACGGCGAATTCGACGAGTTGAACCAAGCCGTGCTCCGGGAGGTGCAGCCATGATGCGCCTTTCCGCTTCACTGCTGGCCTTGGCCGGCGCCACCCTGGCTCCGTTCGCCAGCGCCGCCGACGCCCTGACCGGCGAAGTGCACAAGCAGCCGCTGAACGTCGCGGCCATCGCCATGTTCCTGGCTTTCGTGCTGTTCACGCTGGGGATCACCTACTGGGCGTCCAAGCGCAACCGTTCCGCCGCCGACTACTATGCTGCGGGTGGGCGCATCACGGGCTTTCAGAACGGCCTGGCGATCGCCGGTGACTTCATGTCGGCAGCCTCCTTCCTGGGGATTTCCGCGCTGGTGTACACCTCCGGCTACGACGGCCTGATCTACTCCATCGGTTTCCTGGTCGGCTGGCCGATCATCCTCTTCCTGATCGCCGAACGCCTGCGCAACCTGGGCAAGTACACCTTCGCCGACGTGGCCTCCTACCGCCTGGGGCAGAAGCAGATCCGCACCCTGTCGGCCTCCGGCTCGCTGGTGGTGGTGGCCTTCTACCTGATCGCGCAGATGGTCGGCGCCGGCAAGCTGATCCAGCTGCTGTTCGGCCTGGACTACCACGTCGCGGTGATCCTGGTCGGCATCCTCATGTGCCTGTACGTGCTGTTCGGCGGCATGCTGGCCACCACCTGGGTGCAGATCATCAAGGCCGTGCTGCTGCTCTCGGGCGCAAGCTTCATGGCGCTGATGGTGATGAAGCACGTAGGCTTCGACTTCAACACGCTGTTCTCCGAAGCGATCAAGGTGCACGCCAAGGGTGAGGCGATCATGAGCCCGGGCGGTTTGGTCAAGGACCCGATCTCGGCCTTCTCCCTGGGCCTGGCGCTGATGTTCGGCACCGCCGGCCTGCCGCACATCCTGATGCGCTTCTTCACCGTGTCCGACGCCAAGGAAGCGCGCAAGAGCGTGCTGTACGCCACCGGCTTCATCGGCTACTTCTACATCCTGACCTTCATCATCGGCTTCGGCGCGATCCTCCTGGTCAGCACCAACCCGGCCTTCAAGGACGCCGCAGGCGCCTTGCTCGGCGGCAACAACATGGCGGCGGTGCACCTGGCCGATGCCGTGGGCGGCAGCATCTTCCTGGGCTTCATCTCGGCGGTGGCCTTCGCCACCATCCTCGCGGTGGTGGCCGGTCTGACCCTGGCCGGTGCTTCGGCGGTGTCCCACGACCTGTACGCCAGCGTATGGCGCAAGGGCAAGGTCAACGACAAGGATGAAATCCGCGTCTCGAAGATCACCACCGTGGCCCTGGGCATCCTGGCCATCGGCCTGGGCATTCTGTTCGAGAACCAGAACATCGCCTTCATGGTGGGCCTGGCCTTCTCCATCGCGGCCAGCTGCAACTTCCCGGTGCTGCTGCTCTCGATGTACTGGCAGAAGCTGACCACGCGCGGCGCGATGATCGGCGGCTGGCTGGGCCTGATCAGCGCGGTGGGTCTGATGATCCTCGGCCCGACCATCTGGGTGCAGATCCTGGGGCATGAGAAGGCCATCTACCCGTACGAGTACCCGGCGCTGTTCTCCATGGTCATCGCCTTCGTCGGCATCTGGTTCTTCTCGATCACCGACAAGTCCGCGGCTGCCGAAAAAGAGCGCGCATTGTTCTTCCCGCAGTTCGTACGCTCGCAGACCGGCCTTGGCGCCAGTGGCGCGGTGTCGCACTGATCGGCATTGCGTTTGGGTAATGCTTGACGCCCCGCTTGCGGGGCGTTTTTGCATCCGGGTTTTGCGCATCGGCAAGCCTTGGGAAATTTCCGCACGTCCTTGGGAAGGGTCTGGGTCCACGCTTACAGCCTTTTACGAATAATCCTTGTGTCGACGGCATTTCGCCGGGCTGACGTACAGCCTGCACCGTGCTTGCAGGCCCCTTCAAGGAGATTGAATTCGTGAAACGCATCCTTCTGGCCCTTCCTCTGGCCTTGCTCAGCGCCACCGCCGCGCTGGCGGCCGATCCCATCGAGAAGCAAGTGCAGGTCATCGCCACCGTTCCGACGGCCGCGTTCTATGTCGAGCCGGTCGGTGGCGGCTGGATGAACGATCCACAGGAGCTGCCGTGGAACTCGTTCCAAGGCGGGTTCGACACCATCGACAAGCAATTGCAGGTCATGAGCACCGTGGGCGACATCTCGGCCTATCTGGTCTCGAATCCGGTCATTTCCAGTGGCGCCAACTCCATCGACCTGGACGTCAAGGTCGCCGGCACCTCGCTGGCCACTACCGCCGCCACTGTGGTGCCTGCCGCCCAGGCCAGCGGCGGCGCGATCGTCGGCTTCCAGATCGCGGCCAAAAAACCGAAAACCGGCAACTTCGAACCCGGCGATTATCACGGCTTGGTCAGCATGGTGTTCGAAACCGCCGGGCCTTGAGCCGGCTCACCTAGATCCCCTTCAATCCGTCACTGCCGGTCCTCGCTTCGCGCGCGCTCGCGATCCCAGGATCGGCACTGCCAACGGACAGCCAGATGGCCAGATTCCCTCTCTATCCTTCCCGGCATGGCGCGCTGTGCGCCTGCCTGTGTCTGGGCGCTTGGCTGGGCTGCGGCCCGGCCGGCGCCGGCGTGCTCGGCGACCTGGTGCCGGCCCAAGGGCTGCCCAGCGGTTTCGAAGCGCATTTCTTCGACGTGCCTCTGGCGGTCAGGGTCGATCTGGACGGCCGCTACCTGGGCGACGCCATGGTGGTGCTGTCGCGCGACGATCGTGTGCAACTGCTGGAGTTCACCGACGTGCGGGAAAGTCGGGAACCGGCTACCGTACGCCGCCGCTGGCAGGCGCGGCTGAATGCCGGCCGGCCCTTGGGCGACTGCCGCCAGGACTGCCCTGACAAGCTCAAAGCCATCCACTACAGCCTGGTCAATTCGCAACTGTCCCTGCTCACCGAGAATGCCGAACAACAAAGCGAGGCGCCGCGTTATCACACCTTGCCGGAAGACGGCAGCTACGGTCTGCTGCTGCGCAACCAGCTCAATCTGGTCGACGGCGGCAACGGCACCACCGGCCGTTACGCGCTGCAGGGCCAGGGCAGCCTGGGCGCCTGGAGCACCCTGGCGCAAGCGCAAGTGGACCGCAGCAGTGGGTATCGGCAAGGCACGCGCCACCGCCTCGACCAGCTGTACGCCGAGCGCGTGATCGACGACCGTTTCTATCGCCTCGGCTACTTCACACCCGATGGGCAAGGCCTGACCCGCCAGCCCAGGCTGTATGGCAACAGCCCGCAAACCACCCTCGGGGTGATGCTGGGCAGCAGCGACAGCCTGCTGATCGACGCGGGCCAGCCCAGCACCACACCGATCTACGTGACGCCCAACCGACCCGGCATCGTCGAGCTGTACCGCAACGGCGTACTGATCAACAGCCAATCCGTGCAGCCGGGCTTGCAGACCCTCGACACCCGCGTGCTGCCGTCCGGCATCTACGAGGTCGAAGTGCGCTTGATCGAAGACGGCGAGCAAACCGCGCGCACCCAGGAATTCGTCTACAAACCCAGCACCTGGCGCAATCTCGACAACCGCTGGCGCTACAACCTCTACCTGGGGCAGCGCTCCACGCTGCTGAGCAACTGGGATGACGACCGTGACGCGCGCCTGAGCGCCGGGGTGCTGACCAACTACCTGCTGCATCCCACTGCCGTCCTGGGCCTGTCCGCGCAGCAGGTCGAGCAGACCCAACAATATGGCGCCTCGCTCGATTGGGATATCCGCGAGCGGCTGAAATTCTACGGTAGCCTGTACCAGACCTCCGGCCAGGGCAGCGGCTACGATCTGCAACTGATCCACGACCAGGACCTGGGTTCGTGGGTCGCCAGCTTCAGTCGCAGCCGCGTGTTGGTCGGGCGGGGGCGGCGCGGGTCGTATCACGATCAAGGCGACGTGACCCAGGCCTCGCTGTCGTGGAACCGGCGCCTGAGCAACCGCAGTACCGCCACGCTACGCCTGGCCCACAGCAGCGGCGCGTCCGCAGGGCTGGGCATCGATCTGGGCTGGGCCTTCTACGGCAAACTGTTGGGCTCTGACGCCAACTGGCGGGTGTCGCTGTTCGACCGGCCTGGCACCCTCAGCACGGCGAACGCCCGCGACCGTGGCGTCAACCTGAGCGTGAGCATGAGCCTGGGCGCTCCCGGCCAACGGATCGGTGCCACCTTCGGCAGCCGTACGTCGCGCGACGGCGGCCGTGACCAGAACGCCGCGTTGACCTACCAACAGAAGGTCGAGCTGGGCGCTTTGCGCACGGTGTCCGGCACGGCCAGCTTCGACCGTTATGGCATGGGCCTGGCAAGCAACCTGCAGTTCCACAACCAGCACCTGTATGGCGATGCCTTCGCCCAGCGCTCGTCCTACAGCGGCCGGTTCAGCGGCGGCTTCAACCTGCAGAGCCTGGTGGCGGTGGGCGGTGGCGCGGTGGCCTTGAGCGGGCAGATCATTCCTCAGGACGCCGGTCTGATCGTCGATGTGGACACCGACCTGCCGGACCTGGAACTGCGTGCCTATGACAGCCAAGGCGCCAGCACCCGCCTGAGACCGGGGCGCAATGTGGTGCCCGTCTCCGCTTACAAGGCCGGCAACGTGGAGTTCGATTTCGCCGGCCAGGACGACCCGGTGGCGGTCATCCAACCCTCCACGGTCGACTATCACCTCAACCGCGGCGCCGTGGCGTTCGAGCAGGTGCGCATCCTGCGCACCCTCACCGTGCTGGGGCGGCTCGTGGATGAGCAAGGACAAGGTATGCCGGGCGTGGCGGTGATCAACCACGCCAGCCGCAGCGTCACCGAGGCCGACGGCTATTTCGCCGTACAGATGAGTCAAGCCTCGCCTTCGCTGGAAGTGCGCCAGGGCAGCCGGTCGCTGTGTCAGTTCGAGCTGGACCTGGCGCGCTACACCCTGGAACGCCAAACGGTGCTGGCCGGTGATCTGACCTGCGCGCAATCCCCGCTGCTCTCGACCCGTGGGTCGTATGCGCCCGGTAAGGGCTGAGCGTGCGCAGCGAGGCTGCCGCGCTTCCAATATTTTTTTCGTGTGGAGCACTGCGATGAAGCATGAGCATTTCCCGGTCCGGTGGCTCGCCGCCATGGGACTGGCGCTGATGGTCGAGGCTGGGGGCGTGCAGGCGGCGGACGTTTTAATCACCGCCAGGTACATCGCGGGCGTGGACCGTGAATTCGAGAACACGACACCCCCGTCCGGCTGGTGCAGTGAGGTGCCCGAGATGTGCAACGGCATGCAAACCGTCGGTTTGCCGATCAAATACCACAAGATCAGCGTGGCGTACGCGCCGAATGTGCGAGACCGGTACTACATCCAACTGCCAGGCAGCCGCAAGGTCACCGTCAGTAATGATCGGGGGGAAACCCATACCCTCGATCTGATGTTCTCGGCCATCGGCCAGAGCATGTGGAGCTACTCCAGCAACCCACCTGCGGATGCCGGTGACCTGAGGGGCGGATGCACCGAATTGAGCAGTGGTTATGATGAGCCTACGGACGATCCCTCGGTCGCCCGTTGGAGCTACTACGCATGGCGCATCACCGACCCGAACAGTCCGAGTGCCTGTTACTCGGACTCACTCGAAGCCTCGGCCGGGGACCGCTACGAGGCAACGGTCGAATCGTCTTCCATCGGTTATCGCCTGTTGTTGCCCAACCCCAATCGGATGCGCCAGGGCCTCTACCGCGGCAGCGTGGTCTACCGGATCGGTCCGGGATTGGACATCGACCCGGGCAACAACGTCAGCCAGCTCAACGATTCGACCCTGACCGTGCATTTCGAACTCAATGTCGAGCACGCCCTCGACATTCGTTTTCCGCCTCGCTTCGAAGAGGCTGTGCTTGAGCCGCCTGGCGGATGGCAGGCGTGGATGGCAGGCCGCGGAGCGCCGCCCAAGCTGCACCGCGACCTCCCATTCTTCCTCTGGTCCACAGGCCCCTTCAGCGTCTTCAGGCGTTGCGAACATCAACTTGCAGACCAATGTGCGATCCGCAACGCGCAAGGCCGGCAAGTCCCGGTACAGGTGGCGTTGACGTTGCCGCGTACGGCGACGATGGGCAACGCGCCGATCGATCGAGTACCTATCCCCCACATGAGCGCAGCACCCCTTCGAGTGGAGCAGTCGACGGCGATGGCCGACGAACGCAGCCAGTTGCACTTCATGGTGGATAAAGCAGGCGTGGACGAAATGGTGCGCGATCCTGGGAGTACCTACCGCGGGGATGTGACGGTGGTATTCGATGCTGATCTGTAAACCGCCATCAGAAATTTCTCTTTTTCTTTGAGACATTTCTGGCATCCATTTCGCCGCCCGTTCGTAACAATGCGTCGGTGATGTTTTTTTGCTATCAATGAGGAGGGTGCATGGCTTTGGGTAGGTGTCTGATATGGCTGGCCGCGCTGGCAGTGGCCTGGCCGGCGACGGCCGCGCCGCAACTCAACGTCGGCGCGCTGTACGACTATCTGGATGCTGGCTCCAGCACGCTGCTCAAGCGTATCCGCAACGGCGGCGATTCCACGGCCTTCGTCAAGGTCAGCGTAATCGAACTGGTCTACGACGCACAGGGCAAACCGCGCGAGATCGACCTCGACAAATTGCCGCTGCCCGAGCGCGGCTTGGTCGTCAGCCCGGCACGGCTGATCGTGCCGGCCCACGGCACGCAGGCGATGCGCCTGCTGTACCGTGGCGAGCGCGAGCGCGAGCGCTACTTCCGCTTGCGTTTCATTCCGGTGTTGCCCGAGCAGGGCGATGGTTTCGCCCTCAGCGCGGCCGAAGCCAAAGCCTACGGCGACACGCTCAAGGCTGGCGTGCAGCTGCTGGCCGGCTACGGCACGCTGCTGTTCGTGCGCCCCGAACGCACCCACTTCGAGACGCCCATACAAATGCGCGAAGGGCGCCTGCACATCCGTAACCTGGGCAATGCCACGGTGGTGCTCGACCACCTGCGCCACTGCGCGCCCACAGGGCTGGAGTGCGCCACTGCGACCAAGCTGCACCTGCTGCCCGGCCGCGAGCGCGAGCTGCCCGCCCAGCCTGGGCGCACCTACAAGCTGCAATTGCAGGAAGGCGACAAGACCCAGGACTTGGCCTTCGACCGCTGAGCCGACGCAACCGCTAGTGGAGCATGGATATGTACAGAGCCCTGGTGGTCGACGACCACCCCTTCATTCGCGCCAGTGTCCGCCTGCAGCTCGGCCATGAGCAGGTGCAGGTGGTGGGCGAGGCCGACAACGGCGTGGATGCCCTGCACCTGATCAAAGAGCACAGGCCTGATCTGGTGGTGCTCGACATCGCCTTGCCCGGCCTCGATGGCATGCAGGTGCTGCAACGTATCAGGGCACTGGACGCGCCGCCCAAGGTGCTGGTGCTTACCTCGCATCTGGCCGATACCTTTTCGCTGCGCTGCATGAAGGGAGGGGCTGTGGGCTTCGTGTGCAAGAGCGACGATCTGTCCGAGTTGGGCAAGGCGGTATTGGCCATCCGTTCGGGCTACACCTACTTTCCCGATGTGCTGTTCAGCTCGGTGCGCCGCCAGGACATGCAGACGTCCGAGATCAACTGCCTGGCCAACCTCAGCGACCGCGAAATGGTGATCCTGCAATACCTGGCGCGAGGGTTGAGCAACAAGCTGATCGGTGAGCTGATGCTGCTGAGCAACAAGACCGTCAGCACTTACAAAGCACGCCTGTTGCAGAAACTGGGCGTGAACACCCTGATCGACCTGGCCGATCTGGCCAGGCGTAACGGAATCGTGTGATCGACGCGAACCGTGGTTAGTCTGCTGCAGAGCGCCGGGCTGCTGCTCTGGCTGCTGCTGTGTATGCCCCTGGGCTGGAGCGAGGAGGCACACCCGCCCCTGTTGGGCCGCTCCTCCTTGGGCCGCACGCTGGCCTACCCGGACGACGAGCAGCTGCGCTGGCTCTGGGCGCGCCGCAACCTGCGCCTGGGAGTGCTGCGCGCCGACCATCCTCCCTTCGACCTGATCGGCCCCGGCCAGGAGTACGAAGGCATCACGGCCGACTACGCCGGGCTGCTAGGCGAATTTCTGCAACTGCCGATCGAAGTGCATGTCTTTGCGTCCATGGACCAGGCCGGCGCCGCGCTGCGCGAGGGGCGGGTGGATGCCTTGGGCGGTGTGGGTCAGGCCCAGGCCCAACGGACCGGCCTGCGCTTGTCGTTGGCCTACGCCCAAGACGTACCACGGCTGGTGGTCGACGACGAGCGGCGCATCGGCTGCGCCAGCGACGCCGTGCTGCGCCTCGCCCTGCGCGAGGGCTACCGGCCGCCCGAGCAGGTCCGCGGCGACTATCCCAACGCCCAGCTCGTACCGTACGCCACGGCCCGCGAGGCCATCCTTGCCGTTGCTTTCGGACAGGCCGATGCCTTCCTGGGCGGCGCGTTGGAGAGCCATTATCTGGTCGGTCGCGGCCCGGGCACGCGCCTGCGGGTCCGCGAATGCCCTGGCTGGAGCAGCCAGGCGGTGGGTTTCGCCACCCTGACTACGCAACCGACCCTGGGCCGCTCGATCGACCAGGTGCTGAGCGAGGTACCGTCAGCCGAGCACGCGCGCATTCGCCAACGCTGGGTGCCTTTCGTAGAACCGCTGGTGGAACCTGCGCCCTTGCGTTTGAGCGCTGCTGAAAAGCGCTGGCTGAAGCGTCATCCACGGCTTCGTGTATTGCTTGGCAAACAGATGCTGCCGCTCAGCTACCAGAGCGACGACGGTCAGCTCAAGGGCTTGAGCGTCGACGTGCTGCAACGCATCGGGCGCATGACCGGGCTGGAGTTCGAGCTGGCCGCCGGCGGTACGGTGGAGCAGATGGTCGACGATGTGCGCCAGGGCCGCGCCGATCTCGTCGCTGCGCTGACCCCCAGCCCCAGTCGCGAGGCTGCGCTGACCTTCAGCCGTGCCTACCTGACCACGGCCAGAGTGCTGGTGGCTCCGCCCGGCGGCCCGGTCATCGACGACCTGGCCGCTCTGCAAGGGCAGCGGGTGGCGGTGCTGGCCAGCGGTTGGCCGAACCAGTACCTGGGTGAGCGATACCCGAGCATCGAGCGCGTGCCGAGCCTTGGCCCGCTGGATGCGGTGCTCAAGGTGGTCAACGGTCGCGCGCAAGCGGCGATCGTGCCGCTGGTCAGCGCCCGTGTGTTGCTGCAAAGGCTGGCGCCCGGCAGCTTCAGGATCGTCGGCGGGTTGGGTCTGCCGCCGGCGCACATTGCACTGGCCACCGGCCACGGCGAATCCGAGCTGATTTCGATCCTCAACAAGGCGCTGGCCAGCCTGGCGCCCCAGGAACTCGACAGCATGGCCTGGCGTTGGCAGGGCGAGCTGATCGTCAGCGACAACTTCTGGCATCGCCATCGCCGCGAGGTCTTGCAGGGGGCCATGGCCGTGACCGTGCTGCTGGTTCTGGCGCTGGTCTGGGTGCGCTATCTGCGCCGCCTGGTGCGCGTGCGCGAGCAGGCCGAGCAAGCGCTGGCCGACCAGTTGCAGTTCATGCGCGTGATGATCGACGGCACGCCCCACCCGCTGTATGTGTGCGACCGTAACGGGCGTCTGTTGACCTGCAACAGCTGCTATCTGGAAACCCTGGGCGTGAGCCGCGAAGAGGTGGTCGGCCAGTTGCTCGGCTGCATGCCGCACCTGGCCTGGCAGCGGGGCTGGCGCGAAGTGCTGGGCAGCGGCAAGGTGCAGGTCGAAGACCGCCACGTGGTCCTGGCCGACGGGCGTATGCGCACCTTCTACCACTGGATGCTGCCATGCCTGGGCGGGCACGCCGAGGCCAGCGTGATCGCCGGCTGGATCGACGTCACCGAGCGCCATCACCTGCAGGCCGAGCTGCAGCGCGCCAAGGAACAGGCCGAGCGCGCCAACCAGGCCAAGAGCCACTTCCTCGCCACCATGAGCCACGAAATCCGTACCCCACTCAACGCCGTACTGGGCACGCTGGAGCTGGCCCTGGGCAAGGCCGAGCAGGGCGTGCTCGACCGGCTGTCGATCGCCGTGGCCTGCGACGCGGCACGTGGGCTATTGGCCTTGATCGGCGACATCCTCGACATGACCCGTATCGAGGCCGGGCATCTGGAACTGAGGTTGGAGCCGGTCCAATTGGCCCACGAAGCCGGGGCCGTGGTGCACCTGTTCCAGCAGCAGGCCCAGGGCAAGGGGCTGGCGCTGTCGTTGGTGTTCGAGGGTGAGGTGCAGACCCCCGTATTGCTCGACCCGGTACGCTTCAAGCAGATCCTCGCCAACTTGCTGAGCAATGCCATCAAGTTCACCCAACAGGGCGAGGTGCGCGCCGCCTTGCGTCTGCGGCCCGAGCACGGCCGGTTGGGCTTGACGCTGACCGTCGAAGACACGGGCATCGGTATCGCCGAAGCCGATCTGGCGCGCTTGGGCGAGCCGTTCTGGCAGGCCTGCCAGCAGGACCGTGGCACCCGCCGCGGCGCAGGCCTGGGACTGTCGATCAGCCGTACCCTGAGCGACCTGATGGGGGCGAGCATGACCCTGAGCAGCACGCTGGGGCAGGGCACCCGGATCGCCCTGCACCTGCTGGTCGATCGAGCCGCCGGCCCAGTGCTGCTCGAGGCCGAGTCGTCTTCCCGGGTCGTTCAAGAAGCGCCACGGCGCACACTGCGGGTGCTGGTGGCCGACGATTACCCCGCCAACCGGCTGCTGCTGGCCAATCAGCTCGACCATCTGGGCCATCGGGCCAGCCTGGCCGAGCAGGGCGCCGAGGCGCTACGCCTGTGGATGAGCCAACCGTTCGACCTGCTCATCACCGATTGCCGCATGCCGGTACTCGACGGTCATGGGCTGAGCCGCGCCATCCGCCTGCACGAGCGGCGCCATGGTCTGCCGCGTTGCCGCATTCTCGGCCTCACCGCCAATGCGCTGGCCAGCGAACGCAGACGCTGTCTGGCCTCGGGTATGGACGACTGCCTATTCAAGCCGCTGAGCATGGCCAGCCTGCGCCAGGCCCTGGAAGCGGTGCCGGAAAAGGTGGAAGGTGCCGAGCCTGGCGCGGATGGCAGCGAACCGGTGGCCGATCTTTCCAGCCTGTTGCGGCTGGCAGACGGACGGGAGGGCGCGTTGAAAGGATTGCTGGACGATTTGCTGGAAAGCAACGATCGCGACGTGACCCGATTTTGCGAATTGGCCAAGGTCGGCGACCAGCGCGGCCTTGCCGAACAGGCCCATCGCATTAAGGGTGGCGCGAGGATGGTCAAGGCGCAGCGGCTGGTACGCCTGTGCGAGCGGGTCGAACGCGCGTGTGGACGGCCGGGCGTTACATCCGCCGAGTTGAGCGATTGGGTGGAGTGCCTTCGCGAGGCCGTGTGGGCTGTGCAAACGGCGTTGGAGCAGGCATTGGGTGAAGACCTGCCTACAGCGTACCCGCCCAGCGATGCTCAAGTGCGAAACGGCCCCGGTCTTGCCGATGCGTCTTACATCTCGTAAGGCGCGATAGGCGACCGGGGCCGTTTCGATGCATGGGGCGGGTGGTCGTGGCACCGACCGGCCGCCCCTGCAAGCCGTTATATCCGGCCGAGCACCAGCAGGATCAGCAGGACCACCAGGATCACGCCAATGATGCCGGACGGACCGTAGCCCCACGAGCGGGAGTGAGGGAACACTGGCAGGCCGCCTACCAGCAGCAGAATCAGGACGATGATGAGGATCGTGGTCATGGTTGAATCCTTGCGTGAACGAATGATTGGGGAACGTCGAGCGTCCGGTGTTCCATCAAGTTTGGCCGCTTGTAAATTCCGACCGATGGGCCGTGAAGAAAGTTTTATCCAATTGTCACCCCACTTGCGTTTCATGCCGCTTTATTCAGCACCTTGATCGTTAGCGGCCCAGGAGGCGGAGTTGGCTAGACTGCTCGCACATCCACTGCGTCGAGGCACGCGGCATGCACAAGCGAATGATGATCACCGGCGCGGGCTCGGGGCTGGGGCGCGAAATCGCCTTGCGTTGGGCCCGTGAGGGCTGGCGACTGGCCCTGGCCGACATCGATCAGGACAGTGTCCGGCAAACGCTGCGACAGGTGCGCGAGGTGGGCGGCGATGGCTTCGTCCAGCATTGCGACGTGCGCGACTACAGCCAGTTGACCGCCTTGGCGCAACGCTGCGAGGCGGAGCTGGGCGGTATCGACATCGCGGTCAACAACGCTGGCGTGGCGTCGGGTGGGTTCTTCGCCGAGCTGTCGCTGGAGGATTGGGACTGGCAGCTGTCGATCAACCTGATGGGCGTGGTCAAGGGCTGCAAAGCCTTTCTGCCGTTGCTCGAACGCAGCCGGGGACGGCTGGTCAACATCGCCTCGATGGCGGCCTTGATGCAAGGGCCGGGCATGAGCAACTACAACGTGGCCAAGGCTGGGGTGCTGGCCTTGTCAGAGAGCCTGCTGGTGGAGTTGCGGCCGTTGCAGGTGGCGGTGCATGTGGTCTGTCCCTCGTTCTTCCAGACCAACCTGCTCAGTTCCTTCCGCGGCCCGGACCCGGCCATGAAAGACCAGGTCGGCAAACTGCTGCAAAGCTCGCCCATCGATGCCGCCGAAGTGGCGCAGTGCATCCATGCCGGCATCGAAGCCGGCGACTTCCTGATCCTGCCCCACGAGGCAGGACGTGCGGCCTGGCAGGTCAAGTGCCAGGCGCCCGAGCGGATCTACAGCGAAATGACCGAAATGGCGGTGAAGATGCGCGCTCGGCGCGATCCCCGTTGATGGGTGAAGTCTGTAGGGGGATTTACCCTGGCTTGTAGGAAACGTCTCTTTTAGCGCCCATCTATTGAGAGGGCAACTTTACCCCGGCAGTCTGCATTTTTTTACGGCTGCTGGAGGACAACATGCTGGTATTTGTCAGAGAAATCGGCGAGTCCCTGGTCATCGGTGACGACATCGTCATCAAGTTGGTGGACGTCAAGCGCGGTATAGTGCGACTGGGCGTCAATGCCCCGCGGCATGTCGATGTGCACCGCTCGGAGATTTATCGGCGCATCCAGGCGCACCGGTGTGAAGAAGGGGAAGTGCCCGTCGACAGCACGCGCGAGCGCACTTCACGGTGAATCGTCGCAAGCACCGCTGCGTGCCCCATCGCGGCAAAACCCACATAAATCTACCCGAGGCCCTGTGGGCCGGCTTCAGCAGCGATGGAAGCTGCCAAAAATCAACATGAGCCTACCCGTCATCTGTAGGAGCGGCTTCAGCCGCGATGGACCGCGCAGCGGTCCCGACGTCTCTCAGCCCAACCCACTTCGACGTTCACCTCACCCCAACAACTCAGGCGGCACGTCATGCTTGGCCAGCAGTTGGCACTGCTGACTCTCCACGTCGAACAAAATGAACGCCTGCCCTTTGGCCAGCGCCTGGCGAACCCGCAACACGCGGGTCTCCAGGGGCGTATCGTCGCCGTTGTCGGTACCGTCGCGGGTGACGAAGTCTTCGATCAGCCGGGTTAGGGTTTCAGCTTCGAGTTGATCGTATGGAATCAGCATAGGTCGGCTGCTAATGAAGGAAAGGTCGCCCCATCCTACGTGAAAGGCCGTAGCCCTGCGTAGGAGTCACGGCTTTTGCCCCACCAGGCTGTCCACTGCCGGCACCCGCGTGTCGCTTTCCATCTGCGCGTCGTGCTCCAACTGATGGCTGAAGCGTTCGAGCGATGCGCTGGCCGGTTGCGAATCGCTAGCGAACACCGGCGGGCTGAGCAGGTAGCCGGCCAGCAGGCGGCTCAGTGCCGCCAGGCTGTCGATGTGCGTGCGCTCGTAACCATGGGTGGCGTCGCAGCCGAACGCGACCAGCGCCGTGCGGATGTCGTGGCCCGCCGTCACCGCCGAATGGGCATCGCTGAAGTAGTAGCGGAACAGGTCGCGGCGCACGGGCAGTTCCTGTTCGTTCGCCAGGTTCAGCAGGTGGCGTGACAGGTGGTAATCGTACGGCCCGGAGGAGTCCTGCATGGCTACGCTCACCGCGTGCTCGCTCGAGGACTGGCCGGGTGCCACCGGCGCGATGTCGATGCCGACGAACTCGCTGACGTCCCAAGGCAAAGCCCCTGCGGCGCCCGAGCCGGTTTCCTCGGTGATGGTGAACAGCGGGTGGCAGTCGATCAGCGGCTGGCGGCCGCTTTCCACGACGGCCTTGAGCGCCGCCAGCAAGGCTGCGACCCCGGCCTTGTCGTCCAGATGGCGGGCGCTGATATGGCCGCTTTCGGTGAATTCGGGCAGGGGGTCGAACGCCACGAAGTCGCCGATGTTGACCCCTAGGGCTTCGGCATCGGCACGGGTGGCGCTGTAGGCATCCAGGCGCACTTCCACATGCTCCCAACTGACCGGCATCTGGTCGATGGCCGTGTTGAAGGCATGCCCGCTGGCCATCAGTGGCAATACGCTACCGCGGAACACACCGGTGTCGGTGAACACGCTCACCCGGCTGCCCTCGGCGAAGCGGCTCGACCAGCAGCCGACCGGGGCCAATGCCAGGCGGCCGTTGTCCAGCACTTGGCGCACGCTGGCGCCGATGGTGTCGAGGTGCGCCGACACCGCGCGGTCCGGCGAATTCTGCCGCCCTTGCAAGGTGGCGCGGATGGTGCCACGGCGGGTCAGCTCGAACGGGATGCCCAGTTCTTCGAGACGTTCGGCCACGTAACGCACGATAGTGTCGGTGAAGCCGGTGGGGCTGGGGATGGCGAGCATTTCCAGCAGCACGCGCTTCATGTAGTCCAGATCGGGTTCGGGTGGACGTTCAGCCATTGTCGGAACTCCTTACGGCTATCAAAGGGGGGCCAGGCTGTGCGGGAACAGCAGGTCGACGAAGCGCTCGGCGGTCGGCTGTGGCTCATGGTTGGCCAGGCCCACCCGCTCGTTGGCTTCGATGATCACGTAGTCGGGCTGGCTGGCATCGGCCACCATGAAGTCCAGGCCGACCACCGGAATGTCCAGCGCGCGGGCAGCGCGGACTGCCGCGTCGGCCAGGGCCGGGTGCAGGCGTGCGGTCACGTCTTCCAGCGTGCCGCCGGTGTGCAGGTTGGCGGCGCGGCGCACCGCCAGACGCTGGCCGGCGGGCAACACGCTGTCGTAGTCGAACCCCGCGTCGCGGATGCAGCGTTCGGTTTCTTCGTCCAGGGGAATGCGGCTTTCGCCGCCCGTGGCCGCTTGGCGACGACGGCTCTGCGCCTCGATCAGCGCCTTGACGCTGTGGCTGCCATCGCCGAGCACCTGGGCCGGATGACGGATCGCGGCTGCCACCACGTCGTAGGCGATGACCACGATGCGCAGGTCATGACCCGGGTGGCAGCTTTCCAGCAGCACGCGGCTGTCGAATCGACGGGCATGCTCCACCGCCTGGGCGATATCTTCGAGGGTGGTGAGGTTGACCGCCACGCCCTGGCCCTGCTCGCCATCGACGGGCTTGACCACCACCGCGCCGTGGTCTTCGAGAAAGGCCAGGTTGTCGTCGGCATTGCCGGCCAGTTGCTGCACCGGCACCTTGAGCCCGGCATTGTGCAGGGCCTTTTGGGTCAGGCGCTTGTCCTGGCAGAGGGTCATGCTCACGGCACTGGTCAAGTCGCTGAGCGATTCGCGGCAACGCACGCGGCGGCCGCCCATGCTCAGGGTGAACAGACCGCTGGCGGCATCGTCCACTTGCACCTCGATGCCACGGCGATGGGCTTCGTCGACGATGATCCGCGCGTAGGGATTGAGCTCGGCCTGGGGGCCGGGGCCGAGGAACAACGGCTGGTTGATGCCGTTCTTGCGCTTGACGGCGAAAGTCGGCAGGTTGCGGAAGCCGAGCTTTTCATAGAGGCGCTTGGCTTGACGGTTGTCGTGCAGCACCGAGAGGTCGAGGTAAGCCAGACCGCGGCTCTGGAAATGTTCGACCAGATGGCGCACCAGCACTTCACCGACGCCAGGACGGCTGCACTGCGGGTCGACCGCCAGGCACCACAGGCTGCTGCCGTGCTCGGGGTCGGCATAGGCCTTGTGGTGGTTCAGGCCCATTACACTGCCGATCACCGCGCCGCTGTCTTCGTCTTCGGCCAGCCAGTAGACCGGGCCGCCGAGGTGGCGTGGCGTCAGGCGCTGCGGGTCGATCGGCAGCATGCCGCGCGCTTGGTAGAGGCTGTTGATGGCCTGCCAATCGGCCTCGTTCTGCGCACGGCGGATGCGAAAACCGCGGAACACGCGCTGCGCCGGGCGGTAGTCGGAGAACCACAAGCGCAGGGTGTCCGAGGGATCGAGGAACAGTTGGTGGGGCGCTTGGGCCAACACCTGCTGGGGCGCGGCGACGTACAGCGCGATGTCGCGCTCGCCCGGTCGCTCTTCCTGAAGCGCCTGGGCCAGACAGGCCGGATCGGGATAGGTATGACCGATCAGCAATCGCCCCCAGCCGCAATGCAGGGCACGTGGCTGGTCGTGGGGTTCGCTGCCATCGACGGCCAGACGCGCCTGCAAGCGCTCATAGGAGGGCGCTTGGCCACGCAGCAAACGCTGGCCATAGGCCGTTTCATGGGCTTTCATCGATCAGATTCCTTGTTCGCTCAACCACAGGTTGAGCGCGGCCAACTGCCACAGTTTGGAGCCGCGCAGTGGGGTGAGCTGGCCTTGCGGATTGCTCAGCAGGCGGTCGATTTCAGCAGGGTTGAACAGGCCGCGGTCCTGGCTCGGGTCGGTGAGCAGGTCACGCACCCAGCCCAGCGTCGCGCCTTCCAGGTGCTTGAGGCCCGGTACCGGGAAATAGCCTTTCTTGCGGTCGATCACCTCATGCGGAATGACCCGCCGCGCCGCTTCCTTGAGCACCTGCTTGCCGCCGTCGGGCAGTTTGAAACGTGCCGGAATGCGTGCCGACAATTCGGCCAGACGGTAGTCGAGGAAGGGTGTGCGCGCTTCCAGGCCCCAGGCCATGGTCATGTTGTCGACGCGTTTGACCGGGTCGTCGACCAGCATCACCGTGCTGTCCAGGCGCAGGGCCTTGTCCACGGCGGCCTGCGCCCCGGGGCGGGCGAAGTGTTCGCGCACGAAGTCGCCGGCGGCATCGCCTTCGAGCACCCACGGCGCCTGCACGGTGTCGCGGTATTCGGCGTAGCTGCGGTCGAAGAAGGCGGCGCGGTACGCCGCATAGGGATCGGCAGCGCCGTCCACTTGCGGGTACCAGTGGTAGCCGGCGAACAGCTCGTCGGCGCCCTGGCCGCTCTGCACGCCCTTGCAGTGCTTGGCCACTTCCCGCGACAGCAGGTAGAAGGCGATGCAGTCGTGGCTGACCATCGGCTCGCTCATGGCGCGGAACGCGGCGGGCAGTTGGTCGATGATCTCGTGTTCGGCGATGCGCAACTGATGGTGGCGCGTGCCGTAGTGCTTGGCGATCAGGTCCGAGTACTGGAACTCGTCGCCACGCTCGCCGCCGGCGTCTTCGAAGCCGATGGAAAAGGTCGACAGGTCTTCGACGCCGGTTTCGCGCAGCAAGCCGACCAGGAGGCTGGAATCGACGCCGCCCGACAGCAGCACGCCGACGTCCACCGCCGCGCGTTGGCGGATGGCCACGGCGTCACGGGTGGCGTCGAGCACGCGGGTGGTCCAGTCTTCCAAGGTGAGATCGCGCTCCTCGGCAGTGGGGCCGTATTGCAGGGTCCACCAGGTCTTGCGTTCGACTTCACCGTGGCGCTCGACACGCATCCAGGTGCCGGGCTCGAGCTTTTGCACGTTGGCCAGCAGGGTACGGGGAGCCGGGACCACAGCGTGGAAGTTGAGATAGTGATTCAGGCCCACCGGGTCGATCATCGGGTCGATGTCGCCGCCTTTGAGCAGCGCGGGCAAGGTGGAAGCGAAGCGCAGGCGCTCACCGTTGCGCGACAGGTACAGGGGCTTGACGCCCAGGCGGTCGCGGGCGAGGAACAGGCGTTGGCTGTCACGCTCCCAGATGGCGATGGCGAACATGCCGTTGAGCTTGGGCAACAGCGCTTCGCCCCAGGCATGGTAGCCCTTGAGCAGCACTTCGGTGTCGCCGTCGGACCAGAAGGTGTAGCCCAGCGCCTGCAGCTCTTCGCGCAGTTCGGGGAAGTTGTAGATGGCACCGTTGAACGCCAGCGACAGGCCCAAGGTGCTGTCCTGCATCGGCTGCGCCGAGCCGTCGGACAGGTCCATGATCTTCAGTCGGCGATGGCCCAGGGCGATCGGCCCTTGGCTATGGAAGCCCCAGGCATCCGGGCCGCGAGGGGCGAGATGGTGGGTGATGCGTTCCACGGCCGCGAGGTCCGCAGGCCGAGGCGTTTGGCCAATAGGGGTAAAACGTAACTCACCAGCTAATCCGCACATAAGTCCTTACCGGTTTTTCCGTTGGGGAGGGGGTGTGCTCCAAAAGCGGGCACCTGGTTAGTGACCTGTCGGATTTGTATGAGTTTTAGAACGATCTGTTATAAGCCGATAAAAGTGGCGGGTAGCGTGCCAATGCGTATTGTGCTGATTACTGGCATACCACTGTGGTTGACGCGTGCTTGCGGTAGAGGCAATTGCAGCTGATAGGAACATCGAACCGGCCACACGCAGGCTAATGCATGCCTGTCGCATAGGCATTCCTTGTTGGAGCGACTTCAGTCGCGATGGCCGGCGCAGCCGGCCCCGCTCGGACGAAACTGCCCCCCTTTGGCACGTTGCGATGGCCAGGTTGGGCCTGCGGTGCAGGCCATCGCGACTGAAGTCGCTCCAACAGAGTGGCGGTCCGAAAGACTTGGTTGCGGCCACATGATCTGCCGTCGATTGACGGCATTACTGGAAAGTATGCGATTTTCGGTAAGAGCCAGCCCTGGGCAAGCCGTGGTGGAATGACGCAATTTCGAGTCATTCGATTGCGCGGCAACCCAGCGTCTAACGACCCCCGCGAATAACGCCTCGCAAGACGAACCGGTTCGGATGACAGGCCTCTGCCACCGAGCGCGGCACCGGCAGCGGCTCGCCGCACACCCACGCGGCGATCAGTTCGCCGCTCAGTGGCGCGGTGATCAAACCGCGCGAGCCGTGGCCGCTGTTGATGTACAGGCCTTCGAGCCAAGGGCAGGGGATGTCCGGCACTTGGCGGGCGTCCTTGCGCAGGACGGCGTAGACCTGCTCGAACGCTTCGCGCTCGGCCAGCGGGCCGACGATGGGCAGGTAGTCCGGGCTGGTGCAGCGAAAGGCGGCGCGGCCTTGCAAGGTCTCGGGTTGCAATGCCTCGGCGTGCAGGCGCTGGACGAGGTCGGCGGAGATGTCGTGCAGCAGGCCGAGGTTGCTCTGGTGCTCGGCGGTGGTCGGCGCCAGGTCGTCGCTGTTGAAGTCGAAACTGGCCCCCAGCGTATGCTCGCCGCCGCGCGGCGGCGCTACATAGCCGTCGGCGCAGACCACCGTGCGCAGGGCACGGCTGTCGGGCGTCGCCGGCAGGCGGGTGATCTGACCGCGGATGCGTTTGAGCGGTAACGACGCGCTGGCTTGCAGGCGCTGCACCTCAGCGGCGTTGGCCAGCACCAGCACTGGCGCACTGGCCAGCAACCGCTCGCCGGCCCAGGCCTGCCACAGGCCGTCTGCCCGTTGCAGGCTCAGCACTTCGCTGTGGGTCTGCAGGCGAATGCCCGGTTGCTGCAACTGGGCCTGGCACAGGGCAGGGGGATGCACCCAACCGCCTTCGGGGTAGAACAGCCCGCCGTTGGCCAGGGCCACGCCCGCCGCCTGTTCGGCCTGTTCACGGCTGAGCGGGTACAACAGGCTGGCGTCGAAGGCTGCGGCCAATTTGTCCTGGCGCTTGGCTTCGCCTTCGTCGAAGGCCAGTTGCAGCACCCCGCAGGCGTCCCAGTCATGGCCCCGTTGCAACTGTTGCAGCCAGCGCCGGGTGTAGCCGAAGCCTGCCAAAATCATCTGCGACAGCGCCGTGCCGTGGGCCGAAAGCTTGAGGTACAGCACCCCTTGCGGATTGCCCGAGGCCTCTTGCGCCGCCTCGGCGTGCCGTTCCAGCACCGTGACCTGCCAGCCGCGCCGGGCCAGGCTGCTGGCGGTGGCGCTGCCGGCAAGGCCAGCCCCGATCACCAGGGCCTGGCGCACGCTTTGCGCGGGCGCAGGCGGGCGGGCGTACCAAGGCGCGCCGTCGCGGCGCGCCTCGCCGGTGAAATGGCCGTGCATGACCTCCCACTTCTTGCCCAGCCCCGGCACCTTCTTCATGGCGAACCCTGCCTCGACCAAGCCCCGCCGCACCCACCCCGTGGTGGTGAAGGTACCCAGGGTAGTGCCCGGTCCTGACAACCTGGCCAGTTGCGCGAACAACGCCGGGGTCCACATGTCGGGGTTTTTCGCGGGCGCGAAACCGTCGAGGAACCAGGCATCGACCTGCGCATCGAGGTGCGGCAGCTGTTCGAGCGCATCGCCGATCAACAGGGTCAGGGTGACGCGCCCGCCGTCCAGGCTGAACTGCTGAAACCCCTCGTGCACCGCCACGTATTGCGCCAACAGCGGCTGCCAGTAGGCGGCGAGCTCCGGCCACAGCTGTGCGGCGCGGGCCAGGTCGGCGTGGTTCAGGGGGTATTTTTCGACGCTGACGAAATGCAGCCGCGCGCCAGGCTGGGCATGGGCGTCGAACGCCTGCCAGGCACAGAAGAAGTTCATGCCTGTGCCGAAACCGGTTTCGCCGATCACCAGGCACGCGTCTGCGGCCAGCGCGGCGAAGCGTTGCTCCAGGCGATTGCCTTCGATGAACACATAGCGGGTTTCGAGAGTCCCTTCATTACGGGAAAAGTACACGTCGTCGTAATGGCGCGAATACGGGCGGCCCTGGTCGTCCCAGTCGATCTGGGCGTGGGCGGTGGGGGCGTGGGGCATGGTCGACTCGACGGCTGGCAGAGCGCGAATGGTAAGCCATCCGCCGGTCGGTTTGAACGACCAGGCCGGTTCGTCCATCGAGGTCGCTTGGCGGCTTCATCCGCCGCACCGCACGCGTCGCTCAGGCACCTTGGGCTAGTCTTGACCATCCACTGAAGGAGTCACCATGTTCGAATCCGCGGAAATCGGCCACTGCATAGACGATGAAACCTTCGACGCCGAAGTACCGGCCTTGCGTCAGGCGCTGCTCGAAGCGCAGTACGAACTCAAGCAGCGGCAGGATTTCGCGGTCATCCTGCTGATCAACGGCATCGAAGGTGCCGGTAAGGGCGAAACGGTCAAATTGCTCAACGAGTGGATGGACCCACGCCTGATCGAAGTGCGCACATTCGACCAGCAGACCGACGAAGAGCTGGCCCACCCGCCGGCCTGGCGCTACTGGCGTGCTTTACCGCCCAAAGGCCGTATGGGCGTGTTCTTCGGCAACTGGTACAGCCAGATGCTCCAGGGCCGTGTCCATGGCCGGTTCAAGAATGCCGTGCTGGACCAGGCCATCAGCGGCGCCGAACGCCTGGAGCAGATGCTGTGCGACGAGGGCGCGCTGGTGCTCAAGTTCTGGTTCCACCTGTCCAAGAAGCAGATGAAGCAGCGCCTCAAGACCCTGCGCGACGACCCTTTGCACAGCTGGCGCATCAGCCCGTTGGACTGGCAGCAGTCCAAGACCTACGACCGCTTCGTGCACTTCGGCGAACGCGTGCTGCGCCGCACCAGCCGCGACTATGCCCCCTGGCACGTGATCGAAGGGGTCGACCCCAACTACCGCAGTCTGGCCGTGGGCCGCATCCTGCTGGAAAGCCTGCAAGCGGCTCTGGCACGGGCGCCCAAGGACAAACGCCAGGCCAATGTCGCGCCATTGGGCCGCAGCCTCGACCAGAAGACGCTGCTCGATGCCCTGGACCTGAGCCGGCGTCTGGACAAGGACGAATACCAGCAGCAGCTGGTGACCGAACAAGCACGCCTGGCGGGCCTGCTGCGCCACAAGCACATGCGCCGACATGCCCTGGTGGCGGTGTTCGAAGGCAACGACGCAGCCGGCAAGGGCGGGGCGATCCGCCGCGTCGCGGCGGCCCTCGACCCGCGCCAGTACCGCATCGTGCCGATCGCCGCGCCGACCGAAGAAGAGCGCGCCCAGCCCTACCTGTGGCGCTTCTGGCGGCACATTCCGGCACGCGGCAAGTTCACCGTGTTCGATCGTTCCTGGTATGGCCGCGTGCTGGTGGAGCGGGTCGAAGGCTTCTGCACGCCGGCCGACTGGATGCGGGCCTACGGCGAGATCAACGACTTCGAAGAAGAGCTCAGCCATGCTGGCGTGGTGATGGTGAAGTTCTGGCTGGCGATCGATCAGCAGACGCAGCTGGAGCGATTCGAAGCGCGCGAAGACATTCCTTTCAAGCGCTACAAGATCACCGAAGACGACTGGCGCAACCGCGACAAGTGGGACGTCTATCGCGAAGCCGTAGGCGATATGGTGGACCGTACCAGTACCGAGATCGCGCCCTGGACACTGGTCGAGGCCAATGACAAGCGCTGGGCGCGGGTCAAGGTGCTGCGCACGATCAACGAGGCGTTGGAGGCGGCGTTCGCCAAGCATGGCAAATGAACCAGACGCGGCATGCGTATCGCGCTGAAGGGTATGGCCGAACTGCCAGAGCGCCGTAGGCATTGATTCGGCGACGGGCCGGGCTTGTCGCCGACGCTTGGTGGGTACCTGGGTGAAGCGCTTCGAGGCGGGTCTGTGCCGTACGCATTGCGCGCTCGGGCACATTACACATGCCGAATAGTCAGCACATGGGGAATTATTTTCCGATACGACCTACGGCACGCTCCCTCGCCAACCCTTAGACTTCCCGCCTTCGGATTCACGTCCACGCTTAGAGGTCATCATGCACACCACGTCCGGACGCTGGGTCCATGGGCTATTACTGGCACTGCTGACGGTGGTGCTATGGGGCATCCTGCCGATCAAGCTCAAACAGGTCTTGCAAGTGATGGACCCGATCACCGTCACCTGGTACCGGCTGACGGTCTCGGGTGGGTTGCTGCTGGTATGGCTCGCCGCTCAGCGGCGGTTGCCGCGGTTTCGAGGGTTGGGGCGCAAGCGCCTGGGGTTGGTGGCCCTGGCCATTGGCGGCTTGCTGGGCAATTACGTGCTGTATCTGGTCGGATTGAAGCTGCTCAGCCCAGGCACGGCGCAATTGGTGGTGCAGATCGGCCCGGTGCTGCTGCTCGTCGCCAGTCTGTTCATCTTCAAGGAGCGTTTCAGCCTGGGGCAGGGCCTGGGACTGGTGATTCTGCTGGCAGGATTCGGGCTGTTCTTCAATCAACGTCTCGAGGAGTTGCTGACGTCCTTGGGCGTGTACACCACAGGGGTGTTGACCATCCTGCTGGCCACCAGCATCTGGGTGTTCTATGCCTTGAGCCAGAAACAGCTGCTCACGGTATGGCATTCACAGCAGGTGATGATGGTGATCTACCTGGGGTGCGCAGCGCTGCTCACGCCTTGGGTACATCCGCTGGAAGCGCTGCAGCTCGACCCGCTGCAAAAGTGGCTGCTGCTGGCCTGTTGCTTGAATACCCTGGTCGCCTACGGCGCCTTCGCCGAGGCGCTGGCGCATTGGGAAGCCTCGCGTGTCAGTGCGACCTTGGCCTTGACGCCGTTGGTGACATTGCTGGCAGTGGCGCTGGCCGCGCGGCTGTGGCCCGACTACGTGCAGGGCGAAGACCTCAACGCGCTCGGCTACCTGGGCGCCGTGACGGTGGTGGCGGGGTCGGCGCTGGTGGCCTTGGGGCCGTCGCTGGTGGCGGGCTGGCGTGCGCGCCAGGCGCGCATGGGCAGTGTTTGATCGCTTGAATCGCGGCTTCGAAGACCGCCTGCCCCACGGGCAAGCGGTTTCGCGTTCAGCGACTCGTCATGGGTTCAACCCTTGGCCCCAGGTGCCAGCATGTTCTGCGGTTTGACCCACTCATCGAACTGCGCATCAGTCAAATACCCCAGCGCCAACGCCGATTCGCGCAAGGTCAAGCCTTCGGCATAGGCCTTCTTGGCAATTTCCGCCGACTTGTCGTAGCCGATGTGCGGGTTGAGCGCCGTCACCAGCATCAGACCGCGCTCCAGATGCTGGGCCATCTGCCCGGCATCCGGCTCGAGCCCGGCCACGCAATGCTGCTGGAAGTTGCGCGCGCCATCGGCCAGCAGCTCGATCGATTGCAGCAGGTTGTGGATGATCACCGGTTTGAACACGTTCAGCTGCAAGTGGCCCTGGCTGGCGGCGAAGCCGATGGCGGTGTCGTTGCCCAGCACCTGGCACGCCAGCATCGACAGCGCTTCGCACTGGGTCGGGTTGACCTTGCCGGGCATGATGGAGCTGCCCGGCTCGTTGGCCGGCAGGCGTACTTCGGCAAGCCCCGCCCGAGGGCCTGAACCGAGCAGGCGCAGGTCGTTGGCGATCTTCATCAGTGCCACGGCCAGGGTTTTCAGGCCGCCGGCCAGACTGGTCAGCGGTTCGTGCCCGGCCAGGGCCGCGAACTTGTTCGGCGCGGTCACGAACGGCAAGCCCGACAGGGCTGCCAGTTCGGCGGCGATGGCTTCGGCGAAGCCCTGCGGAGCATTGAGCCCGGTACCGACCGCGGTGCCACCCTGGGCCAGTTCGCACACCGCCGGCATGCTGGCGCGGATGGCGGTTTGCGCATAGTCGAGCTGGGCGACGAAGGCCGAAAGTTCCTGACCGAAGGTGATGGGGGTGGCGTCCATCATGTGCGTGCGACCGGTCTTGACCAGGTCGTGATGGCGCGCCGACTGCTCGGCAAGGCCTGCCGAAAGCTCGGCCACCGCCGGCAGCAGCCTGCCGTACACCGCTTGCGCGGCGGCGATGTGCATGGCGGTGGGGAAACAGTCGTTGGAGCTTTGCGAGCGGTTGACGTGGTCGTTGGGGTGTACCGGGCTCTTGCCGCCACGCGCGTTGCCGGCCAGTTCGTTGGCGCGTCCGGCGATCACTTCGTTGACGTTCATGTTGCTCTGCGTGCCACTGCCGGTCTGCCACACCACCAGCGGGAACTGGTCGTCGTGCTTGCCGGCCAGCACCTCGTCGGCGGCTTGTTCAATCAGGCGGGCGACGTCGGCGGGTAGATCGCCGTTGCGGTCGTTGACCCGCGCGGCGGCTTTCTTGACCAATGCCAGGGCATGCACCACCTCGCGCGGCATGCGCTGCTGGCCGATGGCGAAGTTGACCAGCGAGCGTTGGGTCTGCGCGCCCCAGTAGGCCTGCTCAGGAACTTCGACCTGGCCGAGGCTGTCTGTTTCGATACGGCTCATGCTGCGTTCACTCCTTTATAGTGCGACACCGCAGTTTAGGCCCCTCATCGAACGAGCCGTTCCATCGCTCTTCGTGCCACTTGAGCAGTGCCCCTAGGCGGCGCAGAATGCTCTGCCTCAACACACCCCCGTTCAATTGAAGGAAATGCGATGACTCGTCTCCGCGCCCTCTGCGCCGCTGTAGCCCTGGCTTGTGCCAGCGGCCAGGTACTTGCAGCCACGCCAAGCCACACCGCAGCTGCCCAGGAGTTCCTGAAACTGGCCAACGCAGACAAACTGAGCACGCCGGTCTACATGCAGGTCCAGCAGATGTTCGCCCAGCGTTTCGAGCAGACCAAGGCACCTGCCGCCAAGAAGTCGGTACTCGACAGCTACCAGGCCAAAGCCAATGCCGCGCTCGACAGCGCCATCAGCTGGAAGAAGCTCGAGCCGAAGATGGTCAGCCTGTACACCGCCACCTTCACCGAAGCCGAGCTCAAGGACCTGGTCAAGTTCTACAAGTCGCCGCTGGGCACCAAGGTGCTGCGTGAAATGCCCAAGGTCACGCAACAGTCGGCCCAGCTGACCCAGCAGAGCCTGGAACCTGCCGTGCCGCAGGTGAACAAGCTGCTCGACGACATGACCAAGGAACTGGTGCCCAACGCCGGCAAAGCCGCAGCACCCGCGAAGAAGTAAGCAGGTAGACCGCGATGAACATGCAGCAGCGCATCGAACGACAACTGGCCGCGCTGGCCCCGTACCACCTCGAGGTGCTCGACGAAAGTCACATGCACAGCCGTGGCCAGGAAACGCACTACAAGGCGGTGATCGTCAGCGAGCAGTTCGCCGGGTTGAACAGCGTCAAGCGCCACCAGAAGGTCTACGCCACCCTGGGTGAGCTGATGGGCCAGATCCACGCCCTGGCGATCCATACCTACAC
Source organism: Pseudomonas phoenicis (assembly GCF_047302395.1). Classification (NCBI taxonomy): domain Bacteria; kingdom Pseudomonadati; phylum Pseudomonadota; class Gammaproteobacteria; order Pseudomonadales; family Pseudomonadaceae; genus Pseudomonas; species Pseudomonas phoenicis. The sequence continues at coordinate 3,334,198 of NZ_CP154852.1, forward strand.
CGCCGAGGAGTGGGCCAAGGTCGGCGCCGCACCGGCCTCGCCGGTGTGCGCGGGCGGCGGGCACTGACGCCGTTTCCCACGTCTGTTAAACTTCGCAGCGTCATACCAACGCCATCGCCGGGATTTCCCGGCGATGGCGTTTTCACGTCCAATCGATCGATCCGGTCCGCCCCTTACGCGGGTGACCACCTGGAGAAGCAAGAGCATGTCCCAAGCCATCGTGGTAGCGGCGCTGTACAAGTTCGTCACCCTGGAAGACTACGTCGAGCTGCGCGAACCGCTGCTCGCCTGCATGAATCGGCACGGCGTCAAAGGCACCCTGCTGCTGGCCCTCGAAGGTCTCAACGGCACCGTGTCCGGTACCCGCGAAGGCATCGACGGGCTGCTCGCCTGGCTGCGCAACGACCCGCGCCTGGTGGATGTCGACCACAAGGAAAGCTACTGCGACGAACAGCCGTTCTACCGCACCAAGGTCAAGCTCAAGAAAGAGATCGTCACCCTGGGCGTGCCGGGCGTCGACCCCAATCAGCAGGTCGGCACCTACGTCGAACCGAAGGACTGGAACGCGCTGATCAGCGACCCCGAAGTGCTGCTGATCGACACCCGCAACGACTACGAGGTGGCCATCGGCACCTTCAAGGGCGCGGTCGACCCCAAGACCGAGTCGTTCCGCGAGTTCCCCGACTACGTCAAGGCCAACTTCGACCCCAGCAAGCACAAGAAGGTGGCCATGTTCTGCACCGGTGGCATCCGCTGCGAGAAGGCTTCCAGCTACATGCTCGGCGAGGGCTTCGAGGCCGTCTATCACCTCAAGGGCGGCATCCTCAAGTATTTCGAAGAAGTGCCCCAGGAGCAGAGCCTGTGGGACGGCGACTGCTTCGTCTTCGACAACCGTGTGACCGTGCGCCATGACCTGTCCGAAGGCGAATACGACCAGTGCCACGCCTGCCGCCACCCGATCGACGCTGCCGATCGCGCGTCCGAGCATTATTCGCCCGGTGTCAGTTGCCCGCATTGCTATGACAGCCTCAGCGAGAAAACCCGACGCAGCGCCATCGACCGGCAGAAGCAGATCGAGCTGGCCAAGGCGCGCAATCTGCCGCACCCCATCGGTTTCAACTACAAAGCCGAGGCCTGAGGCATGACGGCACGCCTGCTCTATGTGATGGACCCGATGTGCTCGTGGTGCTGGGGCTTCGCTCCGGTGGCCCAGGCGCTGATCGCCCAGGCCGCGCAGGCGGGCGTGCCGACCGACCTGGTGGTCGGCGGCTTGCGCAGCGCCAGCGGTGCCTTGGACGGCGCCACGCGGCGCTACATCCTCGACCATTGGCAGGCGGTGGCCGAGGCCACGGGGCAGGGCTTCAGGTTCGACGGCGCGTTGCCCGACGGTTTCGTCTACGACACCGAACCTGCCTGTCGCGCCCTGGTCGCGGCGCGGCAGTTGGATGAGGCGCGGGTCTGGCCGTTGCTGGCCGCCTTGCAGTCGGCATTCTACGAACACGGGTTGGACATCGCCCGGCCGCCCAACCTGGTCGATCTGGCCGAGCGGGTGGGGCTGGAGCGCAGCCATTTCGCCGAACGTCTCAACGATCCGGCCACACGCGCCGCTACCGCCGCCGATATTGCCTGGGCCCAGGGCCTGGGCATCGCCGGCTTTCCCACACTTCTGGCCGAGCGCGACGGCCGGCTGGCCCTGCTGACCAACGGCTACCAGCCGCTCGATGCGCTGGCGCCGTTGTTGGCGCGCTGGCTGCATCAGGCCACCGGTGCTTGACCTGCCAGGCTCGTCCGAGCCCGTGCCCGGCAGCACGCCCACAACGCCCGACCGCCTGAGCTGGGCGGAAATCCGTCGTTTGGCGCTGCTGCGCCCCAAGCGCCTGTGGAGCGCCAACCTGGTCGCGGTGCTGGCTGCCTGTTGCAGCGTACCGATCCCGTTGCTGCTGCCTTTGTTGGTCGATGAGGTGCTGTTGGGCCATGGCGACGCTGCCCTGCGCTGGATGAACCACTTGCTGCCCAGCGCCTGGCAGGTCGCAGCCGGCTACATCGGCCTGATGCTCGCCCTGACCCTGTCCCTGCGCCTGGCTGCGTTGGCCTGCAACGTGGTGCAGGCCAAACTGTTCGCCGGGCTGGCCAAGGACATCGTCTACCGCTTGCGCATCCGTTTGATCGAACGGCTCAAGCGCATTTCCCTCAAGGAATACGAAAACCTGGGCAGCGGCACCGTGACCACGCACTTGGTGACCGACCTCGACACCTTGGACAAATTCGTCGGCGAGACCCTCAGCCGCTTCCTGGTGGCGATGGTCACCCTGACCGGAGTGGCGGCGATCCTGCTGTGGATGCAGTGGCAACTGGCCCTGCTGATCCTGCTGTTCAACCCGCTGGTGATCTTCTTCACGGTCAAGCTCGGCAAGCGCGTCAAGCACCTGAAGAAGCTGGAGAACGACAGCACCGGGCGCTTCACCCAGGCGCTGGCCGAGACCCTCGACGCCATCCAGGAAATCCGCGCCAGCAACCGCCAGGGTTACTTCCTCGGCCGGCTTGGTCTGCGCGCGCGCGAAGTGCGCGACTTCGCCGTGGCCTCGCAGTGGAAGAGCGACGCCAGCAACCGGGCCAGCGGCTTGCTGTTCCAGTTCGGCATCGACCTGTTCCGCGCCATGGCGATGCTCACCGTGCTGTTCTCGGACCTGTCGATCGGGCAGATGCTGGCAGTGTTCAGCTACCTGTGGTTCATGATCGGCCCGGTCGAGCAACTGCTCAACCTGCAATACGCCTACTACGCTGCCGGCGCTGCCTTGAGCCGGATCAACGAGCTGCTGGCGCGCGACGACGAGCCCCGCTATGCGCCGGCCAGCGACCCGTTCACCGGGCATCCGACGGTGGCCATCGAAGTGCGCGGCCTGAGCTTCGCCTATGGCGAAGAGCCGGTGCTCGACCGGCTCGACCTGAACATCGGCGCTGGCGAAAAAGTGGCCATCGTCGGCGCGAGCGGCGGTGGCAAAAGCACGCTGGTGCAACTGCTGCTCGGTTTGTACAGCCCGCAGGCCGGCAGCATCCGCTTCGGTGGCGCCACCTTGCAGGAGATCGGCCTGGAACGTCTGCGCGAGCAGGTGGCGGTGGTGCTGCAGCACCCCTCACTGTTCAACGACAGCGTCCGCGCCAACCTGACCATGGGCCGCGACTGCGACGATGAGGCCTGCTGGCAGGCCCTGCGCATCGCCCAGCTCGACGCCACCATCGCGGCCTTGCCGGCCGGCCTGGACAGCATCGTCGGGCGTTCCGGCGTGCGGCTGTCGGGGGGACAACGCCAGCGCCTGGCCATCGCCCGCATGATCCTCGCCGAACCCAAAGTGGTGATCCTCGACGAGGCCACCTCGGCGCTGGACGCCGCCACGGAATACAACCTGCACCAAGCCATGGCGCGTTTTCTCAGCGGGCGCACCACATTGATCATCGCCCACCGTTTGTCGGCCGTGAAACAGGCCGATCGGGTCTTGGTGTTCGACGGCGGACGTGTGGCCGAAGACGGCGACCATCAACAGTTGATCGCCGACGGCGGGCTCTACGCCAAGCTGTATGGTCATTTGCAGCAAAGCTGATGAAAGCGGCGGCGGGCGTAACGTACTGGATAGCGGGTTCAGAATCTCCCAGATAGATGGCAAATGGCCTACGCTGAACCCCTGTCAGGTCATCCGTGCCTCATTCGCCGCAGTAGTAGGAGCGATATGGACGTCAGTCGTACGCAATGGGCACCCAAGCTGGTGGGCATCATCTGGCCGTTCGTCGCGGTGGTGGTGTTCCAGGTGCTGCTGGGGATCGCCAGCTTGTACGCGCTGTCCGCCGTACGCGCCTACGTGGCAGGTGAGAGCCTGTGGTCCAAGGCGCAAAAAGACGCCATCTATTACCTGAGCCTCTACGCCGAGACCCAAGACCCTTACAGCTTGCAACGCTACCGCCAAGCAACGGTGATCCCCCGCGGGGACCGCGACATGCGCGCCGCGCTGGACCGTTCGCCACCCGACCGGACGGCCGCGCGCGACGGCATTCTGCGTGGCGGCAACCACCCCGACGATGTCAATCGCATCATCTGGTTCTATCACTACTTCAACGACTTCAGCTTCATGCAGCGCGCCGTCGACTACTGGGATACGGGCGACCGCTACCTGGGCCAGCTCGATGGGCTGGCCGAGGAAATCCATGCCGAAATCGCCGCGCCAGGGCCGATCAGCGTACAGCGGGTAGCGCACTGGCGCGCGCGCATCGTGGCCTTGAACGAAAGCGTGACCCCCGTGGCGAAAGCATTCAGCGATGCCCTGGGCGAGGCCTCCAGAGTGCTTCTGCGGGTGCTGCTGATCACCAATCTGCTCACGGCGGTGTTCCTCATCACGTTGGCCTGGCGTCGTTCGAGCAAGCTGCTGGCTCAGCGCCAGGCTTTCGCCACTGCCTTGCACCTGGAGAAGGAGCGGGCGCAGATCACCTTGGCCTCGATCGGCGATGCGGTGATTACCACCGACGTCGACGGCGCCATCACCTACATGAACCCGGCGGCCGAGCAACTGACCCACTGGCAGGCCGAGCAGGCCCAGGGGCTGCCGTTGGCCGCGCTGTTCAGCGTGGTCGAGGAAGCGGCTCTGAGCGACAGCCGCAGCCTGGTCGAGCAGGTGCTCGGCGGCAGCCTGAAGGCCGGTGCCGAGCACGCACGCTGGGTGCAGCGTCTGGACGGCAGCACGGTGTCGGTGAATCTGGTGGGTTCTTCGATCGTCACCCAAGGGCAGGTCAGCGGTATCGTGCTGGTGCTGCACGACATGACCCAAGAGCGGCAATACATCGCCAACCTCTCTTGGCAAGCCACCCACGACGCGCTCACCGGGCTGGCCAACCGTCGCGAGTTCGAATACCGCCTGGAACAGATCCTCGACGCGCAGGCGCGCTCGCCCAGTCGCCATTCGCTGATGTTCCTCGACCTCGATCAATTCAAGCTGGTCAACGACACCAGCGGCCATGCCGCCGGCGACGAACTGCTGCGGCACATCTGCGCGGTGCTGCACAGTGGTTTGCGCGAGGGCGACACCTTGGCGCGCCTGGGCGGCGACGAGTTCGGCATTCTGCTGGAGTCGTGCCCGTCGGAGCAGGCAGAGCGCATCGCCGAGCAGCTGCGCCAAGCCGTCCAGAGCTTGCAGTTCGTCTGGAAAGGCCGACCCTTCCAGATCACCATCAGCATCGGTCTGGTGCATATCAATGCCCTGCCGGGCAGTCTGGAAGCTTCGTTGCGCGCAGCCGACATGGCCTGCTACATGGCCAAGGAGAAAGGGCGCAACCGCGTGCAGGTCTACCATGCCGATGACAGCGAGTTGTCCATGCGTTTTGGCGAGATGGCCTGGATCCAGCGTTTGCATGTGGCCCTGGAAGAGAACCGCTTCTGCCTGTATGCCCAGGAGATCGCGCCTCTGCACGGCAGCGATGGGCCTGCGCATCTGGAAATCCTCCTGCGTCTGCACGACGAAAGCGGACGCATGATCCTGCCGGACAGTTTCATTCCCGCTGCCGAGCGCTACGGCCTGATCACCGCCCTGGACCGTTGGGTGGTGCTCAACGTGTTCAAGATGATCGAGCAGTGCAGGCTTGGCGGACATGGCGAGCCCCTGGCGATGTGTGCGATCAACCTGTCCGGTGCCAGCATCGGCGACGACAAGTTTCTCGACTACCTGCAACGCTTGTTCAGCGAATACGACATTGCGCCGAGCATGATCTGCTTCGAAATCACCGAAACCATCGCCATTGCCAACCTGGGCAGTGCGATCCGTTTCATCAATGACCTCAAGGGGCTGGGCTGCAAGTTTTCCCTGGACGATTTCTGCGCCGGCATGTCGTCGTTCGCCTACCTCAAGCACCTGCCGGTGGATTACCTCAAGATCGACGGCAGCTTCGTCAAGGACATGCTTGATGATCCGGTCAATCGGGCTATGGTGGAGGTGATCAACCACATCGGCCACGTCATGGGTAAACGCACCATCGCCGAGTTCGTCGAGAACTCGATGATCGAGCAAGCCCTGCGCGACATTGGCGTGGACTACGCCCAAGGCTACTTGATCGAGCGTCCGCAGGTCTTCACCTGCGAAACCCTGCAGCGCCAGCGCGGCAGTGCGCGGCCTTCGGGTTTACAGCCTCTGGGCAGCCTGCGCTGAGCGGTACGCCTGCATACACACACGGAAAACGACAAGGAGTTGAAAGTGATCGACGGATTCGTTCGGGTCGGCCCTCTGATGGACGCGGCCAGCTACCCGGTCTGGGCACAGCAGCTGATCGAGGCGTGCCGCGAGAGCAAGGACCGCGTGGTGCAGCACGCCTTCTATCGCGCCTTGCGCGAGGGCAAGCTGTGTAACGCCACCATTCGCCAGTTCCTCATCGGCGGTTGGCCGGTGGTCGAGCAGTTCTCGCTGTACATGGCGCACAACCTGGGCAAGACCCGCTACCGCCGCCACCCGGGCGAAGACCTGGCGCGGCGCTGGCTGATGCGCAACATCCGCGTGGAACTCAACCATGCCGATTATTGGGTGAACTGGTGCCAGGCCCATGGCATCCACTTGCACGAGTTGCAGGAGCAGGAGGTGCCCTCACAGCTCAATGCCCTCAACGACTGGTGCTGGCGGGTGTGCACCACCGAGTCCTTGGCCGTCGCCATGGCCGCGACCAACTACGCCATCGAAGGCGCCACCGGGGAGTGGTCGGCGGTGGTCTGCGAAGGGGGGCAATACGCCGAAAGCTTTCCCGAGGATCAGCGCAAGCGTGCGATGAAGTGGCTGAAGATGCATGCCCAGTATGACGATGCGCACCCTTGGGAAGCGCTGGAGATCATCTGTACGCTGGTCGGCGAGAACCCCGCACCGGCGCTGTGCAACGAACTGCGCAAGGCGGTGTGCAAGAGCTACGACTGCATGTTCCAGTTCCTCGAGTGCTGCATGGCGCTGGACACGCAGCAGCGCGGCAAGGCCAGGCCGGCGCTGGCGGCCGGCTGAACGCAGAAGCGGTTTTTTCCGAACCCTACGGCTTCATGCACTTCAACGCACTGAAGTCCTGGCGCACCTTGTCGAGCCGTTGTACGAGCGTTTGACGTTGCTCGGCCGAGCTTTCGGCCAACAGGTCGACGATCAGGCTGCGCGCCTGCCCTTCGGTACGTTCGAACGCCGCGCGGTACTGCGGCGTCCACAGGCTTTCCTTGTGCTGCAGCAACTGCGCCAGGCGTGGTTCGAAATCCGCTGCATGGCGTTCGCGCACCAGAGTCAGCAGCTGCTGTTGCCAAAGCTCGCGGTTGGCGATCCATTGCTGGTTCTGGTCACCCAACGCCTGCGACCAGCTCGCCACCCGTTGACGCTGCGCAGCGTTCAGCGAGCCCAGCCAGGGTTTGAGGCGCTTTTCCATGCGTTTGGCGCGCTCGGCGATCTGCTTGGGCAATGGGGTATCGACGTATTCGGCACGCCGTTCACGGATGTCGTCGACAAAGGCCTGACCCATGGCCGTGACTTGCTCGTCGCTCATGCCGCGCAAGAGCTCGCTGGCAGACGGGGTGATGGCCTCGGCGACCCGGCCGATGGCTTCGCGAGCCTGTTCGGCACGCTCGCGCAGAGCTTGATCAGTGACTTGGCCATCGGCGACCAGTTGGCGCACGCCGCCGAGCCATTCCAGGTAACCGGGCAACTGCGTCTGGCAGTGCCAGGCCAGCTGTTGCTTGAGCTGCTGATCGAGCCAGGTCTTCTGCTCGCGGTTCATGTCCAGGTAGTCGTTCAACGACCACGGCACCAGGACGTCGAGGTTGCGGTAGGCCAGGTCGATACGCGCGCAGCCATTGATGGTCAGCAGACAGAGCAGGGCGAGGAAGGTGCTGCGCAGGGGCTTGGCCAGAGGGGTGAGCATGAGCGAATCCTTGCGAATGCGGGCCTGAGGTAGACGAATGCACCGGCCGTCGGTTCCGACGGATGCCCCTTGAGGCGGCGAACGGGCTTGCGGTGGTAGGATAGTCGCCTTGTCACGAGGATCTTTGGAAAATGGCTCTGCTTGGGCGCTTCAACAGCTTGCAAATCGTTAAACACACCGACTTCGGCCTCTACCTCGACGGTGGCGCCGATGGCGAGATCCTCCTGCCCCGGCGCTATATTCCCAAAGACACGCCGACCGAAGTCGAGGACTGGCTCAACGTCTTCATCTATCTCGACAGCGAAGACCAGCTGATCGCCACCACGGAAAAGCCCAAGGTGCAGGTCGGCGAGTTCGCCAGCCTAAAGGTCAAGGACATCAACGGTGCCGGTCTGTTCCTCGACTGGGGCCTGTCCAAGGACCTGCTCATGCCTTATTCGGAAGAGTCGCGGCCCTTGAAAATCGGCGACTACTGCGTGGTCCACGCCTATCTCGACAAGCGCACCCGGCGCATCACCGCCACTGCGCGCCTGGACCGCTACCTCGACAATACGCCTGCCGCCTACCAGGCCGGCCAGCCGGTGCAGTTGCTGGTGGCCGGCGAAACGCCGATGGGCTTCAAAGCCATCATCAACAATCGCCATTGGGGCTTGATCCACAAGAACGAGGTGTTCAAGTTCCTGCGCTCGGGCATGCACGAGCAGGGTTTCATCAAGGAAGTGCGCCATGACGGCAAGATCGCCCTGAGTCTGCAACCGGTCGGCGCTTCGTTGGCCGACGGTCTGCAAGAGCAGATCATGGCGCGCCTGACGGCGGCCGGTGGTACGTTGCCGGTATGCGACAAGAGCGATCCGCAAGTGATCACCCAGTTGTTCAACGTCAGCAAAGGCAATTTCAAGAAAGCTATCGGCGCGTTGTTCAAGCAAGGCTTGATCGTCATCCATGACGATCGCATCGAGAAGGTTTGATCAGGCCTGCACGAAGGTGCTGAAATCCAGCTGTTCGCCGCCTGGGCGGGTATCGCGCAGGCGCGAGTCGCGGTCTGCGCTCAGGGCCAGACTGATGGTCGAGCGGCGTTTACCGGGCTTGCGGATTTCCATCTGCTCTTGATGGGCGCGCAAGAAGTTGATCGGCACCTTCAAGTGCTGCAATTCGTCGTTCTCAGGGGTGTGCAGCAGGAGGTTGACCCAATCCGGCTGGCCTTTGCGCAATAGCGCCGCCGGCACTTCGAACCACCAGAGGTTGCGTTTGCCGTCGAGCGTTGCGAACAGCGTGTTGTCGCGGGTCAGCACCGGACGGGTCAGTGCTGCGTTGCGCCGCTCAATGGCGGCGGGTTTATCGAGTTTCATGCAGGTTCCTGCGCGTTGACGCTTCAAAGAGCCGGCATTGTGCGGGGCGTGGGGCGGGTCGGCAAGGTGTGCGCAGCGGCTAACGGCTTACAGGGTTGGGTGTTCGTAAAAAACTTGAAACCTTTGCAAAAAGCGTTAGGTCAACACTGTGTCGGCACGGTGAACGTGTCTTTATCTCAGGAGATCTGCCATGAGCGGTACTGGTGACAAAATCAAAGGCGCTACTAATGAAGCGGTTGGTAAAGTCAAGCAAGCTGTAGGCGACGCCACCGACAACGACAAACTCAAAGCCAAAGGCACCGCCCAGGAAGTGAAGGGCGAAGCGCAGAAAAAGGTTGGCGACGTCAAGGACGCTGCTGACAAGGCAACCAAGAATCACTGACCGACTCGTCATTCGACGAAGTACGCTGAGCGCAATGCCAGCCAATTGAGTCGAAGCGGTGTCGATCGGGGCTGCTTTGCAGCCCATCGCGGCTAAAGCCGCTCCTACAGAGTGATTGTAATCTGTAGGAGCGGCTTTAGCCGCGATGGGCCGCCAGGCGGCCCCAATTGCTTTATCGACCTGAATGACTTTTTCGCGGCTCTTTTTCATATCCAGTACAGCCCGACGCTGCATTCCAATGAGCACTTACAGCTTGGACGCTGTCTATTAGACTGGTTGTTACTTACCAGGCCGTCCGATGGGTGTGCCTTCGATGATCAAGCGGCGAAAGGAGACGCTAATCATGTTACCCGTCCTGCAAGGCCTGCCCCTGCACCGTGTGTTGATACGCACCGTACAAGAGTTTCTCGACGATGAGATGTCGACCTACGCCTCGGCCATGGCGTACCAGATGTTGTTTTCGTTGTTCCCCTTCCTGCTGTTCCTCATTGCCTTGATCGGCTTCCTGCACTTGCCGGATTTCTTCTCCTGGCTGCGTTTGCAGGTCGAACTGGTGTTGCCGCCGGTGGCGCTGGAGTCGGTAAATCCGGTCATCGATCAGTTGCAGCAGTCCAAGGGCGGTCTGCTTTCCGTGGGTATCGTGGTCGCTCTGTGGACCGCGTCGGCGGGCGTGCGTCTGATGATGAGCGCGATGAACGCGGCTTACGACGTGCCCGAAGGGCGCCCGGTGTGGAAACGCATTCCGTTGTCGATCCTTTACACCGTCGGCATTGCTGGCATGTTGCTGGCAGCCGCTGCCTTGATGGTCCTTGGCCCGCAGGTCATGGAGTGGATCGCCGCGCGAGTGGGTTTGGAAGAGTTCATCGTCACGCTGTGGACCATTCTGCGCTGGCCGGTGATCATTCTGCTGATGATGATCGCAGTCGCGTTGATGTACTACGTGATGCCCGATGTGGAACAGAAATTCCGCTTCATCACCCCAGGTTCGGTGCTCGCGGTAGTGGTATGGATCGCGGCCTCTCTGGGCTTTGCCTATTACGTCAAGACGTTCGCCGACTACAACGCCATGTACGGCAGTATCGGTGCGATCATCGTGTTGCTGTTGTACTTCTACATCTCTTCGGCCGTGTTGCTGTTGGGCGCCGAAATGAACGCGGTGATCGAGCATATGTCCGCCGAAGGCAAGGACAAGGGTGAGAAAGATTTCGACGAGGGGAAGGAACAGCAGACCATTTCGGTGCTGGGCCATACCCGCCCCGTGGAAGGCAAGCCAGACACCAAAGACATTCCCGAGGCTGGCGCTTCGGACCAGCCTGAGCATCGCCCTACCTGAGGCCTGCGGCGGCGCGATCCTCGATCGGATCGCGCCGCATGGCGATCAGTGGCTTGCTGCGCCGATAGCGCTGCAGGCGACTGGCAAGCGCCTCTGGCAATGCCTCGACCGGTTCGAACCCATGCCGGCCATAGAACGCGGACAGCCCCGGTTCGCAGAACAGCCATACCGGACCTGGCGAATCCCCAAGCGCCGCCTCGATCAACGCTGCCGCCACGCCCTTGCCACGCGCGAGCGGCGCGACGAACAGGCTGGTCAACCATGCGCCGCCTGCCATTGGCGTCAAACACAGCCCGGCGATGATCTCGCGCTCACGCGCCACCCACAGCGTCGCCTCTCCCGACGGACGCATGGGCGATCCATGTTGGCGGTAGAACAAGTGCAGCAGTCGGCGCTGCGCCGAAGGCAGGGCATGGCAGTCGGGCATGGGGCATGTTCTGAACGATGAGCGTTGCAGCCTACGTGTCGCTGTTACGTCTGACCAGTCAAAGACTTACTTTGCCGCGCAGGATATCGCGGAACATCGCGAAGTCGCCCAACAGGCTATAGAACGGATAGGTGGATGTGGCCGGGCGATTCTTTTCGAAGAAAAAGTGGCCGACCCAAGCGAATCCGTACCCGGCCAGCGGCACGCTCAACAACAGCCAACCATTACCGCTGCCAATGCTGTAGGCCAGCAGCGCGATGACCAAGGACGTACCCACGAAGTGCAGGCGCCTGCAGATGGGACTGCGGTGCTCGCCCAGGTAATAGGGATAGAACTCGGCGAAACTTTGAAATCGCGCGGCACGTTTCACGATTGCACTCCTGCCTTTCAAGATCGGCGGCATGGCGGACTCAGCGAGTCTAGACTCGGTACTGGGCATAGCCAGTGACAATAGGCGCCAATTGAGTATCCTCTGCAATCGGAGTAGTCGCCGTCGGTGTAGGTCATGAGTGAGAGAACCACTTCTGCCAGTTGGGCCTCGGGCATCGTCAAGGCATTGGAGCTGGAAGGTCTGGACTGCCGCGCCATGTTCGAGACCTTGGGCCTGGATTTCGCCGCTCTGGACGATCCGGATGCGCGGTTTGCACAAGACGACATGACGCGCCTCTGGCAACTGGCCGTACGCTTGTCGGGCAACAGCGCCATCGGCCTGAACATGGCCCGGGTCGTGCGCCCGGCCTCGTTCCACGTGGTGGGCTACGCCTTGATGTCGAGCCGGACATTGGCCGAAGGGTTCGAGCGTCTGGTGCGTTACCAGCGCATCATCGCCGAAAGCTCGGATCTCAGTTTCACCCTGGGGCCACAGGGTTATACGGTGAAGCTGACCGTACACGGCGACCACCTCACACCGACCCGGCACAGCGCCGAAGCCTCGCTGGCGTGTGCGTTGGCCCTGTGTCGCTGGCTCAGCGGCCGCCCCATCGCACCGCGCCAGGTGCGGGTGCAAGGGCCACCCCCCGAAGATGTCGAGCCCTACAAAGCGGCTTTCCATGCACCGCTGGTGTTCGGCGCGGCCCACGATGCGCTGGTCTTCGACCCCCTCGACATGGACGCGCCGTTGCCTACGGCCAACGAGGCCATGGCCATCCTGCATGATCGTTTCGCTGGCGAGTACCTGACGCGCTTTTCCAGCAGCCGTGTGACCCATCGCGTGCGTCAGGTGCTGTGCCGCATCCTGCCCCAAGGCGAGCCCAAGCGTGAGACCCTGGCCCAGGCCCTGCACTTGTCGCAGCGCACCTTGCAGCGGCGCTTGCAGGAGGAGGGCACCAGCTTTCAAACGCTGCTCGACGACACCCGCCGCGAATTGGCCGAGCAATACCTGGCGCAGCCGGGCACCACGCTGCTGGAAACCGCCTACCTGTTGGGCTTTGCCGACCCCAGCAACTTCTATCGCGCCTTCCGTCGCTGGTTCCAGGTGACGCCGAGCGAATACCGCGCCCGGGTCAATGGCGCCAGAACGCTGGCATGCACAACACCAACACGGTGATGATTTCCAATCGTCCCAATAGCATGCCGCCGGCCAGGATCCACTTGGCCGCGTCCGGCAGGCTGGCGTAGTTGCCGGCCGGGCCGATCACCTCGCCCAGGCCCGGCCCGACGCCCGAAACGGTGCCGGCAGCGCCGGTCAGGGCAGTCATCCAGTCGACCCCGAGCAGCGACAGCAGCAGGGCGATCGCGCAGATGGTGAAGGCGAAGAAGAAGGAAAAGGTCAGGATCGAGCGCACGATCTCTTCGTCCAGGCGATGGCCGTTGTACTTCTGCTTGATCACCGCGCGGGGGTGGATCAGTTGGTTGAGGTTGGCCTTGAGCAGGATGTAGGCCACCTGGAAGCGGAAGATCTTGATGCCACCTGCCGTGGACCCCGAGCAGCCGCCGATGAAGCCCAGATAGAAGAACAGCATCAGCGAGAAGTTGCCCCACAGGCTGTAGTCGCCCAAGGCGAAGCCCGTGGTGGTGACGATGGAGGTGACGTTGAGCGCCACATGGCGAAACGCGTCGAGCCAGGGCAAATCGGTGGTGGCCCAGTACCAGCTGCCCAGCACCACCCAGGTCGCCAGCAGCAGCCCGAGCAGGCCTTGCACCTGCTGGTCGCGGATCAGCGCGCCGCGGTTACCGCGCAAGGTCGCCACGTACAGGGTGAACGGCAGGCTGCCGCAGATCATCACCACCACGGCCACCCAGTGCACGGCCGGAATGTCCCATTTGGCCAGCGACAGGTCGGAGGTGGAGAAGCCGCCCGTGGAGATCGCTGACATGGCGTGGTTGATGCCATCGAACAGGCTCATGCCGGCCCACCAAAAGGCCAGGCTGCCGAGCACGGTGATGCCGACGTACACCAGCACGATCGACTTGGCGACCATGTGCGAGCGCGGCATCACCTTTTCCGAGCGGTCGGACGATTCGGTCTGAAACAGGCGCATGCCACCGATGCGCAGCAGCGGCAGGATCGCCACGGCCATGGCGATGAAGCCGATGCCGCCGAGCCAGTGCAGCATGGAGCGCCACATGAGGATGCCCGGCGAAAGGTTGTCCAGGCCGCTGAGCACCGTCGCGCCGGTGGCGGTGATGCCCGACATGCTTTCGAAAAAGGCGTTGGTGTAGCTGATGTGCTGGGTCAATAGGAACGGCAGCGCGGCGAAGACGCACACCACCACCCAACTGCTGACCGTGAGCAGGTACATGTCCCGTGGGCGCAGGTGCACGTGTTCGGGACGCCCTGGCAGGATCAGCAGCACACCGGCGATGAAGGTGATCAGGCTGGACCAGAGGAACGACGGCAGGTCGTGGGTGCGTTCGAACAGCACCAGGGTCGCCATCGGCACGGCCATGCTCACCGCCAGGGTGATGAGGAAGATGCCGATGATGAAACCCAGGGTTCTTAAGGTCGGCAACGCCATGTGATGTGCTCGGGCTCGAATCGAAGGGCGCCATTCTACCTAGGGCGCCGCTTAAGTAAACGGCAGCGCGGTGAGGGTAGGGGCAGGCACGGAACTACTGGTTGCGAGTATGCGAAGGCTGCCCATGGCGGTGTCGGGCCGAGCCGCGGTTCGACGTACGCGGCCGGGGCGCCTTGCCACGCGCTGCGTGGATGTTCGGGCAAGCGCCCGATGCGGCGGTGTCACCGTTAGCAGACGGGCGCCAGCGCACGATCCCATACGGTTTGCGTGGATGAATTTCCCACGCAGGCTGGTGCAGAATGCCTGCACATTTCTCGACCCAGAGGTAGCCAATGGAGGCTCTCGACGCATTGCTCAGCCGCGTGTCCGTAGCGCGCCTGACCGACCCCGCGCCCAACGCCGCCCAGCGCGAGGCACTGTTCCAGGCGGCTTTGCGTGCGCCCGACCATGGGCAGTTGCGGCCTTGGCGGTTCCTGACCATCGAAGGGCAGGGGCGCGAGGCGTTGGGTGAGCTGTTCGCCGAAGCCGTGCATGCCAAAGGCGATGCCAGCCCCGAGAAACTCGACAAGGCGCGGGCCATGCCCTTGCGCGCACCGCTGCTGATCGTGGTGATCGCGACCTTGCAGGAGCACCCCAAGGTGCCGGCCTATGAGCAGCGGTTGGCGGCGGGGTGTGCGGCGCATGGCATCTTGCTCGCGGCGCACGCACAGGGGGTTGGCGTGGTGTGGCGCAGCGGTGAGCTGGCCTATGACGCCCATGTGCACCGGGGCTTGGGCCTGGCGGCCAACGAAGAGGTGATCGGTTATCTGTACGTCGGTACGCCTGCCAAAGAGCCGCGGCAGGCGCCTGTGCTCAAGACCGAGGATTTCGTTCAGGCGTGGGGCGCCCGGTAACCACCGGTCAGCCCCCGCTCACCGCCACCGGCAGCTCGATACGTGCTTCGAAGCCGCCCTGGGCGTGGTTGCCCAGCGACAGACTGCCGCCATGGCGTTCCACTGCCTTGCGCGCAATCGCCAGGCCCAGGCCGTGGCCGGAGGCCTGCTGGCCGGGCGCGCGGAAAAACGGTTCGCCCAGGTGCGCCAAGTGCTCCTGCACAACGCCTGGGCCATGGTCGCGCACGCTGACGACGATGCGCTCCTGATCGCGAGAGGCGCTCAGCTCGATGGGCTGGCCGGGCGGGTTGAAGCGCAGGGCGTTGCGCAGCAGGTTGTCGACCGCACGCTCGATCAGCGTCGGCCAGCCTTGCAGCACCAGGCCGGGCTCCGCTTCCAGACGCACGTCCTGCTCGGCGTCGCTGAGCTGCGCGTCCTTGCGCACGCTGCCGAGCAGGGCATTGAGGTCGACCGGCTCGGCGTGCGGCTGCTCGGCGTCGACCCGGGCCAGCTCGAGGATTTCGCTGATCAGGTCTTCCAACCGGTCGCATTCGCGGGTCAGGCGCGGCCACAGCGCCTGACGCTGCTCGGCGTCGGCGCGCTCGGCCAAAGCCAGGGCGATGCGCAGGCGCGCCAAAGGCGAGCGCAGCTCGTGGGAGACATCGCGCAGCAACTGGCGCTGGCTGGCGATCATGCTCTGCAGGCGTGCGCCCATCTTGTTGAAGTCGTCGGCCAGCACGCCGAACTCGTCGCGCCGGTCGGCCAGGCGCGCGAGGCTGTGCTGCTGGTAGGTGGTCTGGCCAAGGTCGTGCACTGCGCCGCGCAGCCGGCTCAGCGGGCGGGTGATCGACAGTGTCACGAAGAGGCTGAACAAGGTCAGCACCACCAGCGCGATACCCAACGCACTGAGGGGCCACATCAGGCTGTCGCGGTGCCAGGCGTCGAGTTCGGGATGGGGGATGCGGTAGATCAGCAGGTAGGTTTCGCCGCTGGTGGGGCTGACGTATTCCTGGGTCAGGCGCCGCCATGGCAAGCGTCGGTCGTCGTTTTGCTGGCGCGCTTCGAAATCCGCCGCACGGCGTGGGAAAGTGCCCGGCACTACGGCTTCGCCGCTGTCGTTGAGCACTTGCACATCGATCTTGTACTGCTGCTTGCGCTGCTCCAGCAGGCGCTGCGCCGGGGCGATGCCCTGCTGCTCATAGCGCTCGGTCCACTCGCTGGCCAGGTGATTCAAACCAGGGTGGCGGCTGAGAATCCAGGTGTCCTGGTTGAGCATGTGCCCAAGCAGGATCGACAGCCCCGCCACGAGGGCGATGGCCAACCAGAAGCTGGCCAGGATGCGCCAGAACAGGGATCGCAAGGTGAGCACCTCTCATCGACGAAAAAAGCCCGGCCCGCACAGAGCGGGCCGGGTGGGTATCCGACAGCTTACTGGGCCTTTTTGGCTTTTTCAGCTTTCCAAGCCTGGAATTCCTTCCATTCGGCGGCGCGGGCTTCGCGCTCTTTGTGCATGTCGTCGAAGCGCTTCTGCTGCTCGGGCTTGAGCAGCCCGCGGATGGCGTTCTGGGTCTTGTCGCGGCTGGCCTGGGCTTCTTTTTCCATGGCGGTCTTCTCGGCCGCTGGCAGTTTGTCCAGGTAACGCTGATGAATCTCGCGATCGGCACGTTTCTGCTCATGCATCAACTGATCGACCTGCTGGCGCTGCTCTGGGGTCAGCTCAAGCTGGGCGAAAGGGCCACCGCGGTGTGGCGGACCGTCGTGGCGCGGGCCACCTTCGGGCATGGCCATGGCGACGGTGGGCAGCGCAGCGGCGAAGATCAGAGCGGTAAGGGTCTTGCGCATGGTGTCTCTCCTGTCATGGGCCGGTGATTACCGGATGTGCCCAGTGTAGGGAGATGAAAGTCAAAGGCGGTCAGGGCAGGGTAAAGGCAGGGTAAAGATGAACGTAAACAGTAATGGCCCCACTGACCGAACACTCAAACCAAACCATAGAACCACCCCTTCCAACAACACCCCCCAACCCCGCTCGAATCCGTTGCCGTTGCCGTTGCCGTTGCCGTCGCTCTTCTACAAAGCCAGCCCAGGCAACCCCAATCGCGACTTTAGCCGGCCGGAGTGGAGGTGTTCGTAGGGGCAGGGCGCGCAGCGCCCCTGAGGCGCAGCCGAAGGCGCGAGATGTAGGTTTGCGCAGCAAACCGTAGGCCGCGCAGCCCCGAAGAACACCGGAACGCAGGGAACCCGTAGCGCAGCGAAGGGCCGGCTATCGGAGCCAGGGGGTTTTTGCTTACTTTTGCCCCCGTGCAAAAGTAAGTCGCCGTAAGGGCGAAAGGGTCCCTAACCGCAGCCACTCATCCGGCACGTAACCCCCAACCCCACGCACACGCCAAAAACCCAATGCGCACAGCATCACAAGCTGTAGTAGTAACCCCGACTACGCAAGGCCACCACCCGCGCCCGCCCATCCCCATGCGGCCCAAGCTTCTTGCGCAAGTTGCTCACATGCATATCCAGACTCCGGTCATACAACGTCAACTTACGCCCCAACGCCAACTGCGCCAGCTCCTGCTTGTCCAGCGGCTCCCCGGGCTGGCGCAGCAGCGCTTCGAGGATCCGGCTCTCGGACAAGGTCAACGTCATGTCCCGCTGGTCGATGCTCACCACACCCCGCACCGGGCTGAACACCAGGTCGCCGATCTCCACCTGGGTCGGGCTCGCGGCGGGATGGCTGCGCCGCAACACCGCCCGCAACCGCGCCGTCAACTCACGCGGATCGCACGGCTTGGCCAGGTAATCGTCGGCCCCCAGTTCCAGCCCGAGAATGCGGTCCAGCGGCTCGCCGCGCGCCGACAGCATCAGCACCGGCAAATCGGTGTGCTCGGTGCGCAACTGCTTGAGCAGCTCCAGGCCGCTGCCATCGGGCAGCATCACGTCGAGCACCACGGCCGCCGGGGCCTGTTCGGCCAAGGCCTGGCGTGCGCTCTGGCCATCGTGACAGGCGCGGACCGCGAACCCTTCCTGGCTCAGCCAACTGCCGAGCAACTCGCAGAGTTCCTGGTCATCATCAATCAGTAACAGCTCACTCATGGCTCACTCGACGGGGAAACGTGGGGTTGGAACGACGCAATGTCTGTGCAAGAGACACGCGCGCCGTCCCAAAGGTCACGGCAATACCTGTTTGAACGGTTTGACCACGACTTCGCCGTACACCCCGGCGGCTACGTAAGGGTCGGCTTCGGCCCAGGCCTGAGCCGCCGACAGCGAGTCGAACTCGGCCACCACCAGGCTGCCGGTGAAGCCCGCAGCACCTGGATCGTTGCTGTCGATCGCCGGGTGCGGCCCGGCCAGCACGATGCGGCCGGCCGCCTGCAACTGCTGCAAGCGCTCGAGATGGGCGGGGCGGGCCGCCAGGCGTTTTTCCAGGGAATCTTCGATGTCGCGGGCAATGATGGCGTAGAGCATGTCAATCCTTGGGTGGGGTGGGAGGGGTGTCACCGTCTTTGAGGTGACGGGACAGGTAGACGCCCTGGGCGACCAGGAACACCAAAGTCATGCCCAGGCTGCCGAACACTTTGAAGTCGACCCAGAAGTCTTCGAAGGTGAAGGCCACGTACAGGTTGGCCGCGCCGCAGAACAGAAAGAACGCGACCCAGGCCAGGTTCAGGCGCACCCAGACCGCATCGGGCAGGTTCAGCGCGTGGCCCATGATGCGCTTGATCAGCACCCGGTCGCCGATGAAATGGCTGCCGGCGAAGGCCAGGGCGAACAGCCAGTTGACCACCGGCGCCTTCCATTTGAGAAAGGTGACGCTGTGGAACGCCAAGGTCAGGCCGCCGAACAGCAAGCAGGCGAGCAAGGTCAGCCACTGGCCTTTTTCCAGCTTGCGCTGGCGAACGAACAGCGCACCGTAGACCAGGATCGAGCTGGCGATGAGGATCTTGGTGGCGCTGTAGATGCCGCCCAATTCGAAGTCGTGACCGGCGATATCGACGATGCGCGGGTCGAGTTTGTAGACGATGAAAAACAGCAACAGCGGGATGAAATCGATGAATTGTTTCACAGTGGCAGCCAGAAGCGGGATGTGGCGGCATAATATCAAACATCGATTCCCGCGGAAGCGCTGCTCTATGAATGTTGATCTGCACTGTCACAGCACGGCCTCCGACGGCGCCCTGGCGCCTTCGGCCCTGGTCGACCGTGCCCACGCGCACGGGGTGCAGACCCTGGCCCTGACCGACCACGACACCCTCGACGGCCTGCCCGAAGCACGCGAACGCTGCCGTGCCCTGGGCCTGCGCTGGATCAGCGGCATCGAGCTGTCGTGCACCTGGAACGGCGCCACCATCCACGTGCTGGGCTACGATTTCGCCTTGGACGCCGCGCCCTTGCTGGCCGCCACCGAGCAACTGCACCGCGGCCGCTGGCTGCGCGCCGAAGAGATCGACCGCCGCCTGGCGCAGAAGGGCATGCCTGGCACCCTCGAAGGCGCCCGCGCCGTGCAGCAGGCGCTCGGCGCCAGCGGCAACGCCCCGGCCCGCCCGCATTTCGCCGAATACCTGGTGCAGGCCGGCCTGGTCAAGGACCGCGGCGAGGCTTTTCGCAAGTGGCTCGGCGCCGGCAAGCTGGGCGACGTCAAGCAGCATTGGCCTACGCTGGAGGAAACCGTCGCGACCTTGCGCCAGTCCAATGCGTGGGTGAGCCTGGCCCATCCCATGCACTATGAGCTGACCCGCTCCAAGCGCAGACGTTTGATTGCCGACTATATTCAAGCCGGTGGGCAGGCGCTGGAAGTGGTCAACGGCATGATGCCCGCCGAACAGGTGGGTACGATGTCCATCCTCACCCGTGAGTTCGGCCTGCTGGCAAGCGCTGGCAGTGATTTCCACGGCCCCGGCACCTGGGGCGAGATAGGTGCCTATCGGCCTTTGCCCGAGGACCTGCCGCCGTTATGGCGCCGATTCCGTCATGAACAGCCCATTGCGTGATGCACAGGACGACTACGTGAGCCAATTCTTCCAGATCCACCCGGAAAACCCGCAGGCGCGCTTGATCAAGCAAGCCGTGGACATCATTCGCAAGGGTGGGGTAGTGGTCTACCCCACCGATTCGGCCTACGCGTTGGGCTGTCAGATCGGCGACAAAAGTGCGATCGAGCGGGTCCGCCGCCTGCGTCAGCTCGACAAGCAGCACAATTTCACCTTGCTGTGCTGCGACCTCTCGCAGATGGGCCTGTTCGCCAAGATCGACACCGCGCGTTTCCGCCTGCTCAAAGCCCATGTTCCCGGGCCCTACACCTTCATCCTCAACGCCACCCGCGAAGTGCCGCGCCTGTTGATGCACGAGAAGCGCCGCACCATCGGCCTGCGCGTGCCCTCCAACCCCATCGTGCGCGCGCTGCTCGAAGAGCTGGGCGAACCGCTGATGAGCGTCAGCCTGATCCTGCCGGGGGACGACGAGCCCATGACCGACCCCCATGAGATCCGCCAGCGCCTGGAAAAACAGGTCGAGCTGATCATCGACGGCGGCTATGGCGACCTGAAGGCCTCGACGGTGATCGATCTGAGTGGCGATGAGCCGGAACTGATCCGCGAAGGCTGCGGCGACCCCGCACCGTTCCTGGCCAGCGCGTGAGCCAGCAGGAACGACTCCCCGCGCCGGCCGATGACGCGGCGCTGCCCATGCAGATGCAATTGGCGCTGGTGTATGGCGAGGCGCTGACCGAACTGCCGCTGGACCTGTACATCCCGCCCGATGCGCTGGAAGTGTTTCTCGATGCCTTCGAAGGCCCGCTCGACCTGCTGCTGTACCTGATCCGCAAGCAGAACATCGACATCCTCGACATTCCCGTGGCCGACATCACCCGCCAATACATGAGCTACGTGGAGCTGATGCAGCACGTGCGCCTGGAGCTGGCCGCCGAATACCTGGTGATGGCCGCGATGCTGGCCGAGATCAAGTCGCGCATGCTGCTGCCGCGTTCGGCCGAAATCGAAGCCGAGGAAGGCGACCCACGCGCCGAACTGATCCGCCGGTTGCAGCAATACGAACGTTTCAAGGCCGCCGCCGAAGACCTCGACCAGTTGCCGCGCAACGGTCGCGACTATCAGGTGCCACGCCTCGAGGCGCCCCAGGCCAAGGCGCGCAAGGTCCTGCCGCAGGTGAGCCTGGAAGAGCTGCTGATGTCGATGGCCGAAGTCATGCGACGCAACGACCTGTTCGAAAGCCATCAGGTCACCCGCGAAGTGCTGTCGACCCGCGAGCGCATGAGCCATGTGCTCGACCGCCTGCGCGGTGGCGCTTTCGTGCCCTTCGTCGAGCTGTTCACCGCCGAGGAGGGCAAGCTGGGTGTGGTGGTGACGTTCATGGCGATTCTCGAGCTGGTCAAGGAGTCGCTGATCGAACTGGTGCAGAATGAGCCGTTCGCCCCCATCCACGTGCGTGTCCGCAGCACCCCCAGCCAAGAGCCGCTTGAGCACCATGAACCTGAATGAACCCCGTGACCTGGCGTCACTGATCGAGGCGTTTCTGTTGGCCTCGGGCAAGCCGCAGACCCTCGATCGCCTGTACGAATTGTTCGAAGAAGGCGAGCGCCCGGCACCCTCGGTGTTCAAGAAGGCCCTCGACGTGCTCGGCAAGTCCTGCACCGGGCGTGCGTTCGAACTCAAGGAAGTCGCCAGCGGCTACCGTCTGCAGATCCGTGCAGAGTACGCGCCTTGGGTCGGTCGGTTATGGGAGGAGCGCCCGCAGCGCTATTCGCGGGCCCTGCTGGAAACCCTGGCGCTGATCGCCTACCGCCAACCCATCACCCGCGGCGAGATCGAAGACGTGCGCGGCGTGGCGGTGAACAGCAACATCGTGCGCACCTTGATCGAGCGCGAGTGGATTCGTGTGGTGGGCCATCGTGAGGTCCCTGGCCGCCCGGCCATGTTCGCCACCACCAAGGGGTTTCTCGACCACTTCAACCTCAAGAGCCTCGACCAGCTGCCGGCCCTGGCCGAGCTGCGCGACCTGGAGCCAGCGCCGTTGTTCGACGATCCCGACGATGCGCCGGTGCCGGCGCACTTGCAGGCGCTGGCCGATGCCAGTCTGGCCGAGGATGGCGAAGCCGAGCCGCCGAAGGAGGAAACCAGTTTCCGCACGTTGTTGGTCGAGCTCGATGCGATGGAGGAGGGCCTGAAGACCGATTTTGACGATTTGCGCGAGACGCCGGACGAAGCGTCGACAGCGGGGCTCGCTGATGCCGAATCCGTCGACGCCGACGACTCACCCGTCCCTAGACCGTTCAACTAATGACCGTGAGCGCGGCGCTTGATCGCCATTGCTCGCATGGCGGCCTTGAGCACCGTCTTTATCTGGCATGCGCGCTGGCGCAGTGACCCGCTTTGTGGGTCGATCTTCGACCTGCTGCCCAGTCGACATTCCGATCAACAGCCGTGCGCCCGCCGCCCGATCCACGTATGATGCGCGGCCCTTTGGCGCATCCGCCGCCAATTCGATCGTCATGACACACCGGGAGGTGCCCTAATGAGCGACAAAGATCAAGAACTGCAACCCGTTCCTCCAGCCGGCGAAAAGCTGCAGAAAGTCCTGGCCCGCATCGGCGTCGGTTCGCGCCGCGACGTGGAAGCCTGGATCAGCGAAGGCCGCATCAAGGTCAACGGCGTGCCCGCCACCCTTGGCCAGCGCGTCGACCTGCACGATGCCATCGCCGTGGACGGCAAGCTGATCAAGCGCGAGGAAGCCGCCGAGGCGACCCGCCGCGTGATCATGTACAACAAGCCCGACGGTGAAATCTGCACCCGTGACGACCCGGAAGGCCGTCCGACCGTGTTCGACCGCTTGCCCAAGCCGCGCGAAGGTCGTTGGATCAACATCGGTCGCCTGGACATCAACACCACCGGCTTGTTGCTGTTTACCACCGACGGCGAACTGGCCAACCGCCTGATGCACCCGTCCTATGAAATGGACCGCGAATACGCCGTGCGTGTGCGTGGCGAAGTCGACGACGAGATGATCGAGCGGCTCAAGGCCGGCGTGACCCTCGAAGACGGTCCGGCCAAGTTCACCGACATCCAGAAGGCGCCGGGCGGCGAAGGCTTCAACCACTGGTACCACTGCGTGGTGATGGAAGGCCGCAACCGTGAGGTGCGGCGCTTGTGGGAATCCCAGGGTGTGGTGGTCAGCCGCCTGAAACGCGTGCGCTTCGGCCCGGTGTTCCTCAACTCCGACCTGCCGATGGGCCGCTGGCGCGAAATGAGCCAGGGCGAGATAGACATCCTCGCCGCCGAAGTGGGCCTGCAACCGGTAGCGCTGCCCGTGCTCAACCTCAAGGCCAAGGAAAAGCTCGAGCGCCTGCAGCGTAAATCCAGCCGTCCGCTGGGTCGTAACGAGCGCGTACGCAGCCTGCGCCCCGCACAGGATGCCGCACCCGAGCGCGATGCGCGCAAGGGCCGTGACGAGGCACCGCGCAAGGATCGCGGCAGCGCCGTGGCCGAACGTCCGAGCGAGATGCGCAAGCGCACCGGCAAACCCCAGGCCGACAAGCCAGCCGGTCGCGGTCGCGGCAAGCCGCGCGACTGATCTGTAGCCCCACCTTCGGTAACTGACCTACAAAGAACTGTCGCCCATATCCAGAAATTGGATCTC
This sequence comes from Pseudomonas phoenicis, assembly GCF_047302395.1. Classification (NCBI taxonomy): domain Bacteria; kingdom Pseudomonadati; phylum Pseudomonadota; class Gammaproteobacteria; order Pseudomonadales; family Pseudomonadaceae; genus Pseudomonas; species Pseudomonas phoenicis. Next base: position 3,358,072 of record NZ_CP154852.1, read on the forward strand.
CCCTGTTGGAGCGACTTCAGTCGCGATGGCCGGCGCAGCCGGCCCCGCACTGACGGCACAGATTCCTGGCACATCCCGGCGTCTGGATTGGCTGGCATTGCCAGCCATCGCCGCTGATTGGAGTAACGAACCCGGCGCTCCAACCACAGAGCGGCTTTCCTTTCAGGAGCGCCCAGGCCGGCGGTCCTGGGCAGGTACTTAGCGAAAAGTATCTGATCAAGGCTCCAAGAAAGCGTATCCGAAGCCATGCGCTGATCTGACTGGAAACGCTTCGCACCATCATGTAAAAAAATCCTTACGACCAAGCCTGCTTTTTCGACTACTCCGCCTTATTGCCTCTCAGGCGTAAAAAAATCCTGCCAGCCGCACTGCGCGCTTCGCTTTTCCTCCTTCCCCGGGCGCTTGCCTCCGTCTTACGCAAACGATGAACTAGCGCCATTGCCGCGTGCGATTTTTCGCCAGACACGTGCAGATAAAACAACAATCGGAGGCGCTATGTACGCCCATCATCTTGCCTTTCCAGGCCATCCCTCCAGGATCGCCGCGTTTTTCTTTCGGGAACCGACGCGACGCGTTGACGCCTGCGCGCTCGCAAGGGTATACAGGGCGCCGCTTTTACCTGTGACCCCTTCGCGCCTCGCGCACTTTTGCTGATGTCCGGCCGACCGCCCAGTCGGTGCTGCGTCCAGTAAGCCAAGGTAACCACCTTGCCCATTCCGCTGCGCCACAAGCGCGGTGGGTCCGATTCCGTCACAGATAAAAACAAGCAGGTGACTTCGTTCATGAGTGGACACAATTCGCAGTCAGGCGAACTCAAACGTGGCCTGAAAAACCGTCATATCCAGCTGATCGCCTTGGGTGGCGCCATCGGTACGGGGCTGTTCCTCGGCTCTGCCGGGGTGATGAAATCCGCCGGGCCATCGATGATCCTGGGCTATGCCCTGTGCGGTTTCATCGCCTTCCTGATCATGCGCCAGCTTGGCGAGATGATCGTCGAAGAGCCGGTCGCCGGTTCCTTCAGCCACTTCGCCCATACCTACTGGGGCGGTTTCGCCGGCTTCCTGTCGGGTTGGAACTGCTGGGTCCTGTACATCCTGGTGGGCATGTCGGAGCTGTCGGCGGTGGGCAAGTACGTGCACTACTGGTGGCCGGAGATTCCCACCTGGGTCTCGGCCGCCGGTTTCTTCGTGCTGATCAACGCCATCAACCTGATGAACGTGAAGGTCTTCGGCGAGGCCGAGTTCTGGTTCGCCATCATCAAGGTGGTGGCCATCGTCAGCATGATCGCCCTCGGCGCCTGGCTGCTGACCAGCGGCAACGGCGGGCCCGACGCCTCGGTGACCAACCTGTGGAGCCATGGCGGGTTCTTCCCCAACGGGATTGGCGGCCTGGTGATGGCCCTGGCGATCATCATGTTCTCCTTCGGCGGCCTGGAAATGCTCGGCTTCACCGCCGCCGAAGCCGACCAGCCACGCACGGTGATCCCCAAGGCGATCAACCAGGTCATCTACCGCATCCTGATCTTCTACATCGGCGCACTGGTCGTGCTGCTGTCGCTGACCCCGTGGGACACCCTGGTGGCCAGCATCGACGCCTCCGGCGGCAGCTACGGCAGCAGTCCGTTCGTGCAGGTGTTCTCGCTGCTGGGCAGCGACGTGGCCGCGCACTTGCTCAACTTCGTGGTGCTCACCGCCGCGCTGTCGGTCTACAACAGCGGCACCTACTGCAACGCGCGGATGCTCTACGGCATGGCCGAGCAGGGCGATGCGCCAGCGGGGCTGGCCAGGATCGACCGCCGGGGCGTGCCGGTAGCGGCGATTCTGGCCTCGGCGGCCGTGACCCTGATCGCCGTGCTGCTCAACTACTTCATGCCGCAACAGGCGCTGGAATTGCTGATGTCGCTGGTGGTGGCCACCTTGGTGATCAACTGGGCGATGATCAGCTACTCGCACCTCAAATTCCGCCAGCATTTGAACCGCGTGGGGCGTCAGCCGCTGTTCAAGGCGCTGTGGTACCCGTACGGCAACTACCTGTGCCTGGCGTTCGTGGTGCTGATTCTGGGCATCATGCTGCTGATTCCGGGCATCCGCGTGTCGGTGTTCGCCATTCCCGTGTGGTTGCTGGTGATGCTGGCCTGCTACCGCCTCAAGGCGCGCAAGGCGCCGGCTGCTGCGGAGCACGTTCTGTAGCGCTTGCGTTACCGGTCAGGCCCTAGGCGGATGCTTTCCGCCCAAGGGCCACCGCAGTTGCATCGAAACACTGATCGGCCGCTCCTGGCGTTGAATGTATCGCCAGGCAATACGCGCTTCCCTGTAGGAGCAGTCTTCAGCCGCGATGGGCGGCAAAGCCGCCCCAACGGCCCCAGCACCCTTACTCCAGGACGCTGTTCCTTCAGGCATTGCGCAGCGCTTGAATTGGGGCCGCGTTGCGGCCCATCGCGGCTGAAGACCGCTTCTACACGTGCTCGGTAACCAACCCTGAAACTGCGCCAACAGCAAGCTGCGGAACGCGCGCAGCGAGGGTAGGTTTTCGTTGCGCGGCGGTAACCAACCCTACAACTGCGCCAACAGCCAGCCGCGGAACGCGCGCAGCGAAGGCAGGTTTTCATTGCGCGGCGGATAGATCAGGTAATAGCTGCGTTGGCTGGCGAAGGGCGCAGCGGCGCTGCACAGCTCGCCTTTGTCCAATTCGTCCTGCACCAATACCTGCGGCACCAGGCCGATGCCGATGCCGGCGCGCACCGCTTGGATCAGATGCGAGGTCAGCTCGAAGCTCGGTCCCAGACGCATGGTGCGGTGCGCCAGGCCCTGGTAGGAAAACCACTCGCCCCAGGCATGGGGATTGTTGGCGACATTGAGCAGCAACTGCTGGCCGATGCGTTCCGGCGTCCAGGCCTGGCCGTCGGCGAGCGCGTCGGGCGGTAACACCACCACCAGCTGCTCGGCCTGCAAGCGATGGCAGACCAACCCAGGCACGTCATGGTTGGCCACACCTATGGCTGCGTCGATCTCAGTGGTGTCGAAATCGATGGCCTCGATGCGCGAATGGATGTGCACCAGCATGCCGGGGTGCGCGCTATAGAAGCTGTGCAGACGCGGCAGCAGCCATTTCGAACCGAAGGTCGGCAGGGTGGCCAGGCGTAACGTGCCTACGCCCGATTGGTGTGCCAAAGCCTGCAAGGTGGCGCTGCGAATGCGCCCCAGCGCTTCGCCCAGTTCGCGTTGATACAGGCGCCCGACGTCGGTCAGCTGCACCTGCCGTCCCTCGCGGCGAAACAGCGTGAGGCCCAATTGTTGCTCCAGCGCTTGCACTTGGCGGCTGATGGCGCTCTGAGTCAGTGACAGCTCGACGGCTGCGCGGGTGTAACTCTCGTGGCGCGCGGCGGCTTCGAAAGCCAGCAGCAGCGACATCGATGGCGTGAGATGGCGGTAATTCATTCATGGAACTCATGGATAGCGGCAGGAATATCCGTTTGCGGCCCAGTCCAAACTACAGGAACATGGGCCAATCCGTCATTGCCCGTTCATTCACTCATGTGTAAATGACAATGATTCGCCACTCGGCGCCCCCTTGCCCGTGGCTGACCACCGTGAACCGCCCTTATTCAGAAGGCCATCCCCGATGATCGCCCAATTGCCCGACCAGGCGCCCGCCGCGCACTACACCACCTTCCTCGATGCCCTGCGTGGCAGCGGTTTCCGCGGCCAGATCAGCGCCGACTATGGCACCCGTACGGTGCTCGCCACCGACAACTCGATCTACCAACGCCTGCCCCAAGCCGCCGTGTTCCCGCTCGACGCCGACGATGTCGCCCGTGTGGCCAGGCTGATGGCCGAGGACCGTTTCCAGCAGATCCGCCTGACGCCCCGCGGCGGTGGCACCGGCACCAACGGCCAATCGCTGACCGACGGCATCGTGGTCGACCTGTCGCGGCACATGAACCGGATTCTCGAAATCGATGTCGAGGCGCGTTGCGTGCGCGTCCAGGCCGGCGTGGTGAAAGACCAGCTCAACGCCGCGCTCAAACCCCATGGGCTGTTCTTCGCCCCGGAACTGTCGACCTCAAACCGCGCCACCATCGGCGGCATGATCAACACCGACGCCAGCGGCCAGGGCAGCTGCACCTACGGCAAGACCCGCGACCATGTGCTGGCGCTCGACATCGTGCTGCTCGGCGGCGAGCGTCTGCGCACCCAGCCCCTCGACGATGCCGCGCTCGAACAGGCCTGTGGCGCACCGGGGCGGGCAGGTGAGGTGTACCGCGTGGCACGCGACATCCAGCAGACCCAGTCCGAGCTGATCGAGCGCACCTTTCCCAAGCTCAACCGCTGCCTGACCGGCTACGACCTGGCCCATCTGCGCGACGAGCAGGGCCGCTTCAACCTCAACAGCGTGCTGTGCGGGGCGGAAGGCTCGCTGGGCTATGTGGTCGAGGCCACACTCAATGTCTTGCCGATTCCCAAGTTCGCCGTGCTGGTCAACGTGCGCTACGCCAGCTTCATGGATGCGCTGCGCGACGCCAACGCCCTGATGGCGCTCAAGCCGTTGTCGATCGAGACGGTGGATTCCAAGGTGCTGCTGCTGGCGATGAAGGACATCGTCTGGCACAGCGTGGCCGAGTACTTCCCCGAGGACCCGGCACGTCCGACGCTGGGCATAAACCTGGTGGAGTTCTGCGGCGACGACCCGGACGAAGTCAACGCACGGGTGGCGGCTTTCGTCGACCACTTGCAAGCCGACCCCAGCGTCGAGCGCCTCGGCCATACCCTGGCCGTGGGTGCCGAGGCCGTGACCAAGGTCTACGTGATGCGCAAGCGCTCGGTAGGCCTGCTGGGCAACGTCGAAGGCGAAGTGCGGCCGCAGCCGTTCGTCGAAGACACCGCCGTCCCACCGGAGCGATTGGCCGACTACATCGCCGAGTTCCGCGCGTTGCTCGACGGCCATGGCCTGGCCTACGGCATGTTCGGCCACGTCGATGCCGGCGTGCTGCACGTGCGCCCGGCGTTGGACATGAAGGACCCGGCCCAGGCCGCACTAATCAAGCCGATCTCCGACGAAGTCGCGGCGTTGACCCGGCGCTATGGCGGCCTGCTCTGGGGCGAGCACGGCAAAGGCCTGCGCTCGGAATACGTGCCCGAGTACTTCGGCGAGCTGTACCCGGCGCTGCAACGGCTCAAAGGCGCGTTCGACCCGCACAACCAGTTGAACCCCGGCAAGATCTGCACCCCGCTGGGCAGTGACGAAGCGTTGACCAAGGTCGACGGCGTCACCCTGCGCGGCGATCTGGACCGCACCATCGACGAGCGCGTGTGGCAGAACTTCGCCAGCGCCGTGCACTGCAACGGCAACGGCGCCTGCTACAACTACGACCCTGACGACGCCATGTGCCCGTCCTGGAAGGCCACCCGCGAACGCCGCCATTCGCCCAAAGGGCGTGCGTCGCTGATCCGCGAATGGCTGCGCCTGCAAGGTGCGGCCGACATCGACGTGCTCGCGGTCAGCCAAGGGGCGCAGGCCTGGCTCAAGGGCCTGCCGCAGCGCCTGCGCAATCGCTGGGCCCAGCGCCAGGGGCAGGAAGATTTTTCCCACCAGGTGTACGACGCCATGGCCGGCTGCCTGGCGTGCAAATCGTGCGCGGGGCAGTGCCCGATCAAGGTCAACGTGCCGGACTTCCGTTCGCGCTTCCTGGAGCTGTACCACCAGCGCTACCAGCGCCCGCTGCGCGATTACCTGATCGGTTCGCTGGAATTCAGCGTGCCGTACCTGGCCCATGCGCCGGGGCTGTACAACGCGGTGATGGGCTCGCGCTGGATCGGCCGGCTGCTGGAAGATGGCGTCGGCATGGTCGACAGCCCCTTGTTCAGCCGTTTCAACTTCCAGGCCACCCTGAGCCGTTGCGGCGTGGGTATGGCCAGCGTGCCGGCGCTGCGCGAACTGACCCCGGCACAGCGCGCGCGCAGCATCGTGCTGGTGCAGGACGCCTTCACCCGCTACTTCGAGACACCGGTGTTGGCCGCCTTCATCGAACTGGCCACGCGCATCGGCTACCGCGTGTTCCTCGCCCCCTACAGCGCCAACGGCAAGCCGTTGCATGTCCAGGGCTTTCTCGGCGCCTTCGCCAAGGCTGCCGTGCGCAACGCCCGTCAGCTCAAGGCCCTGGCCGATTGCGAGGTGCCGTTGGTGGGGCTCGACCCGGCCATGACCCTGGTCTATCGCCAGGAGTACACCAAAGTGGCCGGGCTGGATGACTGCCCGACCGTGCTGCTGCCCCAGGAGTGGCTGGTGCAGGCGTTACCCGAGCAGGCCGCCGTGCAGGTCGCGCCTTTCCGCCTACTGGCCCACTGCACGGAAAAAACCAACGTGCCGGCCAGCACCGGGCAGTGGCAGCAGGTGTTCGCGCGCCTGGGCCTGCGCCTGTCGACCGAGGCTGCCGGGTGCTGCGGGATGTCGGGCACCTATGGGCACGAAGCGCGTAACCAGCAGACCTCCCGGGTGATCTTCGAGCAGTCGTGGGCGCAGAAGCTGGACAAGGAAGGCGAGGCGTTGGCGACAGGGTATTCATGCCGCAGCCAGGTGAAGCGGTTGACGGATACCAAGCTGCGGCATCCGTTGGAGGTGGTGTTGCAGTATGTCAAGCGGCAGGGCTGAGGGCTGTTCGTTCGGCGTCCGGGAGAGGTTGAGTCTTGCCGTTCGATGCGGCAGGGCGCCACAGCGGCGAAACGTTCAAAACACCGCGAGCGACTCCGGTATGCCGGCACTCGCTCGCGTATCGCGTTTCCAGGCACGCTGCTTGGCCCAGCAGCGTGGTCTACAGGCTCGGCAGAACATCGTTGGGCCAGTCGTACCGGGCTGCGCTCGCCATCGCGATCGTGTGGCCATCGCTCGAATCGTCCCACTCGACAGCCACACCTATTGCGTCAGGCAATGGACAAAGGGGGCAGCGACTTGATCAGGTCGTCCAGCGCTTTGATCTGCGCCAGGAACGGTTCAAGTTGGTCCAGTGGCAGCGCGCTAGGCCCGTCGCATTTCGCCTGGTCAGGGTTGGGGTGGGCTTCCAGGAACAGCCCGGCCAGTCCGACCGCCATGCCCGCGCGTGCCAGATCGACCACTTGTTCGCGACGTCCCCCGGAGGCTGCGCCCGACGGATCACGGTTCTGCAGGGCATGGGTGACGTCGAAGATGATCGGCAAGTCGTCGCACGTGCGCTTCATCACGCCGAAGCCGAGCATGTCGACCACCAGGTTGTCGTAGCCCATGCAGGTGCCACGGTCGCACAGGATCAACTGGTCGTTACCCGCTTCCTTGAACTTGTGCACGATGTTCTGCATTTGCGACGGGCTGAGAAATTGCGGCTTCTTGATGTTGACGGGCTTACCGGTCTTGGCCAGAGCGACCACCAGGTCGGTCTGGCGCGCCAGGAAGGCAGGCAGCTGCAACACGTCGACCACTTCGGCGACCGCAGCGGCCTGATGGATTTCATGCACGTCGGTGATGATCGGCACGCCGAATTCGGCTTTGACCTTCTCGAAAATACGCAGGCCTTCTTCCAGGCCAGGGCCGCGATAGGAGTGGATGGAGGAGCGGTTGGCCTTGTCGAAGCTGGCTTTGAACACGTAGGGGATGCCGAGCTTTTCGGTCACACGCACGTATTCGGCGCAGGCGGTCATGGCCAGGGTTTCGGACTCGAGCACGTTGATGCCGCCGAACAGGACGAAGGGTGCGTTGTTCGAACAGTCGATGTGCTGGGTGATCTTGATCATGGTGTACTCGATGAAGAGGTGTCTGGACGGGCGGCGCGCAATGGGGAATGGCGCGCTGCAAGCTGAATGCGAATGTGGAAGGGATATTACAGGCATTTTCGCCCACGGGTGAGGGTTTCCAAGAGCGTCGCTCGCACGTGGATAGCAAGTGCGGCGTCCGTCGCTGCCCACGAGCGCGCCGGTCACGGATGGCTGTCCGGCGGTGTCATTCGCCAGGCTGGGCGGGTTTTCAATCGGAGGATTCGCCCAGATCAGTACGCCGGTTCGACCGCTCGATTGAGACGTCCGATCTGGTAACCATTCCTAGTGAACTGGCAGTTCCGCTCGCTCTCGTGCCCCGCTAGGGTTAGCTGCGCAGCCGATCGTGCTGCCTTACGTTCAATCACAATGGAGTGTCCATCGATGCGTAAATCCATGTCTTCCGCTGTATTGCCCCTCGTAGCCGGTCTGGTCTTCTCCGTCGGAGCCGCCGCCATGGAAACGGAATCCATGCCGGTGTCGAAGACGGGTGAGATGGCGATGCAAGGGGAAATGGCGATGCAGGGCGAGAAGGCCACGCAGGGCGGCATCTCGGGTCACTCTGCGATGGGGCCCGGCATGCTCGACCTGAACATGGCCGATGCCGCCACGTTGCAAAGGGAACTGGCTGGTATCGGCAAGACCAAGGCCGAAGCCATCGTCAAGTATCGGGACACCCACGGGCCGTTCACCTCGGTGGACGAGCTGCTGGAGATCAACGGCATCGGCAGTGCGCTGCTCGAGCGCAATCGCGACAAGCTGATGGTGAAGTAGAACCCGGCGGGGCGCGTCAGCTCGCTCGATAACGAACAAGGCCGCGCAATGCGGCCTTGTCTGGTGCGAAACAAGGACAGGGCTCAGCGATCGCGTGCGTCCTGTGCATCGGCCGCCGCATTGCGCTCGTGCACTTTCTTCAATTGCTCCTCGCTCAAGGGCACTTTCTTGGCCGTGTCGCGCAGCATCATCAGGCCGCCGACGATCGAGCCGATGGCGACGACAAGGATCAACCAGGCATACCAGGGCATTGTCTATCTCCTGCAACAGGGTGGATGTCGCTCATATGCCATGTGGAGGGGACATGCGCAACAATGGTTCCCTGCTGTCGCACCGACCATGGGGCGGATCGCGTCACCGGTCGATTCACGGCGCCCCCGGCGGTGGCCACTTCGTTTACAATGCGCGCCGTTTTCGACTTGCCAAGAGACCTGACCATGTCCGCCTGCCAGACGCCCCTGATCGTCGCCCTGGATTTCCCCACCCGTGAAGCCGCCCTGAAACTGGCCGACCAGCTCGATCCGGCATTGTGTCGGGTGAAGGTGGGCAAGGAGCTGTTCACCAGCAGCGCGTCGGGCATCGTCGAGACGCTCTGTGCCAAGGGCTTCGAAGTGTTCCTGGACCTGAAATTCCACGACATTCCCAACACCACGGCCATGGCGGTGAAGGCCGCCGCGCAAATGGGCGTATGGATGGTCAACGTGCATTGCTCGGGCGGCCTGCGCATGATGTCGGCGTGCCGTGAGGTGCTGGCTGCACGCAGCGGTCCGCAGCCCTTGCTGATCGGCGTGACGGTGCTGACCAGCATGGAGCAGGAAGACCTCGCCGGAATTGGCCTGGACGTCGAGCCGCAGGCGCAGGTACTGCGGTTGGCGGCGTTGGCGGAAAAGGCCGGTATGGACGGCCTGGTGTGTTCGGCACTGGAGGCTGCGGCGCTGAAGGCGGCGCACCCGTCGCTGCAATTGGTCACGCCGGGCATTCGTCCGGCCGGCAGTGCCCAGGACGACCAACGTCGCATCCTCACGCCGCGCCAGGCGTTGCAAGCGGGGTCGGACTATCTGGTGATCGGTCGACCGATCAGCCAGGCGGCCGATCCTGCGCAGGCGTTGGCCCAGGTGGTGGCCGAGATTCGCGGCTGAACCTCGCCGCTCGCTGCGAACGAAAAGGGCCGAACCCCTGCACAGGGTTCGGCCCTTCTGCCGAGCGCTACCGATCGCGCTGGCGCCTCAGACCTTCAGCACCAGCTTGCCGAAGTTCTCGCCGCTGAACAGCTTCAGCAGGGTTTCGGGGAAGGTCTCCAGCCCCTCCACCACGTCTTCCTTGCTCTTCACTTCTCCGCTGTCCAGCCAGCCGGCCATTTCCTTGGCAGCCTTGCCGTAGTCCTGCATGTGGTCGAACACGATGAAACCTTCCATGCGTGCGCGATTGACCAGCAGCGCCAGATAGTTGGACGGGCCTTTGACCGCCTCTTTGTTGTTGTACTGGCTGATGGCGCCGCAGATGACGATCCGGGCTTTGAAGTTGATGCGCGACAGCACGGCGTCGAGGATGTCGCCGCCAACGTTGTCGAAATACACGTCCACACCTTTCGGGCACTCGCGCTTGAGGCCTTCGAGCACGTCCTCGGCTTTGTAGTCGATGGTGCCGTCGAAGCCCAGTTCGTCCTTGAGGTACTGGCACTTCTGCGTGCCACCGGCGATGCCGACCACGCGGCAGCCCTTGGTTTTGGCGATCTGTCCGGCAATGCTGCCCACCGCACCGGCGGCGCCGGAAATCACTACGGTGTCCCCGGCCTTGGGCTGGCCGACTTCCAGCAGGGCGAAGTAGGCGGTCATGCCGGTCATGCCCAGGGCGGACAGGTAGCGGGGGAGGGGCGCCAGGTTCGGGTCGATCTTTTGCAGGCCTTCGGGTTTGCCGGTGAAGTAGTCCTGCACGCCGAGCGCGCCGCCGACATGGTCGCCGGGCTTGTAGTCCGGGTGGTTCGAGGCGATCACTTCACCGACGCCCAGGGCACGCATCACCTCACCCAGGCCTACGGGTGGAATGTACGACTTGCCTTCGTTCATCCAGCCGCGCATCGCGGGGTCGAGCGAGAGGTAGAGGTTCTTGACCTGGACCTGGCCGTCGGCAGGTGCTTGGACAGGCGTCTGCTCGAACGTGAAGTCGTCACGCTGGACGGCGCCGGAAGGGCGTTTGCTCAGCAGGAAACGGCGGTTGCTCTGGGTCATGGAAGGTCCTCGTTCGCTAGTAAAGAGCTGGCGTTAGGCCCAATGCCGGTCGGTCAAGCCGTAAACGGTGCTCATTGGGGCTGCTTTGCGACCCATCGCGGCTAATCGGAACGCCGAGCCGACCGTTCCTGCAGAGACACAACCCTGTAGGAGCGGCTTTAGCCGCGATGGGCCGCAAAGCGGCCCTAGTCGCTCAAATGAACAGCAGTGGGCGCAGGCCAGTGTCTGTGATGGACAGATTTCCTTTGATAGCGTGCGATCCAGTGTCGGGCAAGCTTGTTCCAAGCTTGCAAATACCGAGTGATCGTTCTGGCTGATAGCGCTTAACGGCTGGGTGTGCGCAGGGTCTTCTGCCTGAGGATGTACAGGCTGACGCCCACCGCGCTGGCGAGCATGAAGGCACGTGCCCAGAACAGCGGCACGAGATAGCAGGAGAACAGAATGCTGGTCCACATCAGGCCGATGGCCCAGACCTTGCCGCGCAGCGGAATGCCCTGGCCGCCGAGGTAGTCGCGAATCCACGGCCCCAGGTGGCGGTGGTGAATCAGCCAATGGTGGAAACGTGGCGAGCTGCGCGCGAAGCACGCAGCGGCCAACAGCAGGAAGGGCGTGGTGGGCAGCACCGGCAGAAAGATGCCCACCACGCCTAGCGCGACGCTGAGCCAGCCGATGGCCAGCAGCAGGTAACGCATGCTGCGATCAGTGGTGGCGGGGCTTGAGCAGCGCCGGCTTTTCGTCGGGCGCGTGCAGCAGCAGGAACAGCGCGGTGAGCGCCTCCGGGATCTGCACGATCATGTCGTCCTGCAGGTTGGCGTTGCTGGCGATGTCGGCGAACTCGGGTTGTTCGTCGAACAGCCCCGAACCGACCATGATCGGCAGGAGCATTTCGCTGACTTCCTCTTCGGCGTTCTCGAACCAGGCCTCTTCGCGCAGGAACACGCCTTCCATGAAGCCGATGCACCAGCCGCGCAGCTCCGAGTCGTCCGGGTCGTCACCCAGGTCGAGGTCGCAGGGCAGCTCGAAATCCTCTTCGCTGGCGAGCACGCGGGCGATGTGGTGCTTGAGCGCGACGAGCGTGGTTTCCACCTCGACGTGCTGGGCTTCGCTGGCGTACTGCGGCGGCTCGGCGAACAGGGCATCGATCCATTCGCGCTCCGGCACGTCTTCGGTGCTGATCGACAGGGCGGTCAGGAAGCCGTGGGCGGCGACGTAGTCCAGGGCTTCCTCGTGCAGCTCATCGGCATCGAGGAAGGCCTGCAGGCGGGTGAGTTGCTCGGCGAGGGACATTGGAGAAATTACCTGAAAGAAATAAACGTTGGGCGATTCTAGCACCTTGCAACACATGCGAGGCAAAGGAAGACGTCCGTCACCGGCGCCCCTGGCATCGGGTCGGCTGAGGTATAATCTGCCGTTTTTCATGCCGGGGTCAGCGTTTCGGGCTGCCAGGCAAAAGCCGCTTACGCATTCGCGGGTGTGCGGGGCGGGATTATCGTCCAGCCTATCGGCCGAACGGTACGACGATTTATGGAGTGGCACATGCTCGAACAGGCTCAGCGCGTCCTCAAGGACATCTTCGGCTACGACAGCTTCCGGGGTCGCCAGGCGGCGATCATCGAGTGCGTGGCCAATGGCGGCGATGCGCTGGTGCTGATGCCCACGGGCGGCGGCAAGTCACTGTGCTTTCAGGTCCCGGGGCTGTTGCGCCCCGGCTTGACGGTGGTGGTGTCGCCGCTGATCGCGCTGATGGACGACCAGGTCGCCACCCTCAACGAGCTGGGTGTGGCGGCGGCGGCGCTCAACTCCACCCTGAGCACCGACCAGCAACGCGAGCTGGCCGGCCAACTGCGCCGTGGCGAACTGAAGATGCTGTACCTGGCGCCCGAGCGGCTGGTGCAGCAGCGCATGCTGGACTTTCTGCGTGGCCTCGACGTGTCGCTGTTCGCCATCGACGAAGCGCACTGCGTGTCGCAATGGGGGCACGACTTCCGCCCCGAGTACCTGCAACTGGGCCAGCTCGCCGAGCTGTTTCCCCATGTGCCGCGCATCGCGCTGACCGCCACCGCCGACATGCGCACCCGCGAAGAGATCGTCCAGCGCCTGCACCTGTATGGCGCCGAGCGCTTCCTGTCGAGCTTCGACCGGCCGAACATCTTCTACCGCATCGTGCCCAAGGAGTCGCCGCGCAAGCAGCTCATGGCGTTCCTCAACGAGCGCCGCGGCAACGCCGGGATCGTCTATTGCCTGTCGCGCAAGAAGGTCGACGAAACCGCAGCCTATCTATGCGACCAGGGTTTCCCGGCACTGGCCTACCACGCCGGCCTGCCCGCCGAGACCCGCGCGGCCAACCAGAAGCGCTTCCTCAACGAGGAAGGGCTGATCATGGTCGCCACCATCGCCTTCGGCATGGGCATCGATAAGCCCAACGTGCGCTTCGTCGCCCACCTCGACCTGCCCAAATCCCTCGAGGCCTACTACCAGGAAACCGGCCGTGCCGGACGCGACGGTCTGCCGGCCGACGCCTGGATGGCCTATGGGCTGCAAGACATGGTCATGCTCAAGCAGATGTTGCAGAACTCCGAAGGCGACGAGCGCCACAAGCGTGTCGAGCAGCACAAACTCGACGCCATGCTGGCTTTGTGCGAGGAAACCCGTTGCCGTCGCCAGGCGCTGCTGGCCTATTTCGACGAAATCCTGGAGCAGCCTTGCGGGCACTGCGACAACTGCGTCGACAACGTGCAGACCTGGGACGCCACCGAGGCGGCGCGCCAGGCGCTGTCGACGGTGTATCGCACCGGTCAGCGCTATGGCGTGGGGCATTTGATCGACGTGTTATTGGGCAAAGATACCGAAAAGGTACGTAACTTCGGCCACGAGCGGCTGTCGGTCTTCGGCGTGGGCAAAGGGCGCGACGAGGCCCAGTGGCGTTCGTTGTTCCGCCAGTTGGTGGCGCGCGGCCTGGTTGACATCGACCTGGAAGGCTACGGCGGGCTGCGCCTGTCCGACACATGCCGCCCGCTGCTCAAAGGTGAGGTGAGCCTCGAGCTGCGCCGCGACCTCAAGCCGCAGACGGTCGCCAAGAGCTCGGGTGGCAGCCCTGCCAGCCAATTAGTGCGGGGTGAGGAGCGCGAGCTGTGGGAAGCATTGCGCACCTTGCGCCGCAAGCTGGCCGAGGAGCACAGCGTGCCGCCCTATGTCATCTTCCCCGATTCCACGTTGCTGGAAATGCTGCGCAGTCAACCTACCAGCTTGCATGAGATGGGTCAGGTCAGTGGTGTCGGCGCGCGCAAGCTCGAGCGCTATGGCCAGGCTTTCCTCGAAGTGCTCAACGCGGGCGAAGCGCCCTCGGCGGCGCCAGTGGTGGCCGACTTGCGTCACGAGTTGGTCAGCCTGGCCCGCGCCGGCATGACGCCTTCGCAGATCGCCGGTCAATTGCAGTGCAGCGAGAAGAACGTCTACAGCCTGCTGGCCGAAGCCCTGGGCAGCCAAGCGTTGAGCCTCGATCAAGCGCTCGACTTGCCCGAGGAGCTCATGTCGGAGATTCAGGATGCCTTCCTCGACGGCGAAGGCGAGCTGCCCCCGGTGGCGACGATAGCGGCGCAGTTTGAAGGACGGGTGGCCGAGGGCGTGTTGTATTGCGTGCGCGCGGCCCTGGCGGCCGAGTTCGAGCTTTAGCGTCAGGCCGTTATCGACTTTGGCGCATTGGCATCGTGGCTAGTGTCAAGGCATGATGCATCTCTAACGAACTGTTCTATGGAATTCTTCTTTTATGCCTCTGAACGATAACCAACACCGCTTCGGCATGCAGCTGGCACAGATGTCGCGGGGCTGGCGTGCGGAGCTGGACCGGCGTCTGGCCGGGTTGAACCTGTCGCAAGCCCGTTGGCTGGTACTGCTGCACCTGGCTCGCTTCGACGAGGCGCCTACCCAGCGCGAACTGGCCCAGAGCGTAGGGGTCGAGGGTCCGACATTGGCGCGTTTGCTCGACAGCCTGGAAGCCCAGGGGCTGGTACGCCGGCAGGCCGTGGTCGAGGACCGTCGAGCCAAGAAGATCGCGCTGTGCCCACCCGCCAAGCCTCTGATCGAGCAGATCGAGACCATTGCCAATGCTCTGCGCGTCGAGTTGTTCAGCGGGGTCGACGAGGCCGAGCTGGAGTTGTGCATGCGTGTGCATGCCAAGATTCTCGATAACCTCGAACGCTCCTGAGCGCGTCCGTCCGTTTCCGGCGGCCCGGACGAGCCGCCGTATCCTGCCAACGAGGCCTTGCCCATGTCGTCGAACAAGCCGGATATTGTCATCACCTACTGCACCCAGTGCCAATGGCTGCTGCGCGCAGCCTGGCTGGCGCAAGAGCTGCTCAGCACGTTCGCCGACGAGCTGGGCGGCGTGACGCTGTGTCCGGGCACGGGTGGGGTGTTCGTCATTACCTGCGACGGTACGCAGTTGTGGGAGCGCAGGGCAGATGGCGGCTTTCCCGAGGCCAAAGTGCTCAAGCAGCGTCTGCGTGACGTGATCGATCCCGAGCGCGATCTGGGTCATAACGACCGCTGAAATCGGGCTGATCCTGCTGCTCGGTCAATCGATCAGGTGCGGCGGTCCCCGATGGCCCTGACACTGTTCCTTCAGAAACTGCGCGGCGCTTGGTTTGGGTCCGCTTCGCGGCCCATCGCGGCTGAAGTGAACTGGTCAAGTAATTTTGGACACCGGTTAAGGTTCATGCCGCTATCTTGAGCTTTTCCTCCATGGCTACCGGTGTTTCATAGCCGTTGTAGCTGTGGAGGCGCTTGAGGTTGTAGCGCATGAGATAGGCTTGGATATCCACTCGTGCCTGAGATTCGGTCTCGTAACCACCTGCTGGCATCCATTCTGATTTCAATGCGCCGAAGAATCGTTCCATAGCGGCGTTATCCCAGCATTGGCCCCGATGGCTCATGCTCTGGTTCAAGTTGTACTCATCGAGTGCGGCTCTGAATTTATGGCTGGTGTACTGACAGCCCTGATCTGAGTGAAACATCACACCCGCCGGCCTACCGCGCGATTCGGCAGCCATGCGCAGAGCATTACAAGCCAAATTGGCATCGGCGATCATCGAGAACGCCCAACCCACCACTCGACGGGCATAGAGGTCAATCACAGCGGCCAGGTACAACCAGCGCCTGCCAACCTGGATGTAGGTCACATCGCCACACCAAACCTCATTGATCGTCGAAACCTTGAAATTGCGCTTCAGCTGATTCTGCGCGATCAATGCTTCTGCCCCGGATGACCGATACCGGTGCGGCCTGCGTTGTTTACACTTCAGGCCAGCTTCGCGCATTAGTGTGCGCACCTTGTATCGCCCCACCTCGTGTCCTTCACGGCGTAATTCCTGCACCAGCGTTCGTGAACCAGAGGCACCTCGCGACGCGTTGAAATGCTTGACTGCAAGCAGGCGCAGAGCATCTCTGGCCGGATTTTCACGCCCTTGCCGTTTGCGCCACGCGTAGAAGCTGCTGCGCTTGACCCCAAGCACGCGGCAGCAGTCGATAACAGGATATTGCTCACTCAGCTCGTTGATCAGCGAAAACGATCTTTGGAGTCCCGAAGCAGAAGAGCACTGGCCTTTTTTAGGATTTCGATATCCCGATCTTTTTGCCGAACCAACGCTTCGAGTTCTTCAATTCGTTGCTGCTCGGGGGTGATCGCTTTGGCTCCAACTGGAACCTTGCCGGCTCGCTCTTCGCGCACCTGCTCAACCCAACGACGCAACGCCGTGGGCCCAAGCCCAAGGGCCGCGCAGACTTCGGGGACTGACTGACCACCGTCCAGCACCATTTCGGCAGCTTGGACTTTGTATTCTCTTGAATAAGATTTACGCACTGATTTTGCCTCCAGTTGGGCGCCATCATAGCGCCCGATGAAGGTGTCCAAAATCATTAGGCCAGTTCAAAGCCGCTCCCACTGACTCATCACCAGCGCACCACAAGACTGTGTGCCTTGTAGGAGCGCCGAACCGGCCGCTCCCACAGGTTCAACGCACTCGGCGCTCGCCCCGCCACCACACCAGCAGGGCCAGCACGCCGACCACCAAGCCGGCTACGACGATCGCGTCCCAGCCACCCCACTGGAACAACTGCGTGCCCAGCAGCGAGCCGAACGCGCCGCCGAGGAAATAGCAGGTGATGTAGCCGGCGTTCAGGCGGGTGCGGGCTTCCGGGCGCAAGGCGATCACCGCATTCTGGTTGCACACGTGCACCAGCTGCACCGCCAGGTCGAGTGCCAGCACACCGAGGATCAGAGCGACCAGCGAGGATTCGGCGAAGCTCAGGGGAATCCACGACAGCAACAGTGTCAGTAAGCCGACGGCCATGCCTCGCGCGCTTTGACCGCGGTCGGCCAGACGGCCCGCCCAGTTCGCCGCCAGCGCACCGGCTGCGCCGGCCAGGCCGAACAGGCCGATGGTCGCATCGGAGAAGTGGTAGGGCTCGCGGGCAAGGAGGAAGGCCAATGGCGTCCAGAACAACGCAAAGGTGCAGAACGCCAGCATGCCCAGCAGAGAGCGCACACGCAGCACTGGCTCTTCGACGAACAGACGGAACACCGAGCCGATCAGCGCAGGATAGCTGAGCCCGGCAGGTCGATGATGGCGCGGCAGGCTGCGGTACAGCGCCAGCGTGGTGATCGCCATCAGCACCGCAGCCAGCACGTAGATGCTGCGCCAGCCGCCCAGCTCGGCGCTCAGGCCAGCCGCCGTGCGGGCCAGCAGAATGCCCAGCAGCAGGCCGCCCATCAACGTGCCTACGGTACGCCCGCGCTGCGCCGGATCGCTCAAGGCGGCGCCCATCGGCACCAGCACTTGCGCCACTACGGAAAACAGCCCCGTCAGGGCGGTACCGACGATCAGCCAGGGCAGGCTCGGAGCACAGGCGCTGACGATCAGGCCCGCCGTGGCGATCAGCATCATGCTGACGACCAATCTGCGTTGTTCGAACAAGTCACCCAGGGGTGCCAATAGCAGCAGGCCTGCGCCATAGCTGAGCTGGGCCGTCACCACGATGCTGCCGGCGCTCACCATGCTCAGCCCGAACCGTTCGGCGATGCTGTGCAGCAATGGCTGGGCGTAATAGTTGCTGGCCACGGCCAGGCCGACGGCAGCGGCCATCAGCAGGGTCAGGGCGCGGCTGAGCGTCGGCGTGGTCATCGCGGTTCTCGTACAAGTTGGAAATGGGAGGGCTGTCGAGTGTGGCGTACATCACGTTCGGACAGCATTCAAGTCACCTCGACTACGAACAGGGTCTGTGTACCCAACGTCACTTCGTCGTCGAGACCCTTGCCCAGCAATTGTTGCCCCAGCGGCGAACGAGGCGTGATCACCGTCACCTGCTCATGGTCATGCTCCAGCTTCAGGCCGGCCGCATCGGGTCCGAGGAACAGGTGGCGACGACCGCCCTGCGGCGTTTCCAGCACGACCAGGTTACTGACCTGTATGCCGCGTTGCGGGTCGTGGCCGCGCAGTTGCAATCGCCGATAGGTCAGCAACGCCTGACGGATTTCTGCGGTGCGTCGAGCCTGGCCGGTAGCCAGGTACGAGGCTTCCAGGCCCAGGGTGTCGTATTTGTTCTCGGCGACGTTTTCTTCTGCCGTGGCCGTCTCGTAAGCGGTTTGCGCGGCCAGGCGCAGCACTTCGGCGTCCGCTTCGAGCGCGGCGATGATCTGGGCGAGCAGGGTGGGCTTGTGCATGGCTAGTTGCAGAATTCCGTGACGTGGGCCTGGCTGTTGGCGGTGGAGGCAGTGCGATCCTGTTGCAGCCAGAACTGGCATTTTGGATCGTTGAGATTGCGTGGCTCAGCGGCCCGCTCCCGAGCGCTCGGAGCCTGTTGGCGCTGTAGGTTCTGTTGATAGCGCTCGAACATCGCCTGCTGCGCATCGACGGGCGCTGCGGCAGGCGCAGTGGCGGGCCGCTGCGCAGCCTGCACCAGCGGCGGCAGGGGCTGCGGCCAGAGCTGCAAGGCCAGCCAGGCCGTCGCGGCGATGGCCAGCGCGCCGAGCCACAGTCCGAGCGCCAGGCACAGGATGAACTGCATGGGGGAAAGGGTGACGCTGGGCGCGTTACGGGACATGCGGAGCTCCGGTCGGGGCGCAAGGAGTGGGCATTGTCGCATGCGGGTTGGGTAATTTTCAGCGCCGCGCTTCCGCACTTGCCGGTTTGCCCGCAAAATCCGTGGTTTTCCCGCGCTCGATGGAGTGGATGTGAAGCCCACCTGGGACATTTTCTGTACGGTCGTCGACAACTATGGGGACATCGGCGTGACCTGGCGCCTGGCCCGACAGTTGGCCCACGAACACGATCTGCATGTGCGTTTATGGGTCGACGACTTGTCCGCTTTCGCACGCCTGTGCCCTGCGGCCGATCCTCAGGCTCCACAGCAGTACCAACAAGGCGTACAGGTTCTGCACTGGGCCTCGCCCTGGATCGGGGTGGAGCCGGGCGTCGTGGTGATCGGTGCGTTCGGTTGCAGTCTGCCGGAGCCTTATGTCGAGGCCTTGCGCATGCGGGTCGAGCCTGTCTTATGGCTGAATCTGGAGTACCTGAGCGCCGAAGACTGGGTCGACGGCTGCCATGGCTTGATGTCGCCACAGGCTGGTGGGCTGCGCCGTTGGTTCTTTTTTCCAGGCTTCACCGAGCGCACCGGCGGGCTGCTGCGCGAAGGCTCGCTGCTAGCGCGCCGCGCAGCGTTCGTGGCCGATCCGCGGGGGCGGGAACGGTTTCTGCAAGGGCTCGGGGTGCGGCCCTGCGCGGGTGCGCGGCTGATGTCGCTGTTCGCCTACGAGAATGCGCAACTGGGTGCCTGGTTCGACGCCATGGCCGCAGATGCGCAGCCTTGCCATGTTCTGGTGCCCGAAGGGCGAATCCTGGCCGATGTGCGGGCCTGGTTGGGTGAGCCGGAACTGACCGTCGGCGATACCCGCCAGCGCGGCGCCTTGACCGTTCAGGTGCTGCCGTTCGTCAGTCAGGATGATTACGACCGCCTGCTGTGGTGTTGCGAATTCAACGCGGTACGTGGCGAAGACTCGTTCGTGCGGGCGCAATGGGCAGGAGGCCTGTTGCTGTGGCACATCTACGTGCAGGAGGAGAATGCCCATTGGGAAAAGCTCGAGGCTTTCCTGCAGCGTTACTGCGAGGGGCTGACGGCTGAAGCGAGCGCAGCGCTGGGTCAATTATGGCGCGCCTGGAACATGGATCAGGACATGGCGCAGGCTTGGCAGGCCGTACAACTCCACTGGCGAGCACTGAGCGAACACGCCGAACGCTGGCGTGGCGAGCACGCCGTTCGGCCAGACCTCGCCACAGCGCTAGTACAGTTTTATCGAAATTGGCTATGATACGCCGCCTCGATTTTTATAAATCCCCCCCGATTCGGATACGACGTAATGAAAACTGGTAAAGAACTGAAACCCGGCACCGTTCTGCGGATCGACAACGACCCGTGGCTGGTACAGAAAGCCGAGTTCACCAAGTCGGGTCGCAACAGCGCGATCATGAAGACCAAACTGAAGAACCTGCTGACCGGCTACAAGACCGAAACCGTCTACGGTGCCGACGACAAGCTGGACGATGTGATCCTGGATCGCAAAGAAGCGACCCTGTCGTTCATCAGCGGCGACTCCTACACCTTCATGGACACCACCGACTACACCATGTACGAGCTGAACGCCGAGGACATCGAAGCCGTTCTGCCCTACATCGAAGAAGGCATGGAAGACATCTGCGAAGCCGTGTTCTTCGAAGACCGTCTGGTGTCGGTCGAACTGCCGACCACCATCGTGCGTAAAGTGGCCTACACCGAAGGTTCCGCTCGTGGTGACACTTCGGGCAAGGTCATGAAGCCTGCCAAGCTGGCCAACGGTACCGAGCTGTCGGTTGCCGATTTCATCGAGATCGACGAACTGATCGAAATCGATACCCGCGACGGTTCCTACAAAGGCCGCGCCAAGAAGTAAGGCGGTTTGCACCGCGCGAAAGCTCGGCTATGGCCTCAATCCTTTGGCTGAGCTGAGCTCATACTACTAGGGCCGCCCTGCGGCCCATCGCGGCTGAAGCCGCTCCCACAGAGGACGCAATCTGTAGGAGCGGCTTCAGCCGCGATGGGCCGCAGGGCGGCCCTAATAGCTCAAATGAACAAGATCAGGGTCTTGCCCAATTTTCTTTGCCAACGCCCCCTCACAATTTCTGTTGCAGGCTCGCACGAATTTCCACCAGTTCGGCCTGTAACGCCTGCAAGCGTTCAGCGGTGCGACCGCTCGCTTGCGTGATCGACTGCGGCATGGATTGCGCGTCGCGGCGCAAGGCACGTCCCTTGTCGGTCAACCCCACGATCACCACGCGTTCGTCGTCGCGACTACGGGTGCGTTTGAGCAGTCCTTCGCTTTCCAAGCGTTTGAGCAATGGCGTCAACGAGCCTGGGTCGGTCAGCAGGCGATGGCTGATCTCGCCTACCGTCAGCCCGTCCTGTTCCCATAGCACGAGCATGGCCAGGTACTGAGGATAGGTCAGGCCGAGCTTGTGCAGCAGCGGCTTGTACACTTTGGTCATCATCAGCGAGGTCGAGTGCAGGGCGAAGCAGACCTGATTGTCCAATAGCAACTCATCTCGGCGCGCTTTGGTATCGGCGTTCATGCAAGTCCTTTAAGTCGAGATGTACGAAATATCCAACGGATGTTCAGCCGCTGGTAACCCTCGCAGCTCATTACGCAGGGCCAATTGTTAGCGCGGCACCAGACTCAAGCGGCTATTGCAATTTCGAGCCATGGGATGTTGCGAAGGTTCGTTTCAAATGCATGGTCGGCGCGATAAACCCGCTGCAGGGGAGGGGTGACGCTGTTTTCCAGCGAATTCCGGCGACTTGGCGAGCAGTGCGGTGTTACGAAACGTTTCTCAGACGACTCAGACTGTTAGCATGCCCACTCGGTCGATGAGGTGAATGAAACGATGGTCGAAGGGTTGGTGTATCTGCTGTTGGGTGCCGCGCTCGGTACCGTGGGCGGGTTGTTCGGCATCGGCGGTGGGCTGATCGCCATTCCGGCGCTGGGCGTGCTGTTCGGCCTGGACCAGCAGGTGGCGCAGGGCACCGCGCTGGTGATGGTGGTGCCCAATGTGCTGCTGGCCTTGTGGCGTTACCACCAACGTAACCGCATCGAACTGCGCCACGCGCTGCCATTGGCGGTGTGCAGTTTCCTGTTCGCCTGGCTCGGCTCGATGTGGGCGGTCGGCGTCGATGCCCAGACCATGCGCCTGGGTTTCGTCGGGTTCCTGCTGGCCTTGATGCTGTGGAACCTCTTGCGCCTGTTCATGCCTGTGGCGCCGGCCAGCGCCACGCTGCGTCATGGCTGGCCATGGCTAGGCGTACTGGGCAGTTTCGCCGGCGCCATGGGTGGGCTGTTCGGGGTGGGTGGTGCGGTCGTGGCCACGCCGATCCTCACCGGTGTGTTCGGCACCACCCAGGTGGTGGCCCAGGGGCTGTCGCTGTCGCTGGCCGCGCCCAGCACCTTCGTAACGCTGGTGACCTACGCGCTTCACGACAGCGTGGCCTGGGCCGTGGCTGTGCCGCTGGCGGTCGGCGGCCTGTTGAGCATCAGTTGGGGCGTGAAGCTGGCCCATGCCTTGCCGGAAAACGTGTTGCGCGGGTTGTTTTGCGGTTTCCTGTTGATCTGTGCGGTGTTGCTGGCGCTGGAAGTCTGAACGCCCGGTGTGGGAAAGGGACGGCGCATCGCCCGGTAATGGCCGTCCGGCGTCAGCAACCGCCACCGATCGGCCTCAGCGGCGCACGTCCTTCAATGTCTGGGCAATGAGAAACGCCAGCTCCAGCGACTGATCGGCGTTCAGCCTTGGGTCGCAGTGGGTGTGGTAGCGGTCCGACAACGCATCCTCGGTCACCGGCCGTGCGCCGCCGATGCATTCGGTGACGTTCTGCCCGGTCATCTCGATGTGGATACCGCCGGCATGGCTGCCTTCGGCCTGGTGAGCCTGGAAGAACTGCTTGACCTCATCGAGGATCTGCGCAAAGTCGCGGGTCTTGTAACCGCTGCTGGCCTTGATCGTGTTGCCATGCATCGGGTCGCAGCTCCACAGCACCTTGCGTCCTTCGCCCTCGACGCGACGGAGCAGCCCCGGCAGGTGATCGGCGACCTTGCCCGCGCCCATGCGCGCGATCAGGTTGAGGCGGCCTGGGTCGTTGCTCGGGTTGAGGATGTCGATCAGGCGAATCAGCTCGTCCGGGTTCATGCTCGGGCCGACCTTCACCCCGATCGGGTTGTGCACGCCGCGCAGGAACTCCACATGGGCTCCGTCCAGTTGGCGGGTGCGGTCGCCGATCCACAGCATGTGCGCCGAGCAGTCGTAATGGTCGCCGGTCAGGCTGTCCTGGCGTACGAAGGCTTGCTCGTAGTTCAGCAGCAGCGCCTCGTGGGCGGTGAAGAAGCTGGTCTCGCGCAATTGCGGAGCGCTGTCCAGGCCGCACGCGCGCATGAAGGCCAGGGTTTCGTCGATGCGGTCGGCGAGCTGGTGGTACTTGGTGGCCAAGGCCGAATTGGCGATGAAGTCCAGGTTCCACTTGTGCACTTGGTGCAGGTCGGCAAAGCCGCCCTGGGCGAAGGCGCGCAGCAGGTTGAGGCTGGCCGTGGACTGGTGGTAGGCCTGCAGCAGGCGCTCGGGGTCGGGCACACGGCTGGACGGGTCGAAACCGATACCGTTGACGATGTCGCCACGGTAGGCGGGCAGCGTGACCTGGCCGATGGTTTCGTCGTTGGTCGAGCGCGGCTTGGCGAACTGACCGGCCATGCGCCCCACTTTCACCACCGGGCAGCCCGCGGCGAAGGTCATGACGATGGCCATCTGCAGCAGTACCTTGAAGGTGTCGCGGATCTTCGCGGCGCTGAACTCGGCGAAGCTTTCCGCGCAATCGCCCCCTTGCAGCAGAAAAGCACGGCCTTCGGTGACTTCGGCGAACTGACGGCGCAGCTCGCGCGCCTCGCCAGCGAACACCAGTGGCGGGTAGCTGGCCAGGCGCTGCTCGACTTTGGCCAGGTGCGCAGCGTCGGGGTAGGTCGGTTGCTGCTGGATCGGCAAGGCACGCCAGCTTTCGGGGCTCCAGGGTTGGCTCATCACGGACTCGACATAAGGGTGGAGGGGCAGGGCGCCATCCTAGCAGTTGGGCACGCGCTTGTTGCAGTGGCGGCGTTGACGGAGAATGGCGGTTTTGCGCGCACGAGCAGGAGCTTGCATGACCACCGAGCGTAATGAGCGGCTGCTGGCCAGGGTCGAGGACGCCTACGGTGTCATCAGCGTGTACGAAGTCGACGACTATCGTTTTCTCGAGTTCGGCGACGCCATCGAGCAGAGTTGCACCTTCACCCGCGATCCGAGCTGGCTGGAGTACGACTACACCCGCGCCATGCTGATCGGCGCGCTGTGCCACCCGCAGCCGGACTCCGCGCTGTTTCTGGGGCTTGGCGCCGGCACCCTGACCCAGGCCTGCCTGAAATTCCTGCCGCTCGAAGACGTCGAGGCCATCGAGCTGCGGCCCGACGTGCCGCGCCTGGCCATGGAGTACCTTGGCCTGGACGACGACCCGAGGCTCTACGTGCGCATCGGTGACGCCTTGGAGCTATTGCCCACTGCCGAAAAGGCCGACCTGTTGTTCGTCGACCTCTACACCGACCATGGCCCGGGCGTGGGGCACCTGGCCTGGCGTTTTCTGGAAGACTGCCAGCGGCAACTCAACCCAGGCGGTTGGCTGGTGATCAACCAATGGGCTGCCGACGATGGCAAGCCCTTGGGCGCGGCTTTGCTCCGCGGCTTGTATCACCGGCACTACTGGGAACTGCCGGTCAACGAAGGCAACGTCATCTTGCTGGTGCCGGCCGATCTCGACCAGCAACTGGATTTCGACGAGCTGCGTGCCCGCGCCGAGGCTCTGGCACCGCGCCTGGGCTATCGCCTGGAAGCGCTGATCCGCGATATCCGTCCCGCTACTTGAATCCTCTTGCCGACAGGTAGCAAGTCCGAAGGGGCTGGGCGTGAACGGGCAGCCGCGATGGTCAACGAGAGCGGCCCGGCGGTGGCGCTCGAAGCGCGCATCGCTCGAGTGGCGCGGACAGGCCCGAACGGCAGCGCTCTCTGCTTTGGCCCAAACGATTCAGCCTTCGGCGCCCGGCGCCCGAGCGCTGCATTGGGGGCGAAAATTTTCCTCACGGTTCCGGCACGATTCGGGTATAGTACGCGCCGGTCTTTTAGCGGACCGCGAATCAGGTGGTGCAAATCCTCCGAGTCCAGCTTCGGCTGTACGTCCGCTAGGCGGACCCTCTCACACGTTCCTTTTTCAATCGTCTTCGCAAATCCCCGCCGCCAAAGCTGCCTGGGTGACCTCACGGTCTTTCAAGGCATGTGCAGCTTTGGAGCATGGGTCTTTGCGGATGCACTCTAGAGGCAGACCCATGACCCAGGAAACCGGCGGATTCGCCGCTCTCGATCTCAATCCGAACATCGTTGCCGCAGTAGTGGCTACCGGCTATGAAGAGCCGTCCGCCATTCAGCAGCAGTCGATCCCGATCATCCTCGCCGGTCACGACATGATCGGCCAGGCGCAGACGGGTACCGGCAAGACCGCAGCCTTCGCGCTGCCGGTCCTCAACCGCATCGATGTGAGCAAGCGCGAACCGCAAGCCCTGATCCTTGCGCCAACCCGTGAGTTGGCGCTGCAAGTCGCCACGGCTTTCGAGACCTACGCCAAGCAGATGCCCGGCGTGAACGTGGTCGCCGTTTACGGCGGTGCCCCGATGGGCCCACAACTCAAAGCCATCCGCAATGGCGCGCAAATCGTCGTCGCCACCCCAGGTCGTCTGTGCGACCACCTGCGTCGCGACGAGAAAGTCCTGTCCACCGTCAAGTTCCTGGTGCTGGACGAAGCCGACGAGATGCTCAAACTCGGCTTCATGGATGACTTGGAAGTCATCTTCGACGCCATTCCCGAAACCCGTCAGACCGTCCTGTTCTCGGCCACCCTGCCGTCGTCGATCCGCTCGATCGCCGAACGTCACCTGCGTGATCCGAAACACGTCAAGATCCAGAGCAAGACCCAGACCGTCACCGCCATCGAGCAGTCGCACCTGATGGTCCATGCCGACCAGAAGATTCCGGCCGTGCTGCGCCTGTTGGAGGTCGAAGAGTTCGACGCGCTGATCGCCTTCGTGCGCACCAAGCAAGCCACCCTGGACCTCGCCTCCGCCCTGGAAGCCAAAGGTTACAAGGCCGCTGCGCTGAACGGCGACATCGCTCAGAACCAGCGTGAGCGCGTGATCGACTCGCTCAAGGATGGCCGCCTGGACATCGTCGTCGCCACCGACGTCGCTGCCCGTGGCCTGGACGTACCGCGCATCACCCACGTGTTCAACGTCGACATGCCGTACGACCCAGAATCCTACGTGCACCGTATCGGCCGCACCGGCCGTGCCGGTCGCGAAGGCCGTGCGCTGCTGCTGGTGACGCCGCGCGAGCGACGCATGCTGCAACTGATCGAGCGCGTGACCGGGCAGAAGGTGACCGAAGCCCGTCTGCCAGGCCCACAGGCGGTGCTCGATGCGCGCATCAAGAAGCTGACCGCAAGCCTGGCACCGCTGGTGGCCGAGTCCGAAGCCAGCCACGGCGAGTTGCTCGACCGTCTGACCGCCGACCTGGGCTGCAGCCCGCGTGCACTGGCCTCGGCGCTGCTGCGCAAGGCCACCAATGGTCAGGCGTTGAACCTGGCATCGGTCGAGCGCGAGCAACCGCTGGTACCGACCGGTGCGCCACGCGAGCGTACCGAGCGCAGCGGTGAACGCAGCGAGCGCAGCGCTGGCGACCGCGAGCGCCGTGCGCCGATGCCATTGGCCGAAGGCCGCGTGCGTTGCCGTACCGCCCTGGGTGCCCGTGACGGCATCGCCGCCAAAAACCTCTTGGGCGCGATCCTCAACGAAGGTGGCCTGGCCCGTGACGCCATTGGCCGCATCCAGGTGCGCGACAGCTTTAGCCTGGTCGAGTTGCCCGAAGAAGGCCTGGAGCGTCTGCTGTCCAAACTCAAGGACACCCGCGTGGCCGGCAAGCAACTGAAGCTGCGTCGCTACCGCGAGGATTGATCTTGTCGTCGTCGTAACGTGAAAATCCCCGGCCTGTGCCGGGGATTTTTTTTGCCCGATGCGTGGGGTAGACGAAGCGTCGCAGAGGACAAGACTGCTTGGGGTTAAGCTCACAGGTTCATTCATACAGCGGGAGGCACCATGGAACCGTCGTTCTGGCATCAACGGTGGGCAGCGCAGCAGATTGGTTTTCATCAGGCCGAGGTCAATGCCTATCTGCGTCGCCATTGGCCGCGTCTGGGCTTGGCCGGTGGCAGCCAGGTGCTGGTGCCGTTGTGCGGCAAGAGCCTCGACTTGCTCTGGCTGGCCGAGCAGGGGCATCGGGTGCTGGGGGTCGAGCTGTCGCGTGAGGCCGTGGCGGCATTCTTCGAAGCCAGCAAACTGACGCCTGGGGTCGAAAAGCGCGGCGCGTTCGAAGTGTGGCGCGTCGAGCAACTGCAAGTCTGGTGCGGCGATGCGTTTGATCTGACGCCCGTCGATCTGGCTGGCTGTGCAGCGTTCTACGACCGCGCGGGGTTGATCGCCTTGCCGCCGGCCATGCGCCAGCGCTATCTGGCGCATCTGCAGCGGGTGCTGCCTCAAGCTGCGCAGGGCTTGTTGATCACCTTGGAATATGACCAGGCGCTGATCGCAGGCCCGCCGTTTTGCGTGCTCGAACACGAGGTGCGCGAAGGTTTCGCAGGTTGGCAGGTCGATGCATTGGAGCAGTGCGAGATCGTCCAGGAGAGCCCGCGGTTCGTAGCGGCAGGGGTGGGTACACTGTTGGAGCGGGTGTACCGGTTGGCGCGCTGAAGGCTTCGAACATGCGAAAAGGGCGACCGAAGCCGCCCTTGTCCATTGCTCTTCCAGGGTTCAGCCGCGCTGACGCAAGGCGTCGATACGGTCTTCCAGGGGCGGGTGGCTCATCAGCAGGCCGGCCAGGCCCTGCTTGAGGCCGCCATTGATGCCGAACGCCTTGAGGGTGTCGGGCATGTGCACGGGCATGCCTTGTTCCGAGCGCAGGCGTTGCAGAGCGTTGATCATCGCGCCGGTACCGGCCAATCGTGCGCCAGCTTCGTCGGCACGGTACTCACGACGGCGCGAGAACCACATGACGATCATGCTGGCCAGGATGCCCAGCACCAGTTCGGCGACGATCGTCGCTACGTAGTAGGCGATGCCGCGACCTTCTTCGTTCTTGAAGATCACCTTGTCGACGAAATTGCCGATGATGCGTGCGAAGAACATCACGAAGGTGTTCACCACGCCTTGCACCAAGGCCAGGGTGACCATGTCGCCATTGGCCACGTGGCCGATCTCGTGGGCCAGCACGGCGCGCACTTCGTCTGGCGAGAAGCGCTCCAGCAGGCCTTGGGATACCGCGACCAGTGCATCGTTGCGGTTCCAGCCGGTGGCGAAGGCGTTGGCTTCGTAGGCGGGGAAGATGCCGACTTCCGGCATTTTGATGCCGGCCTCGCGCGACAGCTCTTCGACGGTTTGCAGCAGCCATTGCTCGTGGCGCGTGCGCGGCTGGGTGATGATCTGCGTACCTGTGCTCATCTTCGCCATCCATTTGGAGATGAACAGCGATACGAGCGAGCCTGCGAAACCGAACACCGCGCAGAAGACCAGCAGGCTGCCCAGGTCGAGGTCGACCCCATTGGCGGCCATGAACCCATCGAAGCCGAACAGGCTCAGGGTAATGCTTGCAACCAGCACCACCGCGAGGTTGGTGGCTACAAACAGCAAAATGCGCATCATGGTTGTCACGTTCTCCTGACAGAGGAAAGAGTTGCGTACTGCGGGGGTATATAAGGCGGGCGCCGGCTGGATTCAACCGGGGGACTATTTCAAACTGTGTAGGAAACGGATGACAGTCTTATCCGAATAGCCTGGCAGGCATGACTCAAAACCATCCAAGACGATTTCTGAGCGCCTGCATGCCGGCTGGAGCGTCGGACACTACGCCACCTTCCAGGTATCGCGCAGTGTCTGACGATAGGCACGCGGGACGGCAGCCCGGTTACCTGCTCGCGAACGCGTTCACTGGGAATAGCCGCGCAGGAAGTTGCCGATACGGCCAATGGCCTGCTCCAGATCGTCCACGCGCGGCAGCGTCACCACGCGGAAGTGGTCCGGCCACGGCCAGTTGAACGCCGTGCCCTGAACGATCAGCAGCTTTTCCGACAACAGCAGGTCGAGGGCAAAGCGTTCGTCGTTGTAGATCGGGCACACCTTGGGATCGATGCGCGGGAAGGCGTACAGCGCACCCATGGGCTTGACGCAACTGACCCCCGGAATGTCGTTGAGCAGTTCATACGTGCGGTTGCGCTGCTCCAGCAAGCGGCCAGGCGGCAGAATCAGATCGTTGATGCTCTGGTAGCCGCCCAGCGCCGTCTGGATCGCATGTTGGGCCGGCACGTTGGCGCACAGGCGCATGTTGGCCAGCATGTCGATGCCCTCTATGTAGCTCTGCGCATGATGCTTGGGCCCGGAAATGATCAGCCAGCCGGAACGGAAGCCCGCGACCCGGTAAGACTTGGACAGACCGTTGAAGGTCAGGCACAGCAGGTCGGGCGCCAGGGCGGCGGTGCTGATGTGCACGGCTTCGTCGTAGAGAATCTTGTCGTAGATCTCGTCGGAGAACACCACCAGATTATACTGGCGCGCCAGCTCCAACATGCCCAGCAGCAACTCGCGCGAATACACCGCCCCCGTGGGGTTGTTGGGGTTGATGATCACCAGGGCTTTGGTGTTCGAGGTGATCTTGGACTTGATGTCGTCCAGGTCGGGGAACCAATCGGCCTGCTCGTCGCACAAATAGTGCACGGGGTTGCCGCCTGCCAGGCTCACCGCCGCGGTCCACAACGGATAGTCGGGCGCCGGGATCAGCACTTCATCGCCGTTGTTGAGCAGTGCCTGCATGGACATGACGATCAGCTCGGACACACCGTTACCCAGGTAGATGTCCTCGATGCCGACGCCTTCGATCTGCTTTTGCTGGCAGTACTGCATCACGGCCTTGCGTGCGCTGAACAGGCCTTTGGAATCGCTGTAGCCCTGGGCCGTTGGCAGGTTGCGGATCACGTCCTGCAAAATTTCGTCCGGCGCCTCGAAACCGAAGGGCGCCGGGTTGCCGATGTTCAGCTTGAGGATGCGGTGGCCTTCCTCTTCCAGGCGCTTGGCGTGCTTGAGCACGGGGCCGCGAATGTCGTAGCAGACATTGGCGAGCTTGTTCGATTTGCTGAACTGCATGATGTGGTCCTGGTTGAGAAATCGCTGCGCGCCGCCGTTGCGAAGGTTGAGAAGAGCAGGGCGCATGCCAGATTGGCTGGCGAGATAAGCCCACTAATATACGTGTCACCGGCGCCATAAATAAAGCTGGCGCACGGTGAAATTAAGCTTGCCGAGGTAGCTATGCAGAAGATCGACAAAACCCTTGAAGAGTGGCGAGCGATGCTCGATCCGGCGCAGTACCAGGTGTGCCGTTTGAAAGGCACCGAGCGCCCGTTCACCGGCAAATACAACGACGAGCATCGCGCAGGGGTATACCACTGCATTTGCTGCGATCTGCCGCTGTTCGATTCCACCACCAAGTTCGATTCGGGCTGCGGCTGGCCCAGTTTCTATGCGCCGATCGATGACGCGGCGATGATCGAAATCCGCGACACCAGCCACGGCATGATCCGCACCGAGGTCACCTGTGCCCGATGCGACGCTCACTTGGGCCACGTCTTCCCCGATGGTCCACAACCGACCGGCCTGCGTTACTGCATCAACTCGGTGTGTCTCGACCTCAAGCCGCGCGACTGAACGGAGCCCATCATGGCCGACGCACTTTTCGACATCTCCTGCCTGACCCTGACTGGGCAACACAAGCGTTTGGGCGACTACGCTGGCAAAGCGTTGCTGGTGGTCAACACGGCCAGTCAGTGCGGCTTCACTCCGCAGTACGCGGGCCTCGAACACCTGTGGCAGCAATACCAGAACCGCGGATTGGTGGTGCTGGGCTTTCCGTGCAACCAGTTCGGCCACCAGGAACCGGGTGACAACTTCGCCATTTCGCAGTTTTGCGAGCGCAACTTCGGCGTCAGCTTCCCGCTGTTCCGCAAGGTCGACGTCAATGGCGAGCTGGCCCACCCGTTGTTCAGCGAGTTGAAGAAGCGTGCGCCTGGTCTGTTGGGCAGCGAACGCATCAAGTGGAATTTCACCAAGTTTCTGGTCGACCCGGCCAGCGGCCAGGTCACCCGTTACGCGCCGACCACCAAGCCGCGCGCCCTGGAGCGCGACATCGACCGCCTGGTCAGCCGCTGAGCGGCAGCCAGCGCTCGATCAATGCGTGCAACTGCTCGCGGCGAAAGGGTTTGGCCAGGTAGTCGTCCATGCCCGCGGCACGGCAGCGTTCGCGCTCTTCGGGCATGGCGTTGGCGGTCAATGCCACCACCGGTAGCTGACCGCCATCGGCGCGCTGGCGGATACGTCGGGCCGCTTCGTAGCCATCCATCACGGGCATGTTGCAATCCATCAGCACCAGGTCGAACCCCTGAGCGTCCAGGCATTCGAGCGCCTCGACGCCATTGGCCGCTACCTGTACCTGGCAACCGAGCTTGACCAGCATGCCTTTGGCGACCAATTGGTTCACCGGGTTGTCTTCGACCAGCAGAATGCGCGCGCCTCGCGCTTCGCAGGTCGGCGCAAGGCCTGCGGCCGTGGCTTGCGCCAACCCCCCCTGCAAGGCGCGACGCAGGGTCTCGTGCAGGGTTCTGCGCGCCAGCGGGCGTCCCAGTTGATGCAGCGGCGCCCACGCCTGGATCTGCTCCAGAGACAGGAAGCGTCCGTAGGCACTGATCAGCAGAATCGGTGTCGGCAGCTTCAGGCGCAGCGCTTCCAGTGCCTCGGGGTCGTCGGTGATCAGCAGGTCCATGGCGGTTGCATCGAGGCTCTGCGCGTCGTCATGACGCCGATAGTCCAGCCCCCAGGCGGGTAGCTGCACCTGCAACAGTTCGCTCAGGCCACTGCCCGCCTGGCTCAGGGCATGCACCCGACCGGACAGTGCTGGCCACGTCGTGGGGCGGCCGTTGCCCAGCAGTGGCAGGTCGGCGCTGAACGTGCTGCCGAAGCCGACGTGCGACTGCACGCGCAACTGGCCGCGCATGGCGCTGCACAGGTTGCGCGTCAGCGCCAGACCCAAACCGGTACCCCCGTATTGGCGAGTGATGCCGGCGCCTGCCTGGACGAAGGGCTGGAAGATGCGCGCCTGGGCTTCTTCGGGAATGCCGATGCCGGTATCGCGGACCTGCACCCGCACGCCGCCCACGATCGGCGTCAGGCGCACGTCGACGCGGCCGAAGCGCGTGAACTTGAGAGCGTTGGACAGCAAGTTGCTGAGCACCTGACGCACCCGCGTCGGATCGCCCAGGACCGTCGAGGGCATCTCGGGCGCGATCAGGCAGGTCAGCTCGACACTGGCCGCAGCGTTTTGCGACAGCAGGCTTGCGGTGTCTTCGGCCATGGCCGCCACGTCGAAGCCGATACGTTCGAGCTGCAGTTGGCCCGCGTCGAATTTGGACAAGTCGAGGATGTCGTTGAGCAACCCCACCAGCACCTTGCCCGAGTCATGGGCGATCGCCAGATGCTGGCGCTGCTCGGCCTCCAGTGGGCTGTCGAGGGCCAATCCGATCATGCCCAGCAGGCCATTGAGCGGCGTGCGGATCTCATGGCTCATGTTGGCCAGAAATGCCGCACGCGCCTGGGCCATGTCCAATGCGCGGCCGCGGGCGTCTTCGAGTTCCAGGTTGATCTGGCTCAGGCGGTCGTTGCTGGCCTTGAGCGCCTGGGTGCGGGCCGACACGGTGTCTTCGAGCTCGTTGAGGTATTGGGTCAGGCGGTTTTCCGCAGTGCGCCGCTGCTCGATCTCGGTGGCCATGCTGACGAACTGCTGGTTGGCGACCTTGACCAGCACGCCGATTTCGTCGCGCTCGTGCCCGCTGGGGCAATTCAGGCGCGTTTGCCGTCCGCTGCTCAGCGCACCGATCACCGTCACCAGGGGCTTGGTCAGCATCAGGTAGAACAGGGCCAGCAGCAGCCCGGTCAGCAGCAGGCTGCGGGTGAAACCGGTCAGCAGGGTCAGGCCCGCACGCTCCATGAAACGGCTGCTGAAGGCGTAGGTGTCGATGTCCAGGTAAAGGGTGCCCAGGTACTCGTCCGGCATGTGGGCGAGAAACAGCCGGTCCTGGAACTGGCGCTGTTCGCCGAACAGAAAGTCCGACAGCCCGCGCCAGCGGCGTTGCTCGCGCGGGCGCTGGCTGTCGGCCAACACTGTGTCGTTGTTGTCGATCAGCCGGGCGCGGATGATCGCCGGCGAGCGCAGCAGCCCGCCGGTGAGTTCTTCGCCGAGTTCGGCGTCGATGTTGTAGGCGATGCGCGAAGCGGTGTCATGGCTGATTTGCAGAACGGTGTGCAGTTCGCGGTTGATGGCCGCGTCTTCGCTGGCATAATCGATGCCGATCTGCACGACGCTGAGCAGGGTTCCCAGCGCGAAACCCACCAGCACGGTGAGGCGAGCCTGTTTGTACGACAGGCGATTGGTGAACTTGATATCCATATGCCCCGAGCCGGTATCTGCGTGTGACGCCGCGCTAGCATAGCCCAAGCGTCGCAGCGACTGTGATCCCTGCGCGTCAGGGCGCGTCAGGCTCGACCTGCGCCCGCCAGTCCCATTGCCTTAGGAGTCGTCATGGACGCCCGCATGAACGCTTTTCTCGACCGCGCCGAATCGGTACTGGCGCGCCTCGACCCGCTGTTGCCCGCCGTGCGCCCGCACATCGACTGGACCGCCACCCTGGCCGCGCGCTGGCAGCGCGACGGTCGCAGCGGCTACCTGCTGCCATTGCAGGTCAGCTTGGACATGCGCCTGTCCGACCTGATCGGTGTCGACAAACAGCGCGAACAACTGGGACGCAACACCCAGCAATTCATCAGTGGCTTGCCTGCCAACCATGCCTTGCTCTGGGGTTCTCGCGGCACCGGCAAATCTTCGTTGGTGCGCGCCTTGTTGGCCGAACACGCCGAGGCCGGCCTGCGCCTGATCGAAATCGAGCGCGACCACCTGGCCGACCTGCCACGCATCGTCGAGCAGCTGCAGGCATTGCCACAGCGCTTCATCCTGTTCTGCGACGACTTGTCGTTCGAGGCCGGGGAGGGCGACTATCGGGTGCTCAAGAGCGTGCTCGACGGCTCGCTGGAGCAGGCGCCGGACAATGTGCTGCTGTACGCCACCTCGAATCGCCGCCACCTGGTGCCGGAAAAAGCCAGCGACAACGAGAACTGGCAGCGTGTGGACGGCGAGCTACACCCCAGCGAGGCGGTGGAAGACAAGATCGCCCTGTCCGACCGGTTCGGCTTATGGCTATCGTTCTATCCCTTCACCCAGGAGCATTTCCTCGCTGTGGTCGAGCATTGGATCGGCCAGTTGGCCGCCCCGACCGGCCTGCAATGGCAGCGCGACGGGGCCCTGGACATCCTCGCCGTGCGTTGGGCCACCGGCCGCGGCAACCGCAATGGCCGCTGTGCCTACCAGTTCGCCCGCTACTGGGTCGGGCTGCAATTACTGGAGCAACACTGAATGATCGATCTCAACGCGTCGGGCGCGGGTCTGGATGGTTACGACCTGCTGGCCGCACAAGTCCAGGCGCTGTTCGCCGAGGAGCGCGACTTCATCGCCAACGCCGCGCAGTTTTCCGCGTTTCTCTACCATCAGGTCGAAGACCTGAACTGGGCCGGTTTCTACCTCAATCGCGACGAAGAACTGGTGCTTGGTCCTTTCCAAGGCCAGGTCGCCTGCGTGCGCATTCCGTTCGGTCGTGGCGTGTGCGGTGCGGCGGCGGCGACTCGGCAGACTCAGCGAGTCGAGGACGTGCATGCCTTTCCCGGGCATATCGCTTGCGACAGCGCGTCCAACAGCGAATTGGTGATTCCGTTGCTCAAAGAAGGCAGATTGGTCGGCGTGCTGGATCTGGACAGCCCGAAGCTCGGCCGTTTCACGCAA
This sequence comes from Pseudomonas phoenicis, assembly GCF_047302395.1. NCBI lineage: Bacteria > Pseudomonadati > Pseudomonadota > Gammaproteobacteria > Pseudomonadales > Pseudomonadaceae > Pseudomonas > Pseudomonas phoenicis. The sequence continues at coordinate 3,393,025 of NZ_CP154852.1, forward strand.
GTGGATCAGATCGGGCTTGAGCGTTTGGCGGCGGTGTTTCTTTCCTTGAGCGACTGCTGAGGACAAGCGTTCGGCCTGGGTACGAAGGCAGGCCGGGCCAAACCACGCCGGGCCAAACCAGGCCGGACCCATCCAGGCCGGACCCATCCAGGACGGACCCATCCAGGCCGGACCAAACCGAAGACGGCGTCAGTCGTACATGGCCTTCTTCTTCCAGGTCTCTTCGTCGTCAGTCTTGAGCCCTTCGGTCAGCTGGTTTTCGCTGTCTTCGGCAGGCTCCATCTGGTCGAGCACCTGGGCGTCGGCACGGGCCAGCAGCTTTTCCAGGTACAAACGCTGTTCTTCATAGAGTTTGGGTTCGGCCTGCTTGCTCAAATATTGCACGCCACGCTCGAAGGCCAAGCGTGCCTGGCCCGGTTGCTGCTTTTGCAGCGCGCGTTGGCCTAGGTTGTTGAAGAACTCGATATGCAGCAGCACCAGAATGTGGTGAACCTCTTTCACCCACTGTTTGCCCTCGGCGTTCTGCAAAAAACCTTCGGCGGTGGCGCGCACCACCTGGTTGTGCAGGACCTCCAGCAGAAAACGCACATCCTTGGCCTTGGCTTCGGTCAGGATCGGGGCGGGCGGGTTGTTCACCGGGATCGCCTCGCCCTTGCCGATCAGCGCCTCGAGCTCGGCGATGCGTGCCTGCAACCGTGGGCTTTTGCGTTCGACTGCCAGCAGGCGCTGGTTGACGTTCAGTTCCAGGCGGGTCATCAGCAGCTTCAGGGCCGGGCTCATCAATTGGCCTGGAAAGGTCTCGTTGAGGGTCTCGCAGCGTTTGATCCGTTCGCTGAGCTCCATTTTAGTGCGCGCCTTTTCGACCTTGTTGCTCTCCACCACGTTGTTTAGATAGCCGATCACGATCAGCAGCGTGATCCCGGCTACGATGAGCAGGGTGATCAAAAGTGGTGTCACCGTCGTTGCCTCTATATAGGAAGGTCTACCCGCGGAGTCTAGTGGCTCTGTTGGCAGGCGAACAGTGCGATGCCACGGGAAGCGCCGTCGGATGATGGCACCAGGCCCTGAGCTTGCCGAGCCATCGCTGGAAAAGCAACGGTCGCCGCGTTTGGGGAGCCAAGAGTCGAGGTTGGACGGCGCGAAGTCATTGATTTAAATAAATTTCTACAAAGGTATTGACGACGCCCGGCAGCGTCCATAGAATGCGCGCCACTTGCAGCGTAAAGCACACCGCTCGGCGTTGCAGGTAGTGAAGATGTAGCGTGTCCCCTTCGTCTAGTGGCCTAGGACACCGCCCTTTCACGGCGGTAACAGGGGTTCGAGTCCCCTAGGGGACGCCAATGCGGGAATAGCTCAGTTGGTAGAGCACGACCTTGCCAAGGTCGGGGTCGCGAGTTCGAGTCTCGTTTCCCGCTCCAGTTTCTCCGGCAGCGCTTAACGGCGGGGCAGGAAAAGAAAATCCAGGCTGAATCGCAAGGTTCATGCATTGGTGCACTGAAAAGTGTTGGTTGCAAAGCGTTGTGTCCCCTTCGTCTAGTGGCCTAGGACACCGCCCTTTCACGGCGGTAACAGGGGTTCGAGTCCCCTAGGGGACGCCATTGCGGGAATAGCTCAGTTGGTAGAGCACGACCTTGCCAAGGTCGGGGTCGCGAGTTCGAGTCTCGTTTCCCGCTCCAGTTCAAATACTGTGGCGTCTATGCGGTGCAGTGGTGGTGAGGGTCTTCGGGCGCCTCACACCAAACGTTGTAAAGCTTCACACTGCGGGAATAGCTCAGTTGGTAGAGCACGACCTTGCCAAGGTCGGGGTCGCGAGTTCGAGTCTCGTTTCCCGCTCCAAACAGGTACACGACAAAAGGGACGAATGTCCCTTTTGTCGTTTTTGTCGTTGCTGGATGACATTCGAAAGCCCAGACCTGCCAATCGGCAGTCTGGGCTTTCGCGCATTCAGCGGTAGCTGAGGGTGAACTTCAGTTGGCCCTCGGCCAGGCCGGCAGTCACCTGGGGGTCTGTCTGGTAATAACGAGCCTTGAAGTCCAGCCGCGTGGTGCCGATGGTCAACGCCGAGATGGGCTCGTCCTGTTGCAGAACCATTGGGCTGTTGTCGCTGCGCAGCAACTGGATGCCTATCCCTGAGGCGCTCGAGTTACTGGTCAGGCCAAAGACGCCCAGCGCGGGCAGTAATGGCACCGATCCACGCTCGCCCTCCATGCGGATGAAGGCCCGGGCAATGCCGCCTGCGGGGTTGTCCTCGCAGTCGCTCAAGGTGATGTTGAAGTCCGTAGCGGCGGTGGTGCTGCCCACGCCGGTGAAGTCGGCCACGTCATGGCTACCCAGCTGCACGGGGTCGGCGCTGACAGGGTTGGCTTTGAGGGTGCATTGTGCTTGCTGCACACTGCCGCGCACGTGGATGTCGAAGGCGCTGCCCAGGTCGGTGATCTGGCTCTGGGCAACCTGCTTGGAGAAGCTCTGCAGCCCGGCGGGTATCGGCCCGGTCTTTATCAGCACGAAATGCGCGAACAGATAGTTGATGAGCAAAGGCAAGGCACCCACGTCACGGGTGTTGTGGCCCAGGTAGGGTATTGTCGGGTCTCCCACGGGTGTGAACGTGTTGCTGTAGTTACCCTCGAAGTTGAAGCCCAGGCGGATATACAGACCGACACCGGGTATACCGGTCTCGATCACATGGCCATCGACGTTCCAGCCGTTGACCGGCGGCAGCGCATTGGAGTGCAGGGGCTGGGTAGGGGTGATCTGCACGGTGAGGGTACCTGAGCCATCGTTGTGGCAACGAATCGCTCGTCCCTGCGAATCGGGGGGAGTTTTGTACTGCGGGGTGCCGATCATGCTGCCGACGGGGGCATCGCGAGCGATCCAGGTTTCATCGAGGTTGATCTCGAAGTGCAGGGGGCCTGGGACTGCCGGCTGCCATCTGCAGTTGGGGATGGCGGCATGGGCGCTGCCGGCCAGGCTGAGCAGGGTGATGGCCGTGTAGAGCTTTCTAAGGGTAGACATGGGGCGGATCCGCTTGGCGAGGCGCCATGACTGGCGCGCTCGGGTTCAAAGTGTGGGGCAGGTGAGCGTTTGCAGGTGATAGCCCTCGCGCTGCTCCATCTGCTCGGGGTCTATGGGCTGCACGCAGTCCTGATCGTCCCAGCGCACGTAAAGGGTTTGCGGCTGCGGACCGGTGGCAATCAGCGCCTGGCCACCCTGGCCGACGATGGCCAGGGTCTCGCCCTGTGCATCCCTGACCTGTGTGCCGAACGGCAATGGCTGGCCTGCGCGGTCCTGCAAGGTGAGGATCAAACGGGTGACTTGGCGCGCGGCGAAGGTGGCCTTTACGATGGCGCCGCGGCGCGGGACCACGGCCTGGGTGCCATTGGCTAGCTCGATTTCCGGACCCAGTTGCTCAGTGCGCAAGTTGATCTGGTTGACCCGATACGGTCGCAGGTGCGGCGCTACTGCATAGCCTTTGGCGTTGGTACGGGTGCCCGGAGCATTCTCCAGGCCGATGCCTGCGACCGCCGGGACTTCGACCAGGGCGCTGGTCTCACCCAGGTAAGGCGTCAGCGTAATGCCACCGCTATGCGCCAGCAGGGCCCCGCTGGCGTTGACCGAGAGGCTGCGCCGTTCGCCGCTTTCGCTGATGCCTGCGCCGTAGTTGCCGTGTGGGGTCTGATAGCTGGCAGAAAGTTCGAGGCTGGTTCGCTGTTGCTCATCGTGGCTGATGCCGGCGCGATAGCCCAGCCGGTTGTCCAGGCCGCTGCCGCTGAGGCTGGCCCGCTGGTTGAGGCGCCCGCCCTGATGCTGCAGGTCGAAGGTGGCGCTGGCCTGGTTGCCCACGCCAAGGGGTATGGTCACACTCAAGCCGATCATTCGGTCATGTTGGGTGTCGCGGCTGAGTGATTGGGAGGCGAACAGGCTGTAGCCGACAGAGTGATGCTGGGTGTTGAACAGGAACTGGTATTGCCGACGCTGGCGGTCGCTGTCCCAGTAGTCGTCCTGGGTCAGGGTCAGGCTCAGCGAGCTGCGCTGTCCCAGTTGCTGGTGCAGCGAGGCTTCCAAGCGGCTGCGGCGATTGCCCGGATAGTATTGGTCAGCGCTGCGCTGGGCGACCGCTTCGTCGAAATCGCGGTAGCCTTCGGTGGAATAACGGTAGCCGGCGAAGCGCAGGTTGGTGCGGGTCTGGAATGCCTTGCCATAACGGGCGGCATAGCTCTGGCCGCTGACGCGCCCGAGCGCTTGGCCCAGGTCGCTGCTGGCCTGGGTGGCGTCGAACGACAGCGCGCCGTATTCGCCGAAATCGCGGCCCACGCCCAGCAGTCCGGCGCGGTAGTAGTCCCCGCCGAGCGTTCCGCCGTAGAGCGTGGTGTTGCTCCCGATGCCGCGCGCAAGGGTGGCCTGCCAGAGTTTGGGCTGGTCGGTACCGCCAGCCGGGTTGTAACGCCCGAGTGCTGCGGTGTAGCGCCATACGCCTTGGCGCAACAGGTTACCCAGGCTCGCGTAAGGCTGGATGAATCGTCGCACCTGGCCATCGGCTTCCGTCAGCACCACCTCCAGCTCGCCGCTGCCACCGCCGAGCCCCAGGTCGTCGATTTCGTAGGGGCCTGCGGCGACGTAGGTGCTGTAGATGGGGTAGCCGTTCTGCAGTACCTCGAGCTTGGCCCGGCTCTGGGCCACGCCACGGATCACCGGGGCATAGCTTTGCAGTACGTCGGGCAGCATGCCCAGGTCGGAGCCCAACTGGACGCCTTTGAATGGGAGGCTGCGAAACACTTCGCCGTTGCTGAAGGTTTCGCCAAGGGTGAGGGTGCCCCAGGTGCCAGGCAGGTCGGTCTGGGCATAGGTATTGCTGCGGGTCCATTGCCGTTGGCCATTTTGGTCTTGGCGCAGGCTCTGGCTGCTGCGCAGGCGCCAGCCGCCCAGGTTGAGGCCAGTGTTCAGATACAGGTCCTGCTGGTTACGGCTCTGCCCACCTGGGCCACTGCTGTGTTGGGCGGAGGCCTGATAGCTGATGAAGCCGGCATCGAGACCGCTGTCCCAGCGTTCGGGGGCGACGCTGCCCGCCACTTCACGGCGCAGCGCCGCCTGTGGGATGGAGATGTCCAGTTGCAGGCGAGCGCTGTCGAACGTCACTTCGGCGCCGGGCAGTCGGGCGGCCAGATCCAGGCATTCGGTGTCGGGCTCGATCGGGGTTTCCAGGCGCTCCAGGCGCAGCCCAAGTTCGGCCAGCAGGGCCGGGCTCAGGCAGGGGGCGAGCGACTGGCCTGTGCCTTGCTCGTGGAAATTCAGGGTGTATTCGCCGCTGTGCGCCATATTGACCCGTACCTGCACCGGGTAGCGCCCAGCTGTCAGCGATCGCTGTGCGGCCAGTGCCTGCAAAGCCTGCTCGGCGACGCCCGGCGCTTGCCCAGGGGACTGGCGCATGAAGGCGGAGTGGAACTTCAATGCAGGCTCTTCGGCCTGGGCCAAGGGGCTGACGGGGAGCAGGCAGCTGCCGCCCAGAGCCAGCAGTGGGGCAAAACGAAGGCGTGACGGCGGGTACCGGCGCCAGTTGGCGTTAGGCATGAAGGTCTCGGATAAGTTGGGTGGCCAGACGGATATCACGAGTGTGAGGGCTGGCCACTGAGTTGCTGACGTATGTTCAACCTGCTGGCGGGGTAGGCATGCTGCGCAAGGTTAGTCAGAACCCAGGGAGGGATATGTAGGAGTAATCCGAGGGGGGTGGCGATTAAGTCAATGTGGGAACTGCACCTCGTTGAGGTGCGGCTCCCACTGTTGGGATCAGAGAGCGCTTGAAGATTTGAGTATGGAGGATTCAGCGGTAGAATCTTCTGTTACCACCATCCCACCACTGATCGACGGCTTCCATTTTGCGATGTTCACAGCCTGAGGGGCGGCTGAGACGGTGTTTACAACAGGAGCAGTTGGCGTACCGCTCATACGGGGATCCGAAGAAGTGTCAATTATTCTTGTTGAGTCGATGGCCCCTGGTTTTCCGGGAGGTCCTGGTACCCCCTGCGGCCCTGGGGCCCCGGGTAGGCCTTGGGGGCCTGGGGGGCCTGGGGGGCCTTTGAGTCCTTGCGGACCCCGGGGCACTCTTCGTGCAAGCATCTTATCAATTTGATCAACCCTGCTTGTAAGCTCGGCAATCTTATCGGAATTGCCTGCTCCTGAAGCCGCTCGCGAAGCCGCCGCTTGAAACGCCGCCTTCGCCGAAAACATCTGCGAAGCGGCAAAGCCGGTCATGATCGTGCCCATGAAGCTCAGGGCCCCACCGATTGCCCAGAGCGTGTTGGACTTTTCCGGATCTTTCTCAAATACCGACACGACTTGGATCGCAGTGCCACCCACCTGCAACAATGAGCCGGTTATTCCGACAACCATCCACACCTTGGTAGCAGTGGACAGCGCAGCGAATGAACCTGCGGCCCCTACGGCGCCTACAGCACCCACGCCGAAGGTCGCGATGGAAAGAACGGCCGCAGCGATCGAAATCCCCAGGGTGATCCACAGGCCCGTCTGGCTGGCTTTCTTGCGCCGAGTCCCCCCGGTGGCGGGCGGCGTGCTGGGCGATCTGTTGTGCCCGCTCGGGTCATGCCAGTTCACCGGATCGCCCAGGCAATAAGTGTAAGGGTTGATGCCGGCGATCTCCTGAGGCATCGCATCAGGGCTGTGGAAACGCATCATTTGGGGGTCGTAGGCGCGGTAGCCGCGACCCAGCAGGTACCAGCCCAACGCGCGTTCACGGGCTTCGCCGTTGAACGCCAGCAAGCCTTGCAGCTCAGGCGTCTGGCCGGACTGGTCGCGGCCGCCATAGGCGCTGTAGCTGGCGACGGTCAGCGCATCCTTGCTGCTTTCGGCCAGCACGCTGTTGCTCATGTTGGTCAGCAGCAGACGCGTGGCACCCGCATCGGCGTGCTGCTGCAGACCCAATGGGCGATCGCCGTCGTACAGATACTGAGTCAGCACACCACCCTCGACGGTGCTGTGCAAACGCTCGTTCTGGTAACGGCGCAGTACCTCCGGCGCTGTGCTGCCCTGACGAACCCCTACCAGATGGTCGTGGCCGTCGTAGCGGTAGCTGAACAGCGCCTGCCCGTCGGCGTCCAGCACCTGTTGCAGCCGACCGTGACCGTCATAGACCAGTCGGTTGCCCGCCTCGTCGTTGAGCATGTTGCCGTCGTCGTCATAACTGAAGTCGACGCTCTTCAGGGCGTGGTCCTCATGAGTGTGCGTTACATTGGTCACGCGAAAGCCGTTGCAGGTGTAAGTGGCGACGTCACGCGACCCATCAGCGAACCAAGTCCTGCACTCGATCAGGTTGTCCAGGTCATCGAAGAGAAATGCCTGCTCTTCGATGGTGAGGCCTTTCGCGTTGCGCGGCAGTGCATCGGGCTCGCCTTCGCACACGTAGCTCTCCAGGCGATTGAGTGCGTCGTAGCCGAAGGTTTCGACGAGTCGTACCCGGCCGTCGCACGTCAGCGTGCGGCTGTGCAACAGGTCGTCATCGCGCCATATCTGCTCGGTGGTAAGCTCTGCGCCCTGTTTCTCGACGTTGAACTGAGTCAGCGTGCGGGTGATTTCACGTCCAAGGCTGTCGTAACGCTGCTCGCACACGACACGGTGTTGGCTGTGCTGGTCACAGGTTTCAGTGCGGCACAGTCTGCCCTGCAGGTCGTATTTGAATTCGGCGCGCAAGTTGCCCTGGGTAGTCCAGCTGAGTCGGCCCAAGTTGTCGTAGCCGTGGCAAGTATGTTGCTCGTCACTGTCCTTGCGGGACAGGGGGCGGCCTTGCAGGGAGGCGACATGATCGCAGACGTAGGTATCACCACCCGACACATCCTCCCAGCGTTCCTGTGTCAGGTAACCCTGGTCGCTGTATGCATAGCTGCGGGTACCTTCGCTGCCTTGTGCGCTGGTGAGGGCAGCGGTCTTGTCGTGGTAGCCGTAAGTGTTGGTGGCCTGGCCCTTGACCTCAATGGTTTTAGGCTGGGTCGAAAGACTGGTGTCGTAGGTATAAGAGAACTCACGTTTGCCAGCGGTAGCCCGCTTGCTCGGCAGCATCTGTTCGCCCTGATAGGTGTAGGCTTCCTCTAGAGGGCTGACCAGCCGGATCATACGTTCCAGGCCGTCATATTCGCGCGCGCTCACGTGCGTGCCAGACTGGTTCGCCGTTTTGTGCAGATACATGTTTTCGACGAGTTCATTGTGGCTATGGGCGGCGAACGTGCGACGCAGCACGGACCTGTCGGGACGCTCGGTCTGCACCATCCGGCCATGGGCGTCGTATGCATGCCTAGTGGTGCGCAGCGTTTCCCTCCCTGATACGGGATCGTTCAAGCGCTGCTCCTCGCGTCGGCACTGACCCAAGCCATCCTGGAAGTAGTCACGCCTGCCGACCCGCTTGCCTTCAGCATTGAAACGCTCGACCCGAACGGTTCTGTCGTTCAGATCGGTGTGGGTCACCATATGTTGCTGACGCACTACCGACTGATCGGGGAAGGTCAGCCAGCTGGCGTTGACGTCACCGAACTCGCCGAAAGGTGAATAGGCGTTATGCAGGCAGGTGCCGTCCGCGTTGAAGGTCTGACGGGTTTCATCCCACGGACCTGGCTGGTAACGGGTAGTGATTGCCAGTTGACCGTCAGCGAACGACTCATGGTAATCGAAGCTGGTTTCCTCGATCATGCGCCCCAGTGCGTCATGACTGGCCGAATAGACTTTCTGCTCCTCAGGGGCGGCCTGCGTCGTGCGCCACTGCTCGATGAGTCGGTAGGCGCCGTCATAGCGCGAGCACGTCACCACGCCCTGGGCATTCTGACTGGTCATGGTCGCTTGCTGCGCGTCAGCGCCGACCAACTGGTAAGCATACGTAGTGACCGCAGCATTGGGCGTGCCGTCGGCAAACGTCTGTTTCACCACCCGTTGCAGCGCGTCATATTCGAAGGCGGTGAAGTTGCCGTGCAGATCCTCCTGGCGCAGCACATCACCGGTCAGGCTCGAATGCAGGCTGACGAGATTTTTTTGCTTGCCTTTACAAGTGACAGTCTCCTTGACTTCCAGTGGTGCCCCGGTTTTCTTGCGAGTGGCATTGGGATACTTCCAGTCCGTGAGGATGTTTTCGCCATTCAGCAGACCCTTTGCGTTGCTGTAGAGCGTTTGATATTCGGTGTTCTGACGGCCGTGCAGTGCGGGGTTGTCCGGGAGGTTGAAGTAACTGCGTTCGGTCAGCTTGAGCCGTACAGCGTCGGGCCCGATACCTTGCTCGAGCGACTCGCTTTCCAGCAGCAGATATTGACTGGCGATACTGGCAACTCGCGTGCCATCGTTCATCGCCGGCAACAGACGGTAGGTGAATCGCGTAGACAATACTGCAGCGCCCGCTTCGATGTTGGCTGGGGCAGGGATGGTTTGGGGGATGTCACTAACAGGCATGGCCGACGCCGGTCGTGCAGGTTCGATAGTGCGCCGCTTGAGGCTGCGCACCCATCCCTGAGGGTCGGCGGGGCAGCCATCTTCGCCGTCAGCCTTGTAGTACTCGCTGATGGTACGGACACCGTTGGGCTGGATCTCCAACACCTGATTGCCATGCTCGTCGAACTCGGTCTGGGTCACCTCTTGGCGCAGCTTGTTGCTGTCACCCTTCAACCGGAAGCGCTCGATCGTGAACTTGGGCATTTGGAACGTGCGGGGCTGAAGCGCAAAGCCCAGTGTCGGATCCTCATGGTAGTGGGTCTCGATTTCTTGAATGTGCCAGTCTTCACGCGGATCGGCAGCCTCCTCGAGCGTCACCTGCGCGACGGTGCCGAACTGCTCGGTGCGTTGCAGTGTCAGCAGGTGATAACGGTTATAGCGCGAGTAGACCTTGCGTACATCCTTGCCATCGAGCTGCTGTATCTGCGTTGAGTCATAGAAGTAAGTGGCACTGCCCGGCACCTTGTAGAGCGTATCGTCCCCCTCTGTCCAGACCATGCCGCTGTTGCCGCCCATGAAATTCTCGGTCGAATACTCATAGCGGGTGACCGATTTCGGTTGCTCGAAACCTGGGTCGATTTCATGGCTTGCCACGCGCGGGAGTCGGGCCACGGGAGCGCCAGTGGGCAGCAGGTGGCCGGCATCATCATAAGCAAGGGTTTCGCGGCTGCCGGTCGGTGTACGGACAGTGCGCAAGCAAGTCAGGCCTTGTGTCGAGGCATTGGCAAGGTATTCGAAGTGCCAATTGGCCTGGCCGTCAGGAAGCACCACGTCAGTCACCAGGCGATCAGCCAGCTTGACTGAATAACTGCCCAGTGCGGCTCCGTCTGGTCCATCGTCGGGGTGCAGGTGTAGCGTGTATTGATTCAGATTGTTGTATTCAATCCACAGCAGGCGCCGGCCCATCCCATCGTGAATGGCGCTCAGACACTCATGGGCAAAATTGGCAGGGCGGGTATAGCTCAGCTCGATCCAGTGGCCGGATGCCGCATAGACCCGGTACGGCCGGGCTATGCGCTTGCCGTCGCTGACTTGCGCACGCAGGTGCTCGACCAGGCCAGTGCGATGAATCACGCGATAATTGTCGGCATCGTCCTTGTGCAATTCGAAGCTGACCAGTTTTTGCTCGTCGATTCGGGCAGGCCGGGGCTCATCGCTCGTGACCTGGTAGCTTTCTCCGGTGATCAGCGACAGCGAGCCGCTAGCTGGATCGTACTGCGTAAGATTGAGGCTCCAGCCTTTGCCATAACCATTGTCGACTGGATTGAGCGGGCTGAAGTCCAGTCGCAACGGGAGGGCAGGCCCGATCAGATCGTTGCCGGCCAGTTTCGGCAACTCGATACCCAAGGTGTACTGGCCTGTGCGAGGGTCTACCTGGCCTTGCATGAAGCCCAGGAAGTTGAATGCATTGGAGTGGGTGTTTGAAGAGGTAAGCATGGCGAAGTATTCCTCGATCGGCGATCAGATAGGGGCATCGACAGGCGCGCGCAACTTGGCGCACAGGTAGCGGGTGTCGTTGTTCTCATCACCCTTGTGCGCTCTACCCACCATGACCTCGTCTGTCGGGCAACTGTGCTCGCTATCGGATTCTCTGATCGCCGGACTCCAGGTGCCTGGCCATACGCTCACCCGCTTGTTGTCCTCGGGCGTGCCCTGATACAACGCGCCACACCGATATTTGGTGTCACCGTTCTCGTCGCCCTCGTGACTGCGCCCCAGCATCACTTGATTGGCTGGACAGGTGAAATACAAATAACCCGCGTTGTCATTGTCGTACTTCTTCTCGGCGCAGGTTTTGAACCGGCCGCTGTTCTCGTCGTAGTCGGCATCCAGATTAATACCGCACTCAGGAAAAGCGGCCGACCAGGTGGCGCCCGAAGGCGTCACCCCCGCGATCGAAGCACACCCGTAGGCCGTATCGCCCTGCTCATCGCCCGAATGCTTGCGCGCTGTGACGACACCGTTGCCGGGGCAAGTCCAGTCCTCGCTTTCGCTTTCTTTGACGGCGTCGCTCCAGGCCGCTGTGGGAACCGATAGAAACTCACCGCGTTTGGTGTTCTTGTTGGTAGAGCTGGTGATGCGTACGCACGACAGCGTATAGGTCATCCGTTCGCTGGTGCCGTTCAGCTTGAAGTCTTCGACTTGCACGCCTTGACTGACGGCACCCGTAGAGGGGGAGCGGTTAGTCGCAAATCCCTTGAACGTCAGCGAACTGATGCTTTCCTCTTCCAGCGTCGAACCTGCGGCGCCAGTGCGTAGTTTGACCCAGAAGTTCTTATTGCTCTCGGGGTCGCGTCGGACATCGAACGAATTGCCCAATGTGGTCTGGCATAGATAATCGTCAGTCAGTAATACCTGGGTGGCCGGAGGCATGTTGCTCATGGCGATGGATGACACCCGTATTTCATAGCAGGGAGAACCGGGATTGTTCAAATGCACATCGATACTTCGACCGGCGCCGGCGGCCGGTACGTCGATGATGCAACTGACGTTGCTGTCATTTTCGGGGGATTCGATATCCCCTTTCTTGCCCATCAGGGTGATGACTCCGGCATCCGCTTTGGGGAGGGCGGCAGCGTACAAATAGCCCCACGAACTCAGGGCCGCCAGTGCGACAGCCAACGTGCTGAGACGTCGGTGGGGCGAGGTGGAACGAGCACTCGAAAGCATGTTTGGATTCTCCAGTTGCAGTGAAATCATTCATTGCGTGAGGCAATGAATAAGTAAACGTGGCCCATGACCGTACGCACGGCGCGTCGTCATGTACTGCATGGCTGAAGCATAAGTTTTAAACCGTGTAGGCACACCTGCCATAAATGTCAGGTCGTGCACTTTACTTCATGGGAAATTAACAGCTCAGTGTAATCACCCATTCGCCCACGCGCACCTGGTAAAACTATCAGGTGCGCATGGGTGTTCTTATGTTGCCCGGGAATTTCGGGTACTTCCGGTGCTGCCTGGTATTTCTGTCAGTTGGCCATTGCACCGACACCGCGTACAACTGACTTAAATCCGTGGAGTTGCACTTATGAAGATGACATCAACTAAAGACGCTGGGTATACCCCTGTAGCGAAGGCTTCGCGTTATCCCTTGCCTGATATTCCCGCGCTGACCGGAGACAGAGAAATCGACATCGATGCACTGGGCGCCGATGACCTTGACACCTATGTAAATTATCCGGGTATGCAGGTCGGCGACGTCATCACGCCGGTTTGGCGAGGTGCCAGCGCTCAGGGCGAACCGTTCGATCAGATCGATGCGGGGAGGCCAGTGATAGACCCCGATCCCAACAAAGGTTTCAGGCTTGGAATCAACAACGCGGCGCTGGTGCCGGCCGACGGTGGTTGGGGGTTTTACTCGTATTTCGTCAATAACGACATGAACAACGAGTCGATGCGCCAGTTCTGTTTCATCGGCTTGCGCGATCACCCGGTGGTCGCGGAACAGCTGGCCACCGTGCAGGTGCAGCCATCCCATGACCTGTACATCGACTACACACAAGTCCAGGCCAATGCGGGTGCCACCTTGTATATCCCCCCCTATCAGGCCATGCAGGTCGGTGATCAGGTGACGGTGGTGCTCAATGGCGAGGAATCGAACGGCGACCCGATCAGAGAGAAAACCTACGACTGCTCACCCCAGGCTGATGACCTTGGCCACGTGCTGACCTGTGAGGTGCGCTCCAGCGATTTTCGCGATCTTGTCGACGGTGTGGCCAAGTTCCACTACAGCGTCGAGCTGGCACAGCAGGCAGGCACGCTACAAGCGCCCGAACAAAGCTTTGCGGTAGGCGCCGGGCCTACGCCCGAGCCGTTGTTACCGGCGCCGAGTATCGTGGGGTTCACGGGTGGTGATGTACTTGATCCGGATCTCTTCACCAGCGGTTTGACGTTGCAATCGGTATGTCCGGTGCAAGCCATGCCGGGCGACCAGGTGATGTGCCACTGGGTCGGCAAGCAGGTGGAGAATCGCCACGTCCTGACTTTGCGTCTGGATGCCAGCAGCCAGCCGGGCGGCCTCTTGCAGTTCACACTCGACCCCAAGGCAGTGGCCAGCAGTGTGGGCGATAGCATCGAGGTATCCATGCACATCGCCCGCGAAGGCTGGGCAACGAGCACTTTGCCGCTCGCATTCAAGGTTGAGCGCACACGTGGGTCCCTCCAAGCACCGTCCATCGAGCAGACCACGGCCGATGGCTCGGGCAATGTCGTCGGGTCGGCCATCGAGTTCAGGGGTGGCGCGTGGGTCAACGTTCCTGCCAATGCAGTGCAGAACGGCGACACCGTGAAGGTCCACTGGGACGGCGACGCGCTAGGCGGCAATACCACCGTGGAGGCGCCGGCCGATCCTGAAAAGCCTCTGCGCTTCTTGGTTCCTGCCCAGTTCATCGCCGCCAACATGGAGCAGAGCAACGACCTTGCGGCCAAACGTTTCCCCGTGTCCTACACCCTCACCTCGAGCCAGGGCGAATTCTCCTCTGACCCGGTAGCGTTGCGCATTCAGCCGGTTCCGCGAGGCAACTACCAGCAGGTGCTCTGCCATGAGGCAGATGGCCTAGGCATCCTCAATGTCGGCGCGCTGATCGAAGAGCCGCACCTGGTGCTCAACGCTTGGCCTTACTTCGCGGTTGGAAACCAAGTGACCATCAGCGTGAGTGGCACATTGGCCGCTGGCGGGGCTTATCAGAAAACCGTGCGCGCTGCAGCGCCGGTTACCGCTGACGAATTCAAAACCAACATGGTCGTCGCCAGGCTGGCGCTGCAAGACCTCAGGGGCCTTGCCAACAACTCTTCCATGACCTTGCGAGCCAGTATCAGCTTCGATGGCGGCAAGACCGCATTCGTCGTCCCGGATGCCACGCTCCGGATTCAACAGTGACCCGCGCCTTTGCGCACCAGTGCATTGAACTCTTCAAGTAGAGGACACCACTCATGACACGGCAAACGAAAGAGCAATTCATCACCGAGATGAAGAAAAAACCGCAAACGTTGGACTGGGATGTCGTACTCGCGTTCGATCGCAACAAGACCAACTATCTCTTGCTACAGGACTACATATCTCGCTTCGGCGCCGACTCACTATTCCCCGCCGTGGACAGCTCGATAGCACCGGTCGCTGGCACTACTCACCAACTTCACGGCTTGCAATTGGACAAACCTCGTCTGTCGTTCGAGAACGCGGTCATCACCGAGTCGAGAGCACGGTGTCTGATGCGCACCGTGGGCGGGCGTACCATCGAGACAAGCAGGCCCCAAGGCACGACCCGCGATGAAGTCAAGCGTCTGGGCATCGCCGATGGCCTGGTCGGGCCCATCCTGACCATGACCATTCATCTCAGGAATGCACCTGGCAGCGTCGGGTCGGCGGGTAAGGTGGAGCTGGACCTGGCGGGCAACGGTGCTGCGGACTTCAAACTGTCGGGCGTGGAGACCGAATTCGAACGGGTCAAGCTGGGTGAGCACTTGAAGCAGGAAATTGCCAAGTGGAACGACGCGCAGAAAAAATTCGAGCTAAGTGAGCTGCGTCAGAATGCAGAGGATGCTTTGCAGCCGACCTCGTTTAGAGTGCTGACGCGGCCAGCAGCAGGCGCGACGTCAAGGACAGCCGAGGACTACGGTGACGGTGAGGTTTTGGTATTCGTGGGGTTGGATGAGCGCGAAGGCAGCTTGCCGAGCAACAATACGCAAATTCCTTATCTGCTGCCGCAGGGGTACTCCAGTAATCTGATCATCTCTTATGAGCAGTATTACAATCGGATGCTCATGCCGAGGCTGATTTCCGTGTTGGATGAATACGGTGCGGAGTATAGGGTCGAGCAGAATGGCGCCTTCAGCAAATACGTGATTACCGCGGGGAACTTAGTGGTTCCCTCTGTCCCGCTCGATCCTAATGATCCCTGGTCCTATCGCTTCTCGTGCTTTCGAACCCAGTTACCCTTCGATGGCATGACCATTGGTATCGTCGATAATGCGGTGGCGTTGAGCTGGGCAGGAAAATCCCCAAGCATCGACGGTGGCACTCTATATTACGACCGCTCGGGAGATAAAACGCTTTCCTACGATGGCCAATTTTCCTCGACCTGGAATCTGGTGCAAGCCTTCCAAGCCTCATTGCAGAAGGACGACGACAGTAATCGCACCCTATTGGCAATCGAGTCCGTGGAGAGGTCATTGACCTCCGGGTACGAGCTCCACAGCGGTAGTGGTGACAGTAAATGCAAGACTCATTTCATCAAGAGTATCGATGAACATTTCGAAAACTGGTGCCGTCCCCGTATCGGCTTTTTGCAAGAAAAGTTCGAGTCTACGCACCAGACCATCGATGCCTTCCGTTTGAATAGCTTGCTGTTTCGCAATGAAGCGGTCGTTATGCCCCAAGACGTCGACATGCCAGGTGATTTGACGATCCTTGGCGATATCTCAATGCCTGCTCACCAACTATCCGAGTCCGAGGTGACGGTATCTGCAGGCGCCACCCATGCATTCTCGGTTCAGCCCGTTGGAGTGAAGCCCACGTGGACCGTCAGCGATCCTCTGGATACCAACACTGCGCGCGGCATCAGCCCCACATCAGTGGGTTCCATCGACGCTGATGGTTTGTATACGGCGCCAACGGCAGCCAGTTTCGGTTTCACCTCCAAGCGCGTCGTCGTCACTGCGACCGGTGATGGCTGGTCGAGTCAGGCGCTGGTAAATCTTGTCGCAGCACCTGTGTCGGTGTTTCCACTGGTCAATGTGGTTAACCTGAGCAGCGCCGAGGATCCGGGGTATCTGGTCTGGGCAGCTTCCACCTCTGCCGCCGCGCTAACTGGAAACATCACCGGTAATGCCGGCGGCACGCTGACCAAGGCCGACGACCCTGATGTCCAAAGTGCCTGGCGCTACAAAGCCCCAGCAGAGTTCCCAAGCGATGGCACCAGCAAACTGGAAAAGGTGCTGCGCGTCGACCGCGTCGAGGTATCCCAAGGCGGTGGCCAAGCTGCCGTGTGCGAGATGATCCTCACCAAAACGCCGTCGCTGGAGTACTTCTTCAAGTACGAGGCCGTCCGGGACGGCGTTCAGTTCAGCTTCTGGTACACCGACGACGACAACCTGGACATCGAACTGCCCAATGAAGATGTGGAGTGGGTACTGGTCTGCGGTCATGGTGTTCTGGACGACCAGGGCAAGTACACCCCTTCGACTACGGCCGCCGACCACTACGTGGTAGTGGCTGCCATCGATCTGATGGGGGGGCGCATCACCCTGTGGAACTTCAAGATTCTGCCGCTTCCGCTGGTGGCCGCTGCAACTGCAGGGGAATTCAAATGAGCGCTTTTTCCAAGCAAGCCCTGCAGAGCAGTCTGCACAACGAGAACCTTCTGTATGGTTGGGGCGCAGCATTGGCCATCGGTCGCGATGCGCTTAACAAGGCCACCCAAGACGTGTTCCTCAAAGGGCTAGGAAGTCTCACCTATCTGGAGCCTTTCTCGGGCCGGTTCTCCATCAATCAGGGTGCTTCGCAACTGATAGAAATTGAAGGGCTGGTCACCGGTTGTCCGCAGCTGTCTTTCGAACATGCCGTGGTCACGGACCGTATCGTCACCGTGTACATACCGCTGCTGGCCGGGGACTATCGCTACCTGCTGCAGCTTCCAGGCGAGCCACCGCGCTTTCATCGCAGCCTGAGCATACGGGAGGGGATGGATTATGCGCTGGAGGCCCGCTGCAAGCTAGCGGTGCGGGCTGATCCGGTTTCGCGGCAGTTGCAGGTGGTGCTTGACCTTGGTGAAGCTACGCACTTCACCTGCAACCTGGGGGAAACCGACTACGAGCGTACCCAAATTGGCAGTCACCTGCAGCAATGGCTTCTGTCTCAGCCCGAAGAGCGTCGGATCTTCCAACTTGCGACCTTGAACCTGCGTGATTACCGAGCGTTGACACCACAATTGGTCAATCTGGTTACCCAACCGGCTCCTTGGGTGGCTGAACAGGGCCACGAAGGAGAGGGTGCTGCGGTGCTGTTCATGCAATTGGGCATTGACTGGCAGCCCGGTACTCTGCCAACCAGTGCATACCCCTACCTGTTGCCCAAGGATGGTAGCGCTGAGGTTGCGCTGGCCTCGCAAAGCGACCTCAAGGACCTGGGGCTGGGCAGTCCACAGGGCACGCTGGCGGCGATAACCCTGGGCAGCTGGCGTCAAATGGTACTCGACCAGGAGTCGTTCGATCTCGATGACGGCTCTTTGAGTTTCGGCACCTTGCAGGCGGGGCCGCTCACTCGCGAGCTCGTGCCCCCCATATCCCGGATTACAGCTACCAGCGAGTGTCAGTTCGCCATGGTCGGCGGCAATAGAACGATCGACTGGACAGCTCGCAATCTCTACCGGCCAGCAGCTTCGGGTAGCATGATTGCAGGGAAGTACGAAGCGCGTCCCATTCATGAGTTCGTCAAGTCCACCCAGATCGTGCTGGTGAGCGCACGTGCTCACGAGGATGCCGAACAGCTCAGCGCATCTGCCCTGGTCGTGGAACACGATCAGCCGCTGGTTATCGCGCCGCAGACGGCCAGCTGGTCCTTCGGCGATCCGGCAATCGAGTTCGTGGCCGCCGGTGGCGGCGCCATAACCTGGTCTTTGCAGGGGGAGCAGCTGGGTAAACTGACTGCAAACGGCAAACACGCGACGTTCTCACCGAATGAGCCCGACGCGCGAGCGGCGCCCATCCAGCTACAGCGCGTGCGCGCCACGTACAGCGATGGCGGACTCGAACAGGTCGTCGAAGCGTGCGTAGTGCTCGTCAACCGCCCGGCATCCCTCGACATTCAGCCATTTCATGTACCCCGCCATGCCACTATTCAACCGGTCCAGTTTCAGGTGCTAGAAAACTGGAGGAACCACGTTCGCAAAGCCGGCATCACTCCACCACAGACACTGGCGCCGAGCGATTATGTGTGGACGGTCTTTGGCGAGGGAAGCATCACTGCTGAAGGGCTATACACGGCTTCGTCAAGCCCTACCTGCTCTGCCAGCGTAGTGAGGGTGGTGCTGCTCGGAAGGGTTTCGGGCTACGCCGTCATCGAGCACGGCCGCTCCGAACATGCGCGTTCAGCCGCAATGTCGGACTGGACAGACCTCGATCATTTTTACCTCAAGACCCTGAGTGCGCCGCAGTGCTTTGCCAACGGTATGCAGCAAATTCTGGTACAGGTCGATATCCAGACCAAACAGCAAGACAGTGCGACACCTCCGATCAGTGATGACGAACTGCAGACACTGAAGTTCTACACCGTAGGGGGCAGTGAGCTGAGGGTGGTGGAGGTGGGCATCGAGCCGCCTGAGGCAGGCATGCCGGGGACGTGGGTCGTGAACCGCCAGCACAATCCCTTGCTGGAGATGCGGCCGGCCCAGGGCGCAGTTTCCGAGCCGTTGTACGCCACGCCTGGGCAGACCCTCTGGAACTACTACCTGCAAACAACCAGCACGGTGCCGGTCGAAATTTATGCGATGTTCAAACAGTCCGGTATGGGCGGGCGCTGGTTCAATTCCGAGGTGGTGAGCAAGGACAACGGCAAGGTCGCGTTGCAGGGGGTCACGCTACCGACCTATGACCCCTCCAGAGACTATCCGTGGGACGAGCATGACAAACGTGTCGTCGAGCAGGGCCAGAGGGTCGACAACGATACCTTCAATTACATGACGCTCACGGTGGATTACTGGAAGTTGACCCACGTCGTCGATCAGCGGCGTATTCCGTTCGTGGCGATCGACATCGATCCGGATGACAACAAGTCGACCTTGCGCTGGGCGTCTGATGAGTACGAAGACGAAATGCTCAGCTACAGCGGTTTCATGATCGGTGGCGAGAGTTCAGAAATGCTCTACGACGGAACCCTGCTGCGCATGGCCGCCAGACGCGGGCGTGCATTGCAGGAGTTGCAGCCCGATCGCGCGCCCGCTAAAGGCGAGCTGCTGCTGAGCTTGAACCGGGTGACTGATTTCCGCCTTCGTTACGAGCAGCCAGACGATCCAGACATTCTGGATGATGAAGATGAAGACAAGCGTGAACTTCTGAAACAGCCATTCAGATTCCGTTTGCTCGACCAGCAAGGCAACCGCCACGACCTTCAGATCAGTTACGCCGGCGCTGGCCGTGACAACCGTAACACGTTCCTTCTCTCCAAACAGTCAACACGTCGCTAAAACGACCAGCACAGCCCTGCACAGGCAGGGCTGTGCCCAGCGTTTCTTCCGTGGGGTAATAACGATGTCCAATGAATCTATCGTGCATTCCAATGCGTTCAATTTCATGAGTTTCATGAGCAATGCAGTCGATCCGCGCACGGGTCAGTACACCTTGGCAATTCAATTGCCACAGCTGCCTGCAAACCTGCTGCGCGGGCCAGACCTGCCTCTGCAATTGGCCTACAACCCGCTCAACACCGTCGACAGCGGTTACGGCAAAGGCTGGAACATCAACCTCAGCCAGTACGTGCCGTCCACGCGTGCCCTGTCGCTGCATACCGGAGAGCAGTTCACAGTCAACAGCACCGCTGTCAAGCCGGCGCGCATCGACGAGCAGAAGCTCATCAGCTTCCGATTCTTTCAGGACGATGACCGCAACTATCGAGTCGTGCACAGGTCCGGGCTGGTCGAGCATCTGCGCGTACTGACCAGCGACGGTGTCGAGATGGCCTTGCCTCATCGAGTGTATGCGCCCTCCGGGCACTGGATCGAGCTGACCTACACTCGCCCGGCAGGGAGCAACTACGAATGCCTGGCGAGCATTCGCGATGCCCGGCAGGCCCACCTGTTGCAGGTGCAATATGTCAGCACCGGGCAGTTCGACCTGCACCTGCATCCAGGCGCTGGTGCCGATGGCAAGGCGCTCGCCACCTACGCGGTGCACCTGAGCAATCGTCAGGTAGACAAGGTGGTACTGCCGAGCGCAGATCAAGGCAGCTGGCGTTTTACCTACGTGAACAATGCCAGCACCCAGAACATGACGTGCCTGGCCAGTGTGGCGACCCCGACCGGCAGTGAGGAAACGCTCACCTATGACGATGTCGGTCATCAATTGCCTGCTGGCGCCCCGCGCCAACGCTTGCCGCGTATCAAGACGCATGTGCTTGATCCAGGCTGTGGGCAGCCAGTCATCGAGACGCGCTATACCTATAGCGCCGAGAATTTCATGGGTGGCAACAGCTCGGTCACGTGGAGTGGTGATCAGGACAACCTGTACAAGACCGGCGCTGGCTACCTGTTCAGCTCCGTCGAAAGCCTGTACCAGGACGGGGAGGTGGTACGCAAGATCCAGCGCAGCTACGATCGTCACCACCTATTGACGCAGGAAGTGATCGAACAGTTGGGTGAGACGCTGGACTACGACGCGCCTGCCCAACCGCTTGTGCAATGGCACATCGCCCAGACAGACACCACCTACCACGGCGATGCCAGCGTCGGCTTCGCGCTGCAACCGCGCTATTTCCAGATGCCCAAATGGGTGGACAAGCAATGGCGGATGCGCGGCGATGCCTCCCGTTCACGCACAGAGCGTACGGAAACCGGATTCGACGATTTCGGTAACCCAACGTTGGAAGTGCTGCCCAGCGGTGTACGTACGGTCAGTGAGTACTATCCGGCAGAAGGCAGTGGCAGTGACTGCCCACCCGATCCACACGGCTTCGTACGCAGTCTCAAAAGCCAGGTCGTGCATCCTTCCTCGCAATTCGAAAGCACGCCAGCAGCTCCAGTGCTGCGCACCCTCTATCGGTATGCCGCTTTCGAGTCGATTCAGCCGCCCGCTGAGGGTGCGCTGCGTAAGTGGGTGGGCGAGTCCTGGCTGCAGGTGGTCGAGCAAACCCTGGCAGAGATGAGCGGGTCTGTCCCGAGCACGCTGCGCAACACCGTTTACGCGTATCACTCGACCCCTTCGGATCTGCTGCGTCATGGGCGTGTGCAAAGCCAGACTGAGGTGATGCATGCAGATGCCAGTACTGAGACGCTGACCACGTTCGAGTACCAGGTACAGAATGACGAAAAGGTTCTGCAGACCGTACAAACGCTCATCGGCTTCGACCATGACCAGCCAATCGAGGGTCAATCCGGGGAGGTTCGTCATTCACTCAAGCAAATTACTCTGCGCCAGAGTACGCTCATCGATCAGCCGTTGCTCAACCGCGACGACAACGATGTAGAGATCGCCTACGAATACGACGAGCTGCGCCGTGTGGTTCGCGAGACTGTATCGCCAAACGATGAAAACTTCATCGCGTGGCGCGAGTACGGCTACGAGTTGGTGGCGACGAAAGGGCAGCAGGCGCGTCAGACCGATGTCGATGTCAAGGGCGTGGCCAGGCGCGCATCGCTCGATGGCCTGAACCGCGTGGTCAGGACCGAACGCCATGATGCCGACGCTCAGGATCCCCAGCGCACCAACACCTTCAGAGTCACTTACAGCGCCGCCTATGACGTGCTCGGCAACCTGATCGAGGAGACCGAGCACGATTGGCTCGACCAGCCCGCTCCGAATGATCGGAACGGACCGCTGCTTCCTGTCACTTTGGAGCTGAAGAGGCAGTTGCGCTACGACGGTTGGAACCAGCCATGTGCCGAAATCGGTGCTGACGGTGTCATGCATGTGGATCAGACTGACCTGATTGGCTCCGCCCCCGCTACGTGGGTGTCCGATGTTGCGCCGCGCCGGTCACCCAGGCATCCCCGTGAGGCCGTTGCAGGCAAGACGCTTGCCGACGATTCCCAAACGTCACTCGAACCTGCCACTGAGCCCGTTGCCGGCAAGGCGCTTGCCGACGATCGCCGCCCCTTGCGCAGCCTGTGGTCGCAGACTGCCGACGGAAGCACGAAAGGTGGCAAGACCTTGCAGTGGATCAATGCGTTCGACCAGCCGATCGAGGCACGACGGGTCGATAGCAAAGGTGTACGGGTGAGCCGCCATCAGTACTTCTATGATGGCCTCGGGCGCACCACGCGGGAAATCGACCCTCGCCAGGGCACGGTCAACTTCGCTTATGACGCCTTCGATCGCCTGGTTGACCATACCTTGGCCGATCGCAGTGTCGTGCATCGTGACTATGCCCGGCATAGCAGCGAAGACCTACCGACGTGGATTGGTGTCGAAGGGCGGGTATTGGGCGTGCAGCGATTCGATGGCCTGGGCCGCATGTTCGAGTCAGTGACCGGTGGGCGCCGTCGCAGCCTGCACTATCTGCCTGGCCAGCGTCAGCCCAGTTGGGTCATCACCCCCAGCGATGCGCGTATCGACTACCGCTACGAGCCGCGACTGGGTGAGGAACCGTTGGAGCGGCGCATTTCCAGTTCTACGCTCAATTACGAATACGACAATAAGAACGCCCGCCTGACTCATTGCAAAGACGGCGGTGTCAATGTGTTGGAGCGTACTTACTTCAGTACGGGCGCATTGAAATCTGAAACGCGCGCGGTGCGGGAGGAGGGCAGCGCTGTTTATACCGACTACACCATGCATTACCGTACGAGTCTGCTCAATCGGGAATTGAGCTATATCGATGTATTGGGCAACACCCAGTTTTACGAATACGACCCGCAAGGGCGTCTGAGCAGCACCACGCTCGGCACCACACGGTCCCAATTCACCTACGACGCATTGGGCCGCACCGAGAGCTATGTCACGACCGATGGTGATCAACGACTGGGCACTTTCCTGCGCTACGACGACTTTGACAGGGAGATCGAACGCCGTTTCGAACTGCCAGACGAAGTTCAAGTGCTCCTGCAGTCTTATGATGGCAGCGACGCGCTGACAGAGCGGCATCTGACCACCGGAGACGGCGAAACCCTGCGCCTGGAATCGTATTACTACGATAAGCGTGGCAGGCTCGAGGAGTATGAGTGTGAAGGTGAATTGGCACCCGTCGATCCCTATGGCAAGACCCTGAATGCCCAGGCGTTCTACTTCGATGCGTTGGACAACATTACGCGTGTCGATACCTGGTTCCCGGGCGCATCAGGCAAAGAAGAGCGTAATACCGCCGACTACCTGTTCGACAACGAGGATCCGGTGCAATTGAGCGGCATCACCAACTCACACGACGATTATCCGGCTTCGATCGAATTGCTTTATGACGCAGATGGCAACCTTGTCGTCGATCAGGACCAGCGCGCATTGACGTACAACGAGCTGGGGCAGTTGCAGCGCGTCGAGCTGGCTGCTGGCACGCAGGCCGAGTATGGCTATGACCCCTTGGATCGCCTGGCGAATCAGGCGCAGAGCGCCAGGGCGACTGGCGAAGACAAGCAGCCAGTGTGATGGAACGCCGGGCACACCGCACCTTGCCACAACGAGTGATTGATGGCGTCTAGTTTCAGGTGCGGTGTTTGTCAAACTGATAAAAATGCCAGTTGTGCGCTAATCCGCAACAGCGCTTCATAGAGCGACGACGTGCACCGTGTTGATCTAGTCCCCCCCTGTTTGGAGGGCACGATGATGTTCGGGTGACGAGAGCTGCCGGATTGGCGCATTGATTGGTTTTGAGATCGGGTTCGATGGAGGCTCAATGAGTAATTCTACAAACATAATGTCCGAGGCGGATCGTGCACGCCACATGCAGCGGCTGTGGGGAACGACGGCGATCGCGCCAGTGCTCGAAGATCCGGACAATGTGCTGGTGCCTGGGGATCCCGAAAACACCGTAAAAGCCAGTGTGTTGAAAGATCCAACCGCTTTCGTGACGATCGTTATTGAAAAATGGCTGACCATTGCTCCGCCCGACCAACAGGATACGTTAACGGTCTACCATATTATCGGCCTCGTCGGCGGCGCGTCGCCCACTGAAGAAATCCTGTTCCAGGGAGACTTCAATGAGAACAACGAGCATCAACTTCCGCTCCATCTGCACTTGCCCAAATTTTCCGAGAGCTACGGTGACGGGAATCACGGCTTCAAGTTCGTGCTCAAGGCTCACAACATGGACGCACCCATTGAGTCGGGTGTGCTGTCACTGCGCTTCGACCGGGTCGCCCCCAACTTGGGAAACGTACCCTCGCCCGTTCCTGATATCGCCCAGATCGTCGACGCCAACGTCGCAAACGTCAATCTGACGCTTCCGGACTATCCAGACCGCTCGGTGGGGGATCACGTCTACTACTACTGGCTCAAAGAGGTCCCCAAGGATCTCACCAATGTGTCACCTGCCGGAAGTGCCGAGGTAGTCGCCGCGAACCAGTCGCTGCCATTACCTGAAGACGTGATCAAGGCTGGCGGTGATGGCGAGTTCTACGCCTTCTACGTGCTGATAGACAAGGCCGGCAACGTGGGACAGATCTCCCAGCCCAAACTCGTATCGGTTGCGTTGGGAGCGATGCCGGCCAATCTTCAAGCACCCCTGGTACCGCTGGCGGCGGATGACGGAAAGGTCGACCGCGCCGATGCGGCGCTAGGTGTGCAGGTCAACGTGCTGGCGTTCGACAACTGGAAGCCCACCGATGAGATCAGCGCAAGTTGGCAGGGTAAGCCGTTGGGAAGACGCGTGATCGGCGAGGGCCAGACCTTCCCACTGGTTTTCACGGTGTCGAATCAAGTCTTGCGTGAAGCCTACGGCACGCCCGCCGAAGGCGACAAGGAGATGGCCGTGCGCTATGAGGTGTGGCGTGGCGGCACGGTCGTAGGGTTCATGGAAACCGACGTGGTGGTCAACTTCGAAACCTTCGGTCCGGAGGATCCCGGTACGGATCCGGATCCCGAATGGCCCGATTTGATCAACCCTCGCTTGCCCATGCCCGTCGTGTATGGCCAGGGTTCGACTACCCCGAACGTGCTGCTGCCGGAGCATGATGGCAAGGAGGCTTCACTGGAGGTACTGCTCTATGAAGGGTTGCTCGAGGATGATCTGATCGAGTTCTACTGGAACGATGAGCATGTTGTGGAAGCCGATTACTCGGTCGACGCTGATGATGCTGCCGCAGACAAGCTGACTCGAACTATTCCGTGGGCTTACATCAAGCAAGCCGGTAACGGCACGGCGAAAGTGCATTACCAGATCTCCCGGGCGTCGGTTCCGAACAAGCCTGCATCAGCACCGCAAAATGTCAACGTCACTGCGATCGTGGTGCACCCTGACCAACCGCAGTTCGAAGGTATCGATCCTTCGGGTTGGCTGAACTGCTCGTCGTTGAAAGATCCCAATGATGCCGCTGCAGATCCCGCAGTACGCATTACGGTCGGGAACCTTACGCAATATGGCCTAGAAGCGGGAGATCAAGTCACCATGAAATGGTGGGTTCTACATGACCAAACGGGAGATGTCGAAGTCGAAGACGCGGCCCTCCAGGTCACCGTCACGTTAGGTGCCGACTACCCTGCCACTGGCTTCGTATGGCGGGTCGAGCCTTACGAAGACTACATCTTGCCGGTCTACGAGTTCGATTCGAAGGTTCACAACGGCCGCGCGTTCTCAACCTACGAGTTTGCGGACCCTGCTTTGCGTGGGAGCGATACTCGCGCACTGATCGTTTCGGACCCCGCTGAGCAACGTATAGCCATGCACACGCCATTCGGCCCTTGCGAGTTCAGTTAAGCGCGCTGCCAAAGGCCTGCGCCACGGGGCAGGTTGATCTGATGTTGAAGACTTTTCTGACATCAAAGGCAGACGTGTCTGTATAGCCTTGCTGCCTTTCGATTTGACTTGACGGGGCGATTCGTTCGCCCCTGCTGAACGAGGGGACTAGACCGATGCACCTACCCAAACCCGCTCTGAACTGCCCGTCGCTGCCGACGCATGCCTGGGCCTTGCTCGCGCCGCTCGCCCTTGCGGTGAGTCCGCTGGCCAGCGCTACTGTCACGGTGGTTGGGGAGCGGACCATTACTGCGCAAACGCCGCGCAACGACTATCGGTTGCAGGAGGGCGCTGTCCTCACCGCCAATGGCGCCGATATCGACTTTGTGACCACGAACCAGAATACGACCTTCATCATGAATGGCGGAGAGATCAATGCGCGCGGCAGCTTCGATGGCATCGACCTGCTGTCGGGCGGCACCACGAGCGTGAGCGACAACGCCCGCATCTTGGCAGGCAACGTCGGGATCCGTCTGAGTCGCAACACCGCGGGCGTGGGTTCGTCGGCGCAAGTGACCGACAGCTACGTGCAAGGCACCAATGGCGCTGCTACGGTGAGTTCTGGGTCGTCCTTGAACGCTGTGCGCAGCACGTTCGAGAGCAGTGCCAGGTCGCCTGCTGTGACGCTGGCCGGTAGCGGCAAGCTCATTGCGCAGGACAGCACTTTCACCGGTGGCCCGACCGGGTTGCGAATTTTTGGTGACAACACTGGTGGCGCCAGCGAAGTCACCCTTGTAGGTTCGCGAGTCGAAGGCCTGACCGGCCCGGCCATCACCGTGGGCTCCGGCACGTTGCCTGCGGGAACGACGACGATCACCGTGGGCCCAGGTTCCAACCTGATAGGTGGCAATGACGTCCTGTTGCAGGTAACTGCCAACTCGACCGCCAACCTGCGTGTCGACGCCAGCCAATTACAGGGAGACGTAGTCGCCGATGCCGGCTCCACTGCCAACCTGGCCCTTGAAAACCAAGCCAGCTTGACTGGCCGACTGGTCAATGTCGCCGGGCTGAGCCTTGCCAGCCAGGCCAGCTGGAACTTGATCGAAGACAGCCAAATCGGCGCGCTTGCCATGAATGACGGTGTGGTCCGGTTCGGTGCGCCAACCGAGTACCGCACCCTGCAACTCGGCACCCTCAGCGGCAGCGGCACCTTCGTCATGGACGCCGATTTTTCCACCGGCCAGACCGATTTTCTTACCGTCGGCACTGCGACCGGCAGCCACAGTCTGCTGGTAGGCAGCAGTGGCGCCGAGCCTTCCGAACAGAACTCGCTACACCTGGTGCATGCCGACGCCGGTGATGCGCAGTTCAGCTTGGCGAATGGTCCGGTTGACCTGGGCGCGTTCTCTTACGAGCTGGTACAGCGTGACAACGACTGGTACCTCGATGGATCGAGCAAAGTCATCAGCCCTGGTACCGCTTCGGTGTTGGCGCTGTTCAACGCCGCACCCAGCGTCTGGTATGGCGAGCTGAGCACCTTGCGCAGCCGGATGGGCGAGCTGCGCCTCGACGAGCGCAAGTCCGGGGGCTGGATTCGCACCTATGGCAACAAGTTCAACGTCTCGCCTGCCTCGGGCGCCGCTTACACGCAGGTGCAGCAGGGTGTGTCGCTGGGCGCCGATGCGCCGCTGCCTTATGGCGATGGCCAATGGCTGGTAGGGGTGATGGCAGGCCACAGCAGTTCCGATCTGGATGTCGCCCGCGGTGCCTCAGGTGAGGTCAAGAGCTACTACGTTGGGCTGTACACCACCTGGCTGGACGCCGATAGCGGCTACTACTTCGACGGCGTGGCCAAGTTCAACCGGTTCGACAACAGCAGCAAGATCAATCTCAGCGATGGCACACGCACCGAAGGTGACTACCGCAACCATGGTGTTGGCGCGTCGCTTGAGTTCGGGCGCAACATCCCGCTGGGTGGTGGCTACTTCATCGAGCCCTACACGCAATGGTCGGCGGTCGAGATTCGAGGGGCCAACTATCAGTTGGACAATGGTCTCCAGGTCGATGGCGAACGTACCCGCTCCTTGCTGGGTAAAGTTGGCGCTACCGTCGGACGCAATTTCGACTTGGGCTCAGGGCAGACCGTACAACCTTATGTACGGGCGGCATTGGCCCACGAGTTCGCGACTGACAATGCGGCCAAAACCAACGGCAACCGTTTCAATAACGAGCTTGCAGGTTCCAGGGGAGAGCTTGGTGTAGGGCTGGCGATGTCGTTCGCCGAGCGTTGGCAGGTCCACGCCGATCTGGACTACAGCAACGGCGAGCGAATCGAACAGCCTTGGGGCGCGAACCTGGGGCTGCGCTACAACTGGTAGGAAAAACAGGGAAGGCTCAGGCCTTCCTTTTTTTATCTGTGGAGTGACAACTCATGCTCGAACGAATCGCTGGATGGATCGCACGTTGTCGTGGGCGAGCAGCAACAAGTCTTCCTGCGGCCGGTTCCCCATTCGATAGCGCCGGGCCTTTGCCGGTGGTGCCGCAGTCGCTCGCAGACGTGCCGGGCGGGCAAAGCAACCTGGTGCCGATCAGCGCGCTCATCCAGCCCCTGCGTGTGGAGGTGCTGCCGTGGCCCAATTCGGATCCGGAGCGGGGCGAAGAAACCCTGAAGTTGTTCTGGAATGACGTTGAAATCGAACGACGAAGCTGGACGTCTCCGATCTCGCCCGAGGACCTCGTATTCGAGGTGCCCGTACGTTTTCTGCTGGAGGGTCGGCCTGTCCTTCGCTATGAGGTGACGGTGTTCAATGGTCAAACGGCCAGTTCTGCACCCTTGACCTTGACCATCGACCTGACAGCGCCTGCTTTGGCGAGCCCTGACAGCCGCTTGCTCTTCGATCCCCAAGTCATTGCCGACGGGGTCACGGTCGAATACCTGGAGAACAATGGCGACCAAGTGGTGGCGACACTGCCTGACTACCGCTCGCCAATGGTCGGTGACTGTATCCGTTACTACTGGGATCGCCAGCAAGGCGACCAAGACCTGGTCGAAGAGCGGATTTTGACCAGCGCCGATCTTGGCAAGTCCGTGCAATTGGTGCTTTCCGGTGATCTGATCCGTCAGCGTGGAGACGGTGAACGCCACGTTCATTATCGAATCATCGACCGTGCAGGCAACGTGAGCGTCGCATCACAAGCGCTGATCCTGGTGGTCAAGGCGACCCCTGCACCCAGGTTGTTGTCCCGGCCGGATCTGCCGAAGGCCTCCGGCACCAGCGAGACGGTAGTGCTTGACCTGAACTCGCTGAGGGGGGCACTCGAGGCTTTTATCCCGCAGGATGCAGGGGTGGGCAGCCAGGAACCTGTCGAAATGCAGTGGGCCGAGCCGGCGTCTTTGGGCGCCGCGACTATAAAGGGCACCCCCGGTACGCTCGCCTTCACCATCCCCTACGAATGCCTGGCAGCTCACAGTGGCAAGACTCTCCCGTTGTACTACAAGGCCAGCGACGATGAATCGACTCGGCGCCTGGTCAAGGTGCTTGCCTTCAGGCCGTATGCACCGCCGCCGCAAGTGCTGGAGGCCGACAGTGACACGTTGAGTCTGGCCAAGGTGGGAAGTGCCGCACGGATCGTTCAGGAGGCCTGGTCGCTGATCAGCACCGACCAGCGTGTCAAGGTACGGGTCCTGGGCCCGGCAGGGGCTGAGCATACCGTGACGGCTGCTTATCCGGTGACGCAAGCGGATATGGATGCTGGGGTGTTGGGAAGCGGCGGCACGTTGACCGTTCCTAAGGCTTTTTTGCAAAACCAGCCATTAGGCAGCCGGCTGTTGGTACAGGTAAGCGTCAGCCTCGATGCGGGGGCGAGTTGGCCGACCGCAAGCGATTTCGAACTGCAGCTGACGCTGGTGGCTTGATCGAGCGCATGTGCTCAGTGAACCTGCGCGGTCATTTCCTGGGACACTCCACCGTAGTCGTTGATGGTCGTGAAGACGACCTTGCTCGGGCGTGTCAGTGCCGATGGCAGTGGATAGGTTTGTCGAGCAAAGGGCGCGACCATGGCCGTGGCTTGCAGGTCTTGCAGCTGATTTCCGGCGTTTGCCTGCAGACGGTCGAAGGTGTAGTGATACGCAGAAGGGTTGTCGACAACCAGATGGGGTTTGCTGTCCAGTGTCTGCAGCGACCACCTCAGTTTGTCGAGCTGATCCTGCGGCTTGCCGTTGAGCCGGCTGGGCCGGTAGAACAGTTTGATGCGGGTGCGCAGCGCAATGTTAAGTACGTTCTCGGTGCCGCTGACCTGCTGTGGAATCTCCTGGACATTGAAAAAGAACAGTGACTCGCGGTCTTGCGGCAGATCATTGGGCAAACCATTGATCTGCACCATCTGCTCTTTGCCAGGGTCCAGGCGGAACAGGACGGGCGCCGGTATCAGCGGTACCGCACTGGCGGTATCGTCCTGCTCGGTATTGACCCAGGTTTGCACGGCGAACGTGCGGTTGCTGGGATTGGCGACTACGACCGACGAGCTGCGCGAGTCGCTGGTATGGACCACCCGCGTTGCGTTGAGTGTCAATGCGGCCTCGGCGCTGGGCAAGCAAGCGGCCAGGCTCACGCCGAACAGGCCATGGCGGAGGCGTTGGAAGCGAAAGTTCATGGGGGACCGTGATAGCAGATATGAGGCAGAAGAACACCCGGCTATAGACCCAACGATAGCCGGGCATGGCACATCACTTCAGGGTGAAGACGTACGCGATGTCCGTGTTTGCGGTACCGGCGGCTACAGTGGCAGCGGTCGAGCGGTAGCTCGCCGAGAACAGCATGTCGGTCGGGTTGGTGTCATCCAGGTCGTAGTCTCTCGAGTCGCTACCGTTGGCGATCAGCGTGCCGGTGTCGTCTTTGATGGCCAGTGCCAGGCCAGTTGCACTACCCGGCTCCAGAGCGTGCAAGTCACTTCCCGCGCCGGCTGCGCCATAGGCGCCGGTGAACGTCACGACACCTTTCTTGCTGGCTGTCACGCAGTTGGTACCTGGTGTGACGCGCATCGAGAATGCACGCATGCCGAACTCGGTGCCGACCGCTCCGAAATTGCTGGCCGGGACGTTACCCATGAACACTCGGCTCAGCGGCAGGCCCGTAGTCGGGTCAACGATCTCGATCGAGCAGGTGCCGGCTGTAACCTGTCCATGGAAGTTGATGGAACCGGTGTTGGCATGGGCCACGCCGGTGAGGCTGCCCAGGGTCAGTCCCAGGGCGATCAAGGTTTTTTTCATGGAAATCATCCGTAGTCTTAGTTATGCCCCGCTTGGCAGACCCAAAGGCTGCCGGGGAGCGCAAGACTACGGAGGAAGGGGGGCAGGGGCTGTAAGGGAAATCGACTTGAAGGCGTAAGATTTTCGAGGTGATGCTAGTGGCTGGCGTCGGTGTTCTGCATCGATAACAATTGTTTTTCCTGATTCCAGTCAAACCGTTGTTCATTACGCTCGGCTTCGTAGCGACGTTCTTCGAGTTGCTGGTAAAGGTCCAGCTCGTCATCTGGCATGAAGTGCAGGCAGTCGCCGCCGAAGAACCACAGCAGATCACGGGGTACCAAATGAGCGACCTGGGGGTAGCGCTGAATCACCTGGCAGATCAGATCCTGACCCAGGTACTGGCTTTCCAGCGGATCTTGCGGCAGAAGCGTAAGCAGTTCGTCGAAGCGCTCGAGAAACAGCGCGTGGCTTTCTTCTGGTACTTGCTCGGCTTCCCCCAGCGCCACGAGTATGGTGCGCAGGTGGTTGAGCAGTTGCAGGTGGTATTCCAGATGGGGATTGGCCATGGAGGCGGTCCTCGTGTCGTTGAAACGGGCGCGGAGTATACGCTGGTTGATGGCTGTGGGAGCCGTTGCATTCACCGTGGCCGGCAGAGCCGGCACGACCCGGGCGGTGGAGATCCACCTGTGAGACCGCATGCAGGCCATCACAGGTGAATCCGCTCCCATGGTCACAGCCAAAAGCCGCCTATCGTTCAGCGCACCTTGCCCTGTCCAGGCAGCAATTGCTCCTTATCGAAGGCATCTACGTCGATGACCACTCTGCGCGCCGCCTCGGCCTCGTGCAGGCGTTGGCCTTCACTGGCCTGCAGCACACCGCTGTGCACCGCAGCATCAATCAGAGACTGGCCGGGGGTTGGCTGAACGGTGCCTTGTTTGATGGCTTGGCGCAGGGTTTTGTGCAGTGGCGCAGTGTGCTCGAGCAAGTCGCTCGCCCGTTGCAATGCCGCCACCGGGTCGCCTTCGGCCTGCGGCCTGAAGCAGCCACAGAGCAACTCCTCCAGAGCCGGGTCGCCCTTGCTGCGGCCGATCAGTCCAGCCACTTCGGCATCCAGCTCGTCGCTCGGGCCGGTATGCCGGCGTCCGAACGGGAACACCAATACGCGTAATGCACAGCCGACGAAGCGGTTGGGGAAGTTGTCCAACAGCCGATCGAGGGCCTGTTCGGCCTTGCCCAGGCTTTCCTCCATGGCCCAGCGCAGCAACGGCTGCATGTGCTCCGGCGAACCCAGGTCGTGGTAGCGCTTGAGGGCGGACGAGGAGAGGTACAGATAGCTCAATACATCGCCCAGGCGTGCACTGAGACGCTCGCGGCGTTTGAGCGAGCCGCCCAGCAGCATCATCGACAGGTCGGCGAGCATGGCGAATGCGGCGGCCTGGCGGTCGAGGGCGCGGAAGTAGGCCTGGCTGAGGGCATCGCCTGGCGTACGCTCGAAACGACCCAGCCCCAGGCTCAGGACCAGCGTGCTGGCGGCGTTACGGATGGCAAAGCCGACGTGTTGCATCAGTAGCGGATCGAATTCCTTGAGCGCCTGCTCGTGGTCCCCGCGGCTGGCCAGCGCCATCTCTTTGAGTACGTAAGGATGGCAGCGAATCGCACCCTGACCGAAGATCATCAGGTTTCGCGACAGAATGTTGGCCCCCTCGACCGTGATGAAGATCGGTGCGCCCTGCCAGTTGCGCCCCAGGTAGTTGTTCGGGCCCATGATGATGCCCTTGCCGCCATGTACGTCCATGGCGTGCTGGATGCACTCGCGGCCACGTTCGGTCAGGTGGTACTTGAGAATGGCCGAGAGCACCGAGGGCTTTTCGCCCAGATCCACCGCCTTGGCGGTGAGCAGGCGTGCGCTGTCCATCAGCCAGGCGTTGCCGCCAATGCGCGCCAGCGATTCCTGGATTCCTTCGAATGCGGCCAGTGGCACATTGAACTGTTCGCGGATGTTGGCGTACTGCCCCGTGACCAGACTGGTGTACTTGGCCGCGCCGGTGCCTACGGCCGGCAGCGAAATGGAGCGACCTACCGACAGGCAATTCATCAGCATCATCCAGCCCTTGCCGAGCATCTTCTGGCCGCCGATGAGGAAGTCCAGCGGCACGAAGACGTCTTTGCCGCTATTGGGGCCGTTCATGAAGGCTGCCCCGAGCGGCAAATGGCGCTTGCCTATCTCTACGCCCGGAGTGTCGGTAGGAATCAGCGCCAGGCTGATACCCAGTTCTTCCTGCTCGCCCAGCAGGTGTTCGGGGTCGTAGGCCTTGAACGCAAGACCCAGCAGGGTGGCCACTGGGCCCAGGGTGATGTAGCGCTTCTCCCAGGTCAGGCGCAGGCCGATGACTTCTTCGCCTTGCCATTGGCCTTTGCAGACGATGCCGGTGTCGGTCATGGCGCCGGCGTCGGAACCGGCATGCGGGCCGGTGAGGGCGAAGCAGGGAATGTCTTCGCCGCGGGCCAAGCGAGGCAGGTAGTGGCTGCGCTGTTCGTCGGTACCGTAATGCAGCAGCAGCTCGGCGGGGCCGAGCGAGTTGGGCACCATCACCGTGGAGGCCAGGTCGCCGCTGCGAGTCGCCAGCTTCATGGCGACCTGCGAGTGGGCATAGGCCGAGAACCCCTTGCCGCCGAATTCCTTGGGAATGATCAAGGCGAAGAAGCCGTTTTCCTTGATATGGCTCCAGGCCTGCTCAGGCAGGTCCATGTCCTGGCCGATCTGCCAATCGCTGACCATGGCGCACAGCGCTTCGGTCGGCCCGTCGATGAACGCCTGCTCTTCCTCGGTCAGACGCGGAGCAGGGTAGGCGAGCAGGGTGTCCCAGTCCGGACGACCGCTGAACAGTTGGCCGTCCCACCACACGGTACCGGCGTCGATGGCCTCGCGCTCGGTCTGCGACATCGGCGGCAGCGTGCGACGCACCCAGTTGAAGGTCGGCCTGCTGATGGTCTTGCGACGCCATTCGGGCAGCACCAGCACCGCCGTACCGAGCGCGATGAATACCCAAAGCAGCACCAGCAGCCAGCCTGGCGC
Source organism: Pseudomonas phoenicis (assembly GCF_047302395.1). Lineage (NCBI taxonomy): Bacteria > Pseudomonadati > Pseudomonadota > Gammaproteobacteria > Pseudomonadales > Pseudomonadaceae > Pseudomonas > Pseudomonas phoenicis. The sequence goes on from NZ_CP154852.1 coordinate 3,427,354, forward strand.
CTTGCTGAAGATGCCCATGAGCACCGTGTAGGCGGCGATCGCCGCGACAATCTGCAACGGCGCCAGACGACGGTGCGTGAGATACGCGACGCCGAGCACCAGCACTACCAGCCACAACAGCAACATGAGCGTTTCCTCCGTGGAACGTGGGCATAGGCCGAAAGCATAGAGCGTAGCTCGCCTATGGCGATGGCCCTCATCAGAGCAGTGACAGGTTGTGTAACCGGGAGTTCGTTCCCGCTGGCAACCCTTGGTCTGCCATGGCGGGCTGCACGCACTTGGCCGTGAGGGTGGCGTACACTGGCCAGCCTCGTGCACTGAACAAGGACACCGCCATGCTGAAGATCTGGGGCCGCAAGAATTCGAGCAACGTACGCAAGGTGCTGTGGGTCGCCCATGAGTTGGGTCTGGATTTCACCTCGATCGATGCGGGGGGCGCCTTCGGTGTCGTAGACCAGCCCGAATACCGCGCCAAGAATCCCAATGGCCTGGTACCGATGCTCGAAGACGGCGATCTGACGTTGTGGGAGTCAAATGCCATCGTCCGCTATCTGTGCGCCGAATACGGTCGTGCCCAGGGCTGGTACCTGGACGATCCACGGCAACGCGCCGTGGCCGACAAGTGGATGGACTGGACCACCTCGGCCCTGGCCGGGCCGTTCAAGCCACTGTTCTGGGGGTTGGTACGCACGCCTGAAGCGCAGCGCGACTGGCTGGCGATCAATGCCGCGCACAAGCAATGCGCCCAGCTGTTTGCGATGGCCGACCAAGCGTTGGCGACGCAGCCTTATCTGTCGGGAAACACCCTCGGAATGGGCGACGTGCCGTTGGGCAGCTTCGCTTACGCCTGGTTCGAATTGCCCATCGAACGTCCACCGCTGCGCCACCTCGAAGCCTGGTACGCGCGCCTGACGCAGCGTCCGGCCTACCAGGCCGGGGTGATGAGCGCGTTGAGCTGATCGAACACCTCGACGCTTTCGATAGTCACTATCGATACGCATGACTGTACTTGCGCGGCGTGGCCTTGCACCATGCCGGCACTCATCGCGCCGGTGTCCTGTCCTGGCGCGTTCCGACTCCCTTTCTTGGTAATCGATCTGCTATGAGTTCTGCCCTGTCCATCCGACAGCTGACCAAGACCTACGGCAATGGCTTCCAGGCCCTCAGTGGCATCGACCTGGACGTCGCCGAAGGCGATTTCTTCGCACTGCTCGGCCCCAACGGCGCTGGCAAGTCCACGACCATCGGTATTCTTTCCACGTTGGTGAACAAGACCAGCGGCACCGTCAACGTGTTCGGCCACGACCTCGACCGCGAACCCGCCGCGCTCAAACGCAACCTGGGCGTGGTGCCGCAGGAATTCAATTTCAACCAGTTCGAGAAGACCTTCGACATCGTCGTCACCCAGGCCGGTTACTACGGCATCAAACCCGCGCTGGCCAAGGAACGTGCCGAGCAATACCTCACCCAGCTGGGTTTGTGGGACAAGCGCGATGTGCCATCGCGTTCGCTCTCCGGTGGCATGAAGCGTCGCCTGATGATTGCCCGGGCGCTGATCCACGAGCCACGCCTGGTGATCCTCGACGAGCCTACCGCAGGCGTCGACATCGAATTGCGCCGCTCCATGTGGACCTTCCTCACCGAGCTGAACCAGAAGGGGGTGACCATCATCCTCACCACGCACTACCTGGAGGAAGCCGAACAGTTGTGCCGCAACATCGGCATCATCGACCACGGCACCATCGTCGAAAACACCAGCATGCGTCAGTTGCTCGGCAAACTGCACGTCGAGACCTTCCTGCTGGACATCAAGCAGTCGCTGACCGTGGCGCCTACGCTGCACGGTTACCCGGCCCGGTTGGTGACGCCGCATACCCTGGAAGTACAAGTCGACAAAGATGTCGGCATCACGGCCTTGTTCGCCCAGCTGGCGCTGCAGAACCTCGAAGTGCAGAGTTTGCGCAACAAGACCAACCGGCTGGAGGAGTTGTTCGTGTCATTGGTGGAGAAAAACTTGTCGAAGGTGGCGGTATGAGCGTGGAACTAAGCACCAACTGGGTCGCCCTCAACACCATCGTCTATCGCGAAGTGCGCCGCTTCCTGCGCATCTGGCCGCAGACCCTGCTGCCGCCGGCGATCACCATGGTGCTGTACTTCGTCATCTTCGGGAATCTGATCGGCCGGCAGATCGGCGACATGGGCGGCTTCACCTACATGGAGTACATCGTGCCGGGCCTGATCATGATGTCGGTAATCACCAATTCATATGGCAATGTGGTGTCGAGCTTCTTCGGGGCCAAGTTCCAACGCTCCATCGAGGAGCTGATGGTATCGCCCGTATCGCCACATACCATTCTCGTCGGCTATGCCCTGGGCGGCGTGCTGCGCGGCCTGGCGGTAGGCGTGATCGTGACCTTGCTGTCGTTCTTCTTCACCCACCTGCAGGTTCATCACCTGGGCATCACGGTCCTGGTGGTATTGCTGACGGCCACCATCTTTTCGTTGTTGGGCTTCGTCAATGCGGTGTTCGCCCGCAACTTCGATGACATTTCGATCATTCCGACCTTCGTGTTGACGCCGCTGACCTACCTGGGCGGCGTGTTCTATTCGATCAATCTATTGCCGCCGTTCTGGCAGACGGTGTCGTTGGCCAACCCCGTATTGCACATGGTCAATTCGTTCCGTTACGGCATCCTCGGCGTATCGGACATCAGCATCGGCACGGCCATCACCTTCATGCTGGTCGCAACCGTGGTGCTGTACGTAGTGTGCGTTCGTCTGTTGGTCAGCGGGCGTGGCATGCGCGCCTGAGGCTCTGTGCGAACGTCGACGCCATTGTCGGCCCACCCACCAGCGCCAGTAGAGCAGGGTGCCGCAGTAACCGAGCAGGCCCAGCACGACTGCACATACCACCGAGCCCAGCAGGAAAGGTTGCCAGAGGGTCGCCAATTGCCCGGTGACCCATTCGACCGTGACGTCTTCGGGTAGGCTGCGTGGCGGCACCTGCAACAACCAGGCGCCCGTCATGTAGGTAACGAAGAATACCGGCGGCATGGTCAGTGGATTGGTCAGCCACACCAGGCTGATCGCGATCGGCAGGTTGCCCCGCGCTGGGATGGCCAGGGCGGCCGCCAGCAGCATCTGCATGGGGATGGGAATCAGTGCGGCGAACAGGCCGATACCCATCGCCCGTGACACCGAATGGCGGTTCAGGTGCCAGAGGTTCGGGTCATGCAGGAGCCGACCGAAAAAACGTAAGTGCTTGTGCTCACGAATGCTGGTCGGATCGGGCAGATAGCGTTTGAACAGACGACGCGGCATGGCGGCCCCCGGGCGTTGGACGGTGCAGTATGCCCGCATCCTTCGGCCGTCTCGTTCAGAGTTTGTGACAATTGTTAAGCGAGCAACGCTTCTCCGTAGGCTATTGCTAGTGGGTCGTCCACTAGAGGGAGCCCCAACCCATGCGCACAGGGATGTTCGCGTTGGCCCTGGGCCTACTGTCGCTGCGTTTTCTACCCATATTGCCGTCGGTCGGTTGGTTGCTGGCCGGATCGCTGTTGGCCGTCGTTTGTCTGTGCGTGCAGCGTGGGTTCGCCGGCTGGCTGTTGCTCGGGCTGTGCTGGGCTTGCGCCTCGGCGCATTTGGCGCTCGCGGATCGGCTGGCCCTCGAACTGGATGGCCGCACGTTGTGGCTCGAAGGCCAGGTGGTCGGGCTGCCAGTCCATTCGGCACGGGGTGTGCGCTTCGAGTTGCAAGGCGCTGAGTCGCGTCGCGCCGAGTTACCCGGACGCGTGCAATTGAGCTGGTTCGACGGGCCGCCGGTATTGGCGGGGGAGCGGTGGCGCCTGGCCGTCACGCTCAAGCGGCCGTATGGGCTGCTCAACCCCCACGGCCCCGATCGTGAGGCCAGCCTGCTGGCGCGGCGCATCGGTGCCATTGGCACGGTCAAGGCTGGCGAGCGATTGCAAAGCTCGACGCCCGGCCGGCGCGAAGCGCTGCGCCAGCGCCTGCTCGGTGTCGATGCACAGGGTCAGCAGGCCGCATTGGTGGCATTGGTACTGGGCGATGGCAGTGGTATCGGCCCGGCGCAATGGCAGGTGCTGCGCGACACGGGCACGGTACACCTGCTGGTGATCTCCGGTCAGCACGTCGGGCTGTTGGCCGGGCTGGTGTATGGCCTGATCGCGGGGCTCGCGCGCCTTGGCGCATGGCCCTCGCGATTGCCCTGGCTGCCCTGGGCTTGCGGGCTGTCGTTGCTGGCGGCGCTGGGTTATGGCGGGCTGGCGGGTTTCCAGGTGCCCGTGCAGCGTGCCTGCCTGATGCTGGCGATGGTGCTGCTGTGGCGCCTACGCTTTCGTCAAATGGGCGCAAGCTTACCGTGGCTGCTGGCATTGAACGGCGTGTTGCTGATAGAACCGTTGGCCAGCTTGTTACCGGGGTTCTGGCTGTCGTTCGCAGCTGTGGCGGTGCTGATCTATGGCTTTGCCGGTCGGCTAGGCGGCTGGCGACCTTGGCAGGCCTGGAACCGTGCGCAGTGGGTGATCGCCATGGGGCTATTGCCCGTGCTGCTGGCCCTGGGCCTACCCGTGAGCCTGAGCGCGCCGCTGGCCAACCTGCTGGCGGTGCCGTGGGTCAGTTTCGTCGTCTTGCCCCTGGCGCTGTTAGGCACCAGCTTGCTCTGGCTGGGCAGCCTGGGCGAGTGGCTGCTATGGCTGGCCGGTGGTGGGCTGAGTGTGCTGTTCGAAGCGCTCGGCCATGCGGCGCTGTGGCAACCGGCCTGGCAGCCGCCGGCGCTACCGGTGTGGGCCAGGCTTCTGGTGATGGGCGGCACACTGGTGCTGCTGCTGCCGCGCGGGGTGCCGCTGCGTGGACTGGGCGCGGTGATGCTGCTGGCGCTCTGGGCGCCAGTGTCGAGCGTTCCGCAAGGCCAGGCCGAAGTGCTGCACCTGGATGTCGGTCAAGGCCTTGCGGTACTGGTGCGGACCCGTCACCACGCGCTGCTGTACGATGCCGGCCCGGCATACGGCGAGCTGGACCTGGGTGAGCAGGTGGTAGTGCCCACCTTGCGCAAGCTGGGGGTCAGGCAACTCGACCTGATGCTGATCAGCCACGCCCACGCCGACCATGCGGGCGGCGCCGCTGCGCTGCAGCGAGGTCTGTCGATAAGCCGGGTAGTCAGCGGCGAACCCGATGAGCTGCCTGGCGGCATGCAGGCCGAGCCTTGTCGCACGGGCGAACGCTGGGCCTGGGATGGCGTCGAATTTTCGCTCTGGCGCTGGTCGGGCGCTGCCAGCAGCAATGAGCGCTCCTGCGTACTGCTGGTCGAGGCCCGGGGCGAACGCCTGCTGCTGGCCGGCGACATGGAGCGCGGCGCGGAACGCGCCTGGCTCGCACAGCCCGAGCCGCCCGCCGTCGACTGGCTGCAAGCACCCCACCATGGCAGCCGCAGCTCTTCCAGCGAGCCTTTCCTGCGCGCCTTGTCACCGCGCGGCGCCTTGGTGTCCAGAGGTCGCGGCAACCGCTTCGGCCATCCCCACCTGCAGGTGCTGGCGCGCTACCAGCGCCATCGTATGCAAGTGCACGACACCGCAGCGCACGGCGCTTTGACGCTGCGCCTGGGCAGCCATGGCGAGGTGCGCCGGCTGCGGGCCGAACGGCGCTTCTGGCGCGATCCGCCACCTAGCGAACAGGCCCCGCGTTGAGTGCTGTCACCGATCGCTCGCGGCAGGCCAGTGGCAACGCTACCTATGGTAAAGTGACGGCCTTTTTTCGAGGGGGTGACTCACGTGTGGGAATTGGTCAAGTCGGGCGGTTGGATGATGCTGCCGATCATTCTGAGTTCCATCGTCGCCCTGGCGATCGTCGTCGAACGCCTGTGGACCTTACGTGCCAGCCGTGTGACTCCACCGCACCTGCTGGGTCAGGTGTGGATGTGGATCAAGGACAAGCAACTGACCAGCGACAAGCTCAAGGCGCTGCGCGCCGACTCGCCGCTGGGCGAGATCCTCGCCGCGGGTCTGGCCAACTCCAGGCACGGGCGCGACATCATGAAAGAGTGCATCGAGGAAGCGGCTTCGCGGGTCATCCATGAGCTGGAGCGCTATACCAGCACCCTGGGCACCATCGCGGCCATGGCGCCGTTGCTGGGTTTGCTGGGCACCGTACTGGGCATGATCGACATTTTCAGCGCTTTCATGGGCTCGCAGATGACCGCCAACGCGGCGGTGCTCGCCGGCGGGATCTCCAAGGCACTGGTGACCACGGCCGCCGGCCTGATGGTGGGCATCCCGGCCGTGTTCTTCCACCGTTTCCTGCTGCGCCGCATCGACGAGCTGGTGGTGGGTATGGAGCAGGAAGCGATCAAGCTGGTGGAAGTGCTGCAGGGTGACCGCGAAGTCGAAATCAGCGGAGCGAAGGCGTGAAGTTCCGGCGCAACCGTCGTCGCGAAAACGTCGACATCAACCTCGCGTCGCTCATCGACGTGGTGTTCGTCCTGCTGTTGTTCTTCGTGGTCACCACCACCTTCACCCGGGAAAACCAGCTACGGGTGGAGCTGCCCGAATCGGTCAGTGCCACGCCGCCTGCGGCGGAGCCTGGGCGCCAAGTGGAAATCACCATCAGTGCCGAAGGCGTCTATTCGGTCAACAACAACCTGTTGCCGCGCAGTGACCTCGACACCCTCATCGACGCCGTGCAGCGCGCCTGCGCAGGCGACAACACTCAGCCATTGCTGATCAGCGCCGACGGCAAGACCCCTCATCAGGCAGTGGTCACCGCCATGGACGCGGCCGGCAAACTGGGCTTCAGCCAGTTGCGCATGACCACCGTCGAGGCGGCTCAGGGCACGCCGTGATGAGCCTGACCGACCGCCTGCTGCAGGCCTGGTACGCCGGTCATCCGGCGCTGGTGCTGTTGCGCCCCCTGGAGGCGTTGTATCGGCATGTGGTCCGGCGCAAGCGGGCGCGGTTCTTGTCCGGAGCCACGGCCAGCTATCGCGCGTCGGTACCCGTGGTCGTGGTGGGCAACGTCACCGTCGGCGGCACCGGCAAGACGCCGATGATCCTCTGGTTGATCGAGCACTGCCGCCAGCAGGGCCTGCGTGTGGGTGTGGTGAGCCGCGGCTACGGCGCCAAACCGCCGACGCTGCCCTGGCGGGTCGAAGCGCAACAGACGGCGGAGCAGGCCGGCGATGAGCCCCTGCTGATCGTGCAGCGCACCGGCGTAGCGCTGATGATCGACCCTGACCGCGGGCGTGCGGTCGAGGCCCTGCTCGCGGCCGAGCCGCTCGATCTGATCCTCAGCGATGACGGTTTGCAGCATTATCGGCTGGCACGCGACCTGGAGCTGGTGCTGATCGATGCGGCCCGTGGCCTGGGCAACCGGCGTTGCCTGCCGGCTGGCCCGTTGCGCGAGCCGGTCGAACGCCTGCAAGCCGTCGACGCCTTGCTGTACAACGGCGCCGCCAGCGACGTTGCTCCCGGTTTCGCGTTCCAGTTGCTGCCCAGTGCGCTGGTCAACCTGTGCACGGGCGAACGTCGCCCTCTGAACCACTTTCCCGTCGGCCAGGCCTTGCACGCCGTGGCCGGCATCGGCAACCCCCAGCGTTTCTTCGATACCCTGCAAGCGCTGGATTGGCAGCCACTGGCCCATCCTTTCGCCGATCATGCCCAGTTCAGCCCGCAAGCGCTGGACTTCAGCCCGTCGCTGCCGTTGGTCATGACCGAAAAAGACGCGGTCAAATGCCGCGCCTTCGCTCAGCCCGACTGGTGGTACCTGGCGGTCGACGCCCACCCCAGCCCCGCTTTCAGCGCCTGGTTCGACGCCCAATTGCAGCGCCTGCTCTGAACCTCAGCCACCTTTGGCCCCTGGCCCCTAGGACGTACTCATGGACACCAAACTGCTCGACATCCTGGCTTGCCCGATCACCAAGAGCCCACTCAAGCTCAGCGCCGACAAAACCGAGCTGATCAGCAAGAGCGCCGGGTTGGCCTACCCGATCCGCGATGGCATTCCCGTCATGCTCGAAACCGAAGCGCGTACCTTGACCGACGAGGAGCGCCTGGACAAATGAGCCTCGACTTCACCGTGGTCATCCCGGCCCGCTTGCGCTCCACCCGCTTGCCCGGCAAACCTCTGCTGAGCATCGCCGGCAAACCGATGGTGCAGCATGTCTGGGAACAGGCGTGCAAAAGCAGCGCCGCGCGGGTGGTCATCGCCACCGATGACGTCAGCATTCTGGACGCCTGCAAGGCATTCGGCGCCGAGGTGGTGATGACGCGTGCGGAGCACGAGTCGGGCACTGATCGACTGGCCGAAGTGGCTGCCTTGCTCGGGTTGGCCGCCGACGCCATCGTGGTCAACGTGCAGGGTGACGAGCCGTTGATTCCACCGGTGATCATCGACCAGGTGGCGACCAACCTGGCGACGCATTCCGAGGCCGGTATCGCCACCCTGGCCGAAGCCATCCACGAGCCGCAGGCCGTGTTCAATCCCAATGCGGTGAAAGTGGTCAGCGACAAGAACGGCCTGGCCCTGAGCTTCAGCCGAGCGCCGTTGCCATGGGCCCGTGACCTGTTCGCCAGGCAGCAGGACCAGTTGCCCGAAGGCGTGCCGTATCGCCGTCACATCGGCATGTACGCCTATCGTGTGGGCTTTCTGCAAGATTTCGTCACCTGGGGGCCCTGCTGGCTGGAACAGACCGAGGCGCTGGAGCAGTTACGTGCCCTTTGGCACGGTGTGCGCATCCATGTGGCCGATGCGCTCGAGGCCCCGGCCGTGGGCGTGGATACCCCGGAAGACCTCGAGCGCGTTCGTCGCCTGCTGGAGCACTGATGCGCATCCTGTTCGTGTGTCTGGGCAACATCTGTCGCTCGCCGACTGCCGAAGGCGTGCTGCGTCAACATCTGCAGCGTGCCGGGCTGGCCGACCGAGTCGAGGTGGCTTCCGCTGGCACGGGCGATTGGCATGTAGGTCAAGGGCCTGACGAGCGTACCTGCCGCGCCGCGTTGGCGCGTGGCTACGATCTGTCGCGCCAACGCGCCCAGCAAGTCACGCCTGCGCATTTCGCCGATTACGATCTGGTGCTGGCCATGGATTCGAGCAACCTGCGCGACTTGCAAGCGCTGCGCCCAAGCAATGCCACTGGGGAGTTGGACCTGTTCCTGCGCCGCTATGGCGCGCGGATCGACGAGGTGCCCGACCCCTACCACGGCGGTGCCGACGGCTTCGAGCAGGTGCTCGACCTGATCGAGGACGCTTGCCAGGCCTTGCTGGTCGAAATCAAGGGGCGCCTATGACGGCACAGTGGCAAGCGAACGTATCGCTCAAGCCGTTCAATACCTTCGGCATCGACGTCAAGGCCCGCCACCTGGTGCAGGCACACGATGACGCCGATGTGTTGCAGGCGCTGACCGCAGCGGCCGAACGTGGGCTGGACGTGCTGGTGCTCGGTGGGGGGAGCAACCTGTTGTTAACCCAGGATGTCGATGGGTTGGTCCTGCACATGGCCAGCCGTGGACGGCGCATCGTCGCCGATGACGGCGAGCATGTGCTGGTCGAGGCCGAAGCGGGCGAGCCCTGGCATCCCTTCGTGCAGTGGACCCTCGCTCAAGGCCTGTGCGGCATGGAGAACCTCAGCTTGATTCCTGGCACCGTCGGTGCCGCGCCCATGCAGAACATCGGTGCCTATGGCGTCGAGATCAAGGACGTGTTCGCCGGTCTGACTGCGCTGGACCGGCAGACGGGTGCCATGCGCGAGTTCAACTTGCAAGACTGTGCGTTCGCCTACCGCGCCAGCGTGTTCAAGGCCAACCCTGGGCGTTGGCTGATTCTGCGCGTGCGCTTCGCGTTGAAGCGTACCCTCGATCCGCACCTGGGCTACGGACCGGTGCGTCAGCGCTTGCAGGAGCAGGGTATTGAGCAGCCGACCGCTCAGGCCATCAGCGAGGCCATTTGCAGCATCCGTCGCGAAAAGTTGCCGGATCCTGAGGTTCTGGGCAACGCTGGTAGCTTCTTCAAGAATCCGGTGGTGTCCAGCGCATGCGCCGACCGCATCCGTGCCGTCTATCCCGATCTGGTGGCATATCCGCAAGGCGAGCAGGGCGTCAAGCTGGCCGCAGGTTGGCTGATCGAACGCGCTGGTTGGAAAGGCTATCGCGAGGGCGATGCCGGTGTGCATCGTCTGCAGGCGTTGGTGCTGGTCAATTACGGCCAGGCCAGCGGAGCTCAACTGCACGCCCTGGCCGGCAAGATCCAGGACGACATTCGCGCGCGTTTCGGCGTCGAGCTGGAGATGGAGCCTAATCTCTGCTGAGGACCATCCCAAGCGCTTTATCGTAGCTACGAAAAAGCCCCGCCAGTTCACACTGGCGGGGCTTTTTATTCAGCCGATGAATCAGCTCTGGTGCGGTTTAGGCACTTCGGTCGATTCAGGGGCGAGCGCGGTGTGGCGGGTGGCGGCATCCGCTGCAGCCTGGGCTGCGGCGGCGGCAGCTTCGGCCTCACGCTTGCGACGGCGAACTTCACGCGGATCGTTCGGTGCGCGACCGTTCGACAGCATGACCGTCGCGGGCTCGGCTGGAGCAGCCGGCTCGCTCGCTGACGCTTGCGCCGTGGCAGGGTCGACGACCACTGGCTTGGTTTGCGCAGGCTGCTCGGCGGTTTCGCGGCTTTCGGCCACGGGCTCGGCTTCTACGGCCACTGGCGGCAACTGCGTTTCGACCGCTGCTTCGGCAGGCTTGGCAGCTTCGCTTTCGACAGCGGCAGGCGCTTGTACCGGGCTGACCAGGTCGATGATCTCGACCGCAGGCTGGACCACCACCGGTTGCTCGGCCTGTACAGCCGGCACTGCCGATCGCTCGGCTTCACCGTCTTGAGCGGCAGGCTCGTGCGCAGGTACCACTTCCACCACCGGAGCGATGCCGGGATTCACTTCCAGTACGGCCTCGGCCGGCTGCTCGACGGTGGGCGCGATGGCAGCGGTTTCGGTAACGATCTTGCTGGGCGCTACCTGGTCCTGAGGCGCTTGCACATGGGTCTCGCTCACGGCATCGGTGGCGCGTTCGGCCTGCTGCTGTGCCTGGGCTTCGGCGTTGGCGCTGATGTTGCTGCTGGCGACGGCGGCGGTCACGGCAAGCCCTGCAGCCAGCTCGGTGGCTGTGGCTGGAGTGGCAGCTGGCGTTTCGACAGCGGCGGGCACTTCAGCCTGCTTGGACGATGGCTCGTCGTTGCCTTCGTCTTCGCCTTCGATCAGCTCGCCATTGCCGTTGCGCTGACGCTCGCGACGATTGCTGCGACGGCGTTGACCGCGCGAACGGCGACGTGGACGTTCTTCATCGTTGCCTTCCTGCTCGGCTTGAGCGTCTTCGTTCGACGCTTGCTCGTCCGCGTTGTCGGCAGATTGCTCGGTCATAAGAAGCTCGCGTTCTTCACGCAGAGCGCGCGGTTGCTGCTCTTCGAGCGCAGCGGGAGCTTGCGGTTCGAGGCTGGTTGGCGCTTGGGCGGTCTCGACAGCCTGGGCATCGATAGGCTCGACAGGAGCGCGTTCTTCACGAGGTGCGCGCTCTTCACGTGGAGCACGCTCTTCGCGGGGTGCGCGTTCTTCACGCGGAGCACGTTCTTCGCGGGGTGCGCGCTCTTCACGCGGAGCACGCTCTTCGCGAGGGGCGCGTTCTTCACGCGGAGCACGCTCTTCGCGAGGTGCGCGCTCTTCACGCGGAGCACGTTCTTCACGAGGTGCGCGTTCTTCACGCGAAGCACGTTCTTCACGAGGTGCGCGTTCTTCACGCGGTGCACGTTCTTCACGAGGTACACGTTCTTCACGCTCGACAGGTGCGGCATCCAATGGCTCGCGCAACTCGCGGACCGGACGCTCTTCACGGTTGCCACGGCGATCTTCGCGCGGCTGACGTGCGGCACGTTCTTCGCGCGGTGCGCGTTCTTCACGAGGGGCACGCTCTTCGCGGGACTGGCGCTCACCACGCTCTTCACGGGGCTTGCGTTCCTCGTCGCGACGGCCACCGCGGTTGCGGCTCTGTTGACGGCCATTGCGGCGCTCTTCGTTGCGCTGCGGGCGCTCGGTAGCTGGCTTCTCAGGCGCGGCAACCGGCGTCGGTGCAGGCTCTTCCTTGCCGGCGAACAGGCTGACCAACGATTTCACCAGGCCCTTGAACAGGCTTGGCTCTGGCGCGCTCTGTACGGGAGCGGCCGGCGCTGCGGTAGCGGCGGGCTGTGCTTCCGGCGTGCTTGGCACAGGCGCGCTGGTGCGCGGCGGTGCGGTCTTGACCGCCGCCTCCTGGCGTACCAGGGTGCGCGTGGCGGTTTGCGGTTGGACTTCTTCGGTTTCGGTGGTGGCGATTTCGTAGCTGGACAGGTTGTTCAGCACTTCCGGGTTGTCGTCACGCAGGCGCTGCACTTCGAAGTGCGGCGTTTCCAGATGGTCGTTCGGCAGGATGATGATGCGGGCACGGGTGCGCAGTTCGATCTTGGTGATCGAATTGCGTTTCTCGTTGAGCAGGAATGCGGCGACCGGAATCGGCACTTGCGCGCGCACTTCGGCGGTGCGGTCCTTCAGGGCTTCTTCTTCGATCAGGCGCAGGATCGCCAGCGACAGCGATTCGACGTCGCGGATGATGCCGGTGCCCGAACAGCGTGGGCAGACGATGCCGCTGCTTTCGCCCAGCGAAGGGCGCAGGCGCTGGCGGGACATTTCCAGCAGGCCGAAGCGCGAGATGCGGCCCACTTGCACGCGGGCACGGTCGGCTTCCAGGCACTCGCGTACGCGCTCTTCGACGGCACGCTGGTTCTTCGCCGGCGTCATGTCGATGAAGTCGATGACGATCAGGCCGCCGATGTCGCGCAGGCGCAACTGACGGGAGATCTCTTCCGCAGCTTCCAGGTTGGTCTGTAGCGCGGTCTCCTCGATGTCGCTGCCTTTGGTGGCGCGGGCCGAGTTGATGTCGATCGAGACCAGGGCTTCGGTAGGGTCGATGACGATCGAGCCACCCGATGGCAGTTCGACCACGCGCTGGAAAGCGGTTTCGATCTGGCTTTCGATCTGGAAGCGGTTGAACAGCGGCACGCTGTCTTCGTACAGCTTGACCTTGCTGGCGTACTGCGGCATCACCTGGCGGATGAAGGTCAGGGCTTCTTCCTGGGCTTCGATGCTGTCGATCAGCACCTCGCCGATGTCCTGGCGCAGGTAGTCGCGGATGGCGCGGATGATGACGTTGCTTTCCTGGTAGATCAGGAACGGCGCTTTGCGGTCGAGCGAGGCTTCCTTGACGGCAGTCCACAGTTGCAGCAGGTAGTCGAGGTCCCACTGCATTTCTTCGCTGCTACGGCCGAGGCCGGCGGTGCGCACGATCAGGCCCATGTCGGCGGGGATGGTCAGGCCGTTGAGCGCTTCGCGCAATTCGTTGCGCTCTTCGCCCTCGATGCGGCGGGAGATGCCGCCGGCGCGGGGGTTGTTGGGCATCAGCACCAGGTAACGCCCAGCCAAACTGATGAAGGTGGTGAGGGCCGCGCCTTTGTTGCCGCGCTCTTCCTTCTCGACCTGGACGATGACTTCCTGGCCTTCGCTCAGCACTTCCTTGATGTTGACGCGGCCTTCAGGGGTCTTTTTGAAGTACTCGCGGGAGATTTCCTTCAGCGGCAGGAAGCCGTGACGCTCGGAGCCGAAGTCGACGAAGGCGGCTTCGAGGCTGGGCTCGATGCGGGTGATGCGGCCTTTGTAGATGTTGGCCTTCTTCTGCTCGCGGGCGCCGGATTCGATGTCCAGGTCATAGAGGCGCTGGCCATCTACCAGTGCTACACGCAACTCTTCGGGTTGAGTCGCGTTTATCAGCATTCTTTTCATGTTGTACCGTCGGTTTCCGGGCTGCCGGAAACGGCGTTCGGCACACACGACTTTCCATGGTCGGTGCCTGGGTGCGCAAAGGGTAGCGAGCTACCCCCGTGTCCAGCGACATTCGACACCAGCCGGTTGCCCAGCCTGCCGTGGTCGCGACGACGCGTCCTGATTGCTGTGGTGCCACGTGGCCTGCGGTATGCGCATCAACCTTGCAGGCCGGGCGTGGGCGATAAGTGCTTGCGTATCGGTCAGGCTACGTTGAAACCAGGCCCGGCATGCCCGTTGTCGCCGGCATGATCCGCGTTTTGCGCCTGTATCACCTCATCTGGCCGTCGCTGGGCGACGTCTCGAACAAACCCTGTGCACTCAGTCAGGAGGAGGAATCAGTCGCCGGCCGTGGACGCCAATCTGGCATCTACACAGTCCGGCGGCTATGCATCTCCACCCTGCACGTATCCCTTGAAAATTCGGGTGCTGCCGCGCGCTGAATCCGCAACGGGTTGCATTTTTCGCCAGCTTCGCCAGGAAGCTGACGCCATTTCATGTCTGAGGCAAGTATTTCCGAGGTTCTCGCCGGGCGATGCAGGGAAGCGACGCGGAGGGCAGAGGGGGAGTGATGCGAAAAGAATCGGGAAGCAGGCATGATGCCGCGCTCGTCGTTTATTTTCAGTCTTCTCTACACAGCGCTGAGTGGCGATTCCAGGCGGTTCGTACAACTGGCGAAAGCCCCGTAGGACGGCCTCGCGTCCTCGAGAATTGCGAAGATTGGGGGTGCCGTACGGCTACGTACTGCATATGTACCGCCAATCTGCCGCTTATGGCGACGCTCGCGACTATATCAGCAATGATTAAGTGCTTCAAATGCATCAAATTGTTATGATCGCGCCATGACAACCAATACCCCCCCGACTTCCGGCGTCCAGCTGATCGAAGTTCCGCCGGAGCTTGCCGGCCAACGCATCGACAATTTCCTCATCACCGCCCTCAAAGGCGTGCCCAAGACCTTGGTCTACCGCATCGTGCGCAAGGGCGAAGTGCGGGTGAACAAAGGTCGAATCAAGCCCGAGTACAAGCTTCAGGCCGGCGACATCGTGCGCGTACCGCCGGTGCGCCTGCCCGAGCGCGACGCGCCGGCGCCGGTGGCCCAAGGCCTGTTGCAGCGCCTGGAGGCGGCCATCGTCTACGAAGACAAGGCGCTGATCGTCATGAACAAGCCGGCGGGTATCGCCGTGCACGGCGGCAGTGGCCTGAGCTTCGGCGTGATCGAAGCGCTGCGTCAGTTGCGTCCCGATGCCAAGGAGTTGGAGCTGGTGCATCGCCTGGATCGCGACACGTCCGGCCTGCTGATGATCGCCAAGAAGCGCAGCATGCTGCGTCACCTGCATGCTGCGCTGCGCGGCGACGGCGTCGACAAGCGTTACATGGCGTTGGTGCGTGGCCACTGGCCGACCTCCAAGAAGCAGGTCAATGCGCCGCTGCTCAAAAGCAACCTGCGTTCGGGCGAGCGCATGGTCGAAGTCAACGATGAGGGCAAGGACGCGCTGACGATGTTCCGCGTGCTGCGCCGTTTCGGCGAGTTCGCCACGATCGTCGAGGCGCGGCCGATCACCGGACGTACCCACCAGATCCGTGTGCATACCTTGCATGCCGGGCACATGATCGCCGGCGACAGCAAATACGGCGACGAAGACTTCAGCCGGGAAATCCGCGACCTGGGTGGCAAGCGTCTGTTCCTGCATGCCTATGCCCTGACCGTGCCGCTGCCCGACGGCGGCGAGCTCAAGCTCGAGGCGCCGGTCGACGAGGTCTGGTCGCAGACCGTGGAGCGTCTCAGTGCGCCGTGACTATGACCTGCTGATCTTCGACTGGGACGGTACGCTGGCCGATTCGATCGGACGCATCGTGCAGTCGATGGCCGAGGCCGCCGATCGGGCGGGTGAGCCGCGCAGCAGTGACGCTGCGGTCAAGGGCATCATCGGCCTGGCGTTGGACGAGGCGATCGGTACCCTGTATCCGCATCTGGATGCCGCGCAAGTGTCGCGCTTTCGCCAGCATTATGCTGATGTCTACATCGCCCTCGATCAGCAGCCTTCGCCGTTGTTCGACGGCGTGGCGCAAGCGCTCGACGCCTTCCGTGCCGAGGGCTATCGCATGGCGGTGGCGACCGGCAAGGCGCGTCGCGGCCTGGATCGCGTGCTGCAGGCCAATGGCTGGCAGGATTACTTCGACATCACCCGTGCCGCGGACGAGACCCGTGGCAAACCGCACCCGCTGATGCTGGAGCAGATCCTCAGCCATTGCGCGGTGCCTGCCGAGCGCGCGTTGATGGTGGGCGACTCGGCGTTCGACTTGCAGATGGCCAGCAACGCGGGCATGCACTCGGTGGCGGTTGGCTATGGCGCCATGTCATTGCAGGCGTTGGCCGAATTCGGTCCGCAGGTGTGCATCGGTCATTTTTCCCAGTTGCGCGAGTGGCTGGCTGGCCGGCATCGCTGAAGCATCCCAGGTGTGGCGCCAGCCATGCAGCGCCGTTCGATCTGCGCATCGATAGCCGGGGTGCTGGTCCGGCGCGGCCGAGTTGGGCCTACGGCAAAACCTGCCGTCTGCGTAGCGAGTGTCCAGATTCTCTGTTCGCCATCAAGGAATGCGCACCCGTTCGGCCAGCAGCATGTCCACCAGGCGAATCAAGGGTAGGCCGATCAGGCTGGTCGGATCGTCCCCTTGCATGCGCTGAAACAAGCTGATGCCCAGGCCTTCGGCCTTGAAGCTGCCAGCGCAATCGAGCGGGCGCTCGGCTTCAACATAGCGCTCGATGTGTTCGCGTTCCAAGGTGCGGAAGGTGACCGTGAAGGCGATGCAGTCGACCTGACAGTGGTCGGTCGCCGAGTTCAGCAGGGCCAAGCCGGTGAGGAAGGTGACCGAGCGGCCGCTGGCTGCGAGCAGTTGCTCGCATGCGCGCTCGACGGTATGCGGCTTGCCCAGGATCTGTTCGTCCAGCACGGCCACCTGGTCGGAGCCGATGATCAGATGCTCCGGGTGGCTGTCGGCCAAAGCGCGTGCCTTGGCCTGGGCCAGTCGCTGGACCAGTTCGGCGGCCGGCTCCTGATCGAGGCGGCGCTCGTCCAGATCGGGGCTTGCGCAGGTGAACGGGAGGCGCAGGCGTTGCAGCAGTTCGCGGCGGTAGGGCGAGCTGGAAGCCAGTAATAAAGGAAGCATGATGGTCTCCAAAGCGGATGAGCGATCCTAGGCTCTGTCTGAAAAGCCTTGAGACTCGGCTATGCTGCGTTAAAAACAGCCTCGGAATGCTCATTTACTCCAGTAAACTCCGCTTCCTCGGCTGTTTTTGCCTTGCCTAACCTTCGCTTAAGACTTTTCAGACAGAGCCTAACACACGACGTGCCGCCTAATTTCCTTTGACAGGAGTAGGGGGCGTCCCTAGAATGCTGCGCCTATGTTGAATGACCCGATTCCACCTCACGTTGACCCGCGCAAATTGGCCGATCGCGGCGTAACCCTTCAAGGTTCGCTGCCACTCGCTGATTTGGAAAGACTCTGCGACCCGCTTTCCGACGATGTCGGTATGGTGCAGGCGAAGTTCGATTTTGAACGAGACGAACAGCATACGGTGGTTGTCCACACGGCGCTGGATGTCGAAGTCAAGATGGTTTGCCAGCGTTGTCTTGAGCTGGTCACCCTGCCGATCCATAGCGAATGTACCTACGCCGTGGTGAAGGAGGGTGCGAATACCCAGTCGTTGCCGAAAGGCTATGACGTGCTGGAACTGGGCGAAGATCCTTTGGATCTGCAGGCATTGATCGAAGAAGAGCTGTTGCTCGCTCTGCCAATCGTGCCTGCTCATCATCCGGAAGAATGCCAGCAGCCGGCCGGTGCAGATGAGCCCGAGCCGAAGGACGAGGTATCGCGGTCCAACCCGTTCAGTGTTTTGGCGCAGTTAAAGCGTGACCCAAACGTTTAGGAGTTAATCAATTATGGCTGTTCAGCAGAACAAAAAATCCCGCTCTGCCCGTGACATGCGCCGTTCGCACGACGCCCTGTCGGAAAACGCGCTGTCGGTAGACAAGAGCACCGGCGAAGTTCACCTGCGCCACCACGTTTCGCCAGAAGGCGTATACCGTGGTCGCAAAGTGATCGACAAGGGCGCTGACGAGTAAATCTTGTCCGCTCCGATCGTCGCGATCGACACAATGGGTGGGGACTTCGGTCCCCGTCTCATTGTTCAGGCGAGCATCGCCTGCCTCAAAGCTACGCCCTCGCTGCATCTGGCCCTCGTCGGTCAACCTTCCCTCATCGAACAGTTGCTCAGTGGCATATCCGCCGCCGAACGCGCGCGCCTGCAAATCGTCGCAGCCAGCGAAGTGGTCGGCATGGACGAGCGGCCCAGCCAGGCACTGCGCGGCAAGCCGGACTCCTCGATGCGTGTGGCGCTGGAACTGGTACGCGACGGTAAAGCCCATGCGTGCGTCAGTGCCGGCAACACCGGCGCACTGATGGCGTTGTCGCGCTTCGTCTTGAAGACGCTGCCAGGCATCGACCGTCCTGCCATGGTGGCGGCCATCCCCACGCGCGGCGGTTTCTGTCAGTTGCTGGACCTGGGCGCCAACGTCGACTGCACTGCGCAGCAGCTCTACCAGTTCGCCGTCATGGGTTCGGTAGCGGCGCAGGCGCTGGGTATCGAGCAGCCACGCGTCGGCTTGCTCAATTGCGGCACCGAGGACATCAAGGGCAATCAGCAGGTCAGGCAAGCCGCAACGCTGCTCGGCGAAGCCCGCCACCTCAACTACGTGGGGTTCGTGGAAGGCGACGGTCTGTACCGGGGCGAAGCGGATGTCGTGGTGTGCGACGGATTCGTCGGCAATGCCGTGCTCAAGTCCAGCGAGGGCTTGGTCAGCATGATCGCCGAGCGTCTGCAGGCCTTGTTTCGCCAAGGGTTGCTGGCGCGCCTCGCAGGTCTGCTGGCCTTGCCATTGCTCAAGCGCTTGAAGGCGGATCTGGCGCCTGCTCGGCACAATGGTGCCAGTCTGCTGGGGCTACAAGGCATCGTGATCAAAAGCCATGGTTCGACTGGCGTGCAGGGCTTTCGAAGCGCGATCGAGCGGGCGCTGGTCGAGGTTCATATGAATCTGCCGCAACGCCTGCTGGGTCGCCTCGAACAGCCTCTGCCTTAGGCTCTGTCTGAAAAGTTCTGAGACGAAGGCCAGGCAAGGCCGAAGGCTGCCCCGCGAAAACCGGCGAGGAACGGCCGGGGTCGCGTCCGACTGTACTGGAGTACATGAGCATTCCGACGGGGCCGGCCTTCCGGCCGGTTTTCAACGCAGCATGGACGAGTATCAGGACTTTTCAGGCAGAGCCTTAGGCAATGGCATCGCTAGATGATTAAATGTGACCGCTTGGTCGACCTCTACATCCAAGTTTTCAGACTGACCGTCAGGCCAAGCGCCTGATGGTGTACATCGATGACTTCTTCATAAGGGCCTGTTCCATGTCTGCAACCCTCGCATTCGTCTTTCCAGGGCAAGGTTCCCAGTCGCTGGGCATGCTCGCCGAACTCGGTGCGCAGCATCCTTGCATCGTCGAAACCTTTAGGGAGGCCTCGGCCGCGCTGGGGTACGATCTGTGGAAACTGATCCAGGAAGGCCCTGAAGAGCAGTTGGCGCAAACCGACAAGACTCAGCCCGCCATCCTGACCGCTTCGGTCGCGCTGTGGCGTCTGTGGCAAGAGCAGTGCGACGCCCGTCCTGCCTTTGTCGCCGGTCACAGCCTGGGCGAGTACAGCGCCCTGGTCGTGGCTGGCTGCTTGACCCTGGCCGATGCCGTGCGCCTGGTCGAGCGCCGCGGGCAGCTGATGCAGGACGCAGTGCCTGCAGGGCAGGGCGGCATGGCGGCGATTCTCGGCCTGGACGACGCGAAGGTGATCGAGCTGTGTGCCCAGGCTGCCGAAGGACAGGTCGTCAGCGCGGTGAATTTCAATTCCCCAGGGCAGGTGGTCATCGCCGGCGACAAGGCCGCGGTGGATCGCGCCATCGAGCTGTGTAAGGCCGCTGGCGCCAAGCGCGCGCTGCCGCTGGCGGTCAGCGTGCCGTCGCACTGTGCGCTGATGCAGCCTGCCGCCGAGCGTTTCGCCGAAGCGGTCAACGCCATCGACTGGAAAGGTCCGGCGATTCCCCTGGTGCAGAACGTCAGCGCAACCGTCCCCCGCGACCTCGACACCCTCAAGCAGGATCTGCTGGCCCAGCTTTACCAGCCCGTGCGCTGGGTCGAATGCGTGCAGACGCTGGCCGCGCAAGGTGCGGTCAACCTGGTGGAGTGCGGCCCGGGCAAGGTCCTGGCCGGCTTGAACAAACGGTGCGCCGATGGCGTGACCACCTACAACCTCAATACCCCTGAAGCCTTCGCCGCCACCCGCGCGGCGCTGGCCTGATCTAGGAGAAGCTTGCATGAGCCTGCAAGGTAAAGTCGCCCTCGTCACTGGCGCCAGCCGTGGCATCGGTCAAGCCATCGCGCTCGAATTGGGCCGTCAGGGCGCCACTGTGATCGGTACGGCTACGTCCGAATCGGGCGCCCAACGTATCGCCGAAACCCTCAAGGAGCACGGCGTTGCCGGCACCGGGATGGCGCTCAACGTCACCAGCGACGAGTCCGTGGCCTGCGTGCTCGCCGCTATCGGCGAGCAGTTCGGTGCGCCGACCATCCTGGTCAACAACGCTGGCATCACGCGTGACAACCTGATGCTGCGCATGAAAGACGACGAGTGGTTCGATGTCATCGATACCAACCTCAACAGCCTGTACCGTCTGTCCAAGGGCGTGCTGCGTGGCATGACCAAGGCCAAATGGGGTCGTATCATCAGCATCGGTTCGGTGGTCGGGGCCATGGGCAACGCCGGCCAGGTCAATTACGCCGCTGCCAAGGCGGGCCTGGAAGGCTTCAGTCGCGCCCTGGCGCGTGAAGTCGGCTCGCGTAACATCACGGTCAATTCGGTGACGCCAGGCTTCATCGACACCGACATGACCCGTGAATTGCCAGAGGCGCAACGCGAATCCCTGCAGACCCAGATTCCCCTGGGTCGCCTGGGCCAAGCGCAGGAAATCGCCAACGTGGTGTCTTTCCTGGCATCCGAAGGCGCCGCCTACGTCACGGGTGCTACCGTACCCGTGAACGGCGGGATGTACATGTAAACAGGCCACTCAATGTGACGGATTGCGCAGAAAAATAGCCAGACTGCGCACGCAAAATCCGTTATAAAGCTGCATCCAGATTCCAGGCAGCGGGTCGGGTGGCCATGAGGTGACGCATTAAGCTTGAAAAGCAGGCGTCTTTCTATAAAATTACCCACCGGTCAGCTGCCTGACATATGTCCATTAGGAGTGAAAACAAGGTATGAGCACCATCGAAGAACGCGTCAAGAAAATCGTTGCCGAGCAACTGGGCGTCAAAGAAGAAGAAGTGACCAACGAGAAGTCTTTCGTCGACGACCTGGGTGCCGACTCGCTTGACACCGTCGAGCTGGTGATGGCTCTGGAAGAGGAATTCGAAACCGAGATTCCTGACGAAGAAGCTGAAAAAATCACTACCGTACAATCTGCCATCGACTACATCAATTCTCACAAGGCTTAAGCCGTTTTGTAGTCGACGCTTCTTGTCGAGAAAAACCGCACTGCCGTCACTGGCGTGCGGTTTTTTCTTTGCAAGAACAGTAGTTATTTCAAAAGGAGAGTTCTGTGTCGCGTAGACGCGTCGTGGTCACCGGTATGGGGATGCTGTCGCCACTGGGCACCGATGTGCCGAGCACATGGCAGGGTGTTCTGGCCGGCCGCAGTGGTATCGGTCCGATCGAGCATACGGATCTGTCTGCCTACTCCACCCGTTTTGGCGGTTCGGTCAAGGGCTTCGAAGTCGAGCAGTACCTGTCGCCCAAAGAAGCCCGCAAACTTGACCTGTTCATCCAGTATGGCCTGGCGGCCGGTTTCCAGGCGGTACGCAATGCTGGCCTGGAAATCACCGATGACAACCGCGAGCGCATCGGCGTGGCGATGGGGTCGGGCATCGGCGGACTGACCAATATCGAAGACACCAGCCGGACCTTGCACGAGCAAGGCCCGCGGCGGATTTCGCCGTTCTTCGTCCCCGGTTCGATCATCAACATGATCTCGGGCTTTCTGTCCATCCATCTGGGGCTGCAAGGTCCTAACTACGCCGTTTCCACGGCCTGCACCACGGGCACGCATTGCATCGGCATGGCTGCGCGCAACATCGCCTATGGTGAAGCCGACGTGATGATCGCCGGTGGCGCCGAAATGGCGGCCTGCGGATTGGGTATGGGGGGCTTCGGTGCCTCGCGCGCCTTGTCTACCCGCAATGACGAACCGACCCGGGCGAGTCGGCCTTGGGACAAAGGCCGCGACGGTTTCGTCCTCTCCGACGGTGCCGGTGCGCTGGTACTCGAAGAGCTCGGCCACGCCCAGGCGCGCGGCGCGACCATCTATGCCGAGCTGGTCGGCTTCGGCATGAGCGGCGACGCGTTCCACATGACCTCTCCACCCGAAGACGGGGAGGGCGCTGCGCGCTGCATGGCCAATGCCTTGCGCGATGCCGGTGTGGCGCCGCACGAAGTCAGCTACATCAATGCCCATGGCACGTCGACGCCTGCCGGCGACCTTGCCGAAGTGTCGGCGATCAAGCGGGTGTTCGGCGAGCATGCCTACAACGTCGCAGTCAGCTCGACCAAGTCGATGACCGGACACTTGTTGGGCGCTGCCGGCGCTGTGGAGGCGATCTTCAGCGTGCTGGCGATCAACAGTCAGATGGCGCCGCCCACCATCAACCTGGACGAACCGGACGAAGGCTGCGACTTGGACTTCGTGCCACACCAGGCGCGTAGCATGCCGATCGACGTGGTGCTGTCCAACTCCTTCGGCTTTGGCGGCACCAACGGCTCGCTGGTGTTCCGCAGGTTCCCTGGCTGATGCACAGTTGGATCGACGGCCAGCCGGCAACTGCAGTGAATTTGCAGAATCGAGGCTTGGCCTACGGCGATGGTCTGTTCGAGACCATCGCCGTGCGCGCAGGGCGGCCAAGCTTGCTCGATGCGCACCTGGCGCGGCTGGAGCAGGGCTGCCAACGCCTGCTCATTCCCACCGACATCGCGCTCATACGCGAGGAAATCCTGCGTTATGCCAGCGCACTCGGCGAGGGTGTGACCAAGCTGATCCTCACCCGCGGCGATGGCCCGCGCGGCTATGCCAGCGCGCCGGCCACCGCACCACGTCGTCTGCTGCAAGCCAGTCCTTTGCCAGGCCATCCCAAGGCCCATGCCGAGGCCGGTGTACGGCTGTATCCCTGTCGCACGCGCCTGGCCGAGCAGCCCTTGTTGGCCGGCCTCAAGCACCTCAACCGTCTGGAGCAGGTGCTGGCCCGCGCGGAATGGCAGGACGCCGAGCATGCCGAAGGCTTGATGTGCGACACCCAGGGCCGGGTCATCGAGGGTGTCTACAGCAACCTGTTCGTGGTCAGCCGTGGTCGGCTGCTGACCGCCGATCTGTCCCGATGCGGCGTGGCCGGCGTGATGCGCGGTGTGTTGCTCGCGCATGCGACGGCCCAGGGCATCGACGTGCAGGTCGGCGAGGTCTCGATGGCAGTGCTGGAGCAGGCCGACGAAGTGTTCGTCTGCAACAGCGTGTATGGCGTGTGGCCAGTGCGTGCGCTGGGCACGCTGAACTGGTCGCCAGGCCCGCTCACCCGTAAACTGCAGGCCTTTGCCCGTACGTTACTGGAAACCTGATTCGTGAGACGTAAAATCCTCCTGCTCCTGGAAATAGGCCTGGTGCTAGCCGGCCTGACGTTTGGCTGGGCGGCTTGGAAGGTCCGGTCGGTGGTCGACCAGCCGCTCCAGTTGAGCGAAGAACGCATGCTCGAAGTGCCCGCCGGCACCACGCCCAACCGCATGTTCTACCGCATGCAGAATGAGGGGCTGCTCGACGAGGCCCTGTGGCTACGTTTGTATTGGCGCTTCAACATGGCCGGCACCGCGCTGCACACCGGCGAATACCGGTTGACGCCGGGCATGACCATGGGCGAGCTGTTCGGCGCCTGGCGCCGGGGCGATGTGGTGCAGTACACCCTGACCCTGGTCGAGGGCTGGAACTTCCGTCAGGTGCGTTCGGCACTGGCTCGCCATGACACCCTCGAGCACACCCTCGATGGCCTGAACGACACCGAGGTGATGGAAAAGCTCGGCCATTCCGGCGTATTCCCCGAGGGGCGCTTCTTCCCCGCTACCTACCGGTTCGTGCGCGGCATGACCGATGTCGAATTGTTGCAGCAGGCTTACCAGCGTCTGGACGAGGTGCTGGCCAAGGAGTGGGCGGAGCGTGCCACCGGCCTGCCTTACCGTGATCCGTACCAGGCCCTGATCATGGCTTCGCTGGTGGAAAAGGAAACCGGGATCCCGCAGGAGCGCGGGCAGATCGCCGGCGTATTCATCCGCCGTCTGCGTCTGGGCATGATGCTGCAGACCGACCCTACGGTCATCTATGGCATGGGCGAGCGCTACAACGGGCGCATCACCCGTGCCGACCTGCGCCAGCCTACGCCCTACAACACCTACACCATGACCGGGTTGCCGCCCACGCCGATCGCCATGGTCGGCCGCGAGGCGATCCATGCCGCGCTCAACCCGGCCGACGGCAGCAGCCTGTACTTCGTGGCGCGCGGCGATGGCAGCCATGTGTTCTCCGATGATTTGGACGACCATAATTCCGCTGTACGCGAATTCCAAATCAAGCGGCGTGCCGACTATCGCTCCAGCCCTGCGGCGCCGAGTACCTCCACTCCGCAGCCCGCCCAGGGCGTACCTGCCGACTCAGCACCCGCTGCGTCCCCAGAAAGCACACCTGGCGTCGGCACCGAGCCCGACACCGTTGTACCGGCCGCGCCCGCGCAAACGCCGGCGCCCGACACCACTCGTTAAGGACTGCCCGTGAGCGGCTTGTTTATTACTCTTGAAGGGCCGGAAGGCGCTGGCAAGACCACCAATCGTGAATACCTGGCCATGCGCTTGCGTGAACAGGGCGTAGAGGTGGTGCTGAGTCGCGAGCCAGGCGGCACGCCCCTGGCGGAGCGCATCCGCGAACTGCTGCTCGAACCCGGCAGCGAAGCCATGTCCACCGATACCGAACTGCTGTTGATGTTCGCTGCCCGTGCCCAGCACCTGGCCCAGGTGATCCAGCCGGCGCTGGCGCGCGGTGCGGTGGTGATCTGCGATCGGTTTACCGCGACGTTATCTATTCTTGGTAACCTTGGTAAACCCAGCTAATCGACTCGCCTTCGATCACCTCTCCAGCTCCAGTCACCCCCGAAAGCCTTGTACCACCTGGCTTCCGATCATGATCGAGTCGATCTCGATGTCGTATTTATAGCATCCGCTAGATCCAAAATGTAAACAAGCCCTTCGAAGTCATTTTTTTCATTAAATGTAAACGCGCTTCCCGCCTTGATGCTCAATTGTCGCACCATCGACCACCAACCTATATCGTAACTTACTGAAAAATATAGGTTTTCACGTTTACATTTTCCGTTTTTCCCGGGCGCGCGGTCGTTTTTCCAGCCCAAAAGCCCGTAAATTTCTACGGCCCCGCTGATCAAACTCATCATTTCGACGTTTCCACCCCTTGCCATGCCATGCCATGCCATGCCATGCCAAGTCACGTCAAGGCACCCCTCGGTACTCCACGCCATCCCTTGCGTTGCCGATGGCATTTGGACTCAGGCCGGCGACCAGGTGGATCCTCATAGGCCCCAATGGCTCTATTCCCTAACTACCAGCGCCGAGCGTCAAATTTTAGCGAGCCAACGAAGTGAGTTTTTGATAGCTTATTGCCACTAGAATTCAGAGCACGGTTTTGGGTAGGATTTATGGACGATCAGGCACCCCTCTATTACTTGGCTTTACTAGGGGATGTCCCCAAGACGCTCAGGTCAGCCCTGCGTGGCGCGATTTACCGCCGGGTGGAAGATCTTGGGCTTTTGATTGGACGGGATGTGGAGATCGCGGAGGGTAGTCCCCAAGATTTCCGGCCTCTGATCGATCGATGCTGTGCAGCTCTATGCTTCCACATTGATGACCACGAAGAGGCATCCATCGAGAAGCTGATTCAACGCCGCGTGCCTCTGATCCCAGTAGCTCAGAGCAAGAAAACCTTTGCTTCGGAGTTCCCTGGAGCCCTTGGGGCTCTGAATGGTCTTGAGGTAGACGACGGGGTGGAGGCGATCACAACAGCCCTCTTGGAGAGCGCTGCGCTCATCCCAAGGCAGCGCCGGGTGTTTCTGAGCTATCGCCGAGTGGAGTCCACGGAGGTTGCGCTGCAGCTTTATGCAGCCCTTTCGGCATGCCAATACGACGTTTTCCTAGATACCCATGGCATCCACTCGGGCGAGCATTTTCAGGAGGTGCTCTGGCAAAAGCTCTGTGACTCAGACGCGATGGTCTATCTCGACACCCCTGGCTATTTTGATAGCCGGTGGAGTGCCGCAGAGTTCGCACGTGCTACCTTGCGTGGTCTATCGGTATTGAGGGTGGCTTGGCCTGAGGTCGAATCCAAGGCGAGCCAGCTCATTGGCGTCGAAATTGTCCTTTCCCAATCGTCCTTCTCACCAGCGAATACGCCTGGCACGACCGAAGGCGCAACCACTGACGAACCGAATGCCCAGCTCAACCGGAAGATCTCCGATCATGACATCGATGAAATCGTCCATAAGGTCGAGCTCCTGCGTTCCCAGAGCGTAGCGAACCGGTACTCCAAAACCGTTAATAAGCTAAGCCACTCATTGGCTGACTATGGCGGAAAGATCATTGGTCACTCGGTTAGCAGAAGCTTGATCGTGTCCATTGGCGGTAAAACCATTGCGGTATATCCAGAGCTCGGAGTGCCCACAAGCCACGCGTTGTACGAGGCTACCCTGGATTTGCACAAGCCTCCGGTTGCGGTCGTTTACAACCAGGTAGGTATTAAAGAACGAAAATGGCGCGCTCATATGGAGTGGTTCGGAAAGTATGTGGAGAGCCACGTTCGGCTGGTGACAACTGATGAGGCCGCATGGGAGTTCAGTGTGTGGGATAATGCGCGCACTTAGTTTCCGGGAAGTCTTGACCATGGTCGTTGACATGGCGTCATCATGATGTACAGCCACAGAAAAAGCCCAGAGACCCTGAATTATGAGCAGCGTTTTCCTTTCCGCCAGCGTCCCGAGTACCGACAGCGAGTACTACAAAGGATGCAACCCTGTATTGATTCAGTCTGCCCTGCGCTCCTTTTTGTTTTGCGTACTGGGGCGAAAGCATCTGGTCTTCGGCGGGCACCCCTCAATCACCCCCCTTATCCTAGCAGTCTGTGAAGAACTGGGTGTCGATAACAAGAAGGCCGTAACTTTATTTCAGAGCCAGTATTTTCAAGAAAGCTTTCCCGCCGAGGCCTCCCAGTTCGAGAATCTCGTTCTCGTTCCCGCCAGGGGGACGCTAGAAAAAAGCCTGGCTGTCATGAGAAGGCAAATGTTCACTGCGTACAATTACGATGCTGCAGTGTTCATTGGTGGAATGGAAGGGATTAATCAAGAGTTTAGGTTGTTCAGGGAAGCCTGCCCAACCGCCAAAATCCTTCCGTTAAAAAGCCCCGGTGGTGCAGCGGAAAAGTTACCTGGGGTGATGTTGGACGATGATGAGCTTCTTGATTACGAAGGCTTGTTTGTAAAAGGTCTCAAAATTGGAAAGGAACCGTTGAAGGATCTTCCTGCGCTCAAGCTTAAGGGCGTGAATTACTTGAATAAGGACATGTAATATGCATTATGGATTTGAAATGAAGTTGGGTGAGGGTGAGATCGCGCTGAATCCACTGATAATCGTACAGTACAAGGCTGAGCTAAAGAAAAAAGTTGTTTCGCTGCAAGATTATTTTTTGAATGAGGGTGTCAGTGTTGATGCTGAGCTAATTGCTAAACACCTGTTTCCAGAAATGCATTGCGATGTGTTTATCTCGCATTCTTTCAATGATCAGAACGCTGCTATCCAACTAGCTCATAACCTTAAGCAGAAGGGCATTGTTGCCTTTGTGGACTCCATCTTCTGGGGTTCTGATTATGAGCTGCTGAAGGCTATCGATGATAAGTACTCTGTCCCCATGGGTAGTAGAACTTATGATTACAAGCGGCTTAATCGCTCAGCAGCGCATGTCAATATGATTTTGGCGACTGCTTTGCAGAAAATGATCATGCGCTCGTCCATGCTGCTGTTTCTTAACACAGAAAACTCGATCTCAACCAAGCATTCCGTCCAGGACGAGCAGAGGACTCACTCTGCCTGGATTCATATGGAGCTGATGTTTAGCCATATGATGTGGGAGGTCGAGCAGAGCAAGAATATGATTGATGGTTTGCAATCTTATGCAACTGAGTCGCTGCCCATCTATCACAAGGCCCATACGGAACATCTTAAGAGTCTTTCGTATCGTGACTTTGCAAGCTGGTTGGGTGGCTACATTCGTGCTGATGAGCCTCAAGTCTTCCCTGCAGCCGCGAAGAATCTTTACCGTGGTCGGAACAGAGTTTATTGATGGATAGGAAACTCAAACACCTGGAGTTTGTGCAGTCCGTTATCAACCGCTTATCCACCAACTCTTTTTTGCTGAAAGGGTGGTCGGTATTGCTGATTTCCGGTTTGTTCGCGTTAGCTGCCGCCCAAGATAACAAAGGCTTCGCGGTTTACTCGCTGGCACCGGCAATTGCGCTATGGGGATTGGATGGATATTTCCTGGCCCTGGAGCGGAATTATCGAAAGCTATACGACCAGGTGCGCTTGCTGAACCCTGAGCAAGTGGATTTCGCCATGGCGCTGGTCGTGAGCAATGGAAACATGGATTTCTTCAAAGCTTGCTTTTCGAAAACGCTGCTGGTCTTCCACGGAGCGGTGATTATCTCAATCTCAACTGCGGCTAGCATTTTGTGATGCTCAGAGGCCCATTGAATAGCCAACAGCCAACAGCCAACAGCCAACAGCCAACAGCCGGACACTCAACACGCTACGGCAATTTATCAGGATAGCCAGTAATGCCCATCAATCTCGGCACCCTCAGATCTGCTGCGTCACGCAGCCGCCATTACTCTACGGCTTCGAACTCTCAGAGCGCGCGTGCGCTGGGATACAGGACGGCATTTTTGTGCCATAGCCACCAGGATCGCACGCTGGTACTCGGGTTGCTCCAGCTGTTTAGAGAGCAGGGTTTGAATCTCTACGTCGATTGGATGGACAGCGAGATGCCTGCGACCACTAACGGCGATACCGCCAGGAAGATCAAAAACAAGATCGTTGAAGCTGATCTTTTCCTGTTCTTGGCAACGCCAAACTCGCTGGCTTCCCGTTGGTGCCCTTGGGAGATCGGTTACGCCGATGGAAAGAAACGGCACGAGAGCATTTTTGTAATCCCTACCACTGAGCACGGTACGAATTACGGGAATGAATATGTCGACATCTACCGGCGCATCGATGAAGCCGACCAAGGGGGCCTGGCTGCCTGGAATCCACGGCAACACTCTGGCGGAATCTACGCGCGCTCACTGTGATCCAGGCGAATTAGCTTGAGCTCAAGATAAGGACTGTCAATGACTCCAAGTATCTCTGAATTTTCGTATGGCTATGCGGTGACCAGCGAGGTCGTTAAATTCCTGGGGCCGGCCATTGCCGCTGCGCCCCAATTTCCGACCCTGTATGCTGAAGGTCAGGCGGGAGGAGGCTATGACGTCAAGATTGTGGGAGGGAGTCCAGTCTTCTTGCAGTTCAAGCTGAGCCATAACATGGAGCGAAGCAACGCCAAGGAGTTCAGGTTAATGCATGGGCCGTACTATCGCTGGCACCTACATTCCCTTCAGCGTTCCGACCAACATAACCTGCTCCTTGATCTTGAAAGCAAAGGCAACGCGGTGGCCTATGTAGCTCCTGTTTTCTATCAGTCCGCCGAGCTCAATACGCACTATCTAAATGATCAGATCCTGGATCATTCGGTGACTGTTCTTCCGTCCGATATCGGGCCACTACCCGATGCCAAGGATCATTACGTCGTGTTTAACCGCTCGGGAGTGGCGCATCGCTGCTCGGAAAAACCTGCAAAGGTGAAGTGCGACACACTGAGCCGCTGGCTCACGGGCCGAGTAAATCGACCTCCGGAGGATTTGGGTGCTGGCGGGGTAATCAGACTCGTGGATGAAATCGTCGCGGCGGTGAAGAGTGCCCGGTCGAGTCGCCTGTCCGAAAAATGGTCACGACCGAAAGAAGTCGATACCGAAGAGCTCAAGAGGGTGATACGCGCCAGGCCTTTGCTTGAAACGCTGTCATTGATATCGCGCACAGTCCTCGATTCAGAGCTGTTGGTGGTCAACCCCCAATGGCAACGCATCGCTAAACCCTGATGATCTCGAAGGTGTGCTGCCATGCCCTCTAACCATGTGGCAGCCCGATATACGCGTCCAGCTAATCAACCGCTGGAACTGCTTAAACCGCTGCACCCTGCATAAGCCGCTGCCTTGCCTTTGCAGGCCTGCACGAACTCGCCATTGCTCTGCTGAGGTAGCTCAGCAAAACCCATGAGATGCCTGTATGCGTTACGCACCTGATGCATTGATCCAATCACATTCCTTGGCTGAAGATGCCGCTCCTTCAATCGAGACACCGATTCAGGCTTGTACTGATTGGAGGCCAGGCCAGCCGATTCCTCGACCCGAGGTTGTGCTTTATGAGGAATATGAAAACTACCGTGAGACGCCGCCGGCGGGGCTGGAGATCGATGATGTCGAGCTGGTTTGGTGGCTAGTGGCTGCGAGTTTCAATCACTCTGAGCTGCGCAGCAGGCTCACTCCGGTAATTGCCAGGCGTAGGGACTGGAGCGGCTTCAGCTTTTCCCCGATCGCCGATTTGCAGAACAATAGCCGATACCCTGGTGCCGTCATTCAGTTACTTCGCGAGCTCCTGCCTGAAGTAGCACTGCACGAGACGAATCTGGAGGTTGCTCAGGAGAGCGACGATGTCGAGATTGCGTTGGCAACAACCTTGGTGATCCAGAACGTGATCTGGCATGAACTCACCTGGACAGCACTTGGGATTGTTCCCGTTGAGCTGCTACCCGACCATTTGAGAGATGCGTCCTTCGGTGTAGATCTTGGACTTTGAACCCGTGCATCAGCACGACGGCGAGGCGAGGTGGCGAGACTATCGCCGAATTCATATCGAATTGAGCCCCGCGTAGGGCTCCTTCACGTGAGCTCTAATGTTCAATTGTCGGCTGAAAGGGATCGGTTCCACAGAAACCCTATTGTGGAACGGCTGATCCCGAGCTGCCGAGCCGTCTCTGCCTGGCTCAGACCAGCCTCTTTGCAATCGAGCACTTTTCTGAGCTTCACCAAATCACTTGGTCGAGCGGCGGGGCGCTTAACGACGTCGAGGCCTTCCAGATGAGCTGCGATATCAGCGGCGCTTACCTGTTTCTGCAGCGCCTCCAGTTCTTCGGTGGCCTTGGCTAGCAGAGCCGATTGGGGCACGTTGTCCCGCGTTGAGATGATCAGCGTGAGGAAGGCCAATGGGCTCAGGTCGAGCGCCTGCGCAAGCTCTATGAACTTGTCTAGGGTGGGGCTGCTCTGCCCATTCTCGATCTTGCTCAAATACGTCCTGGATGCCGCATTCGCCAAAGCCTCCTGGGTGAAACCCCGATTTCCCCTGAGTGCTCGCACGACTGCCGCTAACGCTTGCTTCAACAAGACGATTTCCTCAAAAGAGGAGGATGTAGCCACGTTGCGCAGTCCAGTTACACAGCATATGATGTTCGTAACTGTAAGGTGCCGCTGTGTTGGGTTGCATCTGGGCATGATGCGGCAACGTTCAGCAGGGCGCATCGCCTGAATACCTTGCGATTAGGGTGGGGGTGTGAGTGGTTTGCTTGTCGCAGACGAGCCAGGTGGCTGCGGTGCAGGCAATTAACCTTCAAATCGTTGCTCCGCCTCGGCCTGGCTGAAGACGAACTTCTACCTCGCCGGCCACCTGGTAGAGGCTTTTACCCATTTGAGATTTATTGCATGTTCAGTTGCGCAAAGAAACGAGACCTCCCACCAGCAGCAGACGTTTCTAGCTGTCCTCAAGGCCTGCCTCCGGAGATTGCAGAGGCGCAGGGTATGGAATGGGGGATTTTTATCGACGCCTACCTCTCGCAGGCAGCGCGCGTGGGGCAGCGTTACGTAGCCTTGGTGTATAGGGATCAGTCTGGAATTTCCGAGGACGGCATGACCATCGCCACACCTCCGGTACGCCACGTCGAGACTAGGGGGGGCTTCAAGCTGATGAAGAGTAGTGCTGGTGATCACTATGTAATCACCAGCGAGCAAAGTGTGGGATCGTGAGGTGCATGTAGTGCTAAGTGAACTCCACTAGGTGGCCAATCAAAGGTTTGTAGGGGAGGGGGATTTGAACGGCGTTGACTTGACTTTGGGTCGCGACAATAGATTAAGGAACGGATATGTCCGAGCTTAAAAAAGGTACAGTCATTGTAAAGAATTATAATGTGCAGGCCTCGGGCGAGCTCGATGCGCTTTATAACCGAGTCAGGCTGGAAGATGAGCACGGGCGCACATTCTACTTTAAAGAGGTGGTGGTTCCAAAGTATCTGAACAGGCATGGGGCTTTCGTTAGCGATACGCCCAGGACTTGGTTCTACAAACATATGTCCAAGAAGTCTATTGTGATTCTCGCGGTCGAAAAGACTGGCGGAAAGATTGAGTATGACCTGGAAGATATCCGGCTAATTGCCCGTTCTACGGTATTGAAAGGCGTTGTGTTTTCAATCGCTTCTGTCCCAGCGGCGATCATTGCCGCCACGGCAACTTTCGGCCTTGGACTCCTGCTGATTCCTGCGGGGATTTGGTACGGTTACCGCAATATCTTCAAGCTTCCCTCCATGCTGAGCCGCAAACGGCTTATGCGCGACTTTGAGCAGCATGGCATTACGGTAAAGTAGGTCGATCCCAAAGCGCTGAGGTTAGCGAGACGAGGGCATTGGCGTTTCGCTGGGCCGCTCTTGTAAAAACGTACGATGGCCGCTCCATGGGCGCGGGCCCAGATTCTGCGCCTTAATCGATCATGAAAGAGTACATGTGTACTCCACTGGGGCAATCGTGAACGAGATTTGGGTGAGAGAACGCCAACGTCGAGAAGCGATTTGGCAACTCGCTGATATGGAACCAGGTGATCGGAAGGTCGCCGAGATCCTGAAGCGTCTGGATGACTTGGAGCGTCTCGACCGCGAAGATCCACTGGGCGATTGCTCCTTCGACATGGCGCAGCTTGCAGAGCTGCCAAGTACTCCCCATCCCATCGGTTGCTGGATTATTAAAGACGCCGACTTACCAGAGCCCTGGAGAACTAGATTTTTTGTGGCGCTGGGCCCCGCAACTCGGGTATTTGAGGGGTATTACCGGCACGATTGGCATGACTTCCTGGACGCTTGGCAAACCGATATGGCTCACATCAAGCGCCACCGTGATGCATTGGATGATTCGCATTAGATGTTCTTCAGGCGCAGTAGTCTTGCGGAGCAAGGTTTGGACAGCAACTGATGGGCAGGTTTGGTATGGAAAAGCATGTAATCGGGCTGGAGCGTGGCAATCTGGCTGAACTCGAAATCGTGGAGCGTCTGGTAGCGGCTATTGGCGTCTTGAAATTTGAAGCTGACGCTCAGCGCCTCGCCGAGATGCATGTCATTGATCCTCAAGCAGCAGTGCAATCGATTCCGCGTTTAACTCACCCTAGCCTCATTGGGATGAGCAATGTGCCATTTGAAATTATGCGGCGCGTAAGTGACGACTTGGTCGAGCGGGAGCCGGGGTTGCTCCAGCGGCCCAGCTACCGGTGCCGAGATGACCAGTACACTGCTGTACCCTGGGAGTTCTGGTTGGATTTAGTCCGGCATGCTCGCGCTTTTTTTGATCCTGCCAAGCTGGATGCTGATTTTCTAGGGGACAGGTTGCGAGAAGGGCTTTCACCGGAGGAGGCGTTTCATTCGCTCATTGCCTCGAAGCAAAACCGATAGCTGCCACTTGCTGGATACAGTAGGTGGATCGCTTCCCCATGGGTGTATTCACAAGAACTCATAACCAGGCCTGTTCGCGGGTCAGCGTCAGACAAAATAAGCCTGAAAGGGTGAAAATTGTGATGCAGTCGACATTTTTGGCGCGAAGTCCGATTTATTTTGCACCCCCCCCTCTTGAAAATTTTTTTGCGAGACGGAGTTCTAATATTTGAAGGCAAAGAGATTTTATACGGTGTAAGCACGACTGCCGGTGCTGGAACCGGCCACGGTTTCTGGGTCTAGCTTTTCGGTTTTGTTTTTGGGGTTTTTCAGCCCTTGATTGCCTTGCCGCAGGCGAGGCGAGGGCGGTCAGGGGAATCGGTGTTTAGGGCCAAAGGCCCTACTTACGCTTTGAATACAAACAACCAAGGCGTCAGAAATTTTTTTGAGTGGGGCAGTCCGTCTCCAATAGCACCCATGTCATCCAACCGTCTGGAAGTGTTGGATGAACTCGTCCCGCAGTCTTTACTGCGGATGACATGGGCGCGGATATTCGTCTGATGAAACCGCCCTACGGCTTCACACTATTGTGATGCGCTAGCCGTCAGCAGGGCCTCCTCCAAGGCCTCCAGGGCGCTTTCTAATCGGCTATCCTCGCGAGCGTCACCGCTTGCTGGCGTGAATGATTGGCAGTGCCTCAACAGGGCTTCCAAGTCGTTTCGGTTCAAATCGATTTCGATGTGCATTTTCAGCTCCTCAGAAAATGGAGTAGTTGGCTTGCTCGTGGATGGGCTCAGAATACCGGTTTGTAAGG
Organism: Pseudomonas phoenicis; assembly: GCF_047302395.1. Lineage (NCBI taxonomy): Bacteria > Pseudomonadati > Pseudomonadota > Gammaproteobacteria > Pseudomonadales > Pseudomonadaceae > Pseudomonas > Pseudomonas phoenicis. Next base: position 3,462,128 of record NZ_CP154852.1, read on the forward strand.
GAGGTGAGCCTGGCGTTGGGTGTAGAGGTGGAGAGGCTTGTGTGGGACAAGGCCTGGGACATTTACGGCCATACTGGAGCCCGGACGTCTGCATTCCGGATTGTCATGTACACCATCTAGTAGAGCGTATAGGGTAAGGCGCAAGCAGTCGAAGCCGAGGTACGGAATGTATCAAGTCATTGGGATCACCAAGACCCTGGGGATCTTCGCCACCACGTGTGTCCTAGTGTTCCTGGTCATGTACTACAAGGAGATCCCAGCCCTTGTAGCGGGGCCGCTCATCGACCTTCGCCGTCCCATCACGTCAGCGGTGACTTTCGGCTCTGGCGTTTTCTGGGTGTTAGGCCAAACGCCGTTATTCGTTTGGCTATGCAAGGCGCCGCTCCTTCGCAAGTACCTCCCTCCCATTGATGGGGAGTGGGACATGCAGCTGAAATCCAACTGGGGAATCAAGCAAAAATGGCTCGGCCTGGGCGATGGGACTTCGCTCATCACCGTTCCCGGGAAAGTAAAAATCAAAGCTCGCCTTTTCAGCGTCAAAATGGAATTCGTCTCAGCCGACGGCTACTCCGAATCCAAAACCATCAGCGTCTCCGTGCGACCAAGCGACCAGACGGGCCTGCTGGAACTGAACTACATGTTCGTCAACTACACACAAATTCCGGTGGCCACCGACACAAACACTCATACCGGTGCTGCCAGGGTGTTCGTGAAAGAGTTGGGAGATCGGCTGTACATGGAAGGGACGTACTTCACAGACCGCAAGTGGACGGAGGGGCTCAACACCGCAGGACAGGTGACATTCACTCGCCCGAAAGCGACCTGAGCCCGTCATTACAGGTCAGCGGTGAATTTTTGTCAGGCACTACATGTGGTGTTTTTCCAATACTATTGATCTATATGTTGTGGGGTGGCATTATGGTGTCTCGCGTGTCATCGAGCATGGTAGCTGACAAGCCGGGAAGGACTGCACCCTCTGGAACTATGTGGTTGGCGTAGGGTGGCAGTGACGAGATTCAGGGGTGCAGAGCGCGCTCGGTAGTCTCGAATGTGAAAGTCAGCAGTTGCTGGAGGCACCGTTCATTTAGCGCCTGAGCGGAGGCTTCATGCCCAATTTCAGTCCTTTGCTGTTCACTACCACTGGGGAAGCTTGCTTCCTTGATGAGCTCGATCTTGCACCCGACGAATTGTCCCGGATTGATGGTGCTCGTAAAGACATCCGGGAGGCCCTGAAGGCCGAGCTTCCTGGCGCCCTTCGTGATAAAGGGCTGGAAGGCGACATCTGCGAACCGAGGTTTTACATCCAGGGATCGCGGGCGTACAAAACGCTGAACAGCCCTTGTACAACCCCGCCTCAGCAGTCGGATATCGATGACGGGGTTTATCTTCCGCTGAGTGTCATGCGTGAAGAAAGCAGTCCCAAGCTCGCCATCGCACTGTTCTTTGACGCGGTCATCGATGTGCTCGGCCCTATGTGCGCTGAAAGGGGTTGGCACACCCAGGCTAAAGACACTTGCGTGCGGGTCACCATCTCACCCTCTGCACACATCGATCTCCCGCTGTATGTGATTCCTGACACCTTGTTCCAGTTGATCAAAGCCAACATGGAAAGCCGTGGGCACGCGGTCTTCGATAGCGCGATCAACTCCGAACGAGACAGCTGGAAGACACTTCCCTCGGACAAGATCCTGCTGGCCGATCGCAAGCAGGGGTGGCGTAAGTCCGATCCTATGGCCATGAAGAACTGGTTCAAACGTGAGTGCCTTGAAAAAGGTGACCAGCTCATTCGCGTTGTGCGCTACCTCAAGGCATTCCGGGATAAGCGATGGGAAGACAAGGGCCCGAGCTCGATTCTGCTCATGGCTGCAGCCTGTCCGTTGTTCCAATTTTTCGACAAGCGCGATGACCGCGCCCTGCTGAACGTGGTCAAGGGCATTCCAGACGCTCTGCGCAACGGGGTCGCAAGCCCAATCGACCCAGACGCATCGCTCACTGCCCCTATGGCAAAGGAAGCCCTTGCAGACGCCGTTGAGTTTTTTGAGGACTTTGCTCGCCACCTTGAGGGCGCTATCAACGCGACCGATGCCCACACTGCCAACAACTGGCTTCACCAAATGCTCGGCGACCGATTCCCGTATGCGCCGCATCGCATGAAGTCAAACCCTGAAGGCATGCCAGCCTCGATGGCTGCAATCGCGCCTTTGGCAGGGCCGGCGGAGCCAGTAAAGCGCACCAAGGCGGGTTGAACCATGAGCGCGATGCCGGAGGTGCTGCGCCATATGAAAGGTTGGGGATTCACCAAAATGGAGCCTCAGCCAAGTTCGGGCTGGCTCGCAATGGCAGGAGAGTTGGTCACGGCTACACAGGGAACAGTCCAGTGTGAGGTGTGGCTAGACCCATCTTTCGAACGGCCCCTGCAGCTCTGGCTCACGGGGCTTCCGAAAGCCCTTCCGCGTGTCGTTCCCCACCTCTCGCCTGATGGCTATCTGTGCTATTCGGCTCCGGGGACTGAAGTGATCGATATCTTTGACCCAGTCGGTCAAACCCGGACATCCCTGCTTCAAGCGATTGAGGTTATCGAGCAGCTTCTGGCTGGGAAAATGAAAGAAGATCTGCAAGAGGAGTTCTTCGTCTACTGGTATGGCGATTATTGCTTCCATGATATCGAAAGGCGTGAGTCCGGCTTGGTCGAGCTTCTACAGCTCTCTGACAATGCGATGTACCTGCTGACGGACGATGTTGAGCGCAGTCGGGCCAAGTTTGCGCGTCCAGGTCGAGCAATTACGGGGATTACCTCTAAGGTCGCGATGATTACCTCCAGCGCTGCCCCGAGGCCTTTGCAGGACAATTGGCCACCAAAAACGCTGGGTGAGATTCTTGGCTGGCAGCATGAACTGGATGATGCCTGCCGGCGGAAGATTCGCGACAGAGTGACTGCAGCATACCGCGAAGGGACTCGCGCCCTGATGATCGTGATCGAGCCTGAACAAACGAGATACAGCTACGGGTTCATCGTGCACGACCTGCAGCGCAACCGCCTGCCTGCTCATCGTGCAATCGACCAACGTCTTCCCATTTTCGATTGCCCTATAAAGCCATTGCAGATGCTTCGTCTCGACGACAGATACTTGGCAGAACGCAATATCCCAGGGCAGATCACCTTTGCAGGTAAAAGGATCGGCTTGATTGGCTGCGGCACTATCGGCGGGTTCGTGGCTGAGATGCTGATCAAGGCGGGCGCTGGAATCGGTGGTGGCGAGCTGTCACTGATCGACAATGACTTCCTGATGCCCCAAAACCTGGGCCGCCACCGGCTTGGCTTCAACTATCTGTTCCGTCCGAAATCTGATGCGCTTGCGGAAGAATTGAAGATCATCATGCCCAGTGCACGGGTGCGTAGCTTCAACAACGACGCCAAAGACATCAATTTGGCTGATTTGGATCTCATCATTGATGCCACCGGTGAGGAGTCATTCGGTCACTGGCTCGCCAAATCTACGTCCTGTCCAACCTTGCACGTTTGGATAGAGGGGGCAGGGGTCGCGGTGCGCTCATTGATCAAACATCGCGCCGAACAAGGGTGCTACCGCTGCGTGACTGAATCGAATAAACAGGGAGAGCTTTTATCCGTGGTAGGTGGAGTGCAGCCGATCTTTGCTGGGCAGGGGTGTGAAGGCCTCTATGTGCCTTTTCCAGCATCTGTATCGATCCAGGCAGCGGCCCTTGCGTTGGACTCTGCGCTGGCGTGGTTAGCTGGCAAACCTTGGCCTTCGCTCAGCACGCGGTTGACTGATCACAGTTATGAACCGGCAACACTTGATTGCTCGCCGCTGCCCCACATCGGTTGCCCAATATGCCGCACCTAGCAACGTGGGTTGTCCCTGGTACTGAGCAACTGGTGTATCTGCATCAGCAGCCGCTAGAGGTGTTCAGGCGTTTCATCCAGGAGGGTATCGACGCCAAGGAAGCAGGTGGAATCTTGCTTGGCCATGTGCGTGGAGAGCATTTGGAGATTACCGAGGCGACCGAGCCCTCGTTCTGGGACAAGCGCTTCAGGTTTCTTTTCGAGCGCATGCCTTATTTTCATCACAAACTCGCCATGAAGCGCTGGAAAGAAAGCCATGGGCTGGTGCGCTATGTCGGAGAGTGGCATACCCATCCGCAAAACTATCCGACACCTTCCTCCGTCGACTTGAGGGAGTGGCGCATTTTGGCTGCTGATCGGCGCGACGCCCGTCCTTTGCTGGCATTGATCGTGGGGTGTGAAGGGCTGCACGTTGAGTACATGTTCGGCACTGGCAAGCGTTGTATACTTGTCCCGTTAGACCCGACTAATCGGGATGGGTGAGCGACTGACAACGCTGATGGGCTAGCTGCTAAATGCCAACAATCAGCCCGTCACTAAGTCACGATGTAAACCGATTTTTTGAGGTGTTAACCGTTGGGTTTACACGTCAAAAAATAGGTTTACACCATGCGTGGTCAAAGCCATAAATGGTCGGATGCCTAGGGTGTTCTTTTTCTACGCTTGAGGTCGTCTAGCTTGGTTATGCGCAGCCTCCACCCCAGTAGCGCCAGGTTGAAAGGAGCTTGAGGCGATGGCAGAGATTGATCCAATCTTGCTCGAATGCGCGATACGCGTTTTCGGCAATCAGTCCCTTGCAGCGCAATGGCTGGCCAAGCCAGTTCAAGCATTGGGCGGTAAATCCCCCCTCGACGTCGACATTGAGATCGCATTGGAATTTCTAGCGCGGTTGGAACATGGTTTTGCATCGTGACCAGGCACTTTCATGCGCCTCACCTTTTCCTAACTGAACGATCTCGCACCCCTCATAGCGAACAGCGACCGCTATCCGGTCGTGGAAACAAAGCGTGAGTCCCAACCCATGAGTACAAGTTTGACTGAAGACGAAATGCGTAAAGCCTTGTTCGGCAGCTGCGATGCTCCCGCTCAAGATACCGGTGCGGAGCCTGAAGCTCCAGAGATGATCTTTGTGCTACCTTCGCCGCCCTCCAAAAAGAAAAGAACATCTTCTGCGTTCACACCCAGGCTGAGAGTCGTGCTGAGCGTGGGCAATGAATTCGAAGGCGCCATGCAGGAATTGGTGCATGAGGCGGATACTCTTAGCACTCTCCTGGCTGAGCAAGAAGCGGTGAGGTCTGCGAAGAAGAAATTTAGGTACGTAGAGGTAATATCGGTCAAGCCAATGTAGCTGGCTGATACGCCGGGCACTGTCCGTAAAGGTCGCTCGGCTGCTCGATCTGTTGTCGCAGGGCGATCTTGAGTCTCAGCCCAAGAACAGAACCTAACCCATCAGCAGTACCTGCCGAGCGCCGGCCTTGGAGCTAAGACTTTAGTCGAGTTACAGGAGGCCTTTTTACCTAATATAACCTCCTGTCACCCAGCTCCGCTTGCAGCATAGACGTCTGTGAAGCGAGGCCAGACTCTAGGCACGAGGATAGGACGTAAAGGAATGCCCGCAAAGATTCAAATGTCGCAAGCGTACTGCGTCGAGCTTCAGGATACTGTGTCGATCACGGAGGCACGTCGGGCGTACTTTTCCCAGCCAGAGCCCAGGTCGCGGTTCACGTTCCACTGCCCGCACTCTGAATGCCTAACGCTGAGCAAGCCGCCGACGATTACCGGTGTGAATTACGCAAGCCTTCCGGAGGATACCTATAGAGCGGCGCATTTTCGGGATCCTCACGTAGGGCATGTTGATGGGTGCCCTTGGCAAGGTGAAGAACCAGCAGCGGATGATGGCAGCCAGGCGGATGCAGCCTCTGTTAAAGATCGCGAGGCTAAGCGCAAACTCCATGATTTCATCAATGAATTTGATGGTAGGTCTAAGTCAAAAGTCGATGGTGGGGTGCCGGGCACTCCTGACTCCGATCCTGAAGCGCGTCAGCGAGACGGCCAGAGGGGAGTTGCGAAGGGGAATTCTTTTTCCGACCGGAACCGTACGAGCAGTTTCGAGCGGCTGGTTGAGTATTACCGTAACGCTCACAAAGACCTGAACACCAAGGAGTTTTTCGCCTTGCGATTGAAGGTCACCGGGGAAGGTGATATGCCACTTGTATCGTTTTTTCCACAGGTGGCCAAGGCCGTTCCGGACTCACCGAACCGTGTGATACATGGCGGGGCTAGGCTGGAACCGCGCAAAGACAACGGATTCATGTTCTGGTTTATGGATCGTATCGATGGGAAAGGCGTCTACCTTCGTGTAACCAATAAAGAAATGGAAGAGTACCGGTTTCGAGGGTTCTTTAACGATACCTTGGCCCAAGAAGACGCAGATTATTTCCGAGTTTTTGGATTGGGGCGGGTGGTGCTAGCAGAATCCAAAAAAAGCTACAGGCTTGAGGTCGGCGATCTTAATCAATTGACGCTTTTTGCGGTCAAAAAGAAGCAGCCGGCGCCTAGTGCCTGATCTTCGATGCGGATCTTCAGGCTAGAGAAGGTCGAGTAGTAGATAGGCTCACGGTGTTTCAGGATCACGTGAGCCCTGTTCTCTTCAAACTTGCGGCCAGCTCGGCGTGATTGGAGAATCCCAGCTTGGTCACGGAGTTGTTCATAGCGATCGTGTGAGCTTGTAATTCAAAGTTACCAGTTAAAAGATATTTCAATGCGGTCGCAGCAGGTTAAGCATCGTTCAGCTACAGGCTATCGGTCTATTGTTATCAATGAGGATAGAGTGATCCTGGAATATCTTTTGTCCATCTTCTGAGGCGCATACTTGCTTGGCACGGGGAAACTGTAGGGGCTCACTGAGCCGCTCATGCTTCTCCGTTTCATACTGATGCACTTGGAAAGAGGGGGTAGATCTAGACGTTGGCGGCCTGGTTAAACGCATGTTGGCACTTTGAAATTTTTTGCAGACCTATTAATCTCGAATTTTTTGTGCGACGGACTGCCCTGTGATCGAGAACCTGCTCATACGCGGCGTATCAAGCTATTCACCCAACGCTCATACCGCCATCGGCCCCCTGAAGCGGGTGAATATGCTTTACGGTCAAAACGGGACGGGTAAGAGCACGATCGGCAACTATCTGCAGGCCCCTGGTGAGACCTACTACCGGGCCTGCAGCATGGTGCCTGCTGACCCTGAGCGAGAGATCCTGGTTTACAACCACACGTTCATGGAGAAGAACTTCCATGAGGACATGGCTCAGCCTGGGGTGTTCACCCTCAATGCAGGCAATATCGAAGCCGAGACTGCCCTGAATGCCGCGCAGGCCGCTATCAAGGTGCTGTCAACGCAGCAGGAGCAAGAGCTGGCCAAGGGCACAGCCAGCAAGACCGCGCGCGAGGTTGCCAAGCAGGCGTTGAAGGACAGTCTCTGGAAGCTTAAAACGCCGTTTGATGGGACACCCTTGGCCTACTGCTTCCAAGGGTTCAATACCAAAGAGCGGCTTTTGGATAAGATCCAGGCGACAGCTGAGTCCACAGGCAGTGTCACCACCGAGGAGCTGATGGCAGAGGCCCAAGCGTTGCAGTCTGCGTCGGATGCACACTTGCCCTCGATTCAGCCTATCGGGCTTCCAACCTTTGAGCTTGAAAGCCATCCTATTTTCAACGAAATCATCACTGGCTCGGACAACTCCTACCTGGCTGACCTCATTCACGCCATAGGTCACTCTGACTGGGTTCAGCATGCGCTGACCTTCCCCCGCATTGAGGGCGATTTATGTCCGTTCTGCCAGCAACCGCTGCCAGAGGATTTTCATGCCGAGCTCGCCAAGATCTTCGACAAAACCTACGAGCAGCGTACACGCGACCTCGCTGATATTCATCGCCGCTACAGTGGCGCGGTCGATCAGACCCTGCAGCGCCTGCGCGGTGCCGCCTACCAGCACCCATCATTCCAACTCACAATCTCCAAACTTACTGCAGCGCTAGAGCGAAACCAGCAACTCATCGTTAAAAAGGCGGCCAGCCCGTCCATTGCGGTTGAGCTTGAGGTGACTGCGGGATTGATTGACACCCTGAACGAGCTCATCGCGGTCGAGCAGAAAGTCATCGATGAATTCAACCACAAGGTGAAGAACAAGCAGATCCACCTGAGCCGAATCAGGGAGGATTTCTGGGGTGTGTTGAGAAAAGCGTGCGGCGCCTTACTTGATCACTACCTTCAGGAAGACCAGGAACTTGCTCAGGCGCAGCAGCAAGCCAGGGATAATATTGAGGCGCTGCGGGTGAAGGCGAGGGCAGAGCGCGCAATCATCGCCCAGTCCAAGGCCGCGATCACCAATATCGATCAGTCTGTCGACAGCATCAACCAATGGCTTCGCATCCTGGGGCTCAAGGGCTTCGAGTTAACTAAAGAGGAAGGGGACGTTCCTCAATACAGGCTGCAGCGCCCCGAGCAACGCACGGACGTCTTCAAAACGCTCAGCGAGGGCGAGAAAACGCTCATTTCCTTCCTGTATTTCCTGGAGGTTTGCAACGGTGAGCTGAACGCTGCAGCAGGGAGGTTGATCAGCGACCGCATCATCGTGATCGATGATCCGATTTCGAGCTTGTCCCACAATTACGTGTACGACATTGCCTCGTTGATCAAGCGCCATGTACTGAGTCCGAAAGCCCGGTTCAAGCAAGTAATCATCCTGACCCATAACCTGTTTTTCTTCCACGAGATGGTCAAGCTCATGAATGAAGACGGGGGGCGGGGCAGGGGGAATGGTAGGCAGGAGGAGAGTCAGCTGGCCTTGTTCCGGATCACAAAATCCGAATACAGCACCGTGGTCGCCATGCAGCCTAAGGAGATTCAGAATGACTACCAGTCCTTCTGGCAGACGATCAAAGACGCCCTGGATGGTCGCACGTCGGTTACGGTGATTCCCAACATGATGCGAAACATCCTGGAGTACTACTTCACGTTCGTTCATTGCAAAGACAAGCTCGCCCAGGCGCTCGAAGACCTGGGTGATCAGGATCCGCAATTCCGCTCCCTATACCGCTATATCAACCGCGAATCGCATGCTGATGCCGTTAACATCACCGACTTTGGCGAAATCGATCCGCAGGTCTATGTCGAGCGATTCCGCCAAGTGTTCGTGAAGACCGACTTTGAGGAGCACTACAACAAAATGATGGGCTGATTCGTGGCGCGGGTGCGTCATCGAAAAACGGGGCGGCTACTGGTACTGCTCAATTGGTTCGGGAAGACCAGTGCCTCAAGTCGGCCCGTCTGGGTGGGATGTCACATGAATCGATTCAGGTAGCAGCCGGGCTTTTCAGCGTGCGAGCGCGCTGATAGCATTGTGCCTGCAGCTACTACCCAAGGACTCTCCTTCCTGCCTGAAGTCATCTGCTCGCTTTGCACGTGGTGTAAAGGCTATCAGCGGCCCGCTGAGATCAGATGGAGAATACGCCATGAACAATCATGGAAAAGTTGTCCTGGTTCGCCAGTACAGCCGGTTCCGGTTCGGGCAGTGGGAGATCGTGTGCATGCACATGAGATCCCTTCCGCGCCGTTAATTTGAACGTACCTAGGTGGTAGCTGCACTTTTTCCCCTCAGGCTATGAGTTTTTCATGGCCATCCCAGCCCTGACGCATGAAACTCGCTCCAAGGTCGGCATCGAACCAATGCAGGATCGACGCCCTGCATTTGCAGCCTATAGACTTTTTCTCGCTCATCGTCGTCTGGAAGTGCAGCAACCGTCCAAGGCACCTGGCGATTTTCTAATGCGCGTACGAGAGCCTTGAAGTAAGGCCCATCCACCGCATCCAGGGAATGCCCCAGCACGACGATCTCTTGAACTGTGCCCAGCCGTGCGAAAAAATCGCCATGACGCTCGATGATTGCATGTGAGGGCTTGAAAGTGGCGGTAAAGAAATCGTCCAACGATGTCATGGCTTCGATGACGCGATGGTCGGAATCTTCGTGATCAACAGCTTCGAAGAGCGATGGGCGCTGCTCCGGCGCCCACCCGTGGCCCAGTACCAATTCGGAGTCCTCATCAGTGGATTCGCCATGGATATGTAGAATGTTCGCCCTAGGTACTTGGTAGACGCTAGTCAGCGTGCTGGTGTAATTGAAAGTGAGATAAGTGGCGGTGAGATCAAGGTTGCCCAATCGATTCGGCGCATTGGCTGAATCAGGTACCTCAATCGTCCGGATCCATTGAGCGAACAGCGTTTGGAGCGTGGCCGATAATCCCTCCGCCACTCGGTTGATCTCATACTGAAAATCATGATGTCCCGAGTCGCTCCAATCATCGTCAGCATATGACCCCATGAAGTGGCTGAGACTGCTGACAATGTGGTCGGTATCGAGGTCGGCAAGCGCCGCCTCCAGATGGGCCCAGTCTTCGCCGGCGGGTACGTAGTCCTCAATCCAATCGTGGACACCCCGATCATTGGCTTGCACGTAAGCCTTGAAATGCCCATACCCAGTAGGCATCCCGTGATTTCGGTCAAATCCGTTACCAATGATGTAAAGCGTGTGGTTGGACATCAGTCTACCTCGGGGTGAGACGCTGGCTAAAGCTCAAAGGGTCTGCCGGCTGGCTGAAGGCGAGCTCAACTCGACTGGGTACTCCACAGTGTGCAGTCGTCCCCAGGGCTCTGGATACACGGGCGCAATTGATCCTGATGGTCTGGTGAGACATCTGCTGCCCACGTCTTGATGGGCGTTTCAGTCGCCCAGGTCAGGCCTCACGATTGCTCGGATTTTGTAGAGGCTGGTGCTCACGTCATGAAGCTTGGTAATGAACGCATCGAGAATCTCGTTGTTGACGTCGAAGTGTCTATTTCTCTCGTCCAGCCGGCGATGCAAAATCTGCTCGTCTGACGTGCTGGTAATCGGGTAAGCGTGGACAATGTCCGAGCGCCGGGTGTTAAGGGCCTGGAATAAGTCAGCAGCGGCTCTTCCATGAGGTACCACTGCCGGTGCTGATTGCTTGGCCTTCTTCACGCCTTTGCGAAACGCGGTCAGAATGACGCCACCGCATGCAGCTTGTAGCGCTGTTTGGTCAACATCGGCATCCAGATAGCTGGACACTTCAGCCATGAAACTGCTGATTGAGGCAAACCCGTACAGCACCATTCCCAGTCTAAAGGTGTACCCATCGTCCTCAGGTAGTGCGAGGCGCGTCTGTTTTTTGATTGCTGCGATGTCTAGCTGGGTAGTCATGGTGCTTTCTCGAAATCCCTTGTCGCTACATGAATTGTCTAACTCTAACCGGCGCCCGCTAGGCCAGTTTCAGCGGCCTGGGCCCCTGTCTAGGGGCGCGGTGTATAGCGTCGTAAGCTTACTTGAGCTTGCTCAGCAGCCACCTCAAAACCTGGGTCAAGGACTGCAGCTTGCTGTAGAAGTTATCGGCATCAGTCAGAAAGCCCAAACGCTTTTTCAACTCCGTCCGCTCGCTCTTCACAGCCTGATACGCATCAGTGTGGATACAGCCGCGTAATGCCATGTCCCGTTCGACGTCGCTGAGTTGCTGGTGACGATCAATCTCGTCGGCATGTCGCTCGAAGTGGCGACGGTTGAGCCAGCGATGACGGGCCAGCAGCAAGACATACGCGCCTAACCCTGCCTGAAACACCTGCGCCATGCTGACGTCTATGCCGTATGAGTTCAGGAACACTGCGATTTGCGGTGTCCGATCACAAATTAGGTGACACCATCGCCTTTGGCGTCGGTGTCAGGAAGGTGAGTTGGCCGGACGGTTACTTTCCAGGCGCCAACGAAGTTCTTATACGAAACCATTCAAAACGCTAGTCGCTCAGGAATGCCTGCAACCTGTCGCAAGCATGTGCAGTGTCGCCATCAGCCACGGCATCAATGCCAACGTCATCCGCAAATGGCTGGCCTTTAGTAGAAGAGGCGCAGTTCTACAGATCAGGCATGTTCTACTTTAGTCATTTACAAATACCGCCATAAAATGGCCACCACCTGGGTGGAGGTGGTGGCCTGGATGCGGATCTCCGTCAGAGCAGCACCCGTCCGGTCAGCGTCGTGAGAGGCCCTTCGTGAGGGTTCACTACGCTGACTAAGCTCATATCATCGTTGTAAGTGAAAATGAGCTGGACTCTACAGCCGCCAAGGCGAGAAGCAGCGCTTGGTGACCATGATCATTTAGGGAGGGTTGACCACACGAGTTCGCTGATCGGTGCCCATTTTTGCGGCCCCGTGGCGTGCACGGATTCCCCTGTCGAAGTGACTGCTACAGTTGTGGGCATATCTTTTAACTCGAACTCGTAAATCGCCTCCATGCCCAGTTCTTGGAAAGCCAGCCCCCGGGATTTGGTGATGGCCTGAGAAACCAAGTATGCAGCACCCCCAACAGCCATCAGGTAGACAGCTTGGTTCGCCTTGATCGCTTCAATCGCCAGCGGGCCGCGTTCGGATTTACCAATCATCCCTAGCAACCCCGTCTCAGCGAGCAGCCGGGGTGTGAACTTGTCCATGCGTGTGGAGGTAGTAGGCCCTGCAGGGCCTACCACCTCATCTCTGACTGGTTCTACAGGGCCTACGTAGTAGATGAACCTGCCTTTGAGCTCGACTGGTAGTGGTTCCCCCCTGTCCATCATTTCCACCATGCGCTTATGTGCGGCATCCCGTCCGGTCAGCAACTTGCCGCTGAGCAGGAGCGTTTCTCCCGGTTTCCAGGTCTTCACATCTTCTGGTGTGACGGTGTCTAGATTGACTCTGCGGACACTTTCTTCTGCTTCCCAAGCGACGCTCGGATAGGCGTCGATGCTTGGTGGTTCCAGAATTGCCGGGCCAGAACCGTCCAGGGTGAAGTGAACATGACGCGTGGCCGCGCAGTTGGGGATGATACAGATCGGCAGCGACGCTGCATGGGTTGGGTAGTCGAGAATTTTTACATCCAGCACCGTGGTCAGCCCGCCTAATCCCTGAGCACCAATTCCCAATTGATTGACCTTGCGATAAAGCTCGATGCGCAGCTCTTCAACGCGATTGCTCGGGCCTCGTTTGATCAGATCATGGATGTCTATTGGCTCCATGAGCGACTGCTTGGCAAGTACAGCAGCTTTCTCAGCGGTACCGCCAATACCAATGCCAAGCATTCCGGGAGGGCACCACCCTGCACCCATTGTGGGCACTGTCTTTAACACCCAGTCCACAATGGAGTCTGAAGGGTTGAGCATGGCCATCTTGGCCTTGTTCTCTGACCCACCCCCTTTCGCAGCGACGTCGAAGGACAGCTCGCTTCCTGGTACGAGGGCGTAGTGGATAATGGCAGGCGTGTTGTCCTTTGTGTTCGAACGTGCGCCGGCTGGGTCTGAAACAATGGATGCCCGAAGGACGTTTTCTGGCAGCGCATAGGCCTGGCGAACACCTTCGTTGATGAGGTCATCCAGGTCGATGGCGGGGTTTTCCCAGCGTATACCCATTCCGACTTTGACGAAGACGGTCACGATGCCAGTGTCCTGGCAAATGGGCCGGTGGCCCGTGGCACACATGCGGGAGTTTATTAGAATCTGTGCAATGGCATCACGGGCGGCGGGCGACTGCTCACGAAGGTAGGCTTCATGCATCGCCTGAATGAAGTCGCTCGGATGGTAGTAAGAAATGTACTGTAGGGCGGTTGCCACGCTGCGGGTGACGTCCGAAGAGCTGATATAAGCCATTGGTGCTCCTGAGCCGGATGGCTTCATCTCGAAAGCGATCAAGCATGAGCTGGATCAGCGTCCGTGGATGAAGAGGGTTGTTCAATGGCTATGAGCCGTAGAACTCCACGATTCGGCTCGCTTCAGCGATCACTGGGGCATCGATCATTTTTCCCTCCAGACGGAATGCGCCCGGCGCACCTTTAGCGGCATCAAGCACGCGTTTTGCCCAGTCGATTTCCTGTTCAGAGGGTGTGAACACCTGGTTGATCACTTCCACCTGACTGGGATGTATGGCCAGCATCCCGCTGAATCCCAGGTCACGCGCATCCTGAGCGAACTGCCTCAGGCCAGCGATATCTGAAATGTCTGGATAGACCGTGTCGAGTGGTTTCTCAAGGCGGTGGATGGAGCTGTTGATCAGCAACTGGTAACGCACCTGATCGCAGATTCGGTAGGCAGCAGGACTACTGGCACAAATGCCTAGGTCAAGAGCCAAATCTAACGCTCCGAAGGTCAAACGTTGCACTGACAAGACACTTGCGAGCTCGTCCAGATCGGCCAAACCCTGAGCGCTCTCGATCAGGGGCCATACCGGTTTCCCACCTTCTGCAACTGCCAGGATCTGATCCGCAGACTCCGCCTTTGGCAACAACACTGCTGAGACACCAGGGTGCTTGGAGCAGAAAAGGATGTCCCTCCGATGCATGCGGTGACCCGAGGCGTTGATGCGCACCACGACCGAGATAGAAGGGTTTCGGGTCAAAAACTGAGAGAGGTTGGCATGAGCTTCCTCTTTTAAGTTCTCCTCAACCGCATCCTCAAAGTCGACAATCACGACGTCAGCCTTCGAGGAAAGCGCCTTGGCAAAGCGCTCTGGTCGGCTACCAGGTACGAACAGTGCACTGCGAATGATCTTTGGAATGCTCACACTGCACCTACCAGCTTCAGTTCGGAGATCTGCTCAGCGGTATACCCCAACTCAACCAGGATCGATTCACTGTGTTGGCCGATCGCAGGAATCGCATCCATCCGAGGCTGGTACGAACGATTGGCTCCTGGTGGAAGCAGAGCAGGAAGCTTTCCTTGGGGAGAGTCCACTTCCACCCAGCGCTCGCGCGCGCGGAGCTGAGGATGCTCCCACACTTGATGCATGGTATTGACCTTGGCGTTGGCAATCGGAGCATTGTCCAGGCGTTGGATAACCTGCTCAGTACCGAGCTCCGCGAACTTCTCGACAATGATGGTGCGAAGCTCATCGCGGTTCTTCGAGCGATTGGCGTTCGAGTTGAAACGCCCATCGTCTAGCAGCTCAGGTGTTTCCAGCACCTTCTCACAGAACAGCGACCATTCACGCTCGTTCTGAAGGCCCAGCATCACGGTTTCGCCTGGACTGGCAGGGAAGGGCCCATAGGGATAGATGGTGGAGTGCGAGGCGCCTGCGCGTGGAGGCGGCGGAGCATTGTTGTACGCGTAATAGAGCGGATAGCCCATCCACTCAACCAGACTTTCCAACATGCTGATATCCACGCGGCTGCCCAGCCCGGTCTTGTTTCGCAAGTGGAGCGCAGACAGCACGCCAGTATAGGCGTACATGCCGGCAGCTATATCAGCAATCGAGCAACCTGCTTTGGCCAATTCATCTTCTCCTGGCCCACCTGTGACGGAGAGGAAACCACCTTCACTCTGAATTAGCAGGTCATAAGCTTTCTTCTGCTCGTAAGGCCCGCCCTCCCCATAGCCCGAGATGTCGCATACGATCAGCTTGGGGAAGCGCTTGTGAAGCGTCTCAAAAGAGAGCCCCATCCGTGCAGCCGCACCAGGTGCGAGGTTTTGCACCAGCACGTCCGCTTTAGCAAGAAGGCTATCCACGATGGCCTCTGCGCCTGGCTTTTTTGCGTCCAGCGCAAGGCTTTCCTTGGATCGATTTGTCCAGACGAAATGCGAGGAAAGACCGTTGGCTCTAGTATCGTACGCTCTTGCGAAGTCACCGACATTAGGACGCTCGATCTTGATTACACGAGCACCAAGATCAGCGAGTTGGCGTGTGCAAAAGGGCGCGGCGATGGCGTGTTCAAAGCTTACGACAGTTATGCCATCGAGTGGACGTGGGGATGTGCATTGGTCTGACACGGTGGTGCTCCGTTGTTCCTGACGAGCACCGGTGGCTATCGAAACACCGGTGCTGTTTGGCAGTTATGCGCAGTCAGCGTGCCGCACGTGAAGGATCTTGAGCGGCGACCGCTGTGCTGTCGTTGAGCCGGATGCTAAGCGCTCAGTGATTCAACGAGCCTTCCTGCAGTGGCTTAGAAAACACGACCTTTGATGAAGTCGTAGAAGGCAGTCAGACCTACCTCGGTGGTATGGAAGGTGCCGCCATCAGCGAACCGGGATTTCAGTGCCTTTTGCAGGCCCTGAACGATTACCAGGTCTTCACCGTTGAACTTCTCCAAGAACTCTCGCGCCGAGAGCTCGCCCGCCCGCTGCTTGTAGCGCTCGACTGGCATGGAGGGGTGGCGCAGCGTCCACAGCCGGAACACAGTCTTGTCGTGTGCTTGAGGGAAGACGCCTGCCAAAAGCGCACCTTCTGCGCTGACGGCAATAATCATGTTCGGGAAGATGGTGGTGGTGCCGCCGACCGAGGCTTCGGTTTCAGGGATGCGAAGAATGCCGGTCTCACGGGTGCCGCTAAGCTCAACACCTGGCTCAAGATTTACTGGCCAAAGGTGGTGGGTGGAGAAGCGCGATCCTGTCTCACCCATCCGGACATTTTTGGCCGGGGTGAACGCTTCCAGTGAATCCTTATGAGCGCCGATGTGGTGGTAGCTCTCGCTCGCGTTCTCGACAACGACTTTCCAGTTACAGTCGATGGCTTCGTTGAAAACGAGCTCGGCTTCCCACTCACCCAAACGGTAAGGGTCGAGTCGCTGGCCCAGTTTCTTCAGTTGATCTTCCAGTGGCTGCGGATCAGCTGCGAAGGTGCAGAAGATCAGACCGTTCCAGATCTCAGTTTTGATGGAAGGCAGCCCGCACTTCTTTTTATCGAAGGAAGGCACCTGATCCATCATCGGCGCGCCAATCAAAATCCCGTCGGACTTGTAAGTCCAAGAGTGGTATGGGCAAGTGAACGAGTTTTTATTGCCACGACCTTCGATGACATTCAGGTGTCGGTGACGACATACGCGTGACAGCACACGGATCACACCGTCTTTAGCGTGGGTTACGAGTAGAGGCTCGCCTGCGATGTCGATGGAGGAATAATCACCTGGCTTACCGACTTCACCCACGGGAGCCACGAAAAACCAATCATCGGTAAATAAGCCCCTGCGCTCAAGTTCGTAAAACTGTTCATTCACGTAGAAGTGGCCGGGCAATGCCTGTCCTTCCTCAGGCCAGAGCGCCAGATGATTGGGAGTGATAAGATTCACGGTGAAGATCTCCTATTGTAATTAATCATTGGATTCGTGAATTAAGATAAATTCTGTTCAGCACTTGCGGCAGCTATTCAATCCAATGTAATTGCAGCTATGGCAATTGTTGACGGCCATGCTGTCATAAGGTGTCCGCTCAAAAAATGGCTGAACCGGTCAGTAGCGGTCGTTTCCGGCCAAAGATGAGGGCGGGGACTGCTCTGGTCGATACCAGGTTGAGCCTGATGTCGCCGCAGGCGTGGGCTGGATGCCCTATGGCAGAGCCCTGCTTAGGTCGCTTCATACCTAGTGGCGGTATGGAGGTCGGGGGGCTAGGGAAGTTGAGATTGGCCTAATTTTCCCGGTATTGGCCTTGTGCGCCATAGGTGTTCAGGTAACGGTGCTGCACAATCGTAAAGGCAGTTTCAGCGGATTAAACTGATCATATGAGGGGTCAATAACGTCCGCAAGATCTGCTCATGAGTTGCGTGCCTACAATAATAGCTGTGATCGCTTAAGCGCCTCGCTAGAATGTTTGACACTGCCATTGACTCTCTTATTACTACAAAAAAAGAGGTGCAAAATGTCAGAGCCCACAGAAGGCTTGTTCGAAGCTAGTCTTCTCCAGAAGCTTGCCGCCTTGTCTGTCCCGTGTATGGCAAGTCTGCCTGTGATGGTGATGCCATTCATCTTCAGTGCTGTTATCGAGCATCATGCACTGGATTCTTCCACAGCTACCTATGCGACGACCGCCGAGATTGGGATGATCGCGCTGGCCTCGCTGTTTGTATCGTTGATGCTTCGCCTACTGCCACCACGGCTGACTGTCTTGACTGGCTTGTCCATCATTCTCATAGGTCAGGTGCTGACCATTTACACTTCCAGCGTGATCGCCTTGTTCGTGGTTAGGGCGTTTGTTGGTCTTGGTGAAGGTCTGTGCATGGGCATTGGTTTCGCCTGCCTTGCGCAAATGGTCGGTGGAGCCAGACTCCTCGCTTACGCATCTGGCATCGTAGCGGCGCTATCGCTTATCTCCTTCCTGGCTATCCCAGCTCTCGAACCGTATTTTGGCTACGCCTCGGTATTCTGGTTCATGGTGTCTGTTGCCCTTTTGTGTTTGCCGTTGGCTGTGTTCATGCCCAAAGCAAAGCTCAAACAAATGGCTGCGGGTGCTTCCGTATGGCAAGTGATAAATATCAAAAGTATTTCTCTTTTTGCTGTAGCGTTGCTTGCTAGTTCTGGCTCAAATACGCTGTGGCTATACTTCGAACAGGTGGGTAAGTCGGTAGGGATGACTATGTCCGATATCGGAAATTTGGGCGTATCTTCATCAGCTCCCACATTACTTGTTCCGTTCGTGGCGAACTACATTTATGCCAAGACTAAAACCGTAGTTCCAATTATGGTCGCCTGTATGGTGTCAGCAGCCGCTGCCTACTACTACAGCGCCTCAGGTTCGTGGTTGATATTCTCCGCAGTTGTAGTGGTAATGTCTTTCGCTTACGTATTCCTGCTGGCATACGTAAGAATGTTCGCGGCTCATATTGATCCAACCGGTCGGACTACTGCAGCAGTTAGCGGTGCTGACTCCCTCGGCATGGTCATTGGGCCTCTAGTCGCGGCAGTTACTTTGCACGTGGTAGATGATTTTTCTCCGCTGAGCAATTTCGGATTGATGGCTCAAGGGCTCTGTCTAATTCCATGTGTCATCTTCATATTAGCTAACGCTTCCAAGCACAAATCAGTTGTAGCTTAAACCACAATATATTGCTTGAGTGATATCGCGATGAATACCGTTATTGATAATGCGTTGAAGAATGCCAAGTTCATGCCATTTTGGCTCGATAATCCATCCGCTCCAGATGCGGAGCCGGCATTTGAAGGGGTCGCGCAAGCTGATCTTGTCATTATCGGTGGCGGATTCACCGGCCTCTGGGCGGCAATCGTAGCCAAGGAAGAAGACCCGTCCAAGGCTGTCATCGTCCTGGAAGCAGGGAAAGTAGCCTTTGGGGCATCTGGCCGGCCTGGCGGCATCATCTCCACATCGATCATGCACGGCCTTGCTAACGAAGCCCGGGTTTTCCCAGAGGACATCGAGGCGCTGGAGCAGCTCGGCCAGAAGAACCTGGATGACTTCAAGGCAGCGCTTGAGCGGTATGGAATCGATGCGGATATCGAGTGGAACGGTGAGATGACTGTCGCCGTGGACGATGGCCACCTTTCAGAGCTGAAGGAAGAGTACGACCTGCACGAGCGTTATGGACACAACGTTCAATGGCTCGATAAAACTGGCGTCCAGGCTCAGCTTAAGTCGCCCATGTTTCAAGGTGCCATGTGGTCACAGAATCGTAGCGGGATCGTGCATCCTGCCAAGCTGGCTTGGGGGCTGAAGGCAGCGGCACTCAAGTTGGGTGTGAAAATCTTCGAAAACTCGAAGATGACTGACCTGTCGGAAAACGGCGACCGGATGACGGTGATGACCCAAAATGGCCGCGTCGACGCGGCCAAGGTGTTTCTTGCGACCAATGCCTGGCACGCTGGCCAGAGCGACATCAAACGCCGAATCATCGCGGTGCGTGACCATGTTATGGCCACTGAACCCCTAACCGATGAGCAGATGAAGCGCATTGGTTGGGACAATCGTCAGGGGATATATGACACCCGGACGCAGCTCAACTACATGCGTCTCACCGCCGACAACAGGATCATATTCGGGGGAAGTGTCACGTACCATTTTGGCGGTAATTTCAACCCTGCAGAAGACGGGCAGGTCGAGACTTACCACCGGCTGGCGGCGGCGTTCTTCAAAACCTTCCCGCAGCTGCACGATGTGAAAATTTCACACCTCTGGGGTGGGCCTATCGACTACTCGATGCGCTTTTCCGTGTTCTTCAGAAAATACTTTTCGGGCAAGGCAGTGTATGCGGGCGGGTACACGGGATTTGGTGTGGCCGGCAGTCGCTATGGCGCCGTTACCGGTCTCGGCCTGCTGAGCGGAGCAGATCTGCCTGAGCTGAAGCTGGATATCGCGCAGAAGCCATCTGGGTACATCCCTCCAGAGCCCTTCCGATGGATAGGCGCCAAAATCACCTTCGCAGCGCTTGCAGGGGTGGATGAGAAAGGTGGATGGCGCAAGCTATGGCTCGGGTTTGTCAAACGCTTAGGCTTCCCTTTCTGATGTGGTAGCGCATTTGCCACATCTGAGGTCTCTGTGGGCTTACCAGGGCCCGAGGTAGACTTCTCACCCTTTTTGCCAGGCATTTGCCTGGCTTTTTTTTGCCTGATTCGCAGCTGCGCTGAACTGCCTAGCTCATGAATCTCGCTTTTTTTAGAACGCTTGTCGTGTTAAAACATAGCTTATTGAGGTAGCTGTTCCGATATAGGCTTGACGGCGTAGACCGTAATAGCGACGAGCTCGGAGACCAAGAAAGTCATGCCTCCGTCCAGATGATCATTGAAAGAGTTAAGAATGCCGAAGATCGTAGATCACGAAGTAAGACGTGCAGAAATCACCAAGGCGGTCATTCGCTCAATTTCTAAAGAAGGACTGGCCAATGTCACGATTCGCGGGATCGCGCGTGAAGGTGGTTTCAGTAGCGGTACGCTTGCGCATTACTTCAATAGTAAGGAAGAGTTGATCGATTTCGCATTCAACGAGATCTCGAAGCAGGCCTTTGAACGGATCAATGCCAGGACGCTGGGTTACACCAAGGCTCGGCAAAAGGTTCGCGCTGTAGTCGAGGAACTAACCCCTCAACCCAGCGACGAACATGACTCGGTGATCTCGGTCTCGTTCTGGGCGGCTGCTAGGCAGAATGACCGCCTGCGTCAAAAATTCCACGAGGTCTATGAAAATCTTCGAGCTCATCTGCGCGCTTTCATTGATGAGGGTATTGGCACGGGTGAGTTCAGGATCGAAGGGGACATCGAGGACGAGATTGATTTCATCGTTGCGATCACAGACGGGCTGCTCGTTTCCTTTCTTCTCGATCCCAATCGGTTCCCAGAGGAGCGCGGTCGTAAGCTTGTCACCGCAGCCCTCAGCCGGTTGATCGCATAAAAAAGCCCCACAGCGTGGGGCAAGCACAGTACACCAACGAATGATGACGGCAGTCCGGGAAAGCGAATGCCTAAACCCGGAAGCACCGTTTTTGCTCAGTGGGCGAGGGGCAGTGGAGGCTTCGCGAATTCTTCGAGGTTCATCAACACTTCAGCTCCACCATCAACGATCAGGTCAGTACCGTTGATCCAGTACCCTTTAGGATCAAGCATCAGGAGAATCGCGTTGGCGATCTCCTCTGGATAGGCGTCGCGTCCGCCGGCTTGGGTTTTCAAGCTCTGCAGCAACTCATCACCCATGGTTTCGTAGAAGATCTGCAGCAGTGGGGTGTGAACGGCGCCAGGGCTGAGGGAGTTAACGCGCACTCCCCGGTGACGCTCTCTGCTCGATACCAGCATCGTGTACAAGACGACTAGCTCCTTGGTGAAGTCGTAAGTAGCCGGCCCGGACATTGCCAAATCGTTGAACTGAGCCAGACAGGCTTCCCAATCGGTCTCCGCCAGGATGCACTGACTGATCTCTTTATGCTTTCTCCAGCCGGTGGCTGCAGTCGAGGCAATGTTCACCACTGACGCGTTATCAGTGAGCCTAGGCAAAAGCTGACTGGTCAGGTGTCGCATACCAAGAAAATTGACCTTGAAAACCAGGTCTGCAGGGAGGCTGCCGGGCACGCCTGCGATATTGGCCAGTCCGTGAATGGGCTCCTCGATTACCGCGAGCGCGGCATCGATCGAAATCGGGCTCGATAGATCACACAGGACAAATTGGTCGCAATGGTCATGCGCCGGTTTAACGTCCAGGCCAATCACATAAGCCCCTACTTCTTGGAGAGCCTTGGCCGTCGCTTGGCCTACGCCTGACGATACGCCAGTGACCACGATACGTTTATCTTTGAATCCCATGGTGCTGATCCTCAGGCGGCCTTGAAGCGAATAGGAAGGGAGGAGATGCCGTTGATGAAGCGAGAAGGAATCATCTGAGGCTCACCGGCAAACTCGATGTCTTTGAGCTGTGTGAGAGTTTCAGCGAGAAGGAACGGCAGCTCCAGGCGAGCAAGGTGCGCGCCCAAGCAGGTATGGCGACCGCCACCGCCGAAGCCCAGGTGCGGGTTGGGCGAGCGGAGTACATTGAATTCGTACGGCTTGTCGAATTTGGTCTCATCGCGGTTTGCCGAGTTGTACCACATCACTACCTTCTCACCCTCGGCGATGCGCTGACCTGCAATTTCAGTATCACGAACTGCAGTCCTGCGCATGTGCATTACCGGGGAGACCCAGCGGACGAGCTCTTCAAAGCCAGTAGCTGCGACGCCTGCTGGGTCATTTGCCCAGATTTTCATTTGCTCTGGGAATTCCAGGAAACATTTCATGGCATGTGCACCGACTGTACCGGTGGTTTCCATGCCAGCGGTAACCAGCAGTTGGAAGAAATAGCCGGCTTCCACGTCGTCCAGTTTCTTGCCTTCGACTTCTGTCGCCAGGATCATGGACAAGATGTCACCGCTGGGATTCTTGCGCTTCTCTTTGGCCAGCTGGTACCCGTAATCGTTAAGCTCGGCGAAGGCGCCGGTGATGGCCTCGATTGCGTACTCACCCAATATGTCGCCGGCGAGCGCGGTGACAGTGAGCTCGTGCAAGCGGCGACGATTTTCCTTGGGTGCGCCCAGGAAATCACACACGACCTCAACAGGAAACGCCTGAGCGACATCGCGAGCGTAATCACATTCGCCCCGGTGCTTCACATCTGCGACGACCTGGTGGGCATACTGCTTGGCCACCTGGCTCATCTTGGTCACACCCTGCGGCGAGAACGCTTTGGCCACGACTTGGCGAAGCTTGAAATGCCTGGGGGCATCCATGTTGAGGAACCAGCCCTCTTGCTGCGCGGACTCAACGCTTTGATCACCGACGATGGTGCCCTCGCCGTTGATGAAGGTCTTCGCATCGCCACTGACACCGACGATGTCGTCGTAGCGAGTTACGGCCCAAAAACCTTTGCTGCCGTATTCAGGGGAGCCTTCGGGGAATTCGTGCCAGGAAACGGGTTTCTCAGCCCTCAGGGCCGAAAATATAGCCTCGCGATCTGGGCGCTTCCAGAACTCCATATCGGCAAGGTTAATACTGTCAACATCAATACGGCTCATCAGTTCGTACTCTGTAATTAGATTTATTAGACGTTGTGGTACTTCACGCCAGGCAGGACGCAGAGCATTTCAAAGAGCAAATTTGCGCCCAGAAGCGACGTGTTTCCCGATTGGTCGTATGGCGGAGAAATCTCGACAACGTCAGCGCCGATTACATTGAGTCCTTTGCACCCACGGATAACCTGTTGACCTTGATAGGCCGTCAGCCCACCAATCTCGGGTGTGCCAGTGCCAGGGGCGACGGATGGATCAAGCCCATCAATATCGAATGAGATGTAGACTTTACGATCGCCGATCTTTGCTCGGATGGAATCCATCAATGGTGCGAGCGACTGCCCCTGGCATTCGTCCGCAGTCACCACGGTGAAGCCTTTGCTGCGAGACCAGTTAAAGTCATCCGGGGAATACCCCGTGCCCCTCAACCCGATCTGAAAGGTGAGAGATGGCTCAATCAGTCCGTCTTCATAGGCCCGACGGAATGTCGTCCCGTGGGCGATACGTTCTCCAAACATGTGCTCGCCCACGTCAGCGTGGGCGTCGATATGGACGAGCGCTACGGGGCCATGTTTCCGAGCAATGGACTGGAGAATCGGATACGTAATCGTGTGATCACCCCCTAGGGTGAGTGGAACGACGTCGTGCTCCAAAATCTCGTCAAATGCTACTTTGATACGACCGACAGCATCCGGAAGGTTGAAGGTATTGATTGCCACATCACCGATGTCGGCTACCTGAAGACTTTCAAACGGAGCGGCACCTGTAGCAAGGTTGAAGGGGCGAAGCAGGCAGGACTCAGCACGAATGCTTCGCGGGCCCATCCGTGTACCAGACCGATTTGATGCGCCAATATCCAGGGGGACTCCGACAAAACATGCATCCAGGCCAGCCGCACTCTCGGCAGTTGGCAAGCGCATCATTGTTGGGATCCCGCCGAAGCGAGGCATCTGGTTGCCGCCTAAGGGCTGATTGAAGCTCATGGAGTTATCTCCTATGTGACGAAATTGCTGGATCAGCTTTGCTGACTAGGAACGCGAACAACGAGGCCTTCCATTTCATTTGTCACACGGACTTGGCACGACAAGCGGCTGGACTCATCCGGCTCATGGGCGTACTCCAGCATGTCGCTTTCCATTGTTTCAGGCGCTTGGAGTTTGCTCTTCCATTCATCGGAGATGTAAACGTGGCAAGTGGCGCAGGCGCAGGCACCGCCGCAATCGGCATCAATGCCTTTGACCATGTTATTCACTGCCGCTTCCATGACAGTGCCGCCGACCTTGGCATCAACGGAAACTTGGGAGCCATCAGGCTGGATGAAGGTGATCTTGACCATTTTTTCTTATCTCGAAGTAGTTGTGGATTAGGCCTTCAGCGCGCTGGCCAAGCGTGAAAGTCCCGTTTCCAATACATCGTCACTGATATTTAGCGCGGCGGAGATACGGATGGTGTTGCCGTAGTAACCGCAGGGGAGAAGCAGCAGTCCCAACTCTTTGGCCCGTGCGGCCACGCGCTTGGTTGCTTCGGCGTCCGGGGTATGAGTGCCTAGTTGCGCGACAATTTCAAAGGCGACCATTGCTCCAAGGCCACGAATGTCGCCGAGTGGCAGAACACCTGGAGTTCCTTTCAGGTCATGCAGAAAAGCCGAGATACGTTTGCCGACTTGCTCAGCGCGATCCAGCAGACGCTCTTCCTCGATAATGTCCAAAACTGCGTTCGCTGCAGCGCACGCGAGCGGGTTGCCTGCGAATGTGCCGCCCAGGAACCCTGGCGGGGGAGCATCAATGACGTCGCTACGTCCGATCAGGCCTGACAACGGCAACCCACCGCCCATGGCTTTGCCAATCGCGATCAAATCTGGCTGCACCCCTGAGTGTTCAACGGCGAAGAATTTGCCGGTACGGCCAAAGCCGGACTGAACTTCGTCAACGATCAGGCAAATGCTATGACGAGTGCAGATCTCACGCAGTTCACGCATGAAGACCGGCGAGGCTTGATAGAAGCCGCCTTCGCCTTGCACAGGCTCAATGACAATCGCGGCGACCTGGTCTGGAGCGATGGTTGCGCGGAACAGGTGATCCAGCGCTCGAAGGCTGTCACTCTCGCTAGTCCCGTGATGTGGAATTGGGAAAGGAACCTGGTAGACGCCGGCCTGCGATGGGGTTACCCCGGTGCGCAAAGGCTGGACTTTACCGGTCATGGCCAAGGCCAATTGGGTACGCCCATGGAATGAACCAGTGAAGGTGATGATTCCCTGGCGAGAGGTGTAGTACCTGGCTACCTTGACCGCGTTCTCTGTCGCTTCAGCCCCAGTGGTGAACAACGTGCTCTTCGCGTCTTTGATTGGCGCCAAGTCGTTCAATCGCTCGCAAAGGCGGACATAGGGTTCGCAGGAGAGCACCGGGAACCCGATGTGGGCGTATTGTTTCAGCTGCTTTTCGATAGCGTCGACGACTTTGGGATGCAGATTGCCCGTGTTGTTAACGGCGATACCGGAGGCAAAATCGACGTAATGGGTGCCTTCTACATCCCAAATCTCACTACCTACAGCCTTTTCTACAAAAACCGGTAACGCAGTCGCAGCGCCTTGAGGGAGAGCCTTATTACGGCGAGCCAACAGTTCTTTATTATTCATATAAATAACTCAATTCAAAACGTCTGAACGCCAGACCATCATTTTTTCGATCTGCATCTCGTGCATGGTGAAGGGGATACCCCCCACGCCATGACCGGAATTGCGAGCGCCTGCGAACGGCATCCAGTCCACACGGAATAGGGTGTTTTCGTTAACCATCACAGCGGTACCGTCCAACTGCTGGTAGCAGTGCAGGGCCGTATCGAGGTTTTGAGTGAAGACGGCAGCCTGGAAGGAGAAGGGCAGCGAGTTCGCCTCTTCCAACGCCTGGTCGACCTCGTCAAAGCTGTACACGCAGATAACGGGGCCGAAGACCTCTTTGCGCATCACGTCAGAGTCTTGAGGGGGATTGAGCAGAACGGTCGGCTCGTAGCAGCTATCGGAAATCTTCTCACCACCGCAGATCAGTTCAGCGCCTTCGTTGACGGCGTTCTGCACCCAGTCGTGGATGCGGTTGTTCTCTTGATGAGAAATGATTGGGCCGATATCCGTGGTTTCCAGCACGGGATTACCCACCACCATCTTTTTCCCTGCTGCGGCCAAGCGCTCAGCTACCTCGCGTGCCACGCGACGATCAGCAAATACGCGCTGAACCGAAACGCAGGCTTGCCCGGCGTGCCAGAACCCGCCACGAGCAAGGCGTGGGATTGCCATGTCCAGATCGGCGTCATGCGCAACGATTACTGGCGCTACTCCGCCATGCTCCAGCGCACATCGTGTGCCGGCAGCCAGTTTTGATCTCAGCATCCAACCGACGGCTGCAGAGCCAATGAACGAGAAGAAGCCGACACGTGGATCCGCCACCAGCTTAGCGACCTGCTCGTTTTCTTGGGGCAGGACGACCTGAGCCCACTCCTTCGGAAGCCCGGCTTCGTGGAGGATTGAGACGAACGCATAGCCGCTAAGTGGTGTTTTCAGGGCGGGCTTGATGATCACGGGCGCACCTACCGCGATGGCGGGGGCAGCCTGGTGAACAACCAGGTTGAACGGGTGGTTGAACGCACTGACGCCCAGTACTACACCGATCGGTTCGTGCTGGGTAAACGCGATGCGTCCGGCAGAGGTAGCGTTCAGATCCATCGGGATGACCGAGCCTGCCTTGGTGCGTAGCTCTTCCACGCAGATATGCAGGCAATCGACACCGCGATCGACTTCGATCAGCGAGTCTTTGCAGGGCTTGCCACACTCTTGGGCCACCAGTCGAGCCAACTCTTCACGGCGCGATGCGATGATGGTCGCCGCCTTTTTCAGAATTTCGATCCGCTGCGGTTTCTTCAACCAACCACTTCGATTCCGATAGAGCGCATGAGCCGTCACAAGAGCTTGCTCGATCTGCTGATCAGAGGAAGCAGGGAGTTCAGCCAGCAGCTCGCCATCGAAAGGCGCGTGAATTTTTATAATCTGGGTCATGGTGTGTCCTGTGTCTACTAGATGCATCAGCCTGCGAGAAGCGACTTCAACTCGATTGCGGAGTCAGAAACTTTGGCAGGGGATGGGCTAATGCCGGTCGTGATGAGCTTGCGAGCAACCATGTGGTCGCCCGCAGAGTTGATGCTCTCCACCGCGATCAACTTGCCTTCGCGATAATGGAAAACACTGAATTTCCGATCTTCGACCGAGCCGCGTACAACGAGCTCATCGGTGCCTAAAGGCAGTCCCACGGTCTGGAGCTTGATCTCGCCTTGATCCGACCAGAACCACGGAGCTGCGTGGTAGGGCGAACTGTTGCCCAGCATCGTGGAGGCTGCGACTTTTGCTTGGTCAATTGCGTTCTGCACCGATTCCAATCGGAATCGCCCATTGGCGTAGGCGTTGGGGTGATTGCTGCAATCGCCTGCGGATAAGATGTTCTGATCCGAAGTAACCGCGTACTCATCGACCAGGATGCCATTGTCGCAATCCAGGCCAGCGGCTTGAGCGAGTTCCACATTTGGCAGTGCGCCGACCCCGACCAGAATGAGGTCGCACGGGATCTGGGTGCCGCTGCTCAACGCGACAGCTTGTGCCCGATCAGTACCGACAATTCGCTCCATCCGCGCGTCGGTAATGACTTTAACGCCGATGCTCTCGTGATATGCCTTGAAGAAATCAGAGCTTATGGTTGAGACGGCTCGGCCCATCAAACGCGGCGCGTATTCCAGGACGGTCACCGCTTTCCCCAGACCCGCTGCGCAAGCGGCAACTTCCAGACCAATGAAGCCGCCGCCAATGATAACGATGTTCTCGTAAGACTGGAGTTCGTCCCGCAGATTCGCGGCATGCAGGAACGAGCGCAGAGCATGAACACCGGGAAGCTCTGCGCCTGGCAGCTCAAGTGGGCGCGGGCGGGTGCCGGTAGTAATAGCCAGCTTGTCGTAGCTGAACTGCTTTCCGCTCTCGGTCACTACTACCTTGTTGGAGCGGTCAATAGATTCAACCTTGTCACCGCGAATCAACTCGATTCGGTTGTCTACATAGAACCCCTCAGGCCGCAGCTGGATGCTCGTCTCATCGGCAAGGCTCTTGAGATACGCCTTGGAAAGTGGAGGGCGCTGGTAGGGGGCGTTGTGCTCATCACCAATGATGACCACGCTCCCTTCGAAGCCACCCTGGCGGAGGGATGCAGCGACCTGGAAACCAGCCTGGCCAGCGCCGACGATGACGACTTTTTCAATGGTGCTCATGGCGCAACCTCAGTACTTGATCCAGGTAGTTTTCAACGCTGAGTACTTCTCGAACGCGTGCAGGGAGCTGTCGCGACCGTTGCCCGATTGCTTGACGCCACCAAAAGGTACGAGCGGAGAAATCTGGTCGACCGCGTTCACCGCCACCGTCCCGGCATGCAGTGCTTCAGCCACCCGGTGGGCACGAGAGAGATTGGACGTGAAGAGAGATGCCATCAGCCCGTAGATCGAGTTGTTTGCGATCTCGATGGCTTCAGCCTCGGTTTTGAATTTGATGACGCTCAGGACAGGGCCGAAGATCTCTTCCTTGGCAATCCGCATCTCATTGGTCACGTCAGTGAAGATGGTCGGTCGGATGAAGTTCTTGCTGCCATTGATCTCAATGCGTTCGCCACCGTATGCAAGCGTGGCCTCTTGTTTGCCAAGCTCAATGTATTGGTGGACGCGCGCGGTGTGACCATCTTCCACCAGGGCGCCCATCAGGCTGCTCGGGTCTAGAGGGTCTTTTGGCTCGTACTGCTCTGCATGCTTGATGAGTTTGGCGACGAATTCATCGTGGATGCCTTCTTCCACCAGAAGACGCGAAGGGGAGGAGCAGACTTCGCCCTGATTGTAGAAAATCCGCGCGGCCATTTCAGCTGCGTAATCGAGATTCTCAGTATCTGCAAATACGATGTTGGGGCTCTTGCCACCGCATTCCAGCCAAACCAACTTCATGTTGGATTCTGCGGAATAGCGGAGGAAGTATTTACCCACCTCGGTAGAACCAGTGAACGCAAGACAAGCGACATCCATGTGAAGTCCGAGGCCGGCGCCCACGGTTTCGCCGAAACCGGTCACAACGTTGAACACACCGTCCGGTACTCCGGCAGCCTTGACGAGCTCGGCAAGCTTGATCGCTGTCAGCGACGATTGCTCGGCAGGTTTGAGTACGACGGAATTGCCCATGGCCAGGGCTGGGACACATTTCCAGATGGCCATGTCGAGCGGGAAGTTCCAGGGGACGACGCACGCAACCACACCGAGCGCCTCGCGGCGGATCAATGCCAGATCGCCAGGTGCTGTTGGTGCGACTTCGTCATAGAGCTTGTCGACAGCTTCAGCTACCCATTGAACGTAGCTTGCGACCTCGGGCATCTCGTAGGCATACGACACCTCAACCGGCTTACCCATGTCGATGGACTCAAGCAGAGCCAGCTCTTCCATGTTTTCATGGATCAGCTTTGCTAGCTGCAGCAGTACATTCTTGCGATCAGTAGGGGAGCGCTTCGACCACACTCCGCTCTCGAAACGTTGCTTAGCGATCGCAACTGCCAGGTTAACGTCCTCCCGATCGCACTCTGCAATTTGGGCAACAACCTGGTTGGTGGCAGGGTTCAGGCAGGTGAAGGTCTTGCCGGAGATAGAATCGACGTACTTGCCATCGATGAAGGCCCGACCTTCAGGCACCAGGCCATTACTCTTCGCTTGCCAGTATTGCAGTGAGCGACTCATCGATCCTTACCTCCACATGTTGTAAGCGTCCCCTGACCGTTTGCCATTGATGGCCAGCAGGGTCTGACATTTTTGATCTTTATAGCACGACAGTTGTGTTAAAAAAAGAATTCTCGACCAAGCGTGTACCCTCAGGCCTTGAACCCTTGCATGAGGGACTGCTGCTGGTCAGCCAGCGCGTTTAGCGCTTGGCTCACCTTCGCCGACTCAGCCGACTGGGCTGTCAGCGCCTCGGTTACTACCTTCACGTTTGAGACGTTACGGCTCACCTCTTCGGCTACCGCGCTTTGTTCTTCAGCTGCGGTCGCGATCTGCAGATTCATATCGTTGATCACCCGCACTGCGGAATTGATCTGCTCCAGGGCTGATAGGGCGCTGGCAGCATGCTCAGCCATGCCGTGGGCTCGTTCGTGGCTCTGGCTCATTGAGCCGACCACATCACGGGTACCGGTCTGCAGCTTCTCGATAACCCCTCTGATCTGCGCCACAGATTCTTGAGTCTTGCGCGCCAGGTGGCGCACTTCGTCGGCTACCACGGCAAAGCCTCGGCCTGCTTCACCAGCCCTGGCGGCCTCAATAGCGGCATTCAACGCCAGGAGGTTTGTTTGGTCAGCGATGGCCCTGATGACCTCAAGGACTGAGCCTATTTGCTCACTGCTGTCGGCCAGCGCCTGGACGTCAGTCATGGCCTCGGTCATTTCGCTTGCGAGATCGGTAATGCGGGTTGCTGTGGTGTTGATCACCTGGAGACCATGAGTGGCCGCCGCTTCTGCATCCCCAGCGGCATGCGCCGCTTGAGCCGCGTTGCGAGCGACGTCCTGAGCGGTTGCACTCATCTCCTGGGAGGCAGCGGCAACTTGGTCGATCTCACGGTACTGCTCATCCATGCCGGCGCTGGTGCGAGAAGCTATCTGAGAAGAGCGGTGGGCGGTGTCTCGGGCTTCTGCAGTCGTCGCTTTGACCTGAGCGATGACAGGCTGGAGCTTGTCCAGGAAGAAGTTGAACCAAGACGTCAGCTGGCCAAGCTCGTCTTCGGAGCGATGCTTCAAACGCTGGGTCAAATCACCTTCACCCGTCGCAATATTGCGAAGCATTTCAGAGACCACGGAAAGTGGAGCGACGGCACGGCGAGCGGTCAGCCATATCAATACGAGACCCACCAGGCCTGCCCCAAGACCCAGATACAGGTTTCCCAGGCGTGCTGCTTCAGCTTGATGATCCAGTTCGCCCTCCAGTGCTTTGGAGGGCTCAAAAAGCAGGGAAGTGGGAACCCTCATCATGACGAGCCAGGGTTTGGATCCGGGGATGGGCGAGAAGCGTTTGATGAGGTGCAGTTGCTCACCTGACTGGAAGATGACGGGCTCTTCCGATTCAAAAGCTGTAGTGATGGAGGGAGATATCCCGCCAAAGATTTGATTCACGGGTTGCGTCAGTTTGTCCTGGCAGTTACTGCAGGCGGCAATCAACCCTCCAGAGCTGATGATGGTGATGTCAGCCTTGCCGCCGAAGAGCGACTTCGCACCTGTATCGGCAAGTTGCTGAAGCTCTGCCAGATCGATATCCATCCCGAAAACCGCCTCGGTTTTACCGTTTTCGATGACGGGGAAGGTGATGGAAGTAATGAAATTTCTGGATGCCCCGGGCTCTTCAAGATAAGGATTGAGAATGCAGGGCTTGAGAGTCTGCGACGGGCAGGTGTACCAGGAGTTGAAGGGGGTGCCGTCCTGCATTGGGCTTGCATTGGCCAGCATTTCTTCAGTCACGGCCAGGGTTGAGACTTCGCCGTTCTTGTTTGACCAATAGCTAGCGAAACGCCCTTTATCTGTGCTGCCAATGTCAGCTCGACCTGTGAAGCTATTGTCACTCGCGTCCAGCGCATCGCGCTCATATACCGCATAAAGCGCAAGTAACCATGGGTGAGAAGAAATCGATTTTCTCACTTGCTCATGGAGATTGGCTCTGAGTCGTTCGTTATCATTGGAAAGCTGTGAATGTGTTTTCTTCTGCTCGGCAATGTTAGAGGCCACACCCTGGCCGTACAGGAAGGTGCGAAGGAAGTATGACTGTATCTTAAGGGTTTGACCTTCAACTTGAGCTTGCATTGTCTCGGTGGTAGTACTTTCGATCAGTTTAATGGTCTTTTCTTTAATAAAACTTATAGTGGACTTGGACTGGAAAAACGAGTTTCCGAGAAGTGTAAGTACAACTGAGAGTAAGCAGAAGCCTGCGAGTACGACGATCTTATTTTTAATGGAGAGTTGCACGGTAGCACCTATTGTTCTGATGTGGCAGTGTGCTGGTCAGGCTGAAAGCGTTGCCATGATTCTCCCTCAACCGCAGCGCGACCAATATGTCCCAAAAGGTCAAA
This sequence comes from Pseudomonas phoenicis, assembly GCF_047302395.1. Taxonomy (NCBI): domain Bacteria; kingdom Pseudomonadati; phylum Pseudomonadota; class Gammaproteobacteria; order Pseudomonadales; family Pseudomonadaceae; genus Pseudomonas; species Pseudomonas phoenicis. The sequence continues at coordinate 3,494,478 of NZ_CP154852.1, forward strand.
GGCGTGCCTGAGTGGCCAATCGAGTGGCCATCCCTTGAGGGGGTGCTGCACGTAATGAGAAGCTTCACATAGCCTAGGTGGAGCTCAAACATGATAAAAACAATAAGTGTTATCAACTCATTCTGGAATTCTGTCACTCGCCAATATAATGAATTAAGCAATACTCCCGATCATCGTAAATATGTGTTGCCTTATTTAATTGCTCGCTGAAAGGTCGCTATTCGACATTCTCCTTGTGATGCTCTCTTGGCGGGGGGGGGGGGGCGGCATACCGCTGCTCAAAATCCTACGTGTGCGCACGCCCAAGAACGCGAGGCGCTGTCGAATATGGTGTCCGTGGAGGGCTCGGGCCGCCAGAGCGACGGGGGGAGGTTTGACGTGGGTGCTGATCTGGGGGGAGGATAGGGGAAGCTTGCAAAGGCGGCAAATCTGATGAGTAACTATAATGACAATCAATAGCAAGAAATACGCCTCGCTTACTCCATTGCACTTGAGCGACTGTATTGCTAAGCATTTGGTGCACAAGGGCCTACCGATTGATGATGTGTTGGCGGGTAGTGGCCTTCGGGCTGATGATTTCAAAATCGCGTCCAGAATGTTGGATATCCAGCAAGAACAGCAGATTATTAGAAATGCTTTAAAGCTAGGAGGTGATCCCTATCTCGGATTAGATCTTGGTCGGTCGGCTCGAATTTCCGCTTATGGCCTTCTTGGATATGCCATGCTCACAGCATCTACGTTGCGTGAGGGACTGGAAATACCCATCAGATTGCCGGCGTTGCTGGGAACATATTTCCAGTTGAAAATCACTGCTAATAGTGGTGTCGTTCAAATTCTGGCAGAAAACTGCCGTGCTCCAGTTGATCTTGAACCTATATTGACCGAATTGTGCTTGTCATCGTTTAAAACTCTTATTGAAGACATGCTTCTTAAGCCTGTTGCCCTTGAGGAGGTGTCGCTGAGATATATGGCGACTGATGATCCGGCTATTTATGAAGAGATGTTTGGTTGCCCAGTTGCATTCAGTGCCAGTGTGTCCTCTATTGCCGTAGACGCCTCGCTTTTGGATAAAGTACTGCCGCTTTCAAATATTCTTTGTCATCAAAAAGTTGTTGAGCTCTGCCAAATACAAAATCGTGAACTGGTATCGAATCGAGAATGGTTGGAGAAATTGCGCAACATCTTGTCCGAGAATCTGCTTGATCCTCCAGACCTGGAGTCATTGGCTGAAAAGATGCACTGCTCCCCTAGGACGCTCAGGCGGCAATTGCAGGATCAGAACACCAGCTATCGACATTTACTCGATGAGTTGAGGTTCGCGCGAGCGAAAAGTCTGTTGGCATCTCACTCAGGCACTGTAGACCAAATTGCAGAAGAGCTTGGATTCAGTGATGGTGCAGGCTTGCGTCGCGCGTTTCGGCGCTGGTGCGGCATGTCCCCCAACGCATTCCGAACCTGACGGGCCAAAAGATTGGCCATTTAAGCCCTGTCTTGTCCTTCGGCGCCCTACAGCCTGGCGCCGTTGAGGCGCAGAATCGCTTCAAGATACGCGTTACCCTGCAGCAGAGGCTTTTCATGATAACAATATACAGCGAAGCTCATGGTGAGCACTTCGGTAAGTCTGAGCTCATCGATGGAGTATTCCATCCAAGCTTCGAGTGCCCTGAGCGTGCGAACCAAATCGTCACCAGCCTGCGTGACCGTGCTTTCGGCCCCATCATCGCTCCCGATGACTTCGGCCTAGCACCATTGGCTAGCTTGCATGACCCCAAATACGTCGAATTCTTCCAGGGCGCTTGGGAGCGCTGGGTTGCTGAGGGCAACACTTTCGACATGCTGTCGATGGTTACCTCCATCGAAGTCGGACGCTCTCACCCGCCCCGGTCTGACAATATCTTCGCGCAGATGGGTTACTACAGCATCGACATGGTAACGCCGATCACCGCTGGCACCTGGAATGCCGCGTACGGCGCCGCTCAAGCTGCACTCACCGCGCAAAATCGCATGACTGCCGGGGCGCGTTCGTCGTACGCCCTCTGTCGTCCGCCAGGGCATCACGCCGGCGCAAGCTACATGGCGGGCTTCTGTTACTTCAATAATGCCGGTCTGGCTGCTCAAGCGTTCCTGCGCGACGGCGCTGCACGGGTGAGTATCTTGGATGTCGATTACCACCACGGTAACGGTACTCAGGGCATCTTCTACGATCGCTCCGATGTTCAGTTCCTATCCGTGCACGCTGACCCGGCGTTCGACTACCCCTTTTACGTCGGCTTCGCTGACGAGCGGGGCGCCGGGAGCGGCGAGGGGCTCAACTTCAATTATCCGCTGCCTGAAAACACTGCTTGGTCACCCTGGAGTGAAGCGCTCCAAGCAGCCCTCCAGGAGATCAAGAACTACTCGCCGGATGTCCTCATTGTCTCCTTAGGCGTGGATACGTTCAAAGGCGATCCGATGACCAAGTTCTTGCTCGAAAATGATGACTTCAGCCGCATGGGTGAACTCATCGGTTCTCTGTCCGTACCTACCTTGTTCGTTCAAGAGGGTGGCTATGACACTCAAAACATCGGTATCAACGTGTCGAATGTTTTGGCTGGCTATTTGAGTACTTCGAAGCTGTAGTTCTCAATATTGAAGCTCATGGAAGATTAGTTTTCCTGAGCCTCTAGATTAATTTTAAAAATAATAGCACTCCTGAAATGACAGGGGGCGTGTGCGCGTGCGTTTTGTTGCTGCCGTTCCTACAAAAATATATATAGGCTGATGCAATGAAAGAAAATAATGATGGTCTCGTTGAGGCGAACTTTATGCAGAAGACTTCTGCATTAATTCTCCCTTGTTTGGCAAGTCTACCAATCATGGTCATGCCATTCATTTTTGGCGCAGTTATCGACGCACTGAGCGTCGACCCAGCGAGCGCAACGTTTGCCACCAGTGCTGAAATCTCAATGATTGCACTTGCGTCGCTCCTCGTTTCCCTAGTGCTGAAGTACCTTCCTCCCCGATTGACCTCCCTTGTCGGCTTGCTCATCGCTTCTGCCGGTCACCTGATTTCGATCAGCAGCGTCAGCCTGGATGCCATGTTCTTTGCGCGAGGCCTGGCGGGGTTTGGTGAAGGCCTCTGTATGGGGATCGGGTTTGCGACCCTTGCTCAAATCAGAGGCGGGACAAAGCTCCTTGCTTACACCTCAGGCGTCGTAGCCGCTTTGTCGCTTTGCTCGTTCCAGCTCGTTCCGGTTTTGCAGCCCTCGTTGGGGGCGGTTGCGGTGTTCTGGTTCATGCTCGCAGTTACCGTGCTGTGCATCCCGCTTGTCATCTGGATGCCACGAAACAAGCTTCGGCAGACTCAAGCGTCCACTGGGCTGGGATCGTTGCTGAACGTCCGCAGTCTTGCGTTGTTCACCATCGCATTTCTAGTGAGTGCAGGCTCCAACACGCTCTGGTTGTACTTTGAGCAGGCAGGCAGCTCCGTCGGGTATTCGCTGAAAGAAATTGGTCAGCTCGGATCGGTCATTCTTGTGCCGACATTACTCGTGCCCTTCGTTGTGAACTTCATTTTCAACCGCACCAAGACCATCGCTCCCATTCTAATCGCCTGCTTGCTATCGGGTGTGTCGGCGTTCTACTACGCGAAGTTCGGCTCCCAAGCGCTGTTTGCTGCGGTGGTCATCAGCATGGCGTTCCTCTACGTCTTTCTCCTGACTTACATCAGGGTCTTCTCGGTCCATGTAGACCACACGGGGCGCACGACGGCGGCGGTGGGCGGTGCAGACTCTCTGGGTATGGTAATTGGCCCATTGGTTGCGGCCTTCACCTTGAATCTCAACGACGGCTTCACTCCACTGAGTAGTTTGGGCCTGTTGTTGAACTTGATGTGTATTGTCCCTTGCGCTGTGTTTGTGTTGTCGCGCACCGCGAGGATTCAACGCGGGCTTAGTTGATCCTCCATTTGCATAGGAGCGCTGAAGCATCACGAGGCGCTCCCACTTTAGGTTTGTTATGTGATTGCTGGTGGTGATTTTATGATGAGCAAACTGTATATAAATGGCCATTGGGTCGAAGGTACTGGGGATACTTGGGATGTAGTGTGCCCTGTGACTGAGGAAGTCATTCAGCGCTTAGTGTTGGGTAGTGCAGCGGACATGGATGATGCTATTGAGGCTGCATCCGGTGCATTTATGAAGTGGTCACGAACGTCCCCTGCTCACCGGGCTGAGTACCTTCAGCGTATCGCATTGGGCGTACAGGAGAACAAAGGACTTCTGATCGATCTCCAGATGCGCAACAGCGGCAAACCCTTCGCCGAAGCTGAGATCGATGTCGATGCTGTCATTGACACGTTCAGCTATTACGCGGAGTTGATTGCCAAAGAGCCTCAATCGCACGAAGAGTCCATCAACGTCCCAGGCTTCCGGGGCGAAGTGACCCGTGAGCCTATTGGGGTGGCTGGCTTGATCTCACCTTGGAACTTCCCAATGGTGACCACGTCCTGGAAGCTGGCTCCAGCGCTCGCTGCGGGGTGCACGGTTGTGGTTAAACCTTCGGAGTACACTCCTCTTGCCGAGATGGCACTGGCGTCGATAATCGACAAGGTCGGCCTACCGCCTGGTGTAGTGAATTTTGTGCCTGGGCTTGGCCACATCGTTGGCAGCAAGCTGGTCGAAGACAGCCGCGTGAGCAAAGTGTCCTTCACCGGCAGTGGGGCGGTCGGCAAAAACATCATGAAGCAGGCAGCTGAGACTGTTAAAAACGTGAGCTTGGAACTAGGAGGGAAGTCTCCCATCCTAGTCTTCGCCGACGCTGATATTGACGAAGCGATCGAACTCGTCGTAGCAGGGATTTTTTACAATGCGGGCCAGATATGCTCCGCAACATCCCGCCTGTTAGTGGACGAGAATATAGCTGCCGATTTCATTGAGCGGCTTTCTGACCGTGTGACAGTGATCAGCGTGGGTGCGCCATCGGAGGGCGCCCAGATGGGGCCTCTAGTGTCCAAAACCCACTTCCAGCGTGTCGTCGCTTCTGTCGAGCGCGGCTTGGCTCTTCCTGGCGCGGTTGCTCGTATTGGGGGGGGGGCTGTTGCCGGATCCAGGCGCGGATTCTTCTTTGCCCCCACCGTCATCGAAATCCTGGATTCCACCCATGAGCTTTGGCAGGAAGAGATTTTTGGCCCCGTGCTCTGCTACATGACCTTCGCTTCTGAAGCCGAGGCAATTGCGCTGGCCAATGATAGCAAGTATGGACTTGCAGCTGCCGTTGTCACTGGCTGTGCTGATCGGGCACGTCGAGTGTCTAGAAATCTTGAGGCGGGCTTTGTCACCATCAACGCTCCACAAATTGTGAGTCCGAGGCTTTCTTGGGGGGGGTATAAAGAAAGCAGTCTAGGTCGTGAGTTGGGGAGATTTGGACTTTCTTCGTTCCAAGAAGTGAAAAGCATCCTTTCGCCTATTTAAGGGCAAAAGTCAGATATAAAAAATTAGCCTGCAGTATATCTACTTTCAGAATCTGCCTTAAGTGCTAGAGCACGTCACAACATATAAGAATGAGGCTTTATATGAAGTTTCCAACGGTCGGTGCCTTCGTGGCTGCGTGTCTCCCTATCGTCAATGCAAACGCTGTAGAACTTTCAGAGAATTTCAGTCTGATTGGTAACGTTGGTCTGTTTTCTGAATACGGTAGTCGGGGACTTTCGCAGACTCAGCGTGATCCTTCTCTGCAGGTCTATGCAATGTTACTGCACTCAAGCGGGTTCTACGTTGCCTCCTGGAGTTCAAACATTGACTTGGGGGGAGGATCCAAAGCGCGCTATGAGACCGATTACATCGGCGGTTATCTGTGGCAGCCCGCTGAGCGGGTTGCCGTCGACGTAGGCTATTTGAAATATACCTACCCTAAGCAAAGCAACCTCAACGTGAGCGAAAAATACGTGACGTTGGATGCTTATGGTTTCCTACTGGGGGCGTATTATTCCGATGATAACTTCGGAGACCAAACCGCGCTCTACACCTATGTAGGGTACAAAACAACCCTCCCATATGATGTCGGTCTTCAAGTCAAGTACGGACGAAGCGACTTCAAAGATCCGATGTTTTTTGACAAGAGCGGGAGCTCTCGCGAGGCCTACCGCTCCTGGGAGGTTCAGGTCTCCAAACCTTATCTAGGGCTCAACTGGTCAGCCAGTCTTATTGGTTCGGATCTATCCAGAAGCGAATGTGCCAGCTACCTTGTATACGAAGATGTATGCTCCAATCGAATGGTATTCGGAGTCAGCAAAGACTTCTAAGGCCTAATCCAAAACGCCATGAAAATGGCGTTTTCTTGCATTTTATGGTTTGAACTTCTGTAGTTCATGGACGAACCACTGACCGGCGGGCCCTAGAGCTTGCCGGCGACTCCACACCAAGTCTACATCCATGCGCTCTGGAAAACCTGGTACTGCAAGTTCCACTAGGCCGCCGTTACCTAATCGCTCCACTAACAGACGAGGTAGCTCGGCCCAGCCGAAGCCCTGGAGTGCAAACTCCATCAGCACAAGGGATCGTGTCCCGAGAAGTGGTGTAACTGAACCAACCGAAGGCGCCCTGTGGGCGAAAGAGGATGGTCATCGTGGTTCTTGGCTAACGTTGAGTTTGCAGACTTAACCTTCACCAGAGAAACCACGATGACCAAGCCCACTATCGCACTGACCGAGTTGGTTGAGAAAGGGGCAGACGCTGATCTGCTCAAGCAAATGATCCAGTTCGTTGCCCAGCGCATGATGGAATTCGATGTCGAAAGCCTGTGCGGCGCCGGCTTCGACGTTAAAAGCGCTGACCGGGTAAACAGCCGCAACGGCTACCGCGATCGCCTTTGGCAAACGCGCGCTGGCGATGTCGATCTCAAAATCCCGAAACTGCGTCAGGGCAGCTATTTCCCCGGCTTTCTTGAGCCCCGCCGTACTGCCGAGAAGGCCATGGCCGCGGTAATCCAGGAAGCCTATATCCAAGGCGTTTCAACGCGTTCGGTGGACGAACTGGTCAAGGCCATGGGCATGACCGGCATTTCCAAGAGCCAGGTGTCACGGCTGGCCGGCGAGATCGATGAGCGCGTTCACGCCTTCCTTGATCGCCCACTTGAGGGCGACTGGCCCTACCTCTGGATCGATGCCACCTACGTAAAGGTGCGGGAGGCTGGGCGTATCGTCTCGGTTGCCGTAATAATTGCCGTGGCCGTGAACACCAACGGTGGACGCGAAGTGCTGGGCATGCGGGTTGGCCCTTCAGAGGCCGAGCCGTTCTGGACGGACTTCTTGCGAAGCCTGATGCGGCGGGGCCTACGTGGCGTGAAGCTTGTCATTTCCGACGCTCACGAAGGCTTGAAGGCGGCTGTTTCCAAGGTCTTCCACGCGACCTGGCAGCGCTGCCGCGTTCACTTCATGCGCAATGCCATGGCCCATGTCGGCAAAGGCCAGCGCACCATGGTGGCAGCGTTGCTGCGGACAGTGTTTGCCCAGGACAGCCGCCAGGAATGCCACCAGCAGTGGCGCCTGGTGGCCGATCAGTTACGCGAAAAGTACCCCAAGATCGCAACACTCATGGACGGCTGCGAGGACGAGGTGCTGGCGCACATGGCGTTTCCCAAAGCGCATCGACAGCAACTGCACAGCACCAATCCACTGGAGCGGCTCAACGCAGAGATCAAGCGCCGCACCGACGTCGTGGGCATCTTCCCCAACGATCCTGCGATCACAAGGCTGGTAGGGGCGATGCTGCTGGAGCAAAACGACGAATGGTGCCTGCAACGGCGATATATGCAGTTGGAGGCCTTTGAATCCGTCAGCGATAATCCACAGGCCAAGCTGTCGGCCGTGATCAACTAAACAGCAAACTCAGTGGCCAGCGCCATGATGAGTTACACCACTTCCTGGGACACGATCGCACAAGGTGATCGGGTGCCGACCAATTCTGCTGTTTCGAGGGATCGGCTCCAGAGGCGTATGTTTTCAGCATCAACTGTCTATAACCCCCGAGTGCTACCGTCGATACGAATCGAGCGTTGGCAAGGGCATGATCACAGCTAACGTATACACCAAATTCGGTTAAATTTCCGAGGCTTGAGATGCCGATATCTGCTGGGTACGTTTTATGGGCAATTAAAATTCCGATATGAGCATGGCCTTGTTGTATAAGACGGATTACATCGGCTCCTTCAGCAGGGCCGCACTGAAATGCCGTGTGCGGGAACTCTCTTTCAAAGCGCAGCAGAATATCGGTTTGGAAGATCGGGCCATAAACGTCGGACATTACTATCGATAGGAAGGGTTCTATATTTTTGATAATCGTGATGCCAAGGCGTCCAAGCTATCACTCGCGTCCAGTATCGCCTGCACCCTATCAAGTACCTGTTCTCCTGCTGAGTTCAATATCGGCTTACTGCTACCCCGATCAAATAACTGCGAACCTATGTCTGCTTCCAGATTTGCGATGGATATGCTTATTGTGGATTGGCTTTTGTTGAGTTTTCGGGCTGCAGCGGAGAATGATCCTAACGCCGCAGCCTCCGTGAATGCTACTAAAGATTCGGGTGAATATCGCATGCGCGCCTCTCCTTCTGAACCTGGGCTATAGCAATAATATCAAGCAGGGTGTGACGATAATTTAGTTTGATCTTGGGGCGTGTTTGATTCTCGGAGCTGTATCTAGGGTGCGCGAAAAAAGACGTTTAATTTTCTCAAATGACCAGTTGTAAAAATTGGTGTAAGGAAGTGCGAATGCAAATAAACCGACCTCCAGGAGAGATGCTTCGGATAAGGTAATTTCCAGCGTCCACATTCCAATTGGCAAACATAGTGCAACTATGCTTATTTCTAAGCCTATGCCATGCAGAATACGGTTCCTATAGTCCGCTCGAAGCGGGGAGTGGTACACAGTTCGTCAGAAATCGCGTTATGGATAATGTTTCAAATCATGACAAACAGGGAAAGAATCAAAGCCATATCGCTTGTGCTGATTGAGACTTATCAGGAAGTCCAAGTTAATATTGGTCCGCAGATTCCTGCTGCGATCACCTTGTAGACTACTGCTTGTAGTGCTCGCCTCTTTGAGGCTAACCTTTGGTTGGTTCATGGAGGCCCTCAAATTAAGTTGAGGTTACATTGTCTCGTAGAAATACACGTTGGCAAAAATAGATATCATCGGTTTGCTCAAAATTTCATCGTTGCGCGTCATTAGGGCCAGATAGTACTCTACTTGACCGTTTGAGACCTCGCCATTTTGCGCGGTGTTAAATATTTTTCGTGTGTTTATTTTGCATGCTTGAGGGAGGTGAAATGGCTTCCAAGCCCAGCATTAAACTTGATTATTGTTTTCGGTTTAAAGTATCCGCATTTTTCCTGGGCGGAGGATCTAAAAAATTTAGAGGGTGATATTCAAGAGCGTTCAGCCTTCTTCACAACCTCCGAAAATGGCTGTTTGGGTTCCGGTGTTTGGCAGGCTCTACCTTATACCGAGGTGATTGAAGATTCGCCACCGGAAGAAACCTATTACATCCTTCGTGGTGAGGTCGTTATTAAACCTATGGGTGATCGAGAAATTTTCTTAAAGGCAGGAGATTCGTATCGTATTCCTAAGGGTGATTGAAATGTTGGGGATGGCACGCCAAGAGTTGCTGTGGGCAGAAGAGTAAATTGCTTTTATCAAAGGGATAGATTCATAATTTGATTGGTCTTGTTCAAAGAGTCAGTCAGGTGTCAAAATTGCTCTGATAATCTTTTGTGGTTTTAAGCGGTGCCAATGCTTTACAGGCATTGGCACACTTACTTGCAGTGCTCTATTGATGGTCTTGATTTTTCAGGAATCAATAAAAGCTACGAGAGACTTTAACATCTCTAAGGTGTCCAAGTCTAATATCGGGCCTGCTTCCATGTGAGATGCTTGTTTTACAATTACAGTGCGTGATGGGCCGTGTATGTATATGATCTGACCGTGAATGCCTGCGGCCATAATTGACTCGTCTTCGTAAACGTACCACTGTGAACGATACGAAGCGCCAGGGAGGAGCATAGAAAACTCTTCGTTCAATGCAAAGTGACTGCGATCTGCCCCTTTGTAAATCCGGTCAACGGTTTCTCTCGAAATTATTTGCTGTCCGTTCCATTGCCCACGGTTGGCAACCATCAGCGCGAAACGTGATATGTCTCTAAGTGTGCTGTTGAGCCCGCCGCCACAGCAGATTCGACCAGTAGCATCATTGACGAAATATGCGTCACGTTCACATCCAAGCTTTTGCCAAATCTCAGTGATGATGTCTGTAATAGACCTGCTGCTTGCTCGTTCTATAAGCCAAGCCACGGTCTCTGTACATGCTGTCACATATCTGAATTGCACTCCATGTGGTGCAGTCTTTGTTTGAGACTTAAGATAATCATAAATGTTGTCTGAAAAATTTGAGCCTTTAGGTGGCATCCAGAGCCCACTTGCGTACCCGAACTGAGCAGTATTGCTCAAGGGGTCGTCATATTTTTCATAGTAATCGTAGCCAATGGTCATATCCAAAACTTGCCTTACCGTGGCGTCTCCAAATACACTCTCGGTGAGTTCTGGTATGTAATAAGTAACCGGCTTGCTAGCATCCAGCGCGCCTTTGGTAATGCATTCTTCAGCAATTAGGCCAGTCAGAGATTTTGTTGTCGAGAACTGGATGTGCCGGTCTCTTTCATTATGGCCATCGTAGTATTTTTCAAAAACACATTCATTGTCTTTGAATACTATGAAGCCATCGGTGAGTGCGGCAGAGAGGTGTTCCTCTAGAGACATTGACTGGCCGGTGGCACTCTGGAATTTAAAATCGGAAAGATCCCGCAGTGTGTAAGAAAACTTGGAGGTGGGCTGTGTGCCGCGATCAATCGAAGTTGTGCGTGTGAGTTTTTCTAGATGTCTAAACCCCCATCGATTGAACGGAGCGGACATGTAGTTTTCGATTGTGACTAGATGTTCCTTCGCTGGTGGGCTACCCTTCATCCATTGTGCTGAGTAGTCATGGGCGGCCCGCTGAGCTTGCGAATCTTTATAAGCTTGGCCCATCAGTTCTGCTAGGTTCATCCTGTTGCTCTCATATTTGTGGTTATAATATTAGGTATGAAATGGTTATAAAAGGTAGTGGTGGCCGAACACCAACGCGCTCAGCACCCCACCCACGGTAAAACACACCGGCCGACGATCCCGCGCCTAGAAGCATTTTTCTTGCCAGTGATCTATGATAGCGGTCAGGTTTAGGCTTGGTTGCCTTCGAAGTGCGGCTATCGACATCACTAGCGATCCCTGGCTGGAATAGGTTGGTAATAAATCAGCACGGTTATGCCGTTACCCTCGAGATCTTTTCATATATATGCAAAAAAAAAGGCGTCTCAATCGGCCAATGTCGGTCATTTTTGGCCAATTTTCAGTTCGGTCGACCTCATAAACGAATCCCATGCCCAGGCTTTTCCGCCCTAGAAGTTGATTTTATGCTTGATGGGGTGATGCGGATGCCCAATTTAGTACTTCATCTGGCGATCAGATAAAGTTAGCAAACTAGCTAGACACCGACACAGTAGTCCTCTGCAGCTGTCTCCAGTAGAGTGTGGGAAGCGCTATTTCGTGAGCTTGGAGTGTCTAAGAACAGGTGCAATTCACTCTAAACCCCAAGGGCTCGAATACCACCTTGAGTACAGGGAAGGGCATGGGCAACCGATCTTCAAAGCGAGCATGCAAGGCACGGTGCTTGAGCAGAGGATGCATGGTACTGACTCAGTGATAGTGGCAGCGCTGAGTCGTCATCCTCCGGGACAGCAGCAGCGGTGGCCTCAGGCCTCGTCATCCGGCGCGTTGATGATGCCTTCAAGCTTTGTGTCGTCAAACAAATGCAAGAACTCAATGACGCTGTTGGACGGAGCACTGATGAGTTCCTGCACTCGCCCGGCGTGAGCATCCATCACAACCCTGGCCATATTCACATAGTATTTATACGTGGTCTCAACAGATGAATGACCCATCTGATCGGCAAGCGCTTGGGCCGCTGCCTGGAAATAGCCGTCTGCATATTCAGTGAGCAGTTTGTCTCCAAAAAATTCAATGAGATATTTGGTCGGCCACCAATGCCTAGATTCATAGAAGGAGAGATGGGGCCTGAACTCTGGATCGGTTTGCATAGCCCGCTGCTTAGCAACATAGGTGCGGGTTGCAACCATATGTGGCGTAACCGGAATGCCCCGTGAACTTAAGAACAAAACGTCTAACGGGCATTCGTGACCAAACCGCTTCTTGTAGAGGCCCCGGCGAACATGGTAATGCTCACTGATATATAGGTTCTCCAGTGCTTCAAGGTCAGACATGTTTAACGTGATTGTTCGGGTTTTATTACCCTTGCTGGCCTCGACCTTGTATTTCACGGTTTTGCCAGACTTGGCCATGTCCGAGAATGGCATAATGTGCTTGTTCTTTCCGTTGCCTATGTACGGAAAATTGCACAAGTCCATCGGTCTCATGGCTGTGCCCATCGCCAACAGAAACATCGCAGCGTACACGGGGTCGTTGTATGACTTCAGGAGAGTCTCGATTTCGCGATTGCTGATCAAATCGCGAGAGACCTTTTGCCTGCTCGCTCGGTCAAGCGTGTCGATGTTTCTGCTGTCGATGCTCACTCGGGCCCTAAGTTGGATGTAATTGAGCATTTTTGGGCTTTTGAACTTGGCTTGCCAGGTTCTGAGCGCTACATCAACGTTGGTCACAAACCGATTGTCTTTGAGCCAGCGGAAGTAAAAAAGCAAAACCGTAGCATCAAGCGACGTTGTCTCAGTGGTGGGGCGCAACGAACCCCTCGCCACGCGATCAATTTGCCTCTGAACCTTCCAGCGTCGGATATCCCTATTATCTGCAATGACGTGATACTGGGCTGGATCAATGTTTTCAAAGTGCGGCTGAGTTGAAAGAAATCGATAGAACATCAAGATGATGCTGGCATATCGTCTCGAAGTCGCAATTGACTTTCTTGAGGCGTAATATAGATACAGGTTGGCATGGCTGAGCAAGACCTGTTTCTTCTTATGGTTCGCAACCAGGATGCAATGGGAGACTGAGGTGTTCAACTCACTGCTGTGGTAAGTCATGTCTTGCCGTTTGATGGTAATCATCACTCACCCTGCTTGATACTGTACTGGATCACGCGATGGAAACCTTGCTCCAGTTTTAATGGGTCAGCCGAATCTGCTTCACTCAGTTCAAAGTCTGGAACGATTCTGGCGAAAAAGCTTCTCTGGGCCTGCTTGTCTGCCGGGGAGAGGCACGCAGGCACGTAAGCTGTTATCTCGGTTGGGGTGTCCAATGTCTTCAGGAAACGCAGGTACTCGGATCGTCTGAATAGAGGAGCTCGAACCAGCAAGACATTCTGTGGGGAGTGGTGTTGGTAGTTATCTGAGAAGACACTGAATCGCGATATGTAGCGCTCGAAGAATAGTACTACTGCTGTGTTCTCAGCCTTAGCTAGTTTTCCAACTCGATCCGTAGTGGCTTTGATTAGACGAAGCTTCTCGGTACTGTATTTTTCCAGATCTTTGTGTTTCATGTATTCTTTGAAGATCGACTCGATGTCCATGTCGACCACCGTCACCTTGCCCCTGCTACCTGTGGCTTCATTTGGACTGTCTGGGATGGTACTTTCCATCTTGGCCAGTGCGAGCTCCGCTTCTAGTTCAAGAATCTTATTGCCAAGGTTGTCGACTTGCAGGGACTGGGATTCGAAGTTGGCGCGAATCTTATTGGCACTGAAAAAAGCAATGTCATTATTCATCAGCGTGGAGATATGATTGCTCAAGGTCTTTTCCATGAGCCGCGCATGTTCTTCCTGTTGTTCGGCAAGTGAGGCCTCCAGCTCCTCAATTCGGGCTTGGCTCTTGATAAGAAGATCCGAAAGTGAACTGTTATCTGAACCAGTCAGGAGTTCCCCGATTTTCTTATCGCCGGTGATATAAGGCTTTAGGTCATCATAATACCGATTGAAAGATTGACGGCTAATACCAGCCAGAATGGCTAGATCGCCAATTTTTAGCTTGGAACCATCCCCGGCCAGCTGATGTTCCGCGATGATCTTGATCAGGCGCTCTCGCGTTGAATTGACATTCATGCGAACTCTCCTGACCGTACGATGATGTGGGTTTTGTGTGTTTGAGCGCCCACCATCTTGTGACCAGAATCGGTGTAGAGGGGAAGTGGCAGGCGGTTCATCTGGAGGTTGCTAAGGTGGTGCTGACTAGCAGCCACACGCCTTGCCAATTCCTGCTCGGTTTTTGCATTGAGCTTGGAGTCAGGATTGTCGAGGATCGCTGAATAGAAGGCGATATTCTCCTCCAGCGCAGTCTTGGCCTTCTCCACTAAAACCAGCTTGTTGCATTCCACTTGGCAGTTACTTGGGTTTGGGATAAGCGCCTGGCCTGGTTCCCACGATTGCTCAATGCAGGGCGGGAGATTGCTTGGGGTATAATCCTCACCGGTCACGCAGTACGTGCCGATCGCAGCCCGACGAATAAAGATCGGCTCACCGGCTTTCAAAAGGTGAGAAACATAGAGCAAGACCGAAGTTCTCATCTGGCTGCCGGTAAACTCCTCAGGCTTGGCAAGTACTTGTTCCGCAATTCGCGATCCCGCAGTGCCTGAGAAGCGACCGTATTTGATCTCGGCAATAAGTTCGTGGAAATCCTTGGTATAACTTTGCTCAATGGCAATTGCTACCGCTCTAACCATGAGCGGGTTGCGAGCGATATACCTCAGCGTCATAGCATAGCTTTTATGGCCGAACAGTGCGCGAATGAGTTCGATATTTCGCTCATCCCGATTGATAAGAATTTCGGCAATTGTCTTCCTGAAGCGATGGGGGTGCAGGCGCTCTACAGGGATTTCATCTTTGAGTTGCGTAAGAAGGATGTTAATCAAACCCGGCGTGGCTCTCTCAACCTTTCGGTAGCTTTCATTGGCCTGGAAAAGATAAGGGCGAATGATTTCCGGGTTTGCAGTTTGAGCTTCCGCATAGCGCTCAATGACCTCCCCGATGAACCTTGGGAGAGGAAGCGCTTCCGTATCGCCACGGTAATTCGGGTCTTTGGATGTTTTCCATCGGGTAATATTGACCCAATAGTCACCGACTTTATCCTTGAAGATATCAGAGTCGCGAAGGGTAGCGAGCTCGGACTTCCTGGCACCTGTCATTAGTGCAAGAAGGATAAAAATGGAATTCCGTACCCTGTCCATTGCTGTGTTGTAACTTCGACGCCAAGAAGTCACATAGAACGTTCTCCCCTCATATAGCCGAGTTTTGATCGACGGTTTCATCACCTTGCGGCCATCAACAGTAATACTGAGTGCCGCCTCTGCTTCATGAGGATAGCTGTATTTGTAAATAGTGCCTTTGTTCTGGGTGTAATCATTCTGCAGAACAAAGTCCTTGGCTTTTAAAAGCTCTGGCAGCGCCTTTTCAGTCCAGAACAGCGCATAGTCCATGAGCTGTTCCAGATCTTCTTCCGAGTACGCGACCCAGCTTTCCATGCTGCCAGTATACACATTCACAACATCTTGCTTGCGCTCAATGGTATCAAGTTCGCCTAAAGTAACCTTGATTTTCAGCTCTTCCGGAATCATGTCGTGGCTGGACAAAGATGTCCACAGCATCACAAACTTGAACAAGACAAAGTAGTGAGATTTCTTGTCTTGTTCTCGCGCTTTGTCCAATGCCTTATTTATCAAAGTGGCAGAGATGGCGAGTAGGCTTGCGGGTGTAGCATCGAGGTAGTTATCCGTGAAAATATACTTTTCTAGGATGGAATATTGATTTGCGGCAGTGTTGGAAGTTTTATAGGATCGAATGTTTCCCATGAAGGCGTTTTCAGGAAGCATGTGAAAGATCAAAGCGCGCTTTAGGTCGTTAGAGCCAAGAACTGATCGATCAAACTTCACATTGTTAGGGTGGCGATGCTTGCCACTGGGCAGCGACCACGTCGGGCTCATATAGTTTGACTTGTCATTGATCGCAAAGTCGCCCTCGCCATGCAAAAGCTTATACTTCAGCGTCCCGCGAACCAAGAGGACTGAGAGATCAATCTCCTTAAACATTTCCTCAATATCATCCTTGTTTTCGCTTCTGGCGTCTTCGATGTCCAAGTCAAGTTCGCGTTCAAGTTCTTCCAAGGTCAATTCAGACATCGAGCGACTCGCTTTCAAAGAGAAGTTTAAGGCTGTTGAGATTGCGGGGTAGCAGAGGCTTATTGAGCCGCTGGAATTTCTCGGCTTTGGTCATGGCATCTTCGTCCTCGTCTTCATCTTCGACGACTGGCCAGTTATCAAGAATGAATTCCAGTGCCTTGATCTCGCTAGCTACCCGCGACGAGAAGATGATGTCGTCTTCTTCCTCCATCTCCTGCATAAGTTGGCTCATCCGCTCGATCAGGTAGGGCAACGAGTCTTCGAAAATCCAGATCTGACTGCAGAAGATGCACTGATCCAGCTCGAAGCACTTCTTTCCCTGCTCGCGCAGGGTTTGTGCGCCCGCCCAATCTGGCTTCATCTGGTCACGGCACCCCCACATGGCGCGGCGATGGCCAGGAATATGGAAGAACTTGATATCGCCGCTGGCCTGTTCCTGCGCATGGGCAGTGAGCAACATGCCCTTGAACTGTCGGGAGCGCAGCAGATCCATGATTTCTTCAAACGCAACACGCAGCCGTTTGAAACGTTCCGTTTGGGCCTGGGCGTGGTTGTCGTAGAAGATGTCCGTCGTCGCCTGATCCTTATGACCCAGACTAATTCGGGACAACATCGAAAGAGGGTGCGTTTTCTTTTTATAGGCCGTCCAGGTAGGGCGAAGGCGACGCGTGAGATCTTTTGCCCCTGTGAGGCGTTCCCCGTTCTCGATGATTTCGTACTTTTCAAGCAGGTACTTTACGCCAATGCGAAACGCTTTGGGGTTGGCAATGGAAGTGTGTCGTCCGCCTTTATTGAGCCAGTCAGCGTGATCCCGGATGCAGAAGAAGAGAGGGTTTAAACTGTCTTTGGTTTCGCCCTGCGGGATATAATCCAACTCATACTTCATGAGAGGCTTTGCCAACTGGTTGGCAAGACGGATCATGTTATAGATGGAATATGGGTCTTTGGTCGAAGTCGGTGCGTTCTGCCTTTGGGGTTTGAGGTATTCGGTATTGTTGCTTTGCGACCTTTGCTTCTCGGAAAACACCACGCGAAGTGAATCTTCAATGGTAGCGGTCAGCGCGTGCTCAAAGTTGTGCCGGTCTACCGCCAGCACTACCTCTTTGTTCCAGTTGCTCTGCAGCATGATGAATAATACCAGGGCGGTCATGTCCAATTCAGTCGGAAAATAAAGACCCAGCAGATCGTCCAACAAAGGCAGCGGGGCGGCAGTCTCGCTCCAGTTCAATCGTTTTAGTCGATACATGATCATCGAGATCATATCGTCACGGTAGTGTTCTTGGACGTCCTTAGGTTTCGAATAGCGTGTGGCAATGATTTCCAAAGGCATCTCGAAAGGATAACCTTGGGTTGACAGGGTTTTCAGGAGGCGAGGGAGTTCCGGGCTCCATGCCGCAGGCCCTGGCTGTTTCCCCACAGGGATGCTATCCAGTGGAGCAAGGTCTGGTTCTGTGCGTGCCATGTTGATGAGGACATGGAGAACGTCCCCACCTGATTGGGCGATAGTCTGAATAACAGGATCCGCGCAACGCTTAGCAGCTGCTAAGAGCTGTGCTTTAGCTCTTTCGCTACAGCTGTGGCCTCCATTAAATTTGCAGAACCCCAATACCTGTTCTCTGGAGACTTCTGGATAAGCATGCTTATTGATTTCGGCCCAAGTGTAAGGCTCGCTAGCATTAACCAGCTTTCGAAACTCAAGCTTTGCGTAGAGGCCGTCGATATGGCTCCGCAGTGCAGACTCAAGTGCATCAAATGCCTCGGGTTCGAGTGGTTCCGTTTCTTTTCTTGGCTTCTGCGGAACAATGGGCAGAATAAGAAGTGGGATTTTTCCTGTTTCTTTTGCTGCGCCAATCAATGCCGATTTCATGCGCTCGGCATAGGAAATGGGAATTCCGCTCGCTTGAATATAATGAATATATCGAGTGAATAAGTCCGAAGTAATGTGCTCAAAGCGGGTTGCGGCTAATCCCACGGGGTTAACGGAGTTGTGCTGTTGAACAACAGTCATGAATGTTTCAATGGCAGTCAGTAGGAGATAGCCATTAGACTGTGTACGAGTGCTTGCGTAGTTTTTGAACACAAAGTCCAAAGCAATGCAAAGTGGAAGCTCGCGATCCCAAGCGAGATGCTGACGGTAGCGGCAGGGTACGGGCTGGCCCTTCTTGCTAATGATCTTTTCTTCCAGATACTCGGTGTGGGCCAACATGATCACTGATCTCCCTTGTTAGGGAGTTCGATGCTTTGCGGGTTCTGGCCATCGCCGGTTTGCAGGCCGGGCGTCAAGGCGCTTGAAATCAGCTGTTCCCACGCCAGCCTTACTCGCTGTTCAAGCTGGTCAAGCGAACCGTCATTCATGATCAGCGCGTCTTCAGGTCGGCGCTCGATACCCGCTTCGGAGGAGTGAGCGTTTACCAACTGCACACCCGGGCGGACGATATGCCAGATGACGCCGTTGTGGCTGCGCAGGAACGCGGCCTCGTTCTCAAACCGGATGTCAGTGATGATGATCACCGCTGCGGTCTGAGGAATGCCAAGGAGCGCCTTAGGTGGCTGTGTCGGCAGCGCAGAGCGTTTCCGGTAGTAGTCGGGGGTGAGTACCAGAGCTTTTTGCTCCAGGTACCCCACAGCCTGTCGAGGGCTTAGGCCCCAGTACGAATCGACTTGGTCGAATTGGGGCGTTTCCCAAACCTGGGCATCGGTGAAATTGAAGAAGGCTTGGGCTGCCAGGCGGAGGGGGGCATCTGGGAGTAGGAGATTTGGGGTCGCACCGGAATGGACATCCACAGCAGCTGGATTGATCTCTCGCTCTGCGCGCTTCAGCCAGTGGTTGGCGTCCAGGCCTCGCATCCACTCAGTGCCGACCTGTTGGAAGAATTCCCGGGGCGACTTCCCCCAAAGAGGAATCTGAATCTCCTTGTGCGAGTCACCCCAGGCTTCGGCCTCGGACAGACCAAATAACGCCTGGCAACCTGCTTTCAGTGGATTCGCAAGGGCAAATGCCGCTACCCTTGCATCCTTAAGCAGGAGCTGGGCTGTTGTGTCCTTCCCTGAGCGAGCCTTGGCTGCCAGTCCCAAAATTGTTCTCAAGCCTTGTACTCCCTGGGCTGTGGGGTTTTGCAGACCCTTCCAACAGCGTGTTTACATTTTGTCGTATGGGTAGATAATACCACTGTGTTTACATTTTCAGCAAAAGCGAAACAAGACGCTACCTACGCCTACCAGGGCGGCGGACGCGGGTTGCCCGTCTCGCGTATCGCCGTGTTGGAAGACTTCGTGCAGGGCGCCTTGCGTCCCGACCTGACCCTGATCTTCGACCTGCCGGTGCAGGTAGGCCTTGCGCGCGCCGCAGCCCGCGGCAGGCTGGACCGCTTCGAGCAGGAAGGCGGCGACTTCTTCGAAGCGGTGCGCCGTACCTATCTTGAACGCTCGGGCACTGCCCCCGAACGCTACCGTCTGATCGACGCTGCGCAGCCCTTGGAAAGCGTGCAGCGCCAGCTCGATGGGCTGTTGCCCGACATTCTGGACCGGTGCCGTGGCTGAATCCTTCCCTTGGCAGGCCTCGTTGTGGCAGCAAATGGCTGGCCGTGACCAGCATGCCCATGCCTATCTGCTGCATGGCCCACAGGGCATCGGCAAGCGCGCGCTGGCCGAACGGTTGATGGCACTGCTGTTATGCCAGCAGCCGCAGGCGGGAGACGCCTGTGGCCAGTGCAAGTCATGCCTGCTGTTGCAGGCCGGCACGCATCCCGACCACTTCGTCTTGCAGCCTGAAGAAGCCGACAAGCCGATCAAGGTCGACCAGGTCCGGGAGCTGGTTGCGTTCGTCGTGCAGACCGCGCAACTGGGCGGACGCAAGGTGGTGATCATCGAGCCGGCCGAGGCGATGAACGTCAATGCCGCGAACGCTCTGCTCAAAAGCCTGGAAGAGCCCTCGGGCGATACCGTGCTGGTGCTGGTCAGCCACCAGCCGAGCCGTTTGCTGCCGACCGTCAAGAGCCGCTGCCAGCAGATCGCCTGTCCGCTGCCCGACCAGGCCCAGAGCCAGACGTACCTGGCTGCGGCATTGCCCGAAGCGGATGCCCAGGAGCGTGAAGAACTGCTGGCCCTCGCCTGTGGCTCGGCGCTGTTGGCGGTCACTTTGCAGGAGCAGGGCGTGCGCGAGCAGCGTGCGTTGGTGGTCGACGGGGTGAAGAAGTTGCTCAAACAGCAGAAGTCGCCCAGCCAACTGGCCGAAGCCTGGAATGGCGTGCCACTGCTGCGCCTGTTCGATTGGTTCTGCGACTGGTCGCATCTGCTGCTGCGTTATCAACTGACCCAGGACGAACAAGGCTTGGGCATGCCCGACATGCGCAAGGTCGTCCAGTATCTGGCGCAGAAAAGCCGCCAATCCAGCGTGCTCGACCTGCAAGTGTGGGTATTGGAGCAGCGGCAAAAAGTGCTCGGCAAAGCCAACCTCAACCGCGCCTTGTTGCTCGAGGCCTTGCTGGCCCGCTGGGCGCAGCTGCCCGGTTCGCGCTGAAACCCATTTTCCGACGGATACCTGTTTTCCATGCTCGTAGACTCGCATTGCCACCTCGATCGACTCGACCTCAGCAGCCACCAAGGCTCGCTCGACGCCGCATTGCAAGCGGCGCGCGACCGGGGGGTGGGGCACTTCCTGTGCATCGGCGTCAGTGCCGACAACGCCGGTGCGGTCAAGGCGCTCAGCGAGCGATACGCCGACGTCGATTGCGCCGTGGGCATCCATCCCCTCGACGTCACACCGGGACAGGCTCCGGCCCTCGATTGGTTGCTGGGCGAGCTGGCCCATCCGCATGTCGTCGCCATCGGCGAAACCGGCCTGGACTATCACTACGAGCCCGAGGCGGCCGAGGTGCAGCAAGCCTCGTTCCGCTTGCATCTGCAAGCCTCGCAGCAGACGGGCAAGCCGGTCGTGGTGCATACCCGTGCCGCCCGCGCCGATACCTTGGACTTGCTGCGCGAATTCAGCTTGCCGCAGGCCGGCGTGCTGCACTGCTTCACCGAAGACTGGGCGATGGCCAAGGCGGCGCTGGATCTGGGCTACTACATTTCGCTCTCGGGTATCGTCACTTTCCGCAATGCCGACGCGTTGCGCGACGTCGCACGGCAGGTGCCTGCCGATCGTCTGTTGGTGGAGACCGACTCGCCTTACTTGGCCCCCATCCCCCACCGTGGCAAACCCAATCTGCCGCAATACGTGCGTGAGGTGGCGGAGTTCGTCGCCTCAGTGCGCAGCGAAAGCTACGAGGGCTTGGCCGAACAGACCACCGCAAACTTCAAGCGGCTGTTCCCGCTGGCGCGAGTCGCTTGACGCTCCTGTCGACCAGGTAAAAAAAACCCGGGTCCGGGGGGGCGGATTCCGGGTCAAGACCATTAGGAGTAGAACAAGGGCGCTCGGTCCATGGCGCCTGCGCCGACGCTTCGCCAGGGGGTGCTAGACGTCGGCCTTTTCAGTATTGGCCAGGATCGGCGCAGTGCCAGTTCCGTTGATCATTTTTTAAGCAGATGTACGATGTGCCGCCGAACGGTCTGCGCAGGCGGTGGCGAGCAGGAGCCTGGCTGGTTGCCCCAAGTCATCGTTCGCCGGTGTCGATTTCGATGTTCCGTGCAATTTGCTGACGGTTAGGCATAATAATCCGCTTCGTTTTCAGCCAGTCCTTCCCATGCAGAAAGAATCTCGTAAGGTCCGTGAGTTCCGCCGCCGCGAGCAGGAAATCCTCGATACCTCTCTCAAGCTGTTTCTTGAGCAAGGCGAAGACAGCGTCACCGTCGAGCTGATCGCCGACACCGTCGGCATTGGCAAAGGCACGATCTACAAGCACTTCAAGTCCAAGGCCGAGATCTACCTGCGGCTGATGCTCGACTACGAAGGTGACCTCAACCGCTTGTTGCATTCCGACGACGTGGACCGCGACCAGGAAGCCCTGTCGCGTGCCTATTTCGAATTCCGTATGCGCGACCCCCAGCGTTACCGCTTGTTCGACCGGCTCGAAGAGAAGGTCGTCAAAGGCAATCAGGTGCCGGAGATGGTCGAGGAACTGCACCGTATCCGCGCGTCGAACTTCGAACGCCTGACCCTGCTCATCAAAGGTCGCATCAGCGAAGGCAAGCTCGAAGACGTTCCGCCGTACTTCCACTATTGTGCCGCCTGGGCGTTGGTTCACGGCGCGGTGGCGCTGTACCACTCGCCGTTCTGGAGCAATGTGCTGGAAGACCAAGAGGGGTTCTTCCAGTTCTTGATGGACATCGGCGTGCGCATGGGCAACAAGCGCAAACGCGATCCCGAGCCGCTCGCCTGAACCTGCACACCATTCGCACACCTGGCGCAAAAGCTGCATTGCACCCCTGAACGCCGGGTTTTCGACGCCGGTAGGGAGAGGAAGGATGCGGAGTCTGGTCTTGCTGCTGGCGCTGTGTGCGTTGGGCGGCTGCATGAACGTGAGCGATATGGGCGAGGGCGTGCGCTATCACATGAGCGACGCCGGCTTGCTCGATCACAGTGACACCCGGCGTACCCTGTCGATCCGCCTCCAGCCAGATTCCTACATCCTGATCGGGCAGGGCGCTTTCGTGCCGCCCGGCAAAGGGCCGCAACCCCGACAGAACGTGGTGGCTGAAGAGGCCTTCAAAGCTTTCGTCGAGTATTTCCCTCTGGTGCGCCGCGCCGACGGACCGCTGGGGCTGGAGGAAGCATTGGCCCAGGCGCGTTCGCTAGGCGCGCACTATGTGCTCTACACCCGCTACGCGCGCACCGACGACCGTATCGGCAATGGCGACCAGTGGTACGACGAACAGGCAGTCGACCGGTTGGGCTGGGATTCGGGAGTGGTGCAGATGATGCTCATCGAAACCAGCACCCGTTATCTGATCGATACCGTGCGGATCAAGAGCCGTGGCGGTTTGTTGACGCTGCACGACAACAAACCCGAAGATTTGCTCGGCGCCCCCATGCGCGAGTACGCTCGAAGCCTTCTAGGCATGAGTCGCTGAGGGTGTGATGACCGAGTCGGACAAGGCGGGTGAATTGCTGGCACAGATTCCCAAAGGGCAGGCACGGGCGCCCGTGCACCTGTGGAATCCGGATTTCTGCGGCGACATCGACATGCGCATCGCCCGCGATGGCACTTGGTACTACCTGGGTACACCCATAGGACGCAAACCCATGGTGCGCCTGTTCTCGTCGATCCTGCGCCGGGAGGGCGACGATTACTTCTTGGTCACGCCGGTCGAAAAGGTCGGCATCCGTGTCGACGATGCGCCCTTCGTGGCGGTCCTGCTGGAGGTGACAGGGCAGGGCGAGCAGCAGGTGCTGCGTTTCACTACCCAGGTCGACGAGCAGATCGAAGCGGGGCCGGAGCATCCGATAGAGGTGCAGGTCGATGCGCATTCCGCCGAACCATCGCCCTACCTGCGCGTGCACGACAACCTGCATGCACTGATCCACCGCAGCGTGTTCTATCAGATGGTGGAGCTGGCCGTACCCAAGATCATCGATGGCCGGCAGTGGTTGGGCGTATGGAGTTCGGGAACGTTCTATCCGATTGGCGAGACCGAGTGAAGCCTCACGCGCGCTTCATGTGGCGACCATAAAAAAACCTCCAGTGCGTAGGCATCTGGAGGTTTTCGTTTGGCTCCGCGACCTGGACTCGAACCAGGGACCCAATGATTAACAGTCATTTGCTCTACCGACTGAGCTATCGCGGAATGTGTGCGTATGTTACTGATTGCAAAGGGGAAGTCAACCTTCCCCAGCGCATTCGAGCGTTACAGCACTTCCACGATGGCTTTGGTCACGACGTGGATGTTCGACTGATTGAGCGCCGCGACGCAAATGCGTCCGGTGTCCAGGGCATAAATGCCGAACTGCTCCTTCAGACGCGCCACCTGCTCGGCGCTCAGGCCTGAATAGGAGAACATCCCACGCTGGCGACCCACGAAGCTGAAATCGCGCTGCGCGCCATAGTGTGCCAGCAACTCGACCATCTGCTTGCGCATGCCATGGATGCGCTGGCGCATCTCGCCCAGCTCGGTTTCCCACATCTGCCGCAGCTCAGGGCTGTTGAGCACCGCCGCGACCACGCTGGCGCCATGGGTGGGCGGGTTGGAGTAGGTGGTGCGAATGACCCGCTTGACCTGCGACAGCACGCGTGTGGCCTCATCCTTCGAACCCGTGACGATCGACAGCGCGCCGACACGCTCGCCATACAGCGAGAAGGATTTGGAGAACGAGCTGGACACGAAGAAGTCCAGGCCGGATTCGGCGAACAGGCGCACGGCGAAAGCGTCTTCGTCGATGCCGTCGCCAAAGCCTTGGTAGGCCATGTCGAGGAAGGGCACATGACCCTTGGCCTTGACCACGTCCAGCACGTTTTTCCAGTCGTCCAGGCTCAGGTCTACACCGGTAGGGTTATGGCAGCAGGCGTGCAGCACGATGATCGAGCCCGACGGCAGTTGCTGCAGGTCTTCGAGCATCCCGGCGCGGTTGACGTCGTGGCTGGCGGCGTCGTAGTAGCGGTAGTTCTGCACTGGGAAACCGGCGGTTTCGAACAGCGCACGATGGTTTTCCCAGCTCGGGTCGCTGATCGCCACTGCGGCGTCGGGGCTCAGGCGCTTGAGGAAGTCGGCACCGATCTTCAAAGCGCCCGTGCCGCCCACGGCCTGTACGGTGACGACTCGGCCGGCGGCCAGCAACGGCGACTCGGCGCCGAACAACAGCTTCTGCACCGCCTGGTCGTAGCTGGCAATGCCGTCGATGGGCAGATAGCCACGCGAGAGCTGCTGCTCGGTGCGCTGACGCTCGGCTTCGATCACGGCACGCAGCAGCGGAATTCGACCGGTTTCGTCGGAATAAACGCCCACGCCCAGATTGACCTTGTCGGTACGAGGATCGGCGTTGAATGCTTCGTTGAGGCCCAGAATGGGATCGCGGGGTGCCAGCTCGACAGCGGAAAACAGGCTCATTTTACCTTGGCTCTGATTGAAGGATGGGAGCACGCGCACCCTTCAGCCGACATGCACTGAAGCGGTGCACAAACGGGGAGTCAGTATAGTGATGACACGGCTGTACTGCGAAAGTCTGGCGCAGGATTTCCAGCGATTGACGCAATTTTTTTCCAACCATCGATCAGTTTGCCCGGTCCACTGCATAGCGACCGGTCGAGTGGCAGGGGAAAGGGTTCTCCAGGCTACCCGAATGGGTATAAACTACTGGTTAAATTTACAGGTGGCAGAGGTCTCTCATGTCCGAGTTCCAGCTCGTTACCCGCTTCGAGCCCGCTGGCGACCAGCCCGAAGCCATCCGCCAGATGGTCGAAGGCATCCACGCCGGGCTTGCGCATCAGACCTTGCTCGGCGTCACCGGCTCCGGCAAGACCTTCAGCATCGCCAACGTCATCGCCCAGGTGAAGCGCCCCACACTCATCCTGGCGCCCAACAAGACCCTCGCGGCGCAGCTGTACGGGGAGTTCAAGGCGTTCTTCCCCAACAACGCGGTCGAATATTTCGTCTCCTATTACGACTACTACCAGCCCGAAGCCTACGTGCCGTCGTCCGACACCTTCATCGAGAAGGATGCCTCGATCAACGACCACATCGAGCAGATGCGCCTGTCGGCCACCAAAGCCCTGCTCGAACGACGCGACGCCATCATCGTCACCACGGTGTCGTGCATCTACGGCCTGGGTAGCCCCGACACCTACCTGAAGATGGTGCTGCACATCGACCGCGGCGACAAATTCGACCAGCGCGCGCTGCTGCGCCGTCTTGCCGACCTGCAGTACACGCGCAACGAGATGGACTTCGCCCGTGCCACGTTCAGGGTACGCGGCGATGTGATCGACGTCTTCCCGGCCGAGTCGGACCTCGAAGCCATCCGCATCGAGCTGTTCGACGACGAGGTGGAGAACATCGCCGCCTTCGATCCGCTGACCGGTGAGGTGATCCGCAAGCTGCCACGCTTCACCTTCTACCCCAAGACCCACTACGTCACGCCGCGCGGCACCTTGCTGGAAGCCATAGAGGGCATCAAGGTCGAGCTCAAGGACCGGCTCGAATACCTGCACAAGCACAACAAGCTGGTCGAAGCCCAGCGCCTCGAGCAACGGACCCGTTTCGACCTGGAGATGATGCTGGAGTTGGGCTATTGCAACGGCATCGAGAACTACTCCCGCTACCTGTCAGGACGGCCTTCGGGCGCCGCGCCGCCTACGCTGTACGATTACCTGCCCGCAGACGCGTTGCTGGTGATCGACGAGTCGCACGTCAGCGTGCCCCAGGTCGGCGCGATGTACAAAGGCGACCGCTCGCGCAAGGAAACCCTGGTGGAATATGGCTTCCGCCTGCCGTCGGCGTTGGACAACCGGCCCATGCGTTTCGACGAATGGGAGGCCATCACGCCGCAGACCATCTTCGTCTCGGCCACGCCAGGGCCCTATGAAACCGAGCACGCCGGGCGCGTCGTGGAGCAGGTGGTGCGTCCTACCGGGCTGGTCGATCCACCCGTGGAGGTGCGCTCGGCGCTGACCCAGGTCGACGACTTGCTGTCGGAAATCCGCAAGCGCGTGGAGATTGGCGAACGAGTACTGGCGACCACGTTGACCAAGCGCATGTCCGAAGACCTGACCGACTACCTGGCCGACCATGGCGTCAAGGTGCGTTACCTGCACTCGGACATCGACACCGTGGAACGGGTAGAGATCATCCGCGACCTGCGTCTGGGCACCTTCGACGTGCTGGTGGGGATCAACCTGCTGCGCGAGGGCCTGGACATGCCGGAGGTGTCGTTGGTGGCGATCCTCGATGCCGACAAAGAGGGCTTCCTGCGCTCGGACCGCTCGCTGATCCAGACCATCGGCCGCGCCGCGCGCAACCTCAATGGGCGTGCCATTCTTTACGGCGACCAGATCACCGGTTCCATGCGCCGGGCGATCGATGAAACCGAGCGGCGGCGCGAGAAGCAGATGGCGTTCAACGAAGCGCACGGCATCGTGCCCAAAGGCGTGGTCAAGGACATCACCGATATCCTCGAAGGCGCGACCGTACCGGGGGCGCGTAGCAAGAAACGCAAAGGCGCGGCGAAGGCGGCGGAGGAGAGCGCACGGGCCGAGGCCGAACTGAAGACGCCGGCCGACATCACCAAGCGCATCAAGCAGCTTGAGGAGCGCATGTTCCAGGCCGCACGGGACCTTGAGTTCGAGACCGCAGCGCAGTTGCGTGATGAAGTGGGCAAGCTGCGCGATCGGTTGATCACCACGTAAGGGTATGCAGGGCGGGGCGGTCCGCGCCAGATCGACCCGTCCTGCGTCATGCAGGCCCAGTCTCACGACTGCGGTCTGCCATGGCTGGAGCAGCATGCCTGCTCCCTGCTACCATTCGCGCCTTTGTTTCATTGCCTTCCGAGACCTTCCATGACCACCGTTCGCACGCGCATCGCGCCATCGCCCACTGGCGATCCCCACGTCGGCACCGCCTATATCGCCTTGTTCAACTACTGCTTCGCCAAGCAGCACGGCGGTGAGTTCATCCTGCGCATCGAGGACACCGATCAACTGCGCTCGACGCGCGAGTCGGAACAGCAGATTTTCGACGCATTGCGCTGGCTCGGTATCGAGTGGAACGAAGGCCCCGACGTGGGTGGCCCGCATGGCCCCTATCGGCAGAGCGAGCGCGGCGAAATCTATGCCCGCTACGCCAAGCAGCTAGTCGATGCCGGGCATGCCTTCTATTGCTTCTGCACGGCCGAAGAGCTCGATCAGATGCGCGCCGAACAGATGGCCCGTGGCGAAACCCCGCGCTATGACGGCCGCGCCTTGCAACTGAGCGAAGAAGACGTACAGCGCCGCCTGGCCGCAGGCGAGCCGCACGTGATCCGCATGAAAGTGCCCACTGAAGGTGTCTGCGTGGTGCCGGACATGCTGCGTGGCGATGTGGAGATTCCATGGGACCGCATGGACATGCAGGTGCTGATGAAGAACGACGGCCTGCCGACCTACTTCCTGGCCAACGTGGTCGACGACCACCTCATGGGCATCACCCATGTGCTGCGCGGCGAGGAATGGCTGCCTTCGGCGCCCAAGCTGATCAAGCTCTACGAGTATTTCGGTTGGGAGCAACCCAAACTCTGCTACATGCCGCTGCTGCGCAATCCGGACAAAAGCAAACTGTCCAAGCGCAAGAACCCTACCTCGGTGACTTTCTACGAGCGGATGGGCTTCATGCCCGAAGCCATGCTGAACTACCTGGGCCGCATGGGCTGGTCGATGCCCGACGAGCGCGAGAAGTTCTCGCTGGCCGAGATGGTCGAACATTTCGACCTGTCCCGCGTTTCCTTGGGCGGGCCGATTTTCGACATCGAGAAGCTGTCGTGGCTCAACGGTCAGTGGCTGCGTGAATTGCCGGTCGAGCAGTTCGCCGCACGCTTGCAGCAATGGGCATTCAACAGCGATTACATGATGCGCATCGCCCCCCATGTGCAGGGCCGTGTCGAAACCTTCAGCCAGGTCGTGCCTTTGGCTGGTTTCTTCTTCGAAGGCGGCGTGAAGCCAGATGCCAGCCTGTTCGAGAGCAAGAAGCTCAGTGCCGATCAGGTTCGCCAAGTCGTGCAATTGATCCTGTGGAAGCTCGAAGGCTTGCGGCAGTGGGAGAAGGAACGCATCACCGCCTGCATTCAGGCCGTGGTCGAGGCGTTGTCGCTGAAGCTGCGCGATGCGATGCCATTGATGTTCGCCGCCATCACCGGCCAGGCCAGTTCGGTCTCCGTGCTCGATGCCATGGAAATTCTCGGGCCGGACCTTACCCGCTATCGCTTGCGCCAGGCGCTCGACCTGTTGGGTGGCGTTTCCAAGAAGGAAAACAAGGAGTGGGAAAAGCTGCTGACCACGATTGCCTGAAGCATGAGGGTGAAAGAGCTGGGTGAGTGACAGGGCTTAGCGGAGGCTGCGGCCTGTACGTTCAAATGCGTTGGCAGTAGGGCGGGGCGGTAAGTGACTGTTATCTGAGAATTTTTTTTTGATATTTTTCGAAAATAAGTTTGACAGGTCGACGCTCGGAACTTAATATGCGCCCCGTCCACAGCGATGAACCACATGAAGCGCCAGGCACCCAGCCAGCGATTCGGTTGATCGAGACATTGTGGGGCTATAGCTCAGCTGGGAGAGCGCCTGCATGGCATGCAGGAGGTCAGCGGTTCGATCCCGCTTAGCTCCACCACATTCCGCTTCATGATTGAAACCATGAAGCAAGACCAGGTCCAGCGCCTGGCCTTGAAGGTAAGAAGGTTCGTCCCCTTCGTCTAGTGGCCTAGGACACCGCCCTTTCACGGCGGTAACAGGGGTTCGAGTCCCCTAGGGGACGCCAGTTTTGCACAAGCGACGATTGTTTCGTCGCTGGGCCGAGAGGCTAAAAATCCGGGGCTATAGCTCAGCTGGGAGAGCGCCTGCATGGCATGCAGGAGGTCAGCGGTTCGATCCCGCTTAGCTCCACCAATTTTGCCAGGATGTGTGAAAGCGCATCTGCACGAAGGTTACAAGTCCCCTTCGTCTAGTGGCCTAGGACACCGCCCTTTCACGGCGGTAACAGGGGTTCGAGTCCCCTAGGGGACGCCACTTTTACCCGCGTTTTGCGGGACTTAAAGAGGCTCATTCGCAGATTGAATGAGCCTTTTGTTTTCGGGGCTATAGCTCAGCTGGGAGAGCGCCTGCATGGCATGCAGGAGGTCAGCGGTTCGATCCCGCTTAGCTCCACCATTTCTGCCAGGATGCGCCAAGACGCATCTGCACGAAGGTTACATGTCCCCTTCGTCTAGTGGCCTAGGACACCGCCCTTTCACGGCGGTAACAGGGGTTCGAGTCCCCTAGGGGACGCCATTTTTCACTCGCGTTTTGCGAGACTTCAAAGGCTCATTCGCATATTGAATGGGCCTTTTGTTTTTTCCGGTATTCGTTCATGCCTCCAGCCCTGGCTGTGCAGTCGGCAACGCAAGGGCACATCCGTTAAACTCGGTCGCTCACCTGATCGTCGGAGCCGCTATGAGCTGGGACTTGGCAACGCCATTCATCATCGACCTGCGTGTCGGCGCCGAAGACATCGACGGTCTCGGTCACGCCAACAATGCCGCCTATGTCACCTGGCTGGAGCGTTGCGCCTGGCGCCATTCCCAGCGTCTGGGTCTGGATCTGGTCGAGTACCGTCGGCTGGATCGGGCCATGGCAGTGGTTCGCCATGAAATCGATTACCTGGCGGCCGGTTACGAAGACGACGAACTGCAACTGGCGACCTGGATCGTCGAATGGGACCAGCGCCTGCGCATGCAGAGACGCTTTCAGCTCAAGCGGCCGCGCGATGGCGTTACATTGCTGCGTGCGCAAACCACGTTCGCTTGTATCGAGCTGTCCACCGGCAAGCCCAAGCGCATGCCGAAAGAATTCATCGAAGGCTACGGGCCGGCCTTGGCCAGTGCTTGAACGACCGTCCTGCGCGGTCGTCTTTTCCCCGAGAATCGTTTATGCAAATTGCCTTGGCCCCCATGGAGGGGCTGGTCGACAACATCCTGCGCGACGTGCTGACGCGTGTCGGGGGTGTCGACTGGTGCGTCACCGAATTCATCCGCATCAGTGATCGCCTGCTGCCGGCGTCCTCGTTCCACAAGCTGGCGCCTGAGCTACGCAATGGGGCGCGGACGGCGGCAGGTGTGCCCATGCGCGTGCAATTGCTCGGCTCCGATCCTCACTGCCTGGCCGACAACGCTGCGTTGGCCTGCGAGTTGGGTGCGCCGGTGATCGACCTGAACTTCGGTTGCCCGGCCAAGACGGTGAACAAGTCGCGCGGTGGCGCCGTGCTGCTCAAAGAGCCCGAACTGTTGCACGCCATCGTCCGCGAAGTGCGCCGCGCCGTCCCTTCGCACATACCCGTCACGGCCAAGATGCGCCTGGGCTTCGAGACACCGGACGGCGCCTTGGAATGCGCTACGGCATTGGCCGAAGGCGGGGCGGAACACTTGGTGGTGCATGCCCGTACCAAGGTGCAGGGTTACAAGCCGCCTGCGCATTGGGAATGGGTAGCGCGGGTGCAGGACGTGGTCCGGGTGCCGGTGTTCGCCAATGGCGAAATCTGGACCGTCGATGATTGGCAACGCTGCCGCGAGGTCAGTGGCGCAGAGCACATCATGCTGGGTCGTGGCCTGGTGTCGCGGCCAGATCTTGCCTTGCAGATCGCTGCCGTACGCAACGGCCTGCCTCCAGAGCCGCTGCAATGGACGGCCTTGTTGCCGCTGCTGCAGTGCTTCTGGAGGCAGGCCCAGGACAAGTTGTCGCCACGCTATGCGCCAGGCCGGTTGAAGCAATGGTTGGCCATGCTGACGCGCAGCTATCCGGAAGCGGTGTCCCTGTTCGCGCAGGTGCGGCGCAGCGAGGACTGCCAGGCCATCACCCAGCTTTTGGATCTGCCGATCGCACCCAGGCAACACGACCATGTGAGTGTGGCCTGAGGGCCACCGAAAAAATTTTCAGCACATGCCTTGAAAGCGATTTGTCGGCCCCTATCTATTTGAGTACGCGATGCCGAAGTCGGGTCGCGCAGTGACTTTACTTGCTGAATCTCAGGAGTTTATGACCATGACTACCGCTTTCTCTCTCGCTCCCCTGTTCCGCCATTCCGTTGGCTTCGACCGTTTCAACGACCTGTTCGAATCGGCCGCCCGCAATGAGTCGGGCAGCAGCTACCCGCCCTACAACGTTGAGCGCCACGGCGACGATCAGTACCGCATCGTCATCGCTGCGGCAGGTTTTCTCGAACAAGACCTGGACCTGCAAGTGGAAAAGGGTGTGCTGACGGTGACCGGCAGCAAGCGCGACGCGGGCGCCAGTGAGGTGACCTACCTGCATCAAGGCATCGCACAGCGTGCCTTCAAACTGTCGTTCCGCCTGGCCGACCACATCGAGGTCAAGGCCGCAGGTTTGGCCAACGGTCTGCTCAACATCGAGCTGCTGCGCCTGGTGCCGGAAGAGGCCAAGGCCAAGCGTATCCCGATCAACGGCGAAGCCAACGTGCTGAATTGATCTGGTAGAGCGCCATCCGGTAGCACGCTGCAAGAAAGGGCACCTTCGGGTGCCCTTTTTCGTTGCCGCTACGAGGCAGCCTGTTCGAGCAAGGTGCGGAATCGCTCGAGCGGCAGCGGTCGGCTGTGCAGGTAGCCCTGATAGCAATGGCAGCCCAGACCCTCGAGGAAGGCCAGCTGCTCGGGCTGTTCCACGCCTTCGGCAATGACGGTCAAGCCCAGGCTGTGCGCCATGGCCACGATGGCGCGGACGATCTCGGCGTCGTTGGGGTCGGTGGTTGCGTCGCGCACGAAAGTCTGGTCGATCTTCAGAGCATCGACAGGCAAGCGCTTGAGGTAGGTGAGCGAGGAATAGCCAGTGCCGAAGTCGTCCATCGCGAAGCCCACGCCCTGACGTTTGAGCTCATGCATCTTGCCGATGGTCTCTTCCAGGTTGCGGATGACGATGCCTTCGGTGATCTCCAGCTTCAGCACACGGGGCGGTAACCGATACGTCTCGAGGCTGTGCAGCACGCGCTCGACGAAGTCGCTTTGGCGAAATTGCCGCGGGCTGATGTTGACGCACAGGCTGAAAGTCTGCGCATCGACCAGGCCGTCAGCGACCAGAGCAGCGCAAGCGGCGCATGCCTGATCGAGAATCCAGTGGCCCACCTCGACGATCAGCCCGCTCTCTTCGAGCACCTGGATGAACTGCCCCGGCGATTGCTGGCCCAGTTGCGGGTGATGCCAGCGCAGCAGCGCTTCGGCGCCGACGATGCGTCGTTCGCGCGCATCGACCTGGGGCTGGAAGTGCAGCGTCAGCTCATCCCTGGCCAGCGCCGCGCGCAGCTCGTTTTCCATGCGCAAACGCTCGCTGGCGGCCTTTTGCATGGTGTCGTGGAAGAGCTGCGTGGTGTTGCGTCCGAAATCCTTGGCGCGGTAGAGGGCGATGTCCGCGCGTTTGAGCAGGTCGGCAGGCGTCGTGCCATGGTCGGGTATCAGCGCTATGCCGATGCTGGGCGTCACCTGCAAGCACTGACCTTCGAGCGACATCGGCGCGGCGAGCAAGCCGCGCAGGGTATCGGCCAACTCCCGGACAGTGCGTTCGACCGTCTCACGATCGCCCTGCAGCCCGCTGATCAGTACCACGAACTCGTCGCCACCCAGGCGTGCGACCGTATCTTGCTGGCGCACGCTGGCTTCCAGGCGAGCGGTGACGATCTTGAGCACCGTATCGCCTACCGGGTGGCCCAGCGAGTCGTTGATGTGCTTGAAATGGTCGAGGTCGAGAAACAGCAGGGCGCCTCTCAGGTCACGCTGCCGCAGCCAGGCGATCTGCTGGCTGAGGCGGTCCATCAGCAGGGCGCGGTTGGGTAGGTTGGTCAAAGGGTCGTGGTAGGCGAGATGGCGGATCTGCGCCTGGGCCTCGCGCAGCAGGCTGACGTCGCGTGCGGTCAGCAGCAGGCACTCCACGCCATCGAGCGTGATCGGTTCAACCGACACTTCCACGTTGAGGATGTCGCCCCGCTTGCTACGCGCCAACATTTCCCGATTGAGGGCCCGGCCCTTGCCTCTGATCTCGGCAATCAATCCGGCGCGCTGCTCGTCGTCGGCCCAGATGGCAAGGTCGCGCACCGTGCGGCCCAGCACTTCATTGGGGCTGTAGCCGGTCAGGCGACAGAATCCATCGTTGATCTCGATGTAACGGCCCGTGGCGAATTCGGTGATGGTGATGGCGTCGGGGCTGGAGTGGAACGCCTTGGCGAACTTCTCTTCGCTGGCCTTGAGCGCCGCCTCGGCGCGCTGCTGTTGAGTGATGTCGCGCAGGGTGGTGACGCGGCAGGGTTGGTCGTCGACGCTGATCGAGCGGCTGGAAATCACGCAGGTCAACGCGGTGCCGTCGCGGTGGTGCGCCTGCACGGCGACGTTGTCCAGCTCCTCGCCCCGTAACGCCCGCTCGCGGTGCTCGAGGCGCTGCGCCGTACCCGCCCACAGGCCGAGTTGTTCGCAGGTGCGGCCGATCGCTTGGTCGGCGGGCCAGCCGAACGTCTGGGTGAAGGCCGGGTTGATTTCGACGAACTGGCCCGTGTCCTGGCGAGTGACGCAGATCGGATCGGGGCTGACCAGGAACAGGCTGGCGAATTTTTCTTCCGAAGCGCCCAGGCGCTGCTCGCGCTCGACCTGTTCGGTGATGTCGAGCAGGGTGCCGGCCATGCGCAGCGGTTGGCCCTGTTCGTCGCGATACAGCCGCGCGCGGCTTTCGATGTAGCGCGACGCGCCCTGCGCGAGTTGCACGCGGTAAGTGATCTGGTAATTGCCGGCCGGCCCCTCGCGCAGGCTGCGGTAGGCCTTGCGCATGTCCGTGCGCTCAGGCTCGGACACGCCTTCGAAAAAAGCCTCGAACGACTCGTGGAACGGCACCGGCTCGAGCCCGTGCAGCTGCGCCGCGCGGGCCGAGCCATAGAGCAGGCCGCTGGGAATGTGCCAGTCCCAGGTGCCCAGTTGCGCCGAGTCCAGTGCCAGGTCGAGCCGTTCCTGGCTGTCCAGTAGGGCCTGTTCGTCGCGTTTGCGATCGGTGGTGTCGACGAAGGTGCTGATCAGGTGCGTGACGCCTTCGAGCTCGATGCTCTGGGTCGAGAGAATGCCATCGTGGACCTTGCCGTCCATGGCCCGGAACTGCACCTCGAGGGTCACCGGGCCACTGTTGTCGCGCGTAGCCTCCAACACGTGCAGGCGCTGTCGCAGGTCCACCCACAGACCCACCTCCAACGTAGTCCGGCCGACGACGTGGGCGCCCGGCCAACCCAGGGTGTGTTCGAAGTGCTGGTTGACCTCGAAGATCATGCCGTCATGGCGACGACTGAGCAGGATGACGTCCGGACTGAGCTGAAACAGCGTGGCGAAGCGTTTTTCCGAGTTCATCAGCGCGGTTTCGCGTTCGCGCTGGCGGGTGACTTCACGCACCACGCCAATCATCTGCCGCCGCCCATTGCCGTCCAGCGTCAGGCTGCCGCTGATTTCCAACCAGTGCAGGCTGCCGTCGGGCCAACGGATGCGATGGCGCATGGCCTGGCGTACCGGCTGACCGTCGAGCACGGCCTGGAAGGCCTGGCGGGTGCGCTCGCGGTCTTCTTCGGGCAGCAGGTCAAGGTAGTCGATGTCGTTGGGCAGCGCGCAGTGCGGGTCGAAGCCGAACAGCGCATGGGTGCCGCGCGACCAGCTCACGCGGCCGCTGTCGATGTCCCACAGCCAGGCACCCAGGTGCGCGCCATTGAGCGCGGCGAGCAATTGCGGGGCGTTCTGCCAGGCCTGTTCGCAAGCTTGGGGGTCGACGGCGGGGATGCGCGGCAGGCGCGTGGAGCGATCAGCGGAGTTGGGCATCGATAGCGGACCTTGGGGACAAACGGCGCCCCTGGCGATGGAGGGCGTCTGACAGGCGCTCAATGCGCGTCGGCAGAACTGTCGAGCAGCGCCATGAAGGCTTTGGCCGCATTCGATAGCGTTCGTTCGGTGTGCTGGATGTAGCCCAGGCGACGCGACAACTGGATGCCGTCCAGGACGATGGAAGCGACTTGCTCGTCGAGCATGGTGCGCGGCAACACGCTCCAGGCGAGGCCGATCGAAACCATCATCTTGATGGTTTCCAGGTAGTTGGTGCTCATGGCGATGTTCGGCGCCAAACCCTGACTTTCGAACAGGCGCTGCACGATGTGGTGGGTGAACGTGTTGCCGCCGGGGAATACGGCCGAGTGCGCCGCGACCTCGGCCAGCGTGACCCCTTTGCCACGCGCCAGCGGATGCTCGGGCGCGGCGACGAAATCCAGCGCGTCGGTCCAGACCGGTACGGCACGCACCAGTGGGTGGGGCTCGGGAGCCAGGGTGATGACGGCGACCTCGGCGCGACCATGGAGAATTTCATCGTAGGCCGCTTCCGAATCCATGAACTGAATGTCCAGTGCCACTTCCGGGTACTGGCGGGTGAAGGTGCGCAGCAGCGGAGGTAGGCGATGCAGGCCGATGTGATGGCTGGTGGCGAGGGTCAGGCGACCTCCGACCTCGCCGGTCAGATTGGTCAGTGCGCGTCGCGTATCGTCGAGCACATTGAGGATCTGGTAGGCCCGCGGCAGCAGCGCGCGGCCGGCCTCGGTCAGGGTCACCTCGCGGCCCAGGCGGTCGAACAGGCGCACGTCGAGCTGCTGCTCCAGGCCGGCGATGCGCTTGCTGATCGCCGGCTGGGTCAGGTGCAGGCGCTCGCCGGCAGCGGAAAAGCTGCTGCACTCGGCGACGGCGATGAAGGCGCTGAGGTTGGCCAAGTCCACAAGGGATTCCCAATGGTTATGCAAAGTATGAAAAATATGAATTTGAGTTATCCAATGTAACCCCATAGCATTCGCCCATACAAGCCAAGTGGTCTTTGGCATAGAAAGACGCTGATGAGGAACAGTCCGATGGCTGGCAAAACGCTCTACGACAAGCTCTGGGAAGCACACGAGGTCAAGCGCCGTGACGATGGTTCGTCGCTGATCTACATCGATCGCCACATCATCCATGAAGTGACTTCGCCCCAGGCTTTCGAGGGCCTGCGCATGGCCAAGCGCCAACCCTGGCGCATCGATGCCAACATCGCCACCCCCGACCACAACGTGCCGACCACGCCGGAGCGCAAGGGCGGTATCGCGGCCATCGCCGATCAGGTCTCGCGTCTGCAGGTGCAGACCCTCGACGAGAACTGCGACGAGTATGGCATCGTCGAATTCAAGATGAACGACGAGCGCCAGGGCATCGTCCACGTCATCAGCCCCGAGCAGGGCGCCACCTTGCCGGGCATGACCGTGGTCTGTGGCGATTCGCACACTTCCACCCATGGTGCCTTCGGCGCACTGGCCCACGGTATCGGCACCTCCGAAGTCGAGCACGTGCTGGCCACCCAGTGCCTGGTGGCCAAGAAAATGAAGAACATGCTGGTGCGCGTCGAAGGCACGTTGCCGGTCGGTGTCACCGCCAAGGACATCGTGCTCGCCGTGATCGGCGAAATCGGCACGGCGGGCGGCAACGGTCATGCCATGGAGTTCGCCGGGAGCGCCATCCGCGATCTGTCGATGGAAGGGCGCATGACCATCTGCAACATGTCGATCGAGGCGGGTGCCCGGGTCGGCCTGGTCGCCGTCGACGACACCACCGTCGACTACGTCGAAGGCCGCCCCTATGCACCCAAGGGCGAGCAGTGGCCGTTGGCCGTCGCCGCCTGGAAAGGTCTGGTGTCCGACGCCGATGCCGTGTTCGACACCGTGGTCGAATTGGATGCCGCGCAGATCAAGCCGCAGGTCAGCTGGGGCACCTCGCCGGAGATGGTCCTGGCCGTCGATCAGTGCGTGCCGGACCCTGCCGCCGAGCCCGACCTGGTCAAGCGTGGCTCCATCGAACGCGCACTGCGCTACATGGGCCTGAGCGCCAACCAGGCGATCACCGACATCAAGCTCGATCGCGTATTCATCGGCTCGTGCACCAACTCGCGCATCGAAGACCTGCGCGCCGCTGCCGCCATCGCCAAAGGGCGCAAGGTGGCCGCCAACGTCAAGCAGGCGCTGGTGGTGCCGGGCTCGGGCCTGGTCAAGGCCCAGGCCGAGCGCGAAGGGCTGGACAAGATCTTCGTCGAAGCGGGCTTCGAATGGCGCGAGCCAGGCTGCTCGATGTGCCTGGCGATGAACCCGGACCGCCTGGAAAGTGGCGAGCATTGCGCGTCCACCTCCAACCGCAACTTCGAAGGCCGGCAGGGCGCCGGTGGCCGTACCCACCTGGTCAGCCCGGCGATGGCCGCCGCTGCGGCCGTTACCGGCCACTTCATCGATGTCCGCGAGTTGATCCAAGGGAGCGCAGCATGAAAGCCTTCACCCAGCACACCGGTTTGGTCGCGCCATTGGATCGCGCCAATGTCGACACCGACCAGATCATCCCCAAGCAGTTTCTCAAGTCGATCAAACGCACCGGCTTTGGCCCGAACCTGTTCGACGAGTGGCGCTACCTCGACGTGGGCCAACCTTACCAGGACAACAGCAAGCGCCCGCTGAACACCGAGTTCGTCCTCAATCACGCACGCTACCAGGGTGCCAGCGTCTTGCTCGCGCGCGAGAACTTCGGTTGCGGCTCGAGCCGCGAGCATGCGCCTTGGGCGCTGGACGAATACGGCTTCCGCAGCGTGATCGCGCCGAGTTTCGCCGACATCTTCTACAACAACAGCTTCAAGAATGGCCTGTTGCCGATCATCCTCAGCGACGAGGAGGTCGATGAGCTGTTCGAGCAGGTCGAGGCGACCCCTGGCTATCAACTGGTGGTCGACTTGCAGGCCCAGGCCGTAACCCGTCCCGATGGCAAAGTGCTGCATTTCGAGATCGACGCCTTTCGCAAGCACTGCTTGCTCAATGGACTGGACGACATCGGCCTGACCTTGCAGGACGGCGAGTCGATCAAGACCTTCGAGGACAAACACCGCGCCAGCCAACCCTGGTTGTTCCGCGACGCATGAGGGCCGCAAGGCTGCGCGAGCGTACCTACGCGTAGCGCAGCCCAGGCGTCGAGCCATGCACTTGCCCAAGCATCGCGTGCGTTGGGCCCGGCGCTACGGCAGTATCAGCAGATCAACGGCGATGGTTTGCCCCACACTTGAAGTGCTCGGCGGCAGCCACGCAGCATCAGTTTTTTCGGCGCGGCCGCCTGCGCCGCATCGATCCAAGGCATAGAGGAACGCATGAGCAAGCAGATTCTGATTCTCCCAGGTGATGGCATCGGCCCGGAAATCATGGCCGAGGCCGTCAAGGTGCTCGACGTTGCCAACGACAAGTTCCAGCTGGGCTTCACCCTCGAGCACGACGTCATCGGTGGCGCGGCCATCGACAAGCACGGCGTGCCGCTGGCCGACGAGACCCTGGAGCGGGCGCGTCAAGCCGATGCGGTGTTGTTGGGCGCGGTCGGCGGGCCGAAATGGGACAAGATCGAGCGTGACATCCGCCCCGAGCGCGGCCTGCTGAAGATCCGCGCGCAACTGGGCCTGTTCGCCAACCTGCGCCCGGCGATCCTCTATCCGCAACTGGCCGACGCTTCGTCGCTCAAACCCGAGATCGTTGCGGGGCTCGACATCCTCATCGTGCGCGAGCTCACCGGCGGCATCTACTTCGGCGCGCCGCGCGGCCAGCGCGAGCTCGAAGGCGAGGAGCGCCAGGCCTACGACACCCTGCCGTACAGCGAAAGCGAGATCCGCCGCATCGCCCGTGTCGGCTTCGACATGGCCCGTGTGCGCGGCAAGAAGCTGTGCTCGGTCGACAAGGCCAACGTCCTGGCTTCCAGCCAGCTGTGGCGCGAAGTGGTGGAGGAGGTGGCCAAGGACTACCCGGACGTCGAGCTCAGCCACATGTACGTGGACAATGCCGCCATGCAACTGGTGCGCGCGCCCAAGCAGTTCGACGTGATGGTCACCGACAACATGTTCGGCGACATCCTTTCGGACGAAGCTTCGATGCTCACCGGCTCCATCGGCATGCTGCCCTCGGCCTCGCTCGACGCCAACAACAAAGGCATGTACGAGCCCTGCCACGGTTCGGCGCCGGACATCGCCGGCCAGGGCATCGCCAACCCGCTGGCGACCATCCTGTCGGTGTCGATGATGCTGCGCTACAGCTTCGACCAGGCCCAAGCCGCCGACGCCATCGAGCAGGCCGTCAGCCAGGTGCTGGACCAGGGTTTGCGCACCGGCGACATCTTCTCCGAAGGCAGCCGCAAGGTCGGTACCCGAGAAATGGGCGATGCAGTAGTCGCGGCCCTGCGGAATCTGTAATCTCTCTGGCCCGCCACCTCTTCCCTGTCGGTGGCGGCCCACTTTTAGCAAAGGTGTAGTTGCGATGAAACGTGTTGGTCTGATCGGTTGGCGTGGAATGGTCGGTTCCGTGCTTATGCAGCGGATGCTCGAAGAACAGGATTTCGATCTGATCGAACCGGTCTTCTTCACCACTTCCAACGTGGGCGGCCAAAGCCCGAACGTGGGCAAGGAAACCGCCCCGCTCAAGGATGCCTACAGCATCGACGAGCTCAAGACCCTCGACGTCATTCTGACCTGCCAGGGCGGCGACTACACCAACGAAGTGTTCCCCAAGCTGCGCGAAGCCGGCTGGCAGGGTTACTGGATCGATGCCGCCTCGTCGCTGCGCATGCAGGATGACGCGGTGATCGTGCTCGACCCGGTCAACCGCAAGGTCATCGACCACCAGCTCGACATCGGCACCAAGAACTACATCGGTGGCAACTGCACCGTCAGTCTAATGCTGATGGGCCTGGGTGGCCTGTTCGAAGCAGGGCTGGTCGAATGGATGACCGCCATGACCTACCAGGCGGCCTCCGGTGCCGGCGCGCAGAACATGCGCGAGCTGATCCGGCAGATGGGCTCGACCCACGCCGCGGTCGCCGACGACCTGGCCAACCCGGCCAGCGCCATCCTCGACATCGATCGCAAGGTCGCCGAAGCGATGCGCAGCGATGCCTACCCAACGGAAAACTTCGGGGTGCCGCTCGCCGGCAGCCTGATCCCCTGGATCGACAAGGAACTGCCCAACGGCCAGAGCCGTGAGGAATGGAAAGCCCAGGCCGAAACCAACAAGATCCTGGGTCGTTTCAAGAACCCGATTCCGGTGGACGGGATCTGTGTGCGCATCGGTGCCATGCGTTGCCACAGCCAGGCCTTGACCATCAAGCTGAACAAGGACGTGCCGCTGGCCGACATCGAAGGCTTGATCAGTCAGCACAACCCTTGGGTGAAGCTGGTGCCCAACCACCGCGACATCAGCATGCAGGAGCTGTCGCCGACCCAGGTCACCGGCACGCTGAACGTCCCGGTAGGGCGCTTGCGCAAGCTGAACATGGGGTCGCACTACCTGGGCGCCTTCACCGTGGGCGACCAACTGTTGTGGGGTGCGGCCGAGCCGCTGCGGCGCATGCTGCGCATCCTGCTGGAGCGTTGATCGAGGCGCTTCGCGTCGCAGGGAAAGCCCGTTCTGGCCAGCGCCAGAACGGGCTTTTTCGTTATGGCCGCTGCCGGATTTGCGTCACAGGGGAGGGGCCTTGCCTTGGCTAGGTTCGGCCAATGCGGGTACAGTGCCGCTCCCGTTTCGCCAGAGGCCATGCCTGCATGAACCCCGCTTTCAACATCGCCGTCGTCGGCGCCACCGGCAGCGTCGGTGAAACCCTCGTACAGATTCTCGAAGAGCTGGCCTTTCCGGTCGCGACCCTGCACCTGCTGGCCAGCCTGGAGTCGGCCGGTAGCAGCGTGATGTTCGCCGGCAAGAAGCTGCGTGTGCGCGAGGTCGACAGTTTCGATTTCAGCCAGGTGCGCCTGGTCTTCTTCGCCGCTGGCGCGGCCGTGAGCCGCAGCTTCGCCGACAAGGCCCGCCAGGCGGGTTGCGCGGTCATCGACCTGTCCGGCGCATTGGCCGGTGCCGTGCCGGTGGTGCCCGAAGCCAATGCCCAGGTGCTGGAAGGGTTGCCGCAGCCGGCCTGGATCACCAGCCCGAGCGCCGCCGCCGTGGCCCTGGCAGTGGCTTTGGCGCCGCTCAAGCAGCAGTTGGACATCGAGCGCGTGCAGGTCACGGCGTGCGTGGCGGTGTCGGCCCAAGGCCGTGAAGCGGTCAACGAGCTGGCACGGCAAACGGCCGAACTGCTCAACGCCCGCCCACTGGAGCCGCAGTTCTTCGATCGGCAAGTGGCTTTCAACCTGTTACCGCGCGTCGGTGTCGAAGACGGACAGGGCCATACCGTGCTCGAACGGCGCCTGGTCAGTGAGCTGCGCGTGCTGCTCGGCCTGCCGTCGTTGAAGATATCGGTCACCTGCATTCAAGTCCCGGTGTTCTTCGGCGATAGCTACAGTGTCAGCGTGCAAAGCCGCCGACCGGTCGATTTGCCTGCCGTGCTCGCCGAGCTCGACGGTGCGGCCAGCATCGAACGGGTCGAGGCCGATGACTATCCCACGCCGGTCGGCGACGCGGTGGGCCAGGATGTGGTCTATGTTGGACGGGTCCGTCAGGGTATCGACGAGCCGGAGCAGCTCAACCTGTGGCTGACCACGGACAATGTGCGCAAGGGTGCGGCACTGAACGCTGTGCAGGTTGCCCAATTGTTGCTTAAACACATGCTGTAAAAGATACTGGATCGCTATTTTGCTTCGAGACCGCGCGGGTTTCGGGACGATTCTTACAAGGACAGGGTCATGCTTCGATTTCGCAAACGGTTACTCGCCATCGCGGCAGCTTCGGCATTGTCGTCCGGTGCGGCCAACGCCCTGGTACTGGGTGAGTTGACCCTGAACTCGGCGCAGAACCAACCCCTGGACGCCGAGATCGAGTTGCTCGACGTGCGCGATACCACGGCCGCCGAAATCGTTCCGACCCTGGCGCCGCCCGAAGACTTCAGCAAAGCGGGCGTGGCATACCCCGACTATCTGCAGAATCTGGTATTCACTCCGGTCATCACGCCCAATGGCCGCAGCGTCGTGCGCGTGACGTCGACCCAGCCGCTGCCAGCACCGGTGGTGCGCTTCCTGGTTCAGGTCATGTGGCCTCAAGGCCGCTTGCTGCGCGACTACAACCTGCCGCTGAACCGCCCGGCCACCGAACGTCCCAAGGCTGACGCCGCCATTGCGCCAGCGCAGAGCCAGGCCGCCAACTACACCACCAAGCGCCGTGACACGTTGTGGCAGATCGCCGCGCGCAACAGCAACGGCGGCTCGATCCAACAGGCCATGGTGGCCATCCAGGCGCTGAACCCCGACGCCTTCATCGGCAACAACATCAACCAACTCAAGACCGGCCAGGTGTTGCGCCTGCCCGATCGGCAGCAGATCCAGAGCATCCCGCAAAACGAGGCGGTGGCCGAAGTGGCCGAGCAGTACGCCGCGTGGCGCGAAGGTCGCCGCCTTGGCCCGCGTGCCCGGCAGTTGGACGCGACCCGTCGCGGCGAGGCCCAGGCAGCGCCGGAGCGCATCGCCCAGGGCGACAATCTGCGCCTGGTTTCACCGGGCACCCAGGCCGACGGTGCCAAGACCGATGCGCTGAACGATCAATTGGCCGTGGCGCAGGAAAGCCTCGACACCAGCCGCCGGGACAACGAAGAACTGAAAAGCCGCATGGGCGATCTGCAGAGCCAGCTGGACAAGCTGGAAAAACTGATCGCGCTGAAGAATGACCAGTTGGCGCGGCTCCAAGCGCAGGGCGCAGCCCCGGCTGCCGACCCTGCCCAGGCTACGGTGCAAGGGCAAGCTGCGGCACCCGGCCAGGTCGCGCCGGTGGTGGCCGACCCGGCGCCGATCGCGCCGGTGGTCGAGCCTGCCCCGGCCGCGGTCGATACCACGCCTGCTGCCGAACAAGACACCACCGTGGGCGAGGAGCCTGCCCGTGGCGACACACTCGGCGAATTGCTCGGCAACCCATTGTTGCTGGGGCTGATCGCAGGTTCGCTGTTCCTGGTGCTGCTCTTGCTGGTGCTGTTGCTGCTGCGCAAGCGCAAGGCCGATCAGGAGGCCGAGAAACACGTGCGCATGGCGCGTGCGCTGGAGGAGGAGGGGCCGCGCGATCCCGATTTCGACATGCCGCTGGATGACGATGCGCTGCATGCCCCCACGGTCACGCTGTCGCCGGCCGTGGTGGCGGCTTCGGCCGCAGCCGCTTCGGCCGATGCCGCGCCTGCCGCCGAGCCGGACCCGGTGGGCCAGACCATCGCCCAGGCGCGTCAGCACCTCAGGGCCGGTCAGCTCAACCAGGCTGCGCAGTTGCTCGAGCCTCTGGTGCAGTATTACCCGCGGCGCAGCGAAGCGCGCCTGGTGTTGATGGAGGTGTATGCCCGGCAAGGCGATCAGGACGCTTTCTCGGGTCAGGAGCAGCTGCTGCCCAGGGACGGACGCCATCGTGCCGAAGTCGACGACCTGAAAGCGCGGTACCCGGCCATGTTGGCGCTGGCCACGGGCTTGAGCGCGGCGGCCTTGGCGGCCGAAATGGACCAGCAGTACGTCCAGCAACTGCTGCGTGAGCAAGCCGAGG
Source organism: Pseudomonas phoenicis (assembly GCF_047302395.1). Classification (NCBI taxonomy): domain Bacteria; kingdom Pseudomonadati; phylum Pseudomonadota; class Gammaproteobacteria; order Pseudomonadales; family Pseudomonadaceae; genus Pseudomonas; species Pseudomonas phoenicis. The sequence continues at coordinate 3,538,802 of NZ_CP154852.1, forward strand.
CGGCGGCTCAAGCGCCCGTCACGGCGGCCCAGGCGTCCAGCGAATCGAGCCGGGACGCACTGCGGGACGCGGATGCCACAGACGCCGTAGCACTGGACGATGATTTCGACCTGAGCCTGGACAAGCCTGCGACCGCAGCGGGTAGCGCCACGGCGGTAGACACCCGCCTGGACGAGGTCGAGCCGATCGCCGACTTCGGGCCGGCGCTGGGTTCGCCGGCCGAGCCCGCTGCCAAAGCCGACGCGCAAGCCGACGACGACTTCGAAACCCTGTTGGCCCAGGCGCAACTCGAAGCCCTGGAGCCTGTCGCCAGCCAGGCGTCACGCGCCGACGACCCGCGGGCCTTGGACGACTTCGCCGATTTCGACTTGAGCGACACCGATCCGACCGAGCCGGCCAGTGCTCCGCCCGTGGCACAAACCCCGGCTGCCGACCTTTCAGACGATTTCGACCTGTCGCTGTCGCTGGACGACGACTCGCCAGCGGCGCGCAACTTCGCTTCGGAAGTCGACGACGTCAACGCCGAGCTGGACAAGCTCTCTCAGGACCTCGAGTCGCCGCCGCTGGACACCGGCGCCGTACAGGCTGGCGAGCCGGTCGACGACCTGGATTTCGACTTCTTTTCCGGTACCGACGAGGTGACCACCAAGCTCGACCTGGCCCGTGCCTACGTCGACATGGGCGACCATCAAGGCGCGCGCGACATTCTCGACGAAGTGGTCAAGGACGGTGACGAAGGGCAGCGCAAAGAGGCCGAGGAGCTGCTCGGCCGTTTGGTCTGATCCGTCCGGGGCAGTGCCGGTGAGCCCGCACGAAGGCACCGGCGCTGTCTCCAATCTGGCCAGCAAGCGTTTCCCTTGAGCGTGTCACTGATATAATCCGGCCCTCGTTCGATCCACAGGTCTGGTTTTCTTGAACAACTTCGACAATGACGCGGCCGAATCGGCAGCCGAAGGTTTGACCCGCATCGCCTTGGGCGTGGAATACAAAGGCTCGCGCTACCGCGGCTGGCAACGCCAGGCCAGCGGCGTCGCCAGCGTCCAGCAAGCGTTGGAAAAGGCCTTGTCAAAGGTGGCCGACGAGCCGATCGGCGTCTTGTGCGCCGGGCGTACCGACGCCGGCGTGCACGGCTGCGGACAGGTCGTGCATTTCGATACCCGGGCCGTTCGCGACGAGCGCGCCTGGACCATGGGTACCAATTTCAACCTGCCCCACGACATCAGCGTCAGTTGGGCGCGAGCGATGCCTGCCGATTTCCATGCCCGCTTCAAGGCGACCGCGCGGCGCTATCGGTACGTCATCTACAACGACCCCATCCGCCCGGCACACCTGGCTGAAGAGGTCACCTGGAACCACCGTCCGCTGGATGTGCAGCGCATGGCCGAAGCGGCCGAGCATCTGCTGGGCACCCACGATTTCAGTGCCTTCCGCGCCAGCCAGTGCCAGGCCAAATCCCCGATCAAGCACATCCACCACCTGCGCGTCAGCCGGCATGGGCGCATGATCGTGCTCGACGTGCGCGCCACGGCGTTCCTGCACCACATGGTGCGCAACATCGCCGGCGTGCTGATGACCATCGGTGCCGGCGAGCGGCCCGTGGCATGGGCGCGCGAGGTGCTGGAGGGGCGCGATCGGCGTCATGGCGGCGTGACTGCCCACCCTTATGGGTTGTATCTGGTGCAGGTGGAGTACCCCCAACAGTACGCATTGCCGCAGCGTTACATCGGTCCACACTTTTTGACCGGCTACGAAGCCCTGGTCGACTGACGGGCCGGTCTCGCTTTGTTAATATCCGCCCCCTCATTTGCCAAGGGATCGCAGCATATGAACAACGTTCGCAGCAAGATCTGTGGAATCACCCGAGTGGAAGATGCGCTGGCCGCAGCGCGCGCCGGTGCCGATGCCATCGGTCTGGTGTTCTACGCCAAGAGCCCACGGGCGGTGAACGTTCAGCAGGCACGGGCCATCGTTCAGGCTTTGCCGCCCTTCGTGACCACGGTCGGCCTGTTCGTCGATGCCTCTCGTTGTGAAGTGGGCGAGATCCTCGATGCGCTGCCGCTCGATCTGTTGCAGTTCCATGGCGACGAGACGCCCGCACAATGCGAAGGCCATGGTCGGCCGTGGATCAAGGCACTGCGGGTGCGCCCGGGCGACGATCTCGAAGCGGCGTGCCAGGAGTACGTCGGCGCCCGCGCTTTGCTGCTCGATGCCTACGTGGCCGGCGTGCCGGGCGGTACCGGGCAGTCCTTCGACTGGTCGTTGATTCCGGCCCGGCTGAGCAAGCCGGTGGTCCTGGCGGGTGGCCTGTCGCCTGACAACGTCGCCGAGGCCATCGCCCAGGTCAAACCCTGGGCGGTCGACGTCAGCGGCGGGGTGGAGCAGGCCAAGGGCATCAAGGATGCGCAGAAGATCGACGCGTTCCTGCGTGCAGTGCGCGGGGCGTAAGCGCGAATGTGACGGGGCGCGTGGCGTCATCGTCCATAGCATTCGCGGCCGTGGGCGGCCTGGCGATGTTCGGGGGCCCCGGCACGGCACGCACGCGTGTCGGTCAGTCTATTGAAGTGCAGTGGCCCTGGGCGGCTGCACGTTTGTCACGATGATTTTTGAGTTCAAGGGCGGCGCGGCCAGCCACAATGGTCGCTGCCATCCACTACTGGAGAGACAAAGCATGAGCAACTGGTTGGTAGACAAACTGATCCCATCGATCATGCGTTCGGAGGTCAAGAAGAGTTCGGTGCCCGAGGGCCTGTGGCACAAGTGCCCGTCCTGCGAAGCCGTGCTGTATCGTCCGGAGCTGGAAAAGACCCTCGACGTCTGCCCCAAGTGCAATCATCACATGCGCATTGGCGCGCGCGCGCGCATCGACATCTTCCTCGACGCCGAGGGCCGTGCCGAGCTGGGTGCGGAGCTGGAGCCGGTCGACCGTCTGAAATTCCGTGACGGCAAGAAATACAAGGATCGCCTGGTCGCTGCACAGAAGCAGACCGGCGAGCACGACGCACTGATCTCCATGAGCGGCACGCTCATGGGTCTGCCAATCGTGGTCAGCGCCTTCGAGTTTTCCTTCATGGGCGGTTCCATGGGCGCAGTGGTCGGTGAGCGCTTCGTACGCGCGGCCAACCACGCCCTCGAACACTGCTGCCCGATGGTCTGCTTCTCGGCCTCCGGCGGCGCGCGCATGCAGGAAGCGCTCATTTCCCTGATGCAGATGGCCAAGACCTCGGCGGCCCTGGCGCGTCTGCGCGAGGAGGGCATCCCGTTCATTTCCGTGCTGACCGACCCGGTCTACGGCGGCGTCTCGGCCTCTCTGGCCATGCTGGGCGACGTCATCGTCGGCGAACCCAAGGCGCTGATCGGCTTCGCCGGCCCGCGCGTGATCGAGCAGACCGTGCGTGAAAAGCTGCCCGAAGGCTTCCAGCGTTCCGAGTTCCTCCTGGAGCACGGCGCCATCGACCTGATCATCTCGCGTGAGGAGCTGCGTCCGCGCCTGGCTCGCCTGCTGGCACAGATGACCGGCCAGGAAACGCCCGAGCAAGCACGGGAAGTGGCTGCGGTCGCGTGATGAACCCTAGCACCCTGGGCGAATGGCTCGCCTATCTCGAACAGTTGCACCCTTCGGCTATCGACATGGGGCTGGAGCGCTCGCGCCAGGTGCTGGAGCGTTTGCAGCTGGGTCCGTTGGCGCCGCGCGTGGTCACGGTCACCGGCACCAACGGCAAGGGTTCGACCTGCGCCTTCATTGCCTCCTTGCTCAAGGCCCAGGGGTTGCGGGTCGGCGTCTACAGCTCGCCGCACTTGCTGCGTTACAACGAGCGGGTGCGGATCGATGAGGCGGATGTCGACGATGCGCAGCTGTGTCAGGCCTTCGCCGCGGTCGAAGCGGCGCGTGGCGACATCACGCTGACCTATTTCGAGATGGGCACGCTCGCAGCGTTCTGGCTGTTCAGCCGTTCGTCTCTGGACGCAGTGGTCTTGGAGGTCGGCCTGGGTGGTCGGCTGGATGCGGTCAACCTAGTCGATGCCGATCTGGCGGTGATCACCAGCATCGGTGTCGACCACATCGAGTACCTGGGCGACACTCGCGAATCGGTGGCGTTCGAGAAGGCTGGGATCATGCGTCGCGGCAAACCTGCGCTGTGCGGCGACCTCGATCCGCCCCAGCCGCTGCTGGACAAGGCCGGTGAATTGGCGTGCCCGCTGTCGTTACGCGGTCGCGACTTCGATCTGCGTATCGAGGCCCGCCAGTGGCACTGGCGCGGGCTGCGTGCAGACGGCCAGCCTCTGCAGCTGCACGCGTTGCCGCTGCTCGATCTGCCGATAGACAACGCCGCATTGGCGCTGCAAGCCTACGCGCTGATGAACCTGCCGTGGCAGCCCGAGCGCATTGCCCAGGCGCTGCGTCAGACCCGAGTGGTCGGTCGTCTCGACCGGCGCGTGGTGCACTATCAGGGCAAGTCCGTCGAACTGCTGCTCGATGTGGGCCACAACCCGCATGCGGCGCATTACCTGGCCGCACGTCTGGCGCAACGACCGGTGCACGGCAAGCGCCGCGCGGTGTTCGGCCTGCTGGCCGACAAAGACCTGGCCGGGGTCGTCCAGCCGCTGTTGGCACAGGTCGACGAATGGGCCGTGACACCTTTGCTCACGCCGCGCAGCCGTCCGGCTGCCGAGCTTGCCCAGACCCTGACGAACCTTGGCGCAGCGGTAGGGTCTTACCCCAGCGTCGACGCTGCTCTGGATGAGCAGTGTGCGCTGGCAACCGCGGACGACCAGATTCTGCTGTTCGGATCGTTCTTCTGTGTTGCCCAAGCGCTCGAATGGCTCGAGCGGCTGGTTCCGGAGAAGGGGTAGATGACAGTGCTGGATAAAGGGGTCAAGCAGCGCATCGTCGGTGCGCTGGTGCTGGTGGCGCTGGCGGTGGTGTTCCTGCCAATGTTGTTCACCCGTCAGGACGAGGTGCGTCAGGTACACGTCGAAGCGCCCCAGGCGCCAGCCGCGCCGAAGATGGCCGATGTGCAGGTGGAGCCGGTGGCGGTGCCCGAGCCGCAGGTATCGCCCGAGAAGACCCTGCAAGCGCCGGTGGTGGTCAACGAATCGAACGCGCCGGTGACCACGCCACGTCAGCCGATCACGCCGTCGCCACAGGTCCAGTCACAGGCGCCTGTCGCCAAGGCTGCGCCGACGCCTGAGCCCGCCCGTCAGGCGAGCGCCCAGCCTGCCGCGAAAGCACAGGCGACGGCCAAGGTCGATCCCAATGGCCTGCCGGCGAGTTGGTCGATTCAGCTGGCGAGCCTGTCCAGTCGTCCGGGCGCCGACAAGTTGCAGGCCACTTTGCGCAGCCAGGGTTACAACGCCTACATCCGCAGCACCGACGGTCTGAATCGGGTGTTCGTGGGACCAGTGATCGAGCGTGCCGAGGCCGAGCGGTTGCGCGATGTGATCAATCGTCAGCACAGCCTCAAGGGTCTGATCGTACGCTTCCAGCCCGAACGCGGCTGATTCGCGACGGCACATCGCCGGTCGTCCAGCCTGCCTGGCCGACCGACGATCCCGCCTGCCGTCCACTGACTTTCCGCTTACTCCCGGCTTGCTGCTCTGGTAAAATGCGCCGCCTCAAACCTCTGCAGGCAGCAATGTGGCATTTTCCTGGGTCGACTGGGCGATCATCGCAGTCATCGCCGTTTCCTCACTGATCAGTCTCAAGCGTGGCTTCGTCAAAGAAGCGCTGTCGCTGCTCATCTGGATCGTGGCCGGGGCGGTAGCCTGGATGTTCGGCGGGTCGCTGTCGCATTACCTCGAAGGCTACATTCAAACGCCTTCGGCGCGTGTCATTGCAGGGTGTACCCTTTTGTTCGTCGCCACCCTGTTGGTGGGGGCGATGCTCAATTTCCTCATCGGTGAGCTGATTCGCGTCACCGGTCTGTCGGGTACCGACAGATTTCTCGGCATGGTATTCGGCGCCGCGCGTGGCGCGCTGCTGGTAGTGGTCACGGTGGGCCTGCTCAGTCTGGGTCCCGTGCAGCAGGATCCGTGGTGGCAGGAGTCTCGCCTGATACCGCAGTTTCTGCTGATCGCCGACTGGTCGAAGAACCTGATTCTGGGCTTCACCGGTCAGTGGATGTCCAATGGAGTCAGCGCTCCGGCTGATCTTCCGTTCAAGGAACAATTGCTCGGGCCGCTCAAGCCCTGAACAGGTTCCACTCAAGTTTTATCAAAGTAGGGGTCGCGTCGCATGTGTGGCATCACCGGTATCGTCGGTAAGTCGAACGTCAATCAGGCGCTGTATGACGCGCTTACGGTCCTCCAGCACCGCGGCCAGGATGCTGCCGGTATCGTGACCAGCCATGACGGCCGGTTATTCCTGCGCAAGGACAATGGCCTGGTGCGCGATGTGTTCCAGCAGCGCCACATGCAGCGCCTGGTGGGTCACATGGGCATCGGCCACGTGCGTTATCCCACGGCCGGCAGCTCGACCTCGGCCGAGGCGCAGCCGTTCTACGTCAACTCGCCGTACGGCATTACCCTGGCGCACAACGGCAACCTGACCAACGTCGAGCAATTGGCCAAGGAGATCTACGAATCCGATCTTCGCCACGTCAACACCAGTTCGGACTCCGAGGTGCTGCTGAACGTGTTCGCCCACGAACTGGCGGTGCGCGGCAAGCTGCAGCCTACCGAAGAAGACGTGTTCGCAGCGGTCTCGCATGTGCACAGCCGTTGCGTGGGTGGCTATGCCGTGGTGGCCATGATCACCGGCTACGGCATCGTCGGCTTCCGTGACCCCAATGGCATTCGTCCGGTGGTGTTCGGTCAGCGCCACACCGACGAAGGCGTGGAGTACATGATCGCCTCCGAAAGCGTAGCCCTCGACGTGCTCGGTTTCACCTTGATCCGCGATCTGGCGCCGGGCGAAGCGGTGTACATCACCGAAGAAGGCCAGCTCTACACGCACCAGTGCGCGACCAGCGCCCAGCTCAAGCCATGCATCTTCGAACACGTCTACCTGGCTCGTCCCGACTCGATCATGGATGGCGTCTCGGTGTACAAGGCGCGCCTGCGCATGGGCGAGAAGCTGGCCGACAAGATCCGCCGCGAGCGCCCCGAGCACGACATCGACGTGGTCATCCCGATTCCCGACACCAGCCGCACCGCTGCCCTGGAGCTGGCCAACCACCTGGGCGTGAAATTCCGCGAAGGATTCGTCAAGAACCGCTACATCGGCCGTACCTTCATCATGCCCGGCCAGGCCGCACGCAAGAAATCGGTGCGCCAGAAGCTCAACGCCATCGAGCTGGAATTCCGCGGCAAGAACGTGATGCTGGTGGACGATTCCATCGTGCGCGGCACCACTTGCAAACAGATCATCCAGATGGCCCGCGAAGCCGGCGCCAAGAACGTGTACTTCTGTTCGGCAGCCCCTGCCGTGCGTTACCCCAACGTCTATGGCATCGACATGCCGAGTGTCCATGAGCTGATCGCGCACAACCGTACCACCGAACAGGTGGCCCAGCTGATCGGCGCCGACTGGCTGGTCTACCAGGACCTGCCGGACCTGATCGAAGCCGTCGGTGGCGGCAAGATCAAGATCGAGCACTTCGATTGTGCAGTGTTCGACGGCAAGTACGTGACCGGTGACGTCGACGAGGCGTACCTGGATCGCATCGAGCAGGCGCGCAACGACATGGCCAAGGTGCAGAACCAGGCTGTCAGCGCCATCATCGACCTTTACAACAACTGATTTGGGAGCGACGGCATGACGGATCAATGGGATGCCGGGCGATTGGACAGCGACCTGGAGGGTGTCGGTTTCGACACCCTCGCGGTTCGCGCCGGGCAACAGCGCACACCCGAGGGCGAGCACAGCGAAGCGCTGTTCCTGACCTCGAGCTACGTGTTCCGCACCGCGGCCGATGCGGCGGCGCGCTTTGCCGGCGAAACGCCGGGCAATGTCTATTCGCGTTACACCAACCCTACCGTGCGGGCGTTCGAAGAGCGTCTGGCGGCCATGGAAGGGGCTGAGCAGGCTGTCGGCACCTCCACGGGGATGGCGGCGATCCTGGCGATCGTCATGTCGCAGTGCAGTTCCGGCGACCATGTGCTGGTCTCGCAAAGCGTGTTCGGCTCGACCATCAGCCTGTTCGACAAGTACTTCAAGCGCTTCGGCGTGCAGGTGGATTACGTGCCGTTGGCAGACCTCGCCGGCTGGAAGGCCGCGCTCAAGGCCAACACGCGCCTGCTGCTGGTCGAATCGCCTTCGAACCCGTTGGCCGAAGTGGTGGACATTCCGGCGCTGGCCGACATCGCCCACGCGGGCGGCGCGTTGCTGGTGGTGGACAACTGCTTCAGCACGCCGGCGTTGCAACAACCGCTCAAGCTGGGTGCCGACATCGTGTTCCATTCGGCGACCAAGTTCATCGACGGCCAAGGGCGCTGCATGGGCGGTGCTGTGGCGGGGCGTCACGAGCAGATGAAGGAAGTCGTGGGCTTCCTGCGTACTGCCGGGCCGACCCTCAGCCCGTTCAACGCCTGGATCTTCACCAAGGGCCTGGAAACCTTGCGGCTGCGCATGCGTGCGCACTGTGAGAGCGCCCAGGCGCTGGCGCAGTGGCTGGAACAGCAGGATGGCATCGAGCGCGTGCACTACGCAGGTCTTCCCAGCCATCCGCAGCATGAGCTGGCCAAGCGGCAGATGAGCGGCTTCGGCGCGGTGGTCAGTTTCGAAGTCAGGGGCGGCAAAGAGGCAGCCTGGCGCTTCATCGACGCTACCCGGGTGATCTCGATCACCACCAACCTCGGCGACAGCAAGACCACCATCGCCCATCCCGCCACTACCTCCCATGGTCGCCTGTCGCCCCAGGAGCGTGAGGCCGCAGGCATTCGCGACAACCTGATCCGTGTCGCAGTCGGCCTGGAAGACCTCGCCGACCTGCAAGCGGATCTGGCGCGGGGGCTGGCCGCACTGTGATGGATTGGCAAAAAGCGCAGCCCGGCCTCAATGGTCGGGTCGCTCTGGTCACCGGTGCCGCACGCGGTATTGGCCTGGGCATCGCTGCGTGGCTGATCTGCGAAGGTTGGCAGGTGGTGCTCGGCGACCTGGACCGCAAGCGCGGCTCCAAGGTCGCCAAAGCCTTGGGTGACAACGCCTGGTTCATCACGCTGGACGTGGCGGAGGAAGCGCAGGTGAGGGCGGCGGTCTCGGAGGTGCTCGGCCAGTTCGGTCGCCTCGACGCCCTGATCTGCAATGCGGCGGTCGCCAACCCGGACAACGGGCCGCTGGAAACCCTGTCGCTGGCCAAATGGAATCGCACACTGGCGATCAACCTCACCGGCCCCCTGTTACTGGCCAAACACTGCGCCCCTTACCTGCGGGCCCATGGCGGTGCGATCGTCAACATCGCCTCCACCCGCGCGCAACAATCCGAACCCGACACCGAGGCCTACGCGGCCAGCAAGGGCGGGCTCGTGGCGCTGACCCATGCCCTGGCCGTGAGTTTGGGGCCGGACATTCGCGTCAACGCCGTCAGCCCCGGCTGGATCGATGCGCGCGATCCTTCGGAGCGCCGCGCCGAACCGCTTGCCGACGAGGACCACGCGCAGCATCCGAGCGGTAGGGTAGGGACGGTGGAAGACGTGGCAGCGTTGGTTGCATGGCTGCTGTCGCGCCAGTCGGGTTTCGTGACGGGGCAGGAGTTCGTGGTCGATGGCGGCATGACGCGCAAGATGATCTATCGCTGACCGCTATCGGAGTGCAAACACGGGGCCCTGCGCCCCGTTGCGTTTTCAAGGTGGATAGGCAAGGTTCGCAGCCTGTGCGGGCATGTAACGCCACCTGAGGATTTTGAAAAAAATTCAACGGGGGTATTGACTTAGCTTCGTCACCTGCGTAAATTTCGCGGCCTCAGCGAAGCAAACGCAACACACGGGTGATTAGCTCAGCCGGGAGAGCATCTGCCTTACAAGCAGAGGGTCGGCGGTTCGATCCCGTCATCACCCACCACTTCCTGAGACGTTCCTGAGTCTGAAAGTGCTTCACGGCACGCTTCAGTAGAGAGGAACAGGGCATTAGCCCATCTGCGCAGCGGTAGTTCAGTCGGTTAGAATACCGGCCTGTCACGCCGGGGGTCGCGGGTTCGAGTCCCGTCCGCTGCGCCACTTTTTATCCAGATGGGTGTTCACACCGGTCTGAGGTCGCCAGGCAAGCCCTGAGGCCAGATCCCAGTTTCAAGCGGGCGCAAGCCTGTACGATACGCAGCGGTAGTTCAGTCGGTTAGAATACCGGCCTGTCACGCCGGGGGTCGCGGGTTCGAGTCCCGTCCGCTGCGCCATCTTCGCATCGAGTTCCCTAGAACGACTCGACGCAGCATGAGAACCGAACCAATCGGTGTTCATGTGTGCTGCCAAGGCCTCTGTGGCCAAGCGGCAAAACGGTTCCACCGGGCGCAAGCCCATGCGATACGCAGCGGTAGTTCAGTCGGTTAGAATACCGGCCTGTCACGCCGGGGGTCGCGGGTTCGAGTCCCGTCCGCTGCGCCATATCCGCTCCAAGGTCCTTGAACGCCTTGGAGCACGAAGAAAGCGACCTCAAGGTCGCTTTTTTTGTGTCTGCCGTTTGGCAACATGGAGTGCCGACTTGGGCTCGACCAATACCGATGAGCGGTTCCTGTCCTCATGGCATGTGATGCACAATACGCCCCATTCGATTTTTCCCGGTAATGGCAATGTCTAAATCATCCGCCCTCGCTGTGCTTGGGCTAGCGCTCAGCCTGGCAGGCGCATCCGGCTGTGCCTCGAAAAAAACCGCCATCTACGAGCACGAGAACTTCGACAACTCGGGCACCTATTCGCGCAGCTTTCCCGTGAACGAAGCAGGCTCGTGCGAGGCGGCGCGGCGGGCATTGCTCAGTCAGGGCTACATCATCACCAGCAGCGATGCCAATCAGGTGGCAGGTAACAAGAGCTTCCAGCAGAACAGCGAGAACCACCTGCAGATCAGCTTCAACGTGACCTGCGCACCCGACAGCAGCGACGAGCAACGCTCGACCATGTTCGCCAACGCCTTGCAGGACCGCTACAGCCTGAAAAAATCCAATACTTCGGCCAGCCTTGGAGTCGGCATTCTCGGTTCGGTGTCGATGCCCATCGGTTCGAGCGACGACTCGATGGTCAAAGTCGCCAGCGAGACCGTAACCGCCGCGCAGTTCTACGATCGCTACTTCGCGCTGGTGGAAAGCTACCTGCCCAAGCCGAAAAAAGCGCAGAACACCCCCGCGGTGGCGCCCCCCGCCGAAGCCGCCAAAATGCCAGCCAGCGCGCCCGACCTCGGCCTGCCAGAACCGGCTTCGACACCGGCGGCCGGCAACGCTTCGGCACCCGTCGCCGACAACGCCCTGACTGCTGGCGCGCACACCGCCGCAGCTGCCGCGCCGGTGACGGCCGACAGCTCGGCCGTGCCTGCGAGCGCTGCAACGCCCGCCACCCAGGCTCCCGCGCCCGCAGCGGCCGCGCAAGCGGGCAGTCCGCAAGCTGCGCCCGCAGTCGACGACAGCCAGGGCTCGCAACCCATCGCCCCACCGGCGGCAGGCGAGCCCATTCAGATCACGCCCGAGTCGCAGACCCAGGCGGTCGAGGCGTCCCCGGCGAGCGAAACCGACAGCACCGTCACACCGGCGACTACACAACCCGCACAGTGAATCCCGATCGGCCTGCTACGTTGTTTTGAGTGTCATCACGCGTTCATCCACGTGCAATAACGTGATGCCACACACCACTCGACGACGACGGGAGCCGGGCCATGGATGATTATCAGGAAGAGTTGCTGGAAGCCCAGGCCTTCGAGGCCGAAGGGTCGGACGGCGTCGAAGACGCCACCGAGCTTTGATTCAACCGACGCTGCTGGCGTCGATAGCTTCCCGGCGTGACGCCTGTCCAGCGCTTGAACGCGCGTTGGAAGGCTTCCGCCGAGGTGAACCCCAGTACGTAAGCCACTTCACCAAAGCTCAATACCGTATCGCGAATGTAGGTCTCGGCCAGGTCGCGACGCATGCCATTGAGCAGCTCGCGAAACCCGGTGCCTTCTTCGGCCAACTGACGACGCAACGTCCAGCTCGGCAGGCCCATGCGCTGCGCTACGTCTTCCAGGTTCGGTTCGCGTCCGCCGCTCAATTGCGGGCCCAGCAGGTGGATGATGCGTTCGCGCAAGCTGCGTACGCGGGTGAGCTGGTCGAGTTCGGCTTCGCACAATTGCAGCAGATGCTGCCAGGTGCCGGGGCAGTGCACAGGGTTGCGCACATCGAGAGCGACGCGCCCCAGCCTCAGGCGATTGGCCTCGCCGCCGAACTGCACGGGATGTTCGCACAACGCCTGGTAGCGCTCGGCTTCGGCGGGCGCGGGGAATTCGATGTGCAAGCGCTCGGCGCGCAGCGGCCTGTTTGCCACGCCGGAAAGCTGCGTCAACCAGCCGCTCAGCAACGAATCCACCACGAAGCGGTTGTAGGCGTTGTAAGGACTGATGGAATAGAAATTCAACCATGCGCCGTGGGCGTCTTCCTCGAAGCTGCAGCGACCTCGGTAGTTGCTCGCGTACAGCGGTTCGAAACGCAGCAGTGCCTGGGCCGCAGCGCGCACGGTGGGCGCCTGGCCTGCGGTGACACCGGCAAGCCCGGCGTGGGCCAGGCGACTGTGGCGGCCCATGCACAGGCCTAGTCCGGGATCGCCGCACATCGCGATGGCGGCATGTCCCAGGTGCATGTAGCGCGGAATCGACAATCGCGCGCCAACCTGCGCCAGGCGCGCGGCATCCAGACCATAGCGTTGCAGCAGGGGCTCGGGATCGTAGCCAAGCTCGCGCAGCGCATCGGCCAGCGGCTGCACCAGCCCGACCGACAGGTCGCCCAGGCGTAGCGCAGCCCGGCCTTGCACGCTCACAGCCACAGATTGAGTATTCGCGCGCCCTGGCTGGGCGGGGCGGTCAGGCTCTGCCCGTCGCGGTTGACGAAGCCTTGGCCGCCGACGGTCTGCTCCCAGAACTGCCCGCGCGCGAAGACGCTGATGCTGGTCGCCTTACCGGCAGCGGCCTGGATCAGACGCTGCCAGGCGTCTCGTTCGCTGACTTCGCCACGCTGCAAGGCCAGCGCTTGCGCAGCGGCCTGATGGCGGTTGCCGCGCCAGGGCGCCTGCCATGCGTCCCGGCCGGTCACGAAGGCTGGATTGGCGATCAGTTCCACCGATTGCGCGTGCAACTGCCGATAGTTCTGCGGGTACCAACTGTCGCTACCCACCAGCACCGCCAGCCGCCCGGCCGGGGTGTCGAGCACTTGTGCAGGTGCGGCCGCGCCCGGTTCGACGAAGCGGCGCAACTCGCTGTCGGGGTAGCGCTGGCGCTGCGGCTGGCCCAACGGGCTGCCGTCGGCGGCGAACACCACGCTGGCGTTGAACAGCGGCCCGCTGCCTGCATGCAGCACACCCTCGGCGATGAAAGGCGCCGGCAAAATGATCGAACCGGCTACCAAGGTGACCTGGAAACGTTTGGCCAGCTCCCCGAACAGCTGCTGGTAATCGGCGGCCATTTGCTCGGCCTTCATGCGCAGGTGCGCGTCGGCGCGTCGGTCATCGCCGGTGGCGCGCAGCATGGCCATGCCGTAATGCAGCGGGTTGCTCAGCTCCAGCCATTGCAAGGCTTCGCGACGATGGGGCTCCTGATACAGCGCGTTCTTCTCGCCGCGTGCCCACAGCCAGGTGCCGATGTGTTCGGGCAGGACCACGACGGTACGGGGATTGATCAGGCCTTGGTCACGGGCCCGTTGCAGGTAGGCCGCAAGCTTGCGCTCCAGGCGCGCCAGGTTCTGATAGTCGCCTGGAAACAGCAAAGGCTCGACCCCCAGCAGGTTGCCACGCTCGCTCGGTTCGCCGTGGTTCAGTGCGAGCTCGACGCGCAGGTCCGACAGGTAATGCCCTTCCGGGCGTTGCAGGGTCCAAAGGCCGTAGCCGCCAAGCGCTACGAGCAACAACAGCGCCAAAGCGCCGCAAAGCAGTTTTCGCATGAAACCGTGTCTGTTCGGTGGCTGGGGCGACAAGGGTACGAGCAAACCGGCGCGGCGCAAACTCTCATCAATCGCTTTTCGTTCGCAACAAGGCCGAATACGGACCGCTGTCAAACCGATCGATGCGAGCGGGCAGTGTCAGAAGCGGTTACCCATTTGTCAGTTACGATCATTGAGGTGGCAATCATAGCTGGTTAATGTCGCTCTCATCCATGAAGAGGCCCACCTCCCGCACGAGGCCTCGCTTCCCGTGACCCTGCCATAGGACCTACCCATGACGGCCTCGCCTTACCCGCACCTGTTGGCCCCGCTCGACCTGGGCTTCACCACCTTGCGCAACCGTACCTTGATGGGCTCGATGCACACCGGCCTCGAAGAAAAGCCCGGCGGATTCGAGCGCATGGCGGCCTACTTCGCCGAGCGCGCGCGCGGTGGCGTCGGGCTGATGGTCACCGGCGGCATCGCGCCGAACGAGGAGGGCGGGGTGTACGCGGGCGCCGCCAAGCTCAGCACCGACGAGGAAGCCGAGCGCCATCGTCTGGTCACCGAGGCCGTGCACCAGGCCGGCGGCAAGATCTGCCTGCAGATCCTGCACGCCGGGCGCTACGCCTACAGCCCCAGGCAGGTCGCCCCCAGCGCGCTCAAGGCGCCGATCAATCCGTTCACGCCCAAGGCGCTGGACGACGCCGGCATCAAGCAGCAGATCGCCGACTTCGTCCGCTGCGCGATGCTGGCCCAGCGCGCCGGTTACGACGGCGTCGAGGTGATGGGCTCGGAAGGCTATTTCATCAACCAGTTCCTCGCCGCCTGCACCAACACCCGCACCGACCGCTGGGGCGGCAGCTTCGACAACCGCATGCGCCTGGCCGTGGACATCGTCGGGCGCATCCGTGAAGCGGTGGGGCCGAACTTCATCATCATCTTCCGCCTGTCGATGCTCGATCTGGTCGACGGCGGCAGCGATTGGGACGAGGTCGTGCGCCTGGCCAAGGCCATCGAACGGGCCGGTGCCACCCTGATCAACACCGGCATCGGCTGGCACGAGGCGCGCATCCCGACCATCGCCACCAAGGTGCCGCGCGCGGCTTTCAGCAAGGTCACTGCCAAGCTGCGCGGCGAAGTCGGCATTCCGCTGATCACCACCAACCGCATCAACATGCCGCAGGTGGCCGAGGCGGTGCTGGCGGCTGGGGATGCCGACATGGTGTCGATGGCCAGGCCCTTCCTGGCCGATCCTGAATTCGTCAACAAAGCGGCCGCAGGCCAGGCACAGTCCATCAACACCTGCATCGGCTGCAACCAGGCCTGCCTGGACCACACCTTCGCCGGCAAGCTGACCACCTGCCTGGTCAACCCGCGTGCCTGTTACGAAACCGAGCTCAACTACCTGCCGAGCGCCCACCCCAAGCGCATCGCCGTCGTGGGCGCAGGCCCGGCCGGGTTGGCTGCGGCGACCGTCGCCGCGCAGCGCGGCCACCGCGTGACGCTGTTCGACGCCGGCAGCGAGATCGGCGGCCAGTTCAACGTCGCCAAGCGTATTCCCGGCAAGGAGGAGTTCTACGAAACCCTGCGCTACTTCGCCGACAGGATCGAACGCACCGGCGTCGACCTGCGCCTGGGCACCCGCGTCGAGGTGCAAGCCTTGCTCGATGGCAGCTACGACGAAGTGATCCTCGCCACCGGCATCAGCCCGCGCGTGCCGGCCATCCCCGGTATCGAGCACGCCAAGGTGCTGAGCTACCTGGACGTGCTGCTCGAACGCCAGCCGGTCGGTCGGCGGGTGGCGGTGATCGGTGCCGGCGGCATCGGCTTCGATGTCAGCGAATACCTGGTGCATCAAGGTGTGGCCACCAGTCTGGACCGCGAGGCGTTCTGGAGGGAGTGGGGCATCGATACCCGGCTCGAGGCCCGCGGCGGCGTTGCCGGTATCGTGGCGCAGCCGCAGCCACCGGCGCGCGAGGTGTACCTGTTGCAGCGCAAGGCGTCGAAGGTGGGCGACGGGCTGGGCAAGACCACCGGCTGGATCCACCGTGCCGGGCTCAAGCAGCGCCAGGTGCGCATGCTCAACGGTGTCGAGTATTTGCGGGTAGACGATGCCGGGTTGCACGTACGCATCGGCGACGGCGAACCGCAGGTGCTGGCGGTGGACAATGTGGTGCTGTGTGCCGGGCAGGAACCGCTGCGCGAGCTTTACGACGGCTTGCAGGCCGCAGGGCAGTCGGTGCACCTGATCGGCGGCGCGGACGTGGCCGCCGAGCTGGACGCCAAGCGTGCCATCGGCCAGGGATCGCGGTTGGCGGCCGAGTTGTAGCGGTTGGCGGCCGGTGTGGCGATCTGCTCAAACCGGCCATACTGCCGATTGCGGTACCTGCAACACTGGCTGGCGGACCGTGGCAGGGCCATGTGCGCATTCCCGGCCGTGATGCCGGCAATGCCGACTTACGGATTTTCGCAGGGCCGCCCTCGACCCTGCCTGACCTTCGTCTCAGAACTTTTCAGACAGAGCCCGGCAGGGCAGATGCCCGCACCAATGTCTCACCCCCAGCAGTTCGGCTGCTGGTGATCAGATGACCCCATGGCGGCTTCAACCCCACTCATTGCGACATCCCTTCCACCACCCTGCGCAACGATTCCGCCAACATCGGCCCATGCCCCAGCCCTTCGAAACCCTGCACGCGCACCTTCACACCATCGATCTTCGCCAGCTGCGCTGCCAGATCACGCAGTGGCTGCCCGCCATCGCCCTGCACGCGACCTCCTGGGCTGCCAGGCTCCTCGGAGCCGCGCATCAGCAGCACGTCCGGCCGCGCGCCGCGCAGGCGCCCAGCCAAGCCCTCGACCTCTCGCCCCAGCGCACCCTCGCGCCACCACAGCGACGGACTGGCTGCGGCGTATCCGCTGAACGCGCCGGGCCGCGTGAACAGCGTGTGCAGTACCGCCAGCCCACCGTAGGAATGCCCCCACAGCGTCTGGCGTTCGGGGTCGATTGGCGCCTGCGCCGCCACCAGCGTGCGCATGCGTCCGGTCAGCAGGTCGAGAAACGCGTCCACGCCGCCGCTGGGCTGTTGGGTCAGCGGATCGCGCTGTTCGTTCAAGCCAGGCACGCTTGGCGTGTAGTCATAGGTGCGCGAGGCGCGCTCGATGCGCTGTTCGCTTTGGTAGCCCACCGCCACCAGTAGCGGCGCCTGGCCGGCGGCCAATGCGTCCAGTTGCTGGCTGTGCAAAGCGCCCAGGGCGGCATTGCCGTCGAGCATCCACAGCACCGGATAGCCTGCCGCCGGGGCTGGACGGTTCGGTTGGCCGACCCACAAGCGGTAATGACGCTGGCCGTCGCGCGAATCCAGGTCCAGTTGCTTGAAGCGGTATGCCAAGTCGGTGCGCTCGAGCAGCGAGGTGTCCATGGTTTGCATGGGGTCGGGCTGCGCCAGGGCGGCAGGTGCCACGGTAGCCAGGGCCAACGCCAGGGCCAGGGTCGTCTTGCTCATCGTTCGTCTCGTCGAGGCCGGGCAAGGGCTGCCAGGCGTGAGGGGCAGATGGTAGGCCGTCGAATGCACAGGTAAAGCGTCTTAACCTTCTAAACCGTCGCTGGCGACCGGTAAGAGCAGGTGCAGGCAAAGACCCGGCTGCGCATTGCTGGCCCACAGGCGGCCGCCTTGCAGCTCCACGGCGCGGCGGGCGATGGCCAGACCCAGGCCGAAGCCTGCGCCGCTGCCGGCCAGGCGCTGGTAGGGTTGGAAGATCCGTTCCAGTTCGCTGTCCGGCACGCCGGGGCCTTGATCGCTCAGGCGCAGGTGCCAGCACTCGCCCTCGCGCCAGCCATCGAGACGCACCTCGCCGCCGGCCGGTGAGTGGCGGATGGCGTTGCGCAGCAGGTTTTCCAGGGCCTGGGCCAGGCTGTCCAGATGCGCCTGCACGCGGCAATCGACACCCAGCGAGCAGGGCAGACGCGTGCGCGGCCAACCGCTTTCGAAGCAGATGTCCTCGCACAGCGCCTCCCACAGCGACAGCACCAGCAGCGGCTCGGTCGGCAGGCTGGGCTGTTCGGTGTCCATCCAGGCCAAGTCCAGGGTGTTTTCCAGCAGCTTCTGCATGTCGGCGACTTCACGGTCCAGGCGCTCGCGCAATTGTTCTGGCGGCAGGTCGCTGTCGTGCGCGATGCGCAACCGCGCCAGGGGCGTGCGCAACTCGTGGGACAGGGTACGCAGCAGCAGGCGCTGTTGCTCCAGGCTTTGACGCAGACGCCCGGCCATGTGTTCGAAGGCCTGGGCCAGTTCGCCCAGCTCGTCGCGGCGCCGTTGCAGGGGTAGGCCGGGGCTGTCGAGGTCGTCGGCGCGCAAGGCGTCGGCGCGGTCGCGCAGGCGGTTCAGCGGCACCACCAGATGGCGGTACAGCAACAGCCCCAACAGCAGCGCCAGCAGAGCGGGGGCCAGGCCATGGGTGACCACGTGGGTCCAGGGGGTAAGGCCGGTGGGCAGCAGGCGTTCGGGCAGTTGCATGACCAGACGACCCCGCTCGGGGTGTTCGGGAAACGCGATGCTGACGTAGGGCAGTTCGTCCTGCAGGCGGCGGCTCAGCGGCCAGTCGAGCTTGCGCATGAAGGTCAGGTGGCTGGCTTCCTCGGCGCTCAGGGGCGTGGTGCCCAGGCTTTGCAACTGTGGCCCGATCACCGCCACCCAGGTGTTTTCCTGCGACGCCAACTGCTTGCGCCACACCTGCGTTGCTGCCGCACCGCCGCGCGCCCACGTCTGTTCGGCCTGCGCCGCGTAGCGCGCCAGGTAGCCTTGGTCGTCCTGCGAGAGAAAGTAGGAGCTGCGCTCCACCGACAGGCCCCAGGTCCAGATCAGCCAGACCAGCAACAAGCAGAAGCCGACCTGCAGCAAGGCCAGCTTCCATAGCAGCGGATGGCGGCGCATCAGGGCTGCTCCGTATCGACCAGCAGGTAGCCCTGGCCGCGTACGGCCTGGATCTGCAAATGCTGGGCACCGATGTCGGCCAATTTGCGCCGCAGATTGCACACGTGCACGTCCAGGCCCCGGTCCAGACGGGTGTAGGCGCGATACAGCACGGTCTGGTACAGAAAGGCTTTGCTCAAGGCTTCGCCGGGATGTGCGTGCAGGGTGGCCAGCAGGCGGAACTCGGAGGCGGTGAGGCCGGCCGCGCGGCTTTCGTACAGGACATCCTGACGCTCGTGGTCGAGCCTGACCTCGCCGGCATCGCCAGAGGATATGGGCCGCCGGTCGAACGCCACGCGGCGCAGCAGCGCATCGACCCGGGCATCGAGCTCGGCCAGGCTGAAGGGCTTGGGCAGGTAGTCGTCGGCGCCGCGGGTGAAACCGCTGATGCGGTCCTGCTCGGCGCCTAGCGCCGACATCAGCATCACCGGCACCGCCTGGCGCTTGCGCAGCGCATCGAGCAGGCTCAGACCGTCGATGCCCGGCAGCAGGATGTCCAGGAGCACCAGCTCGAAGTCCGCGCGTTGCATGGCCGCAAGCGCTTCGGTGCCTGTGGCGCAGGCTTGCACGTCGAAGCCGCGGTTGAGGAAGTGGCGTTCGAGATCATGGCGCAGGCGCGGATCGTCTTCGGCGAGCAGGAGTGAGGTGGGCACGGCGGGCCTTGGATGAGAATTCGTATCAGTTGCGAATCATCCCATTGCCGGTGACAGGAGGGCAACGCTTGCCTGTGTTAATAAAGTTAAGCCTGCTGCACCCCCGATTTTCATTCGATATCCTTCGCAAATAACAAACTCTTTCGTTTGAGAATTTTTGCCATTTGCGCATATAGGGGCGACATGAACGGTTTTGAACGCGCGGGGAGCGTGGTACGGGTAAGGCGTTGGATCGTGGTGGGGCTGCTGGCGCCCTTTTCGCTGTCGGCGCTGGCCGAAACGGTGGCCTTGCAGGCGGGCGATGAGGGCGTGTTGGACCTGCCGGCGCTGACCATCGACGGCAATCGCCTGTACGACATGCTGCCGTCCGAAGCCACCGGCGGCTACAGCGTCGATGCCGCCACCGTGGGCACCAAGACCCCCGCCGCATTGAAGGACATTCCGCAGTCGATCACCGTCTACACCCAAGACTACGTCAAGGACCGCCAATTCGTGCACCTCGACGACCTGGCCAAATACACCGCCGGTCTGCGCACCCTGACCAACGACAGCGGGCGTTCGTCGATCTACGCCCGTGGTTACGAATACAGCGAATTCAACATCGACGGCCTGCCGGCGCCGATGGCCAGCATCTTCGGCACCGTGCCGTCGCTGGCGGCGTTCGACCGGGTCGAGATCATGCGCGGCCCGGCCGGGCTGTTCAGCAGCACCAGCGAACTGGGCGGCATCGTCAACATGGTGCGCAAGCGTCCGACCGCCGAGTTCCAGGGCCACGTCGAAGGTCGCTATGGCACCTGGGACACCAACCATGAGGAAGTCGACCTCAGCGGCCCGCTCGACCAGGCCGGTCGCGTGCGCGGGCGTTTCGTCGCCTCGCGGGACGACACCAACGGTGAGGTGGACTACAACGCCAACACCAGCAACAGCTACTACGGCGCGCTGGACATCGACCTCGACGAAGCCACCGAGCTGTCGTTCGGCCTGATCCACGAAGTGAAGAACATCACCCCGCACAACGGCTACCCGGCCACGCTGTCGGGCGAGGTGCCGGACTTCAGCCATTCGCGCTTCCTGGGCGCCGACTGGAACTCCTTCGACGGCAAGACCACCGACCTGGTCGCCGAGCTGACCCACCGCTTCGACAATGGCGGCTATGGCCGGGTCGCCGCCCGCGGCTCGCACCGCGACACCGATTACCTGTACGCCTTCACCGCCACCAACGCCGTCAACGGCGCCAACTCCGAGCGCGCCAGCGCGCGCGACTTCACTCAGGACACCTATTCGCTCGACGCCAGCTACAGCCAGCCGTTCGAAACCTTCGGCCAGGTCAGTGAGTTCGTGGTCGGCAGCGACTACAAGAACTACGACACCGAGTACCGCAACGGCACCACCAACCTGGGCGCGATCAACGTCAATACCTATTCGCCGCAGCGCTTCGCCAAACCCTCGCCCAACTACAGCACCGAGACGGGCATGCAGGAAGAGGAGTACGGGCTGTACTCGAAAGTCACCTTCCGCCCGGTCGAGCGCCTGGCGTTGATCGCCGGTGGCCGTTTCAGCTGGTACCGCGGCGACTTCTACACCACCACGTTCAAGAGTGGCGCGACGGTCGCCGACGACAAGCGCGTGGACGGCCACTTCACCCCTTATGGCGGCGTGGTCTACGACCTGAACGACAACCACGCGCTGTACGCGAGCTATTCGCAGGTGTTCAAGCCGCAATCGGAAACCGACCAGAGTGGCCGGGTGCTCAAGCCCCGGGAAGGCGAGCAGTACGAGTTCGGCCTCAAGAGCAGTTACTTCGGCGGTGACCTGAACACGCGGCTGTCGGCATTCCGCCTGACCGACGAGAACCGTGCCACTACGCTGTACGACGTCAACGGCGTGGCCACCACGGCCTCGGTGGCGTCCGGCAAGACCCGGGTCAAGGGCGCCGAAGTGGAAGTCAGCGGCAAGCTCACGCCGAACTGGGAACTGCTGGCTGGCTACACCTGGATGGACACCGAAACCGTCAAAGGCGACGCGCAGACCACCTTCTTCATCATGCCGCGCCAGCAGGCTTCATTGTGGACCAAGTACACCCTCGACCAGGGTCCGTTGCAGGGGCTGGCGATCGGCGGTGGCATCTCGGCGATGAGCGACTTCTACGCCGAAAACGGTGGCGTGCGCATCGATGCGCCGGGCTATGCCACGGTGGATGCGTTGCTCTCGTACCCGGTCACGTCCAAGCTGACCGCCACGCTGAACGTCAACAACCTGTTCGACCGCGATTACCTGTCGCGGGTGGGCTCGACCTCGACCTTCAACTTCTACGGGCCGTCGCGCAGCATGATGGTGGGTGCACGCTACGATTTCTGAGCCTGTTTGCACCTGCGTATGCACCAAGCCAGTCTGTGTCAGCCAGTGTGGACTGCCCCCAAAACTTGTGGGAGCGGCCGGTTCGGCGCTCCGATTAGCCGCGATGGCCGGCGTCGCCGGCCCACTGGCCGCAATACCTCTCGACACAGGGTTAAATGGTGCTTGATCTGGGGCGGCGATGCCGCCCATCGCGACTCTTGTGGGAGCGGCTTTAGCCGCGATGGCCGACGTCGCCGGCCTAATGGCCGCAATACCGCTCGACACAGGGTTAAACGGTGCCTGATCTGGGGCGGTGATGCCGCCCATCGCGACTCAAGTCGCTCCTACATGAGTGGACAGCTCC
This sequence comes from Pseudomonas phoenicis, assembly GCF_047302395.1. Lineage (NCBI taxonomy): Bacteria > Pseudomonadati > Pseudomonadota > Gammaproteobacteria > Pseudomonadales > Pseudomonadaceae > Pseudomonas > Pseudomonas phoenicis. Next base: position 3,561,147 of record NZ_CP154852.1, read on the forward strand.
CAAACTTGGACTGCTCGCCAAGATGTGCCCCCTGCCGCAAGTCCGATACCCAGCCCCCTGTAGATGCGGGCGCTCAGCTGCGACTACCCGCTGTTCCCGTCCAGGTACCACGCGTCACCTGCTAGACTGCCGCCCCCGCCCAGTACCCAATGCTCGCATGCCGGTCCTCCCCGAACTCCCCGTCGCTCCCTTGCAACCCCTGAACCTGCCCTGGCTCGAACAGGCGGGCGTGCAGGCCGCGATCCTGCGCCTGGACCTGATCGACCCACTCATCGGTGGCAACAAGTGGTTCAAGTTGCGCCATCACCTGCTCGCGGCCCATGCCACCGGTGCGCCCGGCCTGATCAGCCTGGGCGGCGCCCATTCCAACCACCTGCACGCCCTGGCGGCGGCCGGCCAGCGCTTGGGGATCCCCACCGCTGGCCTGCTGCGCGGGCATGCCCAGCAAACGCCGACCGTCGAGGACCTTCGGCGTTTCGGCATGCAACTGCACTGGTTGGGCTACGGCGGCTACCGCGCGCGGCACCAGGCCGATTTCTGGATGCCTTGGCACACGCGTTATCCCGGTTGGTACTGCATCCCCGAAGGCGGTGGCGGGGTAGAGGGGGCGTTGGGTTGCCACGCCATCGTCGCGCAGGCGCGCGAGCAGTTGCCGGCGCTCGGCTGGGCCGACTACGACGCCTGGTGGCTGGCCGTGGGCACCGGCACCACGTTGGCTGGCCTGGTTCAGGCCGAGGCGGGCGCACACCCCGTGCACGGGGCACTGGCACTGCCAGCCGACCACGGTGTGGCAGCTACCGTGCGGGCTCTGGCCGGTGATCATGGCTATCGCCTGCACGACGCCAGCCGCGGCGGCTTCGCAAAGATCGACGCAGCGCTGCTGGGCTTCGTCGATGCCTGCGAGCGCGACGGCGGCGTACCGCTGGAGGCACTGTACAGCGGCAAGCTGCTGATGGCGCTGCACGACCAGGTCGCTACCGGCCAAGTCGCCCGCGGCAGCCGGCTGCTGCTGGTGCACGGCGGCGGGTTGCAAGGGCGGCGCGGTTATCGGTGAGGCAGCATGCGTCGTAACGTGTTGTCGCGGCGCACCCAGTGGTGGTACAGCCCGGCCACGGCATGCAGGCCGATCAGCCAATACCCCCAGGTGCCGATCCGCTCATGCCAGCCCTTGATGAACTTGGCAAGGTCCGGGTTGGGCTCGATCAAGGCGGGCAGTTCCAGGCCGTAGAACGGAATCGGCTTGCCTGCGGCGCTGAGGATCAGCCAGCCGGCCAGCGGCATGCCGATCAGCAACCCGTACAGCAGCAGGTGCACCAAGTGCGCCAAGCCCGTCTGCCAGGCGGGCGGCTTGGGCAGGATGGGCGGCGTCGGGTTGCGCAGGCGTGCGGCCAGGCGCAGCCATACCAGCACGAAGACGGTCAGACCGAGCATGAAGTGCAAGGCTTTCATCAGGTCGCGCTCGGCGCTGTCGCGGGGAAACAGGCCGCGAAACTCGATGCAGGCGTAGACCGCCGCCAGCAGAACGAGTGTCAGCCAGTGCAGCAGGATCGACAGCCGCGCGTAATGCGCGGGTGGGGTGGTTGTGGTCATGGGCGGGTCTCGTCATCAGGTCACGGAACGGGTCGCGCTCTGTCGGCGCTCAGCGGGCAGGCATCCAAGCGTGCCGTCGCTGAGTCTAGACGCGAGTCGGCAGCCTGGCGGCACGTGACCGAGCAGGTTCCGGACGTATTCGGTTCAGGGACCAGGACCGGCAGGCGCCGCAGGTCAGATGGACGCGTTCGTGGCAACTGCTGTGCCCAGGGTGGCTGGCGCCGGCCACTGGTCGCTCACGAGAAAGACCCGCTCGCGCTCCGTCCAAACGCCCTCGGTGTCGGGTGCCACTCTGACCAGCAGCCGCGCCGCCGCTTGCGGCTCAAGCAAGCCCAGCCACTGTTCGAGTTGCGCAGCCGACCACAACTGCGCCTGCTCCACCCGCGCCGGCGCCAGCCAGCGTTCGCGCGGCAGCGGCTGCCAATGCCCCACCGGGCGGCTGGCGACGAAACCTGCCCAGTCGCTTTGCCGAACCCAATACCCGCGTAGATGATCGGCCGCGGCGCCCATAGGCGACGCACATCCCATGGACCAGGGATAGAACAGGTAGCCCCCCAACCACAGATGCGAGCGTGGCGTGTCGATCCCCAGCGCGGCCAGGGCGGTGCGTGTCTCGGGGTGCGCCGCCATCGGCAGTTGGTGGTTGGCCAAGTGGGCAAGCTTGCTGCCCAACCGGTCGTGGCAGCCTGGCCCCAACCAATGCTCGGCCTGCTCGCCGGCGTCTTGCTCAGGGCCCAGGTAGAGCTTGATTGCCAGCTCCAGGTGCTGCACGCCGGTGCGGTCGCGCAGCAGCACGTCGAGTTCGCCCAGGGTGCGCCCGGCCGCCCGGATCGGCAGATTGCTGGCCAGCAGTTCGATGCCCGGCGCGGCGATCAGGGCGAAATGCCAGAGCCGCTCGTAATACAGGCCCAGACGCCGGCTGCCACGCTGCGCCAGCCAGGCGTCCAATGGCGCGGGGTCGTGGTCCAACGCGCGCAGCCAGGCCTCCAGCGCTTCAGGCGCGTCGGCCCAGGCGCTGGCCGCCAACGGATGGCGCTGGGCCCCGGCGCAGTGCCGCATCAGCGCCGGCGAGAGCAGCGCCCAGGCCAGGTCGCGCACGCTGTCATGCCGGAACTGGTCGGGCAGGGTGGCGAGCGTAGGGAAAGGGTGCACGCTGCCCATGCCGCTGGTTTGCCGCTGGCCGTCGGTTTCGCCCATAATTCACCCCTTAGTGCCGCAAAGGCCATTCGCAATCCGCCGTAGAGCCTAGCAGGAGCCCCATGGAGCAATTTCGCAATATCGGAATCATCGGTCGTCTCAACAGCGCCCAGGTGCTCGACACGATCCGCCGACTGAAAAAATTCCTCATCGAGCGGCACCTGCACGTGATTCTCGAAGACACCATCGCCGAGGTCCTGCCGGGGCATGGCTTGCAGACCTCGTCGCGCAAGCTGCTGGGCGAGGTCTGCGACCTGGTCATCGTGGTCGGCGGCGACGGCAGCCTGCTCGGCGCCGCACGCGCCCTGGCCCGGCACAACACGCCGGTGCTGGGCATCAACCGCGGCAACCTCGGCTTTCTCACCGACATCCGCCCCGACGAGCTGGAAACCAAGGTCGCCGAGGTGCTCGACGGCCACTATCTGGTCGAGAACCGCTTCCTGCTGCAAGCCGAAGTGCGCCACCACAACGAGGCCATCGGCCAGGGCGACGCGCTCAACGATGTGGTGCTGCACCCCGGCAAGTCGACACGCATGATCGAGTTCGAAATCTACATCGATGGCCAATTCGTGTGCAGCCAGAAGGCCGACGGCCTGATCGTCTCCACGCCCACCGGTTCCACCGCCTACGCCCTGTCGGCCGGCGGGCCGATCATGCACCCCAAGCTCGATGCCATCGTCATCGTGCCAATGTACCCGCATACCCTGTCGGGCCGGCCGATCGTGGTCGACGGCAACAGCGAGCTGAAGATCGTGGTATCCAAAGACCTGCAGATCTACCCGCAGGTGTCGTGCGACGGGCAGAACCACTTCACCTGCGCGCCGGGCGACACCGTCACGGTGAGCAAGAAGTCGCAGAAGCTGCGCCTGATCCATCCCTTGGGCCACAACTACTACGAAGTCTGCCGCACCAAGCTCGGTTGGGGCAGCCGCTTGGGCGGCAGGGACGACTGATGCTCGATCCGGCGCGCAGTTTCGACATCATCGGCGACGTGCATGGCTGTGCCCATACCCTCGAACGCCTGCTCGACGCGCTCGGCTACCGTCGCCAGGGCGGCGTGTGGCGTCACCCCCGGCGCCAGGTGCTGTTCCTTGGCGACATCGTCGACCGCGGCCCGCGCATCCGCGAGGCCCTGCACCTGGTGCACGACATGGTCGAAGCGGGCGAAGCGTTCTGCATCATGGGCAACCATGAATACAACGCCCTGGGCTGGGTCACCCCAGCGCTGCCCGGCAGCGGCAAGACCCACGTGCGCGAACACACGCCGCGCCATACCCGGCTGATCGAAGACACCCTCAGCCAGTTCGCCCAGCACCCGGCCGACTGGCACGATTTCACCCAGTGGTTCTACCGCCTGCCACTGTTCATCGACGCCGGGCGTTTCCGCCTGGTGCACGCCTGCTGGGACCCGGACCTGATCGCGCAACTGCGCAGGCAATACCCCGACGGCTGCGTGGACCCGCACTTCATCCAGGCCTCGGCGGTATCCGGCAGCTTCGCCTCCAGCGTGTGCAACCGCCTGCTGCGCGGCACCGACATGCGCCTGCCCGACGGCCTGACCCTGACCGGTGGCGATGGCTTGACCCGCGCCTTCTTCCGCACCAAATTCTGGGAAGACGACCCACAGACCTACGGCGACATCGTCTTCCAACCCGATGCGCTGCCCGACGACGTCGCCCGTACGCCGCTCGACCCGAAACAGAAGCAGGCCCTGCTGCGCTACCCGGAGGACGAGCCGCTGCTGTTCGTCGGCCACTACTGGCGCAGCGGGCCGCCCAGCCCGATCCGGCCCAACCTGGCCTGCCTGGACTACAGCGCGGTGCTGTACGGCAAGCTGGTGGCCTACCGGCTGGACCAGGAAACCCGCATCGACCCCGACAAGTTCGTCTGGGTCGACGTCGAACGCTCGCAGGGCCACCCATGACCTACATCGATGTGCTGCGCTTGCCGTTGAGCACCGACCTCGGCGCCTTCGTGCGCGACCTGCAGCGCTTGGAACTGCCGCACCGCGTGAGCGAGGAGGGCGACGTGCAGGTGCTCTGGGCGCCCGAGGCACTGGCCGGCGACGTGCGCGCGCTGTACGAACGGCATCTGCGCGGCGAGGCGCTGCCGATCGTGCCGCCACCGGGGGGCGAGCCGATGCAGCCGTCGCCGCGTCCCGCACCTTCGTTGCTGGCCCAGGCCAAGGCCTGCAAGGTCACCGCCCTGGTCATCGTGCTGTGCTTGTTGGTGGCGGGCGTCACCGGGCTTGGCGACAACCTGGACACGGTCGGCTGGTTCACCTTCCTGGAAGTACAGGTGCGGGGCGATTATCTGTATTTCACTTCTTTCGCCCAAGGTTTGGCCGATGGCCAATGGTGGCGGCTGTTGTCGCCGATGCTCCTGCATTTCGGCGTATTGCACCTGGCGATGAACAGCCTGTGGTACTGGGAGCTGGGCAAACGCATCGAACTGCGCCAGGGGCCATGGGCACTGCTGGGGCTGACCCTGCTGTTCTCGCTGGTGTCGAACCTGGCGCAGCATTTCGTCGGCGGGCCGAGCCTGTTCGGTGGCTTGTCCGGTGTGCTCTACGGGCTGCTCGGGCACGTCTGGCTGTTCCAGCGCCTGGCGCCCAATCCGTATTTCGCATTGCCCAAAGGCGTGCTGGTGATGATGCTGATCTGGCTCGTCGTGTGCCTGACCGGCGTGGTCGGCCAGCTCGGCATGGGCCAGATCGCCAACGCCGCCCACGTGGGCGGGCTGCTCATCGGTTGCTGCACGGGCCTCTTGGGTGGGGCTCTGGCGCGGCGTAAACTAGGCGCTTTCTGACGGCCGTCGGCGCCTGCGCCCACTTGAATTCGCGCGTGCAAGACTTATGTCTACACGCGTCGAGTGCGATTCCAGCCGTTCTCCTCTTTACTTCGCCTTGCGCGAGCTTCGCGCAACCCCCTTTTCCAGACCGGGCCCATCGGCTCGACCCAGGAGACGCCATGTCGACGTTCGAACAAATGATCGAAAACATCACCCCTGACATCTATCAGAGCCTGAAGACCGCAGTGGAGCTGGGCCGCTGGTCCGACGGGCGCAAGCTCACCCTGGAGCAGAAAGAGCTGTCGCTGCAGGCGGTGATCGCCTGGGAGGCCAAGCACCTGCCCGAAGACCAGCGCACCGGCTACATGGGGCCGCAGGAATGCGCCTCCAAGTCCGCGCCCATCCCCAACATCCTGTTCAAGTCGGACTCGGTACATTGATCGAACTCGCTCGTGGCTCGTTGAGCAAAATGGCCGTGCGTCTCGACGCGACGGACGCGCAATACAGTTTCCGTCTGGGCGAAACCCTGGTGCCGGTCAACCCGCTGATCGGCCAGTCGCTGCGCCTGGAATACCTGGGCGCGATCCATTGCAGCCACTGCGGCAAGCGCACCAAGACCAGCTTCAGCCAGGGCTACTGCTACCCCTGCATGACCAAGCTGGCCCAGTGCGACCTGTGCATCATGGCCCCGGAACGCTGCCACTACGACGCCGGCACCTGCCGCGATCCGTCCTGGGGCGAGCAGTTCTGCATGACCGACCACATCGTCTACTTGGCCAATTCCTCGGGCATCAAGGTCGGCATCACCCGCGCCACCCAGCTGCCCACCCGCTGGCTCGACCAGGGCGCCAGCCAGGCGCTGCCGATCCTGCGCGTGGCCACGCGCCAGCAGTCCGGGCTGGTGGAAGACCTGCTGCGTAGCCAGGTGCCCGACCGCACCAACTGGCGTGCCTTGCTCAAGGGCGAGGCCGAAACGCTGGACCTGATCGCCGTGCGCGAACGCATCTTCGACGCCTGCGCCGAGGGCCTGCGCGAGTTGCAGGGGCGCTTCGGCCTGCAGGCGATCCAGCCGCTGCCCGCCGCCGAAGTGGTGCAGATGCGCTATCCGGTGCAGGCCTACCCGCAGAAGATCGTCAGCTTCAACCTGGACAAGAACCCGGTGGTGGAGGGCACGCTGCTGGGCATCAAGGGTCAATACCTGATCTTCGACACCGGCGTGATCAACATTCGCAAGTACACGGCCTATCAACTCGCCGTGCTTCAGTAAAAAAGGACCGCCCCATGCGCACCGAACAACCGCAAGCGATCTACCTCAAGGACTACCAGGCGCCTGAGTACCTGATCGACGAGACGCACCTGACCTTCGAGCTGTTCGAGGACCACACCCTGGTCCATGCGCAACTGGTCATGCGCCGCAACCCGGCCCACGGCGACGGCTTGCCGGCGCTCGTGCTCGACGGCCAGCACCTGGAACTGCTCAGCGTGCAGCTCGACGATCGGGCTCTGAGCCCGAGCGACTACCAGCTCGACGCCGACAGCCTGACCCTGCACCCCAGCGCCGAGCGCTTCACCCTCGACACCTCGGTGCGCATCCACCCGGAACGCAACACCGCCCTCGAAGGCCTGTACAAGTCGGGCAAGATGTTCTGCACCCAGTGCGAGGCCGAGGGCTTCCGCAAGATCACCTACTACCTCGACCGCCCCGACGTGATGAGCGTGTTCACCACCACGGTGATCGCCGAGCAGCATCGCTATCCGGTGCTGCTGTCCAACGGCAACCCGGTCGACAGTGGCCCGGCCGAAGACGGCCGGCACTGGGCGACCTGGGCAGATCCGTTCATGAAACCGGCCTATCTGTTCGCGCTGGTGGCCGGCGACCTGTGGTGCGTCGAGGACAGCTTCACCCGCCAGTCCGGCCGTGAAGTGGCGCTGCGCATCTACGTCGAGCCGGAAAACCTCGACAAGTGCGACCACGCCATGGTCAGCCTGAAGAAGTCGATGCGCTGGGACGAAGAGGTGTATGGCCGCGAGTACGACCTGGACATCTTCATGATCGTCGCGGTCAACGACTTCAACATGGGCGCCATGGAAAACAAGGGCCTGAACATCTTCAACTCCAGTTGCGTGCTGGCCCGCGCCGAAACTGCCACCGACGCTGCGCACCAGCGCGTCGAAGCGGTGGTGGCCCACGAGTACTTCCACAACTGGTCGGGCAACCGCGTCACTTGCCGCGACTGGTTCCAGCTCTCGCTCAAGGAAGGCTTCACGGTGTTCCGCGACGCCGAGTTCAGCGCCGACATGAACTCGGCCACGGTCAAGCGCATCGAGGACGTCGCCTACCTGCGCACCCACCAGTTCGCCGAAGACGCCGGCCCCATGGCGCACCCGGTGCGCCCCGACAGCTTCATCGAGATTTCCAACTTCTACACCCTGACCATCTACGAGAAGGGTTCGGAAGTGGTGCGCATGGTCCGCACGCTGCTCGGCGCCGAGGGCTTCCGCAAAGGCAGCGACCTGTACTTCGAACGCCACGACGGCCAGGCCGTGACCTGCGACGACTTCATCCAGGCCATGGAAGACGCCACCGGTGCCGACCTGACCCAGTTCAAGCGCTGGTACGTGCAAGCCGGCACGCCGCGCCTGGCAGTCAGCGAAGCCTGGGACGAACCGGCGCAACGCTACAGCCTGACCTTCCGCCAGAGCTGCCCGGCCACCCCGGACGGCCGCGAGAAACTGCCGTTCGTGATCCCGGTGGAAATGGGCCTGCTGGATGCCGCCGGCCATGACCTACCACTGCAATTGCAAGGCGAAGCGGCCGCGCAAGGCAACACCCGCGTGCTGTCGGTGACCGAGGCCGAGCAGACCTTCGTCTTCGAAGGCCTGACCGCCAAGCCGCTGCCGTCGCTGCTGCGTGGCTTCAGTGCACCGGTCAAGCTGAGCTTCCCCTACGACCGCGACCAGTTGATGTTCCTTATGCAGCACGACAGCGACGGCTTCAACCGCTGGGAGGCGGGCCAGCAGTTGGCGGTGCAGGTGTTGCAGGAACTGATCGAGCAGCACCAGCGCGGTGAAGCTTTCCATCTGGACGGGCGACTGATCGCGGCACTGGGTACGGTCCTGGGCGACGAGTCGTTGGACCCGGCCATGGTCGCCGAAATGCTTTCGCTGCCGGGTGAGGCCTACCTCACCGAAATCAGCGAAGTGGCCGACGTCGACGCCATCCACGCCGCCCGCGATTTTGCCCGCCAGCAGATCGCCGAGCGGTTGCATGCCGCGCTGTGGGCGCGCTACCAGGCCAACCGCGCGGTGTCGCGCAGCACGCCTTACGTGGCGTCCGCCGAGCACTTCGCCCGTCGCGGCCTGCAGAACATCGCGCTGTCGTACCTGATGCTCACCGGCAAACCGGACGTGCTCGCCGCAACCCTCGAGCAGTTCGAGCATTGCGACAACATGACCGAGCGCCTGGCTGCATTGGCCGTGCTGGTCAACTCGCCGTTCAGCGCCGAGCGCGAGCAGGCGTTGCAGGCCTTCGCCGAGCACTTCAAGGACAACCCGCTGGTCATGGACCAGTGGTTCAGCGTGCAGGCGGCCAGCACCCAGCCGGGCGGCCTGGCACGGGTCAAGGCGCTGATGCAGCATCCGGCCTTCACCTTGAAGAACCCGAACAAGGTTCGCGCGCTGATCGGCGCCTTCGCCGGGCAGAACCTGGTCAACTTCCACGCCGCCGACGGTTCGGGCTACCGCTTCCTGGCCGATCTGGTGATCGAGCTGAACGCCCTCAACCCACAGATCGCTTCGCGGCAACTGGCGCCGCTGACCCGCTGGCGCAAGTACGACGCGGCGCGCCAGGCGCTGATGAAAGGGGAGCTGCAGCGGATTCTCGATTCCGGGGCGTTGTCCAGCGATGTCTATGAGGTGGTGAGCAAGAGTTTGGCGTAAGCCTCTCGACGCCAACCTCAGACGTCGATGCTGCCGCCGCCGCGTTTTCCGTCCTGGAAAGCGCGGCGGCTGCGGGTGCTACAGGCGATAGTCCAGCCGCTGCTTGGCCGCCCATTGCCGCGGCGACATCCCGTGTTCGCGTTTGAACGCCAGGCGCATCGCCTGCCCATCGGCGAATCCACATTGCACCGCCGTCAGCTCGATCGGGCTGCCGCGCGCCAGCAGCTCCTGCGCGCGGGCGATCCGTGCGCGTCTCAACCAGCCGCTCAAATTGTCTCCTGTGCGTGTCCGGATGTGCCGCGTCAGGCTGCGCAGGCCCACGCCTGCACGCTTGGCCAGCTCGTCCAGCGACGGTGTGTCGCGCGGGTCTTGCCAGAGCGCTTCGAGCAAGTCCGCCACGCGGTGCTCGGCGAGCGAGGCGGGCGCGGGTCGCTCGGGCAACTGCGCATGGCCGCCCGAGCGTTGCGGCGCGACGACCAGGTGGCGCGCGACGCGGTTGGCTTCGGCCTGCCCCGAAAAGCGCGCCACCAGGTGCAGGCAGCAGTCCAGCCCGGCCGCCACACCGGCGGAAGTCACCACCGTGCCTTCGTCGATGAACAGCGCGCCGGAGTCGACGTCCACGTTCGGGAAGCGCGCTGCGAAACGCTCGGCTTCGGCCCAGTGGGTGGTGGCGCGACGGCCGTCGAGCAGGCCCGCCTGGGCCAGGCCGAACGTGCCGAGGCACAGGCCCACCACCACCGCGCCGTGTGCAGCGGCTTGGCGCAGCACCTCGACCATCGCCGGCGGCACCGGCTCGCACGCATCGCGCCAGCCCGGCAGGATCAACATGTCAGCGGTGCTGGCGACGTCCAGCGAAGCCGGCACGTTGAAGCTCAACCCGCCCTGGCCCGCTACCTGACGGTCGAGCGCGCAGACAGTCACGTCATAAGCCGCGCCGGCGGCCTCGAACACCGCAAGCGGCGTGGAGAGCATGAAGGGGCTGACATGGTCGTAGGCGAGGAGGGCGATGTGCATTGGCCGAATCTAATTGAAAGATGGCCATCCGGCCAGTCGTGGTCAGACCTGCATGCGCCTAGAGTGAGGACCACCCAACCCACAGAAGGCCCCTCCCATGACCCGCGCCCTGATCGTGATCGACATCCAGAACGACTATTTCCCAGACGGTGTGCTGCCGCTGCACGACGCGCAAGCGACTGCGCAGAGGGTTCGCCAGGCGATAGCCCATGCCCGCGCGGCCGGCGACCGTGTCGTGCTGGTGCGACATCTGTCGCCGGGCAGCACCGGCTTGCTGGCCACGGGCAGTACGGGGGCTCGCATCGAGTCCTCCATACTCGAGGCCGCCGGGGAGGCGCCGGTGGTCGTCAAGCGCGTGGCCGATGCTTTTCAGGAAACGGATCTGGCGAGCCACCTCGATGGCGTCGAAACCTTGCTGGTCGGCGGGATGATGACGCAGAACTGCGTGGTGTTCACGGCCATGTCCGAAGCGGCCCGAGCCTTCGACGTGATCGTGGTCGAAGATCTCTGCGCTGCGCCCACCGAAGCCGTACACCAGGTTGCGCTCAGTGCGTTGCGCTCCAAGCTCAAGGTGCAAAGCACGCCACAGGTCTGGCCTTCGGCGTGATGGTGTGATTCACGAGGCGGGCCAGGCAGCTACGGGCACATAATCGATGCCAAGCCGATGGGCGTGTGGTTCGCCTCAGGCACGTTCGGCCTTGGCTTGCCCAGCTATGCTGACAAGCTTCAATCCACCTGCTTGCCTTCTGGTGCCCCATGACTGACCTCGATACCCGACCCCTCCACACCGGCGCCTGCCACTGCGGCGCCGTACGTTTCAGCGTGCGTCTGAGCGACGGCTTGAACAGCGCGCGGCGCTGCAACTGCTCCTTCTGCCGCATGCGCGGTGCAGTCGCGGTGTCGGCTGCTCTGGCTGATTTGCAGGTCGAGCAGGGCGAGGCGCTGCTCACGCTCTACCAGTTCAACACCGGTGAAGCCAAACACTGGTTCTGCTCGCGCTGCGGCATTTACACCTTTCACCGGCAACGTTCCTCGCCCGACCAGTACGGCATCAACGTGGCCTGCCTGGAAGGCATGAGTCCGTTCGATTTCGAGCGGGTGCCGGTCAGCCAAGGCATCGACCACCCCAAGGACCGCGCCGACGGCCAATCCCAGGTCGCCGGCTGGTTGCGTTACGAGCCGGTGCCCTGAAGTCGGCACTGGCATCGCCTCATGGCTCTTGGAAGGCCTTATCCACTTGCCGAGCCAAGAGCCCAACCCTCAGAACCGATACTCGACCTGCGTCATGAAGTTGCGTGGCTCGCCGTACACCACCCAGCTGTCGGCGTAGCCGTAATAGCGCTTGTCGAACACGTTGTTGAGGTTGAGCTTCACGCTCATCTTCGGCGTGACGTCATACCGCGTCATCAGATTGACCAGCGCATAGCTGCCTTGGGTGAAGGTCTGCAAATCCTGCCCGTACTTGCTCTGCCAGTTCACCCCACCCCCCACGGTCAGCTTGTCCCAGGCACCGGGCAGGCGGTAGGTGGTGAAGGTCTTGAGGCTGTGGCGCGGGATGTTGGTGACGATGCGTCGGTTCTCTTCATCGTTGCTCACGCTGTAGGCATAGCCGGCCATGACCTGCCAGCCCTCGCTCAAAGTGCCGTCCAGCGACAGCTCGACGCCCTGCGTGTTGGTGCCTTGCTCCAGGGTGTAGATGTCCGGGTCGCGCAGGTACACGGCCAGGTTGTCCTGCTCGATGCGGAACAGTGCCAGGCTGGCGTTGAGCGCATCGTCGTTGAAGCTGGCCTTGACCCCGAGTTCGTAGCCGACGCCTTCCTGCGGATCCAACGGCCCGCCGTTGACGCTTTTCATGCCATAGGACTGTGGATTGAAGATCTTGGTGTAGCTGCCGTACACCGACCAGGTGTCGTTCAGGTCGTAGACCAACCCGGCGTAGGGCAGGAACAGACCGTGGCGCTCTTCCACATCGCGGCTGGCCTCGCCCCCGTAGGGCGTGTTTTCACTTTCGCGCTTCCAGTCGGTGACCCGTCCGCCAAGGATCAGATGCGTGGCATCGGTGAGGCTGAAGCGCGAAGTGACGAAGGCTGCGTACTGGTCTTCGTCGATATGGTTCTTGCCCACCGGGGTGAAGTCGGGGCGTGGACCGGAGCCGTCCCACTCGAAGAAATTGCCGATGGTGCCGTCATAGCCGGTCCATGGCCCGACCCAACCACCGCGGTCCGGGGTGTGCTCCTGGTAGCGCGACAGCGTCGTGCCGACGATCAGTTCGTGCTCGCGCCCGAACAGGCTGAAGGGCCCAGTGAGGTAGGCATCGAAGGTGTTCTGCCGTGGCGTGCCGCTCCAGCGGTTGGGGTAGAGGTAGGCGCCGGCACCGGATGCCTGGTCGATCGAGCCGTTGAGGTAACTGGTGACCTGATCGAACGAATTCTGCGTGTGGCTGACCTCGGCCTTGGCGCTCCAGCCGTTGGCGAAGCTGTGCTCGAGCGAGGTGAACAGATTGGTGACCTTGCGATCGTAGTAGGCCCAATCGGGCGAGCTGTTGGTCGAGCGCGGGAAGTCGGTCTTCACGCCGTTGCTGAAATACGCCGGAAAGCCGGCGCGCACTGGTGCATTGGTATGGGTGTTGGCGAAACTGAAGCCTGCCGTGAGCAAGGTGTCTTCGGACAGGTCGAACTCGGTGATGCCGAAGACCAACGCGGCATCGGACGACATGCGGTCGACCCAGTACGACTGGTCCTTGTAGTCCAGCACCAGGCGGCCGCGCACGTTGCCCGATTCGGTCAACGGGCCAGAGGCGTCCAGACCCAGCCCATAGCGGTCCCAACTGCCGGCTTCGGCGTTCACGCTCACCTGCGGCTCGAAGGTCGGTCGTTTGCGGATCAGGTTGATGGTCGCCGAGGGTGTGCCGCTGCCGCTGATCAGGCCCGTGGCTCCGCGCACCACTTCGACGCGGTCGTACATTGCCGTGTATTGGGTCGAGTTGTCGATGCGCGACGAGGTCGGTACGCCGTCGATTTCGAAGTTGTTGATCTGGAAACCACGCGACCAGTAGGTGTTGTTCTCGGCGCCGATGCTGGTGTGCGAGGCGGTGACGCCGGGCGTCTGTTCCAGCACTTCGTTGAGGCTGGTCAGGCGTTGGTCGTCCAGGCGCTGCCGGGTCATCACCGTCAGCGACTGCGGCGTCTCTTTGGGGGTGAGGTTCAAGCGCGTGGAGCTGCTCGACGAATAGGTGGTGTACAGCCCGGTGCCCTCGGTGGTCGAACCCGGCGCCTTGCCGGAGATGCTCAGCGCGTCGAGCTGTAAACCCGGGTTGTCGCTGGGCGGCACGCTGACGACGAAGCTGGTGGCATTGGGCTGGAGCAGTTGTGCGTTGCTGTCGGCGGTCAGTGCTTCGATCGCTTCGCGCGCCGTGTATTGGCCTTTCAGGGGCGGTGCCTGGCGGCCCTGCAGTTCGGCAGCGGTGTAGATGACCTGATAGCGTGTCTGCGCGCTGTAGGCATCCAGCGCATCGGCCAGCGGTTGGGCCGCGATGTCGAAGGCGAAGCGCTGGGCTTGGGCCTGAGTGGCACCTGCTGACGCTGCATGGCTAGGTGCCGTCGCCAAGCTGGCAACGAGGCTGGCGGCGAGCAGCGCGCTCGCCAAAGGGCGGCGCGCGAACGCCGGATCGTACGGGTGCTGCATGGTCACTCCCCAAGTGTTGCAAATAATAATATTTCTTGTCTCTGGGGTGTATGACGCAGCACGAAACCATTTCCCGCATGGCACTGAAAAAAATCGACACCTCAGCGCACGATCACCCAGCGACCCAGCACCGAATGCGCCTGCAGATGCTGTTGGCTGAGCAGTGCATCGAGGGCGGCGTCTGGCTGATCCAGGTTGAAGCTGCCGCTGACCGAGCGTCGGGCTACGGCACCGTCGAGCAACACCAGGCGTTTGCCTTGGTAGCGGGTCAGGGTTTCGAGCACCTGGCCCAGCGGCAGATCGCGCGCGCGTAACTGTCCATCGCGCCAGGCCAGCGCACGTTCGGTATCGACCGGTCGTGGCGCCTCCAGTCGCTGGCCTCTGACGCGCAGTTGCTGGCCGGGCGACAGACGTTGTCGATGATCCGCGACGCTGACGTCGACGCTGCCACTGAGCAGCACGACTTCATCCTCGTCGGCATGCCGGCCGACCGTGAACTGCGTGCCCAATACGCGCACCTGCGCATCGCCGACCTCGACCACGAACGGACGGCCGTCGTGCGTTACTTCGGCGAACAGCCGGCCCTGGCGTAGACGCACCCGACGCGTCGGGCCGTGCACATCGACGTCCACCACGCTGTCGCTGTCCAGGCGTAGGTGGGAGCCGTCGGCCAGCGCGATGTCCTGGCGCTCACCGACGCGGGTCGTGTAATCGCTGCCCATGCGCTGCAACCATGGCAATGCCAGCCAGCCCACCGTCACCGCCACCAGCAGGGAGGCCGCCACGGCATAGCGCGGCGCCCGACTATGCCGAGGGGAGTGGCGCTGGGCCTTGGCCACCCGCTGTGCAGGTAGTTCCAACTGCTGCCACAGCCGCTCCACCTCAGCGTAGGCCTGGGCGTTGCCAGGCACTCGCAGCCAGGCTGCGTACGCCGCACGCTCGACGTCACTCAGCGATTCGTCGCGCAGCCGGGTGAACCAGTCGAGGGCTTGCTCGGCATTGGCGTTCGGGGCTGTAGGGTCGGGCAAGGCGGTCATTGGCGTTCGGTCTTGGGGCGTGCGCCGAGGGCGGCGGCGCAGTGTTTCAGGGCTTTGTTGAGGTGGCGCTCCACAGCGCGGGGGTCGATTCCAAGGCGTGCGGCGATGTCCTTGTAACTCAACTGCTCGACCCGGGCCAGTAAGAAGACTTCGCGTGTAGGTGAGGGCAGGCCTTCGATCAGACGTTCGAGGTGGGCCAGGGTATCGCTGGCGACCACGCTGCGTTCGGGACCGGTGTCGGTCAGCAGTTGGTCCAGAGCCTGCTCGTCCTGCACCCCACGCACCTGGACTCGCCGCGCATGGTCGATGCTCAGGTTGGTGGCAATACGGTAAAGGTAAGCCTGGGGGTTGTCGACTTGCGGCCGCTCGCGGTGCAGCAGCCGCACGAAGACATCCTGCAGCAGGTCGCGCGCCGTTTCCCGGCAACGCACGCGACGGGTAAGGAATGCCAGCAACTGACCGCGATGACGCTGGTACAGCAGGCTCAGGCTTCGGGCGTGCGGGTCGTCGGACATGGCCAGCGCGTGGAAAAGGGAAGGGCGCCGATGCTAGCGGTATTGAGAATTACTCACAAGTAAAGCGCGTCGGTCGGTGCATTCGATTCCTTGCCGGGATCGCCTCATCACCACCCCTTATGGCAGTAACAAATCAACCCGAAACGGCGTTGTGTTCCGTTCCGCTTCCCCGCTAGGATGGCCCATCGCTATCGCAGGACGTCGTGCTTCGGGGGCATGCAAGCCGCCACGCCGAACACACGCGAACCGACCCAATAACAACAACAGGGGAAGGCCATGACGGCACGAGCACGGGTTCGCGGCAGGCGCGCCGCCGCTGCGCTGATGAAAACGCTGCTGTGGGCAATGGCTTTCGCCACGGCCGCCAGCGCCGCCGAGCCTTCCTCCGAGCAGGCCGTGCCTTCGGCCCGCGCCGTGCACAGTCTGCTGATCGACGCCGCCCACGCCGGCGACCGCCTGGTGGTGGTCGGCGATCGTGGCCATATTTTGCTGTCCGACGACCAGGGCGCCACCTGGCGCCAGGCCCAGGTGCCTACCCGACAACTGCTCACGGCGGTGTATTTCGTCGACGCGCAGCACGGCTGGGCGGTCGGCCATGATGCGCAGATCCTCGCCAGCCGCGACGGCGGCGCCACCTGGAGCAAGCAGTTCGAAGACCTGGCCCGTGAGGCGCCGCTGCTCGACGTGTACTTCCTCGACCCCCAGCGAGGCTTCGCCGTCGGCGCCTACGGTGCATTGCTGCACACCGAGGACGGCGGCCAGCACTGGCAGGACGTCAGCGAACGCCTCGACAACCCCGATCAGCTCCACCTCAACGCCATTGCCGCGATCAAGGACCGTGGCCTGTTCATCGTCGGCGAGCAGGGCAGCCTGTACCGCTCCAGCGATGGCGGCCAGCAGTGGCAGCGGCTGGAAAGCCCTTACGAGGGTTCTTTGTTCGGCGTGCTCGGCACCGCCACGTCCGGCACCGTGCTGGTCTACGGGCTGCGTGGCAATCTGCTGCGCTCCGACGATTTCGGTGAGAGTTGGCACACCGTGGAGCTGCCCACCGCGCGCGGGTCGCTGGCCTTCGGCCTGGCCGGCGGCGCGCTGTTGGACGACGGCAGCGTCGCCGTGGTCGGCAACGGTGGCAGCGTGCTGCGCAGCCGCGACGACGGCCAGCATTTCACCGTGCACAACCGTGCCGACCGGCTGGCGCTGTCCGCCGTGGCGGGTCGCACCGGTGGCTTGCTACTGGTCGGGCAGGGTGGGGTGCATTTGACCGATGCCGACGGCGCAGACCAGGAGGTGCAACCATGAACCCCGTATCCCTCGAACCCGGCGACGAACAGGGCTCGTGGCTGGAGCGCCTGATCTTCACCCACCGGCCGGCAGTGATCGCGCTGTGCCTGCTGGTCAGCGCCGTACTGTTCTGGCAGGCCACCCTGATCCGCCCGTCCACCAGTTTCGAAAAGATGATCCCGCTGCAGCACCCCTTCATCGAACGCATGCTCGAACACCGTCATGACCTGGCCAACCTGGGCAACACCGTGCGCATCTCGGTCGAGGCGGTGAACGGCGACATCTTCGACCCGGCCTACATGGAAACGCTGCGCCAGGTGCATGACGAGGTGTTCTACCTGCCTGGCGTCGACCGTGGCGGGCTGAAGTCGCTGTGGAGCCCCAGCGTACGCTGGACCGAAGTCACCGAGCAGGGCTTCGCCGGCGGCGAAGTGATCCCCACCCCCTACGACGGCTCGCCGGCCAGCCTCGACGCACTGCGCGACAACGTGCTCAAGTCCGGGCAGGTGGGGCGCCTGGTGGCCAACGACTTCCGCTCCAGCATCGTCGATGTGCCGCTGCTGGAAAGCTATCCCGACCCGCAGGACCAGAGCCGCCAACTGCAACTCGACTACCGGCAGTTCTCCCACCAGCTCGAAGAAAAGGTGCGCGAGAAATTCCAGGCGCAGAACCCCAACGTCAAGGTGCACATCGTCGGCTTCGCCAAGAAGGTCGGCGACCTGATCGACGGTCTGTTGATGGTGGTGGTGTTCTTCGGTGTGGCGCTGTCGATCACCCTGGTGCTGCTGTACGGCTTCGCCCGCTGCCTGCGCAGCACCGTGGCGGTGCTCGGCACCACGCTGGTGGCGGTGGTCTGGCAACTGGGCCTGATGCATGCGCTGGGCTTCGGCCTGGACCCGTACTCGATGCTGGTGCCGTTCCTGATCTTCGCCATCGGCATTTCCCATGGCGTGCAGAAGATCAACGGTATCGCCCTGCAGTCGAGCGACGCCGAAAGCCCCTTGATCGCCGCCCGGCGCACTTTCCGCCAACTGTTCCTGCCGGGCATGATCGCCATCCTCGCCGACGCGGTGGGCTTCATCACCCTGCTGGTGATCGACATCGGTGTGATCCGCGAGCTGGCCATCGGTGCTTCGCTGGGCGTGGCGGTGATCGTGTTCACCAACCTGATCCTGCTGCCGGTGGCCATTTCCTATGTGGGCATCAGTCGCAAGGCCATCGCCCGCAGCAAGGCCGATGCGCACCGCGAACATCGCTTCTGGCGCCTGTTGGCGCATTTCGCCAGTGCGCGTGTGGCACCGGTGTCCATCGGCCTGGCGCTGCTGGCCTTCGCCGGCGGGCTCTGGTACAGCCAGCACCTGAAGATCGGCGACCTCGACCAGGGCGCGCCGGAGCTGCGCCCCGACTCGCGCTACAACCAGGACAACCGCT
Source organism: Pseudomonas phoenicis (assembly GCF_047302395.1). Taxonomy (NCBI): domain Bacteria; kingdom Pseudomonadati; phylum Pseudomonadota; class Gammaproteobacteria; order Pseudomonadales; family Pseudomonadaceae; genus Pseudomonas; species Pseudomonas phoenicis. The sequence goes on from NZ_CP154852.1 coordinate 3,579,625, forward strand.
TCATCATCGAGCACTACTCGACCAGCTCCGACGTGCTGGTGGTGATGGTCAAGACGCCGGCCGAACAGTGCTCGGTGCACGCCACGCTGGCGCCCATCGATGAGCTGACCTGGACCTTGCAGAACACCCCCGGCGTGCAGTCGGTGATTTCGCTGGTGACCGTTTCCAAGCAAGTGATCAAGGGCATGAACGAGGGCAGCCTGAAATGGGAGAGCCTCTCGCGCAACGCCGATGTGCTGAACAACTCCATCGCTCGCGCCGACGGCCTGTACAACGCCGACTGCTCGCTGGCGCCGCTGCTGGTGTTCTTGAACGACCACAAGGCCCAGACCCTGGAGCAGGTCACCGCGGTGGCCCGCGATTTCGCCGCCAGCCATGACCGCGAGGGCTTGCAGTTCCTCCTCGCGGCAGGCAATGCCGGCATCGAGGCGGCGACCAACGAGGTGATCGCCTCGGCCGAGCTGACCATCCTGCTGCTGGTGTACCTGTGCGTGGCGGTGATGTGCCTGATCACCTTCCGCTCGTTCGCGGCGACCTTGTGCATCGTGTTGCCGCTGGTGCTGACGTCGGTGCTGGGCAACGCGCTGATGGCCTTCATGGGCATCGGCGTGAAGGTCGCGACCTTGCCGGTGGTGGCGTTGGGGGTGGGCATCGGCGTGGACTACGGCATCTACATCTACAGCCGCCTGGAGCGCTTCCTGCGCGAGGGCCTGCCGTTGCAGGAAGCCTATTACCAGACCCTGCGCTCGACCGGCAAGGCCGTGCTGTTCACCGGATTGTGCCTGGCCATCGGCGTGTGCACGTGGATCTTCTCGGCCATCAAGTTCCAGGCCGACATGGGCCTGATGCTGACCTTCATGCTGCTGTGGAACATGATCGGCGCACTGTGGCTGTTGCCGGCGCTGGCGCGTTTTCTGATCAAGCCCGAGCGCTTGGCGGGCAAGCAGGGTGGGTCGTTGTTGGCGCATTGAGCGACGATGGAACCGGCGTTTCCCCCAAGTGGCCGCAACGGGATGCGCGCGATGCGCCTGTCCAGGCCTTGAGACGGCGCGGCGCAGCCAAGTACCGGCCACGCTTCGCCCGATCCGGCACGATGTTGAGCGCGCGATACGTCTCTCCAAGTCCTGATCGGGCTTCAGGGCCTGTAGTGGTAAAGCGCAGCGCCGGCCGAGCGTTCCTACACGGTATACTGGCCGCCTTTTTTCGTTCCGGATGCCCCATGACCCTTCTCGCCGCGCTCCAATCCTGCGACATGCTGCTGATCGACGACCTGCACTGCTTCGACTTCCACCTCGACGACGACGGCCTGATGGCCGAGTGCATGGACGGGCGGCAACTGCGCCGCTGGCAGTTCAACCCGCAGCAGGTCGCTGCCGCACAACGCGAAGGCGATCAATGGCGCATCGATGGGGTCCAAGGGCAACACCGGCTGGCATGCATGAGTGCCTTACGCGCCACGGACGAGGACGACGACGATGAAGACGATCCACAAACACCTGCTCACGGCTAGCCTGCTGAGCCTCACGCTGCAGACCCAGGCCGCGACCCTGTTGGTCGGCAGCTACACCGATGGCGACAGCCACGGCATCTACCGCTACCACTTCGATCCCGCCCAGGGGCGCATCGAGCCGACGCCATTGCAAGTGGTCAAGAGCGCCAATCCGTCCTGGCTCGTGCTGTCGGCCGACCAACGCCTGCTGTACGCGGTCAACGAAGGCCGCGATGGCCAGGTGAGCAGCTTCGCCGTTGCCGGCGACGGCACCGTCAGCCCGTTGGGCCGAGTCGACAGCAAAGGGGCGGAGCCGACCCATGCCAGCCTCAGCCATGACCAACGCTATCTGTTCGTCGCCAACTACGGCGCCAAGGCACCGGGCGGCAGTCTGGTGGCCTTGCCGGTCGATCGTCAGGGCACGCTCGGCGACGCCACCCAGCACCTGCGCCATGTGCCCAGCAAGGTGAACGCCGAACGCCAGAGCGACGCCCATGTGCACTCGGTGGTGCTGGCACCCGACGGGCAGCACCTGTACGCCAGCGACCTGGGCGCCGACAAGGTGTTCATCTACCGCTACGACGGTGCCAGCGACCGGCAGCCCCTGAGCCCGGCGCTGATGGCCAGCCTGCAACTGCCTGCCGGCAGCGGGCCGCGCCATCTGCAATTCGACGCCAAAGGCGAACACGCCTACCTGACCCTGGAAATGGCCGGCGAAGTGGCGGTGCTGGACGTGAAACCCGACGGCGAGCTGCAACTGCAACAGCGTCTGCCCCTCACCGAGCAGCAAGACCCGGCTTTCAAGGCTGCCGGTGGTCTGCACCTGTCGGCCGACGGACGTTTCCTGTACGTCAGCAACCGCGGCAACGCCAACCAGATCGTCGCCTACCGCGTGGACCCGAAAGACGGCCGTCTGACCCTGCTGCAACGCCGCGCCACCGAAGGCGAGCACCCGCGTGAGTTCGCGCTGGCGCCCGACGGCAAATCCCTGTTGGTGGGCAACCAGCACAGTGACGAGATCGTGGTGCTGCAACGCGACCCACGTGAAGGCACGCTGGGCGAGGTGGTGCAACGCTTGCCGCAGGCGGCGCCATCGGACCTCAAGTTCCTCGAGTGATGTCGCCGTGAACCGGCTCGAGCCCTCTCTCGATCCAGGCGTAAGAGCGGCTTGAGCCTTCATCAATCCAGTTGTGGGAGCGGCCGATTCGGCGCTCCGATGAGCCGCGATGGGCTGCAAAGCAGCCCCAATTGATGACTCCGTTTCCGCCAAGCTGACCGACGTTGGCCGGCACCCTTCCTGCGCCCGGCTCCATACTTTTCAAAACCGCTCCAGACGGTAGGCATGCGTCATGGACGCATCGCCACCGCCTGCCAGTGCTCCCATCCACTCCGCAGTGATCGCCGCCTGGGTCAACCCCAGGTGCTGATGCCCGAACGCCAGCAACACCCGACCCTCGCATACCCGATCGATCACCGGCAACGAATCGGGCAGGGACGGCCGCATGCCCATCCACGGCGTGGCGCCTTCGGTGCTCAGCCCCTGGCGGAACAGCCCTTCGCTCAAGCGATGCAGTTGCCAGGCGCGCTGCATATTGGCCGGCGCGTGCAACCCGGCGAACTCCACCGTGCCGGCCAGGCGCAGACCGCCGTCCATGGGCGTCATGATGAACCGGCGCTCCAGGGAGGTGACGGCGAACGGCAAGCGCTGCCGTTCCTGGGGCAGCATCAGGTGGTAGCCGCGTTCGGTGTCCAGCGGTACGCGCTTGCCGGTCAGCGCGGCGGTCAGGTGCGCCGAGTGCGCGCCGCAGCAGAGCAGCACCTGACGGGCGTGCAGCGGGCCCATGTCGCTGGTCAGGCTCACGCCGTCGCCATGCAAGCGGCCGCCATCGACCCGCGCCTGGACGAAGCGCACCCCCTGGGCCTGGGCCGCTTCGAACAACGCGCACAGCACAGGGTAGGGATCGACGAAATGGCCGGTCTCGGGAAAGAACAAGCCACCGAGCAGCGCCGGATTCAACTGCGGCGCGGCGGCTTGCACATCCTGTGCGGACCACAGCTGCACCGGCACCCGTTGCTGTTGCAGGCGCGCCTTGAGCGCCAGCAGCGCTTCGCGCGACTGCCCGCGCTCGAACACCAGCAACGAGCCGTCGCGATGGAACAGCTCGCTGCGCCCGATGGAGGCCAGCAGGCGTTGCCAGGCGTCCAGGCTGCCTTCGTTCAAGGCACGGATGCCTGCGACGCTGCGCTGGAACGGCGCGGGGCGCAGGTTCAGCAGCAGGCGGGTGAACCAGGGCAGGGCCTGGGGCAGGTATTTCCAGTCCAGGCGCAGCGGCCCCATGGGGTCGAGCAGCATGCGCGGCAAGCGCTTGAGGATCGACAGATCGGCGATGGGAAACACCTGTTCGGTGGCCAGGTGCCCGGCGTTGCCCCAGGATGCGCCCTGGCCGGGCGCCTGTCGGTCCACCAGCAGCACCCGGCGACCTTGCCGGGCCAATTGCAGTGCGCAGGCGACGCCGATGATGCCGGCGCCGACCACGACGGTGTCGGTTGTGGGGGAATGCGCCATGCTCAACCTTCCCGCTTGCCGTCGAGCAGGCGCCGCAGGCGCAGTGGGTTGTCGAACTTGAGCGCCTGCGGCAGCAGCGTGTCGGGAAAGTCCTGGTAGCACACCGGCCGCAGGAAGCGCAGGATCGCCGCCGTGCCCACCGAGGTCGTGCGGGCATCGGAGGTGGCTGGGAACGGCCCGCCGTGGACCATGGCGTCGCACACTTCCACGCCGGTCGGCCAGCCGTTGACCAGAAGGCGACCGGCCTTGCGCTCGAGCGTGGGCAGCAGCGCGCGGGCCGCGTCGAAATCGGCGTCGTCCAGGTGGAACGTGGCCGTCAGTTGGCCTTCCAGATGCTCGGCCACTTCCTTGATCTGCGCGTCGCTGGCGCAGGCGACCACCAGCGACGCGGCGCCGAACACCTCGGCTTGCAAGGCCTTGTCGGCGAGGAAGGCCTGTGCGTCGGTGACGAACAACCGTGCCTGACCTTGGTGCGCCTCCTGCGCCGACTGACCGCTGGCCGCTGTGGTGGCTCGGGCATGGGCGGCCAGGGTGTCGACGCCGTGCCGGTAAGCGCTGGCGATGCCAGGGGTGAGCATGGTCTGCGCGGCGGCTTTGCCCAACTGCTCGCCAGCCGCGTCGACGAAGCGTTGCAAGGCCGGCCCCTGGCGGGCGATCACCAGCCCTGGGTTGGTGCAGAACTGGCCGGCGCCTTGGGTGAGCGAGGCGACGAAGCCCTGCGCCAGGCTTTCGGCACGCGCCTGCAGCGCGGCCTGGCACAGAAACACGGGGTTGATCGAACTCATTTCCGCATACACCGGAATCGGCTCCGGCCGCGCCTGGGCGGCACGGCACAGCGCAAGGCCGCCGCTGCGCGAGCCGGTGAAGCCCACCGCCTTGATCCGCGGGTCGCTGACCAATGCGATACCTACTTCGTTGCCCACCCCGTACAGCAGCGAGAACACGCCTTCTGGCAGGCCGCAGTGTCGTACGGCGCGTGCCACCGCCTGACCCACCAGCTCGCTGGTGCCGGGGTGGGCGCTGTGCGCCTTGACCAGCACCGGGCAGCCGGCGGCCAGCGCCGAGGCGGTGTCGCCGCCGGCCACCGAAAAGGCCAGCGGGAAGTTGCTGGCGCCGAACACCGCCACCGGGCCCAGGGCGATGTGCCGTTGGCGCAGGTCGGAGCGCGGCAGCGGTTGCCGTTCGGGTTGCGCCGGGTCGATGCGCACGTCCAGCCATTCACCGGCACGCACCACACGGGCGAACAGGCGTAACTGCCCGCAGGTGCGTCCGCGCTCGCCCTGGATGCGTGCGTGGGGTAGGCCGCTTTCGGCCACGGCACGGTCGATCAGGGTGTCGCCGAGCGCTTCGATCTGCTCGGCGATAACCTCGAGCAGATGCGCGCGTCGCTCCAGCGAGGTCTCGCGAAACACGTCGAAGGCCGACCCGGCCACGGCGCAGGCCTGGGCCACCTGCGCCGCGCTGGCGCCGGGGTAGGGTGGTTGCAGCGTCCGCCCGGTAGCCGGGTCGATGGCCTGGAGAGCGGTTTGGGTGCCGGTGACCGATGTCTGGCCGATCAGCAGATTGCCGGTGAGGGTCATGGGGCGTCCTTGGTCGTGGAAAGGGGGGCAGCGCTGCCTGACGTGACGCTCGCGCTACGCGGTCGCGCCAGACAGCCGTCGTCGTCAGGCCAGGTTCTGCTCGGCCGACCAGTTGGCGTACCAGCTGCGGAACAGCGCGTACTGCCGTTCGGCGTAGTTGCGTTGCGCGTCGGTCAGGGCATCGGTTTCGTTGAAGTGCAAGGCGTATTCGCGGTCGCCGTTGAGCACCATCAGGTGCTTGTAGTACAGCACCAGGTCGCAACCTTCATCGAACGACGACAACACGCCCAGCGCCGCTTCCAGTTCGCGCGCCAGGCGCCGGGCGCGGGCATCGCCCTTGGCCGCCTGCTTGCTCAAGTCCACCAGTTGCAGCACTTCGCGCGGCAGCGCGTTGCCGATGCCGGTGATGGCGCCGGTGGCGTTGCAGTTGACGAAGCCATGCACCACCTGGGTGTCGACGCCGACCATCAGCGTCACGGCGTCGTCCTGGGAGGTGATGTGCTCGGCGGCGTAGCGCAGGTCGGCGCCGCCGCCGAATTCCTTGAAGCCGATCAGGTTGGGGAATTCGCGGCGCAGTTCGAAGAACAGCTCGGCGCGGGTGGCGAAGCCGTAGTACGGACTGTTGTAGATCACGGCGGGCAGGTTCGGGGCGGCGGCCAGGATCGCCGAGAAGTGGTGTTTCTGCGCGATCGCGGAGGCGCCGCGGCTGAGCACCCGCGGAATCACCATCAGCCCGGCCGCGCCGACCTTGGCCGCGTGGGCGGCGTGGGACACGGCCTCACGGCTGTTCACCGCGCCCGTGCCGACGATGGTCGGCACGCCGGCCGCCACCAGCCGGGCCACGCCTTCCTGGCGCTCGGCCTCGCTCAGCAGCGGCCAGTCGCCCATCGAGCCACAGTACACCACGGCGCTCATGCCGGCTTCGATCAGTTCGCGGCCCTTGCGCACCAAGGCGTCGAAGTCCGGCGTGCGGGCGGCGGTGCAAGGGGTCATGAGGGCGGGCATGGTGCCGCTGAAGATGTTGTCGTGCATGGTGTGGCTCCTGTTCGGTTGCGAGTTGGAAAGACGCTGGGTCAGATGCCCCAGGCGAAAGGGTCCTGTTCGTCGATCAGCAGGGTGCTGTCGGCGGTCATGTAGGCGCAGCCGCTGATGAACGGGCGGATGTGCTCGCCATCGCGCTCGTAGCGGCCCTGGAACTGGCTGCCGGTGATGCTCGCCTGCACCCAGACCTCGCCCTCGGCCAACGCACCGTCGGCGGCCAGGCAGGCCAGCTTGGCGCTGGTGCCGGTGCCGCAGGGCGAGCGGTCGTAGGCCTTGCCGGGGCACATGACGAAGTTGCGGCTGTCGGCCTGGGGGTCGTCGGCGAACAGTTCGACATGGTCGATGGGCGCACCGTGTTCGCCGGTGATGCCTTGCGCCGCCAGGGCCTTGAGCAAGGCCCAGGTGTAGTCGGTGAGCGCGTCGCGGTTGTCCATTTCCAGGCGCTGGCCGTGCTCGCCGACCAGGAAGAACCAGTTGCCGCCCCAGGCGATGTCGCCGTGCACCACACCGTGGCCGGGCAGGTCGACGGCCACCTGCTGGCGGTAGCGGTAGGACGGCACGTTGCCGACGGTGACGCTGCCGTCGTCGTGCAGGGTGGCGCTGACCTGGCCGACCGGTGTGTCGATCAGGTGCACGCCGGGGGCGATGCGGCCCAGGTGCCGCAGCGAGGCGATCAGGCCGATGGTGCCGTGGCCGCACATGTTCAGGTAGCCGGCGTTGTTGAAGAAGATCACGCCGCAAGTGGCGCCGGGCGAGACGGGCGGGCAATACAGCGCGCCCACCAGCACGTCGTTGCCGCGCGGCTCCAGCAGGCAGGCGCGGCGCCAGTGGTCGTGCCGTTCGCGCAGCTCGTCGCGCTGCGCGGCCATGTCGCGGCCCAGTAGCGTCGGGAAGCCGTCGAGCACCAGGCGCGTGGGCTCGCCACCGGTGTGTGAATCGATGATGTGGATGGTCTTCATGGGCTTGTCCGTCGGCTCAGGGTCAAGGGGCCAGCGCAGCGCTGCGCTGTCCGGTGGAGGCGTCGCTGGCGGCTTCGCTTTCGTCATCGCCTTCCAGCCGCACCAGGTGCGCCGGCACGCCGGTGGCCGCGCCCCAGTAGTAGATGCCCAGGGCACAGGCGGCCACGGCCAGGGTGTCGAGCGGGTGGCCGATCACGCCCAGGCCGCCGAAGCTGCCCAGCCACGACAGCAGAATGGTCACGGCGTAGAAGCCGATCAGCCAGGCCGACGAGCGCACCTGCTGGCCCAGCGAGAGGTGCTGGGTGGGCACGAAGCGGGCGCACAGCAGGTACAGCACGAACATCAGGATCTGCAAGGCCAGCAGCCACGACACGGTGTTCCAGCCCGACCAGTACACGATCAGCGCGGCGATGATGAACGACAGCGGGCCCAGCACGCCCATGCCCTTGACCCGGAACGGGCGCGGCATGGCGGGGGCGTTGCGGCGCAGGGCGGCCACCGTCACCGGCGCCACGGCGTAGCTCAGCACCAGCGCGGCGGAGACCACGTTGATCAGCGCTTCCCACGAAGGGAACGGCAGGGTCCAGAACACCGCCAGGGCGAAGGTCAGCCACAGCGCCGGGCGCGGGATGCCCGACTGCTCGTCGATGCGGGTGAAATAGCGAAAGAAGGTACCGGTCTGCGCCCAGCCGTAGACCACCCGGGGCGTGGCGTTCATGTAGATGTTGCCGCAGCCGCTGGGCGAGATCACCGCGTCGGCCACCACCAGATACGCCAACCAGCCCACGCCCAAGGCCAGGGCGATGTCGCGGTAGGGCAGGGCCAGTTCCTTGGACACCGCGGCCCAGCCCTGGGTGAGCATCTCGGTCGGCACGCTGCCGAGAAACGCCAGTTGCAGCAGCGAATAGATGGCGGTCGACAGCAGCACCGAGAGGATCAGCGCGATGGGGATGGTACGCTGCGGATTCTTCACTTCGCTGGCCACCGAAATGATCGGCGTCAGGCCCAGGTAGGCGAAGATCACGCCGCCGGCCGACACCGCCATCTCCACGCCCGACAGGCCGAACGGGGCGAAGCCCTGCACGGCGAAGTTCTCAGGCTTGAAGAAGGTGAACAGCACGCCGATCACCAGCAGCGGCACGATGAACTTGAACACGCTGACCAGGTTGTTGGCCTTGGCGAAGGTCTTCACGCTGCGGTAGTTGAGCACGAAGAACAGCCCGAGCAAGGCGAACTGCACCAGCCAGCCGAGCACCGTGGGGTCGCTGGAGCCGGTCTTGGTCAGCTGTGGAAACCAGGCCGCCGCGTACTGGCGCGAGGCGACCACTTCGATGGCGATCAGGCTGGAAAAGGCGATCAGGGTGATGAAGCCCATCAGGTAGCCCAGCAGCGGGCCGTGGGAGTAGACCGGGTAGCGCACCACGCCACCGGCACGCGGCAGCGCGGCGCCCAGCTCGCAGTAGACGATGCCGAGCAGCAGCACGGCGAAGCCGCCGAGGAACCACGACAGAATGCCCGCCGGGCCGGCGATGGCCGACACGTGGCTGGCCGCGAACAGCCAGCCTGAGCCGAAGATGGCGCCGAGGCCGATGAACGTGAGGTCGAGCAATGACAGCTGTTTCTTGAATTTGCCTGACATGGGTTCGCCTTGTTGTTGGTTATTGGTAGGCAGGTCTGATGTCACTGGAGCTAGCGCCAGGGCCGCGTTGTTATCGTTTGCGAGGGCGGCTTGCGTGGCGCCTATCGTGAACCGAGCCGGGCGGCCGTTCTTGATGGTTTTCTGCAACGGCCATGACGAAATCGGCACAGTCGCCACAAAGCGCTGGCGCCCGCCAAGGCTGCAGGGCTAGGCTCCAGACCTCTTCGCACTAGAGCTCGCGAGATGACCGATACCCTGCTGGGCAGCCTGTTTCCTTACCTCGAGCAATACCGCCCGGCCAACCTCGAAGCCTTGCTCGCCGGGGTTTCGCTGCTGCTGCCGATCCTCGACGCCATCCCCAACGCGGCGATCTTCATCAAGGACCCCGCTGCCCGCTACGTGCTGGCCAACACCACCCTGGTGCAGCGTTGCGGGCTCAAGCGTTTGCAGCCGTTGCTGGGCAAGACCAGCGCCGAGGTGTTCCCGGCGCAACTCGGCCCCGGCTACACCGAACAGGATCGCCGTGTACTCGAGGAGGGGCGGGTGCTGGAAGACCAACTGGAGCTGCACCTGTACGGCAGCCGCGAGCCCGGCTGGTGCCTTACCCACAAGCGCCCGTTGTACGGCCAGGCCGGCGACATCATCGGTTTGGCGGGCATTTCCGTGGACGTGCAGTCGGCCGCCCACACGCACCCGGCCTACCAGCGACTGGCTGCGGTGGACGAACACATCCGCCAGCACTTCCACCAGCCGATCAGCCTCGGCGAGCTGACCCGCATCGCCGGCATCTCGGTGGCCCAGCTGGAGCGCTACTGCAAGCGCGTGTTCCACCTCACGCCGCGGCAGATGATCCACAAGGCGCGGCTGGAGCAGGCGCACCGGCTGTTGCATTCGGATCTGCCGATCACCGAGGTCGCGTTGCGCTGCGGGTATACCGACCACAGCGCATTCAGCCGGCAGTTCAAGCAATTGACGGGGTTTACGCCGCGGGAGTATCGCAGGGCGACGGAGGGGTGAAGGACAAGACTGGGTAGATGCCCGGTTATTTGATTTTTAGCAGCAGCGGATTCTGGTAACGGCGGCGGTACAGATGTTTGTCGGCATTGGCTTTGTAAAAAGCCAATGCATTGCTGACAAGGCAACAGCACAGCAGCATCAAAGGTAAGTCGGTATTCCGACCATAAAGCAGGCTTTTAATGCTTCTGTAGGAACGATCTTCAGTAGATCGACAGTGTCTTTTCGAAAAATTTCTCCTGCGGTGCTGCATGATCCTTCTCCTACCACTGTCCTGGTGTCCGTCGAGGTAGGAAAGCCTGCAGCATTACTTAGTCCGATACCACCGGTTCGATGAGCATCGCACCGTCATTGCGCACATTGCCCACCGCACCGTCCACCGCATGCCAACGAAAATCCGTCGCCCGCCGACACCCGTCGCGTACGATCGCTTCGGCGCGCGCGGCCGAGGTGCTCGGGTCCAGCCATTCCCGGGCCAGGGGCGGGGTGAGGACTAGCGGTTTGCGGTCGTGCACGTCGAGCAGGCCTTCGTCGGCGGCGCCGGTGAGGATGACGAAACCGTCGCGCGCGCGGTGTTCTGCATCGTCCGAGACCTGTGCCAGCGCCGCGAAGAACAGCGGCTCGTCATTGGCCGCATGGATGTAGTAGGGCTGCTTGCGCTTGCCGCCGTCGCGGGCGGCGACCCATTCGAACCAGCCGTTGGCCGGCGCCAGCGCTCGGCCGTGGGGCCAGAGCGATTTGAAGAAGCGCCCGGTGAGCACCGTTTCGCCACGCGCGTTGATCGGCACCGGGCCTTTACCGTTGGCCCAGTGCGGTGCCCAGCCCCAGGTCACGCGGTCGATGCTCAGGCCGTTTTGCACTTGGCGGATCAACTCGACCTTGCTGTGCGGCGCGACGTTGTAGCGGGCGATGCGCACTTCGTCATAGCCATTGACCACCGGCAGGTCGAGATCGAGCTGGCGCAGGTAGTGGTCCATGTCTTCGTACAGCGAGTAGCGTCCGCACATCGTTCACCTCGGTTCGTGGCTCGGCTGGGTACCTGCGCAGGGATCGACGGGGCAGGGGGGAAATCCATACATTTGGATGCATATACAGTCTGTGCTGGCGCGCGCTTCTTAACCACCACCTTGCGCAGCCCCCTGACGGGCGGCCCCCTGCGCTTGCCTCGGTAGGCTTTGCCGATGCCAAATAGTTTATCTCGCCCGCCACCGCCCCCTTGGAACTACCCATCTCCTTGTACGAGCCCTTCGGCTTGCGCGGCACCGGTACCCACTCGAGCGACGCACAGACATCCAGGCGAGCACCATTCACTTGGCGTATCGCTTCGCCCCGGCCACGCACGCCACCGCACCCAGCGTGATCGCCAACATCGCCCCACTGACGTGCTCGTGCAGCAGCGCCGCCGCCAGCCCAAGGCCCATGAACGGTTGCAGCAATTGCAGTTGGCCAACCGCTGCGATGCCGCCCTGGACCAGCCCGCGATACCAGAACACGAAACCGAGCAGCATGCTGAACAGCGACACGTAGACAAAGCTGAACCACGCCGGCGCGCTGACCTCGGCGAAGCTGCCCAGCGGCGGCAGGTTGGCGAGGGTCAGCGACAGCATCAGGGGCGCCGCTACCAGCAGCGCCCAGCTGATCACCTGCCAACCGCCCAGGGTGCGCGACAGACGCGCGCCCTCGGCATAGCCCAGTCCGCACACGGCCACCGCAGCCAGCATCAGCAGGTCGCCCACCACCGACGCTGGCGCGCCGTTGCTCCACGCATAGCCGACCACCAGCCCGGCGCCGATCAGCGAGAACACCCAGAACGGTGGCCGCGGGCGTTCGCCGCCGCGCAGCACGGCAAAGCCTGCCGTGCACAGCGGCAGCAGCCCGACGAAAACGATGGAGTGGGCGGAGGTGACATGCTGCAAGGCCAACGCCGTCAGCAAGGGGAAACCGATCACCACGCCCAGCGCCGTCACCACCAGTGACCCCACATCGGCGCGCCTGGGCAGCGGTTGCCGCAGCGCGAGCAGGAACAGCGCGCTGACCAGCGCAGCGATCGTCGCCCTGGCGCAGGTCAGGAAGGTGGGTTCGAAGGCGGCCACCGCCACCCGTGTGGCCGGCAGAGAGCCTGCGAAAATGGCGACGCCTATGAAGCCGTTGATCCATCCGCTTGTCGTTTTTTCCATTGGCACATCCTCGTTCAGTGCGGGCAGTACATCATCGGCAGGCGTACCCATGCCAGGCACAGTCCATTACAATCCGGCCGAACTGTTATGCCTAATCATCCACTACAGTCGAGGGCTCGATGACACGCAGCGGCACGCTCATCCAGACGGTCATGGGCGAAATCCAGTCCAGGGTGGCCTCTCGCACCTATACCCCGGGCGCGAAGGTGCCCTCGGTACGGGCCATGGCGCAGACGCTGCAGGTGTCGGTTTCTACCGTGCTCGAAGCCTACGAGCGCCTGGTGGCCGAGGGCGTACTCAGCGCACGTCCAGGCTCGGGCTTCTATGTCGCGGGGCCTGTGGCGCCGTTGGCGCTCACCGAGCTTGGTCCCAAACTCGACCATGCCGTCGACCCGCTGTGGATTTCGCGCCAGTCGCTCGAAACCTCCAACGATGCGCTGAAGCCTGGATGCGGCTGGTTGCCCGCCGCCTGGATGTACGAGGCGGGCGTGCGCAAGGCGCTGCGTGCCGTAGCGCGCGCCGACACGACGGCGCTGGCCGACTACGCTGCGCCACTCGGGCATCCGCCGCTCAGGCAGTTGCTGTCGCGGCGGCTGGCGGGCATGGGCATCGAAGCCGCGGCGGGGCAGATCCTGCTCACCGACTCCGGCACGCACGCCATCGACCTGATCTGCCGCTTTCTGCTGGCGCCGGGTGACACCGTGCTGGTCGACGATCCTTGTTACTTCAACTTCCACGCCCTGCTCAAAGCCCATCGCGTGAAGATCGTGGGCGTGCCGTACACGCCAACCGGGCCGGACGTCGAGGCCTTCGGCGCCGCCCTCGCGGCGCATGCGCCGCGGCTGTACATCACCAATTCCGGCCTGCACAACCCGACCGGTGCCAGCCTGGCACCCGTGACTGCGCACAGGCTGCTGAAGCTGGCCGACGCGTCCAACCTGGTGATCGTGGAAGACGACATCTTCGGCGACTTCGAGCACACCCCCGCGCCGCGCCTGGCCGCTTTCGACGGCCTGTCCCGGGTGATCCAGATAGGCAGCTTTTCCAAGACCGTTTCCGCCTCGGTCCGCTGCGGCTACATCGCGGCCCGCCGTGAGTGGATCGACAGCCTGGTCGATCTGAAGATCGCCACCACCTTCGGCGGCGGACGGCTGGCGGCGGACATCGTCCACCACGTCCTCACCGATGGCGGCTACCGAAAGCACATGGAAGGTGTGCGCCTCAGGCTCGCCCACGCCAGGCAGAAGACCCTGGCGCGGCTTCAGGCCATTGGCATCGAACCTTGGTTGGTGCCCCAGGCAGGTATGTATCTGTGGTGCCAGTTGCCCGCGGGCAAGGATGCGGCGACGCTGGCCAAGGCGTGCCTGGAGGAGGGCGTGATACTGGCGCCGGGCAATGCCTTCAGCCAGTCGATGACGGCGGGGGATTTTCTGCGATTCAATGTGGCCCAGTCGGAGGATGGCAGGATTTTCGAAGTGGTGAAGCGGGCGTTGGGCACCTGAACGCGTAGCGAATCCACGTTCGCTGGAAAGTCGAACCACAACGCATCGGACAGAGCCAACGGCGCCCATTGCCATGCAGCCCATTGCATCGAACGCGGGCACCGCATCTGGCACCAAGCCGACGAGGCAAACCTCATCGGCGTTCGAGCAGTGCCATCATTCGGTGCGGTACAGGCTGTCGAAGCTGCCGCTTTCCAAGGGCTTGCTGCTAACGACATCTTGCATCGGCAGGCCCTGCGCCCAACCGGCCGCCAAGGCCTGCACGTCGCGCCGAGGGTCGGACGCCTTGGCCCTTTCGTTGCGCAGGCGACAGGTTTCGGGGTCCGTGTCGAACAGGCCGCGTGCGAAAACGCGGCCTTGTTCGGCCAGCCTCGCGGTTTTTGGCGCGCGGATGTTGGCAAAGGTTTGGAAGGCGTTCTGCAAGCCTCCCCGGCTGTCCTCCAGGCACCGGGCCAGATGCCACGCATCTTCGAGCGCCTGGCAGGCGCCTTGTCCGGAAGTCGGCAACGGCGCATGCGCGGCGTCGCCGATCAGCAGGACGTTCGCTCGGCTCCAGGTGTCCAGTGGCTCCAGGTCATGTACCGCAATCAGCCGGATGGCCTGCTCCGGGGTCGCGCGGATGACCTTCGAGACCTGTTCCGGCCACTGCGCGAACAGGCTTTCGAGTTCCTTACGCGGACTGGCGGCGGGCGTGGCCGCTTGCAAAGGCCGTGTCTGCGCTGCGGCCCAATACACCAGGTCGGGGCGAACCGCGACGCAGCCAAAACGCTCGCCCGTGCCCCAGAAGTCCTGGATCGACATCTCCCCCACCAGCGCCCTTGACGCCTGTGCCACGCCGACCCAATTCACGAAGCCTTGATAAACGGGAGTGTTGTCCCCTGCGACGAACCTGCGCGCCACGGAGGCCATGCGGCCGTCGGCGCCGATGAGCAGATCCGGGCGGATGCTGGCGCCTTGTTCGAAATGGACTATGGCTTTGCCGTGATCGTCCAGCTCGATGCCCGTCGCCCGCCGTTCGAACTCCACGACGATGCCCGCCCTGGTCGCATGGTCGAGCAACACTGCCTGCAAGTGCCTGCGCAGCACGGTGTAGGTGGGGTAGCCCATGGAGCGGTCGAGCAGGCCAATGTCCAGGCCGCCCAGTGCGTTGCCCGCCGCATCGTAGCGACGCATCGCCAGCGGACGGCCGCCAAGGCGTTCGATGTCGTGCAACAACCCTAGTTGCTCCAGCACGAAGCTGGCATTGGGCCAAAGCGTCACGCCGGCACCCAGGGTCGCCGGCACCGTGCGCCGCTCGTACACCCGTGGCCGGTAACCCTGCTGGTGCAAGGCCAGCGCTGTGCTCAAACCCGCTATACCGCCGCCCAATATTGCAATGTCCACGCGGAATATCTCCTCGATCATGCCGTGCCCGATGCACGGCTGTACGCCCCGAATCGGGCGGTACCGCAGTTTGGATTTCGCCGTTACTGAGCACTAGCGTGCAAGAATGGGACGCTTTCATACCTCATACGGGATAATCGATGCGCGATGCACTCGATCTGAATACGGTGCGGGTCTATGCGGCAGTGGTCGACGAGCAGAGCTTTGTCGGCGCCTCGCGGCTGTTGGGCATGCCGTCCTCCAACGTCAGCCGCTACGTCGCGGCCCTGGAGCGCACACTCGGCGTGCGCCTGCTGGAGCGCAGCACCCGCCACTTGCGCATGACCGAAGCCGGTCGGCTGCTGTACGAACGTGCCAAGCCTTTGCTGGATGCCTTGCTGTCCACGCAGGAAGCCCTAGGCGCGGCGCAGCGCGAACTGCGCGGGCCTTTGAAAATGTGCATGCCCACGGAGGCGCCCAGGCTGCTGGCGCCCATCCTTGCCGAGTTTTGCAGCCTGCACCCTGGCATCGAGCTCGAATGCGATACCCGCATGACAGGGTTGGAAGCGCTCCGCGAGGACGTCGACCTGTCCATCGTCTTCCACAGGGGGCAGCAGGAAGACAGCGCGTTCATCACCCGCGAGCTCGCCACATTGCCCAGCATCGTAGTGGCCGCGCCTTCCTTGCTCGCCAGGACCGGCCTGCCGCGCCAGGTGCGCGAACTGAAGGCCTTGCCCTGCATCACCACCCTCAGCGCGCTGAAGGGCCAACCTTGGCAGTTCCTGGATGCCTCCGGCCGGATCGTCAAAGTGCCGGTGCGCAGTCGCTACCGCGTCAATAGCGGCGAGCTGGCCGTGGCGGGCGCACGGCAAGGCATCGGTTTCGCGATCGTGGCGGCCCATCCCTGCCAGGAGGATCTGGCCGCGGGCCGATTGCAGGAGGTGACGCTGGACTTATGCCCTGCGCCGTTGCAGTTGCTGGGTGCGTACAGCCACCGCCATTCCGTGACCCGGCGGGTCCGAGCGCTGTTGGAATTGATACAGCTGCGGTTGGCGGGAGCGGGTGGCCCGTCCACTGGCCCTGAACCTTCTGGCGCGGTCTAGATCGAGGTGACGAAGCTCGGTTGCGAGTGGCAACCCAGCGCTACGGATCAACGCCCAGCCGATTTTTCCTCGAGCCGTGCCTGCACGGCATCGTCGAACAGGATGTAGAGCGCTTCGACCTGTGGTTCGCGGATCTTCTTCGCGACCTCCATGGCATGCACGAACTCGATCTGGATTTGCGCTTCCTGGGCGATCTCGTCGGCGTCGTTGGCATCGTCCAGGGCGCGCATCAATCGTTCGATGGGGGTGCGCAGGTCTTTGGCGATGCGCAGGGTGTCCAGTTGTTCGTTGAGGTTCATACATATTCCTGGCAGATGAGGTGTTGAGGTCCGGCGTGTCATAGGGGGCGCGGCTGGTACAGGAGCGCGCGCGTGGACAGGCCAAGGCGTCCTTCTTAATGTACTGACCCTGCGCGCTGGCAAAATTCACATTCGACTTAGGTTTGCCACGAGCCAGGCACTCGCCGCAAAGGCAGCCCTCCTTTCAATCCAGCAAACTCAACGCCCGCGCCCGATGCAGCGCCTGTATCCGGCTGGTCACTTCGAGCTTGGCGTACACATTCTTCAGATGCCATTTCACCGTCTCGCTCGAAATGTCCAGGCTGCGCGCGATCTCCTTGTTCGACTGCCCCCGGGCGACCAACTGCAATGTCTGGCTTTCCCGCTCGCTGAGGTTCAAGGCTGCCCCCGGTGACGCCTCGGGCACGCTCTGCAACACCTGCTGGGCATACGTCTTGATCGAAGCGCTGAGCGTGGCGCACCGCTCCAGCAGAGGCACCACTGCGGGGCCGGCATCCAGCAGCGTCCGCTGCAAGCCTTGCCGCTGGCCCACCTCCAACACGGGGAGCATCACTTCGGCCGCGCGCTTGGCCTGGCCGCTGCACCACAAATTGGTCGCCCACTGCGTACGGGCGCGCAGGCCTTCCAGGGTCTGGCCGGCACGTTCGTCGTCCTCGGCCTGCTCCGCCCAGCGCTGCGCGGCTTCGGAGTGCTTCCCCTCAGCGGTGAGCAGCCAGGCGTGGCCGATTCGCCAGCATCGCTCGAGGGCGGGTTGGGCGTCGGTGTCGCTCGGGTGCTCAGCGCTCAGGCGCGCCAGTTGCTGGCACAGCGGCCGGGCCTGGGCAGGCGCGTTGGCCAGCACTTGTAGCCGCACCTGTTCGGCCAGCAGCAGGCCTTGCAGGCGTGGCCAGCGGCGCAGGGTGGCCAGTTGCTGGGCGTGCTCCAACAGGCGCATGGCCTGGCCGGGGTCGCCCGTTTCCAGAGCGCTGCGGGCGAGGGCGCGGTAGGCGCTGAACAGCGCGTCCAGGGGCGCGATGGCATCGATCTGTTGCAGCCGCGGTTGCAGCTCGCGGGCCAGTGCCTGCCAATCGCCGCGTTCGTACCACAGCTCGGCGAGCAGGGCGGTGAGGGTGGCGCTGCCGCTGGACTGTGCCCCGGTGAGGTGTTCGGCGTGGCTCAGGGCCTGGCGATAGTGATGCTCGCCACCCTCGAGGTCGCCTCGGCGCACGTGGGCCAAACCCAGTATGAATGCCCGGTAGACGCTGACGAACAGGTTGTCCGCCGGGCTGCTCGGGCAGGGCATGTGCCGCTGCGCCGCATGCGCATCGGCGTAGCGTCCGCGCAGCAGGTAGCCGTAGCTGAGGATGTTGCACACCAGCCCATCGACCCAACGGTCGCCGCACGGCACTTGGGCCAGCAGCGGCTCGACCAGGGCCAGACCGACACTCAAGCGCTCCGCGAACGAGGCGTTGATGGCGCAGATGACCTGACGTTTGACCAGCAGGCGCGGGCTGAGGTCTGGAGTGTTCAAGAGGGGTGCCAGGTCCAGCAGCAGCCGTTCGGCTTCTTCGAAACGAAAACGGTGGGCCAGCGCCCAGCTCAGGTTCAGTTGCAGGTCGATGCGTTGTTCGTCCGGTGCCGCCAAGGCGCTAGGGGGTAAGGCTTGCAGCCAGCGCACCAGGGTGTCGACGTCGCCTTCCTCGGCCAGCGACTGCGCGCCTTTGTCGGCACAACTTGTGGGGTTGCCCGACTGGCCGGCGGCCAAGGCATGGCGTATGGCCTCGGCCCAGTGCTGATGGGCCGCCAGCCAGTTGCTGGCGCGCAGGTGCAGCTGCGCGACGTCGAGGCCGCTGCTGGCCAGCCGCTGTTGCAGGGTCTCGGCGAACAGCGCGTGGTAGCGAAACCACTGGCCCTGACCATCGAGGCACGACACGAACAGATTGTGCCGTTCGACGAAGGCCAGCATCCGCTCGCCGTCGTCGCGTCCGGTCAGCGCATTGCACAAGTCGGGGGTGAAGCGGTTGAGAAGCGAGGTCCGCACGAGGAAATCGCGCACCTCGGCCGGCAGCGGTGCCAGCACCACGTCTTGCAGGTAGCTGCCGATCACCCGTGAACCCCGCGCCAGGTGCGCCCAGCGCTCACCGGAGGCGGCACTGGCGGCAGTGGATAGAGAAGCCATCTGGATACCGGTGATCCAGCCTTCGGTCATGTGCAACAGGCGTTGCAGTTCGGCCGCGTCAAGGCGCAGTTCGGTGGCGCAGGCGAAATAGCGCTCGGCTTCCTCGAGGGTGAAGCGCAGCTGGTCGGCGTCGATCTCGACCAGCTGCTGGCAGGCGCGCAGGCGGCTCAGCGGCAAAGCGCTGGCTGTGCGGCTGCCGAGCGCCAAGTGCAGACACGCAGGGGCGTGCAGCACCAGTTCGAGC
Source organism: Pseudomonas phoenicis (assembly GCF_047302395.1). Lineage (NCBI taxonomy): Bacteria > Pseudomonadati > Pseudomonadota > Gammaproteobacteria > Pseudomonadales > Pseudomonadaceae > Pseudomonas > Pseudomonas phoenicis. The sequence goes on from NZ_CP154852.1 coordinate 3,598,758, forward strand.
AGGTCGTGCTCGATGGCGGGGTGGCGAACCAGATGGGCATCGTCCAGCACCAGATACAAGGGCGTCTGACGCTGCCCCAGATGGTTGATGAGGGTGCGCATGAAGCCTTCGGTTGCCGTGCTGGCAGGGCCATCGGGCGCACCCAGGCTGGGCTCGACGCTGCCCAGGGCTGCCAGTAGGTAGCGGCGGAAGTAGGTCGGGTCGTCGTCCTGTTCGTCCAGGCTCAGCCAGGCGACCTCGCGGCCCTGGTCGAGCAAGCGCTGGCGCCATTGGCTGAGCAAGGTCGTCTTGCCGAAGCCGGCGCCGCCGCAGACCAATGCCACGGTGCGCTGTTGCAGACGGTCGAGGCTGTCGAGCAGGCGCGTGCGCAGCAATTGCATGCCGGCCGCGCGGGGTGGGCCGAGTTTGGTGCCGATCAACGGCAAGCCCTGGCCGAGGCTGTGGACGCTGCGGCCATGGGCCGGGGCGCTAGGGGGTATCAGGTGATCCATGGACGGTCATCCTGCGGCGTTCGGGTGGCGATCATTGTTGTTGTAGACACGCGTTTGGCAAGGGTAATCCGCGCGGGGGGTGTTTGCCTCCCCCCCAACCGGGTGGTTATGGGCTTGGGCAGAGTTTCCTACCGTAGACCAACCCTGTCGTCGGTCGGCTGATCCGGACCGATCCTTTCTAACAACAACACAGATGAGGGCGAGCCATGCTTAGCAAGGCCCAACTGCTTCGGGCGTACCGCAAGATGCGCGAGATCCGCGTGTTCGAGGAGCGCCTGCACCACGAGAACACCACGGGGGACATCCCCGGCTTCATCCACCTCTACAGCGGCGAAGAAGCCATCGCGGTGGGCGTGTGCGAAAACCTCACCGATGCCGACTACATAGGTTCGACCCACCGCGGGCACGGCCACTGCATCGCCAAGGGCTGCGACCTGCACGGCATGATGGCCGAGATCTTCGGCAAGGCTTCCGGGCTGTGCCGCGGCAAGGGTGGCTCGATGCACATCGCCGACCTGAGCAAAGGCATGCTCGGCGCCAACGCCATCGTCGGCGGTGCGCCGCCCCTGGCCATCGGCGCGGCGCTCACGGCCAAAACCCTGGGCACGCGCAACGTGGCGGTGTCGTTCACCGGCGACGGCGGCTCCAACCAGGGCCTGGTGTTCGAAGCCATGAACATGGCCGTGGTGCTCAAGCTGCCCGCCGTGTTCGTGTTCGAGAACAACGGCTTCGGCGAGGCCACCGGGCACGACTATGCCGTGGGTGGGCGCGACATCGCCAGCCGTGCGGCAGGCTTCGGCATGCCCGCGGTGAAGGTCGACGGCACCGACTTCTTCGCCGTGTACGAGGCAGCGGCACAGGCCGTGGAGCGCGCCCGCAACGGTGAAGGGCCGAGTGCCATCGAAGCTGTGGCGCACCGCTGGCATGGCCATTTCGAAGGCGACCCGATGCTCTATCGCGCCGACGGCGAGGTGGAACGCCTGCGCCGCGAGCACGACCCCTTGCAGCACTTCATCCAGCGCATAGGCGACCAGCTGAGCGCCGAGGAACTGCGCGCCATCGACGACGAGGTCCAGGCCCAGGTCGACGACGCCGTGACCAAGGCCCGCGCCGCCGAGTACCCCTCGGTCGACAACCTGCTGACCGACGTCTACGTCGCCTACTGAGGAGCTGCACCATGGCAATGCGTACTTATCGTGAAGCGGTCAAGGAAGCCCTGGCCCAGGAAATGCAACTCGACCCCCGTGTGGTGGTGATCGGCGAAGACGTCTGCGGCGGCCAGGCCGGCACCGCTGAGGTGGGCAGCAAAGGCGAAGCCTTCGGCGGTGTGCTCGGCGTGACCAAAGGCTTGTGGAGCGAGTTCGGCTCGTCGCGGGTGATCGACACGCCGATCACCGAGTCGGCGATCATCGGCATGGCCGCCGGTGCGGCAGTGACCGGCCTGCGCCCGGTGGCCGAGCTGATGTTCATGGACTTTTTCGGCGTCTGCCACGACATGCTCTATAACCAGGCGGCGAAATTCCGCTATATGTTCGGCGGCAAGGCCAAGGCGCCCCTGGTGGTGCGCGGCATGATCGGCGCAGGCTTTTCCGCCGCCGCCCAGCATTCGCAGTCGCCCTACAACATTTTCGCCACCACGCCGGGGCTCAAGGTGGTAGTGCCGTCCAACCCCTACGACGTCAAAGGTCTGCTGATCCAGGCGATCCGCGATGACGACCCGGTGGTGTTCTGCGAGCACAAGATCCTCTACGACCTCAAGGGCGAGGTGCCCGAACACAGCTATACCATTCCCTTCGGCGTGGCCAACTACACCCGCCAAGGCACCGATGTCACCGTCATCGCCCTGGCGGCGATGGTGCACAAGGCCAACGAAGTGGCAGACAAGCTCGCCGCCGAAGGCATTTCGGTGGAAGTGGTCGACCCGCGTACCGTGTCGCCGCTGGACGAAGAGGGCATTCTCGAATCGGTGGCCTCTACCGGGCGCGTGGTGATCGTCGACGAGTCGGCCGCGCGCATCGGCTTTGCCCACGACGTGGCGGCGCTCATCGCCTCCCAGGCGTTCTACCACCTCAAGGCGCCGATCGTCCTGGTCACCCCGCCACATACCCCCGTGCCGTTTTCGCCGGTGCTGGAGCAGGCCTGGATTCCCAGCGCGCAGCGCATCGAAGCCGCCATTCGCACCGTGATGGAGGGCTGAGCATGAGTGAGATCCGCGCGATCGAAGTGCCCAAATGGGGGCTGTCGATGGAGGAGGGCACGCTGACCAGCTGGCTGATCGAAGAGGGCGCTGCCTTCGCCGAGCAGCAGGAGGTGTGCGAAATCGAAACCAGCAAGATCGCCAACGTGCTGCAGGTGCCGTTCGCCGGGGTGTTGCGGCGCAAAGTGGCACAGCCCGGTGACACCATCGCGGTCGGCGGCGTGCTGGGCGTGGTGGCCGAGGCTTCGGTCAGCGAGGCCGAGATCGATGCTTATTTGGCCCAGCGGGGTGGTGCGCCGGCCGTGGCTGACGCGGCGCCGTCCGTGGCGCCGGAGGCGATGGCAGCGCATGCGGATGCCCAGGCGGGCAAGCACGCCCAAGGCAACGATCCGTCTCGGCCCGCATTTGCCGGCGCTCGAGCGCAGCCGGCGTCCGCCCCTGCCGAAGCCGACTGGCAGATCCCCCAGGCCTTGCGCGGGGTCAGTGCGGAGGATACCTTCGCCACGCCCCATGCCCTCAAGCTGGCCGCCCAGCTCGGCCTCGACCTGGGCCAGGTGGCTGGCTCGGGCCGGGACGCTCGGATCAGCGTCGCCGACATCGAGGCCGCTGTGCGCGCCGCCGGCGGTCGGGTCGCCAGCCGTGCGCCCGTACACAAGGCCACACAGCCGGCAGCATCGCGCGCCGACGACAGCCAGGTCGCCGCCACGCCCCTGGCCCGGCGTCTGGCCCAGCAATGGGGCATCAACCTGCACGATTGTCGCGCCACCGGCAGCCGTGGCCGGGTGTGCAAGGCAGACGTGCAGGCCCAACGCAGCACCGTCGCGCCGTCGCCGAGCAGCGCTGCGCAGCCTGCCAGCGCGGCCGCAGCGTTCGACACCCTGCCCATGAACGGCATGCGCAAGGCCATCGCGGCGCGCTTGCAGGCTTCCAAACGTGAAGCGCCGCATTTCCGCCTGCATGCCGATTTCGACCTGGAACGTTTGCTGGCGCTGCGCAGTGAAATCAACGCCGCGGTGCCGGCGGTCAAGCTGTCGGTCAACGACCTGTTGATCAAGGCCTGCGCCCAGGCGCTGGTGGAGGTGCCTGGGGTCAACGTGCAGTACGACGCCGAGCGCCAGGAGATCCGCCGCTATGCCGATGCCGACATCGCCGTTGCGGTGGCGCTGGACGGCGGTCTCATCACGCCGATCGTACGCCAGGCCAACCGCAAGCGCCTGGCCGAGGTGTCGGCCGAAATGCTCGCCCTGGCCACTCAGGCCAAGGCCGGCACACTCAAGCCCGAGCAGTTCCAGGGCGGCACCTTCAGCCTGTCCAACCTGGGCATGCTGGGCGTGCGCCGGTTCGACGCCATCATCAACCCGCCGCAAGGCGCGATCCTCGCCATCGGCGCAGGCGAACAGCGGGTGGTGGTGCACGAGGGGCAACCGGCGGTGCGCATGCAGATGAGCGTGACCCTGTCGTGCGACCATCGGGTGATCGACGGGGCGCTGGGCGCGGCCTTCCTCAACGCGCTCAAGCAGCGGGTGGAAAATCCCACCCTGATGCTGGTCTAGGAGGCCGCCATGCACGACACATTCGATGTATTGATCGTCGGCGGCGGGCCCGGTGGCTACGTGGCGGCGATCCGCGCGGCGCAGCTGGGCCTGCGCACCGCGCTGGTGGAAAAGCAGCACCTGGGCGGCATCTGCCTGAACTGGGGCTGCATTCCCACCAAGGCCATGCTCAAGGGTGCCGAGGTGGCGCACACCCTGCGCCACCTCGGCACCTTCGGCTTCAGCGCCGACAACGTGCAGTTCGACATTCGCACCTTGGTGGCGCACAGCCGCCAAGTGTCCACCACCCTCACGGGCGGGATCGCCCATCTGCTGAAGAAGAACGGGGTGACGCTGCTCGAAGGGCGCGCCCGGCTGACCGGCAAGGGGCAGGTCAGCGTGTCCTCGGCCGAAGGCGAACAGGCGTTGCGGGCCAAGCACGTCATCCTCGCCACCGGCGCCCGCCCGCGGCCGCTGCCGGGCCTGGTACCGGACGGCGAACGGATCTGGAGCTATTTCGAGGCGCTGGTGCCGCAGCAGGTGCCAGCCTCACTGCTGGTGGTCGGTTCCGGCGCGATCGGTGTGGAGTTCGCCAGTCTCTATGCCGACCTCGGTAGCGCCGTGACCCTGGTGGAACTGGCAGGGCAGATCCTGCCCGCCGAAGACCACGAGGTGGCCGGCCTGGTCCAGCGCGAGTTCGCCCGGCGCGGAATCCGGGTGCTGACCCAGACGAGCGTCGGTGCCGTGCGCAGCGAGGGCGAACAGGTGCACTGCAGCGTGCGGCTGGCCGATGGCCGCGAAGAGCGGCTCAGCGTCGAACGCGTGCTGCTCGCAGCGGGTATCCAAGCCAACAGCGAAGACCTTGGCCTCGAGGCGCTGGGGGTGGAGATCGAGCGCGGGTTCGTCAAGACCGATGCCTGGTGCCGCACCAACGTGGCCGGCCTCTACGCCATCGGTGACGTCGCCGGTGCGCCGTGCCTGGCGCACAAGGCCAGCCACGAAGGGGTGCTGTGCGTGGAGAAACTGGCCGGGGTGGACGGCGTGCATCCGCTCGACAAGGCCTTCGTGCCCGGCTGCACCTACGCCCGGCCCCAGGTCGCCAGCCTGGGCCTGACCGAGGCAGCGGCGCGGGCCACCGGCAGATCGTTGAAAATCGGGCGCTTCGACTACCAGGCCAACGGCAAGGCCTTGGCCATGGGCGAGGCGCAAGGTTTCGTGAAGACCCTCTTCGATGCCGACAGCGGCGAGCTGCTCGGCGCGCACATGGTCGGCCCGGAAGTAACCGAGCAGATTCAGGGCTTCGGTATCGCCCACGCGCTGGAGGCCACCGAACAGGCCCTGGGTCAGGTGGTGTTCGCCCACCCGACCTTGAGCGAGGCCATGCACGAGGCGGTCCTGGCCGCCAGTGGCCGGGCCTTGCACCGGTAACCCCCGTACGGCGCCAGCGGGCGCCGTGCCCATTCGTTCGCACAAGGACACCGCGATGCTTCGATTCCACGACAAAGTCGTATTGGTCACCGGCGCCGCCGCCGGTATTGGCGAAGCCACGGCGCGACGCTTCGCCGGGGAGGGCGCGCAGGTGGTACTGGCCGACTGGAACCTGGCCAAAGCCCAGGCCGTAGCCTCCGAGCTGCCGGCCGAGCGCGTCCTGGCCTTGCAAGTGGACGTCTCGGACCTGGCGTCGGTGCAACGGATGGTCGAGGCCACCGTGGCGCGCTTCGGCGGGTTGGACGTGCTGGTCAACAACGCAGGCGTGCACATCCCCGGCACCACGCTTGAGACCAGCGAGGCCGACTGGCGCAAGATCGCTTCGGTGAACATCGACGGGGTGATCTTCTGCAGCAAGTTGGCCCTGCCGCACTTGATCGAGCGCCGCGGCAATATCGTCAGCACGGCTTCGGTGTCGGGCCTGGGCGGGGACTGGGGCGCGGCTTTCTACTGCGCCAGCAAGGGTGCGGTAGTCAACTACACCCGCGCACTGGCGCTCGACCACGGCGCCCAGGGCGTGCGCGCCAATGCGGTGTGCCCGAGCCTGACCCGCACGGCGATGACCTGGGGCTGGGAGCAGTCGATCCGCGACAGGTTCAACGAGCGCATTCCCTTGCAGCGCGAAGCCTTGCCCAGCGAAGTGGCCGCGGTGATCGCCTTCCTGGCCAGCGACGACGCCAGCTTCGTCAACGGCGTCAACCTGCCGGTGGACGGCGGCGTGACGGCCTCGGACGGTCAGCCCAAAGTGTCCTGAGCAGCGAGTGGGGCCGTTGCGTTGCAGGGGGCGGCGGGGGTTTTCGCCCCACCGAGGGCGACGACGAGAGCTGGCTGGGCCGTGTGTATCACTTTTCGCCCGGCGAAGACCTGCCCCCCGGACGCTAGCGGCCAGCCCATGCTGCCCATCGCCCGGTCGAACGCGACTGCCCGTCGCGGGATGGCGGCGGCGTGCCGCTGGAGCTGGAGCGCGAAGTCCTGGCGCGGATGCATGCGGGCGAAAGAGAGAGCTATTACGACCTCACCACCCACCGCTACGAGCACAAGTTCGGCGGCTTCCCGTCGTTCTGCCAGGCCGGTGTCGAACCGGAGAAGGGCTTCGAGTTCGTGTTCCAGGTGTCGTCCGACGCCAAGATCAACCTGAACGTGGTCGAGGGTGGCAGCCTGCTGTTCTGCAGGCACCGGGAGTCGGGTGAGTGGGCGTTTTACTACGACTTCTATTGAGGTGCCTCATTCACGGATCGACCTGCGCTGAAGGGAAGCTGACAGCGACCCGGGTCGCCTATCAGCCACGCACGGGGCTCGAGGGGGTGTGCGACTGAAGTGAGTGGGCCGCAATATCGGTCACCCGCTGCCTTAGAACGCCAACTTGCACCCGATCAAAAGCAGCATGCCAGCCAGGCAAGGGCGCAAGACCGCATCGGAAATCCGCCCGGTCAGGTGGCTGCCCAGGTAGATGCCTGGCAAAGAGCCCAGCAGCAGGTAACCCAGCAACGACCAATCCATGTTGCCCATGCTCGCATGGCCCAGGCCCGCCACCAGCGTCAGCGGCACGGCGTGGGCGATCTCGGTGCCTACCAGGCGGCGGGTGACCAGGAAGGGATAGAGCAGGAACAACGCCACCGTACCGAGGGCGCCGGCACCGATGGACGTCAGCGTGACCATGATGCCCAACACCACCCCGGTGACCACCGTGAGGACGTTCAGCGTACGTTCGCTCAAATGGTAGCGGTCGCCGGCATGGCGGCTGGCGAAGGCTTGCAGGCGCGACTTGAGCAGGATGGCCAGCGCGGTGAGGATCAGCACCGCCGCCAGGCCTTGCTTGATCACCGCATTGAGCGCCGAGGTGTCGGCATGCAGGGTGCTGAGGAACCACAGGGTCAGCGCCGCCGCCGGCACGCTGCCGAGGCTGAGCCAGCCTGTGATCTTCCAGTCGATGTTCTTGTTGCGGCCATGTACCCAGACGCCACTGGCTTTGGTGATGGCGGCATAGAGGAGGTCAGTGCCTACGGCGGTTGCCGGGTTGATGCCGAACCAGAGCAGGATCGGCGTCATCAAGGAGCCGCCGCCGACGCCGGTCATGCCGACGATGAAACCTACGATCAAGCCTGCGATGGTGAAACCGAAAGAACCTACATCCATACGTTACTCGACTGCCCAACTATGCCCGTTATCGGATGGCAGCCAGCATATAGATTGTTTTTATAGCGAAATAGACTTCTTGGTTATGAGGTTATAACCGCAGCCCACATCCTTATTCCTGCAACTCAGGTGCATGCGCCCGCTGTACCGTGCGTTTGTAGGGGCACGCCGACGGGTCTGTTGCGTATCGGGGGATTTCCCAGATGGCGCTTGCGGCAACACCCCTGCGCGTCACCTCGGCAAAGAAGACGGCTCGGGGACGCACCCGGCACACCGGGCACGACCCTACGAGGGTGCAGATCAGATGCGGAAACTGCCCACCAGATGCTTGAGCCGCCCAGCCTGCTGGCTCAGGGCATCACAATGACGCAGCGTTTCGTTGAGGTTTTCCACGCCCTGCTGGTTGAGCGCGTTGATCTGCGTGATATCGAGGTTGAGGCTCTCGACCACGGCGGTCTGTTCCTCGGTGGCAGTGGCCACGGACTGGTTCATGCCATCGATTTCGCCGATGCGCGAGGTCACGCTGGCCAGGCGCTCGCCGGCCTCGTTGGCCACCTGCACGGTCTGTTCGCTGGACACCTGGCTGGCATGCATGGTGTGCACCGCTTCGCGCGAGCCCACTTGCAGGCTGGTGATCATGCGGTGGATTTCCTCGGCCGACTCCTGGGTGCGGTGGGCCAGGTTGCGCACTTCGTCGGCGACCACGGCGAAGCCACGGCCGGCCTCACCGGCACGGGCCGCTTCGATGGCGGCGTTGAGCGCCAGCAGGTTGGTCTGTTGCGAGATGCCCTTGATCACGTCGAGGATCTTGCCGATGTCGTCGGTACTCGCGTTGAGCACTTCGATCTGCTGGCACGATTCGCTGATCTTCTGCGACAGGCTGGTCATGGCGCTGATGGCCTCGTCGACCACCTGGCGCCCGCCGTTGGCCTGCTCGCTGGCGCCACTGGCGTGTTGCGAAGCGTCGGCGGCGTTGCGGGCGATCTCCTGGGTGGCGGCGCCCAGCTCGTTGATCGCAGCAGCGACGCTATTGGTGCGCATGCTCTGCTCCTCAGAGCCCGAGATCGAAGCGTTCGAGGAGTTGACCACCTGCTCGGACAGGTCGTGCACTTGGCGCGTCGCCGAGGCCACTTCGCTGATCGAGGTATGGATACGCTCCACGAAACGGTTGAACGATTCGGCCACTTCGCCGAACTCGTCCTGCTGCTGCACCACCAGACGCCGGGTGAGGTCGCCCTCGCCGTCGGCGATGTCGCGCATGGCGCGGCCCATGACGGTCAGGGGGCGCATCAGCACCGGGATCAGCAGGCCCAGCAAGGCGATGATGGCGACGACCGCCACCAGCATGGCGACGATGGCCGAAGTGCGGAATTTGCCGAGGGCTGCGTAGGCTTTTTCCTTGTCGATCGACAGGCCGATGTACCACTGCGCAGAGGGCAGACCGCTGACCGGGGCGAAGGTGATCAGCCGTTCGCTGCCGTTGAGGGAGACGTCCTGCAACCTGTCGTTGAGGGTCAAGGTGCCGGTGTAGATGTCTTTGAGGTTCTTCATCACCAGGCTCTTGTCGGGACTGACGATGACCTGGCCTTCGCGGTCCACCAGGAAGGCATGGCCGATGCCGCCGAAGTCCACCGAGTTGATGATCTCCACCAGGGTGTCGAGGGTCAGATCGCCACCGACCACGCCCAGCAGTTCGTTGCTGGTCTTGCTTTTCACCGGCGTGGCGATGGTCACCACCATGCCGCCCACGGCGCCTTCATATGGCGGCGTCAGCACGGTCTGGCCGGCCTGGGCGGCGGCGCCGTACCAAGGGCGCTTGCGCGGGTCGTAGTCGGCCGGCATGGTCACATCGGGGCGCTGGGTGAATACGCCATTGGCCTGCCCCAGGTAAGTGAAGAGGAAATTGCGGGTATAGGAAGGCTGGTCGACGAGACCGCCCAGGGTGTCACCGGTGCCTTGCTGAGCGATGTCCTGGGCCAGGTTCTCCAGCACCAGGATGCGGCCGCTCATCCAGTTCTGCACGCTGCTGGCAGTCAGGGCGCCAGACTGGCGCATCGAAGTTTCCAGATTCTGCGTGATGGTATTGCGCTGCAAATAATCGTTGTAGAGCGTGAACAATGCGAACGCGAGGACCACGATCGCGCACGCGCTCAGGAGAATCTTGTGGCGAAACTTCAGGTTCATGTTTCGAGACCTTGCCATTAAAAGGGAGGTGCCGCGCTACGGCGCGCGGGCAGTGCCTGTCTGCTCAACTATCGGCCTGCCAGGACATTGTCTGAGCGGCCAGCGCACAAGACTTTATCCTCGGGCGACGAACGGTCAAGCGCTGTTTGGGGGCGGTCGGCGGGGTCGTCCATCGGACGCTTCTGCAAAGGCTGCGAAACACGCTACAAAAGCTGGCCGTCTCCGGCTGTGCAGGTGAATAATCGAGCATCTGTCCCCATACACTTTGCAACTGTTACGGTATCCTGAAGCCGGCGCTGCGCCAGACAAGAACAATGACACTCGTGATCCGAGAATCCGCCCCATGACCAACCTGTTGCTCTACCAGCGAATCGCCCAGCAATTGGCCGAAGACATTCGCCGCGGTGTCTATCAACCGGGCGAGCGCGTGCCCTCGGTGCGCAAGATGAGCGCCCAGCTCAATGTCAGCCATGCGACGGTATTGCAGGCGTATGCCAACCTCGAGGACCAGGGGCTGATCCGGGCTCGCCCGCAGTCGGGCTACTACGTGCACCAGACTCCGGCGTTGACCGCGCCCACACCGGACATCGCCCGGGTCGAACGACCGGGGTTGGTGACGCGGGCGAGCATCATCCAGCAAGTGCTGGCCGAAGCGCGGCGCGATGGGGTGTATGCGTTCGGCGCCGCCGTGCCGCATGTCGACTATCTGCCGGTGCGTGCCTTGCACCAGCAGTTGGCCAAGGTCACGCGCTTCCACAGCCCGCGGGCCTTCAGCTACATGTTCAGCCCCGGCTTCGAACCGCTGCGCCGGCAGATCGCCATTCGCATGCGCGATGCCGGGGTACTGGTCGACCCTCGAGAGGTGGTGGTCACCCATGGTTGCGTGGATGCGCTGCAGATGGCTTTGCGCGTGCTGACCCGCCCCGGCGATCTGATCGCCGCCGAGTCGCCGACCTACTACGGGTTGTTGCAGTTGGCCGACCTGCTGGGTTTGAAAGTCATCGAGATTCCCAGCGACCCATCCACGGGTATCAGCCTCGAAGCCTTGCAACTGGCGGCCAACCAATGGTCGATCAAGGCCCTGGTGCTGACCGCGCGCCTGAGCAATCCGCTGGGCGGCACCATACCCGAAGAGCGGCAGAAGCAATTGTTGCGTCTGGCCTCGGACTTCGACATCCAGATCGTCGAGGACGACATCTACGGCGAACTGATGTTCGAGCAGGGGCGTACCAAGGCTTTGAAGGCGTTCGATCGCCTGGACCGGGTCATCTATTGCTCGAGCTTTTCCAAGACCTTGTCGCCGGGCGTGCGGGTAGGGTGGATGATCCCGGGGCGCTATCAGGACGAGGTGCAGCGCTTGCAGACCTTCACCACTCATTCGGCGTGCAGCGTGACGCAGATGGCCGTGGCGTCCTACCTGGAAAACGGCGGTTACGACCGCCATCTGCGCTACATCCGTCAGGAATACCGCAAGAATCTCAGCGCCTATCAACTGGCCGTGCAACAGCATTTTCCGGAGGGGACGCAGATGACGCGGCCCACCGGGGGCTTCATTCTGTGGGTCAGCCTGCCGGGGCGCGTCAACACGCAAGAGCTGCATGTGCGGGCGCTGGAGCAGGGCATCAGCATCGCGCCTGGCCTGATTTTCAGCAACACCGAGCAATTCAACCACTGCATCCGCCTCAATTGCGGCATTCCATGGAACAACGAGTCCGAGCGTGCAGTCATTACCCTGGGCCTGCTGGCCCAACAGCTGTGCAAGGAGGCCGCCGGCACGCTGTATCGTTCACTGCCCGAAACGTCTTGAGAACAGCTGGGCTGCTTCATGCAGTGCCGTTGGGTTTCGAGGCTTTGTGGATGCGATGCAGGCTTGTCAGGCCGTTGGGTAAGGTGGAGCATGTCCACATCGCTATCACGGTATGGTTGCCGATGGAAATTCTACGTCGTATCGCATGGGTGCTCCTCTTGGCACCGCTTGGGCTGACCGTGCACAGCGTGCAGGCGGCGCAGTCGTCGGCGCAGCCTGCAAGCGGTGCGGTGTCTTCGAGCGCAGCGCCGGCCAAAGCTGCGGCCAAGCCTTCGGTCAAGGCCAAAGCCAAGGCCAGGAAGCCAGTCAGAAAGCATCGCACGGCTGCGAAAGCGGCTGCCAAGGACACCGGTACCCGCGTGCCCGACCGAATCGATTTGAGTTTGCCCAAAGATATGGTCAAGCAACTCAAGCCAGAGGTGGACACCTCGCCGACGGCAAAAACCGTGCAAACGCCCCTGCTGCCCGCCATGTTCCCGGACACGCCCAATGGCAACGACAGCAGCTTCCAGCTCAATGGGCGCCTGATCAGCAACGAAATGCAATTACAATTGCGCAATGACAGCCGCCGCGACCTCGAAGGCGCCGCCATCGAGTTTCAATTCCGTCAATAGGCCTATGGCGCTCAGCATGAACCTGCTGAACTGACTGCTCGGTCACGGCAGGTTATTGCTGATCGGTAATTTCAAACGTCCGTTTGAGCCGCTACTATCCAGGCCACGCTCGCCATTTTTTCCAGGAGTTCGATCGTCCATGAATTGCCGTGAGGGCTGCGGCGCCTGCTGCATCGCCCCGTCCATCAGTTCCGCCATTCCCGGCATGCCCAACGGCAAACCGGCCGGCGTGCGCTGCCTGCACCTTTCCGTGGTCAACCTGTGCGGCCTGTTCGGGCTGCCCGAGCGACCTGCGGTATGCGGTGGTTTCAAGGCCGAGGCTGAGGTGTGCGGCACTGACCGGGAAGACGCGATCAGGATCATCGGCTGGTTGGAGAAAGTCACGGCGGCGTAAGCGAGTGGATCATCGACAATAAGGAACAACATGATGAGATCGATCAAGCGTATTGCTCTGCTGTGTGGCATCGGCGCATTGCTGGCACCCCTGGCCCAGGCGCAAACCTGGCAGGTCGCCAAGGACGAGGAGGGGATCAAGGTGTCTCTGAGCGAAGTGGCCGGCTCCAAGTACAAAGCCTACAAAGGGGAAACGCTCATCAAGGCGCCGTTGGCCAAGGTGCTCGCCGTACAGGAAGACGTCGCCGGCGCCTGCGCCTGGGTGCATGAATGCAAGATGCAGAAACTGCTCAAGCACGAAGGCGACCAGACCTGGACCTACACCCAGTTCAACACGCCCTGGCCGGTGACCCCGCGCGACTCGGTGTTGCGCATCACCACCTCCAAAGGCGCCGATGGCAGCGTGACGCGACAGATCGAGGAGGCGCCCACGTTGCTGCCGGAAGAAAAAGGCTTCGTGCGTGTGGCTCAAGTGGAGGGGTTCTGGAAGATGGTGCCTGAAGGCGGGGGCACCCGCGTCACCTATCAGGTGCATACCGAGCCGGGCGGCAGCGTGCCTTCTTGGCTGGCCAACAAGTTCGTGGTCGATGCGCCGTTCAATACCCTCAAGCACCTGCGTGAGCGCGTCGAGCGGCCCTGAGCGGCCGGGCAATGAAAAAGCCGGAACCCTCATCGGGTTCCGGCTTTTTCGTTTGGCCCGCATCGACGGGCCAGCGATGCCGAAGACAGCTTAGGTGCGGTCGTTCAGCTCGGTGAGGTCGCGTTTTTGCTCGCCGGTGTACAGCTGGCGCGGACGGCCGATCTTGTACGGGCTGGAGAGCATTTCCTTCCAGTGCGAGATCCAGCCGACGGTCCGCGCCAAGGCGAAGATGACGGTGAACATGCTGGTTGGAATGCCGATGGCCTTGAGGATGATCCCCGAGTAGAAGTCGACGTTCGGGTACAGCGAGCGCTCGATGAAGTACGGATCGGTAAGGGCGATCTCTTCCAGGCGCATGGCCAGTTCCAACTGCGGATCATCCTTGATGCCCAGCTCGCGCAGCACTTCGTCGCAGGTCTGCTTCATCACGGTGGCACGCGGGTCGCGGTTCTTGTACACGCGGTGGCCGAAGCCCATCAGCTTGAACGGATCGTTCTTGTCCTTGGCCTTGGCGATGAAGGTGTCGATGTTCGACACATCGCCGATTTCATCGAGCATGGTCAGAACGGCTTCGTTGGCGCCGCCGTGTGCCGGGCCCCACAGCGCGGCGATGCCGGCGGCGATGCAGGCGAACGGGTTGGCTCCGGACGAACCGGCCAGGCGTACGGTGGACGTGGACGCGTTCTGCTCGTGGTCGGCGTGCAGGATGAAGATGCGGTCCATGGCCTTGGCCAGCACCGGGCTGATCGGTTTGATCTCGCACGGGGTGTTGAACATCATGTGCAGGAAGTTTTCGGCGTAGGTCAGGTCATTGCGCGGGTACATCATGGGCTGGCCCATGGAGTACTTGTAGACCATCGCGGCGAGGGTCGGCATCTTCGCGACCAGACGCACGGCGGAAATTTCCCGGTGCTGCGGGTTATTGATGTCGAGCGAGTCATGGTAGAAGGCCGACAGCGCGCCGACCACGCCGCACATCACGGCCATGGGGTGGGCGTCGCGGCGGAAACCGTTGAAGAAGGTTTTCAACTGCTCGTGAACCATGGTGTGGTTCTTGACGTTGCTGACGAACTTGGCTTTCTGCTCGGCATTGGGCAATTCGCCGTTGAGCAGCAGATAGCAGGTTTCCAGGTAATCGGACTTCTCGGCCAGTTGCTCGATGGGATAACCCCGGTGCAACAACACGCCTTTGTCACCGTCGATGTAGGTGATCTTCGACTCGCAGGCGGCGGTTGCCATGAAGCCTGGGTCGAAGGTGAAGTGGCCGGATGCCCCCAACCCGCGGACGTCGATGACATCTGGACCCACGGTGCCGGTTAAAATCGGCAGGTCGACGGGGGCAGTGCCCTCGATGATCAACTGCGCTTTTTTGTCAGCCATGTGGCCTCCTATTAATGCTTGAAATCATCTGACAGACCCCCCACGCAGGGCCCGCACCACTATAGAGGGATAAATTCATATGTCAATTTGCCTAAAGGCTGCTTGAAACCTCGCTCAAGCCTTGTTTTTTCAGGGATTTCCCGCCCGTTTACGCCTTTTGCGGGCAGATGGCAATGCGCTCTTTGGGCGAGTCCCTCACGTTGTCATGAGCAGCCTAACTGTCTATACTCGGCAGCCGACTCCCAAGGGCTTTCCCTGGCCCGCTTCGATGGGTGTCGTGCTCTCTGAATGGTGGGTACCTGACCAGTACACTTACCAACAACTTTGCCCTGCTTGCTAGGGGCTCTTCAGTGTGAAAAAAGCCGTGAAAAGCCAACGACCTGTAAACCTAGACCTAAGGACCATCAAACTCCCCATTACCGGCGTAACGTCATTTCTTCACCGCGTCTCCGGCATCATTCTGTTCCTCGGCCTGGGCATCATGCTTTATGCATTGTCCAACTCGCTCGAGTCGGCAGATGGCTTCGACGAAGTGAAGGCATACATGACCAGCCCGCTGGCCAAGTTCGTGGCGTGGGGCTTGCTGTCTGCCCTGCTGTATCACCTGGTTGCCGGTGTGCGCCACTTGATCATGGACATGGGCGTCGGTGAAACGCTGGAAGGCGGAAAGCTGGGCTCGAAAATCATCATCGCCATTTCCGTGGTGCTGATCGTGCTGGCAGGAGTTTGGATATGGTAACCAACGTCACGAACCTTTCGCGTTCGGGCCTCTATGACTGGATGGCGCAGCGTGTTTCTGCGGTCGTTCTCGCGGCTTATTTCATTTTCCTGATCGGATACCTCGTCGCGCACCCGGGCATCGACTATGCCCAGTGGCACGCGCTGTTCTCCCACAATGCGATGCGTATCTTCAGTCTGCTTGCCCTCGTGGCCCTCGGCGCTCACGCCTGGGTCGGCATGTGGACCATTGCCACCGACTACCTGACGCCGATGGCGCTGGGCAAATCGGCCACGGCGGTACGTTTCCTGTTCCAGGCGGTCTGCGGCGTCGCGATGTTCGCGTACTTCGTCTGGGGTGTACAGATTCTCTGGGGTATCTGATTCATGGCTAGTGTTCCTACTATTTCCTTCGACGCCATCATCATCGGTGGCGGCGGCGCCGGCATGCGCGCAGCGCTGCAGCTGGCCCAGGGCGGTCACAAGACTGCCGTGATCACCAAGGTCTTCCCGACCCGGTCGCACACCGTGTCCGCCCAGGGCGGCATCACCTGTGCCATCGCCTCGGCCGACCCGAACGACGACTGGCGCTGGCACATGTACGACACCGTCAAGGGCTCCGACTACATCGGCGACCAGGACGCGATCGAATACATGTGTCAGGAAGGCCCGGCCGCCGTGTTCGAGCTGGACCACATGGGTCTGCCGTTCTCGCGTACCGAAACCGGCCGCATCTATCAGCGTCCGTTCGGTGGCCAGTCCAAGGACTTCGGCAAGGGCGGCCAAGCGGCCCGTACCTGCGCCGCGTCCGACCGTACCGGTCACGCGCTGCTGCACACCTTGTACCAGGGCAACCTGAAAGCCGGCACCACGTTCCTCAACGAGTACTACGCAGTCGATCTGGTGAAGAACCAGGACGGCGCGTTCGTGGGTGTGATCGCCATCTGCATCGAAACTGGCGAAACCCTGTACATCAAGGCCAAGGCCACCGTACTGGCCACCGGCGGCGCTGGCCGTATCTACGCCTCGACCACCAACGCCCTGATCAACACCGGCGACGGTGTCGGCATGGCGCTGCGTGCAGGCGTGCCGGTGCAGGACATCGAAATGTGGCAGTTCCACCCGACCGGCATCGCCGGCGCCGGTGTGCTGGTCACCGAGGGTTGCCGCGGCGAGGGTGGTTACCTGATCAACGCCCACGGCGAACGCTTCATGGAGCGCTACGCGCCGAACGCCAAAGACCTGGCCGGCCGCGACGTGGTCGCCCGTTCCATGGTCAAGGAAATCATCGCCGGCAACGGCGTGGGCCCGAACAAGGACCACGTACTGCTCAAGCTCGACCACCTCGGCGAGGAAGTGCTGCACAGCCGCCTGCCAGGCATCTGCGAGCTGTCCAAGACCTTCGCCCACGTCGACCCTGTGGTCGCTCCGGTGCCGGTCGTTCCGACCTGCCACTACATGATGGGCGGCGTGGCCACCAACATTCATGGCCAGGCCATCACCATGGACGCCGACGGCGTCGACCACATCATTCCGGGTCTGTTCGCCGTGGGTGAAGTGGCGTGCGTATCGGTCCACGGCGCCAACCGCCTGGGCGGCAACTCGCTGCTCGACCTGGTGGTGTTCGGTCGTGCCGCCGGTCTGCACCTGGAGAAGGCGCTGAGCGAAGGTATCGAATACCGCGATGCCAGCGACACCGACGTCGATGTCGCGCTGAACCGTCTGGCCAAGCTCAACGAGCGCACCACCGGCGAAGACGTGGCTACCCTCAAGCGCGAACTGCAAAGCTGCATGCAGAACTACTTCGGCGTGTTCCGCACCGGCGAATACATGCAGAAGGGTATCGCCCAGCTGCAGGATCTGCGTGAACGAATCGCCAACGTCAAGATCAATGACAAGTCGCAAGCGTTCAACACCGCGCGCATCGAAGCGCTGGAGCTGCAAAACCTGCTGGAAGTTGCCGAAGCGACCGCCATTGCGGCCGAAGCGCGTAAAGAGTCCCGCGGTGCCCATGCCCGTGAAGACTTCGAGGACCGCGACGACGAGAACTGGCTGTGCCACACCCTGTACTACCCGGGTGAGAAGCGCGTAGCCAAGCGCGGCGTCAATTTCGCGCCGAAGACCGTACCGGCCTTCGAGCCTAAAGTCCGGACTTACTAAGAGGTGGCCGACATGTTGAAAGTTGAAGTGTATCGCTACAACCCGGATACCGATTCGGCGCCGAAGACTCAGGTGTTCGACGTCGACACCGGTGGCAAGGACTTGATGGTGCTGGACGTGCTGGCGCTGATCAAAGAACAGGACGAAGGTTTCTCCTACCGCCGTTCCTGCCGCGAAGGGGTCTGTGGCTCCGACGGCATGAACATCAACGGCAAGAACGGCCTGGCCTGCATCACGCCGCTGTCGGCCGTGGTCAAGGGCAACAAGCTGGTGGTTCGCCCACTGCCTGGCCTGCCGGTGATCCGCGACCTGGTCGTGGACATGAGCATCTTCTACAAGCAATACGAGAAGGTGAAGCCGTTCCTGCAGAACGATACGCCGGCGCCTGCCATCGAGCGTCTGCAATCGCCGGAAGAGCGCGAGAAGCTCGACGGGCTGTACGAGTGCATCCTGTGCGCCTGCTGCTCCACTTCGTGCCCGTCGTTCTGGTGGAACCCCGACAAGTTCCTCGGCCCCGCCGCCTTGCTGCAGGCCTACCGTTTCCTGGCCGACAGTCGCGACACCAAGACCCAGGAGCGTCTGGCCTCGCTGGACGATCCGTTCAGCGTGTTCCGCTGCCGCGGCATCATGAACTGCGTGAACGTCTGCCCGAAAGGTCTGAACCCGACCAAGGCGATCGGCCACGTGCGCAACATGCTGCTGCACAGCGGTACCTGATCCAGCAATAGATGCAACCGCAAGACACCGACGTGCGGGTCGCAAGGCCCGCATCGAAGTGAAACTCGGGCAAGAGCTGACAAGGCTCGCGCTCTTACCTATGAAGATATGAGACCAGCAGGGGCTTCCGGGCTGGTACCCGGAAAATCTGCAGGATCTTCGGTAGCGTGGTTCGGCCGCGGTATTGGGCTTTGCCACGAACATCGAGGCGCTTGCCGATCAGTCCCCTAACCGAGGGTGACCAAGCATGCAAGAAAGCGTGATGCAGCGCATGTGGGATAGCGCCCACCTTTCAGGTGGTAACGCTGCATATGTGGAAGAGCTCTACGAACTCTACCTGCACGACCCTAACGCTGTGCCAGAAGAGTGGCGCACCTACTTCCAGAAGTTGCCCGCCGACGGCAGCACCGCTACCGACGTATCGCACTCGACGATCCGCGACCATTTCGTGCTACTGGCAAAGAACCAGCGCCGCGCCCAACCGGTCTCCGCCGGGAGCGTGAGCAGTGAACACGAGAAGAAGCAGGTTGAAGTACTGCGACTGATCCAGGCCTATCGCATGCGCGGTCATCAGGCTGCCAAGCTCGACCCCTTGGGGTTGTGGCAGCGTCCCGTGCCCGTAGACCTGTCGATCAATCACTACGGCTTGACCAGTGCCGATCTCGATACGACCTTCCGTGCCGGCGACCTGTTCATCGGCAAAGAGGAGGCGAGCCTACGCGAAATCCAGGAGGCCTTGGAGAAGACATATTGTCGCACCATCGGCGCCGAGTTCACCCACATCGTCGATTCCGAGCAGCGCAGCTGGTTCCAGCAGCGTCTGGAAAGCGTGCGTGGCCGTCCTGATTTCTCCGCTGACGTGCAGGCCCACCTGCTCGAGCGCGTCACTGCCGGCGAGGGCCTGGAGAAATACCTGGGCACCAAATACCCCGGCACCAAGCGTTTCGGCCTTGAAGGTGGCGAGAGCCTGATCCCGATGCTGGACGAGATGATCCAGCGCTCCGGCTCCTACGGCACCAAGGAAGTGGTCATCGGCATGGCCCACCGTGGCCGCCTCAACGTGCTGGTCAACACCTTCGGCAAGAGCCCGCGCGAGCTGTTCGACGAGTTCGAAGGCAAGAAGATGAACGAGCTGGGCTCGGGTGACGTGAAATACCACCAGGGCTTCTCGTCGAACGTGATGACCAGCGGCGGCGAAGTCCACCTGGCCATGGCGTTCAACCCGTCCCACCTGGAAATCGTCTCGCCCGTGGTCGAGGGTTCGGTGCGCGCCCGTCAGGACCGCCGCAACGACAAGACCGGCGACAAGGTATTGCCGATCTCCATCCATGGCGATGCGGCCTTCGCCGGCCAAGGCGTGGTGCTGGAAACCTTCCAGATGTCGCAGACCCGCGGTTTCAAGACCGGCGGCACCGTGCACATCGTCATCAACAACCAGGTCGGCTTCACCATCAGCAACCCGCTGGACTCGCGTTCCACCGAGTACTGCACCGACGTCGCCAAGATGATCCAGGCGCCGATCCTGCACGTGAACGGCGACGATCCGGAAGCCGTGCTGTTCGTCACCCAACTGGCCATCGACTACCGCATGCAGTTCAAGCGTGACGTGGTCGTCGATCTGGTCTGCTACCGCCGTCGCGGCCACAACGAGGCCGACGAGCCGAGCGGCACCCAGCCGCTGATGTACCAGCAGATCACCAAGCAGCGCACCACACGCGAGCTGTACGCCGAGAAACTGATCCAGGCCGGTCGCATCGATGCCGAGCGCGCCCAGGCCAAGATCGACGAGTACCGCAACGCACTGGACAACGGCCTGCACGTGGTCAAGAGCCTGGTCAAGGAGCCGAACCGCGAACTGTTCGTCGACTGGCGTCCGTACCTGGGCCACGCCTGGACCGCGCGTCACGACACCCGTTTCGACCTCAAGACCTTGCAGGACCTGTCGGCCAAGCTGCTCGAACTGCCGGAAGGCTTCGTCGTGCAGCGCCAGGTGTCGAAGATCTACGAAGACCGCCAGAAGATGCAGGTTGGCGGCTTGTCGATCAACTGGGGCTACGCCGAAACCATGGCCTACGCCACGTTGATTTTCGAAGGCCACCCGATCCGTATCACCGGCCAGGACGTGGGCCGCGGCACCTTCTCGCACCGCCATGCGGCGCTGCACAACCAGAAGGACGCCAGCACCTACCTGCCGTTGCAGAACCTCTATCCGGGCCAGCCGAAGTTCGACCTCTACGACTCCTTGCTGTCGGAAGAAGCCGTCCTGGCGTTCGAATACGGTTACTCGACCACCCAGCCCAATGCGTTGGTGATCTGGGAAGCGCAGTTCGGCGACTTCGCCAACGGCGCGCAAGTGGTGATCGACCAGTTCATCACCAGCGGCGAGCACAAGTGGGGCCGTCTGTGCGGCTTGACCATGCTGCTGCCACATGGCTACGAAGGGCAGGGGCCGGAGCACTCCTCCGCGCGTCTGGAACGTTACCTGCAGTTGTGCGCCGAGCACAACATCCAGGTGTGCGTACCGACCACGCCAGCCCAGATCTACCACCTGCTGCGCCGTCAGGTCATCCGTCCGCTGCGCAAGCCGCTGGTGGTGCTGACGCCCAAGTCGCTGCTGCGCCACAAGCTGGCCATCTCGACCCTGGAAGATCTGGCCGAAGGCTCGTTCCAGACCGTGATCCCGGAAATCGATACCCTGGATCCGTCCAAGGTCGAGCGCATCGTGCTGTGCAGCGGCAAGGTCTACTACGACCTGCTGGAAAAACGCCGTGCCGAAGGCCGTGAAGACATCGCCATCGTGCGTCTGGAGCAGCTGTATCCGTTCCCGGAAGACGATCTGGTCGAGATTCTGGCGCCGTACACCAACCTCAAGGCCGCCGTGTGGTGTCAGGAAGAGCCGATGAACCAAGGCGCCTGGTATAGCAGCCAGCATCACATGCGTCGCATTCTGGGTCGCCACAACCAGGCGCTGACCCTCGAATACGCCGGCCGTGACGCGTCTGCCGCGCCTGCCTGTGGTTACGCTTCCATCCACGCCGAGCAGCAAGAGAAATTGCTGAACGCCGCGTTCACCGTCTAACGCTTCGCGCACTGAAACCGAATTTAAGGAAACACTGCTAATGGCTATCGAGATCAAAGCCCCAACCTTCCCGGAATCGGTCGCCGACGGCACCGTCGCCACCTGGCACAAGCAGCCGGGCGACGCCGTCAAGCGTGACGAGCTGATCGTCGACATCGAAACCGACAAGGTCGTTCTGGAAGTGCTGGCCACCGCCGACGGCGTGCTGGGCGACATCGTCAAAGGCGAGGGCGATACCGTCCTGTCCGACGAAGTGCTGGGTTCTATCGTGGAAGGTGGCGCCGCAGCGCCTGCCCCTGCGGCGGCCGCCGCACCGGGTGCCACCGCACCGGGTGCCGCCGCACCGGGTGCCGCTCCAGCCGCCGCCGGCAGCGATGCCGGTGAAGACGATCCGGTCGCCGCACCTGCCGCGCGCAAGCTGGCCGAAGAAAACGGCATCGATCTGGCTACCGTTTCCGGTACCGGCAAAGGCGGTCGCGTGACCAAGGAAGACATGGTCGCCGCCATCGCCAACAAGAAGTCCGCGCCGGCCGCAGCGCCCGCTGCCAAGCCTGCCGCCGCCGCTGCCCCGGTCGTCACCGCTGCCGGTGATCGCACCGAGAAGCGTGTGCCGATGACCCGCCTGCGCGCCAAGATCGCCGAGCGCCTGGTCGAGGCCCAGTCGAACATGGCCATGCTGACCACCTTCAACGAAGTGGACATGACCGAAGTCATGGCCCTGCGCTCGAAGTACAAGGACCTGTTCGAGAAGACCCACAACGGTGTACGTCTGGGCTTCATGTCGTTCTTCGTCAAGGCTGCCACCGAAGCGCTGAAGCGCTTCCCGGCCGTCAACGCCTCGATCGACGGTAACGACATCGTCTACCACGGCTTCGCCGACGTCGGTGTGGCCGTGTCCAGCGATCGTGGCCTGGTGGTGCCGGTACTGCGCAACGCCGAATCCATGAGCCTGGCCGAAATCGAAAACGGCATCGCCACCTTCGGCAAGAAGGCCCGCGACGGCAAGCTGTCGATCGAAGAGATGACCGGCGGCACCTTCACCATCACCAACGGTGGTACCTTCGGTTCGATGATGTCGACGCCGATCGTCAACCCACCGCAAGCCGCGATTCTCGGCATGCACAACATCATCCAGCGCCCCATGGCGGTCAACGGCCAAGTGGCCATCCGCCCGATGATGTACCTGGCGCTGTCTTACGACCACCGTCTGATCGATGGCAAGGAGGCCGTGACCTTCCTCGTCACCATCAAGAACCTGCTCGAAGATCCGTCTCGCCTGCTGCTGGACATCTAATCCCCGAGCTGCCCGCCGCACACTACAAGCTTCATGTAGAAGCCTGTAGTCTTGCGGCCGGTGGCTCGTAGCTTGAAGCTGATTAAGGAATCTTTTATGACCCAGAAATTCGACGTTGTTGTGATTGGTGCAGGTCCTGGCGGCTACGTGGCCGCCATCAAGGCCGCCCAACTCGGTCTGAAGACTGCCTGCATCGAAAAATACACCGATGGCGAAGGCAAGCTGGCGCTGGGCGGTACCTGCCTGAACGTCGGTTGCATTCCCTCCAAGGCGCTGCTCGACAGTTCCTGGAAGTACAAGGAAGCCAAGGAGAGCTTCAACGTTCACGGCATTTCCACTGGCGAAGTGAAAATGGACGTGCCGGCGATGGTCGGCCGCAAGGCCAACATCGTCAAGAACCTCACCGGCGGCGTTGCGACCCTGTTCAAGGCCAACGGCGTGACCTCGATCCAAGGCCACGGCAAGCTGTTGGCCGGCAAGAAAGTCGAAGTCACCAAGCCCGACGGCAGCACCGAGATCGTCGAAGCCGACAACGTGATCCTGGCTTCCGGCTCGCGCCCGATCGACATTCCACCAGCGCCGGTCGACCAGAAAGTCATCGTCGACTCCACCGGTGCCCTGGAATTCCAGAGCGTGCCCAAACGTCTGGGCGTGATCGGTGCCGGTGTCATCGGCCTGGAGCTGGGTTCGGTCTGGTCGCGCCTTGGCGCCCAGGTCACCGTGCTCGAAGCGCTGGACACCTTCCTGATGGCGGCCGACACCGCAGTCTCCAAGGAAGCCCAGAAAATCCTGACCAAGCAAGGTCTGGACATCAAGATGGGCGCGCGCGTCACTGGCTCCAGCGTCAATGGCGACGAAGTCGAAGTCACCTACACCGATGCCAACGGCGAACAGAAGATCGTCTTCGATCGTCTGATCGTGGCCGTGGGCCGTCGTCCGGTCACCACCGAGCTGCTGGCCTCCGATTCGGGCGTCAACATCGACGAGCGTGGCTACATCTACGTCGACGACCAGTGCGCCACCAGCGTCCCGGGCGTATACGCCATCGGTGACGTGGTGCGCGGCCTGATGCTGGCGCACAAGGCCTCGGAAGAGGGCATCATGGTCGTCGAGCGCATCAAGGGCCACAAGGCCCAGATGAACTACGACCTGATCCCGTCCGTGATCTACACCCACCCGGAAATCGCCTGGGTGGGCAAGACCGAGCAGACCCTCAAGGCCGAAGGCGTTGAAGTGAATGTCGGTACCTTCCCGTTCGCAGCCAGCGGCCGTGCCATGGCGGCCAACGACACCGGCGGTTTCGTCAAGGTCATCGCCGATGCCAAGACCGACCGCGTACTGGGCGTGCACGTGATCGGCCCATCGGCTGCCGAACTGGTACAGCAGGGCGCGATCGCCATGGAATTCGGCACCAGCGCCGAGGACCTGGGCATGATGGTCTTCAGCCATCCGACCCTGTCCGAAGCCTTGCACGAAGCTGCACTGGCCGTGAATGGCGGTGCCATCCACGTCGCCAACCGTAAGAAGCGTTAACTATAAGAAACCACGGCGGGCTGCCCGTCGTGAGTCTTGCGTGCACGACTCACCGCGGAACGTTCGCCGGACCAGGCCACCGGGATCACCCGGGGGCTGAGGGTCACAGGTGGCGCGGCACCGGAAACGGCGCAGCGCCGAAGCGCAGTACCTAACGAAGACGGTAAAAAGCATGAATCTTCACGAGTATCAGGGCAAACAGCTGTTCGCTGAGTATGGCCTGCCAGTATCCAAGGGTTTCGCAGTCGATACCCCTGAGGCTGCAGCAGAAGCCTGCGACAAGATCGGTGGTTCGGAGTGGGTCGTCAAAGCCCAGGTCCACGCCGGCGGTCGCGGTAAAGCGGGCGGCGTCAAGCTGGTTCGCAGCAAGGAAGACGCCAAGGCGTTCGCCGCACAATGGTTGGGCAAGAACCTGGTGACCTACCAGACCGACGCGAACGGCCAGCCCGTTTCCAAGATTCTGGTCGAATCCTGCACCGACATCGCCAAAGAGCTGTACCTGGGCGCTGTGGTAGACCGTTCGAGCCGTCGCATCGTGTTCATGGCTTCCACCGAAGGTGGCGTGGACATCGAGAAAGTCGCGCACGAAACCCCCGAGAAGATCATCAAGGCGACCATCGATCCGCTGGTCGGCGCACAGCCGTTCCAGGGCCGCGAGCTGGCTTTCCAGCTGGGCCTGGAAGGCAAGCAAGTCACCCAGTTCGCGAAAATCTTCGTCGGTCTGGCCAAGCTGTTCCAGGACCATGACCTGGCCCTGCTGGAAGTCAACCCGCTGGTCATCAAGGCCGACGGCGACCTGCACTGCCTCGATGCCAAGCTGAACATCGACGCCAACGCCATGTACCGTCAGCCCAAGCTGAAGACCTTCCACGACCCGTCGCAAGACGACGCCCGTGAAGCCCACGCTGCCAAGTTCGAACTGAACTACGTCGCGCTGGAAGGCAACATCGGCTGCATGGTCAACGGTGCCGGCCTGGCCATGGGTACCATGGACATCGTCAACCTGCACGGCGGCAAGCCAGCCAACTTCCTCGACGTAGGTGGCGGCGCAACCAAAGAGCGCGTAACCGAAGCCTTCAAGATCATTCTGTCCGACAGCAATGTCGCGGCCGTTCTGGTCAACATCTTCGGCGGTATCGTTCGTTGCGACATGATTGCCGAAGGCATCATCGGCGCGGTGAAGGAAGTCGGCGTGAAAGTACCGGTTGTCGTCCGTCTGGAAGGCAACAACGCTGAACTCGGCGCCAAAGTACTGGCAGAAAGCGGTTTGAACATCATTGCTGCAACCAGCCTGACCGACGCTGCTCAACAAGTTGTCAAAGCTGCGGAGGGCAAGTAATGAGCGTCCTGATCAATAAAGACACCAAAGTCATCTGCCAGGGCTTCACCGGCTCGCAGGGCACCTTCCACTCCGAGCAAGCCATCGCCTACGGCACCAAGATGGTCGGCGGCGTGACCCCAGGCAAAGGTGGCACCACCCACCTGGGCCTGCCGGTGTTCAACACCGTCAAGGAAGCCGTCGAAACCACCGGCGCCGACGCTTCGGTCATCTACGTTCCGGCACCGTTCTGCAAGGACTCGATCCTGGAAGCGGCCTTCGCTGGCATCAAGCTGATCGTCTGCATCACCGAAGGCATCCCGACCCTCGACATGCTGGACGCCAAGGTCAAGTGCGACGAACTGGGCGTGACCCTGATCGGCCCTAACTGCCCAGGCGTCATCACCCCGGGCGAGTGCAAGATCGGCATCATGCCCGGCCACATCCACTTGCCAGGCAAGGTCGGTATCGTATCGCGTTCCGGCACCCTGACCTACGAAGCGGTCAAGCAGACCACCGACGCCGGTTTCGGCCAGTCGACCTGCGTGGGCATCGGCGGCGACCCGATCCCAGGCTCGAACTTCATCGACATTCTCAAGCTGTTCCAGGAAGACCCGCAGACCGAAGCGATCGTCATGATCGGCGAGATCGGCGGTTCGGCTGAAGAAGAGGCGGCTGCCTACATCAAGGCCAACGTCACCAAACCAGTCGTTTCCTACATCGCCGGCGTTACCGCGCCTGCGGGCAAGCGCATGGGCCACGCTGGCGCCATCATCTCCGGCGGCAAAGGCACTGCGGACGAAAAATTCGCCGCTCTGCAAGACGCCGGTGTGAAAACCGTGCGTTCCCTGGCCGACATCGGCAAGGCCTTGGCCGAGCTGACCGGTTGGGAAGTGAAGCGCTAATACGCTGACGCCCCCACGCGGCACAGAAACCACCTTCGGGTGGTTTTTGTGTTTTTGCAGGTCATACACCTGGCCGATCGACAGCATAGGAATTTTCGTACAGACGTTGGACCATTAGGCGGGTAACTTTCCTACACGTCTGGTCGTTTAGACGACAAGAACAGTCGCCTATCGGACAGGGTGGCGGGGCGCCGTGTGTTTTCCCGGCAAATTGGTTAACCTACGCGCCATTTTGTGCCCGATCCCCAAAAGGGACCGACACGCTAAACGGGTCTGGCTCATCACGCCGGGCAGCATTTCCCTCATCCCTAGGGCAATCCCTTCTCGACTCCCGATTTCAGCAGTGTGGTACTTCCCTAAATGAAAGTGTTAAAAGGCCAGGACATCCTGGCGCTTGGCTTCATGACGTTCGCCCTGTTCGTAGGCGCGGGCAACATCATCTTCCCGCCCATCGTCGGTCTGCAAGCTGGCCCCAACGTGTGGATGGCCGCTTTGGGCTTCCTGGTCACGGCCGTGGGCCTGCCGGTCATCACCGTGGTCGCGCTGGCCAAGGTCGGTGGCGGCATGGACGCGCTGAGCAGCCCGATCGGCAAGTTCTTCGGCGGCTTGCTGGCAGCGGTGTGCTACCTGTCGGTAGGCCCGCTGTTCGCCACTCCGCGCACCGCCACCGTCTCGTTCGAGGTGGGTGTGGCGCCGCTGACGGGTGAAAGCCCGCTGGCGTTGTTCATCTACAGCCTGGTCTACTTCCTGATCGTGCTGGCCGTGTCGATGTATCCCGGCAAGCTGCTCGATACCGTGGGCCGCTTCCTGGCGCCACTGAAGATCGTCGCCCTGGCCGCGCTCGGCATCGCCGCCTTCGCATTGCCGGCAGGCGACATCGGTGATGCGCAGCAGGCCTACGTGGCTTCGCCGTTCTCCCAGGGCTTCATCAGCGGATACCTGACCATGGATACCCTGGGCGCGCTGGTGTTCGGCATCGTCATCGTCAACGCCATCCGCTCGCGTGGCGTCGAGTCGCCCAAGCTGATCACTCGCTACGCCATCATCGCCGGCCTGATCGCCGGGGTGGGCCTGGCGCTGGTGTACATCAGCCTGTTCCGCCTGGGTGCGGGGAGTCACGACATCGCCATGGGGGCCAGCAATGGCGCCGCGGTATTGCACGCTTACGTGCAGCACACCTTCGGCTCGCTGGGCAGCGGCTTCCTGGCAGTGCTGATCGCCTTGGCCTGCCTGGTCACGGCCGTCGGCCTGACCTGCGCGTGCGCCGAGTACTTCAGTCAGATTCTGCCGGTGTCCTACCGTGCGCTGGTGGTGATTCTGGCCGGCTTCTCGTTGCTGGTGTCGAATCTGGGTCTGACCAAGCTGATCATGTTCTCCATTCCGGTGCTAACGGCGATCTACCCGCCTTGCATCGTGATGGTGGCCTTGAGCTTCGTCAAAGGCCTGTTCAATTCGCCAGCGCGCGTGCTCGGCCCGGTGATGCTGGTATCGCTGGTATTCGGCATCATCGACGCCATCAAAGGCAGCAGCCTGGCGCATTACCTGCCGGACTTCGCCGCCAACCTGCCGCTGAGCGAGCAGGGCCTGGCCTGGCTGGTGCCTTCGCTGGCCGCCCTGGTGGTGTGTTTCGCGGTGGATCGCATGCTCGGTCAGTCGCAAGAAGCCTTGGCCTGAAGCCCCTTGGCAAGCCGGGATTCATGACCGCTTGCTCGATGTGAAGAAACCCCGCAGTGTGCTGCGGGGTTTTTTATCTGCGCGCAAAAGCGTGCCTTTTTGCCACAGCGAACGTCGAACAGCGGTCTATAACTGTGCATCGTTCATCGTTCGAGGCCGCCCCATGACGTTCATCGAAAACAACCTCAGCCACGTGCTGGCCGTCTGCTGGTTCGCCCTGGCCTGGGGCGGCTATACCCGTTATGCCCTCTGGAAAGCGCGGGACACTGCGTGTCTGGCCAGTGTGCTGCACCTGTACCGGGAAGACTGGATGCGGCGTATGCTGCTGCGCGACAACCGTATCGCCGATGCCAGCGTGATAGGCAACCTGGAGCGCAACGCCTCGTTCTTCGCTTCCAGCACGCTGATCATCCTGGCCGGCATCCTCACCGTGCTCGGTGCCACTGATCGAGCCCTGTCGCTGTTGGCCGACCTGCCTTTGGTGCAGCCGGCCTCACAAGGTATCTCGGAGCTCAAGTTGCTGTGTCTGGCCATGGTCTTCGTGTATGCCTTCTTCACCTTCAGCTGGTGCATGCGCCAATACAATTTCGCGGCGGTAGTGGTGGGTTCGGCGCCGATGATCGGCGAGCGGCAGGTCAGCGAGCAGCAGCGCAACGCTTATGCGGCAAGGGCAGCACGTGTGTTGTCGTTGGCGGCCAACCAGTTCAACTTGGGACTGCGGGCTTATTACTTCGCAATGGCGCTGTTGACCTGGTTCATCAGCCCCTGGATGTTCATGCTGACCACCGTCGGTGTAGTGCTGATTCTGTATCGGCGCGAATTCCATTCCGATGTGCTCGAAGTGATGGTGTTCACGGCCACCGAAAGTGTGCCGAACGACACGGCCAAAGACGCGGCAGTAGGGCAGTCGTAAACACAATCGGTTTAAATCGGCGCATAAAAAAACCCGGCATCGCCGGGTTTTTATTACCGCCAGGCAATTACTGCTTGGCAGGCTCTGCAGGAACGGTGGTGTTCGGTGCAGTGGTAGCAGGCGTAGCGTCGTCGCGCGCTTCTTCAGCGGCTTTCTGCTGGGCTTCGGCCTGGTCGGCAGCAGCTTTGGCCTTCTCTTCGTTCGCGTCGTTGACCTTGTCCTGAGCGTCGTTCATTTTTTCCTGAGCGTTCTGGGAATGCTCCTGTGCGTCCTGGGCTTTGTCTTCGCTGGCTTTATCGCAAGCGGCCAGGCCCAGGGTAGCGGCCAACATCAGAGCAAAAGCAAAAGGTTTACGCATGATTGTGTATCTCCGTGGGTGAATAAGTGACTTGTTGCTTCGAGTTGTGCCCTGTGAAAGAAGTTCCAAGGGTATTTCAGATAAACAGCCTGTTGTCGTGAAGGCACAGCTGCAGGTCTTGTTGAATAACGCACAGGGGCGGATGTCCGTTTTATTGCGACCTTGTTGGCACCTCACGCTGGCTCAGGGCGCGCGCCCCAAGCGCACGTACGCTTCGATGGATTCTAACGCGGTTGTAAAAAGCCGCCCCTTGAAATGCCCGACCCAGCCCCCATCTGTTGGACATCCCGCCCTGAAAGCAGGCCTTGGCCGTCACGGCGACTTGCCCCAACCAATTGGAGTTTTGAAGACCATGAGTGTGGATACTCAAAAGGAAACCCTGGGCTTCCAGACCGAAGTGAAGCAGCTGCTGCACCTGATGATTCACTCCTTGTATTCGAACAAGGAAATCTTCCTGCGTGAGCTGATCTCCAACGCCTCCGACGCGGCCGACAAACTGCGCTTCGAAGCCCTGGCCAAGCCCGAGCTGCTCGAAGGTGATTCGGAGCTCAAGATCCGCGTGAGCTTCGACAAAGCGGCCAATACCGTGACCTTGGAAGACAACGGCATCGGCATGAGCCGCCAGGACGTCATCACCCACCTGGGCACCATCGCCAAGTCCGGCACCGCCGACTTCATGAAGAACCTCACCGGCGACCAGAAGAAGGACTCGCACCTGATCGGCCAGTTCGGCGTGGGCTTCTACTCGGCCTTCATCGTCGCCGACAAGGTCGACGTGTTCAGCCGTCGCGCCGGCCAGCCGGCCGCCGAGGGTGTGCACTGGTCTTCCAAAGGCGAGGGCGACTTCGAAGTCGAGACCGTCGACAAGCCCGCGCGCGGTACCCGCATCGTGCTGCACCTCAAGGCCGGTGAAGACGAGTTCGCCGATGGCTGGCGCCTGCGCAACGTGATCAAGAAGTACTCCGACCACATCGCCTTGCCGATCGAGCTGCCCAAGGAGCAGGCCGAAGCCGCCGAGGGCGAAGAGGCACCGGCGCAGGAGTGGGAAACCGTCAACCGCGCCAGTGCCCTGTGGACGCGTTCGCGTTCCGAGGTCAAGGACGAGGAATACCAGGAGTTCTACAAGCACATCGGCCACGACTTCGAAAACCCGCTGACCTGGAGCCACAACAAGGTCGAAGGCAAGCTGGAGTACAACTCGTTGCTGTACGTGCCGGCCCGCGCGCCGTTCGACCTGTACCAGCGCGAAGCGCCACGCGGCTTGAAACTGTACGTGCAACGCGTGTTCATCATGGATCAGGCCGAGTCGTTCCTGCCGCTGTACCTGCGCTTCATCAAAGGCGTGGTCGACTCCAACGACCTGTCGCTGAACGTGTCGCGGGAAATCCTGCAAAAAGACCCGATCATCGATTCCATGAAAACCGCGCTGACCAAGCGCGTGCTGGACATGCTGGAGAAGTTGGCCAAGAACGAGCCTGAGCAATACAAAGGCTTCTGGAAAAACTTCGGCCAGGTGCTCAAAGAAGGCCCGGCCGAAGACTTCGCCAACAAGGAAAAGATCGCCGGCCTGCTGCGCTTCGCTTCTACCCAGGGCGACAACGGCGAGCAGGATGTGTCGCTGGCCGATTACCTGGCACGCGCCAAGGAAGGTCAGGACAAGGTCTACTACCTCACCGGCGAGTCCTACGCGCAGGTCAAGAACAGCCCGCACCTGGAAGTCTTCCGCAAGAAAGGCATCGAAGTGCTGCTGCTGACCGATCGCATCGACGAGTGGCTGATGAGCTACCTCACCGAGTTCGATGGCAAGCAGTTCGTCGACGTCGCGCGCGGCGATCTGGACTTGGGCGCCCTGGATTCCGAGGAAGACAAGAAGGCGCAGGAGGAAGTCGCCAAGGATAAGGAAGGCCTGGTGGAGCGCCTGAAAACCGCTCTGGGCGACAGTGTCGCCGAAGTGCGTGTGTCGCACCGCTTGACCGATTCGCCGGCGATCCTGGCCATCGGCGAGCAGGACCTGGGACTGCAAATGCGCCAGATTCTCGAGGCGAGCGGGCAGAAGGTACCGGACTCCAAGCCGATCTTCGAATTCAACCCGAGCCATCCGTTGATCGAGAAGCTCGACCATGAGCAGAGCGAAGACCGCTTCGCCGAGCTGTCGCACATCCTCTTCGACCAGGCTGCCCTGGCTGCGGGCGACAGCTTGAAAGACCCGGCGGCCTACGTGCGCCGTCTGAACAAGCTGCTGGTCGAGCTGTCTGCTTGAGTTGATGCGTCTGTACGAAAGCCCGCTTCGGCGGGCTTTTTTCATGGGGCCGGCACACGCTGTGGGGCGGCCGCGACGTGAATACACAGGAGAAGTACATGAGCAAGGTCATCACCGAATCACTGACCTACCGTTGTTCCGGGCAGACCTTCGAAAGCCGTCTGGTCTATGCCCAGGACGGCCTGCCGCGGCCCGCGCTGATCATGGCGCCGAACTGGATGGGTGTCACCCCGGGGGCCGAACGCATTGCCCAGGAAGTCGCCAGCCGCGGCTACGTGGTGTTGCTGGTCGACCTGTATGGGCAGACGCTGCGCCCGAGCAACGCCGACGAAGCGCTGGCAGCCATGATGCCCCTCAAGGACGACCGCAATGAGCTGCGCAAGCGCATGAACGAAGCGCTGGCGCAGTTGCTGGGGCAATCCCGGGTGGTGCTGGCGCCGGGCAAGGTGGCGGCCTTCGGTTTCTGTTTCGGCGGCTGCTGTGCGCTGGAACAGGCGCGTAGCGGAGCGGACCTGAAGGCGGCGATCTCTTTCCATGGCACGCTCGATACCCCGGACGAGGACGACGCCAAGCACATCAAAGGTGCCGTACTCGTGCTGCACGGTGCCCAGGACCCCTTGGTGCCCAAAGAGCAATTGCCAGCTTTCGAGGCGGAAATGTCGGCTGCCGATGTGGACTGGCAGTTGACCAGCTACGGTGGCGCGGTGCATTCGTTCACCGATCCCGATGCCAACGTGCCGGGCAAGAACCAGTACAACCGCAAGGTGTCAGAGCGGGCGTTCGCAGCCATGTACAACCTGCTGGACGAGGTGTTCGCACGCTGATCGTTCAAGCGTTCGTCCCCAGGCGCCGGCCCATTACCACCGGGCCGGCGCGTAGGGCGGGGTAGGGCTGAACCCTGAGCGTCAGGCACGGGTCTATCGGGCTTCAATTCGATGAAGGAAGCCCCCGCCATGATCGCCAGAGCGCTCGCCGCCGTGATCTGTACCGGCCTGCTGTCGCAACCCTGCCTGGCGCGCGAGTACCGTTATACCGACGCCCACCTGCACTACGTCGACTTCTTCCAGGAAACCGAAGGCATGCCCGCGTTGCTCAAGGCCATGGACGAGGCGGGTGTCGATCAGTCGATGATCTCCGGTATTCCAGTCGCCAAGAAATGGCATGAAGACGAGCCCAAGCGGCCGCGTTACTACGCAGGCGATGACGCTAGCGCCTACTGGTACAGCGCCACTGATGTATACGTCGCTGCCGCCCTGCAGGCCTTGAGTCCGGAGCAGCGTCAGCGTTTCCATCCGTTTCTCAGCGGCTTCAACCCGGTCGACAAGAACTCGGCCAAGCACATCGAACGCATGCTCGACCTGTACCCAGGGCTGTGGCAAGGCATCGGCGAAGTCTTTACCCGGCACGATGACCTTACGGCGCTGACCAGTGGAGACACACCCAGGGCCAACAACGAGGCGATGAACCTGATCTACACCCTGGCCGGCAAACGCGACCTGCCGGTCTTGGTGCACTCCAACATCACCTCCAAGCGCGAGCGCAACGCGCTGTACCTCGAGGAAATCGAGCAACCGCTGCGCGACCATCCGACCACGCGCTTCATCTGGGCCCATGCCGGCAGCAGCATGGAGATCCATCGCCATCAGACGCAGATGAAATTCCTGCTGCCGACCCTGACGCGGCTGCTCGAAACCTACCCGAACCTGTATGTCGACTTGTCTTGGAGCGTGCTCGAACCCTATCTGCTGGATAAGCAGGGCAAGCCACGGCAGGGCTGGATCGATCTGGTCCAGCGTTTTCCGGACCGGTTCATGCTCGGCTCCGACGTGGTGGGACGTTTCGACAGCATCGGCGAGCAGATGAAGGGCTTCGATCTCTTCCTCGATGCCTTGCCCGAGGCGGTGGCCAACAAGGTTGCGCGTGAAAACTTCATCGCTTTGTTGCCCAAGGGTCGTTGACGCACAGCCGCCAGGCTAACCGCAGAAACGAGAACGCCCCGAACCGATTGGTAATATTGTTCAGTTGAGCTTTGTCGCATCACTGGGGCAGCTCTGCGGCCCATCGCGGCTGAAGCCGCTCCTACAGGTTACTCATTTCCCTGTAGGAGCGGCTTCAGCCGCGATGGGCTGCGGAGCTGCCCTAATCGCTCAAATGAACAGCATTACTAACCAGCCGGGGCGTTTCTAGGAGCTGCCTACAGTATCACTTGCCCTGCCAGCGCTTGAGCACCAGGGTGGCGTTGGTGCCACCGAAGCCGAAGCTGTTGCTCATCACGGTGTCGATCTTGGCGTTTTCGACCGTGGTGCGCTGGATCGGCAGGTCGGCGACCGCAGGGTCCAGTTCGTCGATGTTGGCCGAACCTGCGATGAAGTTGTTTTCCATCATCAGCAGGCAGTAGATCGCCTCGTGCACGCCTGCGGCGCCCAGCGAGTGACCGGACAGGCTCTTGGTCGAGCTGATGGCCGGTGCCTTGTCGCCGAACACTTCACGTACGCCCTTCATCTCGGCGACATCGCCGACTGGGGTGGAAGTGCCGTGGGTGTTGAGGTAATCGATCGGGGTATCGACCGTGGACAGCGCCTGCTGCATGCAGCGGATGGCGCCTTCGCCGCTTGGCGCGACCATGTCGTAGCCGTCGGAGGTGGCGCCGTAGCCGACGATTTCGGCGTAGATCTTGGCGCCACGGGCCAGGGCGTGCTCGAGTTCCTCGACCACGACCATGCCGCCGCCACCGGCGATGACGAAGCCGTCACGGTCGGCGTCGTAAGCGCGCGAAGCCAGTTCCGGCGTGTCGTTGCGCTTGGTCGACAATGCGCCCATCGCGTCGAACAGGAACGATTGGCTCCAGTGCTCTTCTTCGCCGCCACCGGCGAAGACGATGTCCTGCTTGCCCCATTGGATCTGCTCCAGCGCGGTGCCGATGCAGTGTGCGCTGGTGGCGCACGCCGAAGAGATCGAATAGTTGATGCCCTTGATCTTGAACGGCGTGGCCAGGCAAGCCGAAACGGTGCTGCCCATGGTGCGGGTGACGCGATAGGGGCCGACGCGCTTGACGCCTTTTTCGCGCAGGGTGTCCAGCGCTTCCATCTGGTTCAGCGTGGACGCACCACCGGAACCGGCGACCAGGCCGGTACGCGGGTTGGAGACCTGCTCTTCGCTCAGGCCGGCATCCTTGATGGCGTCCTGCATGGCCAGGTAGGCATAGGCGGCGGCATGGCCGACGAAGCGGAACACCTTGCGGTCGATCAGTTCTTCGAGGTTGAGGTCGATGGAGCCGGACACCTGACTACGCAGCCCTTGTTCCTTGTATTCCGGGTTGTAACGGATACCTGGACGGCTGTTGCGCAGGCTTTCGGTGACAGTAGCTTTGTCATTGCCCAGGCACGAAACGATGCCCAGACCAGTGATAACGACGCGGCGCATGCGAATGACCCTTAGAAGTTGTCTGTGGAGGTGAACACGCCGACCCGCAGGCTTTCAGCGGTGTAGATCTCTTTACCGTCGACGCTGACCGTGCCGTCGGCAATGGCCATGTTCAGCTTGCCTTTGAGAACACGTTTGATGTGGATGTTGTAAGTGACCTTCTTCGCGGTCGGCAGGACCTGCCCGAAGAACTTCACTTCACCCGAACCCAGTGCCCGGCCACGGCCCGGCAACCCTTGCCAGCCCAGGTAGAAGCCGACCAGCTGCCACATGGCGTCGAGGCCCAGGCAGCCCGGCATGACGGGGTCGCCTTCGAAATGGCAGGCGAAGAACCACAGGTCAGGCGTGATATCCAGCTCGGCGACCAATTCACCTTTGCCGTACTTGCCACCCTCGGCGCTGATATGGGCGATACGGTCCACCATCAGCATGTTCGGGGCGGGCAGTTGCGCATTACCTGGGCCGAACAGCTCACCGCGACTGCAGCGCAGCAGGTCTTCCCGAGTAAAGGCGTTTTGTTTGGTCATGCGAGCTCCTCAATAACCCCCTGTGGCAGGGGATGAATCTTCCCGGCCAACCCCCGAACGCCTTGCGTCAGTGGGGCGGCAGCCTACAGGTAGACTATTGCGTTGTAGTGAAAGTCACAGTGCGTCCGGTAAACAAGTACAGGTGTTCACTGAAACGTGCATTTTCAGGTTATGTGGCGGTCCTGTCCAGTGCCGGGCAGAACATTAAGACTGCCGCAATTCTTCATCGATCGCCACCCGACACGTCGTGATCGGGCAGCCAGCGTTGCAGAGCGGCCAGCAATTCGGTGCGTTTGAGCGGTTTGCTCAGGTAGTCGTTCATCCCGGCTGCCAGGCAGCGCTCGCGGTCGCCCTGCAAGGCGCTGGCGGTCAGGGCGATGATCGGCAGGTCACGCCCCTCGGCCAGTGCCCGGATCCGTCGCGTCGCCTCGTAGCCGTCCATCAACGGCAGACGGCAGTCCATCAATACCGCCGCGAAGGGTCGTTGCTGGATCTGC
The DNA here is from genome assembly GCF_047302395.1 of Pseudomonas phoenicis. Taxonomy (NCBI): domain Bacteria; kingdom Pseudomonadati; phylum Pseudomonadota; class Gammaproteobacteria; order Pseudomonadales; family Pseudomonadaceae; genus Pseudomonas; species Pseudomonas phoenicis. The sequence continues at coordinate 3,634,995 of NZ_CP154852.1, forward strand.
TCCAAGGCCTGCTGACCGTCACCTGCTACGCAGGTCTGGAACCCCAGGCTGCGCAGCATGGCTTCGATCACACTGCGGTTGACCGGATTGTCCTCCACCAGCAGCACCGGCCGTTCCTCTCGGGGGGCACTGGACACGGCCGGCGCACGCGGCGCCAAGGTCGTCAGTTGCGACAATGCCAGCGGCATTTCCAACGTGAAGGTCGAGCCCAGGCCCTCGCGGCTCTGGGCATACAGCACGCCGCCCATGCGCTCGGCCAGGGTCCGCGCGATCGACAGGCCCAGGCCGGTACCGCCATAACGGCGCGAGATCGAGCTGTCGGCCTGCTGGAAGGCGACGAACATCGTCTCCAGACGCTGGTCGTCGATGCCAATGCCGGTATCGCGTACTGCGCAGACGAAGCGGATCTGCTCGTCTTCGATCAGCCGCCAGCCAGCTTCGACGACCACCTCGCCACGCTCGGTGAATTTCAAGGCGTTGCCGATCAGGTTGAGCAGGATCTGACGAATCCGCGTCGGATCGCCTTTCACCTGCAGGGCTTCGAGGCTTTCCCGCGCTTGCAGGCGCAGGGTCAAGCCGCGCTGATCGGCGCTGTGCTGGAAGGAGTGCACGCAATTGGCGATCAGCTCCCCGAGGTTGAAATCGATCGACTCCAGTTGCAGCGTGGTGCGCTCGATGCGCGAGAAGTCGAGGATGTCGTTGATGACCTTGAGCAGGTGCCCGGTCGATTCGCTGGCCACGCTGGTGTACTCGGCCTGCTCGGCCGTCAGCTCCGTGGTGTCGAGCAATTGCAGCATGCCCAGCACGCCGTTCATCGGCGTGCGCAGCTCGTGGCTCATCATCGCCAGGAAGTCGGATTTGGCGCGGTTCGCCTGCTCGGCTTCTTCACGGGCCTGGACCACCTGTGCCATGGCCTGGCGCTGCTCGTCGCTGGCCTGTTCCAGAGCGAACGCCAGGTTGTTGATGTGCGCCGCCAGGTGGCCGAGTTCGCTGTCGTCCATCACCGGCACCTGGGTGGTGAAGTCGCCTTGCTGGATCGCCCGTACCGCCTCGCCCATGGCGCTGATCGGAGTCGACAGCCGGGTCGCCAGGCGCCGGGCGAGAAAAAAGGTGAACAATAGGGCGCACAAGGCCAGGATGCCGGCCTTGATCACCATTTCCTGCTGGCGCTCGCTGAAGGCGTCGTCCGACATGCCGACGATCACCCGGCCCAGATAGTCGTCGCCGACGTTGGGCGCGACGGTGCCCGGCTGCAGGAAGTCATCGTCCAGGCGAATCTGCTGCAAACGGATGGCCGCCTGGAACACCTCGACCCGTTGGGCGCGATTGAGACTTTCGTCCGCCTGCTCGACGTAGACCAAAATGTGGTTGCGGCTGTCCTGTACCTCGAGAAAACGCACGTGGGGAATGCTCAAGGTGGCTCGCATGAGGCTTTCGAGCATGTCGTTGTTGCCCGAAATCACGCCGTATTCCGAGCCCGGCGCCAGCTGGTTGGCGATCAACTGGCCGGTGTGGTTGAGTTCCTGGCGCAGGTCCTGCAAACGGACGAAGGTGAAGAAGCCGATCAGCAGCAGGGTCAACAGCAGGGCAGGGCCGAGGCTGATCATCTGGGTGCGGGTGTGGATGTCCCAACTCAGGCGCTTGCTCATGGGCTTGGCGCTCCTTCGATCGCCAGGGCGGCAGCGGTGGAGTCGATCGGCTCGAGCCCCAGCGTATGCGCCACGCGCTGGTTGCCGCTGACGCCGAACTGACTCGGATAGAGGCTGCGCGGCCACTGCGCGGCGGGCTGGTCGAGCAGACGGTCGAGCACGGCCAGCCAATCGGTCTGGTCGCTGAAGGTGCTGGCCAGAGCGCCGGCACGCACGAAACCTGCGGTGGGGCCGATCAACGGGAGCTGGCGGCTGTAACTGCTGAGCAACAGATTTTTCGCGGTAAGGGCGTTGTACAGCTCGGGGTCGTCGAGGCCCAGAAGTACGTCGCTCTCGGCCAGTACCTGTTGCAGCGCGCGGCTGTCGCGCGGGCCGCTCCAGGCTTGCGGCACGATCTCCAGGCCCAGGCGACGGGCGACGGGGCGTAGCTCGTCGAGCAGAAACTGGCTGCGTTCGCTGTACAGCACACCGACCCGGCGAGCCTTTGGCAGCAGATAGTGGATCAGGCGTAGTTGCCGTCCCGGTAGCGGGTCGCTCCACAGCAAGGTCAGGAAGGCCGGACGCTGATGCGGCCAGCGCTGCTGGGCCTGTACCCGGTTGATGCGCAGCACCAGCGCTGTCGGGCCTGCGCTTTGGCTCAGGCGCCAGTCCAGCGCCGCATCGTCGAGCAGGATCAGACGCACGTCGGGTTCGAGGGTGGCCGGTGCGGGCATTTGTGCGACGCTGCGAAACTGCACGACGTCATCGGTACGGCGCGCTTGCAAGCCGGCGCTGAAGCTACGATAGCTGGGCTGCGCCTCGGCACCGATCAGCAGCACGTCGGCGGCGAACGATCCGGTCAAGGGCAACAGCCACATCGCCATGATGCGTAATGCCCGCCACATCAGCGCCTCGCTCCGGCAAGGGCACTACGCGGTGGTGTGTGGGTCCGGGTGAAGCCCATGAATCCTTTGCGCGCCGCCATGGTCACACCGTTACGCGCCAGCCCGACGGGCAATGGCAGGCGAACGCCTACGGCAAAGCCGCCGTATGGGCCGCAGCGAGGTAGGCAAGGGGCTATTGACGCGCCAGGGGACACGGGACGGCCTTGGGTCAGGGGCAAGCCGGCTATGGTAAACCACCGCACGGCTTTTACCAGTGTGCTCGGCGCGAGCGGCAGCTTGCCTGCCGGCGCTGGCGATGCGCAGGCACACCCGTATAATGCGCCGGCGCACTCAATTCAATGGTTCGATGGACGACATATGACTCAACAGCAACCCGTCGCGGTGCTTGGAGGCGGCAGCTTCGGCACCGCCGTGGCCAACCTGCTGGCCGAGAACGGCGTGCCGGTACGCCAATGGATGCGCGACCCGCAGCAAGCCGAAACGATGCGGGTCAAACGCGAGAATCCACGTTATCTCAAGGGGATCCGCGTACACGACGGCGTCGAACCGGTCAGTGACCTGCTCGCCACCCTGCAAGGCTGCGACCTGATGTTCGTGGCCCTGCCTTCCAGCGCCTTGCGCAGCGTGTTGTCGCCCCATGCCGCATTGCTCGGCGGCAAGGGCCTGATCAGCCTGACCAAGGGCATCGAGGCGCAGAGCTTCAAGTTGATGAGCCAGATCCTCGAGGAAATCGCTCCGCAGGCGCGTATCGGCGTGTTGTCGGGCCCCAACCTGGCGCGCGAAATCGCCGAGCATGCCCTGACCGCCACCGTGGTGGCCAGCGAAGACCAGGCCCTGTGCCAACAGGTGCAGGCCGTGCTGCACGGTCGCACTTTCCGCGTCTATGCCAGCACCGACCGTTTCGGCGTGGAGTTGGGCGGTGCCTTGAAGAACGTCTATGCCATCATCGCCGGCCTGGCCGCAGCCTTGGGCATGGGTGAGAACACCAAGAGCATGCTGATCACCCGCGCCCTGGCGGAGATGACGCGCTTTGCCGTCAGCCAGGGCGCCAACCCCATGACGTTTCTGGGCCTGGCCGGGGTCGGCGATCTGATCGTCACCTGTTCTTCGCCAAAGAGCCGCAACTACCAGGTGGGCCACGCGCTGGGCGAGGGCTTGTCGTTGGCCGAGGCGGTCGAACGCCTTGGCGAAGTCGCCGAAGGCGTCAACACGATCAAGGTGCTGATGGCCAAGGCCCAGCAGGCACAGGTGTACATGCCCCTGGTCGCCGGGCTGCACGCCATCCTCTTCGAAGGGCGTACGCTGGACCAGGTGATCGAACACCTGATGCGCGCCGAACCCAAGACCGACGTCGATTTCATTTCGATCGACGGTTTCAACTGAGCCAAGGAGTGACACATGAACCCGACCCCGGAACGCGGCGAACACGAATCGATTCTGCTGCGTGTGCTGTGGATGCTGGTCTTTCTGCTGGTCTGGCAACTGGCCGAGGTGCTGCTTGGCGCGCTGGTGCTGGTGCAACTGGTCTACCGCCTGGTCTATGGCGCCCCGAGCGCCAGCGTGATGAACTTGGGCGACAGCCTGAGCCAGTACCTGGCGCAGATCGGTCGCTTCGGCACTTTCCATACCGATCAGAAGCCTTGGCCGTTCAGCGACTGGCCCACTCCACGGCCGCCGCAGGGTGAAGCCGCGCACGTGGTCGAGCCGGCCGTGCAGCCGGCCCCACCCGTACAGCCGGCGGCGCCCGCCGAAGACGAGTCGCCCAAACCATGAAGCTGTGGGTATTGCGCCACGGCGAGGCCGAACTGCGCGCCAACAGCGATCCCGAACGACGCCTTACCGCCCAGGGACGCGACCAGGTGCTGCGCAGCGCCCTGCACCTGCAGGATCAGCCGCTCCAGGCGGTATTCGCCAGTCCTTATGTGCGGGCCCAGCAAACCGCCGCGCTGGTGCAGGGCGCGTCGAGCCTGGCGCCGTCGGTGACCACGGTCGGTTGGCTGACGCCTGACAGCGATGCCGAGCAGGTCATCGCTAAGCTCGAACAGCTGGGGCTGGAGCACGTACTGCTGGTCAGTCACCAACCTTTGGTCGGCATTCTGGTGGCCTTGCTCGAGCAGGGCCAGCGCCAACAGCCCGCACCGCTGGGCACAGCCAGTCTGGCCGAACTGGAAGGCGACTGGCCGTTGCCCGGTCTGATGACCCTCAAGGCGCTTCATCATTCCTGAAGGCGACGCAACTGACATTTTTGTCAGTTGCCGATCGCCGCAGACCCTTGCTAGTTTTTCGCTATCACGCATGGGCAGAGCCCAGGGAAGTCGTCTTGATGAGCACTCGGTATCTTGAGTTGGTAGGGTCGGCGGATTTACGCGCGACCGTGTTGAAAGTGGAGAGCGACCAGTCGCTCGATTTCGCCGAGTACCGCCTGCTTCAGGACAGCGCCAACGCCAAGCTCGACCAGTTGATTCGCAAGCTCGGCCATCCCGACGACCTCGAAGAGCTGCGCATGCTCAGTGCGCGCATGGCGCACCTCTTGCAGAGCAGCTGCCTGGCACTGCGCCGACGCAAGCTGCCGCGCCAGGACCAGACCTTGGCGCGGCAGGCGCTGGAAGCGCAAATCGCGTACATGCAAGCTTGCCTGCGCCGCTCGCTGCTCAGTTTCGACCAGCCCTGACTGACCTGATCGCCGTGGGCAATGACCGTTCTGGGCATTGCCGGCCCATCGGGCCGAACAGACAATGGACGCTCACTTCGTCTCCGGACCCGGCGCCATGTCGCAGCCCATCTTCTTCGCCCACGCCAACGGTTTCCCCTCGGCCACCTACGGCAAACTGTTCGCCGCCCTGACGCCGGATTACACCGTCACCCATCTCGACCGGCATGGCCATGACCCGCGCTTTCCGGTCGATGACAACTGGCTGCAACTGGTCCAGGAGCTGCTGCACCACCTGGCTCGCGAGGCGGCGCCGGTGTGGGGGGTAGGGCATTCGCTCGGTGGGTTGCTGCACTTGCACGCCGCGCTGCTCGCGCCGCAGTTCTACCGCGGCATCGTCATGCTCGACTCGCCGCTGCTGACCCGTGTCGATCGCTGGATGATCCACCTGGCCAAACGCCTGGGATTCATCGATCGCATCACCCCGGCAGGACGCACCTTGGGCCGTCGGGAGTCCTTCGTCGACCGCGACAGCGCACGGGCCTATTTCACGGGCAAGACCCTGTTCCGTCACTTCGACCCCGAATGCCTGGACGCTTACCTCGAACACGGTCTGCAGTACGCTGAGCAAGGCCTGCGCCTGCGCTTCGACCCGGCTACGGAAATCAGCATCTACCGTACCCTGCCGCATCGCCTGCCCAAGCCCGCCCGGCACCTGCAACTGCCCGTGGCGATGGTGCGTGGGGCGCAGAGCGCCGTGGTGCGGCCACACCATGGCAGGGCCGTGCGTGGCCTGCCGCTTGGCGAGTACCATTGCCTGCCGGGCGGACACATGTTTCCGCTGGAGCGACCAGGCGATACCGCCAGCCTGCTCAAAGCGCTGTTCGCGCGTTGGGGGCGGGTATGAGCAGTCCAGTCGAAGACGTACGGCTGGACCTGGGGCACATCGAATTGGCCGCGCACCTGTTCGGGCCGGCCGACGGCCTGCCGGTGATCGCCTTGCACGGCTGGCTGGACAACGCCAACAGCTTCGCCCGCTTGGCACCCAAGCTCGAAGGCCTGCGCATCGTGGCCCTGGACCTGGCCGGGCACGGCCATTCCGCGCACCGTCCGGCAGGCGCGGGCTACGGCCTGGCCGACTATGCCTTCGACGTACTGCGCGTCGCCGAGCGACTGGGCTGGCAGCGTTTCGGTCTGCTCGGCCATTCCCTGGGTGCGGTGATCGCCGTGCAACTGGCCGGTGCCCTGCCCGAGCGGGTCAGCCACCTGGCGTTGATCGATGGCGCGTTGCCGCCCACCGGCGACGAACAGAGCGCTGCCGAGCGGTTGGGAATGGCCTTGAATGCCCAGCTTCGCCGCGAGGCCCGGGCCAAGACGGTCTATCCCACCCTGGACCAAGGCGTAGGTGCGCGCATGAAGGGCATGGTGGCGGTCAGTCGCGAGGCGGCCGAGCTTCTGGCCCAGCGCGGACTGATGGCGGTGCCTGGGGGCTATAGCTGGCGCAGCGACAGCCGCCTGACCCTGCCGTCGCCGGCCCGCTTGAGCCAGGCGCAGGCGTTGGCCTTCGCCCAGCGGGTCAGTTGTGCGACCTGCCTGGTGGTTGCGGCCGATGGGCTGCTGGCGCCTCACGCGCGACTGCTGGAACAGCTACCCTTCGAACAGGCGGTGCTGCCAGGCGGCCATCACCTGCACCTGAACGACGAACCCGGCGCGAGCCTTGTTGCAGACTGTTTCAATCGCTTTTTTGGCTTTCCTTGACTTGCACCCGGCAAGTGCCGAGGCTTGCCGGGCCGACTAGGGAGAACGTCATTCCATGCCAACCATCCAAACACCTCATACCCATCTGGCCCCGCACGAGGGTGGCCGATGAGCGCCCTGGTTTTCCTGCGCAGCGCATTCGCTGCCGGCCTGGCGCTGTCCAGCCCCTGCTTGCTGGCAGGTAACCTGCCGGTCCCGCAGGATGCCAAGGTGGTCGACCAACGCCCTGCCACCGAACAGGAACGCGTCTATCCGCTCAGCCCGCTGCGCAAGATCAGCGGCCGTCTGCGTCTGGACGACAAGGTCGAAGCCCGCGGGCAAGTCAGCTCGCTGACCTATGAATTGCCGGTCGAGCGCAGCGCCCGTGAAGCCTTCACCCAGGCACGCGAGGCCTTGCAGGCCGAAGGCGGTTATCCGCTGTTCTGGTGCCAGGGCCGCGACTGCGGCGAAGCCAGCCTGTGGGCCAACGATGTGTTCGCCAACGCCCGGCTCAACGGCGGTGACGAGCGCCAGGCGTTCATCCTGCTGCGCCGCTCCGCCGAGCAGGCCGATACCCTGGTGGCGTTGTACAGCGTGACCCGCGGCAATCGCCGCGCCTATCTGCACGTCGAAGAGTTCGTTGCCGCCGCGCCTCTGGGTGAGCTGCTGCCCACGCCGGCCACCGTGCTGCGCGAGATGCGCGATACCGGCAAGCTCGATTACCCCGACCTGGTCGCGCCACAAGCGGCCTGGGTCACGCTGCTCGGGCGCAGCCTCAATCTCGACAGCACCTTGCGCGCCAGCCTCAGTGGTGCTCAGGCCGAAGCGTGGCGTCAGCAACTGATCAAGGCCGGTGTGCGTAGCGCCCGCTTGGAGGTGGGCGACGCCGCCACCGACGGTTTGCACCTGGAATTGATCCGCTGAGTGGCCCGGTGATGCCCAATAACGACCGTTTGTTCGTCCAGATTCTGCTGCTGGCGCTGTTGGGCGCCGCCTTGTGGGTCATGGCACCGTTCATTTCCGCGCTGCTCTGGGGCGCGATCCTGGCGTTCGCCAGTTGGCCGCTGATGCGCCTGCTGACGCGCCTGTTGCACGGGCGCGAAACGCTTGCGGCAGGCATCCTCACCAGTGCCTGGATCGTGGTGGTAGTGCTGCCGCTGGTGTGGCTGGGGTTCAATTTGGCCGACCATATCCGCGATGCCACGGCCTTCGTGCGCGATGCCCGGGTCGACGGCCTGCCGCCGGCACCGACTTGGCTCGGGGCGTTGCCGCTGGTGGGCGAGCGGCTGGTAGGCATGTGGGACACGGTCGACCAGCAAGGCCCTGCGCTGCTGGCGTCGGTCAAGCCGTACCTGGGGCAGACCGGCAACTGGCTGCTGGCGCGCAGTGCGCAGATCGGCAGCGGGGTCCTCGAGCTCAGCCTGAGCCTGATTTTCGTGTTCTTCTTCTACCGCGACGGGCCGCGCCTGGCGGCCTTCGTGCTGCGCTTGTTGCAGCGCTTGATGGGCGCACGGGCCGGTTACTACCTGGACCTGGTGGCCGGAACCGTGCAGCGGGTGGTCAATGGGGTGATCGGCACGGCGGCCGCACAGGCGCTACTGGCCTTGGTCGGCTTTCTCATCGCCGGCGTGCCCGGAGCCATCGTACTGGGCCTGGTCACCTTCATGCTCAGTCTGATTCCCATGGGGCCGCCGCTGGCCTGGTTGCCGGCCACGGCTTGGCTGGCGTGGAAGGGTGAATACGGCATGGCGGTGTTCCTCGGCATCTGGGGCACGTTCGTCATCAGTGGCGTGGACAACGTGCTCAAGCCCTACCTGATCAGTCGCGGCGGCGACCTGCCGTTGGTGATCGTGCTGCTGGGGGTGTTCGGCGGCTTGATCGCGTTCGGTTTCATCGGTCTGTTCATCGGCCCCACGCTGCTGGCAGTGGGCTACAGCCTACTGCTCGACTGGAGCCGCAATGCCGGGGTGGCGGATGACCCCAACGCACGCGACGCCTGATGGAGCGGCCGCGGTTGCCTCCACCGCAACCGCAGGGTGATCCGCGCCGCTGAAGTGACGCTTGCCTAAGGGCTGCTGTCCCACGCCCAGGCCACCGAACCTGGGCGGCAGGCCGAAAGCCCAGCGTTTTTTACGCATTCTTTACGCCTTCCCCGGTAATCGCCCTCGCGCCTTTACGGCGCACCCTCGGACAATTTCCCCACGGCGCCGGTCGCCATCACCTGGGGAATGCATCGATGACCATCCTTGACACCGTCTCACTGCTGCTGGCCGTCGCGCTGGCGGCCTACCTGTTGCACGCGCTGCTGCGCAGCGACCGGAGCTAGGGGCGGCCATGCACAGCTACGACTACGCCTTGCTGCTCGGTTTCTTCCTCTTGGTCCTGCTGCCGGCACCCTGGCTGGGACGCTTCTACCACCGCGTGATGGAAGGTCGGCGCACCTGGCTCAGCCCGGTACTCAGCCCTGTGGAGCGCGGCTGTTATCGCCTTGCCGGGGTCGATACGGGCCGCGAGCACACGTGGCAGCAATACGCCCTGGCCTTGCTGGCTTTCAACCTGGCGGGCCTGGCCTTGCTGTTCGGCGTGCTGAGCCTGCAACGGTACCTGCCGTTCAACCCCCAGCAACTACCTGGCCAATCCTGGTCGCTGGCGCTCAACACCGCAGTGAGCTTCGTCACCAACACCAACTGGCAAGCCTACAGCGGCGAGACCTCGCTGAGCCCGTTCAGCCAGATGTTCGGCCTCACCGTGCAGAACTTCCTCAGCGCCGCCACGGGCCTGGCCGTGCTGGTCGCGCTGTGTCGCGGTATCGCACGGCGCTCGGCGAGCAGCCTCGGCAATTTCTGGGTCGACCTGACCCGCGCCACGCTCTACGGCCTGTTGCCGCTCAGCCTGCTGCTGGCGCTGGCGCTGATCTGGCAGGGTGTGCCGCAGACCTTTCTCGACCAGGTGCAGGCCATCACCCTGCAAGGCAACGGCCAAGCCTTGCCCCTGGGGCCGGTCGCCAGCCAGATAGCGATCAAACAGTTGGGCACCAACGGCGGCGGCTTCTTCGGCGTCAACTCGGCGCATCCGTTCGAAAACCCCAGCGCCTGGAGCAACCTGTTCGAATTGGTCGGCATCGTGCTGATTCCGGTGGCGCTGGTGTTCACCTTCGGCCACTACGTCAAGGACTTGCGCCAGAGCCGAGCGATCCTGGGCTGCATGCTGGCGCTGTTCGTGCTCGGCGGCGCCACCGCGTTGTGGGCCGAGCATCAGCCCAATCCGGCCCTGGCGAGCCCGCTGGTGGAGCAGGGCGCACCGCTCGAAGGCAAGGAAGCGCGTTTCGGCGCCACCGCCTCGGTGCTGTGGGCGGTGACTACCACGGCCGCTTCCAACGGCTCGGTGAACGCCATGCACGACAGCCTCAACCCGCTGACCGGCCTGGTCACGCTGGCCAACATGATGGTCGGCGAAGTGATTTTCGGCGGGGTCGGGGCCGGGCTGTACGGCATGTTGCTGTTCGTGCTGATCGCGGTGTTCCTGGCCGGTTTGATGATCGGCCGTACGCCGCAGTACCTGGGCAAGTCGTTGCAGGCACGGGAGGTCAAGCTGCTGGTGGCGACCCTGTTGGTGATGCCCTGCGGCGCGCTGGTGCTCGGCGCGCTGGCCAGCAGCCTGCCCGGCGCCGAGGGCGCGTTGAGCAACCCTGGGCCGCACGGTTTCAGCCAACTGCTGTATGCCTTCACCTCCAGCGCCGCCAACAACGGCTCGGCCTTCGCCGGCTGGGCCGCCAACACCCCGGCGCACAACCTGTTGCTGGCGCTGGCCATGCTGATCGGCCGCTTCGGCTACATCCTGCCGGTGCTGGCGTTGGCCGGCAGCCTGGCGGCCAAGCGCGGCAGCGCAGTGGGCGTGGACAGCTTCCCTACCCACGGGCTGCTGTTCACCAGCCTGCTGTTGATGACCGTGCTGCTGGTAGGTGGGCTGACCTTCCTGCCGACGCTGGCCCTGGGGCCGCTCGCCGAACACCTGAGCTTGGGTTTCTGAGGAATCGAATGATGAACCTACCCGTTGCCGATCTCGGCATCCCTGCCGACCCGAACCCGGCCACGCGCTTGCGTGCGTTATGGCGGCCGGCCCTGTTGCAAGCCTTCGTCAAGCTCGACCCGCGCCAGCTCAAGCGCTCGCCGGTGATGCTGGTGGTGCTGCTTACCGCTGCGTTGACCACGGTCCTGTGCCTGGCGCCAGACAGTGGCGTCGAGACGGGCGTTGCGCTGCAGATCACCTTATGGCTGTGGTTCACGGTGTTGTTCGCCAACTTCGCCGAGGCCTTGGCCGAAGGCCGTGGCAAGGCCCGCGCCGACAGCCTGCGCGCCGGTAGCCAAGGCCTCAACGCACGCCGTCGGAACGCCGATGGCCGCTTCGAGCAAGTCCCTGCCAGCAGCCTGGTCAAGGGCGATGTGGTCCAAGTGCTGGCCGGTGAGCTGATCCCCGCCGACGGCGAAGTGCTGGAAGGCATCGCCGCCGTCAATGAAGCGGCCATCACCGGCGAATCGGCGCCGGTGATCCGCGAGTCCGGCGGCGACCGCTCGGCAGTGACCGGCAACACGCGGCTGGTCTCGGACCGTCTGCTGGTGCGCGTCACCAGCAACCCCGGCGAATCCACCTTGGACCGCATGGTGGCGCTGGTGGAAGGCGCCAAGCGGCAGAAGACGCCGAACGAGGTGGCGCTCGACCTGCTGCTGATCGGCCTGACCCTGGTGTTTCTCATCGTCGTGGTGACCTTGCAGCCGTTCGCGCGCTTTTCCGGCGCCGGCCTGCCGCTGATCTTCCTCGCCGCCCTGCTGGTGACGTTGATCCCCACCACCATCGGCGGTCTGCTTTCGGCCATCGGCATCGCCGGCATGGACCGCCTGGTGCGGCTCAACGTCATCGCCCGCTCGGGCCGTGCGGTGGAGGCGGCCGGCGACGTACAGACGCTGTTGCTCGACAAGACCGGCACCATCACCTTCGGCAACCGTCGCTGCACGGCCCTGCACAGCGCGCCGGGGGTCGGTGCCGAGGTGCTGGCCGAGGCGGCGCTGTTCGCTTCCCTGGCCGACGATACGGCCGAAGGCAAGTCAGTGGCCGAGTTCGTACGCGTCCGACACGCTCTGGTCGAGCCTGCGGTCAGCCAGTACCAGGCCATCGCCTTCACCGCGCAGACTCGCCTGTCGGGTATCGATGTGCGCGGCCAGCGCTACCGCAAAGGCGCCGTGGATGCGGTGCTGGAGTTCGTCGGCTTGGCCCCCGGGGCGCTGCCAGCGACCTTGCGCGTCGAAGTGGAGCGCATCGCCCAGAGCGGGGGTACACCGTTGCTGGTCTGCGTCGACGAGCGCCTGCTCGGCGCGGTCCATCTCAAGGACGTGGTCAAGCCCGGCATCCGCCAGCGTTTCGCCGAACTGCGCGCCATGGGCATCCGCACGGTGATGATCACCGGTGACAACCCGCTGACCGCCGCCGCCATCGCCGCCGAGGCCGGGGTCGACGACGTGCTGGCCCAGGCCACGCCGGAGAAGAAGCTGGCGCGCATTCGCCAGGAGCAGCAGGAAGGGCGCTTGGTCGCCATGTGCGGCGACGGCGCCAACGACGCCCCGGCGCTGGCCCAGGCCGACGTCGGCATGGCCATGAACGAAGGCACCCAGGCGGCGCGCGAGGCGGCCAACATGGTCGACCTGGACAGCGACCCGACCAAGCTGCTGCATGTGGTGCAGGTTGGCAAGGCGTTGCTGGTGACCCGCGGTGCGCTGACCACCTTTTCCATCGCCAACGACGTGGCCAAGTATTTCGCCATCCTGCCGGCCTTGTTCGCTGCCATCTATCCGCAACTGGGCGCGCTCAATCTGATGCAACTGCACAGCCCGCAGAGCGCCATTCTATCGGCCATCGTCTTCAACGCGCTGATCATCGTCGCGCTGATTCCGCTGGCGCTGCGAGGCGTTGCGGTGAAGGCGGCCAATGCTGCTCAGCTGCTGCGGCGCAACGTGCTGATCTATGGCCTGGGCGGGCTGTTGGTGCCGTTCGCCGGGATCAAGCTGATCGACCTGTTGCTCACCGCCCTCAACCTGGTCTGAAGGAGACTGCGATGAACGCTTACCTGCGTCCGGCCCTGTGCCTGTTGCTGTTGATGACGTTGTTCACCGGGGGGCTGTACCCGTTGCTGGTCACAGGTATCGGCCAGTGGCTGTTCCCGGCCCAGGCCAATGGCAGCTTGCTGCATGACGAAACAGGGCAGGTACGCGGTTCTGCCCTGATCGCCCAGCCGCTGGCTGGGGCCGGTTGGTTCCACTCGCGACCTTCGGCGGCCGACTATGCCACCCTGCCCAGCGGTGCCAGCAACCTGGCACCGAGCAACCCGGCGTTGGCCGAACGGGTATGGGCCGATGCGCAGCGTTGGCAAGGCGCAAGTCAGGGCGCCGTACCCTTGGCGCTGCTGACCACCTCCGCCAGCGGCCTCGACCCGCACCTACCACTCTCGGCCGTGGCCTGGCAGATGCCCGGTGTGGCGGCCGCGCGCGGTCTGTCGCTGGCGGACTTGCAAGGCCTGGTCGATGGGGCCACGCTGCGGCCTTTGCTCGGCCCCCCGGTGGTCAATGTGCTGTTGCTCAATCGGGCGCTGGCGCGCAGGGCGCCGATGGCCAGAGAAGGATGATCCATGACTGACTCGCAACGCGCCGATGCGCTGCTCGGTGCACTGCCGCGCCAGGGCCGCGGCCGGCTGAAAGTGTTTCTCGGCGCCGCGCCCGGCGTCGGCAAGACCTTCGCCATGCTCCAGGCCGCCCACAGCGACCGGCGCCAGGGCGTGGAAGTGCTGGCGGCGCTGGTGCAGAGCCATGGCCGCAGCGAGACCGAGGCGTTGCTGCTCGACCTGCCGCAGTTGCCTCTGCTGCGCTGCGAATACCGCGGCGCGCAGTGGCAGGAAATGGACCTCGACGGGCTGCTCGCCGCCGCCCCGCAGCTGGCCCTGGTGGACGAGTTGGCGCACAGCAACGTGCCCGGCAGCCGCCACGCCAAGCGCTGGCAGGACGTGCAGGAACTGCTGTCGGCCGGTATCGACGTGTACACCACGGTCAACGTCCAGCACCTGGAAAGCCTGAACGACAAGGTACTCGGTATCACTGGCGTGCAGGTGCGCGAAACCGTGCCCGACTGGGTGGTGCAGGAAGCCTTCGAACTGGTGCTGATCGACCTGCCGCCACGCCAGCTCCTGGAGCGCTTGCGCCAAGGCAAGGTGTATGTGCCCGAGCAGGCGCGGGCGGCCATCGACGCGTTCTTTTCCCCGACCAACCTCAGCGCCCTGCGCGAGCTGGCTTTACAGACCGCGGCAGCCCAGGTCGATGCCGACCTGGCCCAGGGTTACCGCCAGCGCGGCGAGCAGGCGCCGGCCGTGCAAGGGCGTCTGCTGGTCGGCGTCGACGGCGATGCCCAGGCCGAACGTCTGGTGCGCCATGCCAGCCGCATCGCGCAGCGCCGCCATCTGCCCTGGAGCCTGGTACACATCGAGCGTGACCGACCCCGCGACGAGGCCAGCCGGCTGCGCTTGCAAGCCGCCCAGCAACTGGCCGAGCGGTTGGGTGGCGAGGTGGTGGTGCTGCGGGCCGCCGAAGTGGCGCGCAGCCTGGTCCAGCATGCCCGCGAGCGCCGTGCCAGCGTATTGTTGGTCGGGCAGAGCCGGCGGCGTTGGTATCGCCCATGGCTGGGGGCCGGGGTTGGGCAGCGTCTGCTGCGCCAGCACCACGGCCTAGAAATCACGGTGCTGGACTACGAGGCGGACGGCGCCGCGCCCGACACCGCGCCGCGTCGGCTCCTGGGACCGCCGCGGCATTACCTACAAGCCGTGCTGGCCACCGTATTGGCAGCGGGCTTGGCCTGGTCGGTCGCCAGCGTGCTGGAGCTGCCGAACATCTCTCTGGTGTTCCTCGCGGCGGTCTTGCTGGTGGCGGTGCGCAGCAGCCTGGGTCCGGCCCTGACCTGCGCGGTGCTGTCGTTCCTGAGCTACGACTTCTTGTTCATCGCGCCGAGCTTTTCCCTGAGCATCCAGCGCGAAGAGGACGTGCTGACCCTGCTGTTCTTCCTGTTGATGGCGGCCCTGACCGGCAACCTGGCGGCGCGCCAGCGTCGTCAGTTGCAGGTGTTGCGCCAGACCCAGGACGAAACCCGACAACTGCTCGAACTGTCCCAACGCCTGGCCCGCGCCACCGACCGCGAGGCGGTGTTCGCCGCCGCCGCGCAGCACCTGGCCGTTGGAGCGCAGCTGCAGGTGTGCCTGGTGCGGCGCGATGCCGAGGCAGGCCTGAGCGCGACCGCAGGCGAGCCGCAGACGTTCGCGGTCAACGAGCGCGCTGCCGCAGAATGGGCCTGGCAGCACGGGCAGGCGGCCGGCGCTGGCACCGACACCTTGCCCGAGGGCCGCTGGTGGTGGTGGCCACTGCGCGACGGTGAACAGCCGCTGGCCTTACTCGCGGCGCGCTCCACCAATGGCCGGCCGTTGGCGCGGCAAGCGTTGGGGCGGTTGCGTGCGCTGGCCCAGCCCCTGGCCTTGGCCCTGACCCGTGTGAACCTATCCGAGCAACTGGCTGCGGCACGCCTGCAAGGGGAGACCGAGCAGTTGCGCAGTGCCTTGCTGGCCTCGGTGTCCCACGATTTGCGCACACCGTTGACGGCCATGCGCGGCAGCATCGACAGCCTTCTGGCCTTGGGCGAAATGATTGCGGCCTGCGATCGCCGCGAGCTGCTCGAAGGCACCCGCGACGAGGCCGAGCGGCTGGACCGCTACATCCAGAACCTGCTCGACATGACCCGCCTGGGCCACGGTTCTCTGGCCCTAGCGCGCGACTGGGTGGCGCCGGCCGACATCGTCGGCAGCGCCTTGCAGCGTCTGCGCGGTGTACTGGCACCGCTGCGGGTCGAGCTCGACCTGCCCGACGACCTGCCGCTGCTGTTCGCCCACGCTGCGCTGATCGAGCAGGCGCTGGTCAATGTGCTGGAGAACGCCGCGCGCTTCTCGCCCGTCGATGGCCGCCTACGGCTAGAGGTCAGCACCCACGGACGGCTGCTGCGTCTGGCGGTCAGCGACCAGGGACCGGGCATCCCCGAGGCCGAGCGCAGCCGGATCTTCGACATGTTCTACACCGCCGCCCGTGGCGATCGCGGCGGGCAGGGCACGGGCCTGGGCCTGGCCATCTGCCAAGGCATGGTAGGCGCCCACGGCGGGCAGATCGAGGTCGCGGACGGGATCGATGGCCACGGCACCTGCATCACCCTATGCTTGCCACTGCCCGAGCCACCCGACCCCGACCCCGAGGCGCCATGAATCCTTCCGCGACCGTGCTGGTCATCGACGACGAACCGCAGATTCGCAAGTTCCTGCGCATCAGCCTGGCTTCCCAAGGCTATCGCGTGGTCGAGGCCGCCACGGGCCAGGAAGGGTTGGCCCAGGCGGCGCTGGCTCAGCCGGATCTGGTGGTGCTCGATTTGGGATTGCCCGATCTGGACGGTCAGGACGTACTGCGCGGCGTGCGCGAATGGAGCGATGTGCCGGTGATGGTGCTGTCGGTGCGCGCCAGCGAGGTGCAGAAAGTCGATGCCCTGGACGGCGGTGCCAACGACTACGTCACCAAGCCCTTCGGCATCCAGGAGTTCCTGGCGCGGGTGCGCGCGCTGCTGCGTCAGCCACGGGCCGGCAGCTTGCTGGCCGGGGTCGGTGAGCCGACGGTCAGTGTCGGCGCTTTGAGCATCGATCTGGCCGAGCGCCGCGTCACCCTGGAGGGCGCCGCCATCGAGCTGACGCGCAAGGAGTACAGCCTGCTGGCGCAACTGGCCCGCCACCCCGGCCGGGTGATCACCCAGCAGCAGTTGCTCAAGGACATCTGGGGCCCGAGCCACGTCCACGACACCCATTACCTGCGCATCGTGGTCGGCCATCTACGGCAAAAGCTCGGCGACGACCCCACTGCACCACGGCTGATCCACACCGAGGTCGGCGTTGGCTATCGCCTGCTGACGTCCTAGACGGCTTTACCCGGCGCGAGGAAGGCCGCCTCCAGCAACTGCCGGGTGTAGACATGCTGCGGATCGCGGAATATCGCCTGCGCCTCGCCTTGCTCGACCACCTGTCCCTGCTTGATCACCATCAGCTGATGGCTCAGCGCTTTGACCACCGCCAGGTCGTGGCTGATGAACAGGTAGGTGAGGTTGTACTTGCTCTGCAACGAGCGCAGTAGCTCCACCACCTGCCGCTGCACGGTGCGGTCCAGGGCCGAGGTGGGTTCGTCGAGCAGGATCAGCGCCGGCTTCAACACCAGCGCCCGGGCGATGGCGATGCGCTGCCGCTGGCCACCGGAGAACTCATGGGGGTAGCGATGGCGGGTGGCCGGGTCCAGGCCTACCTCCTGCAACGCGGCGACGATCGCCGCTTCGCGTTCCTGGGCATTGCCGATGCCATGGATCTGCAACCCCTCACCGACGATGTCGGCCACACTCATGCGCGGGCTGAGGCTACCGAACGGGTCCTGGAACACCACCTGCATCTGCCGGCGCAGGGGCCTGACCTGCTTGGCGTCGAGGTTTTCCAGCGCCTGGCCGTCGAAGCGGATATGCCCCTGGCTGGCGATCAGACGCAGGATCGCCAGGCCCAGGGTCGACTTGCCCGAGCCGCTTTCGCCGACGATACCCAGGGTCTGACCTCTAGGCAGGCTGAAGTGGATGCCGTCCACCGCCTTGACATGATCGACCGTGCGCCGCAGCAGGCCTTTCTTGATCGGGAACCAGACCTTGAGCGCGTCCACTTCCAGCAACGGTGGGGCGACGGGATTGACGGCCGGCTCGCCGGTCGGTTCGGCGTTGATCAGCATCTGCGTGTAGGGGTGTTGCGGTGCGTCGAACAGCGCGGCGCAATCGGCCTGTTCGACGATCTTGCCCTGCTGCATCACGCACACCCGGTGGGCGATGCGCCGCACCAGGTTGAGGTCGTGGCTGATCAGCAACAACGCCATGCCCAAGCGCGCCTGCAGGGACTTGAGCAATTCGAGGATCTTCAACTGCACGGTGACGTCCAACGCCGTGGTCGGCTCGTCGGCGATCAGCAGCTCCGGCTCGTTGGCCAGGGCCATGGCGATCATCACCCGTTGCCGCTGCCCGCCGGACAGCTCGTGGGGCAGGGCCTTGAGGCGCTTGTGCGGTTCGGGAATGCCCACCAGCTCCAGCAGTTCCAAGGTCCGCGCGGTGGCCTGCGGCCCGGTCAGGCCTTTGTGCAGCAGGAGGATTTCGTTGATCTGCTTTTCGATGTTGTGCAGCGGGTTGAGCGAGGTCATCGGCTCCTGGAAGATCATCGCGATGCGGTTGCCACGAATGCGCTGCATGGGCTTTTCGCCCAGTTGCAGCAGGTCCTGGCCTTGGTAGCCGATGCTGCCGCTGGGGTGGCGGGCGATGGGGTAGGGCAGCAGGCGCAGGATCGAGTGCGCGGTGACCGACTTGCCCGAACCGCTTTCGCCGACCAGGGCCAGGGTCTCGCCCCGGCGGATGTCGAAGCCGATGCCATCGACCACGCGGTTGATCTGGGCGCCGCTGGTGAACTCGACGGCCAGGTCGCGCACTTCGATCAGGTTATCTGGGTGCATGTCATTTCCTCGGATCGAAGGCATCGCGGGCGGATTCGCCGATGAACACCAGTAAGCTCAACATCACCGCCAGCACGGCGAAGGCGCTGATGCCGAGCCACGGTGCCTGCAGGTTGGATTTGCCCTGGGCGACCAGCTCGCCGAGCGACGGCGCACCGGCCGGCAGGCCGAAGCCGAGAAAGTCCAGGGCGGTCAAGGTGCCGATGGCGCCGGTGAGGATGAACGGCATGAAGGTCATGGTCGAAATCATCGCGTTGGGCAGAATGTGCCGGTACATGATCGCCCCGTCGCGCATGCCCAGCGCGCGGGCGGCGCGTACATATTCCAGGTTGCGCCCGCGCAGGAACTCGGCGCGCACCACATCGACCAGGCTCATCCACGAGAACAGCAGCATGATGCCCAGCAGCCACCAGAAATTGGGCTGTACGAAGCTCGCCAGAATGATCAGCAGGTAGAGCACCGGCAGCCCCGACCAGATTTCCAGGAAGCGTTGCCCGGCCAGGTCCACCCAGCCGCCGTAGTAGCCCTGCAAGGCACCGGCGATCACGCCGATGATGGAGCTGGCCACGGTCAGGGTCAGGGCGAACAGCACCGAGATACGGAAGCCATAGATGACCCGCGCCAGCACGTCGCGGCCCTGGTCGTCGGTGCCCAGCCAGTTCTGTGCCGAGGGCGGCGCGGGGGCCGGCACCTTGAGGTCGTAGTTGATGCTCTGGTAGCTGAACGGGATCGGTGCCCACAGCACCCAGGCCTTCTGTTGGGCCAGCAGTTGGCGGATGTACGGGCTCTTGTAGTTGGCCTCCAGCGGGAATTCGCCGCCGAAGGTGGTTTCCGGATAGCGCTTGAAGGCCGGGAAATACCATTGCTCGTCGTAGTGCACGGCGATGGGCTTGTCGTTGGCGATCAGCTCGGCACCCAGGCTCAGGCCGAAGAGGATGAGGAATAGCCACAGCGACCACCAGCCGCGGCGGTTGGCCTTGAACCGCTCGAAGCGTCGACGGTTGAGGGGGGATAGGGCCATGTCAGTGCTTCCTGCTGGCGAAATCGATGCGTGGATCGACCAGGGTGTAGGTCAGGTCGCCGATCAGCTTCACCACCAGCCCCAGCAGGGTGAAGATGAACAAGGTGCCGAAGACCACCGGGTAATCGCGGTTGATCGCCGCCTCGAAGCTCATCAGGCCCAGGCCGTCGAGGGAAAAGATCACCTCGATCAGCAAGGAGCCGGTGAAGAAGATGCCGATGAACGCCGAAGGAAAACCGGCGATCACCAGCAGCATGGCGTTGCGGAACACATGCCCGTACAGCACCCGCGAACGGCTCAGACCCTTGGCCTTGGCGGTCACCACGTACTGCTTGTTGATCTCGTCGAGGAAGCTGTTCTTGGTCAGCAGGGTCATGGTGGCGAAGTTGCCGATCACCAGCGCGGTGATCGGCAGCACCAGGTGCCAGAAATAGTCGAGCACCTTGCCCGTGGTGGAGAGCGCCTCGAAGTTGTTCGACGTCAGCCCGCGCAGGGGGAACCAATCGAAGTAACTGCCGCCGGCGAACAGCACGATCAGCAGAATGGCGAACAGGAAGGCAGGGATGGCGTAGCCGACGATGATCGCCGAGCTGGTCCACACGTCGAAGTGGCTGCCGTGGCGCACGGCCTTGGCGATGCCCAGGGGGATCGACACCAGGTACATGATCAGCGTGCTCCACAGCCCGAGCGAGATCGACACCGGCATCTTTTCGGCGATCAGGTCGATGACCTTGGCGTCGCGGAAGAAGCTGTCGCCGAAATCCAGATGGGCGTAGTTCTTGATCATGATCCACAACCGTTCGGGCGCCGGCTTGTCGAAGCCGTACATGTGCTCGATCTCGGCGATCAGGGCCGGGTCCAGGCCTTGTGCGCCGCGGTAGTTGGAACCGGCGACCGAGACTTCCGCGCCACCGCCGGCAATGCGGCTGGTGGCGCCTTCGAAACCTTCGAGCTTGGCGATCATCTGCTCCACCGGCCCGCCGGGCGCGGCCTGGACGATGAGGAAGTTGATGACCAGGATGCCCAGCAGGGTGGGGATGATCAGCAGCAGGCGGCGCAGGATATAGGCCAGCATGTCAGTGCGCCTCGTCGGCAGAGGCGGCAGGCTTGGGCACGGGCGGCGCCACGTCCGGCTTGATCCACCAGGTGTTGATGCCGATCTCGGACTTGGGCGAGGCCGGGGGGTGGCCGATGTGGTTGGCGTACACCACCCGCCAGGTCTTGATGTGCCAGTTTGGGATCACGTAGAAGCCCCACAGCAGCACGCGGTCCAGGGCGCGGGTATGCTCGACCAGCGATTGACGCGAATCGGCGCCGATCAGGGCTTCGACCAGTTGGTCGATGGCTGGGTCGCGCAGCCCTATGTAGTTGCGGCTGCCTGGGTTGTCGGCGGCGATACTGGACCAGTACTCGCGCTGCTCGTTGCCCGGTGAACTCGATTGCGCAAAGCCGCCGACCATCATGTCGAAGTCCCGCGAACGCACACGGCTCATGTACTGCGAGACGTCGACCCGACGGATGTTCAATTCGATGCCCAGGTCGGCGAGGTTGCGCTTGAACGGCAACAGCACACGTTCGAACTCGGGCTGTACCAGCAGGAACTCGATGGACACCGGCTTGCCTTGGGTATCGACCATCTTGTCGTCGACGACTTTCCAACCGGCGGCCTGTAGCAGGCCATAGGCTTTGCGCTGTTGCTCGCGGATCATGCCGCTGGCGTCGGTGACGGGGTTGTGGAACGCCTCGGTCAACGCGCGCGCCGGGATCTTGCCGCGCAAGGGTTCGAGGATGGCCAGTTCGTCCGGCCCCGGCGTGCCCCGGGCGGCCATGTCGGAGTTTTCGAAGTAGCTAGCGGTGCGCGTGTAGGCGCCGAAGAACAACTGCTTGTTGGTCCATTCGAAGTCGAACAACTGGCTCAGGGCTTCACGCACGCGCACGTCCTGGAACAACGGCCGACGCAGGTTGAAGATGAAGCCTTGCATGCCACTGGGCGTGCCGTTCGGCAGTTCTTCACGCAGCAGGCGGCCCTCGCGCACCGCCGGCACGTTGTAGGCGGTGGCCCAGTTCTTGGCGATGCGCTCTTCCCAGAAGTCGAACTCGCCGGCCATCAGGGCTTGCAGAGCGACCACGTTGTCACGGTAGGAGTCGAAGGTCATGGCATCGAAGTTGTACTGGCCGCGGTTGATCGGCAGATCCTTGGCCCAGTAGTCCTTGACCCGCTCGTAGCGGATCGAGCGTCCCGGTTTGACCTCGGCGACCTTGTACGGGCCGCTGCCCAGCGGAATGTCCAGGCTGCCGCGGTCGAACTCGCGGTCGGCATACCAGTGTTTGGGCAGCACGGGCAATTGACCGATGATCAGCGGCAGCTCGCGGTTGCTGGCGTTCTTGAAGTCGAAACGCACCTGCAATGGATTTTCCACCACCACCTTGGCGACATCGCCATAGTACTGGCGGTACAGCGGGGCGCCCTTGCTGACCAAGGCGTCGAAGGTGAAGGCTACGTCTTCGGCGCGCATCGGGTGGCCGTCGTGGAAACGCGCCTCGGGACGCAGGTAGAAACGGACCCAGCGATTGGCCGGGTCCTTTTCGATCCTGCTGGCGACCAACCCATATTCGGTGAACGGCTCGTCCAGGCTTTTACGGGTCAGGGTGTCATAGATCATCTCGACGTCTTCGGCGGCCACGCCCTTGGTGATGTAGGGGTTGAGGCTGTCGAAACCGCCGAAGCTGGACTGGCGGAACGTGCCGCCCTTGGGCGCGTCCGGGTTGACGTAGTCGAAGTGGCGGAAGTCGGCCGGGTACTTGGGCGGTTCGTCGTACAGGGTCACGGCGTGCTGCGGGGCGGCCGTGGCGCTCAGGCCCAGGCAGGCGAGCAGCAGGCCAGCGGCCAGTGCGCACAGGCGCGGCATTGGCGTCATGGGTGGGTCTCCGGGTGTTTGAGCCACCAGCTGTTCAGCCCCAATGTGTAGGGCGGCGTGGTGACGAAGGCGAACCGGTTGCGGTAGGCCAGGCGGTGGTTGTCGAGGTACCAGTTGGGAATCATGTAGTAGTGCCAGGACAGCACACGGTCCAGGGCCTTGGCAGCGGCGATCTGGTCGTCGCGGTTCTGCGCGGCGAGCAACGTGTCAAGCAGGTGGTCGACCACCGGGTCGTTGATCCCGGCGTAGTTCTTGCTGCCCTTGATCGAGGCCTGGCTGGAGTGGAAGTACTGCCACTGCTCCAGTCCTGGGCTGAGGGTCTGGCCGAGGGTCATGAGGATCATGTCGAAATCGAACTGGTCCAGGCGCTGTTTGTACTGCGCACGGTCGACGGTACGCAGGCCGGCAGCGATGCCGATACGCCTGAGGTTTTCCACGTAGGGCTGGAAGATCCGCTCCAGGTTGGGATTGACCAGCAGGATCTCCAGGCGCAGCGGCTCGCCCTTGGCATCGACCAGACGCTGCCCGTCGAGGGTATAGCCGGCCTTGGCGAACAGCGTCAGCGCCTGGCGCAGGGTCTGCCGCTCGATGCCGTGGCCGTGGGTATGGCTGACCTGATAAGGCTCGGTGAACAGTTTGGCAGGCAGTTGCTCACGGAACGGCTTGAGCAGCAGCCATTCCTTGCCTACCGGCAGGCCACTGGCGGCGAATTCGCTGTTGGGGTAGTAGCTGGTCGAGCGCTTGTAGGCGTCGCTGAACAGGGCGCGGTTGCTCCATTCGAAATCCAGCATCAGGCCAAGCGCCTGGCGCACGTGCACATCGTCGAACGGCGCACGGCGGCTGTTCATGAACAGACCTTGGGTCTGGGTGGGGATGCGGTGGGGGATTTGCGCCTTGATCACCTCGCCACGGCGCACGGCCGGGAAGTTGTAGCCGTTGGCCCAGTTTTTCGCCTGGTGCTCGATGTACAGGTCGAACTCCCCGGCCTTGAAAGCTTCGAACGCCACCGTGGCGTCGCGGTAGAACTCGAATTCCACCCGGTCGAAGTTGTATTTGCCGCGGTTGACGGGCAAGTCCTTGCCCCAGTAGTCCCTGACTCGCTCGAACACCAGGCGCCGGCCCGGACGCACCTCGCTGATGCGGTAGGGGCCGCTGCCCAGCGGCGGTTCGAAGGTGGTGGCCTGGAAGTCGCGCTTTTCCCAATAGTGTTTGGGCAGCACTGGCATTTCACCCAGGCGCAGGATCAGCAGCGGGTTACCGGCGCGTTTGAACACGAAGCGGATGCGCAGGGGGCTGAGGACATCGACCCGCTGCACCTCTTGCAGGCTGGTGCGGTACTGCGGATGGCCTTCCTTGAGCAAGGTGCGGTAGCTGAAGGCGACATCGGCGGCGGTGATCGGCTTGCCATCGTGAAAACGCGCCTCGGGCCGCAGATTGAACACCACCCAGCTGCGGTCTTCGCTGTACTCGACCGAGCGAGCGATCAGGCCATAGCTGGAGGTGGGTTCGTCACCTGAAGGGTCGTACTGGCCCGTACCGACCATCAACGTCTCGTTCAGCTCGCTGACGCCGTACTGCTGGAAGTTCGGCGTGCTGACCGGGCTCGAGCCTTTGAAGGTATAGGGGTTGAGGGTATCGAACGTGCCAAAGGCCATGGCCCGCAACGTGCCGCCCTTGGGCGCTCGCGGATTGACCCAGTCGAAGTGGGTGAAGCTGGCAGGATATTTGAGCGTGCCGAACTGCGCGTAACCATGGCTTTCGCTCACGGCGGCGCTCGCGCAAAAGCTCAAGGCCAGACTGATTGACAGCAGGAGGGGACGTATCAAGTCGGCATCCGATCCACAGGCATTGGGCTTGGGTCGGGCTACAGTAACAGCTTGTCCGGATTGGAAAAAGATGCCTGTGCATGGCGCTGGACGATGCGTTCGAAAGCTGCGTCGACGCCTCGTAGCCGAAGGCGTCGATCATACGGGGGAGGGCGTTGCCGAAGGGCTCAGCGACCTACGTATACGGTCAAGGTCTGACCGGGTTTGAGGGCTTTGCCGCTGCGGGGATTCCAGCGTTTGAGGTGTTGCATTTCGACGTTGAAGCGTTTGGCTACCAGGTATAGGGAATCGCCTTTACGCACCTTGTATTGAGTCGAGCGCTTCTGCGCGGCGGCCACCCGGTTGGCGGCGGCGCTAGGTGCGCTGGAGGCCTTGCCGCCGCGCAGCGCCAACACCTGACCGGCCTTCAGGCTGCTGCCCGACATGCGGTTCCAGCGTTGCAGGTCGCGCACCGAGACGCGGTTGGCGCGGGCGATGGCGGCGAGGTTGTCGCCACGCTTGACCCGATAGCTGCGCGTGGTCGCTGCCGGGGCCTTGGCTTCGGCAAGGGCTGCCTGGAACACGGCCTTGTTCGGCTGCAAGCTGACCAGTTGTTCGGGCTTGAGGTTGGACAGGCTGGCGGCCAGCAATTGGGCCTTGGCGGTGGGCACCAGCAATTGCTGCGGGCCATCGACGGTCATGCGTTTCTTGAATGCAGGGTTGAGCTGGATCAGTTCGTCTTCGTCGATGTCGGCGAAGGCCGCGACCCGCGACAGGTCGAGGCGCTCGTTGATGGCGACGGCTTCGAAGTAGGGTTCGTTGGCGATGGGGCTGAGGGTGATGCCATAGGCTTCCGGGGCGTTCACCACCTGCGACAGGGCCAGCAGCTTGGGTACGTAGTCACGGGTTTCCTGGGGCAGCGGCAGGTTCCAGTAGTCGGTGGGCAGGCCCAGTCGCTCGTTGCGCTCGATCGCCCGGCTGACCGTACCTTCGCCCGCGTTGTAGGCGGCCAGGGCCAGCAGCCAGTCGCCGTTGAACATGTCGTGCAGGCGGCTCAGGTAGTCCAGCGCGGCGTTGGTCGACGCGGTGATGTCGCGTCGGCCGTCGTAGAAACTGGTCTGGCGCAGGTTGAAGTGCTTGCCCGTGGAGGGGATGAACTGCCAGAGACCGACGGCGTGGGCACGCGAATAGGCCATGGGGTTGTAGGCGCTTTCGATGGCGGGCAGCAGGGCCAGTTCGAGCGGCATGTCGCGCTCTTCGAGACGCTCGACGATGTAGTGCATGTACAGGCTGCCGCGCTCGCCGGTGATCTCCACCGAACGCGGGTTGCTGGCGAACCACAGGCGCTGCTGCTCGATACGCGGATTGGCGTCGATGCCTTGCAGGGCGAAGCCCTGGCGCATGCGCACCCAGACGTCCAGGGGCGGTTGCGGGGCGACGGGCGCGATCACCCGTACGACGGGCTTGTGCTTGATCCGAGCCTGGTAGTTGGGCGCGCGAACGCTATCCGATTCGTCGACCTTGGGTGTGCTCTGGCAACCCACCAAGGTGGCTGCCAGGGCCAGGGCGCTGGCTTGGGCCAAGCGCCTGAGGGCGATGGAATGAGAGGGTCTGCGGCTACGGAGTGACATCGGCAGGCACGTTTATCCGGGCAAAAAAGTTGGGCGATTCTAGGAACCGCTTCCCGGATGGTCAACCTTGGGGCCGTGCTGAGATATATCTTGGGGTTATCAGAACGCGTTCTTCCAAGCGCGCAAGGCAGCAAAAACCTCGATGGAACTGGGGTTTACCTTGTTTGTCCGCTCGTCTGCTTTTTGTTTAACAGATGTTTCAGCGGTGCGCAGGAAAGGATTGGTTCGAAGCTCCAGACCCAAGGTGGAGGGTAGGGTGATGCGTTGCTGGGCACGCAGTTCCTCCACCTCGCTCAGGCGCTGACGCACCTGCGCATTGTCGGGCTCGACGGCGGCGGCGAAGCGCAGGTTGCTCAAGGTGTACTCGTGGGCGCAATACACCTCGGTGCTGGGCGGCAGGGCTGCCAGTCGGCTCAGCGAGGCATGCATCTGCTCGGGCGTACCCTCGAACAGGCGCCCGCAGCCACCGGCGAACAGCGTGTCGCCGCTGAACAGCAGTGGGGTCCGGGGTTGCGCACTGTAGAAGGCGATGTGTCCAAGGGTGTGCCCCGGCACGTCGATGACCTCGAAAGTCAGGCCCAGCACCGCCACCTGATCGCCGTCGCGCAATGCCACGTCGCGGCCGGGAATACGCTCGCTGGCCGGGCCGTGCACGCGCGCGCCGGTCCTGGCCTTGAGCGCCTCGACGCCGCCGACGTGGTCCTGGTGGTGGTGGGTGATGAGGATGTCGGTCAAGCGCCACTGCGGGTGGGCGTCCAGCCAAGCGGCCACAGGTTGGTCGTCCCCTGGGTCGACCACCACGCAGCGCTGTGTGGCAGTATCTTGCAACAACCAGATGTAGTTGTCGGAGAAAGCAGGCAGTGCATCGATCTGTATCATGGCGCGGATCCGAATCTCTAGGTGGGACATACAGGCATCTTAGCGTTTCAGACCAGCTCTGACGCTCGAGGTGCGGCCAGAGAACTAGCCGAGGAACATGCAATGAGCGACCAAGTGTTTGCCCAGGCCGATGCCGAGTGGGTCGAACTGATCGGGCAGGCCCGGGATTGGTTCGACAGCCCTATCGGGCAATTGATGCTGAATGAAGAGCAAGCGCTGCTCGAGGAAGAGCTGGCGCGTTTTTTCGGCGGCTTTCTGGTGCATTACGGACCCTGCGCCGAAGCCCCGCCCAGCGCGCCGCAGGTGCAGCGCAACGTGCGCCTGGGCGCGCCGTTTCCGGGGGTCGAGATCGTGTGCGAGGAGCAGGCCTGGCCGCTCAGCGAGCATGCGGCCGATGTCGTGGTGCTGCAGCATGGCCTGGACTTCAGCCTCTCGCCCCACGGGCTGCTGCGCGAGGCCGCCATGGCCGTGCGCCCCGGTGGGCACCTGCTGGTGGTCGGCGTCAACCCCTGGAGCACCTGGGGCATGCGCCATCTGCTCGGTAAGGGCGCCTTGCGCAAAGCGCGCTGCATCTCGGCGTCACGGGTCGGCGACTGGCTCAACCTGCTGGGCTTCGCGCTGGAGAAACGTCGGTTCGGGTGCTATCGTCCGCCGCTTTCCTCCAAGGCTTGGCAGCAGCGCCTGATGGGTTGGGAGCAGTGTGCCGGTCGTTGGCAACTGGGCGGCGGCGGGGTCTACGTGCTGGTGGCGCGCAAGATGGTGGTGGGCCTGCGGCCCCTGCGCCAGACGCGCCGGGAGCCGATGGGCAAGCTGTTGCCCATGCCGCTGGCCAAGGTCAATCGCCGGCGCAGCGATGGCTGAGCGTCGCCGCTGCCGAGCCTCGATCATTTCAAGCGAATAGGCAGTACATGACCGATAGCGTCGAGATCTACACCGATGGTGCCTGCAAGGGCAATCCTGGCCTGGGTGGCTGGGGCGTTCTGATCGTCTACAAGGGCGCGGAAAAGGAGCTCTGGGGTGGCGAGCTCAACACCACCAACAACCGCATGGAGCTGATGGCCGCCATCCAGGGCCTGATGGTGCTGACCCGTGAATGCGACGTGGTGCTCACCACTGACTCGCAATACGTCATGAAGGGCATCACCGAATGGATGAGCAACTGGAAGAAGCGCGGCTGGAAGACCGCCGCCAAGGAGCCGGTGAAGAACGCCGACCTCTGGGTGTTGCTCGATGAGCAGGTCAACCGCCACAACGTGACCTGGAAATGGGTCCGCGGCCACATCGGCCACCCTGGCAACGAGCGTGCCGATCAGTTGGCCAACCGTGGCGTCGACGAAGTCCGCGCCAGCCGCTGACCGCTCGTACCTCCGCCCGGCGTCGCAGGCTGGGCTGGGGTACAATCGATGCCTTTTCCTGTGATGCAAGTTGGAGTCACCCGCGTGGAGCAGCAGCAAGACAAACGGCTCATCATCCTCGATACCGAAACCACCGGCATGCCCGTGACTGAGGGGCACCGGGTCATCGAAATCGGTTGTGTCGAAGTCATCGGTCGGCGCCTCACCGGCCGCCATTTCCATGTCTACTTGCAGCCCGACCGCGAAAGCGACGAAGGCGCCATCGGCGTGCACGGCATCACCGATGCATTCCTGATCGGCAAACCGCGCTTCGCCGAAGTGGCCGACGAATTCTTCGACTTCATCCAGGGCGCCACCCTGGTCATCCATAACGCGGCGTTCGACGTCGGCTTCATCAACAACGAATTCGCCTTGGTCGGTCAGCAGGATCGCGCCGACATTTCGCTGCATTGTCCGATCCTCGACACCCTGATGATGGCGCGCTCGCGCCACCCGGGCCAGCGCAACAGCCTCGATGCCTTGTGCAAACGCTATGGCATCGACAACTCCGGGCGCGACCTGCACGGCGCCTTGCTCGACGCCGAATTGCTGGCGGACGTCTACCTGGCCATGACCGGTGGCCAGACCAGCCTGTCGCTGGCTGGCAGTGGTGGCGAAGACGAAGACGGCTCCGCTGCCCGGCCCAGCGAGATTCGCCGGATCAGCGGTCGCCAGCCGGGTCCGGTGTTGCTGGCCAGTGCCGCCGAGCTGGAGGCCCACGCCGAGCGCCTGACCGCCATCGCCAAGGCAGCGGGTGCGCCTGCGCTTTGGGAAAACCTGGGTTGAGACACTTGGCCGGCCTGCGTGCACGAGGGTGGTCGAGATAATGCGTCAGGCGTGCAGCAGCCGCTGACATGAAGGCTGGCCCCACACAGACTGCTGTCATATGTGGGGCCATGTGGGATACCCCGTTGCGTCTGCGGCGATCCAGGGGCAGGTGGGGCACCCGTCCCCAATCATGGTCAGGGGACGCGAATCAGCTCCACGCCGCTGTTGACCAATTCGAAACGGTTTTCGCCCAAATGGTTGACGCGATCGCCGATTGCCAGACGGTAAGTGACGATGGGCGAACCCAGCGAGCTACCGTCTTCCTGCAGGGTCGATTCCTGGAATTCATGAACGGGATAGATGCGGCCTTCAGCGTCACGTGCGTGGAACTGGCCGACCATTACTGCTGCCATGGGCGAGGAAACCTCTGAAATATTAGGAAATGTCTACAGCCATAGACCGATACAGCAGCCAGTAAGTTTTCCGCCGAACTGAAAAAACCCTGAACACGCGCAGTGGTCATCTATAACTACAGCCATTCATTCACAGCAGAGTCGGGAAATCGCCATGAGCCATGAGTATTCGGTAGCCGTCGTCGTCGGCAGTCTGCGCAAGGATTCCTACAACCGTAAAGTGGCCCGCGCGCTCGCGGAGCTCGCGCCCTCCAGCCTGTCGCTGAAGATCGTCGAGATCGGCGATCTGGCCATGTACAACGAAGACATCGAAGCCGACGCGCCTGCGGCCTGGACGCGCTTTCGCGACGAAATCCGCGCGAGCGACGCCGTATTGTTCGTCACGCCCGAGTACAACCGCTCGATTCCCGGCTGCTTGAAAAATGCCATCGACGTGGGCTCGCGGCCGTATGGCCAGAGCGCCTGGAGCGGCAAGCCGACGGCGGTGGCGAGCGTATCGCCCGGTGCATTGGGCGGCTTTGGCGCCAATCATGCCGTACGCCAGACCCTGGTGTTTCTCGACATGCCGTGCATGCAAATGCCCGAAGCCTATGTCGGTGGCGCTGCCAACCTGTTCGACGACGCCGGCAAGCTGAACGAGAAAACCCGCCCCTTCCTGCAATCGTTCATCGACCGCTTCGCCGGTTGGGTGAAGCTCAACCGTTCGGTCTGATTCGAGCGGGTTTGTCCGGGTGGGCCAGCTAGGTAAGATGGCCCACTTCCTTGAGCCTGGGTGCCCGCGGTGATGAGCGACAAAGACACCATTTCCATGCACTTGGTGCGCGAGGCACTCCTGCAAAGTTGCCCAGCCGGGTCTGACAGCCATGCCCTGTTGCAACGTCTGGGCATCGACCCTCAGTCCGTTCAGCAGCCTGACGGCCGTCTTCCCAGCCAGACCTACGCCGCCTTGTGGCGGCGCCTGGCACGACAATGCGACGACGAATTCTTCGCCATGGACCCACGCGGTTTGCCGCTCGGCAGCCTGGCCTTCATGGGGCGTGCGAGTGTGGTCCAGGCCAGCGTTGGCGACGGGCTCGAGACCGCGCTGCAATACCTGGGCCTGGCATTGGCTCACCTCAAACCTCGACTGCTGCGCGAGCGCAGTATCGCGCAGATCGTGCTAGACGAACCCCATCCGGCGCCACAGCGCGCCTTCGCCTACTTCACGTTGTGGATGATCGTCCACGGTCTGGCCTGTTGGCTTGCAGGGCGACGCATTGCCATTCTGGCCGTAGACCTGCGTTGCGCTGCGCCGCCGTTCTGCGATGACTACCGGGTGATGTTTTCCGAAAACCTGCGCTTCGATCGTCCAACCACGCGCATGATCATTGCGGCCGACAGCCTGGATCAGCCGATTCGGCGCACCGTTCAGGAGCTGCAGCAGTTTCTTGCCCATGCGCCGGGCAACATTTTGGTCCGCTACCGGGACCCCTCCAGCCTGGGACGACGCATCCGCACCGACCTGCTGGCCCAGGATCCGGCGCAATGGCCTGACGCGGCCTGCTTGGCCAAGCGTCTGTGCCTGTCGTTGTCGACGCTGCGACGGCGCTTGGCCGAGGAGGGACAGAGCTATCAAGGCGTGAAAGACAGCGTGCGCCGCGAACTGGCGGTGAGCTGGTTGGCCGATCCGCAGATCAGTCTGGTCGAGGTGGCCGAGCGGCTTGGCTATGCCGACAACAGTTCGTTCTACAAAGCCTTCCGCAAATGGTTCGGCTGCAACCCTGGGCACTACCGCACACTCAGCGGCGCTACCGACCAGCGCTGACTCGTGGAGTGAATTCCAGCTGCTTTTTGCGCTGCCGTTTCTGCACCTTGGACGCTTTTCGTCCAGGAGCTGCTCATGCCCCCTCCCATCGATCCACAAGGCGCGCCCTACACCGACCAGTTCATCAGGTCGTTGCTCAAACCCTGGCTTGCCGACGCCACAGCGGCGCAGATCAACGGTTTGCGTGACCGTTTCCAGGCTTACCGCATCAGCCATGAGCGCGTTCGCCAGGCTACCGTCGAGCTCATTTCGTTGCAGGACTTCGCCAAGCGGGCGTTCGACCGGCATCTGGCCAGATTTCTGCCGCATGGTGCAAACGTCGAGCAGCTGGAATGGCTCGTGGTGAGGCCAAGCATTCCCAGCATTTCGATGCCCGGCTGGACCATCTTGCAGCCGGTTTACCGCCGTGAACCGGCGTTGTTGAGGCTGATGCAGAACTTCCCTGCCGATACGTCCTACCCCATTGGCACAGGTTTGGTCACGGCCGGTGGCTTCGACCTGTTGACACCCGATACCGATGCCTTGATCGCGCAGTGTCGTCTTGCCGATGTCGGCGCCGCCTACCAGCAGTTGCTCAACGATACCTTCAGCGAACAGACCCGCGCTCTGTTGGCCGAAGACAAGCGTGCCGGCTGTCTGCTGACGGCTGAAGTGGCTTTGCTCAAAGGACGGTTGTCCGCTCCCGCGCACGCGGCGCTGGAGAACTTGCTCCGCTCGAGCGCCACTGCTTGTGGCGATTGCCTGCAGGCGACTGTGGTGCGCGTGAGCATGCTCGGTCGGCTGTTGGCGGATGTCCTGGCCATCGAACTGCGCGATGCTCAAAACCGATGGCAAGGCGTGTTGCTGTACATGCCAAGCGATCCGGTTCGCGCGTTGCGTACGTTCGCCAATTGGACGCAAGTGCATACGGCCTTGCTGGACGATCTGCGGGCGCAGTCCGATCACCAGACGTTCGCGCAGCTTGTCGGTCTGGAGCAGCGACCTGCGTTTCTCAAGCAGCTCGGCCAACGACTGAAGGACGATGTGCCTGACCTCGAAGTGCAGGCGCAAGCGATCGCAGGCGATCCCTTCACGCAGTTGGTGGCCTCGCAAGTGGAGACCCTCAGGGCGGACGCCAAATTGCTGTTGGTGCCCTCGTCGCTGGCCGACGCCACGGCGGCGCGGGAGCGGCGTGAGCAATGGCAGAGCGCCGGATTGGCGTTGGCAGGCCTGGCCGGCTTCTTCGTTCCGGTGGTGGGCGCGGTGCTCCTGGGGCAAATGGTGGTGCAAGTGCTGTCGGAGGCCTTCGAAGGCGTGCAGGACTGGAGCCATGGGCACCAGCACGAAGCGCTGGAGCATTTTCTGGGTGTCGCTGAGACGGTCGCCGTAACCGCAGCCGTGGCCGGCGGCGCCACCTTGGTAGCAAGGGGGTTCGCTCGCAGCCGGCTGGTCGATGGCTTGCAACCGGTGATCCTGGACAGTGGCGAGAAACGCTTGTGGTCGGCCGATCCAAGTGCTTACGAGGTGCCGGCTCCGCAAGCCCAACTGCAGTCCGATGGCCTCTACGGCGATGGCAAGCGGCGTTGGCTGCGCATGGGCGAGGCCTGGTACGAAGTGCACCGACCCGATGTCGACGGGCCATGGCGGTTGCGCCATCCGCAGCGGCCGCACACATATGGCCCACCCGTACAGCACAACGGCGAGCGCGGCTGGCGGCTGTTCCTGGCCCGGCCCTTGGAGTGGCATGACGAATCACAGATGCTCAACACCCTTTGGCCCCACGACCCCCCGCTGAACGTCAATCAAGTTGAGCAGGTGTTGAGGATTGCCGGTACTGACGGGGACGAGTTACGTGGCCTGTTGGTGGAGAGTCGGCCGCTGCCGTTGAACTTGCGTGAAGCGATGCGGCGTTTCGAAGGGCGCCTGCGCATCGATCGATTCTTCACTGGACTGGCTCAGGGGCATCCCACCCAAGACGGGCAGATCCAAGCATGGTGCCTTTCGCAGCCGAACATCGCCGGGCTCGATGCTGATTCCATGCGGGAAACGCTCTTGGCGCAGGAAACGGCCCTGCGTCGTCCGCTGTTGGAGCACCTGACCCAGATGCGCTTGCCCGACGAGGCATTGATGCGTTTGGTGCAACGAGACTTTCCCAGTTTGGCAGATGCGTATGCCGAAGAAGCGATCCGCGAGGTGGGCGAGGTCGAGCGAAAACTGGCGCTGATCGAGCGCCGCCTGCCCATGGCCATGGCGCAGAGGGCGCGGTCGATCAGGCAACAGGCTCGCTTGAGTCGAGCGATCGAAGGCATGTATTTCGCCGAGTCGTTCAGCGATGACACAGCCGACCTGGTCGTCGCCTTGCTGCGCCGTCTGCCGCATTGGCCTTCTGCGTTCAATATCGAGGTGCGCGCGGGCAGTGCATGGGGGCGTCGTATTGCGATCATGAATCCTCAGGCCGACCCTCAGACACTGCGAATCCTGGTGCACTCGGGGGAGCGCTTCACGCTGTACGACGGCGACGAACGTGCTGTGGAGCTGGAACTCGACCATTCGCAAGACGTGTTCGAAACGCTGGCAGCGTTGCTCTCGCACGATCAGCTGCAGCAGCTTGGCCTGGGTATGGCCTCGAAGGCGACGGGTTTGCGCGATCGCTTGCTCCGGCAATTGCCCGAAACCATCGATCGTCGGTTGGAACTGCTGGGCTGGCGCGCCGAGGCGCGTAGGTTCAACCCAGGCCAACGCTTGCCCGATGGCCGTGTGGGTTATCTGCTCAATGGCCGGGGCCGGCCGTCGCATGCCGATCAGGTGCTACGCGATCGTATCCGAGCCATTTTCCCAGGGCTCAGCGAAGCCGACGTGGATCGTTATCTGGGCGTTCTACAAGCGTCAGGCCTTTCGCCTTTCGATGCGTTGCTCGAGCAGGAAGTCGCTTGGTGGCGCTTGGACCGGGCGCTCACTCGCTGGACGCACGAACAGTCGGATAGCAATATCCGCACTCGGTGCCAGCAACTGGCGTTGCGTTTGCGAAATTGCTGGAGGCTGCTTGGCAGGCGTACATCGGGGCCGGGCGGACTCGGCTTCGAGGAACGTCTGGACCTGAGCGGCATATCCATTCAGACGCTACCGGAATTACCAGACGGGGTTGAATTCGATCATATCTCGGTGCTCGTGCTGCGCAACATGCACCTGCGCGAGGCGCCCACGAGTTTCCTGCAGGCATTCCGCAATCTGCGCAGGCTCAACTTGGGCAGTAACGAGTTGGAACGCATACCCGTTGGTCTGGCTTACATACCGAGTCTGGAAGCGTTGAGCCTCGACCACAACCGGATTCGCCTGAGCATACAGGGCGAGAATATCCTGAGCAGTATGTCGAATTTGCGATCTTTGAACCTCAGCTACAACCCCTTGGTGTCGTTCAACAGAGGCCTGCACCATTTATCCCGCTTGTACTGGATCAGCCTGCGCAACTGCCAGTTGAGGACCTGGCCAATGGGTCTCGATCTGTGCAGCTTCCTGGAATCGATCGACTTGCGTGATAACCATCTGAATGCCATTCCAGAGACCGTGCTGCAGATGCCCTTGGCCTTCCGGCGGACACTGATGGTGCAGAACAACCCACTCGACTTCAGGCAACTGCAAGCTTTGTTGAGCGTGGAGCCTCATCCCGTGGCCCATGCAGGCGGGCTTGCCGTTCCTGAAGTGGGATTGTCGCCGAGCGAGGCGCGTGAAGAATGGCTCGGTCGAACGTCGGACACTCAACGCAGCCTGCATGCGACTCGGTGGGACAATCTGGCGGCCCACCCTGGCAGCAGCGGGCTGATCGACTTGTTCGGACAACTCTCCCGTACCTCCGATTTCGTCCAGGCGCCTGCCCATTTGAGTGAGCAGGTCTGGTCGATGATCGCTGCGCTGGACAGCGATAGCGGGCTGCGCGAAGCGATTTTCAGCCGTGCCAACGAACCTACCACTTGCGCGGACAGCGTGGCCGAGCGCTTCAGTGACTTGCAGGTGCAAGTGCTGGAAACCCAGGCCAATGCCGAAGCCAACGTTGAGACCGAAGCTGATGAGCAAAGTCGCGCGATGCGGTTGATCGCCTTGGGTCGGCGTCTGTGGCGCTTGGCGCGCGTGGAGGCGTTCGCGCGACAGGACATGCAACAGCGTGTCGCCGAGGACCGTGGAGTCGATGAGATCGAGGTGAGCCTGTATTACCGGGTGCGCTTGGCCGCCCCCCTGGATTTGCCGTTCCAGCCTGCCAGCATGCATTACGTGCGAATCGCCAACGTGCCTCAGGAAGACCTGGATCGAGCCTTGGAGTACGTGCGCAATGGTGAAACCGACCAGGCGGTGGCCGAGAGTCTGGTACAGCGCCCGTTCTGGCAACGTTATCTGCAAGCACGCCACGAGCAGGCCTTCGCTCGGGTTCAGGAGGACTTCGATAGCGAAGGCTCGGCACTGGACGAGCAGATGGACAGCCTGAGCAGCGAAGTGTATCGCCAGCGTTGGGATGAGCTGAGTGTGCGTTGCGAAAGTGCCCTTGAGGCGCTGCGTCTGCAATTGACGCTCGAGCTGCTCGAGACCCTCGACACGCAAGTGCCGTCAGGCTCGAGCGCTCGCACCCGCTGACGACGGCCGGCATTGGCCAAAGCGGTCATGCACGCTGACGGCTTTGACCATTGCCCCCGTTCTGCGCACGGCGCGAACATGCTCGCCACGACGGTGATGCCGATTTCCTGCTGCGTAACGACCACCCAAGCACCGTCGTTGAGCATGAGGACGACGGACATGATCATCGACAATTCCCATTTCATCATCAGTGGCGCAGCTTCCGGGCTCGGCGCGGCTACTGCGCGCATGCTCGTCGAGGCCGGTGCGCGGGTCACCCTGCTCGACCTCAATGCGAGTGCGGTGCAGGCCAAAGCCTGCGAGCTGGGTGCCAACGCTCGCTTCGCCGTCGCCGACATCCGCGACGAAGGCGCCACCCAAACGGCACTGGACCGTGCGCTGGAGGATTTCGGCAGCCTGCATGGATTGATCAACTGCGCAGGCATCGTGGCCGGTGAGAAAGTACTGGGCAAACAAGGACCGCATGCGCTCGACAGCTTCGTGCGGGTCATTGGCGTGAACCTGATCGGCAGTTTCAACCTGATGCGTCTGGCCGCCGCAGCCATGGCCGACAATCCGGCCAATGCCGAGGGCGAGCGCGGAGTGATCATCAACACCGCCTCGGTCGCTGCCTTCGATGGTCAGATCGGACAGGCCGCCTATGCGGCGTCCAAAGGCGCCATAGCCAGCATGACGTTGCCCGTTGCGCGCGAGCTGGCCCGTCATGGCATCCGCGTGATGACCATTGCCCCCGGCATCTTCGAAACGCCGATGATGGCAGGCATGAGCGAAGACGTGCGCGCCTCGCTCGCCGCCGGTGTGCCGTTTCCAGCGCGCCTGGGGCGTCCCGAGGAATACGCGGCGCTGGCGCGCCACATCATTGAAAACAGCATGCTCAATGGCGAGGTGATCCGTCTGGACGGCGCCTTGCGCATGGCCGCTCGTTGAACTTTCACAAGGAGACTGTTCATGCCGCTTTCCGCTGACCCCATCGTCATCGTCAGTGCCGTGCGCACGCCTATGGGCGGGCTGCAAGGCGATCTCGCATCGAAAACCGCGCCACAGCTGGGCGCCATCGCCATCGCGGCCGCCGTCGAGCGGGCCGGCGTAGCGCCTGCCGAGGTGGAACAGGTGCTGTTCGGCTGCGTTCTGCCCGCAGGCCTGGGCCAAGCTCCCGCGCGCCAAGCGGCGTTGGGAGCGGGGCTGCCGACTTCGACCACCTGCACCACACTGAACAAGATGTGCGGCTCTGGCATGCAGGCATTGCTGCTCGGCCACGACCTGCTGCGTGCAGAGAGCGCCGATGTGGTGGTGGTCGGCGGCATGGAAAGCATGAGCAACGCGCCCTATCTGCTCGACAAGGCGCGCAACGGTTACCGCATGGGCCATGGCAAGGTGCTCGACCACATGTTTCTCGACGGTCTGGAAGACGCCTATGACAAAGGTCGGCTGATGGGCACCTTCGCCGAGGACTGCGCGCAAACCCACGGTTTCAGCCGCGAGCAGCAGGACGCCTTCGCCATCGCCTCGCTGACCCGTGCCCAGCAGGCCATGGCGGCGGGTCGCTTCAGCGCCGAGATCGTTCCGGTGCAAGTCGCCGAAGGCAAGCAAACGCGGGTGGTCAGCGAAGACGAGCAGCCGCCCAAGGCACGTTTGGAAAAAATCCCCCAGCTGCGCCCCGCGTTTCGCGCCGACGGCACGGTGACCGCCGCCAATGCCAGTTCGATCTCCGACGGCGCCGCGGCGTTGCTGTTGATGCGTCGCTCCCAGGCCGAACGGCGGGGGCTGACACCATTGGCGCTGATCCATGGGCATGCGGCCTTCGCCGACGCGCCCGGCCTATTCCCCACCGCGCCCATCGGCGCCATCGAACGCTTGATGGCACGTACCGGCTGGTCCTTGGCCGAAGTCGACCTGTTCGAAATCAACGAAGCCTTTGCCGTGGTGACCCTGGCGGCGATGCAGCGACTGGCGCTGCCCCATGACAAGGTCAATGTGCACGGTGGCGCCTGTGCCCTCGGTCATCCTATCGGCGCCTCGGGGGCGCGGATCGTGGTGACGCTGCTGTCGGCGCTGCGTCAGAACGGCCTGCGTCGGGGCGTGGCCGCCATCTGCATCGGCGGCGGCGAAGCCACGGCGATCGCCGTCGAATGCCTGTACTGAGGTGAGCCATGTTGATCGATGAAGAGCAGCAACAGATTGCCGACGCCATCCGCGGGTTCGCCCAGGAGCGGCTCAAGCCATTCGCCGCGCAGTGGGACAAAGCCCATCGCTTTCCTCGCGAAGCCATCGACGAGATGGCTGCCCTGAGTTTGTTCGGCATGCTGGTACCGGAGCAGTGGAGTGGCAGCGACACCGGCTACGTGGCCTATGCCTTGGCCCTCGAAGAAATCGCGGCCGGGGACGGCTCGTGTTCGACCATCATGAGCGTGCACAACTCGGTGGGTTGCGTGCCGATCCTCAACTTCGGCAACGAAGTGCAGAAGCAGCGCTTCCTC
The DNA here is from genome assembly GCF_047302395.1 of Pseudomonas phoenicis. Lineage (NCBI taxonomy): Bacteria > Pseudomonadati > Pseudomonadota > Gammaproteobacteria > Pseudomonadales > Pseudomonadaceae > Pseudomonas > Pseudomonas phoenicis. Next base: position 3,673,266 of record NZ_CP154852.1, read on the forward strand.
ACGCCATTGGCGCGAGGCGAAATGCTCGGTGCCTTCGCCCTGACCGAACCCCAGGCAGGTTCCGACGCCAGCCGCCTGAAAACCCGCGCCCGGCGCGACGGCGAGCATTACGTGCTCGACGGCAGCAAGCAATTCATCACTTCGGGGCAGAATGCCGGCGTGGTGATCGTCTTCGCCGTCACCGACCCCGAGGCGGGCAAACGTGGCATCAGCGCCTTCATCGTGCCGACCGATACGCCGGGCTACCAGGTCGCGCGGGTCGAAGACAAACTCGGCCAACACGCCTCCGACACCTGTCAATTGCATTTCGACGGGCTGCGCATTCCGCTCGCCAATCGTCTGGGCGAGGAGGGCGAGGGGTATCGTATCGCCCTGGCCAACCTAGAAGGCGGGCGCATCGGCATCGCCGCACAGTCGGTGGGGATGGCCCGAGCGGCGTTCGAGGTGGCGCGCGACTACGCCCGCGAACGGCAAAGTTTCGGCAAGGCGCTGGTCGAGCATCAGGCCGTGGCATTCCGTCTGGCCGACATGGCTACGCGTATCGCCGTGGCGCGGCAGATGGTGCTACATGCCGCAGCGCTGCGCGATGCCGGGCGCCCTGCGCTGGTGGAGGCGTCGATGGCCAAGCTGTTCGCGTCCGAGATGGCCGAGCAGGTCTGCTCCGATGCCTTGCAGACCTTGGGCGGATATGGCTATCTGAGCGACTTCCCGCTGGAACGGATCTATCGAGATGTGCGTGTATGCCAGATCTACGAGGGCACCAGCGACATCCAGCGCATGGTCATTGCGCGCAACCTTTGAAGGAGCAGATTGCATGGCATTCGAAAGCATCGTGTTGGACATCCACGGCAAAGTCGGGCTGATCACCCTCAACCGCCCTCAGGCCCTCAATGCCCTGAACGCGCAGATCGTCGCCGAGATCAATCAGGCTCTCGACCAACTGGAACGCGATCCGCAGATCGGCTGTGTGGTGCTGACCGGTTCGGCCAAGGCCTTCGCTGCGGGTGCCGACATCAAGGAGATGGCCGAACTCAGCTACCCGCAGATCTACACCGAAGACCTGTTCAGCGACGCCGACCGCATCGCCAACCGGCGCAAGCCGATCATCGCCGCGGTGTCGGGCTTCGCCTTGGGTGGCGGCTGCGAACTGGCGATGATGTGCGATTTCATTCTGGCCGCCGACAACGCCAGGTTCGGTCAGCCCGAGATTAACCTCGGTGTACTGCCCGGCATGGGTGGCACCCAGCGCCTGACCCGCGCCGTGGGTAAGGCCAAGGCCATGGAGCTGTGCCTGAGCGGTCGCCTGATGGATGCCGAAGAGGCCGAGCGCGCCGGGCTGGTAGCGCGTATCGTGCCTCAGGCCGACCTGCTCGAAGAGGCGTTGAAAGTGGCGGCCACCATCGCCAGCAAGTCGATTCCTGTGGCGATGATGGTCAAGGAAAGCGTCAACCGTGCGTTCGAAGTCACCCTCAGCGAGGGCGTGCGTTTCGAGCGGCGGGTGTTCCATGCGGCCTTCGCCACTGAGGACCAGAAAGAGGGTATGGCCGCTTTCGTCGCCAAGCGTGCGGCCCAGTTCAAGGATCGCTGATGCGGTGTCACGCCTTGTTGCCAAGCGTAGTGACGAGCGGCGCTACCTCGAGTGCCCGGCCGTTTTGATGCATTGCCAGACCCATGAATGCACGCCTTTTCAGAACCGGTCGATTCATTTAGGTTGCCCACCGCGACGCGGCACCTTAGACTGCCGCCCCCTGCAAACGAGCGTCGCACTGGCGCTCGAACAATTCCGTTGCCTTTGCGCGACGCTGGCGGCCCACGGGCCGCCCAAATGCACCTATTTTCATAGAGAAGTCGATGACCAAGGAACAGTTACTGGCCATGTCGGCCGATGACTACATGAATGCCGATCAGCTCGCCTACTTCACTTCGCTTTTGCAAGCGATGAAAGTCGACACCCATGAGCGCATCGAGCTGAGCCGTAGCACCATCGAGAGCCTGGACACCCCGTCGGACCCTGCCGACGTCGCTTCCGTCGAAGAAGAGCGGCACTGGCTGGTCAATGCCATTGAGCGCGACCAGCGTCTGTTGCCGCAGCTGGAAATGGCTCTGGGTCGCATCGTGGACGAAAGCTTTGGCTGGTGTGACGACAGCGGCGAACCTATCGGCTTGCAGCGTTTGTTGATCAGCCCCACAACCAAATACTGCATCGAGGCCCAAGAGCGCCACGAGCAGCTTGATCGCCACTCGCGTCAGGTGTGATCGCCAGATTGTCGGAAAGCCCCAGAGAGAAATCCCTGGGGCTTTCGCATGTCTGCGGAAAAGAGAAGGCTGAACCTGTGCATCGGCATGGGGTCAAGTGCTGGCGTCACGCGGTGTGAGAGCTCGAGCGATTTGGCCAGTAAGCAGGCATCCAGGTGCAGTCGGCGAAACCCCTTGATCCGGCCGGTGGCACTTTCCATGATGTGGAAGAAGTCCACGCCCGCTGGAATGACGATGAATCGCGGTAAGTTTATGCCGAGCTTTGCGTAGGGGCTGTCCTTTTCCTCTCGACGAATTTCGGTGTTTTCGTGCATATTCTTTTCTCGGAATGTTCGGGTAGATGCCAAGGCTGATTTTCTCTGAAAGCCTGGATATCTATCGCGCCTTTGTTAGCCCTTTTGTTGTCAGACGTTACGTCTCGTTTCGACAGAAAACACCGCGTGCCTGATTGGGGAAACGACTTAAGCCGGGATGTCACCATTCCTGCACGGGCCGTAGCCTACTTCGACAGACATGGTACGCGGTGATCAGTAGTCTTCCACTTCAACTTGAAGTCCCGCTGCCCGGTCTTGCGCGTATGCCATCCGGGAGCAGGGTGTAACCGTTTCGAGGATTTATTCATTGGCAGTCAGTACGCTGGATACACACGCATTGTTTGTCCTGGGTGATTTGCGTGCCCAACTCGTCAAACTGTTTCAGGGGCGTTTCGTTTACATCAGCGAACAAAGCCCGGAAGGGTTGTACATGGCTGAAGTCGATCTTGAAAACGCGTTGGTGGTCGACGATAAGCAGCGCCTGGAGCTCAAGGTCGGTGACCATTTCCGCGCCGCCGTACTGCCCAGCCGCGAGGGTGGGAAGCTGGAGCTACGCTTTCGCGACATCAAATTCAACGTTTATGGCGTCGGCGATTACGCCTTCGTTTCGGTCGAGCAAGGCGAAGGCATCGTGTTCCGCGAAGGGCATGGCGTCATGTTGGTGTTCGCCGCGCATCAACAAGTACCCGAGGGTCTGGGCAAGCTGCTCAAAGCGGTGACTGGCAAGGTTGCGAAGTGGCGTAAGGGCGAGCTGACCACGTTCAAGGCCAGTGAGTGACATCTGCTCAGCCTCAGTGCTCGCTTCGCAAGGTTGATGATGATCTTGCACATCAAGCTAATGCAATGCACTGGCTGAGCAAGCGAGACGAGCCTCAGGGAAGCTGGCATGGTCGGGGTCGCAACTCAGCTCTATCAGACACGTCCGCTAGCGCTGGCCAGGCAAACGTGCCGCGAACTGCAGCGGCTTGCAGGTGGCCAGCGATGCTAGTTACCTCCGTCCCGTCCGCTGACCTCTTCAGGCACATCCTCACCCGCAGCGCGTTTGCGAAACAGCGCTGCCCTGGCCAGTAGCAGCGTCGTGACCGGCACCGTGATCGACAGCAGAATCGGTATCAGCCAAGCGTGCAGTACCAGGCTTTGCTTGAGGCTGGAAAAATACAGGATCGATGCCAGCGCCACGCACCACGCTCCCAGCGTCGAGGCTAGAGCCGGAGGGTGCATGCGTTGGAAATAGTCTTTGAGACGCACCAGCCCAAATGCACCCAACACTGCGAACGAACTACCGGTCAGCAGTAGCACTGCCGTGATCGCTTCCAGCCAGAAGGGCAGTTCGACACTTTCGGTCATTCGATCACCTCGCCTCGCAACAGGAATTTGGCCAGTGCGAACGAGCCTACGAAGCCGAATAGCGCAATCAGTAGCGCACCTTCGAAGTAGGTGTCACTGGCATAACGGATGCCCAGCACCAACATCATCAACATTCCCAATATGTACAGGTAGTCCAACGCCAGGACCCGGTCTTGCGCGGAAGGGCCGCGAAACAGCCTGACCAGCGCCAGGCACATGGCGATGCTGAGGATGAACAAACTGGCAAGAACGGTATTGGCGAGCAGCCCGGTCATTCGAAGATCTCCATCAGGGGGCGTTCGTAGACGCGCTTGAAATGCTCGATGAAGGCGGCTTCGTCTTCGAGATGAAACACATGCAACAACAACGTGCTACGGTCCAGCGCCAGTTCGGACCAGACCGTGCCCGGCACGACCGTGGTGATCATCGACAGCGCAGCCAGCCCATGTGTGTCGCGCAGATCCAGAGGAATATGGACGAATACCGAACGGGGTGGACGAGAGCTCAAGGTCAGCACCTTGACCGCCACTTGCAAGTTGGAGTGGATGACATCGTAACCTACGCGCCCGATCAGTTTTGCAATGGTCCAGGGACGCCTTACGTGAGCATGCTGAGGGCGAAGTGGGGCAAGAAGCAGCGGTGCGAACAGCGCAAGCCCAGCCGCCAGTAAGATGTTGCCAGGACTGACCGAAAGGTTGAGCAACAGCCACAGTACGAAGAGCGCTGCCGATAACAAAGGTGCAGGGAACAGACGGCTCATGGCTGCGCCTCCAGTTGCGGGTTGGTCGGCCCTGGCAGGGGTTTGCTCGACAGCACGGCCTCGATGTAGCGGTCTGGCGTTTGCAGGCTGGCGGAGGCGTCTTGGGTATATCTGAGTACAGGTTCTGCTTTGATGCTCAAAGCCAGGCACAATCCCAACAGGATCACGATCGGTACGCATTCGTAGCGGCGCAATACAGGAGATGGACGTTCTCCGGGTTTCCAGAACCGCTGGATACCTACTCGCCCGAAAGCGATCAGCGAGGCCAGCCCCGACAGCACCAGCAAGGTGATCAGCGACCAACCGGTGAACGGCAATGTTTGCTCGGGTGCCACACCCAGGCCTAGAGGATTGAATAGCGCACTGATCAAGCCCAGCTTGCCGATAAAGCCCGACAGCGGGGGCATGCCGATGACTAGAAGGGCGCAGGCGATGAAGGTCAAGCCAAGGAACGCCATGGTCCAAGGAATCACCTGGCCGATGACCGCCTTTTGATTGTCGTCGAGGTTGATTCCCCGTGGCGGATGGAGGGACTCCAGCGGTGCTGGCACGGCATCTTCTTCATCGTACAGCGGCTGCTCGTTGGCCGAACGCGAGCGTTCGATCAGTTCGGCCAGCAGGAACAGCGCGCTCAATGCCAGTGTCGAGCTGATCAGGTAGAACAGTGCGGCGCCGGTCAGCATGGGTTGGCCGAATCCAACCGCCGCCAGTAAAGTCCCGGCCGATACCAGAATGCTCAGCGATCCCATGCGTTCCAGACGTTGCGCTGCCAGTAGCGATACCGCCGCCACCGCCAAGGTGGCCAAGCCACCGTAGATCAGCCACTGGCCTCCAAAATGCGCCGACGCCCCTGCCTGACCGGAAAACAACAGCATCCATAGGCGCAATATGGCGTACAGGCCTACCTTGGTCATGATGGCAAAAAGCGCTGCCACCGGTGCGCTGGCTGAGGCGTAAGCCGGGACCAACCAGAAATTCAGCGGCCATATACCTGCCTTGGCCAGGAAGGCTACTGCCAGGATCGCCGCGCCGGCGTGCAGGAGTCCGCGGTCCGCTTCGGGCACCAGTGGGATTTTCAACGCCAGGTCGGCCAGGTTCAGTGTTCCCGTAACGCCGTAGATCATGGCTGCGCCGATCAGAAACAGTGATGAAGCGAACAGGTTGATCGCGATGTAGTGCAGGCCGGCCTTGACCCGTGCGCGCCCAGAGCCGTGCAGCAGCAAGCCATAGGAGGCTGCGAGCAGCACTTCGAAAAACACGAACAGGTTGAAAAGGTCCGCCGTCAGAAAGGCTCCATACAGACCCATCAGCTGCACTTGGAACAGCGCATGGAAACTGGCGCCGGCGTTGGCCCAGCGTGCACGGGCGAAGAGCAGGGCGCTAACGCCGAGTATCCCGGTAAGGGTCAACATCAACGCTGACAGATGATCGACTACCAGCACGATGCCAAAAGGCGCTGGCCAATTGCCGGGCAGGTAGACGCCAATCGATTCGGCAGACCCCTGGCTTTTCACCCACAACAGCAAAGTCACCGCAACACTGAGCCCGACGCAACTCGAGAGCAGGTTCAAGCGCGCCTTGAGCTGGCGGTGTTTCTCGCCGAGCAGCAGCATAAGGGCTGCAGTCAGCAGCGGCAGCAGAATGGGCATGACGATCATTTGGTTCATCAGACTCATTCTTCGCGCTCCCGGCCATCGACATGGTCGGTCCCGGTCAGCCCCCGCGAAGCCAACATCACAACCAGAAACAGCGCGGTCATGGCAAAGCTGATGACGATCGCGGTCAGTACCAGCGCTTGTGGCAAGGGGTCGGTGTAGTGCAGTAAGTCTTGCGGTACACCGGCTTTGATGATCGGTTCCTTGCCGATGAAAAGGCTGCCCATGCTGAAGATGAACAGGTTCACTCCATAGGAAAGCAGGCACAAGCCCATGATCACTTGATATGTACGTGGGCGCAGAATCAGCCATACGCCCGAGGCGGCGAGCACTCCGATGGCAACGGCAATCACTTCTTCCATCAGGCAGCTCCTGCTTGCTTGGGTTTGCTCTGGCCGCCTGGGCGGTAGGCGCGGATCGACTGGTGGGCAAGGGCCGTCAGAATCAGCAGGGTCGACCCGACCACTACGCTGAACACGCCGACATCGAACAGCAGTGCGCTGGCCACATGCATCTCACCTAGCACTGGCAAATCCAGGTGAGCGGTGTGGGTGGTCAGGAATGGGTAGCCCAGGGTCATGGCGCCGACGCCTGTGAGCGTTGCGCACAGCAGGCCGACACCCATCCAGCGTAGAGGCCGCAAGCTCATCTGCGCTTCGACCCACTGGGTGCCCGCCACCATGTATTGAAGAATGAATGCCACGGACATCACCAGGCCCGCGACGAAGCCGCCCCCAGGTTGGTTGTGGCCTCGCATGAACAGATACATCGACACGAGCAGCGCCATCGGCAACAGCAGTCGCACCAACACCGCAGGCACCATCATGAAGCCCAGCGCAGTGTCGGCAGCATTGCGCGGGTTGACCAGATCGGTGATCACGTCGGGAGCCAGGCGGCGCTGCTGGGCAGGCAACTGCATGGTTTCCTTGGGCGGCCTGAAGCGTCGCAGCAGGGCGAATACGGTCATGCCCACCGCTACCAGGACGGTGATCTCGCCGAGGGTGTCGAAGCCGCGGAAGTCGACCAGCATCACGTTCACCACGTTGGTGCCGCCGCCTTCGGGCAGGGCCCGGCTCAGATAGAAGGAAGAAATGATGTTGGGCGTAGGGCGCGTCAGCATGGCGTAGGACAGCAGCGCCATGCCGCCGCCGACCAGGCTCGCTAATACAAGGTCGCGCACTCGACGCATCCGCGCGCGGTCCAGGCTGCCTGGTAGCGGCGATACGCCCTCCAACCGCCGTGGCAGCCAGCGCAAGCCAAGCAGAATCAATACGGTCGTCACCACCTCGACCACCAGTTGGGTCAGCGCCAGGTCGGGCGCCGAAAACCAGACGAACGTGATGCAGGTCATCAGGCCACAGACGCTGACCATCGTCAGTGCCGCCAAGCGATGGTACTTGGCTTGCCAGGCAGCGCCGATGGCACAGGCGATCGCGATCAGCCAAAGCGCCACGAACACGCCCGAGCCCGGAATCTTCGGTCGCTCGCCCCAGGTCAGGCCGCTGTAGAACATCGGGATCAACCCCGCCATGAATGCAGCCAGCACCAACATGAACAGCTGGGTTTGCAGACGACGGCTGGTCAACGATCTCTCGATTCGTTGCGCCAACAACATAAGATGGACCTGACCTCGCTCGAACAGCCGTTTGCCGTTCAATCTTCCAATCAGCGGGGGGTAGTGGAAACGGCCACGGCGCAGTTGCTTGCGCAGCACGAGATAGAGCACGACGCCACCCGACATGGCCACCAGGCTCATGATCATGGGCAGGTTCCAGCCGTGCCAGATGGCCAGGCTGTATTCCGGTAACGGTCCGCCGACCACGGGCAATGCCGCAGCGGCCAGCAGGGGAGCAATGGATTGCGCCGGAAAAATACCGACGACCAGGCAAGCCAGGACCAACAGCTCGACCGGCGCGCGCATCCAGCGTGGCGGCTCGTGGGGAATGTGCGGCAGATCTTTGGCAGGTGGGCCGAAGAACACATCGACCGTGAAGCGCAGCGCGTACGCCACGCTGAATGTACCGGCGAGGGTGGCAATGACCGGTAGTGCGATTTCGACCCACACCGACGAGCTGATGAAAACGGTTTCCGCGAAAAACATCTCTTTGGACAGGAAACCATTGAGCAGAGGTACGCCAGCCATCGAGGCGCTGGCGACCATGGCCAATGTCGCCGTGTAAGGAAGCAGACGGAACAAACCACTCAAACGCCGAATGTCGCGGGTGCCGCTTTCGTGGTCGATGATGCCTGCGGCCATGAACAACGACGCCTTGAACGTAGCGTGGTTGAGGATGTGGAACACTGCGGCGACCGCCGCCAGCGGGCTGTTCAGCCCCAGTAGCAGGGTGATCAAACCCAGGTGGCTGATGGTCGAATAAGCCAGAAGTCCTTTCAGGTCGTTCTGGAACATGGCGGCGAAGGCGCCTAACAGGAGCGTGCAAGCCCCTGCGCCGCCGACGATCCAGAACCACTCCTCACTGCCTGAGAGTACAGGCCAGAACCTTGCCAGCAGGAAGACGCCCGCCTTGACCATGGTGGCCGAATGCAGATAAGCCGATACCGGCGTAGGAGCTGCCATTGCATGCGGTAGCCAGAAATGAAAGGGGAATTGAGCGCTCTTGCTCAGCGCACCGATCAGGATCAGTGGCAGAAACACCGGATACAGCGCGTGCTGGCGAATCGCGTCACCCGCCGCGAGGATCTGGTCGATATCGTAACTGCCCACCACATGCCCCAACAGCAAAGCGCCGACCAATAGGCACAAGCCTCCCGCGCCAGTCACCATCAGCGCCATGTAGGCGCCGCGCCTGGCATCGGCCCGGTGGTGCCAATAGCCGATGAGCAGGAAGGAAAACAGGCTGGTCAGTTCCCAGAAGAACACCAATTGAATGAGGTTGCCGGATATCACCAGGCCCAGCATGGCGCCCATGAACGCAAGGAAGAATGCGAAGAACCGCGGCACTGGGTCTTGCGGAGACATGTAATAGCGCGCATACAGCGACACCAGCGTGCCTATGCCCAGCACCAGGAGGCTGAACATCCAGGCGAAGCCATCCATGCGCAAGACGAGGTTGAGCCCTAGACTCGGAAGCCAGAGGAACTCTTCGCGTATGACACCGCCGTCGGCGATTTGCGGGTAGAGAAATGCCACCTGGAGGGTGCCGGCCAGCGCTACCACTCCCGCAAGAATGGATTCGGCATTGCGCGCGTTGTGCGGCAAGACGGCCGCCAGGCAACTGCCTATGAAGGGCAGAAGCAATAGCACTATCAAGGACATAGCGTTCCAATCGGCAGGAGTTTGCAAAGAATGATACGTGCCGGAATGTTGATCACCAACACGTAAGCTGTCGCAGAATCCTACAAACCGACGGCAATTTCGTACTTTTCTATTACATGGTTTGTCGATTTGCCGCGGTTGGCATGGGGCGCTGCTAGATTTTGTCCTCGCAGCATCGCCCAGGTTCAAAGTCTTTGCCGGGTTTGGGTCGGCGTTGGAGCTTGAGTTCGCTGACCACCACTGCAAGCACGATCAGGCCTGCGCCGACCAACGCCAGGCCAGGCAGGCGTTCGCCGGCGAGTCGTCCGATCAGACCGGCCCATACCGGCTCGCCGGCGTAGATGAGCGTTGCCCTAGTTGGCGATACCGATTTCTGTGCCCAGTTCATCGCCACTTGAATGATTGCGCTCATCGCGCCCAGGCCCAGTGCGCTGAGTACCAGAAGCCATGAGACGTCAGGCACCGACTCTTGGGTCGGTGCCATCATCAGGAATGAAAGCAGCGAGGCTGTGGCCAATTGCACGACGGTCACTCGCCGCACATCGACCTTGCCTGCATAACGGCTGATCAAGATGATTTCGGCAGCAATGGCTATGGCGCTCACCAGTGTCACGCTTTCGCCCCAGCTCAACTCCAGCGTGCCTGCTTGGGGCCCTGCCAAAAGCATCAGCCCGATGAATGCCAGGCAGATGCCCAGACTGGGCATGAGTCCCGGGCGACGGCCGAGCACCAACCATTGCAACAACGGAACGAAAGGCACATACAGAGCCGTGATGAACGCCGACTGGCTACTGCTGATCGTCTGTAGACCCATGGTTTGCAAACCATAGCCCAACATGATGCAGATACCGATGAACATTCCGGCCTTCAGCTCAAGCAGCGTCAACCTGGGCAGGCTGCGCGAGCAGATCATGCCCACGAATACAGCCGCTGCCGCAAAGCGCAGCCCCACGAAAAACATGGGTCCACTGACCGCCATGACGTTGTGCACCAGAAGGAATGTTCCTCCCCATAAGAAGGTGATGAAGATCAACACCATCTCGGCTCGGCTCAACTGAAACGAATGGTGCGGCTTGCGGTTTGGAGCATTGTTCATCGACTTGCACGCTCGAAGAGGGCGGCGCACAATCGCCGCAAAGTGAGCAGTATACTGCGCAATCCAGAACAGTGAGCAAGGGTGTGTCCAAATCTTCCGAAGGTCGTGGATCTGTGCTGCAGCACGTGAGTTTTAACGTCCGCCAGTTGCGCATTGCGGCTGCCATGAGTCAGACCGCATTGGCGGAACGTTCGGGTGTCAGTCGTAGAATGCTCGTGGCGATCGAGGCGGGTGAGAAGAACGTCAGTCTCGCGACGCTTGATCGTGTGGCCCATGCGCTACACGTGCCCTTCAGTCAGCTGATCCAGGCGGCAGATGAGCAGAACGATCGCCGCATCAATGAATTGGCTTGGGTTGGCAAGGCCGGCAGCAAGGCTGTTTTGTTGGGTGCAAGCCCGTCCACGCGTGAAGTGGAGCTATGGGAATGGCGCCTTGAACCCGGCGAGCACTACGTCAGCGAGGCCGATGCAGAGGGCTGGAGCGAGCAGATCTATATCGCTGAAGGGTGCTTGACCCTCGTTATCGAAGGTGCCGAGCATGTTTTGCCCGCCGGCGATTTCTTCGTGTTCGCCAGCAACTGCCAATACGGGTACCGCAATGACGGTGACGTTTTGGTCCGGTTCGTACGAAATGTCGTGATTTGATTCAGTGTCTGCGCCCGCTCAAGCTCGGGCTCAGGGCTATGGCGGTGGTCGACCGAACGTGCCGCTAGGCGTCAGGGGCCACTGAGCCAGCCCATAGTCAGTTCGCATTATTTGGTGTCGTGGTGGCTGTATCTATGTGGCGGCGTTTCGTCATGCTTTGCATTCCATTGCGAAGACCGCTTTGTAAGCCTCCAAGGACTTCTGTAGGAAAAGGCTATAAATGTTGTCGAATTTGCCGCATTTAACGGAAGGAGTTCAGTGCAGGCTATGAGCACGGGCTGGGCTGCTACAGTGGGACTCTTGACTAATTTGGAGGCGAAGTGTGCATGAGTAATCAGTCCTTGGTTCTGCCAACCGTGCCGCACCGTATCGCGCAAATGCGCGAGGTGATGCAGCGCGCGGGTGTGGATGCGCTATTGATACCTTCCGCCGACCCGCATCTGTCCGAATACCTTCCCGAGCATTGGCAGGGTCGCCGATGGCTTAGCGGCTTTCAGGGTTCGGTCGGCACTCTGGTCATCACTGCGCGATTTGCCGGGCTGTGGGCTGACAGCCGTTACTGGGAGCAGGCGACGGTCGAACTCGACGGCAGCGGGGTGGCGTTGATCAAGTTTGAGCCGGGTCAGCTTTCGCCTGCGCAGTGGCTGGTTGAACAGGTGCCAGCCGGGGGTGTGGTAAGCGTCGACGGCAATGTGATGGCTTTGGCCAGCGGCCGCGACCTGCGTGCCAATCTGGAAGCGCGCGGCGTTGTTCTTCGAACGCATGCCGATTTGCTGAACGACGTTTGGACCGATCGTCCCGCTCTGCCACGCTTTCCTGTGTATGAGCACGAATTCCCTTACGCCACTGTCAGTCGCTCCAGCAAGCTCGCCGCGCTGCGTGAAACCATGCTTCACAAGGGCGTGCAAGCACACGTCATCGCTGCGCTTGACGATATCGCCTGGCTATTCAATCTGCGCGGCAGCGATGTGGCCTACAATCCGCTGTTTCTCGCCTACGCATTGGTCGAGCCGCAGCGTGCGCTATTGTTCATCGACAAAAGCAAAGTCGACGAGCCCTTACGCCGCTCGCTTGAAGGCGATGGCATAGAGCTGCGTGATTACAGGGACATAGACAGGGTTTTGCAGACTCTTTGCCCTGGCACGCGGCTGCTTCTGGATCCGGCTCGAGTCACTCTGGGGCTGGTCGCAAACCTTCAGCCCGATATTGAGCTTATAGAAGCCATCAATCCTATCCAGCTTAATAAGTCACAAAAGGCTGATGGCGACATGGTCCATGTTCGACATGCGATGGAACAGGACGGTGCTGCTTTGTGCGAGTTCTTCGCATGGCTTGAGTCCAGTCTGGGCCTTCGAGAAGTGACTGAGCTTACCATCGACGAGCAACTGACTGCTGCCCGGTCCCGGCGCAAAGACTTTGTTTCGCCAAGTTTCGCCACTATTGCAGCGTTCAACGCGAACGGTGCCATGCCACATTATCGTGCCACTGCCCAATCACATGCTCGGATCGAAGGTAACGGTCTACTGTTGATCGATTCTGGAGGGCAGTACCTGGGAGGTACGACCGACATCACCCGGATGGTGCCTGTCGGTGAGCCGAGCGCCGAGCAACGGCACGATTGCACGCGTGTGCTCAAGGGTGTCATCGCTTTGTCACGCGCGCGCTTTCCTGAGGGCATCCCTTCTCCAATGCTAGATGCGATCGCGCGTGCGCCGATTTGGGCTGAGCAAGTGGATTACGGTCATGGAACCGGGCATGGCGTGGGCTACTTTCTCAACGTTCACGAAGGGCCCCAGGTGATTGCCTTTCGTTCGACGGCTTCGGAGCACACAGCCATGCGTGCCAGGATGATCACCTCGATCGAACCTGGCACCTATCGTCCTGGGCGATGGGGTGTGCGTATCGAGAACTTGGTAGTGACGCGCGATGTAGGCTGCAGCGAATTCGGCCGTTTTCTGGATTTCGAGACCCTGACCCTGTGTCCGATCGATACGCGTTGCCTATTGATCGACATGCTTGATGCGAGCGAGCGTGGATGGCTCAACGCCTACCATGACCAGGTATTCCACCGCCTGGCCCCGCTGCTGGAGCGCGATGCGCTGATTTGGTTGGAGAAGCGTACTCAAAGCATTTGAGTGCTTTTTGTGGGGCAGCCGGCAGGGCTGCCTTGGAAGTCTCAACGGCAAATGACGATCATGCTGCGGCTGGTGTAGCCAGCCGGATTTATGCCAAAAAGATAGTCGCCAGGCTCGGATTTCGCAGCGCCTGAACGAGCGATGACCTTGTAGTCCTTAGGGGTGCAGGCGCTAGCGGCACTGCTGAAACACTTCTCCCAGGAGGAGGAGAGGCCCGAACAGTCAATGTGCAAGCCTTTTTTACCCCGTTTGACCTCGGTTTTGGTATTCGCGGCGCACGCCGCCAAAGCAAGGATCGCCAGGATGAGGACGATACGTTTCATTTCTGTCCTTATACATGCCGGGCCGCTGACCTGGCAGTGTGGTAATCACAGGGTTGGATCCTGGCTGCATGCCAGATCACATCGACTCAGGTAAAGCTGCTGAAGCGGAGATCAGCTTAAATCGAGCCAATGAGTGGAACAATAGTTTCGGTGTGAATGCAAACAATTCTTACATCAGTCGACTGCCAGGGGAGGAGCTGTTTGTTCGCGCATGGTCAAGGTCGCACCTACGGAAGCGATGATGATCGCCAAAATCGCCAACCATTGGGTCTTGGTCAGCGTCTCGCTGAGAAAGATCAATCCGGATAGCGCAGCGATCGCAGGCTCGATGCTCATGAGCGTGCCGAAGGTGCGTGCCGGAAGCCGGGTGAGGGCAATCATTTCGAGGCTATAGGGAAGAGCCGTGGATAAAATAGCCACGCCTAAGGCTGCCGGGATGAGTGCGGGGTTCAGTAGTGCGTTGCCTGCATGCGCGACACCTACTGGCGCGATGAAAACTGCTGCGATGACGACGCCCAAGGCGGCGGTTTGTACGCCATGCTCTGATCCGGCCTTTTGACCGTAGAGAATGTAAAGTGCCCAGCATGCTCCAGCACCCAAGGCGTAGCTGGCGCCGACCAAGTCGATTGCTGTACCTGATCTGCCAAGAGGTATCAGAAGAGCAAGCCCGGTTACCGCCAATAGGATCCAGATGAAATCAACCAGGCGGCGTGAGCCTAGAAGGGCCACGGCTAGAGGGCCGGTGAATTCCAAGGCAACGGCAATACCTAAAGGAACGGTTCGCACCGACATATAGAAAAGCAGGTTCATACCGCCAAGCGCCATTCCATAAATGATCACGCTGCGCCATGTGTTGACATCCATACGGACTCTCCAGGGCCGGAGCAGGAGCACCATGATCACGCTGGCGAAGATCAGTCGAAGAGAGGTAGTGCCTTGTGCACCTATAAAAGGGAATAGGCTCTTAGCCAGCGAGGCGCCAGATTGAATGGAAAGCATCGCAATCAGCAGAAGGCCGACAGGAAAAATCACGCCTTTGAAAGGGCGGAGAGAGGTGCTCATAAATGGCGCATGTGTCCTGGGAGATCGGTTGTGTGCACTATGTTGCGCAATGTGGCGCGTTGACGGCAAGCGGGTTTTTATGAGGTGGCTGTAAGGGAGCCTGAGAAAATGTCTGCTCAAGATGCGAATAAGCGCTTGACGCCTCCTCAGATCTCTTTATACTGCGCACCACTTCCGGGGCAAACGGAACGGAAAACTCCTTGAGATTCAATGAGTTGAACGTTTTCTGAAAGCTGGAAGCGTTTCGATCTACTGATCGGCAGCGGTGAAAAAGGCAGTTGACAGCAGGTTGTAACGCTGTATGATTCGCCTCCCGCTACGAGAGATCGCAGCGAGCCAAGTGGTTGAAGTTGAACGAGATTCTCGCAAAACACTTCAAAATAAACACTTGACAGACACTGAGGACAGCGTAGAATGCGCGCCTCGGTTGAGACGAAAGGCTCAACCAACCGCTCTTTAACAATTTGAATCAAGCAATTCGTGTGGGTGCTTGTGAGTACGGACTGATAGTCACCAAGATTATCAGCATCACAAGTGACCATGCGAGAAATCACATAGTCATTTGAGATTGCTGAGCCAAGTTTAGGGTTTCTTAAAAACCCAAGCAGTATTGAACTGAAGAGTTTGATCATGGCTCAGATTGAACGCTGGCGGCAGGCCTAACACATGCAAGTCGAGCGGATGAGAAGAGCTTGCTCTTCGATTCAGCGGCGGACGGGTGAGTAATGCCTAGGAATCTGCCTGGTAGTGGGGGACAACGTTTCGAAAGGAACGCTAATACCGCATACGTCCTACGGGAGAAAGCAGGGGACCTTCGGGCCTTGCGCTATCAGATGAGCCTAGGTCGGATTAGCTTGTTGGTGAGGTAATGGCTCACCAAGGCGACGATCCGTAACTGGTCTGAGAGGATGATCAGTCACACTGGAACTGAGACACGGTCCAGACTCCTACGGGAGGCAGCAGTGGGGAATATTGGACAATGGGCGAAAGCCTGATCCAGCCATGCCGCGTGTGTGAAGAAGGTCTTCGGATTGTAAAGCACTTTAAGTTGGGAGGAAGGGCAGCTAGCGAATACCTGGTTGTTTTGACGTTACCGACAGAATAAGCACCGGCTAACTCTGTGCCAGCAGCCGCGGTAATACAGAGGGTGCAAGCGTTAATCGGAATTACTGGGCGTAAAGCGCGCGTAGGTGGTTTGTTAAGTTGGATGTGAAAGCCCCGGGCTCAACCTGGGAACTGCATCCAAAACTGGCAAGCTAGAGTATGGTAGAGGGTGGTGGAATTTCCTGTGTAGCGGTGAAATGCGTAGATATAGGAAGGAACACCAGTGGCGAAGGCGACCACCTGGACTGATACTGACACTGAGGTGCGAAAGCGTGGGGAGCAAACAGGATTAGATACCCTGGTAGTCCACGCCGTAAACGATGTCAACTAGCCGTTGGAATCCTTGAGATTTTAGTGGCGCAGCTAACGCATTAAGTTGACCGCCTGGGGAGTACGGCCGCAAGGTTAAAACTCAAATGAATTGACGGGGGCCCGCACAAGCGGTGGAGCATGTGGTTTAATTCGAAGCAACGCGAAGAACCTTACCAGGCCTTGACATGCAGAGAACGTTCCAGAGATGGATCGGTGCCTTCGGGAACTCTGACACAGGTGCTGCATGGCTGTCGTCAGCTCGTGTCGTGAGATGTTGGGTTAAGTCCCGTAACGAGCGCAACCCTTGTCCTTAGTTACCAGCACGTTATGGTGGGCACTCTAAGGAGACTGCCGGTGACAAACCGGAGGAAGGTGGGGATGACGTCAAGTCATCATGGCCCTTACGGCCTGGGCTACACACGTGCTACAATGGTCGGTACAGAGGGTTGCCAAGCCGCGAGGTGGAGCTAATCTCACAAAACCGATCGTAGTCCGGATCGCAGTCTGCAACTCGACTGCGTGAAGTCGGAATCGCTAGTAATCGTGAATCAGAATGTCACGGTGAATACGTTCCCGGGCCTTGTACACACCGCCCGTCACACCATGGGAGTGGGTTGCACCAGAAGTAGCTAGTCTAACCTTCGGGGGGACGGTTACCACGGTGTGATTCATGACTGGGGTGAAGTCGTAACAAGGTAGCCGTAGGGGAACCTGCGGCTGGATCACCTCCTTAATCGACGACATCAGCCTGCTGATGAGCTCCCACACGAATTGCTTGATTCATTGTACGAAGACGATGCTGTAACGCGACCCTGTTATAGGTCTGTAGCTCAGTTGGTTAGAGCGCACCCCTGATAAGGGTGAGGTCGGCAGTTCAAATCTGCCCAGACCTACCAGCTTCTGGGGCCATAGCTCAGCTGGGAGAGCGCCTGCCTTGCACGCAGGAGGTCAGCGGTTCGATCCCGCTTGGCTCCACCACCTTTTAGCATCGTTTGCTGTTCAGAACTTAGAAATGAACATTCCACCCAGGTCATCGGGTGCGCTGAATGTTGATTTCTGACTTTTGTCAGATCGTTCTTTAAAAATTCGGATATGTGATAGAAATAGACTGATGGCCACTTTCACTGGTGGTGATCAGGCTAAGGTAAAATTTGTGAGTTCTGCGCGAGAGCGCAACATGCGAATTTTCGGCGAATGTCGTCTTCATAGTATAACCAGATTGCTTGGGGTTATATGGTCAAGTGAAGAAGCGCATACGGTGGATGCCTTGGCAGTCAGAGGCGATGAAAGACGTGGTAGCCTGCGATAAGCTTTGGGGAGTCGGCAAACAGACTGTGATCCAGAGATCTCTGAATGGGGGAACCCAACCAGCACAAGCTGGTTATCTTGTACTGAATACATAGGTGCAAGAGGCGAACCAGGGGAACTGAAACATCTAAGTACCCTGAGGAAAAGAAATCAACCGAGATTCCCTTAGTAGTGGCGAGCGAACGGGGACCAGCCCTTAAGTTGGTTTGAGAGTAGTGGAACGCTCTGGAAAGTGCGGCCATAGTGGGTGATAGCCCCGTACACGAAACGCTCTTATCAATGAAATCGAGTAGGACGGAGCACGAGAAACTTTGTCTGAATATGGGGGGACCATCCTCCAAGGCTAAATACTACTGACTGACCGATAGTGAACCAGTACCGTGAGGGAAAGGCGAAAAGAACCCCGGAGAGGGGAGTGAAATAGATCCTGAAACCGTATGCGTACAAGCAGTGGGAGCCTACTTTGTTAGGTGACTGCGTACCTTTTGTATAATGGGTCAGCGACTTATATTCAGTGGCGAGCTTAACCGAATAGGGGAGGCGTAGCGAAAGCGAGTCTTAATAGGGCGTTTAGTCGCTGGGTATAGACCCGAAACCGGGCGATCTATCCATGGGCAGGTTGAAGGTTAGGTAACACTGACTGGAGGACCGAACCGACTACCGTTGAAAAGTTAGCGGATGACCTGTGGATCGGAGTGAAAGGCTAATCAAGCTCGGAGATAGCTGGTTCTCCTCGAAAGCTATTTAGGTAGCGCCTCATGTATCACTGTAGGGGGTAGAGCACTGTTTCGGCTAGGGGGTCATCCCGACTTACCAAACCGATGCAAACTCCGAATACCTACAAGTGCCGAGCATGGGAGACACACGGCGGGTGCTAACGTCCGTCGTGAAAAGGGAAACAACCCAGACCGTCAGCTAAGGTCCCAAAATCCTGGTTAAGTGGGAAACGATGTGGGAAGGCTTAGACAGCTAGGAGGTTGGCTTAGAAGCAGCCACCCTTTAAAGAAAGCGTAATAGCTCACTAGTCGAGTCGGCCTGCGCGGAAGATGTAACGGGGCTCAAACCAGGTACCGAAGCTACGGGTATCACCTTTGGTGATGCGGTAGAGGAGCGTTCTGTAAGCCTGTGAAGGTGAGTTGAGAAGCTTGCTGGAGGTATCAGAAGTGCGAATGCTGACATGAGTAACGACAATGCGAGTGAAAAACTCGCACGCCGAAAGACCAAGGTTTCCTGCGCAACGTTAATCGACGCAGGGTTAGTCGGTCCCTAAGGCGAGGCTGAAAAGCGTAGTCGATGGAAAACAGGTTAATATTCCTGTACTTGCAGTTATTGCGATGGAGGGACGGAGAAGGCTAGGCCAGCTTGGCGTTGGTTGTCCAAGTTTAAGGTGGTAGGCTGAGATCTTAGGCAAATCCGGGATCTCAAGGCCGAGAGCTGATGACGAGTTGCCTTTAGGCGACGAAGTGGTTGATGCCATGCTTCCAAGAAAAGCTCCTAAGCTTCAGATAACTGGGAACCGTACCCCAAACCGACACAGGTGGTTGGGTAGAGAATACCAAGGCGCTTGAGAGAACTCGGGTGAAGGAACTAGGCAAAATGGCACCGTAACTTCGGGAGAAGGTGCGCCGGTGAGGGTGAAGGACTTGCTCCGTAAGCTCATGCCGGTCGAAGATACCAGGCCGCTGCGACTGTTTATTAAAAACACAGCACTCTGCAAACACGAAAGTGGACGTATAGGGTGTGACGCCTGCCCGGTGCCGGAAGGTTAATTGATGGGGTTAGCGCAAGCGAAGCTCTTGATCGAAGCCCCGGTAAACGGCGGCCGTAACTATAACGGTCCTAAGGTAGCGAAATTCCTTGTCGGGTAAGTTCCGACCTGCACGAATGGCGTAACGATGGCGGCGCTGTCTCCACCCGAGACTCAGTGAAATTGAAATCGCTGTGAAGATGCAGTGTATCCGCGGCTAGACGGAAAGACCCCGTGAACCTTTACTATAGCTTTGCACTGGACTTTGAATTTGCTTGTGTAGGATAGGTGGGAGGCTTTGAAGTGGGGAC
The DNA here is from genome assembly GCF_047302395.1 of Pseudomonas phoenicis. Lineage (NCBI taxonomy): Bacteria > Pseudomonadati > Pseudomonadota > Gammaproteobacteria > Pseudomonadales > Pseudomonadaceae > Pseudomonas > Pseudomonas phoenicis. The sequence goes on from NZ_CP154852.1 coordinate 3,692,917, forward strand.
GCCAGTCCTCATGGAGCCATCCTTGAAATACCACCCTGGCAACTTTGAGGTTCTAACTCAGGTCCGTCATCCGGATCGAGGACAGTGTATGGTGGGTAGTTTGACTGGGGCGGTCTCCTCCCAAAGAGTAACGGAGGAGTACGAAGGTGCGCTCAGACCGGTCGGAAATCGGTCGTAGAGTATAAAGGCAAAAGCGCGCTTGACTGCGAGACCCACACGTCGAGCAGGTACGAAAGTAGGTCTTAGTGATCCGGTGGTTCTGTATGGAAGGGCCATCGCTCAACGGATAAAAGGTACTCCGGGGATAACAGGCTGATACCGCCCAAGAGTTCATATCGACGGCGGTGTTTGGCACCTCGATGTCGGCTCATCACATCCTGGGGCTGAAGCCGGTCCCAAGGGTATGGCTGTTCGCCATTTAAAGTGGTACGCGAGCTGGGTTTAGAACGTCGTGAGACAGTTCGGTCCCTATCTGCCGTGGACGTTTGAGATTTGAGAGGGGCTGCTCCTAGTACGAGAGGACCGGAGTGGACGAACCTCTGGTGTTCCGGTTGTCACGCCAGTGGCATTGCCGGGTAGCTATGTTCGGAAGAGATAACCGCTGAAAGCATCTAAGCGGGAAACTTGCCTCAAGATGAGATCTCACTGGGATCTTGAATCCCCTAAAGGGCCGTCGAAGACTACGACGTTGATAGGTTGGGTGTGTAAGCGCTGTGAGGCGTTGAGCTAACCAATACTAATTGCCCGTGAGGCTTGACCATATAACACCCAAGCAATCTGCCAAGACGCAGGTTGTGTGTAAGACGCATCGCCGAAGATTCGCACACAGATCATCACATATCCGAATTGGCTGGCCCGTCGGCAACGACGTACCGGCAACCGAATTTCTTGACGACCATAGAGCATTGGAACCACCTGATCCCATCCCGAACTCAGCAGTGAAACGATGCATCGCCGATGGTAGTGTGGGGTTTCCCCATGTGAGAGTAGGTCATCGTCAAGATTCATTTCGCAAAACCCCTATCTGCGCGAGCAGGTAGGGGTTTTGTCTTTTCTGAAAACTTCAAGTATTCATTGATCGACCTGTTCAAGGATCGTTGATGTATCCCGGTAAGAACCTGACGTAGGCTACTACATCGGTATAATCGCCCATCCAGCAAGATCCGCGTATTTGAGAGAGCCATGTCCCTGACACCCGAAATCGACGCTTTTCTAGGTTGCCATACTCCTGACGCCTGGATTGAAGCCGCGCTCGCAGATCAGGAAACCCTGCTGATCGACCACAAAAATTGCGAATTTAAGGCCGCCAGCACTGCGCTAAGTCTGATTGCCAAATACAACGGGCATCTTGATTTGATCCATATGATGTCGCGTCTGGCGCGTGAAGAGTTGGTGCATCATGAGCAGGTCTTACGCATCATGAAACGCCGAGGTATAGAGTTGCGTCCAGTGTCCGCAGGCCGTTATGCCTCAGCACTGCGTCGCGCGGTCAGAGCGCATGAACCGGCCAAATTGGTAGACACGTTGATAGTAGGCGCTTTCATCGAGGCTCGCAGTTGCGAGCGCTTTGCAGCTTTGGTCCCTCACCTAGATGAAGAACTTGCCACCTTCTATCACGGTTTGTTGAAAAGTGAGGCACGGCATTACCAAGGATACCTGAAGCTTGCCTATCATTATGGCGAGCACTCGGATGTCGATAGGGTGATCGGAAAGGTAAGAGAGGTCGAAGCTGGATTGATCAGTTCCGTAGATCAGGAAATGCGTTTCCACAGTGGTGTGCCATCAGTCGGGGCCGCTTGATCCCTCAAACGGCCCGGATCTGATTTAGTAACGGCGGCCCAAAAGCAAACCGACTACGAGACCAAAACCTGCCGAAACAGCCACTGTCTGCCATGGATGACCACCGATGTACTCTTGAGTGGCTTCAACGGCAGGTTGCGCTTTGTCGCGAAGGCTGCTTGCGGCATCGCGAGCTTCGCGTAGCTTAGTGCTAATCTGCCCGCGTAGGGTTTCTGCCTCTTCGCCTACCAATGTCGCACTTTGGCTGAGTAATTTTTCAGACTCCTCGATCAACGATTGCAGGTCGCTAAAAACTTGGTCCTTGATCTGGTCGGTGTCGACTTGTGCAGTGGATTTCCTGGGCATGGATACGTCCTCGTTGAGTGGGAATACAGAAATGGATACCGTTGGGCAAGGAAAGTTGCAACCGGTTTCCGCTCCCTGGGGTCTCCCGTGTAGAATGCCGACCTCGTTTTCAGGCAGGAGGACCATCGGCATGAGTTTCAATTTGGCCAACATGAGCTTCGTCGAACGCGCTCAAATCGAGGCTGAGAAATCCAGGCTCTTCGACTTCTGGCAAGGCAACCTCGGTAAGGCCAAGGGCGAGGCGGCACGGCTCATCTCTGAGAAATCCCGACGCAAAGGCAAATGGTCCGAGTGGGCCAGAGCAGAGTTGGATGCCTTGAGTCCCGCAGAGTACGGAAGCCTGGTACGCCTTGAGGTGAACAAGATGATGGCTGCGGCTGGCAACAACCGCTGACAGCGTTTGCGGGAATAGCGCGGCATATGAGCCAGCGCCTATCCCTTCCCGAAGATGGGTATAGGATAAAGCTACTCGCTCACATGCCGTCGTCTCTAGCCATATTCAAGCGTCCTTTTTCTTCAAAACGTACGATGCCTGATGACCCGGTTGCCAGCTTTCCTCGCAATCGATAAGGCATGTCCTCGAGCGATATCGTCCGCCTCATACCGTAAGCCTGGCGTATTATCGCCAACGCGCTCACGCTCACAGGCACTGCAAAGACCTGTTCGCCATACCCTTCGATATGCCCTTGCTGGCTGCTGACGCCCGAAGCGAACGGTTGCCCATTGATGCTCAGGTTCACGACCAATCCTTTGACGTCCAGAGAATCCTGGTTCGGATTTTGCGCTCTAAGTTTGAGCTCCATGCGTAGCTCAAGATCTTCTCCAGGCAGTGGCTCGATACCAATCACGGTGACCCTCACTGGGTCTCGGGGCGCAAGCATGGAGCAGGCGCTAAGCGCAAAGATCAAGGCTAGAGCCATCAGTAACCACATGGGAAAGGAAAAACGCGTTGGTACAGTCATGAGCAGGATCCCAGGGTAAGCCCAATTCGTCGTTGGGGTTGTGTCAGGCAAGATCGCTCTCTGTGCATGGCATCTGTATCAGTTCGATTGGACGGCCTGCCAGATTCCACGGCCCGGTAGACGCTCCCGGTCGTGTTGTGTATTGAATTCCTGCTGTGGACCCTTGGGCACGATCCCATTCGGATTGATGGTCGTATGGCTCAGGTAGTAGTGCTTTTGAATATGCTCCATATTTACGGTCGAAGCGATACCGGGCCACTGGTACAGCTCACGTAGCCAATTCGACAAGTTAGGATAATCGTAGACACGGCGCAGATTACATTTGAAATGCCCATGATATACAGCATCGAATCGTATCAATGTCGTGAACAAGCGCACATCCGCCTCGGTCAGGTAAGCCCCGGCCAGATAGCGGCTGTGTTCGAGTCGACCCTCCAGCGCTTGCAGTTCACTGAAGACCCCATCGAAGGCTTGCTCGTAGGCTTTCTGCGTTGTGGCGAAGCCAGCCTGGTAGACGCCATTGTTGACGGCTGGGTAAATGCGCGAATTGAGCTCGTCGATGGTGGCGCGTAGCGGCTCAGGATAGAGGTCTAGAGTATTGCCGGTTGATTCGTCGAAGGCTGAGTTGAATATGCGGATGATGTCCGCCGACTCGTTGTTGACGATACGCTGCTCTTGGCAGTCCCACAGAACCGGAACTGTCACACGTCCGTTGTAATGAGGGTCGTCTTGGGTATAACGCTGATAAAGGTATCGAAGCCCGTCAAGCTTGTCGCCGGTCGAGCCCTCGTGCTGATCGAAGGTCCAGCCGTGCTCGGCCATCCGCCAACTCACTACAGACACGTCGATCAGTGGGGCCAGGCCCTTGAGTTCGCGCAAGATCAGCGCACGATGCGCCCAGGGGCAGGCCAGTGATACGTAGAGGTGGTACCGACCCGATTCGGCTTTGGGCAACGGGTTGCGTCGTTGTGCCTGCTCGCGTTTGAACGCGCCTTCCTCATCGCTTTCGTACCATTGGTCATGCCACTGCCCATCGATCAAAAGGCCCATGCCGTCTTCCTCGCAACGTGATGTTTGCCGTTGGAGCCCAGCAGGCTGGCAGTGTTCGAATGGATGGCATAAACGTTTCTGTTCGTGGGTGTTATCGAGCGGTGCCGCGTGCACTCCAGTATTGGCGCGCTGTCTCGAATGCCTGCTCGCGCTCGCTGCCTAAACCGCGCAATGCCAGGGCCATGGTGGAGACGATCGCCAATTCACCATAGCTGTCATGCGCTTTGCCCTGCCAGACATCCATAAGGTTTTGGGGTTGCAAGGTTGCGGGCTTTACATGGCGCTGTGCACTCAGTGCAGGCCATTGCTCGTCCCAAGCCTGACCACCGGTTGCACCGTATAGATGACTGAGCACGTCCGGGTTGATCTCGATTTCGCCGCCGTCACCTTTGACTACGATGGCATGGTCGCCCAATAGTTGACTGGCCTCACGGTGTACGGCCTGGTAGCCAGGGTGGAAAATGCTTTGCAAAGCGCAGCGAGCGGCCAACGGGTTGAGTACCCGAGCCAGCGAATGGATGGGGGAGCGCAAGCCAAGCAGGTTGCGCAGGTCGATCATTCGCTGCAGTTGTGGCGCCCAGTCTTGCAGCGGGAAAAAGGCCAGGGCGTGTTGGTCCAGCGCACTGGCCACCGCCCGCCAATTGCGACACAAGGGAATGTCCAGCAGACCGAGCACTTGCTCGGTGTAAAGCCGCCCTTCGGTATGCGCTCCACCACCATGTAACAGGATACGTATGCCATTGGCTGCCAGACATTTGGCCGCAAGCAGATACCAAGGCAGATGGCGCTTTTTGCCAGCATAGGTCGGCCAATCGAGATCAACCGCGATGCAGGGCGGGTTAAGATGCTGGCGTAGCGCCTCGGTGAATCCGGCCAACTCCTCGGCGGTTTCTTCCTTGTGCCTGAGCAGCATGAGGAACGCGCCTAATTGAGCGTCTTCTACCTGTTCTTCCAACAGCATGCCCATAGCAGCTCTAGCTTCCTCACGAGTCAAGCCTCGCGCTCCACGTTTGCCTTTGCCAAGCGTACGGACGAATTCGGCGAAAGGGTGCTCGGCAGGTGTTACCAGAGTTAGGGGACGTGGTTCGGTCATATGCAGTTGGTCGGTTTGGGAAGGCCGGCAAGCTTGGCGGCGAGCTTGGCAGGAGTGCCGTTAAACAGGCGATTCAAATGAGAGCTACTGCCTTTTTCCGGGCCTAGATGGAGGGCGGCATATTTGACCAGGGGTCGGGTAGCAGGCGATAGCTGATACTGTTCGTAGAAGGCTCTGAGCAGGGCGAGAATCTCCCAATGATCGGGTGTCAGTTCGATGCCTTCACGCTGCGCCAGCAACAGCGCTACAGGCTCGGACCACTTGTCCAGATCGACGAGGAAACCTTCTTCATCCAGGCTTGCCGAGTGTCCGCAGATGTCCAACGCGTTCATAGCCAGCTGTTCACCTTATCGTAATACAGCGACAGTTCAACGAAGCCTGGATAGTCGAGACCTTTGGCGTAATCCTGAGAAATGGCCCTGGCGTACAGATCTTCTTGCAACGCGAACAAGCGCCCCTGCAGTTGCGCGGCACGCAACTGCAATGCGGTTTCACTGCCTGGGCGCAACCCGCTGACTGCCTCGCCACACAGCAGTAAAGCGTCTTTAGCGCCGAGTATACGCAGGCAGCTGTCAAGCCGGTCATCGCTCCAGAGAGCATGCGCGATTATGTGCAGGGTTGCCATTAGAGGGTCACCACTTGGTCGAAACGCTCGAACAAGACGCTCAGTTCATCATCATCGAGCACTTCGACGGCCAAAGCCAAGGACTGTTCGCCGAGGCCGCGCCTGACCAGGCTGGAACGGCTGGCGAACAGTTGGTCGACGCCGAACATGGGCAATGCTTGCAAATTGGCGCTGAGGTTCTTTTGTTCAAGATGCACAGGTTGCTGGTCGATCGCCAGTTGCAAGACACCGTCATCGAGAAACAGCATGCCTAGCTCCAGATCGAACGCGCCCCCTGCCAAGGCGATGTCCAAGGCTTCGCGAGCTCCTGGGCCACTCCAGGGTCCTTGGCGGCTGATGACCAGCATGGATTTGGCCATTCTCAATCGCCTCCGAAACAGATCAAGCGATCAGCCAGCTGCGCCGCTTCATGCAGTTGGCCCAGGCCGGACAACTCCCAAGGCGCTGGCAGGTTCGCGGCAGGTCGCTGGTAGCGCTGGGCTTCTTCCTGATTGAGCACGCCACGCCGCAACGCTGCGGCGATACAGACGACTGCGTCGAGTCGATGACCCTGGATGAACGCACGCCACTGCATGGCGACATCGGTTTCGTCTTGGGGTACGACGATATTGGCCGAGGCGCTGTTGACGCCATCTTGGTAGAAGAACAAGCGCGTAATGTCATGCCCACTTTCAAGCACCGCTTCGGCGAAACGCAGTGCACGACGGGAGGAGGGCGCGTGGGCGGGAGAGAAGACCGCGATTGCGAATTTCATGGACGACTCTGACAGAGAACTGCCGCCATGATAGAGCAAAAAGCCTTGAGCGGCAGTCTCTGCATTGTTGCCGCGGCTCAAGAGCAACGGCCGCCTTCGGGCAGAAACCAGTTGAGCAGCAGGGCGCAGATTCCACCAGTGGCCACGCCGGATTCCAACACGGCGCGCACGGCGCTTGGCATGTGGGCTAGGAATTCGGGCACCTGCGCCACCCCCAATCCTAGGGCGAGGGACACGGCGATGATGAGTAGCGCCCTACGATCGAGCGTCGTGCTGGCCAGGATGTTGATGCCCGACGCCGCTACTGCGCCAAACATCACCATGGCCGCTCCGCCCAATACCGGTTCAGGCACTGCCTGGATGATACCCGCCACGCTCGGGAAAAGCCCCAACAGCACCAGCATGGCAGCGATCCAGATGCCGATGTGGCGGCTGGCAATACCGGTCAGCTGAATAACGCCATTGTTCTGGGCAAAGATCGAGCTGGGGAAGGTATTGAATATCCCTGCCAGCAGCGAGTTGGCACCATTGACCAATACACCGCCCTTGATCCGCTGCATCCACACCGGGCCTTCGACTGGTTGCTGCGACACTTTGCTGGTGGCAGTCACATCGCCGATGGCTTCCAGGGAAGTCACCAGGTAGATGACCAGCATGGGGATGAACAATGCCCAGGAAAACCCGAGCCCAAAGTGGAGGGGGGCGGGTACCTGAAACAAGGCCGCCTCGTGCATGCCAGTGAAATCGAGCCTTCCCAGGTAACCGGCCAAGGCATAGCCGGCCACCAGTGCAATCACGATCGCACAACTGCGCATCCAGACCACGGGAATGCGGTTGAGCAACACGATGATTGCAAGTACCACCCCCGAAAGCAGCAGGTTTTCGCGGTTGGCGAAGGTACCGTCGGCCATCGCCGAAAAGCCGCCACCCATGCTGATCAAGCCGACCTTTATCAGCGTAAGGCCGATCATCAGTACGACGATCCCGGTTACAAGAGGCGTGATCAGGCGTTTGACAAAGGGCAAGGTACGTGAAATGCCCATCTCGATGAACGAGCCCGCGATCACCACGCCAAAAATGGCTGCCATCACTGCTTCTACGGACGTGCCTTGCTTGACCATCAACGATCCGCCGGCGATCAATGGCCCGACAAAGTTGAAACTGGTCCCTTGCACGACCAGCAGCCCTGCGCCAAACGGCCCGAAGCGCCGACACTGAACGAAGGTTGCGATGCCGGAGATCACTAGCGACATGGACACGATCAGATTGGTATCGCGTGATGACACACCAAGTGCCTGGCAGATCAGCAGGCCAGGCGTGACGATTGGTACGATGATGGCTAGCAGGTGTTGCAGGGCTGCCAGAATACCGATCCAAGGGCGAGGTTTGTCATCAAGCCCGAGGATTAGATCGTGGGAAGGCGCAGACGCGCCAGTACCGTGCTCGTGCGAACTCATGGAAGGCTGCCCCAGGGAAAAAGGAGCGCATTCTACGGCCCTGATGGTCGTTGGGGTAGAGGAACGGGCTGGGCGCGTGCCGCATGCTTAGGAAAGAGGAAAGCGGGTGATACCGATCCAGAGACAATGAAAAGCCCGCCGAAGCGGGCTTTGGACAGCGGGTTAGCAAGAAGGCATCAGTCGTCGCGGCCCATCAGGCCGAACAGCTGCAACAAACTGACAAAGAGGTTGTAGATCGATACATACAGGCTGATCGTCGCCATGATGTAGTTGCGCTCGCCGCCGTGGATGATCGCACTGGTCTGGAACAAGATGCAGACCGACGAGAACAGGACGAAGCCGGCGCTGATCGCTAGCTGCAAGCCACTGATCTGGAAGAAGAAGCTGGCAACCACAGCACCCAAAAGAACGAAGAAGCCTGCTGTGATGAAACCGCTGAGGAAGCTCATATCCTTACGGCTGATCAGCACGTAGGCCGACAGGCCACCGAACACCAGCGCCGTCATGGCGAATGCCGAGCTTACGACCTCGGCGCCACCAGCCATGCCTAGATAGCGGTTGAGAATCGGGCCGAGGATGAAGCCCATGAAACCGGTCAGAGCGAAGGTTGAGACCAAGCCCCAGACAGAGTCGCGCAGCTTCGCGGTCAAGAAGAACAAGCCATAGAAGCCGATCAGCACCATGAATACGTTAGGGTAGCCGACACGCATCTGCTGGGCGATGAAGGCCATGACGCCGCTGAAGGCGAGGGTAAGTGCCAATAGGCCGTAAGTGTTGCGCAGGACTTTGCTGACCTCCTGCTGCTCGATCTGCTGACCGTCCCGGACGGCGTAATCCTGTTCGCGCATGGCGACGCTCCTGTGGGTATTGAAACATGTAGTCGCAAGAGCATATCAGAGCCCTGAGAAAGCGCGACATAGAGAGTTTGACAGCTTGTGTCATTGAGGTATTATGGCGCCCGCAAAACAGCTGGAAGCGTGGCCGAGTGGTTTAAGGCAACGGTCTTGAAAACCGTCGATGGGCAACTATCCTAGGGTTCGAATCCCTACGCTTCCGCCACGTTCAAACCCCCGACGAATCGGGGGTTTTTGCGTTTTTGGGGCGCGCAAAATTCCTGAGTGATCGGCTCAGTACAGCGTCTATTTTGGAAGCGCTTCCGGTACTTTTCCTGTCTGATGGGTTTTGCCAACGCTCCGACCCTTCGGTGAACGCGTTTTGTGATGTCGCCCTTGATGTGTCCCAACAGCATGCTCGCGTGCTCGACAGCGGTGATCTCCGACGCGGCCTTCGGGCGAATGTCGCGGAACTGGAACTGAGTGATGCGGCCGGCAAGCACTTGGTTTCCTGCTGCAGTTGCTGCTTTCACTGCTCCTCCCGCGCATCGTCCCAGCGATGCCGGAGCATCGCAGCAGTGACACGCTTAACCCGACTCAGTCAGCAGCAGGTAAGGAGACGAGTACGCGTGATGCCGTTCCTGCATTGTTCGGGTACGCACGCATGGCCGCTCCTCACCGGAGTAACGTGGACTGAATGGGAAGGGGTAGGTCGTTACGCGGCTGGTGTGTGGTCCAGCAGAAAATCCATCTACGCCGCGCCTTCGATCCAGGCCGTGCCGATGCGCTGGCGGGAGAGGGCTGAATATTCGGGGTTCAGCTCGCAAATGACCGATTGGCGACCTTCCTGCATGGCGACAAGCGCCATGGTGCCGGCGCCGCCGAACGGGTCGAACACCAGCCCGCTGCGTGGCGCACCGGCCAGTACGCAAGGCCGGATCAGGTTGGGCGGGAAGGTAGCGAAATGGGCGCCTTCGAAGCTAGCGGTGGCCACCCTTCAAACACTGCGCTCGTTCCGCGTTTTCGTCGTAGTCGACATCAGCGCGGCGGGCGCGGTGCTGGTTGGTCTGGCCATGCTCGCAACTGGTGTATTTGATGTTGCGCGCGAAGCTATTGCGTCTGCTCCCGCCAACGGCCTTCATCGGTCCGTTGGTCTTTGCGGGCTGGCGGCTGCTCCCGGCCTGGCTGCCTACGTCCTGGCTCCACCGCTAGACTAAGCTGGCTGGCGTAGCAGCCGCCCAGATCCACCCACAGCGTGCCGTCATCGTGCAGCATGCGCCGGACCTCGCAAAGTACGGCGACCAAGTTGTCGACAAACTCACGCGCAGAGGCCTCCAGCCCGATTTGGCGGTCGACGCCGTAGTCACGCAACCCGAAGTAAGGCGGGCATCGTGATGCAGGTATGCACGGACCGATCCGGCAGCATCCGCATCATATCGATGCAGTCGCCCATCAGAATTCGGTGTTGCTGAGTCGTGGCTTGCTCCGTGCGGGCAGGTGCCGCCTTCGCCAGGCAGGCGTTATCGTTGATTAAGGGAAGTCTCTCCCTCCGTTTGAGCCAGATATCGAACCCTGATAGGGTCGAAGCTCTATTCAAGGAGCCTGTATGAGGAGAATCAAGATTTTTGCGTTGACTGCTGGCGCCGTCCTTATGGCCCTGTCGAGCATTGCCGTCACCTTCAAAGGCTTCACTGCAAACCACTGGAACTTGGCTACGGTACCCATCTTTGTGGCATTAGCCAGTTCGTTTTGGAGGCTGGCCAAGGCTTCGTGAGACGTTGAAGGGCAGCACACCAACCAAAAGTAAAGAGGTGATGGGTTTGCGTGAGCGGCTCAAGGCGTTCCAGCTATGGTTCAACCCCAAGCGCAGGCGGTGGGCCGGCGTGACGCTGATAGCGCTCGGGGTGGTCGGGATGTTTCTCAATCCGCAAAGCCGCTGGGGCTTGGTGCTTGGGACTGGGATCTATTGGTTTTGCACGGCATTGCCGCCTGTACTCGGCGGAAAGCGTTGAGGCGCTGTAGGGCAGTTCGAGTTCAGGTCTGGCGGACCTTGAAACCGAACATGCACTCGATGTCGTGGTACTCGCAGCGTTGATATGCCTTGTACTTGCCGAGCAAGCCCAGACAACCTATTCCAACAGCCACCCCTCGCCCTCGATCCAGCGCGAAGTGCAATAGCGTTCGGCCCCCCGAAGAATCACTTCCCTAACCACCCCACCAAAGTCTCATTGAACGCCCTCGGCTCCTCCATCTGCGGCGCATGCCCCAACTTGGCGAACTCGATCAGCTCAGCGCCCGGTATGGCCTTCTGCGCAGCCTTGCCAAGCGCCGGATAGTCCCCAAGCTTGGCTTTCACTTCTGCCGAAGCGATATCGCTGCCAATCGCCGTGGTATCGGTTTGTCCGATCATCAACAGGGTAGGCACCTGTATCTTGGGAAACTCGTACACCACCGGCTGCGTGAAGATCATGTCGTAGACCAGCGCTGAGTTCCAAGCCACCGCCTTCTTGCCAGGCCCGGCGTTCAAACCAGCCAGCATGTCCACCCACGTATCGTACTCGGGCTTCCAGCGGCCGTCGTAGTAGGTCTTCTGTTCGTAAGCTTTGATGGATTGGGCGGTGACTTTCAGTTCACGCTCGAACCACTGGTCCACCGTTCGATAGGGCACCCCCATGGCCTTCCAGTCTTCCAGACCGATCGGGTTGACCAGTACCAGCTTCGACGTATCGGTGGGGTACATCAGCGCGTATCGAACGGCCAGCATACCGCCGGTCGAGTGGCCGACCACGCTTGCCTTGTCGACCCCCAAGTGCTGCAACAGTGCGTGTGTGTTGTGGGCCAGCTGCTGAAACGTGTACTGGTAGTGTTCAGGTTTGCTCGAAGAACAGAACCCGACTTGGTCGGGTGCGATGACCCGATAACCTGCTTCGCTGAGCTGCTTGATAGTGCCTTCCCAGGTCGCTGCGCAGAAGTTTTTGCCATGCAGCAAAACGGCCGTGCCTAACGTCGATTTGCGATCCTTGGGCGGCACGTCCAGATAGCCCATCTGCAGATCCTTGCCCTGCGACCTGAATGCCAGCTGTTTCAAAGGATAGGGGTAGGCGAAACCTTCCAGCTGCGGGCCATAGACATTGGCCGCGCTGGCCTGCTGCACACCTGCGCACAACAGGCCGACGAGGGCTGACGATCGTATTTTGCTTTTCATGTTCGCTTGTCCCTATCTTCAGCACTTGCGCCCCCTCGATAACCCCGGGGGGCATGACGACAAATGTCGACGACTCCTTCTACGAGAACGACGCGCGGGCAATAATTCCCCACCGCAGCTGCTAATTTAGGCCAAGCCCCACTTTCGGCACGCCTGTTCTTTGCCATCATCCCTCGCACCGCGCAGCCGAACGCTGCGCGTGCTCGGCCACCGACTTCTGTAGGTCCTGATACCAGAAGCCCGCGTCGTAGGCGATGGTCACGATCGTTCTGTGCGCATGCGCAGGTTGACGCACCATGCGTTGAGCCACCGCCAGACAGGCTGCTGCCGTATTGCCGACGAAGGCGCCGCTCTGCATATAGAAGGTGCGCTGCGCCATCAGCATCTCTTCCTGTGTAACGCTGCAATGCCGATCCACCAGTGTCCAGTCCAGAAAGGGCGGGCAGACGCCGACCGCCATGCCTTCGAAGCGATGGTCGGCGAAGATGCCTGCTTTCGAATCGCAGCCCGCCGGATCGACCAACACGGTTTCGACGTCGAAGCCATGATCTTTAAGCCCCAGGGTGATACCGGTGAAACTTGCGCCGGTGCCCGCGCAGCCTACGAACAGCACCTCCTTGCCAGCCCGCGCTTTGATCAATTGGCAGGCCAGTTCCGTGGCGGTCTGGTAGCGGTGCGCGTCGACGCCCACGGTATTGTTGAACTGATCGGTGTAGAAGTACGACTTGCCCAACGCGGCTTGCTGCTCCAGCCGATGCATCACCACGTCCTTGGGCGTAGCGCCTGCCAACAGCATGTCCTTGCCGATCAGCGTGGCACCGAAGCATTCGAGCAGATCACGTTTGGTCTGGCTGAAGCTCAGCCCCACCGCCAGCTCCACGGCGATGTCGTGGCGGTGACAGGCGGCGATCAAGCCGAAGCCGAAATTGCCGCCGGTTTTCTCGATGACGGTGGTCTCGCCCGGCACGATGTCGCCGCTGCGCACCGCACAGTCGATGATGTGCTTGGCGGCTCGGTATTTATGGCTGCCACCCGGGTTGTGCATTTCCAGCTTGGTGAGAATGCGCTCGGCGGTGCGGATCAGTTTGCTCATTTGCTGGTGCTCACGGCCGTGTAGTGCGACTGCGCGTTGCCATGCAAGACATAAAGAGTCGCCAACAACAAGGCTACGCATAGCCCCAGGCACAGTGCATTGCTGCCCACCCAGCCGATCGAGCCAAGCAGCACCGCCGGCGTGAAGGCGCCCAAGGTCGCGCATACGGCAATGGCCAGATCGTTCTTGCCCTGCATGTGCATGGCACCGGGGCTGTTTTGCAGACTCTGCGCCAGCAGCGCGCCGCCGCCGACGTAGGTCAGGTTCCAGCCCAGGCCCAGGACGATCAACGAAACGGTCATGGCCGCGTAACCGTGCAAGGTCATGTTGAGCAGCGTGCAGCCGATGAGCATGGCCAAGCCCGTGCACAGCGTGGTGCGCAGACCCAGTTTCTCGATGATCGTGCCAGTGAAGAAGGAGGGCGCGAACATGGCGATGACATGCCATTGGATCGCCAGACGCACGTCGGAGAAGGAATCGTGCATATGTTGCATGTGCATCGAGGCCTGAATCATCAGCAGATTCATGATTCCGTAGCCCACGGCGGCGATCGCCATGGCAGTGACCAGAGTCGGGGTGAGAGGGGTAGGGGCGTCGCTGTCGTTCTTCGGTGTTTGCGCGCTGGCCGAGTCGGCTGGGGAAGCGGGCAAGCACACCGCGATCAGCAGCGACAGGCCGGCCAGGACGATGAACGCGGCGTAGCACAGCGAGAACAGCGCATAGCCCGCCACCTCACGCAGTAGCTCGGTCAAAGTCGGGCCGACCACAGCGGCGATCACGCCACCTGCCACCACCAATGACAGCGCTTTGGGCTTGAGCGCTTGCGCGAGATGGTCGGTGGCAGCGAAGCGGTTGAAGTTGGCGAATGCGATGTACACCCCCAGCGCGGCGTGGCTAAGCACCAGCAAAGCGAACTGCCGATGCTCGACCGCCAGAAAGCCACTGACGCCAGACACGACCAGCGGCAGCGCGCCGAGCATGAACGCCGGTTTGCGGCCGATGCGGCTCATCAGCCGGGACACAGGGTAAGTGGCCAGCATCACACACAGAAACTGCACGCCGTAGGGCAAGGTGGACCACTGCGCAGCCGGGGCCAGCGCCGACCCGACGATGGCGGCCATGGTCACCGACATCACCGCCGTGGTGAGGTTGATCGACTGGGCGGTGAAATAGAGATAGGTGCGGCGGGGCAGGCGAGGATTCATGCGCGCTGCTCCCGGTAGATCGACAGGTCGGTCGATGCCTCGGGGAATTCGCAGATCAGCCGCTCCTTGCTCTTGCCCAGGCGTTTGCGGCGCACGCTCAGCCGGCCTATGCGCTGCGGCGATTGCAGGTGGGTGCCGCCGCACGGGATCTCGATGCCACGGTACGACCATAGCCGTGCGTCTTCCAGGCCCTGTACGGCGGTGTTGCCGATCACGTCTTCATGGGCGATCAGCTCATTGGCCAGGCGCTCGATCTCGCGCACTTCCTCAGCGCTGAAAGATTCTTCCACAAGGAAATCGAAGCGCGCACCGTCTTCCTTGATGTGGCAGCCGATGGTCCATTGTTCCAGCTCCTGACGAAGCTGCACGGCTGCGGCGTAGAGGAAGTGGCTGGCACTGTGAGACAGCGTCAGACGATCACGGCGCAGCGCATCGATGCTGATGCGCGCCGGCATGTGCGCCGTCACCTGCTCCAGGAGATGCAAGTCGTCCGGATGGATCATATGCAAAATGATGCCGCCCAACTTTCCGCCTTTGAAACCGTCGAGGCGAATGGGCGTACCGTAGAGTTTCTTTGCCCAAATGAAGCGCAGCGTGCCGATCGGTAATTCGATCGTGCCGTGATCGGCCTCCTGACCGCCGCCCTCGGGATAGGCCACGGTGCTGTCGAGTTCCAAGGCGTCGGCATGTACGCGCGTCACCTGTGTGACGGCCGAAGTGAGGTATTGATCTTGGTAATACAACTTTTCGGTGCTGCGCAGTACTTCATTGTTGAGTAATGTGTTCATGGTTCCATTACCATTTGCAGGGAAGTTTTAACCTGCACTCGGGCGCGCGCAGGGACGTCTTTGCTAATGATGCAATTAGGGCCGATGAACACGTCATCGCCGACGCTCACCGGGCCCAGAACACTGGAAAACGCACCGATCTGGACGCGGTTGCCGATGCGTGGATGCCTGGCGCTGGACGGGTTGTGGCCGATGCCGCGGGCGCCCAGGGTGACACCGCCGAGGATGTAGCAATCGTCGCCGATGACGCTGGTTTCACCGATGACCGTGCCGATGCCGTGATCGATGATGAAGCGCTCGCCAATGCGGCTGCGAAAGTGGATTTCCGCCCCCGAGAGCATCTTGCCGCGGCGCGACAGCATGCCGGCCAGGCACTGCGCATCGGCGATACGGTTGCCCAGGCGCAGGTGTATCTGGTGCGCCAGGCGGTAATGCAGCACGGCTGCATAAGAGGTGTAACTTCTGGCGATGAAGACCGGGTCGAAGCCCGAGGCTGGATCTTTGCAGGCGAAGGCCAACAAGTCTTCATGGCATTGTTCGGCAACTTCCAGAATCAGCGAAGTGTGATTGATTATTGAAAAATCCTGCGTCGAGCAGCACTCCAGTAATGCGGCCGTCAATAGGTTCTTAATCGTACAGAACGACTCCGGCTCATAATGAACGGGCAGCCGAACGGGTGCAGGGGATTGCATGTCCATGTGGGCCATTGATGCGTTTTCCAGTTATCTGGTCTTGGGTATTGGCGTTGACAGTGGATGAAGTGAGAGACGCCGCTGAAGTGATAGTCGCACTATTCGAACTGCCGCAAACGAACAGTCGACAAGCTTTTCAGTTAACTGTTAGCATTTATTTTCTAACGGTTTGGCGGTGGCCCCATGAGCAACAGCGCGCTGTACGACGACTTGAAACAGCGGCTGGCGAAGGGTGAGTGGCTGGCCGGTCAGCGCATGCCGTCGATTCGCAAGTTGGCGGGAGGCGGGCACAGTTACCACGATGCCGTGTCGGCCTATGCACGGCTGGTCAGCGAAGGCGAGTTGACCGCCTTTCCCGGTCGCGGCTACTTCGTCACCAGCAGGGCCGCACAGATCGCCGTCAGCCACGACCCGCTCAGCATGGACAGCGACCCGCTGTTCCGCCTCCTGCAAGGCGGTCAGCACTACACCAAACTCGGCTGCGGTTGGTTGCCGCCGCAATGGCGCGACACCGAATCGCTGGCCAAGGCCATCCGCCGAACCGCGCGCCTGGAGCAGAGCTCGCTGGCCGAATACGGCGACATCCTCGGTCACCTGCCCATGCGCAAGCAGTTGTGCGTGCACATGAAACGCCAGACCCGCGTGGAAGCCCGACCCAGCCAGGTCATCACCACCCTTGGCGCGACCCAGGCGCTGGACCTGCTGGCGCGTTTGCTGATCAAACCGGGCGACCACGTGTTCGTCGATGAGCCAGGCAATGGCAACCTGATCCGTCTGATCCAGCTCGCCGGTGGCCAGGTGGTCGGCATTCCACGCGGCCCGGACGGCCCGGACATCGCCGAAATGCAGGCCTATTTGAGTACGCACAAGGTCCGCGCATTCTTCTGCAACAGCACCTTGCACAACCCCACCGGTGGCAACATCAGCCCGCACAACGCCTTCAAGGTGCTGCGCCTGGCCATCGAGCACGAGTTCTATGTGGTGGAAGACGACGTCTACGGCGATTTCAGCCCAGGCGTGCGGCAGACCTTCGCCGAGCTCGACAACCTGGAGCGAGTCATCTATATCGGCAGCTTTTCCAAATGCCTGTCGGCCTCGCTGCGGGTGGGTTACATCGCCTGTGCGCAGGAGCTGATCGAGCCGCTGACCCGCTTGAAGTTACTGACCTGCGTGGCCGTGCCGGCGTTTTGCGAGCGCTTCGTCAACACGATTCTGTCAGACGGTACCTACGCGCGGCACATGAAAGACGTCCAGCAACGGCTGATCAGCCAGCAGGTGCAGACCCAGCAACTGCTGCTGGCACGGGGCTGGCGCTTCGACATCGAACCGCAAGGCGGCATGTTCATCTGGGCCTACCACCCGGACTTACCGAATCTGCAACCACTGATCACCACTCTCGAAGCGCAGAAGATCCTGCTCATGCCAGGCTCTGCCTTTGCCGTGACGCGCGACTACCAGCGCTATGCACGGATAAACTGCACGCATTTTTCCCAGGAGGTCGCGCGATATTTCACTGTAAAGGCGTCTTGAAGACGTCCATTGGCCCGCTCTCAGCAGGACGGAGCCACCGTAGTAATGTGCTGCAGGTGCTGAACCCTCAGCAGACCCGCTGGACTAATCTGAATATCTTCATTCTCTTTTCATCTCATTAAGTAGGAGCACCGGCACATGCAATTAGGAATCGTCGGTCTTGGCCGCATGGGCGGCAACATTGCACGACGCTTGATGCGCGCGGGCCACCAGATCGTGGCCCATGACCGTGACCTTCAAGCCGTACAAACCTTGGCCGGCGAGGGCGCCACGGGGGTCCACGACCTGGCTGAAATGGTCAAGGCACTGCAAGCGCCCCGGGCCGTCTGGGTCATGCTGCCGGCTGGCGCTCCCACCGAGCAGACCATCGCGCAACTGGCCGACTTGCTCGAACCCGGCGATTCGATCATCGACGGTGGCAATACCTTCTATAAAGACGACATGCGCCGCGCCGCCGAGCTGGCGAGCCGTGGCATGCACTATCTGGATGTCGGCACCTCCGGCGGCGTGTGGGGCCTGGACCGTGGCTATTGCATGATGATCGGTGGCGAGAAAGACGTCTTCGAGCGCCTCGAACCTCTGTTCAGCGCTTTGGCCCCAGGCGTTGGCCAGATTCCCCGCACCCATGGCCTCGAAGGCGAGCACCAGCGTGCCGAGCACGGTTACCTGCACGCCGGCCCCCCCGGTGCCGGGCATTACGTGAAGATGGTGCACAACGGCATCGAATACGGCCTGATGCAGGCCTATGCCGAAGGCTTCGACCTGCTGCGCAGCAAAGGCAGCGACGAACTGCCCGAAGACCAGCGCTTCGACCTCAACCTGCCGGAGATCGCCGAAGTCTGGCGCCGTGGCAGCGTCATCACGTCCTGGCTGCTCGACCTGACCGCCGACGCCATGGTCGCCGACCCGCAGCTGTCGCAGTTCAGCGGCTCGGTGTCCGACAGCGGCGAAGGGCGTTGGACCATCGATGCCGCCGTCGAGCAGGCCACGCCGGTGCCGGTGTTGTCCAGCGCGCTGTTCGCCCGCTTCCGTTCGCGCCAGCAGCAAGGCACCTTCGGTGACAAAGTGCTCTCGGCCATGCGTCTGGGCTTTGGTGGCCACGTCGAGAACAAACGCCCATGACCGCACAGAAGACGCCTGCCGCTCCGCCCTGCACGCTGTTTCTCTTCGGTGCCAGCGGCGATCTGGTCAAGCGCCTGCTGATGCCGGCGCTGTACAACCTCAGCCGCGACGGTCTGCTCGACCGCAACCTGCGTATCGTCGGTGTGGACCACAACGCGTCCACCGCCGAGGCGTTCGGCGAGCGCCTGCACGACTTCCTCGCCGAGCGTGACGCCGGCGGCGAAGGCGCGCCCAAGAGCGTCGACGAAAAACTCTGGGCAAGTCTGGCCAAACGGCTGGACTACCAGACCGGCGACTTCCTCGACATGGCCACTTACCAGGCCATCGGCGAGCGCATCGCCAGGACCGACCACGGCAACGCGATCTTCTACCTCGCCACCTCGCCACGTTTCTTCCCGGAAGTGGCGCAGCGCCTTGGCGAAGCCGGCCTGCTGGACGAGTCCGCAGGCGGCTTTCGCCGCGTGGTGATCGAAAAGCCGTTCGGTACCGACCTTGCCAGCGCCCAAGCGCTTAACGCCTGCCTGCTGAAGGTGATGAGCGAGCGGCAGATCTACCGCATCGACCATTACCTGGGTAAGGAAACGGTGCAGAACATTCTGGTCAGCCGCTTCTCCAATGGGCTGTTCGAATCGTTCTGGAACAACCACTACATCGACCATGTGCAGATCACGGCGGCCGAGACTGTGGGTGTTGAAACCCGGGGTGCGTTCTACGACGGCACCGGCGCCTTGCGTGACATGGTGCCCAATCACCTGTTCCAGCTGCTGGCGATGGTGGCCATGGAGCCGCCGGCGGCCTTCGGCGCCGACGCCGTACGTGGCGAAAAGGCCAAGGTCATCGGCGCCATCCGCCCATGGTCGAGCAAGCTGGCGTTGAAGAACTCGGTGCGCGGCCAGTACGCGGCGGGCAAGCGCGGCGACAAAGACTTGCCCGGCTATCGTCAGGAGGACAACGTCGACCCCGCCAGCCAGACCGAAACCTACGTGGCCCTGAAGGTGATGATCGACAACTGGCGCTGGGCCGGCGTGCCGTTCTACCTGCGCACGGGCAAGCGCATGAGCGTGCGCGATACCGAAATCGCCATCTGCTTCAAGCCAGCGCCTTACGCACAGTTCCGCGATTCGGCCCTGGCACGGCCCAAACCCAACTATCTGAAGATCCAGATCCAGCCGAACGAAGGTATGTGGTTCGACCTCCAGGCCAAGCGGCCAGGCCCGGAATTGATCACACAGAACGTCGAGCTGGGCTTCGCCTACAAGGACTTCTTCAACATGACCCCGGCCACGGGCTACGAAACGCTCATCTACGACTGCCTGACCGGTGACCAGACGCTGTTCCAGCGTGCGGACAACATCGAGAACGGCTGGCGCGCGGTGCAGCCGTTCCTCGATGCCTGGGCCAGCGGCGGCGAGGTGCACGAGTATCCGGCCGGTGAAGACGGCCCCGAGGCCGGCAACGAACTGCTGACCCGCGACAAGCGGGAATGGCATGGGCTCGGCTGACGGCAGAGCCTGACCCTGGGTACCGGCTGCAGCGACTTCCACCCTCATTGTCAAGGACACCCGATGCCCGCACTGATCGAAGACTATGCCTTGCTCGGCAACTGCCGCAGCGCCGCCCTGGTCAACCGCAACGGCTCGCTGGACTGGCTGTGTCTGCCGCGCTTCGATGCGCCGGCCGTGTTCGCCAGCCTGCTGGGCAACGAAGAGAACGGTCGCTGGCGTGTCGCGCCGACCGACACCGTCGAGCATAGCGAGCGTCGATACCTGGAAGACACGCTGGTGTTGGAGACGCTGTACGTCACCGCTACAGGACGCGCCCGGGTCCTCGACCTGATGCCGCTCAACGATACCCATTCGGTGGTGCGCATCGTCGAAGGTCTCAGCGGCGAGGTCAATTTCGAGATGGACCTGGTGTTGCGTTTCGACTACGGCCGTAGCGTGCCCTGGGTCGAGAAACTCGACCCTCTGACCTTGAGCGCCGTGGCCGGACCGGATCGGGTGATCCTCAGCAGTACGGTTGCAACCCACGCCATGGACCACCACACGGTCGCACGTTTCCGGGTCGGCGAAGGTAGGCGGGAAGTGTTCAGCTTGCGCCACCAGCGCTCGCACCTGCCGGTGCAGCCGGGGTTCGATGCCGACGAAGCGCTCAAGAGCACCATCGATCAATGGCAGACTTTTGCCGGCCGTTGCCCGGAGGTCGGTGCCTACAGCGCGCAGGTCCGCCGTTCGTTGATCACCCTCAAAGCCATGACCTACGCCCCCACGGGCGGCATCGTCGCGGCCGTGACCACGTCCTTGCCCGAGCGGATCGGTGGCGAACGCAATTGGGACTATC
This sequence comes from Pseudomonas phoenicis, assembly GCF_047302395.1. Taxonomy (NCBI): domain Bacteria; kingdom Pseudomonadati; phylum Pseudomonadota; class Gammaproteobacteria; order Pseudomonadales; family Pseudomonadaceae; genus Pseudomonas; species Pseudomonas phoenicis. The sequence goes on from NZ_CP154852.1 coordinate 3,713,811, forward strand.
GCTTCTGCTGGTTGCGCGACGCCACCATGACATTGCTCGCTTTCATGAACCTGGGCTACGTCGACGAAGCCCAGGCTTGGCGCGAGTGGCTGATGCGCTCGGTGGCCGGCAACCCCGAGCAGATGCAGATCATGTACGGCCTGGCGGGCGAGCGCGACCTGCAGGAATACACGCTGCCGTGGCTGGCCGGTTACGAGCATTCGCAGCCGGTGCGGGTGGGCAACGCCGCAGCCGATCAGCGCCAGCTCGACATCTATGGCGAAGTGGCCGACGCCATGAGCCAGGCGCTCAAGGCCGGTCTGCCGCGTCATCCGCGCAGCGCCGCCATCGCCCGCTTGATCCTGCCGTACCTGAAGAGCATCTGGCGCGAACCGGACGAAGGCATCTGGGAGGTCCGCGGTGGGCGTCAGCACTTCGTGCATTCCAAAGTCATGGCCTGGGTGGCCTTCGATCGTGCGGCGAGTTTGGCCGAAACCCGTGAAGACAGTGGCCAGAGCCAACATTACCGGCAGGTCGCCGAGCAGATTCACCGTGAGGTGTGCGAGCAAGGGCTGGATCCAAGCGGGCAATATTTCGTCCAGGCCTACGGCTCCAAGGAAATGGACGCCAGCCTGCTGCAAATCGCCTTGACCGGGTTTTTGCCAGCCGACGACCCGCGTTTTCTGCGTACGCTCGAGCAGATCGAGCAGCGCTTGCTGCATGAGGGTCTGGTGCTGCGTTACGACACCGACAACTGCACGGATGGCTTGACGGCGGGCGAGGGCACGTTTCTGGTCTGCACGTTCTGGTTGTGCGACGTCTACGTGCTGGTCGGGCGTCAGGCCGAGGCCGAGGCGCTGTACCAGCGCTTACTGGACTTGACCAACGATGTCGGTCTGCTGGCCGAGCAATACGACCCGCAAAGCCAACGCATGTTGGGCAACTTCCCGCAGGCGTTCAGCCACATCGGCATCATCAACACCGCGCTGAACCTGTATCGGGCGCAGTGCCCGGTGCGCGACCGCGCCAGCGGCGGCGAGTAGTCGCTCGCAAAGGGGGAGGGATGGCTATAGTGAAGCCATTCCCTCCTTCGGAGCCTGCCCATGCGTTTGATCAGTCGCGAACCTTGGTGGCACGTGCCGCCCAAGCCCGGTCAGCACGAGCAGGACCTGCACTGGGGTTATCTGGAAATCTATGCCGATGGCAGTACGGTGTTCGTCGATCAACGCCCGACCGCGCGTGAGCTGGCCGAGCGCAAGAGTTGCCGCCACTTTCCCGATGCCGACCCGCCAGCGCGGTCAGCCTTCGAGCGCTGACAGGCGCGCTTCCAACGCGGCGATACGTGCTTCCAAAGCTTCCAGGCGATCGTCGGAAACGCTGTCGGAGGCACGCGGCTGATCGCTCGTGCCATGCAGGCGCGCGGCGAGCGTGGCCTCGATGTGCGCAGGGTCGCCCAGCGCATGGGTGTATCGGTCTTCACGCTGGCCCGACTGACGCGGTAGGTGCAGAGCGAATTCGCGGGTCACCAGACGCTCGAGCTGATGCTGGACCTGGTCCAGGTCTTCGAACGCGTGCAGGCGCTGGCTGCGGGTCAGCAACTCGCTCAACGTCTGCGGGCCGCGCAGGAACAACAAGCCGAGCAGCACGCGCTGTGCCGGGACCAGTTCGAACGCTTTGTCCAGACGATGCTCCCAGCGGTCGGCGCGGCTGCCCATCTGCAAGCGGGCCAGGTCCTGCGTTTCGAGTGCGCGCAGCGCTTGCCCGACCTGCCCGGCAGACAGGTTCATCACCGGCTCCCGGCTGGTCTTCTGGTTGCAGGCGACGACCAGCGCGTTGAGCGTCAGAGGGTAGCTTTCCGGGCTGGTGGCCTGCTTTTCGATCAACGCGCCGAGGACGCGCACTTCGACGTCGTTCAAGCGTGCTTCGTCGGCGCTTTGCTGTTCTGACATGGCCTTGTCTCGATGCAATGAAAAGGCCATTAGCGTAGGGGGTGTGCAGGGCTTAGGCAATCGTTCCCCGAAGGGGCCAGCACAGGGCTGGCCGTAAGAATCAGGCGCTGCGCCGTTCCATGGCTTCGCACGCGGCGGCGGTGAACAACACGTCGGTCGACGAATTCAGCGCGGTTTCCGCCGAATCCTGCACCACCCCGATGATGAAGCCGACCGCGACCACCTGCATGGCGATTTCGCTGGGAATGCCGAACAACCCGCAGGCCAGCGGGATCAGCAGCAACGAACCGCCGGCCACGCCCGATGCGCCACACGCGCAGATCGAGGCCACCACGCTGAGCAACAGCGCCGTGGGCAGGTCCACCGCAATGCCCAGGGTGTGCACGGCGGCCAAGGTCAACACGGTGATGGTGATTGCAGCGCCAGCCATGTTGATGGTCGCGCCCAGTGGGATCGATACCGAATAGGTGTCTTCATGCAGGCCGAGCTTTTCCGACAACGCCAGATTGACCGGAATGTTGGCCGCCGAACTGCGGGTGAAGAACGCGGTGATGCCACTTTCGCGCAGGCACATCAGCACCAGGGGATAGGGGTTGCGGCGGATCATGCAGAACACGATCAGCGGGTTGATCAGCAACGCAACCGCGAGCATGCAGCCGATCAGTACAGCCAGCAGGTGCAGGTAGCCCAGCAAGGCTTGCAGACCGGCCTGGGCCAGGGTCGAGGCGACCAGGCCGAAGATGCCCAGGGGAGCGAAACGGATGACCACGCGTACCAGGTCGGTCACCGCCGTGGCCAGGTCCTCGGTCAGGCCGCGGGTCGCCTTGCCGGCCTTGCGCAGCAACACACCCAGACCGATCGCCCACGTCAGGATGCCGATGAAGTTGGCCTCGACCAGCGCTTTGACCGGGTTTTCGACAGCGCTCAGTACCAGCCCTTGCAACACTTCGCTGATGCCGCCAGGCGGGCTCATGTTGGTTCGCGCGCTATTGAGCACCAAGGTCGACGGAAACTGCATGCTTGCCACCACCGCCAGCGCGGCTGCGGAAAAAGTGCCGAACAGGTAAAGCCAAAGGATCGGCCGGATGTGCGTCTGCTGGCCTTGCTGATGGTTGGCGATCGATGCGATCACCAGCACGAATACCAAGATCGGTGCCACGGCCTTGAGCGCCGTTACGAATAAGCTACCCAGTAGCGTCAGACTCGTCGCGACGGTGGGTGCCAGGACGGCCACAAGGATACCGGCGACCAAGCCGATGACGATCTGGGTAACCAGGCTGGTACGGGTGAGCAGACGCAAGACAGTGGACATATACAGCGAAGCCTCGAAAAGTGAGCCGCGGACTCTACCATAGACGTTCGCCCCGCTCAGACGTCCGGGTTCCCCTGAAACAGCTCGCGCCGAGCCCCCTGGGCGATCGCCACGATGCCCGGATGCTTGACCTTGCGTTCGACGGAGATGGCATAGAACGCCTCGGTCACTGCGTGGGTTTGGCCGATCTGCTCGACGGCGCATTGCCGGCAGACTTCTTCGGCGATCACACTGGGCGCGACGAACAGGCCGCTGCCGGACTGGCCGAAGGCCTGCATCAGCGCGCTGTCGTCGAACTCGCCGACGATCTTGGGGTGTACCCGTTGCTCGGCGAACCAGCGCAGCAAGCGGCTGCGCAGCATGCTGTCCTGCCCAGGGATCAGCAACGGAGCGTTGTCCATGCAGGCGGGGAAGGGCAAGACGAGCTGGCGGGCAAGGGTGGGTGTCGCGAAGAAGCTCAGGCCCGATTCACCCAGTTTCTGGCTGTGGCCCTTGATGTCGAGATGGTTGGGCATGGGGCTGTCGGAAATCACCAGGTCCAGCCGCTGGATGGCGAGGTCGGCGAGCAAGCGCTCGAGTTTGTCTTCGCGGCAGCTGATCCGCAGTGCCCGATCCCGTTCCATGGCCGGTGCCAGCAGGCGATAGACGATGGACTTGGGCACCACGTCGGCCACGCCCACGCGAAACAGCACTTGTTGCCGGTCGGGCGCGGCCCGCAGCACACCTTCCAGTTCACTGGCGATCTGAAACATCTGCTCGGCGTACTCGAGCGTGCGACGGCCGCTTTCGGTCAGTTCGAGCTGACGGCCCACACGCTGGAACAATTCGATGCCGTGGGTCTGTTCGAACAGGCTGATTTGTCCGCTGATGGTCTGTGGCGTGAGGTTCAACTGTTCGCTGGCGCGGGCAATGCTGCCGGTCTTGGCGGTGACCCAGAAATAGTGCAATTGACGGTAGTTGAGCATTTGAAACATTTGGTTCGAGAAAAGCGAAGTATACCGGGTAAAAAAACGAATTTTCCTGATGTTTTGCCTTGTCTATTCTGTGCGCGATCCCGCGCCTAGCGCGCCTCAACGACTTTTGCAGAGACTTGACCCATGGACTACCTATTGCAACTCGCTTCGAACCCGACCGCCTGGGTGGCGCTGGCCACGCTGGTGGCGATGGAAGTCGTCCTGGGTATCGACAACCTGATCTTCATTTCGATTCTCACCAACAAACTGCCAGAGCAGCACCGCTCCAAGGCTCGGCGCATCGGCATCAGCATGGCATTGGTCATGCGCTTGGGACTGCTCAGCACCGTCGCCTGGATCGTGCAGTTGACCGAGCCGGTGTTCGAAGTGTTCGGCCATGCGTTTTCCTGGAAAGACATGATCCTGATCGCCGGTGGCCTGTTCCTGTTGTGGAAGGCCACCAAGGAGATCCATGAAAGTGTCGACCCGCACGGGTCCAAGGAAGAGGCCAAGGCCGGCGCCACGGTGACGCTGGGCTTCTCGGCGGCGATCGTGCAGATCCTGATCCTCGACATCGTCTTTTCCATCGACAGCATCATCACTGCCGTGGGCATGACCGAGCACCTGCCGATCATGATCATCGCCGTGATCAGCGCCGTGGTCGTGATGCTGGTGGCGGCCGATCCGCTGGCCAAGTTCATCAACGACAACCCGACCGTGGTCATGCTGGCGCTGGGCTTCCTGATCATGATCGGCATGACCTTGATCGCCGAAGGCTTCGGCGCGCATGTGCCTAAAGGTTATGTGTATGCGGCGATGGCGTTCTCGACCTTGATCGAAGTGCTGAACATTCTGTCGCGCCGTGCCCGGACCAAGCGCAGCGCTACGGAAGGCTGATGAGGGGCGCCGAGCCACTACGGCCAGGCGCCTCGGTGGTCAGTGCGGGGCCGTCTTGCGCAAGTTGGCGTGGGATTGGGTGCTGGGCGGCAGGGGAGCGTGGCGGCGCAGGATGCGCATCACGCCCCACAACATCGCCAAGGCCACGCTGGCCCACATGGCTATCAACATGAGTATCGCCATCGTCAGAGTCATGATCGGCTCCTTCCCCAGGAACGCATGATTGGGTGGTGGATACGAACTCAAGTCTAGCTGCAAGTCGAGAGGGCTCGATGCCCTTCGGTCCAGCATCCGCGCTTCGCGCCGCATTGTACCGAATGCGATGCGCGGCCTATGATCGTGGGCCTTGCCGAGCGTCGTTCGCTTGGCCCTGACAAGCGAGAGCCCATGTCGCAGCATTCTTTTTTCTTGCGCGGTTCCATCTGGCGCCGCTGGCTGATTGCAGGCTCGGTATTGCTCGGTCTGAGTGGATGCGCTGGCGCGCCTGCGCCGTTGCCGCAAGACCTGGCGCAGCGCGTCGAAATCGGCAGCGTGCCGTTTTTCCGCGGCAATGCTCACCACGGCGGAGCGCTGGCGCTGGCGGCCATGCTTTCACAGCAAGGGGTGAACATCACTCCGGGCCTGCTCGACGGTCCGTTGCGCTTGCCTCAAGAGGCCGATCGGCTGGAGACCTCGATTCCGCGCGTTGCCCATGAGTACGGCATGGTCGTGTACCCCTTGGACAAGCGGCTGGACGCCTTGCTGCGACAGGTGGCGGCGGGCAATCCGGTGCTGTTGCGCTATCGGGAAGGTTCGAGCTTCTGGGCCGAGCCACGCTACGCGGTGATGATCGGTTATGACCGCTACAAGCAACAGGTGCTGTTGCGCGCTGGCATGAGCCGGCGACTGTCGATGGACTTCAAAGCGTTCGAACAGGTGTGGGCAGAGCAGGACAGCTGGGCGGTGCTGATTCAGCCGCCGCGGCGGTTGCCCGCCCAGGTCGATCGCGGCCGTTGGTTGCATGCGGCCGACGCTTTGGCGCGCGATGGTCAGGAGGTGGCGGCGCGCCAAGCGGTCAGTCGCTTGCAGGAGTAAGGCGTGAAGGTGGTGCGGGCAAGTGGCCCGCACCTTGCTCAGAAGCCGAACTTGTCGCGCAGGCTGTAATACCAGGCGCCCAGAGCGCTGAACGGCACGCGCAGCAGCTGCCCGCCAGGGAAGGGGTAGTGCGGCAGGCCGGCAAACGCATCGAAACGCTCCGCCTGGCCGCGCAATGCCTCGGCCAGCACCTTACCGGCCAGATGGGTGTAGGTGACGCCATGGCCGGAACAGCCTTGCGAGTAGTAGATGTTGTCACCAATACGGCCCACCTGGGGCAAGCGCGACAGCGTCAGCAGGAAGTTGCCGGTCCAGGCGTAATCGATCTTGACGTGCTTGAGCTGCGGGAAGGCTTTGAGCAGCTTGGGCCGAATGATCGCTTCGATGTTTTCCGGGTCGCGGGCGCCGTACACCACACCGCCGCCGAAAATCAGGCGCTTGTCTTCGGTGAGGCGGTAGTAGTCGAGCAGGTAGTTGCAGTCTTCCACGCAGTAGTCTTGCGGTAGCAGGCTATGGGCCAATTCGTCGCTCAGCGGCTCGGTGGCGATGACTTGGGTGCCACACGGCATGGACTTGGCGGCAAGCTCAGGGACCAAGTTACCCAGATAGGCGTTACCGGCAACGATGATGAATTTGCTGCGAATCTTGCCCTGTGGGGTATGCACCACCGGATTGGCGCCACGCTCGATGCGGATGGCCGGCGACTGTTCATAGATGACGCCACCGAGGGATTCCACGGCCGCCGCTTCGCCCAGGGCCAGGTTGAGCGGATGGATATGGCCGCCGCTCATGTCGAGCAAGCCGCCGATATAGTTCTCGCAGCCCACCACTTCCCGTATGCGCCGTTGGTCCAGCAACTCGAGCTGAGTATGCCCATAACGCTCCCAGAGGCGCTTCTGCGACTCCAGGTGGTCCATCTGCTTGGGCTTGAGGGCTGCGAACACGCCGCCGTCCTTGAGTGCGCAGTCGATGCCGTAGGTGGCTACACGCTCGCGAATGATACGGCCGCCTTCGAAGGCCATCTGCCCCAGCAAATGTGCCTGTTGCTGGCCGACGCTACGCTCGATCACGTCGATATCACGGCTGTAGCTGTTGACGATTTGCCCGCCATTGCGTCCGGAGGCGCCGAATCCGACCTTGGCTGCCTCGACAATGCTGACCTTGAAGCCGTTTTCGAGCAGGAACAGGGCGCTGGACAGGCCCGTGTAGCCGGCACCGATGATGCAGACATCGGTTTCCACCTCACCCTGTAGCGCCGGACGTGGCGGCACCGCATTGGCCGAGGCGGCGTAATAGGACTGCGGGTAAGGAGTATTAGCCATGACGGGGTAAACCTCGTGTTTTGTATTTTTAACGTTTTCGCGCATGCTATCAATAATAATAAACACCCGCTAGCCGCCGTCGAAAAAACACCTGCCAACGCACGCCGTGGCGCGAAGCCATAAACTGATTAGGATTCAGGAAGTTAGCGCAAAAAAGAGTTGACAGTGGTTTGCGATCGCGTAGAATCCGCCCACACGACAGGCACATAGCTCAGTTGGTTAGAGCACCACCTTGACATGGTGGGGGTCGTTGGTTCGAATCCAATTGTGCCTACCAAATCGACGAAAAGGGCGACCCTCACAGGTCGCCTTTTTTGTATTTGCATTCTGCCCTACAGCTTATAGGGCGCGCCGAAGGTAATGAGGCTGGGTCACGCAAATTTTTGATTAAGTTGAAGAAAAGCGCTTTACAGGGAAGCAACTGCCCTCTAATATGCGCCCCACACGACAGGCACATAGCTCAGTTGGTTAGAGCACCACCTTGACATGGTGGGGGTCGTTGGTTCGAATCCAATTGTGCCTACCAAATAAAGCCCCGCTTTGCGGGCAGTAAGAAGGGCGATCCGCGAGGGTCGCCCTTTTTTCGTTCCATGTCTCTGCGGTTTTCGAGCCGCGGCATTGTGTCGCGCAATGTTGCAAGCCGCGTCCCCAGCGGCGTTCCGACTTCACTCGCATAGCCGGTACCAAAGGTTCGCCATGCTAGAATCGACCCTTCGAAACGGGAGATAGACGCGTGCGCAAACTGGCAGTGGTAATGGCGGCGATGGCCTTGGTCGGCTGTGACAATGAAGTCGAAGGCGTGCACAAGCAAGTAGCCGAACACCTCAGCAATCCCAAGACCGCCAAATTCGCCAACGTGCGGATCGATACCCAAGGTACCCTCTGCGGGCAGTTCCGCGGCAAAGACGACCAAGGCCAGTACGAGGCCTACCGCAGTTACGTCGCCATCAAGCAAGACGGCCAGTACAGGATCATCGTCGACGACTCGGGCAATAACCTGCAGATCCGCGAAATGTGTGGCGGTGCGCAATTGCAGCGGCGCGCCGAAGCGGTGGCCGATCAGCCGGCACCCGATGGCTGGGATGTGGAAGTGGTGCAGGGCGCGAACATGGGTGCGGTCAGCGACATGACCGCGCGGCTGCTGGAAAAAAGCATTCCTTCATCCGTCGAATACCGCGACGGTAAGCCGGTAGTGCTCATGGGGCCATTTCCGAGCAAGGCCGAGGCCGAAGCACGCAAGGCGGACGTGATGGCGCGGCTGGGAACCGATTCGGTGGTCATCCAGCATGGTATCGACCGCTGAAGCAAGGGCGACGGGCGCGCAAGGCTCGCGCATGGGGCATCCTCCCGGCTATGCTTGAACATGCACAGCCACATGCAAGGGAGGCCTGATGTCTACAGTGGAAAAGGCCATCGTGATCGCGGCCATTGCCCACGCCGGGCAGGTCGACAAGGGCGGTGCTGCGTACATCCTGCATCCGTTGCGGGTCATGATGCAGGTGCATACGCCCGAAGAGCGCATCGTCGCCGTGTTGCACGATGTGCTCGAGGATACGACGGTGAGCTTGGCCGATCTCGTCCGTGACGGTTTCAATCTCAAGACCCTGGCCGCGTTGCTCGCGCTCAGCCGACGGGCTGGCGAGCCCTACGAAGACTTTGTCGTGCGCCTGGGGAGTGACCCTTTGGCGCGGGCGGTCAAGCTGGCCGACCTTGCCGACAACAGCGATCTGACACGCATTCCCCGGCCCAGTCCAGCCGACCTGCAACGGCTACACCGCTATCATCAGGCCAGCGCCTATTTGCAGGCGCTGAGGTAGGCGGGGCGCATTCGGATTCAGTCATCCTTTGGCACCGTCCAGAACACCTGCACGCCACCGTCGTCGCGGTGGGCCAGTGTGACGTTGTCGTTTTCCGCGATTTCCTCGAGCAGAGTCTCCCAGTCTTGTGGCGACTCGTCGGGCAGCCGGTAGATCAGAGCCGCCTTGCTGCGCTGTGCGGTAGGCCCGTTGATGATCTTTTGAATGCGGGTGCCCAGTTGGACGTAACTGCTGGGCGTCTGCGGCGCGGTGCTGGCCATGAAAGGCTTCCTAGGTGGCTGGATGTGCGTACAGTATTTGAGCCCACGGGGTTGCGCAAGCCTCCAGATTGGCTGGCTCGCGGTTTTCGCGTTGGTTGAGTTGGAAAAAACGAAACAGATTGCTGCCAAAGAGACGGGCGTCGCTAACGCTCATCAACGCATGAAGTGCACTTTGCCGGTATCGTCATTACCCATGTACATGCCATAGACCCCGGCCTGACGCTCGAGAATGTAGCGCTCCAGGATCTGCCGTATAGCAGGGTAGTAGATCTCGTCCCAAGGGATTTCACCCGGTTCGAAAAAACGGTAATCGAGTGTTTCCGGTCCGTATTGCCCGGTTTCCTCGGCAGCCATCGCGCGGAAGATGATGTACACCTCGCTGATTTTCGGCACGCTGAAGATCGAGTAGGGCGAGACGATTTCGGCGCGTACGCCCGTCTCCTCCCACACTTCGCGCAAGGCAGCCTCTTCGGTAGTCTCGCCCGCTTCCATGAACCCGGCCGGCAACGTCCAGGTGCCGGGCCGCGGCGGGATGGCGCGCTGGCAAAGCAGGTACTTGCCATCGCGCTCGATGATGCAGCCAGCGATGATCTTGGGGTTCACGTAATGGATGTAGCCGCAGGTGCAGTACAGCCGCTCGTGCGTGTCGCCGGGCGGCACGCCCCGAGCGAGCGCCTGGGTGCAAAGAGGGCAGAAGCGCGGGGCATTGGGCATGGTCAGCGGCCTATGCGAGGATCCTTGACGGTCAGGGGTTCGGCGATCGCGCGCAGCGAAGTCGTCGTGTCGTCCTGTTTCTGGCGCAGGTATTCCAAAGCGACTTTGGCAGCGGCACGCACATGGTCGACCGAAGCCTGGTGGGCGGCCTGCGGATCGCCGCTCTTGATCGCTTCGACGATTTTTTCCATCTCATGGTTACTGGCGCCACGGCGGTTCTTCTGCGAAACGGAGGTGGCGCGCAAGTAGCTGATGCGCGCCTGCAACTGACGCAGCTGTTGGGCGGCAACGCGGTTGCCCGAACCCTCTAGAAGCACATCGTAGAAGCCTTGCACCGAATCGAGCACCTGCTGCAACTCGCCCTGTTCGAGCGATTCGCGGTTTTCTTCCAGGGCACGTTCCAGAGCACGGATGTCCTTGCTCTTGGCATTGAGGGTGAACAACTGCACGATCAGCCCCTCGAGTACGCAGCGCAGCTCATAGATGTCACGCGCGTCTTCCAGGGTGATGATGGCGACACGTGGCCCCTTGGCATCGGCGAACTCGACCAGCCCCTCGGACTCCAGGTGGCGCAGCGCCTCGCGCACCGACGTACGGCTCACGCCCAGGCGGTCGCAGAGGTCGCGCTCGACCAGGCGGTCGCCGGGCAGCAAATGGAAATTCATGATCGCGCCGCGCAGTTTGTCCAGCACGATTTCACGGAGGGTGACGGGATTGCGATTGACCTTGAAGCTATCGTCGAGGGGCTGGCGTTTCATCAGGTGCGCTCTAATAGAGGCTGTGCGCCAACATCGTGGGAGCACCCAGGGGTCGGGTGCTTCCCGCAGTGGTTCAAACAGCCCGTTGTTATCGGGTTGACTCCGCGTCGGCTTCGGCGAACGCCTCACGGGCCAGGCGGAAACTGTCTACCGCTGCGGGGACGCCACAGTAGATGCCGACCTGCAGCAGGATCTCGCGAATCTGTTCACGGCTCAGGCCGTTGCGCAGTGCGCCGCGGATGTGCAGCTTGAGTTCGTGAGGGCGGTTGAGCGCGGAAATCATGGCCAAGTTTATCATGCTGCGCTCTTTGAGCGACAAACCATCCCGACCCCAGACATGACCCCAGCAGTATTCGGTCACCAGTTCCTGCAAGGGTTTGGTGAATTCATCGGCGTTCTGGATAGAGCGATTGACGTATTCTTCGCCCAGCACCTTAGTGCGGATTTCCAAGCCTTTTTCGTACTTTTCGTTGCTCATGCAGCGCTCCGAAATAAAAACGGGGGCCACGACCGAGGGTGAGTCGCGTAGCCCCCTAAAAGAGTGCGCGTGCCTTGGGCGGCCAAGGGTCAACTGACCTTGCGCAGCGCCAGGCCAAGGCATCGCAGCCGATCGATCAGCCCAATGCTGGCAACGCGCCGAGCTTGCCGCGATGGTAGACCATCGGCGTCAGCGGTTCTGCCGGCAGAATCAGGTTCTTCACCTCACCGACGATGATTGCGTGGTCGCCGCCATCGTACTCACGCCACAACTCACATTCGATCACCGCCGTCGCCCTGGGCAGCAGCGGGTTGCCCAGCTCGCTCATGTGCCACTCGATGTCCTTGGCCTTGTCCTTGCCTTTACCGGCGAAGGCATAAGCGGCGGCAGTCTGCTCGGCCGACAGCAGGTGGATCGCAAACTTCTTGCTGTCGCGCAGGATCGGATAAGTATCCGACGCATAGTTTGGGCAGAACAGCACCAGCGCCGGATCGATCGACAGCGCGCTGAACGCGCTGGCGGTGATGCCGACGATGCCGCCCTCGGCATCCAGGGTGGTGACCACCGTGACACCGGACGGGAAGGAGCCCATCACCTCTTTATAGATGCCAGGTTCGATCATCTTGGCGTTACCTCTTAGCGCATCACGAAGGGATCGGGCATCGGCGCGGTGGACAGGTTGATCCACACGGTCTTCAGCTCGGTATAGGCCAGCACCGAATCGATGCCGCTTTCACGGCCGTAGCCGCTGTTCTTGAAGCCGCCGATCGGCGCCATGGCCGATACTGCCCGATAAGTGTTGACCCAGATGATGCCCGAGCGCACGTCGCGGGCCAAGCGGTGGGCGCGGCCCAGGTCGCGGGTCCAGATGCCGGCGGCCAGGCCGAACTGCGAGTCGTTGGCCATGGCCAGCGCCTCTTCCTCGGTTTTGAAGCGAATCACCGAGGCCACAGGGCCGAAGACTTCTTCCTGCATGATGGTCATCGAGTTGCTGTCGCACTCGAACAGGGTCGGCTCGTAGAACCAGCCATCGCCCTCGACCTCGGCACGTTTGCCGCCCAGGTGCAGCTTGGCGCCTTCGGCTTTGGCCGCCGCGACCAGGCCCTCGACCACGGCCAGCTGTTGCGCGGTGGCCATGGGCCCCATTTCACTGGCGTCGTCTTGCGGATTGCCGATACGGATGCGCTTGGCGCGCTCGATCAGGCGGCTGACGAATTCGTCGAAGATCTCGTCCTGCACCAGCAGGCGCGAGCCGGCGACGCAGCTCTGCCCGGAAGCGGCGTAGATACCGGCCACCGCGCCATTGATGGCGCTGTCCAGATCGGCGTCGGCGAAGATGATGTTGGGCGACTTGCCGCCCAGCTCTAGGGACAGTTTGGCGAAGTTCTCGGCACTGCTGCGCACCACATGGCGGGCGGTCGCCGCGCCGCCGGTGAAGGCGATCTTGCGCACCAGCGGGTGGCGGGTGAGGGCGGCGCCGGTGGTCGGGCCGTAGCCGGTGACCACGTTGACCACGCCGGCCGGAAAGCCCGCTTCGAGGGCCAGGCGGGCCAGCTCGAGAATGGTCGCCGAGGCATGTTCCGAAGGTTTGAGCACGATGGTGTTACCGGCCGCCAGCGCTGGCGCCAGCTTGATCGCGGTCAGGTACAGCGGGCTGTTCCACGGAATGATGCCGGCCACCACGCCGATCGGCTCGTGCACCGTGTAGGCGAACAGGTCGGGCTTGTCCAGCGGTAGGGTGCCGCCTTCGAGCTTGTCGGCCAGGCCTGCGGTGTAGTGGAAGAACTCGGGCAGGTAACCGACCTGGCCGCGGGTTTCGCGGATCAGCTTGCCGTTGTCGCGGCTTTCCAGTTGCGCCAGGTGCTCTTTGTTCTCGGCGATCAGATCGCCCAAGCGGCGGAGCAGCTTGCCGCGCGCCGTGGCGGTCAGGCCGCGCCAGGCACTGCTGTCGAACGCGCGCTGGGCTGCCTGTACGGCCAATTCCACATCGCTTTCATCGGCGTCGGGCAGTTGCGACCAGGCTTGCGCGGTGGCCGGGTTGAGGCTGTCGAAGGTCTTGCCGTTCTGCGCATCGACCCATTGGCCGTCGATGCACATCTGGAAACGTACGAGGGTCATGCCACTATCCCCTTGGCTGATTCGTTGAGGGTGCGCGCGTGCGTGAGGAAGTCCAGCAGCATCTTGTTGACTTCGCGTGGCGCTTCGACCGGCATCATGTGCCGTTGTTCGGCCAGCACCACGCTCTGCGCATTGGGAATGCGCGCGGCCAACTGGCGCGCCATGGTCGGTGTGGAGCCTGCGTCCAGTTCACCGGTGGCGATCAGCGTAGGCGCTTGGATGCTGCCCAGATCGTCGGCGCGGTACATGTCCTGGGTCGCGAACAGCGAATAGGTGGTGTGGTAGCCCGACGGGTCGTTCTGCGCCAGCGTCTGGCGGATGGCGGCGACCTGCGCCGGATTGGCGGCCTTGTATTCGCGGCTGAACCAGCGGTCCAGCGCCGCATCGACGTTGGCGTCAGGGCCCAGCTCGGCGGCTTGGGCCGCGCGCGCGATCACGCCGGCACGCTGTTCGGTGGAACGGTTGAACACGCTGTTGAGCACCACCAGCGCCGACAGGCGCTGCGGGTAGTGCAGGGCGAAGGCGCGTGCCACCAGGCCGCCCATGGAGAAACCGATGACCGTGGCCTGGGGGATCTGCAAGTGGTCGAGCAGCTCGGCCAGCTGGTCGGCGTAACCTTGCAGCGGGGTGTCGGCAGCGGGTACGCGGCTTTGGCCATGGCCAAGCATGTCGTAGCAGATGACGCGGTGGTCGTTGGCCAGGCCCACGACCTGTCCGCCCCACATTTCCTTGTTCAGGCCCACGCCGTGGATCAGCACCACGGGATGCCCCTGGCCTTGGCTCAGGTAGCTGGTCCCGGCCGGCGTACGTTCAGCGACAGGCTGAATCATGGATGACGCTCCTTGAAAGCCGGCACGCTGAAGAGTCGCCCCGGCTTGTCTGGTTGTTGTTATTGAGCGTTGGCTTTCTCGGCAGCCAGTTCTTCCAGATCGATGTAGCGGTTGCCAATGCGTGGGTGCAGACGGCCACCGTCGGCAGCACCGAGCACGATGACGATCTCGTCGGCACGTGGCGCGTCTTCGATCTGCATTTCCAGGGTGATGTAGTGCGAACGCAGGCCTTCGTCGTCCTTCTGCATCATCGGGATCTGGATGGAGGTGCCCGGGCCGCCGCGCTTGTTGGTGAAGCTCAGGTAGCTCTTGGCTTGTACCGCTTCGCGATAGTGGTTGCCGAAGCGCAGGGTATGGATGACGGCCGAGGCGTGCTCGATCTCGCCATCAGCGCCGACCACGGCAGCTTTGCCGTAGGCTTCGATCTTGTCCGCGCCACCGATGGCGGCGGTCAGGCGCTCGACCATCAACGCACCCAGCTCCGAGCAGTTGGCACGGATTTCCGGCTTCAGGTCTTCGACGAAACCACGGCCTGCCCAGGGGTTCTTGATCACGACGGCCAGGCCGACCATGGTCACGGGCTTTTCGGCGGCTTTGAAGCCTTCGATGCGGGTCTCTTCGGAGTAGGTGACGATCTTGCGGATTTCGAAACTCATGAGCGGCTCCTGGGGAGGTTATCGGGTCTTGTTGTCTGATGGTATACCATAATATTTGTTCTGCAAGTGCCGGTGCCAAATTTCCCACGTGCTGTTGATCAAAGGTGCACTGCTCCGGTATTCGCGACGCGCCCTGTGCCGGTTTGCATGCCGAGGCTTAAAAAAAAGCCCGCACCGGGACCGTCGGTCTCCAGGGCGGGCGCGTCCTGCACTCAGTCAGGCAGTGGGAATTCAAGCGAAGGCGGGCACCACTTCCTTGATGAACAGCTCGAGGGATTTCTTCTTCTCGGCATGCGGCAGGCTGTTGTCACACCAGAAGCTGAATTCGTCGACGCCCAGTTCCTGGTAGTACTTGATGCGCGCGATGATTTCTTCGGGCGTGCCGATCATGGTGTTCTTGCGGATGTTGTCCAACGCGAAGGCCGGCACCTCGGCGAACTTCGACTCCGGGCTCGGCTCCAGGAAACCGTTGACCGGCGTGGTCTTGTTGCCGAACCAGGCATCGAAGGTGCGGTAGAAGCGCGAAATCGCTTCGGCACCGACTTTCCAGCCTTCGGGTTCTTCGGGGCTGTGTACGTGGGTATGACGCAGCACCATCAGCTGTGGACGCGGCACGTCCGGGTTGTTGTCGAGCGCGGCCTGGAATTTGTTCTTCAGATCCAGCACTTCTTCGTCGCCCTTCATCAGCGGGGTGACCATGACGTTGCAGCCGTTGGCTACCGCGAAATTGTGCGAATCCGGGTCGCGCGCTGCGATCCACATCGGCGGCATGCCGCTCTGCACAGGCTTGGGCACGCTGGTGGAGGTGGGGAACTTGTACACCTCGCCTTCGAAGGCGTAGTCGCCTTCCCACAGCTTGCGTACCACCGGAACCATTTCACGCAGCGCCTTGCCACCCTCGGTGGCGGGCATGCCATTGGCCATGCGGTCGAATTCGAACTGGTAGGCGCCACGGGCCAGACCGACTTCCATGCGACCGTTGCTGATCACGTCGAGCAAGGCGCATTCGCCGGCCACGCGGATCGGGTTCCAGAAGGGTGCGATGATGGTGCCGGCGCCCAGGTGGATGGTTTCGGTGCGCGCGGCCAGGTAGGCCAGCAGCGGCATGGGGCTGGGCGAGATGGTGTATTCCATGGCGTGGTGCTCGCCGATCCATACCGTGCTGAATCCGCCTTTTTCGGCCATCAGGGTCAGTTCGGTGAGGTCTTCGAACAGCTGGCGGTGGCTGACCTGGTCATCCCAACGTTCCATGTGCACGAACAGCGAAAATTTCATGGGGTACTCCTCGACGCGTGAAAGGTGTCGTCTGCCGGGCAGACGCCATGTAGCTCGACGGGCGCATCGGCGCCCGTGCGGTGATCAGGAAGTCAGGCGAGGGACGGCAGGCTGGCCATCTTGCCGCGGCAATACACCATCGGCTGGGCGGGCTGCTCGGGCACGATCAGGTTGAGCACCTTGCCGACCATGATGGCGTGGTCGCCACCTTCGTATTCACGCCACAGTTCGCATTCGATGACGGCAGTGGCGCCGGCCAGGATCGGGTTGCCCAGTTCGCTCAAGGTCCACTCGATGCCGGCGGCCTTGTCTTTGCCCTTGCGTGCGAAAGCATAGGCTTCGGTCTGCTGTTCACCGGAGAGCAGGTGAATGGCGAAGCGCTTCTGCTGGATCAGCACTGGGTAGGATTCGGAGGTGTAGTTGGGGCAGAACAGCACCAATGGCGGTTCCATCGACAGGGAAGAAAACGCACTTGCAGTCAGGCCGACGATCGCGCCGTCGTCATCGAGCGTAGTGATGACGGTGACGCCGGAGGGGAAGGAGCCCATGACGTTTTTATACACGGTTGCGTCGATCATGACGGAGTCCTCGAAGGGGAGCGGTAGGCCGCTTTTTATCGTTGATGTGTCTGATGGTATACCGTAATACCCAATTTGCAAGCACAAATTTCTGGACGCAAAAAAACATGATGGGCGGCTGTAGGCCACGGTTTACGGGGCCTCTATAGAATTACGGAAAGATCGACTGCTGAGCTGAAACGTATCAGTCAGCGAATTTTCCTACGGATCAGTGTTGTCAAAAAGTTGGAATACCATAATATGGTCTTCAGCTGAGAGGCCGCCACGATGCGGTTTCCTACAACGATAAAAACGACCTCCGAGCTCAAATCCTATGTCCCAGCCGTCTTCGCAAAAGCAGTTTGTCGAAAACCACACGGTCGATTACGTTCCACCTGCCGAGCGCCATGGGAAGGCGCGCGACCTGTTCACCCTCTGGTTCAGCACCAACATCGCGCCATTGCCCATCGTCACCGGGGCCATGGTCGTGCAGGTGTTCCACCTGAATCTGCTCTGGGGGCTGATCGCCATCGCCCTGGGGCACTTGCTCGGTGGGGTGGTGATCGCCCTGGCCTCGGCCCAGGGGCCGCAACTGGGCATTCCGCAGATGGTGCAAAGCCGCGGTCAGTTCGGGCGCTACGGCGCGTTGCTGATCGTGTTCTTCACCGCGCTCATCTACGTCGGCTTCTTCATTTCCAACATCGTGCTGGCCGGCAAGTCGATCCATGGCATCGCGCCGAGCGTGCCCATGCCGACCGCCATCGTCGTCGGCGCCCTGAGCGCCACGGCCATCGGTGTCATCGGCTACCGTTTCATCCATAGCCTGAACCGCATCGGCACCTGGGTGATGGGTTCGGCGTTGCTGGCCGGCTTCATCATGATGTTCGCCCAGGACCTGCCCGCCGACTTCTTCAGCCGCGGTGCCTTCAACCTGTCGGGCTTCATCGCCACCGTGTCGCTGGGCACCATCTGGCAGATCAGCTTCTCGCCTTACACCTCCGACTACTCGCGCTACCTGCCGCGTGAAGTGGGTATCGCCAAACCGTTCTGGGCCACTTACTTCGGCGCCACCCTCGGTACCATCCTGTGCTTCAGCTTCGGCGCGGTCGCCGTGTTGTGCGTGCCGGAAGGCACCGACGCCATGGACGCGGTGAAACAGGCCACCGGCTGGCTGGGCCCGATCCTGATGGTCCTGTTCCTGCTCAACATCATCAGCCACAACGCCCTCAACCTGTATGGCGCGGTGCTGTCGATCGTGACCGCGATCCAGACCTTCTTCGCCCACTGGACGCCGAGCATCAAGTTGCGCGTGGTGCTGGCCTCGGTGATCCTGCTGGCCTGCGGCACGGTGGCGCTGAACGCGTCGGCCGACTTCATCGGCCAGTTCATCGGCTTGATCCTGGCGCTGTTGCTGGTGCTGGTGCCTTGGGCCTCGATCAACCTGATCGACTTCTACCTGATCAAGAAAGGCCAATACGACATCGCTTCGATCTTCAGCGCCGACGGCGGTATCTACGGCCGCTTCAACCATCATGCGATCATCGCCTACGCCTGCGGCATCCTGGTGCAGCTGCCGTTCGCCAACACCTCGCTGTACGTCGGCCCTTACTCGAACATCGTCGAGGGTGCGGACCTGTCGTGGGTATTCGGCCTGCTGGTGACGGCGCCGCTGTACTACTGCCTGGCGACCCGCTGCAAGAACGGCAAGGGCATCAAGGCTGGCCGCGTGGTACCGGTCAATCATTGAGTCAAGCGACGACGCCGTATGAAGAAGGGCCGCCGATGCGGCCCTTTTTCTTTGTTGCAGCGATGCCCATGCAGGCTCCCCGCTTTAGGTGTTGCGCGCTTCGATTGCCAGACCCAGAGCCTGACGCACCGCAAGCGATCGAGTGGCGAGCGGTACGCGTTCCGAGCGATGCCGTCTTCAGAGCTTGAACTTCAGAGCTTGAACTGTGCCACCAGACCATTGAGGTCCACTGCCAGGCGCGACAGGTCCTGCGCCGCTGCGCTGGTCTGGTTGGCGCCCGCCGAGGTCTGCATGGCCAGGTCGCGGATGTTGACCAGATTGCGATCCACTTCGCGCGCCACCTGCGCCTGCTCTTCCGAGGCGCTGGCGATCACCAGGTTGCGCTGGTTGATCGAGGCGATGGCCTCGGCGATCACTTCCAGTGCCTGGCCGGCGCCCTGAGCCACGCTCAAGGTACCGTTGGCGCGGCCCTGGCTGTTCTGCATGGCGTTGACCGCACGGCCGGTGCCGGTCTGGATGCCAGCGATCATTTCCTCGATCTCTTCGGTCGATTGCTGGGTGCGGTGGGCCAAGGCACGGACTTCGTCGGCCACCACGGCGAAACCGCGGCCGGCTTCCCCGGCGCGCGCCGCTTCGATGGCGGCGTTGAGCGCCAGCAGGTTGGTCTGCCCGGCGATCGCGCCGATCACGTCCAATACCCGGCTGATGTCGTTGACGTGGCTGGCCAGTTGTTCGATCTCTTGGGCGGTGCTGGCCACGTCGCTGACCAGATGTTCGATGGACGCCAGCGCCTGGTTGACCTGCTGACGGCCGTCGCGGGTGTTCTGGTCGGCGCCCTTGGAGGCGTCGGCGGTGCTGACGGCGTTGTTCGCCACTTCCTCGACCGCAGCGGTCATCTGGTTCACGGCGGTGGCGGCCTGGTCGATCTCGGCGCTTTGCTGGTGCAATCCGCGGCTGGTGTCTTCCGTCACCGTGTGCAGCTCTTCGGAAGCCGAGGCCAATTGGTCGGAAGAGGCAGCGATCTTGCGCAGCGTGTCGCGCAGGTTCTGCTGCATGCCGGCCAAGGCGCGCAACAGCAAGGCAGGCTCGTCTCGTCCTTGTACGGAGATGGTGTGCGTCAGATCGCCGGTCGCGACGCGTTCGGCCACCGCTACGGCATCGGCCAGGGGGACGACGATGCTGCGGGTGAGGAGGGTGGCGATGGCGGCCAGCGCGAGCATAATCACCACCAAGGCGACGACGATCACCGTGAATGCTTCGTCTGCCACATCGCTGGACACTTGCGACGCATCCCGCGCGCCATCGCTGTTGAACGTTATCAACGCGCCCAGTGCGGTCATCATCGCATCGGCGTCGGCTGCCAGCGGGCCTGTGACCAAAGCTCTGGCCTCGGCTGCCTGGCCATTGTTCATTTGCTCGAACACCTGCGCCTGGCCATCGCGGTAACGCTGCCAAGCGCTATTGAATGCAGCGAACAGGACCCGGTCCTGTTCTTCCACGATGGTTTGGCGGTAGTCCTCGATGCGTGCCAGCAGCTGCTTGTCGAGCTCCTGCGTCGTGCTCAGGTTGCGCTTGCGCAGTTCGGCGTCGTCGTCCAGCAACGTGCGCAAGGTCATGGCGCGGGCACGGCCAATGTCGGTGCCAACGTCGCTCAGGGCAGAAATGGCCGGCAGCCAGGTGATGCGGATTTCGTCGGTAGCGGCGTCCATCTGCCGTGTCTCGTACAGCGCGAGCAGGCCCATCGTCAGCACTAGCACGCCCAAGAGGGCGAACATGCTCGCGGCCCGTCTACCGATCTTCATATTGCGAAACTGCATGGGTTGCTCCTGAACGTTGGCGGCACGTCGCCAGAGCGTGGTGTGAGCGGCTACCCAGGAGCCAGTCTCTGGAGACGATGCGCAGTGGGGCAAGGCGATCCTTACCTTCCGGGTATTGCGGCCAAAATGATTACACAACGCCACTATCCTGAACAGCGCTAGAACGCGGGTTTCAGGGCCTTCGGCAGACTTTGCAAGGGGGTTGGCAATAAAGAGCGGCGCAGGCGCCATGGAGGTTCGTGGCAGTGCAATGTCCGGTTAGAACCGGGCCGTACCCATCCGCCTCGCGCTTAGGTAGGATGAGCCTCTTTATTTCAGTATTTCCGAGGGCACCGTGGATTTTCTTGCCGAGTACGCAAGCTTTCTCGCTAAGACCGCAACCGTGGTCATTGCGCTGTTGGTCGTGTTGTCAGCCTTCGTGGGCCTACGCGGCAAAGGCCGGCGCAAGGCCGGGGGGCAACTGCAAGTCACGCGCTTGAACGATTTTTACAAAGAACTGCGCGAGCGGCTCGAATCCGGTCTTCTGGACAAAGCCCAACTCAAGACGCTGCGCAAACAGCAGGCGAAAGCCGAAAAGCGTTCGCGTAAAGACCAAACCACCGATAAACAGCGTGTGTTCGTGCTGGATTTCGACGGCGACATCAAGGCCTCCGCCACGCAAAGCCTGCGTAACGAGATCACCGCCTTGCTCACCTTGGCCACGCCCCAGGACGAAGTGGTGCTGCGCCTGGAAAGCGGTGGCGGGCTGGTGCACAGCTACGGCCTGGCCGCTTCGCAACTGGCGCGCATCCGCCAGGCTGGCATTCCCCTGACCGTGTGCATCGACAAGGTGGCCGCCAGCGGCGGATACATGATGGCCTGCATCGGCGAGAAGATCGTCAGCGCGCCATTCGCCGTGATCGGCTCGATCGGCGTGGTAGCCCAGGTGCCCAACGTTAACCGCCTGCTAAAGAAGCACGACATCGATGTCGAAGTGCTCACCGCCGGCGAATACAAGCGCACCCTGACGGTACTGGGCGAAAATACCGAGAAGGGCCGGGAGAAATTCCAGGAAGACCTCGACATCACCCACGAGCTGTTCAAGAACTTCGTGACCCAATACCGTCCGCAGTTGCACATCGACGAAGTGGCCACTGGCGAAGTCTGGCTGGGTGTGGCGGCGTTGAACCGGCAGCTGGTCGACGAACTGGGCACCAGCGACGAATACCTGAGCACCCGCGCCCGTCAGGCGCAGTTGTTCCATCTGCACTTCGCCGAGCGCAAGAGCTTGCCCGAGCGCATCGGCATGGCCGCCAGCGGAGCAATGGAAAGCGGGTTCGTCAGTCTTTGGAGCAAGCTGGGTCGCTGGCGTTAACACCTTGAGTGGCTTGGAAATTTTTTCACGGGTGGGGTTGCAAGGTCTGGGGAATGCGGACATAATGGCCCCCATCGAAACGCAAACAGCTTGAAAAAGTCGTTTAGTTTCAAGGAGATAGCTAAGTTTGATGCTAGCTCCGAACTTTGAGGCCGAGTAGCAAAGTGGTTATGCTCCGGATTGCAAATCCGTCTACGCCGGTTCGATTCCGACCTCGGCCTCCATATTCGAAAGCCCCGCAGATTCACGTCTGCGGGGTTTTTCTTTTGAGTCGAAAAACTAGCAGTTCCGAAACTTTTGGGCAGGAGTTCCGAAACTCGGTCATTTAGTAGGGCTCGCGATTACCCCCACGCGGCGATAAACCCGCTCTGTGATTCCTTCCTTGGAATGGCCCAGCAGCAGGCTGGCCTCGGCCACATCGTTGATCTCCGAAGCGGCTTTCGGACGGATGTCTCTGAATTGAAATTGGGCGATGCGCGCTGCCAGCTCAGGGTTCTTTAAACTGATGGCTTGCAAACGTGCAGCCTCTCGCGCTTCGCTCCATCGGTTTCGAAGCATGCCCCAACTCATGCGCTTGCCGTGCTCGTTCAAGATGAAGAACGGGGAGGCATGTTGCTGGGTGCGCAGCTTGATGCGCTCCAGAAGCGTGCCGAGGCTGTTGTTCACGCCGTTCACTTCTAGGATGATCCTCAGCCGCTTACCGGTCTTGCCTTGGCTCACCAGCAGATGGCTCCCTTCCACATCATCTTTGCGCATGGACAGCACGTCTGACGGCCGTTGGCCAGTCAGGTACGCTAGGTCCATCGCGTCCTTCAGCTCCTCTGGAGCTGCTTCATAAACTGCGAGCCACACGGTTTCATTGGCGTAGAAGTCGCGCGGTTTCTCCTTGTTCTTCCTGATGCCCAAGCAGGGATTTTCTTTGACCGTCAGCCCCCATTCCCTGGCTGTATTGAACACATGCGAGAGTAGAGCAATTTCCCGATTGGCGCGGGTTTTGCCTGAGCGGGAGTCGCGGTAGTGGGCGATCATCGACGGCGTGATCGCGTCGATCGGCGCAGGATCGAACACAGTCCGGAGCTGTTTGAGCTCGTAGACGTTGTCTTTCTGGGTTCTCGGGGCTTTCTTCGGGATGATGTGCTTTTCGTACTGGTCGAAAATCCCTTTCATGGTGGTCAACTCGACGGGGGCCGACTTGGCTTCCAACTCAGCCCACTTGAGCTTGGCTTTTGGGAGATCGGTACCGAGGGGGATTTCTTTTCCTACCTGGTCGCGGTAGTAATACCCGACCCACACTTTGCCGCTTTTTCTAACTCGCTTGCGCCGGTACATGCCCGGCGGCAGGTCGCGGTTCTCGGGCCTTCTAGGGCGCATTTGATTTTACTCTAGGAAAATTGAGTTATGAGCCCCTGCTGAGACTGGGGCAATTGCGATTGTATAAATCAGGCTGCAGATGTCGTTGCTGGCACGAATCCCGACTCACCAACCCACGAGCGATCCACCCGGTCAGGGGGGGCGCCACCACTATTCGTCCGAAAAAGCCGCAATTGAGCTACATAGTCAAGGTTCAGCTGGTGGTAGCTACAAGTGCCGGGTACATTACGCATGCGCGGACCTGTACGCTCATTTCAGATTTTGCAATCCGAGATGAGAGTGGTGGTTTGCGGAAAAGGCTGGTGCTGTAAGTGAACGATTACCCACAAGCCGTAAGCCTAATCCAGGTGGTGTAGGTTAGAGCTATACTGAATTAGAGAAAATTATTCTCTGGCTGGAAATAAAAGGATTTTCAATGAAGGTTTACTTTACTCCTGTAAAATTGGTAGCCGCAAGTAACAGGTTGAGTCTCAGGCAGTTCTTTGATGAGCTAGTAAGAACATATGCGGGAGAGGCAGATTTCAGATCTTTGGATAAAGAGGTTAAGTTTAAGTTTTTCGATGACAAAGATTCATTTATAGTTGTAGTTCTCACAATCAAGGATATAAAGAATTTTTGCGAGGGAGACGACGATGGTGTTGATTTTACTTGGAAGATAAGTGGCGACTTATCGAATAAAATCGCTGAGACAAATATATTGGTTATTAGTAAAGCAAATTACGCTGGCGCCTATCTGAATAACGAGGGTTCAGTGCGTTTGAATAGTTTTGAGTCCAAGATGAGGTGGATTTTTTTAAAAAAAATACGGAACACGTACAATCATGCAAAGCGAAGTGAAAAGTTCAATGTTAGCCGGCTAGTGGATTCGGCAGACATAATAAATAAGGTTTCTCGCTTTAGTGAGATTGATGAGATAAATGCAACTTTCACTTATCCGACTACTTCTTCGAGAATGAATAGCTCGATATTCAAGGCCGCTAAGAGTATTAGGATGGTTCAACGTGTAGGACATTTTTCTCTTAAGACTAAATCTAGTAAACAGGAAATGGCTGATTATCTAGAAGGGCTTGTCAAAAAAGGGTACTCTGGCGTCAGCGTAAAAGGGGTGGGTCCGATGAATATGGCAGGAGAAACCATCGGTATTGCTGATGCAGTCAACAGTATTTACTCTATGGAATATTCCGATTATATATCATCATTAAACGGCGTAAGTTTGAGTAAGTTTTTAAGTTGTGATTTGTTTAAAGATGCTAAGAAAGAGATACTTTCCAATATTTTGGTTAAGAAAGCTTAGCACTTTGGAGGAGCCATGCAAAAAACAATTCTCTTCATCTGCTGTGTTACTGCGGTTGTAGTTTACACGCTAACCCTTGCTGTTGCTCGAGAGCTAGCGGGTTGTTGGGATGTCGTAGTCTCTGCTTACCATACGGGAGTTAGAGGGTACGTGTTTGCGGCCTTTTTAGGTGCGTCCTCTTTCTTGATCTCCTTGCTGACTTTTCTTGTAATCAATATCAAAGAGAAAATGTTTGATAGTTCTGACTACTTAAAATTATATGTGATGCATATGAATTTGAGTGAAGGTGATTCAATTCCTAAAAAAGACCTGTACAAGCCTCTTAGGTTGATAACTAGCATGTTGGTAATCGCTATATTTTTATGCATTGTTTCGTCTGTTACTCAGCTTACCTTGGGTTTTTCAGACAGCAAGGTAGTATTATTGATTCCGACATTCATCCCTTTTTTAGCTGTGTCCTTTTTAACATCTTCTCTTTTCCAAATATACAGTCTTATCAAGCAGTGGTTAAGTGCTGATGATAGCTTTATCGTTGTGTCTCAAGAGCATCTGTAGTAGAAATTGCTCCTTATAATCTTTTAACATGACAAGCGGATTACTGATTTTTAGTATGAGGGAGATGATAGTAAAGTAGGCCTGCGATTCGTATCCTAAGGAGGATTTTTCGCTGCTAAAGTAGTCTTCTATACTCTATTTCGATTTTACTTCAACTGTGAGAAGTCTGGCACCCATGCGGACTTGAGAGGTGTTGGGGGGAGGGTCGGCGTCGATTCCACAACGAGACCGCTCAACATGAATCTAGCATATTGGCGACCTACAAGAGGGCGGCCACCGCGGCTTTCAACAAAGTGCCAGCCGTGAGAACTCAGCCAACGGCGCTGATATGCCCGAGGTTTATAGCCGGTGATTTCCACCAGTTCGGTATCCGTGAGGATTTCGGTTTCCATAGGTTGGTCTCCGCGCCGCCGGCGGCGGCAGGTTGGTGGTCAGGCTGGGATTTTTGCGAGCACCGCGTCGACGACCTTGAGTGCCCGTTGGGCATCGCTCACGTAGGCCGGGTCAAAGCCGCCGGCGTAATGGATGACTCGCTGGCAGGCATCGAGCTCTTTGCGCGCCAGACGCAAAGCCTGAACCAGCTCCTCCTGCAGCTCGCCCTCGGCACGGCCAATGTCCCAGAAGCGCTGGCACCAATGGCCCTCGGGCAGCGGGGTGCCGTTCTGCTTCCCGCCTACCATCGCGCCCACGGCTGCATCGCAAACTCCGCGCTTGTAGGCATTGTCGCCATCCAGGCTCAGGCCGCCGCGCCGGCGCAGCGTGGATACCACATCGTCAGCTTCGACGCCTGGGCCTTTCAGCAGGATGTCCTGCTCTGGCTCGTCAGGCACGTAGATGATCAGCGACAGCTTGGCCCCAGGCGTGAGGTGCTCACTGATTGTCACCAACGCATCGTTGGCGACTTCGTGGAATCGGTTGACTGCGGACATAGGAAATCCTCGCCCGCGCGCATCGGCGGGCTTCAGTAGTAGGGGAAGGGGTTAGGAGACTTTGGTGAGCCAGGTATCGGCCATACGCAGGAAGGTGCTGAGCGGGTAGACAGGCAGGCCCAGGCCGCGCGCCAGGTCCACCTCAACCTTGGCGCCGCGCGATGCCTCCCAGCCAGGCAGCGTCACGATGCAGTCGACCTTGGCGATCTGGGCCACGGCCATGCGCATGTATCCGAGCCAGCTACCACAGGGTGGCACCGGGCTTTCTGCGGGATTCTCGACGTGCAGGCCGTATACCGAACGCAGCTTGAATGCTGCGTTGTTGAAGGCTGGATAGTTGAAGTCGGGCAGGCCGGTCATGGGGCCAGAGAGATAGATGCGACGAGCAGAGTTGGTCATGACGAAACCCTCTCTACCACAGTCGCCTTTGCGCGTTCAATGGTTCCGAATTTGCTCCGGCGCTGAATATCCTTGAGGTTCCGGCACCCGTACATCATTAGGCCAGAGGTGAGTTCGCGCCGTGTGCGGCCTACCTCCATGATTCCTTTCACGCCATGCCGGCACAGCACGTAAGCGCTCTTGTAAGTCCCATCACGAAGCATGATGGTGTAGAAAGACAAACGCACTGCCATGCGCCAACTGTCGCTGTCGTCGGACGGGCGCATGCGGCGGGTGTACAGTTGACCCTTTCGATACTTGCTCACAGCTCATACCTCTCATCAATCCAGCGCCCAGGCGTCAGTGCGGGTGTAGGTTCGGGTTGTTGTTCGTGCGGGGAGAGCTGGCGGCCGGGTTCGGCGTGCGCCAGGTCTGCGCTGACGCCGGTGGCCAGCAGCAGTAGGCAAAGGGCGAGGCGGGTCATGGCTGCACCTCGCCGGCGTCAGGAATCTCGTCGAATTTATAGGTCTTGATGACGCGCTCCTGCACGCCTGCAACCCTGATGAACTTGGCTTCTTGCACCCATGGATAGGCGTCGGGGTCACCATGTTTGCCGCCACCGCTCATCTCGCAGAAGGCCAGTGCGCGGCCATCAGACAAGATGAAGGCTTTCACGTCGACCTCGTAATTTCGCCCCCAGCTGTAGTGGCACCATTCGGCAATGCCGCTGACATCAACTGCGCCGTAGCGGGCCTCGTTGACGGCGTCGTCATGCTCGTTTTCTTCAAATATCACCTCCAGCAGATCGCCCGGCGCTGCGGCGAGGAAGGCGTAGTCGACCGCAGCAGACTGGCCATCGTCATCGGTGAAGGTGTAGTCGTAACCGAAGTCCAAGCCTTTGCGCATGACCAGCAGCATGGCCATCTGGCTTGCGGTCAGAGTGCTGAGAGATTCGTGGATGTTTTCGTTGAGCACGCGCACTCCTTTGCCGCCATATCGCGGCAGTGAATAGAGGGGAGAGGGGTTACAGCGGGGTGGGGTTACTGCTTGCGCTCAAGGGCGGCGCGGGCTTGCCAGCCCTCCCAGGAATCCTGAATACTGGGATTCCTGTAGTCTTCGGGGCAGTCTTCGTCGCGCGCCAGGTTCCAGACCCGGTGGTGGTACTCGAAGGCCGCCCGCTCATCGATCTCAACCGGCGCGCTCGGCTCTGCGCTGGCGGATAGAGCCTCGATGCGGCGAATAAAGCCGCGCTCATGCGCCCACCGCTCGCCATTGAGCCGGAACTTTATATCTCTGAGCAACGCCTGCGCCTCGGCCAGCTGGGCGCGCAGGGTTTCGAGTTCAGCACGCTGATCGCAGACCACTTTCCAATGCTTGCTGACGCCTTTTCGCAGCCGCTCAAGCTCGTCAGGGTCGTCTCGGGTGTAGACCTGGGCGCTACCGTCCTCACTGCACAGGTCCGGGGCGTTGTCCGCCACCAGCAGCGTCATGCCGGCGAACAGCTCGGCGGTACCGCCTTCAAGCAGCCAACTCGGTGCAAGGCCGCCGTCGCCATCATCAGTCAGGGTTGCCACTGCCGTGAGCATGATCGGCATGCTCTGGTGCTGCTGGGCTGGCTGGCCGAACTGCGCGCAAATGGCTTCCCAGATTTCGCGTGCGCCGCCACCACATGCACGGGCTTGAGCAGTGATCAGCTCCGCCAGTTCTTCCGAAAGCTCGCGGGGGAAGCTGACCATCTCTGTATTGCTGGATCGGTTTTCTGTGGGCATGGGAATACCTCAAAGCTATGATTGACGCTTTGCTAATTGGGACTAGTTCCATGACTAACAAAGACACATTCGGATTTACCTGCTTCAACGGCTATCTTGCGTGGGTGGTTTTCCACTCTGGTCAGGCTTTTTGCTATGTCCCACAATATGGCGATTGGTATGAGAGTAAGTACGATCTGAATGGTTTGGATGTAAATGTTGACTCCGCGCGCATTTTTCTCGAACGAAGTGGTGTGCATATCAAGGGGGATGGGGTACGTATGAATCTTCAACCCGGCCAGTATTATCCGCGTATATGGCGTGGAACATTAAAATCTGGGCTGCTGTCGGACTCTTACGATAAGCTTAACCCCTTTGCTGCGTATGGAAGCAGCTACAACCAGAGTATAGTCGCGGCTGAAAGCCTCATGATGGCAGTTAAAGAAGTCTTTCGGTATGTCGAGCCCGCTACGGATAATTCAAGCAGCTATAGTCACCGATTGCGTGAGTTATTAATATTGCTTTGTACTGAGATTGAAGCCTGTTGGTCTGGAGTGCTTAAGGCAAACGACATGGAGTTGGGTGACATACATAGGCTCACTACAAAAAACTATATAAAGGTGTGTACGCCTTTGAGGCTTACAGAATGGAAAGTGCGTCTCAAAGACTATGATCTCGAATTCCAACCATTCCGCTATTGGAATTCTTTACAGTCCACGAAAAGTCTATCTTGGTACAATTCCTATAATGCCGTTAAGCATGACCGGGAAAAGAACTTTTATTTAAGCACTCTTGGCAATGTTTTGGAGGCGGCAGCGGCGTTGCACATCATGCAGGTGGCGCAATTCGGGCCGGGAGTTTACGAAATGTTGCGTCAAAACCGTTTTTCCATTTTCCATATTAGTCAGATGCCCGAAATCACTCTCTCAGAGATTTACCTTTCGAACAAAGTTTCAGATGAAAAATTTGACTTCCCGATTAGGCTGGCAGGTTGTCGAATCTGACATTTCTAAGGAGGGCAACCGTCTAAAATTTCAAGCTGCAGCGGCGTTTTCTTGAATAATCTTCCAAGGGTCATTTGCACGGGCCAAGGCGGCCATTGGGGGCGGGCTGACGCTGTTGCCGCACATGTGTACCTGCTCAGTCTTCGTAAACGGTTTGCCATCGGCGCCGCGGTCTGTCACATAGTCAGCCGGGAAGCCCTGGGCGCGGTACAGCTCGTGCGGCTGCAGCATGCGCAGGCAGATGTCGACGATTACATAGGGCGTGCCCTGCACGTAAACGGTGACCAGCGCCAGGCGATCCTTGGTGGTGATGGTCGACAACGGTTCATCGCAGGCGCTGACGTTGTGCGTGCCGTAGTAGCGGATCAGGAACGCGGCGACTCGCAGGGCGCCTTCCTCGTGCTCTGGCGAAAGCTTGTACTCGACCAGAGCGTGGTGCTCGGCGCCGGCGGTCATTGTCGGTACCGGCTCTTCGGCGCCGCGGCCGGTGCAATTCCGGCGTAGCGTTGCTAAGTGCGCAGTCGTAAGCCGTTGCTGGCTACCGGTATTTGTTACCGTGCTTATTGGATCGCTCATGGGCCGGCCGCAGGTTGTGTTGAATCCGCCGTTGGCCTGCTCAATGAACGCTGTGTACACTCCCAGCGCATGGGCGGCGCCTGCCGGCCGCTTGTAGTTGCCACCGCTGGTGATAGTCGGCACCGGCTCGGTTGCAGCGGAGCCCTCGCTATCGAAGCGGAACTTCACCATGTGGGCCGAGGCCAGCGCGCGGTGGCTGCGCGTCATAAGCGTGCCCAGCGGTTGGTCCGGCGTCACGGGCAGGCCGGCATACTGCGGGCCGCCGGCACCGACCAGCACCGCCGAGGCCAGCGCGCGGCCGTTGCTCGCGGTCACTGTGCCCAGCGGGTCGCCTGCATCCTTGCAGCCTGCGCCCCAGCGCTGGGGTCCGCCTGGGCGGCCTTCGCCGTGCGCGGCGGCAATCATTACCGGACTCGCCATCATCAGCTCACCACGGTTGGCCGCGGTGACCGTCGGCAGTGGATCGGCCGGATCGTTGACGCGATCGGCACCCTGATGTGTGGCCGGCAGAATCACCGCGCTCGACAGCGCATGCTTCACGCCGCCGGCCACTACTGTGCCCAGCGGCTGATCCAGGCCTGGCACCCGCGGCGCCTGGCCCTGGCGCTCGCCGTAACCGGTTTGCACTAGGGTAGGGCTGGCCATGGCGAAGGAGCCTCCACGCGGCCAGCTGGTGACAGTGCGCAGCGGCTCCTGTGCTGATTGCGCGAGTTCGCCGGACCAATTGGCGATCGGCACGATGAACGGGGCCGTGCTGTCCAGTACGAACTTGTGCATACCCTTGGCTACCCGGCGCAGGGTTGCATCAGCCAGCGACTTCTTGCGGCCGAAAATGCTCTTGCTCGGCACGCTCCAGTCGATGCAGTCGGCAGCAGTACGCCACTTCTGTTGGCCCTTGGCCGGGCTCTTGGCGTGAGTTGGTTCGGGCCACACGATCGGCTGGCCATCGCAGCGCGCCAGCATGAACAGCCGTTCGCGGCTGGTAGGCGCACCGTAGTCGCAGGCCTTCAGGATCCGCCACTCCACCTGGTAGCCCATGCCTTCGAGCAACTGGACGAAACGGCGCCAGGTTGTGCCGCGCCGCTTGGGGTCCGGCACTAGGAACTGCTGGTGCACCGGCACGCGCTCGCCCGGACCTGCCACAGTGCCGTCCAGCTTCATCACGCGGCCGGTGGCCTTGTCACGTTTGGCAATCAGCCGGCCCCACTGCAGGATCTGCTTCACGTTCTCCAGGCTGATGACCCGCGGCCGCTTTTTGCCCGCCCACTTCAGGCCGATCCACGACAGATTACGAATCTCCCGCTTGCGCGGCTGGCCACCGGCGGCTTGGCTGTGGTGGGTGCAGTCGGGCGACATGTGGAACCAGCCGACCGCACGCCCCTGGCACTCAGTGTCGGGGTCGCCGTCGAACACGTCCGTGATGAAGTGCCGGGCGTGCGGGTGGTTCACGGTGTGCATGCTGATCGCGGCCGGGCTGTGGTTCTTGGCCACGTTCACCGCACGGCCCAGGCCCATTTCCAGACCGGTACCGGCGCCGCCGCCACCGCAGAAGAAGTCAACGACGATCTCATCGTCTTGGGGATTGAAGCCCAGTCCGTACTGGGTCTTGAAGTCGCTGGGGTCTTGCTTGCGTTTCGCGCGCATGGGCGTTCCTCGCCTGGTGGCGTGTCAAATAGCTTGTGGGATCGATAAAGAGTCAGGCAGAGGCGATGATGTCGGCCTCTGCCATTTCGCAGAAGAATGAGCAGGAGGGGATTTTCTCGTTGCGGCGTACCGGGCCGTCGCCGAGGTCGCGCAGGGAAAAGCGCACGTTGGTGTCGCGATTGCGGAACAGGTAGGAGCCTGAGCCCAAGTCATCCTGGATCACGCATAGCGCTTCAAACTGATCTGGGAAGTCTTCGCGGATCGCCCGGAAGTAACCTTCGCCGCCTTTCACGCAGCCGATGCAGTTGGCGTTCTCGTAGCCCATGCGGTACATCAGCGGCAGCTCAATGCCCGCGCGCTGGATCATGGCCTTGCAGTCCTCCTTGCCCAGCCCGCGCTCAATCAGCGGCGCTATTGCCGGCCTGTCAGGGTTACGCTCAAGGAAGTCTTCAAACCTGCCGACCTCTTCGGCGGTGAAGCCGAAGACCATCACGTCGCCTGGGTTCTTCCAGGCGTCGAGCAACCGGCGCTTGAGGATCTTGGTACACGGCGCGCCGAACTGGTTTTTCATATAGCGCTCGCGCCTGAAGACCTCGGTTGCGTCCGCCCCGTATTTTTCGTCGCGCAGGATGGTGATTGGCTGCCCGAACCAAACCTCGCAGTCCTGGGCGAACCGGCGGTTATCTTCGTGCTCGTTGGCGAGGAAGGCGTTCACGATCTGGACGTCGTGGGTGGCGCTGTATTCGGCCAGGGCCAGCTTGGTGGCTACCGCCGAGGCGGCGCCGCAGCTGAACTGGCACACGATTCGAGGTTGCATGGGCGCTCCTCGCCGGGCAGGCGTTATCGTTGAAGGAGAATTGGCACTTGAGCGCGGCAGGGGTGCTTCAAGTTGAAGCGAGCACCGGGTAGCCGCATTGGATATGCTTGAGCACCTGAACATGGAGTCGAGGTGGTTTAGTGAAAATTGTTATTTATTTGCTCGTTTTTTCAGTCATTTCAGGATGCTCTTTTCAGCTTGGCAGGTCGGCCGAGAGCAAGAGAGAGAGGAAAAGATTATAGAAATGTATCAGCGTGGGGGTGAGATTGCTCGGCAGGCGGAACTTAAAAAAGCTCATGAGGAATGGGATCAACAGCAAATCGAAAGAGCATCGAAGACATGCACCTGGCCGGCTTGGCTGTGCGGCTCGTAGCGTCAGATCTAAAAATATAGGGGTGATATGCTTCGCCGCTCACAGCACAAGGAGAGTGGCAATGGGGTGGAGAAGAAAGCTGGTAGCGTTGAGACAGCGATTCACGCGCCGGCAGCGTCTAGTTGTGGGCGGCGCAGCGTATGTGATCGCCTTGGTAGGATCTTTCTCATACCCAAGCAAGCACTGGATTTACCTGCTGATATTTGCGGTCACCGTCTTCAGCAGCGCCTGGTCACCAGAAGTGCATCGGAAAGGCTGACACGCTAGAGGGCAGCGCGGGGTCAGGCGGCCGGTTCAGCGCTTGGTGCGGGCTTGGGCTGGTAGACCAGCGTGCCGTCGAGGATGGCGGCCTTGATCGCTTCGAACTCCCAGGCGTAATACTGGGATTCGACGTAGATGCGCAGCTCTGGGTAGTCGTGCTGCTTGCGGCGGATGAAGGCTTCGGCCGCTTCCTTGGTGAAGTGGCTATTCACGATCTCCCACCGCTTGTTCCAGCCAGTGACCGTGTGGTCGTCGAGTTCGCTCAGGAACTCCCACTGATCGTCAGTATCCAGTTCAAGGAAATTGCACTCGTATCGGTCGTGCACAGCCAGGTCGATTTCGTGCTGCTCTTCCTCGTCGAGATCTGCCCAATATTCCTCAGGGCTGAACCAGGTGCTGCCATCCAGGCAAACCGCTGTGCCTTCGGCATAGTCAGGTTCGAACCCATAATCGACCCGCTTCTGCTGCACGGTGAATAGGGCGCATGCCGTGTGGTGCCACTTTACGCCCTGGCCGTTGCAATGGTGACGAAGGCGGGTAACGAAGTCCGCCCAGGTCTCGGCGGTCATTTGGTGCCCGGTTGCTAGGCTTGGGCCGGCTTCAATGTTGCTCATGGCTTTCTCCATGCATGCGCCGCCCTCCGCGTGTCTAAGGTGCCTGCTCTGGCACTGGCTTACGGTTCGGGGTAGAGGAAAGGTCAGCGGCGGGTGATTTTTCAACAATCTTAACGAACACGTGACGATCAGCACGGGGTCGCCTAGTAGTGGCATTTTGCCGGATATTAGTGTTTGATGGGCATCCCCATTGATTGATGTGCTAAGGAGAGCAAGTTGAGTTGGTTCGCACTGCAAGTGGAAGCATTGAGCTATCAAAACTTAATGGGCGCAAGGCGCTCAGCGGAGAAACTCTCTGAGAATTTCATAGAGAATTCTATTTCTGACTATGGCGGTTTATTCTTCTCTGTGTCTGTGCTGATAGTACTAGCCCTGGGAGGTTGGCTCTATCGAAAGTCTAAAACTTCGCAAGGAACTGTTGCTAGTTTTTTCAGAGTTGCAATAGTCCTGCTGTTTGTGTTGTTTGTGTACTCTATGTTTACTGTAGGCCTATTGTGGGGTGTACCGTTTAATGAGATACCCGATCATGTTCGAGAGGGAGTTTTTGGAGATAGTTTTGGTACCTTGAATACTCTATTCTCAGGGCTAGCTTTTGCTGGCGTCTTGATTACATTGTTATTTCAACGGAAAGACTTGACGGAGACTCGCGATCAGATATCTAGGCAGCAGATAGAGTCGCAGTTTTATATTTTGTTAAGTCACCAGCAGGAGTTAGTTAGAAGCTTTGATGTGCAAACAAAAGATGACAATATTGTGATAGCTAAAGGTCGAGACTGTTTCCGGGAATGGGTTCTGGCTCTGACGCAAGCCTATAAGGATGGTTTAGCATATAAATTGGATCATCCTCGGCGCTTAAGCTACCAAGCTATCTATGTTGCGGGACAAAATGACCTCGGCGTATATTTTAGAAGTCTCTATGCTTTGTTTCGTTTTATTGACGAATCGGGCCACGAGGAATCGCAAAAGCTGGCGTCGATCGTCAGATCGTTGATTTCCGATTATGAGCTGGTTTTATTATTTTATAACTGCCTGTCTGAAAAAGGGGAAAAATTCTCCCAGTATACCGAGCGTTTTGCTCTATTTGACAATCTTGATGAAAGCCTGCTCCTAAACGAGGAAGAACTACATTTATTTGCTGAAAGCGCCTACGGGGGGAATCAGCGTTTGATTCTTAAGAGAGCGAATATTATTGCCGGTGTCGCCGATGCGAAGGCTCCATAATTTCTGCTTACAGTTCTATAATCAAACGGCAATGAAATATGTGGTCATAGTTGACGGAGATTTGGTAACAATTGGCAGCAGTTTGTGATGCTGTGTATGACGTCGGGCTACTAGGTCACTGACTGTAGCCCCGCGAAATCGAAGTTGTTCTCCCTCGATGGTCTTCCTGATGAAGCGGCCTTAGGTGCCGAGGCGTTTGGTTACGAAGTGTCGTCTAAGGCATTTGCTGCTATTGGTGGTCACCAAGCCGACAATGTAGGCTTTTACAGCGGCGCGATTTTTGCTGGTTTCCTCGCGCTGCAGCTGTTTTTTGTTGTCGTCTAGGCTGCTTCCTTGACCTGCTGCACCTGATCAAGCTAGACGCGGATGCGTTCTGTGATCGACTGATGAACGGATAGTGAGTCAGGCCCGTCGCGGTACTGGGTGAAAGCATCGAGCACTTTTACGATGCAACCGCTGCCCAAGCAGCTGTCGTTGCTAACCTTGAGCTCTGCCAGTGTAGCTACGCGCTTATCTGAGATGCTGGGTCTATTCATTCCAAGCCTCGCCTGCTGGCTGCGCCGGCCTCCATTGCCGAGGCAAAATGCAGCGCGGTCTGGTAGCTGAATGCGAAGCCCTGTACCGAACCGGTAGCCATGTCGACAACGTCCCAGACAGTGCCATGGCTGGCCACCTGGTAGCGCGGCGCGCCGATCTTGGCGCGGGTCTCGGCACGCAGGGTGCGGCTGCGCTCGAGCAGCGCCGCGAGCACGGCCAACTTTTCCTGAAAAGCAGGATGCATGATGGTTTGCATGGGTGATCCTCGGTGGGTCAGGCGTAGTGGTCGAAGGCCTCGACCTTGCGGGCGATGCGCACGAAGGCTTCGCGGCGCTCGGGTGCGCGGCGGTCGCGGCGCATGGGGTCGGTGTCGCCAAGGGCTGCGTGCACGGCCAGCAGGCCGGCCAGCGCGATGCACAGTGGGCTGATGATCTGGCGGCTCATGGCCTTGGTAACCGCTTCGATGCGGCGCCCGACCTCGAGCTTGTACAGCACCGTCTCGATACGGTTGGCGGCGGTACCAGGGCTGATGCCCATGCGCCGCGCGATTTCCTTGGTGGTCAGGCCTTGGGCAACCCATAGCAGGGCTTCCAACTCGCGAGGTGCCAGCGCCTGTCCGAGCTGGCCAGTCCATGTACCGCAGGTGATCTTTTCCATGAGTCGTCTCGGGGGACTGCATTGGTCAGGCGCCAGGCGCAGTGACCAAACTGGGCGTGAAAAGCCAGCCTGGCGCCTGCCAATGCAGTCGATGGTTGTTGGGGGAGGGTGCCGGCGCCGGAGCTGCCCGGATGCGTCTGGACTGGCCTGTCGGCCCCGGACTCGCCTGCGTGATGCGATCTGCATCGATGATTCGGCTTGCTGACACCTGCCAGCGCATATGGCTAAGCCTGATACCCGCGCTTTATCTTGGTAACCAGCCTTGCGGCCGGTGAGCGGGGCCTGGCATCACGGCTACTGGGTTCCGATTCAAGCTGAATCTCGATGAAGATGACCCGCGTGTGCGGGATTGGCCGGGGCGCAGTTGCCCGGGCGTGGAGTAATGCAGGGGGCCGCATTGCGCGGTGCAGAATCGTCCGCATCGGAGATTGATCGGAACACCAGGGCGCTGGCCTGCTTACTTCCGCTACGCAGATCTTTTACGTACACGTCCGCAGTAGCTCGGACACAGGGGATTTAAGCGGTCTTTACTCATCCGGCGTTGCAGCTCGCTCGAGCACGCTCCGATCAATCTCCGATGCGGCCTGCGATGGGGAGCAGGGCATCGGGCAGTTTTCGGCAGGCTGCCGTGGCGCTGATTGTTCGGTTAGGCAGCGGCTTCGGCCTGGGTCTGTGCCTCGGCCTTGATACGTTCGTGGATCTCGCTCCGGTGCACAGCAACATCGGCCGGCGCTT
Organism: Pseudomonas phoenicis; assembly: GCF_047302395.1. Lineage (NCBI taxonomy): Bacteria > Pseudomonadati > Pseudomonadota > Gammaproteobacteria > Pseudomonadales > Pseudomonadaceae > Pseudomonas > Pseudomonas phoenicis. Next base: position 3,750,392 of record NZ_CP154852.1, read on the forward strand.
CAACGCCAATGCGTATCTGGTTGCCCTTCACCTGCAGCACCGTCACGCGGATGTTGTCGTTGATTACGATGGTTTCGCCTGCCTTGCGGGTCAGTATCAGCATGGTCCTACTCCTTGGTTGATTTCCCGTCTGGCCCGCGGCGGCAGGCCAGCCAGTGAAATCAGGCCGCGCGCACTTTGCTGGCACGGGCCATCAGGTGCTTGCCGTCTACGTCCACCACCAGGTAATCGCCACCACCTCGGCCGGTGCCGCGATTCTCCGTCTTGACGTACTTGCCTTGACGATCGGTGCCGCGCGGGTTGGTGAGGATGACGGCCTGGCCTTTCGTAAACTCGCTCATGAGAGCTCCTTTGCTGTTGGGGTGGTTTCCCGTCTGGCCCTGCTGCCAGGGCCACCCGGTGAAACCCGTCCAAACCATGCCGTGCCGCGGCTATCCCCACCTGGCCGGGTCACACATTTCGTGGACGGTGTTATTCCCGGCTGGCTGCATGGTTTGGCGTCCTCCCAATGAGGGGAGTCCGGCAGCTTCCAGAGGCTGCGTGGTCGACGACTTAGCTTGTCCCGACCCAGGTGATGGCCTGGGTGCGTCGAGGTGGTCACGTCTGGTTGTTTAAAGAGCAATGGCAGCTGATGCTGCCTGCCGGATGTGAACCGGCAATGGAATAAATATGTACCGAAGGTTCACATGAGTCAAGTACCAAAAGTACATAATTTTCCTTTGGGCAAAAAAAAACCCGCTTGGAGGCGGGCTTTTGTACGCGGGAATTTTTTCACTGCTCAGTGAGCATAACCTTCTGACTGGATCCAGGAGCGACGGTTATCTCTTTAGCGATGTATCCACCTTGGCTAGCTAGGCCGTATTTCGATGGGGCCTCCCAGGTCACAAGGCCGCCAATGTAATACTGACCAGCTGGAACCTGCTTGAAATCAAAGCTGCCTGTAGCATCGGCTTGGGTTCTGAAAGTGTATTGGCGGACGCGAGGATCCGGGGTGTCGATCGGCAGTTTAGATTGATAGGCTTTGTAGAATACCTTGGAGTATGAGGTAACTGGGAACAATTGGATCTCGCTGCCAGCGCCCACCTTTACGTCCCCACCTCGAGTCTTAAGAAATACCTGGCCTGTTACAGTGGCATCGCCGATGCGAGGAAGCGTTTGGTACTCTGCTTCGGGGAAAGGTGGGTAGTGAACGTTCTGTTGAGTCGGCACCGGCGCACAACCATAGAGGGCAACTGCAGCCAAGGCTGATAAGGCAATGTATCGCATTTCAACGGGTCCATTCGTGGAGTGTGTATCCGGATGATAACAAATTGACACCTTGAACCCGAGGAGCGCCAAGGCCGATCTAGAGGACTGATCGTGGCCATTTAGCATCAACCACCCGGCCTACCAATTGCCATGTCGTGTCGACCTCGACGGTCGGGAACGCTGGGTTTAGCGGCTTAAGGTACGCCCTTCCGCAATCCCAAATGAACTGCTTGAATGTTGCCTCATTAGAGTCAATCAGCTTGGCCACAACGAACTGTCCGTGCTCGACGTCAGCGCCGGGCGCCACAAGTATTACCATACCTTCGGAGAAGGATATTCCATTTGGCGACGTCATAGAGGGACCGCGCACCCTCAGCCAGAACCCATGCGGCCCAGCCCAAGCATCCGATGGGTAAACCTCGCATGAGGCGATGTTCGAAATCTCAATAGCTTCCATCGGCATCCCGGCCTGAACCCAGCTGATTTCCGGGTATTCATAATATCTAACAGGGCCTGACGCAGGTTCAATGTTTGCGTCAAAGCCTGACGTTTCCTCGGTCATTCCCCCATTGCCATATTCGAGCCATTCCACTCGAACCCTGAGCGCAGAGGCGATCCTGAGCATTTTTGCCCCGCCCGGTATCGACTCTTCATTGAGCCATTTGCTCGCTGCTTTCGGCGTGACACCTGCAATGGCAGCGAGGCGCGCGCCAGCGCCCCAAGCCTGAATGTCGTTGGCAGCAAGAGCCTTCTTAAGGCGAGCCGCAAAGGCCGCCCTCAATTCTTCTATGTGAACCATAGGTTCAATATCGCATGCGCTTGCATGTACTTTCAGTTCCGACATAATATGTACTTAAAGTTCATATCTCACGGAGGCCCTATGCAGGCACTCAAGAAAGCGGTCGACGACGCAGGTGGTGTGGCTGCCGTCGCGCTCGCCTGTGGGAAAAGTCGCCGAGCCATCTACAAGTGGCTGTCATCCGGCTGCCTTCCTCGTACCGACTACACCGGTGAAACCAAATACGCCGAGAAGATTGCGGCGCTTGCCAAGGCGAAAGGGAAGCCCTTCAAGGCTCAGTGCCTGCTTGCACAAGTCGCTCCAGCCAAAACTGTGGCCTGAGCATCACAGCCACGGGATGAATTTTGCGGCCAGCGGCCTTGCGCCGAAAGATGCCCAACACGACTGGCGTTTCATCCAGTACCTAAATCGCAGGCATAAAAAAACCGCCTGGCAGGGCGGCTTCTTCAACAACATTTCGAGGTCGAGTATGCACCGGGCAATCGATGCGATCAATACCCAGGCAGGTTCGGTGCTTCGCGCCAGCCCGCGCCACCTCATGTCCACCCGTGAGGTGGCCGAACTCACGGGCAAGAGCCACGACAATGTGATGCGCGATGCCCGCTCCTTAGCCAAGAGGGGTGTCCTCAAATCTGAGGAGACCCCCTATGTGCACCCTCAGAACGGGCAGAGCTACGCCGAATTCCTGCTCTCCCAACGTGATGCGCTGGTATTGGTTTCCGGCTACAGCGCCGAACTGCGCGCCAAGATCATCGATCGCTGGCAGGAGCTGGAGGCGCGCGTGGTGGCCCAAGTCCAAATCCCGACCAACTTTGCCGAGGCTCTCCGTCTGGCTGCCGACAAGGCCGAGGAGAATCAGCGCCTTCAGGACGTCTTGGCCAAGCAGGCTCCGAAGGTCGCCGCCATCAACCGGCTGGCCGGCGCTGGCGGGGCAATCTGCATTACAGATGCGGCGAAGCAGCTGCAGCTGGCGCCATCAAGGCTGTTCGCTTGGCTGGAACAGAACCGGTGGATCTACCGCCGCGCGGGTTCGACACGCTGGATCGCCTTTCAGCCACGTATCACTGCCGGCTTGCTCAGGCACAAGGTCACATCGCTCAGGCCAGACCTCGAATCGGGTGGCGATCGCGCTACTTTCAGCGTGCTGGTGACCACAAAAGGCCTTACCTACCTGGCCGAAAAGAACATTGGGGGCGCTCAGGCCGTCACCGATACGAAGGCCCAGCGTCCCTTGGAGCGCACCTGACATGCAATTCACCCTGACCATCAACCAGGTCAAGGCCTTGGAGTGGGGGCTCAACTCCCAGCAGGCGCTGCTGTTCGCATTCGTCTACGGGTGCCCGAGCTGGGCCAAGGCGACAACGACCGACAACGGCGTCTTTTTCGTGCTCAGCAAGGCCAAGATCATTGAAGAGCTGCCGCTGCTGACCGACAAGCCGGACACGGCCTATCGCATGCTGAAAGCACTACAGGACGTTGGTCTGATCGAGCTCTCGAGTACGTCGAATGTGACCCTGTTCCGCCTCACCGACAAGGCAGCGGCATGGAACAAGAAAGAGGATGGGTCGGAAAAATATCCGACCTTGAAGGCGGGCAAGGAGGGTCGGAAAAAAATCCGATCTACCTCGGAAAAAAATCCGAGCATGGTCGGAGAAAAATCCGATCCAGGGTCGGAAAAATCTCCGACAAATCAAGATACCAGTAATCACGATACCAATCAGGATACCAATCACAGCTTGCAGGATACCCCGGCTGCGCCGTCGCAACCCACGGGGCTGGCGCTGGTTCCGGCAGGTGCGCCGCGGTGTGAAATTCCCGAGGACATGCCCGGTCCGAGAGACCCCGAGTGCAAAACGTTCAAGGCATGGGCGAACTATGCCGTGGCCTACCGCAACCGATACAAAACCTGGCCAGTCTGGAACGCCAAGGCTGGCGGCCTGCTCGGGCAGTTGGTCGACCGCCTCGGCGCCGATGAAGCCCACCAAGTCGCGGCCTACTTCCTGAAGATCAACGACGCCAGGATCATCAACGGCTGCCACAACCTCGGTGACCTGCTGGCCAAGTGCGAGTCTTACCGTACCCAGTGGGTGACCAATCGCCAGATGAATGCGACTACGGCGCGCCAGCAAGAGCAAACCCAGGCAAACATCAACGCCGCTCACGACGCCGCAGACTCCATACGTAACCAAGAGGGCAAGCGCAATGCTTTCCTGTAACCAGATTGCCGAACTGGCTGGCGCTGTTTGCGCTACCGCAGAAGCCATGGGTCAAGCCATCAGCGCCGCCGGGGCCAGGCTGATTGCCGAAGACCTGTCCGCCCACGAGCCTGAGGTAATCGTCGGGGCACTACGGGCCTGCCGCCGAGAGCCAGCCGGGCGCTTGTCCTTGGGCATGGTCCTGAAGCACATCCACGCTGCCGATGGCCGACCAGGCAAGGACGAAGCCTGGTCGATCGCGCTGGCCGCCAGCGACGAGCATGAAACCGTTGTGCTCACCACCGAGATCCGCCAGGCCATGATCGCCTCCACGCCGATTCTCGAAGCGAACGACAAGATCGGCGCCCGGATGGCGTTCATGAGCGCCTACGAGCGACTGGTTAGCTTTGCCCGCGCCGAGGACAGGCCGGCAGTGTGGGAGGTATCACTCGGTTTCGACTCGGCCCGCCGCGTCACCGCAATTGAGACTGCGGTTCGTGCGCAACTGATCAGCCAGGACCGTGGCGCCAAGTACCTGGCCGATCTGTGTATTGCACCCATCACCGAAGACGGCCAGGCGATCGCCGGGCTGCTCACCGGTGAAAAGCGAACACACGTCAGCGTCCATGTCCGCGAGAAGCTGGGCGAGGTCCGCTCGATCTTGGCCGCCTCGAATATCCGTAAAGAGCGCCAGCGCATGAAGGAACAGCAGCGCAAGCGCGTCGACACCTACCTGCGTAAGCGCCAGGCGCGCGCCGCCGTTGCCCAGCTGAGGGGGATGCACTGATGGACACCAACAAGATGCGCGAAGAGTTCGAGGCAGCTTTCGTTGCTGAGCAAGTTCGCCTGCTTGGCGAAGGATTCCGTAGCTCAGCGATTTATATGATTTCGCAAAATGTCGTCACGGTGCGATCAGCTTGGTGGGCTTGGCAAGCCTCTCGCGCCGCCGTTGTGGTTGAGGTGCCGAACGAGATCGGCGACGCCCCCCGCGAATGTCGCGATGGGATCGAGGCTGCAGGTCTTCGCTGGAGATTCCGCCCATGAAGCGCACTTGGACCATAACCGTAGGCACCCGCAGTTTCTCGATGGTGCTGTTGGAACAGGCCTTGGATCACGCCGGGGCGCTGCGTGAGGCTCAGCTGATCTGGCCGGCGTGTGAGGTGAGTGCGTGAGGCAGACGAAACTGACCAAAGCTGCTCGCGGTCGAGAGTGCCAAGTGCGCATCCCCGGCGTGTGCAACGGCGATCCTGAAACCACTGTGCTGGCGCACTACCGCATGGCCGGTACCTGTGGCGTGGGCAGCAAGCCAAACGACCTGCAGGGCGCTTGGGCGTGCAGCTCCTGCCACGATGCGTGCGACGGGCGCGGCAAGGTGCTCGACCGTGCCACTGCGCGCCTATACCACGCCGAGGGCGTGATGCGAACCCAGGCGCAACTGATCAGCGAAGGGGCGCTGCGCCCATGACGACCCTGGCCATCCGCCCGTTCAAGCCGCGCCAGTCTCGCGCCAAGCCCGTCGACCGCGAGGGCCAGGAGCAGGCCGCGCTGATGACCGAGCTGCAGCTGCGCTTCCCAGCCGCGTTCAAGCTGATCTACCACGTGCCCAACGGTGGCCACCGGGTGAAGCTGGTCGCCGCCAAGCTTAAGGGCCAGGGCGTGAAGGCCGGCGTTCCCGACCTGGTGCTGCCGATGGCGCGCGGCGGGTACTTCGGCTTGTACATCGAGTTCAAGGCCATGCCGCCCTATGACGCTGCGGTGTCGCCCAGCCAGGATGCCTGGCTTCAGGCGCTGGCTGCGCAGGGCTACCTGGCGATTGTCTGCCGGGGGCGGATCGATGCCATGGAGGCAATTCACGCTTACCTGCTGCAGCCAGCCACGGTGGCCGCATGACCGCCACTCGCGAAGTAAAATTCACCGACGCCGAGGTGCGCCGGCAGTCCGCCGACCGATCCGTGCGTGATCTGCGCGACCCGCGCCACCCCGGCCTATATCTGCGCTTCTGGACCGACCGCACCCGCGCCACGTGGCACCTGGTGCGCGGAAAACGCTGGGTGCCGGTCGCCCGCTGGCCGGACCTGGGCGCGTCGGCGGTGCTGGCCGAGCTGCCTGCCATCCGCCAGCGCCTGATGCGCGACCCAGCCACGGCGCCGATCGCGGCCGGCATGGCTACCGTGGGCGAACTACTCGAGTGGTATGGCAAGCGCATGGCCCTGGATCGCTCGCTGTCGGCCAAGCGCAAGGCCGGCGCCCGCTCGGCCATCGCCCAGCACCTGCTGCCGTGCCTGCACGACCTGTCGCTGGCCGACGTCACGGCCGACGCGCTGGACAAGCACCTGATGTGGCCGTGTCAGGCCAGGGTGTCGGTGTCGTACCTGCGCCAGATGTTCGCGCTGCTGCTGACCGCCATGCGGCAAGCGCTGAAAATGCAGCTGATCGACACCAATCCCATGGCCGGCATGCGCTTCAGCGACTTCACCAAGGCCCGCATCCTGCCCAAGGCGGCGCGACTGCGCGGTGTGCAACTGGCCGACCTGATGCAGCAGCTGGCCCAGGCCTTCGAGAGCGACCCGGGTGACGCCATGCTGGCGCTGATGATGCTGGCCCATGGCACGCGCATTGGCGAAACCCGCATGGCGCGGTGGGACGATATCTCGCTGGCAGCTGCCGAGTGGTTCATCCCGGCGGCCAACACCAAGACCCGTACCGAGCACCGCCTGCCACTGACCGAGCAGATCCGCGCGCTGCTGATCCGGTACCGGGCCGGCCAGCGGGCCGAGGGCTACCAGGGCGTCTACCTGTTCCCGAACCGCCGTGGCCTGTGCCTGAGCGAGAGCCAGGCGAGCATGGTGTTCACGCGGCTGGGGCAGGGCGCCTGGACCAGCCACGACCTGCGCAAGGTGTCGCGCACCACCTGGACCGACCTGGGCATCGACGGGCACATCGGCGAGATGCTGCTGAACCACACGCTCGGCAAGATCGCCAGCACATACATCCACACCCAGGCCATGGAACAGCGCCGCGCAGCCTTGGAGAAGTGGCACGGCTGGTTAGACGGTATCGGGTTCGCAGCGATTCACGGCCTTACAGAGACCTTATCCGAGATTTCGCAGAATCCGGTGCAGACAGCGGATTGCGTGGCCTGCGAGGGTCTTACTGAATTTGTAATTGGTGAGGATTCAAAATGAGCCAGAACTTCAAAGCGGGCGACCTCGCACTGACGCTTGTGTTCGATACCGAGATCCGCCAGGGCAGCCAGGTTGAGTTGGTGGAGCGCATTCAGAAAGGTCAGATGCTGGTCGGGAAGAAGGGCCAGATGAAGGCTCCGACAGCTGGCTGGTACGTGGCCCATCCGGCCGCCAGGCAGAAAGTTGCCTATGGGGAGTCAGAGCTGATGCCACTGCGCGGTGATGGGGTTCCACTGCCCGAGCTAGATATGCAGGAGAATTGTTTCCTGTTCGATGTGCCGGCATGAGGAAAAGCCACGGCCCGGCCTTCAAGAAGGCAGTGATCGAGTTGGCCCGATGCCCAGCGTGTCGCGGTCGAGCGGTCGTCACGGGTGTGTTTCACGATCTGCCCTGCAACAGTTGCAACGCCTCGGGCTGGGTAGCGGCCGGTACCGGCGAAACCTTGGACCTGGCCGAGTTGGTGACCCAGCTCAACATGAAGTTGCAGGCCGCGTTGCGGAAGATCGAGCAAATGAAGAACGCCCCGGCCCCTGGGCCAGAGGCGCAGTACCAGACCAATAACCGTCGCGGCGCCGGCGGCACGAACTACACCGGGGATTGAGAGCGAATGAAGAAACGAACCTATACCGACAAGGCCATGGGCGACACCGCGTACATGCTTGAGCAATGGGGGTGGTGGCGCATGGATGGAATGGGCGTTCCGCAGTACGTCTGCCCGCTCTACGCGCTGATGCGCGACAACATTCCCTCTGTGGGCGGCCCCAATCAGTACGTCATCACCGATGACTTGGCCCTGGCCGTAGACGGCGCAGTGGGTCGCCTGACCCGACGCAACGCACAGATGGGTGGCTTCATCTGGCTGTATTACGGCGCCAAGTGGCCTGCGTTGCGCATCGCCCGGGAGCACGGGATTGGCGAAGCGAAGGCGCGGGAGCTGATTAACACCGGTGTGGCATGGATTGATTGCGCGCTGGAACAGCTGCGAGAGGCTGCATAGAAAAAGCTTTCCGCGCGGATAAACCCCTGTTTTCATAGCAGCGTGTCCAGCTTGAAACAGCGCGACACAGGGAGCCCCGGCCGAACGCCGGGATTCTTTGTATGCAGCCAAAGTCGATTTTGCGATACTGAAACGCCATCAAGCCAAGGAAGACGCTGATGTGCTTTCGAGCTTTACCCGCAATGATTTTGATGTCTCTGCTAACAGGCTGTGTTTCCGCCCCGCCTCTCAATTTTTCGTTACAGAACATTGAGCCCTCAAGGCACTCTATGGACGCCGATTTGCGAAGCGTGTCCGTATCCTTCGCAGCCCCCTCTGAGCAAACAGGTGAGGTTCCTTCCAATGGTGAAGGCATTCCGTTGCTTTGGGAGAGGGCACTAGTCGAAGCGGTTAACAAACGCTCGGTTTTTGATGACGACTCAGCGAACAAAGTGAATCTCTTCGTCAAGATCAAACAGCTAGATCCACCGGCGGGCGGTATCACCATGGTTACCGACGCCACCGCCAGCTATTTGCTCGTTAGCAGGAAGAGTGGTGCGACGCTCTTGGAAGAGACGATTACAACGAAAGGCTCAGTGCCTCCGGGATACGCGTTTGCCGGTTATGTACGCGCCAAGGAGTCCATCAATCGTGCAGTGCAGAATAATATCCGTGAGTTTATCGAAAGGCTGGATTCAGCTAATAGGTAACTCGTGAGTTAGGCCAGGGCAGGCATTTCCACTCCATTTAAGCTTCGGCACACGCCTGGGCTTTGTCGTTTCAGTGAGTGCACACGAAGCCAACCTGCGTGAAAGCGAACGCAGGTTGGCAGAAGTCGAATGTCGACACAGAACTTTTCAGAAGCCCAAGAATCTTTCCGAGGTGGCTGGGTGTTTGATTTCACCCTTAGTCGCTTTCGCTCGATTTTTAAGATCAGTCACGATCATCTGATCTTTGTAATCCATGAACTCAGTTTCGAAGTAGAGAATGTCCCGGATGCTCTCCGCTGTACCGAGCGCCTCGATTGCATAAGAAGATGGCGTTTCTTTCACTTTGAATGTGGCTATCGCGTTCACCTTCTTAATGAACGATTCATGCCGCAAGGCATAGCCTTCGTCGTGTTCGAAACGGAAATTGATTACGAAGCGTCCCATCACTCAGTCCCTTGCTGTGATTACGAGAATAGATGAAGGTAGCACAAGGCCACCTAAGGGCAATCGAGTCCAGACGAAGTGCTGCAAATTAGCGATTGGCACCGACCATCTGTACCCATTTCAAGCCTCGGCACTCGCCGGGGCTTTTCATTTCTGGAGCAATTGATGGACCCGACCGATCTCGGCCCAGGCACAGCCACCTGGCTGGGTGGTACGGGCACCGTCCTGCTGGGCGGCTTTCTGTGGCTGCGCAAATTCCTGTCAAAGGACGCTGCCGATCGGGCAATGGACAATGCCGATATCGGCACCGTCCGCCGCTTGAACGAGCTGCTCGACTCAGAGCGCGAGGCTCGCAAGTTGGCTGAGGCCCGAGCCGATCAGTTCGCCAAAGAGCGCAACGACTTGGCCGCTACGGTTGGCCGCATGGAGGGCAAGATTGAGGCGCTCACCAGTCAGGTGGGCCAGCTCACTGACCGTGTGACGATGCAAAGCGAAGAGATTGCCCGCCTTCGCACCAAGCTCGGAGGTATGTCGTGATGGACAGATGCGCATTGGAATTCATCGCGCGCCGTTGGTGGCGCCGGGTCGAAGTGTGGGCCATCGCCCTGCTGCTGGTTATTGGTGGTGGGTTCGGTGGCTACCAGCTAGCTCAGTGGGCGCTGGCTCGGAACTACCTCGAGCAAGTCGCCGAGATCCGCGCCGCCTATGACGAAGCCGGCAAGCAGCGTGATCAGCGCCTGGATGAACTGGCACGCCAGACGGGCAGTGCTGCAGCCAAGGCGTCTAAGGCCGCTACCACTGCCACCCAGGCAGCCGACAAGGCAGACGAAGCACTCAACCGCGTACAGAGCGAGGAACGGCCTTGATCACGCTGACCACTACCAATGGCAACAAGCATTACATGGCACCCTCTGCTATCGCCCGTGTAAGCGAGGCCGGTGCCAGTTCTCAATGGCATGGCATCTGCGCCATCGTCCATACGTTCGATGGCCAGACGCTTGAGGTGCGCGAGCGCGCGGCTGACATCGCCAGTGAATGCAGCATGCGGCGGGCTGATCAATGAAGACTTCTGACCAGTCATCTCTTCAGTACCTGCTGTCCTCACGGCCGCTGGTCGTTAAGCGTAACGGCCCATACGTCTGCCTTCACGATGCTTTCAGTGGTGAAGTGCTGGCAGGCCAGAACAGTGTCCAGTTGATTCAAGAGCCCGGCGAGATCACTCGCTTAGTTGTTGAGTTCCAGTGCGATGGTAAGTACGTCCGCCTACAGGGAGACTGATGTTGCTATGGCCAGACTCAAGACCATTCGCCCGAAGCTCAGTGAAGGATCCGGCAGCCTCATCAAGACCGTCACGCCAGGCAGCTGGCGCAGCGGCATGACCAGCTCGCAGCGTGGCTACGACTACCGCTGGCAGAAGGCTCGCGAGCGGTTCCTGTACGACAATCCGTTGTGCGCCTACTGTGCCAAGATAGGTCGCACGACTGCTGCCAGTGTTGTTGACCATGTCACGCCGCATCGTGGCGACAAGGATCTTTTCTGGAGCCAGGCCAACTGGCAACCGCTGTGCAAGCATTGCCACGACTCGATCAAACAGGCCGAAGAGCGAGCAACCTCTTAACTCCGTGCAAGCTCGGTGCTTGATCTGTCCGGGAAAAATTTTCACGTCGTGGACCCGAGGAAAAATTTTCGAGTACTTGGCGGACGCTTGGGAAAAAAATCGAACACGTGCAGACCTCATTGTTTAAAAGGTCGATCACGTGAAAACCCCGGCCAAAAAAAACCGAACACGTCGCAGGCTCTAGACCAAAAAAGTTACTCGTAGCCCTGGGGGGGGTCAAAAGTTCAGCCTTTTCGCTCAGCTAGACCACCCCTGACCTCACGTACAGATTTTTTTCCCCCATAGGATTTTTGTTAAATGGCTTTAACATCCCGCAAGCGCGCATTCATCGCTGCGCTGAGGGAAGGTGCGTCCAATCGGGACGCTGCTGTGGCGGCCGGCTATTCCGAGAAGACAGCGTCTGCGGCGGGCTCTCGGCTGGTCAAGGACAAGGACGTGGCGGCCGAGCTGATGAAGCTGCGCGCCCTTGGTCTGATGCCACCAGATGTTAAAGGCGATGTTAAACCGGATGTTAAAGCTGGACCCGCCCCAAATGGGGCGACCGGGGGCGAAGCAGCGCCTGAACCGGGCCCGGAAGCGGACGATCCGACCGAGCAAGAGCCTGCTGGCTTCGACCTAGCGCAGGCGCTCCTGCACCGTGATCCGAAGGACTTCCTCCTGTCGGTGATGAACGACATGGGCACCGAGCCGAAGCTGCGCGTCGACGCGGCCAAGGCGTTGATGCCGTTCGTTCATCCACGTAAAGGCGAAAGCGGCAAGAAGGACCAGGCCCAGGTCAATGCCGAGAAGGCGGCCACCGGTAAATTCGGCACCCGCCGCGGCCCGCTGCAGTCGGTGAAATGATGGAGTGGTCAACCGCCTGCCCAGACTGGGAGCGGCGCATCGTTGCCCGCCAGAGCCTGATCCCATTCAGCCCGTTGTTCCCGACCGAGGCCGAGGAAGCCTTGGAGGTGTTCGGTGCGCTGCGCATGGTCGACGCCACCGGCAGCCCGCTGATGTCGGAAACCGTGCGTGACTGGGTCAACCAGTTCGTGGCCGCGATCTTCGGGGCTTACGATCCTGACGAAGGCCGGCGTCTGGTCAGCGAGTTCATGCTGCTGATCAGTAAGAAGAACGGCAAGTCGACCATCGCCGCGGGGATCATGCTTACCGCGTTGATACTCAACTGGCGGGCGTCCGGTGAGTTCATCATCCTGGCCCCCACCAAGGAGATCGCGGACAACTCATACCTTCCAATTCGGGACATGGTCAACGCTGATGACGAGCTCAAAGCCTTGCTCAAGGTGCAGGACCATCTACGCACGGTGACGCACCGCCAGACCAACGCCACCTTGAAGGTGGTCGCGGCAGATAGCGAGACGGTGTCGGGCAAGAAGGCTATCGGCGTCTTCGTCGACGAACTCTGGGTATTCGGCAAGCGCGCCAACGCCGAGGCTATGTTGCGCGAGGCCACCGGCGGGCTGGCGTCTCGGCCCGAAGGCTTCATCATCTGGGCAACCACTCAGTCTGATGCACCGCCTGCCGGCGTCTTCCGGCAAAAACTGATGTACGCACGGAAGGTGCGCGACGGTGAAATCGTAGACCGGTCGTTCCTGCCGGTGCTGTATGAGTTCCCCAAGGCCATGCTCGACGCTGGAGCGCATCGCGACTTCTCCAACGCCTACATCACCAACCCTAACCTGGGTCTATCGGTTGATGAGCCATTCATCGAGCGCGGGTATGCGCAGGCGCAGCTGGACGGTGAAGAGTCGTTCCGCGGTTTCCTGGCCAAGCACCTCAACGTTGAAATCGGTTTGGCGCTTCTCTCAGATCGTTGGGCGGGCACGGATTTCTGGGAGGCGCAGACCTCCGAGCTGTGCCGCACGCTGGAAGACCTGATCGAGCGCTGCGAAGTGATCGATATCGGCGTCGATGGCGGCGGACTGGATGACTTGCTTGGCTTGGCAGCTATCGGGCGCGAGCAGGGCACACGGCGCTGGCTGACTTGGACGCATGCCTGGGCTCACCCTTCAGTGCTCGAGCGGCGAAAAGCTGAGGCGCCGCGCATTCGTGACTTCGCGAAGGATGGGCACTTGACCCTGGTCGAACGCATTGGAGACGACATCGAGGCAGTGGCGGTGCTGGTCGCTCAGGTGGAGCAGGCCGGTCTGCTGGACAAAGTTGGGCTGGACCCAGCAGGCGTTGGAGCGATCCTCGATGCGCTGGAGGCTGCTGGTATACCGCGCGAAAAGATCGACGGCATTTCACAGGGCTGGCGCTTGGGCGGAGCGATCAAGACCGCCGAGCGCAAGTTGGCCGAGGGCACGCTACTGCACGGTGGCCAACCGATGATGGCCTGGTGCTGCGGTAACGCCAAAGTCGAGCCACGCGGCAACTCGATCCTCATCACCAAGCAGGCTAGCGGCTCGGCCAAGATCGACCCATTGATGGCGCTCTTCAACGCCGTGACGCTGATGGCCCTCAACCCAGAGGGGCAGGGCGGCATGGAAAACTTTATGGCCGGTATTCGGGATCCACTGATCGCATGAACGCATTTCACTACTTCATCATCTGCGCGCTGTGCGGATTCGGCCTGGCTTGCGTAGGTGTCTGGATGCTGGCGGGCACTGGCTGGGCGTTGCTCTCCGGCTCCGTCAGCCTCTTCAGCATCGCAACGTTCATTCGTCGAGGGCTGAGCAGTGATTAAAACCCTCTCTCAAGCGCTCGGTACCGCTGCGGCCAAGCCCTCGGCGAGCATGAGCGGCTGGCTGGGCAAGACCATTCGGTTGTCGGACGGCGGATTCTGGAGTGCCTTCTCAGGTGCTCAGTCCAGTAGCGGAAAGGGGGTTACGGTCGACAAGGCCATGCGCCTGTCGGCGGTCTGGGCCTGCGTGCGCATCATCTCAACTTCGGTCGCAGGTTTGCCACTCAGCATCTACCGGCGCCTCCCGGACGGCGGGCGTGAGACGGCCCGAGACTTCCCGCTCTACGACGTGGTGCACAACAGCCCGAATGAGGACATGGCAGCCTTCCACTTCTGGCAGGCAGTCGTCGCTTCGATGTTGCTGTGGGGCAATGCCTATTGCGAGATTCACCGGGCCGGTGGCCGGGTCATCGCGCTGGACTTCCTGATGCCGTCGCGGGTAACACCGGAGGCGGACGACGATGGTCGGCTGCGGTATTTCTTCCAGCCACGCAAGGGCGCTCGCCGGGAGATCGCCCGGAACGACATGCTGCACATCCCGGCCTTCACGCTCGATGGCCGGATGGGATTATCGGCGATTCGCTATGGCGCCGACGTGTTTGGATCGGCAATGTCGGCCGACGATGCAGCCAACACCACTTTCAAAAACGGCATGATGCCCACCGTGGCTTTCTCGGTGGACAAGACGCTCAATCCAACGCAGCGCGCTGAATTCCGTGAGTACGTCAAGACGGTCTCAGGTGCGCTCAATGCAGGCAAAAGCCCGGTCTTGGAGCAGGGCGTGAAGCCCGAAATGATCGGCATCAATCCTGCCGATGCCCAGTTGCTCGAATCCCGTGGACACAGCATTGAGGAGATTTGCCGGTGGTTCGGCGTACCGCCCTGGATGATGATGAAGACCGACAAGGGTAGCAACTGGGGCACCGGTCTTGAGCAGCAGCAGATCGCGTTCCTGACCTACTGCATCATGACGTACACGGCGCCGATTGAGCAGTGCGTCAATAAGCGCTGCATGACGGCGGTTGACCGGATCAAGCATTACTCGGAGTTCTCACTGGAAGCCTTCCTGCGCGCTGACAGCACTGGTCGCGCCGCTTACCTCAGCACTATGGGGCAAAACGGCTACATGACCAGAAACGAAGGTCGACACAAAGAGAACCTGCCGAGCATGCCCGGCGGCGACATCCTCACCGTGCAATCTAACCTGGTGCCGCTTGACCAGTTGGGCAAGCAGAACGATAGCCAAGCCGCGCGCGCGGCGCTGATGAACTGGCTCAAAAGCGACCCCGAGGAGTAACCCATGAAACACAAGATTCAGTCTCGCGGCTTGCGCAGCGAGATGAGCCCGCGTGCGCTCGATAAATGGAATCCGGCCATTCAGGCTGCCGTTGAGAACACCACTGAGACCATCACCGTATACGGCGTGATCGGCGAGGACTGGTACGGGGAGGGCGTGACCCTCAAGCGCATCGACGCGGCATTACGCGCCATTGGCGATCGCGAGGTGACCGTCTACATCAACTCGCCCGGCGGCGACATGTTCGAAGGGATCGCCATCTACAACCGCCTACTCGAGCACAGCCAGAAGGTCACCACCAAGGTGCTGGGCATGGCGGCCAGCGCGGCGTCGATCATCTATCTGGCTGGCGCCGAGCGTCAGGTGGCCAGCAGCGCGTTCCTGATGATCCACAACTGCTGGACGTTCCTAGCCGGCAACCGTCACTACCTTCGCGACGTGGCCGACGACATGGAAGAGTTCGACGCCGCCATGGCCGACCTCTACGCCGAGACCAGCGGCCAGACGCCTGAAAGCATGGCGGAGCTGATGGACGACGAGACGTTCATTCGCGGCAAGCGCGCCGTAGAGCTCGGGTTGGCCACCAGCATCCTGGCTGCGGGCGAAGTCACTGAGCGTGAGACCGAAGAGTCCGCCCAAGCCAATGCGCTCAAAGCCATGGATACGGCGCTCGCCAAAGCCGGCATGCCCCGGTCCGAGCGCCGCGAACTGTTCGCCAGTTTCAAGTCCAGCACGCCTCGCGCTGCTGGCGGGGGTACGCCTCGCGCTACCCCGACCGACAAGCCGAACGCTGTCGCGCCAGACCTCTCCGCCTCACTGAGCGCGGCAACCAACCTCTTGAACTCTCTGAAAGGTAAATGACCGTGGACTATGAAGCCCAAGTCAAGGAAATCAACGCCGCCCTCAAGGGTATCGGCGACCAAATCAAAAACCAGGCCGAGGCGACCGAGAAGCAAATCAAGGCCTCCGGTGCGATGAGCGAGGAAACCCGGGCGAAGGTGGACGAGTTGCTCACCAAGCAGGGCGAGCTGAGCGCGCGCCTGGGCGAAGCTGAGCAGAAGCTGGTTAACGCTAGCCGTACACCAGCTGACCGCGAAGAGCCGCAAAAATCTGTCGGCGCACTGGTCGTTGGCAGCGAAGAAATGCAGGGCATGAACTCCTCTTTCCGTGGCTCGCGTCGCGTATCGGTACCGCGCGCTGCCATCACCACGGCTACTGGTGGCGCTCTGACTACTGCTGATCGCCAGCCAGGCATCATCGCCCCGCCTCAGCGTCGTCTGACGATTCGTGACTTGGTGGCGCCTGGCACCACCGAGGCCAACTCCATTGAGTATGTGCGTGAAAGCGGCTTCACGAACAATGCTCGAACTGTCGCCGAGAACACCGCCAAGCCTTACTCCGACCTGACTTTCGCGCTGGCCACCGCAAACGTACGCACCATTGCGCACCTTTTCAAAGCCAGCCGGCAGATGCTCGACGATGCGCAGGCGCTGCAGAGCTACATCGACGCACGTGCCCGTTACGGTCTGCTGATGGCCGAAGAAGCCCAGTTACTGTACGGCAACGGCACTGGTGCCAACCTGCAGGGCCTCATGACGGTCGCCCAGATGTACGCCGCTCCCGCAGGCGTCACTGTCACTGGCGAGCAACGTATCGACCGCTTGCGTCTGGCGCTGCTTCAGGCAGAGCTGGCCGAGTTCCCGTCGGATGGCATCGTGCTCAATCCGATCGATTGGGCTGCGATCGAACTGACAAAGGACGGCGAAGGCCGCTACATCATCGGTGAACCGCAAGACGGTACCACCCCACGACTGTGGAATCGCCCGGTGGTCTCGACCCAGGCCATGACCCAAGACGACTTCCTCGTGGGTGCCTTCAAGCTCGGTGCGCAGATCTTCGACCGCATGGAAATCGAAGTACTGATCTCGACCGAGAACGACAAAGACTTCGAGAACAACATGGCCACCATCCGCGCCGAGGAGCGCTTGGCCTTCGCTATCTACCGCGGCGAAGCGTTCGTCACCGGTCCGCTGACTGGCACCGGTTCGTAATCCCTTCACCTCAGAGGCGCCAGCGATGGCGCCACACAGGAGCGACCTCATGGCAAACGCCAAGAAGCAGGATAAAACCAGCACGGTACCGGAACAGGCTGCAGCGGCTTCCAAAGACCAGAGCGTAAACGCACCGTCCGGCGGCAACGACGCTAGCAATGCGGACGCGGCCGCGGGCGGTGCAGCAACCATCAGTCCTCTTGCTAACTCTGGCGTCAGCGCGATGCCGCAAGCGGGAGATCCGGTAACAGAACTGCCGGTGGAGATGTCGCCATTGACCAACCTGGCAAAGTATGGTGCGGGTGGCAGCGCCCTACCGGGCCAATCGGGTCAGATCGGCGACGTGCTGCATGCTTCCCAAAAACCAGCAGATTTGGACGAGCTAACCTTGAGCACGTCGGTCGAAGTGAATCCGGCCAAAGTCACGGTGTACCCGCTGCGGTCATTCATGGACGAGGGCGAGTTGCGCCGCCGCCGCGGTCCAGGCTACCTGGTACCGCGCCTTCACGCTGAAGACCTTGAGCGCCGAAATCTGGTATCGCGCACTCCGCTGGAGGAGTAACGGATGTCGGTGATCAGCATGACGCAGGCCCGCGCGCACCTGCGCGATCCAGACGATGACGACGACTATCTGCAGCTGCTCATCGATTCTGCTGAGCAGTCGGCCATGAGCTACCTCAATCGGCAGGTCTACGCTGATACACAATCGATGGCAGAAGCGGTTGCAATCGGCGCGGCAGGGGATAACCCCATGCTTAGCAATGCTCCGTTCAAGTCGGCCTGCTTACTGATCCTGGGTCACTTGTATGCCAACCGGGAAGACGTCGTCGGCGGTATCAGTGTTGCCGAACTGCCTAGAGGCTCGCAGTCCCTTCTCACACCCTACCGGGTCGGGTGGGGTATATGAGGGCCGGTCCGCTCCGCCATCGTTGTCTTGTTACCTTCCCCCACCGAGAGCGGAATGCCTCGGGCGGCGCCATTCAGGTATGGATACCGGCCATGCCCGATCATCTGTGGGCTGAGGTTCGGTCCCCGAATGGTCGCGTGAACGCTGTTGCTGAGAAGCTGGACGCTGTGGTCACGGCGGAAATTATCGCTCGGCCACGCAGCGACATCGCAGCTGGCTGGCGTTTAACCAAGCGCGGTATCACCTATCAGGTGGAAGCCGTGCTTCCCGATAACGACCAGACCCTGATGAGACTTCTGTGCTCATCAGTTCCTAACCCATGAGGTGAACCATGAAAATTCGAGCACTGGGCCCATTGACGGGCGCCACTGGTGAACGTGAGCAAGGCGAGGAATTCGAGGTGACCAAGGAGCAAGCTGAAGGCCTTATCGCCCGCGGTTACGCCGAGGCTGTCGTCGACACGGACAAACCCGCGAAGGCTGCAGTAGCCAAGGAGTAGGCCATGGCGCGCCGTTCCAGCTTGCGCGGTGACATCAAACTGCGCCGCACGCTGCGCAACATCCACAAGACGATGGACAACGAGCTCAAGCCGGCCATGCAGAAGTCAGCCGACCGCGTGCTGGCCAGCATGAGGCAGATGATCCCCCAGGACACCGGAGCCGCCGCCCAGGCGCTGAAGGTGTACGTTTCGCCCAGCGGGCTGGACGCTCAGATTGGTATCCGCGGAAAGCGCGACAACCGCAAGTTCTTTTATCTGCGCTTCATCGAATACGGCACCAAGGGTTACGTGGGTGGGAAGCGCTCCGGCAACCGCAACCGCAAAGTGAAGAACAAGAGCGACGGCACGCACTTCTTCGGCAAGTACCCGGACATCCCGGCACGTCCTGCACACCCTTGGCTGCGTCCAGCCATGCAGGTCAACCGCGAGTACGTGATGATCGATATCGAAACCGCCATCCGCCGGACGCTGCGTAAAGCCAGCCAGGGAGGAGGCAATGGCTGATCCGGCCGTCGCACTGCAGGAAGCCTTATTTGCTCGGCTCGAGGCTGAGGTGAGCTGCCCGATCTACGACGGCGCGCCGATGAACACCCCTATGCCGTATGTGTCGATCGACCGTGAACTTGCTGTGAATGCCTCACCCATCGCTGGGCGCAAGCGCGAGCAGCGCCTGCTGTATCTGTCGGTGTGGTCGGATGCTGTCGGCCAGGCCGAGGTCAAGCGCATCAACGGCGAGGTCGTCGCGGCGCTGGATGAGCGTGCATTGCCGCTCGCTGTCGGTCGGGCTGTCTCCGTGCGTGTCGAGCAGGTGGACGCGCAGCGCGATGCCGACGGCGTGACTTACCAGGGTTCGATCACGGTCCGCGTAATCACCACCCACTGATTCATCCTCTGCCGCTACGCGGCTCTATCCAGTGCATTTGGAGGCTTTGCCATGCCTGACAATCTGAACACCGCCGCGGGCTGCCGCCTGTCCCTGGGCGGAAAAACTGCTGCAAATACCGAGGCCGATTACAAGAAGGATACCTATATCGGGATCGGTGAGATCGAGGACCTGGGTGAATTCGGAGACACCTTCAGCTCGGTCACCTTCACCGCGCTCGATAACGGCCGAGTGCGCAAGTACAAGGGCACGGCCGACGCGGGCGATCTGACCGTTACCGTCGGCCTGGACAACGGCGATGCTGGCCAGAAAGCGGTCAAAACCGCCCACAAGGACCGGGGTAAGGGCGACTACAACGTCAAGATCACCCTCAACGACGGCGACGCCAGTGCGACCCCGGCGATTCTGCCGACCACGTTCTACATGCGCGGCAAGGTGATGAATAACACCGTTGCACCTGGCGCTGCCGACAACGTCGTGCGCCGCAACATCACCATCGCCATCAACTCGGACATTCTCGAGATCCTGCCGGGCGTTGCTACTGCCTAACCGCCGGGGCTGCGGCCCCTTTCCTTGTGAGAAAAACCGATGAGCGATGCCCTTTACGGCACGACCACCGTGCAGCTTGGTGCACGGTTTTACACCCTCAAGCCCACACTGGATGCCGCTCTGCGCATCGAGGCCCGCTTCGGCGGCTTGCGCGGCGCGCTGGAGGCCATGCGCCTGATGAGCATTGCCGCATGCGCCGACATCGTGATCGCCGGCGCCGCGCTCAAGCCCGAGGACCACAAGACCATTGCCAACGAGGTTTTCGAAACTGGCGTCTCGAAGGTGTCGGTGCAGTTGACCAACTTCATCAGCGTGCTGCTGAACCCGGTACCGCCGAGCGTTGTTGAGCAGGGAAAGCCCGGGGCGGGCAGCACAGCGCAGTGAAGAACGGCAGCTACGTCGACTACCTGTTCGGCGTGGCCACCGGCTGGCTTGGTTGGCCGCCCGAAACCGCCTGGCACACCCCCATACCCCAGCTCATGCTGGCGCTCAACGCGCGCCTGGACTGGATGAACATCAACCGTGGCACTCCGACCGGGCGACCTGCCCCTGCCCAGGCCAAGAAGGCCAGCGTCGCTGAACGGCTCAAGGCCTTTATGCGTGGACGTGGAGACTCCTAGACCCCTTACAGCCGCGCTGGCTTGGAGAAATGAATGGCTGACCAACAAGTCCAGGGCATGCTGGTCCAGATCGAGGCAACCACCGCCCAACTTCGCCGCGAGCTGGCCACCGCCGACCAGGTCGTGGCTCGCAACGCGCAATCGATTGACGAAAGCCTGTCCAAGGTGGACTCCGCGTTCGACCGCTCCGGCACGGTAGCGGAAGAGGCCGGCTCACTGATCCGCGGCGCCTTCGCCGCAGTGGCAGGGGCAGGCCTGATCGGCAGCATCATCCAGCAGGTGGACGCCTACGGGCAGATGTCCGACCGCATGAAAGCTGCGGCGGGTAGCGCCGTCGAGTATCAGACGGTGCAGGAGCACCTGCTGCAAACGGCGCAGGAGACCTACCGACCACTTGCAGAGGCGCAGGAGCTGTACATCCGCACCGCAGACGTGATGCGCAGCCTGGGGTTCAACACCCAGCAGACTCTCGATATCACCGACAGCTTTAGCTTCCTGCTCGTGACCAACGCCGCAGCCGCTGACAAGGCCGGCTCGGCGCTCGACGCCTACTCCAAGGCGCTGCAAACCGGCAAGGTCGAGGCCGATGGGTGGGTCTCGATCCAGGATGCAATGCCCACCCTCGCCAACGCGATCGCCACCGCCACTGGCAAGACCGCCGACCAGATCCGCAAACTGGGCGTACAGGGCAAGCTGTCGCTCGACGACATCAACACGGGCTTGCTGAGCACCGTCGACGCCAACCGCAAGGCTGCCGCCGAGATGTCCACCAGCGTGCAAGACGCGATGGTCAACATCACGAACGCCGCCGGTACCTTCCTGTCCGGCATGGAAGAGCGAACTGGCGCTGTGGCTGGGCTTGCCGACTTCCTCATCTTGCTGGCCGATAACGTCAACATGGTGGCTGCCGCAATGGCCGGCGCCGGCGTGGCGGCATTGGTCAACTACGTGGCCAAGTCTGCGCTCGCGCTGAAAGCGGCGCTGCTGCAACGCGCGGCTGAGATTCAAAACGCGCAGGCAGCCTTGCGCGCTGCTGAGGCTCAGCAACTCTACGCCCAGGCCCAGGTCCGCCAGGCCGAGGCCTCGGTTGCTGCTGCTACAGGGCTGCGGCGCCTGACGATTGTGCAAAACGAGCTGCTGCCCAATCAAGCTGCTTTGCGTGCCTCCACGGATGCCTTGGCGATTGCCCAGGCCAACCTGGCACGAGCCGCCACAGGCGGGCTGCTGTCCGTATTGGGCGGGCCAATGGGCCTGGCTTTGTTGGCGGGCACCGTGGCGGCCAGCTTCTTGCTGATGAGCAACAACGCCGATGCGGCGGCCATCAGCCTTGAGGACATGCACAAGCCTGTGCAGCAATTGCGCGAGGAGTTCGCCAGGCTCAATCGGGACCAGCGCGAAGCCTCACTGGTGAAATGGCAGCAGGAGCAGGTCAACGCGACCGACAGCGTCAAGAAGGCCTACTCCGAACTGGCCAACTCCATTCGGAGTGCCACGGTTACGGCGCCAGTGCGGGACTCGGGCGGCCTTTACCTCAAGCAGCTGGCCACGTTTCAAGAGGTCACCAACAAGCTGCAGGAGGCCCGCGCGGCTGGACAGGACCTGTCTCCAGTGCTCCAGCAGGCCGCCGATCATTTGCAGATCCCGGCCAGCACGTTACAGCAGTGGCTGTTGCAAGCGGGCGCCCTGAGCGATGCCGATGAAAAGTCCGGGCTGATCGCCAACACGCTGCGCGTGTTGACCGGGGTCACTGAGCAGAACACCTCGGCCACCCGCGAAAACAACGCGGCCAAGGCGGGCATGAGCACCGAGGGCCAGACGTACCTGGACACGCTGCAAAAGCAGCTGGCGGGCCTGCAAGACAACGGCAACGCGATCAAGATCGCCAACCGTCACATCGCCGAGAACGCCGACCTCACCGAAACTGATCGTCTGGCTATCCTGTCAGCGGCCAGCGCGATCGAGGCGCAGAAGAAGGCCAACAAGGACGCTACTGACGGCAGCAAGAGCCGCACCAAGGCACTGAACGATGAAATCAGGGCGCTCGACGCCATCATCGACCGGGCGCTGCCAGAGAAGAAGCGGCTCGAAGACCTGGCCGAGGGCATCCAGGGGCTACGCAAGGCGCAGGCGTCGGGCAAGATCACAGCTGCTGAGCTTGAGCTGGGCATCAAAAACCTCAATGAAGCCTACGCCCAGCCCGCGCTGCAAAAGCGCGCAGCGGAGGAGCAGAAGCTGGCGGAGGCTCGGCGCAACAGTGCCGAGGCCTACCGCAAGGCCATGGAAGTGGTGCTGCAAACTCGGCAAGACGCCATCGATGCGGATGTCGCTGGCGTGGGCATGGGCGACGAGGAGCGCGAGCAAGCAGACCGTCTAAACAGCGTGCGGCAAAAATACGCCGAAGCGCGCCGCCGGCTGGAGGAGCAGCAGGAGGACAGTTCCCGCCGCCTGAGCGATGAGGCCTACCAGCAACGCCTGGCCGACCTTGCCGACTACCAGGCGCGCGAGCTGCAGATGGAGGTGGATGGTTTCGACGCCCGGTTACAAGCGCAGAGCGATTACCGCAACGGCGCCAAGCGGGCATGGGACAACATCCGCGCCGAGGCTAGCGATGTTGCCGGTGCCACGGACAGCATGCTGACCACCGGTTTCAACAACGCACGCGACGCGCTGGCCGAGTTCGCCATCACAGGTAAAGGCAACTTCAAAGACTTCGCCACCAGCGTCATCGCCGATATGGCCAGGATTGCCAGCCAGCAGGCTGCCAGCTCGCTGCTCAGCGGTGTCTTGCAGATGGGCGTGTCGCTGGCCGGTTCTTACTTCGGCGGCACCGGCGGCGGTAACGGAATGGAAGCGGGGTCGGCAGGCGCAGTTTCTTCGAACTTAGGCGCCTCGCAGGCCGGCTACTCCAGCGCCTATTTCCAGGCACTGGGCGGCGCTTGGTCGAATGGGGTACAGATGTTCGCCAAGGGTGGCGCATTCACCAACAGCGTGCTGGATACCCCGACGGCTTTTGGTATGTCGGGCGGTGGGCTGGGTGTCATGGGCGAGGCCGGGCCTGAGGCGATCATGCCCCTGGCCCGTGGCGCCGACGGTTCGCTGGGCGTGCAGATGGTCGGGGGTGGGGGCGGCAGCACAGTTGTGCAGGTCAGCGCACCTACTTACTTGACCGTTGAGGACCGCAGTTCGGACGGCATGCAGATCGATGAAGCGGCGCTGCAGAGGAGCATGCAGACGCAAATGCAAAGTGTGGCCGAGCGCGCGGTTGCCGAATCGTGGCGACCAGGCGGTACCAGTTATCGAAACAGCATAGGGAGAACCTGATGGCGATCGAAACCTTCAAGTGGACGCCGGACGATTCCGCCACTTGCGATAGCAAGCTGCGCACGCGCAAATCCCAGTTTGGTGACGGCTATGCCCAAGTCAGTGGCGACGGTTTGAACGCCGAGCAGGATAGCTGGGACGTATCCTTCGGCGGCCTCAACGATGAGGTTGCGCCCATTCAAGCGTTCATCAAGTCACACGGCGGCATGCGCTCTTTCCTGTGGACCCCGCCTGGCGGTGTGCAAGGCCTGTACCGCTGCGAAACGTACCGTCGACAGGCTCAGCCAGGCGGGACTGTCCTGCTGACCGCAACCTTCGAAAGGGCTTATCACCCATGAGTTTGATCACCCAGTTTCAAAAGCTGGAGCCGGGCGCCGAGATCATCCTGTTCGAACTAGACGGGTCGGACTTTGGCGCCGACGTGCTTCGATTCCACGGGCACGCGATACCGCATACGCCCGAGGAGCTGGCTGCGGCTGGCACCGGGGCTGACCAACTGCCGGCCAAGTCCATCTGGTGGCAGGGTAACGAATACGGCGCCTGGCCCATGCAGATCGAAGGTATCGAAGCGAACTCCGACGGTACGTCAGTGCGGCCCAGATTGACGGTGGGCAACGTGAACGGCCGAATCACGGCGCTGTGCCTGGCCTTCGATGATCTGCTCGAGTTCAAGCTGACCATGCGTCATACGCTGGCGCAGTATCTGGACGCGGCCAACTTTCCAGCAGGTAACCCGCAGGCCGACCCCGGCGAGGAGGCCATCGAGGTCTGGTACGTGGACCAGAAGATGTCGGAAAGCGGGACGGTCGTGACGTGGGAGCTGGCCAGCCCCGGCGACGTGGGCGGCGAGACGATCGGCCGGCAAATGACCCAGCTGTGCCATTGGGCCATGACAGCCGGCTACCGCGGTCCGAACTGCGGCTATACCGGGCCCTATTTTGACATGGACGGAAACCCGACCGGTGATCCTGCCAAGGACCAATGCAACGGCTGCCTCGACACAGGGTGCACGGTGCGCTTTGGCCAGGGTAACGCCGTCCCATTTGGCGGCTTTCCTGCCGTCTCCCTGATCGCCCGGAGCTGACCATGCGCAAACACATTCTCGCCGCCGTCCAAGCGCACGCCGAGGATCAGTACCCGAGCGAGTGTTGCGGGCTGATCATCGCCGAGGGCAAGACGCACCGATACGTGCCTTGCGACAACACCGCAGCCGACCCGGGCGAGGAGTTTCGCATTTCGCCGGAGCAATACGCCCAGGCTGAAGATCAGGGCCAGGTGATCGGCATCGTGCACTCGCACCCTGACGCCACCAGCAGGCCGTCGCCGCGTGATCTGGCCATGTGCGAGGCAACCGGTTTGCCCTGGCACATTCTGTCCTGGCCTGAAGGCGATCTGCGCAGCATCACGCCCATCGGGCACACGCTGCTGCTAGACCGGCCATTCGTGCATGGCGCCTGGGACTGCTGGCAGGCCTGTGCGGATTGGTACCAACGCGAGTGGGGACTGAAGTTTCCGGCCTACGCACGCGAAGAAGGGTGGTGGGAGGACGCAGACGGGCCGAGCCTGTACGAGCAGGCCTATGAAGCGGCTGGCTTCTACCAGGTTGATAAACCTAGGCGCGGCGACATGATCGTCATGGCCGTGGGGCGCACCGCCCACCCAAACCATGCCGGCATCTACCTGGGCGCTGACCCGCAGCTACCAGGCGAGCGCTCCGAGGTGTTCGGCCCTGGTCCGTTCATGCTGCATCACCTGCTCGGCAGGCCATCGGAAATCATCGTGTACGGCGGGCCATGGCTCGACCGGACGCGGCTAGTCTTGCGTCATCAGAAGCCGAGCAGACGTATTGCTGAAATCTAGCCCAGTGGGCAGCTAGGCATTCCTGAATGAAGATGACCCGATAGTATCTCAATGCGCTAAGAGGTCAGGGAGGATAATAAGGATTCCTATACAAGCGCCGATGCCAGAAATGAGGCACAGCAATGTAGGTCGCGCACAAAAAAATTCCACGAAAACGCATCTCGGCGCTTGGGTCATTCACGCGGAAACGATTACGTCAGAGTAGGGTTTTTGTCCAAGAATTTTGCTGTTATCCTCACGCTCCAAAACAAGGAGCGTGCGATGCGAATAATTTCAGCAGTAATCTTAATGTCTCTCATGCTTACCGGTTGTGCTACTCCCCCTACCGCAGAGCAGATTCAAGCGGCTGACTACGGAGCTCCTGTATATCAAGAGGAAGCCGAATATGCCGTAAAAAGTTATTTCGGTAGCTATCTGAAAGATCCTGAATCTGCGCGATATCGTTTTGGTGTTGTGTATCAGGGCTATATGATAACGAGTCGTCTAGAAGGTGCTAAGCTTCAGCCAGGTTACTTAATAGAGGTAAGTGTCAACGCAAGAAATAGCTTCGGTGCATATGTTGGTTCCAAGCCTTATAGGTTCGTCATTCGGAATGATCGTGTCGTGAGTGTCTGGGAGTTTAGACCAGACGGAAACTTAATCCGAGTCATGGATTAGTCTGCTGCAATTTTTAGGTGAGATAGTAATGAAGAGCCTGATAATGGGGTTGGGGTTGGCGCTGCTGGCAGGATGCGCCACATCTCCAGTCCCTTTGAACGAAGCCGTTCAGGCACCATCTGAGCGAGTAACTGGCTACCAGGAGTCTTTGGCCGGCAGCGGAACCCTGATCGTTGTCCGTGATAGCGGGTTCGCAGGTAGTGGCTGCTTCGCCACAGTATTCCTGAATGGTGAGCCTGTGGCCCGGCTCGATACCAAAGAGAAAGCATCCTTCCATGTTCCTGCGGGTCACTGGACTTTAGGTGCAGGGGTTGAGGGCAGCGGTCTATGTTCATTCGGCAACGAGCGGCTTGAAGATGCTGTAATCGTCGAGCCTGGGCAAACCAAAAAGTACCGGATTTACACATCATCAGAAGGCGAAGTCGGTATTAAGGCTTCCACTTTCTGACAAGACCGCCTTAGGGCGGTTTTTTATTTCTGAGAGGAAATCATGACTCTTGCGGCCTTCCATATCCCAAGAACAAATATTCGTCTGGCAGGATTTCTCGGGAAGAAATATGGGAAAAAACACAGTTTCGTATTAGATCGCGGAGACACGCGAGAGGCGGTCAAAGCTCTTGAGGTCAACTATCCGGGATTTGGCCGTGATCTCGCGCAGGCGGAAAGCAAAGGATTGCGCTTCGCAATATTCAAAAATGGAAAGAATATCAGCGAGGACGAACTCGACCTCGGCGGCGCTACAGATTTGTGGTTTGTCCCTGTAGTGCACGGCAGTAAGCGGGCAGGCTCACTCCAAACCCTAATCGGAGCTGTGCTGATTGTTGTAGGGGCTGTTGCAACAGCTTTTGGCTTCGGCGCTGTAGGTGTGCCAATGATGAAGATGGGTGCCGTGCTAGCCATTGGCGGGGTAATTCAGATGCTCAGCCCACAGGCCAAAGGCCTATCTCAGAGCGGCGCCCCCGAGAACCTGCCTTCCTACGCCTTCGGCAGCGCTCGCAACACCACCGCCAGCGGCAACCCCGTCCCGGTCTGCATCGGCGAACGCCGCTGGGGCGGAGCCATTATTTCTGCCTCGATCGAGGCGCAGGACAAGGCTTAGAGCCACCGCACATCGCAGCCGCCTACGGGCGGTTTTTTATTGCCCGGAGGAAAGCATGGGCCACGTAGAGCAGCTGGCAATCACTGGCGCCAAAGGCGGCGAGAGTAAGGCCAAGACCCCGGTCGAGGCACCCGACAGCCTGCAGTCGACCAACATCGCCAAGATCCTGCTGGCTGTGGGTGAGGGCGAATTCGACGGCACGCCGACCGATCGCGATATCTACCTCGACAACACGCCCATCGTGGATGCCAGCGGCAACGTCAACTTCCCCGGTGTGAACTGGGAGTGGCGCCGCGGCAGCGTCGAGCAGGAGTATATCCAGGGCATCCCAGCCGTGGAGAACGAGACCACCGTCGGCGTCGAGCTGCGCAGCGACAATCCGTTCAGTCGCGCGCTTAGCGACACCAAGCTCTCGGCGGTGCGCGTGCGCCTCGCCTGGCCGCGCCTGCTGAGCCAGGACGCGAGCGGCAACACCAACGGCTACCGCATCGAGTACGCCATCGATATCGCCACGGACGGCGGTGCCTACGCCGAGGCCCACCGCGGCGCCGTGGACGGCAAGTCCAGCAACGGTTACCAGCGCTCGATCCGCGTCAACCTGCCCAAGGCCACCTCGGGCTGGATGATGCGTGTGCGCCGCCTCACGGCCAATGCCAACAAGGGCACCATCGCCGACACCATGACCGTGGCCGGCTACACCGAGATCATCGACGAGAAGCTGCGCTATCCCAACACCGCGCTGCTCTACGTCGAGTTCGATGCCCAGCAGTTCCAGAACATCCCGGCGGTCACGGTGAAGTGCAAGGCCAAGCGCTGGCCAGTGCCGAGCAACTACGATCCGCTGGCCCGCACCTATAGCGGCGTCTGGGACGGTTCGTTCAAGCAGGCCTGGACCAACAACCCGGCGCTTATCACCTACGGCCTGTGTGTCGAGGGCCGCTTCGGCCTGGGCAAGCGAATCAAGTCGTGGATGGTCGACAAGTGGGAGATGTACCGCATCGCCCAATACTGCGACCAGCTGGTGCCAGATGGGGTAGGGGGCCAGGAGCCGCGCTTTCTGTGCGACATGAACCTGCAGGCCAAGTCCGAGGCCTGGGTGCTGCTGCGCGACCTGTCGGCGATCTACCGCGGGATGACTTACTGGGCCCATGGCTCGCTGTTCATGCAGGCCGACATGCCGCGCGCGCAGGACATCGACTACGTGTTTACGCGGGCCAACGTGATCGACGGCGAGTTCGTCTACGGTGGTGCCGAGCGCAACACGCACTACAGCCGGGCGCTGGTCAGCTACGACAACCCGGCGAACAACTACGACACCGATGTGATACCTGCCACAGACGTGGCGCTGCAGCGCCGGTACCGGGATCGTCCCATCGAGATCTCGGCCATCGGCTGCACGCGCGCGTCGGAGGCCCAGCGCCGCGGTAAGTGGGCGCTCTTGAGCAACAGCCAAGACCGCACCGTCACCTTCAAGACCGGCATGGAAGGGCGTATTCCGTTGCCGGGCTATGTGATTCCGGTAGCCGACGAGTTGGTGGCCGGCCGGCCGAATGGCGGGCGGATCTCGGCAGCTGATGCGAAGACCGTGACCCTGGACCGTGACACACCGATCAAGGCCGGTGACCGGCTGATCGTGAACTTGCCCAGCGGTACCGCCCAGGCTCGCACCGTGCAGTCGGTGAGTGGCCGGGTGGTAACGGTGACCACCGCTTATAGCGCGCAGCCTGAGCCTCAGTTGCAGTGGGCGATCGACTACAGCGACCTGGCCGTCCAGCTGTTCCGCGTGCTCAAGACCACCCGCACCCAGGAAGGGCAGTACGAAATTTCGGCGCTCGAGTTCAACCCGAGCAAGTTCGCCGCCATCGATACCGGCGCCAAGCTCGACGAGCGCCCGATCAGTGTCATCCCGGTGACCACGGTGCAGCCGCCGGCGAGCGTGACCCTCTCGTCTTCGCACATGATCGATCAGGGCATCGCGGTTAACACCATGACCATCGCCTGGGACGCCGTGCCGGGTGCGGTGGGCTATGACGTCGAGTGGCGCAAGGACAACGGCAACTGGGTCCGGCTGCAACGCACTGGCGCGACCTCGGTGGACGTCGTCGGCATCTACGCTGGCGCTTACCTGGCGCACGTGCGCGCTGTCAGCGCCTTCGACATCTCGTCGATCTGGAAGAGCTCGATCCTCACCCAGCTGACGGGCAAGCAAGGCCTGCCGCCGGCGATCACCAGCCTGACGGCGGAAAGCCTGCTGTTCGGTATCGGTCTCAAGTGGACCTTTCCACCAGGTGCTGAGGACACCCAGCGTACTGAACTGTGGTACAGCGCGGGTACCGTGCTGGCCGAAGCCACCAAGCTGGCAGACCTGGCCTACCCGCAGGACAAGCACAACCTGCAAGGTCTGCGCGCCGGGCAGCGGTTCTACTTCTGGGCGCGCTTGGTCGACAAATCCGGCAACGTTGGGCCGTGGTTCCCGAGCGGCACCACCTTGGTCACCGGCCAGGCCAGCGCCGACGCCGGCCCGATCCTTGAGCAGATCAAGGACCAGATCACCGAGAGCGAGCTCGGCAAGCAGCTGACCAGCAAGATCGAGAAGATCGCGCTCATCGACGGCAACGGCCCGGGCTCGGTGAACGAGCGCCTGGGCACCGCCAAGACCGAGCTGGCCAAGCAGATCAGCGACGTCAACAACGCCCTCAGCACCACCAAGGGCAACTTGCAGCAGCAGATCACGGCGGTGAGCGCTGACGTGTCGGCCGCCAAGACCGACCTGCAACAGCAGATCGCCAATGTCTCGACCCTGGCCGGCTCGCTGCCGTACCGCAAGGACAAGACCTACAGCACCAGCCAGAGCGCCCTCGGTGCCGACGGCAAGCTGTACCAGGCCACCAAGGCGGTACCGCTGAGCACGCCGCCGCCGAATGCCGACTACTGGACCGATGTGGGCCAGGCCGTGGTCACTGCGGCCGGTACCGCGGCGCGCGTCTCGAAGCTGGAGACCGACGTCTCGACCTTGGACGGCAAGACCACGGCGCAGGCCTCGCAGCTCAGCGGCCTGCAAACAAGCCTCACCACCACCAATGGCAACGTGACGACGGCTCAACAAGCTGCCCAAGCTGCGTCGACCCTGGCCGGCAGCAAAGGCAAGGTGCTGGTGCAGTCTGCCGCGCCGGCGACGGCCGACCAGATCGCGCAGAACCTGTGGATCGACACCACAAGCAACGCCAACACGCCCAAGCGTTGGACCGGCAGCGCCTGGGCCGCGGTGACCGACAAGGCCGCCACTGATGCGGCCACTGCGGCCGCTGGCGCCCTGGCCTTGGCGCAGACCAAGGCCGACGCCTCGGTGGTCAGCAGCTTGACCACTCGGGTCACCGACGCCGAGGGCAAACTGACGTCCCAGGCCACCAAGCTGGACGGCATGCAGACCAGCATCGACGGAAAGGCCAGCTCGCAGGCGTTGCAGCAGGTCACCAGCCGAGTGACGGCCACCGAGCAAAAGGACACCGCGCAGGACCAGCAGCTGACCTCGCAGAGCCAAGCGCTGACCTCGCTGAACGACAGCGTGAGCAAAAAGGCCGATGTCGCTTCCGTTCAGTCGCTGAGCAACACGGTCACCCAGCAGGGGCAGAGCCTGACGGCTCAAGGTACGTCCCTGACCAAGATCGAGGCGAGCCTGCCGTCGCTCAGCGGCGAGAACCTGCTGCCCAACAGCTCGTTCGAGGAGTTGGTTGCCGACGGCAGCAGGCCGCGGCACTGGGCGGTATCTGGCGCTGCTGCTCGAGCTTTTGTGCCTTCGCCGCTGACCAGCAGCCTCAATGCCCTGCGCATCAGCGCGAGCGTCGGCGCCGGAAACTACATCGAGCTGGTCTCCAGCCCCGCCGATGGCCGGGCGCGGGTGAAGGTCACGGCTGGCGCTACCTACACCCTGAGCGTGTACGCGCGCGGGTCAGGCGCGCCTGGCTTCTTGCGGCTCTACCTTCAGTTCCTCGATGCGGCCGGTGCAGTGCTGTCGGCGCCGTCGACATCTGACAAACCGGTGCTGGGCGAAACCTTTACCCGGTACACGCTCACCGGCACAGCGCCGGCGAACGCCACGCAGGTCAACGTGTACGCCTGCCGCCTGTTCAACGACTCGGGCGCTGCCGCCACCATTTGGGCAGAAGTCGATAACGTGCAGTTGCAGGAAGGGACGGTGGCCACGGCCTACCAGCCGTCGATCCTAGCAGCGGCCGATGTGTCCGCCGAGGCTGTCACTAGCCTGGGTGCGCGGGTCGAAAAGACCGAGCAAGGCCTGAAGTCCTCGGGCGAGCAGGTGACCAGGCTCACCAACAGCCTGACGATCACCGATGGCAACGTGACAACTGCCCAGCAGGCGGCTCAGGCTGCATCGAACCTCGCCGGCAGCAAAGGCAGGGTGCTGGTCCAGTCTTCGGCGCCGGCAGCGGCAGACCAGGCCGCGCAAAACCTGTGGATCGACACCACGGGCAATGCCAACACGCCAAAGCGGTGGACCGGTAGCGCTTGGCTGGCGGTGACCGACAAGGTGGCCACCGACGCAGCCACCGCTGCGCAGAACGCGTTGAACCAACTGAGCGGCAAGGCTGACGCCAGCGCGCTGGCCAGCCTGGGCAGCACGGTCGAGCAGCAGGGCAGAGACATCACCGCTGCTGGACAGTCGATCACCCGCATTGACGCTTCGATCGCCTCGTCGGGCTCAGAGAACTTGCTGTTCAACCCGTCGTTCGACGTTGCGTCCGCCGCTAACGCCAATATTGCCGCCGGCTGGTACTGGCGGTACACGGCCGGGGTAGGAGTGGTGCCCACGTTGCGCAACTCCGACCTGGGTGCCGAGGGCAAATGCCAGCGACTTGACGTTTCCGGTCTGACAGCGGGATCAGGCGCGACCTACGTGGACTTCGTACCGGTTGCCGAACGGCAGCCGCCGGCGTTCGAAGGCAAGGCATACACCGCGTCGGTCTACGTCCGCGGCAACACCGGCCTGCTGCTGCAGCTTTACTTGCAGTTCAAGGATGCCGCCGGCAATACGCTCAGCACCAACGGGCCAAGCAACTTGGCGCTCAACCCGACCTACCAGCGTCCCTTGCTGGTATCCGCGCTTGCACCTGCCGGTTCGGCACGGGTCGACGTGCTCTACCGTATTCGCTCGAACGGAGGATCGAGTCTCACGGCAGGTTTCGTCGACTTAGACATGGCGCAGCTTGAGCAAGGCACCACCCTGACCGGGTGGCGTGACAACGGCAAGGCCAACGCCGAGAGCATCGCCGTCAACGCAGCGGCCACCGCGGCGCTGACCGGCCGCGTCGAAAGGACAGAGCAGGGGCTGACCAGCACGTCGGGATCAATCACACAGCTTGAAAACTCCATCGGCGACATCGGTGGCGAGAACCTGCTGTTCAACCCGTCGTTCAGCAAGTACGCCAGCCTTACCGGCGCGCCAGAGGGGTGGGAAACCGAAGGGCCGGCGAGCAGTGTCGACACGCTTGTGCCTTCCTGGGTGAATAGCGCCGAGAAGGCCCAGCGCATCGTCGCTCAAGGCTTGAATACCTCA
This sequence comes from Pseudomonas phoenicis, assembly GCF_047302395.1. Classification (NCBI taxonomy): domain Bacteria; kingdom Pseudomonadati; phylum Pseudomonadota; class Gammaproteobacteria; order Pseudomonadales; family Pseudomonadaceae; genus Pseudomonas; species Pseudomonas phoenicis. The sequence continues at coordinate 3,783,565 of NZ_CP154852.1, forward strand.
AGCTCTTACAAGTCCCTGCGCACTACTGCTGCCAGGCGCATCGCGGTCGCCGGTGGACAGGCCGTTACTGCCTCCGCCTACGTGCGCCGCGGCAGTGACCCGGTCAACATGCGTATCTTCATCCAATGGATGAACGCAAGCGATGCGGTCATTTCGGCGCCGGCCTCGGCTCTATTTGCGGTCAGCGTGGCGGGCGATCGCATTCAGTACAGCGCTGTAGCGCCGTCGGGTGCGGTCAAGGCCTACATCTACTATCGGGCGTACGGACCGACGTCTTCTGCGACATCGGGAACGATCGATATTGCGCGGCCCCAGGCCGAGTACGGGGCCAAGGCCACCGGCTGGCGTGATAACGGTCAGGTGATCGCAGCTGGAAGTGCGGCCACCTCCGCAGCCATAGAGAGTTTGACCTCCACCGTCAACCAGCAAGGGAGCAGTTTGACCAGCGTGGCAGGGAGAACGACGTCGCTCGAAAACAGCGTCAACAGCGCCACCGGTGGACTGCCCTCCAAGGCATCTGCCGCTGCGCTGAACAGCGTCGAGAACCGGGTTGCTGCTACCGAAAGCGGCCTGACCTCGCAGTCCAGCAGCCTCACTGACCTGAAAAATACCGTGGGTGTGATCCAGGGAAGTTTGGGCGCAGCGGGGCTTGATCCCGCTCAGGATGCGCTCTGGCAATTCGACACGGGTACGGAAGGCTGGACTGTAGCCGGCGGCACCATCAGCGCCGCCAATGGCGTACTGACGGTCACGTCCAACAGCAACGATCCTCGGATCGTAAGCCCTGGCGTGCTGGCCGTACCGGGCGCGCAGTATCCGTTGGTCAGGGCCAGGATCACCCGGAGGGCTGGCGCTGCTGCCGACTGGGATGGCCGGGTGTTTTACTCCACAGCCGGTCACGGGCAGTCCTCGAGCTACTTCAACTTGGCAGCCAACCCAAACCTGGCGGTGGGGCAGAGCACCATTGTCGAATGGGATATGTCGGCGTTGACGGCCGGGGGTAATGACTGGGTCACCAACACCATCACCAACATCCGCCTGGACTTCGGCAACACGTCGGGCGGTGTGTTTGATGTGGACTGGATCGCGATTGGCCGCTCGGCGCCGTCGGCGTCCAGCCGAGCACTGTCGTCACTCGACTCCAAGGTCACCCAGCAGGGCACTACCCTGACGGCCGAGAGCCAGCGCATCGACGGGCTGTACACCTCAGTAGGCAACACGAACGCGGCGGTGCAGACCGAGACGAAAGCCCGGTCCGATGCTGACTCGGCACTGAGCTCGCGCATCACCACTGCGCAGGCGAGGGCCGACGAAGCAACGGCTGCGGTCCAGAGCGAAGTTACTGCTCGAGCAAACGCAGTGTCGGCGATCGGTAAACGCGTCGACGACACCCAGGCCAGCCTCGGCAATACCAACGCTTTCGTTCAACAAGTCAGCACGGCCCAAGTCGGGCTCAACAACAAGGTCAATGCTTCCTACTCCGTCCGGCTTCAAGTCGTAAACGGGAACCAGTATGTGGCTGCGGGCTTTGGGGTTGGTGTCGAAAACAACGGTGGAGTGTTGCAGTCGACCTTCGCCGTGATGGCAGATCGATTCGCTGTGCTCAACCCAAGTGGCAATGGATTTGTCAGTCCATTTGCTATTCAGAACGGCCAGGTGTTTTTGAACGAAGCTTTTATTTCAAAGGCCACCATTCAAAGCGGCATTGTGGGTTCAATCATCGATTCTGCGCAGTGGGCTAATTGGGGGCAACCCATTCTGCGTATTGATTTCAACTCGGGAGGCATGACCGCCTGCCATCCAACGCGAGCCAACACTTATGCAACTTTCAATCGCGACGGGATTGGAGTTGTGATTGATGGCGCACTTCGAGTGAGGATGGGGGTATGGTGAAATAGAGGGGGCGCCCCCCATTTTTTGATGAGGAAACAATATGCCAGCCGGTCTTCAAGTATTTGGTTCTGACGGTAGATCGCTTGTCGATATGTCGTCTTCTATCAGCCAGCATCAAGGGGATATTGTCACCAATGGGGCTAGTGGTTCGATATCACTACCAGCGCTACCGCCTGGCAAGCAGCGCTTTTACATCATCGTGCCGCTAGTTGACACTCAACTATGGAAGGGTAAGAAGCCGGGTGTAACTATCTCGGGCGATACGTTGTCGTGGCAATATCTACACTCCACATGGTTCGGCCAGTTCAGTGCTAATTGCCGAATCTACTACGGGTATTATTAGGAGGTCCGATGCCTATCGGATTTCAGGCTTTCAAAGAAGATGGCTCATTGCTTTTTGATATTGACCGAATTACCTACGGGCTGTTGAAAAGTGGTTATTTGAACTTGGTTGACCGGTGGGGCAGGCATTACATTCGTTCGCTCAATTTGAATCCCAATGAGGAAAGCAGCTGGGTATACACCAATCTGCTCGACCCCATCTGCGGCATAACCGTCACTGGTGCGGTATCGCCTATTGTGTTTTTAGTGGGCGATGGCAAGCCGTGCGGCGAATTTGTCAGTGGCAATGACAGGACTCTTTACTTTCAAGGATGTTCGCCGAACACAAAAGCATTTGTTTTTGACTTGATGCGCGATGTTGGGGAACGATCAGGCATGGAGTGCTATGACGCAGCGGGGCGGCTCAGCTTTACAACTGGCATGCCACCATTGAACGTCATAGCAGCAGTCGATCCGCCTGCTATCAATCCTCCGGTTTCGCCTAACACCACAACGCGCTGGACTCCTTACTCTGGCGGCGCAAATGAAAGCTCTGGCCGTGAATGGTCCAGCGGTGATTACGCCCAGCCAAAGGGGGCGGTTTTTGTTCCGGTTGCTGCTGGCGAGTTGGCAGCATTCCTAACTTTCTCAAGAGGCTGCATGTTAATAGAGGGTACTGACTTTGGGTCCGGTACTTTCAGAACTAATGCCAGTGAGGGCTGTGGCGGCGCCTCAAGCGGGATTCGATTCTTCTTCAGTCCCGCAGTTGCAACCACCGCCGTTATAACTGGCAGCTCCAATACAAGCTGGTCTGATATCCCAACAGATCGGCAGCCACAAGCACTGGTAATTCGCGCCACCGATTATCCATTTCCGTTTAGATAACCAAAGAGGAAACACCCATGCCATACGTAGCAATCAACCTGGCCAACGACTTCGACGCTGCCAACAAAACCCGTTATGCCACCCAGGAGGAGGCGGACGCCCGCGCCCGCGAGATCCTGAGCCAGTACCCTGGCGCCCAGGTCTTCACCGCCCAGGTGCTCAAGGAGTACACAGCCAAGGTCTCGATCACCGCCAAAGACCCGGTCGAGCCGAAGCCGGCGAACGAGACCGACACTGCCGCCTGACAGTCAATTGATAGCGAGTGCCGTTATCCCACGCAGGGTGCTCAATCCTTGTCGAACAACTCGTTCAGGAGCCCTTTCTGATGCGTGTTTTCATAGCACCCCGGCTGATTTGGAGGGGTGGCATCGCAGGGTATATTTCGCTGATCCCACCGACTGCCATACGGGCTGTTGAAATAGTGGTTGCATCCCGATAGGAGCACCGCAACAAGCGTTACCAAAATTCCTTTGCTCATAAATTCCTCATCCATTGTGTACTCGATGTGTGACGAGTCCGTCTGCCACCAAGACACACCATAGCCCGCCCCGCGCGGGCTTTTTCATGCCTGGAGAAAACCCATGCCACTCGATAGCGACATCCGGCAAGGCCTGGCCTTGCTTCCCCCGCAGATGGGTACCCGCCCGGCGCGCGTGTTGCTGCACGCCATCAACCTACAAGAAAACCCGCTGCGCCTGGAGCAGCAAGTCAAAGGCCCGGCCCGCGGCGATTACCAGTTTGAGAAGGGCGGCGGCGTGAAGGGCGTAATGACCCACGCCGCGTCCAAGAAGCTGGCCGAGCAGGTGTGCCGCGCGCGCGGCGTGGTTTTCGATGCAGAGTCGATTTACCAGGCCATCGGCCGCGACCCGGTCCTGGCCGCCGCGCTGGCGCGCCTGCTGATCTGGACCGACCCTAAGCCGCTGCCGGCCGCAGATGACGAGGCCGGGGCCTGGGCGCTGTACCTGCGCACCTGGCGCCCGGGTGCCTATGACCGCCAGCCGGAAGAGCTGCGTGCCAAGTTCAAGCGCAATCACGCGGCGGCCTTGAAGGCGATACCGGCATGAGCGCCGCGCTGGCGGTGATCAAGGCCATCCCGCTGTGGCTGGTTCTGGCCCTGGCCGCCGCCGGCATCATCTGGTGGCAGCACGGGCAGATCGGCAAGACCCGCGCCGATGCCGCCAAGCTGGCGCGCCAGGCCGGGCAATGCAAGTTGGCCCGAGACAACCTGGAGGCACTGGCCGGTGAGCAGGGCAAGGCGCTGGGTGACCTGCAGCTGGCCGCCCAGCAGCGTCAGGCAGCCGCCGAAAAGACGGTTGCCGATGCGCGTGCCAGTGCCCAGCTCGACTACCAGTCCGCCAACCGGCTGCAGCAGGAGCGCACCGGTGGTGAGCAATGCGCAGCTGCGACCTCGATCATCGACAAGGAGCTTGGCCTATGAGGCAAATAACCAGCTTTACACCATGTGTAATGGTGGTAGTTCTACTTCTGGCCGGCTGCGCGGCCCGTGTCGAGCCAGAGGTGCGCACCGTGCGTGTCGAGGTGCCGGTGCAGGTGCCGTGCCGCGCGCCGGAGATAGCTGTGCCGCCGTGGGCAGCCGCCGGCCTGCGCAAGACCGACAGTCTGGAGGTCAAGGTGCGCGCGCTGCTGGCCGAGCGTCGGCAGCGCATCGGATTCGAGAAGGAACTAGCAGCAGCCGCTGACGCATGCCGCTGAGGCTGACACCTGCGGTGTCAGCCTTCAGCTATGCCTGTCTGCTTACACCAAACTGATGGGCGCTTGTGGATCAAAGCCGAACTTATTATTTCGAACAAGCCAGAGTGCATTCTCTATATCCGTTGCGGAAAAAGAGAGTGGATTGGACACCTGCCCAGCTAGAACCAGGCTCAGCAGCGCAATTTTGATTTCTAAACGATTTGAGTCTCTGCCACACTTCAAAATTTCACGGCATATTGAGATTTTGAGCCCGTCTGGCAATGGCCCTGGCGTCTGTAACTCGACTTTGAACCAATACTCTGCCTCTGACACCTGATGGTCTATCTCGCTCTGCGACATGAATGCTCTCCTTTGGAAATCAACAACTATGCACGCCATGAGGGCTGGCAGCAACCGTGGCAGAGTCTGATGTAGCCGCGATCAAGGAATGAACTATGCGGCGATCAAGCGGCAAGCGTTGCGGCAGCCCTTGAGCGAAGCCGAATACCGGTCTGGCGTGCGAGACATCCTATAATGCGCTGACCAAGCCAGATGGGTGACAGCATGAAGCGGACGATTAGAGGGCTGACAAGCGCGGGTGAGCCATTGATCTTGGAGGCGACTGCGGCGCTGCGCCGGTACAATCAAGCCCAAGACGCCGGCGAGCCTGCCGAGCAGGTCGAGCGCCTGCGTGTGCTTGCCGAGTCGGCCTACCAGGCGGTTACGGACTACCAGCTGTACGCCTACGGTCTTCAGCCGATTACCAAGCACTGACTGCCTGGCCGCTTGCCGCTGATCGGCAGTTGCCGCAGTACACCGCCGGCCATACCATACTGGTTTTTTATACAGTATGGAGGACCACCCAATGAATGCCGCCCTCAACCCCGACCTCGACGACACGCCCAAGATCAGCCTGGACGACCTCATGCAACTGCGCGCGCCCTGGGTCTACCTTATCAAGATCGAGGGCGACAGCATGCAGGGGGCGGGCATGTACACGGGCGATCTACTGATCGTCGACCGGGGCACTGAAGCCAAGCACGGCGACATCGTCATCGCGGCGGTGAACGGGGAGCCGGTGTGCAAGCGCATGTGCCTTGAGAGTGGCATGGTCATCCTGCGTTCGGAGAACCGGAAGTATCCGTCGCGGTACATCATGGAGGGCGATATGTTCGAGGTGTGGGGTGTGGTCAGGTACAGCATTCGAGACCACGATCGTCTAACGGGGTAGGGGATTTGGTTCGGCAGAACGCCGGAGGGGGGTAGCCGAGCTGTCTAATACTACCCCGCAGAATCACGCCTTTAGTGGGCGAAAGTCGCGAAAACTGGAAGAAAAGTATTAGACGGCTATGGGCTGGAGGCCGCACACCGTGCGGCTTGAGGCAGGAAGCCTCCGCTACTGTTGCATTACTAGAAGCTATTTGATCGTCTTGTTGAGAGTTTCGATGATCTGGAGGGCGGGGTTGAACCCAAAAAGACTTACTCGCTTGTCCTGATTGCTTTCATAGGGCCACTTTACATAGCGAGTGAGAACAGAAGTCCCTTTGCTCATTGCTGCCATCAATCCTGTTTCCTGCAAACTTGAAAATCCAGGCTTGGCAAGAGCGGTGACCGGGACATCCTCGTCGATACGGAGTGTGATTGAAGAGCCAGGAAAATGCTCGCTACCCACGCTCACGAAACGTGAAGAGTGCCCATATACACCTATCGTCAATGGGCCCCTAGACATCGCACAATAGTGGGTATCATCCATCTCGTCCTTACGGCATCGAAGATTCCAATTCTCGCCGTACTTGTCCTTGAGAATGTCCAGCACGTTTTCTTGCAGCCCTTGCACTGTGCCGCTGCCGTCCGAGTAGTGAAATCTATATTTGGTGCTGTTCAGCGTTCCCGTCTCTATCCGATGCATCACATTATGATTGCCTGACACCAAGTCAAACGAGACGTGGCAAGTGACCCTCCCCCCTGGGAGCAGAGGGCCGGCAACAGTTATAAATTCGGGTGAATCAACAGTTGGAATGGTTTTCCTGTACCCTGGTTCATACACGGTCTTGGCACACTGCGCAGCCTGGGCCTGCGATGTACACAGCAGCACTACTGACAGCGTTGTCATAAGCCGGAGAAGGAGCATCACATCGATCCCTGAAAGTGATAAAGAGTGAGGATAGCACGGAACCACTAGGAAAGCTCTGAAGGCTCGAATCGCCTGAGAAATTAGTCTCAAACTGTCAAGGCGGGCTCGGTTTCATGCAGCCTCTGGTCCCTCATGCTTAGCAGCAGTTTGCCAAATTACGAGCATAAATCCGTAACCCACAAGGCTAGCCATAGCAAGAATCAGGCTGGCGGGAGATAGATACACCAGAGCTTCTTATCCTCGGCATTCCTACCAGGCTTCCAATAAACCTCGCCATACAGCTCATTAGGCACCTTGTAGACGAGTTTCGTGTTGAGTTTGATTAGAGGATTCAGTGACCGCAAGCGGATTCCATAACCATCGCTCATGATGGTTTCAGTAGTATCGAATTTGAAATCTTTGTCATCCTTGCTGATAAATAAGCTGCCTTCAGATGGTAGTCGACCTTCATTGTCAGTGTTTTTGAAGGTCGCGTTCACAGTAATGAATCGTGCATCAGAATCTGATTTCACGGCGGAATAACGGTTGCCGGTGTCGATAGATTTACTGATGGTGCAGTCATTAACCGTCACATCGAAGTAGCCTACTTGACCATGCATGGCTTCCTGCTTGGCTTTAAGCCCTTTAAGATAGTTTGAGGCATAGATGTTATAGCCGTTCATCGCGGTGTCGCCAATAGCATTTATCCGGCAAAGGAGAGTGTCTACGGTGTGCTTGGTCCACTTATGATTTTTGTTCTCCTCGATAAGTATATTTTCAGCCACGGTAAGGTCACGGGTCATCTGCAACGCAAAACCTTTTTGTTTAGCTAGATCCTTAATTTTCAGAACATTAGCATTGAAGCCCGAGCCTTTCCGGTGTGTGTAAAAGTCGGCCAAAATCGCATCTCTACCAAGCGCGAAGCGCAGAATCTGTGCCGTCGAAATGTATTTCTGGTTAGAGAAGAAGTAATCGTTCTCCTCTTCTGTGAGATTGGACCCATCGAAAGTTACCGCTGAGCAATTTAGCAGTTCAGTCTTCGTTTTGACCTTCTGGGCACTTGCGGCAGAAGCCGGGCCAGGCATTGAGAGGCTGATCATAAGAGCCAAGGTAAGGCAACCCCTGCGCATTTCAAATCCTTTTTGCAGTAAGTGTGATAGGTGAAGCCTATTCTTGTGGCATGAAGCCATCAATCTAGTCTTCTCGCATTTTCTAAGTGCGCTCAAATTACTACCTATGGCCGTCATCTGCTTGTTGCAAGCGGTAGCTTTGAGTCGATAGCAGGCAGTCAGGACAGTCACCAGACAATACCAATTCTGATACCAATGGTAGGGTAAGCGGGGAGGGGGAGAGGGATATTTCGCTTAGCAAATACAGCCCTCCGCTACCGCCAAACACCCCAAAAATACTACATGGTGATGTGGACGGCTGCTCCAGATGCTTCCTTCTCGGCCAAAATCGATCCCCTGATCGAAACATGAGCGCATGGTTTGCAGGCATGAACGTACCACTCATGCCGCCTACAGAAAGCAGCTAGACCCAGGCTCAAATCGGCCGAAAATCAGTTCCAAAATAAATTGGCCGACCTTTGAAACATGCGGCCTACAGCCCGGTGTAATCGAGAATGTTTCGGAACGGATTACGTCGTTCAAGGCGCACCAGACTGCAATTCAAATATCGGATTGCAAATCCGTCTACGCCGGTTCGATTCCGACCTCGGCCTCCATATTCGAAAGCCCCGCAGATTAACGTCTGCGGGGTTTTTATTTGCCTGAAGGAAAGGCGAAGTGTTCCGCAAGTCTTACAGAGTTTCCGCAACGCTACGTTCATCCCGCGGGCTGGCCTAGTCAGCGCGGCCCTAGCCTGAAAGCCTGAAAGCCCACATGTCACAGATTTCTTCACGGGCAATGAAGCCTGATCCTGTCTACGACAAGCCTATACAGACGGCCTGAAGCAAAACTCAACGTCTGTAATAAAACTTGGCGGGCATCTCATAGTTTCGCCCCCGTTCGGAACACCATTGCGAAAAGCTGCCTTCAGGTGCTTGCGCATAAGCTTGCCAATCCGCAACTAGGCACTCGAAGTACCGTACCTCATCGTTCAGATAGCCCAGCTTTTCGGGCTCGGGCGCCTCGGTTATGAGGGCTTTGGCCCGCGCCAGCGCCGAGGAGGCCTCTTCGGGGCTGCCCAAGAACACAGACTCGTCCAGATGATGGGTAGCGTGGTCAACCCATCCCAGTGCGAAGTCGATCAGGATCTTGCGTACGGGCATATCCTCGGGGCAGGCAACGAGGGCTCGATTGAGCAGTTCGGCATCGCGATCGAGCATTCCGAGCCAGCGTACCGGCAGGTTTGCCTCGGCATCCTCTTCCATCCAGGCTTTCAGCGTAGGCATCAGAAACCGAGCGATCAGTGGCTGGGTCATGAACTGGTGTGCTCCCGAGATGCGCATGTTGGCCTCGAGCACTTCGACGGCTGCGCTGCGTGCGGTTGTGCTACCGAAACAACGTGATGCAGCCAGGAATGCCTCAAGCTCGGCAAAGGCCGCGCGGCGTAGCCCCTGTTCTCGATACCGGCAATAGTTCGCCAGCAGTTTCAACTCAGGGCGGGCCTCCAGGCAGTCCGCAACTGCCAGCAGCCCTTGAAAATTAGCTTTGTTCCAGTAGTGCATGCCGATACGCCCCACAAGCTTCAATGATCAGTATTGCGCCATCCCGTACTCGAATTCGCATGGGCTGGCGGGCCATAGCGTGGCTTAGGCGATGAACGATGTCATCAGGCGACGCCGCAGCCCTCATCCGCTCAGCGCAGGGGGGACTCCACACCTCTTGAGTACGGGGCATCGCAGCACTGCACACATGCCTTGGCGGATCGGCTCCCGCGCAAACCGGGATGCCACTTCCGTCCAGACATCCACTCCTCAAAACACCGCCCCAGACACCCCGCGTCGAACTTGCCGCACTGCCCCCCAGTCACATCCATAACCTAACGCGGAGGCACTCATGAGCGGCGAATTGAATCTGGAGCCTCAGCGGCTGACACCAGCGCGCGATGAGGGGGGCTGGTTGCCCTTGGAGGAATATGGTGCTCTGGGCGACGGGCGATCCGTCGCCTTGGTGGGCAGCGACGGCTCGATCGACTGGTGGTGCGTGCCGCACATGGATTCGCCGCCTTTGTTCGACAAGCTGTTGGCGCCGGCCACGGGTGGTTTCTTCGCGCTCAGGCCGGCGGTGCCTTATTCGATCGAGCGACGCTACCTGACTGACAGCAACGTACTGGAAACGCTGTTTGTCACCGAGCATGGCCAAGTCCGTATGGTCGAGTCGCTGAACAGCGGCCCGGCCGGACGTCTGCCCTGGGCAGAACTTGCCAGGCGTCTGGAAGGCCTGAGCGGTGAGGTTGCCTTCGAGCTGAGCATCGACTTCGGCACCCAGGCCGACACGGTCAGCGGCTACCTCACGCCCACCGGCAATGGCCACGTGTTCCACGCCGGCGACATCCTTGGGATGTTTCTGCATGACGAACAACTGCACATCGAACGCGAAGACGACCTGGGCGTGCGCGCCACTTTGACGATCAAAGCCGGTGAGCGCAGTACCGTGGCCTTGATCGCCGGCCGCAACGAGCCTTTGATCGTACCGCCCATGAAGCTGATCGACGCCCGCATCGATGGCTCGGACCGCGAATGGCGCCAGTGGACCGAGGGCCTGGACTACGACGGCCCTTACCAGTCGCTGGTGCTGCGCAGCGCATTGGCGTTGAAGCTGCTGTTGTCGTCGCCGAGCGGCTCGATCATGGCCGCGGCCACGACCTCGCTACCGGAGCGCATCGGCGGCGACAAGAACTACGATTACCGGTTTGCCTGGGTCCGCGATGCGGGCTACACCATCGAGGCGTTTCTCGGCATCGGCGCGCAGCTCGAGGCCAAGGCAGGCTTCACCTGGCTGCTCAACCGCCTGCAGGAGCATGGCGCCAAAGTCTTCTATACGCTCGACGGCGCGGTCGGGCAGGGCACGCGGCCCATCGACTTGCCTGGCTACAAGCATTCGCCGCCCCAGGTGGGCAACGATGCCACCGACCAACTGCAGCACGGTGTGTTCGGCGACATCTTCGAAACGGCGCGCTGTTTCATCGACTGCGGCGGTGTGCTGGATTCGGGCAATGCCGTGATGCTGTCGAGGCTGGCCGATCAGTGTGCGGACCTGTGGCGTCAAGCCGATTCCGGCATCTGGGAGTTGCCGGAAAAGCAGCACTACACGCAATCGAAGATCAGTTGCTGGCAGGCCCTGAGCCGTGCCATCGAGCTGGCCGACCGTGGTCATTTGCCGACCACGTGCCGCGACCGTTGGGACCGTGAGCGGCAACGCATCGAGCAGTGGATCGAGACCCATTGCTGGAACGAGCAGAAGCAGGCCTACAGCTTCTATGCCGGCAGCGACGGGCTGGATGCGTCGATCGCCTTGGCCGTGCGTTTTGGCTATCCCCATCAGGATCGCTTGGCCTCTACGCTGGCGGCGGTGCACCGTGAGCTGGGCTGCGGTGCGTTCCACTACCGCTACAGTGGTGCGGATCAGGAGGAGGGCTGTTTCCTGGCATGTACCTTCTGGCTGGTCGAGGCCTGGGCGCTGCATGAGCAATGCACGCAAGCCGAGGAAACCTTCCGTGCCGCCGTCAGGGGCTTGGGCGCGGGCGTTGGGATCTACTCCGAAATGGTCGATCCGCACAGCGGTGCTTTCCTGGGCAACTTACCGCAGGGGCTGACGCATCTGGCTTTGCTGCGCGCAGCACGCTCATTGGGGGGTGCCAAGCCAGATCGTTGAGGCATCCATGGCGGCTTGCACGCGTAGAGGGCGATGCCCTCCGCGCGTGCAAATTGGCGACTCCCGATCCTGGGCCGCCTCTACGATCGGGCAGGGTTTGAGGCTTTGGTTTATGCCTGCTACGCTCGCGTTCCGAAGGAAGGAGGGATCGATGAGGAAATTGAAAATCACCGTACTGATGGCTGGGTTCGTGCTGATGCTCATGTCTGTCATCGTCTCCAGTCTGGAAGGGGTCACTGTCAACCACTGGCGTTTGCTGGCCGTCCCGCTCTACCTCGGCCTGGCTCTGTCGTTCTGGAAGTGCGCGCGCAGATCGTGCGCTGGCTGAGCCCGGATAGGCATTCCACCCTGCGCTGGACGAATGGCTCAAAGGCGTGATCGTTCACCCGCCACTTTGAATAACCGACGCCATGCTGCCGGTTGAAACTTGACCGCTTTAATCTTCCGAAAGGGATTTCAATCTTTCCCAAAGCGTGTCGATAGCGTGATTACTCCTATGAGTTTTTACGAGAAACGCTATGTCGCTAAAAAATGCTCGTCTTTCCACCAAGCTGCTGACGGCTTTCGGCGCCTGCGCCGTCATTACCTTGGGCGTGGGTCTGTTGGGCAGTCGGGGCATAAGCCAGATGTCGCAAAGCCTGGGCTCGGTCTTCTCCAATAACCTGGTTTTCGTAGCGAAAACCGCTGAGGCGCGCTCGGAAGCGATTGCCCAGCAGCGCGATCTCTACGCGCTGATCACTGCCAACGCTGAAGGGGCTCCTCAGGCGACCAAGGACGGCATCCTCAAGAGCATGGCGACCAACCAGGCCGCGAGCGAGCGGGCGTTCGCGCTCTAACGACGAAATTCGCCAGGCCGCCACGGGCCACGGCGGTCAATCAGATGACCTCTTCGGTGGATGGGGTAGCCCGCAACGCCGTTTCCACCTCGCAAGCTTCGCGTACGGCCACCGATCAGGCCAACCATGGGGTGACCCAAGCCCGTGGCGCTGTGACGGCGGTCAATGGTTTCGCTGTGGTGGCCGACGAAGTCCGGGCATTGGCTGCGCGCACAAAGGCCTCGACCGTGGAGGTCGAGCAGATGATCGGCTCGGTCCAATCCCGTGCGGATTTGGCTGTCGTGGCTATGGACAGAAGTCATTCGCTGGTGGTCAACACCCAGCAATTGGCGATGGCGACAGGCGAGGCGCTCGAGCAGATCGCTGCCGGCATCGCCAGCATCAACGACCGTAACCTGGCGATCGCCAGCGCCTGTGAAGAACAGGCGCAAGTGGCGCGGGAAGTGGACAAGAACCTGGTCAACATCCAGGACCTGTCGACACAGACCGCCGCCGGGGCGCACCAGACCACCGCGTCGGCGCAGGAGCTGTCACGCCTGGCGATCTCGTTCAACGACTTGGTGGGGCGTTTCAAGCTGTCGTTCAGTGCCATCCTGGGCGCCTTGCTTATGGAGGTAAGTCGATCGGCCTACCCGAAAGCCAAAAAAAACCCGCATACGTGAGTGTGCGGGTTTTTGTTTCCAGGGCAGGCAACGGCAAGGAAGGATGGCGCGGCTCATGCCGTACGACGCAGCACGGTGCAGATCCAGCGATGGTTCACTCGGCAAGGTGCGCGCAGGAAGATGATGTCGGCGACACGCTTGAGTCCTTGCTTGCGCAGTTTGGCGGCCAGTTGTACCAGAGTAGCGGCTTCGATGGTCATGGCTGTTACCTCGTCGTTTCGTGCTGGGTTCCTAATTCTTGACTTGGCGGACAGTGAAGGAATTCCAGAATTTTCAGACTGCCCGACCAGCGGTGTAGGCGCTTGAAAAAACAGGAAAAAAAGAAAACCCGCCAGGGGAGGGCGGGTTAAATGATTAGAACGTACGAAGCAGTTTCAGAATGCCTGGGCAGTTGTCAGAAAATCGTGAAGGCTGTGTCGACAAGGTGTCAGATGGCTAGATTCCATGGAAAAAAGCCCGCTCTGCGTGAGCGGGCGAAGTGCTTGAAGGGAGCGTAGCCAGGTTGTGCCAATAGGGTTATGCCCGGATTAACGCCCAAAGAATTGCTTGGCGCGGCAATCCGATCTATACAGGCTGTTTCTTCAGGAGTAGCTGCATGCGCGATGACGACGATGTTCACGAGCCTGAACACGATCACCTGCTGGACCGGGAGTTCTTTGACGATGAACCCGAGATCGACGAAGCCCAGGTGCATGATGTCGAAGGAGGGGCTACGGACGACCTGGACGACGAAGACTTCGATCATCCCGCCTGGCACGACAGTCCCGATGATTGATCCAGGTTGGCGACAGGAGCGCGAGCTGCCCTGCCCAGAAGGAGATACGAATTTCTCTTGAGGTGCCCAGGCCTCCAGCGAATCGCGGGCACAAAAAAACGCCCGAAGGCGTTTTTTCGAATCATGGTGCGAGTGGCGGGACTCGAACCCGCAAGGCTCACGCCGGCAGATTTTAAGTCTGCTGTGTATACCAATTCCACCACACTCGCACAGTTGAAAGGGTCAATGCGACCAGCGACTTCCCTCACCGGAAGTGCCTCTCGATCAAGCGCGCTTTATAACCCGATGTTATAGCGCAGTCAACCAAAACTGCTTCATGGGCGTATGCCAGCTGCGATCTGCCGAAGGTTTTCAATCGTCATATGCAACTGCTCGCTCTGATTGGCCATGGTGGCCATTGCGTCGCTCTGCCCCGTACGTTGTAGATAGCGAGCGTGACCGCCGAGTGCAGCGCGCAACGATTCCAGTTGCAGGGCCGTGGTGATCAGATCGTCTCTGATCGAGCGCATACGCGAGTTAGCCAGTTCCAGGATGCTCCATCCGCAGTCGAAGAACGAACATCCCCCCTTGCGCTGGACATGCCCATGCAGGCGCCATCCTGCGAAATGGGAGGACATGGAAGATTAGTGATGATCGTCGGTCTTGCCGGCCGTTTTACTCGCTTCGATGCGTTTTTGGATTTCTTCACGATGCACTTGAATGTCTTTCGGTGCGTCGATGCCGATTCTCACTTGTGAGCCGCTGACACCTAGAACCATGACTTTGATGTTGTCGTTGATGACGATCACTTCGCCAGCCTTGCGCGTGAGTATCAGCATGTACTTCTCCTTGATGATGTCTGTAGCCACTGCGCCTCAGGCCCAATGGTGAGGGCTTTGCCCTTGTCCGTCTTAGTGAAGACGCTTTCTGTCAGCGGTAATTCCAATCCGAACAATTGGCGAGGGTGGTCGCACAGGTCCGGCCGCAGCCCGAGGCGTCTGTCAATCGTCCTGGGCTACATGGGAGCAAGAATAAGGCGATCTGCCTCGTCTGTGAAATGGCCTGGCATCATGGCATGCATAGAGCGGCTCAATCGGCCACAGGCACAGTATTCAACTGCTGAAGGAAATGCAGCAGAGCGACTTCTTCCTGCTCCATGCCTTTACGTTTGCGAACTTTCGGCAACGCCTCCAGATGGCCCAGGACGAAGTGCTCCAGCACAGCGGGATGGATGTACGACTTGCGGCATACCGCAGGGGTGTTGCCCAAGCGCGAAGCGACCTGGCGCACGATATCGGCCAAATGCCGTTTGGCATGGGTCTCGGGTTGCCAGGCCAGAGGTTTCAGCAGGCTCAGCGCCAGGCTGCTGCCCGCCCAGGTGCGGTAGTCCTTGGCAGTGAAGTCGGCGCCTGTGGTGGTTTGCAGGTACTGGTTGACGTCGCTGGAGCCGATCCGGTGCCGCTCGCCGTCTGCATCGACGTACTGGAACAGCTCTTGGCCGGGCAGTTCCTGACAACGCTTGACCAGCCCGGCCAGGCGTCGGTCGCGCACGGTGATGCTGTGCTCGACGCCGCGCTTGCCGCGAAACTCGAACCGAATCGTACTGCCTTTGACTTTGACATGGCGGTTGCGCAAGGTCGTCAGCCCGTAGGATTGGTTGTCTTTCAAATAGCGCTGGTTGCCAATCCGGATCAATGTGTGGTCGATCAGGCTCACCACCAGCGCCAGCAACTTGGTGCGGTCCAGCCCGGGGCGCGACAAGTCGCGCTCCACGGTACGGCGAAGAGCCGGTAGCGCCTCGGCGAACGCCAGCATGCGCCCGAACTTGTGCGCATCGCGCAGTTCGCGCCATTCGGGGTGGTAGCGGTATTGCTTGCGCCCGCGTGCGTCCAGACCCGTGGCCTGCAAATGGCCTTGTGGATCGATGCAGATCCACACTTGCGTGTAGGCCGGCGGAATGGCCAGCGCGGCGATCCGCTTCAAGGTTGGTTCGTCATCGACGCGCTTGCCATCGGCGTCGTGGTAGATGAAGCGGTCGCGCCAACGCTTGCGCGTCAGGCCCGCGTGGGTGTCGTCGACGTAGTGCAGTGACGCAGGCAGAGGGCAGTCGAGCATGGCAGCGTCCAATGGTGGGTTATCCGGTGGACAACGCCATTGGCCCGGATGCTCAGCCGAGAATCGCCACCGCTTTGATTTGTGCCCACAGCCGCTGGCCGGGGGCTATGTGCAAGTGGTCCGCCGAATAACGGGTGATGCGGGCCAACAGCGCGTGCTGCCCGGCATCCAGGCCTACCAGCAGATGGGCCGGGTTGTCCGCTGGCTGGCATTGACGCACCTGCACGGGAAGGCGGTTGAGGATGCTCGAGGGTTGCTCGGCGTTCAGCGCCAGGCTGATGTCGCGGGCCTGCACCTTGATGCGCAGCACCGTGCCGGGTGCCTGCTCGGTATGCGCGATGCGCAGCGTGGTGTCGTGCAGGCCAGGCAAGCGCAGTTCGAGCAAACCATAGGGCTTGTCGAAGCCGATCACCTCCGCTTGCAGCACCACACCGGCATCTTCAGCCTGGCTGAGTGGCAGATCCAATCGGTTGAGCAGGGTGGACAAAGGCCCGCTGGCTTCAATCCGGCCCTGCTCGAGCAGGACCAGATGATCGGCCAGCCGTACCACTTCGTCCTGACTGTGGCTGACGTACACCACTGGAATGTCCAGCTCGGCATGCAGGCGCTCCAGGTAGGGCAGGATTTCGCGCTTGCGGCTGGCATCGAGCGCGGCCAGCGGCTCGTCCATCAACAACAGCCGTGGGCTGGTCAGCAACGCCCGGGCGATACCCACGCGTTGCGCTTCGCCGCCAGACAGCGTGGCGGGTGCGCGTGCCAGCAAATGACCGATGCCCAGCAGTTCGCAGGCCTGCTCCAGGCCCACCCGGCGCTGCTTCGGGGCGACACGACGCCAACCGAATTCGAGGTTGCCACGCACCGTCAGGTGGGCGAACAGGCTGGCTTCCTGGAAGACATAGCCGATGGCGCGCTTATGGGGTGGGACGAACACCCGTCGCGCGCTGTCTTGCCAGACCTCGCCATTGACCTCGACCAGACCTTCGCTGGTCGGCTCCAGACCCGCCAGGCTTCGCAGGCAAGATGTCTTGCCCGAGCCCGAGTGGCCGAACAGTGCGCTGACGCCGCGGCCAGGCAACCGTAGATCGACGTCCAGGGTGAAATCGCCGCGCGCCAGGCGCTGACGTACACTGATGCCGTTAGTCATCTCAACCCCAACCTGCTTTGTCGCGGCGCGGGCCGTAGAGCATCAGCAGCACCAGGAAAGAAAACACCAACATGGCGCCGGCCAACCCATGGGCCTGGGCGTATTCCATGGCTTCGACGTGATCGAAGATCTGTACCGACACCACGCGGGTCTTGTCCGGAATGTTGCCGCCGATCATCAGCACCACGCCGAATTCGCCAACGGTATGGGCAAAACCGAGAATGCTGGCTGTGACGAAGCCGGGCTTGGCGAGCGGTAGCACCACGTGCACGAACCTGTCCCACGGGCTGGCGCGCAACGTCGCTGCAACTTCCAGCGGCCTTTGGCCGATGGCGGTGAAGGCGTTCTGCAGCGGCTGCACCACGAACGGCAGCGAATACACCACCGAACCGATCACCAGGCCGGTGAAGCTGAAGACCACGGTGCCCAGGCCCAAGGCGGCCGTGGTCTGGCCGATCCAGCCATGTGGGCCGAGCGCCAGCAGCAGATAGAAGCCGATGACCGTAGGCGGCAGCACCAGCGGCAAGGCCACCAGCGCGCCGATCGGGCCGCGCAGCCACGAGCGGGTGCGCGTCAACCACCAAGCCAGGGGCGTACCCAGCACCAGCAGGATCAGGGTGGTGAGGCCGGCCAGCTTCAGGGTCAGCCAGATCGCGCCCAGGTCACTGGCGTCGAGCATCAGATTTCATAGCCATAAGACTTGATCAAGGTTGCGGCTTTAGGCGTCCTCAGGTAATCGACCAGGGCGTTGGCCGCCGGGTTGTCCTTGCCTTTGTTGAGGATCACCGCATCCTGGCGGATCGGCTCGTGCAGGTTGGCCGGCACGAGCCAGGCCGATCCCTCGCTGACCTTGCCGTCCTTGTAGATCTGCGACAGCGCCACGAAACCCAACTCGGCGTTGCCGGTGGAAACGAATTGGTAGGCCTGGGTGATGTTCTGCCCTTCGACCAGCTTGGCGCGCGTGGCATCGGTCAGTTTGAGCTGCTGCAGCACTTGCGTGGCCGCAAGCCCATAGGGTGCGGCCTTGGGGTTGGCGATGGACAGGTGTTTGAAAGCGTTCTTGCGCAACACTTCGCCCTTGCCGTCGACGTAGCCGGGTTTGGGCGACCACAGCGCCAACGTGCCGATGGCGTAGGTGAAGCGCGACCCAGGCACGATGGCTTTCTCCTGCTCCAGTTTGGCCGGTGTGCTGTCGTCGGCCGCCAGGAACACATCGAACGGCGCGCCGTTTTTGATCTGTGCATAGAACTGACCGGTCGAGCCATAGGAGGCGACCAGGGTATGGCCGGTGTCTTTTTCGAAATCCTTGGCCAATGCCTGGATCGGCGCTGTGAAGTTGGCAGCGACCGCCACCTGGACTTGATCGGCCCAGGCGCTATTGAGCGTGAACAAGGCAGTGAGGGCGACGAGGGTTGGGCGTAGACGCATCGGGAGGCTCCAGCGGGCAGGTAGTCGTTATGGCGCCGACTATATAGCGACTGGACCGCCCGCGGGAAGTGGCTAATCGGGTGCGGAATCTCACGGGGGGCTAGCGCCCCAGTTGGTCCAGGGCGGCTTGGGCGATGTCGCGCGTCAGGGCCTCGGCCGGTACGGCGCGCCCAAGGCGCAGGCCCTGGCCAGCCCACTGATTACTGAAATCGCTGCTGCCCCGAGCTTCGCTCAAGGCGCGCAACGGCATCAAAGCGCCGCCGGCCAGGGGGAATGCGGGTGCCACTGCGCTCATCGGGCCCAGTTCACGCATCAACCGGTTATTGATGCCGCGAGCCGGGCGCCCGGTGAACAGGTTGGTCAGAGCCGTATCGGCTGAGGAGGCGGTGAGCAAAGCGTGCCGGTGGGCTGCGGAAACCTTCGCCTCGGGACAGAACAGGTAAGCAGTGCCCATCTGCACGGCACTGGCGCCCAATGCAAGCGCGGCCACCAGTCCGCGATGGTCGCCGATGCCGCCCGCAGCGATCACGGGTAGGCCGACGGCGTCGGCGATCTGCGGTACCAGGGCCAAGGTGCCGATCTGCGTGGTGATGTCCTCGCTCAGGAACATGCCACGATGGCCGCCCGCCTCGTAACCCATGGCGATGATCGCGTCGCAACCCTGTTCCTCGAGCCACACGGCCTCGGCGACCGTGGTCGCGCTGCCGAGCACTTTGGCACCGGTGGCCTTGACCCGCTGCAGCAAGGGTTCTGGCGGCAGGCCGAAATGGAAGCTCGCCACCTCGGGACGCAAGGCTTCCACCCACTGGCAGCTCTGTTCGTCGAAAGGCTGGCGGTTCGACACCGGTGTCGGTGCCTGCATGTCCGCGCCCAGTTCGGCGTAATAGCCTGCCAACGCTTCTTTCCAGCGCGCAGCGCGTTCAGGATCGGGGGAGGGCGGCTGGTGGCAGAAGAAATTCAGGTTCAGCGGTCCGTCGCAGGCCTGGCGAAACGCTGCCACTTCGGCCTGCACCTGGGCGGCATCGAGCATGGCGCAAGGCAGCGCGCCCAGGCCGCCGGCACGGCCTACGGCAATCGCCA
The DNA here is from genome assembly GCF_047302395.1 of Pseudomonas phoenicis. Classification (NCBI taxonomy): domain Bacteria; kingdom Pseudomonadati; phylum Pseudomonadota; class Gammaproteobacteria; order Pseudomonadales; family Pseudomonadaceae; genus Pseudomonas; species Pseudomonas phoenicis. Next base: position 3,803,308 of record NZ_CP154852.1, read on the forward strand.
GGGGTGACCCGCTGGCGCCTGCCATCGGGGCTTGCAGAATGGGCAGTTCGATACCGAGCAGATCAAGGATTCGCTTATCCGGCCAAGCATGCATGCGCCACCTCCAGACTTTTCGTTATGTAGGCAAAGCTACAGCGCTTTGCTGACCTGTATATCGCTGATCTTGCTGACGTCATCGCCGTGGATCTTGCGAAGCGCATCCAGCGCCTGTTCCTGCGAAGCGTCGCTCAGCACGGCGAAATCCCAGCGACGTTGGCCGTCGAGTTTGTATTTGATGACGTATTTGAGGTTCTGGGTCATGGCGGCTTATCTCAGCTGGGACGTGGAGCGTCGAATGATCTTGATCTTGTGGGTGAAGGTCGGCTTGCGCGTAACCGAAATCGCCCGGGTGGTGACGGTGTCGAGGGTGATGTTCCAGTATCCGGAGCTGGGCACGGTGATCTTGGCGGGAAACTTGTCGAAGGCACCGCCGTGGTAGGTGTGGCGACCGCCGTTCTTGAAACTGCGGAAGTTGGCGTCGTTCATCAGACGGATGTTGCAGGGCTGGGAAGACTCGATGACGACGATATCGTCTTCATTCAAGTGTTCGCGTTGGTGGACGAATTTCATGTGTTGCTCCGCACGGACGGTCTGAAAAGCGCCGACTTTATCACGATGTTGGGAATTTCCGCCGCGCAGCGCTGGCCGGCGATCAATCGCATCGTTCATCGGAGCTAAATGCGTTGGCGGTGGTCAACACAGGTTTGGAATTGCAGGAGACAGGCGAATGAAATGGGTTGTAGCTGCGTTTTCTCTGGTGCTCGCCGGTTGTGCCAGCGTGTCCGAGCTCGAGCAATCGCACGAGACCATGGATGTGATATCGGGTAAGTCGCCACGCGAATATGCCGACTGCATCAAACAGACCTTGGCCAGTAGCCGCGATCCTTTGACCGAAGAAGTGCAAGGTGAAGGGTTGCGCTTGATCGTGCCGCAAAAGCTCGGTGCCGGGGCAGGCCCCGCAGCATTGGTCGAGATTCAGAAGCGCAGCAATGGCAGTGCGATCAAACTGCGTGAACGTTTGAGCAACTTTCCGCTGCGTCCCGGCGATGTGCGCGATGCAACGACCGCCTGCATTTCCGGTTAGTGAGGCTGATCGCAGTGCGTTCCTGTCATGGCCGGGCCTGGTGCGAAAGCGTTTCTGGTTCGCCTCTCCCTAAGCCTTCGCAGTTGGGCGGGAACTATCCGCATGAATATCGGCCGAAGCCCATTAGTCGTGGCATGAAGCCCCGCCTGGGCGGGCATTGTAAGGTACGTGCCGCCTGATTAGACTGCGCCAGAGCCACATGGCCATACCCTCTTTAAGGACGTTTATGATCAAGAAATGCTTGTTCCCGGCAGCCGGTTACGGCACCCGCTTCCTGCCTGCTACCAAAGCCATGCCCAAGGAAATGCTGCCGGTGGTCAACAAGCCGTTGATCCAGTACGGCGTCGAGGAAGCACTGGATGCTGGCCTCAAGGAAATTTCCATCGTCACCGGTCGCGGCAAACGCGCTCTGGAAGACCACTTCGACATCAGCTACGAGTTGGAAAACCAGATCAAAGGCACCGACAAGGAAAAGTACCTGGTCGGTATCCGCCGTCTGCTCGACGAGTGCTCGTTCTCTTATACCCGCCAGACCGAGATGAAAGGTCTCGGCCACGCCATCCTAACCGGCCGCCCGCTGATCGGCGACGAGCCGTTCGCGGTAGTGCTGGCGGACGACCTTTGCGTCAACCCTGAAGGCGACGGCGTACTGACCCAGATGGTCAAGCTGTACAACCAGTTCCGTTGCTCGATCGTGGCCATCCAGGAAGTCGATCCGCAGGAAACCCATAAGTACGGCGTCATCGCCGGCGACATGATCCGTGACGATATCTACCGCGTCACCAACATGGTGGAGAAGCCCAAGCCCGAAGACGCGCCGACCAACCTGGCGATCATCGGCCGCTATATCCTCACGCCGGACATCTTCGACATCATCGCCAATACCGAGCCTGGTAAAGGGGGTGAACTGCAGATTACCGACGCACTGATGAAGCAGGCGCAAAGCGGCTGCGTGATCGCCTACAAGTTCAAAGGCAAGCGGTTCGACTGCGGCGGTGCAGAGGGCTACATCGACGCGACCAACTTCTGCTTCGAGAACTACTACAAGTCCGGCAAAGCCTACTGATCGACCTGCAGCGGCGCGCGGCCAATGCCGTGCGCTGCTGGCAGTCGTCGGCTTTAACCGCCAGACTGCACGTACCCGGCCGATTCGATCGGCAACAACCACCTTGGGGTGGTTTTTTTTTGGAGTTCGAATAATGGCCTACGATTTCGACCTGTTCGTGATTGGCGCAGGTTCCGGTGGTGTACGCGCCGCGCGCTTCGCTGCGGGCTTCGGTGCCAAGGTGGCGGTTGCCGAAAGCCGCTACCTGGGCGGCACCTGCGTCAACGTCGGCTGCGTGCCGAAGAAACTGCTGGTCTATGGCGCGCACGTCGCCGACGAACTGGAGCAGGCCGCTGGCTACGGTTGGAGCCTGGAAGAGGGGCACTTCGACTGGGGCACCCTGATCGGCAACAAGAACCGTGAAATCGAGCGGCTCAACGGCATCTACCATAAGCTGCTGGTCGACAGCGGCGTGACCTTGCTGCAAGGCCATGCGCGCCTGACCGGCGCCCACGAAGTGGAAGTCGACGGTCAGCGCTACAGCGCCGAGCGTATCCTGGTGGCCGTGGGCGGTTGGCCACAAGTGCCGGACATTCCTGGCAAAGAGCTGGCCATCACCTCCAACGAGGCGTTCTACCTCAAGCAATTGCCCAAACGCATGCTGGTGGTGGGCGGCGGTTACATCGCCGTCGAATTCGCCGGCATTTTCCAGGGCCTGGGCAGTGCCACCACCTTGCTGTACCGCGGTGACCTGTTCCTGCGCGGCTTCGACGGTTCGGTGCGCAGCCACCTCAAGGAAGAACTGGAAAAGCGCGGTCTCGACCTGCAATTCAACAGCGACATCAAGCGCATCGACAAGCTCGACGACGGCAGCCTGAAAGCGACCTTGAAAGATGGCCGTGAGTTGATCGCCGACTGCGTGTTCTACGCTACCGGCCGCCGACCCATGCTCGATGGTCTGGGGTTGGAGAACACGGGTGTGGAGCTGGACGAGCGCGGCTACGTGCGCGTCGACGAACATTACCAGACCACCGAGCCGTCGATTCTGGCGATCGGCGATGTCATCGGCCGCGTCCAACTCACACCCGTGGCACTGGCCGAAGGCATGGCCGTCGCCCGTCGACTGTTCAAACCCGAGCAGTTCCGCCCGGTCGATTACCAGAACATCCCCACCGCTGTCTTCAGCCAGCCGCCCATTGGCACGGTCGGCTTGACCGAAGAGCAGGCGTTGGAAGCAGGGCACAACGTGCAAATCTTCGAGAGCCGATTCAAGCCGATGAAGCTGACCCTCACCCAGAGCCAGGAAAAGACCCTGATGAAGCTGGTGGTGGATGCCGACACCGATCGGGTACTGGGTTGCCACATGGTCGGGCCGGATGCCGGCGAAATCGTCCAGGGTCTGGGCATCGCGCTCAAGGCCGGTGCTACCAAGCAGCAGTTCGACGAGACCATCGGCGTGCACCCGACCTCTGCGGAAGAGTTCGTCACGATGCGCACCGCTACGCGCTGATCGCTCGATCCGTCGGGCCTGCGCACGTCGCCGCTAAGCGACTTCGCAGGCCCGTCCATGAGCGCTGTCCTCGGCGCTCAGTACCATCGCTTCTATTGATATCCCGCCTTTATAGCCAAAACCAATCACCAGCATCAGGTTTGCCAATGAGCCTTTAAAGCGCTCGTTGGTTAGGATTTCCTCCGTCAACCGATTTCAACCCCTACGAGGAAACGTCTGATGCCTATCATCAACAGCCAAGTCAAACCGTTCAACGCGACTGCCTACCACAACGGTGAGTTCGTTCCAGTGAGCGAAGCCGACCTGAAAGGCAAGTGGTCCGTCGTGTTCTTCTACCCGGCCGACTTCACTTTCGTCTGCCCGACCGAACTGGGTGACCTTGCTGACAACTACGCCGAATTCCAGAAGCTGGGCGTAGAGATCTACGGCGTGTCGACCGACACCCACTTCACGCACAAAGCCTGGCACGACACCTCCGACACCATCGGCAAGATCAAATACCCGCTGATCGGCGACCCGACCCAGATCATCTCGCGCAACTTCGACGTGCTGATCGAAGAAGCCGGTCTGGCTGACCGCGGTACCTTCGTGATCAACCCCGAAGGCCAGATCAAGATCGTCGAAATCAACGATGGTGGCGTAGGCCGCGACGCCAGCGAACTGCTGCGCAAGGTCAAGGCTGCTCAGTACATCGCTGCCCACCCAGGCGAAGTCTGCCCGGCCAAGTGGAAAGAAGGCGAAGCCACCCTGGCGCCATCGCTGGACCTGGTCGGCAAGATCTAAGCCGATGCGTACCCCGCGGGCGGTAGCCAGCCGCCACAGCTGAACCGTCTACCGCCCCGTAAAAACGCCCGGGCGATCCTGCCTGGGCGTTTTTGTATCCGAGTTTCGTAAGAAGGAAATCGCCCGTATGTTGGACGCCACGCTTAAATCGCAACTGAAAACCTACCTGGAGCGGGTCACCCAGCCGATCGAGATCGTCGCCTCCCTCGACGACGGCGCGAAGTCCCGCGAGATGCACGACCTGCTGGTGGAAATCGCCGGCCTGTCGAACCTCATTACCTTGCGCGCGGACGGAGACGACGCACGTCGTCCGTCGTTCTCGCTCAACCGACCCAACGGCCAGATCAGCCTGCGCTTCGCCGGCATCCCCATGGGTCACGAATTCACCTCCCTGGTGCTGGCCCTGCTGCAAGTCGGTGGCCATCCCTCCAAAGCCAGCACCGAGCTGATCGAACAGATCCAAGGGCTGGACGGTGAATTCCACTTCGAGACCTACTTCTCGCTGTCCTGCCAGAACTGCCCGGATGTGGTCCAGGCGCTGAACCTGATGGCCGTGCTCAACCCCAAGGTGCGCCACGTCGCCATCGACGGTGCGTTGTTCCAGGCCGAAGTCGAATCGCGGCAGATCATGGCCGTGCCCAGCCTGTACCTCAATGGTGAGCCTTTCGGGCAGGGGCGCATGGGCCTCGAGGAAATCGTCAACAAGCTCGACAGCAATGCCGGCAGCCGCCAGGCCAAGCAGCTCGACGCCAAGCAGGCCTTCGATATGCTGGTGGTCGGAGGCGGCCCCGCAGGCGCCACGGCGGCCATCTATGCAGCCCGCAAAGGCATCCGCACCGGCGTCGCCGCCGAGCGCTTCGGCGGGCAGGTGCTCGACACCATGGCCATTGAGAACTTCATTTCCGTCCAGGAAACCGAAGGCCCGAAACTGGCCACGGCATTGGAAGAACACGTCAAGCAATACGACGTCGACATCATGAACCTGCAGCGCGGCGAAGCCTTGCTGCCGGCCACCGACGGCGGCCTGCACCAGGTGCGCCTGGCCAGTGGTGCCACCTTGCGGGCCAAGACCGTGGTGCTGGCGACCGGTGCGCGCTGGCGGGAAATGAACGTGCCGGGCGAGCAGCAGTACCGTAACCGTGGTGTGGCCTACTGCCCGCATTGCGACGGCCCGTTGTTCAAAGGCAAGCGCGTTGCGGTGATCGGTGGTGGCAACTCCGGCGTGGAAGCGGCCATAGACCTGGCCGGCATCGTGGCCCATGTCACGTTGATCGAGTTCGACACGCAACTGCGCGCCGATGCCGTCTTGCAGCGCAAGTTGCACAGCCTGCCCAACGTCAAGGTGATCACCAGTGCGCTGACCCGCGAAGTGCTGGGCGACGGTCACAAGGTCACCGGTCTGCGTTACCAGGACCGCACCAGCGATGCCGAGCATGCGCTGGAGCTCGAAGGCATCTTCGTGCAGATCGGCCTGCTGCCCAACACCGATTGGCTCAAGGGCACCGTCGAGCTGTCGCCGCGCGGCGAGATCATCGTCGATGCCAAAGGCCAGACCAACATCCCGGGCGTGTTCGCTGCCGGGGACGTGACCACCGTGCCTTACAAGCAGATCGTCATCGCCGTGGGCGAGGGCGCCAAGGCTTCGCTGGCCGCGTTCGACCACCTGATCCGCACCACCGCACCGGCCTGATCTGGCCACACCCGCCACGCGCCGCCCCCTTGCCCGGGGCGGCGCGCTGCTGTCCGGGGTTTGCCCGATACGCGGCAGTGGCGCTGCGCTATATTCGGCTTTTGTCCTGCTTGATGGAGCATCGCCGGTGACCGAATACAGCGCTTTCAAAGTGGAACTGATCGAACACGTCGTCCACGTCCAGATCGACCGCCCAGAGAAAGCCAATGCCATGGATGCGGCGTTCTGGTCCGAGATCGTCGACATCTTCCAGTGGATCGACGACACCGATGCAGTACGCGCCGTGGTCGTCAGTGGCGCGGGCAAGCATTTCTCCGCCGGCATCGACCTGGCACTGCTGGCCTCGGTCGCCAGCCAACTGGGCCAGGACGTGGGGCGCAACGCCCGGCAACTGCGCCGTACCATCCTGCGCATGCAGGCCTCGTTCAATGCCGTGGACCAATGCCGCAAGCCGGTGCTGGCCGCCATCCATGGTCAGTGCATCGGCGGCGCCATCGACCTGGTCGCTGCCTGCGACATGCGTTATTGCAGCAGCGACGCACAATTCTCGATCAAGGAAATCGATATGGGCATGGCGGCCGATGTCGGCACCTTGCAGCGCCTGCCGCGAATCGTCGGCGATGGCGTTCTGCGCGAACTGGCGTATACCGGTCGCCGCGTGCAGGCCGATGAAGCGTTGCGCATCGGCCTGGTCAACCGTGTGTATGCCGATCCCGAGACGCTGCTGGCCGAGGTGCTGGACATCGCTGGGCAGATCGCGGCGAAGTCGCCGATCGCAGTGGCCGGCACCAAGGCCATGCTCGGCTACATGCGCGACCATCGCGTCGACGATGGGCTGGACTACATCGCCACCTGGAATGCCGCCATGTTGCAGTCCGAAGACTTGCGCATCGCCATGGCCGCGCATTTGAGCAAGCAGCGACCGACCTTCCGCGACTAGCGCCGGTCTCAAACTATGTGCAGGTCGCGAAGGCGGGGCAACCTCGCGATCTAAATCCGCCTTGCAGATGCCCTGCGCCCCATGCCCTACAGAGCCCTCTTTTTCAGCGGCCGCAACCCATTACGTCGGGCGCTCGCCCAGGAAGACCGTCATGTCAGCACGTTGGACCACTGCAGTACTCGACCCCCACACCACCACCGGAGGGCTGGCCGTAGCGCGCAGCCCCGAAGGCTTTCTGCTCAAGGACGAACAGGCACTGTTCCCCCGCCAATGGCTGGCCGAGCGAGGCTTGAACGTGGCGAGCGAGCATGGCATCGGCCATCTGGACGGCGAGCCGGTCTTTCTCCTCGAACTGCATGAGGCGTCCGCAGTGCCGGGCTGTCGCTGGCAGGGGCTGCGCCAATTCATGCTCGAGGGCGATTTTCTGCTGTACAAAGTCCTCGGCTACGCTGCGCAGATCGGCACCTGGGCACGCGAGCACCGTTTCTGCGGCAGCTGTGGCCAGCCGACCACGCAGGTGAGGGCAGAGCGTGCGATGCATTGCGAAGCCTGCGGCCTGCGCCATTACCCGCGCATTTCACCGAGCATGATCGTGCTGATCACCCGCGGCGACGAGATTCTGTTGGCGCGCTCACCACGTTTCGTCACCGGCGTGTACAGCACGTTGGCCGGATTCGCCGAGCCAGGGGAATCGGCCGAAGACTGCCTGGAGCGCGAGGTGTTCGAGGAGGTGGCCTTGCAAGTGCGCAACATCCAGTACGTAGGCAGCCAATGCTGGCCGTTTCCGCATTCGCTGATGCTCGGCTTCCATGCCGAATATGCAGGTGGTGAGATCGTCATGCAGCCCGACGAGATCGAGGACGCGCGCTGGTTCGACATCCGCGATCTGCCGCCCTTGCCGGCCGGGCGGTCGATCGCGCGCTACCTCATCGACCTGTACGTGGCCCGGCGCCTAGGCCTGGCCGAACCAGTGCTGCCATGCTAGGCGTACGGTCAGCGCCAGCACCACGCTGATGAACACCGGGCGGATGAATTTGTTGCCGCCCTTGATGGCGGTGCGCGCGCCGAAGTAGGCGCCGACCATCACCGACAGGCCCATGGCCAGGCCCACCAGGTAATCGACCTGTCCCGACACCACGAACACCGTCAACGCCGCCACATTGCTGACGAAGTTCATGCTGCGGGCAACGCCGCTGGCGCGCACCAGGTCGATGGGGTAGAGCAGCAGGGTGCTGACGGTCCAGAACGCTCCGGTGCCCGGGCCGGCCACGCCGTCATAGAACCCGAGGGTGAAACCTTGCGGCGCCTGCCAGGTTTTCTTGATCGGCGCGTCGGCATCCAGCGGCGCCTTGGGCGTACCGCCGAACAGCAGGTACAGGCCACAGGCGAACACCACCACCGGCAGCATCTTGTTCAGCCATTCGGCGGGCAGATAATGGGCCACCACCGCCCCTAGCAAGGCCCCGGCCAGCGTACCGGCCAAGGCAGGGCGCCACTGCGCGGGGTGGAACAGTTTGCGCCGGTAGTAGGTGAAGCTGGCGGTGGCCGAGCCGAAGGTGGAACTGAGCTTGTTGGTGCCCAGCACCAGGTGCGGTGGCATGCCGGCCGTCAGCAGTGCCGGCGTGGTCAGCAGGCCGCCGCCACCGGCGATGGCGTCGATGAAGCCTGCGACGAAAGCGACCAGCGCCAGAATCAGCAGCGTGAGGGGTTCTACGGAGAGTTCGAAGGGCATCGGCTTGGTCTTGTCGGGCACAGGCGCGACAAAAGGCCGCGCTCGGGAAAGGGCGCATGGTAAAGCCTGTGAGGCAGGGCTTCCAGTGCGATGGCGAGGGTGTTTCCTGGGCCGTCATCTATCGATGGTCTTCGGTGGTGGTTCGACGATTCGCTACGAAGCGCCTAGTCTGATCGATTCTCCCCCTATGTTCGCAGGGCCGTTCATGCGCCATCGACCGTTCACTTCGGATCCCTTTTACGTCCGCCGTCTTGTGACATTGGCGAGCACGCCGTGAACGCTGAAGCCCAAGCGATCTCCGGGCTTCGCCTTTCGCCTGCCAGCGACCTCGATCTGCCGTTCGCGCGCGACCTGACACGCTGCGCCATGCTGCCTTATTTTCAACAGTTCGGCCTGGTCTGGACGGACGCGGCGTTCGACGAATCCTGGCGCTGGCGCGAGCAATGGCTGATCGAGGCCGATGAGCGGACCCTGGGTTTCTGCAGCCTAAGCCAGGATCGCCAGGCAATGTTCGTCCGTGAGCTGCACTTGCTGGCGGAGCATCGGCAGCAGGGGGTAGGGCGCTGGGTGCTCGAAGAACTGAGACGTTGGGCGCAGCAACGGCGTTTGCCGTTGCTGCGCCTCATGGCTTTTTCCAGCAATCCGGCGCGGCGCTTGTACCGGCGAGTCGGCTTCGAAGAAGTGGGTCAGGACGATTGCTTCATACTCATGCAATGTGCGGTTCAAAAAAACGCTGACGCCGTCTAGTGCAATGCGCAAGGTGCTCGGAAGAGGCGCGAGCTAAAGCTTGCCTGGCCCCCTGGCAATGGGCATAGTGCCGAAAGCTTAGGAATAATCCTCCACGGATGTGGGATATCTCCTAGATCTACAACGCAAAGAGAAAAGGAAGACGACATGAACGGATTCGGTGCTCGGCTCAGGGAAGAACGCGAGCGTCTGGGCCTTACTCAACGGGTATTCGGCGACATCGGCGGCGTCGAGCCCAATGCCCAGGGCAAATATGAAAACGGCGACCGTACCCCGCGTCTGGATTACCTGGCGGCGGTGGCAGCCAAAGGCGTCGACCCGCTGTACGTGTTGACCGGGCTGCCGACGCCATTGCCCCTCGACAGCCTCAGCAGCGACGAAGACCGGCTGCTGGCAGCTTTTCGTCGTCTCCCCGATCAAGACCGCGCGGCCCTTTGGCACGTGCTCCACCGCTTGGCCGATTGAGCCTGCCCCACTACCGTAGGCCATACCGGATCAAGCGGCGCCAGCCTGCTCTAGCGCTTTAGTCGACATGTTGCGGCTGTAAAATTTTGTTAAGGTGGCGGCTTACAAATCGCCCCATTGACGAGGTGTCTGGCTTGATTAAGGTCCTTGTGGTCGACGATCACGATCTGGTACGCACCGGTATTACGCGCATGCTCAGCGACATCGAGGGGCTGCACGTAGTCGGCGAAGCAGACTCCGGTGAATCGGCGCTCAAGCTTGCCCGTGAGCTCAAGCCGGATGTGGTGCTGATGGACGTCAAGATGCCTGGCATCGGCGGGCTCGAAGCCACACGCAAGTTGCTGCGCAGCCACCCCGACAGCAAGGTCGTGGCGGTCACCGCCTGCGAAGAAGACCCTTTTCCCACGCGCTTGCTGCAGGCCGGCGCGTCTGGTTACCTCACCAAAGGCGCGGCCCTCGACGAGATGGTGCACGCCATCCGCCTGGCATTCGCTGGGCAACGCTACATCAGCCCGCAAATCGCCCAGCAATTGGCGCTCAAGTCGTTCCAGCCCCAGGGATCGCCGTTCGACAGCCTCTCGGAACGGGAAATCCAGATCGCCCTGATGATCGTCGGTTGCCAAAAAGTGCAGATCATCTCCGACAAGTTGTGCTTGTCACCCAAAACGGTGAATACCTACCGTTACCGCATTTTCGAAAAACTTTCCGTCACCAGCGACGTCGAATTGACATTGCTGGCCGTCCGCCACGGAATGGTCGACGCAAGTCTCTAGCCTTAGAAGTGGTCCATGTCGCAAACCTTTGATGCCAGTGCGTTTCTGGCGACCTGCAGTGGTCGTCCGGGCGTGTACCGTATGTTCGACGCTGAGTCGCGGCTGCTCTATGTGGGCAAGGCCAAGAACCTCAAGAAGCGTCTTGCCAGCTATTTCCGCAAAACCGGCTTGGCGTCCAAGACCGCCGCCCTGGTGGCGCGTATCGCTCACGTCGAAACCACCATCACCGGTAACGAAACCGAAGCCCTGTTGCTCGAGCAGAACCTGATCAAGGAATGGCGGCCGCCGTACAACATCTTGCTGCGTGACGATAAATCCTATCCTTACGTGTTCCTCTCGGACGGCCCTTTCCCCCGCTTGGGCATCCACCGCGGCGCCAAGCGCGCAAAAGGTCGTTATTTCGGCCCCTATCCCAGTGCCGGCGCGATTCGCGAAAGCCTGAGCGTATTGCAGAAGACGTTCGCCGTTCGCCAATGCGAAGACAGCTATTACGCCAACCGCACCCGGCCATGCCTGCAATATCAGATCAAACGCTGCAAAGGGCCGTGTACCGATCTGGTCAGTCAGGAAGAGTACGCCGAAGACGTGCGCCATTCGGTGATGTTCCTGGAAGGGCGCAGCCAGCAACTGGGCAACGAGCTCAACGCGGAAATGGAACAGGCCGCCATGGCCCTGGACTTCGAAAAGGCCGCCGCCTTGCGCGACCAGATCGGCCTGCTCAGGCGCGTGCAGGACCAGCAGCACATCGAAGGCGGCTCGGGCGAGGTCGACGTCATCGCCGCGTTCGTCAACCCAGGAGGAGCGTGCGTACACCTAATCAGCGTGCGCGGCGGTCGTGTGCTCGGCAGCAAGAACTTCTTTCCCCAGGTTGGCATCGAGGAGGAAGTCTCGGAGGTGCTGGTCGCGTTCCTGTCCCAGTACTACGTCGGCAACCCGGAACGCGAGTTGCCCAGAGAGTTGATCGTCAACGTGGTCCATGAAGACTTCGAGACCATCATCGAAGCCCTGCAGGCGCTACGCGGCCGTGAGCTGGACATCACCCATCGCGTACGTGGCACCCGTGCGCGCTGGCAGCAGATGGCGGTGACCAACGCCGAGCAGGCGCTGAACGCCCGCTTGGCCAACCGCCAGCACATGGCCGCGCGCTTCGAGGCGCTGGCCAAAGTACTCGATCTCGACGAGGTGCCGCAGCGCTTGGAGTGCTACGACATCAGCCATTCCAGCGGCGAGGCCACAGTGGCCTCCTGCGTGGTGTTCGGACCGGAAGGGCCAATCAAAGCTGATTACCGCCGCTTCAACATCGAAGGCATCACTGCCGGTGACGATTATGCCGCCATGCAGCAAGCCCTGACCCGACGCTACAGTCGCATCAAGAACGGCGAAGGCAAGCTGCCCGACGTGTTGCTGGTCGATGGCGGCAAGGGCCAGCTGAACATGGCACGTGAGGTCATGCAGGAACTGGCCTTCACTGACCTGACCTTGCTCGGCGTAGCCAAGGGCGTCACGCGTAAGGCGGGCTTCGAGACGCTCTACCTCAACGACGCTGCCCATGAGTTCACACTCAAGGGCGACTCGCCAGCATTGCACTTGATTCAGCAGATCCGTGACGAAGCGCACCGTTTCGCCATTACCGGTCACCGTGCGCGTCGCGGCAAGGCACGACGTACGTCCAGCCTGGAGGATGTGGCAGGTGTAGGGCCTAAACGCCGTCGCGAGTTGCTCAAGCATTTCGGCGGCCTGCAAGAGCTGAACCGCGCCAGCATCGATGAAATTGCCAAAGCGCCGGGTATCAGTAAAAAGCTCGCCGAGTCGATTTATGCCAGCTTGCATAGCGAGTAGTATGTCGGGCTCAACTCGCAGCCAGTCGTACCGATGAATATTCCAAACTTGCTCACCGTTCTACGGGTTCTGCTGATCCCCATCTTCATCGTGCTGTTCTATATGCCGTTCCACTGGAGCTACATGGCAGCAAGTACGGTGTTCGCCATCGCCGCCGCCACCGACTGGCTGGACGGCTACCTGGCTCGCAAGCTCAAGCAAAGTACGCCGTTCGGTGCGTTTCTCGACCCAGTGGCCGACAAGCTCATGGTGGCGGTCGCTTTGGTGCTGCTGGTGCAGGTGCATGCCAATTTCTGGTTGACGCTCCCCGCAGCGATCATCATCTGCCGCGAGATCGTGGTGTCGGCGCTGCGAGAGTGGATGGCGGAAATCGGTGCCCGGGCTCATGTGGCGGTGTCCAATTGGGGCAAATGGAAGACCGCCGCGCAAATGCTGGCGCTGGTGATCCTGCTGGGTAATCCGCCGGTGGCGAGCTTCTGGGTAATTTTGGGATATGGGTTGCTGCTGGTATCGGCCGGTTTGACGCTGATCTCCATGGTGCATTATCTGATTGCCGCTTGGCCGCACCTGCGGGAAGGCACCGAGCAGCGCTAAAAGTTTTTTTGAATCAAGGGGTTGACGTCATCGAGCGATAAGTTAGAATGGCGGCCATCACCAAGCGGGAATAGCTCAGTTGGTAGAGCACGACCTTGCCAAGGTCGGGGTCGCGAGTTCGAGTCTCGTTTCCCGCTCCAAATATCGGTCCTCAGAGTCATATAACTCTGTCGATCACAAAAAAAGACGCTTCGGCGTCTTTTTTCGTTTGCAGCCCAAGCTGCTCATGCTGCGTGCCACAGTTTCGTTTGGCCCAGTCAAGCCTATTGGAACCAAGACCTCAAAGTTCGACCCGCTCCGCTATAGGTTCAGCCAAATGTGCCGGTAACAGGCCAGGCATGCACTCATGCGTCGCGGGGATCGGTGTTCTGCCACTGCGCGCAGAACACCGATGGCAGGTCAGGGCTTGACCGATGTCGTCGAACAGAGCGACATCTTGGGGGGATTACCAACGGTCTCTTCAGGTTGCTCGCCCTCGGGTACGGTCATCAGCATGCGCATGGCACCGTGCGCTTCCGACTCGATGTGTGGCGTATGCTCAACGACTTTCACTACGAGCGAGGTGACGCTGGCCTGCTCGCGGTGATGATCCATCATCTTGCTGATGAGGTCGTCGGTGAAGGGCGTCTCGGTTCGGTCGATCACCGTCAGAATGCCGCCCGAACGTAGTATCCGGTCCGCGATTTCATAGACATTGTTCTGCACGAAGATACGGTGTTCGCGCGCGGTGGGCATCAGTGCCAGGTCGATGGCGACGTTGTGGCCGCGTGCATCGTGGGTGCCCAGCAGCCAGCAGGCGATCGAGTCGAAAGCAGGCTGACGTTCGAGCCATTCCTCCAATTTGGGATCGTTCAGGGCATCGCCCTCAATCAGCAGACAATCCACCTGAGGGGCGTCGCCGATGTCCTTGTAGAGCAGTTGGTAGGCATGTTCGTCCAAGCTTCTGGGCGTTTCGCGTGCGATGACGGCAACGCTGTAGCCGTTCTCGGAGACGAGGCGCCGAGTGGCTGCAATGCAACACGGGTTTTCCTCTATGCAGACGACGGTATGCCCTTGTTTCAGCAGTGCCAACGTGGAGTAACCGATGCCGCAGCCGATCTCCAGCGTACGGGGGTAGCCATCCACGCGTTTGGCCATCCAGCCGTAATGGCCTTGGTCGAAGTGCCCTTTTGAGTTGATGCCCCAACTCTTGAGGTAGTCCTTTCGAAAACGTTCGAGTTGATGCAGGGCCGAAGGCAGCGAGGGGCTATTGCCGCGTTTGGCTTTGGCTTTCTTGCTGTCACGTCGCTTTTTGCTGTTGATGCTCATAGGCCTTCCGTGATCCATGTAAGTGAATCATGACACTACTCGGTAGGCCTGTGACTGGCTTTAAACAAGGTGTGTGCCTGTCTGACGGATGCCGATAGGCATAAGCGCGATGCTGGACGAAACATCCGGCTGCCACCAGGCTGGCAAAGGACTAGACCGGGGCGACGACCTGACCTTCAGACATACGGGCGGCATGCAGCAGCAACGCCTCAGCGCCCATATCGCCGCTATCGCTCAGCCAGACCAACGGCCGCTTCGGGTCGTCGCTGCACATTCGGCTGAACGTGGGAGATTCGAGCATCGTTTTCGTGCGCATGCCCAAGCACAGCACGTGCTCTACGAAGCCGCTGCCGATCCTGCCGCTGTCTTCCAGGTAAACCCTGCTCGGCACGTGCTCAAGGGCCAGGTGGTAACGGCTGGCACCCGTACCGTCATTACCGCCATCCAAAGTCGCGATGAACTGGTGCCCGCACAGGCTGACCAAGCGTCGCCGGACCAGATCGAGCAGTGCGGCGAAACCCATGCCGTGTTGCGACGGCGCAGGGAAGATAGGCGTGAAGGGTGGCATTGGACATGTCCTGCAAGGCGAGTGCGAAGGTTCACCAGCTTAGGCAAGGTGACCGTCAACTTGGGTTAAGCGAGGGTAAAAGCAGGTAATGCCCGATCCGCAGTGCTTGAGGAAACGACCGCCAGGGGCGGCCGACCCGCCATCAGAACGTCTGGCCCAGGGAAAACTGGAAAATCTGGGTCTCCGCGTTATCCGGCTTCTTCAACGGCGCCGCCAAGCTGAAACTCAAAGGGCCCATCGGGCTGTACCAGGTAACGCCCACGCCCAACGAGACCGCCATCTGCGCCAAGTCGACGTTGCCGCAGCCTTGGGTGGTCGACAGATAGCAGGTGTCGGCATACACGTTTCCGGCATCGATGAACACCGAGCTGCGCAACTGGCCTTTGCATGGCAGCTCGACTGCGCCATCGCCGGCGTCCGTCCATCAGAAGTAGGTCGTCATTCCTACGTAGAAGGCGCGACCCGGCACGTAGAACTGGGTGGAACCGTCGCGCGCCTGTTCGTCGAGCAGGTTGAGAATGCCGGCGTTCAGCCTCAGCGCATCCGTCGCCACCCATTGCGTCGTCACGTCATAGGTGGTGTAGGGCTTGATGAATTTGGTCGCTACGCCGCGCTGGCGGCCCACGTGCTGGGCGGCCAGCTGGGTATCGACGCGGTCGTTGATCTGCCACTCGATGGCGCTGTACAGCGAGAGTTCAGGTGCGCTGATCAGTGCTTCGCCGGTTGCCAGATTACGACTCTCCAGCAGATAGGTGGCGTTGCTACGCCAGACTACACGATCGGCAATGATCGGCACGCGCACCGTACTTTCCCAGCCTCGGGTGCGCGCTTTTTCCACGTTTTCCAAGCGAGTCCACCAACGGCCCTCGCGCTGGCCGATGGGTGCGTATTCGATCTTGTTCTCGAAGTCGGTGTGGAAGTAGGTGAGACCCGCTTCCCAGCCGTCGCTGTCGTATGCGACACCGATTTCCTTGTTGAGGCTGGTTTCCGACCGCAGATCGGGATTGCCCGCCATCCAGCAGCCGCCACTGACGTAACCCAAAGGGCGCAGGCTGGTGCAACCGTTGCCATTGGACCGGGTGGCCGCGCCGGCGCTGCGTTCCTTGATGGTCGGCGCGCGCAAGCCTCTGGCAAGGCCGCCGCGCAGGGTCCAGTCGGGGTGGGGGTGATACACCAGGTAAGCCCGTGGGCTATTGTGGTTGCCCTCGTGATCGTTATGGTCGAAGCGGTTACCCAGGGTCAAAGACAGGTTGTCGAGCAAAAAAAGTTCTTCCTCGACAAAGGCTGCCCATGACTTGCCCTGCGAGGTCGAACCAGAAACGGGTCTGCCTTCAGGGTCGATGGGTACGGCGCCCAGGGTGCGCGGATTGTTCAGCGCATCGCGCTTCCACTGCCCACCCACGGTCATTCGATGGCTGAGTGGCCATTCGAACGGCATGCTCACGTGACCTTCGATGATCTGCTCTTCAGCGTCGGTTGCTTCCCTGTCGATGCGGTTCTCGAACCGGTTCACGTAGGCATCGAGCTGGGCAGTGCCGAACGCCAGATCCCCTTGATAGGAAACGATGTAGCTGTCCCGCGTCAGGTGCCCGGCACCGAATCCTTTCACCTGTGATCCAGGCTCCTTCGAGCCCCAGGATCGTTCCACGCCTTGGGCCACTTCCAACGACAGGCTGTGCGCTTCGCTGACCCGCCAATCCAGCAAAGCGTTCAAGTGATGGTCCTTGGCACCTCCGGCGCCATCGTCGCGCAGCGGGGCGCCTTGGGCGTTCGAGCGAGGCTGCACTTCGTCGCTGGCGCGGC
Organism: Pseudomonas phoenicis; assembly: GCF_047302395.1. Lineage (NCBI taxonomy): Bacteria > Pseudomonadati > Pseudomonadota > Gammaproteobacteria > Pseudomonadales > Pseudomonadaceae > Pseudomonas > Pseudomonas phoenicis. The sequence goes on from NZ_CP154852.1 coordinate 3,820,228, forward strand.
GCGTGAGGTTGGCGCCCAAACGCAGGCCAAGGGTATCGGTGAGCGGCCCGGAAAGGTTGAAACCGGTCTGCTCCGTCCGTCCTCGATCCGCATGCTGCGGCACCGTGGCGTTGACGCTCAGCGAGCCATCCCAGGTGCGCGAGACCTTGCGCGTGACGATGTTGATCACGCCGCCCATGGCGTCCGCGCCGTACCGCGAAGACATCGGCCCGCGCGTCACTTCGATGCGCTCGATCATGTTCGGGGAAATCCAGTTCAGGTCCTGGCGTGCCAGGTCGCGACGGTAGTGCGTGTCGGCCGAGTTGCCGACCCGTTTACCGTCTACCAGGATCACCGTGTATTGGTCGTCCAGACCGCGCAGCTTGATTTTCGACTGTTCGCCTACCGGACCGAAGCCGCCGCTGACGCCTGGCAGTCGGCGCAACAGGGTGCCCAGGTCATGCACCGGTTGACGCTCGATCTCCTCGCGGGTGATGACGCTGACGCTCGCAGGTGCGTCGCGCACGTTCGGGCCGGCGCCGTTCGCAGTGACGAACGAAGCCTCCAGCTCGGTGGCATTGCCTGGCGATGGCTCGTCCATCGGCGCGGCTTGTAAGGAAGGTGTGGCGAGAAAGGCTGCGGTAAGCAGGCTCAGCGGAAGGGCAGGGTGCTTCATGGGGAAACCAGTCCTTGATCGTGTCGAGAAATCGGACTGGACGATAGTGAAAATGGGAATCTTTCGTATGTAGTACCGGGTTGTGCTCCGTGTCGGATATTTCCCTATCATAAGTAGCCTTTCCCTACAGGCAGGCTTGGTCAGAGACGCAGGTAGCGCAGGGCTTGGCAGCGCCTAGCGTTCGTCACCCATACGGGTCATGGCTCCTTGCAGCGTATCGAGAAACACCCTGACCCTCGCCGGCACCTGTTGCCGGGTAGGCGTCAGTGCCCAGACCGACAAAGCCTGCATTTGGGCGTCTTCGAGTTCCAGCCGTACCAACGAGCCATCACGCAGTTGTTCGACCACATCCCAGTACGTCAGCATCGCCACGCCCAACCCCTGTATGGCGGCGGCTCTCACTGCCTCCACGCTGGTCGTGGCGAACGTGCCCGACAGGGTCCTGCGCTGCAACACGCCCCGGACCATGAACGGCCAACGGGAAACCGGTTGCAGTGAGATGCACGAATGGTCTTGCAGGTCGGCCAGTCGATGCGGTCGGCCCCGCCGTTGCAGATAGGCGGGCGAGGCACACAGCACGCGAGGATTGGCTGCGATGGGACGGGCGATCAATTCCGAGTCGACCAGCGGGGCGATGCGCAGGGCGAGATCGAGGCCCTGCCCGGCGAGGTCGACGACGTGGTCGGACAGGTCGAGATCGATCCGCAAAGCAGGATGCCGCTCGAGCAGGTGTGGTAGCAGGGGGATCACGATCGATTGGCCGAACACGCTGGGCGCTGTCAGCTTGAGCACGCCGGACACCTCGCAGCCCACTGTGCCCAGCACGCTGCGTGCGGCCTCGTCCGCCTCGATCATGGTCTGCGCATAAGGTAGGAACACGCCCCCTTCGGGGGTGAGGGAAATCGAGCGCGTGGTGCGATGGAGCAGTCGCACGCCAAGCGACGCCTCCAGTGCGCCGATTCGCCGCGAAACCTGCATGGCACCGATGCCCAACTGCCGGGCAGCGGCCGAAAGGCTGCTACTGGAGGCGACCACCAGAAAAATCTTTGCGTCTGCAATGAGCATTGTGTCGGGTTCTCGCTGTTTGCGGGAAGTCTATCCCAGCCACTGTGCCCTGGCTGATTCACTCGGTGTACGACGGCCCGGTGAGGTCAAAGGCGAGACACGCCTGCATTCGGTTCAGCCGCCCAGTTCGCATGCCTTGATGTGGGCGATGGGACCGAGTACTTCGGCGTTCAGCTCCGCGAGGGCGTGGTCCCTGGCAAAACGTTGCGGCAGGTCGGGGTTGGCCAACGCGCTGCGGCCGAAGGCCAGCAGGTCAGCGCCCTGGGCCAGCACCTGGATCGATCGTTCTGCCGTTCGCAAGGAGCCATTGCCGATAAGCGGCGTATCGGGTGCGAACCGTCGCGCGAGCTGGATCAAGGTTGCCGATCCGCCGGCGAAGGCAGGTTGCCAGGCCTGGTGTTCGGTCACATGGATGTAGTCGACACCCACTTTGGCCAATGCGCCGAAGATGACCTCGGCCGCATGCTCGGCCTCCGGCCATTTGTGCTCGAAATCATTGACCTTGCCCTGGGAGATCCTCACGCCCACCAGCGCACCCGGGCGCACGGCGTCCTTAACGGCGCCAACCACTTCCATGAGCAAGCCGACCCTGCGTTCGATGGCGCCGCCCCAGCGGTCGTCACGCGCATTGGTGTAGTCAGTCAGGAACTGGTCCAGCAAATAGCCGTTGGCGCCGTGGATTTCCACACCATCGAAGCCTGCGACCTCAGTCGCGAGCCGGGCGGCTTGGGCGAAGCCCGCAATCACCTCGGCAAGCTGCGCATCGGTAGCACGATGCGGTAGCGGATAGCGGCCGACGCCTCGGTAGAATGCCATCTGTTCGCCTTTGGGCTGAACCGGTGACGGCGCGATCGTGTGGGCAGCATGGCGGTTGCCTTGTGAAAGCGCGCCGGCGTGCATCAGTTGACCGATCACCCGCGTACCCTCGGTCTGCAAGCGCCGCACCAGAGGACGCCAGGAGAGCGCCTGCGCCTCGTCGCTCATACCGGGCTGAAACCGATAGCCTTGGGCGAACCGCTGGTCGGTATACAGCCCTTCGCTGATCACGAGGCCGAAGCCGCCTGCGGCGAACCGTTCATAGTACTTCCCCATCACCTCGGTGGCGTCGCCACCCTCGCTGGCGCTGACGCGTGTCATCGGCGCTACGACGTAGCGGTTCTTCAAGCTCAACGAGCCGATCTGCATTGGGCTATCGAGCAATCGTGTATCGGTCATGGTATCTCCTCGCGGCGCAAGAGCTGATGAAGTCATGCGGTCTACGTTAGGGGCAGGCAAACGCTTTTGGAATCCAACCACTTCGATAAGCCGTCTTCACCAAAACGGTGCCAATGCAACTTGCCAACGTTCGATAACATGCCAAGGCCCACGCTCATCGTGCTGGTCGATCTTCATGGAAGTTCTCTGAACACCCCCGGCGCTCCCTCGGTCACACGCTCGACGTACCCATGCACACACAGCCATAGAGGGCTCGGACCATGACCACCACGGTAGGCGATTTCCTGATCGAACGGCTCAGCCAATGGGGGGTGACGCGCATCTTCGGTTACCCCGGTGATGGCATCAACGGTGTGTTCGGGGCCATGCGCCGTGCGCCCGGCAAGATCGAATTCATCCAATGCCGCCATGAGGAAATGGCCGCATTCATGGCCAGCGCCCATGCCAAGTTCACTGGCGAACTGGGCGTGTGCATCGCCACCTCCGGCCCCGGTGCCTCGCACTTGCTGACCGGCCTGTACGACGCGCGCATGGACCACATGCCGGTGCTGGCCATCGCCGGCCAGCAGGCGCGCACCGCGTTGGGCGGTCATTACCAGCAAGAGCTCGACCTGCTGTCGATGTTCAAGGATGTTGCCGGTGCGTTCGTCCAGCAGGCGTCCGACGTGTCGCAGGTACGCCATCTGCTCGACCGCGCGGTGCGCATCGCCGTAGGCGAGCGTCGTGTCACGGCGCTGATTCTGCCCAACGACTTGCAGGACCTGCCTTACGAAGAGCCGGCGCGCGTCCATGGCACGGTGCACTCGGGTGTGGGCTACAGCCGGCCCAAGACCGTACCCTACGAGCACGACCTGGAACGCGCTGCGCAAGTGCTCAACGAGGGCAAGAAGGTCGCGATCCTGGTCGGCGCCGGTGCGCTGCAAGCCAGTGAGCAGGTACGTGCCATCGCTGAAAAGCTGGGGGCTGGCGTGGCCAAGGCGCTGCTGGGCAAGGCGGTGCTGCCCGATGACCTGCCGTGGGTCACGGGCAGCATCGGTCTGCTGGGCACCGAACCGAGCTCGCTGCTGATGGAGGAGTGCGACACCTTGCTGATGATCGGCTCGGGCTTCCCTTACGCCGAGTTCCTGCCCAAGGAGGGCCAGGCCCGCGGTGTGCAGATCGACATCAGCCCTGGCATGCTCAGCCTGCGCTACCCGATGGAAGTCAGCCTCACGGGCGATGCCGCCGACACCTTGGCCGCGCTGTTGCCACTGCTCGAACGCAAGACCGACCGCAAATGGCAACAGAAGATCGAGCGCGCCCGTGCCGCCTGGGACAAGAAGCTGGACAAGCGCGCAATGGTCAGCGCCGAGCCGATCAACCCGCAACGTGTGGTGCACGAGCTGTCGTCGCAACTGCCGGACGCGTCGATCATCACCAGCGATTCGGGTTCCTGCGCCAACTGGTTCGCCCGCGACCTGAAGATCCGCGAAGGCATGATGTGTTCGCTGTCGGGCGGCCTGGCCTCGATGGGCGCGGCCGTGCCCTATGCCATCGCTGCCAAGTTCGCCCACCCCGAGCGCCCGGTGATCGCTTTGGTCGGCGACGGCGCGATGCAGATGAACAACCTCGCCGAGTTGATCACCGTGGCCAAGTACTGGCAGCAGTGGGGCAATGGACGGTGGATTTGCGCGGTGTTCAACAACGAGGACCTCAACCAGGTGACCTGGGAGCAGCGGGTCATGGAAGGCGATCCGAAGTTCTCGGCCTCCCAGGACATTCCTGACGTGCCCTACCACCTGTTCGCCATTTCCATTGGCCTCAAAGGCATCTTCGTCGACCGTGAAGAGGACGTCGCCGGTGCCTGGGAGAAAGCCCTGGCCAGCGATGTTCCAGTGCTGATCGAGTTCAAGACCGACCCCAACGTGGCGCCGCTGCCGCCGCACATCAAGCTGGCCCAGGCGAAGAAATTCACCTCGACCTTGCTCAAGGGCGACCCCGACGAGGTGGGCGTCATCAAGCAGACGGCCAAGCAGCTACTGAGCAGTGTGTTGCCAGGCAAGAAAAGTTGACGGGCGGCCTAGGGCCATCTACAGGGCGGCGGCGTCGCCGTGCCAGCTCGGCGGGTCGCCTACAGGTCGGCGTACCCGCCCACGGCCGGATCGCAGCGAACTATCACCATCCAGCGCATGTGATCGTACAACCGCCTGCGCTATCATGACGGCTATTTCTCCCAGGTGATACACAGGGCATGACAGAGCAGCAGGTACAGGCCAGAGCCCGGCGCAAGCCACGCAGTCTGGCCCAGGAACTGGTCACGGTGCTGACCGGGCGCATTCGCAGCGGTCAGCTCAAGCGCGGCGACAAGCTGCCGACCGAATCGCAGATCATGGCCGAAGAAGGTGTCAGCCGTACCGTGGTGCGCGAGGCGATCTCCCGGCTCCAGGCGGCCGGGCAGGTGGAGACGCGCCATGGTATCGGCACCTTTGTGCTGAACGCAGGAACGACGGCGGGTTTTCGCATCGACCCTGCGACCGTGGTGACGTTGCGCGAGGTGTTGGCCGTTCTGGAGTTGCGCATCGCTCTGGAAGTCGAGTCGGCGGGGCTGGCGGCACAGCGCCGCAGCGACGAACAATTGGCTGGCATGCGCGCGGCCCTGGACGAACTGAACGAAGGTGCCGAACATGCCACCGACGCCGTGTCGGCGGACTTCCAATTCCACCTACGCATCGCCCAGGCCAGCGGCAACCACTATTTCGCCGACATCCTCGACCACCTGGGCACCAGCATCATCCCGCGCACACGGGTGAATTCGGCGCGATTGGCACACGATGACCAGGCCCATTACATGAGTCGGCTCAGGCACGAGCATGAGGCGATCTACGAAGCCATCGCCAGGGGCGATGGCGAAGGGGCGAAGATGGCCATGCGCATGCACCTGAGCAATAGCCGCGAGCGCTTGCGCCAAGTGCATGAAGAGGCTGAAGCGCGTAAGGATTGAGTGCGGTCGCGTTTGCAGTGTCGGCAACGCGAAGCCCGGCAAAAGTGTAATACCGATCATTCAAGCTAGTTGGTGTCATCAGGGGTGCTTCGCAGCCCATCGCGGCTGCTCGGGGCGCCGAACCGGCCGCTCCTATAGGATATATGCCTGCTGTTGGGGGCGTTTCAGCAGAATGTGCGTCTGCTGTCGGGATCGCTCCAGTAGAACATGCGTCCTCTGTAGGAGCGGCCGGCCGGCGCTCCGGTTCAGCCGCGATGGGCCGCACAGCGGCCCCAAGTGACAATATCGCGGCTCGACTGACCAGCCTTACCGCAGAGACGGAGCTTTGCTTTTCAGCGCACTCAGATCGCGCCTTCGCTCCACTTGCCGTCCACCAGCCGACGCAGGCCCAAAGGGTTGCTGTCACGCAGCGCCTCCGGCAGCAATGCCTGCGGGTAGTTCTGATAGCACACCGGGCGCAGGAAACGGTCGATGGCCAGCGTGCCGACCGAGGTGCCGCGCACATCCGAGGTGGCCGGGTAAGGGCCGCCGTGGACCATCGCATCGCAGACTTCCACGCCGGTCGGGTAGCCATTGACCAGAATGCGTCCGACCTTCTCCTCCAGCAGCGGCACCAGCCAAGCGAACGCCTCGAAGTCCTCGGGCTCGCCGATCAGCGTCGCGGTGAGTTGGCCGCGCAGGCCCGACAGGGCGTCGCGCAACTGGGCCTGGTCCTGCACCTCGACGGCAACGGTGGTGGGGCCGAACACTTCTTCTTGCAGCAGTGGATCGGCGTCTACCAACAGTTGCGCGTCGGCCTTGAACAGCTGGGCGCGCGCCTGATCGCCTTCCTGGGCCTGACCGGCCAGGTGCTCGATACCGGGGTGGCCATGCAAGTGCTGCAAACCGCTGACGTAGCTGCGCAAACCGCCTGCGTTGAGCAGGGTCTGCCCGGCTTGTTGGTCCAGATGCCCACCAAGCTCGCTGAGCAACTGGCTGTATTGGCTCGACTGCAGGCCGATCAGCAACCCTGGGTTGGTGCAGAACTGACCGGCACCCAGGCAGACGGAACCCGCCAACTCACGGGCGATGGCTTCACCGCGCTTGGCCAGGGCGCCGGGCAGGACGATGACGGGGTTGATGCTCGACATCTCGGCGAACACCGGGATCGGCTGCGGCCGTTCGGCGGCCATGCGGCACAGCGCGTCGCCGCCTTTGAGCGAACCGGTGAAGCCGACGGCCCGGATGGCCGGATGCTTGACCAACGGCTCACCCACGCCCGCACCGTAGACCATGTTGAACACGCCCTGCGGCATGCCGGTACGCTCGGCTGCCCGCTGGATGGCACAGCCGACCATATCCGCCGTCGCCATGTGCCCGCTGTGTGCCTTGAACACCACCGGACAGCCGGCGGCCAAGGCCGCAGCCGTGTCACCGCCGGCGGTGGAGAAGGCCAGTGGGAAGTTGCTGGCACCGAACACGGCCACGGGGCCGACGCCGATGCGCATCTGGCGCAGGTCCACGCGTGGCAGCGGCTGGCGCTCGGGCAAGGCCTGGTCGATGCGCGCACCGAGGAAATCGCCACGGCGCAGCACTTGGGCGAACAGGCGCATCTGGCCACTGGTGCGACCGCGTTCGCCCTGAATGCGCCCAGCCGGCAACGCCGTCTCGCGGCAGACGATGGCGACGAACGCGTCGTCCAATTCGTCCAGCTCGGCAGCGATGGCGTCTAGAAATTCGGCACGCCGCGCAGGTTTAAGGTTGCGGAATTCGACGAACGCAGCGGCTGCCGCTTCAGCAGCCTGGTCGACTTCGCCTTCGGTGGCCTGGGCGAAGCTGTAGGGCAGGGCCTCGCCGGTGGTGGCGTCCAGGCTCTGCAAGCGTTGCTCGCCAGCGGCGCTGCGCTGGCCGGCGATGAAGTTGTGGCCGAGGATCTCTGGCATGTGGGGCTCCTAGGGGTAAGTGGATCAGGTGATCGGTGCCGGATTGAACAGGGTGATGTCGTTGTGCAGGCGATGCTGCTCGGCCCAGGTCTGTTTGCGGCCGCTGGCGACGTCCAGGTAATAGTGGAACAGCTCCCAGCCCAGCGCCTCGATGGTCGAGCGGCCGCTGGCGATGCGCCCGGCATCGATGTCGATCAGGTCCGGCCAGCGCTGCGCCAGTTCGGTACGCGTGCAGACCTTGACCACGGGCGCCATGGCCAAGCCGTAAGGGGTGCCGCGACCGGTGGTGAACACATGCAGGTTCATGCCGGCGGCCAGTTGCAGCGTGCCGCAGACGAAGTCGCTGGCGGGCGTCGCGCAGAAGATCAGGCCTTTGCGCGTGACCCGCTCGCCTGGGCCCAGCACGCCCTGGATGGCGCCGCTGCCGGATTTGACGATCGAACCGAGAGACTTCTCCACGATGTTCGACAGGCCGCCTTTCTTGTTACCCGGGGTGGTATTGGCGCTGCGGTCGGCGGCGCCTTGTTGCAGGTAACGGTCGTACCAGTCCATCTCGCGCACCAGTGCGTCGGCGACCTCCTGGTTCTCGGCGCGCGAGGTGAGCATGTAGATGGCGTCGCGCACTTCGGTCACTTCTGAGAACAGCACGGTGGCGCCGGCACGAACCAGGAGGTCGGCGGCATAACCCAGCGCCGGATTGGCGGTGATGCCTGAGAAGGCATCGCTGCCGCCGCATTGCATGCCGAGGATCAGCTCGCTGGCCGGCACGCTTTCGCGGCGGCGCTGATCGAGCTTTTTCAGGCGGGTTTCAGCCAGCGCCATGATCTGCTCGATCATTTCTCCGAAGCCCAGGCTGGCGTCCTGCAAGCGATACAGCCACGGCTCGCTGAGGTCCACGGACGGATCGTTGTCGTGCATGACCTGGCCAGCCTGGAGTTTTTCGCAGCCCAGACTGATGACCAGCGCTTCGCCGCCCAGGTTGGGGTTGCGCGCCAGGTTGCGCACGGTGCGGATCGGGATGTAGGCGTCGCGCGCATTGATCGCCACGCCGCAGCCGTAGCTGTGGGTGAGCGCGACCACATCGTCGACGTGCGGGTATTTGGGCAGTAGTTCGCTGCGGATGCGCTTGACCGCATGCTCCAGCACACCGGTCACGCATTGCACCGTGGTGGTGATGCCGAGGATGTTGCGCGTACCGACAGTGCCGTCGGCGTTGCGATAGCCTTCGAACGTGTAGCCCTCCAGCGGCGGCAGTGCTTGCGGCACGGCATCGCAGCGCGGCAGGCTGTCCAGTTCGGGGGCGGCCGGCATGGCGAGCTGGCTTTCCTGTACCCAACTGCCCTGGCGCAGGTCTTCCAGGGCATGCCCGATGATTTGCCCGTAACGGCGTACCGGTTCACCCTTGGCGATGGCGACGGTGGCGACCTTGTGGCTCTGTGGCACGCTTTCGACCAGGGTCAGGCCGTCGGCGAAACGGGCACCTTCGCCCAAGCCACCATCGTTGACCACGACCACGACATTGTCGTCGTCGTGCAGGCGGACGTAGTGGGGCGAGTCGGAATGTTCGATCAGCTGCATATCGGGCCTATTTGTCAGGTTCTCAGGCTTTTTTTATCCATTCGCCCGCAGCGGGTCGACCGCTGCGGGCGTGTTCGCTCAGGGACGCGAGCTGGCCAGTTCGCCGTTTGCGTCACGCTCGGGCGAAGGCTTGGGCGCATCGTCACGCAGCTCGATACGCTTGATCGGGCCGACGATCACCAGATAGCTGAAGACCGCCACCAGGGCGTTGGCTCCCACATACACCAGCGCCCACTTGAACGAGCCGGTGGCGCTGATGATGTAACCGATGACGATCGGCGTGGTGATCGAGGCGATGTTACCGAAGGTATTGAACAGCCCGCCCGACAGCCCGGCGATCTGTTTCGGCGAGGTGTCCGCCACCACCGCCCAGCCCAGCGCGCCGATGCCTTTGCCGAAGAAGGCCAGGGTCATGAAGCCGACCACCATCCATTCGGCGTCGACATAGTTGCAGAACACCATGGTGGTCGACAGCAACAGGCCGCAGACGATCGGCAGTTTGCGCGAGAAGGTCAGTGAGTTGCCTCGACGCAGCAGCCAGTCCGAGATCACCCCGCCGAGCACACCACCGATGAAGCCGCAGATCGCCGGCAAGGAGGCGATGAAGCCGGCCTTGAGGATGGTCATGCCACGTTCCTGCACCAGGTACACCGGGAACCAGGTCAGGAAGAAGTAGGTGATGGCGTTGATGCAGTACTGGCCCAGGTACACCCCCAGGAGCATACGGCTCGTCAGCAGTTGCTTGATGTAGCCCCATTTCGGACCGTCGTTGCCACGTTTTTGGTCCATGTCCACCAGCCCGCCGTTCTGCTCGATGTGTTCGAGCTCGGCTTGGCTGATACGGGGGTGCTGCTTGGGGTTGTAGATGGTTTTCAGCCACACCAGCGAGAACACGATGCCCAGCGCGCCCATGACCACGAACACGTGCTCCCAGCCGAAGCTGAACACGATCCAGCCCATGATCGGTGCGAACAGCGCAGTGGCGAAGTATTGCGCGGAGTTGAAGATGGCCGAGGCGGTGCCACGCTCCTGGGTCGGGAACCAGGCTGCGACGATGCGTGCATTACCGGGGAACGAGGGCGCTTCGGCGAAGCCCACCAGAAAGCGCAGGGTGAACAAGGTCACCACTGCCCAGGCCACCGGCATGCCGCCGACGAAACCCTGCAACAGGGTGAACAGCGACCAGGTGAAGATGCTGACGGCGTAGACGTTCTTGGAGCCGAAACGGTCGAGCAACCAGCCACCGGGGATTTGCCCGGCGACATAGGCCCAGCCGAACGCCGAGAAGATGTAGCCGAGGGTCACGGCGTCGATGCCGAGGTCTTTTTGCAGGCTCGAGCCTGCGATGGCGATGGTGGCGCGGTCGGCATAGTTGATCGTCGTCACCAGGAACAGCATGAACAGGATCAGGTAGCGCACATGCGTCTTTTTGCTCGCTTGCATGCTGGTCGTACTCCCACTAGTTATTTTTGTGCGGGCTTATGAGTTGTGGCCGAAGTGGGATGAGCCCACTCCGGCGTGCGGCTTCTGGCAGGCCGCGGACTGTGCTTACTGCGGACCCATCTTGTCCATCAGTGCGGCGAGCATTTCGTATTCGTCGGCAGTGAGGTCGGTGAGTGGGGTTCGCACAGGGCCGGCGTCGTAACCGGCGATCTTCGCGCCGGCCTTGACGATGCTCACGGCGTAGCCGGCCTTGCGATTGCGGATGTCCAGGTACGGCAGGAAGAAGTCGTCGATCAGCTTGCCGACCGTGGCGTGGTCGTCACGGGCGATGGCGTTGTAGAAATCCATGGCCGTTTTCGGCACGAAGTTGAAAACCGCCGAGGAGTACACCGGTACACCCAGGGCTTTGTAGGCAGCGGCGTAGACTTCGGCGGTCGGCAGGCCGCCCAGGTAGCTGAAACGGTCGCCCAGACGGCGACGAATCGACACCATCAGCTCGATGTCGCCCAAGCCATCCTTGTAGCCGATCAGATTGGGGCAGCGCTCGGCCAGGCGCTCCAGCAGGTCGGCATTGAGGCGGCAGACGTTGCGGTTGTAGACCACCACGCCGATGTTTACCGACTTGCACACGGCTTCGACATGGGCAGCCACCCCGTCCTGGCTGGCTTCGGTCAGGTAGTGCGGCAACAGCAGCAGGCCTTTGGCGCCCAGACGCTCGGCTTCCTGCGCGTACTCGATGGCCTGGCGGGTGGCACCGCCGACCCCGGCGAGAATCGGCACCGAGGTGGCGCAGGTATCCACTGCGGTCTTGATCACCTGGCTGTATTCGCTGGCAGCCAGGGAAAAGAATTCGCCGGTGCCGCCTGCGGCGAACAACGCGCTGGCGCCGTAGGGGGCCAGCCACTCCAGGCGTTTGATGTAACCCGCCTGGTGGAAGTCGCCTTGAGCGTCGAAGTCGGTGACCGGGAAAGACAGCAGGCCGTGAGAGAGGATGGATTTCAGTTCTTGTGGATTCATTGTTGTGAGCATCCTGTGGCGCTTGGGGTGAAGGTTGTTGCTGCGATCTAAAGATAAGTTATCGTACAACCTAGTAGATGGCTAGAGGTGCTGCACGGATTTTTTGTGTCGTATCGATCACTGAACGTACTGATCCGGCTGGAGCTCGCATTCTTGCCCAGGCTTGGGGTCAGCCATAGTGCTACATAGATTGGGCATTATCCTGCCGCTGCACTCTCCAGAAACCCTATGAAGAGGCAGGGGAAGCCTAGGCACGCTCTGGCTTGGAAGAGCGACGACTGCCACCGATTGCGGCATTCCCGAATCCCGACAACAAAACACGATCAGCGGGTATGCATGCCTAGTCGTACGATGACATTGGTTTTCCATGTTGTTCTGTCTCACACCCACGCGCACACCACGACCCCGTGCCGAGCCTGTGGGCGAGTGCCGGGTCGCAAGCCCTGCCTGTGCCCAGATGATCGATTGCCTGGCGCAGGCTAGACACGTTCCGTAAGCTAGCCGGCCACTTTTTCCATCTGTTTTGTTGCAGATACACCATTATCGAGAGTCGAGCATGTTGATTACCGCAAGGAGCCTGATGGCACTGGCCACTGTGACCGCCGCGCCATGGGCAATGGCCCAGGACTCGCAGGAGCAGGGTTTCATCGAAGACAGCCACCTGAAAGTGTTGGCCCGCAACCTGTACTGGGATCACGACACCAAAGGCAAGGATGGCGATCAACGTGAATGGGGGCAGGGCTTGCGCTTGGACTACACCTCCGGGTTTACCCCAGGAACCGTGGGGCTGGGGGTGGACGTCAGTGGCTACTCGGCGTTCAAGCTCGATGGCGGTCGCGGGCGTGCCGGGGCGGGGGTGTTGGTACCGGACGGCGATGGCGCCAAAGACGCTGCCGGCTCGGGCGGCGCAGCCGTCAAGCTGCGGCTGTCCGCCACCGAGCTGCGTTATGGCAACAACCTGCGTCCGTACAACCCGGTGTTCGCCCCGGCCGACACCCGTCTGCTGCCCGCGACCGCCACAGGTTTCTGGCTGACCAGCGCGGAACTTGAAGGTCTGAATCTGGAAGCGGCGCACCTGACCGCCGCCAAGGACTTCAACAGCACCAACAGCGACGACGATTTCTACGCCGCCTACGCAGGCGTGGGCACCAACACCGTCGACTTCCTGGGCGGCACCTATGCGGTCAACGATCGCCTCAGCCTGAGCCTGTACACCTCGCGTTACGAAGACATCTGGCGGCAGACCTACGTGAATTCGCTGTACGCGCTGCCGCTGAGCGATACCCAGAGCCTGAGCTTCGATTTCAACCTGTACCGCACCGATGACGAAGGGCGCCAACTGGCAGGCAAGATCGACGTCACCGCCTGGTCGATGGCCGTGGCCTACACCCAAGGCGCGCATACCTTCAAGCTGACCCACCAGCGCATCGACGGCGACCAACCGTTCGACTATCTGGGTATGGGGCCGGGTACGTTCCACGACTCGATCTTCCTGGCCAACTCCTCGCAGCTGGTCGACTTCAACGGCCCCAACGAGCGCTCCTGGGGCGCGTTCTACGACCTCGACATGTCGTTGTATGGCGTACCGGGGTTGACCTTCCAGGCCCGCTACATCCGTGGCACCGGCGTCGACGGCAGCAAGGTCGCGGCGGGCAGCGTCTATGACTATTACGCCGACAGCGAGGACCACTGGGAGCGCGACCTGACGGTGCGTTACGTGGTGCAGAGCGGGCCGGCCAAGGATCTGTCGCTCAAGGTGCGTCAGGCCACCCATCGCATCGGCAATGGCAAATCCAGTGGCTCGGCGGATCAGGTTCGGGTGATCGTCGAATACCCCATCGATGTGTTCTGAAACCAGATGGGTGTCGGACCCTCATGCAGCCGGCCCGCACGGCGACTGAGGCGCAAGTTCGGATGCGGTCGGTAACTAACTGCCGCCCCGCATTCGGGCGTACTTCCTAAATTGGTCACCGGTCATTTCGACCGCCCATCAGGACGAACGCCATGAGCACTCTTTACAGCTTCACCGAAGCCGATCTGCAGCACGCTTTCGAGACCCTCAGCGAAACCCTGTTCGACAAGACCCGCAATGCGCAGTGCGAAACCTGTCCGCCCAGCCCCACCATGTTGATCGTGGCCGGGGCCCAAGGCTCGGGTAAGACCTACTTGTTGGAAAATACGCTGTTGCCGAGCAATCGCTACGCCAGTTTCGTGCGGTTGTATCTGCCGGCCTACCGCGAACTGCATCCTCAATACGCCCAGATGCAAGCGCATGGCACCCTGCACGTCTATGAGCATACCGAGGTATTCGTCTGGGCTTTGGGCGAGCGAATCTTCACCCACGCCTTCGAACAGCGTTTCGACATCATCATGGAAACCGCACTGGACAGCCCGAAGTTCGCGGAATTTCCGCCCGTTGCAGTGGAGCAGGGCTACCGTTTCGAAGTGCACATGATCGCCTGTCAAAAAGAGTTCAGCCATTGGGCGAGCCTGGACCGCGGCATCAAAAGCCTGGGCAAGGGTGAACTGGAGCGCTTCCTCAGCCTGTCGACCATCGAGCGATCGCAGCTCAACGCACGCAGCATCCTCGATGCGTTCGAGAATGCCTGCGCCCAGGCACCTGGCTCGCAGATCACGCTCTACCACCGCGGGTTCGAGACACAGTTGGAGAGCCGGCCGCTGTGCCATAGCGAGTGTCTCGTGGCTTCCGAGTTGCAACCGCGACTCGATTACCGGGGCCAGGCATTCCTGCAGCTGCCCGCGCTGAATCCGTCGTTCGAGATACGCCGCAACGCCGAGGCCGACGCGCCGTGTTCGTATGGACAGTATGCGCAGGTGGTGCACGCCGGATTGATCGAGCCGGACATTCGTGCCGCCATGGTGCGGGCCTGTTGCGCAAGCCTGGACCGAGCGGCGGCATTGGCTGAGGTGATGCCGCAGACGACGTTCGACGCTTTGTGCCTATATGTCCTGAAATACGTGAAACCCTGAACGCGAAGGGGGTGGCGCCATTGACGCTCGATCGCGATAGATACGTGAAGCCTTAGACATAGCTACCGCGTGAGCGAAAACGGGGCATGCAGACTTGGCCTTTTCCGTACTCGAGAGGCTCTGCCATGTCCGACCATCTTGCCCCGGCCACCAGTGTCGACACGCTGATTGCGCATCGATTGCCTACTTGGTTCCGAGCGGCCCTGCCTGAGCAGCGCGCGGCCCTGCGCAGGCATTTGCTTGCGCAGCAGCGTGCTCATGTCCAGGCCCAGCGCTTGCTCGATGCCATCCCCGCCTTGCCGGCATTCGGCGACGCCTTGCTGTCCCCCGTACTGGAACATGAGCTCGGGCGTCGACTGGATGTACGCACCGCTCAGCTGGACTTGGTGGCGCTCCTGCCACAAGCCAGTGCCAGCCTCGGTATAGCGCAGACCTACAGGCGCCACACCAGTCGTCAGAGCCTGTTGGCGGCAGCCCTGCACAACTTCGATCCCAGCGAGACCCAGGCGGCCGCCTTCTCGTCGGGGACCTGCATCGTCGATGCCGCCCATAGGCCCATCGCATTGGCACCCGAGCGTTTCGCGCAGCTATGTCGGACACTGGACATCGGTGGGCAGTACCAGCGTCGGATCAAGACGGTGCTGACACCCGAAGACGGCACACGCGGCGCAGTCGAGCATACGCTGCAGGAAGCCTTTCGCACGGCGTTCGTGGCTGACGCCTGCCTGGCACTGGTACGCGGCGGTCTGGACCAGGACAACTACCGCCGTCTGTCGGCGTTGGCTGCACCCACGCCGGTGGTACCGCCGGACGCGCACGTGTGGAAGGCCCACGAGATACGCGTGCTGGGCAAGCAGGTCAACGGTGTGCTGGCCATCGAAGTGCGAGCCGATGATTCGCCGGATGCCAACCTCGAAGCCATCGTCGCCTGGATACCCGGCGATCCGATCGCCAGCGTGTCAATGCACGCCTCGTGGCGCGCGCTGTCCATCGCCCTCGCCGGACGCTTCGCGGTACCCGGCTATGCGGCGTTCTTCGTGCGATTGCTGGCCAGGGCCGATCAGCAGGCGTTCAGCCACACACTGGCCCGTAAGCTGAGCGAGGCCAATGTCGGTGCGCCCATCGAGATCGATTGTCGGCACGCGCCCATCGATGGCGACGTGTTCGCTCACTTGCGCCTGCGCCAGGTCGAGAGCCTCCTGGCCGACGCCAAGCTACTGGCCGTTCCGACGGACCAGGAAAACCGCAAGGCACGGGCCGCTCGGCTGGAAGGCTATGTCGATGCCGGCTTCGATCTGCTTGGGCTTGCCAGCCTGTTCGTGCCTGGGCTGGGTGTGGCGATGCTCGGCATCGCCGCCCTGCAGTTGGCCCGAGAAGTGTACGAGGGGTACGAGGATTGGCAGTTGGGAGATCGTGAAGCGGCCATCACGCACCTGTTCAACGTGGCCGAAGGTCTTGTGGGCAATGCCCTGGTGGCAGGCGCGCCGGTCGCTGTATTGCGCCTGGCCCAGCGGACGCTGTTCGTGGACGGTCTGGCACCGGTCGTGGCCGCGCCCGGCACTCTGCGCTTGATCGACCCGGCGCTGCCGGGCTATGCCAACCGAGTGGGTGAAGAGGTGGCGGCATCGCCCACCGTGCGTCATGTCGCCACTCAGGCGGGCAGGTTGCGTCTGGAACGCGCGCATGAGCACGCTCACTGGCGGGTCGTGCATCCAGGGCGTGAAGGTGCCTATTCGCCTGTTGTGGAGAGCAACCGAGCGGGAGGGTGGCGGCACGCGCTGGAGCAGCCCCAGCACTGGAACGATGTCGGGGAACTGGTGCGCCGCCTCGACAGCGAGGCTGCCCAGGCCAGCGACGACGCAATACGCTTTGCGTTGCGTGCCACTGGCATGACCCAGGATCAATTGCGCGGTCTGCACGTGGAAGGCTCGCCTGCTCCCGCGCGGCTGCGCGATGCCCTGCAACGGTACGACGTCCATCTGCAATTTCCCGACCTTCGAGGCGAGGCCTTCGAAGCGCAGGTCGCTGCCACTCAGCCTGACCTACAGCCTGCTGCGCAGGTGCTCAAGCGCGACTTCCCAGGCCTGACCCCTCGGTGTGCCAACGAACTGGTCGAACACGCCACTCAGGCCCAGGTACAGCGCCTGATCGACGAGCAGCGTGTGCCCTTGGCGCTGGCCCAGCAGGCACGCTGGGCGTTGCATGATGCGCGCCTGGACCGTGCCTGCGCAGGACTGGTGCGCGTCCAATTGGCTGGACGCGATACGGAAAAGCTGGCACTGGGCCTGGTCGAAGCGGTGGCGCCTTGGCCGGATAACGTGCGCATGGAAATTCGTCAGGACACCCCGCAGGGCCCTCTGCTCGCCCACTCGACCGCAGCGGTCGGCGCCGAGGTACGCGTGATCGTCAACCAGCAGGGCCGGTATCGATGCATGGACGCTTCAGGTGCTCTTGTGCCAGGCAGCAGTCTGGAGGACACGCTGACCGAAGCGCTGTCCTTGAGATTGGATGATGTGCAAAAAATCTTGCTCGGTCAGGCGGACTTGAGCGCTCCGGCGCTCGGCGAGCGTCTTGCCGAGCTGGCGAATCGAGCGCGTGGCGACGCGGCGCGTATCCTGGGCATGACGACCGAGCGGCAAGGGTTCAAGCCGCCGTCGCGACTCGGCGATGGACGCGTGGGGTATCCATTGAGCGGGCGGGGGGAGAGCAGCCAGCAGGCGTTCAGCCGTGGCTTGCGTCAGCTCTATCCGACGTTCTCCGCCTCCGACACCGAAGCTTTTCTGCGCGACCTGCGCGCGCGGGGCATTGATCCTTGGAACCACCTGCACGATCTGCACCTGCAACTGGCAACCTTACGTTCCGTGCTCGAAACCTGGCAGGCCGAGCCAAGCACGTTGCTGCAAGCTGTTCGAAGGCGTGAGGTGGCCTCACGCCTTCGACGCTGTTGGCGCCGCAAGCGCGGAGGTCCAGACGGTTCGAGGCTGATCATCGAAGGCGAACGTGTCGGCCTACTGCCTTCGCTGCCAGAAAGTATCGACTTCGGCCACGTGCAGGAGATGGTGCTTCGCGATATGGCGTTGACCCAAATGCCTGCTTCGTTCCTAAGCCGTTTCCCGAACCTGCGCCTGCTCGACATGCGCCATAACCAGTTGCCCCGCCTGCCCGAAGGCCTCGAAACCCTGGTAAACCTCAGAGAGCTACGGCTGGGACATAATCGAATCGTCTGGGATGCCCAAAGCGATCAGCAGATTGCGGCCCTGACCCATCTTCAGCGGCTCGAGTTGGACGGCAATCCGCTTCAGGCCATGCCCGACCTCGCTGTGCTGCGCCACCTGCGCGACGTCTCGTTGCGCAATACCCTGACCGCAGATGTGCCGGACTGGACGCGGCAACAGCCTTTCGTCGAGCAGGTGGATCTACGAGACAACGCTATCGGACGCCTGCGATCTTCGTGGTCAGAGTTTTCCCTGCGGCGTCTGTTCGTGCACGACAATCCACTCGAAAGCGTCAGCACGGACCAGATCAACCAGGCGGCGCAAGCAGGGCAGGCCGAAGCTCAGGCTCGAGACATCACTTACGCCCATGTCCCGGTCGACACCGTGGCGCGCGATCATTGGCTGGGCGATCAAAGCGACGTTGAGCGTGCCAGGCACCAGGCTGTATGGGATGGGCTGGAGGCTGAGCCGGGGAGCGGCGACTTACTGCGTTTCTTAGCAGACCTCGCCCACTCCAACGAGTACCTGCGGCGCCCCAAACGGCTCCGCGCACGGGTATGGCGGATTCTGAACGCCTGCGAGCGCGACAGTCAGGTTAGAGAAGCCTTGTTTCAACAAGCCGCCGGCCCACGTACCTGTGCCGACCGCGAGCTGCTCGTGCTCAGCCAGCTCGAAGTGGGCGTGCTCGTGGCCGAGCGCACGCAAGGTCATGTTGGCGCCATGGCCACACGGGCGTTGCTCAAGCTGGGGCGCTCATTGTATCGACTCGACGAAGTGGATCGCCTGGCAGCGATTCATATCGCAAGGCTGCGAGCCGTACCCTCGGCCCGTCCAGTGGATGACATCGAAGTCATCATGTCGTATCGAGTCTACCTGTCCGGATCGCTCGAATTGCCCGAGCAACCGGATTACATGTATTTCGGTTCGTACAGCCCGGTCACTGCAGCTGACATCAATCTTGCACGTACGACCATTCTGGCTGGCGAAACCCATCAAGCGATTGCGATATCGCTGGCGCAGCGTGATTTCTGGATAGACCATCTGCGTCAGCGCTTCGGGCATCTGGTCGAAGAGATGAACGCGCCTTTTCACGCGCGGCTTGAAGGTCTTGAGGGCTGGAGCACGCTCTTCGGCGAGCAGGCTTACCTGGACAAGGTCGAAGAGCTGGCGGCCGAGCGCCAGCGCGCAGAGCGTAAGCTGCTGCTGGCGCTGACGCTGGAAGAGTTGGTGATGGCATCAGGTTGATGCCAGGCATGTCCACCTTGGGGCCGCAAGCGGCCCCAAGGTGGCTTCAGCGGCGACGGAACAGCGGCAGGGGTTGGTCCGTGGCGCCCTGATAGGTCACCGAGAAGTCCTTGAGACCTTCCAGCGCGTCCACCGGGTCTTTGTCGGCGCGTATGGCAAATGCATCGAAACCGCAACGTGCCATGTAGAACAGCTGGTCGCGCAGCACATCGCCGATGGCGCGCAGCTCACCCTTGAATTGGTAGCGATCGCGCAGCAGGCGCGCATTGGAATAGTTGCGCCCGTCGGTGAAGGCCGGGAAGTTCAGGGCGATGACCTGGAACTGGGCGACGTCCGCACCGATCTCCTCGGCTTCCTCGTCGGCGTCCAGCCACACACCCAAGCCACCATCGCGGGCTTTGAGCGCATGGCCGTGATCGCGCCACATCTGCAGCGGCACGATGTAGTCGTCGCAGTTGGTCAGTTCGTCGAACGAGGTTTCCTTGGGCAGCAAGTGCCAGGTTTCGTCGATGATCTGGCCGTTCTTAATGATTCGCTGCATAGACGCGCTCCTTGAATGGGTCGATGCCGATCCGCTGGTAGGTATCGATGAAGCGCTCGTCTTCGGTGCGTTGCTCCACGTACACGTCGATCAGCTTGCCGATCACTTCCGCCATCTGCTCTTGAGCGAACGACGGACCGAGGATCTTGCCCAGGCTGGCGTCGCGCGAGGCGCTGCCGCCAAGCGAAACCTGATAGAACTCTTCGCCCTTCTTGTCCACGCCGAGAATGCCGATGTGCCCGACATGGTGGTGACCGCAGGCATTCATGCAGCCGGAGATGTTCAGGTCGAGCTCGCCGATGTCGAACAGATAGTCCAGGTCGTCGAAGCGGCGCTGGATCGATTCGGCGATCGGGATCGACTTGGCGTTGGCCAGCGAGCAGTAGTCGCCGCCCGGGCAGCAGATGATGTCGGTGAGCAGGCCGATGTTCGGCGTGGCGAAGCCGCCTTCGCGCAGCTCTTGCCACAGCGTGTGCAATTGGCGCTGCTCGACGTCGGCCAGAATGATGTTCTGCTCGTGAGACGTGCGCAGGAAGCCGAAGCTGTAGCGCTCGGCCAGGTCGGCAACGGCGTCGAGCTGCTTGTCGGTCAGGTCGCCCGGGGCGACACCGGTGGGTTTGAGCGAGAGCGTCACCGCGACATAGCCCGGACGCTTGTGCGCGCGGGTGTTGCGTGCGCGCCAGCGGGCGAAACCTGGGAAATCCTGTTCGAGGGCCGTGAAGTCGACGTTGTCCAGCGACTTGTAGTCCGGGTCGACGAAGTGGCGCGATACGCGCTCGACCTCGGCTTCGGTCAAGGTGCTGCTGCCACCGCGCAGGTGGGCCATTTCCGCCTCGACTTTCTCGGCGAACACCTCTGGGGTCAGCGCTTTGATCAGGATCTTGATCCGCGCCTTGTACTTGTTGTCACGGCGGCCGTAACGGTTGTAGACGCGCAGGATGGCATCGAGGTAACTGATCAGGTCTTGCCAGGGCAGGAACTCGTTGATGAACGAGCCCACCACCGGCGTACGGCCCAAGCCGCCGCCGACCAGCACACGGAAGCCCAGCTCGCCGGCGTCATTGCGCACCGGCTCCAGGCCGATGTCGTGTACTTCGATGGCGGCGCGGTCGTCCTTCGAGCCATTGATGGCGATCTTGAACTTGCGCGGCAGGTAGGCGAATTCGGGGTGGAAGGTGGTCCACTGGCGGACGATTTCGCACCAGGGCCGCGGATCGACGAGTTCGTCGGCTGCGACGCCCGCGAACTGGTCGGTCGTGGTGTTGCGCAGGCAGTTGCCGCTGGTCTGGATCGCGTGCATCTGCACGGTGGCCAGTTCGGCCAGAATGTCGGGGATGTCTTCGAGCGCCGGCCAGTTGTACTGCACGTTCTGCCGGGTGCTGATGTGGGCGTAGCCCTTGTCGTAGTCGCGTGCGATCTTGGCCAAGGTGCGGACCTGGGTGGCGTTCAACTGGCCGTAGGGCACAGCGACGCGCAGCATCGGCGCAAAACGTTGGATGTACAGGCCATTCTGCAAGCGCAGAGGGCGGAATTCTTCTTCGCTCAGCTCACCGGCCAGATAACGGCGGGTTTGATCACGGAACTGCTTGACGCGGTCCTCGATGATTCGCTGATCGTACTCGTCATATACGTACATATAAGTCCTGTCTCAGGCTGCAGGCAGCTATTCGCGCGCACGGCCGCGCACTCCGTCTCGGAGCCGGGGGAAGATAGCAGGTTGCGTTTATGCGCTAAAGTGATGTTTTTGCATATACAAATAACCGCTTGGCCTAATAGCCAAACTGCGCTCGTTTATGTAAGGCATCTACCTGTTTATACTCCGGCGTTTGCCCCAGCAGGAACCCATCCCGATGTTCAAGGCCCTTGGCCTGTGGCTTGGCTTGTCGCTGTCGTTCGCCGCGCAGGCCACCTCTGTGGTGTTTCTCAACCCAGGCTATCGCCAGGAAGATTTCTGGTCCCGTTATTCCTCGTTCATGCAGGCCGCAGCCGACGACCTTGGCATGCAACTGCGCGTCGAATACGGCCGGAGTCAACCCGCGCTGATCCTGGATCAGGCGCGGCAAGCGCTGAAAGCTCCCGACAAGCCCGATTACCTGGTCATGGTCAACGAGCAATACGTGGCGCCACAGATTCTGCGCCTGGCCCAGGGCAGCGGGGTCAAAGTGTTCATCGTCAACAACGCGCTGACCCCTGCGCAGATGCACAGTGTCGACACCCAGCCGCAAACCTACGCGCCCGTGCTCGGCACCCTGACGGTCAACGACGAGCAGGCGGGTTTCGAAATGCTGCACGGTTTGCTCGAGCAACTGCCCGCGGAGGACGGCCCGGTCGATCTGGTGGCGTTCGCTGCAGTGAAGAACACCCCCGCTTCGCAGTTGCGTGAAGAGGGCATGCGTCGAGCCCTCGCGGACTTCCCACAGGTGAGGTTGCGGCAGGTGGTGTACGGCGGCTGGAGCCGCCAGCGCGCTTACGAACAGGCCCAGGTGCTGGTGCAGCGCTATCCCAAACTGCGCCTGGTGTGGTGCGCCAATGAAGAGATGGCCTTCGGCGCGATGCGTGCCTTCGAAGAGGCCGGGCGGGCGCCTGGGCGCGATGTGCTGTTCAGCGCCGTCAATGCCTCGCCCGAAGCGTTGCAAGCGCGCATCGACGGGCGCCTCAGCGTATTGGCAGGTGGTCACTTCACGGTAGGCGGCTGGGCCATGGTGATGCTGCACGACGATGCCCAAGGCTTGCCCGTCGACCGCGACGGCCTGCGTGAGCACAAGGTGTCGGCGCTGCACCTGATCGATCGCGCCGAGGCGCAGCAGTGGCTACAGAGTCTGCGCCGCAAAGACCTCGGCCTCGACCTGCGGCACTTGAGCGCCCAAGGGCGCCCGGCGGATTACCGCTATCCATTCCTGCAAGTGCGGTCGCAATAGCCTCGTACGTCGGCGCGCCGCTGGAGCACACGCACTCCGCTCGTACCGCTCGTAGGAGAAAGTGCCCGCACCCCAAGCGGCGGTCCTTTCGGATATTCGGCGAAAAACCCTGCTTGAGAGAAGGGCTTTGCTGGTCTTTACTCTGGGAACCACGGACATTCCCGTGTGCTAACAAGAGGCCATGCAATGGGTAATCCAACCAAGGTCCGCAAGTCCCACGGCAGTGTCGACACCTGGGCGATCCTGTGCCTGATCGTGCTGGTCGTCATCACGGCGGCATACTGGGCCAGCCATAGCTGATCCGTCGTCAACGTCGTCCGTCGAATGCAAACAGCCTGGGCGCGCCAACGTCCAGGCTGTTTGCATTCGACGGACGAGCATGAAACGCGCCGCTCGTCTTTCGCATCATCCAATCGACACAAGGGCGCCCCGCGAGCGTCCCTTGGTACGTCGGCCGAGCGCGCTCAGTGGTCGTAGCCCAGGTTGGGCGCCAGCCAGCGTTCGCTCAGGCTCACTGCCTGGCCTTTGCGTTCGCTGTAGCTGTCGATCTGGTCCTTGTCGACCTTGCCCACGGCGAAATACTGCGCTTGCGGATGGGCGAAGTACCAGCCGCTGACCGCTGCGGCGGGGAACATGGCGAAATGCTCGGTGAGAAACACTCCGCTCGGGCCGGTTTCGCCCAATGCAGTGCCGTCGAGCAGGCGGAACAGGGTTTCCTTCTCGGTGTGGTCCGGGCAGGCGGGGTATCCCGGGGCAGGGCGGATGCCGCGGTACTGCTCCTTGATCAGCGCCTCGTTGTCCAGGTGCTCGTCGCGGGCATACCCCCAGTGCTCCTTGCGCACCTGCTCGTGCAGCCACTCGGCGCAAGCCTCGGCCAGGCGGTCAGCCAGGGCCTTGACCATGATCGAGTTGTAGTCGTCGCCTTTGTCCTGATAGGCCTTGGCCACTTCCTCGGCGCCGATGCCGGCGGTGGTGATGAAGCCGCCCACGTAGTCGGTGACGCCGCTACCCTTGGGCGCGACGAAGTCGGCCAGCGACCAGTTCGGCTTGCCGTCGGGCTTGATGGTCTGTTGGCGCAGGTGGTGCAGCGTAGCCAGCGGCGCACCGTCGTCGCCATAGACTTCGATGTCGTCGTCACGCACCTGGTTGGCCGGCCAGAAGCCGAACACCGCGCGGGCGCTGATCAGGCGTTCGTCGATCAGCTTGTCGAGCATTTCACGGGCATCCTGGTACAACGCGGTCGCCGCTTCGCCTACTACTTCGTCGGTGAGGATGCGCGGGAATTTGCCGGCCAGGTCCCAGGAAATGAAGAACGGCGTCCAGTCGATGTATTCGGCCAGGGTGCGCAGATCGATGTCGTCGAGCACTTTCACGCCGGTGAACGACGGCACCGTCGGCTGATAGCCGGCCCAGTCGTAGGCAGGCTTGGCGGCGATGGCCTGGGCATAGCTCAGGCGTTCGGTGCGGGCGCTGCGGTTGGCCGTACGCTCACGGACTTCGACGTACTCCTGGCGGGTCTTGTCGACGAAGGCGGGCTTGAGCTCCTTGGACAGCAGCTGCGTGGCCACGCCCACCGCACGTGAGGCGTCGGTAACGTAGATCACCGCGTCGTTGCTGTACTTGGGCTCGATCTTCACCGCCGTGTGGGCCTTGGACGTGGTCGCACCACCGATCATCAGCGGCAGTTCGAAGCCCTGGCGCTGCATCTCGCGCGCCACGTGCACCATCTCGTCCAACGACGGCGTGATCAGGCCGGACAGGCCGATGATGTCGCAGCGCTGCTCACGGGCGGTCTGCAGGATCTTCTCGGCCGGCACCATCACGCCCAGGTCGACGATGTCATAGCCGTTGCACCCCAGCACCACGCCGACGATGTTCTTGCCGATGTCGTGCACGTCGCCCTTGACCGTAGCCATGAGGATCTTGCCCTTGGCCTCGGGCTTGTCGCCTTTCTCCGCTTCGATGAACGGAATCAGGTGCGCCACCGCCTGTTTCATCACCCGTGCCGACTTCACCACTTGCGGCAGGAACATCTTGCCCGCACCGAACAGGTCGCCGACCACGTTCATGCCGCTCATCAGCGGGCCTTCGATGACTTCGATGGGGCGCGCGCACCGCTGGCGGCACTCCTCGGTGTCTTCGACGATGAACGCGGTGATGCCCTTGACCAGCGCATGCTCGAGGCGCTGGTCGACCGGCAGCGAGCGCCAGGCCTCGTTCTCCACTTCCTTGACCGCGCCGCCGCCCTTGTAGTCGTCGGCGATCGCCAGCAGCGCGTCGGTGCCTTCCGGGGTGCGATTGAGCACCACGTCATCGACTTTCTCACGCAGCTCGGCCGGGATTTCGTCATAGATCTCCAACTGCCCGGCGTTGACGATACCCATGGTCAGGCCGTTCTGGATGGCGTGGAACAGGAACACCGAGTGGATCGCCTCGCGCACCGGGTTGTTGCCGCGGAAGGAGAACGACACGTTGGACACACCGCCCGAAGTCAGCGCGTAGGGCAGGTGGTCACGGATGTAGGCGCAGGCTTCGATGAAGTCCACGGCATAGTTGTCGTGCTCTTCGATGCCGGTGGCGACGGCGAAGATGTTCGGGTCGAAGATGATGTCTTCGGGCGGGAAACCCACCTCATCGACCAGGATGTCGTAGCTGCGCTGGCAGATTTCGCGCTTGCGCGCCGCGGTGTCGGCCTGGCCGACCTCGTCGAAGGCCATCACCACCACGGCCGCGCCATAGCGTTTGCACAGACGGGCATGGTGCTTGAACTGCTCCACGCCTTCCTTCATGGAAATCGAGTTGACGATGCCCTTGCCCTGGATGCACTTGAGGCCGGCTTCGATCACTTCCCACTTGGAGGAGTCGATCATGATCGGCACCCGGGAAATGTCCGGCTCGCCAGCGATCAGGTTGAGGAAACGGACCATGGCGGCCTGGGAGTCGAGCATCCCTTCGTCCATGTTGATGTCGATCACCTGGGCACCGGCCTCGACCTGTTGCAGGGCCACTTCCAGCGCTTCGGTGTAGTTCTCCTCGCGGATCAGGCGAGCGAACTTGGCCGAACCCGTGATGTTGGTGCGCTCGCCGACGTTGACGAACAGCGAGCTGCGATCGATGGTGAACGGCTCCAGGCCCGACAGGCGGCAGGCCTTGGGAATCTCCGGGATGGCCCGCGGCGCGTACTTGGCCACGGCTTCGGCGATGGCCTGGATGTGCCCGGGCGTGGTGCCGCAGCAGCCGCCGATGATGTTGAGAAAGCCGCTGGCAGCGAACTCTTCGACCACTGCGGCCATTTCCGCCGGGCTTTCGTCGTACTCGCCGAAGGCGTTGGGCAGGCCGGCGTTGGGGTGGGCGGAGACGAAGGTATCGGCTTTGGTCGACAGCTCTTCCAGGTACGGGCGCAGCTCCTTGGCCCCCAGCGCGCAGTTCAGTCCCACCGAAATCGGTTTGGCATGGCGTACCGAGTTCCAGAAGGCCTCGGTAGTCTGCCCCGACAGGGTGCGGCCGGACGCGTCGGTGATGGTGCCGGAAATCATGATCGGCAATTCGAGGCCGTCCTCTTCGAACACCTGCTGAACGGCGAAGATCGCCGCCTTGGCGTTGAGGGTGTCGAAGATGGTTTCGATCAGGATCAGGTCGGCGCCGCCTTCGATCAGGCCACGGGTCGCTTCTATATAGTTCTCGACCAGTTCGTCGAAGGTGACGTTGCGGTAGCCGGGGTCGTTGACGTCGGGCGAAATCGAGCAGGTACGGCTGGTCGGGCCGAGCACGCCAGCGACGAAGCGCGGGCGGTCCGGCGTTTCCAGGGTCTTGGCGTCGGCAACCTGGCGGGCGATGCGCGCGCCTTCGACGTTCAACTCGAAGGCCAGCCGCTGCATGCCATAGTCGGCTTGGGAAATCTGCGTGGCGTTGAAGGTGTTGGTTTCGAGGATGTCGGCCCCAGCGTCGAGGTAGGCCTTTTCGATGGCGGCGATGACTTCGGGCCGGCTCAGCAGTAGCAAGTCGTTGTTGCCTTTGACGTCGCTTGGCCAATCGGCGAAGCGCGTGCCACGATAGTCGGCTTCCTCCAGACGGTAGCTCTGGATCATGGTGCCCATGCCGCCGTCGAGAATCAGGATGCGCTCTTTGAGTGCCTGCTGAAGAGCGTGAAGACGAGCGATGCGGTCGGACATGGCAAACTACCTGGTCGGGCGATATCAGAAGGTGCGCGATGATAGCAAAGTTGCATGGTTTTTAGACGCCGTGCCGTTTTGCATGAATAACACTCATGTTGACGCACCCGAGCCTTTTATCTTTTACGACTGTCCATACCTGATGGCCATTTAGAACCAGGACTTCCCTTACATGATTCACCGTTCATTAGCCGCCATCGTCGCCTGCGCCGTCGTTGCGCTGTGCGGCACGCCGGCACTGGCCCAGGGCCTTGCGAGCAGCCCTTCGATTTCCTATACGCGCGACATCCAGCCGATCTTCACCGAGAAATGCGTGGCCTGCCATGCCTGCAACGACGCCGCCTGCCAGCTCAATCTCGGCAGTGTCGAGGGCGCCCTGCGTGGCGGCTCGAAGATGCCGGTCTATCAAGGCGAGCGGCGTACCGCCGCACCCACCACACGGCTGTTCTACGATGCGGTCGACGAGGATGGCTGGCGCAAGAAGGGCTTCTATTCGGTGCTCGACAACCAGGGCAGCCAAGCGGCTTTGATGGCGCGCATGCTCGAACTGGGTCACAAGACGCCATTGACGCCCAATGCGAAGATCCCCGACGAGATCGTCCTGGGGCTGAACCGCACCAACATGTGCCCGGCGCCGCAGGAATTCGAAGCCTATGCCGGTGCGCATCCCAAGGAAGGCATGCCGCTGGCCGTGACGGGCCTGACCGATCAGCAATACCAGACTTTGCAACGCTGGCTGGCGGCCGGTGCGCCGGTCGATTCGACAGCGCTCGAACCCACCGCCGTCGAAGCGCGGCAGATCACCGAATGGGAAACCCTGCTCAACCGCCCAGGCGCCAGCGAAGCGTTGGCCGGGCGCTGGTTGTACGAGCACCTGTTCCTGGCCCATGTGTATTTCGAAGGCGGCAAGGCAGGACACTTTTTCCAATGGGTCCGCTCACGCACGCCCTCGGGCAAAGCGGTGGACATCATCGCCAGCCGCCGTCCGAACGATCCACCCGGTGGCGATTTCTATTACCGCCTGGTGCCGGTCAAAGGCGTGATCGTGCACAAGACCCACATCACCTACCCGCTGAACGCGGCCAAGCTGGCGCGGGTCAAGCAGCTGTTCTATGCCGGCGACTGGCAGGTGACGGCGCTGCCCGGTTACGGGCCGCAACGTCGCGCCAACCCGTTCGAAACGTTCGAAGCCATTCCGGCTCGCGCGCGCTATCAGTTCATGCTCGACAATGCCGAGTATTTCGTCCGCACGTTCATTCGCGGACCGGTTTGCCGCGGGCAGATCGCCACCGATGTGATTCGCGACCACTTCTGGGCGCTGTTCCAGGACCCCGATCAGGACCTGTACATCACCGACGCCCGCTATCGGGGCGAGGCCACGCCCTTGCTGGCCATGCCCGGGCAGATCGACGACGTGGGCAGTGTGCTGAGCCTGTGGCGCGCCTACCGCGACAAACGCAACGCCTACGAAGGCCTGCGCCGCGACGCTTACGCCGCAGCGCCGGCACCGACTTGGGCCACGCTGTGGACGGGCAACGACAATGCGCTGCTGAGCATCTTCCGTCATTTCGACAGCGCCACGGTGAACAAGGGCCTGATCGGCGACGTGCCGCAGACCACCTGGCTGTTCGACTATCCACTGCTGGAGCGCACCTATTACCAGTTGGCGGTCAACTTCGACGTGTTCGGCAACCTGTCGCACCAATTGCAGACCCGGCTGTACTTCGACCTGATCCGCAACGGCGCCGAAGTCAACTTCCTGCGCCTGATGCCTGCCGACGCGCGCGCCGCGATCCTTGGCGACTGGTACCAGGACAGCGGCAAGATCAAGATCTGGCTCGACTACGAAGACATCGACACCGATACCCGTAGCGGCTTGGCGTTGAGCAAGCATCATGCCGTGCGCGAGTTTGGCCAGCAGTTGTTGCAGCGCACTCAGGGCCTCAACGTCGCTCCCGACCCGATCAACCGGTGTACTGGCGCCTACTGCTCGCGACCCGATCAGCCGCAAGCCTTGCGCAACGCCGAACAGTCGCTCAGCCGCCTGGTCTCGCGCCCGGCGGCAGGGCTGAAGGTCATCGACCAGTTGCCCGAAGCGACGCTGTTGCGGATCCAGGCCCCGGACGGCAAGCGCCAGGTCTACAGCCTGTTGCGCAACCGCGCCCACAGCAACGTCGCCTTCCTGCTCGGCGAGGCTTACCGCTATCAGCCAGGGCTCGATACCTTGACGCTCTATCCGGGTGTGCTCACCAGCTACCCGAACTTCATGTTCAACGTGCCTGCCGGTGAGGTCCCGGCCTTCGTCGATGCCTTGCAGGCGGCAGGCGATGACAAAGCGCGGTTCGAGCGCGTCGTGGAGCGTTGGGGCATACGCCGTTCCCATCCGCAGTTCTGGGAATACTTCCACGACATGAGCCGCTTCATCGAGGAAACCGAGCCGGTGGAAGCCGGCGTGCTCGATATGAACCGCTACGAAAACCTGTGAAGGGCGGCGGGGAGGGTACTGACCTTTCCCGCAGTACTGCGGTCGTAGGCATGTGGTCGCCTTGCCGAGTCAGCTTTACAGCGCTCGGCAGGGCAGCAATGCACTCACGACGTAGGAACACGCATGCTGTATTCCCTTCAAGCACTGCGGGCGTTCGCCGCCTGGGTGGTGGTTTGCCACCACTTCATGCAAATCTTCTTCGACTTCCATGCCTCCAGCCCGCTAGGCCGCCTGTTCACCGAGCGCGGCGCGGTGGGGGTCGACATCTTTTTCGTCATCAGCGGGCTGGTGATCTATCTTTCGACCCGCGACAAAACCATCGCGCCGCAGCAATTCATGCTGCAACGCCTGTTGCGCATCGTGCCGGCCTACTGGTTCTACACGGGGCTGATGGCCTTGCTGCTGTTCTGCGCCAGCCGCTGGATGCCGCACCAGACGTTCGAGTGGCAGCACCTGCTGCTGTCGCTGCTGTTCATCCCTGCAGAAAACCCGGGTGGCTTCGGTCTGTATCCCACGCTCAACGTCGGGTGGACGCTGAATTTCGAGATGTTCTTCTATGGGCTGTTCGCCCTGGCGTTCTTCGTGCGCCGGCGCCACCAGCTGATACTGGTCGCAGTCGCACTGCTGTTGGCCAGCGAAGTGCTGGGGCGTATGGGCGTGGTGAGCCGCTTCTACAACAACAGCATCATCTATGAATTCCTGCTCGGCATCGGCATCGGCGTGGTCTACCGCCGTGGTCTGTTGCGCGAAGGGCTGTGGTTGCCGCTGGCCGTACTGGCCGTCGCCGGTTACGCCATTTACCGCTTGGACGCGTCCGACCGCCTGCTGCACTGGGGGCTGCCGAGTGCGCTGGTGGTGATGGCTTTCATCGCACTGGAACCGTATTTCCAAGGGAATCGGGCGCTGAAGATGCTCGGCGACTGTTCCTACTCGGTGTACCTGATCCATGTGCTGGTGCTGTGGGCCGGCTGGCTGCTGAGCCAGCGTCTGCAGCTCAGTCCGTATTTGGTCTTCGCCTTGTGCGTGCCGCTCATCGCACTGGCCTCGTGGGTCAGCTACCAGTGGCTGGAGCGCGGACTGTACCGGCGTGGTCGGGCCTGGCTCGAGGCGCGCAGCCCGTCGAGCCAGGCGTCGGCGCTTTCCTGAGTCAAATGCTAGGACTTTGTCCGCTGCGCCGGTTTGGCGTACACTGCCGGCAAGTCTGTGAGGAACCTACATGAGCGCTATAACCATTACCGACGCCGCCCATGACTACCTGGCCGATCTGCTGAGCAAGCAGAACACGCCCGGCATTGGCATTCGCGTGTTCATCACCCAGCCGGGCACCCAGTACGCTGAGACGTGCATCGCCTACTGCAAGCCGGGCGAAGAAAAACCTGAAGACACCGCCCTTGGGCTGAAAAGCTTTACGGCCTATATCGATGCCGTCAGCGAGCCGTTTCTCGAAGACGCCTTGGTCGACTACGCCACCGACCGCATGGGCGGCCAGCTGACCATCAAGGCGCCGAACGCCAAAGTGCCGATGGTCAACGACGACAGCCCGCTCAACGAGCGCATCAACTATTACCTGCAGACCGAGATCAATCCGGGTCTGGCCAGCCACGGCGGCCAGGTCAGCCTGATCGAAGTGGTCGAAGACGGCATCGCCGTACTGCAGTTCGGCGGTGGCTGCCAGGGCTGCGGCCAGGCCGATGTGACCCTCAAGGACGGCATCGAGCGCACGCTGCTCGAACGCGTGCCCGAGCTCAAGGGTGTGCGCGACGTCACCGACCACAGCCAGAAAGAAAACGCCTACTACTGAGGCCAGGCGAGCGCCGGAGTGGAGTCGCCTCCCTCCGGCTTCTTTTTGCCAGGCCTAGCAACAAACTGTTACTGATTCAAGCCCTGCGACAACGGGTCGCGGCCCGGATTTACAGGTCTTGCGGCTCATTCGTGGCGCCTTGGCTGGTCGTGCCTCGGGTGTCGTGCAAGAATGCCCGCGATTTTCCGGCCGGCCTGCTCGAAAGGTCGGCACCTTCCCTGTAAAGGATGGTTCCATGACTGATCTGTTGACCCGGCGCGCCGTGGTAACCGGGATGAGCATCCTGGGCTTGGGCCTGCTGGCAGGCTGCAACCCGGCACGCGGGCTCGATTTCAAATACGGCAAGAACATGAGCAACGAGATCCTGGGGCGCAAGTTCAGCCTCAAGGACACTCAAGGCAATGTGCGTACCCTGTCGAGCTTCTACGGCAGCATGCCGATGATCTTCTTCGGCTTCACCCAGTGCCCGGCCATCTGCCCGACCACCCTGGCGCGTGCGGCGCAGATCCGCAGCCTGCTGCGCGGCCGCGACCGCGACCTGTTCCAAGTGGTGTTCATCACCCTGGACCCCGAGCGCGATACCCCGCAAGTGCTCGATGCCTACGTCAAAGCCTTCGACCCGTCGTTCGTCGCGCTCACGGGAACCCCGGAAGAAATCGATCAAGTGGCCAGGGAGTTCCGGGTGTTCTACGAGAAGGTCCCGACCGGCGACACTTACACCATCTCTCATTCGTCCACCAGCTACGTCTACGACACACGTGGCACTCTGCGCCTGAGCCTGGGTCATTCCTTGAACGCCAAGGAATGCGCCGAAGACCTGGCCACTCTGATGGAGATTTGCTAATGGCTGTTTCCCTGCAATCGATCAAATGCGGTCTGGCCGCCGTGGCGCTGTCGAGCCTCACGCTGCCGGCCTTTGCGCAGACCACCGTGAGCGACGCCTGGGTACGCGCCAGCGTGCCGCAGCAGCAGTCGACGGGCGCCTTCATGACCCTGACCGCCGATACCGACAGCAAGCTGGTGAGCGTGGCTTCGCCTGTGGCCAAGACCGTACAGGTGCATGAGATGACCATGAACGGCGATGTCATGGGCATGCGCCAGGTGGAGGCCATGCCGTTGCCGGCTGGCAAGGCCGTCGCCCTGGACCCGAACGGTTACCATGTGATGCTGATGGGGCTCAACGGGCAGGTGAAGGAAGGCGAATCCGTGCCGTTGACCCTGACCGTCGAAGATGCCAAGGGCGCCAAGCAAACCATTCAGGTGCAGGCCGAGGTTCGTCCGCTGACCGCCGAGGCGGGCGCCGGACACGGCCACATGCACATGAAGCATTGAAGCAAGAAGGGCCGCATCAGCGGCCCTTCTTGATAGTGCCCACGTTCAACTGCGAAAGCGCGGTAGGGGTCTGTCCAGGCTCAGCGAAGTCAAGGCCTTGCGCACCTGCGCTTCGTCGGCCTCCAAGGCCTTGAGGCTGGCGCGGATCTTACCGGCTGCGGGCACATCGCCTTGTTGGTCGATCCAGTTGGCGATCTCTTTGCAGGCGCTGCTCAAACAGGCTTGGCGCTGGTTCATCAGCGCCAGAAGCGTGGTGATCTGTTTTTCGGACATGGCGAAATCCTCCGATTAGCCCATGCAGTGTAGTAGAGAATTTCCAAGGCAATCGCGCGCACTGCCATCACGCGGTGGCGTCCTTGCCCTCGTCTGCTGCCTATACGATGCAGGCTTCGCGATACATTCCGGGTGTCACCCCATACGCCTGCTTGAATTGCCGAGTCAGATGGCTTTGGTCGGCATAGCCCAAGGCGAACGCCACCTCCGAGGCTGGCATGCCCCCTTTGAGAAGCGCTCGCGCCCGATTCAGGCGCCGTTGCTTGAGCCAGGCATGGGGTGGCAGGCCAGTGGCCTGGCGGAACACGCGGGCGAAGTGGAACGGCGAAAGGTTGACCGCAGCGGCCAGCGTTTCCAGTGAGGGCGGATCTGCCAGGTGGTTTTCCAGCAGCTCTCGGGCGCGCGCCACGGCAAGTGGCTCACGGCCAGGCGGCGCCAGGTCGGCGCAGTGACCATGGCGTTGCACCAGTGCCAAGACCGCCTGGCGCCAGGCGGTCTGTTGCTGCAGCGCGCTGGCGCCTGCTTCGCACAATCGATGCAAGTGGCTAAACGCCTGGGACAACGCCTGATCATGGATCACGCTCTGCTTGAACAGCGGCAGGCCATGGCAAGTCAGCTCCAGTTCGTCCAGCACACCGGTGACGCGCGCATGTTCCGGATAAAACCCTCGATAGCGCCAGCCGCTCTCGTGAGCGGTGGCTCCGGTATGCAGCTCGTCGGGGTTGATCAGCACCATGCTGCCCACAGGCGCCATGTGCTCGCTGCCGCGATGCCAGAATCGTTGCGCGCCCGATTCGATCACGGTGAACACATAGCCCTCGTGTACGTGCGGGGCGAAGCGCTGCTGAAAATAGCGCGCATGCAGCATCTCGACATCGCCCAGCGCCGGTGCCTGCCACAGGTGGGTCTGTTCGCGGCCAGGGGGGCTCATGGCAACCAGCTGCGCAGCGCGAAGAACACCAGCATGCTGGCGAGCACGCTCAGCAATACGTTACGGGTCACGAGCACCAATACGGCGGCAACCCCGGCCCCCAACAGGTATGGATTGAGCAGGCTCAGGGTCAAGCGATGTTCGGGCACGAATATGATCGGTCCGCAGATCGCAGTGAGCATGCCGGGTACTGCAAAGCCCAGGAACTGTCGGGCATTGGCACTCAGGCGCAGCGGCAGTCGAGGTTCCAGAAAGGCATAGCGGTTGAGAAACACCACGGCGCCCATGGTGAAGATCAGCAGCCAGATCATGTGTGCGCTCCAGACAGTTTTTGCCAGATGAAACCTGCGGCCATACCCAGCAGGCCGGCTGCGACCAGAGCCGTTTCCCACTGCCACTGGCTGAACAGCACTGAGCAGAACAGGGACACGGCCACACAGACCAAAGTCGCTGCGCAGCGCACCAACGGTGCGATCAGCGCGACGAAGGTGGCGACGATGGAGAAATCCAGGCCCAA
The DNA here is from genome assembly GCF_047302395.1 of Pseudomonas phoenicis. NCBI lineage: Bacteria > Pseudomonadati > Pseudomonadota > Gammaproteobacteria > Pseudomonadales > Pseudomonadaceae > Pseudomonas > Pseudomonas phoenicis. Next base: position 3,854,524 of record NZ_CP154852.1, read on the forward strand.
CCGGTCGAGATGCGGAATATTTTGCCCTAGGACGATACCGATGAGGGTAAACAGGTTCCAGGCCACATAGAACGTCAGCCCAATGCCCAGTGCATACCAGCGGTCGAACTGCTGCCGGTCGTGATGGCTGACGAGCGCGAAGAGTTCGTCGGTGAGTAGAAAGCCCAGGCCTAGACGCCAGCGCAGGGGGTGTTCAGACAACACCGGGCGCATCGACAACGCATACAGCAGATGCTGCGAAGTCAGCAGCAGCGTCGTGAGCAGGATCGACAACAGGCCCGCGCCGCTTTTGAGCATGCCGATCGCGACCAGTTGCGCCGCACCGGCGAAGACGATGGCCGAGAGGCCCTGGCCCTGCAACGCACTGAGGTCTGCCTCGATCGCCATGGAGCCGGCCAGCAGGCCCCAAGGCGCTACTGCGAGCGATAGCGGCACAATGGCAACGCTGCCTTTGAAGAACGCGGTGCGGGCATGGGCGGGGGTGGGCATCGCTGCGACTCGTCGACAAAGAAATCCAGCATGCGCCCACAAGACCGTCCCTGGCTTGAACGATCTTGCTCACATCGCCCGTTCAGCGGTAACTGGTCAGGCGTTGCTGGGCAGTCGCACAACCATTGATTTCGACAGCTTTCTGCCAGAGCGCCTGGCGACGGGTGGGGTCCAGGTCGCCGAGCAGGCGGTAGACCTCGGCCTGGAAGTCGCGCTGTCCACCCCACAGCATGGCCAATCCTTGTGGCTGCTTGCGGCTGCACGCCAGCACGGCGGCCGGTTGCGGATAGTAGGCGGCATACAGGGTCGCCATGCCGGGTAAGGCATCGAGGGCTTCGCGGTAGGCGTGGCTGCCATTGTAGGGCGGGCACCAGGTGGCGATGGCCGAGGCCGGCGGTGCGAAACCCTGGCTCAGGCTTTCTTCGAGTAATGGGCAGGCCGCATCGGGGATTTCAGCGGCCGGTAGGTAAGTCATGTAGTACAGGGCCAGACGGTACTTGGCCACGGGGTGGCCCAAGGCTACCGATTTCTTCAACAAAGCCACCGCAGTTGGAAGCGTATGGGCCATGGCCTGACCCTGACGACTCAATTCCGGGTCCTGGGCGGCTGTCGGCAACAGCGCGCTGTTGTCGCTCTGCGCATCGGCCTGCTCCAGCAGCGGTAACGCCTGCCGGTAGAGCAAGTCTGCATGGGCATCGATCTTGACCTCCAGCGCTTGCGCGGCCACCGGCATGCACAGCGCCAATACCCATGGCACGGCCAGCCAGCGAGTCACTGGACCGCCTCGCGCGGGCGCGGTAGGTCTGAGGTCAATGGAGCGTCGGCGATAGGAAAGTTCATGAATGACAAACGTGTGCCTCGGGCCGGACTGAACTGCCGCGTATTCTAGCCACGCTTTGCGTCTCCCCGAAAGATGGGGGCGATGGAATCGGACGAGCTCACCCTGACGATAGGGCATGTACTCCGGCTGCCAGTTGCCAAACCCGCCTACAAGCCTTCTGGCCGCGATCAGGCGAAAAGCGTGCGCAGGTTGTAGACCATTCCGACGAGCGCAACCACCAGCAACATGACGCCTGAGACCAGCGTGATCATCCGGTTGCTACGCGCCGAGGCAATCTTGCCGATGGCGAAGATGTACAGGCTGAGCACGGCGAAATCGATGGCGATCCACAACAGTGACAGCACCACCATGCTTTTCCCGAACGATTCGGTGATCTGGATGAACTGCGGGAAGAAGGCGATGAAGAAAATGATGTCCTTGGGGTTGGAGATGCCTACCATGAAGCCCTGCCAGAGCCCGCCGCGTGCGCTGCGCGGTGGCGCTGGCGCAGCACCGGTCCGGGGCGTGTGCAAGGCTTGCTTGAGCGTGCCGTAAGCGATATGCCCGATGAACAGGCAGCCTACCAGGCTCATGGCGCTGAGCCAGACCGGATCGATGGCGGCGCTGCTCAAGATCACCCAGGCTGCCACGGCGATCAGTATCAGCGACGCCCAGTTGGTGCCCAGTGCCGTACACAGCGCTCGGCGCCAGCCGGATGTGGCGGCGGTGTTGACGACCAGGGCCACTACGGGGCCGGGTGTCGCGATCAGTAGCAAAACGGTGAGGGCGTAGGTGGCGGTTAGCGCGGTATTCACGATTCGTTCTCAGCGTTGGAGTGTGGGGCAGGGTCGGCACGAAAGGGGCAGCGCTGCGGCTCCAAGGCGCCAGTCTCGTGGAGTTGGTACTGCTGCCATTCGAAGTTGTCGGGTTGGCCGAAGAAACCCAAAGTCTGCGGCATTACACCGTCGTTGTAGTGCGCGACCCGTTGACGGATCTTGGCACGAATGCCCTGACCGCTCGACGTGTTCGCGCTGGCGACCTCGTCGAAGTTTTCTCTTGGGTTGATGACGAACACGATATGGGGCCCCAGGTGGCGGCTTTTCATCAAGCGATGGCCCGGAAAGCTCATGTTGACGAACAAAGGCATGCCGTTGAAGCAAAAGGCCCACTGCGGGTCATGAGGATCTTGCGTGAGGGACGCTGGCCAGGGGCGCGGGTCGAGGGCGTGCATGCCCTGCAGGATCGACCAGGCCCAGGTCTGTTGGGCTGCCAGGGTGCTGTGTTCGTCCGTCTGGATAAACGCCAGCAGCGGGCTGCCGATACGTGCTTTGGCAGGGGCAGTGCGTACCAGATCGATATACTGCGCAGCGCCTCTGGCGATATCCGCCGCAGCAGTGCGCGCACGCGCGAAGAGCACATGGCACGTACGAGCCGCCATGGCCTTACGCCCGAACAGGCAGGGAAATTCCGGATCGAGTACCGTGCGGCGACAGTGCTCGACAGCGTTGCAGGTCCAATGCGTGGGGTCGTCGGCGAGGGCGGTAGCCAGTTCCGGTGCATCCAGGCGGTAGCAGATTCCGTAGCCGGTAAACATGAAGTCCCCAGATGAGGCTTAACGGGCGTTTTGGGGCGTGGTCACGCGACCTGCGGATGCAGTGTCTGGGTGGCCCCATCCTTGGTGGCCAGAACTCGATCGAATCGACAGATGCCGGCTCGATCCGTATTCGTCATGGTGTTTCCCAGCTGCCGCCTATGCTAAGGCGCCAGCCATTGGAACGACTAGCTGGCTTACCAGGATGCGCGTTTCCCATTGTTGGGAATTGCAAAACCCTGCAGTCACCAGCCGAGGCATTTTCAAGAAAGCGGGTGAAGTTGTAAAACGCGTGCTACTGTAGGTTACTATTAGTTTCACTCATACTAAAGGCGGTTGCGATGTCTGAGCGGATTCAAGCACTACATGCTTTACGCGCGTTCGAGGTAGCTTCGCGCTATGGGTCGTTCACACGTGCCGCGAAAGAGCTGGCACTGACCCAAGGCGCCGTCAGCCACCACGTCAAAACCCTCGAAGACTTGTTCGGCTGCAGCCTGTTCGATCGCCGCGGCCCAAAGCTGCATCTGACCGAACAAGGCCGCTCTTTGGCGCAGGAGCTCAAGGTGGGCTTTAAAATCATCGAAAATGCCTGTGCCTTGCTCCGCCACGACCGTTATGCGCTTCGTCTCAAGGCGCCGTCAACGCTGACTGTGCGCTGGTTGCTCAGGGCGCTGGATGGTTTCAAGAAAGTCGACGACACCTGCGCCGTGCAGCTGTCCAGCGTGTGGATGGACATCGACTCGGTCGATTTCTACTCCGAGCCTTTCGATTGCGCCATTCTGCTGAGCGACGGTCGATTTCCCACCGAGGTCGAAAGCCTCAAGCTCTTCGACGAATGGCTCATTCCAGTGTGCCATCCCGACTATCTGGACCAAGCCAAGCCTGACCTGAGCGTACTTGCGCACTGCGAATTGCTGCATCCCTCTCCCGACCGGCGTGATTGGCGGCGCTGGCTGGCACGCCTCGATGCTTTGCACGTGGGCATCGACCAGGGCCAAGTGTTCGATACCCTCGATCAAGGTATCTCCGCAGCGCAACAAGGGCTGGGCATCTCCGTGGTCGACCTGGTGTTGGCCAGCACCGACCTGAAGGCCGGGCGCTTGGTAACGCCGTTCAAGCAGGCCGTGGCTACCGGCGATGGCTACTACATGACCTGGCTCAAGAGCAGTCCCAAGGCCTGGCAAATGCAGAAACTGCGCGACTATCTGCTGAGTCAGGTACCCCCGGCCATGCAGCGCGGTATCCAGTACCTGTACGAGTAATCGCCAGGGCGACTCAGTGCAGGTGGCGGCGTGCTCGTATACAGACGTTGGCTTGCCTGGCGAGGTCGTCCATGCGTTCGTCGCGCTGCGCTTCGGCGGCGATCATGGCGTCGTCGCCGTGCTGGTTGACCAGATAGGCATGGATTTGTCCCACTTCGAGGGTCTTGTAGATCGGATCGACTTCCAGCCGCTCGATCAATACGCTTTCTGGATTACCGGTCGTGTTCATCAGCACCTGCGGACCGCAAGCCGCAACCGCTTGCAATCCCATGGCTTCGAACCAGGCCACCTGATGGGGAAGGGCATGCAACTCGACATGTGGGAACTGCTTGCGCACATCGTTCAGCAGCCCCATGCCCACGCCTTGGCGACGATGGGTGGACGCTACGGCCAGAAAAGCCAAAGCGCAGGCTTGTGGGTCGTCGACGGCCGGCAAGAACAATGCGAACCCAAGCACATGCTCCGGCGCTTCGGCGTCCAGAGCCAAGGTGAGCCTGACCTGGAACGGATCGGCGCCGTTCAGCGATTGCAGGTACCGGTGCACTTCCAGCCCCACGCCATATTGATACAGGGGGTAGAGCGGATTGTCGGGCGACAGGCCCAGGCTGTTCAGCTCGCTCACGTTCTCGATCACCAACTGGCGAATCTGGTCCTGGAAGGATTCGGGCGGCACGCCATCCATACGGCTGAGAATGAACATCAAGGAAAAGCTCCGGATGGGCTATTGCGGGCCGGCGATTCTACCCGTTTCAAGCCGGCCACGCAGTTCGCAAGGGGCTCTGGCGGCCTACCACAGCGCCGTACTGGCCGCGCCCAGTACCCGCGCCAACACCGCCACTGCCGCATCCACCTGAGCTTGAGTGCTGTAGCGTCCCAGGCTGATGCGTACGCTGTTGCGTGCGGCCTGCGGCTCCAGGCCGAGAGCCAGTAGCACATGGGAAGGTGCCTGGCTGGCCGAGTTGCATGCCGAAGTGGAGGAGACCGCCAATTCGCCTGCCAGGGCCGCAGCGTTGAAGCCAGGGGTGTCGATGGTCAGATTCAGAGTGTGCGGTATACGTTGTGTAGGGCATCCATTCAGGCGCACACCAGGCAAGGCCAGCATGCCGTCATGCAGCCGCTGGCTCAGTTGCTGGATGCGCAGGTATTCGGCGTCGCCGGGTTGTCCGGCCAAGGCGAACGCCGAACCCATGCCGACGATCTGGTGGCTGGGCAGCGTACCCGAGCGCAGGCCGCGTTCATGCCCGCCACCGTGCATCTGCGCGCGCAGCAGCGGCAGCGCCCGCTCACCTACGTACAGCGCGCCGATGCCTTTGGGACCGTAGGCTTTGTGTGCCGAAAACGACATCAAGTCGACGGCCTGAGTGCGCATGTCCAGTTTCAGCTTGCCGACCGCTTGCGCGCCGTCCACGTGCAGCAATGCCCCCTGTGCGCGCACCTGCTCACCGATGGCGGCGAAATCGGTGACGGTACCCAGCTCGTTGTTGACTGCCATCAACGACACCAGACGCGTTTCCGGCCGTAGTGCAGCAGTCACCTGCGCGGGCGTGATCAGCCCGTCACGTCCGGGACGCAGGCGCGTCACGTCCCAGCCCAGCTGCTGCAATTGATCGGCTGTATCCAGTACGGCCTTGTGCTCGATGGCACTGGTGATCAAGTGACCCGGCTGCGCGCACCCTTGGGCGATGCCTTTGAGCGCCAAGTTGTTCGACTCGGTCGCGCCCGACGTCCAGACGATCTGCTCTGCCTGCGCACCTACGCACTGTGCCACCTGCTCGCGGGCCGTTTCCACCGCGTTGCGAGCGGCCTGGCCAAACGCGTGGCCGCTGGAGGCAGGGTTGCCGAAATGGCTGTCTCGGCCAAGACAGGTCAGCATCATTTCGATGACGCGATCGTCGACGGGTGTGGTGGCTGCGTAATCGAAGTACAGCGGGGTAGGGCGGGACATAGTGGCGATGGGCTCCGTGCACGAGGGCGGGTCTGCAAAAAGAGAACATGCTAAAGGCTGATATTTGTACAGGTTTTTCGTTGTCTGCGTAGTTTTACAGAAGATGGAGAAATTTATTCCAAAGAGATGGATGCGATTAGAAAAAAACACTACGTGTATCGGGTGAAATGTTGGAAATGGATAATCCGGTGTCGCTTTCATCACAGTTCGGCCAGTTCTAGGGCGTTCTACTGTAGGCATAACAACCATAACGCTGCCTGTTCGCAGCACACCCCCCAGGCTGCCTATGGAAATCGGAGAGCGCGTGCATGCCCACACCCCATGAGGTACCCCCCGCCACCCTGCGCCGGGTGATCGCCGCGTCGGCCGTCGGCAACTTCGTCGAGTGGTTCGACTTCGCGGTCTATGGTTTTCTCGCCACACTGATCGCCAGCCAGTTCTTCGCCAGCTCTGATCCCAGTGTCGGCCTGCTCAAGACCTTCGCCGTGTTCGCGGTCGCCTTTGCCCTGCGCCCATTGGGCGGGGTGTTCTTCGGCGCGTTGGGTGACCGTTTGGGGCGCAAGCGGGTGCTGTCGATGACGATTCTGATGATGGCAGGCTCCACCACACTGATCGGACTGTTGCCGACCTATGCCAGCATTGGTCTGATGGCGCCGGTGCTGCTGACCTTGGCGCGCTGCGTACAGGGCTTTTCCGCAGGGGGCGAATATGCGGGTGCCTGTGCCTATCTGATGGAGCATGCGCCCCGCGAGAAACGCGCCTTCTATGGCAGCTTCGTACCGGTTTCGACCTTCTCGGCTTTCGCCTGTGCGGCGGTGCTGGCCTATGGTCTGGAGGCCAGTCTGTCAGCTGAGGCCATGGGCAGTTGGGGCTGGCGTATCCCTTTCCTGATCGCCGCGCCCTTGGGCTTGGTAGGGCTCTACCTGCGCTGGCGTATGGAGGAAACACCGGCCTTCCAGGCTGCCATGGCCGAAGGCAGCGTACATGCGCACTCACCGCTCAAGGACACGTTGCGTAACCACGGCCGGGCGATCGTGAGCTTGGGCGCATTCATTTCGCTGACGGCATTGTCGTTCTACATGTTCACCACCTACTTCGCCACTTATCTGCAACTGGTCGGCAATCTGTCGCGTGCCGAATCGTTGCTGGTCACCACCGTGGCACTGCTGTTCGCGGCGCTGGGCTGCCCTGTGGCGGGCGCGATGTCCGACCGCATCGGTCGTCGTCGTACGGTGATGTTCACCTGTGGCTGGGTGATCGTCTGCGTGTTCCCGGCGTATTGGCTGGCCAGTTCCGGCTCTTTGCCCTACGCGCTGATCGGCGTGATCCTGCTGGCGGTCGGCGCGCTGACCAGTGGGGTCGTCACTGCGGCGCTGCTCTCTGAGAGCTTCCCGACGCGCAGCCGCTATACCGCATCGGCCATCACCTACAACGTTGCCTACACCCTGTTCGGCGGTACCGCACCACTGGTCGCCACCTGGTTGATCGCCCAGAGCGGTAGCAGCCTGGCACCTGCGTTCTACCTGGTGGTGATCGCCGTGCTGGCGCTGGTGGGGGGCTTGGGATTGGCGGAAACGTCACGGATCTCGTTGCACGATGAGCAACCGCACGCAGCCTAACCTGTACGTTTTGAATGCTGATGACACACAGAACTCGGCCGGCATTGCGCCGGCCGAGTCGTTGACGAGCTTTATGGCTATCTCAAGACGGCCATCAGCGACCGATCAATACTCCCAGAAGATCCGCTGCAGCTCTTTGCTGTCCTGAGTCTTGGTCATGGCGACCATAGCCAGAATCCGCGCTTTCTGTGGGTTCAGGTCGTGAGCCACGACCCAGTCGTTCTTGTCGTCGGGCTGTTCGGCGTTGCGCAGCACGAAACCGCCCTGATTGACGTGGGACGAACGAATGATCTGTACGCCGTTCTTGCGCAGCTCTTGCAAAGCCGGAACCACGCGCGAAGACACCGAACCATTGCCGGTACCGGCATGGATCAGGGCTTTGGCGCCATTTTGCGCGAGGGCTTTGTAGGCGGTGTCGGAGACGTTGCCATAGCTATAGGCGATGTCCACGGCCGGTAGGGTGGTGATCTGCTTGATGTCGAACTCGGAGTTGATGGTGTGGCGCTTGGCCGGCAGACGGAACCAGTACGATTTGCCTTCCACGACCATACCCATCGGGCCCCAGGCGCTCTTGAACGCCTCGGTCTTGATGTTGACCGATTTGCTGACGTCGCGACCCGACTGGATTTCGTCGTTCATGGTCACCAGTACGCCTTTGCCACGCGATTGCTGGTCACCTGCGACGGCCACCGCGTTATACAGGTTGAGCATGCCGTCAGCCGACATGGCGGTGCCAGGGCGCATCGAGCCCACGACCACGATGGGTTTCTCGGTCTTCTCGACCAGGTTCAAGAAATAGGCGGTTTCTTCCAAGGTATCGGTACCGTGGGTGATGACGATGCCATCGACATCCGCGCTATCGGCCAGCTCGGAGACGCGTTTGGCCAGTTTGAGCAGGTCTTCGTTGGTGATGCTTTCCGAAGCGATCTGCATGACCTGTTCCCCACGCACGTTGGCCACATCAGCCAACTCCGGGACGCCGGCGATGAGCTTGTCGACGCCCACTTTGGCCGCTTGGTAGGTCGCACTGTTCGCCGCGCTGGCGCCTGCGCCGGCGATGGTGCCGCCAGTCGCCAGGATCACGACGTTAGCGAGTTTTTTCTGGGTCTTTGCTTCTTCGGCCGACACGCTGGCCGGAAGGATGAGGAACAGCGCCAGAGCGCTGGGAACGAAGGTCTTGAGTGCAGCATTCATTATTGTTGTCTCTCTTTTCCGTTGAGAAGCTGTTGGCTGTAACGCGCCGAGGATAAGGCAGGTTTCGTACCATTTCTTGGTATGAGGAGACTTTTCCTATGACGCCGGAGTATAGAGAGTGAATCGCAGTGTCATTCTCTGCCGTGAAACGACGCAAGAGTACGGTTTTCCGAATTCTGAGAGCGTTTTTGTTCGGGATTCCGAACGACCAGGCTCGACTGACGCCAGGGCTCGATCCCAAAGGATTCGCGGCCTGCAACCGACAGAAGCAATTATGGATGGTCGCTCAGGGCGCGATTGCGAGCGTGCTGGGGTCAGTATGCCTGTATCGCTCGATTAGCCGGAGCTGCAAGGGTCGTTCAATTGGCCGGAAGGCCGACAGTCTGGGATGAGGCTGCAACGGTGCCTGCCAAGGGCGCGTGCCGCTCGAGGGTTTGACTCATGAAGGTGCGTGCGGCTTCGCCGCCCAGCTCGCGCACAAGAAGATCGACCGCGATCAACATGAGCTCTTCCGGCGAAGCAGGGCTGTAAGCGCGGTGACCGCCTGCCATCTTGACCTTGATGTTGGCGTCCAGAGTGATGCTGCTCATGTTTGACTCTCGTTGCAGGCTTGAATGAAGGCTCGTTCACATGCACAGGCTTTGCTGCGATGAATGAACCGGAGCCAAATTTACCATGCCGTGCAAAATTCAGTCACGATTAGGTTTTCGTGTTCAGACCTGCAATTGGGCAGACTCGGGCGTTTTTGCAACGAATCGACCTGCACCATGGTCGCATTAGGCTGATTCTGTCATTTGATTAGGAGGATTCATGATCCGCACTCGCGCTTCCTTGGCATCGTTGCTGATGATCGCCGCTCTCGCAGGCTGCAGCACCGATGGCCAATCAGATGCGGCACACGAGCCGGCAGTCGCTGCCACTCAGGGTAACGATGGCCGTTGCCAAGCCAATGGTGCCGATTTTGCCATTGGCAAAGCGGCTACGCCGATGCTGTTGGAGCAGGCACGGACGGCCAGTGGTTCGCAAATCGCGCGCATCCTGAAGCCGCATGACATGGTCACGCTGGAGTACCGTTCCGAGCGCCTGAACTTGAACGTGAACGAGCAGGGGATGGTCAACCGCGTCAACTGTGGTTGAAGGCTGCCTGATTCGCAGGCACAAAAAACCCGCCGTGAGGCGGGTTTTTTGTAGAGCGGCCGAATTACTCCGGACGTACCTGAGCAGCCTGCATGCCCTTCTGGCCGCGCTCGGCTACGAAGGAAACAGTTTGGCCTTCTTTCAGGCTCTTGAAGCCGTCGGATTCGATGGCTTTGAAGTGAACGAACAGGTCGTCGCCGCCGCCTTGTGGGGTGATGAAGCCGAAGCCTTTTTCATCATTGAACCATTTGACGGTGCCGGTTTGGCGATTGGACATGGGTGGATCTCCAGACATTTAATTTTCGGTGGTGCAATGTTGCCAAGGCGACGCAGCACGGGGACATCATAGTGCATTTCCAACCGTCTAGCGCCAATTACCTTCGATTAATGTTGATTCAGCTCAATGAACCCAATGGGAATGGCGCTTTCAAGCCTCAACCTTTGGCCATGCAGGCCTGTGTTACCGCTGCCCGAGCGCGTTCGGCCAGCTTCGGGTCGACCCCGTTCTTGCTATCCAGTGCTTCGATCTCAGCGGTGCTGAAATTTTTCTGAATGGCTTGCGCGCCGCACTTGCAGTGCTCCTTGGCGGCCTGGGCATTCAAGCCCTGGCCGGTCGCTACTTGTTCGCACTGGCTCATGTACGCGTCGTGCTTGCCAGCAGGCCATTCGCCTGCGGTGGCAGCGAAGGGCAGCGAGAGCGCGCCGAGCGCCGCGAACGCCAATAGGGACTGAAGTCGCATAACCTGACACTCCTTGAGTTAGGTCTGATCAAGAATCGGATGCTTCACAGGGTCTGATTGGCACCCCCCTGAAGAGTTCAGTGGTTGCCTGGGCAGTCCAAATATTTCTGCACCGCCCGCAAACCCGCGTGCTAGCATGCTCGGCTCGCAACACGCCCAATGGAATGTTGCGAATTCTTTTTATTACCTTCCAGTCACTCTGGTTCGTTTCTGATCAAGCCGAAAGGCTTCTGCCGCCGTGAGGCAGGCTTCACATCGTGAAGGCAGACCGGATCTTGTACTGGCTCATCCCAACCCACGTGACCTTTGGTAGGGGTCACCACTAGGAGAGGAGGCGCCATGCCCACCATTACTCTTCCCGATGGCAGTCAACGTTCGTTCGACAAGGCCGTGACCGTTGCCGACGTCGCCGCCTCGATCGGCGCAGGCCTGGCCAAAGCCACCCTGGCCGGCAAGGTCGACGGCAAGCTGGTCGACGCCTGCGAGCTCATCGAGCACGACGCCACGTTGCAGATCATCACCCCCAAAGACGAAGAGGGACTGGAGATCATCCGTCACTCGTGCGCCCACCTTGTCGGCCACGCGGTGAAGCAGCTGTATCCGACCGCACGCATGGTCATCGGCCCGGTGATCGACGAGGGTTTCTATTACGACATCGCCTACGAGCGGCCCTTCACGCCAGACGACCTGGCCGCGATCGAAAAGCGCATGCAGCAGCTGATCGAGAAGGACTATGACGTCGTCAAGAAGATGACCCCGCGTGCCGAGGTCATCGACGTGTTCACCGCGCGTGGCGAGGAATACAAGCTGCGTCTGATCGAAGACATGCCCGAAGAGCAGGCCATGGGGCTGTATTACCACGAAGAATACGTCGATATGTGCCGTGGCCCGCACGTGCCGAACACGCGCTTCCTCAAGGCTTTCAAGCTGACCAAGCTGTCCGGCGCCTACTGGCGCGGCGATGCCAGGAACGAGCAGCTTCAGCGTGTGTATGGCACTGCCTGGGCCGACAAGAAGCAACTGGCGGCCTATATCCAGCGCATCGAAGAAGCCGAAAAGCGCGATCACCGCAAGATCGGCAAGCAGCTCGACCTGTTCCACCTGCAGGAAGAAGCGCCCGGCATGGTGTTCTGGCACCCGGACGGCTGGACCATCTACCAAGTGCTCGAGCAGTACATGCGTACCGTCCAGCGCATCAACGGCTACCTCGAAATCAAGACACCGCAAGTGGTGGACCGAATCCTGTGGGAGCGTTCCGGGCACTGGTCCAACTACGCGGAAAACATGTTCACCACCTCGTCGGAAAATCGCGATTACGCGGTCAAGCCGATGAACTGCCCGTGCCACGTGCAGGTATTCAACCAGGGGCTCAAATCCTACCGCGACCTGCCGCTGCGTCTGGCCGAGTTCGGCGCATGCCACCGCAACGAGCCGTCCGGTGCGCTGCACGGCATCATGCGTGTGCGTGGTTTCACGCAGGATGACGCGCACATCTTCTGCACCGAAGATCAGGTCAAGAAAGAGGCGGCTGACTTCATTCGCCTGACGCTGGACGTCTACAAGGACTTCGGCTTCACGGACATTGCCATGAAGCTGTCCACTCGCCCCGCCAAGCGCGTGGGGTCCGAGGAGTTGTGGGATCGCGCCGAGTCTGCCTTGGCCGATGCGCTCGATGAATCGGGCCTTGAGTGGCAATACCAACCGGGCGAGGGCGCCTTCTATGGGCCGAAGATCGAATTCACCTTGCGTGATTGCCTTGGCCGGAACTGGCAGTGCGGGACGCTGCAGTACGATCCGAACCTGCCAGAACGTCTGGATGCCAGCTACATTGCCGAGGACAACGCCCGCAAACGTCCTGTGATGCTGCACCGGGCCATTCTGGGTTCGTTCGAGCGCTTCATCGGCATGCTTATCGAACATTATGCTGGCGTGTTCCCGGCCTGGCTGGCACCGACCCAGGCGGTGATCATGAATATCACCGACAAACAGGCCGATTTCGCCCTGGATGTGGAAAAAATGTTGGCTTCGAGCGGAATTCGTGCCAAGTCCGACTTGAGAAATGAGAAGATCGGCTTTAAAATCCGCGAGCATACTTTGCTCAAGGTCCCGTACCTTTTGGTTATAGGGGACCGTGAAGTCGAAACGCAAACCGTTGCCGTACGCACCCGTGAAGGCGCTGACCTGGGCTCGATGCCCGTCGCGCAATTCGCAGAGCTACTCTCGCAAGCGGTTTCCCGGCGTGGTCGCCAAGAATCGGAGTAATGACTATTAAGCGTGAAATGAGAAACGATAAACGTGCTGCACCGAAGGCCCCGATCAACGAGAATATCTCGGCTCAAGAGGTTCGGTTAATCGGTGCTGATGGTGAACAGCTGGGCATCGTCTCGATCCACGAAGCACTTCGTATCGCTGAAGAAGCGAAGCTGGATCTGGTAGAAATTTCTGCTGACGCTGTACCGCCTGTGTGCAAGGTCTTGGACTATGGCAAAAGCCTGTTCGAGAAGAAAAAGCAGCAGGCTGCGGCGAAGAAGAACCAGAAGATCATCCAGATCAAAGAAATCAAGTTTCGTCCAGGGACGGAGGATGGAGATTACCAGGTAAAACTACGCAACCTGGTACGTTTCCTTGAAGATGGGGACAAGGCCAAGATCTCGTTGAGATTCCGTGGTCGTGAGATGGCCCACCAGGAGCTGGGCATGGCGCTGTTGAAGCGGGTCGAAGCCGACCTCGCCGAATACGGCACCGTTGAGCAGCATCCTAAGATGGAAGGACGCCAACTTATGATGGTCATCGCCCCCAAGAAAAAGAAATAACCTCCCGGGCACGGCAGGCCTGATGGTTATGTGTAATTTTATCGAATGCGGAGTTCCAACATGCCAAAAATGAAAACCAAGAGCGGTGCTGCGAAGCGTTTCCTGAAAACGGCGACCGGCTTCAAGCACAAGCACGCTTTCAAGAGCCACATCCTGACCAAAATGTCGACCAAGCGTAAGCGTCAACTGCGTGGTAGCAGCATGCTGCACCCGTCCGACGTCGCAAAAGTCGCGCGCATGCTGCGCGTTCGTTAATTCTGGTCAAAGATAGAGGAAGTTACTCATGGCTCGTGTAAAGCGCGGCGTCATCGCTCGCAAGCGTCACAAAAAAATCCTGAAACTGGCTAAAGGCTACTATGGTGCACGCTCGCGCGTGTTCCGTGTTGCCAAGCAGGCTGTCATCAAGGCGGGTCAATACGCCTACCGTGACCGTCGCCAGAAGAAGCGTCAGTTCCGCGCACTGTGGATCGCCCGTATCAACGCCGGTGCACGCACCAACGGTCTGTCGTACAGCCGTCTGATTGCTGGCCTGAAAAAAGCGTCGATCGAAATCGACCGCAAGGTTCTGGCTGACCTGGCAGTGAACGAAAAAGCGGCGTTTGCTGCAATTGTCGAGAAAGCTAAAGCCGTTCTGGCTTAAGTACCCACGACAATCATCCGTAGGCGCTTGGCGCCTGCGGGTGTAAAACGTCATCGATAGGGGAAGAGCCTTCAAAGCTCTTCCCCTATTTTTGTATCTGGAGTCTGTACATGGAAAACCTGGATGCGCTGGTCTCCCAAGCCCTAGCGGCCGTGGAGCGCGCTGAAGACATCAATACCCTGGAACAGATCCGGGTCCAATTTCTTGGCAAGAAGGGCGAACTGACCCAGGTGATGAAGACCCTGGGCAACTTGCCGGCCGATGAGCGGCCCAAGGTTGGCGCGCTGATCAACGATGCCAAGGAACGCGTCACCGTCGTCCTCAATACCCGCAAAGCTGCATTCGAAGAAGCCGAACTCAACGCCCGTCTGGCGGCCGAGTGCATCGACGTTACCTTGCCGGGCCGCGGTCAGACCACCGGTGGCCTGCACCCCGTTACCCGTACCCTGGAACGCATCGAGCAGTTCTTCACTCATATCGGCTACGGCATTGCCGAAGGTCCCGAAGTCGAAGACGATTATCACAACTTCGAAGCGCTCAATATTCCCGGTCATCACCCCGCGCGGGCGATGCACGATACGTTCTATTTCAACGCCAACATGCTGCTGCGTACGCACACCTCGCCCGTGCAAGTGCGCACCATGGAGTCGAGCCAGCCGCCGATTCGCATCGTCTGCCCGGGCCGTGTCTATCGTTGCGACTCGGATATCACCCACTCGCCGATGTTCCACCAGGTCGAGGGTTTGCTGGTCGATCGCGACATCAACTTCGCCGACCTCAAGGGCACGATCGAAGAATTCCTGCGGGTATTTTTCGAAAAAGAACTGGCCGTGCGCTTCCGCCCGTCCTTCTTCCCGTTCACCGAACCGTCCGCAGAAGTCGACATTCAATGTGTGATGTGTTCCGGCAAGGGCTGCCGAGTCTGCAAGCAGACCGGCTGGCTGGAAGTCATGGGTTGCGGCATGGTGCATCCCAATGTGTTGCGCATGTCTGGCATCGACCCCGAAACCTACCAGGGCTTCGCCTTCGGCATGGGTGCCGAGCGCTTGGCGATGTTGCGTTATGGCGTCAACGATTTGCGTCTGTTCTTCGACAACGACTTGCGGTTCCTCGCCCAGTTCCGCTAGCCCGTACTTGACGCACATCTCAGGAGAACAGCATGAAATTCAGTGAACAGTGGCTGCGCGGTTGGGTAAACCCGCACGTCTCTCGCGACGAATTGGTCGCCCGTTTGTCCATGGCCGGCCTCGAAGTCGATAGCGTGACGCCTGCCGCAGGGCAGTTCAGCGGCATCGTGGTGGGCGAAGTTGTCGCCACCGAACAACACCCGGATGCAGACAAGCTTCGTGTCTGCCAGGTCAGCAACGGTCAGGAAACGTTCCAGGTCGTCTGCGGTGCGCCCAATGTGCGCCCGGGCCTGAGAATCCCATTCGCCATGATCGGTGCCGAGCTGCCGGGCGACTTCAAGATCAAGAAAGCCAAGCTGCGCGGCGTCGAATCGTTCGGCATGTTGTGCTCGGCTGCCGAGTTGCAGATCAGTGAAGAGAACGACGGTTTGCTCGAACTGGCCGCCGACGCCCCTGTCGGCGAAGACATTCGCACTTACCTCAACCTCGACGACGCCAGCATCGAAGTGGACCTGACTCCGAACCGGGGTGACTGTCTGTCGTTGGCAGGCTTGGCCCGCGAAGTGGGCGCGCTGTACAGCGTGCCGGTCAGTCGCCCGCACGTGCCAGCGATCGAAGCTGTGCATGACGAGCAGCGCCCGGTGCAGGTCCTGGCACCGGCGGCATGCCCACGTTACCTGGGCCGGGTCATCCGCAACGTGGACTTGAGCAAGCCCACGCCGCTGTGGATGGTCGAACGCCTGCGGCGCAGCGACGTGCGCAGCATCGATGCAGCCGTCGACATCACCAACTACGTGATGCTCGAGTTGGGGCAGCCGATGCATGCGTTCGACCTGGCCGAGATCAACGGCGGCATCCAGGTGCGCATGGCCGAAGAGGGCGAGAAGCTGGTCCTGCTGGACGGTCAGGAAGTTACCCTGCGTGGCGACACCCTGGTGATCGCCGACCACGCCCGGGCACTGGCCATTGCAGGCGTCATGGGCGGCGAACACAGCGGTGTCGATACCCAGAAAACCCGCGATCTGTTCCTGGAAAGCGCGTTCTTCGAGCCCATCTCCGTGGCTGGCAAGGCCCGTTCATACGGTTTGCACACCGATGCTTCGCACCGTTTCGAGCGGGGCGTCGATTTCAATCTGGCGCGCGAGGCCATGGAGCGCGCTACGGGTCTGCTGCTGGAGATCGTCGGTGGTGAGGCTGGCCCGATCATGGAGTGCGTAAGTGAGCAGCACCTGCCGCAAAACGCGCCGATCACGCTGCGCGCTGAGCGTGTCAGCCAGATGCTCGGGATGGAAATGGACGCTGCCCAGATCGAGCGACTGCTCGAGGGCCTGGGCTTGGGCGTACAGCCTGCAGGGGCAGGGCAATGGACCGTGAGCGTGCCATCGCATCGCTTCGACATCAGCCTTGAGGTCGATCTGATCGAAGAGTTGGCGCGTCTATACGGCTATAACAACCTGCCGGTTCGCTATCCCCAGGCACGCCTGGCGCCGCAGGCACTTCAGGAAGCACGTAGTGAATTGCCAACCCTGCGGCGTTTGTTGGTCGCCCGTGGTTACCAAGAAGCAATCACTTACAGTTTCATCGATCCCAAACTGTTCGAGCTGTTCAGCCCAGGTATCGAGCCTCTGCAACTGGCCAACCCGATCTCCAACGACATGGCGGCCATGCGTGCCTCGCTTTGGCCGGGTCTGGTCAAGGCGCTCCAGCACAACCTCAATCGCCAGCAAGATCGGGTTCGCCTGTTCGAAAGTGGCCTGCGCTTCGTTGGTCAACTTGGAGACCTCAAGCAAGAGCCAATGCTCGCTGGCGTGGTGACTGGCAGCCGCGTGCCCGAGGGGTGGGCCAACGGCCGTGACGGTATCGACTTCTTCGATGTCAAGGCGGACGTGGAAGCTGTGCTCGGATATGCCGGCAGCCTGCACAGCTTCACGTTCAAGGCAGCGCAACATCCTGCTTTGCATCCTGGGCAGACCGCTCGTATCGAGCGCGATGGCAAGGAAGTGGGTTTCGTAGGTGCCATTCATCCCGAACTCGCCCGTGTGCTGGATCTGGATCGGCCAGTATTTGTTTTCGAATTGTTATTGAGCGAGGTCGTCGAAGGGCGTTTACCTGCTTTCAAGGAGCTGTCCAAGTTCCCTGAAACGCGTCGAGATTTGGCGCTGATTGCAGGTCGCGATGTAGCGGCCAGCGATGTATTGGGCATTATTCGAGACAATGCGGGCGAGTGGTTGACCGACCTCAAGCTGTTTGACGTCTACCAGGGTAAAGGTATTGATCCTGATAGAAAAAGCCTGGCCGTCGGCTTGACCTGGCAGCATCCATCGCGCACTCTTAATGACGATGAGGTGAACGCCACCCTGCAAACTATTCTCACCTCGCTCGAACAGAAGTTGAACACCACGTTAAGGAAATAGCGTATGGGTGCTCTGACGAAAGCTGAGATGGCCGAGAAGCTGTACGAGGAGCTGGGGCTTAACAAGCGCGAGGCCAAAGAGCTGGTCGAGTTGTTTTTCGAAGAAATACGACATGCACTTGAAGACAACGAGCAGGTCAAGTTGTCAGGTTTTGGCAACTTTGATCTTCGCGACAAACGTCAGCGTCCGGGCCGCAACCCCAAAACCGGGGAAGAGATCCCGATCACTGCACGCCGTGTCGTCACCTTTCGTCCAGGGCAGAAACTGAAAGCCCGGGTTGAGGCCTATGCTGGAACCAAGCCATAACGACGAGCTGCCCCCCATACCGGGCAAACGTTACTTCACCATCGGTGAGGTGAGTGAGCTTTGCGCGGTGAAGCCGCACGTACTGCGGTACTGGGAGCAAGAGTTCCCGCAGCTCAACCCGGTCAAGCGACGTGGAAACCGGCGGTACTATCAGCGACAGGACGTGCTGATGATCCGCCAGATCCGCGCGCTGTTGTACGATCAAGGCTTTACCATCGGTGGCGCGCGGTTGCGCTTATCCAGCGATGAGGCGAAGGACGATACGACCCAGTACAAGCAACTGATTCGGCAGATGATTACCGAGTTGGAAGACGTACTGGTTGTGTTGAAGAAGTGAGCTTGGGCTGGTTTGGATTTTTTTGAAAAAAAGCTTCCAATTATCAAATGCTTAGGTTACATTTCTTTCCGTTCTCAGCGGTATCGAGAACGTGTCGGGGCGTAGCGCAGCCCGGTAGCGCACTTGCATGGGGTGCAAGGGGTCGAGTGTTCGAATCACTCCGTCCCGACCAAAATACCTCAATGAATTAGCCACCTTAGGGTGGCTTTTTCATTTTTGGGCATAGTGACTTTTCGAGTAACCTCGCCTTTTCTCGCCAAACCCTCTTTCGACTGCTCCAGCAACCGTCGATGTTGGCCCATAGCCGACTCGCCGTTAGCCAATCCGCCTCCGCCGCCGCGTTTCGGTGTCACAGGCGAATCACTGATAACTCGACGCTTTCATAAAGCACGAAAAAGGCTGTTGCATTCCCGCACGCACAGTGGCAAAGTTTCCCCACTCTTGAAGCAATGCCCCAGGCAGCTTCGAAAAAAACCGGCTCATGCGCCGGTTTTTTTGTGTCCGTAGAAACCCAAAGGCCCCGACAAGTTCGGGGCTTTGCCGTTTCTATGGCAGGTGAAAACAGAGGGCGACTACAGCGCATGTAGCCCTGCGCCCCTACGCCATACATGCCAATCGCCGCTGGGCAAGCCACCGCTCAACGCCTCCATCCGGGGATTGGCAAACATCGAAAGGCCTCTCACATGATGACCGAATGCCGCTGCGGAAAATGCAATCGACTGCTCGCTCGCGCAGGCGAATACACCGAGCTTCAAATCAAGTGTTCCCGTTGCGCAACGATGAATCACCTCAGGGCCACGAGCCCAGCGTTAACGCCCCAGAGCGTGGACAGAGCAGCCCGACTGCCCTCAAACCCTACTCAACACGAGGCATCAAACCATGGCTAACTCAAGCACTGGCATCAACACGCTGAGCGATATCCCGCTTCTGGGGATCAACCTCGGCTCTCATGCGAACGCTCGTCAGATCGTCCCGGGCGAAGCCGGCACGCATTACTTCTGGCCTTCGCGCGATACCATCACCCTGTGGGTCAAGCAGCGCGGCGTTCGCTTGATCCGTTTTCCTTTCGAGGTACAGCGCGCAATCGGCCTTACCAGCGAAGGCCTGCCGGGGCAGGGCGCAAGCCTGGACACGACGTTCGTCAGCAAATGGAAAGAAATGCTGGGCTGGATTCGAGAGGATTCCAATGGCCAAGCCAAGATCATCCCCGACCCACACCACTACATGCGCCTGATGCGCT
Source organism: Pseudomonas phoenicis (assembly GCF_047302395.1). Lineage (NCBI taxonomy): Bacteria > Pseudomonadati > Pseudomonadota > Gammaproteobacteria > Pseudomonadales > Pseudomonadaceae > Pseudomonas > Pseudomonas phoenicis. The sequence goes on from NZ_CP154852.1 coordinate 3,874,198, forward strand.
ACGAAACGTCCAGCGGCAAGATGACCGGCCGCCTGCTGCCGGCCAATCAGGCGGGCAATCAGGGTAATAAATGGAAAGCCACCGAACCGGTGCTGATCAACGACAACAACAGCATCAGCGGCGCGGCCTGGACTGCCATCCACCTGGCCAACTTCCATCAGAAACTCGTTCAGTCCTGCGACGATCCAATGGTATTGGGTTGGGGGTTGGCCAACGAACCTTACGAGCAGACCGACGATGCGAGCGCGACCGATTACATCACTGAAGAGGGCATGAAAACGCTGTACATCAACACCATCAATACGGTGCTGAAATACCTGCGCAACAGTTCTAAAAAGCCGGTGTTCATCTGCGGATTGCACTATGCGAGTGCGAGAAGTTGGGAGCGGTACTCGGGCGATCTGCAATCGCGCATTGTCGACCCCGCGAACTCGATTGTCTGGGAAGTGCACGGCTACGGTGACTACAACGGCAGTTCGAGCGGCGCCTACGCCAGCAACAACGATAAAATCGCCGCCAATGTATTCACCGATACGGTGTTCGGCCCGATGTTCACGTATGCGGCCCACAACAAGATGGCTACCTATATCGGCGAAGTGGGTATTCCTAGCACCGATGCAGCGCGTACGGCGCTGAAAAATCTGCTGGATCGTCTGGTGACCGAGAAGGTACCTGCCACTTTGTGGATCACCGGACCAGGCTCGGACGGCGAGAAGATGAGTCTTGACCGGCCCGATCAAGCGGCGACCGTTTCGCTGGTGATGCCGTACTTTGCCAAGCGGTTGAGCCATTGGAACTACTCGGCCTCGTGATCGAATAACACCGTCCAGCTCTTTGCCCCGGGCACATGCCCGGGCTTTTTATCGGTTCCTTCTGCTCATCCGCTTCAGGGTGAGCATTTTTATTGCAGCTTTGCAGAGGCTTAGCGGACTTGGAAACACCTTTTTCCAGATCCTCCCAGGCACTGAACTCAAGCTCCATTCGTAGCGCAGTCGGCGCAATGGCCTACAAACCCGGTTCACGTTTCCCACGGCTTGATGTATGCTCGCCGGAACACTGGACGTACATACAGTTATAGGAGATTGGCAGTGACTACCGACGGACCCTCCACCCCCGCTTACCCTGAACAGATGACTGGGTTGGAGCGCTTGAATCTCAGAGCCTCAGCGATGATCAATCACCCGGTCGCGCAGATGCAGCGTTGGGTGACCATCCACCGCCTGCACAGCGACGGTGAAACGGAGTGGACGACGCTGCTGGAAACCTTGGGCGAAACGCCGGAGCTGGCGTTGACGCTCAATGACGACGACAGCGTGACCGTTCGCTGGGCGCGCCGGCCTCCGTCGGAGCAGGACGACTTCATTGCGCAGGCGTGCAATGTCGAACATGAAGATCCACCGTTTTGATCCGACCCTGCACGCCAGCAGCGCAGGCACCTTGCAGCGATGCGAGCAGGGCGTGAGGCCTGCCTCACTTGAAGTGCGCCTTACACCAGATGGGCGTTCCACACCAACAGCACCCGAGCCTGGATATAGGTGTCATCGACACGAATGTCCTCGGCAGGGTGGTTGGTGTTGTCGGAAATCATCTTGAAGTGTTGGCGTCCTTTCTTCTGTAGACGTTTGATGTAGAGCATGTCGTCGTGGGAGAAAAGGTAGATGCCGTCGCCCACGAACTCGCGAATGCTCACATCGACCAGCAAGGGGTCGCGGTGCTTGATGGTCGGCGCCATCGATTGCCCCCAGCCAGTCACCAGCTTGAGGTGGTGGTGCTCGGTGAAGGTCACGCCCATTTCCCGCAAGCGCTTGGGGCTGACCCGCACGTCTTGGAGCATCTCCGGGTAGTCATGGGGAATCTGTCCGCCACCCATGGCAGCGCGAATGTCGTAATGGGCGACCCAGACTTCGTCGCCGGCAAGGTTCGGGCGAATGTTGTCGGGACTGGGCAGCGGCGTATCGGCCGGCTCCTCGGCGGCGGCCAGCAAGCGCTCGCGGGCGTCGACAGACAGCGCTGTGCCTTTCTTGGCCAGCATTTCACGCACCATGTCGGCGGCGGACATCGAGGCGGGCGCAGGCGATGAAGGCGAGGGTGTGTCGAGCAGCAGCTCGGCCGAGTCGACGCCAAGCGCCGTAGCCATGGCGGCGATGTCCGCCAGGGTGGGCTCACGTGTGCCGGCTTCGTAGTTGCCCACCCGCGATTGCGATTTCCACCCGCACGCCTCGGCCAACTGCGCTTGCGAAAGGCCGGAAGCTTTACGGAGACGCTTGATACGCTGATGAAGGGATTCGTTCATGGAGGTTATTTCATCACGAAATGAAATGATCAGCATACACTTATCGTGTTTACTTTAATCACTATGCGTGTTTATCTGTATGCGTTCGTTGCCGGAGCATGCCTGATCCGCCTTCGACCGTCGCGGGTAGGCCAGTGTAGCGATCCAGCCGCTGCCGTCAGCCCCTACGACTCGCTAATCCAGGCGCCCTGATGCCGGGACTGTGCCCCGGTACTGCTTCCGAGGCCGATTATGCGTTCATTCAGTTCAGCCAACTCCTACACCTTATCCATCATCTGCACGGGGCCAATCCCGGCCCTTTGCGAACAAGGCGCGCGTCGCATCCTGCACTGCGGCCTGAGTCTCTGTCCAGTGACGCGCGGGGAGGGCATGGCATGCGCTTGAATACCGCCCGCCAAGCCTGGCACGACTGCACCTACGCTTCGACCAGCAGCCAGAGCGTGTTCGCCTCATCGGTCGCCCAGCTGGGCACCAAAGTGCAGACCACCCAAGGCCAGCGCCGCGCCAGCCAGGCGGTGCACCAGACCTTGGCCGGCAGCGTGCAGGCGGCCATCGCCGGGCTCAGCCGGCCGTTACGGGCGTTCGGCAACTACATGTATGCCCCACGGTTGGACGCTTGCGAGCAAGAGGATGCCGAAGAGACGGTCTTTCTCATGGTCCAACGGCGCGCCGCGCGCATGACGGCCGCCAAGCGCGAAAAGCTCGGATACCTGGTCAAAGGCGTGATGGCGCGCTACCGCTACATGCACCAGGGCGGGCAATCGGCCAATGCCGATCCGTTGGCAGCCCCCGAGGCCTTTCGTGCCTGGTTGGATGCGCACTATGGCATTCGCTTGGCGTCGGCGAGCTGGGAGCGTGAATGGGGTGGTCATGTGCGCTCGGCGTTCGAGTGTTGTGAAGACCTCGATCAGCGCGCCTTGGCTGCCGTCGCAGGCAGAATGAATGAAATGAAAAAAATTGCTTGAACACGTATTGTGTTCTCGCTCGGTTGGTGGCAGTATTTACCCATCGTCACAGCTGTAAACAAGTACCGCCTTCCAAGAAACCCGGCCACCGCGCCGGGTTTTTTATTGCCTGCATTTCGGCTTTTCATCGGAAGGCGCTTTCAAGAACCCGCCTTTGGAGTCGAGCGCATGGATTTCTTACACAGGCTGCTCGACAAGTTCGACCTGGCCTTCGCCGGCTTGATGGGCGCCCTGATCGCCACTCGTTGGCACAAGGACGACCTGACCGATCGCAAGGCCTGGTCGCTGTTCCTGCTTACCGGCATGGCCTGTGCGCACTACCTGACCGGCATGGTCAGCAGCTATTTCGCCATTACCGAACCGCGCAGCGTGGCCGGTGTGAGCTTTCTGCTGGGCACGTTCGGCGGCTCGCTGATCGCCGCCATCCTGCGTGCCATCAAAGCGGCCGATCTGTGGGCCATCATCAAGTCGAAGTTCGGAGGGCCCAGCGCATGATCCTCGAGTACCTGAATGCGACTGCGGCCGGAGGCATCGCTTTCTGGGCCAGTTGGGCAGTACTCAGCGCCAAGGTACGCGACGGTGTGGTCGGCAAGCTGCTGTACGCCGCGATCGCCCTGAGCGGCTATGCCTTGTTGGCAGGTGGCGGGCACCTTTTCTTCACCCCCAGCACTGCGGCGGTGACCTTGCATGTGGCCCTGGCCCTAGCGGGCATCCGCCATATGCTGGTCTTGACCTACTGGCTGCGCTGCAAGCGTTGGCTGATGCGCCAGGCCTGCAAACGAATCGATTGAATCTGCTCGGCGCTTCGCCGAGCAGGCACCTCGATGTACCGCAACACCCCAACCCGCCTCGGCGGGTTTTTTCATACCTACCCTCAAGGAAAACATCATGACCGAACGCTTCCCCCTCCCTAACGGCGCCGTACTGGAAATCGCCGGCACCCTGGGCAAAGCCGTAGCCTTCACTGCGCTGACCAATGCCACCGCGCCTTCGGCCGCGGCGGCCGGGCACAACCTGAAGAACGGCGATACCGTGCTGGTGAACTCCGGCTGGTCGCTGATCAACGACCGTGCCGCACGGGTCACCGGCGTCACCGCCGACGCCTTCCGCCTGGACGGCATGGACACCTCCAACCTCAACAAATACACCGCCGGCAGCGGTGTCGGCAGCGTGGTGCCGGCCAGCAACTGGACGCAGATCTCCAAGGTCACTGCCTTCACCGCCACCGGCGGCGAACAGCAGTACCTCACGGTCGGCTACCTGGAAGACGACGACGACCGCCAACTGCCCACCAACCGCAACCCGATCACCCTGGCGATCACCGTCGAAGATCAGCCTGAAGCTGCCTATGTGTCCTTGATCGAAGCCTACGGCGACGCCAAGGACCTGGCCGTGGTGCGTCTGAAGCTGCCTGGCGGCGATCAGATCCTCTACACCGGCTACGTCACCATCACCAGCTCGCCGACCATGGAGCGCAACAGCCTGATGACGCGTACCGTCAGCATCGCCTTGTCCAACCGTCCCCTGCGCTACCTGGCAGCGGCTTAAGGAGGTCCTATGGCGAAGATCACCCTTGCCCACAACCCGACCTTCAGCGCCAGCGTAGCGCTGCCGCGGGTCGGGCATGCGCCGCTGGAGGTGCAGTTCGAGTTCCGCTACCTCGACCGCCTGGCCCTGGCCGAGCTGTTCGACGAGTGGGGAGAAGCGCGTGACGCGTTGATCGCCCGCGCCAAGGAGGAGGGCATCAGCTGGGCGACGATGACTGCCGAGGAGATCCGCTTCCAGGCCGCGCAGCTCAAGGCGATCGTGCACGGCTGGGATCTGGACGACCCGTTCGACGACGCCGCCCTGCACACCCTGGTGCAAACCTGCACCGGTGCGCCCCAGGCCGTCATCGACGCCTACCAGAGCGCCTACGCCCCGGCTCGCTTGGGAAACTGAAGGCCGCGGCCAGAGCGCTCTATGCGCCTGGCCCGCGGCCTGAACAGTTGGCCGCGTTCGGGCTGACGGCCGCAGACCTTGCCGAAGACGACCTGCAGGTCTGGCCCGATCTGTGGCCGGCCCTGCGCGTGTTCGAGGCACTGGGCACGCAATGGCGCATCGCGCCGGGCGGGCCGTACGGTTTGGACTACACCGCGCTCCCTGTCGTGGCCTCGATGCTTGGCATCGGGCGCCGCGCCCTGGGGGCGCTTTTCCCCGACCTGCGCGCCATGGAGGCCGAAGCACTGGCCGTCATGGCGCAATCCAGGGAGTAAACCATGGCAACACTTGCCGAATTGAGAGTACGGGTTGACTCCACACAGGCTGCTCAGGCGGCCAACAACCTCGACAAACTCACCCTCGCTACCCAGCGTAGCGAGCAGGCTGCGACCAAGGCCGACAGGGCTTGGTCGGCCACCTTGACCAACATGCAGCGCACTACGCAGCAAATTTTGACTGAGCTACAGGCGCTCAGCGATTTACAGGCCGAAGTGGCTCGTCAGCAGGCAGATCTCAGCCGTATGCCGGCCGCGAGTGCCGACAAGGACGCCGAACCCGTTGCCAGTAGTGGCCTGGGCGGCGCGCTTGAGGGCTTCAATGCTGCGGTCGATACCGTCGGCAACGCTAAAACCGTGGTCGATACCATAGACACCCTCATGCCGGGACTGATCAGGGGTGCAGGTGCCCTGACCGTGGGCGCCGGCGCCGCTGCGGCAGCCGTCGGCGCGGTCGTGTACGGCTATGCCGAGGGCAGCAAGGAGGCCGACGCCTACAATCAGGCTTTGATCCTCAGCGGGCAGTACGCTGGCGTCACAGCCGATGCCTTAAGCGACATGGCGGCGCGTGTCGGCGCTGGCAATGGCACCATCGGGCAGGCAGCCGTGGCACTGGCCGAGCTTGCAAGCAACGGTTCGATCGCTACAGGCAGCTTCGAAACCATCGCCAACGCCGCTTTGGCCATGGAGGACGCTACCGGCAAATCGGTCTCCACCACCATTGCCGAATTCGCCCGCATTGCCGAAGATCCTGTCACGGCAGCGAAGGCGCTGAACGATCAGTACCACTTTCTGACCGCGTCCACCTACGGCCAGATCGAAGCGCTACAGGCACAGGGTGACCAGACGGCTGCGGCCCAGGTGCTCACTGACGCCTACGCCGACACACTGGCTACCCGTGCCAAGCAGATCGACGACAACCTGGGCATCGTCGAACGCGGCTGGCGAGGCATTCAGAACGCCGCTGCGCATGCGCTCGATGCAATGAAGAACATCGGTCGGGAAACGACGCTGACTCAGCAGATAGCCGAGCTCGAGACCAGGATAAAAACGCCCAGCAACTATTCCCAATATCCCACTTTGTTCGATGACAACCCGAACATGATGACGGTGGGGCGCACCCAGGCCCAGGACGAAGAGGCATTGGCTAAGCTCAAGCTTCAGCTTGAGCAACAGCAGACGGCGACCAGGTTGGCGGCTGAGAGGCAGCGCAGTGAAGAGGCTGCCATTTCGGCTGCAAAGCTGATCGGTCGAGAAGCGAACGCGGCGATGACCCAGCTCGAGCGCTTGCAGTTTCGACTGGATGAAGTACGGGCGGCCAAAGCTGATGCGCTTAGCGTGGAGGGTGGCTTTGGTCCGGAACTGGAAGCGAGATACGTACGCGCCGAAAAGACTCTGCTAAGCCAGATCACAGCGCTGCAAACGCCGCGCAAACCTCCAGCCGCACTGATCGCTCCGCATGCTCCTATACATGCGTGCCAAACGCCCAATTCGAACTCAGCATCGATCACCGGCACCGTTCCTTTACCTGTGCGCGAGATGGAGGCCATGCCGTACCCCACGCCAGCGTTCGAGAAGGATCCGCCAGTCAGCTCAAGGTTTTTGACGGTCCCGCTCTTTCCCGTCAAGACAGAGCTCGATGGCGCATCCAGCTTGTTTCCTGAAGACGGCAAATCGGAGAAAGACGAAAAGTCAAAAACTGGTTTTGCACTCTTTGGCGACGAGGCCAAAGGAGGTGGCATCAAAGCATTGAAGGGCTACCAAGAAACTGCTGCTACGGTTGCCAAGCAGACCGAGACGCTCTTTACCAATACCTTCAAGTCCATGGAAGACTCGGTCGTCAATTTCGCGCTCACCGGCAAGTTCTCCTTTTCCGACTTCACGCGTTCGGTGCTGGCCGACATGGCCAAGCTGGCGGCGCGCCAAGCGGCATCGAGTTTGTTGTCGAACCTTGCAGGCGCGGCGATCAGCGCGCTAGGTGGAGCTTCGAGTGGGGCAGGGGCCGCTTCTTCAAGCGCCGCGTCTATGGAATTCCCAAACTCCCTATCGTTCACACCTGACCTGGGCCCGGCAGCAGCAGGCTTGAAGTACAAACCCGGATTCTCCGACGGCGGCTACACCGGCAACGGCGGCAAATACGAACCCGCCGGCATCGTGCATGGCGGCGAGTTCGTGCTGCGCCGGGAAATCGTCAGCCGGCCTGGCATGCGTGACTACCTGGAAAACCTCAACACCGGCACCGCCATCGACAGCGGCTCATCCAGCCCCAGATCCGGCGCCTTGCAGGCCGCGAGCGGCGCAGGCACGGCGATCCAGGTCAGCACCGTGGTCAACGTCAACACCCAAGAGCGCAGCGGCGAGGGCGGCCAGCTCGACCCGCAGCAATTGCAGCAACGCATGGAGCAACAAATGAAAACCGCCGCCGAACGCGCCGTGGCCGAGTCCTGGCGACCGGGCGGGATGAGCTACCGCAGCAGCCAGGGGAGACGCTGATGGCTATCGAGACCTTTCGCTGGAAAATCGAGCGCGGCGAAGCCGGCGAGATCCAGTACCGCACCCGCGCCGCGCGCTTCGGCAACGGCTACCGCCAAATAGTCGGCGACGGGCCGAACAACCGTGAGGACCGTCACCCGATCAGCGTCACCGGCTCGAACGAGCAGGCGCGCCGCATCCTGGTCTTTCTCGACCGGCACGCCGGCGCCAAGGCGTTCCTCTGGACGCCACCGCTGGGCGAGCTGGGCCTCTACACCTGCAGCAACGTGCGCTCGACGCCGCTCGGCGGCGGCCTGTACCGGCTCAGCGCCACCTTCGAGCGCGCCTTCCATCCCTGAGGCATTGCCATGTCATTGATCAAACACCTGCAGACCCTGGAGCCGGGCAGCGAAGTGCTGCTGTTCGAACTCGACGGGTCGGACTTCGGTGCCGACACCTTGCGTTTCCACAGCCATGCCATTCCTCACTCGGCGCAAGAACTGGCCGCAGCGGGCGAGGCGGCCGACACGTTGCCGGCCAAATCGATCTGGTGGCAGGGACAGGAATACGACGCCTGGCCGCTGCAACTGGACGGCATCGCCGCCAACGCCGACGGCACGTCGGTGCGGCCGACCCTGACCGTGGGCAACGTCGAAGGGCGCATCACCGCCCTGTGCCTGGCCTTCGACGACCTGCTCGAATTCAAGCTGACCCTGCGTCATACCCTGGCGCGCTACCTGGACGCGAACAACTTCCCGGACGGCAACCCCGAGGCGGACCCGACCGAAGAAGCGATCGAGGTCTGGTACCTGGACCAGAAAATGGCGGAAAACGGCACCACGGTGGCCTGGGAACTGGCCAGCCCGGGCGACGTCGGTGGCGAAACCATCGGCCGGCAAATGACCCAGCTGTGCCACTGGGCGATGGTCGCAGGCTACCGCGGCCCCAACTGCGGCTACACCGGCCCCTACCACGACCTGGACGGCAAACCCACCGACGACCCGGCCAGGGACCAGTGCAACGGCTGCCTGGACTCGGGCTGTACCGTACGCTTCGGCCAAGGCAATCCGTTGCCGTTCGGTGGTTTTCCAGCCGTTTCACTGATCGCACGGAGTTGACCATGCACCCAGACATCCTCAGCGCCGTGCAGGCGCATGCCGCCGCCGAGTACCCGCGCGAGAGCTGCGGCTTGATCGTGGCCGCCGGCCCGGCCCAGTGCTACATCCCCTGCACCAACACCGCGACCGAGCCCGCCGAAGAATTTCGCATCTCGCCCGCCCAATACGCAGCCGCCGAAGACCAGGGCGAGGTCATCGGCATCGTCCACTCGCACCCCGACGCGACCAGCCGGCCTTCGCCGCGGGATCTGGCCATGTGCGAGGCCACCGGCGTGCCCTGGCACATCCTGTCGTGGCCCGAAGGCGATCTGCGCAGCATCACGCCCACGGGGCACACCCCCTTGCTCGGACGTCCCTTCGTGCATGGCGCCTGGGATTGCTGGCAGGTGTGCGCAGACTGGTATGGCCGCGAATGGGGACTGGGGTTTCCGGTCTATGCCCGGGATGATCTCTGGTGGGAGCAGGCGGACGGCCCGAGTCTGTACGAGCAAGCCTATGAGGCGGCAGGCTTCTACCCAGTGGATGTGCCGCAGCACGGCGACCTGATCGTCATGGCCGTGGGCCGCACGGCGCATCCGAATCATGCGGGGATCTACCTGGGCAACACTGCGCGGTTACCGGACGAAGAGGGGCAGGTGTTCGGATCAGGCCCGTTCCTGCTGCACCATCTGCTGGGCAGGCCTTCGGAAATCATCGTGTACGGTGGGCCATGGCTTGAACGCACACGGCTCGTCTTGCGGCACCGGGAGGCTGGTTGATCGATAGCCTAGGCTGCTAATGTCATGGTTTTCAGGGACCATTCAACTATCTCGCTGCTGGGCAACCGAATCTTTGAGTAGGGCTGGCAGAAACTGGCCTCCGTACGGGCATGGCGGTGCGTTCCATAACCGCCGGTGTTCAAGCAAACCAAGAAGTTTTTTACAGAGTCGGTGGGGACAAGAGCGGCGCTCATACCTGACCTTACATTGGCGATAAACAGATTTTGGAGAGGGTGAATGCTCAAAGGAGATCGCGTGCGAATTCTAGCGGTCGGGTTGGGACTAGCGTCGCTAGCAGGGTGCGGGACCATAGGCGACACCAGAAACAATCCTTCGCTTTTGGAGTTGGACTCCCGTTTACCGCCCCAACAGGCCGCTGAGTGTATTCGCGACGCATGGCAGGGCACGACCGTCTGGGGCGCGAGCTTGGGAGGCGTCCTGCAGTCTTCGGGAGGTCACTTGTCGGTTCTTTCCCCGGACGCCCAGTCCCCAATACACTTGGTCGATGTCACGCCAGTCCAAGGCGGTTCGCACATCAGCTATCACTTCTATCGAACTTGGCAGTCGCCGCTCCAACGTGTGCTCGATGCTGTAAGGTCTTGCGCTGGATAAATCGACCGCCGCAACCATCGACCACCTCCGGGTGGTTTTTTTACGTCTGGAGAAAAGATGTCAGCGCTTTCAATCGACTATCAGCCAATGACGAACGTCGTGTTCTATGGCCAACTTCGGCAGTTCGGGCGGTCGTTCAGGCTGTCGGTGCGCTCGCCAGCGGAGGCCATCAGAGCGCTATGTGTTCAAATTCCTGGCCTTGAGCGGTTTCTCAGCGATGCAAAGGCACAGGGCATCGAGTTCGCTATCTTCCGCGGCAGCCGAAATCTGCAAGAGAAAGAGCTGTGTTTCAGTGGTTCCGGCGATATCCGGATTGCACCTGTGGTCACCGGCAGTAAGCGCGCCGGCCTGTTGCAGACGGTAATCGGGGTCGTGATAGTGGCGTTGGCCTGGTGGAACCCGCTTGGATGGTCCGCTGCCACTGCGTTGGCTGTCGGCATGAGCGGCGGGTCCATGGCCCTTGGCGGTGTCGTGCAGATGCTCAGCCCTCAAGCCAAAGGCCTTTCCATGAGCGGTGCCCCAGAAAACCTGCCGTCCTATGCCTTCGGCTCCGCCCGCAACACCACCGCCAGCGGCAACCCCGTACCCATCTGCATCGGCGAGCGCCGCTGGGGTGGGGCGATCGTTTCGGCATCCATCGAAGCGCAAGACAAGGCCTGACGGGCCGAGCTTGAGCGGACACGCTGGGCATCGCTGAGCAGCGGCCGGCGTCTACGGCGTATCGGTTAAGCAACAAGGGCTGCAACAGCCCCAACCAACCCTATTTCGTCTTGACTGACCGGCATTGGCCCTCGGGCGGTTTTTTTATTACAGGAGAATCCTATGAACACAGCGGTCATCGGCGGCACGGTGACGACCTTGATCAAACTTTCAGGATCACTCGCCAAGAAATTTGGACGTTCGCACCGCAGAGTGATTGACTCCGGCTCGACCTGGGAGGTGTTTCAAGCGCTCAAAGCCACCCTCGAAGGCTTCGAGGCCGAAATCAAGCGGCTGGATCGTCTCGGGCTGAGGTATGCGGTGTTTCGCAACGGAAAGAATGTCGGCGTCGATGCGTTTTGCCGCGCTGGGACACGGGAAATTCGCCTGGTCCCCGTCATGGCAGGTAGCAAGCGAGCGGGCGCTCTCCAGACGGTGATCGGTGTCGCGTTGATCGTAGCGGCAAGCATCGCCTCAGGCGGCTTGGGTGCGGCATTCGCCGCCAGCGCCGGCACCTGGGGTAGCGTTGCCGTAGCCGGTGCGTCCATGGCCATCGGCGGCGTCATTCAATTGCTCAGCCCGCAACCCAAGGGTCTGTCCTTGAGCGCGGCGGCAGAAAACAAACCCTCCTACGCCTTCGGCTCCGCCCGCAACACCACCGCCAGCGGCAACCCCGTACCCATCTGCATCGGCGAGCGCCGCTGGGGTGGATCGATCATATCGGCGTCCATCGAGGCGCAAGACAAGGCCTGACGGCCCATCAGCACACGCAACCGCCTCCGGGCGGTTTTTTTATGTTCGGAGGACACCATGGGTGTAACGACTCACCTGGATATCACCGGTGCCAAGGGCGGCGAAAGCAAGCCCAAGGCCCCGGTCGAGGCACCCGACAGCCTGCAATCGACCAACATCGCCAAAATCCTGCTGGCCGTGGGCGAGGGCGAGTTCGACGGCGTGCCGACCGACCGCGACATCTACCTCGACAACACGCCGATCACCGACGCCAACGGCAACGTCAATTTCCCTGGCGTGAAGTGGGAGTGGCGCCGCGGCAGCGTCGAGCAGGACTACATACAGGGCATCCCCGCCGTGGAGAGCGAAACCTCGGTCGGCGTCGAGCTGCGCAGCGACAGCCCCTTCACCCGCGCCCTGAAGGACCCCCAGCTCTCGGCAGTGCGCGTGCGCCTGGCCTGGCCGCGTCTGCTCAGGCAGGACGCCAACGGCAACACCAACGGCCACCGCATCGAGTACGCCATCGACATCGCCAGCGACGGCGGCGCCTATGTCGAAGCCCACCGCGGCGCGGTGGAAGGCAAGACCAGCAACGGTTATCAGCGCTCGGTGCGGGTCAACCTGCCCAAGGCCACCTCGGGCTGGATGCTGCGCGTGCGCCGCCTGACCGCCAACGCCAACACCGGCACCATCGCCGACACCATGAGCGTGGCCGGCTACACCGAGATCATCGACCAGAAGCTGCGCTATCCCAACACCGCCTTGCTGTATGTGGAGTTCGACGCCCAGCAGTTCCAGAACATCCCGGCCGTGTCGGTCAGGTGCAAGGCCAAGCGCTGGCCGGTGCCGAGCAACTACGACCCGCTGACCCGCACCTACGACGGCGTCTGGGACGGCACCTTCAAGCAGGCCTGGACCAACAACCCGGCACTGGTCACCTTCGGCCTGTGCGTCGAGGACCGCTTCGGCCTGGGCAAGCGCATCAAGCCCTGGATGGTCGACAAATGGGAGATGTACCGCATCGCCCAGTACTGCGACCAACCGGTGCCCGATGGCGTCGGCGGGCAGGAACCGCGTTTCCTCTGCGACCTCAACCTGCAAGGCCGCGCCGATGCCTGGACCTTGCTGCGCGACCTCTCGGCCATCTATCGCGGCATGGTCTATTGGGCCCACGGCGCGCTGTTCATGCAGGCCGACATGCCCCGTGCGCAGGATGTGGACTACGTGTTCACCCGGGCCAACGTCATCGACGGCGACTTCGTCTATGGCGGCGCCGAGCGCAGCAGCCACTACAGCCGCGCGCTGGTCAGCTACGACAACCCGGCCAACAACTACGACACCGACGTGATTCCGGTCACCGACCTGGCCTTGCAGCGCCGCTACCGCGACCGCCCCGTGGAGATCTCGGCCATCGGCTGCACCCGCGCGTCCGAAGCCCAGCGCCGTGGCAAGTGGGCCTTGTTGAGCAACCATCAGGACCGCACCGTCACCTTCAAGACCGGCATGGAAGGGCGCATCCCCTTGCCGGGCTACGTGATTCCCGTGGCGGACGAACTGGTGGCGGGGCGTCCCAATGGCGGCCGCATCGTGGCGGCCGCCGATCGTGCGATCGTTCTGGACCGTGATACCAAGATCCAGCCCGGCGACCGCCTGATCGTCAACCTGCCCAACGGCACCGCGCAAGCGCGCACGGTGCAGGCGGTGCAGGGCCGTGAGGTGACCGTCACCACCGCTTACGACGTGACCCCCGAGCCACAGCTGCAATGGGCGATCGATCACCAGGACTTGGCCATCCAGTTGTTCCGCGTGCTCAAGACCTCGCGCACCCAGGAGGGGCACTACGAGATCACCGCGCTGGAGTTCAATCCGAGCAAGTTCGCGGCCATCGACACCGGTGCCAAGCTCGACGAACGCCCGATCAGCGTCATTCCGGTGAGCACCGTGCAGGCGCCGGCGAGTGTGGCCTTGTCTTCCTCGTATAGAGTCGATCAGGGCATTGCGGTCAACACCATGAGCATCGCCTGGGATGCCGTGCAGGGCGCGGTGGGGTATGACGTCGAGTGGCGCAAGGACAGCGGCAATTGGGTCAGGTTGCCACGCACCGGCACGACCTCCGTGGACGTCATCGGCATCTATGCCGGCGCCTACCTGGCGCGTGTGCGTGCCGTGAGTGCGTTCGACGCGGCGTCCGTCTGGAAACACTCTGCGCTGACCTCGCTCCAGGGCAAGACCGGTGCTCCTCCAGCGATCACCAGCCTGACCACTGAAAGCCTGCTGTTCGGCATCGGCCTGAAATGGACGTTCCCGGCCGGCGCCGAGGACACCCAGCGCACCGAGCTGTGGTACGGCGACGGTACGGACCTGGCCAAGGCCACGAAGCTGGCGGATCTGGCGTATCCGCAAGACAAACACACCTTGCAGGGCTTGCGTGCTGGGCAGCGCTTCTACTTCTGGGCACGCCTGGTCGACCGTTCCGGCAATCTCGGGCCGTGGTACCCGGTGGACGCAGCGCTGGTCAGTGGCCAGGCCAGCGCCGATGCCGGCCCTATCTTGGAGCAGATCGCCAAGCAGATCGGCGAGAGTGAGTTGGGCAAGGAACTGACCAGCAAGATCGAGAAGATCGCGCTCATCGACGGCAACGGCCCAGCGTCGGTCAACGAGCGGATCGGTAGCGCCAAGACCGAGTTGGCCAAGCAGATCGGCGACGTGAACAATGCATTGTCGGGCGTCAAGAGCACGCTCGATGGTCAACTCTCCATCGTCAGCAAGAGCGTGACCGACGCCAAGACCGATCTGCAGCAGCAGATCACCAACGTGTCGACGTTGGCCGGCTCGCTGCCGTACCGCAAGGACAAGACCTACAGCACCAGCCAGAGCGCCTTGGGTGCCGACGGCAAGCTGTACCAGGCCACCAAGGCGGTGCCGCTGAACACGCCGCCGCCGAATGTCGACTACTGGACCGACGTAGGCCAGGCTGTCGTCACTGCGGCGGGTACCGCCGCGCGCGCGTCGAAGCTGGAGACGGACGTCTCGACCCTGGACGGCAAGAGCACGGCACAGGCCTCACAGCTTAGCGGTCTGCAAACGAGCCTCACCGCTACCAACGGCAACGTCACCGCGGCGCAGACTGCTGCCGATGCCGCGAGCGCGCTGGCGGGCGGAAAGGGAAAAGTGATCATCCAAGCGGCAGCGCCCGCCGTTGCCGACCGCCTGGCGCAGAACCTGTGGATCGACACCACCGGCAATGCCAATACGCCGAAGCGCTGGACCGGCAGCGCCTGGGCGGCAGTGACCGACAAGGCCGCCACCGATGCTGCCGTGGCCGCTGCTGGCGCGCTGGCCCTGGCGCAGACCAAGGCCGATGCGTCGGTGGTCAGCAGCCTTTCGACTAGGGTCACCGACGCCGAGGGCAAGCTGACCTCCCAGGCAACCCGCCTGGACGGCATGCAGACCAGCATCGAAGGCAAGGCCAGTTCGCAGGCGCTGCAGCAGGTCACCAGTCGCGTGACGGCCACTGAACAGAAAGATGCCGCTCAGGACCAGCAACTGACCTCGCAAAGCCAGGCGCTGACCTCGCTGACCGACAGCGTGAGCAAGATGGCTGATGCCTCGACCGTGCAGTCGCTGAGCAACACCGTTGCACAGCAGGGGCAGAACCTCACGGCTCAAGGCCAGTCGCTGACCCGGATCGACACCAAGCTGCTCGCTAGCCAGGACAATTCGCCCACCAAGGTCTACCAGAGCGTGTTTTCGGACATGGCCCAAGATCAATGGATGTCGACCAACAGCGGCGCCGGCGCATCGGCGTCATTCGGTGCACCTACGGGCGTTACGCATGGCGCGGCGCTGATCGTGGACGGTGGCTCAGGCAATCGGACGTGGTGGGGCGCTTCTACACGTAAGGTGCGCTTCGACCCGACTCGCCTGTACAAGTTGACCGTGCGAGTCCAACAGGTTGCCATGGGCACCGGCGCGCCCGGCATTTACGCCGGTCTGGATTGCTACGCGGAGGACGGCAAAACCCGCATCAGCACGCTGGGCACCAGCTCGGTTGGCTCCTCGCATTACGTGCTGCTGAGCAACAGGAGACTCAGCCAAGGTGAGTGGGCAACCGCCGAGGTGTATGTGAAGGGCCACACCACTGGCTCGGAGGGTGGTGCAGCAGGTGCTGGCACGCTCGCAGATCCTAAGCGTCTCAAGGAGGGCACGTCCTGGTTCTCGCCGATGGTGATCGCGGGTTACTCGGATGTGGGCGGGCAGGCCGTCGTCGATTATTTCGATATCGAAGATGCCACCGAACAGGCGCAGATCGATGCAGGCGCCACCGCCACCACTGCTATCAGCGCGCGTGTTGAGCGGACAGAGCAAGGGCTGACCTCGGTTGGCCAGCAGACGACCCAGCTTGCCAACAGCCTGGCCAAGAAAGCCGACGTCAACACGGTACAGGCGCTGGCCAACACCGTGGAGCAGCAGGGTACCAACATCTCGGCCACGGGCCGGGCGCTCGTCTCGGTCGAAGCCAACCTCAACCGTTTGGGCGCTAGCGGCGTTAACCTGGTTCCAGCTGAATACTGTGCTTTCACCAAAGACCTGCCGGCCATGTATTCCAACGGCGGGGTCAACGTCACCACTCTGGCTGATCCTCAGGCTCTCAAAGGCTACGCACTGCGGGCCGATAGCCGGGCGGCCGATTCGCATACTTTCGGCCTCAACACAAGCTTGACGGCGCCTGGGTGCAACATGGACTTCAAGCCAGGTAAGTACCTGGTGTCCTTCTATGCCAGGGCCGAGACGGCAGGCCACACAGTTGGGGCGTACGCACGCGTCTTGCTCGCAGACGGCTCCACGTTCAAGACATCGAACGCGCCCACCTTTGCGCTCACCACATCGTGGG
Organism: Pseudomonas phoenicis; assembly: GCF_047302395.1. Lineage (NCBI taxonomy): Bacteria > Pseudomonadati > Pseudomonadota > Gammaproteobacteria > Pseudomonadales > Pseudomonadaceae > Pseudomonas > Pseudomonas phoenicis. Next base: position 3,890,996 of record NZ_CP154852.1, read on the forward strand.
CCAGATACGCGGGGGTAATTGACCTTACAGACCCGGCCTACAATGGCACGCAGATGCAGCTGGCCATTCAAAGTAATCGCTCTGGGATAGCCAACCGCGTTACGTACTTCGACCGGTTTATGTTCGAGGCGGTGGTCAACGAGCAGAAAGAACCGTCCACCTTCAGCATGGGTAACAGCTTCGACCAGGTCCAGGCTAACGCCCTGGCTAACACAGCCCTGACGGGGCGGGTCGAAAAAGCTGAGAGTGGCGTGACCAGTGTTTCCGGTCAGCTGACTGAGTTGAACAACAGCATCGGCGACGTTGGCGCGGAGAACCTGGTCTTCAACCCGTCGTTCGAAAGGGTAGATCCCGGCACGCCGGGTATGGCCGATGGCTGGTGGTACGACGGTACTGGCAGCACGACTCGAGTGCCCAGTCTGGTGGCGTCCTCGCTGGCATCGGGCATGGCGCAGCGCCTAGATGTGACAGGACTGACGTCGAGCACTTGGGCTCGCTTCTACGTGAAGTCGCAGTTCCGGTTCAAGCCGGTGCCGGGCAAGACCTATACCGCGTCCGTCTACATGCGCGGCACATCGGGCTTACGCATCCTGCCGCAGGTATACGGAACCACGGAGGCGGGCGCCGGTACCGAAAGTTGGGCAGCGACTCGCGCGGAGGCCTCGGATGGCTGGGTACGCTTGACCGTGACCTTTACGCCAGGCGCTGCAACTGTCCGGCTTTATGCAGCGGTCGTTGTGTACGGCGGTGGATCGGTCAGCAGCGGCTTCATCGAGGCAGATCGCTACCAGATCGAAGAGGGTGTTCGCGCAACGGGCTGGCGGGACAACGGTCAGGTCAACAGCTTCGAGAGCTCAGCGCTGTCGTCTGTCGTGACTGGCTTGTCATCGACGGTATCGCAGCAGGGCACCAGCCTATCGAGCGTCAGCAGCAAGACGACCGCTCTTGAGAATGCCGTTAATAACACCAGCAGCGGCCTAGCCACGAAGGCGAGTACCAGCGCCTTTCAGACCCTCACAGGCCGTGTAACAGCGACCGAGGGAAGCCTGACCGCAGCCAACTCGAGTCTTACTCGAATCGGCAGTCAGATCAGCGCCATTGGCGGTACCGGGTCCAACCTGATGCCGGCCGAATACTCGACGTTCACCGACACGCTGCCGGCGTTCCGCGCTCAAGGTGGGCTCAGCATTACCGCCCAGGCAGACAGCTCGGCGTACTCCGGCAGTTTGCTTAAGGTCGATTCGAGCACCGGTTCGGGCTGGATGTGGCTCGCCGGCAGCCCGTCGGACTTCAACCTTCGGCTCGTGTCCGGACGGCAGTACATCGCTTCGTTCTGGGCCAAAGGTAGCGTTGCGCACAACGTGGCCGTACGCCTGCGGTACCAAAATACCTCAGGAGGCGAAACAGAGATCTTGGTAGCAAACGTCGGCGTAGCCACCGACATAGTCCGACTGAGCCTGACGTTTACGGCGCCGGCGGCACTGGCCGGGCCTGCATGCATCGTACTGTTCACGCAGTCGGCGGCGAATGCGGGCATTACCTGGTTCGACGGCATCATGGTTGAAGAGAAGATCGGCGAGGCCACGACGCCGTCGGCCTTCACGCCAGGTACTTCCACCCGCCAGGCTGCTGGCCAGGCGCTCGCAGTATCGGCGCTGGACACCAAGGTCACGCAGCAAGGCGCCAGGATCGAGTCGGAGACCAAGCGCACAGATGGGTTGTATACGTCCGTGGGTAGTGCCAACGCAGCGATCCAGGATGAAGCAAAGACCCGCACCAATGCCGACTCGGCGCTAAGTACGCGCATCACCACTGCCCAGGCGAGGGCCAATGAGGCTTTAGCAGCGATCCAGAACGAGGCCAGAACGCGAGCTGACGCCGACGGTTCGCTTAGCCAACAACTTCAAACAACCCAGGCTTCGCTTGGCAATACCAATGCTTCGGTCCAACAGGTCGCAACCGCCCAGACGGGCATGAAAAACATGCTCAACGCGCAGTACACCATGCGTGTGCAGATCAACAACCGGTACGGCGTACACCACTGGGGTGGTTTTGGCATTGGTATCAACGAGCAGGGCGGTGTTGTGCAGTCGGCCTTCGTCGTCTACGCAGACCAGTTCATATTGCTCAACTCGAACGGTGCGGGGTTGTCGTCGCCATTTTCTGTGGTGGGGGGGCAGACATTCATTGCCGATGCCTATATCCGCGATGCCAGCATAGGCACCGCTAAAATCGCACACGGCGCGATCGCTAACGCGCAGATCCAAGACGCGGCCATCACCAACTCCAAGATCGGCGATTTGCAGGTGGACACGCTCAAGATCGGCAATGAGGCGGTAACCATACCCCGGTATGCCGGCTATGCGCCTCGCTTCAACTGCAACGCTACCTGGCAGACGCCGCTGACCATCACGTTCTACATGCCCCAGCCGGGCATGGTTTACATCAACTACAGCTCGACGTTCCTGTCCCATGGCACCCAGTATTACCAGTACCGGCTCGTGCTCGACGGCAACCTGATTGCTGAGTCTGTAGCCCGCTGGTCTGACAGCTCGATCACGCTAGCGTCCGGGCAATACGTGAGTGCTGGCCAGCATACGGTCGATTTTTCGATCCTGGCAGAGGTGGGCGTGGTGCTTTCCTATCAAAACCTCATAGTGCAAGGAATCATGAAATGACAGAGGCATCCACAGCCGGGGAGGTCGTACTTTACGACGCACGCGGAGAGATCCGCATGCGTGGTTATATGTCCCGATTCGAGGCAGAACTCAACGCCAAACGAACCGGGTTTTTCTATCTATTCGCGCGGGCCAGCGAGACCGAACAATACGTGAGCGCAGGCAAGATCGTGTCGCGCCCTCAAATGGCGTTGCAGTTGGTCGATATGACCCTGAAAGGCGTTCCTGCCGATGCCACATTGATCATTGAAGGCATTGAATACATCGCCGATGGCAGTGATATCGAGTTGAACTTCAGCCTGCCGGGCGAATACGAGGTCGTGATTGACCTGTGGCCTTATCGGAGCGAGGTAATGCACGTTGAAAATCGAACACAAAAGTGATCATGCAAAGGCCCGCGCCTCTGATTACCCAGCCATCGAAGAACAACTCGACATGCTTTGGCACGCAATGGACCAAGGAGCGATGCCCAAGGCCGAACCGTTCTACTCCACCCTTGAACGAGTGAAGAAGCAGTATCCCAAGACCTGACGGTCGAACATCCCAAACCTGCCCCGTGCAGGTATTTTTTCGCCTGGAGAAAACCATGCCCTATGTAGCCATCAACCTGACCAACGACTACGACGCCACCAACAAGACCCGCTATGCCAACCAGGAAGAAGCCGACGCCCGCGCCCGCGAAATCCTAAACCAGTTCCCTTCCGCGCAGGTCTATACCGCACGGATACTCAAGGATTACACGGCCGAAGTATCGATCACGGCCAAAGACCCAGCCGAGCCCCAACCGACGTACGAGAACGATACGGCCCTGTGAAATGAGCCTGATCATGCCCTGCCGACCGGCTGTTCATTCTGAATCCAACAGCCTGTTCAGAAGGCCCTTCTGGTAAGTGTTGTCATAACAGCCCGGTTGGTTGGGAGGGCTGGCGTCACAGGGAATGTTTCTCTGGTCCCAACGACTTCCATAGGGGCTATTGAAGTAGTGGTTGCACCCCGAAAGTAGGAGGACCGCCAGCCCGATCAAAATGCTTCTGTTCATGTCCATTCCATGTAACTCGTCCAATCGAGTGCGCTTGGGGAAACACAAGCATTCGCAGGTCGAGAATTTTTGCAGAGTTGAAGAACATATCCGCCCTCTGGTCTATTCCATGAAGGGGAATCGATGCGGCTCGCTGCTGATACTCATTACCCGGTCAATATTCCAATCTTCGGATTGGGATACTGCCCCGTTGCACCTGCTGATAGGCGGTGTACGGGAGAACGAGCGTATCTGCAATCCCGGAGAGTCCCATGTCCACGAAAATCGTCTCGGCCGACCAGTGAGGTCCCGATCTGGTCGGCCCGCTCAAATTGCACAGTTGGTACGAAAAACCGCTGAAAGCGCGAGGAATCGAGTGGCAGTCCGACCCCCAGCGTGCCAGTTTGTCGACTGCCTTGGACTCATTGGACACGGTTTCGATAGTGCCGCACCCAGTACATGCAACCGCAAGCACCACCACAATCCATCGTTTCATCGGGCCATCTCCTTTGTAGGGGCCGAATCATAACCTATTGCTTCGATTGACCGCCTCGTGCGGACCTTTTCCATTTCTGGAGAACACCCATGACCCCTCGCGGCATCCGCAACAACAACCCCGGCAACATCGAATACAACCCCCGCAACGCCTGGGTCGGCCAGCTTGGCCTGGAGCAAGGCGTAGCCAACCCCCGCTTCGCCCGCTTCGACTCGCCCGAGAACGGCATCCGCGCCCTGGGCAAGCTGCTGATCAACTACCGCAGCAGAACCGGTCTGCCAGGCGTCGGCGGTAAAGGCATCGATACCGTGCTGGAGATCGTCGACCGCTGGGCGCCGAGCAACGAAAACGACACCCAGGCCTACGCCGAGGCGGTGGCCGCACGGCTGGACGTGCAAACCGCCGACAGCATCGACATCAAGGACCCGGCGCGACTGCGCGGCATCGTACTCGCCATCATCGTGCACGAGAACGGCGCCAACCCCTATCGGTCGGCAGTGATCGACGAGGGCGTACGACGGGCGTTGGCATGAGCTGGCCAGCACGGCTGGGGTTGCTGGGCCTGGTGCTGGCGTCCTACTGGGGCGCCTACGAGCATGGCCGGTCGGTGGCGCGCAGCCAGGCCCTGGCCGCCGCCGCCCAGCGCGACAGCGGCGACCGCCTGGCCGAGGTACTGGGCGAGCGCGCCGCGCGCAATGAAGAACGACGACGCGCACAGGCGCAGGAGAACGCGAGTGTCCATGCACACGAACAACACCGGATGGCTGACGCTGGCGCTGCTGACGCCGATGCTGCTGGCCAGCGGTTGCACCACGACGCCGGTCAGTTCGCCGCCAGCGTCGGTTGCCCCGGCCAGGATCCCGCCGCTACCGCCCGAGGCCAGGCAGCCAGCCGCGCCGCCATGGTGCTCTCCGACCTGCTCGCACGGGCTGATGCTCGAGCGGGAGAGCTGGCGAAAGCCTATGACCGTGCCCGAGTGGCGGGCCTTGCCTGCGAGGCCTCCTACAGCGCCTTGACGCCGTGAGTGCCAGCACTTCGAGCACAGGTTCTGTCGCGGCAGCTGGATACACCACAGCCATGAAAACGTTCTCCGTGCGCTGAAAAATATATTTCCCCGCCCAAGCATCAAGCATTGTTCTTCCACGCCGATGAGAACGAAGCGCCAGCAATTTCTCGCGCGTCTAGTCAACCTCTCACTGGTGTTTCCAATGCTGCAATCATTCAACAACCTGGGTGTGCGTACAAAACTGTCGTTGGGCTTTTCGCTGCTTGTCGCCATGATTCTGCTCATCGCGTTCACCGGGTGGCGGGCGACCGTTTCCCTGGCGGACCGGGGCGACCGCATGCGCGACATCGCCACCTTCAGTTCGCTGGCCCGCGACATGCGCATCGAGCGGTTGGTGTACTTCGTCAGCGCCACCGACGAGCAGGCTGGCAAATGGCTGGCTGCGCTGGACAAGACCGAGACCCAGTTGCGCACCATCGCGCCCAATTTCAAGTCGCCGCAGAACCAGGCGTTCCTGAGCGAAGCCAGCAAGCTGTTGGAGCAGTACCGCGGCTTCCAGCAACAGGCCGTGACGGCCACGCGCGAACGTGAAGCCGCGCGTACCACGGCCTCGGCATCGGCAGAGCAACTGAACCAATCGCTCGAACGTCTGTGGAGCGTCGCCAACGCCGACGGGGGGCGCAGCGAAGATCGGCAGACGATGGTGGCCTTGTCGATGGGCATGCAGCGGATGCGCATGAGCTTTCGCAGCTACACCGCATCGCCTGGCACCACCAGCGAAGCCGCTGCGAGAAAGGCTATCGAAGGTGTGCTGAGCACCGTTGCAGCGCTCACGTCGAGTGCGCTGCCGCAACCGCTGGTGCAACAACTGGCCACCGAGCTCAATGCCTATCAAGGCCGCTTGCAGCAAGTGATCCAGGCGCAGGCCGGCGTGGATGCGGGCCAGGCCGGCATCAGCCAGACGATCAACGGCTTGCTCGCGCTGGCCGACAAGCTGACGGCACGTCAGGCCGAGTTGCAGGGTTCGGACGTCAGCGAAGCGCTCCAGGCGCTGCTGATCTGGTTGCTGCTGGCGATCGCCCTGAGCGTGTCGGCTGCCTGGCTGATCACCCGCTCCATCGTGGGACCGCTCAAGGAAACCGTGGAACTCGCCGAAACCGTCGCGCGCGGCGACTTCACCCAGCGTCAGAGCGTCACCCGCACCGACGAGATCGGCGCCTTGCAGGCCAGCATGCAACGCATGACGCTCAACCTGCACGGCCTGGTCAGCCAGCTCAAGGATGGCGTGGTGCAGGTCGCCAGTGCCGCCGAAGAGCTCTCGGCCATCACCGAGCAGACCAGCACGGGCGTGCAGTTGCAAAAGGTGGAAACCGACCAGATCGCCACGGCCATGCAGGAGATGACCGCCACCACCCATGAGGTGGCGCGAAATGCGGGCCAGGCGGCTGCATCCGCTCAAGGCGCGAGCCGCCAGGCGGTGCAGGGCGACCAGGCCGTGGGCAAGGCGGTCGAGCAGATCGAGCTGCTGGCCGAGGAAATGGCCTCGGCCAAGTCGGTGATGGCGACCTTGCGCGGCCATGCCGACAGCATCGGTGGCGTGCTCGACGTGATCAAGTCGGTGTCCGAGCAGACCAACCTGCTGGCGTTGAATGCGGCCATCGAGGCGGCGCGTGCCGGGGAGGCGGGTCGTGGCTTCGCGGTGGTGGCCGATGAGGTGCGCAACCTGGCCAAGCGCACGCGCACGTCGACGGACGAGATCATCGAACTGATCGCGGGCTTGAACCAGAGCACCGGCCATATGGCCACGGTGCTGGAGCAGAACGTGCAGTTGACCGGCAACAGCGTCGAGCTGTCCCGCGAAGTGGGACAAATGCTCAAGCAGATCGCTCACTCGATCAAGGACATCGAATCGATGAACGATCAGATCGCCTGCGCTGCCGAACAGCAAAGCGCGGCCGGCGAGCAGATCAGCCGCAGCGTGACCAACGTGCGCGACATTTCCGATCAGACCGCAGCTTCCAGCGAAGAAACGGCGAACGCCAGTACGGAACTGGCGCGCATCAGCGTACAACTCCAAGAAATGTCGGGCCGCTTCCGCGTCTGACCTTCACCGTGCCGGACGTAGCGTTCGGCACGACCACGATTCGCTTCTTCGAACCACGGGTATGGAATCATGAAAAAGACCTTGGTACTGCTCAGCTTCATGTTGTGCGCAGGCGTGCAGGCTGCGCCATCTTTGAAGACTTACTCCAGTTGCAAGATGAGCGCGCAGGACGCTGCCGAACTCAAGGCTTCCGGGCCTACCACCGACGCGTTGCACAACCACATCCTGTTGCGGGTCGAGACGCTGACGAACGACATCCGCGAGGCCGATCGGCTCCACACCGTAAGTGCCTCGGTCGCTGGCGGGTTGATCGAGCGAATCGAAGCAGTCAAGTCGTCTGCCGCGCGTGATGTGAAAAACCAAGGTTTTCTGAGTGCCGCGGAAAGGGCCAGTTACGATCGGGAACTGAATGCCGTTGCAGCGGAATTCTGTGAGTCCAAGTGACCCGCGTAGCCGGCGTAGGCGTGATGCTATGTATAACGGCGAGGACCAATAATCGGATGGGCTGAAGGCACAATCGGGCTGTGCGAATACTTTACGAATGGAGCCCGGGCGCGTGCCGGGCATTAGTGCTGACAGGCCTGCGGTCCGCTTGAGTCGTCACTGAAGGGCGGCGGTTGATCGACATCAAATACGAACGGTATTAGCAAACAATACACAACAAAGAATCATTCCTGTTTGTTATATTCGCGCCGCTCGTTCATCCGCCTACCGGCTTTTCGTATTCGACCGTCTCGCTCAACAGGTCTGCTCATGCCTATTTCTCTTTATCCCCGCAAGAACGCGCTGACTTTCCTTTGGTTGCCCGTGGGCTTGCTCGTCGGTTTTGCCTCGCCACAGGTAGTGGCGCAGACCGTGCTTGAACTGCCCGCAGCCGGCGAACCTGCCGCCCAGGCCGCTGATGTCCAAGCGCCCGTGCTCGAGCTGGAAGAAACCGCCGTCTCGGCCAGTGCCGATGCCTCGCGCGAAGGTCTGGTGCCCGAATACGAAGGCGGGCAGGTCGCCCGCGGTGGACGCGTGGGGATCTTGGGCAACAAGGACTACATGGAGACGCCGTTCACCTCCACGTCCTATACCAACCAGCTGATCCAGGACCAGCAGGCGCACAGCGTCGCCGACATTTTGCAGAACGATCCTTCGGTGCGTATCGCCCGGGGTTTCGGCAACTTCCAGGAACTGTACATGGTGCGCGGCTTCCCGCTGTACTCCGATGACATCGCCTATAACGGCCTGTATGGCCTGCTGCCCCGGCAGTACGTGGCCTCGGAGTTCATCGAGCGGGTCGAGGTGTTCCGCGGGGCCAGCGCGTTTCTCAACGGTGCGGCACCGGGTGGCACGGGGATCGGCGGGGCGATCAACATTCTGCCCAAGCGTGCGCCGAACGAACCGCTGACCCGGCTCACCGCCGGTGTCGAGAACCGTGGCTTCGGTACTGTGGCGGCCGATGTGGCACGTCGCTTCGGAGAGGGCGATCAGTTCGGGGTGCGGGTGAACGTCGCCAAGCGGGCAGGGGAGACGGCGGTCGAGGATCAGGACCGTAGCCTGGATATGTTCGCGTTGGGGTTGGATTACCAGGGCGAGCGGTTGCGCTTGTCGTCGGACATTGGGCATCAGTATCACTTCATCGATAATCCGTTGCCGAGCGTCACGCCGACTGGCGGAGTGCCCAGCGCGCCGGATGCGAGCAAAAACTACGGACAGTCGTGGACGTACTCGAAGGAAAAGCAGACGTTCGGGACGTTCCGGGCGGAATACGATCTGACGGATTCCGTCACTACTTGGGCAGCCATCGGCATGCGCAAGGGTGAAGAGAAGAATGTGCTGTCCAACCCGTCGTCCACCCCTTCTGGCATCACATCTGCCAATCGATTTGACAATTACCGCGAAGAAACCGTAACCACTGGCGAGGTGGGCGCACGTTGGAACATTCAAACCGGCCCTGTATCCCATCAATGGGTCGTTTCTGGCGCGATGTTCGATACCAAGGACCGCAACGCGTGGGCAGGTAACTTCGGTAGGTTTGCAGACAATCTGTACGATCCCGTCGGTTTCGCCAAACCGGAAAACACAAGTTTCAGCGGCTCCATGTCCGACCCGCACATTACTGCCCGCACGCACACGCAAAGCCTGGCCATCGCCGATACCCTCGGCTTTTTCGACGACCAGCTTCAGGTCACGCTGGGCGCTCGCCGCCAGGGGTTGGACGTGACGAGCTACAGCTACGCCACGGGTGACAAAACATCGAAATACAATCGTTATGAAACGACGCCCGTCGCCGGCGTGGTCTATCAGCTCAACGAACAGTTCTCGGTCTACGCCAACTACATAGAAGGCCTCACCAAGGGTGACACGGCGGGCGCTACCACCACGTTGCCCGATGGATCATCCGCACCGATTCTCAACGCCGGTGAATCCCTGGCCCCCTATGTGGCCAAACAGACCGAACTGGGCGTGAAATACGACGGTGGCGGCCTGGGCGGTAGCCTGGCCGTGTTCGAAACCCGCAAGCCCGTCGGCATCGTCGAAAATCAGGTGTTCAAAGACGGCGGCGAGCAGCGCAACAGAGGGCTCGAGCTGTCCCTGTTCGGCGAGCCCGTACAGGGCGTTCGAGTACTGGGTGGTGTCACCCTGCTGGACGCCGAACTGAGCAAGACACAAAACGGCAAGGACGATGGCAACGACCCCATCGGCGTGCCGAAAACCCAAGCCAACATCGGCGCGGAATGGGATGTGCCGGGGCTTGAAGGGCTTACGCTGACCAGTCGCGTTACTTACACCAGCCGTCAGTACGTCAACACCGGCAATACGCTGGACATCCCCTCGTGGACCCGCCTGGACCTCGGCGCCCGCTACGGCTTCAAGGTCGACGACAAGGACGTCACGCTCCGCGCCCGCCTCGACAACGTTGCCGGTCGCGACTATTGGGCATCCACCGGGGGCTATCCCGGTTCGAACTATCTGGTGCTGGGCGCCCCACGCACCTTGTCGGTCAGCGCTTCGGTCGACTTCTGATCAGTTGCAGAACTGTCACCCCGCCGCAAGGCCGGGTGACAGATCTATCGCTATCGTTCTGACTTGTACATCCTCAAGAACGATGTACAACACTCGCGGAACGATTGCCCGCGCCGCCACTCCGAACTCTATCTGCGGAGCGATACCGCCACTGCAACGCAGTGAATCAACAGGAGTTTGGGCAGTGTCCAACAGCGATCTACGTGTCGACAACCGCTTCACTGCCGACGTGCTCGGGCACCCGAAAGACATCTTCTTCGCCGCCGTGGAAAGTACGCGGATGCCGATGATCGTCACCGACCCGAACCGGCCCGACAACCCGATCATCTTCGCCAACCACGCGTTCCTGGAGATGACCGGCTACGACGCTGTGGAGATCATCGGGCGCAATTGCCGCTTTTTGCAGGGCGAAGACACCGACCCCGAGGTGATCGCTTCGATCCGCCAAGCCGTGGAACAACGCCACGACTTTTCCACCGAAGTGCTCAATTACAAGAAAGACGGCAGCTCGTTCTGGAACGCGCTGTTCATCTCGCCGATCTACAACGAGGCCGGCAAGTTGACCTATTTCTTCGCCTCGCAACTGGACGTCAGCCGTCGTCGCGATGCCGAGGAGGCCTTGCGCCAATCGCAGAAGATGGAAGCGCTGGGGCAATTGACCGGTGGCATCGCCCATGACTTCAACAACCTGCTGCAGGTCATTGGCGGCTATATCTCCTTGTCCAAAGCCGTAGCCGGCAAGTCGTCACCAGACCTGGCGAAGATTCTCGGCAACCTCACCTATGCCAATGATGCGGTAGAAAAGGCCAACACCCTGACCAAGCAACTCCTGGCCTTCTCGCGCAAGCAAAAACTCCAGGGCAGGGTCATCAGCCTCAATCAACTGGTCAAGGACGCGCAAGTGCTGATGAACCGCACGCTGGGCGAAGGCATCGAGATCCAGCTCGATCTCGACCCGCACCTTGCCAACTGCCGCATCGACCCGGCGCAAGCGGAAATAGCCCTGCTCAACGTCGTGATCAATGCCCGCGACGCCATGGTCGGTAGCGCCCGCCAGGAGCTGCACATCGAAACCCGCAACGTGGTCATCACCGAAGAGGTGCGGGCGGCTTACGAAGGTCTGCTGCCGGGCACCTACGCTTGCATGGCGATCACCGACACCGGCGAGGGCATGTCCGAAGAGGTACTGGCACGTGCCATGGACCCGTTCTTCACCACCAAGGAAGAAGGCAAGGGCACCGGCCTCGGGCTGTCGATGGTCTATGGCTTCGCCAAACAATCCCGTGGCAGCGCGCGCATCTACTCCGAACAAGGCGTCGGTACGACGTTGCGTCTGTATTTCCCGTCCGATGAAAGCGACGTCCAGGCCCTCGACAAACGCAACGCGCATTTGCCCAAGTCCGGCGATGAGCGTGTGCTGGTGGTGGAAGACCGGGACGATGTCGCGCAACTGGCCTGTACCATTCTCGAAGAGTATGGCTATGTCACGACGGTCACGGCGGATGCCCGCCAGGCCCTGGCGCTGATCGATGATGGGCATGAATTCGACTTGTTGTTCACCGACCTGATCATGCCTGGCGGCATGAACGGAGTAACGCTCGCGCGTAAGGTGCAGGCGCTCAAGTCCGAGACCAAAGTATTGTTGACGACGGGCTATGCGGAAAACTCCATCGAGCGCACCGATGTGGGCGGTTCGGAGTTCGAAGTCATCTCCAAACCCTACCTGCCGCATGACTTGGCGCGCAAAGTGCGCCAAGTGCTGGACTCGCCAGGCGGCGTGTAATGAGGCCTGTTGCTCATCCAACGCAGCGAATTCTTGTTTGGACTGGAAAATGGCCGAATAGCCGTTAACCTGATCACGAATTTTCCAAAGCTTCGAGCATCTACTTGCATTGATCGATCAGTGTGATATCACTGTGCTCAGATAGCTTGCTAAGTAATAACTCCAGGAAAACCGTGATCATGAAAACAGTCATCGCCGCTGCGGTGCTTTCGCTCTTTGCCATCTCCGCCCAGGCGACCGAGTTGTCGGGTGCCATTGGTGCCACCAGCCAAGGCGGCCTTACCGCGCGTGTCGGGGTGGGCTTCGCTTGGGACAAGTCGTGGCTCGAGTCCGACGTTGGCCGTCTGACCGGCTACTGGGACGCTGGCTACACTTACTGGGAAGCCGGCAAAGCCGCAGGCGGCGCGCACTCGCTGTCGTTCGCGCCCGTGTTCGTCTATGAGTTCGGCAATGGCGACATAAAGCCCTTCATCGAGGCAGGTATCGGTGTGGCGGTGTTTTCGGGCACTTCGGCCGGCGACCAGGAATTCGGCAGCGCTTTCAACTTCGAAGACCGCATCGGTGCGGGTCTGAAGTTCGGCGACAACCAGCGCGTGGGTATCCGTGCCACGCATTATTCCAACGCCAGCATCAAGCAGCCCAACGACGGCATCGAGTCCTATGCGCTGTTCTACAGCCACCCGATTTGATCGAATCTTATGAAAAGAGCCCGCGCATGCGGGCTTTTTTCATTGTGGGCGTTAGAGCAGGGGACATTCAAACGCTCTGCCATTGGCCGCTTGTCCTGGCCAGGGGCATCCAGGATAAAATACCGGTTTCCCCACGTTCGAGATGGATCTTATGCGACAAGTTCTTGCCATGACCTTTGGTGGCCTGACCCCAAGCTACTATGCACGGCAGCTCTTCTTCGGCGTGTTATTCGCCGCGTTCTTCATCTACATGAAGGCCAATGCGCCGAGCGGTATAGGTGTGGGCAGCATCCTCATGGCCATCGTCTGTGCCTTGCTTTATCCCTACTCGCGTTTCGTCTACGAGCGCATCATCGGCTTCATCATGGGCAACAACGTGTTCTTCGTGAACGCATTGCTGATGCTGTTCGTGAAGTTCATCACCATGTTGATGTGCTGGTTCCTGGCGATTTTCATCGCGCCGTTGGGCTTGGCGTATCTGTATTGGTACAACCGTCGGCAACTGACCGATCGATAATCACTGCGTCCGTTTCAATGCGCCAGTCGCACAGTCCAAGCCCCGGTCATTCCCTGTCGGGGCTTTGATCTTTCCGGTGTCTTGATTTCACCACGGCGCCTCGCACCTCACCTCGAACACCCCACATCCACACCTGACCCCGGAGATCTCGCCATGGCTGATGCCGACACACCGTCCAGCCCTTCGCACACCGCCACCCTGCAAGCGGTCTGTGCGGTACTGGATCTGCCTTCGGACTCCTGGCTGATGGATTTTTGGCAGCAACATGCCGGTGCATGGCTCGTGGACCAGGTTGTGGTCTACGCGATCGGCGATGTCCAAGAGCGTAACCACACGTTCGAGGTCGCCCAGTATTTTCCGCGGCAGATTGCCGTAGGCGACGATTCGGGCGGGCGGCTGATCCTGGTCGACCGCTTGGCCGATTCCGGGCTGTGGCTGGTGGACGCAGGTTCGCCTTCGCTGGACGGTGCCGAGCACTTCGACACCCTGGCACAACTGGTCGCCGCCGTCGTGCGCGAACATGAAAAGCCGACACAATAGTGTGTGAGATGTCCTGACGACTGCGGAGTGACCCTATGAAAATATATGGATATGCGCTTGAACATACTGAAAGGGTAGCGTTGTCGGAAGCATCAATCGTTGCAAGTGCTGGAGAGTTGCGTGCTTTGGCAGCATTCTTCAATCACGTAGCCGATAGAAAAGAGGGCGTGGTGGAAAACACTTCAGACCACGTTCATTTTAGGGATCATTGGCCAAGCTGGGAATCTGAGTCGGCGGATGTGGTTCTAATGACAGTCGACACTCAAACGTCTTCCTGATCGGCTGTACTGGACGCCCTATAGCGCTACAGCCACCAGCCCTGCAGAAGACTCAACCCTGCGCAGGCGGCCCTGCCCGGTTGGCGATACCAAAGGGCACATGCACCATGGGCAGGTCCCTGGCGGCCGAGTCCAGGTGGCTGCGCTGGTCGTCGAAGAACATGTGCGGCTTCAGGATCGACAGCACCCGCCTTTTTTCCATACCGCCGAGGAAGAACGACTCGTCCGGCGACACGCCCCAATCCTTGAGCGTGGTGACCATCCGTTCGTGGGACGGCGCATTGCGCGCCGTGACGATGGCGATGCGCAGAATGCGTTGGTATTCGGGGCACTCGGCCAGTTTCTGGTCTTCCAAGGTGCGGATCGACGACAGCTTGCGAAACAGGTCGGCCAGCGGCCCCGGCCGGTGCGGAATCGCTTTGCGCGTCAGCTCGTAAGCCTGGAAGGCATTCAGGTCCAACGCCTGCTTGTAGACGCTTTCGGCCTCGTCATCGGCGATCACGCCGTCGAAGTCGAAGGCCACGCGCAGTTCGTTGTCGATCTCATCGTCGTAGACCTTGCTCGGCAGCACCAACCCGGCCGGGTAGTCGGCGTCGATGGCCCGCTGCACGTCGCTTTCGTTGGCACTGAGAAACAACGAGGCGTTGAACGCGGGAATGTATTCGTAGGGCGAGCGACCCGACATGAACGCTGCGCGGCTGATGTCCAGTCCATAGTGTTCGATGGAACGAAACACCCGCAGGCCGGTTTCCGGCGAATTGCGCGACAGCAGCACCACCTCCACTGGCAGTTGCTCGGGAAAGGCCTGGTTGATCCGCAGGAAGCGCCGAATGAACGGAAACGCCACGCCACGGGCGAAAGGCTGGTCGATGTTGCGCTCGTGATGCGAGCGATACGCTTCGACGCCTTCGCTGGCATAGATATGGTCCGACTCGGTGAGGTCGAACAGCGCGCTGGAGGCAACGCCCACTACCAGCTTGTCATCGATCGGGTAGGGCATGGCTGCCTCCTTGGCTGCAAATGGGAGTGATCAGTCGGCCTGAGGCGTACGGCCTTCGGCGAAGCTTTGCAGACGTTCGCCTTCGAGGCGGTACTTAATCCACTCGTCCTGGGCCTGGGCGCCCACCGCCTCGTAGAAACCGATGGCCGGGGTATTCCAGTCCAGCACGCTCCACTCCAGACGACCGCAACCGGTGCGCACCGCTTCGCGGGCAATGTGCTGCAGCAGGGCACGACCGGCACCGCCGCCGCGTTGCTCGGGGGTGATGTACAGGTCTTCGAGGTAGATGCCATGCCGGCCCAGCCAGGTGGAGTAGCTGGTGAAATACACGGCAAAACCGATGGCCATGCCGTCGCGCTCGCAGATCAGGCTGCTGACGCTGCCGGCTTCGTCGAAGAGGCTGCGCTCGATGTCGGCGGTGGACGCGATGACCTCATGCCGGGCGCGCTCGTACTCGGCCAGCTCGGTGATGAAGGCGAGGATCTGCGCCGCATCGCTGCGCTGGGCGGGGCGGATGGAAAGGGACATGGCAGGGCTTCCTTGGTGACGGGATGCGTATTCTAGCCGCAGGGTTGCCCCTCAAGGCAATGTAAAGTTCGCTTGACATGGCCCAAGAGATGCGGGCAATGTAAAGCCTCCTTTACATGGAGGTCCCACTTATGTCGCTCACACGCTTTGCCCCAGCGTTCGCATTCAGCGTAGCGCTGTACGTCCTGGCCGTGCTGGTCAGCAGTCATTACCTGCCGCTGTTGTCGGCGCCTTCGACCAAGGCTGCGGTAGCCCTGGTACCGATGCCGGCGATGATCGCCATGGCCTGGGTGGTGATCCGTCAACTGCGCAGCCTCGACGAGTTGCACCGGCGCATCCAGCTCGAAGCCCTGGGCATGGCGTTCGTGGCCACGGCGCTGATCACCTTCGCCTACGGATTCCTGGAAACGGCAGGCTTGCCGCGTTTGTCGATGTTCATGGTGTGGCCGTTGATGGGCGCGCTGTGGGCGTTGGGCACGGTGTTCGGCGTCAGGCGCTACCGATGAACAACCGTGTGCGCGAGCTACGCGCCGAACACGGCTGGTCGCAAGCGGAGCTGGCGATGCGCCTGGGCGTGTCGCGGCAAACCGTCAATGCCATCGAGACCGGACGCTATGACCCTAGCCTGCCATTGGCTTTCAGCCTGGCGCGCGTGTTCGAGCAGCCGATCGAGATGATCTTCCAGCCGGATTGAGCGATACAGTCAGGTGTATGGGCGAAATATGTCATGACTGTACATGTCTGCCTGAGGCGGCCTTTCGCTACCTTAGATCGGCCTTATCACCCCATTCGGACACCAGACCATGCTCGGTTCCTACGATTTGCTCACCGCCTTCGTACTTTTCGCTTTCGTCTCATCCATCACCCCCGGCCCCAACAACACCATGCTGCTCGCCTCGGGCGTGAATTTCGGCGTGCGCCGCAGCGTGCCCCATGCGCTAGGTGTGAGTATCGGCTTTGCGGTGATGGTGATTGCGGTAGGCCTGGGCCTGGGCAAGGTATTCGAGGCCTGGCCGATGCTCTATAGCCTGCTGCGTTATGCCGGCGCAGCGTACCTGCTGTACCTGGCTTGGAAGATCGCCACGTCAGGCCCGATGGCCGAAGGTACCGGTAGCGAGCGCAAACCGCTGACATTCCTGGGTGCGGCGGCTTTCCAGTGGGTCAACCCCAAAGCCTGGGTCATGGCGGTGGGCGCGATCACCACCTATGCCCCGGCCCAGGGCTACCTGTACAACGTCCTGGTGATCGGCCTGGTCTTCGCGTTGGTGAATCTTCCCAGTGTCGGGATCTGGGTCATGTTCGGCAGCGCCTTGCGCAACCTGTTGCGCAATCCGCGTTGGTTGATGCTGTTCAATGTCCTGATGGCCTTGCTTCTGGTGATTTCCCTGTACCCGCTGCTGTTCGTAGAATCGACGTTCTCCTGACCGCGATAGCGACTTGACGATGCAGCTGATCCCTTGGTCTTACCCCACCGTCGAAGGCTTCACCTTAAGGGGCTGGCGCTCGCCGCCCAGTGGCAAGCCACTGTTGCATGTGCTACACGGCAACGGGTTTTGCGCCCTGGTCTACCGACCCATGCTGCTCATACTGAGCGAGCGCTACGACCTGTGGCTCAGCGACGTGCAGGGGCATGGCGAGAGTGACCACGGCGGTGTGTTCCGCGGTTGGAATCGCAGCGCTGAACTGGCCCTGGAGGCCTTCGAGGTTGGTCGCGCAGCCTATGGCGAGGTGCCGCGCTATGCAATCGGGCATAGTTTCGGCGGTGTGCTCACAGCCTTGATCCTGGCTCACCGCCCTGCGCTGTTCGAACGCGCGGTGTTGCTCGACCCGGTCCTGTTCAGCCCACGTATGATCGCAACCTTTTGGGTGGCCCGCTGGCTGGGCTTGCACAAGCGCCACGGCCTGGCGCGCAAAGCGGCGGCTCGACGCAGCCAGTGGCCGGATCGTCAGACCGCCCGTGCGGCGCTGCAGGATAGGGGGATATTCAAAGGGTGGATACCGCAGGCGCTGGAGGCTTATTTAGAGTACGCGTTGATGGCTTGCCCTGAAGGGGTTCGACTCAGGTGCCGACCCTCACGCGAGGTTGAAATATTCAGCTCGATGCCCCGGGGCTTATGGCCGAACCTGAGGCGGATTGCCGTGCCCACGCTGATTTTGCATGGTGAGGGCAGCTACCCATTCGTGGGCCCGTCGGTACGGCGGATAGCGTCCTCGAATCGAATGGTTTCCCAGCTGCAAGTGGCGGGGGGCCACTGTTTCATGCAGGAGGCGCCTGACTTGGCAGCGGAACGAATTATCGATTTCCTGAGGGCAGACTCAAAAGGCTGACGGTATAGGAGATGGGCTGCAGGGGCGGGTGGTCGCAAGTCCTCGACACCAGCCCGAACACCTCAGGCCATACCATGGCCAGCCTCAGGCAGCCACATTGCTCAATACCAGCTTGTGATGACGCATCGGTTTGGGCCGTATGCTCGCCTCCCCATGGTGGCGACGCGCAACGCGCAGCACGCCCCACAAGAACGCCAACGCCACCACTGCCCAAGCACTCATCAAGCTAAAAAGGGTCATCGCCAGGTTCATTGAAAGCTCCTTTGCTTTGCGGTCCTCTCTAGATAAATGACTGCCTGGATGGCGGGTCATTCCAATGGATCGGTCAGCGCTCCCGACCAACGGCCATCACACGTGGCCGCTGCTGTTGACGATGCGCAGGCACAGCGCCTCATAGGGGTCCAGATTGATCATCAAACGACCGTCTTCGGTCAAATCGCCTTCCACCGTCTCGTTGATCATGTCCACGACGGTGCCAGGGGTGAAGCCGTTCAATTGCAGCTCCTCGGCGATCACCGTCTGGCCAAAGTTCAGCGCGCTGATCTGGGTACCGCGTCCGGCCGGCAGCTCGTGCACCATCACCAACAGCCCAGGGCTGGTCACATCGGGCACGAGGATTTGCCGGGCGGTGGCAATGCCGTAGGCCTGGCGCACGGCCAACAGCTTCTTCACCTTGCAGGCGAACGAGTCGCCCCGCTCCATTTGCGCATCGAGACTGCCATACAGTGCGCGTGCGCGTGGCATGCCGCGTACCGAAGTCTCGTTGTCGGGTGCCAGCCCGGCCAGATCGTAGCCTCCGCGGTGGATCCAGCGCGTGTCGCCGTCGAGCATGCGCTCGGCCACCGCTTCGGCCGGCAGCGGCAGGGCGCCCACCATGTCCCAACCCGACAGCGCCACCACGCCTGGTTGCATGGCGTTGTACATGACCAGCAGCAGGTGCACCTTCTGGATCTGCTCGATGTCGGCTTCGCTGATGTCGGCCAGATCGCGAATGCCCAGCGCGGCGGTGATCAGGCTGGCCGTGGTGCAGGAAATCCCGTTGGTGACGAAGCGCAGGTTGTACGGCGCATGCTCGCCCGACAGGCGTTCGTAGATCTCCTCGCGAATGTGCTCGCGCAAGATGCTGCCCGGCAACGTCTGGCCTTTGTAGTGGTACATGTCGTGGGCATGCAGGGTCCAGAAGTGCACCAGCTCCACGGTCAGTTCGTCATGGTTCTGCAGCGCATGGATGAGCGAAGCGGGGTCGATGTCGAAGGCCTGCATCTCCTTGAACATCAGGCGCAGGAACTCGGTGTCGCCGGTCAGCAGCGCATGCTGGTAGGCCGGGCGGGTGATGAAGTCGTACGAGAGGTCGGCGCCGCCCTTGGACATGCCGGCGATGTCGTCCAGGGTCAGGTTCAGTTCCTGGAAACTGAAACCGCCGGCTTTGCGGATCATGCCGCCGATGATCTGGTTGCCCACCAGGGACAATGGGTGGCTTTCCGACCAGGCCGTGCCTTCGGCGCGGGTTTCCACGCCCAGGAAGCCGTTGGCGTCCAGGCGCAGGCCACGCGCGCCGAGGCAGTCGAGCGCGTGCAGGGCATCGCCGATGATCATCTGCTGGGCGGTGAAGCTCGGGTCGAGCCAGTTCAGCGACGGCTGGCCTTCCTTGAAGTAATGCAGGTAGACCCAGCGCCGCGTCACCCCATCCACACCGGTGACGGGCGGGGTAGCGCTCCAGTCGGTTTCCTTGACGCCGGGCTCGAAGAAGATCACCCGTTGCAACTGGCCGACGATGTAGTGACGGGCCTTGAGTTCGTCGCACTGCGCCGGCAGCAGGTTCACCGCGTCGCGACCCGCGGGCACGTCGGGCAGCAGGTTCCAGTCTTCTTCGCGGATCTCGACCATGTGGTAGAGCCCCGGATAGGCGCCGTGGCCCATTTCTGCCAGGCGGAAGTCTGCGCCCTTGCCGGTATGCGAGGGGATCAGGTCGTCGATGGTCACGGCGTTGTGCGCAGCGGCCAGGCGGCTCATCTGCACCAGTTCCTGTTCGGTGCCGTAGAGCGGGTCGATGTCGAAGCTGATGCGATCGAAGTTGCCGTCCACGCTGGGTGTGAAGTCGCGTTCGCGCACGCCACCGGACCGCTTGATCGGGCCGGTGTGGATGCCTTGCACGCCCATGTCGGACAGGCGTTTCCACAGTGCCTCATGGCCGAGAGCGCCCAATACCGAGCAGCCTTCGGGGGCGATGATGGCGTCGGGGTAGACCGTCAGCCACACCGACGCGATCTGCGTGGCGCGGCGCGGCTGGGCCTCGGCGAAAGGGTTGAGCCACAGGCGCGATTGGCCGGAATAGAGCCGTGCTCGGTCCTGGGAGGCTTTGAGCATCGACTGGTCTTCGAGCCATTTCACATACGACGGGTCGGGGTGCGACATCGGGCGTCCTCTTTGTGCGCAGTTCCTGGGTATGTGTGTATGACGATGCCGCGCGCGGTACGTTCGTCCGGGATCGCCAGTCGGCCGATCGCGCACGTGCGTGTTGCGCCGGCCCACCGAAGTTGGCACGCTTGCTCGCGCTTTGGCACGCGAGCGCGGTGCCATCGACCAAGCCACATCCACGCTAAGACACAAGGAACCACCAGGTTGAACTGGGAAAAAGTCGGTAAGTCCCTTGCGGGCGTCTTGGTCGCGCTGGTCTGCGTGGCTGCGCTGTACCTGGTGTTCAGGCACGATCCGCAGCTCGAGGCCGAGCTGACCTACCAGTCTTTGACCTATCCCAGTCAATTCAGCGAGCGCATCAGCCAGACCAACGATGCGCTCAAGTACGAGCAGCTGTACGACCATGCCCGCAGCATCGCTGGCGACGCGCTGAGCCACGATCAGCTCGACAAGTTCGTCGACCTGGCCCAGGCGCCATACCGCACGCTGTTCGCCAAGCCGTTCGAGGCCGGCTTGGTGGACCACCGCACAGGCCTGTTCATCACCTTGCGCAACGACGGCGAAACGCCAATCCGCAACGTGCGCATCCGCCTGCCGGTCAAGGGCCTGGTCCAGGTACGGGACGAGGCGGGCAACGACAACCTGCTGGAAAACGCCACCAGTACGGTGGAAATCCCGGCCATCGGCGGCGACGCCCAGGCCCGGGTATGGATCTATTTCGACGGCGACTACGCGCAGATCGCCCAGGCCGGAGTGCGCATCAGCCATGAAGGCGGGGAAGCGCGGGTCAAGGTGTTCGAATCGTTCGCCGGCATCCAGGCCAGCGTGGCGCGCTATGCCACCGAACTGGTCGTGGCGTTGGTCTGGTTGCTGCTGACCTTGCTGGGCCTGGGCTACATCTGCCTGCTGCAGCATCGTGCGTTGGCGGTCAAGGCCAAGCATGGGCACGGGTCGACCGAACGCTGAGCGGCGGTCGCCTGGCCGAGTTCTGAACCAGATAAAATAGTCGCCGCTGCTCGATGCCGATTAGCCGCGATGGGCTGCGAAGCAGTTCCAAGTGACACCACTGCGGCTCAATCGGTAGGCATTACGCCCTTGTCTGTCCCCTTTTTTCGACTGGGCTGTCATCTAGGGCAAATGATCCCTACGAGAGCCGTACCATGCCCGCATTTCCACGCCACCGCCCACGCTTGGCGTCTTCGATTTCTGCGCCCACCCTGTGTCTGGTCCTGGGGTGGGGCGCCATGCCCGCGCAGGCTTTAGCCGAAACCGCTCCACGCAGCTTCCAGATTCCGGCAGGCAGCCTGGGCGCCGCGCTGACCCGTTTCGCCGGGCAGGCCGGTGTCAGCCTGTCGGTGGAGCCGGCCCTGGTGGCCGGGCGGCAAAGCCCGGCGCTATCCGGCCGCTACAGCGTGCAGGAAGGCTTCGCCCGCCTGCTGCAAGGCAGCGGGCTGCAATTGCAGACGGTGGGCACCGACAGCTACACCCTGGTGCCCAGCCCCGGCTCGGCCGACGTGCTGGAAATCGCCCCGACCACCATCCAGAGCGCGCAGAACAGTGGCGCGGTGGACGCCGAGCGCTACGCTGGCGGCCAGGTCACCCGTCGCGGCTCCCAGGGCCTGCTGGGCGCACGCGACTTCATGGACACGCCCTTCAGCATGACCAGCTACAGCAGCGAAGGCATCCAGGCCCAGCAGGCGCGCACCCTGGGCGACATGGTCGCCAGCGACCCTTCGGTGCGGACCACCAACCCGGCGGGCGGGCGCTTCGAACAGTTCACCGTGCGTGGCCTGAGCCTGTTCAACAGCGACGTGTCCTATGGCGGCTTGTACGGCATCTTGCCGACCTACAGCATCGACATGGAAATGGCCGACCGCGTCGACATCATCAAAGGCCCCAGCCAGCTGATCAACGGCATTTCCCCGCGTGGCAGCGTCGGCGGCGGCATCAACGTCGTGCCCAAGCATGCCGGCGACGACCCGCTGACCGCGTTCACCGCCAGCTACGCCTCCGACAGCCAACTGGGCGGCGCGGTGGACATCGCACGGCGTTTCGGCGAGGGCGATCAGTTCGGCGTACGCTTCAACGGCGTCAAGCAATCGGGCGATACGCCCTGGGACCATCAGAGCGTCGACCGGCAAATGGCCGTGCTCGGCCTGGACTTTCGTGGCGAGCGTCTGCGCCTGTCGGCCGACATGGGCCACACCGAACGCGATACCGACGCACCGCAGGAACGGGTGATCGTCGGCGCGCGGGCCAAGGTGCCCGATGCCGACAAGGTGCGCGACAACTATGCGCAGTCCTGGAGCAAGGCGCGCACCAACGACACCTTCGGCATGCTCAACGCCGAATACGACATCAACGACTCGCTGCTGGCCTATGGCGCGGTCGGGGCGCGCAAAAGCGACCACGACTTCCTGCGCCACAACGTGCCGGTCTCCAACGATGCCGGCGATTTCAGCGTGCAGCCGCGCGACTTCACCCGTGACGAGAACGTGCGCACGGGCTTGGCCGGTTTGCGCAACTGGTTCCACACCGGCCCGGTCAGCCATGAGCTGAACCTGGCCGCCAGCTATTTCTACATGGACTTCGAAAACGACGGCGGGCGCTACGCCGCAGCGCCCAGCAACCTCTACGACCCGGTACCGACACCTACCCCAGCTAGGCCTACGCGCCTGGACGACAAGGTCTACACGGAAAATCGTTTCACCGGCGTCGCACTGTCCGACACCCTGGGCTTTTTCGACGACCGCCTGTTGCTGACCTTGGGCGCCCGCTGGCAACGCGTGCAAGTCGACGACTGGAGCAACGGCATCAAAGGCGACACGGCCTACGACGAGGAAAAACTCTCGCCTTCGGCCGGTGTGGTGTTCAAGGCCACCGAGCAGTTGTCGCTGTACGCCAACTACATGGAAGGCTTGAGCCAGGGCAAGATCGCGCCCAGCACCTCGATCAACGAAGACGAGATCTTCCCGCCGTTCATCAGTCGCCAGGTGGAAGTCGGCGCGAAATACGATTTCGGCCGTTACGCCGTGACCGCCAGCGCTTTCCGTATCAAGCAGCCTGCCTATGAAACCAACACCGGCACCCGTGTGTTCGGCCCCAACGGCAAACGCGAGAACACCGGCCTTGAGTTGAACGTGTTCGGTGAGCCGCTCGACGGCCTGCGCCTGCTGGGTGGGATCATGTACATCCACAGCGAGCTGCGCGATACCCTCGACGGGCAATTCGATGGCAACCGGGCGCCGGCGACGCCGCGTTACAACGTCAACCTGGGCGCCGAATGGGACGTGCCGCAGCTGAGCGGGCTGACGCTGACCGCGCGGGGCATCCACTCCAGCTCGCAGTACCTGGACCAGTCCAACAGCAAGCAGATCGACGGCTGGGAACGCTTCGACCTGGGCGCGCGCTACGCCTTCAAGGTCGAAGGACGTGACGTGACCCTGCGCGCCAATGTCGAGAACGTGCTCAACGACCGCTATTGGGCCTCGGCGGGGGCTTCCGACGACAGTGAGGCCGGCTTGACGCTGTCTTCGCCGCGCACATGGCTGCTGTCCACCACCGTAGCGTTCTGAGGCGAGCGCCGGCCTGGAAGGTCCGATCCAGGCCGGCTTACCTGAACCCGCATACGCGTCTGTGAAGCCTTGATCGCCAACTTTCCGGCGCCGTGTTCGGGGCGTCTGTGGGCTCATTGCCCCGTACTTTTGCGTCTGAGCCGAGCGCCTCTTGGCAGGCGCATCGCAACCCTGCAAACTCCGCGCACGCCAGGTCAGGTCTGGCCTCAAGCAAAGGCACTGCACTGCCGATACAGTGAAATCGCCGCCCAGGCGCGATGGCACAATGCAATCTTCGGGCGCATCCTGCACAAACTATTCAGGCCCACTACGGTCAGTCACAGCAGGCCGGCCATTTCGGCTTTTCTTCCCTTTTGGAGCACACGGCACATGGCAGCATTGCAGGGCAGTACGTTGGACGCGATCAACGACAATCAAAGCCAACTACTGGATGGGTGGATCGCCAGCCTGGAAGCCAACGGCGCTACGCGCAACCTCAAGGAACAGGAGCTGCGCCAGCAGACCAGCGGCTTTCTCAGCCTGCTGCTGATGAGCCTGAAGGAAGGCACCATGACAGGCGCAGGCTCCGACGAACTGCGGCGCTTCCTGGAAAAGCTGTCCGCCTCGCGCGCGCAGCTCGGCCACGATTCGCACCAGACCGCGTTCTTCATCTTTGCCCTCAAAGGCCCACTGTTCCAGCTTTTGCAACAGCACTACCAGGATCAACCGGCCGTGCTGGCCGAGCAACTGCTGGTAGTTTCCGAACTGCTCGACAGCCTGGGCATGCACACCGTGCGCGCCTACCAAGTTACCCGTGAAGCGGTGATCCGTCGCCAGCAGGAGGAACTGCTCGAACTGTCCACCCCAGTGGTCAAGCTGTGGGATGGCGTGCTGGCGCTGCCGCTGATCGGCACCCTCGATTCGCAACGCAGCCAGACCGTGATGGAATCCCTGTTGCAACGCATCATCGACACCGGTTCGGAAATCGCCATCATCGACATCACCGGCGTGCCTACCGTCGACACCCTGGTCGCCCAGCACTTGCTCAAGACAGTCACCGCCATCCGCCTGATGGGCGCCGACTGCATCATCAGCGGCATTCGCCCACAGATCGCCCAGACCATCGTGCACCTGGGCCTGGACCTGAGCACCATCACCACCAAGGCCAACCTGGCCGATGCGCTGAAGCTGGCGATCAAGCGCCTGGACATCGGCGCAGACCAGCGGGGTTGAGGCATGGAGCGTATTCCGATCCTGCAGATGGGCGAGTTCCTGCTGGTCACCATTCAGGTCGACATGCATGACCAACTTGCGTTGAACCTGCAGGAAGACCTCACCGAGCGCATC
The DNA here is from genome assembly GCF_047302395.1 of Pseudomonas phoenicis. Classification (NCBI taxonomy): domain Bacteria; kingdom Pseudomonadati; phylum Pseudomonadota; class Gammaproteobacteria; order Pseudomonadales; family Pseudomonadaceae; genus Pseudomonas; species Pseudomonas phoenicis. The sequence goes on from NZ_CP154852.1 coordinate 3,916,292, forward strand.
AGCCGCACGTCAGCGCGCGGCGTGCTGATCGACATTTCCGCACTGGACATGGTCGACTCCTTCATCGGCCGCATGATCGCCAGCATTTCCGGCCTGTCGCGGATCATGGACGCGCAGACCATGCTGGTTGGCATGCAACCGGCCGTGGCCATCACCCTGGTCGAGCTGGGCCTGACCCTGCCGGGCGTCAGCACTGCACTCAATGTCGAGCGCGGCATGCAGATTCTGCGGCAACGGGTGGCGCAACGATGAACGTCATGCAAAGCGGTAGCCTGCCGGTGCGCCTGGAACAGGACGTCGTATTGGCGCGCCAGTTCGTGCGCAAGCTGGCCGCCGACCATGGCATGCGCCTGGTCGACCTGACCAAGCTGGTCACGGCCGTCAGTGAGCTGGCACGCAACACCGTGGTCTATGGCGGCGGCGGCGACATGGACTGGTCGGTACTCGACCGCATGGGCCGGGTGGGGCTGAGCATGCTGTTCCGCGACGAAGGCCCCGGCATCGCCGACACACGCCTGGCCCTCACCGATGGCTGGACTTCCGGCAATGGTATGGGCCTGGGACTGACCGGCGCACGCCGCTTGGTCGATGAGTTCGAGCTGGATACCGCGCCTGGGGAAGGTACACGGATCACGATCACACGATGGATATGACGCTTACCGCCAGTCTGACCCTGGTGCTGACCGTCGACGACCCCAGCCAGGTCGGACATGCCCGGCGTACAGCGCAAACGCTGGCTCAGACGCTGGGTTTCGACGAGACCGACGCGGCACGTGTGGCGCTGGTCGCCACGGAGCTGGCGAGCAATCTGCTCAAGCATGCCGGGCAGGGCGTGCTGCACCTGCGCCGCTTGACCAGCGCCCGGGGCAGGGCGGGCGTAGAGCTGCTCAGCATCGACCGGGGTCAAGGTTTCGACCCTTTGCAATGCATGATCGACGGGTTTTCCTCGAGCGGCACGCAGGGCATCGGGCTGGGCAGCGTGGCGCGCGGCGTCCAGGTGTTCGACGTGCACAGCGACAGATACGGTTCGGTGGTGCTCGCACGGTTGTATGCAGGGACTGGCGCCGACGACGACTTGCGCATTGGCGTCAGCCAGCATTCGTTGCACGGCGATCCGGCCTGTGGCGACACCTGGCAGGTGGCCCTGCGCGATGGCGGTTTGAGTGCGCTGGTGGTCGACGGCCTTGGCCATGGCGAAGAGGCCGAGCATGCTGCCCAGGCAGGCGCTCGGGCGTTCGGCCAAGCGCCGTTCGACGCGCCGCAATACGTCCTCGAACGGATGCATTCGGCCATGTGCGGCAGCCGTGGAGGCGCCGTGGGCATGGCCCAGTACGAGGCCGGCGAGCACAAGTTGCGCTATCTCGGCGTCGGCAACATCGGCGCTACCCTGGTCAAAGGCGACGGCAGCCGCGGGCTGGCTTCGCTGTCCGGCATCGTCGGTGGGCAGTACCGCAAGGCGCAGGTGTTCGAACAGCCCGATATCGACAATCACTTGCTGATCCTCTACAGCGACGGCTTGCAGTCGCGCTGGAACCTGAACAATTACCCTGGCCTGGTCCATCGTCATCCGGCAGTGATCGCTGCCGTGCTGCACCGCGACTTCTGTCGCGGCCGCGACGACGTGACGGTGCTGGTCATCGACCTGGAACTCAGCCATGCCTGATTCTCTCCCTCTCGACGCTGCCCAACAGGCGGCGCTGATCACACGCTTGCAGGCCGAGACCCTGGCCCTGCGCGCCGAACTGGACGACACCAACCAGGGCGTGCTGGCACTGTATGCCGAGCTGGACAACCAGGCCGAGCAACTGCGCCAGGCCTCGGAGCTCAAGAGTCGCTTCCTGGCTTACATGAGCCACGAGTTCCGCACGCCGCTGGGTTCGATCCTCAGCATCACGAGGTTGCTGGCCGACGAACTGGACGGCCCGTTGTCGGGCGAACAGCACAAGCAGGTGGCCTTCGTCAGCGCCGCCACCCGCGAGCTGTCGGACATGGTCGACGACCTGCTGGACCTGGCCAAGATCGAAGCCGGGCGCATCACCATCTCGCCAGGCTGGTTCGACATGCTCGACCTGTTCTCGGCCCTGCGCGGCATGTTCCGCCCCATCGTCGACAGCAGCTCCGTGGATCTGATCTTCGAAGAGTCCGAGGGTTTGCCACGGCTGTATACCGACGACAAGAAACTCACGCAGATCCTGCGCAATTTCATTTCCAATGCCTTGAAATTCACCACCCGTGGCGAGGTACGCGTGTCTGCCCAGCTGCTGGGTGAAGACCGCGTGCGCTTCGCCGTCAGCGATACGGGCATCGGCATCGCCCCCGAACTGCTCGGTGCGCTGTTCGAAGACTTCAGCCAGGTCGACTCGCCGTTGCAAAAGCGTCTGCGCGGCACCGGCCTGGGCCTGTCGCTGTGCAAACGCTTCGCCGAACTGTTGGGCGGCGAGGTCGGCGTGCTGAGCGAGCCGAGCAAAGGCTCGACGTTCTACGTGGTGATTCCTCTGGCGCTGACCCGGGAGCGTGCCGATGCGCAATGACGAGCGCTTGCTGATCGTCGACGACAACCTGGTGACCCGCTACGCGTTGCGGCGACGCCTGGCCCTGCACGGCTTCGAAGTGCTCGAGGCCGGTACCGGGGGGGAAGGCCTGGCGCTGCTGGCGGAGACGGCGGTCGATGCACTGATCCTCGACGTCAACCTGCCGGACATGAGCGGTTTCGACGTGGTACGGCGGCTGCGCCAGGACAGCCGCACCGCGCTGCTGCCGATCATTCACGTCTCGGCGGCGGCGATCCAGACCGGCGACATCATCACCGGCCTGGACAACGGCGCCGACGCCTACCTGATTCATCCGGTGGATCCTGACGTGCTGCTGGCGACCCTGCGTACGTTGTTGCGGGTGCGCGACACCGAACGCGCCCTGCGCGAAAGCGAGGCGCGCTTCCGCGAAATCTTCAACAACGTGTCGGCGCCGATCGCCGTACTCGACGCCGAACTCAAGGTGCACGAGTGCAACCACGCCTTTGCCACCCTGATGTTGGACAACCAAACCCCGGGCTACCTGCGCGAGTGCTTTGCCGAAGGACAGGAGGCGGTGTTGCAGGCCTTGCGCCTGCACCTGGCCGAGGGTGCGCGCTGGCGCGGCATGCTGGGCATGAGCCAGCACGGTCAGTTGCGCGAAACCGAATGGCAGCTGTCGCCGTACCGCTCACCCGGCCTGTGCCTGGTGTTCGTCGAAGACGTCACCGAGCACCGCCATCGCGAGCGTTCGCACTTGGCGCGCCTGGACGATGCCAACAGCCAACTGGCCAAGGAAGTGGCCGAGCGCGCGCGCACCGAAGCGCAGTTGCTGCAGATGCAGAAGATGGACGGCCTGGGCCGCCTGACCGGTGGCATCGCCCACGACTTCAACAACTTGCTGACCGGCATCATCACCAGCTTGGAACTGATGCGTAAGCGCATCGGCGAGGGCCGCCTGGAGCGCATCCCCACCTATGCCGACGCCGCGTTGAACTCGGCCATGAGCGCCGCCTCCTTGACCCACCGACTGCTGGCTTTCGCCCGTCAGCAGCCGCTGGACACGCGTCCGGTGGACGTCAATCGCAATGTGCTGTCGTTGCAAGACCTGCTCACCCGCACCATCGGCGAGCGCATTCGCCTGGTACTGTCGTTGTCGAACCGCCCGGCCATCGCGTCGGTGGACCCCGTGCAGTTGGAAAGCGCGGTGCTCAACCTGATCATCAACGCCCGGGACGCTTTGCCCAAGGGCGGTACCATCGAGGTCACCACCTCGCCGGTGTGGTCCAGCGGCGACCCCAACCTCAAGGATGGGCCGTACGTCTCGCTGAGGGTGCGCGACGATGGCGCCGGCATCGAGCCGGCAGTGTTGGACAAGGTCTTCGACCCGTTCTTCACCACCAAGCCACTGGGGCAGGGCACGGGCCTGGGCTTGTCGACCATCTATGGCTTCGCCCGTCAGTCCGGCGGCAACGTGCTGCTGCGCAGTAGCGTCGGGCATGGCACCGAGGTGACGCTGATGCTGCCCGCCAGCGGCGAGGCTGCGGATATCGCCACGCCACCCGCGCGGTTGGAGCGGCCGGGCAAGGGCGAGCATGTACTGGTGGTGGAAGACATGGCGTCGGTGCGGGTGTCGGTGGTCGAAGTGCTGCTCGATGCCGGCTACCGCTGCAGCCAGGCCGACTCCGTGGAACAGGCCCTGGACTGCATCCGCCATGACGCCAGTGTCGACCTGCTGCTCAGCGATGTCGGCCTGCCGGCCATGAGCGGCCGTGAACTGGTGGACATGGCGCGCACCTACCGCCCTGGCTTGCCAGCGCTGCTGATGACCGGCTATGCCGAGACGGCCCTCGACAAGCAGGCGTTTCTCGGTGAGGACATGGACATGCTGACCAAGCCGTTCCACATCGCGGACTTGCTGGAGAAGGTACGTCAGGCCCTAGGCTGACATCGCACCGAAGGCCGAATGCAGTGGGCGCCTGCGCAGCGCGCCTGGTAGCGCCAATCTTGTAATAGCGGCCGGTTCGGCGCTCCGATCGGCCGCGATGGCCTGCGCAGCAGGCCTGGTAGCGTCGATCGGTTTCTGTCAGGCGATCAGCGGTGCCTGAAGTGGGGCGGCGATGCCGCCCATCGCGGCTTAAGCCGCTCCTACAGGGAGCCTGCGCAGCGGGCCTGGTAGCGCCTAGCGCCGAGCCCTTGTAGGGACGGCCGGTTCGGTGCCTCGATCATTAGCGAGGGGCCGCACCGCCTGCGTCGTCCCAGCCGAGGTCCCGCCGGACCTTCAGGCCGGCCTTGCGCTTTGGATCGGGCACTTCAACACCAGTCTGGCACCGCCCAACTCGCTGTCACCGATCTCCAGCTCGTAGCCATGCAGGTCGACGATGGCCGCCACGATCGACAGCCCCAACCCGAACCCCGCATGGCGGTGACCTTCCTCGCTGCGGTAGAAACGCTTGAGCACGGCCTGGCGCTCATCGATCGGGATGCCAGGCCCGCTGTCTTCAACGGCAACTCGCAGTGCTTTGTCATCGACGCTGGCGACAATGCGCACCTGGCCGCCTTCCGGGGTGAACTTGATGGCATTGCCCACCAGATTGGCCAGTGCTTCGAACAGCAGCTCGCGGTCGCCATTGAGCGGTGGCAACTGCGACGGCTGTTGCAGGCTCAAGCGGATGGCGCCGTCTTCGGCGAGTGGCAGATAGAAATCGTGCAGTTCCAGCAACAGACCGTGCGGGTCGAGTTCGAGGAAACCGGCACGGCGGCGGCGGTCTTCCAGTTCGCTGATGCGCAGCAGCCCACGGAAGCGCGCCATCAGCGTGTCGGTTTCGCCGATGGCCTGGTCCAGGGCCTCGGCCAGGGGGTCCTGGTCATGGCTTTGCTGGCGGATGCGGTACAGCTGGGCGCGCAGCCGGGTCAGTGGCGTGCGCAGGTCGTGGGCGATGTTGTCGCAGACGCCCTTGACCTCGTGCATCAGCCGCTCGATGCGGTCGAGCATGGCGTTGACGATGGCGGCCAGCATGTCCAGTTCGTCGCGCCGCGACGACAAAGGCAAGCGGTGGGTCAGATCGCCCGCGACGATCAGCTCGGCACTGGCCTGTACCGCACGGATACGCTTGAGCGGGCGTCGGCGCAGCCAGTACCAGCCGGCGAAACCCGGAATCAAGGTCAGGGAAATGCCCCACAGTAAGGCATCGAGGATGATCCGCGTGACCACGAACAGCGAGCCGTTGTCGCGCAGCAGCACCAGCCAGCGGCCGTCCTTGATCTGGATGGCGACGGCATCGCAGCTGTCCTGCGGCAAGTGCGGGTTGCCCACGTCCAGGCACTGCTTGAGCTCGTGGATCGTGCCGTCGAGTTCCAGACCCGGCGGGAACGCACGAACACGTCCGCCCAGCGGATTGAGCTTGGCGTCGAACAGCCCGTAGGCATCGAAGGCACGCTGCTCGAACGCTTCGCTCGCGACCAGGGCGTCGTCGAGCTGCTTGCCGCTCATGTGCGCGAACAGGTGCTGGCGTTGCAGCATGGAATGGCGGGTGAGCTTGTTCAGATAGCTCGACACCTCGAAGTACAGCACCCCCATGAGGATGCTGCTCCAGGCGACGAACAGAAAGCTGTACAGCGCCAGCAGGCGGCTGGTGGACGAACTCCAGCCCTTAGACGGGTTCGGCAATGGCATAGCCCGAGCCCCGTACCGTACGGATCAGCGGCGCCTGGCCGGGCGAGTCGATCTTCTTGCGCAGACGGCCGATGTGCACGTCGATCAGGTTGGTGCCCGGGTCGAAGTGATAGCCCCACACTTCCTCGAAGATCATCATCCGCGTGATCACCTGGCCGGCATGGCGCATCAGGTATTCGAGCAGCTTGTACTCGGTGGGCAGCAGGTTGAGGGTCTGCTCGCCGCGCCGGGCCTCGTGGCTGATCAGATCGAGCTCCAGATCGCAGACCTGCAGGCGGGTCTGGGTCACCGGCACGCTGTTGCGCCGCAGCAGCACTTCCACCCGTGCGGCCATCTCGTCGGAGGCGAACGGCTTGGTCAGGTAGTCGTCGCCCCCGGCACGCAGGCCGCGCACGCGTTCGTCGACGTCCGACAGTGCGCTGATCATCAGGATCGGCGTGGCGATCTTGAGGTTGCGCAGGGTGGTGACGATGGTAAGGCCGTCGACCTCGGGCAGCATGCGGTCGAGGGTGATCAGGTCGTAGCCGCCGCCGATGGCCTTGGACAACCCCTCGCGACCGTTGTCCGCCCAGTCCACCTCAAGGCCATGGCTGGTCAGCTCGGCGACGATTTCCTGGGCGGTGACGGCGTCATCTTCGATGGTCAGTACGCGGGGCATGCTTATACCTGGGCAGCGGGTTGAGTCCGGATTGTGCCAAAGAATAGCCGTTGGCCGATTTAAGAAAAATTCATCTGCCGTAAATGCGCGCGGGGTGCGACCGCCGGCGCCTACACCGGGTAGGTCGCGGCGGGCGCACCCCGCGTTGCACGTTGGGAACGTCAGTCGACCTTGACGATCCAGCCGGCCGGCGCTTCGACGTCACCGCTCTGGATGCCGGTCAGTTCGGCATACAGCTTCTGAGTGACCGGGCCGACGTTTTCCAGGTCGTGGAAGACATGCAGCTTGCCGTTGTATTCGATGCCGCCGATCGGTGTGATCACCGCCGCGGTACCGCAGGCGCCGGCTTCGATGAAACGGTCGAGCGCGTTGATTTCGACGTCGCCCTCGATGACTTTCAGGCCCAGGCGCGAGGCGGCCAGTTCCATCAGCGAGAGGCGGGTGATACCCGGCAGCACCGACGCCGATTTCGGCGTGACGAATTCGTCGTTGGCGGTGATGCCGAAGAAGTTCGCCGAGCCGACTTCCTCGATCTTGGTGTGGGTCAGCGGGTCGAGGTAGATGGCGTCGGCGAAGTTGGCTTTCTTCGCTTCGGCGCCCGGCTGCAGGCTGGCGGCGTAGTTGCCACCGACCTTGGCCGCGCCGGTGCCTTGTGGGGCGGCGCGGTCGAAGCTGGAGATCTGGAAGTTGTGCGGCTTCATGCCGCCCTTGAAGTACGAGCCCACCGGAATGGCGAAGACCGAGAAGATGAACTCGGGCGCGGTGCGCACACCGATGTTGTCACCGGTGCCGATCACGAACGGACGCAGGTACAGGGCGCCTTTGCCGTGCGGCGGCACGAATTTTTCGTTGGCCTTGACCACCTGCTTGCAGGCGTCGATGAACACCTCGGCCGGCACCTGTGGCATCAACAGGCGGGCGCAGCTGCGGGCCATGCGCGCGGCGTTCTGGTCGGGGCGGAACAGGTTGATCGAGCCGTCCTTGCAGCGGTAGGCCTTGAGGCCTTCGAAGCACTGCTGGCCGTAGTGCAGGGCAGTGGAGCCTTCGCTGATGTGCAGTACGTTGTCGTCGGTCAGGGTGCCGTTGTTCCACTCGCCGTTGCGCCACACGGACAGGTAGCGTTTGTCGGTCTTGATGTAGTCGAAGCCCAGCTTGTCCCAGTTAATGCTTTCGTTGCTCATGACACCCTCGATTGTCTTGTCCGTGCTGTTGATGCGCACACGCCACGATAATACAAACCGCGTCGGTTCGGAAACGCTCACCCGGCAAATGCGCACGGGGTCGAGGCGGCTCAGCGACCCGCCAGGTCGTCAGGGGTGTCGATGTCGAGCCAGATCCCGGGGTCGGCCACTTCGACTTCGAGACAGGCCTGGGCATGGGCTCGCAACACGGGGCGGCCGCCCTGATCGCCGCCGACCCGCTCCAGTTCGGGCCAGAATTGTCGGCCGAACAGCACCGGATGGCCGCGGCGGCCATCGTGGCAGGGCAGGACGATACGCTCCGCCGTCGCCGTTTCACGCAAGCGCAGCAGGGTGTCGGCCGCCAGCCAGGGCATGTCCCCCAACAACACCGCAAGCACGCAGGTTTGGCTTGCTCTCATTGCCCTTACGCCCGCCGCCAGGCTCGCGCCCATGCCTTGGTCGGCGTGCTGCGCGCGCACCACCCGCACCCCTTCGGGCAACGCCAGTGCCTGTGGGTCGTCGTGCCCGGCGATGACCACCCAGACCTCATCGAAGTGCGCCTGCGCACGGCGCACCGTGGTCGCCAGCACGGTCTGCCCGTCGCCCAGCCGCGCCAGACGTTTGTCGCTGCCGAAACGACGCCCCCGGCCCGCCGCCAGCACCAAGGCGGCGCAGGTCACAGCGCCTTCTGGGCAGACGGTACTCAGTTGCTTTGAACGCATGCCAGTGGCTCCCGGTCGGACCTCAATAAGCAGAATAAGCAGCCTATGGCTGCATATAACGACAGCATACCGACCGTGAGGCTTGAGAGATGAGCGATTCCGACTGTATTACGGCCAGCCAGCCGCTTGAGCTGACCATCAACGGCCAGCGCCAGACGCTGCAGGTGCAGCCCTGGCTGACCCTGCTCGATCTGTTGCGCGAGCGCCTGGACCTGACCGGCAGCAAGAAGGGCTGCGACCACGGCCAGTGCGGCGCCTGCACCGTGCTGCGCAACGGCCAGCGCGTCAATGCCTGCCTGACCCTGGCGATCATGTGCCAGGGCGACAGCATCACCACCATCGAAGGCCTGGCCGAAGACGGTCGCCTGCACCCCTTGCAGGAGGCGTTCATACGCCACGACGCCTTCCAGTGCGGCTACTGCACGCCCGGGCAGATCTGCTCGGCCGTAGCCCTGGCCACCGAAGGCAAGGCCCTGAGCCGTGCCGAGATCCAGGAAGGCATGAGCGGCAACCTGTGCCGCTGTGGCGCCTACGGCAACATCGTCGCGGCCGTGGAAGACGCGCTGCCCAAGATGATCGCCAGCGACCAGGGAGGGGCACGGCCATGATCCCGTTCGCCTACAGCAAGCCCACCGACATCGCCAGCGCCGTGGGTATGGCCGGTCCTACCACGCGCTTCATCGCCGGCGGCACCAACCTGCTCGACCTGATGAAAGAGAACGTCGCCCAGCCCGAACAACTGATCGATATCACCGGTCTGCCGCTGCGCGAGGTGAGTGCCAGCGCCACCGGCGGCCTGCTCATCGGCGCCCTGGTGGGCAATGCCGAATTGGCCCATCACCCCCGCGTACAGGCCGACTACCCGCTGTTGGCCGAGGCCATTCTCGCCGGCGCTTCGCCACAACTGCGCAACATGGCCAGCACCGGTGGCAACCTGCTGCAGCGCACACGCTGCCCGTATTTCTACGACACCGGCACGCCGTGCAACAAACGCGAGCCGGGCACTGGCTGCCCGGCGCGCACCGGCCTCAACCGTAACCATGCCATCTTCGGCGCCAGCGACCAGTGCGTTGCGACCCATCCTTCGGACATGTGCGTGGCCATGGCGGCGTTGGAAGCGACCGTGCACGTTCAGGGCAAGCAAGGCACCCGACAGATTCCGTTCGCCGAATTCCATCGCCTGCCGGGCGACCAGCCCCAGCGCGACAATTGCCTGGCCGAAGACGAGTTGATCACTGCCATAGAGCTGCCGGCACCGCGCTTCGCCAAGCACGCGCGTTACCTGAAGATCCGTGATCGTGCCTCCTATGCGTTCGCCTTGGTGTCGGTAGCCGCTGCTCTGGTCTTGGACGGCGACCGTATCGGTGAGCTGCGCCTGGCCCTGGGCGGTGTAGCACACAAACCCTGGCGCGATGCCGACCTCGAAGCGCGCTTCAAAGGTCGCCCGGCCACCGCCGCGACCTATGCCGAGATCGCCAAAGCCATGTTGCAGGGCGCGCAACCTCTGGAGCACAACGCCTTCAAGGTCAAGCTCGCGCACAACGCCATCATCCGTGCCCTGGGCCAAGCCCAGCAGCGCCAAGGAGCCACCTCATGAATGCGCACGTAAAGCCCGTCAGCGGGCAGCCGCTGGACCGCACCGACGGCCCGGCCAAGGTCAAGGGCGAGGCTCGCTATGCCGGTGAATACCCGGATGAAGGCCTGCTGTACGGCAGCGTGGTCTGCGGCAACATCGCCAAGGGGCGCATCCGTTCCATCGATTGCAGCGCAGCCCTGGCGCTGGAAGGGGTGGTCGAGGTGATCCATCACCTGAACCGACCGCCCATGGCGGGCGACGACAAGCCTTACCAGGACGATGACGCCGCCGACGGCCATCCGTTCCGCCCGCTGTTCAACGACCGCGTGCTGTACAGCGGTCAACCGCTGGCGCTGGTGATCGCCGAAAACCTGGAGCTGGCGCGTTACGCTGGCAGCCTGGTGCGCTTCGAGTTCGACACCCGTCCCCATGAAACCGACCTGCGCGCCGTGATCGACGAAGCGTATGAAGCGCCGGCCGAACTGCCCGAGCCCCGCGGTGATTTCGCCAAGGCATACGCGGCCGCACCGTTCAAGGTGGACGCCGAATACAGCACGCCCAACGAACACCACAACCCCATGGAGCCGCACGCCTCGACAGCGATCTACCAGAACGACGGCAGCCTGCTGATCCACGACAAGACCCAGGGCACGCAGAACAGCCAGGACTACGTGACCAGCGTATTCGAGCTGCCCAAGGAAAAGGTGCGCATCTGCGCCGCGTTCGTCGGCGGGGCGTTCGGCTCTGGTCTGCGCCCGCAGTACCAGCTGGCCCTGGCGGTCATGGGCGCGCTCAAGCTCAACCGCTCGGTGCGCGTCACGCTGACCCGGCAGCAGATGTTCACCTTCGGTTACCGCCCACGTACGTTGCAGAAGCTGGAACTGGGCGCCGACAGCGAAGGGCGTCTGCTGGCCATCCACCACACTGCGACCGGCCAGACCTCGCGCTTCGAAGACTTCAGCGAGCACGTGGTGGAATGGAGCGGCATGCTCTACCGCTGCGACAACGTCGCCATGACCTACAAGTTGGCGGCCCTGGATGTGTACACCCCTCTGGACATGCGCGCCCCGGGCGCGGCGCTCGGCCTGCTCGGTCTGGAGTGCGCCATGGACGAGCTGGCGGAAAAAGTCGGCATCGATCCTGTGGCCCTGCGCCGCATCAACTTCGCCGACAGCAACGGCAACGAGGGCAAGCCGTATTCGAGCAAGGCCCTGCTGGCCTGTTATGAAGAGGGTGCCCGCCGTTTCGGCTGGGAGCAGCGCAAACCTGCGCCGCGCAGCCAGCAAGAAGGCGACGAGCTGATCGGCTGGGGCATGGCCGGAGGCGTGTGGGAATCGATGCAGATGAAAGCCAGCGCCAAGGCACGCCTCGATGCCCAGGGCAAACTGTGGGTCAGCAGCGCCACCACCGACATCGGCACCGGCACCTACACCGTCATGACCCAGATCGCAGCCGACGCAGCCGGCATGGGCATGGAGGACGTGACCTTCCAGCTCGGTGACAGTTCGCTGCCGACCGCGCCGCTGCAAGGTGGATCGTTCACCGTATCGTCGGTAGGCTCGGCCGTGCGCCAGGCCTGTCAGTTGCTGCGCGGCAAACTCGTGGAGCTCGCCAAGTCGCGCTTCCCCGAGCTGTCGGAGGCGGCGGCGGAAGACTTCCAGGTGCAGGAAGGTCGGCTGCACGTGGGTGAGCAGGCGTTCGATCTCGACGCGCTGCTCCAGGGTGCCGACGATGATGCGCTCGAGGTGCAGATCACCGCCGAACCCGGCTCCAAGCGCCAGGGCTTCGCCTGCGCCACGCACTCAGCGGTGTTCGTCGAGGTGCGTGTCGACGAGGCGCTGGGCACCGTGCGTGTGAGCCGAGTGGTCAGCGCCGTGGCGGCGGGCCGTGTCATCAATCCCAAGACCGCGCGCAGCCAGATTCTCGGTGGCGTGGTGTGGGGCGTGGGCATGGCGCTGCACGAGCAGGCCGAGGTCGACCATAACCTGGGCCGGACCATGAACCACAACCTGGCCGAGTATCACATTCCGGTGAACGCCGACATGGGTGAGGTGGATGTGATCTTCGTCGACGAGCCGGACGACATCGTTAACGAACTGGGCTCCAAAGGTGTGGGCGAGATCGGTGTAGTGGGGGTGGCGGCCGCCATTTCCAACGCGCTCTATCACGCGACCGGTCGCCGGGTTCGTGACTACCCGCTGACCGTGGACAAGGTGTTGGGCTAAGCGATCGGGTTGCGACTTGGCGCCCATTCGCGCCAGGTCGCGCTGCGGTCTTCGTTGGAAGGGTGGGTTGAGCCGCCGATCGCATCGAACCTCTCGCCAGCAGATGCGCGGGCAGGCCGGAGCGCAGGCCACACATCCCAAGCATTTCTCTAACCGCATCGGCGGCCTTCCAGAATGCGCAAGCGCTGGAGGGCCGTTGGTCGCAAACCTCAAGCCGACCTGCTAGTTTGGTACACCCTTGGAGAAGTCGGCATCCTGCGGCGGGCTTTTCCCCTCTGGTCTGCGTTCAACTAGCGGAGTCCTCCTATGTCTTGCTCCTACACCCTGATGGCATCTCCCGTGGGCGTGCTCACCCTGGTGGCACGTGACGAACACCTCGCTGCCGTGCTCTGGGAGAACGAGCGTGAAAACCGTGTACGTCTGGGCGCTTTGCAGCGCGACGACGAGCACTCGCTGTTGCAGGAAACGGCCCGCCAACTGGGCGAATATTTCGCCGGCTCGCGTCAACGCTTCGATTTGCCGTTGGACTTCACCGGCACCGATTTCCAGCGCGAAGTCTGGTCGGCGCTGCTGACCATCCCCTTCGGCGAAACCCGCAGCTACGGCGAAATCGCCCGCCAGATCGGCAAACCCCAGGCCGTGCGCGCCGTCGGTGCTGCCAATGGTCGCAATCCCATTTCCATCGTCGCGCCGTGCCACCGCGTGATCGGTGCTTCGGGGCGCCTGACCGGCTTCGCCGGCGGCCTGCCAGCCAAGCAGTTGCTGCTCAAGCTCGAAGGCGGTCATGCCGTGCAGAGTGAGGCGGTCTGATCCCGTAGGGCACTTCGGGCGGTATCCGGGGGTATCTGTCATGCCCACGGCGCGAGCACTGCAGTGGACAGATGCAGCCATGCAGAAGTCAGCTGTCATGCAGCCATGCAGCCATGCAGAAGTCAGCTGTCATCACTCACCCGTGGGTCTTGTTCAGGCGATGTGCCGAGGCCAGGTCGATGGTGCCATGGCCATTGGGCCGGCGATGCCGGCCATCGCGGCTGATCGGAGCGCCGAACCGGACGCTCCTACATGGCATCGAACTTCTGTTGGAGCGGCTTCAGCCGCGATGGGCGGCATCGCCGCCCTAGTCCATGCGACGTGCAGGGTTCGGCGAACTCGCTTATAGGGTAAAGGGTTGCTTGGCGGCCCACCGCGGCTGATCGGAGCGCCGAATAGACAGCGCCTGCAAATTCGCGCTCAAGCCGCAATCAAATGTGCCAGCACCCCCAGCGCAAGCGCGATCAACATCACCCCCGACACCCGTTGCAGCGTCGGCAAGGCACGTTCGAAGCGCTGGCGCACCGTGTTGCGGCCAAACGCCGCTGCCACCAGCAAATCCCACAGCAGCACGATGCCGAACATCCATCCCGCGTAGGCCAGCTTCCAACCCAGGCTGCTGGCGCTGACCATACTCGCCAGGCTTGCATAGAACAGCGCGTTCTTCGGGTTGAGGATGGCGCAGACGAAGCCCGCCCCCAGATTGCTCCACCAGCCGCGTCGCGCGCTTGCTGTCGCATTGGCCGTCAACGGCGATCGCTGGCTGGCGTGACGCAAGAACAGCCCGCCGATGTACAGCAGATAAGCGCAGCCGGCCAGTTGCAGGACGACGAACAACGCGCTGTCCTCATGCAACAGCGATAGCCCGGCGAAGGCCATGCCGATGAACACGCCATTGGCCAGGGCGATCCCCAAGCAGGCGCCGCTGGCGACGCGCCAGCCGGACGTTGCGGCGTTGCGCACCACCAGGAAAAAATCCGGACCGGGCGACAGCAGCGCGAGGAAGTGGGCGAGGGCGATGAGCAGGAATTGTTCCATGGGGCGGACTCGTGAATGGATGAGGCCGCAGAGTCGCGCGGAGCGGGAGGGGTTGTATTGAACAATAGTGCGAGGGCAATGGTGATGGGGGCGGTGTCTAAGCCAAGTAGAGCCAGCTCTACAAAAATCGCTCAACGTCCTGCGCGATAGGCCCCCGGCGTAGTGCCGGCATGCACCTTGAACACCCGCTGGAAGTGGCTCTGGTCGGCAAACCCCAAGCGGTAGGCCACCTCCGCCAGATCGCCGCCCTGGCGCAGCAGCACCCGTGCCCGGTTGATACGCGCGTTCAACAGCCAGGCATGGGGTGTCATTCCGGTTGCGCGGCGACAGGCGCGGATCAAGGCATAGCGACCCAGCCCAGCCCAGCGCGCCAGATCCTCCAGGCTCAAATGCGCCAATCGCTCGTCGGCCAAGCCCTGCAAGCCTTCTTCCAGGTTCAGCGCGGCGGCATCCTCGGCGGGTGCCATGGGCAGGGCTGCGAAGGCCCGTTCGTCATGGTCGCCAATGAAATCAACCAGAGCGATTTCCTTCTCCAAGACACTGGCTTCGGAAAACAGCAGAGCGGTCAATTGGCAGAACTGCCGGTACAGGGCTGCATCCCGCGTGACCAGCGCCGCCGTGCCGGCCCCCTGGACGGCAATGCCACGCTCGTGCCGCAGACGCAGCAGCCACTCGGCGTCCAGATGCAGCATCTGATAACTCCACGCGCCACCCGGCTCGGGGTTGCAGGCATGCACCCGCTGCGCCGGCACCAGTACCAGCGTACCGGCCGTCAGGCGTTTGCTGCCGGGCCCGGCGCCGGAGAAATGGCTGACCCCGGAATCCACCGCCCCAATGGAGAATGTCGGATGGCTGTGTGCCTTGTAACAAGCGCGGCTGTGGCAGGCACGGCGCGCTTCGACGAAGGGCAGGGCAGGATCGTTCCAGTGTCGGCGGTCAGTCATGGGCAATGGAGCACGTGATGGAGGGCATGGGGAAGTCTACCCCCTGGACACCATACCGGTCATTCGTCGCGCCGGGCGCGAGCTTCGACGCGCTATGCCAAGGCCTGTGGAACAGCGACGCAGGCGTGTCTGGGTCAATAGTTCCAGCGCAGGCCCATATTCGCACCGATGCCTCGCTGCTCCCTGCCATCGAGGTCCTGACTGTAGTGCACGCCGCCGTGCACGCTGAAACGCTCGCTCAGCACCGCTACCAGGCCGGTCTCGACCTGCATCGAGGTATGTCGGTAATCGGTCTTGAGGCGGTCGCGTCGATCGAACTCCAGGGTGTCGCGCCCACCGTCTCCATGCCACAGGTTGACCTGCATGTAGGGTTGCAGCGAGGCAGCACCCTCTAAAGGCAAATCGCCTGCCACGCGGGCGCCAAGGCGGGCGGTCAATTCGGTTTGCGCATCGAAGTCCACCTGCGAGACCTGGTCGCGTACGCCTTCCACCTGGGTGCGCTGGGCGATGACCTGCGCCTGTGGTTCCAGGTACCAACGCGACGAGAGCGCGATGGGATAGCCGCTCTCCAAAGAAACCGTCCATACATTGCCGTCCAGGTCCAGACGCCCGCCACGGTCGGAGCGTGCACGGCCATCCAAACGGCTGTACTGCACCACAGCGTCGAAGTACCCCAGCTGGGGTCCGACCACGGTCCAATAGCCTGCGATGCTGTCTGTATCCAACCGCAGGTCGCCGACCTGGCGGTTTTCCTGAGCCAGGGCGAAGCCCTTGACGTCTGCGTCGAGTCGGCTGTGGCCGACGTAGAAGCCGAACTGCTGGCGATAGCCGCCGTCGGTGCTGAAGGCGAACAGATCTTGACCGGCCCGCCAGCCGGCGATATCGCCGTCCAGGCCGGGGTTGACCGTGCCGCTCCATTGCTGGCGTGTGCGACCACCGTAGGCCTGACCCCAACTGGCAGGCAACGCCCCGGATCCGGTCAGCAAACGCTGGTCGCCCTGGCGCTGGTGGAAAGTGCCCAGCGCTTGTCGAGCGGTCAGCGCGGCGGCGCGCGGTGCCACACCATAGACCGGCACTTCCGGCCGATACAGCGGCACGCTGTCGCTTGCAGCTGCAACGGGCAGCTCAGGTTGCCCCGGTGCAGGGGCGGCCACCGGCGGTGTGGTGGCCGGGGGCTGTACCACCTGTGGCGCGGTGGGTGGTATGACCACAGGCGGATCGACCGGTGCCTCGCCAGGGGGAACGACCACCGGAGTCTGCGTAGGCGGCACCTGCACCACCACGGGCGCTGCCAGAGTCGAACGCAGGTACCAGCTGTTTTCGCTGCCTGCTGTGAGCCCCCCCTTGAACAGCCGGTAGTCGTAAGCACCCGCCGACAGCGTCTGGGTCTGGACGAAGGCCGTTGCCGTACTGGTACTGCCCTGACCAGCTTCGACCACCTGAATGCCGTTGATCGTCGTCGTAGCGCCTACCCCGCCCAGGTTGTCGACCACAAGCAGCGTCCTGCCGTCGATGCTGCCTTGGTTGACCACCAGACGATCGGAAGGCGCATCATCGCCGGCGAGCACACTGTTGAGCTTGAGTACGCCGTCGCTGCCGACATAGTTGCCCTGTACCGTCAGACGACCCAACCCGTCGCGGCTGCTGAGGTCGATCAGCCCCGCGTTGTCGAGGGACGCTGAAGCATCGGCGGCGAACGGACTGATCGACCCACTGCGCGAGCGCAATGCGCTTGTGGCATCGATATTCAGATTGCCGCTATCGCTAGTAGCATCGCCCAGTACCCAATCGTCATCGAGCGTGAAACGGCTAGCGTCAGCCAGTTCGACCCGTTCCCAGTTCGGATACAGGGTGCCTTGACTCGCCTGGCTCTGCTCGAAACGCAACGAGTCCAGACCCTCGCCGCCGTCCACGGTGATGCGCAGTTGCTCAGGGCCAAGCTGGCGCAGCAGCGCCCGATCGTCCCCGGGGCCCATCTGCACGAGCCCGGCGATGGTGCCGCCGTCCCAGGTGAACCGATCGTTGCCAGTGCTCAGGAGTACGTCACCGCCCACACTGCCGCCGTGGATCAGCACCTGATCGTCACCACCGCTGACGCTGATGTTGCCGCCGATGGCACCGTCGAACCGCTCGACGTAGTCGCGGTCGAAGCCCGTCACCAGGTTGCGGTCGATGATGCCACCACGCATGAGAAACGTGTTCTGGTCCAGGCGCATGTTCACGGTGCCGATGCGGCCGCCATCCATTTCTGCGTAATCGCCACTGTCGAACGTGCCGACGATCCAGCCGTCACGCAGGAAAAAGCGGTCGAGGCCATCGCCCTGATTGACGCCGCCCGTAATCACGCCACCTGTCATGGTGAAGGTGTCGATGCCCGCGCCTTGATTGACCGATCCCTCGATACGGCCGGAAGCCATGTCCAACGCGTCTTCGCCAGGTCCGAACGTTACGTCGCCCGCGATCAGACCGGTGCCGCCGGCCGGCAGGCTGAGGCTGTTGTGGCCCTGCAAGTCGACCAACCCCGGCGCGCTGCCGCTGTCGCAGACGTAGGCGTCGTTACCCGGTCCGGGGTTGAACGTGCAAGCGGCGTAAAGATCGGGGGAGATAAACGAGGCGAGGGTAAGGCCGGTAGCCTTAAATAATGGGCGCATGGGGCGATTCCATGTCAGAGGATCGCCTCAAGACTGGGCGTGCGCCAAAAAGGTGACAACTGGCAAAAATGTCAGGTGGCGACCTCAAGGCGAGCGTTCAGTCGCGGTAGAACACCTGCACCAAGTGATAGCCGAACTTGCTCTTGACCGGCCCATGCACCACCCGCAGCGGCTTCCTGAAGATCACCTGATCGATGGCCCCGACCATCTGCCCCGGCCGGATCTCGCCAAGATCCCCGCCGCGCTTGCCCGAAGGGCAGGTGGAGAACTTGCGGGCCAGTACGTCGAAGGCTTCGCCCTTGTCGATGCGCTGCTTGAGCTGTTCGGCCTCGGCGGCGGTTTTGACCAGAATGTGGCGGGCTTGGGCTTTCATGGGTGTCCTGCGCAGCGTGCGAAAAAATGGCGGCCATTATGCCCAATGTGGCGGGGCTGTGCCCGCCCGGCGGTCCCGAAGGCGAGCGCCAGGCAAATGAGACATCGCTCACAGCCCGGTTTCGAAGCGACCTATGGGCTAGTCACTCTGTACTAGCATCAATGCTGTCCGCACACCCTTGCCAAGGAAGTCGTCGATGCTCGAACGCCGCGCGTGTTGGTTGGTGGCTTGGTTGATGGGCTTGTCGTGCGCACAGGCGCAAGAGGACTGCGCCGAACTCGTCGTGACCGGCAACCCGGAATACCCGCCCTATCTGTGGCGCGATCCGAACATGCCCGGGCAGCTGATCGGCGCCAACGCCGACCTGATGCACTATCTGGGCAGCAAGCTGGGGTTGCGCGTGCAGGTGCGCGATGTCGGGCCCTGGCCACGGGCCCAGGAAGAGGTGCGGCTGGGCCGTATCGATGGCATCGCCGGCTATTTCCGCACCGACGAGCGCGAGCAGGATGTGGACTTCATCCAGCCAGCCTTTCTCTCCACACCGAGCATGGTCTGGGTACGTCGCGACGAGGTCTTCGCCTATCGACAGTGGTCCGACCTCAAAGGCCGTACCGGCGGCACTTTGGTCGACAACAGCTACGGGCAGGCTTTCGACGAATATGCCCAGGCCAACCTGGACCTGGAGCCTGTGCCCAGCGCCAACCAGGCCTTCGAAAAACTCTTGCACAAGCGCAACGACTACCTGGTCTACGAACGCTATCCAGGGGCTGCGCTGTCCCAACGCCTGGGGATCGATCAGGCATTGCGCGTGCTGGAGCCGCCGATCTCCAGCGAAGGCCTGTACCTGGCGTTGTCCAAGGCCTCGCCATGCAATACCCAGGCGCTGCGCGAAAAACTGTCGGCATTGATGCAAGGGTTGGCCGACGGCGACTTGGCCGAGCAGTGGGTCACGCGCAACCTCGAGCGCTGGAACGTCCAGTCGCCTGCCCAGCCCTGAAACTCACACCGGCAGGCTCTGGTAGGGCTGTTCTTCGCCAGGGCTGCGGGCGAACTGCCGTTTGTACTCTCGGCTGAACTGCGACGTGCTCTGGTAGCCCACCCGATGCGCCGCCTGGGCCACGCCCACGCCTTCGCCCAGCAGCATCTGCTGTGCCTTGAGCAGGCGCAGACGCTTGAGGTACTGCATCGGCGCCAGTTCCGTGCAGCGTTTGAAGTGCTCGTGGAAGGTCGACACGCTCATGTTGGCGCGCTCGGCCAGGGCTTCGACGCCGAGCGGTTCGGGGTAGTGCTCGCGCAAGAAACTCAACGCGGCGCCGATTCTGGCGAAATGTCCCTGTTGCTCCACCAGTGCGCGCAGCACGCCCGCCTGGGGCCCGCGCAGGGCGGTATAGAGCACTTCGCGCACCCGGCCCGGGCCGAGCACCTGGGCGTCCAGCGGGTCTTGCAGGCAGGTCAGCAGCCGCTCGACGCTGGCGCGCATCGGTGCGTCCAGGGCTGCCGAGGTCATCGACTGCGGCGTCTGCGCCTGCACGCGGTCGGTAGGCGGCAGTTGTTGCACCAGTTCGGCCAACACGTTGCGGTCGATGTCCACCGCCACGCCCAGCAGCGGTGCGTCGGGGGTGGCGAAGGTCTCGCACATGAACGGCACCGACAGCGCCTGCACCAGGTAATGCCCGGCACCGTACTCCAGGGTGCGCGGCCCGAGGCGCGCCAGTTTGCTGCCCTGGGCGAGGATCATCAGGCTCGGCTCGTAGATCTGCGGGCTGCTGGCCACGTAATGGTCCCAGCTCAGTACCTGCACCTGCGGCAAGTGCGTAGGCACGAAGCCGGGCCGTGTGGTGAGGGCGCCGATCAGTTTGCACAGCCGGGCGTTGGCATCGACATGACGGGTGAGCTCCATGGAAAACCCAGGTAGAGAATCAGACAGGCGGATGATCGCAGATTGAACCTATTGCGCCAGCACAATGGAGAAATTTTCGGAGAATCAGGCAAGCCTGCCGGAGAATCTGCAATGGGCTGGCCTGGCCCGAATGGGCACAATGGTTCACCTGAAACGATTAACGTCGTTCGCAACGATTTCCGTCTGTCACTTGCCCGCGAGGTCCAGCATGTACACCGCCATCGGTTATGCCGCGCAAACCCCCACCAGCCCCCTGGCCCCCATGACGTTCGAACGCCGCACCCCCCGTCCGGACGATGTCGCCCTCGAAATCCTCTATTGCGGCGTGTGCCACTCCGACATCCACCAGGCCCGCAACGAATGGGGCATCGCCGTCTACCCGCTGATGCCCGGCCACGAAATCATCGGCCGGGTCACCGCGGTCGGCAGCGACGTCACCGCCTACAAAGTCGGCGACATGGTCGGCGTCGGCTGCATGGTCGATTCCTGCCGCACGTGCAAAGCCTGCAAATCCGACCTGGAGCAATATTGCCAGGAAGGCCCGACCATGACCTACGCCACCCCCGACCGCGTCGACGGCAGCAACACCATGGGCGGCTACTCCAACAGCATCGTGGTCAGCGAACACTTCGTGGTGCGCATCCCCGAAGGCCTGGACCTGGCCGCCGCCGCGCCCATCCTGTGCGCCGGCATCACCACCTACTCGCCGCTCAAGCACCATGGCGTCGGCCCAGGGCACAAGGTCGGCATCCTCGGCATGGGCGGCCTGGGCCACATGGGCATCAAGCTGGCCAAGGCCTTGGGCGCCGAAGTGACCCTGTTCACCCGTTCCCAGGCCAAGGCCGAAGAGGCCCGTCGCCAGGGCGCCGACCATGTGATCGTGTCCACCGACGAGGAGCAGATGCGTGCCGCCGCCGGCCGCTTCGACTTCCTGCTCGACACCATTCCGGTGCAGCACGACCTCAACCCCTACCTGGAAACCCTGACCTTCGACGGCGTGCACATCCTGGTCGGCCTGATCGAACCCGTCGAGCCACCGGTGCATGCCGCCAACCTGGTGCTCAAGCGCCGGGTGATCGCCGGCTCCCTGATCGGTGGCATCGCCGAAACCCAGGAAGTACTGGACTTCTGCGCCGAGCACAAGGTCAGCTGCGACATCGAGATGCTCGACATCCGCAATATCAACGAAGCCTACGAGCGCATGATCGCGGGCGACGTGAAGTACCGCTTCGTGATCGACATGGCCACGCTGAAGGCCTAATCGCACAGGCATGAAAAAGCCCGGGGCCATTGCGGTGGCACCGGGCTTTTTTCGTTTCGGCCGACTCAGTTGGCGGCGAGCGGATCGTCCTGCGACAGAATGGCCTGGGCCAGCTCTTCGTCACCGATCTGCAGGCCTGGGTTGGCCTGACGCACTTGCTGCAGGGCCGATTCGACGTAGGCACCGCGAATCGCGCCACCGCTGGCGACGAAGGCCGACAGGTCGTCGCGGGCTGGCAGGATACGCTTGTCATCCTTGAAGGTGGAATAGAGCGACGCGGATACGCCGGCCGACGTGGCGACATCGCGGCCATCGACACGGGCAAAGGCTGCGCCGGCAGGCAACAGGAGCATGAGAGCAGGAACGAGAATGAGCTGACGCATGGCGAAACCTCCGGAGGGAATGGGGGTGCCGAGGGTGGGCACGCATTTTTGAGCGCCAAACCGGGGGGTGAGTTCCACCGGCGTTGCCGCCGGCCGGTTGCCGTGTTAGAACCCGCACCTGCCATTCGCCAGCCCAATGCCCCGATGCCTGCCATTACCAAAGCCACTAGAGCCCTGTTCGATCTCGACCTGCTGCGCGCTGTAGTGGTGGTCGCCGACTGCGGCAGCTTCACCACCGCCGCCGCGCGCCTGCATTCCACGCAATCGACCATCAGCCAGAAAGTCCGCCGCCTGGAAGACATGGTCGGCCACCGCCTGCTGGTGCGCGGCAACCGCGACGTGCTGCCCACCGATGCCGGGCAGACCTTGCTCGGTTACGCCCGGCACATGCTTGCGCTCAACGATCAGATGCTCGAAGCCCTGGCCGGCGCACGGGTCGGTGTGACCGTACGCCTGGGTGTGCCGGAGGACTTCGTCGGCGGCCCCACGACCACCGCCCTGGCGGCATTCGCCCGGCAGCATGCGCAGGTCAAGCTCGAAGTCACCAGCGGCCTGTGCCGCGACCTCAGCCAGGCCTATGACAACGGCGAGCTCGACCTGGTCCTGCTCAAGCAGCGGCGCAATGCCCGCGACAGCGTGGCGCGCTGGCCGGAGCGCCTGCAATGGGTCGACAGCGCCCACGCGCCGGCTTTCGGCCTCGATCCCGTGCCCCTGGTGACCTTTCCGCCCCGTGGCTTGTACCGCGACGACATGATCAACGCCCTGGAAGCCATGAGCCGTGCGTGGCGCATCAGCTTCACCAGCTCCAGCCTCAGCGGCTTGCAGGCGGCGGTGGCCGACGGCATGGGCATCAGCCTGCTGCCGCCGCGCGCGGCCACGGCCATGCATCGTGTATTGGGCGCCAGGGAAGGGCTGCCGGAAGTGGACAGCTATGAAATCGTCCTGGTCCATCGCCCCACCGCCGACGTCATGGTCAAGGCCCTGGCCGAGGTGCTCGGCGAACTGCTGCACAGCGCCGCCCACTGATTCCCGACCGCACCCCTTGGCCAGCATAGGGTCCATTGGAAGGTGCACGCGACCAGCGCCCGTGTTGAGCACTGCGGGTGTGCGAAAAAAGCCTGGTCTGTGATGCTGGCCAGTCGAGCTGTAAAAGGTATCGACTGGGGCTGCTTTGCAGCCCATCGCGGCTCATCGGAGCGCCGAACCGGCCGCTCCTACAGGGTAGGTGTGATGCCGTTGGCGCGACAGGTTGGGCGCTGCGCAATCGCCGCCAGGCAAGCCGGCCGTTCGCACCGCCCGTTCAATTCCAAGGATGCTCCATGCTGCTCATCGAAAAGCTGCACAAAACCTACCCCACAGCGCAGGGCCCGTTGCCGGTGCTGCAAGGCGTCGACCTGCACCTCGATGCCCACAGCAGCCTAGCCTTGATGGGCGAGTCGGGCAGCGGCAAGAGCACCTTGCTGCACCTGATCGCCGGCCTGGACCGGGCCGACAGCGGGCGCATCCTCATCCACGGCCAGGCCCTCGACGCACGCAGCGAGGCGGGGCTGGCGCAGTGGCGACGCGAATCCATCGGCCTGGTGTTCCAGCAGTACAACCTCATTCCTAGCCTGGACGTGGCCAGCAACCTTAGCTTCCAGGCGCGTCTGGCCGAACGCCACGACCCCACCTGGGCCACTTACCTGGCCGAACGCCTGGGCTTGGTCACGCTGTTGCGGCGTTACCCCGAGCAACTTTCCGGCGGGCAGCAGCAGCGCGTGGCCATCGCCCGTGCCCTGGCCGGGCGCCCGGCGCTGTTGTTGGCCGACGAACCCACCGGCAGCCTCGACGAGGGCAGCAGCGAAGAAGTGCTGGCGCTGATGCTGCAATTGATCGACGAAGCCGGCAGCAGCGTGCTGATGGTCACCCATAGCGAACGCCTGGCCGAGCGCTTGCAACGGCGTTGCCGCTTGCAGGCCGGACGGGTACTGCCCGAGCTGAGCCGATGAACGCCCTGCGCATCGCCCTGCACACCCTGCTCAGCCACTGGCGCAGACACCGCCTGCAAGGGGTGAGCATCTTTCTCGGCCTGTGCCTGGCGACCACCCTGTGGACCGGCGTGCAGGCGCTCAACAGCCAAGCGCGCAGCGACTATGCGCGGGCCAGTGCGGTGCTGCGCACGGCCAGCCAGGTGCAACTGCTGGGGCGTACCCACGAACGTTTCGACCAGAGCCTGTACGTGCGCTTGCGTCTGCTCGGCTGGCCGGTCAGCCCGGTGCTGGAAGGGCGCGTCACCTTGGCCGGCGACGCACAACTGGGCGTGCGCCTGATCGGCATCGAGCCGCTGAGCCTGCCCCGCGGCTTCAGTGTGGCCGGCACCCGCGCCGAAGGCTTCGACCTGCCGGCATTCATCGGTGCCACCGGGCAGACCTGGATCGGCCCGGACACCCTGCGCAGGTTGGGTCTGCATGAGGACGACGCCGTCAGCACCGCCGAAGGCGTGCGCCTGCCGCCTTTGCAGGTGCAGGCAGGCCTGGCGCCGGGCGTGGTGATCGTCGATATCGGCCAGGCGCAGCGCGTCTTGCAGGCGCCAGGACAGGTGTCGCGGCTGTTGCTGGACGGTGCGGCAAGGCCTTTGCCGAGCGAGTTCGACGCGCAGTTGCGCGTGGCGCCTGCCGAAGACGATGGCGACTTGCAGAGGCTGACCGAAAGCTTTCACCTGAACCTCACGGCCCTGGGTTTGCTGGCGTTCGTCGTGGGGCTGTTCATCGCCCATGCGGCCATCGGCCTGGCGCTGGAGCAGCGCCGTGGCCTGATCCGCACCTTGCGCGCCTGCGGCGTCAATCTGGGCACGGTGCTGGCCGCGCTGGCGCTCGAACTCGGCCTGTTCGCCGTGCTCGGCGGGCTGGCCGGCGTGGCGGGAGGCTACCTGTTGGCGGCGGCCTTGCTGCCTGACGTGGCTGCCAGCATGCGCGGCCTCTATGGCGCACAAGTCGCCGGGCAGTTGAGCCTGTCGCCGGCCTGGTGGGCCAGCGGCCTGCTGGTCAGTGTGGTCGGGGCGTTGCTGGCCGGCGTCAGCGCGGTCTGGCGCGCCGCGCGGCTGCCGTTGCTGGCCCTGGCCCAGGCACAGGCCTGGCGCCGGGCACAGGGGCCTTGGCTGCACCGCCAAGCCCTGGCTTCGCTGGGGCTGGCAGCGGTCGCCGTCGCCTGCTGGGCGTGGGGGCAAGGACTGCCCAGTGCCTTCACCCTGTTGGCTTGTCTGCTGCTGGCGGCGGCGCTGCTGTTGCCGCTGTTGCTCGACCGGCTGTTGGCGGGCCTGGCGCTTGTGTGCCGACGGCCGCTGGCGCAATGGTTCATCGCCGACAGTCGCCAGCAGTTGCCTGCGCTCAGCCTGGCGCTGATGGCATTGTTGCTGGCCCTGGCCGCCAGCGTCGGTGTCGGCAGCATGACCGAAGGCTTTCGCCGCACTTTCACCGGATGGCTCGATCAGCGCCTGTCCGCCGACCTGTACCTGACGCCGCGCGACAGCGAGCAAGCCGAGACCATCGACCGCTGGCTGGCCGAACAGCCCGGTGTCAGCGCACGCCTGCCGACCTGGCGCACCGAACTGCGCCTGCAACAGTGGCCGGCGCAGGTGCAGGGGATCGTCGATGCACCCTGGTATGGCAGGCATTGGCCGCTTCTGGCGCAGCGAGAGGATGCCTGGGCGCAATTGGCCGCCGGCACTGGGCTGATGCTCAGCGAGCAACTGGCGCGGCGTCTGCACGTGGGGTTGGGCGACAGCGTCGAACTGCCCACCGCGACGGATGCCGACCGCCAAGCGCTGACGGTGGTCGGGCTGTACGCCGACTACGGCAACCCGAAAGGCCATGTGCTGGTCAGTGCGCCCTGGCTGCGCGCCCACGTGCCGCAAGCCAGCCTCAGCGGCATTGCCGTGGCCGTGGCGCCGGAGCAGCTCAGCCCGTTGCAGCGACAGTTGCAGGAGCGCTTCGAGCTGGGGCCGAGCCGTCTGGTGCAGCAGGCCACCTTGAAGGCCTGGTCGACCGAAGTGTTCAGCCGCACCTTTGCCGCTACCGCCGCGCTCAATACCCTGACCCTAGGCGTGGCCGGCCTGGCCCTGTTCATCAGCCTGCTGACCCTCGGCCAGAGCCGCCTGGGGCAACTGGCGCCGCTCTGGGCACTGGGCGTGCCGCGCCTGCGCCTGATCGGCCTGTCCCTCTGGCAAACCCTGCTGCTGGCCAGCCTCACCGTACTGCTGGCCATGCCCCTGGGGCTGTTGCTGGCCTGGTGCCTGGTGGCGGTGGTCAACGTGCAGGCCTTCGGCTGGCGCCTGCCGTTGATGGTCTTCCCCGGGCAATTGCTGCAACTGGCAGGCCTTGGCCTGTTCACCAGCCTGGCGGCCAGCGCCTGGCCGCTCTGGCAACTGGCACGGCGCCAGCCGGCCGACCTGTTGAGGACCTTCACCCATGAAGCGTGAATGCTGCCTGCTGCTCGGCCTGTTCCTGGCCGGATGCGACGCCCCCGAACCGCCTGCGCGCAGCTATGCCGGCCTTGGTCAGGAGGCGGCCGCCTACACCCAGGTGCAACGCGGAGTGCCTCTGGTGTTCCCACGCGACCACGGCGCCCACGACGGCTTTCGCATCGAATGGTGGTACGTCACCGCCAACCTGCACGATGCCCAGGGCCGCGACTGGGGCGTGCAGTGGACCCTGTTCCGCTCGGCGCTGCGCCCAGGTGCGGTCGAGCCCGGCTGGAGCAGCGCCAACCTGTGGATGGCCCACGCCGCGCTGACCGGGCCTGGCGGGCATCAGTCCAGCGAACGCCTGGCCCGCGGCGGCATCGGCCAGGCCGGCGTGCAGGCCGCGCCCCTGCGCGCCTGGATCGATGACTGGTCGCTGACCGGCGATGCGCAGATTCGCGACCTGAACATGCGCGCCCAAGGCGAGGGCTTCGCCTACGACCTCGATCTCGCCAGCCAAAAACCCTTGGTGCTACACGGCGACCATGGCTATAGCGAGAAGTCCGGCCAGGGTCAGGCGTCTTACTACTACAGCCAGCCGTTCTACCAGGTCAGCGGGGTCGTGGAACGCGGCGGCCAACGCATCCCCGTCACCGGCAACGCCTGGCTCGACCGCGAATGGAGCAGCCAGCCGCTGGCGGCCGGGCAGTCGGGGTGGGACTGGTTCTCCCTGCACCTGGACGGCGGCGCCAAGCTGATGTTGTTCCAGGTGCGCCAGGATCACGGCAAGCCCTACCGCGCGGGCACCTGGATCGGCGCCGATGGCCGTAGCGAGCCGTTGCAGGGCGAGCAGATCCGGCTAACGCCGCAAGCTTCCACGCGCCAGCATGAAGGCCAGGTGGTACCGACCCGTTGGCGCGTGCAAGTGCCGGGCAAGCGACTGGACATCGAGGTCCAGGCTCTGGAACCGCAGGCTTGGATGCACACCCGATTTCCTTACTGGGAAGGCCCGGTGCGCATCGAAGGCACTAGCGGCGGGCGCGGGTACCTGGAGATGACCGGCTACGCGCCGCCGGGCTAGGGTTCCCGGTATTCCCCAGCGCTCAGCGAACATCGAACCGGGCAAAGCGCGCTTGGATCAATGCCGCTCGTCGGCTTACCATGAGTGAACTTGAAGGCTACTAATGGTCAGGCTAATAGTTACGCATTGCCAGGGGGGCGCTTATGCAACAACGTTTCGTCATCGTGCCGGCATTGCCTGTCGAAAAGGACATATACAAACGCCGGGCACTGTCATGGGCCAGCCTGTGCAACCCGCGATTCGACCTGTACGACACACTCGAGAAACAACGTCTGCCGTTGAGCCTGAAGGACCGGCCCGAAGCCGAGGCCGAATGCAGCCGGCGCAATTGCCTGGGCTGAATCAGCGACAGGCAAGGGCAACAGGTGCCCAGCGCTCGAGGGCGCTTAGCTGAAAAGCAGACGGCCTGCACGTTGGCGACCCCTTCACGAAAACGCCCATACGGAATGTGTATGGGCGTTTTCATAGGGGTTCTCTTGGGGCGGCAGGGCTACTCGCCCGGCCAGTGCGATACCGATGCGTTACAGCGCGTAATGCTTCAACTCCCGCGCAATCAGCAGCCGCTGAATCTCGCTCGACCCTTCATAGATCTGCGTGATGCGCGCATCGCGGTAATAGCGCTCGACCGGGTAGTCCTCCAGATAGCCATAGCCACCATGCACCTGGATCGCCATCGAGCACACCCGCTCGGCCATTTCCGAGGCGAACAGCTTGGCTTGCGAGGCCTCGGACAAGCAGGGCCGGCCGGCGCTGCGCAGGCGCGCGGCATGCAGGATCAGCAGGCGTGCGGCGTTGACCTGCACCTGCATGTCGGCCAGCAGGTTGGCGATGCTCTGGTGCTCGCCGATCGGCTTGCCGAACTGCACCCGCTCACGGGCATAGCCCAGCGCCGCCTCGAACGCCGCCCGGGCGATGCCCAGGGCTTGGGCGGCGATGCCGATGCGCCCGCCTTCGAGGTTGGAGAGGGCGATGGCCAGGCCCTTGCCGCGCTCGCCGAGCAGGTTCGCGGCCGGGATGCGGCAGTCGCTCAAGCTGACCGCGCAGGTGTCGCTGGCACGGATGCCCATCTTGTGTTCGCTGCGCTCGACATTGAAACCGGGGGTGTCCGTGGGCACCAGAAAGGCCGACAGGCCTTTTTTGCCCAGATCCGGGTCGGTCACGGCGAAGACGATGGCCAAGCCCGCCCGGCGCCCGTTGCTGACGAACTGTTTGGCGCCATTGAGTACCCATTCGTCGCCCACGCGCTCGGCACGGGTGCGCAGGTTGTGCGCCTCGGAGCCGGCCTGGGGCTCGGTCAGGCAGAAGCAGCCGATGACCTCGCCACGCGCCAGGCGCGCCAACCAGGTGGCTTGCTGCTCGGCATTGCCATGGGCCAGCAGTGGTCCGCAGCCCACCGAGTTGTGGATGCTCATCAGCGCGCCGGTGGCGCCGTCGGCCACGGAGATTTCCTCCACCGCCAGGGCGTAGGCGACGTAGTCGGTGTAGCTGCCGCCCAGGGTATCGGGTACCACCATGCCGAGCAGGCCCAGTTCGCCCATCTGGCGCACCACGCCGTCGTCGATCCAGGCCGCTTTTTCCCAGGCCTGGGCATGTGGGGCGATCTCGTTGCGGGCGAAATCGCGCGCCATGTCGCGGATCATCACCTGCTCTTCGTTCAGTTCGATGTCGTGCATGCGCAGCTCCGGGTCAAAGGCCTTCGAAGAATCGCGCCACCTGGGCGTCCGTCACGGCGGCGGGCGTAGGAGGGTTCCAGCGCGGTTGTTTGTCCTTGTCGATCAGAAGCGCGCGCACGCCTTCGATGATGTCGCCGTGCTCGAACCACTGCCGGTCGACATGCAGCTCCTGGGCGAAACACTGCTCCAGGGTCAGCTCGCGACCGCGGCGCACCAGCTCCAAGGTCACCGCCATGGCCAGGGGCGAGCGGGTTTCCAGCAGGTCGGCGGTGGCCAGCGCCCAGGCATGGCTGTCGCCGAGGTTCACCGCGCGCAATTGTTCGATGAACGCCGGCACGTCGGCCTGTGCGAAATAGTGGTCTATCGCCGGACGCAGGGCCGCCAGTGGCGCGTCTTCCAGACGCTGCTGACCGAGCTTGGCGAGCAGCCCTTGCAGATCCTTGAGCGGGTAGCTGCCAAACTGCACACGGTCCAGGCCCGCGTCCAGCTCAGCCAGGGTGGCGCTCGGCAGGTACCAGTCGGCCAGCCCGCAATACAGGGCGTCGGCCGCCTGGATCTGGCCGCCGGTGACGGCGAGGTAGACGCCCAGTTGGCCGGGCAGGCGCGAAAGGAAATAGCTGCCGCCCACATCGGGGAAGTAGCCGATGCCCACCTCCGGCATGCCCAAACGGCTGCGTTCGGTGACGACGCGCAAGTCGCACGCCTGCGCCAGGCCCATGCCGCCGCCGAGGGTGAAGCCGTCCATCAGCACCAGCAATGGCTTGGGGTAGCGGTGCAGGCACAGGTCGAGCGCGTATTCCTCTTCGAAGAACACCTCGTGCAAGGTGCTGCCGGCTGTGTAGCTGTCGTACAGCGAGCGGATGTCGCCGCCGGCGCAAAAGCCTTTCGGGCCTTCGCCGCGCAGCACCACGGCCAGCACTTGGTCGTCGTGGCGCCAGGCGTCGAGTTGGCGCTGCAGGCTGCGCACCATCTCCAGGGTCAGCGCGTTGAGGCCCTCGGGGCGGTTCAGGGTGAGGTGGCCAATGCGGTTGCGGACGCTCGCCAGCACTTGGGCGGCGGGCGGGGTTGGGGCCTGTGCGGTCATCGCGATCTCCTTGCGGTGGTTGTCGTTGTCCGGGAAGCGCTGCGCTACGCGGGGTGGGCCGATGCTGGCATGGGCACAAGGGCCCGGACAATCGGCAAATCTGCAGCGCGGTGCTGCATTTTTGCCGGGCTCGGCTCTCCCTACGGGTGCGTGCGCGTCGTGCTTGTGACAGCGACGGCGAGTAGATGACCTATTGACTTACCCTAAGGCCCTGTACGAACCGATAGTGTCTTGACCGCGAGGCTGCGCCCAAGCCCCCGCAGTTTGAGCCACTGCCAAACGCGCATGACCAGGCCCAACGCGACCCCGCTAGACCGCCAGCTGAAGCAGCTCAAGCGCCAGTGCTCGATGAACTCTGTCTGCCGTTCGTGCAATTGATGGCTGGAATTGTCCAGGCTCACCCGCGAGGCATCGATCCACGTCCAGCCTTCGTCCAGCCCCCATTGGATCAGCGCTTCGAGCAAGACCCGGCCGCTGCCCAGGTCGCGGTGCTCGGGCAGGAAGGCCAGGTTGTAGTCGTAGAAGCGCCCAGCTTCTAGCAGGCCCAGGCGGTAGCTGATGCAGCGTCCGTCCAGCTCCAGCAGGACCGCACAGACCTGGCCCTGCGCGGCCAGTGCGGTGAACGCTCGGTACATCCACTGCCGGCGCTGTGCGCCGGAGAAGATGCCCACTGCGTCGTCGCCTTTCCAACTGGCGTCTTCCACCGCGCTGACCGCGTCGAGCAGTGCGCCGATGTTCGCCGCGTCGGCCAGCACGCGGCGCTCCACCGCGCCGCAGGCAGCGATGCGCTTGCGCGCCCGGCGCAATTTGTAGCGCGGGTCGCCGCTGACCTCCTGGCGGTCGGCGGCACTGATGCGATGCACCGGCACGCGGCAACCCAGGCGCCGTTCGAAGGCCGAGCTGTCCCTGGCCCAGCACTCCAGCCAAGGCTCGTCGGCGAGCGCCGGGCAGACTTCGCTCAGTTGCAGCAGCGCGTGCGGCAGGCGCTGGCGGATACAGCGCAGCACCTGGCCGGCGGCTTGCACCGGCAACTCGTTCATCAGCGCGATCCGATCGCTCAGCGGATAGCCCAAGTGGCGCACCACCGCCACGCGCAGCGGGCCGAACGCCTCGCGGCTGCGTACCAGCGGCAGGCACAGGCGCAGCTCGCCGTCCGCATGGCCCAGCAGCACCGCCAGTTCCTGGCGCGGCCCTAGCGCGTGGGCGGCTGCACGCAACCAGCCCAGGTGGTTGAACGGGGTACTGCCGGCCACGCGCTGGCGCAGCGCCTCGTAGTCGACGGCAGGAAAACTCGCCTCGCTCAGCGAGTGGCACCAGCGCAGTTCCACGGCCATGGCTCAGGCCGCCGTCGCCGACGGTGTGGCCACGGCCTTGCGCAGCCAGTCCAGGCGCGAGCCGTGGTAGCGGCTCTGCCGGTAAAACTTGTAGCCGAACAGGTGATACACGTGCTGGATACGCCCCTGTTCGCGGTAGCCCATGCGCAAGTGCAGACGCAGCGCCGGGATGTTGTGCAGCGCACACACATCGACCACTTTTTCGCAGCCCTGGGCACGCATCACCTGCCACAGGCACAGCTGCGCCTCGGTGGAAATCGGCGTGCCCCAATAACGGCGTATGGACTCGCCACCGAACTGGAAGAACTCGCCAGGCCTTACCGAGAACCAGCAGCCGAAGTGGTGGCGGTCGTGGTAGTCGCGGGTACTGCCCCAGACGAAGGCGCAGGCGTCGCCGTCCTCGTCCAACCACATCAGCCCCACATGGCCCTCGGCGGCCAGTTCGCGCATGGTCTGCACGCGGTCGCCGAAGTGCCGGGCGAAGGCCGGCGCGTTGTGCACCGTGATGCGTTGCATGTGCAAGGGCGGCGCAGGTCTGGTGCTGTGCGGCGGCACGGGGGTCACCAGGTCGCGCTCCATCCACAGAAGCTGTTCATGGCGATAGACGTAACGCCGCACGATGCCGTTGACGGCGCCGCGCAGGCCTTTGCGTCGGACGTACTGCTCAAGGGTGCTCAAGGCTGAGATCATGATGCCTCCAGGGCGGGGTGGGTCGGATCATCGACCGGTGGTCCAGGTCAGAGCGAACAGCGTGCGTTCGGCGAGGGCGAGCCGCGCTTGTCCGTCCGCGCAGGTGAAGGTGGCGTCGCGCGGCTGCTGGTCGGGGCCGAACAGCTGCAAAGTGGCGTCACGGCAGGCCTTGCCCAGGCCGTCGACGCGCAGGTGCTGGATGCGGCTGGCCTTGTTGACGCCGAACAGGCTGCGCCGATCGCCATCGGCCATGGCCAGGGCGTCCACTTCGAAGCCGTCGTTGTCCAGCGCCAGCACGTGCGGCAACCAGTGTCGCTGCATGAACTGGTGCGCCAGGGCCACGGGCTTGGGCGTGAAGCGGCTGCGGCCCTCGTCGACCTCGACCATGCCCTTGGGCCAGGCGGCCTCGTCGCCCAGGTGGAACCAGTTGAGCATGTCCAACAGACCGTCGGCCGAGGCGTTGATGGCCACCGACGCCCACCACAGGCCGGCAAAATCGGTGTTCTGCTCATAAGGACTGAGGTTCGAGCCGCTGGAAATGTTGGTCTGGTCGAGCAGCAGAGCCTTGCGCGGTCGGCCTTGGGCGTCCAGCCCGACCAGCTCGGCGGCCTGGCGCACCTGGGCGCGGTAGATCCGCGTGGCCAACAGGTCGCGCACCATCCACTGGTGCCAGGCCAGCGCGTCGATCTGCTCACCGTGGCTGGCCAGCAAGCGGCGCGCCCAATCCAGGCCGATACGGGCGGCGCTGTCTTCGTGCAGCGGGCCGTTGACCAGGTTGGCGCTGGCCGGCATGGCGATGCGCACCCCGGCCTCGCGCGCGCCCGGGAAGCGGCGCACCTGGGCCGCCAACGTCTCGAAGTCACGGGCATAGCGGGCGTAGTCGGGGTAGTTGAGGTTGGGCTCGTCGGCAAAAGCCACGTAGTGCAGGGTCTTGCCGCCCAGTTCGACGCTGGTGGCGAGCCAGGCGTCGAGGCCCGCACGGGTGTCGCCATCGGGGTCGAGCACGGCGCGCCGACCGCTGCCGGCGAGCAGGGTGATGTCTTGGGCGATGGGGTAGCGGTCCTGATAGAAGCGGCGCATCGGGCGCTCGTAGCCGGGCTGGCGACGCAGCACATCGACGAAGCTGTAGCCACCGGTGGCGCGCGGTTGCACCACATCGATGGCGGGGTAGCTGGCCTTGGGCGGCAACTGGTACGGCACGTTCACGCCCAGGCTGGCGCTGCGTCCGCGCACCGTGCGGCCTACACGCAACGCCACTTGGCCGTCGGCCAGGGCCAGCGGGCCGAGGTGTTCGGCGCGCTGGGCGAAGAGGTTGGCGGTGCCGTCCAGCCAGAACGCCGCCTTGCCGCGACCGACCAGGCGTAGACGATAGGTACGCGTTTGCTCGGCCACGGGCAGGGCCAGGCGGTCAAACTGCCAGTAGGCGCGGTAGGGTTTGAGTGGCAACTCCTGTGCCTGCCCATCGTCCAGCCGTTCGACGCGCAAGGCCCGTACCCCACCGTGGAACTTGCCGGCGAGGCTTGCGTGTTCGCCGGCCTCGACGCGGAAATACAGCACGGTGTTCGCGGGGGCTTGCACGCTGAAGTGCACCTTGGCCGGAGCGAACTGGGCGCGGGTGCTGGCATCGAGCGCCACGCGGTAGCGCCGGAAGCTGTAGCCCGGCACCTCCAATTGATAGGCGTGGTCACTGGCCGCCAGCGGCCAGCGCTGCGCGCCGGAGGTTTGCGTGCGCTCGATGCGGCGCTCGCCCTGCAGGTGCCCGCGGCCGTCGAGCAGGTAGAGGTGTTCCTCGGCGGCGTCGGCCTGCCAGGCCGGTCGCCAGTCGATGCTCAGGGTATCGTTCTGGCGCGGTTGCAGGTACAGACTGCCGTCGCGCAGGTCGCTCCAGGTCAGCGACTCGGCCTGGCACGGCCCCGCCAGCAATAGGGCGGCCAAGGCCAACAGCAGGCGCCGGCTCATGCCGGACTCCGTTGCAGCATCCGGCGCAAGGGCACGATATCGCTGGGCAGCACGATCAGCGTGCGCCACGGTGAGACGCCGCTGAGCCGGCAGTACAGCGCCAGCATTATCAGCGCCACGGCCAGATAGGCCACCGACGAGGCCAGGGCTGCGCCGAGAATGCCCAGGCCGGGAATCAGCAGCAGGTTCAGCACGAGGTTCAGCGCCGCACCGAGGCCCATGATCCATGACACCGCGCCTGGGCGGTTCTTGCCCAGCAGGTCGAGGCGCAGGATGCTCACATGGCTGACGCCGAGCAGACCCGGCAACAGGCCGAGCAGCGCAGGGTAGGCCGGCTGGTAGGCGCTGCCGAACAAGGTGACGATCAACCACTCGCCGACCAGCGCCATGCCCAGGCAGGCCAGCAGCATGCTGGTGCAGGTCAGACGCAGGGCCAACGGGGTCAGCCGGCTCATCTGGGTTTCCTGACGCAGCAGGCGCTTCATCAGCGGCGTGGTGACGGCTTCGGGCACGATGAACAGCAGCTCGGCCGCTGCGGTGGCCATGGCGTACAGCCCCAGCGGGGCGCTGCCGAGCAGCGCGCCGATCAGCAGGAAGTCGCCACGCTGCATGGCCTGGCGAAACAGAATGTCGGGGTGGCTCTTGGCACTGTAGGCCAACAGCTCGCGCTGGCCGCTGCGGTCCCAGCGCAGGGCGATGGGATGGGCACGCCCCAGCCAGTACAGGCCGAGGGCGACGAACAGGCCCAAGCCGCCAAGCCAACTGAGCACCGCCGCTTCCAGGGCTGCATCGCGCCACCACCACAGCAACCCGCCGAACAGCAGCAGCGGCACCAGCGATTCGAGCAGGCGCAGGGCGTTGTAGGTGCCGGTGGCGCCGGATGCGTTGTGCAGGGTCAGCAGGGCGGTCTTGAGTACCGACAGCGGCACCGCCAGCAGCAACAGCCAGACCAGCAGCCCGAGTTGCTCGGTGGCTTCCAGGCGCTCGCCCAGCGCTTGCGCCAGGACGATGCAAATCAAGGTCAGCAGGGTCGCCAGCAAGCAGCCGAACACCAGCGCCTGGGTCAGCAGCAAGCCCATGCTGCGCTGCTTGGCCCCCTGGTAGCCCAGAGCGGTGTTGAGGCCGCCGCAGCCGAGCGCGGCGATCAGCTCGGGCAGGGTGTTGAGCAAGGCGAACAGGCCGCGCTCGCTGGGGCCGAGGATGCGCGCCAGCAAAACGTTGCGCGCCAGGCGCAGCACCAGCATGGCGAGGTTGGTGCCCAGGCTCAGGACCAGGTGGCGCAAATAAGCGTTGCCCTTCATCGACGCGCTCCCAGGCACATGCGCCAGGCCAGCAGCGAGGGGTGGCGCGCGCTGCGTTGGCTGACCCCGATGCGCGGTAGCGCCAAGGGGTCGTCCTTGGCCTGGTGGATCGCCTGGCGGGTGCTCAGGGCGAACGGATAGTCGTGCGCCGCCAGACGCTGGCGCACCCGTGCGTCGTGGTCGCCGTTGGGGTAGCAGTACACCGGCAGCGGATGCGCACAGGCTTGTCGCAGCGCCGCACGGCTGCGCGCCAGTTCCGCGTCGAGGCTGGCATCGTCCAGCTCGGGCAACAGCGCGTGGCTGGCGCCGTGGGGGCCGAAGCTGACCAGCCCCGACGCCTCCAGCTGACGCACCTGCGACCAGTCCAGCGCTTGCGGCAGCGATTCGGCCGGGCAGGCTTCGGTGAGCTGGCGCAGCACCCGAGACGGCAGCGCCTTGAGGCTTTGCAGGTAGTCCGCCAGCGCCTGGCTGCGTAGCACCTGAGAAGGCGCTGCGAACACCGCTGCCGGTACCGGACGGCCTTGCTCGTCCAGGCGCGTGCACAGCGCTCTGCAAGGCGCCTGACCATGGCTGCCCCACAGCGTTTCGCCCAGGCTCTCCCACCAGAAGCGCTGGTGGCTGCCGATGTAGTCGGTGGACAGAAAGATGCTCGCCGGCACCCGATGCTGGTTCAGCAGGGGAAAGGCATGCAGCGCGTTGTCGCGCCAACCGTCGTCGAAGGTCAGCGCCACCCGCGGTCGCTGCCTGGCCTGCGGCGGTGGCCCGGGATCGAGCAGGCTCATCAGCGGCACGCAGTCGAAATGCTGGCGCAGCCAGCGCAACAGCCGGTCGAAGGCCTGCGGCCCGAGGCACAGCTCGTTGCGGTGGGGCAGGTCGGCGCTGGCGTCGTCGGCCAACACCCGGTGCAGCATCAGGATCACCCCGCCACCGCGCAGTTGCAGGCGGCTCGCGGGGGAATTCAAGTACAACCAACCGCCGGCGCGTTTGAGGTGGGTCTTGATCGACATGGCGTGTCCTCAGCGGGTCTGGTCGGGTGCCCATTGGGCGTAGCTGCGTCCGCGCAGGAAGTGCCACAGGCCCAGGCTCATGCCCGCCGCCGTGACCAGCACGAAGGCGGCCAGGCGAAAAGGCTTGGGCAGGCGCTGGCGTCGGTCGAGCAGCCCGGCCAGGGCGATGGCGTACGCCAGCACTTGGGCGAGCAGCGTCAGGCGGTACAAGCCGCCAGCCTCGAGCAGCAGCAGGTTGCTCAGCAGCAGCGGCAGCAGCAACACCGGCGCCAGGCGCCGGATCAGCTTGTGGCTGATCAGTGCGATGGCGTACAGGCCGTGCCGGAAGGGGTCGAGCAGGTGGCGGCGGGCCTTGAGGCTGATCAGCCCGCCGACGGTCACGCGCTGACGGCGGCTGAACTGGCGCCCGGCCCCCTCGGTGCCGTAGTCGACGGCACGTGCCTGGTCCACATAGGCCACGCGCAAGCCGGCTGCTGGCGCGCAGGTGCTGATGAAGAAGTCGTCGTTGACCCGGGGTGGAATCGCTTGGTACAGCGTGCGGCGCAGCGCCTGCAAGGCGCCATCGACCGACACGCAGCAGCCGGCACGCTGTTCCAGGCAGCGCAGCCAGGCTTCCTGGCGGCGGTACAGCGCTTCCCCGTAGCTCAAGCCCTTGCCGTTCAGCGGGATGACCATGTTGCCACCCGTGGCGCCCACCTGCGGGTCGGCGAAGGGTGCCAGGAGCGCGGCGAACGTGCCGTCCAGCCACTGCACGTCGGCGTCGGTGAACACCAGCACCTCGCCGCGGCAGTGCGTCACCGCCGTATTGAGCGTGGCGTTCTTGCCTTGCCGAGGCAGGTCGAGCACCAGGATGCGCGGGTCGTCGAGGCTGCTGGCCAAGGCCACCGTGCCGTCGCTGGAACCGTCGCTGGCCACCACCACTTGCAGGCTGGCGAGCTCTACGCGCTGCGCCAGCAGGTTGCGCAGCTTGGCTTTTATGTGCCGCGCCTCGTTGTGCGCGGCGATCACCACGCTGACGTGCAGCGGGGTAGGCGCCGGCAGCGCCGGACGTCGACAGAACGGCCCGACCAGCACCAGCAGCACGGGGTAGCCCAGCCAGGCGAAGGCGGGCAAGGCCAGGCAGGTCCAGAAGATCGCTTCAGCCACGGGCGGGCCTCCTCGGGTAGCGGTTGCACAGGCTCAGCAGCACGGCGCCGGCGGCGACGCGCAGGCGCAGCCAATGCAGGCCGCACAGTTGCAGGGTCAACAGCGCGTCGCGCTGGCGCAGGCTCTGGCGGATGCCGAGCGCCAAGGCCGGCAGCGCGCCGACCGCCAGCAGCGCCAGGGTCGGCGCCGGCTGGCCGCTCACCAGCGTCAGCAGCGCCGCGAGGTCGCAGGCCCCGGCGCCCAATGCCAGCAGGGGAAAACGCCACAGGCGCAGGCTCGGTGCGTGCTGGCGCAGCAAGCGCAGATGCCCGCCTTGGCGCCACAACTCTTTGCCCAGCCATTCGCCCCAGCGGCCCTCGAAGCCCCAGTGCACAACGGCCGGTGCGCGCACGCTGGTCAAGCGCGCGCCGGCCTGGGTCAGGCGCCAGGTGAAATCCTTGTCTTCGCCGGTGCTCAAGCGCTCGTCGAAGCCGCCGACCCGCTCGAACCAACAGCGCCGCATCAACAGGTTCTGCGACGTCAGCCAGCGCTCCTGCGCCTGCAGCGCGCCGCTGCGCCACGTGCGGCGCTGCCAAGCCTGAGCATACCAGGGGGCCGTCGACGGCGTGTCGCAGGCCAGGGCGAAGACGTCGCCGCGCTGCTCGTGGTGCAGGCGCAACAGGTGCACCAGCCAGTGCGCCGGCACTTCCACGTCGGCGTCGAGGAACGCCAGCCACTCGCCCTGGCTGCTGGCGGTGCCGCGGTTGCGCAGCGCGCCGATGCTCAAGCCCGGCAGCCGCAGTACCCGGGCGCCCAAGGCGCGGGCCAGGGCCGGGCCTTGGTCGTGCGAGCCGTTGTCGACCACGACCAGCTCGCAGGCCAGGCCCGCCTGGGCGGCCGCCTCGCGGGCGGCGGCGAGGGTGCGGGCGATATGCCGGGCCTCGTCGAACATGGGGATGACGATGCTGATCCTGTTCATGCGCTGCGCGCCTTGCCGGCGTGTTCGGCCTCGCTGCGCAGCACGCTGGACAGCGCCAGCATGATCCACAGGTATTTATGGTTCGGCGCACTGAGAAACAGCAGGAACAGCCCAATGGCGAGCATGCTCATGCTCAGGTGGGTCAGCAGATCGGCGTGGTGCCGTTGACCGGCCTCCAGCCACAGCCGACGAGCGCGCCACAGATTGCGCCAGGCCAGGACGAGCATGGCGCAGAACAGCAGCCCGGCCGGAATGCCGGTTTCGCTGAACAGCTCCAGGTAGGTGTTGTGTGCCTGGCGGTAGAGGTTGCTCGCTTTGGCGTTGGGCGCGAAACCGTTGGCGAAGCCCGTGGTGGCGTAGTGCAGGGGAAAGGTGCCGGGGCCGGCGCCGAGCAGCGGGTCGCTGCGGATCATCTGGCCACCGACCACGATGTACGAAGCACGGCGGCCCAGGGATTCGTCACGGTTGTTGCTGGCACCTGCGCCGAGCAGCACCAGTGACTCGATGCGCTGCACGTAGCTGGCCGGCAGCAACGCCGCCGCCGTGGGCAGCAGCAGGGCCAGACCCAGCACGACGAAGCCCAGATGGCGCGGGCGGATGTGCGTGAGCCAGGCGCGGTAATGCACCAGGGCGATGGCCAGGCTGGTCAGCAGCACCACCAGCCCCGAGCGCGAGTCG
Organism: Pseudomonas phoenicis; assembly: GCF_047302395.1. Lineage (NCBI taxonomy): Bacteria > Pseudomonadati > Pseudomonadota > Gammaproteobacteria > Pseudomonadales > Pseudomonadaceae > Pseudomonas > Pseudomonas phoenicis. Next base: position 3,955,549 of record NZ_CP154852.1, read on the forward strand.
GTCTTGGTCATGCCGGCCAGTAAAAGCCCCAGGCAGCCCAGCCACAGCAGCCGCTGCAACCCGCCGCGGCTGTGCAGCAGCGCCCACAGCGCCAGGGGTACGGCCACGGCGATCAGCAGGGCGAACACATTGGCGTCGTCCAGCAGGCCACGGGCGCGGCCCTGTTCCTGGAACCTGGCCGAAAGCACCGCCATCGCGCAGGTCACCGCCACGCTGAGGCTGACCACCTTGCACAGCCAGCCCAGGTCGAGCTCGCGGCCGACCAGCAGGGTGATGGCGAACAGCACGAAGCCCACCGCCATGGTGCGCAAGTGGCCGAGCGACAGGCCGACATTGTCGCTGAGCAGCAGGCTCAGCAGGTAGAAGCCGAGAAACGGCAGCAGCAGACGCCATTGGTTGCTGCGCAGACGTTCGGCCGGCAGCTGGCCGAGCAGCAGTTGCACCACCAGCACCAGCGCCAGGGACGCGCCGATCAGCTTGGCACCGGTCAGTTCGCTGTCCTTGAACAGGCCTTCGAACGGCACCAGGGCGACGATCGCCAGCAGGCCCCAGGCCGGTTTGCGGTACAGGGCCAAGAGGCCCGCCAGGCCCAGCACCGTGCCGGGTGCCAGGTACGGCCAGGGGCTGGCCAGCAGGCCCAAGCTGAGCAGCGCCAGCAGGCCGATCAGCGACAGCGGCAGGATCATGGGCAGGCCTCCAGGGATGCGTGCCGGTACACCTGTGCCCAATGCTGGGCCAGGCTCGGCAAGTGGTGGTGCTGGCGCTGCCGTTGCCAGGCGCGGGCGCTCAGTTCGGCGGCCTGGGCCGGGTCCAGCAGCAGAGCTTCGAGGTGCTCGACCAGTTGCGCCACCGCCAGCGGCGGGGCCAACAGGCCACTCACGCCATGCTCGATCACATCGGGTATGCCGCCCACGGCGAAGGCCACCACCGGCACCCGTTGCTGCATCGCTTCGAGCAGGATCATCGGCGTGCCCTCGCTGCGCGAGCTGATCAGCAGCGCGTCCAGACGCTCCATCCATGGCGCCATGTCGGCCTGGAAGCCCACCAGGCGGATGCGTGCACCCAGGCCCGAGGCGTCGATACGCGCCTGCAGCACAGCCCGCTGCGGGCCGTCGCCGACCATCACCGCGCACACGTTGGGCTGGCGCTGGCACAGCGGAATGAGGCCGTCGAGAAACAGATCGGGGCCTTTCTCCAGGCTCAGGCGGCCGACGTAGCCTACCTGCCAGCCCGCGCCGCTGTGCGCACGCACGCCGCTGCCACCGACCTCGGGAAGACCGTTGGGAATCACCGCCAATTTGCTCGCCGCCACGCCCGCCGCCTGCAGCAGGCGGGCGATGCTGCCCGCCACGCAGACCACTTGGCCGACCGCCGCGGTGCGGCACAGCTGCATGGACAGCCAGGTGTACAGCCGCTGTTTGCGGCTGCTCGGGGTGAAGCCGTGCTGGGTGCTGACCAGCGCCAGGCGCCACAGCATCGCCGCCAGCCAGGCCGTCAACAGGCCGCGGAAGTTGTGGCTGTTGAGCAGCGGCCGTTGCTCGCGCAGCTGGCGGACGAAGCCCAACGCCGCGAGCAGCTGCGGGCGGTTGGCGCAGGCCACGCCTGCGGCGCGAAAGCGCGCGAGCAAGGCTTCCGGCGCCCCGAGAAACAGCACCTGGTGCTGCCCCGGCGTATGCAGGCAGTGGTCCAGCAGCATGCGCTCGGCGCCATAGAAGCCACCGCTGCCCAGCAGGTGCAGCACCGGGCGGGCGGCGGCGTCGGCCGCGTTCAATTGCGCACCCAATGGGCCAGGCGCGGCAACGACCAGCGCCGATGCGGGTTGCCCAGTACCGGGGCGTGGTCGTTGAGCACCAGCAACACCGGCAGATCGAGCTGTTGGGTGATTTGCGCCGGGTGTTTGAAGCGGCGGTCGAAGAACTCGCGCAGGTACACCAGCGCAATGGCCAGCAGCAGCCCGGTCAGCAGGCCGAAGGGAATGATCAGGCCCGGCCGCGGGAAGGCCGGCTCGGTCGGCTCGTAAGGCGCGCTGAGGACGCGCGCGTTTGACTGCTCGGCACTGAGCTGACGTTCGCCACGGGCTTCCTCGAAGCGCTGGGTGTAGGTGAAGAAGGCCTTGTGCAGCGCGTCGATCTCGGTGTCGAGCTGACGCGACTGGCTCTGGGTCTGCTGCAACTGATGCACCCGCGCCTTGTAGTCGGCGATGCGCTGGGTCTTCTGCTCGATCACCCCCTGCACCACGGCCAGGTCCTTTTCACGCTCCTGGATGCGGTTGGCCACCACCTTGAGGAACTGTTGGCGCGACTTGGCGATCTGCTCGCGTTGCACCAGCATCTGCTCGCTGCCGGGCTGGAACACCGACAGGTCGTTGTTGTAGGCCAGCAACTGGTTGCTCAACTGCTGGCCCAACTGGCGCACTTCGCGGTCCTCGAAGGCCACGTTTTCGTTGTCGTTGGTGGTGGTGAAGGTGAAGGGGAAGGCGTAGTCGCGCACGCTGGCGTTGCGCGCGGCGGCCAGGCTGGTCTTGAGGTAGGCCAGCCACTGGCTGCCCTGCAACAGGCGGTCGCGGTACTGGTTGAGCGCCTGCTCCTCGGTGTTGATGGCATTGAGGCGGAAGGTGATCTCTTCGCGCGGGTCGGACGAACCGATGTCCTGCAGCATCGCCAGACGCGTCTGCTCGAGGTCGCTGATGCGCGTCTGGTAGTGCAGCTTCTTCTGCTCGTAGAAAGTTTCCGGCAATTCGTTCGATTGCAGGTCCTGGCGGTTGCGCAGGTAGTTGTCGAGCAGGCGCTGGACCAGCAGGGTGCCCAACTGCGGATCGGGGGTGGCGTAGCTCACCGAGACCACGTTGGAGCCGGGCAGGGTCTCGACGGTGAGGTACTTGATGGCGTCCTCGGTGAGGTTGTCCAGCTCGGTGTCGCGTACCGGGTCGACCTCCAGGCCCATCCAGGTGCGCAACGGATTGACCAGATGCTCGCGCAGCGGGTTGACCACCCCGGTGCGCAGTGGCGTCAGCACGAAGCGTTGCAGCAAGGTCGGCGGTACGTCGTAGCGGCCTTCGGCGCGCAACTGGGCGATGGTTTCGCGGATCAGCGCCGGCGAGCGCAGGATGGTGCTCTCGGTCTCCATGTCCGACAGGGTCGGTGGCACGAACTTGTCGCTTTCTTGCAGCAGCGCGCTGTTGCCGTCGCTTTGCGAGAGCTTCTTCGACTGCACGATGACTTCGGCGTTGATCTCGAAGGTCTGCTTTAGCAACAGCGGCAGCAACAGCGCCACCACGGCGAAGACCAGGAACACCCGCTTGACCGTGCGCCGGTTGGCGAACAGCACCCGGAAGCATTCATGCACATAGTTTTCTTTGCGGTTCATGTCCATGCCCCTGGTTGATCAGTCTTCGTTCTTGTTGTCGACGCGGTAGCCGAAGCTGAAGCCCACGCCCTGGAACAGCACGACGTCGGCCAGTTGCCGGGCCAGGTCGCCGGCACTGGCGAGCTTGGTTTTGGGCACGTAGAGCATGTCGTCGGGTTGCAGATAGGCCACCTGGGCGGCGCTCGCGTCCAGGGCCTTGTCGATGTCGTAGGGCATGGCCTGCACCTGGTTGCCGGTGCGGCGCAGGATCATCACCGAGTCGAGCCGAGCCTTGAGGTTGGGGCCACGGGCCAGGGTCAGGGCTTCGAGCACCGAGATCGGCCGGCGGATCGGGTAGGCGCCTGGTTGCGCCACTTCGCCGAGCACGAAGATCTCGTTGGCGGCGGTGGACTTGAGCATCACGTCGACGGTCATGCGCCCGGGCAGGTCGGCATAGCGTCTGTTGAGGTAGGCCTGCAATTGCGAGACGGTCATGCCTTGCAGCGCCACCGCGCCGATCTCCGGAAAGCTCGCCTGGCCGTCGGTGCCCACGGTGATCTCGCGGCTCAGGCCCGTGGCCGGATGGTTGAGCGTGCTCTTGAGGTTCTGCTCGCTGCTGTTGGCGCTGAGCACCTGCACCGACAGTTGGTCGCGGTTGGGTTGGAACAGGCTCTTGTTGCGGTAGGCCTGCTGGATGGTGCGGCGGGCCTCGTCGGCGGTCTGTCCGGCGATGTTGACCGAGGTGTTGGCGCGCGGCAGCTCGATGCTGCCGTCGGGCAAGACCAATTGGTTGCCATTGAGCGAGGCGGCCGAAAGATAACTCAGGCTGACGTTGTCGCCGGGCTGGATGCGGTAGGCGCCCGAGCCTGTGGTGCTGACGTGGAAGATCACGTCGAGCACGTCCTGCGGGCGCAGCACCTGCTCGCGGCGCGGCAGTTCGCTGTCCTGGGCGTTGCCCGGGGCGGCGGTGAGGATCTGTACCGGCATCTGCCGGGTTTCCTGGCTGGCGCACCCGGCGAGGGTCAGCAGGCACAGGGCAATTGTTGGGTAATGCATGGCGAGCTCCTGGGTGCGGGCCTAGAGATGGTCGTACAGCCACTTGGGCATGTAGTACTTGCGCTTGTTGAACACGCTGCCGATCACCGTGGCGCCGGCCTGGGCCAAGCGCTGCACGGTGGCCTGGGCGACTTCCAGGCGGGTCTGCTCGGCGGTCACCACCAGGATCACGCCATCGACCAGACTGCCGAGCACCAGGCTGTCGGCACTGGCGTACACCGCCTGGCCGTCGATGACCACGAACCGGTAGCGGCGGCTGAGCTGGGTGAGCAGCGCGCGCAGCCGTTCCGGGTCCAGGCGCTGGCGGCCGCGACGATAGGTGCCTGCCGGCAGCAGGTCGAACGGCTGGTCGGGCAGGTGCACCAGACTCTCCTGCAAGAGCGGCGGCGCGTCGGCGTCGAACAGCAGGTCGCTGAAGCCGCACAGTTTGCCCGCGCCCAACTGCTGGCTGAGGTTGTTGCCGCTCGGGCTGCTGTCGACCAGCAGCACCTCGCCCGCGCTCATCAGGGCCAGTTGGCTGGCCAGGGCCAGGGCGCTGGTGCTGGTGCCGCTGCCGGGGTTGGCGGCGGTCAGCAGCAAGGTGCGCTGCTCGAGGTCGAGCACCGTGGCGGCCAGGTTGGTTTCGCTGGGGGTGGCGATGCTCAGGCTGCGCGAGGTAGAACCGTCCATCTCAATGTGCTCCGTGGCCAGTGAAGACGATGAAGGGAGTCTTGAGCAGGATCTTCAGGTCCAGCATCAGGCTCTGTTGGTTGATGTAGTGCAGGTCGAGCGCGACGCGCTGGTCGAAGTCGATCTCGCTGCGCCCGGAGATCTGCCAGAGGCCGGTCATGCCGGGGTAGACCGACAGCCGCGCGAGGTGGCTGGCGTGGTAGCGCTGGGCACCGAACGAAGTGGGCCGGGGGCCGACCAGGCGCATGTCGCCCAGCATCACGTTGATCAGGTTGGGCAGCTCGTCCAGGCTGCTGCGCCGCAGCCAGCCGCCGATCGAGGTGATGCGTGGGTCCCGGTCGAGCTTGAAGTCGATGGAATCGGCGCCGTGCTTGTTGAGATGGCGCAGCGACTCCTTCAAGGCTTCGGCGTCGGCGACCATGGTGCGGAACTTGAACATGCCGAAGCTGCGCCCGCGGTAGCCGGTGCGGCGTTGCACGAAGAACACCGGGCCTGCGCTGGAGCGCTTGACCAGCACGGCCAGCACCAGCAGCAGCGGCGCCAGCAGGGCCAGCAGCAGCGCAGCGGTCAGGCACGACCACACCCGGTTGCTGCGCGACAGCGTCCAGGGTCGCCCGCCTGGGCGCCCACTCAGCCAGCCGCGGCCCTGTTTGTGGATGGCCGCGTCGATGCGCTGGCGGTGTTCGGGGTCCAGGCGCTTGTCGCGCGCCAAGGACGCCGCGGCAACGTCGCTCGATAGGTCGCTCATGACACTCTCCGTCGATCCGCCTGCTCGCGCGCAGGGCTCTGCGGCGAAGGGCTGTGCCAATGGTGGCTCTTGAACCAGGCGACGAAGCGTCCGAGCCCTTGGTCCAGAGAAATCTGCGGGGTGAAGCCGGTGACCTGGGCCAGGTCGCTGGCATCGGCACAGGTGCTCAGCACGTCGCCCGGCTGCAGAGGCAGGAGCTCGATGTGCGCGGGGCATTGCAAGTGCTTCTCCAGCAAGGTCACGTAGTCGAGCAGTTGCACCGGACGCTGCCCGCCAACGTTGTACAGCCGCCATGGCGCGTGGCTGCTGGCGGGGTCGGCAGCGTGGGCGTTCCAGCCGGGATTGGCTTGCGGAGGCTTGGGCATCAGCCGTACCAGGCTTTCGACGATGTCGTCGATGTAGGTGAAGTCGCGCGCGTGGCGGCCCTCGTTGAACAGCTGGATCGGCCGGCCCTCGCTGATGGCGCGGGCGAACAGCATCGGCGACATGTCCGGGCGGCCCCAGGGGCCGTACACGGTGAAGAAGCGCAGGCCGCTGCAGGGCACGCCATACAGGTGGCTGTAGCTGTGGGCCATGGCCTCGTTGGCCTTCTTGGTGGCGGCATACAGCGACAGCGGGTGGTCGACACCGTCCTGCACGCGGTAGGGGGTGCGCTGGTTGGCGCCGTAGACCGAACTGGACGAGGCGTACAGCAGGTGTTTGACCGGCACCCGACGGCAGCCTTCGAGCACGTTGAGGAAGCCGGCCAGGTTGCTGTCGAGGTAGGCGTACGGGTTTTGCAGCGAATAACGCACACCGGCCTGGGCCGCCAGGTGGATCACCACGTCCGGGCGCTGGCTGGCGAACAGGCTGGCCATGCCGTCGCGGTCGGCGAGGTTCAGGCTGTCGAGGGTCAGCCGGCCGATGGATTCGCCGTTGACCACTTTGCTGCTGGCGTCGCGGCGCACCCATTGCACGCGGGCATGTTTGAGGGCCGGGTCGTAGTAGTCGTTGAAGTTGTCGATGCCGTGCACGTCGTGCCCGTCGGTCAACAGCCGCAGGCAGGTATGCGCGCCGATGAAACCGGCCACGCCGGTCACCAGCACCTTCATGATGCGCTCGCCTGGGCCGGTACCTGGCGCAGGCCGATGCCGCTGTAGCGCAGGCCGTGGCCGGCCACTTGCGCCGGATCGTAGAGGTTGCGGCCATCGACGATCAGGCGCGCGCGCAGCTTGCTGGCGAGCAGCGCGAAATCGACCACGCGGAAGTGCTTCCACTCGGTGCAGATCACCAGGGCGTCGGCGTCCTGCAACGTGTCGTCGCGGGTCGCGCACAGGTGCAGGTCCTGGCGGTAGCCGTACAGCCGGCGGCACTCGTCCATGGCCTGGGGGTCATAGGCGCGCACGCTGGCGCCTTCGGCCCACAAGGCTTCGATCAGGTAGCGGCTGGGCGCCTCGCGCATGTCGTCGGTATTGGGCTTGAAGGCCAGGCCCCATACGGCGATCGAGGCGCCTTCGAGCGGTCGACCGAGCTGCTGGGTCAGTTTGGCGAAGAGCAGGCGGCGCTGTCGGTCGTTGACGTCGCTGACGCTTTGCAGCAGGTGCAAGGGCATGCCGCTGGCGTGCGCGCTGTGCAGCAGCGCGCGGATGTCCTTGGGGAAGCACGAGCCGCCGAAACCACAGCCGGGGTAGATGAAGTGGTAGCCGATGCGCGGGTCGGCGCCGATGCCGCGGCGCACCGCTTCGATGTCGGCGCCCAGGCGCTCGCTGAGGTTGGCCAGCTCGTTCATGAAACTGATGCGGGTGGCGAGCATGGCGTTGGCGGCGTACTTGGTCAGCTCGGCGCTGCGGTTGTCCATGAACATGAGCTTTTCGCGACTGCGGCTGAAGGGCGCGTACAGCTCGCCGAGCCGTTCGCCGACCTGCGGGTCGTCGCTGCCCACCACGATCCGGTCCGGGCGCATGCAGTCGGCCAGCGCACTGCCTTCCTTGAGGAACTCGGGGTTGGACACCACGCTGACGCGCAGCGCGTCCTTGCCCAGGCGCTGCAACTCTTCCAGCGCCAGCGTCCGTACCTGGTCGGCGGTGCCCACCGGCACGGTGGACTTGATGATCAACGTGCGGTCGGCCTGCATCAGGGCCGCGATTTGCCGGGTCACCTCGAGCACATGGCTGAGGTCGGCGGAGCCGTCTTCGTCGGGCGGGGTGCCGACGGCGATGAACAGCAGCTCGGCATGGGCCACCGCGTCGCTGGCCTGGGTGCTGAACGACAGACGACCGGCGCGCAGATTGTCGTCCAGCAGGTCCGACAAACCAGGCTCGCTGATCGGCGGTACGCCGTGGCGCAATTGTTCGATCTTGTGTGCGTCGACATCCACGCAGAGGACGCGGTGCCCTACGTCGGCCAATGCCACGGCCTGGATCAGGCCCACATAACCAGTACCAAAAACGCTTACGTCCATGCCGGCGCGCCCCAAGGGATGAGTGAGGGTGGTGAAACAGTGTGAGAGGGGTATAGCGCAGTCTTGAGAAAATGCGTCAAAGCAATGGCATGTATCGCTGCATTTACAACGGCCAGTGGTACGGCACTTGGCCATCAATCCCTTTTGTATCCGCTACTTAGCGCGACAATCCCATGGCGAATATTTTTTCTAAAACCGATGAGCGGTGTAAGTAGCTGATAAGGCTGATTTCTTAGTAATAGAGTGTGCGAGTGTGGCTCGTCCTTTTCGCCAAAATACGGCTATGTATGATCGACGTAATATTGACGTTTGCTGGCTTGTGATTTGTCCGTGGAGTGCTACGGTTCCAGTCGAATCCCCTGATCGGAGTACCCCAGATCATGCGTACATGGCTGAAGCTGCTGTTGGTCGTGGTGTACCTGGCATCGTTCCACGGCTACTACCGCGAGCGGGTCGAAGCGCTCGGTGTGGGCCTGCCGCTGGTCATGTTCCTGACGCTGTTCGGCGTATTGGCGGGCGCGCTGTTGCTCGGTGCCTGGACCCGCCCGGCACTCGTGCGTTGGTGCCTGGCCCTGGCGTTCGCCGCCAGCGCGGCGATGTTCGATGCCTATACGCAGATCACCCACGGTTACCTGACCTACAGCGCGTTCGTGTCGATGGTGTATGCCGGTGGCTTCGTCGACGAGGCGCTGCAGCAGTACGGCGCGGCCATCGGCCTGGCGGCGGCCAGGGCATCGTTGCTGCTGCTCGGTGTCGGCCTGCGCCCGCCTGCCGCGCCGCGTCTGCCGCGCGGGTTGCCAGTGGCGGCGCCGCTGCTGGCGCTGCTGTTGCTGATCGGTGTGTTGTTCGTACGCGCCGGGGAGGGCGCACGGGGCTTGCCGGTGATGTACACGCCCTTGGCGTACCTGACCCTGTTCGGCTATGAGAGCCTGCACGACAGCGTAGGGCCACGTCAGCCCGTCAGCCTTGCCCGGCCAGGCGCGGTGGCGGCGCGGCATATCGTGCTGGTGATCGACGAGAGCATCGCCGGCAACTATCTGGACATCAACACGCCGGGCGGTGTCGACAGCCACCTGAGCGGACACCTGCGCGGCGCCGAGCTGATCAACTTCGGCTATGCCGCCTCGGCGGCCAATTGCAGCGCCGACACCAACGTCACCTTGCGCTATGGCGGCACCCGGGCCGATTACCTGCGCATCAACACCACCCAACCGTCGATCTGGCAATACGCCAAGGCCGCAGGTCTGCGTACGGTCTACCTCGATGGGCAGCGCACCGGCGGAGCCCTGCAGAACCTGATGACCCCCGAGGAGCAGCGCGATATCGACCAGTTCGTGCAGTTCGATGACACGCCGGTGCAGCAGCGCGACATGGCCGCTGTGGCGCAGTTGGTACGGCTGCTGAACAGCCCGACGCCGCAGTTGATCGTGCTCAACAAGATCGGCGCGCATTTTCCGGTACACGACAAATACCCGGACGCTTTCATGCGCTACACCCCGGCACTGCCGCGCGGGCGCTTCCTCGACATCGCCGATACGGGCGAGCGGGCCGGCTTCGCGGGCGGCGCCCAGGATTGGCAGCGCTACCGCAACGCCTACCGCAACACCTTGTTGTGGAACGTCGGGGAGTTCTTCCGGCGTCTCTTGAGCGAAGCCGAGTTGAACGATGCGGTGTTGATCTACACCTCCGATCATGGCCAGGACCTGCACCAGCGCGGCAATCCCGGGCTGAACACCCATTGCGGCAGCGATCCGCAGGCTGAGGAAGGCCTGGTGCCGCTGCTGGTGCTGCAAGGGCACGGCCTGCGCACGCTCGACTGGCAGACGCATCTGGCGCAGAACCACAACGGCTCGAGCCACTACAACATCTTCCCGACCTTGTTGTTGCTCATGGGCTACGAGCGGCAGGCGGTGATCGCGCAGTATGGGCAGCCCCTGGACGAGGCGACCCACGACCCGTTCACCTTCAACGCCCGTTACAACGCGCGCCTGGGCGCCAAGCCGGATTTTCGCTTCATCGATTTGAAAGGGTTGGCCGAGCCGAATGCTGCACGGGACGAGTAAGTGCAGCCATCCGCTAATGCTGACCGGCAGGGGTAGGCGCCTTCTGTCCTTCACCTACCGCCAACCGGCCGCCCTGGTTCGGGCACTGCCAAGCATCCGGCGGAAACTGATCGCAGCTATTGGGCCTGCTGCGCAGGCCATCGCGGCTAATCGGAACGCCGAACCGGCCGTTCCTACACGGGCGTGATGGCTTGAGAGATTTGTTGGCTACGCGTAGCCGGTCGCACCTAAGACCGTAACCGCCTCAACCCGCTACACGAAGACCAGTTCGAACGGCTGCAGCAGGCAGTCGAGTAACGTGGAAGGCACCACCGGCGGACGCCCCTCGTCGCTGTTCAACTGGCTGACGTGAGCATGGATCGCCTGGCGCTTGCGTGCCAAACGGGTTTCGTCGACCAGTAGACGCCGCGCGCGCTCCCAGGGTAGGCGCGCGTCGTCCGGGCCGGCCCAGTGCCAGGCCCAGACCGGCACCTCGACCAGTTGCGCACCGCGCGCCTGCGCCGCTTGTGCGCCGGCGCGACCCACCGCTTCGTGGTCACTGTGGCCATCGCCGCGCCAGGTGACCATCAGTATGTCGTCGGGCATGAGCAGTTGGCTGAGGTGGTTGACCAAGTACGCCTCGTCGCGCTGGACACCGCCGTCCTTGAGGTTCAAGCGGCGCCAGTCGAGGCGGTTGAGGTCCAGGTTCAGCGCTTGCAGGGCATGCCGGCTCTCCAGTGGACGCTGATGGCGCAGACGACGCTCGCTCCACTGGCTGGAGTCGGGATGGCTGCCTTCGCCATCGGTGGCCGAGATCAGCACCAGGTCGTCCTCGCGGCCATGGAAGCCGGCCAGCAGGCCACCGGCCATGAGGATTTCGTCGTCCGGATGCGGCGCGACCAGCACCAGGCGACGGCCCGGCGGGCATAGCTGCTGCGGGTCTGTCCAGGCCGCGCGGGCCAGGTGCGCGCAATGTTGCCACTGCTGCCAGGGCGTACCGCCACTGGCTTGGATCAGATTTTCATCGTGCATGGGGCAGGGCTCCTGGGCAGGCGACGCGGCGGCGAACCTCGGCCTGCGCAGGGACGCGAGCCTGGAGCCAGCCTAGGGTGTCGTGCTTGAGAGGCCGCCAGGCGCGCCGGAGTTCAACCCAGCGCACGACCTGCCGTTCGCGTGAGCGCGGCGATCGTGTGGAATTTTGCCTGACGCTTCCGATCCCAGTAGCGTGCCCGCCCGTCTACTCAGGAACTGACGCTTCATGGATTCGATCACCCAAGCCCTGTTGGGCGCTGCATTGCAAGGCTCGCTGCTGGGCCGCGTCCAGGGTCGCCGCGCACTGGCCTATGGCGCGGTACTGGCCACGGTGCCGGATCTGGACGTGTTCGTGCACTACGCCGATCCGGTCTCGCAGATGACCTTCCACCGTGGCTTTTCCCATTCGCTCTTCATGCTGACCGGCCTTGCTATCGTACTCACCGCAGTAGTGATGGCGCTGGCCCGCTGGCGTCGGCCGGACCACGGCTACCATTGGCCTCGGCTGTTGCTGACGTTCTGGCTGGTGCTGGTCACCCATCCGCTGCTCGATGCCTTCACCGTGTATGGCACGCAATTGCTCTGGCCGCTGCAGGTCACGCCGCAGAGCTGGGCGGGGGTGTTCATCGTCGATCCGGTGTACAGCGTGCCGTTGCTGCTGACGGTCCTGTACGCCGCGGTGGTCGGGCTGGGTAAGCGGGCGCGTCGCCTGCTCGCCGCAGCGTTGGTGTTCGGCGCGCTGTACCTGGGCTTCGGCGTCGGCGCGCGCATGGTCAGCGAGCAGCGCTTTGCCGCCGCCCTGGACGCGCAGGGCATCGCGTACGAGCGCGTGCGCGCCGTGCCGATGGCGTTCAACACCTTCATCTGGCGAGTGCTGGCGACCACCCCTGACGGGCACTATTACGAAGGCGTCAGCAGCCTGTTCGACCATGCCCCGCCCGAGATGCAACGCCAGCCTCGCCACCTGGAGGCGGCACAGCCGCTGGCCGGTGTGGCGCTGCACGAGCGTCTGCGCTGGTTCACCGACGACTGGCTGCGCTACGACGTGATCGACGACGCGCTGGTGGTCAGCGACCTGCGCATGGGGACGCCGAGCGACTACAACTTCCGATTCGTCATGGCCCGCCGCGATGCCCAAGGGCAGTGGCAGGCGGTGCAGCCGTCGCGTTGGCGCAGCAGCCGCGCCGGCGGTTTGGTCGACCGGCAGATGTTGGCGTTGATGTGGCAGCGGATCTTCAGCCAAACGCCGCCTTTGCCGTTGGCAGCCTGGCAGGCGCGTAGCGTCGAGGGCGAGACCGTGCGTTGAACGCGATTATCAGGGTTGGGGATGGCTTGCCTGCGTCTGACGGCACGAGCCATTCGAAGGGCGTGTAGCGCGAAAGCCGCGCGCATTGCGAGCCTGGCAGAGGTCGCTGCCTGCCGCCAGGCCTTGCTTTGGCCGGGATCGTGCGGCGCGCGTGCCTCGTACCGAGGCAGCGCGCTTCGCGCTTCAACGGCAGTTGCCCGCCTTCTTGTAACCCTGGGCCTGGGCCTGGGCTTCGGACTCGAAGCTGACGCGGTTCTTCGCCGCCACCTTGTCGTAGCTCGGGCAGCCGCTGGGCAGGTGATAGAGGTGACTGTTGCTGTTGCCGACGATGCTGCCGTGGCTGGCCTGCGGCTTGGCGGCGGCGGTGGCCTGGGGCTTGCCGGCACCAGCGGACGCATTGGGCAACGCACTCACCAAACCGTCGCCAACCGGCCGATAGCCCTGGGTCCACTGCCGGGCACCGCTGACGAACGGGTTGCCATGGCCCATGATCGCGGCGATGCGACGGTCACGTTCCTTTTCCCACGCGCTGACCGGGAACTGTTTGTCCCACGCCATCAGCAGACGCTGCTGCTGGTTGGACATGTTCAGTTTGTAGCGATCGAACATGTAGAACGTGGTGCGCGCCACCAGGCCCTTGACCTCGTCGCGCGGCTCGGCGGTGCGCTCCTTGAAGTCGATGCGGGTCTTGCACTGGCCGTATTGCGGCGCAACGCCCGAGGTCATACCGTAGTTGAAGTTGCTGCGGTCGCCGTTCACCTCGCCGACGGCGGGGTAGAGGTTGAACAGGTTGGCTTCCATGGCGCGGAATACCGGATCGTTGTCGACGCACTGCTTGCGACCGCCGTTCTGCCAGCACTGGCGCTGGTGGCCGAAGGTCCAGGCCGGCACGATGTGTTCCCATTCGGTGCGCTCGGCGCGGTTGGCCTGCTTGCGTGTGCTGTACCCACACGACGCGGCGTCGATGCGCCCACCGGACTTGCCCACCCACGCCCATTTGCAGCCGCAGTACAGCTCACCCATGGCGCTGCTGGCCTGGTCCAGATAGACCTTCTGCTTGGCCACTACCTTGGCTTCGGTGAACGTATCCGGAGGGCTTGCGAAAGTGGGAAAAGCGACGGCGAATGTAAGGCTTAACGCAGATAACAGCTTGATCATGGTCGAAAAAAGGTCGGAAAAAGGAGGGCGCGCATTATAGACATGCCTTGGCGCTACAACCCATCTCGGAAACATTCCCGTCCGCGCGTTCATCCTGTAGGCCCTGGATCAGGGCCATTGGGCCGTTAAGTGATCCTGGTCCCCCGAACGACGGGTAACTGGGATCAGGCCACGCCTTGCCCCAAACGCCCTAAGCACCTACTGCGCCGTGTCGATACTCACCACTACCGACATCCCCGGCCGCAAACGCTTCGCCTCCGCCTGATCGGGGTCGACCTTGATGCGCACCGGGATGCGCTGGGCGATCTTGACGAAGTTGCCGGTGGCGTTGTCGGCCTGCAGCAAGGCGAACTCCGAGCCGGTGGCCGGGGCGATCTGCTCGATGTGGCCGTACAGCTTGCGGTGGTTGAGCGCATCGACCGTAAAACTCGCCGCCTGCCCCACGCGCACATCGGCCATCTGCGTCTCCTTCATGTTGGCGATGACCCACAGGGTGTCGGGCACCAGCGCCATCAGTTGGGCGCCCGAGTTCACATAGGCACCCAGGCGCGTGCCGATCTGCCCGAGCTGCCCGTCGCGTGGGGCCACCACGCGGGTGTTGTCCAGATCGATGCGTGCCAGCTCCACACTGGCCTTGGCGTTTTCCACCGCTGCTTCCAGCGAGGCGCGATTGACGATCACCGACTGCAGGTCTTCGCGGGCGATGGCCAGCGCCGCCTTGGCCTGAGCCAGGCTGGCCTGCGCGGCAGCCGCGGCGGCGCGGGTGATGTCGAACTCACGGCGCGATACCGAACCGTCGCTGACCAGCGCCTGGTTGCGGCGCAGGTCGGCCTTGGCCTTGTCGCCCTGGGCCGCGGCATCGGCGATGGCAGCCTGGCGCTGGGCGATGGTGGCTTCGGCGCTGCGGCGCTGTTGCAGGTTGTTGGCCAGCGCGGCCTCCTGTTGCCGCTGCTGGGCGATGGCCTGGGCCAGGCGCTGGCGGTAGATACGGTCGTCCAGGCGCACCAGCAGGTCGCCGGCCTTGACGAACTGGAAATCGTGCACCGGCACTTCGACGATGTAGCCGGCCAGCTGCGGGCCGATGGTCGTCACCTGGCCTTTGACCAAGGCATTCTCGGTGCTCTCGATGGGGCTGCTGAACGGCGGCAGGCGCCAGGCGTAGAGCACCAGCAGCACGCCGGCTAAGGCGATGCTGGCGAACACCAGGGCCGACAACAGGCGCACCCGCCGGCCGCGTGAGGGGCTGGCCGCTTCGCTGGGTGGCGCTTTGCCTTCTGGGGTCTCGGCCAGGGCAGTGGTGGTGGTCGACGGAGTTTCTTCCTGGGTCATTGGCTCGTGGCACCGGCTGGGGAAGGGGAAGAAGAGGCGCGGCGGGTCGAGTACCAGACCCACAGGCTGCGCAGGGTGATCCATAGCATGGTGAGGATCGCCACCCCGCCGATCAGCATGAACACATCGTTGTAGGCCAGCACATTGGCCTCGCGGGTGGCGGCGTTGGCCAGCAAGCGCGTGCCTACTTCGCTGCGCAGCGCAGGGTCGGCGAACTGCCCGGCATAACTGGCGCCCCCGCTCTGCACCCGTGCGGCCACCAGCGGGTCGAAGGCGCTCAAGCGCTCGGTGATCTGGCTGGAATGGAACTTCTCCCGCCAGATCTGGAAGGTGCCCAACAGCGCCGCACCGATCAGGCCGCCCAGGTTGTTGCAGATCCCGAACAGCACCGAGAAGCTCACCAGGTTGCGCGGGTTGGCGCGCACGTGGCTGATGCCCAGTACCATGCACGGGCCGAGGAAGAAGGTACCGCCGAAGGCCAGGAGGAACTGGCTGAAATACATCTGCGCCGGGCGCGTGAGATTGCTCGAGGTGCTGTCCATGAACGAACCGACGGCCATGGCCGCCACCGAGATGAACAGCGGCCAGATCAGATGCGCCGGGTTGATGGTCAAGGCGCTGGTCGCCAACCCCGCCACGGCGCCGAGCAGCATGATCGCGTACAACGAGCGCATCTGCTCGCTGCCCATGTTCAGCGCTTGCAGAAAGCCCACCGCGCCGGTGGACTGCTCGGAGCTGACCATACGGATCAGGATCACGCACAGTCCTAGCCGGATGACCGCCGCGCTGCCCAGCCAACGGGTCATCAGCAGCGGGTTGCGGCGGTTGTGTTCGATGGCCAGACCCGCGCAGATCAGCGCGATGGAGGCGGCCAAGGCGGCGCCGACCCAAGGCGTTTCCAGCCACCACTCGATACGCCCCAACGACAGCGCCGCGCAGAGCAGGGCGGTGCCGCCGGCCATCAGCGAGAAGGTGAGAAAATCCAGCGGTTCGAAGGTCTTGAAGCGGTCGCCAGGCGGCAGCTTGAGCATCAATACGCAGCCCAGCGCGGTAATCGCCAGGCCCAGTTCGAACAGATACAGCCCGCGCCATTCGGCGATCTGCAGCAAGTCTTCGGAGAACACCCGCGCCAGCGGCAGGGCCAACTGCGAGGCGCCCAAGCCCAGCACCATGGCGCGCAAGCGCCATTTGGCCGGAAACGCCTGGATCATGTAGTACAGCCCCAGCGAACTCAGCGCCGCGCCGACCATGCCGTGGGCCGCACGGACGGCGATGGCGGAGTTGAGGTCGTTGACGAACAGGTGGGCGAAGGTCACCAGCGCGTACAGCACCAGAAACACCTCGGTGAACGCGCGCAAGCCGAATTCTTGGCGGAATTTCACCAGCAGCAGGTTCATCGACACATTGGTCATCACATATGCGGCCGGCAACCAGGCCATTTCTGCGCTGGTCGCACCCAGCGCGCCTTGCAGGAACACCAGGTTGGCGGTGACCAGCGCGTTGCCCAGCCCGCCGGTGATCGCCACCAGCAGCCCGACCAGGCCATAGGCCAGACGTTTGCTCGGCGCGTGTAGCGGCGTGGAAGGCGAGCCGGGCAGCACCGGGCGTTCGTGCTCTTGCCACTGGCGGGGGGCGTACTTGTCCATGGCAGGTCTGCGCGATCTGAGAGGCGTGGGATGGAGTCTAATGGACTGACGGGCGGGGGAAAAATTCTGTCACGGGCGGTTGGTGGTCCGCGGCAAACGCTGTGCGGACACAGGGGTAGGCTTCATCATCGAAGAAGACTGACGCTCAAATGAGCGTAGCGCGCTGTCGGGAGCGCAGTGCGTCGCCGATGCGTTCGAAGCGGGACGAGTGCGATGGGCACCAGGCCGAGGCGCCGTCTCGCATGCAGCGACATGCCGAGAAACGGCGCACCCGGACGACGGATCTTCAGAACGGCAGTTACTTGGGCATCGACCAAGGCTGCAGGTCGTACCCCTTGCTGTAGAGTTCGGCACGCACTTCTTCGATCAGTCGGCCCCATTGCGCGAGGTCGGAGTAGGTGCGCGACGACACTTGCTTGCTGCCGATGCGCGTGTTGGTCCGGTCGATGACCGCCAGGCTCAGCTCTCCAGTACCGTTGGGCGCATCCCAGGCGACACACTGGAAAGGCTCGAAAGCGTGGTCGGCGATCAGCAGTGCTTCGTTGACACGGAGCGGGGCGTTCATGGGTAGCTCTCTCTTGGTTCCTGTACTGCGAATAGGTGTCCGCTCGGTAGTCCGAATCGGATGCCACTGGGCGGGGTTACTGGTAGTGATGCGCGGCGCCAGCCGCTGAGTCACACCTTTTGCAAAAAACTTTTACGCACGGTTACAAGGGCAGTTTCAAGGCGCGCCCGTGTGACGCGATCGGCTTTGAAAAATTCCCAAGACGATGATGCGGCTGAGACATGGCGGACCAACGGTCATGGGGCATCGTCAATTAATTGCTACTTTTGTTCAGGCGTCGCAACTGATTGTTTCCGTTGGAAAACCCTAAACCGACGCCAAGGATTGGTCATGCCGGATACCGCGCCACTACCTCGCCTGCTCATCGTCGACCCGTGCGACGAGTGCCATCGGCTACTGCCGGGTTTGCTCGACGCTGGCTGGGACGTCAGTACTTCGACCCTCGAGCAATCGCTCGGGCAGCCTTGCGATGTAGGCGTATTGCGCCTGCGCGCCGCGCACCTGCGCGATCCGGCCGCAGTCAAGGAGCTGATCAAGCGCAGCGACACGGAGTGGATCGCCGTGCTCAGCGCCGAAGAACTGCGTCTGCACAACCTGGGCGACTTCGTCTGCGAATGGTTCTTCGACTTTCACACCTTGCCGTTCGACGTGGCCCGCTTGCTGCTCTCGTTGGGTCGTGCCCAAAGCATGGCACGTCTGCGCGGCAGGGGCGTTGCCTCGCTCGACCTGACCGACCACCCACTGCTCGGCGACAGCCGGCCGATCCGCGAATTGCGCAGGCTGCTGGGCAAGCTGGCGTCCACCGACGCGCCCGTGCTGATCCGTGGCGAGAGCGGTACCGGCAAGCACCTGGTGGCCAAGACCTTGCATCGCCAGTCGCCACGCCGTCGTGGGCCGTTCGTGACCCTCAACTGCGGGACCGTTCCCGAGCACTTGCTCCAAGCCGAGCTGTTCGGGCAGGGGCAGGGCGCCATGGCCGACGCCCACCAGCGCCAGATCGGGCGCATCGAGGCGGCGCAGGGCGGCACGCTGTTTCTCGACGCCATCGGCGACTTGCCGCTGGGCATGCAGGCCAGCCTGCTGCGCGTCCTTCAGGAAAAACGCCTCGAATCCCTCGACGGCAGTCAGCCGCCCGCCGTGGACGTGCGGCTGTTGACGGCCACCGACAGCGATCTGGTGCAGGCTGTCGAACGCGGAAGTTTCCGTGAAGACCTCTATCGGCAGCTTGACGTACTCCACGTCGAGATCGCGCCGCTGCGTGCCCGGTACGGCGACCTGGCCTTGCTGGCCGGCCATTTCGCCCGGTTCTACAGCCTGGAAACCGGGCGCAGCCCGCGCTCGTTCAGCGACAGCGCCTTGGCGGCCATGGCTCGGCACGATTGGCCGGGCAACGTACGCGAGCTGGCTCATCGGGTGCGTCGCGGCCTGGTGTTGGCCGAGGGGCGGCAGATCGAAGCGCAGGACCTGGGCCTCGAGGCCTGCGCACAGGATGCGCAACCACTCGGCACGCTGGAGGACTACAAACGGCGTGCCGAGCGCCAGGCGCTGCGCGATGTGCTCGATCGCCACAGCGACAATTTCAGCCTGGCCGCACGGGTGCTGGGCGTATCGCGTCCGACCTTCTACCGTCTGTTGCGCAAGCACCACATCCGTTGACCCGCCTGCGGCTGCGTGGGGCAGGGGACGTGGGGTATGATGCCTGCCCCCTACCGCAGCGAGGCCCCACCGCCATGCCCTTGAACGCCGAACAGATGAGCGAATTCCGTGCCTTCGCCGAAACGCTGGCCGATGCCGCCGCCGACGCGATCCAGCCGCACTTCAGGGCGGGCCTGGCGGTTGAGGACAAGGGCGGGCGGCTGTACGACCCGGTCACCGTGGCCGACAAGGCTGCGGAACAGGCCATGCGCGCGCTGATCCAGGCGAAGTATCCGAGCCACGGCATTCTTGGCGAAGAGCACGGCACGGCGCAGGGCAGCAGCCCGCTGACCTGGGTGCTCGACCCCATCGACGGCACCCGCGCCTTCATCACCGGCCTACCGCTGTGGGGGACGTTGATCGCCTTGAACGACGGCAAGCGCCCGGTGCTGGGGGTGATGAACCAGCCCTTCACCGGCGAGCGCTTCATCGGTACCGGCGACAGCGCCTGGCTCGGCGAACGTCGTCTGCGTACGCGGGCCTGCGCGAGCCTTGGCGCCGCCTCGCTGATGTGCACCACCCCCGACATGTTCGAAGGCGCCCAGCAGAAAGCGGCGTTCGAACGGGTGGCCGGCAAGGTCCGCATGCTGCGCTATGGCGGCGACTGCTATGCCTATTGCATGCTGGCCAGCGGTTTCGTCGACGTGATCGTCGAGGCGAGCCTGCAGCCTTACGACGTGCAGGCCTTGATGCCGATCATCGAAGGCGCCGGTGGCGTCATGACCGCCTGGGACGGCGGCTCGGCGCAGAACGGCGGCTGTGTGGTGGCTTGCGGCGATCCGGCATTGCACGCGCAGGTACTGGCGCTGTTGCAGGGCGTGAAGTGATGACGGCCCGCGCCTGCTGACCTGGACCCCGGCCCACGGCCTCGGGGATCGGCCGACCGGGCCTGGCCAATGACCGCACACGATGCCTTGGCCACTGCGTCAGGCAGGGGCACCGCACTTTTCCCCCGTGCAAGGCTCTATGTCTGGCCAGGCCGCACCGACCCCCGGTGCGCCCACCCGATATCGATTAGGTCCCGATGCCCGTTCGCACCCATCTGTCAGTGTCCTGCCTGCTGTTTAGCCTGATCGCCAGCCTGGGCGGCTGCGCCCGTGACCAAGGCCGCGACATCCTCCACCAACTGGGTGACGGCAAACCCAGCGAGCTGTTCCAGACCAGCGTCGATCGCATGGCCACGCTGTCGATGCGCGACAACCTCGACAGCCTCTACCTGCTGATGAACAAGCTCTACCAGCGCAACCCCAACCAGTGGAAACGGTCCGGCTACCTCGACGCCGCCACCGCCGAGCGACAGATCCGCCAGGCCATCGAGCAGCGCCAACCCCTGGCGCAACTCGGCCAACGCCGCGACCTGGCGGCCCTGAGCTATGCACTGGACCCCGAATTTCGTGGCGACCGCGTCGGCGCGTTCATCTATGCCATCGGCAGCATGCTCATCACCGCCCACGGCGGGCGCAGCGAGTTCTTCGTCACCGACACCATCGACCCGCTGTTCGTCAACAACGCCGCGCGCAACATCGAGAAGGCCACCTGGATGCTGAGTCAGCGGCAAGATGCCCAAGGCGTGCTGCTGCTGTTTTCCAACGAAATTTCCGAAGCCGGCAGCAACCTCAGTTTCGCCGTGGAGTTCGGCAAGATCGTCGCCCGTCTCGACTTGCTGGCGCAGATGCTCGACGAGCGCTACCGGCGCATCGGCCTGAACTATGCGCAGAGCCTGCTGCTGATGAACTTCCTGCCGGTGCAGTGAGGAAGGGGTAGACTGGCGGCAGTTCCCTGGCGACCTGTAGGCACAGGCCTTGGTCGCCCCAGTTGCAACCCTTCCACTGAGGTCCCCCTTTGGCGTTACAGCAGGGCTTTCTCCTGACTCGGCATTGGTACGACACTGCGCAAGGCACGGTGCTCGAATTCTGGCTGGCCACCGACCAGGGTGCGCGCTGCGTGCGCCTGGCCCCACAGCCTTCGGTGGCGTTCCTCGCCGAGGCCGACCGCGCGCGGGCGCAGGCGGTCATCGCCGGCGAGGCGGGTGTGGAGCTACGTACGCTGGCGCTGCGCGACTTCGATCAGCGTCCGGTGTTGGGCCTGTACTGCCTCCAGTACCGCCAGTTGTTGCAACTGGAAAAGCGCCTGCGCGCCGCCGGCATCGAGGTGTTCGAAGCCGACATCAAGCCCCCCGACCGCTACCTGATGGAACGCTTCATCACCGCCGGCGTGTCCTTCACCGGCCGGCCCGACGCCCATGGCGTACTGTGCGACGCCCAGCTCAAACCGGCTCCCGACTACCGTCCGGCGCTGCGCCTGGCGTCGCTGGACATCGAGACCACCGAGCGCGGCGAGTTGTACAGCATCGCCGTGGAGGGTTGCGGCCAGCGCCAGGTGTACATGCTCGGCCCGGCCAATGGGCCCGACGAGCCTCAGGATTTCGACCTGACCTACTGCGCCACCCGCGCCGAGCTGATCACCGCGCTCAACCACTGGCTGGCGCGCCACGACCCGGACGCGATCATCGGCTGGAACGTGGTGCAGTTCGACCTGCGGGTGCTGCAAACCCAGGCCGACAAGCATCAGGTGAAACTCTACCTGGGCCGCGACGGCCAGCCGATGAGCCTGCGCGAAAACGACAGCCGCAGCCACTTCTTCGCCGCCGCGGCCGGGCGCCTGTTGATCGACGGCATCGAAGGCCTGCGCTCGGCGACCTGGAATTTTCCTTCCTTCAGCCTGGAAAACGTTTCCCAGACCCTGCTCGGCGAGGGCAAGGCGATCGCCACGCCCTATTCGCGCATGGGCGAGATCAACCGTATGTTCGCCGAGGACAAGCCGGCGCTGGCGCGCTACAACCTCAAGGACTGCGAGTTGGTCACGCGGATCTTCGCCCATACCAGGCTGCTGGCGTTCCTGCTGGAGCGCGCCAGCGTCACGGGCCTGGCGGCCGACCGCAGCGGGGGTTCGGTGGCGGCGTTTTCCCACCTGTATCTGCCGCTCATGCACCGCCAGGGCTTCGTCGCGCCCAATTACCGCAGCAGTGCCGAGCAGAACAGCCCGGGCGGTTTCGTCATGGATTCGCGGCCGGGCTTGTACGCCTCGGTGCTGGTGCTGGACTACAAGAGCCTGTATCCGTCGATCATCCGCACCTTCCTCATCGACCCGGTGGGGCTGGTGCAAGGGCTGCACCAGCCTGACGACGCGCATTCGGTCGAAGGCTTCTGCGGTGCGCGCTTCTCACGCATGCAGCATTGCCTGCCGGCGATCGTCGAGCGCGTATGGCGGGGTAGGGAGCAGGCCAAGCGCGATGGCAACGCGCCTCTGTCGCAAGCGCTGAAGATCATCATGAACGCCTTCTACGGCGTGCTCGGCACCAACGGCTGCCGCTTTTTCGATACGCGCCTGACGTCGTCGATCACCCTGCGCGGCCACCAGATCATGCGCCAGACCCGTGCGCTGATCGAAGCGCGTGGCTATGAGGTGATCTATGGCGATACCGACTCCACCTTCGTCTGGCTCAAAGGCCCGCACAGCCAAGAGGCCGCTGCCGCCATCGGCCGTTCGCTGGTGGGCGAGGTCAACCAGTGGTGGCGCCAGCACCTGGCCGAGACCCTGCAGCTGGACAGCGCCTTGGAATTGCAATTCGAGACCCACTACCAGCGCTTTCTGATGCCGACCATTCGCGGCGCCGACGAAGGCAGCAAGAAGCGCTACGCAGGGCTGGTGCAGCGCGAAGACGGCGAGTTCCAGGTGGTCTACAAGGGGCTGGAGTCGGTGCGCAGCGACTGGTCGCCGCTGGCCCAGCAATTTCAGCAAGGGCTGTATGGGCGAATCTTTCGCGACGAGCCTTACCATGACTACGTGCGCGATTACGTGCGCAGCACCCTGGCCGGCGAGCTGGACGCGCAGTTGGTGTACCGCAAACGCTTGCGCCGCCCGCTCGACGACTACCAGCGCAATGTCCCGCCCCACGTGCGCGCGGCGCGCCTGGCCGATGCCGACAGCGCCGCCCAGGGGCGGGCGCGGCAGTATCACAAGGGCGGTCGCTGGATCAGCTACGTGATGACCGTGGCCGGCCCCGAGCCACTGGAAACCCTGCAATCGGCGCCGGACTACGACCATTACCTGGACCGCCAGTTGAAGCCTGTGGCCGATGCCATCCTGCCCTTCGTCGACGATGATTTCGCCGCTTTGGTGGGGCGACAGATGGCGCTGTTCTGACACGACATAAGCACCCCAGCCGGCGCTTGCGGGATCGCTAACCTGCCCGCTTTCCCATGCGAGGGCAGGACCATGGTCGCCAGTACTCAACCCAACACCCGTCAAGCGGAACACTACCAGGACAGCCTGATCGCCCAGGCCATGCCCACGTGGTTGCGCAAGGCCAGCGTGGCACAGTTGGATCAATTGCAGGAAGCCAGCGCGTTGAGCCTGTACTGGCGCGAACGTAGCCAACAGGTACTAAGCGGCTTGCAAGGCATCGAAGCCTTCTGTCGACCGCGCTTGCAGCATGCCTTGAGCGTGCAGTTTCCTGGCGTCGAGCAAACCACGACGAGCTGGCGCGAGGGGCACCGCGAGCCCGTGGTCACCTCACAGCCCATCGGCTATCCCGTCACTACGGCGGTCTATCGCACCCGTCCGTTGCTAGAGGCCGCGCTCGCCAACTTCACTGCCGAGCAAGCCGAACCGGGCGGCATGCTTGTCGGCAATCGTCTGCAACGGGCCGCTGGTCTGCCGGCCCAACCCTTGCCCGACGCTGCCAGCTTCGCCCGGTTCTGCCGCACGCTGGATCTGGGCGGGCAATACCAGCGGCACGTGCACGAAGTACTGGAAACCTCCGCTGCCGAAGAAGTCAGCCCACGTTCCGTGTTGTCCCGGCACCTGCGTTACGCCTTGCTGGTGGAGGCGCACCGGGCCTGGATCGAAGGGCATCTGGACGCGTTGACGCATCGTTTGCTGACCGACGTGTGCACACTGCGCCTACCGACGGCGGACGACGCTACGACACTGCGGGTTGGGCGCCTGCGCCTGCTCGGTTACACCCTGGAGCGCATCGTCGTGGTGGACGGTGGGGATTTTGCGGGTTACGCCGAGGGAATGCCGAGCCAGCCGGTCTTGGTCTACATCCCGGGCGATGCGCACGGCGCGTTGCGCGGCTATCCGAGCTTGCGACACTTCGCCAACGACCTCGGACGACGCCTGCGCACCCCCCAGTACCAGCGCTTTTTCGCGCGCTTCGTACGCCGGCGCGACAGCCAGGGTTTCTTCACTGCCGTCATCGAGGGCTACGACGGGGTAGGCGACCTGGGAAACATCAGCCTGAGCGAGCGTGTGCTGCCCTGCAGCGCGCCGATCTTCGACGAACTGGCCCAGGCACAGATCGAGCACATCAAGGACGATGCCCGCCTGATCGCCACGCCCGTAGCCGAGATCGACCTGCAAGTGCAGCGCGAGCACGATCGGCGCTTGGCCGCCGAAGGCTGGACCTTGCTCAACCTCGCCGGGCTGTTCGTCCCGGCCTTGGGCGCTGCGCTGTTGGCGGTCACCGCTTGGGAAGTGCTGGACGAAACCTTCGTGGGCATCGTCGCCTGGCGCCAGGGCGAGCACAGCGAAGCCATGGCCCATCTGCTCAATGTCGCGGCCCAAGTGGCGACCCTGGCTGCGCTGGGCGGTGCTGGCGCTTTGGCGTCACGCGCCTGGAGCCGTTCGCGTCAGGTCGACAGCCTGCTGCCGCACACCTTGAGCGACGGCCGCGTGCGTCTTGGCCTTGCGCGCCTCGAAGGGCCGACCCAGCCGCTCCCGGCAGAGGCCATACGCGACGAAGAAGGGCTGTACCGGCTTGGCGAGCAGCGTTGGGTAGTGCTCGACGACCAGCCTTATCCCGTGCAGCGCCTCGACGAGGACCACCCTTGGGCCATCCACACGTCGGACGGCGTGGTCCATCCACTGACCCACAACGGCGCCGGTGCCTGGCGGCTGTGGCACGAATCGCCTTGCGAATGGACAGAGCCCCGCTACCTGTTCCGTCGGTTGGGCGTGGCGCCGACCATCCTCGACGACGACGCCATCGACTTGATTCTGCAGGCCACCGGAACCAACGCGGATACGCTCAGAGGCCTGCATATGCAAGGCGATGCGATCGATGCGGTGTTTCAGGACAGCATCGAGCGGGTGGTCCTGGAGCAGCGTCTGCGCGCCTTGATCCGGCAGTTGCGCGGCGGCGAAAGGGTCAACGACGCACCGCTGCTGGCGCTGGTGCGAGCGCTGCCCGAGGTCGATGGTTTGAGCGATCAAGCGCTGGCCGAGCATCTCTGGTCGATGCGCCGGGCAGTGTTCGGCCCACTGTTGAACGCCTTGCAGGCGCCGGCGTCGCCAGCGGCCGAGGTACTGACGCGCGATTTTCCCGGGCTCAGCCGGCGTACTGCGCAAGCGTTGGTCGATGCCGCCAGCCATGTCGAGCGCGGACAACTGCTCGAAGAGGGCCGAGTGCCTTTGCGCATGGCGCTCGAAGCGCGCCGCAGCCTGCGCCGGATACGGGTTGCCCGGGCGTATGAAGGCTTGTCGATAGACATGGCGCAGGACCTCGATCTGGCGCGCCTGGCCCTGCAACTGAGCCTGCGTCTGCCAAGCGCAGCCGAAGGGCTGGGCTGGCGGCTGTTCGAAGGCAGCCGTGACGGCGCGCCCCTGTGGACGGGCGCCTTGGCAGCCGATGCGCGCATGCTCGATGTGGTGCGCGGCGAGACAGGGTTCGAGCTGTTCGATACCCAGGGCACTCGGCTTTCGTCGGCACCGGCTGAACTGTTCGCCACGCTGGCGACGGCTTTCGCCACTTCCGAGCGCGAAGCGCTGGGCGTCGCCGAGCCGTTCGCCCATAACCTGCGCGTGCTGCTGGCGCGACAGGCGCGGGTGGACCGCGATGCCATTGCGCATCTGCTCGGCCAGGCTATCGACCAGAGTGGGCTGCGCGTGCCGACGCGCTTGGCCGATGGGCGTTTGGGTTACCTGCTCAGTGGCCGCCGCGCGGGTCGTACGCCTCGTGGACTGGGTGCGCAGATGCGCCGACTGTACCCACTGATGACCGATCAGCAGATTGACGCCTGGGCCCAGCAGGTGCGCGACAGCGGGCACAATGTCGATCAAGTGCTGACACAACTGGGGCATGAAATGCGGGAGCTGGAGCGGGCCTTGCGGCACTGGTCGAGTGCAGGGGCGGGTGTGCTGATACGCAACGAGCGCAGCCGCTTCGCCGACCATCTGATGGCCACCTGGCGACGCATGACCTCTTACCTGTTTCCAGGTGCCCAGCAACACGAGATGTATCACCTGCGTTTGCGGCGGGTCTATCTTCCGGTGCTTCCCCGCCTACCGGCGGGAGTCAGTTTCGCGCACGTTCACACATTGTCGCTCCAGGAGGTAGGGCTCCATGACATTGGTCCTGATTTCCTTGGGCGTTTCCCGCAATTGCGCATACTCGAACTCGACGGCAATGTCTTGCGCCGTTTGCCACGCGATCTGAACCTATTGCCCCAATTGCAGGAACTGTCGTTGGCCGGCAATGCGATCAACCTGGACGAGGAGCAGACCGGGCAGTTGACCACGCTTACGCACCTGCACCTGCTCAACCTGGCAGATAACCCATTGCGTCGAACCTTTTCGGTGCAGAACATGCCGCATCTGCGCTACCTCAATCTGCGCCACACCGAACAAAGGCTTCTGCCAGCAGGTTTGACAGCGCGCCCCAACCTGGTACTGGCCGACCTGCGGGAAAACCATATCCGCACGCTGCCCGAACCGTTTTTCACCAGACCAAGGTGGATGAGCCAGACGATTCTGGTGGGCAGAAACCCGCTGGACTCAGCGACCTTGGACCGTATGGAGGCTTGGCGGGAGTCGCAGGCGGGCGTCGATGCCCAGGGTACGGACGAATCCGCCGCTGCGGTCGTGCGCGATGCCTGGTTGACCTCACTGCCCGAGCAACCGCAACTTGAACGCCTGGCGATCTGGGAGGAACTGCGCTTGCGCAGTGAAGCCCATGGGTTATTCGATCTGCTCGACCGGCTGCGCCAGAGTGCCGATTTCATTCGCCCTGAGGCTGCTTTAGGCCAGCGGGTCTGGGCCCTGCTCGACGCATTGCATGCCTCTCCTGATCTTGCCGACGAAGTCTTCGCACTGGCCAACGTGCCGCTCACCTGTCAGGACAGCGCCGCCTTGTGCTTCAGCGGCCTAGAGCTGCACCTGTTGGTATGGCAGGCGCTACAGCGCGCACGCAATAGCGCAGGTTCCGAGGTGCAGGCGCTGATCCAGCTGGGACGCCAGTTGTGGCGGCTCGACGAAGTGGAGCGCATCGCCCTGCGCGATATCGAGGCACGCCATGCCGACGGGGCCGACCCTGACCAGATTGAGGTCGTACTGGCATATCGGGTGGGGTTGCGCGAGGCGCTGGATCTGCCTGCGCAACCCCAGGACATGCTGTTCGCAGGGGTTTCGGGCGTCGATCCTGCGCGTTTGGAGCAGGCGCGGCAGGCCGTGTCAGCGGGTGAGCGGCGCGACGTGCTGATACGGTCCCTGGTCCAACGGGACTTCTGGCGCACTTGGCTGGAGCGTCACCATGCCGATCGTTTCGAAGCGTCGGACATGCCGTTTCAAGCGCGTTTGGCGGCTTTGATGGAACAAGCCGAAGCGCAAGCGGGCGCCGAAGGCGATTACCTCAACCAGATGAACGCAGTGCGTGACGAGCGCGAGGCGAGTCGTGCGGCACTGATGCTTACCCTCACTGAAGCGATCCTCGACGCTCACGCCGCGCAGTGAGCCAATCCCGGCACGGTTCAGGGTCTTCGTGTAAAAGGCCTTGGACTATGCTGTTGGTTAATACGGAAATTTCCTGTTTTCCTGTGGTCCTGATCTGAGACCGGAGGTTACCCTCTAGCTAATCCGTGATGACCACGGTCGATTCAGCTTGCTGCTCCGAACCGCCCACGTGGTTCGTCGTTACTCGAATCAACAAGGAGATGCCCATGCTCGTACGGTCCCTGACTCTCGCCACTTTGCTCTGCGCCGCCAGCCCGCTGTTCGCCGCCGACAGCGACGCGCCACTGGCCAAGGAACTGGGCAAGGCACGGCCCCTGGTGGTGATCGCCCCCAGCTCGGCCGATCCGACCCTGCGCGGCCTGAGCCAGGCCAGCAAGGATCCGGCCACCGAAGCAGGCTTCAAGGAGCGCAACCTGGTGCTCTACAGTGTGGCCAGCATGATGGGCATGCGTGAAGACAAGCACCTCGAACAGCAGGCCACCATGGCGCTGATCCGCGAACTCAAACTGGGTGTCAGCAAGGGCACACGGGTGATCCTGATCGGCAAGGATGGCGAGCAGCATGTGCTCAGGGACGGCGAGGGCACCGAGCCGCTCGACGCTCAGGCGGTGTTCAAGGCCGTGGACGAGCTACCGGCCAGCGAGAAGGCCGTCACCGCGCCCGAACCCGTGGCCGCTGCGCCTGCTGCAGGCAAGCCTGCCGGCAAAGACGGCAAGCCGGTCAAACCCGCCAAGCCTTCAGCTCCACCCAAGCCGCTCGAAGACTGACCTCTGCGGGCCTTCTACGCGCGTGCTCGCCGCGTACCAAGGCCCGTGCTCAGCGCCGCGGATCGAATGCTTCGCGCAGCGCCTCGCCGACGAACACCAGCAAGGCCAGTATCAGCGCCAGCGCGAAGAAGGCCGTGAATCCCAGCCACGGTGCTTCCAGGTGTTGCTTGCCCTGGGCCACCAGCTCGCCTAGCGAAGCGCTGCCGGCGGGCATGCCGAAGCCGAGGAAATCCAGGGCGGTCAGGGTGGTGATGGCGCCGGTCAGCATGAACGGCACGAAGGTCAGCGTCGCGCTCAGCGCGTTGGGCAGGATATGCCGCCACATCACCTGAAGGTCCGACAGCCCCAGCGCACGGGCCGCCTTGACGTACTCCAGGTTGCGCCCGCGAAGGAACTCGGCGCGCACCACGTCCACCAGGCCGAGCCAGGAAAACAGCGCCATGATCCCCAGCAGCCACCAGAAGTTCGGCTCCACGAAGCCGCTGAGGATGATCAGCAGGTACAGCACCGGCAACCCCGACCACACTTCCAGCAGGCGCTGACCGAGCAGGTCGACCCATCCGCCGTGGTAGCCCTGCAGAGCCCCGGCGGCGATGCCTACCATCACACTGACGGCGGTCAGGACGAAGGCGAACAGCAAGGATACCCGCGTGCCGTACAGCACCCGCGCCAGCACGTCGCGGCCCTGGTCGTCGGTGCCCAGCCAGTTGTCCGCACTGGGCGGGCTGGGGGTAGGTACCTGCAGGTCGTAGTTGGGCGTGTCGGCGCTGAAGGGTATCGGCGCGAAGAGCATCCAGCCGCCTTGGCCGGCGATCAACTGGCGCACGTACTGGCTACGGTAGTCGGGCTGGAACGGCAGCTCGCCGCCGAACTGCCGCTCGCTGTAGCGCTTCAACGCGGGCGCGTACAGCTCGCCGTGGTAGCCCAGCAGCAGCGGCTTGTCGTTGGCCACCAGTTCGGCGCCCAGGCTGAGCAGCAACAGGCCGCCGAACAGCCACAGCGACCACCACCCGCGGCGATGGCTGCGAAAACGTTGCAGGCGCCGGCGCGCCATGGGCGACAGCATCAGTGCGCCCTCGCGTCGAAGTCGATGCGCGGGTCGAGCACCGTGTAGGCCAGGTCACCGATCAGCCGAATCACCAGGCCGGCGAGGGTGAAGATGAACAGGCTGCCGAACACCACCGGATAGTCGCGTGACACCGCCGCGTCGAAGCTCATGCGGCCTATGCCGTCGAGCGAGAAGATCACTTCGATCAGCAAGGAGCCTGCGAAGAACACCGTGATCAGCGCCTGGGGCAGACCGGCCACCACCAGCAGCATGGCGTTGCGCAGCACGTGACCGTACAGCACCCGTCGCTCGCTGAGGCCCTTGGCCCGTGCCGTGACCACATACTGGCGGGCGATTTCGTCGAGCACGGCGTTCTTGGTCAGCAGGGTCAGGGTCGCGAAGCCACCGATGACCAATGCCGCCACCGGCAGCACCAGGTGCCAGAAATAATCCGCGACTTTGCCCAGCAGGCTGAGCTGGTCGAAGTCTTCCGACACCAGCCCGCGCACCGGAAACCAATTCAGCGACGTGCCGCCGGCGAACAGCACGATCAGCAGCAGCGCGAAGAGGAACGAGGGCAGGGCATAGCCGACGACGATCAGCAGGCTGCTCCAGGCATCGAAGCGGCTGCCATGGCGCACCGCCTTGCGAATGCCTAGCGGGATCGACACCAGGTAGGTGATCAGCGTCGCCCACAGGCCGAGCGAAAGCGTCACCGGCAGTTTGTCGAAGATCAGATCGGTGACCTTGGCGCCGCGAAAGAAGCTCTCGCCGAAATCCAGTCGGGCGTATTGGCTGAGCATCAGCCACAGACGTTCGGGTGCCGATTTGTCGAAGCCGTATTGGCGCTTGATGTCTTCCAGCAGCTTGGGGTCCAACCCACGGCTGGCACGCGACTCGCCGCGCAGCACGTCGGCGCTGGCGCCCGCCGCACCCGCGCCGACCCCTTGCAAGCGCGCCACGGCCTGCTCGACGGGGCCGCCGGGCGCGGCCTGGATGATGGCGAAATTCACCAGCAGAATCGCCAGCAGGGTGGGGACGATCAGCAGCAGGCGCCGCAGCAGATAGGCGGTCATGGGCGGTTCCCGCGGCGCTCGGCCATTTGCGCGTTGGTCAAGGGCGTGGGGCTGACTTCCCACCAGGCGTCCAGACCTTCGTCGTACGGTGCCGGGTGGTCGGGCTGTCCGAAGCGGTTCCACCAGACCGTCGAGCTGCCGGGTGGGTAGTAGTTGGGAATCCAGTAGTAGTTCCACTGCAACACCCGGTCCAGCGCATGGGCATGGCGCAGCAGGTCGGCTTCGCTGCTGGCGCGCACCAGGCCTTGCAGCAGCCGGTCAACGGCGGGGTCGCGCAGCACCATGAGGTTGTTCGAGCCCGGGTCGGTGGCGGCGGCCGAGCCGAAATAGTTGAGCAGCTCAGTGCCCGGCGACAGGCTGACCGGGTAGCCGGACACCACCATGTCGTAATCGCGGGCCATCAACCGGTTGACGTACTGAGCGGGGTCGACGTTGCGGATGTCGAGGGTCACACCGATTTGCGCCAGGTTGCGCTTCCACGGCAGCAGCAGGCGTTCCAAGCCGGCCTGACCGTTGAGGAAGGTGAAGCGCAAGGGCTCACCCTGGGCGTCCACCAACTGGTCGCCTTCGATCCGCCAGCCGGCGCTTTGCAACAGCGCCAGCGCCTGCAACTGCTGCGGCCGTACCAGGCCGCTGCCGTCGCTGACCGGCGCTACGAACACGCGCTCGAACACCTCGTCCGGCACCTGCCCACGCAAGGGTTCGAGCAGTTGCCGTTCGGCGGCATCGGGCAACGCCCGCGCCGCCAGGGGCGTGTTGGAGAACACGCTCTGCTGGCGGATGTACAGGTGGCGCATCATCTGCCGGTTGCTCCACTCGAAATCCCAGAGCAGCGCCAGGGCCTGGCGGGTACGGCGGTCCCGGAACACCGGTTTGCTCAGGTTGAACATGAAGCCCTGGGCCACTTGTGGTTTGCCAGGGCCCAGGTGCGCGCGTTGCAAACGCCCGTCGTCGAGCTGCGCGCCCTGGTAGCCGATGGTGTAGGCCGTGGCGGAGAACTCGCGGTTGTAGTCGTAACCGCCGCCCTTGAGCACCTGGCGGGCCACTTCGGTGTCGCTGAAGTACTCCACGCGCAGCTGGTCGAAGTTGTAGCGACCGCGGTTGACCGGCAGGTCTTTGGCCCACCACTGCGTGTTGCGCTCGAAGGTGATGCTGCGGCCGTTGTCGATCTTGCCGATGCGGTACGGGCCACTGCCCACCGGTGCGCTGAAGCCGGCGCTGTTGGCGAAGTCGCGCTGCTGCCAGTCGTGCTCGGGCAGCACCGGCAGGCTGGCCACGTCCAGGGGCAGGGTGCGGCCGTGGCCAGGGGCGAAGTCGAAGCGCACGTGCTGCGCATCTTCCACCGTCACCTGGGTGACGTCGGCGAATTGCGTACGGTAGGTGAGGCTACCCTGGCGTGTCAGCGTTTCGAAGGAGAAGCGCACGTCTTCGGCGCGCACCGGCCGACCGTCGGCGAAGGTCGCGCGCGGGTCGAGTTCGACACGCAGCCAGGCATCTTGCGGGCCGCGCTCCAGGCGGCGGGCGATCAGACCGTAAACGGTGTAGGGCTCGTCCTGCGAGCGTACGGCGAGGGGCGCATACAGCCAGCCGTCGACTTCGCTGACGCCGGTGCCCTTGTCGATGTACGGCAGGATGTGGTCGAACTGCCCCAGATTGGTCGCGGAACGTCGCAGATTGCCGCCTTTGGGCGCATCCGCGTTGACGTAGTCGAAGTGGCTGAAATGGACAGGGTAGCGCGGCGCTTGGCCGTAGACGGTGAGGGCGTGGCTGGGGGCTGCGAGGGCGGGCAGGGCGGGCGCGCCGAGCAGGCAGGCCGCAAGCCAGAGCTTGCAGCGCTGCCAGGCCAGCCGCTGGAAAGGGCGACGGGCCAATTCAGGCTCAGTCCTGACGGCTGGTGACTTCCAGCAGGTGGTAGCCGAACTGGGTCTTGACCGGGCCTTGCACGACGTTGATCGGCGCGCTGAAGACCACGGTGTCGAATTCCTTGACCATCTGGCCCGGACCGAACGAGCCCAGGTCACCGCCTTGGCGGCTGGAAGGGCAGCTGGAATTGTCTTTGGCGACCTGGGCGAAGTCGGCGCCGGCTTCGATCTGTGCTTTCAATTCGTTGCACTTGGCTTCGTCGGAAACCAGGATGTGGCGGGCGGTGGCTTTGGCCATGGGAATTGCTCCTCTTGAGAAAGGGCACAAGCCTAACTCAGGTGGAAGGGGAATGTCTTGCGCAGGCGTAGGAAGCGTCTGCGGTGAGCAAGAGATTATATAGCCTGGACCGCTACCGTTCTACCTTAGGGTACCGCCGATAACCACCTGCTGCGATGGAAGATTAGCGCATCAATGCGCAGTTTTTGTCTCATAAAACCCTTGTAAACACTGGTAAAAATGGCCATTAGAGCCTACAGTCACCTTGTGATGTATACCTTCACAGTGGAGGTCAGGTATGAAACTTGAAGATCGCATGAGCCGCTCGATTAGGCAGCGCGCAAGCGTGGTCATCTTGCGCTCGGACTTTACCAAGATGGGGAGTGACTCTCAGGTCGGACGAGTGCTTGCTCGCTTTGTGGCGGAGGGAACGCTTGTTCGCGTAAGCAAGGGTGCCTTCGCCAAAACTCGAATCAACAAGTTCACCGGCAAACCAACCCCAGCGGGAACGCTGGAAATGATCGCAGCGGAGCTTTTCCGCAAGCTCAAGATATCAGTGCAACCAAGCTCGGCCATATCGGAGTACAACAGCGGCAGATCGACCCAGATTCCCATGGGGGCGACTGTCTGCACCGGACGCCGACGCATTTCGCGGAAAGTGACGGTAGGGAATAGCACTTTAATTTATGAGAAAAATTCCAGACGATCTTAGGTCTGATATCGAAGATGCCGCCGCCGCCGGGATGCTGGGAAACCTACCCGCTGCCGTCGCTGAAAAAGATCAGCACATCACTGACGCGCTATGTGTTTTAGCTCAAATCCGGGTGATACACATTGCGAAGCAAAAGGATCGTCGCAAGGGCGATCCCGCACCGGCATCGATTGACGTTGCAACACGTTTGATTTTTGCTGGCGGCACTTGCCTTTCGAAAGCTCACGGTCTGATCGACCGGATGTCCGAAGACATTGACATCAAGGTCATACTGGAGGAAGCGCCGGACGGCTACACGCTGAAACAAGGAGTTCGTGGGCGTTTAAAGGATTTGCACCAAGAGATTGAGCGCCGCTTGACCGACATGGGCTTTGAGTACGTGGTCCATGACAACGGAGAAAACCCTCTCATGCGCGACAGCCGGCGCTACTATTGTCTGTTGGTTTCGTATGGTGCACATTTTCAGGACGTGTCTGGCGTACTTCGCCCACAGCTCAAACTTGAGCTGATACACCGCCCACCGATGCTGGCCGCTGAGCTTCGCGAAATGGGCTACATACTGGACCAGTTCGTCCAACGCCAATCCCCTCACCGCTTTCCGATGACATGTATCACAGTGGCAGAGACGTTGGCTGAGAAGGTGCTGTCGCTGCTGCGCCGTTGTGCCTGGAGCTGGGATGGACATCAACGCGGCGAATTTGACACTGCATTGGTTCGCCACGTCTATGATGTCTGGCGTATCGCAGAGAGCCAGCCTGATGCAATAGAGCCCGCCTGCCAGATCTTTGCCGCTCTTGTCCAAAAGGATGTGGAGGAATTTAACAAGCAGCATCCGGAGTTTGATCAGGACCCATACGCGGTGCTTCGGCGAAGCTTAGCCTCTGCTGCTAACCATGAAGGGCTGAAGGCGAACTTCGAGCAGCGCCTCAAGCCGCTCCTCTATACCGCGGATAAGCCGGATTTCCAAAGCTGCTATAGCGCTTTCGCTGCCGTCGCAGAGCGGCTGCTGAATCACACCGCCTGACGCCTCCCGCTGAGTGAAGCGTTTTAAGCCTGAGCTTGACCTCTGATTTATAGAACTGTTGTTGTTGATCAGCTCGCGTGTCGGGCGGTTGCTCGAATGCGCAATCTTGCCTTGAGCGGCTCAGGGACGAGCTTTTGCAGATCGGAGTCGACTGGCCGGCCTTGGTATTTCACAGCAGGATTACTTTTCTAAGAAGTAGAGTGCCTGGCCTTGGTTGAAGATGGCCGCCAGGATCGAATCTTTCTTTAGGCTTTGTGCGAAAATTCGCCAAGCGGCGATCAGGCAAGGCCGATGGCGGCCCCGCAAAAAAGGCGGGGGCGCCTAGCCGGGGGCGCCTAGCCGAGGAAGCGGAGTTTGCTGGTTGCAAATGAGCATTCCGACGAGGCCGGCCTCCGGCCTGTTTTCAATGCAGCATGATCGTCGCGCAGGCACTTTTCGTACGAAGTCTAGTCGCTGACCAGCGATGGTAGATGTAGATCCATTCGGGTAGGTGCTCCGATGCCTGCAGCCCGCCCTGCGTCAGGCACCGCTATAGACACGTGTAAACTCATCCCAACTATTGGACCTGCTGCGCAGGCCATCACGGCTAATCGGAGCGCCGAACCGGCCGCCCCAACATGGCTGTGGTGACCTTCAAGACTTGGCTACGACCCTAGATTCTCCCCCAACAGCTTTGAAGACGATTTGGATATCGGCTGGAACGCAGATCACCAGCATCAACCAAAGTCGGCACGCCGCTACCACACGCCGGAGCCTGCTTACAAACGCTCGGCAGCATCGCGCAGCAGCCGCTCGGTCGCATCCCAGCCCAGGCAGCCGTCGGTGATCGATACGCCGTACTGCAAGGCCCCTTTGCCCAATGACTGCGCGCCTTCGAACAGATGGCCTTCGAGCATCATGCCCACCACCGAGCGGTCGCCATCCAGACGTTGGCGCAACACAGCGTCGAACACCGCGGGCTGGCGCGCCGGATCCTTGCCGCTGTTGGCGTGGCTGCAATCGACCACGATCCGCGGCATCAGGCCCGCTTTGTGCAAACCTTCGCGCGCTTGGGCCAGGTGTTCGGCGCTGTAGTTCGGCCCACTGTGGCCACCTCGCAGCACCAGGTGGGTGTCAGGGTTGCCGAAGGTGTCGACGATGGCCGGGTGGCCTTGCGCGTCGATGCCGAAATGGCGGTGCGGGTGGGCAGCGCTGCGCATGGCGTCGCAGGCGATGGCCACACCGCCGTCGGTGCCGTTCTTGAAGCCCACGGGCAAGCCCAGCCCGCTGACCAGTTCGCGGTGGATCTGCGACTCGGTGGTGCGGGCGCCGATGGCGGCCCAGCTCAGCAGGTCGTCGAAGTAGCCGGCGGCCAGGGGTTGCAGCACCTCGTTGGCCAGCGGCAGGCCGCATCGCAGCAGGCCCAGCATCAACTCACGCGACAGGGTCAGGCCCGCCTGCATGTCGTCGCTGCCGTCCAGGTGCGGATCGTAGGCCAGGCCTTTCCAGCCCACGGTGGTGCGCGGTTTTTCCACGTAGGCGCGCATCACCAGCAGCAATTTGTCATCGACTGCGGCAGCCAGCGCTTGCAAGCGCTCGGCGTATTCCAAAGCCGCGCGTGGATCGTGCAGCGAGCACGGACCCAGGATCACCAGCAGGCGCTCGTCGCGGCCGTCGAGAATGGCGCGGATGGCGTGGCGGTGCCGTTCGACTTGCAGGGCGAGGTCGTGGGGCAGGGGCAGTTGCTGCTTGAGCTGGTGCGCAGTAGGCAGGCGGCGGCTGAGAGCGCTGTTGGCCGCCTGGGCCTGGGCGGGTCGCTGGGGCTGCGAGGGGGACTGGGTCAGGGCGAGGGTGGCACGGGGCATGATGATCTTCCTCAAGCGCGCGGCGGGCTCTGGCCCGCGACGTCGGCGCTAGTGATGTGTTCGACAGGTCGTTCGCAATGATCGACGCGCAGTTGTGCCACCTGGGACGGACCGATCGGAGGCGGCAGACTGGCCCGAACGGGATTGGCTAAATCGCCAGGCGCTGGTGCAAGGGCGGTAATAGTCGGCGTGGTGCATGGTGGTGTCCTTTCGATCGATTGAAATGTGTGGGCCTGAAAACGCAAAACCCCCGGACGGGAAGCCGACCGGGGGTTTGAGTATTCTCATGTTCGGCGGCCCCTCGAGAGTGGGCGCCGTGGTGGGTATCAGCGGCGCCTAGTGGCTAAACCAATACCCGAAGTAATAGCTGGAAACCGACACGCAACCAGGCACCGCAGGACGCTGTTGGCGACCGCTGGCAACGCTCTGGATGTGCAAGGGTGTGTGCATGTCGTACTCCGTGAATGGCCTCGAGCTTACTGCACCTGCGGGTGGCGATTCAATGGCTTTGCGCGGATTTTTCTTACAAGCGTCCGCCGCGCGCGGCGTTGCAAAATTTTTTGCATGCGATGAGTTTGCGACATCCTCTTCACGGCATTTTCACCTATGGCTTGGCATAGTGAAGCCACATCCGTGAAACACTTAGCCCGCCCTCCCCAGCGGGCTTTTCTTTGCCCGCCGTTCATGCACGACGCTGGTTTCTCCAGGACATGCGTTGCATCAAGCGAAACGCCTCACTTAGCATGCCGAAGATTTCCTAAAGAGAACGACAGTGGACTTCTTCATTACCTGTTTGCCCGTCCTGGCTCCGACCGTCATGGTCCTGGGGTTCTATGGCTTGATCCGCTGCATCGGCCGGATACGGCGCTTGATTTTCCCCACGCTCAGCGTTCGATTCCCGGCCAGCGCACAGCCGCTCACGGTCGACATTCCCAAACCAGGCCGCTATGTGATCAATGTCGTCATTCCGCCCATGACCTTCCTTACGGGTGTGGCGCACTTCTCAGCCAGATTCCAGGTCGTGGCTTTGCCCAGCGGCGCTTCCTTGAACTACCGATCCTATGGTCGTTCTTTGCTCCACGTGTTCCAGGTGGACAGAACCGATATGTCGGGAAGGAAGTCGATGCCGCTCGGCGCGTTCGACTGCACCGTGCCCGGGGAAATCGCCATCACGTGCTTGAACCCCGAAAGCATCCGCGCCAACTACGCGCTGGAAGTGTCCCCACACGTGCCGCAGTTGAGGTTCTTCGCTTTGGTGTTGCTGACGATCACCTCGGCGGGCATGACCATCGGCGGGTTCGTGCTTTCGATACTGACGTGGAGCGGTAACATTTGACTATCGACTCGTCCGCTTC
Source organism: Pseudomonas phoenicis (assembly GCF_047302395.1). Classification (NCBI taxonomy): domain Bacteria; kingdom Pseudomonadati; phylum Pseudomonadota; class Gammaproteobacteria; order Pseudomonadales; family Pseudomonadaceae; genus Pseudomonas; species Pseudomonas phoenicis. The sequence goes on from NZ_CP154852.1 coordinate 3,993,338, forward strand.
GGTGCCCGCTTTGCATTCGATCGACCTGAAGAGCTATTCCAGATCGCCTGGATGGGTCGGGCATTTCGATGCAAAACCGGGCTCGAACCGCAGGGTGGCGGCACAGGCCGCCAATCGACTTTTGGTGAATTACCTGAAGCGGCATCCTCAGCCACTCACGGTAATGACCTCGCTGGTCATGCCCCATACCGAAAAACAGTTGCGCGGGCTCGGATACAAGGCTGGCGAAGCACGTAACCTTTAATGCACAAGCCATCAACCGAGCGCCTCTTATCACTTGCCTGGGCCCCTCCGAGGCATCCGCAGGGGCTGACCTGCGCCATGTCGCAGTCTCCGACCATGAGCTCGAGGGGCTCCTGACGGTGATCTATTCGATCATGGCGATGAATGTGTTGCGCGGCGGTTTCCAGGGGCATTTCTTCATCGCCTTCGTACACTGCGGGCTGGTGATCTATCCCCACGACGATTGCGGTTATGGGGTGTTCTAGGGCCACGATCCCGCCGCGAGCCAAGCGTTTTTAGCGGGCGTGGACGCCGAGCGTTTCGATCTTTTCCTGCACAAGTAACTCCGGCGTCCCGGTCAAATCACCTTCACCGCTCGCCCGATGAACTGGATCGGCCCGGTCGGCCGTCCGGTCGGCGAACCGCCGGCCTGCTCAAGCGTCAGCTCGAACAGCTGATCGGCCTCCAGCGGCGGCAACTGCTCCACCGGCACCTGGGCCCGCTCGCCCGGCTGCACCAGGCCCAACGACACCGGCGCCTGCCACCGGTCCACCTTGGTCCAGAACTGCAGCACCTTGCCAGCGGGCACCTGCACCGGCTCCAGCGGAATCAGCTGCAGCGCGCGGGTGTTGCTGGCCTGCACCACCCAGCCCGCCGCGCGGTCGCTGGGCGCTGCGAGCACCACCACATAGGTGCTCGGCGCAGGCGAAGAGAACCACAGCATCACCGCCAGCAGCGCACTGGTGAAGGCGCCCGCACCGGCCAGGCCTTGCCACAGCACCAGGCGCTGCCACCAGCGCGGTGCCGAGTCGGGCGAGGCCTGGGCATCGAGGCTCCGAGCGATACGCTCCCACACCGCGGCTCTGGGCGTGAGGGGTGGGGCGAGGGCGTCCAGTGCCTGCAAACGCGTCTGCCAGGCGTCCACCGCTTCACGCAGGGGCAAGTCATGCTCGAGGCGGCTGGCGACCACGGCGCGCTGCGCGCCGGGCAGGGTGCCCAGCACGTACTCGCCCGCCATGTGGTCGAGGTCGTCCGGGCGTTCGGGGTCGATTTCAGGCTTCATCCCATGCACTCCCGCAGCGCACTCAGGCTGCGTTTGATCCAGGCCTTGACGGTACCCAGCGGGGCATTCACCAACTGGGCGATCTGCCGGTGGCTGCAGCCTTCGACGTAGGCGTGCAGCACACAGGCACGGCGCACCGGGTCGAGCGCGTCCAAACAATGGTGCATACGTCCCGAAGCGAGGCGCGTGTCGGCCGTCTGCCAATGCTCGGCGTCCGTGCGCAGGCTGTCGAGCTGGTCGGGGTCCAGCGGCGTGTCGCGCTGTCCGTCGCGCACATGGTTCAGCGCCAAGTGGCGAACCACGCTGTAGATCCAGCCGCGCGCCGAACCACGGCTGGCATCGAAGCTGCCGGCGCGGGTCCAGATGCGCACGAAGCCGTCGTGCAGGACGTCTTCGGCGCTGGCGGTATCGCGCGTGATGCGCCGGGCCACGCCCAGCAAATGCGCGCCTTCGTGGTCGTACAGGGCTTGCAGGGCACGGCGGTCGCCACGGGCGCAGGCACGCAGGCAACGCTGGAAGTCGAAAGGGGCGGCGGGCTCGCTCAAGGTAGGTTCGATCCTGGTCGGCGCAGTCGGCGCACCGGTTGCTGCTCAGGGTAGACCAGCGCTGGCGATCTGCCTGCCCAGCACGCGCGGGCAGGCATTCGCTCGGCGCGGTCGGCGCGTCAGAGGCGCGTGCGCGAAGCTGTGCGGCCGGTCATTCGTCTGCCCAGAAGAGGTAGTCGGCCTGGTACTGGACCACCTGCTTTTCGCCCTTGTTCTGCGCGGTGCAGGCACTGGCCGGGGCGACGCCGCCGCGGGTCGCCAGGCGCTGTACGTAGCGCACCGGCTGCATGGCACCTTTGCCCTCGGCCGGGTTGGCCTTGACCAGTTGATAGGGGATGTCACCTGTACCGGCCGGCGCGATGGCCACCTGGGTGCCGGTGATGCTCGAACCGTCGCTGGCCTTCCAGGTGGCGGGCGGGCCGAAGTATTCACCGACCGGGTTGCCGCGGCGGTCCTTGAGGGTCGCCTTGGGGCCTGCGAAGAACCATTCGGTCTGGCCGGGGGCATTGGCCTTGTCGCGGCACTCGTAGGTGATTTCGCCGACCCCGGTGGTCTGGAGCACCATGGCGTGCCCGGGCGGCACGGCGACGGCCGCTGGCACCGAGGTCTGAGCCTGGGCGGCGGGTAGGGCGATGCCGAGCGACAGGCCGCCAACGAGCAGCAGGGATGCAGGTTTGAAGGTCATGGTGAATCTCCTGGGTGGGCGACCGACGGCTCATCCGTCGGCGCTTGGGCATGCGGCTGAACGCGCTGCCTGTAGGGGATACCCGCGAGGATGAAATCTGGATGCAGGCACGGAGAAAAAAACCTCCGCCCAAGGTCAGAGCCTGTGCCTCGACCGGCCGCGCTTCACGCAAGCGGGCCGTATCCTTCCTCTGGCCTTCTCCGAGCCTTGCCCATGCCCGCAATCGACCCCGCCGTCGCCATTTGGACCCTTTGCGCCGTTGCCACCGCTGCCGTCATCCTGCGCCCCTGGCGCGTGCCGGAATGGGTCTGGGCGGTGGGCGGGGCTGTGCTGCTGACGCTGTTCGGGCTGATTCCCATGAAGACCACCCTGGCGGCCATGGCCGAAGGTCGCGATGTCTACCTGTTCCTGGTCGGCATGATGGTGCTTGCCGAGCTGTCGCGGCAGCAGGGCCTGTTCGATTGGCTGGCGATGTATGCGGTGCGCCACGCCAAGGGCTCTGGCCAGCGCTTGTTCGACCTGGTGTTTCTGGTCGGCACGCTGGTGACCGTGCTGCTCTCCAACGACGCTACCGCCGTGGTGCTGACCCCCGCGGTGTACGCCGCGTGCCGCGCGGCCAGGGCCGAGCCGCTGCCGTATCTGTTCATCTGCGCGTTCATCGCCAACGCCGCGAGTTTCGTCCTGCCGATTTCCAACCCGGCCAATTTGGTGGTGTTCGGCACGCAGATGCCGCCGCTGCTCGACTGGTTGCGGCTGTTCGGCCTGCCGTCGCTGGCGGCCATCGCCTTGACCTACCTGGCGTTGCGCCTGGCCGTACGGCGGCAGATCGCCCAGCCGTTGACCACCGCCATCACCGTGCAGCCGCTGCCGTCTGGCGGGCTGCTGTGCGCGTGGGGCATCGCGGCCACCGCCGCACTGCTGCTGCTGGCATCGGCGCTTGGCTGGGAGCTGGGTTTGCCGACGTTCTGCGCCGGGCTGGCGACTGCCGGGCTGGTCCACTTGCTGCAACGGCGCTCGCCGCTGCCGGTGCTGCGCCAGGTGGCTTGGGGCGTGCTGCCGTTGGTGGCGGGGTTGTTCGTGCTGGTCGAGGCCGTGGCGCAAACCGGGCTGATCGAACGCATGGCTCAGGCCCTGCAGCATCTAGCTCAGCACGCGCCGGTGCAGGCCAGTTGGGCCGCCGGGCTGCTCGCGGCAATCGCCGGCAACTTGATGAACAATCTGCCCACCGGCCTGATCGCCGGCTCCATGGGCCAGCTGGCCGAGCTGCCGGCGCAGACCACGGCCTCGCTGTTGATCGGGGTGGACCTGGGCCCGAACCTGTCGATCACCGGCTCGCTCGCCACATTGTTGTGGCTGGTGGCGATCCGCCGCGAGGGTCAGCACGTCAGCGCCTGGGGTTTCCTGCGCCTGGGGGTGCTGGTGATGCCGCCGGCATTGGTTGCAGCGTTGTTGCTCTTGCAGCTGTGACTCGCTGGCAAGGCCTGCAGAGGCAGCTCCACGATCTGCCTCACGTCGGCGGAACCCCGCCAGCGACGCAAAGCTCATAGTCTTGAAAGCCCGACAGCCTGCGAAACGTGTTCTGCACACAGCAGTTGATAGCTCTGATCCATCCTCGCGCACCCAGCAGTACGGGAACAATTGCCATAGCCATAGAACGACATGGAATAATCGATAACTTTTGGTTATTGGTAAAAGTATTTATAGAACAGGAAACTTTGGCCCCCATTCATTCAGTTGATGCATGTCAAAGCCTTGCATTCAAAGGTGTGCCTCTTGAGTATTTCCCTAAGCGGGCAGCTGGCTGACGCGCTTTTACATACCCGACCACGGGACGAACAACGCCAGCGAGCGCGCGAGGGTGTGGTCGATTACTTCGCCTGCCTGCTACCGGTACAGCTGGGCCTGCTCGACGACGCCGGCCTCGAACCCGTGCGCCGGGCTTTCCCTGCGCAGCCAGGCAGCGATAACCATGCGCTGCAATTGGGCTACATGAGCCATGCGCTGGATTTCGACGACTACCACGCCACCTTTCGCGGGCACCCGAGCGCGGTCGTGCTCTCGACGCTGCTGACGCTCGCCCAGTCGTTGCCGCACCTGGACCGTAATGCCTTCCTCGATGCCTACGTCGTCGGCGTGGAGCTGTGCGGGCGTCTGGGCAAGGCCATCGGCACCCGCCATTACGCTGCCGGCCTGCATAGCACCGCGACTCTGGGCGGGATCGCTGCCACAGGTGCGGCCTGCCGCTTGCTGCACCTGAGCGTCGAACACACGCAGGTCGCCCTGGGCCTGGCCGCCACGCAAGCGGCAGGGCTGCGCGCGCAGTTCGGCAGCGCCGGCAAGGCCCTGCACGCAGGCTTCGCCGCGCGTCAAGCCGTCGATAGCGTGCGCCTGGCGCAGGGCGGCTTCGCGGCGCAGCGCGATGCCGTGCTGGAAGCTTTTCTGGACATTCTCGGCCTGGGCGCGGCGCGGCCCGACGACCTCCTGGCCGGATGGGGCGCACCTTGGCGGATCAGTGTCCCGGGCTTGGAGTTCAAACGCTATCCCACCTGCGGCGGTACCCACAGCGCTATCGAAGCGGCATTCGCGTTGCGCGTCGCCGAAGGTTTCTCCCTCGAGGCCATCGATGCCATCGAAGTGAGCTTCCCGCCCGGTGCCGACACGGCGCCGTCGATCCGCCAGGCGCAGACCGGCGTGCAGGGCCGTTTCAGCCTCGAATACGTGATCGCCGACGCCTTGCTCAATGGCGTCATCGCCCTGGAGCGTTACGGCGAGCAAGCGGTGGAGCCGGCCATCGCCGCATTGGCCGGCAAGGTACGGCGCGTGCCCGACCTCAGCGCACCGGCAGACGAGCTCGACCCCGACCTGCGCTTCCATCGCGTCACGCTGCACCTCGACGATGGCCGGCGCCTCAGCCATTGCGTGACCCGCAAGCAGACCGCCGCCGCGCCCACCGACGTCCTGGCCAAGCTGCGCAGCAACCTGCATGCCTTGCCCGGCGAGCGCCTCGATGCGCTGTGCGCCGACCTTCAGTTGGCCGACGATGCCGCACTGCATCGCCTGGTCGCCCTCATTCGCTGTCATTAAGGATTTCTCCATGTCCCTGCAACAGACGTCATCTCGTCAACTGCGCCTGGGCCTGTTCGTGCAAGCCCTCGGCCACCACGTCGGCGGCTGGCGCGCTGACGGCGCCGAAGGCTCGCCCACTGACATCCAGTGGTTCAGCTGGATCGCCAAGACCGCCGAACAGGGCAAGTTCGACATGTTCTTCGTCGGCGACGCCCTGGCCACCAGCGTGCACCGCCTGCCGTCGACCATGTCGCGCCTGGAACCCCTGACCCTGCTCTCGGCCCTGGCCGTGCAGACCCAGCACATCGGCCTGGCCGCCACCGCTTCGACCACCTTCGACGAGCCGTTCCACCTGGCCCGCGCCCTGTGTTCGGTCGATCACATCAGCGGCGGGCGTATGGCCTGGAACGTGGTGACTTCGTTCTCCGCCGACGCCGCGCGCAACTTCAGCCGCGAAGACCTGCCATCCCACGCCGACCGCTATGAAGTGGCGCGCGAGTTCCTCGACGTGGCCTTCAAGCTGTGGGACGGCTGGGAAGAGGGCGCCATCGTCCGCGACAAGGCCAGCGGCCGCTACAGCGACGAGAGCAAGATCCATGCGGCCAACCACAAGGGCAAGCACTTCCAGGTGCAGGGCCCGCTGAACATCGCGCGTTCGCCCCAAGGCCGCCCGGTGATCATCGAAGCCGGCTCCTCACCGGCGGGGCAGCGGTTGGCTGCGCAGACCGCCGAAGTGGTGTTCACCGCCGCCGCTTCGCTGGAAGAAGGCCAAGCCTTCTACCGTAGCCAGAAGCAGTTCGTCCGCGAGGCCGGGCGCAACCCCGACCACCTGCTGATCCTGCCGGGGGTCATGCCCATCGTCGGCCGCACGCGCGAACAGGCCCAGGCGGTGTGGGACCAGCTCAACGAGCTGGTGGACATCGACAACGGCATCGAGCAACTGTCGGCTCGCTTCGGCACCGACATGCGCGCCTACCCGCTGGACGGTCCGGTGCCGGAAATCAAGCCCACCGAAGGCAGCCAGAGCCGGGTCAAGCTGCTCACCGAGCTGGCCGCACGGGAAAACCTCACCTTGCGCCAGCTGGCCGCCGTAGCGGCCGGGTCGCGTGGTCACCGGGTGATCGTCGGCACCGCCGAAGACATCGCCGACGATTTCCAGGCCTGGCTCGAACAGGGCGGCGCCGACGGCTTCAACATCATGCCGGCCGTGTTGCCCGAGCAGCTGCAACTGTTCGTCGAGTTGGTCATCCCCGAGCTGCAACGCCGCGGGTTGTTCCGCAGCGAATACCAATACGCCACCCTGCGTGAAAACCTGGGTCTGCCCAGCGTCACCGACAACTTCGCTGCCGTCGCCCCGACGGCCGCCGATAAGGAATGAGCCATGAATAAACCTGCACTGATCAGCGCCGTCGCCGCGCTGCTGGCCGTTCCCGGCGCCTTTGCCGCGCCTGCCCCGGGCAGCGTGCCGTTCGACGCCACCGCCAAACCCGCAGCCGACGCCAAGCTGCACGCGAGCCTGCCCGAAGCGATCCGGAAACGCGGCTACATCGTTGCCGGCACCAACCCCAACACGCCGCCGACCACCTTCTACCAGGCCGACAACAAGACCCTCGCCGGTCGTGAGATCGACATCATCAGCGCCGTGGCCGACCGCCTGGGCGTGCAACTGCAACTCAAGGACACCGGCGGCTTCGACAACATCATTCCGGGGCTCAAGTCCGGCCGTTACGACGCCGCCCTGGCGAACATCGACGCCAATGCCAAGCGCCTCGAGCAAGTCGATTTCGTCGGCTACTACAACGCCTCCAAGCTGGCGCTGATCGGCCGTGCCGACGCCAATCCGGGGCCGTTCAACAGCCTCGACGCGCTGTGCGGCCAGACGGTCGGCGCCGGCGCCGGCACCTCCCAGCTGACGCGCCTGCAGCAGGCCAGCGAAGCCTGCGTGGCCGCCGGCAAGAAAGCCATCAACGTACCCATCTTCCCGGACCGCCCGGCCGGCGTGCAGGCCGTGATCAGCAGCCGCGTACCGATGTTCTTCGGCCCCTACGAGGGCCTGCGTTACCAGGCCAGCCACGTCAAGGCGCTGACCATGGCCGGCGAGATCACTATCGAAGACACCATCGTGTCCATCGCGCTGCCCAAGCAGTCGCCGTTGGGTAAACCGGTCCAGGCCGCGCTCAATTCGTTGATCGCCGACGGCACCTACCAGCAGATCCTCGACAAGTGGGAAATTGGCTTCGGTGCGGTCAAATCGGCCGGTCTCAACGAAGAAAACATCCGATGAAGCCAGCGTTCGACGCCGACGGCGCCGGCCTGCGCATCGTCGCCAATCGCCATTGGGGGCGTTGGGCCAGTGCCGCGGTGGTGATCGCGGTGCTGGGCCTGGTGCTGCATTCGATGCTCGACAACCCGCGCTTCGAATGGGACGTGGTGGCCGCCAACCTCACCGAAGAGTCGATCCTCAACGGTGTGCTGATGACCATCAAGCTCACCGCGATTTCCGTGGTGTTCGGCTTCGCCGGGGGCACGCTGCTGGCGCTGATGCGCCTCTCGTCCAACCCGGTGCTGGTGGCGGTGAGCTGGGGCTACACCTGGTTCTTCCGCGCGGTGCCGATGCTGGTGCAGCTGTTCCTCTGGTACAACATCGCCGCCCTCTACCCACGTCTGGCGCTGAGCCTGCCGTGGGTGGGCGAGGTGTGGAGCGCGGCCACCAACGAGGTCATCAGCCCCTTCAGTGCGGCGGTGCTGGCCTTGGTGATCCACCAGTCGGCCTATGCCGCCGAGATCATTCGCGCCGGCATCCAGAGCGTGGGCGCCGGCCAGCTGGAGGCGGCCAAAGCCCTGGGGTATCGCCCTGGGCAGATCTTCCGCCAGACCGTCTTGCCCCAGGCCATGCGCACCATCCTGCCGCCGGCCGGCAACGAGGTGATCGGTCAGCTGAAAACCACCGCCGTGGTCTCGGTGATCGCACTGCAGGACGTGCTGTATTCGGCGCAGATCATCTACCAACGCACCTATGAGGTGATTCCGCTGCTGCTGGTCGCCACTGCCTGGTACCTGTTGATGACCTCCGTGCTGTCGGTGTTGCAACATTTCATCGAGGTGCGCTTCAGCCGCGGCAACACCCAGGGCCGGCGCAACTGGTTGGGCCGCAGCGTCACCCGCCAGGAGTCCGAAGCATGAGCGAGTCGATCCACCTGCGCGGGGTGCGCAAGCAGTTTTCCGGCAATACGGTGCTCAAGGACATCGACCTGGACATCGCGGCCGGCTCGGTGACGGTGATCCTCGGGCCTTCGGGCTCGGGCAAATCGACCTTGCTGCGCTGCATCAACCACCTGGAAAAGCTCGACGGCGGCACCATCCATGTCGGCGACACCTTGATCGGCTATACGCGCAAAGGGCAGACGTTGCACGAACTGCCGGAAAAGCGCGTGGCCGAGCAGCGCCAGCGCATCGGCATGGTGTTCCAGCAGTTCAACCTGTTCCCGCACCGTACGGTGCTGCAGAACATCGTCGATGCGCCACTGCGCATCCTCGGGCAGAAACGCAGCGATGTGCAGGCGCGGGCCATGGCCTTGCTGGAGCAGGTGGGCCTGGCCCATCGTGCCCATGCATGGCCCCGCGAGCTGTCCGGCGGGCAGCAGCAGCGCGTGGCGATCGCCCGTGCGCTGGCCATGCAGCCGCAGGTGTTGCTGTTCGACGAACCGACCTCGGCGCTGGACCCGGAGCTGGTGGGCGAAGTGCTGCAGGTGATGAAGCAGCTGGCGCACTCGGGCATCACCATGGTGGTGGTCACCCATGAGATCGGTTTCGCCCGGGAAGTGGCGGACAACATCGTGTTCATGGACCAGGGACAGATCGTCGAGCAGGGCGACGCCCGTTCGTTGCTGGACAACCCGCAGCACCCGCGCTTTCGCGAGTTCCTCGCCAGCGTGCTGTAGGGGCGGCCGGCTCCGCGTGCGGGGCCGGTCATTTCTCACGATTGCGCTCAAGACTCAGCGGGCCTTACCGATAACCGCATAGGCCCTCTTTTCTTGTCGCATGGAATGCGATCCCCATCGGATACCGTCTCCATGTCGATACGCAGTTTGAACATCGCCCCTCGTGCTTTGCTGGGCTTCGCCTTGATCGGTTTGCTCATGCTGGGCCTTGGGATCTTCTCCCTGTTGCAGATGGGCGAGATCCGTCAGGCCGGGCTCAAGATCGAAGCGGTCAACGTCCCCAGCATCAAGGCGCTGAACGACCTGACCAACGCCAACCAGCGTCTGCGCACCCTCGGCTATACCTTGCTCAGCAACCGCGACGCGCAAGCGCAGGCCGATACCCTGGCACGCATGGACGAGCGCCATGCCCAGACCGACAAGGCCCAGCAGGCCTACCAGGCCCTGGTGGAAGCGCCGAGCGAACAGGCGATCTTCGACCATTTCGGCAAGCTGCTGGGTGAGTACCGCCAACTGGAAAGCCGTGCCCGCGACCTCAGCCGCAGCGAGCGTCTCGATGAGCTGCGCACGTTGCTCAACGGCGACATGCTGCACAACTCCGAGGCCATCAACCAGGTGATGGACGAGCTGGTGCAGTTCAACACCGAAATGACCCGCCAGAGCAACGCTGCCGCAGAAAGCAGCTACGAGTCGGCCATCGAACTGGTGGTCGGGCTGCTGGTTTTCGCGACCTTGCTGACCTTCGCCTTCGCCTTCCTGTTGACCCGCAGCATCGTCAAACCGGTCGAGAACGCCTTGCGTACGGCCGAATGGATCGCCGCCGGCGACCTGACCCATCCCATCGACGCCAGCGGTACCGACGAGCCTGCGCGCTTGCTGCAAGCCATGGCGACCATGCAGACGCAACTGCGCGACACCGTGCAACAGATCGCCGGCTCCGCCACACAGTTATCGTCGGCCGCCGAAGAGCTCAACAGCGTCACCGACGAAAGCGCCCGGGGCCTGGCCCAGCAGAACGCCGAGATCCAGCAGGCCGCCACCGCCGTCACGCAAATGAGCAGCGCCGTGGAAGAGGTGGCGCGCAACGCCGTCAGCACCTCGCAGGCATCCGCCGATGCCAACCGCACGGCCGGCGATGGGCGCGACCTGGTGCTGGAAACCGTGAGCGCCATCGAACGCATGAGCGGCGATGTGCAAGCCACCGGGCAACTGGTGGAGGAGTTGGCCGGGCAGTCGCGCGACATCGGCAAGGTGCTGGACGTGATCCGCGGCCTGGCCGACCAGACCAACCTGCTGGCGCTCAATGCGGCCATCGAGGCGGCGCGAGCGGGCGAAGCCGGGCGCGGTTTTGCCGTGGTGGCCGATGAAGTGCGGGCGCTGGCGCACCGCACGCAGCAGTCGACCAGCGACATCGAACGGATGATCGGCAGCATCCAGGGTGGCACCGAGCAGGCCGTGGAATCGATGCGCACCAGCACCGAGCGCGCCGAATCGACCCTGAACATGGCCCGCGGCGCGGGCTTGGCGCTGGACACCATCGCCAGCGCGGTCTCGCAGATCAACGAACGCAACCTGGTGATCGCCAGCGCCGCCGAAGAGCAGGCCCAAGTGGCGCGCGAGGTGGACCGCAACCTGGTGAACATCAACGACCTGTCGGTGCAGAGCGCCACGGGCGCGCACCAGACCAGCATGGCCAGCGCGGAGCTGTCGCGGTTGGCGGTGGATTTGAACGGGCTGGTGGGCAAGTTCAGGACGTGAGTGGGTGGGTGAGGGCACGGGGGAAGGGCGATGGCGGTGTTGTCGCTTGTTGCAGATGCGGGGGCCAAGCCTATGGCGGGCAATCGAGTAGTCTGAGCAAGATCGATCAGGGCTGAGTTGGGGCCGCACAGCGGCCCCGATCGGTCATCTCACCGGCATTGGAGCCAGGTCCGGCTTGTTTCACGGCACCGTCTGGAGGGCTCCAAGGTCGCGGCAATCACCACTCGATCGGCGTGTCGTCCCAGGCCCAGAAGCTACCGCTGTCGGCGGCCCCGTGTCGGGCGATCACCTGCAACAGGCGGTCTGCAGTGTAGGCCGGGGTGAACAATCGCTCGGCGGGCACGTTCCCCTGAAACGGCTCCGACAACGCCGTGTCGGTCGTCCCCGGATGCAATGAAAGCACCGTAGCTTGCGGGTTCAAACGCTTGAGCTCGACACTGGCGCTGCGCAACAACTGGTTCAGCGCCGCTTTGCTGGCGCGATAGCTGTACCAGCCGCCCAGGTGGTTGTCGCCGATGGAGCCGACCCGCGCCGACAGCGCCGCGAAGGTCGTCGGTTGCTTGCGCAGTAGAGGCAGCAGGTGCTTGAGCAGCAGGATCGGCGCGAACGCGTTGCTGGCGAAGCTGGCTTGCAACCCGGCCAGATCCAGTTGTGCCAAGGATTTCTCCGCCCTTGCGCCTTGCTGATGCAGGATGCCCAGCGTGCATACCACCAGATTCGGCGTCGCGCCTTGGGCGCCCAGCGCGGCGGCCAAGTCGGCGAGTGCTCGCTCGTCGCGCGCATCGCAGTCGATACGCTGCAACCGCGTGCCGTGCTGCGCCTGGAGCTCGGCCAGCGCGGCGTTGCCGGTCGCCGTCCGCGCTACCGCCCACACCCGTCGCACATCGTCGCGGCCGAGCAGGGCGCGACACAGCGCCAGGCCGATGCCCTGGCTGGCGCCGACGATCAGCACTTGGGCAGGACCGTTCAGGTCGGGAATCAGGCTCATGTTCAGTCCTCGTTCGAAAGCTGTGCCGCTGGCCGGTGCCAGGGCGGTGTAGCGTGAGGCCCGCGCAAGCTGCGATCGTTCCCGCCGGGTTCCCCAAGCGCCGCAGTTTGCGGCATGCTGCACACCCGCCTGTCATGATTCGACACACATCCATGTCCGTTTTCTATCTCAAGCTGTTGATCACGCCCATGCTGATGCTGGGCATTTCCCTGGCCGGCAAACGCTGGGGTACGCAACTGGGCGGCCTGCTGTCCGGCCTGCCACTGACCTCGGCGTTGGTGATGCTGTTCATCGGCCTGGAACAAGGCCCGGCCTTCGCCCTGCAAGCGGTGCCCGGCGCGTTGGCGGGATTGGCGGCGGTACAGGCGACGTATCTGTGTTATTTCCTCATCACCCGGCGCTGCCCGGCGTGGCTGGCGTGCTGCGTGTCATTGCTGTTCTACGGCGTCGGGGCTTGGTGCATGAGCCAATTGGGCGGCCTGGTGTTGCCCGTGGCAGTTACTGTAGCGATGCTGGTCGCCAACCTGATCGCCACCCGGCCCCATCCCGACCTGGGCCGCGCGCGACTCGTTCCGACGCCACGCTGGGTGATCCCCATGCGCATGGCTACCGCTACGTTGTTGCTGCTCGCCATCACCGCCAGCGCCGAGCGCCTGGGCCCGGTGGCGAGTGGCGTGCTGGCGCCGATTCCGGTGATCGCCTGGCCCTTGATGGTGTTCGCCCATGTGCAGGGCGGGCGTTTCGAGCTGGCGACCATCGTGCGCGGCAATGCCATTGGCGCGGTGGGGGTGATCGGTTTTTACCTGGCGATGCATGCCACGATCATGGCGTGGGGCACAGGGCCGGCGATCGCGGTTGCGGTGGTGTTGGCAGTGGTGAGTACCTTTGCGCTGGCGCGGGTGGTGAACCGGCGTTGACCGGCCTTAAGGCCCGTAGCAGCCGCTCGTGCAGGGCAGACCTCGCGGCGCGCCCGCTTGCCCGTGCCGGTCTACGCCTCGCACAGCGCCGGTTCAATGCAGTACCTGACTCAAGAACAATCGCCCCCGCTCACTCTGCGGGCGCTCGAAGAACGCCTTGGGCGTCGCCTGCTCGACCACCTCGCCCTGGTCCATGAACACCACCCGATGCGCCACGGTCCGGGCAAAGCCCATCTCGTGGGTCACGCAGACCATGGTCATGCCGTCTTCGGCCAGGCCGACCATGGTGTCGAGCACTTCTTTGACCATCTCCGGGTCCAGCGCCGACGTCGGTTCGTCGAACAGCATGATCTTGGGCTGCATGCACAACGCCCGGGCGATGGCCACGCGTTGCTGCTGGCCACCCGACAGTTGGCCGGGGTATTTGTGGGCCTGTTCGGGAATGCGCACCCGTTCCAGGTAATGCATCGCCAAGGCTTGCGCTTCGCGGCGCGGCATCTTGCGGGCCCAGACCGGGGCGAGGGTGCAGTTCTGCAGGATGGTCAGGTGCGGGAACAGGTTGAAATGCTGGAACACCATGCCGATTTCGCGGCGGATGGCTTCGACCTGCCTGGCGTTGTGGGTGAGTTCGACGCCGTCGACGACGATGCGGCCTTCCTGGTGCTCCTCAAGACGGTTCAAGCAGCGGATGGTGGTCGATTTGCCCGAGCCGGAAGGGCCGCACAGCACGATGCGCTCGCCTTGCTGCACGCTGAGGTTGATGTTCTTGAGCACCTGGAAGTCGCCATACCACTTGTTGACGTTCTCCATTTGGATCATGGGTCGTGGATGCAGAGGATTGCGGATCGCTTGGCTCATTTCGAACTCCTTGCCGTTCGCTCAGTGCAGGACGCTGTCCAGGAACTGCCGGGTACGGGGCTGCTTGGGTGAGTCGAAGATCTCGGACGGCGGGCCGGTTTCGATGATCCTGCCGGCGTCGAAGAACACCACGCGGTCGGCCACTTCGCGGGCGAAACCCATCTCGTGGGTGACGACGATCATGGTCATGCCTTCGGCCGCCAGGCCCTTCATCACGTTCAGCACGTCGCCGACGGTCTCTGGATCGAGGGCGGAGGTGGGCTCGTCGAACAGCATAAGTTTGGGCTTCATCGCCAAGGCGCGCACGATCGCCACCCGCTGTTGCTGGCCGCCTGACAGCTCTGCCGGGTAGTGTTCGGCCTTGTGCCGCAGGCCGACGCGCTCGAGCAGGGCAAGGGCATGGGCCTGGGCTTGCGCCTGGGTCGCGCGCTTGAGCTTGACCGGGGCCAGCGTCATGTTGCCCAGCACCGTCATGTGCGCAAACAAAGTGTAGTCCTGGAATACCATGCCCACGTCCTCGCGCAGCCTGGCCAGGGCCTTGCGGTCACCCGCACAGGCCTGGTCGCCATCGCCGATCACCACGCTGCCTTTGGAGGGCGGGTCCAGGCTGTTCAGGCAGCGGATGAAGGTGGACTTGCCCGAGCCGCTGGGGCCGATGATGACCACTACCTCGCCTTGGCGAACGTCCATGTCCACGCCCTTGACCACCTCGTGCGCGCCGAACTGCTTGTGCAGGTCGCGAACCGTCAGGATCGTGCTCATAGGCCCGCCCGAGCCCGGGTCAGGGCTTGCAGGTTGAGGTCGGCCGCGCTCATGCGCTCGCGGCGTTGCCGGTTGGCCGTGCGCTCGGCATCCAGACGCTCGCTGGCGCGCGCCAGGCTTGGCAGCAGGGCGCCGAGCGAGGGGCCGCCTACGGAGCTGCGGCCCTGCACGTTGCAGACCGGGTCCAGGCACTCGCGCACGTGCTGCTCCGGCAGATTCAAGGCATGGCCCAGTTGCTCGAAGGCGCAGGCATCGACCATCTGCGTGGTGATCCGATTGGCCGGCAGGCCTTGGTCCATGGCCATGCGCACCACGCCTCCGACCACGTGGTGGGCCTCGCGGAACGACAGGTCGACGTCGCGCACCATCAGGTCGGCCAAGCCGGTGGCGGTGGAGAAGTCTTCACCGGCGCGGCGGGCTGCCAGGTCGACGTTAGGGGTGGCGGTGCGCAGCACCAGGTCCAGTAGTTTCAAGCAGCGCAGGCTCTCTTCGGCAGCCTCCCAGAAGCCGCGGGTGCCTTCGCGGTTGCCGTCGCCGGTGTGGGAGAAGTGGGTGCCCTTGATGGTCACGCTCGCGCCCATCAGCAGGCCGACGATGTGCCCGCTGCGGCCTTTGAGGTATTCCAGCACGGTGGGGTTCTTCTTTTGCGGCATGATGCTGGAGGTGGCGGCGACGCTGTCAGGAAAGTCGATGAGGTTGAACTCGTGGGTGCTCCAGACGAAGTAGTCCTGCGCGACGCGGCTCCAGAACACCGCCAGGTTGCTCAGGTGCGACAGGCTCTCGAGCAGGAAGTCGCGCGAGCCGATGGCGTCCAGGGCATTGTCCAGGTAGCCGTCGAAGCCCAGGAGTTCGGCGGTGCGCGCGCGGTCGATGTCGAATGGCGTGCCGGCGAACGCGGCGGCGCCGAGCGGGCATTGGTTCATCGACTCGAGCGTCTGGATCAGGCGCTTGCTGTCACGCTCCAGCGCCTGCTCCACCGCGCTCAGGTAATAGCCGTAGGTGATCGGTTGCGCCGGTTGCAGGTGGGTGTAGCCGGGCATCACCACCTCGGCGTAGGTCTTGGCGCCGCCCAGGGCCGTGGCGCGCACTGTCGCCAGTTCGTCGATCAGGTCCATCAACAGCTCGCGGCAGCGCAAGCGGTCGAGGGTGGCGAGGATGTCGTTGCGGCTACGGCCAGTGTGCAGACGCCCGCCGATGTCGGCGCCGATGTGCTCGATCAGGTGCGCCTCGTAGTTGAAATAGGCATCTTCGCGGGAAGGGTCGAGCTCGACCGCCTCCGGCCCGGCCTGCTCCATGTCCAGCACACCTTTAGCCAGCACGCTGGCATGTTCGCCACGGATCAGCCCCTGTTCGGCGAGCATCAGGATGTGCGCCTTGTTGACGTTGCCCAGGTTCGCAAAGCCACTGGCGAATCCTTCCAGGCGTGGGCGGTAGATGTACTCGTTCACCTCGGGCGCAGTGCTTTCTTTCAGGCGCCGACTGACTTTGGATGCTTGCATTCTGGAACCTCTCCAAGGGATGGACGTGCCGCCGGGCGACCCAGACGGCGTTCGAGATAACGGCTGAGCCAGGTCAGTGCGGAGCAGATGACGAAGTACACCAGCAACACCACGCCGTAGACGGCGAAGGCCGGGCTGACGCCGGTCATGACGGTTTCGCGTTCGATGATGATCTGCCCGACTTTGAGAAATTCCCCCACGCCTACCAGTGCGCCCAGGGAGGTGGCTTGCACCAGGATCGTCAGCAGCCCGGTGTAGGCCGGCAGAATGGCTTTCATCGACTGCGGCACGATCACGTGCAGGTAGATTTGCCAAGGGCGCAGGCCCAGCGCCCAGGCGCTTTTCCACTGGTGCACAGACACCGATTCCAGCCCGCCGCGCACGATTTCGATACCGTTGGCGCTGCCCCATAGGGTCAGGCCCACGGCGACGGCGGCGAAAGGGCTCAGGTCCACGCCGAACATCGGCGCGCCGAAGAAGATGAAGAACACGTTGACGATCAGCGGGATGGAGCGGAACAGCTCCACATAGGCATGGATCGCCCACCCCAGCAGGCGGTGCTTGACCGTGGCCAGCACGCCGACCACGGCCGAGATCAGCGTGGTGAACAACAGCACCACCAGCGCCAGATACAGGGTCATGAGCAAGCCTTTGCACACGAAGCTCCAGTTTTCGAGGATGAAGTTCATAGGTGCCTCACTGCCTGAAAGGACGTTGCAGATGGGCGGACAGCCGCGCGGTCAACAGCGCCAATGTTCCCACCAGCACCAGGTACATGACGCAGATGGCGGTGAACATCTCGATGGCGCGGAAATCCGTGGCGATGCGGTCCACGGCGACGAAGGTCAGCTCCGCCAGACCGATGGCCTGCAGGTAGGACGAGTTCTTCAACAGCGAGATCGCGGTGTTGAGCATGGCCGGCAGGCTGGTGCGGAAGGCGATCGGCAGGGCGATCAGGGCGAAGTACTGCAGCGGCTTGAGGCTCAGCGCCAGGCTCGCCTCGCGCATACCGCGCTCCACGGTGGCCAGCCCGCCGCGGATGTTCTCGATCTGGTAGGCCCCGGCCCACAGCGACAGGCAGACCACCCCCGACCAGAACAGCGACAGCCCCCAGCCGATGGCCGGCAGGCCGTAGAAGATGAAGAACAGCTGCACCAGGATTGGCGTGTTGCGGATCAACTCCACATACAGCGCCACGACCTGCGACAGCACCGGGATTCGCATGACGCGCACCGCGCCGCCCAACACGCCGATCAACAGCGAACAGAGGATGGCCAGCGCCGTGACGCGCAGGGTCATGAGCACGCCGTCGAGCAGGGCCGGCCACTGCTCGATCAGGTAATGAATGTCGAACTCCATGGCGGCGGCCGGTCAGAGCGTTTCGGCAGGTTTGGCCTGCTCGAACACACTGATGTAGTAACCCTGGATGTTCGCGGGCACGAACTGCTCGACCCAGCCCCGATACAGGTGCTCTTGGCGCATGCGCAGCACCGCCGCGCTGAGGAAGTCGCGCCACTGCGCTTCGTTCTTGCGCACCCCAATGGCCGCATCGGAGATCTGGAACGGCTCGCCGATCAGTCGCGCATCCTTGTCGTTGTCGGCGACCACCACCAAGGTGGCGGCGTCATGGGTGTAGGCGTCGGCGCGGCCCTGGCGGAAGGCCTGCAGCGCGTCGGCGGCGCTGTTCATGCGCAGGGTCTTGACGTCGGGCATGTGGTCCTCGAACCACTTGGCTTGCACCGAGCCCTTGAGGGTGGCGAGGGTCTTACCTTTGAGGTCGGCGATCTTCTTGGCCGGGCTGTCCTTCTTCACCACCACGTCGCTGGCGCCCCAGCGGTAGGGCGTGGTGAAGTCGATCACCCGCTGGCGTTCCGGGGTGACGCCCAGGGTGGCGATCAGCAAGTCCACCTTGCGGCCCAGCAGTTGCGGCACGCGGTTTTCGGCGGTCACGCAGGTGAAGCTGACCTTGTCTTTTGAGCCCAGGGCCCACAGGGAAATCTGCTTGGCCATTTCCACTTCCACGCCAGCGAATTCGCCCTTGTTGTCTTGATAGCCATAGGGAGGTTGGTCGCAGCGCACGCCGGCCCGTATCTGGCCTGCTTCTTTGATGGCTGCGGGAACGGGCGGCAGGTCGGCGGCTTGCACGGGATACACCGCGGCCAACGACACGCACGACAGGGTCAATGCAGCGCTTAGTTTTTTATACGAGAACGACATGATGCCTCCTGATTACCGGTCTGCACCGCTCCAACGGGTTGGGGCGAGGCGTGAGTACAAGGGCAGAGCTGAAATGAAGCTGGAGCACCGGTTGTTGTTCGTGTTGTTGCCGGTATGCGCTCGGGGGTATCGCGCTGCGTCGGGGCAGACGTCGATGTAGGTGTAGTTATAAAATCTTCGTGTCATGCAATCAAATGACAATACATCAACCCGTCATGCAGAAATGATATGGCCATCAATTTCAAGCAGATCGAAACCTTTCGTGCGGTCATGCTCAGCGGCTCGATGACGGCAGCGGCGCAGGCGCTGCACACCTCGCAGCCCAACGTCAGCCGGCTGATCGCGCAGCTCGAACGGGCCAACGGCTTCAAGCTGTTCGAACGGGTAGGCGGGCGCCTGCTGCCTACCGACGAGGGTGCGCAGTTCTTCGCCGACGTGGAGCGCGCCTTCATCGGGCTGCACAGCCTGGAAACCTCCGCCCAGCACCTCAAACGCGGCGGCACGGGGCGCTTGCGCATCGGCGCAGTACCCTCGCTGACCCACGGCCTGTTGCCGGCGATCATCCAGCGCTTCCGCCAGCAGAACCCGCACGTGCACATTTCCATCCATACCAACGACTCGCCGAACGTGGCGCACTGGGCGGCCACGCGGTTCTGCGATGTCTGCCTGGTGTCCTATGTGGCCGAGGACATGGCAGGCGTGCATTCGCAGATCATCTGTGACGTGCCGGGCGTGTGCATTTTCCCCAAGGGCCACCGCCTAGGCGCCCTGCAAGTCGTGACGCCTGCGGATTTGAAGGGCGAGGCATTCATCTCGCTGTCGCACACCGACGGCGCCCGCACGCGGCTCGATCGGCTGTTCGCCGACGAAGACCCACGCGTGCTCAACCTGGACGCGACCCATGCCGCGACCGTGTGCTCGTTGGTCGGGCTTGGCTTGGGGGTGAGCGTGGTCAGCCCGCTGGTGGCTGCCGAGTACTTGCACACCGCTATCGACCTGCGGCCGTTCGCGCCGCAGTTGCGCTTCTACACGTACTTGCTGCTGCCTTCCGACCGGCCCGAGAACGTGCTGACCCAGCGCTTTCGTGTGTTGGCGGAGGCGATGCTGAGGGAGGCGGCGCAGGTGGCGCCATTGGAGCAGGGTAGGGGCTGAGGTCGAACGCGTTGCACAGGAGGCTCGGCACCTAACGCCGAGCATTGGAAAACGAGGCGTGCGTGCCTTTCGAGGGCAAAGGGCTTCAAGCGGCCGGTACCGTAGGTTGGCACCAGTGGTGCGGCTGGTGGTGCTCGATCAGAAAGTCCACGAACACCCGCACCCTGGCCGGCATCGCCGCGCCGCCGACGAACACCGCGTGGATCGGCTCCAGGTCGCCAGGGTTGAAGTCCTCCAGCAGCGGCAGCAAGCGCCCGCTGGCCAGATCGTCGGCCACCGAGAACCGGCCGATGCGCGCGATGCCTGCGCCCAGCCGAGCGAACTGCGCCAGCGCCTCGCCGCTGCTGCACGCGATGTTGCCGGCGATCTTCAGGCTGAAGGCCTCGCCGTCGCGGCGAAACGGCCAGTCGGGCGCGGCGCGGCGGAAGTTGAAGCGCAGACAATTGTGCGCGGCCAGATCCTCAGGCCGCTGAGGTGTGCCACAGCGCGCCAGGTAATCGGGCGAGGCGACGATGACCTGGCCAGTGGCGCCGATTTGCCGGGCGCTCAGCGAACTGTCGGGCAGCAGGCCGAAGCGTATCGCCACGTCGGCCTGGCCTCCGAGGATGTCGACGACCTCATCGCCCAAGGCAAGGTCTACCGTCACCTGCGGGTAACGGGCGCTGAACGCTGCGACCAGCGGCACCACACTCAAGCGGCCATGCCCGAGCGCCGCGCTGACCCGCAGCCGACCGCGTGGCACGCCCTGGTCGGTGATCGCCTCTTCGACTTCCAGCAAATCCGCCAGAATGCGCCGCGCTCCGCGCAAGTAAGCCTCGCCTTCAGGCGTCAGGGTGATGGCCCGCGTGGTGCGCAACAGTAGCCGCGTGCCCAAGCGCTGCTCGGTCCGCGCCACGATCCGGCTGACCGCCGACGGGGTAAGGCCCGATGCCCGTGCCGCAGCGGAGAAACTCCCCGCTTCGGCCACACGCGCGAACACCTCCATCTCACCCGAACGTCCGTTGACCTCCATCTGTGCCTCCCACGCAAAAGTCTTTGGCCAAGGCGCCGTCTAGTGCGGCGCGGCGTGGGATCGTAGCATTCTCGGCAAAGATCAGGAGCTGTTTCCATGCGTATCAATCCCCCTTTACTCGCCCTGGCCCTGGGTGCCTTCGGCATCGGCGTCAGCGAATTCGCCCCTATGGGTATGTTGCCCGGCATCGCCACCGACCTGGGCGTCACCATCCCGGCCGCCGGCATGCTGGTCAGCGCCTATGCACTGGGTGTGCTGATCGCCGCACCTTTGATGACGTTGGCCACCGCGCGCCTGGGCCGGCGCCAGTTGCTGATCGGGCTGATGGCGATCTTCACCTTGGGCAACCTGATGGCGGCGCTGGCCGACAATTACCTCGCGCTGCTGATCGCCCGGCTGGTCACGTCGTTGAACCACGGCGCGTTCTTCGGCATCGGCGCCATCGTCGCCGCCAGCGTAGTACCCGCGGATAAACGCGCCGGTGCTGTCGCGGCGATGTTCATGGGCCTGACCGTGGCGACCATCGGCGGGGTGCCGCTGGCCACCTGGTTCGCCGAACTGCTGGGCTGGCGCGCTTCGTTCTGGGGCATCGCCGGGCTGGGCCTGGTGGCGATGAGCGCCTTGTGGTTCGCACTGCCGTCACTGCCGGCGCCGGCCGGCGTCGGGGTCAAGACCGAGTTGCGGGTGCTGTGCAAGCCCGAAGTGTTGGCCGCCCTGGTCCTGACCGTGGTGGGTTCGAGCGCGATGTTCACGGTGTTCACCTACATCGCGCCGATCCTGCAAAGCGAGGCAGGCGCGTCGACGGCCTTCGTCACGGCGATGCTGGTGCTGTTCGGTGTCGGTCTGACCCTGGGCAACCTGTGGGGCGGCAAGGCCGCGGACCGTTCCATCGACCGCACCCTGATCGTTTCGCTGCTGGTATTGATCGGCGTATTGCTGGTACTGCCGGCGCTGCTGGACTGGTCGGTGCCGACTGCCGTCGCCGTGGTGGTGTGGGGCGCAGCCAGCTTCGCCTTGGTGCCACCGTTGCAGATGCGCGTGATGGAAGCGGCCCAGGACGCGCCCAACCTGGCTTCGGCGGTGAACATCGGCGCGTTCAACCTGGGCAATGCCGTGGGCGCCGCCGTGGGTGGCGGGGTGATTCAGGCAGGCTTTGGGTATGCCGCGCTGCCGGCGGCTGGCGCAGCGATGGCCGGCATCGGCTTGCTGATGGTGCTGGGCTTTGCGCGGCGGCAACGGGCGCGCGGGGCTCAGGCGTTGGATGCCTCTGCCTGATGATGAGGCGCTTGCGCCAGGCCCGACGCAGCGCCAGCCGCTGCGCTGCGCAGTGGGCAGGCCAGGGTGAGGCTGTGGCGCAGGGCATCGCGTAGTTGCCCGAGCGCCGCAAGACGTTCTTCGATCACCCCCAGCTTTTCTTGCAACAGCAGCGCCACGGCCCGATCAGGGTCGTCGGCCTGCCACAGGTGGCCGACATTGCTGCCGATCTCGCCCAGGCTGAAGCCCAAGCGCTGGGCGTTGCGGATGAAGTCCATCAACTGCACCGTTTGCGCGGGATAGTCGCGGTAGCCGTTGGCCAACCGCTGCGAGCGGATCAGCCCGCGCTCTTCGTAGAACCGCAAGGTATCCCGGCTTACGCTACAGGCCTGGGCCAGTTCGCCGATTCGCATCGATACGTCCTTGTAGGGGATTGACCTTGGAGCATACCCCAGGCTTTAGCCTGCCGGCTTCATCGATCGAGGAGGCGTGGATATGTGGAGCGAACAGGGTTATCGCAGGTTGGTGCGGGCCAGTGGGATTTACGATCTGCTGGTGACGGCGGCGTTCGCCACGCCGTGGAGCTTCATGCTCCTGCATGGGCAATTGGCCGAGCTGCACCGGGCGATGGGGCTAGTGGGCGAGCTGCCGGCGTTCGGACCGTTGCAGATGATGATGGCGAACCTGATGGGGTCGATCGTTTGCGTGTGGGCGTGGTTGCGCATCCGCCATCCGCAGCGGCGGTTCGGGCGCTACGACGCGGCAGGGCGGGTGCTGTTCGCGTGCTGGCAGGGGTATGCGCTGGGGCAGGGAGTGACGGAGCTGGTGTGGGGGGTGTTGGTGCTGGAAGTGCTGTGGGCGGCGTTGCAGTGGTGGCCGGTGAAACAGAGTCCCGGGGCTGGGGCCATGGCCTGATGGTGGGGCGCGGCGTTCCGGTTTTGCGGAAGTTTCCCAGGTGAGGTGTGGAGAGTTGCCAATAGCCATGCGCTCAATTATCGTGCGCCCTCCTGGGTACCGCTGACATACGTTTTTGGTGAGGCATTCGGTATAAATGCCCGCCGGAGGCTTCGCTATGTCGCATCGCACGTTCTGGTCAATCGCACTGTTGGCGGTCACGGCCATCTGGGGTTGGAGCTTCGTCGCCAAGCACGCGTTGTTGGGCAGCATGGCGGCCTCCACGCTGAACGCCTGGATGTTCACCTTGGCGGCGCTGGCGCTTCTGCCGTTGTCAATCCGCTCATTGCGCAACTTGCAACGCCGCGACTGGCTAGGCGCGGGATTTGCCGGTGTGGTGCTCTTCGCTGCGTTCTCGTTGCAAACCTCAGGCACAGCCCTTACCACGCCTTCGAACGCCGGTTTCATCACGGGCTTGTGCACTGTCTTCACGCCGCTGTTCATTTTTCTCATCGGCAGGGGGCGGCCCAGTCTCAAACAAGCAGTGGGAACGGCCATCGCCGTGGTCGGCCTGGCTCTACTGAGCCTGGACGGGTTCAACGTGCACCAGGGTGATCTGCTGATTCTGGGCTGTGCCGCCTGTTTCGCGATCCATATCGTGATCGTTTCGACCTTCACGACTCCTGACGTTGCAATGGCTTCAGCTGCCATTCAGTTGGGCGTCGTCGGTGTGGCTTCCTTGTCCTGGAGCTTGGGTACCCATCAGTTTTCCTTGCCCGGTACGCTGCCTTCGACATTCACCATTCTGACCCTGGCGCTGGTGGCGACTGCCTTGGCCTACGCCATTCAAAATCGCGCACAGGCAGTGCTGGCGCCGGAGAAGGTGGCGTTGATCCTCATCTGCGAGCCGGTCTTCAGCGGAGTGTTCGGCTATTTTCTCGCTGGCGATCGCTTGCCCCCTGAACGGCTGGCGGGGGCGGGTTTGATTTTACTGGGGCTTGCCGTTACGGAGCTGCGGCTCGGGCGTTTGGCTTATTTCTCATGGCGTCGTTCTTGAGTTCGCCTGGCAGGCGATACCCATTTTTTTGTGCATCCTTATGCTCTGACCAGCAAGGAGCGATGGTTCTGTCATCGATGCACGTCCGCTCGGCTGTCGGCTCCGATAGGAATAGGCAAGGCTCCAAGACGAACCGGCATAGGGGGTCGAGTTTTCGATAGCTACCATGACCTCGTCCCTACTGACTGGAGTTGCCATGAACAGCAGATAAACCCTCTTCATCACCGGCGTGAGCAGCGGCTTCGGCCACGCGCTGGCGCAAGAAGCGCTTGCAGCGGGCTATCGGGTCATCGGCACGGTGCGCAGTGATGCGGCCTTGCAAGCTTTCGAGGCAGTCTGCGCGGAGCGCGCCCATGGGGTGGTGCTGGATGTCACCGACTTCGCTCGGATCGACAGCGTAGTGGCGGCTGTCGAAGCGACCCACGGCCCGGTCTACATGTGCGTCAACTTACAGGTCGCCAGCGAGTTGATCCTGCAAATGGACGAACTGCTCGGGCCGAACGATGCCCAGCCCAAAGGCATGTATGCCTCGCCGATGGACGATTCGCTGCGCGCTTCGACGTTGCGCTTTCTCGAGGCGATGAGCGATCCGGCCGAAGCGCACATACTTGGGCCGTCACTGGTGCGGGAGATCTACTACCGCATTCTGACGGGCGAGCAGGGCGGTTCCATGCGCGCCGCGCTCGATCGCCAGGGGCACTTCGGCAAGATCACGCGCGCGATCCGCAAGATCCACAGCTGTTACCAGGAGCGCCTGGATGTGCTGTCCCTTGCCCAGGAAGCGAGCATGAGCGTGCCCAGTTTCCACCTGCACTTTCGCAGCGTGACGGACTCGTCGCCCATGCAATACCTGAAGTCGACGCGCTTGCACCAGGCACGGTTGCTGATGCTGCGTAACGCGATGAGCGCTTGCGCAGCGGCATTCAAGGTGGGCTATGAAAGCGCCTCGCAATTCAGCCGCGAATTCAAACGGTTCTTTGGGCGCACGCCCCAGGCGGAGGTCGAGTGGATGAAGACGACCTACGCACTGCCTGCGCCGTCCACGCCCTCTATGTATGTCTCTTCACATTAGGGGTGAGCCGATCCGCTGGGTGTGCGGCGAATGCGGCTTGCGAACTTCAGCACCACTGCGAACTTCACGGCACTACATCCAGACGCGCGCTTCGCCATTTGGCCAACAGCCAACCCCCTTGGTTTTTGAAGTCAGCATCGAGGTGTGTCAGGGATTGAATACGATCAAGAAGGAAGTGCCTGAAGTCCCTGCGCGTTTCACACCACGCCGCCAGGACTTCCATCTCCTCGAAATATCCAATTCCCAGCGGCCAAACGGTACGTTCCGTCTCGACGGCTGTTTTACTCACATAGACCAAACGTACTTTCTTCTCCAGGCGTATGGCGTCGCGCAAGCACCTGGCGTCGAATCCATAGGCACCTCGAGATTGAGCGGATGCAGCGAACAAGGGCGTCTTCGACCATCCATCGGCAACGGCTGATGGCAACACCGCTTCTGCCTTCGACAATACATCGAGGGCTGCTTGGGCCAACGACGTGTCGGGTTGCCGGGCCACCCAACGCATGCCGAGCATCAGTGCATCGAGCTCTTGCTCGTTGAACATCAGCGGCGGGAGCACGAAGCCTGGACGGAGCGTATAGCCGATGCCGGCCTCACCCCGAATGTCGGCGCCTTGCGCCTGCAACGTGGCGATATCGCGATACACCGTGCGCAAACTGACCGACATCTCCTCCGCGAGCCGCTGTCCCGTCACAGGATGGCGGTGTGTGCGCAGGATTTGCAGGAGGGAAAGAAGTCGTTGTGTGCGAGTCATGCGTCGATGCTGACATTTTCTGTCAGTAGCGTCGAATAGCATCGGGCTTTCACCCTTCGAGGATACTTCCATGGCAAGCCCGAACTTGTTTCTGCTGTACGTTAAAGACCCTCAGAAAAGCGCCGCTTTTTATGAAAGGTTGCTTGACCGAAAACCGCAGTCGGTATTCCCCAGTTATGTGTCTTTCTTACTTGATGAGGGGACGGCTTTGGGTCTTTGGTCGACCGATGCCAAGGATTACAAAAGCGGCGGCAGCGGCCATCGCAGCGAAGTGGCGTTTTTGGTCGAGACGGAAAGGCAGGTGGAAGATCTGCATCAAAAGTGGGCGGCTGAAGGCGTGCGTATCGAGCAATCGCTTCACCGCGCAGTATTTGGCCTGACATTCGTGGCCCTCGATCCGGATGGCCATCGACTACGGGTGTGCATGCCTGATTGATCGGGGTCAGGGCAAGGGCAAGGGCTCGAAATACCGGTCATGCCTCGTTTCCCTGGTGCATGCCTGAGCGTGTTGAGCCGACGCGTGTGAAGGCTATGCGTCGGTTTTCGCTCATCTGTGTGCTCGCCGGGCGCCTGTCCAAGGATTGAAATGAACCGAGGGCAGTCTCGCTTTGGGCCCTATGCCAAATGATCGGTCGCTGAAACGTTCAGCGGCTGGGTATGGAAACCCGCGCAAGCATTCGGAAACCCTCTTCGAGGGCGGCTGTACGCGGGAGGCCCTGTATCCAAAGGGTTTCTGAATGCGCTCGGGTTTCCACCCCCGTGTACAGTAGTCACCCTACAGCGTCGTTACTATTGCGTTACTCGAACATGCGCAAGAGCCGCTCTACAGCGACAGTTTCGACAAGTCCTTCAGTGCTGCTCATTGCGTACACAGCACAACACGCTGACGCGTCGCCGACCGCTGCACGGTAAACCGCGATTGTGCTGCCGGGCCCTTGACCCGTGTGTCCGCACAGCCCAATCCCACCCTCTATCGAACCTTGCATCACTCCGAGCCCATAACCCGCCGTCTTCCAGGGACGTCCGTCTATGGGGCCGCTCAACATTCGTGCAGTGCGCATTTCCCCCATGAGCGCTTGAGGGAGAAGGCTACCGGCGAGGAGTCGATCCAAGAGCAGCGCGGCTTGTGACAGGGGGCCGATCAGTAGTCCGTGGTAGACCCAGGCCGGGTCATAATCCGGATTGGCGCCGAGAGGGCTGTTTCGCATCTCTTCACGCGTTTTCGCGAAACGTACGTTTGCGAGCCCCAATGGTGCCAGAGCGCGTCGCTCCACGGCTTCATCGAGCGTCAGCGCTGTCAGACGTTCGATGAGCCGGCCCACCAGCCAGTAGCCGACATTGGAATAGCGCCAACCTGCTCCAGGGGCGTACCTGAGCCGGGTGCCGTCCAAGCGCTGCATCATGTACTCGACCGGCCACGCGGACTCGCCGTTGGCGACAGCGGCATGGTAGTCCGGAAGCTCACCGTAGTCGGCGAGCCCTGCCTCGTGCCGCAGCAATTGCCGCAACGTGAAAAGCTCATCGGATACGGGGTCGTCCAAACCGATCAATCCGTCTCGCACGAGCGATAGCGCCGTTGCCGCCAGGACCGTTTTCGTGAAACTCCACCACGGTACGGTCGGCTCCGCTTGATCGGGTGCATGCAGTCGGCCACTGGAGACGAGCGAATAGAGCATTGGATTGTCGTGATAGGGCAGTAGGAGCCGACAAGATAACCCACCTTCAATGCATCTACATTTCCTACGTTAAGCTGGGCACATTCCTACGCCAGCCTGCTGTTCATCACCAGTCCTAGGAAATACCCTACGCAATCTGTCGACTCCCGTCTGATTGCCCACGGAACCCTTGCCCCCTAGGCTCTCTCGGTCGCTGAAACGTTCAGCGGCCGGGTGTGGAAACCCGCGCAAGCATTCAGAAATCGTCTTCAATGGCGGCTGTACGCGGGAGGCCTTGTGCCTACCGGGTTTCTGAATGCGCTCGGGTTTCCACCCCGTGTACAGCTGCCACCCAACGCGTGGAAACGGAAGGTGCAGCGTCCATTCTGCATTCAGGTGACCACATGAAGAAAATCGTCCCCGATCCGCCACGTTTTCCAGGCATCTCCTGCCTACGGAGTATGAACTGCTGCGGTCAGTTTTTTCAAACCGAGGGATTAGCCATGAATAATCCTCAGACCGGCCATCCCGCCATAGACTAGGACCTCCGTTCGACGCCAGCCATGACAGTTTTGCCGGCCTTTCGGCTAGCCTCCAGCGTACCCATCACCTGCGCACACGAGCATGTGTCCATCCTCCTGAGCTACATCACTCATCTGGTTGAGCAGGGCGATCTCGAAGACGACCACAAGCTGCTGGGCGCCGCGGCCTATTTGAGCGCATTGGCCAAAACCCTCATGGATGACGTCGAATTGACCGAGCTCCCTGCGCCTTAGCAGCAGCACACGTCGAATCGGGTCAGCGATGCCCGCCCATGAGCGAGGGTCTAAACCTGTGCGAATACTCGCAAAGCGCTGTCAGAAGCCTCGGCACGCATTGCGCCTGACGCCCTTGGCTTACCGATAGAAACCCACTAGCCTCCACGCTCCCATGTTTACAGTGGAAACCCTCGCCATGTCCTTCGCTTTCAAGCGCCGCGCCTTGCTGCAAGGCGCCTTGGCCGGTTCGACACTCCTGGCCTTACCCGCCTGGGCGACGCGCTCGATCGACACCCAGTTCGAGCGGCTCGAACGCACCCACGGCATCACCCTGGGCCTCTACGCCCTGGACACCGGCAGCGGCCGCCACCTGGCCTACCGCGCCGACCAGCGCTTCGCGCTGTGCAGCACCTTCAAGGTCATGCTCGCCGGTGCCGTGCTGCACCTGAGCCAGGAAAAGCCCGGCCTGCTCGCCCAGCGTATCCATTTCGATGCCAAGACGCTGGTGGTGTATTCGCCCATCACCCAGCAGCACGTCGATACCGGCATGACGGTCGCCGACCTCTGCGCTGCCGCCTTGCAGTACAGCGACAACACAGCAGCCAACTTGCTTCTGGAGGTGATCGGCGGGCCTGCCGCGCTCACCGCCTTCGCTCGGCGCATGGGCGACGGGGCGTTCCGCCTGGACCGCAACGAACCCGGCCTGAACAGCGCCTTGCCCGACGATCCCCGCGATACCAGTACGCCTCGAGCCATGGCGGTGAGCATGCAGCGCCTGGTACTCGGCGACGGCTTGGACGAACCGGCTCAGCAGCAATTGCAGACCTGGCTCAAGGGCAACACCACAGGCGCCAAGCGCATTCGCGCAGGTGTGCCAGCGGGTTGGACGGTCGGCGACAAGACCGGCTCGGGCGATTACGGCGTCGCGAACGACGTCGCCGTGATCTGGCCGCCGAACCGAGCGCCCTGGGTGCTGACGCTCTACACACGCGCCGCCGAACCGAAGTCCCTATGGCAGGATGCGGCGCTGGCGGAAGCGACGCGTGTGGTCGTAGGCGAACTGGGCTGAAGGGCTTGATGCCTGAGATGGCGATTCGCGGCGGCGGATACAAGGCGGTCCTTACGCCGCGAGCGGCGGCAGATGCGGTCTAAAGACCGCTTTGAATCGTCACACGAAGAGCAAACGAATGCCCGAACCGCGCAGGCGAACCGGCACCCGACAGGCCGCCCGGTTCCATCACTTGAACCCCGTCACCTTGTGCGGCACATACGGCGCTTCCAACCGCGCGATCTCCTCCGCCGTCAGCTTCAATGCCAGCGCCGCTATCGCATCGTCCAGCTGCGCCGGCTTCGACGCCCCGACGATCGGCGCCGAAACGCCAGGGGTGTTCAGCACCCAGGCCAACGCCACCTGCGCCATCGGCACACCACGCTCCAGCGCGACTTGCTCGACCACATCGATCACCTTGCCATCTTCCACTTCGCTGCCGGCGAAGAACGACGCGCCCGATTCGTCGCTGAGAATCCGCGCCGTCTGCTGTCCTTGGGGCCGGGTCAGACGGCCGCGAGCCATCGGGCTCCACGGCATCAGGCCGACGCCCTGGTCGCGGCACAGTGGGATCATTTCGCGCTCTTCCTCGCGGTACAGCAGGTTCAGGTAGTTCTGCATCGACACGAAACGGGTCCAGCCGTTGGCGGCGGCCGCTTGCTGGGCCTTGGCGAACTGCCAGGCGAACATCGACGAAGCGCCGATGTAACGTGCCTTGCCGGCTTTCACCACATCGTGCAGCGCTTCCATGGTCTCTTCGATGGGCGTGCGGTAGTCCCAGCGGTGGATCTGGTACAGGTCGACGTAGTCGGTGCCCAAGCGGCGCAGGCTGGCGTCGATGCCGTTGAAGATGGCCTTGCGCGACAGGCCCTGCTCGTTGGGGCGGGCGTCGCCTTGCCACATGTTGGCAGGGTAGAACACCTTGGTGGCGATCACTGTCTCGTCGCGGCGGGTGTAGGCCTTCAGCCATTTGCCGAGGATCTCCTCGGACGTGCCGGCCGAGTAGCTGTTGGCGGTATCGAAGAAGTTGATCCCCTGCTCGACGGCGTGGCGGATGATCGGCCCGCTGTCGGCCTCGCCCAGGGTCCAGGGGTGGGTGCCGGCGTCCGGTTCGCCGAAGGTCATGCAGCCCAGGCACAGCCGGGAGATGTCCAGACCGGTGTTGCCGAGTTTCACGTATTGCATGCGAGTCTCCTATTGCCGAGTGCCTGCCCAGTGGGGTGGGCGTGGAAGTGCTGACTAAGGTAACGGCGCAAAGCCCGTAGGGAAATTCCCTGTGCGCGCAGATTCGGTATGCAGAAATTCACAAGCGCAGAAGTGGCTGCAGGCAGCCCTGTACGAAGTCGATCACGGCCCGGATACGCGGGGTGTGGCGCGCGTCTTCATGCACCGCCAGCCAGATTTCGATACTCGTCGAGGCACCTGCGCGGCTGACCGGCTCCAGCTGATGCTCATCGGCCATGAATGCCGGCAGGCAGGCGATCCCGGCGCCACCGGCCGCTGCCTCGGCCTGGATGCGCAGGTCGTTGCTGTGCAACACGAAGGTGCCGTCGCCCGCTTGCTGGAGCAGCCAGCGTTGCTGCGGCGACTTGGCCTGGGACGCGTCGTAGCCGATGTATACCGGCGCTTGCCCGCTGCGCAGGTAGGCGGGGGCGGCGTACAGGCGGTATTCGAGGTGGCCCAGCAGTTGCGCCACCAGCGTAGGCTCGGTAGGGCGGGTAAGGCTGATGGCGAGGTCCGCTTCGCGGCGCGTCAGGGAGGCGCGGGACTTGCTGCCGACCAGCTTCAGCGTCAGCGCGGGGTAGCGTGCGAACAACTCGCCGCCACGCCGGGCGATCAGGCTGCCCAGCAGGGCAGGTGGGGCGCTGAGCACCACTTGGCCCTCGACCTGCGCCTGGCCGGCACTGGCGAAATGCTCCAGTGCGAAAGAGGTCGTGAGCATCTGCTGGGCGAAGGCCGCGACGCGCTGACCTTGCTCGGTGACCAGATATGTCCGCGCGCGGCGGTCGACCAGTTTGAGGTGCAGCGAGGCTTCCAGCGAAGCGATGCGCCGGGCCACGGTGGCGTGGTCGACGGCCAACGCCTTGGCGGCGGCCGACAGCGATCCGGCGCTGACGAAGGCGGAGAAATAACGCAGATCTTCCCAATCGAACATGAGGTGCCCTTGAACGGTGAGCGTCGAGGGTAGCGGATTGATCAGGTCAGGCAAGGGGGAGCATGAGAAGTGCGCTGAGGGCAAGGGGTCGAGAGGGCGCCGTGATACGACGCATCGTCAGGGAGGGTCGATGGTCGACGCAGAAACGACATTGGGGAGGGCACTACCGGCGCGCCGTGGGTCACACGGCACGCCGTCGACTCGGGCAGGCGCTTAGCGCGAGGTCTTGGACTCGACCTCGGCCAGACGCTCATTGATCTGGCGGGTCTGCTCTTCGAGCTCTTTGACTTCGGTCGGCGTGATGACCTTGTCGACGACCTTGGTGCGCGGGTCGCCTTGCTCGAGGACCGGGTCTGGGGAACCTTCACCTTTTTGCGCCTGCTCGGAGGAAATCGGACGTGGGACTTTGTCGGCTGGGTTCGAATCGGTGGGTTTCATGGCGTCTCCTCAAGGATCAGGTGTCTATACAGCAGAACGCGCACGGGCTTGAAAGTTTGATCGGATCGCGTGGAATCAAGCCAGGACGACCACCTCGGCCTGCCCGCTGGCCAAGTCGTAACACACCAGCGCTTCACCGTCGGTGCCAGCCTGACACAGCACCCTGCCATCGCCGTCCCACACGCCGGAACCGCCGGCGCACACGAAACCCTCGACCGGTCCGACAGCGTTTGCCATCACTACCGGCATGGCATGCCGTTGGGCAATCAGTGGATAGTGCCGCAACGACGCCTGCACGCCCTCTGCGGATTTCGCGACGCTGGCCAGATACACCTGGGCGCCCAGGTAGACCATGGCCTGAGCATGCTCAGGTTGCATCGACTCGAAGCAGATGGCGGGGGCCAACCGGTAGCCGCCTGTTTCGAGCAGCATTGGCCTGTCGCCAGGCATGAAGAAAGCCTCTTCGTCCGCATGCAGCCACTGCTTGGCGTAGCTGCGTCTGGGCTGATTGGGCTGAAAGATCACGAGGCTGATCTGCACCCCCGGTCCGTACCGGGTCGGCACCCCGATGGCGATCAACATCTGATGACGGTCGCTGGCGTGTTGGAACACCGTCAGCCGAGCATCGTCCAGGTGCATGGCCTGTTGCGCCGCCTGGCTCGGGGCGTATCCGGTCAACGACAGTTCAGGGAAAAACAACGCGGCGGTGCCAAGGGCTGCGGCGCGTTCGACCAAGTCCAGGTGGCGTGCGACGCCTTCGTGGAACGAGGTGAAGGTGCAAGCGGTCTGTGCGGCCACAATTTTCATGGTCAAGTTCCTGTAGGTGCGGTGTTCGCGGTCGAGCTTTTACCCGTTGTTTTCGTCGAAGCGCCAGCGCGCTGGCCTGGGTTTGGGGGGCTGCGTATGGGCTGCCGAGAGGTGCGGAGCGGCCATTGGGCCGGCACCGCCGGCCATCGCGGCTAAAGCCGCTCCTACATGGGATATGATTCCCATAGACGCCCCGGCTTCCCGGTGAACTGCCCTCAACCCCGTCGGGCGCGGCTGTGGATAAACGCGTATTGCTCCAGAATGAGCTGACCTGTAGGAGCGGCCGGCCGGCGCTCCGGTTTAGCCGCGATGGCCGGCAGCGCCGGCCCCATGACCCTGACCCAAGTCTCCCAGGATCGATGCAGGCTCCACGCCAGGTTCACTTGACGGCTCCGAGCTCATCACTGCTCCTGCGAGCGCTCAGTCCACCACCGGCTCCTGCTCGGCCTCGGCTTCGAGCCTGGCGCGGTCCGCCTTGCTGACGTACTTGGGCTTGCTGCTGCGTGGCGCCAGTTTGGCGCTGGCCTTCTTGGCGTTGGCCTTGAGCAGTTGGTTGATCTTCTTGCGACGGTTCATGACAGGCACTCGGTATCGGTGGGGCACGGGCACCCAGCGCTGTGTGCCTGGGAGGGTGGCAATCATAGCAAAAGCCATCGGCCCGCCGGGCAAGACTTCCCAGGCAAAAATCCGGATAATCGCCGCCACTTTTGTTCAGACGGTACCCGGTGCTCACCCATGGAAATCAAAGTCAACTTTCTCGACAACCTTCGCCTCGAAGCGAAGTTCGACGACTTCACGGTGATCGCCGACCAGCCGATCCGCTACAAGGGCGATGGTTCGGCGCCGGGCCCGTTCGACTACTTCCTCGCCTCTTCGGCGCTGTGCGCGGCGTACTTCGTCAAGCTCTACTGCCAGACCCGCGACATCCCCACGGAAAACATCCGCCTGTCGCAGAACAACATCGTCGACCCGGAAAACCGCTACCAGCAGATCTTCAAGATCCAGGTGGAGCTGCCGGCCGACATCTCCGAGAAAGACCGCCAGGGCATCTTGCGTTCGATCGACCGCTGCACGGTGAAGAAGGTGGTGCAGGCCGGCCCCGAGTTCGTCATCGAAGAGGTGGAGAACCTCGACGACAGTGCCCAGTCGCTGCTGATGCTCGACCCGAACTCCACTGCGCGCACGCTGATCCCCGGCAAGGACCTGCCGTTGGAGCAGACCATCGCCAACCTGTCCGGCCTGCTCGAAGGGCTGGGCATGAAGATCGAGATCGCCTCGTGGCGCAACATCGTGCCCAACGTCTGGTCGCTGCACCTGCGCGACGCCCAGTCGCCGATGTGCTTCACCAACGGCAAGGGCGCCACCAAAGAGGCGGCGTTGGCCTCGGCGTTGGGCGAATTCATCGAGCGGCTGAACTGCAACTTCTTCTACAACGACCAATTCTGGGGCGAAGAGCTGGCCAACGCGCCGTTCGTGCATTACCCGGACGAGCGCTGGTTCCAGCCTGGCGCCAACGATGAGCTGCCGGGCGAAATCTTCGACGCGCATTGCCTGGCCATCTACAACCCGGACGGCGAGCTGCACGGCTCGAACCTGATCGACACCAACTCGGGCAACGAAACCCGCGGCATCTGCTCGCTGCCGTTCGTGCGCCAGTCCGACGGCGAGGTGGTGTACTTCCCCTCGAACCTGATCGAAAACCTCTACCTGAGCAACGGCATGAGCGCCGGCAACACCTTGGCCGAAGCCCAGGTGCAGTGCCTGTCGGAAATCTTCGAGCGGGCGGTCAAGCGCGAAATCCTCGAAGGCGAGCTGTGCCTGCCGGACGTGCCCGAAGCGGTGCTGGCCAAGTACCCCGGCATCGTCGCCGGGATCAAGGGGCTGGAAGATCAAGGCTTCCCGGTGCTGGTCAAGGATGCGTCCCTGGGCGGCGAGTTCCCGGTCATGTGCGTGACCCTGATGAACCCGCGCACTGGCGGCGTGTTCGCGTCCTTCGGCGCGCACCCCAGCTTGGAAGTGGCGCTGGAGCGCAGCCTGACCGAATTGCTTCAGGGCCGCAGCTTCGAAGGCCTCAACGACTTGCCGGCACCGACCTTCGAAAGCCACGCGCTGACAGAGCCGAACAATTTCGTCGAGCATTTCATCGATTCCAGCGGCGTGGTGTCATGGCGCTTCTTCAGCGCCAAGCCCGACTACGACTTCGTCGAATGGGATTTCTCCGCTCACGGCGAAGACTCCAACGTCACAGAAGCCGCCACGCTGTTCGGCATCCTCGAAGCCCTCGGCCACGAAAGCTACATGGCGGTGTACGAGCACCTGGGCGCCAAGGCCTGCCGCATCCTGGTGCCGGGCTACTCGGAAATCTACCCGGTGGACGACCTGGTCTGGGACAACACCAACAAGGCGCTGTACTTCCGCGAAGACATCCTCAACCTGCACCGCCTGAGCGACCGCGAATTGAAGGCCCTGGTCGAGCGTCTGGAAAACAGCGAGTTGGACGAATACACCGAGATCAAGACGCTGATCGGCATCGAGTTCGACGACAACACGCCTTGGGGCCAGCTCACCGTGCTGGAGCTCAAGCTGCTGATCCACGTGGCCCTCAAGCAGTTCGATCCGGCCAAGGAACTGGTGGAGATGTTCCTGCAATACAACGACAACACCGTCGAGCGCGGCTTGTTCTACCAAGCGCTGAACGTGGTGTTGGAGATCGAGCTGGACAACGAGCTCGACCTCGGCGACTACGAAGACAACCTGCGCCGCATGTTCGGCCAGGCGCGCATGCAGGCGGTGCTGGGCTCGGTACGAGGCAACGTGCGCTTCCATGGCCTGACCCCGACCAGCATGAAGCTCGAAGGGCTGGAGCGGCATCAGCGCCTGCTCGAGAGCTACAAGAAGTTGCACGCGGCGCGGGCGAGGATGTCGGCTCAACAAGGCTGAGTCGAGACGTCGGCGGTGCAGGCCATCGAACTGACCTTGCTGTGCCACGCGGCAACCGAAGCGCAGCGGACAGGGCACTTCGCTCGACAGGACGATGCGCTGCGCGACATGCCCGCGCCGCGCTCGTGGCCGCCCGCGCTGCAATGCCTGGTCGCGCCGGAGCGCCGCACTGTGCAGACCGCCGCCGCATTGGGCTTGGCGGGTCAGGTAGACACGGCGTTAGCCGACATGGACATGGGGTGTTGGGGCGGGCGCTCGCTCAAGGACGTGCAGCTGACCGCACCCGAGGCGTTGCGAGACTGGCTGGACGACCCGCTGGCCGCACCCCATGGCGGCGAGTCGCTTCGGCAGGTGAGCGCCCGCGTCGGCGCCTGGCTCGATCGAGGTTTGCCACCTGGGCAGTGGCTGGCCGTGACCCACCCCTGGGTGATGCGCGCGGCCTTGCAACACGTGCTGGGCGGTGCGTTGGCGAAGGCGGGATGCATCGATGTCCTGCCCTTGGCTGAGCTGCGCATGAACTGGCACGGGTATTGGCGCCTGCGCGTCGATTGATCCGCAGCGCCCACACCTCGCGGCTGGTGTCGCTTCGCGAGGGCCTGGTCAAGCGATGTCGCCCTGCACGCATGGCAGTCGTGCCGAATCGGCGGTGCGCGGTGTGCAGGGGAGGGCTTGTGCATACAGGTTCAGGGGGCACTCCAGCCCGCCGTCGGCGTTGCCGAGCAGCCAACCATGCAACAGCCTGCTGTACACCGATCTGAGCGCCCCAGCCGTTTGCCGCGACCCACGCGGCGCCCAGTGCTCACCGATGGCGCGGCGACCCAGATGGTTGAGCTTGCCGGGTAGGGTGCCGACCACGTGTGTGGAATTGACGTTGCAGTGCTCGGCGAATTGCAGCGCGCCGCGCAGGGCGGTGTTGGCCAAATCCCAGATATGGCAGACCGAGAGGTGTTCGAGCAGGGTTTCGGCCACCGCCTGGCTGCGTTCGCGGGCGCGGAAGGCCAAGCCATGTTCGGCGCAGCGGCGTTCGATCTGCCCGTAGACTTCCTCCACGGCCAGACTGTGGATCAGCTGGGTCAGCTCCCGGTGCCATTCGGGCCTGGGGCCGCGGGCCAAGTCGCGATGCAAGTGTCGATAGACCTCGGTGAGGGTTGCCCGTTGCTGGCCGTCGAGGGTGATGTTGCAGATCCAGTGCACGCGCCCGAGCCGTGGTAGGGCGGGGTTGGGCAGGAAGGCTTCGAGCGGCGAGTGCGGGTCCACCAGCAGCAGGGTTTGCAGGCGTACGCTTTCGAACAGGGCCGTGTCCATGGTTTCGCTGGGGCTGAGCAGCAGGGCGCTCTGCCCCGGCTCGACGGGCTCGATACGGTCGCTCCACGCGCTGCCGCGCGCTTCGATGATGGCCATGAGCGTGAGTTTGCTGCCGATCCCAAGCGTGCAATAAGGCACCATCGGCTCGGAGCCTACCGCCCAATGGGCGAGGATCTGCTGGCGTAGGCGCGCTTGCTGGTCATGCCGGGCGTGATCGCGCTCCAGACTGCAAGGCGCGCAGATGCAATAGCGCTGCAGCCGGTTGTAGGCAGGAAAGAAATAGCGGTGCTGGCAGGTCAGGCAAAAAGCTTCGTTGACGCTGCGCGCCGGTTGCGACTTGCCGCGCCGACGGGTGTACAGCGGCCGTTCGCACCACGGGCACTCCAGGTCGGCGCAGGGCATGGGTGGAAAAGCCCTGATCAGGCTGCTGGCGGGTACATCGATGGCGTACTCGACGAGCAGTGCGGCGATGGGTTCTCCGGCCAGGTAACGCTGGTACAAGGTTTCGATGTCTTCAACAGCGAGGTGGCTGAGCTTGTGGTGGTGGTCCGTCAATGTCTGTTCCCCCTGGGTGCGAGGCGTTTGCACGCGTAGGGGAATGATGGAAGGGGGTAAGGAGAGGGGAAAAGCGCAAAGGCCAGAGGTTTTTCTCCGCCTCTTGTAGTCCTTTTCGGAAAATAGGCGAAGGAAGGGAGATTCATGTCAGGAACGCATTCAGCGCGGCTCGCGCTGGACGGCAGAGCGACCCGCCGATCTCACCGGGCCATCCTCTGCGTTGCCCGACGCTGGCGCAAAAAAACTGCCCGGAGCGTACCGGACATCGTCCGGCGCACCACGGGCAGTTTCGTTCCAGAAGGCTACGAGCCCACGCCATCGGGGCTCGCCGTTAGCCTTTAGACGGGCGCATCCCAAGCACGGTCGCCGTGCTCGTCCTTCACGCGGGTGGGCAGGCCCATCACGTCCAGCGCCTTGAGGAACGGCTCGGCCGGCAGTTCCTCGACGTTGACCATGCGCTGCACGTCCCACTCGCCGCGTGCGACCAGCAGCGCCGCTGCGACCGGCGGTACGCCCGCGGTGTAGGAAATGCCCTGGCTGTCGGTCTCGGCGAAGGCGTCCTCGTGGTCGGCCACGTTATAGATGAACACCTCGCGCGGTTGGCCGTCCTTGGTGCCTTTGACCAGATCGCCGATGCAGGTCTTGCCGGTATAGCCCGGGGCCAGCGAAGCGGGGTCGGGCAGCACGGCCTTGACCACTTTCAGCGGCACCACGTCGAGGCCTTCGGCGGTGCGTACCGGCTGCTCGGAGAGCAGACCCAGGTTTTTCAGCACGGTGAAGACGTTGATGTAGTGCTCGCCGAAGCTCATCCAGAAGCGCACGTTGGGCACGTCGAGGTTCTTCGACAGCGAGTGCACTTCATCGTGGCCCGTCAGGTACAGGTTCTGCTCGCCGACCACCGGCAGGTCGTCGGTGCGCTTGACCTCGAACATGCTGTTGCTGGTCCACTGGGCGTTCTGCCAGCTCCAGACCTGCCCGGTGAATTCGCGGAAGTTGATTTCCGGGTCGAAGTTGGTGGCGAAGTATTTGCCGTGCGAGCCGGCATTGACGTCGAGGATGTCGATCGAGTCGATGCGGTCGAAATACTGCTGCTGCGCGAGTTTCGCGTAGCTGTTGACCACACCCGGGTCGAAACCGACGCCGAGAATGGCCGTGATGTTCTTGTGTTGGCACTCTTCGGTGTGTTTCCACTCGTAGTTGCCGTACCAGGGCGGCGTTTCGCATACCTTGCCTGGTTCTTCGTGAATCGCGGTGTCCAGGTAGGCGACACCGGTATCGATGCAGGCACGCAGCACCGACATGTTGAGGAACGCGGAGCCGACGTTGATGACGATCTGCGATTGGGTCTCGCGAATCAGCGCTTTGGTCGCTTCGACGTCGAGTGCATTGAGCGAGAAGGCCTGGATGTCCGCGGGTACCTTGAGGCTCCCTTTGGCCTTGACGCTGTCGATGATGGCCTGGCATTTGGAGATGTTCCGTGACGCGATCGCAATACGACCAAGCTCGTCGTTATGCTGTGCGCACTTGTGGGCCACCACCTTGGCGACACCTCCTGCACCAATGATAAGAACGTTCTTCTTCAATTTATCTGTTGCTCCTTACTGAATGCCGTCTTAAGACAGGCTGGAAACGTAGTCGTCGAAACCGAACTCACGGACGACGTCGATGCTGCCATCGAGTTGCTTGACGACGATGGACGGCATCTTCAGACCGTTGAACCAGTTCTTCTTGACCATGGTGTAGCCGGCTGCGTCGACGAACGAGAGACGGTCGCCGATGGCCAGCGGCTTGGCGAACTGGTATTCGCCGAAGATGTCGCCGGCCAGGCACGATTTGCCGCAGATCATGTAGGTGTGCTCACCCTCGCTCGGCGCCAGCTTGGCGTTGAGGCGGTAGATCAGCAGGTCGAGCAGGTGCGCTTCGATGGAGCTGTCGACCACCGCCAGGTGCTTGCCGTTGTACAGCGTGTCGAGCACGGTGACTTCCAGCGAAGCGCTCTGGGTGATCGCTGCTTCGCCGGGTTCCAGATACACCTGCACGCCGTAGGTGTCGGAGAACGACTTCAAGCGCTTGCAGAAGGCATCGACGTCATAGCCTTCGCCGGTGAAGTGGATGCCGCCGCCCAGGCTGACCCATTGCACCTTGTGCAGCAGGTGGCCGAAGCGCTGTTCGATATGCGTGAGCATCTGGTCGAACAAGCCGAAATCGCCGTTCTCGCAGTTGTTGTGGAACATGAACCCGGAGATGTCGCCGATCACCGCTTCGATCTTTTCCGGGTCCCATTCGCCCAGGCGGCTGAAGGGGCGTGCCGGGTCGGCCAGCAGGTAGTCGGAGCTGCTGACCTGCGGATTGACGCGCAGGCCACGGGTCTTGCCGGCGGACTGCTCGGCGAAGCGCTGCAACTGACCGATGGAGTTGAAGATGATCTTGTCGCAGTTGGCGAGCATCTCTTCGATTTCGTCGTCGGCCCAGGCCACGCTGTAGGCATGGGTCTCACCGACGAATTTCTCCCGGCCGAGTTTGAGCTCGTACAGCGAGGACGAGGTGGTGCCGTCCATGTACTGCTGCATCAGGTCGAACACCGACCAGGTGGCGAAGCATTTGAGCGCCAGCAGCGCCTTGGCGCCGGACTGCTCGCGCACGTAGGCGATCTTCTCCATGTTGCTGAGCAGCTTGGTCTTGTCGATGAGGTAGTACGGCGTCTTGATCATGGAAAAGGCCTCCCGGCCCGGCCGGCCAAAAAAAGACACGCATTGTGCCTTCACTGGCCTCGGATCGAAAGGGCGCATGGCGCTTTTCGTCAGCTCGGGGCAGGTGGACCGTGCCGAGCGTTGGCCTTGCCGTCGTGGCGGGGCCGGTCGGGAGACTATCGCAGGGTGGTGTGACGTAATGATGGCAGGTGGTTTGGGTGGCAAATCTTGGGGAACACGATCGTGGGAAACCCCCTCATCGATGCGAGGAGGTTTCGTCGGTGTGGATGCGCATCCAGTTCCACACGTCTGGGGTAACTCGGCTGACCTTTTCCGCGCTCAGAAGCCGCCGCCCAGTGGGTACTCCACCGCCAACCGCACCTGGTTGCTGTCCAGTTCCGCCTGGGCGGTGTTACCGCGGTGCACGTCGTGGCGCAACGAGAAGGTCAGGCCTTTGGCCTGGCCCGACTGCACCACATAGCGCGCTTCCAGGTCGCGCTCCCAGTGCTTGCCGCCTTGGCCGTAGCCGAGGTAGGCATAGCCGCCGGCGGCGTCGACATGGCTGCCGTCGATGTCGAACCCGCGCACGTACAGTGCGCTCAGCAACAGGCCGGGCACGCCGACGCTGGACATGTCGAAGTCATAGCGCGCCTGCCAGGATTTTTCGTTGGGGGCGTTGAAGTCCGACAGTTGCACGGCGTTGGTCAGGTAGATGGCGCCGCGGCTGACGTAGTCGAACGGTGTGTCGCCGTGCACCTGTTGCCAGCCCAGGCTCAGGGTGTGGGCGTCCTGGCGGTAGCGCGAGATGAGGCTCCAGGTGGTGTTGTCGATGCGCCCGGACAGCGCCTTGCCGGTATCGCGGGTGCGGTACAGGTTCAAATCCAGGTTGAGGCTGCGGTGCGCGTCCAGTGCATGGCTGAAGGTGCTGCCCAGGTACTGCTGGTTCCAGGTGTCATCGTAATGCGAGGTGTAGAGGCTGGCGCCGAACGCGGCCGTAGGGTTCCAGACGGCGCCGGCCACATCGATGCTGTCGCCGCGCTTGCCGTTGGAGTAGTTGACCACCAGGCCCTTGCCGTGGCTCGACGCGTTGCGGTCGGCATCGTCGGTGAAGTGTCCGCCCACCAGCTTGAGGGTGTCGATCTCGTCGCTGGTCAGCCACCAGCCGGTGAAGGTCTCCGGCAGCAAGCGGCTGTCGGAGGCGCTGAACACCGGAGTCTTGAGGCGTTGTTCGCCGTAGCTCAGGACCGTGTTGGACACGCGCATCTTCAGCGCAGCGCCGGCACGGTCGAAGCTGCGTTGTGGATGACCGCCGTTGTCCAGCGCCAGCAAACGCGCCTTGCCGGCACGGCCGCCGCCACTGTCGAGCCTGACCCCGAGCAGGGCGTGGGCGTCGACACCGAAGCCCACCTGGCCCTGGGTGAAGCCCGAAACGAAGGTGCCGATCACCCCGTAACCCCATTCCTCGGCCAGGTCGCTGCGTGCGCTGCGCGGCTTGTAGGCGTTGCGCGCCGCGCCGTTGCGGCCGCCATTGTGGTAGTCGCGACGGTCGTAGACGCTGCGGTTGAGCAAGCTCCACCGGCTGTCTTCGACGAAGCCCTTGGCGGCCGATTGCGCCGATTCGTCGGATTCGGCGGCGGCCAGCGGTGCGATGCCGAGCAGCGGCACGAGCAGGGCGGCGCGGGTCAGATGGCTCATCGTCCGGCCTCCAGCTTCTCGCGCTGGGCCTGGAGCCGCGCAGCGGCGCGGGCCGGCAGATCGGTCGGCCATGGCACCGCGCCCAGGTCTGCATCGCCCACCTCGATCAGCATGACCATGCCCATGCCCAGGTGCGGAATGCATTGGATGCCATACAGCCCCGGCTCGCTGAAACGCTGCTCGGCGGCCTGGTTGAGCTTGCTCTTGAACGGCTCGGCGCCTTTGGGCCATAGCGCAGGCAGGCTGGCGGCGTTGTGGCTGGCGTGGGTGGGCACGAAACGCACGCTGTCGCCGGGGGCGATGTGCAGGTGGTCGGGCTCGTAGACCATGGCGCCGTCGGCGCCGCGGTTGAGCATCTTCACTTCATGGACCTCGGCCAGAGCCAGGGGGGCGAGCGTCAGGCCGGCGAGGCACACGGCAGCGGTGAATCGGAGCATGGGCGGGTTTCCAGCGTCAGGGCGTGCGCAAACGCAGGATGCGTGCGCCGTCGTAGGGGTCGGTGAGGTAGTGCGCGTGCACGCCGAAGGTGCTCAGCAGGCGCGCGGGGGTGAGCACGTCGAAGGGCGCGCCCAGGGCCACCAGGCGGCCTTGGTCGAGCACGGCCAGGCGGTCGCAGGTCAGGGCCTGGTTGAGGTCGTGCAAGGCCACCACGGTGCTGATCGGCAACGCCTGCACGCAGTGCAGCAGGCTCAGCTGGTGCTGGATGTCGAGGTGGTTGGTCGGCTCGTCGAGCAGCAGCACCTGCGGCCGCTGGGCCAGCGCGCGGGCGATGTGCACACGCTGGCGTTCGCCGCCTGACAGCGAGCCCCACACCCGTCGTTGCAGGTGCAGGGCATCGACGTCGCGCAATGCCTGCTCGACGATGGCGCGGTCGGTCTCGCCGAACGGCGCCAGCGCCGACAACCACGGCGTGCGGCCCAGGGCCACGGCCTCGAAGACGCTGATGGCGTCGTGGGTGTCGGCCTGTTGCTCGACCAGCGCCAGGGTTTGCGCCACGCGCCGTCGCGGCAATCGCGCAAGCGGCTCGCCCAGCAGCTGTACGCTGCCTTGGCTGGGCGCGCGCAACCCGGCCAGAAGCTTGAGCAAAGTGGACTTGCCCGAGCCGTTGGGGCCGACCACGCCGAGGGTTTCCCCTGGCAACAGTTGCAGGTCGATGCCTTGCAGCAAGGGCTGGCCACGTAGGCTCAGGCCCAGGCCCGCGCAGCACAGCGGGGCCAGGCGCACGGCCGCGAGATTGCTCATGAACGCCCCCGGCGGCTGACCAGAATCAAGGCGAACACCGGCGCGCCGATCAGCGCGGTGACCACACCCACCGGAATCACCTGCCCGGGCAGCAGGGTGCGCGAGAGGATGTCGGCGCAGATCAGGAACAGCGCCCCGCCCAAGGCACTGGCCGGCAGCAGCCGCGCATGCCCCGGCCCGAACAGCAGGCGCAGCGCATGGGGAATGACCAACCCCACGAAGCCGATGGCGCCGACGATCGACACCATCACCGCCGTGACCAGCGCCGCGCAGCTGATCAACAGCAGTTGCGTGCGGCGCACCGGCACCCCCAGCGAGGCCGCCGAATCGGTGCCGAAGGTGAAGGCATCGAGGCTGCGTCGGTGCCACAGGCACACCGCCAAACCCAGCAGCGCCACCGGCACCGCCAGGCCCACCGATGGCCAGCGCACCCCGCTGAGGTTGCCCAGCAGCCAGAACAGAATGCCGCGGGCCTGCTCGGCGGTGGCCGACTTGGTGATCAGGAAGGCGGTGATGGCATTGAACAGCTGCGACCCGGCGATGCCGGCCAGGATCACCTGCGCGTTGTTGTGCGCAGGGCCGGCCGCACGCGACAGCAGCAGCACCAGGGCGAAGGCCGCCAGGGCGCCGATGAAGGCCCCGGCCGACAGCGACAGCGCCGCGCCGCCGACGCCCAGCAAGCCCACCGCCACCGCGCCGGTGGACGCCCCGGCCGACAGCCCCAACAGATAGGGTTCGGCCAGGGCGTTGCGCAGCAGCGCTTGCAGGATCACGCCGCAGGTCGCCAGGCCCGCGCCGCAGGCCGCCGCCACCAGGGTGCGGGTCAGGCGGTAGTTCCAGACGATGCCGGCATCGATCGGGTCGACCGCGTAGCCGGCTTGCCAAAGGTGGTTGGCCAGCACCTGGTAGACCACCCGTGGCGCCACGCCGGTTTCGCCGATGCTGATGCCCGCCAGCAAGGCGGCGCCCAGCGCCAGCAGTGCCAGGACGCCGCCTGGTAGCAGTCGCTGGCTCACGGCGTCGTTTTACCGCTGGCGAATGCCTCGGACAGCGTCTCCAGGCCACGGAACAGGCGAATGCCGGCCTGCATGGCGTCGGCGTCGAGGATGATGATGCGACCCTGCTTGACCGCATCGAGATTCTTCGCCACCGGGTCGGTGCGCAGGAATTCGAGTTTCTTGCGGTAGTCGTCGGCCGGGAAGCGGCGACGGTCCATGCGCGCGATGATCAGCCAGGTGGGGTTGGCCTTGGCCAGGGTTTCCCAGCCGACGGTGGGCCATTCCTCCTGCGACTCCACCACGTTGCGCACACCGAGGGTTTGCAGCATGAAATCGGCTACCCCCTGGCGGCCGGCGACGTAAGGGTCGATGTCGAGGTCGGCGCTGGAGAACCAGAACAGCGCGCTGGTGCCCGACAGATCCTTGCCGGCCAGTCGCGCCCGGGCCCGTTCCAATTGCCCGCGCAGCTGGGCATTGAGCGCCTCGCCGCGCGCCTGCACATCGAAGATCTCGGCCAGTTGGCTGACGCTCTTGTAGATCGTGTCGACCTTGAACGGTTGCAGGCGGGTGCCGTCGGCGCCGACCAGGTTGTCCTTGCCTTCGCAGTCGGAGGGCAGCAGGTAGGTGGGAATGTCCAACTCGCGGAACTGCTCACGGGTGCCGACCACGCCTTGCTCGCCGACCATCCATTCGAACTGCGCGGTGACCAGTTGCGGACGTTTGCCGACCACCGCCTCGAAGCTCGGATCGTTGTCGGCCAGGCGCGGTACCTTGTCGTTCTGCGCCTTGAATTCGGGCAGCACGTCGTTGAACCACAGCGAGGTGCCGGCCAGACGTTCGCCCAGGCCCAAGGCGTAGAGG
Source organism: Pseudomonas phoenicis (assembly GCF_047302395.1). Lineage (NCBI taxonomy): Bacteria > Pseudomonadati > Pseudomonadota > Gammaproteobacteria > Pseudomonadales > Pseudomonadaceae > Pseudomonas > Pseudomonas phoenicis. The sequence goes on from NZ_CP154852.1 coordinate 4,038,201, forward strand.
ATCTCGGTGCCGGCCTGGCCGATGGTCACCGCACGTTGCGGCGCCTGGGCGAAGGTCTGCGGCATGCCGCAGTTGTCCACGGTCAGCGGGTAGTGCGTGGCGGCGGCCTGGGCGACACCCGAGAGGCCGAGGGCGGTGAGCAGGGCAGTGAGGCGAAGCATTGGAACGATCTCCTATCGTGGTGCAGCGGACCGCGTGCACGGACAGGCATCGTCTGCGCCGCCTGCGCGAGGCAGGCGGCACCACCCTGGACAGGGTGCCGATGGCCGTCCCGGACACCCCGCCGGTCGGTGAATGTGTGCCGGCAGGTCTCCTGACTGGTGCGTCCTGGCCTGGCTCCGGCCTTCCCGGACTCGTCCAGTGGCATTCGAGGAGCAGGCTCGGCACCTACAGTTGCGGGGGCAGTTTCGTTTGGCTCGCCACGTGGCGGCGAGCGACGAATTCCCTATTAATTCCTGGGGGGAAACCGGCGGGCGGCATGGTAGACCATCGCCCGCCGGCAGGGAACCGCTTCACAGGTATTTGAGCCAGGCGATGTCGCGGCGCCGAGCCTTGAGCCGGGCGAAGGCGCGTACCGGCAGGTATAGCGCCAACGCCAACGACACCGCGCACAGCCACACCGCGCCAATGCTGTCGAAGCCGAAGTACTGGCCCTGGTTGAGGCCGAACAGCGCCACGCACACCAGGTAGGCGAGCTTGAGCACGTACAGGTGCAGCAGATAGAAGAACATCGGCGCTGCGCCCAGCACCGCCAGTACGCCGATCCAGCGCGCCTGGCCGGCGCGCTCGAAACCGCGCAGCAGCAACAGGCCGACACCCAGGGTCAGGCACAGGAACAGCAGCGAAGGTGGGTACTTGGTGATGTTGAGCAGGCTCATGAGGGTTTGCACGGCACTGGGGTAGCTGCTCCAGGGCGCTTCACCGTAACCATTGAGCAAACGCAGTATGACGAACGCCAACAGTGCCAGCGCGGCGCTGCCCAGCAGCCGCCGCTGGCGCAGGGCCGCGTCGCTGCCACGGGCGAACCACGGGCCGAGGGCGTAACCCAGGGCGATCACGCCGATCCACGGCAAGACCGGGTAGGAGGTGCGCAGACGCATGTGCTCGGACACTTCCAGCCAGCCACGGTCATGCAGGATCGCCCAGAGCACGTGCAGGGAAGAACCTTCGCCGAAATGCACGGCGTCGAGCAGGTTGTGCCCGACGACGATCGTCAGGCCCAGCGCGATCAGCGCCGCCCGTGGCAACCAGACCAGCGCCGCCAGGGCGATCATGCTCACGCCGATGGCCCAGATCACTTGCAGGTAGACCACGCTCGGCGGCAGTTGGAAGGTCCAGGCGAAGTTGACCACGGTGAACTCCAGCACCACCAGGAACAGGCCGCGCTTGAACAGGAAGGCTGCGACATCGCCACGGCCCTGGTGCTTTTCACCGTACAGCCAGGCCGAAAGGCCCGTGAGCAGCACGAACACCGGCGCGCACAAGTGCGCCAGAGTGCGGCTGAAGAACAAGCCGGGTTCGGTGGTGGCGATCGCCATCGGATCGCCCACCTGATGATGCAGGAAGAAGGTTTCGCGGACATGGTCCAGCAGCATGAACAAAATCACCAGGCCACGCAGCGCGTCGATGCTTTGCAGGCGTTGGGTGATAGGGGTGGGAAGAGGGTTGGTGCTTGTCATGAAGGATCGCAGGCAGGAGGTGGGCTTGGAATGAAACGTTATCTTATAACAAATTTCATGAAAGCCAATACCGTTTTCATCTTCGTCCATGCGCAGGTGCGACCCAGATCAACCCGTCGCGCCGTTTACGCTGATACACCGGGGAACGCTATCCTAGGCGCAGCACTCCATACCTCACTCCCTGGAATCGAACGGACGCCATGCTCACCAACCTCGCCATCTTACTGATCACCCTGGCCGGCATGGAAGTCGTTGCCTGGCTGGCCCACAAGTACCTCATGCACGGTATCGGCTGGGGCTGGCACCGCTCGCACCATGAGCCGCGCCAGGGTTGGTTCGAGAAGAACGACCTGTACGCCGTGGTGTTCGCCGTATTGGCCATCGTGTTGATCGCTTTGGGCAACGCCGGTTGGCACCCGCTGGAATGGATCGGTGCCGGCATGACCGGCTACGGGCTGCTGTACTTCATCGCCCACGATGGGCTGGTGCACCGGCGCTGGCCATTGCGCTACGTGCCGCGCAGTGGCTATCTCAAGCGCCTCTACCAGGCCCATCTGATGCACCACGCAGTGCATGGCCGGGAGGGTTGCGTGTCGTTCGGCTTCATCTATGCACCGCCCATCGAGCGCCTCAAGGCGCAGTTGCGGGCTCGGCACGATGGGCCGTTGCGTTCGGCAGCGGCGCGCGCGTCCACAACCGAGGGTCGCGCTGCGGATAGCGTCGCAGACGCCGCAGCAGACTCGTCCACAGCCCCCCGCTGAGCGCAGTCAGCTTTTCCAGCTTGCCGGTGGAGGCGCGCGTGTTCCAGGCCTGGGCGCCCGCCGCGCGCACGCGGATACCGATACGCCGGTACACGGCCCCGGCGCTCGCCACCGCCCAGGCCGAACGCCAAGGCAGCGCCGCCAGGCCCGCCTCGGCGCTGGCGTAATAGGGCTCGGCCTGATCGATCAGGCGCGTGGCCAGCACCGCCAGCGCCGGTCGATGGCGCGGCTCGGCCAAGGTCGCCAGGGTGATGCCGAACTCGTCGAGCCACTGCTGGGGCAGGTAGCAACGGCCGACTTCGGCGTCGTCGACGATGTCGCGGGCGATGTTGGTCAATTGCATCGCCAGTCCCAGGTCGCAGGCGCGGTCGAGCACCTGCGGGTCCTGGGTGCCCATGATCCGCGCCATCATCAGCCCCACCACCCCGGCGACGTGGTAGCAGTACTGCAAGGTGTCGGCGAAGGTCTGGTAGTGCTGGCCATCGACGTCCATGGCGAAACCCTGCAACAGGTCGAGGGCTTCCTCACGGGCGATGCCATGACGCTGCACCACGGCCTGCAAGGCAGCGAAGGCCGGGTCGTCGATGGGTGTGGCGAGGTAGGCCGTCTGCGTGCGGGCGCGCAACTCGGCCAGGCGCAGGCGCGCCTCGGCCGGGCTGAGCGGTACTGCATCATGGCCGGCCTGTTGGCCGTCGATCACATCGTCGCAGTGCCGACACCAGGCGTAGAGCAGCACTGCGCTGCGCCGAGTGTGCGGATCGAACAGGCGCGAAGCGCTGGCAAAGCTCTTCGAGCCCACGGCGATGCTGTCGAGCGCGTGTTGCAGCAGCGGATCGGTGGCCGGTTCGGTCATCCGTGCAGGTCCTCGATCATCAGTTGCGCAGTGGCCTTGGCCGAAGCGATCACCCCGGGCACGCCAGCGCCGGGGTGGGTACCGGCACCCACCAGATAGAGATTCTTGACCTGCGCGTCGCGGTTGTGGGGGCGGAACCAGGCGCTTTGCTGCAGGACCGGCTCCAGGGAGAACGCCGATCCCAGGTGCGCATTGAGCTCTTCGCGGAAGTCCAGGGGGGTGAAGGTGCGGCAGGTCACCAGATCCTCGCGCAGGCCGGGCATGTAGTGCTGTTCCAGGTAGCTGAAGATACGGTCGCGGTAGCGCGGCGCTTCTTCGCGCCAGTCGACGTCGGCGTTGCCCAGGTGCGGCACCGGCGCCAGCACGTAATGGCTGGAACAGCCGGGCGGCGCCAGGCTCGGATCGGTGGCGCAAGGGGTGTGCAGGTACAGCGAGAAATCTTCGGGCAGCTGTGGCCCGGCGAAGATTTCATTGATCAGCGGCTTGTAGCGCGCGCCGAAGCACACGGTGTGGTGGCGCAACTGCGGCTGCTCGCGCTTGAGGCCGAAGTGCACGACGAACAGCGAATTGCTGAACCGCTTGCCCTTGAGCCGCTCGCCCTCGCTGCGCCCGCGTGGGTGGGTGCCGAGCAGGTCGCTGTAGGTGTGCACCACGTCAGCGTTGGAGGCGATGGTGTCGGCCGGCCAACGCTGCCCGTCGGCGGTACGCGCGGCAGTGAGTCGGTCGCCTTCGGTGTCGAAGCCGCTGACGTCTGCGTTGAGCACCAGGCGCCCGCCGATGTCTTCGAACAGCTTGGCCATGCCTTGGACCAGTGCGCCCGTACCACCCCGTGGGAACCACACGCCCCATTCACGCTCCAGGGCGTGGATCAGCGTGTAGATCGACGAGGTGGAGAAGGGGTTGCCCCCGACCAGCAAGGCGTGGAACGAGAACGCCTGGCGCAGTTTTTCGTTGCGGATGAATTTCGCGACCATGCCATACACGCTGCGCCAGGCTTGCAGGCGGGCCAGCTGCGGGCCCGCCGAGAGCATGTCGCGGAACGACAGGAACGGCACCGCGCCGAGCTTCACGTAGCCCTCGGCGAGCACTTCCTTGGAATAGGCCAGGAAGCGCCGATAGCCTTCGACGTCGGCCGGTTCCAGGGCGTGGATCTGTCGCTCCAGGTCGGCCTGGTCGTTGCCGTAGTCGAACCGCGTGCCGTCCTCCCAGCACAAGCGATAGAAAGGGGTCACCGGCAGCAGCTCGACGTAGTCGCGCATGGGTTTGCCCGCCGCCTCGAACAGCGCCTCGATGGCCGAAGGGTCGGTGATCACCGTCGGCCCCGCGTCGAAGGTGAAGCCCTCGTCCTTGTACACGTAGGCGCGCCCGCCTGGCAGGTCGCGGCGCTCCAGCAAAGTGGTGGCGACGCCAGCGGCTTGCAAGCGGATGGCCAAGGCCAGGCCGCCCAGGCCGGCGCCGATGACGACAGCCGTTTTACCAGGGGTCATGAATGTTCCTCGAAATGGCGGGGGGAATGACGCAGCGCGGCGCGCAGCGCCTGACCAACAGGGACCGGCGGTTTGCCGCTGAGAATGCGCAGGCGGTCGGCCCACGTGTTACGCCCGGCGTAGAACCGTGCGATCAGGGGCTCGGACAACCGGTAGAAGCGTTGCATGACGTGCCAGCGCTGCTGCGGCAAGCCGGCGAGAAACAGCATGCGGTTGAGCAGGCGATAGAAACCTTGGTGCTGCCAGCGGCTGCGCTGGTAGTCGGCGAACGCCGGCGCCAGGCTGTCATGCGCCAGATGCGGCTGGCGCGCCAGCCAATCCGCCAGGCGTACGGCCTCGGGCAGCGAGTAGCCGGTGGTGCAATGGAACAGCCCGGCGCGCAGGCCAGCCTGTAGCTGGCCGGCCTGTTCGGCCTGCCAGGCAGGGAAATCGCCGGCCAGGGTGATCGGCAGCACGCCATGTTCTTCGCGCAGCACCTGTTTGGGGTGCCAGCCGTGCTGCTGCAAGTACTGCCCGATGTGTTGGCGCAGTTGCTCGGCGCTGAGCGCGTGGCGTTCGACGTAGTGGGTGTCTTCCACCAGCAGCGTGTCTTCGCTGAACGGCAACACGTAGACGAAGCGATAACCGTCGCCCTGCGCCACCCGCGCGTCCATGACGATGGGCGCGGCCAGGCCATGGGGCGCGTGCAGTTGCACCACCTGGCCGAGAAACGCCTGCTGGCCCAGCACCATGTGCGGGCTGGGCAGCGGACCGCGTCCGTCGATCACGGCTGCAGCCTGCAGGCGTTCGCCGCTGTCGAGCAGCACGCTGGTGGCGTCGAGCTGCTGGATACGGCTGTTGCAGCGCAGTGCCGGGCCCAGTGCCTCGGTCATCAGGCGGGCGAAGCGGGCGCTGTCGATGCTGGCATAGCCGCTGGCCAGATGCCGCGAAAAGCCTGGGAAGTGGACGTGGTAGCTGGGCCAGCTATGGCCCACCAGCGGGGCCAGCCATTGCCGCTGGCTCTGGTCGAGATCGGCTTCGTGGAACGACCAGGTATGGTTGCCGCCCGGCGCGGCGTCGCCCTCCAGGCACAGGATGTTCAGCTCGGGGCGCAATTGGCGCAGGCGCCAAGCGATCAGGCCGTTGGCCAGGCCGCCGCCGGCCAGGATCAGGTCGAAGTTCATGGCAGGTCGCTATGCAGGACGGGCCGTCCGGTGGTGACGGCCCGTTCGATGATGTCAGCGGCGCGCATCGCACCGCCTGCGGTATTCAGTGCGTCGTTCAACGCAGGGTGATGGGCCGCGGGGCGGGCCAGCAAGCGCTCGAGGCTGGCGGCGATACGCCGTGGCCCGGCCCAGCGCGGTAGCACCTCGCCCAAGCCATGGTAGGCGACCCGCGCCGCTACGCCAGGCTGATCGAAGGCGATGGGCATCACCAGCAGCGGCGTGTGCGCCGCCACCGCATCGAGCACGGTGTTGAGGCCGCCGTGGCTGATCACCACCTGGGCCGCGCGTACCGCCCAGTGCTGCGGCGCGAAGTCGGTGACGATGCTCGCGCCGCTGTAGCGCAGGCGCGTCTGCTGCGCGGCGTCCAGGCCACCGCAGTGGGCCAGCAGGAGTTGCACGTCCAGGGCTTTGCAGGCCTGGGCGATGCGCAGGAACAGGCTGAAACGATGCCCCTGCAGGGTACCGAGGCTGGCGAACACCAAGGGCCGCTGTGGGTCGAGCAGCCACTGTCCGTCGCCGGCGCCGTCGCGCCGCCAGGGCCCGACTGCATGAAAATGGTCGGGCAGCGCTCGACGGGGAAAGTCGAACGGCGCCAGGGTCTGGCTGATCTGCGCCAGCGGCGACAAGCACGTGTGCATGCCCTGGCGCGGCGGCAGGCCGTGGCGTTCGCAGGTGGCGTCGATCACCGCCTGCAAGGGTTTCATCAGCCAGTCGTGGACCTGTTCGGTACCCTCGTACAGGCGTGCGTCGCGGCCCGGCGCGAAAGGCATGACCGGCAACGGCAGGCCCGGTTCGCGGTTGACCGGCAGCGCGCAGGCCATGGATACGATCGGCAGGCCCAGGGCTTCGCCGATCAAGGCGCCGGCCGGCTCCATCTGGTCGCACAGCAACGCATCCACCTGCGCGTCGCGCAAGGCAGCGGGCAGGGTTTCGCAGAGCATGGCGCTGGTGCCTGCCAATTGACGGATCAAGCGGCGCAGGCGCAGCGGGCCGTTGGGCCGCGCCGCCAACTCGAGGGCCTGGGTCAGGCTGCCGGGCGGATGGCTGGTCGTGCCGAGGGCTATGAAGCCCATGCGCGCATCGCTGAGCCAGCGCGCGGCGTCGGCCTGCTGGAAGAACGTGACGCGATGACCGCGCTCCAACAGATGTCCGGCCACGGCCTGCAATGCCTGGAAATGGCTGGGATAGGGCGGTGCCACGACCGCGAAGTGGCTCATCCGTGGGGCACTTGCAGACGCGCGCTACGCAGCGCGTCGAGGTTGCGCGAGCCGGTGCAGAAGCAGGCGATGCGCAACTGGCGCAGGAGGATGTCGAAATGCGCCAATACCGCTTCGGTCGACTGCATCGCTGCCGGCAGCACGCGCGCCGCCTGGCCGACCAACTGCGCGCCCAGGCGGATGGCCTTGGCCGCTTCGACGCCGTCGGCGATCCCCCCCGAGGCGATCAGCGCCATGCGGGGCAGGGCGCGGTGCACGCTGTGCAGGCAGGTGGCGGTGGGCATGCCCCAATCGGCGAAGGCCATGGCCACCGCACGGTCGCTGGCATTCTCGATGCGTTCGGCTTCGACCGCAGCCCAGCTGGTGCCGCCGGTGCCGGCCACATCGATCACCTGCACGCCCGCGTTGCCCAGGGCCATGGCCGTGGCGACATTGATGCCTGCGCCGACCTCTTTGGCGATCACCGGCACCTCGAGCGTTCGGCACAGCCGTTCGATCGACTGCAACACCCCGCCCCAGTCGCGATCGCCCTCGGGCTGCACGGCTTCTTGCAGTGGGTTGAGATGCAGGATCAGCGCATCGGCTTGCAGGCTGTCCACCGCCCGACGGGCGAGTTCCAGGCCATCGGCTTCGCGCAGTTGCACGGCGCCGAGGTTCGCCAGCAAGGCCACGTCGGGCGCGCGTTTGCGCAGGGCGCGGGTCAGGCCTTGGTCGAAGCCTTCGCGCAGGCTGACGCGCTGCGAGCCCACACCCATGGCGATGCCCAACTGCTGGGCCGCTTCGGCCAGGTGCGCGTTGATCGCTTCGGCCCGTGCGGCGCCGCCGGTCATGGAGCTGATCAACAGCGGCGCTTGCAGGCTTTTACCCAGAAACTGGGTGCCCAGATCGATGTCGTCCAGGGCAAGTTCCGGCAAGGCGCAATGTTCGAAACGCACGCTCGTCCAACCGCCGTCGGTGCGGGCCGTGGCCCGGGCGGAGTCCAATACGATGTCCAGGTGGTCGTCCTTGCGTTGGGAGAGCGAGTTTTTCTTCATGCCGGGTTCCAGGGGCCGGTGAATCATTTGTCTGGATGCGTGGTCAGTGCATGAGGTAAGAGTTGTACAACACGGATTAACTTGTATAGCTAAGCTTTGAGTTATTGCATCAGGCAACGGCACGTTCCAGTCGTTCCTTGCTACCGTAGTAAAGCTGCCGCACAACAATGAAGAGGCCAGGATGACGACCACAGCAACCACGCCGCTTGCCGCCGAGTGCGGGCTTGCGCACTCCCTAGAGCCGTTGCGTGAAGCGTTCGAGGCCCGTCTCGACGCCGTCTTGCCTGCGCCTGGCAACGCCCGCGACCTGGTGGCAGCCGCCATGCGCGAATGCAGCCTGGCACCGGGCAAACGCCTGCGCCCGATGCTGTTGGTGCTGACCGCCGAAGGCCTCGGCGCTTCACGTGCGGCCGCCATGGACGTGGCCTGCGCGGTGGAGCTGGTGCACGCCGCTTCCCTGGTGCTCGACGATCTGCCGTGCATGGACAACGCCGCGCTGCGCCGTGGCCGTGCCACGCTGCACCTGGCCTTCGGCGAAGACGTGGCCGTGCTGAGCGCCATTGCCCTGCTCAGCCACGCCTTCGGCCTCATGGCGGCCATCGAGGGTGTGCGGCCCGAAGTGCGCAACCGTCTGGTCACCACGCTGTCGCAGGCCATCGGTGTGCAAGGGCTGGTCAAAGGGCAGCTGCAGGATCTGCGCGATGGCGGCAAGGCGCGCAGCGCTGCGCAAATCGCCCAGACCAACCAGCTCAAGACCGGCGTGCTGTTCTCGGCGATCATGGACATGGCCTGCGATCTGGGCGATGCCTCGCCGAGCGTGCGTGCGCCTTTGCAGCATTTCGCGCTGGAGCTGGGCCAGGCCTTTCAATTGCGTGACGACCTGCGCGATCGCGATCCATCCAGTGGCAAGGATCAGGGCAAGGACGATGGCAAATCGACGCTGGTGGCATTGTGCGGGGAAAGCCAGGTACGTCGTCGCTTGCAAAGCCACGTCGAATCGGCTCAGCGGTATTTGGACCAGGCTATGTTGAGGGAGCGAACGCTCAGCGTGATGTTGCAGCGGTTGTTTGCTTGAAGCCGCGCGCTTGCCATGCACGGTTGTGGGTCTGGTAGCGCAGAGCTGCTGCGGCTCGTCCTGTACGACGGAGTCGACCGAGTCCGTGCCGCAGGTCTGCTGGAGATGGCCTTGTCATCAACCGTAGATGGGTCTACCCACGGATACGCGGCCGCCAAGTCTTGCAGCCGACCAAAATCCTGCAGGAGCGGCCGGTTCGGCGCTCCGACCAGCCGCGATGGCCTGCGCAGCAGGCTCAATGGGTACTATCGATTCAGGGCGGCGCTGCCGCCCATCGCGGCTGAACCGGAGCGCCGGCCGGCCGCTCCTACAAGTGGTTCTGTAAAAAGCCGATGATTGTGGCTCTTTCAGTAGACCAGGATTTTGTTGGAGCGGCTTCAGCCGCGATAGCCTTAATACGAAAAATGCCTGGCGAAGCGAAGGTTTGACTGGGAACACAATCGTGTTACGGGCCGACATCAATCCTTCTTCTGAATTTGCTTGCCAGCCTGTTGCGCCACCTCCGGCGCCTGACCGTCGCGCTGCTTGCCGTGCCGCGCCTGGCCGACCAGTTGCGGAATCAGCATGCCCTCGGGCAAATGCCGCCAGAAGCGGCCCGGCATGTGCTGGCGCAAGACTTCGGGGTTGAGTCGCGCAGGGTTGAAGATATGCCGGTAATAAGTACGCCACAGCTCCGCACCGGGATCGTCGGCATGCTGCGCCCACTGTTGCCATTCGGCAGGGCACTGGCGCCGGTAGTCCATCCTGGCGCCGTCGTACAGCACCCCGTCCCGATCGGTCGCGATCAGCCAGCGTTGGCGCCCCAGCCGCTCGGCGAAATGCCCGCTGGCGCTTTCCAGAATGTCGTGGGCCGGCACATGCCAGGCCACCAGGTCCAGTTGCAGCCGCTCGGCCAAGGGGCCGGGCAGGGGCACGAAGCGTACGAACGCATGCAAGTGATGCGCCTCACGGCTCACCTGCTTGATCCGCCGCTGCAACTCGCTGCCCAAGCGGTCGCCCGCCATCATCGCCGTACGGTCGCCATGGGCCACGCGCCACAGCACCTCGTACAACAGATTCCAGCGCTGTTCGCCGTGGTAACGCGCGGCCTGTTGCAGCTGCTCCAGCAGCGCCGCCGGTACCGTGGCGCGGAACGGCCCAGGGCCTTCAGGCAAAGGCAACGGCTGCGCCAGCAGGTCGTCCATCGGCCCCTGGTTCCAGGTCACCTGGGACGGGTCGATGCCATGGCCCAGCAACGCCCGCGCCTGTTTGCGCCACACCCCGAAGAGGTCGTCGCAGTCGAGCGCGATCATCCCCACAGACCCATCTGTACTGGCGCCTGCGGCTCGCGCAGGCGTTCGCGCAGCAGGCCGCTGCGCAGGTCGCCGTTGGACGGGCGATAGTCGCTGGTGATGATGAAGGGCCGCGCCTTGTCCAATACGCAGCGCAACTGGATCAGGTCGTCATAGCGGATGCGCCGCTCACGGCGCAGCGCCACCAGCCGCTGCACGCTGCGCAGACCGATGCCTGGGATGCGCGCCAGCAACGCCGGCTCGGCGCGGTTGACGTCCATCGGGAACTGCTCGCGGTTGGCCAGCGCCCAGGCCAGTTTGGGATCGATGTCCAACGCCAGGTTCGACGACTTGCCGAACAGCTCGCCAGCGTTGTAGCCGTAGCCGCGCAGGAGGAAGTCGGCCTGGTACAGCCGATGCTCGCGCAGCAGCGGCGGGGCGGCCAACGGCACGCTGTCCGGGCTGTCGGGAATGGGGCTGAAGGCGGAGTAATAGACGCGCTTGAGGCCATAGCCCTGGTACAGCGACTCGGCATTGCGCAGCAAGGTGCTGTCGTCGGTGGCGTCGGCGCCGACGATCACCTGGGTGCTTTGACCCGCCGGGGTGAAGCGCGGTGCTCTGGGTTCGTCGGCCACCGCCAACTGCTCCTGGTGGATGACGCTCATGGCCTGGCGGATGGTGCCGCCGTTCTTTTCCGGCGCCAGGCGTTGCAGGCTTTCATCGGTGGGCAGTTCGATGTTGACGCTGAGCCGGTCGGCCAGCCGACCGGCCTCGGCGATCAGCAGCGGGTCGGCGTCGGGAATGGTCTTGAGGTGGATGTAGCCGCGGAAGTTGTGCTCTTCGCGCAGCAGCCGCGCCACGCGGATCAACTGCTCCATGGTGTAGTCGGCCGAGCGGATGATGCCCGAGCTCAGAAACAGCCCGCTGATGCAGTTGCGCCGGTAGAAGTCCAGGGTCAGGCGCACCACTTCTTCGGGACTGAAGCGGGCGCGCGGCACGTTGCTGGAGCGGCGGTTGACGCAGTATTGACAGTCGTACAGGCAGAAGTTGGTGAGCAGGATCTTGAGCAGCGACACACAGCGGCCGTCGGGCGTATAGCTGTGGCAGATGCCCATGCCGTTGGTCGCGCCAAGGCCGTCACGCCCCTTGGAACTGCGCTTGGGGGCGCCGCTGCTGGCGCAGGAAGCATCGTATTTGGCGGCATCGGCAAGGATGCCCAACTTGGCGATCAATTGCATGGCATACACCTGGTACTGAATATTCATACAGTATTATCGGACGGGTCCGCTTGCAAGTGCAGGTGGTCGGATAGTGGCAGATTTGCCCTATGCTCGGCGGGTTGCGGAACTCCTACGGGGTGAGGCTTTCAACAACACACGCCGCAGGCGGCTGGGCGTGTTCGCCCCCGTGTGCAGCCCGTCGCGCGAAGCGACATGGCGTACTCGTCGCCGGCCCGGAAGGCCGGCGGCCCAGTGACTGGGGTACATCAAAGCAATCGGGGCGTTTTCGACCTCGAGGGAGAACGTATGAAGGGCAGGAAAACGATGCACAAGGCACTCACGGGCCTGGCGGTGGCAGTTGCGCTGGGCAACGCGCAGGCGGCCGACACCAAGCAGGTAGACGTCATGCTGGTGGGCGGCGGCATCATGAGCTCCACCCTGGCGGTCTGGCTCAACGAGCTGGAGCCTGAATGGTCGATGGAGATGGTCGAGCGCCTGGACAAGGTCGCCGAAGAAAGCTCCAACGGCTGGAACAATGCCGGCACCGGCCACTCGGCCCTGGCCGAGCTGAACTACACGCCGGAAAAGAACGGCAAGATCGACATCACCAAAGCGGTGGAGATCAACGAGTCGTTCCAGATCACCCGTCAGTTCCTGGCCTGGCAGGTCAAGCAGGGCGTGTTGAAGAACCCGCGCTCGTTCATCAATTCCACGCCGCACATGAGCTTTGTCTGGGGCGACGACAACATTCGCTTCCTCAAGAAACGCTACGAAGCACTTCAGGCCAGCCCGCTGTTCCGTCCGATGCAGTACTCCGAGGACCACACGCAGATCGCCAAGTGGGTCCCGCTGATGATGGAAGGGCGCGACCCGAGCCAGAAGCTCGCCGTGACCTGGACGCCCATCGGCACCGACGTCAACTTCGGCGAGATCACTCGCCAGTACGTGAGCTACCTGCAAAGCCGGCCGAACATCGACGTCAAGGTGTCCACCGAAGTGCAGGACATCAGCCGCAACGACGACGGCACCTGGCACGTCGAGTACAAGAACCTCAAGGACGGCAGCACAGGCGCCACCAACGCCAAGTTCCTGTTCATCGGCGCTGGCGGCAAGGCGCTGACCCTGCTGCAGAAGTCCGGCATTCCCGAGGCCAAGGAATACGCAGGCTTCCCGGTCGGCGGCTCGTTCCTGGTCACCGAGAACCAGGACGTCGCCATGCGCCACATGGCCAAGGCCTACGGCATCGCTTCCACCGGCGCACCGCCCATGTCGGTACCGCACCTGGACACCCGTGTGCTGGACGGCAAGCGCGTGATCCTGTTCGGACCGTTCGCGACCTTCTCCACCAAGTTCCTCAAGGAAGGCTCGCTGCTCGACCTGTTCGGCAGCATGACCCTGCACAACACCTGGCCGATGGTGCGGGTGGGCGCGCGTGAGTTCGACCTGGTCAAGTACCTGGTCGGCCAGGTCATGCAATCGGACGACGATCGCTTCGCGGCGCTGCAGACCTACTTCCCCCACGCCAAGAAGGAAGACTGGCGCCTGTGGCAAGCCGGCCAGCGCGTGCAGATCATCAAGAAGGACGAAGAACAGGGCGGCGTGCTCAAACTGGGCACCGAAGTGGTGACCTCCAAGGACGGCACCATCGCCGGCCTGCTCGGCGCCTCGCCAGGCGCTTCCACCGCGCCGCCGATCATGCTCGACCTGCTGCAGAAAGTGTTCAAGGACAAGCTGGCGACCCCGGCCTGGCAGGACAAGGTCAAGCAGATCGTGCCGTCCTATGGCACGCACTTGAACGACGACCCGGTCAAGGTCCAGGAGGAGTGGGAGTACACCAGTAAGATCCTCGAGCTGACCCCGCCGCCGCAGATCGACAAGCGTCAGGACCCGGCCAATCCCGAGCACATCGATCCGTTGGGGCAGGATAATGTCGACAAGGACGCCGATTTGAACCTGTAAGGGCCGTAAGGGCTGTAAGACAAAACCCGGTCGCATGGTGCGCCGGGTTTTTTGCCTTCTCGATACCCCTTTTCCGATGAGGGCGCGGCGGCGATGCGTCCAAGCAGGTTCCGCGCCCGTGCTGCGGACGGACGGCTCAAACGCGCCGACCAGCGCAGTGGACATGCCTTCACTGGCCTCGGCCACAAGCGGCCACTCACAAATCCCGAGCGACGATCCTGACTCGTTCGCAATCGGATGGCCCCAGCGGTTTGCCGCTCGCAGAACGTACGGCCATCGCCATCAACGGCTCACCTGATGCTTTGTCCACTAGCGCCGAGCGCGTCTCATGGGGTTCGAACTGGAAGCGCTCACCCCACTGGCGCAGGCTGACCACGATCGGAAAGATCGCTCGCCCTTTGTCCGTTAGCACGTATTCCTTGTAGGCACTGCCGTCCGACGCCGGGCAGATTTCGAAGACACCCACCTCGACCAACGCTTTGAGCCTCGAAGTCAGTATGTTCCTCGCAACGCCCAGGCTTTTCTGAAATTCGCTGAAGCGACGGATATCGTCGAACGCATCGCGAACGATCAACAGCGACCAACGATCACCGATCACTTCAAGCGTTCTTGCGACTGGGCATTCGCGACCGTCGTGAAATACGGTTCCGGTCATTTTTAACCTCCGGTAACGAGTCTGGAGCGGCTAGCGCTCAACCACACAAATTTGGTTGCAATTTGAAATTGGATTGGGCAACAATCCTATAGAGTTTCAATTTGAAACTAGATTACTCCAATGGAGGCCGTCATGACAGCCAAGTCAAAATCACTGATGACGCGACCCTCAGAATTCGCCTCAGCCAGAGTGCATTCGAGTGGGGATCAGAAAGATGATCAAGGATTGACCAGCCTTTCCCCGTCCATCGCCCTGCTGTTCTCGGTGACCTGTGGACTGGCGGTCGCCAACGTCTACTTCGCTCAGCCTTTGCTCGACTCGATGGCGCACAGCCTGGGCGTCGCTACGGAGCGGATTGGCATCGTGGTCACGATGACTCAGATCGGTTACGCGCTGGGGTTGCTGCTGCTCGTTCCTCTGGGCGATCTGGTCAACCGCAAGCGGCTCGTACTGACTCAGATCGTGCTGTGCGCATTCGCACTGGCTGCGGTCGGTGCTTCATCGACATGGCCGGTGTTACTGGCCGCCATGGTCGGCGTCGGTCTGATGGCAGTGCTCGTGCAGGTGCTGGTGGCCTATTCGGCTGTGCTGGCGGCGCCGTCACAACGCGGGCAGGCTATCGGGACCGTCACCAGCGGGATTGTGCTGGGCATTCTTCTGGCACGTTTCATAGCGGGGCTGATCGCCGACCTGGCCGGTTGGCGAGCGGTCTACTTTGTCTCCTCAGGGCTGATGCTGGCCCTCGCTGCGGTAGTGTACAAATACGTGCCCGACATCCCGACGCGACAGACCAAGGGCGGTTATGCCGGGCTGATCCGCTCTCTGTTCGCTCTGCTGCTGAACGAACCGGTGCTACAGATCAGGGGGCTGCTGGCGCTGCTGATCTTCGCTGCATTTTCCGTGTTGTGGACGGCGCTGGTACTGCCACTGAGCGCGCCGCCGCTCTCTTTACCGCATACGGTGATCGGGTTGTTCGGCTTGGCAGGCGTGGCCGGCGCGTTGGCCGCCAGGAGGGCCGGCGGCTGGGCGGACCGAGGGCTGGGCTCGCGGGTCAGCGGCTTGGCTTTGGGCCTGTTGACGCTGTCATGGTTGCCCATCGGCTTCGCCCAGACCTCGCTGTTGGCTCTCGTCGGCGGGATCGTCGTGCTCGACTTCGCCGTCCAGGCCGTTCACGTCACCAACCAGAGTCTGATTTTCGCCGCACGACCGGACGCCCAAAGTCGTATGGTCGGTGTGTACATGTTTTTCTACTCCACCGGCAGCGCACTCGGGGCGACCGCCGCAACGCAAACCTACGCGCGCTGGGGATGGCCTGCCGTCAGCCTGTTGGGCGCCGCGATCAGCGCCACCGCGTGGGGCTTGTGGTTTTTGACCTCCCGTTGCCCGACATCGCGTCAGGGAAGACCGCTGTGAAGCTCAGACACCTGCTGCTCGCCCTTTCGATCACTGCCGTATGGGGCCTCAACTTCTCGGTGATCAAATTGGGTTTGACCCGCGTCGACCCTTTCATCCTGGCCGGTATCCGGTTCACGCTTTGCGCGCTTCCCGCGATTTTCTTCATCCCTAAACCTGACGTGCCGTGGCGCTATATCGCTGGGTACGGGCTGATCTTCGGCGTCGGTTTGTGGGGTGTGGTCAACCTGGGGATCACATCAGGGCTATCGCCAGGTATCGCTTCGCTGGTGCTTCAATTCAGCGCGTTTTTCACCATTCTGTTGGGGGCAAGGGTCTTCAAGGAGAGCGTGTCGCGTTATCAGATCGCCGGAATGGTCATCGCCCTCTGCGGGTTGCTCAGCATCATTCCCATTACCGACGGGACCGTTACGTTGACTGGCTTGGCGCTGGTACTGCTGGGGGCGATGGCGTGGAGCGTGGCGAACGTGGTCAGCAAGAAAGCCCGGACCACCCAAGTCTTCGGTTTTCTGGTGTGGTCCAGCGCATTCTCACCCATTGCGCTGTTTGCTATCGACTATGCACTGAACGGCACGACCGGGTATCGAACGTTGATCGACCAGGTGGACACGCGGGCCGTGCTTTCCATCCTGTTTCAGGTCTACCCCAACACGCTGTTCGGCTACTGGGTGTGGAATTCCCTGATGAAACGCTATCCGGTCTCTACGATCGCGCCGTTATCGCTGCTGGTGCCGGTGTTTGGTCTGATCGGTTCCGCCATCCTCTTCGAAGAGAACCTGTCACTCGATAAGGTGGTCGCTGTCGTGCTTGTCGTGACGGGACTGGGAGTCGGGCTTTATGGTCAACGCCTCCTGAGCGCGATCATCGACCGCACAACACAGCCTCAGCGCTGAGGCGCCAGGCCGCATTAAAGCGCAAGGTGATCGACCGGCTGTTGGGTTGGCTCCAGGTAAAACGTCGGATCCGTACCCGACATGACAAGTTGGCGAGTGGCTTCAGTGCCATGGCCACGCTGTGCTGTAGTGAAAAGTGCGTGCGGGCCGGCCCTTCAGGGACGTCTTAGACAACGCCTTAGAAAAACCGCCGCTGCGCCCGCAACGTCACCATGCTGTCGCACATGCTGTTGATCCCCGAATACGCATCGCAGCCGCTGCCGGTCAGGCTCGAATTGCTGTACTCCAGGTCCAGATCCACCCCGCGCCAGGGGCGCGAGAACTTCAGCGACCAGTCGTTGAAGCTGTCGATCTGCCCGGCTTCGCCGATGGTGAACGGCGTACCCAGCTGATGGTGGGCGACCTTCAGGGTGAAGTCGGCGTCCAGCAAGGGCAGCCGCCCCAGGTTGGCGAACAGTGTGCCGGTGCGGTTGTCGGGCGAGTCGTTGAAGGCCCCGCCGAAACGGCTGCCGAACAGCGACAGACCACCGTACAGCGCGTAGCTGTTGGCTTCGGGCTGATTGGGCTGGGTGTAGTGGATCACGCCCACTTCGTAGCCGAGGCTGTCAGTGAATTCCTGCTTGTAGCCGGCGTAGTTGTCCAGCTTGAGGGTCGAGGCTTTGGTCAGGCCCATGCTCGGGGCGTACTGGCCGAAATACACGCCATTGGGGTGGCTGAGGTCCACACCGCCGTGGAACGAGCCGACGGCGGCGGGCGAGATCAAGCCTTCGGCCATGGTGCGCGTGGGGGTGGTGGCCAGGGTGAAATCGAAATCGCCAAGCTCACGCTTGATCTGTTGGGCCTGGGTCGTCGGGCTCAGCAGCACGACTGCGGTGAGCAGCCAGAAAGGCCTGTTCAAGGTCATCGTCGAGGGGTTCCTGTGCGCGAGTGGGTCAGGATACCCGGCGCTGCCAGCGAGGGCAAAATTGACCGGCGAGCGGCAGGCTAGAGCCATGTCACAAGGCTTGGACGAGAGCCGCAAAGGGCAAGGCTATGGGTGGCGCGCTGGCTTGGAGGCAGGGGAGAGGCGAAGCTCTGGCGCTGCGGGTGGTGCAAAAGGCGCGGGCCGCGCAAGGCGGCCCGGGCGGGGGTACAGCAGGTCAGTCGATGCGTGGATGCTGCTGGGCCAGGCTGGCGCGCTTGGCTTCCAGTTCGGCGATCTGCGTGTCGATGTCTTCGATCTTCTGCTCGATGGTGTCGTGGTGCTCTTCGAGCAGTTCACGCGCTTCTTCGATGTTCGAAGCCGAAGGCGCCGCGCCGCGCAGCGGCTTGTTGGCGGTTTCCTTCATGGTGACGGCGGTGACGAAGCCGATCACGGCGATGACCATCAGGTAGTAGGCCGGCATGAACAGATCGTTGGTGCTTTCCACCAACCACGCGGCCAATGTCGGCGTGATGCCGGCGATCAGCACGGAAATGTTGAAGGCGCTGGCCAGGGCGCTGTAGCGGATGTGCGTGGGGAACATCGCCGGCAGCGTCGAGGCCATGACGCCGATGAAGAAGTTCAGCAGGATCGCCAGCATCAGCAAACCGCCGAAGATCATGCCGGAGTCGCCGCTGGTGATCAGTTTGAACGCCGGAATCGCCAACACGAACAGGCCGGTGCTGCCGACCAGGATGAAAGGGCGACGGCCCCATTTGTCGCTGAGGAAACCGATCACCGGCTGCACGAAGAGCATGCCGACCATGATCGCGATGATGATCATGACCCCGCTGCTTTCGGTGTAGTGCAGGTTGTGCGTGAGGTAGCTGGGCATGTAGGTGAGCAGCATGTAGTACGTGACGTTGGTCGCGATGACCACACCCACGCAGGTCAGCAGGCTGCGCCAATGCTTGGTGGCGATTTCCTTGAACGAGACTTTCGGGCCGGAGGCCAGGCCGTCGCGGTCGCCTTGCTCCAGGCTGTCGACGTGCTGCTGGAAGGCCGGAGTTTCTTCGGCGGCGTGGCGCAGGTACAGGCCGATGATACCCAGCGGCAGCGCCAGCAGGAACGGAATGCGCCAGCCCCAGGATTCGAACTGCGCCTCGGTGATCATGCTCTGAATCAGCACCACCAGGCCTGCACCAAGCACGAAGCCTGCGATGGAACCGAAGTCCAGCCAGCTGCCGAGGAAACCACGACGGCGGTCTGGTGCGTATTCGGCGACGAAGATCGACGCGCCGGTGTACTCGCCGCCCACCGAGAAGCCTTGGGCCATCTTGGCCAGCAGCAGCAGGATCGGCGCCCAGATGCCGATGGCCGCGTAAGAGGGTATGACACCGATGGCGAAGGTGCTCAGCGACATGATGATGATCGTCGCGGCGAGCACTTTCTGCCGCCCGATGCGATCGCCGATGGCGCCGAACACCAAGCCGCCCAGCGGGCGGATGAGGAAGGGCACGGAGAAGGTCGCCAACGCCGCGATCATCTGCACGCTGGGGTCTGCACCCGGGAAGAAGACTTTACCCAGAACGAAGGCAACGAAGCCGTACACACCGAAGTCGAACCATTCCATGGCGTTGCCCAGTGCGGCGGCGGAGATGGCTTTGCGCATCTTCACGTCGTCGACGATGGTGATGTCCTTGAGCCCGATGGGGCGTACTTTTTTCTTGCGTAATTTCATTCTGCTGTTTTCCTTTCACGTGCCTGGCACGACCGAGCCAATGCGTTCGATAGGGACGCCCGGTCTCAGGGGTGAGATACAAATGGACACTAAATAATTCAGCCCCGGGCCGCATATTTTTTCAATGGTGGCGGGCTGCGGCGCCTTACCCGAGCAAGTTCTTCCACGCTATGAGAGGATGACCACCCATACCCACATGGCCGACCGGACAGGACCCAGACCCGAGCTGATGAAGACGCCAAAAAGAATCGAACCCCTGATCGAAGACGGCCTGGTCGACGAGGTGCTGCGCCCGTTGATGAGCGGCAAGGAAGCGGCGGTGTATGTCGTGCGCTGCGGCCAGCAGGTGCGTTGCGCCAAGGTCTACAAGGAAGCCAACAAGCGCAGCTTCCGCCAGGCCGCGCAGTACCAGGAAGGGCGCAAGGTGCGCAACAGTCGCCAGGCCCGGGCCATGAGCAACGGTTCCAAGTACGGCCGCAAGGAAACCGAGCAGGCTTGGCAGAACGCCGAAGTGGCGGCGCTGTTCCGCCTGGCAGGGGCGGGCGTTAGAGTGCCCAAGCCCTATGACTTCCTCGACGGCGTGCTGCTCATGGAACTGGTGGTCGATGCCGACGGCAACGCCGCGCCGCGCCTGAACGATGTGCACCTCGAAGCCGAGCAGGCGCGCGAATACCACGCCTTCGTCATCCGCCAGATCGTGCTGATGCTCTGCGCAGGGCTGGTGCACGGCGACCTGTCGGAATTCAACGTGCTGCTGGGCCCGGACGGCCCGGTGATCATCGACCTGCCGCAAGCGGTAGACGCCGCCGCGAACAACCATGCCCTGGACATGCTCGAGCGCGACGTGGCGAACATGAGCAGCTATTTCGGCCAGTTCGCCCCGGAGCTCAAGCGTACCCGCTACGCCCGTGAGATGTGGGCGTTGTACGAGGCGGGCGAGTTGCAACCCGATTCGCCGTTGACCGGCGAATTCGCCGACGACGAGCACGATGCCGATGTGCATGGCGTGCTGCGCGAAATCGATGCGGCCCGTGCCGAGGACGCCCGACGCCGTGCGGCGCGGGAAGATGCCGAGCGCGGCCCGGCCGAGCGCAAGGGTGAGGAGCCACCGCCGCCCTGGTTGCAATAGGGCTTGGCGGAGCAGGGGGCAGTCGCATCGAGTGCTGCCCATCCGCAAGGTCGCTGCCCATCGCGCCGCCTCGATGCGCAGCCTGCCGTTTGCGTCGGTGACCCCTCTTCCAGTCTTCCAAGCCTCACGCTAGAGCGCCTGCGCAAGCCTCGCCGCGAAAAAGATGGAACCCGCGGCAACCACCGACTGCCCACTCTTCGTGCATATTACACATCGATCGCAAACGAGGAGCATGCAATGCCTAAACCAGACCGCAAGATTCGCTACGGTGTCGTCGGCGCGGGCGCCATTTCCCAGGGCGCGTTCATGCCCGGCGTCGGCCAGACCGACAACTCGGTGATCACCGCCATCGTCACCGGCGATCCGGTCAAGGCCGACCAGCTGGCCGAGCTGTACGGCGCCAAATCCTATTCCTACGAGCAATACGCCGAGCTGCTCGACTCAGGCGAAGTGGACGCCGTGTACGTCGCCACCCCCAACTTCCGCCACGTCGAGTTCGTCGTGCCTGCGCTGGAGAAGGGCATCCACGTGCTGCTGGAAAAGCCCATGGCCAGCACCGAAGAGGATTGCCAGACCATCCTCGACGCCGAGCGCGAATCCAAGGCCAAGCTGATGATCGCCTACCGCCTGCACTGCGAGCCAGGCACGGTGGACATGATCGAGCGCGTGCAAGGCGGCGATTTCGGTGATCCAAGGCTGTTCACTTCGACCTTCACGCAGACGGTCAAGCCGAGCAACCACCGTGCTCAGGACGGCTTCGCAGCCGGCCCGGTTCTGGACATGGGGCCGTACCCGCTGAACATGGTGCGTCAACTGTTCAACGCCGAGCCCATCGAAGTGTCGGCCATCGGCGTCAAGTCGCCCGGCAGCGAGATTTCGACCTGGGATACCGTGACCGTCAACCTGCGTTTCCCCGAGGAGCGTCTGGCGCAGTTCACCGTCAGCTACACCTTGCCCGATGCCGAGCACTTCCTGCTGCTGGGCAGCAAGGGCGTGATCGATGCTTCACCGTGCTTCGGTTATGGGGAAGGGGTGGCGATCAAGTACCACGCCGAAGTG
Organism: Pseudomonas phoenicis; assembly: GCF_047302395.1. Taxonomy (NCBI): domain Bacteria; kingdom Pseudomonadati; phylum Pseudomonadota; class Gammaproteobacteria; order Pseudomonadales; family Pseudomonadaceae; genus Pseudomonas; species Pseudomonas phoenicis. Next base: position 4,059,753 of record NZ_CP154852.1, read on the forward strand.
GAGGGCGACAACCGCGTCCACGTCAGCCCTGTGGTAGACCAGTTCGCCGGCGAGACCGCTTACTTCTCCGACTGCATCCTCAACGGGCAAAGCCCGGAGGCCAACGGTGACGAAGGTTGGCGCGACGTGCGGGTGATCATGGCGATCAAACGTGCGCTGGAGACCGGCCAACCACAGACCCTGCAAGCGCTTGCCGCCCGCCCGCACGCGCGTCGCGAGCAGCGTCGGACGTTCTCGCTGGGCGAGCACCCGGACTACATCAACACCGAGTCGCCCACCGAGTAAGCGGGCGACTCGCAGGGCTTCATGGGTAGCGATAGGTGCCTAAACGCACCACGCTATCCGGCCCAGCACGCAGCGTACCCTCCAACCTGCCCGTCGCTTGGCTGCGCAGCGTTATCCGAACGCGGCGCGGTTCGCTGCCGTCGTCCGGCAGGTGCAGCAGTAGCGCTTTACCCTCACCCAGGCTGGCCTGTGGAGCGGGGTCGATCCGTTCCACGGTCGATTCGCGCAACAGCGGGCCTGCGAGGATCAATTTGACTACCTTGCCGGATTCGCCGCGGACACTGATGTCCAGTGTCTGCGGTGCGCCACTGCGCACTGCGCGGGCATAGTCCACTTGCACCCGTCCATCACTGCTGACCGCTAGAGCCGTGCCCAACCATGCGCGACCTGCATGGCCCACGAGCATCGCCAGTGCGATGAGCCCTCCCACTAGCGCAACCGTCCGCCAGCGGCGGGCGGGGCGGGCGGGGCGGTGGGGGCGCAGACCGTATGAGGGATGCATCGGTAGGGGAGGTTGGTTCATGGCGGCAGACTCGCAGGCTTGTATGGCGAATTCGACGATGCGCTGTGGGCATCGAAGCGCCTTTGACACTCCGTCTGTCCCGGAGGTGCCACTGCGGATGAACTTTATCCCGCCGATCGCCTTCATCTGTACCAGTGGCGGTGCGAACCGCTTTGGCATAAGGCATCACGGAGGACGTGCGACATGTTCGAACTCAACACCTACGTCTGGATCGGTAGCGCAGTGATCGTGTTGCTGGTGGACCTGTGGATCATCGTCAGCGTGTTTCGCAGCGAGAAGTCGCCAGGCACCAAGCTGTTCTGGGCTTTGCTGGTCGTGCTGCTGCCGGTGCTCGGCATGGTCATCTGGGGCGTCGCCGGGCCGCGCGGCATCAAGCCCGGTACTGGCCCTTCCTCACCCAATCACAGCAAAGGCTAAGGAGTTCCCATGAACGACAGCAAACTGCCCGACGCTCGCCCACCTGCCGGCCCGTCCAAAGGTGAGCAGGAGCGCGACAACGACGCCCATCGCCCCGATGCGACCCAAGAGGGCGAACACGAATCCACGGCGCAGCAGACCGGCCGTGAGCAAGGCAAGACACGACCTGACTGACAGCAGGCGCAGATTCTTGCGGTTCGCCCGGCATGCGGCAGGTTGGAGCCAGCTCCGTCAGCCGCACTGAATCTTTCCAGGGCGCGCCGCTCTATTCAGCATCCCGGTGTCTGCGATGGACGCAGGCGTCCATCTAGGCAGGCACATCCTGCAGGAGCCCGACCGTGTCACTGATCATCACGCCCTCCACTCCCGAAGACGAGATCGAGGCGCGTAACACCCATGTCTTCGGTACGCTCAAGGAGCGTCTGGATTTCTACCGCAGCGAAATCCAATACGAGACCAGCATCCTCGCCAACCGCACCGACGCCTATCTGGCCGCTCAATCCTTTCTGGTGATCGCCTTCGTCTCGGCCATGGGCAACCTCAACCCCGAGTGGGGCAAGATGTTCACCATGATCGTTCCCGCATTTCTGGCGTTGCTTGGTGTACTCAGTTCCCTCAATGCCTGGCCCGGTATTCGGGCTGCATACAAGATCATCGACCATTGGCAGATCAAGCAGAGCCACTTGCTGCGCAGCCAGCCGATGATGACCCTGATGTACGACGAGACGCCGCTGTTCAGCGAAACCGAGACTTCGCGTGCCGGCCACAAGAAATCGTTGCTGTTCTCGCTGCGTACCCCGTGGATCTTCCTGGTGTTCTGGATGCTGCTGGGCAGTTATGCCGTGTATATCCAAGTCACCTGACGCCGCTGGTACAGCCTCGGCGCTTTTTATTGAACGCTCGCACTCGGTGTGAACCTGAACATGAGTAGGGCGCAGATCGCCGCCCAGGTTCAGGAGAGCATCATGCAAAAACATCATTACTTGGCTGCGGCGACCCTGCTGGGGCTGGCAGTCGCCATCGGTGGCTGCGCCCGTGATCCGCAGAAGCGCTCGGTCTCGGAGTTGGCCGTTAGCGGGACCAAAAGCATGCTGCGCGCCGATGCGGACATGCAGACGGTACTCAACAAACTGGCCGGCCTCGACGGCAAGGCCATCGAAAAGACCGCACCGCCCGAGGCGAGGCAACAGCCGACTCTGGCCGACGCCGTGAAGGGCGTTCTCACCGATGACAAGCGCAGCACCGATCCACAAACGTTGGTTCCCGGCGTGACCACCCGCGAGGTGACCATACCCGGCGCTGCGGGGAATCTGCCGGCAACGGTCTATACCCCGGCAGGTAGCGGTCCGCATCCTGTCGTGCTGTATTTCCACGGTGGTGGCTGGGTGATCGCCGATCGCACCGTGTATGACGCCGGCGCTCGCGGCCTGGCCAAGCAGGCCGACGCCGTAGTGGTCTCGGTCGACTACCGCCGCGCCCCCGAATACAAATTCCCTGCAGCCCATGACGACGCCTTGGCCGCCTACAAATGGCTGACCACCCATGCACAATCCCTGCAGGGCGACCCTCAACGTCTGGCTTTGGCTGGAGAGAGTGCGGGGGGCAACCTGGCCGTGGCAACCGCAATTGCCGCGCGTGATGCAGGCCTGCCTGCGCCGCGCCACATCCTCGCGGTCTATCCGGTGGCCCAGGCCGATACGCACACCGCATCCTACGAAAAATACGCCGATGCCATGCCGCTCAACCGTCCGATGATGCTCTGGTTCGTCGACCAGATCAGCCGCACGCCGGCCGACGTGCAGGACCCGCGTATCAGCCTGGTCAAGGCCAACCTGCGTGGTTTGGCGCCCGTCACCCTGATCAATGCCGAGATCGACCCCCTGCGCGATGACGGCGCGCAACTGCAACAGGCGCTGGTCCAAGCGGGCGTCAGCGTCGAGCGCAAGGTGTACGAAGGTGTCACCCATGAGTTCTTCGGCGCCGCTGCGGTGGTGGAAAAAGCCCAGCAAGCCCAGGCCTATGCCGGCCAGCGACTCAAGGCCGACCTGACTGCTCGTTGAGGCGCAAAAAATGCTGAACCCCGCGCTTCAGGCGCGGGTCTGACCCCATAACACCTCACTGTTCAATGGAATCAAGCCCAAGGAGTTACGCATGAACATCAAACTCAAAGCCGGTATCTGCGGTGTCCTGTTCGCCTTCGCCAGCCACGCAGCACTGGCTGCCACCAGCGCCGCCGACTTCGTCGACGAAGCATCTGCCAAGGGCATTGCAGAAGTGGAAGCTGGCAAACTGGCGCTGGAAAAGAGCCAGTCGGCCGACATCAAGACCTTCGCTCAGATGATGATCGACGATCACACCAAGGCGAACGCAAAGCTCAAGGCCATCGCCCAGCAGAAGAACATCAAGGTCGCGACCGACGCTGAGCTGTTGGATAAAGCCAAAAAGCTGATCCTCGATATTCGTGAGGAGTCGTTCGACCGCTCCTATGCCAACAACCAGGTCAAGGCGCACGAAGACACCGTCAAGCTGTTCCAGGAAGAAGTGAACGAGGGTAAAGACGCCGAAGTGAAAGCCTTCGCCGGTGAGACGCTGCCTAAGTTGAAAGAACACCTGGAGGCCGCGCGTAAGCTGGCCGCTGCACACGGTGGCGACGCTGCTCACGACAAGGAAGCTGCCAAGCAGTGACCTAGTGACGGCGTGCTTTAAGACGGGTGCTTTGGGCCTATGCCGGTAGTGAAGGCACTTGGGACCGCTCTGCGGTCCATCGCGACTGAAGCCGCTCCCACAGAATCATGTCTATTCTGCGGGAGTGGCTTCAGTCGCTTTAGCGGGTGACGCTATTTTGCAGGACCGGCTTCAGTCGCTTAATCGGGATGGCGTCTTTTTTATGGGTGAGACTTCAGTGTTTCTTGAGGAATGACGCCTTTTTTTTGTAGGAGCGGCTTTAGCCGCGATGGGCTGCGCAGCAGCCCCAACAGACGCTACCAAGGCTAGACGGACTGGCGCCAGCCAGGGCGCTGCAATTTTCCAGTCAGAACTCCGGTTTGGTATGGATGGGTCAAGAACCGCCGCCCTCGATGAAAAGGCGGCGACAGTCTCAACGATCGCGACGGCCGATCGATATGCCGATCAGCAAACCTAGTGCGAGGCCGGCAAAGCCAGTCAACAGCAGGTTGGTGGAGGGGCTTACCGGGCAAGTGTCGGATTCGGACTTATCCGAACCGCTGGTGCCACCGGCATCGTCGGTATGGTCTGCACCATCTGCACCATCTGCATCGCCTGCATTCCCAGCAGCGTCACCGCCAGCGCTCGTCTTCCGCTTTCCGACAATGTCTTCGTCCTGGCCGGTTTTTCCAGACTCACCGGTATCGGCCGTTTGGTCGGATTGTCCTTCGGCACGCTTCGCGGAAGTTTTTTTCGGCTGTGATTCTTCGGCATCGGCACCGGCATCGGTATCTGCTTCCGCCCCGACCGTCGCTTGATCCTCGATTTCATCCATCGGCGTCAAGGCCAGCACCGGCCCATCGATCACGGCCAAGTTCAGATCGCTGATATCCCCCGCATGACGTTCGGGGAACACAGGCTCGCCTTTGCCATCGACCTGGTCATAAATGAAGCGCTGGCCTTCCAGCCAGCCGACCGCCGTCAGCAGATCGGCATCGAGGAAGTATTTGCCATCGAGGAAGAAGCCTTCGAAAGCGTGGCCACTTTCGTTGGGCTCTACCCGATAACGTTGCCCGATTTTCATGCCCGTGGCCGGGTCGAGCGCAGCGATGGCGGATTTGGCGTGTTCAGGCGCGGACATGGTCATCTCCCAGCGTACCTGCGGCGGCGCCCGGAACCAGGATCACCTTGCGGCAGTTGTCTTGTTGTTTGTCGAACAGATCGTAGCCCAGTGCCGCCTCTTCCAGCGCCAGGGTATGCGTGACGATCTCATCCGGTCTCAGGCTGCCGTCCTCGATGTAGCTGAGCAGCTCGGGCAGGTAGCGCTGCACGTGGGTCTGGCCCATTTTGAAGGTCAGGCCTTTGTCGAAGGCATCGCCGAACAGGAAACCGTGGATGAACCCGGCGTACACGCCCGGCACGCTCACCACACCGCCACGGCGTACGGCGGCGATGCACTGGCGCAGTACCTTGCCGCTGCTGCCCTCGAGCTTGAGGGTGGTGAGGATGGTCTCGGTGGTGCTGCCCTTGGCTTCGAAGCCCACCGCGTCGATCACGGCCGCCACGCCCCTTTGGCCGGGCGTCTGGCTGATGATGGTCTGGGCGGGATCGTCGTCTTCGGCGAAGTTGATCGGGATCACGCCATAGGCCTTGTTGGCATAGGTCAGGCGATAGTCGTTGTCGTCCACCATGAAGATCTGTTCGGCGCCGAGTTTGCGTGCGCAGGCTGCGCTGAGCAAGCCGACAGGGCCTGCGCCATAGATGGCCAGGCTAGACCCTTGGGTGACACCGGCATTGATTACCGCCTGCCAAGCCGTGGGGAGAATGTCGGAAAGAAACAGGACTTTGTGGTTGGGCAGTGTGTTGGGCACTTTGAAGGGGCCGACGTTGCCTTTGGGCACGCGCACGTACTCGGCTTGACCGCCCGGGATGCCGCCATAGAGGTGGCTGAAGCCGAACAGCGCGGCGCCTGGCGGAATCTGCTTCTTGTTGAGGATCGCGCCACGTCCTGTGTTGGTGGTCTCACAGGCGGCGAACTGGTCAAGGTTGCAGAAGAAACAGCTACCGCAGGCGATCACGAACGGAATCACCACGTTGTCACCGGGCTGCACAGCCGTCACGCCACGTCCGACGTCCACCACTTCGCCCATGAACTCGTGGCCGAAGATGTCACCGTGCTCGGTATGCGGGATCTTGCCGCGGTAGAGGTGCAAGTCAGAACCGCAGATAGCCGTCGCGGTGACCTTGAGGATGATGTCGTCCGGTTCTTGGAGTACGGGATCGGGAACGGTGTCGACCTTAACGTCGTTTGCCCCGTGGTACGTCAATGCTCTCATGGTGCATAGCTCCTGCTCAGGCGTAGAGACGAAATCGTCTAATGCAGAGGAAGCCTTGGCAGTGGACAAAGTTCAGGTGGAGGGGGCGAGCGGTCTGCAGGAGCGCATTGGATCATACGTGTTAGCTGCTGCCTCGGACGGCACGTACGGTCGGCGAATCGCAATCCTGCTGGTCGCTTTACGCCCAGTCGGGCTGGGCGAGGTACTGCGTGGCGATGACGGACGAAGGGTCTAGGCGCCGCCTTTGCTGATCCAGGCACGGTAGTCGGCCACCAATGGCGCCGGCAGTTCGGGCAGCAGGCGGTCGATCGCGTCGGCCTCGGCCTCACTGCGCAAGTGTTCGGCCAACCAAGTCACCAGCAGCAGGCGCGAGGTGGGGCAGGGGGCGATGGTCTCCAGGGCGTCGGCCAGGCGGCCAAGGCGCTCGATGTTCTGCTCAAGCTGATCGATTGGGTTCATGCAGCGGCTCTCAGGATACTCGGTCGATGAAACGTCGGGCAGGCGCAGGGTGAAGGTGGTCCCCGCCGCCGCGCTGGAATGAACGCCGATCGCTCCGCCATGGGCCGAGACGATCTCCTTGACGATGAACAGCCCCAGCCCCACCGAGCGGACCCCGGCACTGCGGTCGGTGGCACGGGTCATGGGCTCGAAGAGCTGCTGGGCCAGCGGCTCCGGGATCACTGGGCCGTGGTTGTGCACACACAGCGTGACGAAGCCTTCGCGGATGTCGCTGGTCAGGGTGATGCCGTGCTGCAGGTCGCCGTAGGCGGCGGCATTGCCCACCAGGTTGCCCAAAGCCTGATGCAGCCTGTCAGGGTCGACCCAGGCGGCGCCTTTGCCCTTGGCGAGGTGGCGGATGCATGCCTGGGGCAGGGCGATGCGCCACTCGTCGACGCCGTCGTCTATCAGCCTTTGCAAGTCCATGCGTTGCTGCTGGATGTGGATACCTTGGCCCAGGCGTACCGAGGCCAGGTCGAGCAGGTCGGCGATCATCCGCTCGGCGCGGTCGCACGACTGGCTGATGGTGCTGATCAGTTGCGTCTGGCGGGCCGCCCAGCCGCCACGGGCCAGCAGCCCTGTGGCCATCTTGATCGCGGTCAGCGGATTCTTCAGGTCGTGGCTGGCGACCGCTACCATCTGCTCGGCCAAGGTGGCACGACGCTCGGCATGCTCATAGGCCTCGGCGAGCTCGGCGCGGGTCGCCTGCAAGGCGAGGTCGGCGGCGGTGCGCTCGGCCAGCAGTTGCTCTGCGCGTTTACGCGCACCGAGCAGTTCGCGCTCGTAGCGGTCGCGGTCGACCGTGCCGAACATCGCCAGCTCGTAGTGCACGCCGTGTTGCGTTTCGCGGCGTACGCCGTTGAGCAGCATGGTGATCAGGTGGCCATCGGCATGCCGCATCTCCAGCTTGACCTCGGCGACCGAGCCTTGCATGCGCATCAGCGGCGCCCAGTGGGTCTGGTGGAAAATCCGCCCACCGACGGTGAGCAGATCTTGGAAACGTCTACCCAGCAGTGCAGGCGGCTCGAGGCCGAGCCAGCGCGAAAACGTCTGGTTGTAGCGCAGGATGGTGCCGTCCTCGGCCGTGACCACCAGCCCGCAAGGGGCTTGGTCCAAGAGCGCCTCGGCGTCCGGCAGGCAACGCTCACCGACCAGCATGATGGCCAATCCTATTGGCCAGGAAGGCGTCCATGGCAGCTGCGCAGGCGCTGGGCGCGCTCATGTGCGGGCAGTGCCCGATGTTGGGCACGATGGCCAGCTCGCTGTTGGGCAGCACTTCGTGCAAATAGTGACCGACGGCCTGAGGGGCGATGATGTCGTCGGTCGATTGCAGGATCAAGGTCGGCGTCGGCAGGCCGGCCACGTCTTCGCGGTTGTCCGAGAGGAAGGTCACGCGGGCGAAATGGCGGGCGATGTCAGGGTCCGTGCGGCAGAAGCTGTTGGTCAGTTCCTGGCCCAGCTCGGGTTCGCCGGGCGCACCCATGATCACCGGCGCCATGGTGCTCGACCAGCCCAGGTAGTTGCTGTCGAGCGTATCGAGCAACGACTCGATGTCGACCCGGCTGAAGCCGCCGACATAGCCGTCATCGTCGATGTAGCAGGGCGAGGGGCCGATCATCACATGGGCCGCCACGCGGCCGGGATGCAGGCGGTCGGCCAAGGCGCCGATCATCGCGCTGACCGAATGGCCGACGAGCATCACCGTGCCTTCGGCGAAGCGGTCGATCAAGGCGTTGAGGTCGGCGGCATAACCCCACAGCTCACCGTAGCGGTGCGGGTCGTAGGCGCTGAGGTCGGACCCGCCGGCACCGATCAGGTCATAGCTGATGGTGCGGTAGCGCTGGGCGAAGTGGGGGAGCAGGAAGCGCCACATGGCCTGGTCGCAGCCAAAGCCGTGGGAGAAGATCAATGTAGCGTCGCCGCTGCCAGACACGTGCACATTGTGACGACGTTGCAGATCCATGAGAGATTCCAACATACAAGACGGCGAAAAAGCGCGATGCAAGTCGCGCCAACAGGCGGCGATTGTTTACCGGGCAGGCTGCCCGGTGCAATGCTCAGGCCGCCGGGCGCAGCGAAGAACGTCGGGCCAGTTGGCCCTCGATCACTTGGTAGAACTGATCGATCGACCAGGGTTTGGGCAGGAACACGGCGCCCTCGGGCAATGGCATGTTGAAGCCGTCGTGATAGCCGCTCATCACCACCAGACCCAGACCGGGAGAGCGCTCCTGGGCGCGCCAGGCCAACTGCATGCCGTCGAGCTCGCCCGGGGTCTGCACATCCGTCAGCAGCAACGACCAAGGGGCCAGCTCCAGTGCGGCAAAGCCTTCGTCGGCAGTTTCCACCGCTTTGACGGTGGCGCCCAAATCTTCCAGCGCGAATACGATCAGGTCGCGGATCATGCGTTCGTCCTCCACCAGGAGGATGTGCGGTGCGCGGGCCGGCGATGGGGCTTCGATCATTGCGGATGCTCTATGTACGGGTACTTGCAGGGTAATCAGGGCCTGTAAATGGTCCTACGAAAACCCCTCCGATCTCGCTGTGACATCACGGCATTGCAGGAATTCCTCGATCCTCCTGCATTTGCCCCTCCAGCGAGGCTGGAAGGGCAAGTCACGACTCAGGCCAACGCTTTGGTGATGGCGTCGTTGAAGGCATCCAGGTCTTTCGGGGTGCGCGAGGTGATGAGGTGCCAGCCGTTGGCGTCGCAGGTTTGAACTTCGACATCGACCCACTTGCCTTTGGCGTTGACCAGGTCGGTCTTGACGCTGGCGAACGAGGTCAGGGTTTTGCCTTCGATCACACCGGCATCGATCAAAGCCCAGGGACCATGGCAGATGGCAGCAACCACTTTACCGGTGCCGCTGAAGGCCTTGATCAGGCGCAGGGCGTCCTGGTCCTGGCGCAGGTTGTCGGCGTTGACGGTGCCGCCCGGGATGACCAGAGCGTGGTAGTCGTTGGCCTTGACGTCGGCCATCTTGGTGTCAGACTTGACCACGCGATCCTTCTCGGTGTCCTGCAGGAAGGTCTGCGTGTCGGCGCCTCCGATCGACGCATGGGTCACTTCAGCGCCTTGGGCTTTCAGGGCTTCGAGAGGCTTGAGCAGTTCGTCGCGCTCGATGCCGGTGTCGGAAGTGATGATCAGTACGCGTTTGCCTGTCAGTGTCGAGCTCATGGTGTCTCCGAAAAGGTCTGTTCATGAAGCCGCCTGTGCTCAGTGTTCAATGAGGCAGGGGCAAAACGTTGCCTCTGGTTGATCCGCGTAGGCGAGCAAAGGTTTAAATTTATTTGCGCGGTTCGTGCATCGGGCAGCCGTTGTGGCTCGCGCGAAAGCCCGACGACATCTCATAGGAAGGCTTGCGCGAGCGCATGACACCGCCAATCGGGCGGTGTGCCGCCAGGCCGTGCCAGGGGCTGAACGCCATGCCGTCGTCGATGGCACGCACCTTTTCCTCCGACCAGGTCGGCTGCGCCGCCACGTCGAGGCGCGCGACGGTCACGTACGGGCTGAGGTCTTCAGGCCATTGCACCGAAGCGTCTTCGATCGGCATCTGCTCCAGGTCGGTCGCCAACTGCACGCGCACTTCCCACGTGCCGCCGTGCTGCTCGAAGAACGCGCTGACCGCTGTCCGCAAACCATTGGGGTCGCCCTCGAAGTCGACGTGCTGGTCGGTGAGGGCGGTCAGCGCCGGTGCCACCGGCACCAGCGCCACCTTGGCGTAGTAGGGCCCGTACAGCACCGGCACGACGGTTGAGAAACTTTCGCCCAGAATGTGGGTTTGCGGGTGGCCGCCCAGGCTCTTGAGCGTGCCGCTTTCGCCGCCCACCGCTTCGATCGTGGCTTCCACGCCACGCAGCACCGCCGACATCACCTGCTTGGTGCGCGGCATCTTGTCGGTGGTCTTGGCCAGCAGCTTCAAGGTCTTGAGGAAGTCCTTGGGGGTAGCGGCGGTGAAGGCCTTGGCGTTCTGCATGACGAAGTCCTGGGTCACGTCGCCTTCGCTGCCCGGCAGACGCGCGCCTTCGACGCCCACCATCTTCAGCGCCAGGCCACGGGGTGTGGAGACCTTGTCGTCGAGGATGTCGCCCGGGTTGGTCGAAAAGCGCAGGTACGCTTGGAACGTACCCGGTTTGGCGAACGCCCCTTGGGCCAGGTGGGGCGGCAGATCGTCCAGGACCGTCACCTGGCCTTCCAGCAGGCCGTGGCCCTTGGCGTGCACGCTGCGGTCGGCGTGGCCGCGATGTTCGAAGGTGGTCTGCATGATGGTGCGCAGCGTGTCGGCCAGCTCCTGGCTGGTCTGCGCTTCGTCATCGGGAATCTGTTCGAAGCCGGGCTCGAAGACCAACGGCAGGGTAGCAAGGGCAGGGGCGCTCATCGGTATCTCCTCGGCTGATTGCTCAGCGCACGGACGTTGGCTCCGCCTCTGGTCGCGCTGAATATTCGGCAGAGTCTGGCCATGGGCCATGAGTTCCAGGCCGCCCGCAGCTTGCCGACCACTGGATTTGGCATCGTTACCGCGCTGGTTGGCGGCATGCAACGCCGATGAACAGGCAGCGCCTGGTTTGCCGGCCACCGGCGTGCGCTTGAACTTTCATTGGCGCGGTACCTTCGAAACCATGACCCCACCATCACATCGCCCGAGGCGTGCCATGTCGCTCATCCACCCCACCGCTCACTTCAAGCCTTACCTGTCAGCCGCCGGTGGCTGGGGCTCGGCGCGTTCGGTCATGCAGATCCTGTGGCGCGAACAGGCGCTGGCGCAGGGGCCGTTGGCATTGTTCAAGCAGAACAAACCCAAAGGATTCGCCTGCGTCAGTTGCGCCTGGGGCAAACCGGGAGACCCTCACGCCCTGGAGTTCTGTGAGAACGGTGCCAAGGCCACGGCGTGGGAGATCACCCGCCTGCGCACGGGGCCGGACTTCTTCGAGCGGCACACCTTGAGCGAGCTGCGTACCTGGAACGACCACGACCTGGAGCAACACGGGCGCCTGACCCATCCGCTGCGCTACGATCCGGCCACGGACCGCTACCGCACCACCACTTGGGCCGAGGCTTACGCGGGCATCGGCGAGCAGCTGAAACACCTGCCGCCCGAGCAGGTGGTGTTCTACGCTTCCGGCCGCGCCTCGCTCGAAGCCTCGTTCATGTACCAACTGTTCGCCCGCGCCTATGGCAGCAACAACCTGCCCGACAGTTCCAACATGTGCCACGAAAGCACCTCGGTGGGCCTGCAGGAGAGCATTGGGGTGCCCGTTGGCACCGTGACCCTGGAAGACTTCGAGCACACCGATTGCATCTTCTTCTTCGGGCAGAACGTGGGCAGCAACAGCCCGCGCATGCTTCACCCGCTGCAGGAAGCGCGCAAACGCCACGTGCCGATCATCACCTTCAACCCGTTGCGCGAGCGTGGGCTGGAACGTTTCGTCAACCCGCAGTCACCGATGGAAATGCTCGGCCCCGACTCCACCGTGATCAGCACCCAATACCATCAAGTGCGCATCGGCGGCGACCTGGCGGCGATCACCGGCATCATCAAAGCGATATTCGAGCTGGACAGACACGCACGCGCAGCCGGACGCGCAGCGGTGTTGGACGACGATTTCATCGCCCAGCACACCGATGGACTGGAAGCGCTGCGCGCCTGGGTCGAGGCGCAAGACTGGATCGATCTGGAGCAGCACAGCGGCCTGAGCCGCGCTGCACTGGAAGCGGCGGCCACCGTGTATGCCCGCAGCCAGCGGGTGATGGTGATCTGGGGCATGGGCATGACTCAGCACCGCAAGGGCGTGGAAAACGTGCAGATGATGGTCAACCTGCTCCTGCTGCGCGGCAACATCGGCAAGACCGGCGCGGGTGTGTGCCCGGTGCGCGGCCATTCCAACGTGCAGGGCCAGCGCACGGTGGGCATTACCGAAGACCCGCAGAAGGTGCCGGTCGACAAGCTGCGCGCGCTGTACAACATCGCGGTTCCGGAAAAGAAAGGTCTGGCCACCGTCGACACCTGCGAGGGCATCCTCAATGGCACGGTCAAAGGCTTCATCGGCCTGGGTGGCAACTTCCTGCGTGCCGTGCCCGACACCGACCGCATGGAACCGGCCTGGGCCGACCTGTCGTTGAACGTGCAGGTGGCCACCAAGCTCAACCGCACCCACCTGGTGCCTGGCGGGCAGACCTGGCTGCTGCCTTGCCTGGGTCACATCGAGATCGACCGTCAGGACGGGCGCGAGCAGGTGTACAGCACCGAGGACAGCACCGGCTGCATGCGCGCCTGGCAGGGCACGACCGAGCCGGCTGGGGATATGCTGCGTTCGGAGGTGGCCATCATCGCAGGCATTGCCGAACAGACCTTGGGCGTTGAGTGCCATGTGCCGTGGGACGCCTGGCGGCACGACTATGCGCTGATCCGCAAAGGCATCAGCGAAACCTACCCGGAGATTTTCCACGACATGGAAACCCGCATGTGGGAGCGTGGCGGCTTTCACCGCCCGCTGGGTGCTTGCAAGCGTGAGTGGCACACCGAAACCGGCAAGGCGCGCTTCACCACGCCGACGGACCTTGAAGAGAATCCGGACGCCGCGCTTGTCGGCGAGCGCCGCGAGGTGCTGAACCTGATGACGTTGCGCAGCAACGACCAGTTCAACACCACCGTGTATGGCTACGACGACCGCTTCCGCGGCGTCAGCGGCACGCGCAGCGTGGTGTTCATGAACCGCGACGACGTGGTCCGCCTGGGCTTCGCGCCGGGTGACTGGGTCAAAGTGCGCACGGCTGTCGAACCTGAGGTGCGTCGCGAGGTCGGCCCTTTGCAGATCATCGCCTACGACATTCCCCAAGGGTGCGCGGCCGGATATTACCCGGAATGCAACCCGCTGGTGCCGCTGTGGCACCATGCCGAGCGCAGCAAGGTTCCTGCGTCAAAGGCGGTGCCGGTGACCTTCCATCGGGTGGAACCTGGCCGGGCCGATCTGGCGCATGCCGTGCCCGCCCGCGATCAGGTTCAGTGAATGTGGGCGCCCGGCCGGCGCTAGCGCAAAACTGCACGCGGTCACATGGAACACTGTGGCTGCGAGGCCTGCCATTCAGGCCTTTACGGCTGCTCGATGCATTGGATTGGCCAACTGCACACCGACTGCATAAATATTCATTCGAGGGTGAAGAACGTTCGTTTCAGCGGCCAGGTCTACGCTGAAACCACCCCTTGAGTGCCACCCACCATGCAACGTCGCGACCAACGTTCCCTCGATTGGCTCAACTTCTTCCTGGCCGATGTGCGCGACGGCCTGGGGCCGTACCTGGCCATCTATTTGCTCGCGGTGCACAAGTGGGAGCCGGCCAGCATCGGTCTAGTGATGAGCCTGGCCGGCATCGCTGCCTTGCTCACGCAAACGCCGGCCGGCGCGCTGATCGACCGCGTCCGTGCCAAACGCACGGTGGTCGTGGTGGCCGCTCTGGTGGTCACCGGCAGTTGTCTGCTGCTGCCGTTCGTGACCTCGTTCAGCCTGGTGGCCATCACCCAGACCCTGAGTGCCATGGCAGGCTCGGTATTCGCACCGGCCATCGCCGCCATTTCCTTAGGGATCGCCGGCCCGAAAGCCTTCACCCGCCGTACCGGCCGCAACGAAACCTTCAACCATGCCGGCAATGCCTTCTCGGCGTTGTTGGCCGGGGTGTTGGCGTGGCTGTATGGCCCTGTGGTGGTGTTCTATCTGATGGCCGCGATGACCCTGGGCAGCATCGTCGCCGTGAGCCTGGTGCGGGGCGAGGCCATCGACCATGACGTGGCGCGCGGTTTCAGCGAAAGCGACAGCGACAGCCATCAGGCCTCGGGCATCAGGGTTCTGCTGGGCAACCGGCCGTTGCTGGTGTTCGCCGTCTGCTGCGCGCTGTTCCACTTGGCCAATGCGGCGATGTTGCCGTTGGTGAGCCAGAAGCTGGCGCAGGTCAACCTGCACCTGGCCACGCCGTTGACTTCCGCCTGCATCGTCGCCGCGCAATTGGTGATGGTGCCGGTCGCCATGCTGGTCGGGCTCAAGGCCGACGCTTGGGGGCGCAAACCGCTGCTGTTGGCCGGCTTCCTGATTCTGCCACTGCGCGGCGCGCTCTACGTGTTCTCCGACAACCCCTTCTGGCTGGTCGGCGTGCAACTGCTCGACGGTATCGGTGCCGGCGTGTTCGGTGCGCTGTTCCCGGTGGTGGTCAAGGACCTGACCCAAGGCACCGGCCGCTTCAACGTCAGCCTGGGGGCGCTATCGGCGGCGTTCGGCCTGGGGGCGGCGCTGAGCCCGGGCTTGGCGGGGTTGGTGGTGCAGAGCCAAGGCTACGACGCGGCGTTCCTGACCTTGGCTGCCATCGCCGCCGTCGCTTTCTGCCTGGTCTGGCTGGGTATGCCGGAAACCCGCAACTATCGTGGGGATCTGCAAGCGGCGCCGCGTTCGGCGATGACGCCGAGCGCCAGTTGATCGGATTTGGCGCAGCGGCGCCAGCGGATCGAACGGCCGGCTCAGGCGGCCGAGCGTTCCAGGGTGACCGCCGTTCGCCCCAGCGCCACCACCACGCCCAGAGCGCCTGCCAGCGCCCAGAACGCCCCATGCAGCGAAGACCACTGCGCCAGGTGGCCGATGAACCCCGGCCCGAGCAGAATGCCCAGGTAACCCAGGGTCGCCACCGCGCTGAGGCCACTCGCGGCAGCCATGCGTGTCTGGCGCAGGGCTGCGCGGAACAGTACCGGCACCGCATTCGCCAGGCCCAGACCCGCCAGGCCGAAGCCCAGCAAGGCGCCGTTCAACGGCAGGGTCTGCGCCATCACCAGCCCTACGAGCGACAGCAAGGCCCCGCCAACCAGCAGACGGGTATCGCCCAGCCACTGCGCCAGACGATCGCCCACCAGACGGACACAGGCCATGGCCAGGGTGAACAGGCTGTAGGCGATGCCCGCAGAAGCCAGGTCCACCTCGTGCACGTCGCTCAGGTACAGCGCGCTCCAGTCGAGCATCGCCCCTTCGACCAGCAGGGCGATGAACGCCAGCAGGGACAGCACCACCACGATGCCTTTGGGCCATTGGAAACGCGCATCGTCCAGCGCGTCCAAACGGGCAATCTGATAGCGATAAGCCAAGGCCAGGAGCGCCAGCGCCAGTAGAGCTGCGCACAGGGCTGCTTGCCAGGGCGTCAGGCCCTGCTTGAGCAGTGCCGTCACGCCTGCCGCACCGGCAAAGGCGCCCACGCTGAACACGCCATGAAAGCCTGACATCAGCGGTGTGTCGGCGGCCTTTTCGACCATGGCGGCGTGCAGATTCATGCAGATGTCACCCATCCCAAGGCAGGCGCCGAACAGCAACAACGTCAGCGCAAATGCCCAAGGCGTTTCGATCAGCGCCAGCGCCACCAGCGATGCGCTGAACGCCATACCTGCCAGTTGCAGAACCCTGCGCAAGCCCAGCGCCTGGGCCAAGCGCCCGGCGAACGGCATGGCCAGCAACGAACCCAGGCCGATGCACAGCAGCAGACTGCCGAAGGCCCCGTCGCCCAGGCCCAGGCGCTGCTTGGCGTAAGCCACCAGCGGCGCCCAGGCGGCCATGGTGAAGCCCAGCGTGAAGAAGGTCAGGCGAGTGGCGTGACGATAGGCGCTGGCGCCATGTGAAATAGACATGCGAACTCCCTGTAGGCGCAGCGGTGCACTGCTCGGTGACAGCGCAACTGACCCGTCCGGGCTGCTCCAGTTCGGAACAGGAGTGCAACGAGCCTCAGGACGCCGCGCTTCAAGTTGAGCAACTTTAACGTTCATCGCGAAGTTTATGAGTTTGTTTCACCGCGCCAGCGTCGGGACAATGCCTGCCATTGCATCCACCGCACACGAGATCGAACCGCATGGCACTGGCACACACTCTGGGCTTCGCACGCGCCGCCCACGACCTGCAACTCGAGGCCCTGTACACAGCCTGGTGCCTGGGGGAGCGCGATGCAGCCCGATTGCAGGCCTTCGTCGCGTGCCGCCGCGCCGAGCAATGGCAAGCCGAGTGCGACGCCGGCATGTCTCTGGTGTCGGTGGGCGATGGCATCGGGTTCGATCCGGTCCTGACCCAGGCGTTGACCTTCGGGCTCGTTCCCGCGCCGCGGCAATCGGCCACCGAGGCGCAGCCGACGCTTGCAGCGCTCTTCGACTTGGCGGCCAGGGACGGGTGCCGCGCTGGCGAGGCCTCACGGACAACGTTCGGTGAAGCCGCGCTGCGCCAACTCGCGCCTTTGACCGCCGCGTCGTCCTTCACGTTGCACAGTGCCTGGCTGCTGGAAGCGATCAAACAGGCGCAAGCGCTTGGGCATGCCGTCAAACCGGTGCTGCTGGGCCCGCTGTCTTACCTGTGGTCGAGTGAGAGAGCCGGCGCGGCGTTCGACCCGTTGACCCTGATCGACCGTCTGCTGCCGCTCTACGACACGCTGTTCAATCAACTGGCCGCACAAGGGGTGGAGTGGGTGCAGATCGACGAGCCGATCCTCGCTCAAGCCTTGCCCCAGGCCTGGAAGAACGCCTACGAGCGGGTCTACAACATGCTTCAGCGTGCACCGCTGAAAAAGCTCGTGGCCACCTGCCATGGCGCATTGGCCGACAACCTGGGCCTGGCCGCCAACCTGCCGGTGGACGGCTTGCACATCGATTTGGTGAGCGCGCCCGAGCAATACCCGACCCTCGTCGATCGGCTGCCGGCCTACAAGATACTGTCGCTCGGCGTCGTCAGCGGCGGCAATGCGCAGCCGGGTGACGCCGCGCAAACGCAGACGCTGTTGCGCCATGCCGCCGCACGTCTGGGCGAACGACTGTGGGTCGCGCCGTCGTGCCCGCTGCCTTATGGCGAAACGGCGTTCGTGGGCGCTGAAGAGACTGCGTCGTCGCTGGCCAGGCAGAAATGTCGCGAAGTCACCGAATGGGTCGAGGCAGTGCGCGCTTGGGAAAGCGCCGCCTGCGCCCGCGCCGCAGCGTGAGCAAGCGGCGGCGCCAGCCGTGGTCGAAGATCGCTCTGCGCTGGCATACCTTGGCGCCACACCAGCCGTCTGCGTCGCCGAGCGACTCCAGCGGGCGATCGCCGTCCGCCCGAGAGCGAACTGGCGTGTTGCTATCACTTGCGCTGGATCAACACCGGGTCTCGGCCCAAGGCCCATCCTCGGCGCCTTACCCGCCGCTTCGAGGACCGCGTCATGAGCAGCACGTTTTTCATTCCCGCCGTCAACATCATGGGCCTGGACTGCCTCGACGAAGCGATCGCCGCCATCGCCGGCCTCGGCCTGCGCAAAGCGCTGATCGTCACTGACCAGGGCCTGGCGCGCGCCGGCGTGGCGACGCGCATCGCCGGGCTGCTGGCCGAGCGCGACATCGATTCGCGGGTCTACGACGGCGCCAGACCCAACCCCACCGTCGCCAACGTCGAGGCGGGTCTGGCGCTGTTGCAGCGCGAGCGCTGCGACTGTGTGATTTCCCTGGGCGGCGGCTCGCCCCACGACTGCGCCAAGGGTATCGCCCTGTGTGCGACCAACGGCGGGCACATCGGCGACTACGAGGGCGTCGACCGCTCGGGCAAACCGCAGTTGCCGCTGATCGCGATCAACACCACCGCCGGCACCGCCAGCGAGATGACCCGCTTCTGCATCATCACCGACGAGGTGCGCCATGTGAAAATGGCCATCGTCGACCGCAACGTCACGCCCATCCTCTCGGTCAACGATCCCTCGTTGATGGTCGGCATGCCGCGCTCGCTGACCGCCGCCACCGGTATGGACGCCTTGACCCACGCCGTGGAGGCCTACGTTTCCACCGCCGCCACACCGATCACCGATGCCTGCGCGCTGAAGGCCGTCAGCCTGATCAGCCAGCACCTGCGCCAGGCGGTCAGGCAGGGCGACGACCTGCAGGCCCGCGAGCAGATGGCCTATGCGCAGTTTCTCGCCGGCATGGCTTTCAACAACGCCTCGTTGGGCTACGTGCACGCCATGGCGCACCAGCTCGGCGGCTTCTACGACTTGCCCCACGGTGTGTGCAACGCCGTGCTGCTGCCCCATGTGCAGCGCTTCAACGCCCAGGTCAGCGCCGCGCGCCTGCGCGATGTGGCCCATGCAATGGGTATCGAGGTGGCGGGCATGGACCCAAGCCAGGGCGCAGCGGCCGCCATCGAGGCCATCGAGCGGCTTTCGGCCGAGGTGGAGATTCCCAGTGGTTTACGTGCCTTGGGCGTGAAGGTCGAAGACGTGCCATTGCTGGCCGCCAATGCGCTCAAGGACGCCTGTGGCCTGACCAACCCGCGCAGTGCGGCGCAAAGCGAGATCGAGGCGATCTTCAAAGCCGCGTTTTGAGGCATGGCGTCGTGCGGGTGGCGGCTCGCGCCATCCTGCCTGCACGGCGCCGCCCGCTGTCGGCGCCCTTGCAATGAATGCCGTGGCTCGATCCGCGCCTCAGCGTTCGCGCATGAAGAAGCCGGCCACGTACTTGCGGAAGGTCTCCAGGCTCTTGAAGTCGGCATAGCGCTTGAAGGTGTCCACCTCCGGCTCCGGGCCGATCGGCTGTTCGAGCAAGGATACCGACAACACCCGGTCCTGGTCGGACGTCAGCACCAGCTCGTCCATCACCTGGCCGCCGATCACCGGCCGGCGCATCTGCACCTTGACCCCTTTGCCGGCCATCCAGTCGATCAGCGACACCAACGCCTTGAGCGGTTCGCGTTCTTCGTCGCGGTACACCGGAAACAGGTGCGCGCGCGACAGCACCGGCACGCTGGCGATGTGGATCAGCTCAAAGAACTGGCTGCCTGCCGTGGTCGGCGAGTACAGCGCCAAGGCCAGCAACGGCCCGTCGGTGCGGCTGCCGCCCCAGTACAGGTGATGGCCCTGGAAGTCGAAGCCGTCCTCGCTGCGCGTGGTGAAGACCTTGCGCCCTTGGATGCGCTCGACGCAATCGAGCAGCAGGCCATGGCGGCGGTGGGTGCCGAACGCCGTGGCGTCGCGCAGGCGGGCCTTGAGCATCATCATGTGCTTCATGTCCAGGCGCGTTTCCAGGTAGTTGCTGGCCGGCACCCGTGCCAACAGCGGATAGCGTGCGGCCACGGCGCGCAGGGCGGCGAACTGCGCGGTCAGGTCGTGCTTGAGGTGGGTGGCGTAGAGGTTCAAGCCGCTGGTTTCGATCCAGGTCAGCAGCAGCGAGACCAGTTGCGAACTGTCCTGGGGCGTGCCGACGCGGCCGCGCGCGGCAACCGGCATGGGCGAGGCGGGGGCGGCGAAGTCGTTCAACAGGCGCAGCGGCGTGTCGGGCGCCAACCAGGCCGGGGGCGGCGTGCTGCCGGCATTGGCATCGTGGGTGTCGCGCATGGCCTTGCTGAACGGGCAGCCAGGGGCGTGTTCGGCGGTGCCGGGGTTGTTCTTCAGAAACAGCGTGCCGGTGCTGCCGTTCAGGCTGACGTTGAGCACCGGCACGGCATCGGCGCGGCACTCGCACGCCAGCCAGTGGTTGGCGCTGCGCACCTTCATCAGCCACTGGTTGGCCTGCAGCAACTGTGGGCCGACCAGGCTGGCCTCGACGAAACCGGTCAACAGCACGTCTTCGGCGGGGGTGAGGGTGCGCACCAGCGCAGCATTCTTGTCGATGATTCGCATGTCGGATTCCAGGCAACGTGCCACCAGCTTCGGGCAAAGCCGCCAGGCTTTCAAGCCGGCGGCTGGTGGCGCCGTCCGAGCACGGTCAGAACAGGTAGTCGGTGGTCAGGAAACTCGAAGTGCGCTGCCTGAGGATGTCGCCGATCAGCGCTTTGTTGGCAGGTTGCAAGCGGGTCGCCACCAGGGTGCGGATGGAAAACACGCGCAATGCGTCGTGTACCGACAAGGTGCCTTCGGCGCTGTTCTTGCGACCGTTGAAGGGGTAGGTGTCGGGGCCGCGCTGGCATTGGGTGTTGAGGTTGATGCGCCCGACCTGGTTGGCGAAGGTGTCGATCAGTCGGCCGACGGTATCCGGGTCATTGCCGAACAGGCTCAACTGCTGGCCATAGTCCGAATCGAGCACGTAGTCGACCACCGTGTCGAGGTCGCGGAAGGGCACCACGGGCACCAGCGGGCCGAACTGTTCTTCGTGGTAGACGCGCATGGCCGGGCTGACCGGGTAGAGCAGCGCCGGGTAGAAGAACGCGCCGCGGCTCGCTCCGCCTTCAGGGTTGAGCACGCGCGCGCCGTGTTCGCAGGCATCGGCCACCAGGCCTTGCAGGTAGTCGATCTTGCCGGGTTCGGGCAACGGCGTCAGGGCTACGCCCGGGGTCCAGGGCATGCCTGGGACGAGCGCCGCGAGCTTGCGCTGGAAGCGCTCCAGGAACGCGTCGACCACGTCTTCGTGCACGAACAGGATCTTCAGCGCCGTGCAGCGCTGGCCGTTGAACGACAGGGCACCGGTAAGGGCCTCGTCGACCGCGTTGTCCAGGTCCACCTGGGGCAGGACGATGCCAGGGTTCTTGGCGTCCAGGCCCAGCGCGGCGCGCAGGCGATGCGGGCGCGGGTGGAGTTTTTTCAGCGCGGCCGCCGCCTTGTGCGTGCCGATGAAGGCGAACACGTCGATCTTGCCGCTGGCCATCAACGCGCTGACGGTGTCGTGGCCGCGGCCGTAGATGACGTTGATCACCCCAGGCGGGAAGCTGTCGCGGAAGGCTTCGAGCAAGGGCCGGATCAGCAGCACGCCGAACTTGGCCGGCTTGAAGACTACGGTGTTGCCCATGATCAGCGCCGGAATCAGCGTGGTGAAGGTTTCGTTGAGCGGGTAGTTGTAGGGCCCCATGCACAGCGCCACGCCCAGCGGCGC
The DNA here is from genome assembly GCF_047302395.1 of Pseudomonas phoenicis. Taxonomy (NCBI): domain Bacteria; kingdom Pseudomonadati; phylum Pseudomonadota; class Gammaproteobacteria; order Pseudomonadales; family Pseudomonadaceae; genus Pseudomonas; species Pseudomonas phoenicis. The sequence goes on from NZ_CP154852.1 coordinate 4,081,295, forward strand.
GCGGCGGATCTGGCCAAGCGTGCCCTGTTCGAGCTCGAAGCGGCTGGAGCGGCGGTCCAGGGCCTTGAGCGCGTCGATGGTGTCGGTGATGTAGTCGCAGGTGCGGTCGAATTCCTTTTCGGCGTCCTTCAGGTGTTTGCCGATCTCCCACATCAGCAGCTTGACCACTGCGGTGCGCTGTCCGCGCATGCGCTCGAGGAAGCGCTCGACGTGCTCGATGCGCTCGCCCACGCGCATCGTCGGCCAGGCCCCGCGGCCCTTGTCGTAAGCCAGCACGGCAGCGTCCAGGGCGGTGAGGGCGGTGTCGGCATCGAGCAGCGGGGCGCTGCCCAGGACCACCTGGCGCTCGCCGTCGGGGTGTTTCAGCCAGACCGGGCTGCGCACCGTGGCAAGCGGCCCGGCCCAGTGCCGCAGTTCGCCGGCGACCAGGTAATCGCGCTGTTCCAGCGGCTCGTCCAGGCGCCATTGCTGCGGGACGTCTTCTGGGGCGGGGTAGAGGGTATCGAGCAGATGATCCATGGTTCAGGCACCTCGCAGTCAGCTATCGTGTAACGATTCAGCCGGAGCATGGCCCCAGCCTGGAAAAAACACCAGTGTGGCTCAACATTAGCGTTCCGCTGCCGATACACAGGCAATCGAGTGATCAGCAGGCCTATGAGCACCCCGACCCCAACGCCGCCCATCGACATTCCCTTGCCCGGTGCCCGCAGCCGTCTGCAACGCCTGTTGCCGCTGGCCTTCGCCGTGGCCGGGCTGGGCCTGTCGTTGCTGCTCGGGCATCTGGACACCCAGCGCGACCAGAGCGAGCGCCTGGCCATGCTCAACGCCCGGCTTTCGGCCCTGGGCGCCGGTCTGCAGGCGCAATTGCGCGCCACCTTCGGCGAGACCGAAGGCTTGGCGCAACTGATCATCGCCGACGGCCAGATCAGCACGGTGCACTTCCAGAGCATGGCCCGCGAGGCGCTGCGGGTGTCGCCCTACATGCGCAGCATCACCCTGGCGCCGGACGATGTGATCGCCGAGGTCTACCCGCTTGGCGACAACCAAGCGGTGATCGGCCTCGACTATCGTCTGCTGCCTGACCAATACCCGCTGGTGCAACTGGCCCGCGACCGTCGCGAGGCGGTGCTGGCCGGCCCGGTGGCGCTGCGTGAAGGCGGTACGGCGCTGATCTACCGGCGGCCGGTGTTCCTGCACGGCAACCGTGGCGTGAAATTCTATTGGGGCAGCGTCTCGGTGCTGGCCGACATCGACCGTTTGCTGCGTGCGGCCGGCTTGAACACCTACCAGGATTTCGAGCTGGCCATCCGTGGCGCCGATGCGCGCGGCGCCCAAGGCGGGATGATCTGGGGCGCCGCCGAGGGTTTCGAGGCGCCCAAGGCCAGCCTGCTCCTGGAGGTGCCAGGCGGCACATGGCAGATGGTCGCCGCGCCGCTGGGGGGCTGGCCGCAGCCCAACCCGGTGCGCTCGCCACTGTTTCTCCTGGCGATCGGCTGCACCTTGCTGTTCAGCCTGTTCGTGGCGCAGCTGACCCGTGGTCAGCGGCTCTTGGCCGAACGCAACCTGGCCCTGGACGAGTCCCGGGCCAAGCTGGAACGCCTGGCGCATTTCGACGTGATCACCGGTTCGCCCAACCGCGTGCTGTTCCAACAGCGCTTGGCGAGGGCGCTCGAGCAGGGGCAGAGCCTGGCGGTATTGATGCTGGACATCGACGGCTTCAAACAAGTCAACGACAGTCTGGGCCACGCCATGGGTGACCTGTTGCTGGCACAGGCCGCGCAGCGCTTCATGCAGGCCCTGGACCCGGAGGACTCGCTGTGCCGCCTGGGCGGCGACGAGTTCGCGTTCATGCTGCGCGGCAACCAGGACGCGGTCATGGCGCGTGTAGAAGCCTTGCTCACGGCGCTGCAACGCCCGTTCGACCTGCATGGCACCGCCACCCTGATCACTGGCAGCGTAGGCCTGGCCTGGTACCCGCAGCACGGGATGGAAGTCGACAGCCTGCTGCGCCACGCCGACACCGCCATGTACGTGGCCAAGGAAGCCGGCCGCAACGGCTGGCGCACCTACCACGCCGACATGACCGCACGCTTGCAGGCGCGCCTGGAGCTGGAGCGCGATCTGCGCCGCGCCGTGCAGCATGACGAATTCGAATTGTGGTACCAGCCCAAGCTGGCCTTGGCCGACGGTCGTCTGACCGGTGTCGAGGCGCTGTTGCGCTGGCGCGACCCGGAGCGGGGTTTGATCCCACCGGGGGCGTTCATCCCCTTGGCCGAACGCACCGGCCTGATCATCCCCATAGGCCAGCAGGTGCTGGCCCTGGCCTGTGCGCAACTGGCGCAATGGCGCGACGCCGGGTGCCTGCCCGGCACCTTGGCGATCAACGTCGCGGCCTTGCAGATCGAACGCAGCGACTATGTCGCCAGCCTGCGCGATGCCTTGGATCGGCACGGCCTGGCGGCCAGTCTCTTGGAGGTGGAGATCACCGAGAGCGTGTTGATGGAAAGCCAACAGCAGGCGTTCGCCGTGCTCGAGCGCTTGCAAGCGCTGGGCGTGGCCACCGCAGTGGACGACTTCGGCACCGGCTATTCGTCGCTGGCCTACCTGCGCGCCTTGCCCATCGACCATTTGAAGATCGACCGCGCGTTCGTCAAGGACCTGCCGGACGATGCCGATGCGGTGGCGATCGCGCGGGCCATCATCGATCTGGGCCATGCGCTGGGCTTTCGCATCACCGCCGAAGGCATCGAAACGCCGGGTCAGTACGCATTCCTGCGCGAGGCGGGGTGCGACGAAGGTCAGGGCTACCTGCTGGGTCGGCCGATGCCGGCCGCCGACCTGCAACGCTGGATGAGCGAGCACCATGCTCGGCAGGCATTGCCGGACGTGGCCGGCTGAGGCTACTCGCCCAGGCGCTGCTCGCGCGAAGGCGGATAGCCGAAATAGGCCGCGTAGCACTTGCTGAAGTGCGACACCGAAACGAAGCCGCAGGCCACCGCCACTTCCATCACCGACAGGTCCGAGTACTGCAGCAGGCGCCGACTCTTGGTGATGCGCAGTTCCATGTAGTAGCGCCGCGGCGAAGTGCCGAGCTGGGCCTGGAACAGCCGGTCGATCTGCCGCCGCGAGCGGCCGCTGTAGGCCGCCAGTTGGTCGAGGCTGAGGGTCTCTTCGAGGTTGTTCTCCATCAGCTCGACGATGGTGCGCAAGTGCAGGCTCATGGACTTCTTCGCCCCTGGGCCGACCTGCCGGTAGCGCGCGCCGGAGAACGACAGGATTTCTTCCACGCCCTCGGCCAACGCATCGCCATGCAGGCGTCGGACCAGGCCCAGCATCAACTCCATCGCACCGTTGGGGCTGGCGGCCGTGAGCCGGTCGCGGTCGAGGGTGAAGCTGGCCGGGGTGAGGCGGGTCTGCGGGCTGCGCTCGGCCAGGCTGGCGCGTTGTTCGGGATGGATGCTGCAGCCATAGTCGGCCAGCACACCGGCGCGGCCGAGGAACCAGGCGCCGCTCCACAGCCCGCCCAGGGCCATGCCGTGTTGTGCGCAATCGTCCAGCAGCCGGTCCAGCTCCGGGTACTTCAAGGGCGTGCGCAGGCCGCCGCAAACCACCAGCAGGTCATGCCCCTCCAGTGCGCGGGGTTGCAGGGGGGTGGCGATCAATTCCAGGCCCAGGTCGCTGAGCACCCGATCGCCCGACATCGCCAGCGGCGTGAAGCTGAAACTGTCGGCGCGCAGCAGGTTGGCGGTGACCAGCACATCCATGGCCACCGTGAAGCTGGCCATGGAGAAGTGTTCGAGCAGCACGAAATCGACGCGGTAGGGCGCCTGCGCCTCGACCACACCGGGCTTGAGCCGCAGCATGTTGCTGGTGCTGGCCTTTTTGCTGAACTGACGGGGAATGGTGGCCACTCTGGACTCCGCTGGCACGTGACGGCGCTGAGTGTGCGGCGGGCGTCGGGGAAAGACAACACCGGCGCACGGCGTGGCGCTGGCGACTATGTGGAAGGCGCGTGGGCGGCCGCGCCCGCAGCACCGCCATGCGCCTTCGGCACCAGACCGAGGGCGGGCCTACGTCGCTGGCCGACGCAGGCGTGGCAACGCTGTGTTCAGGGCAGCTGGAAGCCGTGGCGAAGCGGGTCCCGGTCGTCGACGAAGATCGTGTTGTGACCGATGATGTGCGCCCAACCGCCGATGCTGGGCCGGATGCCTGCGTAGGGGCCGATCTGCTGGGCTGCTTCCACGCGGCCTTCGAAGACGGTTCCGATCAGGCTCTCGTTGCGGTAGGTATCGCCGACCTTCAAGCGACCCTTGCCGACCAGTTGGGCCATGCGCGCGGAGGTGCCGGTGCCGCCCGGCGAACGATCGATGGCTTTGTCGCCGTAGAACACGGCCCCGCGGCCATCGGCCGCCGGCGAATGCCCGCCGTCGCACCAGATGGCGTGATGCACGCCGCGGATCCGCTCGTTTTCGGGGTGGACCGGGTCACAGACCTTGGCCAGCGCGGCGCGCAGTGCACGGCTCAGGTCGGCGATGTCGGCCGTGGTCATGCCTTCGAGGCCTGACCAGTTGCGCTGTGGCTCGACCACCGCATAGAAGTTGCCGCCATAGGCGATGTCCACCACCAGTTCGCCCACGCCCGGCACGTGCACCGCCACGTCGGCTGCATGCAAGTAGCTGGCAACGTTGAACAGACGGACCGAGTCGACCTTGTCGCCATCCAGGGTGTAGGCCACATCGACCCGGCCTGCAGGGGTTTCGACGGCCAGCGTACCTGGATCCTGCGGCGTGACCAGGCCCTCTTCGATCACCACCGTCGACATGCCGATGGTGCCTGCCCCGCACATGGGCAGGCAGCCACTGACTTCGATGAACAGGGCGCCGATGTCGCAGTCGCTGCGCACCGACGGGTAGAGCACCACGCCCGACATGATGTCGTGCCCCCTGGGTTCGAACATCAGCGCGGTGCGCACCCAGTCATGCTCGGCTACGAACAGCTCGCGGCGCTCGGCCATCGACACGGCCGGCAGCAGCGGCGCGCCTGCGGCGACGACGCGCACCGGGTTGCCGCAGGCATGGGCGTCGACACAAAAAAAGCTACGTTTCATCGCAAGGTTCCCCAGTCAGGAAGCGAGAGGTGCGTGTGGCGGCGCGGGGCGGACTTCTCCGACCTTTCCCAGGCACGCCATGGCGTGGGTCAATCGACTACGCCATTAAGTAACAAATGACCTGCAGGGCCGTTGTCAGTAGACGCGACAAAAGCTTGCCTGCGCGCGGCAACGGCTTTTGCAACCCCAATCGAAATGGAACCCTTGGCCATTCTTGCGACCGAACGTACTACTCGCTCATTGGGAGAACGTATATGGAAATCGGAACGATCTGGATCATCATCGCGGCGGTGATCATCTTGCTGGACATCTGGGCCATCTGGCACATCATCGGCAGCGAACGTCGCGCCGAACGCAAGATGCTGTGGATTGTATTCGTGGTCTGGGCGCCGATTCTGGGCCTGCTGTGCTGGATGATCAAAGGCCCGCGCGTCGTCAAAGGTCGCGACGTGCTGGAAGAGAAGTAGTCCGATACCCCTGCGTGGTTCCCGTCTTCATAATGCCGCTTCAGCGGTAGGCTCATCGGGGTCGCCTGGTCATTCCGGTTTCATGCCGGTGCCAGGCGACCCTTTTGCGTTCGAGGGTGGCTGCATGAAGCCGTGGCTCTTTCCATGCTTCTGGGCTTCATGTGCGGACGCTGCTTGACGCGGCCTGGGTGTGGGGTCTAATAGGCGCTCGATTTTTCCCAAGAGCGATCCCAACATGGATGTTTCAGCTTTTCGTCTCGCCAATCCGTCCGGGCTCTACGACCCTAGCGCCAATGCCTATTCCCACATTGCCGAGGTGCGTGCCGGGAGCCGCCTGTTGTTCGTCGCCGGACAAGGTGGTGAAGATGCGCACGGCAATCTGCCACCGACCTTCGCCGCACAGGCCAGACAGGCCTTGGATAATCTCGCGACGGCCCTGGCGTCCCAGGGCGCCGGCTTGGAACATGTCTGCAAGTTGACGTTGCTTGTGGTCGACCATAGCCAGGCGCGCTTGGCCGAATGGGTCGAGGTGGCTGGCCAGGCTTGGGCCGAGCGCCTTGCGCCGGTCTGCACGCTGATTCCCGTGCCGTGCCTGGCGTTGGACGGCATGCTGGTGGAAGTCGATGCCGTCGCGGCACTCACCTGACCCCAATCGCCCGCCACCGACCGGTCAATGCGCCGCCAACGGCTTGACCGGCTCGCAGGCGGCCAGATTCACCAGGTAGTCGCCAAAGCCCTCCCGCGCCCGGGCGTCGCCACGGCTACTGGTGGCCACGCTATGGCGTGCGGTCCAGACGATTTGCGCGCCGCTGGCCTGCAGCGCTTGCACCAGGTGCACGTCTTCATGGGCCGCCAGTGGTTGGAAACCGCCCACCCGCTCGTAGGCCCGCGCACAGACCCCCAGGTTCGCACCATGAATGTGCCGATGACCCTCACGCGCTTCATACCGGCTACGGTACAGCGCGCGTAGCGCAGCGGTCTGCCAGGGCTGCCAGCGCTCGATGTGCACGGTGCCGCATACCGCGTCCGCAGTGCATTGCATCTGCCAGCTGAGCCAGTGCGGCGGTACCCTGCTGTCGGCGTCGGTGCAGGCCAGCCAGCGCGCGCCGCGTTCGAGCATGTGCTGGGCACCGGCCTGGCGGGCAACGCCGACATTACCGGCATCCACGCTCAGGGTGGCTACGCCGTGGCGCTTGGCGACCGCTGCGGTGCCGTCCTGACAACGGTCGAGCACCACCAGGATTTCCACCCGATGCCCAAGGGTCTGCGCCTGTGCGGCGGCAGCCTGTACGGCGCGCAGGCAGTGCCCCAGACGTCGAGCCTCGTTGTGTGCAGGAATCACCACGGCAATCATGAGCAGGTCTCCTCGAGGTCGACGGCACGCGGTTGGCGAGCCCAATAGGCCAGTTGAAAATCGATTTCGTCGTGCAGCACCACCTGGTGCAGGCCCAACTGGTCGGCCAGCGCGGCTTGCACCTGCGGGCCGGTCTGTGGGCAACCCTCGATGGGGTGGCGGTAGTGACAGGCCAGCAGTCCGCCGTCTTCGGTCAGGCTGTCGCGGGCGCGTTCGATCACCTGGAGCCAATCCTGCGCCGACAGGTAATAACCCACCTCGCTGAGCACGATCAGGTCGAAGCGCTCTTGCGGCCAGTCATCGGGCATGCGCGCCTGTTGCACGCTGACATGCTCGAAGCCGCTCAAGCGTGCGTGCGCCAGATCCACGGCCCTGGGGTCGAGGTCCTGGCACACCAATCGCTCGCAACGCTCGGCAAGCGATGCGCTCAATTCGCCGTTGGCGCAAGCCGGTTCGAAGATGCCGGCATAGCGTTGGCGGGGCAGGCAGGCCAGGATCAGGTCGCGCTTGCGCCGCTCGTACCAGCGGGTGCGGAAAGCCCAGGGGTCGTCGTTGTCGGTGTAGAGGTTGGCGAAATAATCGGCATCGACGCTCATAGCGACCAGTCTCCCGAAGCGCTTTGCGCAAGCTGTTGGCCCAAAGCGGCGAGGTCGCGCTCGGCATGGCTTTGACGCAGGTAGACAGGCAAGTCGGCGCTGAGCCTGGCGAAATGCGCGGTGCGACAGAAGGGCGTTGCGCCCAGGGCGCGTCCCACATGATGGATGACCTCTTCGGCGGCGGCTTCGACCAGGGCACGGGTGCGCCGCACCGGTCGTTCGGCATCGAGCGCTGGATGGCGGTCGATCCAGTGCGCGCAATCACGCAGGGCAAGGCGAGCGCCTTGCAAGGCGACATCCACCGCGCCCAGGTGCGCCTGGGCATGGGCATCGGCACGCGGTGTGCGGCAGTGCTCACGCAGGTAACGCGCCAGCGCTTCGGTCGCACCGTACCAGCAGGCTGCGATGCCGCCGCCGCCTTGCCAGAAGCCTGGCCGATCGAGGTACTGGCCGGGTGCGCCGATGGCCGTGCCGGGGCTGCGGTCGAAGTCGATCTCGACGCTTGCCGTGCTGGCCATGCCCACGGCCTGCCAGCCCATGGCGGTAACGCGTTGGGCGGGGTGCTTGAGGTCGATGGCCACCAATTGCGGACGATCGTCGTCGCTCCAGGCCGTGATCAGCGCCCGGTCGATCTGCAAGGCGCCCGAGCACCAGGCCTTGCGTCCGGCCAGATGCACCTGGTCACCGTCCCGGGCGACGATCCGCGCCCGTGCGTCCGGCGGTTCGGCCGCCCATACGCCCCAGATACCCTCGCGGGCGAAGCTGGGCGGTGCGCACTCGGCCAGGATGGCCAATGCATCGGTATGGCCTTCGTAGAGCTTGGCCAGGCCCAGGTCGCAGCCTGCCACGCGCGCAAGGGTCTGCCAGCGTTGCAAGGTGCGGCCCTGGCCCGGCAGGGGCAGGGCGTCATAGTGGCTGCCGTGGAGCGAGCGCATCAGCGTCTCGAGCGCAGCGTCGAGCCCAGGCACGGCAGGCCTTGCGGCGAAGTCGTCGAGCAGCGTGTCGAGCGACGGCGGGACGGTAGCGGCGCAACGTGTCATCGGCTCAGTTCCATTGTCCGTTGGGTGGGGGTTGAGGGTGTCGGCGGCGGGTGTGGTGATCATCCATCCAAGCCCAACTGCCGGCGCATGCCTTTGGTGATCGACTGGCGCGTGGTGTGGAGGTCGGCCCAGGGGTCCTGGAGGTCGGTCAGGCGTTCGAGCACCGTATCGATGTTCCATTGGTCGGCGCCCTTCAGGCGCGTGATCTCCTCGCGGGCGATGGGCACCGACACGCTCATGCCCGGTCGGGCGCGCAGCGAGTAGGCACACACGGTGGTGGCGCCCAAGCCATTGCGCAGGTAGTCGATGAAAATCTTGCCAACCCGGTTCTTCGGGCCGGCCACTGCGCTCAGACGGTCGGGGAAGAGCCCGGCCAGATGCTCGACGATGGCCTGGGTGAAGGTTCTGACTTCATCCCATCCGGCACGGCGGATCAGAGGCACGACCAGGTGCAGCCCTTTGCCCCCGCTGGTCTTGATGAAGCTCTTCAGACCCAGGGTGTCGAGCAGGGTCAAGGTCAGTTGGGTCGCTTCGATCATGGCCTTCCATGGCAGGGCCGGGTCGGGGTCGAGGTCGAGTACGAAGCGGTCGGGCTTGTCGAAGGCGGTCTCGGTAGCGTTCCAGGTGTGCAGCTCGACGGTGTTCATCTGCACCGCGCCCAACAGGGCAGTGGCGCTGCCAAGCACCATCGCCGCTTGGCCGGCCTCGGCTTTTGCGTAGGTGCGCAGATCGGGCAGGTTGAGGTGCGCAGCATGCTTTTGGAAGAACAGCTCACCGTCCAGCCCCTCCGGTGCACGGACCAACGCCACGGGACGATGTTGCAGGTGCGGCATGATCCAAGGGGCTATCTGCGCGTAATACTCGGCGATCCGGCGCTTGGTCACCCCCGTGCTGGCATCGATGACGCGCTCGGGGTGGGTCAGGTGCAGATCGCCGCCAGGGTTGGGTCGGCGTCCGGCCGTTGCCGTGCTGGAGCGTTGTTTGCTTACGGCAGGCTCGGCCTGCTCATGGGCGATGCTTTGGGCAGGCTTGTCTTCGCGCAGGCCATGGAACACTGCATGGCGCACGATGCCGTCGCGGGTCATCTGCGCATAGGCGACTTCGGCCAGTAAGGTCGGGCTCAGCCAATGCACGCCACGTGCGGCTGTGCCGGCAGGAGGGTTGAGCAGGGCGGGCTGCTCGGCGTGCAAAAGGTGCAGCCGATCGTGCAGGTGTTGCAGCGTCTGCGCGCTGAAACCGGTGCCGACCCGGCCCGCATAGCGCAATTGGCCTTGGTCGTCGTGCAGCGCCAGGAGCAGGGCGCCCAGGCCCTGACGACTGCCCTTGGGGTCGGTGTAACCGACGATGATGAATTCCTGACGCTGCTGGCACTTGAGTTTGATCCAGTCGTGACTGCGCCGTTCTCGGTAAGGGCTGTCGGCGCGCTTGCCGATCAGGCCTTCGAGCTGCAACTGGCAGGCGCTCGCCAGCAACGAATCGACCGGCGCCTGGAAATCTTCGGAAAAGCGTAGGGCTTCGGAACCGTTGGCCTGCAGCACCTCTGCCAGCGCGGCGCGGCGTTCGTGCAATGGGGCGTCGCGCAGGTCCCGGCCGTCGAGCCAAGGCGCGTCGAACAGGTAATAGGTCAGGGCACTGTCGTCATGCGCGTCGAACGCGTTTTGCAGTGCTTGGAAATCGGCCACGCCTTCGTCGTCGACCACCACCACTTCGCCGTCGAGCCAGCCCGACTTGAGTTTGAGCTTGCGCAGTGCCTCGACCTGGCGCGGCAGCTTGGCGCTCCAGTCGTGGCCGTTGCGGGTGAACAATCGGATGTCCTTGCCGTCGATTCGCGCCAGCAGGCGATAGCCGTCGAACTTCACTTCGTAACGCCAGTCCCCGGCCGGGGGCTCGTTCACCAGCGTCGCCAGTTGCGGGCTCATCTGCTCCGGCAAGGCCGCTTGGCGTCGGCTGCGCTTGCTGGGCGCTTTCGCCTTGCCCGTTTCAGGGGCAGCGGCGTCGGCGGTCCGACCAGGCAAGACGGCATCGCTCAGCACGCTGTCGGGAAGCGCCTGTACGATGCTGTAGTCGTCTTCGCTGCGTGCTTGTTCGTCGTTCGACTTGATCAGCAGCCACTGTTCTTTCTTGCCCGCCAAGTGCGTGCGAAACAGATTCCAGGTGCCCGACAGTTTTTCGCCTTGCAGACGAAAACGCAGTTTGCCTTTCTCGTAGGCCGCACGGGCGTCGCCTTCCGGCTCCCAGATGCCGCGATCCCAGACGATGACGTCGCCCGCGCCGTAGTGACCTTCGGGAATCGAGCCTTCGAAACTGGCGTAGTCGAGCGGATGGTCTTCCACATGCACGGCCAAGCGGCGCTGTTTGGGGTCCAGCGATGGGCCTTTGGGAATTGCCCAGCTTTTCAGGGTGCCGTCGAGCTCCAGGCGAAAGTCGTAATGCAGATGGCTGGCATCATGCTTCTGGATGCAGAACTGCAATGCCTGGGCCTTGCGGGTCTTGCGGCCCGTGCCTGCAGGTTCGGGCGTGGCGGCGAAGTTCCGCTTGCGCTGGTACTCCTGCAACGGCTTGGCCATGACGGTAGGCTCCGTAAGGGAATGGACGTCCGTCAGTTAGGAGCAGGGCCGCACCAGGTGAGTTCAATAAAACGGACGGGGCAAGACGTGCGAGAAACTGAATCATTCGGTCCCTGGCGCAGTCGACCGTATGGACTAAATTCGATGGAGTGCCTCCCATGGCCCAAGCAGACGAAAAGCGCGCGTATACCCCGACCGAGATCGACACCATCGAGGACCGCATCGGCAGTGTCCACCCCCTCGATTTCAACGAGGATGACGATGCTCCCAAAGGCCGCATCGGCGATGAGCTTCCCGAAGCCGAGGCCGATCTGGCGTTTCCCCAGGAGCGCGCTGCCGAAGCCGGCATGACCGGTGGCGAAGCGCTGGGCGAAGGTGTGCACGAAGATGGCGTCACCGAAGACGACATGAGCCCCGAGACGCTGCTGCCGGACGATGGTGCGCTCGACCAGCACGATCTGGGTAGCGCTGCGACCCCCGCCGATCAGGACCTGACCGAGGTGGATGGCAACGAGATTGGTGCTGGCCACGGCCAGGACGAAGCCGAACTGGCCCATACCCATCCGCTGGATGGCAAGCCATGGTCGGATGATGAGGATTCCGGACGACCGGAATAACGCGTGAAACCGGACCACCGGACACGTACATAAACCTTGGAGGAAAGCACGATGACCAGCCAGACCTGTGCCTGCCCGCACTGCAACTGCGAACTCGACAACCACGCCGTCGAGCGCGGCGGCAAGCGCTACTGCTGCGATGCCTGCGCCAGTGGCCATGCCCACGGCGAAGCCTGCCAGATGGGCCAATGCGGCTGCGCCAAAAACGCCAGCGGCGGCGACCGACGCTCGAGCTGATCTCCAGTAGCGGAGCGGACACGGAAAAGCGGTCTTGGCTGATGCCCGTCAACCAAGACCGCGCACAACCAGCCCGTACTACGTCCATGTAGGAGCGCCGAACTGGCCCCTTCTACAAGATCGCGACCCGTTACGGACAGATTTGATGCCGAATAATCTGTAGGAGCGACTTCAGTCGCGATGGCCGGCATCGCCGGCCCAATCCAAGCAACGCGATGCAGCAGATCGATAGTGTCGTTTTAATTAGGCCGGCTGCGCCGGCCATCGCGGCTCAAGCCGCTCCTACAAGATTGTGATGAAGCCGCTTCATGGGATCGTGACTGAACCCGCGCCAGAGGATCATGGGTAAAATCACTTTCATAGGATATTGGCCCTTTACAACAGGCTTGCTGTCGAATCAATGAATGCGGTGGGGAAGCGGAGCGCCGAATCAGCTGCGCTCACACAATCACCATCGCTCAAGATAGTTGGCTGCAAGCCATAGCCACAATCAACGCTTCTGCTCGCCCTCCGGCAGCGCGTACGCGATCACATAATCGCCACGGTCCGTCGACTGCCGCGCACCGCCTGCGGTGATCACCACGTATTGCTTGCCGGTCTTGGGCGACACGTAGGTCATCGGGCCGCCTTGGCTGCCTACCGGCAGACGGGCCTTCCAGATCTCTTCACCGTTGGCGCTGTTGTAAGCGCGCAGGTAGAAGTCCTGGGTGCCGGCGATGAACACCAGGCCGCCTTGGGTCGACAGGGTGCCGCCCAGGGTCGGCAAACCGATGTTGATCGGCAGATGCATGCGGATGCCCAAAGGGCCGGTGTCTTCGACGGTGCCGACCGGCACTTGCCAGGCGACCTGGCGGGTCTTCATGTCGATGGCGGTCAGGGTGCCGAAAGGTGGTGCTTGGCAAGGAATGCCGGCGATCGACAGGAAGCGGTTCTTGTTCACGGCGTACGGTGTGCCCTTGAGCGGTACCGCGCCCATGCCGGTGTTCAGCGCTTCGCCGCCCGACGAGGCAGGCGCGTTCTTCTGCGCCGGCACCATCTGCACCCACAGGCCCAAACGCATGTCGTTGACGAAGATGAAACCATGCACCGGGTCGGTCGACAGGCTGCCCCAGTTCATGCCGCCCAGCGAACCCGGGAAGCTCAGCGAGCGATCGGTGCCGGGTGCGGTGTACAACCCGTCGTAACGCATGCTTTTGAAGTCGATGCGGCACAGCAGTTGATCGTAGGGCGTGGCGCCCCACATGTCCGACTCGGTCAGGGTCTGTGCGCCGATCTGCGGCATGCCCACCGATTTGGGCTGGGTCGGCGAGTAGGGCTCGTTGGGGATGTTGCCGGGCTTGACCGGCACGTCCTCGACTTTGGTCAGCGGCTGGCCGGTGGCACGGTCGAGCACGTAGATCTGCCCCGCCTTGGTGCCGATCACCACGGCAGGCACGGTGGTGCCGTCGTCGCGGGTGAAGTCGATCAGGCTCGGCTGCATGGGCAGGTCGAAGTCCCAGAGGTCGTTGTGCACGGTCTGGTACACCCACTTCTGGTTGCCGGTGGAGGCGTCGAGCGCCAGTACCGATGCGCCGTAGGTGTGGTCAAGGCGCGTGCGTTCGACGCCATAGATGTCGGTCGACGACGAACCCATCGGCAGGAACACCGTGTTCATCGCCGGATCGTAGGACATCGGTGCCCAACTGTTGGGGGTGCTGCGCACGTAAGTCTGACCGGCCTGCGGTGCCTCGCGCTGTTCGGGATTGCCAGGGTCGAAGGCCCAGCGCATCTGCCCGGTGATGACGTCGAAGCCGCGCAGCACGCCGCCCGGCATGTCGGTCTGCACGTTGTCGGCCACGCGGCCGCCGACCACGACCGTGGTCCCGGCCATCAGCGGCGCCGACGACAGTTGGTAGTACGAATCGGGGACGTTGCCCAGGCCTTCCAACAGATCGACTTGGCCGTTCTTGCCGAAGCCTTCGCAGAACGCGCCGGTATCGGCATCCACGGCGATCAGACGGCCGTCGATGGTGTTGGTCAACAGGCGGCGCTGGCAGTTGGCACCGGGCGCCACTTGGGCAACGGGCACCGGCGTGCTGTTGGGCTGGGTCGGCTGCGCCAGTGGCGCGCTGGCGTCGAAGTAGGCCAGGCCGCGGCAGCGCTGCCAGACCTTGGACTGGGCGTTGATGGCGTTTTTCCACAACGCTTTACCGGTGTCGGCATCGAGCGCGATCAGGTTGTTGTGCGGCGTGCAGATGAACACCTTGTTGCCGATCTGCAGGGGGGTGAGCTGATCTTCGGCACCGTTGCCGTCGCTGATCGCCACATCGCCGGTGTGATAGGTCCAGGCCACCTCGAGCTTATCGACGGTGTCGCGGTTGATCTGGTCCAGCGCGGCGAAGCGGCTGCCGCCTTCGGTGTTGCCGTAATGGGCCCAGTCCTTCTGCGCGGCGGCAGGGTCGACCGGCGTCAGACCAGGACCGTTGCCGGTGGGCGCGACGCTGGGGTGGGCGACGAACATGTTGCCCACGGTCACCGCCAGCAGCACGGCCATGACACCCGCCACGCCATAGGCGCCGCGCCCGCCGTCACCGCCATTGGCACGCACCAGCAGTGGATAGACCAACGCCACCACCAAACCAATGGCGCTGAACATGAACAGCCGGGAGAACAGCGGCCAAAATGCCAGGCCGGCATCGGCCACCGCCCAGAGCGCGGTCGCGGCCAGAAACGCGGCGAACAGCCAGGCGCCGAGCGGTTTGCGCAGGGCGATCAGCACGCCGGCCAGGGCCATGGCCGCACCGCCGAGCAGGAAGTACCAGGAACCGCCGCGGCTGATCAGCTTGATGCCGCCAGCGGCCAGGAGCAGGCCGAGCAGGGCGATGACCACGCCCAAGCCGGCCAGAAGGAAAAGAGAAACGCGTGAAGGGCGCGATATGGGTTTCATGCCAAGAGTTCTCGCAAGTGGAATGGGCGAGAGTCTAAGCGCTTAGCAAGCTAATTAACAAGTTGGTACATAAAATTTAGTGACCAATTGTCGCAGGGTATTGCGCTCACTGCGGCGTGCCGAACAGCCCGGTCCAGTAGATTCCGGCGTCGCTTTTCGGGTCGACGGCATAGGCGGCGCCCAGTTCGTGGAAGGCAGGGTTCATCAACGTGGCGCAGTGCCCCGGGCTGGCCAGCCAGCCATCGACCACCTTGCGTGGCGTATCGCGGCCAGCGGCGATGTTCTCGCCGATCTGCTGATACAGGTAGCCGGCCAGCTCGGCGCGATCGCCTGGGGTGCGGCCGTCCCGGTCGATGTGGTCGAAGAAGTTCTGGTTGGCCATGGCCCGGGTATGGTTGGCGGCAACACCTGCCAGTACGTCGCTCCAGGTCAGCGGCGGGGCTTCGGCGAAAGGCTGGCCGCCGCACTGGCGCGGCAGCTTGCGTGCGGCGTTGACCTCTTGCAGCAGTTTCCGGCCTTCGGCCTGCCAATCGCCAAGGCGCCCGCTGAGCAGCGGCCGGGCCAGCACGATGCGCCAATCGCGGCCTTCCTGGCTGACGCCGATATCGACGAACTGCGGGTCGAGCACCACTTGGCAGAAGCTTTCCTTGACGACGTTCATCGCCGCGTTGGCATCGCGCGGCCCGGACAGGCTGATGGCCTGCACGTTGACCATCGGGTAGGCCGCGCGGCTCATGGCCTGTTGCAGGTCGCGGGTGCCCTCGGGCGAAAGTGCCAGGCGTGTGTCGCTGTTGAGCGGCGGCAGCTCCAGGGAGGCTTCGCCACCGCAGGGCTGGGCCTGGCTGCGCCAGAGGTTGATGGCGTCGATCAGGTGCGCTTCTTCGCCGCTGACCGCCAGCGCCTGGGGCGACAGGGTCAGGCCGAGCGACAGGACGGCGCAACAGGCCGCTGAGGTGAGGACGCGCATGGTGATCTCCCTATGACTGGCAGCGGCCCTTTCCCAGGGACGCGCTGCCATCCTACACAAGCGCCGGGCGTTTGGCCCTGCGCCGTGCATCGAGCTGAAGGCGCCGCCGGTAAGCGGCTAAAGGAGGCAGTAGACCGGACATGCCGGCAAAAGTGCGACGCAACCCACAAATGGGGGCCAACGGCTAGGTGCGACACGGCGTTGGTCTGCGATCGGCCACGGCCACATCCAGATCCGAGCACTCTGCGCCGCCTTAGCACGAGACGACCGTCTGGGCCTGGCGCCGAACGCGGGTCAAGCGGGCGGCCGTTCACCACGGCCACGTGCCCTGGCATGGCCATAGCCCTGGCTGATGCGGTCGATGACCATGGCCAGCGCTACGATGGCCAGGCCCGCTTGCAGCCCTTGCCCGACGTTGAGGGTCTGAATACCGGCCAGCACGTCCTCGCCCAGGCCGCGGGCGCCGATCATCGAGGCCACGACCACCATCGACAGGGCCATCATCACCGACTGGTTGAGCCCGGCCATGATGCTCGGCATGGCCAGCGGCAAGGCGACCCGGCGCAGGCCTTGCCAGCGGCTGGCACCCAGCCCCCGCGCCGCCTTGAGCAACGACGGGTCGATCTGCGCAAGGCCCAGGTGGGTCAGGCGCACCAGTGGGGGCAAGGCGTAGATCAGCGTGGCGAACACCGCCGGTACCTTGCCCAGGCCGAACAGCATCAGCACTGGAATCAGATAGACGAATGCGGGCAAGGTCTGCATGACGTCCAGCACCGGCAGCAGCAGCCGCCGCGCCAGCCTGCGGGTGGCCAGGAGCACGCCCAGCGGCACGCCGATCAGCACACAAAGCGCGGTGCTCACCAGTACCAGGGCCAAGGTCTGCAACAGTTTGTCCCACAAGCCGAGCATGCCGATGCCGGTCACCAGCGCCATCAGCACCAACGCACGCAGCACGCTGCGGTTGGCATGCCAGGCCAGAACACCGACCACGGCCACCAGCAGCCACCACGGCATGACCCGCAACAGGTCTTCCAACCCCACAAGAAGGCCCAGCAGCTGGTTGGACACACTGCGTAAATGGTCGCCGTAATGCAGCACCAGCCAATCGACCCAGGCGTTGATCCCGTCCGCGAAGGAAAACTGCAGATTCTCGGGAAAGCCACCGTTCACAGGGCGGCCTCGACCCTTGCCGCCTGCTCGGCAGGCAGCCAGGCTTTCCACACCTGCGGATGACCCTTGAGGAACGCCTTGGCGGCTTCGCGGGCAGGCTGACGGGTGCTGCTCATGTCGGCCAGGGTCTTGTTCAGCACATCGATGGGCAGGTCGACTTTTTCGAACACCGCGACCAAGTCCGGGTATTGCTGGCGAAACGCTGCCGACACGCCGATCGACAGCTTGGCCGGCAGCGAGCGGCTGCCGCGTGGCGCGGCGTTGCGCGGATCGGTCAGCGTGGCCCAGGCGGCCGCATCGTAGGGCGGCTCTTCCAGGCGCACCAAGTCATACCGGCCCATCAGCGGCGTGGGGCTCCAGTAATAGAACAACACCGGTTTGCCGAGTTTGATGGCCGACGTCACTTCGGCGTCCAGCGCGGCGCCCGAGCCGCTGCGGAAGTTGTTGTACTGGCCGTCGAGACCGTAGGCCTTGAGTTTCTGGCTGTTGACGGTCTCCGAAGTCCAGCCGCTGGGGCTATTGAGAAAGCGGCCTTTGTCGGGCTGTTCCGGGTCCTTGAATACCTGGGGGTAACGCTTGAGGTCGGTCACGCTGCGCAGGTCGGGTGCCAGGGCGGGCAAACCACGCGCCGCATCGCCCTTGATCACGTAGGCCGGCACCCACCAGCCTTCTTCGGCATTTTTCACCGTATCGCCCAGCGCGAACACCTGGCCGGCCTGCTCGGCCTTGACCCACGCTGGGCTGCGTCCCGCCCATTCCTCGGCGATCACCTGCAGGTCGTTGCGCGCCAGAGCCACCTCCATGCTCACCGTGCTGCCCGGCAGGGTGTCGGTGGTGTAGCCGTACCCAAGCTCGGCGATCAGACGCAGGACTTCGGTGGTCAGCGCACCGCTCTCCCAGCCGATGGCGCCGAAATGGATGGGTGTGGCGGGGGCGGCGGCCGCGACGCGCTCGGCGCCGAGCAGGCCCAGGCCCAGCGCAAGGCTGGCCAGCAAGGCGGGAAGGGTTCTCATGGCGGGGGTGTCCTAGGGAAAAGGTGAGGGCAAGTGTAGACGAGCCGTCACTTTTCCCAACGAGCCCCAGGGTCGGCGTTGCGGCAAGGCCGAATCGCCTTGCCCAGGGCCCGACCCGCCTCAGTGTGGCAGTTGCGCCAACGCCGTACGCAATTGCGCGACATCGCTGAAGCGGCGTTGCTGCACCATCTGCCCCTCTTCGAGTTGCACCCACTGCACGGTGTCGCGGTCGCCGCCGTAGCGACCGGCCACTGCGCCGGTCTGGTCGAGCACGATGCGGTAGCTCGCCGAGCGCATCGCCGGCACCATCACCATCTTCGCCACCGAAGGCATGCGCTCGACATCGGCCACGTAGATCACCTTGCGCGCTTCCAGGTAACCGGCAGGCTCATCGCCGAGCGCTGCGTTGACCATCTTGGCGCTGGCCATGCTGCGGGCCACCAGCAACACCTGGGTCGTGTCGTCCAAGGTATAGGGGGTGTCGTGCTGATCGAGCAACGTCCAGGGCGCGCGCGCATCGCTGCCGTCGGCGTTGCTTTCGGCGGCAGCCAGGGCAGGGGCGGACAGGCACAGGGTCAACAGCAGGGGAAACCACTTCATGGCGGGCCACTCAGGTCGAAAGGGCTGAACGATAATGGCTGAGCGCCAGATTGCCAACCGATGCTTTGACGGCGGGCCCGCTGCGCCGTGCTGGCTCGGTCCGTGAGGGATCGTATCCGTTGGTAGCGATGTGCCTGCACCCTGTGGAACTTAAGCGGCTTGGCGCCTGTCACTAGCACAGGCGCGCATGACCCGGGCCTGTATCAAGGCGCTTGCCAGGGGGATGCCGGATGGCTTCGAAAAAACAGCGTGAGACCAGACTGCGAGCCACCATCCTTTGCCTGCGCAGCCGCCAGGTCTTGCTAGTGAAGAAAAAAGGCGGCAAGTGGAATTTCCCAGGCGGCGCGATAGAGCCGGGCGAAACGGCCGAACAAGCCGCTGCGCGCGAACTCGAAGAAGAAGTCAGCCTCGGCGACCAAGGCTTGCTGGCGCTGTGTTCGGTGACCACCGACAGTACCCTCCACCACGTGTTCACTGCGCAGTTCGACGGACGCACCAAGCCTGTTCCCGCCAACGAGATAGCCGAGTGCAAATGGGTGGGCTTGGACGCGTTGCAACGTACGCCCTTGACGGCCGCCGCCATGGCGCTGCTGTCGATGCAACTGCCCGCGCTGGTGGACTTTTTCTAGTCAGGCGAATCGTTTAAGCCAACCGACGCACCTTGGCACGAATTTCTCATTCCTACGGCGGTTGTCCCGATAATGAGTTGATTCGCACACTTTCCTTTCCCCAACAACACAATAAGGGGGTTCCATGAGCTGTTTGATCTGTGCTGGCCAGGCAGAGTCCGTCGAGTGTTCCTCCGGTTGGGAGGAAAGAAGCTGCTCGCACTGTGGTTGTTACCGAATGTCCCAAGCCCTCATCCTGCAGATGATGGAGGAGGGACAGATCTTCGACTCCACCAAGATGCGTGCCTGGTTGACCCGTCAGCGAAGCCAGGTCGCCGTGCCGTCGATCGAGTTCTCCCACGCGATCCTGATGCAATGACCCTTCATCTCGCAACGCGCGGCGTACTCGATCGAGACGCCGCCCCATGCCTTCGATAGCCTGGCGTTCACAAACCCTGCAGCACGCATGAACCCCCATGCCGGCAAGCGGTCAGACAGTCCAGAGTCAGGACCGAGGCAAATGATGGACCTCTTCGACAAGCCCCCCGTCGATCCCCAGGAAAACGCTGAACGCGAGCCGCGCGCCCCGAGCGAAGCACAGGAACGTCTGCAGTTGGCACTCGATGCCGGCGCAATCATCGGCACCTGGGTGTGGAGCGTGCCTGACGACCGCCTGACGGCTGACGAGCGCTTCGCCGAAGCCTTCGGGCTGTGCCCGCAGCGTTGCGCAGCCGGCATCTGCGTGAAGGATGCCTTCGCCTCGATCCACCCCGACGACCGTAACCACGTCACTGCACTGATGAACGCTTCGCTGCAACATGGCGGTGCCTTTCGCTGCGAGTACCGCGTGTTGCGCAGCGACGGCCAGTACCACTGGACCGAAGGCAGCGGCCGCGCCGAGCTCGACGCCCAAGGGCGTGCGGTGCGTTTCCCCGGGGTTCTGCTGGACATCGAAGCGCGGCGCGCGGCCGAGGCCGAGCGCGACCGTGTCACGGCCATGCTGCACACCTTCACCTCGGCCGTACCGGGTGTGGTCTACGCCAAGGATCGCCAGGGCCGCATGCTGGTGGCCAACCACGGCACCACGCTGTTGATCGGCAAGCCGCCGAGCTTCTATCTGGGCAAGACCGACCTGGAGTTTCTCGAAGACGAGCGACAGGCGCGGCAGATCATGCAGACCGACCAGCGCATCATGCGCCAGGGCCGGCCCGAGCAGGTCGAAGAGCGTGTGGACATGCCCGACGGCACCGAGGCCATCTGGCTGTCGAACAAGGCGCCGCTGTTCGACAAGCAGGGTGTGGTGATCGGGCTGATCGGCTCGTCCGTGGACGTCACCGCGCGCAAGACCACCGAAGCGGCCTTGCAAGAGCTCAACCGTGAGCTGGAAACCCGCGTCGACCAGGCGGTAGCCGAGCGCGAGGCCGCCCAGGCCGCGCTGCGCCAGTCGCAGAAGATGGAAGCGGTGGGCCAATTGACCGGCGGCATCGCCCATGACTTCAACAACCTGCTGGCAGGCATCAGCGGCAGCCTCGACCTGATCAGGCTGCGTCTGGGTCAGGGTCGCCTGGCCGATGCCGAGCGCTACCTGGGCGTGGCCCAGGGTGCGGCCCAGCGCGCCGCAGCACTGACCCATCGCCTGCTGGCCTTTTCGCGGCGGCAGAACCTGATGCCGGTGCCCACCGACGTCAACGCACTGATCCGCGGGCTGGAAGACCTGGTGCGGCGCACGGTCGGCCCCTCCATCACGGTCAAGGTCGACCTCAGCAGTACCGCCGTCACTTGCCTGGTAGACCCGGCGCAGCTGGAAAACACCTTGCTCAACCTCTGCATCAACGCCCGTGACGCGCTCAAGGGTGGGGGGTGCATGACCATCAGCACCTGTGACCAATGGCTAGAAACCGGCCCCGGGTTGGACCCGGAGCTGGCCGCCGGGCGTTACTTCACTCTGTGTGTGGCCGATGACGGCACGGGTATGAGCCCGCAGGTCCTGGCCAAGGCGTTCGAGCCGTTCTTCACCACCAAGGCGGTCGGCGCGGGCACCGGCCTCGGCCTGTCGATGATCTACGGATTCGCCAAGCAGTCCGGCGGCCAGGTGCGCATCGAGTCGGTGGAAGGCGAGGGCACGCGCGTCTATTTGCAGTTGCCGAGCCAGGCCGTGGCCGCGACGCCCGTCGCCGAAGTGGCGCCGATCCTGCCCGAGGCCATGGCGGCCCGGGGCGAAACCGTGCTGGTGGTCGACGACGAGCCGTCGGTGCGCATGTTCGTCAGCGAAGTGCTGGTCAGCCATGGATACCGCGTGATGGAGGCCGCCGACAGTCAATCGGGTTTGCAATTGCTGCGCTCGGACGTGCACATCGATCTGCTGGTGACCGACATCGGCTTGCCAGGCACCCTCGACGGTCGCCAGATGGCCGACGCCGGCCGCCTTTGTCGGCCTGCGCTGCCGGTGCTGTTCATGACTGGCTTCGCCCAGCCCCATGTGCTCGAAGATCGGCCCCTGGAGACCGCGATGGCGGTGTTGACCAAGCCCTTCGCACTCGAGCGCTTCTTCCATGGCATCAACACCTTGCTGGGCAAGACCCCGGAGTCTGACGACGCGCCTGGCTGAGCCACGCCAAACACCTGGAAATAACCTACGCGGCAACGCCCTGGCGGCGTGCCGTTCTGATACCCTCATGCACACTTCGCCATTTACACCGATCGGCCTGCGAGCTGCGCCGATAGCACACGACCTCATCGAGGATAGGGAGATTCACCATGACCGTTACAGACCGTCTGAGCCTGCTTCAGTACGAGCATTTGAGCCTGGGTGGGTCCGCAGCGGCTCAGTTCACCCAATCCCTCGACGCCCTGCGCGTACTCAATCTGGCCGAACGCTACGAGCATCCGGCGGCGCTGTACCTGGGCGACATCGCCGACGTCGAAGACCGTGACGAACTGCTGTGTGCCAAGAGCCTGGCGTTGGGTTTCGTGCATGGCTTGATCGTCGCCAAAGTCATCAGCGAGAACCAGGGCGAGGACTTGCGCCAGGTGTTCCAGGACGCCGCCGACCGCGCCTTGGCAGCACTGGCCGACCCGACCTGATCACCGATCCCGATTGCAGGTCGCTTTCTAGCGCAGCCCACTTTGCACCCAGTACCTGTCTGGAATCACGCGCATGTATCCCACCACCCCCGACGGGCGCTACTTCGTGGTCAAGGGGCAGCTATGGCGTTGTACCAATCCTGGATTGAGCGAGGCAGAGCGCCAGCGCCTGGTCAAGGCGTTGATGACCGCGCGCCGTGCGGTGAAAGCCGCCAAAACCTGCGATGATCCCGAAGCCATGCGCCACGCCCGTGCTTCGGTGGATGACGCGAAGATCGCCTTGGGCGAGCGCGGGCCGGTGTGGTGGGACGACGGCAGCCCCGACTACAACCGCAAACGTGTCGCCAATAGTCCCTACGCGCAGTGGTTCAGCGATGAGGTCGAAAGCGGCGACGCTTCATGATGTCGGTGCTCCCTGTCTTGCGGCAAAGCCTATGCAAGGGCAGCTCCGGGCGTGCCTGACGAACTAATTGCTGACTGATGGGTCAGCATTTTGTGTTCGTTGTCGTCATCCCATTCTTTTGGAGCGCTCTGTATGCCTTTCTATACCCTCGACTATCGTGTGGCCGGCCAACCTCACAGCCATCGTCTTGAGTTGCAACAACCGCAACTCTCTGAGCACGAAGCAGCGATGCATCTGATCCTGCTGCACTTCGGCGACAGCGAGAACAGCCTGGTGATCCCTGCGGCCGACGCCACTGCAGAAGAAATCATGGCCCAGGCACAACTGCTGGGATTGAGTGATATCGAGGTCGCCGAGACATGCGCCTGAGGTGTCTCACCTATGCCGCGCACTGGGTGTGGGCCGGTCTGGCATGAGCGGCGTCCCTGCCGCACGTCTGCAGCTGTGGCAAGCCTTGTCGCAGCTGTTTCTGGACTGCGAAGTCAGTGAAGCGACCCTCGACCACATCGCTCGCACCGTCCACAGCAGCGGCTATGCCCCAGCCCAAGCCGAACGCATCCTCTGGGCAGAGGTGTATCCGGTGCTCAGGCACAACCTCTACAGCCCGGCCGGCGAATGGGCTGGCTGGAGCGACGACTGGCTGTTGGCGCACGTGCGGGTCGACTGTTCATCCGCACGCCCGCGCAACACTTCGGTGGCGCGGGAAATCGCCCGTTGCTGGCGGTGCGTACTGGATCAGATCGAAGGCAAGCGGTGACCGCACGGCCTGGCCCAGGCCCTCTGAGTCACATGCCCGTCCAAATCCGATCAAACTTTGCCGCAGCGCGGCAGGTCATTCCTAAGTAGCCATCGCTCACCAAGGGCTGGCAGCTTTTATCAAGGAGAATGACATGAGCTTGTTCCATTCCATCTTGGAGAAACTCGGTTTGGGTAAGCACGCTGCGCCGTCCGCCGATGCCGCGCCAGCGCCGCAGGGCACCGGGGCCGCGCCGACCACCGGCACCGCGAGCGCGCCACAGACGTCCGGCACTGCACCGGCGGGTATGAGCCAAGTCGATGTCGCCCAGCACTTGGAGTTGCTGGCCAGCCAGCACTCCGAACAACTGAACTGGCGCACCTCGATCGTCGACCTGCTCAAACTGCTGGGTCTGGACAGCAGCCTGGGTTCGCGCAAAGAGCTGGCCAACGAACTGCACTACACCGGCTCGACCGAAGATTCCGCCGCCATGAACACCTGGCTGCACGCCCAGGTCATGAAGAAGCTGGCCGAGAACGGCGGCAAAGTACCGGCTGATCTGCTGGATTGATCCTCCAGGTTCACCAGTGAGGGGCCAAGGCCCCTGCTGGTGAAGTTCACCGCGCTCTAGCGGTGTATTCCATCCCCAGGATTCCTCCGCGTATCGACCCATCCCACGCCGTTTGGCAGCCCACCCTCTCAAATTTCTTATACACCGAACTTTCCGTGTACAAGTCGCGTCCGAGCATTGATGTCGATCGAATATCGAATAGCCATACCCCATGGCCATCAAGCGGCTGCGAACCCATGACCTGCTGTACTCCAGGCACGACCGCACCCAGCCCCCACACCGCCGACGAACACCGGCAATACCCCGGCTCAACCGGGGGCGAACGTAGAAGGAGCGCGCCTGCATGAACAAGATCTATGACGCCTTGCGAGGCCTGTTCGGCCATGACCCGGCCAACCCCGACGCACCGGGGCCGGTGTTGGTCGAGCCGGGCGAAGTGCTGTTCACGCTGCCGACCCTGGCCGACGACACTCCCCTGGTGGAGCCGTTGACCGACGCGCCGCCCCGGCACGGTCTGGTCCTGCACGAAGACGACTGGCGCCAACTCGAATTTCTGCCCGCCGCCCAGTTGCCGGAAAGCCAGCGTCTTTTGCGCGACTTCAAAACCTTCGAAGCCACCCACCGCGAGGCCTCGGGTTGGCGCCAGGCCTACCCGCGGGTGCTGAGCGAGAGCATCGTCATTCCGGGCGTCGCGGCCGAAGCCGAGTTGGTCTGCGTGTTGGGCGCGACGCCCGAACCCACGCCGCTGATCTGCACCAGTGAAACCGTGTTGGGCTGCCTGACCGGCGGCTTCAGTCTGCCTATCGGCAATGAAGTCACCTTGTATGGCTTCACCAACGCAGCCGGCATCGCCGTGCTCGGCGCTTCGCTGGGCGAGCATGCCGACCATCAGTGCCTCGTACGGGCATTCTGCGCGCTCAATGCGCGTTACGGCGTGGTGTTGGTGGATTGGTGCCAGCAGCGGGTGATCGTCGGTCAGAGCGAGCAGGGGCTCCAGGTATGGCAAGCCTGATGCGTCAAGAAGGTCGCCGGTCCGACCCGTTGCCATGACCACCCTGATCCTGCGCGCACGCCCTGCGGTGTGGTGTGACACACTGCCACGTTCTCCCGCCGCCGCGACCATCGATTCATGAACCAGACCCTGTTCGTCGCCGTCGACGGCCCCAAAGGCGTCGGCAAGACCACACTGCTCGAAGCCGTCGCCCAGGCGCTCAGGGCCGAAGGCCATACCGTGGTCCGGCTCAGCGAGCGCAACCACGACCCCCACCGCGCGGCCACCATGGCACTGGTCAACGCGCTGGCCCGAACGCCCTGCGCCGAGCTGGAGTGGCAGGTCTGCGAGCGCCTGGCCGACAGCCGCGCGTGGATCTCGCAGCAGGTGTTGCCCAAGCAGCCGCCGGGCAGCCTCATCCTCATGGACCGCTGGTACGCCTCCGACGCCGCGTTTCGTCACAAGGTGCCGTTCGCCGACATTCTGCGCCTGAACCTGGCGCGTGGCGTCCGCGTGCCGGACCTGCAGATAGGCGTGACCACCGCGCCGCAGCTGTCTTGGGCGAGGGCAGCGGCACGCCGGCAAGGGTTGCGCAGTACGGTCGTGCAGGGTTTCGACGCGCACGCGGCCTGCACGGCCGCGTTCGAGCGGGCGATGGCGGAGCATGAGGGGTGGCTGTGCCGCAACGAAGGCACCTTGGCCGCGGCGACCGCCGAGGTCGCCATGGCCATTGCCAGGCTGTGCGACGTCAGGCGTTAGCCCTTTGGGCGTGGCGCCCGATTCAGGCGTTGGTGTCGCGCGCCACCTAGTCGTCCTTAGGCGTACGACGTCGGGGGCCATGAGCCCGCAGCAGTTCCCAAGCAGACTCACAGGTTGCCGTTGAACGGCAACAACGCCTTGGCCAGTGAACGCAGCCGCGCCTTGTCCTCTTCCAGTGGCAACGCCAATTCGGCCCGCTTGAGCAGCAGGCCGGCATGCACCTGGCACTCCCGGGCAAACCGCTCGGGCGCGACCTGCGCGAGGCTCGCCAGCGACTTGACGAAGCGGATGTCGATCTCCAACAGCCCCGCGCCGTCCCGGGCGATCAGGGTGAAGAAGTCGTCGAACAGATCCTGGACTTCGATGCCGCGCACATGCACGCGGCGGCACTCCGGTTCGATGCCTTCGGCAGCCGGCGCCTGCAAAGCCCAGGCTGAAAGACAACGCACGCCGCGGCCGATCACATCGATCGCCGTACCGGAGTCATTGGTGGCCGGCGACAGCGCACGCGAGGCGATCTCGGCCAGCACCGACAGCGCGAAGCGCGGGTCCTGATCGAACGACCGACGCAGGCCGATGGTCAAGGCGGCCAGTACATCGGCGTCCAATGCGTCGTCGGCCGTGCCGTCCTGGTCCCAGACGATACGCGCCAAAGGCGCGCCGATGTGCACGAAACTGCCCGGCAGCACATCCAGATAGAGCTCGACCCGGTGCGTCTTGGCTACGGCGGCCAGCGCGCTCACATCGACGTGCTGGACATAGCCCGTATCGCTGCTCAGCACCGTGGTGGCGGTGGCCGGCGGAGTAAAATCGCTCGGATAGGCCGCCGCCCCAAGAAACGGCCATTCGGCCCTGCGCCGCAGAGCGACCAAAGCCGCGCGCTCGACCCGGTCGATGGTCTCGCCGACCCGGCCGAGCTTGGACAGGTGGTCGATCCAGCGCAGCAGCGTGTACACGATCAGGATCACCACCAGCATCGTCACCGCGAACAGCACCACGCGTCCTTGCGCCCCGTAGGCCCCCGTGCTCAACGCGATGATGCCGACCAAGCTGAACAGGAACGAGCCGATGAACGTGGCCAAGGCGTTCTGCGTGGTCGAGTCCTCCATCACCAGGGTGGTGGCGCGCGGGGTGACGCCGCTGCTGGCCGCGCTGTAGGCCGAGACCATCGTACTCAGCGAAAAGGTGGTCACCGCCAGCATGCTCGACGCGATGATGCCGAGGATCTTGTCCACCGAATCGGCACCGACCTTGGCCGGCAGCGTGGGTGGCACGAAGTCGCGAAAGACGATGGCCAGCAGTGCCGTGACCACGCCCGCGAGGGAGAACAGCGTGGCGCGGAACCAGAGCCGCTTCGTGGTTTGGCCCAAAGCCCAGCGCCAGCGAGCGATCATGCAGGTCTCCTTGAAGATGAGTGCGTTGGCCGATTGAGTGGATTTGCGGCGCGATAGTTTCATTGCCGCCGGCGAACCAGGACCGCCTCGAGCGCGGCTGGCCAGCTGCGCTTTGGAACATATCGCCTTGCGGCCTTCTCCAATGATCCACCCACTGGAGGAAACACCCATGCAACCGCAAACCGAAGGTCTCGAAGAGCAAGGGCCAAGCAAGGTGCCTTACGTCAACGATCCGCAGAAACCTGCCAACCCCCCGAGCGAAACCGAAGAAGAAGACGAGGCGGAGGGTGAGGAGTATTGAAGCGATGGGTCGGGCCAGGTGAAGCCCGGCCAGGTAAGGCCCGGCCAGGCGAGGCCCGGCCAGCTAAGCGCTGGGCATGTCACAAAAGGCCCGGCCGGGCCTGCCCCGCACTAGGCCGCTACGAGTCTGAGCCACACCGACTCGCTCATGCGGCCTTGGGCGCGGGCCGAGCCATTCAGCGATCCGCCTTGTCCGAGAGACTCAGCAGGTCGAGCACCGCCTCCGCGAACACCAGCGGCGCTTCCTGCGGCGCGTTGTGCCCCACCCCTTCGATGCGCGTGCGCCGCACCGGCCCTTCGAACCGTTGCAACGCCAGCGTCTCGGGCAGCGGCGGGGCCACACCGTCGTTGTTGCCCGAAAGGATCACACTGGGCACGGCAATCTGCGGCTGTCGCGCGAGCCCGGCCTCGATGTCGGCATAGCGCGGGTCGCCCGCGACCAGCCCGAAGCGGTGCCGATAGGAATGGATCACCACCTCGACGAAGTCGGGATTGTGGAACGCCTCTGCGGTCGCCTGGAATTGCGCGTCGGTGAAGCGCCAGGTCGGCGACCACTGCGACCAGAGCAGACGGCACAGCGCTTCGCGATGCGCCGTCAGGCCGGCCTGGCCGCGCGCACCGTGGAAATAGTACTGGTACCACAGCCGTGCCTCGGCGTCGGGCGCGGCGGGCTGCTGACCATTGGCGATGTCCTGGATGTTGTAGCCCGGTTCGCAACTCACCAGGCCCATGACCCGCTCCGGCCACAGCGCCGACACCACGCAGGCCGCTCGTCCGCCCCAGTCGTAACCGGCGAGCACGGCCTTGGGCAGGTTCAGCGCATCCATCAACGCCAGCAGGTCGGCGCCGAGCGCGGCTTGTTCTCCCGAACGGGGGGTGGCGGGGTCGAGGAAACGCGTCGCACCGTAGCCGCGCAGAAAGGGGACGATGCAGCGGCAACCGGCGGCGGTGAGCAGGTCGGCGACCTCGTCATAGGCATGCGGGTCGTAGGGGAAACCATGCAGCAGGATGATGGCCGGGGCATCGGCGTCGCCGAGGTCCCGATAGGCGACGTCGAGGACGCCGGCGTGGATGTTTTTCATTGAGGCCTCGCGTTGCTGGAGTGGAGGGCGTCGCGGCGGAGCGCGTGAACGTATGACCTGCGTGAGGGGTTGGATCGTTCAGTGGAGCGTGAGCCTTATCTGCGTCGACCAGGGCAGCCAGGCTTTCTGATCTGTGTGTAGAGGCGGGCCCAGTCTCAGCGCGGGTAGGGCGGCCACGCCTCTGCACACCACCCTCGAACTGCGAGCCGGCACGCGGGGTCCAATGCAGGGCTCGAAACCTGGGTTCCGAGCGTCCCCCATCGCCGCCGACCGGAGACAGGCACAGGTGAAAAAAAGCGAGCTTCCCGAGAAAACCTGCGTGGTCTGCCAGCGGCCCTTCACTTGGCGCAAGAAATGGGAGCGCTGCTGGGACGAGGTGCGCTACTGCTCCGAACGCTGCCGTCGGCAGCGCAATACGGCGCAAGCCACCGACGCGCAGTGAGGCATCCCGGCTGACGCTATGCGCCTTCGTCCTGACGCCCCACCTTGGCGATGTAGCCGATGAACAAACGGAACAGCTCCGCGTGGCTGGAGATGCCCAAGCGTTGATAGAGATTGTGCTTGTGCACCTTCACCGTGCCTTCGGAGATGCCCAGCTGCTGCGCGATGGACGCGTTGCTATGGCCTTGCAGCAAGAATCTGGCGATGTAACGCTGGGCTTCGGTGAGCTGGCCCAGCGCGCCCACGAAGGCGCTTTCCAGTTGGCTGTCGCCGTCCAGGCCTTCCAGCGACTGCGGCAGTTGCCGTCCATGCTGTTCCAATACGGCGCGCACCAATGGCGCCAATCGTTGCAGGCAATCGACCTCGACATCGCTGAACGGCCCGTGCTTACGGGCTTTCATCAGGGTGAACACCAGCGCCGCACGGGCCTGCAACTGCACGATGTAGCCGATTTCGTCGATCTGCGTGCCATGTGTGGACGACACGCAGGGGTGCAGGTCGGGCGAAATGGCGAAGCCTGAAGAAAAGAAGCTGTCCGGCGCCAGTTCGCTCATGCGCCACAGGCCGCCCGGATGGCGGTGGGTACTGGCCACATAGAACGGATCGAGCAGGTACCCGCCGCGGCTGTAGGCCTGTAGCGTGCGCGCCGAGACCTGGCCGTGGTAGCCGTCGTGCAACAACTCGGCAGGCTGATCGAAGCGAAAGAGGTACAGGCAGCTCATGTCGAACCCGACCTTGCCTTCGAGCAGGGCGCAGAGGGCGCGGCCCATGCTGGGACCGCCGATGGCGGCGACCAGTTTCGCCACGGCATTGGCATCCTGGCTGTTCATCTCGAGGCTCCTGGGCAAGGCACCGAACGCTGCGACGCGGCCGGTGTCGATGGGGGGCCGTGAAACATATCAGAAACCTCTGCCGCAAGCGGACCCGCCATCCGCGAAGGCGGGCTCAGGCTGCGGCAGACTGCGCGAACCTCAAGCGCTGTTGAGTGGACTGAGCGGGGCGGTGACCGGGCCCGGCGCGTCGAACGCCGTCAAGTGCAGTCGCTTGTTGCGGTTGACCAGGTAGTACAGCACCCCAGGCACGACCAGGCCGGGCAGCCAGGAGATATCGGTGCCGATCAGGTGCGCGATCGGGCCCTTGTAGAACGACAGCTCCATGAAGGGAATCTGGATCAGTACGGCCACGGCGTAGATCGACAGTGTGGTCCAGTTGACGCGCCCGTAGATGCCGTTGACGTCGTACATCGCCGCCACGCTGTAGCGGCCCTTGCGCACCCAGTAGTAGTCCGCCAGGTTGATCGCGCTCCACGGCACCAGCACGTACACCTGGCCGATCAGGATGTCGCTGAAATAGGCGCCGAAGTTGTACTGCGCGGCGATGGCGATCCAGGTCACGATCACCGCGACGATGGCCATGATCACGAACTTGGCCAGCTTGCCGATGCGCACGGTGCCCTTGAAGCCGGTGAAGATGGTGGTCGTGGACATGTACGAGCTGTACAGGTTCATCACATTCCACTCCAGCACGCCGACGATGATGATGAAGTACGCCAGTTGCTCGTAACCGGGGAACAGCCTGGCGATGGCGCTGCCGGGGTCGGCGATCACGTCCATGGCGGCGCTCGCCATGATCGCCCCCAGCAGCATCACCACCGAAGAACCCACCACGATGCCGAGGTAGCTGTACCAGAAGGTCGAGCGGGTCGTCGTGCTGGTCGGCAGATAGCGCGAGTAGTCGGCCACGTAAGGGCCTGCGCCAAGCGTCCAGGAAGCCGCCTGGGTCACCACCAGACAGAAGGTGGCGAACTTGAAGGTGCTCCCCGACACCTGCCAGACCCCGGCCGGCAAGCCACGACTGAGCACCACGTAGGCCGCCAGGGCGAACACGATGCCCGACAGCACGCTCATCCACACGCCAAGGCGATGGATCAGCTCGTAGCCGACGTAGCCGACGATCAGCGTCAACACGCCGAAGAGGATGATCGCGTCGTTATCCGATACCGGCACCACCGCCTTGATCGAGTCGCGCATCACCACGCCGTTGGCCGCCGTGAACAGGATGTAGGCGAGCACCACGATGGCCAGCGGCAGGCCGGCGCCGACCACGCCGAATTGCGCACGGCTCTGGATCATCTGCGGGATGCCCAGGTGCGGGCCTTGTGCCGAATGCGCGGCCATGAAAATGGAGCCGATCAGGTTGCCCAACAGCAAACCGATGAAGGTCCAGCCCAGATTGAGGCCGGCCACCACGCCCAGGGCGCCGATCACCATGGTGGTGACCTGCATGTTGGCGCTGCACCAGATGGTGAACAGGCGCTTGGGCGAACCGTAACGTTCATTCTCGGGAATGAACTCGACGCTTCTGCTTTCGATTTCCATGAATCGTTCCTTCTTGCCGAGGTGTTGTAGGTATTGTTCTGGCAGTACAGGTCTTGGCGAGCCGCGCCTCGTTCTCGAGGCATTGGGCGCGGTCTCGGGGTATCAGGCGGCGGTGTAGCCGTTGTCGACGAACAGGTGCGTGCCGTTGACGAAGCTCGATTCGTCGCTGGCCAGGAACAGCGCGGCCTTGGCCACTTCGTCCGGGTCGCACAGACGGCCCTGCATGGAGTGCAACATGTCGTCGGAGATGTGCGTGCCGTGTTCGCGCAAGAGGTCGAGTTCGCGGCGGCCATGGGCGGTGCCGATGAAGCCCGGGCAGATGGCGTTGCTGCGGATGTTGCGCTCCCGGAACTCCACGGCGATGGCGCGAGCGAACATGTGGCAGGCGCCTTTGCTGGTGCAATACAGCACTTCCATGGGCGTGCCGACCACACCGGAGATCGACGAAGTGCAGATCACGCTGCCGCCGCCGGCCGCCAGCATGCCGGGCAGCACCGCGCGGGTCACCAGGTACATGCTTTTGACGTTGATCGCCATCAGCCGGTCCCAGTCGTGTTCGGTGGTCTCCAGGAAGGGGCCGACGTGGATGGTCCCGGCGTGGTTCATCAGCACCGTGATCGCGCCCCACAACCCCTCGACCTGGGCCACGGCCGCTTGAACCTGTGCACCGTCGGACACGTCCGTGGCGATGAAGCAGGCGCTGCCACCGGCCGCCTCGATACGCTCGGCGACGTTGACGCCATCGCTGCTCGGCAGATCGAGAATCGCCACCTTGGCGCCTTCGGCCGCGAACAACTGCGACGCCGCCAGACCGCATCCTCCGGCGCCGCCGGTGATCAGCGCCACTTTTCCCGCAAGACGTCCCATTGCCGTTCTCCTTGTTGTCTCGTGCATGAGCGATGCACAGAAACTAAGAGCGGGCGGGGCGGGGGTCCATATGCCGAAGGGTATACGTGTCGGATTTTCCGCGGTCTCGAGGGGCGGGCATGCTGGATCACGTCGAGCGCCGTCGCGGCGGCACTGCGATGAATCTTCTAACGGATGGGGGTCGTAACTCGAGGGCGAGGCGAACGCTCGCGGATATGCGAGCGCGCCAGGATGGGCTCTGTCCAGGTAATGGGTGTGCCCTTGGGCAGGCCGTGCGCCCGATCAGCAGTCGAGAGGGGGACGATGCGTGGGCTCGGAATCTGTTGCGTCGCGGTGCGGCTATCGATCAGATCGTCTTGCCCAGCACTTCGAGCAACTGCGCGACCTTTTCTTCGTTGCGCTTGTAGTAGGTCCACGGCCCGATGCGCTGCGAGGTCACCAACTGCGCGCGCTGCAGCGCCGCCAGGTAGTTCGACACCGTCGACTGGGACAGCTTGACCCGCTCCTGGATGATGCCCACGCACACGCCGATCTGCTCCGGGTCCGCCTGTTGCTCGGGGAAGTTTTCCCGCGGGTTCTTCAGCAGGGTCAGGATGGTCAGCCGAGTGGGATTGTCCAGGGCCTTGAGCGCTTCAATGAGATCGATGGGCATGACGAGACATAGGTAGCGGGGAATAGGCGCGATGTTACCGGTTTTCCGCAGGGCGTGCTGCACGCATCCCCAGGACGCATGCAGCCAGGTGCCTCAACCCTGGTAACGCGGGTAGTCGATGTAGCCGATCTCGGTGCCGCCGTACATGCTGCTCGGATCGACCGGGTTCAGCGGCCAGCCGTTGGCGATGCGCGCGGGCAGGTCGGGGTTGGCGATGAACGGCCGGCCGAACCCGGCCAGATCCGCCCAGCCGCCCTCGATGGCCGCCGCCGCACGCTCGGCCGTGTACTTGCCGGCATACAGGATGCGCCCGCTGAATGCTGCGCGCACCGCTTGGCGGAACGCTGCCGGCAGCTCGGGCGCACCGTCCCAATCGGCCTCGGCCAGAGAGAGGTAGGCGATGCCCACCTGTTCGAGGATCTTCACCGCTTCGACGTAGGTCTGCTGCGGATCGTCTTCCACCAGGCCCAAGTAAGCGCGCGCCTCGTCGGTGGTGGCGAACAGCGGCGAGAAGCGCACGCCCAGCCGCTCGGCGCCGACCACCTCGGCCACGGCCTCGGTGATCTCGCGCAGGAAACGCAGACGGTTCGGCAGGGAACCGCCGTATTCGTCGGTGCGCTGGTTGGTGTGCGCCGAGATGAACTGGTTGACCAGATAACCGTTGGCGCAGTGCAGTTCGACGCCATCGAATCCGGCTTCCAGCGCATTACGCGCGGCTTGGGCGTACAGCTGCACCAGGTCCTTCACTTCGGCGGTGGACAGCGCGCGGGGCGCAGAGGGGTCGGCCAATGCGCCGGCGCCAGGGCCGGTTTCGACGAACACCTGCACCCGCGTGGTGCCCAGTGCGGAAGGCGCGACCGGCGCGTCGCCGTTGGGTTGCAGCGAAGTGTGCGAGACGCGGCCCACGTGCCACAACTGGGCGAAGATCACACCACCTTCGGCATGCACGGCCTGGGTGACTTTCTTCCAGCCCTCGATCTGCTCGGCGGTGTGGATGCCAGGGGTCCAGGCGTAGCCTTGGCCGCGGGGTTCGATCTGGGTGCCTTCGGTGACGATCAAGCCGGCGCTGGCGCGTTGGCGGTAGTAGTCGGCCATCAGGTCGTTGGGCACATCGCCGGGTTGGCTGCTGCGCGAGCGGGTCAGCGGGGGCATGACTATGCGGTTGCGCAGGGTGTAAGGGCCGAGGGTGGTAGGGGTGAAGAGGGAAGCGTGGTTCATTTCAAAAATCTACATATCGAGAATTACAGATATGACAGGGCGTGAGCCCTGCCCAGGTCAAGCGGTGGCAGCGAGCGGTGGCCGACGAACAGCAGCGCTCACGGCGGACCGGTGGCGCACAGCCTACACCCCATATCTATAAATGCAAATATCCAGATTGGCGGCGCGCAGCGCGTGCCGTGTACCGAGCAAGGACAGGTGGCCGTACACGCCGCTACGGATCGACCTGGCAGGAGCCGACGGCGTCGAGGTTCCGAGGCGTGGCAGATGCTGCGATCGCTGCTTGACCGAGCCACAGAAGCTGGAATTCTCCTGTGGCAGTCCATGTGCGTCAGTAGCGCACTTCTACCGCCACATAAGCACCGATGCCGTCGCCGGGATACAGCGCCGCCGTATCCTGGCCGTTGGCGTTGTAGATCGGCTGTACGGCCGTGACGTACTTCTTGTTGGCCAGGTTCTTCACGTCCAGCGACACTTTCCAGTCTTTGTTCGGCGCCTCTAAGCCCACGTTGGCGCCGAAGAGGGTATAGGAGGGCGCATAGAAGGTGTTGGCGTAGTCGACTGCGGTGCGTGACGCCGATTGCACGTTCACCCCGGTGTAGAAACCGCTGGGGTGTTCGTATTGCAACTCGCCCTGATAGATGTGCTTGGGAATGCCAGGTAACTGATTGTGGCTAAAGGTCGGGTCATGGCGGTAGTAGAAGTCGTTGTAGGTATAGACCTGGCGGAAGCTGGCATGCTCGCTGGGTTGGTTTTTTTCCACAGGCCGATCAGGCCAGCAAGCGCCGCAGAAGCCCTTCGATCTGAGTGTCCTTGTGTTTGGCACAGAGCGCGTCGAGCTGCGCACTCCGTCGTTCACCACTCGCCAGGCTCAGCCCATGCAGCGCGTTGACCAGTTGTTGCTGCTGTTCGATACCTTCGCGTACGTCCTGCCACATCGAATCGACCCGCTTGGCCATCAATTCCAGCTCGGTGGCCAGAGCCCGTGAATCGGGGAGGGCGTGGCTGTTCACCGCCGAGCGGAGCGCCTCGGCGCATTGCCCGAGCGACCGAATTTGCTCGCCTAGACATTCGGCCTGCTCGATCGATGCAGCGACGCCCTCGACGAACACCCGGTCTTGCTGAACATCGAAAATGGCCAGTGGGCCTTCGGCGCCACCGTTGATGTCCAACGCCAGGACATTGCCCAGCCTGAGCGGCTGTGGCGTCCAGGTATGGCCGACGCACACGCGCCATACACCCGGCACGCCACCACGGTGGTGCCCGACGATTCGATCCCGGCCCCACAAGGCGATGTCCTCAAGTGCCGGGTTGTCGAGCTGTTCAACGAAGCTGGGCCAGGCCATGCCTGCCGGCACATCAGCATGGACGACGCCGACGATGCCCCGATCCGACTCGATTTCTATGGCGATCGGCAGGCTTCTGAGTTTGCCAATGATCATGGCTTTGGACTCGTCAGCGATGGTCATCCACCAGCCGGCGCCATGGGCCGAATAGCGTGCTTCGGGGTTGGCTTCATAGGCGTCGATCAACATTCGTTCGTGGTTGCCTTGGACGGTGAAGAACCAGGGTTCGCCGAGCAGTTTCAGGCCGTCCAGGACGCCACGGCCGCGGTCGATCAGATCGCCCACGGCGATTAGCCGGTCCTGGGTCTTGTCGAAGCGCAGTGCGTGGAGCGCGCGGTGGAGATCGGTGGTTTTGAAGTGAATGTCGCCGACGACGAAGTCGCGGCCGTGGGGGTTCTTGGGGAGTTGGAGGACTTTGGGGTGCATGGGGACGTGTGGCTCCGTGCCCGGGTGGAGGCTGTCCATTTTCCGCTTTTGAAGTATGAAGGTCGAGGAAAACCGCTGGTTTGATAACGATTTGCGTGACTCTTTGGCACGGGAATATCAAGGGGTCTTAACCGAACGCTCTCTTAAGGGAATCTGTGAGAAGCCTTGGCGAGCGTTGGGTTCAGGTGCGCAGCAGGACGTGGCCGGTCGTTGCAGACTTGACTGGCACAACTGCGTTAGGAGGACCATTCGCGTAAGCCATAACTTGATTGATGCACCAATCGCGATACAAGTGGAAAGCCCCAAAGCCCCGTATTTCCTAGGCCAAACCGAGCCCTTTGATAAATTAGTGGAACCATTTATGGTTTTTCCGCTGAAGAAACAAAATAAATCGTGATTTTCCACCAATTATTTTCACCAGATTCGTGATTTTCCACTGATTGATTGAAGCGATTTTTGAACCAATATGTACGTAACTCACGCGAAGTTTTCAGCTGGACGAGATGGGGTAGAGCGGGTCACTGCCACGCCTTTCCATCAAGGCATTAGCGGTCGCCTTGGCTCACTTTTGACAGGCTTGTGTGGGCAGAGCTTCTAAAAATCGACTATGGAACCATTTCAACCTACGGTGCCATCGCTAGGGGCATCGGTAAGCCAGGTGCAAGCCAAGCAGTGGGCAATGCAAATAGACACAATCGCTTATCTATTGTCGTGCCCTGTCACCGTGTCATAGCGACAAATGGTGCACTCGCCGGATATGGCGGAGGACAGCCCAGGAAAGAATTTTTACTGCGTTTGGAGAAGACCCCTTTGCAAATGACTCAACAGAACGAATTCCTGTTGAATTAGTTGCTAAGCAGTGTTGCCGCTGACCGAAAACTGACCCAGTAGAGGCTGTTCTGCCGACTGAAAACTGACCCAGGTGTTCAACTACTTCTGCTCACTTTTTGAGCAGGAGAACACAGGGGGATCAGCATGGAAATGTTGGGGAAAATCCGGCGGATGTACTTCCGCGACAAGCTCTCGCTCCATCAGATAGCCAAGCGTACCGGGCTTTCTACAAACACCATCCGAAAACGGGTCAGAGCGCCCCAAGCCACTCAGCCAGCGTACCAACGGTGCGCAACCTTTCAAGAACGTCGTGATACTCAAATATCTGGAATCCATTCCGTAGGCCTCCGAGCTGATGAGGCATATTGCCTTTCCAACGGCAGCGATCCAGCTGATCCTCTGAGTAAGGGGCATCCGCTGTGGTGCAGCTGGTAATTGCTGTTGGATGTGATCAAGCCCTACCTGCGCGATATGCGTGAGTTGTTTACACATTCACGGTGCTGCCCAGGTCTAGTAGAGCCACTGGCTGAGCTCGTCCAGGTTAGCCACGATGAGCTGCTGGGCGCTTGGTTTCATATGCATTTTGGCGGTATCGATCTGGTAGCGATTCAAGACGTACTGAACCAACGCGCCGCGGGTTTCTATCATCAACTGTCCGTTCTCCATTCCGTAATCGGCTTCGAGAATGGCCCGCTGCCCAGCCTTCAATCTCGAATCCGCTTCCAGGATCACTGTCGCCGGCGTCGTCCACCCAGGGTCGAGCTGACGTGAATGCTCTGTGAAATCATTCATCAGCTCCGGAGTACCCCGAAACCGGCTCAATACAAAATCACGGTACTCACCATTTTTCTCGCAGTATGCACGCACGTGCCAGCGCATGCCGGTATGGATAAGCGTATGCGGCGCAATGAGTCGGGTTTCCCCATCTGGCGTTTTGAAAGAAGCGTACTCACACTCAAGTCGTTGACCTTCTCGACAAGCCTTCAATAACGGCCTAAGCACTTCGGGGCGGATAGAGCGATCCTGCACGTCAAGGATGTCAATGTGCGCATACGCCAACGTCAGTCCTTCAATGTGCGGAGCCCGCTCGTGATTCTGGTTCAGCAGGTGCAGATATGCACTTGCACTTTCCTTCATGAACAGTGGTTTGAAATGCTTGGTGGGTACGTAACCTTTTAGGTGCTTGTCATACGATAGATTTCGGGGCGCATGCTCATCGATGTAGGTGTTGATGTCCTTCGACGCCTGCTGACGACTGATGCCAAAGCTCTGCATCAAGTGCCCCGTGGTCAGGCGACCTTCCCACCAGGCAACGGTCTCTATCAGTTTGTAACGCAATGCCAAATCCCAGCGTACAGCCTCAATCGCTTTCGCCCGTTTCATACCGTCACCATGTGCTCGAAAAGTTTACCTGTATGCGTAAACACCGTAGATGTGTCAGGTATATCTACATATCGTTGAGTGAGAGCGCAAGCACCGTCGAAGGAGTAGATGGACGCTGCGAAGGGATGCCGAGAAACCGTCGGCGGTATTGATACGAGGTTAGCCAGAGAGGCAGCTGATGTCGCAACTCATCAAAATTGTACTGATCGATTCACTATGTGCGGGCGCCAAAGCAGAGCTTGTCATGGAAGGTAACACCAGCGTCACGGGTGAAAACGGAATCGGAAAGTCGTCCTTCATAAAGCTCATCCCTGTGTTTTATGGCGCGTCTCCAGGGCGCTTGGTGAAGGCTGGAACCAACCGTGAGAGCTTTGCCAACTGGTATCTCCCACGTTCCTCGAGCTTCATCGTATTTGAATACGTGAACTTTGCTGGCGATGCTCGCTGCGCGATCATGCATCGTAGCGGAGAAGGGTATGCATATCGACTGGTATCAAGCGCTTGGAGCCCGGAACTTCTCTACCGCGACTATGATGCAGGCCTGTTGGTACTTCCAGGCGAACTACATGGCCACCTGACCCACCTTGGGATCGCCTGTTCCCCTGAGCTGCAACCGTACCACTACCGGCAGATCATTCAATTCAATAGCGGCACAGCCCATCTGGAGAAAATCACCGACGCTACCAAGCGCAAGCTGATCGTGAGTCTGCGGATGGGCTTCTCACTCGCACCAAAGCGCAAGGACTTCAACGGCATCGATTTTGTGACTCTGGCGCTTATCGAGAGCGGCGGCACCTTCGACACGATGAAGGCAACCATGGCCGAAATCCTTCAGCAGGACAACGCAGATCCAAGCCGCACTCTAATGATGCTCAACGCGCAGCCGTTCAGGAA
Organism: Pseudomonas phoenicis; assembly: GCF_047302395.1. Classification (NCBI taxonomy): domain Bacteria; kingdom Pseudomonadati; phylum Pseudomonadota; class Gammaproteobacteria; order Pseudomonadales; family Pseudomonadaceae; genus Pseudomonas; species Pseudomonas phoenicis. The sequence goes on from NZ_CP154852.1 coordinate 4,120,320, forward strand.
TGTCATTGATAACCGCGCGGGCTATCTCCTGATGGAGTCGCTGAAACCCGTGATATTTGAAATGAATCGCCACTGCCACGAGTTTCGTGCAGTCCTGCGGCAGTTGGGCGTGCACAAGCGCCGAGCACTCATGGTCGAAGAGAAACTCAAGGAACGACAAAACGGTCGAGTGGAAGCGCTGGCCCAGCTCAGTTCAGAAGATGAGCAGCTACAAAACCGTAACCGAGATCATATGAGTGGACTCAGCGGTCTAAAGGGCGAAGCTCAGACCCTGGTGACAGAGGCGGAGTCCTGGCAGCATCGGTTCAACGAAAAGCGGGATCGCTACCTGCAAAATGGTACACAGGCGCTCTCGGAGGAATTCGACCAGCTTGGGGAGATACGAGACCAGTTACACCTCAAGCAAGAACATCAGGTCAAATTGAACCGCCAAGGGGCTGACATCCGAAGCGTGTTTCTGGAACTCGAAGCGGCTGCGAAGCAGGCTGCTGCTGATGGAAAGAGTGCTGCGTTCTCCAAGTACCATGCGTCCTCACACGCGATCCAACAACGGCATCAGGAGTTGTCCGCTACTCAAGATAAATTGCTTGATGAGAGACGGGTCGCTCATGAGGACGAGCTCGCCGTGCACCAGCAAGAACAGCTCCAGGCAACTGGTACTCAGGCTCGCGAGCTTGCACGTGCTGAACAACTCAAGTCCCTCAGCGCGCTTCCTGATGCCCAGATCGCGCTGGATGCCTCCCAAAAGGGTATCAATGAGCAGATGCTGCTCATTGCCGAGTTTCAAAACGCGCTGAGTGTTGTGTCAGCCGAGGTAGAGAGCCTATCGCTGGAACGACAGACCCGCGCTGCGGAGTATAGCGGCTTGCAAGCCAGGCGAGACGCGCTGGTCGAGTCCAGAAATACCATCAAGCTGCAGATCAACGCCGGTGCCGAAACATTGCTTGGTTTCCTGCGACGGCATCACCCTACCTGGACAGATAATATCGCTCGACTTGTCCCGACAGAGACGTTGATGCGTACGGATTTGAATCCCGCGCTGCTAGAGGCAGTTCAAGAGAGTCTCTACGGTGTTGAGATCAATCTCGACGTGCTCCCCCAGGCCACTGTTGCCAGTGTTCACGCTCTCGAAGCTGAGGTCGTTTTATTGACCACCCAGATTGGAGCGCTCGGCACTGATATGGAGGTGATAGAGCGACAGCAGCGAGGAGTAGAAGATCGCCTGCGCCAGACAGGTATCCGGGCGTCGGCAGCTCAAAAAGAACTGACCAATGCGAGTCTGGATCTGGAGACGCTAAAAGGGGATCACGCCGGTTTGGTTGATCGGGCTCGCGACGAGGTCGTGCAGGAACTCGAGATACAGGCGGCCCGCGTCTTGGAAGCAGCACATCGGCTTGAATTGATCGCCAGCCACCTAGACAGTTTGAAAAAACGGCACAGGCAGGAAATTAGTGACCTGCAAGGTGAAGCAGACAAGTCTCGACTGCAGTTGACTCAGGATCAGTCTCGGGCCGAGCTGGAACTGCAGACCGCAGAAGAACGGGTCGACGCCACCCTCGCGGCGGAACTGGAACGAGCTCTGGCAGATCTTGAAGCCCAGCTCAAATCAGCTGGAGTTGATGACACGGCGAGCAAGCGGCTTGGCTCCGAGATTGCTGAGCTGGAGAAAACGATCAAACGTTTAAGGGATCATGAATCGGAGATCGATGGCTATCGACTTTGGGTTAGAGAATCAGTACCAGCAGTTCCTGAACGTAAGGCGGCCTTGGCTCGCGCAATCGCAGAGTTTGAGCGGATCAGTCGCGCCATTGAACAATGGCAACTTGAGCTACGGGCTGCGCAAAAAACGATTTCCGAGCGTCGCAAGGCATTGGTCACCGAAGGACACGCCGATGACCAGGAGCTAGGTGCAGTATCACGGGTACTGCGCGATCTTGAACAGATTGACGCAGCCGCTGAGGCCCACTTGGGTTCTACGCTGAAGGCTGCAGACATCGAGGATGAGGTCGGCAAGCTCAAACGTCGCAAATCAGAACACCACCGCAAAGGCGCCGAGCTTTATCGCGACGTTCACCATCGTTTCGTCAGAGAACGGCTGGTGCATACGCCGCAGGGCGCGGCCATCGAACAGATCATCAATCACGCCTCAAACAGTGCAGATGTGCTTGAGCTGGCGTGGTTGGAAGCCGCTGCGAACCTCCAGGAATACATTGAGATATCTCACCCTGACCAGAAAACCAAGCTGATTATTCAGGCTAAAAACCTCTCAGACGAGCTCTGCGATAACCGCTCGAAGCTGCAGCACCTGCACCGAAGCATTTTGAAGTTAGGAAAGGACGCGACAGAGAAGGCGAGCGAGGTACTCGGCTCTTTCGCCCAGATCCGCCAGTTTGAGTTCAAAGTTTCATCACGCATCCATGAGATGTCGTTTTGGGACGACATGACGAACTACGAGCAGCAGTACAAGCGGTGGAGTGGGATGGGAGTTGATTATCTACCAACTGATGGCTTCATGGACGCCTTGCGCACCGTGGAACGCCAGATTGAAGGCGGTGCGTTCACGTCTCAGCTTTCCGATTGTTTCGATGTCTCCGTCACCTGCAACGACCAAGGCAGGGTGAAAGTCGCGACAAATAACGCGGAGCTGATCCACCTCAGCAGCACAGGGCTGACGAAGATCATCGTGGCCATGATCTACGTATCGCTGTTCGAGCTTTTGCGAAATGAGGCGGATTTTCAGATGTCGATCCCCATCGACGAAGCATTGGAGCTGTCACCAGAAAACTACGTTGCGCTGGTCAACTACTTCAATGATCGCGGGCTTTCCATGTTGGCATGCTTTCCTGGAGGCGCGCCGGAGCTGCTCCGGCAGTTTAATAATCGGTACAGCCTGGAGCGCCGGTCTGACACCGATTCGATTGTGGTCAAGGAGTTCGGCATGGAGGAAAAGGACGAGCTTGATGACCTTAACGATGCACTGGGAAGCGATGATCGGAAGGATGCACAATGAGCCCACTGAGAGACGTACTGAGTAAGCTTCTTGCCGGGCGCTTCATTTGCCAATATGCCTATCCAGAGCTTCACCGCCAGCTACGAGAGGCTGATTTTGCGGCCAGCGTCGAGAGTGCGCTCGCGCCCCTGGGGCGAAAATTGGCAACACTCGGTGAGCCCGAGGCTCCCGATACGTTCTTTGCACGGTTCATTGACCTTTCTGAACCTGTAGATCGAGAAGCGGCAACGGCGCAACTGATCGAGCTACGCGACCAGATTCGGCCTTGCCTTGAATTCATCCGGCTAATCAATCGTGCGGGACGCAGTGAGACATGCCTGGCCCCGGGCGACGTCATTTCATTCGCCGACATGCTGGACTCAATCGAGAATCATCCCACCTACCGTACGCAGCTCTGGGATCTCAGCGGGTACGACTTTTTCAACAAATCCAAAAGCGGTAAGGACAACAACGACAGGCTCAAACTTGTCCTTCGCGCATTGGCTGACGCCGGGTACATCGTCAAGCGCAACAGCGAGTCGGCAAACTACATCGCCACAGGCAAGATGGGCTACGTTCATACGATCTTGGCGTGGATAGCCGAATACAACTCGCTCAGCCTCGACATCGGTGCCAGCGACCAATCGCATACTGAACATCAGGGAGGGCTCAATTTGTGAAGGAGCCAGACTGGATCGAGCTGGGTGATGCACTCACACGAAATGCACCTTTTCTCGAAGCATTAGCGATGGCAGACGAGGACGGAGTGGCGCTGCCTGAGCGACGGACAAAGGGGATTTCCTATCTGATGTCCAAAGGGCTCATCGAAGAAGATGATGAGCTCTACTACCTCAGTGGCTTGCTGCTGGACGTCGGCGCGCAAATTTCGCTTCAGGGCTTTGGTCGTGCTGCTCCTGACCTGAAAGAATCCCTCATAGCCATTGAGCAGCACTGCGAGGCATACCGTGACGCCAAAGCGGCCAACTCCTCCAATGAGGCCGAACAGCACCTGAAACGATTGACGTACAGCTGCCGTCAAGTCACGAACCATTTACGTAACGAGCAAGCGCAAACCCGAGCGTTCATCGAAGGGGGGTATGGGTTTTCTCCACGGCTGCGAGATCGGCTGCGAGATATCAATAATGCGATCAACAGGCTCAAACGGCTCCACGAAAACCTGGGTTTGTTCACTCATGTAGGCCTTTCAAGTATGGCCGGCAGTGATCGTTCTCTACGGCGTGTCCTCCTGGATAACCTTCTCGGTGCTGTTTCACGAAACCGCCTCGCTCTGGACGAGATGATCGGACGCTTAGATCGGTTGAGTTTGGCGGTGCGTAAGCGCAATCACATGCGCCAGATAGCCCATGCCGTTGACCTGTTCCTTCAGGCGGGCAACCCGATTGATCTGGAACCGCTGTTTGACGGCAGAGACGCGGCTGCCTGGGTTCCGGCCGTGGAAATGACCTTGGCGGGTAGCGCGTACTGTGACGTCGAGGCAGGGGAGAGCCTGGAGCAGTTAGAACTGTTGATAGCCTCACTCCCTCCTCCGAAAGAGCGACGAATCGAACAGCCCGCGAAAGCTCGTGAGTCGAAGGCCGTGATTCCAGCCGAAGAGGCCCCCAAGGCTCTTGAGAAACCCTTCGCGCGTGATCATCTCATGCGCATGCTTGAGGCCCTGAACAAGACCAATCAAGCGCAGTCTGCAGTTGCCTATTGGAGTGCCCATGGCGACAGTGACATCTCGATGAGCATCTGGCTTTACGCGCTGGATGGATACGTTCGTCTGCAGTCGGCGGTAGCCAAGGTGCGACACAAACCGCTCAACTACCGGCTCAACCCGACTTATGCCCCATACCCGCGCATATCTGCCAACCGGCGTGTCATTGACCTGATTTTGGAAAGAGCTGAGCGGCGATGAGAATTTTTGACAACATCAGGGCCATCAAACCCGTGGTGATTGCAATCAGGCAAGACGCGTGCAAGGTGAAAATCAACGCTACCTGGTTGTCCCTGCACACAACCTACTGCATTGGCAAAAGGCTTGGGGCTACCTACCTGACGCTGACAAACGCTGAATTGCACACCGTGCGCATGATGCTAGAGAGGGAAACAGGCATAGACGCTCTGGTTGTTAGCATGAAAGAGCTAGAGGGTGACCGCTTGGCTCTGGCCAAAAAGTCACGTAATGAGAAGTTGGCTCGATTGAGGCCCGGGGATTTCGTTGTCATGGCCGCGTCGCTGTCCGGACAAATCCAGTTGGCAACTGGCGTGTACAGCCACCCGGCCGGAGGCACTCTGAACGTACCTGCAGAGGAGCTTCACGGCCTCGATACGGTGATTTTGGTAGAGAACCAAGCTGTGATGTTCGCGGTCAACGAGTACCACTGGCCAAGCAATGTCATGCACCTACCCATGCTCTTTCGTGGGAGTCCTCAAATCACACCGGCCGCAGTGACGAGAGCTCTTGCCGGCGTAAAAAACGTCATCTGTTTTCCCGATTTCGACCCTCAAGGTTGGATGAATACGCTGACTGCAAAAGCACAGGGTATTGTCGTGCCGTCGGCGAACACGATTGCCGAAATCGTCGCCTCCAATTGGGACAAGCCACAGGATTATGAAAACCAGGATGTTGCGCGTGAGTGGCTACAACGTGCGACCATACCTATGGTGCAAGACATGCTGTTGAAGAAACTGGCATTGTCGCAGGAGTCCATGGCAGGTATGGAGCTGGAATATCTACCACTTAACCCAACGGGTGCTAGCGACGACATTAATTGTAATTAGTGCTCAGTTCTGGAGGGTGCCAGGGCGTGGAGCCCTGGCACCGTAGTCACACGTTCATACTTCCCGGGACGAAATGCTAGACGATGACAGAAGGGGCCCCTCTAGTCCGGCTCAAATCCCCTCAGTGGTAGGTATCTGTCTGACAGACCTTGCTGATAGCATCACCACTGCCTTCCGCTTTCGATGATGCAGCCTACGATACGTGCCAAGCAATCGAAACTAAGGGGCTACCGCGCCGCTAGCAGGGATCGACAGGGTTTTGAAGGTCTCAATCTTCTCGGATTCCAACTCCTTCAGAATCGTTTCCTTGGCGTCGTTCTTGTCGATAGACCGCCCTGTGTTGTCAAAGCTGATCTGCTTGATTCTCAGCTCAATCTCACTGTCTTTTTTCTGGCCCGCAGAAAACTCTGGGAAGCTCAGCGAAATGACGCAGTCACCATCCAGGCCCGACGTGCTGAATCGGAATTTTGCATCGATCCTGTGCAGGAAAAGGCTCGGGCGATAAGACACATCTGAAAGAAAATCAGAGTGCTCAAGGCTGAAGCCCTTCAAGTCCAGATTTCGAATCTTTTCCTTCATCCAGTCCAAGGCTGCCGGGAGGAGGATGTCTGGATCGGGCGAGATCCCGATATCGACGACCTCTACAAATGACAGGGCGGTCAACCTACTGTGCTGTGTGAGCCCTAAGAGATAGCTGAACCTGTTTTGGTTGGTGAAATCGCAAAAACGGATCGATGTCGCCTGCTCACTTTCGCTGATCTGCTTGATCGATTTGAAATGTGAAATCAGATGCTTCGACATCGCTTTGTTGGTTGTCCGTGTTTCTGGCGCAGTGTGTGTGGAAATAAGGATGAGCTCGTCCTGAGCCTTGTTTTTCTTGATCTCGATGGAGCCTTTGAAATGTTTATGCGAGTCAGCCCAGCTTTTGGAGCGGTCAATCCGCTCCAGCAGGTAGTCCATCCGGATCATGTCGAGGTCTTTGTTGACTGGATAGAATTCCGGGGTTCCCAGAACCTTGAAGTTCACGAAGTCAAGATCCAGCAGCTTGTTGACATCCATGACGGTAGGTATGGCATCCAGCAGAGTATCCTTACCTTGCCACTTGATTGTCTGAGTGGTGATCTTAGGGTTGTCTTCCTTAGTCGTGTAGGCGAGCTGAAGCTTTGAAAACTCACTCGGACGAATCAGTGACAGGGTAAGGGCAGGGATGGAATGCTCTTTCTCTGAGCTGCCGATAAAGACGCCTCGGCTCTTCAGAACCGTTTTGATATCGCCAGCACCGATGTAAGGCTGAGCCAGATAGGTGCGCAGCGCCTCACCTTGGGGAAGGATAGAGTCAATATTTTGATTACTCACTGCATCATCCCCTGAAATCTGCTTGATAGGATTCGAATCCGACGATTGAAGCGAACTCCTTGTTCGCGATCGACAGCTTTGCGATGTCTGCGATCTCCTCATGATCTACATAGTTGTAGTCAGGGAACGCGAGGGCCACCTTGTCGGGAAACTCCATGGCGATATCCATCGAGAATCCGATCATGCGTTTTACCGCTTCGATGCTGAATGGATCTTGGCAGCAGATGAGCAGCGATTTCCTTTCGTGCTCCTGGATGAAGAACGGAATCAAGCCACTGTTGAGGTATTCGGGAGGCAGTATCGTCCCGTTGGTGACCCTCTCTATGGGGCTCACGTTTTTCCCAGTGGAGGGGTAGAGGAAGCGAACATTTTCCGCACCGAAGCGATTTCTTGCGTATGTGATGGTCTCGAACAGGAAGTTCGCTCGGTGATTATCAATCACGTAGATCGTGCCGTAATTCGCGCTGTCCAGATTCCGCGATCCTGCGACCTGGCTGACCACATCAGCGTCTGCGTCCGATGCGGCGCTGAACCAGCAAAGGATGCCTGCGAGCGACTGACCACTCGCGCTGGGATAGCCTTGATTGACCGACCTTTTCAATGGCGAGCGATTGAAACATTCGACTGTCGTGGCAAGGTCGGAGAAATGGTCTTTGAATATTGTCCCAGGTGAAGTCGGGTAGGGGCCCGATGTGAATTTAGAAGAAATGACCAGGTGCTTAAGGACGCCGTCTTCCAGAGGGGATAGGCAGCTGAAGACAAAATCGGCGCCATGAGTTTTTCTGGGGTTGCCGGTTGTGCTGTGAGGGACAGGTTTAACACAGTCGAACTCGTGTCCCTTGCGTGCCGCTTTCCAACCTATCAAGTTGAGCAGCGACTCAGTGATGTTCTCACCTCGCTCGCCCAGTTTTTTTGACCATTCGCCCATCACACGTCCCTTGAATAATAAATGTCTAGCAACCCCATGCCGTCAGAACGCTACGGAGGTTGAAGCATCATGTCTAGTGGCAATTTGTCAGCAAATCGACGATGCATCGGCTGGCTCGATCGACAATGGCTAACCCACCAAGCTGGTAATGCTGAGGTCGGATCTGGCTTCAATCCCCCAGCGGTGACATTATCTCGCCATCTATGAATATCGCTTGTGGAGAATGGACTTGCTGGATCTTAAGGATGACGAACAGCTGAGGGCTGCGTGTATTAGCCTCCAGGAGCAGGTAATGTCCTTGGCGGGTAATCAAAGCTGGATTACCGAATTCCAGAAATGGTTGGTGCGTGTCAGAGATGTGTCCCATGAGGAGTTCCTAAGCAAGGACTTCCAACTGGAGCTCTGGGACACCGAGGCTGTTTCGGCAACTGGCATGGGCCGCATCAACATTTCTGCGGTCGCCGAAGATTCGGCTATCGCAGAGAGCCTCTGGCATCTGAAGCAAAAGTACGCGCAGACCAGCGATCCTTCTGAGAATGAGATGCTCATTGCTGACGCTTGGGCTCAAATTGCCTCCGCGGTTGCGGGGCTGACCAAAAGAAACCCTCGACTCAAGATGTACCGGGTTTTCGCGTTGCTTTGCCCAGGCGCTTTCACATCGATAGCGCATCATCGAAAACTGCGCGAGCTGGCTCATGCCATAGGGCTTCCTCTCAGCGGTCAGAGACGTCATCTGCACCGCCTCGTATTGAACCGGTTAGCTGCCGTGCTGGGTGAGGTTGCTGACATCTATTCCAGAGAGGGCGTCTCACGTTTGACGCTGCCTTGGCTGCTTTTCGTCAACTATGTTCAGAACCCAGAAGGCGAATCCACCGAAATATCCGACCTGGAGACAGGGGACGAAGTACTCAAGCCGCTGCCTCCTGAGAGAAGGAGGCGCGGGCTGCTGGCGATTGGCGGAGGTACAGCCACCATCCAAAGCATGATCGACTTTGCGACCGATGGATGCACACGTGAAGACTTCATCCAACACTTGCACTCAATTAGCCCTCAATCAAAAACGTCGACTTGCAGCACTCAGCTAAACGCTCTGATCGCCGAATGGGGCGTGCTGCGTGCCAACGCAAGTAACCTGCAGTTAACTCCCCGTGGCGAGGCATTCCTGGAGTCGGGTGATCCCGATGAGATCATTGACTGGATGATCACCCGCATCCTGGGGTTTGATTACTTGCTAGCAGCTTTGCGTGATTCCCCTTTATCTAACCGTGATGCCATCCTTACACTCAGAAAGGCGAATCCTGGGTGGACGTCTGACTTTGCCCCGTCAGCAATTATTGGTTGGTTCAGGTACCTTGATCTGGCCACAATCCAAGAGAAAGTGCTCAGCCTCACCGAAAGAGGTAGGCAGTGGGTTAGTCGAATTCACTGGGAGCCTAAAGGCCTTGCGAGCATTCCAGGCATCAGCCCGTCCTTGCCTCAAGTACCCCCAGCACAGATCGATATCGCGATAGAGAGGCCAAAGCTAGGCGCACTGATCGCCCGGTTTGATCAAGAGTTTCGCTTTCCAGAAGAGCTGATCGGACAACTTGATGCTGGATTGTGGGGGCATCCGAGGCGTCATTTCGCCGTGCTCACAGGTTTAAGCGGTGCGGGAAAAACACAACTTGCCCGCAATTATGCCCTGGGTCTTTGGCAGGACGATCCCGAGCCGAGTGAAGGGTTGCTGATCGTGCCCGTCCAGCCAGGCTGGCACGATTACACGAGTCTGCTGGGTTACGTAAATCCGCTGGAGTCAGACGCGTATGTGCGTACCGGCGCTCTGGATTTCCTCCTGCAGGCAAGCGCCAACCCGACGAAGCCTTACACACTCGTTCTTGATGAAATGAACCTCTCTCATCCGGAACAATATCTGGCGCCTCTGCTTTCAGCGATGGAGACCGGCGAAACAATCATTTTTCACGGTCAAGTCGACGAGATTGATGGTGTTCCTCCGGGTATTCCGTATCCGAGCAACCTCGTAATCATCGGCACTGTGAACATGGACGAGACCACTCATGGATTGAGCGACAAGGTGCTGGATCGAGCATCTGTGATCGAATTTTGGGACATTGAGGTCAGAGCATTTCCTGGCTGGCAGAAGAGCTCGCTTGAGGATGAACATATTTCAATCGTCAGAAATCTCATGTCCTCACTCATGGATGTGCTTCGTCCAGCACGACTGCATTTCGGGTGGCGCACGCTCAGCGACGTGATCGGCTATCTGCAGCAAACACAGGCGGGTGGTGTCATCGAGTTCTCGCGCGCACTCGACCATGCCATTTATTCGAAGATACTCCCCAAGTTGCGCGGTGAAGACAGCCCTCGACTTCAGGAGGTCTTCACATTGCTCCATACCACGCTCAAACAAGCGGGGTTGGGAATGTCGATGCGCAAGGTCAAAGAAATGGCCGACGACCTGGCTCACTCCGGCTCGACCAGATTCTGGCGGTAGACAATGTCGATCATCTTGCAGGTAGAGCAGGGGGATGCTCGATTTGACTTGCACCCAAATCAGTTGAACCCAGGTTTCATGGAGAGGAAGGCTTATCGTTTTACCCCCCTTGAAGGTTTTTGCTTCTACATTGATGACGTCTTGATCGAGACGGTCGACCAAAACGGGGTGTGTGCGTGGTTATGGTCGCCAGGCTTTTATGCAGGAGAGGTCGCGGCAGAGCTTCTGGATGACCAGGGTCGGACTGCCGCAAGTTTCCGGCTGGACGTCTCAGCTGCCGATAACAAGCTTGGAGGTCAGGAATTCACTGCCATGATTGAGGCAATTCTTGATTTCGACCCGGCTCTCGTTCTGGGCACAGAAGAGGCTCAATTTGGAATTGGCCATGATGGAGCACTAACCAACCCGCATCTGCAGTACGCGAGGCTGAGACGCTACGGGGATCGGCTGCAGCGCGCGCTCAAGCAGATATCCCAGAGTCCGTTAACATCCTTGAAGAGCGATCGCATGTCGGTGAGTGCGCACACGGTCAAGCGGTTGGACTCTGCATCCGTGCGTAAGGCACTGAGAGGGCCAGCGGGGCAGGCAATCTTGCATCCAGGTAGCACTCAGCGTCCGGCCTTGAACACTTTTCGGTTTGAGGTCAACAGATCTTACGAGGAAGAGGACAATCCGGCGAATCAGGCCGTTGGACTTGTTCTCTTCGATGTCCTTAGACGTTGCAGGCAAGTGGTGAAGGGGCTTCAACATGCTGCTGCCACTGAGGTGGCCAGCGATACCCGATCAGCTTTGGCGTCAAGGCTCGTACGTCGAATCGCGTTCACCGAGTCGCTTGCTCGCAAGCTTGAACGGCTTCAACGCGCAAGACCTTTTTCCATCCTGACTGACAGACGTCTATCGGCCGCAGGATTGAATGCGATCTCTGCTCACCCTGTATATGCGCGAGCTTATCGGTTTGGTTGGTACGCGTTGCGTTCAGGATGGTTGGGAAAGGATCCTGACGAGACGCTGTGGATCAGCCCAACATGGGAAATCTATGAGCGGTGGTGCTTTGTAACTGTAGTCTCACAGCTGCAACGTCAGTTCCCTGAACTCGTTTGGAGTCGTGAATATCAATCAGTGGGTTTAAAAGAAATCCTGTGGCGGGGAAAAGCGGCTGATATCACCGTTGAGGCGTGTTACCAAGTCCGATGCCCCGCGATCGATCAAGCTGCGCACCGCGGTTTTCAAAGCTTATCGCGAGAACGATGTCCGGACATCGTTGTGACTTTGGAATCGCCATGGGGGAAGCGCTTCTTGGTTTTCGACGCGAAGTATCGCAGCGCCCGCTCCAGCGTCCTGGACGCGATGGAGTCAGCGCACATTTATCACGATTGTCTCCGCTGGAAGGGCATAAAGCCTGACACTTCATTGCTTCTTATCCCAAGGGCAGACGAGGTTCCGCTGCTGGCCAGCCCGACCTACCACTCGGACTATGGGATCGGAGCTTGGCAAATCGGGGCTGAATCAGAAGGTGAGGCGTTGGGGGTTGAACTCAAACGAATTCTAACGTCAATACCTATTGCGGCGGCTCAGCTACAGTCAGGCGCTACTGGATCGGCTTCGTAAGCCATTTCGTCTCCAGTCTGAGTGCAAATTTATGTCGGCTCCTGTGAGCTCTCAGAACTGGATACGGAGTGTCTATTGAGTTTAACCGCAGATAAGTGCCACTACTGAATCACCCCGGGTTTCGTGGAGGCCTCAACTCTTGAGAAGATGAGGCCATGAGAAAGACTACGACCTATTCCCCTGAAGTCCGTGTACGTGCCGTGCGCATGGTTCAGGAGCACCTGAACGACTATCCGTCCGAGTGGGCGGCCATTGAGGCCATAGCGCCGAAGATTGGCTGTGCTGCGCAAACCCTGCACGGCTGGATTCGTCGCCAGCAGACCGATGCCGGTCAGCGTCCTGGGCCGACCACCGATGAGCGCGATCGTCTCAAGGCCCTGGAACGAGAGAATCGCGAATTGCGCAAAGCTAACGAGATTCTGCGTCTGGCCAGTGCGTATTTTGCCCCGGCGGAGCTCGACCGCCGCACCAAGTTCTAAGGGCATTTGTCGATCAGCATCGTGACCGTCTTGGGGTCGAGTCGATCTGCCGTGTCTTACAGATCGCCCCGTCCGGTTACCGGCGGCATGCGGCACAGCAGCGCAACCCGGCACTGCGATGCTGCCGTGCTCGGCGCGATGACGCATTGATCCTGGAAATCCAGCGCGTATGGGACGCCAACATGCAGTGCTATGGCGCGGTGAAGGTCTGGAAGCAGCTTCGGCGAGAAGGCATCGAGGCAGCCAGATGCACGGTTGAGCGATTGATGCGCCAGGCTGGGTTACAGGGCATAAGGCGCGGTCAGGTCGTGTGCACAACAGTGGCCGGGGACAAGGCGCTGTGCCCGCTGGATCGCGTGCAGCGCCAGTTCCATGCCGACCGCCCAAATCAGCTGTGGGTGTCGGACTTCACGTACGTATCGACCTGGCAGGGCTGGTTGTATGTGGCGTTTGTGATTGACGTGTCTGCGCGGCGGATCGTCGGTTGGCGAGTCAGCACCAGCATGAAGACCGACTTCGTGCTGGACGCCTTGGAACAGGCACTGTATGCGCGTCAGCCACATCGCATGGGTGGTCTGATTCATCACAGCGACAGGGGTAGCCAGTACGTATCAATCCGCTACACCGAGCGGCTGGCAGAGGCCGGTATCGAGCCCTCGGTGGGTAGCAAGGGCGACAGCTATGACAACGCCTTGGCTGAAACCATCAACGGGCTGTACAAAGCCGAGCTGATTTACCGACAGTCATGGAAGAGCCGCGAGGCTGTTGAAATGGCGACGTTGAAATGGGTGCACTGGTACAACCACCAGCGCCTGCTGAGCCCAATCGGGTATATCCCACCTGCGGAGGCTGAGGCAAACTTCCACCAGCAACAAACAGATCAGGCCGTGGCGGCCTGACTTAAATGAAATGGCCTCAACAAAACCCAGGGCGATTCGCGCAACCTCCGAGGACGCTATCGACGAGACCGCAACCTCTAAAACCGCAACCTCGTCGCAGTCCTGATGCTCCCCCGTGGCTTTGCTCGAACACGCTCGTATACGCCCCCTTTCAGATGCATTCGATTGCCATCAGCGATGTACTCGATTGCCATCACTCCCACCCATAAAGCCTTCAATACAATATTGCTAATATTAAGCAGAGCATCGCCCACTCTGTCGATGACCAATTGACAATATATCTATAAATATTTTGGCAATTTACCTCTAAATAATTTCGCTATCTACGGTCAACGCTCGAAAACATCACCTTTATGAATCTCACGAAAAATCTAGAAGATTTTGGAATATGAATATCGTGGTTTGAAGGCATGTCGCTAACTGGAAGTTATAACTGGAAGTCAATATTAATTTAAAGGCTTGAAAATTAGCGAGCCACAATAAATATTAAAAATTCCTGAAGGCCCCGTGGGGCGAGGCTTTCAGGGTTTCTGCTGATTAAAAGCACTAAGCGAAAGAGTGATTTATTTATATATTGACATGGCCGATCGACACTCTTGACCATCGAATTCTATTTGGGTTTACTTCGCCCAGCTCAGTCGCTGGGCAGATACAACCCGCTCTTTAACAAATCGAAAGTGGTCGTCGTGAAGGTTGGCCTAGGGTTAGTTTTTTGAAGATCCCTACATGAGGCATTTGCATTCTCGCAGGACGAGGTAATGAATGAGCGATGATACGGTAATAGCACATGCAAAGGCTTTACGTCTGACCACAAATCAGGGAATGAAGAAATGACTGAGCTTAACTCAGACGAAAAGTACGACGAAGTACAGACACACAACAACAACCCCCACCCAGCCCGCATGGAAGCGGCCTTAACTGCCGGCAGTGAAGTGGGCGAGATCGCGCGACATCAGCAGGCGGTCAATCGGTTTGACGTTCTCACTGACTACTTGGCCGGCAAGATCAGCGCTGAGGTGGCGATGGAGATCTTGCTAGTCAAGAAGTCTCGCTTTTATAAGCTGCTCAGGTACATGAAGGGCGCTAAGAGCTACAGGGCGTTGGTGTGTGATCAGTCCGGGCGAAAGCCAGGGCTCACGGTCACCGATCCAGAGACGCTTAAGCTGATCGAGGAAATGTTTGAGGAACATTACCCTGCGTATAAGACGGTGGCCGGGGTATGGAAGCACTGCCAAACGCAAGCTGATAACCGAAGAATGCTCAGGCCCAGTTACCACACTGTTGCGACATGGATCAAAGCTAAGAATGAGTCCCTACTGCACCAGTTAACTCATCAAGCAGACCAGAACAAGCAAAGGTATGGGGCCAAGCCAGGCTACAAGGTCACTACAAGGCCGCTAGAGTGGGTGCAAATCGACCATACGGTTGTAGACCTGATGGTGGTTGATGAAGACGACCGAAAGATCGTTCTCGGACGGCCCTACATAAGCCTCGCCGTGGATTTGCATACTCGGGTCGTACTGGGGTTCTACGTATCACTCCTTCCGCCGAGCGCTGTCTCAGTGGCAATGCTGATGGAGAGCTGCGTTTTGCCCAAGGCGGCGTTCCTGCAAGGCCTTGGACTCCCGGAACACCTGCTTCCCTACTATGGCCTTCCGGAAGTCATCCATACCGACAATGCCAAGGAGTTCATCTCAGACGTGTTCGTCCTCAATGCCAAGGATTTTGGCATCAGGGTTGAGCACCGGGACATCCCCGCCAAGCACCAAGGAGGTCACATTGAAAGTCTGATTGGCAAGCTGATGCTTAGGGCAGTGCACGCGCTGCCAGGCACTACAGGCTCAAATGCCCAGCAAGGTAAGCATCTGAAGAGCGATAAGAAGGCTGCGATTGGGTTAACCGGGCTGCGCCGAATGTTGGTCTACACCTTACATGCCTACCATCAGACCAAGCACTCAGAACTGGGGAAGCCTCCGGCAGAAGCATGGGAGGGCCATTTTGCCAAAAAACCACACAACCGGATCCTGAATGTTTCCGACCATGAAGACTTCAAATACCGGTTCTACCCAGAAGTGCCGAATAAGCGGGTTGTACCCGGTGGAATTGAGATTTTCCGCAGGTTCTACTACGGGCGCTCACTGAAGGAGTTGGTTCGGGAAAAGCTCACGGTTAAATATGATCCTTATGACTTGAGTTTCATATATGTAAAGCTTGGAGATCTCTTTGAAAAAATTCGATGTGTGCGCAATGGTTTCAATAGGAGCTCTGATTATGAAATGTACCGCTGGCAGCGCCAGCAGAAGGGAAACCGGGATGGCACCATGACGAAAGAGGGGGCTCAATCGTATGGTGAAGTAACCAAGCAGATGAAACAGGAGGTGAAGCTAACTACCCAGGAAAAACGTACTCGGAAAGCCACAAAGGGGAAGGCTGACTACAGGAAACAGGCAGCCCTGCATGGTCATAAGGCGGGAGGCGACAACGCGCCAGGTCGTTCTAATGCCGATGACAGCTCGCCCAATACTCACTCCGGTATGAGTAGTAACAATGTAAAGCAACCTAGTGGTAAGCCAAAAAACCAGGGGAAGGGATCAAGCAAATCCAATGTCTTTGACTTCAGGGGTTTCTTCAGGAAGTCGGACGATGTTGACTATGATGAACCTCCAACTTTTTACGACAGCAATAAATCGTAATCTAACTATTAAATAAACTAGTGCGCATGATCCTGTATCTGCTATCGGGAGACTTGGAGTTGCTCGTGGTTCCTGTCGCGCTAGTCAGGGCTACGAAAGCAGGTACTGCAGCGGAAGACTAGGAACTCGAGTAATGCCCGCAAGAGATAGGGATGCATGCGCTCATATCTGAGCGGTTCTAAATGATTGACTACTCTCACGTACACCCCGCATCTCGGATCCACTTCAATCAGCCTGATGATGTTCGCTTGATTACATGCTCCGACGATTTTTGGGTGCATCATCCTAGTGCCGAAAAAATCATCATGCGGATGGAGATGGCAATGAAGATGCGTAACAAAATTAACGCACCCAGCATGCTTGTGACAGCCCCTGGAGGTGGAGGTAAGACAGCGTTGATTAACGAGATGAAAGTTAGAAACGCTACAAACCCAAACAAGATGATTTTTGTAACCATGCACCAAAGCCCTAATGGCTACTCACTGAAGGATCTGATTCTGACCGAACTAGGGCTTGGGGTCGGTCGAAGGGCGCGGCAAGGTCATAACATCACCCCTGAACTTCAATACTTAATCAGAATAGGAAATATTCGTGCGATTGTGATTGACGAAATTCATGATGCACTGACTTTGACCGAACTCCAGCAGCGTATCAACCTTTCTTTGTTGAAAAATCTGTCAGGTTCTACCTACGGGCTTTCAGTGTTTGCGTTCGGCGTGCCGGCTGCCGCGCGTGTACTGCGGCAGGATCCTCAGCTGGAACGTCGATATCCGGTGGTGGCTCTCAATGGTTGGGAAAATGGCCCAGAGTTTAGAAATTTTGTGTCCACGTACATCCGCCACCTGCCATTGAAAAATAAAACGAATTTCCAAGATCAGGCGCTGTTCCTCAAGATCATGAACAAAGGGCAGGGGATCACCGATAACGTCGTTAAAATCCTGCAGGCATCGGCGATGGCTAGCATTATTGATGGTACTGAGCACATCAACCATCGTCACCTTGATAACATTGAAGAAATCATGGGGAACTTCAACTATGCACTGCGCGGTGCAGAGATTCCATCTGAAGAGGAAGAGGCTTACGCATGAAATGAAATGTGATCTGTCACTCCGTAAACGACGTGAGATCGCCCGCGCAGTACTGGAAGGCCTTCATGGCTTCCAGTACTGCTGGCCTGAACGTACCGAGATTTACAGCGTGCTTGACTCCATGGCGGAGGCAAAGGAGACAAAATTTGTAATGTTAAGTGGTCAGGCAGGCGCAGGAATTAGTTCAATCCTAGAGGCGTTCGCTTCGAAATATCATGATCAGGTGATTGTCGTTAGGCCGCGTGTTTACTCAGAACGGCTTAACATGATCGGTCTAGTCATGCATGCCATATTTCCTTTCAGTGAGTTTCGTAACCATAAGCGTGTTCCGGATAGCCTGATTGCTTTTCGGAAGGGCGCTCGAAAAATCATGGTTTTTGATGATCTGGACATCATTACCAATCAAAACAACATGCATGAGGTAGCTTTCGATCAGCTCTCGCAGCTGGTTGGGTTTCCAGGCTACTTTACAGTCATTATTTCTACTAGGTGCAAAAAACTGCTGAGAGAATATTTCGCGATCAAGCGTACACCCACAACGCTCATCCCGGTATCCGGGCTTGTACCAGCGTCCTGTACGCAGGACGTAATCAACTCATTCTTCGAATGCTGCAATCGACAATATCGAACTAATGTTCATCCCTCCTGCATGGCCCGCCTTGGAGCACCAGAGGCGGACATGCCAATCGACCGTATCGTCTTCGAATGTGAGTCTGTGTATTGCGCTGAGCTTCTAAATATATTCCCACGGGTCAGCGAGGAGGAAAGACAAGCTGAGGGTAAGCGATGCTTATCAATCTCGCAGGAAAGGGTATCTCAAATTCGTCACGCGGCTGAATGCTGTGTGTTCAGCTGAAACTTGGCACTGATTAATCACTTAGAAGCAATACCATGAAGTCAAAAAAAAATTCCGTTCCACAACCTTTACCTGACGAAACCCTTTCCTCATGGATGTGGAGGGTCAATTCGACCGCAACTATACCGTTCATATCTCATGAACGATTCAGTTCATCAGAGGGAGAAATTAAGGAGCGAGATGAGCGAGGACTTTGGGGCGAGGGGTTTGCAGACCGCGACGTATTGTCTGAAAATAGGTTAATTGAACCACTCATGAGGATCTTCGGTATATCTCCCGAGTGGTTGACTAAGCGATTTCCGGAGTTCAGTCAACTCACCATACCAACACAGTTTCGACGAGCATTCTGCTCGGAATGCTTGATGGAATCTTTTCAGCATGTAGGCATTCCGGTCAGCAAAGTGCAGTGGTGCTATCTCGCCAAGCCGATGTGCGAGCTGCACGGTATCCCACTTCATGACTCAACAAGGCTTTTCATAGAGCACGACGATTACTCGGTACAAGCGCTTGTCTCTTACTTAGATGACCCAAAATTCAAAGAAACTCAGGATCATGTGCGAAGCGCTGGGAGGTTAACACTTAGCCTTGCCTTTAAAGCACAAAAGCATTTCCAAAAGCTGATAAAGCGAGCGCACAAGTCAGGTGATGGCCTGAAGGTGCAAATGTTTATGATTACTCTAATGCGTACGATGATGATGCCTGCCTACCACCATGCGTATCCAAATATCGCGCTCCACAATTGGGGCGGGACTAATCCTTATATGGGACTTGGGATTCATGCTGATTTCTTTCTGGAAATCTACAGAAGCACTTGCCTGGCAAGGATCTACGCGCTTTATTTCAGTGCAATCGCTTTGGGCTGGATTAGCAGTAAACAAGCCTTCACCACTATTCGAGAGTGTTATTTCGCCCCGTGGCGTGTCGATCAAGTATGGTGCAGGCTAGATAATTATCCCGGCATTCTCAGATTAGTGGCTCTAGAGCTCAAGAGTTATCAAACTCAGTACCTTAGTCTCGCCGACCTAGATAGCCCTGCATTGAATAGAATGAGCTATGATGAATAAAATCGCTACGCTTTGCTGGGTGCCTGGCTGCACCGTGCATAATCCTGGCAGCTATTCACGCTATCATTTTATTGTAGTATTACAGGTGGACGTCGTTTCTTGGACGATCTTGACTTACACTATCAGGTCTGATGAAGGGGTTGGAAGTCAATTCGCACCAGCATTGATCGATATGAGACACCCCAATCGTTTCTGGTTATGGCAGGCGGACAAAGTGAACTTGGCGGCGAAGGCGACTTGGGTCATCCCGAAGATGCGGCCTACTCGGTTCGACTATGACGTTCTCGGCCCTTGGCGTATTGTTGGAAAGCTGCCTCCTGCGAAGCTGTCACACCTGACCAAAAGCCTCATGAAAGGTTTCTACGATCTGAACGCCCTGCATCTCGCGCACTTCTACAGGCCTACAGCCACTACCAACACCCTATTGCTTCAACGGATTGAGGGCGCTATTCAATACGCCAACTCTGTTGCCAGTCGTCCTACTGCGCCGCCGCACATCTGATTCCAAAGCACAGCAGCGACTTACAAAGCTGACCAATACTCGGGCGGCTTTCACTGAATAAAGCTCAGATTGCCATGTAGGTGGTGGCGCTCTAGTTCCCGTCAGTCAGCAACCTGCCGTCGACAAATGCCAGCATGGCAAAACCTCAAGCAGGCCTCACTGAGGTGAGGACTCGGTCGCGCCTCATGCTGTTGGGTTATGCCAGCACTCTTAGCCCATCTTCTTCAGATGGCTGCTAACCGCCTGGCGAGAGACACCCAAACGCCTAGCCACCTCGGCCTGGCTCAGACCTTGGGCGATGAGTGCTTTGACTTGCGCCCGCAACTCTTCTGAGGCAGTAGCTACCGGATGGGATGTCTTAGGGGGTAGGGAAGGGACTTCGCATTCCAGTAGGCCAGTACTGGTGAGGTTGTCCAGGAGATTGGCAACTACCTGCTTCGGCGTCTGGTTCCGCTCGGCGGCGTAAGCCAAAACCAGCAGGGAAAGGGGCTCTACGCCAAGGGCATGCGCAATGTCATGGCTGACGTCGATCGTCACTGAACGCTCACCGGTTTCTAGCCGGCTGATGTAAGAGCGATCGGCTGCCTGGCCCAACGCGTCCTGAGTCGACTCGCGGCGCATGCGCAGGAATTTCAGAGCAGAGCCGTAGGCATTACGAAGCGACATAACCGTTCCCGTTCAAACGGAACGATATGCTGAATTTGCCATGTCATACGCAAGTGTCTATAGTCACGCTGGTTGACGCAAGGTTGCTGTTTGCCCGCGAGCCCCTCTGGCAAGCGGCTTCTATCAATATATGCTTAAACCGAATTTTAGCTTTGGAGTGCAGCGAATCGGGTCTCCACCCGGTAAGCCGCGCCCTAGTGATCAGGCCAAACCACCAGCCCCATGAAAGTCCTTATCTACTCAGATCTGCACAACGAGTTCGACCGCTTCATCCCGCCAGGGCTGCCGGCGGATTTGGTGATCCTCGCTGGCGACATCGACATCCAAGCGCGCGGTGTTTTGTGGGCAAACGAGACCTTCCAATGCCCAGTGATCTACTGCGCTGGGAATCATGAGATCTACAAAGGCCACCTCGACCGGACATTGGAAAAGATGAAAGCTGCTGCAGCTCCTCACGTCCATGTGATGGAGAACGAGTCATGGATATTCCGCGGGGTGAGGTTCCTGGTCGCAACTGCGTGGACTGATTTTTCGAGCACGGGCGACGTTGTCGCTGCATCGATGACCTGCGCTAGGCAGATGAATGATTTTCGGATGATCAGAGCCGACTCGAACTACCGCAGGCTGCGGCCGGCCGACCTGGTGGCCAAAAATGAGGCCACCAGGTCGTTTCTAAGTCAGGTGTTGGCTGAGCCATTCGACGGGAAGACCTTCGTTGTCACCCATCACTGTCCAGTACCGGAGGTCGCCAGAGATGAACATGAGGGTCATCTCAGCGCTGCCTATTACAACAGGTGGCATGGCTTAGTCGAGCAAGTGGATTACTGGGCGTTCGGCCACACGCATCATTCGGTGGATACGATGCTGGGTGGGTGTAGGTTGCTTTCTAATCAGCGCGGTTATCCCGGTGAAGACTGCGGATTCGAACCAAGAAAATTAATTGAAATCGGTTGAGGGATGGTTAGTAGCGTGAGTGCTTGTGAATTGTTCGATCTTCCACTGCAGGTCGCCCAGGCAACCCGGATTGATTGGGGAGTTACGATTGACGCGTATCTGGTGGACGCAGCGCGGGTGGGCGATCGCCTAACGGCGTTGGTCTATTGCGACCTGTCGGGAGTGAGTACCGATGGCATGACCGTAGTTACCCCTGCGGTCTCTCCCGTGAGCCATATCAGCGGTTATACCCTCGTGCGTAGCCGGACTGGCAGCGATCACTATGTGATTGTTTCTGAGCTGTTGGAGGGCGCGTAGGAGGAGGCTGACACCCTTTAGGCTTCCTTCCTCGCAGAGTAGTTAATCACGCCTGCTGTCTGACAAGACTCAGCCAAAAATGGCGATTGATCCACTAAACCCAGCCTGTTGAGCACGCCTGCACGTGACACCAAGCCTCATCTGCGCACTAATAAAAGTTAGTGTTCTAGTACTTAAGGAAAGGTATGTCTGATCTGAAGAAAATGACACTAACCGTCAAAAACTACAACCTAAAAGCAAGTGGAGATCTTGATGCACTTTATAATCAAGTTCGTTGCGAAGATAGCGAAGGTAAAACCTTTCACTTTAATGAAGTTGTGATGCTCGGGTATCTAAAGAGGCATGGGGCAATGGTGACTGATACGCCGGTCACTTGGTATTACAAACACCTCGGCAAGAAAGCGATTGTGCTGATTGCGTTTGAAAAGGCAAATGGCAAGGTCGAGTATGATCTTGACCATATGCGGCAGGTTGCTAAGTCGAGCATCTTGAAGGGCAGCGTGTTCGCGCTAGCAGCGATTCCTGCGGGAGTAATCATCGCCACTGCGACGTACGGTTTGGGGCTGCTGGTGATCCCTGTGGGTTTTTTCTACGCTTACAGAAGCATCTTCAAAATCCCGGGTATGCTGCGTCGTACAACGCTCGTGAATGACCTAGCCAACCACGGGGTGGTTGTACAATAGCTGTAGCCGGGCGATCGCCTAGCGTGGGTTGAGATTTCCGTGTCGGTGACGGGTACCACATGATAGCAGCAGTGATTTTTGATCTCTTCGGTACGCTCCTTGACGTCCGGAACCGGCAGAACCCCTACAGGCAATTGCTTCGTATTGGAGCACAGCAGGGCCGGGCGGCATCCCCGAATGACCTGCGCATTGTCATGGCTCTCAATGGTGGGATTAGAGAGGCCGCTGAGGCATTTGGAATACATCTCTCTCCAGCTCAGATGGCCGACCTGGGATCGATGCTTGCGCGGGAGCTCGAATCCATCTGTCTGATTGATGACGCCATGCCTGCCATTGGGCTGCTGCAGGAACATGGGGTGAAAGTCGCGGTGTGCTCAAACCTCGCTGGGCCGTATTGCTCAAAAGCCCGGAGCCTGCTCCCAGGTCTTGATGCCTATGCACTCAGTGCTGAGCTTGGCCTCCTAAAACCCGATCCTGGGATCTACCGCAGCACCTGCACAATGCTCGGCGTCCTTCCGGGGCAGGTGGTGGGATCGAACTCCTCGCAAGTTCTGATGATAGGGGATTCAAGGCGGTGTGACGAGCAAGGGCCACGTTGCTTTGGGATTCTGGGGCATCATCTGGATCGCACTGGGGGAGGGGGCATTAGGGATTTGATTTCATTTGCTGAGGCAATCATAGAAAATGCGTCTGACTCTTAAAAACCTTCAGGGCTAGCTTTAGAGATTAGTCTCTCTCCACCGCCTAGCAATCCTGTTTGAAACACTGGTACCTTGCCTAATGCCCGGTCGGGCGAGGAGGGAGCGAACCCTTCCTGCATACCCGTTTCCTGCGGTGCTTAGGCAGGCAGGTTCACATTCCATTAAGTCCGCGGCTATAGCTCACACTTACGTTGTTTTCAACCCGCCTAACGTTCTTCTGCATCATTGCGACTTCCCCACGAGTTAGAATTCCGCATCGCCATGGGAAGTGGAGGGCTAATTCATCAAACAATTTTGCCTCATATTCAAATTGGTTAACAAGACCTTCGACGTGGTACAGCTGCTCCGCATCTATCGCAAAATCATTTTGATCTTTTATTGTTGCATACAGAGCGCGCATATTTTTTAGAATCTGCCCGATTTCTTTTGATGTGGCTGGGGAAACCAACGCTTGTAGTTTTGCTCCGCATGCCGGCGTTAACTCGTCAGCTTGTAAATCGATGATTATTGCTTGAGATTTTCCGCCGTTTTCGTAGCATTCTGTCGCCGTGACAGGCTTCCAATAGACCTTTTCCTTGCTCAGATCGACACACACAACAATTATGGGAAGACAAAATTTCTTCCAATACTGAATGTGATTACCTTTCACATAGATTTTTTTCGAACTGGCTTTAGAGATGGAGTTGAATGTTTTTACCTGAACCTTGATTACATCAGAGGTTGAAATACCAGCGCTATCAAGGATTTCGATTTCACCATCTACGCCTATATCTATATCTAACATGCGATATGGCCATTGCAGTAACTTCGAGAATTGGTATGCTGCAAGATATTCCCCTGCG
The DNA here is from genome assembly GCF_047302395.1 of Pseudomonas phoenicis. Lineage (NCBI taxonomy): Bacteria > Pseudomonadati > Pseudomonadota > Gammaproteobacteria > Pseudomonadales > Pseudomonadaceae > Pseudomonas > Pseudomonas phoenicis. Next base: position 4,144,200 of record NZ_CP154852.1, read on the forward strand.
TTACCGTTCACCGAGCGTTTTTTATATTCTTTCAAGCCTATAAATCCTATTCTTGAATATTACGTAAGTGCACTGAGTGTCGATAAGGCCACCGAAGAGGCGTCGCGACTGCGGCAGCAGTAAGGCGGGCCTGATTTGGTTGATTAAACCTTCAGCCCCATCTGGAAGAGCGCGGCTTCTACCGATCGGAGATCCGGGAAATTGACGGGCCGACTGGCCTTGGCAAAAGCAGCACCTAACAGCCAATTGGCCCTCACGTTCCACATATAATGCTCTGCGGGATTGCTTCTCAGCGTGGTGAAGACGGCTTTGTCTGGGTTCCTAAAAGGCGCCATTTTTCCGTTCCCAGGCAAGCAACCGAATCTCAGCAACGGTGGCAAGCCGTTCACCGACTTCCTCAGGTCGACTACCCACCAGCGGTGTACCAGCCAGGCCAAAGCAGCTGCGACACGACTGTCGTAAATGATGAAATCATCGATCAACAGGGAGTAGACCTTGGTCATCCCAGAGTTGAAGCGCAGGCCGGCGATCGTTGTGGTGTCATCCCCTCGCGAGTGATCGAGCTCAACGCCCCGGAGCACGGTGTGTAACGCAAGATGATTCTGAAGCAACCAGGGTTTGTTCCCTTTGCTTGTATAGACGCCTCCCCAATGAAATATCGCAGCCACTACACCTGCGAGCTCAAGCGGGTTGGCCGTGCCTCCGCTGTAAGCCTTACGGAGCTCACGCTGTAGCGTTGCTAGAACAGCAGCGTTTGTGGCCAGGTTGCTGTTGCGCAGCAGCGGAGGTACGACAGGATGTCGATATAGGAATCCTGGAGCCGATATTGGAAGTGGAGCTTTAGCTCTGGGTGGCCATTGGTACGCGCTCAATGCATGGTGGAGATGAACATAAGACGCAGTGCCAGGGGCTGAAAAATGGATAGGCGCGCCGTTGAGTCGGCTTGCTAGCCAATCTGCGAAATCGCTGACCTGTCCGGCGAGGTATTGAGTTTGGTTCATACGCAAAACAGTTCTCGCAGGCAAAGAATTTAAGGCTGATGCTGCCGATTGGGCGGTAATGAGCGACTCTAAACCTGCCCGGTCATTCCTGGCAGATCACACATCCGAAAGCACCGACCTCGGTACAGGCAGCAAAAAAGGACGACAGCAACCAATAAAGCTGGACGAAGTAGGGGCTGGCGGTGTGGCCCGCCGCAATATCCCTGAAGGCCTGCTCAACAGCCGCTTTGCTCAGCGATGAGGTTACGATGGCGACTCGCTTAAAGGTGTGAGGGGCGTTCCTGCAGAACTCGACCGCAGTTATGGATTCAGCCGGAGTGCCCCTACACGTGCGGTGAATACGAGTCCTCGTCCGGTTGTTCGTGTACATCCGGTTCCATCGAGCGAATTTCTTGGTCATGGCCGGAGCGGGCAAATTAAGATTGCCCAAGTTTTTGATGGCCTGGCCGACAGAAACGTGGAATGCGCTAGCTCCGAGAGTCAAGTCGCCGTGTTTAGCATGGTAGAAGGTGATTCGCGGAGAGGCTGCATCCGTTCGAAAACCGATGAAATCGGCCCATTCATCACCGAGGTCATCACAGACCATGACATTGTCCTCCGGGGCGATAGTGGACAGTACCGCGCCAAACGTGGAGTCAGGGTCGAACGTATGATGGGCAGCGGTGAAGGCGCCTTTTTCATCCGTGATAGTTGCCAGCTCTGCATTGCCGAAGAGATAGCCCAAGAACTGAGAGCCACCGTTTACCAAGGTATCGTCTTGGTAGAGATTGCCGTCCAGATAGGCAAAGCGAGGCTGGTCGAACAGGACGATGAATATGTCCTCTTTGTCGATGAATTGCTTAAGCAGCACGCGATCTTCGTCCGTCCCGAGCGCTAGCTGGGCATTTTCTACGTAGACATCGGCGAGCAGAGGCAGCGCCAGGCGTTTCAACGCGATACGCGTTTTGTTGATCGCGACCTCGCCCACTTCGATGCCTGCCGCAATCTGGGACACGAGCAATTTTCCAGCGGCATTTTTGGCAACGCGCAGAACATCTGTCAGCTCTGCGAGTATCAATTCGACCTCAGCCTTAGGCAGCTCTCGATAGCCCACTCCGTCACGCCTAACCAAGCGGATGATTTTTTCGTCAAAGATGGCCTGTCCGAGGATGGCTGTATCAACGGCGAACTGAGTAGGGTTGGCGGTCAGATCCGATAGCTCAAGCGGTCGCGCGAAAGCGGCGAGGAACGAAGAGGACGATGGTCTGCCGGGGCGAGGGTGCAGGCGGTCGATGATGTTGCAGGCATAATCCACCAGCTCCAGGTAGCCAGCCCGATCAGCCCGAAGCGAGATCCGCCCGGTTCGTGGTGTCGTTGAGAAGTGTTCGTCCGCTTCCGTGAAACTGTAACCCAGTGGAGCAAACCGAGCCGAGGAGGCCATGCCTACGTTGTTTTGAAGGTTCTCGCCCTCAAGTGTCTTACTGCGCAACGCAAAGCGAGACAGCGTCATGTGTCGGAGTCGTACCCGGGCAAATACAGATTCTTTGCTGGTGAGTCCACGATCAACGTCCTGGGCGCCGATACGCTGCAGGTGCCGTCTGGCGAATTCAGCAGGAACATCGATTTGAGATTTGAAGATGGCGACGTAATCACGGTGTTCGACGATCAGCAGGTATCCAGTTACCCGGTCTACCACATCGTCAGCGCCAGGCAGGAAAGCGGGCTTCTTGTCGAATTGAAAGGACAGAGCAGACCAGGTTGATGCCCCCTGGGCTTGCCGTATGAAAGAGAAGAGGTTGTTCGAGGGGGAGGTTTGGGCCCCTCTTATCGCCCGGAACATGGCTGTGATCGCGACAGCTGTGATCGGCGCCTTTAGGCGATAGAAGTAGCAGGATTTGCTGGCTTGCAGTTCGTCAATCATGTCCGTGTCCCTGCGACGGGTTTGAACCGTGAAGTCCGTGAGATTCGCACGGTAGCCTAGTGCCATTAGTACTGTCTACATCCGCTGCGACACCAACTCCTACATAAGGAATAGAGAGGTATCTGGCACTTGCCACCCTCCCTCTTGCTGCCGAGCTTCGTTGGTGCGGGGAGGAAAATTGAGGCGGAGGCACTCGTCGTGCACAGGGGATCGCAGTACGGAAGGACTCAAGGTTGACTGTCAGTCATCACGAGGTGCTTCTCAACAATTGCTGACCCCATCTTCTAACCGCAAGGTCGAGATGATTTGTGAGCGACTTGCCCCTGGTGCGCAAAGCCAGCAACTGCCTGGCAAGGGGGAACAGATTGGTTGCCCACCAGCTTCCTGCAGGTTCTGCAGTTACGCTACGGACTGTCTTTGAGTTGCGAGCCCGACGTCTGATTGCGCTGAGGGCCGAGGGCAAGATTGCTTGGCTTCAAGATACTGGAGCCAAGGTGCGCCTTTTGGAGTTCGTCGAACATGTACTGCTGCCGAGCGGGGTAGATTGGGCGAGCCCTGTCGATCCCGTTTCAGACGATTTCCTTTCAGGGATACTGAGATGGGCCTGGCAAGATACTGAACTCAAGTCAGATGTACGTGTGGCATTCAGGCTGGACAACGCGCAGGATCCTGACTCCGTCAAACCCATATTCTTCGGCATCATTCGGCAGTGGGTACGTGGCGCAACGTTCGCTAAAATCGCTCAATCAACGCAGATGGAAGTTGATGAGATCCTGGGGATCCAAACTCGGGCGATCACCTATGTTCAGGACATCGCCGCATCGGGCTACGTCAACGGCTCCCCATTCACCACAGCTTTTAACGTGGATATCAACACTGAGTACGGTGTGAACTAGTCACCTGAAGAGCTCACCGATTTGGCCAATGCCAGGACGATTGGGGATCTGTCTAAGGAAGACTATTTGCAAGAGCTGAAGCGTTGTGGGTTGCTCAGGAATGACTTTAGCCTAGCAGACAACGCAGACCGGCTCTCCACGGAGCTCGCCTGATACCGTGCCACGGTGAGCCATGGCATAATGATGGCCGATCAATCACAAGGATGTTTCCATGAATTTCCTGAGGCTACCGGCAGTGAGATGGCTGCTTGTTCTCCCTGCTGCAGTGCTCGCTGCTCTGGTTGTGGTTTTCCTGATTCGGCTGGTTAATGGGATCTGGGCAAGCGGAGATCCGAATAAGCTGACCCTGTTTGGATCTTTCGGCGAAGCCTTCGTGAACGGTATGGGATGCGCTGTTTTAATCTGGGTTGCTGCCTGGATGGCTCCCAAGGGCAAACTCATCATCAGCGTAATCTTGGCTACATTGCTTGGACTGGCTTATATTGGCGGTGGCATCTTTTCCGCATACAACTCCCAGTACCTAATGATTATCGTCTGTCTTGGCGGCTTGCTGGGTGTCGGATCTGCTGTTTATAGCATCAATGAAGATCCGCCTGATTTCGGCTCTTGAATTTTATTAAGCACTAATTTCTGAGGTGTTACATGTCCCGTCTTGCTGAATTCCGTCAACTCGAAAAACATCTGGCTGAGCAACTGGCAGCCCTCGAAGCAATGAAAGGTGACGAAGGCCTGAAGAAAGAGGTTGAGTTCGAAACCAAGCTGCGCGCCTTGCTCGCTGAATACAGCTACAGCCTGCGCAACGTCATCGCCATCCTTAACCCCCAGGCATCCACTCGCCGCGCTCCTGCTGCCACCGAATCCAAGGCAGGCTCCCGCAAGCCACGCCAGGTCAAAATCTACAAGAACCCGCACAGCGGTGAAGTCGTCGAAACCAAAGGCGGCAACCACAAGATTCTGAAAGAGTGGAAAACAGAGTACGGCAGCGATGAAGTTGAGTCCTGGTTGGCTTAGTAAGACTGCTTGAGTACAAATGAAGGCCCCAGTGGGGCCTTTTTGCTATGTAGCACCTGAATCTATGTCCGCCGATTTGAAATCCCTTACTCATTGAGACTGACAGATCATGAAGAAAACAGAAGATAGTGAGAAGATAAAGGCCCCGCCTGGATTTGACCGTTTCCTCCGGCTAGGGATGCTAATAGAGAGTGACACCAAAACGCTGATGGTTAGGCTGCTGCACTTAATTCGCGGAAATGGGATCTACAAAATGATTCCGTCACGCGAAAACCGTGAGAACTATCAAGAATTCATCTCCGCCGTGCATGATGGCTGGAAGCTAGCACAAAAACTCATAGTAATAGAAGTCTGTAAAAACCTCTCCGAGATATCATCGCTCGAAGCGCAGAAAAGTGACTTCCATATAAGAAAGGACTCAGTCGAGAAATCCAAAACAATTGAGAAAATAAAAAAGCTAAGCCTTGAAAACAACCTGCTTCGCAGGTTTGTCGACTCTATTGTTTGGCATATGCTTTTTGATGAGCAATCAACAATTAGGCGATTGCCCATGAACAAACATGGAGATAATCTCTCTATAAAAAATATTGAAGATATCCAAGAGGTCATAGACCAATATAACGAATGCCCTATGACCATAGCCATCATGGCGGATCTTACTACATTCGTTCATCATGGAGACATCGCACTTAGAAATAGTCAAGGAACATCGTTCGTTGAGGTTAAAAGCGGCAGCAAAAGCAAGGTATTGCTTGATGTCATGGAGTACTCAGAAGGACTTGGCTGTAAATTGGCAGAAACAATCCTCACCAAGGATTTTACTAGATCTGAAAAGCAGCAGTACAAGCGAACTAAAAATCAGGCTGATCGAGCGAAGAACCTGTCATCAACACTGAAGACGAATGAGGGGTACGATCAATTAACTGGCAGAAAAGTAAAGATTACGGAAACCAAGTGCGATATAAAATACTACAATAAGGAACTCTTGGATTGCCGAAAGAGGCTGGAAGAGAATGGTACATATGCAATAAGCGTCATTGATTCATGCCTTTACATTGGAATGTACAAAAAGCCGGAGTTCGCATATGTTGGGTTTAGCTCATGGATGAGCATGTTGAGGTGCAGCAACCCAATATACAACCTAACAGATAGTTTTTTTGATGCGCTCGCTAGGCCTTTACCATCCCTCAATATGCCGACTGAATTTATTGAGGAGATAATAAACGGGAAGATCATTGTGATGGGATGCCTCAACACAAGGGGCTTTTTTGAATTATCACGAAGACTGTATCCGAGCATGATTACCTTGGCGCGACCTCCCCAAAACGCTGATATAGGAGCGATGCATGTTGACGGGAAAGCCATGGCAATGGCTATGAGCGACCAGGGAATTCAAGGATATCTAGGGGATGGACTAATGAATCGTATGAGATTTGATCTTCAGAGTCCGAGGAGTATTTTGGAGAATCAGTACGCAACGACCAACAAATATTACTATATTCCAGTGCATCACCAGGCATCGGATGACCTTGCGGAGGAATCCATTGGCTAGCTGAGGATCTTATAGATCCACCCCAAGTTGGCCAACCCGGCAGTGCTGGCAGTATGATATTGGCTTGAGTGCAAATGGGCTTCGCAGAGCTTTTTTCAACTGATGTACAAATGAGGTAATCATGGAACGACATCTCTACAGATTCAGGACAGCAGACCGTCTATTTGGAAAGGACAGCACTAACAGTGAGCCCGCTGTACCTGGCGAGCTGGAAATGCTGGAGATTTACTTTGCCCCTCCCGAACAGTTGAATGACCCACTGGAGGGATACCGTGAGGTCTATTGGTCAGGCGACAGAATCGTCTGGATAAATCTATTTCGACATTAGTTGTTGGTATTGGCATTTCGTAGTTGGCAACTTAATGACGTGCGTTATGGGCATCCTTTGCCAAAGGAGCTTCCAGTTGGAATTTACCCTTTGCAACTTGAAGGTGTTGAGCTTGCTGCATACCAAGAAATGGATGAGCTGCTGAGAGCGGATGAAATCTTTCAAGCATATGCAATTGCGTTTGCGAAAGATGAGAATAAGCATTACAAGCCTCAACTGTCGTACTACTTGATTGGATTACACTCTAGATTTCTATCTATTGTCCTTACAGTGAATGAAAGACACCAACTGACGAATATTAAGCATGCAGAGGGCCCGTTTGATCCTCTGGTTGACTGTGATTATCATCTACCCCTAATCGCTCAAATCGAGAAGCACGGCGGCGTCGGCAGAAATTTTCACACTTACAGACAAATAGCGCTTAACTTTTCAGCTCTTGAAATAAAAACTGCCAATGCTTTGGAATATCACGTTGCTATACTCAAGGAAATTACTGAGGGTTTTGCGCCTAGATACGTAGATCAAATCGAAGTTCTGATGCATCCCAAGTGGTATATATCCTGCTTCATGAAAGAGTGTGACAACTCGGCAATATGGGGTAGCTACGGAGACAACCACAAGGGAATATGCTTAAAGTATCTCGTATCTGCTCAAGACTCCGAATTGTCAATGGAAATAAAAAAGCCAGTTGGCCTTGGAGGCAGAGGCAGAGACATAGATTTCAGTTTTCAGAGCATGCGGTTCAAAGAGGTACGCTACGACGGAGAACACTCAGGGATTGATTCCTTTAGATCGCTAGGCAATGTTCCAAACGAAGCGCTGGGTGGCTTTTGGTATAATGACGGCAATAATTATCTGAGCAATAAAAGCGAATGGTATAAGACTGACTCCAGTGACTTTAGAAAGCAGCACTGGGATGAATTTTATCTAGCATTGACTTCAAAGCTACCTCAATGGAAGTCCGAGAAAGAATATCGTTTAGTGCTGAATTCTGGGATGGATCTTTCAGACAAGAAAAACCGGACATTGAAATATAAGCTTTCAAGCCTCTCAGGAATTATCTTCGGGATCAGGACGCCTTTAGAGCACAAGCTTAAAGCGATGAGAATCATAAAGGCCCACTGTATACGTGAAGGCCGTGAAGGTTTTGACTTCTATCAGGCCTACTACGATCCGGAGACCAAAAGTATTCAACATGCCTTGCTGCCAATATCTATCGATGATGTTGAAACCTAGCCAGGAATCAAGAGGCTCGCAAGGGAATGCTGTTCTCAATATTTAAGCTCAAAGCTTAGGCAGTTAAGTAACGCTAGAGGCAAAAAAAGATTTCAACCTGATTTCTTATATTGGAGATTCACTGAGTCAAGACAACCATATATCTGATCCGGCATTTGTATCTGCTTTATCTTTGACTGCGCAAGCTAATAGCGACGTCCACCTTGTACTTCTAGCCTGCAGAAACCACAGGTATTTTCGATGGGTAGTTAAAGATCTTATACTTTTTCATCACGAAAATTCGGACCTGTGTTATCGTGAAATGAAAAATGGCCATGTCGAGGCCCTTCGTTTGTACTCAAAAAGTCCTACTGAGCCAACCAGTTCTCGACTTCCTTGGAACCATACTGGCCTTTCCATTCCTTGAGGGTCTTGTGGTTGCCGCCTTTCGCTTCGATCACTGACCGTCCTGACCAACTTCCACCGCTCTACAATTCATATTATCCATTTCTCTCCGTTACAGATAGCATCTGCTCGAGATAGCGCCTTGCCGCAGTCTGTGGCATATAGCCAGTCACACTGCGTTCGGCTTGGAAGCCCAGAGGCCGATAGAAGCCAGGCTTAGGGAGAAGTGGGGATGTACCTTTCAGCGCTGTCTATCCGTAATTTTCGCCAGTTTGGCGATCTGACTCCAGGCTTTGTCATTCACTTCAACGAGGGCGTCACTGCGCTTGTGGGGGAGAATGATGCCGGCAAAACCGCAGTGATCGACGCCGTCCGGCATGTCCTGCAGACCCGTGACTCCGACTTCCTGCGCCTTGAACTCGAAGACTTCCATGTCACAGGGCATGGCGAACCTGCGACCGACATCACCCTGGTTTGCACGCTGTCCGGGTTATCCACGCTGGAGCTCGGAGCCTTTGCTGAGTACTTAACCTTTTCGAGTGGGGAGGGCCTGCTTCATGTGCACTGGTCAGCTCGTCGACTCGCGCTGCCAACTGCGTCACGTCGCTGGGTCGATATCCAAGTCCGCTGCGGGGTGCGTGGAGAGGGGCCGGCGCTGGACGTTGGAGCGCGCCAGTTACTGGCGACCTCGTACTTGAAGCCGTTGAGGGATGCTGAACGTGAGATGTCGCCGGGTCGTAACTCTCGCTTGTCCCAAGTCCTGTCCAGCTTTCCGGGAATCGAAACCGGTGACTCCTACGTCGGTACAGCTCCGCTGGCGTCAACAGCCGAGGCTTCCGGCCTGAGCATTGCCGGCATGGGCGATTACATGCGTGAGCTCGTCACAGGCCACGGAGCAATCAGGGTTGCCCAAGCAACGATCAACGAGCGCTACCTGGAACCTCTCTCATTGGCGGGACAGCCACTTCATAGCCATCTGGGCTTCGGCGACAACGGCAGTGAGAGCGCAAAGCTCAAACAGATTCTCGAGCGGCTCGAATTGGGACTTTTGGACAAGGGCTCGGGGCTTGCAAGGGGCAGTTACGGCCTGGGTTCCAATAATCTGCTGTTTATGGCCTGCGAGCTCCTCCTGCTGGGCAAAGAGCCGGACGGTCTGCCACTGCTGCTGATAGAAGAGCCCGAGGCGCACCTTCATCCGCAGCGCCAACTCAGACTGATGGAATTCCTGGAGCGAGCCTCGCAGCCCCAAACTCAAGCTCAGGCACACGTTCAAGAACAAGCGCAGACTCGGCCCGTCCAGGTGATTCTGACAACGCACAGCCCTAACCTGAGCTCCAAGATCGCCTTGGAAAACCTCGTGCTCATTCAAGGCCAGCGCGCATTCTCCATGGCGCAGGGGCGAACCAAGCTTTCGGTTGATGACTATCGGTTTTTGAGTCGTTTCCTGGATGTCACCAAAGCCAGCTTGTTCTTTGCCAAGGGGCTGCTCATCGTTGAAGGGGATGCCGAGGCGATTCTTCTGCCGGCGCTAGCCGGGCTGCTTGGGCGCGACCTGACCGAGCATGGTGTGTCGATCGTCAACGTCGGTGGGGTCGGTTTGCGTCGATATGCCCACATCATGCAGCGCGCCGACGAGTCTGAAGGCGTCATTCAGATCCCGACAGCTTGCATCACCGACATGGACGTGATGCCTGATTGCGCGCCAGCCATTATGGGGCTGAACCCGAACAAGCGCACACCCAATGGTAAGCCGGCGCCTCGCCGGTGGCTCATGCTGAGCGACCTCGGTGCAACTGATGTGGAGCGAGAACCCAAGCTAGCGGCTCATCGGCAAAAACGGACACGTGGCGATGGTCAGAACGTGAAAACCTTCGTGGCCGATCATTGGACGCTTGAGTACGACCTAGCTGTTGGGGTACTCATGGATTGGGTACATCGAGCCGCTGTGCTGGCTTTGCATGACGCGAAGATCAACGAGCGTAAGTTAACTCGGGAGAAAGTCCTCGAGAGGGCAAGCAAGACGCTGGAGGCCCTCAAGGCTCGTTATCCCAGCGATGAGGAGCGTGCGACGGAGATCTACCGTCTTGTGGATTCCGGCTCCAAGTCGATCACCGCACAGCACCTGGTCGACCTGTTGCTGCTGGCATTTGATGAGGGTGAGCTCGATCAGGCGAGCTTGCGTACAGCGCTACCGGCCTATGTCGTTGAAGCGATCGACTACGCCACCGGCGGCTCTATCCTGGCTCAAACACCAGAGTCACCAGCTCCTGCAACCACGGCCGATGCACAAGCAGCCGGTGTGGAGGAACCTGCGTAATGCGGCTCCAGGATCTTGTCCCGTCGGTCACGGATGCAGACATCGCATGGGTCAGCGAGCTTATGTCGCTGCGCGATCTGGATGAGCCTCGGAGGGTGTTTCTCAAACGTCTCGATACGCTCGATGTGGCGGCATGCCCCGGGAGCGGCAAGACCACCCTGGTGGTTGCCAAGCTCGCCATCCTTGGTCGTCACTGGCGTAGCCGTACTCAGGGGATTTGTGTGCTTTCACACACAAATGCGGCGCGTGAGGAGATCGAGCGTCGGTTGGGTGCCACGGAGGTTGGCCAGAGGCTGCTGAGATACCCCCATTTCATCGACACCATCCATGGTTTTGTCATGCGGTTTTTGGCGTCGCCTTGGCTGCGGTCGAGTGGCCACCCGCTGGTAATGATCGATGACGAGGCGACCGGGCGTGCCAGGGGTAGGGCGCTGGGACATGAACGGAGAAATATAGAGGCTTTCCTTGGTAAAAAAGAAAAAAGGCTTGCTGATCTTCGTCTTCAAACGGCTGATTTTTCGGATCCGCTTGGGGGCGTACATTACATTTGCTCACCCGAGGCTCCCTCATATGGAAAACTAGGTAGAGCAATGGGCGCTGCCGCTTCGGAAGGTTACTTTTGCTATGACGAGGTCTTCACGCTCGGCCAGGCCATGATTGAGCAGGAGCCAAATGTCGCTCAGTCGCTGCAAGCGCGGTTCCCCTGTGTACTCATCGACGAGATGCAGGACACGGATGTCGTGCAGAATCAGCTCTTGAGCCACGTGTTTCCACGCGATGCCGTGAATACAGTCGTGGTCAGGGTAGGGGATCCCAATCAGCAGATCTTTGAGGGTGACGGCGAGTCTGATGGTGCTTTTCCTCATGGAGAGACAATCGATATCTCCACCAGCTTTCGATTCAACCAGGCCATTGCTTCCTTGGCGAACAACTTCGCAGTCACTCCCATTGCCGGGGGATTGATCGGGAGGGGCAGGGCCGGCGATGTTTGTCCAAACACGATCTTTGTCTTCCCTGACGACGATACGAGCGGTGTTCTCGGTGCGTTTGCGCAGCTGGTTTCCCGGTGCCTGCCTGTCTCGGATCGCAAGGATGGGGTGCATGCGATCGGCGCCGTTCACCGGCTAAAAAACTACAAGGAGGAGCAATTCCCGAAAGCTCTGGAGCACTACTGGAGCGCCTATCGCCCAGATGCCAACAGCTCGAGGTATACGCCGAAAACATTCGTTGAAGGTATTCGCAGGGCGAGAGCGCATCTGGCCGTTAGCGGTCATGCACACGAAAGCGTTGAAATGATCGCCAAGTGTTTGCTTCATTTGGCTGAGCGTGCGGGTTTGAGGAGACCTGTCCAGATCAGGACAAGGCTTCACCGCTTCATAGAGCGCGGCTTGGCGTTGCACACGACGCTTCTGGAAGCCTACCAGCGAGGCATCTACCTCTATTTGTTCCATGCCCATCCGCTGCGAGAGGAGCGTTGGGTTCAGCGGCATGCCGTGCTGCTTAAGCTCCTGATTGCAGAGCTGCATCCTGGCGAGGCGATCTCAAACGAACCCGAGATAGAGGCGTACCTGGCGTGGACAGAGCCGCGTGACACCGACGAGTCCGAGATACCCCGTGAAACCATCAACACATACCGATCCGACGAAGGTGAACATGACCACGTCGATGTCAAACTGTCATCCATGCACGCCGTCAAAGGCAAGACTCATTCGGCGACACTGATCGTGGAAACCTTCAGTGGACAGCATTTCCTGGAGATGATGTTGCCCTGGCTGGAGGGTAAGCCGCTGGTGAAGAAGGAACATCAGGTGACTTACCGGAAAAACAGGATGCTCATGTACGTTGGAATGACCAGGCCTACGCACTTGCTGTGCCTGGCTATTCGAACCAGTGGGCTGGGTGTAGGGGAGGCGAGAGCTGAGCGAAGGGCAGCGCTGGAAGCGCAGGGATGGGTGATCAATGAGCTCGGTGCACGAGTGACTCACTAACTAACGCACCTGAATGTGGGGCACCGGGAAGACCGCCGCGACCACTGAATCGGTGCCCGATCCATGACACGCCTTCAGACGGCCAGCGTCAGGCAGGGGGCATTAGAGACAGAGGGTAGGGCGGATGGTCTGCAAGGGCACCGGCATCAAGCGGTTTCAGGAGACCTGGGAGAAAGTGCTCCAGGTTGAGTTGAAATCAAAACAGCTTAAGGGCATTGATACATCACCGTTCATCAGTGAGGTACAGCAATGCGTGGAAGTTACAGCAGCAGCTCGTCTGCCGGGATCTTGATCTGTTTGGCCTTGGTTTTGTGTTTCTGTGCCGTGGTCACCTTGGCTGCCCAGGTACATCTGGACATCGCCACGACCGGCGTTGTCCTGGGGAGGCTGGGGCTGGCCTGGCTCTTTGGATACTGCCTGGGCCGAGGGATACTAGGCGTGGGCCTCAACTACAGCTGGCCAGTGTGCCTCGGACTCTCTTGGATCGCACTCATGCCTGCGTTCAGCGTTTGGCTTGACGAGGATACCTACGCCTGGTTCGAGCCTTTTGGGTCTCAATGTGTAGGTGTGGTAGCAACAACGCTTCTCGCGTTTCGCATCAGATCATTCGTAGCTTAAGTCGGATCGGGGCGTGACCATTAACACCTCAGACTGAGGTCGAGGCGCGCCCTGCGATCGATGGCCCCCACGAAACCACCTCAGCGGCGCTTGTAGCCGAGCGCTGCTGTCGCTCATCACTAGTGGTAGTCAGTATCAGACAGCAAGTATTCAGCTTCAGCTAGGGCAGTCGACAGGTTCGAGAACTACTAGGCGAACGCTCTGGAAAAGCCAAGGCTCTACCATCTCAGCCCCCTTGCACCGCCTTTTACTTTATGGACTTCCATTTGCTGCATGATACCTCTGCACCGCCGCCTGCATTTCTCCCACGTACCGTTGAAAATCGTTGACGGCATGCTCCAAAAAACGTTCGTCCATCAGGACACCGTCAAAAAAGTTGACAGACACCCCCTCGGTTTTGCGAATGGCTGACAAGACCCTTTTTTCCGAAGGGCTCTTTCTACCATTGCGCGTGCTTATTTCGCTGTAGCCCTTAGCGGTGCCGTCGCTGTGAGCCATTACATTCCTGATAACAGTCAGATGATCCAGGTCTGTGATGCCTTGGCCACCAATGACCTTTTTGAGCATAGCTTGGGCCTTTTCTATTGGCCCCATACCCTTGAGCTCCCCCTCAAACCCAGTCAGTTCAAGCATAAACACCAGGCATTGACTCATACGGTGTTCGAACAACCCAAACATCGTAAGAAATGCTGAGCGGCGCGTGAGTTGGGTGATCATGAACTTGTACGTCGATAGCACTTCGTCAGAGTCATATCCGATAGAAGAGCCGCATGAGAAGAAAGTCCGTTGCCGCACGTAGCTTTCACCGTACTGATCGTACGCTTCTTCTTCGTGCTCATGCTCCTTTATCAAATCTTCGGCTTCCTTGAATGCAAGCGCCACATTTTTTTCTGCCTGCTCTGCGAGCATTCGCATGACAGAGATGGACTCGCTGAGGGCACACATATGAACACTGAAAATAAAGTCGAGCTTGGCCAAATTGCCTCCCTGCAGGCTCATTTTGAAGACACACGATTTTCTGGGCAGATCTGAGATCTGCTCAGCGTACATAATCCATCCGCGTCTCGATATCCCAGCCTGAGCTGGCGCCCGCATAATCGTCTGCGCATCAAGTGCACGCCTTGAACACGGGGCCATCTAGGCAGGGCCTGGCAAGCCATAAATTCCGGACGTCGGACGCCATGGGCGGCACTGCTGCTGAGCGCTTCATGCTCACGAATCGGCGCTTCACACTGGCTGGTTCGAGACCCTCCAACCTCAGCAGAGAACTCAGAGTCGGCTGCCCTGTGGCCAGCGATAGACCTCTTGGCCCCTTTAGCTGTCCGGGGACTGATCTGACACCTGCATGGCTTCCAAGAGCACTTCAAGCGCATCGAGCAAGCGTTGATCTTCACGGGCATCCCCGGTTTCCGGCCTGTGCGTTTGGCAATGCCGCATCAAGGCATCAAAATCGTTGCGGTTCAGGTCAAACTCAATAAACATCAAAATTCTCCAGGCTATCGCATGAGCGAAAGCCAGTTTAAATGACGACCTAGCGGCCTTGCTCTCTCGAGGACTAGAAAACATGGTTCGGGACAAGCGTATTGAACACCAGTGTCGAAACGGCTGTATAGACACGAGCCTCTGAGCGCTATGGCGCTGACGTGGGACGGATACTCGACTCAGCTATCACAACCTACCGAAGGCCACCTGGGCTAGATTCGCTTTCGCGCCTTTATGCCCAAAATATCGGTGAAGAAGGTATTGATGCATTGCACCATGCCTTGCTTCGCAATCGAGCAAGACAGTTCCATGTGCTCGATCCGGGCATCGAGATGCGTCACTGCCTGCGCTTTTATCTGGTTCACTGCTTGCGCACCTCGTCAATGATGGAGACGCGCCTGGCTGTATGCGCAACGAGCATTTTGCCGCCGACTTGGGGTTGTAGCTTGGTGCTGTTTCAGATCTGAAGGATGCTAACGTTGAGAGCGGTACCGTCTTGATTGCTGATTCAGGTGCTTTCGGGGGGTGACCCTTTTGGATTTAGCCCAGTGACCCAATGAGGTAGGATTGCCGCTACCTGGCAATTAGCCGGCCAGTACCCATCATCGCCTCATCAAAGGGCAGCGATCGGGAGAAATCAAAGGAGGGATTTATGAAGAAACGGAAGCTTGAGTTCTACGTGCTGCTAAAGGACATCGAGGGCAGCCGTTTCGCCGCCACGGGCCCTATCCAGACACATCTGCTCAATGATTGGTATGTCGCGGCCACCGTTCGTGATGTGCTCGCACTGGACGTCAGGCAAGAAGACCTTCAAGGGGAGCGCTGCTTCCTTTTGGACGAAGGTTGGGAGGAGGTTGAGCCGTCAGACCTAGTCGACGAACCTGCTGATCGATCCAATCACTATGTTGGCCCCTTGCCATCGTACGCCTCTCATGCAGACCGCTCCAGATTGGTCAGCATCCTGTGTACGAACTGCGTTAAGACGCGATGGGCTACCCTCACGAAGCCCTTCCCTGGGATTGAAAAGCTCAGGGCCGCCGCTATGTACGAGTATCGAGCAACCTGTCTCAAATGTGGGGGCGAAGCCTCGGACAACTACAAATGGTTTCGCCCCTGAGCACCCGGGAGCGGTTCACTGCAGACAACTTCAGGGCGACTAGCAATTGGAACCAATGAACCTGCATGAGACTGGCTCCGGGATTGCTTGGATTAAACAATTCAAGGTGCAAGACCAGCCTGCCGCCCGGGAACTCCTGAAGGCCGTGCGTTGGGTATCCGCAGCTGAGTTCACGGATGCCCTGACTAAAAGCATCCTGGAGGAGGCCGAGTCGATTACTGGTCCCATCGCGCTTTTCGTCGAACAGGATCTCAAGGTCAGAAACGGAAAGGTCGAGAGGTTCTACAAGCAAAAGCGTAAGCCCAAACGGGCTCATGGTGTGGCGATACCACCGGTGAGAAGCAAGCAGCTTTTTAACCATGAAGTGGGCTCGGAGGGTGTAGTGGGAAGCATCGCCACCGCGTTGAAACGCCAATCTCGGGACAAGTTTTTGTTGCATCCCACCGCCGAAGCGATACGTCGAAAAAAAGTTCGGGCGTTTTTTATCCTTGCCGATACGGTCGGATCCGGGAAACAGGCAGGTAGGATGCTCCAGTCACTGTGGAACCTGGCCTCTGTGAAAAGCTGGATGTCCGCAGGCTTGATTACCACCAGGGTGATCGCATTTGCGTCGACCTCCGTAGGGCGAGCCTACCTTGAGAAGCATCCCATGCGCCCAGCGGTTGTCTACGACGTGCCATGCCCAACCATAGCGACTGTCTTTGATGCCTCCGACGCCGAGCGGCTGGTTGATCTTTGCGCTCGTTACAACCCTAATAAGTCCGATGATGGACTCGGCTTTGGTAAGGAGGGTGTATTGTTGGCTTATGCTCATGGCATCCCCAATAACGCCCCAGACCTGTTCTTCCGCAGCACTGCCAAGTGGAGGCCCCTGTTCAGCGGCAGGGTGACGAATTCGGTGGCCACGCTGGTTGAAACTGGGCTTCCTCGGGTGCCCGTCGCAGAGCGTCTGGCGAAAGTCGAGGCCGACAAGCTCGCGGCATCTCGGTGGCTAAATCGCTTGGGTGAGGATTCCAAGAAGATGCTTCTGGTCATGGCATCCTTGTCGAGGTCGCCCAGGACGGAAAACGCCATCGCCGTGCGTACTGGCCTGACCATGCCTGATGTTCGCCGGTGGCTGGAGGTCGGAATACATTTCCAGTGGATCAGCGTTACACATCGGCTGACCGACGATGGCCTGCTGCAGCTCAAACACATGCAGAAAAAGCCTAAATATGAAATGCCGGCCAATCTACCTTGGCCAGAAAATGTCGTGTACCATCCGACCTCGCTGAGAGCGCCAGACTGACGTTTCTAGTGTTGGTACGGCGACGTACCCGGTATCAGAGATGATGCATTTGGGGGACATATTTTGTCCCTTACGGAGTAGCATGCGCTTAAGTGTAAGCATCAACCCCCCTTCGCAAAAGCGTATGCTCGGTCGCAAGCTCGCCTCGCAGCTCGGCGGGTTAATTCTCACCCTTCGGGTGTCAAAGTAGATGCCTGTCTGGCGCCCTCAGCCCTACAAAAAAGCGGGCGAGCTGGCCGGCGCAGATCCTACTGCGCTCGCCCACGCTGTCCGCTATGGGCAAAGAATCATTAGAAACAATGCTGAGTTGACGCCGGTCTTCACACTGAGGCATTTGTCAGTGCTGTCCGGCACTCCCTACGGAGTGTTACGAGAGATTGTGGGCCGGCACGCAACTTCAAAAAAAGATCTGCCGTATCGTATTTTTCGGATAAGAAAGCGCATGGCTCGGCCAGATGGCATCGAGCGATTTCGAACGATCTGTATACCGTCGCCTGTGTTGCTCAGGGTTCAGCGCTACATACACGAGCACATCCTGGTTCACCTGCCTGTCCACCCCGCCAGCATCGCTTATAACCCCGGCAAGACACTAATCGACGGTGTAGCGGTTCACTGTGGGTGCAACTGGCTCATCAAAGTCGACATCAAGAACTTTTTCGAAGCCATTCCAGAACAGGTGGTTTACCGGGTCTTCAGGCAGGCTGGGTACCCGGCGCTGATTTCATTCGAAATGGCTCGGCTGTGCACGAGGACAGTGATGCCCTTTTCGCCAGAGGGGCCTTTCAACTTCACACAGAACCGACTCGATAAATACAAAATTTCCTCCTACTCGAACCGTCTCCAAGGTTCTCTCCCACAGGGGGCGCCATCCAGTCCTCTGCTGGCGAACCTCTGTTCGCGGGGGTTGGACGAACGGATTGAAGAGCTGGCACTGCTCCATGGCTTGGTTTATACGCGGTACGCCGACGACATCGCGTTGTCCTCAGAAGATAAGGGTTTCGGAAGGGGACAGGCCAAAGACGTCATTCGAAAGCTCTACGCGATCATGCGGGAATGCGGGTTTGCTCCGAATCTTGCGAAGACTGTCGTCGTGCCGCCTGGTGGTCGCAAGGTTTTGCTCGGCCTATACGTCGACACCAACCGGCCAAGGTTGTCGCGCGAGTTCCGCTCAAACCTGGAGCAGCATCTTCACTTCTGTCTGCATCCCGGTGTAGGAGCTGTAGCTCACGCCAAGCATAAGGGTTTCGACGCGGTACTAGGATTCAGAAACCACGTGAGGGGGCTGGTTGCGTATGCGACCCAAATTGACCCTGCCTATGGCGCCAAGCAGCTGGCTAATTTCAATAAGGTCAAATGGCCTTTCTAACCGCATTTTCTCATCCAAGTCAGGTGTAGTGTCCCGACTGAATGACCGACCTCCATGGTATCGTCGGGGGATATCTCGAGCTATTTTCCCACCATTTACACCCATACGATTCCGTGGGCCTTGTATACAAAGGTGCTAGCCAAGGCAAACAGGGGCAAATCAGATCAGTACCTCGGTAACACCCTGGATCAGCGCTGGATGGGCATGCAGGATGGGCAGACCATTGGGTTGCCGATTGGCCCGGATACGTCGCACATCCCTGCGTTGGCTTTCCAACTGAGACCTTGAATCCATCCAGGGAGAACCATGCTTCGCCGCAATGCTGGCGGCTGGCGTAGGCTTTTACAGTGAAGCGGCTCAGCTTCCGCCTATCTTCCAGTTTAAGCAATCAGCGCTCAACGACTTCGATTTCGACTCCGACGATGCCATCGAAGACGATTTTGACTTCGATGACATGGACGCAGAGTACTTTGATTCCACCAATCGGGGTGATGAGGATGGGGGGTGAGCCAGGGACGGCCGCGCGCCCACCTAGCACAGCCGACGACTCCGATCGGACGAAGTCTGGTAGGCGGGCGAATAGGGCGCAGCTGGCGGTGGGTAGGCAGGTTCGCCCAGGCGACGCCCCTGGGCAGCCCTCCGGGCGATTTTGGAAGTACACCGTAGATACCGATGACGCCTTGACCTCAGCATCCCACTGCTGGGTCTACTTACGTTCCCAAGCGCGGGCCGGCTCAGCAGCATGGCAGCCACGGCCTAGCCCCCATCGTGTGCTTGGGGGGCCGCGCAGGAGTCGCAGGCTATCTGTCATACTTGGAAGGCAATGGACAGTCGTAATTGATGTCAATCATGTCCAAGTTCTTCAGCTCGAAATTGGCATAGCTTGTTCCGTTCGATGTACGCACAGTGGGCTGTCCATATAGAAACACGAATGCGGTCGGTTTAGGCTCCTGAGAGATCTTTGAAAGCCTGGTTGCCATGAGATTCTTGAGCCTGTAGCGGTCGACGAGAGCATCCGAGACGAAGCTTGAGGTTGTGAGACTTTCGGTTCCGCGCATCAAGCATTTCTTGAACTTGATCCGGTATGCATCGTCTTTTCTGGTGCGGTCAATATAGGCCCAGCCGTAGTAGATGACGGGGTGGTCGGGGAGGTCGTTCAGATCCTGCTCCCAAATGCATTTGAAAATGCTGTCGTACGCTACGTCCTGGCCAGCGATGTTGAGGCGGCGAAACTCGAGGGTGTTGTCAGATCGATAGCGAATGTACCGGCTTACCACCGAACGGACGGAGTAGATGGGGCCAACGATCCCAGACTCACCCAGCTTGGTGGTGTATGGCCTGGTGCTCTTAGCGCGCTTTTTCGCTACATGCACATCAGCAGTGGAATCCTGGGTGGGTTCGTCGTAGTACGAGTCGGGACGCTCGAGCTTGAAGACGTCAACAATGGATTCATCGACAGTTCTGCGCTCCTGTCCGTCAGGGCCGTTCTTTTCAACCTCCAGGTCGACCGCCTTCCCGTTGACCACCCCGCACGCCTCACTATGGTCGCCGTAGACCTTGAAGTGCGGCACCACCCGCATGCTCTGCACGTCCTTGTCCAGATTCGCACAGGTCACCTGGGCTGTGCAGCCCGCGCCCGGGCAAACGAAGAAACGTTTGTTGGTGATGACTCCTGCCCAGTACAGGTCATAGGCTCGATCGGGGTCGACAAAATCTCCAGCCTCAAGGCTAAACGCTACATCCAATGCCATGTCTTTAGTAAAACCTCCTGTAATCATCATGATGGCGTCCAGCGCCACAGCGAGGTAGATCAACGGCTCGATATCCTGATTACCGTCTAGCAAGCCCTTGAGCCATCACTCTGACCGAATCCTCGCACAGAATCCGGAGCATGGCGATCTGCGAAGATGGCAAAATGAAATCGTCGAATTTCTGCCCATCCGCCTGTCGAACGACACCGTGAGCGCGAGCTGGCGCTGGCGCGGTGAACCGGATCAGTAATCGGAATCTGAAGTCAGGGATTCAGCAGTTCGATTGCTGGACTCAGGGGTGGCAATCCGGTTCAAGGGGCTAAATTTGATGCGATGGCCTCAAAGCGGGCAGGGCATTCCAGGCATACTAAGGGATGCGGTGACGGTGGATGTCAGATCATCTGGGGACGCGTCTGCGCGACTCCATGCACCCATGGCTGTCATCTGCGGCTCATCAAGCCCGCCTGATCCGTGCCAGCGGGCTCACGCCACGGGTGGTGCGCTGGAGCTCCCCGTAGTGCCATGTTAGGTTGCTTTTTTGAATGCATGGTCGCCGTTGGATCAATCCGACGCCGATCGACCAGCCGCATACAAGGAGTCGCCGTGACGCCAGACAGACTGCCCGCGCTTCTCACTGACGAAGAATTTGCGTGCATGATGCGAGACTTCGACACTGCAGGCCACTGGATGCGGGAACAGTTGGTATTGAAGCGCGGAACCCCAAGCGCTGCAGCTCAGAAGCAAACCAGCGCTGGGGAATCGCAAATGGCAGCAGACGCTCGCCCAACGGTCGACCATAATCACAGCTCGACGCAGCCACATGCCCGGCGTGAGGCATAGCCAAAGCGGAGCGCGCTTTCACATGAGCACTTTGTCCCCTGATCAACACGACCGTTACCTAGAAGTGCTCGAAGCAGCTATGCGACTGTATAGCGGCGATCATGATGCGGCGATGCGCTGGATGTCTCACCCAGTCAAAGCGCTTGATGGGAAAGCTCCTGCCAGCATGGTCACAACCAGGCTGGAGACCGACACGGTGATTGAGTTCATCACGCGCTTAGAGCATGGGTTTGTCGCCTGAGTGACCTCGAACTGGCCTCTTTTGCCCGCAATGCTGTCTTGGCCGAGGGTTTGGTGCTCATCAAAGGTATACACCAACGCTCAGACTGGATCGGTCACGCGATCGAAATGTCGACCGTTCTCGACTACGGAGGAGGGTAACCGCCAAATTTCCGCAAATGTGGCTCGATGTTCTTCAACTGGCGCCTCTGGATTTTTGGTTTGGCCGCATGCGCACGCTGTTTGTTTAAGGCTCGCCGCTGTTCGAGCTCTCCAGTATGCTTTCGGGATCTTGATTTCTTAACTGGCGTCCTGGGCTAACGGAGTAGTGAGAGACAATGAGTTTTCAATCGCAAATGGATTGCCCAGACGCCCAACCGCTCCCAGCCCATTCCCAGCGTGACCTCTCGGCCTCAATGCCAACCAGGCATCCACG
Source organism: Pseudomonas phoenicis (assembly GCF_047302395.1). Taxonomy (NCBI): domain Bacteria; kingdom Pseudomonadati; phylum Pseudomonadota; class Gammaproteobacteria; order Pseudomonadales; family Pseudomonadaceae; genus Pseudomonas; species Pseudomonas phoenicis. The sequence continues at coordinate 4,165,930 of NZ_CP154852.1, forward strand.
CGCCTGTCCAACTCTCATGTCCCGTCATCGCGACGCTCAAGCCGCTCCTTTGATTTTTTGCGTGTTGCATCATGCAAAGCGGACTCACCACTTTTGACTTATCGAGAAGGAAGCATTCATGAGTAAGCCTTTCAAAGACCGCATTCATGCCATGAATAAAATGTATAAGCTGCCGATCAACAGCGCTCCGACGCTTCTCGCCGATCCTGCGGACAAGCTCAGGAAGTTCAAGGCCACGCTGATGGCTGAAGTCCATGAGATCGATGAAATCGTCGAGAAGATCGAGAAAGGTGAAGCCGAGATCGATATCAAGGTTGCCATTGCCGACCTGCTGGGCGATGTGATGGTTTACTGCCGGTCTGAGGCCCTGAAATACGGGTTGCCATTGGAGGACGTCCTGGACGTCATCATGGACAGCAACGAAAGCAAACTGGGAGCAGATGGAAAGCCTATCTACGACGAGAACGGGAAGTTCCTCAAAGGCCCGAATTACTGGAAGCCAGAGCCCAGGATCAAAACATTGCTTCTTGGCACTGGGGACAAAGCGGACGTTTGATTGGAGAGACAGGCTTGAAACCTATCAACCTCGGCAAGACGCGTACGCTCAAAGACATCGAAGCGGCCATTCGCAAGATCTGCGACAGCCAGGGTGAGAAGTTTCTCATTCAGGCAAACATGCTCAGTGCGCGGCATGGCGCCATGCATGACGCCGCACGCCTGCAACTGATCGTTACCCTGGCCCGGCAGCAGTTGCAGAGCGACTACCTGGATTTCAACCCGCAAGCCGATGCTCAAGCCTTGCTGCACAACCTCGCTAACTGTTCGCCGGGTATTGCAGCCTTGCGCCTTTCCAAGGGTATCCGGCTCGGCGAGCAGACATTCAATCGCCGAGAGGTCTTTCAGGAGTCGGTCGAACGAATGCAGGCTATGGACGCCGGCAGGTACGAGGACGTCGTCAACGGCCGAGTCGTCGATCTGATCTGTGTTGCAGGATCGAAGGTTCAGCACCTGCGACCGCTTTTTAGCGCGGAAGGCAAGGTGAAGCCTGCGTCTGAAATGACCACTGAGATGCGCAGACTCATTGATTTCGTCAACAAGCAGAGCGGGGGTACCAGTGTTCCGGATTCTCTCCTCGAAAGCTTGGGCTTGCTCTGTTCTGAGCTTGTATCCAACACTCAGGAACACGCGACTTCAGACCATTTGGGCCAGCCGTATTTCGCCCACGTAGAAGGCGTCATGGTCGGCTGGAAGCGACTTGAGGACGAGATTTTCGCTGAAGACTTTGACGGCAGTGAGGACTTGCGCCGTTACTGGCAGCGAGAGTCGTCCACCACCGACAACAACAAGACCAGCCTGCGCGCATTGCACATCAGCTTCTTCGACTCAGGCCCCGGATTCGCCTCCAGGTTTAGCGGCAGGGTGGTGCAAGAGATGTCGCTCCAGGAGGAGCGAGACTACCTGCTCAAATGCCTGCAGCCACGCCAGTCCAGCAAGACTTTGGACGCTGCGGGCATCGGCCTGCCTGCCATCCTGAACGAGCTTCGCAAGGTAGGTGGATTGATCCGTATCCGTTCCGGTCGGCTGTGCATCTACAACCAATTCGAAGAGAACGACCAGCACCGTCATCCTGACGATTTCAGGGATTGGGACACCACCGATTTGGCGCCCGTTGCAGGGGCCGTTGTCACCATCATGATTCCATTGAGGGGCATGTAATGGAGCGTTTCTATCAATGGATGTCCGCTGTCAGCGACCCCAGTGGCAGTCATGAAGCGTTGGTCGTCTGCTACAACGATTCCGAGCTCTCGGTTCAGCATGTCTTCACTGACATCGAGGTGGCTCTCAAGGCCCAACGGCATCTACCCGACTGCGTCTACATCCTGGGGACGCCTGATCAGCTATCCGTGTTCAAGAGCGGTTGGGCTGACGACCAAGACCGCCTGGCCAACCTCCTGAAGCGTGGCGAGAAAAACCCGCGCGTATGTGTCCATGAATACGTGTTCTTGGAGTGGAATGGTGCGAGCTTCACCCCTCATGTGCTGGGCGGCAAAGAGCTTGTCTACCGTCATGATCCGAGCGCTCTCTTGAGGGATGGTTTGAGAACGCTGATCGAGAAGAACAACGTCATTCATGCAGCGCCATCCGCGCATTCCTTCAAGCACCCCTCCGGCACACTAAACAACGTGTTCATCCAGACCAGGGAACTGGCGAGCGATGAGGCCGAGGTGTGTGTGGTCGGGTATGCAATTGCACTCGAGTATGGTGCCAGGCTGCGCCAGGCTGGCAAGGTGTACATCGACACCATGGGCATCTATGCATTCGTGAAAAATGCGCTCGCTCGCTTGGACTGCAAGGCTGAAGTCATGAGCTTCCACTCCTACGAACGGCTCAAGACCATCTACCCGCCGGAAGGTGAGTATTTCTGCGTGGTATCAGCCTCCACATCTGGCGGTATGGCCAAGCAGATGGGTGAGCAGGGCTTCGCAGAGGAGTGCGTAGCCACACTGGTCGATCGCACGGCGGATAGCCGATACGGAGGTGTACTGGTCGCTCTGGACGACGTTGACTACCCTCTGCCAGTCAAGGCGGAGGAAGGCTGCACGCTGATTGAGATTATAGGAGAGAACTTCTCGGCGAAGTCCAAGCCACCCAAGTCGATCACGATATCCTTGAAGCATGACCCGAAGCGGCTGGCCAAATTCCACAAGTACTTCGGTATGGGGGGAATTGATGGATTCAACAAGTCGAGCAAGCCCCGCAAGCTGTTGACACTCAATCCTGATGAGTTGCTGGCGGACGCTGCCTTCAGAAAATGGTTGGCCACTGAAATTGACTGGTCGGTCTCCATGGCGACAAACCTGATCGTCTACGCCGACGATGACGGGTCGAAGAAACTTGGCGAGGTGGCCCGTGAGATGCTCAGCGAGAAATGGGGCGCGACCAAATCAATCCGATGCGTGCCTTACAGCGAGCTTGATCAAGTCAATTTCGAAACTGTCTCCGGGGCGCTGGTCGCGACAGTGGTTGCGCGCGATGGCGGTATCCTGAGAGAGATCAGTCGTGATCTGCGGGCCTACATGGAAGCGACCGTGCCGCGCAGGTTCCTTGCACCGATCGGGATTCCACAGAGCGCGAGAGCCTGGACACTTCTCAAAACTTTCCTGATGAAGAACCCCACGCCCCGGGACTATGGCTTCTCTAACTGGCTGTGCCTGCCCATCGGAGATGACGGGAAAGAAAACGCCTGGAGTCGGTTAACCAAGGTTACCTCTGCCGGGCAGGTCGATGACGTCGGCTTTACGCCTGCAGTCTCGGACAAGGTTCGTCATCAGGCTCTTGATGAAGCCGCTGAGCTGGTTATCGCGAACAAGCACAGCTTCCTGCCAAAACATGACGGCAGCGCGCTCGCCTTATCCGATGGATTTCTGTTCTTCGACGCCTCAAGCAATGTGGGCAAAGACTGTCCGAACGTACCGCAAAGCACGGTGTTCTTTACGATTGCTGCCGTCCTGCAGTTCGCTCGGGAGCACGAAGATCATGAGTTGCGCCTGCAGCCGACGGGGTATGAGTCCGTGGTGTTATCTCCGGAGTGCTTCCTCAGGTTTAACGACAACGTCCTGCAGGCGTCATTCCTCCGGGCTTGCCTTCCTTCGGAGCTTGATTACTCAGCAAGCCCGGAGCTGAGCAAGCTGATGAAGGAGTTCATCGCCAAGGTATTTGCCCGCTGGGAGCGGACTTACGGCGATGCCGCCTTGGAGTTTGCCGCCGCACTGGCCACCGGTACGCTGAAGCTCACGCTGGAAGATGCCCGGGCACTGCTCGAGGAGGCTATCGAAAACCGTAGGGACAACGCCTCCAGCCTGCTGGGGTTGCTCCTGCTAACCCAACGGGCGCTGTTCCCTGCCTCTCAAGGGTAGTGAAGAGGCTGTAAACCAATTTTCTATACTGTTAACCGCTGTGGTTTACAGTGCAAAAAGTTGGTTTACAGCTAGCTGTGAGAGGCGTCAGTAACGGGAGTACTCCCTGAAAACTAAGGTTTACCTTAGTGTTTGCAGATTTTTGGGCGGTTGGCTTGAGAAGCTAAGCTTTAGCTTAGTTTTCCCCTGGCTGCGCAAACCGCCGACGCTTGTGCGGAACAGGGCGAGGGCAGGGTGCCCGGTGCAGGCGTGGTCGGCCGAATACTGTATATGCATACATATTTATCTGTAGCCCCAAGAATCTGGCATATGGATGTCCTGATTAACGGTGTCGACCATGGTGGTGATCGCCAGTGGAGAATGGCTACAGCCCTCGTGCCACGGGCTTTTGAGTCTCAACAGAAACCCAGCACGGGGGTAACGGTGCACTTGGGGCCTCAGGGGTGCCGTATTTTCCCCGAACTGTATATAAATACAGTTCGCGATGCCCGGCTGGGCCAAGCAATGCGCTACACAGATGGAACCGCGAAGCAGCGCATGACTCGCAGTGACCCCAGGATGGCCAGGTGGGCTTATCATCGGCGCTGTTCCTGATCCTGAAGACTCAACAATCAGATGAGCAGAGCCGCCCGTTGCACCTCGATTCTATTGTGCGAACTGGAGGGGAATTCGAGGCGATTGGCCTACGAATCTCACGATTTCAAACTGTGCGTGATCAGGTTCGCCCGTGGAGTGATTGGCCAGCCACGCTTGAGCACGGTCTTCCCAGTCGGCTTCGTAGAAACGCATGTCGGGCCAGAAGTTGTGGGCTCCGTCAGCAATCAGTTGCTTGGCAAGCTCTCGCTCGCGCGTACCGATCAAGCACCAAGCCACGAAGAATCTCTCATCCCAGTTAGCAGAGCATATAGATGTATTGGGGCGTCAGTTCCGATGCCCAGTTGATCAACTTCGCGGTCGAAACAAAACATTCCGTTCAATTGATCCAGCAAGGATCCTTCCGCGATGATGTCGACGGCCTTGAAAAACCAACCAATTGCTTGGAATTGGCTAAGCCTTACAAGTTTCTTCTGGGCAACAGATAATGGGCGGGTGCCAAACCATTTTTTGGTTCGAGCGCGAGTGCATGAGATGGACTTTTTGCCGGGCATTTAAATGCCTCCATTATTGTTATTTTACACATATTGACATATTACGTATGGAGCATGCGTACGCGCAACCTGATGATTAGGATGCACTCAACAGTGCTGAATTACGGGTCTATGCACCAATGCCATACCAAGCAGCGCAGCTTATCCCTTAGCAACTTGGCACTGATGTATTCAACTGTTTGAAGTTGGTTAGCACAGTCGCGACTGACTGTGTTCGGCTGATTTAGGCTCCAATGCCGCCTGGTAAAGATAAGTGCTATGGACGCGATGGGATTGTTAACCCCTGTCGCGCATGCCCACGCCACGCACAGAGAGACTACGTTCTTGATCGTGCGAGTGGTAATAGACGTTCTGAGTGGTGCTGAGACTGCTATGGCGCAAGTCCATCTGCAGATCCTTTGGACTCCGCAGCGGCGCGTCAAAAGTTGCAGAAGTATGCCGCAGCCAGTGCGCAGACGCTGCACGCAGGCTATTCATCTCGTGTTCTTCGCGCTCCTCATCGCGCATTCGCGCGACGGCGTTATCGAACACTGATTGGAGGAGGGCGCGTACTTGTCGCCCCGACAGCCCTGAGCGACCTCGAAGAGTAATAAGCAGAGGCGTCTGCTCGTTCCATTCCGGCAACGGCGAAAGGCCAACAAACCGGCGGTAGCGCTTCAGGTACTTGGAGACGTACTCATCCCTGACTGCGACCTTACCGGCCTTGTTGCCTTTCCCGATCACGTGGTACCACCAGTTGCCCTCTGGATCCTGGCGAAAATCACCCATGACCGGGTGCCAGTTCGGCCGGCCAACGATGTCGGAGACCCGGAGATACATGGCAAACAGTGTGGCGACGATGAATAGAGTGCGCTCGTGTCGCTCAGGCTCATCCTGGGCCATCCGTTCAGCGGTCTCCAGCACATAGTCCCACTGCAAGGGCGTCAGGGCGCGATTCGAGCCTTCCTCTTGTGGCGTTCCACGGTTGAGGGTGCGCTTCTTTATCATCCGGAAAGGGTTCGCCGCAGCTGTCCCGTCTTCGATCATGTACTCAAAGAACCGGCTGCAGATCGTGTAGATCTGATTGAGGGTACTCGGAGAAGGCTTGTACCGACTGACGCTCGCAGCCACGCAAGGCTCTGCATCCTTGGAGGTAGCGTCTGGCCCTGACTTCAGCTCATTCAATGAGTCCTTGGATTGCTTCAGGCTGAATGGCCTCCATTTCTTGTTGGGCATGACACGATCACCCCAAGCGGATTCGGTCTGATCGCTGGTCACGAAACGGCCGCGTACGACCGGGCCAATCCAGTCTGCTGGAGGATTACGGCAGAACTCCAGGTAGTCTTCCGCATCCTGGCGTTTGAGCTGGTCAAAAGGCTTCTGCTTGATGATGAGAGCCCACAGCAGCAGCCGCTCAACATGGGTTCTATAAGAAGTGAATGTCAGGCTGTTATCCGAGAACGCTCTCAGAAAGTCACGGGCTGTTAGGTAGCCCTTGATGGCGTCTACTGAAGCTGAAAATTTCTCGATGTATTCACGAACGCAAGCCATACCAGGTGTACGCAAGCTAAAGTCCAAATCAATGAAGATCTCATAGGACTCGAAAAGAGGCATTGGCTGCGTAGACATTGTGTGCGTTACCGTATGGTTTTGCTGTAGTAAGAAACTTCCAGTAATGGAAGTAATTGGAAGTTAGGGCAGGGTGGTTGCATCTGCTTGTGTTTTTGCTTCTGCATTTTTCGGCTCCCCTAACCTAAACTGATTGACATTGATCGATGTTAGCCCTTGATGGTCTTTGTTGCAACTTTCCCTGCTCAACGGCAAGAGTTCCAGTTATCGCTTAACAAATTTTTAGCATGACTATTTGGTCGCATGGTTTTTCCACTAATTATTCTTTGGGTATGGTTTTGGTTTTTTGGTTTTGGGTTCTAGTTTTTGTTTTTTGTTCTTTGGGTTGAGTTAGGCGTTAATTGTCATGCCTCGATCACTGACACTCCGTGTTTTGGGGTTTTGGTCTATATAGGCATTTAAGTAAATATTGGCTATTGCCCGGTTTGGGCCGGCGCTTCGAGCTTGGCAGGGGCTCTGGTATAGCCGGGCTTTCTGGTCGCTGCTTTTTTTGCTGGTTGCTGGAGTGTGTTGAAGTCGCTGGTGGTGCCGGTTCGAGGCACACGCTGAGTACCAATTTTTGGAAAACGCAGGTGAACGTTTGAAGGCCTCACTTGAGAGCACCGATCTAAAGAATGAGTGGAAAATCGCGAATGGTTTTTCCATTCAAAGATTTAAATGGAAAAACCATTTGGAATGTCCACTCATTTCTTTGGATTTTGGGAAGTGCCCGGTTTCCGGAGGCTTCAGGGCTTTCTTGGTGAAATGGGCGTATGGATTTTCCTTTCATTGTTTTAAAGGATGGCCGCAAAAATCTCAGGAAACGCCGATCGGCCGTACGGCGTTCTCGCCTTGATTTGCATTCAATTGAGCGTGATTTGGATCAGCAGGAACGCCGGCGAGCATTGCTGTGCGCAATTAGGTGGATAATGTGCAGGCCAGGAGCCACAGGGGTTTGAGGGGATCTAGCAGCTGCGGATAACTCCGGTTCAGGGCGTTCTGTTTGTTTCTGTCCAGGGCTGCCGATTGCTAGATAGAGCATGTCGGGCGGGTCGGTGTTTTGATGGAATGTCCACTCATTACGTCTCAGGGATTGGTGGGTCGGAATGTCCACTCAAACCTTCAAATTGCCCTGGAACCCTTGTCCTACGCGGGCTCCAGGATTGGTGAGGTTTCGTATCGTCAAAACTGATTCCACTAATTCCTCCTTGGGCAAGGGAGCTATTCCATTTAGAGCGATTTATTGAAAAGTTATATAAATCAGCAGGTTAGGATTTCGTGGTGGAGGAATTTTTCCACTCATTTCGTTGAAAGAACCGGCCAGATCAGAGAGTTGGATGTGCTGAGGCGCCCGGAATGCAAGGGCTTGAGGGTGCTGGAGGGGACTTTCCACTCAAAACGCGATTGGCGCAATTGACGCGGTGTTCGACAGCAAGGCCTAAAACTAAATGACCGGGGAGAAGAACGAAATAATACCCTATTTAACATAATGCACATTATGCGCATCCGGCGATTGTGCTTTAGGCAAGTGTGAGTAGACCGCGTAAACCAGCTATCACCCTTAACCAGACCCAACGCTATAACAGCATCCACCTAACGAAGCTTTGCCTACTCCTGCAGGTGCCCAAGTAATCAGATGCGACGCAGGCCCCAAGATTGATCGCCCCAATCAGAAATCCAACCGTTGCAAAACTTTCAAGGCTTCCTAGCAGAACTCACGCCTCGTTCATCGAGCGAATCCCATCATTCACTGGAGCTCACCATACCTGGCTACGCCAGCAACCATCAGGACCCATCCCCGAACTGAATACATTGGCAGCTGGATTTCAGCGACAAAGCCTCAGGCTCAACCTACAGCGTCAGCCAAGTCATACGAGCAACGTTAGCGCTCGAAAAACTCAAAACCGCCGAGTCTTAACCAACCAATCCTCAATTCAGCCCGCCCAAAGCGCGTCGAAGCCTCTCGTTAGCGTTGGCAATCGAGCCTTCAATCCGCATGCATCCACCAGACGACTGCCGATTGCCTTACTCGAACAAACCCAGTGCCTCATCCGTCCATTGATGTCCCGACCGCGACCACAACGTACCCGACGCCTCCGGAAATCCACTGCGGCAATATCCACGCTTGCTCTCGAAATCGAACACGGCATGGGGATAATCGTTGATCAACAACACTGCTTTACGATGATCCTCCGACCAACCTACACGCAGATTGGAAGGCCTATCCCGATCTGAAATCTGCTGCACATCGTAAATGTGCAAGGCATCTTGGATAGGCTCATTGTCGTTGGTCGCATCGAGCGCATAGAAATAGGCGGTTTCGCCGTCGTCTTCGAATACCACGGCGTTCGGGCCTTCAGTCGCTGGAGCTTCAACCACCAGCGCAGTGCCAGGCAGGAGTTCGTGGTCGGCAGCCAGATAAATGGGCATGAAAAGTATCCTTTACTAACGTTCGTGGCTCGATAAAGGCTGATCGAACCTGTTTGGGCGCGGATCTACAACGGGTCTTGAGCTGGCCTCACTCTCTCCGCCCAACAAGGTATCCACGGCTAACTCGACTAAATATTCATTTAGTCGAATTAACCTGTATGTGCCCAAGGTGCAGTCAATACGTCTCGACGCGTTTAGGCGCATCTACCCTAGCCTTTTATCCAACGTCCCACCACCGCAATACCGTTCGGCACCGACCTGCATTGGCCCACGATGATCAACTCACGTAAAGTCGGCCCCCAACCTCGAGCCCTAGGCTCACTCCCAATTCGTGGGCCCCCTTATGTCCCTCAATTTCGATCTCAACGACCTCCTGGCCTTCCGCGCCGTCGTCGAACACGGCAGCTTCCGCAAGGCCGCCGAAACGATCTCCATCACCCAGCCGGCGCTGAGCCGGCGTATCGAAAAGCTGGAAACCGCCCTGAACGTCAAGCTCCTGGTGCGCACCACGCGCCGGGTCGACCTCACCAGCGTCGGCCGCGCCTTCCTTCCACGCGCCGAGCGCATTCTCGATGAAGTCGACAGCGCCTTGATGACCCTGGGCGACAGCAGCTTCATGATGACCGGCAAGGTCACCATCGCCTGCGTGCCCTCCACCGCCTATTACTTCATGCCGACGGTGATCAGTGCCTTCCACCGCGCCTACCCCAACATCAACGTGCGTGTGTTCGATGCCAGTGCCAACGACGTCAACACGGCCGTGGCCTTCGGCGAGGCGGATTTTGGCTTGAGTTTCACTGGCAACCTGGCGCCGGAGCTCGAGTTCGAACGCCTGCTGCACGAGCGCTATGTGCTGGCCTGCCGCAAGGACCATGCCTTGGCAAGCTACGACAGCGTCACCTGGGAAGAGATGTTCACCCATGACTACATCGGTCTGGACAACACCTCCGGCAACCGCCTGCTGCTCGACCAGGCACTCTCGACCCTGCGCCCTGCCCGCCCCAGCGTGTGCATGACGCGGCACGTCACCACCATGCTGGGCTTGGTCGAAGCGGGTCTTGGCGTTGCGGCAGTGCCATCGATCGCCATGCCCATCGGCGATCACCCGATGCTGGTGAGCGTGCCGCTGGTAGAGCCGCAGGTGTACCGCGATGTGGGAGTGATCAAGCGCCGGGGTCGAACGCTGACCCCGGCGGCATTGGAGCTGGAAACGCGGATCCGTGAGATGCAGCCTACTTCAGTGGGGGACTGAATCCAGGCCGGTGGCTTGCACGGTAGGCTGTACGGCAGGGGACGCCAGGTAATCGAGCAACGCTTTGGCCTGCTTGGGATGGTCGGCGTTGACCGGGATGCCGGCGGCGAAACGGGTCACCGATTGCAGGTCTTCCGGGATCTTGCCCACGAAGGACGCCCCTTCCACCGGAAGCAGTTCCGCGACCTGCTGGAAACCGAGCTGATAGTCGCCCTTCGCGACCACCGAGCCCACAGGCGTACGTTCGATCATCTTGCTCTTGGGCTTGAGTTGCGCCTCGATGCCCAGCTTCTTGAACAGCTCCCTCTCGATGTACACGCCACTGGCACTGTCCGAATAGGCCACCGACTTGGCGCCGAGCAGCACTTGCTTGAGCTCGGCATCCGTGGCGATCGACGGCTTGGGCGCGCCGGCCTTGACCGACATGCCGATGCGCGAATCGGCCAGCTCCACCCGCGACGCGGGGTCGACCTTGCCTTGCTTGATCAACTCGTCCAGCGCATAGCCGACCATGATCACCACGTCGGCGTGCTCGCCACGGGCCAGGCGATTGGGGATCGCCTCGGCGGCCTGGCCCATGGAAGGCCCTGAAATCGTGGTGAGCGTGTCACCCGATTGCTTGGCGTACTGTGGCCCCAGGCGTTGATAGGCGGCAGAGAAACCACCCGAGGTCATGACGTTCAGGGATTCGGCATGCGCCGTTCCGGTAAGGGCTAAGCAGGCCAGGAAGAAGGTGGCCAAAGGTGTTTTACGCAGTGCGTGCATAAATGCTTTTCCTGATGATCAAACGGCGAGACGGGGTTGCGCGGCCAGCCGGCGGTACAGAACCAGCGTGGCGCACAAGGCGCAGGCGGCGGCGAATGTCACCCAATAGGCAGGCGCTGCCTTGTCGCCGGTCAGATGGATCAGCCAGGTCGACATGGCTGGGGTAAAGCCGCCGAACAGTGCGGTCGCCAGGCTATAAGCCAGGGAAAAACCGGCCACCTTCACTTCCGGCGGCATGATCTCGGTGAGTGCCGGAATCATCGCGCCGTTGTACATCGCATACAGGAACGAGAACCACAGCAACACTTCGAGCATGTGCGAGAAACTTGCGGCCTGGGCCAGGTACGACAACGCCGGATACGCGGTGAACACGGTCATCACGGTCATGGCCACCAGCATCGGTTTGCGGCCGAAACGGTCGCTGAGCATGCCGCCGATGGGCAACCAGAAGAAGTTCGAAACGCCGACCAGCAACGTCACCAGCAAAGCATCGGTAGTGCTGAGGTTGAGCACGGTCTTGCCGAAGGTCGGCGCGTATACGGTGATAAGGTAGAACGCGCTGGTGGTCATCGCCACCATCAGCATGCCAGCCAGCACGATGCCCCAGTTGCTGGCGAGAGTGGCCATCACCTGTCTCATGGTCGGGCGATGGGTGCGCTTGGCGAAGGCTTCGGTTTCCTGCAGGTTGCGGCGCAGCAGGAAGATGAACGGAATGATCATGCAGCCTACGGCGAACGGGATACGCCAGCCGCCTTCGCTGATCTGGGTCGGCGTCATCCACTGGTTCAAGCCATAGCCCAACGCGGCGGCGACGATGATCGCCACTTGCTGGCTACCGGACTGCCAACTGGTATAGAAGCCCTTGCGTCCAGGCGTGGCCATTTCCGACAGATAGACCGAGACGCCGCCCAGCTCCGCACCGGCCGAGAAGCCCTGCAGCAGCCGGCCGACCAGGACCAGTGCCGGTGCCCACAGGCCGATGCTGGCATAACCGGGCACCAGCACGATCAGCAGCGTACCGCTGGCCATGATCGACAAGGTCACGATCAACCCTTTGCGCCGGCCGACATCGTCGATATAGGAACCCAGCACCACGGCGCCCAGCGGCCGCATGAGGAACCCTGCACCGAAGACGGCGAAGGTCATCATCAACGAGGCGAACTCGCTGGAAGCTGGAAAGAATGCGTTGGCGATCTGCGTGGCGTAGAAGCCGAACAGAAAGAAGTCGAATTGTTCGAGGAAGTTGCCTGAGGTGACGCGGAACACAGCTGCGGCTCGGGATCGGGCAGAACCCGCAGCGGAAGGTGAAGCATGCATGGTCGTTCTCCAGCGATATTCTTGAAATGCTTGTTACGCTTGATGCTGAAGTATGAATGACACATCTTGAAACGATTAGTGCTAGTTTTTCATGGGTTGATGCATGCTGCTTATCAATTACTGCCTGAGGCTAGCTTTGTTTCCTCTGTTCTCAGCTGCAATTGGGACCACTGCCCTTACCTCCCATTGCCTCTCTTCACCTGCAAAAGCATCGAGGACATGCGCAAATTCAACCTGACAAGCTCGACAGTTGGCTCAGGCCGGCCTTCCGATAGGCTCGAACGCTCGCTGTGTGGAGAAAGTGACGAGCACAACGGTTCCGCGCCTTAACTTGATGCGGCGTGGTTAAGGACCAATCTCATTCGAGCGCAGCGTTCACGCTAAGGCAGGCTGTGGGGTAGCCACAAGATCGTTGTACTGCGTCAGGGCAGAAAAACCGGAAGAGATGAAGAACGATGCACGTAAGACGTTGCGTCAACGGCATCGAGATACTTGAAGCATCAGGCCCCTGCCAAGGCGGAAAATATGCCGGACATGCGCATACCCGCAGAGGCCGGTGACATCAGGCCAGAACGGTCGTTTCGCCGCCGCTCGATACGTCTTCCCCACCACCGCGCTTGTGCGACACAGGGGCTTGACCGCCTGGCTGGGTTTCACGGCTACCGGACAGACGCCAATGCACCTCGGTAATGCCATAGCGCTCGGCCATCGGCCGGCTCACTTTGCGAATCTTCTCACGACCGAACTTGGGGATGATCCCGATCCCGGCGTCACAGCTAGCCCAATGCCACGCCTCTGCATTGTCCATACGCTCAAGACGGATAATGAAACTGCGCTCTTGGTCATGCAGTCGGTAGTCGATGATATAAAGCTGTGGAGCTGGCATCGAAGGGCCCTCCTAATTCTCCATGGATGACGTGTGGTTGATCGACGGAGTTCGGGAAAATTCAAAAGAAATCGACGCGCCTGTACCAAAGGCCTGATGGCGATGTGCCGGTTATCAGGCCGTGGTCTGGATCAGGAGAATGGTCAGCTGCCCAACTGCAGCACCACCTTGCAGCAACCATCGCGTTTTTCGTCGTACATCTCGTAGCCGCGCACGGCATCTTTGAGCGGCAACCGGTTGGTGATCAGCCTCTCGGGATGCAGTTTGCCGGCCAAGAGGTGCTCGCAGAGTTCTGGCAGATGCTTATGGACGTGGGTCTTGCCCATGTGGAACGACAGACCTTTGTCGAACGCCGCCCCCAGTTGCAGGCTGTGCATCAACCCCGAATACATGCCCGCGACACTGACGATGCCGCCACGGCGCACGGCTTCGATACATTGGCGCAGCGCCTTGCCGCTGCTGCCCTCGAAACCGAACATGTTCATCACCGACTCCAGCGTGGTGCCGCTGGCTTCGAAACCCACCGCGTCGATGACGGCGTCGACGCCACGCTCGCCCTCGGTCTGTTTGAGGATGGTCCGCGCGGCATCTTTGTCGTGATAGAAGTTGATCGGAATCACGCCATAGGTATCGGCCGCGAACTTGAGCCGGTAACTGTATTCGTCCACCAGAAAGATCTGCCCTGCGCCCAGCATGCGCGCGCATTCGGCTGCCAACAGGCCGACCGGCCCGGCACCGAAGATGGCCAGCGAAGAGCCTTCGCCGACCCTGGCATTGAGCACGGCCTGCCAGGCGGTCGGCAGGGTGTCGGAGAGCAGCAGTGCCGCCTCGTCGGAGATGCCGTCGGGTACCTTGAAGGCGTTGACGTTGCCCTTGGGCACGCGCACGTATTCGGCCTGTCCGCCTGCCACGCCGCCGTACAGGTGCCCGTAGCCGAACAGCGCGGCCCCGCTGTGGGTGGGGTGCTCGCCGGAAATGATCGTGGGTGTGGGGTTCGTGGTTTCGCAGGCCGCGTACAGCTGTTGCTTGCAGAAGTAGCACTCGCCACAGGCGATGATGAACGGCACCACCACCCGATCGCCCTCGGCCACGGCGGTCACTGCACTGCCGACTTTGACCACGGTGCCCATGAATTCGTGGCCGAGAATGTCGCCTTTCTGAACGCTGGGAATCTTGTCGTGGTACAGGTGCAAATCCGATCCGCAGATACCCGAGAGCGTCACCCGCACCAGCACGTCATCGTCCTGCTGAAGGACGGGGTCCGGCACCGACAGCAACTGCAACTCACCTGCGCCTTGGTAGGTCAATGCGAGCATCGTGATTCTCCTTCAGACGAAAAAGAAACGACCCCACGGGGAAACAGATCCACGTGGGGTCTTCCATCCAGCCTAGCAAAGGCTTGGACGTTGCGTAGGCGACTACTGCGCACCACTGCCCCGATGGCTGTTCTGGCCGCCCTTGCGTCCGGCTTGAGAAGCGCGTTGCGGGTCGTTGGCGAAATTGCCACCCGAGACCTTGCCGCCTTTCTGGCCCGCGCGGGCGGCGCGGTCCGGATCGTTGGCGAAATTGCCGGCATTGGTCTGCTTGGTGCCGCCGCGTTGGCTGGGCTGCTCGGTATCGCGCGCCATGGTGTTCTCCCTACTGGCTATGAGGTCGAAGGCAGCGTCCCGGCTGCGAACGCTGTACACACTGTGAACGCGGTGCGAGCGGGATGATTGCATGACGCCTCAGGTCAGCTGACAAACGGTGCGAAGCTTCTTGCGCAGGCTGGTCGAAACGGGAAATTGCGTGCCCTTTGCCAAGATATCGAGTCCCGGCCAGGTTTGTGGCTGATGTTTACCTTTGACTGTCGTAGATCCGTCCGCAACAGACCTATACTCGCAGTCCTTTTACCTGGTGACTGCTTCCAGGATCTTTTCAGCTCGTCCAAGGCACTGCCGATGACCCCATGCTCCCCAAAGCCCACCGTTGCGGGCCCGAAGAATAAATACCTGAGCCCCAGCCACCTGGACTTTCCAGTGGTGGGCATCGGCGCCTCGGCCGGCGGCCTGAAAGCCATCTGCAGTTTTTTCGAGCACACCCCCCCCGATACCGGCATGGCCTTCGTCGTGGTCCTGCACCTGTCGCCGGACCACCACAGCCAGGCCGATCTGATCATCCAGCGCTGTACGTCGATGCCGGTGCGGCAGGTCACCGAGCCAGTGCCGATTCAAGCGAACCACATCTATGTGATCTCGCCCGCCAACCGCCTCTCCACCAACGATGGTTACCTGCGCGTACGCCGCGCCGAACGGTATGGCAGCACGCACACGGCCATCGATCTGTTCTTCCGCGACCTGGCCGACGTGCACCAGGAACACGCGTTTTGCGTGGTGCTGTCGGGCAATGGCAGTGACGGAGCCGTAGGCCTCTCACGAATAAAGGAACAAGGCGGTGTGACGCTGGTCCAGAGCCCTGACGATGCCGAATTCGAAGGCATGCCGCGTGCTGCGCTGGAAACCGGACAGGTGGACGTGATTTTGCCGGTAGCGCAGATCCCTCAAAAACTCATGGAGCTGTGGCGCACTGCGCGGCAGGTGAACTTGCCCAGAATCGACGACGATCAACGCCCTCCCGCCATGGGGACCGAGCAGGCCGACCCGGAACGCGCCGACCCCCTGCTCGACGACATCCTCGCGCAGTTGCACAACAGCACGGGGCACGACTTCCAACACTATAAGCGCGCCACCGTATTGCGCCGCCTGGAGCGGCGCCTGCACGTTACCGGTCAGACCGACCTGCGTGGCTATCTCAGCTACCTGGAGGGCCAACCCGAGGAAGCCCAGGCCCTGCTGGCCGACATGCTCATCGGCGTGACCAACTTCTTCCGCGACCGTGAAGCCTTCGAAGCGCTCGAGCGGCACGTGCTGCCCGCGCTGGTCAGCGACCGCGACGACCCGCTGGAGCATCACGAGATGCGCATCTGGTCCGCCGGCTGCTCGTCGGGCGAGGAGGCCTACAGTGTGGCCATGATGGTCATC
This sequence comes from Pseudomonas phoenicis, assembly GCF_047302395.1. NCBI lineage: Bacteria > Pseudomonadati > Pseudomonadota > Gammaproteobacteria > Pseudomonadales > Pseudomonadaceae > Pseudomonas > Pseudomonas phoenicis. The sequence goes on from NZ_CP154852.1 coordinate 4,182,252, forward strand.
GAGCAACTGGCCGTGGAGCAGCGCAGTGCCAAGGTGCAGGTGTTCGCCACGGACCTCGACGAGCGTGCCATCGCCCAGGGGCGCGCCGGGCTGTATACCGAGTCCATCGCAGCCGACGTCACGCCCGCACGCATTCGCCAGTTCTTCGTCAAGGAAGACCAGCACCTGCGGGTGCGCAAGGAAGTGCGGGAAAAGGTGCTGTTTGCCCGGCACAATCTGCTGTCCGATCCGCCGTTCTCGCACCTGGACCTGGTGGTCTGCCGCAATCTGCTGATCTACCTCGACCGCGACGTGCAGCGCGAAATTCTGCGCATGTTCCATTATGCGCTACGCCCGGGCGGCTACCTGTTCCTTGGCAGTTCCGAATCGGCCGACGTCGCCGCCGAGCTGTTCACACCCATCGACAAGCGCAACCGCATCTTCCGCGCGCGCAAGGTACAGAGCCGTGCGCGGCCTACCAGCCAGCTGCCTGCGTCGAGCGACAGCCCAGTCAGTACCGAGCCGGCCAAGGCCAAGGGCCGGCCGGGGCGCAAGCTGTCCTACGCCGAAATCCACCACCGCGCTCTGGCCCGGCGCACTCCGCCAAGCCTGATCGTCGACCCCGATGGTCATATTCTGCATATGAGCGAGGGCGCCGGGCGCTTCCTGCGGCACATGGGCGGCGAGCTTAGCCGCACCCTGCTCAACCTGGTCCTGGCGCCGCTGCGCCCAGCGCTGCGCAGCACGCTTCTGCAAGCCCAGCACACCGGACAGGCGGTGACCTCGCGCTCGGTCAACCTCGACAGCAGCCAGGTCGATATTCTGGTCCAGCCGCATACCGACGAGCCCAGCGGCAGCGAATGCCTGTTGGTGGTGTTCGAAGAGCGCGAGCCCGACCGTCCGGTAGCGGTGACCACCGGTATTCAGCAAACCGACGACATGATCCTCGCTACCCTCGAAGGTGAGCTGCAACGCACACGTCTGCAGTTGCAGGAAACCATCGAGCAGTCGGAGATTTCCAGCGAGGAATTGACCGCTTCCAACCAGGAAATGCAGGCCGTCAACGAAGAGCTGCGCTCGGCCAGCGAAGAGTTGGAGACCAGCAAAGAAGAGTTGCAGTCGATCAACGAAGAACTGCTCACGGTCAACTATGAGCTCAAGACCAAGGTCGAGGAAACCGACAAGGTCAACGACTACCTGAGCAACCTGATCGCTTCGACCGATATCGCCACGGTGTTCGTCGACCGCAACCTGCACATCCGCTGGTTCACGCCGCGTGCCACCGACATCTTCAGCATGCTACCGGTCGATACCGGACGCTCGCTGCTCGACATCACCCACCGTCTGGAATACCCAGAGCTTGCCGACGACGCACGGGCCGTGGCCGAGCGTGAAACCACCATCGAACGCGAGGTTGTTGGACGTAATCAGCACTGGTATCTGGCGCGCTTGTTGCCTTACCGCTCCAGCGAGCAGCACATCGACGGCACCGTACTGACCTTCATCGACATCAGCCAGAGCCGCGCCGCCGAAGAAAACCTGCGCCTGGGCGAAGAGCGCATGCGTCTGGTGGCCGAAAGCACCCATGAGTTCGCCATCATCCTGCTCGACGAGCACGGTGTGATCACCGATTGGAACACCGGCGCTGCGCTGATTTTCGGTTATGCCAAGGACGAAGTGATCGGTCGCCATTTCGAACTGATCTTCAGTGCGGACGATCGCCGTAACGGCATACCGGAACGCGACCTGCGCCAAGCCAGACACCAAGGCCGGGGCCAGGATGAACGCTGGCACGTGCGCAAGGACGGCAGCCGCTTCTACTGCAGTGGCGAAGTCACGCAGTTGGCCGGCAACCGTCTGGCCTATGTCAAGATCGCCCGCGATCTGACCGGGCACAAGCGCCTGCACGACGAGCAAACCAAACGCCTGGCCGAATCGCAGAACAGCAGCCATCTGAAGGACGAGTTCTTCGCGGTCATGTCCCACGAGCTCAAGCACCCGCTCAATCTGATCCAGCTCAACGCCGAAATCCTGCGCCGCCTGCCACTGTTGAGCGGTGCCAGCGCCGCCAGCAAGGCAGTAGGCGTGATTTGCGAAGCGGTGACCAGCCAGGCGCGGATCATCGACGATCTGCTCGACGTAGCCCGCATCCGCACCGGCAAGCTCAAGCTCAAGACCCAACCCGTGGACCTGTGCGCCATCTTGCGCGGCATCCATGCCGTGGTGCAGAGCGAGCAATACCCGTGCAGCGTCATCCTCGATCTACCGGCCAGCCAAAGCGCTGTGTACATCGACGGCGACAACACGCGCCTCGAGCAGATCATCTGGAACCTGCTCAACAATGCCATGAAATTCAGCCCTGCCCGCAGCGACATCCATATGGTGCTGTCGAGCCGCGACGGCTGGGCGCAGCTGGACGTGATCGATCACGGCATCGGCCTGAACCCGGAGAGTCTGGAGAGCATTTTCGAGCTGTTCAGTCAGGCCGAACCGCCGATCGCGCCGCTCGGACGCGAAGGGCTGGGGATTGGCCTGTCGTTGGTGCGCCAGCTGGTCGAAGCGCACGGAGGCAGCGTGGTGGCCAAGTCCGCAGGGCTAGGCCACGGGTGCACGTTCACCGTACGCCTCGAATGCTGTCAAAACCAACCACAGGCGGATGCACGCACCAGTGACGAGCAAGAGGCCGGGCGTCTGAACGGCGTGCACGTACTCCTGGTAGACGACTCACCCGACGTGCTCGATGTCATGCAGCAACTACTGGAAATGGAAAGCGCCGAGGTCACTGCATTCAGCGATCCGACTCAAGCTTTGGCCGCAGCCGGCACCGGCAACTACGACATCATTCTCTCCGACATCGGCATGCCGGGCATGGATGGTCATGCGTTGATCGGGGCATTGCGCAAGTTGCCACACCTGCGCAATACGCCTGCAATCGCTCTGACTGGCTATGGTGCCAGTGCCGACCAGCATAAATCGCGGCAGTCTGGCTTCGATCGGCATCTGAACAAGCCCGTAGGCTATGACGAGTTGGTCGACACCATAGAGTCACTGAATGCCAGCCAGCCTTACTGAGCCCAAGCGAGGGGCCGCCCGTGCTGCCGTTGGCTTGCAGGCTCTGGCCGAGAGGGTCAGGCATGCACGCTCCACTGCACCGCATCCATTTCGATCGGCAATTCGTCGATCTCGGTGAGCATGCCGCTCGCCAGGCCCTCCTTGGGGCTGAGGATACGTGGGTGGGACATCAGATGGCGGGGCACGTCCAACGGCTCGGCCGCGCCTGCCGTGCGCTCGGCGACGATATCGGCATACAGCCGCAGGTCGTAGTCGAGGCTCATGGCGTATTCGGCCATGCGACCATGGTCGACCGAGCCGTGCAGCGTCCAGTGGAACGGGTGGAAGAGGAACTTGCTGTAGGTGCAGGCCGTACGGCGTTCGCCGGCCAGGAAAAGAATGTTGCCCATCGACTCCACGGTGCCCAGGTTGTGGGTGTGCACCGGGATCGGCAGCGAGCGCAGAAAGTTGTACAGGGTGAAGCCGTAGCTGCACTCGCCACCCATGGTCGCGACGTTGATCTGGATGAGCGTGGCACCTTGCTGTAGCGCCTTGGCACAGGTGTTGATGAGGTTGCCGCAGGTCGATGAGTTGATCGGCCCGGTGTAATGGATGATGTGTCTGGCCATGTGGGCCTCCGTCAGGGCGGGTGGCGGGAACGCGTCTTCGGTGGAATCGCGCGGCTGGGCAAAGTTCCACCGGCCCTGGGGTGCACTGGGCTCGGGCGGAATATTTCGTGGACGCCGCCGCTTGCCTGCGCACTGCCCACGGCGGCTAGCGGTCGACGATGGCTACAGCCGGCAGCTGATTGCGCCGCCTGGTGAACCTCGTGGACCCGGCGCAGGTCGATGCCATATCGACTTCTGGAGACTTTCCGCGTGCGAGAACCCCGCCTTGCCCCCCGCCGCTGCCCATCAGCCACCCCCTGCGTGCGAACGTGGCGGACAGCTACGCATACGCCCGGGGTAGCCCCATGACCGCTCGCAGCGCACAAGCCGACCCCGCTGCGGCCGCCGTTACGGCGGTCAACCGCCTCAATGTGCTGACGCTCAACGTGCACAAGGGCTTCACCCCCTTCAATCGACGCTTCATCCTGCCCGAGCTGCGTGACGCAGCCCGCGCCACGCAAGCCGATCTGGTGTTTCTGCAAGAAGTACACGGCAGCCACCGCGAGCACGCCGAACGCCACCCGACCTGGCCCCAGGCGCCGCAATACGAGTTCCTGGCCGACAGCATGTGGCCGCAGTTCGCCTACGGCCGTAACGCCGTATACCCCCATGGCGACCACGGCAACGCACTGCTGTCGAAATTCCCCATCACCTCCTACGACAACCTCGACGTGTCGGTGCAAGGCAACGAGCAGCGCGGCCTGTTGCACTGTCGCCTGGAAGTGCCGGGCCATGACGAAGTGCATGCCGTGTGCGTGCATCTGGGCCTGCGCGAAGCGCACCGCCAGCGCCAGGTCGGGCTGCTGCTCGAATTGCTCGACAGCCTGCCGTCCAGCGCGCCGGTGATCATCGCCGGCGACTTCAACGACTGGCGGCTCAAGGCCGACGCGGTGCTGTCCGAGCGCTTGATCGAAGCCTTCGGCGAGCGTTATGGCACCCCGGCGCGCAGCTTTCCGGCGCGTTTGCCGCTGCTGCGCCTGGACCGCATCTATCTGCGCAACGCCATGCCGAGCGGCGCGCAGGTGTTGTCCAAATATCCGTGGTCGCATCTGTCGGACCACGCCCCACTCGCTGCGCAGGTACTCCTATGAAACGCCCCTGGGCACCAGGCAACAAAGTCGACCTGCTGATCAACGGCGAGCAATTCTACCCACGTGTGTTCGAGGCGATCGCCCAAGCCCGTGAAGAGGTGCTGCTGGAAACCTTCATCATCTTCGACGACAAGGTCGGCCAGCAGCTGCGCCAGGCGCTGATCGACGCCGCCAGCCGTGGCGTGCGGGTCGAAGTGGCGGTGGACGGCTATGGCTCTGCCTCGCTGAGCGATGCTTTCGTCTCGTCCATGACCCAGGCCGGCGTAGGCTTTCATGCTTTCGACCCGCAACCGCGGGTGGCCGGCATGCGCACCAACCTGTTCCGCCGCCTGCACCGCAAGATCGTGGTGATCGACGGCGTGCGGGCCTTCATCGGTGGGATCAATTTCGGCATCGACCATCTGGGCGAGTTCGGGGCGATGGCCAAACAAGACTATGCGGTGGAGGTCACCGGCCCGGTCGTGACCCAACTGCATTCGGCCAGCAAGCGTCTGATGAGCGCGGTGTTGCAGCCGCCGAGCCAAGTCCACCCCCAGCTCGAGCCTACCGGCGAGGTGACGTGCGTGGTCGCCGAGCGCGACAACGGCATGCACCGCAAGGACATCGAGGCCTACTACATCGAAGGCATCCGCATGGCGCGCGAGCGGATCGTCATCGCCAACGCCTATTTCTTTCCGGGCTACCGCTTGCTGCGCGAACTGCGCAATGCGGCGCAACGTGGCGTAGAGGTCGTCCTGATCCTGCAAGGCCAGCCGGACATGCGCTGGGTGCGTGCGGTATCGCGTCTGCTCTACAACTACCTGCTGCGCCACGGCGTGCACGTCTACGAGTACATCCAGCGCCCGCTGCACGGCAAGGTGGCATTGATCGACGACGAATGGGCGACCGTGGGTTCGAGCAACCTCGACCCGCTCAGCCTGTCGTTGAATCTGGAAGCGAACCTGATGATCCGTGACCGGGCCTTCAACCGACAACTGCATGCGCATTTGCAGGAGCTGCTCGACCAGCACTGCAAGACCGTGACTCTGGAACGCATGATCCGCGGCTACTGGTGGCGCGCGCCGCTGATCTTCATCGGTTTCCACGTCACGCGTTTCTTCCCCCGCGTGGCCGGTTGGCTGCCGGCGCACCGCCAACGCCTGCAATCGTTGCAGCCGGAGGTCCGGCCCAGCACCAATACCCACGCCAACAACACCGACCTGCACGAGGGGCCGACCTGATGCCAGCCAAGCAAACCTGGATGACCTGGGGCAAGCGCGTGCTGACCCTGCTGTTCATCATCCTCATCCCCGCCCTGCTCTATTCCCTGGCACGTAACCTGGATTGGAACGAAGTGCGCGATTCGCTGATGGCCTATAAGCCCAGCACCTTGGCGATCGGCCTGGGCATCGCCGCCTGCAGCTATGCGGTGTTCGCCAGCTATGACCTGCTGGCGCGGGCCTACACCGGGCACAAGCTGCCGGCACGCCAAGTGCTGCCGGTGGCGTTCGTCTGTTACGCCTTCAACCTGAACTTCACCACCTGGGTGGGCGGCGTGGCCCTGCGTTACCGACTGTACGGCCGTCTGGGCCTGGACAACGCCACCATCACGCGCATCCTCACCCTGGGGCTGTTGACCAACTGGATGGGCTACATGCTGGTCGCAGGCAGCGTATTCGCGCTGCGTCAGGTGCAGTTGCCGGACAATTGGGCGGTCGGCGTCACCGGCCTGCAATTGATCGGCATGGCGATGCTGGCGGTGGTCGCGGCCTATCTGCTGGCCTGTGGGCTGGCCAAGCGCCGCGAATGGTCGATACGCGGACACGAGATCACCTTGCCGTCGCTGCGTCTGGCGCTGTGCCAGGTGGCCCTGGGCGGCAGCAACTGGCTGCTCATGGCCGCACTGATCTGGTGGCTGATGCCGCAGGAGGTGTTTTTCCCTTCGGTGTTCGGCGTGTTGATGATCAGCTGCGTGGCCGGCGTAGTGGCGCACATTCCGGCGGGCCTGGGCGTGCTGGAAACGGTGTTCCTCGCGCTGCTGCAAGGCCAGTTGAGCCAGGGCAACCTGGTCGCGGCCCTGCTGGGCTACCGCACCCTGTACTACCTGATCCCGCTGGTGATCGCCGTCATCACTTACCTGGTGTTGGAGAAACGCGCCAAGGCGCTGCGCAAGCAGACCGAAACGCAACCCGCTCGCCCTTGAGCTTGCCTGGATTGGCCTCGACCGAGGTCAGCCCAGCAGCTCGGTGATCCACTGCACCTGTTGCCCCACTTCCTGTCTCTTCGCCTCCGGCACGTCGCGCGCCTTGGGCCAGCTGGCCATCACCCGTCGCTTGCGTTGCAGGTTCAAGCGCCACTTGGCCAGGAACAGCGGGCTGCGCTCGGCCATCAACAGCGGGCCGAAATAGCATTCCTGCGGTGTATAGCGTGGCCCTTCGCCTCGCCGCGCCACGACGATCTCGTAGGTGAAGGCGTTTTCTTCGAGCATCTCCTCGTGGACGATGCGGTAGCCATGCTCGTTCAGCCAGCCACGGGTGACCCATTCGCGCACGTTGGGTTGCAGGACCAGCAGTTCGTTGCCGCTCAGGCGCTGGTGGTCGGCCGCGAGGATGTCGCGAATGGTTTCGCCGCCCATGCCGCACATCGTGATGGCACTGACCGCATCGTCCGGCCGCAGCACGCTCAGGCCGCTGCCCAGGCGTACGTCGATGACATCTTGCAGTTCGTGCTTGCGCACCATGCGCTGCGCCGACTGGAACGGCGTGCGCGCCACTTCGCCGGCAATGGCGCCGACGATGATGCCGCGCAGCTTCAGGGCGATGGGCAGGTAGCCGTGGTCCGAGCCGATATCGGCCAGGCGCGCGCCCTGCGGGACATGGGCAGCGACGCGTTCCAGGCGCTGCGACAATGTGTTCTCGTTCAACCCTGACCTCGGTATGCGCTTCGACTCTGTGGGGGCGCGATTCTGCGGATGCGTGGCGTGCATTACAAGCCATCACAGTCCATGGCCTCGACCGCGCCGGGCCGCTGCAGTAGGCTTGGCGGCTTTCCACTTCAGCCGGCAAGGACTTCCATGGCCCACCACGACATCACCTTCACCCCGGACAGCGATGCCGAGTCGATCTCCTCCGACGTCGCCGAATTCAACGGACTGCTGGTCACCACGCAGATCCCGACCCGCGCCGACGGCAGCCTGGAGCTGGGCGACATCGTCACCCAGTGCGAATGCACCCTGCAGGCGCTCAAGGAGGCTCTGGAGCGTGCCGGCAGTGGTTTGGACCGCGTGCTGCACCTGACCATCTACCTCACCGACATGGCCGACCGCGCGGCTTTCAACGAGGTGTACCAGCGTTTCTTCGCCAGGCCCTGGCCAGTGCGCGCTGCGGTTGGCGTGGCGGCGCTGGCTTTCGACGGCATGCGCGTGGAAGTGACCGCCATGGCTGCCAAAGCTTGACCTCGCGGCAGCCGTAGCGGCGCCAGCCGATGCTACGGCCGCCCTTTCATCGGCGCCCGGTCGCCCCTGTCACACCGCTTTCGCAGGATCCTCTTCGCATGCCCTCTTCTTTCTCCTGGCGCCGTCCGCTCACGGCGCTGCTGCCGGGCCTCGGACTATGCGGCGCCGCCTGGGCGCAGACGCCCGGGACCGTCACCTTGCTCGACCCTCTGGTCGTCACCGGCAGCTACGCGCCCAGCGCCAGTTTCGCCCTGCCGTTTTCGGTCGATACCGTCGAGCGCGAGCAATTCGCCGACGGCCAGTTGGGGGTCAATCTTTCCGAGGCGCTGAACCGGGTGCCGGGCCTGGTGGTGCAGAACCGGCAGAACTACGCCCAGGATCTGCAGATTTCCTCGCGTGGCTATGGCGCCAGGTCGGCCTTCGGCATCCGTGGGTTGAAGCTGATCAGCGACGGTATTCCCGCCAGCACCCCGGACGGTCAGGGTCAGGCCGCCTCGTTGAACCTCGACGTGGCCGAGCGCATCGAGGTCTTGCGTGGCCCGGCGTCGGCCATCTATGGCAGCAATGCCGGCGGGGTGATCCAGATGTTCTCTCGTGACGGCAGCGGCGCACCGAAGGTCGGCGCGGCGACCACGGTGGGCAGCGACGGTTTCGTGAAGAATCGCCTGTACGGCGAAGGCGGCAACGACCAGGCAGGTTTCCTCCTCGACGCCTCGCGCATGAACACCGATGGCTACCGCGACCACAGCGCCGCGCGCCGCGACCAGACCTTCGCCAAGGTGCATGTGCGCCCCGACGAGGATAGCCGTCTGGCGCTGATCGCCAGCACGCTGGAGCAGAACGGCACACAGGATCCGCTCGGACAGAGCTGGGAGGCCTATCGGCACGACCCACGCTCGGTCGCCGCCGTGGCCGAACAATACGACACGCGCAAGAGCATCCATCACCAGCAGTTGGGCATGAACTACGAGCGCGCGTTCGGCGATGCCACCTTGCAGTTCAACCTGTATGGCGGGCAGCGCAGCGTGATCCAGTACCTGTCGATTCCCAGACGCGTCAACGGCAAGCCCAATCCCGGCAACGAACGCGGCGGCGGCGTGGTCGACTTCGACCGCGCCTTCCACGGCGGCACCTTGCGCTGGATCCAACCGATCACCCGCGCGCCCGGCGAGCTGAGCCTGACCACGGGCCTTGACTACGACCAGAGCCGCGACGCGCGCCGCGGCTTCCAGAACTTCAGCGGCGACACCCTGGGCGTCAAAGGCGAACTGCGGCGCAAGGAAACCGACACCGCCACCAGCCTCGACCCTTATCTGCAAGCGCATTGGCAACTCGATCGCTGGACCTTCGACGCCGGCCTGCGCCACAGCAGCATGCGCATGGAGGTGGACGACCGCTTCCTCGACGACGGCGATTCCAGCGGCTCGAAGACCTACCAGCGTACGCTGCCCAGCTTTTCGGCGATGTATGCCTTCACCCCCGAGCTGCAAGGCTACGTCAGCCTGGGCAAAGCGGTAGAAACGCCGACCCAGGCCGAAATGGCTTACGCGTCGGGCGCCGCCGCGTCGGGCGCCGCTGCGTCGGGCGCGGCCGGAGCATTCAATTTCGGATTACAGCCGGCGACCAGCACGCAATACGAGTTGGGCCTCAAGGCCCGCCCCGACGCACAGACGCGTGTGAACCTGGCCGTGTTCGAAATCCGCACTCGCGACGAGATCGTGGTCGACGCGGCCAACAACGGCCGCACCAGTTACCGCAACGCCGGCAAGACCTTGCGCCGGGGCCTGGAGCTGAGCCTGCAGCGCGAGTTGGACCCGCACTGGCAGGCCAACCTGGCCTATACCTTGCTCGACGCCACCTACGATCAAGCCTTCGAGCAGAGCGGCGCGGTGATCGACAAAGGCAACCGGCTGCCCGGTGTGCCGCGCAACAACCTGTTCGCCGAACTGCTGTGGAAACCGCGCCCAAGCATCAGCATGGGCCTGGAAGGCCAGCTGCGCAGCAAGGTGCAGGTCGAGGACAGCAACCAGTCCCATGCGGCGCCAGGCTATGCGGTGTTCAACTGGCGCACGCGCTTCGAGCAGCGCCTCGGGCCATGGACGTTCAACCAGATGGTGCGCCTGGACAACCTGCTGGACCGTCAGTACGTCGGTTCGGTGATCGTCGGCGACCGCAACGGGCGCTTCTACGAAGCGGCGCCGGGACGTTCCTGGTACGCGGGCGCAGGGCTCGAATACCAGTTCTGAACTTCGTTTCACAAGCACGGGCCAGGCGCCGCACGGGGTCCTGGCCTGCAACTGGGCAGCTCGAGGGTGCCCCTGAAGCATTTCGCCGCTACAATCCCCCGCCTCGACCGTGACCAGCCTCTGATAACGATATGTCCCTTCCCAAGCACCACCTCGAACTGCTCAGCCCCGCCCGCGACGTGGCCATCGCCCGCGAAGCGATCCTGCACGGCGCCGACGCCATCTACATCGGCGGCCCCAGCTTCGGCGCGCGGCACAACGCCTGCAACGAGGTCAAAGACATCGCCGAGCTGGTGACCTTCGCCCGTCGCTACCACGCGCGGGTGTTCACCACCATCAACACCATCCTCCACGACAACGAGCTGGAGCCGGCCCGTGCGCTGATCCACCAACTCTACGACGCCGGCGTCGACGCACTGATCGTGCAGGACCTGGGCGTCATGGAGCTGGACATTCCGCCCATCGAGCTGCACGCCAGCACCCAGACCGACATCCGCACCCTGGAGCGCGCACGCTTCCTCGACCAGGCCGGGTTTTCGCAGCTGGTCCTGGCCCGCGAGCTGAACCTGCAACAGATCCGCGAGATCGCCAGCCAGACCGATGCGGCCATCGAGTTCTTCATCCACGGCGCGCTCTGTGTGGCGTTCTCCGGGCAGTGCAACATCTCCCATGCGCAGACCGGGCGCAGCGCCAACCGTGGCGACTGCTCCCAGGCCTGCCGTCTGCCCTACACCCTGAAAGACGACCAGGGCCGGGTGGTGGCGTTCGAGAAGCACCTGCTGTCGATGAAGGACAACAACCAGACCGCCAACCTGCGCGACCTGGTCGATGCCGGCGTGCGCTCGTTCAAGATCGAGGGCCGCTACAAGGACATGGGCTACGTGAAGAACATCACCGCCCACTACCGCCGCGAGCTCGACGCCATCCTCGAAGACTGTCCGGAATTGGCGCGAGCGTCGAGCGGGCGTACCGAACACTTCTTCGTGCCCGACCCGGACAAGACCTTCCACCGTGGCAGCACTGACTATTTCGTCAGCGACCGCAAGATCGACATCGGTGCCTTCGATTCGCCGACCTTCACCGGTTTGCCGGTGGGCGTGGTGGAAAAGGTCGGCAAGCGCGACCTGCATGTGCTGACCGAGGTGCCGCTGAGCAATGGCGACGGCCTCAACGTGCTGGTCAAGCGCGAGGTGGTGGGGTTCCGCACCAACATCGCAGAGCTGCGCTCGACCTCCGAACAGGACGGCGTGACCCAGTACCGCTATCGTGTGGAGCCCAACGAGATGCCGGCCGGGCTGCACGCTTTGCGCCCCAACCACCCGCTGTCGCGCAACCTCGACCACAACTGGCAACAAGCCTTGCAACGCACCTCGGCCGAGCGGCGGGTGGGCGTGAGCTGGCAGGCCGAGTTGCGTGAGTCGCACCTGCAACTGACCGCCATCAGCGAGGAAGGCGTCCGTGTCCAGGTGCGCCTCGACGGCCCGTTCGGCCCGGCCAACAAGCCACAGCAGGCGCTGGAACAGTTGCACGATCTGCTCGGCCAGTTGGGCACCACGCAGTACCACGCCAGCGCCATCGCGCTGGACGCCCCTGAGGCATACTTCATTCCCAACTCGCAGCTCAAGGCCCTGCGCCGCGAAGCGGTCGAGGCGCTGACCGAAGCGCGCGTGCAGGCCCATCCGCGTGGATCGCGCAAGGCCGAGACGGTGCCGGCGCCGGTCTACCCGGAGGCGCACCTGTCGTTCCTGGCCAACGTCTACAACCACAAGGCCCGCGACTTCTACCACCGGCACGGTGTGCAGTTGATCGACGCCGCCTACGAGGCGCACGAGGAGCATGGCGAAGTGCCGGTGATGATCACCAAGCACTGCCTGCGTTTCTCCTTCAATCTGTGCCCCAAGCAGGCCAAGGGCGTGACCGGGGTGCGCACCAAGGTGGCGCCCATGCAGCTGGTGCAGGGCGATGAGGTGTTGACGTTGAAGTTCGATTGCAAGCCGTGCGAGATGCATGTGATCGGCAAGATGAAGGGCCACATCATCGACCTGCCGACGCCCGGCAGCGGTGGCGTGCATCAGGTGGTGGGGCACATCAGCCCCGAAGACCTGCTCAAGACCATTCATCGCGCGCCGCATTGACGGTGGTATCGGCACGGCCAGTTCAGGCACGGCCAGTCTAGGCACGGCCAGTTTTGGTACGGCTATAGGCATCTTGGTTGCCTGCGCCCGCGCCACGATGGCAAGCGCTCGATTGCGGCCCGTCCATGCTCAGTGTGGACAGGTCGAGTCGCGCAATCGGCGGGCAAAAGCTATCGGATGCTTAGCGGGGCTTTTCCTGCGCGGCTTCAAGCGTTCGTTGACGGCGCCCCAACCAGCGACCGGTGAGTCCCCAGCCCAGCGCCAGCCCCGCGCCGATGAGCATGGCGGCTTGCGGGTGGTCACCGAGTACGTCCAGGGCGCGCTTCACCCAGCCGCTGAGCGCATCGCCGCCGCGGTAGACCACGGTGTCGATGAAGTTTTTGGCTTTGTATTTGTCTTCGGCCGGCAGCACGGTGAACAGCATTTCCCGACCCGGACGCACCAGGGCGTACTCGCCGGCGCGCCGGGCGACCATCACCAGCACGAACAGGGTGAAGGTCGGCAACAGTGCCAGCGCCACGAACCCGGCCGCCATCAGCAGCGGCACCCCCATCAGCAACACGCCTACTCCAAGGCGCTTGGCCAGCCGACCGGTGAAGAACAGCTGGGTGAGGATGGCCAGCGTCTGCACCGCGATGTCGATCAGGCCGAACACCTGGGTTTGCCGGGTGCGGTCGGTGAAGGTCTCGCTGACGATGCGCGCCTGTTCGAAATACAGGAAGGTGCTGACGCTGGCCAGCAGCAGCACGAACAACGCGATGCCCAGTAGAAACGGCGACCGCAGTACCGCGCTGGCGCCGGCCCAGGGGTTGCCGCCCAGGGGTCGTGAAGGCGGCTGTTCGCGGTTGGACGGCAGCGGCTGACCCGCACGCCAGCGCTGCAGATACAGCGCCGCGCCGATACTGCCCGACAGCAAAGCCGCCGCCAGCACAAGCAGCCCCGCGTGTCCCAGCGGCGCCACCAGCAGCGTGCCGAGAATCGGTCCGCTCAGGCCGCCGAGGCTGGCACCGGCGGCGAGCACACCGAACAGGCGTTTGCTCTGCTCGCTGGAAAACAGGTCGGCCAATACGCTCCAGGCCAGCGAGATCGCCAGCAAGTTGAACACCGACAACCAGATGTAGAACGCCCTGGCCTGCCCTACGCCATCCGGGTCCTGGCCCAGCAGCCAGGCGAACACCAGCAGGTGGCTGGCGAACAGCCCGTAGGTCCAGGGCAGAATGCGCTGGCGGCGCACCTTCGACACCAACCAGCCGAACAGCGGCAGACACGCCAGCGTGGCAATGAAGGTGCCGGTGAACAGCCATTGCAAGTTGTCGACGCCGCCGGCCACACCCATGGTTTCGCGTACCGGGCGCAGCATGAAGTAGCCGCAGAACAGCAGGTAGAACAAGACAAGCCCGGCGCACACCGGTCGGCCTTCGCCGGGCTTGAGGTTCAGCCAACTGTGCAGGCGTCGACGCAGGGTGCGCATCGGCTCAGGCGAACTGCTTGATCAACGCGAGTCGCTGCGTAGCGTCGAGCATCGGGCCTTGGCCGGCCTTGAGCTGGTCGAGTTGACGGTCGAGCCGTCCCGTAGCGGGAATCACCGCCGTGACCGCCGGGTGGCTGAGGGCGAACTTTAGGAACAGCTGCGACCAACTACCGATGCCCATTTCCACGGCCCAGCCGGGCAGCGCCTGGCCTTTGACCCGGGCGAACAGGCGACCGTCGTCGAAGGCGCGGTTGATCAGCACGGCAACGCCTTTGGCCTGGCACAACGGCAGCAAGGTCTCGGCGGCGTGCGGGGCATTGACGGCATAGTTGATCTGGACGAAGTCCAACGGCTCCTCACGCACGATCCGTTCGACGTCGGCATGGCCGCTGTCGAGATAGTGGGTGATGCCCACGTAGCGCGTTTTGCCCTGGGCTTTGAGTTCGCGGGCATAGGGCAGTTGGCGTTTCCAGTCGCGGAGGTTGTGGATCTGCAACAGCTCGACCTTGTCGGTGCGCAGGCTTTGCAAGGTGCCCGCCCACTGCCGTTCGGCGGCCTCGCGGCTGTCTGCGGCGATCTTGGTGGCCAGGAAGCATTGCGAGCGCCAGCCACCTTCTTGCAGAAGCTGGCCGAGCACGGCGTCGGCGCCGCCATAGTTGGGTGAAGTGTCGATGATCCGTCCGCCGCCGGCGAAGAACGCGGCCACCGCCTGTTGCAGCTGCTGGTAGGCCGGCGAGCCCGGTTCCACTTCGAAACTGCCCGAGGTGCCGGCACCGATGACCGGCAATGCCTCACCGCTGCCGGGGATGCTGCGGGTGAGCAACCCGCTGTGGGTGGACGCCGCCGCTAACCAAGGGCTAGCGGCAAGCAGGCCTAAAGCGGCACCGGTACGTAGGACATCACGGCGTCCATACATGGGAAATCTCCGATAGTGGGGCGGAAATTTCTAAGGCTAGCCGTTGAACATTCAACAAGCTCGCTGCTATGTGTCTGAATGTGTACATAGGTTTGGATTGGATGCAGGCTCTGCCTTTGCTCCTTTGCTGCCTTCCTTTACAGAAGCAGTCAGGCCGGCGTTGCCGGCCATCGCGGCTAAACCGTGACGCCGGCCGGCCGCTCCTACAGTCAAAACAAGCCAACCTTGTGGGAGCGGCTTCAGCCGCGATGGGCCGCGACGCGGCCCCAGGACAGGCTATCTGACCCGCTTGCGCAACTGTCGCCTCAGCACCTTCAAAGGCGGCGCATAGAAAAACCCGAACGACACACTATTCCTGCCCTTGACCGCATGATGCAGACAATGGGCGCGATGCAGACGCTTGAAGTAGCGGTTCAGCGGCTTAGGCGCACGCGGCCAGTGACGGTGAAACAGACCGTCGTGTAGCACCACATACAACACGCCATAGCCAGCTACGCCCCCGCCCACCCATTGCAGCGGCGCATACCCGGCCCGGCCCAGTGCCACCAGTCCGACCGCGATCAACGCCAGCGCCAGCAGGTAGACGTCATTGAGCTCGAGCATGCCGAGCTGGGGTTCGTGGTGGGAGCGGTGCAGCCACCAGCCCCAGCCGTGCATGACGTACTTGTGGGCCAGGGTGCCGACACCCTCCATCGCCAGCAAAGTGCCGAGCAGGACGGCGAGGTTGTACAGCATGGGACGGATCCGCGAAAAGCGAGGGCTGGCAAGGTTACCACTGCGATGGCCGCCCTCGCCAATGCGCTTGTCGTGTAGGACATTTCCGAGTTTGCTCGACAACCCGAGTGGGTCGTTGACCTTCCCTCTGTGGGCCCCTAACGTGCGCCTCGCACTTTCGCATCCCTATACAGGAGTCCTGCATTGGACAGTAGCCCCAGTCATGTGCGACAGGCCCGCAGGGCGCGCTAGTCCGGCAGTGCAATCGCCAGGCTCGGCCCCCCGCGTCGTCCCTGGTATCCCCGGCCCTTGGCCAGGCTTCCCATTCCGTGCCCTTGTGGCCCTGCGCATCTCTGGTTTCGATCCCTGCCGCCCTAGGCGCGGCGACGACGCAGGCGATGGCCTGCACAGAGGTATGTTGTCATGGAATGGAACGTTTTCCTGCTACGCGCGGCTACCGCGCTCATCCTCGGCGCGCTGATCGGCGCCGAACGCCAACTGCGCCAGCGCCTCACCGGCCTGCGCACCAATGCGCTGGTCAGCACTGGCGCCTGTCTGTTCGTGCTCATGACCCAAGCGGTGCCCGGCATGCAACCGACCGATGCCTCGCGGGTGGCTGCCTACGTGGTGTCCGGTATCGGCTTTCTTGGCGGTGGCGTGATCATGCGCGACGGCTTCAACGTCCGCGGCCTCAACACCGCCGCCACGCTGTGGTGTACGGCGGCCGTCGGAGTGTTGTGCAGTCTGGGTCTGCTGCTCGAAGCGGCACTCGGCAGCCTGGTGGTGCTGTGCGCCAACATTCTCCTGCGCGAAGTGGCTCAGCGCCTCGATCGCCAGGGCGTGGTACCCGCCAGTGAAGTGGAGCAGCATTTCGAAGTGCGGGTGATCTGCCGTGCGCAAGATGAGATCCAAGTGCGTAGCCTGATGCTGCACAGCCTCAGCGACCCGGAGCTGCGGTTGCAGTCGTTGCACAGCGAGGACCTGGTCGACAGCGACCGCCTGCAGGTCCGCGCCGAATTGCTGGGTGGCGCACATGCGCCGGTGCAATTGGAAAGAATGGTGAGCCGGGTGAGCTTGGAGAAAGGCGTCAGTTCGGTACGCTGGCAGTTGTTGACACCCACTCTGGCGGTGGATTGAACCACCGCCGAGCCCAGCGGCAAGCCGAAGCGCTATACCCGCAGCGTTGCCAGGGTGGGATGTGCCCTGACGAGCCACCCACCCAAGCCGGCACGGATGGATCAGCCAGAACCGTCTGCAATATCGCAGGTCACGCTCAGTCGGTCGCGGCCCTGCTCCTTGGCGGCATACAGCGCGCCGTCCGCCGCCGCCATCAAGGTCGCCGCCGTCAGGGGCTGCCGCGCCGGGTAGCCCACCGCGATACCGGCGCTGATCGACACGATGCCCAAAGGGCTCTGCGCATGCTCGATGGCCAGGCGGCGCAGGTGGCCGAGGATGTCCTGCACGAAGGCCGTGGCCCCTTCGACGCTGGTATCGGGCAGCAACAGCGTGAATTCCTCGCCGCCATAGCGTACCGCCAGATCCCCAGGCCGCTTGAGCGCCGCCTGCAGCACTTCCCCGACCTTCTGCAAGCATTGGTCGCCGGCTGGATGGCCGTAGTGGTCGTTGTAGCGCTTGAAGTAGTCCAGATCGAGCATCACCACCGCCAGCGAGTAATCCTGGCGTCGTGCTCGACCCAGTTCCGAGTCCAGCACACCGTCGAGTCGGCGACGGTTGCCAAGGCCTGTGAGGGCATCGGTCAACGCCAGGGATTTCAATGTCTGGTGCGCCTGCAACAACGCCCGCTCGATGGCGATACGTTCGCGCAACTGACGCAGCACGATCCAGCCGAAGGCCGACAGGCCGATCAACAGCAACACCAGGACCAGCACGCTCTTGATCATGTCATGGCGCCACGGCTCGACGATCGACTCTCGCGACAGGCCCGCTTCGGCCACCAGCGGATAGGTCGGCAAGGCCTGGTAGCCATAGATGCGCTGGGTACCGTCCACCACTGCCGTGGCCTCGGCCACGCCTTGGTAGGCATGGGGCAGATGCTTGAGAAAGATGTCGCTCTTGGCCAGGCTGGTGCCGATGATCTTCTCGCTGAACGGCCGGCGTACCAGGATCGTCCCGTCGCGCATGGCCAGCACCAGCGCACCGCGCTGGTCGATCTTGAAGTCACCGTAGAACTGCAGGAACCAGTCGACCTTGATGGTCCCCAGCAGCACCCCGGCGAAGCTGCCGTCAGGCGCATCGAGGCGGCGCGAGATGGGGATGATCAGCTCGCTGGTCGAGCGGCTCTTGATCACCGGGCCGATGTGCACGTCGCGCGAGGGATGGGTGCGGTGGAACTCGAAATAGTCGCGGTCGGCGTTGTTGGCGTTGGGCGGTACCGAGGTCTTGTCGGTCACCAGCCAGTAGCCTTGGGCATCGTAGATGAACAGGCCGTGCAACTGCGGCATGATCTGCGCCTGCTGATGCAGCAGACGGTGCAGACGCTTGCGATCGAGATTGAGGATGCCGTCGCCCTCGACCCGCTCGGCCAGCGCGGCGGTGATGGCATCGACCTGGCGAATGGCGTCCTCGGCATGCTGGGCGGTGGCCCGCGCCAGGTTGCTGACCGAGTTCTCGGCATTGACGAAGGCATGCCGGTAATCGCGCCAGATACGCCAACCCTCGACCAGCACGAAGGTGAGCATCACCACCGCCATGAAGCTTGCGACCAGGCGGAACAACGTCGCCGCGCGCGCATCTCCACCAGCGGTGATCAGGCCTTCGTCGTCCTGTGGTTTGCCTGAACGCATTGCGATCCCTGTTGTAGAGCTATCCGGCCGTGACTATAGCGCCCGTGACGCGACCCTGCAGCGCTTGTGTTGCATGGGAACCGCAGGCGGAAGGCCCGGTTCCTTCGCAATGCACCAACGTGGCGCAGAAAAAATTCAAACGTTTGCGCGCCGATGGGCTCAACCGTACTGCACATGGCGGCCATCGCTGTTCAGATGAACCCAATCTCGAGGTAACTACATGAGCAACCAAGCACTGCAATCCGAACTGCTGACGCGTCTTCTGCATGCCCATCCGCAAGGGCTAGGCAAGGAGATCCTCGACAACTACCGTGGCGAAAAGGCCGTGGCCGGTATGCTCAAGACGATGCAGGACCAAGGCCTGATCCACGCTGGCAGCGTGACAGTGGATGAGCACAACGTCAGCGTCAGCTACCCGATCAAGCTGTCCAGTGCCGGTGTGGAATCGGCCAAGGCGGCCGAAGCAGCCAAGAACAGCGAAGACTGATTTCGCCCGGCTCCTCGCCTAGGGCGTGGGGCCTTTTTGTATCTCTTTTGCGGCTCGCAGCTGCTCTTCCAACTGATCCGCGTGCGCCCTGCACGCCTGCCACCCTTCCCTTGCGCCCCGCAATTCCACGCCCAAACGCTCCAGTTGCAGCGTCTGCTCCGTGCAGATCCCTTGGCGCTGCTCCAACGCTTGCGCCTGGCTGCTGACCTGGCGCCGCAGTTCGTCGCTGGCCCCTTGTACCTGCGCGAGCATGGAACGCAGACCGTCGATCTGCGCGTCGCGCTGTTCGAGGTGTTCGTCGCGCACCTTCAGCTGTGCGACGGCCTGGCGCTGTTCGGCGAGCAACCGCTCGTTGTCGCGGTGCAGGCGGGTCAGCTCATCCTGCTTGACGATGACGCTCTGTTGCACCTGACGCAGTTCGACCTGCAGCTGCTGCAGTTGCCCTTCGTGACGGCGCTGGTCCTGCTCGCGCTGCTCGCGAGCGGCCGTGCGGTAGTGCTCCAACGCGTCGCGGGCGTGCCGGTGCTTCTCCTCCAGTGAACGCAGGTGGTCGTCCTTGTCGGCGATGCGCACCTGCAACTCGCTCACGGTCTGGTTGAGGCTGGCGTTGCGCAGTTGTTCGGCTTGCAGGGACGCAGCGGTCTCAAGCAGCCGTTCTGACTCGACAGCCAACGCCTCTGCTTGCACCTGCTGGTGCTGCTGTGCTGTGACGAGCGTCTGCTGAGCCAGATCGAGCTGGGCTTGCAGCTGTTCGCGCTGCTGTTCGAACGCCACTTGCGCGCTGTTGAGTTCCGCCCGCGCTTCATCTTCCACCTGCGCCGCCAACAGCTGAACGAAGTGGGCCAATTGCTCGCTGAGCGCGGGTGCGCCACCGCCAGCAGCCGGGTCTAGCGCTTCAAGCTCCTTCAGATAGCGATGGATTGTGGTTTTCGAGCCCGTGTTGCCCAGCTCGACGCGAATCGCATCGATGCTGGGGTTTTCGCCGCGAGCTATCAGCGCCTGACGCGCCTGTTTGACCACTGCCTTGTTGATGCCGCCTCTGGCCATACGTACTCCGACAATTTCGTACTGTATTACGTACCATGTAATTACATAAGATATTATGCTCCCGTTTTTTGATTTACCAGCCTTTGCTCACATTAAATAATCACGGCTTATCGCATCAGATGTGCCGTTTTGAGCTTGATCCAGGTATGCGCGATAGCGACTAGTACGTAATGGCCGTTTTGAGCCTTGTATCGAGATAGCCAGGAAAAGCGCGCTGCATGGACCTACGGCTGGACCCGTGACAAGGCGAAGGCATTGCGAAAATGGCGAAATCAGTGGACGAGATCAGCCGCAGACAGGCATTTCGCCACTAGTCATTCGGTTGTCATGTGCCTGTCGTACGTTGCCGGCCACCCCCAGGCCGAGATGTTCTCACCGTGACTCGTCGTACGCTTTCCTCCGCCGGTCTGCTTCCACAGCTGCTGCTGACGCTTTGCGCCGTCACCTTGCTGTTTCTCTGGGGGCTGCATTTTTCGCAAAGGGCCGCCTTGCGCGAGCAGGCGCTGCAAGCCAAGGCTAGCGAACACCTGAACCTCGCCAGTGTCGTGGCCCAGAGCCTGCGCCAGGTCGTCGACCGTGCGCAGGCGGTCGGGCGGCTGTCTCGGGTAGGTGCCGATGACCCAGGGCCAGCGTCTTTCAGCCTGGCACTGTTGCTGGCACAGGATCCTGTGTTCGCCCGCATGGCGCTCTACGATCGGCAAGGTTCACTGTTGTCGTCGAGCCAGCCGGATGACCTGGTGCGCCTCCCAGGTACTTGGATGGCGCAGTTGATCCGGCAGGTCGAGCTTGGTGGCTTCGAGCCGCTGCTGATTCACCTCGAGCTACCGGCCGATGTGGCACCCGTCGCGCCGCGCCTGCTGTTCATGCTGCCCCTCGACGCCCCAGCGAGCCGTCACACGGCAAGCGGGCGCGCGAGCGCCATCGACAGCATCCTGCTGGTAGAACTGGATGCGGGTTATCTGGCGGCGCTGTCCCGGCACATCGACCTGGGGCGCAGCGGCCTGGTTCGCGTGCTGCAAGACGACGGTCAGGAGCGACTACGCATCGACCACCAAGGCGTGACGACGATGGGCCAGGTGTTGCTGCCGACACTGCCCGCCGATGCTGGCGACGCCGGGTTGATCACCCAAGCCAACGCGCAAGGTGTCTATCAGAGCCTGTACCGGCGCTTGCCCGACCATGGTTTCAGCGTGGTGGTCAGTCAGTGCCATGAAGAGATCCTCGCCGATGCCAGCGCGGCCACGGCCCGCCAGCTCTGGTTGAACCTGTGCATGACCGCGTTGATCCTCGCGTGTCTGGCCTGGGGCCTGCGTCTGTTGCACAAACGCCAGGACGCGTTCAATGCGCTGGAGCAGGCGCAACGCATCAACCAGCAACTGATCGGTCGCCTGGAAGACGCTCACCGCCTGAGTAGCCACGCTGCGGCCACCGACCATCTGAGCGGTTTGCTCAACCGTCGGCAGTTCGTCGAACAAGCTGGCCAGGCGCTGATCGTGCAGCGCGGTCGACGCCAGTTGCTGGCCATCCTGTTCATCGACATGGACCGCTTCAAGTCGATCAACGACTCGCTCGGGCACAAGGTCGGCGACCTGCTGCTGCAAGCCGTCGCCGGGCGCATCCGCCGGCTGCTGGGCGACACCGACCAGGCCTCGCGTTTTGGCGGCGACGAGTTCGTCGTGCTTCTGGTCGGCGAACGTAGCGAAGAGCAGATCGACGCCTGGGTGCGTACCCTGGTGGAGAAACTTTCGGCCACCTACGCCCTGGACGGACAGGAGGTCAACACCAGCCCCAGCGTGGGCGTGAGCATCTGCCCGCGCGACGGCCAGGACATCGACAGCCTGATCCGCTGCGCGGATGCCGCGATGTATTCGGCCAAGCAGGCCGGGCGGGCCCAATACCGTTTCTTCGATCCGTCGCTGAACCTCTCCGACATCCAGGCGTTCACCTTGGAGCAAGCCTTCGGTAACGCTTTGGCTGAACGCCAATTCGTCCTGCACTACCAGCCACAGGTGCGCCTGGACACGCTGCAGGTCACCGGCTACGAAGCCTTGGTGCGCTGGCAGCATCCGCAGTTCGGACTGCTCTATCCCGACCGTTTCATCGATCTGGCCGAGCGCAGCGGTTTCATCGTCGCGCTGGGCTGGGAAGTGTTGCGCATGGCCTGTGTCGAACTGGTGCGCTGGTCGCAACGCGAGATGGCGACGCGATTGGCGGTGAACGTGTCGGCCCTGCAATTGCGCCAGAGCGATTTCAGCCAGCGGCTGCTGGCCAAGCTGCGCCACCATGGCCTGACACCGTCGCAGCTGGAACTCGAGATCACCGAAACCACCGTGCTCGACGGCGAAGGTCTGGCCCTGGAACACCTGCGCCGGCTGCGCGCCGCCGGCATGGCCATCAGCCTCGACGACTTCGGTTGCGGCTATGCCGGATTCGCCCATTTGCAGGCGCTGCCTTTGAGCAAGCTGAAAATCGACCGCGCCTTGATCGCGCCGCTGTGCAACAGCTATGACGACAGCCCGATCGTGTCCTCGACCATCATCCTGGCCAAGCGCCTGGGCCTGGAAGTGGTGGCCGAAGGCGTGGAAACCCGCGAGCAGCTGGTGTGCCTGAAGCTCGCCGGCTGCGACATCGCCCAGGGCTATCACTTCAGCCGTCCGCTGTGCGCCACGCAACTGGAGCAGTACCCACCCTTTCGCGGCGCCGCGCGCGCGGCATGCAGCCATTGAGCAGGCGCTTGGCCGTGGCCGAACATTGATTTATGGTGGCGGCATTTCCTGCTTGAAGCCGCCACCATGACCGACATCGAGCGCTACGTTCGCGCTGCCACTCGCGACAACACCCGGCGCAGCTATCAGGCGGCCGTGGAGCATTTCGAGGTGCACTGGGGCGGCTTTCTGCCGGCGACTGCCGACAGCATCGCCCGTTACCTGGCCGAGCATGCCGACGTGCATGCGGTCAGCACCTTGCGCCAGCGCCTGGCGGCGCTCAGCCAATGGCATGTCAGCCAGGGTTTTCCAGATCCGACCAAGGCCCCACTGGTGCGCCAGGTGCTGCGCGGTATCCGCACCCTGCATCCGGCGCCGCCGCGCCAGGCCGCGCCGTTGTTGCTGCAACACCTGCAGAGCGCCATCGACTGTTTCGAGCGCGAGGCGGCGCAGGCGCTCGCCGAGCATGACCTGCCCAGCCTGCTGCGCGCCCGTCGTGACGGCGCCTTGCTGCTGCTGGGCTTCTGGCGCGGTTTTCGCGGCGACGAACTGGCACGGCTGCAGGTCGAACACATCCAGGCCCAGGCCGGTGTCGGCATCAGCCTGTATCTGCCGCGCAGCAAGGGCGACCGCGAGGCCCACGGCGTACAGCACCGCACCCCGGCGCTCAAGGCGTTGTGCCCGGTCAACGCCTATCTGCAATGGATCGAAGTCGCAGGCCTGGCCCACGGCCCAGTGTTTCGCAAGCTCGACCGCTGGGGCAACCTGGGCGATGCGCCCCTCAACAGCAACAGCCTGATCGGGCTGCTGCGGCGCATGCTCGAACGTGCGCAGGTGCCTGCGGCTCTGTATACCGGGCACTCGCTGCGGCGTGGCTTCGCCACCTGGGCTACGGCCAATGGTTGGGAGCTGAAGTCGCTGATGAGCTATGTGGGGTGGAAGGATGCCAAATCGGCCCTGCGCTATATCGACGCCGCGCAGCGCTTCGGCGAGTTGGCCATCGCAGCGCCGCCCGTCTTGCTGGCGTCGAAAGACTGAACACCCAGGTCCGCCTGCGGACCTAAGGTTTTGTCGTCAATGCAAAACCTACAGGAGACTGGCCATGGCCGATCCACGCGACGCCGACCCCTACATCGACAACGACCTGCACATTCCAGGCGAACCCAAACACGACAACCCCAATACCGATCCCAACCGTAACGACACCACCTCGGACCAGGACGCCCCACCCGCCCCCGAGTGGCCCGAAGGCCAGGTACCGCCGGAAGATCAGTCCGGCGGTTGACCACCCGCCTGGTCCGCCACCTGCCTGGCTCGCAAGGGCCGGTCGGTGGCCTGAGGCGCCAACCACATCGAGTCAGCGCTGCACCCGCTGTTCGTCGCTCTGCAAAGCCTTCCTGAAAAACCTCGCCGCCTCGCGTTGCAACGCGCGATGGATGCGTTGCCTGTCCACGCCTTCGGCGTCTTCACACAAGACCTTCATGCGCTGCGCCTGCTGCGGATCGCACGGCGCCATGAAAACGAAGTGCCCCGCGCCTTGCAGCAGCTGGTAGTCGGGCGGCTGCGGCAGTTTGCGCGCCAAGGCTTCGGCATTGCGTTCGAGCATGAGCAACCGATCCTGGTCGCCGCTGTAGATCAAGGCCGGTACCTGCACTCGAGCCAGGGACTGGCGCCCGAACAGCAGGCTCAGCGGCGCCATCAACATCACCGCGCCGACCCGTGGGTCGGCCTGTGGCCGCAGCTGCGCATGGTCCACGCGCATCACGCCCTGGTGCTGGCAAGCGTCGGCGTCGTCGGGATATTGCGCGCAGTGCTGTCGCAAGCGGGCCGGGTCCGGCTCGGCGCCCGCCAGGATCAGTGCGGTTTCGCCGCCTGCCGAGTAGCCGATGACGCCTACTTTGCCGTGGTCGAGGGCGGCGCCCAAGTGGCGATCGCTACGCGCCGCAGTGATCGCAGCGCTGACCTGCAACGGTCGGCCATACAGGTTGCTCGTCGCACCCAGACGGCTGTGGTCGCGGCCGTTGTCGCCCGGATGCTCCACCGCCACCACCACGAAACCTCGCCGCGCCAGGGCCGTGGCCAGATCGTGCAGGGCCAGGGGGCTGCCGCTGTTGCCAGGCGACATCACCAGCAACGGAAAACGCCCGATCGCCAACGGCTGTCGCTCGGCGGCCTCGACCCGATAGCCTTCGAGCAAGGTCGAGGCAGGCGCCCCTGAGGACGGATAGAACGCCAGTGCCTGCATCGGCAGGCCGTCCACCGGATCGACCAAATTCAGCGTTTGCAGGCCGGCGCTCGACGCGCTCGCCTGAGCGGGCAGGATCAGCGCGTTCAGGACCATGACGATTGCCAGGCGCAGCGAGCCCATGTCGCGATTCCCATGCAGGGTTGCAGTAAGGTCAGAACGATGTCCTGGGCATCTATCCCGATTGGGTACAGAGGCGTTCGGCGTTGACTGAATAACGCAGAGGCTAGAGCTTGGCGCAGCACATCCAGATGAAATTTCGATGAAAAAAAACCGGCCGACGCAGGAAGCGCCAGCCGGCTTGTGCACATGCATGTCGATCAGGCGGCGAACAGCCCATCGGCGATCTGCGCCTTGGCCGCGGCCATCGCTGTATCGCGTTGCTCAGGCCCGTAGGCCAGGCCCTGGGCGCGTACGATCTGCAAGTCGGTGATACCGATGAAGCCGAAGAAGACTTTGAGGAAATCCTCGTGACCCACGCCGCTCGCCTGCCCTTCGTGCAGACCGCCGGCGGTGGACACCAGCACTACGCGCTTGCCGCCGCACAACCCTTCAGGGCCGGATTCGGTATAGCGGAAGGTCTGCCCGGCGACGGCGATACGGTCGATCCAGGCCTTGAGCTGGGTCGGTACGCTGAAGTTGTACATCGGCGCACCGATCACCACGGCATCGGCAGCGAGAAACTCGGCCAGGGTCTGCGCGCTGAGCTGAGCTTCGAAGGCTTGCGCGGCGTCGCGCGCTTGCTCGGCAGTGCCGGCGGCAAGCAAGGTGGCGGCCGAGAAGTGGCTGATGGCATCGGCAGCCAGGTCGCGGTAGGTGATCTCGACACTGGGGTCGGCCGCTTGCCAGGCCTGCACGACCTGCTGGGTCAATTGGCGCGAGGCGGAATGTTCACCGAGGATGCTCGAGTCGATGTGCAACAGTTTCATGGAACTCTCCTGTAGGGCAAGCAAGTGGCAAGCTGCTATGAATGCTGGCCATCCTACAGGAGGTAACAATGTGTAATAAGTAGGTAAAAATACGCTTGATCGTCCCACCAGTAGAACGATCATTCGCAGGTTGGCCATCGCCCTATGGCGCGCCAATCGCTTTCGATCAAGCGCCGACGGCTATAAGCCCCAGCATCGTTCAGACTTTCAGCGCCAAGATGGCCGGACGGCCACTCACACTGCCTGCAACAAATATCTGGCCTGGTGCAGGATGAGTGCAGATCAATCGTCCATTGGGAGAGAAACTGGCATCGTCCACCGTGGCGAATGCGTATCCGTTGGCAAAAGATGTGTCAGGGCTGCCATCTTCGTTGTACCGCCCCACAACAGGACCAGTGCTTCCCTGACTGCCCCCGGAGCCCACTATCAGCATATTTGCCAACCGGGGAAGTTGTGGCAGCCCCACGTCCCATTTGTCGAAGTCCGAAATGGGATCGAATCGACTGAACACAGGCTCACCCGCGTTGAATTGCCTATCGGGTTGTCCATCGCCGTTCAGGAGGGTGGCCAAACTTTCCGTGACCAAAGCGCCCTCCCTCAAGGTGTCTGCATTCCCTACCAACAGCAGCCGCGTGTCATCCAGCACGCTCAGGCCGGCAATGTTGGAGTAATACCCTTCGACCCACACTTCACTAACGCCGGCGTTGCCGAATTGGCTGCATTTGTCGCCGGCCCTGTCATATTTGATGACGACACCTGCAATCTCCGTATCGGACACGGTCATGCCAAACACGAACAGTCCATCCTGACCAGTCCCGGCTAGACCCTGTGGGTAGACACCCTTCCCATCGTTGGTGATAGGCGCCACGCCTCCGTTTTGAAACCGGGGGTCCAATTTGCCAGCGCTGTCCAGTTTGAGGAGCAGCGCAACACTGGCGTCGCTGGCAGCGACGCCCACATAGATGCCGCCATCGGCCGAGAAGATGCAGGCTTGGTCGGGCATCAGTTGAACCGGGTACTCAAGCCCCAGCGTGTTGATGTCCAGTGACCCACGCTCGCCAAAGTCCAAGTCGGGCTGACCGTCCGCTTTGAGTTTGGAGAGAAAGTACCGCGTGACCAATGAGTTGTCCGACAGCGAGACCGTGTTGCCCCAGACATAAAATCCATCCGCAGTTTCATGGATGCCGCTGATGACCGAAATACCTTCCTGAGCGAAATTCGCATCGATGAACCCTTTGCCATTGGCGAACCCGGGGTCCACTTCGCCGTTAGGTCTCAACCTGACCAGGCGTGCGAGGTAAGCAGGCTGAGGCGATATGATCTTGAGGGTTTCATAGAACCCCACGATGAAAGTAGCCGGGTGCACGAAACTGGGGATGATGCAGCTGGCCCAACCCGTACGATTCTCGAAGGGCAGCATCAGTTTGCCGTCCGTTGCGAAGTTTTCATCGTAGTCCATCGAAGGTAGAGCAGGCCGTGTAGCACGGGCGAGCGAGGCTTGGCGGGCCGTACGTTTTTTTTCGAGCTGTTTGTAGTCGATCATGATGCATGACCCTTCCCTGGCGAAACGTATATTCAAGTGATTAATACGAATGGTGTAGAAAATAGCTATACCCAGGCACCGTATTAGGCCCATTCGCTACTGGCGCAATAGCCAAGAAGCATGACTGGTATGCCCAAGCAGCTTCCCCTGACCATCTGCTTGGGGTGAACATCGTCCCCCGCGCGGTAAAGGGCACTCTATTCGTGCTCACCACGTACTCGTTATGATCACCTCTTTCAGCAATCGGCCAGCGCCATGATCCCAGCCCGCCTGTGCTCACCTCCACGAGACCTCAACGATCTGTTCTATTTCGCCGAGGTGGTAGCCGCCGGCAGCTTCGCCGAAGCCGGCCGGCGCCTGGGCATCCCCAAATCGCGCCTGTCCCGGCGTATCGCAGAACTGGAGCAGCGGCTGGGCACCCGACTGTTGCAACGCACCACGCGCCAGCTCAAGTTGACGGCGGTTGGCGAGCGCTATTTGCAGCATTGCCAGGCGATGCTGCTGGAGGCCGAAGCGGCCGAAGAAGTGGTGGCCAGCATGAGCAGCGAGCCATGCGGGCGGTTGCGGGTGTCGTGCCCGGTGGCGCTGGGTCATGCCTTCCTGCCGGATATCGTGCGTGGCTTTCTGGCGCAGTACCCGCAGGTGCAATTGGACATGGTCCTGGTCAACCGCCGCGTCGACCTGATCGCCGAAGGCATCGACGTGGCCTTGCGCGTCCGCGAACCGGGCGACGAAGACCCGTCACTGGTCACTCGCCGCCTGGCTCCGGCGCAGATGCAACTGGTGGCCGCATCGGGCTTCGCCTCGGGCTTGAGCGAGCCGGCGCAGTTGGCCAGCCTGCCCATACTGGGCGCGGTGGAAGCCGACCGATTGGTGCACCTGCGCTTGCTGCACCAGGATGGCCGTGGGTATGAACTGGCCCTGGAACCACGTCTGGCCGTGGACGACTTCGTCATGCGCAATGCGGCGGTGCGCGCGGGGCTGGGCTTCACCGCGCTGCCCAGCCTTGCCTGCGAGGAAGAACTGGCGCGTGGCGAGCTGGTGCGTCTGTTGCCTGGATGGTCGTTGCCGCTGGCCTGGTTACAAGCGGTCTATCCACATCGACGCGGTCTCCTGCCGGCGGTACGCGCCTGGATCGATCACCTGGCGGCGTCGTTCGAAACCTGCGGGGAGCGTCATGTGTGATTGCCAGCGATCGGCCGGTCAGACGGACGTGATCAGACGCTCAGCCGGGCATTGAGCACAGGCACCAGCCACAGCCCTTGATGAACCGCCACGATCAGCCAGAACACGGCCTGATACGTCAGCTTGCGCGTCTTGTGCCGCCACAGTTGCTGCGCCAAAAGCGCGCCGGGCCAGCCTCCACACAGCTCGAACAGGTGCAGGCAACGCTCGGGGATGCGCTGACCTTGCAGGCGTGCCTGGCGTTTGTCATACCCATACAGCGCCAGGGTCGCGAGGCTGGTCGCCAGGTAAGCGCCCAGCACCCATGGCGCCAGCCAGGCCCATGTACCGGTCGTGGCGGCCAAATGCGCCAGCCCCATACCCGGCAGCCCACAGAGCATGACGAAAACGAGCAGTTTGATCCATGGATGGCGCACACCCGGGGTAGGTTCGGGCGCCTGCCGGCGTCGTGGCGCGGCCCTTTCGGCTGAGGAGCGGTTAGACCGTTCGCTGGCCGCCGTTATGTGCCGGTTAGCGGCCTGGGTCGGCCGCGGGCGTTCTTGATTCGCCATCTCAGGCGCTCGCCGTCGACCAGTCGACCCAACCGAACTGCCAAGTGGCCAGGATCAACAGGCCGAAGACGATGCGGTACCAGGCGAACACGGCGTAGCTGTGGTTGGCGATGAACTTGAGCAGCGCCCGCACCGCGATCATGGCGAACATGAACGACACCACGAATCCGATGGCGAACACCGGCAGATCGCTCGGCTGGAACAGGTCTCGGTATTTGTAGCCCGAGTACACCGCCGCGCCGACCATGGTCGGCATCGCCAGGAAGAACGAAAACTCGGTCGCCGCCTTGCGCGACAAGCCGAACAGCAGGCCGCCGATGATGGTCGAGCCGGAGCGCGAGGTGCCGGGGATCATGGCCAGGCACTGCACGAAGCCGATCTTCAAGGCATGGTGCCAGCACATCTGATCGACGTGCTCGACCTCGATGGAATGTTCGCGCCGTTCGGCCCAGAGCATGATCATGCCGCCTATGACCAAGGCCGCGGCTACGGTGATGGGGTTGAACAGGTACTCATGGATCGTGTCGGCGAAAATCACCCCAAGCGCCACCGCCGGCATGAAGGCGATCAACAGGTTGAGGGTGAAACGCCTGGCGGGGGCGTGGGTGGGCAGGCCCACGACCACCTCGAGAATCTTGCGGCGAAACTCCCAGACCACGGCGAGGATCGCGCCGAGCTGGATGATGATGTTGAACGCCATGGCCCGATCGCCGCGGAAGTCGATCAGATCGGCCACGATGATCTGGTGACCAGTGCTGGAGATCGGCAGGAACTCGGTGAGTCCTTCGACGATGCCCAGAATGATTGCCTGAGCGGCATTCCAAAAATCCATCCATACCTCAGTCGGTGCGAGAGTGGTCGTTGTCGGCCGGCACGAAGGCACGGACACATGAAGGTGGCATGACGCGTCCCTGTCTGCGTGATAACGGTGCAAGCGCGGAGAAACGCGCCTTTTTACAGCGACCCTTGGGACCAATACCAGCAGAAAAGTTCAGCGTCACAAAGGTTTCATCCAATTCCTACGGTATAGGCACAAAGCAGGGTCTGGCGCCTGGACGGTAGCATTGTATGTACGCCGGGTTACAATCGCCGCCCCTCTTCCCGTTACAGGAATGCCGATGTCCGGCCTAGAACTGTTCGCTGCCGCGCTCGGCGTCGTCGCCGTCTGGCTCACGGTCAAACAGAACCCCTGGTGCTGGCCCATCGGGCTGGTCATGGTGGTGCTCTACAGCTGGATCTTCTACGAGGTGAAGCTGTATTCGGACATGCTCCTGCAACTGATCTATGCCGTGCTGCAGCTCTACGGCTGGTGGCAGTGGACCCGTCCAGGCCGCCCCGCCGAGGCCCGTCACGTGACGCGCCTGGCGCTGCCGGCGGTGGGTGCCGGTCTGGCCATAGGCCTGCTCGCCAGCCTGGGCTTGGGCGCGGCCATGGCGCACTGGACCGACGCCGCCCAGCCCTGGCTCGACGCCGCCCTGACCGCCTTCAGCCTGGTGGCGCAGTTGTGGATGGCGCAAAAGCGCCTGCAATGCTGGACGCTGTGGGTGGTGCTCGACGTGATCTTCGTCGGCCTGTTCCTGTACAAGGGCTTGTACCTCACCGCCGGCCTGTATGCCCTGTTCACACTGATCGCCGTGCGCGGGTACCTCGAGTGGCGCCGCGACCCTGCATTGGTGCCGGCATGAAAGTAGTGGTGCTGTGCGGCCCGGAATCGAGCGGCAAGAGCTGGCTGAGCGGCGAACTGCAGCGGGTGTTCGGCGGCGTGGTGGTCGGTGAGTACGTGCGTCATTTCATCGAACGCGAGCAGCGCGACACGTGCTACGCCGACATTCCCGCCATCGCCGAGGGGCAACTGGCCTGGGAAGACCAGGCCCGTGCCCAAGCGCCCGATCTGCTGATTCTCGATACCCACCTGCTCAGCAACATCCTCTGGAGCCGCACGTTGTTCGACGATTGCCCGGCCTGGCTGGAACAGGCATTGCTGGCCCGTCGATACGACCTGCACCTGTTGCTGCGGCCCGAGGGCGTGGAGTGGGTGGGCGATGGCATGCGCTGTCAGCCGGTCCTGAGCGAGCGCCAACGGTTTTTCGACGACAGCCTGCACTGGTTGACCCTGCACCGGCGTCCGGTGCACATCCTTGATGGCGCTTGGGAGCCACGTCGGCAGGCGGCGATCGAGGCGGTGGCGCAGTTGCTGGACCGCTTGGCATGAACGAGCGGGTGTTTCGGCGCTGAAACACTGATGAGGTGCGGCCCGCCTGCGGGACGCATTCAGCCGTTTTGGGCTCGCCCACAACGGTGCCCTGTTATCATCACCCACACATTCGTGACCACCCGATGACAACAAGGACTTTTTCTCGTGAGCCACTCCACCGGCACGCCGCTGCGTTACGGCGCCCGCACCCTCACCCTGATCGCCCTGGTGCTGTTGATTCCGCTGGCCAGCCGCGCATTGCTGGGCTGGTCGAACCCGGCCGGTTATCTGTCGGACCTGGCCATCGGTGGCGCCTTGTTGCTGCTCGTGCAGCGCCGGGTCTGGTGGGTGGCCTTGCCCTTGCTACTGGCGTGGGCCGTGTTGCTGGTGGCTGCGGCCGAGCTGGTCAGCGCCGTCGGGCGGCTGCCGACCAGCGCCGATTTGAGCTATCTGTTCGACAGGCAATTTCTGGAGAACTCCACCGGTGGCGCCCTCGCCCACGGCTGGTTGCCGCTGCTGCTGGGCGCAGGCGTGCTTGCCTGGCTGCTGAGCCGCTGGCGCGCCAAGGGTGCCAGCGAGCGCCCCCTGCCACGGGCCTTGTGGGCGCTGCCCTTGGGAATGCTTGGCGTGCACTGGGCCGGCCAGCATCTGTGGCCGTCCGAGGCCGAACCCTGGCGGCAATACAACCTCGGCCACCAGTTGCTGGCCGCGGGCACCGGCCAGGTGCAACGCGAGGTGAGCCACTGGCTGGGTACCGATACGCTGGCGCCGGCACTGCCTACAGCCGGGCTGACGCAGAGCGATCTGATCGGGGAGCGTCTGTTCGAGGGGCCGGGCCAGGCGCGCAATCTGCTGCTGATCACCCTCGAGGGCATTCCCGGGGCCTACCTGAGGGCCAATCGTGAAGCGCTGCACAGCCGCTTCGACCAGGACCTGATGCCCAACCTCAGCCGCTGGGCCGAGCGCGGTATGAACACCCCCGACTATGTGTTGCACAGCCACCAGACCATTCGCGGCCTGTACGCCATGCTCTGCGGCGATTACGACAAGCTGGCCGACGGCACGCCCAAGGGCGTCGAACTGTTGACCCAGCAGGCGCGCAACCGCGATTGCCTGCCGGCGCAGCTGCGCGAGGCAGGGTTCGCCACCCACTACCTGCAAGCGGCCGGGCTGCGTTTCATGGCCAAGGACCGCATCATGCCGCACATCGGTTTCGATGCTGTGCACGGCCAGGAGTGGTTCGCCAACGACAACTACCTCGAATTTCCCTGGGGCAAGGACGACCGCGCATTCTTCGAGGGTGCGCTGGACTACATCGGGCAATTACGCGACCGGCCGCAACCCTGGATGCTGACCCTGCTCACCGTCGGCACCCATCAACCCTACGCTGCGCCGGACGCCTACCTGGAGCGCTATGGTTCGCCCAAACACGCTGCCGTGGCCCATCTGGACGACGCCCTGGGCCGGTTTATCGATGCCCTGGAGCGTCAAGGTGTGCTCAAGGACACGCTGGTGGTGATCACGTCCGACGAGTCCCACGGCATCGATGGCGTGCGCCTGGCGTCGTCGTGGGGCTTCAATCTGACCTTGGCGCCGGAGCAGGCGCAGTTGCCGCGCATCAAGGCGGGCACCTTCGGCCATGTCGACCTGACCGCCTCGCTGCTCGACTATTTCGCCCTGCCCATCCCGGCCTCGCTCGGCGGACGGTCGTTGTTTCGCAGCTACGACACTGGCCGCGAGATGATCTCGTTCACCAACGGCATGCTGCGTTACCACGACGGCCATGACACCTTCACCGAATGCGATTTCCAACAACGCTGCCGACGCTATGCCAGTCGTGGCTTCATCGCCGACCGCGCGACCTACCTGGGCCAGGCCGACGACAGTCGCGGCCCGCAGATCGCGGGGCTGGCCGAGGCGTTGGACCAGTCGCTGCTGAACACGCCGCTGAACCTGCGCTATCAGTTCGGCGGCCCCAGCGCCATTGCCCTGCAACCGCAGATACGCGACGACTGGGCCGACAACCTGATCGGCGCCCAATATCTGGAAATGCCCGAGGGCAGCCGTACCCGCGTCCACCTGAAAGTGCGCATGCTGGACCCGGCGCACACCGCCTACCTCCAGCTCAAGGCCAAAGAGTACGAACAGGACGTGCAACTCGGCTTTCCGCAAGAAATGCAGGTCACGGCCGAGCAACCGTTGGACATGCAGTTCGACTTCGACAACCCCACCTTGCGCAAGGCATTTTCCTTCCACCTGCTGGGCTACGGCGGCGGCGAAGTGGAAATCAGCGACTTCAGTGTGATCACCGCCTTGCCCGACGAAGCGCTGCCGGTGGACGACCTGCAGGACAGCGCGCTGGCACATTCCAGCTAAGCCCGAGCCGTCAGGCGCAAGGTCTTGGCATCGGCAGGCATTCGAGGCAGCGCCTCGATTCACGCCCCAGGCAGCCTGATCACGAAGCGTGCCCCACCCAGCGGTGACGGCTCGACCGTCAGGCTGCCGCCCTGTCCTTCGATGGCGCGTCGACTGATCGCCAGGCCCAGACCGAAACCGCCGGTGCTGCGGTCGCGGCTGCGGTCCAGGCGGTAGAACGGTTGGAAGATGCGCTCGCGTTGCTCGGGCGGAATGCCGATGCCGTCGTCCTCCACCGTCAGCATGCAGCCGCCCTCGGCCTCCAGGTGCAGGCGCAGCAGCAGGCGTGCGTCGCAGTAGCGCATGGCGTTGCGCACCAGATTCTGTATGGCGCGAGCGGTTAGCCGTGGGTCGAGCACGAATCGCGGCAGGGGCTCGTCGGCGCATACTTCCCAAGCGATGCCGCGGCTGTCGAGTTCCTCGGCGAACCCCCCGAGTACGCTGTCGAGCAGCTCGGCCAGCGACACCTCGACCTGTTCGCGGACCTGCTCGGCATTTTCCAGGCGGCTGTAGGACAGCAGTTCGAGCACCAGCTCGTCCAGTTCGCGCACGTGCCCGACCAGTTCCATCAAACGCTTGCGGCTGGCGGCGGGCACCTCGTCGTAGAGCAACACCAGGCCGAAGTCCAGGCGCGTCAGGGGCGTGCGCAACTCGTGCGAAACCGCGTTGAGCAGCTCGCGCTGCTGGTTCAGGTGGCGCTCCAGGTCGCCGGCCATGGTGTCGAACACCCCGGCCAATTCCCCGATGTTGGAATGCGCCGAGATGTGCGTACGCTCGCCGAGCTGCCCGTGGCCCAGGCGCCGCGCGGTGTCCTTGAGCCGTTCCAGGTCGCGCCAGTGCGGCCAGGCCCAGATCAGGATGCAGCCGAGCAAGGCCGCGCCGATCAGGACCGTCACGCCCCACGACAACAGGTTGATGTCCAGCGGGTCGGGCGGCGTGTAGAGGCGCACCACCCAGATGTCGTCGATGGGCGCCAGGGCCGTGTCGTAAAAGCCCCAGTCGCCCAGGCGTACCACGTTCAAGCCCTGGCTGAGACGCTGACGCTCCTCGTTCGACGGCTTGGTGTCTTCCAGCGTCAGCAGGCTGACCTGCAACGGGGCGAAACGCGCGTCGAGGTCTGCCGCCACGGCCGGCCACTGCGCCTTGGGCGCCTGACGGAACTGCTGTACCAGGAGCGATTGCACGCCCTTGGCCATTTCCAGGTTGTAGGCGGTGTAACGGCTGTTGAAGACGCTGACGATGGTGTCGGGAATGAGCAGGATCGCGCTGGCGTAAGCCACGATGATCAACAGGTACAGGCGAATCAGCAGCTTGAGCATGGCGACTCAGAACTCCCATTCGCTGCGGCTGAACAGGTAGCCCTTGCCCCATACGGTCTTGATCTTGCGCGCCTCGCCTGCGCTGTCGTCGAACTTGCGCCGCAGCTTGGAGATGGCCACGTCCACCGAGCGGTCGGTGCCATTGAACTCGATGCCACGCAGTTGCTGCAGGATGCGGTCGCGGCTGAGCACTTCGCCGGCATTGCGCGCCAGCACCACCAGCAGGTTGTATTCGCCGCTGGACAACTCCACTTCCTCGCCACGCCAGCCGACCCTGCGTTCGGCGAGGTCGATGGAGAGCCCGCCGATCTGGATCAGGTCGTGGTCCAGGCGCGGTTCGTTGACGCTGCTGCGGCGCAGCAAGGTGCGGATGCGCGCCAGCAGCACCCGCGGCTCGCAGGGCTTGTTGACGTAATCGTCGGCGCCCATTTCCAGGCCCAGCACCTGGTCGTGGCTGTCGTCGCGGGCGGTCAGCATCAGGATCGGCAGGCTTTGCGTCTCCTGGCGCAGGCGCCGACACACCTGCAGACCGTCCAGACCGGGCAGCATCAGGTCGAGTACGACCAGATCCGGACGCTCGCGGTGCACCGCTTCGAGCACCTGATCGCCCCGAGCGATGACGTGCACATGAAAATCGTTGCGGCGCAGGTAACTGGCGATCAGCTCGGACAGCGCGCTGTCGTCTTCGACCAGGAGAATATTCGGCATATGAGGTTCGTCGGCGAGGGCAGTTCGGCGCAGGATAAAGAATCCTACGCAAGTAAAGGCCGCTTCTTCACAGTTTTTCACACTCGTCCTACAGAGCTTCACAGCTGGACAGCAAGGCTTGCCGTAGCATACGGCAGGTCAATCTCGGGAAAGTCCGCATGTCCATTTCACGCCCCCTGCTTCCGCGGCGCCTCGCGCTGCTCGCCCTGCTGGGCCTGGCACTGGCCGGCTGCAACGATGCCGCCGACCAGGAACAACCAGCCCCGACGCCCAAGGTGCGCGTCGAAACCCTTGAACCGCGTGCGCTGGCCATCAGCACCGAACTCAGTGG
The DNA here is from genome assembly GCF_047302395.1 of Pseudomonas phoenicis. Classification (NCBI taxonomy): domain Bacteria; kingdom Pseudomonadati; phylum Pseudomonadota; class Gammaproteobacteria; order Pseudomonadales; family Pseudomonadaceae; genus Pseudomonas; species Pseudomonas phoenicis. Next base: position 4,218,419 of record NZ_CP154852.1, read on the forward strand.
CCGCCTGCTGGCGCCACGGGTGGCCGAGGTGCGCGCCCGGGTCGCGGGCGTGGTGCTCAAACGCGTGTACCGCGAAGGCAGCGACGTGAAGCGAGGCGACGTGCTGTTCCTGATCGACCCGGCGCCGCTCAAGGCCGACCAGGACAGCGCCCGTGCCGCCCTGGCGCGCGCCGAAGCCACGCGCTATCAAACGCGTCTGCAAGACCAACGCTACCGCCAGTTGGTGGATGAAAACGCCATCAGCCGTCAGGAAGCCGACAACGCCCGCGCCGCCGACCTGCAGGCCCAAGCCGCCGTGGCCGAGGCCAAGGCCGCGCTGGAACGGGCGCGGCTGAACCTGGGCTACGCCACGGTCACCGCGCCGATTTCCGGACGCATCGGCCGTGCGTTGGTCACCGAGGGGGCGTTGGTCGGCCAGGGCGAAACCACGCCGCTGGCGACCATCCAGCAGCTGGATCCGATCCATGCCGACGTCACCCAGTCGACCCGCGAGATCAACGCCCTGCGCCGCGCCCTGCGTGCCGGCCAGTTGCAGCAGGTGGGCCAGGACCAGGCCGAAGTCACCCTGATTCAGGACGATGACCAGCCCTACCCGCGCCCCGGCAAGCTGCTGTTCTCCGACATCAGCGTCGATGCCAGCACCAACCAGATCACCCTGCGCAGCGAATTCCCCAACCCCGACCTCGACCTGCTGCCCGGCAGCTATGTGCGCGTGCGCCTGGAGCAAGCGGTGCAGCCCCAGGGCTTGAGCGTGCCGCAGCGCGCCATCAGTCGCGACACCGCGGGTCAGCCCAAAGTGATGGTGGTCGACGACCAGTCGCGCGTCAGCGAACGGTCGATCACCCTGGGCACGGTGCAGGACGACCGCTGGATCGTCACCGCCGGCCTCGAGGCCGGCGAACGCGTGGTGGTCGAAGGGCTGCAACACGTCAAGCCAGGCGACCCGGTGCAGGTCGAGGCTGCCGATACGGCGCCGGACCTCGCCAAGCACAACGACCAGTGAGGCGCTGACACATGCCGCAGTTTTTCATCGACCGGCCCATCTTCGCCTGGGTCGTGGCGCTCTTCATTCTGCTCGCCGGGGCGTTGGCCATTCCCAGGTTGCCGGTGGCGCAGTACCCCAACGTCGCGCCGCCGCAGATCGAAATCTACGCCGTCTACCCCGGTGCTTCGGCCACCACTATCGACGAGACCGTGGTGAGCCTGATCGAGCAGGAGCTCAACGGCGCCGACAACCTGCTGTATTTCGAATCGCAGAGCAGCCTGGGCAGCGCGACCATCACCGCCACGTTCGAGCCCGGCACCCTGCCGGACCTTGCCCAGGTCGACGTGCAGAACCGCCTGAAGGTGGTCGAGTCGCGCTTGCCGCGTGCCGTGACTCAGCAGGGTCTGCAAGTGGAAAAGGTGTCCACCGGCTTTCTGTTGCTCGGCACGCTCACCTCGGTGGACGGCAGCCTTGACGAAACGGCCCTGAGCGACATCCTGGCGCGCAACGTGATGAACGAGATCCGCCGCCTCAAGGGCGTCGGCAAGGCGCAGCTGTACGGCTCGGAGCGGGCCATGCGCATCTGGATCGACCCGCGCAAGCTCGTGGGCTACAACCTCACCCCGGTCGATGTGACCGAGGCCATCGCCGCGCAGAACGCGCAGGTGGCCCCTGGCAGCATCGGCGACCTGCCGGGGCGCAAGACCCAGGAGATCACCGCCAATGTTGTGGTCAACGGCCAACTGAGCACGCCCGAAGCGTTTGCCGCGGTGGTGCTGCGGGCTAACCCCGATGGTTCGGTGGTGACCATCGGCGACGTGGCACGGGTGGAAGTCGGTGCGCAGGAGTACCAGTTCGGTACGCGTCTGAACGGCAAGCCCTCCACTGCTTTTGCCGTGCAACTGTCGCCGGGCGCCAACGCGATGGAGACTGCGACCCTGGTGCGCAACAAGATGGAGGAGCTGGCCAGGTTCTTCCCCGAGGGCACCCAGTACGACATCCCCTACGACACCTCGCCCTTCGTCAAGGTGTCGATCAAGCAGGTGATCACCACGCTGTTCGAGGCCATGCTGCTGGTGTTCGCGGTGATGTTCCTGTTCCTGCAGAACGTGCGCTACACGCTCATCCCCACGCTGGTGGTGCCGGTGGCGCTGGCAGGCACCTTCGCCGTGATGCTGGGCCTGGGCTTTTCCATCAATGTGCTGACCCTGTTCGGCATGGTGCTGGCCATCGGCATCCTGGTCGACGATGCCATCGTGGTGGTGGAGAACGTCGAACGCATCATGGCCGAGGAAGGCTTGTCGCCGCGTGACGCGACGCGCAAGGCCATGGGCCAGATCAGTGGCGCGATCGTCGGCATCACCCTGGTGCTGGTGGCGGTGTTCCTGCCCATGGCCTTCATGAGCGGCTCGGTGGGGGTCATCTACCAGCAGTTCTCGGTGTCGATGGCCGTATCGATCCTGTTTTCGGCCTTCTTGGCCCTGAGCCTGACGCCAGCCTTGTGCGCCACCCTGTTGAAACCGCTGGGCAAAGGCGAGCATCACGAAAAGCGTGGATTCTTCGGCTGGTTCAACCGGCGCTTCGCGCGCATGACCGAAAGCTATGAGGGCTGGGTCGGGCATGCCCTGGCGCGCTCCGGGCGCTACCTGCTGGTGTATGCGGCGCTGGTGGGCGCGCTGGCCTACGGCTTCAGCCAGTTGCCCAGCGACTTCCTGCCGACCGAGGACCAGGGCTACACCATCACCGACATCCAGCTGCCGCCGGGCGCCAGCCGTGCGCGCACCGAGCAGGTAGCGGCGCAGATCGAGGCGCACAACGCGCAAGAACCGGGTGTGGCGGATACCACGGTGATCCTTGGGTTCAGCTTCTCCGGCAGCGGACAGAACGCCGCCTTGACCTTCACCACGCTCAAGGACTGGTCCGAGCGCGGTGGTGACGACAGCGCGCAGTCGATCGCCGATCGCGCCAACGCGGCCTTCAGTCAGATCAAGGATGCGGTGGCCTTTTCCGTGCTGCCGCCACCGATCGACGGGCTGGGCGAATCCACCGGCTTCCAGTTCCGCCTGCAAGACCGCGCAGGGCTTGGCCATGCGCAGCTGATGGCGGCACGCGACGCCCTGCTCGCTGCGGCAGGCGACAGCAAGCTGCTGACCAATGTGCGCGAAGCCTCGCTGGCCGAGAGCCCACAGGTGCAACTGGACATCGACCGGCGTCAGGCCAATGCCTTGGGCGTCTCGTTCGCCGACATCAGCGCGGTGCTCGACACGGCAGTGGGCTCCACCTACGTCAACGACTTCCCCAACCAGGGCCGCATGCAACGCGTGGTAGTGCAGGCCGAGGGCGACCAACGCAGCCAGGTCGAAGACCTGCTGGGCATGCACGTGCGCAATGCCAGCGGCAAGATGGTGCCGCTCGCCGCCTTCGTCAGCGCCCGTTGGGTGACAGGCCCGGTGCAGTTGACCCGCTACAACGGCTACCCGGCCGTGTCGATCTCCGGCGAGCCTGCAGCGGGCTTGAGTTCCGGCGAAGCCATGGACGAGGTGCAGCGGCTGGTCGATCAGCTGCCCACGGGAGTGGGCCTGGAGTGGACCGGGCTGTCGTTGCAGGAACGCTTGTCCGGCAGCCAGGCACCCTTGCTGTTGGTGCTGTCATTGCTGGTAGTATTCCTGTGCCTGGCGGCGCTGTACGAAAGCTGGTCGATCCCGACCGCAGTGCTGTTGGTGGTGCCGCTGGGTGTGTTCGGCGCAGTGCTGGCGGTGATGCTGCGCGGCATGCCCAACGACGTGTTCTTCAAGGTGGGCCTGATCACCCTTATCGGCCTGTCGGCGAAGAACGCCATCCTCATCATCGAGTTCGCCAAGGCCCTCGTGGATCAAGGCCTGGACGCCCGCGACGCCGCCTTGCAGGCCGCGCGCCTGCGCTTGCGGCCCATCGTCATGACCTCGCTGGCGTTCATCCTCGGCGTGGTGCCGTTGGCCATCGCCACGGGTGCGAGCTCGGCCAGCCAGCAGGCGATCGGCACCGGCGTGATCGGGGGCATGCTCAGCGCCACCCTGGCCGTGGTGTTCGTACCGGTGTTCTTCGTGGTGGTGATGCGCCTGGCCAGCCGTCGCGCAGCGACCGATACGCCGTAAGCGGGCGTGGAGCACAACTGACTGGACATAGCGCAGGCCACATGGGAGGGTTCCGGGCGTCATTGCCTGGAGCCCTTTTTCATGTCGGATGTTTCTCGCTGTTCGGTGTTGATCCTGGCTGGAGGGCGTGGTCAGCGCATGGGCGGGCGCGACAAGGGGTTGATCCCTTGGCACGGCGAGCCTTTGATCGCCCACTTGCACGGCGTGGTGCGGCCCTGGACCGATGACCTGATCCTGTCCTGCAACCGCAACGCCGAGTCGTACGGTGCCTACGCCGATCGAGTGGTCAGCGACGAACACGCGGATTTTCCAGGCCCCCTGGCCGGCGTGCTGGCGGGATTGGCGGTGGCGCGCCAACCCTGGGTGGCGGTACTGGCCTGTGATACGCCGCGAATCGACCGGGCTTTGCTGGACGCGCTGCTGGCGCGAGCCCTGGAGGGTGACGGCGCAGCGATGGTACGTCAGGGCGGGTTCTGGCAGCCGATGTTCAGCGTGTTGCCGCGCTCGAGCCTGGGCATGCTGCGCCAGGGCTGGAACGAGGGCGAGCGCAGCTTGCACCGGGCCTTGGCCCGGGGTGCGTTGCTGGCGCTGGAGTGCGACGTGGGCGATCAGCGCCTGGAGAACTTCAACAGCCCGGAGCATTACAGGTAGAGGCGACCGATCGGCCGCCCCTACGGCGGTTCACCCGTGCTGGACGGCAGCGAAGGCTTCGGCGACGCGGCGCAGGTTGTCCTTGCGCAGGCCAGCCATGCACACACGACCGCTGTCGATCAGGTACACACCGAACTCATCGCGCAGGCGCTGCACCTGGGCCACGCTGAAACCGGTGTAGCTGAACATGCCGCGCTGGCGCAACAGGAACTGGAAGTCCTGCCCGGGCAGCAGTTCGCCCAGTTGATCGACCAACCCCTGGCGCATGTCCAATATGCGTTGGCGCATGGCCTCGACCTCGGCCATCCAAGCGGCATTCAGCCCGGCATCGTTCAGCACCCCGGCCACCAGTTGTGCGCCGTGGCACGGTGGGCTCGAATAGTTGCGGCGCACAGTGGCCTTGAGCTGGCCGAGCACGCGCTGGGCGCTGTCGGTATCGTCGCTGACCACCGACAGGCCACCGACGCGCTCGCCATACAGCGAGAAGATCTTCGAGAACGAATTGCTGACCAGGCAGGGTACGCCGGCGCGGGCCATTTCGCGGATGGCGAAGGCGTCCTGCTCCAGGCCTTCGCCGAAGCCTTGGTAAGCGATGTCGAGAAACGCGATCAGCTCGCCCGCCTTGACCACGTCGACCACCTGCTGCCACTGCTGTGGATCGAGGTCGACACCGGTCGGGTTATGGCAGCACGGGTGCAGCAGCACGATGCTGTGCTTGGCCAGCCCTTGCAGGGTGGCGAGCATGCCGGCGAAGTCCAGGCCGCGGGTGTCCGCGTCGAAGTACGGGTAGGTGTTCACGGTGAAGCCCGCGCCTTCGAAGATCGCCCGGTGGTTGTCCCAGGTCGGGTTGCTGACCCACACTTGCGAATCCGGGAAATAGCGCTTGAGGAAGTCTGCGCCCACTTTCAACGCGCCCGAACCACCCACGGTCTGCACCGTGGCGACGCGGCCGGCCTGCAACGCGGGGTGCCCGGCACCGAACAGCAGCGCCTGGGTCGCCTGGCGGTAGGCGGCCAGGCCTTCCATCGGCAGGTACAGCGACGCCTGATGCGGCTGGTCGGCCAGACGCCGCTCCATCTCGGCGACCGCCTCCAGTTGCGGAACCACGCCGCCTTCGTCGTAGTAGAGACCGATGCTCAGATTGACCTTGTCGGCGCGCGGATCGGCCTTGAAGGTTTCCATCAGTGAGAGGATCGGATCGCCCGCATAGGCATCGACATGTTTGAACACAGCGCACAGCTCCTTGGCTCAGGTCGGAGGGAAAAGCTGCCTGAGCATACCCGTCCTGTCGGCCAAGGAACATCACCGTGACGCAATGCGCGCCTGCAACCGCGCAAGCGCCGTCTGTCAGAGCTGGCGCAGGTGGGCCAACTCATCAGCGGTCAGCGCCACGCCCGCTTGCGCTGCGATGGCGCGCTCGCGATGACGGCGCTCACCAGGCAGCCGGCTCAAGCCGGCGCCCTGCATCTGTTCGAGCAGTGCGCGGCTGCGCTGGGCAAATCCCTGACCCTGGGTCTTGCTGGGGTCGATGAGCACAAGCAACTGCCCGGTCCAGGGCGTTTTCGCGCCCGGGTGGCCGGCCCAGTCGAACTCCCAGGAGAAGTGACCGCCGGTGAGTGCGGCGGCGAGCAGTTCGACCATCATCGATAATGCCGAGCCTTTGTGGCCACCGAAGGGCAACAGCGCCCCACCCTCGAGCACCGCCTGCGCGTCCGTGGTCGGCTCACCGGCGGCATCCACGCCCACGTCCGGCGGCAAGGGTTGGCCGGCTCGCGCGGCGAGCTGCACATCGCCATGGGCCATGGCACTGGTGGCCATATCGAAGACGATCGGTGCTTGACCTTCGCAGGGCGCAGCGAAGGCGATCGGGTTGGTGCCGAAGACCGGCTTGCGCGCGCCATGCGGCACCACGCAGGTCATGCTGTTGACCACGCTCAAGGCGATCAGGCCTTGCTCGGCGAACGGCTCGACGTCGGGCCACAAGGCAGCGAAATGGTGGGAGTTGTGGATGGCCAATGCGGCCACCCCGGCCTTGCGCGTCTTGTCGAGCAGCAGCTCGCGAGCCGATGCCAGCGCAGGCTGGGCGAAACCGCCGCAGGCATCGACACTGACCAAGCCTGACGCCACGTCGCTGACGCGCGGTTCGGCCCGGCCGTCGACCCAACCGCTGGCCAGCGTCGACACATACCCCGGCACGCGGAACACGCCATGGCTGTGGGCACCGTCGCGCTGGGCGCTGGCGCAGTTGTGCGCCAGTACGGCTGCCACCCGCTCGCTACAGCCATGACGCTGGAAAATGCCTTGCAACAGCGCTACCAGTTCGGTGAAGGGGATACGCACGCTCGAGACGCAATCGATGACAGACACGGGGGAGCTCCTTCCAGGGGGCGGGACGAGCCAGCATGGCCATGGAGCGGGCGTTGCGCAACCGTTGGGCGCAGCAGGATGAGGTCGACGATGGATCGGTTCGACTCAGCACTGCCCCAAGCGAGTCGAGCAGCCTGAGTAGAACTGCTGTACCCCCGGGGTGTAGACCGGTACTGGGCGTAAGCGCTTGGCCAAGCCAGGTTGGACGCCAGGTAAGCGGTGCGCGTGCGTGGCATCGTGCTAGCATCGCTTCGAATTGCCCTATTCACGGCGGCAACATCAAGGAGTGACATCGGTATGGCTTCGCCTTCTCGCTTTGCGGTCTTGGTTTCGGGCCTGTTAGGCATCGCGTTACTCGCCGGCTGTCAGTCGACGGACGATGCACTGCCGCAGCGCCCCCCGATCCAGGCGCCTGAAGTAGAACCCGCCCCGCCACCCTCCGAACTCTCCGCCGCTCTCCAGATCATGCTGCCGCGGCGCTTGGTCGAGCAGCGCTCGCCGGCGCTCGGTCGGCAGTTGCAGTCATTGGGCGAACAGCTGGCCAGCCATGGCGAATCGAGCCTGGTGACCATCGTCACCACCGATCCTGCGACATTCGACTACTTGCAGAACCTCATCGCCGCCGGCGCCGGAAGCAGTCTTTCGGTGCAGTACGCATTGCAAGAGCGACCGGATGCGCACCAGAGCCTGGTACTGGTCAGCCACCCCTGAGGCCTTGTCTCGACGCGCGTCGGTTCTCGATCCACGAGTGGGTAGCTCAAGGTGCCTCACAATACGCGCGTAAACTCATTGCAGCGGCGCAATGATTGGACTGCACCCGTCAAGTATTGTTGACCCGACCAACTGCCCAAGCCTTGCCGGGCAAGGCCTGCGGCATGGCCAAAGCCTGTTTTTTCGAGCCATGCCGGCAGCTTGCGGCATGGCAGGTCGTTTGACATATCGAACGGCTCTGGCAAGCTGTGGCCACGCCCCGACCGGTTGACAGCGTTTCCCGCTAAACCGGCAGTGCTCGGGGTGTCAGGCGCGTCGAGCCATCCGCTTGCGCCCTGCACGATCATGACGGGCCGCGCCTGTCCCAAGGTGACATATGTCCAACAGCAACATTGGCAATACCCCTTCTTCCCTGCGCAAACCCGTGGTTCTGATGACCATGGGCACGCAAGAGCGCAAAGGTCACGACTATCAGGTCATGACCCACAAATACATCACACCCCTGGTCGAGTTCGGCGGTTGCGTGCCGGTGCTGGTGCCCACCTGCTGCGGCATCGACGAGCTGGAAACCTACCTGTCCATGGCCGATGGCGTGTATCTCACCGGCGCCGGCAGCAACATCGATCCAGGCCTCTATGGGCAGGAGAACCTGACGCCGGGCAAGGCTCAGGACAAACACCGCGATGTGTTCGACATCGCTCTGGTGCAGTTGGCGTTGGCACGCGGCCTGCCGATCTTCGGCATCTGCCGCGGCATGCAGGAAATCAACGTGGCCCTGGGCGGCGACATTTACCAGAAGGTCTACGCCGAGCCCGGCTTCAACGACCATCGGGAAAACCCCGACGACCCTGTGAACGTACAATACGCTGCGGCCCATGGCGTGCAGATCGCCGTGGGCAGCTGGTTGCAAACGGCCCTTGGCACCGACCGTATCCGTGTCAACTCGCTGCATGGTCAGGGCCTGCGCACGCTCGGTCAGGGCCTGGAGGCACTGGCGGTCGCCGATGACGGCCTGGTCGAAGCGATCCATGCTCCGAGCCTGTCGCCTTTCCTGTTCGCAGTGCAATGGCACCCAGAGTGGCAGGCGGCTAGCAATCCGAATTCCATCGCCCTGTTCGAGGCGTTCGGCGACGCATGCCGTGCGCGTGTGCAACAAACCCAAGGCAGTGCCCGAGCCGCCATGGCTTGATGATCGACCCGGTCCTGATCAGATGCCGCGCGACGTGGCGTTTGATCGGGTCTAAAGGCCCCATGGGCACCGCCCGTCGCTACACGTCCCTCCGAGGCCGTTGACAGCATTTTGCTGGCCCCGCGCCATTCTTGCACAAGGCAAAATCCTGCCTCTTCAAGTGCTTAGGACGGCTATATGCGGCTTTTTCTACTCTGCTCTTTCAGCGCCCTCACCTTGCTCGGTAGCCAAGCCCAGGCCCGGGCACTGACCGAACATGACCGTCAGCTGTGCAACTGGGGGGGACAGATCGCTGGCAGCGCCCAACAAGCCAAACTCTCGGGCGTCAACGTGTATACCCAACGCAAGCGACTTCAGCACCACAAGTTCGCCAAGTCGTGGATGCGCATGACGGCCATGGGCATCACGGAGCAGACCTACAACAGCCGCTCGCAGCTGCCAGCGGTTGAAATCAAGAAGACGTATGTAGAACAGTGTCTGCAACACTCGAAAAATAGAAGGCCAATAAAATCATAGGCTTATCTGACATTCTTCATGTCAGATAGTTAAAGTAAATTCTCGAGATGATTTCTTTAGCGTCCCCAAGCGTGTCCGTTCGATCGATTCTGGAGGACACCGATGGGGCGTTACCTTCGAAGACTGCCCCACACTGCCGCCCTAGGTTTATTCACATGACGGTTGGCAAGCATGCTTGCCATCCTTGCACCAGCGCCGTTAGCCTCGCCTGCCCCAGCCCCGGACATTCCCATGCAACCGCGCGATCTTGCTGTCTACCTGTTCCTGGCCATCGCTTGGGGACTGTCTTTTCTGGTGGTGCTGCACACCGAGCACGCATTCGGTTGGGTCGGGGCAGTCAGTTTTCGCGCGCTGTTCGCAGGCTCAACGCTTGTCGTCTTGGGCCTGATGCTAGGGCGCAAGCTGAAGTTTCGGCCAGTACTCAAACCTTTGCTGGTAGTCGGCGCCACCACGGTAGTGGGGCAGTTGGCAGGCATGACCTATGCCACGCCACGCATAGGCACCGCGATGGCCGCCATCTTCGTCACCACCATTCCTTTGCTGTCGATGTTGATCGGTCGGCTGATGGGCCTTGAGACGCTTACCCGGCAAGGGCTGCTCGGCCTGCTGCTGGGACTGGCAGGCATGCTGATGTTGGTAGGGTTTCCGGCCCAAGCGGTCGACACCGACTTCATCCACGGATGCATCGCCTCGATCATCGGCTCGCTGGCGGCCGCTTATGGCAGCAACCATGCCGCGCTGCATCTGCGCCAAAGCGACCCCTGGACCGTTGCAAGCGGCTCTTTTCTGGCCGGTGGTGTGATGCTGTTACCTCTGTTGTGCTGGGTACCGATACCCACGCTGCCCACGCTCGAGGACTGGGGCTACCTGTTCGTCAGCGGTAGCGTGATGAGCGCCACTTGCTATGTGCTTTTCTTCGGTCTGGTGGCGCGTGTCGGCGCTACCCGTGCCATCAGCGTCGAGTTCGTCGTTACGTTGGTGGCGGTGCTGGTCGGTGCGATGTTCCTGGGCGAAGCCTTGAGTCTGCTGCAAGTGCTGGGTGGTGGCGTGATACTGCTGGGCTGCGTGATGGTGCTGGGACTGCTGCCAGGCCGGCGCTCTAGGCTGCCCAGCTAGGGGCACATGCGAGCACGCAGCCCGCTAGGATGAAGCGAGCAAGCGCCCCAATGACATTCAAACAATGAATACCTGGCATTTCGACATTTAATTTGTGGATGTCAGCATGTCGCCCCTATGCTCGCCTTACCTTCCCGGCGGCGCACCGGCCGGTGCGGTCCACGGCACGGGAAGAGAACAACAACGTCGAGACCGTCCATGTCCAAGCACTCCTATTTCGCTCCCCACGGTGGTCATCCGGGTCAAACCGAGCTGCTGACCGACCGCGCCATGTTCACCGAAGCCTACGCCGTCATCCCCAAAGGCGTGATGCGCGACATCGTCACCAGCCATCTGCCCTTCTGGGACAACATGCGCATGTGGGTCATCGCCCGACCGCTGACCGGCTTCGCCGAAACCTTCTCGCAGTACATCGTCGAAGTCGCCCCGCAGGGCGGCAGCGAGCGTCCGGAACTGGACCCCAACGCCGAAGCGGTGCTGTTCATCGTCGAAGGCCAGTTGGACATTACCCTGGACGGCCAGCAGCATACCCTGACCCCAGGCGGCTACGCCTTCATCGCCCCCGGTGCCGAGTGGAGCCTGCGCAACCGCAGCGACCGCAACGTCAGTTTCCATTGGCTGCGCAAGCACTACCAGCGCGTGGAAGGCCTGGATGCACCGACTTCCTTCGTGACCCACCGCGACAATGCCACCGTGATCGAAATGCCCGGTACCGAGGGCTGCTGGATCACCACGCGTTTCGTCGACATGGCCGACATGCGCCACGACATGCACGTCAACATCGTCACCTTCAAGCCAGGTGGTGTGATTCCCTTCGCCGAAACCCACGTGATGGAGCATGGTCTTTACGTGCTCGAAGGCAAAGCGGTGTACCGCCTCAATCAAGATTGGGTGGAGGTCGAGGCCGGTGACTTCATGTGGCTGCGCGCATTCTGCCCGCAGGCATGCTACGCCGGGGGACCTGGCCCGTTCAGCTACCTGCTGTACAAAGACGTCAACCGACACGCGCACCTCACCCTCAACCCCAAACGCTGACGCCGGCGCCGCTGCCCGGCTCACATCGGGCAGCGCCTCAGCGCGCATCGAGGCACTGCCTGGCATTTCTGTCAGTTGCCTGTGCCGGGACGGTCCATAACACTGTCAGCAATATGCCCTGTTCGCGGCTCGCGCATCGAGCCACGTACAGGGCGATTCGAGACGCAGCATGCCGGCCGTGCCTACGGGCCGGAGCCGACGCTGCATACCACGCTGCCAGGAGCCCTCAGCCATGACCCAATCGCGCGTCAGTACACAGTTTTTCTATCAGAACGATCAGTTGATCTCGTTGGTCCAGCCCGGCGCCACTCGCACGGTGTTTCGCGGCGAAGGCGTGCCCTTGGCGGAACTCGCGCCCGACGACCCTTCGAGCAACGCCCAATTGCTGGTGATCGACCAACAGCAGTCGGTGCTCGGTACGAGCGGAGAATCGCAAGACTGATTGCCCAAGGGGCGGTGAGACACCTTACCGCCCTTGCCTCACGCGGAACCTTCCGCCCGTCGCGCCTATCACACAGGCATGCAGCCAGGGCGCCGACGTCGTACCCGTCAACCGGGTCTACCGCGCTTGCGTCCGTCCCTGACCCCTGACGGAGCAGATTCGTGAACCATGACATCCTCAACGCTCACCGCTTTTCTTCGTGGAATCGCGAGCAGCTGCTCACCAGTAAGTACTGCGCCTGCTTCGCCTGTCTGGCCCGCTTTACCCCAGTCAATATCACCGAATGGACCGACGACGAGCAGACCGCGGTATGCCCCGAGTGCCAAGTCGACGCCGTGTTGGGCAGCGCTTGTGGCGTAGATCTGACCGATGAGTTCATGCAGCGCATGCACGAGTATTGGTTCGAGTGAAACGCGAATCCGGACGGCCGATACCGTCCAAAAAGCTTTACCGACAGGAACAATCACAACATTCAAGGAAATGCCCATGAAGATCGTGGTGACTCGGATTTTCGTCGACGACCAAGCCAAAGCCGGCACGTTCTACCACCATATCCTGGGGTTCGAACCCAAACAGGATGTGCCTATGGGGCAGCACCGTTGGCTCACCTTCACTTCACCGGGGGATTCGCACGGTGTGCAGCTATCGTTGGAACCCATCGTGCACCCGGCCGCCGGTGCTTTTCAGGCCGCTCTCAAGGCAGACGAGCTGCCAGCCATCACCTTCGAAGTCAGGAGCGTCGAGGAGGAGTATCTTCGCTTGACCAAAGCGGGTGTGGAGTTCGTGAAAGAGCCCATCCGCGATGAAGGTTTCACCGTGGCCATATTCGACGATACGTGCGGGAACCTTGTACAGCTCGCCCAACGGCATTGACGTCCTGCCGGTCAGGACGCTTTGCGTGAGCGCTTGGCCGGCTTCTTCTCGGCAGACGCCGAGTTCTTCTTCTCGGCAGCTTTCTTGGCGGTGCCTTTGCCTGCCAGACTGCGTTTGAGCAACTCTGTCAGGTCTAGAATGTCCGCGCCTTTGCCAGTGCCACTGGCCTTGGGCTTCTTCACTGCACTGAGCTTGCCCTTGCGCGCCTTTTCCCGCACCAGTTGCATGATGGTGTCGCGGAAAGCGTCATGGTAGTCGTCCGGCGACCAGGGACCGCTCATGTCTTCGACCAAACGTTTCGCCATGTCGCGTTCTTGCTTGGTCAGGGTAGCTTTGGTGACTTTCTGATCCAGCTCGAGGGTGTCCAGGCCACGGACCTCGTCAGGCCAGCGCAGGGTGATCATGACCAAGGCATCGTTCAGCGGTCGCAGCAAGGCCAAGTGCTGGCGGGTATGCAACACCACTGTAGCCAGAGCCACTTTGCCGGAGCTTTCCAACGTTTCGCGCAGCAAGGCATAGACTTTGCCGCCACGCTTGTCGGGGCTCAGGTAATACGGGGTATCGAAGTGCTGCAGGGGGATGTCGGAAGCTTTGACGAAAGAAAAGATATCGATGGTTTGCGTCGCCTCGGGCCGGGCTTTGCGAATTTCATCTTCGCTGATCACCACATAGCGACCCTTTTCATACTCGACGCCTTTGACCACATCGTCCTTGTCGATGTCTTTTCCAGTGCGCTTGTTGATGCGTTTGTAGCCTACGCGATCCATGCTGCGCCTGTCGAGCCAGTCGAAGTCGATGCGCTCGTCGCGTACGGCGGTGTTGAGGCTGACGGGGATGTGGACCAAGCCGAAGCTGATGGCGCCCTTCCAGATCGCTCTCGCCATGGGCGGCTCCTTGTCGATTACGGGGGAATGTTGCGCATGACGGAGGGATGAAAAATCGCAGTGCCAGCCAGGCTGGCACTACGTTGGCGTCGAGGTCAGGAGCGTCCGCCCTTGCCACCGCCCGAACCGGAACTGTTTTTGCTCGTACCGCTGGATGCCTTGCCGCCTTTCTTGCCGGCTTCCGACGCTTTTTGCGGGTCGTCAGCGAAATTGCCGCCGTTGCCCTTGCCGCCGTGGCTACCCGACTTCTCACTCGTCTTGCTGTCTTTCTTGTCCATGATCTTTCACCTATAGGGCTTCAGAAAATGCACGACAACATGCCGTACATAGCCTGGGAGTGCGGCCGGTGAAAAGGATTCGATGATCCGCCCCGCCGCCGGACCGGTGGCGCTAACAGACGCCAGAGGGTTAATTGCGACGCCAAGTAACCGCCTGCGCTAGAGCGTGTGCGAGGCGTTTTCTTCGAGCAGGTGGATGAACGTGCTCAAGCTGCGCGAAACCGTACCGCGTCGCCACACCAGCCAGGTTTTCAAGTAGCGGAAGTCCACGGACATGGGCCAGGCGCTGACCATGCTGCACCCCGGCATGTTGTCGAGCATGCTGCGCGGCAGCATGGCCAGGCCTGCGCCAGCACTGACGCAGGCCAACATGCCGTGGTACGACTCCATCTCATGGATCTTGCCGGGCACGGCATCGTCCTGGACGAACCAGTTGGCGAAGTGGTGACGATACGAGCAGTTGGCGCGGAAGGCGTAGATATTCTCGCCGTTGACGTCCTGGGCACGGTTCACCGGAGCGTGGTTGAGCGGCGCGATGATGACCATCTCCTCCTCGAACACCGGCATGCCTTCGAGCGTGGGATGCAGCACCGGCCCATCGACGAAGGCGGCGACCAGACGCCCGCTCAGCACCCCTTCGAGCATGGTCCCGGACGGGCCGGTCGACAGGTCGAGATCCACTTTCGGATAGCGCTGGTTGTAGGTTGCGAGCAACGCCGGAATACGCACAGCGGCAGTGCTTTCCAGAGAGCCCAGTGCAAAGGTGCCTTGCGGATCTTCACCGGCGACCGTCAACCGCGCCTCGTGCACCAGGTCGAGAATGCGCCGGGCGTACTCGAGGAAATTCCACCCTGCCGGTGACAGGCGCAGGCGGCTTTTTTCGCGGATGAACAGATCGACGCCGAGATCCTCCTCCAACTGCTTGATGCGGGTGGTGAGGTTCGAGGGCACGCGATGGATGTGCTGCGCGGCTGCGCTGATGCTGCCGTGCTCAGCGACGGCCTTGAACATTTCCAGTTGCACCAAATCCACAGCCATTCTCCAAACATGAATGTTTCGCTCATTATTATTCAGTTTTCGGTAGCGAAGTGAACCATTAGTCTGGTCCTACTTACCCATGAGCAGAGGTAGTTCGCCATGACCACGATCAGCAGCCAGACCCACGCCATTTCCGTCGATCCGTTCACCGGCGAACAGATTGGCCACTATCCGTTCGACGATGCCGCCACTCAAGAGGCGTCCCTGCAACGTGCCGCCGATGGCTTCAAGCAGTGGCGCACGACTTCGCTGGCCGAGCGCAGCGAACACCTGGTGCGCTTGGCCGATACCCTTGAAGCCGGTGCCGAGGCCTTCGCGCAAATGATCGCCCGGGAGATCGGCAAGCCGATCAGTCAGGCCCGCGGCGAAGTCCACAAATGCGTGGGCCTGTGCCGCTGGTATGCCGAGCACGGCCCCGCCATGCTCGCCCCCGAAGCCACGCAGATCGCCACCGCGCGCATCGAGTACCGCCCTTTGGGGCCGATCCTGGCGGTGATGCCGTGGAACTTCCCGGTCTGGCAAGTGCTGCGCGGCGCCGTGCCGGCACTGCTGGCCGGCAACACCTACGTGCTCAAGCACGCGCCCAACGTGATGGGCAGCGCCTACCTACTGCTGGAACTGTTCCAACGCGCCGGTGTGCCGCAGGGCGTATTCGAGCTGCTCAACGTCACTCCCGACGGCGTGACCCGTGCGATCAACGATCCGCGCATCGCCGCAGTCACCCTGACCGGCAGCGTGCGCGCCGGCATGGCGATCGGCGCCCAGGCAGGCGCAGCGCTGAAGAAGTGCGTGCTGGAACTCGGCGGTTCCGATCCGTTCATCGTGCTCGCCGATGCCGACCTGGACGCTGCCGTGAAGGCTGCGGTGATCGGCCGCTACCAGAACACCGGCCAGGTCTGCGCCGCCGCCAAGCGCATGATCGTCGAAGAGAGCGTGGTCGAGGCCTTCACCGCCAAGTTCGTCGAGGCGACACGTGCCTTGGCCGTTGGCAACCCGCTGCAAGACGACACCTACATCGGCCCGATGGCGCGTTTCGACCTGCGTGACGAGCTGGACGGCCAAGTCCAGGCCAGCCTCGCCGAAGGCGCTACGTTGCTGTTGGGCGGTCACAAGCTCGAGGGTGTGGGCAACTTCTACGCACCGACCGTGCTGGGCGATGTGACCCGTGACATGACCGCCTTCCAGCAAGAACTGTTCGGCCCCGTTGCCGCGATCATCAGCGCCCGCGACGCCGAACACGCGGTGGAGCTGGCCAACGACAGCGAGTTCGGCCTGGCGGCGACCATTTACACCGCCGACCTGACCCTGGCCGAGCGCATGACCAGCGCCCTGGACACCGGTGGCGTGTTCATCAACGGCTATTGCGCCTCGGACCCCCGCGTAGCCTTCGGCGGCGTGAAGAAAAGCGGCTTCGGGCGCGAGCTGTCGCACTTCGGCGTACGCGAGTTCACCAACGTGCAGACCGTCTGGCTGGACCGCAACTGACCGATGGGGCCGCGCTTCAGCCGCGGCCCTGATCCTTGACCCAATCGAGCATCCCGCCCGGCACGATCAACTCGTGCCGGGCGCGCGAGCAGGCGGTGTACAAACCGGCCAGGGTGCGCGCCCGTTCGTTGCGCCCCCCACCTGCACTCGGCGCGACCATCAGTTCCGGCGAGACCATCACGCGCGAGAATTCGCGGTTCTTCACGTCTTCCACTCGGGCCAGGAACAGCGTCGGCGTCTTGGTCCAGCGGTAGCGGCTCTTGGCTTTGGCGAAGTCTTCGGCGGTGTAGCCTTTGCGCAGCATCTGCGCCACGGCGGCGAAAGCACGGTCGTTGTTCTTGTCCTGCTCCAGGGCTTGCCAGCTGGCATAACGGAACAGCAGGCGGTGGCGTGGCCGGGTGCCGTAGCGGAACAGCTCGATGCAGTCTTCGACGAAAAGCTCGAACTCTTTGCGCGCTTCAGGCAGCAGCACGAACGGCACTCTTTGGTGGCTGAGGCGCTGGAACCAGCCGAACAGGCCCCACTCATCGTCCACCAGCAACACGGTGGGCTGCTCGGGCACAGTCACCGCGTCGTAGAAACTGATCCGCGTGTAATGTTCGGCCGTTCCGGTGAACGCAGCCTGGATACTGGCCGGATGGGCGTCGATCAGCGGATTGAGCACCGCATCCATGGCCGGCCCCGCGCGCAGCGAGCGGTGGATGATGCGTTGGCGGATGAAGCTGCCGTGGTGGGCGCTCAGGCCGTTGAGGTTTTGCAGTTCGTCGCCCAGGGCGATGATCGATTGCGGGCTGCGGTCGAGAATCGCCAGCATCGGCGCCGACAGTTCGTGGGCCTCGTCGACGATGGCATGGCTGAAGCGGCCGTCGATCACCTCGTCGAGCAACGACAGCAGCTTGATGCGGTGGTAGTCGCGGATCGGCAGTTGCACCTCGCGCGCCGAAGGGCGGATCAGTTCCTGCCAGTAACGGCGGGCCATCTCCAGCAACATTTCCTGGTCGAGCGGCGTCAGCCCCGGCCCGACCCACGGCAAGTGGCGCAGTTGCACCTCGTGCTCGCCGCCGTGGCAGAAGCTGCGCACCGCGCCGATACAGACGGCGACCACCTCGCGCGCCGCCAGCGGGCCGACATCGGGGATACCCAGCCACTGCACCACCTTGGCCTCCTGCGGCCGCCAGGACAGCTTGGTGCGGTAACGGTCGCGCACGCGCCAGCCCTGGGCGGTCTGGTCGCGGTCGAGGATCAGGTCGGCCAATTGGCCGAAGGTCAGCGCGGTGAAGGCGTCGGCATTCTTGACCCGTGCCTGCAACGCCCGCAATTGCGCCTCGGTGCGCGCCAGCAGCAAGGTGCGCGGCGGCTCCAGCAGGCGCGCCAGTTGGTGGATGAGAAACGTCTTGCCGGTGCCGGCGAACCCCTGCACCGCCACCGACTCTTCGGCGCCGCAGAGAAATTCGCGCAGCAGCCTTTGCTGCGGGTCGCTCAGTACCAGGTCGCTGGCCAACCCTGGCAGGGGCGCAGGATGCAGGGGGGTGACTTGCTGGCGATAGCGCGGCGAGAAGCCGAAATCCCAGCCACCTTCAGGCGTACGCAGGCTGGCCTTGTCGAGCGCCACCTCGGCATCGAGCAGGCCGATGCCGTTGACACCGAGCAGGCCCAGGCCACTGGCGAAGGTGGCAGCGTCGAAGCGCTGTCGCACCTGTTCCAGGAACCGACCAGGCGCGTTGGCCTCGAGTTCGTCGGCGATCGCCAGCACCTCGGCGAAGCGCCGTTCCAAGGCTTCCACGCCCAGCGCCGCCGCGGTCTGGCGGGGCAGGTTGAGGATGAACAGGATCGCGGCGGCTTGCAGGGCATCGGCCTGTTGCAGCAGTCGGCTATCGGCACCGCAGGCCAAAGCCTCGGCGTCGTCGTGGGTCAGGGGCAGGTAGAACATCGGCACCTCGGCGAGCAATGCCCGGCACCATACCAACAATCGCTGCGCCCTGCCCGGTTGGCGCTACCGCGCCCTCAGGGCCGCGCCCTCAAGGCACACGCTGATCGTCGAAGCAAGGCAGTTGGCCCTGCACCTGGCGAGACGCACGCGGCACCTGCGCCGCATCGGCGGTGGGTTTCTCCACGTGCCAGTAGCAGTGCTGCACTGCGCGGGTCACCGCCACGTACGCCAGGCGTTGCACTTCATCTTTCTGCGCAGTGTCGAACGGCTGCGCATCGCCCGCACGTCCCAGGCCAGCCAGACGATAGACCTGGTTCTTGTAGGGAGAACTGGTCTGATACTGGCAGTCGCCGAGCATGAACACCGCATCGGCCTGCAGCCCCTTGGCGCTGTGGTAAGTCAGTTGGCGCAGGCGCCGCTCGCCGGCGGGCAACCTAGAATCAGCTTTAACTATCGACTCAATATGCTCTGAAATCAGTAATTTATCGCTACCTTTTCGAAACAACATCATCACTGTTTCCCCGGCATCGTAATGCGCTTTGAGGGTCGCTGCCAGGGCTACCTCATCACGATCCATAACGTTGACCGGCGTATTCGGCAACGCCGCCGCCAGGCCGCTCGCCGTGGCCTTCTTGCCAGCGATGGCAGGCGTGCCGCGCACCAGATGCTCGGCCGCATCGATGATCGACTGCTGGCTGCGGTAGTTTTCCACCATCATCACGCGGGTATGGCTTGGCGACAGGAAGGTCTTGGTGAAGGCCATGAAGAAGGTCGGCGAGCTGCCGCGCCAACCGTAGATCGACTGCCAGTCGTCGCCCACGCACAACAGGGACGACTGCTGCGCATGGCGCCCGGCATGCAACTGCGGGCCGCGGCGACGGATTTCCCGCAGGCTGGCCCGCAGCCAGCTGACGATCTGCGGCGAGACGTCCTGGAATTCGTCGACCATCACGTGCGCCAGCGGACGCAGCAGTGCGTCGGGCAGCAGACGCAGGTTTTCCGGGTTGCGCTCGCCGAACAGCGCGAACATGCGGTTGTAAGTCATCACCGGCGGCGACTGTGCCAGCAGGTGGGCTTCCAGGGCGTGATGGTACAGCGCCAGCGCCTCGAAGAAGGCCGCATCGCTGTCCTGCGGTGCGAAGCGCATGCCCGCCACGGCGGCATTGACCTCCAAGCCGAGATTTTCGATGAAGTTGCTGGCGGCAACGAAGGCATCGAGTAGAGGTGCGGCAGCCAGCTCGCCCTTGACCTTGAACTCGAAGCCTGGCCCTGCCACTGCATCCCCGGCCAGCGCCGTCGCCAGACGCTGCGCAGAGGCATAGTTGTCCAGCCATATCAGTGGCTTATCGCAGAAAGCTTGAAACAGCGTGCGCTTCACTGCCCATTCTGCGCGCACGGTCAGTTTGGCACCGGGACGTTGGTATTGGGCACTTTCGCCAGGATCGAACCCCAGCATGACCCAGGCATCCAGCCCTTCCAGGCGACCATGGACGTGGAACCGGCTGCCACGGATCTCGATCGTTTCGCGGCACGGCTCGATGCCCGCGATCGGCCAGGCGCCCGCGGCGAACCACAGGTCTTCGATCACATCGCACAACTCTTCGTCGCGCTGGGCGGCAAGCTGGGTCACCTGCGCACGCTTCTGCACGTCCGGGTGCTCAGGATCCAGCGCCTTCAACTGCAAAGCCTCGCAGCGCATCTGCGCGACCAGTTCGGCGAAGCGCGGGCTGCTGTGCAGCAAGTCGCGATAACACAGGTTCATCTGCTGGCGCTGGGCATCGTTCAAACGCAAGTCGAACGGGTTGCTCTCGGCGTCCTGCTCACGCCCCTGCGCCAGGTCGTTGCCCAGGGTTTCGAAAGCGCGCAATTGGCCGTAGCCCGGCAGGCTGCGGATCCAGGGCAGGATGCGCGAATGGAAGGTGCGCACCAGATCGCGCGCCTGGGCCTGATCCAGAGGTACTTGCCACAGGCCGAACACGTGCAGCAGCCGCTTGATGAAGTCCTTGCGCGATTCGCGGGTAAAGGTCACCACCGTCATGGCGTCGAGTTCGAAGCCCAGGTAGCGGTGCAGCAACAGCAGCCGTAGCACCAGGGACGTCGACTTGCCGGCGCCCGCTCCGGCCACCACGCAGGTGGACGGCGTGTCACTGAAGATCAACTTCCATTGCGCCGCGCTTGGCTGGGCGGTGGCCGGCAGGTGCTCGGCGACATCGGCCTTGAAGCGTTTTTTCAGCTCGGTGGTCAGGGGCAGGCGCCAATCGTCGAACAGGTTCAAGTCCTGTCCAGGCACCGCGGGTGTGGTGTCACGGCTGTCGCGGATCACCAGCACCTGGCGGCCGGCCTCGAAACCTTCGGCATGGCCTCGTTCGAAGCCCTCCCGGCTGCCCTGGCTGTGACCGCTGCGTCGGCCGCTGGCGTGGCCGAGGAACCAGGAGTCGCGGTGCTGCGCTTGCAACCCGCTCAGGCCGCGGCCCAACAGACGAGCCGCAAACCGACGCAACCAGGGCAGTTGTGCGGGAGGGGTCAGCGCCAGGGGCACCTCGGGGAAGTCGTCGGACACGCTCGTTTCCTTGTTCTTCAGATCAACGCGGCATGTTCACCGCATCTGTAGGAAAGCGCCAGTGATTGCTTATAGATCAGGGCATTAGCCGATGAATTGCAGGCAGATATGCAACTCTATACATCTAATAATCAAATATATAAAAGCCAAAATTTACGCTTTTTATCGATGTTTTGCGCGAGCATCATGGAATCATTGCACCTTCAATCCCGGAGCCTCCCATGCTGCAACTGCGCCCTTTCGCCACCCTCGGCCACGCCAACCATGGCTGGCTCGATGCCCACCACCATTTTTCCTTCGCCGAGTACCACGACCCGGCGCGCATGAACTGGGGCAACCTGCGTGTCTGGAACGACGACCTGATCGCCGCCGGTAGCGGCTTTCCTGCCCACCCGCACCGCGACATGGAGATCATCACCTATGTCTGCGAAGGCGCCATCAGCCATGAAGACAGCCTGGGCAACAGGGGCCGGACCGAAGCCGGCGACGTGCAGGTGATGAGTGCGGGTACCGGCATCGTGCACAGCGAATGGAACAGCGAGCCGGTGGATGTACGCCTGTTCCAGATCTGGATCATTCCAGAGCGCCGCGGCGACGCGCCTTCCTGGGGCACCCGGCCCTTCCCGCGCGGCGAGCGCGACGAAGGCTTCGTGACCCTGGCCAGCGGTCGCGACGGCGACGACCAGGCCCTGCGCATCCGTGCCGATGCGCGCCTGGCAGCAGCCACCGTGCGCGCAGGCGAAACCGCGGTGTACACCTTCGAAGCCGGCCGACGCGGGTATCTGGTACCGGCGCGCGGCGTGATCGAGGTCAACGGGCTGCGCGCCAACGCCCGCGACGGCGTGGCGATCGAACAGGAACGCGAAGTGCGGGTGACGGCCATCGAAGACGCGGAGATCGTGCTGGTCGACGTGGCCTGATCGAACGGATAGGCGGTCCTCGCTTGGACCGTCTGCCGCTGTCATCAACCAATAGACATACTTTGCATCATTCAGATCGATAATAACCTTCGCCCCATTCGATTCGTCCGCTTCCTGCCACCCGCGCACACTCCGCCCACTTTCCTATCGGTCACTGGCGGACTCTCCCATGCAACCTTCCTCCTTTCATTTGCGCTTTCCCCTGGCGGCCCTGGCCGTGGTGGTGATCAGCGCTTGCGGCCGCGCGCCCGACGCGGTGCAAGCGCCGGCAGCCCCCAAGGTCACCGTGGCCAAGGTGATCGAACAGCCGATCAACGAATGGGACGAGTTCACCGGCCGCCTGGAAGCGCCGGAAACCGTCGAGGTGCGCCCGCGCGTGTCTGGGCAGATCGACCGCGTGGCCTTTACCGAAGGGGCGCAGGTCAGGCAAGGCGACCTGCTGTTCCAGATCGACCCGCGCCCGTTCCAGGCTGAAGTGCGGCGCCTGGAGGCGCAATTGCAGCAGGCCCGCGCCAACGCCAGCCGCAGTGACAACGAAGCGCAGCGCGGCGCCCGCCTGCGCGACAGCAACGCCATTTCCGCAGAGCTCGCCGAATCGCGCAGCAGCGCTGCGGCCGAGGCAAAGGCCGGGGTGGCGGCGATCCAGGCCCAGCTCGACCTGGCGCGCCTGAACCTGAGCTTCACCCGCGTCACCGCGCCCATCGCCGGCCGTGTGGGCCGTGCACAGTTCACCGCAGGCAACATCGTCAGCGCCGACGTCACGCCACTGACCACGCTGGTGTCCACCGACAAGGTCTACGCCTACTTCGACGCCGACGAGCGCGTCTACCTCAAGTACGCCCAGCTCGCCCGCCAGGGCCAGCGCGGCCAGACCACCCCGGTGTACCTGGGCCTGAGCAACGAGGCCGACACCCCACACCTGGGCCAGATGAACTTCGTCGACAATCAGGTCAACCCGCGCACCGGCACCATTCGCGGGCGCGCCGTGTTCGACAACCGCGACGGGGCGTTCACCCCCGGTTTGTATGCCCGCCTGAAGCTGGTCGGCAGCGCTCAGTACGACGCCGTGCTGATCAACGACGAAGCCGTGGGCACGGACCTGGGCAAGAAGTTCGTGCTGGTGATGGACAAGGACGACACCGCCGACTACCGCAGCGTCGAGCTCGGACCCAAGCTCGAAGGCCTGCGCATCGTGCGCAGCGGCCTGGGCAAGGACGACCGCATCGTCGTCAAGGGCCTGCAACGGGTGCGCCCCGGCAGCAAGGTCACGCCCCAGGAAGCGCCGATGGCCAGCGATGCCACCCTCGCCGCCCTCGCCCGTCAGCGCCAAGCGCTGCAAGCCAGCCAACCGGCTGCCAACGCTGCGGCGGGCGACGCCAAGCTCGCCAGCGTCTCGGCCCCACGCGGTTAAGGACTCAGACCGATGAACTTCTCCCGTTTTTTCATCACCCGGCCGATCTTCGCCGCCGTGCTGTCGCTGATCCTGCTGATCGCCGGCAGCATCGCGCTGTTCCAGCTGCCGATCAGCGAATACCCCGAGGTGGTACCGCCGACCGTGGTGGTGCGCGCCAACTTCCCTGGCGCCAACCCCAAGGTCATCGGTGAAACCGTGGCCTCGCCGTTGGAGCAGGCCATCACAGGGGTCGAGAACATGCTGTACATGTCTTCGCAGTCGACCGCCGACGGCAAGTTGACCCTGACCATCACCTTCGCCCTGGGCACGGATCTGGACAATGCCCAGGTGCAGGTGCAGAACCGCGTGACCCGCACCCAGCCCAAGCTGCCCGAAGAAGTCACGCGCATCGGCATCACCGTCGACAAGGCCTCGCCCGACCTGACCATGGTCGTGCACCTGACCTCGCCCGACCAACGCTACGACATGCTCTACCTGTCCAACTACGCCATCCTCAACGTCAAGGACGAGCTGGCACGGCTGAACGGTATCGGCGACGTGCAGTTGTTCGGCATGGGCGACTATTCGCTGCGGGTCTGGCTCGACCCGAACAAGACCGCGTCGCGCAACCTGACCGCCAGCGACGTGGTCACGGCCATCCGAGAGCAGAACCGCCAGGTCGCAGCCGGCCAGCTCGGTGCGCCGCCCGCCCCCGGCGCCACCAGCTTCCAGCTGTCGGTCAACACCCAGGGCCGCCTGGTCACCGAAGAAGAGTTCGAGAACATCGTCGTGCGCGCCGGCGCCAACGGCGAGATCACGCGCCTCAAAGACGTCGCCAGGGTCGAACTGGGTTCGAGCCAGTACGCCCTGCGTTCGCTGCTGAACAACCAGCCGGCCGTGGCCATTCCGATCTTCCAGCGCCCAGGTTCCAACGCCATCGACATCTCCGACGAGGTGCGGGCGAAAATGGCCGAGTTGAAGAAAGACTTCCCCGAGGGCATGGACTACAGCATCGTCTACGACCCCACGGTGTTCGTACGCGGCTCCATCGAAGCGGTGGTGCACACGCTGTTCGAAGCGCTGATCCTGGTGGTGCTGGTAGTGATCCTGTTCCTGCAGACCTGGCGCGCCTCGATCATTCCGCTGCTGGCGGTACCGGTGTCGCTGATCGGCACCTTCGCGGTCATGCACCTGTTCGGCTTCTCGCTCAATGCGCTGTCGTTGTTCGGCCTGGTGCTGGCCATCGGCATCGTGGTGGACGATGCGATCGTGGTGGTGGAGAACGTCGAGCGCAACATCGGCCTGGGCCTCAAGCCCATGGAGGCCACGCAGAAGGCCATGGGCGAAGTCACAGGGCCCATCGTCGCCACGGCGCTGGTGCTGTGCGCGGTGTTCGTGCCGGCGGCCTTCATCTCCGGGTTGACCGGGCAGTTCTACAAGCAGTTCGCGCTGACCATCGCCATTTCCACGGTGATCTCGGCCTTCAATTCGTTGACCTTGTCGCCGGCCTTGGCCGCCGTGCTGCTCAAGGACCACCATGCACCGAAAGACCGCTTCTCGCGCCTGCTGGAACGCTTGCTGGGCGGCTGGCTGTTCGCGCCGTTCAACCGTTTCTTCGAGCGCGCCTCGCTGCGCTATGTGGCGGGCGTCGGCCGGGTCATCCGTTCCAGTGGCATCGCGCTGTTCGTCTATGCGGGGCTGATGGCCCTGACCTACCTGGGTTTCGCCTCGACACCCACCGGCTTCGTACCCGCGCAGGACAAGCAGTACCTGGTGGCCTTCGCGCAACTGCCGGATGCGGCGAGCCTGGACCGCACGGAAGCGGTGATCAAGCGCATGAGCGAAATCGCCTTGAAGCAACCGGGCGTCTCCGATTCGGTGGCCTTCCCGGGCCTGTCGATCAACGGTTTCACCAACAGCCCCAACAGCGGTGTGGTGTTCACGCCCCTCAAACCCTTCGACGAACGCAAGGACCCGAACCAGTCGGCCGCTGCCATCGCCGCCGCGCTCAACGCCCAGTTCGCCGACATCGAAGACGCCTACATCGCCATCTTCCCGCCACCACCGGTCCAGGGCCTGGGCACCATCGGCGGCTTCCGCCTGCAAATCGAAGACCGCGGTAACCTGGGCTACGAGGCGCTGTACCGCGAAACCCAGAACATCATCACCAAGAGCCATGACGTGCCGGAGCTGGCCGGGCTGTTCACCAGCTACCAGGTCAACGTGCCGCAGGTCGATGCCGCCATCGACCGCGAGAAGGCCAAGACCCACGGCGTAGCCATCAACGACATCTTCGACACCTTGCAGATCTATCTGGGGTCGCTGTACGCCAACGACTTCAACCGTTTCGGCCGCACCTACCAGGTCAACGTCCAGGCCGAGCAGCAGTTCCGTCTCGACGCCGAGCAGATCGGTCAGCTCAAGGTGCGCAACGACCGTGGCGAGATGGTGCCGCTGGCGAGCTTCCTCAAGGTCAGCGACACCTCCGGGCCCGACCGGGTGATGCACTACAATGGCTTCATCACCGCCGAGATCAACGGCGCAGCAGCGCCCGGCTACAGCTCGGGCCAAGCGGAAGCGGCGATCGAGCGGCTGCTCAAGCAGGAATTGCCCAACGGCATGGTGTTCGAATGGACCGACCTGACTTACCAGCAGATCCTCTCGGGCAATACCGCGCTGCTGGTGTTCCCGCTCTGCGTGCTGCTGGCGTTCCTGGTGCTGGCGGCTCAATACGAAAGCTGGAGCCTGCCGCTGGCGGTGATCCTGATCGTGCCGATGACGCTCCTGTCGGCCATCACCGGGGTGATGCTGGCCGGTAGCGACAACAACATCTTCACCCAGATCGGCCTGATCGTGCTGGTGGGCCTGGCGTGCAAGAACGCTATCCTCATCGTCGAGTTCGCCAAGGACAAGCAAGCCGAGGGCCTCGACCCGCTGGCCGCCGTACTGGAGGCCTGCCGTCTGCGTCTGCGACCGATCCTGATGACCTCGATCGCCTTCATCATGGGTGTGGTGCCGTTGGTGTTGTCGTCCGGCGCCGGCGCCGAAATGCGCCATGCCATGGGTGTGGCGGTGTTCTCGGGCATGATCGGCGTGACGCTGTTCGGCCTGTTCCTGACGCCGGTGTTCTTCTTCCTGATCCGCCGTTTCGTCGAAGGTCGCGAGGCGCGCAAGGCCGCCGTTCGCCCTGTCGCCCTGGAGAGCCAGCCATGAACCTGCTCAAACCCCTGACACCGAGCCTGCTGGCACTGGCCCTGGCCGCCTGTGCGGTGGGCCCGGACTACCACGCGCCGCAGACCGCGCCGGCGCAACTGGACGCGCAACTGCAAGGCCAGCGCCTGGACCGCGCGCGCTTCGAGAGCGCCTGGTGGCGGCAGTTCGACGACCCGGTGCTGAACCAGTTGGTCAGTGCCTCGCTGACCGGCAACCGCGACCTGCGCGTGGCGTTCGCCCGCCTCAAGGCCGCGCGCTCGCTGCGCGAAGAGGACAGCCTGGACCGCGTCCCGACCGTCACCAGCCGCGCCAGCGGCGAACTGGGCAAAAGCCAGATTCCGGGGCAGACCGACGATCGGGTGAACATCGAGCGCTATGACCTGGGCCTGGACATGGCTTGGGAGCTCGACCTGTTCGGCCGCATCCAGCGGCAGATCGAAGCCAGCCAGGCCCGTGAGGATGCGGCAGCTGCCGATTTGCAACAGTTGCAAGTCAGTTTGATCGCGGAGCTGGTCGATGCCTATGGCCAGCTGCGCGGTGCCCAACTGCGCGAACGCATCGCCACCGACAACCTCGACAACCAGCGCCAGTCGCGCTCGCTCACCGAGCGGCTGCGCGATGCGGGCGTGGGCAACGAACTGGACGTGATGCGCGCCGAGGCGCGTCTGGCCGGGGTGGAAGCCACGGTGCCGCAGTTGCAGGCGCAGCAGGTTCGGGCGCGCAACCGCATCGCCACCCTGCTCGGCCAGCGCGCCGATGCGCTGAGCGTCGATCTGTCGCCCAAGGCTTTACCGGCGATCGCCAAGGCCCTGCCGGTAGGCGACCCCGGCGAGCTGCTGCGTCGGCGCCCGGACATCCGCCGCGCCGAGCGCGAGCTGGCCGCCGCCACGGCCTCGGTCGGCGTGGCCACCGCCGACCTGTTCCCGCGGGTCAGTCTCAGCGGCTTCCTCGGTTTCACCGCCGGGCGAGGCTCGCAACTGGGCAGCGCCGCGGCCAACGCCTGGGCCTTGGGGCCGAGCATCCAATGGGCGGCGTTCGACCTGGGCAGCGTGCGCGCCCGCCTGCGCGGCGCCAAGGCCGACGCCGAGGGTGCGCTGGCCAGCTACGAACAGCAGGTGTTGCTGGCCCTGGAGGAGTCGGCCAATGCCTTCAGCGACTACGGCAAGCGTCAGCAACGGCTGCGCGCTCTGGTGCGCCAGAGCGAGGCCAGCCGCAAGGCTGCGGATCTCGCCTCGATCCGCTACCGCGAAGGCAGTGTCGATTACCTGGTGCTGCTCGATGCCGAGCGCGAGCGGCTGGCGGCCGAAGATGCGCAGGCCCAGGGCGAGGTCGAGCTGTACCAGGGCATCGTCGATATCTACAAAGCCCTGGGTGGAGGTTGGGAGCCGACGGTGGTGGCCAGCGCCCGTTGAACGCCAAGGTGGCGTCAATGACGACGCCTTGGCGCTGCCAGGTTCGAAAAGCCTTCTGTGTTCGGCGGCCCGACCGACCCGAATGACCGCAAGGACTGCATGTGGCCGTCGCCTGCGCACTGCGCAGGCACCCGCTATTGCATTCGTCATGCGAGGTGGCGCTGAACGGCTACGGGTTTGCGCCTCAGCAGAAAAATCGCATCTGATAGTGGTTCGCCATTATCCCGGTTCTCGCACGGGGGCCGTCGGGGTTAGAATGCGCAAAACCTGGAGCGCCGATGAACCACGAACGCCTGCCCCCAAGCGACCCCGATGCGATCACCGATGCCGCCGCGCACTGGTGCATGCGCCTGCATGCTGACGACTGCACCGAAGCCGAACGTCAGGCGTTCACCCAATGGTTGGCGGCCGACCCTCGGCACGTCGAGGAGTACAAGGCCATCGGTGCGATCTGGCAGAACGTCGAGCATGTGCCGCGCAGCCATGCCCAGCTGGCCTACAACCCGCCCGACCGTCGTCCGCCGCTGCGCTATCGCCTGCGTCGCTTCGCGCCTGCCTTCGCCTGCGCGCTGCTGGCCCTGCCCGTTGCCGGCTGGTTCGGCTGGGAGCAAGGGCTGCTGCCCAACAGCTACCAGCACCTGAGCAGCGGCGATGCCCGGCAGACCGTGCGATTGAGCGACGGCAGCCAGGTGGAGCTGAACCTGCACACCGAGTTGCGCTATTTCAACTTCAAGGACCAGCGCAAGGTGGTCCTGGTCGAAGGCGAAGCCTTCTTCAAGGTCGCCCACGACAGCGAGCACCCGTTCATCGTGCAGGCCGGGCGCGGTCAGACCCGCGTCACCGGCACGCAATTCAACGTGTGGAAATACCAGGATCAGGTCAAGGTCACGCTGGTGCAGGGCTCGGTGCTGGTCAGCAGCGACGGCGACGGCGGCTATCGCCTCAGCCCCGGCATGCAGGCCACCTACCGCAAGGGCGATTTCGAGCCGCAACTGGCGCAGAACGACGACTACGAACGTAGCCTGGCCTGGCGCAGCGGCAAGCTGGTGCTGGACGACCTCAGCCTGCAACAGGCCCTGCCCATCATCAGCCGTTACCTGGACAAGCCGCTGCGCGTCGCCGACGACAGCACCGGCAAGATCCGCATCAGCGGCGTGTACAACACCGCCGAGGTCGAGCGCCTGGTGGCCATGTTGCCCAAGGTGCTGCCGGTCTACCTGACCCGCAGCAAGGATGGCGGCACCGTGCTCAACCGCATCGCCCTGCCGCCACCGCGCGGCTGAGCCTTACAGCACCATCGCCGCCAGCCAGCCGAAGGCCAGCAACGGTAGGTTGTAATGCAGGAAGGTCGGTACCACGGTATCCCAGATGTGATGGTGCTGGCCGTCGACGTTCAGGCCCGAGGTCGGCCCCAGGGTCGAGTCCGACGCTGGTGAGCCGGCGTCGCCCAAGGCCCCTGCCGTACCGACGATGCACACCGTGGCCAGCGGGTCGAAGCCCAGCTGCAGGCACAGCGGCACGAAGATCGCCGCCAGGATCGGCACGGTCGAGAACGACGAGCCGATGCCCATGGTCACCAGCAACCCCACCAACAGCATCAACAGCGCACCAATGCCCTTGCTGTGGTCGATCCACTGTGCCGCGGCCTCGACCAGCGACTTCACCTCGCCGGTGCTTTTGATCACTTCGGCGAAGCCCGACGAGGAAATCAGGATGAAGCCGATCATGGCCATCATCTTCATGCCTTCGGTGAACAGGTCGTCGGTGTCTTTCCAGCGCACGATGCCTGATAGCGAAAAGATCAAAAAGCCGACCATCGCGCCGATGATCATCGAATCCAGCCACAGCTGCACGACGAACGCCGCCAGGATGGCCAGCCCGGCCACCAGCAGGGTCAGCGGGTTGTACTGCACGCTGACCTGCTCGACCTGCTCGATGCGCGCCAGGTCGTAATCGCGCTTGCGTCGGTAGCTGACGAACACCGCCACCAGTAGCCCGAAGAGCATGCCCGCCGCTGGCAAGGCCATGGCGTGGGTGACGTTGATGCCACTGACATCGACCCCGGCGCGGCTGACGCTGGCCAGCAGGATCTGGTTGAGGAAGATGTGACCGAAGCCCACCGGCAGGAAGATGTACGGTGTGATCAAACCGAAGGTGATCACGCAGGCGATCATTCGCCGGTCGATGCGCAGGCGCGTCAGTACGTACAACAGCGGCGGCACCAACAGCGGAATGAACGCGATGTGGATGGGCAGGATGTTCTGCGAAGCCACCGCCACCACCAGCAACAGGCCGATCAACAGCCATTTGACCTTGCCGCCCTCGGCCTGCCGCTGGCGGTCGAACATCGCCAGCGCACGGTCGGCCAGGGCGTGGGCCAGGCCCGATTTGGCGATGGCCACGGCGAACGCCCCGAGCAAAGCGTAGGACAACGCCACCGTCGCGCCGCCGCCCAGACCCGTATTGAAGGCTTGCAGCGTGCCTTCGATGCCCAGACCGCCGACCAGCCCACCGGTCAGGGCGCCGATGATCAACGCGATGACCACGTGCACACGGGACAGGCTCAGGATCAGCATGACGCCGACCGCGGCAATGACTGCATTCATTTCTTCGAGTACCTCGTTGCGACAGACGAAAGCGAGCGCACCGGCGCCAGGCTGCCCACGGCAGGGCCGGTACGAAAGGATGGTCGTTGTTGGAGGGCGCACACTCTGAAGCAGCCCTGCCCGCTTGTCAAAGCGACGCAGCCCACGGCTCGCCTGCTCGCCAGGTTTTTCTCGGACGCTTGGATAAAGAAACACCTGCCAGCGCCGATGCAGTTGCGAGCCCCGGAAACTGACGACAGACCCGCGGGCCGACGCCAGGCCAGGCGGACCGAGCATGCGCTTGCGTAAAGCACCCTCACCCAGGTTGCTTGGGCCGGCCCTCCTGGCCCTGCCACGGGGTGAAGCGGGTCGAGTCGTCCAGAACCTGAACCGATTCCAAGAGAGTGCCCCATGCCGCTGCGTCAATTGTCCATCCAATGGAAGATCACCCTGCTGGCCGGCTTGTGCCTGGCCGGCATCGTCACCTTGCTGGTCGGCCTATCGCTGTACCGCATGAATGCCAGCGCCGGCCTGGTCGAGGCGAGCAGCATGCAGATGCTGGGCAAGGTCGCCCAAGCACGGCTGGAAGCGCAGAGCGAGGCCCAGGGGCTGAACGTGCGACGTCAGTTCATGGATGCCTACCAGTACGGCGCCGGCGTCGCGCGCCAGGTGATGTTCATGCGCGAGCAGGCGCGCAAGCGTCAGTTCGACGCCCGCGACCTGCGTCAGGACCTGACCGCGCAAGTGCAGAAGGCCTTGCAAGGCAACCCCGACCTGCTCGGTTTCTCGCTGGTCTTCGAGCCCAACGCCCTCGATCGCCAAGACAGCCAGTTCGCCGGCCAGGAGGCGCTGGGCAGCAATGCCGACGGCCGCTTCGCGTTGTACTGGTCGCAACCGCGCCCCGGCCAGCTCACGGCCATGGCCCTGCCCGAGCGGGACATGGCCGACACCAGCATCGGCCCTAGCGGCGAGCCGGCCAACACTTGGTGGGTCTGCCCGCGTAGCACCGCCAAGGTGTGCATCAGCGAACCCTATTTCTATGCCATCGACGGCCAACAGGTGCTGATGACCAGCATCGTCTTCCCGCTGATGGAGAACGGCAAAGCCATCGGTACGTTGTCCACCGACATCAACCTCAACAGCCTGCAAGCCATCAGCGAACGTGCCAGCGCCGGCCTCTACGAGGGCCGCACCACGGTCGGCATCCTCAGCCCGGCCGGGT
This sequence comes from Pseudomonas phoenicis, assembly GCF_047302395.1. Taxonomy (NCBI): domain Bacteria; kingdom Pseudomonadati; phylum Pseudomonadota; class Gammaproteobacteria; order Pseudomonadales; family Pseudomonadaceae; genus Pseudomonas; species Pseudomonas phoenicis. The sequence continues at coordinate 4,250,358 of NZ_CP154852.1, forward strand.
TGCTGGCCGGCTACAGCGCCGATGCCAGTAAGCTCGCACAGCGCTATGAGCAGGTTGACCCGCAGGGCGCGGAGCTGGTGCGCACCCTCGGCCAGAGCCAGGCGCAGCAGGTGGTCGAACACGAGCATCGGCTCAAGGTGCTGACCAGCTTCGAACCGGTGCCCGGCAGCAAACGCTGGGGCGTGTTGCTGGACTTGCCCAAGAGCGTGCTGACCGCACCTGCCGAAAGCCTGAAAAGCGAACTCGACACCCTCAACCGTGAGGGCATGCTGCTGCAATTGGCCCTCGGCGTCGCCGCAGCCATCGCCGGCCTGCTGTTGGTCTGGCTGCTGGCGCGCGGTGTGACTCGGCCGATTCTGGGCGTCGCGGCCATGCTCAAGGACATCGCCAGCGGCGAAGGCGACCTCACCCGCCGCCTGACCTACGACAAGCGCGACGAACTGGGCGAACTGGCCGGCTGGTTCAACCGTTTCCTCGACAAGCTGCAACCGACCATCGCCGAGGTGAAAGCGTCGGTGCAGGCCGCGCGTGGCACCGCCGACCAGTCGGCGGCCATCGCCAGCCAGACCAGCGCCGGCATGGAACAGCAGTACCGCCAGGTCGATCAGGCCGCCACGGCGTCCCACGAAATGAGCGCCACCGCCCAGGACGTCGCCCGCAGCGCGGCCCAGGCGGCGCAAGCGGCACGCGACGCCGACCAGGCCACCCGCGAGGGCTTGACGGTAATCGAGCGCACCACGCAAAGCATCGACCACCTGGCCGCCGACATGAGCACGGCCATGGCTCAAGTGGCGGGATTGGCACAGAACAGCGACAAGATCGGCTCGGTGCTCGAAGTGATCCGCTCGATCGCCGAACAAACCAACCTCCTCGCCCTCAACGCCGCCATCGAAGCGGCCCGTGCGGGCGAAGCGGGTCGCGGCTTCGCCGTGGTGGCCGACGAGGTGCGCAACCTGGCCCGGCGGACCCAGGAGTCGGTGGAAGAAACCCGTCAGGTGATCGAAGCCCTGCAAGCCGGCACCGAAGAGGTGGTCGGCGCCATGCAAGGCGGCCATCAGCAGGCTCAAGGCGGGGTGGAACAGGTGTCTGCCGCTGCGGCTGCGCTGCAACGGATCGGCCATGCGGTGTCGGTCATCACCGACATGAACCTGCAGATCGCCAGCGCTGCGGAAGAGCAAAGCGCCGTGGCCGAGGAGATCAACAGCAACATCGCCACCATCCGTGACGTGACCGAGTCGCTGTCGGGGCAGGCCAACGAATCGGCGCGGGTCAGCCAGTCGTTGAACCAACTGGCCAATCAGCAGCAGGGTTTGATGGATCAGTTCCGGGTGTGACGCAGGAGGACTGCAAGTGGCCTTTCGTGCACGACGAACGGCCATCAGTGCTGGTGCTGCCCTGGCTTCGTCGCCGGATAGCCAGTGACCAAGGACCGCCACGGCATGGAATGTTCTCTGTGGGAGCGACCGGCCGGCGCTCCGGTTCAGTCGCGATGCCCTGCATTGCAGGCCCGGTCCAGCCACCGCGATCCTTCAGGAGAACGTGTTGCCTGGAATAGGCCGGCTGTGCCGGCCATCGCGACTGAACCGGAGCGCCGGCCGGCCGCTCCTACGAACGCAGGCGTATTCCCAGGGATGACGTAGGGAATCGCCTCCGGGACGGTTCCACCGATCGGAAGTTTCCGGTCAGTCCGCCAGGCGCCAGGTCGTGGTGCCCTTACTGTCTTCCAACACCACCCCCATCGCCGTGATCTGGTCGCGAATCCGGTCCGACTCGGCCCAGTTCTTCTCGCTGCGCGCTTGCAGGCGTGCCTGGATCAGCGCTTCCACTTCGGCGGCGTCGACTTTGCCTTCGGCGCCTGCGCGCAGGAAATCGTCGGCTTCGAGCTGCAGCACACCCAGCACGTCGCTCAGCTCGCGCAGACGCCCGGCCAGCCCAGCGGCTGCCTCAGGGTCGCTCTCGCGCAGGCGGTTGATTTCGCGCACCAGGTCGAACAACACGGCGCAGGCTTCGGGCGTGCCGAAATCGTCGTTCATCGCCTGGGTGAAGCGTTCGACGAACGCCTCGCCACCGGCCGGCGCCACCCGCGGTAGCCCGCGCAGCGCGTGGTAGAACCGCTCCAGGGCAGCCTTGGCGTCACGCAGGCTGTCTTCGGAATAGTTGATCGCGCTGCGGTAGTGGCTGGCCACCAGCAGGTAGCGCACCACCTCGGGATGGTACTTGTCGAGCACGTCGCGGATGGTGAAGAAGTTGTTCAGGGACTTGGACATCTTCTCGCCATTGATGCGGATCATGCCGCAGTGCATCCAAGCGTTGGCGTACGGCTTGCCGGTGGCCGCCTCGCTCTGGGCGATCTCGTTCTCGTGGTGCGGGAACTCCAGGTCGCTGCCGCCGCCGTGGATGTCGAAGCTCTCGCCCAGGCAGCAGGTCGACATCACCGAGCACTCGATGTGCCAGCCCGGCCGGCCCGGCCCCCACGGCGAATCCCAGCTCGGCTCGCCAGGCTTGACGCCCTTCCACAGCACGAAATCGAGCGGGTCCTGTTTGGCCTCGCCGACTTCGATGCGCGCGCCGATGCGCAGGTCTTCGACCTTGCGTCGCGACAGCTTGCCGTAGCCGACGAACTTGCCGACACGGTAGTACACGTCGCCGTTGCCCGGTGCGTAGGCATAGCCCTTGTCGATCAGTGTCTGGATCATCGCGTGCATGCCGGGAATATGGTCGGTGGCACGCGGCTCCTGGTCAGGCGGCAGGATGTTGAGGCGCCGTTCGTCCTCGTGCATCGCGTCGATCATGCGCGCGGTCAGCTCATCGAAACGCTCGCCGTACTGGTTGGCGCGGTTGATGATCTTGTCGTCGATGTCGGTGATGTTGCGCACGTAGGTCAGCGCGTAGCCGCTCTTGCGCAGCCAGCGCGTGACAAGGTCGAAGGCCACCATGCTGCGGCCGTGGCCCAGGTGGCAGTAGTCGTACACGGTCATGCCGCACACGTACATGCGCACATTGTTGCCGTCGAGCGGTTTGAAGACTTCTTTCTGCTTGCTCAGGGTGTTGTAGACGGTAAGCACGACGGTTCCTCAGCTGCCCCAGGAGTCACGCAGGGTGACGGTGCGGTTGAACACGGGACGGCCCGGCTGGCTGTCCTTGAGGTCGGCGCAGAAATAGCCTTCGCGCTCGAACTGGAAGCGGTCTTCGGGCTGGGCCTGGGCCAGCGACGGCTCGGCACGGCAGCCGCTGAGCACTTGCAGCGAGTCGGGGTTGATGTTGTCGAGGAAGGTGCCGCCGTCTTCGGTCTTTTCCGGGTTCGGCGAGCGGAACAGGCGATCGTACAGGCGTACCTCGCACTCGACGCTGGCCGCAGCCGGCACCCAATGGATCACGCCTTTGACCTTGCGCCCTTCGGGATTCTTGCCGAGGGTGTCCGGGTCGTATGAGCAGCGCAGTTCGACGATGTTACCGTCGGCGTCCTTGATCGCCTCGTCGGCACGGATCACGTAGCTGCCGCGCAGGCGCACCTCACCGGCCGGCTCCAGGCGCTTGTAGCCCTTGGGCGGGGTTTCCATGTAATCGTCGCGGTCGATGTACAGCTCGCGGGCGAACGGCAGCGTGCGCACGCCCATGTCTTCCTTGGGATGGCGCGCCAGCTCCAGTTGCTCGACCTGGCCTTCGGGGTAGTTGGTGATGACCACTTTCAGCGGGCGCAGCACGCACATGGCGCGCGGTGCAGTGCGGTCGAGGTCGTCGCGGATGCTGAACTCGAGCATCGACATGTCGACCACGCCGTCGGAGCGGTTGGTGCCGATCATGTCGCAGAAGTTGCGGATCGACGCCGGGGTGAAGCCGCGGCGGCGATAGCCCGACAGCGTCGACATACGCGGGTCGTCCCAGCCCTCGACGTGCTTTTCGTCCACCAACTGCTTGAGCTTGCGCTTGGAGGTGATGGTGTAGTTCAGGTTCAGACGGCTGAACTCGTACTGGCGCGGGCGCGCCGGCACCGGCAGGTTGTCCAGGAACCAGTCGTACAGCGGGCGGTGGCCTTCGAACTCCAGGGTGCAGATGGAGTGGGTGATGCCTTCGATGGCGTCGGATTGGCCGTGGGTGAAGTCGTAGTTGGGGTAGATGCACCAGGCGTCGCCCGTCTGGTGATGGTGCGCGTGGCGGATGCGGTAGAGGATCGGATCGCGCAGGTTCATGTTCGGCGAGGCCATGTCGATCTTGGCGCGCAGCACGCGCTCACCGTCCTTGAACTCGCCGGCCTTCATACGCGCGAACAGGTCGAGGTTCTCCTCGACGCTGCGCTCGCGGAACGGGCTGTTCTTGCCCGGTTCGACCAGGTTGCCGCGGTATTCCTTGGCTTGCTCGGGGGTCAGGTCGCACACATAGGCCTTGCCACGCTTGATCAGCTCGACCGCCCACTCGTGCAGTTGGCCGAAGTAGTCGGAGGCGTAGCGCACCTCGCCGGCCCACTGAAAACCCAGCCACTTGACGTCGCGCTGGATGGCGTCGATGTACTCCTGGTCTTCCTTGGCCGGGTTGGTGTCGTCGAAGCGCAGATGGCACGCGCCGCCGAACTCCTCGGCCAGGCCGAAGTTGACGCAGATCGACTTGGCGTGGCCGATGTGCAGGTAACCGTTGGGTTCCGGGGGGAAACGGGTGACGATGCTGGCGTGCTTGCCGGCGTCCAGATCGGCCTGGACGATGGGCCGCAGGAAGTTCGCTGGGGCTACGGGAGCGCCTTTGGCGGCAGCGTTGGGCGCGTGGTCGGCGGTGGGCTTGCTCATAGGATCCTTGAATGCACGTGTCGGGCCGGGTAGGCCGATCGAATCAAAACGCCTATCATAGCCGATGCAGTCAAGGGGCTGACAGCCGAACACCGCAATCCAGTGCGATTTGTCTCGGTTCGGCCCAAGCGCGGCACCTTCGATGTGTCGCGCAGGTCCCATCCCTCGTCAGGTAAGCGCACGCGCCTGGCGCAGCGCCCATTTCCATGCCTCAAACAGCGAGTTCCCGCATGTCCAAAGTCAAACTGAGCACCAACCACGGCGACATCGTCCTGCAACTGAACGCCGAAAAAGCCCCGCAGACCGTCGAGAACTTCGTGCAGTACGTCAAGGAAGGCCACTTCGACGGCACCATCTTCCACCGTGTGATCAAAGGCTTCATGATCCAGGGCGGCGGTTTCTCGGCCGACATGAGCCAGAAGAAAACCCGCACCAGCATCCAGAACGAAGCCGACAACGGCCTGAAGAACCAGAAGTACAGCATCGCCATGGCGCGCACCATGGACCCGCACTCGGCCTCCGCGCAATTCTTCATCAACGCTTCCGACAACGACTTCCTCAACCACAGCGGCAAGAACACCCAGGGCTGGGGCTATGCGGTATTCGGCGAAGTGATCGAAGGCCGTGAAGTGGTCGACGCCATCGAAAAGGTCGCCACCGGTTCCAAAGCGGGCCACCAGGACGTGCCGAAAGACGACGTGATCATCGAGAAAGCCGAGATCGTTGAGTGATACTGCTGATCTCCGATCTGCACCTGCAAGAACAACGCCCGGACATCACCCGGGCGTTTCTCGATCTGCTGGCGGGCCCTGCGCGGCAGGCCAAGGCTCTGTACATCCTGGGCGACTTCTTCGAAGCCTGGATCGGCGACGATGCCATGACGCCCTTCCAGCGCTCGATCTGCCAGGCGCTGCGCCAACTGAGCGACAGCGGCACGCAGGTGCTGCTGATGCACGGCAACCGCGACTTCCTCATCGGCAAGGCCTTCTGCAAAGCGGCCGGCTGTATCTTGTTGCCCGATCCATGCGTGGTGGAGCTGAGCGGCGAACGGGTCCTGCTGATGCACGGCGATACCTTGTGCACGCAAGATGTGGCCTACATGAAGCTGCGCCGCTACCTGCGCAATCCGCTGACCCTCTGGGTGCTGCGCCACCTGCCGTTGTCCACCAGACACAAGCTGGCACGCAAGCTACGCAGCGAAAGCCGCGCGCAAACGCGCATGAAGGCCAGCGACATCGTCGACGTCACCCTCGAGGAAGTGCCACGACAGATGGCGGCGCATGGCGTGCGCACGTTGATCCATGGCCATACCCATCGTCCGGCTGTCCACGACCTGTTGGTCGAAGGTCAGCCGGCACGGCGCATCGTCCTGGGCGACTGGGAACGCAGCGGCTGGGCAGTGCAGGCCGACGAACACGGCCTGCGCCTGTACAGCTTCCCGATCGAGCAGGCGCTTGCAGATCGCGCTTAGCGCGAGCCTTGGGCCGCGTCGCTCTCGCTGATGCTGTAGACCCGGTACTGCGGATCGGCCTCGATCTGCGCCTCGGTGAACGGCAGTGGCGCCAACTGGCGTGCGGCGAAGGCGCGGGTCTGGTCGTCGAAATGCGGCGAAGCCGCTTCGCTGGAGAGCGAGAACGCCAGCAACCCCTGGGCCTGCGGGCCACGTTCGGTGAACGTCACCACTTGCAGATAGCTGGTGCCGCTCACGACACGCCGTTTGCCGGGTGCCACCGGCACGCTGACCATCGAGTTGTAGACGCCAAGGGCCTGCGGCCCTCCCGCCACCGGGGTGCCCGCCGCCGACTGCTGGATCTGCCCCCACTGCGCGTCGTCGGCGATACCCTCCTCCTGCACCTTGCGCAATGACGCCAGCGCCGCTTCGCGCAGATGCGCACGCACCGCCGCCTGCTCCACCGCCAGGCCACGGGGGGTATGCTGCGGGTCGGCGGGGTCGAACGGCACGCGCCACAGTTCGGGATGGCTGGCGAGATCGGCGAACAGATTCTGGAAATGCATCCAGCCCAGCCCGCTGTCGGGATCGGCCTTGCCGTTCCAGGCCTGCAGGCTGGCGCACAGGGCTGCCAGGTCGCTCTGCGCCGTGGCGCACCACCGTTGCAGATCGGGTCGTAGCAGCTGCGCCAGGTACACTTCGTCGTCCAGCACCAGATCGCGCAATGCGCTGGCATCGAGCTTGCCCTGCCCTTGCAGGCGGTCCAGTGCGAAGCGGCTGCGCAGGCCCAGCGGCTGTTCGGCGCGGCTCACCACAGGCGAGAAGCCGGTCAGCGGTTGCGCGGGGTTGGCCATCCAGGCCGAATCGTTCGAGTGCTGCACGAAATCGCGCCGTTGCACGCTGGGCAGTTGCTTGGCCGGGAAGATCCCCGGCTGTGCTGCCTGCGGGTCGACCTTCCATGCGCAGGCCTGGCGCGAACCGTCGAGCACCACCAGTGGCTGACCGGCCGCTGCCGGGTCGCTGCACGTGGCCAACAGCGCTTGGTCGACATAGGGCACCACCGACTGATTCAGGTATAACGCCTCGCCGCCGGCGTCCACGGCCAGGGTGTTGACCCATGGAATCCCCTGGGTTTCACCGATGGAGCGCTTGAGCGCGCCCAGGCTGTCGGCGCGGTTGATCTGGTACCACTGTTGCAGCACACGCGTGTTGGCCAGATTGGCGTCGCGCAGGCTGTAAGCGTACTTGTCATCCCAGTCCAGGCGTCCAGGCCACTGTACGATGGGCCCGAAGACGGAACTGTAAACCTCGCGGCGTACGGGGTTGAGCTGGCCCTGTTCGTCTTTGACGGTGACCGTCAACGTCTGGCGCTGCAAAGGGCGAGACACGCCGTCGAGCAGGTAACGTGTCGGGTCCTTGGGGTCGAGCTGCAAGCGATAGAGGGTGAAGTGCTTGGAACTGTCGACGGTGTGGGTCCAGGCCAGGTGTGGGTTGAAGCCGATGTTGATCAGCGGCAGTCCGGGCAATGCGGCGCCCATGACGTCGAGCCGGCCGGCGATGGTCAGGTGCATCTGATAGAAACGCAGCCCGCCCACCCAGGGAAAGTGCGGATTGGCCAGCAACAGCCCATGACCGTTCGCCGAGCGCTGTGCGCCCACCGCGATGGCGTTGCTGCCACGCTCGCTGGCGAAGCGCTGCTGGCGTGCCAAGGCGCTGGCGAACCGCGAAGCGGCGGGCGCCATGGCAAGGCCCGGTGGCGTGGCGCCGGCCAGCGCTTCGGCGAACTGCCCTACTCCACCTTCGGCAAGCAAGCGGCGGGTCAGCTTGACCAGGTCGCGACTGGTGATCGGCCGCACGCCCGCGCCGTCGCCACATTCGCTGGGCAGGCCCTGGGCGCGGCGCTCGGCCAGCGCACGGTTGTAACCACTGGCATAGCCATCGAGCAATGCGCGTACGGCTGCAGGTTGTGCCTGCAGGAAATCGTCGACCGCAGCCGGAGCGTTGAGCCAGGTGAAAAACAGGTCGCTGTCGAGATTGTTGCGCCGATCGATGGTCGTACCCTGACTACCGTGATAATGCGACCGCTCGCCGTTCACGGTCAGTACCTCGTCGGCCAGCAGACACAGGTTGTCCTGGCCATAGGCGTAACCGATGCCATAGCCCAAGCCACGCTCGTCTTTGGCCAGGATATGCGGCACGCCGAACGTGGTACGGCGAATCTGCGCACTGGCCTCGGAGGGCGTGGCATGGGCTTGCGCAGCGATGGCGGCGAGAACGGCGGCTGACAGGCTGAGGCACGCCAGCGGGCGCGAACGTATGGTCACAGGTGCTCCTGATCGATTCGAGGGTCATCACGATCAAACGAAGCGAAGGGCTGGAAAATTTACCGGGGCAAGTGCACGTCTGAAGAGCGCAGCGCAGCGTGCTGGCAAATTTTTTCAACTCGGGTGCAGATTTTTCGTTCTCGTTCGTCTTACTTCATTGAGGCACACACATTTGGGACCGAAGACGAAAGGGAGCATTCTGCACATGTACAACACGACACCGCGCGCTGAGCCAACCAAGCCGGCGGGCACAGGCCTGACCGGCACCGCGCAGACCGCTCAGGATCGCCTGGGCAACGAACAGATCCGCGAGTTGCTGCGCGTCTATGGCTTGCGCACCAGCCTGATCCGACTGAAGGTGATCGACGCCTTGCACATGGCCGACAGGCAAAGCCGCCGTATCGGTGTGCGGGGCGTACATGCGCAGCTGGAGCAACTGGACATTCCGTTGTCATTCCTGAGCGTGCGCGAAGTGCTCAAACGCTTGTGCGTGGAAGGCGTGCTCACCTTAGGCGATGACAAGTGCTACAGCCTCAACCCGCCCGCATTGGCGGTACTCGAGAAGCGCTGACCGCAGACATGGCCGGGCGCAACGACTGGCCTGTAACTCAGCGCTGCCTGACTTTGCGGCGCAAGACCCCATTGATCACCACGACCACGACCGCGATAGCGATCGCCAGGTATTGGAAAGTCTGCTCGCTGATGGTGCCCTGCTTTTGCAGATGAGACAGGCCCAGCATCAGGCACAGCATGACGACGAGGATCAGAATCGAATATTTGAGGCGCTGCATATGGGTCATCGGATAAATCCTTGGTGCATCGAGTGAAAGGGGAGTCAGGCGCGGCGCGCATCATACCGCGATCTGGCACAGGTTACCGTCTCCGGTAAATGGGCTTACTCACTCGAGGGTAGGGTTAGGCATTTGACCATAACTGACACTTCGCTCCGAAAGGTCGGGCTTGGCGGGCCTGGCAAGTGACACTTCCTACGTCGGCGTACCACGATGCCTGCAAACTTGGCCCCTTCAAGACTACGAGAGGCGGCCCGATTGTCGCCTAGCGACCCCTCAGACGCTGTTCGACAATTCGCCCAGGTTCCGGAGCACGCCGACGTGCCACCAGGTGCCGGATGCCCGTCGTGTTCACCCCATCTGAGGACTTCATCATGGAAATGCCCGATCTGTCCCATATCGACACCCATCAACTACCTGAATCGCTGCAGTCGCTCATCGAATGCATCGGCATCGAAAACGCCTATAAACTGACCCACGCCTACGGCGGGCGACCCAAATACATTCCCAAACACCGCGAACGCACCCGTCTGGTCGATGTGCTGCCCGTCGATGCACTCGATTCGTTGATCAAACGGTTTTCCGGAATGGCCTTGGAAATCCCCAAGGTCGATCACTTCCAGCGCCAGATTCGCAACCTGCAAATCCAGCAAGAAAGTGCCAATGGCTGCTCGCGCAGTCTCTTGGCTGACAAGTACGGTTTGAGTCTGCGACAGATCGGCAACATTCGCCGCCAGCACTGACCCCTTCCCTTTCTGGATACGCTCCAGTCATGAGCCAGACCTATACCAGGATGCCGTGAGCCTGCGCCTCGGGCATCCTGGCGCTAGCGGGTTGCAGCGCCAGACACTTGGAACGCGGCAACTTCAGAAGTCCCTCTTGTAGAAGATGTCCAGCGAACTCGCCACGCCACTGGCAGCTTCCACGTAGACCTTCTTGCTCAGCTTGTAACGCAGCGCGATGGTATTGGCCGGTTCGAACACGCCTACCCCGTAGCGCAGGCTGAGACGCTCCGTCAAATTGCCACTGGCCACCACGCTGGTGCTGTCCCCACTGCCTTCGGTATCGAGCTGGAAGTCCTCGATGCCCAACCGCGTGGCCAAGCCACCGGTGAAGCCTGCGCTACCGGCCAGACCCAGCCCCAACGCGGCCTGTGCGAGCATGTTGTTATCCTCTCCGGTATTGCCTAATGGCCGCCCGAGGACCAGATACGACAGCGCTTGCTCCTGGCTCATGGCCGGCTCGGCGAAGACGGTGGCCGTCGGCTGTTCGGCGTTACCGGTCAGGCGGATCCCTGCGGTCACGTCGTCGACCTGGCGGATCGCTTCGATGTCCAGATAGGGCTGGGCGATGGGCCCGGCGAACAACAGCCGCGCGCGGCGGATCGTCAGGCGCTGGCCATAGGCTCGATAGCGTCCGTCGGCCAGGTTGAGCTCACCGCGCGTATCCATGTTGTCGCCGATGTGCACCCGCCCCTTGAGATTGGCGGTGAGGCCGAAGCCGCTGAAGGCCAGTTTTTCTCGACCCACCTCGACGTCGATATCCATCGCCATGGCCATGGGCGGTTTGCCCTCGGCGGTCTGCTCGCCCACGATCACCGTGTCATCCGACACCTTGACCGTCGATGGCGGCAGTTGGCGGATGGTGATATCGCCTTTGGGCACCTGAACCTTGCCGACGATGGCCAGCTTGTCGTCGATCAAGCGGATGTTCAGGTCAGGCGCCACGTCCAAGGTGGCATAGGGTTCGACGGTGACCGGCAACTGCTGCCCCTGCACACGGACGTCGACGCCCAGCGCCTGTCCCCAGGTGATCTGCCCACCGATCCGTCCTCGCCCCGCTGCGCCACTGCGCCAATTGCCATCGAGCTGCACCTGCTCGCCGGCGATCGCGGCCTGGATCGACAGGTCCTGCAGGCTGAGCGGCAGCTCCGGACCGCTGACCTCGCCACCGCTGAGCGTGACGTTGCCGTTCACCAGGGGCGCCAGCAGCGTGCCGGAAATGCGTCCACTGCCGTTCAGTTGCCCTGCGAGGCGCTCGACCATCGGTGCGAAGGGTCGGGCCACGGCCACGTCCAGCCCGCGCAGATCGAAATCGCCGGACAGCGGTTTGTTCGTAGCGACGGGGTCGATGCGGGCGTTGAGGGTCAGCGCGCCCAAACGGTTGCCCTGGAACCTCAGCTGGGTATCGACCTGACGCGGCGCCAACGTGCTGTCCACACGCAGGGCCTGGTAGGGGAAGTCGATCCAGCGGTCGTTGTCACGCAGGCTCAGAGTGCCGCCGCTGGCATCCACCCGCACAGTGCCTTTCGGGCCGCTGGCTGGCATGTCGAGGTTGACGTCGGCATTGAGCAGGCCCTTCCAGGCGAAGTCCTTGGGCATCCACTGCGCCAGGCTCTGCAAAGGGAACTGCTTGAGGTGGTAGCGGATACGCGGATCGGGCGCCAGGCGCTGGTCGTCGCCGCACAGGCTGGCTTGCCCGGAACGCCAGCAGTGGGCGCCCAGGTCCAGTTGCCCGCTGGCGAGCCGTTTCACGCTCGCAGGGCCTTGCAGGCGCCAGTCCTGACCACCGGCCTGTACCCGACCGCTGGCTAACCGGCCACGCCAGTCACCCTGGGTCAGGGCGCCATCGAGCGCCAGGTCGAGTTTGAGCTGTGGCCCGTCGAGCCCCAGTGTGACGGCCTGTTGAGCGCGGGTGCCCTTGCCGTTGGCGATCAAAGTACCCAGGGCCGTATCGCCGGCGTTGATCTGTGTGAGCTTGAGGTCGACCACGGCGCGCTGGTTCTTGTCCAGGTTGGCGGCGAGGTCCAGACGCTGGATGCGGTTGGCATCCTGGGCCAGCCCCACACCTTGCAGCTTCATCGAACCTTGCGGCGCATCGAGGGTGCCGGCCACATCCAGACGGCCGTTGGCCTGGCCTTGCAAACCCGGCCAGAGCTGGCCCAGACGCGGCAGGTCGAGGTCGATGCGGCCGGCCAGGCGCTGTTCCAGGCTACCGCTCCCTTTGATGGAGTTGGCGCCCAACTGGATGGCCAGCGCACCCAGCGTCCAGCGCTCGCCAGCCCCTTGGGCATCGACCTTGAGCATGGCTGGCTGCCCGCGCAGCCGCCCTTTGAGGTCCAATTGCGCGTCGAGATCCAGGTGCTGGTCTTTCATCTGCCCTTTGCTACGCAGGGGGCCGGCCAGAGTGCCGGGCAGTTCCGCGACCCAGTAGGCCGGATCGAGCGCCGACAGTTGCAGGTCGACGTCCCAGGCCAAAACATCGGCGAAGCCTAGGGCGACGCTGCCTGCCGCCTTGCCTTGTCCAGCGTTGAGCGCCAGCTTGGGCAGGCGGACCTGGGTCAGGTCGCCCTCGAATGGGCTGGCCAGGCTGAAAGCACCCGCCGGCCCGTCCAGATCGCCATCGAACCGACCGCTGTAGTTGCCATCGACATAGTTCACTTGCGCCTTGAAGCGCTTGAGCGCGACCTGTGGCGCCTGTTCGAGCGGGTACAGGCGCAGCCAGGGGAAGTCCAGCCAGTCCAACCGAGCGTCGGCTTTCAGGCCCTCCTGCCAATCGACGTTGGCTTGCAGGTTGAGGCGCTGCTGTTCGCTGGCGGTCAGGTCGAGGGCTTTGAGCTGCGCACCCTTGGCATCGGCCCGGCCCGTGAGGGCGAGGGCAATGGGCCCTTTCTCCGCGGGCAGGCTGGCTGATCCAGCGAGCGCGAAGCCATCTTGCAGATTTCCATGGGCATCGAGTTGCATGTCATTGAATTGCAAGGTATCTGGCAACGCTTGACTGGGTTTGAATGCTTTCGAACGGATTTGCACCGTTGCGGGTAAATGCTCGGCCAGTGCTTGCACTTGGCCGTTCAGTGTCGCCTCGATGTAACCCTGGGTCACCGCCTCTACCGTCAAGGTCTTTTGCAGCTCGCCCTTGACGTCCAATTGCAGTTGCAGCGGCTTGCCGTCCACTGGCGGCAACTGCGCGATGCCGCTCAACTGCAAAGGCCAGTCGCCATTGGGCGTCACCAGGCCTTGCAGTTCGGCATGCAGGTCTTCACGCTGCACGTGCAGGCGGTCGATGCGCAAACCCTGGGCAGTCCAGTGTGCGGCCAGTTGCAGGTCGCCCAACAGGTCGTTGCCGTCCAGGCGCAACTGGCCCACCTGCAGCTCGCCCAGCTCGATGGCCAAGGGCAGGTCCAGGGTCGGCAGCTGCAGCGGGCCGCTGTCCGGTTCGGGCTCACTAGGCGCGAAGGCCATGTCGATGCGCTGCGCTTGCAGGCGATCGATGCACAGCGCCGAGCGCAGCAGGCAAGCCGGCGTCCAGTCCAGCTGCGGCGCTTGCACGACGACGCGATGCTTGCCGTCGTCCCACACCAGTTCACGCGCCTGCCAGTGGCCGCCGAGGCGGCCCTGGAAATCGCTGACCTGCAGGCCAGGCACCCGGTCCAACGCCCAGCGGCTACCGCTTTGGCTACCGAGCACCACGGCCAGGATGACCATCACAATCAGCAGCAGTGCGACGATCACCCATGCGCCGATCTTCAAACCTTTCTTCACCCCTGCCCTCACAGTTCCGGCCCCATCGAGAAGTGCAGGCGGATGCCGCCGTCGTCGTCCAGCGCCTTGGCCAGGTCAAGGCGCAGCGGCCCGATCGGCGACACCCAGCGCACGCCGAAGCCGACACCGGTCTTGAGGTCGGGCAGGTCCAGGGTGTTGAAGGCATTGCCCTGATCGATGAAGGTCGCCACGCGCCATTTCTCCGTCAGCGAATATTGGTATTCGGCACTGGCCGCGACCATGTAGCGTCCGCCGATACGGTCGCCGTCGCTGTTCTTGGGCGACAGCGTCTGGTAGTCGTAACCGCGCACGCTCTGGTCACCACCGGCGAAGAAACGCAACGAGGGCGGTACGTTGTTGCTGTAGCTGTTGGTGGCGCTGCCGCCGAACTGCACGCGACCGAGCAGGCGGTGGTTCTGCGCCACCGTGGTCAAACCCTTGAGGGTGACGTTGCCGTACAGCAGGTTGGTGTCCGAACCCAGTCCTTCCTTGGCCACCTTGGTGTCGAATTGCACGCGGTAGCCGTTGTGTGGATCGATGCGGTTGTCGCTGCGCAGGTAGGCATAGCTGATGCCGGGCATCAGCAGGTTGCTCAGGCCCGAATCGTCGCCGAGCTTGTACTCCTCGCGCTGGTACTTGAGCGAGATGACCCGCTGCCAGCCGCTGGGCAGCTTGCTGTGCCATTCCGGGCCGACGGTGAGCAGCTTGCTGAGGGTGTCTGTGCCGGCGATTTCTTCGTTCTGGTAACCGCCGGCGAAACGCAGCTTGTCGGTGAGCGGCGGATCGAGCGGCACGTCGTACCACAGACCGACGTTCTGTCGGGGCGCCGACAACTCGGTTTCCCATCCGTAGCTGTGCCCTTGCGGGTTGACCCAATGGCGCGTCCAATTGGCCTTGCCGCGCGGCCCGACGTCGGTGGAATACCCCAGGCCCAGGCCCAGGGTACGCGGCTTGCGGGTTTCCAGATTGACCGCCACCGGTACCTGTTCGCCGACGGCCGCCGTGGGCGCGGCGTCCACGCGCACCCCTTCGAAATAGCCGCTGGACTGCAAGTCGTTGGTGAGTTCGGCGATCAGCTCGGAATCGTAGGGCGTACCAGGTTTGAAGCCGACCATGCGCTGCAGCAGGTCGTCGTCCAGCGGCGTGTCGCCATCGAAGGTCACCGCGCCCAGGCGGTAGCGCGGCCCGCTCTGGTACACCAAATCGATGTCGGCGATGCCGGCCCGCGGATCCACCGCCAGGCGCTGTTGGGTAAAGTGGCCGCTGAAGAAGCCATAGCGCGACGCCTGGTTCTCGATCAGTTGCTTGGCGCTTTCGTAGTAGCCATGGTTGAGCGGCTGGCCCGCGTGCAGCAGCTTGCCGTCGGGCACGCGGAAAGCCGCCATTTCGCTGGCAGGACCTTCCACGCGCACATTGACGTTGCGCAGCCGCACCGGCTCACCGGGCACGATCGACAGCACCAGGCGCGGCGATTGCTCGGCCGTGGCCGGCGGCTGCACCTCGGAGGCGATCTGCGCCTGGTAATAGCCCAAAGCCTGTGCGGCCTTGCGCGCCTGCTCCTCGGCGCCGCGACTGAAGCGCAGCAAGGCATCTTCGTCACGATCGCCCAGGCTGCCGACATAACCTTCGACATTGGCCTTGAGCGCCTTGTTGGCCGGTTTGACCCGCACCACCAATTCGCTCTGCCCCCATGCGCTGAAACTGGCGACCCAGATGATCAGGCCCCAGGTAACTCTTCCTGAATACGTCATGCGCGGCATGCTACCAGAGGGAGGTGTCGATGAAAGCGCTTTGCTGTGGATTCATGTCGCTAAGGCCCGTGAAGACGTCGGTGCCGGGTGGAAGAACACCTGCTCGCTGACCGGCCCCACTGCCACTTCGCCCAGCATCTGATAGCCCTGGCTTTGCAGGAACAGCATCGCGTGGGGATTGCTGGTGTTGAGCACCACGCCTTCGGTATTGGGGTCTTCGGCGCACCAGTCGTGCACCACCTGCAGCAGCTCATTGGCGTACCGTTCGCCCTGGTAGTGCGGATGGATGCCCAGCAGCGGCAGCACGTGCACCTGATCGGTGGGCAACCAGGTGGAAAGCGCACCCTGGTAGTCCAGATAGCGCCGTGTGCTGCGCAGCCCCGCACCGAGAATCATGCGCAGGCGCCAGGCCCAGCTGTCGGCCACCCCCAGACGGCGCTGCGGCGGGACGATCAGCGCGACGGCCACCAGACGGTCCTGCTCCAGCAGGCCGATGGCCGGCAAGTTGAAATTGAAGTGCTGACGCACCCATTCCTTGATCACCACGCGCAGCCTGCGCTCGTAACCGGCGCGTTTGGCGTCGAACAGGTAGGTGTAGGTGGGTTCGGGCGCATAGGCTTGGAACAGCAGCGCGCGCACCTCGCGCGCAAAGCCGCTGTCGAGCATGCAAACCTGCGTGGCAGACGGGGTCGTCATGGGTGGTGGAACTCCTGAAATGGGCGTTTAGCCTTGGAGGGGCACCGCTTCGCTTCGTTCACCGCCGACCGCGCCCGAGCGTGCACGCTGGTGATCGCAGGCGCAGTCCGCTAGCATCCGGCTTTTCACCAGGGTCAGCGTTTCCCCCATGAAGATCGTCTGTTTCAACATCAACGGCCTGCGCGCCCGGCCCCACCAGCTGTCGGCGCTGATCGAAAAGCATCGGCCCGACGTCATCGGCCTGCAGGAAACCAAGGTCAGCGACGAGCAGTTTCCCCTGGCCGAAGTACAGGCACTGGGTTACCACGTGCACTACCACGGGCAGAAAGGCCACTATGGCGTGGCCCTGCTCTCGCGCCAGGCGCCGCTGGAGCTGTTCAAAGGCTTCGCTGGCGACGAAGAGGATGCGCAACGGCGCTTCATCTGGGGCACCTTCGCCGACGCCAACGGCACGCCGATCACCATCATGAACGGCTATTTTCCCCAGGGCGAAAGCCGCGACCACCCTACCAAGTTTCCGGCAAAGCAGCGCTTTTACAGCGACCTGCAAGACCTGCTCGAAAGCCGCTTCAGCAACGAGCAACCGCTGGTCCTCATGGGCGACTTGAACATCTCGCCGCAGGATTGCGACATCGGCATCGGCCCGGACAGCATCAAACGTTGGCTCAAGGCCGGCAAATGCAGCTTCCTGCCCGAAGAGCGCGAATGGCTGGCGCGCCTGAAGAACTGGGGCCTGACCGACAGCTTCCGCCATCTGCACCCGGAGGTGGACGATCGCTTCAGCTGGTTCGACTACCGCAGCCGTGGCTTCGAGGACACGCCCAAGCGCGGCCTGCGCATCGACCTGATCATGGCGTCCAATGGCCTGCTGCCACGGGTCAGGGATGCGGGCGTGGACTACGAGCTACGTGCGATGGAGAAACCTTCGGACCATGCGCCGATCTGGTTGGAGTTGGAGGACTGAGTCCGATCGGATGGAAACACTGAAGCGACAGTCAAGCCCTTCGAGGCCACCCCTGCTGGTGCGACCGGCTCGCGCCCCAATTGACCGCGATGGCCTGAGTAGCAGGCCAACAGCCACAATTGATTTTCCGTCAGATGCTCAGCGGTGGTCTGCATGGGTCGCCGTCGCCGCCCATCGCGGCTGATCAAATCGTCGACCCGGCCGAGCTGCGATCGCACCCCCTGTAGGAGCGGCTTCAGCCGCGATGGACGGCGAAGCCGGCCCGGATCAGGTGCTGTGTGTGGGTGCTTTCTGTAACAAGGAAGGGCCATCGGAGCGGCACTGGCGGCTGATCGGGGCGCCAAATCGGCCGCTCCAACACGGGCACACGGGTAAGGTGTGGCTGCGACCGTCGAATCCCCAATGCTGGAGCGCCCATGCAACGCCTTACTTGACCACACCACACGCCACGCGCGCACCGCCACCGCCGAGTTTTTCCGGGTGGTCGCTGTGGTTGTCGCCGCCGGCGTGGACCATGAGCGCGTGGCCTTTGAAGTCGTCGGCTTTCAAACGTGGCGCCAACACCGGATAGGTGGCCTTGCCGTCGGCGCCGACATACAGCGCCGGCAGGTCGCCGCGGTGGCCGCTGTCATCGTAAGGGCCTTTGTGCGCGTTGGTGGTGTCCGGGTCCCAGTGGCCGCCAGCGGCCCCGGCGGGGACGGTCTTGCCGTTGTCCTGGGACGGATCGCAGGAAGCGTTCTGGTGCAGGTGGAAGCCGTGTACGCCGGGTGGCAGATCCTTCAGATCGGGGGTCAGCAATGCGCCGTACTTGTTTTGTTCGATGGTGACGGTGCCGATCGACTTGCCCGCGCCATCGGGACCGGCGAGCTTTAGCTCGACTGTCTGGGCGGCCTGAGCCAGGCCGGCGCTGGTCAGCAATGCGGTCATCAGAAGTGCTTTGGCTTTCATCTGGGTGTCTCCTTGGCATCGAAAAAAGTGGATCGTTCCTGGTACGGCAAGCCGTCGAACCGCCTGTATGTCAGATGGGACTGCATCGGCGCGCTGCGATTCCATCGTGCCACAGCTTGTAATATTTAAGCCGGTACCTCAGGCGGGCTGCTCGCGCACACTCAGGGTCACCCAATAGCGTGTGCGGTACTGCACCCGCAGCGGCAGGCTGGCGGCCAGCAACCCCAGGATCCGGTCGGTGTCGTCGAGCATGAACGTGCCGGTGACCGCCAGCCGCTCGAGGCTCGCCGGCCAGCGCAGCAGGCCCGGACGATAACGCTGCAACTCGCGCAGGAATTGGCCCAACGGTTGGTTGTCGACGATCAGCATGCCTTGCTGCCAGCCCGGCAGTTGCGTATCGAAGGCTCTCACGCCCTCCACGCCGGCCGTGCCCAACCAGGCACGCTCGCCGGCGACCAGACGCCGTTCGTGCCCATGGCGCGGCCGTACACGCAGCTCGCCGCGCTGTACCGATACCAAGCAACGCTCGTCCACATCGTGCACGCACAGGCTGGCGCCCTCGGCATCGAGGTTGCCGTGACGGGTGCGTACGCGCAAAGGCCCGCGGCCATCGAGCGCGATTTCGCCCTGGAGCAGTTCCACTTCGAGCAGGTTCGCGCCGTAGTGGATGTTCACCGCACTGGCCGTGTTGAGTTGCAAGCGGCTGCCATCGGCGAGCGCCAACCCGCGGCGCTCACCGGTGGCAGTGGCAAGGTCGGCGCGCCAGCGCTCGACGGGTAGCTCGCGGTAGGTCAGCAAGGCCAGGGGGGCACAGGCTGCAAGGGTCAGCGCCTGGCCCAGCAGTTTGCGCCGTTGAGGGTCAGGTCGGTCGAGGCAACTGAGGCCGAGCGGTGCCGGCACCTGGGCGAACCGTTGGCGCAACTGCATGGCCCGCTGCCACAGCGCCTCGTGTGCAGCACTGCGCGCGCGCCAGCCTTGCAGTCGGCGCTCGGCGTCGGCGTCCATCTCCCCGGCATCCTGCAATGCCAGCCACTGCGCCGCCTCGCGCGCGAGTTGCCGGGCGTGGCGGTCGACGCTTGCGCTCACAGGTCCACCAGCAGGCAATGCTCATAGGCCTGGGCCATGTAGCGTTTGACGGTGCGCGAAGACACCTGCAAGCGCTCGGCGATGCTGGCGTAGTCGAGCCCTTCGAGCTGTGCCCAGAGAAATGCCCGACGCACCGCCACCGGTAGGCCGTCGAGCAGCTCGTCCAGCGCCTGCAAGGCTTCGAACACCAGCCAGCGCTGTTCGGCCGAAGGTGCCAGTGCTTCGGGCAGGTGTTGCAGCGCCTCAAGATAAGCCCGCTCCAGGCTGCGCCGCTGATAATGGTTGATAAGCAGGCGTTTGCCGACGGTGAGCAGGTAGGCGCGCGGCTCGCGCAAGCTCGGCAAACGGTTGCTGCGCTCAGCGGCCAGCACGCGCATGAAGGTGTCCTGGGTGAGGTCGGCCGCCGCCCAACGGTCGCCAAGCCGCTGGCGCAGCCAGCTTTCCAGCCAGCGGCTGTGGTCGCGATAGAGCGTGCTCAGGCAGGGGGAAGGCGCTGCAACGGAGTCGGTCATACACAGGCACGCCTGGCAAAGGGAAGATGTAAATGCGAGTGATTCTAATTGCTTCATGGCAGGCCGCCAAGCCTGAGCTAGGCACAAGCCTTCTACCTGGACTCCCTAGACTTCACGCTGGACTGGGAATACCGCTTCGCCGCCGATTTACCGCTGTATGCCCAGGTGCATCGCGACGGGCTGATCCTGCACCGCACCGAGCACCATGGATACGCCACCCCCCGGCTCCACCGTCTTCGCCTGGGTCACAGACCTGCACCGACTCGAGCAGCAATTGCAGGCAAAGCGCTATACCCACGCCCGCCCTACCGCAGAGTCTGTCGATTGGGGGTTGCAGATGCAGATCCGTGATCCTTTCGGCAACCTGCTGCGCCTGTGCCAACGAGGTAATCAGGCCTGAACGCCTGATCGGCCTGTCTTTACCCTGATCGCCCAGTCCATTACCCTGGCGATCTTTCCCACGTAACCAGGTGTTCGTCCGATGCGCCATTGATGCCGCCGTCTGCTCGACGGCCAGCCTTCACCCCCCAGCCCTGCCTTGGGGATGTCGCGGCATGAATGGACTGTTCCATGACGAATCCTTCGATCCTGACGCTCGACTGCGTCACCTATGCCCTGCCCAACGGCCGGGTTCTTTTCGACGAGCTTGAAGCCACCTTCGACCGGCGCCCTACTGGCCTGGTCGGCGCCAATGGCGCGGGCAAGAGTCTGCTCGGCCAGTTGCTGGCAGGTGAGCTGCCCCCTACGGCAGGACGTTGCCTGCGACACGGCCAGGTGCATCGCCTCGATCAGCACATTCTCCGGCGTAGCCGTAGCGTCGCCGACCTGGCGCAGATCGCTCCGGTGCTCGATGCCCTAGGCCGCATCGCCCAGGGCAGTGTCGACCCGGCCGATTTCGACACGGTGAGCGAGCGCTGGACGCTGGCCGAGCAGCTATACGCGCTGCTCGACCGACAGGGGCTCGGCGGCCTGGACCTGTACGGCAGCGCCCATCACTTGAGCCCTGGCCAAGCGATGCGCGTGGCGATCAGCGGAGCCTTTCTCGCCCAAGCCGACTACCTGATTCTCGATGAGCCGAGCAACCACCTGGATCGGGACGGCCGCGCCCACTTGCAAGCTCTGATCGAACAATGGCCGCGCGGCCTGTTATTGATCAGCCATGACCGCGCGTTACTCGAACCCTTGCAACGCACACTGGAATTGAGTGCGCTGGGCCTGAGCAGTTATGGCGGCGGCTATAGTGCCTACCGCCAGGCCAAGGCTGGCGAACAGGCCAGTGCGCAACGCGACTTGGACCGGCTCAAACGGCAGCGCCAGCGTGATGCGGTCGATGCGCAGAAACAGCGTGAACGCCAAGCGCAGCAGCAAGCACGAGGCCGCGGTGACGCCCGGCAGGCCAACCAGGCGCAGATCCTGCTCGATCGCCAGCAGCAACGCAGCCAGGCCACGGCCGGCAAGCAACAGCGTTCGCAGTTGAAGGCCAGCCAAGCGCTGCATGCGCAGATCGGCGAAGCCGCCCGCCTCGTCGAACGCACGACGTCGATCAGCGTGCAACCGCCTACCGTGCAGCGCCCCCTCGGCCGCGTCCTGCTCGTCCTGGAACACGTGCAACTGCCGTATGGTCATGCCCAGCCCCTGAACCTGCGCCTGCTGGCCGGCGAACGCCTGGCGGTCACCGGCGCCAACGGCAGTGGTAAATCGACCCTGCTCAAGCTCATCCATGGCGATCTATCGCCACGCGCCGGCTGCGTGCACCTGCATGGCACCGTGGCCCTGCTCGACCAGCAGGCCAGTGCGCTGCCACCTGGGCGCAGTGCCTTCGAGCATCTGCGGGAGGCTAATGCCCGGCTCGATACCGGCACCTTGCGCATGCGCCTTGCCCAAGCGGGGCTGGACGCTGCCCGGGTTGACCTGCCCAGCCGACTGCTCAGCGGAGGTGAGCGGATGAAAGCGGCACTGGTCGCACTGCTCCACCGGCAACGGCCTATCGACCTGCTGCTGCTCGACGAGCCCGGCAACCATTTGGATCTGGCCGCATTGGAAGCGTTAGAACGGATGCTGGCGCAGTTCCACGGTAGCGTGCTGGTGGTGTCCCACGACGAGGTGCTGTTGGATCGACTGGCGCTGATGGGTCGGCTGGAGCTGTGAGTCTGCTCATGGCTAGGAAATGAACCGTTTGCGAAGCCGAAAATGCGCCGAGAAGCTCACCAGTGCGATTACCGCCCACTTTCCCGGCTTACCTGCATTACCCGGTTGACGAATTAACTGCCTGGTACAAAGATCGGCGATATTCAACAACAACAAAGCGATAGCTCCCATGAATCCTCGAATCCTGGTGCTCAACGGCCCCAACCTCAACCTGCTGGGCACCCGCGAGCCCGAACAGTACGGCAGCGAAACGCTTGCCGACATCGCCAACCTGTGTGCCGCGAGCGCCGACCTGCACGGCTTGGCCCTCGAGTTTCGGCAAACCAACCACGAAGGCGAACTGCTCGACTGGATTCACGCCGCCCGCGGCCGCTGCCAGGGCATTCTCATCAACCCAGCCGCCTGGACCCACACCTCGGTGGCCATCCGCGATGCCCTGATCGCCAGCGAGCTGCCGGTGATCGAGGTGCACCTGTCCAACGTGCACAAGCGCGAGCCCTTCCGCCACCGCTCGTTCGTCTCCTCGGTCGCCGTCGGTGTGATCTGCGGTCTGGGCAGCCATGGCTACGCGCTGGCGCTCAGCCATTTCGCCCAACTGCTCAAGGAGCGCGCCCAGTGAGCGAGATGCACGAATCGATTCTCGCCGGCTTGATCGGCCGCGGCATCCAGGCCTCGCGCACGCCTGCCCTGCACGAACGCGAAGGCGACGCGCAGGCGTTGCGCTACCTCTACCGCCTGATCGACGCCGACGTCTTGCAGCTCGAAGACAGCGCCCTCGAAAGCCTGCTGCAAGCGGCCGAACGCACCGGTTTCACCGGCCTCAACATCACCTTCCCGTTCAAACAGGCGATCCTGCCGCTGCTCGATGAACTGTCGAGCGAGGCCCGCGGCATCGGAGCGGTCAACACCGTGGTGCTGCGCGATGGCAAGCGCGTAGGCCATAACACCGATTGCCTGGGCTTCGCCGAAGGCTTGCGGCGCGGCTTGCCTGGTGTGCGCAGGCGTCAGGTCGTGCAGTTGGGTGCAGGCGGCGCTGGTTGCGCCGTGGCCCATGCGCTGCTGGCCGAAGGTGTGGAGCAATTGCTGCTGTTCGAGGTCGACGCCTCGCGCGCGCAAGCCCTTGTGGACAATCTCACCGAACGCTTCGGCGCCGGCCGTGCCGTGCTTGGGCAGGACCTCGCCCAGGCCGTGGCCGGCGCCGACGGCCTGGTCAACACCACCCCCGTGGGCATGGCCAAACTGCCCGGCACGCCCCTGCCGCCCACCCTGCTGCACGCGCAGCTATGGGTCGCCGAAATCATCTATTTCCCGCTGCAGACCCAATTGCTGCAGTATGCCCGCGCGCTTGGCTGCCAGACCCTGGACGGCAGCACCATGGCCGTTTTCCAAGCGGTCAAGGCGTTCGAGCTGTTCAGTGGCCGTGCGGCGGACGCCGAACGCATGCAAGCGCATTTCGCCAGCCTCTGAGGTTGTGCGGGCAAGCGCGGCGGCGCCTGCCCGCGCACGCCTCACGCTTGCATGTAGCGCATGACCACGTCGCAGATCATGTCTTTCTGCCGCTGCTTGATCTGCTCGTTCGACAATTCGATCTGGAACAGCTCGCCGAAGGTATGGCGATTGGAGATGCGGTAGAAACAGAACGAACTCATCAGCATGTGCAGGTCGATGACTTCGATGCCTGGACGGAACACCCCCTCTTCCACGCCGCGGGCCACCGCGCGGCCGAGGATTTCCAGGACCATGCTGCTCATCTCGCGGATGTGCGGGGTCTGCTTGACGTATTCGCCGTAGTGGATGTTCTCGGTGCTGACCATGCGCACGAAGTCGACGTTGCGGTCGTGGTGGTCGAAGGTGAACTCCACCAGCCGGCGGATCGCCTGCACCGGGGGCAGCGACTCGAGATCGAGATCGTGTTCGGTCTTGCGGATGTCGCCGTAGAGCTTGCGCAGGCACTCGACGTAGAGCTGCTCCTTGCTACCGAAGTAGTAATAGATCATGCGCTTGGACGTGGCCATGCGCTCGGCGATGGCGTCTACCCGCGCACCGGCCAGCCCCTGTTGGACGAACTCCTGGATGGCGGCCTTCAGGATGTCTTCGCGGGTCTTCTCGGGGTTGTTCTTGCGCGGCTTGCGGCCCCGCGTGGCGCTGGGCTCGCGGGGGTTGACTTGCACATCACTCATACCGGCTCACAGATTATTGTTGGCGTCGGCCGATTATCCGTGAGGGCGGCAGCCCAGGGAAGCACGATAGACCGCCGGTGGCCCTGCGGCCACCGTCCCTGACCTGGCTCAGCGTACCGACTTGCGGGCAGCGCCGCTGCGCGCCTTGGCCATGGCGGTCAGGCGCACCGTCACGTTGGCCGCGCCATAACCGGCGTAACCGCCCTTGCGCTGGAGGATTTCGAAGAAGAAACGGTCTTCGAAGGCCTCGGTGTACACATGGAACAGCTCGCCCCCTTGCGCGTCGCGGTCGTACAGCACGTTGTAGTAGGCCAACTCGCTGAGGAACTCGTCGTCGAAGTCGAAACGCGCGGCCAGGTCGTCGTAGTAGTTGAGGGGGATTTCCAGCAGTGGCACGCCGGCATCCTTGGCCCGCGCCACTTCGCGGAAGATGTCCTGGCACTCGAAGGCGATGTGGTGCACCCCCGAGCCTCGATAGCTGGACAAGGCATGGGCGATGGCGGTGTTGCGGTTTTCGGAAATGTTCAATGGTAGGCGCAAGGTGCCGCATTGGCTGCGCAAGGCACGGCTTTTGACCAAGCCGTAGGGATCGGGCAGCACCACTTCGTCGTCGGCGGTGAAGTCGAACAGGCTTTTGTAGAACAGCACCCAGGTATCAAGCATCTCCGCTGGCAGGGCCAGGGCCATGTGGTCGATGCGCAGCAGGCCGCCTTCGCCGCCCGTTGCGGTACCCAGCTTGAAGTCTGTGTCGTAGAGGCTCTGACCGCTGTCCGTCGGCTCCACCAGGTAGATCAGGCTGCCGTCGGGCGCGCGCACGGCGGGCACTTCGCGTTCGTTGGGCCCGACCAGGCCGCGGTAGGGCTGGCCGCCATAGGCGGTCGCGCGCTGCAAGGCCGGCGTGGCCCGATCGACGCGCAGCGCCGTGGCGCACAACGATGGGCCATGGGCTTCGAAGAAGTTGTGGGCGAACGAATAGGGCTCGGCGTTGAGCACCAGGTTGATGTCGCCTTGGCGCAGCAGGCGCACGTCCTTGCTGCGGTGTTCGCCGGCCTCGCTGAAGCCCAGACGCTTGAGCCAACCGGCCAGCCGCGCGCCAATGGCTTCGTCGACGGCGAACTCGAGAAACTCCACGCCCTGGTATCGGCTGGCCGGGGCAGGCGCGAACAGCACGCCGGGTTCGACTTCGGTGGCCTCGTCAGCCAGGCGCTGGCGGGTCTTCTCTTCCAGGTACAGCAGCGAGCGCAGACCGTCGACGGCGTTCTGCCGCGGTGGCGCGGCGCGGAAACCATCGTTGAACACTTCCAGCGAGAGCGGCCCGCGATAACCGCTGGCCAGAATCGGCGCGAGGAACCCCGCCAGGTCCATTTCGCCCTGGCCGGGGAAACAGCGGAAATGTCGGCTCCACTCCAGCACGTCCATGGCCAGGATGGGCGCATCGGCCATTTGCACGAAGAAGATCTTGTCCCCCGGTATGTCGCGGATCGCGCTGGGGTCGCCTTTGAGCGACAGCGTATGGAAGCTGTCGAGGATGACGCCGAGCGCCGGATGGTCCGCTTGGCGCACCACATTCCACACCTGCTGGTAGGTGTTGACGTGGCGGCCCCAAGCCAGGCCTTCGTAGCCGATGCGCAGCCCACGCCGGCCGGCATGCTCGGCGAGCAGGCGCAAGTCGTCGACCAGCACAGGTTCGTCGCCCAAGGAATCGGCTTGGGTGTTGCTGCACACCAATACCAGGTCCGTGCCCAGCTCCTGCATCAGGTCGAACTTGCGCTCGGCGCGGTCGAGGTTGCGCTGTAGGCGGTCGCGGCGGCAGCCCTCGAAGTCGCGGAACGGCTGGAACAAGGTGATGGCAACGCCTAAGTCCGCGCACATCTGCCGTACTTCACGCGGGCTGCCGGCGTAGTACAGCAGGTCGTTCTCGAAGATTTCGACGCCGTCGAACCCGGCTGCGGCGATGGCTTCGAGCTTTTCCGGCAAGGTGCCGCTCAAGGACACGGTGGCAATCGAACGTTTCATGCGGCAATTCCTTGTAAAGTAGCGCGCGGCGCGGTCAGCGCGGGCACAGGGCGCGCAACGGGTTTCTTGGCAGGATCGATTATTGGCAGGTAAAGTCGCGCCCACAACGGGATTTGTACGGAATGGTTAGTTTTGCGTTCGATTACCGAACAGAACCGAATCACACGAATTGATTCACTTCATGGCACTGGACAACCATTGCGCTACGCCCACTTCTCACCTTCGGATCGCACTGCCTTGTCGACCGAGGGTTGGACACTGCGAGGGCGCACGTTGCGTCACCAAACAATAATTTCAATAAATCGGGTAACCCCCTATGCACAGCCCTGTCGTCCTTGCCCGCACCCGCACGCCTTGCGCACACCGCTGCCCTTGCATCGTTCGCCCTGCTCGACCGCCGCTCCCGGCACTCATCGCAGGCCTGCCGACGCCCGCCTGAATCTGCCGACCCCGATGCGTTGCCGACATCGCCGCACGCGATGACTAACAAGAACAACGGAGAACACGATGGCCAAATCCAGCTCCCAAGCCAAGAAAGCGACCGCCAGCGGGTGGATCGGCTCGGCCTTGGAATACTACGACTTCTTCATCTACGCCCAGGCTGCGGCGTTGATCTTCCCGCAGATCTTCTTCCCGTCGATGGACCCGAAGATGGCCATCATCGCTTCGCTAGCGACCTACGGCGTGGGCTACCTGGCCCGGCCGCTGGGCGCCTTCGTGCTCGGCCATTGGGGCGATACCCGCGGCCGCAAGAACGTCCTGCTGCTCTGCATGTTCCTCATGGGCCTGTCGACCATGGCCGTTGGCCTGCTGCCCACCTACCATGACATCGGCATTGCCGCGCCGCTGATTCTGGTCCTGCTACGCCTGGTGCAAGGCTTCGCCGTGGCCGGCGAGATTTCCGGCGCCAGCTCGATGATCATGGAGCACGCGCCCTTCGGCCGCCGCGGCTACTACGCCAGCTATACCTTGCAAGGCGTGCAAGCCGGCCAGGTGATGGCTGCCGCAGTGTTCCTGCCCTTGGCCTACTTCATGCCCAGCGAAGCGTTCAACGATTGGGGCTGGCGCATCCCGTTCCTGCTCAGCGCTCTGGTGTTGGTCGCAGGCTTCATCATTCGCAAGGAAGTCCATGAAACGCCGGCCTTCGTCAACGAGGGGAAGCAGGCCGCCGTGGCGAAATCGCCGATCAGCGAGGCTTTCCGCTACAGCTGGAAGCACATGGTGCTGGTGATGTTCATGGCGCTGATGAACGTGATTCCGGTGGTGGCCACCGTGTTCGGCGCCGCCTATGCGGTGCAGCCGGCCTACGGCGTCGGCTTCGACAAGAGCGTGTACCTGTGGATTCCGGTGATCGGCAACATCGTCGCCGTGCTGGTCATCCCCTTCGTGGGCAACCTGTCGGACCGCATCGGCCGTCGCCCGACCATGATCGCCGGCTGCCTGGGTTCTGGCCTGCTGGCGTTCGTCTACCTATACGCGATCAGCATCCATAACGTACCGATGGCGGTGGTCACTTCGATCCTGATGTGGGGCCTGGTGTACCAGGGCTACAACGCCGTGTTCCCAAGCTTCTACCCCGAGCTGTTCCAGACCCGCTACCGCGTCTCGGCCATGGCCATCGCACAGAACATCGGCACCATGCTCACCGCCATGCTCCCGGCACTGTTCGCTGCCGTGGCGCCGCCCGGCTCGGACAACATCCCGCTGGTGGTCGGCGGCCTGGCCTTCTTCATCACCTGCGTGTGCGCCCTGGCCGCCTACCTGGCGCCGGAAACCCACCGCCTGGCGATGGAAGACCTGGGCAAGCCCGATGCCCAGCCCATGGCCAAAGAAGTGTACGAGGCCAGTCGACAAAGCAGCTTGCGCGCCATGAGCCACTGATCCGCCTGCCGTAACTGAAAGGGGCACGTCGCTGGCGACGTGCCCCTTTTTCATGTTCGATCCCGGAGTGTTCAAGGGCGGTCACTTGCGCCGTTGCATCCACGCCGCACCCAGGCCGCTGAAGCAGATGATGGCGATGCCGATCAGGCTGACGCTGTCGGGCATGTGGCCGAAGATCACCAACCCCAGCAAACCGGCGAAGACGATCTGGCAATAGCTGAACGGCGCCAGCAAGGCCGGCGCCGCGAAGCGGAAGGCCTGGGTCAGCAGCAAATGCGCGCTCATGCCGAAACCGCCCAGCGCCAGCATCAGCAGGGCATGGTCCCAGCGCGGTGTGGCCCAGAAGAACGGCACCAGCACGCTCATGACCAGGGTGTTGCACAACCCCGCATAGAAATTGCTGGTGGTCGGGCTGTCGATGGTCGAAAGCTTGCGGGTCAGCAGTTGGTAGAAACAGAACCCCAACGCCGAGCCCAGCGGAAACAGAATCGCCGGCGTGAACATCGCGCCGCCCGGATGCACCATCACCATGACCCCGACGAAGCCCAGCACCACCGCCAGCCATTGACTGCGGGTCACGTGTTCCTTGAGCAGCGGCACCGACAGCGCGGTCACCAGCACCGGCGCCAGGAAGTTCACGGCCGTGGCTTCGGCCAGCGGCAGGTAATGCAGGCCGGTGGTGAACAACAGGCTGGTGCTGAGCAGGCTCAAGGCGCGCAAGGTCTGCAACAGAGGGCGACGGGTACGCAGCACGGCCATGCCGGACTTGGGCAGGAAGATGCCGGCCATCAGCAGCGTATGCACCACATAGCGCGCCCATACAACCATCACGATCGGGTAGATGCCGCCGAGAAATTTCGACAGGGCGTCGTGGCTGGCGAACAGAAAGGTGGCGGTCACCAGCAGGGCCATGCCATGCAGGGGTTGGTTGACGCCGGATAATGGAGTGCTGGAACTCATGCAGGTCTCGTACAGAGACGCCATGGGGACGGCGTCGAGGGGGCGAAAGGTGGTGCGTGCTGCGATTATGGGGTCAAGCGACCGACAAGGCCATGGCACGCGGGCGGCAGGCCAATCATCGGCTGCGACCAGGGTTCACGACCGCCGGGCTGCTGTTTCGATCATTGCAGGGAACGACAGTTCGGGAGCCCGGGTGCAGAGTGAGCGTCTGGTGAAGCCAGACGGGTCGCGCCGCCCATGGCTTACGCTGGGCACGCAAGCGAAGTCTAGAAGAAAGCGAACGCAAAGCCTCGCATCCTGTTCGGTAATCGACCAGTTTCGCAGGTTGGGGCAAAGCCTTGGCTCGCCTCACAAGAGAAGACCTCGGTAGTTGTCGTTCGACGTCCTGCAATCCCGCTGTCCCAGGCCGCCTCGAGGGCCCGCCCGACGTCTACGACTGGGCGTGGAGTACCCTACTCCTCCAGCCGCCGCAATCGCATCAGACGCTCGCTGGCAGGCACTGGCCGGCCATACAGATAGCCCTGCAGATGCGAGCAGCCTTCCGCCTTCAGGCGGCGCATCTGCTCGGTGGATTCCACACCCTCGGCGGTGGTCTTGATCATCAGGCTGTTGGACAGCTCGGTGATGGCACGGATGATCGACATGGCTTCGCGGCTTTCGCACATGTCGTGCACGAACGACTTGTCGATCTTGATCCGGTCGAAGGGGAACGAACGCAAGTAGCCCAGCGAGGAATAACCGGTACCGAAATCGTCCAGCGAAATCGACACACCCAGCGCTTTGAGCGCGCGCAGGGTCTGCAGGTTTTCCTCGCTGTTGCCCAGCAGTACGGATTCGGTGATTTCCAGCTCCAGACGCGCAGCCGCCAAGCCCGAATCGGCCAGGGCCAGGGCCACGACGTTCGGCAGGTTGGCGTCTCTGAACTGCACTGGCGACAGGTTGACCGCCACGGTTTGCTCACCGGGCCAGCTCGCCGCTTCCTGACAGGCCAGGTTCAAGGCGCGGATGCCGATGTCGTGGATCAGACCGGTTTCCTCGGCGATGGGGATGAAATCCATGGGCATGATCATGCCGCGCATCGGGTGTTGCCAGCGCAGCAACGCTTCGTAACCGCTGACGCGGTCGTTGCGGTGGTCGACCACCGGTTGGTAGTGCAACTGCAACTGCCCCAGGTGCAGCGCCGTGCGCAGGTCGGTCTCCACCAGGCGGCGCTGGCGCGCGGCGACGTCGAGTTCGATGTGGAAGCTTTCGAAGCGGTTGCGGCCGTTGCGTTTGGCCTCGTACAGGGCCATGTCGGCGTAGCGCAGCAATTGCTCGGCCTGGGTATGGTCATCGGGCGAGACGGCGATGCCGATGCTCACGCCGATGCTCAATTGGTGGCCTTCGATGCGAAACGCCGGGCCGATCGCGGCGATCAGACGCCGAGCGGTCTGGTAGGCGGCTTCGCGGTTGTCGAGCCGGGTCAGGACCACGGCGAACTCATCACCCCCCAGGCGGGCCAGGGTGTCGTGCTCGCGCAGCTCGCCACGCAGGCGCTTGCCCAGCGCCCGCAGCAGCTTGTCGCCGAAGGCATGGCCGAGGCTGTCATTGATGTTCTTGAAATTGTCCAGGTCCAGGCACAGCGCCGCGACCAGTTTGCCCTGCTCTTCGCCACGCGCCAGCGCCTGCTTGAGCCGCTCACTGAACAGCGTGCGGTTGGGCAGGCCGGTCAGGGCGTCGTGGTGGGCCATGTAGTGGATCTGGGCATGGGCGGCCAACTGTTCGGTGGCATCTTCGGCGACGAACAGCACGTAGTCGGCCCGGCCATCGGAGCGCTCGCAGCGCAACACGCGGCTGCGCAAGGTGCGCATGCCGAGGGCGGTTTCAACACGGGTTTCGTCCGCAAAGGCACGGCTATTGAGCGCGCCACGTTGCAACTGCTGCGCCAGGTAACTGGCCGTGACCTCAGGCAGGCACTGCTCGGGCAGTTGGCCGATCATGCTCGCCGCCTGGCCGCCGAACAGCCGCTCGGCCTGCTGGTTGGCCAGCAGAATCTGGCGGCTGTCGGCGTCCTGCACGATCACGCTGGCCGGAATGTTGGCGATCACCGAATCGAGAAACTGCGACAACCCGGCCATCTCCTGGCTGTGCTGCTCCGCCGCCTCCTTGGCCTGCAACAGGGCCTGCTCGTAGCCGCGCTGTTCGGTCATGTCGCGGGTCACTTTGGAAAAGCCGAGCAGCTCGCCACTGGCTTCATCGTGGATGGCTTCGATCACCACATGGGCGTAGAAGACCGTGCCGTCTTTGCGCAAGCGCCAGCCTTGCTCTTCGAAGTGTCCGGTCTGACGCGCCCGGGCCAGGTTGAGGTCGGGGCAGCCGGCCAACCGCTCGGCTTCGGTGTAGAACAGCGAGTAGTGCCGGCCCACCACTTCCTCGGCGCTGTAGCCCTTGGCGCGCTGGGCACCGGCGTTCCAGTTGGCGACGATGCCCTCGGGGGTGAGCAAGTAGATGGCGTAGTCCACCACGCTTTGGATGAGCAAGCGGTACATGACATCGGAGCTGGCAACAATCGACATGAAAACGGACCTGTGGCATCGGCGTAGAAGGCGCTTGCCCCTGTATCGGGGACAGCCTGGATTTCAGAATGGTGGCATTATGCCTTCCCTGTGTCTGTTTGTGTGCTCGATGCGCGTACGCCAGCCGTCATACCGGACGTTTCTCGTCGACGCTCGGGACCTAACCCAGCGGAACCGGGATTTCACCTTCCGCGCTACAAACTGAGGTCCAAGGCCTGACGCAGTGGCTCACCGCGTACGTCGTCGGCAGCGCTGACCAGGGCGAAGCTATAGGCGCCATGGGACCAATAGCGAGCCGCCAGTTGCCCCTCGGTACGCTCGCCGCTGGGCATGCGCGCATAGCGCTCGCCAGGCGAGCGCAGGAACAGGCTGACGCGCTGGCCCTTGCCGTCTTCGAAGACCAGCAGCGCGGCGGCGCCCTGCTCGTTGCTCAACAACCGCGCGCCCACCGGCAGCAGGCCGTAGCCACTCAGATCGGGCAGTTGCCCGACCCGAGCGAAGTGCTGGTCGAGCCAGGCCTGCAAGTGCTGTGGGTCGCGCGCCTGGATGTCGAGCGAAGCGCTGCCGGCGAACAGGCGGTGGGCCTGCAGCGCATCGGCCATTGGCAACGTCTGCCCAGGCTCGCTGATGCTGCGCGCCTGCCAGCCGCCGACGCCACCCAGGCCCAGCGCCAGCACCAGCACCGCCGCGCTGGCCAGGCGCCGTTGCCGGCGTTGGCGCAGGCGGCTTTGCAGCTGCGCCAGTTGTAGCGGCTCGCCCTGGGGCTGGCCGGCCAGGCCAGCCAAGGCGGCGCGCAGGCGTCGGGCGTCGTGCTGCCAGGCCTGGATGCGCGCAGCCTCTTGTGGGTTTGCATTGAGCCAGGCCTGCACCTCGGCGCGCCGGGCGGGTTCGAGGCGTTCGTCGACGAAGGCATGCAACTCGGCTTCGGTGGGGGTCAGACGGGTCATTTCAGTCTCCGCAAGGCCGGGGGACGCGGCGCGTCTTCGGTCAGGTCGCGCAAGGCTGCGCGGGCTCGCGACAAGCGCGACATCACCGTGCCGATGGGAATGTCCAGGGCCTGGGCGGCTTCTTTGTAGCTCAAGCCTTCGACGCTGACCAACAGCAACAGCGCACGCTGTTCGCTGGGCAGCCGGGCGAAAGCGCGCAGGTCGGCCTGGGCCAGCACACTGGCTTGCGGCTCGTCGGCGGGGCCGTCGTGTTCCGCTTCGCTGCGCCCGAACCAGGCCAGCCAGCGCGCATGCAGGCGCTCCCGGCGTTTACCGTCGAGGAACAGTCGGTATTGGATGGTGAACAGCCAGGCGCGCAGTTGCTCGGGGTCGCGCTGCTGGCTGCGGCGGCTCAAGGCGCGTTCCACGGTGGCCTGCACCAGATCGTCGGCGCTGGCGGCGTGGCGGGTAAGGCCCAAGGCGAAGCGCCGCAGCCGCAGCAGCAAGTCATGCCATTGATGTTCGTCCAGTTCGTGCATAGCCGTGGTGCGCCGCAAGTGGGTATGTGCAGCAGACGCTTTGCCGAGGCAACTATTCCCGGGCGGTGGAATAAAATTGCTTCTGCCCCGTCGTACTCGCTCATCGACTGCTTCGGACCTTCACCATGAACACCCCTCTGCACGGCTCGGCCAAATGGCTGCGTCTGGCCGCCATCGGCGGCGGCCTGGCGGCACTGGCCGGCACCTTCGCCTATGCCGGCGGATGGCTCGGCACCCCGACCTTGACCCCGCAACGCATCATCGACACGTTCGAAGCCCAGGCCGGGCACCACCCAGGCTATCGCAAGAACCACGCCAAGGGGCTGTGCGTGGCGGGTCGTTTCCTGAGCAGTGGCGAGGCGGCGCCGTTATCGACGGCGCGTGTGTTCAGCCAAGCCGAAGTGCCGGTGATCGGCCGCTTCGCCATCGGTGGCGCCAACCCGTTCGCCCCGGACACCGCCGTGCCCACGCGCAGCCTGGCGCTGGACTTGCGCAGCGACGACGGCCAGACCTGGCGCACGGGCATGAACAACCCGCCCGTGCTGGCCGTCAGTACCGCGCAAGGCTTCTACGACCAAGTGCTGGCCAACACGCCCGATCCAGCCACCGGCAAACCCGACCCGGCGCGCCAGCAGGCCTTTTTCGCCGCACACCCGGAAACCGCCGCCTGGCGCCGTTGGGCGGCAAGCTACCGACCCAGTGACAGCTTTGCCAGCACCGCCTACCACAGCATCAACGCATTCGTACTGGTCGATGCCCGCGGCCACACACAACCGGTGCGCTGGCAACTGGTGCCGCAGGCACCCTTCCAACCCGTGCCCGGCCAAGTGGACGACAAACAGTTCCTGCAACACGATTTGCAGCGCCGCCTGGCCCAAGGCCCGCTGCGCTGGACCTTGCGCCTGACCTTGGCCGAGCCCGGCGATGCGGTGGACGATCCGGCCCGGCAATGGCCTGCCGAGCGGCGCAGCATCGACGCCGGCACCCTGCTGATCGAACGTGTAGACGGCCCCGAACAAGGCGCTTGCCGCGACCTCAACTTCGACCCGCTGATTCTGCCCAAGGGCATCGAGGCCTCGGCCGACCCCATCCTGGCCGCTCGTTCGGCCGCCTATGCCGTGTCGTTCGACCGACGCAGCCGCGAAACCCTAAGCCCAGGAGCCAAGCCATGAGCGCGCCTATCCGCCCTGCCACCTTCCATCCCTTGGCGCGCCTGCTGCACTGGCTGATGGCAGTGTTGATCCTGGCCATGCTGTTCATCGGCGTGAGCATGGTCAGCGACCTGTCGCTGCGCCACCCCGTGCTGCTGCAACTGCACAAGGCCACGGGCCTGGCTTTGCTCGCCCTGGTCATCGTGCGCATCGGCGTGCGCCTGGGCATGCCGCACCCACCGCTGCCGGGCGATCTGCCACGCCTGCAACGCTGGGCCGCCGGCGCTTCGCACCTGGTCCTCTATGCGCTGATGTTGGGCATGCCGCTGCTGGGCTGGGCGATGCTGTCGGCCGGGGGCTACCCGCGTCCGCTGCAACTGCCGGCTATCGCGCCGCACGACCTGCAGCTATACGCCGTGCTGCGCCTGACCCATGGCTGGGCCGGCTACGCGCTGTTCGGCGTGGTGCTGCTGCATCTGGGCGCCGCCTTGATGCATGCGCTGGTCAGGCGCGACGGTGTACTGGCGAGCATGTGGCCGAGTCGCCGTCGTCCCGGGTGAGCGGATGCCGTCTATGCACGCCTGCACGCCGTGCCGACCGTCTGGCCCTGCGTTCTCGTCGTATGAGGGCGCAGCGCGCCTCCGGGCGGAGTGTGTTTTAATGTTTCGCCCATTTTTATCGACACCTCTGACAACAAGGCGGCTATGGACACCGGGACTCGACTCAAGCTGGTGCGTGAACGCAACAACCTTTCCCAACGTGAACTGGCCCGCCGTAGCGGCCTGACCAACTCCACCATCTCGCAGATCGAACAGAACCGCGTCAGCCCCTCGGTCAGCTCGCTGAAAAAGCTGCTCGAAGGCATTCCCATGTCCCTCGCCGAATTCTTCAGCTTCGACGAACCCACCCGCGAGGAGCGTTACGTGTTCCGCGCAGGCGACCAACCCGACCTGGGCCGCAATGGCCTGCGCATGCTGCTGGTCGGCGCCAGCGTCGAAGGCCGGCAGATGCGCATGCTGCGCGAGCTGTATGCGCCAGGGGCCGATTCGGGCGAGCCGATCGTGCATGCCGAAGGCGAGGAATGCGGCCTGGTCACGCGTGGCACGGTCGAGCTGTGGATCGACGGCCAGGTCAGCGTGCTCAACGCCGGCGACGGCTATTACATCCCCACTACCCTGCCCCACGCCTTCAAGAACCTGGGCCCCGACGAGGCGGAAATCATCAGTGCCAACACCCCGGCGAACTTCTGATCCCCTGCGAAGCGTGCCGAGCGCGCGCGAGGTGGGCCAGCGGTTGCGCGAGGCCGCCTTGGGCGTCTGCACTTTGCAGGTGGTCGCGCGTCCCGCAGATGGCCAGGTCTGCATCGACATCGAGGGTTGGCGTCTGACCTTGCTGCTCGACAGCGAAGGGCTGGACCGCTGTCTGGCCTGCCGCACACCCTGGAACGTGCATGCCGACCTGAATGACTGGCCGCGCTACGGCACCAACCCCGTCGACTCGCTGAGCGTGTGGGAACGCCAACGTCTGGAAGAGCGACTCGCCAAGCCGTTCGATGGCTGACGACCGACCCTGGGGCGGCGGTCGAGATACTTAGGGGGTGGTATTGCCTGGGTACCACGTCAGACCGTAGCCGATCCGTTTTCATGGCGCTCCCACCACCCAGGAGCTTGTCATGGACACCGCCCAACCCGTGCATCACGCGCAAATCCTGCGCAGCCTACCGCGCTGGAGCCGCCAACTCCCCGCTGCCGTCATCAATGCGTTGATCGAGCAGACGCGCCCGCCCTACCTGGACGCGTCCGGGGCCCCTTACGACTGGTACAGCCAAGCCGACGAGTTCAGTCAGCAGGCATTGGCGCGCGCAGTCGAGAAACGCCAAACCAGTCTTCGCCACCTGCAACGGCTCCTGGCTCCGCTCAAAGAGATCACCGAGTTCTGCGCACCTTTGCTCGAACGACGGCTTGGAATTCCCGTTTCCGTGTTCGAAGCCCAGTACCGCTTTCAAGCCACTGAAGTCGAAGCTCCGACAGGCCTGCCGAGCGGGCCGAACGTAGTGGGCGGACTGCTGCCCGTAGTGCCCAAGGGCAAGCCGCAACTGCGCAGTCTGCTGGAGGCGGCGCTGCACAATTTCGAGGGCCAGCACGACACGACGCGTCTGAGTCAACTGCAGTGCGGCGCGGACGATGCCGAGCCGGTGCCGGGTCTTGGCGTGGCGGCTTTCATCGACCACTGCCGGGCCCTGGACTTGGGCCAGCGTTACCAGGCCCACCTCAGCGAAGTGTTCGATGGCCCGCAGGCAGCCGAGATCCGCGCCGCAGGCATCGCTGCCCGTCGGGATGAAATGCGCGTGCAGGTTCGCGTCGCAGACCTTCAAGGCCGCATCAGCAAGCCTTGGTTCGCAGCGCTGCACGGCTTGTGCAGCGATGGGCCGCTGCCAGCGCCTTTGCGGTGCTGGCAGGTCGCCTTGTTCGGTGTCCCCATCCATGAGTTGTTCCTGGTCAGGAACGCCGATCCGGCGCGCGATCCCAGCGTAGTGATCTATTGGCCGCAAGGTCCCCAACCGCTGCGCGAGTTCCCCTCGTTGAGTGCCGCGTTCACCCACATGCGCACTGGGCTGGCAGACCACGACACGCTCTACCGCTTCCTCACACTCGCACCGCATGCACTTCAGCCCGAATTGCTCGTGCGGCTCAGACGCGCTTTGTTCGAAAACGCCGACGACAAGGACGATCAGCCGTTGGTACGGCGCAACACGGTGCATTTGCAAGCCTCCGAGCAGCCCTTGACCCAACCGCTGTGGAAGCAGTTGGAAGAACAGCACGTACATCGCCTCAAAGGCGATGCGCGCAGCATTGCCGTCCCTACCGCCGACGTCGACAAGGCAGTGCGCCTCAAACAGTTGGCGTATTGGCTGGACCTGGGCCTGACGGTGCTCAATGTGGCGGCTTTTTGTTTCCCGGTGCTCAACCCGCTGATGCTCGCCATCAGTGCCGCGCAAATCACCGACAGCGTGTTCGAGGGCGTTTCGGCCTGGGAAGCGGGCGACAATGCCCAAGCCATGGCGCAACTTGAGTCGATCCTGCTCAACGTGACCCTGTCCGCAGCGGTGGCGGGAGGCGGTGTCGCGTTGAAAGCCTCGGGTTTCGTCGACGCGATGAAGAGCGTCAAGGTCGAGGCCCAAGAGCGCTTGTGGCAGCCGAGCCTGCGCGGTTATGCCAGTGAAACCGAGCTGGGGCTGCTACCGCCACGCAATGCGTTGGGTCAGTACCGGATCGACGGGCGTCCCCATGTGCGCATCGACGGTGCCTTGTACGAGCAGTTCGAAGACAGTGACGGCACTTGGCGGGTGCGCCATCCTCGCGACAGCAACGCCTATGCCCCAGCGCTTGTGCACAATGGCGAGGGCGCTTGGCGATTGGCCTTGGAGAACCCGCTGCAATGGGACTTCGACACCGCCCTCGCACGCTTGCAACAAGTCGATGACTACTTGAGCCTGGAAGACTTGCGCCATGCGTGGCTGACCACGGGGCTGGACGCCGAGGTATTACAGGCACTGCACGAGAACGCCGAACCGCTGCCTGCGCGGGTCAAGGAAGCGATCGCGCAGCTCAAGGCCGACCAGCGTGTGACGCAGATCATCGACCATGTGCGAGCAGGCACGCCTCTGCGGGCATCGGACAACTTCGCCTTGCCTAGCCTGGTGCAGTTGCCCGAATGGCCTCAGGACCATCTCATCGAAGCCTTCGAGGGCCCCGAACGCACCGGTGTTTCCACTCTGTTCGGTCGCCTGCCGCGCGAGCCGGGAGACGTGATCCTACAGATCAGCCGTACCGAGCTGGAGCAAGGTCGTCTGGCCGAAGTCGTCCTGGCGCAGATGGCCGACCCCACGCAGCTCGATGCGCTACCGACCCAGGCCCATGCGCGCAGCGCCGCGCTCCAGGTGCGGCTGGCCGAGCACCTGGCGCTGCAACGCCAAGCGTTGCGCGAGCGGATCTACCATTTGTCGATACCTTCGCTATCGGCAGCAGGTTCCCGGCTCGCAGGACAGTTCCCTGGGCTGCCGGTCAGCGCTGTGCAAGCGATCGTCAGCAAAGCCAGCTACCGCGAGCGCCAGATCATGCAGGCACCGACGGGGCGTATTCCTCTTCGAGTGCTGGAGGAAGCACGGGTCATGCTCGCGCAGACGCGTCTGGATCGGGCTTTGTTGGGGCTGTACCGCCCGACCCTGGCC
Organism: Pseudomonas phoenicis; assembly: GCF_047302395.1. Taxonomy (NCBI): domain Bacteria; kingdom Pseudomonadati; phylum Pseudomonadota; class Gammaproteobacteria; order Pseudomonadales; family Pseudomonadaceae; genus Pseudomonas; species Pseudomonas phoenicis. The sequence continues at coordinate 4,288,786 of NZ_CP154852.1, forward strand.
AACGCCGATACCGCGCGCTTGGTCGAAGGCTTGCACAGCCAATCGCCACGATTGGACGGAACGGCCCTATGGCGCCTGGCCACCCAGGAACGCGACAGGTCGGCCGAGCTGATCGGCCAACAGCCCATCAGGCCACGCTATCGTTCGCCCTTGGCGCTGAGCCATGGCCGACTCGGTTACCCGTTGAGCGGCCGCGGTGTGCCCAGGCGCACGAACGTATTGGCGCTGAGCCAATTGGAGGCCCTCTACCCAGGGCTCAGCGAAGAAGAACTGATGACGATGCGCGAAACACTGGCGCGCAGCGGCAACCTCGGCATGCAGATTCAAGCGCTGCAGAACGAATTGCTGGTGCTGCAACGGGATTTGCAGGAATGGGCCCGCAACAGCGCCGATCCCATTCAGCGCGACGAGCGCCTGCAATGGCGCGAACGGTTCATCGCGGGCTGGCGACGCCTGAGCAACGTACCGCGAACTGCGCTGACCCTGGAGAACCTTCTCATCGGTGAGCTGCCGTCGATCTCCGCGCGTCTGCCCCACATCCGCAGCCTGACGCTGGACGCCCTTGAGTTGCAGCGTTTGGATCGGACCTTCCTGGAATGCTTCCCCAACCTTGAGCGGTTGACGATCAGCCGCAACCCGACGATGGATGCGGCGTCGTTGTTCGCAGCCTTGCGCGCGGTACCGAACCTGCAGGCCTTGGATCTTTCCGGCAACGGCCTGACGCGGCTGGGTGTAGCTGCCGAACTCGCGCTGGTCCGTATGCGCCGCCTGCGAGAACTGACGCTCAGGCGCAACCGATTGACGTTCGACGAGGCCGACATGAGGTTGCTGGGCCGGTTGCCTCTGGATGCATTGAACCTGCAGAGCAATGCCATCACCCTGACTCCCGTCCAGGCCTCGCGTTTCCAAGACTGGATCCACCCTGAACGGCTGTACCTCAGCTTCAACCCGCTGGGCACGCCCCCTGACTTACGCTACATGGCCCGCTTGCAGACGCTGACGATGGCCAACTGCGATTTGGCGAGCTGGCCCGAAAGCCTGATAGGTTTGATGGGCCAAATGCAATACCGCCTGCGCCACATCGACCTGTCGATGAACCGCATCCATACCCTGCCCGACCTCGATGCGCTGCTCGCCACCCCCTTCGTCCGGGATCTGACGGCCGGCCTGGCGGAGCGCTCGTGGCACATGAACTACAACGAAATGGAACCTGCCACACGCTCTCGACTGTTGCAGGCAGGTGCCGTCGTCTATGAGCACGTGCCCCTCGATGAAATGCCGGTCTGGCAGATGCGCTGGCGCGCCGAGGCGACAGCGGAGCAGGACCAACTGTGGAACGCTCTGGTCGCCAACGACGAGAACCAGCCGCTGTTTGGCGTGTTGGAACGTCTGAGCGGCTCGGCCGAGGCCGCCAGCCATGCCGCCAGCCTACGTGCTCGCGTGTGGAACATGCTCGAACGCGCCAGCCAGGACGACGCCCTGCGCCAAGCACTGAACGACGAGGCCCAGACGTTCCCGCCCACCTGCGGCGACGCCGGTGCCGATGCCTTCAGCGCTCTGGAAATTCGCCTGTTGATTCAGGATGCGAGCCTGGCAGCCGATCCGTTGCGCGAGCAATTGCAGGTGTTGAACCGTGTGTACCGTCGCGAGCAAGTCAATACGCTGGCGCAACGCATCGCATGGCGACGCAGCGTGCGCAGGGAGGCCTTGGTCCAGGCCCAGTACACGGGTGACGAAAGCCACCTGCCCCCGCTTGATGAGCTGGACGATGTATCGGCCGTGCCCGACCGGATGCTGATGGATGGGCTGGTCGACGAAATCGAGATCCGTCTGGCGCTGCGACAGATTCTGGCGCCCGAGCTGGACTATCCGGAACCGAGCGTGGGCATGCTGTATTGGCAAGCGGCCCACATCAATGCCCGCATCGTGCTGAACGTAACCACCGAGGTACGCAGGCTCGACCAAGACGCCGTGGCCCGGCGACAGTGGCTGGTAGACCAGCCGCAATGGCAACGAACGCTGCGCGAGCAGAACACCGCGCAGTTCGAGGCCCTCACCGACTTCTGGCGGCAGGGCCTGGACTACCTCGACTACGGTCAGGACGAACAGGCCGAGCCGGTGACGCATCTACCGCCTTCGGTGCGCACGCTCCTCGAAGGGGTGCTAGGCGAATCGCTGCTCGATGCCGACGGCAATCTGCGGCGGGCCACCTTCAATGAGGGTCAATACCTGGAAGCCGTCAGGCGCATTGCGCAGCAACGCGAAGAAACCGAACGAGGCCTGTTCGACAGCCTGACGAAGGCGCTGGAGCAGCGCTCGAGCTGATCTGCCCGTCGCGTTACCCCTCCACACCACCGGCACAGCGGCACGGCAGGCCCCAACGGCCCGCCGTGCCGCTGTGCAAAGGCCGATTGCCAAGCCGCAGGCCTGATTCGCGACGGCGCTTCTTGTACACTCCCGCCACGTCAGGCAGTGGAGCGCTTCGCACTGCACGCGTGCGTCTGCGCCCCCGAGGGCGGCGACGCCGGTCGAAAGGTCTCTGCAAACGTCCCCGATACTGCCCAGCCAGACCAGCGTCGTATATGCGCCCGCCGGCATCTGTCTGCGCCCAACTGACCATCATTCCTCCAGCCTCTCTTTTCAGGTGAACGCATGATCGAGGTAACCGAGCTTTCCATCGCCGACCTGCGCGAGGCCCTTGCCGCTGGCCGCACCTCAGCGGTCGAACTGGTCGAAGCCTACTTGGCGCGAATCGCGGCCTACGATGGCCCGACGACCGCCACCGCCTTGAATGCCGTGGTGGTACACAACCCCGACGCGCTGCGCGAAGCGCAGGCTTCCGATGACCGACGTGCCCGCGGCGAGCTGCTGGGGCCGCTCGACGGCATTCCCTATACCGCCAAAGACAGTTACCTGGTCAAAGGCTTGACCGCCGCCTCCGGCAGCCCGGCGTTCCAGCATCTGGTGGCGCAGCGCGATGCCTTCACCGTCGAGCGCCTGCGCGCCGCCGGTGCCATCTGCCTGGGCAAGACCAACATGCCGCCCATGGCCAACGGCGGCATGCAGCGCGGCGTGTATGGCCGCGCCGAAAGCCCCTACAACGCCGCCTACCTCACCGCGCCTTTCGCTTCCGGCTCGTCCAACGGCGCGGGCACCGCTACGGCCGCCAGCTTCAGCGCCTTCGGCCTGGCCGAGGAAACCTGGTCGAGCGGCCGTGGCCCTGCGTCGAACAACGGCCTGTGCGCTTACACCCCGTCGCGCGGGGTGATTTCGGTCCGTGGCAACTGGCCGCTGACCCCGACCATGGACGTGGTGGTGCCCTACGCGCGGACCATGGCCGATCTGCTGGAAGTGCTCGACGTGGTGGTGGCAGACGACTCCAACCCCCGCGGCGACCTATGGCGGCTGCAACCCTGGATACCGATCCCGGCCGCCAGCAGCGTGCGTCCTGCGTCCTACCCTGCCCTGGCCGAAGGCGCCGACGCTCTGCGCGGCAAGCGCCTGGGTGTGCCGCGCATGTACATCAACGCCGACGACGCGGCCGGCACCTCGGATAAACCCGGCATCGGCGGGCCTACCGGGCAGCGCATCCACACCCGGGCCAGCGTCATCGACCTGTGGCAGGCCGCGCGCCAAGCCCTGGAAGCGGCCGGCGCCGAGGTGGTCGAAGTGGACTTCCCGCTGGTGTCCAACTGCGAGGGCGACCGCCCCGGCGCGCCGACGGTATACAACCGCGGCATCGTCAGCCGTGAATTCCTCCACGATGAGCTGTGGGCATTGTCGGGCTGGGCCTTCGACGACTTCCTGCGGGCCAACGACGACCCGGCCCTCAACCGCCTGGCCGATGTCGACGGGCCACAGATCTTCCCCCACGATCCCGGTACCCTGCCCAACCGCGAAGACGACCTCGCCGCCGGCATGGACGAGTACGTCAACATGGCCAAGCGCGGCCTGAAAACCTGGGACCAGATCGATACCCTGGCCGACGGCCTGCGCGGCCTGGAGCAGACCCGCAAGCAGGACCTGGAAGATTGGATGACGCAGCTCGGGCTCGATGCCGTGTTGTTTCCCACCGTCGCCGACGTGGCGCCGGCCGACGCCGATGTCAATGCGGTCTCGGCCGACATCGCCTGGAGCAACGGCGTGTGGGTGGCCAACGGCAACCTGGCGATCCGCCATCTGGGCGTTCCCACCGTCACGGTACCCATGGGCGTGATGGCCGACATCGGCATGCCGGTGGGCCTGACCTTCGCTGGCAAGGCCTATGACGACTCGGCGCTGCTGCGCTATGCCTGCGCCTTCGAAGCCACCGGCCAACGCCGCCAGGTGCCGCCACGCACCCCGCCGCTGGGCACGCGTTGATTTGCCGGCCGGGCACCGCGATGGTGCTCGGCCCACCTCATTCAAGCTGGTCGTGCACGGCAGCGCCTGGCACGAGGCCGACGCGCTGGTGTTGGTGTGCGGCGGTGCGACGGCGACGCTCGATCAGCTGCGTGTGTGGCGCGAGGCACCACTGGCGGCCTGAGGCTGCCCTAGCTGACCTGCCCCGGTACGACCAGAGGCAGCGCCATGTGCGTCGTCTGCCATACCGGGTCGCTCTCGATGTGCTCGATCACGAAGCCTTGGCGTTGCCAGAAGGTGATGGCGCCTTGCAGGAACGGGTGGGTGTGCAGGTACAGGCATTCCACACCGGCGGCCACCGCCTCGTCGCGCAAGGCTTCGAACAGCGCCGCCGCCAGGCCTGCGCGGCGATACTCGGGTAGCACGAACAGGCGCACCACTTCCACCACGTCCACACCGCGATAATCGAGTTGGCTGAAGCGGTGGTCATAGGGCACGTACCCGATCACGGCGATCAGCCGGCCCTGGTCGCGGGCAGTGAGAAAACGCCCCTGGCCATGCACATAAGTGCGTTCGAAATGCAGCAGGTCCTTGGGGGTAGGCGTGTCGGCGAGCTTGGGAAACAAGCTGGCGCGGGCGCTGTCGACGAAGCGCACGATCTCGTCGGTTTCAGACGCGCAGGCGCGTTGCAAGGTCCAGGTAGGCATGGGTGTCCAGGATCGAGTGGCGAAGACCCGCGGTTCTACCGCAGTCGACGCCTGCCCGCAACCCGGTTGCGCTGCCATGCAGTACACTGGCGCCCCACCTTGGCCCAGGTCGTCCGCGAATGTTGCGTCCCTTTCTTGTCCTGATGGCACTGCTGGCCATGCTTACCGGCTGCGACCAGCCCGCCGACCACCCGACCCGCGAGCAGAGGATCCTCGCCCAGTTGCCGTGGCAAGATGCCTACGCGCACAACATCCAGCGCATGGCCCAATTGCTCGCGCCGCGCTACCCGGCATTGTCCCAAACACAGGTCGAGCAGGTATTGCGCGAGCACCTGACCATGGAAGACCAGCGGCAGGATCTGCTGCGGCTCTACAGCGAGCAGCACTTCAGCGACGCCGAATTCGACCTGGTGCTGGCAGCCACTGCCGACCCGGCCAAGGCCAAGGCCTTGGGCCAGAGCCTGGAAGGTCGGCAGCTCAGCGAAAAGCTCACCCGCCTGATGCGCGAAAGCGCCAACGAACCGGAGGCCAAAGCCCGCGCGACGCAGCGTATGCAACAGATCGAACAGGCCTTGGGCACGATGCAGCGGCAGGCTTTGAAAGCCGGGTGAGGTGTGCTCCGCTTCCTGCTAGGGCCGATGTCTGCGTATTCAGAGGCCAGGTGCCTAAAGCGAGAGCGACGTCAGTGACGGCTATCGGTCGCGATCGAGACGCTTGTGGCGGTCCGCGCCTGGCATGACGGCTTACCCACGCGGGCGGCCGACTTCGGCCAACAAGGCCACCAGATCGTTGGGCCAAACGATATCCTGGGTCTCCAACAGTTCCTGACGGCTCCACCAGCGGTGCGCCGCGAGCACTTCCACCTCGAGCTCCGTCCAGTTGACCTCGGAGACGGTAGCCTCGGCCACCCGCACCACGAAAAACTGCTCGACGGCCTTCACCACCTCGCCACAGGGCAAGGTCATGTCGAAGCGACGCTCGGCCACCGCCTTGCCCACATCGCCGACGTCGATCCCCGTCTCCTCCCACAGCTCACGCCGCGCAGCCTGGGCGAAGCTTTCTCCGACCTCGACCCCTCCGCCGGGCGTGGCCCAGCACGAGGTGCCGGCCAGGGCGCCTTGATGGTGGACGAAATGGAACAGCAGGACCCGCTGCTGCGAATCGAGCACCAGCAACCGGGCCGAGGGACGTTCTCGCATGCTGCGCATCCTGAAAGGTGGGTATCGGATGCCCGATGCGGGCACCTTGCAGGTAAGACCGGCCAACGCATCGCGCGGTTCACCACCTGCACCTTGGCGGACGATGGATCGTTCTGCCTCGGGCCATGGTCCACTGCCTGCCTGTCGCCGAACCTTGGAGTCAACGATGCCCCGCTTGGGCTTTGCCTGTATGTACCGCCACCCCCACCGCAGCCATTCGATCAAGGAACTGGAAACCATCGAGCGGGCCTTCAACACCCGCACCACCACCTTGCGCTGGCTGTCCTCGGCGAGCGTCGAAGCGGCCCGCGACAAGCTGATCGATCTGATCCAGCACAACCTCGAAGCCCAACTGCGCCTGGTCGACTACGTCGCCAGTCTGCCGCCGGCGCTGCACATGCTGCGCCTGTCCAGCGATCTGCTGCCGCTGTACAGCCACCGCGACGTCGCCAGCTTCTATCAGGCGCCCGACATCCAGGCGCTGCTGGCGCCGCGCTTCGCCGCCATCGGCGCGCGTGCACGTGAAGCCGGCATACGGCTGTCGTTCCATCCCGGCCAGTTCTGCGTGCTCGCCTCGGACCGCCCGGAGGTGGTCGAAGCCAGCCTGGCCGAATTCGAGTACCACGCCGACATGATCCGCATGATGGGCTACGGCAAACAGTTCCAGGACTTCAAGTGCAACGTGCACATCGCCGGCCGCCTGGGTGCGGCCGGCATGCGCGCGGTATGGCCGCGACTGTCGGACGTGGCGCGCAACGTCATCACACTGGAAAACGACGAGAAGACCTATGGTGTGGACGACTGCCTGGGCCTGGCCGACCTGGCGCCGGTGGTGCTCGACATCCACCACGCCTGGATCCACGAGAACGACTACGTGGCCCGCGACGATCCACGCCTGCCACGCATCATCGACAGTTGGCGCGGTGTGCGTCCGGTGATGCATTACTCGCAGCCGCCCGAGCGTTTGCAGGACCTGGGTTTTGCCGCCGAGCGCAAGCTGGAGATCCCCGCGTTGCTGGAAGCGGTGAACAAACGCGATCTGTACGGTCATAGCGAGCTGATGTGGAACGACTGGACCAATCGCTACGCGCTGCAATTCGTCGACGCCTTCGACATCATGTTCGAGGCCAAGCACAAGAACCTGGCGACGCTCGACTTCTACCATCGTTACCTGCTCGGCGCGGTCGTTTAGCCGCGCCTGGCCTCATTTCACTCAAGCAAAGGTCACATCCATGCTGCGTTCACCTCGATTCATCCTGCCCCTGCTGCTGGTCGGCGCATTGGCCGCGTGCGGCAAAAACGACCGCGAGGCGCAGATCGACGCGCAATTCCCGCTGCAACAGAACTATCAAGGCACCATCGATAGCATCGTGCCGCCCTTCGCTTCGGCGCACCCCAACCTGCCGGTGGAAAAGATCAAGGAAGTGGTGCGCGACCATTTCACCTTCGACGAGTACCGTGACGACATCCACAAGTTGTACAGCGAAGAGCACTTCAGCGATGCGGAGTTCGAGCAGGTCGCGGCCATGCTCAAAGACCCGGCCAAGGCCCAGCAACTGGGCAAGACGCCAGATACCAAAGTCATCGGCGAGAAGCTCAACAACTACATGATGCAGACCGCCGCCGACCCGAAACTGCGCGAACAGGCCACCGAACGGGTGAAGGACATCAGCGAAGAGCTGGAGAAGATGGACAAGTGATCCCTTCAGGCGCGCCGCGGCGTTCGCCCCGCGCGCCTATCCGGGTCGCACCGCTCAGTGCCGATTGGCGGGAACCCTCAGGCCCAGGCTTTCGCGCAGTGTGGTGCCTTCGTATTCGGTGCGATACAGACCCCGTGCCTGTAGCAGTGGGATCACTTCCTGGGTGAAACGCCTGAACTGCTCCGGGTGGCCGATGTACAGGTTGAAGCCATCCAGCGCCCGCGCCTCGAACCATTCGGCCATGGTCGCGGCCACGGTGTCGGCGCAGCCGACGAAGGCGCCGGGCCGCATCTGCCTGCCGAACTCTACGGCCTGGCGCAAGCTCAAGCCGTTATCGGCAGCGTGCCTGGCAATGCGCTGGGCGTTGGTGAAAAAGCTGCTGCGTGCGTAGTCCAGGCTCTGCTGGGGGAACGGCGCGTCGAGGTCGTACTGGCTGAAGTCGTGCCAGCCGAAATTGCGGCCGAACTCCTTGAGCGCCAGTTCGAAACTGTGGTCGGTGTCGTGATAATGCCGCTCGATCTCACGGGCCTGGGCATCGGTATCGCCCACATGGATCTCGGCCCCCGGCAGCACCAGCAGTTGCTCGGGGTCGCGCCCCAATTGGGCCGCACGGCCCTTCACATCGCGATAGAAGGCCTGCCCCTGCGCGATGCTGGCGGCATGGGTGAAGATCACGTCCGCCGTGGCCGCGCCCAGGGCGCGCCCCTGCTCCGAATCGCCGGCCTGGAAGATCACCGGCTGGCCTTGTGGCGAGCGCTGGATGTTCAGAGGGCCGACCACCTGGAAGTGCTCGCCGCGGTGGTGCAGCGCGTGCAGTTTGGCAGGGTCGAGAAACTGCCCGGTGTCGCGGTCGCGGACCAAGGCGCCGTCCTCGTAGGACTGCCACAGCCCTTGCACGACCTCGACATGCTCCTTGGCGCGGGCGTAACGGGTGTCGTAATCGTAGTGTTCGTCACGCCCGTAGTTGCCGGCCGTGCCGGCATCGCCGCTGGTGACCACGTTCCAGCCCGCGCGACCCTTGCTGATCAGGTCGAGGGATGCCAACCGGCGTGCGACGTTGAAGGGTGCGTTGTAGGAAGTGGTCAGGGTGCCGACCAACCCCAGACGTTTGGTGCTCACCGCCAGCGCCGAGAGCAGCGTCAAGGGCTCCAGGCGGTTGAGGTAGTGCGGCGGCGAGCCATCGGTGATGAACTGGCTGTCGACGATGAAGATCAGGTCGAACAGCGCGGCTTCGGCCTGGCGGGCGATGTCGACGTACCAGTCGATGTTGACGCTGGCGTCGGTCGGCAGCGCCGGGTCGCGCCAGAGGTTGTGCCGACCGGGGCCGCCGCAGCCCATGGTCAGGGCGCCGAGTTTGATCTGCCGCTGGCTCATGGTTGGGTGGCTCCGGCCTGAGGGTTGTCATGGGTGCCGTTGGCCTCGGGCTGCAAGGCGGCGCTGAAGGAGTCATCGAACAAGGTTGCCGCCGAGTAGGCCTTGATCAGTCCCAGGTCGGCGAAGAAAGCCACGGTTTTCTGCGCGTCCTGCACCACCTGTGGATTCAACGGACCTACGTCGGTACGCGCACGGGCGAACCAGGCACGGGCGATGTCGCGGTCGGCACGGGTGCGTTTGGCCCAGGCATCGGCATAGGCCTCGGTGTGCGTCGGGTCGCTCAAGGTCCATACACGGGCCTGCTTCAGGCGGCGCAGGAAGTCTTCGATCTGCGCGCGTTTTTCATCCACCGCTCGGGCGTTGGCGACGACGAAGCTTTGCGCCGGAATCAGTCCGTCGGCCGTGGCGATCACCCGCGCCCCGTGACGTTCGAGTTGGGTCACGTAGGGCTCCCAGGTAGCGATCACATCGACCGAGCCGCCGTCCAGCGCATGGGATGCGTCCAGGGCGCCTAGATAGCTCAACGACACGGCATCGCGCGGCACACCGGCCTTGTCCAGGGCGCTGAGCAGCAATTGCTGGCTCCACGAACCCTTCCACACCGCTGCGCGTTTGCCGCGCAGGTCTTGCAGGCTGTGGATGTCGGAGTCCTTGCGCACGACGATGGCCACGCCGGCGAGGTTCTGCCGGGTCACGGCGATGACCTTGATCGGCGCTCCCAGCGCGCCCAGGAACAGGGGCGGCGCATCGCCCAGCAGGCCCAGGTCGAGGCTGCCGACGTTGAGCGCCTCGGCCACGGGCGAACCTGCGGTGAACTGCTTCCATTCCAGGGTATAGGGCAGATCGTCGAGCACGCCCGCCGCTTCCATCACGGCGCGGGTGTTGAAGCTCTGGTCGCCGACCACCAGGGTCTGGGCGGCCGCGCTAAGACTGAGGGTCGAGGCCAGCGCGAGGGCGGCCCAGCGTTTGAGGTAGCGCACGTTCGTTCTCCATGTGCCATTGAGGCAAGTTGGGCCGATCCGCGCGTGCGGTCTCGAATCGCTCCTGGGAGCTCATGTCCGGGTTGGTGTTTTTTTCATAAGCAATGAATTTTTTATAATCTAAACGTCTTTTTCTGAAGCTGTGAAATTCGCTTTCGGCATAACCTAATGCTTTTTCGATGCTTATTAATAATATTATTTTGCATATTAGCTTATGGCTATTTTGCATTTTAATAATACTTACAAGCTTGTTAGGGTGCTGCCAATCCGTTAGCAAGAGCCGCTTCCATGAGTCAAGACACCCATCCTGAACGTCTGCGCCAGTTTCTCGCCGAACTGACCGAGCTGGTCGATCAGCAGCCGACCGAATCCGCACTGCTGGAACGGGGCCAAGCCCTCCTGGCACGCCTGGTCGCCCATGACGACTGGTTGCCAGCGGAGCTCGCCGAGCCGCATCCGGAGCACTACCAGCAATACCTGCTGCACTGCGATGCGCGTCAGCGCTTCAGTGTGGTCAGCTTCGTCTGGGGGCCGGGCCAGCGCACACCGGTGCACGACCACCGGGTCTGGGGGCTGATCGGCATGCTGCGCGGCGCCGAGGATGCGCAGGCGTACGCGCGTGACAGCGCGGGCGCCCTGGCGCCGCACGGTGCGCCGGTGCGCTTGCGCCCCGGCCAGGTCGAGGCGGTATCGCCGCGCATCGGCGACGTGCATCAGGTCAGCAACGCCTTGTCCGACCAGGTTTCGATCAGCATCCACGTCTATGGCGGCAATATCGGCGCCGTCAAGCGCGCCGTCTACCTTGCCGACGGCAGCGAGAAACCCTTCATTTCCGGTTATTCCAACCGCCACCTGCCCAACCTCTGGGACTTGTCCAAGGAGCGCCCCGCGCCATGACTGCACGCCCTACCCGCCACTTCCAAGACCTCCAGCGCGCGCTGCTCGCCGGAGAGGAACTGGCTTTGATCGATGTCCGCGAGGAACACCCCTTCGCCCAGGCCCACCCCTTGTTCGCCAGCAACATCGCTTTGTCACGGCTGGAACTGGAGGCGTATGCGCGCATTCCACGGCGTGACACGGCCATTACGGTCTACGACGATGGCGAAGGCCTGGCCGAAATCGCCGCCGAGCGCTTGCGCGCGCTGGGCTATGCCGACGTCGCCCTGCTCGAGGGCGGCCTGGCCGGCTGGCGCGAGGCCGGCGGCGAGCTGTTTCGCGACGTCAACGTGCCGAGCAAGGCGTTTGGAGAACTGGTCGAGCACGAGCGGCAAACGCCGTCGCTGTCGGCCGAAGACGTGCAAGCGCTGCTGGATGAAAAAGCCGACGTGGTGGTACTCGACGCGCGTCGCTTCGACGAATACCAGACCATGGGCATTCCCGGTGGCATCAGCGTGCCAGGGGCGGAATTGGTCTTGCGCGTGGCGGACATCGCGCCAGACCCCAACACCCAGGTGATCGTCAACTGCGCCGGGCGCACGCGCAGCATCATCGGTACCCAGTCGTTGCTCAACGCCGGCATCGCCAACCCGGTGGCGGCACTGCGCAACGGCACCATCGGCTGGACGTTGGCCGGCCAGGCGCTGGCCCACGGTCAATCCAGCGTCTTTCCCGACGCCAGTGCCGCACACCGTGAGGCCGCTGCCGAAAAAGCCCGCGCCGTCGCCGATCGCGCCGGCGTGCTGCGCGTGACCGGCGGCGAGCTGGCGCAGTGGCAGGCCGACGTCACACGTACCACCTATGTGTTCGACGTGCGCACGCCGCAGGCCTACAGCGCCGGCCATCTGCCGGGCAGCCGCTCGGTACCGGGTGGGCAATTGGTGCAGGAAACCGATCACGTGGCCAGCGTGCGTGGAGCGCGCATCGTCCTGGTGGACGACGACGGGGTGCGCGCCAACATGACCGCTTCCTGGCTGGCGCAGATGGGTTGGCAGGTGGCGGTGCTCGACGGCTTGGTCGCCGACGACTTCAGCGAGGTCGGCGAAGGCCGGGCCAGTCTGCCGACGCCACCGGCGGTGGACACGATCAGCCCGGCGCAGCTGGCCCAATGGCAAGAAGAGCCCGGCACGGTGCTGCTGGACTTCACCACCAGTGCCAACTACGTGCAACGGCACATTCCCGGCGCGCACTGGGCGATCCGTGCGCAGCTGCCCCAGGCGCTGGAGCGCCTGCCAAGGGCCGAACGTTACGTGCTGACCTGCGGCAGCAGCCTCCTGGCACGCTTCGCCAGCCGGGATTTGCAAGCGCTGACGCAGGTGCCGGTGTACGTGCTCGAAGGCGGCACGGCGCGTTGGATCGCCGAGGAGCGGGCACTGGACAGCGGCGAGCGGCACCTGGCGGTACCGCGCACCGACCGTTACCGCCGCCCTTACGAGGGCACCGACAACCCGCGCGAAGCGATGCAGGGGTATCTGGATTGGGAATTCGGGTTAGTGGCGCAACTGGAGCGCGACGGCACGCATGGTTTCAGGGTGCTGTGAGAAATACAGGCAGTGCTATGCCTGAAACGCCGACCTGATGGCCACCGTCTAGACCGCCGCGGCCCTTGTAGGAGCGGCTTCAGCCGCGATGGCCGGCAACGCCGGCCTGATGGCTGCGACTTCCACCCATGAGGGATAAACGGCGCTTAATGCCAGAGCGGCGCTGCCGACCCGTGAACCGAAGCGCCGGCCGTCACTCCTCATGTCACTCGCCAAGCGCGATCAAGCGATGGCGGTATCCACCAGCACTTGCGCCTCAGCCACCAGACGCTGCAAGTGCGCTTCGTCGACGAAGCTCTCAGCGTAGATCTTGTAGATGTCCTCAGTGCCCGACGGACGTGCGGCGAACCAGCCATTGGCCGTCATCACCTTCAGACCGCCGATGGCCTGGCCATTACCCGGCGCGTGGCTGAGGATCCGCTCGATGGGCTCGCCGGCCAGTTCCTTGGAAGTCACTTGCTCGGGAGCCAACTTGCTCAGCAGGCCTTTCTGCCGTGCGTCGGCCTTGGCCTCGACGCGAGTGGCGTAAGGCTTGCCCAGGGTGGCGGTCAGGTCGGCATAGGCCTGGCTCGGCGTACGGCCGGTACGCGCGGTCATTTCGGCGGCCAGCAAGGCCGGGATCAGCCCGTCCTTATCGGTGCACCAGACCGAACCGTCCAGACGCAGGAACGATGCACCCGCGCTTTCTTCACCGCCAAAGCCCAAAGAACCGTCGAACAGGCCTTGCGCGAAGAACTTGAAGCCCACCGGCACTTCGAACAACTCACGGCCCAGGCGCTGGGTGACGCGGTCGATCATGCCGCTGGAGACCACGGTCTTGCCGACCTTGGCCTGTGGATTCCACTGCGGCCGGTGGCGATACAGGTAATCGATGGCCACGGCCAGGTAGTTGTTCGGTTGCAGCAGGCCATCGGCGGTGACGATGCCGTGGCGGTCGTGGTCCGGGTCGCAGGCGAAAGCCACGTCGAAACGCTCGCGCAGACCGATCAGACCTTGCATGGCGTGGGGCGATGACGGGTCCATGCGGATCTGACCATCCCAGTCGACGCACATGAAGCGGAAAGTCGGATCGACTTCGCTGTTCACCACTTCCAGGTTCAACTGGTAGCGCTCGGCGATGGCAGCCCAGTAACGCACGCCTGCCCCGCCCAACGGATCGACGCCCAGACGCAGGTTGGCCTTGCGGATCACGTCGAAGTCGATGACGTTTTCCAGGTCCGCCACGTAGTGGCTGACATAGTCGTGACGCTGCGTGGTCGGCGCCTGCAGAGCCTGCTCGTGGCTGATGCGCTTGACGCCCGCGAGGTTCGCGGCGAGCAGTTCGTTAGCTTTGGCTTCGATCCACTTGGTGATGTCGCTGTCGGCCGGGCCGCCATTGGTGGGGTTGTACTTGAAGCCGCCGCTCTGCGGTGGGTTGTGCGACGGGGTGATCACCACGCCGTCGGCCAGCCCTTCGCTGCGCCCGCGGTTGTAGCAGAGGATGGCGTGGGAAACCGCCGGGGTGGGCGTGTACTCGTCGTCCTTGGACAACATCACCTGCACGCCGTTGGCCGCCAGCACCTGCAGCGCAGAGGCTGCGGCTGGGGCGGACAACGCATGGGTGTCGGCGCCGATGAACAGCGGCCCGGTGATGCCATTGGCCTCTCGATACAGGCAGATGGCCTGGGAAATGGCCAACACGTGATCTTCGTTGAAGCTCAGTTCCAGGGAGGTGCCGCGGTGGCCCGAGGTGCCGAAGGCCACGCGCTGACCAGCGATGGCCGCGTCTGGATGGCCGGTGTAGTAAGCGGTCAACAGGCGGGGAATATCGACCAACACGCTGGCCGGAGCTGGCTTGCCTGCCAATGGACTGAGCGTCATGCAAAACCTCGAGATCACGGAATGTAGGGGTAAGAGCGCACAGTGTACGAAGAGTTGCAGCATCGGGCGACGAGTACGGCGATTATTGTGTGGCGTAGCGCCACCAACCGGGAAACATCTGTTGCACCCGTGGCTCGGCGAAGCGTTCGTCGATCAGCATCAGCACGCCACGGTCCTGGTCGCCGCGGATCACCCGCCCAGCCGCTTGGATCACCTTGCGCACGCCCGGATACAGATAGGCGTAGTCGAAGCCGGCGCCGTACTGGCGGTGCAGGCGCTGCTTGAACTGCTCGTTGACCGGGTTGACCTGCGGCAGACCCAGGGTCGCGACGAATGCGCCGATCAGACGGGTGCCGGCCAAGTCGACGCCCTCGGCGAAAGCCCCACCCAATACGGCGAAGCCTATTCCCCGACCATCGACCACGAAACGCTCGAGGAAAGCCTCGCGGGCGGCCTCGTCCATGCCGGCGGCCTGGGCCCAGGTGGGAATCTGCGGGTGGCGCTCGGCCAGGTGCCCGGCCACTTGCTGCAAGTATTCGAAGCTGCTGAAGAACGCCAGGTAGTTGCCGGGCTGGCGCTGATACTGCTCGGCGATCAGCGCGACGATGGGCGCCACCGAGGCCTGGCGCTGCTGATAGCGGGTCGACACCTGGCTGACGATGCGCACCTCCAGTTGCTCGGCCTGGAACGGCGCCTGCACTTCCAGCCAGGCGGTGTCGTCGGGCATCCCCAACAGATCGCGGTAGAAGCGCTGCGGGCCAAGGGTGGCGGAAAACAGCGTGACGCTGCGCGCGGCGCGCATGCGCGGGTTCAACAAGCGCGCCGGCACCACGTTGCGCAGGCACAGGGCTGCCAGCTTGCGCTTGCGTGGGCCGTTGCGCAGGGTGATGTCGAACAGGTAGTGCTCGTCGAACAGCTCGGCCACCCGGCTGAACTGCAGGGCATTGAAGTAGAACTGCAGCAGCGCCGGGTCGATCTGCGTCGGGGTCTGCTCAAGGCGTTCCTGCACCTGGCCGAGGAACTGCTGCAACACCCGCAGGAACGCCTCGGGCAACCGCTCGCGGGCCTGGTACGGCGCGACCTGGTCCTTGAACAGGGCGTTCCACTGGCGGTTGAGCTTGTCGAGGGTCTTGTCCAGACCTGCGGGCGGGTTCTGGCGCAGGGCCAGCAGCTGCCCCTGGTCGAAGCTGGCGCTGTACATCTGCCGGCCGCGCTCGACCAGGTTGTGCGCCTCGTCCACCAGCACCGCCACACGCCACTGGTTGGCCTGGCTCAGGCCGAACAGCAAGGCATGGGCGTCGAAATAGTAGTTGTAGTCGGCGACGACCACATCGACCCAACGCGCCATCTCCTGGCCCAGGTAATAGGGGCAGACCCGATGCGCCTGAGCCACTTCGCGCAGACTCGTCTGGTCCAGCACCGGGCGAAGCCCTGCGGCCTCGCGGGCAGCGGGCAGCCGATCGTAGAAACCTTGGGCCAGCGGGCAGGATTCGCCATGGCAGGCGCTGCCCGGATGCTCGCAGGCCTTGTCGCGGGCGATCAGCTCCAGGGTGCGCAGCGCCGGCTGGGTGCTGGCACGCTCGATCTGCTGCAAGGCGTCCAGGGCCAACTTGCGGCCCGGCGTCTTGGCCGTGAGGAAAAACACTTTGTCCAACTGCTGCGGCACCACGGCCTTGAGCAGCGGAAACAGCGTGCCGAGGGTCTTGCCGATACCGGTGCTGGCCTGGGCCAGCAGACAACGCCCGGTGCTGACCGCTTTGTACAAGGTCTCGGCCAACTGGCGCTGGCCCTGACGAAACTGCGGGTAGGGAAAGGCCAGGGTTTGCAGACCTTGGTCGCGCTCCGCCAGGCGGCGCTCCTGGGTTTGCGCCCAGGCCAGGAAGCGCTGGCACTGCAGGTCGAAGAACGCCTTGAGTTCCTCAGCGGTACAGGCCTGATCGATCAGGGTCTGGCGATCGCTGTCGACGTCAAGGTACACGAGCACGACTTCGATGGCGTCCAGTCCACGGCTCTGGCACAGCAGCCAGGCGTAGACCTTGGCCTGGGCCCAGTGCAGTTGCCGATGGTTGTCGGGCTGGCGGGACAGGTCGCCGCGGTGGGTCTTCACCTCTTCCAGACGATTGCGCAGCGGGTCGTAGCCATCGGCCCGGCCGCGCACCTTCAGGCCCGGGTATTCGCCGCTGAGGGGTACTTCGACTTCGTAGTCGGCGCCCCGACTCGCGGCCACGCGGCGATGGCCCTCGATGCCCTCCTGCGCGGTAGGCGACGGCGTGAAGCGCAGATCCAGGTCGCCCACCTTGGCGCTGAACTCGCACAGCGCCCGTACGGCCACGCTGTAGGTCATGCCGCCTCGCGCCAGCGCACGTGGCAAACCTCCACGGGAAGCCCGTGCTGTTCGCAGAAGGCCAGCCAACGCAATTGGTTGTCTTGCAGGCGGTCGCCGGGGCCTTTGACTTCGATCATCCGGTAGCGGCCCTGATCGGGCCAGAACTGGATCAGATCGGGCATCCCGGTGCGATTGTTGCGGATGTCCTGCAACAGGCGCAGGAAGCAGGCCTGCAGATGCGCAGGCGGCAGGCAATGCAGGGCCTGCTCGAGTAGCGCTGGGGTGAGTACCTGCCAGATCACGAAGGGCGACTGCAAACCGTACTTGGCGCTGAAGCGCTCGACGATCACCTGCCGATAGCTGCCGTCGGTCAATTGCTCGATGCAACGGTCGAAATGGGCTTGGCGGCGCAGTTGGAAGTCGGCGTCGTGCAGATCTTGCGGCGCGCTCTGGAACGGGTGGAAAAAGGCACCTGGGATGGGCGCGAACACCGCATCCCAGCACAGCAGGCCGAACAGGCTGTTGAACAGCGTGTTTTCCACGTAGTGCACCTCGCCGCCGGCATCTTCCAGCAGATGCTGACGCACGGCACGCTCGACGCCGAGCGCGGCCATCTCGCGCGGCAGTTCCAGCTCCAGCGTCTGTACCGCGCGAGCGCGGCGGCGCGACTGCGGCGGGCCACCGAGCTTGCGCAGCAGGCGCGGCAGCATGCGCTCGCAGGCCTGGGCTTCCAGCGCGTTGGCAGGCGCCGCCGCCATCTGCGTGGCCAGCTCGAACGCCGCTTGCCACTGTTCGCTGCGCTCATGCACACGAACCTGGCGAATGCGTGCCTCAGCGTGGCTGCAATCCCGATACACCGCCAGCGCCAGCGGCCAGTCGGCCAGCCGTTCGCATTGCTGGCCGACCTGGAACAGCAAACGCGAACGGCGCCGCTCCAGCCAAGGGTTGTCGGCGTGCAGGCCTTGTACGGCAGCGTGCAGTTCGGCGGGCGACGCCCCGGCGTCCAGGCGTTCGGCGCATTGGTGCAATGCCATGGCCAGAGCGACTTCGCTGCGTTGACGCAATGCGCGCGAGTCAGCGCAGAAAGCCACCCGTTCGAAGCGCAACACACCCATGTCGGCCAGGACGAATTCCGACCAGTCCTGGTAGAGGTTGCCGAAGAACAGCAGCCTCAGTCGGTCGCACAGCGGTTGCAGCTGCCAGTGCAGAATGCGCACAGGGAACTGCGGCAACCAGGCAGCCAGCGGCCGGGCAGGCAATTGCAGCTCGGCAAGCTGCAACAGCAACTGCGACTTGGCGGCCCGTGGCCGCGCCAACAGGTGGGCGAAACCCTGCGCCAGCTCGTCCTTGAGCAGCACGGCACCCAACTGCTCCAGGCTCAAAGGCCCGTCGTCACGGACCCAGCCCTGCTCCAGCAGGGGTTGCAAGGCCAGATGGGTATCGCCGATCTCTGCATAGTCGAGCCGGTCGCCGCGGAACAGCTCGCCTTTGCGCATCACCATGCGCACCAGCAACGCCTGGGAGGTATCGGGCAGTTCGACGAATCGTCGGATGAAGGCATGCTCGTCGTCGTCGAGCAGGTCGGCGTAGCGCATCTCGACCCAGGTCAGGACCTGGCGGAAATTATGCAGGTAATAGAACGGGTCTTGGACGGAGTGGGCGATCACAGTGCAAGGGCCGGGCAGCGTAGAAGGGACACTGTTTATACATACAGATCCGTCCAAGTGACAAGCACCGTGGATCGGATGGGCAGTCGCGAGCTGGCCGGTACATTCTGTGAAACCCGTATTTTCTAGGCCATAGCGCGATGCAGTAGATTTCGACCGGACCTGGTGGCTGACGGGCGGCATTTCGAGATGGGATCAGGCGACACAGGTGGCGCTGTTCCAATCCTGAGCGAGCGCTCGGTTTGCCTGGCTGAACGTCGTCCTGGGAAGCGGAAGGATTTTGCAACATTTAAGCGTCACACCCGCTATCGTTTCCCCTGCATATTCGCCCATTTCCAGCAGAGTGAACCCCGTATGCCTTGGTTGAAACGTTTGATCGCGGTGCTGTGCCTGCTCGTGCTCGCAGCCCTGGCGCTGAGCCTGCACTACTACCTGCCCCGCCATGAAGTGGTGCGCGTCACCGGAGTCGAGGTCAAACGCATGGACGCCGATGGGGTGATCAACGCCGAGAACCCGGCCGATGGGCCGACCCGCGACGTCTACTTCATCAACACCGTCACCAACGACGCCACCCGCGACGTCACGGTGTACCGCAACGAAGACACCGGCTGGGGCTTCCCCTGGTACTTCAAGTTCGACAGCGCCGACCTGCAGGCCAAGGCCCAGGACTATTCGCGCGACGCCAACCAACTGGCGGTGATCCGCTACTACGGCTGGCGCTTCCAGATGTTCTCGATGTTCCCCAACATCACCGACATCAAGGCTACCCCTACCGCCAGCACGCCGTTCCCGCTGTTCAACACCCTGTTCTTCGCGGTGTTGCTGCTCATCGTGTTGGGCATCGTGCTGGCGGTGCGCAACCGCTTGCGTCGCCGCCACCGGCCGATGGCGCCGGACATGCCGCCGCGCTGAAGACGGTTGCCGACATCGCCGCTGCGCAAAGGTCAATGATGATGCGCAGCGGCTTCCCTGCCCTGCTTCGCATTCGAACAAGGAGATTCCATGCAACTTACTCAGGGTCAGCGCCTCCCTTTGAGCAGCCTCGGCCTCGACACGCGCGTCAGCGTGGCGGTCAGCATCGAATGTCGGCACGAGATCGACTTCGCCTGCTTTGGCCTCGACAGCCAGGGCAAGCTGTCGGACGACCGCTTCATGGTGTTCTTCAACCAGCCCAGCGCCCCCGCACAAGCCATTCGCTTGCGTGGCCCCGGCCAATTCGATATCGACCTCGCCGCGCTGCCGAACAGCATCGAACGGCTGGTGTTCACCGCTGCCATCGATGGCGACGGCGCGATGAATGCCATTGCGAGCGGACGTTTCACGGTCTCAGGCTTGGGTCAGGCCGCGGCAGCCACTTGCGAGTTCGGGCCGACCATCTTCAGCGCCGAGAAAGCCATCATGGTGCTCGACGTTTACCGTAAAGGCGGCGAATGGCGCGTGCTGGCCAACCTGCAAGGCTTTAGCGAAGGTTTGGCTGCCTTGGTTCGACACTTTGGCGGTGAGGTACAGGATGAGCCGGCACCCGTGCCAGCCCCCCCTACCGTACAGGCCACCTTCTCGCTCGAGAAGAAAGTCGCCGCTGCGGCACCGGCGTTGGTCAGCCTGGCCAAAAAGGCACAAATCAGCCTGGAAAAGAACAAGCTCACCCAGGTCAAGGCCAAGGTGGCCGTGGTGCTGGATGCTTCGGGATCGATGAATGGCCAATACAGCCGTGGCCGGGTACAGGAGGTGCTCGACCGTCTGCTGCCCCTGGCGGTGGCTTTCGACGACGACGGCGAGCTGGACGTGTTCGCCTTCGGCGCCAAACCGGTGCAACTCTCCCCTGCCACGCTACACAATTACCAGCACTACGTGACCACCGATCAAGGCGGCTGGCGTAAGTGGAGCGTCGGCGCACGCATCAACGACGAGCCCAAGGCCATGCGCCTGGTCATGGATTACTACCGCCAGGCGGGCGACAGAACCCCGGTGTACATCCTCTTCGTAAGCGACGGCGGCGTGCACGAGAACCGCGCCATTACCCGCCTGATGATGGAAGCGTCCAACCAGCCTTTCTTCTGGCAGTTCGTCGGCTTGGGCGGGTCCAATTACGGCATACTGGAGAAGCTCGACGACATGGCTGGCCGTGTGGTGGACAACTGCAACTTCTTCGCCCTGGACGATCTGCACGATGTATCCGAAGAAGAGCTGTACGACCGGCTGATGGAGGAGTTCCCAGGCTGGCTGCGGGAAGCGAAGGCTAAAAACATCATCGCCTAGACGAAAAAAACCCCTGCGAGCAGGGGTTTTTTCATGGCGCCGGGTTAGCCGATGCTTACACCATGAGCTTCGGCCAATGGCTTGAGGCCACCCGCGAAGCCCTGGCCAATGGCTTTGAACTTGAACTCGTCGCCATTGCGGTACAGCTCACCGAAGATCATCGCCGTTTCGGTGGAGGCGTCTTCGCTCAGGTCGTAGCGCGCCAGTTCCTTGCCGTCGGCCTTGTTGATGACGCGGATGTAAGCGTTGCTCACCTGGCCGAAGCTTTGCTTACGTGCGTCCGCATCGTGGATGGTCACGGCGAAGACCAGCTTCTTGACGTCCTGGGCCAAGCCGGTCAGCTTCACGTTGACCTGCTCGTCGTCGCCATCGCCCTGGCCCGAGCGGTTGTCGCCCAAGTGTTCGATGGAGCCGTCGGCCGACGTCTTGTTGTTGTAGAAGATGAAGCCGGTATCGTTCAGCACTTTGCCGTTTTCACC
This sequence comes from Pseudomonas phoenicis, assembly GCF_047302395.1. Classification (NCBI taxonomy): domain Bacteria; kingdom Pseudomonadati; phylum Pseudomonadota; class Gammaproteobacteria; order Pseudomonadales; family Pseudomonadaceae; genus Pseudomonas; species Pseudomonas phoenicis. Next base: position 4,310,155 of record NZ_CP154852.1, read on the forward strand.
CACTACGAACACCGATGCGTCGAGGTCGAACTCTGCGCCGTCGGTGACGCGCGCGTCCCAACCCAGACCGACCGTGACTTCCGCAAGGCCCGGAGCCTCTTTGGACAGGGATACGTTACCGCCTTTGCTCAAGCTGACTGCCATGAGGTGTGTTCCTTCTTCAATGGGTGAAAATCAGAATGCCAGACCGAAGCCAGTCGCAACGGCCTTGAGGCCACCTGCATAACCCTGGCCCACCGCGCGAAACTTCCACTCACCGGCATTGCGGTAGAGCTCGGCGAAGATCATCGCGGTTTCGGTCGAGGCGTCCTCGGCCAGGTCATAGCGCACCACTTCGTTGCCGTTGGTTTCGTTGACGACGCGGATGAAAGCGCCGCCCACTTGACCGAAGTTCTGCTTGCGGGCATCGGCATCGTGGATGGTCACGGTGAACACGACCTTTTCGACGTCGGCCGGCACGCGGCTCAAGTCGACCTTGATCACTTCGTCGTCGCCGTCACCCGCGCCGGTACGGTTGTCACCGGTGTGCTCGACCGAACCGTCGGCGCTCTTGAGCTGGTTGTAGAAGATGAAGTCGGCTTCGCTGCGCACTTTGCCGTCGCCCTTGAGCAGGAAGGCGCTGGCGTCGAGGTCGAATTCTTGGCCATCGGTCGCACGTGGGTCCCAACCCAGGCCCACGATCACCCGAGTCAGAGAGGGATCGGTCTTGGTCAGGCTGAGGTTGCCACCTTTGGAAAGGCTGAGTGCCATTTGACTAACTCCTTGTGTTTTTACCGAGATTTCACTTGGATTCTGCCGATGCGTCGTCCTTTGCGGGGAAGATCACACTGGCGAGGATACCGATGACCAGGGTCACCATGACGATGAGCAAGCTGGTGTTCGGATCGATGGTGTAGCCGTGGTGGAACATGTGGTCGGTGGCGTTGAGCGCCAGTTTCAGAGCGATGAAGAACAGCAGGGCAATGACCGCTTTCTCCAGGTGCACCAGGTAGCGCTTGAGCGCTTCGAGCACGAAGTACATGGTCCGCAGACCGAGAATGGCGAACAGCATGGCCGAATAGACGATCAGAGGCTCACGGCTGACGGCGATCACCGCCGGTACCGAGTCGAAGGCGAACAGCACGTCGGAGACTTCCACCACCACCAGGCAGAGGAACAGCGGCGTGGCGAACAAGGTGCCTTTGGCAGCCAGGCTCATACCCTTGTTCTCGGGCTTGAGCAGCTCCCCTTCGAGTTCCTTGCGGCGAACGAAGAAGTGGTTGCCGTGCAGTTTCGGCCAGACCGGGAACAGCATCTTGGCGAAGCGGTAGGCGATGTGCTTGGAGTAGTCTTCCTCTTCCTCATCGTCCCCGCCGCTTCGCAGCATCATGATCGCCGTCCAGGCGACGATCACCGCGAACACCACCTCCACCCATGGGCCGAAGGCCAGCAGGCCGGTACCGATGGCTACGAACACGCCGCGGAAGACGATGGCGCCGATGATGCCCCAGTACAGGATGCGGTGACGCAGGTTATCAGGCACCTTGAACCAGGCGAAGATGGCCATGAAGACGAACAGGTTGTCGACGCTCAGCACTTTTTCCAGGGCATAGCCCGTCACGAACAGGCTGGCGACCTGTGGGCCGTGATGGATGTAGAGGAAACCTGCGAACGCCAGCGAGATGGCGATCCAGAACACCGACCAGATGGAGGCGTTGGCCAAGGTGATCTGCTTGTCGCCACGGTGCGTGACCATGTCCAGCAGCAGCGCGCCTACCGCGATGCCGATGAAGACCGCCATGGTCAGCGGGGGAAAACCGATATGGGTAGCTTCCACGGTTGTTTACCTTAAAGTTCGAAATCAGCCGGGTTTAGGCCCAGCTCCATGCACATCTGGCGGCAAGCCGCCTTTTCCTTCTCATCGAAGTCACCGTCCGACGCCCCGATGGCGCAGGTCACGCGTACCAGCAGTCGCGCGGCGCTTTCGTTTTCCTTGATCCGGCCAATGACCTTCAGGGCCTCCGCCTGACCGATCTGCGGATCGAACTCGAACTTGGCCACCGCGTCGTTGAACACGGCCAGCACGTCGGTGAGGCTGAACACCTTGAGTTCCGGGGAGGTGTTGAGAAACGCCGCCATCTTCTGCTTTTCTTCGGCACCCGCGCCGTTGCTGGCCATGGCCACCATGGCGCTGGCGTTGGAAATCGCCTCCATGAACTTGCGGTTCTTGTGCTTGGCCACCTCGGTGGTCAGCGTTTCGCGGGCTTTAGCCGCGTTGGTTTTCAGCCATGCCAGCATGGTTACCACCTCTGAAGACGGGCTCGGCCCGCGGATTATGAGTCACTTGGAGCCTGCGCTCCAACGCATGCCCCAGTTGTAAGCCTTGTCCATCGGTTCCTGAGAACGGTGGAAATCGACACGGCGGGTCACCTTGACCGAGCCGCCGTCATTTTCGAGCAGCGCGATGGCGCAGCAGCCCAGGCGGCCGCCCTCTTCGTTCAAACGCACTTCGATCTCCGGTTGCCCTGGGACGAAGATGGTTACCACGCCATCGGTTTGCGCCCAGTTGGGCGCACCGTCGTAGATGAAGGCGTAGACCAGGATACGGCGTACCTCGCTCCAGCGATCGCCGTTGATGTGCAGCCACTCGCCACCGGATACGGAACCGGTGCGGTCGTCGCCCATCAGTTGCACGTACGGCTCGTCGTGCAGCGAACCAAAAGCGTTGCCCAGCGCCTGGACCACGCCTTTGTAGCCATTTTGCAGTTCGAACAGGCAACCGACGTCGAGATCGACCGATTTGCTGCGGCCGAAGAACCCTGTCTTGCCTTTGTTCCAGTTGAGGTTGACGCGAATCTCACCGAAGCCGCCGGCTTTTTTATCGAGGCTGATGGAAGCGCGAGACTTGTCGAGGGTGATCTTGCTCAGGTTGATGCTGGGCTTGGGCGCAGGGGGAGGCACTGGTGCGGCCGCTGGTGCCGGTGGGGGCACGGGGCTCGGCGTCGGTGCAGGATTGGCAGCAGGTTCGGGTGCGGCGATGTCGACCCCGAAATGGGTTGCCAACGGAGCCAACCCGCCTGCGAAACCTTGACCCACACAGCGGAACTTCCAAGCGCCCTGACGGCGATAGAACTCGCCCAGGATCAACGCGGTTTCGTTCATGCCCGCAGTGGGAATCTGCGCATCCACTCCACCTGAAAGGCGGACGCCGAGACTGGAAACACGCGCAAACGCCGCTTTGTTCTCGTGGATGGTGGCAGTCAGCGCGACCTTCTCGATGGCGGCGTCGAGACGGGCCAGGTCGATCGAGAACACTGTACGCCCAGGATTGCTTTCCACCAGCTGTATGGCGCCCGACGACACGCTGGGCTGGCCATAGAAACACATGTCGTCGTCGCTACGCACCTTGCCACTGGCGGCCAGGGCGAAGGCCGACACGTCGATGTCGGCACCGGGAATGGTCGAATAGACCACTTCCACTCGGCTGAGCGCGGTATCGACCGCAGCATTGGCGCCCGGAGTGAGGCTGGTCATGCGCGCACCGCCTGGGCCGCGAGCCCGACCAGATCATCGACCGTCCGCCCGCTGGCGGTCGAACCGATGGTGTGGAACTCCCAGCCCGCCGCGCCGCGCGACAGGCGCGCCATGACCAGACCGGTGTGCGCGCCTTGCTGGGACAGGTTGAAACGTGCCAGCTCGACGTTATTGGCCGGGTTGACGATGCGGCAATAGGCGTTCTGCACGCGTTCGAAGTTTTCCCCGGTAAAGGAATTGACGGTGAACACCAGGTGGGTCACTGCCGCCGGCAGGCCATTGAGATCGACCTCGATGGATTCATCGTCACCGTCGCCCTCGCCGGTCCGGTTGTCGCCGTTGTGCACCACCGATCCGTCGCGGGATTTGAGCTGCCTGAACCAGACAACGTCCATCGACTTGAGGTTGGCGTCGAACAGGATGCACGACGCATCGAGATCGATACCGCCGCCGCCACCGAACAATTTGCCCAGCAGGCCGGCCTTGACCGGGTCCCAACCCAGCCCGAGGGTGACCTTGGACAGGCCGCTACCGGCGGTCTTTTCCAGGGAAATGCTTTGGTTCTTCGAAAGGGTGAGTGCCATGGTTACGCTCCTTGTTGATCGTCATGCTGCCGGGTCGCAGCGGCATTGCCGGTGACCGAGTGCTTCATCACTTCGCCTTCTTGCAACTTGGCGCCGATACGGCGGATCTTCAGCCGCCCCCGTTGCCAGCGCGGGTGGAAATGCCGCCAGTGCGGCTCCTGCGCCGCGGCCAGCAGTTCATGGTCGCCTCGGGTGTCGCCCCAAGCGCGCAAGCGGTACTGCTCGAGCGCACCATAAATGGCCTCCAGGCGCAGCACCTTGTTCTCGCAACGGCAGTTGCTCCCGCTGATGGCGCCGGTGAGGCGGCCATCGACCACTTCCAGTTCGGTGGCGATCAGTTTGATGCCCAGGTGCTCGGCAAAAGGTTTGAGCACGATACGCGGCGAAGCTGAACAGATCGTGACATGCGCGCCGCTGGCGACTTCCGCCGCCACCGAACGTACCCCGGCCGGACGCATCAGGCGTTTCCAGTAGGCGGTTCTGAACTCGCCCGCCTTGCGTTGCACCCACTGCTCTTCCACGCCCGTCAGGAAGGTGGCGATCAGAATCGCCTTGAGTTCGTCGCGGGTCAGGCCTTTGCCGATATAACGCAGGCAATCGGGCAGCATGCGCAAGGCGCGGGCGGCGAATGCGCGCTTGCCGAACGCAAAGAGCAGGAACGGCAAGAAACTGTCGCGATGGGTCAACGTGCCATCGAAGTCGAACACCGACAGAACGTCTGCGCCAGCAGGGCCCGCCTCCATCATTTCCTGGGTCATCGAGCGACCTCCGCTAATCTTACCGGTTCTGCGATCCCGCCTTCGGCGGGCTTCACTCCATGCCATTTGGCGCGTTCCAGAATGTTGGTCGCCCAGCTCTTGTGGGTGGCCGGCTCCAACATCGCATCGTTGTGCCTGAATACCGCAGGTGCGGTGTCATTGAGAATCATGCGGGCGCAATTGAGGTCTTCGATGGACACCCGAAACGCCTCGTTGATCGGCGCGATCTGCGTGGGATGGATCGCGGTCTTGCCGACCAGGCCGTGGGCGATGTCCAGTTGCAGCTCCTCGGCCAGCAACGCCGGCGTCGCCAACTGCTCGAACACCGGGCCTGTCAGCGCGAAACCCTGCGCGCCGAGCACCCCCGCAAGCATCGGAATCACGTAGCCCATCGGAGTCTGATAGAGGGTGGTTGCCGGATTGCGGCGCAGGCCCAGGCAGCTCATCAGGTCGTTACCACCGATGCGCAGTGCCAGCACCCGTTCACCTAGCGCGTCGTGCAGTGCAGCGCCCAAGTCGGCCATGGCGTTGGGGTGAAAGACCTCGCGGGTCTCCAGGGTCGGCATCAGCAGCAGGTCGGGATTGGCCACCGCCAACGCCCACTGGTTGAGGCTGGCCATGCACAGCTTGGGCAATACGAAACCATCGGCGCTGGCGATCTCGGCCCAATCGTTGAGCCGGGCGGCCATGTCGGCATCGCGTGGTCGGATGAACACCAGGGGGCCGCTGTGTGCCTGGTCGTGGCGCGGGCGGGTTTGGCTCAGCGCCAGTACTTCGCGCAGCGACGCCAGTGCGTGGTCGAGATCGGTGGCGGCGACGGCGTCTTCCAGGCAGATCACCAACGAACGCAGGCCGGGCAGTTTCGCGCCCTGCACGACATCGAGAATGTCTGGCCGGGTGGCCGGCATGTACAACGTGGCGCCCAGGGCGAATGGAGAAATGTGTTTCATCAGCTGACCCCCCGAATGATGGTGACCGCTCGATACGGACCGAGTTCATCGCCTACGGCTTGAACCTCGATACCGGCGCGGTCGGTCAGGTGGATGAGCAGTTGCACGTCGGCGTCGTCGCGGTCGCGTACCAACACCTGGTCGGGCACGCGACGCAGCACCGCCCGGGTCGCCTCGGCGATACCGGGCTTGATGCGATTGAAATTGGCGATGCCGAAACGGCTGGCCAGGCCCCGCACGACGGCAAGCGCTTCGTCTTGCAGCGCGGCGGCTTGGACAGGTGTCCAGGGTCGGGCCGGTGCTGCGACCAGCCCTACCCGCGCCGCTTCGATCTGATCGATGAAGCTACGGGTCACGTCATGCTCGCGCAGCGCATCGTAGACCACACAACCATGCAGGCCGCCTTCGACCGGCCAGATCGAGCGGGACACCAACCCCGATACGGTCGCGCCGAGGATGCCCGAGGGGATGATCCAGTCTTCGGCCGAAGCGGCCAGCCAGGCTCGCCCGCACGGATCGGCGAGCACCACCAGGCGCGGCGCCTCGGTGAAGCGCGGGTCTGCGCCCAAGCAACGTTGCAGCTCGCCGGCGATGGCACCCTTGCCGGTCCAACCATCGACGAACAGGATGCTGTCTGCGCCATGGGCGTCGACGATCGCCTCCAGGGCCTCCTGATCGATGCCACGGTCGCGCACGATGCTGATGCCGTAATGCCGCACCTCGCGCCCCAAGTCGCGCAGCGCCCGGCGCAGCAGCACGCCGAGCGGCAGCCCGGCGCGTACGAAGGACACCAACGCCAAGGTCGTGCCAGGCGCGTGTCCAGCGAGCGCCAGCGCCAGGGCCTGCACGTCGGCGGCCATGCGTACGCCATTCTGACGCAAGCTGCGTGCGTACAAGGCCATGTGCGTGGCCGAAGGCGCATGTTCGGCGCTGATCATTTCCGAATAATGCTTTTGCCGGGTCTGGATCAGGCGTTCCTTTTCCAGCACGTCGGTCAGCTCGAGGTTCACCGGGCGTAGCAAAAACTGCACGTCGTCAGGCAGATAGCTGCCGCTACCGACGGTTGCGCAAGGCAGGCGGAGTTCAGGCATCGGCATGCTCCTGCACCAGGCCCGCCAATTGGCTGCCCGCAGGGGTCGCCCAAAAGTCGCACAGGTTCATGAAGCCAAGGTCGGTAATGCTGTCGCCAAAACCCAGCACCGGGCGCTCGCCCCGTTCGCGTCGATCGCGCTCTAGGTAGTGGCGCACCGCGTGGCGTTTGGACAGGCCGGCTGGCAGCAGAGCGAGGTTGTTGCCGTTGCGGTGGCTGTGCATGCCCGCAAGCGAGCCGCGAGCCTCGAGCGCATCGAGCACCCGCAACAGGTCATGATCTTGGCCATCATTGTGTTTGACGACCACGTAATGGCGCTGGTCGGCCTCCTCCACAACCCAGCCGCGCAGGGAAACGCCGAGCTCGTCGGCCAGGCCCAGTGCGCTCTCGCACAGCGCCGGCAGGCGTTGGTGGAAGGGGCTCAGCACTTCGCCCATCGCAGCGTGCCATTGCGCATCCACCCGGCCCTCGGCATCCAGGATCAAACCGCCATGGGCGCAGATCGCGCCGCCGTCGAACCCCAGCTTGACGCGGCCGAACGCCTCGGCGCTGCGAGCCGTCACCGGCACTACGTCGGCGCTGCTCAGCAGCCAATTCAGCAAGGCCCGTTGCACGGGGTTCTGATAACCGCTGACCTCGCCGGCGACGTCATAGGAAGCCGGATACCGGGCACCTGCTGGCGGCATCTTGCGGGCGGTCTGAAACAGCGTGTCGTCCAGGTCGACCAGCACCAGGGGGCGTTCACTCGCCATCGACGATGACCTCCGCATCAAGGGTTTCGATCAGCGAACGCGGCACGGCCTCGGCCGCCGTTTCGCTGCAGATCAGCACACGGTCGAACTGGCCGGGCGCGACGTTGTAAAGAAAATTGACGATGCCCAGGCCGTAGTTGTCGGAGAAGCTCAAGGCATGTTCGATGCAGTGGCCCAAGGCGATGGGTGAGCGGGTGGTGGAACTGAAGCGCACGTCGGCACCGGCCCGTTCCAGGCGTTCGGCCAGGAGAAAAGGTTTCCATACGAATTCGCCGGTACCCAGGACCAAGACCCGCTCACCTGGGCTGACGCGAACATTCGGGCCAAGTGTGTCTTCGATGCCGCAAGTGCCTAGCCGCCCCCAATCGTTGGCCGGATCCACCGGCCAATCGCCGACCGCCACGGTGCCGGTCTCTGGCATCTGCGGCAAGGGTGCGGTGGGGTCTTCGTCGAACCGGTAGCGCCCTTTGAGCAGCGACACCTGCTCTACCGTGGAACCCAAGTGGTTGCCCAAGGCATCGCTCGACCAATCGGTCAGTACGCAGGTGACGACGCGCTCGATATGGTTCAAACCCGCGGCGAGCAACGCACGGTGCACGTTGACGAAGGTCCGCCCGGTCGAGGCTTCGTCGTCGATCAGCACCAGCGAGCGGGCGCTGAGCAGGCGCGCGGCCAATGCCGGATCGCTGGGTTCGTGGATCAGATGGGCGCTGGCGTGGCTGTGCTCTTCCTCGAAGCGGGCGAAGACCCGTTCGCCGACCGGGTGCCGCGTGCTGACCAGGTACATCGTGTCGTCACGCCCGGCGCTGTAGGCGCGGTGCACACCGGCGCCCAGTCCGACGGCTGTCTCGGCCATGCCGAGCATGAGCACCGGGCCTGGCAAGTCGGCAGGAATCTGCGCAGCCAGGGCTCGATAGGACTGCTCCATCAACGCTGGCTCGACGGGAATGTGCTTGCCCAGCACGCGCGAAACGAAAAGGAACGCGCGTTTGGGATTGCGCCGTTCGGCGAAACCGAACAGCGATTGCGCAGGTACGTCGCCGCCCTGTACATCGACTTCGAGCACGCCACGCGTGAGGGTCGCGCTGAGTCGGGTAGGTTGCTGGTTCACTGCACTGTGTTCCCTGTGTGGAAGACGTCCCTGGGAGGACGTCTGTATGAGCTGAGGCAGCGCATCACGGGCGCGCCTCGATTTTCCAAAGCGACGGCTGGGCGATTCGGGCGATCTCGGCGGCACTCTTCAGCGGGCTGTCAGCAGGCGTCAGGAACGGTACGTGGCAGGCTTCGAGAAAGGCTGCCAGCAATTGGCCCTTTACCGCGAAATTCATGCTTTGCGCGTCGGCGACCGTGGAGGTCACCATCCCCACTACCGCACCGCTGGCGTCGAACAACGGGCTGCCGCTGGAGCCGGGCTGGATGGCCGCAGTGAACTGCAACAACGTGGTGTCGTTGCGCAGGCCGAACATGGCTGATACCCCGCCTTGGGTCACGTGCGCGCCTCCGCCGGCCAAACCTGACAGTGGAAACCCCACCGCCGTCACCGGATCGCCCAGGCCACACCCGCCCGCCGCGGCGATGGGCAATGGTTGCAACACGGCACCGTCGACCCGCAGCAAAGCCATGTCATTGATGGAGTCGACCATGATCGGCTCGGCGCGGTGCCGGCCACTGAAGGCATTGATTTCGATCGTTCGCATGCCTTCGATGACGTGCGCGCAGGTCAACAATGTATTGCTCGCGACGGCAAACCCCGTGCCGGTAGCACCGGAGGGGCCGGCGTCGGGGCTGCCGTCGCGCCCTGCAGGACGGTCGGGATGCGCCTCGTCCAGCTCGATGCCCAGCCGCCTGCCGAAGGCCGCGAGGCCATAGGCCGAACCTTCGGCCAGTGCGCGGAATTTCCATAGCCCACCGCGCAGGTAGAACTCACCGAGGATCAAGGCGCTTTCGCCGTGGCCGCTGACGTCGAGGGTGTAGCGAATCCGCTGTTCGATATCGAGGGTGAAAGCGCCCACCGCGCTCAGAGGGCCGAGGTTGTCATAACGGTACACCAGCAGCAGGACACGGTCGCTGCCCGGCGGCAGCGCGTCCAGGCGCAGCGTGCAACCGACGTAGGACGGATCGCCGCGCCAGGTCATCCAGCCCGTCTGTTCGACGTGCAAGAGTGCCGCAGGCCCGGTGGGCACGCGTCGCTCGGTGACCGGCAGCAAGGCCACCGCCACCGACGCGCCGAAGGCATCGGCGAGCGCGGTGGTGAGCACCCAGGCTGTTTCGGGGGCGTCCAGGGCTGTATTGGCGCCAGGTGTCAGCATGTCGCGCTCCATGAGTGACAAAGGCCAGGACCCACAGCGACGGCTGGGTCAGTACGGAACATGCGGCTGCCCATCCAAGGCGGCTACGGCGACGGTGATCGGTTTCACCCTGACGCCCTCTACCCACTCACTGCGCGGTTCAGGCAACCCCAGCCGGCGCGCGGCGAAAATGCCCGGCAGATTGATACCCGTCAGGCGCGTATAGCCGATTCCGCCGGAGTAGCGTGGATTGATTTCCAGAAGCCTGGGTTGGCCGTCGCCATCGTCACGGGTTTGCACGTTGACGATGCCGTCGCATTGGAAATGCTGCGCAGCGGCCAGCGCCAGCCGCGTCGCCGCCGTGTCGCGCTCGAAACGCTGATGCACGCCGGTCTTGCGGCGCCCGACGTAGGCCACCACCCTGCCAGCCTCGCAGACCATGTCGACCGAGCATTCGGCGCCGGGCAGATAAGGCATGACCAGCATCGGCTCGCGCAGCGATTGCGCAGCGTAGGCTTGGAGGTAGGTGGCGAACGCCACTTCCCGGCGGTCGGGATTGGCGAAACAGCGGAATGGGTCGAGGCCCTCGCGCAAGCGCCAGAAGCCTTGCCCGTAGATGCCGACCACCGGTTTGATGCACACCTCCCCGCTGGCGCGACAGGCCTGATAGGCGGCGGCCAGTTCATCGGCATTGGTGACGGTGGTGGCAGGGATGCAAGCGAGCCCGGCAGCTTCGGCGCGGGCGGTGAACACGGCCTTGTCGTCGACCCACTGGAACGTCTGCGCGCTCAGCCCGCCGGTGACGAGTGTCAGCCCAGCGGCTTCGAAAGCATGGCGTTCGGCCTCATAGGCGGCGCCCAAGCGCCCGGCCAGTATGACCTTGACCCCGTGTTCCAAAGCCGTACGGATCACCCATTCCATGCGCTCTCCAGAGGCTTCCGGCTCGTGCAGCGCAAGGTCGGCCACGCCGGTGATTTCCGGTCGATCGCCACGGTGGGAGGCGATTATCCTGACGTGCGCGGGCAACGCTTCGCGAGCACCCAGCAGGATGTCGCGTTGGGACGCCTGCCCTTCCAGAAACCAGATCATGGATTATCCAAGGATGATTGAACCGCGGACACCACAGGGCCGCATCCTGTCAAGCGCGAAGCACCGCACCGGCACGTCACGAAATGGCGTCAGTATGAGCCTGGACACGCTTCGTGCGTAGCCCTCCAAGTCGTTGAAAGTACGGGAATTGTATTGCGACTTGTGAACACGGCGGGCGGGCGGCCATTGTGCCACGTTAGGACTTGGAGCACATAAGATGGTGAAAATTCGCCCGCCGGAACCAGACTTCGCTTACACCTGTATAGCTCAAGACGATACCGATCCGCGAAGAATGGCGCAGCTTCAGCGTGCGGCCGGCTGCACCAGCCGCAAACGGGCGTCGCGCTTGGCCAGATGGCGTTGCAGGCAGAGGGTACGGGCATCCACTCGCAAACCGTAGAGCCTTTGCAGGCGCGGCAACGACACACCGCTGACGTTGACCAGCCAGCGCACCACGGCATCCGGGCACACCCCACCTTGCAGGGCGTGGTGCAAGTAAGGCATGGCTACTTGCATGTTCGGATGGCAACGGCGCACGAACGCTTCCAGCCGAGCACCGCGCTCCACGAAGGGTGCGAACAGCAGGCAGGCGAGCTGCTCCTCGCCCAGACTATAGTCGTTCTCACTGTCCGCGCTCGCCCCACTGGCCGGGTTCGCTCGCCAAGACGGTGCTTGCACGGGCAAGCCCGCCGACTGCCTGGATTCAGGGTCCGAATATCTGGCTTGAAGCTCGCTCAAACGACCGAGCAGCGGTAGATCGGTGAAGGCATGCAGGCCACTGGCATCTGCGTGATGTTCAGAACGGTGGCCCAACAGGCCTTGCAAACGGTCCTGATGCCCGATGTGCTGCAACAGCTCATCGAGGCTCAACAGTTGCAGGTTGCACCCATGGAGAGGCGATCTCGAAACGAGGTCGCAAGGCGACGCGGGCAACTGCGCCATGCGCGTCTGCAGGCGCGCGAGCGCTTCGATCATCGCCCGGGCGCACTGGAACGCCGGCGTCCTGCCGGGTTCGATCAGGCGCAGGCAGCGTCGGCTCCAGGCCAGCAGGCGCAGGCGCTGGGGGTGCGGCATGGCCGTGACCAACGCGCTGGCCCCATTCCGAGCCCGCACCGCAGGGACACAGGCCTGGGCCAACTGCAACCACAATCGACTGCCCAGCAGTCCGCGCGCCGTGCCCTGCTGGGCATGCCCAGACAGCAGCCAGGCCTCGCGCGCCGCAGTTCGGGGCTGCTCGAGCGCAAAAACGTGAGCCTCGTAAGGGCGCAAACCGTCGGCTTCGGCCAGAAGCAACTCGACGCGGCTGTCGTCGTGCAGATACAGCACGTTGAAGCAGTGCAGATGGTGGGCCCGCTCCAGCGCATGCATGCCTGGATGGCACGGAACCACCACGCGCAGGGCGAAGGTCTGCGAAAAACGTTGGGCGAGGGTCAGTTGCGCTGCGCGCAGGCACGCCAGCAGATGGTCACTGGAGCGGTCGTTGCCGTGCAGGACGAGCAAACGGAATTCGCCGATCCGCTCCACCCCTCCTGCGGCGACCAGCAGCCGCTGGATGAGCAGTTGCAGGGAGGCCCGCTGCGCTTGGTTCAGGTGATCGAGCAGGCGTTCGAGCACCTGGCGGAAGATGGCCTGCATGGCCTGGTCGTGCATTTCACTCATCGCATGGTTACCTCATCCCTGAGCAGCTTGGGCGAACGAATAACCGGCCTCCTGCGCCACAGCTCGGAGGAAGCCTTTCCTACTGGTGACGGTAATAATTCACCAAGGATTTAGCGATGAGGGTTTATTCCAGAAATGCGTAGGAAAGGTTGTTTTGCTGCGTAGGAGTTTTCCTAGCGACCACCCGGGAGGGGTGACCCCCATGCCCATGCCCAGGCGGAGACGATCACTCAGCGCTTGCGAGGTCCAGCACCACACGCCCACCACAGGGGCAGTCGTCCATATAGCGATGGGCCTGGACGACCTCCTCGAACGGATACACCTTGACGATCTGTGGCGTCAGCAGGTGCTCGGCGGTGAAACGGTTGATGTCTTCCAAGGCACGCTGCAAGGCCGGCTCGTCCTGGTCGATGCCCAGCTCCGGCTTGCCGGTGAAGTTGCTCACACAGTGCAAATGGAACTGGATGTTCTTCTTGAATGCCGCGCAGGCTGGGAACGGTGTCTGGTTGCCACCTTGCAGGCCATATAGCACCAGGCTGCCACGCGGTGCCAGCACATCGCCCAGCAGCGACATCTGCGGGCCGCCCAAGCCGTCGAGCACCATGTCCACGCCGCGGTTGGCGGTGAACTTGTTGACTTGCAGGAGCAGGTCCTGCTCTTCGGTGACGATGACGTGCTCGGCGCCCAGGCCCAAGAGGTAGTCACGCTGCTCGGCACGTTTGGTCGCCGCCAGCACTTTCAAGCCCAGCGCCTTGCCCAGTTGCACGAAGGCAGGGCCGGCGCAGTGGCTGGCGTCGGTGACCAGCGCAGTCTGCCCGGGTTTGGCCCGGGCCAGGTCCATGTAGGCGAAATAGGCGATCAGCAACGGCGTGTAGTGCACGCTGGCCTCGATGGGCGTGAGTACGTCGGGGTAGCGCGTGAGGGCGCTGCGCGGCAGCACGATCACATCGCCGTAGACCGGATGGTCGTTGGGGCTGGTCGCCGGGAAGCTCGCCACCCGGTCGCCGATAGCCAAATCCTCGACACCCTCGCCCACGGCGCTCACCACACCGGCCATCTCGTGGCCGATACCCGAGGGCAAACGCACCTGGGACAGCGCCAGGTCCTGCCGCCAGAGCACGTCGTACCAGCTCACACCGATGGCTTGCACGCGCACCTGCACCTCGCCCCTGGCCGGCGTGGGCTCGGGTCGTTCCTCGCAGCGCAGCACATCGGCGGCGCCGAACTTGTGGAAACGGATGATGCGGGACATCGCCTACCTCGACTGTGTGACTCTCGTAAGACCGGACTGTATCCGGGGGCCAACGCTTAGGCCATCCGTGGTGATTAATAGTCGACATGCCTGCCATCGATTGGGTTCGAGACGAATTGGCCCATGCCGGCCTGAAAACGGTGCAGGGTAACAGCCTTTGCCCGTAAGATTCACCTCTGCTCCCGCCCAGGCAACAGGCCAAGCCCGCCCATGAACCGTAACGACCTGCGCCGTGTAGACCTCAACCTGCTGATCGTGTTCGAGACTTTGATGCACGAGCGCAGCGTGACCCGCGCCGCCGAAAAGCTGTTCCTCGGCCAACCGGCGATCAGCGCCGCGCTGTCGCGCCTGCGCAACCTGTTCGACGACCCGCTGTTCGTGCGCACCGGGCGCACCATGGAGCCCTCGGCCCGCGCCCAGGAAATCTTCGCCCTGCTCTCCCCGGCCCTGGATTCGATCTCCACCGCCGTCAGCCGCGCCGCCGAGTTCGACCCGGCCACCAGCAACGCAGTGTTCCGCATGGGCCTCTCGGACGATGCCGAGTTCGCCCTGCTGCCGCTGCTGCTCAAGCGCATCCGCGCCGAGGCGCCCGGCATCGTGCTGGTGGTGCGGCGGGTCAACTACCTGCTGATGCCCACCTTGCTGGCCTCAGGCGAAATCTCGGTGGGCGTCAGCTACACCGCCGACCTGCCGGCCAACGCCAAGCGCAAGGTGCTGCGCCGCAGCGCACCGAAGCTGTTGCGCGCGGACACGATGCCTGGGGCGATCTCCCTGGATGATTTCTGCAGCCGGCCCCATGCGCTGGTGTCGTTCGCCGGGGATCTGTCCGGGTTCATCGACGAAGCGCTGGCAGAGCTGGGCCGCAAACGGCAGGTGGTATTGGCCGTGCCGCAGTTCAATGGGTTGGGAAGCCTGCTGGCGGGCACCGACATTCTCGCCACGGTGCCGGACTACACGGCCGATGTGCTGACGGCGGCGGGTGGGTTGCGGGCGGAGGAGTTGCCGTTGCCGGTGCAGCATTTCGAGTTGCACATGGCGTGGCGGGGGGCGCAGGACAACGATCCGGCGGAGCGGTGGTTGCGGTCGCGGATTCAGATGTTTTTTGGGGACCCCGATAGCCTGTAATGGAATTCCACTAAATTCCACAAAGTCGTTATATAACAAATATTTATTGACAATTTCAATCCGCTACCGCCTTTCTAAATCCAATGGATTCCACGACTCATGGGGGCATAATTGGGGGCAAATTTCGGCTCCTTAAAAAGGATGCCCCCACCGATGCCCCCAGATAATGCGGTTGTTTTCAAACGAAAACTCAGCGATGCCTTGATCCGCTCACTGACCGAAACCGGCAAGCACGCCGATGGCGAAGTCCCTGGCCTCTACTTGGAGGTCAGGGCGTCGAGCAAGGTCGGAAAACACCCTTCCAAGGTTTGGCGATTGAAGTATCGGCTGCATGGCAAGGAAAACCGTTTCTCGATCGGTGCCTACCCCGACATCGGTCTGAAGGAAGCACGCGACATTGCCCGCGGCGCACGCCGCGACGTGGTCAACCACATTGCTCCGCTCAAAGCCAAGACCGCAAAGATCGAGGCACAGCTGCTCAACGAAGAGCGCACCTTCGAATATGTGGCCAAGCAATGGCTAGCATTTAAGTCTGCCGAACTGGTCACCAAGTCCATCTCAGGGTTTAGTGGCGCGCTGAGTAACCACATTTTGCCTGCCATCGGCAATAAACCGGTCAGCGAGATCAAGCTGGAACACATCACCACAATCATTACGGAGCTGCGCCGCCAACGCATCATGGCCATGGCTCGGCGCGTACGCACCATCATCCGTTCCATCCTGGGTTTTGCCGAAGGTCGAGGCTGGGTGGAACGCAACGTGGCGCTCAGTAACATCGAGGAGCTGAAGATTCGCCACGTCGTGACGAGCAATCCGGCGATTGAAAGGCCAGCCGACCTGGGCAGATTTCTTTTACGCCTGGATGACTGTAACGACGGTAGTGTTGCCACCGCCATGCGGCTGCTGGTCGTGTTGCCGGTACGCCCTGGCGAACTGGTGCAGATGCGCTGGGAAGACGTCGATCTGGTCGGTGCCGACTGGCGTTATGTGGTGAGCAAGACCAAGCACCTGGACAAGAGCAAACACATCGTGCCGTTGCCTGAGCAAGCCTTGGTTCTGTTACGCGAGCTGCATAAAACCCGCGTCGTGGATGAAGAAGGCAAAGGCTGGGTGTTCGTCTCGCCAGTCTATCCGGGACGCCCCATCAATCCGACCTCCATGCTCAAGTCCTTTCAACGCATCTGGCCAGAGTACGACATCACAGCCCACGGCTTTCGCGCCACCTACATAACCATTACCCACGAGCACTTGGGCATCGACCCCATCGTGCTTGAACTGTCGCTATCCCACCGGATGCCAGGCGCGCTGGGTGCTGTGTATGCGCGCGCGCAATTGCTCGTCCAACGCCGGGAGGCGGCTCAGCAATGGGCCAACTACTTGGACCAGTTGCGGCAAAACGAAGCATTTCACGTGAAAGATTAACCCTTTTGGTGGTACTCATTTGCCTATAAGTGCTCCTCCGACCGATGAAACACTCCGAGCGAAGAGGTGTTTGACAGAACGTTCAAACAAACTGTTAGGCGGACATCGCCTCCGCCATCTTTATACGACAAAGCCCTGATTATTCAGGGCTTTGTCGTTTCTGGCTTTTGGTAAAGTTTCCCAGCCCACACTTCAGCCCACACCCTGGATGGAGCATTGCTTTTCGACCAACGGCTAGTTTTTCGAAAGGTCTTTTGTCCGCATCCCCACCCTGCCGATTGAAAATTGACCCAGGGCGGATTGCTGATTTTTGCCCCAGCAATTATGGATAAGCTTAGCAGTCGTGACCACGAGTCGCCTCTTCGCGCGCGAGATGCCCACGAAGAATGTACAGCGGACTTCATGAGTGTCGTTGCCCCAATGTAGTGGTCAACAATTCCCGGACACAGAATTGAGTTTTTCCTCCGCAACCGCCGGCGGTACGAAGCCGTTGTGCTGATGCGGCCTTATCCAGTTGTACCGCTGCATGAGGTAGCGGCCGATGTCCTGCTCGGCCAATGCTGTCGTCAGGTAACCCACTATCGGCACCCACTCCGTTTTCAGGCTACGAAACAGTCGTTCCATGGGCGAATTGTCGTAACAGTTTCCCCTTCGGCTCATGCTCTGAATCATCCGATAGCGCCAGAGCCGCTGGCGGAAACTACGGCTGCCATATTGGCTGCCCTGGTCGCTGTGAAACAGCACGCCTTGTGGTCTGCCACGCATCTCGTAAGCCCTGTCGAGCGCTTTGACGATCAGTTCCGCATCAGGCTTGGCAGACATCGCCCAACCCACCACTCTGCGGCTGTACAAGTCCAAGACCACCGCCAGATAGCGCCATCGACCCTCTGCCCAGATATACGTGATGTCGCCACACCAGACCTTGTTTGGCGCAGCCACGGTGAATTTGCGATCAAGCACATTGGGGATGTCGGGTCGCTCGACCGTGGCCTTCTTGTACGCATGAGAACCGGGCTGTTTGCTGATCAGTCCTTGTTCCTTCATCAACCTCCTGACTTTGAAACGCCCTGCCTCCACACCTTCATCCCGCAGAATGGCAACTAGACTGCGACTGCCCGCTGAACCACGGCTTTGGTTGAACAGCTCACTCACACGACTGCGTAGGCTCAGTCGACGGGCATCGATATGACGCCGCCGGGCCAAGTGGGCGTAATAACAAGACCGGGGTAGCTCGAAGACTGAACACAACAGTTGAACAGGGTAGTGCTTTGCCAACTGCCGAATCGACTTCAACGTCTGCGCCCGTGTTCCTCGGCCATCAAGAGCGCAGTGGCCTCCTTTAATATTTTCTTCTCAAGCTCCAGGCGGTTGATACGGGCCTGAAGCTCCTGAATGGTCTGCTGCTCCGGCGTGAGCGCCTTGGCAGTGGGCGTGACGCCCCCGCGCTCCAGCTGCAACTGGGCAACCCAGCGGCGCAATAAGCTCTCACCTACATCGAGAGATCTGGCGGCCTCGGGACAGCTATAGCCTTGGTCGAGCACCAGGCTGGCAGCCTCACGTTTGAAAGTCGGGGTGAAGGTACGTCGTTGTCTGCTCATCGAACACCTCTGTATGGCGAGCATTCTCGCCTAAAAAGGTGTCCGGGGTTAGTAGACCACTACAATCTCGCGACGATGCTGGATTGCGCGCCCTTCCCCGGCTCCTCCAATGACTCACCTCAATCGAACCGATGCAGCACGCAAATCCCAATAAAAACCTACCTAACAAATGTTAGTTAGGTGTTGACGTGAACCGAATCGCTCGCTAAGGTCTGCCTACCTAACGGCAGATAGACAAACCAACCACCACTCTGTAGGATCGACCATGACTAACAAACTTCAGCTTTTCACTTCGCCTTCGGCCTTTCCAAACCCGCAGCGTCTGCGTCTGTTCATGCACGAAAAGGGCATCGCCGACCAATTTGCCGAGACCATCTATGACATGTCCCCTTTAGGCGA
The DNA here is from genome assembly GCF_047302395.1 of Pseudomonas phoenicis. NCBI lineage: Bacteria > Pseudomonadati > Pseudomonadota > Gammaproteobacteria > Pseudomonadales > Pseudomonadaceae > Pseudomonas > Pseudomonas phoenicis. The sequence continues at coordinate 4,328,634 of NZ_CP154852.1, forward strand.
ACAGCGTGGTTGGCGTCATTTGAATATGAATCCGTGGGGCGAAACTCCCACCCTGCAACTGGCAGACGGTAGCTACATTTCCGAAACGGCTGCCATTGTTCGTTATCTTGACCAAGAGTATCCGGGTCGAAAGATCATGGGAGCGACCGCACTGGAACAGGGGTTGGATAACATGTGGGATAACCGGGTGTGGGTGCACATCCTGTACCGCATCGTCACAGCGTTCCATGTTTTGCACACCGGGCTCGGCTTCAAGCTGGAATTGACCAAAAATGAGGCTTGGGGCGAACACTGCCGTAAGGAAGCTTTGGCTCACGCTGCACTGGTTAATCGTCATCTGTCAGACGGCCGCGAATGGCTGCTCGGCGGCGATGCCCCAACCTTCTCGGACATTACTTTGGCAACCGCGATCGCGTTCTCGAAATTCCCGGTCAATGCAACTCCACTGGACGAGCGCTTTGAGTTCCTGGATGCGTACTGGCAGCGCTGGACAAAACGTCCGAGCTTCCAGGCTGCCTACGCTGATCGGAACAGCGGCATTCCTGAGCTGGATTCGCCAGCCCAGTAACATCTCAATGGAAACTACGTCCGCCGAGATCGCCACAGCCCTGGCCTTCTCGGAGACCGTAGTGATCTTGATAGTATCGGCTTGCGATGCCGTTCACTGACATGATGGAACGGCCTCTACTTGAAACCCAAGTCACGTTGAGCTCACGGCTTGCCGCGAACACCCTACCTGTCACACGGTAGGCCTTTGCTGTAAATTAGCTTTCCCAATTTTGAGAGATCGTCCCAAGACGAATGGCACCAAGATGAGCGTCAACTCCAAAGAAGCCATTCTGCTGGCGGCCAAAAAAATTGCCCAATCGCAGGGCTACAATGGTTTAAATTTCCGCGACCTTGCGCAGGATGTTGGTATCAAAGCGGCGAGTATTTACTACCATTTTCCAAGCAAAGCCGATCTGGGTATTGCGGTTGCCAAACGGTATTGGGAAGACGGTGCGCTCGCGCTAGAGGTCATCGAATCAGAAAGCCCATCTCCGATTGACGCTCTGCGTCGCTTTCCTGAAATTTTCCGTAGATCGCTTGAGGCCGACAATCGCCTCTGCCTGGGCAGTTTCATGGGAGCTGAAACCGATACTTTACCGATTGAGATGACAAAAGAAATTCAGACCTTTGCCGATGTCAACATTGCATGGCTTAGCAAGCTTCTGTTAGCTGCGAAGGTGTGCGAATCAAGTGAGAGTGAATCTAGAGCACGTGCAATTTTCGCAGCTATTGTCGGTGCCCAGCTCTTTGCTAGGAGTCGCTCGGATATCTCGCTTTTCGATTCTTTGGTCGACTCATACCGAGCGTTCGGGCCTCTGTCGATTTAGCATCAGACTGCGACTCGGTTCAGCGAGCGGGCGACTTCGTCGCATGTGCGCCAATGCGAAGCGGCAAAGCTGTGTATGCGTCCGGGCAAGGCGTCTTGCACGGCTAAACTGAGCGTCATCTGTGTGCCGGCAGCCCTACAATTCTGCTTGCCCGCTGCGTCGACAGCAGTGTCAGCACATCCTACAGGTAGGCTTATGGATGTGCCTGAAACGTGGATTGTCTTATCTCGAACCTTATGCAAGATAACCCAGCAACAATTGCCGCACATTTTCCACTAGCACAGACTCCCCCTTACGCGGAGGAAGTAGCAGGAACCTGGCTTGCGCCAACGCAGGCAGGCCAGCCCTATAGGGCTCGACACCAAGCGGTATGGCACTCGCGTTTAGGCACGCAATGCCAAGCCCTGCCTTCAATGCCGATTGCAACCCCGCCACCCCTGAGGTCGAGTAAACGATCTCATATCCGACATGGTCGCGTTCCAACACTTGGCAACTGTATTCCGACAATCCGCACCCGCTGATTGCGAGCAGTGGTAGCGGCTGCCCAGGCTCTGGAACCCAGCCAGAAGCAGCTACCCATTGCAGTGGTTCCCGCCTCACCTCAAAGGTGCTGGATCTGAACACGCGTTCGTTGAAACGCATAGCCAAGCCAATGTCCAGGTAGTCACTTGCTTGGTCAATTTCCAGGCTCTTTTTCATCACCACATGAAGTCGAAGCCGTGGATGCCATTCGCGTAGCTTTTTCAGCAGTCCGGCAATGTCGTCAGGGCGGAAGTAATCGGTTATCGCCAAGCGTATCTCACCTTCGAATTGTTCGCCTCGAACATCAGACAGCGCCCGCTCCCCCAGGGTGAGGATCTGCTTGGCGTGGCGCAAAAGTCGTTCACCCGCAGGGGTGGGGTGGACGCCTTGCTTGCTTCGAATGAGCAACTCGACTCCGATAGCATCCTCCAGCTTCCGCAGTTGTTCACTGATGGCGGAGGTCGAGCGAAACAGCGCCGGAGCGGCTGCAGAGATATTGCCTGCGTTACAGACCTCCAAATAGGCGTGGAGCTGGGTAAGATCGAAGTGGTACATGCAGGTTCCGGATAAACAGGAAGATGAGCACTGATTTTCCCGCTTTTCAGGACGATATTCAAAGACTAAGTTACTGGTACATCACTTACGAGGATTACTGAAATGCCTGGTATCACCCTGACCTTATCTGGGGCGCCTGATGCTGCCCTAGCGTCCCAACTCAGCCACGAGCTGACTGAGCTGACTGCACGCGTTCTGGACAAGCAGCCATCTCAAACGATGGTGATCGTTGGGTTCGTTGATCCTAGTTTGTGGTTTATCGACAGTAAATCGCTTGCGAGCTTGGGGCGAAATAGCTTCCGCTTGGAGATCACGATTACCGACGAGACGACCACAGTAGCGCAGAAACGGCGCTATCAGCGTGAGTCGTATGATTTGATCTCAGAACGCGTCGGGAATGTACACCCTCATTCGAACGTCCACATCATAGACGTGCGAGCTACGGCTTATGGCTATGGCGGAGTGCCGCAGGCAGAGAAACTATGGGGGTGAGCCCCCTCCCAGCTACCCTTGCCTAAGCCAGGTACCCACTGATGCGGCAGCAATTGCCCGATCTCACTCGCCCGCTGCGTCGGCAGCCGCGTCAGTACATCTTCGAGGTAGGCATACGGATCATGCCCGTTCATGCGCGCTGACTGGATTAAACTCATGATCGCCGCCGCCCGTTTTCCACTGCGCAACGACCCTGCGAAGAGCCAGTTCTTACGCCCAAGAGCCCAAGGTCGGATCTGGTTCTCTGCCCAATTATTGTCAATGGGTACTGCCCCGTCATCAAGGTAGCGCGACAGTGCTGTCCAGCGTTTCAGGCTGTAATCGAGTGCTCTGCTGATGGCTGAGCCTTCGGGCACAAGATCGCGCTGGGCAATCATCCAGGCATGCAGCTTTTCCATCGCGGGGAGGGCTTTTTCTTGTCGTATTCGGCGTCGCGCATCCGGCTCAAGATCGCGGACTTCGCTCTCGATTTCGTACAACAGCTGGATATAACGCAGGGCTTGCTCAGCCAGCATGCTTTTGTTCGTGGCATGCAGTTCAAAGAACTGACGGCGCGCATGGGCCATGCAGCCGACTTCAGTCACGCCAAGTTCGAAGCTGGCTTTGTAACCGCCAAAATCATCACAGACCAGTTTACCCTTCCAGTCTTGCAGGAAGTTGCGGGCATGCTCTCCAGCACGGCTGAGGCTGAAGTCATAAACCACCGCTGCCACGTCCGAGAACTGGCTGGTGGCATAGGCCCAGACATAGGAACGGTGAGTCTTCTTCGTTCCAGGCATGAGCATCTGCACCGGTGTTTCATCGGCATGAATAACCTGCTGCCCGAGTAGCACTTCGCGTAGCGCATCGACCAACGGCTGCAACTGAACCCCGGTTACGCCCACCCATTTCGCCAGGGTTGAGCGTGGAATCGCCAGGCCCGCTCGACCGAAGATCGATTCCTGACGGTAAAGCGGCAAGTGGTCAGCAAATTTGGCGATCATGACATGGGCTAGCAGCCCGGCGGTCGGGATGCCTTTATCGATGATCTGCGCCGGAACCGGTGCCTGGATCAGTGTTTCGCAGTCATCGCAGACCCATTTGCCACGCACATGGCGTTCAACGGTAAACACGCCAGGCGTGTAGTCCAGTTTCTCGCTGATGTCCTCGCCGATGCGCTTGAGGGCGCAGCCACATGGGCAGTGGGTATTTTCCGGCTCGTGATGGATCAGTATGCGTGGAAATTCTGCCGGCAACGCTTTGCGCTTGGGCGTTTGCTTTTCCTCGGTCGGAGTTATCACGGTCTGCAAGCTCTGAAGCTCAGCCTCAATCGCAGCGATGTCGGTGTCTATCAGACCATCGAGCAGGCTGGCCTGCTCGAGATTCATCTGTTCGCTGCGTTTGGCAAACTTCAGGCGTTTGAGCTGGGCGATCTCAAAGGTCAGCTTCTCGATCAGCGTTTTATCTTGGCCGATCTTCTTGCCCATCGTCTCAACAGTTTTACCCATTGTTTCGACCGTCTTGCTCAGTGTGTCGACCTGTTGGTCGAGCATCTCGACACGCTGCATCAACTGCCCGCAAAGGCGCGCAATTGTTCAGGGGGCAAATGATCGAGATCGGATAGTGAAGTCATGGCGCCGATATAGCCAGAGCAGGCCGTTCGCGGCGATAGAGCGATAGGCTAATGGCAGTCGTTAAAGCAGTGTGATCGAACCTCCAGCACCTACGCGCCGCCATGGCAGACCCAACACCAATGCCTGAAGTTGCTGGGTATCCAGTTCCATTTCAGCACCATGGCGAGTGCCAGGCCAGTGGAACTTGCCTTGGTTCAGGCGGCGTGCCGCCAGCCATATGCCGAAGCCATCATGCACCAGCACTTTCATGCGATTGGCGCGGCGGTTGGCAAACAGATAGGCACAGTGCGGCTGCGCCGTACCGAACACCGCAATGACCTTGGCCAACGCCGTTTCAGTGCCCGCGCGCATGTCCATAGGCTCGGTGGCGAGCCAGATGGCATCGATGCGAATCATCGCAGGAGGTCTCGAAGAAAAGTCGCGCAGGCAGCCGCATTTTCAGTGGGCCAGTTCACTTTGACGGTGCCGCGCGAGTGCTGGATTTCAACGCAGATGTTCGATGCTGCCGGGTGCATGTTTGCGCCGGTCAGCGACACAGGTAATGGAACAAATGCAGATTGCATGGCTGTGGTTTTCTGCGCTTGCAGCCGAATCCATTTGTGGACGAGGTTTGCGTTGAGGCTATGGCTGAGTGCGATGTTGGCGATTGAGACTCCGGGCTGGGCGCACTCTTGGATTATTTGGGCTTTGAAGGATTTGGAATAGGTGCGGCGTGTCGGCTGCATGAGATACCCGCTTAAAAGACTAGAACTGGTGTCCACTTAAATTAGGTGGACACCATGGCCTTCGGCGGTGGCGTTGGGAAGGCGTGTTTGCCGTTCCCTTACAAAGCTGTTGCGAAATTGCAATCCCTGGACTGTCTGATTGCATCTGTACTGAGCGCTTGTTTGACTTGCATTTGAACAAAACCTTTGCATTCGATCTGAGAAGCAAGCTTGGTAACAATGATCGCTTGAGAACCGCTCGGTGTTGTCGGTACCGATAGGCAAAATCGGGTAAAAGCGGTAAGCCATGACAGTTAGCTAACTGCCAAACACGGAAATTCTGAACACTGTTGGTTAAGGTGCAGAGTCATTAGCTCATCTTTACCGGAGCATGGCCTTCTAATCGAGTGCTTATTCCTGCGATGCTTGCTTTTGGATCTTCGTATTCCCAAGGAATGTCATGAAAATCGAAAACGACTACCTGCGAATCAAGGCAGAAATCGAACAAGCCTACAAGCGAACCGTGCGAACGAACCGCAAGCAACATAAGTCTAGTAGAAACTACCGTCTGGGAATTCAATACTTTCGGTTCGCAATGATAAGCCCGTCAGTTCTTGCGGTGCTGCTGGCCATACTCGGTAAGTCGTTCCACGCATATTGGCTTTTCAATATCAGTTGGGTACTGATTGCTGTGTCTTATCTGGCCTTATTTTTCTACCCCGTCATGGGTATGCTCCTATATCGACATTCGCTGAAGAAAGTGCTCGCTGCTCCCTTTGCCTCTCTGTTGGAATGGAACGTTAAAACGGTAATGCAAGTCGACGCACAGTACTTGCCCAAACTTTCGGCACTCTCCCAGGAAACTCTCAAGCTAGGCGCGCTCGAACTCAAAAGCGAGCGCAACGGATTCGAAAAGCGCACCTATATGGTTACTGGGGCGATGGAATAGGTAGGAATTTTTCCTGGCTCGCTCGCCTTGTTTATAGGCATTTCGACTCTGATTAAGACCCTCGACGGCGCTGGCATCAGCGCACGTATGGACTGGGTATTCGCAGTAGCAGTGGCGAATGTCTTTTTCTTCTTCATGTGCGGCTACGTGCAAATGATGATTGTGCAATATGACCGTATGACCGCGCTCGCTGAGCTAGCGATAGAGCTTAAGAAACAAAACCTCGAATCAGAGCAAGCGGTAACGCACTAAGTAACGTTGCCGGCCACCTCCCGGGATGACTCACGGATGTGGTTTGCAGGTGCAGCCAAGCGGCTTTTCTCATGCTCCCTAGACTATACCGATCGGCGGCGGCAGCGCGAGTGATGGGTCGCTATCGGCCAATAGCTGTCAGTGGCGAACGGCAGTAAATGGCCGACTGCTGCTCCCTAATGACAGATAGAATTCGGCCAGAAGCAGATGTGTGATCATTTCCTTCACATCTAAATTTCGACGGATTAAGCTCTGCCTTTTCGCATTACTAATTAACAAGCTGCGGGCGATAGACTCAGTGGAATGGGTCAAAGTGAATGCTGGGCTTTTACCTTGTTCCACACCTCCCCGACCATCAAGCGACTGAGAGTTAAACGGAGACCAGCTGCATCGTTAGTTACCTGTAGAAGTGGCCGCGGGCCCAGATGAAAAATTTTGTGGTGATACCCTTTTTTTCCACTCACAGTGATGGTCGCGTAAACAATCACTTGGTGAATATTCAATGCTTTCGCCAGACCTTTAAAAGGTTCAGTAATTGAGTCGTCCCGCAATTGCGCAATTCGATGACGAGTCAAATCGCCTTGTTCCCATAATAGATCGGCCTGACTCAGACTCATAACTCGGGGGATATTCTCTCGATAGACAAGGGTATTGAGCTCTTCCTCGTCGACGTCACGAAAAGCGATTACAGCACGTGAAAGATAAATATCTGAGCCAACATTATACGTAAATAGCTCACAAACCCTATGCTGCAACCGTTCGGGGGGCGGGCTTGAATCGCTCCAGCCATAACATTTTGGAAGATAAGAAAGCGCGAATAGTCCCCCGGTGGACTTATTGGCGAAATTCGAATTCTCCTTCATATAATCAACAGAGGAGCGGGCTTGCAGAGCCAACGCGTTCACCATGGCAGTGTCAACATATTTTGCGGTGAATTTGTCGAAATCTGCAGGTAGCGACAGCAAATACTTTTCAACGTGATGAATGCTCGTCGTTAGGGGGATCTCGCCGCTACCAATAATCAAAACCCGCCCCAAATACGGGCTCTGATACACACGAGCACCGTGACTCATGTGATGAATGAGCCCATCGACATCTTGGTAAACCACAATAAAACTGGCTTCAAGGCGGTTACTATCAGCCCACAGGGTAACGTCTTCATGATTTTGAATAGTATATGGCTTGTACAAGACCCTCGCACTTACCTCCTTGAGAATCCTCTGTGCATCATCTACCTTGCCTGCGTAGAGCATGTACAAATCGCCGGGGCCATGCCACAACTTCACTGCCATTCCCGTGGGTGTATAGCCTTTGTCGCCTACTCTCGACTCTGCGTCGGTCAGCGCCGTCGTTACAGGCACCGGAGGCGTATAGTTACTGCTGATCAAATGGTCAGTAATGACAATGGGGAACGTTTCGGCAAACAATAATGCGGCAACGGTCATCTTGGCCTCCTGGCTCAAATAGCATTGGATATTACAACGACTCGAAAAAGATTTGGAACCGACCTTAGCTCATGACGCTGCTGGTACCACAGATATCGCTTTCTTCCGAATTTCGCAATTTTCGAAGCGATAGGAATACGATTCAGTACGCTTTAGTAGCACCTTCGATATACTATTGCCTCGCTGCACGCTGCGACTGATTTCTCCCTCTGCTTCTACTTCGCAACTGTAAGGTAGCGGTCCTTTATGAGTGGCCGCTTCTGGCCGAAAGCTGCCTGTCAGTGGAGTCAACCGATAGTCTGCCTACTCCCTGTTGGCGCTGATGCCGAATTGACCCAGTGGCCGATGCCACGCTGACCCAACACGAATCGGATAAAATCCAGCACTGGTAATGGTTCACAAGGTAGGAGCCTGGGTCAGTGAAATTTCGGTAACTGGGCCAATCCTGCGCTGGCGATAACAAACCACTCGATACCAGCTTGGTCTTCTGTCAGAAATCGCCATTCGCGATCGCTCACATATTGGCGGCGACTGGGGGCAAAAATGGGGGCATAACGCACTTTTTTTGACCTGAAACTATCATTCTAGAGCCAAGTCAAGATGTTTTTTGGGGATCCGGATAGCTTGTAATGGCTCGAATCCAGAGTGCTCGAATGCAAACGCCCTTTCCCACCGTCACCCCCAAAATAGGTGCTCCGATATCCCAGTAGCCTGGAGCAATGATGCCCGGCGCTATCGAATAGTCCAGTCGGCCGACAAGGCCTTTCCTAGATAAAAGTCCAGTGGAGAGTCCATGAGCGACAAACAACCCTGCCGCCTTTGCGCAACGCCGATAGCGATATCCACCTTCGTAAAGAACGACGGGCTGTGTATGCCCTGCAAAGGCGGCTACCGAGAAAATATCGAAGCCGGCAAACGCCGGGCCGAAGCGCACAGGCAGTACCTTGCCAGTCCGCAAGCCTTGTATTGGAACGCTTTGGTCAACCGCGTCTACCACACGACCGCAGGTTTCACGGGGCTGAGACTGATAGAGCAGCGCTATTACGCTGTCTGCGTGTTACAAGGCGAGGTGCACAACGGCGGCTTCGACCAATACTTCGGCAACTCCTCGGGCGATCATTACGCGCAGGCGTGCGCGGGTCTTCTTGAACTGGGTGCGACGCAGACGCTGGCCTTGCTTGAAGAGGCCAAACGCGTGCTGTTCGGCGCTGAACCCGTACCCAGCGAGCAAGATGCACGTCAGTTGAACATGCCCTCCTACGCGGACGAGCGGAACCTCGAATGCGAATCTGCGCTTGATGCCCTCGACACCCAGTTCTACCAGGACACCGAGCAACTGCACGAGCGTTTGCTGAGGTATGCCGACGAGCACCAATTGTTTGTAATGGCGGTCGACTGACAGCGATGTTTCGAAGTCGCTCCTTTGCGCACCGTTGAAGTTTCGGTTAAACAGCGCCGAAGCCATTGACCCACCACAGCCGATCTACCCTGGATACCTCACCATGCTCTACATCGTCCTGCTCGGCGGCCGCCACCCCCGTGCCAGCATCGAAGTCCACGACGTGCTGTTCGCCCAGGCCGAGACCTTGGCCGACACCTACCCGCAATTGCGCGCCAACTGGTTCGGCAGCCCCAAAGGCTTGCATGTCGATGCCTGGATGGAAGTCGACGGCATAGACGCCTACCGCATCGAATTCAGCCAAGCCAGCCCGGCGCCCGGTGCCTTGCGATTGTTCTTTCTCAACCTGGGCGGCTATGAACCCGGGGTGTTCGGCGAAGCCCACCGCTATCTGCTGATAGCCGCGCCGGACAAAGCCACGGCCAAACGCTTGGGCAGAAATCGGATGGCCAAGGGTTGGATCAAGGCACACACCGACGCAGTCCTGGACATCGATGACTGCTTGCCCATCGACTTGGTGGGCGGGCGCTATGTGCACCTGGTTGAAGGCGAACACCGCGGCATCCTCCAACGCAGCGACTACTTGATCATCTGACGCCTCGATTGCCGTCCGTCGCCGAATTTCATATCCGCCACAACACGCCTGGATCGCGCCCTTCGAAAGACTCATGAGCATTGTCTTTTACAGGAGCCAGAACCATGCGTGAGTACCCGAAACCGCCCTTCCCGTCCCAGCCCCAGTCCGTGCCTGGTTCGCAAGCGAAGATGGACCCGTACCCCGATTGCGGCGAGCAGACCTACACCGGTCGCGGCCGACTGGAAGGCAAGATCGCGTTGATCACCGGGGGCGACAGCGGCATTGGCCGCGCAGTGGCCATCGCTTATGCCCGTGAAGGTGCCGACGTGGCCATCGCCTACCTGGAAGAGCACGAAGACGCCAAGGAAACCGAGCGCTGGGTGTTGCAAGCGGGCCGCAGGTGCCTGTTGCTGCCGGGCGACCTCGCCGACAAGCAGACCTGCTACGACACGGTCGACAAGACCCTGGCCGAGTTCGGACACATCGACATCCTGGTCAACAATGCTGCCTTCCAGATGTCTCACGACAATCTCGAAGACATTTCGGACGATGAATGGGTCATGACGTTCGACGTCAACATGACAGCTATTTTCCGCATCTGTCAGCGCGCGGTTCCGCATATGAAGAAAAACGGGGGTGGTTCGATCATCAATACCAGCTCCGTCAACTCCGACGACCCTTCACAAGCATTGCTGCCTTATGCAACCACAAAAGGCGCGATTGCCAATTTCACCGCCGGGCTCGCTCAAATGCTCGCCAAAGATAACATCCGTGTGAACAGCGTCGCCCCCGGTCCGATCTGGACGCCGTTGATTCCAGCGACCATGCCCGATGAAGCGGTGAAGAACTTCGGCTCCGGTTACCCGATGGGCCGCCCCGGCCAGCCGGTGGAAGTGGCACCGATCTACGTGCTGTTGGGTTCGGACGAGTCGAGCTATATCTCGGGTTCGCGCTATGCCGTCACCGGCGGCAAGCCGATTCTCTAGGTTCACAGGCGAGGCCCACCACGCCGGGCCTCGCGCTTCCCAACCGATATTTCGCTCGAATCCCGGAATCCCTATACGTCCCACTGCCGTACAGACATAAAGGTAATTCCGCCATGACACGCGACCCCTCCTTGGCCGTTCTGAACTATCTCAAAACCCACGAGCTGCTGCTCACCACCGCCGAGTCCTGTACTGCAGGACGCATGGTGGCGATGCTCGCCGAACACGAAGGTGCGGGCGAAGTGCTCGAAAGCGGCTATGTCGTCTACTCGCCAGAAGCCAAGCAGCGCTTGCTCGGCGTCGATGCTGGCACCATCGAACGCTTCGGCCTGACCAGCGAAGCGGTGGCCTGGGAAATGGCCCGCGGCGCACTGCGCGACAGCCCGGCCAACGTGGCCATCGCCACCACGGGTGTGGCAGGGCCTGCGCCCGCCTCGGGCGTCCTGCCTGGCACTCTGTGTTTCGCCTGGGCCTTTGCCGGCGACACCGACGCTGTCTTCACCGCTACCCAGCGTTTCTTCGGTGAGCGTGCGGATGTGCTGCACAATGCGGCCCTGCATGGCTTGACGCGCTTGGTCCATTACCATGAACGTTGGCTGAGAGGCGAACGAGCCTGACCTACCCGTGGCCCATTCCAGAACGACAGGCTGCGAACCAGCGTTCGCGCAGGTCAGTTCCCTTTGGAAAGCGCGAACAACCCTTGTGCTTCACGCATGAAGATCTCGACCGTTTTCGGACCGATACCCTCGAACTCGAGCAGCCATCGTTCGAAGTCTGCCTGCGTGGTCTTCCCAGCCAGCAAGTCTGCATGTTGGTGGGGCATCTGCGCTGCGAACTTTCGCGCCAAAGCCTGCAGGCGTCGAGCGGTCGATTCGTCATAGCGTCTATAGCCTGCCTCACCGAGTGAGCGCACCAAGGTTGCGTGACTGCACGCCACGAACTTAGCCGGGGAATCCAAACCCTGCCGCTGCACCAGCTGCCGATAGGCCGCAACAGCTACCGGGGCGCGGATACGCTTGCCGATCAGAAAAGCGGCCACCAGCCAGAGGAACGTATCTGGGCCGCACAGGTTGTCGAGATCGAGGGCGAGGTTTTTGGCAGTGATGGGCTGCATAGGCACCGTTCAAGGCAGTTGAGAGAAGAAGCTACCAATCGACAGCGTCTGCCATGGTAGGTTGCCCTGGCCAAGGTCAGCGAGCCGTCGGACCTGGCCAAGCCCCTAGGGTCTGTACGAAAAGCCTTGATACTTGGCCATGCTGCGTTGAAAACAGACTCAAAATGCTCACGTACTACAGTACGCTCCGCTTTTTCGCCTGTTTCCGCCTTGCCTGGCCGGCGTCTCAAGACTTTTCGTACAGACCCTAGCATCCCCGTTGGACATGACCACAAGGATGAGCCTGTGAACAGCGACACCCCCCGCATCGACATCGTCCCCCTTAGCGAAACCCACCTCCCCGGCGTGACCGCGCTGTACCACGAGCCCGCCGTTTGCCGACAAGTGCTACAAATGCCCTACCAGTCCACCGAACTTTGGCGCCAACGGTTGGCGGCGAGCAGTGAACGGCGTCTGCAACTGGTGGCGCTGCACCAGGGCGAAGTCATCGGCAACATCAGCCTGGAGCAGTCACCGCGCATCCGCCAAAGCCATGTCGGCAGCTTGGGCATGAGTGTGGCTGCGGCCTGGCATGGGCGAGGGATCGGATCGCTGTTGTTGCAGACGGCGCTGTCTGTCGCCGATGACTGGATGAACCTGCGACGTGTGGAACTGACGGTATTCGCCGACAACGAACCGGCGTTGGCCTTGTACCGAAAGTTCGGCTTCGAGGTGGAAGGTCGGTTGCGTGACTACGCCGTGCGTGACGGTGTCTATGCGGACGCCTTGAACATGGCACGCCTGCGCGCCCGATGATCCTTTGTACAGGGCGCCGACGGTGCGCCCTGCCCTTGGCCGCTCACCCTCGACACTCTCCCTGCTGCGCCGACAGCGGCACATCGAACACCTTGTCGAAGGCCCACTGGAACACGAACGCGTAGACGAAGAAGAAGGCGAACAGCGCCAGGTTGGTCAGCAGCGCTTGCCACAGGCTGATTTCCAGCCAGAACGCCACCAAGGGCAACAGCAATAGCACCAACCCCCCTTCGAAACCGAGCGCATGCAGAAAACGTCGCCACAGCGTGCGCCGACGCTGGACGCGGCCAGCTTCCCAGCGCTCGAACGCCCAGTTGAAGGCCATGTTCCAGCTCAAGGCGATGCCCGACATCAACAGCGACAGTACGGTGGAATGGGCCATGCCGGCGTCGAACATGAGCGCCAGGGCCGGCGCTACGCAGGCCACGGCAATCACTTCGTAGAGGATGGCCTGGACGATCTTGCGGGCCTTGCCTTGCATCGGAAATTCCTTGGTGATGGGCGTTGAGGTTGTTTCTTGGGGCTGCTTTGTGGACATCTCGGCTGATCAGAGCGCCGAACCGGTCGTTCCAAAAAAATGGCTTGAACCCTGTCTGGAACGATCGGTTCGGCGCCAGGATCAGCCGCGCCAGGTCGCCAGGCGGCCCCGATTGCTCAACTGAAGGGCATCAGAGTACATCCTTCCTGACCCAGCCCAATTCCGATCGAGGCCAAGCCCCTGACGCGTCTCGTACTGCAGGGGACAAACGCCTCTTTCGACCAGAGCACATCATTCGATCCGCCGCAAAGCATCCAAATGCCAATACTCGGCCGCCAGCTCGTCGGCCAACTGCCGCGCCCGCCCCAGCCGCACCGGCGCCCGTTCGATGTCCACCAGCACGCTGGCACACGGCAGCGGTGCCAAGGGCTGCCAGCGTTGCAAACGGCCGTCGGTGAAGACGAAGCAGCGCTGCACTTCGGCCGGATGTTGGCGTGCGCGTGCGACCAGCCACTCGCGGGCTTGCGCCAGCGCCGCCAGCAACGGCGTGCCACCACCGGCGCCGAGCGCCTGCAACCAAGGCTGCAAGGCGGCCGAGGCCTTCAGGCCATGGCGCTGCCAGCGCGGCTCGCGGCCACTGGCGGTCAGCAGGGTAAGCCGCGCGCGTTGCCGATAGGCTTGGTCGAACATCTGTGCCAGCAACCCTTTGCACCCGGCCAGGGCGCCATGGCGACGGGTCGAGCCCGAGGCGTCGACGATCACCAGCCACAGCTCCGGGCCGTGGGCCTGGCGCTGCTGCCAGCACAGATCGCGACGCTGCCTGGGCCGGCCTTTGAGCAAGGTGGACACCCAGGCCACACGGCCCTCACCGGCACTACGCGCCTTGCCTCGGGGCACGCCGACCAAGCGCCCCGGTCGAGGTCGAGCATCCGTCGCAGTGGCGGCACGCGTGCGGATGCTCAGGGCTTTTTTGCCCAGTTCGGCACCTCGCGCCGAGCGCCGCCGCTCACGGCCTGCGGCGGCAGCGCGCCCCAATCGCCGCGTCCGGCCTGCGGCTCGCTGGCCTGGCCGGCAGGCGGCGGCGGTGTGCCCGCCGCCTGCTCGGGCGCCGGTTGCCGGCGTCGGTGACGCAGGGCAAATTCGGCCACCGCCTGGATATCCTCTTCGGCGATCTGACGGGCGCCACGCCAAGCGGCGTGGGCACGGGCCGCGCGCAGCCAGACCAGATCGGCGCGCAGGCCGTCCACGCCCGCAGCGAAGCACTGGGCGGCGATGCTGGCCAGCGACGCGTCGTCCAGCTCGATCTGCGCCAATGCCGTCCGGGCAGCCTGGCAGCGCTCGCGCAACTGCGTCTGCGCCGCTTGCCACTGAGCACTGAAACCTTGCGGGTCGGCGTCGAACGCCAGGCGGCGGCGGATGATCTGCTGACGTGCCTCGGGCGCGGGCGAGCCGTCGAGCAGTACGTTCAAGCCGAAACGGTCGAGCAGTTGCGGGCGCAACTCACCCTCTTCCGGGTTCATGGTGCCGATCAGAACGAAGCGTGCCGCGTGGCGGTGGGAAATCCCGTCGCGCTCGACCTGGTTGACGCCGCTGGCGGCCACGTCCAGCAGCAGGTCCACCAAGGCGTCGGGCAACAGGTTGACTTCGTCGACGTACAACACCCCGCCATCGGCCCGTGCCAATACGCCGGGAGAGAACTGCGCTTTGCCCTGGCCCAAAGCGGCATCCAGGTCGAGGGTGCCGACCAGGCGCTCTTCGCTGGCGCCCAGGGGCAAGGTGACGAAGGGGCCGTCGTCGAGCAACGTCGCCAGGCCCCGGGCCAAGGTGCTCTTGGCCATGCCGCGCGGGCCTTCGATCAGCACGCCACCGATCTGCGGGTCGATGGCGGTCAGGCATAGCGCCAGCTTCAGGTCGTCGGCGCCGACCACGGCGGCCAGCGGGAACTGCACGGGTTCGGTCATGTCAGGCATCTTCCTCGCCTTCGAGCAAATGGGATTCGAGGGCTTCGCGGTACTCGCCCGGTGCTTGCCACAGGCCGCGTTGCTGCGCTTCGAGCAGACGTTCGGTGAGGTCGCGCAGGGCTTCGGGATTGTGTTCGCGCATGAAATCGCGGGTGGCCGGATCGAGCACGTAGGCGTCGGCCAGGGATTGGTAATGATGGTCGTCGATCAGGTGCGTGGTGGCATCGAAGGCGAACAGGTTGTCCACCGTCGCGGCCATCTCGAAGGCGCCTTTGTAGCCGTGCCGCTTCACCCCGTCGATCCACTTGGGGTTGAGCGCGCGCGCGCGGACCACGCGGTTGAGCTCTTCCTTGAGCGTGCGGATGCGTGGTCGGTCGACCTGGCTATGGTCGCCGTGGTAGCTCGCCACCTGAGCTTGTGCCAGGGTTTCCGCAGCGGCCAGCATGCCGCCCTGGAACTGGTAGTAGTCGTTGGAATCGAGCAGGTCGTGCTCGTGGTTGTCCCGGTTCTGCACCACGGCCTGCACCTGGCTCAGACGCTGGGCGAACTGCGCACGCGCCGGGGTGCCTTCGTCCTGGCCGCCGTAGGCGTAGCTGCCGTGGTTGAGGTAGACCTGGGCGAGGTCCTCGCGGCTCTGCCACAGACGCCCGTCGATGGCGTTCTGCACCCCAGCGCCATAGGCGCCGGGCTTGGCGCCGAATACCCTCCAGCCGGCTTCGCGGGCGGCTTGCTCCGGGGCCATGCCCTCGGCCAGCAGCGCACTGCGCTCGGCGCGTACGCGCGCGGCCAGAGGGTTCAAGTCGTCAGGTTCGTCCAGGGCGGCGACGGCCTGCACGGCGGCATCGAACAGGCGGATGAGGTTGCCGAAGGCGTCGCGGAAAAAGCCCGATACGCGCAGGGTCACGTCCACCCGAGGGCGGTCGAGCACGCTGACCGGCAGGATCTCGAAGTCGTCCACCCGCTGCGAGCCGCTGGCCCATACCGGGCGCACGCCCATCAGGGCCATGGCCTGGGCGATGTCGTCGCCGCCGGTGCGCATGGTCGCCGTGCCCCACACCGACAGGCCGAGCTGGCGCAGGTGGTCGCCGTGGTCCTGCAGGTGCCGTTCGAGCAGCAGGCTGGCCGAGGCGAAGCCCAGGCGCCAGGCCGTGGTGGTGGGCAGGTTGCGCACGTCCACGGTGTAGAAATTGCGCCCGGTGGGCAGCACATCCAGGCGCCCGCGGCTCGGCGCACCGCTGGGCCCTGCGGGCACGAAACGCCCGCTCAGGGCGGCCAGCAGGCCTTGCAGCTCGGCCTCGCCACAGCCATCCAGCGCTGGCGCTATGTGTGTCAGCAGACCTTCCAGCACGGCGTGCACCGGCTGCCAGGCAGGTTCGGCCGGCAGGGCCAAGGTGCCAGCCATGGTCGCCTCGATCAGCGCCAGGGCATGCAGTTCCAGACGTTCGCGGGTATCGCCATGGGTACGCCACAGGCTGTCGTCGACCTCTAGCAAGCACGGGGGTTTTACGCCTTGCCAAGGCTCGCCGAGGTCGCAGTCCAACGGATCGAAGCCCAGTGCCAGGGCCTTGGCCAAGGTCCGCAGCAGGCTGGCGTTGGCTCCTTGGCCGTCACCGCGTTCCACGCGCAGCAGCGCCAGCAGGGTATCGCGGCGCAAACGGCCCTCGGGCGATTGGCCGAATACGTGCAGGCCGTCACGGATCTGCGATTCCTTGAGGTCGCACAGGTAGGTGTCCAGACGCGGCAGCCACAGGGCCGCGTCGTCCAGTTGACCTTCGAGCTGCAGCTCGCGGTCGATGTGGTTGGCTTTGACCAGCTCGAGAATCTCGCGCTGCAACTCGCGGGCGCGACGCGGATCGAGCAGTTGCGCTTCGTAGTACTCGTCGGCCAGGCGCTCGAGATGGCGCAGCGGGCCGTAGGTTTCGGCACGGGTCAGCGGCGGCATCAGGTGGTCGATGATCACCGCCTGGGTACGGCGCTTGGCCTGGGCGCCCTCGCCCGGGTCGTTGACGATGAAGGGGTAGACGTTGGGCATCGGCCCGAGCAGCGCATCTGGCCAGCACTCGGCCGACAGCCCTACGCCCTTGCCCGGCAGCCACTCCAGGTTGCCGTGCTTGCCGACATGGATCAGCGCGTCGGCGCCATAGGCATGGCGCAGCCAGAAGTAGAACGCGAGGTAACCGTGCGGCGGCACCAGATCGGGATCGTGGTAGACCGCGCTGGGATCGAGCTGGTAGCCCCGGGCCGGCTGGATGCCGACGAAGGTCAGGCCCAAGCGCAGACCGGCGACCATCATGCGTCCGGCGCGGCACATCGGGTCCTGCTCGGGCGGGCCCCAGCGTTCCAGCACCGCCTGACGGTTGCTCGCCGGCAGACGGGCGAAGGCCTGCCGGTAGTCCTCCAGGCTAAGGCTCTGAGCGCAGGGGCGCTGGTCCAGGTGCTCGAGGTCGTTGGTCACGCCGCCCAGCAGCGTTTGGATCAACGCAGTGCCGGTCTCGGGCAGCGCATCCACCGGATAGCCCTGGTCGGCCAGGGTTTGCAGGATGTTGAGCGCCGCGCCTGGCGTGTCCAGCCCTACGCCGTTGCCGATGCGGCCGTCGCGGGTCGGGTAGTTCGCCAGCACCAGGGCGATGCGCTTCTGCGCGTTGGGCAGGCGCGCCAGGGCCACCCAGCGGCGGGCCAGCTCGGCGACGAAGTCCATGCGCTCGGGATGCGCCCGGTAGCAGACCACATCGGCCTGGCTGCGCTCGCTGCGCCAAGCCAGGTCCTTGAAGCTGATCGGACGGGTGATGATGCGCCCGTCCAGTTCGGGCAGGACGATGTGCATGGCCAGGTCGCGGGCGCCCAGGCCTTGCTCGTTGGCTTCCCAGGCCGGCTGGTTGTCCTGGGCGCAGATCGCTTGCAGTACCGGCACGTCGCGCCGCAACGGGCGCAGGTTGGGCCGTTCCGGGCTGGACAGGGCGAAGCCGGTGGTGTTGATGACCACCTCGGCGCCGACTTCGTCCATCCAGTTCTGCACCTGGGCCAGACACTCCGGTTCCTTGAGGCTGGCGACCGCGATGGGCAGCGGGTTGAGGCCAGCCGCTTGCAGGCGCTCGCAGAACACATCGAGAAACGCGGTGTTGGCCGCCTGCAAGTGCGAGCGGTAGAACAGCAGCGGCGCCACCGGCCATTGCGGTTGCCACTGCGCATACCAGTCCTGCAACGTGGCGCCGGCCACCTGGGGGTGGTAGACGCTGGTGCGCGGCAGGGGCTGCGGTTCCTGCCAGGGGTAGTCGCGGTCCAACCAGGTGCTGGCCAGGCAGTTGAACAGGTTCACGGCGTTGGCCTTGCCGCCCTGGCGCAGGTAGTGCCAGAGCCGCTCGGCGCGGGCGTCGCGTACGCTACCCAGATCGGTCAGCTCGGGATCGGGGCGGTCGTCACCCGGCACCAGGATCAGCTCGACGCCGCGCTCGGCCAGTTGCACCAACTGTTCGATACCGTAACGCCAGTAACCCACGCCCCCGTGCAGCGACAGCAGGACGACCTTGGCGTGGCGCAGCACCTCGTCGACGTACAGGTCGACCGAGGCGTGGTTCTGTACCTGCATGGGGTTGGCCAGGCGCACGCTGGGGAAGTCGGCCGGCAGGTGTTCGAGGGTATCGGCCAACAGCGCCAGATGCGAGTCGCCGCTGCACAGGATCACCAGCTCGGCCGGGGTCTGGCCGAGGTCGGCGATGCTGTCGTCCGGCACGAAGCCGCCGGGCTGGGTGCGCAGCAGGTGCATCGATCAGGCGCCCAGGGCTTGGCGCAGGCGCGCGCCGAGCTGTTCGGCGTCGAGGTCCTGGCCGATCAGCACCAAGCGGGTGATGCGGGCTTCGTCGGCGCGCCACGGGCGGTCGAAGTGCTTGTCGAAGCGGCTGCCCACGCCTTGGATGAGCAGGCGCATGGGTTTGCCGGGAATGGCGGCGAAGCCTTTGATGCGCAGGATGCCGTGCTCGGCCACCAGTTGCGCCAAGGCCTCGAGCAGCAGGCGCTCGTCGGCTTCCGGCAATTCCAGGGAGATGGAGTCGAAGGCGTCATGGTCGTGGTCGTCGTGTTCGCCATCATCGTCATGGTGCGAGTCGTGATGGGTGCGGCGGCCGTCGATGTGCGCTTCGGACTCGGCGCCCACGCCGATCAGCACGTCCAGCGGCAGACGGCCGCTGCTGGCTTCGATGACCTTGACCGCCGGCGGCAATTCTTCCTGCACTTCGGCGCGTACGCGGGCCAGGCCTTCGGCATCGATCAGGTCGGCTTTGTTCAGCACCACCAGGTCGGCGCTGGCCAATTGGTCGGCGAACAGCTCGTGCAGGGGCGATTCGTGGTCGAGGTTGGGGTCGAGCTTGCGCTGGGCATCGACCTGGTCGGGATAGGCGGCGAAGGTGCCGGCCGCGACCGCCGGGCTGTCGACCACGGTGATCACCGCATCGACCGTGCAGGCGTTGCGGATTTCGGGCCACTGGAAGGCTTGCACCAGGGGTTTGGGCAGGGCCAGGCCGCTGGTTTCGATGAGGATGTGGTCCAGGTCGCCGCGGCGCGCCACCAGTTCGCGCATCACCGGGAAGAACTCTTCCTGCACCGTGCAGCACAGGCAGCCGTTGGCCAGCTCGAAGACCCGTCCCACCGCCTCTTCTTCCGTGCAGCCGATGCTGCACTGCTTGAGCAGGTCGCCGTCGATGCCCAGCTCGCCGAACTCGTTGACGATGATCGCGATGCGGCGGCCTTGGGCGTTGTCCAGCATGTGCCGGAGCAAGGTGGTCTTGCCCGAGCCGAGGAAGCCGGTGACGATGGTGACGGGAAGCTTGGCCAGTGTTTTCATGTCTCAGTGCCCTTGGCAGACGGCGCGGGCATGCGGGACGACCGCCCGCAGCCGAGTCGGCCAGGCGTGCTCGCCACCGGATCACCCCGCCCGGTTGATGTCGAAAGCGTACCGAGGCAGGTCTCCTGGCTCGCACCCTGGCCTGCGGGCCGTACCGATGGCGCCTTCCCGCGTGCGCGCAGTGGCTGTGCCGATCGGCTGGGATGCTTACAGTTGCGGGGGCAGCCGCGGCTCTACCGCGTTCCCGTCTTAGCTCAGTGGGCGAGGAAAGCATGCCCCCTGAGAACCTCGAAACGGCAAGGCTACGCAGTGCCCCGCGCGGGGTCAACCGCTGCCGCCGAGGGGCTGACAATTGACGGGAAATACGCCCCATGCTTTGCTAGCGCCCTTGCGTCAGGTGCCCCTCACGGGGTGAAACGGGAAACCGGTGCGTCGCGGTCTGCAACAGCAGGCCAGGCAATGCCGGTGCTGCCCCCGCAACGGTAAGCGAGCCATGCGTCTGCAACACCACTGCGTCGGCGCCAGCCACGTGGGAAGGTCGACGCGCAGTCTGGGGAGTCACGCTCCCGCTCGCGAGCCCGGAGACCGGCCTGGCGTCTCGATCAACCCCCGCGGTGGGCGGGCGCTGTTGCCTGCACTTGGCGTGTCCGCGCTGGGGCGACCGTGCGTGACCTGCCGATTCCCAGCCGAGGAACTCGTCATGCCGATCGTCAGCAGCAAACCCGCCATCAGCCCCTCCACTACGCTCAGTCAACGTCTGGTCGTCGCCATCGGCGCAGGCCTGCTGGGTCTGAGCCTGGTGTATTTCGCCGGCTTCTCGCACATCGATGCGGTACACAACGCCGCGCACGACACGCGCCACAGCGCAGCCTTCCCCTGCCACTGAGGACGCCGGCATGCTCACTCGCATCGCCCGTACCGCGGGCTTCAGCGGCTTGCTCGCCGCGCTGTTGCTGACCCTGCTGCAAAGTTTGTGGGTCGGCCCGTTGATCCTCCAGGCCGAAACCTACGAGAGCGCAGCGCCCGCTGCCCAGGCGCACAGCCATGCCGAGGGCGCTGCCGCCCATGAGCATGCGCCTGAGGCGTGGTCGCCCGAGGACGGCTGGCAACGCGTACTGGCTACCACCGGCGGCAACCTGGTCGTGGCCGTGGGCTTTGCCTTGCTGCTGGCGGCGCTGTACAGCCTGCGCCAACCCAACCGCGTCGCCAGCGGCGCGCTGTGGGGTCTGGCCGGCTTCGCGGTGTTCTGCCTGGCGCCCACTTTGGGCCTGCCGCCCGAACTGCCCGGCACGGCCGCGGCTGACCTGGCCCAGCGGCAGACCTGGTGGATCGGCACCGCAGCCGCCACGGCCTGTGGCCTGGCACTGCTGGCATTCAGCCGCTCCTGGACGTTCAAGCTGCTCGGCGCCATGCTGCTGGTCGTGCCGCACCTGATCGGCGCCCCACAACCTGCGATCCACGAAAGCCTGGCCCCTGAAGCGTTGGCGGC
Organism: Pseudomonas phoenicis; assembly: GCF_047302395.1. NCBI lineage: Bacteria > Pseudomonadati > Pseudomonadota > Gammaproteobacteria > Pseudomonadales > Pseudomonadaceae > Pseudomonas > Pseudomonas phoenicis. The sequence continues at coordinate 4,350,178 of NZ_CP154852.1, forward strand.
GCAGTTCAAGCTCGCCTCCTTGTTGACCAATGCGGCCTTCTGGGTGGCCTTGGGCCTGCTCAGCGCATGGTTGTACCGCCGCGCCGAACATGCCTGATTCCCCGGCGCTGTATGCCGGGATCGGCTGCCGCAAGGGCTGCGATACCCGGCAGTTGTCGGCGTTGCTGTCGCGAACCCTGGAGCGCCACGGCCTGCCCCTAAGCGCTATACGGGCCCTGGCCAGCATCGCCGGCAAGGCCCGGGAGCCGGGCCTGTTGGCATTGGCCGAGCAGCTGGGCGTGCCGCTGCTGGTCTTCGACGTCGCCAGTCTGGACGGTCTGCAACCCTTGCTCAGTCACCGCTCGGCCATCGCCTTCAGCCACACTGGCTGTTGGGGCGTGGCCGAGAGTACGGCACTGGCTGCCGCACGCCGGATGGAAGGTCGCTGCGCGTTGCGTGTGACGCGGCAAGTGTCGGGCCCGGCTACCCTTGCGCTGGCTTGGCGGGGATAATCGCGGCCCCTCTCCCTGCAAGGACGTTTCATGACGGTCTATTTCATCGGCTCCGGCCCTGGCGATCCGGAGCTGATCACGGTCAAGGGCCAACGCCTGATCCGCCAGTGCCCGGTGATCATCTATGCCGGCTCCCTGGTCCCCGAGGCCGTGCTGGCCGGCCATCGGGCCGTCACGCTGCTCAACAGCGCCGAACTGCACCTGCAGCAGATCGTCGAGGCCATGCTCGACGCCCACCGCCAGGGCCAGGATGTGGCCCGCGTACACAGTGGTGACCCCAGCCTGTACGGCGCCATAGGCGAGCAGATCGCCCAGTTGCGTGCCCATGGTGTGCCCTACCAGATCATCCCCGGGGTCACTGCCACCGCAGCCAGCGCGGCGCTGCTCGGCTGCGAGCTGACCCTGCCCGGGGTAGCGCAGACCGTGATCCTCACCCGCTACGGCGACAGTTCGCCCATGCCCGAAGGTGAGCGCTTGGCCGACCTCGCCCGGCACGGTTGTACGCTGGCCATCCATCTGGGCATCAAGCACCTGTCGCGCATCGTCGACGAGCTTAGGCCGCACTACGGCGGCCAGTGCCCGGTCGCCGTCGTGCACCGTGCCAGCTGGCCGGACCAGGACTGGGTGCTGGGCACGTTGGACGACATTTCAGGGCAGGTCCAGACCAAGGGCTTTCGGCGCACGGCGTTGATCCTGGTCGGCTACGTCCTGGGCGACACACCCTTCGCGGAGTCGGCGTTGTACCGCGCCAGCCACGCCCATCTGTATCGCCCCTGAAACAGGCCAGCAAGCGCTGGCACAGACAGCAGTGCAATCGCAAAGGGATGGCCTAAACTGGGGTCATCCGAAGAGTTTGTAGGAAATTTCCTCAGAATTGTCTTCCTTTTTCAACACTTCAGCCCCGACCGTTATCAAGCCATTCGATTCAACGTATGGTGCGCGTCCTCCGCTGAAGTAGCGGCGTGTTCCTGGGTGATTTCAGGAAACGGACCACATTTCTGATAGGAGTTTCCCCATGACCAGCGTTCTCGTAGTCGATGACCACGCGGCTATCCGGTTCGCCGTCAGCATGTTGCTGGAAAACCAGAAGTTCAACATGCTTGGTGCTGCGAGCGACGGCATCCAGGCGGTCGAAATGGCCCGCAAGCTGTCGCCCGACGTGGTAATCCTCGACATCGCCTTGCCACGTCTGGACGGCATGGAGGTGATCAAGCGCTTGCAGTTGATGGAGCCTGCGCCGAAGATCATGGTCCTCACCGGTCAGCCGGCCGACCTCTACGTGCGACGCTGCCTGGATGCTGGCATCTCGGCTTTCGTCAACAAGGATGAAGACCTCGATGCCCTGGTCTTTGCGCTCAAGGCCATGATCAAGGGCTATTCGACGTTTCCCCAGATGTCGGTCAACAGCAGCTCTCTGGAAAGCGAGGCCACCCGCCTGGGCAGCTTGTCGAACCGCGAGGTCGAAGTGCTGCGCCGGCTTACCCGGGGAGAAAGCAACAAGGCCATCGGTGAGAAAATGAACCTCAGCGCCAAGACCATCAGCACCTACCGCGGGCGCATCATGGACAAGCTCAAAACCGAATCGCTGGTGGAAATGGTCGATCTGGCCAAACGAAACAATGTGAACTGAATCAGGAATGAAGCCGATGCTGCCAACGCTGCTATTGACCGGGCTGTTGGCCCTTTCGGCCAACGCCTTCTCCCAGGTCGACAGCCAGCCCCGCCAATTGCTCGCCCGCTCGCAGAGCGCCTTGCCGCCCATGCGCCTCGACGACCAGGATCGAGGCTGGTTGGAGCGTCGCAAGGCTTTGCTGGTGGGAAGTTCGACACCGGACTACCCACCGTTCGAGATCAATACCAGTCAACACGACTATGAAGGCTTGAGCGCTGACTACGCCGGGCTGATCGGCGAGCAGTTGGGCGTTCCCATCGAGGTGCGGCGCTTCGCGACCCGTACCGAAGCGATCCGGGCGCTGCGCGATGGGCAGATCGACTTGCTCGGCAGCTCCAACGCCTTCGAGGCCGACGATGCCGATCTGACCCTCAGCCAATCCTACGCAGACGACTTCCCGGTCATCGTCACCCAGTCGGGCCGGCGTCTGCGCAGGGATGACGACCTGACCGGCCTGCGCCTGGCCACCGTGGATCACTACCTGCCTACCGCCATCGTGCAGCGCCTTTACCCCAAGGCGCAATTGAGCCTGTACCGCTCGACCCTGGCCGGGTTGGCTGCAGTGGCCCTGAATCAGGCCGATGTCTACCTGGGCGATGCCATCAGCACCGACTACCTGATCGGCATGAGCTATCCGGGGCAACTGAAGATCGACCAGTTCGTCGATCAACCGGTCGGTACCTTCGCCTTCGCTCTGCGCCGCGACAATCCGCGCCTCAAACGCCTGGTCGATCAGGCGCTCGAGCGTGTGTACAACAGTGAGCGGCTGAACATTCTGCGGCGCTGGACCAGCGGCAACACCAGCATTCTGCTTGAGCGCGACCTCGATGCGCTGACCAGCGAAGAGCGCCGCTGGATCGCCCAGCATCCTACGGTGCGGGTGCTGGTCACCGAAAGCCTGGCGCCCTTGACCTTCACCGACGACGACCAGCAACCGCGCGGTGCGACCGTCGACTTGCTCGAACAGATCAGCCTGCGTACGGGCTTGCGCTTCCAGATCGTGCGCAGCGATTCGGTGCAGGAGATGGTCGACCAAGTGGTACGCGGCGATGCCGAGCTGGTCGGTGCGCTGGGCTACGGTAGCGAACGGGCCTCACGCCTGCGCTTCACCCGGCCTTACCTGGTCAGCCCCCGAGTGCTGATCACCCGTAGCGACCAGCCGGCACTCAGTATCGGTCTGCTTGACCGCCAGCGCGTCGCCCTGCTGGCAGGATCGCCCATGCGTGAAGACTTGCACGCCCGCTACCCCCATCTGCGCTTCGTCGAAGTCGCCAACCCACTGCGCATGATGGAGGCCGTCGCCAACGGCGACGCCGATGTGGCCTTCAGCTCCCAGGTCAACGCCACCTATTACATCAACCATGTGTTCAAGGACGTCCTGAAAATCACTTCGGTGCTGGACGAAGCGCCTGCCGTGGCCGCATTCGGTGTGGCACCGCAATTGCCACTGCTGCAAAACATCCTCGACAAGGCATTGCTGAGCATTCCACCCGACGAGTTGGAGCAGCTGATCAACCGCTGGCGCGTCAACGCAGTGGCGAGCGACAGCCCTTGGCGCAATTACCGCACGCTCATGCTGCAACTGGCAGTCTTTTCCCTGGTGCTGTTGGCCGGCGTCGTGTTCTGGAACACCTACTTGCGCAAGCTGATCCACCAGCGCACCGAAGCGCAGCAAGCGCTGCAAGCGCAATTGGCGTTGAGCCGAAGCCTGCTGGAACAGCTCAGCCAGGCGAAGAACGACGCCGAACAGGCCAGCCAAGCGAAAAGCACCTTCCTGGCCACCATGAGCCACGAGATCCGTACCCCCATGAACGCAGTGATCGGCCTGCTCGAACTGGCCCTCGAAGACAGCCGAAGCGGCCACTGCGATATCGTGTCGCTCAAAACCGCGCACGACTCGGCCGTCGGCCTGCTCGAACTGATCGGCGACATCCTCGACATTTCCCGAGTCGAAGCCGGTCACCTGACGTTGCATCCGGCAGCGGTGGACCTGTTGGAGAACGTGCGCGCCACCGTACGCGTATTCGAAGGCAATGCGCGGATCAAGGGGCTGGAGGTTCAGTTGCAGTTGCCCAGCGAACCGGCTTGGGTACTGATCGATGCGGTTCGTTTTCGTCAGGTGCTGTCCAATCTGCTGAGCAACGCCATCAAATTCACCGATCACGGCAAGATCGTGGTTTCGCTGCGCGTGACCCGCTCGACGACCAGCGACAGCCTGTCCGTCGAGCTGCAGGTGCAGGACAGTGGCGTGGGCATCAGTGCCGCCGACCAGAATCGGCTGTTCACCGCCTTCACCCAGCTCGACAGCGGGCAAGCGCGACAGGGCGCCGGCCTGGGGTTGGTGATCAGCCGCACGTTGTGCCATCTGATGGGCGGCGAACTGGAGCTGCAAAGCGTGGAAAGCGTTGGCACCCGTGTCAGCGTCCTCCTCGATCTGCCCAGTGCGCAAGCGGTGGCGCCGGCCCAGCCGACCGGTCACGACACACCGACCCCTGCCTGCTCGCTCGACATTCTGGTGGTCGACGACTACCCCGCCAACTTGCTGCTGATGGACAAGCAACTCACCGCCTTGGGCCATCGGGTGATGCTGGCCGAGCACGGAGTGGCGGCACTCGCACTCTGGCAGGCCCATACCTTCGATCTGGTCATCACCGACTGCAGCATGCCGATGATGGACGGCCATGCCCTGGCTCAGCGTATCCGCGAGCTGGAGCGCCAAGGGCAGCGGCCGGCGTGCGTCATCCTCGGCATCACGGCCAACGCCCAGGTCGAAGAGCGCCAGCGCTGCCTGCAAAATGGCATGGACGACTGCCTGTTCAAACCGGTTGGGTTGCGCACGCTCAAGGCCCACCTGCCCACCCGGAGCAGGCAGCCGCGGACGCTACCCACCCCGGGCAGCGGCTTCGACCTGAACAGCCTGCTGCACCTGACCCAGGGCGACGAACAGCTGGTGCGCCGGCTGCTCGAACAGCTCGCCCACAGCAATGCCGAAGATTTGCAGGCACTGTGCGAGCTGGGTTCGGCACCCACTGCCGAGGCGGTGCAGGCCCTGGTGCATCGAATCAAGGGCGGCGCCAAGATGCTCAAGGTCAAAGCGGTGGTCGAGCACTGCGAAGCGCTGGAACGGGCCTGCGCCACCGGCGAGCCCCTCGAGGCCGCTCGCCAGGCGCTGCAAGCCTGCCTGGAAATGCTCGCAAGCGAACTCACCCATGAACTCGATGCGACTGAGGCGTCGAGCTGATCCGGTCGATCGCCTCTGCCACATCGCGCGTACCCCGCTGGATCTGCATGACCACGGTGCCCGCTTCGTGGCCCGGGCCACGCTCTGACCGCTACGGTCCCAGCCACTGCACAGTATTTGCCAACTTCATCGGGCAGTTCTCACCCAGGGCGAGCATTGGCCGAGGTCGATGGAGCGAAACCAGGTCCGCTTATTTCGACGTACCCGGCCAGTTGCGTAGACGATAGCTACTCCTATCGACGCGATCCGTGTAAATTGCACCGCGTTCTAGCCCCTGACCCGACTCGCACCAAATCGCATGCGCTGCTCTGGTCGCTTGTGTACCGCCCTATCCATCTGCCAACGCTGGACACTTCAATGCCTCACCTGTCACCTGACGAAGTCATCCGCGCCGCGCTGCAGATTTCGCACAACCGCCTGCGCAAACAGCACGAACTGGTGGTGGCTTTTGCCGTAGAGTCGCTGAAAATGGGCTGCCTCGACGAGCTGCTGACCGAGGCCTGCGCCACGGCTGCTCGAGGCATGGACACGCCCTTCGCCAAGGTCCTGCAACCTTGCGCCGAGACGGCGCTGTTTCGCCTGACCCACGGTGTGGGCTGGTCGCCCGAGGATATCGGCACGGCCACCGTGGGCGCAGACGATGCCAGCCCGGCAGGCTACGCCTTCACCAACAACCGCCCGGTCATCTCCAACCACCTGGGCCAGGAGCTGAGGTTCAGGACGCCGTCGCTGTTGCGCGAGTACGGCATCGAGCGGGCGATCAACGTTCCGGTGCGCGGTACTGCGTCCACGTTCGGCGTGCTCGAGGTCGACAGCCGCGACGGTGACGACTTCATAGACAGCGACGTGGTGTTCCTCGAAGGGCTGGCCAACATCATCTCCATGGCCACCGAGCGGCTGGCCGCGCAGCTCGAACGCCACAGCCCTCACGCTTACTCGGAGACGGTGCTCAACGCCAGCCCCGACTGTGTGAAGATTCTGTCGCGCGAGGGTGAGATCGAGTTCTTCAACGAAGCCGGCTTGTGCCGAATGCAGATCGACGACATGCGCGATGTCGCCGGCAAGCACTGGGTCGAGCTGTGGCCGGACAGTGCGAAAGCGGCCATCGAACAAGCCCTGACCCAGGTCAGCCAGGGCGATTCGGTGCGATTCGAGTCGTGCTGCCCCACGGCCAAGGGCGAACCGAAGTGGTGGGACGTCACCGCCGCGCCTATCCTCGGCCGCGGCGGCCAGATCGAAAAGATCATCGCCGTTTCGCGGGACATCACCGAACGCCATGAGCAGGAGCGGCGTCTGACGGCCCTGGTCGAGGCGCAGAACACCCAACTGACCGAGCACGGTCTGCATTTGGAAGAAACCCACCATCGGGTCAAGAACAGCCTGCACCTGGTCAACACCTTGCTGTTGTTGCAAGCCAACCTGTCCACGGAAGACACCGTCAAGGCCCAACTTCGCATCGCCGCCAGCCGTGTGCAGACCATCGCTACCGTACACGAGCATCTGTGTCTGGATGTCCAGGGCGAAGATGTCAGCGCCCGCAAGTACCTGAGCGCATTGCTCACCGACATGAAAGCCGCCTTCGGTGAGCCCGCCATCGAATGGGCGGTGGAAGACTTTCTGCTGCCCGCCGAACGCGTGGCGCCGCTCGGGCTGGTGGTCTCGGAGCTGGTGACCAACGCATTGAAATACGGGCGTGGCACAACCACCGTCGAGGTCGTGCGCCAGGCGCAGGACGCCTTGATCGTAGTGTCCGACGAGGGCGACGGCTTCCCGGAGCAGTACCCCAAGCCGAGCGGGACCGGGCTTGGCATGCGAATGGTCAAGAGCTATTCGCGCTATGGCGAGGATGCCATCAGCCTGGACAACTCCACCGGGCTGAGCACGATCCGGGTTCGTTTCAAGCTCTGAGCGCACCGCCGTGTGCAGCGTTGTGCCGGACCCCTGGCTCGATGTGGCGGCGGATGCATTGCGCTTTGCCACCAAACTGCCCCGCCGCATCGACCTTGCCAGGCGTACGGCCATCGCGCCTCAACAGGTTCAGGTGCTTTCGCGCACCATCAACTCGAAGCCCAAGTCGTGTTGCGGCGTCGCCACCGGCTTGCCGTCGAGTCGCGCGAGCAGGGCCTGAGCCGCCGCGCGACCTACCGCCGCGCGCGGGGTGCGGATCGAGGTCAGGCGCGGAACCATGTGGGCCGAGGCCGGCAGGTCGTTGAAACCGACCATGGCCACCCGTTGCGGCACCGCCACACCTTCGCGCAGGGCTTGCAGGATGGCGCCTTGGGCCAGGTCGTCGTTGCAGAAGAACAGGCCATCGACGTCGCCGGCACGCGCCAGCATCTGGCTGAACAAGGCGCCGCCCAGCGCGATGGAAGAAGGTTCGGGCACCAGCAGCTCCAGCTCCGGCGCGCTCAGGCCAGCCTCCCGCAGGCCCTGACGAAAGCCTTCGGCCCGCTGCATCACCCGTGGGTCGAGTTGCGCGGCGATGAAGCCGAGCCGGCGGCGGCCACGCTCCAGCAAATGCCGTGCGGCGGCGCGTCCGGCCTCGAATTGCGAGAAGCCTACCGCAAGGTCACTGGCCTGCCCGCCCAATTCCATCATGTGCACGCAGGGTATGGCGCTTGCAGCGAGCATGTGCAAGGACGCCTCGCTGCGGTCGAAGCCGGTCAGCAACATGCCGCATGGCTGGTAGGCCAGGTAGTTGCGGATCAGGTTCTCTTCTTCGGCGCTGTCATAGTGGTAGTTGCCGATCAGCACCTCCAGGCCGCGCGGGCGCATGACGGCATGGATCGCTTCCAGGGTGTCGATGAACAGCTGATTGGACAGCGACGGAATCAGCACCACCACCGAATGGCTGCGGGCCGAGGCCAACGCCCGGGCGGCGGAATTGGCGACGTAGCCCAGGGTGGTGGCCGCCGTGCGCACCCTGTCGGCCAGCTCCGGCGCGACCGTGGCCACGCCACGCAGTGCACGGGAGGCGGTGATCGGGGAAACGCCGGAAAGCCGGGCCACTTCGGCGAGGGTGGGACGACCTGTAGTGCGCGAGCCAGAGCGAGTCATGAGATTTGTAATTTTTTACTACTTGCATGGGCTGGGAACGGTCACTAAGGTAGCGCTGTCTCACGCCCCAGGCAACGTATCCTTGCTGGCCGACATTGCCTGAGCGTCCATACTGCGTTCAGCACAAGATCAATAAAACCCGGGAAAGTCACGCGCCGCTGGCTCAGGCCAACTTCAAGACAGCGCTGTCTTGCCCCGCAGGAGGTACTGATGAACCCTTCCCTGTCTGCCCTCGTCGTCATGGGTGTGGCCGGTTGCGGCAAAAGCTGCATCGGCTCTGCCATCGTCGCCACCAGTGGCGGCCGCCTGATCGAAGGCGACGCGTTTCACCCTGCCGAGAATATCCGCAAGATGAGTGCCGGTATCGCTTTGGATGATGCCGACCGCGCCGGTTGGCTGGTGCGTCTGGGCCAAGAGCTGCAAGCGGCCATCGCCGCAGGCGAGCGCCCTGTGCTGACCTGTTCGGCGCTCAAGCGGCGCTATCGGGAAACCCTGCGCGAGGCCGTGCCGGCTCTGGGCTTCGTGTTTCTCGAACTGACGCCCTCGGAAGCGGAGAAGCGTGTGCTGGCCCGCCCCGGCCACTTCATGCCGGCCAGTCTGATCGACAGCCAGTTCGCCGCGCTGGAATCGCCCACCGGCGAGGCGCTGACCCTGACCCTCGATGCCACCCGCCCCATCGTCGCCCTGGCCGAACAGGTCGACGCCTGGCTAAAGCACCCCGGTGAGTCGGGCCTGGCCCGCACGGCCTGAAGGCTGTGCTCCCGGCTCACCGAAGACAGCGCTGTCTGAAGCAACCCTGTTTCGTTAGAAAACGCGGCCCGCAGACACAACAACGATAAAAACGAGGCTTACTCCCATGTTCGGAATGGCTACTGATACCTTCCTGCTGCTCGATGCACTGGTCACCATCGTCGGGCTGATCGTGCTGATCACCCATTTCAAGGTTCACCCCTTCGTCGCGCTGACCCTGGCCGCAGGCTTTCTCGGCCTGACCTCCGGCATGCCGGTGGCCAAAGTGATGAAATCCTTCCAGGACGGCTTTGGCGGCGTGCTGGGCTTCGTCGGCATCGTGCTGGCGCTGGGCACCATGCTCGGCAAGCTGATGGCCGACTCGGGCGGGGCCGACCAGATCGCGCAGACGCTGATCCGCGCGTTCGGCAAGCGCAACGTGCACTGGGCCATGATGTTCTCGGCCTTCCTGGTGGGCATCCCGCTGTTCTTCGAAATCGGCTTCGTGCTGCTGATCCCACTGGTGTTCATCGTCGCGCGCCGCACCGGGGTATCGTTGGTGAAAATCGGCATCCCGTTGCTGGCCGGCCTGTCGGTGGTGCATGGGCTGGTGCCGCCGCACCCGGGTCCGCTGCTGGCCATCGGCATCTTCAAGGCCGACATCGGCAAGACCATCTTCTATGGCCTGCTGGTGGCACTGCCCACTGCGGTGATCGCCGGCCCGCTGTTCGGCACCTTCATCTCGCGCTACATCCCCGGTACGCCGTCCCAAGAGCTGATGGACCAGATCGCCCGCGAATCGCAGGCCCGCGAACTGCCAAGCTTCACCGTCACCTTGGTCACGGTGCTGCTGCCGGTGGCGCTGATGCTGCTCAAGACCTTCGCCGATGTGGTGCTGCCCGCAGAGCACATCGTGCGCCAATGGCTCGACCTGATCGGCCACCCCATCACCGCTCTGCTCGCCGCCCTGCTGCTGGCCTTCTACACCTTCGGCTCGGCGCGCGGCTTCTCGCGCCAGCAGATCATGAAGATGCTCGACCAGAGCCTGGCGCCCACTGCGGCCATCGTGCTGATCGTCGGTGCGGGCGGCGGCTTCAAGCAGATGCTGGTCGATACCGGCGTGGGCAACGTGATCGGGCAGATGGCAGTGCAGGCGGAAATTTCGCCAATCCTGCTGGCCTGGCTGGTGGCGGCGGTGATTCGTGTGGCGACCGGTTCGGCAACCGTGGCGACCATCACCGGTGCCGGCATCGTGGCCCCGGTCGTGGATCTGATCCCCGGCGTCAACCGTGAATTACTGGTGCTGGCCACCGGCGCCGGCTCGCTGATCCTTTCACACGTCAACGACGCAGGCTTCTGGCTGGTCAAGCAGTACTTCAACATGACCGTGACCGAGACCCTGAAGACCTGGACGATGATGGAAACGCTGCTGTCGGTGGTCGGCATCATCTTCATCATGGCGCTGTCGACGGTCGTGTGACCGTTGATCGGGCAGGTCGCACCATCCTCCAGGGCTGATGGCCAAAAGCCCTAGAGGCCATCGCCCCGCCTGCCCGACGCGTCCACTCCCGCGTCCGGCGGGTGGGGCGGCGGCCCTCCCGATCACTGCTGGAGTGCGCCCACATGAAACGATCCCTGCTGTTAGCCGCCCTGCTCGTCTCGCCGTTGACATTCGCTGCCGCTGGCGCGGGTACGGGCACCACGTTCCCTGACGATCCGCATAACCCCGCACCGACTCCAGGTGTGGACAGCACGCTCAATCCGGTGGAAAAGCCGATGCCACGTGACACCGATCCACGTTTGCCGGGCGACGATCAGCGCCTGCCAGGCGAGGATCAGCGTACCCTGACCAATCCCGCCGATGACAAAAGCTTGCCTGGGATGGGCACCGGCGCAGGCACCGACGCCGGCGGCGCTACCATGACCCCTGGGGCCACCCAGCAGCCCTGAGTGGCACACGGCGCTGGTCAGTAGTCGAAGCGATCCACTGCCCTGCGCCGTTCGTTGTCGTCCCTGCGGTCGTAAGCGGCCGTGGTCTGGATGTTGGCGTGGTGCGCCAATTTCTGCGCAATCGACAGATCATGCTCTTCGATCACTCGTGTGATGAAGGCCCGACGAAAATCGTGGGGCATGATCTTGATACCGACCTGTGCCCCCCGCTGGCGCGCGATGTAATAGATGGCGTGTTTGGTGATGCGCGCGCGCGTGATGTGATTGCCACGGCGAATCCGGTTGAACAGAAAACCGTCGTCCGCCACCCCTACCGGCAGTTGCGCCCGCCGCAGCTCGAGCCAGGCCTGCAACTTCTCGAACGCCCAGGGCGGCGCATATTTGAGCAACTGACGGTTGCCCTTGCCGCGCACGCGCAAGCTGCGCTCCTTGAAGTCCACCTGATCGAGATCGATATCCACCGACTCGGACTTGCGCATGCCCGTACCGTAGAGCAAGGCGATGATCGCCGCGTCGCGTACGCCTTGTGGCCGCGGGTCGGCGGCGCAGATCTCCATCAGTTCGCGAATCAGGCTGCGGCGCAGGTTACGCCCCGGTGGCAGGCGCGTGCCGTTGTCCGGTTTGACCTCGCGGATGCGCAGCAGGTGCTCGTGGTCTATCACACCCTGGCGCCAGGCCTCGTTCATCACACCGCGTATGGCGTTGACGTAGAGCGAAGAGGAGTTGGGCGCGTAGCCATCGGCGCGCAGCGCTGCCACCAGACCGATGATGTGCCCCGGTTCCAGACGCTGCCAGGGCACCTCGGTGATGTCCTGGTCTTCGAAGCCGAGCCGGTCTGCAGCGTCTTGCAGCACATAGCGCATGGTCTGCTGGCTGGACGGTGCCAGGCGGGTCAGGTATTGCAGCAGAGGGTTTTGCAGAAAGTCAGACAAAGCGCGAATCCTGTTGCGGGGCGCAGGCGGCGTGAGGCCGTCGTGAGCGCAGGTGATTCAGCCGGCGCGTCCGGTTCGCGGCAGGCAAGCCAGGCCACCGCATGCAGGGTGTGGCGCGGCCGGCGATACAGCGGAGCATGGTAACCCATTCGTCGCACACCTTCGAACCCGACGCCAAACCCGTCCGGATAAGGCACCAGCGCGATCAGCCGACCGTTGGTCCGATGAAAGCTGGCGCACCAACATTTGTAAATTCCCTTCTCACCGCTCTAACTCGCCGTCGCCAGCCATCGACCGAGGTGTGACCGAACGCGCACCGTCATCAAATAATCACCAATCGGGCGGAACCTTCTTCGACATGACTGCTAAGGTAATGATTCCCACAAGGGCGCGCCCAAAGATGCCCCATCACCGGTTCACCTGAATACGGAGGCTGGCATGAACAAGATGACGTTTCCCAACGCTTGCCAAATGATGCGCTGGCATTTCCACCCGCTGGGCTTCGAGGCCAGCATGGATGCGCCGAACAGCATGATCGTGCGTTTGTTCGACCGCGCCAGTGGCGAAACCCTCATGGCCATCGCTGGCATCCCCTGCGCGGCGATCATGGCCCCGGCCGACGTCGAATGGATCATCGAATCGGTCGAGGCGGAAATGGACGCTTTCGTCCCCTACTGCACCCTGCGCAACGCCAGCTGAGGCCGTCCGCTCAGCGCGGCGTCAGCGCCCGGGCATCCGTAGCGGCCTGCTGCTCGTCCCACCCGCCGCCCAGGGCGGCGATCAATTGCACGCTGGCGACCAGCCGGCCTTGCAGCAACGACAGCGCGCTGCGCTCGTTGCTCAGCGCCGTGGCCTGGACGTTGACCACGTCGAGGTAGCCGATCAGCCCGGCACGGTACTGGTTCTGCGTCAGGCGCAAGGATTCCCGCGCAGCTTCGACGGCTTCCTGGCGCACCACCGACTCATCGCCATACACGCGCAACTGCACCAGGTAGTTTTCCACCTCGCGGAAGCTGTCGAGCACGGTCTGCCGGTATTGCGCGGCGGTCTGGTCGTACACCGCCACGGTGCGGTCGACCTCGGCGCTGCGCTGCCCGGCATCGAACAAGGTCATGGCCAACGATGGCCCGACCGACCAGAACCGGTTGGGCAGTTCGATCCAGTTGCGGAAGCTGCTACTGGAGTAACCGCCGTTCATGCTCAGGCTCAGGTCCGGAAAATACGCGGCGCGCGCCACGCCGATACTGGCGTTGGCAGCCATGACCCGACGCTCGGCGGCAGCGACGTCAGGGCGGCGTTCGAGCAGTTGCGAAGGCAATTGCAGAGGGATCGCCGGCAACTGCGGTATCGACGTGCTGACCGGCAAGGAGAAGTCCGCTGGCGCCCTGCCCATCAGCACGGCGATGGCGTTTTCGTACTGGGCGCGCTGCCAGGCCAGGTCGATCAAATCGGCCTCGGTGCTCTTGAGCTGGGTACGGGCCTGGGCCACGGCATCGGGGCCGGAAATACCGGCGCGGTACTGGTTCTCGGTCAGACGCAGCGAGCGCTGATAGGCCGCCACCGTGGCTTCGAGCAGGCGCTTCTGTTCGTCGATGACGCGCAGTTGCAGGTAGTTCTGCACCAGCTCCGATTGCAGGCTCAGGCGGATCGACGCCAGGTCGGCGATGCTGGCCTCGGCGCTGGCCTCATTGGCATTGAGCGTTTCGCGCAGCTTGCCCCACAGGTCGATCTCCCAATTCACGCCCAATTGCGCGTTATAGGTGTCGCGGATGCCGCTGCTGTTGTTCGACAGCCCCGAGTTGCTGCTACCCGCCCCTTGCGCGGCGCGGGTCTTGCCCACGCTCAGATCGAGGCTGGGGAACAGCGCGCCACGGCTGCTGCGCACCAGGGCGGTGGCCTGGCGGTATTGCGCGGCATATTGAGCCACGGTCTGGTTGTTGGCGTTGAGCGCCTCGACCAGGGCATCGAGCTGAGGGTCGTCGTACAGCCGCCACCAGGCGCCACGCGCCACAGCATCGGCAGGCTTGGCCTGGGTCCAGCCCGCGGCATGCTTGAACTGCGTCGGCGCCGCCAGCGCAGGCCGCTCGTAGTCGGGGCTCAGGCTACAGGCACTGAGCAGCGCCAGGCACAGTCCGGCGCCGAGCACACGCGAACCACGGCCGTTGCTCAACCGCTGCAGGGCACGGTGAAGGGAAGTCTGGGCGAAAGTCATAGCGGGGTATCCAGGGCAGCGTCGGTGCGCACGCCGCGCCAACGGTTGAAGCGATGGCGCAGGCGGTCGAGGTACAGGTAGACCACCGGGGTGGTGTATAGCGTAAGAATCTGGCTGATGAACAGGCCGCCGAGAATGGTCAGGCCCAGAGGCTGGCGCATTTCCGCGCCTTCGGCCGCGCTCAGCAGCAACGGCAAGGCGCCGAGCATGGCCGCCAGAGTGGTCATCAGGATCGGCCGCAGACGCAGCAGGCAGGCCTGACGGATCGAGGCTTCCGGGCCCAGGCCATCGTTGCGTTCGAATTGCAGCGCCAAGTCGATCATCAGGATGGCGTTCTTCTTCACCACGCCGATCAGCAGGAACAGCCCGAGCATGGAGATCAGGCTGAACTCGCCGCCGGTCAGGTACAACGCCAGCAAGGCGCCGACCCCGGCAGAAGGCAGTGTGGAAAGGATGGTCAGGGGGTGGATGTAGCTTTCATAGAGCACCCCTAGCACCAGGTACACCAACACCAGCGCACCGAGAATCATGAATGGCTGGCCCTTCTGCGTTTCGGCAAAGGCATCGCCGGTGCCGCCCAACTTGGCGATCACGCTTTCCGGCAGGCCCACGCGAGCGACCGCACGCTCCACGGCGGCCAGCGCTTGATCGGGGCTGTAGCCTTCGGCGATGTCGAAGGCGATGTCGTCGGAGGCGAACTGGTCTTCGTGGCTGACACGGTCGCTGGCCAGGGTGTTTTCGTAGCGGGCGATGGTCGACAGCGGCACCCGCGCGCCGTCTGCGGTGATCACGTAGACCTGTTGCAGGGTGCTCGGGTCCCAGGCATAGCGGGGGTTGATCTCCAGCACCACCTGGTACTGGTTGAGGCTGTCGTAGATGGTCGATATCTGTCGCTGGCTATAGGCGTTGTTCAGCACCGTGGTGACCATCGACATGTCGATGCCCAGGCGCTTGGCCTGGTCGCGGTCGACCACCAGCGTCACCTGTTGGGTGCCGGCGCCGTCGTTGGCGTCGATGGCGGTCAGCTCGGGTAACGCACGCAGCGCCGCAGTGACCTTCGGGTACCACTCGCGCAAAGCCACCAGATCGCCGCTTTGCAAGGTGTAGAGGTATTGCGAAGAACTCTGGTCGCGGCCACCGCCGCCCAGCTGCAGGTCTTGGTCGGCCATCAGGAACAGGCGCCCGCCCGGCACCTTGGGCAGTTCGCGGCGCAGCCGCTCGATGACCTTCTGCGCATCGATCTTGCGCTCGGCGATGGGCTTGAGGCGCACCAGCACCATGGCGTTGTTGGTGCCGCTGTTGCCGCCGATGAAACCGGCCACGCTCTGCACGGCAGGGTCGGCCAGCAAGGCGCGGCGATAGGTTTCCATCTTCGGCTGCATGACCGTGAACGACAGGCCGTCGTCGCCACGGATGAAGCCGATCAGTTGCCCGGTGTCCTGCTGCGGCATCAGCGTCTTGGGCACGATCACGTACAGCGCGACGTTGAGCACAATGGTCGCCAGCAGGCTGAGCAGGGTCAGCCGTCGGTGGCGCAGGGCCCAGCCCAAGCTGCGGTCGTAGGCGGCGACCATACGTACATGCTGGCGGTCGCTCCAACGTTGCAGGCCATTGCGCTCGGCCTGGTGCGGTTTGAGCCAGCGTGCGCAGAGCATCGGCGTCAACGTCAGGGAGACCAGCAGCGAGACCAGGATCGCCGCCGCCAGGGTCACGGAAAACTCCATGAACAGGCCCCGCACGATACCGCCCATGAACAGGATCGAGACGAATACCGCCACCAACGACACGTTCATCGACAGCAACGTGAAGCCCACTTCCTTTGCCCCAAGATAAGCGGCTTGCAAGGGTTTCTCGCCATTCTCGATGTGCCGCGAGATGTTCTCCAGCACGACGATGGCATCGTCCACCACCAGGCCCGTGGCGAGGATCAGCGCCATCAGCGACAGGTTGTTCAACGAGAAACCGCACAGGTACATCACCGCGAAGGTGCCCACCAGCGACACCGGCACCGCCAGGCTCGGAATCAGCGAGGCGCGCAGGTTGCCGAGGAACAGATAGACCACCAGGATCACCAGGCCGACTGCGATCAACAAGGTGTGCTCGGCTTCGGCCAAGGTCGCCTTGATCACCGGCGAGCGGTCCATGGCGAGGTTCAGCTGCACACTGGCCGGCAGCAGCGATTGCAACGCCGGCAGTTGCTGCTTGATCTGCTCGACGGTCTCGATGATGTTGGCGCCGGTCTGGCGGTTGACCACCAGCAGCACGGCGGCCTGGTCGTTGAAGAAACCGCTGTTGTAGCGGTTCTCCACGCCGTCGCTGACCGTGGCCACATCCGACAGCCGCAGAATGGCGCCATCGGTCTGGCGGATCACCAGCGACTCGTAGTCCTTGGCCTTTTCCAGCTGGTCGTTGGCGCGCACCTGCCAGTTGCGCTCGGCGTCTTCGACGAAGCCCATGGGCCGGCGTTGGTTGGCATCGGCTACGGCGGTGCGCACATCGTCCAGGGCCAGGCCGTATTGATTGAGCAACTGCGGTTCGAGGGTGATGCGCACGGCCGGCAGCGAGCTGCCGCCGATCTGCACCTCCCCTACTCCACTGACCTGGGCCAGGCTCTGCGACAGGATGGTGTCGGCCAGATCGTACAACTGGCCTTTCTGCAACACGTCCGAGGTCAGCGACAGCACCATGATCGGCGCTTGCGACGGGTTGATCTTCTTGTAGGTGGGCATGCTGCGCATGCCGCTGGGCAACAGGTTGCGCGCGGCATTGATGGCCGCCTGTACCTCGCGGGCCGCCGCGTCGATGTCGCGGCCCTGGTCGAAGCCGATGATCACCCGCGTCGAGCCCTGGTTGGAGTTACTGGTCAAGGTGCTGACCCCGGCGATGCTGCCGAGCTTGCGCTCCAGCGGCGTAGCCACGGTCGCCGCCATGACCTCAGGGCTCGCGCCCGGGAGGTTGGCCTGCACCACGATCACCGGGAAATCCAGTTGCGGCAGCGGCGAGACCGGCAGCAGGCCGAAACTGACACCGCCCAGCAACATGATCGCCAGGCTCAGCAGCAAGGTCGCCACCGGCCGCCGGATGAAGGGTGCCGAGAGGTTCATGCCTCGGCCTTCCGCGCATCGGCCTGTGGCCGCCAGCGCCGCGCCAAGCGGTCGAAGTACAGATAGATGACGGGCGTGGTGAACAGCGTCAGCACCTGGCTCACCAGCAGGCCACCGACCATCACCAGCCCCAGCGGCTGGCGCAGCTCGGCACCGGAGCCGGTGGCGAGCATCAGCGGCACCGCGCCGAACAGCGCGGCCAGGGTGGTCATCAGGATCGGCCGGAAGCGCAGCAGCGCCGCCTGGTAGATCGCGTCACGCGGGGCCATGCCCTGGTTGCGCTCGGCCTCCAGGGCGAAGTCGATCATCATGATGGCGTTCTTCTTGACGATGCCGATCAGCAGGATGATGCCGATGATGGCGATCATCCCTAAGTCGTTGCCGCTGAGCAGCAAGGCCAGCAAGGCGCCGACCGCGGCCGACGGCAGGGTCGAGAGGATGGTCACGGGGTGCACGTAGCTCTCGTACAGCACCCCCAGCACGATGTACATGGTCACCACGGCAGCGAGGATCAGCAGCAAGGTGCTCGACAGCGAGGCCTGGAAAGCTTCGGCCGCGCCCTGGAAGCGGGTCTGCACGCCGATCGGCAGGCCGATGTCCTGCTCCACCTGTTCGATCACCTTCACCGCTTCGCCCAGCGACACGCCTTCGGCCAGGTTGAACGACATCATCACCGCCGGGAACTGGCCGATATGGGAAATCGCCAGCGCCGCCTGGCGCTGCTCTACCGTGGCCAGGGCCGACAGGCGCACCTGGCCACCGTCGGCGGACTTGACGTGGATCGACTCCAGCGCGCTGATGCCGGCGCTGCTGGCGTTCTGCGATTGCAGCACCACGCGGTACTGGCTGGCCTGGGTATAGATGGTGGAAATCTGCCGCTGGCCGAAGGCGTCGTACAGCGCGCTGGTGATCTGCGCAGCGGTGATGCCCAGGCGGCTGGCCTTGTCGCGGTCGATGGTCAGGTAGACCTGCAAGCCTTGGTCCTGCAGGTCGCTGGCCACATCGGTCAGCTCGCTGCGCTGCTGCAAGGCCCGCACCAGTCGTCCGCTCCATTGCGACAGCAGATCGGCATCGGGCGACGACAGGCTGAACTGGTACTGGGTACGGCTGACCCGGTCTTCGATGGACAGGTCCTGCACCGGTTGCATGTACAGGCGGATGCCCACCAGTTTGTCCAGCTGCGGCTGCAAGCGCTCGATCACCGCGCCCGCGTCATCGTCGCGCTGGCCATGGGGTTTGAGGTTGATCAACATGCGCCCGCTGTTGAGGGTCGCGTTGTCGCCATCCACGCCGATGTAGGACGACAGGCTCTGCACTGCAGGGTCTTGCAGGATGATGTGGCTCAGCGCCTGTTGACGCTCGCTCATGGCGGCGAACGAAGTGGCCTGGGGCGCCTCGGAAATGCCTTGGATGACCCCGGTGTCCTGCACCGGGAAGAAGCCCTTGGGCACGATCAGGTACAGCACCACGGTGAGCGCCAGGCTGGCGACGGCGACCAGCAGCGTCAGCGGCTGATGCCTGAGCACCCAGGTCAGCGCGCTGGAATAGTGCTTGATCAGCCAGTCGATCCACGCCCCGCTGGCGCGGTAGAAGCGCCCCTGCTCGTGCTCCTTGGGCTCGGCCTTGAGCAGGCGTGCGCACATCATCGGTGTCAGGGTCAGCGACACTACCAGGGAAATCAGGATCGCCACCGCGAGTGTGATGGCGAACTCGCGGAACAGGCGCCCCACGACGTCGGCCATGAACAGCAGCGGGATCAGCACGGCGATCAGCGACAGGGTCAGCGACACCAGGGTGAAGCCGATCTGTCGCGCGCCCTTGAGCGCGGCCTGCAACGGCGTCTCGCCCTCTTCGATGTGGCGGGCGATGTTTTCCAGCATGACGATGGCGTCATCGACCACGAAGCCCGTGGCGATGGTCAGCGCCATGAGGGTCAGATTGTTGATCGAGAAGCCGGCGAGGTACATCACGCCGAAGGTGCCGATCAACGACAGCGGCACGGCGATCGACGGAATCAAGGTGGCGCTGACCCGACGCAGGAACACGAAGGTGACCATCACCACCAGCACGATGGCCAGCAGCAGTTCGTGCTGCACATCGGTCACGGCCGCGCGGATGGTCTGGGTGCGGTCGGTGAGCACGCTGACGTCGAGGCCGGCGGGCAGGTTGTCGGTGATCGACGGCAGCATCTGCTTGATCCGGTCCACCACTTCGATGACGTTGGCCCCCGGTTGGCGCTGGATGTTGAGCAGCACTGCCTGGTTCTCGTTGGCCCAGGCCGCCAGCCGTTCGTTCTCGGCACCGTCGACGATCTCGGCGACGTCCTTGAGGCGCAATGGCGCGCCTTCGTTGTAGGTGAGGATGAGGTTGGCGTAGTCCTCGGGCGAGCGCAGCTGGTCGTTGGCGTCGAGCATCGACACCCGCGTCGGGCCATCGAAGTTGCCCTTGGGCTGGTTGACGTTGGAGGCACCGATCAGGGTGCGCACGTCTTCGAGGTTGAGCCCGGCGGCGGCCAGGGCCTCGACGTTGACTTTGATGCGCACCGCCTGGCGCTGGCCGCCGGCGATGCTGACCATGCCGACGCCGCTGATCTGCGCGATTTTCTGCGCGACGCGGGTATCGACCAGGTCGTTGAGTTTGGGCAGCGGCAATACTTTGGAGGAAATCGACAGGGTCAGCACCGGGGTGTCGGCCGGGTTGACCTTGTTGTACACCGGTGGCGCCGGCAGGTCGCTGGGCAACAGGTTGCTGGCGGCGTTGATGGCGGCCTGCACCTGCTGCTCGGCCACGTCCATGTTGACGTCCAGGCTGAAACGCAGGGTCAGCACCGAGGCGCCGCCCGAGCTGGTCGAAGCCATCTGGGTCAGGCCGGGCATCTGCCCGAACTGACGCTCCAGGGGCGCGGTGACCGCACTGGTCATCACCTGAGGGCTGGCACCGGGATAGAGGGTCATCACGCGGATGGTCGGATAATCGACCTGGGGCAAGGCAGACACCGGCAGCAGCGTGTAGGCGATCAGGCCGGCGAGCACGATCGCCAGCATGCTCAGCGTGGTGGCGACCGGCCGCAGGATGAACAGGCGCGAGAGGTTCATGCACCCGCCTTGGCAGGCGCGCTCGGCTCGGCGGTGCCGCCTTTGTCCTGGCCTTGCAGGTGCTGGCCGGGGGTGACGGGGACCTCGGCGCTGTCCTGCACCACCTCGACCAGGCTGCCTTCACGCAGGCGGTCGGTGCCTTCGAGTACCAGGCGATCGCCTGCGGTCAGGCCTTCGAGTATCACGCTGCGCTCACCGTCGCTGGCACCGACCTTGAGCTTGCGCACGTTGACCTTGTTCTCGGCGTTGACCACGTAGGCGAAGGTGCCGTCGTTGCCGAACTGGATCGCGGCAGCGGGCGCCATGACCACCTGCTTGAGGGTGTCGGCCAGCACTCGCACGTTGAGGAACTGATTGGGGAACAGCGCTTGGTCGCGGTTTTCGAAACGCGCCTTGAACTTCAGGGTGCCGGTGGTGGTGTCGATCTGGTTGTCGGGGCTCGCCAACACGCCGACGGCCTGCTGTTTGCTGTCGGTGCGGTCCCAGGCTTCGACCGGCAGGCGGGCACCGCTGCGGTAGCGCTCGAGCACGGTGGACAGTTCGGTCTCCGGCAGGGTGAAGGCGATGTCGATCGGTTGGGTCTGGGTGATCACCGCCAGGGCCGTAGTGTCATTGGCGGCGACCAGGTTGCCCAGGTCCAGCTGACGCAGACCCACACGGCCATTGATCGGCGCGCGGATCTGGGTGAATTCCAGGTTCAGGCGCGCGTCGCTGACAGCGGCCTGGTTGGTCTTGACCAGCCCCTGGAACTGCGCAACCTGCGCCTCGGCGGTGTCGAGGGTCTGCTTGGCGATGCTGTCTTCGGCATACAGGCCTTTATAGCGGGCGACATCGACTTGAGCGTTCTTCAACTGCGCCTGGTTCTGTGCCAGGGTGCCTTCGGCCTGCTGCAAGGCGATGCGGTAACTGCGCGGATCGATCTCGGCGAGCAGATCGCCGGCCTTCACTTGCTGGCCTTCCTCGAAGTGGATCTTCACCAGCTCGCCGGAGACGCGGCTGCGCACATTCACCGTATTGGTGGCGGTGACCGTACCCAGTGCCTTGTAGTAGAGCGGGAAGTCGCCCACCTGGGCCGGCTCGACGCGCACCGGCACGGCCTCGCCCGAGCCGCCAAAGCCTGGCCTGCCACCTTGTTTGGCCGCCGTTTCCTTCGAGGCCCCGGGCCACAGCCACCAGGCCAACGCAGCCAGTAGCAGCACAATCAACAGGCCGATCAGCCAGCGGCGAGGAGAGCGAGAGACGGAAGCTTGCATGGGTTGAACAGACCTTGTTCGCAAAACGGCGGGAGAAAGGAGGTGAACGATAATCATCTGACGGGTTTTAGCAAAGCGCCTTTACCCCGGCTTTACCCAGGGCTGATGTCAGCGGCGCCGCGCACTGTAAATGAAAACGGCCTGGAGCGCTGTCCAGGCCGTTCTTACACCAGCGCTACGAGCCGGCCGCGCAGGCCGGCGGGCGGGGCTTACTTCAAGACCGCCAATGCGGCGTCGTAGTTCGGCTCGTCACCGACTTCGCCGACCAGTTCGCTGTGCAGCACGCGGTCGTTTTCATCCAGTACCACTACGGCACGGGCGGCCAGGCCTTTGAGTGGGCCGTCGGCGATGGCTACGCCGTAGTCCTGGAGGAACTCGACGCCGCGCAGGGTCGACAGGTTCTGGACGTTGTCCAGGCCTTCGGCACCGCAGAAGCGGTCTTGGGCGAACGGCAGGTCGGCCGAGATGCACAGCACCACGGTGTTGCCGAGCTCGTTGGCCTGGGCGTTGAACTTGCGAACCGAGGTGGCGCAGGTCGGCGTGTCGACGCTGGGGAAGATGTTCAGCACTTTGCGCTTGCCGGCGAAGTCGTTCAGCGATTTGTCGGCCAGGCCTTTGCCGACCAGGGAGAAGGCAGGCGCTTGCGCACCGACCTGTGGCAGTTGGCCAGTGACCTGGACCGGGTTGCCTTTGAGCGTGACTTGAGCCATGGAATGCATTCCTCGATGACGGTTGTGGAAAGCCACCGAGTTAACCACGAAGCGCCGGACGTGCCTACGATGGCAAGCGAATTAATGCCCATGCGCCGCTCGCCACGAACAAAAAAGCCCGGGCCGCCAAGCGCGCCCGGGCTGGATCGATCGACCGGCAATCAGCTCAGCAAGCCATACACCACCGAGGTCAGCGCCACCAGGCCGACCAGGGTCACGAACACGTTGGACATCGCCCCGCTGTACTTGCGCATCGACGGGACGCGGCGGATGGCGTACATCGGCATGAGGAACAGCAGCACGGCGATGATCGGTCCGCCGAACGACTCGATCATGCCCAGGATGCTCGGGTTCAAGGTGGCGACGACCCAGCACACCACCAGCATCAGCGCAGCCACCACGCGGTCGAGGGTCTTGGCGCTGGAGCGCACGCCGGTTTTATTGAGCATGCCCTTGAGA
This sequence comes from Pseudomonas phoenicis, assembly GCF_047302395.1. Classification (NCBI taxonomy): domain Bacteria; kingdom Pseudomonadati; phylum Pseudomonadota; class Gammaproteobacteria; order Pseudomonadales; family Pseudomonadaceae; genus Pseudomonas; species Pseudomonas phoenicis. Next base: position 4,373,083 of record NZ_CP154852.1, read on the forward strand.
CCTTCGCTGGCCCCGATGTAGTGGCCCAAAAACGACTTGGCGATGGCCACGAAGGCGATCATCGGCGCGACGAAGCCGATGATCGGGTTGCCCAGGTGGTTGGCCAAGTACGACAGGATCGACAGGTTCTGCGCTTTCGCCTCGGCCAACTGCGCGGTGTCGAGGGTCAGCACGCAACTGAAGACGAAGAACAGCACCATGGCCACCATCAACAGGTGGGCGCGCATCAGGATCTGACCGCTACGCGCATCGGCATGCTCGCCGTAGCGACGTTTCTGGTCCACGGCGAAGGCGGAGATGATCGGCGAATGGTTGAAGGAGAAGACCATCACCGGAATCGCCAACCACAGGGTATGCAGGAAGGCCGAACCTGTCGGCACATGGTGCGCGGTTTCGAGAATGCCACCGGTCCAGTGCGGAATCAGGTACAGGCCCAGCAGCGCCAATGCGACGATGAAGGGGTAGACCAGCAGGCTCATGACCTTGACCGTAGCCGCTTCGCCGCAGCGCACGATGGCCAGCAGACCGAGAATCAGACCGAACGCCAACAGCGCGCGCGGGGGCGCTTCGAGGTGCAGTTGATGCTCCATGAAGCTGGTCACGGTATTGGTCAGCGCCACGCTGTAGATCAGCAGGATCGGGAATATGGCGAAGAAGTACAGCACGGTGATCACTGCGCCGGCCGTGAGGCCGAAATGCTCTTCGACCACGTCGGTGATGTCGCCGCCACGACCCGACAGCACGAAGCGGGTCAGACCGCGGTGGGCGAAGTAGGTCATCGGCAGTGCCAGCAGGGCCAGCACCAGGAGCGGCCAGAAGCCGCCCAGGCCTGCGTTTATCGGCAGGAACAGCGTGCCGGCGCCGATGGCGGTGCCGAACAGGCCGAGCATCCAGGTGGTGTCGTGACGTGACCAGCTGGCCAGGGCTGTCGGGGTCGATTGGTATTGTTGTTCAACGCTTGGGGCCTGCTCATTCATTCCGGGTGCAACTCCACTCGCAAGACTGCAACAGGCTGAGCGCGGCGAAACCCGCGGGTTTTGCCAGCTCAACCGAAAAGAGGGGCGCGATTGTGCACGTAATGGCGGCGCTTGCGAAGCCCTGCCCGAGCAGTGGTTGCACCAAGCGCTACCAGGGTGCCAGCATCAGGTGGCACACGTGGGCGTTGGTCTGTGCGCAGGCCAGGGTTAGAATGATCCTCTGTTCACCCGCGCGTACGGCCATCATGCAGTCCGATCTCGACCTGTTCGGTCGCCAGCCCCAGCGCCTGGCCACTCACACTGTGCTGCTGCCCGGCTTCGTGTTGCCGCGCCTCGAGGCGCTGCTCGATGCGCTGCGTCCGGTACTGCGCGCCGCACCCTTTCGGCACATGGAAACGCCTGGCGGACAGGCCATCGCGGTGGCCCTGAGCAACTGCGGCGACCTGGGCTGGGTCAGCGACCGGCAAGGCTATCGCTACACCACGCACGATCCACTCAGCGGCGCACCTTGGCCCGCCCTCCCCGCACTGCTCGCGCAACTGGCCCATGAGGCCGCGGCCGCCGCCGGCTTCGACGGATTCCACGCCGACACCTGCCTGATCAACCACTACCTGCCAGGCACGCGCCTGTCGCTGCATCAGGATCGCAACGAGCGCGACTTCAGCCACCCCATCGTCTCGATATCGCTGGGCCTGCCGGCGGTGTTCCTGCTGGGCGGCCAGCAACGCGGCGATGCCACGCAAAAAGTGCCGCTCGGCCACGGTGATGTGTTGGTCTGGGGCGGTGACGACCGTTTGCGTTTCCATGGAGTGCAGCCGATCAAGCCGGGCGAGCACCCACGCATGGGCAGCCGGCGCATCAATCTGACCTTGCGGCGCGCCACCTGAGGGCGGCGCACCGCAGATGCCCCGCTAACACCTCGAGCATCAGCCGGATTATGCTAGGCCGGCATCTTTGCTCCTGACACTATGTGAGTGCCGAATATGAAGATCGATGACATGGATGCTTTCGTGGCCGTCATCCGTTGCCAGTCCACCAATCTCGCAGCGCAGGCTCTGCAGCTGACCCAGCCGGCGATCACGCGCCGGGTGCAGCATTTCGAAGACGATCTGGGCGCCATTCTGCTGGACCGCAACACCAAGCCGCTCAAGCCCACGCCCATGGGGCTGCGCGTATACGAACAGTGCAAGGCGATCCTGCGCGAGATCGATGCGTTGCACGAACTGGTGGCCAACGATGGCGCCCCTTCTGGCAGCCTGCGCCTGGGGGTGCCGCAAACCCTCGGCGATGTAGTGTTGCTGGCTGCCCTCGGCGCGCTGCGCGAGCGCTACCCGACACTGCGCACGCAAGTCAGCAGCGGATGGGGCAGCAGCTTGCTGGCCCGGATGGAAAACGGCGAGCTGGACGCGGCCGCAGCGCTGTTCCCACCCGGTAAGATCTTCCCCGAAGGCATCGTCGGGCGCTCTATGCTGCGCCTACCCTTGCAAGTGGTTGCGGCCAGGGGCAGCGTGGCGCGTCGTGCGTGCAAGCTCAAGGATTGCTACGGCCAAGGCTGGGTGCTCAATCCAGACGGCTGCGGCTTTCGCGCTGGCCTGCAGCGCGCCCTGAGCGAACAGGGGCTGAACCTTGCGATCAACCTGGAGACCTTCGGCACCGATCTGCAATTAGGCCTTGTAGCCAATGGCCAAGGGTTGGGACTCGTGCCGGAGCCGCTGTTGCGCAGCAGTGTGCACCGCGAGCGTTTGGAAGTGCTGAGCGTCAGCGACTTCAAGCCACAGGTGGACCTCTGGCTGCTGCATCCACGTTACCTGGGCAACCTCATGGAACCGGTGGCGCTCTTCGGCGAGGTAGCTGCCGCCCGCTTGCAAGGCCGTACCCAGACAGTGCCCGACGCAGACGCTGCCAAGGCCTGAGCCGTTGCAATTGCCCGGCGTCTGTCCCAAGCTCTGACCCTTGCTTTTGCCAAGGACCAGACGATGCCTAGACGCAACCGCCTCCTGACCGCCGCGCTCCTGGCGGCCGTTGGCGTGGGGACGCTCAGCTACCTCTGGCGCGAGCCGATGCCGACACCGAGCGCTGCGCCGCCGGCCAGTTATGCCAAAGCCCTGAGGCTGGCGCACGACGGTCAGCCGGGGGCCGCCCGCCTGCTCTACCAACAGCTGCAACGCCACGACCTGTCGCCCATGCGCCGCGCTGCGCTATACGAAGAACTGCCCAATTACCCTTCTTCCATCGCGCTGAAGCTGGCCAAGCAGGATCTGACCCATGACGACCCACTGGTGCGTCGGGCTGCGGTCATGGGCATCAAGCGCCTGCTGCCGCCAGCGCAACGCAGCATGGCGATCGGGCCTTTGCTCGATGACGACGACCTCAGCGTGCGGCATGCCGTTGTCGATGCGTTGCTGGGCCTGTCACCTGATGCGGTGGGCTTGTATTTCACTCCTTTGCAGGAGGCGCTCGAAGCCTACCAGCAAGTGCTCGAAGGCCAGCCCGACGATGCCGACGCGCAACTGCACCTCGCCCGGCTATACCTGCACGAGCAGGCCTATACGCAGGCCGCCGCCGCCCTACGCCGTTGTTTGACGCTGGACCCGCAAAGCACCGATGCCCTGGCGACCCAGGTGCGTTTGCTGGAGCGTCAAGGCGAGCACGACGCCTCGCGCCAGGTGTTGGCCAAGGCCCTGCTGGAAAATCCGGACTCGGCATTCCTCCAGCACGAGTTGGGCTCGTGGCTGTTGCGCCACGCGCAAACCGAGTACGCCTTGTTGGCCTTTTCCAAAGCCGTAGAACTGGAGCCTGACAATGCCGACTACCGCTATACCTTGGCGACCACGCTGCACAGGCTGGATCAGGTCGATGCAGCGCAGACCCAATTACAGACCCTTCTGGACCAGCACCCGAACGACCGCCGGGCGAGGCTGCTGCTGATTGCCTATTGGAAGGAAACCGGCCAGTTGCAGAACGTACAGGTGCTGTCAGCCGAGCTGGAACGGCAGAATGCCGACGACCCTGCCTTGCAGCAGGGGCTTTGAGCAGGCGGGCAGGTGCCCGCTCTTCGATACCGCGATAGATGTCTGGGCAAGGCCGTGGTGTCAACGGCCGATGTCTTCGTTCCAGATGCTGGGGTATTGCTCAATGAAGCCCTTCATCAGTTGCTGACACTCCTCGTCGCCGACCACATGCACATCGACCCCGCGGCTGCGTAGCAGATCCTCTTCGCCCATGAACGTCCGATTCTCGCCCACCACGACCCGGCCAATGCCATACAACAGAATGGCCCCGCTGCACATGGGGCAGGGTGAGAGCGTGGTGTAAAGCGTCGATTCACGGTAAACGGCAGCGCTCAGGCGGCCCGCATTTTCCAGCGCGTCCATCTCGCCATGCAGAATGGCGCTGCCCTGCTGGATACGGCGGTTATGCCCGCGACCGATGATTTTGCCGTCGTGCACCAGTACAGAACCAATGGGGATGCCGCCTTCGTCGAAGCCTTTGCGCGCCTGGTCTAAAGCCGCTTGCAGGTAGGATTCGTGCGGGTTGTGGGCAAGGGCCATGATGACTCCGGGAGGTGGGTAGGTGCCAAGGCTAGCACACGGCTTGGCGTTGGCCGACCAGGGCTGCGACAAGCCCTACAAGACAGGTCTAAACAGCGCCTCGTTTGCAGGACTTTACCCACCTAGACCTGATGAGCTTTTCCCCTACTCTGCGCTGATTCCCTCGCGCAACCGTTGCGCGTGTACGTCTGCCGCTTGAGGATTTTTACCTGATGACCGCACCTCGCCAGCCTCTGCATACGCTTCGCAGTCTTTTGCTGATCATAGGGATCTGCCTGATCCCCATTTTGTGCGGCACCCTGGTGATCGTCCAGCAAATCGACCGTGCCCTGGACGTCTCTGCCCGAGCCGCAGGGCAACGCGCGCTGTATGTGGTGGACCGGGTGTTCGACGCGGTACGCCAGACCAGCAACATGGCCATGCACGGCTCCCTCCAGCATTGCTCGGGGACGAGCCCGCAGTTGGCCACCCAGGTGCAGTCCAACCCGATGCTGCAAGCCCTGAGCCTGCAATACGACAAGGGCAACATCTGCGCCTCCAGCCGGGTATATCTGCCCACGGCGACGACGTTCGAGCGCCTGGGCGATCAGCACATCACTTTGAACACGCCTGCCCCCGAGGATGCGCTGGACAGCCTGTTGACGTTCTCTTGGCATGCCCAAGACCATACGCTGCTGGCCACCGTGAAGGGTCGGCAGTTGCACAGTCAGCTTTCGCAGTTCACCAACGGAGAAATTCTGCAATTGGATTTCGTGGACCACTCGATCTGGATCACTGAGCACGGCTTCGAACCGAGCAATGCCAAGCTGATCCTCAACCGTGCCAGCAAGCTGTCGACGCAGTACGACTACAGCGTGCACGTGGGGTACGGCCCTGGCACTTTCCGGCGCATGTTCTGGCGCTATGCGCTCGATGCCCTGCCATGGATGATGGTGGTCGGATTGGTGACGGGCATCGGCGCCCACCTGCTCAGGACGCGCAATAAACGCAATACGATGCAGGTGCCGTCTTGACGGCCCCTGCATCGCTTTGCCTTCACTCGGTTTGAAGCACGCCGCGCAGCACTTGATCGCGCTCGATCGATTCGAACAGCGCCTTGAAGTTGCCTTCGCCGAAGCCGTCATCGCCCTTGCGCTGAATGAACTCGAAGAAAACGGGGCCCAGCAGGGTCCCGGAGAAAATCTGCAGCAATAGCCGCCGATCGCCCTGCTCGGACGCGCCGTCCAGAAGAATCCCACGTGCCTGCAGCGCGTCTACCGGCTCACCATGGTTGGGCAGCCGTTCCTCGAGCATTTCGTAATAGGTTTGCGGCGGCGGCGTCATGAACACCATGCCCAGGCCTTTGAGCGCATCCCAGGTCTTGATCAGATCGTCGGTCAGGAAAGCCACGTGCTGGATACCCTCCCCGTTGAACTGCATGAGGAATTCTTCGATCTGCCCGGCACCCTTGGAGGACTCTTCGTTGAGCGGAATGCGGATCATGCCGTCAGGCGCGGTCATGGCTTTGGAGGTCAGCCCGGTGTACTCGCCCTTGATGTCGAAATAGCGAATCTCGCGGAAATTGAACAGCTTCTCGTAGAACCCTGCCCAGTACGCCATACGCCCGCGGTAGACGTTATGGGTCAAGTGGTCGATGATCTTCAGGCCCGCGCCTTGCGGGTGGCGGTCCACGCCTTCGAGGAAGGTGAAGTCGATGTCGTAGATGGAGCTGCCTTCTTCGTAACGGTCGATCAGGTACAACGGCGCGCCGCCAATCCCCTTGATCGCCGGCAAACGCAGTTCCATCGGACCGGTTTCAATCTCGACGGGTTGCGCACCCAGCTCCAGGGCCCGGGCATAGGCCTGATGGGCATTGCGTACGCGAAACGCCATGCCGCATACGGAAGGGCCGTGCTCGGCGGCAAAATACGACGCCACGCTTTTGGGTTCGTTGTTGAGAATCAGATTGATGTCGCCCTGACGATACAGGTGTACCGCCTTGGAGCGGTGGGTAGCGACATGGGTGAAGCCTAGCGCCTTGAACACCGGCTCGAGCACGCCCGGTGTGGGGGCGGCGAGCTCGATGAACTCGAAGCCCATAAGGCCCATGGGGTTGTCGAAGAGGTCAGTCATGGAATTGTCCTTTGTCAACGAAAAAATCAGCGGTCGATGTAACCTTGTTTTTTCGTTGAGCAGGCGGCGAGCACGGCACGCCACGCACGCTGCGGGCGAGGAAGTCACCGATGATCAGCTTGAATCCATAACGCGCCATACCTATTCGGCCTCGACGGATTGCCTTCCGGCGGAAGGCTTATTATTTTATTCGTAAATCGATTCTACAGAGCGTAATAGCGTTTGTCGCCAGCTCATTGTTGCCTCTGGCCGACAAGCGGCTATCCTGTGGCAAAACTTCCCATGCAACAAGGTTAGACTCAATGCCCTTAACGGCTCGCCGCCCCACTCACTGGAGTTGGCGCTCCCTTCTGCCTTGGGCTCTGGTGATACTACCGCTGCTGATCGGCACGCCTGTGTTGCGGTGGCAGGCAGAGCGCGAATTGGAGGCGCAAAGCCATAGCGCAGCCCTTCAGGTATTGCAGCAGGCCGAACGCATCCTCGACCATCTGTCCACTACTGCCCATACCCTGCTGCCCCTGGCCGGCCAGCCCTGCGAACGGGCCAGTCTGGCCCTGCGTGCCGAAGTCACGCGTAACGCTTTCGTGCGCTCTACCGTACTGTTCGACCGAGAGCGGGTGTACTGCACATCGCTGCTGGGCGGTTACGACGAAGCGGTCGATGTCGACGACTACACCGAAGGTACCCTCTGGTTGATGGATGGCAACTCCGTCACCCCCGGTCATCCGCTGATGATCTATCGCTTGGGCGAAGCCCGCCGCGGCGTCCTGGTGACGGTCGATGGCGAACACCTGCTGACCTTCTTGCGCCTTTATGGCGAGCACCTGGCGCTACAGATCCGCGTGGGCGAGCACTGGTTGGGCGCCGACGGCCAAGTGCACACCGGCTTGCCGCCTGCGCCCGCACATGCCCCGACGCAACTGGCTTCGACGCGTTACCCGATCAGTACGCAGGCAGGCTTCAGGAAAGATCTGTCCTCAGCCTTCATGCTCGGCCATTACCCTGCGCTGTTCGCCTCGCTGCTGGGCATCGGTCTGCTCGCCGGTAGCGCATGCCGCTGGCAGATACGCCGGGCCTCCTCGTCTCGCGCCGAGCTGGAACGCGCGCTGCAAGCCGACGAATTCATTCCCTATCTGCAACCGGTGGTGCGTAGCGGCGACTATCGCTGGGCCGGGGTCGAAGTCCTGATGCGTTGGCAGCATCCGCGCGAGGGTTTGGTGCGCCCGGACCTGTTCATCCCCTACGCCGAGCACAGTGGGCAGATCGTGGCTATGACACGTGCGCTGATGGAGCGCACTGCACGCAGCCTGGCACCGTTCGCCGCGCTGCTCGACGACGGGTTCCACATCGCTTTCAACATCACCGCCGATCACTGCCGTGACCTGGCCTTGCTCGACGATTGCGCCCACTTCCTCGCCCAGTTCCCGCCGGGTCGCGTCGCCCTGACGCTGGAACTCACCGAGCGCAGACTGATCGAGCCCAATGCGGCCACCCTCGAACTGTTCGACAAACTGCACGGCATGGGCGTGATGATCGCGCTCGACGATTTCGGCACCGGCCAGTCCAGCCTCAATTACTTGCACCAGTTCAACATCGATTATCTGAAGATCGACCGCAGTTTCGTCGCCATGATCGGCGGCGAGGCGCTGTCGCTGCACATCCTCGACAGCATCATCGAGCTGTGCGAGAAGCTAGGCCTGGGCATCGTCGCCGAAGGGGTGGAGACGCCCGAACAACGCGATTACCTGGCCCGCCACGAAGTCGAATACCAACAAGGCTATCTGTTCGCCAAACCCATGCCTGTGGCCGACTTCCTCACTGCCCTGGCCGCACGGCCAGGGTCGCTGGCCTTGTCCGCCAGGACGTCGCCTGAGATCATTCGCGATTGACCGCAGGTTCATCTCAGGAAAGAGGCAATCGTGTCCAGGGGCATCCTAACTTCGGTATTGGCGTCGTGTCTGTTCGCCGTCATGTACTTCTACACCTCACTGCTCGCGCCATTGGACGGCGAGGAAATCTTCGGTTGGCGGACCTTGCTGACCCTGCCCTGCCTGACGCTGTTCATGCTGGCAACCAAGGACTGGCAGCGGGTCGGTGAGCTGCTGGGGCGTGTGCGCCGTACTCCCGCCCTGCTACTGGGCATGCTCGGCACCTCCTGGCTCATGGGCATCCAGTTGTGGTTGTTCCTCTGGGCGCCACTGCACGGCCGCAGCCTGGAAGTGTCGATGGGCTACTTCCTGCTGCCTTTAGCGATGGTCGCTACGGGGCGTCTGGTATACGGCGAAAGACTGTCTCGCCTGCAATGTATAGCGGTGGGATGCGCGGCCCTGGGTGTGGGCCACGAGTTGTTGCAGCATGGCAGTTTCGCTTGGGAAACCCTGGTGGTCATGTGCGGCTATCCGGTCTATTTCGTGCTGCGCAAGCGCTGCCGCACCGAGCACTTGGGCGGCCTGTGGTGCGACATGTTCCTGCTCCTGCCCTGGGCGGTGTACTTCGTGGTCCAGGGCCCGCTGTCGCCAGCCGGTCTGGCCGAACATGCCAGGCTCTACCTGTTGATTCCACTGCTCGGTGCGATCAGCGCAGGTGCACTGATCGCCTATGTCATGGCCAGCCGCTCGTTGCCGTTCACCCTGTTCGGCCTGCTCAGCTATGTCGAGCCCGTACTGCTGGTGGGCGTAGCGCTGCTGCTGGGCGAGACCATCGGCCCCGACCAGTGGCTGACCTACCTACCGATCTGGGCAGCAGTCTTGGTCTTGGTGCTGGAAGGTCTCAAGCACCTGGCTCGGCAGCGTCGTCGCGGCTGAGGCGCACTTGGCGCACGCGCCGCTCCTCGACCGCCACCACGGTCAACGTCCAGCCGTTGCAGCGCAAACGGTCGCCGATCACTGGCAAGCGGTCGAGCAGGCTCATCACCAGGCCTGCGAGGGTTTGATAGTCCTCGGTGGCGCGTGCGGCGAAGCCGGTACGCGCCTGCACCTGGCTTAGGTTGAGGGCGCCACTGGCAATGAAACCCCGGCCCTCTTCGACGATCTCCGGCCCACCGATCTCGCTGGCATCGGGTAGTTCGCCGGCGATCGATTCGAGGATGTCGGTCATGGTCAACAATCCGGTGAAGTCGCCGAACTCGTTGATCACGAAGGCGATGTGCGTCGATTGCGCGCGCATCTGCTCCAGCGCGTTGAGAATACTGAAGCTTTCCAACAGGTTCAGCGGCACCTGCACCATGCTTTCCAAGTCGGGCTGGCTGCCGGATAGAAGCGCCTTGAGCAGTTCCTTCTTGTGCACATACCCCAGCGGCTCTTCGATATGCCCGGCGCGGATCACCGGCAGACGCGAATAAGGCGAATGGGCCAGGTTCAGCGCGTTGGCCTGGGCGTCGAGCGCCAGGTCGATGGCATCGACCTCCGCGCGCGCGGTCATCACCGTGCGGATCGGCCGCTCGGCCAGGTTCAGCACGCCGCTGATCATCACTCGCTCGCGGCGATCGAACAGCACCTGGGTTTCGCCATCCTCGACCAGGTCGGCGATGTCTTCGCCCACTTCGGCGCTGCTGACGCGACGCCCGCCGAGCAAGCGCAGTACCGCGTGAGCGGTACGTTCACGCAGCGGCAACTGTCCTTGCACGCTGCGCTTGCGCCGTGCAGTGGCCAGTTGGTTGAACAGCTCGATCAGCAGCGAGAAACCGATGGCAGCGTACAGATAACCTTTGGGAATGTGGAAACCCAGGCCTTCGGCGGTCAGGCTGAAGCCGATCATCATCAGGAAACCCAGGCACAGCATGATCACGGTGGGATGGGCATTGACGAAGCGGGTCAGCGGCTTGCTGGCGATGATCATGATGCCGATGGAGAAGATCACCGCGATCATCATCACCGACAAGTGCTCGACCATACCCACCGCAGTGATCACCGCGTCCAGCGAGAACACCGCATCGAGCACCACGATCTGCGCCACGATGGGCCAGAAAGCGGCGTGGCGCAGCGGTCCCTTGTTCTGTGGAGCATGCCCTTCCAAGCGCTCGTGCAACTCCATGGTGGCCTTGAACAACAGGAACACACCACCGAACAGCATGATCAGGTCGCGCCCGGAGAAGCTCTTGCCGAACACCTCGAACAGCGGCGCGGTCAGGGTCACCATCCACGAGATGCTCGCCAGCAGGCCCAGGCGCATGACCAGCGCCAGGGTCAGACCGATGATCCGTGCACGGTCGCGCTGATGAGGCGGCAGTTTGTCGGCGAGGATGGCGATGAACACGAGGTTGTCGATACCGAGCACCAGCTCGAGCACGATCAACGTCAGCAGGCCCAGCCATGCCGTGGGGTCAGCTAGCCATTCCATCAGCGGATACTCACGGCAGGGTCAAAAGAGGCGATCAGGCAGGAGGGTCGTGGCGACCCGAAGCAGGGAGGCTCGGTAAAAGCGCTCATAAGAACCTTGGAAGAAATTGCGGAAGATGATCCTACAATCCAATCGGACAAATCTCACAGCAAGAAACTATTACAAACTGTAGCCAAACTTTCCCTGGATGCACTTGCGCAACGTACTCTCGACACGCGGCCCGCATCCACGCAGGGTAACGGGCTGCCCAGGCACATCCCCTTAGCGCAACAGATCTTTGATCTCTTCATGCAGCGTGTTCAGATCGAACGGCTTGGCCAGAATCGGCGCCTTGCGCGCGATGGAGCTGCCCGATTCGACGATCTCTGCCGGATAGCCGCTGATGAAGATCACCTTCAGATCGGGCCGCAATTTCACCGCAGGCTCGGCGATCTCCACACCAGATACTCCACCCGGCAGACGGAAGTCGGTGACCATGAGATCAAGGTGAGGCTTTGTGGCCAGTATCGCAAAGGCCTCCTGGCTGTCGGCGGCGACCAGGACGTGGTAGCCCATGTGCGACAGATACTCGCTCAAGACCATTCGGATCGCCGGTTCGTCCTCGACCAACAGCACTACATCTTGTGCATCTTCACTCATAAAAAAGCCTTCGAATTCAACAAGTCGCCCCTATGACCTCACGCTCAGACAGAGGTTGCCTGCGCGTGGTCGCTTTGTGCCGCCACTGCAGGTAGCGGCAGGTATACGCTGAACGTGGAGCCTTTACCTTCTTCACTGTGCACTTCGATACGTCCGCCATGGGCCAGTACGATTTGTTCGGAGATATACAAACCCAACCCCAGACCACTGCGCGCATGCTGCGCTGCCACGCGCTCGAACTGCTGGAAAATACGCTTCTGGTTCGGCTCACTGATACCGATGCCTTGGTCCTGCACCTGCACGCAGACCATTTCGCCCTCTTGGTGCATGCGCACATGGACGGTCTTGCGATCACCGTAGCGCAGGGCGTTGGACAACAGGTTGACCAGCACTTGCTCTACCCGGAACTCGTCCCAGTTGCCACACATGGGCCGACAGGGGCTCAGCTCGATGCGCGTTTGCAGCGCTTCTGCCTGAGCGTCGAAACGTTCGACCAGATTGAGCAGCAAAGCGCTCAAATCGAATGGTTTGGGTTTGATCGACAGCTTGCCGGTACGAATCCGCGACACGTCCAGCATGTCTTCGACCAATCGGATCAGGCTATTGATCTGCCGTTCGTCGCGCTCGACCATCGACTGCAGTTTTTCCGGGCTGAAGGCCGCCAGGTTGCCGCGCGCCAGGTTCATCTTGCGCAGCTGGGTTTCGAGAATCAGGCCATTGAGTGGCGTACGCACTTCATGGGACACGATCGACATGAAGTCGTCGCGCATGCGAACCGCATGCTGCAATTCGGTCTGCGTGGCCTGCAACTGATTGAGCAGCAGGGCCTGCTCCTGCCGCCCACGCTCCAGGGCCTCGAGCTGACGATCGAGCACTTCGCGCTGACGGAACAGATCGACGAACACCGAGACTTTGCTCTTCACCGCCAGGGTGTCGAGGGGCTTGTGCAGGAAATCCACCGCGCCGCTTTCGTAGCCTTTGAAGGCGTAGTCCAAGTCGCGGCCCGCGGCGCTGACGAACACAATGGGGATGTGCTTGGTCTTTTCCATGCCGCGCATCAGCTCGGCCAGTTCGAACCCGTTCATACCAGGCATCTGCACATCGAGGATGGCCAAGGCGAAATCGTGTTCGAGCAGCAGCGACAGTGCCTGATCGGCCGACAGCGCCTGATGCACTTCGCGGTCTGCGCCCTGGATCAGGGCCTCCAGCGCCAACAGGTTTTCCGGCAGGTCATCGACGATCAACAGTTTCGCGGTGATGTGGCTTAGCATGCGCTGGTTTCCAGGGTGGCGAGCAACTGCCCGATACCGCTCAGAGAAAGAATGTGGTCGGGCGTGTGCGATGCCAGTGCCGCCTGCGGCATCAGCCCCACCTGTGCGTCATGGGGGTCCTGGACGATGGTCCGGCCGCCCTGTTGTTTGATTCTGGCCAGTCCCTGGGCACCGTCATGATTGGCCCCGGTCAGGACGATGCCGAGCAGGTCGCTGCCATAGGCATCGGCGGCGGACTCGAACAACAGATCGATGGACGGACGCGAATAATGCACCGGGTCCTCCTGGCTCAGGGAAAGGCTCAGGTCCTGCTCGACCGATAAATGATATCCAGGGCCTGCGACGTAGATCATGCCATCGACAATACGTTCCTTATCGCAGGCCTCGCGCACAGGCCGCGCCAGTCGGCGCTGCAGCACCGAGGCCAAATGGCTGGGCCGGTCGGGCGGCAGGTGCAGCACGCAGAGAATCGGTATGCCGAAGGCAAGGGGCAACTGCCCGAGCACCTCGAACAAGGCGGCCACCCCTCCTGCCGAGGCACCGATGACGATGGCACGTGGCACGATCATGATTTGCGAAAGATCCGCTCGGGGCGCACCAGCGCCTCGAAGCGATCGGCATAGGCGGAAAAGTCGATCGACTCTTTGCTGCCCAGTACCAGGAAACCGCGGTGGCACAGCGACTCGTGAAAGAGACCGAAGGCGCGATCCTGCAGCGTTTTGTTGAAGTAGATCATCACGTTGCGGCAAGACACCAGTTGGGTTTCGGAAAACACGCTGTCGGTAGCCAGGCTGTGGTCGGCGAAGGTCACGTTTTCCCGCAAGCTGCTATCCATGATCGCGTTGCCGTAGGCTGCCGTGTAGTACTCGGAAAAGTCCCGACGCCCGCCGGCCTGGCGGTAGTTGTGCTCGTAGGCCTGAATGCTCTGCAACGAATAGATGCCTTGCTTGGCGCGTTCCAGCGAATACGGATTGATGTCGGTGGCGTACAGGATGCTGCGCTCGAGCAAGCCCTCCTCGCGCAGCAGGATGGCCATGGAGTACACCTCCTCGCCCGTACTGCACCCGGCGATCCACAGCTTGATCGACGGCCAGGTGCGCAGCAGCGGCACCACTTCGTTGCGCAGCGCGAGGAAGTGGCTAGGGTCGCGGAACATTTCGCTCACCGGAATCGTCAGGTACTGCAACAATTCCATGAACATGCCGGGGTCGTGCAGCACCCGCTCCTGCAGCGCCGACACCGTACGGCAGTCGAACTGGCGCACGGCGTGAAGGATCCGGCGCTTGATCGAAGCGCCGGAGTAGTCGCGAAAGTCATAGCTGTATTTGAGGTAGATCGCCTCGATCAGCAGCCTGATCTCGATGTCGGTGTCACGGTCGATAGTCAAATGCGCTCCAATTGCGGCAGCCACACGCGAATCAGCGAGAACAGGCGATCGAGGTCGATGGGCTTGGCCAGGTAGTCGTTGGCGCCGGCTTGCAGGCAACGGTGCTGGTCGTCCTTCATGGCCTTGGCGGTCACGGCGATGATCGGCAGCTTGCGCCAGCGCGGTTGCTGACGGATCAGGCGCGTCGCTTCGTAGCCGTCCATCTCCGGCATCATCACGTCCATCAGCACCAGATCGACATCCTGATGCTCTTCGAGGCGCTCGATGGCCTCGCGGCCGTTGCGCCCGATCAACACCACGGCGCCCTTCTGCTCGAGCGCACTGGTCAGGGCGAAGATGTTGCGTACGTCGTCGTCGACCAACAGGATGCGCCGGCCTTCGAACACTCGGTCGCGGCTGCGCGCGGTCTGCAGCATGCGCTGGCGATCGTGGGACAACTGCGACTCGACCTTGTGCAGGAACAGCGTCACTTCGTCGAGCAGCCGCTCGGGCGAGCGTGCGCCTTTGATGATGATCGAACGCGAATATTTGAGCAGTTCGGCCTCTTCTTCACGGGTCAGGTTGCGCCCGGTGTAGACGATCACCGGCGGGAAGGCGCAGATGTCTTCCAAGGTCATGCGCTTGAGCAGCTCGCCGCCCAGCATGTCAGGCAGTTTGAGGTCGATGATCATGCAGTCGTAGACGTTTTCACGCAGCAAATCCAGAGCCTCTTGGGCCATGCCCACGGCAGTGATCTCGATGTCTTCGTCGCCGATCAGCCGAGCGATGCTTTCGCGTTGCAGGTCGTCGTCCTCGACCAGCAAGATGCGCTTGAGTTTTTGCGTGAGCTTGGCCTCCAGACGCCCGAAGACCTCCTTGAGCTCGTCACGGGTGGCGGGCTTGACCGCATAGCCGATGGCGCCCATGTGCAAGGCCGCTTCGACGCGGTCTTCCACGGAGATCACGTGCACCGGAATGTGTCGGGTTTCGGCGCGTTCCTTCAAGCGTTGCAGTACGGTCAGACCGGAGTGGTCGGGCAGGCGCATGTCCAGCAGCACGGCGTCGGGAAGGTAACGGGCGGCGAGTTCGAAGCCTTCGTCGGCACCTTGGGCGTGCAGGCAGTTGTAGCCCAGCTCGTGGGCCAGGTCGTAAAGGATGTGGGCGAAATTCGGTTCGTCTTCGATGACCAGGATGCAGCGATTGGCGAACGGTGCCAGCTCGCGATCGTCGGCGAAGGCCGGCGCCGGCGCAAGGCTCGGCCGGGCGATCGGCGTGTCGGGTGCCGGGGCGGCCGGCAGACGGTCGAGCACCGGGCGCAGGATGGGGGTGTCGTCCACCAGTTCCTCGGCCTCATAACGCTCGGGCAGCACCAGGCTGAACAGGCTGCCCTGCCCCGGCTGGCTCTGCACGGTGATTTCCCCGCCCAGCAACTGGGCCAGGTCGCTGGAAATGGACAGGCCAAGGCCGGTGCCGCCATAGCGGCGGTTGCTGGTGCCGTCGACTTGATGGAACGCGCCGAAGATCGCCTGCTGCTGGTCGTGCGGGATGCCGATACCGCTGTCCTGGACCGCGAAGACGATACCCCGCGCCGGATCATGGCTGACGGTCAGGCTGACCTTGCCCTGTTCGGTGAACTTGATGGCATTGGACAGCAGATTCTTGAGGATCTGCTCCAGGCGCTGGCGATCGGTGTACAGGGTGGCCGGCACCTGGCCTTGCAGATGCACCTCCAGGGCCAGGCCCTTGTCATTGGCCAAGGGCAGGAACATGCCGCGCAGGCCGTCGACCAGCCGCTCCAGCGGCGTGGTCTGCGGGCGTACTTCGAGCTTGCCGGCCTCGACCTTGGCGATGTCGAGAATGTCGTTGATCAGGTTCAGCAGATCGTTGCCGGCCGAGTAGATGGAATCGGCGAACTTGACCTGCTCGGGGGTAAGGTTGCCGCTGGCGTTCTCGCCCAGCAGCTTGGCCAGGATCAGCGAGCTGTTGAGCGGCGTGCGCAGTTCGTGGGACATGTTGGCCAGGAACTCGGACTTGTACTGGCTTGAGCGTTGCAGGTCGTCGGCGCGCGCCTGCAACTCCTGTTGCGCAGTATTGAGCTCGCTGTTCTTGCGGTCCAGCGCATCGGTGCGCTCGGCCAGTTGCTCGTTGGTCTGCTCCAGCTCCGCTTGCTGGGTCTCCAGGTAGGCCTGGGACTCCTTGAGCACACGCGATTGTTCTTCCAACTCCTCGTTGGCGGTCTTCAACTCTTCCTGCTGCACTTGCAGCTCTTCGTTGAGTTGCTGGGTCTCGGCCAGTACTTCTTGCAAGCGCTGGCGGTAGCGCGCGCTCTCGATGGACGTGCCAAGGCTGCCGGCCAGGCGTTCGAGCAGTTCTTCGTCGCGTGGTTGCAGCGGGCGCAGGAAGCCCAGCTCGATCACGCCGTTGGCTTCACCGTCGTGGCTGGCCGGGACCAGCATGGCGCTGCGCGGCAAGCCGCTGCCAAGCCCGGAGCTGAGTTTGTGGAAACCTTCGGGCAGGTCGTCCAGGCGGATGACCTTGCCCTCACGCACCGACTGCCCCAACAGACCGTCATGGGCCTGCAGCCGCTGTTCGCGCGCCTGTTGTTCGACATCCAGGCCATAGCTGGCCACGCGGATCAGTTGCCCATGCTCGTCCCGCGCATAGACTGCGCCCACCACACTGCCCAGGTAGCTGGCGAAGAAGCGCAGGATGCTGTCGCCGAGCTTGGGCAAGGTCAATTGGCCGAGCACTTCACCGGCGAGCTGCGTCTGGCCGTTGCGCAGCCAGGCTTGATGCTCCAGACGTTCCGTGGCGCGTTGCTGCGCCCAGAGGTTCTCGTCATAGCTGGCCGAGAGCGCCAGCAGATCACGTCGGCCCAGGTAGGCCAGCAAGGCGGTGAGGCCCACGATCAGCACGATGAAGGCACTGATGATAAGTGTGGTGACGTCGCTGACCGTTTCGGTGCGCGAAGCACGAAGTTGCTGTTCGTTGTCGATGAAGGTGGCGTATTCCTTGCGCATCTGGTCGGTGATGCGTTTGCCGCGGCCATTGCCGATGGCCTCGCGGTAGCCCTCGCCCTTGCGACGCTGCTCGATCATCTCGGCGCCGAAGTCGTTCCAGGCATGCTGCAGGGCTTTGAGCCGTTGTATGCGGTCGACCTGTTGCGGGTTGTCGCTGACCAGATCGCGCAGTGCGTCGAGGCTGCCGAATATCTGCGGCTTGGCGACTTCGTAGGGATCGAGGAAACGCTCGTCGCCGGTGATGAGAAAACCGCGCATGCCGGTTTCCATGTCGATGGACAGTTTGACGGTTTCGTTGGCGTTGCCGATGACATGATCGGTGTGCTCGACCCACTTCATGGCCGACAACAGGTAACTGACCACCACGACGAACGCCACGGCGCTCAGCAGCCCGACGCCCAAGGGCAGGCCCACGTTGCGGCTGAGCAGTTTGCGGAAACTGCGTTGGTCCATCGAAGCTGCTTGAATCATCAGTTAACGCCCGAACGAAGGAAGTCTGTTGAACGGTGGGGGCAGACGCCGTGCCGATTCTGTCGGCGCCCGCTGTTGCCCTGCGGCAAAAAGGCGCCATTCTACAGCGCTTCGCGCGCGAGGGCAGGCATTTAGCCAGTCTTTGATGGGTGGGGTCATCGAAACGTTCCATCGGCGCGCCCGCGCGCGTATCCTGCGGAACTTCTCATTGCCATCAGGCACTGAGTAGACACACCTTCAGAACAGGATCGATTCATGCAATTACTGGTTGTCGAAGACGACGAAATCGTTCGTATGCTGACGCTCGAAGTGCTCGAAGAACTCGGCTATACCACGCTGGAAGCTGCGGATGCTGGAGAAGCGTTGCGTATTCTCGAGGATTCGGATCAACCATTGGATCTCTTGATGACCGATGTGGGCCTACCAGACATGACGGGGCAGGACCTAGCGATGAAAGCGCGGACGATGCGCCCGCTGCTGCCCGTGCTGTTCGCCAGTGGTTATGCAGAGAGCCTGGTCGTCCCTGAGGGCATGCACATGATCGGAAAACCATTCAGCATCGAAAAACTGCGCGACAAGATCCAATCGATGCTGACCAACGATCAATAATTCTCCTCACGGTGTTCGCCGCAACAAGTACGTGTCCATGATCCAGCCCTTGCGGGCACGTGCCTCCTTCCGCGCTCGCGCGATCCGCTTCTTCACGTCTTGCAACGGGCCTGAGATCAGTATTTCGTCCTCGCTGCCCAGATAGGCGCCCCAGTAGATATATAGGCCTTCGGCGGCAATGTGATCGAATGCATTCCGGCCGTCGAGCATGACCAGCACATTATCGATGCCGGCAAGTTCGCTCAGTCGCCGGCCGGGCACTATCGTCAACGATCCACCCGTATCACTGAGCGGCACTGCGTGACGTGCGGCCAACGCCTGGGCGCTGCTGATGCCGGGAATCACCCGCAGGGCAATTTCGACGCCGAACTGCCTGACCAGGTCGAGCATGCGCAAAGTACTGTCGTACAGACCGGGCTCGCCCCATAACAAAAACGCTCCAACTTCGCCTGCAGCCAGTTCGTATTCGATCAAGCGGGCATACAGAGCCGCACGCTGTTCATGCCAGGCCTGTACTGCCCCCTTGTAATCGCTGGCCTGGGCATCGCGCTGTACGTCGTCGATCTGCACCATGCGGTAACTGCCAGGCTGCGCATGACGCTCGATCAACTGCCGGCGCACCTCGATCAGCTCGCGCCTGACCTCGCCTTTGTCGATCAGAAAGAACACATCGGCCTGCTGCAGTGCTTCGATCGCTTCGAGCGTGATTTGCCGAGGATCGCCCGGGCCGATGCCGATCAAGAGAAGCTGCTTCATCCGTTGACCGCCTTACCGAAGATCGAACACTGCCTGGCCGGGTACGCGCGGCGAGGCCCATGACAACAGAAAAGTTCACTTTGAAGTTGCAACTTGCGGCACGAACTGTTCACTCTTTATCCCCCACTAGTTACAGCATTTTTCATCGAAGTTTGGGTTTACCGAGTTCGTACCGACAACTACACTGGCTTGCATCGGACAGCTTCTCGCGCCTGAAGTGTTAGCTGGCCAGCGCCTGTTCCTAGTCTCAAATCCGGCCCCGTTGTTCTCAAGGAGTAGTGTCCATGTCCAGACTCGCCGAATTCCGCGCTGCGGAAAAAGCCCTGCAAGACCAGATCGCCCAGTTGGAATCGATGAAGAAAGATGCCGGGCTCAAGCGCGAAATCGAGTTCGAGCAAAAGCTGCTGGTTTTGATGAAAGACTATAACAAGGGCTTGCGCGAAATCGTCGCCATCCTTGATCCGAAAACCCCGAGCAAGGCGCCTGCACCGACCAGCAAGCAGCACCGCCGCCCCCGTGTGACCAAGGTCTACGAGAACCCGCACAATGGCGAACTGATTGAAACCAAGGGCGGCAACCATCGCGGTTTGAAAGCGTGGAAAGAGCAATACGGTAGTGACACGGTGGAAACTTGGCTGCGCGCATGAAACTTGAACGAACCGTTCACAGATTTTTCACAGCGACCGCGGCATTATCGAACCAGCTAACGGACTAGCGACCCCATCACGCGCCCGCACACGCGGGCCTCTAATTCCAACGCCTCGCACCTCGTGCGGGGCGTTTTCATTTGTGGGTTCGCATTTCTTCCGTATCATGCACGCCTGTTCGTTTCGCTGGAGCCCCAGGCCCGGCTTTATTCATCTGGAGACCCCATGAGCCTGAACGATCTGCAAAACCTCCCAGGCATCACCGCCCAACCCGATGCCGCCACCAGCAACTTCGTGTTCAACCACACCATGCTGCGGGTCAAGGACATCGAGAAGTCCCTGGACTTCTACACCCGCGTCCTGGGTTTCACCCTGGTCGACAAGCGTGATTTCGCCGAAGCGGGTTTCAGCCTGTACTTCCTGGCCCTGACCGACAAGAGCGTGATCCCGGCGGATGACGACGCACGCCACCAATGGATGAAGTCGATTCCAGGCGTGCTGGAACTGACCCATAACCATGGCACCGAGCACGATGCCGACTTCGCCTACCACGACGGCAACAGCGACCCTCGCGGTTTCGGTCACATCTGCATTTCCGTCCCGGACGTCACCAGCGCCTGCGCGCGCTTCGAAAAACTGGAAGTGCCGTTCCAGAAGCGCTTGAGCGATGGTCGTATGCACCACCTGGCCTTCATCAAGGACCCGGACGGCTATTGGGTCGAAATCATTCAGCCAGCACCGATGTAATCCCTGCCGGCGCCTGCACGTTCGTCGGGCGCCGTCTTCGCTTGGCCTGGCTGTGGTATAGCAAATGAGTACCCATTGCGAACCACAGCGAGGTAAAGACCATGCATACCCTGCATTGTGAATACCGCGAGCACACCATCACCGCCAGCGTGATGGCCCATCCCGATTCCCCCCTGCCCTATGCCGCCGGATGCCTGATCACGGCACCTGAT
This sequence comes from Pseudomonas phoenicis, assembly GCF_047302395.1. Classification (NCBI taxonomy): domain Bacteria; kingdom Pseudomonadati; phylum Pseudomonadota; class Gammaproteobacteria; order Pseudomonadales; family Pseudomonadaceae; genus Pseudomonas; species Pseudomonas phoenicis. Next base: position 4,393,799 of record NZ_CP154852.1, read on the forward strand.
GGGCACGTCAGCAGGCGCCTGTCACTGCCCGTCGAGATGAAGTTCATGGCCGACCTCGAACATGCCCAGCATGCGGCGCTGGCCCATGGTCGTTGGTTGGTGGACCAACAGCTCGATCGACATGCCCAGCGTTTCTGAAACGTTGCGCGGGCGCCTGCGCTCGATAAGCCTCGGTCGATAAAACGTGCGCCCATCAGCCCTCGCGGGCGAACGCCACTGCCTCATCGACCTGGGCAGGCGTGGGCCGGATTCCGGTATACAGCACGAACTGCTCGAGCGCCTGCAAGGCGATGACATCGACGCCGGTAATCACCGACTTGCCCTGCTCGATCGCCCGCGCGACCAATGGCGTGCGTTCGGGCCGGGCGACGACGTCGAATATCCATTGCGCCTCGGCGATGGTCGCTTCATCGAAGGCCAGTTGATCGACCTCCGCACCGCCGAGCATGCCGATGGGTGTGACGTTGATCAGCAGCGGCAGCGGCTCCAGGCCCTGCACGTCAGGTACCCAACGGTAGCCGCAGGTGTCCGCCAGCTTGCGGCCGGCCGCCTCGTTGCGCGCCACGATGGTACCGTCGACGAAACCGCTGTCGCGCAGCGCACAGGCGACGGCCTTGGCCATGCCGCCACTGCCGCGCAACGCGAAGGCCGTCGTCGGATCGACCCGGCGCTGCTCGAGCAGTTGGCGCACAGCGAGGTAATCGGTGTTATAGGCCGTAAGCCGTCCGGCGTCGTTGACCAGTGTGTTGATCGAGTCGATGGCGGCGGCAGAAGGATCGATGGCGTCGACCAAGGCCATGCAGGCTTCCTTGAACGGCATCGACACACCACAGCCACGAATGCCCAGGGCGCGGATGCCTGCAACAGCGGCGGGTAGATCCTGGGTGGTCATGGCCTTGTAGTAGTAATTCAGGCCCAGCTGCCGATACAGGTGGTTGTGAAAGCGCACCCCGAAGGTGCCGGGCCGTCCGGCCAGGGAAATGCACAGGACGGTCGCGGCGTTGGGTGTGATGGGCGTCATTTGAGCTCCTCGTGATGGAATCGACTTGGGCGACGTAAGGGTTATACCCCATAAGGCCGCAGACACACCGCTCGTCCGACCTTACACAACCTTTACGCTGCCGGACGCTGCAATGATCCGAAACAGCGGTCATAGTGCTACGCCCCTGAATCTGGGGTGTTTCGGAGGATTCGTTATGAAGCGTCACCTGCCAGTGATCGCGTTGCTGATCGGGGCCTTGGCCGTGAGTGGCCCGGCCGCTGCCCATGGCTGGCGTGGAGCGGGGCCGATCCTGGGTGCGGCCGTCGTAGGTGCGGTGGTCGGCGCTGCCGTGTCGGGGGGCCAGGACCGCACAGTCTATGTCGACCGCGAACCGACCTACTACGCGCCGCAGCCGGTGTATGTACAGGCACCGCCGCCCGTCTACGTGGAAAGGCCGCCGGTGTACGTGCAAGCGCCGCCCCCGGTCTATTATCAGCAGCCCTACGTAGTGCAGCGCTACGTCCCGGCACCGCCGCCGCCGCCCCACTACCGCCGCTACTATGGCCCGCCACCGGGGTACTACGGCCCGCCACCGCCGCGTTGGTAAGGCCCGCCGAACACGTACCGTTTTCCCAGTATTCATAGCTGTTTCCAGCGTAACGATGTTTATTCAGGCGACTAGGGCTGCTTTGCAGCCCATCGCGGCTGAAGCCGCTCCTACAAAAGATGCGTTTCCAGTTGCAGCGGCCGGTTCGGCGCTCCGATCAGCTGCGATGGGCTGCGGAGCAGCCCTAGCGAACCCTACCCGTCTCAACTAATTATCACTGCGCTTCCAGCGGGCTCTTCATGCGCCTGCTCAGCCTCCAGCCGACGAACGGATGAAGTTTTTGTCATAAGGCCTGGTGGCTTTGACAAGCAATCGACAGCGTCTGGCCCATACTCCACAATGCGCCGGTTTTCGAGAGGGAAATCCTTTCGTAGCCAATGACATACCCACCATTAGTGAGCCTCGACGTGAAAACTTCCCTGTCCATCTTCAGCCTGATGTTGTCGCTCACAGGACCCGCGATGCTTCCCCCTGCCGCCGCTGCCGCGCAAGCCCCGGCCCAGGTACAGCGTGACCCGGCCAAGCTTCACCTGGCCTCCGGCAGTGCCTTGCTGATCGACCTGAATACGCGCAAGGAACTCTATTCGAGCAATGCAGAACGTGTGTTGCCGATCGCCTCGGTCACCAAGTTGATGACCGCCATGGTCGTGCTCGACGCCAAGTTGCCGATGGACGAAATGCTGACCATGACCATCGCCAACAACCCCGACATGAAGGGCATTTACTCGCGTGTTCGCCTGGGCAGCGAGCTGAACCGCCGCGAGACCCTGCTGATCACCTTGATGTCGTCGGAAAACCGCGCCGCCACCAGCCTCGCCAACCACTACCCCGGCGGCTACGGCGCATTCATCAAAGCCATGAACGCCAAAGCGCGCAGCCTGGGCATGAGCCATACCCGCTATGTCGAGCCGACCGGGCTGTCTACGCAGAACGTTTCTACCGCACGCGACCTGGCCAAGCTGCTCATGGCTTCGCGCAGCTACCCCCTGCTCAGCCAGTTGTCGACCACCCGCGAAAAGACCGTGGCGTTCCGCAAGCCCAATTACACTTTGGGCTTTCGCAACACCGACCACTTGGTCAACAAGAGCAATTGGGAAATCGGCCTGACCAAGACTGGCTTCACCAACGAGGCCGGGCACTGCCTGGTGTTGCTGACCAAGATGGACAACCGCCCGGTGGCGATGGTGATTCTCGACGCCTTCGGCAAATACACCCACTTCGCCGATGCCAGCCGCATGCGCCAGTGGCTGGAAACCGGCGCCACCAAGCCCGCGCCGGCCGTGGCCTTGCAGTACAAGGCCGAGCGCCATGCGCGGACTCGCCTGGCGGCCGAGTGATGGGGGACGCGCCCGCCGTCGCGTACGGCGGGCAAACGCAATGCCGGCTGTCGGCCTCTCACTGAGTCAGAACGTCATTTCCTTCACATCGGGCGCCACGATCAGCTTGCCAGCCGTCTTGTCGACGATTTTCTGCACGCTGACCCCCGGCGCCGTTTCTCGCAGGATGAACGCGCCGTCCTCGATTTCCAGATAGGCCAGGTCGGTCAGTACCTTGCGGATGCAACCGGCGCCGGTCAGCGGCAGGCTGCAGCGTTCCAGCAGCTTGGATTCGCCGTCTTTTGAAGCATGGGTCATGGTAACGATGATGTTCTCCGCGCCGGCCACCAGGTCCATGGCGCCGCCCATGCCCTTGACCAGCTTGCCCGGAATCATCCAGGAGGCAATGTTGCCTTGCACGTCCACCTCGAAGGCACCCAGCACGGTGAGGTCCACATGCCCGCCGCGGATCATCGCGAAGGATTGCGCCGAATCGAAGATCGACGCACCGCGGCGGGCAGTGACGGTCTGCTTGCCGGCGTTGATCATGTCGGGATCGAGCTGACTTTCATCAGGAAATTCGCCCATGCCGAGCAGGCCGTTTTCCGATTGCAGCATCACATCCATGTCTGCCGGCACGTAGTTGGCCACCAACGTGGGGATGCCGATGCCGAGGTTGACGTAGTAGCCGTCTTGCAGTTCGCGGGCAACGCGTTGCGCCATTTGTTCGCGGGTCAGGGCCATGGTCGGGTTCTCTTGAGGGAATGAGGCCAGGGCTCAGGCCTTGACGGTACGTTTTTCGATGCGTTTCTCGAACCGGCCGACGATCACCCGATCGACGAAGATGCCCGGCGTATGGATCTCGCTCGGCAACAGCACGCCAGGCTCGACCAGTTCCTCTACCTCCACCACCGTGATGCGTCCGGCCGTGGCTGCCAGCGGGTTGAAGTTCTGTGCGGTGTTGCGGTAGACCACGTTGCCGTAATGGTCGGCCTTCCAGCCTTTGACGATGGCGAAGTCGCCGGTGATGGCCTCTTCGAGGATGTACGAGCGACCGTTGAACGCCCGCACTTCCTTGCCTTCGGCCACCGGTGTGCCAAAACCTGTAGCGGTGAAGAACGCCGGAATGCCCGCCCCACCTGCACGCATCTTTTCCGCCAGGGTGCCTTGAGGGGTGAGTTCCACTTCCAGTTCGCCGCTGAGCAGTTGCCGTTCGAACTCGGCGTTTTCGCCCACGTAGGAGGCGATCATCTTGCGGATCTGGCGGTCTTCGAGCAGCACGCCCAAGCCGAATCCATCCACACCGCAGTTGTTGGACACCACCGTCAGGCCGCGCACGCCCCGACGCTTGATTTCGGCGATGAGGTTCTCCGGGATGCCGCAGAGGCCGAAGCCGCCGGCCAGGACTGTCATACCGTCCGTGAGCCCTTCCAGGGCTTGTTGATAGCTGCTGACGCGTTTGTCGAGTCCGGCCATGGTGGGTTGCCTTGTGCGAGATGGAAGGTAAGGCCATGTTCACGCCTGGCGACTTATTTGTTAATTTTGTTTTCGTGATGGATTGATAAAACTTCCAAAAGAGCCTATCCCATGAATGTCAAGCAGCTACGCGCTTTCGTCAGCGTGGCCAAGTTCCAGAGCTTCGCCCAGGCCGGTGATCACCTGCACATTTCACAACCTGCGCTGAGCCTGACCATCAAGGCGTTGGAGGAGAACCTCGGCGGCGCGCTGTTCACCCGGACCACCCGCAGCGTGAGCCTGACCGCCGAAGGCGAGGTCCTGTTGCCGTTGGCGCGGCGCCTGCTGGCCGAATGGGATGACACCGAACAGCAGCTGCGCCAGCGTTTCACCTTGCAGCTGGGCCGCGTCGCGGTGGCGGCGATGCCGTCGTTCGCCGGCAACCTGTTGCCGCCGGCGCTCAAGGTGTTCCGTCAGCGTTACCCGAAAGTCAATGTCACTGTGCACGACGTCATCAACGAGCAAGTACTGGAACTGGTGCGCCACCGCCGCGTCGAACTAGGCATCGGTTTCGAGCCGGACAGCGGTGAAGGCTTGCACTTCCATCCGCTCTACATGGACCGTTTCGTTGCCGTGGTACCTGCCGACTCGCCTCTGGCGAGCCGTGCGCACCTGGCCTGGCGCGATTTGCTCGACCAGGACTTCATTGCCTTGCAGCGCCCTTCCGCCGTACGCCTGCTGCTCGAAGAACATGCGCCCGTCGCGGCAGGATCGCTGGCCGTGGCGTTCGAAAGCCACCAGTTGTCCACCATCGGTCGTATGGTCGCCAGCGGTCTGGGCGTAAGCGCCGTGCCTGCGTTGTGCATCCGGCAGATGCAGGAGCTGGGCGCCCGCTGCGTACCTCTGGTGGAGCCCAGCGTGGAACGGCGCATCGGCATCATGGCGCTGAGCGAACAGAAACTCTCTACCGCAGCCCAGGCGTTACTCGATGTGCTGCTGGCTCACACACAGATTCCGGAGATGACATGCACTACATGAAATTGGCAGGTTGCGACGTTCCGGTCATCGGTCAAGGCACCTGGTACATGGGCGAGCGCCCCGACCAGCAGGCCGCCGAAGTGGCCGCGCTGCAACAAGGCATCGATTTGGGCCTGACCCTGATCGACAGCGCCGAAATGTACGCCGAGGGCGGCGCCGAACGCGTGGTGGGCAAGGCCATCGCCGGCCGCCGCGACAAGGTCTGCCTGGTCAGCAAGGTGTATCCGCACAACGCCAGCCGGCGCGGCGTGGCCGAGGCCTGCGAGCGCAGCTTGCAGCGCCTGGGCACCGACCACCTCGAGCTGTACTTGCTGCACTGGCGCGGCCAGCGTCCACTGGAGGAAACCATCGAAGCCTTCGAACGCCTGCGCGAACAAGGCAAGATCGGTGCCTGGGGCGTGTCCAATTTCGACCTGGACGACATGCGCCGCCTGCCCTCCCCGGCCTGCGCCGTCAACCAGGTGCTGTACAACCCCAGCCAGCGCGGCATCGAATTCGATCTGCTGCCCTGGAGCCGCGCCGAACGCATGCCGGTCATGGCCTATTGCCCGCTGGCGCAAGCCGGGCGCTTGCTCGGGCACCCCGTGTTGGCCAGGATCGCCGAGGCGCATGGCGCGACCCCGGCCCAGATCAGCCTGGCCTGGGTGGTTCGGGGCGGCGGCGTGTTGGCCATTCCCAAAGCGGTCAAGCCTGAGCATGTGCAGCTGAATGCGGCGGCCGGTGCCCTGCGCCTGACCCCCGAAGACCTGCAGGCCATCGACGATGCCTTTCCTGCGCCGATGCGCAAGCAGCGGCTGGCTATCGTCTGATTGCACCCCGTTGCAGTTCACCCTGACCGGCTCCTCATGCCGTTCAGGGGGCTATGATTGCGGCACATGCCACGCTAACCACTGGACTTCTCATGCTCACCGCCTTGCTGTTCGACCTCGATGGAACCCTCACCGACACCGACACCCTGCACCTGCAAGCTTTTCGCGATCTGCTCTTGGAGCACGACGGTCGCGAGCTGAGCACCGCCGAGTTCGAAACCAAAGTCAGCGGGCGCGCCAACCAGGCCCTGTTCGCCGACCTCTTCCCCGAACGTTCGCCCGCCGAGCGTCAAGCCTTGGCCGAGCGCAAGGAAGCGCTGTTTCGCGAACGCTCGCCGCACTTGCAACCCCTACCCGGTCTGTTGCGTGTGCTCGAGCATGCACGCCGCATGAAGCACGGCCTGTGCGTGGTCACCAATGCGCCGCGGCTCAACGCCGAACACATGTTGCGCGCCATGGGCCTGGAACAGGCGTTCGACCACGTACTGGTCGCCGAAGAATTGAGCCGGGCCAAACCCGACCCCCTGCCCTACCTCACCGGCCTCCAGCGTTTGGGCGCTCGAGCCGCGCAAGCTTTGGCCTTCGAAGACTCGCTGCCTGGGGTCGCGGCGGCGACCGCCGCAGGCATCTTCACGGTGGGCTTGAGCACTACGCAGCCGGCGCAGCGACTGCTGCAAGCCGGTGCACAGCTGGTGATCGAGGACTTCGACGATCCGCGGCTATGGGCTTTGCTGGACAGCCACGGCCAGGCCTGAACGCAACCGCCTAAGCGTGGTTGGATTGAAGTAACCGAGCCAAGCCTTGCGCCAGCTCAGCGCGGCGGAACGGCTTGCGCAGCACCTCGAAACCGTTCAACTCGCTCGGGCTGAGGTTGGCATAGCCGGTGATGATCAGCACAGGCAGCTGGGGCATGCGCTGCCGAACCTCCTGGGCCAACTCGGCACCGGTCACGTCCGGCATCACTTGGTCGGTCAACAGCAGATCGGGCACGAATCCGGTTTCGAGCAGCGCCATGGCTTGGGCCGCGCTCTGCGCCTCGGTCACCTGGTAGCCCAGGTCGCGCAGCTGCAACGCCGTGGCCTGGCGCACGATTTGCTCGTCGTCGACCAGCAGCACATGGCAACCGCTCGGAGTGGGCAGCACTTCGGGGCAGTCGCTCTCGCGACAAGCGACCGGTAAGGCAGTCGCCGGTAGCCACAAGGTCGCCTGGGTGCCTTGGTGCGCTTGCGAATGCACGGTAAATCCCCCGCCCGACTGCAACGCCAAGCCCTGGACCATCGGCAGGCCCAGGCCCACACCCTGGCCAACGGTCTTAGTCGAATAGAAGGGTTCGGTGCAACGTGCCAGGACTGCCTCGGGCATACCGCAGCCATCGTCGGCTACCTGCAGCCAGATCAGCTGCCCGGCGACGATGCCGGGCGGTCGGGCGGTGCAGTCTTCCACCAAGCCTGCGCGGATCTCCAAACGCCCTCCCTGGGGCATCGCATCGCGGGCGTTGATCACCAGATTGAGCAGCGCCAGTTCCAATTGGCTCGGATCGATGACCACGCCTGGCAAACCCGCGTCGATGTCCACCTGCAAGGCGATGGTCGGTCCCAGCGAACGGGCGATCAGTTCGCGCATGCCTTCGATCAGATCGGCCAGCGCCACCACTTCGGGCTTCAAGGTCTGCCGCCGGGCAAAGCTGAGCAGCCGGCCGACCACCGTGCGCGCCCGGTCGGCGGCCAGCAACGCACTGTCGATCAAACGCCCCGAACGTGGATCAGGCACGCGCCGCTGGATCAATTCCAGCGAAGCGATGATGGGGGTGAGCATATTGTTGAAATCGTGCGCGATGCCGCCGGTGAGTTGCCCGATCATTTCCATCTTGCGCGATTCGTGCAGTTGCAACATCGACGCTTCGCGCTGCGCCAGCATGCTCGACACGCGCTCTTCCAGGCTGACGTTCATGGCCAACAGGTTCGCTTCGGCGCGAGCATGCACGATGGCCGTCCAGGCCAGCTTGGCGGTTTCTTCTATCAGCAGACGTTCGTCGTCGGCGAAGGCATGGGGCGTATTGAAGTGCACGGCCAGGGTGGCATCCAAGTGCTCGCCCGTATGCACCGGCACCAGCAGGCTGGCGCGCAGGCCGCCACTGTCCGACGCGGTACAGCCCACAGCCACCGCTTGGCCTTGCGCCAAGCACTCATGGAGGCGCTCGCCGTGGTGCGCATAGGTCTGCTCGCGCTCCAGCGCAGGTACCCCAGCGAGCCATTGCTGCTCGATGTGAAAGCGCTGGCCGTCACCGGCATCGCGGCCGAAAAACACCCGCGATGCCCCCAAGTGTTCGCCAAGGCGACGTGTCGCAACAGCTTCGATCTGGGCGGCGTCCTTGATCTGCGGCAGCGTGCGGCCCAACTCCAGCAAAAAGGCCTGGCGCCGCTCGAACTGCACGCGCGCCGTGGTTTCGGTGACGATACACAGCACGCCGCCGATGGAGCCGTCGACTTCGCGCACAGCCGAATAAGACACATCGAACCAGGCGGTTTCGCCCAACCCGCGCCGTTCGATGTAAAAAGGCCGGTCGGCGGCCGAGAACGTTTCACCGGTCTCGCGCACACCCCGTAGCAACGGCTCGAGATCGTCCCACAGCTCGCTCCAGTTTTCCTGGGCCGGACGCCCCAACGCCTGAGGGTGCTTGGCACCGATGGTCGGCGCATAGGCATCGTTGTACAACGCCACGTACTCGGGGCCCCAGAAGAGCACGATCTGCGCCTTGGCCGGCAAAATGGTCGCCATCAGGGTTTGCAGACTGGGCGGCCAGCTCTGTGCGGCGCCAAGGGGCGAGTTGCGGTGATCCAATGTTCGCAGCAAGGTGCCGATCGTCCCACCTTCGCGCAAAAAGCCCGGGGGTACGGCATGCGGGCGCTCTACGGCGCCGTCGGGGTAAAGATTCATCTCACGTAAGTCATCGGAATCCAAAGAGCCAGGGGTAGGGTTCTGCAACCTATGAGATCAAACGGGCGCAGACGTTCCACCCAAGGTCGGCTGAACCGTCCGGACGGCGATGACAGCGGCTTGCCCAGCTGTAACTTGACGTGCACGTAAAGGCAGATATAGGTTGGTCGCACCTTGCGTCCGAGCCCGATCATGAGCAGCCATACCTACAGCATCTCCGACCTGTCCCGCGAGTTGGACATCACCACACGCGCCATCCGCTTCTATGAGGAACAAGGCTTGCTGACGCCCGAGCGACGTGGCCTGGAGCGTATCTATTCGGCCCGCGACAAAGTCACGCTCAAGCTGATCCTGCGCGGCAAGCGCATCGGCTTCTCACTGGCCGAATGCCGCGAGCTGATCGGCCTGTACGATCCCGCCAGCGGCAACGCTCGGCAGTTGAACGGCATGCTGGCCAAGATCGCCGAGCGTCGCGCCCAGCTCGAACAGCAGATGCTCGACATCCAACAGATGCACCTGGAGCTCGACACCGCCCAGGAGCGCTGCGAGCAGGCACTGGCCAGCACCGGCTCGCCTCGAACCCTCTGATCCGCCATCAAGGAACACGATCATGCTTTTGCCCTCCTCCGTACGCCTGGTCGATGTAGGCCCGCGCGACGGTCTGCAGAACGAAGCCCAGCCCATCAGCGTGGCCGACAAGGTTCGCCTGGTCGACGATCTCACCGCAGCCGGCCTGGCCTACATCGAAGTCGGCAGCTTCGTCTCGCCCAAGTGGGTACCGCAGATGGCCGGCTCCGCCGAGGTGTTCGCCGGCCTCACGCCACGCGCAGGCGTCACCTACGCAGCGCTGGCGCCCAACCTGCGCGGCCTGGAAGATGCGCTGGCCGCCGGCGTCCAGGAAGTGGCCGTGTTCGCGGCCGCTTCCGAAGCGTTCTCCCAGCGCAACATCAACTGCTCGATCGGCGACAGCCTGAAACGCTTCGAACCGCTGATGGCGCTGGCACAGGCCGAGGGCGTACGGGTACGCGGCTACGTGTCCTGTGTCCTGGGCTGCCCCTATGAAGGCACTGTGCGCGCCGAACAGGTGGCGCCGGTGGCGCAGGCCCTGCGCGGCATGGGCTGTTACGAGGTTTCGTTGGGCGACACGCTTGGCACGGGCACGGCCGGCGATACGCGGCGGCTATTCGACGTGGTCGGTCGGAGTGTGCCGCGTGCGCAGTTGGCCGGGCACTTTCACGACACCTACGGCCAGGCCCTGGCCAACGTCTACGCCAGCCTGCTCGAAGGCATCAGCGTGTTCGACAGTTCCGTGGCCGGGCTGGGTGGCTGCCCCTACGCCAAAGGCGCTACCGGTAACGTCGCCACCGAAGACGTGGTGTACCTGATGCAGGGGCTGGGCATCGACACCGGCATCGACCTCGATCTGCTGATAGCAGCCGGGCAGCGCATCAGCGACGTGCTGGGGCGGGCCAACGGTTCTCGGGTGGCAAGGGCACGCAGCGCAGCCATGGCTTCGCAGTGATACAGGTGGGGCGTCGAGTGTTACCGCTCCCACAACGTTCAACAGAAAGTCGGGTAACAGGGAAACAATTCGACAGAATTTCAGGCATGGACGATTCAGCGAAATCAGCTAAGAGCCTGTTTTTAAAAGGCTTTCAAAAGTTGGCACGCCACCTGCTATATCTTTCGTACAACAAGAACAACAAAACGCACCAACCAATAAAAACAACAGACAACGGTTCTGACATAACAAAAACAACACGGCAGAAGCGTAGCAAGCAGATCTTTTTGGAGTCGATGGGTTTTCCGGGGTGTTGCCCCGCACCTGGCACAGAACAACAAAACTACCCTCAGGTAGCGACGGTCAGGCTGGATCAGCAATGATGGACATCGATCAGCGCTCAAAAAAATACGTTTGCTCTTGAGCCCCGTGTGGGGGCCACCGCTCCACCCGGACATGCCGACAAAAACAACAAACGGTACGTCCCGAACAATAAGAAAGAGCAGGCAACATACCTCAAGGGGAGCTTCGGCTCCCCTTAGTGCTTTCTACGGACCAGGGGCTGCGTTCGAACCGCAATCGGTTGCAAGCAGGGCCCTGGCGCACGACGATTCCAGACAGATCGCTGCGGGAACATCGCACTGGGCCGCTGAACGGCTCATCTCAGTTTTTCGAAGCGCGAAGCCTTTCTTTCCAAACCCTGGGTCTGGATCAAGGTTTGGTTTCTTCTTCCTTTTTCTTGTCCTCGCGCTGCCCGCCAATGCGTTCCACCAATGCTGGCATGCTGCTCAGCACCAGCAAGCCCAGCACCGTACTGATCAACGCCGTGGCCTCGCGGCCCATACCCGCCGCCGTGCCGATCGCCGCAGTCATCCACAATCCCGCTGCGGTGGTCAGCCCTTTGACATGGCTGGGGTCGCTGCCGTTGCCCTTGAGGATGGTTCCGGCGCCAAGAAAGCCGATACCCGCCACGATGCCTTGGATCACCCGGCTCATCGCCTGTTCGTCGGCACCGGCCATGCTCGGTGCCAGCACGAACAGCGCGGCGCCCATGGACACCAGCATGTGCGTACGCACACCCGCCGACTTGCCGCGATGCTCGCGCTCGAAACCGAGCACCGCGCCCAGCACCGCCGCCATCATCAGACGCACCAGAATCCGCGCCACTTCCTGCTCGTCCGTCACGTCGGCGAACTCCGCCGCCACGGCCGTCCATACGTTGTCCAGCCAATCGTCCATCGGCGTTCGCTCCTTGGTTCAGCCTAGGGCATTGACCCTGTCTCACCGCCGGAGTGCCCTTGCCCACCGTTCGCCGCTTGCGCGGAGCAATCGATCCGGCGCGCAGTCACAACCTGTGCATACCCACCGAGAGAGAGGAACTCCACATGCCCGTCCACATCGACGAAACCACCCATCGTTGCACGCTGACCGGCGCCGACCTGCGCCTTGAAACCGCCGGCTCCGACATCGAGATCGTCACCGACGAACAGCTACGCATGTCAGTCGCCGTGGCCGCCGGACAGCGCGTGCCGGTCACCGAGGCCGAGGCCGATGCCTTGACCGTGGCAGGCGCCAAGGACGCTCGCAAACACCTCAAGGCGAGCGTACCAGGCTCGATGATCTGACCGCAGCGGCACTCCTGATACGGTTTTAGCAGCGCAAATTGAGGCTGTACTGCAAACAGCGACGCGGCCATAGTGGCGGGCGGTCGACGCCGACCGCCCCGCCCCGCCCACCCGCCTGCCCGCCGAGCTGCCATGAAACGCTACGAACGCTTTGCCGACGACATCGCCGAACTGATCCGCAGCGGGGTGCTCGGCCCCGGCGAGCGGCTGCCGTCGGTACGCTATGCCAGCCAGACCCACGGCGTCAGCCCTTCGACCGTGTTCCAGGCCTATTACCTGTTGGAACGTCGCGGCCTGATCCGCGCCCGTGCGCGCTCGGGCTACTTCGTCAACAGCCACGCCCCGCGCGCCTTCATCGAGCCGCAGACCCTGGCGCCGATCAGCGAATCGACCGATGTCGATGTCAGCGCGCTGGTGTTTTCCATCCTCGACTCGATCAAGGACCCGGCCACCGTCCCCTTCGGCTCGGCCTTCCCCAGCCCCAAGCTGTTCCCGCTGCAACGCCTGGCCCGTTCGCTGGCCAGCGCCGGGCGCAACATGGACCCGCAGGTGGCGGTCACCGACCTGTCGCCGGGCAACCCGCAACTGCGCCGGCAGATTGCCCTGCGTTACATGGTCACCGGGCTGATGCTGCCCATGGAGGAATTGCTGATCACCAACGGCGCTCTGGAAGCGCTCAACCTGTGCCTGCAAGCGGTGACCGAGCCAGGCGACCTGGTGGCGATCGAAGCGCCGGCGTTCTACGCCTGCCTGCAAGTGCTGGAGCGGCTCAAGCTCAAGGCGGTGGAGATTCCGGTGCAGCCGCGCGAAGGCATGGACCTGGCAGTCCTGGCGCAGACCCTGGACAAGCACCCGATCAAGGCCGTGTGGTGCATGACCAACTTCCAGAACCCGATGGGCGCGAGCATGCCGGAGGCCAACAAACAGGCGCTGGTGGCGTTGCTGCGCCAGCATCAAGTGCCGCTGATCGAAGACGACGTCTATGCCGAGCTGTATTACGCCCAGCACGCGCCCAAACCGGCCAAGGCCTTCGACACCGAAGGACTGGTGATGCATTGCAGTTCCTTCGCCAAGAGCCTGGCCCCGGGCTATCGCATCGGCTGGGTCGCCGCTGGGCGCTACGCGCAGAAGGTCGAGCGGCTCAAGCTGATGACCTCGCTGTGCGCCTCGATGCCGGCCCAGGCCGCGATCGCCGACTACCTGCAGCACGGCGGCTACGACCGCCACCTGCGCAAGCTGCGCTATGCCCTGGAAGGCCAGCAGGCCAACATGCTCGCCGCCGTGGCCAAGTACTTTCCGGCACAGACGCGGGTCAGCCGGCCGAGCGGCGGCTATTTCCTGTGGCTGGAGCTGCCCGAGCGCATCGACGCCCTGAAGCTGTTCCACATGGCCCTGGCCCAGGGCATCAGCATCGCGCCGGGGCCGATCTTTTCGCCGACCCGGCGCTTCGGCCACTGCATCCGCCTGAACTACGGCAGCCCCTGGAGCGACACCGCAGAGCAGGCCATGGAAACCCTGGGGCGGATCATTCGCTCGTTCTAGACCGGCGTCGCGTCAGTGCCCACCCGAACCGGGCGGCGCCTTGGCGCTGAACGGCGGCTTGGCGAACCACACCAGCAGGATCAACCCGGCGAAGATCCAGGTCATGAGGGTGAAATAGTCCACCGTCGACATCATGTAGGCCTGGCCGTTGACGATCTGCTCGAGCTGGGCGTAGTTCTGCAGGCTGGCGCCGCCCATCTGCTCCAGGGTATGGCGGGTCGCCAGGTCGTACGGGGTGATGTGCTCGGTCAGATAGGCATGGTGCTGATCGGCGCGGCGAATCCAGATCCAAGTGGTCAGTGACGCTGCGAAACTGCCGCCCAGCGTGCGCAGGAAGGTCGCCAGACCCGAACCGTCGGCGATCTGGTGCGGCGGTAGATCCGAGAGCAGGATGCTCAAGGTCGGCATGAAGAACAGCGCCACGCCGATGCCCATGAACAACTGCACCAGGGCGATGTGCTGGAAGTCCACTTCACTGGTGAAGCCGGCGCGCATGTAGCAGCTCGCGCCAATCGCCAGAAACGCCAGACCTGCCAGCAAGCGCAGGTCGAAACGATGCGCGTACTTGCCCACGAACGGCGACATCAACACCGGCAACAGGCCGATCGGCGCCACCGCCAGGCCCGCCCAAGTCGGGGTGTAGCCCATCTGCGTCTGCAACCACTGCGGCAGGATCAGGTTGATACCGAAGAACCCGGCGTAGCCGCCGACCAGCACGATGGTACCGACACGGAAGTTGCGGTGCACGAACAGGCGCAGGTTCACCACCGGGTGCCGGTCGGTCAGTTCCCAGATGACGAAGATGCACAGGAACACCAGGGAAATCAGGCTGCCGGCCACGATGAACGGCGATTCGAACCAGTCCAGGTCGTTGCCCTTGTCGAGCACCACCTGCAGAGCGCCGACGCCGACGATCAGGGTCAGCAGGCCGATGTAGTCCATGGGCTGGCGACTGGTGTGCACCGGCCGCGCGCGCATTTGCTGGCGCACCACCGCGGCGGCGAACAAGCCGATGGGGATGTTGATGAAGAAGATCCACGGCCAGCTGTAGTTGTCGGTGATGACGCCGCCGAGAATCGGCCCGGCGATGGGCGCCACCACCGTCACCATCGCCAGCAGCGCCAGGGCCATGCCGCGCTTGGCCGGGGGATACACGGCGATCAACAGCGTCTGCGTCATCGGATACAGCGGGCCGGCCACCACCCCTTGCAGCACGCGGAAACCCACCAGTTCGGGCATCGACTGGGCGATGCCGCAGAGGAACGAGGCCAGCACGAACAGCAGGGTCGCCCAGATGAACAGCTTGACCTCGCCGAAGCGCCGGCTCAGCCAGCCGGTCAACGGCAAGGCGATGGCGTTGCTCACGGCGAACGAGGTGATGACCCAGGTGCCCTGCTCGTAACTCACGCCCAGGTTGCCGGAGATGGTCGGCAAGGCCACGTTGGCGATGGTGGTGTCGAGCACTTGCATGAAGGTCGCCAACGACAGGCCGATGGTGGTCAGCAACAGGCTCGGCGGCGTGAACTGGGCAGCGGCCGGCTGGCTCATGGCGTGGCCGTCTTGCCGGCGGCGCTGTTGTCACGGATCAAGCGGGCGATCAACGCATCGGCCTCGCCCAGCTGCTGGTCGTAGACCTGGGTGCTGTAGGTGGCCTGTTGCGGTGGCTGCTGGGCCAGCACAGGGCCGTCCTGGTCGTGCAGATCGACTTCGACCACCGTGGACAAGCCGATGCGCAGCGGATGGCGCTGCAATTGCTCGCGGTCCAGGGCGATGCGCACAGGCACCCGCTGCACGATCTTGATCCAGTTGCCGGTGGCGTTCTGCGCCGGCAGCAGGGCGAAGGCGCTGCCGGTGCCGGCCCCCAGGCTCTGCACGGTGCCGCGGTATTCGATGTCGTCGCCGTAAAGGTCGGCGGTCACGCTCACCGGCTGGCCGATGCGCATGTCGCGCAACTGGGTTTCCTTGAAGTTGGCGTCGATCCACACTTCGTCCAGCGGAATCACCGCCATGGTCGCGGTGCCTGGTTGCAAGCGCTGGCCCAGTTGCACGGTGCGCTTGGCCACATAGCCGGTCACCGGCGCCACCAGGGTGGTGCGCGCATGGTCGAGGTAGGCCTGGCGCAGCTCGGCGGCGGCGGCCATGACCTCGGGGTGCGAGGCGACCTGGGTGTCGTCGACCAGGGCGGTGCTGGTGTTGAGCTGCTGGCGGGCGCTGTCCACGGCGCTTTGCGCAGTGGTCAGATCGTCGCGGGCATGGGACAGCTCTTCGGCGGAAATCGCCCCGCCGTCGGCCAACGCCTTGCGCCGGTTGTAGTTGTCGCGCGCGGTCTTCAACGCCGCCTGGCGCGACTGCACCTGGGCCTTGAGCGCATCGACGTTGCTGTACAGCCCGCGCACCTCGCGCACCGTACGCGCGAGCTTGGCCTGGCTGGCCTGCAAGGCCACCTCGGTGTCGGACGGGTCGAAGCGCAGCAGCACCTGCCCGGCGTGGACCAGATCGCCATCGTCGGCGCCGATGCTGGTGACCGTGCCGGTGACCAAGGGCGTGATCTCCACCACGTTGCCGTTGACGTAGGCATCGTCGGTGTTCTCTTCCCAGCGCCCGACCAGGCTGTACCACGCCCAACCGGCCGCCGCGCCGAGAATCACCAACAGCAGCAAGCCGAGCAGCCAGAGCTTGCGCTTGCGCGAATTGGCAGGCTTGTCGGCGGTTTGGCCAGCGGGCTCGGCGGGAGCGTTGGCGTCGGGGGAAGTGGCCATGGCAGTACCTTGAAAAAAGTCGGAAGGGTTCAACGGTTGCCGAAGCGACGCACCGTCATCGGGTCGCCGGCATCGAGCAGGATCTTGGTCAACAGGCGCTCGAGGGTGCGTAGCTCGTCGGGAGCGAGCACGCCGACCAACTCGTTCATGGCCTTGGCGCCGACCTCGGGCAAGCGGTCGGCCAGGCGTTGACCTTCGCCGGTCAGCACCAGGCGCACCTGGCGACGGTCCTGCGGGCAGCGCTGGCGTTGGATCAGCGCCTTCTGCTCAAGGCGATCGAGCATGCGCGTCATGGACCCGCTGTCCAGGCCCAGGCACCGGCACATTTCGGCGGGCGTATCGAGCTGCAACTGAGTGATGATCACCAGCACCTTGAACTGCGCAGCGGTCACGCCTTCGCTCTCCAAGTGCGCATCGAGGATGCGGTCCTTGAGAATCGCTGCGCGCCCCAACAGCAAACCAAGGCTGCAGTCGGAGAAATTGTCTGGCGTGAAGTGGGGCATGGCGCACACCTGAGCTAAGTGTGTGCAAATGTTACTGCCTAGGCAGTGAATGTCAAAGACTTTATTAGCAGCCTAATTATTGGAATGACCTGCCGCTGCCTTATACATGCCTAAGGCAGGCGGCAACCCCTGCCAGAAAGCAACTCACACGCTATGGGGCCATTCGCAATCTCGGGGCGGACTCGCCCCATCAGCCCGGATCGCCGTCGCGTTCACGAACCTCTGCCCATTCAGGCCTGGGTGCTGACCATGCTCCCGGCACTGCTCTTGTTCGCCTCGGCCAGGGCTGCCAGCAGCTGACTGGTCGCGGTCATCAGGCTGGCATTGATCGTAGCGATGTTGGCTTGCTGGGCGGCCACGGCGGTCTGCTTGGCCTGGTCGCTCATCTGCTGGGCACTGATCGATTCCAATTGGCGCTGCGCTTCGGCCAGCTGTTTCTGCAGATCCTTGATCATCTGCTTGAGCGCCTTGATCGCATCCGACTCAGTGTCTTCGCTGCTGGCGCCGCCTGCCGCCGGTGCCTGGGTCTGCAAGCCTTGATTGAACGCCTTGCCTTGCAGCTGTACGGCCGAGGTCTGCTCGGTGGTGTCGGGAGCCTCTGCAGTGGCAGCAGAGGCAGGAATCGTCGCTGACGGCACGACGAGGTTGGAAAAATTCACCATGGTTCCTCCTGGAATGGGCGCGATGGGGCGTAGCCGCTGTATCGGCAGTTCGTCCAAAAGCTGTAGGCCTCGAGGTCGGCTTTTCTACCCCGCAGCGCAGGCGCCGACGCTAAATTCGCCCGGCACTGGCTCGTTCCCTTGATGTACCCGTGCAGGCGCTGCACCCCTCGGCAGGCATGCCGCTCTCCACTCCTATGGACACCCGCCATGAGCCAGACTTCACCTTCAGCCCCTTTGAAAGACCTGATCGGCGTGGGCTTCGGCCCCTCCAATCTGGCCTTGGCCATCGCCCTGGAAGAACTCGCGCAGACCCACGGTCATGCCCTCGACGCCCTGTTCATCGACAAGCAGACCGATTACCGCTGGCATGGCGAGACCCTGGCCAGCCAGAGCGAGTTGCAGATCTCCTTCCTCAAGGACCTGGTGTCGCTGCGCAACCCCACCAGCCCCTACAGCTTCGTCAACTATCTGCACCAAAAACGGCGCCTGGCCGACTTCATCAACCTCGGCACCTTCTATCCTTGCCGCCTGGAGTACAACGACTACCTGCGCTGGGCCGCCGAGCACTTCGCCACCCAGGCCCAGTATGGCGAGCAAGTGCTGCGTATCGAGCCGGAGGTGCATCAGGGCAGGGTCGAACACCTTCGGGTGGTCTCGCAGGATGGGCAAGGCCGGGAAATCGTCCGCCGTAGCCGCTCGGTGGTGGTCGGTACCGGCGGCACGCCGAAGATTCCGGAGATTTTCCGCAGCCTGAAGGACGACCCGCGGGTATTCCACCATTCCCAGTACCTGAGCAGTGTCGCCAAACTGCCCTGCACCCAGGGCAAGGCCATGCGCATCGCAGTGATCGGTTCGGGACAGAGCGCCGCTGAAGCGTTCATCGACCTCAACGACAGCTACCCGTCGGCGAAGGTCGACATGATCCTGCGTGCCGCCAGCCTCAAACCTGCCGACGACAGCCCCTTCGTCAACGAAATCTTCGCCCCGGACTACACCGATCTGGTGTTCAACCAGCCGGCCGCCGAGCGCGGCAAACTGATCGAGCAGTTCCACAACACCAACTACTCGGTGGTGGACCTGAACCTGCTCGAACGCATCTACGGCATCCTCTACCGGCAGAAAGTGGCGCATCAGTTCCGCCACAACGTGCTGTGCCGACGCCAGGTCGAAACCGTGGTCGCCAACCCGGACGGCATCGAGCTGACCATCACCGACCTTGCCACCGGCCAGCAGCAGACCCACCGTTACGATGCCGTGATCCTGGCCACCGGCTATGCCCGCAGCTCGCACCGTGAGCTGCTCGCACCGCTGGCCGGCTACCTGGACGACTACGCGGTGGATCGCAACTACCGCGTTCTGGCCAGCCCCGGCTTGCAGGCTTCGGTGTACCTGCAAGGCTTCTGCGAAAGCAGCCACGGCCTGAGCGACACCTTGCTCTCGGTGCTGCCGGCGCGGGCGGCGGAGATTGGCGAAGCCCTTTTCGAAGAGCTAGGCTGCCAGCGCGGGCGTATGCCACGCTCGGCGCTGGCCAACAGCGCTTGAAATAGCTACCGCCCACCCCGCCACCCTTCGAAAACCGGCCTGCGCGGCAACCGCACAGGCCGGTTTTCCGCGCTTGAAACAAATTCTTTCAATTAAGTGCGTAGGATTTTTATTCTCATTCGTCCTTACTAGTGCGGCCCATTTAGGCTGGGCGTTCGCTCGACCCCATTTCTAGAAGAACGACTGATGGCTCAATCTCCCAAAAAATCCAAATCCAGGCTGTGGTTCCTGGTCCACAGCTGGCTCGCGTTGCCGATCTGGTTTTTCGTCTTGATCGTCTGCTTCACCGGCATGCTCGCCGTGGTCAGCCATGAAATCGTCTGGCTGGCCGACCCGGACGTGCGCGCCACCGCCCCCTCCTCGGACGCAGAGCGGCTGAGCTATCAGCAGGTGATCGATGCAGTGCACAAAGCCCAACCGGAGCTCGCCGTCGAATGGCTGAACCAGCCCGACGGCTCGCATTTCGCGCTCAACATGGGCGTCACCCGGCCCGACGGCTCCAAGCCCACGCTCTACGTCAACCCCTATACCGGGGCGATCCAGGGCCAGGCGCCGGACTTCAACTTCCAGGCCTTCACCCGTGCCTTGCATGGCTGGTGGCTGGTGCCCTTCACCAGCGGCTACAGCTGGGGCTGGTACCTGGTGTCGCTGCTCGGGCTGCCGATGCTGGCGTCCTTGGTCACGGGCCTGGTGGTCTACAAGAAATTCTGGCGCGGCTTCTTCAAACCCGTGCGCACCGGGCACGGTTCGCGCATTTTCTGGGGCGACTTGCACCGTCTGGCAGGGGTCTGGTCGATCTGGTTCATCGCGGTCATTTCCATCACCGGCACCTGGTTCCTGATCCAGGCGATTCTGGCCGACAACCACATCACCATTTCCAGCGAACCCGCCGTGCCGGTGATCGCCCGCGAGCAAGTGCCGCAGATGCCCGATGGCAGCCCGGCGCCGCGCATCGACCTGGACCAGGCGATGCTCATCGCCCAGCAGCAGATGCCAGGGCTGGACTTCACCTATGTGTTCATGCCGGGCACCGCTTACAGCCACATCTACATGATGGGCCGCGGCTGGTACCCCTTGATGATGCAGACAGCGTCGGTCAACCCCTATACGCAGAAAGTCGACAGCCAGTTCGTGCTCTCGGACCGCACGGCCCTTGAGTTCGTCACCGAATCCATGCGCCCCTTGCACACCGGTGACTTCGGCGGCCTGGCGATCAAGCTGGTGTGGTTCTTCTTCGGCCTGGTGTTGACGCTGATGGTGCTGAGCGGCCTGTTGATCTGGACCAAGCGCACGGCTCAAGCCACCGCCGCGGCCCTCAAACGCAGCGAGCGACCGGCGCGGATGAACGCAGGCATTACGCGCAAAACGCCCGAGCCTGCCGTGGAGGTGCAGCCATGAGCCGCGCACAAGCCCAGCCGACGGTCGGCTTCAGACGCTGGTGGCTGAAGTGGCGTTTCCACCTGAACATCCTGCTGATCCTGATTCCGTTGGCGTTCATGCCCAAGTACTTCGCCGACATGCGCATGTTCCGCGGTGACGACGGCCTGGGCCAGCACATCCAGGCCGACATTCCGGTAGGTCGCTGGAGCGTGAGCCTGGCCGAAATGCTCGACCAGCCGCCGGTGCAAGACGGCCCTGCGGGCTACTTCAAAGTGTTCAACCTCGCCCTGTGCGCCACCTGCGACGAAGGCGTCAAGGCCATCTACCTGCGCATCGGCAAGCCGCGCAGCCTGCGCGCCGCAGGCAGCATCCTGTTCGGCTCGCAGTACCGCATGGCCACTTCGCTGCCGATTCCGCCACGCACTCGGCCCGACGCGCAGGTCTGGATCACCATCGAAGGCTGGGACGGCAAACTGTACCAGGCATCAGTACCCTTGGCCGACGCATCGCCCGCGACCGCGGCCTGGCTCGCCAAACAAGGAGGCAATCCATGAAACACCTGATCCGCAGGCTCGCCCTGCCCTTGCTGGTACTGGCCGCAGGCCCGGCGCTGGCGCACAACCCCATGTGCGAATGCGACGAGAAAGGCAACGGCGAAATCACCTGCAAAGGGGGCTTCTCGGACGGCAGCGGCGCGCCTGGGGTGACCCTCGACGTCATCGGCTACGACGAGCAGGTGCTGGTCGGCGGCAAGCTCGGCGACGACTCGACCCTGACCTTCAAGCGCCCCGACGGCGAGTTCTACGTGCTGTTCGACGCAGGCCCCGGCCACGTGGTGGAAGTCGACCACGCCGACATCGCCGCGCCATGAGCCGCGCCCAAGTCGTGCGCCCGGCCGGTGCCGGGCACGAAACCCTCTACGTACTGCTGGCCGCACTGGTGATCGTGCTGCTGGCCGCGGCCGTGGTCGGTGTTCGCGGCGCCCGGGAAGACGAAGTGGCGCTAGGCGCCCACGAGATCGACGCCCGCCGCGACCTCACGCCAGCCGAGCAAGGCCTGTACACCGACCTGCGCGTGGCCGCCGACGAAATGCGCCTGCTGCGCGAAGACACCGGCAGCAGCCCTGACATCGCCCTGCTGGCCGAAGAGGGGCTGCCGCCGTTCGTGGTCGATGCCAGCAGCGAGAGCCGCGGCCGCCACCAATGGCAGCGCCTGAGCGACGACGCCTACCTGGGCCGTAGCCAGGCCGCAGAAGTGGCTGGGAGCTTCCTGCTGTTGCTGCCTGCCGGGGCCGGTACCGAACCCGTGGTCTGGTTGCGCCGCCAGAACGATGCCACGCCCCCGCCCGACCGATCCGCCACGGCCCTGGCCGACGCCGGTTGGCAGCAGGTCGTCAGCCACTACGACGCTGGGGTCACCCGCCAGCACCGTCACTGAAACAAGGACTCCCCCATGTTCCGCTCCGCCCTGGCGCGTCGCGCCCTTGCCCTGCTGGTCGCCTGCGCCCTGCCCGCCCTGGCCCTGGCCGACGCCGGCAAACCCCTGCGCATCGGTATCACTCTGCATCCCTATTACAGCTATGTGAGCAACATCGTCGGCGACAAGGCCGAAGTGGTGCCGCTGATCCCGGCCGGCTTCAACCCGCATGCCTACGAGCCGCGCGCCGAGGACATCAAGCGCATCGGTACCCTGGACGTGGTGGTGCTCAACGGCGTGGGCCACGACGACTTCGCCGACCGCATGATCGCGGCCAGCGAAAAGCCCGACATCAAGACCATCGAAGCCAACCGCAACGTGCCCCTGCTGGCGGCGACCGGCATCGCTGCGCGCGGCGCCGGCAAGGTGGTCAACCCGCACACCTTCCTGTCGATCAGCACCACCATCGCCCAGGTCAACAACATCGCCCGCCAACTGGGCGAGATCGATCCCGACCACGCGGCGTATTACACCAAGAACGCCCGCGCCTACGCCAAGCGCCTGCGCGGCCTGCGCGCCGCCGCCCTGGCCAAGGTCAGCGCGGCGCCCAACGCCAATTTCCGTGTCGCCACCATCCACGCCGCCTACGACTACCTGCTGCGCGACTTCGGCCTGGAAGTCACTGCCGTGGTGGAGCCGGCCCACGGCATCGAACCGAGCCCGGCGCAGTTGAAGAAGACCATCGACCAGCTCAAGGCGCTGGACGTCAAGGTGATCTTCTCGGAGATGGACTTCCCCTCGGCCTATGTCGACACCATCCAGCGCGAAGCCGGCGTGCGCCTGTATCCGCTGACGCACATCTCCTATGGCGAATACACCAAGGACAAGTACGAGGTGGAGATGCAGCGCAACCTCGATACCGTGGTGCGCGCCATCGAGGAGAACCGCACATGACCGCCGCCGCCAAGCTCGCCGGCGTCGGCGGGCCGCGCATCGAGTTCGCCGGCATCGATCTGACCCTGGGCCGCACGCGGATCCTCGAACAGGTCAGCTTCGACGTCGCCGCCGGCAGCATTCACGCCATCGTCGGCCCCAACGGCGGCGGCAAGAGCTCGCTGATCAAGACCCTGCTTGGGCAGATGCCGCACCAGGGCCGGCTGACCCTGCACTGGCCAGGCTCCAGCGAAGTGGTCGGCTACGTGCCGCAGGCCCTGGAGTTCGATCGCGGCTTGCCGATGACGGTGGACGACTTCATGGCCGCCATGTGCCAGCGTCGCCCGGCTTTTCTCGGCTTGTCGCGCCGCGTGCGGCCGGCCATCGACCAGGCGCTGGAGCGCGTGGGCATGCTCGACAAGCGCAAGCGGCGCATGGGGGCGCTGTCGGGCGGCGAGCGCCAGCGCGTGCTGCTGGCTCAGGGGCTGATCCCGGCGCCGCAACTGCTGGTGCTCGACGAGCCGATGTCGGCCCTCGACGAAGCCGGCATCCAGGTCTTCGAACAACTGCTGCACGCCTGGCGCGCCTCGGGCACCACGGTGCTGTGGATCGAGCACGACTTGCAGGCCGTCTTGCGTCTGGCCGACCGGGTCACCGGGCTGAGCCGCCAGGTGCTGTTCGACGCAGCGCCGGCCGAGGCACTGACCCCGGAGCGTTTGCTCAGCCTGTTCTCCGTCCATCCACGCCGCGAGGGCGCCGCCTGATGAGCTTCGAAGTGTTTCGTCAACTGATTCAAGAGTGGGCCGCCGCCGGATATCTGCCCGAAGCGCTGGCCTATGGTTTCGTCATCAATGCCCTGCTGGCCGGCGCGATGATCGGACCGGTCCTGGGCGGACTGGGTACGTTGGTCGTGGTCAAACGCTTCGCCTTTTTCTCCGAAGCGGTCGGCCATGCCGCGCTGACCGGCGTCGCCATCGGCATCCTGCTCGGCGAACCCTACACCGGCCCTTACGGCAGCTTGTTCGGCTACTGTCTGCTGTTCGGCATCCTGCTCAATTTCCTGCGCAACCGCACCGGGCTGTCGCCCGATACGCTGATCGGCGTGTTCCTCTCCGTGTCGCTGGCCCTGGGCGCCAGCCTGCTGTTGATGCTGGCCGGCAAGATCAACGTGCACATCCTGGAAAACGTGCTGTTCGGCTCGGTGCTGACGGTCAGCCCCGAAGACCTGCTGGTGCTCGGCAGCGTCGCCCTGCTGGTGGTGGCGTTGGCGGTGCCGCTGTACAACCGCATCATGCTCGCCAGCTTCAATCCGCAACTGGCGGCGGTGCGTGGCGTGGCGGTGAAGACCCTCGACTACCTGTTCGTGGTGCTGGTGACCCTGGTCACGGTCGCGGCGGTGAAAGTGATCGGCGCCATTCTGGTCGGCGCGTTGCTGGTGATTCCTGCGGCGGCGGCGCGCCTGGTGAGCCAGTCGCTCAAGGGCTTCTTCTTCGCTTCGGTGCTGATCGCCACCCTCAGCACCCTGGCCGGCATCCTCTTGCCGATCGTCTTCGACC
This sequence comes from Pseudomonas phoenicis, assembly GCF_047302395.1. Lineage (NCBI taxonomy): Bacteria > Pseudomonadati > Pseudomonadota > Gammaproteobacteria > Pseudomonadales > Pseudomonadaceae > Pseudomonas > Pseudomonas phoenicis. The sequence goes on from NZ_CP154852.1 coordinate 4,418,362, forward strand.
TGCCCATTCCGTCGGGCGCGGCGATCATTCTGGTGGCAGGCGCGTGCTTCGCCCTGGCCGCCCTGGCCCGCGCCCTCGTTCCACGCCTGCAAGGAAACCCGGCATGAACCTGTCCCTCAAGCATCTGACGCTCGCGCTCGCCTTGGCCGGCGTGCCCTCTCTGGGCATGGCCGCGCCTGCCACCGACGCTGGCGCCGCAAGGTCGCCCGCCGCGGGATCGCCCGCCGCGGGATCGCCCGCCGCGTCGATGACCGTCCTGACCACCTTGCCCGTCACCCACAGCCTGGCCGCCGCGCTGCTCGAAGGCACTTCGGTACGGATCGAGCGCGCCGCGCCAGCCAACCTGCCGGCCAGCCGCCAGCCATCGTTCTTCAGCACCCGCGGTGGCGCCGGCCTGGACAAGGCCGCGCGCCAGGCCGATGCCGTGATCGGCTTGCGCTCGATCTGGCGCGACGATCCGCTCTACCCGATGGCCCGACGCAGCAACATCCGCATCGTCGAAATCGACGCCGCGCGGCCGGTGGACGGTGCTCTGCCGGGCATCGCCGTGCAGGGCGACGATGCCTTCGCCGCTTACCCCTGGCTGAATCCGAGCAACCTCGGCCGCATGGCCGATGTGCTGGCCAACGACCTGGAGCGTCTGGCGCCCGCCGACAAGGCGCGCGTGCAGAGCAACCTCGCGGGGCTCAAACGCCAGTTGCTGGCGTTGCAGTCGGCCAGCCAGACGCAACTGGCCGAAATCGACAACCTCAGCGTGGTCAGCCTCTCCGAGCGCCTGAGCTACCTGGCCGGCGGCATGAACCTGGACCTCATCGACCAGCCGCTGCCGGCAGGCGATCAATGGGACGCTGCGGCCCTGAAACTGCTTGGCGACAACCTCAAGGCGAACGACGTGGCCGTGGTGCTGCATCATCGCCAACCCAGCCAGGCCGTGGCCGAAGTCATCAAGGCTTCGGGCGCCGAGCTGGTAGTGCTCGACAGCGATGCCGAAGACACGCTGGCCGGGCTCAAGGCCAGCGTCGACCAAGTGGTGGCGGCCCTGCGCGGTTGACCTGCCGCTGCGCTCCCGGCAAGCAACGGCGCAGGCGCTGCGGCCAGCCGGCGCCAGGCTGCTGGGTAGCTCCAGCTCGACGATGCAGGACCCACATGGGTGGTCGAGGATAGGCCTGGCCAACTCCGGCGGCGGCGCCAGAGGGCCTGCGGCGGGCTGCTACACACTCCGGCAGCTATGTAATGGATTGTACAAAGCAGAAGGCCAATTGCTATGCTGGCGCGCTTGGGCCACACCCCTGGCCGCCTCTATCAGTAAGTACCGTTCATGAAAATCGCCCTCGTCCTGATCTTCGTCCTGTCCATCGGTTACGTGCACCTGCGCGGTCGCGTGCGCCACAAACTGACTCGGCAACTGGGCGACCACTCCAGCTTTCTCGCGCCGATCAACAGCTTCCTCTATCTGTTCTCACGCCACCCCGCCAAACCCTATCTGCCGGTCGAGGCCTTCCCGGAGCTCGCACCCTTGCAGGCGCATTGGCAGGAGATTCGTGAAGAGGCCGTGCAGTTGCTGCACGGCGGCGAGATCAAGAAGTCGGAAAACTACGACGACGTGGGCTTCAACTCGTTCTTCAAGACCGGCTGGAAACGCTTCTATCTCAAATGGTACGGCGAGAGCCACCCATCGGCCCTGACGCTGTGCCCGCGCACCACCGAACTGTTGCAAAGCATCGGTACGGTCAAAGCGGCCATGTTCGCCACGCTGCCACCAGGGGCCAAGCTGGTGCGCCATCGCGACCCCTATGCGGGTTCCTACCGCTACCACTTGGGCCTGGACACCCCCAACGACGACGGCTGCTACATCGACGTCGATGGTGAAAAGTACGCCTGGCGCGACGGTGAGGCGGTGGTGTTCGACGAGACCTACATCCATTACGCCGCCAATACCACCGAACACAACCGCATCATCCTGTTCTGCGACATCGAGCGCCCGCTCAAGTACCGCTGGGCCACTGCGTTCAATCGCTGGTTCAGCCGTAACGTGATGTCCGCAGCGGCCGCGCCCAACGATGCCAACGACAAGACCGGTGCGATCAATCGCCTGTTCACCCGCATCTATCGCATCCGCGAGCGCGGCAAGGCGCTGAAGAAGCGCAACCGCACCCGCTACTACCTGGAAAAGTGGGCCGTGGTGGCCGCGTTGGTCCTGGTGTTCATCTATATCTGAGCCTGTGTTGGGCCACCGGCACTTGCCGGGTGGCCTCGGGCGTCCCACACTGCGCGGTCCGTTCGCACAGGAAAGCCTGCCCATGCACATCCGCCCCATGACCCCGGACGATTTCAAGCGCTTCTGGCCCACCTTCCAGGCCGTGGCCCAGGCGCGCGAGACTTACGCCTACGCCCCGGACATCGACTTCGAGCAGGCGCGTCAGCTCTGGTTGGAACTGCCGTTGCACACACTGGTGGCAGAGCACGAGGGGCAACTGCTGGGTTCCTATTACCTGAAAGCCAATGCCGCCGGCCCCGGCTCACACGTAGGCAATTGCGGCTACATGGTCTGCGAAGCGGCGCGCGGCCGCGGCGTGGCGCGGGCGCTGTGCGAGCACTCGCAGAAGCTCGCCCGCCAGGCTGGCCTGCTGGCGTTGCAGTTCAATTCGGTGGTGGCCACCAACGAAGTGGCGGTGGCGCTGTGGCAGGCCTTGGGCTTCGAGACCGTCGGGCGCCTGCCCAAAGCCTATCGCCATGCCCGTTTCGGCCTAGTGGACTGCCTGGTGATGTACAAATGGCTGGCCGACGAGCCGGTGACGGAGACGCCGCCCCTGCTCATCGGCCGCAAGAACATCGAAGCGCGGGTGTCGCGCCGCCGGGGACGTTGACCTGGAAGGCGGCGGGCGTCCTTGTCGGCTCGAACGTCAGCGCCCTGCGTCACTTCGGTGAGACACGCACGTTGCTCGTTCCGGCCTGCTTGCGCCTCAGGCTCATCGTCCTTACGAGTCGAAGGCTGCTGTGGGCGCAACGCCCGGAGTGTTCGAGGGTCCGAACTGCAACGGTTTTTTCCGCAGTCTTTGCGCTCGCTCACATTCTTGAAGGCTGTACCGGCCAAAGCGGCTCACCAACCGTTCGCTGCGATATCCTAGGCTCTGTCTGAAAAGCCTTGAGACTAGGTCTTGCTGCGTTAAGAACAGCCCGGTGGGACGGCCCCGTCGGAATGCTCATTTACGCCAGTACAGTCGGACGCGACCCCGGCCGTTCCTCGGCTGTTTTCGCGGGGCCGCCATCGGCCTTGCCTAACTTTCGCTCAAGACGTTTCAGACAAAGCCTAGCCAACGTTCTCACTTGTCCGGACTTCGCCCGATGCCTTCCTCACCCGACACCTTGCCATCCGCCGACCCCACCCTGACCTGTGCCTACGATCTGCTGCGCCATCCGCAACGCCTGTTGCCAGCCGCGCAGCGTGGCGCCGAATGGGCCGGGGGTTGGTGTTTGGGACTTCCGCCCGGTATCCGCTCCAGCCAGTGGCCACTCAGCGAAACCTTCGGCCACCCGCTGCGCCACGCCTTCACCCTGCACATTCCGCCGCAGTACCGCACCCAGGGCGAACGACGCGTGGCCCTGAGCCTGTTCGTCGACGATCAGTTCGAGGAACTGACGGCCAACGAAGCGGTGGAAGCTTTCTTTGCCGCCGCGCTGCCTGAAGCCGCCCCGCAAGACCCAGCCCTGCACATGCTCTGGCGGCACGCCAAAGACCGCCATCCCGCACGTTTCGACATGCGCGACATCCTCGGCACGCAATATGCCGGCCTGTGGCTGACCCAGGCCGAGTTCGACGGCCCGCTCTGCCCGGCGCCGCGCCTGCCCTCCAGTGCGCTGCTCGGGCCTGAGCCGACCTGGTACACACAGCCCTACCCGGTCTATTTCCACGACCTGCGCATCCGCGAACCCGATGCGCCGCCGTTGGCGCTGCTGCCCGGCGCAGGCCTGGAAACGGCGCTGCCCATCCATGCGCAGCTCCGCGAGGGCGACCCCAATGTGGGCAAGCCGCCACGGGAGTGGGACGACGAGTGCGTCGAGAGCGGCTATGTGCCCGCTTTCGGTGAATCGGCACAGGGGCTCGACCTGGAACGCTTCTTTGGACGCAACCATCTGGGCGGCACGATGATGCCGGTGCAGGGGTACCCCGAGTTCGGTCCACGCTTTCTGGAATTCGAGGAAGATTTCGGTGGCTTCAATTTCGGCTGCGGGACGGGCCAGGTGGACCTGGCATCGATGCAGTTGGACTGGGCTTGCGGGTAGCTGGAACGAGCCTGGAAAGGACAGTGGAGCCCGGTAGCAGTCAGTCAAGCCCAACCAGGCTGATGTGGGGCTGCTTTACAGCCCATCGCGGCCAATCGGAACACCGCAACCGCCGATTCGACAAGACCACGCACAGTTTTGCAGTGCACTGAACCCTGAAGAAGCGGCCTGTGGGAGCGGCTTTAGCCGCGATGGGCGGCAACGCCGCCCTGGGTCAAGCGCCGCTTACGCTCTGTAGCAAGGCATCGCAGCCATTGGGCCGGCATTGCCGGCCATCGCGGCTGATCGGAACGCCGAACCGGCCACTCCTCCACTGAGCCAGGTGCGTTCGGTAAGGCGCTGCGCTTGACTGCGGGGAGCCGCTAGGCGGCTCTGGAGGTTCGACTGCCCTGCATGAAGGTGCGCCTATCGCTTTCCGGCCATCGACGCTGCGTCATCCTGTCGCAGCAAATTCCTCAGCTTGGCGACTCGCCGGGCCGTAGAATCCGCCCGGCCTTTTCGTCCAGTCGCCACGAACGCTGGCAACCCGTCGCCATGACCCTCTACGCTCCTGCGCCGCCCTGATCGACCAGGAATCTTCCGCCCGCCCGCTCCAACGCGGCCTGCGGTCGCGTCATGCCCTGGTCGCAGACATTCCCTGGCACTTTGCTGCAGCGCCGGCCTCCAAGGCCTGCTCGACCCTGCATGCCTGAAAGGGCGTCCGTCGTTTTCCTACTGATTAGAGGTACGTATGTCCGTGCGTTTGCTGGGCATGGCGCTGGCGCCATTGCTCGGGTTGTTCATCGTTGCGTTGGGCAACGGTTTTCTGTCGTCGCTGACCACCCTGCGTCTGGGCGAGGCCGGTGAGTCGGCCACCATGATCGGTGTGGTGGCGTCCGCCTACTTCCTCGGCCTGACCCTGGGTGCGCTGTTCAACGACCGGCTGATCCTGCGCATCGGCCACATTCGCGCCTATACCTGTTTCGCCTCGCTGATCGCCGCGACCATCCTGCTGCAAGGGCTGTTCGTCGACACCTGGGGCTGGATGGTGCTGCGCCTGATCAACGGCTGGGCCACCGTCGGGGTGTTCCTGGTGATCGAAAGCTGGATGCTGCTGGCCGGCGACGCGAAGATCCGTGGGCGCCTCCTGGCGCTGTACATGATCGCGCTGTACGGCGCCGGTGTGCTGGGCCAGGCGTTTCTGGGCGAGCTGGCTGGTTGGGGCACCACCGCACCGTTCATGGTCGCCGGCATGCTGGCCTCGCTGTCGATCCTGCCCATCGGTGTGCTGCCGCGGGTCTCGCCGTTGCTCGACCAAGTGGAACCGCTCAAGCCGCGCCAGTTGCTCAGCGTGACACCCAGCGGCCTGGTGGGCTGCTTCGGCTCCGGTGTGGCCATCGCTGCGGTGTACTCGCTGCTGCCGCTGTACCTGCAACGCATCGGCCTGGACACCGGCGAAGTGGGCCGCATGATGGCCTGGGTGATCCTCGGCGCGATGCTGCTGCAATACCCGGTGGGGCGCTGGTCCGACCGTACCGACCGGCAGGACGTGCTGATCGTGCTGGGGGCGGTGTGTGTGGCGCTGTCGCTGGGCATTCTGCTGTTGCCGTCGGGTTCTGCGCTGCTGCCTGCGCTGCTGTTCCTGCTCGGCGGCGGAGTGTTCGCGGTGTATCCGGTCGCGGTCAGCCATGCGGCCGACCGGGCGCCGGCCGACGCCATCGTGCCGATGATCCAAGGCATGCTGCTGATCAACTCGCTGGGGTCGGCGATGGCGCCGCTGATGATTTCGCCCGCCATGACCGCCTACGGCGAGGCGGGCCTGTTCTGGGCCTTCGCGGTGGTCAACCTGTGCATGGTCGGATTCTTCCTGTGGCGCCGCGGCAAGCGCCCGGCACCCGAGCATCCGGCACCCTTCGCGCCGTCGGCGACCTTCTCGCCGACCGGTGCCGAACTGCGCGTGACCGAGGAGCTGATCCATGCGGCGCATGAGCACCCCACGATGGCCGATACCCATTCGTATGCTGACGTGGAACCGGCTGGAGACGGTGAGCCGCTGAAGAAAGCGGACGGGGAGTAACATTCGGTAACCTCAAGCGCATGACCGTCTGTCGTCCACCGGGCACTGCTGCCCGATGGGCGCAGCCGAAGCGAATGTAAGGTCCCTTCAATCAGGAGATTCACATGATCAGCATTCGCCCGCTTTCCATCGCACTCGCCCTGAGCCTCGGTCTGGCCTCCGCCGGTAGCTTCGCAGCTACCACTGGTACTCCCACCGGCACCTCGGGCGCTGGCCATTCCACCACCCACGGTACCGGCGCTGACACCAGCACCGGCATGGGCACTCCAGGCAGCAGCACCCCTGGCACCACCGCAGGTGATGGCAGCAGCGTCAACTCCAACGCCAGCGGCATGAAAAACCATTCGGGCACCGGCACCGGCACGGGTACCAATGCCGATTCGGCCGCTGGCATGCCGAAGCCCAAGAACAACGACGGCAGCACCAATTCACTGCCAGGCACCGGCAACACCGCGCCCAAGCAGTGAGGCGCCATCGGCGTTGACCCGTGCTTGCGGGTCACGCCGTTGTCTTCGCCTTCGGCTGTGAGCCGACCGTCACTCGGTGGCTGTCCCGCCTGCCCCCACTCCTCCCTTCTCAACGCTGCATGCAGCGCTGGTAACGTGCGTCCACACGCTGCGCGAACCAGGCCGTGGTCAGCTTGCGCGTGATCTTCGGGCTTTCCAGCACGATACCGGGCAGCACCGCGCGCGGCACCGGTTTGCCAGCCTTGGCATCGGCCAGGGCGAAGACACCGGTGTAGAGCGCGGTCTCTTCGAACGCCAAGCCGTCTTCCTGCTCCAACTGCCGACGGATCTGCGGGTTGCGCAAGCCGAGCTTGCCGCCCAGGGTTCGCGCCGCCTGCTCGGTCTTGCCGGGCATCAGCGCACCGGGATCGATCAGGTCGCCGTCAAGCGCCAACGGAGCGCCTGTCACGCGGCTCAAGGCCGCCTGGAACGCGGCGTCGCGGCTCGAATACCAACCGGCGTTGAAGTCCGCGAAGCGGTACAGCGGCTGGCTGTAGTGGGTGGGGTAGCCCAACAGGTGGGCGATGCCGAAATACAGCCCACCGCGGCGGGTGAACACCTCCTGACGCAAGGTTGCGCTGTAGGTATAGGGATAATCCTGGGCATGTTTCTGGGCGAAATCGACGCTGACCTGCATCGGCCCGCCCGTACGCACCGGATTGAGACCGGCGAACAACGTGCGGCCCAGCGGCAGACTGGCGATGACGTCGTCGTACAGCGCGCTCAGCTCACCTTCGCTGCGCACCGCCAACAGCCGCTGCTGGTAGGTCTTGCCATTGGCCGAGGTGCTGTCGAGCGCGGCGTCGACCAGCAGTCTGGGTATGTGCAAACGCCCTGCCCGCCGATCGATCTCCGCCCGGGCGATGCGGCCCAGGCCCGGCACCTGCGGATCGGCGCTGAAGGTCGACTCCTGCTCGGCCACCGCCAGTACCGCGCACAGGTTGCTGCGGTCGGCGGGCAGGCGCTGTGCGGCCAAGGCGACCTGGATGTCTTCGGCCCAGCCTTTACGGTCGTTCAGGTGCGCAGGTAGCAGACGCAGCAACTGCGCGCGTACCGTGGCAGGATCGTCCCGCGGCTCGGGGGCGGCTGCGCGCTGACCGGTGCAACCCTGCAACAACGCCAGCACCATCAGCCCGGTGCCAGCGCGTAGGCGCCAAGTGCGGGCGGGCATCGTCGGATCGGTCGATGTGTGCACTGCGATGCCAGGGGCCGACCTGAGGTGGGGCGACGTTCCAACCGCTACGCACGCCATGAGAGGGCTGCAAGCGTCACCACCAGATCTGGAGCAGGCGTCTGCGCGCCCTGCCCCGTTCAGGGCTGACCTCCAGCTGTACACATCTGGTTCATAGCGAGTAGCCAGCGGCCTTCGACACGCGGGCTGACCGGGTCGCGCAAGGTGTCGACGGGTTTTTCCTGGGGGTCGGCCACCAGCGGCATGGCTTGAAGCGGATCGATCAACATGCGGACATCCCGTGCCTGTAGTAGCGGGTTAGCCTCCCTCAGGCAGGGAGCTACGTCAATCGAGCCTCGGTCAAGCACGCAGACGATGCGGCTGCAACCGGTTGGTCAGCGCGGCCAGGACCTGATCTTCCTCGGTATGGATGAAGAAATGCCCGCCCGCGAACATCTGCAGGTCGAAGGGCCCCAGGGTCTCCTGCCCCCAGGCCAGCAGCTGCTCCTCACTGGCACGGTCGGCATCTGCGGCCAATACATGCAACGGGCAGCGCAACGGCGGCCGTTGGCGATAGGCATAGCGGCCGCACAACAGGAAATCGGCTCGCAGGATCGGCAGGGTCAGGCTCATCAGTTCTTCGTTGGCCAGCACGTCTTCAGGGGTGCCCTGCAATTCGCGCAGCTCATCGATCAACTGAGGGTCGCTCTTGGGCTCGCGCCAGTCCTTGCCGTCATATTCCTCGCGGCGCGTCGGCGCCGCCGTACCGCAGGCGAACAAGGCCAACGGCGCCGGACAGCCCAGGGCTTGCAGTTCGTGGGCCAGCTCGAACGCCAGCAGCGCTCCCAGGCTGTGCCCCAACAGCGCATACGGCTGGCTGGCGGCCAGCCGCTGCTCGGTGGCCAGCTGCCGGGCCAACGTCTGCATGTCGGTCTGCAACGGTTCGCCGAAGCGCGCGCCACGCCCAGGCAGCTCCACCGGGCGTACGTTGAGCCAGGCGGGCAGCTTGCGCCGCCAGCGCGCGTAGACCATGGCGCTGGCCCCCGAATACGGCAGGCACAACAGGTTCAGTGCGGTCACCGCAGAGCCTCAGGACGCTGCGCTTTCGGCCATCTTCTGGCGCAGGCTTAAGGGCCGCATGTCGGTCCACACCTCATCGATGTAAGCCAGGCACTCCGGTTTGAAGCCGCTCTTGCCCACGGTGCGCCAGCCATTGGGAATGGCCTTGTAGTCGGGCCAGATGGAATATTGCTCTTCGTGGTTGACCACTACTTGGAACACGATGTCGTCGCGGTCGAATACGGAAGTCATTGCCTGTCTCCTTGAAGGTGGGGCCACTGCGTTGAACGCAGGGCAGGTCTTCAAAAGACGTAGGAGCGTTCTGAGAAATTAGTCAGACGAAACCGCAAATTCAGCCCACCGCACGGTGCGCCAGGCGCCTCACGCACCGCCCAGCAAATCGTGGGCGTCGAGCAGGCGGTACAGCACTTCGGGATTGCGCTCCAGCCCACGACGGATGGCGGCGGGAATTTCCCGACGGGTCTTGCGGCACAGACCGGGTTGCGCGTCGATGTCGATCTGTACGCCGCGCCCGCTGCGCACCTCATGGTCGCCAGGGCCGATGTGCAAGCGGATGCCGAGGTTGTCCTGCAGGCGCTGTTGCAGGCGATACAGGTCGGCGAGGTCTTGCAGGTTTTCCAGGCGCTCGAGCAGGCGCCGCTCTTCCTGGCGGGTCAGCAGCAGGATGCGCTGAGCCGGTGATGGGTTTTCGGCCAACCGTTCGCGACCGCAGTCGCAGGCACCGGGTGGGCAGGGTTGGCGCAAGGGCGTGGGTTGGGTCATGGCCTCAGCATAGCCTGTGTGTAGCGGGTTGCAGGCCAGAGCGTGCGAGGCCCTCGGTGCCCATGCCCTGCCCCGACGCCGGGTCGCAGCCGCAGCTCAACTGCCCATGCCCTCGGGCAGCAAACTGCGCTCGAAGGTGAACAGCCGATCGGTCCGAGGCGTGTGTCGGTACAACTGTTGCGGCCGCCCGAGCCGCGGTTGGTTGCGCTCTCCGGTATCGCTCACCCATCCCAGCTCCTTCATGCGCTCCAGACGCTTGCGCAGCGAGGTGTTGTTGACCGCAGCACCCAGGCAGGCCTGGGTGGCGTGCAAGGCGTCGAGCACGGTGAAGCGCTCAGGCGCCAGGTACAGCGGCAAGCTGCTGTACACCGTCTTGGTCGCCAGGCGCTCGCGCGTGAGACCCACCAGCAGGTTGTGGTCGAAGGGCAGCAGCACCTTGCGCTGCAACACGCTGTCTAGTTCGAAGAAGCCGAGGTCGTCACCCGACAGCACGGTATCGGGCGCCAGTAACGCCATGTAGTACGTGCTTAGCGACCACCCGCGCGGATCGCGAAAGGCATTGCCCTCGGTGCCGACCTGCTCCAGGTAACGCGGCTCGACCCGCGCTTTTTCCCGCAGGGCGCGCTCGGCGGCAGTCGCCAGGCTGTTGTCAGGGCTGCGGCCGTTGACGATGACGCCAGGCAGCGCCCAGTCGCCCAGGTGCGGCTCGCGTTCCCTGCGGTGCAGCAGCACTTGCAGAGTGGCGGTGTCTGGGGCCATGCGCAGCGCGACGATGTCGACGCTGGCCAGAACTTCGGCACGGCTCATGGCAAGCTCCTAAAACGAAAAGACGAGATATTCCACTAGAAATGCAATGACAGGCAAGACCTCTGCTGATAGCGACACAGAGCTTGACATACTTATTACACCAGGTGAACTATATAGCCATTCCCGCACAAGGAGTCATGTGATGAAGATCGCCAGTTTCGATGTCGACGCGCAGAACGGCTTCACGAGCAACGCACCGGACGAACTGCCCGTCCCCGGCGGCCACGAAATCGTCCCGGCCTTGCAGGCCATGGCCCAGCGCGCCGACCTGCGCCTGGGCAGCAAGGACGCCCACCCGCGCAATGCCGTGTGGGTGGTGGCCGAGCATGCGCAGATGCTGCAACCGCTCGACCTGCCCAACGCCGACCTGACCTGGGTCAGCCACTGCGTTCCGGGCACGCCCGGCTTCGAACTGCTGCCCGGCCTGCCGGCGCCCATCGACTACGACTACTTCGTCTGGAAAGGCGTGGAGCCCGACCTGCACCCCTACGGTGCTTGCTACCACGACCTGGCCGAGCACCGCTCCACCGGCGCCATCGAATACCTCAAGGCGCAGGGCGTGAGCGTGGTGATCGTCGGCGGCCTGGCCCTGGACTACTGCGTCGCCACCACCGCCCGCCAGTTGCGCGACGCCGGCCTGCAGGTGCTGCTTTACCTGCCGGCCTGCCGCGGGCTGAGCGCGGCGGGCTGCGACAGCGCCTGCGAGGCCATGGCGGCCCGCGGCATCCGCCTGTGCGCCGACGAAGGCGCCCTCGACCAAACCCTCGACGAACTGCGGGAGACCTTGCAATGAGCGAACACATCTTCGGCGACCGTATCGTGCAGAACCTGCTGGACACCGACTTCTACAAGATCACCATGATGCAGGCAGTGCTGCACAACTACCCCAACACCGAAGTGGAGTGGGAATTCCGCTGCCGCAACGGCGAAGACCTCTCCCCTTACCTGGCCGAAATCCGCTATCAGGTCGAGCAGCTGGCCGAGGTTTCGGTCACCCTCGACCAGTTGGCCTACCTGGAAAAGATCCCCTTCATCAAGCCGGACTTCATCCGTTTCCTCAGCCTGTTCCGCTTCAACCTGCGCTACGTGCACATCGGCCTGGACGACAGCGGCCAGTTGGCCATCCGCGTGCGAGGGCCTTGGCTGCACGTGATCCTCTATGAGATTCCGTTGCTGGCGATCGTCTCCGAGGTGCGCAACCGCCAGCGTTACCGCGACGTGCGCCTGGAGCAGGTGGGCGAACGCCTGTACCAGAAGCTCGACTGGCTGCGCCAGGAAGCCAGCGACGCCGAACTCGGCGGCCTGCAACTGGCCGATTTCGGCACCCGCCGGCGCTTCTCCTACCCGGTCCAGGAAGAGGTGGTGCACATCCTCAAGCGCGACTTCCCTGGCCGTTTCGTCGGCACCAGCAACGTGCACCTGGCCCGCGAGCACGAGCTCAAGCCCATCGGCACCATGGCCCACGAGTGGTTCATGGCCCACCAGCAGCTCGGCCCACGGTTGGTCGACAGCCAAGTCGCCGCGCTGGAATGCTGGGTGCGCGAGTACCGCGGCCTGCTGGGCATCGCCCTGACCGACTGCATCACCATGGACGCCTTCATGGGCGACTTCGACCTGTACTTCGCCAAACTGTTCGACGGTTTGCGCCACGACTCGGGCGACCCATTGGCCTGGGCGGAAAAAGCCATCGCCCACTACCAGCGGCTGGGGATAGACACGGCCAGCAAGACGCTGATCTTTTCCGACGGCCTGGATTTCGCCAAGTCGCTGGCGCTGTACCGTGCCCTGCATGGGCGCATCAACGTGAGTTTCGGCATCGGCACCCAGCTGACCTGCGACATCCCAGGCGTGCAACCGATGAACATGGTGATCAAGATGACTGCCTGCAACGGCGCGCCGGTGGCGAAGATCTCCGACAGCCCGGGCAAGACCCTGTGCCGCGACGAGAACTTCGTCAGCTACCTCAAGCATGTGTTCGAGGTCGATCAGCACACTGCGTGAGGCAGGCCGCTGCGGTCGCGAAGCGGCCCAGCTTCGCTCGAACAGAAGGGATACATCACCGACGCCCGCAGCCTAGTCGAAGCCAGGAGCACCATCGCCAGGCAGGCGTTGGTGCCCTAGAGGATCTGCGAGGCGTACCGGTGGGGCTGGAAATGTGCCCCTCCCGGTCCTGCCGACGGCCCGCGTGGATGTCGGTGACACTCAGATCGGGTCAAATCCTCGGCGCAGGCTTGTCTGTCCCCAAACGTTCGCACCACTGCCGCAATAGCCCCTTGAACGCCTGCGCCGCTTCCGACAGGGGGCGGTCGGTGGGCGATGTCAAACCGATCGGCGCCCTGAGCAGCGCACTGGTGAACGGCAATTGCTCGACCACCCCCAAACGCAGGTCGAGGTCGACCACTCCGCGCTGTACGAACCAGACGCCGTCGTAATCGTGCACGTAGACGCGCGAAAACGTCTCGCTCAGCGACTCCTGAACCGTGAAGTCCCCGCTGTAGCCGTGGGTCATCAAAAAGTTGTCGACGCTGATGCGCACCAGCGTGCCCTGCGGCGACACCAGCAGCGTATAGGGCGCCAAGTCGCTCAGCTGAATGCGCTTGAGCCGCGTCAGCGGGTGCCCGCTGCGCACCACCAACAACAGGTCTTCCTCGTACAAGGCCTCGAACTGTACGCCGAGCATGTCGCGGCCGATCAGGCGGCCCACGATCAGATCCAGTTCACGGGTGCGCAGTTTGCCCACCAAGTAGTCGTACACTCCCGAGGCGACCTGAATCTGCACATGGGGAAAGCGCTCGCGCATCTGTGCCACCACGGGGGCGAGCATGAAGCCCGCGGCGGTGGGCAGCGCGCCGACCTTCAGCAGTTCGGGCGCCTGTGGCGCGGTCTGCACTTCCTCGAGCGCGAAGCGAAAGCTGGTCAGCGTCTGCTGCGCGTGCTTGTTGAACGCTTCACCCGCGCGGGTGAGTTGAATGCCTTTTCTGCCCCGTACCAACAGCGGCGACCCCAGCGCTTGTTCGAGCTCTTTCAGGCTCTTCGAAACCGCCGACAGCGTGATATGCAGCAGTTTTGAAGCTGTCGCCAGGCTGCCGGCGTCCACCACAGCGAGGAAGACGCGGAAATGCCTGAGGCTGATGTTCGCTGAAGTCATGATCTCTCCTGGTTGACCTGCAAGTTAACCAAGCGCGGATTTTATATCAATTTAATCAACCCGCCATTTGACCTAGCATTGCTTGCATCCCCAGACAGCGATACAAGGTTCGCCCATGACCCAGCACAGTGAAATACGGCTCGGCGCCTCCAGCGCCTCGCTGCCCAGTCTTGCCCCTGAGGCGCTCGCCGAGCACCTGGCGGCACTGGGCTACACCGGCGTCGAATGGCGTGTGGCCGACACCCAGCAGCTCGACCTGTCGCGCCCCTGGAACGCCCTCGACAACAATCGCTGCACGGTGGCGCCGACCGAGCGGGCGGTGGCCGACATCGCCCGCCGCTGTCAGGCATTGGGTTTGCAGATCTTCGGTCTGAGTCCGTACCTCGACGTGGGCGACGTGGAGCAGGCACGCCACCTCATCGCCTTGGCCGCCCGTGCGGGCGGCGCTCGGCTGCGCCTGTGGGCGCCCGGCTACGCCGATGAACGCTACCCGGCCGCCTACGCCCGCATGCGCCGTTTCCTCGACCAGATCGTCCCGCTGGGCCAAAGTGCCGGTGTCAGGCTGTGCCTCGAAGTGCATCAGCGCACCATCTGCTCCAGCCCATCGCTGGCCATGCGTGTGGCCGAACACTACCCGGCCCCGGACCTGGGGATCATCTACGACATGGGCAATCTGGCCATCGAAGGCCGGGAAGACGTGCAGTTGTCGCTCGACCTGATGGGCACGCACCTGGCGCACGTGCAGGTCAAGAACGTCGCCTATTCGGCACAAGGCCCCGGCCAAGGTTGGCAGTGGCGCTGGTGCGCGCCGGACGCAGGCGTACTGCCATTGCCGACGATGCTCAGGACGCTGCGGCAAAACGGTTTCAGCGACTGGATCTCGGTCGAAGACTTCGACACCCAGTACCCGGACGACGTCAAGCTGCGACGCAACCTGGGTCTGGTTCGCCGCTACCTGGAACCCGACGTATGGGAAACCCCTCTCACCGAAAAGGTGGCCTGCCTGTGAATATGACCAGTGAAACCCGCCGCGTCGCACTGGTGACCGGCGCAGCCGGCGAGTTGGGCCGCGCCATCTGCGCACGCCTGCTGGAGGATGGACTGCACCTCGCTGCCCTGGACATCGACCTGGGCGCTGCGCAGGCCTTGGTCGAGCGGTTGCCCAAGGCACCGGGCCAACGCGCGATCGCCCTCCGGGCCGACCTGGGCGATGCCGCCTCGATCCACTTGGTGGTGCAGCAAGTAGGCCAGTCGTTCGGGCGCATCGACGTGGTCGTCAACAACGCTGCGGTCAACCACCGCGGCTCGCTGTACGACTTCGACCCGGCCCAGTGGGACCACATGATGGCGGTCAACCTGCGCGGGCCCGCCCTGCTCTGCCAACAGGTCGCGCCCTACTGGCAACGCCAGGCCAGCGGCCGGGTGATCAACATCGTATCGCGCTGCTGGGTGGCCGGCGGCCCTCCGGCCTACGTCGCCTGCAAGGCAGGGCTGGTGGGCCTGACGCGCTCGATGGCGCGGGAGCTGGCCGAGCATAACGTCACCGTGAACGCCATCGCCCCCGGCCTGCTGCCCTCGGCGTTCACCCTGGACGGGCGCGATGCCGAGAGCTTCGAGCGCATCGCCCAAGGCTCGATCCGCGACACGCCCCTGCAACGCCTGACCACAGCCGAAGACGTCGCCGGCACCACCTCGTTCCTGGCCTCCAGGGACGCGGCCTTCATCACCGCCGAGGTCATCCACGTCTGCGGTGGCAGCCAACTGGCGCCCTTCGGCAAACGCTGAGCACGACCAGCAACACGCTAGCGCGCACATCACAACTACAAAAAAAGGTGTACCCATGCATTCCCAGGACCGCCACGACCGGCGCATGGCCCGCAGAGCAGCCTTCGGCAGCTTTCTGGGCAGCGTCGTCGAATACTACGACTTCTTCATCTACGGTTCTGCCGCAGCGTTGGTGTTCAGCACGCTGTTCTTCCCCTCGACCGACCCCATGGCCGGTACCCTCGCAGCCCTGGCGACCTTCGGCGTAGGCTACATCGCCCGCCCCATCGGCGCGCTGGTGTGCGGCCACCTGGGCGACCGGCTGGGGCGCAAGCAGGTCCTGATGATGACCTTGCTGCTGATGGGTATCGCGACCTTCAGCATCGGCCTGCTGCCCACCTATGCGAGCATCGGCCCCTGGGCGCCCGCACTGCTGGTGCTGTGCCGCCTGCTGCAAGGGTTCTCGGCCGGTGGCGAACAAGTCGGCGCCAGCCTGCTGACCATGGAACACGCCCCCAGCAAGCACAAGGCGTTCTACACCAGCTGGTTGATCAACGGCGCGTCCATGGGCTCGATCCTGGCGACCTCGGTGTTCATTCCGCTGTCGATGCTCAGCCAGGAACAGCTGCTGGCCTGGGGCTGGCGCATTCCTTTCCTGATCAGCGCAGTCATGGTCGTCGTGACCTGGATGATCCGCCGTGGCGTCGAGGAAAGCCCCGAGTTCACGCGCAGCGAACCCGTCAGCGAGCGCCCGCCCGTGGTCGAGCTGCTGCGCCACGAGCGGCGCGGCTTCGTCACCGTGTTCTGCTGCGCGCTGATTTGCTCGGTGTCGTCGCTGGTGATGATCTTCGGCCTGTCCTGGGCGACCAACAACCAGGGCATCGAGCGCCCGTCCATGCTGACGGCGATCGCGGCCAGCCAGGTGGTGGCGCTGATCTGCCAACCGCTGTTCGGGCTGTTGGCCGACCGCATCGGGCGCAAACGTATCTTCACGGTGGGCGCCTTGGGCAGTTGCGCGGGCGTATTCGTGTTTCTGTGGTCGATCACCACAGGCAACCTGGCGCTGATCTTCGTGAGCACGGTACTGCTCAAAGGCATCCTGTACAGCGCACCCAACGCGCTGTGGCCTTCGTTCTATGCCGAGATGTTCAGCATTCGCGTGCGCTACACCGGGGTCGGGCTGGCCACCCAGCTCAGCTTCATCGTGGCGGGGTTTTCGCCCAGCCTCTGCTATGCGCTGATGGGCGACGCGCACGACTGGCTCCCGGTCGCCTGTTTCATCGGCGGCCTGGCGCTGGTCGCTGCCATGGCGGCGATGGTGGCCAGACCGGCTGCGCAAGCGGATGGCGCTGCAGCGCTGGGCAACGCTCATCGCGCTTGCTGAAACGTTTTTGTGGGGCTATAAAAACGCACAACTCCAATAAAGGCCGTTGCCATGACCCCACTCAAATTCATCGTCGCCCTCGGCGCACTGTCCGCTGCCACTCACGCCTGGGCATGGGATTACGTCCTGCTCGACACCGACAAAGCCGCCCAGCCCTGGCAGATCACCAGCGCGCAACTGGGCGTCAAGACCGACAAGCCGTTCAGCGTCACCCTGCGCACCTTGCACGGCGGGCGGCAGGAAGGTGTCAGCATCGTCGACATCGACAACGGCACGATGAAGCTCTCGGTGGTGCCCACCCGCGGCATGAACGTGCTGCAGGCTTCGGTCGGCGATGTGCGCATGGGCTGGGACTCGCCGGTCAAGGAGGTGGTCAACCCCGCTTTCATCGAGCTCAATGGCCGTAACGGCCTGGGTTGGCTGGAGGGCTTCAACGAGCTGGTGGCCCGCTGCGGCTACGAATGGGTCGGCCATCCGGGCGTCGACAATGGCGAGCTGCTGACCTTGCACGGGCGGGCGGCCAACATCCCGGCGAGCAAAGTCACCCTGCATATCGACGAAAAACCGCCCTATGCCATCACCCTGCGTGGCGAACTCAAGGAGCAGGCGTTCAAGAAGGTCGATTTCTCGGTCGCCACCGAGTTGGTCACCGAACCTGGCAGCGCGGCGTTCTCACTCAACGACACCTTGACCAACGACGGCGACTATCCGAAGGAATATCAAGCGCTGTACCACAGCAACTTCGGCACCCCACTGCTCGAAGAAGGTGCCCGGTTCGTCGCCCCGGTGAAGCAGGTGTCGCCATTCAACGACAAAGCCAAAGGCGATCTGGCCGACTGGCAAACCTACCGCGCGCCCACCAGGGACTACGACGAGACGGTGTACAACGTGGTGCCCTATGCCGACGACAAGGGCGACACCCTGACCGTGCTGCACAACAAGGCCGCCAGCCTGGGCGTCGCCATGGGCTTCAACACGCAGACGCTGCCGGTGTTTTCGCTGTGGAAGAACACCGACACCCAAGGCCAGGGCTATGTCACCGGGCTGGAGCCTGGCACCAGTTTCTCCTACAACCGCCGCTATCAACGGCCGCTGAACCTGGTGCCCACGATCGGGCCCAAGGAACAGCGGCAGTTCCACATCAGCTATCGCTTGTTGGCCGACAAGGCTGCGGTGGAGCAGGCGTTGAAGCGGGTCGGCGACATCCAGGGGGCACGCACGACCGAGGTGCGAGCAACGCCTTTGGTCGATCTGACACAACCTTGATTCGCGCCGCGCCACAGGCGCTCTGCTTCTTGGGCGTTACGGCCGGCGAAAGCCGCAATGGGATCAGGCCTTGCTAACCCGTGCCGGCGGGTCGATCGGGTCGACGCTCGCGTTCGCCCGTTTGTGGCCGAGCAGCAAAAAAGTCAGCAGGGCTATCAGTACCGTGATGCCGCAGAGCACCAACAGTAGGCTGTCGAAGCCCTGCAGATAGGCCGCGCGCAGCAGACATGGATCGATCCCCGAATCGAGGTCGCCCACGATCAGGCGCTGCGCTATCTCGCTGCGGCGCTGGGCGGGCACCCAAGGCTCGAGTGCGTCTGTCACCAATGCCGTCAGCAACGCCAGCGTCGTTGCCAAAGCGACGCCCTCGCCAGCCACACGGGTGGTATTGAAGATGCCGGCTGCCCGTCCAGCCCGCTCCGGCGGTGCCGTGCCAAGCGCCAACCCGTCCATCAAGCCCCATGGAAACGCAGTCCCGACGCCAACCATCAGCATCGCCACCAGCAGAGACGGTCTGGCGCCTGCGTCTACATGGGCCAGCAGAAACAAGCCTGCTGCCGCCAGCAAAAAACCGGCTGCGCAGAGCGCGCCAGCACTGACCCAGCGGGTCAACCAGGCTGCCAACAGGGGCACGATCAACATGGGTGCGGACAGTGCGAGCATGATCAGCCCGCTGTGCAGCGGCGCCAGGCCCTCGACGCCGTTCAAGCGATATGCCAGCAGGACGATCAGGACGATGTAGCAATAACAGGTGCCGACCGGCAGAAGTTGCACACCCAAAAAACGCGGGTACTTGAACAGCGTCAGGTCGAGCATCGGCTGCTCGGCATACAGCTCGATCAACACGAATGCCACCAGGCACGATGCTGCGCCCACCAACAAACTGCAGATCCACGGCGCGGTCCAACCGCTTTGCGGGCCGAGCATGATGGCCAGCGTCAGCAGCACGAGCATGAGGGTGAAGCTGGCGGCACCAGGCAAGTCGATGCGACGCGCTTCCTCGTCACGGCTTTCATGCATCCAGAACCAGGCGCCGAGCAGTGACACTGCCGCCAGCACGGCAGGGATGGCGAACACCGCGCGCCAGCCGCCATGCTCGAGCAGCAGCGCGCCTATCAGCGGACCGAACGCCAGGCCCAGGCCAAACGTGGAGCCCAGCAGGCTGAAGGCCCGTGCCCGTGCCTGGCCTGTGAACACCTGGGCCAAGGCGGCAGAACCACTGGCCAGCGTCGCTGCGCCAGCCACGCCTTGCAGTGCCCTCAGCGCGACCAGCCAAGCGATGCTGGAAGCCATGGCCAGCGACAGACTGGTCAGCGCCAGCGCGGCCAAGCCATAGACGAACAGGCGCCTGCGGCCGTAGATGTCCGCCAAACTGCCAGCCACCATCAGCAAACTGCCGAAGCTGAGCATGAACGCATTGGTGATCCAGCCGAGCCAAGCGGGATTGGCGGCCAAGGCCTTTCCGATCGCAGGGGTGGCGACTGCACCGCCCGTAAAGCTGAACGGCAACGCCAGGGCGGCTAGGCAGATCGCCACCAATACGCAATGGCGGCCTTTGTGCGAAGCAGTCGGAACGACAGACATGATTGGAATCCTTCTGTTAAAAAGAGAAGTGAATCAATCTATAACCGCCGCAATCTTCGAAAAACTGGCCACATCTCCGCTTTTAGCGGACATAAAGGATGCAATCGAATGGAAAGCTTGAACGGCATCCTGGCTTTCGTCAGGACGGCCGAATCCTTGAGCTTCGTCAAAGCGGGCCGGGTGATCGGCATTTCAGCCTCGGCCGTGGGCAAGAACGTCGCGCGACTGGAAGCGTCATTGCAAGTCCGCTTGCTTCAGCGCAACACGCGCAACGTGAGCCTGACGCCCGAGGGGCACCTCTTCTACGAGCGTTGTCGGCACATTCTCGATGATCTTCAAGATGCGCAGGCCATGCTTTCGCATGCCACGCAAGCACCGCGCGGTCGCTTGCGTGTCAGCGTGCCGGCCATCGGCTATCGCTTTCTCGTGCCGGTGCTGGGAGCGTTCCGCCTGCACTACCCGGAAATCGAGCTGGAACTGGATTTCAACGACCACTTGGTCGACTTGGTCGAAGACGGCTTCGATGTGCTCATTCGCAGTCGTGGGCGGGGCGAGTCCAAACTCATGTCACGCCAACTGGGGCCCTTCCAGTACGTGCTCTGCGCGTCGCCCGCTTATCTCGAACGCCGTGGCCGTCCGCGAACGCTCGTCGATCTGGCGCGGCACGATTGCCTGCGTTATCGCTTCGTCACCACCGGCAAGGTCATGCCCTGGGATCTAAGCACCGATGGGTCGACCCAGCCGGTGGACTATGCCGCATCGATGACCTTGAACAACATGGAGGCGCTGTTGATGGCCACGCTGGGGGGCCTGGGCATCGCCTATCTACCGGATTTCCTGGCGCGCGATGCCTTGAATGACGGGTCGCTGCACAGATTGTTGGCAGACCACTGCTCCGATGGGGGTCAGTTCTGGGCCTTGTGGCAACCCAACCGGCATCTTTCGCCAAAGATACGTGTGTTCGTGGACTTCCTCGCCGAACAACTGTTCAAAGCCTGAGTAGAGATCGGCAGACCTGCGCCTGGTCACCACCGCCCGAGCGAGACTTCGCTGCCTGCTTCCTGCCAATACCGCTGGATACGCCCGAAACAAGGACGGCGCCGGTAGCCGGCCCGATTCCTGTCAGCCTCGCGAGCGCCTCGGCCACCGCCGCCACCGCATGATTCTTCGATGGGTGCCAGGGCGGCGGTGAGCTGCGGCAGAAGCGGGCCGATCCATAACTGCGCCAGCGCCGCAGACGTGACGATGTGCACACGCTGCGGCGCAGCCAAGCGGCGCAGTGTGCGTGCGGCCTCCTGACCGGGCTCGTACTGGAACGGCTCAACGGCACTGCGCAGAAAGACACCACGCAGCTGTCCACGCCTCAGGAAGACGCATGAGCGAATCGTCGCAATGGTTGATCTTCGCGGTGATCGGCACAGGCACCTTCGCATTGCGCCTGTCGTTCGTCGAACTGCGCGGTTGGCTACGCCTGCCACCCGGGCTTCGCCGCGCGCTGGCCTACGTACCGGCGGGCGTACTGGCCGCGCTGGTGTTGCCGGCGGTGGTGTTCCAAGGCAAGCCTGCGCACTTCGACTGGGCCAACCCGCAATTGCCGGCGGCGCTGATAGCGGGCGTCGTGGCCTGGACGACCCGCAGCACGCTGTTGACGCTGGCCAGTGGCATGTCGGCGCTCTGGCCGTTCGGGCACTGGCTGGGTTAGAACGCGGCTGAACCTGACCCGGCACCCATAAAAAAACCCGCGCTCACCGATCCAGGCGAGCGCGGGTTTCTTCTGTCCTCAGATCAAGCGCGCTTGGCGCTGCGCATCTGATGCACCACACCCATCACCACCACCACGGCCGCCGCAGCGCCGGTGGAGACCACGAGGATCTGGTAGTCGGGCATGAAGGCCATGACCACCAGGCAGACCACGATGAAGGCGATCACCAGGTAGGTCAGCCAAGGGAACAGCCACATCTTGAGCTGGATCTCCTTGCCTTCGGCGATCAGCTTGCGGCGCATGCGCAGCTGCGAGAAGGCGATCACCAGGTACACCAGCAAGGCGATCATGCCGGTGGTGTTCATCAGAGTTTCCAGCACGTCTTGCGGACGCAGGGTTTCGCTGAAGTTGATCAGCGCGCAGAACACCGCCACCAGGCACGAGCCGATGATGGCCAATACGGGCACACCGCTGTTGCCGCGGGTGCGCTTGAACAACGCCGGTGCGTCGCCGCGCTTGGCCAGGGAGAAGAGCATGCGCGAAGCGGTGTAGTGGCCCGAGATCAGGCAGCTGCTCACCGAGGTCAGCACCACGAAGTTCATCAGCAGTTCGGCGTACGGCACGCCCAGCAGCTCCAGGGTGCGGCGGTAGGCGCCGTAGCCGGAGATACCCAGGTGCGGGTCGTTCCACGGCACCAGGCAGACGATCAGGAAGATCGAACCGACGTAGAACAGGCACACGCGCCATACCACGGAGTTGGTGGCTTTGACGATCTGGCGCGCCGGGTCCTTGGATTCGGAGGCCGCGATGGTGACGATTTCCGCGCCCAGGAAGGCGAACATCACCCCCAGCAACGCGCCGACCACCGTGGTGATGCCATTGGGCATGAAGCCTTCGGCGGTCAGGTGGGTGATGCCGCGCACTTCACCGAACTGCCAGATGTTCAATACCGCTGCGGTACAGACGATCAGGAAGCAACAGATCGCCACCACTTTGATCAACGCGAACCAGAATTCGAACTCGCCATAGTGTTTGACGTTGAAGAAATTCACGGTGATCAGGATCAGCGTGGTCGCCAGCACGAACACATTGACGCTCACGTCGGGGAAGAAGCCGTGCAGGATCTTGCCTGCCACGTAGGCTTCCCAGGCCATGAGGATCACCCAGTACCACCAGTACAGCCAGCCGATGGTAAAGCCTGCCCAACGGCCGATGGCGCGGTCGGCATAGGTGGAGAACGAACCGGTGTCGGGCGATGAGGTGGCCATTTCGCCGAGCATGCGCATGATCAGCACGACCAGGATGCCGCCGGCCAGGTAGGCCAGTACCGAAGCGGGCCCGGCGCTGTGGATCACGCTGCCGGAACCGACGAACAAGGCGCCGCCGATGACGCCGGCGATCGACATCATGGTCAGGTGGCGCGGCTTGAGCGAAGCGCTGAGCTTGCTCTCGTTCTCCACGGTCGCGGAAGTGGTGGAGGTGGATGTTGCGTCCATCAGTGGTGTACCCCGTGCTTCTTTTTATCCAAGGAATTTGAGTGAAGCCCCGATGGGCAGCGGCCTCACCTGTACAGCATTTGCAGACATCGAACCAAACGGGGCGGATCGGGTCACACCACGGCATGCGTGGCAGCCTCGCATTGGCAAGTATGAAGGGTTCGACCGGACGCGACCGTGCGCCCTGCTCCCGCTCCGCCTTGCCAAACCCCAGGCCCATTTCGTGCGGCGACGCCGCACACAGGCGTTCAGGCCTTCCTTGGCGGCCTGCTGGCAAGTCGCCAACATCGTCGGCAGCCCCACCAAAACGTAAAAAAGCCGAACACCGGCTAGACTCCAGCGCGTTCGGCCTCTACCGGCCTGCCGCCCGAGGGCTGCCGCTGCCGGTTGCTGCTGTGTTCAAGCGCCGGATGGGCAGTGGGCAGAGCATCCACTGCATCGGCGCTCGACTGCCCAGCACAATGGATGAACGCCCGGGAAAGGTCATTTCGGCCATTGTGTGGCGCTATCTGATCCCTAATGTAAAAATGTCTGACACATTGAGCCATGCACAGCGCGATGAAATCCGCACTGCACTGTACAGGCCGTCGATGCAATACACCGCTCGTCACCCGGCACCTCCGCACTCGCCAAGGCCCCAACATGCTCGAATTACGTCCAGACTCCGCCACGCCGCTGGTGAACCAGATCATCGACGGCCTGCGCGAGCTGATCGACGCACAGACCCTCAAGCCGGGTGCCAAGGTGCCCTCGATCCGAGCGTTCGCGGCGACCTATTCGGTCAGTACCTTCACCGTGGTCGAGGCCTATGACCGCCTGGTGGCACAGGGTGTGCTGATCAGCCGAGGCAACGCCGGCTTCTTCGTCAGCCGGGTCAGCGGCGAGCGCCTCGACGGCCCCGTGCGCGACAGCGACGCCGTGCGCCCTTCGTTCAACGCCGAGTGGTACCTGCAACAGATCTTCGAAACCCGCCAGCTGCCGTTCAAACCCGGCTGCGGCTGGCTGCCCAACGACTGGATGTACGAAGACGGCCTGCGCCGCGGTCTGCGCCAGGTGGCCGGCAGCCCCCTGGAGCTGTCGGGCTATGGCGATCCCCTGGGGCTGCCGGAACTGCGCGCCCTGACCGCGCAGAACCTGCAACAGGAACTGTCGATCGTCGCCAACCCGGCGCAGTTGCTGCTCACCCACGGTGCCAGCCAGGCGCTGGACCTGGCCGTGCGCACGCTGGTCCGCCCAGGCGATGTGGTGCTGGTGGACGACCCTGGTTACCCCAACCTGATGAGCATCCTGCGCTTCCAGGGCGCCACGCTGGTCGGCGTGCCGCGCACGCCCAACGGCTACGACCTCGACCAGCTCGAACGGCTGCTGGCCGTGCACCGGCCCACGGCCTTCTTCACCCAACCGCACCTGCACAGCCCGACCTGCTCGCGCACGCCGTTGGCGCAACTGCACCGGCTACTGCAATTGGCCAGCCAGCACAGCTTCCGGTTGATCGAGAACAACCTCTACGCCGACATGATCGCCGAGCCGCAACCCTGCCTGACCAGCCTCGACCACTTGCAGCAGGTGGTGTACGTGGGCAGCTATTCCAAGAGCATCTCGCCCAACGTGCGTGTGGGCTACCTGTTGGCCAACCCGCAGCTGATCCAGCAGTTGCTGACCCTGAAGATGCGCTCGGGGCTGACCACCTCGCAGGTGATGGAACGCGTGGTCTACGCCGCGATCATCGACGGGCGCTGGCGCAAGCACCTCAAGCGCTTGCGCCAGCGGTTGGCGCAGGCGCACCAGGACGTCGGCGCACGCCTGCAACGGCTGGGCTTCGAGCTGTTCGTCGAGTCCGACGAGGGCATGTACATCTGGACCCGTCACCCCGACTTGCCCGACAGCGCGGTGCTGCTCGACGAGGCCTTGAGCCAGGGCATCATGCTCGGGCCGGGGCAACTGTTCATGGTCGACGCCCAGGCCACGGGCTGGATGCGCTTCAACGTGGCGTTCAGCACGGCGCCGGAGCTGTGGGAGATGTTCGAAAGGTTGCTGGCCAGGCATGTGCGTTTGCCTGGGCGTTGAAGACCGGGGTCGAAGCATTGTGCGTTCACGCGCAAGCACGACCGATCAGGCTTGCCGAGGCAGCGCAAGCATCGGGCTCTGGTGCTGGGATCGCTCCAGCAACCCGTGCTCAAACGGGCAAAGGCGCAGGCAAGCCCGCCAACACCTCGGCCCGGGTGGTGACCTGCCGCAGGTGCTCTGCCCACAGCGTCTGGCCCGTCCGCCCCGAGCGATCCAGCCAGGAGCCGATGCTCAGGTCGGTGACCAGCGTCGGCGTCAGTCCGGCATCGAACAAGGCGAAACCCGCCGCCAGCAGACCGCTGTCGGACCCCACTCCGCACACCAGCACGCGCTCGGGGGCCAGCTCGCGAAGGTAGTCCAGCGCCTCGATCGGCAGGCCATAGCCGTGCTTGACGAACACCCGGTCCGCTTCGTGCAGGCTTTCGTCGCTGCGCGCCGGATGCCAGCCCGCTTGCCGCTGGAATGGCGTGCGTGCCTCGTCGTGCAAGGTCAGCGTGGCTACCGTCAGCAGCCGCGCCGAGAACGCCCGCACACCATCGACCAACCATTCGGGCGGTTCGAAGGTGGCCTGGACGTCATTGATCAGCAGCACCTGGCGCATGCGCCCTCCCCGTGCGACGGCAAAAAGCGCGCAGTATAGCCAGCCGACCGCCGCCCCTGCACGGTGCCTGAGCGATTTCGTGCATCCCGCGCCTGCGCCCATGAAACCTGCCCCCATGAAACATTGTTCATGGGCCTGCGACGCCCTGGCTGCGGGGTCCGAGGCGCCGGCCGGTGACTGCGCGCAGCCGGCGGCTTGAGCCCTGGGGGCGGCTTGCGTAGCATCCGCACGCTCGCGTCCCCAGGCGCTGCCGCCCGCTACTCAGAGCCCGTCATGCCCCAGCCCATCCCCCTCAAGGACCACGAACGCGAAAAATCGCTGGTCAACCGCCGCTTGCTGGTGTGCGCAGGGCTGACCGTGGCCTTGGTCGGCGCCTTGGTCGGGCGCTTGTACGTGCTGCAGGTGATCCAGCACGACAAGCAGAGCGCCGTGTCGGAAAACAACCGCGTGCACCTGCTGCCGATCCCGCCCGAGCGCGGCCTGATCTACGACCGCAACGGCGTGGTCCTGGCCGACAACCGCCCCAGCTTCAACCTGACCATGACCCGCGAGCGCGCAGGCAACGTGGCCCAGGTGCTGGACCAGCTCACCGAAGTGCTGGGCCTGGACGCCGAAGACCGCCAGCAGTTCGACAAGGACCTGCGCCGCGGCCGCAAGCCGTTCGAGCCGGTGACCCTGATGGTGGGGCTGAGCGAGCAGCAGATCGCCCACATCGCGGTGAACCAGTTCCGCCTGCCGGGCCTGGAGGTGGAACCGCAGTTCATCCGCGAATACCCGCTGGCCGAACATTTCGCCCACTCGGTGGGCTATGTGGGGCGGATCAACGAGCGCGAAGCCAAGACCCTCGACCCTACCGAATACCGCGGCACCGAGTCGATCGGCAAGACCGGTATCGAGCACTTCTACGAAGACCGTCTGCACGGCCATGTCGGCTACGAAGAAGTGGAAACCAACGCCCAGGGCCGGGTGATGCGCGTGCTCAACCACCGCGACCCGACGCCGGGCGAGGACATCGTGCTGAGCCTGGACGCGCATCTGCAACAGGCCGCCGAACGGGCCCTGGGCGATCGCCGTGGCGCGGTGGTGGCACTGGATCCGGCCAACGGCGATATCCTGGCGATGGTCAGCAACCCCAGCTTCGACCCCAACCTGTTCGTCAAGGGCATCAGCTTCAAGCAGTACGCCGCCCTGCGCGATTCCATCGATCGCCCGCTGTTCAACCGTGTGCTGCGCGGGCTCTATGCACCGGGCTCGACGATCAAGCCCGAGGTCGCCATCGCGGGCCTGGACAGCGGCGTGATCAACCCCTCCAGCCGGGTATTCGACCCCGGCTATTACGAACTGCCCAACTACGCGCACAAGTACCGCAACTGGAACCGCAGCGGCGACGGCTGGGTGGATCTCTCGGCCGCGATCATGCGTTCCAACGACACCTTCTTCTACGACCTGGCGCACAAGCTGGGCATCGACCGCCTGCACGACTACATGGCCGAATTCGGCCTGGGCCAGAAGGTGTCGCTCGACCTGTTCGAAGAAGCGGCCGGGCTCATGCCTTCGGCGCAGTGGAAGCGCGCCACCCGGCGCCAGGCCTGGTTCCCGGGCGAAACGCTGATCCTCGGCATCGGCCAGGGCTACATGCAGGTCACGCCGCTGCAACTGGCCCAGGCCACCAGCCTGCTGGCCAGCAAGGGCGTGTGGCACCGGCCGCACCTGGCGATGAGCGTGGGCGGCCAGACGCCGGTCGACCCCAACCCCATGCCCGATATCGTGTTGCGCGATGCCCATGCCTGGGACGAGGTCAACCAGGGCATGCAGCGGGTGATGCACGACCCGCGCGGCATCGCCCGTGCTTCCGCAGCCGGTGCCCAGTACCGCATCGCGGGCAAGAGCGGTACCGCGCAGGTGGTGGCGATCCGTCAGGGCGAGCGCTATAACCGCGAGAAGACCCTCGAGCGTCACCGCGACAATGCGCTGTTCGTCGGCTTCGCGCCGGCCGAGGCGCCGCGCATCGTGGTCGCGGTGATGATCGAGAACGGCGAGGCCGGCGGGCGCGTGGCGGGCCCGGTGGTGCGCGAGGTGATGGACGCCTGGCTGTTGGACGACCAGGGCCATCTCAAAGCGGCCACGACTGCGGCCAAACCGCCGCACGCGTGAACCTGGACGGCGGTCTGGCGGCGGTCGCTGAGCGCTGGGTCAGCACATCGCTCGAAACTTGCCATCGAAAAGGAATGCTCCCGCGCACGCCGTGGTCCAAGCGCCATAGGGGCACTGTCGCCCGCGCTATGGCGTTCACGCGCGAAGGATTTTCATGGAAAGCATCGATCTGTTGGTTCTACGCACTGCCTGCGACTGGCTGGCCAGCGGCGAACGGGTGCTGCTGGCGACCGTCGCTGGCACCTGGGGCTCGTCACCGCGGCCCGTGGGCTCGATGATGGCGCTGCGCGCCGACGGCCGCGTGGTGGGCAGCGTCTCCGGCGGCTGTATCGAAGACGACCTGATCCAACGCTACACCCATGCACACGGCGGCCCCGGCATGCCGGAGCGGGTCACCGAGGTGGTGCGCTATGGCGTCAGCGCCGACGAGGCGCACCGCTTCGGCCTGCCCTGTGGCGGCACCTTGGAACTGGTGCTGGAATTCGCACCCGAACTCGAAGCGCTACGGGCGCTGCTCGCCGAGCTGGACGCAGGCCAACTGGTGCAACGCCGGCTCGAGCTCGGCAGCGGCAAGGTCGCCCTGACCGTCACCGACCAACCTGCCGTGTCCGGCCTTCAGGGCCAGGTGATGCACACCACGCTAGGCCCGGGCTACCGCCTGCTCTTGATCGGTGCCGGCGCGCTGGCCGAGTACCTGGCGACCATGGCCCTGTTCAACGGTTTCAAGGTGTCGCTGTGCGATCCGCGCAGCGAATACCGCAGTACCTGGTCGGTGGCCGGCGTCGAGCACTTGCAGGGCATGCCGGACGACGTGGTGCGTGCGTTCGGCGCCGACCAGCGCAGCGCCATCGTCGCGCTCAGCCACGATCCGCGTCTGGACGACCTGGCCCTGCTGGAAGCCCTGCAGGGCCCGGCGTTCTACATCGGCGCCATTGGCTCGCGACGCAATTCGCAAAGCCGTCGCGAGCGGTTGATCGAACACTTCGGCCAGACCGAAGCCTCGTTGCAGCGCCTGCACGGCCCCATAGGCCTGCACATCGGCAGCAAGACCCCTGCGGAGATCGCCGTCAGCGTCATGGCCGAACTGCTGGCGGAAAAGAACGGCGTGGCTCTGCCAGGCGCCGTGCGGGTGGCGGTGGGCAAGCAGATCGAAGAATGCGCGGCCTAGGCTCATCGCCGGTCTGTCGAGCGATCGGGTCCCCTCGCAGGTAATCAGAGCGCCGACCCGGTCGCTGCCACAGGTCACAATGCACCGTTTGATGAATGCACGTCCCTGTAGGAGCGGCTTCAGCCGCGATGGGCTGCAACGCAGCCCCAACTGGCCCTGCTCCGTCTCAACTGGCTAGCATCAGGCCCAGCCACGCTCGACACGAACTTGCACGGATAATGTCGACATTAGCGTCCACACAAGTGGAACAGTGGCAATTTGGGTGCAATACTCTCGCACCTGATTGCCAGAGACATCACCGATGCGTGCATTCCTTAGTCGCTTTCGAGACCGCGCATTGGAAGTGATGGCCTCGGGCACTTCCATCCAGGGCCTGCTCGGCGAATTCGCACTGGCCCTGCAGGTTGAGATTCCCGATGCCGTGGTCGGCATCCTGGTGCTGGACACGCCCGGCAATACGTTTCGTCACGCCGTATTCCCCGCCATGCCCGCAACCTTCGCCACCGCGCTGATCGGCAACCCGATCAGCGCGGGCCGGGGCTCCTGCAGCCATGCCGTACGCACCGGCAAGATCGTCGAAGTGCCGGATGTAGCGTCGGACGAGCGCTTTTCCGAGCAATGGCGCGAAGAGTTTCGCAAGCACGATCTGACTTCGTTGATTTCGGTACCGGCCATCGGCACGGACGGCGAGGTGCATGGGTCGCTTGCAGTCATTCACCCCATGGACACCGGCCTGACCAAGGAGCAGCGGGTGTTCCTGTCGGGCGCTGCAGGCCTGTGTGCGCTGTTCTGCCGCTACAGCCGCACCCAGGAGTCGCAATCTTTGCTGATCGGCGAGCTCGAACACCGCATGCGCAATCTGTTCTCGACGCTCTCCGGGGTGGCGGTGTTGACCCTCAGAAACTACCCACAGCCCGATCAGTTCCGTTACATGCTCGATCAGCGCATGGTGATGATGCAACGCGCCCACGCCCTGGCCCTGTCCCCGGCGGAAATGCCCCTGGCGTCGCTGCTCAGCGAGGTGCTGTCTCCCTACAGCGATCGCTATCCGATCCGTTTCGACGGCCCTGCCATTCTGTTGGCCAAGGAGGCAGCGGCAGCGTTCGCCATGGTGGTCCATGAGCTCGGAACCAACGCTGCGAAATACGGCGCGCTTTTGCAACCGGGGGGTGAGCTGCACATCAGCTGGCAAACCGAACAACGTTCGGCCGACGACGCGCATGACGGTTTCAGCTTGAACTGGCAGGAACTCAATGGCCCCGTGGTACTGGCGCCGTCGCGCAAAGGCTATGGAACGCTGATGGTCAACGGGGCGCTACGCAATGCGTTCAACGGTTCGGCGGCCTTCACCTACGAGGCGCCAGGCTTCAATTGTCTGATCAGCGCGCCGTTCAACGAGCGCCTCGGGCGGGCAGAGCCACATCACGACTGATCTGGCGCTGGCCCGCGCTTCTTTCATGGGCGACGGCAGATCAAGCGCGTGGAGGATTCAGCGCGTCCGTCAGGGGCATATCGTCGCCCCTTGGGCGATCCGGCCGCTGGTCCCAACCGTCCTTGTCAGGATCGGTGATCAACGGATCGTCGCCGGGCACCTCAGGGCGCCCTGGATCGGGCATGGCCGGGTCGAGCGTGTCGCGGCTCGGATCCGGCGTGCTTGGGTCGTCAGGTGAGGGGAAGCCGGGGTCTCTTGGATCGGTGCTCATGGCGAGGTACCTCATGCAGAGAATGGGTGTGGCACTGTGGTGCGAATGACCGCTCAGCAGCCTCGCAGCGGCTTGCCGCTCACTGATCGACGGGATGCTCGGGCGTCACTGAATCGTTGACCTCGACGTCCGGCATCGCTTCGTCGAGACCTGGGTCATCGTCGTGGATGTCGGGGGCCTGCTCGGTTACGTGGTCTTGCGGTGCGGCGGGATCTTGCGGTGCAGGATCGCGTGGCACGGTTGGGTGGTTGTCCATCGCCGGATCTCCTAACCGACGGGCGAAGTGCCCGTACGTATAGCTGTGAGGGGCATCTGACTCGGCAGTGCCCAGCACCGGACCGACGGCGGCGCCACCTCTTGATTAATCACATGGTAGGGCAAGGAACGTGGGAACGTTTTTCGCCGCGAATTGACAGCTTGCGCGAACCGCTGCAATCCCATCACACTGCCGCATCCACCGTTCACCGAGGCTTTCAGCGCATGTCGCCTTATTCTTCGCAGCACCAGTACTACCTTTCAGGCGCGGAACGCTCGGCGATCGCGGAAATCGAGGGTACGACCAACATTCTCAAGCTGGTCTTGAAGTACACGTCCATGCCGTTCGCGGCCATCGCCAAATTCAACGACGACGAATGGGTCATCTGTTCAGCCTTGGACAAGGGCGACTTCGGCCTGGAACAAGGCGATGCCTTTCCGCTGGAACGCACTGTCTGCAGCGAATTCCTGCGCGCGCCGGAAGCCTTGCTGGTGCCCTCCCTGACTCAGGATTCGCGCTTCGCTTTACGCCCGATCGTCAACCAGTTGGGCATCGACAGTTACGCAGGGGTGCCCATTTTCCTGCCCAATGGCGACCTGTACGGCGCTTTGTGCGCGCTCGATACCCGCGAAGCCTATTTCGACGACCCGGACCTGGCCGAAGTGCTGTCTCTGTTCGCACGCCTGGTGGGGTGCATTCTGTATGCGTGCATCGAAGATCAGACTGTGGAGCCAGTCGCATCGGTTTAATCGATCCTGGCGTTTGCATGACCTCTAACGACAAAGCCCAGCATCGATGCTGGGCTTTGTCGTTGAAGCGCCGACCGGGTCAGTCGGTCTTGGCGGTACCGTTGTCGCGGGGCACCTGCGAGTCCTGGTCCGAGCCTGGATTGCCGGCCGGCGGGTTCCAGTCTTCGGGCTTTTTGCCTTCCTGGGAACCGACACCCTGCTTCGGCTCGGACGGCGTTTGCTCAAGACCCGAACCGTGGCCTTCACCCGTATCTGGAGTGTCGCCGCTCGGGCCTGGGTAGGGTGCTGCGGGTCCATTGTTGTCTTTGATCATGATCGTTCTCCGCTGGGGCGACGCAGGCCATCTGCATCTGAAACATTGGAAGAACAGCATTGGCCGAAGTGCGACGGCATTGACGAACGGCAATCACACGCATGCCGCCCTACCCCTTTGACGAGCCGAACTGGTAGGGTTGCATCCGTATTCGCGGCACGCACGCGTGCTCGATCGAGTCGACGTCATTCGTTCAATAAGGAAGTACCGATGAAACGCTATCTGGCCCTGGCTACCTTCGCTGCCCTCGTTGGCTGCAGCCATGACACTCCAGTCCCGAACACGCCGAACCTGGAAGGCAAATGCGACGAAGTAGCAACCTTCGATCTGACGTTTTCACGCTTCGACGAAGTCGCACAGGACATTGGCAACGACAGTGGCTGCACCATCAAATCCGATCTGAACAGCACCGGCGCGGTGAAACCCAATGCGGTGAAAGGCGAGATGACCCGCCGCCAAGCCATCCAGGCGGCCATTCAGAGCACTGGCCTGCAGATCGTCAATCACCAGCCCGACCAGGTCACGGTACAGTAACGACGCAGGCCGGTCGTCGCGCTCGCCAGCCTCGCTCGACGGCAAGCGCGCGATGGTTCGCAAGGCTCAGCAGTAACCGGGCGGGATACCGTCCTTGTTCTTGTCCTTGAGGCGCTCGCGCTCTTCTTCCGTGGCGTGCGCTGGCACGTCGTCCTGCTGGGCGGGAGTGGGCTTGGGTTGCTCTTGCTTGGGATCGGTCATGTGCAACGTCCTCGATTGGAAAGTGACGGACGTTGGGCAGCGATGGACGGGCATATGTTCAGTCGGACCGATGGCGCCCCGCATCACTGCGAGGCACCGCCGGAAAGCAGGGTCATTTGCGTGTCTTGGGTTGGATCACCTGGGTGTAGAGGAAATAGCCACCGGCGATTTCGACGACGGCGAGCACGCCGTGCAACGGTCCGAACATGAAGGACGAGGCGATGAACGCCACGGCGACGATACCGGCGAAGATCTGTAGCATCTGCACCGTTTTGGGCGACACAGCGACCTTGCCATTGACCACGTAACCGGCGGCCAGGCCGATCAAGATACCGATGATGATGCGTGTGAACATTGCAGCTCCTTACTCGGGCGGGACGCCGACGTCGTTGATCGTGCGGGCGGGGAAAGTAGACGGGCGCGAAAGCGCGCGCCGACCCATCTTACACATCCGCAGTGGCGCAGTAGAGGCGCGGACATGACCAACGGCCATGTCAACACGTCTCGCCCCTCTGCGCTGCTCGCCAGACGAACTCGAGACCACCATCGACGACAATCGAAGATCGGACGGGAGCTTGCGCGCACGCTGCGGTCCAAGCCTTCAGCGGGCCCTGCTCCGACCTGGACGGCGGTGCCGCGCCACCTGACATCCCAGGTGCGCACACCCTTCGCTCTGCCCACGATCCACTTTGGAGAACAGCCATGCCAGTGACCGTCAAGAAACTCGAGGGCGATGACATTCCCCCAGACCACCGCCAAGAAGGCGTGACCCAGATATTTCGCGTGACGGACGACGACGGTGTCGAGCATTTCGTCGACTCCGACGAGGCGGCCGCCAAACTGGCGGTCAGCTTCAGTGAGCTCAGCCGAGACGAACGGGCTTAACCTCACGCCTCGCCCGCAATCAGCGGGCGATCATGCTGGCGGCCTGCTCGGTCGCCTCGGTGGTGCGCGTCGCCAGCTTGCGCACCTCGTCGGCCACCACGGCAAAACCGCGCCCCGCTTCGCCAGCACGTGCCGCTTCGATGGCCGCGTTCAAGGCCAGCAGGTTGGTCTGGCTGGCAATGCTCTGGATGGTCGCGACGATGCTCGACAACTGCGCGATGTTGGCTTCCAGAGTCTTCTGATAGTCGGCCTGGGATTGGCGCATGGTGCGCTGCTCGTGCTGCAGATGGACGTCCACCAACGCGCCGACCACCCGCAGCGGCAGGCCCTCGGCGTTGCGCCGCGTCTGGCCGCGGGCGCGGAACCAGCGGTATTCGCCCGAGCGGTGTTTGAGACGGTACTCGATGTCGAATGGGGTCTTGCCGCTACGGTCGGTCAGGTGGGCAGCGAAGGCCGACAGGCTGCGCTCCTTGTCTTCCGGATGCAGGCGCGAGGCCCAGCTGTCGAGCACGTCCGGGAACTCCTCGACCGTCTCGAAGCCCAGCAGGCGACGGAACTGCGGCGACCACCAGAAGGGATTGCGCGGGTTGACCGGATCGCCCGCGATCACTTCCATGTCCCATAAACCGTCGGACAACATCTCCCGGGCCAGTTCGAAGCGGGTGATGATCACTTCATGCTCACGGTCGCGCTCCAACTGATCGTGGATATCGCGCAGCGAGCCGGCCACGCGCAGAGGCGCGCCTTTGCCGTCGCGCAGGGTTTCGCCTTGGGCATAGAACCAGCGGTAGCTGCCGTCCTTCATGGCCAGACGGTTCTTGACCCGGTAGGGGGTGCTGCCCGAGCGGTCGTTCAGGTGGCGTGCGAAGGCGTCGAGGGTGGCCTGCTTGTCTTGCGGGTGCAGGCGATCGGCCCAGCTCGACAGCACGTTCGGGAAGTCATGTTCGCCCTGGAAACCCAACATCTGGCGCAGTTGCTGCGACCACCAGAACACGTTGTGCGGATTGACCGGGTCGCCAGCGACCACCTCCATGTCCCACAGGCCTTCGCTGGACGCACGGTTGACCAGATCGAAACGCACCTGATGGCGTTGCGCTGCGGCGCTGGCCTGGGCCAGCTCCGCCTCGGTAGCAGCCAGTTGCTGCTCGGCCTCGGCACGTGCCCGAAGCTGCGTCTGCTCGCGTGTTTGCAGGGTTTGCCAGGCTTGCAGCACGGGTTGATTGTGCAGGCGCTGTTCGAGCTGAGGGGGTTGCAGCGTAGTGACGGCCTTGACCAACTCGTGCAAAGCCTTGCGATCGCGCCGCGGCGCCAGGAAGGAAAACATTTGGGTAACCTCTTATGGAAAAGGCCTGATCCCTGGCGTCATCCACCTGCATCGGCGGCGCTTGGCGTTTCTGTAGCATGTTGCTTCATTTATTTGGACAAAAGTTGCGCGGTGTACAACTTTTGCCATCGGCGTTGGTGCTTGCCTGCCCCAGACCTGGTCGTTTTGCAAATAGCGCCCCTGCCCTACGCCATTTGACGATCAGGCTGGGAGCGGGCAGTTTGCGCACAGCACAGCCATCTACTTTTTCGACTTCAAGGCATCGGGAGTCTTCATGCCCAACTCATTTACCCGCTCGTTCAAGCGCACACGTACTCATGAACACCTCTGAGCAAGTCACAGTGAAGTGCCCCCGCTGCGGCGCCTGTGCCCAGTTCCATGAGCCGTTCGCGTTCCTGCGGGCAGCGCCCACCGGCCAGACGGCCATCGCCTGGGGCGGCTGGTTCGTGGTCGAGCGCTACCCCGACGTACTGCCCTGGCAGGCGCCGAAGGGTCGTTCGGGCCAGTACCTGGTGTATGGCGGCGACGATGGCCGAGGCTATGCGGTGCTACATCGCGGCGTGGTCGATTGCCGGGCATGCATGGCGCGCTTCGTCCATGAGCTGGCCTGGCCCGACGACCTGTGGTGGCAATGGTCGATTCGCGGCCATCTGTTATGGGCCTGCGACCGAGCCCAGGCTCTGCAGATCCTCGACTACGTGCGGGCCACCGACCGACCGGCCCGCTCCCTGCACGGGCCGATCGGCAGCCTGCCAAGCGTGTTTCTCTCGGCCAAGATGCGCGATGCCGTGGTCAAGGCCATGGAAAAAACCTTGGCCGTAGGCTGAGGCTCATGCCAACGCCGTGGTCTGTGGCACGCGTTTGCCGCTGGCCATGACGAGGTTGCGGGAAGGACTCAGGGTTGGCGCGTCGCGCAACCATCCGCTCCTCCAGGCTCAGGCCAGCTCGTCCCAATAAGGCGGCTCGCCGATGGCCTCGATCAGATACCGGGTCACGGCGCTGACCTTGCGCGAGCGCAGGCGGCTCTGCGGCGACAGCACGTGGATCGCACCCGGATCGGCCTCGACGGCGGCCGTCCAGTCCGGCAGCAGCCGCACCATGTGCCCGCTGGCGAAGGCATGCTTGTCGTACAGCCAGGTCGGGAACAGCACGATGCCACGGCCTGCCTGGGCGGCGGCCACCAGGACCTGCGCATCGTTGCTGCGCAGCGGCCCCTGCACGTCGATGACCTGCGGCGTCGATTGCGGCGCCTGCCAGAAGAACCAGCGCTGCGCACCCGCCAGGCCCTTGTAGACCAGGCAGCGGTGCTTGGCCAATTCCTGCGGGCAAGCGAGGGCGCCGAACCGCTCGACGTAGGCCGCGCTGGCCGCCAGCACGTACTTCTGCTCGGCCACCTGGCGGCCGATCAGGCCCGACGGCTCGAGGTGCCCGACGCGCAAGGTGATGTCGGCCCCCTCCTGGACCGGATCGATGAAGGCGTCGGTCAAGGTCAACTCGATGGTGATGTCGGGGTAGGTGTCGGCCATGCGGTTGAGCAGGCCGGCGATCTGCAACTTGCCCAAGGCCACCGGCGCATTGATGCGCACCAGCCCCTGTACGGCATCGGGCCTACCCTGCAGCGACTCGTCGGCGGCATCGAGCAGCTCGAGCACTTCGCGCAGTTGGTAGTAGTAGCGCTCCCCCGCTTCGGTCAGCCGCACGCCACGGGTATTGCGATAGAGCAATTGCTGCCCGAGGCTTTTCTCCAACGCGGCGATGAACCGCGAGACCGATGAAGCCGGCACCTGGAAGTGCCGGGCCGTGGCGACGAAGCTGCCGGTCACGGCGACCATGACGAAGAAGCGATGGGCTTTGAGTTGCATGTCGGTCCTTGGAACGGATGAGCCGGTGGCGGTCGGCAAAGGCCCGTGAGAGGGACTTGAGCATTGCGATTACAGCAATGGTGTTTTGCTACGAGCCGCAATTGTGGCGATTAGCGCACCGAAATACCATGCCGCCCTCGATTCAGGAGATCCACCGTCATGCAACAACTCTGGACAGTACCCCTCGTCGTGCTCGCCGGCATGGGGCTTTCCGTCGAAGCCGGGCTGCTCGGCCCGTTGGGCGAAACCGTCGGCCACGGCTGGGCGGTGTTCGGCATCTTCGGCCTGGGCTCGCTGCTGCTGACCTTCGGCCTGATCTTCGGCCGGCCGAAGCTGGCGGCGATGTTCGCCAAGCCGCGCTGGATGCTGGCTGGCGGCCTACTGGGCCCGCTCTATGTCGGCGCCCTGACCCTGGCCACGCCGCACATCGGTGTCGGCCTGACCATGGTCGGCATCTTGTTCGGCCAGGTGGGGGCCAGCCTGGTCATCGACCATTTCGGTTGGCTGGGCGCAGACAAGAAACCGGTCGACGGCTACCGCCTGGGCGCCCTGGTGGCGATCCTCGGCGCGCTGTGGCTGATCAATTCGTAAGGGGAAATCGATGCTGTTCATCATGCTGGTGATCGTAGTACTGGGCGGCGCGGTGCTGTGCGCGCAGTCCGCCATCAATGGGCGCCTGGGGCATCAGGTAGGCGTGCTGGAAAGCGCCTGGCTGACGTTCGTGATGGGTGCGATGGTGAGTTTTCTGTATGCCTTCCTGTTCGAACCGCAACACGCGACGAACCTGTTCAGCGTGCCGCGTTGGCAGGTGACCGGTGCGTTCTTCGGGGTGGTGTACATGCTGGTGATCGTCTTCGCCGTGCCGCGTATCGGCACCGCGGCGGCGACGGTGGCGGTGATCAGCGGGCAGCTGTTGATGAGCCTGCTGATCGACGACTTCGGCTGGTTCGGCAATGCGGTGATCGAACTGGACACCTCGCGCAAGGTCGCCATCGCCCTGCTGGCGGTGGCACTGGTGTTGATCTACAAGAGCAATACGGCCGCGCGGGCCGCCGGCGCGACACGCGCCTCGGCCTAGCGCCACACCGCTCGCGTCGACCCAAGCCAGGCCAGCCCCTAATGCCGATCAGTCAAGCAATCGGGGCCGCTAAGCGGCCCCAAGTGACACCACTCCGGCTCAACTGACTGGCATCAGGCCAGCCCCTGGCTCGGACGCTCGCCATCCACAGGCGCCGGCGCGGCAGGCCGTGCCACCCGGCGGTTCTACCTACAGGTTGTAGGCCCGTTCATTGTGCGTCGTCAGGTCCAGCCCTTCTTCCTCGTCTTCACGGTCGACACGCAAACCGATGGCCAGTTTGAGCACCGCGAGGATCGCCAGGCTCACCACCAGGCAGTAGACGAAGGTGAAACCCACTCCTTGCAACTGCGCCAGCACTTGCCGCCCCGGCGTGATGCCTTCCACATAGCCACCCAGCGACGGCGCCGCAAACACACCGGTCAGCACCGCCCCGATCATCCCGCCTACCCCATGCAAGCCGAACACGTCCAGGCTGTCGTCATAACCCAGTGCCCGCTTCAGCCGAGTCACGGCGAAGAAACAGCCCACGCCGGTGAGGATGCCGATCGCCAGCGCACCGAGCGACCCGACGAAGGCGCACGCCGGGGTGATGCCGACCAGCCCGGCCAACGCACCGGACGCTGCACCCAGCGCCGTGGGCCGACCGTCCACTAGGTACTCGGTGAGCAGCCAACCGACGATGCCCGCGCAGGCCGCCACCATGGTCGCCAGCATCACCACGCCCGCGCCCTGGTTGGCGGCAAGGCCCGAACCCACGTTGAAGGCGAACCAGCCGACCCAGATCAACCCCGCGCCCACCAGGGTCAGGCCCAGGTTGTGCGGTGGCATCGCCACGTGCGGGTAGCCTTTGCGCTTGCCGAGCATGTATGCCGCTGCCAGCGCAGCGACGCCCGAATTGATGTGCACGGCGGTGCCGCCGGCGAAATCCAGCACGCCCCAATCGACCATCAAGGCGCCAGGCCCGCCCCACACCATGTGGGCGATGGGCGCATAGACCAGCACGAACCACAGCGCCATGAACAGCAAGGCCGCAGCGAACTTCATGCGCTCGGCGAAGCCGCCGGCGATCAGCGCCGGGGTGATGATGGCGAAGGTCAGCTGGAACACCGCGTACACCCCTTCCGGAATGCTGCCCACCAGGCTGTCGTGGCCGATGTCCAGCATCAGCGCCTTGTCCAGGCCGCCGATGAAACTGTTGAGGGTCAACTGCCCGGCCGCCATGCCCTGGGTGCTGACCACCAGGCTGTAGCCGAACAGCACCCAGAGCACACCGATCACGCCTGCCACGGCGAACAGCTGGGTGAATACCGATAGGAAGTTCTTCGCCCGCACCATGCCGCCGTAGAACAGCGCCAGGCCCGGCAAGCACATCAGCAGCACGAACATCGCCGCGCAGATCATCCAGGCCGTGTTGCCGGTGTCCAGGCCCGGCTCGGCCGCCTGGGCCAGCGGCGCGACGGTCAACGCGAATACGCCAAGGGCACGCTTCATGGGTCCGCTCCTGTACGAATGAACACCGCCGGCCTGCGGGCCGGCGGTATGAGCGTGGGTCAGTACCGGACTTGCCCCGGTACCCAGGCGGTGCCCGCCAACGGCACGCGGGCCATGGCGGCGGCCTCCACGGTCAGCGCCACCAGATCCTCCGGGTCGAGGTTGTGCAGGTGCGACTTGCCGCAGGCCCGGGCCATGGTCTGCGCCTCGAGCACCAGCACCCGCAGGTAGTTGGCCAGGCGCCGGCCGGCCTCCTCGGGATGCAGACGCTTGGCCAGCTCCGGGTCCTGGGTGGTGATGCCGGCCGGATCGCGGCCGTTCTGCCAGTCGTCGTAATACCCTGCGGCCGAGCCGATTTCGCGCAGTTGCGCGTCCAGCCGCGGGTGGTTGTCGCCCAGCGCCACCAGCGCAGCGGTGCCGATGGCCACCGCATCGGCGCCCAGGGCCATGGCCTTGGCCACGTCGGCGCCGTTGCGGATGCCACCGGAGACGACCAATTGCACCTGACGGTGCATGCCCATCTCCTGCAAGGCCTGCACCGCTTGCGGGATGGCCGGCAGGATGGGAATGCCGACGTGCTCGATGAACACCTCCTGGGTCGCCGCCGTGCCGCCCTGCATGCCGTCGAGCACGATCACGTCGGCTCCGGCCTTGACCGCCAGCTTGACGTCGTAATACGGACGGCTGGCGCCGATCTTCACGTAGATCGGTTTCTCCCAGTCGGTGATCTCGCGCAGTTCGGCGATCTTGATCGCCAGGTCGTCCGGGCCGGTCCAGTCGGGGTGGCGGCAGGCGCTGCGCTGGTCGACGCCGATCGGCAGCGTGCGCATGCCGGCCACCCGTTCGGTGACCTTCATTCCAAGCAGCATGCCACCGCCACCCGGCTTGGCGCCCTGCCCCAGGACGATCTCGATGGCGTCGGCCTTGCGCAGGTCGTCGGGGTTCATGCCGTAGCGCGACGGCAGGTACTGGTACACCAGATGCTGCGACTGACCGCGTTCTTCCGGGGTCATGCCGCCGTCGCCGGTGGTGGTGCTGGTGCCGGCGATGGTGGCGCCGCGGCCCAGGGCTTCCTTGGCATTGGCGGACAGCGCACCGAAGCTCATGCCGGCGATGGTCACCGGAATCTTCAGGTGGATCGGTTTTTTCGCGAAGCGCGTGCCCAGCACCACGTCGGTGCCGCACTTCTCGCGATAGCCTTCCAGCGGGTAGCGCGAGACGCTGGCGCCCAGCAGCAGCAAGTCGTCGAAGTGCGGCAGGCGGCGTTTGGTGCCGCCGCCGCGGATGTCGTAGATGCCGGTCTCGGCGGCGCGCTGGATCTCCTGGATGGTCAGCCGGTCGAAGGTGGCCGATTCGCGCAGCACGGGGGGAAATTGTTCGCTCATGGGTAGGCTCCTGGCTCAGTACGCGCTGGCGTTGTCGACTTTGAAGTTGTACAGCTCACGGGCCGAGCCGTAGCGTTTGAAATCGGTGGCCCGGTGCGCCAGGCCCGCCTGGTCGAGCAAGGCTTGCAGCTCTTTCAGGTGCTCGGCGCGCATGGCCTTTTCGATGCAGTCCGAACCCAGCGACTGCACCGAGCCCTTGACGTAGATGCGCACCTCGTACAGCGA
The DNA here is from genome assembly GCF_047302395.1 of Pseudomonas phoenicis. NCBI lineage: Bacteria > Pseudomonadati > Pseudomonadota > Gammaproteobacteria > Pseudomonadales > Pseudomonadaceae > Pseudomonas > Pseudomonas phoenicis. The sequence continues at coordinate 4,459,368 of NZ_CP154852.1, forward strand.
GTCGCCCAGGGCGTCGCCGGCGTCGCCGCACACCACCAGGCGCCCGGCCTGGCCCATGAAGCAGCTCATGTGGCCGATGCTGCCGCCGACCACGATGTCCACGCCCTTCATGGAAATGCCGCAGCGGGCGCCGGCATCGCCTTCGATCACCAGCAGCCCGCCATGGGCAGTGGCGCCGGCCGCCTGGGATGCGCTGCCTTTGACGCGCACCGAACCGGACATCATGTTCTCGGCCACGCCCACGCCGACGTTGCCGTGCACGGTGATGTCGGCCCGCTGGTTCATGCCGGCGCAGTAGTAGCCGGCGTGGCCATCGATATCCACCGAAATCGCCTGGTCGATGCCCACGGCCAGGTTGTGCTTGCCGGCCGGGTGGCTGACGCGCCATTCGCGGTCTTGCACGTCGCCGTGCAGGGCCTGGTTGAGGTCGCGCACCGAGGCGCTGGAAAGGTCGATCGTTTTCATGGCTGTCTCCAGTGATTCGGGCTCAGGCGCTTTCGCGCTCCCAGACGTACAGGGTGGCCGGTGCCGGCTCCCAGACCTTGGCCTTGTCGATGCCCGGCAGACTGGCCAGGGCCTGGTACTCCGAGGCCATGGCCACGTAGTCGTCGGTTTCGGCCAGCACCGCAGGCTTGCAGGCGATCGGGTCGCGGATCACGGCAAAACCGTTGCGCGTGCCGATGGCGAAGGTGAAGAAGCCGTCCAGGTCTTGCAGCGCACCGTCCAGGGCCTGGGCCAGGGTGTCGCCTTGTTGCAGACGCCAGGTCAGGTAGCCGGCCGCGACTTCGGTGTCGTTGTCGGTTTCGAAACTGATGCCCTGGGCCTTGAGCACCTGGCGCAGGCGAAAGTGGTTGGACAGCGAGCCGTTGTGCACCAGGCACAGGTCGGCACCGGTGGAGAACGGATGGCTGCCTTCCATGGTCACGGCGCTCTCGGTGGCCATGCGGGTGTGGCCGATGATGTGGCTACCCTGCATGCCAGCCAGGCCGAAGCGGCTGGAAATCTCGGCCGGCAGGCCCATGCCCTTGAGGATCTCGATGCTCTGCCCGGCGCTCATGATGCGCACCTCGTCGGCGAACTCGGCCAGCGCCGCACGCGCCGCCGCCTCGCTCGTCTGCACCTTGAGCACGGCGGCGCTGGCGTTCTGGAACCAGTCCAGCGAGCAGGCCAGGCGCGCTTCCAGCTGGCCCATCAGGGCTGCCCAGGGGTAGTCGGCACGGGTGGCTTGCAGGGTCAGCTTGAGCCAACCGTCGGCCACCTCATCGCCATAGATGGCGAACCCCGCGCTGTCGGGACCGCGGTCGGTCATCGCCTGCAGCATGGGTTCGAACAACCGGCCGAGCTGGGCTTCGAGCTCGGGTTTCTTCAAGTACAGACCTACGATTCCGCACATAAGCGCCTCACTTTCGTTGGGCAGCGCGCGGCGAGCGGCACGCTGCAAGGTGTCCGTGGTGAACGGCAAAGGGTGTGGGGTGGCGGCCGGGCGTCGCCTGGCGCGCGCTGTTCAGAAAAATTCGGTGTAGCGCTGGATTTCCCAGTCCGAGACGTGGCGGCTGTACTCCACCCATTCCATGCGCTTGAGCTTGATGAATTCGTCGACGATCTCGGCGCCCAGCACCTCGCGGAACAAGGGGTCGGCCTCCAGCGCGTCGGCCGCTTCCTTGAGCGACTGTGGCAAGGTGGCGATGCCGCGCGCGGCGATGGCGTCCAGGCCGAGGCTGTAGAGGTTCTCGTTGCACATCGGCGCAGGCTCCAGCTGGCGGTCGATGCCATCCAGGCCGGCGGCGATGATCGCGGCGGTGACCAGGTACGGGTTGCAGCCGGCGTCGGGCAGGCGGAACTCCAGGCGGCCGTAAGGGATGCGCACCATCGCCGAGCGGTTGTTGGCACCCCAGGCGACGAAGGCCGGCGCCCAGGTCGAGCCGGACAACGAGCGGCCGACGACCAGGCGCTTGTACGAGTTCACCGTAGGCGCGGCGAAGGCGCATAGCGCAGGACCATGGGCCATCAACCCGGCGGCGAAGTGGTAGGCGAGCCTGGACAGGCCCATGCCACTGCTGTCGCTGTCGTCGTGGAACAGGTTGGGATTGCTGTCGCTGGCCAGCGACAGGTGGAAGTGCATGCCGTTGCCGGCGCGCTTGGGGTCGGGCTTGGGCATGAACGAGCAGATCATCCCCAGATCGTTGGCGATCTCGCCGGCGGCCATGCGGAAGAAGGTGAAGCGGTCGGCCGACTCCATGGCGTCGCTGAAGGTGTAGTTGATCTCGAACTGGCCGTTGGCGTCTTCGTGGTCGATCTGATAGATGTCGAAGCCCACCGGTTGCAGGGCCTCGGTCAGGCGCTCGAGGAACAGCCGCGAGCGCGACAGGCCCTTGTAGTCGTAGCAGGGCTTGTCGAGGTTGTCGGAGGCGTCCACCAGTTGCAGCTTGCCCTGCTCGTCACGGCGGAACAGGCTGAATTCCGGTTCCAGGCCGGTGTTGAGCGTCCAGCCCTTGTCGGCCAGGCGTTGCACCTGCTGCTGCAACACGTAGCGTGGGTCGTACGGCCAGGGTTGGCCATTGACATGGCCTACGCAGACCACGCGGCCGTAGCCAGGCTGCCAAGGCACCGGCGTCAACGTGGACAGATCGCCGCGCGCCATGAAGTCGGGGCCGTGCGGCTCCATGCCCATGCCACAGATGGCGAAGCCGGCGAAACCGGCGCCTTGCTCGGCGACCATCTTCAAGCCCGAGACCGGCACCGATTTGGTCTTCGCCGAGCCATGGATGTCGACGAATTGCGCCAGCACGTACTTGATGCCGAACTGGTCGAGGATGCGCTGGGTGTCTGCTGGCAACATGGGTTGATCACTCCTGGATGAGGGCACGGCGAGGTGGGCCAGTGGGTATTTCCAATCAGGAAATTTACTTTCATCACAGGAATGCAACGGGCTTGCCAACTTTGCTGGCTGGGCTCGAAATCGCGGAAAACGCGCTTTTTCCTCTGTCTATATGGGAAACTTCTTTTCACCGGAAGAAACCTGGCAGTGGGCCAGGGTTTCGTGCTAATTCCTGGTGCGAAAATAATATTCTTGAGCCGAAAACGTGCAGGAGCCTACATGTCCACCGAGACCGAACCCCGACTGCGCCTCGAGCAGTTCCTCGGCTTGCAACTCAAGCGTGAACGTCAGGCGCAGGCCTTGAAACTGGCCGATGTGGCGCGCATCGCCGGCATCAGCCAGGGCATGTTGAGCAAGATCGAAAACGCTCAGGTGTCGACCAGCCTGGATAGCCTCAGCCGCTTGTGCGACGTGCTGGGGATGCCCATGTCCAAGCTGTTCGCGCAATACGACCAGCCCGACGGCAACGCGCTGCTGGTCAAGGCCGGCGAAGGCATGGAGGTGGTGCGCCGCGGTACCGAGAAGGGACATACCTACCAATTGCTCAACCACACTCGCGGCCCGAGGAAGAGTTTCGAGGCGTACATGGTGAGCATGGACGATGCCAGCGAGGAATTTCCGACCTTCTCCCATCCCGGCACCGAGCTGCTTCACTTGTTGGAAGGCGAGCTGGTGTACCGACACGGCAACCAGCTGTACCGGATGCAAGCTGGCGACAGCCTGAGCTTCGATGGGGAAACACCCCATGGGCCGGAGGAACTGGTGCAAGTGCCGATTCGGATGCTGTCGGTCATCAACTACGGCGCCGAATGACGATGATCCGCTGAACGGAGCGGTCGTCGCACTGACCACCCCTCACAATCTTTCCTAGCAAGATAATAAATTTCATCCCAGGTATAGACCTGGCCATCGACTTCGCCTATAAAACCGCAAAAGGAAATTAATATTCCTGAGAAGAATTATTTTGCACCACCCCTTTTCGCCCTTGTGCCCGACCTGCCCCACTTCATCACGAGGACCCGAGCATGCACCCCGCTCCCGACCACTTCATCCTGCGCGTCAGTTGCCCGGCGGTGTCCGGCATCGTCGCGGCAGTGACCACGTACCTCGCCGAGCAAGGTTGCTACATCAGCGAAATGGCGCAGTTCGACGACGAGGACAATGGCCGCTTCTTCATGCGTGCGGTGTTCCGCTACGACGCCGACGCCAGTGCCGATACGGCGCAGCTGGAAGCGGGTTTCGGCGATGTCGCCAGTCGTTTCGACATGGCCTGGAGCCTGCATTGCAGCGCGCGGCCGACCCGCGTGCTGCTGATGGTCAGCAAGTTCGACCACTGTTTGGCCGACCTGCTCTATCGCCATGCCAAGGGCGAACTGGACATGCACATCACCGCTGTGGTTTCCAACCACCTCGACCTGCGGGCCATGGCCGAACGCCAGGGCATACGTTTCATCTACCTGCCGGTGAGCAAGGACACCAAGCAGGCGCAGGAAGCCGCCCTGATGCGCATCGTCGAAGAGACCGGCACCGAGCTGGTGGTGCTGGCGCGCTACATGCAGATCCTCTCCGACGACCTGTGCCGCCAGCTGAGCGGCAAAGCGATCAACATCCACCATTCCTTCCTGCCCGGCTTCAAGGGTGCCAAGCCCTACCACCAGGCCTACCAGCGCGGCGTCAAGTTGATCGGTGCCACGGCGCACTACGTCACCAGCGACCTGGACGAAGGCCCGATCATCGAGCAGGAAGTGCAACGCGTGGACCATGCCTACAACCCCGAAGACCTGGTCGCCATCGGCCGCGACACCGAGACCATCGCGTTGTCCCGTGCGGTCAAGTACCACCTCGAACACCGAGTGTTCCTCAACCACGACCGCACGGTGATCTTCAAATGAACGCCATGCCCAGCGTCAAGTTGATCGACGGCAAGGCCAGCGCGACGCGCGTGTTGGCCGAAGTGCGCGAGCAGGTGCATGCGCTGCGCCAGCACGGTGCGCAACCGGGCCTGGCCGTGGTGCTGGTGGGGACGGATGCGGCCAGCCAGGTGTACGTGCGCAACAAAGTGCTGCGCGCCGACGAAGTAGGCATCCGTTCGCTGGAACACCGTTTGCCTGCAAGCATCCGCCAAGCCGAGCTGCTGGGCCTGATCGAACGGCTCAACCAAGATCCAGAGGTGCATGGCATCCTGGTGCAGTTGCCGTTGCCGGCGCACATCGACGAACACCGCGTCCTGCAGGCGGTCAGCCCGCTCAAGGACGTCGACGGCTTTCACAGCGAGAACGTCGGCGGTCTGGCCCAGGGCCGCGAAGTGCTGACCCCCTGCACCCCCAGCGGCTGCATGCGCCTGCTGCGCGAAGCCTGTGGCGAGCTGCGCGGCAAGCACGCCGTGGTAGTGGGCCGCTCGAACATCGTCGGCAAACCCATGGCCGCCCTACTGCTGCAAGCCGACTGCACGGTGACCACGGTGCACTCGCGCAGCCGCGACTTGCCGGCGCTGTGCCGCCAGGCCGACATCCTCGTGGCGGCGGTGGGCAAGCCGCGCCTGATCGGTGCCGACTGGCTCAAGCCCGGCGCGGTGGTGATCGATGTCGGCATCAACCGCATCGACGAAGACGGTCGTAGCCGCCTGGTCGGCGACGTCGACTTCGCCGCCGCCCTGCCCCAGGTCGCGGCCATCACACCCGTACCTGGCGGCGTCGGCCCGATGACCATCGCCTACCTGCTGAAAAACACGCTGCTGGCCTACGCGCTGCAGCAACAGGCCACTCGCCAGGAGCGCACCCCATGCCCTTCGCCCTGCTGAAACACGGCCTGAGCGCCGACTATCCCGTCGAAGTCGACCTGCCACCGCCCTGCGAGCTCAAGCCACGCTATGACGTGGTGATCGTCGGCGGCGGCGGCCATGGCCTGGCCATCGCCTACTACCTGGCCAAGTACCACGGCATCAGCAACGTCGCGGTGCTGGAAAAGGCCTACCTGGGCGGCGGCAACACCGCGCGCAACACGGCGGTGATCCGTTCCAACTACCTGACCAGCGAGGGCGTGCGCTTCTACGCCGAATCGGTGCGGATGTTCCAGAACCTGTCCAACGAGTTCGACTTCAACATCATGTATTCCGAACGCGGCCAGCTTACCCTCGCCCACACCGACGCCACCGTGCGTGCCTTCCGCCAACGCGCCGAGGTCAACAAGCATTTCGGTGGCCGCACCGAAATGATCGACCGCCAACAGATCCGCGAACTGGTGCCCAGCCTGAACCTCGACCCCGGCCATCTGCCGGTGCTGGCTGGGCTCTGGCACATCGACGGCGCCACCGCACGGCACGATGCGGTGGCCTGGGGCTACGCCAAGCAGGCGGCCAAGCGCGGTGTGGAGATCCATCAGCTCACCGACGTGCAGGACCTGGTGATCCGCAACGGCCGCATCGAAGCGGTCAAGACCAACCGCGGCACCGTGCAGTGCGGCTGTGTGGTGCAGGCGGTGGCTGGCGCCAGTTCGCTGTTGATGAACAAGGCCGGCATCCGCGCACCGATCCAGACCTACCCGCTGCAAGCCATGGTCACCCAGCCCTTCAAGCCGTTCCTCGACCCGCTGGTCAGTTCTTCGGCCTTGCACTGCTACGTGCAGCAGACCAGCCGTGGCGAAATCGTCTTTGGCGGTGGTTCGGACCCCTATCCGCTGTACGGCAGCCGCTCGACCCTGGACCTCAAGGAAAGCCTGCTGGCCCATGCCATCGAAATGTTTCCGTTCATGGCCAACGCCAAGCTGATGCGCCAATGGGCCGGCAGCACCGACATGACCCCCGACTACAGCCCGATCATGGGCCTGTCGCCGGTCGAGAACTATTACCTGGACGCCGGCTGGGGCACCTGGGGCTTCAAGGCCACGCCCATCTGCGGCAAGAGCATGGCCGAACTGGTGGCCAGCGGCGGCAAGGTGCCCGAGCTGATCGCCCCCTTCGCCCTGGAGCGCTTCAGCCGCTTCCAGCAAGTCAACGAAATGGGCGCCACGGCCGCGAGCCACTGACAGGAGCACGAGACGATGAAGATTCTGACCTGCCCCTTGAACGGGCCACGCAACATCAGCGAATTCTCCTACGGCGGCGAGCTCAAACCCATGCCCGACCCGGCCACCTGCAGCGACCTCGAATGGGCCGACTACGTGTTCAACAGCGCCAACCAGGCCGGTGTGGTCACCGAATGGTGGCTGCACAACGCGTCGAGCTACTGGTTCCTGGCCGAGCGCCATACCGTCAGTGACCAAGTGCTGCGCACCTTCGACCCCAAGGAACTGTTCGACCGCCGCGTCGACTTCACGCCCGCCGCCACCCCGGAGATCGCCGGATGAACAGCCCTGTACGCCTACCCGCCCCCATGGGCCTGCTGATCGACCGCGCCCAGCCCGTGCGTTTCCATTTCGATGGCCAACCCTGTGACGGGTTCGCCGGCGACACCATCGCCAGCGCGCTGCTGGGCAACGGCCGCTGGTTGCTGTCGCGCTCGTTCAAGTACCACCGCCCGCGCGGCCCCTTGAGCATGGCCGGGCAAGACGCCAACACCCTGGTGCAGTTGCCCGACGAGCCCAACGTGCTGGCCGACCTGGAGCATGCCCGCGACGGCCTGAACGTCGAAGGGCAGAACTACAACGGCAGCCTGAACGGCGACCGCGACGCCTACCTCGGCACGTTCTCGCGCTTCATGCCGGTGGGCTTCTACTACCGCGCCTTCTACAAGCCCAAGGGCATGTGGAAGCGCTGGGAGCCGCTGATCCGCAAGAAAGCCGGTCTGGGCGTGCTCAACCTCGACTTCAAGCCGCGCTACTACGACAAAGCCTATCTGTTCGTCGATCTGGCCATCGTCGGCGCCGGCCCCGCCGGTCTGCGCGCCGCACTGGAAGCCGCCAACGCCGGGGCCAAGGTGCTGCTGATCGAACAGCAACCGGTGCTCGGCGGCTCGCTCACCTACGCCCGCTTCGACATCGCCGGCACCCGCGCCACCGCTCTGCGTGAGGAACTGCTCGCCGCCATCGACGGCCATCCCAACATCCAGGTGCTGCTGCAAGCCACCTGCAACGGCTGGTTCACCGACAACTACCTGCCGGTGATCCAGCACCAGCGCATGTACAAGGTGCGTGCCACGCGCTGCCTGGTGACCGCCGGCGCCTTCGACCAGCCCGTGGTGTTTCGCAACAACGACCTGCCCGGCGTGATGCTGACCAGCGCCGCGCAGCGTCTGATGAAGCTGTACGCGGTCAAGCCCGGCCAGCGCGCGGTGGTGCTCACCGGCCACGACGACGGCTACCTCGCCGCCCTCGACCTGCAAGAGCAAGGCGTGGCCGTGGCGGCCGTGGTGGACATGCGCGCCACCCCACTCGACCCCGACCTGGCCGCCGAACTGCAACGTCGTGCCATCCCCCTGCACCTGGGCAGCACCGTCTATGAAGCCTTGCACGAAGCGGGCATGCGCCATGTCAGTGGCGCGGACATTCGCCCCATCGTCGGCCAGGGCAAGGTCGGTGCCCAAGGCGTGCGCGTGGCCTGCGACCTGCTGTGCATGTCGGCCGGCTACATGCCGGTGTATCAATTGCTGTGCCAGGCCGGCGGCAAGCTGGCCTACGATGTCGAGCGCGACGCCTTCGTCATCGACCAGTTGCCCGCCGGGTTGGACATCGCCGGCTCGGTCAACGGCCGCCACCACCTCGACAACGTGCTGGCCGACGCCACTCGCAGCGCCGGCCAAGCCTTGCTCGCGCTGGGCCTGCCGGCGCCAGCGCTGCCTGATTCGGTACTCGAAGCCAAGGTCAACTTCCCCTGGCCGATCTTTCCCCACCCCAAGGGCAAGGATTTCGTCGACTTCGACGAAGACCTGCAAGTGCGCGACATCGTCAATGCCACCCGCAGCGGCTACCGCGACATCCAACTGGTCAAGCGCTTCTCCACGGTCGGCATGGGGCCTTCGCAGGGCCGTCACTCGGCATTGCCCACCGCCCGCCTGGTGGCCCAGGCCACCGGCCGCAGCATCGGCGAAACCGGCGTGACCACCGCCCGCCCGCCCTTCCAGGCGGAGAAACTCGCCCACGTCGCCGGCCGCGCTTTCGACCCTTATCGGCAAACGCCGATGCACCGCCGCCATGTGCAGGCCGGGGCCAAGATGATGCCCGCCGGCGCCTGGCAGCGCCCGGCCTACTACGGCTCGCCCGAGCAGCGCGATCAGTGCATGCAGGCCGAGGCCCGGCACGTGCGCGAGAAGGTCGGCCTGATCGACGTCTCCACCCTGGGCGGCCTGGACGTGCGCGGCCCGGACGCGGCCGAACTGCTCGAACGGCTGTACACCTTCGGCTTCGCCAAGCTGGCCATCGGCCGCACCCGTTACGCCCTGATGACCAACGAGCACGGCGTGGTGATCGACGACGGCGTCTGCGCGCGCCTGAGCGAACGGCATTTCTATGTCACCGCGACCACCAGCGGGGTCGATCGCATCTATCAGCAGATGCTCAAGTGGAACGCCCAATGGCGTCTGGACGTGGACATCACCAACGTCACCGCTGCCCTGGCCGCGGTGAACCTGGCCGGGCCGCTGTCGCGCCAGGTGCTGGAGCAGGTCTGCGACGACGTCGACCTGTCTGCCCAGGCTTTCCCCTATTTGGGCGTACGGCTGGGCAAGGTGGCGGGCATCGCCGCGCGGATTCTGCGGGTCGGCTTCGTCGGCGAGCTGGGTTATGAAGTGCACGTCCCGGCGCGCCACGCCGAACGTTTGTGGGACGCGCTGATGCAAGCCGGTGCCGGCCTGGGTATCCGCCCGTTCGGGGTCGAGACGCAGCGCTTGCTGCGCTTGGAAAAGGGCCACGTGATCATCGGCCAGGACACCGACGGCATGACCCACCCCGGCGAAATCGACATGCACTGGGCGATCGGCCGCAAGAAACCCTTCTTCGTCGGCAAGCGCTCGATCGAGATCCTCGAAGCCCAGCCGCTCAAGCGCAAACTGGTCGGTTTCACCTTGCCGCACGGCAGCCCGCAGCCGTTGGAAGGCCACTTGGTGCTCGATGGCGCGGACATCAGCGGCAACGTCACGTCCTGCGAGTACTCGCAGACTTTGCACCAGATCATTGGCCTGGCCTACGCCGGCGCCCACCAGGCCACGCCCGGCATGCACATCCCGATCCGCGTCGAAGGCGGTGCGCTGGTGCATGCCACGGTAGTGCCCCTGCCTTTCCACGACCCCGACAATCTGCGCCAGGAGCTTTGACCATGACCAGCCTGAACACCCACGCCCCTAGCCGCGGGTCCATGCCGGCAGACGCAGCGGTCTGCAGCCTCAGCGACCTCACCGAGCTACCGCGCTTCGGTCTGCGCGGCAGCGACAGCGCAGACGCGCTGCAAGCCCTCGGCTACCGCTTGCCCGAGCGACCCAACCAGGCCGTGCGCCAGACCGACGGCAGTTGGGTGGCGCGCCTGTCGGCGACCGAGTACCTGCTCTTGGGCAGTGGCGACGACCAAGGCGCACGCGTTGCGGCGCAAGAAGCCGAGTGGGTCCAGGATGAACGGCGCAGCTACCTGCTGCCACGCCAGGACAGCCATGCCTGGTTGCAGCTGTCCGGCATCCAGTGCAGCGCCGTGATGGCCAAGCTCTGTGGCGTCGACCTGCGTGCCGATGCCTTCGCGGTCGGTGCGGTGGCGCAGACCTCGGCGGCGCGGATCAACGTGATCGCGGTCAACGTCGGAGATGAGCGGGGACCTGCACTGGCACTGCTCTTCGATCGCGCATCGTTGAGTTACTTCACGGGCGCCGTGCTCGATGCCATGGCGGAGTTCGTGGCGGGTGCGCCTGCCGGTTGAAGGCGCCTGAGGCGATATCCGTCGGTCAAGCGCCGATCGCCTGTGGAGCTGTCACGCCATGCAAGGCTGATTGAGTGGCAGCCTCGAAGGCACTCAACCGGTGGGAGCAGCCAGTGCGCAATTCCAGATGACCACGATGGCCGGCACGTTTGGGCCAGTTCAGGGGATGAACGACCTGTAGCAGTGAGGTGATGCCATCGGGGCGGCTTCGCCGCCCATCGCGGCTGAAGCCGATCCAACAGGAGCACGCCCACTACGGCTGTAACGCTTGTTGGAGCGGCTTCAGCCGCGATGGACGGCGAACCCGGCCCAGCTCGGGCGATGCGTGTGGAGCTGCTGTAGCAAGGTGGGCCACCAGAGCGGCGCTGTCGCCCATCGCAGCTGATCAGCGCGACCAGTAACGAAAAGCCCGGCGCAAGCTTGGTACGCACGCTGAGGTCGGGCTCTACTGCGCATCGCCGGCCTGCCCACGGGCTGCCTGGAGCCTCATCACCTCATAAGCGAGCGCGTCGCAGGCAGGTCGCGTCAAAATGCCCTGCTGCTGGATTTCCAGGGCGGCTTGTTGGCGCTCTTCCTGCAATCTGGCTGGATCGTAGTCGAAGTCGGCCACCCGTTCCTTGAGCATCCGGCTGCTCGCGGCGGCCAGGTCGGCGTCCATCATCCCCGCCGCCGCGCACTGCTCGCTGAGCGTGGAGGACAGGGCTATCGCACGGTACTGGGCAGCCTGCATGACCAGTTTTTCGGGTTGGGCAGCGCAGCCTGACAAGACGACGGCGGCGGCGAGCGCGCAGATGGGGCTTTTCACTGGATCACCTCGTGCGATGGGTAAGATTCGACCGGTCAGGCCAGGCGGTGCGCGGCAGGCGTGAGCTGGCCCGAGAGGCCAACCAGCCCGCCGCCTCGCAAGGCACGGTGAGCACCTGCCCTTCGCCAGGATAGCGCCGACGGTCGTCCTTTACCGACCGCTACAGGGCATCCGTCGTTCTAAACGCTTTGCAGTGCCTGGGCCCGCTGCCCACGGACGAGCGCGGTGGCAACGGAACGGTGCAACGGCACCACTGCGGTCAAGGTGGCCTGGTACGCATGGTACAGGTCGGCCTTGCCCTGATAGACGCGAGAGGACGGCCTGTTCGAAGCGTCGACCTCATGGTGCCAACCGCCCTTGATCCGATCGATCAGATACAGATCCGTGTAATCCCAAAAGCGTCCGTACCAATCGGCGTAGGCCCCTTCTGCGGTGCGCAGGAAAAGTGCGTGAGCCGCCTTGATGGCTTCGGCCATGACCCAATGCGGCCGGTTGTGCACCACGGGCCGGTCCTGCCAGTCGACGGTGTAGACCATGCCTGGCGCCCCGTCCACCGACCAGCCGATGCGAGTACCGGTCTCGAACAGCCTGGTCGCACTCTCCAACAACCAGCCAGGTGCCGAACCGTCTTGCGCCTCCAGCGCGGCCTCGAGCTTGAGCAGCAGGAAGGACCACTCCAGGAAATGGCCAGGGGTCAAGCCGTAGGGCCGCAGGTCGTCGGCGGGTCGGTCTTGGTGGTAGTCGGGCAGCGGCCGCCATTGCCGGTCGAAGTGCTCGGCCAGACGGTAATCCTGCGCGCGTGCCAATTGCGCCACGAAGCGCGTGGCGATGCGCAGTGCGCGCGAGCGCCAGAGCGGTGCGTCCAATGCATCGGCCACGGCCAGGGCCATTTCCAGGCTGTGCATGTTGCTGTTGGCACCGCGGTAGTCCTCCTCACTGCTCCAGTCGGCGGCGAAGCTCTCGCTCATCACGCCCTCCTCTTCCGACCAGAAATACCGCTCGATCGGGGCCAGCGCGCGTTCCAGCAACGCCGTCGCACCCGGCAGCCCGGTGACGACCGCCGTCGATGCGGCCAAGGCCACGAACGCATGCACATACGCCTGCTTGCGCCCGGCCCGGTCGCCAGCGGCGGGCAACCAGCCGCCATGCTCGGCGTCGTGCAGCGTTTCCATCAACGCGGTCACACCGTGCACGGCCAAGGGACGGCAGCCGGGCAGGCCGCGGGCGAAGGCCAAGGCATAGGCATGCGTCATGCGGGCGGTGATGAGCGTCTGCGCCGAGCCGTCGGACACCCGACCCGCATCGTCGAGCGCGGCGAAGCCGCCCTCGACACGCGCACGTTTGGAGAAATCCAACAGCCACTGGCCCTGATCGTCGAGCCATCGACGGTGCGAGGGGCTGCTCAGCCAGTCGAGACGTGCAGGGGACCTATCCATTGACCGGCATCCCCCCATTCACATGGATCGTCTGGCCGGTGACGTAGGACGCATCCTCACTGGCCAGGTACACATAGGCCGGCGCTACCTCGCTGGGTTGGCCAATGCGCCCCAGCGGAACGGACTTGCCCATGTCAGCGACCAACTGCGGATCGATCGGACCGAAGCCGGCAGGTTGGATCGACGTCCAGATCGGCCCCGGTGCGACTTCGTTGACACGAATCCCGCGGCTCGCCAGCTGTAGCGCCAACGCACGGGTGAAGCCCACTTGCGCACCCTTGGTGCTGGAATACGCCACCAGGCTGTCATTGCCCACGTAAGCGTTGACCGAGGTGGTGTTGATGATGGAAGCGCCCGGCCCGAAGTGCGGCAGCGCCGCGCGGCTGAGCCTGAACATGGGGTGCACGTTGGTATCGAAATGCCATGCCCAATCTTCGTCGCTGACGGCCGTCAGGTCGTCGGCCACTTTCTGGATGCCCGCGTTGTTCACCAGGATGTCCAAGCCACCCAAGGCCGCAACCGCCTCGTCGATGACCTGGCGGCAGAACGCCGGATCGCGCAAATCGCCGACGATCGCCAGCGATCGCACGCCTTCGGCCTCCAGCAACGACAGCGTCTGCTGGCCGTCCTCGGCTTCCATGGGCAGGTGGACGATCGCGACGTCGGCGCCCTCGCGTGCAAAGTGCAAGGCGACAGCGCGGCCGATACCGCTGTCGCCGCCGGTGACGACGGCCCGTTTGCCGGCCAGACGCCCACTGCCGCGGTAGTTCGGGCGTATGTGCTGGGCCGGCGGATTGAGTTCGGACTCGCGACCTGGCATGCGATCTTGCGACTGGGGTAAGGGTGTGAACATGGTCGTTTTTCCTGAGTAGGGGGGGTGGGCTGGCGCGCAGTGCCGAGACCCGTTCGCGCCATTGGATCTCCTCGTGAAGACGCCATGCCAAAGGTCGACGCCCTCACATTGCATACAGAGCGAGCCGAAAACATTTCGTTGCATCGCGATTCAAAAAAATTGCATCGCGATGCAAAATCCTTTGAAACCGGATCCCATCGGTGTCTATGATCGGGCCTGACTTCATTTTGGATGGCCCTCCCATGCGTGTATTCGCCTGTATCGCCCTGTCGTTGATCAGCACCGCGACCCTGGCCAGTAGCCCCTTGTTCCTCGATGTCCACGAAGCGAACCAGACCCACCCGCGCACGGCCAACGTGGAGATCGTCGCCCGCCTCGCGGACCTCGACCCCTCGGGCGTGGCGGTGATCGGCGAGCGGTTGTTCCTGAGCTTTCCGAAACACGACGCCGACCACCCAGGCCCCGTGCTCGGAGAATGGAAGGACGGTCGCCTGATGCCGTTTCCCGATGCTGCGATGGCCAGCAGCACAAGCGGTGATCCTGCGCAGAGGTTGGTGTCCGTCCACGGCATCACGACCGATACGCAAGGCCGGCTGTGGGTGATCGACGACGGCAAGGTCAAAGGCCAGGCCATCGTGCCTGGGGGCGCCAAGCTCGTGGGCTTCGATCCTGCCACGGGGCACGTCGTGGCCAAGGTCCTGATCCAGTCGGCCTTGCTGGCGGACAGCCACCTGAACGATCTGCGTATCGACCTGAGCCATGGCGAGCAAGGCACCGCCTACATCGCCGACAGTTCGTTCGACGGCCACCCGGCGCTGGTGGTGGTCGACATCGCCAGCGCGAAACAGCGCCGGGTGCTGGCGGACGATGCGCGGATCAAGACCGACCCCGGCTACCAGACGGTGCTGGAAGGCCGTGTGCTGCGACAATCCGCCAAGCCCTCCGCCTTTCCAGGCGGCGGCGTGGACGGCGTAGCGTTGTCGCCTGACGACGGCACGCTGTATTTCGCGGCGTTGTCCAGCCGCAGACTCTATGCGTTGCCCACCGCCCTGTTGGCCGACTTTACCCAGAGCGACGCCGCGTTGGCCGATGCGATCGTCGATTTAGGCGAGAAAGGTGCGGCGGATGGAATGGCGACCGACCCTTGGGGGCGCCTGTATACTACTGCGGCCGATCACGACGCCGTCTTTCGCCGCAACCTGGATGGCAGTTTCGAAACGATCGCCCAAGATCCCCGCTTCATATGGCCCGATGGAATTTTTGCTGATGAGCACTATGTGTATGTCGTACTCGGGCAGTGGACCCGCCTGCCGCAGTTCCACGCAGGCGTCGACCGCCGCCAACCGCCCTACCTCGTCGCCCGCGTGCCGATCAGCCCACCATGAGTGAGCGCCCGCCCACCTCACACGATGTCGCGCGCGAAGCGGGCGTTTCCCAATCGGCGGTCTCGCGCGTGTTCGCCGAAGGGGCGAGCGTGTCGCCGGCCATGCGCGCCCGCGTCGAGGCGGCTGCCGCACGCCTGGGCTATCGTCCGAGCCGCCTGCCGGCCATCATGCGCTCGGGCAAGAGCGACATCGTCGCCGTGGTCATCGGCGGGCTTTACAACCCTTTCCACACGATGACGCTGGAGTCCTTCACCCAAGCGCTGGCCGCGGCCAGTAAGCAGACGTTGGTGGTCAGGGTCGACAACGACCGCGACCTCGACGAAGCCTTGGGCGGGCTAGTGTCGTTGAAGGTCGATGGGGTACTCAGCGCCCTCTCCGTTTCCTCGGCCCTGGCGGCACAGGAACTCGATCGCTATCGCCTGCCCATCGTCACGCTGAACTCGTCCGTACAAAGCCGTTGGATCTGTGCGGTCAACTCCGACAACGCCGAGGCCGGCCGTCAGGCTGCGCAGTTGCTGCACGCCTCCGGCAGCAGGCATTTCGCGGGTATTCTGGGCCCGGCGGATACGTTGAGCCATAGCGCCCGCGCACTCGGCTTCGCCAGCACGGTGCAGGGGTTCGGCGACGCGTCCTTGCAGGTCAGCCACGGCGGCTACGACTACGAATGGGGCAGGCAGGAAGGCGCGCGGCTGCTCGACTTGGCCGAGCGCCCCGACGGTATCTTCTGCGGCAACGACCTCATCGCCTTCGGCCTGGTCGATCGCTGGGCCGAGGCCGGGCTGTACGCGCCACGGGACTTTCGCATCATCGGCTACGACAACATGCCTTCGGCAGCGTGGTCGCGCTTCGCGTTGACCAGCTACGACCAGAACACCGATCTGATGGCACGGTCGGCCATCGAGTTGCTTCTGCGGTTCGACGAATGTGCGCCTTGCACCCGGGTCATCGAACCTCGACTGGTGCGGCGTACGAGCTGCTGAACAGGCGCCGGATACGCCAGCGCGAATGCACGATGGGCGACGTATCGACGCGGGCTATCTTGTTTCCAGCTGCGGTTTGCGCAGTCGATCGCTTTTTTTTCTGGCGCGAGCCGCGCAGCCGTGTTCGCAAAGGCGCAGACGCCCGGAGCGTTTGGAACGCTGTAGTCGGCTTCACTCCCCCAACGACATTGGCTTGGTGCCGCCCGGCGGCAGACCGAACAGCTTGCGCACCCCGTTCAGAAAGGCGCCATACGGGCGGCCCAGCAACAACATGATGAATGCCGCGCTGATCACCCCGCGCACCAGCCCCTCACCTTCGGCGCCACTGGCGGCGATAATGCCCGCATAGATCGGCACCTGGAAAGTGACGAGCGCCAGGCTGTCCCACATCAGTCGGGACATCACCGTGTCCGCGGCGCGCTTCATCAGAACGTCGCGCCAGAGGCCATAGGGCCTGGCAACGGGGATCATCAACGCGGCACCGATGAGCCGGGCGTGCAGCACTTGCTCCCAGGTCATTCCCGCAACGAACCGTTCGTTCAAAGCGCCGGTGGCCGTGAAGAAAATGATCAACGCCGTCGTATCGGCGATGAAGGGCAGGTGTTTGTTCATGGCGCTTCCGTGTGGGTGGGGGTTCGACGCCCGATAAAAGGCGGTCGGCCATGCGATCAAGGTGCAAAGTGGCGCGCAGCGCGTAAGTGGCACCGTCGAACGCTCAATCGACCCATGCCCGTTCGGCTCGACTTGACCTCCGACCTCGCTGGAGCAGAGAAGTCGCCGTCCGCTTGGCAATGCTCGCCGCATGACGGATATTTCCACGCACCGCCCCACTCGTTCGTTTGCAATAGAGCAAATACACCTCGCTCGCGCACATCGCTGGAGTTCTGCCATGCCGCTCAACATCGGAATCTATGTATTCGACGAAGTCGAAGTGTTGGACTTTGCCGGGCCCTACGAGGTATTCACGACCGCCGCTCGCCTGCATCGCCGCGACGGCAACACGGACGCTGCGCTGTTCGATGTCTTCACCGTCGGGCGCACGCTCGGTTCGATCCGTGCTCGAGCCGGCCTCAAGGTCGATCCCGACCATGACCTCCACACCCATCCCAAGCTCGATTGCCTCATCGTACCTGGCGGCGTCGTCACGGCAGAGCTGGGCAAAGCGGATGTCATCGAATGGATCGACCGCCATTTGCTGGCAGGCCATTTGGTGGCTTCGGTCTGCACCGGCGCGTTCCTCTTGGCCAAGACCGGCAAGCTGGACGGTCGGCAGGCCACTACCCATTGGGAAGACCTCGACGATTTGAAGGAGATGTTTCCCGCAGTGGAGGTATCCAGCGCTGTGCGGTGGGTCGACCTGGGGAACATCGTCACGTCCGCGGGCATTTCGGCCGGTATCGACATGAGCCTGCATGTGGTGGAGCGGCTGCATGGCCGGGCGTTGGCGGAGCGTACCGCGCGGCAGATGGATTTCGATTGGACGCAGGATCCATAGGGCGGTGGAGGCCTAGGTGGGACGCAACCCAGCGTTTCGCTGCAACCGAGGGGGTCGCATCCAGCGTCGCAGCGCGACGATCCGGACCGACCCGCCACCGCTTTTGGCCTACTGCCTCGGCCTGCCGGGTCGCCTGACCGCCTGAAGACTCATCCGCGGATCGTCCACAGCTGATCCACTCGAGTGGTGTACGCCTGGCTGATCATGTCCCGCCGCATTGCCCAGTCCGGCGACGCCGGCACACTGGCGGCCCTTACCGTTCCCCTCCCCCAGCGCCTGTTGATCGTATCCACCACCTGCATCAGCCGATCGCACTCGACCGGCTGGGCGGGCGCGAACAGATCGCCCGAAAACTCGCCCGCCTTGCGCAAGTCCATGAGCAGAACCTCGGCCTTGCTGTAGCGATAGCCTTCGCGGAAGACCAGGCCCACCGCTTCGGTGGCCAGGCGGGTCAGCAGCAACGTGTCGTTGGTTGGATAGGGCAATTCGACCAGCGCACCCTGGGCATGATGCGGCTCACCCACGCTGTGCATGCCCGTGCGGATGCTCACGCGCATGCGCTTGCACATCGAACCTTGCGCGCGCAGCTTTTCCGCCGCGCGGGCGACGTAAGTGGCCACCGCCTGCTCGATGGGCGCCAGTTCGCTCAGGCGCATGCCGAACATTCTGCTCGAGCATATCTCCTGCTTGTCGGGCTCGGTTTCGTCCAGCTCCAGGCAGGGAACACCGTTCAGCTCCCGTGCCGTCTTCTCCACCACGACGCTGAACTTCTCGCGCAGCGTTCTTGCGTCCGCATTGGCCAGGTCCATCGCCGTCCGTATGCCCATCTCCGCCAAATGGCCGGTCATGCGCCGGCCAATGCCCCACACTTCGCTGACTTGGGTGTTGCGCAGCACCCAATCGCGCTTGAAGGGATCACAGATATCGACCACGCCGCCCGTATGCGCCAACAGCCGCTTGGCGGTGTGGTTGGCGAGCTTGGCCAGAGTCTTGGTGGCAGCGATGCCCACGCCCACCGGAAGTCCGGTGTATAGGTAGATGCGGCTGCGAATGGTCCGACCCAAACCGGTCAGGTCCTCGCGAATTCCAGTGAGATCGGCGAAACACTCGTCGATGCTATAGACCTCGACCTCCGGCACCATGCTTTCGATGATGCTCATGACGCGCTCGCTCATGTCGCCGTACAGCGCATAGTTGCTGCTGAACGCTTTGACGCCATGCTGGCGCAACTTGTCCCGGACCTTGAAGTAAGGATCCCCCATCTTCACAAACGGCTTGGCATCGTATGACCGGGCAATGACACAGCCGTCGTTGTTCGAGAGCACCACGATCGGCGTTTTGGCCAGATCCGGTCTGAACACGCGCTCGCAACTCGCATAGAACGAGTTGCAGTCGATCAGCGCGAATACCTGCTCACTGCGCATGGTCGCGCACGCTATACCGAACCACGCCCCAAATGGACAGTTCGTCGCCTTCCATGACGTAGCGCGGCGGATAGGAGCGGTTTTCCGATTTGAGTATGACCACCCCGTCGCGACGGTGAAGCCGTTTGCACACCGGTTCGCCGTTGATGGCTGCGATCACGATGTCGCCATGCTCGGCCTCACGTCCTCGGTCGACGATCACCAGGTCACCGGAGTAGATCCCTGCGCCCTGCATGCTGTCGCCTTCGATCTTGGCCAGGTACACCTGGGGCGCACGGAGCTCGAACAGCTCGTCCAGCGAGATATGCCGCTCGATATGGTCGGCTGCTGGCGAAGGGAAGCCTGCTGGGATGAGGAAGGCGTAAACCGGATGACGTTCGGAGCCGTCGATGGGCGTACCCAGGTAGGTGATTGACATGGTTGGAGGGCCTGAGGGTTATCTGTATGTATATACAGTTAATCCAGCCGTTGGTGATTGGTCAATGTCGATGCAGGATTTTTCGGATCAGCGAGCGGCACGGCGTGTTTGGATGGTACTGGGCCAATACGTCGATAGAGCAACATCTTCGGCTATTGTGTTGGCATCCGACCTGTAAAGAAGCCGTAACCAGTACGATTAAGCATTTCATCTCATCGCACGAGCGTGGGCAATCATATTGGGCTTTCTTGCTCTGGACCGACCCTCTATCTACTGATCCCGATACCAGGCCGTTGGCCAGACTGGTCGCTTGGCAATCGTGTTCAACGTGTATGTTCGATCTCAGAAAGCGAAAAAGCCCAGCTTTGAGCTGGGCTCTTTCAGTTTCGAGCCTATCCGGCTTTTTGATGAGAAAGGGCTTTATTGGCCTGATCGGCGCATTTTTTGTAATCGCCGGAGGCATGCGCTTCTTTAGCCTGCTGGTGCTCATGGTGCCCGGTTTTAGTGAAGTCTGCCTCGGTGGCAGATTTGAGCTTGTCCAGAGCAGCCTCGCACTCGTGATGGTCGTCCTTGGCGGCGGCAAAACCTGGGGCGAGAAAAGCGCAGAAGGCCAGTGCAGTCATGTATTTCATGCAAAATGCTCTCGATCCGATACGGTCTGTTGGGCTTCACGAATTCTTTTCAGAGGTGCTTTTTCACCTCGCCGTCTATGTGCTTGTCTTCTTTGTGCCGTTCCTTGTCCAGATGATCTGCGCCTTTGTCGATTTCCTTGTCATCGTGCTCGATCCCTTTGTCGACTTCCTTGGCATCATGATCAACGCCTTTGTCAACCTCTCGGACATCGTGCCGCACGCCCTTCCCCAGTTCGCCTTCGGCATGCGCCACCTGCACATTCAAAAGGGCGCCGAGGGCCAGCCCGGCAACAGTGAGCGTCATCTTCATCATCGAGTGTTTCTCCATTGGTTTTACTGAATTCCATTTGTGTAGAACAGAACTGTAGTTGAACGCCAATGCGTCTGCGCAGGGTCACGATTGACTTGCAACTGCGAGTGCAGCCAAGCGGTCAACCTATGCATCTGCACTACCGGAGATCACACCGTGTTGAACCGTCAGACCGTTGGTGGCACCGACCAGGAACTCGCGCACATGCGCCGGCTCAATAAAGTCCTGGCTCGGCTGCCGCGCTTTCGCATTCCTCATAAATTTGTCCTGCAAGGCATTCAGGGGCTGCTCAAACTGAGCCAATTGCGGGGCGCCAAGCTCGTTCGGCATGGGGTACGTGCCGAGCGCAAGGTGGTCGGCGTAGAAGACGCGACGGTTCCGGTACGCATCCTGTACCCCAAGAATGCGCCCAAGGTGGTAGTGCTCGACGTTCACGGTGGCGGCTGGGTGATCGGTAGTCCGAGCATGAACGATGCGCTGAACCTGGGGTTCATCGATGCCTGCGACGCGGCGGTGGTGTCTGTCGACTACCGTCTTGCGCCAAGTGCGTCCATCGAAGAACAGATGCAGGACTGCCTCATGGCTGCACGCTGGTTGCTCGATCCTTGCAACCCCACCTTCCAGGGGCTGCCGGTGATCGTGGTGGGTGAGTCGGCCGGGGGGCATCTTGCCGCTGCCTGCCTGCTAGGCCTCAAGGCATGGCCCGAGCTGCTGCGCCGCATCCAGGGTGCGGTGCTCTACTACGGTGTGTACGACCTCGCCGGCACCCCAAGCGTGCACGCTGCGGGTCCCGATACTCTAGTGCTGGATGGGCCAGGGATGGCGAGCGCGATGCGTCGATTGACCCCAGGGCTGAGCGATGAACAACGTCGGATGCCGCCACTGTCACCGCTGTATGCGGATCTGGATGGCCTGCCGCCCGCGTTACTGGTAGTTGGGGAGCGCGACCCTTTGCTGGACGACACGCTTCAGATGGCGACGCGCTGGGCAGAGGTTGCGGCGGTTGACCTGTGGGTGGTGCGAGAGGCGCCGCATGGTTTCGTGCACTTTGGGGTGGGTCAGGCGGTTATCGAGGGGGTATGGCGGTGGGTGCTTGCTAGGCAAAAAAACTACGGTTGACCCAGTTGGGTGTACTCGCCACTTCCTGGCACATAGTGTGATTACCACAACCGGCAGTCTACAAAGAGGGACGACTTATGCCGGAACATGGCGTCATCTGCGCCACAGTCGTTCAATGGTGCATGGAGCGCCGGCACCAACGCGTTGAATGAGCGTTGGTGCCAAGGCATCTGCCGCTTACATCACATCAATTGGCCAAGGCCGCAGGGTGAAAACCCCAACTTTCGGGTGGGGTTCCTGCCGATACTTTCCAGCCATTTTCGATCAACCAGCGGGCGGTGATCTTGTTGGCGAAAAAGGCTACGACAAAACCCGCCAAGCCCCAGGTCAGAAGACACAGCACGGCCGTGAGCCCGAACCAGCCCCATTGCCCTCTGAACGCAAACGGAAATGCACCAAAGAAAAAAACGGTCCAAGAAAATCCAGCTTTGACCTCTCGAGATATGCCGTTTTTCTGAAAGTGAACGTGTGCCAATTACTGATACTCCCTGTCAGTGAGATTGATAGCAAGATGATTCTACTGCATTCTGCAGCCGCTCTTCCATTGCCCGATCAGGCGGGCATATGGACGGTGGGTTCGCTTACGACGGGCCGGGAATTGTGTCGCAGCGCATTGGCAGCGATGACGACGATCATCCATCTACAACCCATATAACTACCGCCATACCTATGCGACAATGCGCCCACTGTCCGGTCTCAACCCCGCACTCATCACCCAACAGCCAAGTCACGGCGCATTTCGCTGCTGGTGACGCACGTCTGTTGCCACTACCCAAGCTCCGACGGGAGCAAGCTGGAACGTCTCAGGTTCGGCGCCGCCTTGGCACCCAACGGCTTTCCAGCGTCGTTAGCGACTGATAGGTAAACGCTTTGATCTCCACCGCCAACATCACCATGCAGTTCGGCTCCAAGCCCCTGTTCGAAAACGTCTCGGTCAAATTCAACAACGGCAACCGCTATGGCCTGATCGGTGCCAACGGCTGCGGCAAGTCCACCTTCATGAAGATCCTCGGCGGCGACCTGGAGCCCAGCGGCGGCCAGGTCATGCTTGAGCCCAACACCCGCCTGGGCAAGCTGCGCCAGGATCAGTTCGCCTATGAAGAATTTAATGTCGTCGACACGGTGATCATGGGCAACGGCCCGCTGTGGAAGGTCAAGGCCGAGCGCGAGCGCATCTACTCATTGGCGGAAATGACCGAGGAAGACGGCATGGCCGTCGCCGAACTGGAAACCGAGTTCGCCGAAATGGACGGCTACACCGCCGAATCCCGTGCCGGCGAACTGCTGCTGGGCCTGGGCATTCCACTGGAACAGCACTTCGGCCCGATGAGCGAAGTGGCGCCGGGCTGGAAGCTGCGTGTGCTGCTGGCCCAGGCGCTGTTCTCGGACCCGGACGTGCTGCTGCTCGACGAGCCGACCAACCACCTGGACATCAACACCATCCGTTGGCTGGAAACGATTCTGACGGTGCGTAACAGCACCATGATCATCATTTCCCACGACCGGCACTTCCTCAACAGCGTCTGCACGCACATGGCCGACCTGGACTACGGCGAGTTGCGCCTGTTCCCAGGCAACTACGACGAGTACATGACCGCCGCGACCCAATCGCGCGAGCAGTTGCTGTCGGACAACGCCAAGAAGAAAGCGCAGATCGCCGAGCTGCAGACCTTCGTCAGCCGCTTCTCGGCCAACGCCTCGAAAGCCAAGCAGGCCACTTCGCGCGCCAAGCAGATCGACAAGATCCAGCTGGCCGAGGTCAAGCCGTCGAGCCGGGTCAGCCCGTTCATCCGCTTCGAGCAGACCAAGAAGCTGCACCGCCAGGCCGTGGTGGTGGAGAAGATGGCCAAGTCGTTCGACGACAAAGTGCTGTTCAAGGACTTCAGCTTCACCGTCGAAGCCGGCGAGCGCGTGGCGATCATCGGCCCCAACGGCATCGGCAAGACCACCCTGCTGCGCACCCTGGTCGGTGAACTGAAGCCGGACGCGGGCGACGTGAAGTGGACCGACAGCGCCGAGGTCGGGTACTACGCGCAGGACCATGCGCACGACTTCGAAGACGACGTGACGCTGTTCGACTGGATGGGCCAATGGGTCAGCGGTGAGCAGGTCATCCGCGGCACCTTGGGGCGCATGCTGTTCTCCAACGACGAGATTCTCAAGTCGGTGAAGGTCATCTCCGGTGGTGAACAGGGCCGCATGCTGTTCGGCAAGCTGATCCTGCAGAAGCCCAACGTGCTGGTGATGGACGAACCGACCAACCACTTGGACATGGAGTCGATCGAGGCGCTGAACCTGGCGCTGGAGAACTACCCCGGCACGTTGCTGTTCGTCAGCCACGACCGTGAGTTCGTCTCCTCGCTGGCGACTCGGATCGTCGAGTTGACGCCCGAAGGCGTGGTCGATTTCAGCGGCACCTACGACGACTACCTGCGCAGTCAGGGCGTGGTGGTCTGATTCCACCGGTTGCACAAAAACGGCGCTCAGGCCAATGCCGGTCAGTTAAGTCGGAATAGTATTGATTAGGGCCGCCCTGCAGCCCATCGCGGCTAAAGCCGCTCCAACAGAGGACGCATATTCTGTTGGAGCGGCTTTAGCCGCGATGGGCCGCAGGGCGGCCCCAGTCGCTTACAAGGAAAAACATTGGCGCTTAAGCGCCATTTTTCATCGCAGCCGATCGCTCAACACTCGACGAACGCCACCGCCAAACCACCCCGCGAGGTTTCCTTGTAGTTGGCGTGCATGTCGGCGCCGGTGTCGCGCATGGTGCGGATCACCCGATCCAGAGAGATGAAGTGCTCGCCGTCGCCGCGCAGCGCCATCTGCACGGCGTTGATGGCTTTGACGGCGGCGATGGCGTTGCGCTCGATGCACGGTACCTGCACCAGGCCGCCGACCGGGTCGCAGGTCAGGCCCAGGTTGTGCTCCAAGGCGATCTCGGCGGCGTTCTCGACTTGCGCCGGCGTGCCGCCGAGGATGTCGGCCAGGCCGGCGGCGGCCATGGAGCAGGCCGAACCCACCTCTCCCTGGCAGCCCACTTCGGCCCCGGAGATTGAGGCGTTCTTTTTGCACAGAATGCCCACTGCGGCCGCCGCCAGCAGGAAGTCGACCACATCGTCGTCGCAGGCGCCGGGGTTGAACTTCATGTAGTAGTGCAACACCGCCGGGATGATACCGGCCGCGCCGTTGGTGGGCGCGGTGACCATGCGTCCGCCGGCGGCGTTCTCTTCGTTGACGGCCAGGGCGAACAGGTTCACCCATTCCATGGCGCTCAAGGTCGAGCCGATGACGTTGGGTTTGCCGATCTCCTGCAGGCTGCGGTGCAGCTTGGCGGCGCGGCGCTTGACCTTGAGCCCGCCAGGCAGGATGCCTTCATTGTGCAGGCCGTTCTCAACACACTGCTGCATGGCTGCCCAGATCTTCAACAGGCCGGAACGTATTTCTTCCTCGCAACGCCAGGCACGCTCGTTGGCCATCATCAGCTGGCTGACGCTCAGGTGGTAGGTCTTGCACAAGGCCAGCAACTCGGCGCCGGAGGAAAACTCATAGGGCAGCTCGACCTGGTCGTCGGTGCTGGCCGGCGCATCGATCTCGCTTTCTTCGACGATGAAACCGCCGCCGACCGAGTAATAGGTCTGGCTCAGCAGGCTCCGCTCGCCCTGCCATGCCTCGATCGTCATGGCATTGGGGTGGTACGGCAGGCTTTCGTCGAGCAGGCGCATGTCGCGGGCATAGTCGAAATCCACCGGCTGACTGCCGTCGAGCATCAGGCAGCGTTCTTCGTGCAACTGCGCGATGCGCGGCTCGATGCTGTGCGGATCGATCTGATCGGGCCACTGCCCCATCAGGCCGAGCAGGCAGGCGCGGTCGGTCGCGTGGCCGATGCCTGTGGCCGACAGCGAGCCATACAAGCGCACTTCGACCCGTGTCACCTGCTCCAGCAGGTTGGCGGTGCGCAACGCCCGAGCAAAGGTGGCGGCGGCCCGCATCGGCCCCACGGTGTGGGAACTGGAGGGACCGATGCCGATCTTGAACAGGTCGAATACACTGATAGCCATGCTAATACCTCGCGGTGCGACACCCTAGGGGTGGCGCACGGAACCTGCGGAACGTAGATGTTTACTGCTGTTGAAGCGTATGGTGTTCCGCAGCGCCTACAATGACCAACGAAACTTCCTAACCAAGCCTTTAGCAGGACTAAACCATGAAAGGGCAGCTGAATGGCCAGGTGTACGTCTGGCTGCACGTATTCGCCTGTGCCGCCCGGCACCTGTCGTTCACCCGTTGCGCACAAGAGCTGCACATCACGCCCGGTGCCGTCAGCCAGCAGATGCGCCTGCTCGAAGAGCGCCTGGGCTTTCGACTGTTCGTGCGCCGTGCCCGTGGCGTGGAGCTCACCGCCGAAGGCCAGCGCCTGGCGCAGACCGTCAGCGATGCCTACGGCAGCATCGAGGCCGAGCTGTTGCGCCTGGACGCCGGGGAGATCCGCGGCACCTTGCGTTTGCGCTCGATCCCCTCGTTCCTGGCGAAATGGCTGACGCCGCGCTTGCCGCGCTTCCAGCAACGCTACCCGGACATCGAATTGCGCCTGGTGGCCGAAGACAGCAGCCAGGCGCTGCACCAAGACGAGTTCGACCTGGCCATCGACCTCAACGACGGCAGCTATCCGGGCATGCTCTCCACGCCGCTGCTCGACGAACAGATCTTCCCGGTCTGCTCCCCGGCCCTGTTGCGCGGCCGCCCGCCCCTGCATGGCCCGGCGGACCTGATGCACTACCCCTTGCTGCACGACATCACCGCCTGGCGCGGCAGCTCGGAATACGCCGAATGGGAGTTCTATCTGGACGGCATCGGTGCGGGCGGGCTCGACGTGCGCCGCGGCCATACCTTCAACCGCAACCACCTGAGCATCGAGGCCGCCATCGCTGGTGTCGGCGTGGCCATCGCCCGGCGTACGCTGCTCAACGACGAATTGGAGCGTGGCGCGCTGATCGTGCCGTTCGGCGTGCCGATCCCCAACCACAAACGCTATGTGCTGCTCTACTCCCAAGCCGGTCTCTTGCAGCCAGGCGCGCGGGCGGTGCACGACTGGCTGGTGGAGGAAGCGCAGAATTTCCGCATGCTGCACCCGCTGACGTTGGTCGACGGGGGTGGGCTGCAATGAAAGAGGAGGTTCGGGATTGCACAGACGTTCCAGACGCCGCCGGCCGACGAGGGTTAGGCTGTGAGCGCGGTCTGGCCACGCGCAGCCCATCGGACCTCAGGCGTTGTCCGCGCGTTTGCCTGCCAACGCTGAAGTGGCACCCGGACCCGCACCTGGCGAATGCTGACTTCCTTCCGAACCCGGCGCCCTGGAGACGCCCATGAGCAACTGGATCGACCTCAACCAAGACGCCGACACCGGTATCGAGTCGGTTCGCGCGCACTTCGTCGGGCATGCCTATGACCCGCATTTCCATGACAGCTTTCTGGTTGGCGTCACCGAACAAGGCGTGCAGCAGTTCAATTGCCGCCACGTGCGCCACCAGAGCACCCCCGGCCAGGTGTTCCTGCTCGAACCCGGCGAGCTGCATGACGGCCACGCGCCAACGGCCGACGGCTTCACCTACTCGATGCTCTACCTCGACCCGCAATGGCTGGAGCGTGAGCTGCACGCGGTGTTCGAGCAGGTGCCGCAACATGCCTTGCCAGGTTTCGCCGATACCCTGTGCCAGGACACACTGCTGGCCGGCGCCACCCTGCACGCGTTCCAGGCGCTGCATGGCCAGGAACTGCGCATCGTGCGCCAGACCGCCAGCGACGAACTGCTGGCCGCCCTCACCCGCCACTTGCAGTGGCGCAAGCGTCTGCACCCCGATCCACGCCTGCCGCTGACCGCGCAGCGCGCGCGGGAATACCTGCACGCCCACGCCCATCAGGACATCGGCCTGGATGCGCTGGCCGTCGCTTGTGGCACCGACCGCTACCGGCTGACCCGCGCGTTCAAAGCCGCCTACGGCATCGCGCCGCACGCCTACCTGATCCAATTGCGCCTGTCGCAAGCGCGCGGGCTGCTGGCCCGCGGCCATACCCCGGTCGATGTCGCCGCGCGTCTGGGTTTCGCCGACCAGAGCCATCTGGGCCGCTGGTTCCGCCGCGCCTACCGGCTGACGCCGGCCGACTACCGCAAACGCTGCACAAAGCTTCCAGACTAAGGCGGCGCCCGTACGCCAGGCTGGGTTCGCATTCATCTGGAGCCCTGCCCATGTCACACGCTTTGTTGCCCTTCGCCTTGTTCGCCTTCGCCGCCAGCATCAGCCCCGGACCGACCAACCTGCTGATCCTGGCCCATGCCGCCCGGTGCGGTTGGCGCGCCAGCCTGGCGCCGGTGCTGGCCGCCTGCGTAGCGGCGGCAGGCATCGTGCTAGCGGTGGGTCTGGGCCTGGGCGATTGGCTGTTGGGCCAGCCGCAGGTGCAGCGCTGGCTGGCTTGGCTGGGAGTGGCCTGGTTGAGTTGGCTGGCGCTGCAGATGCTGCGCAGCGCCGGCGCACCGCTGCAACAGACCCAGGCTGGAACGTTCGGCCCGGGCGCTGCGGCGGGCTTGCAGTTGCTCAACCCCAAGGTGTGGTGGATGGCGGTGGCGGTGATCGGTGTGTTCGCCAGCCCGACATTGCCGGTTGGGTTGCTGGCAATGGTGTTTCTGCTGGTCGCGCTGCCGTGCATGGCCGCCTGGGCCTGGCTGGGCGCCAGCAGCGCGCGCTGGTTGCAGGCCCCAGGCGCGCTGCGCTGGTTCAACCGAGGCCTGGCGGCGCTGCTGTTGGCCTCGGCCTGGTTCAGCCTGTGGTGAGTGGTACGTAGTGAGCGATCGACCGACGGGTCACTGCCCTTGGCGGGTCACGTCGGTCTGGATCAACCGGCGCGTGCTGAGCACCGCGATCAGCAACCCCAGCAGCGCCACGCTACCGCCCACCAGCCCGATGTTGGCCACGCCCAGCTGGCTGCTGACGATGCTGCCCAGCAAAGCGCCGCCGCCGATGCCGATGTTGTAGATGCCCGAGAACAGCGCCATGGCCACGTCGGTGGCATCGCTGGCCAGTTTCAGGGTCTTGGCCTGCAGCGACAGGCTGAAGCTGAGAATGGCGATGCCCCACAGCATGCTCAGCCCTGCAAATGCGTAGAAGCTGCCCGACAGCGGCAGCAGCGACAGCAGACACGCCCCCAGCAAACCGATGGCGCCCAGCAGGAAGCCGTGGGGGAAGCGCTCGCTGTAACGGCTGAACAGCACCGAACCGAACAGACCGGCACCGCCGAACAGCAGCAACACCAAGGTGGTGCGCTCACCACCGATCTTCGCGACGTCCAGCGCGAACGGCTCGATGTAGCTGTAGGCGGTGAACTGCGCAGTGATCACCAAGGCGACCAGCAGATAGGTGATGACCAGCGCCGGGCGCTTGAACAGGATCGGCAAGCTGCGCAGCGAACCCGAGTTCTGGCTGGGCAGCAACGGCAGCGACTTGAACAGGCACAGCAAGGTGCCCAGCGCCACGGCGGCGATGCCGAGGAAGGTCATGCGCCAGCCCAGGGCCTCGCCCACCACCCGTCCCAGCGGAATGCCCAGCACCATGGCCAGGGTGGTGCCGGTCGCCAGCAACCCCAGCGCCTTGGCCTGCTGCCCCGGCGGCGCCACACGTACCGCCAGCGAAGCGGTGATGGCCCAGAACACGGCATGGGCCAGCGCGATGCCGATGCGGCTGACCAGCAGCATGGCGAAGCTCTGTGCCAGCCACGACAGCACATGGCTGACGATGAACACCACGAACACCACCGTCAGCAGGCGCCGGCGCTCGACGTTGCGGGTCATGAGCATCATCGGCAGCGAGGCCAGTGCCACCACCCAGGCGTAGATGGTCAGCATCAACCCCACCTGGGCCGGAGTCATGGCGAAGCTGCGGCCGATGTCGCTGAGCAGGGCCACCGGCACGAATTCGGTGGTGTTGAAGATGAACGCGGCCAAGGCCAGCGCAATGACGCTGAGCCAGCTGCCGCCGCCCACCGGAGCAGGGATCGAGGTAGGGATTGGACCGTTCATGGGCGAGGTGGAGTTCTCCGAAACGCAGCAATGGGCAATACGCCATCCGCCCATGGGGCGCCGGCGAGAAACTGTTATTGGAAGGATTGCCAGGCATGGTACGCGTCGGAAGAAGGAGCATCAACCGCTCGAAAACATGCAGATCGAAGCAAGAACGCTGTAGCGACGGTGCCTGCCGACCTTGCGCGGAGGATGGCGCAGCGGTATCTGGTACACCAAACAGCTTGTAACTGGTAAAGATTCTCACATAAGATCGCGTCGCATTTTTATTTCACCCTTTTTCCACTGCTTCAGGACCTCACTCGATGCGCCGTTCGTTCGTCACGCTGTGCCTGCTTCCCGCCGCGCCTACCTTGCTCTGGGCTGCGCAAGCGCCGGTCGAGGCCGGCAACATTCAGCTCGATGCCGTGAGCATCAGCGCCGACAGCGATTACGAACGTGCCGATGGCCCGGTACAGGGCTACAAGGCCAGCCGCTCCGCCAGTGCCACGCGCACCGATACCGCGCTGCACGAAACCGCGCAGTCGGTCAGCGTGGTGCCCGGAGACGTGGTCGAAGACACCGCGTCCACCCGCCTGCAAGACGCCTTGGACTACGCCGGCGGCGTTGGCCGGGCCAACAATTTCGGCGGCCAAGGCCTGACCACCGTGACCGTGCGCGGCTTCACCACCGGCGAGTACTACCGCAACGGTTTTCCCATCAACCGTGGCTACCCCAACGCCCCTGACGCCAACACCGTCGAGCGCCTGGAAGTGTTGCGTGGCCCGGCCAGCGCCCTATACGGCCGTGGCGATCCCGGCGGCACCTTCAACGTGGTCAGCAAGCAGCCGCAGGCCGCGCCCAAGGTCACCCTGGGCAGCCAGATCGACGATCAGGGCATGCATCGCGCCACCCTCGACGCCACCGGCGCGCTGAACCAGGACGGCAGCCTGGCCTACCGCCTGAACCTGCTGGGCGAAGGCGGCGAGAGCTTTCGCGACGACGTCGAGACCGAACGCTACGACGTCGCGCCGGTGCTCAGCTGGCAGGTCAACGACAGCACCAAGATCGTGTTCGAAGGCGACTTCATGCGCAACAACCACCCGCTCGACCGCGGCCTGACCCGCTACACCCGCCAATCCGGCAGCGCCTCGCGCGATACGTACATCTGGGAAAAGGGCAGCGACAACCTACTGCACAACGACAACGACATGGCCCAGTTGCGCTTCGAGCATCGCCTCAACGACGACTGGACCCTGGGCGGCGGCCTGCAATGGCTCGACGGCACGCTCAAGGGCAATGCCGTGGAGGCCAACGGCTTGCAAGCCGACGACCGCACCCTGGGGCGCAACTTCAATTACCGCAAGCTGGAGTGGAGCGACCGCGACTACCAGCTGAACCTGACCGGCCATTTCGACACCGGCTCGTTTTCCCATACGCTGCTGACCGGCGTGGAATACGAAGACTACGACTACAAGTCGATCATCATGCGTTCGTCCGGGTCGCTCACGGCTTACCCCATCGATCTCTACAATCCGGTGCTCGGCCAGCCGCGCCCTGCGCTGACGCGCACGCCGGCCCATGACAAGTCCAACCTCAAGACCTGGGCGTTCTTCGTCCAGGATCAAGTGGCCCTCACCGAGCGCCTCAAGGCTCTGGCGGCGCTGCGCGTGGAACGCTTCGAGAACGAAAACGAGGACTACGCACTGGCCAGCCGCTCCTTCGAAAAGAGCGACAACGCCGTCACCCCACGGCTGGGCCTAATCTACGACCTGACCGATAGCCTGGCGGTCTATGCCAACACCGCACGTTCCTTCAAGCCCAACACGGGCGCGGCACGCGAAGGCGGCGGCTTCGATCCGGAGCAAGGCAAGTCCTATGAACTGGGTATGAAGTGGGAGGCGCTGGACGGGCAGTTGAGCGTCGACGCCGCGCTCTACCATATCGTCAAGGAAAACGTGCTGACCCTCGACCCGGTCGACAGCGCATTCCAGACCGCCGCAGGCGAGGTGCGCAGCCGCGGTCTGGACATCAACGTCGCCGGCAACATCACCCCCGAGTGGCGCATGATCGGCGGTTATGCCTATGTCGACGCGCAAGTGACCCAGGACAACCGCCTGCCCACCGGCACACGCCTGGCCAACATTCCGCGCAACAGCTTCAGCCTGCTCAACACCTACGAGTTCCAGGACGGCGTGGCCAAGGGCTTGGGTCTGGGCGTAGGGCTCAAGTACGTGGACGACCGCAAGGGCCAGACCGAGGCGCTGACCTACACCATGCAGCGCTACAGCGTGGTCGACCTGCTCAGCTACTACAAGGTCGACGAACACGTGCGCCTGAACCTGGACGTGAAGAACCTCTTCAACAAAGGTTATGACGAAGGCGCGTTCAACACCTATGCCTACCCTGGCGCTCCACGCACGGTTCAGGCAGGGGTGTCGTACACCTTCTAGAACTTCGTCTGAACAGGTCTGAGACGAGGCTAGGCAAGGCCGAAGCGCCCTAGCTAGGCGCCCCCACCAGCTCTCAACGCAGCCCAGATGAGTACCACGGCATTCCAGACAGGGCCAAAGCCGGCACGCCGGGTCTCTGTGGCCCTGGCGCACCGGCTCTACTCCGGGCCTTTGCAGTTTCCGTCCAACACTCTCCATTGGCGACGCGAGGCTTGGCGCCGTGAGCGACGCAGGCTATGCTGGCAAATATAGCCATGTGCCATTACGGACTCGACCTTGCCCAGCAACTCCACTCGACAGACCATCGCCCGCCAATGGCGACTGCTCAAGCTGTTGCCCACCCAGCACCCCGGGACCACTTCGACCCATCTGCACCGCGCCCTCACCGAGGCAGGCCACAGCACCAGCAAGCGCACCATAGAGCGCGACCTCAACGAGTTGGCGGCTTTGTTTCCGCTGCGTTGCAACGACAAGGGCACGCCGTTCGGTTGGTACCTGCGGCCCGACCCCACCGTGCATGGCCATGTGCCCATCATCCTCGACGATTGCGCACCGCGTTCGCGCGAAATCGAACTGTGCCTGTGGGTAGATGCCGCCCTGGCCGAGCAACTGCTCGATGCGCCCTTGGCTGACGACATGCAACTGCGTCGCGATAGCCAAGGCGGCGCTCATGTGGCAGCCACGGTGAGCGACGAACCCCAGCTCATGGCCTGGCTGCTGGCCCACGCCGGTTCGCTACGGGTCAAGCGTCCCCATGCACTGCGCGCAGCCATGCGCGAGCGCTTGCAGCACGCCCTTACCTTGAACCACGCCTGAACTCGTACCGCGCGGTCGTTGTGCTGTGCGGACCACCGCTGGCGCTTCGAACCGCCAGCGGCGGCTACGGTCCATACCTAGGCGCTGTGCGGCAGCGGCGAGCCCTGGCATCGAACCACCGGGCCGACCCAGGACATGCCCGCCACAGCCAGCCCTCCAGCCGTTACAGGACCGCCCAATGCCCGCCAAACCGCCCTCACCCTTCACCCCTACCGGTTTCGTCAACGTGCGCGGTGCCCGTGAGCACAACTTGCAGAACGTCGATGTGCAGATTCCCCGCGACGCCCTGGTGGTCTTCACCGGCGTCTCGGGTTCGGGCAAATCGTCGCTGGCCTTTTCCACGGTCTATGCCGAAGCCCAGCGGCGCTACTTCGAGTCGGTGGCGCCCTACGCGCGGCGCCTGATCGACCAGGCCGGCGTACCGGACGTCGATGCCATCGAAGGGCTGCCGCCGGCGGTTGCCCTGCAGCAGCAGCGCGGCACGCCCAGCGCGCGCTCGTCGGTGGGCAGCGTCACCACGCTGTCGAGCTCGATCCGTATGCTCTACTCGCGCGCCGGCCACTACCCCGACGGCCAAGCGATGCTCTATGCCGAAGATTTTTCCGCCAACACCCCGCAAGGCGCCTGCCCCGAATGCCATGGCCTGGGCCGGGTCTACGAGGTCACCGAGCAGACCCTGGTGCCCGACCCTTCGCTGAGCATCCGTCAGCGCGCCGTGGCCGCCTGGCCCCCGGCCTGGCAAGGGCAGAACCTGCGCGACATCCTCGTGACGCTGGGCCACGACGTGGATATCCCCTGGCGCGACCTGCCACAGAAAACCCGTGACTGGATCCTGTTCACCGATGAAACCCCGACCGTACCGGTGTACGCGGGCCTGACCCCGGCGCAGACCCGCGCGGCCCTGTCGCGCAAGCTCGAACCCAGTTACCAAGGCACGTTCAGCGGTGCGCGGCGCTATGTGCTGCATACCTTCATGCATTCGCAGAGCGCGCAGATGCGTCAGCGTGTGTCGCAGTTCATGCGCCCTGGGCCGTGCCCGGCCTGCCATGGCAAGCGGCTCAAGCGCGAGGCATTGAGCGTGACCTTCGATGGCCTGGACATCGCCGAGCTGTCGCAGCTGACCCTCGACGAGCTAGGCGAGGTGCTGCAGCGGGTCGCCGCCGGTAACGACGAGGCCTCGGGCAAGCCGGCCCTGTCTGCGGAAAAGCGCTTGGCCGCTCAGCGCATCGCCGAAGAGCTGCTGGCTCGTCTGCAAAGCCTGCTCGACCTGGGCCTGGGCTACCTGTCGCTGGGGCGCAGCACGCCGAGTCTGTCGTCGGGCGAATTGCAGCGCCTGCGCCTGGCGACCCAGCTCAATGCGCAGTTGTTCGGCGTCATCTATGTGCTGGACGAACCTTCGGCCGGCTTGCACCCGGCCGACAGCGAAGCCTTGTACAGCGCCTTGCAGCGTCTCAAGGAAGCCGGCAACTCGGTGTACGTGGTCGAGCACGACGTCGAAACCATGCGCCGTGCCGATTGGCTGGTCGATGTCGGCCCCGATGCCGGCGAACGCGGTGGGCGGGTACTGTACAGCGGCCCACCTGCGGGGCTGGCCGACATCACCGAATCGCGCACCCGCGCCTACGTGTTCGACGAACACACGCACACGCCACGCGCACCACGCCAGCCCGAGCAGTGGCTGCACCTGCAAGGCATCACCCGCAACAACCTGCAGCATGTCAGCGTCGCCGTACCGCTGGGCTGCTTCACCTCGGTGACCGGCATCAGCGGTTCGGGCAAATCCAGCCTGATCAGCCAGGCGCTGCTGGAGCTGGTCGGCGCGCAACTGGGCCGCGGCCAAGTGGTGAACGAGGGCGAAACGCCGAGCCTGGAGGACGATGCCCAATTGCCCAGCACCGGTGAAATCACCCAGGGCCTCGAGCACCTCAAGCGCCTGGTGGACGTGGACCAGAAACCCATCGGCCGCACCCCGCGCTCGAACCTGGCCACTTACACCGGGTTGTTCGACGCGGTGCGCAAGCTGTTCGCCAACACCGAGCAGGCCAAGGCCCAGGGCTTCGACGCCGGGCGCTTCTCCTTCAACGTAGCCAAGGGTCGCTGCCCGCAATGCGAAGGCGAGGGGTTCGTCAGCGTCGAGCTGCTGTTCATGCCCAGCGTCTACGCGCCCTGCCCGACCTGCCACGGCGCGCGCTACAACACGGAAACGCTGGCCGTGACCTGGCAAGGCCTGAACATCGCCGATGTGCTGCAACTGACCGTCGCCGAGGCGCTGGAGGTGTTCGCCGAACAAGCGGCCATCCGTCGCAGCCTGCAAGTACTGGCCGACATTGGCTTGGGCTACCTGCGCCTGGGCCAACCGGCCACCGAACTGTCGGGAGGCGAAGCGCAACGCATCAAGTTGGCGACCGAGCTGCAGCGCCAGGCGCGTGGCGCGACCCTGTACGTGCTCGACGAGCCCACCACAGGGTTGCACCCCGAAGACGTCGACCGCCTGCTGGTGCAGCTCAACCGCCTGGTCGATGCCGGCCACAGCGTATTGGTGGTGGAACACGACATGCGCGTAGTGGCGCAAAGCGACTGGGTGATCGACATCGGGCCGGGTGCCGGGACTCAAGGCGGCCGTGTGGTCGCAACGGGCACGCCCGAGGAGGTCGCGGCCTGCGAAGACAGCCGTACTGCGCGCTTCCTGGCGCAGTGCCTATGAAAAGAGCCAGCGACCCGAGCAGGTGCGAAAGACTGCGCTGGCCGCTACCCCAAGCTGGGGCATGACATCCGGGTCTGCGGTACGGAAAGTCACCTCAATCGTTGCCACGAGCCGGGGCATTGCGCCCCGACCTCATGGATGCGGGCCACCGTAGCGGCGCCTTGCGGGCGCCGCTGTGCGCGCAGTTGACCGACCAGCGCCAGCACGTCACGGCAGCTGTTCAGGCTGTCGATCGGTACGCCGGTGAGGGTCACGCAATCGTCGAGGGTCGTACCCTGGCCCAGACGCAGCGTCAGGAAGCCCCCATCCGAGCAGGAGACTTCGCAGCGGTCGGGCAGGCAGGCCTGCTCGATCATCTGCCGCAGTTCCAGTGTTGAAACGCCTATCAAGGACATGTCGCCAACCTCGCTGTAGCCAGTGCGCCGCGGGATGAACGCCTGGGTTGGGCACGGCGTACAGCGAGTGCGACACCGCGCTTGCTGAAAGCCTGGGCGCATTTACCGCGCCATGACCTGTCGCCGCGCTGCGCGGTATCGGCCTGGCCCCGCAGCACTGGCATGTGCATGGGTGCCGACAGGTGTTCGGCGCAGCTGTATCCACCATAGTGGAAGAACGCCCTCGACCCACGACCGTCCGGCCGACTGATGATGACGGGCGACCGGTGGTCTTGGCGTTTCCGAGTAGACCTTCGAACAGCGGGCTGGAACAGAGTCAAGCACCTCAGCCAAACGCTCCTGGCCAGCAAGCCGGCTGCTCGGGCCTTGTCCAGGCACCGCGCTTTGCCGAGAAAACCCCGGTGGATTGAGTTGGGCCGGCGAGGCCGGCCATCGCGGCTGAACGAAGCGCCCGATCATCGCGCTCATATGGCTCTGGTCGCCTGAAAACTTGGCTGCGTGCATGAGCTCTACCGAGAAAATGGATCACAGTCGATGTCGGGTTCAGCAATGCAGCCTGCGCGGCAGGACAACGCGCCGCGGCGCAATGCGTCACACTAGACGCCGTGAGCGGCGAATCAGCGTTAAGGATGCCTGCCGCAACGCACCGCCAATGCACCCCCGCCGGGTGCTTCGACGCCTTCCCATTGGTTCAGCGCTGCATCGTCCGAGAGACCTGCCATGTCCACCCTCAAGACCGCCCTGCGGCAAGGCCGCTTCGCCTGCATCCTGGAGTTCGTGCCAAAACCCTCGGCTGCGCGCTTCGACGCATTGGCCAGCATGATGGGCCGTGGTGAGCTGTGCGGTTGGCCGATGACGGTGTCGATCGGCGACCGGGTCGGTAGCCGCCTGGACCTGTCGCCGCTCGAGGCCCATGCCAGCCTGAAGCACCCCGTGCCGACCCTGCTGCACTTTTCCGGCAAGGACCGCGAGCGCCAGGACCTGCTGGCCCAGCTCGAACGCATGGACGCCGCTGGCCTCGACCAACTGCTGGTGCTGACCGGCGACCGTCTGCAAGGCCACGAGCCCGGCGCCCACCCGGTGCGCTACCTGGAGTCGGTCGCAGCCTTGGCCATCGTCCGTCAGGCCCGTCCGGACTGGCTGCTAGGTGCGGCGTTGAACCCGTTCAAGTACCACGAGGAAGAAGGCGGCGCACAGTATTTCAAAGCGGCCAAGAAGCTGCGTGCCGGCGCGGACTTTCTCGACCTGCAACTGGGTTTCGACATGACCAAACACGTCGAAGCCTGGCAGTGGATGCAGGACCAACCCACCCCCAAGCCGCTGATCGCCTGTCTGATCGCCGTCACCCACGGCCGCGCCAAGATGCTTCAGCACGTGGCCGGGGTCACGGTATCGGCCTCGATGCTGCGCATGCTCGAAGCCGAAGCCGGGGTGTCCAAGGCGTTCGCGCAGCGCCGCAGCCTGCGCCGCCTGGCATTGCAAGTGACGCAGCTGCAACGCATCGGCTATGCCGGGGTGCATTTGTCGGGCATGCATGAGCCGGAGCAGTTGACCGCTTTGGAGGCGGCCATCGACGCCTGTCGGGCCGAGGTCGGCGACCAGGCTCAGTGGCAGACGGCCTGGGCCGAGGCCTGGCACATGCCCGGCGTGGCGCCGGTCGATTTTCGCCCCGAGCGTGCCCAGTGGGCGCTGGGGCAAGCGCAGGTGGCACCGTCGTTCAAGGAAACGGCGCGGCTTCGACTGCTCTCGGCGCTGCACCATCAGGTGTTCGGCGGCACGACCGCACTGAGCCGAGCATTCGCCTGGATCGTGCGCCGGCCGCTGTGGCAAGGCGCTCGCGGCGGGCGCTGGTTGCATCGCCTGGAACGCGCGGCGAAACGGCCGTTGGTGGGTTGCGACACCTGCGGACGCTGCCGCCTGGAGCAAACCCTGTACGTGTGCCCGGAAACCTGCCCCAAGGGGCTGGCCAACGGCCCGTGCGGCGGCACGCGCCTGAACCGCTGCGAGTTCGGCGACCGCGAATGCATCCACAGTGTGCGCTATCGCATGGCCAAGGCGGACCGTATGGCGGCATTGGCCAGCGAGGCGTTGATCGACTGCGTGGAGGTGGGCAGCCGGCACCGTAGCTCCTGGCCCGGGTGGTTCGCGGCGGCGCCGGACCCTGCCGCCGCCCCACTACGGCACCCGCATTGATCTGTGGCGCGCCCGCTGCCGAGCGGGTCGCGGCGGACTGTTCGGTTCGTCGAAGACGATATACGTCAGAATCCTTACCACTGATAACTGACCGACCCGATGACACTGCGCTCGTCGCCATAACGGCATGAGGTGGTGCACGACAGGTAGGACGCGTTGGTCAGGTTCTGTGCCTTGGCAGCCAACTGCCAATGCTCGTCGACGTCGTAGCTGATGCGCGCATCGAAGCGCGTATAGGCTGGAATCTTGCGGTCGGTGGCGGTCGGCGTGGTACGCGTGGTACCGGTATAGAGCGCACCCATACCCACCTTGAGTTGCGGCAAGCCGAATGCCGCCAGGCGGTAATCGGTCCACAGCGAAGCATTGTGGTACGGCACTCCTTCGAGGCGCTTGCCGACGTTGCTGAGCACATTGTCCTGCAGCACGTGGGCGTCGGTATAGCTGTAGCCGGCGGTCAGGCTGAGGTCATCGGCAAGGTCGGTCTTGGCTTCGAGCTCCAGTCCTTTGGAGCGGCTCTTACCGTACTGCTCGTACTGTCCGCTGAGGGCGTCGTAGGTGATGGCATTGGTCTGCGTCAACTGATACACCGCCGCGCTGAGCATCGTATCGCTGCCAGGCGGCTGGTAGCGGATACCCACCTCGTACTGCTCGCCCTCGATGGGATCGAACGTCTGCGCCACGCCCGGGTTGGCGACATCGGCAGGCTGGAACGACTGGCTGTAGCTGACATAGGGCGCAATGCCGTTGTCGAACAGATACAGCAGGGCCACACGGCCGGTAGGCTTGCGATCGCTGCGTGGCGTGCGGCTACCTGTGACGTAGGAGTAGTTGCGGCTCTCGGCCCAGTCCTGGCGCCCGCCCAGCAGGACGACCCAGCGTTCGTCGAAGGTGATTTGGTCTTGCAGGTACACGCCTACCTGACGGCTGTGGATGTCCCAGCCCGATTCTGCGGCCGTGTTATTGCCGACACCGGTATAGGCGAAGGTCGAGAGGTCGAGACTGGGGGCCAGCTGCGCCACCGTGGCACTGATGTGGCGATGGGTGTCGTAAGTCTTGTGGTAGTAG
Source organism: Pseudomonas phoenicis (assembly GCF_047302395.1). NCBI lineage: Bacteria > Pseudomonadati > Pseudomonadota > Gammaproteobacteria > Pseudomonadales > Pseudomonadaceae > Pseudomonas > Pseudomonas phoenicis. The sequence goes on from NZ_CP154852.1 coordinate 4,498,610, forward strand.
TCGATGCCGGCCAATACGCGGTGCTGCCAGCGACCGCTGTCGAGTGTCCATTCCACGTTGTTGTCGGTGGTCCAGCCAGTGGAACGCTCTTGGCGCTCGCTGTAGCGGCGATTGAGCCGGTTGCCGCTGATGCTGAACGGCAGCAGGTAGCTCCACGACACGTTGGACTGGTAATAGCGCAAGGCGTGACGCAGCTTGAGATCGTCGCTGACCTGATGCTCGACGATATACCCGAGTGTGTCGATACGGCTGTTGAAATGGTCGTAGCCAGGCTCGCCGACGAAGTCGTCGCGGCCGATCTTGCGCCCCGGATTGGGGCTGAACGTGGTCATGGCGTAGTTCAAGGGCGGCGTCAGCCCCGTCAGGGCTTCGGTGTGGCTGGCAAGCAGGGTGAGCGAGGTGCTGTCGTTGGGTTTCCACATCAGCGACGGCGCGATGTAGCGCTTGTCATCGCCGATGTGATCCACCTGGGTATCGGCGTCGCGCCACAAGCCGTCGAGGCGGTAGGAAAACTCGCCCTGCTCGTCCAGCGGCCCGCCGAGGTCGAACGTGTACTGCCGGCGGTTATGGCTGCCGTACTCGGCACTGACCCGGTGCAAGGGCGTATCCGTGGGGCGCTTACTCACCGCGTTGATCAATCCGCCCGGCGACAACTGGCCATACAGCACCGAAGACGCACCTTTGAGCACCTCGACACGCTCCAGCCCGAAAGGCTCGATACCGCCGTCGTAGACGCTGGACTGCAATTTCATGCCGTCGAGCAGCATGCCCCCGGTGCCTGAACCCACGTTGAAACCGCGCAAGGTGTAGTCGTCGGCCACCCGGCTGAAGCCATTGGGCTGACTGACGAATCCGGGGGTGTAACCCAGGGCGTCGGCCAAAGTGTCGCTTTTGCGGTCGTCCATTTCGGCGCGGGTCACCACCGACACCGACTGCGGCGTCTCGATCAGCGGCGTATCGGTCTTGGTCGCGCTGGCCCCGCGCTTGGCCACATAGCCGTAGACCGGCGCGTAGGCCGATTCGCGGTCGGCACTGGCATTGATGTCCGAGACGCCCAAAGTCAAGGCATCGGTGTGCGGCTGCACCAGCAGCGCGCCATTGCCGCTGATCGACAGCGACAGACCGCTACCCTGCAACGCCTGCTGCGCGGCCTGCTCGGCGGTCAGCTGACCGGACACCGCGTGGGCCTGGCGCCCGCGCACATCGTCGGGCAGGAACGCGACCTGCCGACCGCTGCGCTGGCCGATGGCGATCAGCGTCGTCTCCAGCGGGCCTGCGGGCAAGGCATAGGTCTGGCGCGCGGAGGCGCTGGAGGCCGGGGCTGCGAAAGCGGGTGCCATAGGCGCGGCGACAATGCTGACGGCGATGGCCAGCGGACAGAAAAACAGGGGGCGCATGGGTGGATGACTCTCCGGTGTCTGGACAGATCAGCTGCTAAGCGCAGCACTGCCTTCCTTGTGCGATGAGCCAACGAAAAGTTAAGGGGCCGGCGAAGATTTTTTCAATGCCTCAGGCCAAGGTCACCCGGGTCCACAGCCCCAGCACGCGTTCGACCCGCAGTGGCAGGAGGTCGGCGATCGTGGCCAGGGCATCGTCGCTGCGCTCGAGGCTGAACACGCCGGATATCTTCAGCCGCCCCGCCTCGGGGCTGACCGTGAGCACGCCGCGGCGATAGGGTCGCAGTGCTTGGATGACAGCCTCCAGACGCAGTTCGTGCGCTTGGAGCATGCCCTGCGACCAGGCCGCCGCACTGTTTGCCGACACGGCCAGCGGTTCGATGCCGGTAGCCGTCAGGCGCACGCCCTGCCCCTGCGCGAGCAGCAGGCTGGCGCCATTGAGGTGCGTTACGTGCAGCTCGCCGAGTTGCGCCCATACCTGGGTCTGCTCCGCGAAACGCATCATCACGCAGCGCCCTTCGGCCATGCTCGCCATGCCCAGGCTGCAACGCAGCCGCAATGCATCGCGCCCGCTGGCGCGCACCTCGACGATGACGCCGCCCTCGAGCAACTCGATATCGCGCCTCGCACCATCGAAATCCAGGTTCACCGCGCTCCTGGCATTGAGTGTCAGCGAGGATCCATCGGGCAAGGACAACCGTCGGCGCTGTGCGGTGCCGGTACTCAGATCAGCGCGCCAGCCGGCGAACTGCCAACCAGGCTGCGTCAGACAGTAACTGCCGGCCGCCAGTGCGCCCAGCCCCAGCGCACCCCGCAGCAAGGCGCGGCGGCGTACCGGCCGCTCCTGGATCAACATGCGCCCCGAAACCCCGTCGACACCGGCGAAGGTAGCCTGCACCTTGCGTTGCAAAAGGTTCCAGGCCTCCTGATGCTGCAGGTCCGCCGCCAACCAGCGCTCGAACGCCAGTTGCTGGCGCGCATCGAAACTGCCGGAGCGCTGGGCAGCCATCCAGTCGATGGCCTCCAACAGGGTCTTCGAGAGCGCGGAGCTCACGAACGCGCTTCCAAGCAACAGCGCAGCCCTTGAGCCACGTATTGATGAACCCGTGGTGCGGAGACACCCAGTTCGCGTGCGATATCAGCGTAGGTCAGTCCATCGAGCTGGCTGTACAAGAAGGCCGCGCGAGCGCGCGAGGACAACCCCTGCAACAAGCGGTCGATTTCGATCAGCGTTTCGATGGCCAGCATCTGCTCTTCCGCCGACGGGGCGAAGTGTTCGGGCTCGCTGGCCAAGGCTTCCAGGTAGGCGCGCTCCAGGTCGCGGCGACGCCAGCTGGCGTACATCAAGCGCTTGGCGATCGTGGTCAACAGCGCACGGGGCTCGCGAATCGCCTGAGGGTCGTGCAATGCCACCACGTGTGCGAACGTTTCCGAGGCCATGTCCGCCGCGTCGCAAGCGCATCCCAAACGTGCCCGCAAGCGGCCCAGGAGCCACCCATGATGGTCGCCGAACAGCTGATGGAGCAGCTTCTGGCGAGCATCTGGACGCGCGCGTGCAAAGCTCGAATGGGCAGCCATCGCAAGGCTCATCAATGAAAATAGTTCTCAACTGTAATAAATTCTTACAGCCATGGCAATCCACTCGCATCTTCCGAGGCGCGTGCCGTGCTTACGGCCGGCGACTCCTCGCATCCGTCGCGTGTCGTTGGCCGGATGGATCACCCGATTGGCCGGCCTCGGCTTCAGCGATGGCCAATCCGGTGGCAACCCACTAGTCCTGCGGCAATAACCCTGCGAATAAGGCATACTGCACGCCGGCCCGGCGACCGCTGCCATGCAGAAAAATGTGCCCGCAGCCTAATGCCGGTCAGTTAAGCAATTGGGGCCGCTTGTGAGCACTTGGGGCCGTTTGGCGCCCCATCGCGGCTGGAGCCGCTCCAACAGAATATGCGCCTTCTGTTGGAGCGGCTTCAGCCGCGATGGGCTGCGAAGCAGCCCTGATGAACACTACTCCGGCTCAACTGACTGGCATCAGGCCCGTGGTCGCACTTCATGCAACCTCTGCATACACCTGCCGGTCAAAGCCTTGCCCATTGCACCCTCTCCGCTGCCAGCGTGACCTGAGACCATGACCGCCCATCACCCATCGCCCCCCATTGCGTGCGATTCCGAACAGCGCCTGCACGCCGAAGTCCTGCGCTTGCGCGGACTACTCGAAGCCGCCGGAATCGAGCCTGATCCCACCGGCCCCACCACCGACGCAGCCATCGCCGAACAGGCGCGGCGCGCACGCACGGCCGCGCGGCACTGGGCGGTGTTCGAAAGCGCCGTGGACTTCGCCATCGTGCTCAGCGACCACCATGGCCTGGTCACCGACTGGAACACCGGCGCGACCCACATTATGGGTTGGAGCGCCGAACAGATGTGCGGCGAAAGCATCGAGCGCTTCTTCACCGACGAAGACTGCGCCATCGGCCGTCCCTTCGAAGAAATGCGCCTGGCCCTGCGCGACGGCCGGGTGTCCGACGAGCGCTGGCACGTACGCCAGGACGGCACGCGCTTCTGGGCGTCGGGCGAGCTGATGCCGCTGCATGGCGAGCGCGGCGAGCACCTGGGTTTCATGAAGATCCTGCGCGACCGCACCCATGAGCACCTGGCCGGGCGCAGCATCGTCGAGGCCCAGGAGCGCCACCGCTTGGTGGCCAAGGCCACCAACGATGCCATCTGGGACTGGGACATGGCCAGCGGCCAGGTGCAATGGAACGACGCGCTCAACGAAGCCTACGGCCATAGCCTCGACCACGGCCAGATGGGCTACCAGTGGTGGGTCGCGCACATCCATCCGGAAGACCGCGACCGCGTGTACACCTCGATACGTGCGGTGATCGACGGGGTCGGCACTACCTGGAGCGATGGCTATCGCTTCCAGAGGGCCGACGGCTCCTACGCCGAAGTGCTCGACCGCGGCTATGTCAGCCGCGATCTCGACGGCCACGCCGTGCGCATGATCGGTGCCATGCTCGACTTGACCCGCATGCGTTCGGCCGAAGCTGCGCTGCGCAAGAGCGAAGAGCGCTTTCGCACCATGCTCGAAATCATCGAAACCGCCTTTGCCATCGTAGAAGTGAAGTTCGATGAAGACGACCAGCCGATCGACTACCGCTTCCTCGAGGTCAATCCAGCGTTCGAGCGCCAGTCGGGGGTGAACCTGCAAGGCAAGTGGGTGACCGAATACGCACCCGATCTCGAGCCCTTCTGGTTCCAGACCTACGGGCACGTGGCCAAGACCGGCGAATCGACGCAGTTCGAAAACTACGCCGAGTCGTTTTCCCGCTGGTTCGACGTGCGCGCGGTGCGCGTCGGCGATCCAGAGGAGCGGCAGATCGGCATCTTCTTCAACGACGTCACCGAACGACGCAACGCTGAGGACCGTCTGCGCGTCAGCGAGCAACTGGCGCGGGAGAATGTCGAGCGTGTGCAACTGGCTCTGGCAGCCGGGGCCATCATCGGTACCTGGCACTGGGACCTGGTGCATGACCGTTTCACGGTGGACGAAGCCTTCGCTACCTCCTTTGGCCTGGACCCGGCCCTTGGTCGGGTGGGCCTGAGCCTGGAGCAGGTGGTCGCCACCGTGCACCCCGAAGACCGCAACGGGCTGATCGCCGCCATCGACGAGGCCTGCCAACGCGGCGGCGCCTATGCGCATCAGTACCGGGTCAAGCGCGTCGACGGCAATTACTACTGGATCGAAGCCAACGGCCGCGTCGACCATGCCGCCGACGGCACGCCCATGGACTTCCCCGGCGTGCTGATCGACGTCGGCGAACGCCGCGCCGTCCGTGAGCAGCGCGACCATGCCCTGAATGCGCTGCGCCACCTTACCGAGACCTTGGAACAGCGGGTGGCCGAGCGCACCCTGGAGCTGGTGCAATCCGAAGAGAAGCTGCGCCAGTCGCAGAAGATGGAAGCGGTCGGCCAGCTCACCGGCGGCTTGGCCCATGACTTCAACAACCTGCTGGCCGGCATTTCCGGTTCGCTGGAGCTGATGAAACTGCGCCTGTCGCAGAACCGCCTGAACGACATCGACAAATACATGACCGCCGCCCAGGGCGCGGCCAAGCGCGCGGCCGGCCTGACCCACCGTTTGCTGGCCTTCTCGCGGCGCCAGACCCTCGACCCGCAGCCGATCGACGTGGTCAAGCTGATCGAAGGGCTCAGCGACCTGATCCAGCGCAGCGTCGGCCCGAGCATCGTCATCGAAACGTTCTCGGTCGGCGGCAAATGGCGGGCCCGCGCCGATGCCAGCCAGCTGGAAAACGCCCTGCTCAACCTGTGCATCAATGCCCGCGATGCCATGCCCGAGGGGGGGCGCATCATCATCGAGACGGCCAACCGCTGGATCGGCGTGGACGCGGCCAAGCTGCTCGACGTGCCTACGGGGCAGTACCTGTCGCTCAGCGTTACCGACACCGGCACGGGAATGCCGCCTGAGGTGCTGGCCAAGGCCTTCGATCCGTTCTTCACCACCAAGCCGATCGGCCAGGGCACCGGGCTGGGACTGTCGATGATCTATGGCTTCGCCAAACAGTCCGGCGGCCAGGCGCGGATCTTCTCGGAGCTGGGCAAGGGCACCACGGTGACCATCTACCTGCCGCGTGCGCAGGGCGACACCGTCGAACAGCGCAGCGAGCCGAGCGCCACCAGCGCGCTGCGCAACCAGGCGGGCAAGACCGTGTTGATCGTCGACGACGAGCCGACCGTGCGCCTGTTGCTCGACGATGTGCTCAACGACCTGGGCTATACCGTGATCGATGCGGCCGACAGCGTCGCGGGGCTGACGGTATTGCGTTCGAACACGGCCATCGACCTGCTGGTCACCGACGTCGGTCTGCCCGGCGGGCTGAATGGCCGGCAACTGGCCGATGCCGGGCGGGTGCTGCGCCCGCACCTCAAGACCCTGTTCATCACCGGCTATGCCGAAAGCGCGGCGATCGGCAACGGACAGTTGGAGCCGGGCATGTTGATTCTGACCAAGCCGTTCGCGGTGGAAGCGCTGGTGGCGCGGGTCAGGGAGTTGATGGAGATGTGACAGGCCTGCTCGCCTGATCGGCGAGCGGGCCTCCCTTCACGACCGAACAGGTTCGTACCGGCTCAATTCATACTTGGCGATGGCTGCGCGGTGTACTTCGTCGGGCCCATCGGCCAGGCGCAGGGTGCGCTGCATGGCGTACATGTAGGCCAAGGGAAAATCGTCGCTGACCCCTGCCCCGCCGTGCAACTGGATGGCGCGGTCGATCACCTGCAACGCCACATTGGGCGCCACCACCTTGATCTGGGCGATTTCGCTGCGCGCGACCTTGTTGCCGACGCTGTCCATCATGTGCGCGGCCTTGAGCGTCAACAGCCGGGCCATTTCGATCTGCATGCGCGACTCGGCGATCTTGTCGAGGTTGCCGCCCAACTGCGCCAGCGGTTTACCGAAAGCGTGACGGCGGGTGGCGCGGCGGCACATCAGCTCCAGGGCGCGCTCGGCCATGCCCACCGAGCGCATGCAATGGTGGATGCGCCCAGGGCCTAACCGCCCCTGGGCGATCTCGAAGCCGCGACCGGGGCCGAGGATGACGTTCGCCAACGGCACGCGCACGTCGTCGAAGGTCACTTCGGCGTGGCCATGGGGGGCATCGTCGTAGCCGAATACCGGCAAGGGCCGCACGATCTTCAGTCCCGGCGTGTCGGTGGGCACGAGGATCATCGAGTGCTGGCGATGGCGCGGTGCCTGGGGATCGCTCAGGCCCATGAAGATCAGCACCTTGCAGCGCGGGTCGCAGGCGCCGGAGGTCCACCACTTGCGTCCGTTGATGACCCAGTGCTCGCCCTGGCGCATGGCGGTAGCGGCCATGTTGGTGGCGTCGGAGGATGCCACGTCCGGTTCGGTCATGGCGAAGGCCGACCGGATCTCGCCCCTGAGCAAGGGTTCGAGCCAGCGGCGCTTTTGCTCGGCCGTGCCATAGCGCACCAGCACTTCCATGTTGCCGGTGTCCGGCGCCGAACAGTTGAAGGGTTCGGGGCCAAGCAACGACCGGCCCATGATCTCGGCCAACGGCGCATATTCGAGGTTGCTCAGCCCGGCGCCCAGCGCCGATTCGGGCAGGAAGAGGTTCCACAGACCGGCGTCCTGCGCCTGGCGCTTGAGGGTTTCGACGATGGCGGTGGGCTGCCAGCGATCGCCTTCGGCGACTTGCCGGGCGAACACCGCTTCGGCGGGATAGACATGCTCGTCCATGAAGGCGGTGACGCGTTCGCGCAGGGCTTGCACCTTGGGCGTGTAGGCAAAATCCATGGGCGCGCTTTCCTGATGATCGGCGGGTGTGAGCGCAGAGCCTAGGCCAGGGGCGGCCAATCCATCCAGTGTATTTTTTACGTGTATTGACATTCATAAGCGTTATACGATCGGGCGTAATGTCCGTCAGCGAGCAGCGCACATGAGCCTTAGCAAGGTCGACCTCAACCTGTTCATCGTTTTCGATGCGATCTACACCGAAGCCAACCTGACCCGCGCCGGGCAGATCGTCGGCATCACCCAGCCGGCGGTGTCCAACGCCCTGTCGCGCCTGCGCGAAACCTTCAACGATCCGCTGTTCGTACGCACCGCACAGGGCATGGTGCCCACGCCCATGGCACAGAACATCATCGGTCCGGTGCGCAACGCGCTGACGTTGCTGCGGGTGTCGGTGCAGGAAAGCCGGCTGTTCAATCCCTCGGAAGCGAGCAAGACCTTCCGCATCAGCATGACCGACCTGATCGAGGCGGTGATCCTGCCGCCCCTGTTCCAGCGCCTGCGCCGGTTGGCGCCTGGGGTGACGATCGACAGCTTTCCCAGCAAGCGTCGCGAAACCACCAAGGAACTGGCCGCCGGCCGCCTGGATTTCGCCGTGGACGCACCGCTCAATACCGACCCCCAGGTGCGCCACGTCAAGCTGTTGCAAGACCGCTTCGTCTGCGCCCTGCGCCAGGGCCATCCACTGGCCGACACCCGTCTGACCCTCGACGGCTACTTGAGCATGGCGCACATCCATATCTCCAGCCGGCGTAACGGTCTGGGCTACGTAGACCTCGCGCTGGGCCGCATGGGCGTGCAGCGCAAGGTGGTCCTGCGCTCGCAGCATTACCTGATGGCCTGCCAGGTCCTGCAACAGTCCGACCTGGTGATGACCGTGCCGGAACGCTTCGCCCGTCGCCACCAACTGCGCTACCTGCCCTTGCCGATCGACGTGGCACCGCTGGAGACCCACCTGTACTGGCACGAAAGCACCGACCAGGACCCGGCCAACCGTTGGATGCGTGAGCAGATCATCGAGCTGTGCCAACGGGTGGCGGCGCAGGACGAGGCGCCGCCAGGGCCGGACGGCCAGCGCCAGGCGCTCTGAGCGCTAGAGCCCGGCGCGTCTACAGCATCCGCTTGATCAGCGGCTCCAGGCGGGTATAGCGCAGGCGGCGCAGCAAGGTGCGGACTTTCTTCGGATGGTCGCCCTTCTCGCCCAGGTCGCTGGCGTGGCCGACCCGTTCGGTATGCCGGCGGATGCCCTCGAGTTCGGCCTGCCGCGGCGCCAGCCACTCGCCGTCGGGGTCGTCGATGAGCAAGGCGTTTTCCAGGTCGAGGTTGAAGCCGCGCGGGTTGAAGTTGTTGCCGGTCAACAGGCTGTAGCGCTGGTCCACCCACAGGCCTTTGGCGTGGAAGGTGTGGCCCGGATCGTTCCACATGCGTATGTGCAGTTGGCCACTGGCCAACGCGCGCTGCTGACGGCGCGCGAACGCGCGCAGGTTGTCTTCATAGAGATAAGGCAGCGCAGCACTGGCGCTGAAAGGCTCTTCGGGCGCGACATAGAAATCGTTGGCGGTGCGGTGGCCGACGATCAGCTCGACTTGCACACCACGGGCGAGCGCCAGACGGATCTCGCGCATCAGCATGCGCGGCGGGTTGAAGTACGGCGTGCAGACCACCAGTTCGCCACGGGCGGCGCGGACTAGGGCACAGAGCGTGTGGTTGAGGCTGTTGCCGCGGCCGATGCCGAGCAGCGGAACGACGCGCAGCCCTTCGCTCGCGGGCGAGGCGATCGGGTACTGCAACTGCCGCATGCGCTCGCGCAGACGCCGGATCTTGCCGCGCAGGCTGCGGCTGTCGGGCACATCGGGCTGGTCGAGGCGTGGCGTGGCGTCACCGTCGACGATCTGGCGCACCACCTGCGCCATGCTGTCGGCCAGCGCAGGGCTGCGCAGCAGGTGGTAACGGTCCAGGCGGTAGCGATCGAAGCGATGCAGGTAGACGTTATTGAAGCTGGCGCCGGTATAGAGCACGCAGTCGTCGATCACGCTGCCTTTGAGGTGCAGCACGCCGAACAGCTCGCGGGTTTGCACCGGTACTCCATGGATCGCCACGTCCAGACCCTGCAAGCGACGCTGGGCCTGGTACCAGGCCGCGTTGCCGGGCTGCTTGCCGGCGCCGAGCAAGCCGCGCTGGGCGCGGAACAGGTCGACGACCACGGTGATGTCCAGTTCGGGTCGCGCAGCCTTGGCCCGGTACAGCGCATCGAGCACTTCCTGACCGGCTTCGTCTTCTTGCAGATACAGCGCGACCAGGACGATGCGCCGGGTTGCGCCTTGGATCAGGTCGAACAGGGCGCGGCGGTAGCTGGCGGCGTCCGCCAGGACTTCGATGGCGTCGGGGGCGATGGCGATGCCGGGCAGGCGGGCGAGCGGGGAATCGAACGTCACGAAAAGGCAACCTCCTGGCTGGCAGCGGCTGACGCGCTGCTGCGGTAGTCGATGGATGGGTGCCAGTGTAGGGCCTGGAGCGTGGATGGCCCAAACTAAATGCCGGTGACTCCGCTTCGACCCGCATTGCTTGCAATGCACGCCTTGAACGACGAACTTCCCGATTGCCCGTGAGTCTGACGGGCCAACACGATCATCGTTCGCACAAAGGACGCAACCATGAACAGCACCGCACCCGTCACCGACCCTCGGCCCTTTCTCGCGCAGGTGGCCTTGGCATGAGCGGCTTTCCCCACGACCTCGACCTGGACACCTTCTGGGACGATTGCGACTACGCCCGCAAGGAATACACCGACGTCCCGCCCAGCGATGCCTGCGTCGCAGAAGTCGAAGCCGAACTGGGCTACCGTTTGCCGGCGTCCTATATCGCGTTCATGCGCAGGCACAACGGCGGCCTGCCGCACGACACCTGCTTCCCCACTGAAGAATCGACCTCGTGGGCCGGGGACCACGCCGCCATCAGCGGTTTCCTGAGCATCGGGCGGCAGAAGCTGTACTCGCTGTGCGGCGAGTTCGGCAGCCGCTTCATGATCGAGGAGTGGGGCTATCCGGACATCGGTGTGTACATCTGCGACACGCCGAGCGCCGGGCACGACATGGTCGCCCTCGACTACCGTGCCTGTGGCCCGGAAGGCGAACCCCAGGTGGTGCACGTCGACCAGGAAGGCGACTACCAGATCACCGTGCTGGCCAAGGACTTCGAGACGTTCGTGCGCGGGCTGGTCAACGAAGAGGTATACGACAATTCCGAGGAAATATTCGAGGACGAACGGTATCGGGTCACAGAAGGCGAGTTTTCGCAGATGCTCGCGCCCTTGCTAACGGACTTCGCGCCGTTTCCGCGCATCGGCGAGGCCGTGCGTGCGGTCAGCCTGCGAATACTCGAAGAGAAACGCTGCTTCGCCCTGCACGCCGACCCGTTGTCCTACCTGCTGTACGACGTGCAGTTCTGGGTGTATCAGCACCGCCATCGGGTGGAGCGCCGACAGCAGTACCTCGACGTCTATTCGGGGATGGTCGCGTTCGGGGGCAAAGGGTTCAGCACCGGAGGCTATGCGCCAGGCTTTGTGCAGGATTGGTTCGAGGCACGTGTGGCGGCTGGAGCGTTGGTCGAGACCGATCAGGGTTTCGTCCTCAGCGAGGCGCACATCGCGCAGATGATCGAACAGCTACAGCATGCGATCGAGGACGTTGGGCGATGACAGCGCCCCGGCCTGCAACCCTCCGCTCGCGTTCAAGCTGGAATGCTTGAAGACGCTTCCGAAAAAGAAGCACGCATCAGGTTGGTACCGGCCCGTTAAGCAATCGGGGTCGCTTAGCGGCCCAATGGCCTCAATCTGTTGCCCACAGGATGAACACGTTTGCCTGGATCAGGGCCGCGTCGCGGCCCATCGCGGCTGAAGCCGCCCCTACAGAATATGCGTCATGTAGGAGCGGCTTCAGCCGCGATAGACTGCAAAGCAGCCCCAAGTAGCCCTGCTGCGGCTTGGCCGGCTGGCATGTTGCGCATCAGGGCCTGTTGGCTATACCTCGCGGTGCAGATCGAAGCGATCCAGCTCCATCACTTTCACCCACGCCGCCGCGAAGTCCTGCACGAACCGGGCCTCGCCGTCGCTGCTGCCATACACCTCGGCCAACGCCCGCAACTGCGCGTGTGAGCCGAACACCAGATCGACCCGGCTGCCGGTCCAGCGCGCCTGTCCGGTGTTGCGGTCGCGCCCTTCGAAGGCATCGTTGTGCGAAGAGGTCGGCTTCCACTCCACGCCCATGTCGAGCAAGTGGCGGAAGAAGTCGTTGCTGAGCACCCCGACCCGGTCGGTGAACACGCCCTGGGCATTGCCATCATGGTTCGCGCCCAACACCCGCAGACCACCGATCAACACGGTCAGCTCCGGCGCGGTCAGGGTCAGCAATTGTGCGCGGTCGAGCAGCAGACGCTCGGCGCCGACGCTGTAACGCGCCTTGGTGAAATTACGGAAACCGTCATGCAGCGGCTCCATCACCGCGAACGATTCGACGTCGGTCTGTTCCTGCGACGCATCGCTGCGGCCGCCGTGGAACGCCACCTGCAAGGGATGCCCGCCCGCCTTGGCCGCCTGCTCCACGGCGGCAGTGCCGCCCAGCACGATGAGGTCGGCCAGGGAAACGTCCCGACCCTCGGCCTTGCATTGCGCCTGCACCTGTTCCAGCACGTCCAGTACCTTGCGCAACTGCTCGGGCTGGTTCACCGCCCAGTCTTTCTGCGGCGCCAGACGAATGCGCGCACCGTTGGCCCCACCGCGCTTGTCCGAGCCACGGAAGGTCGACGCCGAGGCCCAGGCAGTGGTCACCAGTTCGCTCACGCTCAAGCCGGACGTGAGCAGGCGCCGTTTGAGCGCCTCGACGTCTGCGCTGGACAACGGCGTCGGCGCTTCGGGCAGCGGGTCTTGCCAGAGCAGCTCTTCCTGCGGCAGCTCCGGCCCGAGGTAGCGCGACAGCGGGCCCATGTCGCGGTGGATCAACTTGTACCAGGCGCGGGCGAAGGCGTCGGCCAACTGTTCCGGGTGCTCTTTGAAGCGGCGCGCGATGGGCTCGTAGATCGGGTCGAAACGCAGCGCCAGATCGGAGGTGAGCATCGACGGCGCGTGGCGTTTGCCGGCATCGAAAGCGTCCGGCACCTGCCCTGCACCCTGCCCCTGGGTGGGCCGCCACTGGTGCGCACCGGCTGGGCTCTTGAACAGTTCCCACTCGAAGTTGAAGAGGTTTTCCAGGTATTCGTTGCTCCAGCGCGTCGGGGTGGAGGTCCAGGTGACTTCCAGGCCGCTGGTGATGGCGTCGGGGCCGACACCGCTGCGGTAGCGGTTGTGCCAGCCCAGGCCCTGGGCCTCCAGACCGGCCGCTTCCGGCTCGGCGCCGACGTTGTCGGCTGGCGCGGCACCGTGGGTCTTGCCGAAGGCGTGGCCACCGGCGATCAGGGCCACGGTTTCTTCGTCGTTCATGGCCATGCGGCCGAAGGTTTCGCGGATGTCACGGCCGGAGGCGACCGGATCGGGGTGACCGTCCGGGCCTTCCGGGTTGACGTAGATCAGGCCCATCTGCACCGCGGCCAAGGGGTTTTCCAGGTTGCGGTCGTGGCTCAGGTCGCGGCTCTGTTCTTCGCCGTGCTTGTCGGGTTCGGCCACCAGGTCGCCCTGGCCAGGGGTTTGCGCCTTGCCATAGCGGGTATCGCCACCAAGCCAGACTTTTTCCGAGCCCCAGTACACGTCCTGATCGGGTTCCCACACGTCAGGCCGGCCACCGGAAAAGCCGAAGGTCTTGAAGCCCATCGACTCCAACGCGACGTTACCGGTCAACACGATCAGGTCGGCCCAGGAGATGCTTTGCCCATACTTCTGCTTGATCGGCCAGAGCAGGCGCCGGGCCTTGTCGAGGCTGACGTTGTCGGGCCAGCTGTTGAGCGGCGCGAAACGCTGCTGGCCCGAGCCGGCGCCGCCGCGCCCGTCGGCGATGCGGTAGGTGCCGGCGCTGTGCCAGGCCATACGCACGAACAGCGGGCCGTAGTGGCCGAAGTCGGCAGGCCACCAGGGCTGGGAGTCGGTCATCAGGGCATGCAGGTCAGCCTTGAGCGCCTGAAAATCCAGTTGGCGAAAGGCGCTGGCATAGTCGAAGTCGGGCTGCAACGGGTTGGATTGCGCCGAGTGCTGGTGCAGCACGGCGAGGTTCAGCTGGTCGGGCCACCAGTCGCGGTTGCTGGTGCCGCTGCCGGCGGTGTGGTGGAACGGGCATTTCGATTCGGTGGACATGGCTATCTCCCTACGGCTCGGGTCTGTTCGCGGTTGCGCGTTACGTCGGATGAGGTCGGCCGCGTCAAAAGTGCGCGATCTGGTGTGGGGTCGGCAGGGTCGCCGGGCGCTGGCGACCCGAAGCGGCGCCCGACCAAGTCGGGCAACCCCTCGAAACAGCGTAGACGAGCCTCAGGACAGTTCTAATAGACCCGCTCTAGCGGATCGATAGCCTGCTACCGCGCTCTGGCGACCGGACGGGCCTTTCGCCGCATTAGGCAAGGGTTCAGCCTCTGACCACCTCGCGCAGCGCATCCCACAGCGCTTGCACATGAGCGCGCTCGGTAGGCAACGCGCCGATGGAAACGCGCACCATCCACTGCCCTTGCAACTGCGCCGGCGTCACATAGGCCAAACCACTGGCATTGAGCCGCGCGGCCCACGCTTGCGTGTGGGCTTGCAGCGCATTGCCATCGAGCCCTGCCGGGCAATGGCGCAGGCACAGCGTCTGCAAATGCACGGGCGCCAGCAGCTGCCAATCCGCTTCGGCGTCGACCTGGGCCGCCAGCCAACGGGCGTTGTCCAGATCGCGCCTCAGCCGCTGCTGCAAAGCGTCCAGGCCTTCGCTGCGCAACATGAACCACAGCTTCAAGGCGCGGAACCGGCGACCCAGCGGAATGCCCCAGTCGCGCAGGTTCTTCACCTGAGCGTCGACGCTCGATTGCAGATAGCTGGGGTTGGTGCTCATCACCCGGATCAGGTGCTGCGGGTCGCGCACGTAGTACAGCGAGCAGTCGAAGGCTACGCCCAGCCACTTGTGCGCGTTGACCACCAGCGAGTCGGCACGCTCGATGCCCTGCCACATCCAACGGCATTCCGGCAGAATCATCGCCGAGCCGGCCATGGCGGCGTCGACGTGCAGCCACAGCCCGTGGGCCTGGGCGATGGTGCCGATGGCCTCCAGTGGGTCGAGGGCGGTGGTGGCCGTGGTACCGGTGGTGGCGACGACGGCGCAAGGTTGCAGGCCGTCGGCCAGGTCCTTGTCGATGGCCGCCTGCAAGGCCTCAGGGCGCAAGGCGTAATGGGCATCGGTAGGTATCAGGCGAATGTTGTCACGGCCAAAACCTGCCAGCAGCGCGGCTTTGTCCACCGAGCTGTGGGCCTGGGCGCTGACGTAGACGATCAGCGGCTTGGCCTGGGCTTGCAGGCCGCCTGCTGTCAAGGCATAGCCGCTGGTGCGTTCGCGGGCGCAGATCAGGGCCACTAGGGTGCTGGTCGATGCCGTGTCCTGAATCACCCCGCTCCACTGCCCTGACAGGCCCAGCGCCTGGCGCAGCCAATCGAGCGTGGTTTCTTCCAGTTCACTGAGTGCCGGGCTGGATTGCCACGACAGACCGAGCACGCCCAGGCCTGTGCTGAGAAAGTCGCCCAGCACCGACGACAACGTGCCGTTGGACGGGAAATAGCCGTAGAACTGCGGGTGCTGCCAATGGGACAGACCCGGCATCAGCAGGCGCTGGACGTCTTCGAGCATGGCCTCGAAAGGCTCGCCCTGCCGTGGGGCGGCTTGGGGCAGCGCGGCTTTCAGGTAGCCGGGCTCGACTTGGGCCATGACCGGCCGTTCGGCCACGCTCTGGCGGTAGTCGGCGATCAGGTCGATGAGCTGGTGGCCGTACTGGCGAAACTGTTCGGGGGTCATGCGGCGGGCTCCTGGGCACAGTGAACGAGGCGCCAGTGTAGGCTCGGAGCACTGCACCGGGTACCGCGCCGGGCGCATAGCTGCTATGGCGAAAGCGGTGAGCTGCCCTGCACGCTGAACTGCGATTCGCACCACAACGCAAAGACCCGTTCGCGCAACCAGCGGTGTTCGGGGGAGCCCTGCCAACGTTGGTGCCACACCACCCAGTAGCGTTGCGTGTGCTCGACGAAATCCAGTGCCCGCCAGGTCAAGGGGTGGCGCAGGCACAACTGACGCGCGATGTGTTCGGGCAAGGTGGCCAGGTAATGGGTGCTGGCCAGCACCTGCACGGTAGCGGTGAAGAACGGCACATCCAGGGCGATGCGGCGCTGCAGGCCCTGCTCGCGCAGGTGGCGGTCGACGAAGCTGTCCTTGTCGCCACCGGCGCAGATGCGCACGTGGCCGTAGGCCAGGTAATCGGCCTGGTTCAAACGATCGGCAGCGGCCAGAGGATGGTCCTGGTGCATCAGGCAGACCACGCGGTCCTCGCCCAATACCCGGCCATGCAGGTTGGGCGGCGAGTCGTCGAACAGCGTAGTGGCCAGGTCTATCTCACCGTTGGCCAGCAAGGGGTAATCGCCCGCCTGCCAGGTGCGAAAACCCAAGGACACGCCTGGCGCTTCCTGCGCCAGGGCGGCGACCAGCAACGGCAGCATGTGCTCGGCCACGTAGTCCGAGGCGGCCAGGCAAAAGCGCCGGGTGCAGCGTGCGGGGTCGAAGGTGGCCGGTCGTGGCAAGGCGCTGAGCGAATGCAGCACGGCCTGCAGAGGCGCGCGCAACTGTTCGGCCTGCTCGCTGAGCACGTAGCCGCGGCCTTGGCGTACCAACAGCGGGTCGTCGAAGGCTTGGCGCAGGTGCGCCAATTGCCGGCTCAACGCCGATTGGCTGCAACCCAGGCGCTGGGCAGCGTGGCTGAGGTTCTTCAGCTGCAAGATGCAGTCGAGGGTGCGCAGGTGGGCGAGGCTCAGGGCGGCGAACGCGGCGTTCATGGGCGGGGCCTAAACGGTGTAAGAAGCTTGCAGATCGCCTGCCAGGCTGACAGCGACCGTGGCAGGCTGCGCAGCGTTTGGGCGTTGAAAAGCGCTCGATACTGCCAGAGGCCGCTAGGCTGCGGGCGAGCGCCAACCGCGTCTATTGCGGTTCGGGTTGCCGGAGCCACGAGCGGGCCCCGGCGCGTTCGGTCACTCGGTGAGGCCGACGTAGACGTTCTGCACGTCGTCGTGATGGTCGATGGCTTCGAGGAAGGCTTCCACTTCGGCCAGGGCCTCGGCGCTGAGGCTGGCGGCGCTGATCGGGTTCTTCGGGGTGTAGCCGATCTTGGCCGAGGTGACGGTGAAGCCGTGCTCGGGCAGGGTTTTCTGCACAGCGCCCAGATCGCCGGTGTCGGTGATGAACAGGGTCGAACCCGGCTCTTCGCCTTCTTCGAAATCCTGCGCGCCGGCTTCGATGGCGGCCATTTCCGGGTCGGCATCGCCTTGCGGAGTGGCTTCGATCAGGCCGACGTGGTTGAAGTCCCACGATACCGAGCCGCTGGCGCCCAGCTGGCCCTTGCGGAAGGCCACGCGGATTTCGGCGACGGTACGGTTGACGTTGTCGGTCAGGCATTCGACGATCAGCGGCACTTGGTGCGGCGCGAAGCCTTCGTAGGTGACGGCGGTGTATTGCACGGTGTCGCCGTCCAGGCCTGCACCTTTACGGATGGCGCGTTCCAAGGTCTCGCGGGTCATCGAGGCCTTCTTGGCCTGTTCCACGGCCAGGCGCAGGCGCGGGTTCATGTCCGGATCGGCACCCGACTTGGCGGCGATCTGAATCTCCTTGGCCAATTTGCCCATGACCTTGCCTTTGGCGTTGGCCGCGGCTTCTTTATGTTTGGCTTTCCACTGTGCGCCCATGACGACTCTCTAGATTTCGCTGGCCGATTCAGGAAGCGACCGGCCAAGGTGGGGTGCAGTTTATACGCCCTCGGCCAGGTCTCGACAACTCTGCGCACCCCACGGCTGCGCGCTTTAGCGCGTGGCAACCACGAACAGCCTCGGAAAGGCCAACAGCACCTGGGCGTCGTCGGCGCCCGGGTAGTCGGCGCACAGGGCCTCGCGGTACTGGGCCAGGAACGCCGTCTGCCCGGCCGGGTCGAGGCGCGCCAGATAAGGCCGCAACGCCGAGCCCTTGAACCACTCGACCACCGCATCGACACCGCCGGCCAGGGGGTGGTGGTAGGTGGTGCACCAGACGTCGACCTGCTCGCACAGCGGCGCCAGCAACTCGAAGTAGAACGGCGCGGCGTGGCGCGGCGGCAGGCTGAAGTCGGCGAACATAGCGGCCCATTCGCCGCTGCCGGCGACTTCGCGCAGCCGGCGGTGCGCGGGTTCGTCGAGGTTGTCGGGCGTTTGCACGGCCAGGCTGCCACCTTCACTGAGTTGCGCGACCAGGTGCGGGTAGAGCGTGTGGTGTGCGGGCACCCACTGCAAGGATGCGTTGGCCAGAATCAGATCTTGCGGCTGCGGGGCGCTCCACTGGGCGATGTCGGCCTGCTCGAGATGCACCCGCGGCACGTTCAGGCGTGGACGCTGACGGGCCTGGTCGAGCATGTCCCGGTCGCTGTCCAGGGCGGTCACCTGGCTGTCGGGGCAGCGCTGCAGCAGCACCTCGGTGGAGTTGCCCGGCCCGCAGCCGAGATCCGTGGCATGGCGCACGGGGCGCGGCGCCACGGCCGCGAGCAGATCGCGCACCGGGCGCGTGCGTTGGTCTTCGAAACGGACGTATTGGCTGGCGGACCAGGACATGGGCGACTCCTTGGAGGGGATGGGCAACAGCATAAGGCAGCTGATCGCGATTGCCAGCCGGACCGTCTGTGGGTGGGGCCACCCTCGGGCCCTGTGGGCGCGCGGTCAGTGTGCCGGTAGCTGAACCGATACGCGTTGACCTGCCGGCACGCGCAGCGGCCGATCGCGAATCGAGCGCGAGGACGAACCTTGCGAAACAAGCATTCCGTTTATCGGAACCAACGGGCATAATGCCCGCCCTCGTTGGGGAGTAGCCTGCGCTGGCGGCCTTGGGCACAGCGCGTTCACGTCAACATTCTCGGCAGCGGCCGTGGCGTGGACATCTTCGGATTGGCGAGACCAACGACGCATCCATGCCTAAGGTCGGGCGTGTGGTCGCGTCGTTGACTCATAGCCCGACCGGATTACCGACCGTGAATCCCATTTCCCTCTTCTTCCTGGCCCTGGCCATGTCCACCGACGCCTTCGCGGCGGCCATCGGCAAAGGCGCCACCCTGCACCGTCCGCGCCTGAGCGAAGCCCTGCGCACCGGTTTGATCTTCGGCGTCATCGAAGGCCTCACGCCTCTGATCGGCTGGGCCATCGGTCAGGCCGCCAGCGGTTACGTGCAAGCCTGGGACCACTGGATCGCCTTCACCCTCCTGCTGCTGCTCGGTCTGCACATGATCCACAACGGCCTGCAGGCCGACCACGACGAAGCAGAAAAACCCGCCCAGCACGGTTTCGCCATGCTCGCCCTGACCGCCTTCGCCACCAGCATCGACGCGCTGGCCGTGGGCATCGGCCTGGCCTTCATCGATGTCAACATCCTGGTAGCGGCCGCTGCCATCGGCTGTGCGACGCTGGTCATGGTCACCCTTGGGGTGATGCTCGGCCGGGTGCTCGGCACCCTGGTGGGCAAGCGTGCGGAAATCCTCGGTGGCGTGGTGCTGATGCTGATCGGCGCGACTATCCTCTACGAGCACCTGTCGGCGCAGTGACGCACCGATGCGCCCGGTCAGGGGTGTCTGGACCGGGCGCCCCAGGCTTTTCGCCTGCCCCCTCGTTGCCGCCCGGATTTGTCGGTATGGTGGCGACAGAGAAGGATGTTCTACCTGCACAGGAAAGACCCAATGCCCACACGCAACGTCATCAACGCCTCCGTCAGCCCCAAAGGCAGCCTGGAGACGCTGTCGCAACGTGAAGTTCAGCAACTCAGCGAAGCCGGTTCCGGCACCCTCTACACCCTGTTCCGCCAGTGCGCCCTGGCCATCCTCAACACCGGTGCCCACGTCGATAACGCCAAGACCATTCTCGAGGCCTACCAAGACTTCGAAGTACGCATTCACCAGCAAGACCGCGGCGTGCGCCTGGAACTGCTGAACGCGCCGGCCGACGCCTTCGTCGACGGCGAAATGATCGCCAGCACCCGCGAAATGCTGTTCAGCGCCCTGCGCGACATCGTCTATACCGAAAGCGAGCTGGCCAGCCAGCGGATCGACCTGGAAAGCTCCCAGGGCATCACCGATTACGTCTTCCACCTTCTGCGCAACGCCCGCACCCTGCGCCCCGGCGTGGAGCCGAAGATGGTGGTGTGCTGGGGCGGCCATTCGATCAGCAGCGAGGAATACCAGTACACCAAGAAAGTCGGCCACGAACTGGGCCTGCGCAAACTCGACATCTGCACCGGCTGCGGCCCTGGCGTGATGAAGGGCCCGATGAAGGGCGCGACCATCGCCCACGCCAAACAGCGCATGGCCGGCAGCCGCTACCTGGGCCTGACCGAGCCGGGCATCATCGCCGCCGAAGCGCCCAACCCGATCGTCAACGAACTGGTGATCCTGCCCGACATCGAAAAACGCCTGGAAGCCTTCGTGCGCGTGGGCCACGGCATCATCATCTTCCCTGGCGGCGCCGGCACGGCAGAAGAGTTCCTCTACCTGCTGGGCATCCTCATGCACCCGGACAACGCCTCGCTGCCCTTCCCGGTCGTGCTCACCGGCCCGCGCAGCGCCGAAGCCTTCCTGATGCAGCTGCACGCCTTCGTCGGCGCCACCCTGGGCGAGCAGGCGCAACGGCACTACCAGATCATCATCGACGACCCGGCTGCCGTGGCCCGGCACATGGTCGAAGGGCTCAAAGCGGTCAAACAGTTCCGCCGCGAGCGTAACGACGCCTTCCATTTCAACTGGTTGCTGAAAATCGACGAGGGCTTCCAGCACCCGTTCGATCCCACCCACGAGAACATGGCCAACCTCAGCCTGCGCCGCGACCTGCCGCCGCACCAGCTGGCCGCCAACCTGCGCCGGGCGTTTTCCGGGATCGTCGCGGGCAACGTCAAGGACAACGGCATCCGCCTGATCGAGCGACACGGGCCGTACCAGATCCACGGTGACAGTGCAGTGATGGACCCGCTGGGCAAACTGCTGCAGGCCTTCGTCGACCAGCACCGGATGAAGCTGCCGGGCGGCGCTGCCTATGTACCGTGCTACCAAGTGGTGAGCTGAACAGCGTCGGAGCGGCCGCTTGGTCGCTCCGACATCCGCCGTCTTTTCCTACCCCCATCGGTGAACCTGCCGCTATAAAAATGGTCTTTGGCTGACGGTCAACCCACCCGACCGAATCACGGCCCGCTGCTTGGGGCCTTCATTCGTCCCGTTCCAGCGAAGATCGATATGTCTGATTCCCGCCTCGCCCTCCCCGCCCTCGCCGTCCTGCGCGGCAGCCTGTTCGCCGCCCTGGCCGCGCTTGCCGCGCCGGCCCACGCCGAGACCCAGGCCAACGATGCCCGTTGGGTCAGCGACAGCCTGAGCACCTACGTGCGCAGCGGCCCTACGGACGGTCATCGCATCGTCGGCAACCTCAAATCCGGACAAAAAGTCACGCTGCTGACCACGCAGGGCAATTACAGCCAGATCCGTGGTGAAAACGGTGACCAGGTGTGGATCCTCAGCAGCGACCTGCAGAACGTCCCCGCACCGGTCGAGCGTGTTCCGCAGCTCGAGGCCCAGGTCAACGAGCTGTCGGGTCAGCTCAAGACTATCGATGACAGCTGGAAGAACCGCGTGCAAGGCATGCAGGAGACCCTGGACTCGCGCAAATCCCTGGTCGATGAGCTGCAAGCGCGCAACACCACCCTCAGCGAGCAGCTCGACGAAAGCCAGTCGGCCCTCAGAGACGCCCAGGCGCGCCTGGGCGATGAAAACAAGCAAGTGATGATGCGCTACATGGTCTATGGCGGCAGCATCGCCGGCGCCGGGCTTCTGGCCGGTCTGATCCTGCCGGCCCTGACCCGCGGCCGCAAACGCAATGACCGCTGGTTCTGATTCGACCGCTAGATCGGCGCATCTGCGATGCGCGCGTTCCACTGCCCGCGGAAGCGTTCGCGCCACCCCGGGCTGCCACTGTCGAACCACTCGAGGGTGGCGGCGATGCTGTCGGGGGTGACGATGAAGCGCTCGATATGGCTGGCCACGGTCGCGTCCGACAGGTGCAGCAGCGCCAGGTAGGCGTCGAAGGACTCGGCCAGCACCACGTACTCGTCGCCCTGTTGGCGCCGCCCGGTCCAGGCCGGTAACCCAGCGACCATGGCTGCCACCTGCTGACGGCCATCGCGCAGATCCAGCAGCAGTACGCTGGCGCCACCGTCGCGGCCGATGGGCAACAACCCACTCGCTGGAAAATCTTCTGTTTCGCGCATCCGCGCCAACTCGAACGGGTTGGCGCCCCACTCGCTGTGCGCATCGAGGCCGTACAGCGTGAAGCCCAGCACTTCCCGCTCGCCGTTGGCCAGGGTCGCGACCACATCGTAGTCGAGCTCGGCGCCGTTGACGCTGCGCAAGAACGCGCGGTAGTCGTCGGGCAAGCGTGCGCCCAGCTGTGCCTCCAGCGCGGCAACGGCTTCTTCGCTGGCCGGCGGGTTGGTGTCTTCCAGCAAGAGTCCGCGGTATTGGGTCATGGATCGCTCCGGTACGCTTTGTAGGTCGGGGGCGCCTGAGCGCTGCCAGCTCAGGCGGGGATGTCGTCGCTCGATGCAGGCCGGGCGATCGAACCCCAGGGTCTCGATCGCCGCGCTTGCTCGCCTCGAGGCCGCATTGTAGCCCGTGCCTCAAGACAGATCCTGGTTCACCTGGCTGATCGCCTGCACCACACGCCTGGCCCCCGCTTTGATGTCGCTGATCGAAGTGCCGGCCTGGGAGGCGAACGACAAACCGAGCGCAGCGCTGCTCTGGCTGCTCTCGATCTCCACGATGGCTTGGCTGGCCAGGGTCTGGTTCTGCGCGACCACGCCCACGATCTCTTCGGTGGCCTTGCTGGTACGCGCCGCCAGCTGCCGCACCTCATCGGCCACCACGGCGAAACCGCGGCCCTGGTCGCCGGCGCGCGCCGCCTCGATGGCGGCGTTGAGCGCCAGCAGGTTGGTTTGCGAAGCGATGCCACCGATGGTCTGCACGATCGAGCTGATCACCACCGACTGCTTGCCCAGCGCCTCGATGGTGACGGCGGCCGACTGCATCTGCTGCGACACGCTCTGCATGGTCGATACCGCCTGGTCCACCACCGACGCGCCTTCGCTGGCGCTCAGGTCGGTGCTCGTGGAGACTTCGAGCGCCATCTGCGCCGCTTGCTTGACCTCGTTCTCGCGCTGCACCTGGTCGGTTACGACCGAAGCGAACTTGACCACCCGCACCAGGTTGCCCTCGGCGTCGTTGACCGGGTTGTAGCTGGCTTCCAGCCAGACCTCGCGACCGCGGCTGTCCAGGCGCTTGAAACGTCCACTGACGTACTGCCCGGCGTTGAGCGTGCGCCAGAATTCAGTGTAGGCCGGGCTGGCGGCGTATTCGGGATCGCAGAACAGGCGATGGTGCTGGCCCAGCACTTGGTTGAGCGTATAGCCCATGGCACCGAGGAACTGTTCGTTGGCGCCCAACACGGTGCCGTTCAAGTCGAACTGGATAGCGGCGGTCGAACGCAGCAGCGCGTCCAGTAGCGCCTGGTTCTCCCGCGCCAGGCTGACTTCGCCAGACACATCGCACCCATAGCCAACGATCTGCTGCAGCGCCCCCTGCGCATCGCGCATCGGGTGCCAGGTCAAGCGCAACCACGCCAGGCTGCCGTTGGCACGCAGGAAGCGATAGTCGTCGCGCACCGGAACGCCCGCCGCGACGGCCTTGGCATAGGCCTGGAAGCACGGCAGCTTGGACACGTAGCCAGGCACCAGCTGCGACAGCTTCTGGCCGAGAATCTGCGCATCGGCATAGCCTAAAGCCTGGGTGAAGGCGGCGTTGCATTCGATGACACGGTTGTCGGCATCCAGCCTCACGACGATACCGGCCTGATCCATCAGGCTCAGCAACTGCACGGCGCGCGCAAGTTCGGCTTCGCGCTCGGCCAACGTGGCTTTCAGGTGCCGGTTGAACATGATCAAGACCTACTGTGGAGGGAAAGGAAGGTGGCGGTGGGTTCAGGCAAGCGCCTGCTCCGTACCTGCCGCGCGCAACCATGCTTCGAAAGCAATGCTGGGCATGGGTCGGGCGATCAGAAAACCTTGCGCCTCGTGACAACCCAGCGCGCGCACATGTGACAACTGTTCGAGCGTTTCGACGCCCTCGGCGGTCACGCGGTATCCCAGTTCGATGGACAGCTCGACGATGGTTCTGACCAGGATGCGTTCGCGCGAGCAGGCCGCCGACTGCTGGATCAGCGAACGGTCGAGCTTGACCACCGAAGCCGGGATGCGGCTGAGGTAGGCCCAATTGCTGTAGCCGGTGCCGAAATCGTCGATGGCGATATCGATGTTGGCCGCGCGCGCCCGCGTCAGTTGCCGCTGGACCATTTCGAGGTGCTCCACCAACAGGCTTTCGGTGAACTCCAACTGCACCCGCGTGCTGCTCAGACCGTGACGTTCGAGGCCCGCCAGCAACGCGTCCATGAAGGCGGGGCTTTCCAGGTCGCCGGCGCTGACGTTCATGCTCACGCTGAAATCCTGCCCGCGTGTGCGCAGCAGGATCGCGAACACCTCGTTCATCACCCAATGGCTGAGCAATGGCATCAAGGCGGTTTTCTCGACCAGAGGAATGAACTCGGCCGGCGAAATGGCACCAAGCTCGGGGTGCTGCCAGCGCAACAACGCCTCGGCGGAGCAACAGGTACCGCTGAGCAGATCGATGCGCGGCTGCAGGTACAACTGCAACTGATCGTGGCCGAGCAGCGCCGTACTCAACGACGACAACAGGATGAAGGCACGCCTTTGCGCCGCGTCGGCTTCCGGTTGGTAGCCGGCATAGCGCATGGGATTGCGCCGCGCGGCATCGGCGGCGGCCACTACGCGGCGCAACCACTCAAGGTCGGCACCGTCGCCATCGCCTTCACCGATGTGACCAACGCCTACCCCCACCTCCAAGGGCACCGGGATGCCGTGGCACTCGATGGGTGCTTGCAACGTTTCGACCATGCGCGCAGCCAGGGCCTCGACGTCGTACTGGGCGGGCACCAGCGTGCCGAAACGTGTGGGGCTGATGCGGTAAAGCTGAAGGTCGGGACCGACCTGGTGCACCAGGCGCTCCTTGATCTGCAAGGTCAGGTCATGGGCGAAGTTGTATCCCAGGGCCTTGACCACCTCATTGAGCGTCGACGCCTGGATCACGTCGAAGGCCATCAGGCTGAAACGCTCGCGCCGCGCCAGGCGGTCCCTGACGTCGCATTCGAGCTTGATGCGGTTGAGCAGCCCAGTGGGGTGGTCCAGGAAATTGCGCTGGCGGATACCGTCGATGATGCGCAGGGCGCACTCGGCGAAGGTCGCCAGCATGGCCCGGTCGGTGGCATTCATGGCAGGGCGCGCGGCGGTGTCGATGATGCAGAAGCTGCCGATGGCGAACGCCTGCTCGACCATCAGTGGCATGCCGCAGTAATAGCGGATGCCCGGCTCGCCGGTTACCAGCGGGTTGGTCGCGAAACGCGGGTCAACCAGCGCATCGACCACCTCGAACGGCTGCGTGTGCAGGATGGTATGGGCGCAGAACGAAACGTCGCGGTCCGTGCCGTCGACGGCCAGGCCGGTTTTGGCCATGAACCACTGCTGGCGCTCGCTGACGATCGAGACCAGGCAGATGGGCGCCTTGAAATAAGCGCTGGCCAGCTCCACCAGGGGCCGCAACTCGCCGCGAGCGTCGTCGTGCATGACGCACAACCCGACGAGCTTGGCCAGACGCTGTTGTTCGTTGAAAGGGACGGGCACGCCGTTCATTGCACCCTCGTTGAATGGGTCGCGGTTTGCGTAAAGGCAGCATCACAAAAAATCGAAAACAACGCCATCATTTTGCCATTAATGTTTTCAATGATCGGTTCAGGTCGATCGCAGCATTCAAGGTGATTAAGAAAGAGCTTGAACGCACCGATAATCAACAGGATCGTGACGACCCAACGACAGTCGACCGAAGCCCCAAGCGCCTGGAATATGTGAAGAAGGTATCGATCCATGGCAATGAGCCATCAAGCAGACAGGCGCCTTACTCGATCGTTCCACCTCGCTCAGAAGGTTCAGCAAATTAAAAGCAATTGACCATCGCCGAATAAATGCCGCCATTAGTATGACGGCCGAATGATTTTCAATTAACGACGACACTTGCATATATATCCAGATATCGACTGTTCAACAAAAATCTGTAACCGCTTTGTCTCCGCAATTTCAAAATGCTTCAGTCAACGAGAACGGCGATACCGGGTCGTATATTTTTAATGACACCCAAGGATTAACACCTAAGGTGTGCACGAAAAGTCTTGAGAGGTTGGCCAGGCAAAACCGATGGCGACCTTGTGAAAATAGGTGGGGGCGCCTAGCCGGGGGCGCCTAGCCAGGGCGCGCCCCCGACTGCTTTCAGCGCACGCAGCATGGCCAACCATCAAGGCTTTGCGTACAGAGCCCAGGCTGAGCCGGCGCAATGAAGAGGCGTTGGATCCGCCAACCGATCGCGCGCTGTCGTGCATTGGCCGATCGGTCGAGAAGCGAAATCCGCCAACGGGCACGCGATGTGCGCTGGAACTCGAAACGCATCAAGCTTCCGACACGCTGGTGGGCATTCGGACCCTGGCTTTGCACACAGGGCCCTACCTCGGACACATCAGCCCTTGGCGTGATGCTGCAATGCGACAATCAACTCGGCCTTGCTCATGCTCGACCGTCCTTTGATGTCCTGGGTACGCGCTTGCTTGAGCAAGCTCTCCTTGGTCTGTGATTCCAGCGACGCCTTGGACATACGATCGTGCCCTTCGCGGGACTTGGCCCCGCATTTGGCCGAATCCGAACGTGCAGTGGCCTTTGCGCTGCAGGACGTCTTGCGCCCCGAGCCGCCAGCCTTGTCGCCGCCGCCCGATTGCTTGTTGACCGTGGCCCAGGCCCGGGCCTGTGCTTGTTCGGCCGACAGACCCTCGTTCTGGTATTGCTGCTCGATGTGTTCGGCCTTGCGTTTCTGCTTGGCGGTATATTTGGTTTTGTCACCTTGAGGCATGGGGTTCGCTCCTGAGGGTTGGGTCCGAGCTGTAGAATGGCCGAGCCCGCGAGGAGTGCCTGGCATTGGACCAGCGGTGCGGGGCTTGGCCAGCGCCAGACACGCTGGCAGGACACGCCTTCGCCGACCGCGTTCGAACCCCGCCCACCCTCACCGGTCCACTCCAGGACGCATCATCTTTTCCATAGCGAGGAGCCTTCATGAGCAATGCCTACGTCCCCCCCAAGGTCTGGCGCAACGACGCCGCCTCCGGTGGCAAGTTCGCCAGCACCAATCGCCCGGTCGCCGGCCCTACCCACGACAAGGAACTGCCGGTCGGCAAACAGCCATTGCAGCTGTATTCGCTGGCGACGCCCAACGGCGTCAAGGTCACCATCCTGCTCGAAGAGCTGCTTGCCCTGGGCCACACAGGCGCCGAATACGATGCGTGGCTGATCCGCATCGGTGAAGGCGATCAGTTCTCCAGCGGCTTCGTCGACGTGAACCCCAACTCGAAGATTCCCGCTCTGCTCGACCTCAGTGTCGAACCGCCGCAGCGGGTGTTCGAGTCCGGCTCGATTCTGCTGTATCTGGCGGAAAAGTTCGGCGCCCTGCTGCCCACCGAGCCCATGGCGCGCACCGAAACGCTCAACTGGCTGTTCTGGCAGATGGGCGCGGCGCCCTACCTGGGCGGCGGTTTCGGTCACTTCTACGTGTATGCGCCGGAGAAGATCGAATACGCCATCAACCGCTTCACCATGGAAGCCAAGCGCCAGCTCGATGTGCTCAACCGACGCCTGGAAGAAAGTCCGTACCTGGGCGGCAACGACTACAGCATCGCCGATATCGCGGTCTGGTCGTGGTATGGCCAACTGGTCAAGGGCACGGTGTACAACGCGGCCGAATTTCTGGCCGTCGAGGAGTATCCGCATGTGCTGAGCTGGGCCGAGAAAATCGCCGCGCGGCCGGCCGTGCAACGTGGCCTGCGGGTCAATCGCCCCTGGGGCGATGAGCGGACCCAGGTGCCAGAGCGTCACAGCGCGGCTGATCTGGACTGAGCCACTGCCAGGGATGCGCAATGCAGGCGACGTCCTGTACGGAAAAGGGTGTAATGCCTGTCAGTTGTGCCGAAAGGGTGTTGGTTGGGGCTGCCTTGCAGCCCATCGCGGCTGAAGCCGCTCCTACAGAGGATGCAGTCTGTAGGGGCGGCTTCTACAGAAAACGCAATCTGTAGGAGCGGCTTTAGCCGCGATGGGCCGCAAAGCGGCCCCAATCGCTCAACCAGCCGACTTTGGCCGCATTCGCAGCTCTTTTTTCACCTCACCCCACCAGATGCAGGAAATGCAGATGCCGCTCGTAGTGATCGAGGATGTCGCCGATCACCTCGTCCTTGGACCAGCCCATCACATCGTGGTCCTGACCGCCTTCGCGTAAATGCACTTCGGCACGGAAATACTTGCGCTCTTCACCATCGGTGTCGCTGGTGACGAAGCTGGGCATCGCATAGGCCTGCGGACGGATCTGGTAGACGAAGGTGTCTTCGCTCGGCCCGACCTTGAGCGTCACATCGCCCTCCTCGCCCTGCTCGACTAGGCACTCATAGCCTTGGCGGCGCCATTCTTCGGCGACCGACTGGCACGCCGGCAGCCCGACGTCGCTGATGAAGCGCAACACATGGGAACGCCGCGGGAACATCGCCAAGGTGCGCAAGCGACGTTGCCAATTGCTCGCCCCGCGCGAGGCGGTCGGCGAAATCGCCAATGCCTGGTGGCGTAGCCCGCGCTTGGTGGCATCGAGCTTCAGGGCCTTGAGCAACCCGCGCATGCTGAACAGCAACGCGATGGTGAACGGCAAGGCGCTGGCGATGGTGGCGGTCTGCAACGCCGTCAGGCCGTCGGCGAGCAACAGCGCGATGGCCACCAGGCCCATGCTCGACGCCCAGAAGATGCGCTGGCGGACCGGCGTGTTTTGCTGCCCGCCCGAGGCCAGCATATCGACCACCATGGCGCCGGAATCGGCCGAGGTGACGAAGAACACCACCACCATCACGATGGCCAAAGTGCTGATCACGCCGGAGAACGGAAAGTGTTCGAGGAAGGCGAACAAGGCCAGTGACGTGTCGCGGTTCACCGCCTCGGCCAAGTCGGTGAAGCCCTGGTCGAGGATCATGTGGATGGCGGTGTTGCCGAACACGGTCATCCACAGCAGGGTGAACCCGGTCGGCACCAACAACACGCCCGTGACGAATTCGCGGATGGTGCGACCGCGGGAAATGCGTGCGATGAACAGGCCTACGAAAGGCGACCAGGCCAACCACCAGCCCCAGTAGAAGAGCGTCCAGCCGCCGATCCAATCGGTAGGCCGGTAAGCGTTGAGGTTCAAGGTGCGGCTGACGATTTCGCTCAGGTAGCCACCGGTGTTCTGCACGAACGTCTGCAGGATGAGCACGGTCGGCCCCAGGACTATCACCATCAGCAGCAACAGCACCGCCAGGCCCAGGTTGAGCTCGGACAGTCGGCGAACGCCTTTGTCCAGGCCCGACACAACCGACAGAGTGGCGAGAAGGGTCGTGCCGATGATCAACGCGATCTGCACCGGAATCGACACCGGGACGCCGAACAGCGCGTTGAGGCCGGTGTTGATCTGCAACACGCCAAAGCCCAGCGAGGTGGCGACGCCCAGCACTGTGCCGATGATGGCGAAGATGTCCACGGCATGCCCGATGGGGCCATGGATGCGCTCGCCGATCAACGGGTAGAGCGCCGAACGCAAGGTCAGCGGCAAGCCGTGGCGGAAACTGAAGTAGGCCAGGATCAGCGCCACGATGGCGTAGATCGCCCAGGCATGCAGGCCCCAGTGGAAGAAGGTGATGCGCATGGCTTCGCCCGCCGCCTGCACCGTACCGCCGTCGCCGAAGGGCGGCTTGGCGAAGTGCATGACCGGTTCGGCGACGCCGAAGAACATCAGGCCGATGCCCATGCCGGCCGAGAACAGCATGGCGAACCAGGTGGCACTGCTGTAGTCGGGCGTGCTGTGGTCGGGGCCCAGCTTGATGTCGCCGTAGCGGCTGACCCCAAGAAAGACCACGGTGCCGAGCACGATCGCCACCGCAAGGATGTAGAACCAGCTGACGTTGCTGATGATCCAGCCCTGGATATGGCCGAACAGCGCTTGCGCGTGGGTTTGGAAGACACTGGCGTAGACCACCAGTACGAGCAGCAATAGCGCTGATATCCAAAAGACGGGAGGGTTGATGCTGGATTTGTGTTCAGGGTCAGACTTTGTCGGCATGCGGGGACAGCTCCTGCTATGGCGTTTTGACGACGCTTTTATGAATGCGGCTTTTTCCTGACCCCTTTCCTCGGGCAGGGTTCGTCTCGACCGTGATATCGGCGTCGAAACGATCGAGCGTGCGACACCCTACACGACGAAGGCGATTGTTCGACAATATGTAGTGGTTAAAAATATTCACTACAAAATTATTGACGGCCTTCCAGATGTTTGGGCATGATCGAGCCGTCTCCCTGATCGGGGACACTGGCACGGGTATTCCAGGCGGCCTGCGCGGTAACGCAGACCGTCCCTGGAGCGGGAACTGTCCAAAAGACAGCGTGAGAAAGCCCCTGTTGCAATGCTGCGGTAGCAGCTTTGGTAGTGCGCTACAAACCTGTGGCGAACACTCGGAACGACACCAGACAATGGGTAATGGGGGCTTTATGATGAACCTGAACGACAAACCGACCATCGATCAATTGGCCCAGCTGTTCGCCGCGCGCAAAGACAGCTTCGACGACCACTTGCTGTGGCTCAGCCAGACCGGCGAGGTTCGCCTCGACCGCCTGCCGCCCAACTCCCACGAAGAACAGTTCGAGGCACACCTGCCGAACATGCGCGCGCGCTTCAAGGTGTACCGCCGCGGCCAGGGCTTCGTGGGCCGCAAGGCGGCAGCCGACACCGAATTCGTGGCGCGGGTGCTGCAAACACTGCAGCAGGAATGGCCCGCCGCCCGCGAGCGCGATGCGGTGAAAGTGATCGAATCGGTGGAGTGACGCCGTCCCTGCTGCACCTGGGCTCGACCTGCGGTCGTAAGCCTGTTTGGTCAAGCTAAGTTGGTATCTCTGGGTCCGCCCTGCGGCCCCGCAACTAATCGGTTCGGCGCATCGATCAGTCGCGGGGCCACAGGGCGGACCTAGTCGTTCAGCGAACGGGAATCACGCCCCTGTCCGGACATTCCTGGGACCGCGTCAGGCCTTACGTGCAGCTAACGGTGCAAGTGTGACGGCGCCGGTCGCCAGGGCTCGCGCACGGTCCACACCCCAGACCATGGCGCGGGTCATGGTTTCTCCAGGTCGCTGGCGATAATACTCTTCGCGGATCGCCGCACCCTCGCGGTCGTACAGGCCCAGAAACAACTGCGTGGCCCCCAGCCGCGACAAGCGCACCTGGACCTCGAACGATGTGCCGTCGCTGAGTGCCTCGTCATGGCACCGGCTGTGCAGATTGGCATCGGCCCACTGCCAGTAGGTATCTTCCCTGACTCTCATACGGTTCCTCCGATGAACATTGTTGAAATGTCCGACAGAAAAACACACCTGGGCAGGCATCACGACCGCGATGTGCCAATCCCCTGCCCAGGGTCAATGAATTGATCGAAAACACGCGCCGTTGAGCCGATTGCGCCGCTTCACGCCAGGCGTACCGCCGTACCGCTGGCGAACATCACCACCATGCCGCCCTGCGCGCCGGGCATGCTGATCTCGAAATTCACGCCGACGACCGCGTTCGCCCCCAATTGCTTGGCATGCCGCTGCAACTCGTCGGTGGCCTGCTCACGCGCCGTGCGCAACGCGCTTTCGAGGGTTTGCGAGCGACCACCGAAAACGTCGCGAAAGCGCGCGAAGAAATCGCGCACGAAGTTGACGCCCTGCACCGATTGGGCGCTGACCAGGCCGAGGTACTGAGCGACCGGGCGACCGTCGATCTGTGGCGTAGTGGTGACGATCATGCTGAGCCTCCAAAAGGTTCGAAAACACCGATGCTAGCAGATCGCCCCGTTCGTCTCAGGCGGTGCCATTACGGCGTGTCATCAAGCGTTGTGCGAGCCGCGTACCGAACACATTGATCAGCAGCCCCAACATCACCAGCCCCCCGCCCCAACACTGCAATGCGGTCAGCCGCTCACCCAGCAACCAGGCCGACGAACTCAACCCGATGACTGGCACCAACAAGGAAAACGGCGCCACCTTGCCCGCCGGGTGCCGCGACAGCAAACCGCTCCACAGGCTGTAGCCGACCATGGTGGCGATGAATGCCAGATACCCCAGGGCCAACAGCGAATTCAGCGAGATGTTCAGCAGCGCATGGCTGATCGCTTCAGGCCCTTCCAGCCACCAGGACAGCGCCAGGAACGGCAGCGGCGGAATCAAACCGCCCCAGATCACCAGGGCCACCAGGTCCACCGAGCCGAAGCGTCGGGTAATGATGTTGCCCATCCCCCACATCGCGCCCCCGCACAAGGTCAGCAGCAAGGCAATCAGCGGCACGTGGGCGCGGTCTTCGCTGCCGATCACCGCCAGCCCTGCGGCCGCCACCAATAGCCCCAGCACACTCGCCGGGCGCAACCGCTCACCGAGAAACAGCGCAGCGAAACCGAGGGTGAAGAACGCCTGCGATTGCAGCACCAACGACGCCAGTCCAGGCGGCATGCCGCTGTACATGGCCTGGAAGAGAAAGGCGAACTGCCCCAATGAAATGGTCGCGCCATAGGCCACCAGCCAGCGCCACGGCAGCTTGGGCCGTTTGACCAGCAGCACAGCGGGAAACGCCACCAGCAAAAAGCGCAGCGCGCCAAGCAGCATTGGCGGCAAGCCATCGAGGCCGACCTTGATGACGACGAAGTTGACACCCCACGCGACGATCACCACCAGGGCGATCAGTAGGTCCTTGAGCGGCACGGCTGACTTCCTTATGCAGACTTTTTATAGAAACATCTCGAAACAGCATAACGCGGCAGTGCCGCAACCGTGCGGCACAGATGGCTCTGGAGAAAGCCATACAGTCCTGCGCGTCTGTCATGCGCCGGACATGCCACCGTCGTAATCTGCAGCGCATCGCCCTCCAGAGCCTGCATGGTATGTCGCGTCTCATCGCCCTCCTCTGCCTGTTGCCGGCGCTGGCCTGGGCGGGCCCCAGCCAATTGCGCATCCAGGGCTCCAACACCCTGGGCAGCGCCTTGGTACCGGCCTTGGTCAAAGGCATGTTGCAGGCGCGTGGCGCGACCGCCATCGAGCAGCGGCCCGGTGAGTTCGACAACGAATGGGTGATTCGCGCGCGAGACGCGCAGGGCGCCCCGGTACGTATCGACATCGCCGCCCACGGCACGCGCACCGGCTTCGCCGCGCTCGGCGAAGGCCACGCGGACCTCGCCAGTGCATCGCGCATGATCGACGCCGACGAACGCAAGCGCTTGAGCGGCCTCGGCGACCTGCGCAGCGCAGCCAGCGAGCAGGTGGTCGCGCTCGACGGCGTGGCGATCGTCACGCATCCGGACAACCCGCTGCGGCAGTTGACGCTCGAACAACTGGCGCAGATCTTTTCTGGTCAGGTGACGCGCTGGGAACAACTGGGCGTGGCAGGCGGCGACATCCATCTGTATGCCCGCGATGCGCGTTCGGGCACGTTCGAGACCTTCGACAGCCTGGTGCTGCGGCCACAGCGCCTGCACTTGTCGGTCCGGGCCAAGCGCTTCGAGTCGGCCGATGCGTTGGTGGCACGGGTGTTGGCCGACCCGCAGGCGATCGGCTTCAGCGGTTTGGGCACGCTGCACGCGGCACGTGCGCTGGCGATCGCCGCCGGCGACGGACCGGCCCTGCAACCCAGTCGAGCGCTGGTGGCCAGCGAGGACTATCCCTTGTCACGGCGTCTGTACTTCTATCTACCCGCGCAGCCCACGCCTTATGCCCAGAGCCTCGCGGCGTTCGCGCAAAGCAGCGCGGGCCAGGCCATCGTCGCCGCGCAAGGTTTCGTCGCGCAGCAGATCGTGCCCGTCGCCGTGGCGCCACTGTCCGACCAGCCGCCGACCTATCGGCGTCTGGCCGGTAGCGCCGAGCGCCTGAACGTGAGCTTTCGCTTTCAACC
This sequence comes from Pseudomonas phoenicis, assembly GCF_047302395.1. NCBI lineage: Bacteria > Pseudomonadati > Pseudomonadota > Gammaproteobacteria > Pseudomonadales > Pseudomonadaceae > Pseudomonas > Pseudomonas phoenicis. The sequence goes on from NZ_CP154852.1 coordinate 4,532,723, forward strand.
CGACAGTGCCCTGCTCGACACCAAGGCCCTGCGCGACCTGCAGCGGGTGGCCGGCTATCTCAGAGCGGCGGGCAAGCTGAGCGGCAGCGTGGTGCTGGTGGGCTTGAGCGACCGCAAGGATACGCCAGGCCGCGCGGCCCTGCTCTCGCGCCTGCGCGCACTGGCGGTGCGCCGCGAACTGGCGCGCCAGGGCGTGCAGGTGCGCCAGGTGCTGGGCCTGGGCGATGCGTTGCCGGTGGCGGGCAACGCGCAGTGGCAAGAGCGTCTGCGCAATCGCCGGGTGGAGGTGTGGGTCGACCGATCCGCTGCCGGTTGAAGGCGACCAACGACTGCGCAGGCTGGCACAGAATCCCTCCCGGCCGATCGCGTCAGCCCTGCGCTGACGCCGCAGGGCTCAAGGCGCAAACCCTTCTACAATGATCACTTCGGCCTTGGCCGCGCCCTGGCGATGGCCGCAGGCTTCTTGATATTCGGCCGAACGGTAGCAGGCCAACGCCTGCTCGTAGGAATCGAACTCGATCACCACGCTGCGTTGTGGCGTGGGGCGGCCTTCCAGCGCTTCGCTACGGCCACCGCGGGCCAGGAAACGTCCGCCGTAGGCCTGGAACGCCGCCGGCGCGCGTTGGGTGTACTGCTGGTAATGCTCGGCGTCGCTGACGTCGACATGGGCGATCCAATAGGCTTTCATGCACTGCGCTCCGCAAGAGGGTGTGTGTATGATGGTATACCACAACCTTTTACAAGAAGTGAGCGTAGCGCATGGCTTTCAACAGCATCGAAGAACTCCTCGAAGACTACCGCCAAGGCAAGATGGTCCTGCTGGTGGACGACGAAGACCGGGAAAACGAAGGTGACCTGCTCATCGCCGCCGAGCGCTGCGACGCTACCGCCATCAACTTCATGGCCCGCCATGCCCGTGGGCTGATCTGCCTGACCCTGACCGACGAGCACTGCCAGCGCCTGGGTCTGGAACAGATGGTGCCCGCTAACGGCAGCGCCTTCAGCACTGCCTTCACCGTCTCCATCGAGGCCGCCAGCGGCGTCACCACCGGCATTTCCGCAGCCGACCGCGCGCGCACCGTCGCCGCGGCCATGGCCGCCGACGCTCGCCCCGAAGACATCGTGCAACCTGGCCATATCTTCCCCCTGCGCGCCCGCGAAGGCGGCGTGCTCAACCGTGCCGGGCACACCGAAGCCGGCTGCGACATGGCGCGCCTGGCCGGCTTCGCCCCGGCCTCGGTGATCGTCGAGGTGCTCAACGACGACGGCACCATGGCCCGCCGCCCCGACCTGGAAGTGTTCGCCGCGCAGCACGGCATCAAGATCGGCACCATCGCCGACCTCATCCACTATCGCCTGAGCACCGAGCACACGGTCAAACGCATCGGCGAACGCGAACTGCCCACCGTGCACGGCACCTTCCGCCTGGTCAGCTACGAAGACCGTATCGAGGGCGGCGTGCACATGGCCATGGTGATGGGCGAGATCCACCGCGAGCGCCCGACCCTGGTGCGCGTGCACGTGATCGACCCCTTGCGCGATCTGGTGGGTGCCGAGTATGCCGGCCCCGCCAACTGGACGCTGTGGGCGGCGCTGGAAAAGGTCGCCCAGGAAGGCGCCGGCGTGGTGGTGGTCCTGGCCAACCACGAATCCTCCCAAGCGTTGCTCGAGCGCATTCCACAGCTCACCCAACCGCAACGCCCGTACCGGCGTGGGCAGTCGCGGGTGTACTCGGAAGTCGGTACCGGGGCGCAGATCTTGCAGGACCTGGGCGTCGGCAAGCTCAATCACCTCGGCCCGCCGCTCAAATACGCAGGCCTGGCCGGTTATGAGCTGGAAGTGGTGCAGAGCATTCCTTTCGAGCCCGTCTGAGCGCACACGGCAGGCGAGACCCCATGCGGGAAATCGCCCGCATGGGGCCGGGAAACCGCACAGAGCGCAGGCGTCCCACTCCGCTCAAGAAGCTTGTGTCCGGGGATGGAAAACAAGTGATGGCCGGTAGCCTTCAATCACTTGCCAAAATCTTGGAATACCATAATATGACATTCCGTAGACCTTGATATTCGTCTGCTGCATCCAGACCCAACGTCGTCGCTTCACCCAGTACAAAGCTGCTCCCCGAACATGATTGGCGGGTGCACTTGACCCGCCTCGAATAACAAAAGTAACGAGGGCGTAACCATGCTGTTGAGCAAACGTGTAAGCGCAGTGCTGTCCGCCAGCCTGCTGACCCTGGCTTGCCAGGCGGCCGTGGCCGCCGAGAGCGTCAACTTCGTCAGCTGGGGTGGCACCACCCAGGATGCGCAGAAAGAAGCTTGGGCCATCCCCTTCAGCAAACAGACCGACATCAAGGTGGTGCAGGACGGCCCGACCGACTACGGCAAGCTCAAAGCCATGGTCGAAAGCGGCAACGTGCAGTGGGACGTGGTCGACGTCGAAGCCGATTTCGCCCTGCGCGCCGCCAGCGAAGGCCTGCTCGAACCGCTGGACTTCAACACCATCCAACGCGACAAGATCGACCCGCGCTTCGTCTCCGACCACGGCGTCGGCTCGTTCTTCTTCTCCTTCGTGCTCGGTTACAACGAAGGCAAGCTCGGCGCCAGAAAGCCGGTCGACTGGAGCGCGCTGTTCGACACCAAAACCTACCCCGGCAAACGCGCCCTCTACAAATGGCCGAGCCCAGGCGTGCTGGAACTGGCTCTGCTGGCAGACGGCGTAGCGCCCGACAAGCTCTACCCCCTGGACCTGGACCGCGCCTTCAAGAAACTCGACACCATCAAGCAGGACATCGTCTGGTGGGGCGGTGGTGCGCAATCCCAGCAACTGCTGGCCTCGGGCGAAGCCTCGCTCGGCCAGTTCTGGAACGGCCGCGTCTACGCCCTGCAGCAAGACGGCGCGCCGGTCGGCGTGAGCTGGAAGCAGAACCTGGTCATGGCCGACTTCCTGGTCGTACCCAAAGGCGCCAAGAACAAGGACGCGGCCATGAAGTTCCTGGCCAACGCCAGCAGCGCGCAAGGCCAAGCCGACTTCGCCAACAAGACCGCCTACGCGCCGGTGAACGTCGACAGCGTCGCCAAACTCGACAGCGACCTGGCGAAAAACCTGCCGACGGCCTACGCCGCAGACCAGGTGACCCTGGACTTCGCCTACTGGGCCAAGAACGGCCAGGCCATCGCCGCCCGCTGGAACGAGTGGCTGGTCAAATGAAAGTCGCCATCAACGCCTTGCAAAACGCCCAGGGGCCAGGCGCCGGTGCCGCCCCCGTGCGACGCCCGAGCCTGGGCCAGCGCTGGAAAGGCAGCCGCAACCTGCTGCCGGCCCTGCTGTTCCTCGGCGTGTTCTTCTTCGCACCGCTGATCGGCCTGCTCTTGCGCGGCGTGCTGGAGCCCGAGCCGGGCCTGGGCAACTACGCGCAACTGTTCGCCAACTCGGCCTACACCCGGGTCCTGATCAATACCTTCTCGGTGGCGGGGCTGGTGACGCTGATCAGCGTACTGCTCGGTTTCCCGCTGGCCTGGGCGATCACCCTGGTGCCCAAGGGCTGGGGCCGCTGGCTGCTGAACATCGTGCTGCTGTCGATGTGGACCAGCCTGCTGGCACGCACCTACTCCTGGCTGGTGCTGCTGCAGAGTTCGGGCGTGATCAACAAGGCGTTGATGGCCATGGGCATCATCGATACCCCCATCGAAATGGTGCACAACCTCACCGGGGTGGTGATCGGCATGAGCTACATCATGATTCCGTTCATCGTGCTGCCGCTGCAGGCGACCATGCACGCCATCGACCCGATGGTGCTGCAGGCAGGTTCGATCTGCGGCGCCAGCCCCTGGACCAACTTCTGGAAGGTGTTCCTGCCGTTGTGCCGCTCGGGGCTGTTCTCCGGGGCATTGATGGTCTTCGTCATGTCGCTCGGCTACTACGTCACCCCGGCGCTGCTGGGCGGGGCACAGAACATGATGCTGCCCGAGTTCATCATCCAGCAGGTGCAGTCGTTCCTCAACTGGGGCCTGGCCAGCGCCGCCGCGGCACTGTTGGTGGCGATCACCCTGGTGCTCTTCTACCTGTACCTGAAGCTGCAGCCGGAATCTCCGGTCGGCAACCCGAGGTAATCCGCCATGCTTCTGTCCCCCAATGCCATGGGTCGCCCGCTGCGTACGGGCCTGTACCTGACCACCGGCGCCATCGCAGCGTTCCTGCTGCTGCCGGTGGTGTTCATCGTGCTGCTGTCGTTCGGTTCGTCGCAGTGGCTGGTGTTCCCGCCGCCTGGCTGGACCGTCAAGTGGTACGCGCAGTTCTTTTCCAACCCCGAGTGGATGGACGCCGCCCTCGCCAGCCTCAAGGTCGCCGTACTGACCACCGTCGCCGCCGTCGCCTTGGGCCTGCCCACCGCGTTCGCCCTGGTGCGTGGGCGTTTCCCCGGTCGGGAAATGCTCTACGGTCTGTTCACCATGCCGATGATCGTGCCGCTGGTGATCATCGCCGTGGCGGTGTATGCGTTGTTCCTGAACCTGGGCTATACCGGCACGCTGTTCGCCTTCGTGGTCAGCCACGTGATCGTCGCCCTGCCCTTCACCATCATCTCGATCATCAACTCGCTGAAGCTGTTCGACCAGTCCATCGAGGATGCGGCGGTGATCTGCGGCGCCTCGCGCCTGCAAGCCATCTACAAGGTGACCTTCCCGGCCATTCGCCCAGGCATGATCGCCGGCGGTCTGTTCGCCTTCCTCGTCTCGTGGGACGAAGTGGTGCTCAGCGTGATGATGGCAAGCCCTGACCTGCAGACGCTGCCGGTGAAGATGTGGACCACCCTGCGCCAGGACCTCAGCCCCGTCATCGCCGTCGCCTCGACGCTGCTGATCGGCCTGTCGCTGCTGGTCATGTTGATTGCCGCCGCCTTGCGCCGGCGTACCGAAGCCAATGCGTAAGCGTGTGAAAAGCCGTCTGCGGAGAGAATAAAAATGAGTGCAGTGATCCAAGACAAAGCGCCCGGCAAGACCCTGGTCAGCCTGCGCGGCCTGAACAAGCACTATGGCGACTTCACCGCCGTGGACAACCTCGACCTGGAGATCCAGGACGGTGAATTCCTCACCTTCCTCGGCTCCAGCGGCTCGGGCAAATCCACCACCCTGTCGATGCTGGCCGGTTTCGAAACCCCGAGCAGCGGCGAAATCCTGGTCGAGGGCCAATCCCTGGTGCAGGTGCCGCCGCACAAGCGCGACATCGGCATGGTGTTCCAGCGCTACTCGCTGTTCCCGCACCTGAACGTGCGCGACAACATCGCCTTCCCCCTGGCGATCCGCAAGCTCAGCGCCACCGAGACCACCAAGCGCGTGGACGCCATGCTCAAGCTGGTGCAGCTCGAACCCTTCGCCCACCGCAAGCCGTCGCAGATGTCGGGCGGTCAGCAGCAGCGCGTGGCCATCGCCCGCGCCCTGGTGTACGAACCGCGCATCCTGCTGATGGACGAGCCGCTCGGCGCGCTGGACAAGAAGCTGCGCGAAGACCTGCAGGACGAACTGCGCCAGCTGCACCGGCGCCTGGGCATCACCATCGTCTATGTGACCCACGACCAGGAAGAGGCGATGCGCCTGTCGCAGCGCATCGCCATCTTCAGCCACGGCAAGATCGTCGGGCTGGGCACCGGCTACGACCTCTACCAGAACCCGCCGAACGCGTTCGTAGCCTCGTTCCTGGGCAACTCCAACTTCCTGCGCATCAAGGCCCAGAGCAATGCGGCGGGGACGTTCGAGGGCCAACCGCTGGCCATCCGTCTGACCCCGGGCCTTGTCGCCGAACAAGACGCGCTGGTGATGGTGCGCCCGGAAAAGGCCCTGGCCCTGAGCGTCGAGCAGGCTGCGCGCGAGCCGCTGCCGGCCGGCTGGAACGAAGTCGACGCCAAGGTGGCCGAAGTGCTGTTCCTCGGTGAAAGCCAGACCTGCCACGTACTCACGGCGGGCGGCACCGAGCTGACGGTCAAGGCGCTGTCGGCGGCCGGCATGCCGATGCAGCCGGGCGATACGGTCAAAGTGCGTTGGGCGGTCGCCGATGCTTGCATCTACACCGAGTGGGCCGAAAGCGACCTGAGCAAATCGGCCGGCGCGCACTGAAACCGACCGCGCGCCTGCAACGGGCGCGCGGTTCGACGGCGATGGATCGATGGCTGGGCCATCGCATTGCGGAACTGAGCGGTAACATTCAAACGACCTTTTCAAACGCTTGTATGCTTTTTCGTTGACAGCCTGTTGCCCGCATCCTAACCTCGCTGCACTCCCAATGCGTGCAGGCATCCCGTGGGCAATCTCTATCTGATCCGACATGGCCAGGCTTCGTTCGGCGCCAGTGACTATGACGTACTGTCCAAACTGGGCGTGCGCCAGAGCCAAGCCCTCGGCGAACACTTCGCCCAGCTGGGGCTGCATCTGGACCGTTGCATCGCCGGCACCCTGCGCCGCCAGCAAGACACTGCGCGCATTGCCCTGGACGCCTTGCAGGCCCATGATCAAGCGATTCCCACCCTGGACACCGACCCCGACTTCAACGAATTCGACGCCGAAGGCGTGATCCGCACCCTGCTGCCCGATCTGCTGCCCCACGAACCCCATGCGCTCGACGTGATGCGCAACGCGCGCGAGCAGCGCAGCGAATTCCAGCGCCTGTTCGCCCTGATGGTGCAGCGCTGGCACGAGGGCGAGCACACCGCCGACGATGGCCTGGAAACCTGGCAGGCCTTCACCGCGCGTATCGACCGAGGGTTGCAGCGCCTGCTGGATCAAGCCCAGGAAGGCCAGAACATTGCCGTGTTCACCTCAGGCGGCAGCATCGCCGCCCTGCTGCACCGCGTGACGGGCATGACCCCTGCCCAGGCCTTCACGCTGAACTGGCAGATCGTCAACACCTCGTTCAGCCACCTGAAATTCCAGGGCCACGCCGTGAGCCTCAGTACCTTCAACAGCCAGGCGCACTTGCGTCTGCTCAGAGCGCCGGAACTGATCACCTACCGCTGACCGACCCGTTTCCACCCTGTATTCCGTCACCCACAACCGATAAGGAACACGCCATGACCTCCGTAGCCGATGCCGTGAAGAAGATGCAAGAGAAGTTCGACCCGTCCGCCGCTGCCGGCCTGGACCTGGTCTACGGCTTCAACATCACCGACGAAGACAAGCACTACGCACTGATCATCAAGGATGGCACCTGCGAGCTGCAGGAAGGCGAGAACCCTGACGCCAACTGCACCCTGGTGCTCGACAGCGACACCCTCAAGGGCATCGTCAGCGGCGATACCGATGGCATGCAGGCCTTCATGAGCGGCAAGCTGCGCGTCGAAGGCGACATGATGCTGTCGATGAAACTCAGCGAGCTGTTCCCCTCCTGAGTCCGTCAGCGCGGCGTCCGCCACGCCCGGACGCCGCGCGCGGATTCGGAAATCGAGGCCTGTTGGTTCGATGACCGTCAGTTGAGTCGAAAGAGTGTTCGTTGGGGCTGCTTCGCAGCCCATCGCGGCTGAACCGGAGCGCCGGCCGGCCGCTCCTACAGGATATGCGGTTTTTGTAGGAGCGGCTTCAGCCGCGATGGGCCGCAGGGCGGCCCCAATCGCTTGAATGAACAGCGCTGGCCACTGGCCTCGGCTTTTCTGGACCACACCCGCCCTACCTCACCTCGCATCACAGCCACTGATCGAACGCCAACACCCCGGTCTATCGAAGCCTGGATCGCTTGTCGCCGGCCGGTGCGCTGATTACCGTGGCCAGGTGGGTCGAGAACACTACAAGGAAGACCGATGTCGTCTACAGATCGCACCATCGACGTTCGCAGCGGCGAAGCCTTCGACGTGACGGCGGTCGACACCTACCTCAAGACCCATCTACCAGGTTTGAGCGCAAGCCCCGAGGTGCGCCAGTTTCCAGGCGGAGCCTCCAACCTCACCTACCTGCTGCGCTACCCCGAGCGCGACCTGGTGCTACGCCGCCCGCCCTTCGGCCACAAAGCCAAGAGCGCCCACGATATGGGCCGCGAATTTCGCATCCTCAACCAGCTCAACGCCGGTTTCCCCTACTGCCCCAAGGCTTATCTGCACTGCACCGACACCACGCTGATCGGCAGCGAGTTCTATGTGATGGAGCGGGTCGAAGGCATCATCCTGCGCGCCGATCTGCCGCCAGCACTGGGCCTGGAGCCGGCCGCGACCCAGGCGCTGTGCGAAAGCTTCATCGACCGCTTGGCCGAGTTGCACCAAGTGGATTACACAACCTGCGGCCTGGCCGACCTGGGCAAGCCCGAGGGCTACGTGCAGCGCCAGATCGAGGGCTGGGCAACGCGTTATGAACAGGCGCTGACCCCCGACGCACCGCGCTGGGAACAGGCGATCGCCTGGTTGCGCGCGCACCTGCCCGCCGACCATCCGCGCCCGGCGATCCTGCACAACGATTACCGCCTGGACAACGTCATCCTCGACCCGGCCGACCCAGCGCGGATCATCGGCGTGCTCGACTGGGAAATGGCCACACTGGGCGACCCGCTGATGGACCTGGGCAATAGCCTGGCCTACTGGATCGAAGCCGACGATCCCGCACCGATTCAGCAGTTGCGGCGCCAACCGAGCAACGCGCCGGGCATGCTCAGCCGCCGGCAGTTCGTCGCGCGCTATGCCGAGCGCAGCGGGTTGCGCTTGGACAACGTCGATTTCTATCACGTGTATGGGCTGTTCCGGCTGGCCGGCATCGTCCAGCAGATCTACTACCGCTATTTCCATCGCCAGACCCAGGACGCCCGTTTCGCCAGCTTCATTCGGATGAACCATTTGCTCGAGCAGATGACTCTGCGCGTCATTGCCCGCTCGCCCCTCTGAACCGTTTCAGGAGCGCCCCATGCCCAAAACGCAATTGTTCGACCTCGACGGCAAGATCGCCCTCGTTTCCGGCGCCAGCCGCGGCATCGGCGCGGCCATCGCTCAGCTCCTGGCGCAACAGGGCGCCCATGTGGTGGTGACCAGCCGCAAGCTCGACGGCTGCCAACAGGTGGTCGACACCATCGTCGCGGCAGGTGGCCAAGCCACGGCCATGGCTTGTCACATCGGCGACCTGGGGCAGATAGACAGCACCTTCGACGCGGTTCGCGAGCGCTTCGGACGGCTCGACATCCTGGTCAACAACGCAGCGACGAACCCGCAGTTCTGCAACATTCTCGACACCGACCCCAGTGCCTTCCAGAAGACCGTGGACGTCAACATTCGCGGTTATTTCTTCATGTCGGTGGCGGCCGGCAAACTGATGCGCGAGCACGGCGGCGGCAGCATCATCAACGTGGCTTCGATCAATGGCGTGACGCCAGGGCATTTCCAGGGCATCTATTCGGTGACCAAGGCGGCAGTGATCAACATGACCCAGGCCTTCGCCAAGGAGTGCGCGCCGTTCGGCATCCGTTGCAACGCTCTGCTGCCGGGGTTGACCGACACGCAGTTCGCCGCGGCGCTGGTGAAAAACCAGGCGATCCTCGACACCGCCCTGCAACGCATCCCCCTCAAGCGCGTGGCCGAACCAGGCGAGATGGCCGGGGCGGTGCTGTACCTGGCCAGCGCGGCGTCGAGCTACACCACCGGCGCAGCGCTGGCCGTCGACGGTGGCTATCTGGCCTGAGCGTGCAGCCGTCGCCGGGCTGTCGAGCTTACAGGCAGGTGGCGGCGGCGGCCTTACGTTGCAACGCCACACCTTCGTGCTGCGCGGCGTAGAAATCCACATGGGTGCCACCGCCTTGCGGGTAGACGTCCACGAACGCCTGCGCCTCGCGGGTGTAGACGGTGAAGCCGCCCGCCTTGCGCGTCTCCAGGTAACCGCTGGCATCGACCCCGAACACCTTTTCGTCCTGCCAGGCGTATTGGATGCACTGGGCGACCAGGTCGGCGTTCTTGCGCGAATCGAGCTGGGCGTTGGGCGCGCCGGTACGGGCGGCGTCCATGGTCGATGAGGCGCAGCCGACCATCAGCAGCGCAGCGGTCATCGGCAGTAGTGCTCGCATGTTCATTCCTCGAAAAAAGAACGTGACTCTAGCATCAGGCCAACACGCAAAGTGAATTGTCGTCGCGCCGGGGTGTCGGATTTTGCACACACGTCCATAAGGAATACCGGTATGAAAGCCAACTCCCTGCTCTGCGCCCTGCTCTTCTCCGGCACCCTGGTCGGCGTGCCGATGGTGGTACAGGCCGCCGAATCGACGCAGGAAAGCGTCAAGTCCAACGAAACGCGCAACCGCGAACTGGAAGTCGGCGACAAAGCGCCCGACCAGTACAAGCGCGACGAAGCGGCCGTCAAGGATTGGCAGTCCAAGGGCCTGCCAGCACCGGAAAAAGAAAGTCATTGGGTGAAGATGGCCGGTCGGTATGTACTGGTGCAGACCACCAACGGCGTGATTCTGGCCATCCACTCGGGCAAGAAATGAGTCTGGGCTGATTCGACCGGCATCCAGCGCGGCCACAGCCTGCATCGTGGCCGCCTGAGCTCGCCTGGTTCAGCGCTGCGTTCGCACCCATGCGGCGGCTTTGGGTTCCAGGCAAGCGCTTTCATGCAAGGAAGTACCTTGTGCAGCAAACATTGAAATGCTCCCGCACCCACCGCTCTTACAATCTTCCCCCAGCACTCAATGCGACAATGCATTGCAGCACTTTGACCTTCGCATATCGGTCATGGAACGGGCGGCCCGAACATCCTCCTTTACAATCTGTCGCCCATTGCGAAATTGTCATCCGGCAGGCTCCATCTTTCTCAGCGCATAAATCATGAATGGCTTCATTGACGAAAGATTGATCAAATTGGCGTCAGTTTCGGCGTTCGTGAGTGGTGTCCTCGGTTCATTGCTAATGGTGATCTATCTCGCCTGGCATAAAAGCGACGCCTCCGGAGCCGACATGCTGACGCTGGTTTTCATGTATATGCTCATCACTCCAGCCAGCATCATAGGCGCTTGGGTGGGTTCTTTAGCGGTCGGCGTTCCATTGGCGGTGATTGCAGAAAGAGCCTATCCCGATGCCTCGTTCAAAGGCAGCGTGTTCATGGTAGGTGCTGCGCTCTTCATTTGGCTGGCTGCCCTGGCATGGCCGGTAATGGAGATCTTCGACATCCCATATGCGGATATCCTGCTGTTGACCCCTTACGTATTCTGTTCGGCAGCCGCAATGGCTTACTGGATGTACCGTGACACACGCACCTGGCTCCCCTTCGGCCTGGGCCCCAAGCGCCGCTGAAAGCTTACGCACGCGGTTTCCTGCGTCGAAGCGCAACGGCGTAGCTCGCTCCGATCGCAGATTGCCTGTAACACATCAATGCACCCACCAGCGAACACCTGCACAGTCTGGGGTCAGACATGGCGCAACCCTGCATCATGTGCGTCTCTTGCTTTCTCACGTGAAGGATCACTCGCTGCATGAATCTTCAACTGCTCTGGGTACTCGGCCTATTGACCACCGCCGTCGTGCTGTTCATCCGCAATCGCCTACGCATGGACGTGGTCGCCTTGCTGGTGATCCTCGCCCTGCCGCTGTCCGGTGTCTTGACCATCGAACAGGCCCTGGCCGGCTTCAGCGACCCCAACGTGGTGTTGATCGCCGCGCTGTTCGTGATCGGCGAAGGCCTGGTGCGCACCGGCATCGCCTATCGCCTCGGCGAATGGCTCAGCGACACGGCGGGCCACAGCGAAGTGCGCCTGCTGCTGCTGTTGATGGTGTCGGTGGCGGGCTTGGGCTCGGTGATGAGTTCCACGGGCGTGGTGGCGATCTTCATTCCCATCGTGCTGAGCATCGCCACGCGTCTGCACATCGCGCCCAGCCGGTTGATGATGCCGCTGAGCTTCGCCGGCCTGATCAGCGGCATGCTCAGCTTGGTGGCCACCCCGCCCAACGTGGTGGTGCATGGCGAGTTGCTGCGCCACGGCGTCGAAGGGTTCGGCTTCTTCAGCTTCACGCCGTTCGGCTTGGTGGTGCTGGTGCTGGGCATCGGCTACATGCTGCTGACCCGTCGCTGGCTGAAAGGCGAAGCGCGCACCGAGGGCCGCAGCCAGGCATGTCCGACCCTGCATGACTTGGTGCAGGACTACAAGCTCAGTGGTCGCGAGCGACGCTTGCGAGTCCGCCCTCACTCGCCTCTGATCGGCCATTCGCTGGGCGAGCTGGCGCTGCGCACGGTCCATGGCGCCAATGTGGTGGGCATCGAGCGCCAGCACACATTCACCACGCGGGTGATCGCCGCCGATTCGGCGACCGTGCTGCAGGCGGGCGACGTGCTGCTGCTCGATCTGTTCGACAAGGGCAACGACCTGCGCGGCCTGTGCCAGTCGATGCAACTCGAACCCCTGCGTTTCAAGGCCGCCTATTTCATCGACCAGTCCCAGGATCTGGGCATGGCCGAGGTGTCGTTGCCACCCGGCTCGAGCCTGTTGGGCAAGACTGTGCTGGGCCTGGCCTTGCGCACACGCCTGGGCCTCAACGTCATGGGCCTGCGCCGCGAGCAGCAAGCCATCGAAGACGGCCTGCTGGAAACCTCGCTGCGCATGGGCGACACCCTGCTGGTGGTCGGCCCATGGAAGGCCATCCGCCGACTGCAGACCCACCCGCACGACTTCATCGTGCTCAGCCTGCCGGCCGAAATCGACCAGGTCGCTCCGGCACGCCGCCGCGCGCCGCAAGCCTTGGCCAGCCTGGCGGTGATGGTGGCGCTGATGGTCAGCGGGCTGGTGCCCAATGTGGTGGCGGCACTGATCGGTTGTCTATTGATGGGCGCCGGGCGCTGCATCGACATGGACAGTGCCTACCGCGCCATCCATTGGCAGAGCCTGGTGCTGATCGTCGGCATGTTGCCCTTCGCTCTGGCGTTGCAACAGACCGGCGGCATCGCCCTGGCGGTCGACGGCCTGGTCGGCCTGCTCGGCGGTGCCGGCCCTCGGATGATGCTGGCGTGCCTGTTCGTCCTGACGGCGGTGATCGGCCTGTTCATCTCCAACACCGCCACCGCGGTGCTGATGGCGCCAGTGGCGATCAGCATGGCCAGCGAACTGGGCCTCTCGCCCTACCCGTTCGCCATGACCGTGGCCTTGGCCGCGTCGGCGGCCTTCATGACGCCGGTGTCTTCGCCGGTCAACACCTTGGTGCTGGGGCCAGGGCAATACCGTTTTGCCGACTTCGTCAAAGTCGGCGTACCGTTCACGGTGTTGGTGATGCTGGTGACGGTGGTCATGGTGCCGTGGCTTTTTCCTTTGTAAGCGGGGCATTTGCCCCCTTGTCGTGCAGCCGATCGCCAACGGATCGGCCACGATGATATCCGTTTGACATCAATTACTCGCATGAACCACACTTCCCGCGTCGTCACCGAGCCTGACCTCGAAGCTCGGTCTTTCCTCCTCACCGCGCATGTGGTCCACGTTCATGGTGTTTTCAGCACGGTCGCGTCTGGTGATCTACCTGGCCTTGTTCAGCCTGACGCTGGTGTTGACGCTGGCCGGCATCCTCGCACGCCCCTTCGCTTCGCTGTCCTTGTTCTGGCCGGTGAATGCGGTCCTGGCCGGTCTGCTGCTACGCCATCCCCGCAGGGCCAGCCCGGTGGGCTGGTGCCTGGTCTACCTGGCCATGGTCACGGCCGACATGGCATGCGGCAGCGAGTGGCGCCCGGCGCTGTGGTTCAACCTGTGCAACCTCAGTGTGGTATTGACCCTGTGGCTGTTGATGGCGCGTCTGTCGCGCAACGACCGGCGCCTGCACACACCTTACGGCGTGTTGTGCCTGCTCGGCGCCAGTGCCAGCGCCGCAGTGGTGGCGGCAAGCCTGGCCTGCCTGGTGGCCGCGCCCTGGTTCAACGAGTCGGTGCGCGCCACCTGGCTGGCTTGGTTCAGCGAGCAGTTTTCCACCAGTGTGCTGGTGCTGCCCGTGGTCCTCAGCGCCCCCTCGGTACGCGGCCTGCTGCGCAGTAACAGCCAGCCGATCCCCATCGCACCGCTCTGGGTGCTGCTCGGCTCGCTGGGCCTGGGCCTGGCGGTGGGAGGACCGGGCGCCATCGCGTTCCCCATCGCCGCGCTGGTGTGGTGCGCGCTGAGTTACTCGCCGTTCCTGCTCTCGCTGTTGACGCTGGGCGCCGGCAGTACGCTGATCGTCGCCGTGGCGCAAAACGTCATGCACTTCAGCCTGCCGCAAACCGAAACGGCGGTCACCGCGCTGATGTCGGCGCGCCTGGGCATCGCCATGCTAGTGCTCGGGCCGCTGGTGGTGGCCTGCGTCAGCCACGCCAACCGGCAACTGCTCGCCCGCCTGGCGCACCAAGCGGCGGTCGACCACCTGACCGGTGCCCTCAGCCGCAGCGCCTTCACGCACCAGGCCGGCGCCTTGTTGCACAGCTGCCGCCAGCCGGGGCTACCGATCACGCTGATGATGCTCGACATCGACCACTTCAAGTCCATCAATGACCGCCACGGCCATGCCGTGGGCGACCAAGTGCTGCGCCAGTTCGCGCGCAGCGTGCAGGAGCAGTTGGGCAAAGGCGCTTTGTTCGCCCGTTTGGGCGGCGAAGAGTTCGCCATCGTGGTGCCTGGCCTGGCCCCTCAGCAAGCCGGCTTCCTTGCCGAGCGGCTGCGTCGGGCGGTCGAGTCGCTCACGCTGCAAGGCTACGGCCAGGCCCTGCGCATCAGCGTCAGCATTGGCTTGGCCGGCGGCGTCGCAGCGCCGAGCGAGGACCTGGACAGCCTGCTGATCCAGGCCGATCAGGCGCTGTACCGGGCCAAGGCGCAAGGCCGCAATCGCGTCGTGCAGCATTCGACGCAGCGGGAAGTGAGTTAGGCGCACTGCACCTGAGGATCACACCGTGGCTTGGATCTGGAGCGTCCGGTGATCGCAGGCACATGCACGCGGCTTGCCTTGGTAGACGCGATCGTGGAAGCCGACGTATTGCATCAGTGTTTTTGCCGACTGTCCGCCATCGGCCCTCACATGACCTGCCGGCAGCGGGAAACTGCCCCTCCAACCACACCTGCCCCCTGGAGAAACGCCGCATGTTCAGCCACATACAGCTAGGTGCCTGCGACTTGCCACGCATGATCGCGTTCTATGAGGCCGTCTTGGCATGCCTGGGCCTGGTTCGCCTGCCCGAGGTCGACGATCAGGGGCCTGAAGGGGCCGGTTGGCAAACCCCGAACGCCGAATGGCCGCAGTTCTACGTGCAACGGCCCTTCAACGGTCGTCCGGCCAGTGCGGGCAATGGCACCCAGGTCAGCTTCGCGGCGCAGGATCGGGAACAGGTACAGACCGCATGGCATACAGCCTTGCGACACGGCGGCAGCGACGAGGGCGCTCCGGGACTGCGCCCGCACTATGGAGAAGGCTTCTACGCGGCCTATTGTCGTGATCCTGAAGGCAACAAGTTGTGTTTCGTGCATGCACAGGACTGGTGATCCAGCGAGGGCTGGAGCATAGGCCATCACGAGCGTACAAACTTCACCCAATCGATCGGGCGCCAGCGTGCACCGCCAATGGTGTGGAATGCTCAGAGCTCGTGGACCGCGATCGAGCGCTCGACCATCCCCAAGTCTGCGTGGATCAGCCCAATGAGCTGCCTGGCGTTGCCGGCGTACACCTGCAGCAGCACGCCTTTTGGATCAACCGACACTTCGATGTCCACACCCCACGCAGCGTCGCTGCCGGCGTGTACGAACCCTGCGTAGTGCGCCTGTGAAGCAACGCGCTGGTAGCAGCCAGACGCACTCAGCGCCGAGACGATACGTTCGAACAACTCCACTGCAGGCTGCTCGCTGTTCAGTCGATACTGTCTGCCCATGTAGATCTCTCAAACGGTCGATGCGCAGGATGGAGCCAAACCTCCGGCTATCCACTCGCAGCGTTGGGTAAAGCCTAGACAAAAACGCCCTGGATGAAACACCTCAGGGCGATGGCGAACATAATTTGTACAAATTCTGCGCAATCCAACCAGAGCCTTTAAAGCCAAGCCCTTGCGCGCGTTATCCACAGACCTACCCACGGTTTCTGTGGACAAATTTCCTACTCAGCTTGATCGATCTTCAACAAAGCCCGGTTGGCCTGCTTGACCAGTTCGATCCATTCGCCGGTGCTGATGGCGCCTGCCTGCTCAAGCACCTGTGCCTGCAACAGCGCACGCGCGTAGTCGTCTTCGTGGAATGAGGTGTGATCGAGAAAATGCGTGCGCCACCGCCCCATTGCAGCTGCACCCTTATGTGTTTGCATCGTTGCGGGCCTCCATGAATCGGGACGCTGCGCAGGGTACAGCAAGCATTGTGAAGGGATCATGACCTGCCACCCTTGACAGAGTAGACATGGCTGGCAAACGTAACCTAGTTAGGGGCCCGTCCAGAGGCAGAACAGGTCAGACGCCGACGATCAGGGGGGTGGAATGGTTCCCAGCAGGCCGATACAGAGGGTCAGTAATAGAAATCCTCCAAGAAACCATGCGAGCTTGCCCATTGAAACCTCTCAGTGCGTTAACGAAGCGGCCTGGCTGACGAGCGCCGTTGGCATGGCGTGCAGCCGGCCCAGCGCAGGCCGGGCTGCTCGGCTGGGATGGCGCTATGATCGCGCTACAACTGATACGGTTACAGATCCAGGTTGGCGAAAAAAAAGCAGATCAGATGCCGTTGGCATCCCGCCCCGCAAGCCTCAGCACCTCTGACGGCAACCAGCCCAGCTCGCCATCGCTCAGGCGTTTGCACCAGTACCAACCATTCAGAAAGCGTAAAGCCTCGATGATCTGACCGGGCTCGACATCCAGTTCGTGGGCGCAATAGGTCTCCCGCGCACGACCATGGCCTATGCCCAGGACTTCGATCAATTGTGCGGGCACCCAACCGGGCAGTTGACCGGCGCAGGTGCAGAGGTACCAGTCCTCCCAGCCTTCGCTACCTTCATAGCGCTGACCAATGCTCAAGGGTTGGCCGGCCACGAGACGAATGGGTTGCGGGTACTCGCTGCGATGGATCTTGATCACGACGGATTTCATGCGCCACTCCCTGGCTGCGGTGAACCGTCGATGCTAGCAGAGGCCGGCGTCAGAACATGACGCGCTGCGCATGCCGTCTAGGAGCGCTTTCAGCAGCTACCGGTGGCCTGTCGGGAGTCCTGTGGCATGGCGGGCAAGCGCGCCACAGTGGCCGATTGCGCAGCGACCTCCCTGGCACGCGCCACGCCCCAGGCAAGGGCACGGGTCATCGATTCTCCAGGGCGCGACCCATAGGCTTCTTCATGCAACGCCAGGCCCGAGTCGCCATAGACGCCCAGGAACAACTGGGTCGACCCGGTTCGCGACAGACGCACCTGAACGTCGAGTGACGCGCCACCAGGCAGGGTCTCGTCGTGTCGACGGTGGTGCAAGGTGGGATCAGCCCACGACCAGAACGAATCTCCACGAATGCGCAGCATGTCAGGCTCCTGCTAAGACTAAAGGCGTATTGATTGATAGCGCTTTGCCAACACTAGCCCAAGCGAAGCGGGAAGCAAGGCATCTGACACAAATTGTCGGACAATCTCCTAGCCAAGCAGACGCGGGCCAACAGCCTGGACTTTGCCCGGATGCGGCGATTCCACGGCGCACCTTTCAGCCAGGCGGCGACACCTGCCCTATTGGTGCGCAGCCTGAGGAAACAGCGCCCCCTCACAGTGCGCCAACTCCGTTTATCCAGTGGAGACGGCACGCTCAAAAGCGGTTTTTTCGTAGGGCGCGATCCTTGCAATACGACTTTCGGGCTGAACGATCGTGACCGGCGGGTCACATTTTTCCAAAGTGTCTCCTACACTCGAAATTCGGAGCCTAGACCGTTCAGAACTATCCCTTGAAATGGGTAGAACTTTCCGCTCGACGCACTGGTCAGCACTTAAGCAGGCCGCAGCATAGAGTCATTCTTCTCACGGCCTGCCCACCCCAAAGCGCATTCACGCTTGCGGCCCGGACGGCCCAAGCGTTTCCAAGGTTGCACAGAATTCGGGGCATGGACTGCAAGACGCTTCACCAGTACAGAGAAGAGAGCCAGCACGATGTAACGCCAAGGCCAGAGGGCCAATTTAGGGATGGAGAGTACGATGATCAGCGCCGCTGTCGAGCCACATGCAGACACGTTCAAAACGGAACACCGCGGACCTCAGGTCCCAGGCTTCACCACGGCTGGCAGATCACCCGGCGCCAAGCGCCAGCAGAACCCGAACAAACGCAAAGTACTCTTCGTCACCTCGGAGATCGCCGATCTGGTGAAGACCGGCGGCTTGGGCGACGTTTCCGCGGCACTGCCGCGCGCCCTCTCCGACCTGCATGACGTGCGCGTGCTGATCCCTGGCTATCCGCAGGTGATGGACAGCGACAACCCGATCCACATCGTCGGCCAATTGGGCGGCCACGCTGCGCTGCCGCCGTGCAAGATCGGCCGGATGGACTTGCCCGACGGGCTGGTCATCTACGTGCTGATCTGCCCCGAGCTGTATCAGCGCGAAGGCACCCCATACGGTGACAACGAGGGTCGTGACTGGGCCGACAACCATATCCGCTTCGCTCGCCTGGGCCTGGCCGCAGCCGAGATCGCCGCAGGCGAAGGCCTGGCGCACTGGACGCCGGAACTGGTGCATGCCCATGACTGGCCCGCAGGCCTGGCACCGGCCTACATGCACTGGCGCGGCCTGAGCACCCCGACCCTCTTCACCATCCACAACCTGGCCTACCAGGGTGTGTACAGCCTGGCCTGCTGCCCGGAGCTCGCCATTCCTGAGCACGCCCTGCAACAGGAAGGCATGGAGTTCTACGGCAAGCTGTCGTTCCTCAAGGCGGGTTTGGCCTACTCCAGTCACATCACCACCGTCAGCGCCACCTACGCCCAGGAAATCACCACGCCGGCGTTCGGCTGCGGTCTGGACGGCTTCCTTGCCAGCAAAGCTCAACAGGGGTTGCTCAGCGGCATCCCCAACGGCATCGACGAAAGCTGGGACTCGGCCACCGACGAGCACCTGCAGCACAACTTCAGCCTCAACGACTGGGAAGGCAAAGCGCGCAACACTCAGGAAGTGCGCCGCCTGTTCGGCCTGGACGAGAGCGAAGGCCCACTGTTCGCCGTGGTCTCGCGCCTGGTGTACCAGAAGGGTCTGGACCTGACCCTGGCGGTCGCCGACTTCATCGTCGAGCAAGGTGGCCAGATCGCGATCATCGGTCGTGGCGAGCCCGCTGAAGAGCAGGCCATGCGCGAACTCGCCCTGCGCCATCCCGGCCGCATCGGCGTGCGCATCGGCTTCAACGAAACCGATGCGCGGCGCATGTTCGCCGGCAGCGATTTCCTGCTCATGCCGTCGCGTTACGAGCCTTGCGGCTTGAGCCAGATGTACGCGCAGCGCTTCGGTTCCCTGCCAGTGGCGCGCAACACGGGCGGCTTGGCCGACACCATCGAGAATGGTGTCACCGGCTTCCTGTTCGACGAGTCCACGCCCGAAAGCTACCGCGAGGCGCTGAGCCGAGCGTTCCATGTCTACGACCAGCCCGACCTGCTCGATGCCATGCGCTGCCTGTCGATGACCCAACCGTTCAACTGGTGCCAGGCGGTGACTCCCTACGCCCGGCTGTTCGAAGACCTCGTCAAACAAGCACACGTCGCTCATTACTGATCCGGAGATTCGAAGATGCACAGACATGGCGCACACTTGCTGGACGCCACGTCCGCGCGCTTCGCCCTCTGGGCGCCAGACGCGCGTCACGTGAACGTAGTGCTCGAAGGGCAGACGCCTTTCGAGCTCACAGCCGAAGAAGACGGCTGGTTTGCAGGCACCGTGCCTTGCACTGCCGGCCAGCGTTATCGTTACCAGATCGACCATGACCTGACCGTCGCCGACCCGGCGTCGCGTTACCAACCCGAAGGCGTCACCGGCCCCAGCGCGATCGTCGATCCTCAGGCCTACCCCTGGCAGCACCCGTATCCGAACCGTCCTTGGCACAGCGCAGTCATCCAGGAAGTGCATGTGGGCGTACTGGGCGGTTATCGTGGTGTGGGCGAGCATTTGGAGCGCCTGGCCAAGCTCGGCATCACCGCGATCGAGCTGATGCCGCTCGGTCAGTTCCCCGGCGATCGCAACTGGGGCTATGACGGCGTGTTGCCTTTCGCCGCCCAGCACAGTTACGGCACGCCCGACGAGCTGCGTGCGCTGGTCGACAAGGCCCACGGTCTGGGCATCAGCGTCATGCTCGATGTGGTCTACAACCACTTCGGCCCAGACGGCAATTTCCTGCACGAATACGCCGGCGCCTTCTTCAACGAAGCGAAGAAGACCCCATGGGGTGCGGCCATCGATTTCCGCCAACCGGCGGTGCGCGAGTTCTTCATCCAGAACGCCCTGATGTGGTTGCAGGACTACCGCATCGACGGCCTGCGCCTGGATGCGGTCCACGCCATCGACTGCCCGGACTTCCTCAAGGAGCTGGCCCAGCGCGTACGCAGTGAGACACAAGGCGATCGTCAGGTATGGCTGGTGCTGGAAAACGAACACAACCAGGCCTTCCTGCTCGAGGAACACTTCGACGCGCAGTGGAACGACGATGGCCACAACGCCCTGCACGTGCTGCTCACCGGCGAGACCGAAGGCTATTACGCCGACTACAAGGACGCGCCGAACCAGCAGTTGGCCCGTTGTTTGTCGGAAGGTTTCGTGTTCCAGGGCCAGGCCAACCGCCATGGCGAACCCCGCGGCGAGCCGAGCGGCCATCTGCGTCCCAGCGCCTTCGTGCTGTTCCTGCAAAACCACGACCAGATCGGCAACCGTGCCCTGGGCGAACGCCTGACCCGGCTGACCCCGCCCGCTGCACTGCGCGCCGCCACCGGCTTGCTGCTGCTGTCGCCGATGATCCCGTTGCTGTTCATGGGCGACGAACAGGGCAGCCGCGCGCCATTCCTGTTCTTCACCGATTTCCACGACGAGCTGGCCGATGCGGTGCGCGAGGGCCGGCGCGGCGAGTTCGAACATTTCGCCGCATTCGCCGACCCGGACACGCGGGAGAAGATCCCCGACCCGAACGCCGTCGGTACCTTCAAGGCCTCCAATCCAGCCGGCCAAGACGTCATCGCCGGTTGGCCGGGTCTCTATCAGCAGTTGCTGGAACTGCGCCAGCGCCTGCTCGTGCCGCATCTGCCGGGCACCACCTCGCTCGGTTGCAGCGTCCTGGCCGACAAGGCGGTCAGTGCGCGCTGGCGCTTGGGTAACGGCCAAGAACTGCGCATCGACCTCAACCTGGGCAAGCACGCCGTCGCTGTCGAATTGCCTGGGCCGGCCATGCGCCTGTTCGACAGCGGCGACACCACGCATCCCGATTCGACGCTGGCAGCCTACAGCTGCGTCGTCAGTCTGCTCCCTACCGCTTCGGAGACCGCATGAGCGACAACGCCCTGCATCAACTGGCCGCACGGGTCGGCATCGCCCGGGACTGGACCGATGCCAACGACCGCCCCCAGCAAGTCAGCGACGAAGTCTTGCGCGGTGTGCTCAACGCCCTGGGACACCCGGCGCAAGACATCGCCGACGTGAACGAAAGCCTGGCGGCGCTGGAACGGCAACAAGACCTTCAGGAACTGCCCAAGCTGCTCACCTGTGAGGTCGGCCATGCCCTGCCCTTGCAGCCCTGGTTCCCTGCCGGCAGTACGGCGCGCTGCACCGACGAGCAGGGTGAGGTGCGTGAGTACACCCTTGGCGATCAGGCCGAATTGCCTGAAGACCTGCCGCTCGGTTACCACCGGGTCGAGGTCGACGGCCGCTCGCTGACGGTGGCCATCGCACCCGCGCGCTGTTACAGCCTGGACGATGCCGTCGAGGAGACGCCTGCTCGTTGCTGGGGCCTGGCGGCTCAGCTCTATAGCCTGCGTCGTCCCGGCGACGGCGGTTATGGCGACTGCCTGGCGCTCGAACAACTGGCGCGCAGCGCTGCCGAGCGCGGTGCCGACGCGCTGGCGATCAGCCCTATCCATGCGTTGTCGGCCTTCGAGCAGGAGCATTACAGCCCCTATTCCCCTTCGAGCCGTCTGCTGCTCAACACCCTCTACGCCAGCCCCGCTGCCTTGCTGGGCGAACGAGAGGTGCGCGCTGCCATCGAAGCCGAAGGGCTGACGGACGCACTGCACGACCTAGAACAGCAACCCTTGGTCGACTGGCCCCGCGCGGCCGAAATGCGCCAGCGCCTGCTGCAGGCGTTGTACAAGGATTTCAGCCAAGGCCAGCACCCGCTACGCGCGGATTTCGACAGCTTCCGTGCCGCGGGTGGCGAAGCGTTGGAACATCATTGCCGTTTCGAAGTGCTGCAAGCCGAGGCTGTCGATCAAGGCTTGGGGGCCGACTGGCGGCGCTGGCCGAAAACCTGGCACGACCCCTACCACGCCGAAGTCGAAGCCTTCGCCAACACCTACCCGGCGCGCGTCGAGTTCCAGGCATTTTGCCAATGGCTCGCTGACCGCAGCCTGCAACGTGCCCAGCAAGCGGCGCGGGCAAATGGCATGAAAGTCGGCCTGATCGCCGACTTGGCGGTAGGCGCCGACGGTGCCGGCAGCCAAGCCTGGAGCCGCCAGGACGAATTGCTCGCCGACCTCACCGTCGGTGCCCCGCCCGACATCATCAACCGCTCCGGGCAAGACTGGGGCATCTGCGGTTTCTCGCCCGAAGGCCTGAAACGCAACGGTTTCCGTGCGTTCATCGAGATGCTGCGCGCCAACCTGGCCCACGCTGGCGGCCTGCGCATCGACCACGTGATGGGCTTGCGCCGGCTGTGGCTGATCCCACGCGGGGCTTCGCCGCGCGAAGGCGCCTACGTGCATTACCCGTTCGAAGACATGCTGCGCCTGCTGGCGCTGGAATCGGTGCGTCACCAGGCGATCATGCTCGGCGAAGACCTGGGCACGGTGCCGGACGGCTTGCGCGAGCAACTGGCCGACAAGGCCGTGTTGGGCATGCGCGTGCTGCCCTTCGAACAGAACGGTCCTGGCCGCTTCACTGCGCAGCAGGACTGGCCGGACAACGCGCTGGCCACCACCGGCACCCATGACCTGGCGCCGCTGGCCGGCTGGCTGCAAAGCCGCGACATCGACTGGCAAAGCCGCCTTGGCCTGATCGACGAGGATGCCCAAGCGCAGTGGCGCGAAGACCGCGCCAAGGAATGCGCAGGCCTGCGCCAATTGCTGGAGGCCGAATACGGCCCCCTGGCCGACGACAAAGCGCTGATCGACGCTGCCATCCAGTTCGTCGGCGAAACCCGCGCACCCTTGGTGCTGCTGCCGCTCGAAGACCTGCTCGGCGTCGACGAACAACCCAACCTGCCCGGCACTACCGAAGGCCACCCCAACTGGCGCCGGCGCTTTGCTCTGCCTACCGAACAACTGCTGGACGATGATGACGCCTTCCGGCGTCTGCAACTGCTGGCGAAGGCCCGCAACAACGCGTGGGAGCGCGACCGATGAAGCCCTTGACTGCGACCGTACGCCTGCAATTTCACAGCGATTTCACCCTCGACCATGCCGTCCCCCTGGTGCCCTATTTCGCTCAGCTGGGCATCAGCCACCTCTACGCCTCCCCCATCCTCAAGGCCCGTGCCGGTTCCCGGCACGGCTACGACGTGGTCGACCCGACCCAGGTCAACCCGGAATTGGGCGGCGAAGCGGCCCTGGAGCGGCTGGTGGCGGCCATGCGCCAACACGGCATGGGCCTGATCCTCGACACCGTGTCCAACCACATGGCCGTGGGCGGTGCCGACAACCCTTGGTGGCAGAGCTTGCTGGCCTGGGGCCGCCGCAGCCCTTATGCCGAGTTCTTCGACATCCAGTGGAACTCCAACGACCCGCTGCTGGCCGGGCAACTGCTCTTGCCGTTCCTGGGTAACGACTACGGTGTGGCGCTCAAGGAAGGCGAACTGCCGCTGACCTTCGACGCCGAGCACGGCCGCCTGGAAGTGGCGCACCACGAACACCGCTTCCCGATCTGCCCGCTCGACTATGGCCAGGTGCTCAAGCACAGCGAAGCGAGCGAACTGCAAGCACTGGGCGAACGCTTCGACGCCTTGCGCCAGGTCCAGGATCCGCTTGAGGCGGCCAAGCTACTGCAAGCGCAGTTGTCGCAACTGCATGCCGACGGCGCGCGCCTGGACCCTGTGCTGCGCCTGTTCGACGCACGCAGCGAAGCCGGCTTGCAACGCCTGCACGCGCTGCTGGAGCGCCAGTCCTACCGCCTTGCCAGCTGGCGCACCGCCGCCGACGACATCAACTGGCGGCGCTTTTTCGACATCAACGAACTGGGTGGTCTGCGCGTCGAGCGCGCCAGCGTGTTCGAAGCCACCCACGCCAAACTCTTCGAGCTGATCGAGCGCGGCCTGGTGGATGGCCTGCGCATCGACCACATCGACGGCCTGGCCGATCCCCGCGGCTACTGCCGCAAGCTGCGCCGTCGGGTCAACGGCCTGCTCGCCGCCCGCCCGGTACAGACGGCGGTCGAGCACTTCCCCATTTACGTGGAGAAGATCCTCGGCACCGGCGAACACCTGCACCGCGACTGGAACACCGACGGCACCACCGGTTACGAATTCATGAACCAGGTTTCGCTGGCCCAGCACGACCCTGCTGGCGAAGCGCCGTTGACCGAGCTGTGGCAGCGCGTCAGCGAACGCCCCGAGTTCCCTGAGGAAGTGCGCCAGGCGCGCCGCCTGGTGCTCAACGCAAGCCTGGCCGGCGATTTCGAATCGGTTGCCCAGGCCTTGCTGCAGGTCGCCCGCAACGACCTGATGACTCGCGACCTTACCCTTGGCGCCATCCGCCGTGGCGTGCAGGCGCTGGTCGAGCACTATTCGGTGTACCGCACCTACATCAACGCCTGTGGCCGCCCGAGCGAAGACGAGGCGTTCTTCCAGCAGGCGCTGAACGATGCGCGCCAGACGTTGCCCGAAGCCGATTGGCCGGTGCTCGGCCATCTCGAACAGTGGCTCGGCGGCCAGCGCTGGCGCTCGCTGCCGGTGGGCAAGGCGCGCAAGCAGTTGCGCCACGCCTGCGTGCGCTTCCAGCAGTTGACCGCCCCGAGCGCCGCCAAGGCTGTGGAAGACACCGCCTTCTACCGCTCCGCGCGCCTGCTTTCGCGCAACGATGTGGGCTTCGAAGCCGAACGCTTCAGCGCGCCGATCGACGAATTCCACGAAGAAGCACAGCGCCGTTTGCGCGACTTCCCCGACAACCTGCTGGCCACCGCCACCCACGACCACAAACGCGGCGAAGATGTGCGTGCACGCCTGGCCGTGCTGAGCGAGCGTGGCCCGTGGCTGGCCGAGCGGATCGAACACTGGCGCAGCCTGGCCAGTGGGCTGCGCAAGGAAGACGCCGAGGGCACGGTGCCAAGCTCGGGCGACGAAATGATGCTGTTCCAACTGCTGCTGGGCAGTTGGCCATTGGACCTTGACCTCGACGACAGCACGGCGGTGTCAGGCTACATCGAACGCCTCCAGCAGTGGCAGCAGAAGGCCCTGCGCGAAGCCAAGCTGCGCAGCAGCTGGAACGCGCCCAACGAAGACTATGAAAAGGCGTGTACCGGCTACACCGAGCAACTGTTGCAAGGCCGTGAGCACGGCGAGTTGCGCCAGTCGCTGGCACAGGCCGCACAGGCCCTGGCCAGCCCCGGCGCGCTGAACGGCCTGACGCAGACCCTGCTGCGCATGACCGTACCCGGCATCCCGGACCTCTACCAAGGCAACGAGTACTGGGATTTGACCCTGGTCGACCCGGACAACCGCCGTCCTGTGGACTACACCGCCCGCCGCGCCAGCCTGGACGACAGCGCCGCGCTGTCCGAGCTGGTCGAGCACTGGCGTGACGGGCGCATCAAGCAAGCGCTGATCGCGCGCGTGCTCGATTGCCGCCGTGCACACCCCGAGCTGTTCCGCCGCGGCGAATACCAGCCGTTGCCGGTCGAAGGCAAGCACGCCGACAAGGTCATGGCATTCGCCCGTATCGGTGAAGGCGAGCGCGCCGTCGTGGTGCTGCCGCGCCTGGCGGCGAGCCTGTTGGGCGAGCACGCCGACACGCCGCTGATCCCTGCCCATGCCTGGGAAGACACGCGGGTGATTCTGCCGTTCGCCTTGTCATCCACCACTTGCTCGGGACTTTTCGGAAACAGCGCTGTCAGCCCTACTAAGGAGCTGAAGTTGAGCGCCGTTCTAGCCGAGTTTCCGGTCAATCTGTTGATCGAACATGATTAAGCGCAGCCAGGAGCATCGTGATGAGTGTTGAAGACAAACGTATCCGCGAGTTCGCCTACCAGATCTGGGAGTCCGAGGGTAAGCCCGACGGCGAAGACGAGCGCCACTGGAAGATGGCCCGCAAGCTGGCAGAAGCCGAGGCGGTAGCGCCCAAGGCCAAGCCGCGCAAGGGCGCCAGTGCCAAAGGCAAGGCCGCTGCCGACGCGGACAAGGAGCCAAAGGCCTCGGACAAGGCCGCTAGCGTCGCCAAGAGCGCTGCCCTGCCAGGTGCCGAAAGCACAGCTTCCGGCAAGGCACCTGCGGCAAAATCGTCGGCTGCCAAGTCTTCGGCCAGCAAACCTGCCCCTGCGAAAGCGTCAGCTGCGAAGAAGCCTCGCGCAGCGAAGAAACCTTCTGCCGGGTGATCGCCCGACAGTCCCCGGCAATGCACGCAACGTCGCACAGCGGCGGTCAGGCCAAGCGGTAAACAGGTCAGGAGCGACAGGAGTCGCGTTTCATCGCCAGGACTAGACGTCTGGCCTGTTCACCCCCCAGCACGATCATCTCCCGCACGTTCCGTGCAAAGCCAAGCGGTGCCGGTCCACGGTCCCGTCCCGCGACACCCCGGTATAGGCATCACCCGCGAAACGGTCCGACTCCCTTGAGAACGGGCCCATCGGCGTGGAGGCCAGTAGCGCTGCTCCGTCACTTTTTTTGGCCATCCGAGACCTGACATGACCCAACGTACTCCGAAGAAAAACCGCTCCGTCGCCCCTTCGCGCATCCGTGAAGGCATGCCCTTTCCGCTCGGTGCCACCTGGGACGGCCTGGGCGTCAACTTCGCCCTGTTCTCGGCCAATGCCACCAAGGTCGAGCTGTGCATCTTCGACTCGACCGGCGAAAACGAACTCGAGCGCATCGAACTGCCCGAATACACCGACGAGATCTACCACGGCTACCTGGCCGACGCCCACCCGGGCATGGTCTACGGCTACCGCGTATACGGCCCGTACGAGCCGCAGAACGGCCACCGCTTCAACCACAACAAACTGCTGATCGACCCCTATGCCAAGCAATTGGTCGGCGAGCTGAAATGGGACCCGGCCTTGTTCGGCTATGTCCTGGGCGAGGAAGACACCACCTTCGACGAACGCGACAGCGCGCCTTTCGTGCCCAAGTGCAAGGTCATCGACCCGGCCTTCACCTGGGGCCGCGACGAGCGCGTGCAGGTGCCGTGGGAAAGCACCGTGTTCTACGAAGCCCACACCCGTGGCATCAGCATGCAGCACCCCTCGGTGCCCGAGAAACTGCGCGGCACCTTCGGCGGCCTGGCCAACGACGACCTGCTGCAGCACATCAAGGACCTGGGCGTCTCCAGCATCGAACTGCTGCCGATCCACGCCTTCGTCAACGACCAGCACCTGCTCGACAAGGGCCTGAACAACTACTGGGGCTACAACAGCATCGCCTTCTTCGCCCCGCACCCGACGTACCTGGCCAACGGCAAGATCGCCGAGTTCAAGGAGATGGTCGCGCACCTGCACAACAAGGGCCTGGAGCTGATCCTCGACGTGGTCTACAACCACACCGCCGAAGGCAACGAAAAGGGCCCGACCCTGTCGATGCGCGGGATCGACAACGCCTCGTACTACCGTCTGATGCCTGACGACAAGCGCTACTACATCAACGATTCGGGCACTGGCAACACCCTCGACCTCAGCCACCCCTGCGTGCTGCAACTGGTCACCGACTCGCTGCGCTACTGGGCCGGCGAAATGCATGTCGACGGCTTCCGTTTCGACCTGGCGACCATTCTCGGCCGCTATCACGACGGCTACGACGAACGCCACAGCTTCCTCGTGGCCTGCCGCCAGGATCCGCTGTTGAGCCAGGTCAAGCTGATCGCCGAACCTTGGGACTGCGGCCCTGGCGGCTACCAGGTAGGCAACTTCGCGCCTGGCTGGGCCGAATGGAACGACAAGTTCCGCGACACCGTGCGCTCGTTCTGGAAAGGCGACGAGGGCCAGTTGGCCGACTTCGCCGCACGCATCACCGCCTCGGGCGACCTGTTCAACAACCGCGGCCGTCGCCCATACGCTTCGGTCAACTTCATCACCGCCCACGATGGCTTCACCCTGCGCGACCTGGTGTCGTACAACGAGAAGCACAACGAGGCCAACGAGGAAAACAACCAGGACGGCAGCAGCAACAACATGTCCTGGAACTGCGGCGAAGAAGGCCCGACCGAGAACCCGGAAATCAAAGAACTGCGCATGCGTCAGATGCGCAACTTCTTCGCCACCCTCCTGCTCTCGCAGGGCACGCCGATGATCGTCGCCGGTGACGAGTTCAGCCGCACCCAGCACGGCAACAACAACGCCTACTGCCAAGACAGCGAAATCGGCTGGATCAACTGGGATCTGGACGAAGAAGGTCAAGACCTGTTGGCGTTCGTCAAGCGTCTCAACCGCGTGCGCATCGCCTATCCGGTGCTGCGCCGTTCCCGTTTCCTGGTGGGCGACTACAACGAGGCGCTTGGAGTCAAGGACGCCACCTGGTTGGCGCCCGACGGCAACGAGATGAGCGTCGAGCAATGGGAAGACGCCAATGGCCGTTGCGTGGGCTTGCTGATGGACGGCCGTGCGCAGGTGAGCGGCATCGAACGCCCGGGTGATGACGCTACGGTGCTGCTGATCGTCAATGCGCACCACGACACCGTCAACTTCAAACTGCCCTCCGTGCCCCAGGGCGAGCACTGGACCTGCCTGATCGATACCGATCAGCCGAAGCTGCGCAAGGGCAAGCCGCTGCAATTCGAAACCGAGTTCGAAGTGACGGGTCGTTCGCTGGTGCTGTTCGCCCTGCAGCGCGAGGAAGACTGAACCCCGTGGGGGCGGTCAGGTCCGAACCTGTACCTGCCCGCCCCCACGGCAGTTCAGGAGGACGTGTGAACCACGAAGCCGATGTCACGGGTTTCGCCTCTCCCGATCAGACCCCAGCCGTGCACCGGCTGCGGGTCCTGACGGTCAACACCCACAAGGGTTTTACCGCTTTCAACCGGCGTTTCATCTTGCCGGAGCTGCGCGAAGCGGTACGCAGCACCCAAGCCGACCTGGTGTTTCTCCAGGAAGTGCTCGGCAGCCATGAGCGGCACGCTGCGCGCCATCCGGGCTGGCCGACCACCTCGCAATACGAATTCCTCGCCGACAGCATGTGGAGCGACTTTGCTTACGGGCGCAACGCCGTCTACCCCGATGGCCACCACGGCAACGCGCTGCTGTCCAAATACCCGATTCTCGAACACCGCAACCTCGACGTGTCGATCACCGGCCCCGAACGTCGTGGCCTGCTGCATTGCGTGCTCGACGTACCCGGCCCGCAGCCGGTGCATGCCATCTGTGTGCACCTGTCGTTGCTCGAAAGCCACCGGCAGAAGCAGCTCAAACTTCTGCGCACCCTGCTCGATTCGCTGCCGCCCGACGCGCCGGTGATCGTCGCCGGCGACTTCAACGACTGGCAGTTACGCGGCAACCGCACCCTGCATTTGCAGCGCGACCTGCACGAGGCCTTCGAGCGCCACCACGGCCATCTGGCACGCACCTACCCTGCGCGCTTGCCGATGCTGCGTCTGGATCGGGTCTACCTGCGAAACGCGCAGAGCCATGCGCCGAAGATCCTCGGCCACCGACCCTGGACGCATTTGTCGGATCACTTGCCGTTGACGGTGGAAGTGCAGTTCTAGGGTGTGTGGTGCTAATGGTTGAAGTGCAGCTCTAGGGTGTGTAGTGCTCACAGTTGAAGAGCATTTCAAAGTCGCCATACCCACCCTGACCCAATGCATCGTCTGGATCAGGGCCGCGCTGCGGCCCATCGCGGCTAATCGGAGCGCCAAACCGGCCTGTCCTGCAGGTTTTTGCAATTCACAGTGGAGCGGCCGACTCGCATCGGGTGAAAGCTTGACCACGAACACAAGAACAGTTTCTACAGCGCTGCCACGTCCTTCCCCGACTGCGCCTTGATCCGATCGCGAAAGCTCTGGATCAGCGGTTCTCGCGAACGGCCACGGCGTATCGCCGTGGTGAAGGGCGCCTGGTAGCCGAAGGTATTGGGCAGCAACACCTTCAGGCGCGTTTGCTCCACCCAAGGCTGGGCATGATGCTCGGGCAAGTAACCGATGTACGCCCCCGACAACACCAGAATCAGTTGCGCCTCCATCGACTCGACAGTGGCGGCACTGTGCTTGAAGCCGTGCCGTGCCAACTCGGTCTGGCTCCAGTAGCCGCGCCCGACCATGCGCTGCTGGGCGATCACCTCGGCCGGAATGCGCGTCTGCGCGTAGAGCGGATGCCGGTCGCTGCAGTACAGCCAGTGCTGTTCCCTGTACAACGCCTGGTACACCAACCCGCTGGTGCGCACCGAAAAGGCGCCGATGGCCAAGTCCAGACGGTTTTCCAGCAGCCCCAGTTGCAGCTCGGCCGGGCTCAGCACGGCCAAGTGCAGATGCACGGCCGGGTGCTCCTGGGTGTAGGCGCCGATGATCTCGGCCAGCGGCAGCGCCGGGTCACTGACGGTGGAGTCGAGCACACCAAGGTTGAGCGTGCCACGCAGCTCGCCCTTCAACGAGGCGGCGTAGCGCTCGAACTCATGCAGCTCGGCAAGCATGCGCAAGGTCTCCTGATGGAACAGCTCGCCCTTGCCGGTCAGGCTGAAACCGCCGCGTCCGCGGTGGCACAGGGCGACGCCGAGCAGCGTTTCCAATTGGCTCATGTAAGTGCTGATCGCCGAGGTGGACAGATTCAATTCCTGCTGGGCGGCGGCGAAGCCCTGGTTGCGCACCACGCTGGCGAAGATGCGCAACAGTTTCAGGTCGGGTAATGCCGATGACATGGGCGTGTTCCTGTCAGCAATCACGAAAGGCGGCATTCTAGCGCCCGATAGTTTAGAAATCTCTGAACTGATTATTTGCTCGCAGCGATTTGTCGCACCCTGCGCAGTCCCCAGAATCGGCCCACGACAACCATAAAATCTGTGAGGCCCACCGTGGAAGACTCCCTCCACCAACCCCTGGGCGGCAACGAGATGCCGCGTTTCGGCGGCATCGCCACCATGCTGCGCCTGCCCCACGTGCAGGCACCCGACGAACTCGCCCGGCTCGACGCCGCCTTCGTCGGCATCCCCCTCGACATCGGCACTTCGCTGCGCTCCGGCACCCGCTTCGGCCCACGGCAGATCCGCGCCGAATCGGTGATGATCCGCCCCTACAACATGGCTACCGGGGCCGCGCCCTTCGACTCGCTGAACGTGGCCGACATCGGCGACGTGGCACTCAACACCTTCAACCTGCTCGACACCGTGCGCATCATCGAGCAGCACTACGACGGCATTCTCGAACACGGCATCATCCCCCTGACCCTGGGCGGCGACCACACCCTGACCCTGCCGATCCTGCGCGCGATGAAGAAGAAGTACGGCAAGGTCGGCCTGGTGCACATCGACGCCCATGCGGACGTGAACGACCACATGTTCGGCGAGAAGATCGCCCACGGCACCACCTTCCGCCGCGCCCAGGAGGAAGGCCTGCTCGACAGCGAGCGCGTAGTGCAGATCGGCCTGCGTGCCCAGGGCTACACCGCCGACGATTTCAACTGGAGCCGCAACCAGGGCTTCCGCGTGGTCCAGGCCGAGGAGTGCTGGCACCAGTCGCTGATCCCTTTGATGGAAGAAGTGCGGGCCAAGGTCGATGGCGGCCCGGTGTACCTGTCGTTCGACATCGATGGCATCGACCCGGCCTGGGCACCGGGAACCGGCACCCCGGAAGTCGGTGGGCTGACCACCATCCAGGCGCTGGAAATCATCCGCGGCTGCCAAGGGCTGAACCTGGTCGGTTGCGACCTGGTGGAGGTCTCGCCGCCCTACGACACCACCGGCAATACGGCGCTGCTCGGTGCCAACCTGCTGTACGAAATGCTCTGTGTGCTGCCCGGCGTGGTGCGGCGATGAGCGCTGCATCGCGCGACGTCGTGGCCGAGGTGCAGGCTGCGGCTGCGGCGCTAGTGCAGGCCTTCGCCAGCAACGACACGGCGCGCTACTTCGCCTGTTTCAGCGAAGACGCCACGTTCGTCTTCCATACCCAGCCACGGACGCTCTCCCTCGCCGAGTACAAGGCCATGTGGCAGCGATGGCAGGCCGAAGGTTTCGCCGTATTGGGCTGTCGCTCCAGCGAAGCGCAGATCAGCCTGCAGGGCGAGGTGGCGATCTTCATCCACGACGTCGCCACCCGCCTGTACCTGGATGGTCAGGAACACGCTTTGCAAGAGCGCGAAACCATCGTTTTCCGCCATCGGGCCGGGCAATGGCTGGCATGCCATGAGCACTTGTCCGCGCCAAGCCTGAGCTGAACACCGGCGCGCGCAGGGTTACCCTCCCCGCGCGCGCTGTGGCCCCATACCCGGGGGCCTTGCCGCACTGCCGTAACACCGCCCACCGGCACGACGCCGGGGGTGAATAACAAAGGCCGGTGAGCCTGAGCCGGCCTTACAAGAACCGTGACAGGCACCGGAGACACACCATGAGTACGGGTATCGAAACCTTCGGCGTCGAGCAGATCCCTGACGCCCAGCGAGATGCATCCCCCACCGACCTGTTCCGCCTGATCTTCGGCGGCGCCAACACCTTCGCCACGGCGGTACTGGGCAGCTTTCCGGTGCTGTTCGGCCTGTCGTTCCAGGCCGGTGCCTGGGCCATCGTCCTGGGCGTTGCCGTGGGCGCGCTGATCCTCGCACCCATGGGCCTGTTCGGCGCGCTCAACGGCACCAACAACGCGGTCTCGTCCGGTGCGCACTTCGGCGTGCACGGGCGCATCGTCGGCTCCTTCCTCTCCCTGCTCACCGCCGTGGCGTTCTTCTCGCTGTCGGTGTGGAGTTCGGGCGATGCGCTGATCGGCGGCGCCAAGCGCCTGGTCGGCCTGCCCGAAAACGACCTGACCCTGGGCCTGGCCTATGGCGTGTTCGCCGTGCTGGTGCTGGCGGTGTGCATCTATGGGTTTCGTATCATGCTGTGGGTCAACAAGGTCGCGGTGTGGGCGTCGAGCTTGCTGTTCCTGCTGGGTGTGATGGCTTTCGCCGGGCCGTTCGACGTGCACTATGCCGGCACCCTGGCTGCCGGTCAGGGCGGGTTCTGGGCGGCGTTCATCGGTGCGGCGCTGCTGGCGATGAGCAATCCGGTGTCGTTCGGCGCCTTCCTCGGCGACTGGTCGCGCTACATCCCGCGCCAGACCCCCAAGCGCCGGATCATGCTGGCGGTGGTCGCGGCCCAGGCCGGCACGTTGATTCCCTTCCTGTTCGGCCTGTGCACCGCCACCTTGGTGGCGACCCAGGCGCCGCAGTATATCGAGGCGAGCAACTACGTCGGTGGCCTGTTGGCGATTTCGCCGAGCTGGTTCTTCCTGCCGGTGTGCCTGATCGCGCTGATCGGCGGCATGTCCACCGGCACCACCGCGCTGTACGGCACGGGCCTGGACATGTCGAGCATGTTCCCAAGGCTGCTGAGCCGCGCGGTGGCCACGCTGCTGATCGGCGTGGCGGCGATCGCCTTCATCTTCATCGGCCGCTTCGCCTTCAATCTGGTGCAGAGCGTGTCGACCTTCGCCGTGCTCATCGTCACCTGCACCAGCCCGTGGATGGTGATCATGATCCTCGGCCTGATCGTGCGCCGCGGCCACTACCATGCCGACGACCTGCAAGTGTTCACCCGCGGCGAGCGCGGCGGGCGCTACTGGTTCCAGCAGGGCTGGAACTGGCGCGGCCTGGGCGCGTGGATTCCGAGCGCGGCGCTGGGCTTGTGCTTCGTCAACCTGCCCGGCCAGTTCGTCGGCCCTTTGGGCGATCTGGCCGGTGGTATCGACATCAGCCTGCCGATCACCTTGGGCATGGCGGCACTGCTGTATCTGGCGCTGCTCAACCTGTTCCCGGAGCCGGCCGAGGTCTACGGCCCGCTCGGCCCGCGCTGGGTGCGGCAGAAAAGCCCCGTCGCCTTGAGGTTCGAGGGCACCGGGATCGCCTGAGCGCGTCCGCGACCTTCCGTGCACCGGGCGTGCGACGCCCGGCGTCCTTTCCTTCCAGAACAATGAGAACAACACCATGCTCCTGGATATCTCCGTAGTGATCCTTTACGCCGCCGGCATGCTGCTGCTCGGCTGGTACGGCATGCGCCGCGCCCGCACCCAGGAAGATTACCTGGTGGCCGGGCGCAACCTCGGGCCGGCCTTCTATCTCGGCACCATGGCCGCCACCGTGCTGGGCGGCGCGGCGACCGTCGGCACCGTGCGCCTGGGTTACGTGCACGGCATTTCCGGGTTCTGGCTGTGCGCCGCGCTGGGCGCAGGGATCATCGTGCTCAACCTGTTCCTGGCCAAACCCCTGCTCAAGCTGCGCATCAGCACCGTCACGCAGATTCTCGAGCGCCGTTACACGCCCATGGCGCGCCAGGCCAGCGCGGTGGTGATGTTCGCCTACGCGCTGATGATCGCCGTGGTCTCCACCCTGGCCAGCGGTACCGTGCTGCAAGTGCTGTTCGATCTGCCTTTCGTCACCGCCATTCTGCTGGCCGGTGGCGTGGTGGTGGTGTATTCGAGCATCGGCGGCATGTGGTCGCTGACCCTGACCGACATCGTGCAGTTCGTGATCAAGACCGTTGGCCTGATGTTCGTGCTGTTGCCGATCTGCCTCTGGCGCGTCGGCGGTTGGGACGCCTTGCAGGCCAAGCTGCCGGACACCGCGTTCAGCTTCACCACCATTGGCTACGACACCATCCTCACCTACTTCCTGATCTACTTCTTCGGCATCCTCATCGGCCAGGACATCTGGCAGCGCGTGTTCACCGCGCGCAGCGAAGGCGTGGCGCGGGTGGCCGGCAGTCTGGCCGGGGTGTACTGCATGGTCTACGGCCTGGTCGGCGCGCTGATCGGCATGTGCGCCAAGGTGCTGCTGCCGGACCTAGCCAACGCCAACAACGCCTTCGCCTCGATCGTGCAGAGCGCCCTGCCCGACGGCATCCGTGGGCTGGTGATCGCCGCCGCGCTGGCGGCGATGATGTCCACCGCCAGCGCCGGCCTGCTGGCCGCCTCGACCACCATCACCGAAGACCTGCTGCCCAAACTGCGCAACGGCCGCGCCTCGACCCTGGGCATGGCCCGCGCCTTCACCTTCCTCACCGGCATGGTGGTGCTGGGCGTGGCGCTGGTGGTCAGCGACGTGATCGGCGCCCTGACCCTGGCCTACAACCTGCTGGTCGGCGGCATCCTGATTCCGATGCTCGGCGCCATCTACTGGAAGCGCGCCACCACCACCGGAGCGATCCTGAGCATGGCGCTGGGCTGCGGCACGGCGCTGGTGTTCATGTTCCGCGACGGGTTGGAGGCCAATACGCCGATCTACTACAGCCTGGCCGTCGGTCTGCTGGCGTTCGTCGCAGGCAGCCTGCTGACCCGGCCGCAGGTGCACGCCACAAGGGTCGCCTGAGGGCGGTGTCGATCGCTGCATGCGGTGCCGGCCGGTAGACGCCGGTACCGCGTTCCACTTCGAAAGGAGAACCGCAATGACCACCTGTGGAGAATTTCTCGTCCAGCAGCTCCAGGCCTGGGGCGTGGACACCGTGTTCGGCATTCCCGGCGTGCACACCGTGGAGCTGTACCGCGGCCTGCCCGGCAGCGGCATCCGCCACGTCACTCCGCGCCATGAGCAGGGTGCGGGCTTCATGGCCGACGGCTACGCGCGGGTCAGCGGCAAGCCTGGCGTGTGTTTCATCATCACCGGGCCCGGGATGACCAACATCATCACCGCCATGGGCCAGGCCTATGCCGACTCGATCCCCATGCTGGTGATCTCCAGCGTCAACGAGCGCGAGCGCCTGGGCCTGGGCAAGGGCTACCTGCACGAGCTGCCCGACCAGCGTGCGCTGGTGGCCGGTGTCGCTGCGTTCAGCCATACCGTGATGACCGTCGAGGCGCTGCCCGAGGTGCTGGCACGGGCATTCGCGGTGTTCGACGGCCAGCGGCCGCGGCCGGTGCACATCGAGCTGCCGCTGGACGTCATCACCGCAGCGGCCGACCATCTGCCCCTGCAACCGCGTGCGCACACCGCCCCTCCAGCACCGCTGCCGGCGCTCATCGAGCAGGCGGCGCAACGCTTGCGCGAAGCGCACACCCCTCTGCTGCTGATCGGCGGCGGCTGTGTGGCGCAGCCCGCGCTGGTGCGCCGGCTGGCCGAAGCCCTCGATGCACCGACGGCGCTGACCATCAACGCCAAAGGCCTGTTGCCGCCGCAACATCCGTTGCTGCTGGGCAGCAACCAGTCGCTGGAGCCGGTGCGGCAACTGGCACGGCACGCGGATGTGGTGCTGGCGATCGGCACCGAGCTGGGCGAAACCGACTACGACGTGGTGTTCGACGGCGGTTTCGAGATCGGCGGTGCGCTGATCCGGATCGATATCGACATCGAGCAACTGACCCGCAACCATCGACCCGCGCTGGCCATCCAGGGCGACGCAGGGCTGGCCATCGAGGCGCTGCTCGCCGCGCTGCCGGCGCACGCGTCGCCCGGTCGGGACGGTGCAGCACGCGCCGACGCAGCGCGCCGGCAACTGGCCGAAGATTTCAGCGGCTGCGCGCACTATCGACAGCTGTTCGAGGCCCTCCTCGAGGTGCTGCCCTCGGCGCGTTTCGTCGGCGATTCCACGCAAACGGTGTACAGCGGCAATCACTTGGTGGAACTGGACGGCCCGCGTCGCTGGTTCAACTCCTCGACCGGCTACGGCACCTTGGGCTACGGCCTGCCGGCGGCGATCGGCGCCAAACTCGCCGAGCCGACACGCCCGGTGATCAGCCTGGTGGGCGACGGCGGCATCCAGTTCACCCTGGCGGAGCTCGCCAGCGCCGTGGAAGCGCGGGTAGGGATCATCGTGCTGCTGTGGAACAACCAGGGTTATGGCGAGATAAAGCGCTATATGGAGCGGCGCGACATCACCCCCGTGGGCGTCGACATCCACACACCGGATTTCATCGCCATCGCCCGTGGCTTCGGCTGCCTGGCCGAACGCGCCCGTGACCCTGCGCATCTTCAGGCGTTGCTCCGCGAGGCGCCGGACGACCGGCCGATGTTGATCGAACTGGCCGAGGCGCCGCCGTTTGCGCCTTGAGATCCGTTGGGCCGGCGTTGCCGGCCATCGCGGCCGATCGGAACACCGAACCGGCCGCTCCCACAGAGGCCCCATGGGAGCAGCTATCACAGCCTCCTGTGGGAGTCTGGGCTGTTGGGCCGGCGGTGCCGGCCATCGCGGCTGAAGCCGCTCCTACAGACCTCCGGTGGCAGCGGCTAGCGCAAGCCCCTGTAGGAGCGGCTAGCGCAAGCCCCTGTAGGAGCGGCTTCAGCCGCGATGGGCTGCGCAGCAGCCCTATAGGCGCGCGCATCATTCCACAGTCAATCCTCTCTCACCGCGCCTGGTACAGGCCACTGGAGCACCCGCATGGACACCCCCCACTACATCGCTGGCCGCTGGCTACCCGGCGAAGGCGCTGATGTATTCAGCGCGTTCGAACCCGCTACAGCCCAGGCCTATGCCGAACTGCGCGCGGCCAGCGTCGATCAAGTCGACCAAGCCGTCGCCGCAGCGCGCCAGGCACTGCCGGCGTGGAAGACCACCGCCTCTCGCGAGCGCGCGCGTTACCTGCGCGGATTCGCCGAGGCCCTGGGCACACGGCGCAGCGCGCTGGTCGAGGCGCAAATGCGCAACAACGGCAAACCGCGCCACGAAGCCGAAGTCGACCTCGACGACGCCGTGGCGACCTTCGCCTACTACGCCGAGCTGGCCGAAGGCTTGAGCGATCGGCAGAACCGTCCGGTGGCGCTGGCCGCGCCCGGTTTCAGTGCGCACACACGCCTGGAGGCCATCGGCGTGGTAGGCCTGATCGTGCCGTGGAACTTCCCGCTGGTGACCAGCGCCTGGAAGATCGCTCCGGCGCTGGCGGCGGGCTGCACGGTGGTGCTCAAACCCTCGGAAGTCACGCCCCTGATCGAGCTTGCCTATGCCGAGATCGCCGACGCGATCGGTCTGCCCGCCGGCGTGCTCAACATCGTCGGCGGCAAGGCCGAAGTGGGCGCGGCGCTCAGTGCCCATCCCGGCCTGGACAAACTCTCCTTCACCGGCAGCAACGCCGTCGGCAGCCGCGTCATGCACAGCGCCGCCGAGCACTGCCGGCCGCTGACCCTGGAGCTGGGCGGCAAGTCGGCGATCCTGGTGTTCGACGACTGCGACGTCGATCAGGCCATCGAATGGATCGTCGCCGGCATCGCCTGGAACGCCGGCCAGATGTGTTCGGCCACCTCGCGTCTGCTGGTGCAGGACGGCATCGCCGAAGCGTTGCTGCCGCGCCTGGCCGAGGCGCTCGACGCGCTGCGGATCGGCAATCCGCTGGAGCGGGACATCGACATGGGCCCGCTGACCAGCCAAGCCCAATGGCACAAGGTGGGCGAATACTTCGCGGTGGCCGAGCACGAGGGATTGCGCTGCCTGGCAGGGGGACGACAACTGGGCGGACCGGGCTGGTTCGTCGCCCCGACGCTGTACGTCGATGTGCCCGGCGACAGCCGTCTATGGATCGAAGAAATCTTCGGCCCGGTCCTCTGCGCCCGACGCTTCAGCCAGGAAGACGAAGCCATCGCCCTGGCCAACGACAGCCGCTTCGGTCTGGTCGCCACCGTCGCCAGCGCCGACTTGGAACGTGCCGAGCGGGTGGCGGCGGCGCTGGAGGTGGGGCATGTGTGGATCAACTCGGTGCAAGCGGTGTTCGTGGAAACGTCGTGGGGCGGCACCAAAGGCAGCGGCATCGGCCGCGAGCTGGGGCCGTGGGGGTTGGGCGCGTACCAGTCGGTCAAGCATGTGACCCGGTGTTTGGGGTGATTCGCAAGGCAGGTATGCTTGGACTTGGCAGACCCGACTGCACGTGTCATGTCTTGCGCGGTGGCTGTGTCAGGGCGACGTTGCCGCCCTCGCGGCTGAAGCCGCTCCAACACTGGAGCCAGGCATGTGTGGGAGCGGCTTCAGCCGCGAGGGGCCGCGACGGCTGCCTCCAGAGGCGTATAGCCCGTCGGTGTTCAAGCCGATCCCACATTTACCTGGCGGTGGCGCGCCTGCGCCGCATAGGCCACCTGCGGCCACAGATGAACCGTCTCCCCCGGCAGGCACTGCGCCAACCGCGCCACCGCCAACGGGCTCAACGCGCCCAGCCGTGGATAGCCGCCGATGGTCTGGCGGTCGTTGAGCAGGATGATCGGCTGACCATCGGGGGGCACCTGCACCGCGCCCAGCGGGATGCCTTCGGAAATCAGGCCAGGGCCGGTGTAGTGCAGTGGCTCGCCGGTCAAGCGCAGGCCCATGCGGTCGCTGCGCGCATCCACCGTCCAGGCTCGGTTGAAGGCATCGAACAGGCTTTGCCCGGTGAAGCCACCGGCCTGGGCACCGAGGATCAGTTCGAGGCGCGCCGGGCCGAGCAGGTCGGGAATGCGCGCCGCAGGCACGGCGCGCACGGCAGTCGGTTCGGCATTACAGGCCAGCCGGTCGCCCGCGCGCAAGGCATCGCCCCGCCCATCCAGGCCCCCTACTCCTTCGCGCTGTACCGTGGCGCAACTGCCGGCCACCAGCGGCGCCTGCACGCCACCCGGGAAGGCCAGATAGGCACGTGCGCCCAGACGCGGGCTGGCAAAACGCACCTTTTGCCCGGCAGCGACCTTGAACGGGCGCCACACCTGCAATGGCTGGTCGTCCAGGGTCGCGCCGAGGTCCGCGCCGGCCAACGCCAACCACCCCTCACCTTGACACTCCAAGTGCAGCCCGCCGAGGGTGACTTCCACCACGGCGGCGTCGAGGGCGTTGCCCAGCATCCAGTTGGCCCAGTGCTGCGCCAGCCAGTCGAGTGCGCCACCCTGGGTCAGGCCCAGGTGCCGCACTCCGGTGCGGCCGCTGTCTTGCACGGTGGCGTGCGGGCCGGCTTTTTCCACGATCAGTGCCGTCATGGCTGCGCCTCCATCGGCGTTGCATCGCCGCCCAGGCGAAGGAATTCGTCACGTTCGATCGGCACGAAGCGCACCCGGTCCCCAGGCCGCAGCAGGCTGAAGCCCTCCAGCGCCGGGTCGAACAAGCGTGCAGGGCTGCGCCCTACCAGGTTCCAGCCGCCGGGCGAGACGGCCGGGTAGATCGCCGTCTGCCGCTCGGCGATGCCCACGCTGCCGGCGGCCACCGCCTTGCGCGGCGTGGCCAGACGCGGACTGGCCAGGCGTGGATCGACCAGGCCCATGAAGCCGAAGCCGGGCGCAAAACCCAAGGCGAACACCGAATAGGCGCGGTCGCTGTGCAGGGCGACCAGTTGGTCCACGGCCATGCCGCGCTGGCGGGCCAGAGGCTCCAGGTCGGGGCCGACGCTCGGGTGGTACCACACCGGCAACGACACTTCGCGGCCCTGCTCGGCCGGCGCGGGGGCGAGCCCGGTCAAGGCTTGCCGGCACAGGGTACGGGCCTGGACATCGTCCAGTTGCGCCAGGTCGTAGTGCAGCATCAACGTGGTGTACGACGGCACCAGGTCCACCAGCGCCGCACCGAAGGTGTCCCGGAGTCGCTCGGCGGCGGCCAGCAGCCAGGGCACGTTGGCTTCGTCGATGGCGTCGAACAGGCGCAAGGTCAGGCAGTCGATGGCGGCGACTTCGAGGCGCAGGTTCATGTCGGCAGACCGTCCAGCGCCTGGCGGATCTGCCGCACCGCCGCCACCGACGCCGGGTTGTCGCCATGCACGCAGAGGGTATCGACCTGCAAACGCAAGGCGCTGCCGTCGCGGGTGATCAAGGGCTCGCCGCGGGCAAGGCCCAAGGCCTGCGCCACCACCTGTGCCGGCTCGTGGTGCACCGCACCTGGCAGGCGTCGGCTGACCAGCTGCCCGTCAGGCTCGTAGGCACGGTCGGCGAAGGCTTCGAACCATAGGCTCAGGCCATGTTCGGCAGCCAATGCGCGGCTGGCGGTGGTGTCGGCGGTGGCCATCAGCATCAGCGGCAAGCGCGCGTCATAGGCACGCACGGCACGCATCACCGCCGTCAGGCGTTGCGGGTCGGCCATCATGTCGTTGTACAGCGCGCCATGGGGCTTGACGTAACGCACCTGGGTACCTTCCGCGCGGCACATCGCCTCCAGCGCGCCCAATTGATACAGCACCAGGTCTTCGATCTCCTGCGCCGAGCAGGCCATGCTGCGCCGGCCGAAGCCTGCCAGATCCGGATAGGCCGGATGCGCGCCGATACGCACGTCATGGCGCACGGCCAGGGCCACGGTACGGCGCATGGTGCCAGGGTCGCCGGCGTGGAAGCCGCAGGCGATGTTGGCGCAGTCGATCAGGGGCATGACCTCTGCGTCCAGCCCCATGGACCAGGCGCCGAAGCTTTCTCCGATGTCGCAGTTGAGCAGCGGGCGTTTCATGGGCGTCTCCAGATGAGCGATGCCTCGGATGGTCGTGTCAGGTTCACACACACGTCCAACGGGTTATTTCGGCCAGGGGTGAACAGTAAAGTCGATCACCCTATGATGGAGGCCTTTCCCTGGCACAGGCCTGCGACATGAATCTCAAGTTTCTGGAAACCTTCGTCTGGGTCGCGCGCCTGGGCAGCTTTCGGCTGGCGGCGCAGAAGCTGTTCAGCACCCAGGCGGCCGTGTCCAACCGCATCGCCGCGCTGGAACAGGATCTGGGCGTGCGCCTGTTCGAGCGCGACGCCCGCGGCGCGACCCTGACGCCGCGCGGCCAGGCGCTGCTCGGCCATGCCGAACAGGTGCTCGACAGCAGCCACGCGCTGCGCCAGGCCGCAGCCGCCGAGCAGCCGGGGCGCGTGCGCGTGGGGGTGATGGAAAGTGTGATCCATACCTGGCTGGCGCCCTTCATCCAGCGCGTCGGGAGCCTGTACCCGGCCCTGGAGCTCGACCTGCAGGCCGACACCGCGCGCCATCTGGCCGAGCAATTGCGCCGTGGCCAGCTGGACCTGATCCTGCAAACCGACCCACTGCCCGACGAGGGCCTGCGCAACGCACACCTAGCGAGCTATCCCATGGCCTGGCTGGCACGTCCGGCGAGTGCCTGGGCCGCTGCGGACCTTGCGCAGATTTCACAACAACGCCTGATCACCTTTTCCCGCCATTCGCGCCCGCACCAGGATCTGCTCGGCCTGCTCCA
Source organism: Pseudomonas phoenicis (assembly GCF_047302395.1). NCBI lineage: Bacteria > Pseudomonadati > Pseudomonadota > Gammaproteobacteria > Pseudomonadales > Pseudomonadaceae > Pseudomonas > Pseudomonas phoenicis. The sequence continues at coordinate 4,575,191 of NZ_CP154852.1, forward strand.
CGCCCATGGCTTGCGCGCGCCGCGCTTGTGTTGCATCAATTCGGTGGCAGCCATCGAGCGGCTGCTGGCCGAAGATTTCGGCATTGCCGCGCTGCCGCCTGCGCTGGTCGACGGCGCCTTACGCCAAGGCCGTTTGTGCCAATTGAGCCTGCGGCCATTGCCTGCGGACTTGGAGATGTTCGCCACCTGGCGCGTGGGCGCTGGCCTGGAGAGGGTCGAGAATCTGGTCGATGCGGCGCGTGCCGCTGCTGCGGCCCATGCTGCCGGACTACCCCAAGGGCATGCCCGTGTGCACTGAAGACGCACCACGAAGTAACACCTTGCCCGGCCAACGCCTCAAAACCGGGCGAGGTCGTAACGGGCATGGCGCTGGACGAAGCGCCCAAGGCCTTCTGCAAACATGACACACGCAGTGATTGGCACGGCAATTGATGAGTCAACGGATAACGATTGTTGAACAATCCACTTTCCGGAGCCATTCCATGTCTCGACGCGCCAGCCCTGCCCTTTCCCTGCTTGTCGCCACCCTGCTCGCCAGCGCCGGCGCCCATGCCGCCGACGCGACCCTGCAACCGCAGCGTCTGAGCATCGGCTCCGACCTCACCTATCCGCCCTATGCCTACCTCGAGCAAGGCAAGCCCGCCGGCTTCGACCCCACCTTCATGGCCCTGCTGGGCAAGCAGCTGAAGCTGGAGCCGGCATTCCTCGACACCCGCTTCGCCAACCTGGTGATGGGCGTCAACGCCCGTCGTTTCGATCTGGTCGCCTCGGCGCTGTACGTCACCCCGGAACGCGCAGCGCAGGTGGATTTCCTGCCCTACCTGAAAAGCGGCGCATCGCTGATGGTGCGCGCCGACGACAGCTTCCGCCCGCAGCGCCCGGAAGACCTGTGCGGCAAGCGGGTCGGTTCGATCAAGGGCGGCTCGTGGATTCCCAAGCTGAGCAAACTGTCGAAGGACTACTGCCAGGCCAACGGTCAGGCACCGATCGACTCGCGCGAATACCCCACCTCGCCGGAGGCAGCCCAGGCCCTGCTGGCCAAAGCGGTCGACGTGCAATTCGAAGACGCCGCCGTGGCGCGCATCATCAGCGACAAGCTCAAGGGCCGTGTCACCCTCAGTTCCGACAGCCTGATCTACCCGGTGGTCATCGGCCTGGCCGTGCGCAAGGGCAACGACGCGCTGCTCGGCGAGCTGCGTGGAGGCTTCGACGCCCTCAAGGCCAGCGGCGAGTACCAGACCCTGCTAACCCAGTACAACCTGGCCGAACCCAGTGCCGGCGACATCGCCCAGGCCTTGGGCCAGCCCACTCCCGCCGCGCAGTAGACCGGAGCCTTCCCCATGCAATTCGATTGGCATTACGCCGTCGGCCTGTTGGCCAACGGTGACTTCTGGAAAGCCGTGGGCACGGTGGTCGAGCTGAGCCTGGAAACCTGGGTGCTGGGTATCGTGCTGGGCTTTCTCCTGGCCTTGGCCCGGCAGTCGCCCAAGCGCCTGCTCAACCGCGCCGCGGCGTTGTACATCTGGTTCTTCCGCAGCCTGCCGCTGCTGGTGCTGTTGATCTTCGTCTACAACCTGCCGCAGGTGTTCCCTTCCACCAGCCTGGTGCTGTCCAACCCCTATGCGGCAGGGTTGATCGCGCTGGTGCTGAGCGAAGCGGCCTACATCGCCGAGATCCACCGCGGCGGCCTGCTGGCCGTGGCCAAAGGCCAACTGGAGGCCGGCAAGGCCTTGGGCATCGGCTACAGCGGCGTGCAACGGCTGATCGTGATTCCCCAGGCCCTGCGCGTGGCCTTGCCGACGCTGGCCAACGAATACATCACCATCGTCAAGCTGACCTCGCTGGTGTCGGTGATCTCGCTGGCCGAAATCCTGCTGGTCGGCCAACAGCTGTACACACAGAACTTCCTGGTCATGGAGACCATGCTGGCGGTGGCGTTCTACTACGTGCTGATCGTCACCGTGTTCAGCTTCCTGTTGCAGCGCCTGGAGCGGTACCTGGACGTCAGCCAACGCAAGCCGCGCGCGGTGGCCGACAGTCCCGCCACGGTGGCAGCGCCGGCACCGCACAGCGTGACGCAGGACGGGCTGGCGCTCAGCGTGCGCGGGGCGCGCAAGCACTACGGCCTGTTGGAAGTGCTCAAGGGCATCGACCTGGACGTGCGCTTCGGCGAAGTGGTGTCGATCATCGGCCCGTCCGGCTCGGGCAAGACCACCCTGATCCGCACCCTCAACGGCCTGGAAAGCCTGGACCGCGGCAGTGTCGAGCTGTGCGGGCAAGCCTTCCTGCGCGGCACGCGCGAGCCCGGCGGCACGCTGGGTACGCGCGTGCACATGGACGGCATCGTGCAAGTGGGCATGGTGTTCCAGGGCTTCAACCTGTTCCCGCACAAGACCGTGCTCGACAACGTGTTGCTCGCCCCGCGCCATCACGGCCATGCCGACACCGAACAATTGCGTGCCTTGGGGCTATCGCTGCTGGCCAAGGTCGGCCTGCGCGAGCACGCCGGCAAATACCCGCATCAGTTGTCCGGCGGGCAGCAGCAGCGTGTGGCGATCGCCCGTGCCCTGGCCATGCGGCCGAAGGTGATGCTGTTCGACGAACCGACCTCGGCCCTGGACCCAGAGCTGGTGGGCGATGTGCTCAAGGTGATCGAGGACCTGGCCCGCGAGGGCATGACCATGATCATCGTCACCCACGAAATGAAATTCGCGTTCCAGGTCTCCGACCGCGTGGTGTTCATGGAAAGCGGGCAGATCGTCCAGGCCGGCTCGCCGCGCCAGTTGCTGGACAACCGCAGCGAGCGCATGGGGCGTTTTCTCAAGGACGTGCAACTGGCATGAAGACATCGACCCAAGGCGGCCTGTCCCTGGCCGACCAAGTGGCCTGCGAGCTGCGCGAAGACATCATCGGCGGGCGCCTGCTGTCGGGCATGGCGCTGGTCGAGGCGGAGCTGGTGAACCGCTACAACGCCTCGCGCAACACCGTGCGCGAAGCCCTGCACCAGCTCGGTCGCGAAGGCCTGGCGACCTATGTGCGCAACAAAGGTGTGGTGGTCAGACGCGTCGGCACGGCCGAGGTGCGCGACCTGTTCCTGGTGCGGCGTACGCTGGAGATCCAGGCCATCCTGGGCAGCAAGCCGCTGCGCGAGTACCAGTCCGACCGCATGCTCGAAGCCATCGAGGCGGCGGAACTGGCCCGCGACCGCGAAGACTGGCAAGCCTTCGGTACCCACAGCCTGCGTTTCCACCAGCACATCGTCGGCTTGCTGCGTAGCCCCTTGCTGGACGACTTCTTCACCAACATTGCGGCGCAGATGCGCCTGGTGTTCGCGGTGGCGCCCGACGAAGAGAACTTCCAACGCCCGTGGCTCGAGCGCGACCACGAAATCCACGACCTGCTCGCCGCCGGCCAACGCCAGGCGGCGGCCGAAGCCATGCACCGTTACCTCGACGACTCCGAGCACGCCCTGCTCGATCTGTTGAGCCACCCTGCCCGCGCCTAGCCCAGCCTCCGTGCTGGCCGGCTTATGGAGATGCCCCATGAAACCCGTTGCCCTGACCCAAGCCCCCGCCGACGCTGCGCAGCGCAAGGCCATCGCGCCCGTGCTCTGCTACCCGGTGGAAACCCTGCCGCGGCCCGACATCGAGGCCTATCGCGCGGTGCGCGACGGGCTCAGGCTCGTCGAAACCGTTGTGGTGCCGGCCCGCGACGCCGCCACTTTCCGCGTGCCTGCCGGCGGCTTCTTCCGCATCGTCTCGACCGAAGGTCCGCAGGTCGGCGACCTCAACCTGTTCAACCAGCACGACCTCAGCGAGCGCTTCTACACCGGCAAGACCCGCGCTTTGAACGGCACCCACCTGGGCGTCGGCGACCAGTTGTTCTCCAGCTTCCCCAGTCTGCGGCCGATGGCGACCATTACCCACGACACCCTCGACTGGTACGGCTTCGACGCCTTCGGCGGCTCGGTCCACGATGTCATCGGCACCCGCTGCGACCCCTACACCCATAACCTGCTCAGCAACGGCGGCCAGTACCACCATTGCTGCCACTCCAACCTGACCCGCGCGCTGTCGGCCTCCACCGGCCTCACGCCGCACCAGGCCGAGCCGCACGTGCACGATGTGCTCAACGTGTTCATGTGCACGGGCTTCACCCGTGACACCGGGCAGTACTTCATGAAGGCCAGCCCCGTGCGGCCGGGGGACTTCCTGGAATTCTTCGCCGAGATCGATCTGTTGGGCTGTCTGTCGGCATGTCCGGGTGGGGATTGCTCGGCCGAGCATTCGTCCGACAGCGCGAAATGCTACCCGCTGCTGGTGGAGATCTACGCAGCCACGCAGCGGCCTGAGGGATGGGTCGCGCCCCGTGTCAATGGCTATGACCGCTGCCATGGCGTCGCAGGTTGAGAGCCACCCATGACCTGCCGCTGCCGCTCGAGCAAGCGAGCGGCCATCGTGGGGCAAAGGGGTATGACGAAGACGCCGGACCGACCCTCGGCCGAGGGCCGTTTCCGCAGAGAGGGGCCGCGAGACGGCCCCGACTTCTCAAAAACGCGCCAGAGGCGCTTCGACCTGCATCACCAGCACGCCCAGCGGCGGTAGGTTCAGCGACAACGAATACGCCTGGCCATGGCTGGGCAGATGCTCGGCGTTCACACCACCGCCGTTGCCGAAATTGCTCCCGGCATAGCGCTCGGCATCGCTGTTGAGCAACTCACGCCATTGGCCTTCGAACGGCACACCCACTCGGTAGCCGTCGTGCGGCACTGGCGTGAAGTTGGCCACCACCAACACCGCCTCGCCCTGACTGCTCCAACGCAGCCAGGCGTACACGCTGTTCTGCGCGTCGTCGCCGATCAACCACTGGAAGCCCGTAGGCTGGCAGTCCAACTCGTGCAGCGCCGGCAATGCGCGATAGAGACGGTTCAGGTCGCCGACCAGATCCTGCACGCCTTTGTGGTTGGAGTACTGCAGCAGGTACCAGTCGAGCTGGGCGTCGTGGTTCCACTCGCGCCACTGGCCGAACTCGCAGCCCATGAACAGCAGTTTCTTGCCGGGGTGCAGCCACATGAAGGCCAGGTACGCGCGCAGGTTGGCGAACTGCTGCCACTGGTCGCCCGGCATTTTCTGGATCAGCGAGCCTTTGCCGTGCACCACTTCGTCGTGGGAGATGGGCAGCACGAAGCGTTCCGAGTACGCATAGACCAGACCGAAGCTCAATTCGTTGTGGTGATGGGCACGGTAGATCGGGTCGTTCTGGATGTAATGCAGCGTGTCGTGCATCCAGCCCATGTTCCATTTGTAGGTGAAGCCTAAGCCACCTTGCGCGGTGGGATGGCTGACGCCCGGCCAGGAGGTGGACTCCTCGGCGATGATCAACGCGCCTGGTGCTTCCTGGCCAGCGATGTCGTTGAGCTGGCGCAGGAATTCGATGGCTTCGAGGTTCTCGCGACCGCCGTGCACGTTGGGCACCCATTCCCCCGCTTTGCGCGAGTAGTCGCGATACAGCATCGAGGCCACTGCGTCGACCCGCAGGCCGTCGATGTGGAAGCGATCGAGCCAATGCACCGCCGAAGCCAGCATGAAGCCCCGTACCTCGTTGCGGCCGAGGTTGTAGATCAGGGTGTTCCAATCCTGGTGGAAACCTTCGTGGGGGTTGGCGTACTCGTACAGGGCGGTGCCATCGAATTGCGCCAGACCGTGTTCGTCGGTCGGGAAGTGCGCCGGCACCCAATCGAGGATCACGCCGATGTCGTTTTGGTGACATTGGTCGATGAAGGCGGCGAAGTCTTCCGGCGTGCCGTAACGCGAGGTCGGCGCGAACATCGACAGCGGCTGGTAGCCCCACGAGCCGCCGAACGGGTGCTCCATGATCGGCAACAGTTCGATGTGGGTGAAGCCCAATTCCTTGACGTAGGGGATCAGACGTTCGCCCAGTTCGCGCCAGTTGTAGACGTGCGAGACGGCGCCGCCATCGTCCATTTCGCACTGCCAGGAGCCGGCGTGCAATTCGTAGATGGACAGTGGCGCATGAATGTCGTGGCGCCGCTCGCGCTCGCTCATCCAGCGCTCGTCGTTCCAGGTATGGGCCAAAGGCCCGGCGACCTTGGACGAGGTGCTCGGCGGTAGCTCGGTGGCACGCGCCAGCGGGTCGGCCTTGAGTGGCAACACTGCGCCATCTCTACCGAGCACTTCGAATTTGTACGATTCACCCGCATTCAAGCGCGGCACGAACAGCTCCCACACGCCCGATTCGCAGCGCAGACGCATGGGGTGGCGTCGGCCGTCCCAGCCATTGAAGGCCCCGACCACCGAAACGCGGCGGGCGTTGGGCGCCCAGACGGAGAAGCACACGCCGTCCACGCCATCGACTTGGGTCAATTGTGCGCCGAAGCGCTCGGCCAGTTTACGGTGCGTGCCTTCGGCGAACAGGTGCATGTCGATCTCACCCAGCACGGCGCCGAAGCTGTAAGGGTCTTCGGTGATCTGTTCGCCGCCGGCCCAACCGATCTGCAAGCGATAAGGCTGTTGCGCCTCGAGATGGGCGAAGAACAAGCCCGGCAGGCTGCCCTGCTGCATCTCGGCCAGCACGCGATCGTCTTCGCGAGCCAGCACTCGGGCACTGAGCGCCGAGGGCAGGAAGGCGCGAATCGTCACACCACCGTCAGGATCGGCGTGGGCGCCCAGGATGGCGAACGGATCGGCGTGCTCGGCACGCGCCAGCGCATCCAGGTCGCGCTGGCGCAAGCCGCCGTTTTCACGCGTTGTAGCATTCATTCTGTCTCTCCCCAGGTACTGATCAGTCCGTGTAGGCCGTGCAGAGGCACGGCAAGCCAGGCAGGACGATTTTCGGCTTCATAAGTGATTTCGTAGGCGGCCTTCTCCAGGCAGAACAGCTCCAGCGCAGCCCGCTCGCCATCGCTCTGCTCCCAGGCGTGGGGCATGGCGGCGGTGGCGAGACCATAGGCTTCGACGAAGGCATGTCGTGACTGATGCAGATACTGCCGGGCCACCCGTTGCCGGGCTTGCAGCTCCGGCTCGGAAAGGTCTGCGGCAGAGGCGCTGCGCAAGATCATCGCGGCAGCATAGTCGAAAGAGCGCAGCACGCCGCTGACATCCTTGTACGGGCTGTGCTTGGCACGGCGCTCCTGCAAAGGACGCGAGGGTTCGCCTTCGAAGTCGATCAGGTAGGCGTCGCCTTGCACCACCAGCACTTGCCCCAGATGCAAGTCGCCGTGCACGCGGATCAGCAACCCGCCTTGGGCTTGCTCGGCCAAGCGGGCGACGTGTTGGGCCAGCCCCTCGCGTTGCTGTTGCAGATCGTCGACCAGGGCTTGGCTATCGACATCCAGCGCGTCACGGTGCTGGGCCAACAAGTCCAGCGCATGGTTCAGCTCGGCACCGATCTGCTGCGCCCAGCGCTGGCTGTCGTCTTGGCCGCTGACCTGGGGCGCGAACGCGGAGTCCTCGGTGGGTGCGGCCAGGTGCAGGTGCATTTCGCCCAGACGCTGGCCGAACAGTGCGGCGAACTCGGCCAGTTCGGTTTGCGCGTCGGCATGGCCCTGTTCGGTGCCCTGCTGCGCTTCCAGTTCGTCGCGGATCGCCCGCTCCAGAGTGTTCTGAGTCCAGGCCCAGGCATCGCCCTGGTTGCTCAGGTAACCCTGGGCGATCATCAGCAGGTGCGGTTGCGCCTGCTCGTCGACGCGGCTGACCCAGGCCAGCAACGGCGAGATGTTGGCGAAACCGGCTTGGGTCAGGTAGGCGCTCATCTCCAGTTCCGGGTGCACGCCACCATTGACCCGGCGGATCATCTTGAGCACCAGATGCTCGCCGACCACTACGGAGCTGTTGGACTGCTCGGCGCTGAGATAGCGCACCGAGGTGTCGTCGCTGAGCTCGAAGCCTTGCAGATGCTCGGTGCGGTGGAATTGCAACTCGCCGTGTTCCAGCGGCAGGCGCCGCTCTTCCTGGCACGCACGCAGCACATGGCGAATGAACGGCTCGAGCACGAAGGCGTCGGTGATCAGGCCCACCTCGCGGTTGCGGCGTACCCGCGACAGCGCCAATTGCTGCGGCAAGGCAGTGCTGATGTGCTCTTCGCGCAACAGGCCGAAGGGCAGTTGGTAGCGGCTGGCGACACCGTTGCTCAGCACTTCGATTTCGGTGAGCAACGCAGGATGCTCGTCGCTGCCGAAACGCACGCCGTAGCTCAAGCTGATGCTATCGAGCGGGCCTTCCTTGCCGGCGAACCAGCGGCGCTTGGGCAGGTATTGCGGCAGGATGGTGCCCTCGAGCTCGTCGCGGGCGGGGGGTTGCAGCAGTTCTTCGAGACGTCGACGTAAGACCAAGGTAGTCAGCTCCGGTAGGGCCTCGGCCGGCTGCTGGTGCCAGCTGGGCATGCGCTCGTGGCTGGCCAGCTGGAACCAATAGAAGCCATAGGGCGCGAGAGTAAGCAGGAAAGGCAATTGGCCGATGGGCGGGAACGCGCTGCCGCCGAGCATCTCAACCGGCACCTTGTCGGCGTACTGCGACAGGTCGAGTTCGGCGGCCTGGGCCGTGCGCGAGACGTTGGCCACGCACAGGATGATTTCGTGGTTGCCGGCCTGGTCGGTGTACTCGCGCACGTAGGCCAGAATGCGCCGATTGCTCGGCGTCAACGTCTTCAGGGTGCCGCGGCCGAAGGCTTTTTGCTGGTTGCGCACGGCGATCAGACGGCGGTTCCAGTTGAGCAGCGAGTGCGGGTCGTGGGCCTGCGCTTCGACGTTGACCGTCTGGAAGCCGTACAGCGGGTCCATCACCGGCGGCAGGACTAGGCGCTGCGGGTCGGCACGCGAGAAGCCGCCGTTGCGGTCGGGCGACCACTGCATCGGCGTACGCACGCCGTCGCGGTCGCCCAGGTAGATGTTGTCGCCCATGCCCAATTCGTCGCCGTAGTACAAGGTCGGCGTGCCGGGCATGGACAGCAGCAGGCTGGTCAGCAGTTCGATACGCCGGCGGTCACGTTGCAGCAGCGGCGCCAGACGGCGGCGGATGCCGAGGTTGATGCGCGCGCGGCGGTCTTCGGCGTAGTGGTTCCAAAGATAGTCGCGCTCACGGTCGGTGACCATTTCCAGGGTCAGCTCATCGTGGTTGCGCAGGAAGATCGCCCATTGGCACTTGGCGGGGATTTCCGGGGTCTGGCGCAGGATGTCGGTGATCGGGAAGCGGTCCTCCATGGCCAGGGCCATGTACATGCGCGGCATCAACGGAAAGTGGAAGGCCATGTGGCATTCGTCGCCCTCGCCTTCGCCGAAATACGGGCGCGTGTCCTCAGGCCATTGGTTGGCCTCGGCCAGCAGCATGCGGTCCGGGTAATGGGCATCGATCTCGGCGCGGATGGCCTTGAGTACCGCGTGGGTCTCGGGCAGGTTTTCGTTGTTGGTGCCGTCACGCTCGATCAGATACGGGATGGCGTCCAGACGCAAGCCGTCGACGCCCAGGTCGAGCCAGAAGCGCATCACCCCGAGCACCGCCTTCATCACCTGCGGATTGTCGAAGTTGAGGTCCGGCTGGTGCGAATAGAAGCGGTGCCAGAAGTACTGGCCGGCAACCGGGTCCCACGTCCAGTTGGACTTTTCCGTGTCGAGGAAAATGATACGCGTGCCGTCGTACTTCTGCTCGCTGTCGGACCACACGTAGAAGTTGCGCGCCTTGCTGCCGGGTTTGGCATGCCGTGCGCGTTGGAACCAGGGGTGCTGGTCGGAGGTGTGGTTGATGACCAGCTCGGTGATGATGCGCAGGCCGCGTTTGTGTGCCTCGGCGATGAAACGCTTGGCGTCGGCGAGGGTGCCGTAGTCAGGGTGCACGGCATTGTATTCGGCGATGTCGTAGCCGTCGTCGCGCCGTGGCGACGGATAGAATGGCAGCAACCAGAGGGTGTTGACGCCGAGGTCGGCAATGTAGTCGAGCTTGCCGATCAGCCCGGCGAAGTCGCCGATGCCATCACCGTTGGCGTCGAAGAACGATTTGACGTGAAGCTGGTAGATCACCGCGTCCTTGTACCACAGAGGGTCGTCGATGAAGGCTGCCGGGCGCGAACGTTTGGCCATGTGCAACTCCCTTGAAGTCGGTGGTAAACCCATCGCCCCGCCAGTCTCGCGCCTGTTAGAGCCTAGCGCCTGTAGGAGCGGCTTAAGCCGCGATGGGCCGCAAGGCGGCCCCAAATGAAACACCGTATACCCCCGACCTAGACCTACGGCCGACTGCTGGCGCCTATCGCCTATGGACCTGCTCCGGCAAAAGCCGGGTCTGCCGCACCAAACGCCAGGCGCGCAGATCCACCGGCAGGCCAACTGCGACAGTCCAGATCACTCACTACGGCTGATCCGCCAGATGCCGAACGGCTGGTAATTCGGATCGATGCGCATCCACTGCGTCTTGCCATGCCAAGTCCAGCGGTGCCCGTTCATCAAGTCTTCCCCCTGAGTATCGGCATGGTCTTCCAGGCCCAGCTCCCACAGCGGCAGCTCGAAATGCGCCTCCTGCACGTTGTGCGGGTCGAGGCTGACGGCCACCAGGATGTAGTTGTCGCGCTCCGGCGTACGTTTGGCGAAGTACAGGATGTTGTCGTTCCAGCAGGTCAGCATCGTCACGCCCAAGTGGGTCTGCAACGCGCGGTTCTGCCGACGGATGCGGTTGAGCTGGGCGATCTCGGCGATGATGTTGCCGGGTGCGGTGAAGTTGCGCGGACGGATCTCGTACTTCTCGGAGTCCAGGTACTCTTCCTTGCCCGGCAAAGCGGCGGCCTCGCACAGCTCGAACCCCGAGTACATGCCCCACAGGCCCGAACCCATGGTCGCCAGCGCCGCGCGGATCAGGAAGCCCGGGCGGCCGCACTGTTGCAGGAAGAACGGGTTGATGTCCGGCGTGTTGACGAAGAAGTTCGGCCGGTAGCAATCGCGCCACGGCGCCTGGTTCAACTGCTGGAAGTACTCGCTCAGTTCTTCCTTGGTGTTGCGCCAGGTGAAGTAGGTGTAGCTCTGCGCATAGCCGACCTTGCCCAGGCGCGCCATCATCGCCGGCTTGGTGAAGGCCTCGGCGAGGAACAGTACCTCGGGGTACTGGCTGCGCACGTTGGCGATCAGCCATTGCCAGAACGGCAGGGGTTTGGTGTGCGGATTGTCGACGCGGAAGGTTTTCACGCCCTCCTCGACCCAGCCGATCACCACGTCACGCAGGGCGATCCACAGGTCGGGTACGGCGTCGGCCGCATAGAAGTCGACGTTGACGATGTCCTGATATTTCTTCGGTGGGTTCTCGGCGTAACGGATGGTGCCGTCGGGGCGCCAGCTGAACCAACCGGGATGCTCCTGCAACCAGGGGTGGTCCTGGGAGCACTGGATGGCGAAGTCCAGGGCGATTTCCAGGCCATGTTCGGCGGCGGCGGCCACCAACTTGCGGAAGTCTTCGCGGCTGCCCAATTGTGGGTGGATGGCGTCGTGCCCGCCGTCGGCGCTACCGATGGCGTAAGGGCTGCCGACATCGTCGGGGCCTGCATTCAGGGAATTGTTCGGGCCTTTGCGGTGCTGGCGGCCGATGGGGTGGATGGGCGGGAAGTACAGCACATCGAAGCCCATGTCCCGGATCATCGGCAGGCGCGCGTGCACATCGTTGAACGTGCCATGGCGTGCCGGGTCGTCGGTGATCGAACGGGGGAACAGCTCGTACCAGCTGGCGAACAGCGCCGCCTGGCGGTCGACGTCCAACGGCAGCAGGTGGCTTTGGGTCAGGTAGCTGCGGTGTTCGGCTTCGGTCATCAACAGGGAGGTTTGCGGCTCCAGCAGCGTCGCCACCTGTTCATGGGTGGACAGACCACCCAGCTGGTCGCGTACGTGCTGCAAGCGGCCTTGCAACTCGGGCTGGCAACGATCGGCGGCCTGGCCCAGCAGCATCTGCCCTTCGCGCAGTTCGAGGCTGACGTCGACGCCGGCCTGGTATTTCTTCTCGAGGTCGTAGCAGTACGTCGCGAACGGGTCGATCCAGGCCTCGATGCGGAACTGGTGCGGGCCGAGCGCCTCGGGGGTGAACTCGCCCTGCCACAAGTCGTTGCCCATGTCGATCAGGCTGGTGCTGTGCCAGGCATCGTCTGTGGCGGCGCGCCAGTGCAGCACCACGGCCAGGCGGTCATGGCCGTCGCTGTAGACCTTGGCGCTGACCGCGACCGGCTGGCCGACCACGGCCTTGGCAGCGAAGGCGCCGCCGTCCAGGGTCGGCTGGATGTCTTCGATCACGATGCGCGGCGCCATCAACGCCTGGGCAAGGCTGATCGCCTGCTGCGGGTGATCGTTGGCCATGGGCACGCTTTCATAAGGCTCGTTACGTGACATCTGAGCTTGCTCCCTGAGACTGAGGCGGTGAAGGTTCAGAGCCGCCGTGAGGCGCCAGGGTTCAAAAACAATTGAGCCAAGCCGGCCTGGCAGCGGTCGCACTTAGGGCCAACAGCCCAACTTACGTTGCGAGGTGACACCATGCCCCTGCCCATGCCCGGAAGAACACCCGACCCGAACATCGACCAACCGGAGTTGCCGAATCCAGTGCCCGAGCAAGAGCCCCATGATCCTGCCGAAGAGCCGACCCCGGTGGGCGATCCGCCAGCGGAGGAGCCGCCCATCAAAGCAGGACGTTGATGTTGCTGAGCACGTCCACGCTCAATGCATATAGCGCGGCTCGCTCCCTCGGGCGGCCGTGGCTATGTTGGGTCATGGAGTTCGGCGTCCTGTCTTTGATGATGCGGCGTACGGTGAGTCCGCAACCTGGACTCCAGGCATCAATGGCACCGTCTTGACGGACCTATGCCGATTCCCGACGCATGGCCTTCAACTACCTGATCGATCAGACTTATCTCAACCCCTCGATTCGAGTTCCTCCAGGCTGATCTCACGCATCCTGTACTTCTGCACCTTACCGGTCACCGTGGTGGGAAACTGCTCCACGAACCGGTAATGCCGCGGCACTTTGAAATGCGCAATACGTGCTTTGCACCAGTCACGCAGCCCCTCGGCCTCCAGTACCTGCCCAGCACGCAACCTCACCCAGGCCACCACCTGCTCCCCATAGCGGTCGCACGGCACCCCCACCACCTGCGCTTCGGCGATCGCCGGATGGGTATGGAGAAACTCCTCCAGCTCGCGCGGGTAGATGTTCTCGCCGCCGCGAATGATCATGTCCTTGCCGCGCCCGACGATGCGCACATAGCCCTCTTCATCCATCACCGCCATATCCCCGCTGTGCATCCAGCCTTCGCCGTCGATGGCCTCGGCGGTGGCCTGCGGGTTGTCCCAATAGCCCAGCATCACGCTGTAACCACGGGTGCACAGCTCGCCGATTTCGCCACGCGCCACCACCGCGCCGTGCATGTCGACCAGTTGGGTTTCCAGGTGCGGCTGGGTACGGCCCACGGTGGTGACGCGCCGTTCCAGCTCATCGCCGGCGCCGGTCTGCAGCGAGACCGGGCTGGTTTCGGTCATGCCGTAGGCAATCTGCACCTCGGCCATGTGCAACTGGTCGATGACCCGGCGCATCACCTCGATCGGGCAGGTGGCGCCAGCCATGATGCCGCTGCGCAAGCTCGAAAGATCGAGTTGCGCGCGTGCCGGATGGTCGAGCATCGCGATGAACATGGTGGGCACGCCGTACAGGACGCTGGCGCGCTCTTCGGCCACGCAGCGCAAGGTCAGCTCAGGGTCGAAGGCGTCGCTGGGGTAGATCAGGGTGCTGCCGTGGGTGATGCAACCCAGGTTGCCCATGACCATGCCGAAGCAGTGGTACAACGGCACCGGCAGCACCAGGCGGTCGTGCTCGGTCAGGCCCAGGCTGTGGCCGACCATCAAGCCGTTGTTGAGGATGTTGCTGTGGCTCAATGTGGCGCCCTTGGGCGCGCCGGTGGTGCCGGAGGTGTACTGGATGTTCACCGGTTGGTCGCAGCGCAACTTGGCCTGGCGGGCACAGTAGGCCGGCCACGACACCTGCCCTGCCCGCACGGCCAGATCCGCCCAGGCGACGAAGCCCTGCGGTGGCTGTGCGGCCAGGCTGACGACACCGCGCAACGCCGGCAGCGTGTCGCTGCGCCAGTGGCCTGGCGCGTGGGTCGCCAGTCTCGGGATCAGCTCGATGAGCATGGCGTGGTAGTCAGAGGTCTTGAATGCATCGGCGCAGACCAGCCAGCGGCAGCCCGACTGGCGCAGCACGTAGTCCAGTTCGCTGACCCGATAGGCTGGGTTGATGGTGACCAGCACCGCGCCGACCTTGGCGCTGGCGATCTGCAGGATGCACCACTCGGCGCAGTTGGGCGCCCAGATGCCGATCCGCTCGCCGGGCTCGATGCCCAGCGCCATCAAAGCCCGCGCATGGGTGTCGACCGCCTCGGCCAATTGCCGCCAACTGTAGCGGAGCCTTTGATGACGCACGACCAACGCTTCGCGGTCGGCGTGGCGGGTGACGCAGGCATCGAATGCCTGACCCAGGGTTTGAGTGAGCAGCGGTGGGTCCTGTCGGCCACGGCTGTAGCTGGGTTGAGTCATGGGCGTCCCTTCTTGTGATTGTTCTAGGTACCAACGAGCCGCCAATACTCTGGACCAGGATTACGCTTACGTAAAGGTGAATGGTGGATTGACAGCCTCGAGCGCCATGTTTACGTTAACGTAAAGGTGAAAAGCCAGACGTTCGAGTTAGATTTTGCTGTAAGGGCCTGCGCTCAGCAGACCGACAAGATCATCCGCCCCTTATGGCCAATGCAACCGAAATCCTGGTCCGCAAGACCCTGCCCTGCCGACCAGGCCGTCGAACACCACTGCCGTATCCCAAGAACAACAAGGTGCCGCCATGTACTACACCACGCTCAACTTCGCCCTAGGCGAAACCCTCGACATGCTCCGCGACCAGGTGCGCGCCTTCGTTGCCGCCGAAATCGCCCCACGCGCCGCACAGATCGACCAGGACAACCTCTTCCCCGCCGACCTGTGGCGCAAGTTCGGCGACATGGGCCTGCTGGGCGTGACCGTGCCGGAAGCTTATGGCGGTGCGGGCCTGGGCTATCTGGCCCACGTGCTGGTAATGGAGGAGATCAGCCGCGGTTCGGCCTCGGTCGCGCTGTCGTACGGCGCGCATTCGAACCTGTGCGTGAACCAGATCAACCGCAACGGCAGCGAAGCGCAAAAACGCCAGTACCTGCCCAAGCTGATCAGCGGCGAACACGTCGGGGCGCTGGCCATGAGCGAGCCCAATGCCGGCTCCGACGTGGTGTCGATGAAGCTGCGCGCCGACAAGCGCGGCGACCGTTACGTGCTCAACGGCAGCAAGACCTGGATAACCAACGGCCCGGATGCCAACACCTACGTGATCTATGCCAAGACCGATCTGGAGCGCGGCGCCCATGGCATCACCGCGTTCATCGTCGAGCGCGACTTCAAGGGGTTCAGCCGCAGCCAGAAGTTCGACAAGCTGGGCATGCGCGGCTCCAACACCTGCGAGCTGTTCTTCGACGATGTCGAGGTGCCGCAGGAAAACATCCTCGGCCAGCTCGACGGCGGCGTACGCGTGCTGATGAGCGGGTTGGACTACGAACGCGTGGTGCTGGCCGGCGGCCCGACCGGGATCATGCAGGCCTGCATGGACCTGGTGGTGCCCTACATCCACGACCGCAAGCAGTTCGGCCAGAGCATCGGCGAGTTCCAGCTGATCCAGGGCAAGGTCGCCGACCTCTACACCCAACTCAATGCCAGCCGCGCCTACCTGTACGCCGTGGCCCAGGCTTGCGACCGCGGCGAGACCACACGCAAGGACGCGGCTGGCGTGATCCTCTACACCGCCGAGCGCGCCACACAGATGGCCCTGGAGGCGATCCAGATTCTCGGGGGCAACGGCTACATCAACGAATTCCCCGCCGGGCGTCTGCTGCGTGACGCCAAGCTGTACGAAATCGGCGCGGGCACCAGCGAGATACGTCGCATGCTGATTGGGCGCGAGTTGTTCAACGAAACGCGGTGATGCATGCGCTTGCGTCGCTTGCTTTCGCGGACGTGGCTGGCCGGCGTTGAGCCCGACCTGCAATGGCCGGCACGCCGGCGCAAGGGCGAAGCGGTCGTCCGCACGCTTCCTGCGCATCAGCCGTCCGCCCTCCAACGACTCGCTGCCCAAAGAGGCTCACGATGATTCTCAAAACCCAGCTCAACCCGCATTCGCCCGAGTTCGCCCGCAATCGCCAGGCGATGCTGGCCCAGGTCGAAGCGCTCTACGCCCTGCTGGCCCAAGTCAGCCAGGGCGGCGGTACCCAGGCCCAAGCCCGGCACACCGCGCGCGGCAAACTGCTGCCGCGCGAGCGCATCGACCGCCTGCTCGACCCAGGCTCGCCTTTCCTCGAAATCGGCCAGTTGGCCGCCTATCAGGTGTATGACGAAGACGTGCCCGCCGCTGGGCTGGTGGCCGGTATCGGCCGGGTCGAAGGGGTCGAGTGCGTGATCCTGGCCAACGACGCCACGGTCAAAGGAGGCTCCTACTATCCGCTGACGGTGAAAAAACACCTGCGCGCCCAGGCCATCGCCCAAGAGAATCGGCTGCCCTGCCTCTATCTGGTGGATTCGGGCGGTGCCAACCTGCCGCGTCAGGACAAAGTGTTCCCCGACCGCGAGCATTTCGGGCGGATCTTCTTCAACCAGGCCAACCTGAGCGCCCAGGGCATCCCGCAGATCGCCGTGGTGATGGGCTCGTGCACGGCGGGCGGCGCCTATGTGCCGGCCATGGCCGACGAAGCGATCATGGTGCGTCAGCAGGCGACCATCTTCCTCGCCGGCCCCCCTCTGGTGAAGGCCGCTACGGGCGAGGTGGTGAGCGCCGAAGATCTGGGCGGCGCCGATGTGCACTGCCGCACCAGTGGCGTGGCCGACCACTATGCCGAGGACGACGAGCACGCCTTGGCGCTGGCGCGCCGCTGCGTGGCCAATCTCAACTGGCGCAAGCACGGCCAGTTGCAGTGCCAACCGGTCAGCGCGCCGCTGTACGAGGCCGACCAGCTGTACGGCGTGGTGCCGGCCGACGCCAAGCAGCCGTTCGACGTGCGCGAGGTGATCGCACGGCTGGTGGACGGTTCGCAGTTCGACGAATTCAAGGCCCTGTTCGGCACGACGCTGGTGTGTGGCTTCGCCCACCTGCACGGCTATCCGGTGGCGATCCTGGCCAACAACGGCATTCTCTTCGCGGAGGCGGCGCAAAAAGGTGCGCACTTCATCGAGCTGGCCTGCCAGCGCGGCATTCCCCTGCTCTTTCTGCAGAACATCACAGGCTTCATGGTCGGCAAGAAATACGAAGAAGGCGGCATCGCCAAGCACGGCGCCAAGCTGGTCACCGCAGTGGCCTGTGCGCAAGTGCCGAAATTCACCGTGATCATCGGCGGCAGCTTCGGCGCCGGCAACTATGGCATGTGCGGCCGCGCCTACGACCCGCGCTTTCTGTGGATGTGGCCCAACGCACGGATCGGGGTGATGGGCGCCGAGCAGGCGGCCGGCGTACTGGTGCAGGTCAAGCGCGAACAGAGCCTGCGCAGTGGCGAGCCGTTCGAGGCCGAGGCCGAGGCACGCCTGCGCCAGCCGATCCTCGACCAGTACGAACGCCAGGGCCACCCCTATTATTCCAGCGCGCGGCTGTGGGACGACGGTGTCATCGACCCGGCGCAGACCCGCGACGTGCTGGGCCTGGCCCTGAGCGCCGCCCTCAACGCGCCCATCGCGTCCAGCCGTTTCGGCATCTTCCGGATGTAACGCCATGAAGCCTTTCGATACCCTCGAAGTGATCCACGACCCTCGCGGCTTCGCCACCCTGTGGCTGGACCGTGCGGCCAAGAACAATGCGTTCGACGCGCAGATGATCGACGAGTTGTCGAGTGCGCTCACCCTGCTGGGCGAGGACGTCGACCTGCGTTTCGTGCTGCTGCGCGGACGCGGCCGGCATTTCAGCGCCGGCGCCGACCTGCATTGGATGCAGCAATCGGCGCAACTGGACCTGGCGCAGAACCTCCGCGACGCCCAAGCGCTGGGCGAGCTGATGTACCGTCTGCACGCGCTGCCCATGCCGACCCTGGCCGTGGTGCAAGGCGCGGCATTCGGCGGCGCGCTGGGTCTGATCAGTTGCTGCGACATGGCCATCGGTGCGCAGGATGCGCAGTTGTGCCTGTCGGAGGTCCGCATCGGCCTGGCGCCGGCGGTAATCAGCCCGTTCGTGGTACAGGCCATCGGTGCCCGTGCCGCACGGCGCTACGCGTTGACCGCGCAGCGCTTCAGCGGTGTGCAGGCGCAACGGCTGGGCTTGCTGGCCGAGACCTACCCGCCGGCAGAGCTCGATACGCAGGTCGACAGCTGGATCGAAACACTGCTGCTCAACAGCCCCCAGGCGATGCGCGCCAGCAAGGCGCTGCTGCGCCAGGTCGACGGTAGCGCTCTCTCGGATGCGCTGCGCGAGGCGTGCGAGCGATGCATCGCGCAGATCCGCGTCAGCGCCGAAGGCCAGGAGGGCTTGCAGGCCTTCCTGCACAAGCGCCTGCCTGCCTGGCAGGCCACTCCCCGCGAGCAGGAGCCGCGCCCATGACTTCACCCACCCTGAATACCTTGCTCATCGCCAACCGCGGCGAGATCGCCTGCCGCATCGTGCGCACCGCCAAGGCCATGGGCCTGACCACGGTGGCCGTGCACAGCGCCGTCGATCGCCAGGCACGGCACGTGCGCGAGGCCGACCTCAGCGTCGATCTGGGCGGCGCCAAGGCGGCCGACAGCTATCTGGACATCGACAAGCTGCTGGCCGCAGCGCACGCCAGCGGCGCCCAGGCGGTGCATCCAGGCTACGGCTTCCTTTCCGAGAATGCGGCGTTCGCCCAGGCCATCGAAGACGCCGGCCTGATCTTCCTCGGCCCACCGGCGCGGGCCATCGAAGCCATGGGCAGCAAATCGGCGGCCAAGGCCTTGATGGAACACGCCGGGGTGCCGTTGGTGCCGGGTTACCACGGCCAAGCGCAAGACCTCGATACCTTCCGCGAGGCCGCCGCACGCATCGGGTACCCGGTGCTGCTCAAGGCCAGCGCGGGGGGTGGCGGCAAAGGCATGAAGGTAGTCGAGCACGAGGCGCAACTGGCCGAGGCCCTGGCTTCGGCGCAGCGCGAGGCGCAGGCGTCGTTCGGCGACGCGCGCATGCTGGTGGAGAAATACGTGCTGCAACCGCGGCATGTGGAGATTCAGGTGTTCGCCGACCGCCACGGCCATTGCCTGTACCTCAACGAACGCGACTGCTCGATCCAGCGCCGCCATCAGAAGGTCGTCGAAGAAGCGCCGGCCCCGGGCCTCTCCCCGGCCTTGCGCCAGGCCATGGGCGAGGCGGCGGTGCGCGCCGCGCAGGCGATCGCCTATGTGGGCGCCGGTACGGTGGAATTTCTGCTCGATGCCCGTGGCGATTTCTTCTTCATGGAAATGAACACGCGTCTGCAAGTCGAGCATCCGGTCACCGAGGCCATCACCGGGCTGGACTTGGTGGCCTGGCAGATTCGTGTGGCGCGCGGCGAAGCGCTGCCCCTGACCCAGGCCGAGGTGCCATTGCGCGGGCATGCGATCGAAGTGCGTCTGTATGCCGAAGACCCGGCACAGGATTTCCTGCCGGCCACCGGCGCCTTGGCGCTCTACCGCGAGCCTGCGCTGGGCGTCGGCCAGCGTATCGACAGCGGGGTTTGCGAAGGCGACACGGTCTCGCCCTATTACGACCCGATGCTGGGCAAGCTGATCGCTTGGGGCGAAGACCGCGAACAGGCGCGGCAACGCCTGCTGGAGCTGGTGATGGGCATGGCCATCGGCGGTGTGAAGACCAACCTGGCGTTCCTGCAGCGTATCCTCGCCCACCCCGCGTTCGCAGCGGCGGAACTGGACACCGGCTTCATCGCCCGCCATCAGGCTGTGCTGCTCCCCCCTTCAGACGTCTTGTCCGAAGCGTTCTGGCAGCGTGCGGCGCAGGTCTGGTTGCACGAGATGGGCAGCCGGCGCCGCGACGACGATCTCCAATCGCCCTGGTCGCGTACCCACGGCTGGCGCTTGGGCCTGCCGGCGCGACGCTTGGTAGCGTTGCAGTGTGACGGCGTGGATCGCGTCGTCGCGCTGGAGGATACGCCCTGCACGGGAATTGCACTGGAAGCGACAGCGTCGCCCGCTACGCCTGCCATACGCCGTGGCGACACGCTGTATCTGCGCTGGCAGCAGCAATGGCACGGCCTGCGCGCCTACGAGCCGGCCAGTGCCGCCCCAGGCGGCGCAGCACTGGCCGGTGGGCTCAGCGCGCCGATGAACGGCAGCATCGTACGGGTCCTGGTCACACCCGGCCAGGCCGTGGAGGCAGGCGCTGCGTTGGTGGTCCTGGAGGCGATGAAAATGGAACACAGCATTCGCGCGCCCGAAGCGGGAGTGGTGAGCGCATTGCTGTGCGCCGAAGGCGAGATGGTCAGCGAAGGTACGCTGTTGGTGGCTTTGTGAAAACGGGCGGCTGGCGTGCGAGTGGGTTGGCTTAAGCCCGGTCGCCCTGCCGCGCGTCGTGCTTGCCATGGCGGCATGTCGCCGCCTCAGTGCACTCCATGCGAGCGCACCACTACCCCGATCACCTCGAACCCCGTACCGCACAACAGTTTGGGATACGTGGGGTTGAGCGGTTTGAGGAAACGCTGGCCGCCATCTTCCACCAACTGCCGAAACATGGCCGTGGTGCCTTGTTGGCGAGCGATCACCAACTTTCCGGGAGCGGCGGGCACGCCGGGGTCGACCAGCACCAGCATATGTTCCGGCACGCTGGGACCGGTGGCCGAGCTCATCAGGTCGCCCTCGACGCGCAGCCAGAACGCCTTGCCTTGGGCGCAGTAATCGGTCTGTTCGGTGACGATGCTGGAGGTTGGCAGCGGACCGTCCAGCTCCGCCCAAGCCAGAACCGGGTAGCGAAAACACAAGATGTATTGAGATATGTCTGCTTCGGCGTCCGTGTCTGAACCGTCCTGCGTCCGGTAGCGGCTCGCACGCTCGGCGACAGCGTTCACCGGCGCGATGCTCAGGGAGACGTGCAAGTGCGGCATACCCAAGGCCACCAGAACCTTGTTCATCATGTCGACTTTCGGCGTGCGCGTACCGCGTAGCCAATGACCGACGCCGCCTTGGGTGACGCCGACGCGCTCGGCCAGCTGCTCTTGGGAGAGGCCGAGTTCGCGTAGTTTTAGCTTTACCAATGCGATCCATTTATCCATCGCCCGCACGATACGTCCTGTCCCGTTGCGCTCAATACACAAATGGTATTATTTGTAATGGCCTGAGCTAATACTCCATGTACTATAGTAGGAAAACATTCCCTTCCCGCTCATCACAATTTGGTAACAGGATGAAACCTACGACATATTCAGACAAAGAACTCGACAGCGAAGCCGCCCGCCGTGCGTTGGACTACTACCTCAACCCTACCGCAGCCAGCACCTCGGTCGATCGTACACCCTGGACCGTGCGCGACGACGTCAGCCCCGACATGGTCGACGCCCACGTCATGAACCTGTTGCGCAGCGCTGCCGCCACCGCATGCGAAAGCGCCAGCCACCAGCAGGGCAATGTGCGTGAAGTGATGTACGCCTTGATGCACATGATCAACATGGCCAGATCGCTGCTGGAGCAACGGCCTTCGCAAGAAGGGGTATGAAGGAACTGGAGACAGAAGACTGGCTGAAACCGCGATCAGGAAGTGCTCAGGCTTTTTTCGCCACATCGCTAAAAATCATTTGACTGCCAAATGATAACGATTATTATTGCACTCAGCAGGTCGAGAGACTCGCTGGATAATCCGAAAGCCCTAAGGTCGGGCGTTCAGTTTATCTCCTCATCAGGCTAATCACGGTTTTTGACCCAGCTTTTTGCTGGGTCTTTTTTTTTGGTGCTCTTCAGGCTAATGAAGAAGGGTTGCCGCTTAGGTGGCCGAATAATAGCAAGCTGAAGACCGCGAGAACACAAGCGCGCGAAGGTTTTACCAATCAGCACTTGAGAATCAATCTCGTTAATACTAAGCTCACGCAGCGTTACGGAAGACGCCCCCTATCCCCCGCCGCTACGCAAGGAGCTGCCCATGAGCCGTGTATCGCTGCCCCCGATGCAACCTGCGTGTGACGCCGAGCAGCCGCTGCGAAACGCCATGCCGCAACGCTTCGAACGTCTGCCGCGCCGCGCTCAGCAGGTCTTTCTGCTCAGCCGCCTGGATGGGCTCGACCTCACCCAAATCGGTCAGCGCCTCGACCTGCGCATCGAGTGCGTCGAGCGCCTGTTGGCCCAAGCGCTCCACGCGACCCTGCCGCCACCGGACGCCGTCGCCGCTCAGGCCTGTCGCTGGTACGTCAGGCTGCAAAACCCGACCACCACCGCCTGCGAACGCATCGACTTTCGTCGCTGGCTCGATGCCTCGCCTGCGCACCTGCAGGCGTTTCACGCCATCGAACTGCACTGGCGCAGCCTATTGGCTCCAGCTCGAGCGCTGGGCGAGCGCGGCAGCTACCGCCAGGGGCGCGCGGCATTCTCGCTGGGCGGCTGTGTGCTGGCGGTGGGCCTGGGCGTGGCGGCGGTCCTGGCTTTCGGCCTCGGAGCCTGAGGGGTAAAGTGACGGCACAATAACGCCAGAGGAGCTTGGCAATGGCCGTGACGCAATCCCCGCTGCACATCGACTGCGATTTCGATTCAGGCAACATCGAAATCGTGGATGCTTCCCAGCCCAGCCACGTACGTTTGGCCTTGCGGCCCGACAGCCATAGCGGCCACTTCCAGTGGTTCCACTTCCGCGCCGCAGGCCTGACCCCAGGCCAGCGCCATCGCTTCAGCCTGGACAACGCCAGCCAATCCTCCTATCCCAACGCGTGGACGGGCTACCACGCAGTCGCCTCCTACGACCGGCAGTCTTGGTTCCGCGTGCCCAGTCAGTTCGACGGCGCCGCCTTGCACATCGACCTCGATGCCGAACAGCCACAGGTGTGGCTGGCTTATTTCGAACCTTACCCGCGCGCGCGGCACAACCAACTGATCGAACGCGCGCAAGGCATTGCCGGTATAGAACTGCTGGCCAGCGGACGCAGCGTGCAGGGCCGCGACATTCCCCTGTTGCGCGCCAGCCACGGTGTGTCCGCCGATGGCGTCCCCGGCGATGGCGCCCCCGGCAAACGCAAGCTGTGGCTGATCGCCCAGCAGCATCCCGGTGAGCACATGGCCGAATGGTTCATGGAGGGCGTCATCGACCGCCTCGAGCAGAACGATGCCAAGGTCCAGGCATTGCTGGCCGTCGCCGACCTCTACCTGATCTGCAACATGAACCCTGACGGCGCCTACCTCGGCCACCTGCGCACCAACTTCAAGGGCCAGGACCTCAACCGCGCCTGGCAGAGCGCTAGCGTCGAGCTCAGCCCCGAGGTGTTCTTCGCCCAGACGCAGATGCAGCGCCATGGCGTAGACGCGTTCATCGACGTGCACGGCGACGAAGAGATCCCGCACGTGTTCACCGCCGCCTGCGAGGGCAACCCGAACTACAGCCCGCGCCTGGCCGCTCTGGAGCAGCGCTTTCGCGACACGCTGTGCAGGCTTACCGAGGACTTCCAGCAAGTTCACGGCTATACCCGCGACGCGCCCGGCCAGGCCAACATGGCCTTGGCTTGCAACGCCGTCGGCCAGGCCTACGATTGCCTGTCGCTGACCTTGGAAATGCCGTTCAAGGACCACGATGACGCGCCCAATCCGCACACCGGTTGGTCGGGCGCGCGCGCCAAAGCGCTGGCGGGGGCCGTTCTGGACACCTTGCTCGACTTGACCGCCGAGCTGCGCTGAGTCGTACCAAGTCCTTGCCCTGGCTAGCCCAGGGCAAAGGCGCTTACAGGACGGGGCTTGGCAGGCATTCGTCTGCGCTTGGGGCCGTCCGCCCGCCAGCGCGATGCCGCCCCTGCTCAATACCGGTGCGGTGTTCGAATGGGTCTAGCCCTTGGCGGTGTAAACGAGCGTCTGACTGTGATCGAACGCCGTTACCGGCCTGACCCCTCCACGACGCAAGGCCGTTTTGGCGATGAACGGTCACCCCAGCTAAAAACCTGTACAAAAACCCCATCGGCGTAGAACCTACTGCCCAACCTGGCCTCAAATGGCCACTTTCCGACGCTCAATTCGTACTTTTCTGATACCGTGGGCGCACTAATTTCCCTTTCTTTTTCACCTGCTTGCGGCCTCGCCCCGTGGCCATGAACGGAGAGTGTTTCTTGACAACCGCCCAGAACGCTTTTGACGAAGCGGTCGAACGCTGCGCCCAGGAGCCCATTCAGGTTCCGGGCAGCATCCAGCCCCAAGGCTTCATGCTGGTCCTCGACGAACGCGACTTGCGCATCGTCCAGGCCAGCGAGAACGTACGTCAGTGGCTGGGCATCAGCGCACAGGACGTGCTCGAACGCCCGTTCGCGGCGTTGTTCGACGGCTTCGATCTGCATGCACACCTGCCCCAGGTGCCGGAAGACGATGTGTTCCCCTTCCATTTGGCCGATGTCCGCCTGAATGCCGACGCCATCTGGCAGGAGCCGCTACGCCTGTTGGTGCACCGTCACGACCACGTATTGATCGCCGAATTCGAACCCTGCGGCAGCACCCCGCGCGCTGACTACCACCCCCTGGTGCGCGGTTTCGTCGGCAGCCTCAACCAGGCGGCCGATCTCGAAGCGCTGCTCGATCAGTCGGTGCAACAGATCAAGCGCTTGACTGGCTTCGGACGGGTCAAAGCGTATCGCTTCGACGCCGAGGGCAATGGCCTGGTCATCGCCGAAGCCGTCGATCCGGGCTATCCGCGTTACCTGGGCTTGTGCTTCCCAGGTTCGGATATTCCGCGCCAGGCCCGCGAGCTGTACCGGATCAACCGCATCCGCCTGATCCAGGACGCCACCTACGAGCCCTCGGCGCTGCTGCCGACGCTCAACCCCCTGACCGGCAAGCCACTGGACATGAGCTTTGCGTCCTTGCGCAGCGTGTCGCCGGTGCACCTGCAATACATGCGCAACATGGGCACCCTGGCGTCGATGTCGCTGTCGATCGTGGTGGACGACAAACTGTGGGGGTTGATTTCCTGTCACCACGCCGAACCCCGCGCCGTCGACTTCCAGACCCGTACCGCCTGCGAGCTGCTGGCCAGCGTTCTGTCGTTGCAGATCGAAGCGCGCGAGTCGCACACCAACACCCGCCAGTTGCTCGATCTGCGCCGCCACATCGTGCGCATGCTTTCGTCCATGGCCGACCGCGACAGCGTCAGCGAGGGTTTGCTGGCCTTGCCCGAGGTGATGCTGGATTTCGCCGCCGCCAAGGGCGTGGCCATCATCAGCGCCGAGCAGTGCGACCTGATCGGCGACACCCCGAGCGAGGCGCAAGTGCTGGCGCTGGTGCATTGGCTGGGGCAGCGCGACGAGGAAGGCGTGTTCCACACCGACAACATCCGTCGCGACATCCCGCTGCTGCCCGAACTGGCCGACCATGCTGGCGGCGTGCTGGCCGTGGCGATCTCGCAGATCCACTCGCACTACCTGCTGTGGTTCCGCCCAGAACAGGTGCGCACCGTGCACTGGGCCGGGCGTCCGGACAAACACATCGACGACGCCACCGGCCGCCTCAGTCCGCGGCATAGCTTCGAACGTTGGAATGAAGAAATTCGCGGTTTCTCGCAACCCTGGGACCCGCTCATCGTCGAAGGCGTGCTGGAACTGCGCATCGCCGTACTTGGCATCGTCCTGCGCAAAGCCGAGGAACTGGCGCAACTGGCCGGTGAACTCAAGCGTTCCAACAAGGAACTCGAAGCGTTTTCCTACAGCGTGTCCCACGACCTGCGTGCGCCACTGCGACACATCGCCGGCTACAGCGAGCTGCTCAGCGAGTTCGAAGGCCAAGGGCTGTCCGAACGTGGCAAGCGCTTCTTGCAGCACATCGAGGAAGCGGCGCAGTTCGCCGGAACGCTGGTGGACAACCTGCTCAACTTCTCGCAGATGGGCCGCTCGGCCCTGCGCATGTCGGACGTCAACCTCAACGCTTTGATCGACACCATCCGTACCGAATCGGCGCCCGACTACGCCGGACGGGAAATCGTCTGGGACGTCGCCCGCCTGCCCAAGGTGATCGCCGACCCTGCGTTCATCAACCTGGTCTTGCAGAATCTGATCTCCAACGCCATCAAGTACACGCGCGAGCGCAATCCGGCACGTATCGAGATCGGCTCGCGTGAGAACGACGAGGAAATCGAGATCTACGTACGCGACAACGGTGTCGGTTTCGACATGGCCTACGCTAACAAACTGTTTGGGGTGTTCCAGCGCTTGCACCGCATGGAAGACTTCGAAGGCACCGGCATCGGCCTGGCCAGTGTGCGCCGCATCATCGAGCGCCACGACGGACGTGTCTGGGCCGAAGGCGCGCTCGACCAGGGCGCCTCGTTCCACTTCGCCCTTCCCCTCCACCCCCAACACGCTTGAGGGACCGTACCGAACATGCTCAAACCCATCCTGTTGGTCGAAGACAACCCCAGAGACCTGGAGTTGACCCTCGTGGCGCTGGAACGCAGCCAGCTGGCCAATGAAGTCATCGTCATGCGCGATGGCGCCGATGCCTTGGATTATCTGATGCGTCGCAATGCCTACAGCGACCGTGACGACGGCAATCCCGCCGTGCTGTTGCTGGACTTGAAACTGCCCAAGGTCGATGGCCTGGAAGTCCTCAAGGAAGTGCGCTCCACCCCCGAGCTACGCAGCATTCCTACGGTGATGCTGACCTCGTCGCGCGAAGAGCCCGATCTACTGCGCGCCTACGAGCTGGGCGTCAATGCCTACGTGGTCAAACCTGTGGAATTCAAAGAGTTCGTCACAGCCATCTCTGATCTGGGGGTGTTCTGGGCTGTGCTCAACGAGCCGCCACCCGGCTCGCTGCGTCTGCCCCGCCGCGGCATTACCTGAGGCGTACTGGATGCAGCAGATGTCGCTGAAATTGCTGATGGTCGAAGACAGCTCGATGGACGCCGAGCTGACCCTGCTACGCCTGGAGCGTAACGGCCTGCACATGCAGGCCAAGGTGGTGTTCGACCATGTCGGCGTCGAGAACGCCCTGCTCGAAGAAGACTTCGACCTGATCCTGTGCGACTGCGTGTTGCCCAGTTCGTCGGGCACCCAAGTGCTGGCCATCGCCCAGCAGTTGGCCCCGACCACGCCGTTCATCTTCCTCTCCGGCATCTATGGCGAAGAACATGCGGTGGAGATGATCCGCCTGGGCGCCACCGATTACGTCCTGAAGAAAAACCTGTCGCTGCTGCCCAAGGCCGTACGCCGTGCGTTGACCGAGATCCAGGAACGCCAGCGGCGGCGCACGGCCGAGGAAGCGCTGGCCGACGTCGAGGCGCGCGCGCGCATCGCCATCGACGCTGCTGGCATGGGCACCTGGGATTTCCGACCGATCGAAGGCGTACTGCGCTGGGACGCACGCGCCAAAGTGTTGTTCGGTCTGGAACCGGACACCGAGCCGACGCTGCAATTGTTCTACGACGGCATCTACCCCGAAGACCTGGAACAGGTCCGCGCTGCCGTGGACCTGGCCATGCAACCCGGCAACGACGGCCAGTACCGCGCCGAATTCCGCATCGAACGGCCTCACCACCACGAGCCGCACTGGCTGCTCAGCAGCGGCCAGGCGCGCTTCGTCGATGGCGAATGCGTGCGCTTTTCCGGGGTGATGCAGGACATCCACCAGCAACGCCAGGCCACTCAGGGCCTCAAGCACCTCAACGAGATGCTCGGCGAGCGCGTCGAGCGGCGTACCCGCGAGCGTGACAGGGCTTGGGAACTGTCCCAGGATCTGTTGGCCGTGCTTAGCAACGATCTCACACCCGTGGCCCTCAACCCCGCGTGGGAGGCCACCTTGGGCATCAGCCGCGAGCGTCTCAGCCAGAGCTCGCTGCTAGGCGTCATTCCCTACCCCGAACAACAGGCTTTCGTCGACGCGCTGGCCGCCTTGGACCAAGGCAGTACCAGCGCTCGCTTCGTCGGGCGGGTACAGCATGTCAGCGGCGATCAGCGCTGGTTGTCATGGGTGGTGGTGCGTGAAGACAACATGCTCTATGTCGTGGCCCGCGACATCACCAGCGAACGCGAGTCGGCCCTCGGCCTGGTCGAGGCCAACAGCCGCTTGCGCGAACAGATCGCCGAGCGGGAGCGTATCGAGGCCGCCTTGCAGCAGATGCAGCGCCTGGAGGCGGTCGGCCAGCTCACCGCAGGCGTGGCCCACGACTTCAACAACCTGCTGACCGTGATCATCACCGGTTCGAGCTTCCTCGAGCGCGACCTGAATCGTGAAGACCTGGCCAAGGCACGCTCGCGGCTGCAACACATCCGCGAAGCCGGCGAGCGCGGGGCCAAGCTTACGGCGCAGCTGCTGGCATTCTCTCGCCGTCAGCGCCTGGACCCTGTCGCGCTCAACCTCAACCGCACGCTGGACGGCGTCGAAGAGCTGCTGCAACGCTCGCTGGGTGGCAACATTTCCGTGCGCCTTGACCTCGACCCGGCGCTGTGGCAGGCGATGACCGACCCGACCCAGACCGAGATGATCATTCTCAACCTGGCGATCAATGCCCGCGACGCCATGCCGGCCGGCGGCCAACTGGTGCTGATGACCCGCAACACCACCGTGCACGAGCCGGCCCGGCGTCCCGAAGACCCGGAACCGGGCGAGTACGTGATGCTGGCGATCCGCGACACGGGCTTCGGCATGAGCGAAGAGGTGGTGGCCAAGGTCTTCGAACCCTTCTTCACCACCAAGGACATCGGCAAGGGTTCGGGCTTGGGACTGGCCCAGGTGTTCGGTTTCGCCAAACAGTCCGGCGGTGGCGTGCGCATCGATACCGCGCCGGGTAAAGGCACTCAGGTCAGTGTCTACCTGCCGGCCGTGCGCGAGCTGCCGGTGGCGGAGCCGACGCTGAACATGCCACTGTCGAGCGATCTGGAAGACAGCGGTCAGGACCGCACCGTGCTGTTGGTGGACGACGACCATCTGGTGCGCGATCTGCTTGGCGATGTCCTGCGCCAATATGGCTACCGCGTGCGTCAGGCGCACAGCGGCGAGCAGGCGCTGGCGCTGCTGGACGATCAGATCGACGTGCTGCTGACCGACTTCGCCATGCCGGAATTCAACGGTGGCCAACTGGCCAGTGCCGTGCGCGAACGCTTCCCCTCGCTGCCGGTGGTGTTCCTGACCGGCTACCCCGAGCTGGAAGGTCTTGATCTACCCACCAGCCTGGTCATGCAGAAACCGGTGCAACCGCAGGTACTGGCCCAGGCACTCAAGGATCTGCTGGCGGTGCCGGTGCTTTGATGGCCGACAACGTTGGCGCATTGACGTTTTTTCCGTAGACCGACAGTTCAGCCGGCGACGCCATGGGGGGGACTGGGACGCCATCCGCCTGGCATTGCAGCGAGGCGGATGCAGTCCGATAGTCAAGCCGACGTCTTACTGCGCCCCCAGGCCTACCTTGAGCAACGCCCCATCCTTGGCGTCGGTCAGCACGTATAGGTATCCGTCAGGCCCCACTCGCACGTCGCGAATGCGCGCCTTCAGCTCACCGAGCATGCGCTCTTCGTGCACCACCTTGTCGCCATCGAGTTGCAAGCGGATCAGCTCCTCGGTGGCCAATGCACCGATGAACAGATTGTGGTCCCAGGCTTTCCTGAAAGTCGGGCTGTCGTAGAACGCCATACCGCTGATGCCGGGAGACTTTTCCCAGACGTGGTGCGGGTCTTCCATGCCGTCGACATGTTTGCCCTGCGCTTCCGGAATGGGGGTCATCGAATAGTTGATGCCATGGGTCGCGATCGGCCAGCCGTAATTCTTGCCCGCTTCGGGAATGTTGATTTCGTCGCCTCCACGCGGACCGTGCTCGTTGATCCAGACCTGGTCGGTCCAAGGGTTGAGCGCAGCGCCCTGGGGGTTGCGATGGCCGAAGGACCATATCTGGGGCTTGACGCCCTTCTGCCCCGCGAAAGGATTGTCTTTGGGCACCTCGCCGTCCGGCAGGATCCGCACCACTTTGCCCTGCAGCTTGTCCAGGTCCTGGGCCGTAGGCCGCTGGTTGTTCTCGCCCAAAGCGATGAACAGGTAACCCTTACGGTCGAAGACCAAGCGCGAGCCGAAGTGGTTGCCTTCGGACAGCTTCGGCGTCTGGCGGAAGATCACGTTGAAATTTTCCAGGCGGGCGCGGTCTTGCGACAACTGGCCGCGACCCACGGCGGTGCCGGCTTTGCCGTCTTCACCGACCTCGGCGAACGACAGGTAGACCGTGCGATCTTTGGGAAAACTCGGCGACAGCACCACATCCAGCAACCCGCCCTGCCCCTCGTACCAGACTTTCGGTACGCCGGAAATGGCCGGTCCCACTTGGCCATCGGCATTGACGATGCGCAGGTTGCCAGGCCGTTCGGTCACCAGCATGTCCTTGCCGCCGGGCAAGAAGGCCAGCGCCCAGGGTTGGCGCAGGCCTTCGGCGACGGTGTCGATGGTCAGCTCGCCTTCTTCGCTGGGCAGGCGCTGCTGGTCGGCCGCCTGTGCCAGCAAGGGAAACAGAGCGGCAGCGGTCAGAGTGAGTAAGAAGCGTGAGGGCATGTCGGGTTCCTTCCAGTAATCGAATGGCCGATGGCCGACCCGGGCGATAGCCGCAGCGGTCGAGCATCGAAACGAGCGAGCGTTCAATCAAGGTGCGCGTGGGGTATCGCGTGGCGGGCGCGAGGGTTCGAGATTGGGCGTCTGTTGCTGGCGACGCAGGTTGTCGCCATTGCCGATACCGCGGTTTTCCAGCGTGGGCGGCGCAAAGCGCGGCACGGTGGATGGGCCCCGTACTGGCGGCGTGGCGGGCACACTGCCCTGATGGCTGTTGGGATTGGCACGCTGGATTGGGCTGTTGTATGGATTGACGGTCGGTGCCTGGGTGCGTGGGGCGGTCACGGTAGCGGTGTGCGCCAGGACCGGCGCGCCCAGCAATAGACTGACCAGTAAGGCTGAAAGTGCTGTAGGACGCATACTCCACCTCATGTACGAAGGTTCGTGCTCAAGGCTTGGAGGGCTGGAACGGCGTCAGGTTCGTTACGAAAGATTCGGTGTGCCAACCGCGATGATTCGCGATGTTTCCAAGAACGCTGACCGAGACGCCCTTGCCGCCTTGTCGAAGCATTGCCAGCAAGGGCTACGGACATCGTCTAGGGCTGCTCGGCCCCCTCGAACCAGGCCAGCTTCTCACGAAGTTTGACCACCTCGCCGACGATCACCAGGGTCGGCGCATGCACTTCATGGCGCGCGACCAACGCCGGCAAATCCGCCAGGGTGCCGGTGAACACCCGCTGGTTGCGCGTGGTGCCCTGCTGCACCAGCGCCGCCGGGGTGTCGGCGGCGCGACCGTGGGCGATCAGCTCGGCGCATATGGCCGGTAGCCCCACCAGGCCCATGTAGAACACCAGGGTCTGGTTGGGCGCGACCAGGTCGCGCCATGGCAAGTTGCTGCTGCCATCTTTCAGGTGGCCGGTGACGAAACGCACGGACTGGGCATGGTCACGGTGGGTCAGCGGAATCCCGGCATAGGTCGAACAGCCGCTGGCGGCGGTAATGCCCGGCACGACCTGAAAAGGAATGCCGTGCTCGGCCAGCTCTTCGATCTCCTCGCCACCCCGGCCGAAGATGAACGGGTCACCGCCCTTCAGGCGCAAGACGCGCTTGCCCTGGCTGGCCAGCTCGACCAACAGGCGGTTGATCTGGTCCTGCGGCACGGCATGCTCGGCACGGCGTTTGCCGACGTAGATGCGCTCGGCGTCGCGCCGGCACATGTCGATGATCGCTGGCGCCACCAGACGGTCGTACAGCACTACGTCGGCCTGCTGCATCAGGCGCAAGGCACGGAAAGTCAGCAGGTCGGGGTCGCCAGGGCCGGCGCCCACCAGATACACCTCGCCACCCTGCTGGGCCGGGGCGCCTTCGACCTTGTCGCGCAGCATGCGCTCGGCCTCGGCGCCCTGCCCGGCCAGTTGCCGCTCGGCGATCGGGCCTTGGAAGACCTCCTCCCAGAATCCACGGCGCTGGTTGACGTCTGGATACAGTGCCTTGACGCGGTGGCGGAAGCGCGCCGCGAGCCCGGCCAGTTCGCCGTAGGCCGCTGGAATCCAGGTTTCCAGCTTGGCACGGATCAGGCGAGCCAATACCGGCGCGTCGCCACCACTGGACACCGCCACCACCAGGGGCGAGCGGTCGACGATGGCAGGAAAGATCACGGTGCACAGGGCCGGCGCGTCCACCACGTTGACCGGCAGGCTCAGCGCCTGGGCGTCATGGGACACCTGAGCGTTGAGCTGCGTGTCGTCGGTGGCGGCGATCACCAACCGGCAACCGTGCAGGTCGTCGGCCGCATAACCGCGCAGACGGATTTCGCCGCCACCGGTATCGACCATCTCGCGCAACTGCGCGTCGACCACAGGAGCGACCACGCGCAGCTCGGCACCGGCGTCGGCCAGCAGGCGCGCCTTGCGCAAGGCGATCTCGCCACCGCCGACGACCAGTACACGCCCGCCCTGCAGCTTGTGGAACAGCGGCAGGTAATCCATTTAGCGGATGACCTCGACACCTGCCATGTACGGCTTGAGCACCTCGGGTACGCGGATCGAGCCGTCGGCCTGCTGATAATTCTCCAGGACCGCAACCAGGGTACGGCCCACGGCCAGGCCCGAACCGTTGAGGGTATGCACCAGCTCCGGCTTGCCGGTTTCCGGGTTACGCCAGCGCGCGCCCATGCGCCGGGCCTGGAAGTCGCCGCAGTTGGAACAGGAGCTGATTTCGCGGTACTTGCCCTGGCTCGGCACCCACACTTCCAGGTCGTAGGTTTTCACGGCGCTGAAGCCCATGTCGCCCGTGCACAGGGCCAGCACGCGGTACGGCAACTCCAGGGCCTGCAGCACACGCTCGGCGTTGGCGGTCAGGTTTTCCAGCGCTTCCATGGACGTGGCGGGGGCGACCACCTGAACCATTTCGACCTTGTCGAACTGGTGCTGACGGATCATGCCGCGGGTATCGCGGCCCGAAGCGCCGGCCTCGCTGCGGAAGCACGGCGTGTGCGCGACGAACTTGAGCGGCAGTTGCTTGGCATCGAGGATTTCCCCGGCCACCAGGTTGGTCAATGACACTTCGGCGGTGGGAATCAGGTAGAAATCGGCCTCGCCCTCACGGCTGATCTTGAACAGGTCTTCTTCGAACTTGGGCAACTGACCGGTGCCCTGCAACGCCGGGGCTTGCACCAGATAGGGCGTGTAGGCCTCTTCATAGCCGTGCTCGCTGGTGTGCAGGTTGATCATGAACTGCGCCAGGGCACGGTGCAGGCGGGCGATCGGCCCGCGCAACACGGCGAAGCGAGCGCCGGACAGCTTGGCAGCGGCTTCGAAATCCAGACCACCGCTGACTTCGCCCAGGGCGACATGGTCCTTGACGTCGAAATCGAACTGGGCCGGGGTGCCCCAGCGGCGCACTTCAACGTTGTCGTCTTCGTCAGCGCCGACCGGCACGCTGGCGTCGGGCAGGTTGGGCATGGTGAGCAGCAGGCTGTCGAGCTCGGCCTGGATGCCGTCCAGCTCGGCCTTGCCTTCGGCCAGCTCCGCGGCCATGCGCTCGACGTCAGCCATCAGCGGCGCGATGTCTTCGCCCTTGGCCTTGGCGTGGCCGATGGACTTGGAACGCGCGTTGCGCTCGGCCTGCAGTTGTTCGGTGCGGGTCTGCACCGACTTGCGGCGCTCTTCCAGCGATTCGATGCGCGCGACATCCAGGCTGAAGCCACGGGTGGACAGGCGGTCCGCCACGTCCTGGAGTTGGCCGCGTAACAGTTTGGCATCGAGCATAGCGTTCTCTCGTTATCTAATAGGTTGGTTCAGATTCGGGTCAGGGCCAGGCCGGCCCAGGTGGCGAGCAGCCCACCCAGCACGCTGAGGCCGGCATAGCCCAGCGCCAGGGGGACTTGCCCGCTTTCCAGCAAACGTACGGTGTCCAGCGAAAAAGACGAAAAAGTCGTCAGGCCACCGAGAAAACCGACGATCAGGCCGGCACGCAACTCCACCGGTACCGATGGCTTGAGCAGAAACAGGCCGTACAGCAGGCCGATCAGCAGGCAACCCACCAGGTTGACCGCCAACGTACCCAGGTAAAAATGACGCGGCCAATTGGCCAGCACCCATTGACCGGTCGCGAAGCGCAACAGTGTACCGGCGATACCGCCCGCCGTAACGGCTGCGATGAGTGTGATCATGGTTTTCTCCGCTGACGGGGGCTGGCGCGGTCGAGATCGGCGAGGTGGCGCAGCTTCTCGCCGATCTTCAGTTCCAGGCCACGGGGCACAGGCTGGTAGTAAGGCCGCGGCGGTAACTGCTCGGGGAAATAGTCTTCACCGGCGGCGTAGGCATCCGGTTCGTCGTGGGCGTAACGGTACTCGTCGCCGTAACCGAGCTGTTTCATCAGCTTGGTCGGTGCATTGCGCAGGTGCAGCGGCACTTCCAGCGAGCCATGCTCGGCAGCCTCGCGCAGGGCGCTCTTGAAGCCGCTGTACACGGCGTTGCTCTTGGGCGCGCAGGCCAGGTAGGTGATGGCCTGCGCCACCGCCAACTCGCCCTCGGGGCTACCCAGGCGCTCCTGCACATCCCAGGCCGCCAGGCACAGGCTCAAGGCTCGGGGGTCGGCGTTGCCGATGTCTTCGCTGGCCATGCGCACCACACGCCGAGCGATGTAGAGCGGGTCGCAGCCGCCGTCGAGCATGCGCGCATACCAGTACAGCGAGGCGTCGGGGTTGGAGCCACGCACCGACTTGTGCAGGGCGGAAATCTGGTCGTAGAACGCCTCGCCGCCCTTGTCGAAGCGGCGCCGGCTGTCGCCCAGCAGGCTCTGCAGCATCTCGACGTCGATGCTTTCGCCGTCCTCGGCCAGGTCCGCGGCGTTCTCGAGGAAATTGAGCATGCGCCGGCCATCGCCGTCGGCGGCGGCCAGGAGCATCTGAAACGCCTCGTCGCTGACGCTGAGACGACGCTTGCCCAAGCCGCGCTCCTCGTTCAAGGCGCGGTCGACCAATTGGCGCAGGGCGGTTTCGTCGAGGCTCTTGAGCACGTACACCCGAGCCCGCGACAGCAGCGCGTTGTTCAGCTCGAACGAGGGGTTTTCGGTGGTGGCGCCGATGAAGATCAGCGTGCCGTCTTCGACGAAGGGCAGGAAGGCATCCTGCTGGGACTTGTTGAAGCGGTGCACTTCATCGACGAACAGGATCGTGCGCCGGCCGTACTGGGCCGCCTGCTGGCGGGCCACTTCGACGGCTTGGCGAATCTCCCTGACCCCGGCCAGCACGGCGGAAACCGTCTCGAAATGCGCGTCGCAAAACTGTGCGAGCAGCCGCGCCAGGGTGGTTTTGCCCACCCCGGGCGGCCCCCAGAAGATCATCGAATGCAAGGCGCCCTGCTCCAGGGCTTCGCGCAACGGCTTGCCCCGCGCCAGCAGGTGCGCTTGTCCGACATACTCGTCCAGGTTGGTCGCGCGCATGCGCGCGGCCAGGGGCTGGGCGACGGGTTCGCTTCGAAACAGGTCCATGGCGGGATCAGTTCACTCCTGGATGATGTCCGCGCCTTTCGGGACATCGAAACGGAAGCGGCTGTCGGGCACCGGCTGGTTGGCCTTGACGCCATTGAAGAGGATGTTGGTGCGCTGGCCGACGCTGTCGATCAGCTGCATGTCGTTGATCAGCCCTTTGCGGAACGATACGCGCAGCGAGTCGAACAAGGTGTCCTTGGTCTTGGGCTTGAGGGTGAAGTCCATCACTTCGCCCTGCTCCTTCGAGGTGATGTCGAAGCTCTGGCTGATCTTGGAGACGTCACCGGACAGCAACAACGCCGGCGTCTGGTTCAGGCGCACGTCGAGCTTCTTGATCGTGGCCTGCTCCAGGTCCGGATCCCACAGGGTGACTTTCTGGCCATCGGAAACCACGACCTGCTCCTGCGGCGCATCGGTATGCCAGTAGAACAGGCCGGGACGTTTGACCGTCATCTTGCCCGTGGTCTCCTGCAAGCTCGTGCCGCTGGCGTCGAGGGTCAGTTGGGAAAAGGTGGCGTCGATGGTCTGCGACTTCTCCAGCAACTGGGTCAGGCGGGCGACGTCCTGCTCGGCAGCCAGGGCAGGCAGAGCGGCGGCGGTCAGGGCAGAAACCAACAGCATGCGAATCGCGCGCATGGAAATCCTCGTCAAACAGTGAATGGGCCTGGCATCCATGACAGGTGCCAGGCAGGTTGATCATCAATCGCGCGGGCCGCCTGGCGCAATCACTTCCCGCGAACCGTTGCTGTTCATGGGCGTGACCACACCGGCCATCTCCATGGATTCGATCATACGCGCGGCACGGTTGTAACCGATCTTGAGCTTGCGCTGCACGGCGGAAATCGAAGCGCGGCGGCTTTCCAGCACGAACTGTACGGCTTCGTCGTAGAGCGCGTCGGTTTCGGCATCGTCGTCGCTGCTGCCGCCACCGCCGTCGAAGCCGCTGCCGGCCTCTTCGACGCCGTTGAGAATGTCGTCGTTGTAGTCCGGGGCGCCGCGCAGTTTCCAGGCCTCTACCACACGGTGCACTTCATCGTCGGAGACGAAGGCACCGTGCACACGGATCGGCAGGCTGGTGCCTGGCGGCATGTAAAGCATGTCGCCGTGGCCGAGCAATTGTTCGGCGCCGCCCTGGTCGATGATGGTGCGCGAGTCGATCTTGCTGGAGACCTGGAAGGCCATGCGGGTGGGGATGTTGGCCTTGATCAGGCCGGTGATCACATCCACCGATGGCCGCTGGGTAGCGAGAATCAGGTGGATGCCGGCGGCACGCGCTTTCTGCGCGATGCGGGCGATCAGTTCTTCGACCTTCTTGCCGACGATCATCATCATGTCGGCGAATTCGTCGACCACCACCACGATGGTCGGCAGTGTGCTCAGGCTCGGCGGCTCATCGTCCATGCTCTCGCGACGGTACAACGGGTCATGGATGACCTCGCCGGCGGCTTCGGCGTCCTTGATCTTGCGGTTGAAACCGGCCAGGTTGCGCACGCCCATGGCCGCCATCAGCTTGTAGCGCCGCTCCATTTCCGCAACGCTCCAGCGCAGGGCGTTGGCGGCGTCCTTCATGTCGGTGACCACCGGGCACAGCAGGTGCGGAATGCCTTCGTAGATCGACAGTTCGAGCATCTTCGGATCGATCATGATCAGCCGCGCATCTTCCGGCCCGGACTTGAACAGGATCGACAGGATCATGGCGTTCACCCCCACCGACTTACCGGAACCGGTGGTACCGGCGACCAGCAGGTGCGGCATCTTGGCCAGGTCGGTGATGACCGGCTTGCCGCCGATGTCATGCCCGAGCGCCAGGGCTACCGGAGAAGTGGACTCGTCGAACTGGGCCGCCGACAGCACTTCGGAGAAGCGCACCATCTGCCGGTTGTCGTTGGGAAT
This sequence comes from Pseudomonas phoenicis, assembly GCF_047302395.1. Taxonomy (NCBI): domain Bacteria; kingdom Pseudomonadati; phylum Pseudomonadota; class Gammaproteobacteria; order Pseudomonadales; family Pseudomonadaceae; genus Pseudomonas; species Pseudomonas phoenicis. Next base: position 4,612,785 of record NZ_CP154852.1, read on the forward strand.
CTCGATGCCGACGGTGGTCTTGCCGGGAATGACCTCGACCACGCGCACGCTGGTCACGGCCAGCGAGCGCGCCAAGTCTTTGGCCAGGTTGGCGATGCGACTGACCTTGACGCCAGCCGCAGGTTGAATCTCGTAGCGGGTGATCACCGGGCCCGGATGGATGGAGTCGACGGTGACCTCCACGCCGAATTCCTTGAGCTTGACCTCCAGCAGGTTTCCGACGCCGGCCAGGGATTCGGGCGAATACTCGATCTTCTTCTCTTCGGCCGGGTCGAGGATCGAGATGGGCGGCAGCGTGCCCTGGACGGCGCTGTCGACGAACTGCTGGGCAGGTTTCTCCGGTACATGGCGCTTGACCGTTTCAGGCGCCCTGGCCGGCTCTTTGGCGGCCGGCGGCATGATGACCGGCGCTGGCCGGGTTTCACGGGGTGCGATGGGTTCGGGCAACGCGGCAGGCTTGGCGGGCGCTGGGAGCGGTGCGGATGCGGCAGTTGGTGCAGGCGAAGCGGTGGCAGATGCAGCGGCCGGCGCTGGCGCCGCAAAGGATGAAGCCAGTGCCGGCTCGCGCTCGACCACACGCTCGCGGGCCTTCACCGGCTCGCGTTTGGCTGGTGGGGCGGTCAATTCAGGCTCATCGACCTCGCGCAATTGCGCGACCAGGCGTTTGCGCTCGTTGCGCGCTTCCCACCACCGGTTGGCAGCGCCTTGCACCAGCTCGAACAGGTCGAGGGTGAGTTTGCCCGTCATGTCCATCACCTTGAACCACGACAGATCGGTGAACACGGTCAGGCCGAACAGGAACAGGGCGATGAACACCAGCGTACTGCCCTGCACGTTGAGCAGGCTGCGCGCCAGCTCGCCCAATCCTTCACCCAGCGCACCCCCGGCTGCGAACGGCAGGCTGGCCGAAGGATGGAAGTGGATGTGCGCAAGCGCCGCGCCCGACAGCACGAGGAACACCAGACCGATCAGACGCCAGGACACCAGCCAGCCGCTCCACTGCCAGGGCTGATGGCGCTCGCGGAAGATCTGCCAGGTCTTGATCGCCAGCAGCAAGGGGAAGATGTAGGCGAAGTACCCCAAGACCATGAACATCACGTCGGCCAGGTATGCCCCGGCTCGGCCGGCAGCGTTCTGCACCTGATCGACGGTGCTGGTATGGGTGAAGCCTGGATCGGCCGCATCGAAGGTCAGCAGCGCCATCCACAGGTAGAGGCACAGCGCGCCGACGGCGATCAGCGCACCTTCCTTGAGCCGGTAATGCATTTGCTGGCGCCACTCGGGCACGGGCAAGGGGGTCGGGGTTGCGGTGGTCTTTTTCAAAACGCCTGTATCCTGCGCGTACTGCGCGTCCGATAGTGTTCAGCCGGACACTGGCCAAGAGTCACTACGTTTAACGTTCAACATGACCGCTCCACGGCTGCCGTGACGGGTTGCCTCGGGAGCAGGCACGTGGGAACGGTTTCCAATGCGCCAATTTGAGCACGCATTGCTTTGCGTGACAAAGGCTTATGCTGTGTTTTTGCACAGGTGTGACAGCAAATGTGCCCAATGGTGCCAGTTGCCCCCTCCGTGTAGGAAAAAACCGCGTCACAGAGCCTTGCGCGCAACCGTTGACCGCTTCGCCCGACCTCGCCATGCTGGGCCTCCTCCCCTCCCCTGCCGTTGCCACCACCATGCTGACCTGGCTCGACCGCGACACCCTGACCTTCCCGGCGCTGCCCAAGGCGCTGCGCGAACCCAATGGTTTATTGGCCGCTGGCGGCGACCTCAGCCCCGAACGCCTGATCGCCGCCTACCGCCACGGCTGCTTCCCCTGGTACCAGGACGGCCAACCGATCCTCTGGTGGTCGCCGGACCCGCGCACCGTGCTGCTGCCCGACGAACTACGGATTTCGCGCTCACTGGCCAAGCTGATGCGCCAGGGCCGCTATCGAGTGTCGTACGACACCGATTTCGCCGCAGTCATAAACGCGTGCGCGGCACCCCGCACCTATGCCGACGGCACCTGGATCACCGAACCGATGCAGACCGCCTATCGTGAGCTGCACGCGCGCGGCATCGCCCACTCGGTGGAAGTGCGTGCCGAAGGCGAATTGGTGGGAGGGCTCTATGGCCTGGCGATCGGCAAGCTGTTTTTCGGCGAGTCGATGTTCAGCCGCGCCGACAATGCCTCCAAGGTAGGCTTCGCCACCTTGGTGCAGCACTTGCGCGCGGCGGGTTTCGTGCTGATCGACTGCCAGATGCCATCACAACACTTGCACAGCTTTGGCGCCCGCGCCATCACGCGGCACCGATTCGCCGAATACCTCGACCGATACCTCGACCAGCCTAATGGAATGCGCTGGCTTGACGCTGCGCGGACTTGACGGCTGGCGTACACTGACAGGCAATACGCCATAACCGGAAGGGGTTGATCATGACCGAGCTGGCACGCCTGAGGTTCTATGCCACTCAGCCGCACGCCTGCAGCTACCTGCCGGACGAACAGGCCACGACGCTGTTTCTCGACCCAAGCCAGCCGATGGACCTGGACGTCTACGCCGACCTGTCCGAGATGGGCTTCAGGCGCAGCGGCGATCATCTCTACCGGCCCCATTGCCAGCAGTGCAACGCGTGCGTTCCGGCGCGCATTCCAGCGGCACGCTTCATTCCCAACCGGCAGCAGCGGCGCATCCTGACGCGCAATCAGGATCTGCGTGTCACCGCCGTGCGGCCTACCTTCAGCGAAGAATATTTCGATCTTTACCGGCGCTACATCGAGCAGCGCCATGCCGACGGCGACATGTTTCCCCCCAGCCGCGAACAGTTTTCCACTTTCCTGGTACGCGACCTGCCGTTTTGCTGCTTCTACGAATTCCGCCTCGACGAACGCTTGTTGGCCATCGCCGTTTGCGACCTGCTGCCCAATGGCCTGTCGGCCGTCTACACCTTCTACGAGCCGAACGAAGAGCGGCGCAGCCTGGGCCGTTACGCCATTCTCTGGCAAATCGGCGAAACGCTGCGCCAGGGCCTGGATGCGGTGTATTTGGGCTACTGGATCAAGAACTGCAAGAAAATGAACTACAAGACGCAGTATCGGCCCATTGAACTGCTGATCAACCAGCGCTGGGTCACGCTGAATTGAAAGCAGTGGCCGCACCCACACTTTTGCGGCATAATCCACGCCACTTTTTTGCCCGCCGCCTGTGCGCGTCGAGCGTTTCACTGAATACCGAGGGCTTTACTGAATGTCGAAAGAAGACAGCTTCGAAATGGAAGGTACTGTCGTCGACACCCTGCCCAACACCATGTTCCGCGTGGAGTTGGAAAACGGGCACGTCGTGACCGCACACATCTCCGGAAAGATGCGCAAAAACTACATCCGCATCCTGACGGGTGACAAAGTGCGGGTCGAACTGACTCCGTACGATCTGAGCAAGGGCCGCATCACCTACCGCGCCCGCTAAGCTCCAGACACGAAAAAGCCCGGCCATTGCGCCGGGCTTTTTCATAGACGAGCGTCCGGGGTCGGATCACCGACCCCGGATGACGACCTTATGCGACTTCCGCCGTGGTCTCGAAATCGAAGACCAGTTCGCCGTCGCGCAACTCTACATGCACCACGCCACCGTGCTCGGACAGCTCGCCGAACAGGATCTCCTCGGCCAACGGCCGTTTGATCTTGTCCTGGATGAGACGGGCCATGGGGCGTGCGCCCATCTGTACGTCGTAACCCGCACTGGCCAGCCAGCCACGCGCTTCGTCGCTGACCTCCAGCAACACCCGCTTGTCTTCCAATTGCGCCTGAAGCTCAATGAGGAACTTGTCGACGATGCTCTTGATCGTCTCGTGGGAGAGACGACCGAACTGGATGATGGTGTCCAGACGGTTGCGGAACTCGGGCGTGAAGCTCTTGCGGATCACTTCCATGGCATCTGAAGCGTGGTCCTGATGCGTGAAGCCGATCGAGGCACGCGCTGCCGTTTCGGCGCCAGCGTTGGTGGTCATGATCAGGATCACGTTGCGGAAGTCCGCCTTGCGCCCGTTGTTGTCGGTCAAGGTGCCATGGTCCATGACTTGCAACAGCAGGTTGAAGACTTCCGGGTGCGCCTTCTCGATTTCGTCGAGGAGCAATACGCAGTGCGGTTGCTTGGTGATGGCCTCGGTCAACAGGCCGCCCTGATCGAAACCGACGTACCCGGGAGGCGCGCCGATCAGGCGCGAAACGGTATGCCGCTCCATGTATTCGGACATGTCGAAGCGTACCAGATCGACCCCGAGCGCCTTGGACAGTTGACGTGCCGCCTCGGTTTTGCCGACACCGGTGGGGCCGGCAAACAAGAAGGAACCGACGGGCTTGTCAGGCGCCTTGAGCCCTGCGCGTGACAGTTTGATCGCTGTTGCCAAGGCATCGATGGCAGCGTCCTGGCCGAACACGGTGAGCTTGAGGTCGCGCTCCAGGTTGCGCAGCAGCTCTTTATCAGAACTGGTGACGTGTTTTGGCGGAATCCGCGCGATCTTGGCCACGATGTCTTCGACCTGCGGCACATCGATGCGTTTGAGGCGATTGCCTTCGGGCTGCAGGCGCTGATAGGCGCCCGCCTCGTCGATCACGTCGATGGCCTTGTCCGGCATGTGCCGATCGTTGATGTAACGGGCAGCCAGCTCAGCGGCTGCACGCAATGCCTCGTCGCTGTATTCGATGTTGTGATGGCTCTCGAAACGGCCTTTCAAGCCGCGCAGGATGCCCACCGTGTCTTCGACCGAGGGCTCGGAGACATCGACCTTCTGGAAGCGTCGCGCCAAGGCACGATCCTTCTCGAAGATGCCACGAAACTCTTGGAACGTCGTCGAGCCGATGCAGCGGATTTCGCCCGAAGAGAGGAGTGGCTTGAGCAGGTTCGAGGCGTCCATCACACCGCCGGACGCAGCACCGGCGCCGATGATGGTGTGGATTTCATCAATGAACAGAATCGCCTGCGGGCGCTTCTTCAGCTCGCCGAGCAGCGCTTTGAAGCGTTTCTCGAAGTCGCCGCGGTATTTGGTACCGGCCAGCAGCGCACCCAGGTCGAGCGAGTACACCACGCTTTGCGCCAACAGATCGGGCACCTGACCGTCGACGATGCGTTTGGCCAGGCCTTCGGCGATGGCGGTCTTGCCGACGCCAGCCTCGCCCACCAGCAGCGGGTTGTTCTTGCGCCTGCGCGCCAGGATCTGCGCCACGCGCTCGACTTCCGACTCGCGCCCGACCAGAGGGTCTATACGGCCCTGGCGGGCTTGCTCGTTCAAGTTGCTGGCATAGGCGTCGAGCGGGTTGCTCGAGCCGTTGGTTTCACCGCCCTCTTCGTCCGACATGTCTTGCTCGCCCTCGGTGCTCGGGCCGTGGCCGGGTACTTTGGAAATGCCATGGGCAATGAAGTTGACCACATCGATGCGCGCCACGCTCTGCTGCTTGAGCAGGAACACGGCTTGGCTTTCCTGCTCGCTGAAGATCGCGACCAGTACGTTGGCGCCGGTCACTTCGCGCTTGCCGGAGCTCTGCACATGGAACACCGCGCGCTGCAGCACGCGCTGGAAGCCCAGCGTCGGTTGCGTTTCGCGATCCTCGTCGTGCACAGGAATCAGTGGGGTGGTTGAGTCGATGAACTCTTGCAGGTCGTGCTTGAGTTTGTCGAGGTTGGCGCCGCAGGCGCGCAGAACGGTTGCAGCGGCTTCATTGTCAAGCAACGCCAACAACAGGTGCTCGACGGTCATGAATTCATGACGCTTCGAACGAGCCTCCTTGAAGGCGAGGTTGAGGGTGACTTCGAGCTCGCGGTTTAACATAGCTTCACCTCATACCCAAGTGGTCGGCGATTAACCGTCCTTCTCGATTTCACAGAGTAGCGGATGCTGGCTTTCCCGAGCGTACTGGTTGACCTGCATGGCCTTGGTTTCGGCAATGTCGCGGGTAAACAGGCCGCAGACTGCTCGTCCTTCTGTATGGACGGTCAGCATGATCTTGGTCGCCAACTCTCGGTTCAGGTTGAAAAACGTCTCGAGTACCTCGACGACGAAATCCATGGGCGTGTAGTCATCGTTGAACAAAACCACCTTGTACATCGGTGGTGCCTGCAGGGCGGGCTTGGCTTCCTCGACGGCGACACCGGAAGCGTGGTCCTCCTGCTCGTGTGGGGGATCCTGATTGAATGTTAGACGAATCTGACTGTGTGCATGCATGGAAAGAAATTCATCACATCTGCAGGTTTAAATGGAGGGTCGACCGCCCAAACAGCCCGCTTACGCGCCGCTGAAGCGTCCTTGACTAATGGCTAAACGGTGTTACAACCAATAGAGACCACCGTGTTCGATAAAGCTCCGCGCAGTCAACCGGATTTTTTCGCAACATCTGGATGCGGTTACCAGAAATGATACTCCAGCGATGGGGCCTTTGCAGAGGGATGTAGGTATGGCGACCGGGAAAGTCAAGTGGTTCAACAACGAAAAGGGTTACGGCTTCATTAATGAAGACGGACGCACCGAGGACCTGTTCGTTCATTATTCGAAGATTCAGATGGACGGTTTCAAGACATTGCGGGCAGGCCAGCAAGTGAAATTCGACATCATTCAAGGACCCAAAGGCCTGCACGCCCAGAACATTCAGCTGAGCGTGAGTGATGCTGGCACCCCCGAACAAGCGAAATCCCCCGTTCGTTTACACTTCTTCGAGGTGTAAGGCTTTATGCCCCCTTGAGGGCAGGCCGATCTCCGGCGGTGCGCTCGTACCGCCCCCTTGCCGAGCGCCCTCAGCCCATGCGGCAATCGACCACATTGCCCCTACGTCTTTGGTCTTATATGCAGGCCGATAGCGCTTGGCCTTGCTGATTAGGCCGAAGGGTTTGATATACTCCGACGCTGACCGCAGGGTCACCGGGGCGAACCCTAGGAATATGCGGCTCGCTCCACCACCAGAGTCGGTCTGCAACGGCCGCATATCTGGCATAAGCCTGGCGTGTTACCGCCCGCCAGCATTGACACTCGATTGATGCATCCACCATCACCGCTCGCGGCCGCTCGACCACGCCTTTACTGGGCGCTGCGCCTACCCAGCGCATTTCGAGACTCGGGCTCGCGCAGCAACACAGAGAGTTAACCCGCATGCCCACCCGTTCCAAGATCATCTATACCTTCACCGACGAAGCGCCAGCCCTGGCCACCTACTCCTTGCTGCCGGTCGTCGAAGCATTCACCGCTTGCGCCGACATTGCTGTCGAAACCCGCGACATCTCCCTGGCAGGCCGTATCCTCGCGGCATTCCCGGAGCAGTTGGGCGCCGAGAAACAGGTAGGCGATCACCTGGCGGAACTGGGCCAACTGGCGACCACCCCCGAAGCCAACATCATCAAACTGCCGAACATCTCCGCTTCGGTACCCCAGCTCAAGGCCGCGATCAAGGAATTGCAGACCCAGGGCTACGACATTCCCGATTACGCCGACGAGCCCGCCACCGACGCCGAGCAGGAATCGCGCGCGCGCTACGACCGCATCAAGGGCAGCGCCGTGAATCCGGTGCTGCGCGAAGGCAACTCCGACCGCCGCGCGCCCCTGTCGGTCAAGAACTACGCCCGCAAGCACCCGCACAAGATGGGCGCCTGGGCCGCCGATTCGAAATCCCACGTCGCGCACATGAGCACGGGTGATTTCTACGGCAGTGAAAAAGCCGCACTGATCGAAGCCGACGGCAGCCTGCGCATCGAGCTGGTGGGTAAAGACGGCAACACCACCGTGCTCAAGGACAAGACCTCGGTCAAAGCCAAGGAAGTGATCGATTGCGCCACCATGAGCCGACAGGCGCTGCAAGCCTTCGTCGTCGAGCAGATCGCCGATGCCAAGGCCGCTGGCGTGCTGTTCTCGGTGCACCTCAAAGCCACCATGATGAAAGTCTCCGACCCGATCATGTTCGGCATCATCGTCGAAGCCTTTTACGGCGAAGTCCTGAAGAAATACGCCTCAGCCCTGAGCGAAGTCGGTTTCAACCCGAACAACGGCATCGGCGACCTTTACGCCCGCATCAAGGACCTGCAGGCCGATCAGCAAGCGCAGATCGAAGCCGATATCCAGGCCCTGTACGCCGATCGCCCGGCGCTGGCGATGGTCAACTCCGACAAAGGCATCACCAACCTGCACGTACCGAGCGACGTGATCGTCGACGCCTCCATGCCCGCGATGATTCGCGACTCGGGCAAGATGTGGAACGCTGCCGGCGAGCTGCAAGACGCCAAGGCCATCATTCCGGACCGTTGCTACGCCGGCATCTACCAGGCCACCATCGACGACTGCAAGGCCAACGGCGCCTTCGACCCCACCACCATGGGCAGCGTGCCGAACGTCGGTCTGATGGCGCAGAAAGCCGAAGAGTATGGCTCCCACGACAAGACCTTCCAGATCAAGGCTGACGGCGTGGTCCGCGTGACCGACGGCAATGGCCAGGTGATCCTGGAGCAGAACGTCGAAGCCGGTGACATCTTCCGCATGTGCCAGACCAAGGACGCGCCGATCCAGGATTGGGTGAAACTGGCCGTCAACCGCGCCCGCCTGAGCGACACCCCCGCGGTGTTCTGGCTCGACCCGGCCCGCGCTCACGACGCGGTGATGATCGAGAAGGTCGAACAGTACCTGAAGGACCACGACACCAACGGCCTGGACATCCGCATCCTCGCTCCGGTCGAGGCCATCAAGTTCTCTCTGGCCCGCATCCGCGAAGGCAAGGACACCATCTCGGTGACCGGCAACGTGCTGCGCGACTACCTGACCGACCTGTTCCCGATCATGGAGTTGGGCACCAGCGCCAAGATGCTGTCGATCGTACCGTTGATGAGCGGTGGCGGCCTGTTCGAAACCGGCGCTGGCGGCTCGGCGCCCAAGCACGTGCAGCAGTTGGTGGAAGAAAACTTCCTGCGCTGGGATTCGCTGGGTGAATTCCTCGCCCTCGCCGCTTCCCTGGAACACCTGGGCAATACCTATGACAACGCCCAGGCCAAGGTACTGGCCGACACCCTCGACCAGGCGACCGGCAAGTTCCTCGACACCAACAAGTCGCCTTCGCGCAAAGTCGGCGGTATCGACAACCGTGGCAGCCACTTCTACCTGACCCTGTACTGGGCCGAAGCACTGGCGGCGCAAACCCAGGACGCGGCGCTGCAAGCGCGCTTCGCTCCACTGGCCAAGGCCCTGGCCGACAACGAAGCGACCATCGTCGCCGAGTTGAACGCCGTGCAGGGCAAGCCGGCCGACATCGGCGGCTACTACGCGCCGAGCCCAGAGCTCACCGCCAAGGTGATGCGCCCGAGCCAGACCTTCAACGGCGCCATCGCCGCGCTGTAAGGGTTAGCTGAAGCGTTACCACGAACCCCGGCCACGCACCGGGGTTCGTGCTATCAGGCACTGGCCGAAAGCCTCGCCAGTCGTCCAAGCTGGGCTGGAAACAGTCAGGATGCCAGTTAAGACGCCGTACGCCTTCACAATGCCCACGCCTTACAGTAGCCCTTGCCCGTGCAGGCTGTTGAGCCTTTACTGACGTTCGGCTCAAAACTTTCCGGACGCCCCCGATAGGCACTTTCTTGCATTCGAGTGAACCAACACTCATATGAATGATATTTTGCCAACTGCAATACATGCGTCAAAAAACATTCATTATTTTTTTGCAGTCAATTGCGACTCACACTAAATAATTAATTGTCGCCTGGACGACCGCTCTAACAAGGGATCTGTCGTGCGTACGGCCGCCGCTCTCTAACTTTACCCGCCACACCGCACATACCTATTCCCGTCATGGCTCTTGCGCCGCCCGATAAAATGCTCCAGTCTCATTGCGCACTTCACGTCCGGCGAATGGAACAGCGGATCAGTTTTTGCCATGGAGGCAACACCATGCGGTATGTCGCAATCGTCGACCCTTATTCCAGCGGTCAATTCCTGGCAGCGGAATTCCTCAGCCGAGGTTTCAACTGCCTGGCCATACATAGTCACTCTCCCCTTCCGTCGGCCTACGCCAACTCTTATTATCCCGACAACTTCCAAGCCGAGTTCATTGCCCAGGGCGAGGCGCTGGCACCCCTGTTGGCCGCGCTGGGCGATTATGCGTGCGCTGCGGTCGTGGCGGGCACCGAGAGCGGTGTCACATTGGCCAACCGTCTGGCGCACGCGCTCGGTCTGCCGAGCTGTGATCCCGACAAGATTGGGATGCTGCGCGACAAGTTTCAAATGCAGGAGCAAATTCGACGCGACGGTCTGCGCGCCATCGGACAATTGCGCGCCACCTCCGTTGCTCAAGCGCTCGCGCAGGCCCCAAGCCTGGATAGCCAACGCATTGTGGTCAAGCCGATGAGCTCTTGCGGGACCGATGGAGTCAGTTTCTGCGAGCGGCCCGAACAGCTGCAAGCCGCTGTCGAGCGCGTCCTGAACCAGCCCAATTGCCTGGGTCAGCACAACGATGCCGTCCTGCTGCAAGCGTACATCGACGGTGTGGAATATGTGGTCGACAGCGTTTCGCTCGACGGTAAGCACTACGTGACCAACACCTCGCGCTACCAGAAGAAGGCCATGAACGGCTCGTTCGTTTATGAACAGGAAGACTTCATTCACCCTAGCGCCACGCACATGCAGGACCTGATCGACTATGCGATGAAGGTACTCGACAGCCTGGGCATTCGCTTTGGTGCGGCGCACATGGAGATCATGCTGGATCGCCACGGCCCGGTTCTGATCGAGGTGGGTGCGCGCCTGCATGGCGCCAAGGCACCGCGCAATGCGCAATTGTTCGCCAATGTCTCGCAAATCGATCTGCTGGTGGATGCGGCCATCGACCCGCAGCGGTTCGCGCTTCGCACGCAGCGCCCACCGGTGTACCACAAGCACTCGCGCGCCGTGTCTTTGATCAATGGGCAGCGTGGCACGGTCACAGCGCTGCCCGGCAAGGAATGGGCGACCACGCTGGCCAGTTACACCACGGCCTTCTGGAACATTGCCGAAGGCGATTCGATCGAGCCGACCCGCGGGCTGTTCGATAGCCCAGGCGGCATCTTCCTCGCCCACGAAAACGCCGAGGCGCTGGAATCGGATACGCGGCTGATCCGCAAGATGGAGCAGGAGGGCAAGTTGTGGACCGTGGCATGAGCAACGGGCTGCTGCTGGTAATGGTGTTCGACGTGCTTTCAGCGGCCCAGTCGGTCTGGTTGGGTCGGCTGCTGCAAGGCGTGACAGTGGAGCACTCGCTGCTGGCGATATTTTCTATAGTTGCGGTTTTTTTCCTGCTGGTCACGCTGTATCGCCGCGACCCGTGGCCGGTGCTCACCGTACGTAACGCGTTGCTGTTCGCTGGCCTCAACGTGGGTACGCTAGCGACCTGGCTGTTCCTGTACCAATCGTTACAGTTCATCGAACCGGCCATGACGGCAGCGGTGCTGTACGGGGTCAACCCCATCGCCACCCTGCTTCTGGGCCTCTTGTTGGCGGGTAGCCTGCAAGGCCTGAGCAAAGGCCGCGTACTGGTAGGTCTGGCAACGGTGGCCAGCATGTGGCTGGTCGCGCATACCGTTCTGCAAGGCAACTCCAGTCTGGGCACACAGCAGGGTGACAGCGGGCCGTACGGGTTGGCGATGGCGGTCATGACCGGCTGCGCCATGGCTGCGGTCAACCTGATTTCCAAACGGATCTACGAACAGGGCTATCAACTGCATCAACTGATGTCCATGCGCTTCTTCTTGCTCATCCTGGTCTGCGCGTTTCATGCCAGTGGCTTCGAGCAGAGTGCGCGCGACAACGGCGGTGCGTTCTTGATGATTGCCGTGCTCGGCAATATCGTCCCTTTATACTTCTTGCAAAAAGGCATTAGCCGCAGTGAGCCTTCGCAAGTGGCGTACGTCCTCTTGCTCACACCGATATTGGTCTTCGCCTTCCAACTGTTCGACCATCGACTTCAACTAAGTCTTTATTCGATTGCGGCGATCACCGTGGTATTGGGTTTTGCCATGCTGGGTTTGAAAATAGAACAAAGCGCCACCCGAAACTCATAATTCCCTCCATAGGAAACTCCGCCCTTTTCAAAAGGGCGATCCTAGGGGCGTGCCCCCGCTCATTGCAATCAGGAGCTAACATGGAAGTTTTCGAGCAGCACGAGTCGGTCGTGCGTGGTTATTGCCGTTCGTTTCCCGTCTTATTCGACACGGCGGACGGAAGTTACTTGAACAGCGCAGACGGCACCCGTTATCTGGACTTCTTCTGCGGTGCGGGGACCCTCAACTATGGGCATAACGATCCGGACATGGTCGAGGCGTGCATCGACTATCTACGTCGCGGAGGTCTGCTCCATTCGCTGGACCTGTATTCCCAGAGCAAGGCGCAATTTCTTCGAGCCTTCCACGCCCGCATCCTAGCGCCGCGCCAGTTCGACCACAAAATCCAGTTCACTGGCCCGACCGGCACCAATAGCATCGAGGCGGCCATCAAACTGGCCCGCAAAGTGACCGGCCGACATGCCATCGCCTGTTTCACCGGCGGCTACCACGGCATGTCTCTGGGCGCATTGGCCATCACCGCCAATCCGGCGAAGAAACAGTCCATGGGTGTTCAGGTGCCCGGCGTGATCCGCCTGCCCTACGACGGTGTGCACTTGCAGGATGTGGCGACGCAGTTACAGATGCTCGAAGACATGTTCTGCCGCCCCGGCTACGGCAACGATCTGCCCGCCGCATTCGTGCTCGAAGCGATTCAAGGCGAAGGCGGCATCAATTGCGCCAGTGACGAATGGCTGCAAGGGGTGGCTGCGCTGGCGCGCAAGGTCGGCGCCCTGCTCATCGTCGACGACATCCAGGCGGGCAATGGTCGCAGTGGGCCGTTCTTCAGCTTCGAATCGTCAGCCATCGTGCCTGACATCATCTGCCTGTCGAAATCCTTGAGCGGGCTGGGCCTGCCGTTTGCCGTCACCTTGTTGCGTCCTCAATACGACATATGGTCCCCGGCCGAGCACAACGGCACGTTTCGAGGCAACAACCTGGCCATGCTGACGGCAACCGTAGCGCTCGAAAAATTTTGGCAGAACGACGACTTGACCCAAGCGGTTCACGCCAAGGGCCAGCAATTGCGTCAGCAACTGCAGGAAGGCCTGTCGGGCCTGCCCATCGGCGCGCACATTCGCGGCCGCGGTCTGATGCTGGGCATCGCGTTCGACGACGACAGTTTTGCCAAGCGCCTGTCTGCCGCCCTGTTCGAGCGGCACATGGTCGCCGAAACCTGCGGTCCGGCCAGCCAAGTGCTCAAGTGCATGCCTGCCTTGACCATGGACACCCGCGATTTGCTCGAGGGTGGTGAACGGATCATCCAAGTCGCCCACGCACTTTCACGCTGAAGGAACAGCCTCATGAACGAAATCTTCGATGTCATCGGTGTCGGCTTCGGGCCGGCGAACATTGCCCTGGCGATTGCGCTTGAGGAAAAGACGCTGGGCGGTCGCTACCTGTTTCTGGAAAGCAATACCGCACCGGACTGGCAGCCCGAAACGCTGATCGACGGCTCGGACACCCAGCACAATCCGCTGCGCGACTTTGTCACTCCGCGCAACCCCGTGAGCCCCTATGGATTTCTCAGCTACCTGAAAGCCAAGGACCGCTTGTTCGACTACTTGAACCTGGGGCTGGAGTTTCCCTACCGCCTGGAATATGCCCGTTACGTGCGCTGGGTGGCGCGGCAGTTCGATCGCTGGGTCAGTTACGGCGAGCGGGTCACTGCCATCAGCCGGGCCGGCAGCGCCGGTGAACTGATCCAGGTGCGCACCTCGCTGGGGCGTACGCTCCTGGCGCGCACTCTGTCGTTCGGACCGGGACGCACACCGTTCGTGCCGGAAGTGTTCAGCGGCGAATTCGCCGGACGGGTCGCGCACTTCACCCAGTACCTGACCGCCAATGCGCGCTGGTGCAGCGAAGGCGAGCCTCGTTCCATCGCCGTGGTCGGCAGCAGCCAGAGCGCGGTGGAACTGACCCTCGACCTGTCGGCGCGCTACCCGAACGCACAGATCCACAATGTGTTCCGTAGCTTCTCCTATCAGCTCAAGGACACCAGCCCGTTCACCGAGGGCGTGTATTTCCCCGAGTTCGTCGACGACTTCCACGCCGCGCCCATCGAGCTGCAGAAGAGACTCACCGCCGAAGTGTTGCGCAGCAACTACAGCTCAGCCGACCTGGACGTCATCAAGACGCTCTATCACAAGCTTTACGTACAAAAGCTCGACGGTCGCGAGCGTATCCACCTATACAACATGAGCGAAATCAAGGAAGCCGTGCTCGACCAGGGCCAGGTTCGCCTGACGCTGCACAACGCCCTCAAGGGGCAGGACAAGCAGCTGAAGGTCGACAGCGTGGTATTGGCCACCGGTTTTCGCAACCTGGGCAACGCCAGCAACGATGAATTCCTCCCTGAGCTTCTGCGCGACGTGGCCGCCAAGGCCTGCCGACGCAGCGACGGCTCGGTGAAGGTCGAGCGGGACTACCTGATCGCTTCGCAGGATCCGAATTTTCCACCGATCTTCCTCAACGGCCTGTGCGAGTCGACCCACGGTTTCGGCGACGCAGGCTCGTTCAGCCTGCTTTCGCTGCGTTCCTGGATGATCGCCGAAAAGGTCGAGGCCCTGACCGCCGCGCCTACCCTGCGACTCGCCCCCCCTCTCCAGCACGAAGCGATCCTCTGATGAATGCCATTACCAAACCCAAAGCGTTGCCCATCGAATCGTACATTCGCCGATACGCGGACCTGACCTTCACCGACGAATACAACTGCAAGCTGCGCCGCTTGTTCCCGTGGGCCGGGCAAGTCAACACCAAGCGCCCGCTGACCGAGTTCGGCTGCATCTGGGTGCAGGTCGAACCGCATACCGATGTGGACCGCCACGCCCATGACGAAGAAGAGACATTCATCGTCGTCAGCGGTGAAGCCGAGCTGGCCATCGAGTCGCAGGTGACCACCATCGGCTTCGGCGATGTGGTCTATCTGCCACGCCACATGCACCACCAACTGCGCAACCGTAGTCACTTGCCCTTTGTGATGATCGACATCTATTGGGACTGGGGCGGCCAATCCGACAGTTCGCTGTGAACCGCCCCTGAACCGACCAAAAGGACATGGACATGCCTGCCACTCCCCGTTACGTCATTACGCTGCCGCCGCCCACACCCAATGGCGGTTTGCACCTGGGCCACCTGAGCGGCCCGTTCCTCGCCGGGGACATCCTGGCCCGTGCCGCGCGCCTGCAAGGCATCGACAGCTTCGTCACCTGCTACAGCGACGTTAACCAATCCTACGTGCGGGTGACCGCCGGGCGTCTGGGCGTCGAGCCGCAAGCATTGGCCGCGCAGTGGACGGAAAACATCGGTGCGACCCTGCAACGCTGCGCCATCGCCGTAGACGACTATTACGCGCCCGATGCCGAAGCCAATCGCTACGTGCGTCAGCTGTTTCTCGACCTCTACGAGCGTGGGGTGCTGGTGCGCAAGCCCTATCCCTTCATGCGCGACCGCAGCAGCCAGCAACTGCTCGACGAAGCCGGGGTCTCGGGTTACTGCCCCGCGTGCCTCGCCGCCTGCAAGTGCGGCATTTGCGAAGCCTGCGGCAAGCTGACCCATGCCCGTAATCTGCTCGATCCGCGCAACACCCTGAGCGGCTCACGGGACTTGGAGGTGGTCGAAGTGGAGGTCATGGTGGTGGAGCTCGAGCGCTGGCGCGCCGATATCGAACGCTTCTACGCGCAGGACCGACCCTGGCGCCAACGCTACTTATGGCTGGCACAGGATGCACTGGGCGGCGCGCTGCCCGACTACCCGGTCACTACGCCCTCCTCCTGGGGCATCGCTGTGGATCTGCCGGGATTCGAAGGGCAGATGTTCAACCCCTGGCCCGAAATCATGGCGCAGCTCATCCACTCCTACCGCCGGGCGCAGCGCTTGCAGCCGAGCGAGACGCAGAACCGCTACGTCAACTTCTTCGGTTTCGACAATTCGTACTTCTACGCCATCCTGCACATCGCTCTGCTGGGGCAGATCGACAACGGCCAATGGCTACCCTACGTCAGCCTGATCAACGAGTTCTACAACCTCGACCATGCCAAGTTTTCCACCAGCAATGGCCACGTGATCTGGGCCGACGACAGCATCGCACGCTTCAGCGCCGACGAACTGCGCTTCTATGCGGCCCTAAACTGCCCGGGCCTGGAAAAGGCCAACTACAACGAGCAGGCCATGGTGGCGGCCTTGGACGGCTCGCTGCATCGGGTTTGGCACAAGGTAGCGGGCAGGTTCAACGCGGCACTGGCCGAGCTGCCGGCCGGCCGCGGTGTGCTGGGTTGCAGTCAAAGCACGCGCGACGTCGCCGCCAGCGCTGCAGCGACGATCCTGCGCAGCATGTCGGTGGAACGTTTCCATGTGCGCCAGGCGGCCGAGGACTGCTTGCACCTGCTGGGCTGGATCGAGCATGGATTCGAGCAGCCAGGTGCCGAATTCGATGACCACGTGCATCTGCTGGCGACCTTCGCCCGAATGTGCTCGCCGCTGATGCCAGAGGCCTGCGAGCGGCTGCACCAGGCACTGTGCGGCACTTCACTGGCCCAGGGCGCGCCGCTGGAAGAAACCCGACCGCAACCGTTGGACACCGACCTGTTCCGTTTCGACGCGACGCACACAGGAGGTCGGCATGCCTAGAGTCTGCCTGATGACCTATTCGGTGCTGCGCGCGCCCTATGGCGACCCCTTGGTGCAGGACTTCGACGACCGCACGCCGGACGTGTTCGCCGAAGCCGAGGCCTCGCCGGGGTTCATCGCCCGCGCCAGGCAACAGGACGACCAGGAATGGCTCAGCAACCACCAGCGCGAATGGGGCCCCTGGGGGCCGTTCGCGGTGCCACGGTTCTACAACGACGGCATTCTCAACGGCCACTCCACCCAGGCCCAGACCGTGTCGGTCTGGGAAGACCTCAAGTCGGTGTTCGACTTCACCTACCGTGGGCCCATGCACCGGCAGGCCTTGCAACTGCGCAAAGGGTGGTTCCTCGACCAGCGCTGGCCGATCTATGTGGTCTGGTGGTCGCCCGACGACGTGCTGCCCACCTGGCGTCAGGCCTGCGAGCGCCTCGAGCATCTGCACGACCATGGCGCCACGGCCTACGCGTTCACCTTCCGGCGCCCGTTCGCTGCCGACGGGCAACCTGTGCAGATGAGCGACCTATGAAAGCACTGCACGTACCGCAGTGGTTGCTCGCAGCTGGCTGGCTTCGGCACAAAGGTGCGGTGAAGGTCGCAGCGTGCGAAAGCGCTGGCGAAAATGCCATCGACCTGTTCGCCGCGCTCTACCTGACCACCCGCCGCTATGCCATCGCCCTCGACCTCAGCTGTCATGACGACCGGCGCGACGCCGAAGTCGCCGCCCGCCTCGCGCGATCGCTCTGCGAGACCCAGCACGCAGTGGTGGTCGGGCATTTTGGCGCGGTCACCGCGTTGAGCGCTTGTGCGGTCTATGACCAACATCCGACGTTGTTTCTGGCGCCAGGTTGCTCGGACCCTCGCCTATGCTCGGGAAGCGGGCCGGGACGGCATGCCGTGCGTTTGTTCGGCAATGACGACGAGCAGGTCGATTGCCTGCTCGCCGGCATCGAGCCCGGTGCGCGCGTGAGCATCTTCGCCCAGCGTGCCAACTACGGTTACCGCCTGGGTAAGACCTTGCACCAGCGACTGATCGGCCAGGCGTCCACTGCGGCAGTCACCTTCCTGGCCTTGGGCGAGCGGCCAGGCCAGCAGCACTGCCGGGAAGGCGAGTTCGTCGTAATCGCCGGCTCGTGCGAGTTCGCCCAACGCCTGGCGCCTCAATTGGCATTACGCAGCGGCCAAAAGCTGCTGTTGAGTGACGATTGCCGGCCGGACAAAGCCGCCCAACTGGGCTTGCGCAACGAAATATCCGTCGCGTCCCTGGCATACGACTGGTCCGGCGCGCATTACGCGGAGCTGGCCGAACGGGTCGAACAGGCCCGGGTTCTCACGGGCCGGCCACCGGGGCCTTACTTTGTGAGCTGCCTGCTCGCCTGCCAGGCCCTGTGCCTGGCGCTACTGGCCCATCCTGGCGCAACGCCCGCACAGTTGCGCGCGCACATTCTCGGGCAACGGCTCGAATCACCGTTGGGCCGGCTGAGCTTCGATCCCGCCGGCGGCCTGCGCGGCCACCGCTGGGCGCTGAGCCCTGTACCCATGCCCGCCTGCCCCCCTCGGTCAGATTGCCATGCCCTATCCATCGTTTGACTTTTGCATACTGGGCAACGGCCCGTTGGGCGCGGCAGCGGCCGCCCATCTGGCAGGCCTCGGCGCAACGGTCTGTCTGGTGGGCGCTCGTCCTGCCGAGCGCTGGAGCGGCCATCAGGACCATTCGCGCCTGTACCGGACACTGCATCAGGACGCCTACTGGACGCGTCTCGCCCAAGCCAACCTGCCCTTGATGCAAGCGCTGGGCGCACGCACGGGCATCCACTTCCTTCGGCCGGCGCCGGTCTACTACGACCAGCGCGTCGCCGGCGCCTGCGCGCAGGGCCATCCGAGCACCAGCGAGTTGATCGCCACCGATCCCTGCGGTGGGGTCCTCGACCCCTTGGCCTACATCGCCGCGCTCAACCAGCAGGCCCAGGCCTGGGGCGCGGATCTGCGAGCCGACGTGGCGAGCATCGGGCGCTGGCTGGACGGGCAGCATGAAGTGGCCATGGCGGCGAATGGCACGATTCGCTGTCGCCATCTCATGGATTTTCGAGGGTTTTACGCCATGCCTACGCCAGGCGGAGCAACCATCGCGCGTACCACGTTGCTGGTGCGCCATCCTCCCCAGCATCGGTTGCACGGCTTCATCCGCACCGAGCTGGACAACCCTGACGTAGCGGAATTTTTCGCCTGCTGCGAACTGGAGGCAAACGACGAACTGCAGACCAGCAAGTTCGTCATTGCCGATGCGCGATCGGTGTTGCTGGAAAGTACGCAGGCGCTGCAGGACTGGTTCACCGGCGGCTTTAGCCAACATCCCCAGCTGCCGTGGGCGGTCGAAGAGATTCGCCGCATGGGCTATGACATCCACAGCCTGCACCTGGCGCCTTGCGCCTTCACCCGCACCCCCAGTGGGCGGCCTGAGGTGCGCGTGTCGCAGAACCATCTACGGTTCTATGGCTGCAACGGCTCGGCGGCCAAATGCGCCCAAAGCCTGGCGCGCGATGTGATCGAGCCCTATCTGGGCGCTTGCCAACCGTAAACCAAGGACGAGAACCATGACCGTTTCGGATTTTTTGAAACTCGACGAGCAGCAGGCCGCGGCGCGCCTCAAGGCCTCGGACGAGGTGTTTCATGTGCTGTTCGAGCGCGGCGATTTTTCCATGGAACTGTTCGCGCCATGCGAAGTGGACACGCAAACGCCCCATGCCCAAGACGAGGTGTACGTGATCAGTGGCGGTCACGCCTGGTTTCGGCGTGAGCAGGAAGTCGTCAGCGTGCGCGCCGGCGATGCGTTGTTCGTCCCGGCAGGTGTCGAGCACCGCTTTTTCGATTTCAGCGACGACTTCCGCACGTGGGTGATCTTCTTCGGTGAGCGCAAGCCGCTGTAAGGCCATGGCCTGCGCGGGCCACCCCATGTACACCGGGTGAAGAAATTCGGCTAGGGTGGGCCTCACAGCCCAAGCGCACGAGAGCACCGTCATGACCTGGCAACCCCACATCACCGTCGCCACCGTCGTCGAACACGCAGGCAAGTTCCTGTTCGTCGAGGAGTTCAAAGCCGGCAAGCACGTGTTCAACCAACCGGCCGGCCATCTGGAGCCGAACGAAAGCCTGCGCCAGGCGGCGCTGCGCGAAACCCTGGAAGAAACCGCCTGGGAAGTGGAGCTGACCGGCGTGGTGGGCATCTACCTGTACACCGCCCCCAGCAACGGCGTGACCTACCAGCGCGTCTGCTTCGCCGCCCGTGCGCTGCGCCACCACGCCGAGCGCCCGCTGGACAGCGACATCCAGCGGGCATTGTGGCTCAGCCGTGACGAACTGCTGGCCGACCCTGCACGCTGGCGCAGCGAACTGGTGCCGCGCTGCCTCGACGATTACCTGGCCGGCCCCTTGCACAGCCTGGACCTGCTGCGCGACTGACGCGCGGCCGGCAGCCTGATAGAATCGGCATTTTTTCCCTGATACACGCCGGTAATCATGACCAACCCAGCACGTAAAGACCCCGCCCAGACCCGCGTCATCGTCGGCATGTCCGGCGGCGTGGACTCGTCCGTTTCCGCCGTCCTGCTCATGCAGCAGGGCTATCAGGTGGAAGGGCTGTTCATGAAGAACTGGGAAGAGGACGACGGCACCGAGTACTGCACCGCCCGCGAAGACCTGGCCGACGCCCAGGCCGTGTGCGACCGCATCGGCATCAAGCTGCACACCGCCAACTTTGCAGCCGAGTACTGGGACAACGTGTTCGAGCACTTCCTCGAAGAGTACAAGGCCGGTCGCACGCCCAACCCGGACATCCTCTGCAACCGGGAAATCAAGTTCAAGGCCTTCCTCGACTATGCCCTGTCGTTGGGCGCCGACCTGATCGCCACCGGCCATTACGTACGCCGGCGCGACACCGGTGCCGTGACCGAGCTGCTCAAAGGCCTGGACCCGAACAAGGACCAGAGCTACTTCCTGCACGCGGTCGGCGGCAGCGAAATCGCCCGCACGCTGTTCCCGGTCGGCGAGCTGGAAAAACCGGCGGTACGCGCCATTGCCGAGCAGCATGGTCTGGCCACGGCGAAGAAGAAGGATTCCACCGGCATCTGTTTCATCGGCGAGCGACGCTTCAGCGATTTTCTCAAGCAATACCTGCCTGCCCAGCCGGGGGAGATCCAGACCACCGAGGGCGAGCTGATCGGCCGCCACCATGGCTTGATGTACCACACCATCGGCCAGCGTCAGGGCCTGGGCATCGGCGGCTTGAAAGACGCCGGCGACGAACCCTGGTACGTGCTGGAAAAAGACCTGGCGCGCAACGTGCTGGTGGTGGGCCAGGGCAATGAGCACCCATGGCTGTTCTCCCGCGCGCTGTTGGCATCGGAGATTTTCTGGGTCAACCCGGTCGACCTCGCGGCGCCACGCCGCCTGACCGCCAAGGTGCGCTATCGCCAGGGCGATCAAGGCTGCACCCTCGAGCGCAGCGAAGCCGGCTATCGCGCCGTGTTCGACGAGCCACAACGCGCCGTCACGCCCGGCCAGTCGGTGGTGTTCTACGACGGCGAGGTGTGCCTGGGCGGTGGCGTGATCGAAGCGGCCGAGCCCTGGAGCCCGCGTCCATGAGTACGCTCAAGGAGCAATTGATCGCATTGGGCGGGGTGTTCCAGGCGGCCGTACTGGTCGACCAACTGGCCCGCACCGGCCAGGCGAGCGAGGCGAATCTGGGCTGCATGTTGGGCAGCCTGCTGGTGCGCGACCCCAAGGACACCCTCGAGGTGTTCGGCGGCGACGACCTGAACCTGCGCGAGGGATACCGCGCGCTCGTCGGCGCCCTGGAGCGCGACCCGGCCATCCTGCAACGCGAACCGCTGCGCTACGCGCTGTCGATGCTGGGCCTGGAGCGGCAGTTGGCCAAACGCGGCGACATGCTCGAACTGATCGGCAAGCGCTTGCCGCAGATCCAGTCACAGGCCGACCACTTCGGCCTGGTGCACGACAACGTCATCGCATCCAGCGGCGCGCTGTACCAGGACACCCTCAGCACTTTGCGCCAACGCATCCAGGTGCATGGCGACTCGCGCTTCCTGCAACAGGCCAACAACGCCTCGAAGATCCGTGCACTGCTGCTGGCCGGCATCCGCGCAGCGCGCCTGTGGCGGCAGCTGGGTGGGCATCGCTGGCAACTGGTGTTCAGCCGTCGCAAGCTGCTCAACGAGCTGTATGACCTGATGCGTGCGCCTTGACCTCCTGAACACCCAAGCGCTGTGCAGAGGCCTGCAATGCCAGGCAATCCACAGCGCCGGCCGCCGGCTCGCAGCTGCATATCCGCTTCCAGCGCTGGGTCGGCCGCACCTGCTACCTTCGGTCCGCCACAAGACGCGGGGAGCAAATTCGTGTACGATGTGCGCCCTCCAAAAGCCCGACTGTCCGAGAACACCCCATGCAGCTCTCCTCGCTCACTGCGGTTTCCCCTGTAGACGGCCGCTACGCCGGCAAAACCCAGGCCTTGCGCCCCATCTTCAGCGAGTACGGCCTGATCCGTTTCCGCGCCCTGGTCGAGGTGCGCTGGCTCCAGCGCCTGGCCGCCCACCCGCAGATCGCTGAAGTCCCGGCCTTCTCCGCCGAAGCCAACGCCGTGCTCGACGCACTGGCCAACGACTTCCAGCTGGAGCACGCCGAGCGCGTCAAGGACATCGAGCGCACCACCAACCATGACGTCAAGGCCATCGAGTACCTGCTCAAGGAGCAGGCCGCGAAATTGCCGGAACTGGCCAAGGTCAGCGAATTCATCCACTTCGCCTGCACCAGCGAAGACATCAACAACCTCTCCCACGCCCTGATGCTGCGCGCCGGCCGGGACGAGGTGCTGCTGCCGCTGATGCGTCAGATCGCCGACGCCATCCGCGCCCAGGCCCACGCCCACGCCGAAGTGCCGATGCTGTCGCGCACCCATGGCCAACCGGCTTCGCCGACCACCCTGGGCAAAGAGCTGGCCAACGTCGT
Organism: Pseudomonas phoenicis; assembly: GCF_047302395.1. Taxonomy (NCBI): domain Bacteria; kingdom Pseudomonadati; phylum Pseudomonadota; class Gammaproteobacteria; order Pseudomonadales; family Pseudomonadaceae; genus Pseudomonas; species Pseudomonas phoenicis. Next base: position 4,635,506 of record NZ_CP154852.1, read on the forward strand.
CTACCGCCTGGAGCGGCAGATCGCGCAAGTGGCCGCCGTGCCGCTGCTGGGCAAGATCAACGGCGCCGTGGGCAACTACAACGCCCACCTCTCGGCCTATTCGCAGATCGACTGGGAGGCCAACGCACGCGCCTTCATCGAAGACGAGCTGGGTCTGCAGTTCAACCCCTACACCACGCAGATCGAGCCGCACGACTACATCGCCGAGCTGTTCGACGCCATCGCGCGCTTCAACACCATCCTCATCGACTTCGACCGCGACGTCTGGGGCTACATCTCGCTGGGCTACTTCAAGCAGAAGACCGTAGCCGGCGAAATCGGCTCCTCGACCATGCCGCACAAGGTCAACCCGATCGACTTCGAGAACTCCGAAGGCAACCTGGGCATCGCCAACGCGCTGTTCCAGCACCTGGCCAGCAAGCTGCCGATCTCGCGCTGGCAGCGCGACCTGACCGACTCCACCGTGCTGCGCAACCTGGGCGTGGGCTTCGCCCATAGCGTCATCGCCTACGAAGCCAGCCTCAAGGGCATCGGCAAGCTGGAAATCAACACCGCGCGCATCGCCGCCGACCTGGACGCCTGCTGGGAAGTGCTGGCCGAGCCGATCCAGACGGTCATGCGCCGCTTCAACATCGAGAACCCCTACGAGAAGCTTAAAGAGCTGACCCGTGGCAAAGGCATCACCCCCGACGCCCTGCTGAGCTTCATCGACGGGCTGGACATGCCTGCCGAAGCCAAGGCCGAGCTCAAGCAACTGACCCCGGCCAGCTACATCGGCAATGCTGTGGCCCAGGCCAAACGCATCTAAGCGGCCCGTCGCGCCTAACGCCCGGCCTTGCCGGGCGTTTTTATTGGCGAACGAAAATCTTATTTTTTCAATAGGTTGAACATGAATTCTGATACTCCACTGCAGTTGCTGGGCGGCTTGACGGCGCGTGAATTTCTGCGCGATTACTGGCAGAAAAAGCCCTTGCTGGTGCGCCAGGCCTTCAGCGATTTCGAAAGCCCGATCGACCCGGACGAGTTGGCCGGCCTGGCCCTGGAAGATGAAGTCGAATCGCGCCTGGTGCTCGAACACGGCGAGCGCCCCTGGGAATTGCGCCGCGGTCCGTTCGCCGAAGAGGCCTTCGCCGATCTGCCCGAGCGCGACTGGACGCTGTTGGTGCAGGCAGTGGACCAGTTCGTGCCGGAAGTGGCCGAGCTGCTGGAGCACTTCCGCTTCCTGCCCAGCTGGCGCATCGACGATGTGATGATCAGCTATGCCGCCCCTGGCGGCAGCGTCGGCCCGCATTTCGACAATTACGATGTGTTCCTGCTGCAAGGCCATGGCAAGCGCAACTGGAAGCTGGGGCAGATGTGCGACAGCGACAGCGCCCTGCTCGACCATGCCGACCTGCGCATCCTGGCCGACTTCGAGCAGTCCGAGGAAATGGTGCTCGAACCCGGCGACATGCTTTACCTGCCGCCACGGCTAGCCCACTACGGCGTGGCCGAAGACGCCTGCCTGACCTACTCGGTCGGCTTCCGTGCGCCGAGCGCTGCAGAAGTGCTGACTCATTTCACCGACTTCCTCAGCCAGTTCCTGCCTGATGAAGCGCGCTACAGCGACGCCGACGCACAGCCGGTCAGCGATCCCCATCAGATCCAGCACGATGCGCTGGACCGCCTCAAAGCGCTGCTGGCCGAGCACATGGGCGACGAGCGTCTGCTGCTGACCTGGTTCGGCCAGTTCATGACCGAGCCGCGCTACCCTGAGCAGGTGATTGGCGAGGTGCTGAGCGTTACCGACCTGCTCGCCGCCCTGGAGCAAGGCGCGCTGCTGATTCGCAACCCCAGCGCACGCATGGCCTGGTCGGAAATGGACGCGGACCTGGTGCTGTTCGCCAGCGGCCAGAGCCGACTGCTGTCCGGTCACCTGCGCGAGCTGCTCAAGCTGATCTGCGCCGCCGACGCCCTGCACAGCGACAATCTGGGGCCATGGCTGCAAGACGAAGAAGCCGCGCAACTGCTGTGCCAGCTGGTCCAGCAAGGCAGCCTGGGGTTCGCCGATGAATAAGATCCGCGTGCGCACAGCCGACTGGCAGCAGGACAACGCCGAGCTGCGCCGTATCCGTGAGGCGGTATTCGTCGCAGAACAGCAGGTGCCGCCGGAGCTCGAATGGGACGCCGACGACCAGGGCGCCGTGCACTTCCTCGCGCTCGAGGGCGACTACCCAGTGGGCACGGCCCGCCTGCTGCCCGACGGCACGATCGGCCGCGTCGCGGTGCTCAAGGACTGGCGCGGCCTGAAGGTCGGCGACGCGCTGATGCAAGCGGTGATCCGCGAAGCCGAGGCGCGTCGACTCGCGCCGCAGAAGCTCAGTGCCCAGGTGCATGCCACGGCGTTCTACGAGCGCCTTGGCTTTCGCGTGGTGAGCGAGGAGTTCCTCGAAGCCGGCATTCCGCATGTGGACATGGTACGCGAGGCAGCCGAGCGAATCGGCTGAACGCCTCCAGGCGTGAGGGGCCGCCAAGCGGCCCCGATCCATGCGCCCTATTCCTGCCGCCACAAAAAGCTGTACATCCATCCAGATAAAACTTGCCTACGCGCTCTGGCTTGCGCATCCTAGCAGCCATGATTTCCTGACGAAGCGTTTCCGGTCATGCGCGTGTTTCTGTGTGAAAAACCCTCCCAGGCCAAGGACATCGCCAAGGTCCTCGGCGCCCACCGTCGTGGCGATGGCTACTGGCAAGGCACCGACCTGTGCGTCACCTGGTGCATCGGCCACCTGCTCGAAACCGCGCCGCCCGACACTTACGACGCCCGCTACAAGCGCTGGGTGCTCGACGACCTGCCGATCATTCCCGAACAATGGAAGATGCTGGTCAAGCCCAAGACCGCCAGCCAGTTCAAAGTGGTCAAGCAACTGCTCAAACAGGCCCGTGAACTGGTGATCGCGACCGACGCCGACCGCGAAGGCGAGATGATCGCCCGCGAACTGGTGGAGCACTGTCGCTACCGCGGTCCGATCAAGCGCTTGTGGCTGTCGGCGCTGGACGACGCCTCCATCCGCAAGGCCCTGGAGCGCCTGCTGCCTGGCGAGGAGACCTTCAATCTGTACCACTCTGCGCTGGGCCGTTCGCGGGCCGACTGGCTGATCGGCATGAACATGAGCCGTTTGTTCACGTTGCTGGGTCGTCAGTCCGGCTACCAGGGCGTGCTGCCGGTCGGTCGGGTGCAAACCCCGACGCTGCGCATGGTGGTCGACCGCGACCGCAGCATCACGCAATTCGTACCGGTGGAGTTCTGGGCCATCGAGGTGCAGCTGGGCCATGCCGGCCAGTTCTTCACCGCCCAGTGGCGCGCGCCGGAAGCAGTCAGCGACGACCAGGGCCGCTGCCTCGACAAGGCGGTCGCCCAAGCCGCGGCGCACGCCATGCAGGCCGCCGGCATCGCCCATGTCAGCAAGATCGACACCGAGCGGGTGCGCGAAGTGGCGCCCCTGCCCTTCGACCTGGGCACCTTGCAGGAGGTGTGCTCGAAAAAGCTCGGCCTGGGCGCTCAGGAAACCCTCGACATCGCCCAGGCGCTCTACGAAACCCACAAGCTGATCACCTACCCGCGCAGCGACTGCGGCTACCTGCCACTCAGCCAGCACAGCGAGGCGGCCGGCATCCTCGCCGCGCTGCAACGTGCCGACACCAGCCTCGCGCCGCTACGGCCTCACCTGGATGCCACACGCCGCTCGCGGGCCTGGAACGACGGCAAGGTCACCGCGCACCACGGCATCATCCCCACGGCCGTAGCCAGCGATCCGTCGCGTCTGCCGAGCAAGCACAAAGCGGTGTACACCCTGGTGCGCGCCCGCTACCTGGCGCAGTTCCTGCCCCACCATGAGTTCGACCGCACCCAGGCCGATTTCGATTGCGCGGGCCATTGCCTGCGCGCGGTGGGCAAGCAGATCGTCGAACTGGGCTGGCGTCGCGCTTTGCCCGAGGCGCTGACGCCGAGCAAAGGCCGCGAGCCGGCGCCTACCCAAGTGCTGCCGGTATTGCGCCAGGGGCAGGCGTGCAGTGTCGAGCAGGTGCAGTTGAAGAACCTCTGGACCCAACCCCCCAAGCCCCTGACCGAAGGCGACCTGATCAAGGCGATGAAAAACGTCGCCAAATTGGTCAGCGACCCTTTGCTCAAGCAAAAACTCAAGGACACCACCGGCATCGGCACCGAAGCGACGCGCGCCAGCATCATCCAGGGCCTGATCGACCGCGGCTACTTGAGCAAGCAAGGCAAGTCGCTGGCCGCCACACCTGCAGCCTACGGCCTGATCGACGCGGTCCCGCGCGCGATCGCCGACCCTGGCACCACCGCCATCTGGGAGCAGGCGCTGGAGATGGTGCAGAATGGCGAAATGACCCTGGAGGCGTTCGTCGAACGGCAATCGGCCTGGATGACCAAATTGGTGCAGCGTTGCGCAGGGTTGCGCGTGGTGATCAACGGCCCACCATTGGGTGCGGCCGGTCAGAGCCCGCGGTGGAAGAAAAAGCGCGGTGCCAAGAGCAAAAGCGCATCGACCGGCACACGCGGTTCATCAGCGCCCTCACGGCCACGCAAGCGCAAGCCGAATGGCGGGGCGTAAAGGGTCGGGGCGGGCATCCCAGGCGCTGGCATGTCGGCCGTGCCGCACCGAGGGGACGTCATCTGCCCAGGCCCGGTTGAGCCGCCTGATGCGCGATGGCTCCCTGATCAGCAGCGCTCGCGCTGGAGCAGACCGGCAACTCGCGACCGCAGTGAGGCTTGCACCTTACAGACCGAGCTCTTCAGGCGTGAGCATGTCGCACTCGAAGGCGATCCAGCCCCCTTCGAGTTCGGCATGGCCGTTGACGATAGGGCCGTAGTAGGCCAAGCCGTTTTCCAGCGTCACGCAGATGTGGGTCGGCGTTTCGGGGGCTGCCAGGGTGTCGACGAAGTGCACTTTCTTCAGGGTTTCGGTGACCGCCTCCAGCCCGATGCGGACATTGGGGTTTTCCGAAGCCTCGACATCACCGGCATAGTTTTCGGTGCTGACGGTGATGGTGGCGATGTGGGGATAAGTGCTCAAGCGGGTCGACCTCGGTGGCAATGGGAAAGCGCTACAGGGCGCGTAGGGTACGGCAGCGCCACGCACTTGTCTCTAGCCCGCCGATGGTCTCGCCTGCCGCGATCTGGTAGGGTGCCCGCCGATCGATGCACCACCTACGAGGACACCCGAGTGAGTACCGAACAACCCATGACCGCCGACTTGTTCGAGACCGACAAGCGCCTGACGCTCAAGCCCGTGGTGGAATTCAACGGCTATCTGCGCAGCGCCTTCGGCGATGGCCCCTGCACCTGCCACCGCTGCGCCGAGAACGGCGGCGAACAGCCTGACTACAGCCATCTGCATACCTTCACCTTCGACGGCAAAACCGTGCATCGGCGCTTCGCCAGCACTGCGGCCAGCGATGTGCTCAATCGCTTGAAGAAAGCCTGGCTGTCCTACACCCAGAAAGACCTGCAACCTTTGGGCGTGCTGGACTTGGACGTGCTCAAGACCTTCACCGAAAGCGCACTGCATGAGCGCGTGCTGACCCTGCTCAGCGCCAGCGGCCTAGCCATCGAAACGCAAGGCCAGTGGCACTTACAGGCTCTGGCGGACTGACCCGTTCGCCCGCAAGGTGCCCCCTAGCGCACCGTGCAGCGCAGTGATCAGTGCCGCTCGCCCGCGCGGTGCAGCAGCTTCTTGCAACGTTCGGACAGGTGTACGACGCGCAGATGCTTGCCGGCTTTGTCGTAGCGTTGGCGCAGGGTCTGCAAGGCCGCCACGGCCGAGTAGTCGACGAAACTCAGGTGTTGGCAGTCCAACGTCACCTGGGCCGGATCGCCTGCCGGATCGAACTGGTTAAGGAACGGTGTGGTAGAGGCGAAGAACAGCGTACCGCGCACGCGATAACGCTTGCTGCCGTCGGTCTCGAGCTGGCTGTCGGCGTACAGTTCGCGCGCATGTTGCCAGGCGAAGTTGATGGCGGCGATGACGATGCCGAACAGTACGGCGGCAGCAAGATCGGTCAGCACGGTCACCACCGTCACCGCAACGATGGCCAGCACGTCGCTGGCCGGCACCTTGTGCAGAACGCGCAGCGAGGCCCAGGCGAAGGTCTGCTGGGCCACCACGAACATCACGCCGACCAGTGCCGCCAGCGGAATGCGCTCGATCAACGGCGAGAGGAACAGCACGAACAGCAGGATCATCACCCCCGCCACGACCCCGGACAGCCGTCCGCGGCCACCCGAGCTCAAGTTGATCACCGTCTGCCCGATCATGGCGCAGCCGCCCATGCCACCGAACAGTCCAGAGACCATGTTGGCCGCACCGAGCGCTACGCACTCGCGGTCCGGAAAGCCACGGCTTTCGGTGATTTCATCGGTCAGGTTGAGGGTCAGCAGGGTTTCCAGCAGGCCGACCATGGCCATCAGCAGCGCATAGGGCGCGATGATCTGCAGCGTTTCCAGGCTCCATGGCACCTGCGGCCAGGCCAGCGCCGGCAGGCCGCCGGCGATCTGCGCCATGTCGCCCAAGGTACGTGTCGGCAAATCCAGCAGGTACACCAACAGGCCGACGCCAAGGATCGCCACCAGTGCTGGCGGCACGCTGCGGGTCAGCTTGGGCAGCACGTAGACCACCAGCATGGTCAAGGCGACCAAGCCTGCCATGAGGTACAACGGCGTACCGCTGAGCCACTGCTCGCCCGTCTTGAAATGCTCGAACTGGGCCATGGCGATGACGATAGCCAGACCATTGACGAAGCCAAGCATGACCGGGTACGGCACCAGGCGGATCAGCTTGCCCAGGCGCAAGAGGCCGAACAGCACCATCAGCGCGCCGCCCAGCAGTACGGTAGCGAGGAAATACTGCACCCCGTGCTGCACCACCAAGGCGATGATCACCACGGCCATGGAGCCGGCCGCGCCCGAGATCATGCCCGGGCGGCCACCGAACAGGGCGGTCAGCGTACAGATGATGAAGGCGCCATACAGGCCCATCAGGGGGTTGAGGTGGGCCACCAGGGCGAAAGCGATGCACTCGGGCACCAGGGCGAAAGCAGTGGTCAAGCCGGCCAGGAGGTCGGCGCGAAGTCGGGCGGGTTTCATGTAGGTCCTGTAATGGCGCAGTGGCGGTCGACGAGCGCGAAGGCCCGGACGCAGGTGCAACGAAGAGCCGCGATGTTACGGAATTTGTCAGCGAACGACCACTACATGCCTCCCTCGCAAGGGCGATGACGGGTCGCGCACGCTGTCGATAAGTTTGCCATCATGCAGCATCGCCCCTGGAGACTCGCGCCATGCCGCTACGACCCCGCCTCGCCCTTCTGCTTCTGGCCGTCAGCCTGTCCAGCCAGGCCGCCACCGAAGTGCTACCGCTGCAACACCGCACCAGCGCGCAACTGCTGCCGACGGCGCAGGCCTTCATCGGCAACGAAGGCAATGTCAGCGCTTTCGAAAACAAGTTGGTGGTCAATGCCAGTCAGACCCGCATCGATGAACTGCGCGCTCTGCTGCAACAGCTGGACACGGCCCCCAAGCGCTTGCTGATCAGCGTCGACACCAACGACAGCAACTACCAGGACAACCGCGGCACCGGCCAGGTCATTCGCTACGCCACGCAGAACCGCGAGGGCGGCCTGCAACAGATCCGCGCCAGCGAAGGGCAGCCGGCGCTGATCCAGGTGGGCCAGAGCATTCCGGTCACCAGCACCTCCAGCGACGCCTACGGGCGTGTGCAGAGCGACACCGAGTACCGCAACGTCACTCAGGGTTTCTATGTGACCCCCAGCATCAGTGGCAACAGCGTTCATCTGCAAATCAGCAACAATCATGACCGCATCAGCCAGGAACGTGCCGATGTAGTGAGAGTTCAGAGCAGCGACACGACGATCACAGGCAACCTCGGCGAATGGATCACCCTGGCCGGTTTCAACCAGCAAAGTCAGGCCGATCAGGGCACTTCGTCGCGCACCTACAGCACGCAACGTGGCGAAAACCTGACTGTACGGGTCAAAGTTGACTTGGCGGACTGAATCTGGCGTCCGTGATACTCGACCGAAGGCTCCGAAACTGACTGGAGAGTCGCATTAGACCAAAGATGTAGTGCACTCAAAAAACCACTACAAAGTCGTTGACAGCGGGTTTTTGCTCTAGGCATGATGGCCCCGCTCCCGCTGATCAGGGGCCTCTGACGGGGCCCTCGCGGCGTGCTTCCAGCATCCGGAAGGCGTCGCGTGTCCATCCAGCCCACAAGGCGGTTCGACGAGATTGTGACTGCACTGAAGAAGTTGTCCCGAGGGACGGAAGCGCACCACCGTAGCCACTGGCACCCACGTCGCGACCGCAGCACGGCATCCACGAGCCAACCTGCCCAGCACGCCAGCCAACCTGCCCTCCTTCCCGACCTCCGCTCAGTCAGCACAATGCCGCGAACGATGCGACCGCCATGCGCCTGAAATACGCGTCGAGCCCAGCACCTATTTCACATGACCGATGCGACGAGGTTTTTTCCATGGCACTGACACGCGAACAGCAAATTGCAGCCCTCGAGAAAGACTGGGCCGAGAACCCGCGCTGGAAAGGCGTGACCCGTACCTATACCGCCGCCGATGTCGTGCGCCTGCGCGGTTCGCTGCAACCGGAACACACCCTGGCCCGCGCTGGCGCGGAGAAGCTCTGGACATTGGTCACCCAGGGCGCCCACCCGTCCTTCCGCCCCGAGAAAGACTTCGTCAACTGCATGGGCGCGCTGACCGGTGGTCAGGCCGTGCAGCAGGTCAAGGCCGGTATCCAGGCGATCTACCTGTCGGGTTGGCAAGTGGCGGCCGACAACAACTCGGCCGAATCCATGTACCCCGACCAGTCGCTGTATCCGGTCGACTCGGTGCCCACCGTGGTCAAGCGCATCAACAACTCGTTCCGCCGCGCCGACCAGATCCAGTGGAAAGCCGGCAAGAACCCCGGCGACGACGGCTACATCGACTACTTCGCGCCGATCGTCGCCGACGCCGAGGCCGGCTTCGGAGGTGTGCTCAACGCCTACGAGCTGATGAAGAGCATGATCGAAGCCGGCGCTGCCGGGGTGCATTTCGAAGACCAGCTGGCCTCGGTGAAAAAATGCGGCCACATGGGTGGCAAAGTGCTGGTGCCCACCCAGGAAGCCGTACAGAAACTGGTGGCCGCGCGCCTGGCAGCGGACGTAGCCGGGGTGCCGACCATCATCCTGGCGCGCACCGACGCCAACGCCGCCGACCTGCTGACCAGCGATTGCGACCCGTACGACCAGCCGTTCGTGGTCGGCGAGCGCACCCGCGAAGGCTTCTATAAAGTGCGTGCCGGTCTCGACCAGGCCATTGCCCGCGGCCTGGCCTACGCGCCCTACGCCGACCTGATCTGGTGCGAGACGGCCAAGCCGGATCTGGACGAAGCCCGCCGCTTCGCCGAAGCGATCAAGAAGGAGTACCCGGACCAGCTGCTGTCCTATAACTGCTCGCCGTCGTTCAACTGGAAGAAGAACCTCGACGACGCCACCATCGCCAAATTCCAGCGCGAGCTGTCGGCCATGGGCTACAAGCACCAGTTCATCACCCTCGCCGGCATCCACAACATGTGGCACGGCATGTTCAACCTGGCCCACGACTACGCACGCAACGACATGACCGCCTACGTCAAATTGCAAGAGCAGGAGTTCGCCGACGCCAGCAAGGGCTACACCTTCGTGGCGCACCAGCAGGAAGTGGGCACCGGCTACTTCGACGATGTGACCACCGTGATCCAGGGGGGCGCCTCGTCGGTCACTGCCCTCACCGGCTCCACCGAGGAAGAGCAGTTCCACTGAGTGCCTGTGTTACACAAAGCCCGGACCGCGTGAGCGCTCCGGGCTTTTCCGTGCCTGGGCTGAGGCTCGACACTGAAGGCCGAGCCCTAGAACCCGCGCATACCCACCTTGGCCAGGCAGGCTTGCCAATAGCAGCTATGCTTGGTCCAGGTTGGTCGGGCGCAACGGGCCTCCCTCGAAACGATCGGTTGGTTGGAGCCTTGCGCTCAACCCCGTTCTATCAGCCCGTTCATTGATCTGAGGCGGGATGCCATCGAACGTTTTCCGCTAAAACGTGCGGTCGTCACACGAAACCGGATTATTCGATGAAACGAACTTACTCAGATAAAGACCAACTAAAACAATCAGGCTTGCACAGATGATATTAATTATCATTACAAATTAGCAAGTATTGCAACTGCCAAAAAAGATCATTGGCAAAAACACGGCCAATGCCCGCCACACAAGGGCTACAGCCCATCAAGAGTGATTTTTGTTCTTAATCCTACGAATAAATTTGCCGGGGTAAATTTACTTGCATAGGGTTTACCCATAAAATCAGCCGAATTGATCCAGCTGCGACATTTCGTCACTGCTTGCGCGACATCAAGTCGCCGCTTAACACGTCGCCGCTCACACTATTTTCAGTTTGCAGGGCCGAGGGCTCTGTATAAGGATTTCCAGCATGCCCGATTCGACAGGACTGATCGCCCACAACTGGGGCCTGGCCATCTTCCTTCTGGGTGTCGTCGGTCTGTGCGCCTTCATGCTGGGCCTGTCCAGCCTGCTGGGCAGCAAGGCCTGGGGCCGTGCCAAGAACGAGCCTTTCGAATCCGGCATGCTGCCTACCGGCAGCGCCCGTCTGCGCCTGTCGGCAAAATTCTATCTGGTCGCGATGCTCTTCGTGATCTTCGACATCGAAGCCCTCTTTCTCTTTGCCTGGTCTGTGTCCGTCCGTGAAAGCGGCTGGACCGGATTCGTCGAAGCACTCGTTTTCATAGCAATTCTGTTGGCAGGCCTTGTCTACCTTTGGCGCGTGGGGGCCCTTGACTGGGCACCGGAAGCGCGTCGCAAGCGGCAAGCGAAGCTGAAACAATGAGGCTTTGGCAATGCAATACAATCTCACCAGAATCGACCCGGATGCGCCCAACGAGCAGTATCCGGTCGGCGATCGGGCAACCGTCACCGACCAGCTGCTAGAGGATCAGGTCCACAAGAACATCTATATGGGGAAACTCGAAGATGTCTTGCGTGGTGCCGTCAACTGGGGTCGCAAGAACTCCCTTTGGCCGTACAACTTCGGCCTGTCCTGCTGCTACGTGGAAATGACCACGGCCTTCACGGCACCCCACGACATCGCCCGCTTCGGCGCCGAAGTCATCCGGGCCTCGCCGCGCCAGGCCGACTTCATGGTCATCGCCGGTACCTGCTTCATCAAGATGGCGCCGATCATCCAGCGTCTCTATGAGCAGATGCTCGAACCCAAGTGGGTCATCTCCATGGGTTCGTGCGCCAACTCCGGCGGCATGTACGACATCTACTCGGTCGTTCAGGGGGTCGACAAGTTCCTCCCCGTGGACGTCTACGTGCCGGGCTGCCCGCCTCGCCCCGAAGCGTTCCTGCAAGGCTTGATGCTGCTGCAGGAATCGATCGGCCAGGAGCGACGCCCGCTTTCCTGGGTCGTGGGCGACCAAGGTATCTACCGTGCCGAGATGCCGGCGCAGAAAGACCTGCGCCGCGAACAGCGCATCGCGGTAACCAACCTGCGCAGCCCCGACGAAGTCTGATCCAGCGACCTGCCGCCCGTTCCCCTTGGAGCCGGCGGCCTGGCTTCATTCTCTACGTTGACCGAAAGCGACCGAGACCATGACAGCGGACACCGCTATTTTCATTCCGCCTTACAAGGCTGACGACCAAGATGTGGTCGTCGAACTGCACAACCGTTTCGGCGCCGACGCCTTCGTCGCGCAGGAGACGCGCACCGGCATGCCGGTGCTATGGGTCAAGCGCGCCCAGCTCAAGGAGATCCTGAGCTTCCTGCGCGGCGTGGCCAAACCCTACAGCATGCTCTATGACCTGCACGGCGTGGACGAGCGCCTGCGCACCCAGCGCCGTGGCCTGCCCGCGGCCGACTTCAGCGTGTTCTACCACCTGCTGTCGATCGAGCGTAACAGCGACGTGATGATCAAGGTCTCGCTCAGCGAGGGCGATCTGAACCTGCCGTCGATCACCAGCATCTGGCCCAACGCCAACTGGTACGAGCGCGAAGTGTGGGACATGTTCGGCATCGATTTCGCCGGCCATCCGCATTTGAGCCGCATCATGATGCCCCCGACCTGGGAAGGTCACCCGCTGCGCAAGGACTACCCGGCGCGCGCCACCGAGTTCGACCCCTACAGCCTGACCCTGGCCAAGCAGCAGCTCGAGGAAGAGTCGGCGCGCTTCAACCCCGAAGCCTGGGGCATGAAGCGTCAGGGCGCCAACGAGGACTACATGTTCCTAAACCTGGGCCCGAACCACCCTTCGGCCCACGGCGCGTTCCGCATCGTGCTGCAACTGGACGGCGAAGAGATCGTCGACTGCGTCCCCGACATCGGCTACCACCACCGCGGCGCCGAGAAAATGGCCGAGCGCCAGTCCTGGCACAGCTTCATCCCCTACACCGACCGCATCGACTACCTGGGCGGGGTGATGAACAACCTGCCCTACGTGCTGGCGGTGGAGAAACTCGCCGGCATCCAGGTGCCGCAGAAGGTCGACGTGATCCGCATCATGCTCGCCGAGTTCTTCCGCATCACCAGTCACCTGCTGTTCCTGGGTACCTACATCCAGGACGTGGGCGCCATGACCCCGGTGTTCTTCACCTTCACCGACCGCCAGCGCGCCTACACCGTGATCGAGGCCATCACCGGCTTCCGTCTGCATCCGGCCTGGTACCGTATCGGCGGTGTGGCCCACGATCTGCCGCGCGGTTGGGACAAGCTGGTCAAGGACTTCGTCGACTGGCTGCCCAAGCGCCTCGACGAGTACACCAAGGCCGCCTTGCAGAACAGCATCCTCAAGGGCCGCACCATCGGCGTGGCGGCCTACAACACCCAGGAAGCGCTGGCGTGGGGCACCACCGGTGCCGGCCTGCGCTCCACCGGTTGCGACTTCGACCTGCGCAAGGCACGCCCCTACTCGGGCTATGAAAACTTCGAGTTCGAAGTGCCGCTGGCGCACAACGGCGATGCCTACGACCGCTGCATGGTGCGTGTGGAGGAGATGCGCCAGAGCATCCGCATCATCGACCAATGCCTGCGCAACATGCCCGAAGGCCCGTACAAGGCGGACCACCCGCTGACCACGCCGCCGCCCAAAGAGCGCACCCTGCAACACATCGAGACCCTGATCACGCACTTCCTGCAAGTGTCGTGGGGCCCGGTCATGCCGGCCAACGAGTCGTTCCAGATGATCGAAGCGACCAAGGGCATCAACAGTTACTACCTGACGAGCGACGGCGGCACCATGAGCTACCGCACCCGTATCCGCACCCCGAGCTACCCGCACCTGCAGCAGATCCCTTCGGTGATCAAAGGCAGCATGGTCGCCGACCTCATCGCGTATCTGGGCAGTATCGACTTCGTTATGGCTGACGTGGACCGCTAAGCATGAACAGCACGCTTATCCAGACTGACCGTTTCGCCCTGAGCGAAGCCGAGCGCTCGGCCATCGAGCACGAGATGCACCACTACGAGGACCCGCGCGCGGCGTCCATCGAAGCCTTGAAGATCGTGCAGAAGGCCCGTGGCTGGGTGCCCGACGGCGCCATCTATGCCATCGGCGAGGTGCTTGGCATTCCGGCCAGCGACGTCGAGGGTGTGGCCACCTTCTACAGCCAGATCTTCCGCCAGCCGGTCGGCCGCCACATCATCCGCGTCTGCGACAGCATGGTCTGCTACATCGGCGGCCATGAATCGGTCGTCGGCCAGATCCAGAGCGAACTGGGCATCGGCCTGGGCCAGACCACCGCAGACGGGCGCTTCACCCTGCTGCCGGTGTGCTGCCTGGGCAACTGCGACAAGGCCCCGGCGCTGATGATCGACGACGACACCTTTGGCGACGTGCAGCCTGCTGGCGTCTCCAAGCTGCTGGAGGGTTACGCATGACCATCACTTCCTTCGGCCCGGCCAACCGCATCGCGCGCAGTGCCGAGACCCATCCGCTGACCTGGCGCCTGCGCGACGACGGCGAACCGGTCTGGCTCAGCGAATACCAAAGCAAGAACGGCTATGCCGCCGCGCGCACCGCGCTGGCCCAGCTGTCGCCCGACGAGATCGTGCAGAACGTCAAGGACTCGGGCCTCAAGGGCCGCGGTGGCGCCGGCTTCCCCACCGGGGTGAAGTGGGGCCTGATGCCCAAAGACGAATCCATGAACATCCGCTACCTGCTGTGCAATGCGGACGAAATGGAACCCAACACCTGGAAAGACCGCATGTTGATGGAGCAACAGCCCCATCTGCTGATCGAAGGTATGTTGATCAGCGCCCGTGCGCTCAAGGCCTACCGCGGCTACATCTTCCTGCGCGGCGAATACACCACCGCAGCGAAGAACCTCAATCGCGCCATCGACGAAGCCAAGGCCGCCGGCCTGCTGGGCAAGAACATCCTCGGCTCGGGCTTCGACTTCGAGCTGTTCGTGCACACCGGTGCCGGGCGCTACATCTGCGGTGAAGAAACCGCGCTGATCAACTCCCTCGAAGGTCGCCGCGCCAACCCCCGCTCCAAGCCGCCCTTCCCCGCCGCCGTCGGCGTATGGGGAAAGCCGACCTGCGTGAACAACGTCGAGACCCTGTGCAACGTGCCGGCCATCGTCGCCAACGGCAACGACTGGTACAAGGCACTGGCACGCGCCGGTAGCGAAGACCACGGCACCAAGCTGATGGGCTTTTCCGGCAAGGTGAAGAATCCGGGCCTGTGGGAACTGCCGTTCGGCATCACTGCCCGCGAGTTGTTCGAAGACTACGCCGGCGGCATGCGCGACGGCTTCACGCTCAAATGCTGGCAGCCCGGCGGCGCCGGTACCGGCTTCCTGCTGCCCGAACACCTCGAAGCGCAGATGTACGCCGGCGGCATCGGCAAGGTCGGCACGCGTATGGGCACAGGCCTGGCCATGGCCGTGGACCACACCGTCAACATGGTCTCGCTGCTGCGCAACATGGAGGAGTTCTTCGCCCGCGAGTCGTGCGGCTGGTGCACCCCCTGCCGCGACGGCCTGCCCTGGAGCGTGAAGATGCTGCGTTCGCTGGAGCGTGGCCAAGGCCGCGCCGAAGACATCGAGACGCTGCTGGGCCTGGTCAACTTCCTCGGCCCTGGCCGGACCTTCTGCGCGCATGCACCCGGTGCCGTCGAGCCGTTGGGCAGTGCCATCAAATACTTCCGCGAAGAGTTCGAGGCCGGTGTCGCCCCTGCATCCCCAGGTGCCGCCTTGAGCCCGAACCTGGCCAAACCTCTGCCGGCTGGGCCGGTGGTGGTCGGCGCATAACAAGATGAAGTGCGGGCGGCCCGTGCCGTCCGCCTGCCCGTTGGCCGACCCGAACGATTCGCGGCAGGCCGCGGGCAAACCGATTTCCATTAGCCACGCCTGCTCACGCGGGCCAACGAAGAACTTTGAACCATGGCCACTATCCACGTAGACGGCAAAGCGCTCGAAGTCAACGGTGCGGACAACCTGTTACAGGCGTGTCTGTCGCTCGGCCTCGACATCCCCTATTTCTGCTGGCACCCGGCGCTCGGTAGCGTCGGCGCCTGCCGGCAATGCGCGGTCAAGCAGTACACCGACGAGAACGACACCCGCGGTCGTATCGTCATGTCCTGCATGACCCCCGCCTCCGACGGCACCTGGATCTCCATCGAAGACGATGAGTCCAAGGCGTTTCGCGCCAGCGTCGTCGAATGGCTGATGACCAACCACCCGCACGACTGCCCCGTGTGCGAAGAAGGCGGTCACTGCCACTTGCAGGACATGACCGTGATGACCGGTCACAACGAGCGCCGCTACCGTTTCACCAAGCGCACCCACCAGAACCAGGACCTCGGCCCGTTCATCGCCCACGAGATGAACCGCTGCATCGCCTGCTACCGCTGCGTACGCTATTACAAGGACTATGCAGGCGGCACCGACCTGGGTGTGTACGGCGCGCACGACAACGTGTACTTCGGCCGGGTCGAGGACGGTGTGCTGGAAAGCGAGTTCTCCGGCAACCTGACCGAGGTCTGCCCGACCGGGGTGTTCACCGACAAGACCCACTCCGAACGCTACAACCGCAAGTGGGACATGCAATTCGCGCCGAGCATCTGCCACGGTTGCTCGAGCGGCTGCAACATCAGCCCCGGCGAGCGCTACGGTGAACTGCGGCGCATCGAGAACCGTTTCAACGGCTCGGTGAACCAGTACTTCCTCTGCGACCGTGGCCGCTTCGGCTACGGCTACGTCAACCGCAAGGACCGGCCACGCCAGCCGCACCTGGCCGACGGCAGCAAGCTGTCGCTCGACGCGGCCCTCGACCAGGCCGCCGATCTGCTGCGCGGTCGCACCATCGTCGGCATCGGCTCGCCGCGCGCCAGCCTTGAGAGCAACTACGGCCTGCGCGAGCTGGTCGGGGCCGAGTACTTCTACTCGGGTATCGAGGCGGCCGAGCTCGAGCGCATCCGCCTGGTGCTGGACGTGCTGAACAACAGCCCCCTGCCCGTGCCGACCCTGCGCGACATCGAAGACCACGACGCCGTGTTCGTGCTCGGCGAAGACCTGACCCAAACCGCCGCCCGTGTGGCGCTGTCGGTGCGCCAGGCGACCAAGGGCAAGGCCGAGGCCATGGCCGAAGGGATGAAAGTGCAGCCGTGGCTCGACGCTGCGGTGAAGAACATCGGCCAGCACGCGCTGTATCCGCTGTTCATCGCCTCGCTGACCGACACCAAGCTGGACGACGTCGCCGAGGAATGCGTGCACGCCGCACCTGTCGACCTGGCCCGCCTGGGCTTTGCCGTGGCCCACGCCATCGACCCGAGCGCGCCTGCCGTCGCCAACCTCGACGAAGAGGCCTCGGCCCTGGCGCAACGCATCGCCGACGCCCTGGTCGCTGCGCAGCGCCCGCTGGTCATCGCCGGCACCTCGCTGGCCGAGCCTGCCCTGATCGAGGCCGCCGCCAACATCGCCAAGGCGCTGAAGCAGCGTGAGAAGAACGGCTCGCTGAGCCTGGTGGTGCCCGAGGCCAACAGCCTGGGCCTGGCCATGTTCGGTGGCGACAGCGCCGATGCCGCGCTGGACGCCGTGATCAGCGGCAAGGCCGACGCCATCGTGGTGCTGGAGAACGACCTGTACACCCGCCTGCCGGCTGCCAAGGTCGATGCCGCCCTGGCCGCTGCCAAGGTGGTGATCGTCGCCGACCACAGCAAGACCCCGACCACCGACCGCGCCCACCTGGTGCTGCCGGCCGCGTCCTTCGCCGAAGGCGACGGTACCCTGGTCAGCCTCGAAGGCCGCGCCCAGCGCTTCTTCCAGGTATTCGATCCGCAGTACCTGGACAGCAGCATCAAGGTCCACGAAGGCTGGCGCTGGATGCACGCGCTGCGTGCCACTTTGCTGAACAAGCCCATCGACTGGACGCAGTTGGACCACGTTACCGAGGCCTGTGCCCAGGTCGCTCCGCAACTGGCCGGCATCGTCGCCGCCGCGCCGAGCGCCGCCTTCCGCATCAAGGGCCTGAAACTGGCCCGCGAGCCGCTGCGCTACTCCGGTCGTACCGCCATGCGCGCCGACATCAGCGTGCACGAACCGCGTACCCCGCAAGACAAGGACACCGCCTTCGCCTTCTCCATGGAAGGCTACTCGGGTTCGGCCGAACCGCGCCAACAGGTGCCGTTCGCCTGGTCGCCGGGCTGGAACTCGCCACAGGCCTGGAACAAGTTCCAGGACGAGGTCGGCGGTCACCTGCGCGCTGGCGATCCGGGCGTACGCCTGATCGAATCCCAGGGCGACGGCCTGACCTGGTTCAGCGCCATCCCGGGCGCCTACAACCCGGCGCGTGGCACCTGGACGGCGGTGCCGCTGTTCCACCTGTTCGGCAGCGAAGAGAACTCTTCGCGCGCAGCCCCCGTACAGTCGCGCATTCCAGAAGCCTACGTGGCCTTGGCCAAGTCCGAAGCGGACCGCCTGGGCGTCAACGAGGGCGCCCTGCTCAGCTTGAGCGTGGGCGGTGTCGCGCTGCGTTTGCCGCTGCGTATCCATGAAGCGCTGGGCGCGGGCCTGGTCGCCCTGCCGAAAGGCCTGGCCGGCATTCCGCCGGCCATCTTCGGCGCCACCGTCGAAGGCCTGCAGGAGGCAGCACAATGAGTTGGTTCACCCCCGAAGTGATCGAGGTGATCCTCACGGTCGTGCGCGCCATCGTGGTGCTGCTGGCCGTGGTGGTCTGCGGCGCGCTGCTCAGTTTCGTCGAGCGGCGCCTGCTGGGCTGGTGGCAGGACCGCTACGGTCCGAACCGCGTCGGCCCGTTCGGCATGTTCCAGATCGCCGCCGACATGCTGAAGATGTTCTTCAAGGAGGACTGGAACCCACCGTTCGTGGACCGTTTCATCTTCACCCTGGCGCCGGTGGTGGCCATGAGCGCGCTGCTGATCGCCTTCGCGGTGATTCCGATCACCCCGGTGTGGGGCGTGGCGGACCTGAACATCGGCCTGCTGTTCTTCTTCGCCATGGCGGGGCTATCGGTGTATGCCGTGCTCTTCGCCGGCTGGTCGTCGAACAACAAGTATGCCCTGCTCGGCAGCCTGCGGGCCTCGGCGCAGACCGTGTCGTACGAAGTGTTCCTGGGCCTGGCGCTGATGGGCGTAGTGGTCCAGGTGGGCTCGTTCAACATGCGCGACATCGTCGAGTACCAGGCGCAGAACCTGTGGTTCATCATTCCGCAGTTCTTCGGCTTCTGTACCTTCTTCATCGCCGGCGTGGCCGTGACGCACCGTCACCCCTTCGACCAACCCGAAGCCGAGCAGGAACTGGCCGACGGTTACCACATCGAATATGCCGGCATGAAATGGGGCATGTTCTTCGTCGGCGAGTACATCGGCATCATCCTCGTGTCGGCGCTGCTGGTGACGCTGTTCTTCGGCGGCTGGCACGGCCCGTTCGATCTGCTGCCGCAAGTGCCGTTCCTGTGGTTCGCGCTCAAGACCGCGTTCTTCATCATGCTGTTCATCCTGCTGCGCGCCTCGATTCCGCGCCCACGCTATGACCAGGTGATGGATTTCAGCTGGAAATTCTGCCTGCCGCTGACCCTGATCAATTTGCTGGTGACCGCTGCGATCGTGCTCTACAACACGCCAGCCGTCGCGGCCCAGTGAGGATTTGACCCATGTTCAAATATATCGGCCACATCGTGAAAGGCACCGGCACCCAGCTGCGCAGCCTGGCGATGGTGTTCTCCCACGGGTTTCGCAAGCGCGATACCCTGCAGTACCCCGAAGAAGCCGTGTACCTGCCGCCGCGCTACCGCGGCCGCATCGTGCTCACCCGCGATCCGGACGGCGAAGAGCGTTGCGTCGCCTGCAACCTCTGCGCCGTGGCCTGCCCGGTCGGCTGCATCTCGCTGCAGAAAGCTGAGACCGACGACGGCCGCTGGTACCCCGAGTTCTTCCGCATCAACTTCTCACGCTGCATCTTCTGCGGCCTGTGCGAGGAAGCGTGCCCGACCACCGCGATCCAGCTCACCCCGGATTTCGAGATGGCCGAGTTCAAACGTCAGGACCTGGTCTACGAAAAGGAAGATCTGCTGATCTCCGGCCCCGGCAAGAACCCTGACTACAACTTCTACCGTGTTGCCGGGATGGCGATCGCAGGCAAGCCCAAGGGCGCCGCGCAGAACGAAGCCGAGCCGATCAACGTGAAGAGCTTGCTCCCATAAGGACAGAAAGATGGAATTCGCGTTCTACTTCGCATCCGGGATCGCCGTGGTCTCCACCCTTCGGGTGGTGACCGGGACCAATCCCGTGCACGCGCTGCTGTACCTGATCATCTCGCTGATTTCCGTGGCGATGATCTTCTTCTCCCTGGGCGCACCGTTCGCCGGCGCCCTGGAAGTGATCGCCTACGCCGGCGCCATCATGGTGCTGTTCGTCTTCGTGGTGATGATGCTCAACCTGGGGCCGGCCTCGGTCGCCCAGGAGCGTGGCTGGCTCACCCCGGGCATCTGGGCCGGCCCTGTGCTGCTGGGTGCGCTGCTGCTGATCGAGCTGCTCTACGTGCTGTTCGCCGCGCCGAGCGGTGCCGGCATCAGCGGCGCGACGGTCGATGCCAAAGCCGTAGGCGTGAGCCTGTTCGGCCCTTACCTGCTGGTGGTCGAGCTGGCGTCGATGCTGCTGCTGGCCGCGGCGGTCACCGCCTTCCACCTGGGCCGCAACGAGGCGAAGGAGTAAATCATGGGTGCTATCCCTCTCGAGCACGGTCTGGCGGTCGCCGGCGTGCTGTTCTGTCTAGGACTGGTCGGCCTCATGGTCCGGCGCAACATTCTCTTCGTGCTCATGAGCCTGGAAGTCATGATGAACGCGTCTGCCCTGGCGTTCATCGTCGCCGGGGCCCGTTGGGTGCAACCCGACGGCCAGATCATGTTCATCCTGGTGATCAGCCTGGCGGCCGCCGAGGCCAGTATTGGCCTGGCGATCCTGCTGCAGCTGTATCGCCGCTTCCACACCCTCGACATCGATGCTGCCAGTGAGATGCGCGGATGAACCTACTCTTTCTGACTTTCGTCTTCCCCCTGATCGGCTTCCTGCTGCTGTCGTTCTCCCGCGGGCGCTTCTCCGAAAACCTGTCGGCGCTGATCGGCGTCGGCTCGGTCGGCCTTTCGGCGGCCGTGGCCGCCTACGTGATCTGGCAGTTCAACGTCGCTCCGCCCGCCGGCGGCGCATACAGCCAATTGCTGTGGCAGTGGATGTCGGTGGACGGTTTCGCACCGAACTTCACCCTGTACCTGGATGGCCTTTCGGTCACCATGCTGGGCGTGGTCACCGGCGTGGGCTTCCTCATCCACCTGTTCGCCTCTTGGTACATGCGCGGCGACACCGGCTATTCGCGGTTCTTCTCCTACACCAACCTGTTCATCGCCAGCATGCTGTTCCTGATCCTGGGCGACAACCTGCTGTTCATCTACTTCGGCTGGGAAGGCGTGGGCCTATGCTCGTACCTGTTGATCGGTTTCTACTACAGCAACCGCAACAACGGTAACGCCGCGCTCAAGGCGTTCATCGTCACCCGCATCGGCGACGTGTTCATGGCCATCGGCCTGTTCATCCTGTTCGCCCAGCTGGGCACCTTGAACGTGCAGGAACTGCTGGTGCTGGCACCGCAGAAATTCCAGGCCGGCGATACCTGGATGGTGCTTGCCACACTGATGCTGCTTGGCGGTGCGGTCGGCAAGTCCGCGCAGTTGCCGCTGCAAACCTGGTTGGCCGACGCCATGGCCGGCCCGACGCCGGTCTCGGCACTGATCCACGCCGCGACCATGGTCACGGCCGGCGTCTACCTGATCGCCCGCACCAATGGCCTGTTCCTGCTGGCCCCGGACATCCTCCACCTGGTGGGTGTGGTCGGCGGTGTGACCCTGGTGCTGGCCGGCTTCGCCGCGCTGGTGCAGACCGACATCAAGCGTATCCTCGCCTACTCGACCATGAGCCAGATCGGCTACATGTTCCTGGCCCTGGGCGTCGGCGCCTGGCAGGCGGCGATCTTCCACCTGATGACCCACGCCTTCTTCAAGGCCTTGCTGTTCCTCGCTTCGGGCTCGGTGATCAACGCCTGCCACCACGAGCAGAACATCTTCAAGATGGGCGGCCTGTGGAAGAAGCTGCCGCTGGCCTACGCCAGCTTCCTGGTCGGTGGCGCGGCGCTGGCGGCCTTGCCGATCATCACCGTGGGCTTCTATTCCAAGGACGAAATCCTCTGGGAAGCGTTCGCCAGCGGCAACAGCGGTCTGCTGTATGCCGGTCTGGTCGGCGCATTCATGACCTCGCTGTATACCTTCCGCCTGATCTTCATCGCCTTCCACGGCGAAGCCAAGACCGAGGCCCATGCCGGTCACGGTCTGGCCCACGGTTTGCCGCTGGGTGTGCTGATCGTGCTGTCGACCTTCATCGGTGCCTGGATTCATCCGCCATTGGCAGGCGTCCTGCCGGAAAGCGCCGGGCATGCCGGTGGTGAAGCGCAACACAGCCTGGAAATCGCCTCGGGCGCCATCGCCATCGCCGGTATCCTGCTGGCGGCCATGCTCTTCCTCGGCAAACGCCGCCTGGTCACCGCCGTGGCCAACAGCGGCATCGGGCGCTTCCTCTCGGCCTGGTGGTACGCCGCGTGGGGCTTCGACTGGCTGTACGACAAGCTGTTCGTCAAACCCTACCTGTGGATCAGCCATGTCCTGCGCAAGGACCCGGTCGACCGCACCATCGGTCTGGTACCGCGCCTGGCGCGTGGCGGACACGTGGCCATGAGCAAGACCGAGACCGGCCAGCTGCGCTGGTACACCGCTTCCATCGCCGTGGGCGCCGTACTGGTGCTCGGCGCTATCCTGGCGGCGGCGGTATGACCCTGAATCTTGCGAACCTTGCGACTCTGCGAAAGGAAACGAACCCGTCATGATTCTGCCTTGGCTGATCCTGATCCCCTTCATCGGCGGCCTCCTGTGCTGGCTGGCTGAGCGCTTCGGCGCCACCCTGCCGCGCTGGATCGCGCTGCTGACCATGTCCCTGCTGCTCGGCATCGGCCTGTGGCTGTGGGCCCACGGCGACTACACGCTCGCCCCCGCCCCCGGCGCGGAACCGGCCTGGGCCCTGGAATTCAAGGTCCAGTGGATCCAGCGCTTCGGCATCAGCGTGCACCTGGCGCTCGATGGCCTGTCGCTGCTGATGATCCTGCTGACCGGTCTGCTCGGCCTGCTGTCGGTGTTGTGTTCCTGGAAAGAGATCCAGGCCCACGTCGGCTTCTTCCATCTCAACCTGATGTGGATCCTCGGCGGCGTGGTCGGCGTGTTCCTGGCCCTGGACCTGTTCCTGTTCTTCTTCTTCTGGGAAATGATGCTGGTGCCGATGTATTTCCTCATCGCGCTCTGGGGCCACAGCTCGGCGGACGGCAAGAAAACGCGCATCTACGCGGCGACCAAGTTCTTCATCTTCACCCAGGCCAGCGGCCTGATCATGCTGGTGGCGATCCTGGGCCTGGTGTTGTTCAACTACAACGCCACGGGCGTGCTGACCTTCAACTACAGCGACCTGCTCAAGGCCGAACTGCCATCCGGCGTCGAGTACCTGCTGATGCTGGGCTTCTTCATCGCCTTCGCGGTGAAGCTGCCAGTGGTGCCCTTCCACTCCTGGCTGCCCGACGCCCACGCCCAGGCGCCGACCGCAGGTTCCGTGGACCTGGCCGGTATCCTGCTCAAGACGGCGGCCTATGGCCTGCTGCGCTTCGCGCTGCCGCTGTTCCCCAACGCTTCGGCCGAGTTCGCGCCGATCGCCATGACCCTCGGCCTGATCGGCATCTTCTACGGCGCCTTCCTGGCCTTCGCACAGACCGACATCAAGCGCCTGATCGCCTTCTCCAGCGTCTCGCACATGGGCTTCGTGCTGATCGGCATTTACTCGGGCAGCCAGCAAGCGCTGCAAGGCGCGGTGATCCAGATGCTCGCCCACGGCCTGTCGGCGGCGGCGCTGTTCATCCTTTCCGGCCAGCTCTACGAGCGTTTGCACACCCGTGACATGCGCCAGATGGGTGGGCTGTGGCATCGCATCGCCTACCTGCCGGCCATTAGCCTGTTCTTCGCCGCCGCGTCCCTGGGGTTGCCGGGCACCGGCAACTTCGTCGGCGAGTTCCTGATCCTGATCGGCAGCTTCGCCCAGGTGCCATGGATCACCGTGATCGCCACCACGGGGCTTGTGTTCGGTTCGGTGTACTCGCTGATCATGATCCACCGCGCCTACTTCGGCCCGTCCAAGGGCGATACCGTGCTGGCTGGCATGGATGGCCGCGAGCTCACCATGGTGCTGGGCCTGGCGGTCCTGCTGATCGTGCTTGGCGTGTATCCGCAGCCGTTCCTCGACACTTCTGCCGCCACCATGAGCGGTGTGCAGCAGTGGCTCGGTTCCGCTTTCACTCAACTCGCTTCGGCCCGGTAAGAGCGTTATGGAATTCACCACTCAACACTTCATCGCACTGGCGCCGATGCTGATCACTACCATCACCACCGTCGTGGTGATGCTGGCGATCGCTTGGAAGCGCAACCATTCACAAACCTTCCTGTTGTCCACCATCGGTTTGAACCTGGCGCTGCTGTCGATCATTCCGGCCATGAAGGTCGCGCCTTTGGCAGTGACCGGCCTGATCACCATCGACTACTTCGCCTGCCTCTACATGGCCTTGATGCTGGTGGCGACCCTGGCGTGCGTGACGCTGGCGCATGCCTACTTGGGTGAAGGCGCCACCGGTTATCCCGGCAACCGCGAAGAGCTGTACCTGCTGCTGTTGATGTCAGCCTTGGGCGGTCTGGTGCTGGTCAGCGCCAACCATCTGGCAGGGCTGTTCATCGGCCTCGAGCTGCTGTCGGTGCCGGTCTATGGTCTGGTGGCCTACGCGTTCTTCAACAAGCGTTCGTTGGAAGCGGGTATCAAATACATGGTGTTGTCGGCGGCTGGCTCTGCGTTCCTGCTGTTCGGTATGGCGCTGCTGTATGCCGATGCCGGCAGCCTGAGCTTCGCCGGGATCGGCAAGGCGCTGGCGAGCACCGGCATGCCGAGCCTGCTGGCGCAACTGGGCTTGGGCATGATGCTGGTGGGCCTGGCCTTCAAGCTGTCGCTGGTACCCTTCCACCTCTGGACCCCGGATGTCTACGAAGGCGCTCCGGCGCCGGTGGCAGCTTTCCTTGCAACCGCCAGCAAGGTAGCGGTGTTCGCCGTGGTGGTACGCCTGTTCATGTTGTCGCCAGCCGCCAGCAGCGGTGTGCTGAGCACCGTCCTGGCCGTGATCGCGGTGGCGTCGATTCTGATCGGCAACCTGCTGGCCCTGACCCAGAGCAACCTCAAGCGTCTGCTCGGTTACTCGTCGATCGCCCACTTCGGCTACCTGCTGATCGCCCTGGTGGCGAGCAAGGGCCTGGCCGTGGAAGCGATGGGCGTGTACCTGGTCACCTACGTGATCACCAGCCTGGGTGCGTTCGGCGTCATCACGTTGATGTCTTCGCCTTACGCCGGCCGCGACGCCGACGCGCTGTACGAATACCGCGGCCTGTTCTGGCGCCGGCCGTACCTGACCGCCGTGCTGACCGTAATGATGCTGTCGCTGGCCGGCATTCCGCTCACGGCGGGCTTCATCGGCAAGTTCTACATCATCGCCACTGGCGTACAGTCGCAGCTGTGGTGGTTGACCGGCGCCCTGGTGGTCGGTAGCGCCATCGGTGTGTACTACTACCTGCGGGTAATGGTGACCCTGTACCTGGCCGAACCCAATCTGCGTCGCCACGACGCGCCGCTCAAGTGGGAGCAGCGCACCGGTGGCGTGATGCTGCTGGCCATCGCCATTCTGGCCTTCGTTCTGGGCGTCTACCCGCAGCCGTTGCTGGACCTCGTCCAACAGGCCGGGCTGCCGCTACTGGGCTGAGTCCCAGACGCACTACGCAAAACACCCCGCCTCGGCGGGGTGTTTTTTTTTGATTTCAGCGTCCGTTGCCAGCGCCTTCCGCGTCTTTGATCAAGGCCGCCTGACGCAGCGCGCGGTCGGCTTTGGGCAGACTGACATCGGGGTTGGGCATCCCGCTGGGGGACAGCTCGTGGGTCATCTCGAACTCGGCACGCACCGACCAACCACAGGCTTCTGCCGAGCATTGCAGATAGGCGATACGCAAGAAGATATGTTTCCCCTCACTGGTGCGAATCCTCATGCGGCTGTGGCAATGCGGGCAAACCAGACGGTACCCGCTCACGAATGGCTCCACCGACGATCGGTCGATGCCATTGCATATAAGTTATTTCCGCAATTTGTGTCAGTATTCTTGAATAGTGCGAGTTCAAGGCTCGGATCTTTGATGCGCATAGCAGCGGTTCCCGACTCAATTGTGAGAGAAGTATTTGTAACGAGTAGTTTACGCTCAGGAAAAGCCGTTAACTAGTCATGGATATTCAAAATGAGTAATACCTCAGTAAGTCTCTTGCTCGTACGACTGAAAGTTCTGACCCAATCAGACAGCGATGCTCAGCTATCGAAAGCGCTCAAGATCAGTCCTCAGACCCTGAGCAGCTGGAAAGTGCGCGACAGCATTCCATACGCATTTTGCGTAGATATCGCGCGTGCCTACGCATGCTCCTTGGACTGGCTGCTGTTGGGCGAGGGAGAGCCGCAACGCGCCCCCAGCGGCCTCGATGAGTGGGAAAGCACGTTGCTGGCACAGTTGCGCACCCTCACCCAGCCTGACCGCCAGGCAATTTTGATTCAGGTTCAAGACAAGCAACGCTTGCAGCAACTGGAACGACAGGTGCAGTCGCTGCATGCGCAGTTGAGTGAAATGCGTGCCTGATCGACACCCTTGCGCCGCTGTGTAAGACCGGCAGCTGCGCGACTCACCCTGGGCGCTTCCCGCTTCAGCTTCGACGCCGTAGCCGTTGCAACAGCTCGTGCAGATCCAGACCATCGAGCCACACCATGACCTTCAAGCTGATCGGAATCACCACCACCGCTGCCGAAAACGCGGCCATGCCGCTGGACAGCATCGGCGCAAAACCTTGAATCAACGGCTCGAACAGGCATCCCACACCCGCACTGAGCACCATCAGTACCAGGCTTTTGCGCACCGAGCGCCGTGAGCCCGCACCGAGCATCAACCACACCTTCATGCGTCCTCTGGCCAGACTGACCAACAATGCGCCCAGTGCAGCGCCGAACACCACGCGCGGATCGACATCCAGCAAGGCCACGGCTTGCTTACAAGCCTGGACCAGCGATTCATCAGCCATGGCTCACCTCCGCACGGTTTCGGCCCGGATGGGATACGACACACAAAGCGCGCCGGGTCGCTCGTTCCAGGTACTGCAAGTAGCAGCGCGACAGCGCCCGGCCCGTGGCGTGTCCGGCAAGGTCGTCCAGGCGCTTGAAGCCGCGAGCGCGCAGTGCTCGACGCCATTCGGCGAACTCTTGGGCCGCAGTGATGGCCGCGCTGCACGCGGCCAGGTGCAGCTGCGCGTCGCTGACCGACGCGTGCAACGCCAGCCGCGCGCGCAAGGTGTCGAGGTCCACCCGTGGCCAGAACGGGTCGTGGTGATCGGCATAGCGCTTGATGCCATCGACAGACGGATCGGGCGGGCCTGCTTCAGCGCTCATCATGCGTCTCCTCGGGATCGCCCAGCAGCTTGTAGCGGATGGCCTTGATCACAGCAGCTACCCGCGTCTCGACATCGAATTTGCGCAGGATGTTGCCGACATGGAAATTCACCGTCGACTCCTTGCAGCCCAGGATCTGGCCAATTTCCCAGGAGGTCTTGCCGTAGGCACACCAAAGCAGAACTTGCTGCTCACGCGGCGTCAGACGGATGGTCGGTTCAGGCTGCCGGTTTGTCTGGAGAGTGGATGCACTGTGCATGGTCGAGCTCCGCAAGCGTAAGGCCATCCCATAGCGGGACAGCGAGGCAGCCAGCTTACGAAGCCGACGAGCCAAGGCTCCATCGTCAGCGCTTGTAGAAGCCGCGCTCACAAGCATGACTTCACCTGTACTGCGCGATCGCCGAAAAAGCCGTGCTTCGACGGCGCTTTCGCGCGTCTCAACGCCACTGCCCGCTTGCCATCGCTTGGAGTTGCATGATGCGCCCCGCCCTACCCCTGTTCCTACTCGCCCTGCTGCCCGTTGCGGCCGGTGCCGCCGATAGCGTCCCCCTGGAGCTGGACCAGGTGCTGATCGACGACGCCAGCACTGAGCAGGAACGCGCCGCGGCGCGTCTACAGGCTCAGCCCGGCGCCAGCAATCTGGTCGATCTGGAGCACGTGGAGCAGGGCCGCGTTTCGACCAACCAAGACGTACTGGCCTACCAGCCAGGGGTGTTCGCCCAATCGGCCGGCAACGAGGGCATCAAGCTGTCGATTCGCGGCTCCGGCATCAACCGCGCACCGGGCGCGCACGGTTCGGGTGTGTACGCGATGTTCGACGGTCTGCCGCTGACCGGCCCCGGTGGCACCCCTTACGAACTGCTCGAGCCGCTGTGGCTGAACCGCGTAGAGGTGCTGCGCGGTGCCAACGGCATGCAACGCGGTGCCCTGGCCCTGGGCGGCGCGGTGAACTACATCACCCACACCGGCTACGATGCCGCGCCTTTGCAGGTGCGCTACGAGGTCGGCAGCCGCGGCTACAGCCACCGCCAGATCAGCTCGGGGCAGGTGCTGGGCGACCTCGACTATTACGTGGCGTTGACCGACATGCACTATGACGGCTACCAGACCCACAGCGAGGGACGCGCCAAGGGCGTAGCCGCCAACCTCGGCTATCGGTTCAACGCCAACCTGGAGACGCGCTTCTATCTGCGCTACCGCGAGACCGACAACCAACTGGCCGGACGCCTGACCCAGGCGCAGATCAAGCACGACCCACGTGGCGCCAACCCGGTCTACCTGCGCCGCGACGCCAGCCGCCCACAACCGGGCAGCACGTGGCTGGCGAACAAGACCACTTACACCTTCGACGACGATTCGAGCCTGGTGGCAGGGCTGGTCTACCACGATTTCCCCATGGACCTGCGCGAAGGCCCCAATCGCCTGAAGGTGGCCTACAGCGATGTCAGCGGCACCCTGGACTATCACCGCCGCGACACCCTCGCCGGGCATCAGAGCAACACCACCTTGGGCTGGCGCACCAGCAAGCATCTGCCCAATACCGGTGCTTCGGAATTCGTCCGCGTACCGGAAGCGTCCAACGGCTTGCGCCCGATAGGCACACGCACGCGCGATTTCAGCTACCAGGGCTCGGACACCGTCCTGCACCTGAGCAACGATCTGGAGTTGCGTCCCGACCTGTGGCTGTCCACGGGTCTGGCCATGATCTACACGCGGCGTGAAAGCGACGTCAGCTATCCGGCCGCAGGCGGCAAGGTCAGCCAGCATGACTGGGACTATGCGCCACGCATCGGCCTGCGCTACGACATCGACCCCGATCTGCAGGTGTTCGGCAATCTCAGCCGCTCGGTCGAGCCGCCGCATCCGTGGTCGTTGATCTGGAGCTCTCCGCCGGTAGCCGGCGGGCAGATCCAACCCATCGAAATGCGCAACCAGACAGCCACCACCTTCGAGCTGGGCGCGCGTGGCGACGCGGCCTTTGGCCGCTGGGACCTGGCCTGGTACTACGCCCAAGTGCGCCACGAACTGCTCGCGGTAGAGTTGGTGCCCAATATCAGCACGGCCGAGTTCAATGCCAGCCCCACCGTACACCAGGGCGTGGAAGCCGGCCTCGACAGCACGCTCTGGCAGCGTGCCGACGGTGGCCGTCTGGGTTTACGCCAGGCATACACCTACAGCGACTTCCATTACCGCAACGACGCGCGCTTTGGCAGCAATCGCTTGCCAGGACTGCCCATGCACTACTACCAAGGCGAACTGCGCTACGACTGGCCGAGCGGCTTCTTTGCGGCGGCCAACACGCAGTTGGCCTCCAAGGTTCAGGTGGACTACGCCAACAGCCGGCATGCCGAGGCCTATGCCGTGTTTGGCGCACGCTTGGGCTGGAATTCGCCCAAGCAGGATTGGCAGACCTGGCTCGACCTGCGCAATGTGGGTGGCGAACGTTATTCGGCTACGGTGACGCCAGGTTTCGACGACAACGGTCAGGACGTGGCCCGCTCGACACCGGGTGAGGGTCGAGCGGCCTATGTGGGAGTGTCCTACAGCTTCAGATGAACGAGGCGGAAGGCAATTGGCTCCGGCATCGGAATGCCGACCACCCGCGGCTTAGTCGGGCAGGTTCACCTTGGGCTTGTGCGAAGAGAAGATTGCCCAGCTTGAGATGAACAGTGCTGCGATCAGCGGCCCGATCACGAAGCCGTTGAGACCGAACACCGCCATACCGCCCAAGGTCGAGACCAGAATCAGGTAGTCCGGCATGCGTGTGTCTTTGCCCACCAGGATCGGGCGCAGTATGTTATCGACCAGACCGATCACCAGCACACAGAAGGCCGTCAGGACGATGGCCTGCCAGTACATGCCCACGGCCAGGAAATACAGCGCCACCGGCCCCCAGACGATGCCTGCGCCGACTGCGGGCAGCAGCGACAGGAAGGCCATCAGCACGGCCCAGACCAGCGCGCTGGGAATGTCGAGCAGCCAGAAGATCACGCCGCCCAGGGCGCCCTGGGTGATTGCCACCACCAGGTTGCCTTTGACGGTGGCACGCACTACGCGATTGAACTTGAGTTGCAGGCGACGCTTCTGGTCTTCGGGCAGGGGCACAGCCTGACGGATCTTGCGCGCGGTTTCCGGTCCTTCGCGCAGAAAGAAGAACAGCACATAAAGCATGATGCCGAAGCTGACGATGAAGTCGAACGTGCCCTGGCCAAAGCTGAAGGCCTGGGTCGCGAAGTATTGGCTGCCCTGGCTGGCGAACTGCGTGATCTTCTGCCGCAACCCGTCTAGGTTGCCTACACCGAGGCGGTCCAGGCCGTTCTGCGCGAAGCTCGGCAACATGTGCTTGCCTTGCTCGATATAACCGGCGATGTCCAGGTTGCCGCTCTGGATGCGCTGGTACAGCGAGGCCCCTTCCTGCACCAGCAGGCCGCTGATGACGATCACCGGCAAGACGGCGATGGTCAGGCAGATCGCCAATGTGGCCCCTGCCGCCAGGTTGCGGCGCTTGTTGAAACGCATGAGCATTCTGCGCTGCATCGGGGCGAAGATGACCGCCAGCACTACGGCCCAGAACATGGCGCCATAGTACGGCAGCAGAATCCAGATGAAGGCGATGGTGACTGCGGCCAGCAGTACGGTCAGCGCCTTGTTCTGCAACAGGGTTTCGTTCATGAAGATTCCTCGAGAATTCACCCCATTAGTGCATGGCGCGCGGGCAAAAGTGCCGTTGATGCAGATCAATACTCTGGCCTCTGGCCAGCCTTAGCATTCGCGCCTTTTGCCAGGTGCGCCATGACCCTCCCGACCAAGCCCGAATTGCTGGCGCCTGCCGGCAGCCTGCAGACCTTGCGCTATGCCTTCGCCTACGGTGCCGACGCCGTGTATGCCGGCCAACCGCGCTACAGCCTGCGGGTGCGTAACAACGATTTCGACCACCAGACGCTGGCTCAGGGCATCGCCGAGGCCCACGCGCTGGGCAAGCGGCTGTATGTGGTGGTGAACATCGCGCCGCACAACGCCAAGCTCAAGACGTTCCTCAAGGACCTGGCGCCGGTAATCGCCATGGGGCCGGATGCGCTGATCATGTCCGATCCCGGCTTGATCATGCTGGTGCGCGAGCACTACCCGCAGGTGCCGGTGCACCTGTCGGTGCAGGCCAATACGGTGAACTGGGCCAGCGTGCGGTTCTGGCAGGGCCTGGGATTGACGCGGGTGATCCTGTCGCGCGAGCTGTCGCTGGAGGAGATCGAAGAGATCCGTCAACAGGTGCCGGATATGGAACTGGAAGTCTTCGTGCACGGTGCTTTGTGCATGGCCTATTCCGGGCGCTGCCTGCTGTCTGGCTACCTCAATCGGCGTGACGCCAACCAAGGTAGCTGCACCAACGCCTGTCGCTGGAAATACCAGGCCAGCGCTGCGAGCGAAAACGTCACCGGCGAGATCGTGCGTCAGGTCGAACCCACCCTGGGCCTGGGCGCCCCCAGCGAACAGGTCTTTCTGCTGCAGGAGAGCAATCGCCCCGACGAGGCCATGCCCGCCTTCGAGGACGAACACGGCACCTACATCATGAATGCCAAGGACCTGCGCGCCGTGCACCATGTGGCTCGCCTGGCTGCAATGGGTGTGCATTCGCTGAAGATCGAGGGTCGTACCAAGTCGCACTTCTACTGCGCCCGTACCGTGCAGGTCTACCGCCGGGCCATCGACGACGCGGCCGCCGGCAAGCCGTTCGACCGCAGCCTGATGGACGACCTCGAATCGCTCGCCCAGCGCGGTTACACCGAAGGCTTTCTACGCCGCCATGTACATGACGAATACCAGAACTACCAGCGTGGCAATTCGGTATCCGAACGCCAGCAGTTCGTCGGCGAGCTGACTGGCCTGCGGGTCGAAGGGCTGGCCGAGGTCCGGGTGAAGAACCGCTTCGCCTTGGGCGACCACCTGGAACTGATGACGCCTGGCGGCAACTACCACTTCGACCTGTACCACCTACGCGACAAGCAACGACACGCCATCGAAGTCGCGCCCGGGGACGGCCACGTGGTGTATCTGCCGATTCCGGAGCAGGTGCCGCTGGCGTTCGGCTTGTTGCTGCGCGATTTGCGTACCTGACAATTCGGTCATCTGGCGCTCAGCTGGCTGACATCCTGGTCCAGTGACAATGCCCCGGCTGGGCCCTATGCTCGCCACCGATTCGGTGACCCCAAGACCTGCGTCGGGAGGCGCTTCGACCATGCTGCGCAAACACCTGTTCACCCTCGCCCTGCTCGCCGCCGCCGGAGTCGCTCAGGCGGCGCAGACGGTCGATGTCCACCGCGATCCCAACTGTGGCTGCTGCAAGCAGTGGATAGACCATCTGCGCGCCAACGGCTTCAGCGTCAACGACCATGTGCAGCCGCAGATGAGCGAGCTCAAGCATCGCCTGGGCGTGGCGCCGCGCCTGGCTTCGTGCCACACGGCGGTGATCGACGGCAAGTTCGTCGAGGGCCATGTGCCGGCCGAACAGATCCACGCATTGCTGGCCCGCGACGACCTCAAAGGCATCGCCGTACCTGGCATGCCGGTTGGCTCGCCAGGCATGGAGATGGGGGAGCGCAAAGACGCCTACCAGGTGATCGGCCTGACCCACGACAGCAAGGACGTGACGGTCGCCGAATACTGATGCT
Source organism: Pseudomonas phoenicis (assembly GCF_047302395.1). Classification (NCBI taxonomy): domain Bacteria; kingdom Pseudomonadati; phylum Pseudomonadota; class Gammaproteobacteria; order Pseudomonadales; family Pseudomonadaceae; genus Pseudomonas; species Pseudomonas phoenicis. The sequence goes on from NZ_CP154852.1 coordinate 4,668,409, forward strand.
GGCCTGGGCCGCGCTGTTCTTCAGCGCTTTCGGCGCAGCCACCCTGCTGCCATTGCAGTCCGAGGCCGTGCTGGCAAGCCTGCTGCTGCGCGAGCCGCAGGCATGGATAGGCCTGCTGCTGGTGGCCACGCTCGGCAATGTGCTGGGGTCGCTGGTGAACTGGTGGCTGGGGCGGATCATCGAGCGCCTGCGCCACCGCCGCTGGTTTCCATTCGACGCAGGCCAGCTCGAACGCGCACAACAGCGCTATCGGCGCTGGGGCGCCTGGTCGCTGCTGTTGAGCTGGGTGCCGGTGATCGGCGACCCGCTGACCTTGATCGCCGGTATCCTGCGCGAACCGCTCTGGCGCTTCGTGTTGCTGGTGACCCTGGCCAAGGGCGGCCGTTACCTGCTAGTCGCGCTGCTGACCTTCGGCGTATTCAAGGCTGGTTGACTGTGCAGGGAAAACGTTGCAGTTGCATTTCGCGCAGCCGACTCAGGGTGCGCTGGTAGGGAAAGGCCAGATAGCCTTCGGTATAGAGCTGGTCCAACGGCACGGCGGCTTGCAGATACAGCGCCACACGGCGGTCGTAGCACTCGTCGACCAAGGCGATGAAGCGGCGCACGCTGTCGTCCTTGGGCGCCAGGGCGGGTAGATGGCGGTCGCCTGCCGCGACCTTCTCGACCCCGTCCTCTGTACCACGGGCAATGCGCCCGGCTCGCTGAGTGCCGCTCAGGCAGGGCACGCCTTCGACCAGGAGCGTCGCGAACTGGTCGCACAGGGCCATGAAGTCGGTCGCGGCCAGTGGCTGCGCGCACACGGCGTCGAAGTGACACCAAAGCACGCTGCCGCTGCGCCGGAGCACTTCGAGGCGTCGGGTGCCGATGCTCACCGCAGCGCTACTCACTGGTTGGTCCTCACTCAAGCGGTCGAACACATGCTGCAGCGCCCTGTCCTTCCCAGGTTCGGCAACCCAGTAGCGCTGAAGAGGAGTGCCGGGATGCAAGCGGTGATCCTGCCCTCCCGCCACCTGCACGACCTGCATGTGCCGCTGCATGGCGGTGATGGCGGGCACGAATCGCTGGCGGTTGAAGCCGTCGCTGTACAGCTGTTCGGGCGGCTGGTTCGACGTGGCGACGATCACCACACCCTCGTCGAACAACGCCTGGAACAGCCGACCCAACAGCATGGCATCACCGATATCGCTGACGAACAGTTCGTCGAAGCACAGCACGCGAATGTCGCGGGCCAAGGACTCGGCCAGTGCTGCCAACGGGTCAGCGGTGCCACTGAGCTGAAACAGGCGCTGATGCACCCAGGCCATGAAATGGTGAAAGTGCTGGCGCTGTGCGGGTACGGCCAAGGTGCGATGGAACAGGTCCATCAGCCAGGTCTTACCGCGCCCCACCGGTCCCCACAGATATACGCCCTGAACCTGGCGGCCCGAGTGCAGCGCTTCGAAGCAGGCTTGCAGCGCCTCGACGGCGCTCGCCTGGGCAGCGTCCGCCACGATTTCGCCCTGCGTCAGCGCGTTGCGGTACTGGGCGAGCGGGCTTTGTTGGGGCATGCCAGGGGCCTTGGGGAAAGTGCTTGATGTCACCACACCTGTATCGCGACCACAGGCATCAAAAAAAGCGGACGCAAAAAAACCCACCATCAGCTGTGGCTGTGGCGAGCAGGAAACATTGGAAAAATGGCAGGGGCGGCTGGATTCGAACCAACGCATGGCAGGATCAAAACCTGCTGCCTTACCGCTTGGCGACGCCCCTGTATCGATTCGACGGTGCTGCACTGTCGGATTGATCATTCCTGCTGCTGACAACCTTCGTTGTCCAGGAATGCGTGGCACTTTAACAGCGACGTCTCGATCTGTGAAGCCTCAATCACGAAAATATTTCCAAAAAACAGCGAGTTACCGGAACGGCAGGCATAGCGTGACAAGCCTAGTACCGTTCATCGGTTTTTCTGTCCGCTTCGCTTAACAACGGCGTGATTGTCCATTCCAACACTGTGAATGACTTCAGTGCTCATCAGGAGGATGCCATGCCCGTTTCACACGATCTGTATCAGGATCTGCAATACCCGCGCGAGATCGTCCAGCAGCGCCGCCAGCAGGACGCCCAGTTGGACCGCCTGCTGGACGAATACATGGACATCGACAACCAGGTACTGGCTGCCGAGTCCATTTCGGCCGGCAACTTCGTCGACGAGGATCTGCGCCACCTCAAAGAACGCCGCCTTGCCGTCAAGTACATGATCGAGAGCCAGCTGGAACGTAAAGACCTCCAGGTACGCAGCTGACCCTGCACACCCGACATTTACGTCTCCTGAGCATGTTTGCCCGTTCGCTTGGCCGTCGCGGTGGCGCCCCGGTATCATGCCGGTCCCACCGCGATCTGGCTTCTGGCTCATGCACACCCTCGACGATCTTCACGCCGGCCGCCTGCACGGCGTGACACGCCTCGACCTCAGCGCCCAGCTGAGCGAATTTCCGCCCGAGATCTTCGAGTTGGCCGACAGCCTGGAAGTGTTGAACCTCACGGGCAACCAGCTGAGCAGCCTTCCGCACGACCTGCATCGCCTCAAGCGGCTCAAAGTACTGTTCTGCTCGCACAACCGCTTCATCGAACTGCCCCACGGGCTGGACCAATGCACCCAACTGCACACCCTGGGTTTCAGAAACAACCGCATCGCCCACGTCGACGAGCAGGCCCTGCCCCCTGGATTGCGCGCCCTGATCCTTACCGACAATGCGCTGACCACCTTGCCCGATGCCCTGGGCGCGTGCCGACACCTGCAAAAGCTGATGCTCACCGGCAATCGGCTGGAAGCGTTGCCAGAAAGCCTTGAACGATGCCAAGGCCTGGAGTTGCTGCGCATCGCCAACAATCGCTTGCCTGCCCTACCCGACTGGCTGCTGCGCATGCCCCGTCTGGCCTGGCTGGCCTATGCCGGCAATCCGCTGCCAGTGCGCTCGCAGACCCCAGCCGCGGACAAGGACTACCCGCAGATCCCGTGGTCGGCGCTGACCCTGCAAGCGGAACTGGGACGGGGCGCCTCCGGCGTCGTTCATCAAGCCAGCTGGGCAGGTCGAACCGCTCCTGTGGCGGTCAAGCTCTACAAGGGTGCGATCACCAGCGACGGCTCGCCCCAGGCGGAGATGGACGCGTGCCTGGCCGCCGCCGACCATCCGAATCTGGTAGAGGTGCTCGGCCGCGTCGTCGACCACCCCGAACAGGTGCCAGCCTTGGTCATGCACCGCATAGACAGCCATTGGCGCAACCTGGGCGGCCCTCCGAGCCTGGACAGTTGCACCCGCGATCGCTACGACACGGCACTGCGCCTGGGCTTGCCGGCGCTGCTACGGCTGCTCGCAGGTGTGGCTTCTGCCGCCGCCCACCTGCACGCTCAAGGCCTGCTGCACGGTGACCTGTATGCCCACAATATTCTGTTCGCACCGAACGGGCAGTGCCTGCTCACCGACTTTGGCGCTGCCTCGTTCTACCCTGCAGGCGAAGCGTCGGGCCAAGCATTGGAAGCGTTGGAAGTGCGCGCGTTCGGCATTCTCATGCAGGAATTGCTCAGTCTGGAGCAGCCGCTGGACGCCGAGTTGCACGCCTTGACCGAGCGCTGCATGCAGGCTACGGGCGCACAGCGTCCACGCTTTGCGCACCTGGCCGCAGCGTTGAGCCAACGTGCGGCCAGCGCCCAACACTGATCTGCCCACGAGCACCCTATGGACATCGAACAGGCCCGAACCTTTCTGGAAATCATCCGCTGCGGCAGCCTGGTGGCCGCCGCCGAACGTCTGTTCGTGTCGCAAACGGCGATCACTGCGCGGGTGCAACGCCTGGAACGGCACCTGGGCTGCACGCTGTTCCAGCGCAACCGCAACGGTGTCAGCCTGACGCCGGACGGCGAGGCCTTCGTGCCGTACGCCAATCAGTTGCTGCAAACCTGGGAGGCGGCCCGCCGCGACCTGCCCTTGCCGGCGGGTCGCCGGCAGCTGTTGCAGGTGGGAGCCGAGATCAGCCTGGGCAATCCTTTGTTGCTGGAGTGGGTCAGCGCTTTGCACGATGCATTGCCCGCCCATGCCATTCGCAGCGAAGTCGGCGACGACGAAGCGCTGCTGCGCAAGGTCGAGGTGGGCCTGCTCGACGCCGTACTGGTCTATCGCCCCCATTACGGGCCTGGGTTGCAGGTCGAACAGGTGCTGGAAGAAAAACTGGTGCGGGTCCGCCGCGTCGATCGCCACGAGCCCTATCTGTACATCGACTGGGGTGAAGCCTTCCGCCGCCAGCACGACGCCGCCCTGCCGGACTGCGCCCGCGCCGCGCTGTCGTTCAACCTGGGCCCGCTGGCCCTGCAGTTCATCCTGCAACGCGGCGGTAGCGGCTATTTTCGCACCCGCGTCGTGCAGAGCTACCTCGACAGCGGCGTACTGGAACGTGTGCCGCAGGCGCCCGAGTTCACCTACCCCACCTTCCTGGTCTATCCGCGCAAAGACGACGATGCAGCCTTGCAGCAAGCGCTGGCCGTGTTGCGTCGTCTGCTGAGCGACGCCACCAGCGACTGGTCACAGCGCTGGGATGCGCTGATCTGAATGCGCAGGACTGTGGCTGAGCAAGTGCCGTTCCAGGCCGGCGATCAGGTCGGTCTGGGTGATCACGCCCACCAAGGTCTGCCCTTCCAGCACCGGCAGGCAGTGCAAACCCTGCTCGCAGAGTAATGGCAGCACCTCGTGCAGGGGCTCTTCGCGCGCAACGCTGACCACACGGCGACTCATGATCTGCGCCAGCCGCACAGGCTGCCGGGCGAACGGCGCACGCCAACTGAAACGCGCACGCGCCATGGCCGGCGCCACCAGGTCGCTGAGGCTGACGATGCCGACCAACTGGCCGGCCTCCAGCACCGGAAGCGTCTTCAGGCGGTGCGCAGACAACAGTTTCCAGGCCTGTTCGAGCGTAGTGTCGGGGCTGGCGAACTGTACGTCGCGCGCCATCACCGAGCCTGCGCGTATGCCGCCCAGGCTGCGCCGTAGCGCCTGCCGTTCGGTCGCCTGGATGATGCGTTCGAGTTCGTCGCGGGTCACGTCGACGTATTCACCCAGCGCCTCCAGCGCCTGGTCCAGGTCGTCCGCGGTCACTCCGAGCCGTTCGCTGGGCAGCGGGTCGTCGGTGTGGTGCAAGTCGTTGCGCGGCGCCGCAGCCTTGGGATAGCGCACCCCGGTCAGAGCGTTATAGGCCACGCCAACGGCCAGTAGCACCAGAACATTGAGCAGCACAGGCTCGAGCAGGTGGTCGCCAAGCGCGACCAGCCCCGGGTCGGCCAGCACCGCAGTGACCGCCACTGCCGCACCGGGCGGATGCAGGCAGCGCAAGAGACACATCAACACCAGCGAGCCGCCGAGCGCAACGGCGGCTACCCACAGCTCGCTACCCAGCCCATGGCGCAGCAGCAGGCCCAGCAGACACGCCGAGGCGTAACTGCCCAGCACCGGCCATGGCTGCGCCAGGGGGCCGGAATGCACAGCGAAGATCAGCACCGCCGAAGCGGCCAACGGACCGAGCAGGTGCAAAGCGATCTGCGTGCCGAACGCCAGGCTGCATACATGACCGGCGATGAGCAGCGCCAGCGCGGTACCGAGCGCAGCGCGCAGCCATTGGCGAGGGGGGATGTGCAACGAAGGGGGAATGAGGCGGTGCAGCATGCGGGGCACTTTGGTCATGGGGGTAGGAATCTGGATATCCGGGCAATTGTAAGAACTTGCGCAGGCGAACTGCGCGTGGCCTGGCGGTCACCTTTGGAGCTGGCGACACCGTGCGAGCGCCAGCCAGTCTGACCGATCGAGCCAGGGGCGGCCAATTCAAAGGGTTGCAGGCTCGATGCAATATTTTTGCAGTACCCCCAGGTGCGCAGTCGGGTCGGCAGGCCTAGTGCGCTCTGCGCGGCAGTTCGATCTCGACCCGCAGCCCGCCCAGCGGGCTTTGCAGCAGTGCGATGCGTCCACCCCAGGCCTCGACGATGTCGCGGACGATGCCCAGGCCCAGGCCATGACCGGCCACCTGTTCGTCCAGACGCGAGCCGCGTTCGAGCACGTGCTGACGGGCCGTTTCCGGAATGCCCGGTCCATCGTCGTCCACCCACAGCCGATAGCCTGTGGCGCACTCGACGATGTCCAGGCGCACTTCGCTGTCGGCCCATTTGCAGGCGTTGTCGAGCAGATTGCCCAACAGTTCCAGCATGTCTTCGCGATCCCATGGCAACAACAGCCCGCAGGCTTGGTCGCAGTGCAACTGCAAGCCATCGCCATGCACCATGCCCAAAGTCGCCACCAATTCTGGCAGCTCGGCATCGCAGTCGAAGTGCACACCCGGCAGCGCATCGCCCGCCAGGCGTGCGCGATTGAGCTCCCGGGTCAGCCGTTGGTGGATCTGCTCCAACTGCGCCAGCATCTGCGCACTGACCTCGGGCGCATCGCCCAGCCGCTCGCTGCTGGCCAGGCTGACCAGCACCGCCAATGGCGTTTTCAGCGCATGCCCCAGGTTGCCGAGCGCGTTGCGCGAACGCCGCAGGCTGTCCTCGGTGTGCGCCAGCAAGTGGTTGATCTGCGCCACCAAAGGCTCCAGTTCCACCGGCACCTGGCTGTCCAACTGCGAGCGCTGACCCTGCTGCAACTGGGCGATCTGCCGGCGTGCCCGCTCCAACGGCCGCAGCGAGCGGGTCACGATGATGCGTTGCAACACCAGAATCAGGATCAGGGCAATCAGGCCCAGACCTAGACCAATCTGCTGCATGTGCCGGAAGCCTTGGCGCACCGGCGTATAGTCTTGGGCCACGCTGATGGAGATGTCCCGCCCCAGGCGCCGGTAGTCGGCGCGGTAAACCAGCAACTGCTGCCCTTCCGGCCCCAGTTCCTGCTTGTCTTCCAGGCCCACTTCACTGGGCTGGAGCATGTCCAGGTCCCACAGCGAGCGGGAGCGCCAGCTGCCTTCGGGAAAGTCGATGCGGAAGTAGTAGCCCGAGAAAGGCCGGTGGTAGGCGGCGGAAATGCGACGTTCGTCCAGTTGCAGGCCGGTCGACCCCCGCACCAGCGCGGCCAGCAGGTTTTCGCTTTCCTTGCGCAGCCCCGCTTCCAGGTAACGTTGCAGCCCTGCTTCGAACAGCCACAGCGTCGATTGGGCGAGCACCAGGCCGACCATGACCAGCACCGCGACCAAACCAAGGCTCAGGCGCCCTTGGATCGACTTCAATCGCCGCTCCCGGCATACAGATAACCCTGGCCACGTCGGGTTTCGATGACGCTGCGGCCCAATTTGCGCCGCAAGTGGTTCACATGCACTTCCAGCACGTTGGAGTCGCGCTCGGTCTCACCGTCGTACAAGTGTTCGGCCAGATGGCTTTTGGAAAGGATCTGCTTGGGGTGCAGCATGAAGTAGCGCAACAGGCGGAACTCGGCGGCAGTCAAGGCGATGTCGACGCCGTCGCGGCTGACGCACTGACGGCGCTCGTCCAGTTGCAGGCCGGCGGCTTCCAGGCTCGGCTGATTGGCCAGGCCACGGGCGCGGCGCAGCAGCGACTGGATGCGCAGTTGCAGTTCTTCGGGATGGAAAGGTTTGCTCAGATAGTCGTCGGCGCCGGCCTTCAAGCCTTCGATGCGCTCGGCCCACGAGCCGCGGGCGGTGAGGACCAATACCGGCGTGGCCAGACTGCCGGCACGCCATTGCGACAAGACCTCGAGCCCCGGCAAGCCGGGCAGGCCGAGGTCGAGGATGATCAGATCATAGGGTTCGCTCTGCCCTTGGTAGACGGCGTCGCGGCCATCGGCCAGCCAGTCGACGGCATAGCCTTGGCGTTGCAACGCAGCAGTGAGTTCGTCGGCCAGGGGAACGTTGTCTTCGACCAGCAACAGACGCATTCAGTCGTCTTCCTCATCTTTGAGCAGCTCACCTGTCGCGGCGTCGAACTTGATTTCGCGCACGATGCCTTGCGGGGTGAGGATTTCCACTTCGTATTCGTAACGACCATGTTCCTGCTCGAGTTCGGCTTCCAGCAAGCGCGCCCCGGGGTGACGCCCCAGGGCGGCTTCGAGCAATCGCTCGAGGGGCACGATGGTGCCCCGGTGCCGCAGTTCGAGCGCTTCGTCCTGATCGAGGTCCCGGCCGGCCGCCAGCGTACTGACGGCCAGCAGGCACAAGGCCAGATAGCGGACAGGCCGGGCCAGGGCTCGCATCAGCGGTCCTGTTCGTCCTTCAGGACTTCACCGGTCTTGGCGTCGAGGGCTACGTCCCATTCCACGTTCTGGCTATCGCGCAGCTCGACCTTGTAGATGTAGCGACCGTATTCGTCTTCCAGCTCACTGTCGGTGACGGTCGCGCCGGGATGCTTGGCGACGGCGGCCGCCTTGAGCTCGTCGAGGGACTTGATGGTCTTGTTGCCGACCAGCTTGACCACTTCGTCAGGCTGGATGTCCTTGGCGAAAGCAGCGGCGCTGGCGAAGGTCAGGGTGGCGGCGGTGAACAGGGCAGTCAAAGTTTTCATGGTGTACCTCATTGGGTCTGGAAGTTGTCTACGCAATCAAGACTACTGCCGGGGGCTTAACTGAACCTGAAAAACGCCGGCGCCATCTTAACCCAGCGCCAAGCCCCCGGACCAAAAGCTCTGACCGCTGCGTTGCGAGAACGACTCGGCTTTTGTCCGCAAGTGCTAGAGCGTCGGCGTGGAGAACGGCGGCAGCCCGTCGCAGAATACGCAGGCCGTCGGATCAAAACAGGTTAAGATAGCGCCAATTCGGTCGCCTGGCGCCAGTCCGACATCACCCAGTGGATGACCTCACCGAGCCCCAGCGACGACCAATCAGTACATTGAGCAGTACACTGGAAAGCCAGATCGCGCTCAAGCTCATACCCCATCAGCTTTACAGGTCCACCCGTGGAAATCTTCAAAGAATTCACCTTCGAATCGGCCCATCGTCTGCCCAACGTACCCGCCGGCCACAAATGCGGGCGTCTGCACGGTCATTCGTTCAAAGTCGCTCTGCACCTGACCGGCCCGCTCGATCCGCACACCGGCTGGATTCGCGACTTCAGCGAAATCAAAGCAGTGTTCAAGCCGATCTACGAACGGCTCGACCACAATTACCTCAACGACATTCCCGGCCTGGAAAACCCTACCAGTGAAGTGATCGCACAGTGGATCTGGAATCAGGTCAAGCCGCTGCTGCCGGAGTTGTCCAAAGTGCGGATTCATGAAACCTGCACTAGCGGGTGCGAATACACCGGCGACTGACGGCTCTATCCACAAACCCCGGCCGGGGTCAGGCCGGGTTTGCGTTCATGGGCGGGCGACGCCTACTTTGAGAATGTTCAACAATAGCCAGCCTGCCTCTCCGTCGTTTTCATTGAGATAGGGAAAGCCGTCCTCCTCGAGGCGTTTGATGCTCTTGCCATGCAGGCTGACCAGTTGAACGGGGCCATAGGCTTTATCAGACGCGATTCCATCGGTTGGAAAACCCTCCAGGCGCCATACCATGCTGCCGGCGATCAGCACGTCGTGGCCTGGCTCGTCAGCGGTTGGATAGACACCTAGGTAGCCGTTGCGGCTGACATCCAGCCGATGGTTCGCGTAGACCCAATGATGGTGCCCGTCATCGACGCCAGCAGCACGGATCTCGTAATCGTGCTGGCCATCCGTTTCATAGCAACCGAACCAGAACTGCGTCAGAAACTTACGCCGAGAGATCACATAATCGGGCGCGCGCCGGTCGGTGAAATCATCGACATCCGCATGCAGCCAGCCTTCTGAGGCCCAAGGTGCGGTGCGATCGCGCACCGCTCCGATCCGGGGTACTTCGCTCGACGTGAAGGACGTTCGTGTGGCGCCTGTACTGTCCCAGTAAAGTTGGGCCAGGAAGCTGTTCTGCGGATTGAAACGGTAATGGCTCATGGTTGCGCTCCTTCGAGTGGGTTATCGAAGGTCAACTTACGCAACCATGCTCGGGCACATCAGCCGGAAATACGCCACTGAACAAGGCGATTCGAGAACCTTCGGGCACTGTGACGTTGCGCGAGGGCGACCGACGCCATGGATCAGCGCCGGTCTGCCCCGCCGCCCAGCGCAGGATGGGGTGGGACGGTCACACTGACCACTTCGATGGCCAGGCTACCGCGCCGGCCATCGCTCACGTTCAAATAGGCTCTGCCCTTTTCGTTCAGGCGCCGCACGACACGTCCGTTAGGCCCGAACAACGCGAGCCCCGTTCGGATCTCGCCGTCCTGCAAACCACTCGGGTCTAGCCCCTCCAGAATCCAGAGCGGCGTGACCTTGCCTTTGCGATAACCGAATAACAACCCTCTGCTTTCCACGGGAAGATCAACGTTGGGTAGATCGATGTGCAGCGAAGGAACAGGGTCGGGCATCTCCAGTTCTGCCCTCGGCGGCACCTGCAAGGGTGAGCTGCCTGCAGGCGTATCGGTCGGATACATGCCCAGATAGCCACCGCGGCTGACATCCAGCACGTACTCAAGCTCAGGCCAGCGTTGGACGTTGATCCCTGCGTAGGCCGGACGAATTTCATAGACGTACAGCTCGCCGATCCGATAGACGCCGAACCAGAAGTATTCGCAGTAGATGCGTTGACGAGGGCCTGCGAACGGCAGGTGGTCGCGCAGGAACGATTGGATCTCTTCGGGCTGGTAGTCGCGCCCGGACATCAACCAGCCGTCGTCGCCGTTCCAATCGTTGAACTCCACCCAGATCGGCATGACTCGATCGCCGCGCAACTCGAGCAGCCGGCGTGGGCTGACAGGCTGTTCGTCGAGCTGCCAGTAGCACCTGGCATTGAAGGACAACAATGGCTGAAAAACGTATTCGCTCATGATTCCACCGCAGGTCGAAAGGCCTGGCGGCGACTGTAGAGCGGCGGTACCGGACCCGACAGCCGGAACGGGTTCTACCGCAATGCCTCGTCGAGAAACGCCGGCGCGATGTACCGCTCGTAGTGGGCTTCGGACAACAGGAAGAATTCGCGGTCGATGGCGTCGCGCAGCTCGGGCAGCTCCCAGTCGCGAAACTCCGGCAACAGGGCCACGCCATAGGCGTCCAGGTCGCGGATCATGCGCGCGCCTCGGGCGATCAGCTGATACGCCCAGCAATATTCGGACTGCCGGGCAAGAAAACGGATCGAGCGTTGCTCCAACTGCTGACGCAGCCGCTCCTTGTCGAACACCTCGAGCTTGGCCATCATCACCTGCCCGAGCAATTGCTCAAGACGCAGCCAGACCGCCCGCTTGGCCTCTTCGTCGTAGCTGTTCCAGTGGATCACCTCATGGTGAAAACGCTTGCAGCCGCGGCACACCAGATCGCCGTAAACGGTGGAACACAGGCCGACGCAGGGAGTTTTGATGGACTTGCTGGACATGGGAAAACGACAGCTGGGCGGTGGCACACCGCGCCATGTTAGCCCTTTGTCTAATCAGGGTCACCCGTTAAAGTCCTGCACGGCGCCTTACCATCGGAGAAGTTTTGCCGTAGAATCATTCGGCCTTTTCCAAGGCAACCATGTCCGTTGGAAGCTGTTTTCAAAGCGTCACGAGCACAGTCATCCGGTAGAACGGCGTTGGCCCGGCACATGCCCTGCATGCACGGCGCCAACCCCTCATCAGCCTTCCGTTCTACAGGCGTAAAACTTTGAAAACAGCTTCTGCAAGGATTTCCGGCACCCTGGCATGACGGCCCACAACGCCGTCGCTGCGCAGCCTTGCCGGAAGCCTGGATGAGCGTCCCGGACTCCCTTTTGGGACCACTGATGAGGGTAATAACTGTGCTTGAAGCCTACCGCAAACACATCGAAGAGCGTGCCGCTCTGGGTATCGTGCCCCAGCCGCTGAACGCCGAACAAACCGCAGGCCTGGTCGAGCTGCTGAAGAATCCTCCCGCCGGCGAAGAAGCCTTCCTCCTCGAACTGATCACCGACCGCGTGCCGCCAGGCGTCGACGAAGCCGCCTATGTCAAGGCCGGCTTCCTCTCCGCCGTGGCCAAAGGCGAAGTGCAGTCGCCGCTGATCGACCGCAAGCGCGCCACCGAACTGCTCGGCACCATGCAAGGCGGCTACAACATCGCGACCCTGGTCGAGCTGCTGGACGACGCCACCCTTGGCGCCGTCGCGGCCGAACAGCTCAAGCACACCCTGCTGATGTTCGACGCCTTCCACGACGTGGCGGAAAAAGCCAAGGCCGGCAACGCCAACGCCAAGGCCGTGCTGGAATCCTGGGCCGCCGGCGAGTGGTTCACCAAGCGTCCGGCCATCGCCGACAAGTACACCCTGACCGTGTTCAAGGTGCCCGGCGAAACCAACACCGACGACCTCTCCCCCGCTCCTGACGCCTGGTCGCGCCCGGACATCCCGCTGCACGCCCTGGCCATGCTGAAAATGGCCCGCGACGGCATCGAGCCCGAGCAACCCGGCTCGGTCGGCCCGCTCAAGCAGATCGCCGACATGCGCGCCAAAGGCTTCCCGGTCGCCTACGTCGGTGACGTGGTCGGTACTGGCTCCTCGCGTAAATCGGCCACCAACTCGGTGCTGTGGTTCTTCGGCGACGACATCCCCAACGTGCCGAACAAGCGCGCCGGCGGTTTCTGCTTCGGCACCAAGATCGCCCCGATCTTCTACAACACCATGGAAGACGCCGGCGCCCTGCCGATCGAGTTCGACTGCACCGACCTGAACATGGGCGACGTCATCGACGTGTACCCTTACAAAGGCGAAGTGCGTCGGCATGGCAGCGACGAGCTGGTCACCACCTTCACGCTGAAAACCGAAGTGCTGCTCGACGAAGTCCGTGCCGGCGGCCGGATTCCGCTGATCGTCGGCCGTGGCCTGACCGACAAGGCTCGCGCCGAGCTGAACCTGGGCGCCACCGACTTGTTCAAGCTGCCCGAGGCGCCGGTCGATACCGGCAAAGGCTACACCCTGGCGCAGAAGATGGTCGGTCGTGCTTGCGGCCTGCCGGAAGGCGAAGGCGTGCGCCCTGGCACCTACTGCGAACCGAAGATGACCACCGTCGGCTCGCAGGACACCACCGGCCCGATGACCCGTGACGAACTCAAAGACCTCGCCTGCCTGGGCTTCTCCGCCGACCTGGTGATGCAGTCGTTCTGCCACACCGCGGCCTATCCGAAGCCGATCGACGTCAACACCCATCACACCCTGCCCGACTTCATCCGCACCCGTGGCGGCGTGTCGCTGCGCCCAGGCGACGGCATCATCCACAGCTGGCTGAACCGCATGCTGATGCCCGACACCGTCGGCACCGGCGGCGATTCGCACACCCGCTTCCCGATCGGCATCTCGTTCCCGGCCGGCTCCGGCCTGGTGGCCTTCGCCGCCGCCACCGGCGTCATGCCGCTGGACATGCCCGAGTCGATCCTGGTGCGCTTCAAAGGCAAGCTGCAGCCTGGCATCACCTTGCGCGACCTGGTGCACGCCATCCCTTACTACGCCATCCAGAGCGGCCTGCTGACCGTCGAGAAGAAGGGCAAGAAGAACGCCTTCTCCGGCCGCATCCTCGAGATCGAAGGCCTGGACGAGCTGACCGTCGAGCAAGCCTTCGAGCTGTCCGACGCCTCGGCCGAGCGTTCGGCGGCCGGCTGCACCATCAAGCTGCCGGAAAAGGCCATCGCCGAGTATCTGCAGTCCAATATCACCCTGCTGCGCTGGATGATCGGCGAAGGTTACGGCGACCCACGCACCCTGGAACGCCGTGCGCAAGCCATGGAAGCCTGGCTGGCGAACCCTGAGCTGCTGTCGGCCGACGCTGATGCCGAGTACGCCGAAATCATCGAAATCGACCTGGCCGACGTCAAAGAGCCCGTGCTCTGCGCGCCGAACGACCCGGACGACGCGCGCCTGCTGTCGAGCGTCCAAGGCGAGAAGATCGATGAAGTGTTCATCGGTTCGTGCATGACCAACATCGGCCACTTCCGCGCCGCCGGCAAGCTGCTGGACAAGGTCAAGGGCGGCATCCCCACCCGCCTGTGGCTGGCGCCGCCGACCAAGATGGATGCCCACCAGCTCACCGAAGAAGGCTACTACGGCATCTTCGGCAAAGCGGGCGCGCGCATGGAAATGCCAGGCTGCTCGCTGTGCATGGGTAACCAGGCGCGTGTACAGACCGGCTCCACCGTGGTCTCGACCTCGACCCGCAACTTCCCCAACCGCCTGGGCGACGCCACCAACGTCTACCTGGCTTCGGCGGAACTGGCGGCGGTGGCCTCGATCATCGGCAAGCTGCCGACCGTCGAAGAGTACATGCAGTACGCCCAGAGCATCGACAGCATGGCGGCCGACGTCTACCGCTACCTGAGCTTCGACCAGATCGCCGAATTCCGCGACGCGGCAGAAGCTGCGAAGATCCCGGTAGTCCAGGCGTAAGCCAAAGGTTGTAACGCAGCACAAAAGCCCCGGCAGCGATGCCGGGGCTTTTGCGTTGTCAGGGGATCGAAACGGTTGTCTTGCGCCAATGGCGTCATGCAGGATGGTAGCTCCACTGCGCAACAACGATGCAGTCGATATCGGAACGGCCCGCACACCCCGGCCAACGCACCGAGCACAGGCACCCTTTCATGGATGAAATCACCGTCACGCCCGAGCTGTCGCTGGTCAAGGCCACGCCAGCCCATGCAAGCGCGCTGTACCGCTTGATCCTGCGCAACAAAACGTCTTTCGCCGAACACCTGCACTGGCCCCGCTACATCCATGCGCAAGCGGACGTCGAGCGATTCCTCGCAGGATGCGCCGCAGACCACCAGCAGGACCTCAGCAAGACTTACGTACTGCAACGACAAGGCGAACCCTGCGGCGTGCTGTCGTTCAACACCATCGACAAAGCCAACGAAACCGCTTATCTGGGCTACTGGCTGGATGTTGACGCCCAGGGCAGCGGCCTGCTCAGTCAGGCAGTCAATGCGCTGGTCGCAACTTATGCAGAGCGCGCAATCCTGCGCCGCTTCGTCATCAAGGCCGCGGTGCGCAACGAGAGGAGCAACAGGTTGGCGCTGCGCTGCGGCTTCCAGCACGAAGGTGTGCTAAGGCAGGCGGAGCGGATCGGCGACGAGTACCTGGATCAGAACATCTACGGCCTGATCGTCTGACGAGCGAGGCTGAGAAGCAGCAAGGCCAGGCCCGCACGGCGGACCTGACCACAGAGGGCGACGACTGAAGCCGTCAGTGTGCACCCATCACTCGTAGCGCAGCGCCATCGCAGGCTCCACCTGGGACGCACGGTACGCCGGGTACAGCGTCGCCAGGAAGCTCATCACCAACCCCGCCGTGCAGATCAGCGCCACATCGCCCCATTGCAGCTCCGAGGGCAGGCTGCTGATGAAGTACACGTCCGAGGTGAAGATGTGCTGGCCGCTGATGCGCTCCAGCCAGCCGACGATCTGACTGACGTTGAGCGCGGCGACCACGCCCAGCGCGCCGCCGATCAGGGTGCCGACGATACCGATCAACGAACCCTGGACCATGAAGGTGCCCATGATCTGCGCTGGAGTGGCGCCGATGGTGCGCAGGATTGCGATGTCCGCGCCCTTGTCGTTCACCACCATGATCAAGGTGGCGATGATGTTGAAGGCCGCTACGGCGATGATCATCATCAGCAGCAAACCGATCATGGTCTTTTCCATTTTCATCGCGCTGAACAGGCTGCCCTGGGTGTGCGACCAGTCGTCCGCGCGATAGGCAGCGCCCAGTTCTGCGGCAATGGCTTTGGACACCTGCGGTGCGGCGTAGAGGTCGTGCAGCTTGAGGCGCACGCCTTGCACGCTACCCGCAGGCCAGTGCTGCATCTCGGCGGCGTCCGCCACGTTGATGTAGGCCTGCGCACCGTCCAACTCGGCACCGACCTTGAAGATGCCGACCACGGTCAGGCGCTGCATGCGCGGGGTGATGCCACCCGGCGCCTTGCTGATCTCGGGCACGATGAGGGTCAGTTTGTCGCCTGTGTTGAGGCGAAAACGCCGTGCCGTGAGTTCGCCGATGACCACGCCGAATTCGCCGGGCACCAGATCCTGCAGGCGGCCCTGGACGATGTGCTGGCCGACGATGGACACCTTGCCCTCCTCGGCCGGCTCGATGCCGCTGATCTGGATCGGCTGCATGGCGCCCTTGTACGAGAGCATGCCTTCCATGTCGGTGATCGGCGCTGCCGCCATCACTGCCGGGTTGCGCAGCGCGGTATCGGCCAGGGCGCGCCAGTTCTGCACGGGCTCCACGCCCAGCAGGCTGGCATGGGGCACGAGGCCGAGGATGCGCGAGCTCATCTCGCGCTGGAAGCCGTTCATCACCGACAGCACCACGATCATGGCCAGCACGCCCAGCGAGAGGCCGATCATCGAGGTCATGGAGATGAACGAAATGAAGTGGTTGCGGCGCTTGGCGCGGGTGTAGCGGGCGCCGACGAACAAGGGCAAGGGTCTGAACATGGACGGGAATACCCAGTGAAGAAGTGAACGAGGGGCCGTGGCCGGCCCCCTCCAAAGCCTAGGCTCTGCCTGAACAGTCCTGAGACTCGTGCATGCTGCGTTGAAAACCGGCCGGAATGCTCATGTACTCCAGTACAGTCGGACGCGACCCCGGCCGTTCCTCGCCGGTTTTCGCGGGGCCACCTTGGCGGGGCCGCCTTCGGCCTTGCGTGGCCTTCGTCTCAGAACTTTCCAGACAGAGCCTAGATCGGCACCAGGTGACCGTCTTCCAGGCGCAGCACGCGGTCCATCTGGCGTGCCAGGTTGAGGTCGTGGGTGACTACCAGGAAGGCGGTGCGCGACGAGGCCGACAATTCGCGCATCAATTCCTGGATGCCCTGGGCGGTGTGGTGGTCGAGGTTGCCGGTCGGCTCGTCGAGCATCACCAGGCCCGGCTGGTTGACCAGCGCCCGGGCGATGGCCACCCGTTGGCGCTCGCCACCGGACAGCTCGGCCGGCTTGTGGCTCAGGCGATGGCCCAGCCCCACGCGTTTGAGCAATGCGGTGGCGCGCTCACGCGCCTCGGGAATCGGCGTGCGGCCGATCAGCAAGGGCATGCACACGTTTTCCAGCGCGGTGAACTCGGCCAACAGGTGGTGGAACTGATAGACGAAGCCCAATGCCCGGTTACGCAGCAGGCCACGGGCCCGCTCGCCCAGGGCCGAAAGCTCTTCGCCCGCCAGCCAGACGCTGCCCTGGCTCGGGGTGTCGAGGCCACCGAGCAGGTTGAGCAAGGTGCTTTTGCCCGACCCCGAACTGCCGACGATGGCGACGCGCTCGCCCGGTAGCAGTTCGAGCTGCAGGTTGGCCAGCACCTGCACCGATTCAGGGCCTTCCTCGTAGGATTTGCCCAGGTTGCGGCAACTCAGTACGGCTTTATCACTCATGCGCGACTCACTCATAACGTAGCGCCTCTGCCGGCTGGGTGCGCGCCGCGCGCCAGGCCGGGTACAGGGTGGCGAGGAAACTCAGGGCCAGGGCCGCGCCGCAGATCATCCAGACGTCCTGGGGCAGGATCTGCGAGGGCAGGTAATCGATGAAGTACACGTCGGCGTTGAGGAACTTGTGCCCGATCAGGCGCTCGATGCCGGCGATGGCGGCACTGACGTTGAGCGCCGCGAGAATGCCGACCACCGCGCCGATCAGGGTGCCTACCACGCCGATCACCGTGCCCTGGACCATGAAGATGGCCATGATCTGCCGAGATGTGGCGCCCAGCGTACGCAGGATGGCGATGTCGCCGCGCTTGTCGTTGACCACCATGACCAGGGTGGAAATGATGTTGAACGCAGCCACCGCGACGATCAGCAGCAACAGCAGGCCGATCATGGATTTCTCCATGCGGATGGCTTGGTAGAGGTTGCCGTGGGTCCGGGTCCAGTCCCGCGAGTAGTACTCGCCGTCCAGGTGCTGGGCGATGTCGTAGGCCACGCGCGGCGCTTCGAACAGGTCGTCGAACTTGAGCCGCAACCCCTGCACCTGGTCGGCCTTCCAGCGGTGCAGACGCGACAGGTCGGAAATGTTGGTCAGCCCCAGGTAGCCGTCGATCTCGCCGGCCCCCACATGGAAGGTGCCGACCACGGTGAAACGCTTCATGCGCGGGAACATGCCGGCCGGGGTGATGCTGACTTCCGGAGCGACGAAGGTCAGCTTGTCGCCGATGCCCACGCCCAGCTTGGCCGCCGCCTTGTCGCCGATCATGATGCCCCACTCGCCTGGCGCGAGCTTGTCGAGCCCGCCTTGCAGGGTGAAGCGGTCGATGATCGAGACCTTGCGCTCCAGGCTCGGATCGACGCCGTTGAGCAGCACCTTCTGCACCTTGCCGTCATGGGTCAGCAAGCCCTGCATCTGAGTGAACGGCGCCACTTCCAGCACCTGGGTGTTCTGCCTGACCCGCTCGGCCACCGCCGGCCAGTTGTCGATCGGCTGGCTCGACTCGAGGGTGGCGTGTGGGATCATGCCCAGCACGCGGGTACGCATCTCATGGTCGAAGCCGTTCATCACCGACAGCACGACGATCATCACCACCACGCCAAGGGCGAGGCCGATCATCGAGGTCAGGGAAATGAACGAGACGAAATGGTTGCGACGCTTGGCACGGGTGTAGCGCGTACCAATGAATACGAAGAGAGGTCTGAACATGTCTGGGCTTGTTCGGATGAAAGGGGACGTCTTTGTGGCGGGGCGTGCTAGGCAGCTTTACACTCCGACCATTGCCGCCACCATGGGTTCACCATGACGACTCCAGACGCAGAAGAACGCCGCGAATACTACCGCATCGAAGACTGGATCGCACTGCAAATCCGCCCCCTGAGCGCCGCCGAGCTGAGCGACGCGGCGCTGGCGCAGAGCGCCTCGCCGCTGATGGGGCTGCTTGGCGAACTGCACTTGGCCGACTTCGAGAGCCAGCACCTGCTGCGCCAACTCAGCGACAAGGACCGCGTCCTCGCCGCCTTCCTGCGCGCGCAGAACAAACGCATCGACCTGCTCAGCGCCGTGGTGGCGCAGAGCATGCTGGGGCAACTGGGCGAGCCGCAAGCCGTGATGCTTTCGGAGGGCGGGCTCGATTCGATCAGCGCCGAGCCCTTCGCCGTGGGCACCCGCGTCGCCTTGCAGATGGTGCTGCTGCCCCGGGGCCACGGCTTGCTGTTGCGCGGGCGGATCAGCCACTGCGAACCCAGGCCCGCCGGCGACTATGCCCTGGGCACCGAATTCACCGACCTGACCGACGCCGAGCGGCAACTGCTGGCTCGCCACATCCTGCAACATCAACAACAGCAGCGGCGCCAGACGCTGGAACAGCAAGACCCGACTTGAGCCCATTCCCAACATGAAGGAACGACCGTGACACTCATTTATGGCCACCGCGGCGCCAAAGGCGAAGCCCCCGAGAACACGCTGAACAGTTTCCGCCAGTGCCTGTCCCACGGCGTCGATCGCTGCGAACTCGACTTGCACCTGTCAGCCGACAACGAACTGATGGTCATCCACGACACCACCCTCAAGCGCACCACCGGTCGGCGCGGCAAGGTGGTGGAGCACACGGCGGCGGAACTGGTGACCTACGACGCGCGCCAGGGCGGTCCGAACTGGGTGCAGCCCTGCCCCATCCCGACCTTGCAGACGCTGTTCGAGCAGTGTGCCTTCGAGCACTGGCAACTGGAGGTCAAGAGCGCGTCGCGCACCCGCGCCGCCAGCACCGTGCTGGCCATTCGCGAACTGGCCCAGGCCCATGGCCTGCTGGACAAGATCACCATCACCTCCAGCTCCCGCGAGGTGCTGGGTGCGGCACAGGAGCTGGTACCGGACGTGGCGCGCGGCCTGGTGGCCGAGTATGCCTGGCTCGACCCGCTGAAGGTCGCGAAGAACTACGGCTGCAATCTGCTGGCACTGAACTGGACGCTGTGCACACCGGAACGCCTGCACAAGGCTCAGGCGCAGGATTTGCACGTGTCGGTGTGGACGGTCAACGAACCGGCGCTGATGCACCGGCTGGCTGATTTTGGCGTAGACAGCCTGATCACAGACTTTCCCGGTTTGGCCAGGACCACCCTCGGAACAGACTGAAACCACTCTCCCCGACCGGCTCAGGCGACCGGCCGGAGCCGGTCAAAAAAGCCGGTTCAGGCCGTCGTAGGCGGCTACCCGATAGGCTTCGGCCATGGTCGGGTAGTTGAAGGTGGTGTTGACGAAGTACTTGAGGTTGTTCAACTCGCCAGGCTGGTTCATCACCGCCTGACCGATGTGCACGATCTCCGACGCCTGATAGCCGAAGCAGTGCACGCCCAGCACTTCCAGGGTTTCGCGGTGGAACAGGATCTTCAGCATGCCTTGCGGCTCACCGGCGATCTGCGCACGGGCCATGCTCTTGAAGAAAGCCTTGCCCACTTCGTAAGGCACCTTGGCCTGGGTCAGCTCCTGCTCGTTCTTGCCGAGCGAGCTGATCTCCGGAATGGTGTAGATACCGGTCGGCACATCGTCGACGAACCGCCAGCTGCCATTGTCGACGATGCTGCCTGCCGCCGAGCGGCCTTGGTCGTGGGCAGCACTGGCCAGGCTCGGCCAGCCGATCACGTCGCCCGCGCCGTAGATGTTGCCGACCACGGTGCGATAGGCCTCGTCGACCTCGATCTGGCCACGGCTGTTGACCTTGATGCCGATGTTTTCCAGGCCCAGCTTGTCGGTGTTGCCGGTCCGGCCGTTGCACCAGAGCAAGGCGTCGGCCTTGATCTTCTTGCCCGACTTGAGGTGCAGCACCACGCCGTTGTCCAACCCCTCGACCCGCTCGTAGTCTTCGTTGTGGCGTACGGTGATGTTGTTATTGCTGAAGTGGTAGCTCAGCGCTTGGGAAATTTCCGAGTCGAGGAAGCTCAGCAACTGGCCACGGTTGTCGACCAGCTCGATCAGCACGCCCAGACCGCTGAAGATCGAGGCGTATTCGCAACCGATCACGCCGGCACCATAGATGATCAGCTTGCGTGGGGTATGGCTGAGGCTAAGGATGGTGTCGCTGTCGTACACGCGCGGGTGGCCGAAGTCGATGTCGACCGGGCGGTACGGGCGCGAACCGGTGGCGATGATGATGTCCTTGGCCACCAGTTTTTCCACCACGCCATTGGGGCAGACCACTTCGATGGTCTGCTCGTCGGCGAAGCTGCCGGTGCCGAAGAACAGGTCCACCCGGTTACGCGCGTAGTAGCCGGTGCGCGAGGCGACCTGCTTGGCGATGACCTTCTCGGCGCTCTTGAGCACGTTGGGGAAGGAGAACCAGCGCGGCTCGCCGATGGCGCGGAACATCGGGTTGGTGTTGAACTGCATGATCTGCCGCACCGAGTGACGCAGGGCCTTGGACGGGATGGTGCCCAAGTGGGTGCAGTTACCGCCGACCTGGCGACGGCTGTCGACCATCGCCACCTTGCGCCCCGCCTTGGCAGCGTTCATCGCCGCGCCTTCACCGGCCGGGCCGGAACCCAGCACCACCACGTCGTAGTTATAGACAGCCATGCGTACTCCTTCAGAACGGGCCCGGCGGCCGACTCGGCGGCAGGGCTTGGCCATGTCGCCGCAGCGCCATGGAAAAATTCGGGTTGCAGTCTAAACAAGCCTGAACGCCGCGCACATTAACCCTTGGTCGCGTCGTAGGCCAATTCTGCCTGCACTACATGTTCAGCGGGCGCCTGTTCCGTGGCGACCTTTCTTACTCTGGACGCGCCGCCGCAATCCAGGCCCGGGCAACGCGCGCCGCACGAAAAACGGGAACCTTGGGGCTGATGCCCGTCAATAAGCAATTAGGGCCGCCTGGCGGCCCATCGCGGCTGAAGCCGCTCCTACACAGGATTGCGCCTGTTTGTAGGAGCGGCTTCAGCCGCGATGGGCTGCAGAGCAGCCCCAATTAACACTATTTCGGCTCAACGACCGGTATCCACCATGGATTCACGTACCGTTGATGCGCTAGACGCCGATCAACGTGGGAAGGCTGGCGGGTTGACCCCGGCCATGTCTTCCATCACGCGTACGACCTGGCAGCTGTAGCCGAACTCGTTGTCGTACCAGACGTACAGCACGACGCGGTTGTCGTTGGCGATGGTCGCCTCGGCATCCACCACACCGGCGTAGCGCGAGCCGACGAAGTCGGTGGAGACCACTTCCTGCGAGCTGACGTAGTCGATTTGCTTGTGCAGCTCGGAGTGCATGGCGGTCTGACGCAGGTACTCGTTGATCTCCTCGCGGGAGGTCGGGTTTTCCAGGTTCAGGTTGAGGATGGCCATGGACACGTTCGGCGTCGGCACGCGGATGGCGTTACCGGTCAGCTTGCCCTTGAGCACCGGCAGCGCCTTGGCGGCAGCCGTGGCGGCGCCGGTTTCGGTGATGACCATGTTCAGTGTGGCGGCGCGGCCGCGACGGCTGCCTTTGTGGAAGTTGTCGATCAGGTTCTGGTCGTTGGTGAACGAGTGAACGGTTTCGACGTGGCCATTGACGATGCCGTACTTGTCGTTGACCGCCTTGAGCACCGGCACGATGGCGTTGGTGGTGCAGGAGGCGGCGGAAACGATCTTGTCTTCCGGGGTGATGTCGCCGTGGTTAATGCCGTGCACGACGTTCTTCAGCGCGCCTTTGCCAGGTGCGGTGAGGATCACGCGGGCGGCGCCCGGGCAGGCCAGGTGCTGGCCCAGGCCGTCGGCGTCACGCCAGACACCGGTGTTGTCGACGATCAGGGCATCCTTGATGCCGTACTGGGTGTAGTCGACGTCGCTCGGGTTCTTGGCGTAGATCACCTGGATCAGGTTGCCGTTGGCGGTGATGGTGTTGTTGGCTTCGTCGATGACGATGGTGCCGTCGAACGGGCCATGCACCGAATCGCGGCGCAGCAGGCTGGCGCGTTTGGCGAGGTCGTTCTCGGCGCCCTTGCGCACGACGATGGCGCGCAGACGCAGGCCGTCGCCGCCACCGGTCTTCTCGATCAGGATGCGCGCGAGCAGACGGCCGATACGGCCAAAGCCGTAGAGCACCACGTCGGTGCCTTTGGCTTCGCCGGCGCCCTGCTTGCCGACCACGTCGGCCAGTTCTTCACGCACGAAGGCTTCGGCGCTGCGGCCGTTGCCTTGCTGCTTGAACTTGTTGGCCAGCTTGCCCAGGTCGACCGAAGCCGCGCCGAGCTTGAGCTCGCTCATGGCCTTGAGCAATGGGAACGTCTCGTGCACGGACAGCTCGCATTCGTCGCTCTGACGATGGCGGGCAAAGCGGTGCGCCTTGAGGATCGAGATCACCGAACGGTTGATCAGGCTGCGGCCATAGATCGAGCTCACCACGTTGTTGTTGCGGTAGAGCTGACCAATCAGCGGAATCATCGCCTCGGCGAGCGCTTCACGATCGATCCACTCACCAAGGCACTGGTCGGGCTTCTGAGTCACGGGAACCTTCCACATGTAGGGACAGAAAAAAGGGGCTACATTATGCAGCGCTCGGGGCTATCGGGCAATCGGCGACACGTGCGCAGGGTGGTAGCCAGGTAATACCACGCATGATCCTGACAGCACTGCCCGCCCTCGGTACAATCGACCTCTTTGCCGCAACGCTTGGAGCCCGATCTCCCGTGTCAGTTCTGCGCCTCCCGAAAATGTCGGCCACGGCCGGCAAGCAAACCTGGGGCAATCTGCAGGGCGCCGCCCTGAGCCTTGCCATTGCCGAAGCCGCCAGCAGTGCCGGCCGCTTCACCTTGCTGCTGACCGCCGACAGCCAGGCCGCCGACCGTCTTGAACAGGAGCTGCGTTTCTTCGCGCCAAACCTGCCGGTGCTGCCGTTTCCCGACTGGGAGACCCTGCCCTACGACCTGTTCTCGCCGCACCAGGACATCATTTCCCAGCGCATCGCCAGCCTTTACAGGCTGCCGGAGCTGGACCACGGCATTCTCGTGGTGCCCATCACCACGGCGCTGCACCGCCTGGCGCCGACGCGCTTCCTGCTGGGCAGCAGCCTGGTGCTGGACATCGGCCAGAAGATCGACGTCGAGCAGATGCGCGCGCGCCTGGAGGCCAGTGGCTATCGCTGTGTCGACACGGTCTACGAGCATGGCGAGTTCGCCGTGCGCGGCGCATTGCTCGACCTGTTCCCGATGGGTAGCAAACAGCCCTACCGCATCGACCTGTTCGACGACGAGATCGAAACCCTGCGCACCTTCGACCCGGAAACCCAGCGTTCGGTGGACAAGGTCGATTCGGTCCGCCTGCTGCCGGCCCGCGAATTCCCCATGCAGAAGGACGAAGTTACCCGCTTCAAAGCGCGCTTTCGCGAACGCTTCGACGTCGACTTCCGCCGCAGCGCGATCTTCCAGGACCTGGCCAGCGGCATCATCCCCGCCGGCATCGAGTACTACCTGCCGCTGTTCTTCGAAGACACCGCGACCCTGTTCGACTACCTGCCGAGCGACACCCAGGTGTTCTCGCTGCCGGGCGTCGAGCAGGCGGCGGAAACCTTCTGGAACGATGTGCGCGGCCGCTACGAAGACCGTCGTGGCGATCTGAGCCGCCCGCTGCTGCCTCCGGCCGAGTTGTTCCTGCCGGTCGAAGACTGCTTCGCCCGGCTCAAGCAGTGGCCGCGGGTGGTGGTCAGCCCTGAAGACGTGGGCAGCGGTAGCGGGCGCGAGCACTTCCCGACCCAGCGCCTGCCGGATCTGGCCATCGAGGCCAAGGCCAACCAGCCGCTGGCGGCGCTGTCGCAGTTTCTCGAACAGTTCCCCGGCCGGGTGCTGTTCACGGCAGAATCGGCAGGCCGCCGCGAGGTGCTGCTGGAACTGCTCGAACGTCTCAAGCTGCGACCCAAGACGGTCGACAGCTGGGAAGACTTCCTCACCCACACGGCGCGCCTGGCCATCACCATCGCGCCCCTGGACGAAGGTTTGCTGCTCGAGCAACCGGAGCTGGCGCTGATCGCCGAAAGCCCGCTGTTCGGCCAGCGCGTGATGCAGCGCCGGCGCCGCGAGAAACGCGGGGAAACGGCCAACGATGCGGTGATCAAGAACCTCACCGAGCTGCGCGAAGGCGCGCCGGTGGTGCACATCGACCATGGCGTGGGGCGCTACCTGGGCCTGGCCACTCTGGAAATCGACGGCCAGGCGGCCGAGTTCCTGACCCTCGAATACGCCGAGAACGCCAAGCTCTACGTGCCGGTGGCCAACCTGCACCTGATCGCCCGCTACACCGGCAGCGACGACGCCCTGGCGCCGCTGCACCGGCTCGGCTCGGAAACCTGGCAGAAGGCCAAGCGCAAGGCCGCCGAGCAGGTGCGCGACGTCGCCGCCGAGCTGCTCGACATCTATGCCCGCCGTGCCGCACGCAAGGGCCATGCCTTCGCCGATCCGGCCGCCGACTACGCAAGCTTCAGCGCCGGCTTCCCCTTCGAGGAAACCCCGGACCAGCAGTCGGCCATCGAAGCGGTGCGCCAGGACATGCTCGCCGCCAAGCCCATGGACCGCCTGGTGTGCGGCGACGTCGGCTTCGGCAAGACCGAAGTGGCCATGCGCGCGGCGTTCATCGCCGTGCACAGCGGTCGTCAAGTGGCGCTCCTGGTGCCCACCACCCTGCTCGCCCAGCAGCACTACAACAGTTTCCGCGACCGTTTCGCCGAATGGCCGGTGAAGGTCGAGGTGATGAGCCGCTTCAAGACCGCCAAGGACATCACCGCCGCCGCCGAGGCGCTGGCCGAGGGCAAGATCGACATCCTCATCGGCACCCACAAGCTGCTGCAGGACGACGTCAAGTTCAAGGACCTGGGCCTGGTCATCATCGACGAAGAACACCGTTTCGGCGTACGCCAGAAAGAACAGCTCAAGGCCCTGCGCAGCGAGGTCGACATCCTCACCCTCACCGCCACGCCCATTCCGCGCACGCTGAACATGGCCGTGGCCGGCATGCGCGACCTGTCGATCATCGCCACCCCGCCGGCGCGACGCCTGTCGGTACGCACGTTCGTCATGGAAGAAAACAACAGCACCATCAAGGAAGCGCTGCTGCGCGAACTGCTGCGCGGCGGCCAGGTGTATTACCTGCACAACGACGTCAAGACCATCGAGAAGTGCGCCGCCGACCTGGCTGCATTGGTGCCCGAAGCGCGCATCGGCATCGGCCATGGGCAGATGCGCGAGCGCGAGCTGGAACAGGTGATGAGCGACTTCTATCACAAGCGCTTCAACGTGCTGGTGGCCTCGACCATCATCGAGACCGGGATCGACGTACCCAGCGCCAACACCATCGTCATCGAGCGCGCCGACAAGTTCGGCCTGGCCCAGCTGCACCAGTTGCGCGGCCGGGTCGGGCGCAGCCACCACCAGGCCTACGCCTACCTGCTCACCCCGTCGCGTCAAGGCATCAGCAGCGATGCCGAAAAACGCCTGGAAGCGATCGCCAACACCCAGGACCTGGGCGCAGGCTTCGTGCTGGCCACCAACGACCTGGAGATCCGCGGCGCCGGCGAGCTGCTCGGCGAAGGCCAGAGCGGGCAGATCCAGGCGGTCGGCTTCACCCTGTACATGGAAATGCTCGAGCGTGCGGTGAAGGCCATCCGCAAAGGCACCCAGCCCAATCTCGAGCAACCCTTGGGCGGCGGTCCCGAGATCAACTTGCGCCTGCCGGCGCTGATCCCCGAAGACTATCTGCCCGATGTGCACGCGCGGCTGATCCTGTACAAGCGCATCGCCTCGGCGGTCGACGAAGAAGGCTTGAAGGACCTGCAAGTGGAAATGATCGACCGCTTCGGCCTGTTGCCCGAACCGACCAAGAACCTCATGCGCCTGACCCTGCTCAAGCTGCAGGCGGAAAAGCTCGGCATCAAGAAACTCGACGCCGGCCCCAATGGCGGCAAGATCGACTTCGAGGCAGAGACTGCGGTGGAGCCGATCACGCTGATCAAGTTGATCCAGAGCCAGCCCAAGCGCTACAAGTTCGAGGGTGCCACGCAGTTCCGCTTCACGGTGCCCATGGAGCGTGCCGACGAGCGTTTCTCGACCATCGAGGCGCTGCTCGAGCGCCTTACCCCACCGACTGCCTGAAGGAAGATCCATGCGTGCCATTCGTCACCTGAGCGTGCTCGCGGCGCTGTTCGTCCCACTCGCCAATGCCGAGGGCTTGTACCAGGTCGAGATGATCCTGATCAGGCAGAACGCCGAGCCTGCGCTGTACCACGCCCCCGCCCCGGAAGACTGGCGCGCGGGCGCCACTGCGCTGGCTGCCGACGCCGAGCGCCCGGCGCGCCTGAGCGACACCCTGCAACGTCTGCAAGCCAACGGCGACTACAGCGTGCTGCTGCACAAGGCCTGGGAGCAGACGTTGAGCGACGAGCCGAGCCGTGTGGCCCTGAGCGCCGGCGAGCAGGCCTATGGCCGCTCGCCCATCGAGGGCACGCTGAGCCTGACCGAAGGTCGCTTCATCGCCGCGCAGGCACGCTTCTGGGTCAACCAGCTCGACGGCAACGGCAGCGTGCTGCGCAGCGAACAATTCAAGCAAAGCAACAGCAACATGAAACGCGGCCAGCTGAATTTCCTCGACGGCGGCCATCTGGCCTTGCTGATCAAGGTCACCCCGGCCGGCATGCGCAAACTGCCTGAACCAGACCCCGAACTGATGGAGCAGTGAATGGACGCGGACGAGTTCGGCAGTCTGCTGCAGCAATATCCGAAATGGACCGAGTCCTTCAGCCAGGCTGCGCTCGAGCGCGGCCGGCGCTATGCGCGGCAGGACCGGGTCAGGTTGCTGCGCTGCACTGGGTTGCAGCTCGAGGCGGCCTGTCAGGGCAGTGACGAGCATCCTTATCGCCAGCACATCACCGCCTACCCCCAAGGGCCGATGATCCGCATGCAAGGCAGCTGTACGTGCCCGGTCGGGTCCAACTGCAAGCACTGCGCGGCGGTGCTGGTGCATGTCGCCCAGCGCCACCGAGCGCAGGACGGCTCCGAGCAGCTGCCGGGCGAGCTGCAGCACTGGCTGCAGGGCCTGGCCGCAACGCCCACGCCACCGGGCGAGGACAAGCAAGGGCGGCTGGTCTGCTATCAGCTGTTGCTCGACCAGGGTTGCGGACTGCGGGTGCGCAAGGCGGTGGCGCGCAAGGACGGCCTGGAATTCAAGCGCCTGCACTCGCTGTATGACTTGCTGTACCAACCCGGACGTTACGTACGCGACGACGACCTGCGCATCCTGCGCCTGCTGTCGACCTTGCAGGACCCGGTCGGCGCCGAATACGGCTACGCGCTCAAAGGCCAGGAAGGCGGCGAGCTGTTGCAGCGCGCGCTGGACACCGGGCGCCTGGTGATCGAGCCGCACCTGCCGTTCTTGCGCCAGGGCGCCGAGCGCACTGCCGAGTTTCGCTGGATACGCCAGGACAGCGGCAGCTATCGTGGTCGCTGGATGGTCGGCGAACAGCCGCTGGACTGGGTGCTGCCGCTGCTGCCGCTGTACTACTACGACGCCTCGACCCTGGAGGTGGGCCTGGTCGACCACAACCTCGACCCGCACACGGCGCAGCACCTGACCCTGGCCCCTGACGTACCGGAGCACCTGATCGTTCCGCTGAGCCACAAGCTGAACACCTTGAACCACCAGTTGCCGACTCCGACCGTGCTCGAACATGAAGTCATCGATGATTTGCAGCCAAAGGTGCAGCTGACCTTGGGCAGCGTCGAGTTCAGCGCCTACGCGCCCAAGACCGGGCGCATGCAGCGCCAGCTGCAGCACCGAGCGGCGCTTGCGTTCGACTATGCCGGCCTGCGGGTCAGCGGCAGCGACGAGCGCCCCCTGAACCGACTGGCCGGCACGACCAGTCAGCGCATCACCCGCCAGGTCGAGACCGAACGCGCCTGGCGCAAGGCCTTGCGCGACTGGGGCTTCAAACCGGCGACCCGGCAGAGCAAGGCGTTGCCCGACAACGCAGGGGAAATGCACGAACTGCCTGACGACCACGCCTGGCTGCATTTCGTCCGGGTTGGCATGCCGGCCCTGCGCGAGGCAGGTTGGAGCGTCGAGCTGCAGCGCGACTTCGCCTTCAATCTGAGCGAGGTCGACGACTGGTACGCCAGCGTCGAGGACGGCCCGGGGCATGAATGGTTCGACCTGGAGGTCGGCATCGTGGTCGATGGCGAACGCCACAGCCTGCTGCCGATCGTGTTGTACCTGCTGCGCAGCAATCCGGAGCTGCTGCGTAGCCAGGAGCTGGCCAAGCGTGGCGACGACGAGCACCTGGTCATCGACCTCAACGCTGCGCGCTACGATGCGCCGGCCGTACGCGTGGCCCTGCCCTACGGGCGCATCCGCGCGGTCATGGCCACCCTTGGCGACCTCTACCTGCACGAAGAGCAAACCGGGCCCAGCGTGCGTCTGGAGCGCGCCGACGCCATGCGCCTCAATGACATCGACGGTCTGCCGCTGCAGTGGCAAGGCGGCGAGCAGTTGCGCGACCTCGGCCGCCGCCTGCGCGATGCCCGCGAACTGTCGGTGGCGCCGCCGAGCGGCCTGAATGCCACCTTGCGCCCCTACCAGCAGCAAGGGCTGAACTGGCTGCAGGCGCTGCGCGACATGGGTACCGGCGGTATCCTTGGCGATGACATGGGCTTGGGCAAGACGCTGCAGACCCTGGCCCACCTGCTACTGGAAAAGCAGGCCGGGCGCCTCACCCAGCCTGCCTTGGCGGTGATGCCGACCAGCCTGATTCCCAACTGGCTCGACGAAAGCGAACGCTTCGCCCCGGGCCTGCGTGTGGTGGCCTTGCATGGGGCCGGGCGCAGCGAGCATTTCGCCCATCTGAGCGAGTACGACCTGGTCCTGACCACCTACGCCTTGCTGCCGCGTGATCTGCAGACCCTCAAGGCACACGCCTGGCACGTACTGGTGCTCGACGAAGCGCAGAACATCAAAAACCCCGTCAGCAAGGCCGCCCAGGCCGCCCGCGAGCTGGACGCCCACCAGCGTCTGTGCCTGACCGGCACGCCGATGGAAAACAACCTGGGTGAACTGTGGTCGCTGTTTCATTTCCTCATGCCTGGCTGGTTGGGCGACAGCAAGCACTTCAGCAAGGAGTACCGCACGCCGATCGAGCGCCACGGCGACAGCGAGCGCCTGGCCTACCTGACCAAGCGCATCCACCCCTTCCTCCTGCGCCGCACCAAGGAAGCCGTCGCACGCGACCTGCCGCCGAAGACCGAACTGGTGCACTGGGTCGATCTCAGCGATGCCCAGCGCGATGCCTACGAAACGGTGCGGGTGGCGATGGACAAGAAAGTTCGCGAAGAGATCGCCCGCAACGGCGCGGCGCGCAGCCAGATCGTCATCCTCGACGCGCTGCTCAAGCTGCGCCAGGTGTGCTGCGACCTACGCCTGGTCAAAGGCCTGGAGGTCAAGGTGCCGCAGCAGAACAAGGGCAAGCTGGGTAGCCTGCTGGACATGCTCGAGGAACTGCTCGGCGAGGGACGGCGGGTGCTGCTGTTTTCCCAGTTCACCTCGATGCTGGCGTTGATCGAGGAGGAACTGATCCAGCGCGGTGTGCGCTACAGCCTGCTGACAGGCGATACCCGCGACCGGCGCACGCCAGTGGTGCAGTTCCAGGCTGGCGAAAGCGAGGTGTTCCTGATCAGCCTCAAGGCCGGCGGCACCGGTCTGAACCTGACGGCGGCAGACACTGTGATCCACTTCGATCCCTGGTGGAACCCGGCCAGCGAAAGCCAGGCCACCGACCGCGCCTATCGGATCGGCCAGGACAAACCGGTGTTCGTGTTCAAGCTGATCACCCGCGGCACGGTGGAGGAAAAGATTCAGCAATTGCAGCAGGACAAGGCCGCTCTGGCAGCCGGCCTGCTGGGCGATGGCCAGGCCGGGCAGTGGCGCATGGCTGACGAGGACATCGAGGCGCTGTTCGCCCCCCTGCCTGCCAAACGCGGGCGTTGAGAGCCGGGCAAGGGGCGTGGGAGCGGCCGGTTCGGCGCTCCGGTTAGCCGCGATGGCCGGCGATGGCCTGCAACGCAGGCCTGTAGAAGCGGCCGGCCGGCGCACCGGTTCAGCCGCGTTAGCCTGCCATGCAGACGTGTAGGAGCGGCTTCAGCCGCGATGGCCTGCAACGCAGGCCCAATCCAGATACCGCGATCTGAAAGGGAAACGCTATCTAAAGTAACAGGCCCGCTTTGCTGGCCTTAGCGGCAGAACCAGACCTACGGCCGGCTGCTTCCCTGGCAAATGGATTCAGCAGGTTCGGATCCCCCAAGATCAGTCGATCAACTGCGCCTCGCGCAACGCGCTCAACGCTTCAAGCCAACGCGGTTGCTCGCGATGATCGGTCCGCGCAAAGCCACGCCCGCGCATGCTGGCGATGCGCGGCGAAGGGCTGACCTTCATGCGTTGCGCGGCGCTCAGAGCCAGTTCGGCGGCTGCGCGATCGTTGCACACCAGCCCCATGTCGCAGCCGGCGCTCAACGCGGCTTCGATACGATTGGCGGCATCGCCCACCACATGGGCCCCGGCCATCGACAGGTCGTCGCTGAAGATCACGCCGTCGAAGCCCAGTTCACCGCGCAGGATGTCTTGCAGCCAGCGGCGCGAAAAGCCCGCGGGCTGGTTATCGACCTGGGGATAGATGACGTGGGCCGGCATCACGGCAGCCAGTCGTTTGCTCAAGCTGCGGAACGGCAGCAGGTCGGCTTGGCGCAGCTCGTCCAGACTGCGCTCGTCGGTGGGGATCGCCACGTGCGAGTCGGCCTCGGCCCAACCGTGCCCTGGGAAATGTTTGCCACAGGCCGCCATACCGGCGGCGTTCATGCCGCGGATGAAGGCGCCGGCCAGTTGCGTGGCCCGCTGCGGATCGCCTTCGAAGGCGCGGCTACCGACCACCGCGCTGCGCTGATGGTCGAGGTCCAGGACCGGGGCGAAACTCAGGTCCAGGCCCACGGCGAGCACCTCGCTGGCCATCACCCAACCGCAGTGCTCGGCCAGCCCTTCGGCATTGGCGTTGTCGGCCAGTGCGCGCATGGCCGGCAAGCGGACGAAGCCCTCACGCAGGCGCTGGACGCGACCGCCCTCTTGATCGACGGCCAGAATCAGGTCCGGGCGGATGGCGCGGATGGAGGCACACAGCTCGCGCACCTGGCGCGGGCTTTCGATGTTGCGGGCGAACAGGATCAGGCCGGCGACTTGCGGCTGGCGCAGCAGCGCACGGTCTTCGGCGGTCAGCCAGGTGCCGGCGATATCCACCATCAGGGAGCCTTGCAGGCAGGCAGTCATAGGAAATCCTTCGGATACGGGGAGGGCAGCCTCAGGCTTTGGCCGGGACGCCCTGGACGGAGGGTTTGCTGCGTGGACGCAGTTGGGCGTCGGCCATTTGCGGATCGGTGACACCACTGTCGGCGCGCATGCCGGCCGCGAGGAACGGCACCATCAGGCGCATGACCTGCTCGATCGAGGTGTTGAGGCCGAAGTCGTTCTCCGCGATGGCGCGCAGAGCCTTGATGCCCGACATGCTGAAGGCCGCCGCGCCGAGCATGAAGTGCACGCGCCAGAACAGCTCCAGCGGCGGAATGCGCGGCGCGGCTTCGTTGACCAGCAACATGTAGCGGCGGAAGACCTTGCCGTACATGTCTTCGAGGTAGCGGCGCAGGTGCCCCTGGCTTTCGCTGAAGGCCAGGCCCAACAGGCGCATGAAGATGGACAGGTCATTATTGCTGCGCGGCTGCACGGCCAACGCCTGGTCGACCAGCATTTCCAGGAGCTCTTCGAGGCTCGGTTTGAGCTCGGGCTGGGCCTGGCGGCGCTCCAGTTCACGTTCCAGGCTGGCGCAGAACGGGCCGAGAAAGCGCGAGAAAACCGCCTGGATCAGGGCTTTCTTCGAACCGAAGTGGTAATTTACCGCCGCCAGGTTGACCCCGGCCTTGCTGGTGATCAGACGCAGCGAGGTCTCGGCGAAGCCTCGTTCCGCGAACAGCTGCTCGGCAGCGTCGAGAATGCGTTCAACGGTTTCGGATTGGGCCATGACTTACCTATTCGCCAGACAAACAGTTGTTTGAAACATACGTTTCAGGCCCGCCGCTGTCAAGATCGTGTGACCTGCCGGTCGCATTTCGACAGCGGCGTCTCGATCATTGCCACAACCCGCATCCTCGCTGGCCTGCGACGCGAACGCCGAGACCGACGAGCGAGGGCGTTCGCATGGAAAGCTTGCAGCGGGACTACTACTGTATATAATCCCAGTCACTGGATAAAAAAACAGAGCGCATGCCATGTTGAAACTGACGCCACGCCAAGCCGAAATCCTCGCCTTCATCAAGCGCTGCTTGGAAGACAACGGTTTCCCGCCCACCCGCGCGGAAATCGCCCAGGAACTGGGCTTCAAATCACCCAATGCCGCCGAAGAACACCTCAAGGCCCTCGCCCGCAAAGGCGCCATCGAGATGACACCAGGCGCTTCGCGCGGCATTCGCATCCCGGGCCTTGAAGCCAAGCCCGAGAGCGCCACCCTGCCCATCGTCGGACGGGTCGCTGCAGGGGCGCCGATTCTCGCCGAACAGCACATCGAGCAATCGTGCAACATCAACCCGGACTTCTTCAATCCTCGCGCCGATTACCTGCTGCGCGTGCATGGCACCAGCATGAAAGACGTCGGCATCTTCGACGGTGACCTGCTGGCCGTGCACACCTGCCGCGAGGCCCGCAATGGCCAGATCGTGGTCGCGCGCATCGGTGACGAAGTTACGGTCAAGCGCTTCAAACGCGAAGGCAGCAAAGTCTGGCTGATCGCCGAGAACCCCGAGTTCGCGCCGATCGAAGTCGATCTCAAGGATCAGGAACTGGTCATCGAAGGTTTGAGCGTCGGCGTCATTCGCCGCTGACCCAGGAGGCGCCATGCATACGTCCACCCACGCATCCGAGCATATTCAGTTGTCACTGTTTGAGGCTTTTCTGGCCCAACCCGTGCTGCCTGGTCTGAAGGCCCGTGAACCGTCAGCAGACTACTGCCGGCCCGAACTGTTCAGCGAGCTGAGCCTGCGGGGTGCGTCTGGCCATTGTCACAGCCTGCTGGCGCCCGTCCTGCGAGAGTTGAGCGAAAAAGACGACACCCGCTGGCTCACCCTGATCGCCCCGCCCGCCAGCCTGACCCAGGCCTGGCTGCGAGACGCAGGTTTGAACCGTGAGCGCATCCTGCTACTGCATCCCCGCGGTACGCAGAGCGCACTGCACCTGGCCGGCGAAGCGCTGCGCCTCAAGCGCAGCCACACCGTGGTCAGTTGGTTGGGTAGCCTCAACGCCAGCGCTCGGCATCTGTTGATCCGCGCCGCCAGCGCCGGTAATGCACAAAGCCTGAACATCCGCATCGGCTGATGTTCAGGCTTTGCCTGCAACGCTCGCCTTCGAAGGCGAGCTAGGGGTAGTCCGTCTGAGTCAGTGCAACACGCGCGGCCCTTCGTCACGCTCCAGTTCGCCTTCGGCCAACCGCCCCGCCATTTGCACCCCTACGCTAAGCATGGCCTTGGCCACTTCGACATGCTGTCCTTGCAGAAATACCTTGGCATCCTCCGAGAAATTCAAGGTCACCAATGACCCTTCATCCTCTGCGCGGCGCAGCTCGATGCGACCATCAGGCAACTCGACAATTTCCAGAAACGACGTTGACATAAAGGATTGTTCTCCACGAAAGGCCATCATTGTAACAGCCACTTCGTGGATCAGCACTCACTCAGCGCGTCACGGAAACGTCTGGCCACGTCTTTCAGATGGGCGCGCCAGCTTTGCAACTCTTCATAGCCAAGCGCCGGCGTTTCGGGCGCGTCCAAGTTCACAGCCTGGATCAGTGGCTGGGTGACATCGGTCTTGGGCGCCTTTTTCGCCACCGGCGGCCGAAACAGGTCGGCATGGGCTTTGAGCAGCTGCGCCAACCAGCTCTGCGGATTGCCTGCCAGCTCCAACAGCTCCGCCATCTCCGGAATCGCGACTTCGCGCAGTATGTCCTGGTTGAGCAACGCTTCAGCCTGGGTGGCGTTGGCCTGCGGGAGTCGGTAGAACCCGGCGATCTCATGGCACAGACCCAACAAACCGCCGTACAGGTGGAACAGCGCCGCCTCGCGCTCGGCCTGGAGCAAACCCTGGGCGTTCATGGCCCGGCTTTCCTGGGCGTTCTTCATTGACTCCAGGGCCAGTCCTGCGAAAAACAGCTTCTGATTGGTGCGGGTATACAGTTCCTGAGCCATGGCGCGAGGCGTCCTCGAAAGTGGGGCGAACCGCTGTTGTAACGGCAGGTTGCCTTTAGCGCAAGCCAAATGCGGCGGGGGCAAGTCGGTCACCCGTCTTGCCCCGTCGTTCCCACTTGAATCAGCGCCTCATGCCGAGTGCCTCCTTGCAGAGCGCCACCTTGCAGAGCGCCACCTTGCGGTGCGCCACCCTCAACGCTTGTCTTCGACCTTCCAGGCCGAGCCGTCGTAGAACGCCTTCCAGCCAGTCGGCTTGCCTTCCACTTCGGTCTGCACGTACTGCTCCTTGGTCTTGCGGCTGTAGCGAATCACGGTTGGACGACCTTCCGGATCCTGCTGCGGCGCTTCGCACAGGAAGTGGTACTTGGGATCGATCTCGGCTTTATGCGGCACGATCTCCTTGACCAGTGGCGCGCGGGTTTCACGGTTCTTGGGGAACTGGCTGGCGGCCAGGAACAAGCCCGAGGCACCGTCGCGCAGCACATAAGTGTCGTCGACCTTCTCGCACTTGAGTTCGGGCATTTCCACCTTGTCCATCTTCGGCGGCGCGGCTTCACCATTCCTCAGCAGTTTGCGGGTGTTCTTGCAGGCTGGGTTGGTACAGCCGAAGAACTTACCGAAGCGACCGGTCTTGAGCTGCATTTCGCTGCCACACTTGTCGCACTCCAGGCTCGGACCTTCGTAGCCCTTGATGCGGTAGCTGCCCTCTTCGATCTCGTAGCCCGGGCAATCCGGATTGTTGCCACAGATGTGCAGCTTGTGCTTCTCGTCCAGCAGGTAGGCATCCATGGCCGTTGCGCAGATCGGGCAGCGGTGCTTGCCACGCAGTACGCGCGATTCCGATTCACCTTCGTCGTCGGCCGCGATTTCGTCGCCCGGAACCAGGTTGACCGTGGCCTTGCAACGCTCTTTGGGCGGCAGGGTATAACCCGAGCAGCCGAGGAACACGCCGGTGGACGCCGTACGGATCATCATCGGTCGGCCACATTCCTTGCAGGGAATGTTGGTCATGGTCGGCTGGTTGGCACGCATGCCGTTCTCGGCCGCTTCGGCGGTCAGCAGTTTCTTGCTGAAATCGCCGTAGAACTCGTCGAGCACGTTCTTCCAGTCGCGTCCGCCCTGGGCGACGTCGTCCAGGTGCTCTTCCATGCCGGCGGTGAAGCCGTAGTCCATGAGGTTGGAGAAGCTCTCCGAGAGCCGCTCGGTGACGATGTCGCCCATCTTTTCCGAATAGAAGCGACGGTTGTGCAGGGTCACGTAACCGCGGTCCTGAATGGTGGAAATGATGGCGGCGTAGGTCGATGGGCGACCGATACCGCGTTTTTCCATTTCCTTGACCAGGCTGGCTTCGGTGAAGCGTGCCGGCGGCTTGGTGAAGTGCTGGCTCGGATCGAGTTCGACCAGCTGCAACGCTTCGCCCTGAGCCATTTCCGGCAGCACGTCGTCTTCGCCCGGCTTGCTCTGTTGCGGCAACACGCGGGTGTAACCGTCGAATTTGAGAATCCGGCCTTTGGCCCGCAGCTCGAAGTTGCCGGCCACTGCCGTGATGCTGGTGGACAGGTACTGGGCAGGTGGCATCTGGCAGGCCAGGAACTGACGCCAGATCAGCTCGTACAGACGCTCGGCGTCGCGCTCCATGCCACTGAGCTTGCTGGGGTGCGTATTGACGTCCGAAGGCCGGATGGCTTCGTGCGCCTCTTGCGCGCCTTGCTTGCTGCCGTACACCACCGGCGATTCGGGCAGGTATTGCTTGCCGAATTCGTGCTCGATGTAGCTGCGTGCCATCTCGACCGCGTCTGTGGACAGGTTGGTCGAGTCGGTACGCATATAGGTGATGTAGCCCGCCTCGTACAAGCGCTGCGCCATCATCATGGTCTTCTTCACGCCATAGCCGAGGCGATTGCTCGCCGCCTGCTGCAGGGTGGAGGTAATGAACGGCGCCGAAGGCTTGCTGCTGGTCGGCCGGTCTTCACGCTTGCTGACGCTATAGCTGGACGCCTTGAGCTGCTCGAGTGCCGCCATGGCCTGGGCCTGGTTCAGCGGCTTGAACGCCTCGCCGTTCTGGCGCGCGACCTCGAAACGCACGTTGGCGTTCTTGGCGCTGCTCAGGTCGGCATGGATCTCCCAGTACTCTTCGGGGTTGAAGGCGCGGATCTCACGTTCGCGCTCCACCACCAGCTTGACCGCCACCGACTGCACACGGCCCGCCGACAAGCCACGGGCGATCTTGGCCCACAGCAGTGGCGAGACCATGTAGCCGACCACGCGATCGAGGAAGCGCCGCGCCTGCTGGGCGTTGACCCGTGCGATATCCAGCTCGCCCGGCTGCGAAAACGCTTCCTGAATGGCTTTCTTGGTGATCTCGTTGAACACCACGCGCTTGTAGCGGCTGTCGTCGCCGCCGATGGCTTCGCGCAGGTGCCAGGCGATGGCCTCCCCTTCACGGTCCAAGTCGGTCGCGAGATAGATGGTGTCGGCATCCTTGGCCAAGCGCCGCAGCTCGTCGATGACCTTTTCCTTGCCGGGCAGAATTTCGTACTTGGCCTTCCAGCCGGCGTCGGGGTCGACGCCCATGCGCGCCACCAGCTGGCGGCGGGCCTTCTCTTTCGGCGGCAGCACCGGCGCATCGGCGGCGGCCTTGCCACGCTTGGCCGCCGGCTCCTTGGAGGCGCTGGCCGAACCGCTGGTGGGAAGGTCGCGGATATGGCCGATACTCGACTTCACCACGTACTGGTTGCCCAGGTACTTGTTGATGGTCTTGGCCTTGGCCGGGGATTCCACAATGACCAGCGATTTGCCCATGGATCGGTGTATTCCTGAATCTGGAGATGAATAACGCGCCAGGTGCCGGACGCGGCACCGCTATATATAGTGGCGACAAGATGAGGTCAAGCGCAGTCGCCCAAGCCGTGTACGAAATCTGCCTGCGGTGCGGTCGGCCCGGACGGCTCGCGGATCGGGCTGGGGCCCAATGCCCGCGATGCCTTCACCCTAGCCCATATCCGGTAACGTTCGACGACGTCACCCCTCCCGCAAACCCATTTCGTCCAAGGCCTAGAGGCCCGATGCGCCCATTTCGCCAAGCGTTTGTGCCTCGGCCTTGCGCAAAGCGAAGCGTGGTACCTGCTGCCCATCGATCTCGACAGTTTCGAGGAACATCGACAACGGCCGCACCCACAGACCGAAATCGCCGTACAGGCATTGGTAGACCACGACCCACTCTTCGCTTTCCGAATGCCGGGCCGTACCGAACACACGGTACTCAGGCCCTTTGTAATGCTGGTAGATGCCTGCTTGGACCTGCATGTCACATGCTCCTGGATACATGAAAAACAAAAGCCGGGGCACTGGGCCCCGGCTGCTGTGACAACGAAACGATCAGCGCCGTTCGAACACAGTGGTGATGCCCTGGCCGAGGCCCACGCACATGGTGGCGACCCCGAGGGTGCCGCCCTTCTGCTTCATCACGTTGAGCAGAGTCCCGGAAATCCGGGCGCCCGAGCAACCGAAAGGATGGCCGAGGGCGATCGCGCCGCCGTGCAGGTTAACCTTCTCATTCATCTTGTCGAGCACTTTCAGATCTTTCAGTACCGGCAAGGCTTGTGCGGCGAAGGCTTCGTTGAGCTCGAAATAGTCGATGTCGGCGATGGTCAGACCCGCGCGCTTGAGCGCTTTCTGCGTCGACGGCACGGGGCCGTAGCCCATGATCGCCGGATCTACGCCGGCCACCGCCATGGAGCGGATCACCGCCAGCGGCTCGATGCCCAGGTCCATCGCGCGCTGGCCGGACATGACGATCATGCACGAAGCGCCATCGGTGATCTGCGAGGAACTACCGGCCGTCACGGTACCGCCCTTGGGGTTGAACGCAGGCTTGAGTGCGGCCAAACCTTCGAGGGTGGTTTCCGGACGAATGGTTTCGTCGAAGTCGAAGACCTTGAGGAAACCGTTCTCGTCATAACCCTGCATGGGAATGATTTCGTCCTTGAAATTGCCCTCGACCGTGGCCTTTTGCGCCAGCTGGTGCGAGCGCAGGGCGAACTGGTCCTGCTGCTCGCGGCTGATGCCGTGCATCTTGCCCAGCATCTCGGCGGTCAGGCCCATCATGCCGGAGGCCTTGGCCGCGTGCAGCGACAGGTGCGGGTTGGGATCGACGCCGTGCATCATGCTGACGTGGCCCATGTGCTCGACGCCACCGATGACGAACACATCACCGTTGCCGGTCATGATCGCCTGGGCGGCGGTGTGCAGCGCGCTCATCGACGAACCGCACAGGCGGCTGACGGTCTGCGCCGCCGAGGTGTGCGGGATGGGCGTCATCAGCGAAGCCATGCGTGCCACGTTCCAGCCCTGTTCGAGGGTCTGGTTGACGCAGCCCCAGATCACGTCCTCGACTTCTTTCGGATCGACCTTGGCGTTGCGCTCGAGCAGTTTCGTGATCAGGTGCGCCGACATGTCCTCGGCGCGGGTATTGCGGTGCATGCCACCCTTGGAGCGGCCCATGGGCGTGCGACCGAAGTCGACGATCACCACGTCTCTTGGATTCAGGCTCATATCAAATCTCTCGCTCTAGCTCGTGGACCGCTCAGTTGAAGAAACGCTGGCCGCTCTTGGCCATTTCGCGCAGCTTGGCGGTCGGGTGGTACAGCGGGCCCAATTCGGCGTACTGGTCGGCCAGGGCGACGAACTCGGCGACCCCGATCGAATCGATGTAGCGCAGCGCCCCGCCACGGAAGGGTGGGAAGCCGATGCCGTAGACCAAGCCCATGTCCGCTTCGGCGGCGCTTTCGACGATACCGTCTTCCAGGCAGCGCACCACTTCCAGGCACAGCGGGATCATCATCCAGTTGAGGATGTCGTCGTCGCTCAGCTCGCGCTGCTCGTAGATCACCGGTTGCAGCACTTCGAGCACGGCAGGGTCGGCGACTTTCTTCGGCTTGCCGCGCTTGTCGGTTTCATAGGCGTAGAAGCCCTTGCCGTTCTTCTGCCCCAGACGCTTGGCTTCGTACAGCGCGTCGATGGCCGAGCGACGGTCGTCCCTCATGCGATCGGGGAAGCCTTCGGCCATCACGTCGCGGCCATGGTGGCCGGTGTCGATGCCGACCACGTCCATCAGGTAGGCCGGGCCCATGGGCCAGCCGAACTTCTCCATGACCTTGTCGATGCGCACGAAGTCGATGCCGGCGCTGACCAGACGGGCGAAACCACCGAAATAAGGGAACAGCACGCGGTTGACCAGAAAGCCCGGGCAGTCGTTGACCACGATGGGGTTCTTGCCCATTTTCTTGGCGTAGGCCACGGTGGTGGCGACGGCTTCGTCACTGGACTTTTCACCGCGGATCACTTCCACCAGCGGCATCATGTGCACGGGGTTGAAGAAGTGCATGCCAACGAAGTTCTCCGGGCGCTTGAGCGCCTGGGCCAGGAGGTTGATGGAAATGGTCGAGGTGTTGGACGCCAGGATCGCATCG
Organism: Pseudomonas phoenicis; assembly: GCF_047302395.1. NCBI lineage: Bacteria > Pseudomonadati > Pseudomonadota > Gammaproteobacteria > Pseudomonadales > Pseudomonadaceae > Pseudomonas > Pseudomonas phoenicis. The sequence continues at coordinate 4,709,087 of NZ_CP154852.1, forward strand.
TCCTTGACCTGCCCTTCCACTTCCGCCAAAACCGCCTGCTTGACCTTGGGATTTTCCACCACGGCTTCGACGACGATGTCGACCGTGCCGAAATCGCCGTAGGAGAGCACCGGGCGAATGGCATTGAGCGATTCGGCCATTTGCGCAGCGGTCAGACGGCCTTTCTCGACCCGGCTGCCAAGCAGCTTGGAGGCTTCGCTCAGGCCCAGTTGGATGGCCTCTTCGCGAATGTCCTTCATCAGGATCGGCGTGCCTTTGACGGCCGATTGGTAGGCGATGCCGCCACCCATGATGCCGGCACCCAGCACGGCCGCCTGCTTCACGTCGCGGGCGATGCGGTCGTAGGCCTTGGCCTTGCGCTTGAGTTCCTGGTCGTTGAGGAACAGGCCGATCAGGCTTTGCGCGACTGCGGTCTTGGCCAGTTTGGCGAAGCCCGCCGCTTCGACTTCCAGTGCTTTGTCGCGGCCGAAGTTGGCGGCTTTCTGGATGCTCTTGATGGCCTCGACCGGCGCCGGATAGTTCGGCCCGGCTTGCCCGGCGACGAAGCCCTTGGCGGTTTCGAAGGCCATCATCTGCTCGATGGCGTTGAGTTTGAGCTTGTCCAGCTTGGGCTGGCGCTTGGCCTTGTAGTCCAGCTCGCCGCCGATGGCGCGCTTGATCAGGTCGAGGGCCGCGGCCTGCAGCAGTTGCGGGGCGACCACAGCGTCGACGGCGCCGAGTTTCAGCGCGTCTTCGGCACGGTTTTCCTTGCCCGAGGCGATCCACTCGATGGCGTTGTCCGGACCGATCAGGCGCGGCAGACGCACGGTGCCGCCGAAGCCTGGGTAGATGCCCAGCTTGACTTCCGGCAAGCCGATCTTGGCATCGCTGGACATGACTCGGTAATCGGCTGCCAGACACATTTCCAGGCCGCCACCCAGGGCGATGCCGTTGATGGCCGCGACGGTGGGCACGTGCAGGTCTTCGAACGCATTGAAGATGCGATTGGCCTGCAGGCTGCCGGCGACCAGCTCGGCTTCGGGCAACTTGAAGTTGTCGACGAACTCAGTGATGTCGGCGCCGACGATGAACACGTCCTTGCCGCTGCTGACGATCACGCCCTTGACCGAGGCGTCGCTGGCGATGGCCTCGACGGCCTGACGCAGTTCTTCGAGGGTGAGGCGGTTGAACTTGTTGACGGACTCACCCTTGAGGTCGAACTGCAATTCGACGATGCCGCTTTCAAGAGCCTTAACCGTGATGGCTTTACCTTCGTAAATCATCAACTGATCTCCATGGGATGGAAGCTGAACGGTACCTGCCGGTCGCCGGACACAGGCGCGATTGGCCGCATGTTCCGGGCACACCCGCCAGCAGGCTGTTCGGGATTCTGTAGAAGCGTTCGGACATCTAAACGCTCAATTCATACGCCCGTTTGATTTGGGTGCGCACACATTCTCCGAAAAGATCGAGGTTGTCAAATGCCCGCAAGCATTCGCTCAAACCGACCGTTCGGTCATTCTGCACCGCCTGGGTCGAGGCCGTGATGCGCGTGATCGGCGATCATTCATGCCAGGTATACAGGCTCCGTCGACACAGGCTCGCCACACGTGTGCGCACTGGACTATAGTCAAGTCGTTTCCCGGCCTGCCTGGCCTTTTCTGCGGCAGCAGAACGCATCGCGGGGCCGTGCCCGTTTCGTTCGACTGGTCGATCCAGCCATCGAAACGGGCACGGCCCCGCGATGTCGTTTCAGCGTCTGTGGGTGGCGGGCTCGCGTCAAGCGAGCGTATCGAGCGCCCCCTTGACGGTCTCCACCACCCCCTCCTCGCCGCGCTCGCCCCAGTACAGCGCGAGCATGCGCGAATCGGCTTCGACCTTGTAGACGCTCTCCGGCAGCTCGGCAAAGACCGCCACCAGCCGCGCTTCGCCGCATACCTCGCGCCACTGGTTCCACCACACGCCCGGGCTCACCTGCCAATAGCTCCACGTGTCGACGCGTCCGGCACGGCGTGCGCGGTAGTACTGCGGGCAAGGGCTGGGCGGCTGCTTTTCCAGCCAGTGCGGCCACTGCTGCGGCGCCAACTGCATGGCCAGCCCTGCGCGGCGCGCTTGCAGGCGCAGGTCCATCTGCCGGCTCTGCTTGCGCGAGGGCCGCAGCCAGGCGAGCGGGCTGAGGATCAGCGCAAGGATTGACACAACCAGCCATACCGTCATATCTGTACGTCCCTCGAAGCGTTGCACATGAGCGTGTCAGTCCGTTTTACGGCGAGCGTCTCGAAAGCGACCATACTTCCCTTACCCGATCCCAAGGAGTGCCGCTCATGCCCTACATTCATCTTCTGGTCGCCGTCGACCTGACGGAAGAGTGTGACCCCGTGATCAAGCGTGCCATGGACATCGCCACGCCGAACAACGCCAAGGTGTCGCTGGTGCACATCGTCGAACCCATGGCCATGGCGTTCGGTGGCGATGTGCCGATGGACCTCTCGCAGTTGCAGCAACAGCAGCTCGACCAGGCCAAAGAGCGCATGAACCGTTTGTTCACCAAGTACGCGGGCATCCAGCGTGGCGATTCGCACCTTGCTTATGGCCAACCCCGCCAGGAGATCCACAAACTGGCCGAACAAGCGCAGTGCGACCTGATCGTGGTCGGCAGTCACGGTCGCCATGGCTTGGCCCTGCTGCTCGGCTCCACCGCCAACGACGTGTTGCACGGCGCGCCGTGCGACGTGCTGGCGGTGCGCCTGGCGAAAAAAGACAGCTGACGCAGTCGCGGCGCCCCCAGGGGCGCCGCGCGCATGACCGGGCCGTTCGGCCCGGCTTCAACCCTCCAGTTCGGCCCAGCGCTCCACCAATACGTCCAACTCGCCCTGCAACTGCTCCAACTGCGCCAGCACGGCCGCGGTTTCGGCGGCAGGCCGCTGGTAGAAACCGGCGTCGGCGATGGTTTCCTGCACCTTGGCCATCTGCTGTTCCAGGGCGTCGATCTGCTGCGGCAGGAGTTCCAGCTCGCGCTGCAGCTTGTAGCTGAGCTTCTTCTTCGCAGGTTCCGCACCCGGCTGGGCCACCGGTGCCGGCTGCGCCTCGGCGACCTTTTCCACCACGGCGCTGTTGAGCTCGGACTTGCCGCCCTTGCTCTCGGCCACGCCCAGCAGGCGCGGCGAACCGCCTTGGCGGATCCAGTCCTCGAAGCCGCCGACGTACTCGCGCACCCGGCCCTCGCCTTCGAACACCAGCGTGCTGGTGACCACGTTGTCGAGGAAGGCCCGGTCGTGGCTGACCATCAGCACCGTGCCCTTGTAGTTGCACAGCACTTCTTCGAGCAGTTCCAGGGTCTCGACGTCGAGGTCGTTGGTGGGTTCGTCGAGCACCAGCAGGTTGGCCGGCTTGCTGAACAGTTTGGCCAGCAACAGCCGCGCGCGTTCGCCGCCCGACAGCGCCTTGACCGGCGTACGGGCACGCTGCGGGCTGAACAGGAAGTCACCGAGGTAGCTCAGCACATGGCGGTTCTGGCCATCGATCTCGATGAAGTCGCGACCTTCGGCGAGGTTGTCGATCACCGTCTTTTCCAGGTCTAGCTGATGACGCAACTGGTCGAAGTAGGCCACTTCGAGTTTGGTGCCACGGTCGACCTTGCCGGCGCTCGGCTCAAGATCACCGAGCATCATCTTCAGCAAGGTGGTCTTGCCGGTACCGTTGGCGCCCAGCAGACCGATGCGGTCCTGGCGCTGCACGACCATGGAGAAGTCCTTGACCAGCAGCGGGCCGCCGGGGTGGGCAAAGCTGACGTTTTCCAACGCCATGACCTGCTTGCCGGACTTGTCCGCCGATTCGATGACGATGTTCGCCTTGCCCTGGCGTTCGCGGCGCTCGCCGCGCTCGACGCGCAGGGCCTTCAAGGCGCGCACGCGGCCTTCGTTACGGGTGCGGCGGGCCTTGATGCCCTGACGAATCCACACCTCCTCCTGGGCCAGGCGCTTGTCGAACAGCGCATTGGCGGTTTCTTCGGCGGCCAGGGCCGCTTCCTTGTGCACCAGGAAGCTGGCGTAGTCGCCGTTCCAGTCGATCAGCCCGCCACGGTCCAGTTCGAGGATGCGTGTGGCCAGGTTCTGCAGGAAGGAACGGTCGTGGGTGATGAACAGCACGGCACCGGTGAAGCCCTTGAGCGCCTCTTCGAGCCAGGCGATGGCGCCGATGTCCAAGTGGTTGGTCGGCTCGTCCAGCAGCAGCAGGTCCGGCTCGGAGACCAGTGCCTGGGCCAGCAGCACACGGCGACGCCAGCCGCCGGAGAGCTCGGCGAGGGTCTTGTCGGCCGGCAGTTGCAGGCGGCTCAGGGTGCTGTCGACCAGCTGCTGCAAGCGCCAGCCGTCGCGCGATTCCAGTTCGTGCTGGACATGCATGAGCTTGTTCAGGTCTTCGTCGGTGACGATGTTCTGGCTCAGGTGGTGGTACTCGGCCAGCAACGCACCCACGCCGTCGAGGCCTTCGGCAACCACGTCGAACACCGAGCGGCCGTCGGCCAACGGCAATTCCTGCGGCAGCTCGCCGATCTTGAGCCCCGGGCTGCGCCAGATATCGCCGTCGTCGGGGCGCTGCTCGCCCTTGACCAGGCGCAGCATGCTGGATTTGCCGGTGCCGTTGCGGCCGATGATGCACACCCGCTCGCCGCGGCCGATCTGCCAGGACACCTTGTCCAACAGCGGCATGGCGCCGAAGGCGAGGGACACATCGCTGAATTTGAGAAGGGTCATGGTGGTCTCCAGAAAACGGGCGCGCAGTCTACCCGGTTTGGCGCGGCGCGGCATCAAGCGCCGGCTCTGTCGCGCCCCGCTCGTCCGCAATCGGCCAATCGCTGCGCGGCGCTTTCGCCGCCCTTGGGCAACGGCTAAGCTAGGGCGCTCATTCCACAGTGCTGGCCACGCCGTCACTTTCCATGGTTCAACTGCACGGACGTATCATGCGCAGCCGCCTGTTCCAGATCGTTTCCTGCCTGCTGCTCGGCGCTGCCGCCACCGGCGCGGCCCAGGCCACCGACCTCATCCAGCAACGTCAGTACTACGACGAAGCCAAGCGCGCCCTGGCCAAGGGTGACAAGGGCCCGTATCTGCGTTACGCCCAGGCCTTGAGCGATTACCCGCTGACGCCGTACCTGGCCTACGACGAACTCACCGCGCGGCTGAAATCGGCCAGCAATGCCGAGATCGAGGCATTCCTCAAGGAACACGGCGACCTGCCCCAGGCCAACTGGATGAAACTGCGCTGGTTGCGCTGGCTGGCCGAGCGCGGCGAGTGGGACACCTTCGCCCGCTACTACGACCCCAAGCTCAACTTCACCGAACTCGACTGCCTCAACGGCCAGTATCAGCTCAGCCACGGCCTGCACGCCGAAGGCCTGGCCAGCGCCGAGAAGTTGTGGCACACCGGCAAGTCGCAACCGGCGGCCTGCGACGTGCTGTTCGGCATGTGGTCGGCCGAGGGCCAATTGACCGAAGCGCGGCGCTGGGAACGTCTCAAGCTCGCCGCGCAAGCGCGCAACTACGGCCTGGCCAACGCCTTGGCCAAGACCCTCACCACGCTAACGGCCCAGGGCCAGTTGCTCATCGATGTGGCGCAAAAGCCCGAGCTGCTGAACCAGCCCTCGCGCTTCGCCCCGCCCAGCGAGGCGATGTCCGACATCGTCAGCCTGGGCCTGCGCCGCCTGGCCCGGCAAGACCCGGAACGGGCCATGTCGATGCTCGACGACTACGCCCAGCGCATGCACTTTTCCCGCGACGAGCAGGTGGCCATCGCCCGTGAGATCGGTTTGAGCCTGGCGCGCCGCTACGACCCGCGCGCCCTCGACCTGATGACCCGCTACGACCCGGAGCTGCGCGACGACACCGTCAGCGAGTGGCGCATGCGCCTGCTGCTGCGCCTGGGCCGCTGGCAGGACGCCTACGACCTGACCCGCCGCCTGCCCGCAGACCTGGCCAACAGCAACCGCTGGCGCTACTGGCAGGCGCGCAGCCTGGAACTGGCCAAACCCAACGACCCGCAGGTTCCTCAGCTGTACAAGGCTGTGGCCCGCGAGCGCGACTTCTATGGCTTCCTCGCCGCCGACCGTGCGCAAACGCCCTACCAGCTCAACAACAAGCCGCTGGTGCTGAGCCAGGCACTGGTCAACAAGGTGCGCAACACCCCCGGCGTGCGCCGCGCCCTGGAATTCCACGCGCGCGGGCAGATCGTCGACGGGCGCCGCGAGTGGTACTACGTCAGCCGTCATTTCAGCCGCGACGAGATGGTCGCCCAGGCGCGCCTGGCCTACGAGCTGCGCTGGTACTTCCCGGCCATCCGCACCATCAGCCAGGCGCAGTACTGGGACGACCTGGACATCCGTTTCCCCATGGCCCACCGCGACACCCTGGTGCGCGAAGCCAAGGTGCGCGGGCTGCATTCGAGCTGGGTGTTCGCCATCACCCGTCAGGAAAGCGCGTTCATGGACGACGCCCGCTCCGGGGTCGGTGCCAGTGGCCTGATGCAACTGATGCCGGCCACCGCCAAAGAGACGGCACGCAAGTTCAGCATCCCGCTGGCCTCACCCGCGCAGGTGCTCAACCCCGACACCAACATCCAGCTCGGCGCCGCCTACCTCAGCCAGGTGCACAGCCAGTTCAACGGCAACCGGGTACTGGCCTCGGCCGCCTACAACGCCGGCCCCGGCCGCGTGCGGCAGTGGCTGCGCGGTGCCAAGCACCTGAGCTTCGATGTGTGGGTGGAGTCGATCCCGTTCGACGAGACGCGCCAGTACGTGCAGAACGTGTTGTCCTATTCGGTGATCTACGGGCAGAAGCTCAATTCGCCGCAGCCTCTGGTCGATTGGCACGAGCGTTATTTCGACGACATGTAAGGGCGAAAGCGGCGCGGCCGACCGGCCCGCCGCGCCTCGCACAGCGTTAACTCCCCGTTAATCACCCCTCGCCAGGCTACGCGCTCCTTCACCGTCAGCAAGGCAACCGTGATGCGCGTTCTCCTTCTCTTCGCCAGCTTGTTGCTGAGCACCCTGCTCAGCGCCAATCCCTTCGCCAGCAAAGCGGATTTCCTGCCGGTGGAGCAGGCCTTCGACGTGACCCACGCGCGTCAGGCCGACGGTCGATGGCTGATCGATGTGCGCATCCAACCGGGCTATTACATGTACCAGAAACGGCTCAAGTTCGACGGCCTGCCTGCCGAACAGCACCCTGCCCTGCCATCTGCGCTGAACCACCACGATGAGTTCTTCGGCGACAGCCCGGTGTACCGCGAGCAGTTGCGCCTGCAGCTTCCGGCCGGTGCGCACGGCACGCTGCGGCTCGGCTGGCAGGGCTGCGCCGACGCGGGGTTGTGCTATCCGCCGCAGACCAGCGTGATCGACCTGGACGAGGGCGCGACACGCTCGGCTGACGCGACGACGTCGACGGTGGGTATCGCGGCGCAAACGCGTGCAGGAACGGACGAAGTCGCGAACGCGGACGCCGACCGGGCCGCTGACCAAGCCTTGGCCGGCGGCCTGCTCGACGGCTCCCTGGCCTGGAGCCTGCTGGCGTTCTTCGGCCTGGGGCTGCTGTTGGCCTTCACGCCGTGCTCGCTGCCGATGCTGCCGATCCTCGCCGGCCTGGTGCTGGGCAACGGCGCAAGCGTCCGGCGCGGCTGGCTACTGGCCGGCAGCTACGTGGGCAGCATGGCGCTGGTCTATGCCGCATTGGGCGTGCTGGCCGCGGCCCTCGGCGCCAGCCTGCAAGCCTGGCTGCAACAGCCCTGGCTGCTGGGCGCGCTGGCGGCATTGTTCGTACTGTTGGCGCTGCCGATGTTCGGGGCGTTCGAGCTGCAACTGCCGATGGCCCTGCGCGACCGCCTCGACCGCGCCGGGCGCAACACCCAGGGCGGCAGCCTGTCGGGCGCGGCATTGCTGGGCGCGTTGTCCGGCCTGCTGCTCGGGCCCTGCATGACCGCGCCCTTGGCCGGCGCGCTGCTGTTCATCGCGCAGAGCGGCGATCTGCTGCAAGGCGGCCTGGTGCTGTTCAGCCTGGGCCTGGGCATGGGCGTACCGCTGTTGCTGCTGGTGACCCTGGGCAATCGCTTCCTGCCGCGTCCAGGGGCATGGATGGACCGAGTCAAAGCGGTGTTCGGCTTCGTCTTCCTGGCGATGGCCTTGTACATTCTGCGCACTGTGCTGCCGGCCCCGCTGCTGTTGGGGCTGGCCGCAGCCTGGCTGCTGAGCCTGGCCTGGAGCGCTTGGCAGGTGCTGGGCGCACGGCCGCTGCTGCGTGCGTTGCCGGCACTGGCCGGGCTATGGGGCGGGCTGATGCTGGTCGGCGCCGCCGCCGGCGGCGGCGACCCGTGGCAACCGCTGCGGCCGTTCGCGGCACAGCCTGTGGCCATGGCCGCGCAGCCCGCGACGCAGACCTTCAGCACGGTGACCTCGCCGAGCCAACTGCAGACCTCCCTCGACGCCGCCAAGGCAGCGAAGCAGTGGGTCATGCTCGACTACACGGCCGACTGGTGCGTGGCCTGCAAGGTCATGGAGCAGCAGGTCTTCGCCCGCGCCGACGTGCAGGCCAGCCTCGCGGCCGTGCGCCTGATCCGTGTCGACGTCACCCGCGATTGCGCCGACAGCCGCGCGTTGTTGCAGCGGTATCGAGTGCCAGGCCCACCCAGCCTGCTCTGGATCGGCCCCGACGGCGAGGAGCGCCGCGCACGGCGCATCACCGGGGCCGTCGACGCCGTCGATCTGCTCGAGCATTGGGCGCTGACCAGGAGCCAGGGCTGATGCTGACCGTCACCCTCGGACCGCTGACCATGGCCCTCAACCACCTGCTGTTGCTCGCCGCCCTGGGCCTGGCCAGCCTGCTCGGCTGGGCCGTGGGCAGGCGACGCGGGGCGAACCCCGAGTCGGCACTGTTCAACCTGTTTCTGTTGGGACTGCTGGGCGCACGTATCGGCTTCGTGGCGGCCTACTGGCCTTTGTACTGGCAAGACCCCGCGCAGATCGTCGACATTCGCGACGGCGGATTCCAGCTCTGGGGCGGTGTGCTCGGTGTCGCACTGGGTGGCCTGTGGTACGGACAGCGGCGCCCGGCGCTGCGGCGGCCCTTGGCCTGGGCCCTGGCCAGCGGCGCCGTGTTCTGGTGCCTGGCGTCGCTGGCCAGCCACCTCTACGACAAGGGCACCGAGCTACCGGCGATCAGCCTACGCGATGCCCAGGGTCAGGCCGTGGCCCTGCACAGCTACCGCGGCCGCCCACTGGTGGTCAACCTATGGGCCACCTGGTGCCCGCCGTGTCGCCGGGAAATGCCGGTCTTGCAAGAAGCGCAGCATGACTACCCACACGTGACGTTCCTCTTCGTCAACCAAGGCGAAACGCCGGCCAGCGTGCGCACATTCATAACTACCACTGGCCTGTCCCCCTCCCACGTACTGTTCGACGGCACGGGCGAGCTGGCTCGCAGCGTCGGCTCCATGGCCCTGCCCACCACGCTGTTCTACAGCGCCGAAGGACGGCTGATCGGCAGTCACCTCGGCGAGCTGTCGCGCGCCAGCCTGCGACATGCCCTCGAACGCTTCGACGCCACCCCCTCCGAACAAGGAAATTGACCATGCGCCTTTCCCTTCTGCCGCTCACCCTCGCCTTGCTTGGCGCTTCGCTGGCACAGGCCGCCGAACTGCCCGCGCCCATCCAACAGATCGAAGCCAAAGGCGCCGTGATCAAAGGCCGCTTCGACGCGCCCGGCGGCCTCCAAGGCTACGCCGCCGAGTACCAGAATGACGCCTTGGCGCTCTACCTCAGCGCCGATGGCGAACACGTGCTGGTCGGCAACCTGTTCGACGCCAAGGGCAACGACCTGAGCGCCAAACCCCTGGACGAACTGGTCCACCAACCCATGAGCAAGGCGGCCTGGAGCCAGCTGGAGCAGACCACCTGGATCGCCGACGGCAAACCCGACGCGCCGCGCATCCTCTACGTGTTCAGCGACCCGAACTGCCCGTACTGCACGATGTTCTGGGAGCAGGCTCGGCCCTGGGTCGAGGCAGGCAAGGTGCAACTGCGCCACATTCCGGTCGGCATCATCCGCCCCGACAGCCCAGGCAAGTCGGCCGCGCTGCTCGCCGCGAAAGACTCGGCCCAGGCGCTGCACGACCACGAAGCGGCCGGCAAGAAGAGCACGCTAAAGCCACTGGCGCAGATTCCGGCACCGATCGAAAAACAATTGCAGGCCAACCTGCGCTCGATGGAGGCACTGGGTCTGCACGCCACGCCGGCCATCTTCTACCTCGACGACGAAGGCCGGCTGCAACGCCAGCAAGGCGCGCCGCAGGCACAAATGCTGGAGAAGATGTTGGGTGAACGCTAGGACTCACAGCCTTGCACTTAAAGCGGACTACGGATGCCGGAAATGAAACCTGGTCGATATGCTGGGCAAATGCGTCTGAGGTTAACGTCGTGCGTTTGACCTGACAGCGTTGAGGCGTCCTTCGATCTGAAACGCAGCGCCGCTCGGCGAGGGCTGCACTGTATGCGGCCGATAATCGAACAGCGCGTAATTGGGATCTTCAGGGTCCATCTGATCAATGATTTTGAACCAGTAATTGTCGAACGTACCATTCGCCAAAATAGGTGCATTGTCATCCACCCAGAGCACACCTCGATAGCCTGTAACGGGTGCTTTTGTGAACGCAGTCATCTGTTCGATAAATGACGGGCCGCCCTCCTCAGTCCGGTCCGCGGAATGACAGGCCAGCACATGGACTTCCTTCCCTGCAACTTCGATACCCTTGCGCTTCAACGCGTCCACCACCGCAAACGCCTTGAGCTTGACTGTGCGCATTCCAATTCGGCCGGGCGCGCCATGCGCCCCGATGTTGAGAACCTGCCTGCCCGGTTCGGGTTCGGTGTTGAAGACGCGCATGTTATCGACGACCTGGATCGGCCCACGATAATAGAAACCAGGACGAGGCGTGGGATGGGGCGCGTTACCGCTTGGATCGCTGAGGTTGATCGGATCGCCCTTCACAAAGGCGTAAGCATTGATCCCACCCATGCCGAAAGGCGAGAAGACGTCGTCAGATAAGAAACGCATGAGTACAGGACTGTAGAAACGCCGACCGGCCCCAAGCGGGTAGCATTGGCTGTAATCGTTGAAATGTTCTCCTTTGAACTTGAACATCGCGGACTTGCCATTACCGAAACCGTAAGGGGTGTATGCCGATCGTGTCGCATTGTGAGAAGTCATTATTATCTCCCTGGCTGGACAGGCGAGATTTTCAAGGCAAGGTAAACGCTCGCGAAACTGATAAATCTGTCAGGCCCATGCAAACCGACGGCGAGGTCTATGACACTTCTCCTGCCCTGGAACCTTATGCGATCGTCCGGTGCGCTTCATTGAATCTATACGTGTGATAAGGCCGCAGCGCGGCCCTATGCATATCGACCCTGGACTACAACCCCTCCAACTCCGCCATCAGGTCACTCAACCGATCCACCTTGTCATCGTCCAGCACGCTGCCCTGCAACCCGCGCACATACTCGGCCAACGCCTCCACCGTGCTGCACTCGAACATCGCCCGCAGCGGCACATCGAGCTGCAACTGCTTCTGCACCCGCGAAGCGATCTGCGTCGCCAGCAGCGAATGCCCGCCCAAGGCGAAGAAGTTGTCGCGCACGCCCACCCGCTCGGCGCCGAGCACCTCGGCCCAGATGTCGGCCAGGGACTGCTCCAACGCATCGCGCGGCGCCACGAATTCCTCGCCTTGGGCCACACCGATCTCCACCGGCGGCAGCGCCTTGCGGTCGAGTTTGCCGTTGGCGTTGTGCGGCAGTTCGCTCAGCCAGGCGAAGTGCAGCGGCACCATGTACTCGGGCAAGGCCGCGCGCAGGCGCTGCTTGAACCGTTCCACCAGCGCCGCATCGGCCGCCACGCCTTCGCGCGCCACCAGATGACCGACCAGGTGACGCCCGGTAGCGCCGTCCTGCACGCCGACGGCCACGTCGCGCAGCTCGGGCTGTTCGTGCAGGCGGGCTTCGATTTCGCCCAGTTCGATGCGATAGCCGCGGATTTTGACCTGATGGTCGATGCGTCCCACGTACTCCAGCACGCCATCGGCACGCCGCCGCGCCAGGTCGCCGGTGCGGTACAGGCGCTCGCCCGGCGCGCCGTGCGGGTGCGGCACGAAGGCCAGCGCCGTGCGCTGCGGGTCGCCCACGTAGCCGCGGCCGACGCCGGTGCCGGCCACGCTCAGCTCGCCCACCGCACCGAGCGCCACCAGCGCTTGCTCCCCGTCGTACAGGTACAGGCGGTTGTTGTCGGTCGGCGTGCCGATGGGCAGGTAGCTGCCTTGGGTGGACGCGACGTCGACGCGGAAGAAGGCCACATCGTCCGAGCACTCGGCCGGGCCGTAGGCGTTGACCAGGCCAATGCCCGGGTAGCGCTGCAACCATTGCGCCGCCAGCTCAGGCGGCATGGCCTCACCGGTCGGCAACATCCAGCGCAACCCCGCCAGCGCCACCGGTTCAGCCGCGAGCATGCCTTGGATCAGCGACGGTACGCTCTCCAGCACGCTGATGCCGGTCTGCGCCACGTGCGCCAGCAAGCCCTGCGGATCGTGGGCGATGGCATTCGGCACGATCTCCACACAGGCGCCGAACAGAGGCGCTGCGAGGAACTGCCAGACCGAGATGTCGAAGCTTTGCGACGCGGTCTGGGCGATCACGTCGTCAGCGCTCAGGCCAAGGTAGGGCACCTTGCTCAACTGGTTGTTGAGCATGCCGCGTTGCTCGACCATCACCCCTTTGGGCTGGCCGGTGGAGCCGGAGGTGTAGATCACGTAGGCCAGATTGTCCGGCCCGCTGTAGACGCCCGGATTGTGGCTGGGCACGGCGCTGGCCTGGACCTCTTCCCAGATCAACAGACGTGGGCGGACCGCGCCTGCGAGCTCATCCAGCAAGGCGCTGGCTTGTTCGGCGCAGGCCGCGCTGCACACCAGCAGCGGTGTGCGGCTCAACTCGACGATGCGTTGCAGGCGCGCGCCGGGCAGGCCCGGGTCGAGCGGCAGATAGCCGGCGCCGGCCTTGAAGCTGCCGACCATCATGCCGAGCAGCGGCAGCCCGCGCTCGGCGAGCAGGGCCACCGGCTGATCGATTTCCACCCCGGCCGCCAGCAAGGCATGGCCCAGGCGGTTGGCCGCCAGGTTCAACCCGGCATAGTCGAAGCTCGCCTCCAGGCAGCGGGCCACGGTGCGCTGCGGCTGGGCCGCGACCTGCGCCTCGAACAGACGCACGTAGCCCTGCTCCAGCGGATAGGCGCGCGCCGTCTGGTTGCAGTCGTGCAACAGGAACTGCCGCTCGGCCTCGCCGAGCAGCGGCAAGGCGCCCATGTCGGCGTCGAAGTGCTCGGCCAGGGCCAGCAGCAGGCGCTTGAACTCGCCCAACAGACGTTCGACCGTGCTGGCGTCGAAATAGCGTTGGTCGTAGGACAGGTGCAGGCCCAGGTCGTCGCCGGGGTAGCACACCGCCGTCAATGGGAAGTTGGTGTGCGTGCGACCCGAATCGGATCGGGCGTTGAGCTGCTGGGCATGGTCGAGCACCGCGCTCTGCACCGGTGCGTTCTCGAACACGAACAGGCTGTCGAACAGCGGCTGGCCCTTGGGCAGCTCGCTGCACGCCTGGATCGCCACCAGGGGCAGGTATTCGTACTCGCGCAACTCCAGGTTGCGTTCCAAGAGGCCTTGCAGCCACTGGCGCACGCTCAGGCGCTGCCCGGGTGCCGGCAGTTGCACGCGCAGCGCCACGCTGTTGATGAACAGGCCGACGGTCTGCTGCATCTGCGGCAGGCTCACCGGACGGCCGGCCACGGTCACGCCGAAGGCCACGTCGCGCTCGCCGCTGTAGCGCGCCAGCACCAAGGCCCAGGCCGCCTGGGCGAAGGTGTTGACGGTCAGCTGATGGGCCTGGGCCAGTTCGCGCAGGCGTGCGCCCTGCTCCGCTTCCAGGCGGGTGTAGCAATCGCCCACCTGCATGCCGTCGCCGGCATGCTCGTTGCGCAGCGGCCGATCGCTGGGCAGCGCAGTGGCGCGCTCGAAGCCGGCCAGGTTGCGTTGCCACCACTGGCGCGCTTCGTTCAGGTCCTGGTGCTGCAACCAGCCGATGTAGTCGCGGTAGCGCGGCGGCGGCGGCAACTGCGCCGCCTGGCCGGCGCCCAGGGCCTGGTAGAGGACGAAGAAGTCGTTCATCAGCAACGAGCGGCACCAGGCGTCGATGAGGATGTGGTGGTTGCTCATCATGAACCAGTAGCGCGCTTCGCCTACGCGCACCAGGCGCAGGTGGAACGGCGGGGTTTCCAGCAACGCGAAGCCGGCCTCGCGCTCGGCCTTGTGCAGCGCTTGCAGGCGCGTTTCCTGAGCGTCGGCGTCGAGCTCGCGCCAGTCCTGATAGTCGACCTGCACCGCGCCGGGTTTGTGGATGATCTGCAGCATGGCCTCGCCGGCGTTCCAGCTGAACGAAGCGCGCAGCGCCTCGTGGCGGGCCACCACGGCCTGCCAGGCGGCGGCGAAACGCGGCTGGTCCAGGGCGCTGTCGATGCGGTAGCGGTCCTGCATGTAGTAGATGCCGGTGCCGGGCTCGAGCAGGGTGTGCAGCAGCATGCCTTCCTGCATCGGCGTCAGCGGATAGACGTCTTCGATCTCGGCGGCGGGCACGGGCAATTGGTCGATCTGCGCCTGGGTCAGGGCTGCCAGGGCGAAGTCCGACGGTGTGAAGCCACCCTGGCCCGGCGTCAGGCAATGCCCGACCAGCGCCAGCAGTTCGTCGCGATAGGCCTCGGCCAGCCCGCGTACGGTGGCTTCGGCGTAGCGCTCGGCGCTGTAGGTCCAGCGCAGTTGCAAGGCGCCGGCATACACCTGGCCGTCGACGCTGAGCCAGTTGGGCAGCGGCGCGTCGAGGTCATGGGCCAGACCTGCCGGGGCGTCGAGCGGTTGGAACAGGGCGGCGGCGGCGAACTGCTGGTCGAACTGGCCCAGGTAGTTGAAGGTGATGCGCGCCTGGGGCAACGCCGCCATCTGCTCGCGCACAAGTGGTTCGGCCAGGTAGCGCAGCACGCCATACCCCAGGCCCTTGTGCGGCACCTGGCGCAGTTGTTCCTTGATGCGCTTGAGCGACGCGCCACGGGCCGCCTCGTCGGTGCCCGCGACCGGGCTCAACCGCAGCGGGTAGGCGTTGGTGAACCAGCCGACGCTGCGGGTCAGGTCGATGTCGTCGAACAGCCCGTCGCGGCCATGCCCTTCCAATTGCACCAGTGCCTCGGGCGCGCCGGTCCAGCGGCACAGCACACGGGCCAGGGCCGTCAGCAGCAGGTCGTTGACCTGGGTGCGGTAGGCGGCAGGCGCCTGTTGCAGCAGCTGCTGCGTCTGCTCGGGCGCCAGGTGGATGACCACGCTCTGCGCATGGCGCTGCAAGTTGCCGCCTTGCGGGTGGTCGCAAGGCAGCTCCTGGCCGACCGCGCGCAACTGGGTTTGCCACCAGTGCAGTTCGTCGCGCAGCGAATCGCTGCCGGCGTACTGCGCCAGGCGCGCGCTCCAGTCACCCAGGGCGTGGGTCTTGGCTGGCAGCGGCTGGCCGCGATACAGCGCCTGCAAGTCTTCGAGCAGCACGCGCCAGGACACGCCGTCCACCACCAGGTGATGGATCGCCAGCAGCAAACGCTGCTCGCCGCGTCCATCGCCGACCAGCAGGCCGCGTAGCAGCGGCCCTTCGGCCAGGTCCAGACTGCGCTGCACGTCGCTGTACAGCGCCTGGCAGTCGTCCAGGTCGGCGACTTCGGCGTGCCACAGCAAGGTCTGTTCGGTGATGGCGGCATAGCTGGCCTGCCAGCGGCCCGCCGTCTCGGTGAAGCGCAGGCGCAAGGTGTCGTGGTGGGCCACCAGCGCATGCAGCGCGCGCTGCAACGTGTCGGCATCCAACGCTTGGCGGGTCTGCAAGAGGATCGCCTGGTTCCAGTGCTGCGGCGCGGGCACGTCGCTGTCGAAGAACCAGTGCTGGATCGGTGTCAGGGCGCTGCCGCCCTGGCGCGCGCCCTGCTCGACCTGGGTCGCCTCGGCGCCCTGGGTGACCACAGCGGCCAGGGTCTGGATGGTCTGGTGCTGGAACAGGTCACGCGGGGTGAACTGCAAGCCCAGTTGCCGCGCACGGCTGACCACCTGGATCGACAGGATCGAGTCGCCGCCAAGTTCGAAGAAGTTGTCCTGTACGCCCACTTGGGCGAGGTTGAGCACCTCGCCCCAGACCTGCGCGAGCTGCGTTTGCAACGCATCGCTGGGCGCCTGGTAGCCCTGCTGGGCCTGTTGCAGGTCGGGCGCGGGCAAGGCGCGGCGGTCGAGCTTGCCGTTGCCCATCAAAGGCAGCCGACCGAGCAGCACCAGGTGCGCCGGCACCATGTGCTCGGGCAGTTGCTGGCGGGCATGGGCCTTGACCGCGTCGCGCAGCGCCGCCTGGGTCGCCGCGTCGGCCTGGGCGAGGTCGCTGACCAGATAGCCCACCAGTTGTTTGCCGCCCGGCAGGTCGAGGGCCACCACCACCGCCTCGTCGACTGCGCCGTGGTCTTGCAGACGGCTTTCGATTTCGCCGAGTTCGATGCGAAAGCCACGGATCTTCACCTGCTGGTCGGCGCGACCGACGTATTCCACCAGGCCGTCGGCGCGTAGCCGTACCAGGTCGCCAGTGCGGTACAGGCGCCCGCCTGCGTCGCCGAACGGATCGGCGACGAAGCGCTCGGCGGTAAGGCCCGCACGTGCGTGGTAACCCTGGGCCAGGCCTGCGCCACCGATGTACAGCTCACCGATGCCGCCCTGCGGCAGCAGCGCCAGGTCTTCGTCGAGCACATAACCGCTGCGCGCACCGATCAGGTGGCCGATCGGCACGCTGCCGGCATCGCTCGGCAGCGACGCAGGTGCGCTGCAGGCCAGCGGCATGACCACGGTTTCGGTCGGCCCATAGGCGTTGAACAGCTCCGCAGGCTGGAAGGCTTCGCGCAAGCGTTGCAGGTGCTCGCCGGTCAGCGCCTCGCCGCCGGTGATGACCAGGCGTACCGGCAGCGTCTCGCCGCGAGCGAGCAGGTGCTGCGCCAACTGGCTGCCGTAGCTGGGGGTGAAGCCCAACACGCTGACCCGCTGTTCGCGGATCAACTGGCAGATCTCCTCGGCGCCCCACTGGCCCTGGGCGCGCAGCACCACGCGAGCGCCACTGAGCAGCGGTACCAGCAGGCGTTCGCTGGCGGCGTCGAAGTTGATCGAATAGAAGTGCAGCTCGCAGTCGTCGCTGCGCATGCCGAAGGCGCGGATCACCGCCTGGCAGTGCATGGCGATCTGACCGTGCTCGACCACCACGCCCTTGGGCTGGCCGGTCGAACCGGAGGTGTAGATGACGTAGGCCGGATGCTGCGCCAAGCTCGCCACGTCGGGCGCTTGGATCGGGTATTCGGCCAGGGCCGCGTGGCCCTCCTCCGGGCTCCATGGACGTACGTTCGCCGGCAGTTCGCCCAGGCGCTCCAATAGCGCTTGCGGGGCGATCAGCAGTTCCAGGCGGCTGTCGCGGATCAGGTAGTGCAGGCGCTCGAGCGGGTACTCCGGGTCGAGCGGCACGTAGGCGCCGCCGGCCTTGAGGATGGCCAGCAACCCGACCACCAGGTCCAGCGAGCGCTCCAGGGCCAGGCCCACGCGCACGTCGGGGCCGACGCCTCGGGCACGCAGCGCGTGGGCCAGACGGTTGGCGCGCTGCTCGAGCTCGGCATAGCTCAGGTGCTGGCCGGCGAAGGTCAGCGCCAGGGCGTCGGGGGTGCGGGCCGCCTGGGCGGCGAACAGGCCATGCACGGTCTGGGTCAGGTCCGGATCGGGCTCGCCTTGCAGTTGGCCGAGCAGGCGCTGGCGCTCGTCGCCGGTCAGCATCGGCAACTCGGCCAGGCGCTGCTGCGGATCGTCCAACAGGCCTGTCAGCAGGCGTTGCAGGTGTTCGGCCAGGCGCGCGATGCGCGGCTCGTCGAACAGGTCGCGGCTGTAGGTCAGGCAGCAGCCCAGGCGGCCGTCGAGGTCGGTGACCTCCAGGTACAGGTCGAACTTGGTGGCGCTGGCGTCGTTGACCAGGTAGTCGACCTGCATGCCCGACAGCTCGCGGCTTTGCTGGAAGGTCCAGCGCTGCACGTTGCACATCACTTGGAACAGCGGGTTGTAGGCGCTGCTGCGCGGCGGTTGCAGGGCGTCGACCAGCTGCTCGAACGGCAGGTCCTGGTGCGACTGGCCGTCGATGACCGTGTCGCGCATCTGCTCGAGCAGCGCGAGGGCGCTCATCTGCCCGTCCACCTCGCAGCGCAGCACCTGGGTGTTGAGGAAGGCGCCGATCAGCGCTTCGCTTTCCGGGCGGATGCGGTTGGCCACCGGCGCGCCGATGCGCAGGTCGCGCTGGCCGCTGTGGCGGTACAGCAAGGCGGCCAGGGTGGCGGTCATGGTCATGAACAGGGTCAGGCCATGCTGGCTGTTGAAGGCGTGCACGCGCTCGACCAGGGCGGGCGGCAGGTCGAAGCGGTAGAGCCCGCCACGGTGGCTCTGCACCGCCGGTCGCGGCCGGTCGCTGGGCAGCGCCAGCACGGGGTGCTCGTCGCCCAGACGGGCCTTCCAGTAGTCCAGTTGGCGCTGGCCTTCGCCGGCTTCGAGCCACTGGCGATGCCAGACGCTGTAGTCCAAGTACTGCACCGCCAAGGGCGGCAGCGGCGAGTCGCGCTCGTCGACGAAGGCTTCGTACAGCTCGCCCAGCTCGCGGGCGAAGATATCCATGGCCCAGCCTTCGGTGACGATGTGGTGCAGGGTGAGCACGAAATGGTGCTCGCGCTCGCCGGTCTTGGCCAGGCAGGCGCGCAGCAAGGGGCCGCGCTCCAGGTCGAACGGCAGGTGCGCCTGCTGGTCGGCCAGCCGTTGCAGCTGGCGTTCGCGCACGGCCGGGTCGAGGTCGGAGAAATCGTGCCAGCCGAGCGTCAGGCCGGCGTTGTCGGCCACGCACTGGAACGGCTTGCCGTCGATGCTGGGGAAGGTGGTGCGCAAGGCTTCGTGGCGCACCAGCAGCGCCTGTACAGCGCGCTCGAAGGCGTCCACGTGCAAGGCGCCACGCAAGCGTGCCATGCCACCGACGTTGTAGGCCGGGCTCTCGGGCTCCATGTGCCAGAGGATCCACATGCGTTGCTGGGAGTGCGACAGCGGCACGGCCTGGCGGCGGTCGACGCGGGCGATGGCGCCCTGCCGATTGCGCAGGCCGCTGGCCTGGACGCGCGCGATCTCGGCGCAGAACGCGCCCAGTTCGCTGGCCTCGAACAGTGCCTTGAGCGGCAGCTCGACGTCGCACGCCTGGCGGCTGCGCGAGACGATCTGGGTAGCCAACAGCGAATGGCCGCCGAGGGCGAAGAAGTCGTCCTGCAAGCCTACCTGGGCCACGCCCAACACTTCGCACCAGATCGCCGCGACCTGCTGCTGCAAGGGCGTCTGCGGCGCGACGTGCGCGCGCTGCTGCCAAGTGGGTGCCGGCAAGGCGCGACGCTCGACCTTGCCGCTCGGGCCCAAGGGCATCTGCGCCAGGTGCAGCAGTTGCGCGGGCACCATGTAGGCCGGCAATTGCGCGGCCAGGGCAGCGAGCAGTTCGGCGCTGCGCTCGCGGCCGCTGTAATAGCCGACCAACTGCGCACCGACGGCGTCTTGATGGATCAGCACCACGGCCTGCTCGACGCCGGCCTGGGCCAGCAGCTGCGCCTGCACTTCCTCGGGCTCGACGCGGAAACCGCGCACCTTCACCTGCTGGTCGAGGCGCCCGAGGTATTCCAGCGCCTGCACGCCGGCGTTCCAGCGGGCGCGGTCGCCGCTGCGGTACAGACGCTGGCCGTCGCCGGCGGGGTCGGGCAGGAAACGCTCGGCGGTCAGCCCAGGCCGGCCCAGGTAACCCCGGGCGAGCCCGGCGCCGCCCAGGTACAGCTCGCCGGGTACGCCCAGGGGGCTCAGCTGCAGGTCGGCATCGAGCACCTGGCAGCGCACGTTGGCCAGCGGCCGGCCGATGGGTGACAACGTGCCGTCGCTGGCCTGGCAGCGCCAGTGGGTGACGTTGATCGCGGTTTCGGTAGGACCGTAGCGGTTGTCCAGCAGCACCTGCGGCAATACCTGCATGGCGCGCTCGCGCAGCGCCGCGGGCAGCGCTTCGCCGCCACAGAACAGGCGACGCAGCGTGTGACAGCGCGCGGCCTCAGGCTCTTGCAGGAACACCTGCAGCAGCGGTGGCACGAAGTGCAAGGTGGTCACGGCGAACTGCTGCACCAGGCGGGCGATGCGCTGCGGGTCGCGGTGCTCGCCAGGCCCGGCGAGCACCAGCGAACAGCCGCTGAGCAATGGCCAGAAGCACTCCCACACCGATACGTCGAAACTGATCGGTGCCTTCTGCAAGAGCACGTCGCTGGCGTCCAGGGCGTAGTGCGCCTGCATCCATTGCAGGCGCTCGGCCAGGGCGGCATGGGTGTTGCCTACGCCTTTCGGCCGACCGGTGGAACCGGAGGTGTAGATCACATAGGCGAGGTGTTCGCCGTGCAAGTGCAGGCGCGGGGCCTGGCACGGCCAGTTGTCCAGGTGCAGTTGGTCGAGGGCGATGACGCTGAGCCCGTCGCGCTGCGGCAGGCGGCCCAGCAAGTCGCTATGGCTGAGCAGCAGCTCGGCGCCACAGTCGTCGAGCATGTAGGCCAGGCGCTCGGCCGGGTAGTCGACGTCGAGCGGCACGTAGGCACCGCCTGCCTTGAGGATCGCCAGCAAGCCGACCAGCAGTTGCGGCGAGCGCTCCAGGGCGATGGCCACGCAGGTGTCCGGGCCTACGCCCTTGTCGCGCAGGTAATGCGCCAGGCGGTTGGCCTGCTGGTGCAAGGCGGCGTAGCTCAGGCTGCCGCCGTCCCATTGCACGGCGATGCGCTCGGCGCAGGCGCGGGCCTGCTCGTCGAGTTGCTCGGGCAGCAGGCGTGCGGCCGCCGCGGCCGGCGCCTCCCCCCAGGCCAGCAGCTGCGCTTGCTCGGCGGCGCTCAACAGGTGCACGGCATCCACGGCCAACTGCGGCTGCGCGCAGACCTGTTCGAGCAAGGCCAGCAGGTGCCCGGCCAGGCGTTCGACGGTGCTGGCGTCGAACAGCGCCGAGGCATAGTCGAAGGCCAGGCTCAGACGGCCCTGGTGGTCCTGCTCGCTGTGCAGTTGCAGATCGAACTTGGCCTCACGGCTGTGCCAGGGCAGCTCTTGGGCCAGCAGCCCAGGCAGCCGGCGCAGCGCCGAGAGGTCGCGTTGCTGGTGGTTGAACATGACCTGGAACAGGCCCTGTTCGCGGGCCTCGGGCAAGGCTTCGAGCAGCTGTTCGAAGGGCAGGTCCTGGTGTGCCTGGGCGTCCAGGGTGTGGCTGCGCACCTGGTCGAGCAGCGTGCTGAACGGCAGTCGCGCGTCGAGCTCGCTGCGCAGCACCTGAGTGTTGATGAAGAAACCGACCAGCCCTTGGGTGTCGAGCCGAGGGCGGTTGGCGTTGGGTATGCCGACGCGGATGTCGCTCTGGCCGGTGTAGCGGTACAGCAACGCCTGCCAGCCGGCCAGCAGCACCATGAACAGGCTGGCGCCCTGGTCGCGGGCCAGCCGCTCCAGCGCGTGGCACAGTGGCGCCGGCACCTTGACCTGCACGCGCGCGGCACGGCGATCCTGGGCGCTGCCGCGCGGATGATCGGTGGCCAGGTCGAGCACCGGCAGCGCGTCACCCAGACGCTGTTGCCAGTACGCCAGTTGCCGTGCGGCCTCGCCGTCGGCCAGCCATTGCCGCTGCCATTGTCCATAGTCGGCATACGCCAGCGGCAACGCAGGCAACTGCCCTGCGCTGTCGGGCGCGGCATACAGACGAGCGAATT
This sequence comes from Pseudomonas phoenicis, assembly GCF_047302395.1. NCBI lineage: Bacteria > Pseudomonadati > Pseudomonadota > Gammaproteobacteria > Pseudomonadales > Pseudomonadaceae > Pseudomonas > Pseudomonas phoenicis. The sequence goes on from NZ_CP154852.1 coordinate 4,731,019, forward strand.
CGTCGAGCAGGATGTTCAGCGACCAGCCGTCGGCGACGATGTGGTGTAGGGTCACCCACAGCTGGTGCTGCTCGTCGTCCAGGCGTACCAGGGTGACCCGCAGCAGCGGGCCTTGGCGCAGGTCGAAGGGTCGCTGGGCTTCGGCCTCGCGCTGGGCGGCGACTTCGGTGTCGCTCAGCCCTTGCAGATCGCGATGGTCCAGCACGAAGGGTCGTTCGCCATGGACGTGCTGGAGCGCTTGACCCTCCACTTCACTGAACAGGGTGCGCAGCGATTCGTGGCGCGCCACCAAGGCCTGGAAAGCACGCTGCAGCGCATCGACGTCGAGTTCGCCGCGCAGGCTCAAGCCGGCCGGTACGTTGTAGGCGGCCGACTCGGGCTGCAGCTGCCACAACAGCCACAGGCGGTTCTGCGCCAGCGACTGCGGCACGGCCTGGCCTTGCGCCTGGCGTGCGATGGCGGTCGGCGCCTGGGTGCCGCCGGCGAGCTGCTCGCCGACCGCCGCGCTGTAGGCAGCGAGGGTCGGCGCCTCGAACAGCAGGCGCAGGCCCAGGGCTACGCCCAGCTCGTCGGCCAGACGTGCGGTGAGCTGGGCAGCGGCAATGGAATTGCCGCCCAACAGCAGGAAGTGGTCGTCGGCGGCTACCGTCGTGAGCTTGAGCTGCTCGCACCACAGCGCGGCGATGCGCCGCTGCAGGGCGTCGTGCTCGGCCGCCGCTGCCTGTCGGGCCTCCACGGGTGCGGGGAAGCGGGCATAGCAATCCAGGCTGCCGTCGTCCATGCGCTGGCGGCAGGCCGAGCGCTGCAACTTGCCGCTCGAGGTCTTGGGCAAGGCGCCGGGGTTGAGCAACAGCACCACGGCCGGCGCCTGGTCGCAGGCCTCGGCGACTGCTTGGCGCAGGCGCGCGATCAATTCGTCGGCCGGCAGGGATTTCTGCACGCTGCGGCCCACTTCCACGGCCACACCGATGCCCTCCTCGCCCTGCTGCTCGACCGTGAACACTGCCACCCGGCCTTTGCGCAGGCCCTCGACTTCGCGTTCGAGGGTCTGTTCGATGTCTTGCGGGTAGAGGTTCTGACCGCGGACGATGAGCAAGTCTTTCAAACGACCGCTGACGAACAGCTCGCCGTCGCGTACGAAGCCCAGGTCGCCGGTGCGCAGCCAGGTCCGGCCGTCGCGGGCGACGAAGGTGCGCGCGCTGGCCTCGGGGTTGCGCCAGTAGCCGTGGGCGATGCTCGGCCCGGCCGCCCAGATTTCGCCGACCTGGTTGTCGGCCAGCACGGCCAGGCTGTGCGGTTCGACGATCTGCACGGCGTGGCCGGGCTGGGCGAAGCCGCAGCTCATCAGTACGCTGCCTTGGCCCGCTTCGATGCGGTGCGCGGCCAACGCCTGGGCATCGACCCGCAAGGCCGGGATGCCGCCACCGCGGCGGCTGCCGCTGACGAACAGCGTGGCCTCGGCCAGGCCATAGCTGGCGAAGAAGCTCGAAGCGTCGAAGCCGGTCGAGCGGAAACGCTCGGCGAAGCCGGCGAGGCTGTCCTGGCGGATCGGCTCGGAGCCCGAATAGGCCACCCGCCAGCGGCTCAGGTCGAGGCCGGCCAGGGCCGCGTCGCTGACCCGCTCGCTGCACAGCCGATAGGCGAAGTCCGGGCCGCCGCTGATGGTGCCGCCATAGTCGCTGATGGCCTGCAGCCAGCGCTGCGGCCGGGCGAGGAAATAGCCGGGCGACATCAGCACGCACGGCACGCCACTGTAGATCGGTTGCAGCAGCCCGCCGATCAGGCCCATGTCGTGGTACAGCGGCAGCCAGCTGACGATCACGTCGTCCGGGTTGAGGTCGATGCCGAAGCCGTGGCGAATCAACGCTTCGTTGGCCACCAGGTTGCCGTGGCTGACCTGCACGCCCTTGGGCAGTGCGGTGGAGCCGGAGGTGTACTGCAAGAACGCGATGTGCTCGTCGGCCAGCACCGGCGCTTGCCAGGCTTCGGCCCAGGCGGGGTCGAGGCGGTCGACGGCCAGCAGGGTCGGCGCATCGGTGCGCTGCAACGCTTCCAGGCCTTGCAGGCTGTCGTTCAGGGCCTGGACGGTCAGCAGCAGCCGCGGCTGGGCGTCGTCGATGATCGACAGCAGGCGCTGCTGGTGGTGCGGACGCGAGGATTCGGGGGGATAGGCCGGGACGGCGATGATGCCGGCATACAGGCAGCCGAAGAACGCCGCGACGTAGTCCGGGCCGCTCGGGAACAGCAGCACTGCGCGCTCGCCAAAGCCCGCGCGGGCCTGCAAGGCGGCGGCGATGGTGCGGGCGCGCCGGTCGAGTTCGCGGTAGCTGAGTACGGCCTGGTCGCCGGGCTGGTCGGCGAGAAAGCGCAAGGCGACCTGCTCGGGGCTGCGCGCGGCGCGCTGCGCCAGGGCCTGGACCAGCGTGGGCGGGCGTTCGAAGGCGTCCATCATGGAATGTTCCTGCCAGAGTCTGGGGAGATCGCGCCAGCGCAACCGCGCAGAGCGCGGCGCCGGACGGCGATGGGATACCCAAGAAACGGACGGAGCACTGCGGAAATTAACGTCCTCTGGTCAGCGGCGTTCGGGGCCTGAGCTCGTTCGCGAAGGCTCACGTGGGGGCGACTGCGGTCAGTGACACGATGCGGGCCGCCTAGCGGCTCATGAAAGCCATCGGAGCGCCGAACCGGCCGCTGCGACACAGATGGGACAATGCCAGCCAGCCGAGCCGGCATAGTATCGACCGGCGCTGCTCCTGCAGCCCGTCGCGCTGATCGCAACCCCGAACCGGCCGCTCCTACAGGATTTGGAGCGGCCGGTTCGGGGTTTCGATCAGCCGCGATGGCTTGCTTGGGACTTTCGTTCGGCTTGGTCAGGAGCCTTGAGCCGTTCTTGTGAGTCCCTGCAGCGCCATGGACCACTTCCCCAAACGCACTCGCCCGGGACGGTCGGGTCGCAAGCCGCAATCATGACGAATCAGAAAAATTCCGAAACTTATTAACTTTCGCAATTGACAATCATTATCATCTTGCATAATTTGTCGTCCGTCTTGGGACATGCCTTACAGACCGCATGTTCTTTTCCTCTTGAGACCAGGTGATTTCCATGGCGGAACAACTATCCACAAGTAAGTGCGATTCACCATTGCTCCAAGCATTCGTCGACAACCGCAACATCCTCGTGAAGATCGCCGCGCGCATCACCGGCTGCCGCTCGCGCGCCGAAGACGTGGTGCAGGATGCCTTCTTCCGGCTCGCGGCCGCGCCGCAGATCACCTCTTCGTTCAAGGCCCAGCTCAGCTATCTGTTCCAGATCGTGCGCAACCTGGCCATCGACCACTACCGCAAGCAGGCCATGGAGCTGAAGTATTCCGGCCCCGAGGAGGAAGGCCTCAACGTCGTCCTGCTCAATGCCTCGCCCGAGGCCAGCCACATCAACTTCAATACCCTGGAACACATCGCCGTGGCGCTCGACGAACTGCCCCAGCGCACCCGTTACGCGTTCGAGATGTACCGCCTGCATGGCGTGCCGCAAAAGGACATCGCCAAGGAGCTGGGCGTGTCGCCGACCCTGGTCAACTTCATGATCCGCGACGCCCTGATCCACTGCCGCAAAACGGCCAGCCGCCACGCCTGAACACTGACCTTCCAACGGCCGGCACCCTCTGCCGGCCTAGGCCGCTGCGCTCAGGCGAGCGGGCAACGGTCGAAGAAACGTTCGCGCCCCAAGACCATCAACGCCGCCCGCTTGTGCGGGAAGTCGAAGGCTTTTTCGCAATGGAAGCCCACGGCCTGCATGTAGCCGATCATGCGCTGGTTGTCGGCGCGCGGCTCGGCGACCACACGCTGGGTGCGAGGATCGTCGAGGAACAGGTAGTGCACCAGGGCCGTCATCCAGCTGGCGACCTTGTGCGGGCCGCGCTGGTGCTCCTCGCCGACCAGCATGTGAATGCCGCGGTCGTAGTCGTCGGCGCAACAGAACGGCGCGATGCGGTCTTCCTTGGCCCAATAGGCTTCGAAATAGGCGAACGGCTCGTCGTCGAAGCAGCCGATCAGGGTCAGCGTGTGCGGATCGGCCGCCAGGTTCTGCAGGTACTGGCGGTGCCGCTCCAGGCTGCCGCCCTCCTCCCAGAACGCCAATACCCGCGGATTGTTCTGCCAGCGATTGAAGCGCGACAGGTCCAGTTCGATGTCCAGCGCACGCAACGACACCCAAGCGCCGAGGTGCGCATCGTAGCGGCGGTACACCTCGCCAGTGGGTTTGAGCGGCCGGCGCGGGTGGCGCTTGCCGTCGCTCATCACGTTGTGCGCCGGATACACCGGGCGCAGGGCCTCGCCGAGCCAGGGCTGGGGCAGTTGCCAGAACAGCGCCCGCTCGCAGATGAACTGGCCGGGGCGCTCGCCGCCGAGCAACAGGCCCGAGGCCAGGCCGGCGGCGGCGATGTTCGGCTCGGGCAACTGCAAGGCCAGGCGTTGGCACTCGGGGTGGTTGGCGAACCACCAGTAGCAGGCCGCCCATAGGCCTTGCTGCGGGCGCTCGGCGCACAGCGTCTGCACCGTCAGCGTCGGCGCCGCCCCTGCCGTCAGGCCCAATTGAATCAGGGGGCGGCCTTGCAGGCTCAGGTTCAATTGCCCGTCGCTGCGCTCGGCGGCAAGGCTGCGCCAGCACGGAGGGGTGGGGAGGTGCGCGGATGCGGCGTCAGGCATGTGCGAGGCTCATGATCGAAAGGGACACTTTGCACAAACGTGCGCGCGCGCAGGGAATTTAAGCCTTGGGCACAGGCTTCACGGCGATCCGGTACGGCCCGAAGATACGTTGCAGCTCGCCACTGCCGCGCAGCTGTTCGAGCAGCGCAGCGAAGGCCGGGCCATCGATCGGTGCTTGAGGGCGCAGGATGGCATAGTGGCGGTACACCTGATCGAAGCGCTCGGAAACCAGCAGCGTCTGCGCGCTGGCCGGGTGGCGGACGAGGAAATCGCTGAGGTAGGAGCGCGCCACGAGGGTGATGTCGGCGCGCCCGCGCTCGACCATGTACAGGTTGCTCTCGTGGGAGTAGGTCAGGCTCGCGTCGAAGGTCTGCATCAGGTAATGGCGATCGGCGTTGAATCGGGCGAAGGCGTAGTGGTAGCCGCTGAACAGTGCCAGGCGCTTGCCGGCCAGGCTGTCGAAGTAGGCCTGGGTACGCTGGGGCGCGCGACGGGCGACGAACAGCTCGGCATCTTCCAGGCCCATGTCCACTGCCTGGTGGGGAATGGCGTCCCAGCCCCAGGCAGGGTTCTCGAAGATCGCCAGGTCCGTGCGACCGCTCTGCAGGTCGGCGAAGCGGCGCGGAATCGAGGTCGGCACCAGCACGAAGTGGTAGCGCTGCTGCGCGCCGTTGAGCGCATCTGCCAACTGCTGCAGCAGGCCTTCGTCGCGACCGCGCTCGGGCCGCTGGGTATAGGGCGGGAAATGCGCGGCACCGATGCGCACTTGCTGCGGCTCGGCGGCCTGGGCCACGGCCGGCAGCAACCCGCACAGGACGAACGATAGGCAGTACGCTGCGGTCTTTACACGGGACAGTTGGCTCAAGATGACTCTCGTTGCGATGACAGGAAGCCTTGCCCTTTCAAGCTAAGCGCTTTGTAGCGCCGTTACAACCGCTGGCAGCAGGTGCGGAGCCAGACCTTGGCTACGCTGTAGCCATCACTCTAAGGAGCCTGCCATGGGCCATTGGTTGGTCATTGACCTGGAAGCCACGACCGACGAAGGCGGCTGGCCGGTCACGGACATGGAAATCATCGAAATCGGCGCTACCCTGGTGACCCGCGAAGGCCGCGAGGTGGACCACTTCCAGCGCCTGGTACGCCCACGACGCAGACCGCAGTTGACACCGTTCTGTCGGCAACTGACGCACATCAGCCAGGCCAGCGTCGATGCTGCGGCCTCGTTGGCCCAGGTGTGGGCGGCCTTCGAGCCGTGGCTGGCGCAGCATGGCGAGCGCTTGCAGGCCTGGGTGAGCTGGGGCGACTACGACCGCCAGCAGTTGTTGCAGGAATGGCGCCTGAACCAGATCCACAGCCTGCTGGCGGACCTGCCGCACATCAACCTCAAGCAACGCTTCGCCAAGGCCCGCCAGCTGCAACGCCCGCTGGGGCTCAACGGCGCCCTGCACCTGGCCGGCCTGCAGTTCAACGGGCAACAGCATCGCGCCCTGGAAGACGCGCGCAACACCGCACGCCTGCTTCCCCTGAGCTTGCCGCTGCAAGGGCGCCAAGGCTTGGCCTGACGGCTGTGAAACGCAGCGAACCGATCTTTTTCGACGAAAACCTAAAGCAGATGACGCTGGTCGGTGCCTTCGGCATACTGGCCAGCCCTTTTCTTGCCCCCTTCAGGAGTCGCGCCATGTTCAAGGTCAATGAGTACTTCGACGGCACCGTCAAATCGATCGCCTTCGACAGCGCCAGCGGGCCGGCCACCGTCGGCGTCATGGCCGCCGGCAACTACGAGTTCGGCACCGCCAAGCGCGAGATCATGCACGTGGTGTCGGGCGCGCTGACCGTCAAGCTGCCAGGCAGCGATGCCTGGGACACCTTCGAAGCCGGCAGCCAGTTCCAAGTGCCTGCCGACAGCAAGTTCCAGTTGCGGGTCAAGGTCGCTACCGCTTACCTGTGCGAATACGTCGACTGATCCACCGCGCCGCGGGGCCGCCCGGCTCCGCGCACCCGTCACGCTTTCAGAAACGCCGCCACCCGCTGCGCCGCCTGCTGCAAATGCCCGTCGTGGGTACAGCCCGAAGCCTTCAGGGGTTTGAGGTCGTGGTCGGCCGCCTGTAACCAGCACAGCTCGATCGCAGGCGAGAGTGCGTAAGCCTCCACTGCCTGACGATTACCCAAGGCATCGCGCTCGCCCTGCACGATCAGGCTGCGGGTACCCAACGTCGCCAGATGCTCGGTACGCGGCTTGTCCGGTTTGCCTGCGGCATAGAACGGATAGCCCAGGCATACCAAAGCATCGGCACCCAGCTCGTCGGCCAGCAGACTGGCCATGCGCCCGCCCATGGACTTGCCGCCGATGGCCAGACGGCCCGTGACCAAAGGTCGCACCTGGGCGTGCACCTCCCGCCAGCAGTCGAGCAGCGCCTTCTGCGGGTTGGGCGGCCGCCGCGTGCCGCCTTGGCGCCGCTGGGCCATATAGGGGAACTCGAAGCGCACCACCGCCACCCCTTGCGCGACCAGCCTCGCTGCCATCTGCTGCATGAACGGGCTGTCCATCGGCGCACCTGCACCATGGGCCAGAATCAGCGTCGTCCGGCAGCCATCTCCCTGCCGCCCCTGGGGCGCATCGCAGCGCAAGCCTGGAACTTTTCCGACCGGTGCCCATTGATCCCCGTCAATACCGGCCAATTGCCCTTCTCTCATCCTTCCCTCGCTTTTCAGCCTGCCTATAACCGTGGATGGGAACCCATACATGAACACAACCCTAAGACCTGCCTACAACTACGAGGTGGTCCGCCAATTCTCCATCATGACGGTGGTGTGGGGCATCGTCGGGATGGGGCTCGGCGTCTTCATCGCCGCCCAGCTCGTCTGGCCCGCCCTCAATTTCGATCTGCCCTGGACCAGCTTCGGTCGCCTGCGCCCGCTGCACACCAACGCGGTGATCTTCGCCTTCGGCGGCTGCGCGCTGTTCGCCACCTCCTACTACTCGGTGCAGCGCACCTGCCAGACCACGCTGTTCGCACCCAAGCTCGCGGCCTTCACCTTCTGGGGCTGGCAGCTGGTGATCGTGCTGGCCGCCATCACGCTGCCGCTGGGTTACACCAGCTCCAAGGAATACGCCGAGCTGGAGTGGCCGATCGACATCCTCATCACCATCGTCTGGGTGGCCTATGCGGTGGTGTTCTTCGGCACCTTGGCCAAGCGCAACACCAAGCACATCTATGTCGGCAACTGGTTCTTCGGCGCGTTCATCCTCACCGTGGCGCTGCTGCACATCGTCAACAACCTCGAAGTGCCGGTGAGCCTGACCAAGTCCTATTCGGTGTATGCCGGGGCCACCGACGCCATGGTGCAGTGGTGGTACGGCCACAACGCCGTGGGCTTCTTCCTCACCGCAGGCTTCCTGGGAATGATGTACTACTACGTGCCCAAGCAGGCCGAACGCCCGGTGTATTCCTATCGCCTGTCGATCGTGCACTTCTGGGCGCTGATCACACTGTACATCTGGGCCGGCCCCCACCACCTGCACTACACCGCCCTGCCCGACTGGGCGCAGTCGCTGGGCATGGTGATGTCGCTGATCCTGCTGGCGCCCAGCTGGGGCGGCATGATCAACGGCATGATGACCCTCTCCGGGGCCTGGCACAAACTGCGCAGCGATCCGATCCTGCGCTTTCTCGTGGTGTCGCTGGCCTTCTACGGCATGTCCACCTTCGAGGGGCCGATGATGGCGATCAAGACCGTCAACGCCCTGTCCCACTACACCGACTGGACCATCGGCCACGTGCATGCCGGCGCTCTGGGCTGGGTGGCGATGATCTCCATCGGCGCCATGTACCACACCATCCCCAAGGTGTTCGGCAAGGAGCGCATGTACAGCCTCGGCCTGATCAACGCGCACTTCTGGCTGGCGACCATCGGCACCGTGCTGTACATCGCCTCGATGTGGGTCAACGGCATTGCCCAGGGCCTGATGTGGCGTGCGGTCAACAGCGACGGCACGCTCACCTACTCGTTCGTGGAAACCCTGGTGGCCAGCCACCCCGGCTTCATCGTGCGCTTCATCGGCGGGGCGATCTTCCTCACCGGCATGCTGCTGATGGCTTGGAACACCTGGCGTACCGTGCGCGCCTCGGCCAGCGCCGCCGCTCCCGCGCATGCCCAGTTGGCTTGAGGAGAAGCGCCCGATGAAACACGAAGTCATTGAAAAGAACGTCGGCCTGCTGGCCTTGCTGATGGTGCTCGCCGTCAGCGTCGGCGGCCTGACGCAGATCGTGCCGCTGTTCTTCCAGGACGTGACCAACACCCCGGTCGAAGGCATGAAACCCTATACCGCGCTGCAACTCGAAGGCCGCGACATCTACATCCGCGAAGGCTGCGTGGGCTGCCACTCGCAGATGATCCGCCCGTTCCGCGCCGAGACCGAGCGTTACGGCCACTATTCGGTGGCCGGCGAGAGCGTGTGGGACCACCCCTTCCTCTGGGGTTCCAAGCGCACCGGGCCGGACCTGGCCCGGGTCGGCGCACGCTACTCGGACGACTGGCACCGCGCGCACCTGTACAACCCGCGCAACGTGGTGCCCGAGTCGAAGATGCCGGCCTACCCGTGGCTGGTGGAAAACACCCTCGACGGCCGCGATACGGCGAAGAAGCTCGAGGTGCTGCGCACCCTCGGCGTGCCGTACAGCGACGCCGACATCGCCGGCGCCCGCGACGCGGTCAAGGGCAAGACCGAGATGGACGCTCTGGTGGCGTACCTGCAAGTGCTCGGCACCGCCATCAAGAACAAGAGGTAGAGGCAATGGAGATGGACATCGGCACCCTGCGCGGCATCGGCACGCTGGTCGTGATGATCGCGTTCATCGGCCTGTCGCTGTGGGTATTCAGCCGCCGCCGCGACCGCGATTTCGCCGAAGCGCGTCTGCTGCCCTTCGACGACGAACCTCTGCCCCCTACCGGGCAAGCGCCTGCCATGAGGAGTAACGGGCAATGAGCACTTTCTGGAGTACGTACATCAGCGTGCTGACCCTCGGCAGCCTGATCGGCCTGACCTGGCTGCTGCTCTCGACCCGCAAGGGCCAGAGCGACACCACCGACCAGACCATGGGGCACAGCTTCGACGGCATCGAGGAATACGACAACCCGTTGCCCAAATGGTGGTTCTGGCTGTTCGTCGGCACCCTGGTGTTCGCCGTCGGCTACCTGATCCTCTACCCGGGCCTGGGCAGCTGGAAAGGCGTGCTGCCAGGCTATGAAGACGGCTGGACCGGCGTCAACGAATGGCAGAAGGAAATGGACAAGGCCGACGCCACTTTCGGCCCGCTGTTCGCCAGGTACGCGGCCATGCCCCTCGAAGAGGTGGCCAAGGACCCCCAGGCGCTGCGCATGGGCGCTCGGTTGTTCGCCTCCAATTGCTCGGTGTGCCACGGCTCGGACGCCAAGGGCGCCTACGGCTTCCCCAACCTCACCGACCAGCAATGGCGCTGGGGCGGCGATGCGCAGACCATCAAGCAGTCGATCATGGACGGGCGCCATGGCGTGATGCCAGCCTGGTCGGAGGTTATCGGCGAGCAAGGCGTGGCGGACGTGGCAGCCTACATCGTCACCGGCCTCAATCATCGCACGCTGCCCGATACCGCCACGGCCGACGCCGGCCGAGGCCAGGCGATCTTCGCCGCCAACTGCGCGGCCTGCCACGGACCGGAGGGCAAAGGCATGCCACTGCTGGGCGCACCGGACCTGACCGTGGCCCAGGCGTTCATCTATGGTTCGAGCTTTGCGCAGTTGCAGCAGACCATCCGCTATGGCCGCCAGGGGCAGATGCCGGCCCAGCGCGACATCCAGGGCAATGACAAGGTGCACCTGCTGGCCGCCTATGTGTACAGCCTGTCACAACCGGACGTGCCAGAAACCACCACTGCCCGCTGACGTTCCCCCTTCGCGGGGCCTTGCCGGGCCCCGCACCTGCCCCCCCGCCGTATCCCCGCCCGCTTCGATCCGCCCTCGAACCTGCATCGCCTGCGCCACTGCTTTGGTTACGGTGCGCTCGGCCATTTGCGCCGTCCTCCAGTGCTGCGACGCGCCGCGAAAAAAGATTGACCGAACGATCAGAAAAATCGGAGAAACGGTACACATAACAACCATTTGTTTGTGTACACTCATCCCACCTTCCCCGGTCGCAGTCGCGCCCAACGGAGGGCCGTGACACGGATCGGCGCCAGTGCGCGTGCGTGCCAGAGCCCAAGGGCTCATTCCTGCTGGCGCCGATTGACGACCCACAAAACAACAAGACCGTGGAACCCTGCAATGAACACTGCTCACCATCCGACCGCGTACAACTACCGGGTCGTCCGCCAGTTCGCCATCATGACGGTGGTCTGGGGGCTGCTGGGCATGGGGCTTGGCGTCTTCATCGCCTCGCAACTGGTCTGGCCCCAGCTCAATTTCGACCTGCCCTGGGCCAGCTTCGGCCGGCTCCGCCCGCTGCACACCAACCTGGTGATCTTCGCCTTCGGCGGCTGTGCGCTGTTCGGCAGCAGCTATTACGTGGTGCAACGCACCTGCCAGACACGGCTGCTGTCCGACCGCCTGGCCGCCTTCACCTTCTGGGGCTGGCAGGCGGTGATCGTCTCGGCGCTGGTGACCCTGCCCATGGGTTACACCACCAGCAAGGAGTACGCCGAGCTGGAATGGCCGGTGGCGATCCTGCTGGCGATCGTCTGGGTCAGCTATGCGGTGGTGTTCTTCGGTACGCTGCTCAAGCGCAACACCAAACACATCTACGTCGGCAACTGGTTCTACGGCGCGTTCATCCTGGTCACGGCGATGCTGCACATCGTCAACCACGCCTCCCTGCCAGTGAGCCTGTTCAAGTCCTACTCGGCCTACGCCGGGGCCACCGACGCGATGATCCAGTGGTGGTACGGCCATAACGCCGTCGGCTTCATCCTCACCACCGGCTTTCTGGGGATGATGTACTACTTCGTGCCCAAGCAGGCCGAACGCCCCATCTACTCCTATCGCCTGTCGATCGTGCATTTCTGGGCGCTGATCACTCTGTACATCTGGGCCGGGCCCCACCACCTGCACTACACCGCCCTGCCCGACTGGGCGCAGTCGCTGGGCATGGTGATGTCGATCATCCTCCTGGCGCCGAGCTGGGGCGGCATGATCAACGGCATGATGACCCTCTCCGGGGCCTGGCATAAGTTGCGCACCGACCCGGTGCTGCGTTTCCTGGTGGTGTCGCTGGCGTTCTACGGGATGTCCACTTTCGAAGGGCCGATGATGGCGATCAAGACCGTCAACGCGCTGTCGCACTACACCGACTGGACCATCGGTCACGTACATGCCGGCGCCCTGGGCTGGGTGGCGATGATCTCCATCGGCTCGGTCTACCACATGCTGCCGCGCCTCTACGGCCGCGAGCAGATGCACAGCGTGGGCCTGATCAACGCGCATTTCTGGCTGGCGACCATCGGCACCGTGCTGTACATCGCCTCGATGTGGGTCAACGGCATCACCCAGGGCCTGATGTGGCGCGCAGTGAACGACGACGGCACGCTCACCTATTCCTTCGTCGAGGCGCTGCAAGCCAGCCACGCCGGCTACATCGTCCGCGCCTTGGGCGGGGCGATCTTCGCTTCGGGCATGCTGCTGATGGCCTGGAACACCTGGCGCACCGTGCGTGCCGGCGACACGGCCCGCGCCGAAGCCGCCGCACGCATCGTCACCCTGGGGGCGCACTGATGAAACACGAAGTCGTTGAAAAGAACGTCGGCCTGCTGGCGCTGTTCATGGTCATCGCGGTCAGCATCGGCGGGCTGACGCAGATCGTGCCGCTGTTCTTCCAGGATGTCACCAACCTGCCAGTCGAAGGCATGAAGCCGCGCACCGCGCTGGAAGTAGAAGGGCGCGACATCTACATCCGCGAAGGCTGCGTGGGCTGCCACTCGCAGATGATCCGTCCGTTCCGCGCCGAGACCGAACGCTATGGCCACTATTCGGTGGCCGGCGAGAGCGTGTGGGACCACCCCTTCCTCTGGGGCTCCAAGCGCACCGGGCCGGACCTGGCCCGGGTCGGCGCACGCTACTCGGACGACTGGCACCGCGCGCACCTGTACAACCCGCGCAACGTGGTGCCCGAGTCGAAGATGCCGGCCTACCCGTGGCTTGCGGAAAACACCCTCGACGGCCGCGACACGGCGAAGAAGCTCGAGGTGCTGCGCACCCTCGGCGTGCCGTACAGCGACGCCGACATCGCCGGCGCCCGCGACGCGGTCAAGGGCAAGACCGAGATGGACGCGCTGGTGGCCTACCTGCAAGGCCTGGGCACCCTGATCAAGAGCAAACGCTGATGGATATCGGAATGATTCGCGGCCTGGGCACCCTCGTGGTGCTGGTGGCCTTCGTCGGGCTGGCCCTGTGGGTGTTCAGTCCGCGGCGCAAACAGGATTTCGACGAGGCGACGCAACTGCCGTTCGCCGACGAACCGCCACGCGACGTCGAGCCCACCCAAAAGAAGGCGCCGAACCAGGCGCCTGGGAGCCAGCAACCATGACTACCTTGTGGAGCCTCTACGTCAGCGTGCTCACCCTCGCCACCCTGGTCGGCCTGACCTGGCTGCTGCTGTCGACCCGCAAGGGCCAGCGCGAGGACACCACCGAAGACACCGTGGGCCACGCCTTCGACGGCATCGAGGAATACGACAACCCGCTGCCCAAGTGGTGGTTCTGGCTGTTCGTCGCCACCCTGGTGTTCGCCGTGGGTTACCTGGTGCTGTATCCGGGACTGGGCAACTGGCGCGGCATCCTGCCCGGCTACGCCTATCTGGATAACGACAAGCGCACCGAATTCGCCACCGGCGACAGCGGCTGGAGCGGCGTGCACGAGTGGGAAAAGGAGATGGCCCGCGCCAACGCCCGCTTCGGCCCGCTATACGCCAAGTACGCGGCCATGCCGGTCGAGGCCGTGGCGCAAGACCGCAAAGCCCTGCAGATGGGTGCGCGGCTGTTCGCCTCCAACTGCTCGGTGTGCCACGGCTCCGACGCCAAGGGCGCCTTCGGCTTCCCCAACCTCACCGACGATGTCTGGCGCTGGGGCGGCGAGCCCGACACCATCAAGGCCAGCATCATGAACGGCCGCCACGGAGTGATGCCAGGTTGGGCCGCGGTGATCGGCGACCAGGGCGTGGCGGACGTGTCCGCCTTCGTCCTGACCGGGCTCAACGGAAGGCGTCTGCCCGAAGGCGCCAACGCCGACGCCGGCAACGGGCAGAAGCTGTTCGCCGCCAACTGCGTGGCTTGCCACGGCGCCGAGGGCAAAGGCACGCCCTTGCTGGGCGCGCCGGACCTGACCCGGCCTGCGGCGTTCATCTACGGCTCGAGCTTCGCCCAGTTGCAGCAGACCATCCGTTACGGGCGCCAGGGGCAGATGCCAGCACAGGCGCAGTTGCAGGGCAACGACAAAGTGCACGTGCTGGCGGCGTATGTGTACAGCTTGTCTCATCCGGCCAAGGACGGCGAATGAGCGGCTCGGGGAGCACCGGCCGGACGCTGCTGGAAAGGCGCCATCAGCCAGTGGTCTGACCTGGATCAATTGACATTCGGCCATATCACGTTAAATGGCCATCCCCAATGCGGCTTAAGGTCGCAGCGCCGTCCCGGGCGGCTGGCACGGGCGTATCATCCGGCTCGGGGCCAGGCCCCCAGCGATACCGACCGCGGCCGGCATGGATCCGCCGCGGCACTTTCTCCACTGCCGTGGGACACGATGATGAGCAAACAGATTCCAGTACAGGACGTCACTCCACCTGCCCAGGGGATGGTTTCCGTGGACCTCTACGCCGCACGCAAGAACATCTACACCAAAGCCTTCACCGGCCTGTTCCGCCGCGTGCGCATGGTCGCCGGCGCCGTGCTCTTCCTGCTGTACTTCGGCACCGTATGGCTCGAGTGGGGCGGCCATCAGGCGGTGTGGTGGAACCTGCCGGAGCGCAAGTTCTACATTTTCGGCACCACCATCTGGCCGCAGGACTTCATCCTGCTCTCGGGCATCCTCATCGTCGCCGCCTTCGGCCTGTTCTTCATCACGGTGTATGCCGGCCGGGTCTGGTGCGGCTATACCTGCCCACAAAGCGTGTGGACCTGGATCTTCATGTGGTGCGAGAAGGTCACCGAAGGCGACCGCAACCAGCGCATCAAGCTCGACAAGGCTCCGATGAGCGCCAGCAAGCTCGTGCGCAAAACCGCCAAACACGGCCTGTGGCTGCTGATCGGCCTGCTGACCGGGCTGACCTTCGTCGGCTACTTCTCACCGATCCGCGACCTGCTGTCCGAGCTGTTCACCGGCCAGGCCGACGGCTGGGCATACTTCTGGGTCGGCTTCTTCACCCTGGCCACCTACGGCAACGCCGGCTGGCTGCGCGAGCAGGTGTGCGTGCACATGTGCCCCTATTCGCGTTTCCAGAGCGTGATGTTCGACAAGGACACCCTGATCGTGTCCTACGACCCGCGCCGGGGCGAGGCCCGCGGCGCACGCAAGAAAGACACCGACTACCAGGCCAAGGGCCTGGGCGACTGCATCGACTGCACCCTGTGCGTGCAGGTCTGCCCCACCGGCATCGACATCCGCGACGGCTTGCAGATCGACTGCATCGGCTGCGCCGCCTGCATCGATGCCTGCGACACGGTGATGGACAAGATGCACTACCCGCGCGGGCTGATCAGCTACACCACCGAACATAACCTGTCCGGGCAGAAGACCCGAATGGTGCGGCCGCGCCTGATCGGCTACGCGCTGGTGCTGCTGGCGATGGTCGCAGCGCTTGCCAGCGCCTTCGCCCTGCGCCCGCTGGTGGGCCTGGACGTCAGCAAGGACCGCGTGCTGTACCGCGAGAACGCCGAAGGCCGGATCGAAAACGTCTACAGCCTCAAGGTGATGAACAAGGACCAGCGCGACCACGTCTACGTGCTCGACGCCAGCGGCCTGCCCGATCTGCGCCTGGACGGCCGTCGTGAGATCGCCGTAGGCGCCGGCGACATCGTCAGCCTGCCGGTGCGGCTGTCGGTGGCCCCAGAAGCACTGCCCTCGACCACCAATCCAATCACCTTCACCCTGCGCAGCGCCGATGACGACGATGCCCAGGTGCAGGCCCAGAGCCGCTTCATCGGCCCCGCCATCCGTTAAGGGAAACCGCCATGCCCGTTACCGCCAGCAGCCCTTGGTACAAGCACCTCTGGCCCTGGATCCTGATCGGCATCCTGACCTGCTCGGTGTGCCTGAGCCTGACCATGGTCGCCATCGCGGTGCGCAACCCGGACAACCTGGTCAACGACAACTATTACGAGGCCGGCAAGGGCATCAACCGCTCGCTCGACCGCGAGCTGCTGGCGCAATCGCTGGCGTTGAAGGCGAGCCTCTACCTGGACGAACTGACCGGCGAGGTGGAACTGCGCCTCGAAGGCCGCAGCGAGCCGCCCAGCCTGGCGCTGAACCTGATCTCACCCACCCAGCCCAGCCGCGACCGCAAGGTGCTGCTCAACCGCGCAGGGCCAGGCCGCTACCTGGGCCAGCTGGACGACAAGGTCGAAGGCCGGCGTTTCGTCGAGTTGCTGGGTGAAGAGCAAGGCCGGGTATGGCGGCTGTTCGAAGAGGAGAACGTGGTGCACGGCGCGCGTCTGGCGTTGGGCGACGAGGCGTTGCTCGGAGCCGAGCGCCAGCCATGAGCCAACCCTGCCTTTGCTACCACTGCGCCCTGCCGGTGCCGGCCGGCACTCGCTTCGACGCCGTGGTGCTGGGCGAGACGCGTGCGTTCTGCTGCCCAGGCTGCCAGGCGGTGGCCGAATCGATCGTCGCCGGGGGGCTGGAGCACTACTACCGGCACCGCAGCGAAACCAGCGCCAACCCCGCCGACCTGCCCCAGCAGTTGCAGGATGAACTGCGCCTGTTCGACCGCAGCGACGTACAGCGCGGGTTCGTCCGCGAGGACGGCGCTTGCAGCGAAGCCACCCTGATGGTCGAGGGCATCAGTTGCGCGGCCTGTGGTTGGCTGATCGAAAAGCACCTAGGTAATCTGCCGGGCGTCGAGAACGCTCAGCTGAACCTCTCCAGCCACCGCCTGACGTTGCGCTGGTCAGCCCAGACCCTGCCCCTGTCACGGCTGCTGACCGAGCTGCGGCGCATCGGCTACGCCGCCCATCCCTACCAGCCCGACCAGGCCAGCGAGCGCTTGGCGACGGAGAACCGCAGCGCGCTGCGCCGCTTGGGCGTGGCTGGGCTGCTGTGGTTCCAGGCGATGATGGCGACCATGGCCACCTGGCCGGAATTCAACGTCGACCTGTCCCCCGAATTGCACACCATCTTGCGCTGGGTGGCGCTGTTTCTGACCATCCCCATCGTCTTCTACAGCTGCGCGCCCCTGTTCAAAGGTGCGGCCCGCGACCTGCGCACGCGCCATCTGAGCATGGACGTGTCGGTGTCGCTGGCCATCGGCCTGGCCTTCGTCGCAGGCATCTGGACGGCCGTCACCGGGCATGGCGAGCTGTATTTCGACACGGTCGGCATGTTCGCCCTGTTCCTGCTCACCGGCCGCTACCTGGAGCGCCGCGCCCGACAACGCACCGCAGCGGCCACGGCGCAACTGGTCAACCTGCTGCCTGCCTCGTGCTTGCGCCTGAGTGCAGACGGGCATGCCGAGCGCATTCTGCTCGGCGAGCTGCAGGTCGGCGATCGCCTGCAAGTGCCGCCAGGTGCGGTGATTCCAGCCGACGGGCGCATCGTCGAGGGCCGCTCGAGCGTCGACGAGTCGCTGCTCACCGGCGAATACCTGCCCCTGGCGCGCCGGCAAGGGGATCGGGTCACGGGCGGCACGCTCAATGTCGACAGTCCTTTGACCGTGGAAGTCGAAACCCTTGGTACGGCCAGCCGGCTGTCGGCCATCGTCCGCCTGCTGGAGCGCGCGCAATCGGAAAAACCGCGCTTGGGGCGCATCGCCGATCGCGCGGCCCAGGTATTCCTGCTCTGCTCGCTGATCGCGACCGTCGTGGTGGGCGCCGTATGGTGGCAGATGGACCCGAGCCGCGCCTTCTGGATCGTTCTGGCGATGCTGGTAGCCACTTGCCCATGCGCCTTGTCGCTGGCCACACCCACGGCGCTCACCGCCGCGACGGGGACGCTGCACAAGCTCGGCGTGCTGGTGACCCGTGGCCACGTGCTGGAAGGCTTGAACCAGATCGACACGGTGGTGTTCGACAAGACCGGCACCTTGACCGAGGGCCGTCTGACCTTGCGCGCCGTTCACCCGCTCGCTGACCTGAACGCCGACCGATGCCTGGCCCTGGCCGCCGCTCTGGAAACCCGTTCCGAGCATCCCATCGCTCGCGCTTTCGGCCCTGCCGGGCAACCTGCCGAGGCGATACAGGCCACGCCAGGGCAGGGTTTGCAGGGCCAGGTGCAAGGGCGTCGGTTGCGCATCGGCCAAGCCGCGTTCGTCTGCGCCTTGAGTGGTGCCGACGTGCCGGTGGCACCTGAATCCAGCGGGCAGTGGCTATTGCTGGGCGATCAGCGCGGGCCGCTGGCCTGGTTCGGCCTGGACGACCGCCTGCGGGCCGATGCCCTCGCGCTGGTCGCCGCCTGCAAGGCCCGGGGCTGGCGCACGCTGCTGCTGTCGGGCGACAGCTCGCCGATGGTGCTGGAAGTGGCCGAGCGGCTCGGTCTCGACCAGGCCCAGGGCGGCTTGCGCCCGGACGACAAACTGGCACGGGTCAAAGCCCTGCAAGCCCAGGGGCATCGGGTGCTGATGCTGGGCGACGGGGTCAACGACGTGCCGGTGCTGGCCGCCGCCGACATCAGCGTCGCCATGGGCAGCGCCACGGACCTGGCCAAGACCTGCGCCGACGCCGTGCTGCTGAGCAATCGCCTGCAAGCGCTGGTGGACACCTTCGACCTGGCTCGACGCACACGCCGCACTATCCTGCAAAATCTGTGGTGGGCGACGTTGTACAACGGCCTGATGCTACCCTTCGCGGCGCTGGGCTGGGTCACGCCGGTGTGGGCGGCCATCGGCATGTCGGTCAGTTCGCTGATCGTGGTGCTCAATGCCTTGCGCCTGACCCGGTTCGAGGCTTCGCCTGCGCGCGATGAATCCAGGCCATGCCTGGCCGGAGCGCAGCCTTGAAGCGTGCCGCCGCCTTCCTTCTACGCCGAGCGTTCTGACCATGCCTGCCTTGTACATCATGATTCCCGCCGCCTTGCTGATCGTCGGCGTGGCCATCTACATCTTCTTCTGGGCGGTGGACAGCGGCCAGTACGACGACCTCGACAGCCCGGCGCACAGCATCCTGTTCGACGACCAGGATCCGGCGCACCAAGCCGCGATCAAAGCCGACGCCAGCGAACGTCGCGACACGGACAAAGCCGATGGCTGACCTGCTGCCGCTGCTCGGCTCTGCACTGGTGCTCGGCCTGCTGGGGGGCGGCCATTGCCTGGGCATGTGCGGCGGGCTGATGGGTGCGCTGACCCTGGCCATTCCCGCCGAACAACGCAGCCGCCGCCTGCGCCTGCTGGTCGCCTACAACCTGGGCCGGGTGCTCAGCTACGCCGCTGCCGGCCTGGTCCTGGGCTTGGCCGGCTGGGCCGTGGCAAGCACGCCGCTGGCCTTGGGCATGCGGGGGCTGGCGGCCGCGCTGCTGATCGCCATGGGTCTGTACCTGGCCGGTTGGTGGAGCGGGCTGACCCGCGTGGAGGGAGTGGGACGCGGCCTCTGGCGACGCCTGCAACCCCTGGCCACGCGCCTGCTGCCGGTGTCGAGCCTGCCGCGCGCCCTACTGCTGGGCGCGCTGTGGGGCTGGCTGCCGTGCGGGCTGGTGTACAGCACCCTGCTCTGGGCCGCGAGCCAGGGCGATGCCGGCCACAGCGCGGCGCTGATGCTGGCCTTCGGCATCGGCACCTGGCCTGTACTGCTGGCCACCGGGCTTGCCGCCGAGCGCATCACGGCGCTGCTACGGCGACGCAGCGTGCGCCGTGCGGGCGGGCTGCTGGTGATGCTGTTCGGCCTGTGGACCTTGCCGGGGCCGCACCAGCACTGGCTGATGGGCCACTGAGCGGCGCGCCCGCGCGACCGGTTTGGCCCTTGATGCAAATCAACATGGCCGCCCCAGCGCCCCCCTAGACTGCGGCCCATGCTGCTTTGTCCAGGGACTGCCCACATGCTCGACGATCTGCGTTGGGACACCGATCTGATCCGCCGCTACGACCTCAGCGGCCCGCGTTACACCTCCTACCCCACCGCCCTGCAACTGCACAGCGAAGTGGGTTCGTTCGACCTGCTGCACGCGCTGCGCGAAAGCCGTCGCGCGCTGCGGCCATTGTCGCTCTACGTGCACGTGCCGTTCTGCGCCAACATCTGCTACTACTGCGCCTGCAACAAGGTCATCACCAAGGACCGCGCCCGCGCCCAGCCTTACCTGCAACGCCTGGAACAGGAAATCCAGCTGATCGCCTGCCACCTCGACGGCCGCCAGACCGTCGAGCAGCTGCATTTGGGCGGCGGCACGCCGACTTTTCTCAGCCATGTGGAGCTGCGCCAGCTGATGGGCGCACTGCGCCGGCACTTCAGCCTGCTCGACGACGACTCCGGCGACTACGGCATCGAGCTCGACCCACGCGAGGCCGACTGGTCGACCATGGGCCTGCTCCGCGAACTGGGCTTCAACCGCGTGAGCCTGGGCGTGCAAGACCTCGACCCAGCGGTGCAACGGGCCATCAACCGCCTGCAAAGCCTGGAACAGACCCGCACCCTGATCGAAGCCGCGCGCACCCTGCAATTCCGCTCGGTCAACCTCGACCTGATCTACGGCCTGCCCAAGCAGACCCCCGAAGGCTTCGCCCGCACCGTGGAGGAGATCATCCACCTGCAGCCCGACCGCCTCTCGGTCTTCAACTACGCGCACCTGCCCGAGCGCTTCATGCCGCAACGGCGCATCGAGGGCAGCGACCTGCCAGCCCCTGCGGCCAAGCTGGAGATGCTGCGCACTACCATCGAGCAGTTGACCGCCGCCGGTTACCGCTACATCGGCATGGACCATTTCGCCCTGCCCGACGACGAACTGGCCATCGCCCAAGAGGAAGGCACCTTGCAACGCAACTTCCAGGGCTACACCACCCACGGCCATTGCGACCTCATCGGCCTGGGCGTCTCGGCGATCAGCCAGATCGGCGACCACTACAGCCAGAACAGCAGTGACCTGGCCACCTACCAGCAGCGCTTGGCGGACGCCCAGCTCGCGACCCAGCGCGGCCTGGTATGCAACCGTGACGATCGCATCCGACGCGCGGTGATCCAGCGACTGATCTGCCATTTCGAATTGGCTTTCGAGCCGATCGAACGGGCGTTCACCATCGATTTCCGCGGCTATTTCAGTGCCGAATGGCCAGCACTGCAAGGCTTGCAGCGCGATGGTCTGATCACCCTCGACTGCCATGGCATTCGCGTGCTACCGGCCGGGCGCTTGTTGGTGCGGTCGGTGTGCATGGCGTTCGACGCCTATTTGGCCCAACACACGCAACAACGGTTTTCGCGCGTCATCTGACCCACCCCACATGCACCGAGGCTTGTACGAAAACTCGTAAACATTCAAAAGGGAACGGTCTTTTCGGTCCGGCTTCATCGCCGTTGAAGCGACCCTTCGTATCGAGCGCGGCGGGCATGGACAGCCTGCCCTGGTGCTTGCAGAGGGAAACGCCACCCATCCAGGCACCTACCGGTGCCGACCAAGCCGCGGTGCACGATCACTGCACCGGCTGGCTACCGCACACCCCCTTAAGGTACCCTTACGGCTTATGTGTGCTTTTCACAAGGATCGAAAGAAATGTCCGAGCCAGTCAAACTGCGCCCCCACACCCAGGCCCACTGCAAGGATTGCAGCCTGGCCCCGCTGTGCCTGCCCCTGTCCCTGAATCTGGAAGACATGGATGCGCTGGACGACATCGTCAAACGGGGTCGCCCGCTGAAAAAAGGCGAGTTCCTGTTCCGCCAGGGGGACAATTTCGGTTCGGTGTATGCCGTGCGTTCGGGGGCTTTGAAAACCTTCAGCCTGAGCGACAGCGGCGAGGAACAGATCACCGGCTTCCACCTGCCCAGCGAACTGGTCGGGCTGTCGGGGATGGACACCGAGGCCTATCCGGTGTCGGCCCAGGCTCAGGAAACCACGTCCGTGTGCGAGATCCCCTTCGAACGCCTGGACGAGCTGTCGGTGCAGTTGCCGCAGCTGCGTCGCCAGCTGATGCGCGTCATGAGCCGGGAAATCCGCGACGACCAGCAGATGATGCTGCTGCTGTCGAAGAAGACCGCCGACGAGCGCATCGCCACCTTCCTGGTCAACCTTTCGGCGCGCTTCCGTGCCCGTGGGTACTCGGCCAACCAGTTCCGCCTGAGCATGTCGCGCAACGAAATCGGCAACTACCTGGGCCTGGCCGTGGAAACCGTGTCGCGGGTCTTCACCCGCTTCCAGCAAAACGGCCTGCTCAAGGCCGAAGGCAAGGAAGTGCACATCCTCGACCCGATCCAGTTGTGCGCGCTGGCCGGCGGCTCGATGGACGCCTGAGGGCGAAGTGAATTGGGTATACTGGCGGCCAGATTTCCCCAGGATACCCGCAACATGCACAGCGACGCCTTCGACCTCAAAGCCCTGATCCGCCCGGTACCCGACTTTCCCAAACCGGGCGTGATCTTCCGCGACATCACCCCCCTGTTCCAGTCGCCCCGTGGCTTGCGCTACGTCGCCGACCAGTTCATCGAGCGCTATGTCGAAGCGCCGTTCAGCCACATCGGCGCCATGGACGCGCGAGGCTTTCTGATCGGCTCCATCATCGCCCACCAGCTGAACAAACCGCTGATCCTGTTCCGCAAGCAAGGCAAACTGCCTGCGGACGTGCTGTCCGAGCCTTACAAGACCGAATACGGCGAAGCCTTCCTGGAAGTGCACGCCGACAGCCTGTGCGAAGGCGACGCCGTGGTGATCTTCGACGACTTGATCGCCACCGGTGGCACCCTGCTCGCCGCCACTCAACTGATCCGTCGTACCGGCGCCCAGGTGTTCGAAGCGGCGGCGATCATCGACCTCCCCGAACTGCAAGGTTCGCAGCGTCTGCAGGAGGTGGGCGTACCCACCTTCTGCCTCACCGAGTTCTCGCTCGCCGAGTACTGAGTTCCCCTGCCTTACCAGGTGCCGGTAAGCCGGCACCTGCGCCTGTTCCGATCAATACGCCACGGGCCGGCGCCCGGCGAAGGCGTGTGCCAACGTGCCGCCATCGACCAGTTCCAGCTCGCCGCCCAGGGGCACGCCATGGGCGATACGTGTGGCTGGAATGTTTTTCTCGGCCAGCAACTGCGCGATGTAGTGCGCGGTCGCCTCGCCCTCGACCGTGGGGTTGGTCGCCAGGATCACTTCGGTGAAGGTGCCTTTGGCTTCGATCAGCGCCATCAACTGCGGGATGCCTATCGCGTCCGGCCCCAGGCCGTCGAGCGGCGACAGGTGGCCCTTGAGCACGAAGTAGCGGCCGCGGTAACCGGCCTGGTCGACGGCGAACATGTCCATCGGCCCTTCCACCACGCACAACTGGGCATCGTCGCGACGTGGATCGGCGCATTGCGGGCACAGCTCCTGTTCGGTCAGGGTGCGGCACTGCCGGCAATGACCAACGCCCTCCATGGCCTGGGACAGCGCCTGGGCCAGGCGCGTACCGCCGCTACGGTCGCGTTCGAGCAGTTGCAGGGCCATGCGCTGCGCGGTTTTCTGACCCACGCCCGGCAGGATGCGCAAGGCGTCGATCAATTGGCGGATCAAGGGGCTGAAGCTCATGGGGCAAACCTGCTCTCAACGGATGGCATAACGAACGAGGGAGCCGCAGCCCTGCGGCTGCCGCTCCCCCTTCACACAACGAATAACGCTTAGAACGGCATCTTGAAGCCTGGCGGCAATTGCATGCCGGCGGTCATGCTGCCCATCTGCTCCTTGCTGTTCTGCTCGATCTTGCGCACGGCGTCGTTGACGGCGGCGGCGATCAGGTCTTCGAGCACTTCCTTGTCTTCCTGCATCAGGCTGTCATCGAGGCTGATGCGCTTGACGTCGTGACGGCCGGTCATCACGACACTGACCAGACCGGCGCCCGATTGCCCGGTCACTTCAGCCTTGGCCAGTTCTTCCTGGGCCTTGGCCATTTTTTCCTGCATTTGCTGGGCCTGCTTCATCAGGCCAGCCATGCCACCTTTCATCATGGGGTATACCTCGAGTGGGTCGTAGGCTACCGCCCGGCCTGGGCCGGACGTGTGGTTATTCGTTCAATCGCCCTGGTTCGCCAGGACCTGCACAGGCTCAATTGTATCCTGCCGCACCGAGGCGCCAAACCGCTGGATCATCTGCTGGATGAGCGGGTCTTGCTCGATTGACACTTCGGCCTCGTGCTGGCGCTCGGCACGCTTGCGCGCAGCGGCCTGGGCCGGGGTTTCCTGCTCCGGGCGCTGCAGCTCGATGGTCAGGCCGATGTTGCGGCCCAGGTGCTGGTTGAGCGCTTCGTTCAGGCGCCGCTGCTGGGTGGTGTTGAACAGCGCGCCTTGCGCGGGGTCCAGGTGCAGCAGCCAGTGGTCGCCTTCGGTGGATATCAACGTACAGTTGGCAGCGATGTTGCCCGTCATACCCGAGACCGGCAGCGCCGGGAATAATTCCAGCCATTGCAAGGCCAGCCCCGTGGCCGGCTTGGCCGCAGGTAGCGGCTCGGCCGGGGGCTGGGCCTCGGCCTCCTGCACGTGCTCGGCCAGTTCGTCCAGGTAGCTGAACGAAACAGGGTCGGGCGGCGGCGACTCGTAGTCGTCGTCGAGCGGCGCGTCGTCGTCGCGCTCCATGCCTGCCGAGGCGTAGGCCGAGGGGTCGAACGGCGGCTCGTCGTCACGGGGGTCGGACGGCGCATGGCGATGCTGTGCCGGCGCTTGCTCACGCGCAGGCTGGACCATTTGCGCCACTGGCTCCCAGGGCAGGTCGGTGGGGGCCGGGGCCTGCGGGGCCTGGACGGGCGTAGGCTCGGCTTTGGCCGCCGATGGTGCCTTGGGCTGCGGTTGTGCAGCGGGCTGTGGTGGCGCGGCGGGCTTGGATTGCGCAGCGACAGGCGCCGCAGGCTGGGCCGCCGCTGGCGCCATCGCCAATGCCGCTCGGTCCGATGCCGCCGCCGCTTCAGCGGCAGGCTCGGCGACCCTAGAGGGCGCCCCTGCCACCGCTTTGGAGGAATCAGCTGTGGCTTGGCTGATCCCCACCGGCTTTAGCGTGGCCCTCGGCGCGTCGTCGGCATCGGCCGGACGGAACGCCAGCATGCGTAGCAGCACCATCTCGAAACCGCCCCGCGGCTCGGGCGCCAGGGGCAGGTCGCGACGGCCGATCAGGCCCATCTGGTAATAGAACTGCACGTCTTCGGCCGGCAACGCCTGGGCCAGGTTCAACACCTGCTCGCGGTCGCCATGGCCGTTGTCGACCGCTTCGGGCAACGCCTGGGCGATGGCCACGCGGTGCAGCACGTTGAGCATTTCGGCCAGCACCCCGCTCCAGTCCGGCCCCTGCTCGGCCAGCTCGCGCACCGCTTCGAGCAAGGCCCGCGCGTCACCGTCGAGCAGGGCTTGCAGGACGCTGTAGACCTGGCCCTGATCGAGGGTGCCGAGCATGGCGCGCACGTCCGCCGCCAGCACCTTGCCTTCACCGAAGACGATGGCCTGGTCGGTCAGGCTCATGGCGTCGCGCATCGAGCCGTCGGCGGCGCGGCCGAGCAACCACAAGGCATCTTCTTCGAACGGCACGTTTTCGGCCGCCAGCACATGGGCCAGGTGCTCGACCACCCGTTCCGGGGTCATGTTCTTCAACGAAAACTGCAGGCAACGCGACAGGATGGTCGCCGGCAACTTCTGCGGATCGGTGGTGGCGAGGATGAACTTGACGTAAGGCGGCGGCTCTTCGAGGGTCTTCAACAATGCGTTGAACGAGTGGCTCGACAGCATGTGCACTTCGTCGATCAGATAGACCTTGAAGCGCCCGCGGCTCGGCGCGTACTGCACGTTGTCGAGCAGCTCGCGGGTGTCTTCGACCTTGGTGCGGCTGGCGGCGTCGATCTCGATCAGGTCGACGAAGCGCCCCTCGTCGATCTCGCGGCACACCGAGCACTGCCCGCAAGGTGTGGAGGTGATGCCGGTTTCGCAATTCAGGCACTTGGCGATGATGCGCGCGATGGTGGTCTTGCCCACCCCGCGGGTGCCGGTGAACAGGTAGGCGTGGTGCAGGCGCTGGTTGTCCAGCGCGTTGATCAAGGCCTTGAGCACATGGGCCTGGCCGACCATTTCGCGGAACGAGCGCGGACGCCATTTACGTGCAAGAACCTGATAACTCATGAAAAACGTCACGACCTGGGGAGCGAAGAGCGCTAATGCTAGCCGAGCGGGGGAAGAATTGCACCTTGCCTGCGGGGCGGGGCCTGTATTGGCCTTTGGAGAAGGGCCGTGTTCGAAGTACACCACCGGGCAACCACACGTCGGCAACGCAACTGGAAATGGTAAATATTTCTATTTACATAATTTTCACAAACACATAGCCTTCGCTCGGCACTGCGCACCCAGTGCCCTACAACGATAGGGATTATTTCCCACAAGCCAATACTGCACCGCCGCGCCCATTTGGGCACGGACCGACTGGGCTGTGCCCGAGGATTTTCCGAGCATGAACCGTTTTCCGCTGCGCCGTCTGGCGCTGATGATCTCCCTGGCCAGCGCCAGCACGCTGGCACACGCCGCCGATGTGGTCGAGCTGGGTGCGAGCACCGTCACGGCCGATGCCGACAGCCTTCAGGGGCAGACGACTACCGAGGGGACGCGGTCGTATACCACCGGGGCGATGGGTACCTCCGCGGGTCTGCCGCTGTCGATTCGCCAGACGCCGCAGTCGGTGAGCGTGATTACGCGGCAGCGGATCGAGGATCAAGGACTGACGGATCTCAACGATGTGGTGAAGTTCGCACCCGGTATCACCTTGCGTAAGTTCGGCTCCGACCGCCAGGAATTCCGCGCCCGTGGTTTCCGCATCGACAATCTGATGTTCGATGGCCTGCCGACGTCGGTGGGTACGTTCACCCTAGACACCATGGCCTCGCCGGATCTGGCGATCTATGACCACATCGAAGTGGTACGCGGCGCCACCGGCCTGATGACGGGGGCTGGCGACCCCTCGGCCACGTTGAACCTCGTGCGCAAGCGCCCTACCGCTACGCCTCAGGTCAGCGTGACCACCAGCGCCGGCAGCTGGGATCGCTACCGCACCGAGGTCGATGCCTCCAACAAGCTCAATGACAGTGGCACCGTGCGCGGCCGTGTCGTCGCGGCCTATGAGGACAATCAAAGCTTCATCGATGTCCGGGAGAACAAGCGCCAGACGTTCTACGGCATCCTTGAAGCCGACCTGAACGACGCCACTACCGTTACCGTGGGCGCCTCCAAGCAACGCGAAGACAAGACTTCCGACTGGGGCAGCCTGCCAAGCGGTCCGAACGGCGAAAACCTGGGCTTGTCCCGTTCGACCTACCTGGCCGGCAAATGGGCTTACTGGGATCAGGACAACTACACGCTGTTCGGCGACATCACCCATACCTTCAACAACGGTTGGAAGGCCAAGTTCGCTGCGCAGAAGATGTGGAACGAGTCGGATACGTTCTCTAACTACCTGGGCTCTACCAATCCCACTTATGCCTACACCTCAGTGGACGACCTGGGCACAGCTTCGGGCCAGTACCTCACTGACGACGATCTGCTGAACCTTGACGCCTCGTTGAGCGGCGCGTTCCATGCCTTTGGCCGCGAACACCAGTTCCAGGCCGGTGTCAGCAAGCGCCATGAGGACTACCACATTCGCGGTGGTTACTGGGGGCTGACGCCAGTCGATATCTATAACTTCAACCCAGATAGCGTGGTCAAACCTTCCATCGAAGACCGTGGTGCGTACGCCAACAAAACGGTCACGACGGAAAAAGCCGGGTATGCCGTTGTACGCCTCAACCCGATCGATCCGCTGCATGTGATCCTTGGCGGACGCGTCAGCTGGTTCGACTTCGAGAACGAAACCTACGGCAGCAGCTATAAAGCCACGCGTGAGTTCACCCCGTATGCGGGTGTGATTTACGATCTGAACGACACCTACTCGGCCTACGCCAGCTATACCGAAATCTACAAGCCTCAAGACACGCTGGATTCTTCCGGCAGTGTGCTGGAGCCTACTACTGGCGAAAGCTACGAAATCGGCCTGAAAGGTGAATATTTCAACGGTGACCTGAACGCTTCCGTTGCGCTGTTCGACATGACCCAGCAGAACCGTCCTTATCTGTTGTCTGCCGACGTCTCAGGCTGTGCCCCGCCGCGCTCCTGCTACGAAGCTGCGGGCGAAGTACGTAGCCGTGGTATCGATACCGAAATCAGTGGCGCCTTGACCCCGGATTGGAATTTCTCGGCATCGTACGTTTACGTGATGAGCGAGTACACCAAAGACGATACTTACCAGGGCAAGCGCTTCGCGCCCGAGCAACCCAAGCATCTGTTCAAGGCCGCCACCACCTACAACCTGACTGGCGACTTGAGCAAGTTTCGTATCGGCGCGGACGTGTTCGCCCAAAGCGAAACCTATTACCGTGTCGGCACTGGGCACTCCACTCAGGACAGCTATGCCATTCTGGGCTTGATGGCCGGCTACCGCTTCGACGAGCACTGGGACGGCCGCGTCAACTTCAACAACGTCACCGACGAGAAGTATTGGCAGGGCATCCCAAACGGGACCGGCAATGGCACTTACGGCGACCCGCGCAACGTGATGTTCAGCCTGAAATGGACGCTCTGACACTTACGTCCTACTGTTCTACCCTTTGAACACAACGCCAGCCTTGCGCTGGCGTTGTGCATTCAGGCTGTCCCTCTCCGCTTGGAACGCTTCAGAGCCTTGTGCAGCGAAGCAGGTCCTTGGCAGGCGCAGTTGCCCGCCTGACAGCCTTGAGCAACACCCACTCAACTTCCTATCCCAACCACCCACGCTGCCCCGTACAAACCCATCCCAAATACCCCATGGGTCGCCAAGCTGCGCATGCATGCCCGTACCGGTGTTGGCGTGCGTCGAGCGAAAACCCCAGCCCCCATCGCCGGCTGCATCACCAGTAGCGGCAACAGTACCGTCACCAGACCGAAACCCAGCGCCGGCCCGACTGTAGGCGAGGCCAGCCACGGCATGCCAAGCCAACCCAGAAGCACAGCAGCGAAACAGACGCCAATACCATAGTGCGCCATCCAGCCCAACGGCCGCTCGTAGAGCACCGGTTGCGCGTTGGCAATCGCCCCATGACGCCACCGCCCCCGCGTCAAATGCCCAAGCCAGCGCCCCACCAGCGCATAGTCCAAGGTCCGCACGCCGAGGCACCTCAGCAGCCATGTCCAGGCATCCATGACCAAGGTGGCACCACCGCCGAGCGCCAGGCTCGTGCCGATGAACGTTGCGATTTCCATACTTCGACTCCCTGCAGATTGACGTGATCCAGCCTGCGGGGCAGCCTACAAGTTGAAGTCGACTTCAAGTCAAGGAGCCTGTTCATGGATATTTCCGACGTCGCCCGCCGCACCGGCGTGCCCGCCTCGACCCTGCGCTATTACGCCAACCAAGGACTGATCACCCCGCTCTCCGGCCACGGCCAACGTCGCCAGTTCGCGCCCGACGTGGTTCAGCGCCTGGCGCTGATAGCGCTAGGCCAGGCGGCGGGTTTCTCCCTGGATGAGGTCAGAGCGATGTTGATGCAAGGGCAAGTGGATCGCGCGCGGCTAAGCGAACAGGCTGACCTGCTCGACGTGCGGATAAGACGTTTGCAAGCGATGAGCAAGGGCCTGCGACATGCCGCGCAATGTCCGCAGACGGATCACTTGGCGTGTCCGACGTTTCAGCGACTGGTCAGGGTGGCAGCGGAGCAATCGCGCAAAGGCAAGAGACGCGCGGACGTCAGCCAAGCGCTCGAGGCGCGTTGAGGGCAGACAGGCTTTCGATGCAAGAGAGGGAACAGCGGCAGGGTCGATAGGATTTCCGACCCCTGAAATGGAGGCGGCCCCACCAGCCACACCCCGGCACACAATGTTCCCGCTGTGGCTGCTTCCTTCCGGATCTGACCAGGTTGACGGGTAATCGTTGCGGGGGGACCGGTAGGGCCACCACTAACGCGGTTCGCCTTGCGACGAACTGCGCCATTGTACCGTTCCTGAGGGAACTTACAACCTCTGCCTCAAGAAAAAACCATCATTTCTCAATGACTTGCCTCAGAGGGCGATCCCTTGCCCGTCGAGGAAGGCCACGAACTGCGCCTCGTCCAGCACCTCGAGCCCCAGTTCGTTGGCCTTGGCCAGCTTGGAACCGGCGCCGGGGCCGGCCACCACGCAATGGGTCTTGCTCGACACGGAACCGGCCACTTTGGCGCCCAGGCTTTCCAGATGGTCTTTGGCGATGTCGCGGCTCATGCGTTCCAGGCTGCCGGTCAAGACCCAGGTCTGCCCAGCCAGGGGCAGGCCCTCGGCGGTCTTCTTCTCGCTGTTCCAGTGCATGCCGAACTCGAGCAGTTGCGCTTCGATGGCACGCGCCAGGCGCTGGTTCTCCGGGTCCTTAAAGAACTCCCGTACGGCGTCGGCCGGTTTGGCCGACAGCGCTTGGCGAAGGTCGATGCCGTCGGCAGCGATGATCGCGTCGAGACTGCCGAGCTTAGCCACCAGCTTTTCGGCGCCGGTCGGGCCTACCGACGGGATGTCGAGCTTGGCGATCAGCCCGGCCAAGGTGGTGCTGGCCGCGAACTCGGGGGCCAGCTCACCCTCGTCCTGCAACTGCATGCCGCTGGCGAGCAGTTGGCCGATGACCTCGCGGTTGTGCTCGGCTTCGAAGAAGTTGTGGATCTCGTGGGCGACTTCCAGACCGATGTCCGGCAAGTAGGTCAACACCTGCGGCAAGGCCGCCTGCACACGGGCCAGGCTGCCCAGGGAGCGGGCCAAGACCTTGGCGGTTTCCTCACCCACATCGGGAATGCCCAAGGCGTAGATGAAGCGCGCCAGGGTCGGGCGCTGGCTGGCCTTGATCGCCTCCAGCAGTTTGTTGCTGGACACCTCGGCGAAACCTTCCAGGCCGACGATCTGCTCGTACTGCAACGCGTACAGATCGGCCGGCGAACGGATCAGGCCTTCGTCGACCAGTTGCTCGACGCTCTTCTCGCCGATGCCGTCGATGTCCATGGCGCGCCGCGACACGTAATGGATGATGGCCTGCTTGAGCTGCGCGGCGCAGCTCAGACGACCCACGCAGCGGTACACCGCGCCTTCGCTGACCACTGCCCTGCCCTTGCTGCGCTTGACCAGCTGTGTGCGTTCGACCGGCGAGCCGCAGACCGGGCATTCGCTGGGGATCTGCACGGCACGGGCGTCTTCGGGACGGCGCTCGAGCACCACTTGCATGACTTGCGGAATGACGTCGCCGGCGCGGCGGATGATCACCGTATCGCCGATGTGCACGTCCAGCCGCGCGATCTCGTCCATGTTGTGCAAGGTCGCGTTGGACACGGTCACGCCGGCCACTTTCGCCGGGCGCAGGCGTGCGACCGGGGTCACTGCGCCGGTGCGGCCCACCTGGAACTCGACGTCGAGCACTTCGGTGAGCTCTTCCATGGCCGGGAACTTGTGGGCGATGGCCCAGCGCGGCTCACGGGCACGGAAGCCCAGTTCGCGCTGCGAGGCCAGGCTGTTGACCTTGAACACCACCCCGTCGATTTCATACGGCAGCGCCGTGCGGCGCTCGCCGATGTCGTGGTAGTAGGCCAGGCACTCTTCGATACCGGCCGCATGCCTGAGCTCGCGGCTGATCGGCAGCCCCCAGGCCTTGAGCTGCTCCAGGGTCTCGATGTGGCTGGGAGCGACCGACGCCGAAGTCTGGCCGACGCCATAGCAGCAGAACTCCAGCGGACGGCTGGCGGTGATTTTCGAGTCGAGCTGGCGCAGGCTGCCGGCCGCCGCATTGCGCGGGTTGGCGAAGGTCTTGCCGCCTACGTCGGCCTGGGCGGCGTTGAGCCGCTCGAAGCCGGCCTTGCTCATGAACACTTCGCCGCGTACCTCCAGCACTTCCGGCCAACCGGTGCCTTGCAGCTTCAGGGGAACGTTGCGGATGGTGCGTACGTTGCTGCTGATGTCTTCGCCGGTGGTGCCATCGCCACGGGTGGCGCCTTGCACGAGCTGGCCGTCGCGATAGAGCAGGCTGACGGCCAGGCCATCGAGTTTGGGCTCGCAGCTGTAGTCCACCGCCGCTTGCTCGCCAGGCAGATCGAGACCCTCGGTGACGCGGCGACCGAACTCGCGCAGGTCGGCTTCTTCGAAGGCGTTGCCCAGGCTGAGCATGGGCAGCGCGTGGCGCACCTGGTCGAACGCCGCCAGGGCCGTACCGCCGACGCGCTGGGTGGGCGAGTCGGGGGTCACCAGATGCGGGTGTTCGGCCTCCAGGCTTTTCAGCTCGTTGAACAGGCGGTCGTATTCGGCATCGGGCACGCTCGGCTCGTCGAGCACGTAATAGCGGTAGTTGTGCTGGTCGAGTTCGGCGCGCAGTTCGTGGATTCGGGTTTCGGCGGTCATGGTCGTGTTCTCTGCAAAGCAAAAGAGCAGCCGCCAGGGCTGCTCTTTCGTTTCAATCGTCGCGAGCGGATCGCCTGGGCGTCCGCTCGTTGGCTGTATCAGCGTTTCTGCGTCAGGGCGCGGCGCTCGTACTCGACGATGCGTTGGCGGTAATGCTCGATGGTTTGCGCGGTGAGCACGCTGCGCTGGTCGTCCTTGAGTTCGCCATCGAGCTCGTGGGCCAGTTTGCGCGCCGCGGCGACCATCACATCGAAGGCCTGCTTGGGGTGGCGCGGGCCCGGCAGGCCGAGGAAGAAGCTGACCGCACGGGTGCTGAAGTGGTCGATGTCGTCCAGGTCGAAGATGCCGGGCTTGACCGCATTGGCCATGGAGAACAGCACTTCGCCGTGGCCGGCCATGCTTTCGTGACGATGGAAGATGTCCATGTCGCCGAAGCGCAGGCCGCTTTCCAGGATGTTCTGCAGCAAGGCCGGACCCTTGAAGCCGCCCGGATCGCGGGAGATCACGCTGATCACCAGCACTTCCTCGGCTGCCGGCGCATCCTTGACCGGCTCACCGGAAGCGGCGAAACCGCTGTCGCGGCCGTGGTCTTCCTGGTAGTCGTCGCTGGCGCTGAACACCTCGGGCTCGCGTGCCTCGGCCACCAGGGGCGTGGCGATCGGCGCGGGCTCGGGGCGCTTGGCGCGCTTGGCCGGCTTGGCGGGCGGCACGTCGCGATCGCGGTCCGAGGCGCTCATCGAAGGCAGGTCTTCTTCGTCCAGCTCAGGTTCTTTATGCGTGTCCAGCACACGCGGAGGGCCGAGCACCTCGGCGCTGCCGTCGTCGTCCTGGGCATTGGAATAGCTGCGGTCCAGGCGGAATTTCAGACGGCCCTTGCCGCCGCGCATGCGCCGCCAGCCGTCGAAGAGAATGCCGGCAATGACAATGATGCCGATGAGGATCAGCCACTCGCGCAGACCGATTTCCATGTAATCCCGTGCCTCTGTAAAAAAATTATTCTGAAAAACAAAGGGTTCAAAAGCCCTTTAACACGCAGCGCCAAGCCTATGTTCTGCCAAGGCTTTTACCTACGCGTAAACGAGTGACGTAAAGCTAGCACGCCGTCACGAAACTTTATACCGTCTGTCGCCGTTGTCAGGAAATAAGCCTACACACCGTGACTCGTAATTCCTGCGCTACGTGTCGACCATGGCCATGGCCGCTTCGACGTCCACCGCCACCAACCGCGAGCAACCCGGCTCGTGCATGGTGACCCCCATCAACTGATCGGCCATTTCCATGGCGATCTTGTTGTGGGTGATGTAGATGAACTGCACCGTCTCGCTCATCTCCTTGACCAATCTGGCATAGCGACCCACGTTGGCATCGTCCAGCGGCGCATCGACTTCGTCGAGCATGCAGAACGGCGCCGGGTTGAGCTTGAAGATGGCAAATACCAAGGCCAGTGCCGTCAACGCTTTCTCGCCGCCGGACAACAAATGGATGGTGCTGTTCTTCTTGCCGGGCGGGCGCGCCATGATCGTCACCCCTGTATCGAGTAAATCTTCGCCCGTCAGTTCCAGATAAGCGCTGCCACCGCCGAAAACTTTTGGAAATAGTGCCTGCAAACCGGCATTTATCTGATCAAAGGTATCTTTGAAGCGATTGCGGGTTTCCTTGTCGATCTTGCGGATGACGTTTTCCAGGGTGTCCAGCGCCTCGACCAGGTCGGCGTTCTGCGCATCCAGGTAGCGCTTGCGCTCGGATTGCTGCTCGTACTCTTCGATGGCCGCCAGGTTGATCGCGCCAAGGCGCTGGATACGCGCCTCGACGTGTTCCAGCGCCTGTTCGGTGCCTTGTTCGGTGGCTTCGTCCTCCAGAATGGCGAGCACGCCTTGCAGATCGAAGCCATCGGCCAGCAATTGCTCTTGCAGGGTTTTGCGGCGCACGTCCAGGCCCTGGCTTTCCAGGCGCATCTGTTCCAGTTGCCCGCGCAGCAATTGCGCCTGCTGCTCGGCCTGGGTGCGGCGCTTTTCCACGGCGCGCAGCTCGCGGTCGGCGTCTTCCATGTGCAGGCGCGCCTGGCGCATTTCTTCATCGACGCCCATACGCTGCTCCAGCAGCGTCTCGAGGTTCATCGCCAACTCTTCGAGGGGCGCGGCGCCCTCCTCCAGGTTCAGGCTCAGTTGCTCCTGGCGCTCGACCAGGCGCTCGGCCTGCTGTTCCAGACGCTCCAGGGCCTGACGGGTGGAGTCGTGCTGAGCGCGCAGCGAGCCGAGGCGCACTGCCAGTTGATGGGCGTGGTCCTTGTGCTGCCGCGCCTCCTGGCGCACACGTTCGAGGGTTTCGCGCAGGCTGTCGCGGCGCACCAGCAATTGCTCGCGCTGGCCGGTGTCGTCGGCCATCAGGTCGAGGGCCTCCTGCAACAGCAGGCGCGACTCGCCCAGCGACTCCATGTCCAGCGCGCGCTGCTCGTCGACTTCGGCCAGTTCTTCGACCAGCCGCTGACGGCGCAAGGCCAGTTGCTCGGCGCGCGCGCGGCCTGCCGACAGGCGCGCCTTGAGCTCGCCCAACTGACGGTTTTCATCCTGGCTGCGCCGGCGCACCTGTTCGCGTTGTGCTTCGGCGGCGCGTTGCTGTTCGTGCAAGGCCACCCGCTGTTGCTCGCTGTGTTCGAGCAACGCCTGCTGCGCGTTCTGCTGTTCGGTCAGCCGCTCGATTTCCTG
Source organism: Pseudomonas phoenicis (assembly GCF_047302395.1). Taxonomy (NCBI): domain Bacteria; kingdom Pseudomonadati; phylum Pseudomonadota; class Gammaproteobacteria; order Pseudomonadales; family Pseudomonadaceae; genus Pseudomonas; species Pseudomonas phoenicis. The sequence goes on from NZ_CP154852.1 coordinate 4,766,123, forward strand.
GCCGCGGGCCAGCACGCCGCCTTGGGCTTCGCTGCCGCGGCTGACACGCAGGTAATGCCGGCCGACCCAATAACCGTCGCGGCTGATCAGGCTCTGGCCTTCGGCCAGTTGGGCGCGCAAGGCCAGCGCCTGCTCGAGGGTTTCCACCGGGGTCACGTTGGCCAGCCACGGCGCTAGATCGGCGCGGCCTTCGACTTTGCCCAACAAGCTGTCGGCAGCGGCAACGCCGCCCGGATGCGGCAACAACAAGCGCAACTCGCCCTGCTCCAGCGCGCCTAGCTCGAGGCCAGCGAAGTCGTCCACCAGCACCGCTTGCAAATCCGCGCCGAGCACGGTTTCCACCGCCAGCTCCCACCCCGGCTCGACGCGCAAGCCATCGGCCAGCCGCGGGCGTTGCTCCAGCCCTTGGCTGCGCAACCAGTCGGCTGCCCCGGCACCCGGCTCCAGCGCCGCCTGCTGCAAGGCTTCGAGCGAAGCCAGGCGTCCGCCCAAGCGCTGCAACTCGGCCTGGCGCGTCTGCTGGTCCTGATTGGCCTGCTGCAACTGGCCGCGCAAGGCTTCCAGGCTTTCGACGGCCTGTTCTTCCTCGACCTGCAACTCTTCAAGGAGCATCTCGCTGCTGGCCACCTGCTCGGCGACCTCCAGCAACGCAGCATCCTGCGGATCGGCGCCGAGCTGGTCGCGCTCTTCGGCCAGCTTGCGCTGACGTTCGAGCAAGCGCTCCAACCCGGATTCCAGCTGTTGCAGACGCGATTGCTGGACTTCGGCCTGACGCCGCGGTTCGGCCGAGCGGGTGTTGAAGCTGTCCCATTGCTCCTGCCAGCCCTGCATCTCCAACTCGGCCTCTTCGAGCACGGCGGCGGCTTCTTCGGCGGCGGCCAGGGCCAGCTCCTGTTCGGGTTCGAGCATCTCCAGCTCTTCGCCCAGGGTGGCGAGCAACGTACGGTCGTGGCCCAGGTGCGATTCGGTTTCCAGGCGGCTGCGCTCGGCCTCCTGCAGGTCGGCCTGCAACTGGCGCAAGCGCTGCTGGCCGTGCTGGATGCTCTGCTCGACCCGGGCGATGTCACCGGCCACCGAATAGAAGCGCGCCTGCACCTGATTGAAGCGCTCGGACAGCTCATGGTGACCGTCGCGCAAACGTTCGATGCTGGCATCGGCGTTGCGCTGTTCGGCCACCAGGGCCTCGAAGGCCACCTCCTGGTCGCCGATCGCGCCTTCGCGCTGCCCCACGCGCAGGTCCAGGTCACGCCAGCGCAGCGCGGTCAAGTTGGCCTTGAGCTGACGCTCCTGGGCTTTGTACTCACGGTACTTTTCGGCGGCCTGGGCCTGGCGATGCAAGCGCTCGAGCTGGCGTTCGAGCTCTTCGCGCAGGTCGGTCAGGCGCGCCAGGTTTTCCTGGGTGCGGCGAATACGGTTCTCGGTTTCGCGGCGGCGCTCCTTGTACTTGGAGATGCCGGCGGCTTCTTCGATGAAGTTGCGCAGCTCCTCGGGCTTGGCTTCGATCAGCTTGGAGATCATGCCCTGCTCGATGATCGAATAGCTGCGCGGCCCGAGGCCGGTGCCGAGGAAGATGTCGGTGATGTCGCGGCGCCGGCACTTGGTGCCGTTGAGGTAATAGGTGTTCTGCGCGTCGCGGGTGACCTTGCGACGGATGGAGATTTCCGCGTAGGCGGCGTATTCGCCCACCAGGGTGTTGTCGCTGTTGTCGAACACCAGCTCGATGCTGGCCTGGCTCACCGGCTTGCGGCTGGTGGAGCCGTTGAAGATGACGTCGGTCATCGACTCGCCGCGCAGGTTCTTGGCCGAGCTTTCGCCCATGACCCAACGCACTGCGTCGATGATGTTGGACTTGCCGCAACCGTTGGGCCCGACCACCGCCGCCATGTTGCTGGGGAAGTTCACGGTGGTGGGGTCGACGAAGGATTTGAAACCGGCCAGGCGAATACACTTCAGGCGCATCGATCAACCCTTCGCCAAGGCGGCCAGCACCAGCTCGCAGCTGCGCTGGCAGTAAGCCTGCAAGACTTCACGAATGCGTGCCAGGTCGCGGGCGACCACGGCTTCGAGCAGGCGGGCGAACAGTTCCAGGTAGTCGATCATGCTTGCCTTGCGTTGTTCCAGGGCCAGGTAATAGGCGCGGCTCATGGCCGGCTGCAGGTTTTCGACGGTTTCCTGCAGGTAGGGGTTGTCGGCGAAGGGATAAGCGGCGCGCATCACCGCGAAACTGTCGGCGACGAAGGCTTTGATGTCCTGAAGGTCATGGGCGTGCTGCAAGCGCTGCTGGATCGACAGGAAAGGCTGCAGGTCGGTTTGCTGCTGCCACTTCTGCGCCACCTGGTTGCCGAGCAGGATGTACAGCTCGCCCATCAAGGCGCACAGGCTGCGCACGCTGCGCTCGTCCAGGCGCGTCACCTGGGCGCCACGGCGCGGCAGGATGATCACCAGGTGCCGTCGTTCGAGAATGAGCAAGGCTTCGCGTACCGAACCGCGGCTGACGTTCAGGGCCTGGGTGACCTTCTGCTCCTGAATACGCTCGCCTGGGGCGAGTTCGCCGCGGATGATCCGCTCGGCCAGGTAGTGGGCGATCTGCTCGGAGAGGCTGTCCGGCGCCTTGAACGTCATGGTGGTCCTTGGAAAAACGGGAGGGCCTGAGGAAAAGTGGCTGCGCAGCAGGGTTGCGGACGCGACGTGGGAAGGCGCCCAGCCCCGCAGGCAGTGCCCCGGCTGGGCAAAGGCGCGATTGTAGCGCACTTGCCAAAGCCTGGCGCAGCGCCATGACGGGCTTTATACACGTTTCGACATGGCCGGCGCCACGCGCTGGAACTACGCTTGACGCAAACGCAATAGGGCGAATCGACAACCACACGGCGATTTTCCTGACTTTAAGGTCAGATAATTATTGACCCTATGGTCAGCCATGCTTAGAGTCCGTCCGACAACAATAAAACCTTCATGAGGCCATCCCCGTGATCCAGTTTCTCGTCAACCAGACGCTGCGCAGCGAGCACAGCCTGGACCCGAACGTGACGGTGCTGCAGTACCTGCGCGAGCACCTGGGCAAACCCGGTACCAAAGAAGGCTGCGCCAGCGGCGATTGTGGCGCCTGTACCGTGGTGGTCGGCGAACTGGTCGACGAGGGTGACGGCCCTGCCCTGCGCTACCGCAGCCTCAACAGCTGCCTGACGTTCGTCTCTTCGCTGCATGGCAAGCAGTTGATCAGCGTCGAGGATCTCAAGCACCGCGGCCAATTGCACAGCGTGCAGCAGGCCATGGCCGACTGCCACGGCTCGCAGTGCGGGTTCTGCACCCCCGGCTTCGTCATGTCGCTGTTCGCCTTGCAGAAGAACAGCCAGGGCCACGACCTGCACCAGACCCACGAAGCCCTGGCCGGCAACCTGTGCCGCTGCACCGGCTACCGCCCCATCCTCGACGCCGCCAAACGAAGCTGCGAGCGCCCCTGCCGTGACCAGTTCGACGAGCAGCAGGCCCGCACCATCGCCCAGTTGCAAGCCATCGCCCCGCAACAGACCGGCGAACTCAACAGCGGCGACAAACGCTGCCTGGTACCGCTGACCGTGTCCGACCTGGCCGAACTGTACGGCTCGCATCCCGAAGCGCGGCTGCTGGCCGGCGGCACGGACCTGGCCCTGGAGGTCACCCAGCAGCACAAGACCTTGCCGGTGATGATCTACGTCGGTGCGGTGGCCGAACTCAAGCGCATCGAGCGGACCGACAGCCATTTGGAGATCGGCGCCGCCACCGCACTGACCGACTGCTACTGCGCCCTCGACGCCGACTACCCCGACTTCGGCGCGTTGTTGCAACGCTTCGCCTCCTTGCAGATCCGCAACCAGGGCACCCTGGGCGGCAACATCGGCAATGCCTCGCCCATCGGCGATTCGCCACCGCTGCTGATCGCCCTGGGCGCCGAACTGGTGCTGCGCCAAGGCGCCCGCCAGCGCACCCTGGCGCTGGAGGACTATTTCATCGATTACCGCGTCACCGCCCGCGAAGACGGCGAGTTCATCGAGAAGATCCGCGTCCCGCGCCCCCGCGACGGCTGGTCGTTCCGCGCCTATAAAGTGTCCAAACGCCTGGACGACGACATCTCGGCCGTGTGCGCTGCATTCAACCTGCGCATCGAAGACGGCAACGTGCGCGAAGCCCGCGCCGCCTTCGGCGGCATGGCGGCCGTCCCCAAACGCGCCCGCGCCTGTGAAGACGCCCTGTGCGGCCAGCCATGGAACCAGGCCACCGTCGAGCGCGCCTGCCAGGCCCTGGCCCAGGACTTCACGCCGCTGTCGGACTTTCGCGCCAGCCAGCGGTACCGCCTGCTGACCGCGCAGAACCTGCTGCGCAAATACTTCATCGAGCTGCAATCGCCGCACATCGAAACCCGGGTGACCGCCTATGTCTAACCACCATGCCGTCAAGAGCCAGGCCGAGATGGCCGCACTGTTCAGCCAGGGCCTGTGCTCCGGGGTCGGCCGCAGCATCAAGCACGACAGCGCCGACAAGCACGTCAGCGGCGAGGCGGTGTACATCGACGACCGCCTGGAATTTCCCAACCAACTGCACGTCTACGCGCGCACTTCCGATCGTGCCCATGCGCGCATCCTGCGCATCGACACCGCGCCCTGCTACGCCATCGACGGCGTGCGCATCGTCATCACCCATGAAGACATCCCTGGTCTGAAAGACATCGGCCCGGTGGTGGCCGGCGATCCGCTGCTGGCCATCGACCTGGTCGAATACGTCGGCCAGCCGGTGCTAGCGGTCGCCGCCTGCGACCTGGAAACCGCACGCCGCGCGGCCATGGCGGCGGTGATCGAATACGAAGACCTGGAACCGGTGCTGGACGTGGTCCAAGCCCTGCGCAAGCAGCACTTCGTACTCGACAGCCACCGCCACCAGCGCGGCGACTCGGCGGCGGCCCTCGCCAGCGCCCCCTATCGCCTGCAAGGCACGCTGCACATCGGCGGCCAGGAGCACTTCTATCTGGAAACCCAGGTGTCGTCGGTGATGCCCAGCGAAGACGGCGGGATGATCGTCTACTGCTCAACGCAGAACCCCACCGAGGTGCAGAAGCTGGTGGCTGAAGTGCTGGACGTGCCGATGAACCGCGTCGTGCTCGACATGCGCCGCATGGGCGGCGGTTTCGGCGGCAAGGAAACCCAGGCGGCCAGCCCGGCCTGCCTGTGCGCAGTGGTCGCCCACCTGACCGGGCAGCCGACCAAGATGCGCCTGCCGCGGGTCGAAGACATGACCATGACCGGCAAACGCCACCCGTTCTACGTCGAGTACGACGTGGGCTTCGACGACAGCGGACGCCTGCATGGCATCGAACTGGAGCTGGCGGGCAACTGCGGCTACTCACCGGACCTGTCCGGCTCGATCGTCGACCGCGCCATGTTCCACGCCGACAACGCCTACTACCTGGGCGACGCCACGGTGAACGGCCACCGCTGCAAGACCAACACGGCCTCCAACACCGCCTACCGCGGCTTCGGCGGGCCGCAGGGCATGGTCGCCATCGAGCAGGTGATGGACCACATCGCCCGCCACCTGGGCCTCGACCCGCTGGCCGTGCGCAAAACCAACTACTACGGCAAGACCGAGCGCAACGTCACCCACTACTACCAGACCGTCGAGCACAACCTGCTGGAAGAAATGACCGCCGAGCTCGAGGCCAGCTGCGACTACGCCGAGCGCCGTGAAGCGATTCGCCGTTTCAACGAGGCCAGCCCGGTGCTCAAGAAAGGCCTGGCTTTGACGCCGGTGAAGTTCGGCATCTCTTTCACCGCCAGCTTCCTCAACCAGGCCGGCGCGCTGATCCACATCTACACCGACGGCAGCATCCACCTCAACCACGGCGGCACCGAGATGGGTCAGGGCTTGAACACCAAGGTCGCGCAGGTGGTGGCCGAAGTGTTCCAGGTCGATTTCAGCCGCATCCAGATCACCGCCACCAATACTGACAAAGTGCCCAACACCTCGCCTACTGCCGCCTCCAGCGGCGCGGACCTGAACGGCAAGGCGGCGCAGAATGCGGCGCAGATCCTCAAGCAGCGCCTGACCGAATTCGCGGCGCGGCATTTTCAGGTCAGCGAGGAGGACGTGGCGTTCAACAACGGCCATGTGCGGGTACGCGAACAATTGCTCAGCTTCGAGCAACTGGTGCAGTTGGCGTACCTGGCCCAGGTGTCGTTGTCGAGCACCGGCTTCTACCGTACGCCGAAGATCTTCTACGACCGCAGCCAGGCGCGTGGCCGGCCGTTCTATTACTACGCCTTCGGCGCGGCCTGCGTGGAAGTGGTGATCGACACCCTCACCGGCGAGTACAAGATGCTGCGCACCGATATCCTGCACGACGTCGGCGCGTCGCTGAACCCGGCCATCGACATCGGCCAGGTGGAAGGCGGCTTCGTACAGGGCATGGGCTGGCTGACCACCGAGGAGCTGGTGTGGAACGCCAAGGGCAAGCTGGTCACCAACGGGCCGGCCAGCTACAAGATTCCGGCGGTGGCCGACATGCCGCTGGACCTGCGGGTCAAGCTGGTGGAGAACCGCAAGAACCCGGAAGACACGGTGTTCCATTCCAAGGCCGTGGGCGAGCCGCCCTTCATGCTGGGCATCGCTGCGTGGTGCGCGATCAAGGATGCGGTGGCGAGCCTCGCCGACTACCGCGTGCAGCCCGAGATCGACGCTCCGGCCACGCCCGAGCGGGTGCTGTGGGGGTGCGAGCAGATGCGCAAGGCGCTGTCGTGAGCCGCGACCTGCCAACGGTCAGCGCTCTGACGGGCTGGCGAGGGTTCGCACTGCGGCCCTGCCCGAGGCACGTGAGGCAACGGGTGGCGACCGTTCGCCCGCTGCCGTCCAGCAGTACAACGCAACATGTCTGAAGGTCACGCACCATGTACGAATGGATCAATGCTCTAGCCGACCACCAACGTCGCGGTGAACCCTGCGTGCTGGTGACCATCATCGAAGAACGCGGCTCCACCCCGCGTAACGCCGGCTCGAAGATGGTGGTCAGCGCCGGCGCGCTGCACGACACCATCGGCGGCGGCCATCTGGAATTCAAGGCGTTGCACATCGCCCGGCAGATGCTCAGCGAGCGACGCAGCACACCGCACCTGGAACGCTTCAGCCTCGGCGCCAGCCTGGGCCAGTGCTGCGGCGGGGCCACGGTGCTGCTGTTCGAGCCGATGCTGGCGGTGCAGGCGCAGATCGCCGTGTTCGGCGCAGGCCATGTCGGCCGGGCTCTGGTACCCTTGCTCGCCGCGCTGCCGTGCCAAGTGCGCTGGATCGATTCGCGCGAGGAGGAATTTCCCGCGTCGATTCCCGAAGGCGTGCAGCGCATCGTCAGCGAAGAGCCGGTCGACGAAGTGGCGGCCTTGCCGCCGGGCTGTTACTGCATCGTCATGACCCATAACCACGCGCTGGACCTGGAGCTCGCCGCCGCCCTGCTCGCCCGTAACGACTTCACCTGGTTCGGGCTGATCGGCTCGAAGACCAAGCGGGTCAAGTTCGAGCACCGCCTGCGTCAACGCGGTTTCGCCGATCCGCAACTGGCGCGAATGCGCTGCCCGATGGGCATCGCCGAGGTCAAGGGCAAGCTGCCGATCGAGATCGCCGTGTCCGTCGCCGCGGAAATCATCGCCACCTACAACGCCTGTTTCGGCCAGCACGACGCTGCCGCGAACGCCGGCCCCATTACCCAGTTGCTGCCGCCCACGCGGCGCAGCCATGCCCTTTGAAGAGCCTGCCATGACCGCTACCCGCAAAGCCTACCGCGCCGCCCTGCTGCACAGCCTCGCCGACCCGGCCGAGGTCGGCATCGAGGCCTCCTATGAATACGTCGAAGACGGTTTGCTGGTGATCGACCAGGGCCACATCCAGGCCATGGGCGCGGCCAGCGACCTGCTGCCGACCCTGGACGCCGACATCGAGGTGGTGCATTACCCGGACGCGCTCATCACGCCGGGCTTCATCGACACCCACATCCATTTCCCACAGACCGGCATGATCGGCTCCTACGGCGAGCAACTGCTCGATTGGCTGAACACCTACACCTTCCCCTGCGAACGCCAATTCGCCGACAAGGGCCACGCCGATCAGGTGGCGGACATCTTCCTGGCCGAGCTGCTGCGCAACGGCACCACCACCGCACTGGTGTTCGGCAGTGTGCATCCCGAGTCGGTCAACGCGCTGTTCGAGCAGGCCGAGCGCCTGGACCTGCGCCTGATCGCCGGCAAGGTGATGATGGACCGCAATGCACCGGACTACCTGACCGACACCGCCGAGACCGGCTACCGCGACAGCCAGGCGCTGATCCAGCGCTGGCATGGCAAGGCACGCCTGCAATACGCCGTGACGCCCCGTTTCGCGCCCACCAGCACCCCCGAGCAACTGGCCGCCGCCGGGCGCCTGCTCAAGGAAAACCCTGGGGTGTATCTGCACACGCACCTGTCGGAAAACCTCAAGGAGATCGACTGGGTCAAGGAACTGTTCCCCGAGCGCAGTGGCTACCTGGACGTGTACGACCACTTCGAACTGCTCGGCGAGCGCTCGGTGTTCGCCCATGGCGTGCATCTGTGCGATGCGGAATGCGAGCGATTGGCCGAAACCGGCTCGGCGGTGGCGTTCTGCCCGACGTCGAACCTGTTCCTCGGCAGCGGGCTGTTCAACCTGCCGCAGGCCGAGCGCTTCAAGGTCAATGTGGGGCTGGGTACCGACGTCGGTGCGGGCACCAGCTTCTCGCTGCTCAACACCTTGAACGAGGCGTACAAGGTCATGCAGCTCCAGGGTGCGCGGCTGCACCCGTTCAAATCGCTGTACCTCGCAACCTTGGGCGGCGCCCGGGCGCTGCGCCTGGACGACCGCATCGGCAGCCTGCGTCCCGGTAACGAGGCCGACTTCGTGGTGCTCGACTATAAGGCCACGCCACTGCTCGACTACCGCTTGCAGCAGTCCAGAAGCATCGAGGAGACCTTGTTCGTGCTGACTACGCTGGGTGACGACCGCACGGTCCGCGAGACCTATGCCGCCGGCCGGTGCGTGCACAAGCGGGCGTAGTAGCGGCCAAATCGCGGCTGAACTGTCCTCACACGTTGGCCACTCATCCAACGCATGGGGCAGTCCAGATCCCTGTAGGAGCGGCCGGCCGGCGCTCCGGTTCAGCCGCGATGGGCCGCAACGCGGTCCTGATTCAAGCACTCCATCAACCCCGGGTGGATGAGATGGAGGCCGTGGGCAGTTCAACTGTGTGGAAGCGCATTGCTAGAAGACATGCTCATTGAGCTGCGTTGAAAAATCACCCCTTGCCGCCCGCCTTCTTCTTCTGCAGCAGATGCGAAAACACCGCGTGCAGATCGTCCGAAGCGCTGTCTTCGTCGAGGTTGAGTTTGGTGTCGATGTGGTCCATGTGGTGCATCATCAACGCGACTGCCTGCTGTACATCGCCCGCCTCGATGGCGTCGATCAGTTGCAAGTGCTCGTCGTACGAGCAATGCGAGCGGTTGCCGCTTTCGTACTGGGCGATGATCAAAGAGGTCTGCGACACCAGGCTACGCTGGAAACTCACCAGCGGCGCGTTGCCGGCCACTTCGGCCAACTTGAGGTGGAATTCGCCGGAAAGACGAATGCCCGCACCGCGGTCGCCGCGCGAAAAACTGTCGCGTTCATCGCGCACCATCTGGCGCAATTCGTTGAGCTGCTCGGCCGTGGCGTGCTGCACCGCAAGCTCGGTGATCGCACGCTCGACCATGCGCCGCGAGAAGAACACCTGGCGTGCTTCCTCGACCGTGGGGCTGGCCACTACCGCGCCGCGGTTGGGGCGCAACAGCACCACGCTTTCATGGGCCAGGCGCGACAGGGCGCGACGGATGATGGTGCGGCTGACCCCGAAGATTTCCCCCAACGCTTCTTCGCTGAGCTTGGTGCCCGGTGCCAGGCGCTGCTCGAGAATGGCCTCGAAGATATGGGCGTAGACGACATCGTCCTGGGTACCGCTGCGCCCGGCCTTGATGGCGCGCACAGGTTTCTTCAGAGGTTGCAGCTGTTCGTTCATGGGCGCTCGTGCACGTGGGGCGGGCCAATGGGGCCTCGACGGCGGGAGGCGTCGAAGGGGCTGGCGCGACCGAATGAAAATAATGGGCCAAAGTACTGGCGCATTGTACACAGCCTTAAGCGCTTCTGCAGGTTGGCCACACGCCATATAGCGCTTGTACTGCAAAATACGCACTCGAAATCGAAAACATTATTTGCATTATTTGTACACAAACGCATAATCCAGCGAGCAACTTCCTGACTCAATAGTCAACAAACGAGTCGGATGGCTGCCATCCCTCACGGGGCCGCCACGTGCCGAGCGCAGGATCCAAGGCTCCGAACAACAAGAACGATTCGAGGAGTACTCGCTGTGGAAAGCCGCAAATCCGATGCGCCCGTCGTGGACCTCGCCCCACCCGCCAAAGGCGGTTTGCTCGAACGCCTGTTCCGTCTGAGCAGCCATGGCACTACGGTCAGAACCGAGTTGATCGCTGGCATGACCACCTTCATCACCATGGCCTACATCATCTTCGTCAACCCCAACATCATGGCCGACGCCGGCATCGACCACGGCGCCGCCTTCGTCGCCACCTGCATCGCCGCCGCGCTCGGCTGCCTGCTGATGGGCCTGTACGCCAACTGGCCGGTGGGCCTGGCGCCGGGCATGGGCCTGAATGCCTTCTTCACCTATACCGTGGTCGGGACCATGGGCTACAGCTGGGAAACCGCATTGGGTGCCGTGTTCGTGTCGGGTGTGTTGTTCATGGTCCTGACCCTGTCGCGGGTGCGCGAATGGTTGCTCAACAGCATTCCGCTGAGCCTGCGCCATGCCATGGGTGCGGGGGTCGGGCTGTTCCTCGGGGTGATCGGCCTGAAAACCGCCGGCATCGTCGTCGCCAGCCCGGCCACGCTGATCAAGTTGGGTTCGCTGCATGAACCCGCGCCCCTGCTGGCCGCGCTGTGCTTCCTGATGATCGCGGTGCTGAGCTATCACCGCGTGTTCGGCGCCATCCTCATCAGCATCGTCAGCGTCACCCTGATCGGCTGGGGCCTGGGCCTGGTGCAATACGGCGGCGTGTTCTCGCTACCGCCGAGCCTTGCGCCGACCTGGTTGGCCATGGACGTGGCCGGCGTGTTCAACGTCAGCATGATCAGCGTGGTCCTGGCATTCCTGTTCGTACACATGTTCGACACGGCCGGCACCCTCATGGGCGTGGCCCAGCGGGCCAATCTGGTGCGCGCCGACGGCCGCATCGAAAACCTGTCGCGCGCCTTGAAGGCCGACAGTGCCTCCAGCGTGTTCGGTGCCGCCGTGGGCGTGCCGCCAGTGACCAGCTACGTGGAAAGCGCCGCAGGCGTAGCCGCCGGGGGGCGCACGGGCCTGACCGCCGTGGTGGTGGGTATGTTGTTCGTGGCGGCGATGTTCTTCGCGCCCCTGGCCGGAATGATTCCGGCCTATGCCACTGCCGGCGCGCTGATCTACGTGGCGATGCTGATGATGGGCAGCATGGCGCACATCGAGTGGGACGATGCCACCGATTACATTCCGGCCATCGTCACCTTGATCATGATGCCGCTCACCTTCTCGGTGGCCGACGGTATCGCGCTGGGTTTCATCAGTTATGTGGTGCTCAAGGCCTGCACCGGCAAGCACCGGCAGATTTCACTGAGCCTGTGGGTATTGTGCGCAATCTTCTTGGCCAAGTTCGCCTTTCTCTGGATGCTGCGTGGCGTCAGCCAAGCACCTCGACTGGCATGCCCTGCGCTAGCACACCCTCGCCATCGGCGGCCAGGTTCTGCCCGAACAGCACGTTGCCGTCCTGGCTGCGGAAGGTCTTCAACGTCGTCAGTGGCTCCTTGTCGGAGCTGCGCGCGCCGCTGGCCGGGTCGAGGGTGACGAGGATGCAGCGCACGCTGGGCTTGAGCACGCGCAGGGTGGTATCGCCGATGCGGATGCGTGCCCAGGTGTCTTCGGCGAAGGCCTCGGCGCCCTCGACCACCAGGTTCGGACGAAAGCGCAGCATCGCCATCGGCCTACCGATGCGCCGGTTCAGTTCGTCCAGTGAGGCCTGCCCGATCAGCAGCAGCGGAAAACCGTCGGGAAAGGCGGCACGATCGTCGACCGAGCCATAGCCGCTGGGCAGGAAACGCGCGCGCTGCGCCGGGCAGTACACCAGGCGCAGCGCTTTGCCCAGCAAGGCACTCAGCCAGGCGGCGGCGGCCTCGCCGGCGTCGGGCACTTGCAACAGATCGCGCCAGATCGTCACGCCCCGCAGTGGCGCTTCATCGCCCGGCACCGCCACGTGCAAGGCGCCCATGCCCGGCGCCTGCAAGATCAAGCTGCCGTCGTGCTGATGCAAGGCGCCGATCTGGGTCATCTGCGGCCAGGCGCGCTGGGTGAGGAACTGGCCGTTGTCTTCGCGCACCACCATCCAGCGGCGGTCGCCGGCCAAACCCAAGGTACCCACCGAAGACGCCTCGAGCGTCTCGGCCTGGCCGGACTTCAATGGATACCGATAGATCGCACTCAAAAACATGAAAGACGCCCTGCCTGAAGAACCGCCAGGGTATACCCAGGCCGCGTGCCGCGCAGCCCTCAGGCGCCGGTCGTGTCCAGCGCCAGGCGCTGGCGTACCACTTCGACCAGGCGATCGGGCTGGAACTTGGAGAGGAAATTGTCGCAGCCGACCTTCTTCACCATCGACTCGTTGAAGCTGCCCGACAACGATGTGTGCAGCACCACGTACAGGCTGCGCAAGCGCGGATCGTTGCGGATCTCGGTGGTCAGGCGGTAGCCGTCCATCTCCGGCATCTCGGCATCGGTGAAGACCATCAGCAGCTTCTCGCAGACGTTTTCCCCGGCGTCGGCCCAGGCCTTGAGCATGCGCAGCGCTTTCAGGCCATCGCTGGCCACGTGCAGCTTGGCGCCCAGTTGCGAGAGGGTATCGCGCAGTTGCGCCAGGGCCACGCTGGAGTCGTCCACCAGAAGAATTTCGCGGCCACGGGCGGCGGCCAGCAACGGGTCTTCGAGCTTGTCGCGCGAGACCTTGGCGTTGTACGGCACGATCTCGGCCAACACCTTCTCCACGTCGATGATCTCCACCAATTGTTCGTCGACCTTGGTGATCGCCGTCAGGTAATGCTGGCGACCGGCGCTGGTCGGCGGTGGCAGGATCGATTCCCAGGTCATGTTGACGATGCGCTCGACCCCACCCACCAGAAACGCCTGCACCGAACGGTTGTACTCGGTGACGATGATGGTGCTGTCCGGCCCGGGTTGCAGGGGGCGCATGCCGATCGCCTGGGACAGGTCGATCACCGGCAGGGTCTGGCCGCGCAGGTTGACCACGCCGCAGACGAACGCATGGCGCTGCGGCATCAAGGTCAGTTTGGGCAGTTGCAGCACTTCCTGGACCTTGAACACGTTGATCGCGAACAACTGCCGCCCGACCAGGCGGAACATGAGAATTTCCAGACGGTTCTCACCGACCAGCTGCGTTCGTTGATCTACCGTGTCGAGAATGCCAGCCATTGAACTGCCCCTGAGGTGAAAAGTGTCATCGGCTCTGTATCGGCCCGAATTGATACAACTTGATAAGGAATGGCCTACGCCTTAGATAATTGATATCACTTTAACACCATGATTCACTGCCACCACCCTTCTCCAGCCCAAAGCCCACGCCCGTTGCAGCGTTTCGCATCAGGGAAACCCCTAGTTCTCCTCAGGCCAAACCTGATATTCGTGCTATCGCCCAGCCATTAATGTGACGCCCTCCGCACTGCATGGAAGGAGTCAGGCCTTTGTCGCCGATAGTAACAAGGAGGCCGGCTGCGTCAGCAGTAGGCCACAGCGTTTGACCACGGACACCGGCAGCGCGACTGCCCACAGCCTGCAGCTCTTCGTGCACGACGCCGAGCAACTGCTGGCCATGGCCGACGACTGCCTGGCGCACCTGCGGCTGATAGCCAACGACGCCGACGCCTGCCGCTGCCTGCTCCATGCCCTGGACACACTGGTCAAACGCGCAGCCGTGACCGGCGTCGAAGAGATCAGCGCCTACGCCGCGCGGGTGGGCCATCTGCTGTCGGCTGCCTGCCGCCAACGCCGGCTGGCCGCGCCAGTGGTGCGCTGCGCCCAGGCCTGCCTGACGTTGCTGGCCTGGCAGCTGGAACTGCTCGATCCGATCACCCGGCGCGTCGACCTGGACGAGCAAGAACAGCACGGTTTGCTCGACGACCTGGCCAAAGCCCTGCAGGCCACAGACCTGGCGGCCCACTCTGCGCCTCGAGCACTCGGCTCGCCCACAGTGTTCGATGGAAAGTGAGACGGCCCCGATTTCCTGATACAGGTCGGCGCGGCAGGGGCGGTGAGCGCCCAATAAGTTGCACCGAGGCCTTCAAGAGCGACTCAACCCTCACAACTTCAGAAGTTGTCCAACCGTGAACGCAGATAAATCGCTAGTTGCCAAAAAGTGTTCTGGCCCCGGCTTCGATAATGGCACTTTGCCTAAGCCGGTTCGACCCAGGCCCTTGAAAACATTGAGGCGGACGCCGGTCAGGGCATCGCCGCCCTGGCCTATCCAAAGTGTTAACATGCGCGCACTCAACGACCCTTAATTGTGCAAAGACGTATCGCGAGACGGTCGTGGTGCGCGCGAGCCATTGGTTTTCGATTCTTTCAGCAACGATTCAGTGATCCCTCTGACCATGCCTTCATGCGTGAAGCTCCGTCGATGTCTCCCTATGCGCGCAACATTGTTACGCTGGTCGTCCGGCCTGTCGTGCAGCGTCCCGCTGGTCGCGCAGCTATGGTATTGGCAACAGGCCCTGCCGACGCCAGGCGGATGGCTGGCGTTGCACCTGCTGGGCTTGCTGACGCTGCTCTGGCAGCTGCGTCAGTACGCCAGATCGATCAACCTGCAACCCCAGGAGCTGGCGCAACGCATGCTCAAGGTGCAGGAAAGCGAACGCCAGCATTTGAGCCGGGAACTGCACGATGACATCGGCCAACTGCTGACTGCCGCCAAGCTACAGGTCGAGTGGTTGCAACGGCGGGTGTCCGGCGATCTCGCCCCGCATTGCCACACCGTACGCAGCACCCTGGAGCAGACCCTGACCAACGTGCGCGACCTCAGCACCCTGCTCAATCCCCGTCAGCTCTCCAGCCTGGGTCTGGAGGCGAGCCTGCGTGCGCACCTGGTGCGTGCCCTGCAGCACAGTCCGGTGCGCTGGACCCTGCACTGCCCACAACGCCTGGACGGCGTACCGACACCCTTGAGCATGGCGGCGTTTCGGATCACCCAGGAAGCCGTGACCAACCTGCTGCGCCATGCCCAGGCCGAGAACCTGCACATCGAGGTGCGGCGCAATGAAATCGGCCTGCTGTTACGCATCGAGGACGACGGCGCCGGGTTCATTCCAGCGCCCGACCCGGTGCATGCCGGCCAACGCGGCTTGGCCGGCATGCACGAACGCGCTCTGGCCTTGCAGGGCAGCCTGGCGCTGCACAGCGCGCCGGGCCGCGGCACGCGCATCGAGGCCAGCCTGCCCTGGCCCACGCGCACCCACCCACGTGCCAGGAGCCCGGCCGCCCATGACCTGTAGATTGCTGCTGGTGGACGACCACTCGCTGATCCGCGCCGGCGTGCGTGCGCTGATCGCCGATGCGCCAGGCTATCAGGTGGTGGGGGAAGCCGAAGACGGCGATCGCTTGCCCGAATTGGTGGCACGCTTGGCGCCTGACATCGTCTTGCTCGACCTGTCGTTGCGCTCGACCAGCGGGCTGGATGCGCTGGCCCAGTTGCGCGAGGCAGGCGCATGTTGCCGGGTGTTGGTCCTGTCCATGCACACCGACCCGGAAACCATCATGCGCGCCCTGGAAACCGGCGCCCACGGCTACCTGCTCAAGGACACCACCGCCACCGAACTGGAACAAGCGCTGGGCGCCCTGCGCAATGGCGAGCGTTACCTCAGCCCGGCCATCGCCCATGCCGTGATCGACCAGGCGTTGCAGCGTGGCCAGGCCACCTGCGAGCGGCACAACCTCACCGCGCGGCAGTTGGAGATCCTGCGTCTGATCGTGCGCGGCAAGTCCACTCGGGAAATCGCCAATGGTCTGGGCCTGTCGATCAAGACGGTGGAGACCCACCGCTCGCAGATCATGAAACGCCTGCAGATCTACGATGTGGCAGGGCTGGTGCTGTATGCCGTGCGCGAGAAGATCATCACCCTCGATGATTGAGCAAGGGCGAGTCGGCCGGCAAATGCACGCTCAGCGCGGCGGGGCGCGCTTCGAAACGCAGGCTCTCGCCTTGCATCGGCTCGCCGTCGAGGTTGATGTTCAAGCCCTTGGCGCTCTTGATCTCGACCCATGGCAGCCGGGTACGTACGAACAAACCATCGCCACCCCACAGGTCGCGCAGCGCGCCGACCACATCCTGTGGCGCGGGGAGCACACCGACATCGAGCAGCCCATCGTCGACCAGGGCTTCGGGGCACAGCTCGTGGCCGCCGCCGGCTTGCCGGCCGTTGCCGATGCCCAGCGCCAAGAGATCGCCCTGCCAATGGAAATCCGGGCCTATCAGCTCCACCGAGGCGGCTTGCAGTTCGCTGAAGCGGGTCAGGCCGGTGAACAGATAGGCCGCACCGCCCAGGACTTTCTTCAGGTCTTCGGACGTGTTGGCCGTCACTTGGCTGCCGAACCCGCCGGTCGCCATGTTCAGAAACCACTGATCACCGACCTTGCCCAGGTCGATCGGCTGCGCCGGTTGCTCCAGCAGTGCCAGCGCCTGCTGCGGCTCCAGCGGAATCCCGGCGGCCTTGGCGAAGTCGTTGGCCGTGCCCAAGGGCAACAGCACGAGGCTGGCCTGGGTGCCGGCCCGGCCCATGGCCTCGGCGATGTCGCGCAGCGTACCGTCGCCACCTCCGGCGATCACCGTGCCGTAGCCGGCCTGCAACGCTTCATCGACCAATCGCGCTGCGTCGCCGCCTTCCCAGGTCAGGCGCACGTCCAGCGTCCAGCCGCGCTCGCGGCACTGGCCCACGGCCGTGCGCACGTCTTCGTTCATGGCTTGCTTGCCATGCAAAACCAGCATTGCCTTGCGCTGCTGCATTGCGATTCTCCGACGGATAAGTGCTTGGCAATCTCGACACTGGGGAAGGTCCGAATGCTGCAAACGGGGTGCAGCAAACACGAAAAAACGGACCGAGGGTGGAGCGGCCGGCCATCCGGCACGCTACAGGCGCCGGATGGCCCGCCACTCAGGTCAGTCCAGCAGCTCGCTGAAGGGGATGAACGGCACGCGGTCGCCGACCTTCGGCGTAGTGCCTTCGCGCACCTCGACCACACCGTCGGCCCAGGCGGCACTGCGCAACACGCCCGAGCTCTGGTTCTTGTAGATGTGCACCGCACCGTCCTGGATGCGCGCGCGCAGGTACTCGCGGCGGCTGCCGGCCTTGGGCCAGTCGAAGCCTGCCGGCACCTCGAAGCGTAGCGGCGCGACCTTGCGCACCCCCAATCGACGTAGCAGATAGGGCCGTGCCAGGAGGCCGAAGGTGACCAGGGTCGAAGCCGGATTGCCCGGCAGACCGATCACCGGCACGCCGCGGAAATGGCCGAAGGTCAGCGGTTTTCCCGGCTTGATCGCCAGCTTCCACAAGGCCAGCTGCCCGGCCTCACGCAGCGCCATGCCCAGGTAGTCGGCTTCGCCCACCGAAACCCCGCCAGTGGACAGGATCAGGTCCACATCGCCCAACCCTGCCAGGCACTGCCGGGTCAGCTCGAGGTCGTCGGCGAGGATGCCGGCATCGACCACCTCGCAGCCCATGCGTTGCAGCCAGCTCACCAGCAGACGCCGGTTGCTGTTGTAGATCTGCCCGGGACCGAGCGGCTGCCCCGGCTCGACCAACTCGTCGCCGGTCGACAGCACCGCCACCCGTGCCCGCCGCACCACCGGCAAACGGCCATGCCCGAGGGTCGCGGCCAGCCCGAGTTCGATTGGTCCCAGCCGTGTGCCGGCCGCCAGCACCTGCTCGCCGACGCGGGTCTCCTGGCCTTGCGGCCGCACGTTCTGCTCACTGCGCAGGGGGTGCAGAAAGCGCACTCTGCCATCGGCCAGGACGTCGACGTTCTCCTGCATTTCCACACAATCGGCCCCGGCCGGCAACGGCGCACCGGTGAAGATCCGGGCGCAGGTACCGGGCGCCAAAGCCTCGGGCGCGTGGCCGGCAAAGATCCGCTGGCTCACGCTCAGCGGTTCGCCTTGCCAGTCGGCCAGGCATAAGGCATAGCCGTCCATGGCGCTGTTGGGCCAGGGCGGCAGGTCGAGGCCGGCGATCAGGTCCTCGGCCAGCACGCGGCCCTCGGCCTCGGCCAGCCGCACCTGTTCGCGGTCCGGGATCGGCGCACTGTCGGCCAGCGCCAGCAGTTGCGCCAGGGCCTCTTCCACCGGCATCAGCGGCCGGGGCGCTACGGCCTCAGCCACGGCTTTCACAGGGCGCGGCCTGTTTCAGGTGGGTGACGAAGTTGCAAGGGCGATGACGCGCGTCGAGCTGCTCGGCGAGGATGCCGTCCCAGCCGGTGCGCACCGCATTGGTCGAACCCGGCAGACAGCACACCAGGGTGCCGTTGGCGAGCCCTGCCAGGGCGCGCGACTGCACGGTGGAGGTGCCGATGTCGGGCACCGAGATCTGTCGGAACAGCTCGCCGAAGCCATCGACCTGCTTGTCCAGCAGGCAGGCGACCGCTTCGGGCGTGCTGTCGCGACCGGTGAAACCGGTGCCGCCGGTGATCAGCACCACTTGCACGGTGTCGTCGGCGATCCAGGTCGCGACCTGGGCGCGTATCTTGTACAGATCGTCCTTGAGCAGCACGCGGGCGGCGAGGCGATGCCCGGCGGCGGCGAGGCGATCGACGAACGTCTGGCCAGAGGTATCGGTATCGAGCGTACGGGTGTCGCTGACCGTCAGCACAGCGATGTTCAGCGGCACGAACGGGGTATCTGCCTTGGCTTTCATGGGAATCCATCACAGGGGAAACGTTGCCGGCCGTTATATCACAGCGTCGGCGACAGGCCATGCGCGAACAGCGACACTGGCGGTGTTGCGCCAGCTGTGCTCGACTGTCGAGGAACTTGCGCAGACCTCGTGCGTCTGACGCACATCAAGCACCCCCATACTGGAGAAACAAGATGATCAAGCGGACCCTTCCTGCCTTTTTGCTGGCCCTGGGCATGGGCGCACTGGCCGGCTGCGCGTCGCCCAGCGTGATTACCCTCAATGACGGTCGTGAAATCCAGTCGGTCGACACCCCGTCGTACGACGAAGATTCCGGCTTCTACGAATTCGAGCAGCTCGACGGCAAGCGCACCCGCCTGAACAAAGACCAGGTCCGCACCGTCAAAGAGCTGTGATCGAGTCGCCTTTTGCCCAACGGCCTTTGCATGACATTCGTTGCACAGCAAGGGCTTGCAGGCAAAAAGGCGATGCAGTAGCATTTTGCCCATCGGAGTGTAGCGCAGCCAGGTAGCGCGTCTCGTTCGGGACGAGAAGGCCGCAGGTTCGAATCCTGTCTCTCCGACCAGCTTCCAAAAAAACCCGCTTCGCGTGCAGTGCCGTTGAGTTGGGTTGGCATGACTAGGGCTGCTTTGCAGCCCATCGCGGCTGAAGCCGCTCCTACAGGAACAAGCATATTCTGTAGGAGCGGCTTCAGCCGCGATGGGCCGCAAAGCGGCCCTAGTCGCTCACACGAACAGCATTACGCCTCGCGCGGGGGGTTCCTCGCCTGTCACTCGCTGCGCAAGTTGAACTGCAACTCGGCCAAACGAGCATACAGCGCGCTGCTATCGAGCAGTTGCCGGTGAGTGCCGACAGCCACCACCCTCCCCTGCTCCATCACCACGATGCGATCGGCATGCTGCACCGTCGCCAAGCGGTGGGCGATCACCAGTGTCGTGCGCCCGGTCATCAATTGCGGCAATGCTTGCTGGATCAGATGCTCGCTCTGCGCATCCAGTGCGCTGGTAGCTTCGTCGAGCAGCAGGATCGGCGCATCCACCAGCAACGCGCGGGCGATCGCCAAACGTTGCCGCTGACCGCCCGACAGGCCGACGCCACCTTCGCCCAGCAGCGTCTGGTAACCCTGCGGCAACTGCTCGATGAAATCGTGGGCATGGGCGCTACGCGCAGCACGTTCGACTTCGGCGAAACTGGCCCCAGGTCGGCCGTAGCGCAGGTTGGCTTCGACACTGCCGCGAAACAGCGCCGGGTGCTGCGCCACCAAGGCGAACTGAGCGCGCAATACGTCGGGATCGAGACGGTCGATGGCCTGGCCATCGATGAGGATGCGCCCCTGTTGCGGGTCGTAGAAGCGCAGCAGAAGGTCGAACAGGGTCGACTTGCCAGCGCCCGAAGGCCCGACCAGGGCCAGAGTCTGGCCTGGTTCGACACGCAGATCGAGCTGCTCGATCGCCGGGTGCTCGGGGCGGCTGGGATAGGCGAAACGCAGCCCTTGCAGCTCGATCAGCCCAGCGCTTTTGCCAAGTTGGGCAGGCGCGCTCGGCGCCACGATGGCCGGGCGCGCCGCCAACAGCTCGGCGATCCGCTGCGCGGCCCCGGCCGCGCGCTGCAACTCACCCAGCACTTCGCTGATGGTGCCCAGCGCCCCGCCGACGATCAGGCTGTAGAACACGAACGCCGCCAGTTCACCGGCCGAGATGCGCCCGGCGATCACATCCATGCCGCCTACCCAGAGCATGACCCCCACTGCGCCGAGCACCAACACGATCACCAGGGTGATCAGCCAGGCACGCTGGGCGATACGCCGGCGCGCGACATCGAACGCCGCCTCCACGGTATCGGCGAAGGCGTCGCGGTCATGGCGCTGGTGGTTGTAGGCCTGCACAGTCTTGATCTGGCCCAAGGTCTCGGCCACGTAGCTGCCGACATCGGCGATACGGTCCTGGCTCTGCCGCGACAGGCTGCGCGCCCGTCGGCCCAGCAACAGGATCGGCGCCAGCACGATGGGCAACGCGATCACCACGATGCTGGTGAGCTTGGCGTTGGTGACGAACAGCAGCACCACACCGCCCACCACCATCAGCACGTTGCGCAGGAACATCGACAGGGACGATCCGATCACCGCTTGCAGCAAGGTGGTGTCGGCAGTCAGGCGCGACTGGATTTCCGAGCTGCGGTTGTCTTCGAAAAAACCGGGATGCAGGGTCAGCAGATGGTCGAACACCGCGCGGCGCAGGTCGGCCACGCAGCGCTCGCCGATCCAGGACACCAGGTAGAAGCGGCTGAACGTACCCGCCGCCAGGGCCAGTACCAGCAGCAGGAACAGAGCCAAGGTCTGGTTGAGCTGATGGGTCGAGCCCGTCATGAAGCCGCGGTCGACCAGCAGGCGAATGCCCTGGCCCATCGACAACGTCACCAAGGCCGTGACCACCAGCGCCAGCAAGGCGAGCAGCCCACGCTTGCGATAGGGGCGCAGAAAGTGCCAAGCCAGGCTCAAAGCATGGCGGTGGGGCGTGGAAGCGGGCTTGAACATTGAAGGATCCGGTGGGCGGGAAAACGTCTCAGCCTATCACTCACGCCCGCCTTGCGTGGGCTGTTTGCGCAGGTTTCACGGGCCCAACCCTAAGCACCCTGCCCGGCAACGCAGACCTGGAGGTATACCCATTCGATATAAAGGGGCACTGGCATCGAATGCGATTTTCTGGTGGACTGGTGCCCTTGCGACGTCAGCGCCATGCACAGCCGGCCAACGCTCGCCCCTCGACCTTGAATGAGCATTTTTCGAACAGGAGACAGGACATGAGCTTGCAGCACACTCAGCATTCGCCAAAAACCCATACCCAGGGTCTCCAGCAGCCTTGCGGCTCGATCCTCGACGCCGAAGGGCGCGAAGTCCCGATCACCGAAGACATGATCCAGCAGGCCTGCCAGCGCCTCGAAGAAAGCCGCGCCGACCGATCCTATCGGGATCGAGGCTAGCCTGCAGGGCCGTTGACACGGCCCATCGCGGGTGCGCCGGAACACCGGCCACCCGCAAATTCCTCTCAAATCAACACGGCCCCCAACGCACTCACCACCTGCGCCAACTGCGGCGCTTCTCCGCGGATCTTCACCTGCAAGCCTTCGATCTCGCGCCGCGCCGGGTATTGCTTGCGCAACGCATCGAAGGCTGCCCCCTGCTGCTGCGGATCGTCGCTCAGGCTGCGGCGCAAATCGGCGTCGTCACGGCGTGGGTCGTACACGGCGCGGCACAGCGTGGCCAGGGCCCAGGCCGGCTCGCAGCTGGCGTCGAGCTCGATCTGTGCCAGCGGCGCCGGCGGCAACAGGTCGGCCAACCGTACCTGCGGTGCCGAGCCTTGCCATTCGCAGAGCGCCTGATGGATCTGCGCGGTGCCGCGCTGGCGGCCGTCGAGGCTGTAGCCGGCGATGTGCGGCGTGGCCAGGGTGCAGACGTCGGCCAGGTCGACATCCACCTGCGGCTCGCCTTCCCAGACGTCGAGCACCGCGTGCAAGTCGTCGCGTGCCAGCAGGCATTCGCGCAAGGCCTGGTTGTCCACCACAGCGCCACGGCTGGCATTGATCAGCCAGGCGCCCGGACGCAGCCGCGCCAGCCGCTCGGCGTCGAACAGGTGCCAGGTCGGCTGCTCGCCGTCACGCTGCAGCGGCGTGTGCACGCTGATCACATCGCACCGTTCGAGCAGCGTATCGAGGCCGACGAAGTCGCCTCCCTCCGCAGCTTGGCGCGGCGGGTCGCACACCAGCACCTGCCAGCCCAGGCCGCGCAGCATGCGCACCAGGCGCCCGCCCACCTCGCCGGCGCCGACCACGCCATACACCCGCTCGGACAGCTGCACGCCATCGAGCTCGGCCAGGGTCAGCAGGCTGCCCAACACATAGTCGACCACACCGCGGGCATTACAGCCCGGTGCGCTGCGCCAATGGATGCCGGCCTGGTCCAGGTAGTCGAGTTGCAAATGGTCGGTGCCGATGGTGCAGGTGCCGACGAAGCGCACTCGGCTGCCTTCGAGCAGTTGCCGGTCGACCCGGGTCACCGAGCGCACCAGCAGCACGTCGGCGTCCTTGACGCAGGCCGCGTCGATGGCCCGGCCGGGGTAACGGCGGATCTCGCCGAACCCGGCGAAAAACGCATCGAGCAAGGGAATGTTTTCGTCAGCGACTATCAGCATGGTGCGCTCCTTATCGGGGAGCGCAGTGTAGGCGCTCCGGGGAGGCGCTTCCAGCGCGGCTCAGTCGACCTTCTTGCGAATCCAGTACAGGTAGGTGCCGGCCTGTTCCTGCTGCTCGACCAGTTCGTGGCCGAGGAATACGCAGAACTTGGGGATGTCACGGCGCGTCGAGGGGTCGGTGGCGATGACTTTGAGCAGGCCGCCGGCGGCCAGGTCGCGCACGTGCTGGTGCAGCATCATCACCGGTTCCGGGCAGTTCAGGCCGGTGGCGTCGAGCACCGCGTCGGGGGTGAAATCGGTCATGTCAGGCTCCAGAAGAATGAATCGGTTCGACCGCTCAACGCGGCGCAAGGTCCAGCCGGCGCAGATGGCAGGTGACTTCTTCGCGGTCGTGGTAGAGCTGCTTGCAGGCGATCGACACGCGCACCTTGCGCGCCTTGAAGGTCGCCTCCATGCGATCGAGCAGGCGGCGCACTTCGGGGTAGCGTTGCTTCATCGGCAACTTGAGGTTGACCACCGCTTCCCGGCACAGCCCCT
Source organism: Pseudomonas phoenicis (assembly GCF_047302395.1). Classification (NCBI taxonomy): domain Bacteria; kingdom Pseudomonadati; phylum Pseudomonadota; class Gammaproteobacteria; order Pseudomonadales; family Pseudomonadaceae; genus Pseudomonas; species Pseudomonas phoenicis. The sequence continues at coordinate 4,789,915 of NZ_CP154852.1, forward strand.
CGCCCAGCCAGGTTTCGATCAGTGCCGTACTGCGCGCCGGTTTCTCGACGATGTCGCAGACCATCCAGTCGACCCGCTGCTTGGGCTTCCAGGTGAAGCCGTCGGCCATCAGGTGCTGGACCAGGCCGGTGTCCATCAGGCTTTCGGCCATGGGGCCGTTGTCGATGGCGGTGACCAGCATGCCGCGCTTGACCAGCTGATAGGTCCAACCACCCGGCGAGGCGCCCAGGTCGACGCCGGTCATGTCGTCACCCAGGCGTGCCGCCCACTGCTCGCGGGGGATGAACTGGTGCCAGGCCTCTTCGAGCTTGAGCGTCGAGCGGCTCGGCGCCTCGCGGGGGAATTTCAGACGGGGAATGCCCATCGGCCACAGCGCCGAATCGTCCTGGGCAGCGCTGCCGACGAACACCTGACGGCCACTGATGAAGGTCAGCAGCAGACGTGGGCGGCTGCGGTCTTCGACCAAGCGTCCAGCCTTTTCCAGCGCCTTGCGCAGCGGGCCTTCGAAGCGCTTGCAGAAGGTCGACAGTTCCTTGCCGTCGTTGCTGTCGAGCACTTCCAGCCACAGGCTGCCGAACACCGGCAGCGCGCGCAGGTGCTCGAGCAGCACACTGATGCGGTCGGTTTCCGGCAGGTCGAGGAACTGACCGCGCGCCCATTGGCGCGGGAAGATCAGCTGATCGAAGCGCAGGCCGTGCATCAGCCGTTCGCTGCCGCCCTCCTCGGTGCAGACGAATTCCGCGCAGGCGCTCTGCGGCTTGGCCTTGGCGTAACCGGGGACGCCCAGGCGCGCAGCGTGCTCGCTGATTTCGGCGCAGACCTCGCCCTCGAAGCCGGGCCGACAATGCATGAACAGGGTACTCATCTCTCACTCCACGACGGTGGCGCGCGACGCGCCAGCCTTGATCCGGCGCCAGGCGGGCGGCGGCAAGGCGGCGAATGATAAAGGAAGATCGAACCAGCGACACGCCTCGCCGGTCCAGAAGAAGGTCAGGCCGGCGATCACCGGCCATACATTCGAGCCAGGCCCGTGCCGTGCGGGCCGTCATATCGAGGTGACATCGGCAACCTTCGCGATTGCCGGGCACCGGCGCAGAAGGAGTTGGCAATGCCCTCGCTTGATAGCCTGAACACCCTCAAGACCCTCGACATCGCAGGCAGGGTCTATCACTACCACAGTCTGCCCGAAGCGGCCAAAACCCTGGGCGACCTGCAGACGCTGCCCATGTCGCTGAAAGTGCTGCTGGAAAACCTGCTGCGCTGGGAAGATGGCGAGACCGTCACCCGCGACGACCTCGGCGCCCTGGCGCAGTGGCTCGAAGCGCGCCACTCCGACCGCGAGATCCAATACCGCCCCGCCCGCGTGCTGATGCAGGACTTCACCGGCGTACCCGCCGTGGTCGACCTGGCCGCCATGCGCGCCGCCGTGGCCAAGGCCGGGGGCGATCCGCAGCGGATCAATCCACTGTCGCCGGTGGACCTGGTCATCGACCACTCGGTGATGGTCGACCACTACGCTACGGACGAGGCCTTCAAAGAAAACGTCGACATCGAGATGGAACGCAACGGCGAGCGCTATGCCTTCCTGCGCTGGGGCCAGGACGCCTTCGCCAATTTCAGTGTGGTGCCGCCGGGCACCGGCATCTGCCACCAGGTCAACCTGGAATACCTCGGTCGCACCGTCTGGACCCGCGAAGAAGACGGGCGCACCTATGCCTTCCCCGACACTTTGGTGGGCACCGACTCGCACACCACCATGATCAACGGCCTGGGCGTACTGGGCTGGGGCGTGGGCGGCATCGAAGCCGAGGCGGCCATGCTCGGCCAGCCGGTGTCGATGCTGATTCCCGAGGTGGTCGGCTTCAAGCTGACCGGCAAACTGCGCGAGGGCATCACCGCCACCGACCTGGTGCTGACCGTGACGCAGATGCTGCGCAAGCACGGTGTGGTGGGCAAGTTCGTCGAATTCTACGGCGACGGCCTGGCGCAACTGCCTTTGGCCGACCGCGCCACCCTGGCCAACATGGCCCCCGAATACGGCGCCACCTGCGGCTTCTTCCCGGTCGACGATGTCACCCTCGACTACCTGCGCCTGTCCGGCCGCCCCAGCGATACCGTGGCGCTGGTGGAGCACTACTGCAAAGCGCAAGGCCTGTGGCGCGAACCGGGTCAGGAACCGGTGTTCACCGACAGCCTGGCGCTGGACATGCACGATGTCGGTGCCAGCCTCGCCGGCCCCAAGCGCCCGCAAGACCGTGTGCCGCTGGAAGAGGTGAGCAAGACCTTCGACGGCTTCCTCGACCTGCAACCCAAGACGCCAAGCAAGGAAGTCGGCCGCCTGGAAAGCGAAGGTGGCGGCGGCGTGGCGGTCGGCAACGCCGACCAGGCGGGCACTTACGACGACGGCACGAACGCCCCACGCCCCCTGCGCGACGGCGCCGTGGTGATCGCCGCCATCACTTCCTGCACCAACACCTCCAACCCCAGCGTGATGATGGCCGCCGGCCTGGTGGCGAAAAAAGCCGTCGAACACGGCCTGACGCGCAAGCCTTGGGTCAAGAGTTCGCTGGCGCCAGGTTCGAAAGTGGTCACCGAGTACTTCCAGGCGGCGGGCCTCACGCCCTACTTGGACGAACTGGGCTTCGACCTGGTCGGCTACGGTTGCACCACCTGCATCGGCAACTCCGGCCCGCTCAACGAAGACATCGAAACCGCCATCAGCGACAACGACCTCACCGTCGCCTCGGTGCTGTCGGGCAACCGCAACTTCGAAGGCCGCGTTCACCCCTTGGTGAAGACCAACTGGCTGGCCTCCCCGCCCTTGGTGGTGGCCTATGCCCTGGCCGGCAGCGTGCGCGTGGACCTGTCGCGCGATGCGCTGGGCACCGGCAAGGACGGCAAGCCCGTGTACCTCAAGGACATCTGGCCCAGCCAGCAGGAAATCGCCGACGCGGTGGCCAAGGTCAGCACCGAGATGTTCCACAAGGAATATGCCGACGTGTTCAAGGGCGACGCGCAGTGGCAGGCCATCGAAGTGCCCAAGGCCGCGACCTACGTCTGGGATGATGCCTCGACCTACATCCAGCACCCGCCTTTCTTCGAAGGCATCGACGGCCCGCTGCCGAAGATCGAGGACATCCACGGCGCCAACATCCTTGCGCTGCTGGGCGATTCGGTGACCACCGACCACATCTCCCCGGCCGGCAACATCAAGGCCGACAGCCCGGCCGGGCGCTACCTGCGCGATAAAGGCGTGGAGCCACGCGACTTCAACTCCTACGGCTCGCGCCGCGGCAACCACGAAGTGATGATGCGCGGCACCTTCGCCAACATCCGCATCCGCAACGAGATGCTCGGTGGCGAGGAAGGGGGCAACACCGTGCACGTGCCGAGCGGTGAAAAGTTGTCGATCTACGACGCGGCCATGCGCTACCAACAGGCAGGCACGCCGCTGGTGGTGATCGCCGGCAAGGAATACGGCACCGGCTCCAGCCGCGACTGGGCGGCCAAGGGCACCAACCTGCTGGGTGTGAAAGCCGTGCTGGCGCAGAGCTTCGAGCGCATCCACCGTTCCAACCTGGTGGGCATGGGCGTGTTGCCATTGCAGTTCAAGGACGGCGACGACCGCAAGAGCCTGGGCCTGACCGGGCGCGAGCGTATCGATGTGGTCGGCTTGACCGACGCGAAGATCCGCCCGGCGATGCCGCTGACGCTGCGCATCACCCGCGAAGACGGGCAGACGCAGGAGTTGGAGGTGCTATGCCGGATCGATACGCTCAATGAAGTGGAGTACTTCAAGGCTGGGGGGATTCTGCACTACGTGCTGCGGCAGTTGATCGCTTCGTAAAGTCGATTGTGAAGGCATGGTCGAGGGCGCTGTTCTACACGCTTCGACTCTTGGAAACGCTCGGTGTTGAATCCGAGCGTTTTTACCTTCCCTTCACTCGCTGATGTTGCGCAAATCCCCGACTTTATTGCAGATGTCTCAAGCGCCTGCGAGCACACGAAGCGCGGCCGATGCCAGAAAACCAGATCGGCTTTTCTGTTCTGGATGATTGGCGACGTAAGCATCGATTCGCTGTAGCAAATGCTCAGGTAGCGTCGCATTGAAGCGGACCGATTTACCTAAATAAGGGGTGACATCGAAATCCACCACCGCCCACACACCGCCTTGATAGTCCGGGTCGCTCAGGTAGTTGTCGATTGGCTGACCCTGTGGCAATGGATCGCCATCGGCCATCGACGCTTCGCAATATAGGGCGAGGGCTTCGAGCACATTGTCCAAAGCTTGCTCGACCGTTTCCCCGCCACTGGAACAGCCAGGAGCATCTGGCACGATCACGCCGTAATCGGAGTCTGGATCCTTGTGGATGACGACAGGGAATTTCATGGATTTCTCCTGGTAGAGAGAGCACTGGGGATGCAAAGGCCAACCAACCCCATGACGCATGTGATCGGACTCATCGGAGGCCGGCCGTTTTAAGAATGTTATTGAGTGTACCCCTGGGCAGTTGCACTTTTGGATGCGGCACGACGACCTTCCCTGGTTTTGTAGGGTGCTTGAAATAGTGGTGACTACCCCGTACGCCTGTTTCGACCCACCCGTCCTCGATTAACAGTGATATGACGTCTACTTCGCATTGGAGCCCCACAGGCTTTTCGTGTGTATGATACACACGAAAAGGACAGCCTACTACTCAGGCAGTCTATCTCCCCCCTGCACTCCCGGGGACTCAGCCAACAAATCCAGCTCCTCCTGAGTAAACGCCAATCCATCGAGCGCCCCGAGGTTCTCGATCAGTTGTTCGGATCGGCTCACCCCCACCAGCACCGACGTCACGTGCGGATTGCGCAGCGTCCAGGCCAGCGCCAGTTGCGAGAGGGTCTGGCCGCGTTGCGCGGCCACGCGGCGGAAAGCGCGGATGCGCTCGTGAAGGCGTTCGTTCAAGGCGTGTTCGGGCAGGTAGCGGCTGCCCTTGCCGATGCGCGAATCTTCGGGGATGGCCTGTTCGTACTTGCCCGAAAGCAGTCCTTGCGCCAGCGGTGAGAAGCCGACCACGCCACTGCCGCGTGCATGCGCCCCTTGCATCACGCCGTTGCTTTCGATACTGCGGTCCAGCAGGTTGTACAGCGGCTGCTGCAACACCAGCGGCACCTGGCGTGCGTCGAGCAGCGTCGCGATCTGGTCGGCGTGCTGCGCCGAATAGCCCGAAATGCCCACGTACAGTGCCTTGCCCTGGCGCACGGTGCTGGCCAGCGCGTCCGCGGTTTCTTCCAGCGGCGTGTCCGGGTCGTAACGGTGGGAATAGAACACGTCCACATGATCCAGGCCCAAACGCGCCAAGCTCTGGTCGAGGCTGGCCAGCAGGTATTTGCGCGAACTGCCGCCTTGTCCATAAGGGCCGGGCCACATGTCCCAGCCGGCCTTGGTGGACAGGATCAGTTCGTCGCGATGGGCCGCGAAATCCTGGCGCAGCAGTTGCCCCAGGTTGCGCTCGGCACTGCCGTAGGGCACGCCGTAGTTGTTGGCCAGGTCGAAGTGGGTCACGCCGTGGTCAAACGCCGTGCGCAGGATGGCGCGCTGCCGCGCCAGCGGCGTGTCGTCGCCGAAGTTGTGCCACAGACCCAGGGAAAGCGGCGGCAGCAGCAGCCCGCTGCGCCCTGCACGGCGGTAGTGGCGGCCCTCGTAGCGTTGCGGGTTGGCAGTGTAGGGCGTCAAGGGTTGGCTCATTGCGCAGTCTCCTCGGTGCTGGCCCAGCGGTAACCGTTGGCCGGTTTCCAGGCGTCGCTCAGTTGGGTCCGTTGCAAGGCGCGCTGCAACAGGGCGGGCTCGACCCACTGGTCGACATCGAAGGGTTTGCGGATCAAACGGGTAGCGGCCGCCAGCTTCACGTCTTTGCGCAACACGCCCAGGTAATAGGAGTCGAGCAACGGCGAATAGACGAAGCTCAGGTCGCCGCCTTGCAGGGCCTGGCTGAGTACGGCAGGTGGATAGCTGGACTGCGCGGCGCTCAGATCGATCTGCGCCTGGCGGTTGGCTTCCTGGGACAACCAATGCTGCGCCTGCAGCACCACTTCGACCAGGCGCTGCGCGGCCTGCGGATGGGCGTCGAGGAAGGCTTGGGTGACGATCAGCCCACCCTGCCCCGCCCCGCGCCCGTCGAGCTGCTGGCTGCCCAGCGGAATCTCGATCAGGCCTTTGTTCTTGAGCGCGAACAACCGCGCCGGCGCCCAACTGGCGTCGATCTGCCGCGCCGCCAGGGCGCTGTTGACGGCATTGAAGTCGAGGTTGATGACCTTGACGTCGCGCTCGGCCAGCCCTGCGCTGCTCAGCACATCGATCAGCGCCAAGTGGTCGGCAGTGCCGCGCAGAATGCCCACGCGCTTGCCCTTGAGGTCTTCGATACGGGCGATGCCCGACCCCGGGACCACGCCCAGGTAGCCATTGCTGGCACGGCCGGTGGCCATGAGCAGACGAGTGTTCAGGCCGCTGGCGCGGCCGATGATCGAGGCCAGATCGCCGAGAAAGGCCACGTCCAGCTGGTCGTTGGACATCGCCTCATTGATCAGCGGCCCGGCACCTTTGAAGAAATGCCATTGCACCTCAATGTCGTCGGCGGCGAAGGCGTCTTCGAGCAGGTGCCGGGTGTGCAGCACATCGGCCAGCGGCCCGCCGCTGACCTTGTCCCCGGCGCTGAGGTCGGGGGCGGCGATGCGGATCGTCAGGTTTTGGTCCTGGGCGTGGGCCAGCGCCATCAGGGCAGCCAGCGGCAGGGCCAGCCAGTATTTCGCGCCGAACCGCTTCATACCGGTCTGACCTCTTCCAGCACGGCGGCACGGCGCACGCGACGGCGGGCCGGGAAGTAGTCGGCCACGGCCAGGTGCTGGGTGCTGCGGTTGTCCCAGATCGCCACGGTGTGCGGCTTCCAGGCCCAGCGCATCTGGAACTCCGGCACCTGCAGGTGCTGCAGCAGCAAGGCCAGCAGATGCTCGGACTCCACCCACGACAGCTCGGCGATGTGCGAGGTGAACGCGCGGTTGACGTAGATCGACTTGTTCCCCGACACCGGATGGGTACGGATCACCGGGTGCAGGACGGGCGGTGGCAGCACGCGATCGAGCTGGGCTTGCGCATCGACCTGCGGCTGTGCGGTGGGGCTGCGTGCGTGGCGGATGTCGTGCACGGCGTTCAGCCCGTCGAACAGCGCCTTCACAGGTTCTGCCAGCGCACGGTAGGCGGCCTCGGTGTCGACCCACAGGGTGTCGCCGCCCACCTTGGGAATTTCCTCGGCATAAAGAATGCCGAGTTTCGACGGACGCTCGGCGAACGTGACATCGGCATGCCAGGTGTCGTTGGCACCGCGCTTGTTCTCGCCGTAGGCGAACACCACCAACTCACGCACCGACGGGTCGGCCTCGTACACCGGGTGCACGTGCAGCTCGCCGAAGCGCTCGGCGAAGGCTTTCTGTTGTTCGGCGCTCCAATGCTGGTCTTCGAAGAACAGCACCTTGTGCGCCACCAGGGCCGCTTCGATCTGGGCCAGGGTGGCGTCGTCCACCTCGCGCAGATCGATGCCGCTGACGCGGGCGCCGAGCAGCGGGTTCACGCGTTGTACGTTCAAGCTCATGGTCTCGCTCCTGAAAGGGTCAGAAATCTTTGCGCAGTTGCACGCCGAAATAGCGCTCGTCGTCGCGGGGCACCACGCGGGTGCTGCTGGCGCCCGAGGTCAGCACCGTAGAGTAGGATTTGTCGGCCAGGTTCTTGCCGATGAACGCCACGCGCCAGCCGGCGTCGTAGTCGGCCAGCGCCACGCTGGCGCCCCACAGGCCGAAGGCGCCCTGCACGGTGTTGGGGTTCTGGTCGAGGCTGTACTGCACCTCGCTCTGCCAGCTGTAGTCGGCGCCCAGCTCCAAGTCCCAGCCGTTGTCGAGCGGGATGGTGTAGTCGGCGCGCAGGTAGCTTTTCCAGTCCGGAGTGAAGGGCAATGGCTGGCCGTTGATGTTGCAACTGGCGGCGGCGCCGGCCGGGCAGCCGAAGTCATCGATGCGCGCGTGGGTGTAGGCCAGCGCACCGGAGATCTTCAGCTGCTGGGTGGCTTGCAGCGCGTAGTCCAGTTCCACCCCTTCGCTGGTCACCGAGCCGGCATTGATCAGGCGTGTCACCACCGAGGTGCCGACTACGTCGTAGAAGTTGGCCTGATAGTTGTCGTAGGTGGAATGGAACAGCGCAAGGTTGGCGGTCAGGCGGTTGTTCCAGGCGCTGCTTTTCAGGCCGATTTCGTAGGTGTCGGAGGTTTCCGGGTCGAGCGGCTCCAGGTCCAGCGCCTGCATGTTGAAGTAGACGTTGTAGGCCGGCCCTTTATAGCCGCGCGAGTAGGTCGCATAGGTGGTGAGCTGGTCGTTGATGTCGTATTGCAGACCCACCCGGCCCGACCCGCCGTTGTCGCGGTGCGACCCGCTGCTGCCGAACGAGGGTCGAATGGAATTGACCTCCACGGGCGATGAGGACACGCGGCGGTGGTCGTATTCGATTTCGTCCAGGGTCCAGCGCAAGCCGAAGATCGCGCGCAGATCGTCCCGGAAGTTCAATGTCGTCTCGCCGAACAGCGCGTAGCTGTCGTTGCTGGCGCTGTACTCGGCGCGGCCGGTGTTGGGCACTGCGGCGTTGACCGACAGGCGTCGGTAGGTTTCTTCGGATTTACCATGGAACAGGTAGGTGCCGAGCACGTATTCGGCGAACTGGCCTTTGGGCGAAGTCAGGCGAAACTCCTGGCTGAACTGGTCGTAATCGACATCGCCCTCGTCATGCACGGCGGTACGCGGCAGGGCTGCGGTGAAGTCGTTGTCCTGGTATTGCGTGTTGTCCCAGCCGCGCCAGGCGCTGACCGAGGTCAGGGTGAAGTCGGCCAGGGTCCAGTCGGCCTGCAGCGACAGGCCACGATTGGTGTCTTCGACGTAGGTGCGGTAGTCGCTGCTGATCTTGCGGTTGCCGCTGCCTGCCACCAGCGGCGCGATGGTCGCGGCGACGGCGGCACTGGGCCGCACCAGCACCGAAGGCGTGTCGTTCTCGCCATCGCTGTAGTCGCCGATCAGGGTCAGCTTGAGATCGTCCTGGGGCTGAAACTGCAGCTTGCCGCGTACGCCCTTGCGTTCGTAGCCGTTGGTGTCGTGGCCGTTGACCAGGTTCTCGACATTGCCGTCGTAGTCGCCGAACGAGGTGGTCAGCGAGCCCTTGAGGGTGTCGCTCAGGCGTCCGCCCAGGCCGAAGCGCACGCGGTTCTCGTTGCCGCCGCCGAAATGCGAATAGTCGACGAAACCGTGGGTCGCCTCTTCCGGGTCGCGGGTAACGACGTTGAGCACGCCGGCCGACGCGTTCTTGCCAAACAGCGTGCCTTGGGGGCCGCGCAACACTTCGATGCGGTCCACGTCGAGCAGGTCCAGGGTCGACTGGCCTGGGCGGGCATACACCACACCGTCGATCACCGTGGCCACGCTGGGCTCCACGCCCGGCGAGGTGGAAATGGTGCCGATGCCGCGCACGAACAGCGAGCTGTCCTTGTTCGAGGCGCTGCCGCGGTAGTTGAGCGTCGGCACTTGCTGGACGATGGTGGCGACGCTGTTGCGGTTCTCGCGCTCGAGCTGCTCGCCATCGACCACCGTCACCGCAACCGGCACCTGCTGCAGCGACGCTTCGCGGCGGGTGGCGGTGACGGTCACGGACTTGAGCGTAGGCGCCGCCTGCACAGCGGCCTCGGCGGGCGGCTCGGCGCTCTGGGCATAGGCGCTCGGCAGGCACAGCAGCCCGAGCAACGCGCCCCGAGGGAGCGTGCGGGTGATTGGCTTCATGGTTCTGATCCCCTGGTTCTGGCTAATGGCTGCCGCTGAAGCACTCGCCGAGCGTTCGAGGCGTTCGGTCGGTGATGGGGCTTCCCAGGGTTGGGTCAGGTCTTCAACGGGCGGGTGGTGAGTGGCGCGCTAGGTGTGGTGGTGGGGCGCAGTTTTAGCAGCCGGGTCAGCGAGGTGTACAAGGCGAAAAGCGCATGCCCTCCATGCATGCGGCGTCTGGACGCGTTGCGCCGTAAAGACCATGGGTTTTGCCAAACCCGCTTGGACGGCGCAGCGGCTCTGCGGCGCAGCGTTGCTGGCGACTCGCGACCGAAGACGATGGAGAACGGGTGACGCCGATTCGAACGATCGAGATATGGTTATAAAAAATCGATATTTAAAATCGAAAAGTTATCGATGTACCGTTCATCGACCTTTCGCCCGCGGGTATAGCGGCTTAAATCCGCCTTGTGAAACGCATTCGGTGCATCACCTTCATTCTTTTCGAGACTGGCCATGGACCTTCACCAGCTACGCCATTTTCTGGCCCTTGCCGACCACGGCAATTTCACCCGTGCCGCGCAGGCGAGCTTCATCACCCAGTCGGCCTTCAGCCGTAGCATCCAGGGCCTGGAGCACAACCTGGGCTGTCAGTTGGTCGAGCGCGGCGGGGGCGGTCGTGGCGTATCGCTGACCGCCAAAGGGTTGGTATTGCGCGCCCGCGCCCGCGACCTGCTCGATGGGGTCAAGCATTTGCGCAACGAGATCCTTGGCGCCGAACAGCCGCCCGCGCCGGTGCTCAGCCTGGGCTGCGGCCCGGCCCCGGCCGCCCGCCTGGTGCCGGCTGCGCTGGCCGAATTCATCGACCGCCACAGCGACACCTGCATCGACTTGCGGGTGGATGCGCCTGATGTGCTCAAAGGTTTGCTGGACAGCGGCGAGATCGAATTCCTGATCGCCGACCTGCGCCACATCCAGGCCGACCAAGGCTACGTCACCCAGGCCCTGCGCCCGAGACGCTTCGAACTGTTCTGCCGCCCGCAACACCCTTTGCACACCGCGTTGGACCGCTCGTTCAGCGCTCTTGCCGACTACCCGCTGGCCTGCTCGTCATTGCCTACCGAACTCAAGGCGTTGCTGCGCGAACATGCCGGTCGTAGCGCACTGCCGATCAACCTGCAGTGCAAGCACACCGACGTACTGGTGCAGATGGTGACCGGCTCGGACCTGGTGGGGATTGCGGCGGAGGATGTGGTGGCGCACCTGGTGGCGCAGGGGTTGGTCGAGCGCTTGCGTTTCGCTGACGCGCCGCAAGGGTTGTTGATCGGTGGGACGTGCTTTGGGGTGGTGTACCGGGTGGATAGACGCTTGTCGGCGCAGGCAGTGGAGGCCATCGACCACATTTCCCGGATCGATGCCGGTTATGTTGCGACGGACTTGGAGCGTACGCAGCACTTCGATCTGGCGATTTGAGACGCCTGCGGTGGGGTCATATCTTTTCCAGTGCCCCCAGCTTCACGGCTCGATATCGGTTAGTCAGCAGTCGGGGCCGCTTCGCGCCCCATCGCGGCTGAAGCCACTCCTACAGGTTCAAACATGGTCCTGTAGGAGCGGCTTCAGCCGCGATGGGGCGCGAAGCGGCCCCAATAGCACTATTTCATCCAACAGACCGACCTTGACCCCAAGGCCGGTGTGTCTTTTTCACACAACGATCAGGACGGCACCACCACCGCCTGCCCACTCAACGCCAGATCGACCAGCTCACGGTTGGCAACCGCATACATGGCATAGTCATGCCCCGATGCGTTGCGCAGGTCGTCGAGCATGGCGCGCCAGCGCTCGGCCATCGCGCGGTGTTGGTCGATCCACAAGGCCACGCGGGCGTCCATGTCCTGCGGGGCGTCGGCCATTTGCAGCACGGAGATGGTGATCGCGCGCTGTTGCAGGTCGATGTCGTCGCGGAAGGCTTCGCGGGCCAGGGCCTGCCAGTTGTTCTCCACCGGCAGGTTGCTGATCTCCTGCAAGTACCAGGTCAGGTCCAGGGCGCTGCCCACGGCGAAGAAGGCCTTGGCCACCTGGGCCGGGTCGTGGCCGGTGACGTCCGAGGCTTCGATGATCGGCAGCAGGGTGTACAGGTGCGTGGTGCCGGCCACCATGCGTGCCAGCAGTTCCGGCACGCCCGCGTCGACGAAGCTCTGATAGCGCACCATCCAGCGTTCGCGGGTCGGCCCTTCCAGCAGTTCGTCGAGCTTGAGCCCCAACTGCGCGATCTTCGGCCCGAAGTGCGCGGTGTCGCGGCCGGCGTCCTGTTCGTTGCGGCGGCTGCGCAGGAACCAGCGGGTGGCGCGGCGGCCCAGACGCATCAGCTCGTCCATCAGGGTCAGCTGGATGTCGGCGGGCACCTGATAGTCCAGCGCTTCGATCTGACGGAACCAGTGCGGCAGGTGGAAGATGTCGCGCACGATCACATAGGCACCGGCGACGTTCGCCGCGCTCATGCCGGTGGACTCCTTCAGGCGCTGCACGAAGGTGATGCCCATGTTGTTGACCAGATCGTTGGCGATCTGCGTGCTGACGATCTCGCGCTTCAAGCGGTGGCGGCGCATGGCCTCGGCGAACTTGTTCACCAGCGACGGCGGGAAGGCGGTCTCCATGTCGCGGGTCAGGTACTCGTCGTCCGGCACTTCGGACTTGAGCAACTGCTCCTTGAGGTCGATCTTGCTGTAGGAGATCAGCACCGACAGCTCGGCACGGGTCAGGCCCTGGCCTGCGGCCAGGCGTTCGGCCAACTGCTCTTCGGACGGCAGGAACTCGATGGCGCGGTCCAGCTTGCCGCGCGCCTCCAGGTCGGCCATCAGCCGCTTGTATTCGGCGATGCGCTCGCGCACGCGGCGTGCGGCCAGCGACAGGGCCTGGGTCTGCTTGTAGTTGTTGCCGAGCACCAGGTGCCCGACTTCTTCGGTCATGCTGCCCAGCAGCTGGTTGCGCTGCTTCTCGGTCATGTCGCCACCCTGCACCACTTCGTTGAGCAGGATCTTGATGTTGACCTCGTGGTCGGAGCAGTCCACGCCACCGGCGTTGTCGATGAAGTCGGTGTTGGTGGCGCCGCCGTGCAAGCCGAACTCGACGCGGCCCAACTGGGTCATGCCGAGGTTGCCGCCCTCGCCCACCACCTTGCAGCGCAGCTCGTCACCGTTGACGCGCAGCGCATCGTTGGCCTTGTCGCCGACATCGGCGTGGCTTTCGCTGCTGGCCTTGACGTAGGTGCCGATGCCGCCGTTCCACAGCAGGTCGACCGGCGCCTTGAGCAAGGCGTTGAGCAGCTCGGTCGGGGTCAGGCGGTCGGCCGTGATGGCGAAGCGCTCTTTCATCTGCGGGCTGATGGCGATGCTCTTGGCACTGCGCGGGAAGATACCGCCGCCTTCGGACATCAAGCTGGTGTCGTAGTCGGTCCAGGCCGAACGCGGCAGCTCGAACAGGCGCTTGCGCTCGGCGAAGCTGCTGGCGGTGTCGGGATTGGGATCGATGAAGATGTGCAGGTGGTTGAAGGCAGCGACCAGTTGCAGCTTGTCGGACATCAGCAGGCCATTGCCGAACACGTCGCCGGCCATGTCGCCCACGCCGATCACGGTGATCGGATCTTCCTGCACGTTGATGCCGCGCTCGCGGAAGTGGCGTTGCACGCCGACCCAGGCGCCACGGGCGGTGATGCCCATCTTCTTGTGGTCGTAACCGGCCGACCCGCCCGAGGCGAAAGCGTCGCCCAGCCAGAAGTCGTAATCGATGGCGATGCCGTTGGCGATGTCGGAGAAGGTCGCGGTGCCTTTGTCGGCCGCCACCACCAAGTACGGATCGTCATCGTCGTGGCGCACCACGTTGGCCGGTGGCACCACGCCGCCGTCCTTGAGATTGTCGGTGATGTCGAGCAGGCCGCTGATGAAGATGCGGTAGCACGCCACGCCCTCGGCGGCGATCTCGTCGCGGCTGCCGCCCAGCGGCAGACGCCGCGGCAGGAAGCCGCCCTTGGCGCCGACCGGCACGATCACCGAGTTCTTCACCTGCTGTGCCTTGACCAGGCCCAGCACTTCGGTGCGGTAGTCTTCCTCGCGATCCGACCAGCGCAGGCCGCCACGGGCGACGTTGCCGAAGCGCAGGTGCACGCCCTCGACGCGCGGCGAATAGACGAAGATCTCGAACTTGGGAACGGGCTTGGGCAGCTCGGGGATCAGCCGCGGGTTGAACTTGAAGCTGAAGTACGACTTGTTCTGGCCGCTGGCATCGGTCTGGTAGAAGTTGGTGCGCAGGGTGGCCTTGATCAGGTCCAGGTAGCGGCGCAGGATGCGGTCCTCATTGAGCACCTGAACATCGTCCAGGGCGGCGAGGATGGCTTGTTCCAGGCGTTGCTGCTTGTCTTCCAGATCGTCCTGGGTGAGCTTGCGCGCCAGGTAGAAGCGGGTCTTGAACAGACGCGTCAGTTCGCGGGCGATGTCGGTGTGGTTGTTCAGCGTGCTGGCGATGTAGCCCAGGTCGAAGCCCAGACGAATCTGTTTGAGGTAGCGGGCATAGGCACGCAGCAGCGCCACGTCGCGCCATGGAAGGCCGGCGGTCAGCACCAGGCGGTTGAACGCGTCGTTCTCGGCGTCGCCGCCGACGATGTGGATGAAGGCGTCCTGCAGCACGTCGTTGAGCTGCTGGATGTCCAGGTTCAGGCCTTCGCTGTAGGTGAAGGCGAAGTCGTGGATCCAGTACTCGCGGCCTTTGGCATGGCGCAAGCGGTACGGGAATTCGCCCAGCACGCGCAGACCGAGGTTCTCCAGGATCGGCAGCACGTCAGACAGGGCCAGCGGCGTGTCGGCGTGGTACAGCTTGCAATGCAGGATGCGCTCGCCGACCTGGGTCAGCGGCTGGTAGAAGCTCATGGCCAGCGGGCGTTGCTCGCTCAGCGCCACCACGTGCTGCAGGTCGACCACCGCCGAGTGCGGCGCGAAACGCTCGCGGTAACCGGCCGGGAAGCCTTTGGGGAAGTCGGCGAGGATGTTGGTGCCCTGGGCCTCGCCGAAATTCTCCACCACCAGCGAGGAGTAGTCGTCCTGCCACGAACGGCAGGCCTGGATCACTTCCTTTTCCAGTTGCTGTGGGTCGATGTCGAGGCGGTTCTTCGGGTCGACACGCAGGATCAGTTGCACACGCGCCAGCACCGACTCGGAGAAGAAGGTCCAGAACTCGCAGTCGCTGGCCTTCAGCCGTTCCATCAGGACCTGCTGGATCTTCTGCCGCACCTCGGTGGAGTAGATTTCGCGCGGGATGTAGGCCAGGCAGTAGCAGAAGCGGCCGTACGGGTCCTTGCGCAGGAACACGCGGATCTTGTTGCGCTCCTGGATCTGCACGATCGACATGACGGTGTTGAACAACTCGTCGATCGGGGTCTGGAACAGGTCGTCGCGCGGCAGCACTTCCAGCACCTGGGTCAGCTCTTTGCCCAGGTGCGCCTTGGCGTCGAAGCCGGAGCGGCGCTCGATCTCGGCCACCTTGACCCGCAGGTAGGGAATGGCGTGCACGTTCTCGCCATACACCGACGAGGTGTACAGGCCCATGAAGCGGCATTCCTTGATGACCTTGCCGTCGGCGTCGAGCTGGCGGATCGAGACGTAGTCCGGGTAGGCCGGACGGTGCACGCGGCTGGGCAGCGCGGCCTTGGCGAACGACAGCAGCAGCGGCTCGTTGAGGTAACCCACGGCGTAGTCTTCGATGCGCAGTTCTTCTTCGCTCAGGCCCACGCGCAGACGGCTCGGCAGGCCGAGGAAGGACTGCTGGTCGTAGTTGATGCGCCCGCCCTGGCTGTCGGCCGAGACGGTGAACTCTTCGTAGCCCAGGAAGGTGAAGTGGTTGTCCAACAGCCACTCGAGGAACGCGGCGACTTCGCCCTTGTCGTGCTGCACCGGGGCGTAGGGGCTCTGCTCGACCAACTGGATGACTTCGCGCAGGCGCGCCTTCATCGGTTCGAAATCGGCCACCGCCACCCGCACTTCGGCCAGCACCTGCTCGATTTCGCGGCTGAGCATGGTCAGCTCGCCGGCGTTGGCGCAGCGGTCGATCTCCAGGTACATCAGCGACTCATGCTGCACGCCCTCGCCTTGCGAGCCTTTGGGCAGCAGTTCGAGCAGTTCGCCTTTGGGCCCGCGGCGCACGCTGAGCACGGTGGTTTGCAGGGTGTGGATGCTGTAGCCGTGGCGGTTGAGCTCGGTGCGTACCGAATCGACCAGGAACGGCAGGTCGTGGTGCAGCACCTCGACCACGGTGTGGGTCGACTGCCAGCCGTTGCGCTCGTAGTCGGGGTTGTACACCCGCACTTGCGGAGTCTGGGGGTCGAAGCGCTCGACGATGCGCCAGGCAGACAGGGTGCAGCCGACCAGGTCGGAGAGCCGACGCTGGGTGAGTTCATCCAGGGAAATGATGCCGAAGAACTGCTCGGCGAACAGTGCCACCTGGGGCAGGTTCTGTTCGCTGGTGTGCTGCGCCAGGGCCGATCGCAGTTGCTGCTGGAAATCGGCCTTGCTGGCTGCGGTGAAAAACGCCATCTGTGGTACTCCGCTTTTGGCTCTTGATCGTAGGGAAGCGTTGCGTGCGCGCCCGGGTCGCACCGGCCATGGCCGGCGAGACGCCCGAGGCGCGATGAACCAGGCGTTGAGCGTGCATGGCACGCTCAGCGTGCGATGGGTATCTGCAAAAGCGACTGTGGCTGACACTGTGCCTTTACGGGTAACCATCGGCTGGGCAGCTTAACGACTGGTCGGTCAGGCCGCTTCCGAGGCTGCGACATATTCGGTCAAGGTGGGGCAATATGTCGCAGCGTTAGGCCATTTCCCCCTGGCAAAATTCCCTTTCATCCAATTCCCGAGTTCGCCATGCACCTGAAGACAGCGCAATTTCTCGCTACCCCCTGCGACGATGAAGAAGACGACATGGCGACCCTGTGCTGCTTCGCCGGCAACGGGCAGATGTTCCTGATGACCCGCTACCCCGACGAAGACACCCTCGACCTGACCCTCGACGACGCGCCCTCGACCCTCGACGGCTTGAGCGTGACCTTCAGCCCCACCCGCCTGACGCTCGAAGTGGCGCCAGGCGACCGTGATGCGCTCAAGGGCGACGAACGGCTGGAGATCGAGCACGCCACGCCGGCGGCGGACCTGCCCGAAGTCATCCAGACCCTGCGCATCCTGCTCGAAGGTACCGGCGAGCTGATCGTCGAAGCCTGAGCCCTTCGAACGCCGCGCAGGCTCAGCCGACCGGATTGGCATGCACCTTGCGTACCCCCTCCGCTGCGGGGCGGTTGACGAAGACCGGGTCCAGTACGCTGTCGCGCCATTGGGCGACGGCATTCCAGTGCGCCGATGCATGGATATAACGGCGCTGCAGCAAGGCCTGTTGCTCGGCATCGAGCGCGAGGGAGGTGCGACGCCCCAGGGCGTAGTCGTGCAAGCACGCGCTGATCGGCACCAGCTCCCCGGGCAGTGCTGTCAGCCGTAGCGCGTCCAGCGCAGCGAATGGCACACCGGCGGCACAGGCCCGTTCGCGCATCACGCTCAGATACACCCGCGACAACGCCCCGCTGACCTCCCGCTCGCGGCAAGGCGCGGCATAGACCCATTTGCTCGGCGCTTCACGGCGCGCGTTGTGTTCGGTGCCAGGCACCTCCCAGGTGCGCAGCAGCGCGCCGGTTCGCTGCTCCATGGGCAGAGCGCTCAAGGCCTGCGCGGCGTTGCGGTACGCCGCCGTAGCCTCGACAGCGGTCGACAGGGCGACTTGGCAGGAGAACGGTTGGCTCATCAACACCGCCTCCTGTATCAGCGGCAGGTAACCGCCGCCGATGTCGGCATGCACCCCCGGCAGAGCCAGGTCATTGCCGCTGGCCACCAACGGGAAGTTGTGCCGGTGCTCGTGCGCGGCGACCAACTGCCAGACCTGGCGAGCGATGCCTTCGGCAAGCCCCAGGCGCAACTTGCCCATCCCGCCTGCGACCGGGTTGCGGGTCGTCGGGTCGAGAATCGCCGCCACCGTATCGAACAGACCGATGAAATTGAGGGCCACGCCGCGCTCGAGCGTGGCGGCCCAGGCAGCATCGCGATCGGCTGGGTCGACCACTCGGTTGGCGAAGTGCCGCGCCGCGGCCGCGCCACGGCTGAAACCGAACAGATCGAATTCGACGCCTGCCAGGGGCCGCTGCGATTGGCGCTGCGGCCAGGCGCGCACGCGCTCGGCCACCCACTGCAACGCCTGCTGCACGCGGGCCTCGACACCTGTGGGGCCGACACCGCTGGCCTGGTCGAGAACGAGGTCGGGCGCGCCGGCCTGGGTGCCGACGCCTTCGACGTACAGCGGCATGCAGTGCATGGCCCCCTGCGCATCTTCGCCCTCGGGGTAGAGCCGGTGCAGCAGCGCGACATTGCTCAGCGCATTGGCGTAGCTGCCCGCAGCACCCTGCGCCGGGTTGTCCGCGTCCGAGACGGCGTTGGCCTGGTTGTTGCCGGTGCCGTCGAAGAACACGCCAATACGCAGAATGATGGGGGCCTGTGGGAAAGTTTTCGTAGCTTCGAGTGACATCGCGATACACCTGCTGATGAATGGGACGTCAGCAGATGCCAATTGGCTTGAACTCGGCATAAGCAAAGTCGGCTCAATGTGCAGGGCATTTCCCCATTGAATGCCAGACCTCGCCGATAAATATGCGCGCTGCCATTGGTCGGCATGCCTGTGGATGGATTAAAGTAGCAGCCCCTGCCGGTACGGATGTCCCACATCCGCCCGGCGCCTGCCCAGGAAGCCTCTCCGATGGAACACCGCGACGCGTTGAATGCGCTACGCACTTTCCTCTCCTCCCAGATCCTGGGCCAGGAACGGCTGATCGATCGCCTGCTGATCGTGCTGCTGGCCGACGGCCACATGCTCGTCGAGGGCGCCCCCGGGCTGGCCAAGACCCGCGCCATCAAAGAGCTGGCCGAAGGCGTCGAAGCGCAATTCCACCGCATCCAGTTCACCCCCGACCTGCTGCCGGCCGACATCACCGGCACGGAAATCTATCGCCCGGAAACCGGCAGCTTCGTGTTCCAGCAGGGGCCGATCTTCCACAACCTGGTGCTGGCCGACGAGATCAACCGCGCCCCGGCCAAGGTGCAGTCGGCGCTGCTCGAAGCGATGGCCGAGCGCCAGGTCAGCGTGGGGCGCAGCACCTACGACCTGTCGCCGCTGTTTCTGGTGATGGCCACGCAGAACCCGATCGAGCAGGAAGGCACCTATCCGCTGCCCGAAGCGCAGCTCGACCGCTTCCTGATGCACGTGAAGATCGGCTTCCCCGACGCCGCCGTGGAACGGCGCATCCTCCAGCAGGCCCGTGGCGAGGCGCTGGGCGGGGAAACCAAGCCGCAGCGCCAGGTCAGCCAGCAGGCGATCTTCGCCGCGCGCAAGGACATCCTCGGTCTGTACATGGCCGACGCCGTGGAGGAATACCTGGTGCAACTGGTGATGGCCACGCGCACGCCCGGCAAGTTCGACGCCGAACTCGCCGACTGGATCGCCTATGGCGCCAGCCCGCGCGGTTCCATCGCACTGGACCGCTGCGCGCGTGCGCATGCCTGGTTGGCGGGGCGCGAATTCGTCAGCCCAGAGGACATCCAGGCGGTGCTGTTCGATGTGCTGCGCCACCGCATCATCCTGTCGTTCGAGGCCGAGGCTGCGGGGGTCGACCAGGACCGCGTGGTGCAGCGCATCCTCGACGTCGTCGCCGTCGCCTGACCCCATGCCCACTGCCCAGTCGGCCGAACCCGGCATCCGCATCGGCCTGAGCGAGCTGATCGACATGCGCCACCGGGTGCGCGAGATCCAACTGTTCTCCCGACCGGGCCAAGGCAGCCCGCTGGTGGGCCTGCACCACTCCAAGCTGCGGGGGCGCGGCGTGGATTTCGACCAGGTGCGGGTGTACCAGGCCGGCGACGACGTGCGCAACATCGACTGGCGCGTCACCGCACGCACCCAGGAACCGCACACCAAGCTGTTCCACGAGGAGCGCGAGCGGCCGATCTTCATCCTCATCGAGCAGAGCCAGCGCCTGTTCTTCGGCACCGGGCTGATGTTCAAGTCGGTGCTCGCCGCCCAGGCCGCGGCACTGTTCGGCTGGGCCGCGCTGGACCACAACGACCGCATCGGCGGCCTGGTGTTCGGCGCCAGCGAGCCCCACGAAATCAAGCCGCGGCGCAGCAAACAAAGCCTGTTGCAACTGCTCAACCGCCTGGCCCGGGTCAACCAGGCGCTGCACACCGATAGCGCCCCCAGCGACAGCCTGGGCCTGGCCCTGCGCCGTGCCCGCGAAGTGCTGCGCCCCGGCAGCCTGGCGATCGTCGTGTGCGACGAACGCGCCTTGAGCGAGCAGGCCGAACAGCACCTGGCGATGCTGTCGCGGCACTGCGACCTGCTGCTACTGCCGGTCTCCGACCCGCTCGACCATGCCTTGCCTGCGGCAGGCCTGCTACGTTTCGCCCAAGGCGATGGGCAACTGGAACTCGATACCCTCGACGCCAACCTGCGCCAGGCCTACCACCGCCAGGCGCAGGCGCGTATCGAGCGCTGGGAGGTGCTGGCGCAAAAGCTGCGCGTGGTGTTGATTCCGCTGACGACCCGCATGGCGCTGATCGAGCAGTTGCGCGAACACACGAGCGCGCAACGCGCCGGGAGCGGCCGGTGAACGCCCTGGACGACCTGCAACCGCTGATCGCCCCACCCGCCATCGGCTGGTGGCCGCCCGCCCCCGGCTGGTGGCTGCTGCTGGTCGCTGTGCTGGCGCTGGGCTGGGGCATCTGGCGCCTGCGCGGTTGGCGGCCACGGCGCCGACCGTCGCCGGTGCTCGCCGAGTCGGCCATGGACCCGGTGCGCAGCGCGGCCCTGGCCGAACTGGCACGCCTGCCGCGCCCCTATGACGGCGCCCCGGCCGGTGCCTGGCTGCAGCAGATCAACGCCCTGCTCAAACGCCTGTGCCGCAACCATTACCCAGGCGCCAACAGCCATACCCTCAACGGCCGCCAGTGGCTGGCGTTTCTCGACAACCGCTGTCCTGCCGCCGGGCTCACGCGCTGGATGGTGTTGGTCGAAGGTGCCTACAAGCCCGAGTGCAAGCTCGACGACAAAGCCATCGCCGGCCTCAGCCAGGCGGTCGACACCTGGATTCGCAAACATGTTTGAACTGGCCTGGCCGTGGATGCTGCTGCTCGCGCCGCTGCCGTGGCTGCTGCGCCTGTTGTTGCCCGCCGCCGACAGCGGTGAGCCGGTGCTCAAGGTGGGCTTTCTGCCGGAGCTGGAAGCCCTGGCCGGCCGCCGCGCGCGCCTGAACCTGCCGACCTGGCGCCAGCAGGCGCCCTACGTGCTGATCTGGCTGCTGTTGCTGATCGCCGCCGCACGCCCGCAGTGGCTGGGCGAGCCGGTACCGGTGGCCGCCAGCGGCCGCGACCTGCTGGTGGCGGTGGATGTGTCCGGCTCGATGGACTACCCCGACATGCAATGGCACGGCGAAGACGTCAGCCGCCTGGACTTGGTCAAGGCACTGATGGGCGATTTCCTCAAGGACCGTAAAGGCGACCGCGTGGGGCTGATCCTGTTCGGCAGCGAGGCTTACCTGCAAGCCCCGCTGACCTTCGACCGGCGTACCGTGCGCAGCTTTCTCGACGACGCCTTGATCGGCATCGCCGGCAAGAACACCGCCATCGGCGACGCCATCGGCCTGGCCGTGAAGCGTCTGCGCGAGCGGCCGGCCAACAGCCGGGTATTGATCCTGATCACCGACGGCGCCAACAACGGCGGCCAGATCCATCCGCTGACCGCCGCACGCCTGGCGGCCCAGGAAGGCGTGCGCATCTACACCATCGGCATCGGCGCCGACCCCTCGGCCACCGGCACGCCAGGGTTGATCGGGCTCAATCCCAGCCTGGACCTGGACGAAGCCTCGCTGCGGGAGATCGCCGGCATCACCCAAGGCAGTTACTTCCGTGCCCATAGCGGCGCGGAACTGATGAACATCGGCGACACCCTCGACGAGCTGGAGCCGGTCACCCAGCAGCCGACCCAGGCCCGCGCCGCCACGGCCCTGTACGCCTGGCCGCTGGCCCTGGCCCTGCTGCTCAGCGTGCTGCTGGTGTGTGCGGCGCTGTGGCCCGACAACCGCCTGCAACGCCAATGGCGCAAGCCGCGTTTCCTGCAATCCCCGCCGCAGTGGCGCCAGCAGCTCAAGCGGCTGCGCTTGGGGAGCCGGCGATGAGCGAGGTCTGGCCGCACTGGCTGCGCCCGCTATGGCTCTTGGCCCTGCCGTTGCTGGCCTGGTTGTTGTTCAAACTGTGGCATCGCCGCCAGCGCGCCGGGCGCTGGCAGTTGATCGTGCCCGCCCAGTTCCACGCCACACTGTTGGGCGGCGGCAGTGGCGGCAAGCGCAAACTGGCCTGGATCGCCCTAGGCCTGGCCTGGCTGTTGATCGTCCTGGCCTTGCTCGGGCCGAGCTGGCAACGGATCGAGCAAAGCCATCAGCGGCCTGCCGACCCGTTGGTGATCCTGCTGGAAATGACCCCGGCGATGATGGCCGAGGATGCCGCGCCCAACCGTCTGGAGCAGGCCCGGCGCAAGATCCTCGACCTGCTCGAGCAACGCCGCGACAGCCAGACCGCGCTGATCGTCTATGCCGGCAGTGCCCATACCCTGGTGCCACTGTCGGACGACTTGGCCACTACGCGCAACCTGCTCGAAGCCCTCGACCCATCGATCATGCCCCAGCCCGGGCAACGCGCGGACCTGGCCGTACGCAAAGCGCTCGCGCTGCTGGCGCAGAGCGACCTGGGCCAGGGCCGCCTGCTGCTGCTCGGCTCGTCCTTGAGCGAGCATGAGCGCAGCGGCATCCGCCGCGCCTTGGGCAGCCACGGGCCGAGCCTGCTGATGCTGGGCATCGGCAGCGCCGAGGGCGCGCCCATCCGTCAGGCCAACGGCGAATACCTCAAGGACGAACAAGGCGGCATCCTCGTGCCGCGCCTGGACGGCGCCAGCCTCAAGCGCTTCGTCAACGACACCGGCGGGCGCTATCGCCACGTGCGCGTGGACGACCTCGACCTGCGCGGCCTGGGGCTGTTCGACGCCCCGCGCGACGTGCGCAGCGACGGCCAGACCGTACAGCTCGACAGCTGGTTCGACCAGGGCTATTGGCTGCTGCTGCCGCTGCTGCTGTTGGCCGCCTGCGCCGGTCGCCGCGGCTGGCTGTTCTGCCTGCCGCTGCTGCTGGCCCTGCCGCAACCGGGCCAAGCGTTCGAGCTGCGCGACCTGTGGCTGCGCCCCGACCAACAAGGCATGCGTCTGCTGGAGCGTCAGCAACCGGCGCAGGCGGCGCAGCGTTTCGACGATGCGCAGTGGCGTGGCATGGCGCTGTACCAGGCCGGCGACTTCGCCGGCGCCGCCCAGGCCTTCGCCGAAAGCGACAGCGCCCAAGCCCATTACAACCGTGGCAACGCCCTGGCCCGCAGTGGCGAGTTGGAGGCGGCGCTGGACGCTTATGACCAGGCGCTGGACCGGCAGAGCGACCTGCAACCGGCCCTGGCCAACCAGGCGCTGGTCCAGCAAGTGCTCGACCAACGCACCGCCAGCGCACAGGCGCAGCCCAACGCTGGCGCCGACGCCCAGGGCATGCCCGGTAGCGACAGCGATAGCGACAGCCGCTCGGCCGGCACCCCACTGCCCGACAATCCCGGCGACGAACCGCGCGCCGGCGAGGTCCAGCAAGGTGAAGCCAACCGCGCCAGCCAGGCCCCCGGCAGCGAAGCCGGGGGGCAGGACGACGACCGCGTGAGCGCTCCCGCCCGCCCCACCGCCGGCAGCCTCGACGTCGAACAGCGCCAGGCCCTGGAGCAGTGGCTGCGCGAAATCCCCGACCACCCCGCGCAGTTGCTACGGCGCAAATTCTGGTATGAACAGCAATTGCATCAGGAAGAGTCTCAATGAGCCGCTTTGGCGCCTTCGTACTGGGCCTGTGCTGGACGCTCCTGGCCCAGGCCGAGCCGACCCTGCAGGCCAGCGTCGACCGCACCCGCGTGCAGGCCGGCGAAACCCTCGAGCTGATTCTCGAGAGCCAGGACGTCACCCAGTTCGGCAAACCCGACCTGTCGAGCCTGGAGGCCGATTTCGAGGTGCGCGGCACGCGCCAGCTCAACAGCCTGCACACCCTGGACGGGGAAACCCGCGCCAGCACGCGCTGGATCGTCTCGCTGCTGCCGCGGCGCAGTGGCACCTTGACGATTCCGGCGCTGCAACTCGGCCAGTCGCACAGCCAGCCCATCGAGCTGCAAGTCATGCAGGCCGACGCCTCGCGCGCCGGCGCCACCGCGCAGGTGTTCATCGAAACCAGCCTGGATGCGCCCGAGGTGTACGTGCAGGCGCAAGCGGTGCTGACGGTGCGCATCTACCATTCGGTGGCGCTGTACGACGACAGCAGCTTGAGCCCGGTGCAAGGCGAAGGCCTCAAGGTCGAGACCCTGGGCGAATCGCGCACCTACGAAAAAGACATCGAAGGCGTACGCCATGGCGTGATCGAAACCCGTTACGCGCTCTACCCGCAACAAAGCGGTCCGTTGCAGATACCGGGCCTGACCTTCACCGCCACGGCCGCCGCCGACGGCGGCAATGGCGCAGGGAGCGCTGGCGGGCGGCAGGTGCAGGCCACTTCCAACGCTCTGACCTTGACGGCCAAGGCGATTCCCGCCAGCTACCCGAAGAACCTGCCCTGGCTGCCCGCGCGCAGCTTGAGCCTGGAAGAAGGCTGGAGCCCCGACCCGACGCAGCAACCCACCCGCATCGGCGACTCGCTGACGCGCAGCATCACCTTGCGCGCTCAGGGCCTGTCCAGCACCCAACTGCCCCCCCTGCCGGCCACCGAACTCGACGGCCTGCGCCGCTATCCCGACCAGGCGCTGCTGCGCAACGACACCGACGAGCGCGGCATGATCGGCAACCGTGAAGAGCGCGAGGCCCTGGTGCCGGTGCACAGCGGCCTGCTGATGCTGCCCAGTGTGGAGGTGACCTGGTGGAACACCCGCGAGGACCACCTGGAGCACAGCAGCCTGCCGGCGCGCAGCGTGCTGGTGCAAGACAACCCCGCATTGGCCGGTGAGACCCAAGGCGGCGATCCGCGTACCGGCATCGGCTTGCTCTGGCCCTGGCAACTGGCGTCCGCGCTGCTGGCCGCCACCAGTGTCCTGGGCCTCACCCTGTGGTGGCGCGCCCGCTCGCGGCCGGCGGTATTGCGCGTGGCGCCCAGCGGGCCGAGCCCACGTACGCTGCTGGACGACCTCAAGCGCGCCTGCCAGGCCAACGACCCGCACGCCACGCGCCAAGCCCTCGATGCCTGGGCGCGGCAGCAGCCGGAAACGCTGGCGGAAATGGCGGCACGTTTCGTGCCGCTGTCCGAGGCGTTGGATGGGTTGAACGGGGCGCTGTACAGCGAGAGTGGGCAGCATTGGCAGGGCGGCGATTTGTGGCGAGCGATCGGCGATATTCCGCAGGCTGAAGCAGGTGAAGTGCCCAAGGCCGAGGCGAGTGGGCTACCGCCCTTGTATCCCAAGTGAACGGGCCCGACAGCGTCGGACCCGTGGGCCATCAAAGAGCAGCTTCCCATGGATGCTCCATGAGCAGACTCAACGTCAGCCCCAGCGTCAGTTGACGCTCGGCGGCACTGCGTTCGTCGGTCAACGTGCCGACAGACTCGATGATCTGCTGCTCGCTTGCGCCTTCCTCGTTCTGCAGGAGCGTTTCGAGACGTTCGTGATAAGGCTGGTTCAACGCCTCGTACTCGCCTGCGTAGGTAGTGCGCAGGAAGTCGACCCAAAACGTGCGCTGCAACATCGAGTCCGCGATCCGGGCGCTGGTTTCGGCCAGCAGAATGCTGCGGGCGGCGTTGCGCAGGTGCGTATTGTTCACATCGGAAAACAAGCGGTGATACATGTGGCGCGCCTGGGCCGGCAGCCCCAGAGTCCGCACCAGTCCGGCTCGGTAGGTCAGGTGGATCTCCACCTCGTCGATCAGCCCATAAGGGTCGCTGGCCCTTTGCTGCGCGATGTGTTCGGCTGCGACCCGATCCACCTCGTCCAGGCGGTACAGCTCGCGCCCGAGCCGTACCAGCGCAGGCGCCAGGTCTTCGCTGCCCAGCCCTGCGGTGCGCGTGACGACCAGGGCGCGTACCTCGAACAGGCTAAGCATCAACAGCATCTGATCGGCACAGGTTCGAGGGCCGGCAGCCTGTTGGAAGATCGCCTCACGCACGTGCGCCTGTTCCACGCAGACTTCGATAAGCGTCCAGATGCGCCGGCGCAGGTCGATGCCCTGGAAGTCATAGTCGTTCGACCGACCCAGGTCGTCGAGGAAACGCATCAGGTCGGCACTGCCCGGCTCCTGGGTCAGGGCAGCCCACCATTCGGAACGCAGGACACGCTCTTGGGTGCTGGAGTCGGCCAACCATCGTTCGAGCGACTCCTGTCCGCCGGGGCCGTGCCGACGAGCCGGCAACGCCGCTGCGCCCGCATCGCCCAACGTGGTGCGCAACTCGGCCTGGGTCGGCTCGGGCAAGGGATTGTCGTGCAGGCTCAACCCGGCCAGATGCCGCTGGGATTGGGCCAGTGTCGGGCTCATGCCCTCGATGCGATTGTCGCGCAGGTCGATCTCCTCAAGCGTAGGGTGCATGTAGGCCTGGATCGGCACCTCGCGCAACCCAGTGTCGCGCATGAGCAAGCGCTGCAGGTCGAGCAGCCGACCCAGGGGTGGCAATTGCCCGATCGGGTTGTGCGACACGTCCAGCACACGCAGTTTGGTCAAGGCCGCAAGCCTGGCCAAGCCTGCGTCGTCGAGCACGATCTGGTTGCGCGTCAGGCGCAGTTCGGTGAGCTGCGTCAGTGCCTGCAGACCCTCGGGGATATGGCTCAACAGGTTGTCGCTCAAGTCCAGGGTGCGTACGTTGGCGAAGCGTTGGAGGAACCCCTCGGTGATGTTCGAGAGATGCGCGCGGCGTAGCACCAAGTGGGTCACGTGGTCGAAGCACGCCTGCTCGGGTAGCTGCGGAAGGCTGTCGATACGTTCGCTGTCGATGGTCAAGCGGTATTCGCCGTCGGCGTCGGGCCGTTTGCGCCTCCAGCATTGGCGTATGCGCCGGGCGATCTGCCGCCGACGCTCGGGTAAAGGCGCAACCGTTCTCTCCTGGCACCAAGCGGTCAGGCTTTCGCCCAAATCGACCAAGCACCGTTGCAAACCGTGCAAGTGGTCCCACGGTCGCTCCCCCCGCAGGCGCACACGTTCCAAATAGAGCTCGATCTCGATGTCGCTCAGGGTGGGGAAAATTTGTTGATACCCGTGCAGCATGGCGCGTCGCGACCCTTCGGGACGGCCGCTAAGCACGTAGCCGATACGCCCGTCCCCCAGGCGCGTGAGCGGCCGGAACTCGTTGATCGGGGCCATACCCAGCAGCCTGGCCGCCTGCGCTCGGTCTGCGAACGCACGGGCCGCAAGGTCGTTGGCCAACCCGGCAGGCGATGCCCACGCCTCACCCATCGCTGCGCGTTGCCCGGCGTCCAGCACATGCAACAGCGCGGCGAACAGACCGTCGCCCGCCACGGCGCCGGGCTGCGGACCGCCTGCGCTGTCGATAGCCAGATAGCCCTGTCGGGTACGCAGCAGGCAATAGGTCTGCGTCGGCTCGTGCGCACCAACACCGGCCAGCACATCGCCGCTGAGCTGGCCGTCGCGTATTTCCACCCTCACGGTCGATTTCCATGGGCAGACGCTGTGAAGCAAGTGCAGGGCCAGGCGCTCGGTGTCCTGGATCACCGCGCTGGGCTGTTCGAAACCGGCGCATGCGCGATCCAGGCGGGCGTCGTGCAAGGTCCAGCGAGCACGCTCGGCCAGCGCAAGCGGCACCTTGCGCCGTTCCAGCAACTGGGTGAGTTCGCTGTCGCGAGCAGTGGCGAGCAACTCACGGCCCGCACGCGTGGTCAGCGTTGGGAAGTCGCGGTGCAGGGGTTGTGCCGCTGGGCTAGGCACGCCCTGCGTTTCCCGCCAGTGAGCTTCGAATGCCTGCCCGCGAAGACGGGGAAACGTCTCATGCAGCTCATGGCGGTGCAGAGCGTCGCACAGCCGCGCAGGTGCGGGCGCATTTTCGAGGTGGAGACGCCGTAAGGCGGCTTCGTCCATACCGACACTGCGCAGCACCGCACTGGCCGACTCAGGCGTGACCGAGCCAAGGTTCGAACCCAGACGCGCCATCAACGCCTGAGCGCCGCGCCATTCCTGCGGGCGTTCCAATGCATGGTGTACGCCGCCGGCCTCGTTATCCTCCAACGCAATCACCGCCGCCTGGGCGCGACGTGGATGCTCCACGCTCGGCCGTCGTGCATCAGGCCCGAGACGGTAGGTCTTCTGCGCGATGGAAACCTGTGGACGTCCCTGGAGGACGACCCGCTGCCCCGACACCAAGCTCGTGTCCGTCGACCCGTACCCCGGTAGGTCGACACGTGCCAAGCGCGGTTCACCCGTTGCCATGAGCACGGGAGCCAGCTCATCGACCACCGCTGCGCGTACCAGAAACTCGCCCGTCGCCGCCCCTGCCGCACCTACCCCAATCATGGCAACGTTCTGCGCCACCGCTATCAGATGACCGAGGGCGGCCTCGCGATCGCCAAGCTCCCAGTCGTGGTAGCCATCGATTACCTCGTCGGTTATTTGCGCCGCCGCCAGCGCAAGCAAAGGCAAACCGAGCTCAGGTACGAAAAAACTGGCTAGCCCCAGCAGGTCCAGCCCCAAGCCTTGAAGAAAATGCGTGCGTCGGTCTCGGGCTTGCGCATCGACGACACTGTTAGGCACCGCCAAGTGTTTGGCATCCTCAAGCAGGGTATCGACCTGCACTCGACGCAGGTGCGCGACCAGCGCACCGCCGACGGCCTGATGGCGGCCGTCCAGCTCCATCGCATCCTCACTTCTCCTGCGGCCCAGCAGACGTTGAAACTGCTGGGCGAAGTGGACACGGTCGCGTTCTTTGACGAACCGCTGGAAAAACTGGCGATAGGCTGGATCACGCAGACGGATTCCCAGGGTTTGAAACAATTGCGGCCAGGATGGATGAGCGCTAATGGCGCCGTGTGGGTCGTCGGGTATCCATAGGATCAGGCCTTGCGCAGCGCTATCGGCCGAACCCGGGCGCGGTTCGAATACGATGACGCCTGTCACCACGCGGCCCAGCAGGCGAACCTCGCTGAACCTGCCCGGAGCCGTTTCGCCCGTACCCGCCATGGCGTCCACCAGCCGATCAAGCGATTGCGGGTCCACAGCGCCTTGCAGACGCGCCAGTTCGACAGCGGCCACCATGCTCGTGCGCCACCCTTGCTCGAGCACTGCCTCGACGTGGCGACGACGGCTGTCGTCTGCGAAAAGCACTTGTCTGAGGTGCTGCTGGTAGGACGCGCCCAGATCCAGTGAGCGACAGGCACCCGCAAAGGCACGAGGGGGCAAAGGGATCACGGTCCCGTCCGCCTCCACCAGGTTCGAGCGAGACAACCACGCCGCTTTGGTGGTTTCCCGAAGCTCGAAGTTGTGCAGGGCACAGGTCAGCAGGGCTTGCTCCAGTGTGGTAGAGACCACGTGATCGGGAATCGTGCTCAGCCCCGAAGGGTAACGCACGTGCACCACACGACGTAGCTTGGCCGTACGCACATCCACCGGGCGCGGCAACAGCGCTTGCAGCGCTGCGTCCAGCGAGGTGCTGGCGAACTGGTCCAAGGGCTCTATTTCAGCGAGCAGGCCCTGCACCTGCTCGCGCGCCCGTTGCTGGGCAACCAGTGCCTCGTGCAGGCCGGCGAGTTGTTTGACGGTGGCTTTGCCCAGCCAGGCGGGTAGACGCTCCGCGATGAATGTATCGACGGAGGTATCGGGAAAGGACGTGGTCTTCATGGTGCACCTGTGAGTACGAAACGCTTACTCAGCCAGCGTCGCCACTGGTCTTGGCGGTACTTATTCGTAACCCCGGCACGTGGGCCAATGCCGGTCCGTCGGTTCTCACTCCGCGCGTGGCCGCTACCCAAACCCGTGAGAAGGTTGGTCACACCACCCCACGGATGCACACAAAAACCAGCGCGCGCGCCAAGCATCCCTACCGTCAGACCGCCGAGCTTCCGCCGTCACCCGGGTCGAGAACGGCTTCCCCATGAGTTACCATAACGCCCATCAAATCAACCCCGCTTCCCCGCCGCGCCAAGCCCCCGGCCTGGCCTGACTCGACAGGTCCCACATGCGTCTGTTCCACACCTCCGACTGGCACCTGGGCCAAAGCCTGCACGGCCAGGAACGCGACTTCGAACACGCCTGCTTCCTCGACTGGCTGCTCGGCCAACTGCAACTGCGCCAACCCGACGCCCTGCTGATCGCCGGCGACCTGTTCGACACCGTCAACCCCCCGGTCAAAGCCCAGGAACGCCTGTACGACTTCATCGTCCACGCCCACGAACGGCTGCCCAAACTCGACATCGTGATGATCGCCGGCAACCACGACTCCGGTTCGCGCATCGAGCTGCCCGCCGCGCTCATGCGCCGCCTGCGCACCCACGCCCTGGGCCGGGTGCACTGGCTCGACGACGGCGAGCTGGACGCCGAACGCCTGCTGATCCCCCTGACCAACGCCCGCGGCAAGGTGTGCGCCTGGTGCCTGGCCCTGCCGTTCCTGCGTCCGGCCGAAGTCACCGGCCCGCAACTGGGCGATGACTACCTGCAAGGCATCGCCAACGTCCACGAACAACTGATCGCCGCCGCCCAGGCCAAGCGCAAGAAAGACCAGGCTCTGGTCGCCATCAGCCACGCGCACATGGCCGGCGGCTCGGTCTCGGAAGACTCCGAGCGCAGCCTGATCATCGGCAACGCCGAAGCCCTGCCGGCGCGACTGTTCGACCCATGCATCGCCTACGTCGCCCTGGGCCACCTGCACAAACCGCAGCAGGTCAACCGCGAGTCGCGCATCCGCTACAGCGGCTCGCCCTTGCCGCTGTCGTTCGCCGAGATCAACTACCCGCACCAGGTGCTGGAAATCGAACTCGAAGGCGACAAGCTGGTCAGCATCGAGCCGCGCCTGGTGCCGCGGGCGGTGGCCTTGCAGCGGGTCGGCCCGGCACCGCTGGCCGACGTGCTGACGCAACTGGCCGAACTGCCCGCGCCCGACCTGCTGCAAGACCCCAACCGCCAACCCTGGCTGGAAGTGCGCGTGCGTCTGGACGAGCCGCAGCCCGACCTGCGCCAGCAGATCGACACTGCCCTGACCGGCAAAGCGGTGCGCCTGGTGCGCATCGGCGCCGAATACGCCGGCAAGGCCGATGCCGGCGACGAGGGCCAAACCTTCGTCGAACTCAGCCAGCTCACCCCGCAAGACCTCTTCAGCCGCGCCTGGACCCAGGCCTATGGCAGCGAGGTGGACGAACAGACCCTGGCCGACTTCGCCCAATTGCTGCAAGACGTGCAACTGGAGGAGCAGCAGCCATGAAGATCCTTGCCATCCGCCTGAAGAACCTGGCCTCGCTGGCCGGCCCCATCGAAGTCGATTTCACCGCCGAACCCCTGGCCAGCGCCGGCCTGTTCGCCATCACCGGCCCTACCGGCGCCGGCAAGAGCACCCTGCTCGACGCCCTGTGCCTGGCGTTGTTCGGCACCGTGCCGCGGCTCAACGACCTGGGCCGCGAAGCCAAGCTGCCCGACGCCGAGGGCGACATCCTCACCAGTGACCCGCGCAACCTGTTGCGCCGTGGCACCGGCAGCGGTTTTGCCGAAGTCGATTTCGTCGGCGTCGACAACTACCGCTACCGCGCCCGCTGGGAAGCCAACCGTGCTCGCGACAAAGCCAACGGCAAATTGCAGAACAGCCGCCAGAGCCTGTACGACCTGGACGGCGAGCAGCTGCTGGGCAGCGGCAAGCAGGAGTTCAGGGATCTGGTCGAAACCCGCCTGGGCCTGAACTTCGAACAGTTCACCCGCGCCGTGATGCTGGCCCAGAGCGAATTCAGCGCCTTCCTCAAAGCCAACGACAAAGACCGCAGCGAGCTGCTGGAAAAGCTCACCAACACCTCGATCTACACGCGTCTGGGCCAGCGTGCGTTCAGCAAGAGCAAGGAGGCCGAGAAACAGCACCAGGTCCTGCTCGACCGCGCCGGCCATGTGCAGCCCATGGCCGACGAAGCCCGCGCCGAACTCGACCAGGCCCTGCACGATGCCCAGCAGCAGCTCAAGGCCGAGCAGGGCCAGCAGCGCCAACTGGAACGGCAGCAAGCCTGGGCGCAGGAACAGCAGCAGTTGCAGCAACAGCTGGACGCAGCCCAACAGGCGCTGGGGGCTGCCGAGCAGCAGGTTCGAGCCCTGGCGAGCCAACGTGCCGATCTCCATCACCTGGAGCAGCTCGCACCGCAGCGCCATCAGTTCCAGCGCCAGCAGCAGGTCACGGGCCAGTTGCAGCCGCTGGCCGCAGCGATCGCCGAGCGCCGGCAGCGGCAAGCCACCTTGCAGGCGCATCGCGAAACGCTGGAGCAGACCCTGGCCAGTGCCGCGCAGCGCTTGTCCGAGCGCCAGCAGCAGCACGATGACGCTGCCCCGCGCCTGCGCCAGGCTTTCGCCGCGCAGGATACCCTCACCCGCTTGCAGGCCGAGCGCACCAAGGCCAGCAGCGCGGTGGACCACGCCGAGCAGGCACACGTGGCGCTGGCGCAACAGCGCGAGCAGCTGGAGGCGGCGCAACTGCGCGACCAGCAACAACTGGCCCAACTCGACCAGGCGCTGACCCAGAGCGCGAGCCTGGACAAGCTGGGCGAGGCCTGGCAGGCCTATCGCGGGCAGTTGCAACAGCTCTTGCAGACGGCCAACCGGCTCAACCAGGGCCGCGACGAACTGCCGGCCTTGCAGGCGCAGATCAGCCAAGCCAATGCGCAGGTCCAGGAACAGCGGCAAAGCCTGGAGCTGCTCTACCACGAAGCCGGCGCCGAGCCGCAGGCGGTCGACGAACAGCTCGACCTGCTGGCCGCCATGCTGCAAGACAATCGCAAGCAGCAGCGCGGCATCGACGAAGCTGCGCGCCTGCACGCCCAGGTCGAGGACTTGCAGCAACGTTCACGCGCGCTCGACGAACGTCAGCACGCCGCGCTCCAGCAACGCCAGCAGTTGATCCAGGACGGCACCGCAGCCAAGACCGAACACGCCGCCGCCGAACAGGCCCTGGCCCTCACCCGCCAACTGCTGGAACGCCAGCGTCTGGCCCGCCACGACAGCGTCGAAGCCCTGCGTGGGCAACTGCGCGACGGCGAGCCGTGCACCGTGTGCGGCAGCCTCGAACACCCCTTCCACCGCCCCGAAGCGCTGCTCGAAAGCCTCGGGCAGCACGACCAGGCCGAGGAAGCCAGCGCTGTCGCTCGCGTCACCCAACTCGGCGAACGTCTCAATGCCCTGCGCAGCGAGCTGGGTGGCGTCAACGGCCAGCTCAAGGCCTACCAGCAGGATCAGGTGCAACTCGACGCGCAACTGCAGCCCGTGCAGCAACAGCTCAGCGCACTGACGCTCTGGCCCGCTCTGGAGGCGCAGGACGCGGCCAAGCGCGGCGCCTGGCTGGCCAGCCAGGCCAAGCGCCTGGAGCAGGAGATCGAGCGCGACGACCGCCGCCAGCAGGCCCTCACCCGCCTGCAACGCGACGCCGTGCGCCTGAACGAGCAGGTGCTGGCCGCGCAACAGGCCCAGCAGCAGGCCGAACAGCGCCTGGCCCAGCAGCGCAACGCACTCGCAACCGACGAGCAGCGCCTGGAGCAAGCCTACGCCGACTTCGCCGAGGTGTTGCCCAGCGAACGTATCCAGGCCTTGCGCGAACACCCCGCCGAAGCCTTCATGGCCTTGGACCGCGAGCTGAGCGAGCGCTTGCAGCAACTGGAGCGACGTCAGGAACAGCAGCAGGAGCACCAACAGCGCCAGCAGCAACTCGAACGCCTGCTCGACCAACAACGGGCCCGCCACGAGCAGCACGCCCAGTTGCGCGCACAGCTCGACGCCCTCACCACCGAGCACGCGGCGGCGCAGACTGCGCTGACCGAATTGATCGGCGAGCACGCCAGCGCCGAGGCTTGGCAAACTGACCTCCAGCAGCAGTTGCAGCAGGCCCGCGCCGCCCACGCCGACACCGAACGCCAACTGCAAGCCAGCCACACCGAAACCGTGCAGTTGGCCAGCGAACTCAAAGCCCAACAGGCGCGGCAACAAGAGCTGGAGCAGGAGCACCAGCAACTCGAGCAGGCCATCGTCCAGTGGCGCACTGCCCACGCCGAGCTCGACGATGCCGGCCTCGCGCGCCTGCTGGCCATCGACGATGCGCAGTACGGCGTCCTGCGCAAATCCATGCAGGAAGCGGATTCGGCCCTGGAGCACGCCCGTGTGCGCCTGCAAGAACGCGAACAGCGCTTGCAACAGCACCAGCAACTCGACACCCCGTCCCTGGCACCTGAGGCCTTGCAGCAGGCCCTGCTCGAGACCCAGGAACGCCTCGCCCAACACGACCAGCGTTGCGCCGAGTTGCGCGCGCAGCAGGCCGAAGACCAACGCCGTCAACTCGCCAGCGCCGAGCTGCGCGCCGACATCGACCACACCGGGCGCTCCTGGCAACGCTGGGCGCGGCTCAACGCGCTGATCGGCTCGGCCTCGGGCGATGTGTTCCGCAAGATCGCCCAGGGCTACAACCTCGACCTGCTGTTGCACCATGCCAACGCGCAACTGCGCCAACTGGCGCGGCGCTACCGCCTCAAACGCGGCGGCAGCGCGTTGGGCTTGTTGGTGATGGACACCGAGATGGGCGACGAACTGCGCTCGGTGCACTCGCTGTCGGGCGGCGAGACCTTCCTGGTGTCGCTGGCGTTGGCGCTGGGTTTGGCGTCGATGGCGTCCAGCACATTACGCATCGAGTCGCTGTTCATCGACGAAGGCTTCGGCAGCCTCGACCCCGAGTCGCTGCAGCTGGCCATGGACGCGTTGGACGGCCTGCAGGCACAAGGCCGCAAGGTGGCGGTGATCTCGCACGTGCAGGAAATGCATGAGCGGATCCCTGTGCAGATCCAGGTATGGCGCCAGGGCAATGGCTTGAGTGACGTGAAGGTGGTGGGCTGAGGCGTCACGGGCGCCCATCGGTTCGATGGGCAGCGTGTTTCGGTCAGCGGGCCGATGCTATGAAGGCTCCGCTCCCGGTCAGGCCTTACCGCGCTCCATCGTTGCGGAGCCATCGCGGCTGCTCGGAACACCCAGCCGCCCGCCTCCACTGTGGGAGCGGCGGGTTAGACGCTCCGATTAGCTGCGATGGCCGGCCCAGGGCCCCAAACCAAACCATTCAGGATCGATACAGAACCTGGTCGAGGCCGGGCTGCGGCCCCGATTACTTAATCGACTGGCATTGGAGGATCGGCACTTGGCAAGCTGGTCCGAACGACGATCCCCTTCTGCTTCAGTGGCATCAGGCTTTGACTGGCCTAGGCCACACCACCCGTACAGTGCCCATCGATTGCATCAGTTCTGCACGCTCTGCACCGAGCCGCCGTCCACGCGCAGGTTGCTGCCGTTGATGAACGACGCACGTTCGGACACCAGCAGGGCGATGGCCGACGCCACTTCTTCCGGTTGTCCGCGACGCTTCTGGACGATGCCGGGGCGTTCCTCTTCCAGAAAGCTCTCTACCGCCTCGTCGAAGCTGACGCCCAATTCCTTGGCGCGCTGCTCCATCATGCCGTTGGTCATGCCGGTCTCGATGAAAGCAGGCGCGACGGTGTTGCACAGTACCCCGTGGGCCGCCTCCTTGTACGACAGGTTCTTGATGAAGGCCGCCAACGCAGCTTTAGCCACGTTGTACACGGCCTCTTCCCAGTAAGGTTGCACGGCGTTTTCCGAGGTGATGCACACCAGGCGGCCCCAGCCACGCTTGCGCATGGCCGGCACGGTGGCGCGGGCGATGCGCACGGCGCTGAAGAAGTCGGTGGCCCAGGCCTCTTGGTAATCGTCGTCCGATACCTCCAGCGGGTCGCCCTTGGCACCGGTCACGCCGGCGGTGTGCACCACGATGTCGACCTGGCCGAAACGGGCTTCGGCCTGTTTCACCAGGTCGTCGACCGCAGCCTGGTCGGTCATGTCCGCTGCTACCAGCAAAGGCTCGCCGGCGACGCCTGCCGTGGCCTCTTTGAGCTTGTCTCGGTCCAGATCGGTCAACACCAGCTTCACGCCTTCTTCGGCCAGCAGGCGCGCGGTCGCCAGACCGATGCCTCCGCCCGCGCCACTGATCAATGCCACACGGTTCTTCAAGCCTAAGTCCATCAACGATCTCCTTCAGGGATACGAGCAGCGATACGGTGAGCGAATTCGAGCATTGGCCGGGCCAATGCGAGGGGCGTTTGCAGGGGCATCAGGTGGCCGGCGCCCGGGAGGGTCAGCGAGGTGCTGTCGGAGAAATGCGACAGTGTCGTGCGCTGCTGTTGCGCAGCGCCCGGCACTTGCCCGTCGTCGGCGCCGCAGACCAGCAGCGCCGGGTACGGCAGGCTGCCGATACGCGGCTGCCAGTCCTCGCGGCTGCCGTGGTCGACCCAGGCACGCCAGGCATCGAGGTTCACCGCTTGCGCGTCGGCGATGGCCACTTCGCGCAGCGGTTCCGGCAGGCGGTGGTAGCTGGAGTCGTCGACGAAGGCTTCGGCCTCCTGGCGCGACGCGGTATAGGCGCGCTGCTGGGCGCGGTCTTCGTCGCTCATCGGCTGCGGGCCGGGCGGCGACGGCGCCACCAGCACCAGGCCTTGCAGGTAGTCGGGGCGGCGCGCGGCCAGGACAACGGCCACTTTGCCGGTCATCGAGTGGCCGACGAGAATGCAGCGCTCAAGGCCCAGCTGGCGGATGGTGGCGTCGACTTGATCGGCCATCGCTTCGACCGAATAGCCGCCGATGCCGTTGGCGTCGCCGAAGCCGGGGGTGTTGAGCGCGACGCAGGTGTGCTCGCGGTCGAGAAAGGGAATCGTAGGGCCCCAGGTGCGGTGGGAACCGCCGAGGAAGTGCATCAGAACGAAGGTGATCGGGCCGTGGCCTTGTTGGCTGTGTGGAAGCATCGCACGCCTGTCTCGTGGGGTTTCTCAATGGAGAGAGGCGCGCGAAAAGGAGTTCATTTATTTGTGGGCAGCGTCCAGCGCACCGTACTGCAGGATCGGGTCAGGCAAGGGGCGCTCGATGAAGCGAGCGTGGCGCGCCTGTACTGACAGCCCCGCCGCAGCAGCCGATGCGCGCAGGCTCGCTGCCTCAAGGGCAACCTAACGCATCGTCCGGATCGCAGGGCACTTGATCGAGCACCTCGCTGAGCTGGTCCACGGTGACGCGCGCGCACTGCTTGTCGGCCACGGTGCGGTCGGCCGAATCCAGCACCGCCACGCCGGCGGTGTTCGTCTCGGCCTGGCCGCCATCGCCCTCGTAACGGCTGTAGACGTTATAGCTGTAGGTGCCCGAGGTGAACCTGATCTGCTGGTGGTCGACCTGATAGCGGCTGTAGTGGTTGGCCTTGAAATCCCTGAGCGAGTAGCTGTCGCGAGGGTATTGCAGTTCAGTGCGCCCGTGCCGGGCGAAGCGGTATTGCAGGCCGGTGAGCGGCCCTTGCAGGGGCTGGGCGCACAACGCCAGGGTGCCGCCGCCCTTGAGCTCGCAGGCGAACACCGGGCGCGCATCGCCACAGCTCGCGTCGGGCGCGGCCACTACGAGGGTTGGGCTGGACACCAGGTAGAGCAAGGTGCCGAAGGCGAAGCATCTGCTGCTCAGCGAGCGCATGTCGGAAACGTTCCTTTGTGGCGATTGGGGTCGATGCAACGTTGGATGATCGCTCGGCCGGCACTGCTCATACAGGTCGATTAGCTGTGCGTGTGGGCTTTTATATTGTGCACAGCGCCCACGACTGGAGTTTGCCACCTCCATCCGTGCGCTAATCCACACTCCCCTTTCACATTCGGTCATCTGCCTGCCATGCGCCGTCTCCTCACCTTGTTGCCCTGCCTGATCGCCTGCGCCAGCCATGCCGCCGACACCCTGCCTCTGTCACGCGACATCAAGGACTGGAACGTCACCTGTGACAACCTGCGCACCTGCACCGCTATCTCCACCCGGCCCGCCAGCGCAGGGGCCGATGCGCTGTCCTTTCCGTTGCGCATCGTCCGCGAAGCCGGCCCGGATGGCGGGCTACGGGTCAGCGTGTTCAGCTACAACGCGATCCATGGCGATCCGCTGATCGACGCCAAGCCCGTGTCCATCCCTCTGCGGGCATACCAAGGCTCAGCTGACGACATATCGGAAGTGCCCGAACTGCGCAGCGCCACCGATGGCGACGCGCGGGCTTTCATTGAGGCCCTGCGCAACGCGAATGCGCTGGCGTTCGACACTCCGGACGGCACGACGTCTGCGTCACTGAACGGCATGCGCGCAGCCCTGTTGCTGATCGACGACGTCCAAGGCCGAGTGGGCACCGTCACCGCCCTTGCCAAGCCGGGCGACGCGCCGGCCAAGCGCGTGCCTGCGGCGCCTTCAGCCCCTGTGATACCGGCCTGGAGCGCCCCCGCAGCACTGGACGAGGCGCAGGCCGAGCGGGTGCTGAAGGCCGCGATGGCCGCCACGCGCGCGGACTGGCGACAGGAGGTGGTGGACGGCGACGAGCCTAAGGGCGAAGTGCATGCGTTGAACGCGCGTGAGGCGCTGCTCATCGTGCGCACCGGGTGCGGCGCCTACAACTGCGCCTACAGCCTGTACCTGACGCCGCTGGCGCACCCCGAGCAGGCACGTGCCATGCCGTTCGAGCATGCCAACAACCTGCCCGACATCGCGCCCAACGGCAGCGTGGCGTTCGACCCGGCGACCGGCGAGCTGACCAGCCTGACGCTGGCCACGGGCATGGGCGGCTGCGGGGTCGCGGCGCGCTGGCGCTACGACGGCTCGCGCTTCGTGCTGAGCCGTGCGGCGCAGATGTCCGCCTGCATGGGGCTGAACGAGCGCGACTGGCCAGTACTGTGGCAGACCGCAACGAAACGGTGAAACGCTCGACCCGGAGGCGACCGGCACGCCCGCAAGCCTGCCAGGCCGCAACCATCCGTCACGACTGGAAAAGGCATCGCAAGCACGCTGCCGTCAGCCAAGCAATCGAGGTCGCCAAGCGGCCCATAGCGGCTGAGCTGAACACCGAATCGGCCGCTCCTCGAAACAGGCGTAATTCCGTGGGAGCGGCTTTAGCCGCGATGGGCGGCAAAGCCGCCCCAACCAACTTATTCCGGCTCAACAAACTGAAACCGTCCGCAACCCTTTCACGTCCGCTGGCGCGCCCAGGCAGCAACTGTTGCACCAATAACACAGCAATCCGCTATTTATTCTAAATACGCATATAAATAGGATTTTTAATTATTTTTTAAATAGTTTCCATGCCTCTATAAAGTCCCAACACCCACTGCGTCGCGGTTCGCCGATGTACCAAGCCCCGAACTCATTCCGTGTGCCCTGTCCTGTGTCGGTTGAACAGCAGCCCAAAAACACCCAGTCGCCCACTGTCCGCTCACCAACACCTGCGCCGTCGTAGCTGCAGCACCCCGGATCCCACACCTCAGCCAGCCCGACGACGTCGCCTTCGATACGCGCTCAATCAAGCGATACCCCACGCACTTCGCACCTCAGCCCGCCGCAGGGACACCCGCATGACTATCTCGACCCAGCATCTCACCGCTCACCCTTCGCCCACCCTGGCGCCACCCCCGCGCAGCGCAGGCCGCGAAGCGAACATGAGCACCACTGGCCATGGCCTGGACGCCCACCCTGCGAAGGACATCGCATGAAGAACCACACCCCGCCCAGCGAACTCGACCCGATGCAGACCGCGCGCCGCCTGGCCGCAACCTTCGCCGAAACCGCCGTGGAGCGCGACGAAGCGGGCGGTACGCCCAAGGCGCAACGCGATGCCCTCCGTCACAGCGGCCTGCTGGCACTGAGCATCCCCACCCGCTTCGGTGGATTGGGCGCCACGTGGAGCGAAACCCTGGGCGTGGTGCGCGAGTTCGCCAAGGTGGACAGCTCGGTCGCCCACGTCTTCGGCTTCCACCACCTGATGCTAGCCACCGTGCGCCTGTTCTCGCGCCCCGACCAATGGCAGCCGTGGTTCGAACAGTCGGCCCGCCAGCACTGGTTCTGGGGCAACGCCCTCAACCCGCTGGACACCCGCACAGTGCTCAAGCGTTTCGACGGCTGGTACGAATTCTCCGGCAAGAAAAGCTTCTGTTCCGGGGCCAGCGACTCGCAGATGCTGATCGCTTCGGCAGTGGACGAGCGCGCCGGCGGCAAGCTGCTGATCGCCGCCATTCCTACGGGTCGCACCGGCATCACCCTGCACGACGACTGGAACAACATCGGCCAGCGTCAGACCGACAGCGGTAGCGCCACCTTCGAGCGGGTGCGCGTGGAAGAAAACGAAATGCTCCTCGACCCAGGCCCTTTGAGCACGCCCTTCGCTGGCCTGCGTCCATTGATCGCGCAACTGCACTTCGCGCACATCTTCCTCGGCATTACCGAAGGCGCCCTGGAAGACGCGCGGCAGTACACCCTCAAGGAAGGCCGCCCGTGGTTCCGCTCCAATGCCCGGCACGCCAGCGAAGACCCCTACATCCTGCGCCACTACGGCGAATTCTGGGTGGCCCTGGAAAGTGCGCGTCTGCTGGTGGAGCGCGCCGCCGCCCTGCTCGACCAGGCCTGGCGCAAGGAGCAAGCCCTGGGCGCCGAAGAGCGCGCGCAACTGGCGCTGGCCATCGCCACGGCCAA
Organism: Pseudomonas phoenicis; assembly: GCF_047302395.1. NCBI lineage: Bacteria > Pseudomonadati > Pseudomonadota > Gammaproteobacteria > Pseudomonadales > Pseudomonadaceae > Pseudomonas > Pseudomonas phoenicis. The sequence goes on from NZ_CP154852.1 coordinate 4,830,646, forward strand.
GGTCGCGGCGGCGCGCACCGGCCTGGACATCTGCAACCGCCTGTTCGAGGTCACCGGCGCCCGTGCCACCCACGCCGCGCTGCGCCTGGACCGCTACTGGCGCAATTTGCGCACCCAGAGCCTGCACGACCCGCTGGACTACAAGCTCCACGAGCTGGGCGACTGGGCGCTGAACCAGACGCGGCCCACCCCTTCTTTCTATTCATAGGGATTCCCATGCAACTGCTGACCCTGCCCCCGTCACCCTCCCTGGCCACCTCGATCCGGGCCACCGCACAGGTGTTCGAAGACCCGCGCTCGCAGGCGCTGCTCGCCCATCTGCAACAGGTCGCTCCCAGCGAGGCCAGTGTCCTGATCATCGGCGAGACCGGCACGGGCAAGGAACTGGTCGCACGCCACATCCACAACCTGAGCGCGCGGCGCAACGGGCCGTTCGTGGCGGTCAACTGCGGTGCGTTCTCCGAGTCGCTGGTCGAGGCCGAGCTGTTCGGCCATGAGAAAGGCGCCTTCACCGGCGCGCTGGGGGCCAAGGCCGGCTGGTTCGAAGAGGCCAACGGCGGCACGCTGTTCCTTGACGAGATCGGCGACCTGCCCATGGCCATCCAGGTCAAGCTGTTGCGGGTGCTCCAGGAACGCGAAGTGGTGCGCCTGGGTTCGCGCAAGAGCCTGCCCATCGACGTGCGCGTGGTCGCCGCCACCAACGTGCAACTGGACAAGGCCATCGGCGCGGGCAACTTCCGCGAAGACCTGTACTACCGCCTCAACGTGGTCAGCCTGCAGCTCTACCCACTGCGCGAACGGCCGGGCGACATCCTGCCGCTGACCCGGCACTTCATCGACACCTACTGCAACCGCCTGGGTTACGGCGAAGTGCGCCTGAGCGGCGAGGCCGAGCGCAAGCTGTTGGGCTACGACTGGCCCGGCAACATCCGCGAACTGGAAAACGTCATCCACCACACCCTGCTGGTGTGCCGCAACGGTTTGGTCCAGGACGACGACCTGCGCCTGTCGCACCTGCGCATCGAGCGTCAGGCCCAGACGTCGGCGGCCCCTGCGGAAAACGCCGAAGAACAGTTGCTGCGCGCCTTCCAACGGCTGTTCGAGGAACAGGCCGGCGGCCTGCACGAGAAGGTCGAAGACAACCTGTTGCGCAGCGCCTACCGCTTCTGCCACTGCAATCAGGTGCACACCGCCAGCTTGCTGGGCCTGAGCCGCAACATCACCCGCGCGCGGTTGATCGCCATCGGTGAGTTGGTGGTCAACCGCCGTCGGGTGCAGGGCCAGGCGCATTCGGAGCGGGCGTTGCAACTGTCGATATGAACGTGGCGATATGAACGTCTCAAGATGAGCCTGTCGACATGAGCACAGCCCGCGGCCGCTGAGCAGGTCCGCACCGCTGGGCACCGAGCTGGAGCGGCAAGCGAACGCACCACCGCGCCCTAGGCCAGCCCGACGGGGCGGCCCTGCCCCAATGCGGGCCCGTTTGCATCACGCCGCCCGAGTGGCGGTGCGCTCTTGCTCCAGCTTGCGCACCAGCGGCAACACGTGCTCGCCGAAGTACGCCACTTCCTCCTGGAAATGCAGGAAGCCCGACAGGATCAGGTCCACGCCCACGGCCTTGAGCGCGACGATGCGCTCGGCGATCTGCCGTGGCGTGCCGATCAGGTTGGTCTTGAAGCCGTCGTTGTATTGCACCAGGTCTTCGAACGTCGATTTGGCCCAGTTGCCTTCACCCTCGGGGCTGGAGGCCCCGGCATTTTTCGCTTCGCTGCCAAAGCCGTTGACCGCCTCGGGGTCGGCCTTGGCGATGATCTCGGCCAGCACTGCCCGTGCCTCTTCTTCGCTGTCACGGGCGATGATGAAGGCGTTCACCCCCACCTTCACCGAATGGCCGTTGGCGGCGGCCTTGGCCCGCAGGTCGTCGACCTGGGCCTTGATCCCTTCGACGCTGTTGCCGTTGGTGAAGTACCAGTCCGACACCCGCGCGGCCATGTCGCGCGCGGCCATGTCGCGCGCGGCGCGCGAGCTGCCGCCCTGGAAGATCTCCGGGTGCGGGCGCTGCACCGGCTTGGGTTTGAGCGTGTAGTCGTGGAAGCGGTAGAAGTCGCCGTGGAAGCTGAAGTTGTCCTGGGTCCAGATGCCCTTGAGGGCGCGGATGAACTCCTCTGAGCGGCGGTAGCGCTCGTCGTGGTCCAGCCAAGGCTCGCCGATGGCGCGGAACTCGCCCTTGAACCAGCCGGACACTACGTTGACGGCCACGCGCCCGGCGGTGAACTGGTCGATGGTCGCCAACTGCTTGGCCGCCAGGGCCGGGCTCCACGGACCGGGCAGGATCGCCGCGATGACCTTGAGTTTCTCGGTAGCGGCCAGCAGGGCATGTGATGGTCACCGATTCGTGCTGGTTGTCGGCGCCGTAACCTGCGGTGAAGCGGATCTGCGACAGCGCGTAGTCGAAGCCCGACCGTTCGGCGATTTGCGCCAGCTTGCGGTTGTAGTCGATGTCCCAACTGGTGCGTTGCTCGATCTTGCTGACCACCAGGCCGCCACTGACGTTGGGCACCCAGTAGGCGAATTTGATCGCTTGGCTCATGAGGAATTCTCCTGTCACTCGGTAGGATCAGGCCGCGCTGGCGACCGGAAGGGGAAAGAACGCCTCGACGGTGTCGAGCACCCGATCGAGGCGTTCGAACTGTGCGGAGTCGACCAGGCGGTGCCGGTCGTCGAAGGCCTCGACGCTGGCATACAGGCCGTAGGGCAAGGTGTGGGCCTGGAAGAAAGCGAACAGCGGGCGCAGCTGGTGGTCGATCATCAGCGCATGGCGCTCGCTGCCGCCGGTGGCGGCCAGTACCACTGGCACGCCTTTCAGCGACTGGTGGTCGACCAGGTCGAACAGGTGCTTGAACAGGCCGGTGTACGAAGCGCGGTAGACCGGCGAGCCGACCAGCAACAGGTCGGCCTGCTCGATGGCTTGCAGGTGCGGCTGCAACGCCGGGGCGGCGCTGTCGCGCTCCAGGGAGCCGGCCAGGGCGGCAGACAGTTCGGCGATGCGTACCCAGTGCACGGTGAGGTGCGTGCGCCTGCCGTGCAGCCGCTGCACCAGGGCTTCGAGCAGCCCGTGGGTGCGCGACGGGGTGCGCAGACTACCCGACACCACTACGACCTTGATTGCATTCGTGCTCATTGTGCGTCCCTCCTGCCCTTCGGGCGTTGTGCAAGGGGCAAGAGCAGCAACCGTGCCAACGGCTGCAAGCCTTACGAATCAGCGGCTTACGAAGAGGAGGCAGAAATCGGCTGCTGCGCGGGCCGCAGACTGTCGAAATGCTGACCGCCCAGAAACAGCAGCGCGACGCCTCGCGACTGTACAGCCAGCAACAGCCGTTCAACATGTTGCTGGGTGCGCCACAGCAGAGGCCTGCCAAAAAATTCCAAAGCGTTGATTCATATGGTTTTTTGGGGTGGGCATGGAGTTTGCGAAGCAGTTGCCGTCTGCACGCGCATCCATTCGAGGAACATTGCGATGACCGCTCAAGCCCGCGTCCCCCATTTGTCCACCGGCACCGACTACCACGCCCTCGCCGCACGTTTTCGACCGCTGTTCGCACGCATCGCCGAGGGCAGCCTCGAGCGCGAGCGCACGCGCAGCCTGCCCTTCGAACCGATCCGCTGGCTCAAGGAGGCCGGCTTCGGCGCTGTGCGCGTGCCCGTGGAGCATGGCGGTGCCGGCGCTTCGCTAGGGCAGCTGTTCCAGTTGCTGATCGAGCTGGCCGAAGCCGATTCCAACCTGCCACAGGCCCTGCGCGGGCATTTCGCCTTTGTCGAAGACCGCCTCAATGCCCATGCCAGCACCGCCCAGGATGTATGGTTCGAACGCTTCGTCGCGGGCGACCTGGTGGGCTGCGCCTGGACCGAAATCGGCGCGGTGAAGATCGGCGACGTCATCACCCGGGTATCGCGCCAGGGCGAGCGATGGGTGGTCAACGGCACCAAGTACTACAGCACCGGCAGTATCTTCTCGGACTGGATCGACCTCTTCGCCCGCCGCGACGACACCGGCGCCGACGTGATCGCCGCAGTCCGCACGCGGCAGCCGGGCATCACCTTGAGCGACGATTGGGACGGCTTCGGCCAGCGCACCACCGGCAGCGGCACTTCGGTATTGACCGACGCGGTGGTGGAGGCCGAAAACATCATCGACTTCTCCACCCGCTTCAAATACCAGACCGCCTTCTACCAACTGGTGCTGCTGGCGGTCATCGTCGGCTCAGGGCGTGCGGCGGTGCGCGACTTCGCTACCGAGACCCGCACCCGCACCCGCGTGTTCAGCCACGGCAATGCCCAGGCGGTCAGCCAGGATGCCCAGGTCCTGCAGGTGATCGGCAAGGCCAGCGGGCTGGTGTATGCCGCCGAAGCCGCCACGCTGCGCGCCGCCGACGCCTTGCAACAGGCGTACCTGGCGCGCCTTGGCCATGACGAAACGGTCGAGCGCCAGGCCAACGTCACTGCCGAGCTGGAATCGGCGCAGGCCCAGGTGGCGACCGTGGACCTGGTGCTGCGCGCCACCAGCGACCTGTTCAATGCGCTGGGCGCCTCGACCACCAACACCGGCAAGCAGCTCGACCGCCACTGGCGCAATGCGCGCACCGCCGCCTCGCACAACCCGGTGATCTACAAGGAGCGCATCGTTGGCGACTGGCACGTCAATGGTGCCGAGCCGCCGTACGTGTGGCAGATCGGGGGCGGGAGCAAGCAGGGTTGAGAAGGCGCGCTTCGATGGGGGTCCAGACAGTCCGGAACACTGCCGTGAACGCGGAGGTTGGCATTGCCACTGAGGCGGTAACGGCGCTGTGGTAGCGTTCGATCGCATGCTGCGCGGAGCCTGGATGAGGGCGGCTCTGCCGCCCATCGCGGCTGAAGCCGCTCCCACAAGGTCTGTGTCGTCCGAAAGACTGGTTTGCAACCGTGGAATCTCCAACAGCGTGTTGGGCATCCTCCAGGATTCGTGTTGGAGCGGCTTCAGCAGCGATGGGCGGCAAGGTGAACTGGTCAAGTAATTTTGGACACCGGTTAAGGTTCATGCCGCTATCTTGAGCTTTTCCTCCATGGCTACCGGTGTTTCATAGCCGTTGTAGCTGTGGAGGCGCTTGAGGTTGTAGCGCATGAGATAGGCTTGGATATCCACTCGTGCCTGAGATTCGGTCTCGTAACCACCTGCTGGCATCCATTCTGATTTCAATGCGCCGAAGAATCGTTCCATAGCGGCGTTATCCCAGCATTGGCCCCGATGGCTCATGCTCTGGTTCAAGTTGTACTCATCGAGTGCGGCTCTGAATTTATGGCTGGTGTACTGACAGCCCTGATCTGAGTGAAACATCACACCCGCCGGCCTACCGCGCGATTCGGCAGCCATGCGCAGAGCATTACAAGCCAAATTGGCATCGGCGATCATCGAGAACGCCCAACCCACCACTCGACGGGCATAGAGGTCAATCACAGCGGCCAGGTACAACCAGCGCCTGCCAACCTGGATGTAGGTCACATCGCCACACCAAACCTCATTGATCGTCGAAACCTTGAAATTGCGCTTCAGCTGATTCTGCGCGATCAATGCTTCTGCCCCGGATGACCGATACCGGTGCGGCCTGCGTTGTTTACACTTCAGGCCAGCTTCGCGCATTAGTGTGCGCACCTTGTATCGCCCCACCTCGTGTCCTTCACGGCGTAATTCCTGCACCAGCGTTCGTGAACCAGAGGCACCTCGCGACGCGTTGAAATGCTTGACTGCAAGCAGGCGCAGAGCATCTCTGGCCGGATTTTCACGCCCTTGCCGTTTGCGCCACGCGTAGAAGCTGCTGCGCTTGACCCCAAGCACGCGGCAGCAGTCGATAACAGGATATTGCTCACTCAGCTCGTTGATCAGCGAAAACGATCTTTGGAGTCCCGAAGCAGAAGAGCACTGGCCTTTTTTAGGATTTCGATATCCCGATCTTTTTGCCGAACCAACGCTTCGAGTTCTTCAATTCGTTGCTGCTCGGGGGTGATCGCTTTGGCTCCAACTGGAACCTTGCCGGCTCGCTCTTCGCGCACCTGCTCAACCCAACGACGCAACGCCGTGGGCCCAAGCCCAAGGGCCGCGCAGACTTCGGGGACTGACTGACCACCGTCCAGCACCATTTCGGCAGCTTGGACTTTGTATTCTCTTGAATAAGATTTACGCACTGATTTTGCCTCCAGTTGGGCGCCATCATAGCGCCCGATGAAGGTGTCCAAAATCATTAGGCCAGTTCAAGGCCGCCCTTATCCAGGCTCCGCGCAGCACCTGATCGAACCCCATGGCAGCGTCACGACCGCCCTGAAGGCTCCCCCCTTCCGACAGAAAGTAAGCAACGCCTGCATCCAGAACGGCGTTGCCGATCATCCTCACAGCTGAACGTGAGCACCGCACCGGCCGCTTGTACGGTCGCGGGTGCGCTCCGATTCAGGCCGGCTCGGCCTGGCTGGAGCTAGTGGCAGCGCGGTGCCGGCTGAGGTCGCGATAGCCGGCCGCCGGGTGGCTATCGGGCAGGCGCGGGCCATCGCCGAACAGCTTTTCGCGCAAAGTGCCGGTACGGTATTCGGTCTTGTACACCCCGCGCTTTTGCAATTCAGGCACCAGCAGTTCGACTACGTCGCGGAAGGTTTCATGAGCCAGGGCGTAGGCGAAGTTGAAGCCGTCCACGTCGGTGTCCTCGACCCAGGCCTGCAACTCGTCGGCCACGGTCTGCGGACTGCCGACGATGAGCGGGCCGAAGCCGCCGATACCGACCCAGTCGGCCAGCTCCTGCACCGTCCACTGCTTGTCCGGATCGGCCGTGGAAAAGGTTTCCACCGCCGACTGGATGGCGTTGGTGTGGATGTGCTTGAGCACTTGGTCGGGCCGGTATTGCGCGAAGTCGATGCCGGTCCAGCCGGAAATCAGCGCCAGCGCGCCTTCGTAACTGCTGTAAGCCTTCAATTCCTGCCACTTGGCCTGAGCCTTGGCATCGGTTTCGTCGACGATCACCGTTTGCAGGTTGAAGATCAGTACCTTGCGCGGATCGCGCCCGGCCTCGGCGGCGCGGCGGCGGATGTCGGCCACGGTCTTCTTCAGCGTCACCTTCGAGGGCGCGGCGACGAACACGCATTCGGCGTGGCCGGCGGCGAAGTCCTTGCCGCGGCTGGAGGCACCGGCCTGGTACAGCACGGGGGTGCGTTGCGGCGACGGCTCGCACAGGTGGATGCCGGGTACCTGGAAGTGCTTGCCGTGATGGCGGATCTCGTGGACCTTGCTCGGATCGCTGAAAATACCGCGTTCGCGGTCGCGCTGCACCGCACCCTCCTCCCAGCTGCCCTCGAACAGCTTGTACAGGACTTCAAGGTATTCGTCGGCGTAATCGTAGCGCGCGTCGTGGTCGCTCAGGGCCTTCTGCCCGAGGTTGCGCGCGCCGCTGTCGAGGTAGGAGGTGACGATGTTCCAACCGATGCGGCCTTTGGTCAGGTGGTCCAGGGTCGACAGGCGGCGGGCGAAGGGGTACGGGTGCTCGAAGGTCAGCGAAGCGGTGAGGCCGAAGCCCAGGTGCTCGGTCACCAGCGCCATGGGCGTGATCAATGCCAGCGGGTCGTTGACCGGCACCTGGGTGGCCTGGCGGATGGCGGCATCGCCGTTGCCGCCGAGCACGTCGTAGATGCCGAGCACGTCGGCGATGAACAGGCCGTCGAACTTGCCGCGCTCCAGGAGCTTGGCCAGGTCGGTCCAGTAGTCGAGGTCCTTGTATTGCCAGGCGCGGTCCTTGGGGTGGCGCCACAGGCCAGGCGACTGGTGGCCTACGCAGTTCATCTCGAAGGCGTTCAAACGGATTTCGCGAGGCATGGCAGCTCCTGATCGGTAAGCCGGGCACCGTCGGTGGTGCGGGTGCAAGGCTTGCAACAGGATTCGTGCCAGGTGGAATAGCGCTGTAAATCAGTGACTTGAATTTTTTTAGAACAATATGAGTGCCGTTTCAGGCACAACGTTGTTGATCCATTGTTTGGCAGGCAACAGTGACTCGGTTGCAATACGTGTCTACAGCAGGGGTTTCGAACGCGCGCCGGGGCGGCCGAAGGCCGGACCGCTTGCTGACCACGCTGGTGAACACCGCTCGCCAGGGCACCCCACGGGCGGCCGGTACGCAAGCGGTGGGCGGCATCAACCCAGCACTTCAAGCGCGCGCCGGTACAGCGCCTGGCGGTCCGCCAAGCCATGGGTGCCGCCGTTGATCTTGCGGGTGATCTTCTCGAACACGGCATCTTCGGCGCAGGTCACCTGGTCGGCCAGGTCGTTGAGCCCGGCGCGTTGCCAGAACCAGCCGGCCGACAGCGCGGCGTACAGAGGTTGCTCGAGCATTTCGGGACTTTGCAGCAGACGCGTGTCGCCGAACAGCGCCTGGCTGCAAGCCCGGTAGTTGCTGCGGCCGGTGACCTGGATCAGCCCACGGCCGCGGTACAGTTGCCCGTCGCCGTCGGCCTCGGGCGTATTGCCCAGGCGCTCGGCCAGACGCCCGGTGTCGTACTTGGCGCAATAGGCGTCGCTGCCCAACTCGCGCACGTAGCGCAGCTGGCCCGACTCATGCCCGACCTGGGCGAGAAAGGCGGCGATGCGCAAGGGTGTGGTGATGGAATAGGTGCCTAGCGTGGTGTCGATGCCAGACACGAAAATGCCGGCGCGAGGGCCGGCGTTGGGGAAGATGCGTTGCAACTGCCGTTCGGTGATGTGCATGGGTTGTGCTCCAGTCGAGAGACGATGGGTGCTCGGCATGGACGGCGGTTCTGCCGTCTGCCGCACTCGACTGTAAGGACGCGGACATTTACGCAGTGGCTAGATATGTACGCTCCTCGACCCCCAGATGCGCCAGCACCTGTGCCTCGGCACGTGAGCACTTCGCCCTTACGCAAGGCCTGCCTCGAGCCCACGCGCACTGGCCAGCACCTGCTCGAGCAACTGCCGCTGTAGCCCGGCATCGGGCCGTTCGCCGCCGAACAACGTCCTGAAGATCAGCGGCGCCACCAGCCCGTCCATCAACGTGTCGATCGACGGCGTAGGCTCCTGCCGCGCCCGAGCGCGTTCGCGCAGCATCTCCAGCCGCTCGCGCGTGGGCTCGGTGCAACGCACGGTGCAGCCCACCTCGGTGGCCATGAGCGCATCGCGGAGCATGGTCTGGCCCGGCACCGACACCAGGTCGTCGACATAGCGCTCCAGCCAGCAGGCCAGGTCGCCTTCCAGGCTGCCGGTGTCTTCGGGCGGCTCGTCGGGCAGGAGGCGTTGCAGGTCGACGTCGGCCAGCAGGTTGGACAGCTTGCCCCAGCGTCGGTAGAGGGTCGAAGGGGTGACACCGGCGCGCGCCGCGATCAGGGGAACAGTCAGCGAGTCGCGCGGTTGTTCGTCGAGCAGCGCTTGGACGGCGTCGTGGATGGCCTGCTGCACCCGGGCGCTACGGCCACCGGGTCGGGAGTGTTTGATGGTCATGGCGGGCATCATAACCGAATACAAAAGCTAAGAAATTGCTTTTACAGAAAGTCCACTATAAGCTCTAACGCAATTTATTAGCTTTAGCGAGTCGTTACCTTGAAGCTTTCTACATTCGGCACCCAGGCCCGCCTGGGCGTGTTCGGTGCGCTGCTCTTCACCTTCATGGCCGCCTCCAGCGCGCCGACGCCGCTGTACGCCAGCTACCAGCAGGCCTGGGGGTTCTCCACCTTCTGGCTGACCTGGGTCTTTGCCGTCTATGCCTTCGGCCTGCTCGCCTCGCTATTGGTCGGTGGTCGTCTGTCCGATCACCTGGGGCGGCGCTCGGTGGTGCTGGGGGCCGTGCTGATGGAGATCGGTTCGCTGTGGTTGTTCCACCAGGCCCACGGGCTCAATGACTTGATCGCAGCCAGGGCCGTGCAAGGGGTGGCGACCGGTCTTGCCACCAGCGCCTTGGGCGCGGCGCTGCTCGACAGCGATCAGCAGCGCGGCCCCTGGCTCAACAGCCTGGCCCCTTTGCTCGGCATGGCCGCTGGCGCGGTCGGTTGCGGCCTGTTGGTCACCTATGCGCCGCTGCCGCTGCAACTGACTTACCAAGTGTTTCTCGGGTCGTTCGTAGTCCTTGCCCTGTGCCTGCTAGGCGTGCCGGACCTGCTACCGCGCCGGCCCGGCACCCTGGCAGCACTGCGACCGCGGCTGTCGGTGCCGCCTCAGGCCCGCGCCATGCTCTGGCGGGTGTTGCCGCTGGAATTGGCGGTGTGGGCCACCGGTGGGTTCTATCTGTCGCTGATGCCCGGGCTGGCCAAGGCCGTGACCGGCACGACCTCGGTGCTGCTGGGCGCCACTGCGGTGGCCGGCCTGACCCTCAGCGGTGCCGCCTGCCTGCACGGGTTGCGGCATTGGCCCGCCGAGCGCTTGCTGCGGCTGGGCAGCCTGGCCTTGGCGGCGGGGCCGATCCTGCTGTGGCTGGCGGTGCTGGGCGGGCAACTCACGCTGTTGCTGGTGGGTACGGTGGCGACCGGCATCGGTTTTGGCAGCGGCTTTCTGGGCGCCACGCGCAGCCTGCTGCCGCTGGCCGAGCCCGGCCAGCGCGCGGGCTTGCTGGCGGCGTTCTATGTGCTCAGCTATCTGGCGTTCTGCGTGCCGGCGCTGCTGGTCAGCGTGCTGGTGCCGCGGTTGGGGCTGGTGGGCGCTGCACAGCTGTACCTTGCCGGGGTGCTCGGGCTGGCACTGCTCAGTGGCTGGAAACTGAGGGCACGGTTTTGCGCGCAGGCATGCTGAGGGGCTCTGCAAACGGATGTCGGTTGGCTGCCGGTGCACCAAGACATCACGTGGAGGCACACCGATGGGCGGCTCTGGCCATACGCCTGGCGAATGCCTATAAGGTCGCTGCGCCATGACCCGGCACTGGCAGAGGTCGCGACCCGCTGCCCGTTACCGCGTCCAACCGACGCACCCACGTCCCCCTTTTCACAGGACCGCACCATGTTCAAAACGCTCATGCCCGCTACCCTGCTCGCCCTCTGCTGCCTGGCCCTGCCGGCCTGCACGCAAGACAAGCTGCAGAGCGACAGCGACTACCTGCAAGACCGGGCCGCGTCGCTCAACCTGTGGATCGACAAGCAGGCACGGGCCAACGCACTCACGCAGCAACAGGCCGAGGAACTGCGTCTCTCGGTAGGCCAGGTACAGACCCGCGCAGGCAACCTGCAAGCGCGCAACGGCACCATCACACGGGCCCAAGCCGATGCCTTGAACCAGACGCTGACGGACGTCGAACGGGCGTTGCGTGGCGAAGACTGAGCTCGTCTGGAACGGCTCACGCGAGGCGCGGTTCGGTAATGCCGTTCAGACAAGACGAAACAGTGTTATTTGGGGCTGTAAAGCGGTCCCAGTCGCTTGAGTGAACAGCATTATGGGTCGAGGGGGTCTCTATACCGTTGGCCCATCGTCCTGTGCTTTGGCCTGCGCCTCGTAGGCCGCCCGCGACGCCTCGATCGTCTGCCGGTGGCGCTCGGCCCACAACCACACCCCGCAAAACGCTTCCCCCAGGCTCATGCCCATTTCCGTCAGGCGGTACTCCACTTTCGGCGGCACCACCGGGTAGACGGTACGCACCAGCAGCCCATCGGCCTCCATCTGCCGCACGGTCTTGGTCAGCATCTTCTGGCTGACGTTGCCGACCTGCGCCGCCAGTTGGGTGAAGCGCAGGCAGCCCTGCTCGGCGAGCGCTTCGATCACCAGCATCGTCCACTTGTCGGCCACCCGGCCGATGATCTCGCGCACCAGGCGGTCCAGTTCCGGGTCGACCTTGTCGTCGCCGTGGGGCCAGGTGGGGCTGCGTCGGGCGGGCTGGGTGGGGTCGTCGATGCTCATGGTTTCCTCGGGGTAAGTACGGCACTTTCCGGCGCCTACTTCCTCACGCCGCGCCAGCAGCCTAGGGTAATGCATGTCGCTTGACGACGAGCGACCTACTCCACATCGCGAGGCTCGACATGCAAACCACAGGCAATACCCTTCTGGTCACAGGCGGCGGCAGCGGCATCGGTCTGGCACTGGCCAAGGCCTTTCTGGCGCTGGGCAATGAGGTGATCATCGCCGGGCGCCGCGAAGCGCTGCTGCAGCGCGAGGTCGCGGCCAACCCCGGCTTGCGCTACCAAGTGCTCGACGTCAGCGACGCGCACGACACCCAGCGCGTGGCCAAGCGCCTGATCGCCGACTACCCCGGGCTCAACGGCGTGATCCACGCCGCCGGCATCATGCGCGGCGAATCGCTGACCGCAGGCGGCGCCAGCGAACTGGAGGCCACGGTGGCCACCAACTTGCTGGGCCCGATCCGCCTGGATGGCTGGCTGCTGCCACACTTTCTCAAGCAGCCCCACGCAGCCATCGTCACGGTGTCGTCGGGGCTGGCCTTCCTGCCATTGGCGCTGACGCCGAGCTACTGCGCGACCAAAGCGGCCGTGCATTCCTACAGCCAGTCGCTGCGCTACCAGCTCAAGGACACCGCCGTGCGCGTGCACGAACTGGCCCCGCCCTACGTGCAGACCGAGCTGATGGGCGAGCGCCAGGCCAACGACCCACAGGCGATGCCGCTGCGCGAGTTCATCGAGGAGGTGATGGGCATCTTCCAGCATGCGCCCGAGGCGGACGAAATTCTGGTGGAACGGGTCAAGCCCCTGCGCTACGCCGAGCGCGGGGAAGATTACGGGGCCTTCTTCAACACCTTCAACGACCAGATGACCGCAGCGCGCCAGGGCGAGTGACCTGGCAGGCCGAGCGTAAGCACCCGAGGCAGAAGAAATCCTGGTGGAGCAGGTCAAGCCGTTGCGCTTCGCCGAGCGTGGTAGCGATTACCCGACCATCTCCGAACGCTTCAACGACCCAATGGCCGCAGCATGTCAGGTTGAGCGCAATAGGGGCAAAAACGGCGCGAGGCGGCGTTGACCTGGAAAAGATCACCCATCGCCCCCACCTCTCCTGGCATCGGTCGATGCGAACCCCACTCGACATCGACACCTTGCGCCGTCCTGGCCTACCCAATGCCACGGCGAATCTGCCACCACTTGCTGGAAAGGACGCCCATGATCGATCTACGCAGCTCTCAAGACACCTTGAACATTTACGCTTCACGCTACCAGCACCTGCTCCCCAGCAATGCGCATCACAGCCTTGCCACCCGCGCCTGCACGCTGACCGACGCCCAAGCGCTGGACCGCGCCCAGGGCGCCCTGCTGGGCCTGGCCATCGCCGACGCGGTGGGCACCACGCTGGAGTTCCAGCCCCGCGACCGCAGCCACGTGCAGGACATGGTCGGCGGCGGCCCCTTCCAGCTCAAGCCGGGCGAGTGGACCGACGACACCAGCATGGCCTTGGCCCTGGCCGACACCTACCTCAGCCAGGGCCGCTTCGATTACGCCACCTACGCCGAAGGTTTGCTGCGCTGGTACCAACGCGGCGAGAACAGCGCCAACGGCCGCTGCTTCGACATCGGCAACGCCACCCGCGAAGCGCTGCATGGCTGGCAGGCGCAGGGCCGCGACTGGCCCGGCAACCGCGAGGCTTCCAGCGCCGGCAACGGTTCCTTGATCCGCCTGGCGCCCAGCGCGATCTTCCACCGCCATTCGCTGCCGGCCACCTGGCAGGGCTGCGCAGCGCAGAGCGAGGTCACCCACCGCGCCGAAGAAGCGGTGCAGTGCTGCCAGTTGTTCGGTGCGCAGTTGCATCTGGCCTTGAACGGCGCGGACAAGCACGAAGCCTTGGCGCCCCTGGTCTGTGCGCTGTCGGCACGCCCGCTGTTGATCAACGCCGGGGAGTACAAGGACAAAACCCGTGACCAGATCCGCTCGTCCGGGTACGTGATCGATACGCTGGAAGCGGCCCTGTGGGCGGTCTGGCACACGGACAGCTTCCGCGACGCGGTGCTGCTGGCCGCCAACCTGGCCGACGATGCCGACAGCGTCGCGGCTACCGCCGGGCAATTGGCCGGGGCGCTGTATGGGGTGTCGGGTATGCCGCCCGAGTGGGTGGCGAAGGTGGCCTGGTCGCAGCGGATTCGGGATTTGGCGACGCGGTTGTTCGAGCGGGCGCCGTTGGGCTGAGGGCTTGGCGTTTCGAACGATGGGGGTGGCGTGGGGGCATACTTTGCGCTGAGCCATGACTGCCTCCGGGCCAGTGTCGATCGTTGAGCAATAGGGCGTTTGGCAGCCGGATGGCCTCAATCTACCCCACACCGGCTGAACGCGGTGCCTGGACTAGGGCCGCGCTGCGGCCCCAATAATCACTGCTTCAACTCAACTGACCGGCATTGGCCCGTAAGCCGCGTTTCAAGCCTCGCCGCGCAGCAGGCGCGCCACCCTGCCCCACCCGGCATCCTGCGCCAACTGCGCTGCCGTTTGCCCGCCGTCGGTACGTGCCGAGGCGTCGGCGCCGTGCTGCAACAGGCTGCGTACCACCGGGTAATTGCCCGCCAGTGCCTGGTGATGCAGCAACAGCCAGCCGGCTTCGTCGGCTTCGGTGATCATACTGGGGTACTGGCGCAGGCCTTCTTCGACCTTCTCCTGCATGTTCACCGCCATGGGATGGTCACCTGCGTCCAGCGCTTCGAGCACCTGACGGTCGTAGGGCGTGTCCAGCCCGCGAGACAGCACGGCCTCCGCCTGCCCCTCGGCGGCCGGCACCAAGCGGACCGTGCCAGGCTCGCCGAAATCCAGCCCCCAGGCCGCATCGTGCTCGGCGCGTTCCTGGTCGGACATCTCGCTGCGCAGCACATCGATGGTGAAGCCGCCGCAGACCTCGCCCTGGCTGACGTACATCCAGTCGTTGAGGCTCGAGAACGGCAGCGTCACCCACTCCGACTCGGCGTACTCGGTGACCCATTCCGAGGCGTTGAGCAGCACCCCGCTGATGGACGCGCCGTCGAAATCGACCTCGCTCAGCCACATGTTCTCGACGCTGGGCGCCTCCGGATCGTCGCTGTCGACCGGGAAAGACATCTTCACAGCCGCCACTTCCAGCGCCGGGACGATACGCCGTGCCTCCCACGACAATTCGCGCCAGAAGAACCTGAATGTGGCTTGGGCGTTGCTGACGGCGGTCTGGAACGCGGCGCTCTGGCCGTCGGCGGAATAGATGGGGCGGTCGCTCATGGGGGACATCCTTGAAAAGGTTTCGGGTAGCGGACATGGCTCGAAACGGCCACCGCTGGCGTGCCGGTCTGACCCATTTTTGGAGCTTACCCGAGCGTAAAGTTCAAAGCGGCTGCAGCGCGCCTTTTCCTTGCCTTCGCGCAGGCCCAACCCCGATGCCGGCCACTTGAGTGATCAGGCCCGCCTAGCAGCCCCGAACAAGGCGGTTACGGCTGAACTGACTGACGCCAGGCTTTACCCGTTCTTTACCTCCTGCTGCCGATACCTTGCGCAAAGCCATGGTCATAATTGCCGAGCCTGCGCTGCGCCTAACCTGCCAGCCGGCGACGAGGCGCAGCCATGCGGCGCATTTGAATTCTGCAAGGAACATTCGATGAAAAAGAACCTGACTGCGCTGTGCACGATGTTGATGCTGGGCATGCCGCTGGCCAGCTTCGCCCAACCGGGCGGCGGGCCGGACAACGGCCCAGGCGGTCATCAAGAGGGACCACAACAGGGCCAGCAAGGCCGCGGGCCGCAGCAGGGCCAACAGCCTGGGCACGCGCAAGGCCAGCAGCCACGCTCGCCGCAACAGCCAGGCCACGCTGGTCGCAACGACCATGGCGGCCACCCCGCCTACCGCGACGCCAACTTCAGGCCGCAGGCCGGCATGCCAGTGCCCCACCAGCAGTGGCAGCGTGGCCGCATCGTCGAGCCGCAATACCGCGACGACCGCTATTGGGTCACCGACTGGCGCGCACGCCAGCTGTCCGCACCGCCGCCCGACCACCGCTGGTTGCACATCAACGGCGACTACGTGCTGGTGGCGATTGCCACTGGGGTGATCACCAGCATTCTGACGGGCTACTGAACCGTTTCCAGCCAGGTGCCGGCACGCTGCAAGCAAGCAGCGCGGCACGCTGCAAGCAAGCAGCGCGGCACCTGATCCACAGCAGCGCTGCCATCATGGCCCGGCGCTCCTCCCTAAGCCGCTCCTGCACCGGTAACAAGCTCTGTTGAAGCGAACGGTTCGGCGCTCCGGTCAGTCGCGATGGTCGGCGTAGCCGGCCAAGCGGCCTTGACACCATTGACTTGGCATCAGCGCCCCCGCTGAATCAGGCTCGCCGGTCGGTCGTAGGTGAAAGACAGTCGGCGTCTACCTCCACATCATCCCCGCATAGCCGCGCAGGCCACACCCGCAACCGCTCCGTCGGCGCCTCCACGCACACCCCGTCGTGCAATCCGAAATGCTGTTTGTACAAGGGCGCCGCCACCACCAGCTTGCCGGCTATGCTGCCGATCAGCCCACGGCCGATGACGTTGGCGCCCGAGCGTGGGTCGCGGTTGTCGAGGGCGAAAACCTGGCCCTCGCCCTGCTCGCCCGGCAGGTAGAACAAGGCGATCTGACGGCCGCCCAGCAGCGCGACCACGCCGGAATGGGCGACCAGGTCGCGGCGACCGCACACCCTGCTCCAACCGTTATCCGTTTCGACCCGCAGTGCATTCATGCCAGGCATCAGACCACCTCCGTCGCATCGATCAGGTTCATTTCTTCCGCCCGTGCCGGCCGGCGCTGGCCACGCTCCTTGACGAACTGCACGTCCGGGTCGGCACCGCTGGCGTTGACGAAGGTGCGGAAGCGCTTGAGTTTCTCCGGATCGTTCAGGGCGTTGGCCCACTCGCATTCGTAGCGGTCGACCACCAGTTGCATCTGCGCTTCGAGTTCGCTCGCCAGGCCCAGGCTGTCGTCGATCACCACGGCCTTGAGGTAGTCCAGCCCGCCTTCGAGGCTTTCGCGCCACACCGAGGTGCGTTGCAGCTTGTCGGCGGTGCGGATGTAGAGCATCAGGAAGCGGTCGATGTAGCGGATCAGGGTCTCGTCGTCCAGATCGGTGGCGAACAGCTCGGCATGGCGCGGGCGCATGCCGCCGTTGCCGCTGATGTAGAGGTTCCAGCCGTTTTCGGTGGCGATCACACCGACGTCCTTGCTCTGCGCCTCGGCGCATTCGCGGGTGCAGCCCGACACGGCGAACTTGAGCTTGTGCGGGGCGCGCAGGCCCTTGTAACGGTCCTCGATGCGCAGGGCCATCTGCACGCTGTCCTGCACGCCGTAGCGGCACCAGGTCTTGCCGACGCAGCTTTTCACCGTACGCGTCGACTTGCCGTAGGCGTGGCCCGTTTCGAAACCGGCGGCGATCAGCTCGGCCCAGATGTCCGGCAGCTCGTGCAGCTGGGCGCCGAACAGGTCGATGCGCTGGCCACCGGTGATCTTGGTGTAGAGGTCGTATTTCTTCGCCACTGCGCCGATGGCGATCAGGCCGTCGGGGGTGATTTCACCGCCAGGGATGCGCGGCACCACCGAATAGGTGCCGTTCTTCTGCATGTTGGCCATGAAGGTGTCGTTGGTGTCCTGCAGCGGCACCAGCCACGGCTCCATGATCGGCCGGTTCCAGCACGACGCCAGGATCGAGCCGACCACGGGCTTGCAGATGTCGCAGCCCAGGTGGCCTTTGCCGTGGCGGGCCAGGAGTGCGTCGAAGGTCTCGATGCGTTCGACACGCACCAGCGAGTACAGCTCCTGGCGGGTGTAGGCGAAGTGTTCGCACAGGCTCTTGTCGACGCTGACGCCACGGGCCGTCAGCTCGTGTTCGAAGACCTGCTTGAGCAGGCCGGCGCAGCCGCCGCAACCGGTACCGGCCTTGGTCTGGCACTTGAGGCTGGCAAGGTCGCTGCAGCCGCCGTCGATGGCGCTGCAGACCGCGCCCTTGCTGACGTTGTGGCATGAGCAAAGGGTGGCGGTGGCGGGTAGTGCGTCGACGCCCAGCGCCGGTGCCGCCTCGCCCTGCGGCAGGATCAGCGACGCGGGGTCGGCGGGCAGCGCGAGGCCGTTCTGGATGTATTGCAGCAGGGTGTCGTAGTAGCTGTTGTCACCCACCAGCACGGCGCCGATGGCCTGTTTGCCGTCGGCGGAGACGACCAAGCGCCGGTAGCTGGCAGTGGCCTCGTCGATGAAACGGTAGCTGCGCGCCCCGGCGCTGGCGCCTTGGGCATCGCCGATGGAACCGACGTCGACACCCAGCAACTTGAGTTTGGTGGACATGTCGGCGCCGGCGAACGAGGCGCTGTCCAGGCCACAGAGCTGCGCGGCCACGCTGCGGGCCATCTGGTAACCCGGCGCCACCAGGCCGAACACGCTGCCGTTCCAGGCCGCGCACTCGCCGATGGCGGAGATGTGCGCATCGCTGCTGCGGCAGGCGCCGTCGATGGCGATGCCGCCGCGCGCGCCCAGCTCGAGGCCGCAGGCCTTGCCCAGCGCGTCTTGCGGGCGGATGCCAGCGGAGAACACCACCAGGTCGGTTTCCAGAAATTCGTCGCCGGCGAAATTCATGCGGAAACGGTAGTCCTCGCCGGCGGTGATCGACTGGGTGCTGCGCGACAGGTGCACCTGCACCCCCAGCGCTTCGATACGCGCCTTGAGCGCCACCCCGCCGGCTTCGTCCAACTGCACCGGCATCAGCCGAGGCGCGAATTCCACCACATGGGCTTCCAGGCCCAGGCTGCGCAGCGCGTTGGCCGCCTCCAGCCCGAGCAGGCCGCCGCCGACCACCACGCCGCGACGGGCGTTGCCGGCCGCGGCGCGAATGGTGTCGAGGTCGGCCAGGGTGCGGTAGACCAGACGCGAATCGCCAGCCGCCCCCTCGATGGGCGGCACGAAGGGATAGGAACCGGTGGCCATGACCAGGTGCGCATAGGGCACGCAACCGTTGGCGGTGATCACCTCCTGGCGCGCGCGGTCGACCTCCAGCACCGGCACGCCCAGGTGCAGGGCCACGCCGCCACGTTGGTAGAGCGCGGCATCGCCCAGGGCCAGGGACTCGGCGTCGCGCCCGCCGAAGTATTCGGACAGGTGCACGCGGTCGTAGGCGCGTAGCGGCTCTTCGCTGAACACATGGATGCGGTAGCGGCCCAAGGCCCCGCCTTCCACCAACTGCTCGACGCAGTGGTGGCCGACCATGCCGTTGCCTATTACCACGATGTTTTGCAGATCACTCGCCAATTCGCTGTTCATGGAGCACCTCTCGAGGCCGATCCGGTTGTTTCGAAGCAAAAAAAACGCCTGGAACCAGAAGGTTCCAGGCGCCATTGCCTGTTCTCGCTGCCGACCCGTAGGCCTGGCGCAGTCATTGTTCCTTGGGCCGCAGGGGGCCGGACGATCGCCGTTGATCGACAAGGTGGTCCGCTGGCACTGTGCAGCGGTTGTGGGTTGGTATGCAGTGGTTGTGCCAGAAGTCCGAAGATTTGCCTGCAAGGGTGGGTGACGGTATTGCTAGGTGGGATTTCAGTGGGTGCTTTATTGGGGTTTTGCAGGCATTGGGCCGGCGCTGCCGGCCATTGCGGCTAAAGCCGCTCCTACAGGGGAATGCGTGTCCTTGGAGTGGTCGGTTTTACGCTCTGATTAGCCGCAATGGCTGGCGCTGCCGGCACGATTCTGCCAAGTCTCAGGGTGTTCTTCAGGCCTCGCGCTGACACTCACGGGGGCTTTCAGCCCCACGGCCGCCTAGGCCTTTTCATGTGCCAAAACGGTGCAGATCCGCCAGTGTCGCCCCAGCACGAAGCGCGCATCACGACCCATAAACATATTTTGCAGAGGCGCCCTGCGCAGGGGGATCACAGCGGCGCGGCCTTCATACGCGCTTCGACCTGGTGTTGGCCCAGCCATTGCTACACCCAGGCAAAGGCCGTCAACGACGATGGCCGTTCTTCCAGGCAATACCTCACGACAAAGGCGCCGTGCAGCTCCCGTTGAAAAACGCAGGAGCGGCATGGCGCCTTAGTCGTTTGCGCAAGAGAGCACCGCCATGACCGATACCCTGCTCGAGCCCAGCAAGACCGTGCGCAGCGTCTGCCCCTACTGCGGGGTGGGCTGCGGCATCGTCATGCAGGTGGAACACGGCCTGATCGTCAAAGTCTCGGGCGACAAACAGCACCCGAGCAACGCCGGACGCCTGTGCACCAAAGGCAGCACCTGCGCCCTGCCGGTGGCCGACGCCGGGCGCATGCAACATGCCTTCATGCGCGAGCAGCGCCAGCGCGACCCGGTGCGCGTCGGCATCGACCAGGCCATCGAGGCCACCGCCAGCCGCTTGCGCGCCATCGTCGACGAACACGGCGCGGACGCCTTCGCCTTGTACGTCAGCGGGCAGATGTCGCTGGAGGCGCAATACCTGGCCAACAAGCTGACCAAGGGCTTCATCCGCAGCCAGCACATCGAGTCCAACTCGCGCCTGTGCATGGCCAGCGCCGGCAGCGGCTACAAGCTGTCGCTCGGCGCCGACGGTCCGCCCGGCGCCTACGACGACTTCGAGCACAGCGACGTGTTCCTGGTGATCGGCGCGAACATGGCCGACTGCCACCCGATCCTCTTCCTGCGCCTGCTCGACCGGCTCAAGGCCGGGGCCAAGCTGATCGTCGTCGATCCGCGGCGCACCGGCACCGCCGACAAGGCCGACCTGTACCTGCAAGTCGCCCCCGGCAGCGACCTGGCCCTGCTCAACGGCCTGCTGCACCTGCTGGTCAAGGATGGCCTGACCGACCCCGCCTTCATCGCCGATTTCACCGAAGGCTGGGAAGTGATGGAGGACTTCCTGCAGACCTACACCCCAGCCTACGTGGCCCAGGCGACGGGCCTCGCCGAGGCCGACATCCGCCAGGCCGCACGCTGGATCGGCGAAGCGAACAACTGGATGAGCTGCTGGACCATGGGCCTCAACCAGAGCGTGCAAGGCACCTGGCACACCAACGCGCTGTGCAACCTGCACCTGGCCACCGGTGCCATCTGCCGCACCGGCAGCGGCCCGTTTTCGCTGACCGGCCAACCCAACGCCATGGGCGGCCGCGAAATGGGCTACATGGGGCCGGGCCTGCCAGGCCAGCGCTCGGCGCTGGTGGCCGAAGACCGCGCCTTCATCGAGCGGTTGTGGGGCCTCGAGGCGGGCAGCCTGCGCACCGAAGCGGGCAACGGCACCGTCGACATGTTCCGCGCCATGGCCGTCGGCCAGATCAAGGCTTGCTGGATCATCTGCACCAACCCGGTGGCCAGCGTGCCCAACCGCCAGCAGGTGATCGACGGGCTGCGAAAGGCCGAACTGGTGATCACCCAGGAAGCCTTCCTCGACACCGAAACCAACCGCTATGCCGACATCCTCCTGCCCGGCGCGCTGTGGGCCGAGGCCGAAGGGGTGATGATCAACTCCGAGCGCAACCTGACCTTGACCCAGCAGGCCGTGCCGCCGCCGGGCGAGGCCTTGCCGGACTGGCAGATCATCGCCCGGGTCGCGTGTGCCATGGGCTATGCCGAGGCGTTCAGCTACCGCGACGCGGCGGAGGTGTTCGAAGAAATCAAGCGCACCGCCAACCCCAAGACCGGCTACGACCTGCGCGGCGCCAGCCATGCGCGCCTGCGCCAGCAGCCGCTGCAATGGCCCTGCGCGACGGCCGAGACGGCCGTGCGCAACCCGATCCGCTACCGCCCGGCCGGCAGTGCCGAACTGCGTTTCCCCACCGCCAGCGGCAAGGCGCAGTTCTTCGCCAGACCGCACCTGGCGCCCGCCGAGCGGCCTGACGACGAGTTCTCCTTGGTGCTCAACACCGGGCGCGTGCAGCACCAGTGGCACACCCTGACCAAGACCGGCAAGGTGCCGGCGCTGAACCGCCTCAACCCCGGACCCTTCGTCGAAATCCACCCCAGCGATGCCGAGCGTTTGGCCATCGAGCCAGGCAAACCGGTGCAGGTGCGCTCGCGGCGGGGTATGGCGGTGCTGCAGGCGGTGCTCAGCGACCGCGTGCGGCCGGGCAATTGCTTCGCGCCCTTCCACTGGAGCGACGTGTTCGGTGAGGGCTTGGCGGTCAATGCCGTGACCAGCGATGCGGTCGATCCGCTGTCGTTGCAACCGGCCTTCAAATACTGTGCCGTGGCGCTGCAACCGGTGCCCGACGCCGAGCCGCCCGCAGCGCTGCCTGCCACGGACACGAGCTTGGCGTACGCCCCCATGCAGATCGATCACCTCGCCCGCCTGTTGAACCTGCCGGCCGCCGCGCCCTTGACCCTGGACGCTGACGCGCAGGCTTACCTGCACGGCTATCTGCTGGGCTTGCGCAGCGCCGAGGCTACGCACGGCGGCGTGCCGACGATCCCCGAGCAGGCGCCCCTGGCCGCCGGGCAGCGGCTTCTGCTCAATGGTCTGCTGGCCGGAATCTTCTCCCGTGCCGGGGGCGCCCATGCCGGCATGGCCGGAACGCTCGCCCGTGCCGAGGGCGCCGAAGCCGATGCGGCCGCAGGACTCCCCCGTGTCCAAGGCGCCGAGGCCAATGCGGGCGCAGCACTCTCCCGTGCCGTACCCGCTACCGAATGGCTGGTGCTCTGGGCCTCGCAGACGGGCAACGGCGAGACCCTCGCCGCGCTCTGCGCACAGCGCCTGGACAGCGCCGGCCAGCGCGCCCGGGTGCGGGCCATGGACAGCGTCGAGCTCGCGCACTTGCGCAGCGCCGCGGGCGTGCTGCTGGTGGCCAGCACGTTCGGCGACGGCGACCCGCCGGACAACGCCGTCGCCTTCTGGGAAACGCTGGCCGACGCTGCGCCCGACAGCTTGCGCGACAGCCGCTTCGGCGTGCTGGCGCTGGGCGATTCCAGCTATCGGCAGTTCTGCGGTTTCGGCCGCAAGCTCGACGAGCGCCTGGCCGCGTTGGGCGGCGAGCGTATCCAGCCGCGCCTGGACTGTGAGCCGGACTATCAGGCGCCGGCCGAAGAGTGGCTGGTCGAACTGTGCGGCAAGCTGGGCGCGGTCGGTTCCGAGGGCGCCATGGCGGCCGCGCCGATTTCTTCGACATCCTCGACTTCTCCGACGTCCCCGACTGAAGGCGCCGTGGCCGCCACTCGAGCCTCTCCCGCTTGCGTGGCCTCTACGGCCCCCACGGCCGCCAAGGTCGCCCGCAACCCCTATACCCGCGCCCACCCGCTGCACACGCGCCTGCTGTCGAACCGCCTGCTCAACGGCGAAGGCGCCGAAAAGGAAACCCGGCACCTGGCGTTCGACCTGGCAGGACATCAATTCCCCTATCGCGCAGGCGATGCCCTGGGCGTCTGGCCGATCAATGCGCCAGCCTTGGTGGAAGAGGTGCTGAGCCTGATCGGCGTGGACGGCGACACCCCCGTGCAGCTCGCCGATCAGCCGCCCATGCCGCTGCGTATGGCCCTGGGCGAGCGCCTGGAAATCGCCCGCATCGGCCCCGACCTCCTGCGCCGGGTCGCGGCCCAACCCGGCAACGAGCGGCTGGGCGCCCTGCTCGAAGAGGACCGACACGCCGCCTTGCAAGCCTGGCTGTGGGGCCGGCAGTTGCCCACCCTGCTGCGCGAATTCCCCCTCGTGCTCGACGCGCAGCAGTGGGTACGCCTGCTCAAGCCGCTGCAACCGCGGCTGTACTCGATCAGCTCGAGCCCGGCCCAGACGCCCGACGAAGTGCACCTGACCATGGCCACCGTGCGCTACCGGCACGAAGGCCGGGAACGCGGCGGCGTGTGCTCGACTTTCCTCGCCGACCGTGCCGGCGAGCACGGCGTGCGCATCTACCTGCAACCGTCCGCGCACTTCCATGTCCCGGAGCATCCCGAAACACCGCTGATCATGATCGGTCCTGGCACCGGTATTGCACCGTTTCGAGCGTTCTTGCAGGAGCGGCAGGCGCTGGGCGGCAAACGCAACTGGTTGTTCTTCGGCGAGCAGCGCGCGCGCACCGACTTCTACTACCGCGAGGAACTGCGCGACTGGCAGCGCAACGGTGTGTTGCAAAAGCTGGACACGGCGTTCTCCCGCGACCAGGACGAGAAGGTCTACGTGCAGCACCGCATGCTCGAAGCGGGTGCCGAGCTGTGGCAATGGTTGGAGCAAGGCGCCCATGTGTGCGTGTGCGGCGACGCCGCGCGCATGGCCAAGGACGTCGACGCCGCGCTCAAGGCGATCGTGCAGCGCCACGGCAAGATGAGCGCTGCGGCGGCCACGCTGTATGTGAGCGACATGAGCAAGGCACGGCGGTATTTGCGCGATGTGTACTGAAGACGATTGAGGCATGTGCGAAGGCGGGCAATAGGCGTTTCGGGTCGTTTGCCAAGGGCGGCACACTCAGGCAGTCGAGGCGTTGCGATCTGGCAGCGAAAGCGGCAGGGGCTCGATTGGGCCGGCAGTACCGGCCGCTTCAGTTTATCCCTGAGGGATACATGTCTTTACAGGAGCGGTGGTTCGACGCTCTGACCAGCCGCGCTGGGCCGCGACGTGCCCCCTGAAAGGACAACCGGAACACCGATCCTGCGTCAGCATTTCACTTTTCAAGCGACACCGATCAGGAATCACACCGTGAGCGACACCTCCACCACGCTTTCCCCTCCCCTGGCCTGGGTCGCCGGCAGCGACGCCCCGGAAAAGCACGTGCTGAACGTCGGCTTCATGCCGCTCAGCGATGCGGCATCGGTGGTGGTCGCCGCCACCCAGGGCTTCGCCCAGCCCTACGGGCTGACCCTCGAACTGCACCGGCAAACCTCTTGGGCGGGTGTCGCCGACAAGCTGGCGAGCGGCGAGCTGGATGCCGCGCACGCCTTGTACGGCATGGTCTATGCCATCGAACTCGGCCTCGGCGGCGCGCCGGCCACGGACATGGCCGTGCTGATGGGGCTGAACCAGAACGGCCAGAGCATCAACCTGTCGCAAGCGCTGACGGCCGCCGGCATCACCCATTCCGCTGCGCTCGGCCGACACGCCGCCGAGGCCGGTGGCAAGCTCACCTTCGCCCACACTTTCCCCACCGGCAGCCATGCCCTGTGGCTGTACTACTGGCTCGCCAGCCAGGGCATCCACCCCTTGCACGACGTCAACAGCGTGGTCGTCCCGCCGCCGCAGATGCTCGCGCACTTGCAGGCGGGGCGCATCGACGGCTTCTGCGCGGGTGAGCCCTGGAGCGCCCACGCCGTGGCGCTGGGCCAGGGCTGCACGGTCGCCACCAGCCAGTCGATCTGGCCCGACCACCCTGAGAAGGTGCTGGCCTGCACACGGGCCTTCGTCGAGCAGAACCCGAATGCCGCCCGCGCCTTGCTGATGGCCGTGCTGGACGCCAGCCGCTTCATCGAGGCCAGCGCACAAAACCGTCGCAGCGCTGCACAGCTGATGAGTGGCCGCGAGTATCTCGACCTGCCGCTGAGCAGCATCGAGCCGCGCTTCATGGGGCTGTACGACGATGGCCGGGGCCACCAGTGGCAAGACGATCACCCGCTGCGCTTCCACAACCAGGGCGCGGCGAACGTGCCCTACCTCTCCGACGGCATGTGGTTCATGACCCAGTTCCGCCGCTGGGGCCTGCTGCGCGACGACCCGGACTACCGCGCCGTGGCCAGCCGGGTGCAACGGCTCGACCTCTACCGCGACGCCGCAGGCGCGCTGGGCATCGCCGTGCCGGCCAGCCCTCTGCGCCGCTCGCAACTGCTCGACGGCAGCGTGTGGGACGGCAGCGATCCAGCCGCCTACGCACGCAGCTTCGCCCTGCATGCCCGCCACGCTCGCTGACCGGAGGTCTAGATGCTGCGCATTCTGCTGATCAACGACACCTCGCGCACCGGCGGTCGCCTGCGCACCGCGTTGAGCGAAGCGGGTTTCGACGTCATCGACGAATCGGGCCTGACCATCGACCTGCCCGCCCGGGTCGAAGCCGTGCGCCCGGACGTGGTGCTGATCGACACCGAGTCGCCCAGCCGCGACGTGATGGAGCAAGTGGTGATCGTGACCCGCGACCAGCCGCGGCCCATCGTCATGTTCACCGACGAGCACGACCCCGGCGTGATGCGCCAGGCGATCAAGGCGGGCGTCAGCGCCTACATCGTCGAAGGCATCCACGCCCAACGCCTGCAACCGATCCTGGACGTGGCCATGGCGCGCTTCGAAAGCGACCAGGTGCTGCGCGCGCAGCTCCACGCCCGCGACCAGCAACTGGCCGAACGCAAACGCATCGAGTTGGCCAAGGGCATGCTGATGAAAATGAAGAGCTGCGGCGAGGAAGAGGCCTACACGCTGATGCGGCGCCAGGCGATGAGCCGGCAGCAGAAGCTGATTCAGGTGGCGGAGCAGATCATAGCGATGAACGAGTTGTTGACCTGAATGGGTTGGGAGTTGGTTGTTGGCAGTTGGCAGTTGGCAGTTGGCAGTTGGCAGTGCACCAGGATGCGGCACGAGTGGCCCATGAACGTGCAGATTTGATTGTTTCAATGGGGCGTGTGGAGTTGCCTTCTCAGTTAAGCGGCCTTATGCCCGGAGTGACTCAAGATACTCATCACTTAGTAAATAGCGAACCTGTTTGGCTTCGCCCGTGAAAGTCGTAACCCCGAGCCAACGGCAGGCCCGGCCCTATCGCGGCTAAAGCCGCTCCTACAGGGGATCGCAAAAACCTGTGGGAATGGCCGGTTCGACGCTCCGATCAGCCGCGCAGCGCAGCGCAGCCATCCCAACCCAAACCCACCATCCCCACCCGCAGACCAAACTCCCTGTAGGAGCGGCCGGCCGGCGCCCCGGTTTAGCCGCGATGGGCGGCGCAGCCACCCCAACCCAAAACCACCATCCCCACCCGCAGATCAAAGTCCCTGTAGGAGCGGCCGGCCGGCGCCCCGGCTTTAGCCGCGATGGGCGGCGCAGCCACCCCAACCCAAAACCACCATCCCCACCCGCAGATCAAAGTCCCTGTAGGAGCGGCCGGCCGGCGCCCCGGTTTAGCCGCGATGGGCGGCGCAGCCGCCCCAGTCCAGCCCACACCACCTCAACCGGCAGACCGCACCCTGCGCACGAGCGGTTTCATTCGCCCCCGTAGGCACAGCATGTCTTTTGTCCCCCCAGATATCTGTAACGGCCTACCCACCGCCCAACAGCTTTGGCACACAACCTGCTTCCACTCCATCACAGGTAGCCAACGGCGGTTGCCCCATCCCCGACAAAGACGTCGCATGCCCGTTCGCGAAAGCGGACTCGGCATGGCGACGTCTTTGCGTTTCTGGCCTCGCGCAACGAGGCGGTGGAGCAGCCGTAGGGCTCGCCCACCTGCAAGCCCACAACCCCAATTGCAGATGAGGTGCTGGAATGAACAAGAGCTTCTGGAAAGCCGGACACACCCCCACGCTATTCGCCGCGTTCCTGTACTTCGACCTGAGCTTCATGGTCTGGTACCTGCTCGGCCCCATGGCGGTGCAGATCGCCACCGACCTGCAACTGACCACCCAGCAACGCGGCTTCATGGTCGCCACGCCCATTCTGGCCGGGGCGATCCTGCGCTTCGTCATGGGCATGCTGGCCGATCAGCTGTCGCCGAAGACGGCCGGCATCATCGGCCAGGTGATCGTCATCGTCTCGCTGCTCACGGCCTGGCAGCTCGGCATCCACAGCTAC
Organism: Pseudomonas phoenicis; assembly: GCF_047302395.1. Lineage (NCBI taxonomy): Bacteria > Pseudomonadati > Pseudomonadota > Gammaproteobacteria > Pseudomonadales > Pseudomonadaceae > Pseudomonas > Pseudomonas phoenicis. The sequence continues at coordinate 4,858,260 of NZ_CP154852.1, forward strand.
GAGCAAGCCTTGCTGCTCGGCGTGTGCCTGGGCATGGCCGGCGCTTCGTTCGCCGTGGCGTTGCCGCTGGCTTCGCAATGGTACCCCGCCGAGCACCAGGGCAAGGCCATGGGCATCGCCGGCGCCGGCAACTCCGGCACCGTGCTGGCCGCCCTGGCCGCGCCGGTGCTGGCCGCCGCCTTCGGCTGGACCCAGGTGTTCGGCCTGGCGCTGATCCCGCTGGTGCTGACGCTGATCCTGTTCGCCGTGCTGGCGAAAAACGCCCCCAATCGCAGCAAACCCAAATCCATGGCCGACTACTTCAAGGCCTTGGCTGACCGCGACAGCTGGTGGTTCATGTTCTTCTACAGCGTCACCTTCGGCGGCTTCATCGGCCTGGCCAACGCTTTGCCCGGCTACTTCCACGACCAGTACGGGCTGAGCCCGGTGACCGCTGGCTACTACACCGCCGCCTGCGTGTTCGGCGGCAGCCTGATGCGTCCCTTGGGCGGCGCGCTGGCAGACCGCTTCGGCGGCATCCGCACGCTGCTCGGCATGTACGCCGTCGCCGCCGTGTGCATCGCGGCGGTGGGCATGCACCTGTCCAGCTCCATCGCCGCCCTGGCGCTGTTCGTCAGCGCCATGCTCGGTCTGGGCGCCGGCAACGGCGCGGTGTTCCAACTGGTGCCGCAGCGCTTCAACCGCGAAATCGGCGTGATGACCGGCCTGATCGGCATGGCCGGCGGCATCGGCGGTTTCCTGCTGGCGGCAGGCCTGGGCGCCATCAAGCAGAGCACCGGCGACTACCAGCTGGGCCTGTGGCTGTTCGCGAGCCTCGGCGTGGTGGCCTGGTTCGGGCTGTGCGCCGTCAAGCGCCGCTGGAGGACCACCTGGGGCTCGGCGGCCTTCACCGCCGCGCGGGTCTGAGTCGCCATGCCCTTGCACCTGCGCTACGCGCACAGCAGCGCCAGCGGGCCGCGCGCCGAGAATCAGGACGCCACGCGCCTGGTCAGCCCGGCCGCGTCGCTCGCGGCCAGCAAGGGCTACCTGTTCGCCCTGGCCGACGGTGTCAGCCAGTGCGCCGACGGCGGCCTGGCCGCACGCTCCACGGTGCAGGCCCTGGCCCACGATTACTACGCCACCCCGCAAACCTGGGGCGTGGCCCAGGCGCTGGATCGCCTGCTCCTCGCGCAGAACCGCTGGCTGCACGCCAACGGCGGCGGCCAGCCCCTGCTCACCACCCTCAGCGCGCTGGTACTGCGCGGCCGACGCTTCACCCTGGCGCACATCGGCGATTGCCGGGTGTACCGCTGGTTCGAAGGCCAGTTGCAGCGCTTGAGCGAAGACCACGTCTGGAGCCAGCCGGGCATGCAGCACGTGCTCAAGCGCGCCATGGGCCTGGAGCAGCATCTGGTGGTGGACTACCGCGAAGGCGAGCTGCGCGCAGGCGAAGGTTTCCTGCTGGTCAGCGACGGCGTCTGGGCGACCCTGGGCGATGCATCGATCGCCAATGTGCTGCGCGACGAACCCGATCTGCAACGAGCCGCCCAGGCCCTGGTGACCGCCGCCCACCTTGCCGGCAGCCAGGACAACGCCAGCGCCGTGCTGGTACGCGTCGACGAACCGGGCGAAGCCAGCCTGGGCGATGCCCTCGAGCAGATGGAGCAGTGGCCGCTGCCCCCGGCCTTGAAGCCGGGGCAACGCTTCGAAGGCTGGCAGGTCGAGACGCTGCTGAGCCACTCGCGGCAATCGCTGCTGTACCGCGTGCGCGACACACAACAGCAACCCTGGCTGTTGAAAACCCTGCCCGCCCGTTGCGACGGCGACAACGAAGCCGGCCAGCGCCTGCTCCAGGAAGAATGGTTCCTGCGCCGTGTGGCCGGGCGCCACTTTCCCGAAGTGCACCCCGCCAGCGAGCGCCAGCACCTCTATTACCTGATGCGCGAGCACCCTGGCCTGCCCCTGGCCGAGCACCACCGCCAGCACGGCACGCTGAGCCTGGCCCAAGGCCTGGACATCGCCCTGCACCTGCTGCGGGCACTGGGCATGCTGCACCGGCGCAACATCCTGCACCGCGACATCAAGCCCGACAACCTGCTGCTCGGCGAAGACGGCGACGTGCGCCTGCTGGATTTCGGCCTGGCGTACTGCCCGGGGCTGTCCGCGCACATCCCGGGCGAACTGCCCGGCACACCCAACTACATCGCCCCGGAAGCCTACGCCGGCGCCGCGCCGAGCGTGGCCCAGGACCTGTACAGCGCAGGCGTGACCCTCTACTTCCTGCTGACCGGCCACTACCCCCACGGCGAGATCGAAGCCTTCCAGCGCCCCCGCTTCGCCACCCCGGTACCCGCCAGCCGCTACCGCCCCGACTTGCCGGAATGGCTGGTGCACAACCTCGACAAAGCCCTGGCCACCGACCCGCTGGAGCGCTTCGAAACGGCTGAAGAATGGCGCCTGGCGCTGGAGCACGGCGAGCAACAACCCAGTGCGCGGTTGCGTCCGCTGCTGGAGCGTGAACCGGTGAAGGTGTGGCGCACGCTTGCGCTGCTGTCGCTGTTGCTGAATGGACTGCTGTCGATCTGGCTGCTGCGTGGATAGGCAGCCTTGTGGACGTCACGCGCACAGCCGCCCCGCGCTATCCGCGCTTGAATGCGCCGCCGCTGACCTGGTCATCGGACAAACAATGCATCTGTTGAAAGACCGCACCCGACGGTCCCCATACCCCTGATGAGGAAACACCCATGAACGCAAAAGTCTGGCTGGTAGGCGCCGGCCCCGGCGACCCGGAGCTGCTTACGCTCAAGGCCGTGCGCGCCTTGCGCGGCGCCGACGTGGTGATGATCGACAGCCTGGTCAACCCCGCCGTGCTCGAACACTGCCCCAACGCCAAGGTCATCGGCGTCGGCAAACGCGGCGGCTGCCGCTCCACACCCCAGGCCTTCATCCAGCGCCTGATGCTGCGCTATGCCCGCCAGGGCAAGTGCGTGGTGCGCCTGAAAGGCGGCGACCCCTGCATCTTCGGGCGCGGCAGCGAAGAGGCCGACTGGCTGCGCGACCACGGCATCGAAGTCGAACTGGTCAATGGCATCACCGCAGGCCTGGCCGGCGCCACGCACTGCGACATCCCCCTGACCCTGCGCGGCGTGGCCCGGGGCGTGACCTTGGTGACGGCGCACACCGAAGACGACAGCGCTTTGAATTGGCAGGCGCTGGCGCAGAGCGGCACCACGCTGGTGGTGTACATGGGCGTGGCGAAGCTGGAAGACGTACGCCGGGAACTGCTGGCCGGAGGCATGGCCGGCGACACACCTGTGGCGATGATCGAAAACGCGTCGCTGCCGCAGCAGCGGGCGTGCTTCAGCGACGTGAGCGGTATGCAGGCAGCGGCGCTGGCGTTCCAGCTCAAGGCGCCGGCGGTGATGGTGATCGGGCAGGTGGTGGCCCAAGCCAGCACGCGAGCGGCGCTTGGCAGCCTCGAACCGTTGGCGGTCGGTGATACCCGGTGGCTGTCGGGCGAAGCGCCCTTGGCCGATCCGCTCATCTGTGCCGCGGGCGGATAGCGCTTCGTCGACCGCAGGCGATCGACGCTGACTGCGCACCGCCTCGCCAGGCCGCTCGTTCGGGCTTGCCCATCGCCTGCCGTTCGCGATGCGTACGGGCCTGGAGCTTGCCGGATGGAAGGCCACTGACCCGTTGCACCCGATGCGAACGCGAAGGCCACCGGGCCGGTATAGGCCTGGAAAGCGCTTCAAGCAGCAGCCTTCGATGGGAGATATCGAGCCCTTTTGTAAAGCGCTCAAACCTCCAGGAAGGCCTCAGCGACTGTCTTGCGTTCGGCATCGAAGTCGACCCAGACCGTGCAGGTCGCATCGTTCCCGCACGCCTCATAGGTACAACTCAAGCGATCGCCGTTTGGCTGGTAGCTCGTCATCCGCAGTGAGAAATCGCCTTGGAACAGATCGCTGGTTTGCACTTGTTCGGTGATCTCGCCCCTGTCTTCAGCGTCGTCGAACACCGCACGCTCCGCCTTGCCGGACACGATGCCAAGCAAAAACTGCCGTAAGCGATGCGCCAGTGCAGAGGCTTCATCCGCCGGCGCCGAGTGTTCGGTAAGACGCAAATTGGACGAATAGCGCTCGGCCACCCCGTCGACGATCGTTTCGATGTCCACATCGGCCAGATTGGCCAGGGCGACGATGGTCACGCCATGCCGATCGTAACGACGAAACCCCGCGACGAACCCTTGCCAACTGCCCAGGTGCCCATAGACCGGATGCCCGTCGACACTGGTTGCCAGGTCCCAACCCAACCCATACGGATAGCGCTGGCCGCTACTCAGCTTGCCGCCCTTGAACACCTCGCCCCATGAGGTCGCAGACAGCAGAGCCCGTCGAGCCACGACCGAGTCCCACTTCGTCCAGTCCTCCAGACTGAGGTACAGCGACCCGGACCCCAGCCTGTTGGCATCCCTGGAGACGGGCGCCTGGTTGCATACCTGATCGTCGACAAGCTCATACCCCGCCGCTCGATGCAGCACGATGCGCGACTCGTCGATCATGCACGCCGTCTCCATCCCGGCCGGCTCGAAGATCCGGCTGCGCAGGAACTCGCCCAAATGAATACCCGCGACGCGGGTGACCAGAATGCCCAGCAACGAGTACCCCAAGTTGCTGTAATGCCAACGCCGTCCCGGCGCGAACTGCAAGGCTTGTTCGTAGGCATGGGCCACATACGCCTCGTCCGTGAACGGTCGGCTGACATCGACGCAGTCTTCACCCAACCCGGACGTATGGTTGAGCAGATGCCTGAGCGTGATCGTCCGCCACGGCACCGGCGCCTCGGGAAAATGGTCGGACAGTACGTCGTCCAGCGTGACGAGTTGGTCTTCCACCAGCAGCATGACGGCGGCAGCGGTGAACATCTTCCCCACCGAACCCGACTGGAAAAGCGTGTGTGGGTAGACCGGCACAGCGTGCTCGAGATTGGCCCTGCCGTAGCCTTGGTAGTGCTTCAACTCGCCGTTTTGGATGATGCCCAGGCTCAGGCCTGGGATTCGTTGGCGCTGCATTTCATCGGTGATGAAGTGCTCGATGGTGCGGTGCATGATCGTGATTCTTCGAAATGGATACGGTGGAGCGGGTTCATGAAAGCTCATGCCTGTTGCGGCTCTTCGCCGTCAAGCACGCGGGAGATTACGGGCATCATCTGCGTCATGTCATCCGGCACGGAAATGGAGACACCCAGGGTTCGTATGAAAAGTCGCCGAGCGGCGATCAAGCAAGGCCGATGGCGGCCCCGCGAAAACCGGCGGGGGTGCCTGGCCGAGGAAGCGGAGTCTGCTGGTTGTGAATGGGAATTCCGGCGGGGCCGGCCTTCCGGCCCGCTTCCAACGCAGCCCGATCGTCGCGCAGGCACTCACCTACAAAGCCTCGGTAATGCTGCAGATGCAAGGTGAAAGTGCGCTTCCTATAGCCACCTTCCAACGTCGCCGCGCCTTCGCCCATCAGCCGGTGACTACCACTGCCGCTGCCGGCCTAAAGCCCCACAGCAAAACGCCGATAGCCTCTTACCATCCCCCAATCCCCACCCCCTACACCCAGTTCACTGCCCGCATGCCCGTCTGGCACGTCGCATGCTTGCCTGGCCCTGGCCAGCCCACATGGAGTACGAGTGAATGCCTGCGCCTGTCCGTTTCACCGAGCACTACCGCAAAGCCGACCGCATCATGCTCGCCCTGATCTGGCTGATGACGCTGTTCTCCCTGATGCTGTCGTTCTGGCACGACACGCTGCTGCAAGCACTGCTCATAGGCGGCGGCACCGGTGCGGTGCTGACCCTGGCCTATCGCGTCATCGGCGGCACACGCTTGATGCGTTGTGGGCTCGGGGTCGGCCTGATGGTGATGGCGGCGTTGCACATCAACCAGGCCCAGGGTGTCATCGAATCGCACTTCGGCATCTTCGCGTTGCTGGCGGTGCTGACGTTCTACCGCGACTGGCTGCCGATCCTGGTGGCCGCCGTCACCATCGCGGTGCACCACGTGCTCTTCCATGCCCTGCAGCACCAGGGTTTTCCGGTGTTCGTCATGGACCATCACGGGGGCTGGAGCATGATCTTCGTGCATGCGTTCTACGTGGTGATGGAGACCGTCGCCCTGCTCTACCTCGCGGTGCACAGTCACAAGGACGCGGTGGAAAGCCAGGAGATGCTCGAGAAGATGCTCGCCGTCACCACCCAGTTCAGCGGTGAGGCCATCGAGGGCAGTCCGGGCAAAGTTCATGTTTCACTGACGACACGTTTCGAGCACTTTCTGAACCAGCTCACCGCCCTGATCGACGGCGTCGCCCACGATTCCCACGGCCTCGGCCAACTCGGCCAGGAATTGGCCCACGCCAGCGGCACGCTGGAAAAAGGCGCGCACCACCAACTCGCGGAAATCGCCCAGATGACCGACGCCATGCAACGCATGGAAGGCGCCATGGGGCAGATCAACCAACACGTGGAGCATGCCGTCGAACATGCGGGGCTAGCCAGCCAGCAAGTCCTCCGTGGCCAGGAAAGCGTCGGCCGCGCCGGGCAGGAAATCAACCAGCTCGCGACCCGCCTGCACGACACCAACGAGACGGTGCAGGGGCTGGCCTCACAAGCCGAGCACATCGGCTCGGTGCTTGAGGTCATCAGCAGCATCGCCAGCCAGACCAACCTGTTGGCGCTCAACGCTGCCATCGAAGCCGCCCGCGCCGGTGAGCAAGGGCGCGGGTTTGCCGTGGTCGCCGACGAGGTACGCAGCCTGGCGCAGCGCACGGCGGTGTCGACCCAGGAGATCAAGACGATGATCGAACGCTTGCAACACGGCAGCCGGCAAGCGGTCAAGGCCATGGGCGAGAGCCGCCAGGGCGTGCAGCGCTGTGTGGAGGACAGCCAGCTGGCCGTGGCGATGCTGCAGGCGGTGGGCAATGACATTGCCCAGATCGATCGGTTGAACGGGCAGATCGTGTCGACCACCCGTGAGCAATCCACGGCGAATGTGGAGATGGTGGGACGGCTGCAATCGGTGCAGAACATCGCCCAGAACACGGCTCAGGACGTGGAGATGCTGGCCAGGAACAGCGAACGGTTGCCGCCGATCGCGGTGCGGCTGGATGCGCTGGGGCGACGTTTTCATCAGTGAGTGGGCACGGCGTGGAGAAGGTGTGGCCTGCTGGCGGATAGCAAAGTATCGGCGTGCAATTCTTGGCTGAAGGCTCGCCAGTGTGTCAGCCCGTCGTGCGGGCTTGCCGGTGGCCATAGGGTCCTGCGCGCGCGAAGCCTGAGAGGGCATTGCAAAGTACCAGCCGTCGTTCTCGCCTGGCGGTTCGCTTCTGCATCAGCCCTTCAACCGGGCTTGCCAGTCGCCATCAGGCCCGACATGTCCACCCTCGCCTGGCCGCCCGCCCCCGCGTCAGCCTTTCAATCGGGCTTGCCAGTGGCCCGTCGCTTGTTGCGCGTGCAGAGATAGAGCAACACGCCCACCAACATCAAACCGCCTGCCCGCAGCCAGGTCTCCCAGCCCTGTTGGCTGAGCAGCAACAGGCACGACACAATCGCGAGCACCGGCATGAAGGTCGGCACACGGAAGTGGTCCTCCTCCACGAGATCGCGGCGCAGCACCAGCACCGCGACGTTCGTGCTGAGGAACACGAACAACAACAGCAGCACCACCGTCTGTGCCAAGGTGGCCAAGGTGCCGGTGAGCGTCAGGGCGACCGCCACCAGCGTGGTCGCGACGATCGCCACCCACGGCGTGCGCCGCCCGGGCAACACCGCCCCCAACACACCCGGCAGCAGCCGCAGGTTGGCCATGCCATAGGTGAGCCGGCTGGCCATGATCATGGTCAACAGCGCGCCGTTGGCGACGGCCACCAACGCGATGAAGGCGAACAGCATCGGCGGAATGTTCAGCCCCGACTCGCGCACCACTTCCAGCAGCGGTGCCGAGGTGGCGACGAGTTTGTCGGTCGGCAATACGCTCGACGCCGCCACCCCCACCGCCATGTACACCACGCCTGCCGTGAGCAGCGCGGCGAACAAGGCACGCGGGTAGACGGTGCGCACGTTCTTGATTTCCTCGGCCAGGTTGGCGGAGGTCTCGAAACCCACGAAGGAATAGAACGCCAGCAACGCCGCGCCGAGCACGGCGAGCATCGGGTCGATGCCCGGCTTGAAGGTCAAGGTACGGCCCAGGTCCGCATCGCCCGTGCGCAAATACCAGGCTGCGGCGACCACCACCAGCAGCAGGCCCGACAGCTCGATGAGCGTCATGACCACGTTCGCCCCCAAGGATTCCTTGATGCCCCGCGCATTGAGCGCAGCGATGGCGAGCAGGAAGACGGTCGCGGCCAGGTACGGCGAGACATCGACGAAGGCGCTCAGGTAATCCCCGGCGAACGCCAGCGACAACCCCGCCGCACTGGTGACGGCCGCCGCGAGCATGCAGAAGCCGACCAGGAACGACAGCAGCGGCGACTTGAAGGCCTTCTCCGCGAATACCGAAGCGGCGCCGGCGTGCGGGTATTTGGTCACCAACTCGGCGTAGGAGCCGGCGGTGAGCATCGCGAAGCACAACGCGATCAGCAGCGGCACCCAGATCGCCCCGCCCACTTCGCCTGCGATGGTGCCGGCGAGTGCGTAGACACCTGCGCCGAGCACGTCGCCGAGGATGAAGAGGAACAGCATGGGGCCGGTGATGGCGCGGCGCAGCGAGGGCTTGGCGGCGGTGGTGGACACGGTCGACTCCTGTCGGGGGGCGGGGTGGTGGTTGGGCCTTGGGTATTGGCGTTTTGAGCTTTTGGGCCTATGAGCTTTGAGCTTTGAGCTTTTGAGCTTTTGAGCTTTTGAGCTCTGAGCTCTGAACCTTTGAGCCTGGCGTCTGGTGCGATGGCAGGTGATCGGAGATCCGTGGTCCGTGGCCCGTGGTCCGTGGTCCGTGGTCCGTGGTCCGTGGTTGGGACGACGAGAGCAGTGATTAATGCCAGAAGATGTGCGGTGGAGCTGACGGACGGGTACGGCGACAAGCGTCAGATGGCTCAGAGCTTGGGGATGTCGCCCATGGCCTCTGCGATGGTTGCCAGACCTTCTTCGATCCCGGCGATGTCGGTTTGCAGCTTGGCGAAGGCGAGATCCAAGGCTTCGTTGTCGTCCACCGTCTGGTGGCCCCGCAAAGTGATGGCGCGCTCCTGCTCTGTGGCATGCAATTGATGAACACTTTCGCGCAGCGCCAACAACTGATCGAAGATGGCCGCCAACTGGGCATTACTGTCAGCACGCGTACTGGACATCGAGATCTCCTTCCATTTGCCTACATAGACCCTGGCCAATGGCCTCCAACTTCGGATAGGCACTCCATCCCCGAAGTTCAGCCAAACCGCCCCTTGCAGGAGCGGCCGGTTCGGCGCTCCGATCAACCTCAACGGGCTGCAACGCAACCCCTTGTAGGAGCGGCTTCAGCCGCGATGGGCTGCAAAGCAGCCCCAACCCAGCCGCCACCGCATCACCCGTCAATCAAATACCGCCGCCAACACTGCAAAGCCTCAAACCGACCCATATGCCGAAAAACCCGCCCCTCACATAACCAGCACTTCCCCCCAAGCCCAAGACATGGCCAAATCCAAAACCCACCCCGACTACGGCAAAACCCTAACCATCCCCAAGCACCAAGCCCTCCCCGCAAACAAGATCATCGAGGACACAGGATGAAAGAAGGCTACCACCCAGTACCCAATGGCATGCTCGCCACCGTCGTCACCTCGCTGTCGATGACCACACGCCCCGACCTCAGACCGGAAACCACCACCCCCACCTGGGATTTCGAGCGCCTGTCCGATCCGCAGCCCACCACCTACCGCGCGATCTACAAAAACATCGGCAACGATTGGCTCTGGTTCAGCCGCCTGGCCCTGACCGACGAGGCCTTGAACGAAATCATCCATTCGCCCGACGTGGAAATCTATCACCTGCGCGGACATGACGGCGGCGAAGGCCTGCTGGAGCTGGACTTTCGCCAATCGGGCGCGTGCGAGCTGGGCTTCTTCGGTCTGTCGCATCCGTTGATTGGAGGGCCTGCAGGACGGTGGCTGATGAACCGTGCGATCGAACAAGCCTGGGCACGGCCGATCGATCGGTTCTGGGTGCACACCTGTACGTTCGATCACCCTGCGGCCTTGGATTTCTATCGCCGGTCAGGCTTCGAAGCGTTTTCCCGACAGATCGAAATCTTCCAGGACCCACGCTTGACAGGCTTGGTCGACGCGAAGGCAGCGCAGCACGTTCCGTTGATACACCCGACCTAAAAATCGACAGCCTGGTAGGTCTGCTCGATACACCTTACGGCAGTCGTTATTCAAGGGTGCGCGAGGTGTTCTTCAGGCCCTTGGCTGAAAAGATCCGAGTAGTAATAAAATCGAGTAAAGGTCATTCCCTTTTAGCCTGAGATAACGCCGTGGCTCCATTGAATGGCAATCTCAATGTTATTAGCATGCCAGTACCCCTAACTTCAGCTTATGGAGCAAGCTTATGGCACTCAAACCCGGTCCAAAGCCGATTGCCAAGTCTACCGGCAAGGTCGATCAACGTCGCCGTGACAACAAAGACACCGAGGGTAACAACCCTGATGTTAAACCTGCCAAAAAACCTAAAAAGTAAGACGTTACCGGCAAAAGCTACCGCGCCGGTAGCTTCTGTCATTTGTGCTCGATTGGCGTGGTGCGATACGAAGATCAACTCGGCACAAGCTCAATGCCTCTAATGCTATTTACCATGGCAATAATGTGAAAAGCGCTAAGGCCCAGATTGGAAAGGTAGATAGATAGCGCGTGATGGACGGGCTGGGGCTGGTGATACCTTAGAGGCCTGCTCCATCGAGATCGGTGGACCCGCGATCCGAGCAGTGGACTCTACGCAAGCCGACAGCGCCGGTGAACGCCTGAAGCCGGCACTGCCTGTCAGTTGCCCTCACCCGGAGCAATCATCCGCGCCATCGCGATGTCCTCCACCAGGGCCTTGGCCATTCCACTGAGAAAGTGAGCGGCGACGATCAACGATTCATCGAGCTCAACGCTCGCCTCGCGCGTGAGCTGGTAGACGCAGTTCATCAGCAGATTGGCTTGCTCCAACACATAGTCCTGATCATGGCCTGGTTCGACTCTGAAAAGGCGGTGGCTGCCATGGCCTTTGGCGCCTTCACCGAAGGTGGCTGATCCGATGGACTTGGTTTGCGTTTTGGCACACTTGGAAGGCTGACTGCTCACGAATGACTCCCCTGCTCTACGCCTCGATGGCCTGCGTCAAGCCGGCCATCGAGACGACATCGCTCTGAATGTTCGGTGGCGTTTTCAGTTACGAGCGGTTCAGCGTTCGATGCCTATCGCTTGGCAAACGTTTGCGAGACTCGGGATTCAGGCGAGCGTGGGGGGAATGGCGAGATAACGAAACTGGAGAGTATCTGCGCAACAAGACAGTGCGCTGAATGGCTAACAAGGCAGTGGGCGGCGGGTCTGGGACAATTTTCAGCATGCGAGCTCCTTATTCTTGAACGGACCCGCCACGCTTTCGCTGTCAAACAAAAGGGTGGCGGCTGTACGCGGGTTGACAGACCGGAGAAATAAGGAAAAACCGGCGCACACGAGGTGCCCCACGCACAGCCACCATGACGCATGGCTCGTACGGTCCTTTTTCTCTCGGCCTGTCACAACCGGTCGCTTATGGGAAGCGACGGGATCGGAGACTAGGGCCTAGGGAAATAGGTCGCAAGAGCTTGATGGCTAGGGGAGTATCTTTGGGAAATGGACTACAAGGAATAGGAAAATACTGACTTTCCAATGATGGTGTAGGGACTATGAGCAAGGTTGGGTGTTCAGTCCCAACCCCGTTCCTTGTAAGGGATCATGTCCTGTCCAGGAAAGCCACTCGAGTACTCGCCCCACTGCATGTACGCATAGTAGAGCGTCATCGCCTCGAAATGGCTTTCTGCTTCGACCTCCCATACGAGCTTCGCTCCAGGGTGCATGAGTGCTCGCGCGCGCTCACCGCGAGCACCTGCCAAGCAAAAGGTCTGACAACCGTCTGGTTCCTGCCAAAGTTCGTGGTTCATCTTCAAATCTTCTTTTTGAAAGCTGCTCGTCTCGAAATGCGAGGTGAATATTCGCTGACGCTGAATACGGGCATCAAATTTCTAAAAATCGCCCGAATAGCTTGGCACTCACCACCCAAGGGGATCGCCGCTCTAGCAGAAGCAGCGCAAATGCCAACGCTTACTCAGCGGATACGTTCGGAAGCTTCCCGAGCAAGCGGGCGATCTCCCACACCCATCCGAATTCGCGATAACGCGGCCCGTCGGTACGTAGGCCTGTCCTCATACAAACCCAGCACTCACCGTCGTATCCAACTACATCCATGGCAGAGGACACATCGATAACTTCATCAGGCACAAGCTCACCTTCGCCCGACAAAATTCCCTGGGTGATGGAATGGTTGCCTCCAGACACCCAGCCGATGCCAAGCGGGATCATGAGCGTTACACTGTGGTTCGGATCCTGAGTGAATCGGCCACAGACACGGCCAGGGCCGATTGCACCTAAGCTGCTCGTGATGCTAGATCTACTCCATATCGTTGGGAGGACCACGTCCCGACAGAGGTGCAATGTATGGCTTGCATCGACGGTTCGGCGCCCAGACTGGGTGACATGCGTAAGTAACGTGCCTTCGGGCGCCGGTATCTGCCACAGGCCACCCATGCTGCGAATCCACGATAGCGCTTCGGGCGCACAATGCGTGGGTCGAATCAACGCGGCGCGCATGTGATCCGCCTGGACAGGCCTCAGCACCATCTTGATGAGATCCTCGAGGCCCTCTCGATTGGCATTGTCCGCAAGCACTCTTGCCCAGTTCATGACGTTTTCGAACTCGGTGGCCGGTGGCCCCATCATTGCTTCCCCCTAAAATTTCGACGTTTTGCAGACTAATGACTCAAGGCATGTCGACGGTAGCTGTCAGCCACTAGATAGCTTCGATGCTCGCCAAGATCTTCTTCCTCTGGTTTCAGACGAACCACCAGGTTTTCGATCAACCAAACTCAGCCTAAGTATCCGAATGAACGCCCCTCCACCGCCCTCATGCTCCCGTCCAGACGGCCGATAACATGGCATGGGCTCGGTAGGCGAGCCTACTGCCGGAACCGCGCCCATGAATCTTCGCTCACTGAACATCGCCCCTCGTGCCTCGCTGTGTTTCGGCCTGATCACCCTGCTGGTAATCGCCCTGGGCGGGTTCGCCTACCTGCAACTGGGCAAGCTGCGCGGTACCGAACAGGACATCGAAAACAACTGGCTGGCCAGTACTCGAACCGCCGACGATATCCAGATCGCAGTGTTGAAAGCGCGATTGGAGAGCATTCGTCTGCTGGCCGCCACCAGGCCGGAAGACCGTACAACTGCCATTGACCAATTGAATATCGCCCGCGACATCCTCAACGAGCGCACCGATTATTACCGCCAGCATCTGATTGCAGACGAACAAGAGCGTCAAACTTTCGAAGCGGCCGCCGCGCGCATGGCCACCTTTTTGGGCGGCCTGGCGCACATCGTCACCTTGGATGCCACTGACCACGAACAGGCGGTGGCATACGCCAACAACGAACAAAAGGTGCATGCCGAGGCCTACCAGACAGAACTCACCCGCCTGCGCGAACACAATGAAAAAGGCGCTGCCGCAGCAGGCGCCCAGGCCACTGACGTGTACATCCGCAGCAACGAAGTGATTGCCATGGTGGTAGCAGCAGCACTGTTGCTCACCATCGCGCTCGCCGTGCTGCTCACGCGCAGCATCGTGGTCCCGCTCGCCGCATCGCTGTCGTTGGCTGAGAACATCGCCCACGGCGACCTGCGCAATGCCGTGGCAGTGACGGGGGCCGACGAAGCCAGCCGACTGATGGCGGCACTGAATGCCATGCAGGGCAACTTGCGCACCACCATCAGCGAAATTTCCGACGCCTCGACGCAACTGAGCGCCGCCGCCGTCGAAATGACTGCCATTACCGAAAGCGCCGACCGTACCCTGCACCAGCAGAACGGCGAGATCGAACAAGCCGCGACAGCGGTGAACCAGATGAGCACGGCCGTCGACGAGGTGGCACGCAACGCCACCTCCACCTCGCAAGCGGCCAAAGAGTCGACCATCGCGGCTGAAATGGGTAACCAGAAGGTCACGCAAACCCTGGTGGCCATGCGCAGCCTCAAGGACCGCGTCGACTTGACCGCCGAGCAGGTGCAGCAATTGGCCGGGCAGACCCAGGAGATCAGCAAGGTGCTGGGCGTGATCGGGGCCATTGCCGAACAAACCAACCTGTTGGCCCTGAACGCCGCCATCGAAGCTGCGCGGGCGGGCGAGCAAGGCCGCGGGTTTGCGGTGGTGGCCGATGAAGTGCGTGCGTTGGCGCATCGCACGCAGACCTCCACTGGCGAGATCGAAGGCATGATCGCTTCGATCCAGGCGCGTAGCAGCGCCGTGGTAACGGCCATGGGGGACAGCTTGCGTGAAGTGAATACCACGCAGGGCACGGCGGACGATGCGGGGCAATCGCTGCAGGTGATTACCCAGGCCGCGCAGATGATCGATGATCGGAATCAGCAGATTGCGACGGCTTCTGAAGAGCAGGCTTATGTGGCGCGGGAGGTGGATCGGGCGTTGGTGAGTATTCGGGAGTTGGCGCTGCAGAGTAGTGAGGGGACGCGGCAGACGTTGATGGCGAGTGGGGAGTTGTCGCAGCTGGCGATTGGTTTGAATCAGATGGTGGCGCGATTTAGGACTTGATTCTTCTGTTGTTACAGCGGTATTGACACCAAGGGCTGCTGGATAACCGTGCAGAGATTATGCCTTCGCAGATTAGCCAGCCGCCCGCTGCTGTGTCTGCGCTCAGGACTTGTTTCTGGAGCGGAACGCCGCGACTTTCATGCGATTGCCGCACGTGGCCATGCTGCACCAACGACGGCGGTGCGACTTGGTCAGATCGTGAAAAAGTAGAACGCAATCATGCGCCTCGCACTGACGAACGAATTCGAATTTATCGTGGGTTACCAGTGCCACCAAAGCCTCGGCAATGGGCTCAAGCAAGCTTTCTGCACTGCTGTCGCGCTGCTGGAAGCTGATTCGATACGCCTGTTTTTCATCGTTCCAAACCAGCTGCCGGACCGGTCGGCCAGCCTCAAGTAATGCGTTGATGACCGCAGGATCGGCCGGGCTGCCTTTCATCGCGGAATCGATAACCTCCCTCGCGCATGTGCGCAACTGACGAGCCAAAGCCAGTAATCCCTTCGGTGCTACACGTTGCGGTTGGTGCGGCAAGAGCCCGGCCGTCTGCAGCCATCCGAGCACGCTCTGGTCGTCAACAAGGCAATCGTGTCGATTGTCGCCTACGCCGTACTCACTGTTGATGAAGTCCAGGGCAACGTTGTCAGCTAAAAAGAGTGCGTTTGGGGTCATGCCGCTGGGATCCTCAGCCAGTAGTAACCGTTAAAAAATCCTTGTCAGGTTACCAAAATCGCTAGTAACCTTCAAATCTCAACTTTAACGGTTACAGAGGTGTATCATGAGCTATTCTGATTTGGCTGCCGGGCTTGGTGCTGCGGCTGCCGTGCTCGCAGGTCCCGCTCACGCAGCCGCATCGACCAATCAAGTCCACTACCGTTATGAGCAAGTAGGTGACGTGAAGGTGTTCTACAGGGAGGCTGGCAGCCCGACTGCGCCAACCGTGCTGCTACTGCATGGCTTTGCTGCGTCATCTTTTATGTTCCGTGACCTCATTCCAGAGCTTGCCGATCGCTACCATGTGATCGCCCCCGATCTGCCTGCATTTGGCTTCACCGAAGCGCCGGCGCGGGGAGAATATGCATACACCTTCAGTCAACTGGCTACGACCATCGGCCAGTTCACTGAACAGCTCAAACTGAGCAAGTTTGCGCTCATGGTGCACGACTACGGTGCGCCAGTGGGATGGCGGTTGGCTGTTGCTCATCCTGAGCGAGTCACGGCGATCATTTCCCAGAACGGCAACGCCTATGAAGAAGGGCTGGGAGCCGGTTGGGCGCCGATACAGCGCTACTGGCAAGACCCAAGCCAGACGAATCGCAAGGCCTTGAGCGACTTCCCCACAGCGGCATCGGTCAAATGGCAGTACCTGGAAGGGGTTCCGGACAAAAGCGCTGTCGCGCCAGACGGCTATACGTTGGAAGGGCTGCAGGTCTCGCGACCTGGTAATGCAGACATACAACTCGATCTGGTGTTGGATTACGCGTCGAATGTTGCCATGTACCCAACGTTCCAAGCCTATTTCCGTAAATACCAGCCGCCGCTACTCGCCGTATGGGGCAAGCACGATCCGTTCTTTCTCCCGATCGGTGCACAAGCCTGGAAGCGCGATATTCCCAACGCGGATATTCGCCTGTATGACACAGGCCATTTCGCTCTCGAAACGCACGGCGAGGAAATAATCCCGGTCATTCGCGAGTTTTTGGATAAGAATGTTCGTTGATTTTGCCGCTAGGCAGGACTCGCTGGGTGAAATGATTCATGCCACGAGCATTTGCCTCCAGGCAGCAAAGTGTTTTTGATCCGTGTTGGGCACCTTCTTGTGCGCCGTTTGCTGTTGACGGAGAAGCCGAGCTTTCGCTGACACGATAGAGGGTGTTCGAGCAGGCGCCCGACCGTGAATTCGTACCGTTCGGCCAGATCAAGGTGACATGCGCTGAGCGTTCTGTTCGAGACGCTTTATCCATCCTTGGGCAGTCTGGTTTCAGGCGAGCTTTAGAGCTTCTTGATAAACTTGGAAAAATCCTTTTTTGTTAAGGCAGATCTAAACGGTGTAGCTGACCACTCCGTTCGGCCTTTTCCTTGATCTAATCGTTGCCAAGATTTCCAGTGGTACACGCGCAGTCGAGTGTGATTGAGCTCACCTCTACCGTACTTCGAACTTCTGAAACACTGGAAACGGTACACAAACGCGTACGCCATGATGCCCTTCGATACAGAATCTAAGCCAAACACCACTCGCTCTGGCCCATTGCGCCGTTTCTCCATGGCGCCGATGATGGATTGGCAATACTTTGGCTGAGGATCTTATAAAGCAAGGATTCTAGGGCACCTCGCATCGACTAGTACCACTTTTGTACCACTTGGCGCGCTTCTCTGTTCTCAGTTTGGATGAAAACCGCTGGTTTATCGCAGGCCTGAGCTGCAGTGGGATTGTCGCTGGTTGCAATTCAGCCGTTCCGGGAGGCAGGCCCAGACGAATTTACAATCCAAATAGAGAAACCTTAGAGCTTGCGCAAGTTTTCGATTTGCTAGACGTTCAGAGCCCCTAACTTCCTGGGCCTATAGCTCATTAAAATAGCGAAATCCTGAGCTTAGCCAGCCACACCAACGCGTTCAAACCTCATAACTTTGCCGCTTTCGAAGCTCAATCTGTCTTAGGAATTTCCGTCAGGAAGTCAGTGTAACACATGAAAAAATCTCAACCACAGCGAAAAATTTTGAAATATTGCCTCTAGATCAGATGGCTACGAGAGCAGCGGTGAAGGAGCTTTTGCTGTTGGCTAGCAATCGCCACTTAGTTCACTAACATGAAATTGGGCATGCACAACTAGCAGAAGAAAAAATTCCGAAAGGATGTGAGAGGCAGTACCCCCCTAAACGTGGCCCACTGCATTCAATCATGACGCTGTGTACCTACACCCCTCGATTTTTCCCTACCCGCACCTCACCAGCACCATTGCTACCATAGCTGGCCGTGTGCCATTAATGTATAGTGCGAGGTGGGCAATTTGCAGAGCATCAGGCTGGCATTGCCCATTACCCATATTCAGCTCGACAAGAAGGGATTCAGGCCGTGACCAAAAAAATTCAAGGCGCACTAGGTAAAAATGCCAAGACTGAAAAGCCAGATTTTGAATTTTCCAAAGAAAATTATTCAGACATAGGGCAGATAATCCTAGACTCGACAAGAAAGTATTTAGATACTTATTTAAAGAAAGATGACGGATCATCACTCACCACTTCCATATTTTCTGAAAATCTCCGCGAATCGGCTAATTTCTCAGCGAAATCTGCACGAATAGCTTATCTACTAGGAAAAGCGACTTTACTTGGCGAATATGAGCGCAAAGGAATTGTCAGGACGCAAATAATTGAATATGGCGCCGTATGCGAAGCTATTCTTCTCGATTTAATTCAATCGATTGGAGTTAATAATATCCCCCTAAATGCACGCCCTGGAAAAGATGCCAAACATAATATTATCGATTGGGACACGGGCGGCCTGTTTTCTGTCATAAAAATTAAATCTACCACCATGAAATACCGCTTCGACTTTAAATGGCTGATCGGGCAAGCCACGAAAGTTGAAGCCATAGATAATAACTTAAACAAGCGCTTATCCCACCTGCGAAAAAGCCGAAACTTAGTACACCCAGTTATACCTACAGCTCAGAGATATACCGACGACATTAAAAATAGCAGATCTGCACGAGACACTACCATCGCAGTCAGAGACGCTTGCACACAATTCAAAGCAAAACATGGACTTAGATGATTTATACAAAATTGCTACGGTCACTGCTTTAAGATTGGACAATCTTTCTGCGAGTTTGAATCTATAAAGTAACGTATCCCGATTTTTCTGCAATGGATAAACCAAGACGCCCAGGTCCCACAATACCGAGACTTGGGCGCCTTTATCTTTCTGTTATCAGCGTGTGGGTGGGCATAGATTGGCATCTGATGGCGCTTGGTTTACCTCATTTTTGCCCCAGACACTATCCTGAGGACAGCCCGACAGTACCGAGCTGCCCTTGCAGCAGTTTTGCCGAGCTGGAGATAAGGTTTGAGCCTTTACGAGGATCTTGATAGATTTCCACAGGCCAACAGATACGGCTATTCTAGCCCTTGTAGTGGTCTACTAACCCCGGACACCTTTTTAGGCGAGAATGCTCGCCATACAGAGGTGTTCGATGAGCAGACAACGACGTACCTTTACCCCGACTTTCAAGCGTGAGGCTGCTAGCCTGGTGCTCGACCAAGGCTACAGTTGTCCCGAGGCCGCCAGATCTCTCGATGTAGGTGAGAGCTTATTGCGGCGCTGGGTTACCCAGTTGCAGCTGGAGCGCGGGGGCGTTACGCCCACTGCCAAGGCGCTCACGCCGGAGCAGCAGACCATTCAGGAGCTTCAGGCCCGCATCAACCGGCTGGAGCTTGAGAAGAAAATATTAAAGGAGGCCACTGCGCTCTTGATGGCCGAAGAACACGGGCGCAGACGTTGAAGTCGATTCGGCAGTTGGCAAAGCACTACCCTGTTCAACTGTTGTGTTCAGTCTTCGAGCTACCCCGGTCTTGTTATTACGCTCACTTGGCCCGGCGGCGTCATATCGATGTCCGCCGCGTGAACCTACACAGTCGTGTCAACGAACTGTTCAACCAAAGTCGTGGCTCAGCGGGCAGTCGCAGTCTGGCTGCCATGCTGCGGGATGAAGGCGTTAACGTCGGGCGTTTCAGAGTCAGAAGATTGATGAAGGAACAAGGGCTGATCAGCAAACAGCCCGGTTCTCATGCGTACAAGAAGGCCACGGTCGAGCGACCCGATATTCCCAATGTGCTTGATCGCAAGTTCACCGTGGCTGCGCCAAACAAGGTCTGGTGTGGCGACATCACGTATATCTGAGCAGAGGGTCGGTGGAGCTATCTGGCGGTGGTCTTGGACTTGTACAGCCGTAGAGTGGTGGGTTGGGCGATGTCTGCCAAGCCTGATGCGGAACTCGTCGTCAAAGCGCTCGACAGGGCTTACGAGATGCGTGGCAGACCACAAGGCGTGCTGTTTCACAGCGACCAGGGCAGCCAATATGGCAGCCGTAGTTTCCGCCAGCGGCTCTGGCGCTATCGGATGATTCAGAGCATGAGCCGAAGGGGAAACTGTTACGACAATTCGCCCATGGAACGACTGTTTCGTAGCCTGAAAACGGAGTGGGTGCCGATAGTGGGTTACCTGACGACAGCGTTGGCCGAGCAGGACATCGGCCGCTACCTCATGCAGCGGTACAACTGGATAAGGCCGCATCAGCACAACGGCTTCGTACCGCCGGCGGTTGCGGAGGAAAAACTCAATTCTGTGTCCGGGAATTGTTGACCACTACAGAGGCTGCCTACCGTCCCCTCTTAGGTCGCAGCTCATTTTAAAGCATACGTGCTGGAGCAAAAGTGCCGTTCGGCCCAAGACGATCAAGCCTAGCCGCTGTTGAGGCCGTTTAGGTCAGTAGGTTCACTTGGATCGATGAGCCTGAGCAAGGGTCTCTACCCTCTGGACTGCCATCACCAAAGCGGCCCTTCATGCACGCGTTACGCTTGTCGATACCACCTTAGCCCCAAACCGGCAAGCCAATGCCACGATTTCAGCAGACAAATGGCCTTTAGCCGTTTGCCTGATCGACAAAACACTGCTCAAGTAGGTATCAACCATGCTTTTATGACGACATTTAAACGATTGGGTTATCTAGATCGTGCAGGGGAATCTATGGACAGCACCACAATCCAGGCTCAACTGGATGCTAATCGCAGGTCGGTATCGTTCGACAGCTATGATGTAACTGTCAGGCAACTTTACGATATGATCTCCGAAGAAATAATTGATGTCACACCAGAGTATCAAAGGCATTTTATCTGGAGCCAAGAGAGGCAATCCCAGTTAATAGAGTCAATACTTCTTGGCATACCCGTCCCAAGCCTATTTATGGCCACGAATAAAGATTCTACCTGGGAAGTCATTGATGGCTTACAGCGCCTCACCACAATCGTCAATTTTATTGGCCAACAAAATATAATTGACCTAATCAGCAAAGATTGCAAACCGCTAGTTTTGAGCGGACTTGAAAAGCTTGACACACTTAATGGTTTGACTTTTAACAAAATCCCCAAACCTATTCAACTAATGTTTATGACGCGTCCAATCAGGGTCACTGTCCTTAATGATGGGGAT